>NZ_CP168522.1:0-4800000 GCF_047324915.1 Pseudomonas sp. Pseusp16 | reverse complement strand
CCGTTGATCAGCACGACCATTGGCACGGCTTCGCTTTCGTCCTTGCCGGTGGCAGAGAAGCGCAGCTCGGAATTGGCGATGCGGCCCTTGGTGTAAACGATCAGGCCCTTGGTGATGAAGTGGTCGACCACTTCCACCGCCGCCTGCAACACCCCGCCCGGGTTGTTGCGCAGGTCGAGAATGATGCCCTTGAGCTTCTTGCCGTTGTCTTTGCGCAGCTTGGCCAGGGCCTTGGAAACCTCTTCACCGGTCTTGACCTGGAACTGGGTGATGCGGATGTAACCGTAGCCCGATTCCAGCAACTGGCTCTTGACGCTCTTCACCTGGATGACGGCGCGGGCCAGGGTCACGTCGAACGGCGTGCCGCCGTCGCGCACCAGGGTCAGGGTGATTTTCTGGCCGATCTTGCCGCGCATCTTGTCGACGGCTTCGGTCATGCTCTGGCCCCGGGTGGGCTGGCCGTTGATCTTGACGATGAAGTCGCCGGCCTGAATGCCGGCCTTGGAGGCTGGAGTGTCGTCAATTGGCGACACCACCTTGATGAAGCCGTCTTCGGCGCCGACTTCGATACCCAGGCCGCCGAATTCCCCACTGGTGCTTTCCTGCAGCTCGGCGAAATCTTCAGGGCCAAGGTAGGCGGAATGCGGATCGAGGTTGCTGAGCATGCCCTTGATGGCGTTTTCCAGCAGGGTCTTGTCGTCTACCGGTTCGACATAAGCGGCCTTGATCCGGTCCATCACCTCGGCAAAAGTGCGCAACTCGTCCAGCGGCAGTGGCGCCTTGGTGGTCGCAGCAGTGCCCGCAGGCGCAACCGCCGGGGCTGGTTGAGCGGCAAACGCCAGAGGCGCGCCGATCACCAGGGCGATCGTCAGGGCCAGCGAGGTAAGGCGGGACAAATGCAGCATGTCGAACGAACTCCTAATGTAGGTGACTCAACGCCTATCCTTGCGCGTGGCACCATTGCGCAGGGTCACTCGGGTGACCCTGCTGACGAATTGCGAAATACAGCGCTGGTGTGTCCTGCCCGCCACTGTTACCGACAGTGGAAATAGGCTCACCGGCTTTTACAACGTCACCCGCAGACTTGAGCAGCGTCTGGTTGTGACCGTACAGACTCAAATAACCATTGCCGTGGTCGAGAATCACCAGCAGCCCGGCGCCGCGCAACCAGTCGGCGAACACCACTCGCCCACCGTGTACGGCATGCACCGCACTGCCGGCAGACGCGCCGATCATCACGCCATCCCACCTGGTCCGGGCATCATCGCCACGGGTTTCACCGAAGCGCGCGAGCAGTCGACCATCGACAGGCCAGGGAAGTTTGCCGCGGGTTGATGCAAACGGGCCGCCAAAGGTCTCGCCGGAACTGGAGACCAGTGCACCAGGAGTCGATCTGACTGGTTTGCGTGGGGCGTCATCGTTGGCATCTGCCAGCGCCTGGGCCTCACGTAAACGCTTTTTTTCGGCTTCCTGCTGGGCAATCAGCGCTTTCTGCCGCGCTTCTTCTGCCTCACGGGCCTGGCGGGCCAGAGTTTCTTCAATGGTTTTAAGGACTTTAGACAGGTCTGCCTGATCCTGCTCGCGCGCCGCCAGTTTCTGATCGCGAGCCTTTACGTCGTCATTGAGTTTGGCCAGGACTTGCTGGCGCTCCTGGCGGACTTTCTCGAGTTCGCCGCGCTGGGTGTCGAGGCTGCTTTGCTGCACCAGCAATTGCGCCTGCTGCATCGCGATGTCTTTCTCGACATTGGACAGTTGGCGCAGGGTTTCGTTGAAACTCTTCAACTGCTCCAGGCGAGCCTGGCTCAGGTAATCGTAATAGGTGAGGGTACGGGCGAATTTTTCCGGGTTTTGCTGGTTGAGCAGCAGCTTGAGGTATTCCTGGCGACCGTTCTGGTAGGCCGCGCGGGCCTGCATGGCGATCAGTCGTTGCTGTTCAGTGCGCGCGCTCTGGAGTTTTTTTTTCTCTGCGTCGAGGCGCTGTAGCTCGGCTTCGCTTTTCTTCAGCTCTTTTTGCAGGGCTTCGACCTGCTTCTCGAGCTTGCCCATTTCGGTTTCGGTGCCCTTGAGCTCCTTCTGCACACCGGACTTCTCTTCCTGCAGTTTACCCAGCAGTTTCTTCAGCTCGGCAATGTCCTGACGCGTGGCGTCCAACTGTTGTTGGGTTTCTGCGCGCTCGTCAGCAAAGGCCGGTTGGAGCAGGCATGTCAGAGCTAGGGCTATCAGGACGCGAAGCATAGGGGCGGGCGGCACCAGGGAAAGGGACGGCCTAGTATGCCCGCCATGGGCGGCAAAAAAAATGCCCATTTCTGACTGTGTGATAACTGGACTCAAAAACACCGCAAAACCAATGTGGGAGCGGGCTTGCTCGCGAATGCGGTGTGTCAGGCAACGTTGATGTCGACTGGCACAATGCTTTCGCGAGCAAGTCGAATCGTCGCACCGCCGCTCCCACAGGGTTTGCAGTGATTTGAATAACCGGGTTACACCAGAATCGAAGTCCCGGTCATTTCCGCCGGTTGTTCCAGGCCCAGCAACTTCAGCATGGTTGGCGCCACGTCCGCCAGCACGCCGCCTTCACGGACCTTCAGATCGCGCTTGCCGACATAAATGAACGGCACCGGCTCAGTGGTGTGTGCAGTGTGCGCCTGGCCGGTGGAGGCGTCGGACATTTGCTCGACGTTACCGTGGTCAGCGGTGATCAAGGCTTCGCCGCCGACTTTTTCCAGGGCTTCGACGATGCGGCCCACGCACTGATCCAGGCATTCGACGGCCTTCACCGCGGCTTCGAACACGCCGCTGTGGCCGACCATGTCGCCGTTGGCGTAGTTGACCACGATCACGTCGTAACGCTGGTTTTCGATGGCGTCGACGATGCGATCGGTAACTTCCGGTGCGCTCATTTCCGGCTGCAAGTCATAGGTGGCGACTTTCGGCGACGGAATCAGGATGCGTTCTTCGCCCGGGAACGGTTCTTCGCGCCCGCCCGAGAAGAAGAAGGTCACGTGGGCGTATTTTTCGGTTTCGGCGATACGCAGCTGGGTCTTGCCGTTTTTCGCCAGGTAGTCGCCCAGCACGTTTTCCAGGCTGCCGGCGGCGAAAGCCGACGGGGCAGGGATGCTGGCGGCGTATTGGGTCAGCATGACGAAGCCGGCCAGTTTCGGCTGGCGGGCACGCTCGAACTCACTGAAATCGTCTTCGACGAACACGCGGGTCAGCTCGCGGGCGCGGTCGGCGCGGAAGTTCATGAACACCACGGCATCGCCGTCTTCGACTTTTACCGGCTCACCGATGGAGGTGGCTTTGACGAACTCGTCGCTCTCGCCACGCTCGTAGGCTGCTTGCAGGCCTTCCTGAGCGGTGGCGGCGTTGAATTCGCCCTGGCCGTCGACAATCAGGTTGTAGGCCTGGGACACACGGTCCCAACGGTTGTCGCGGTCCATGGCGTAGTAACGGCCGATCAGGCTGGCGATCCGGCCTTTGCCCAGGGCCTGGAAGGTCGCGTCGAGCAGTTCGATCGACGATTGCGCGCTTTTCGGCGGAGTGTCGCGGCCATCGAGGAAGGCGTGCAGGTAGATGTTCCGGGCGCCGCGCTTGAAGGCCAGTTCGGCCATGGCGACCAGGTGATCCTGGTGGCTATGCACGCCGCCATCGGACAGCAGGCCCATGAAATGTACGGCTTTGCCGGCGGCGACGGCCTTGTCCACTGCGGCGCAGATGGTCGGGTTCTCGAAGAACTCGCCGTCGCGGATCGATTTGGTGACCCGAGTGAAGTCCTGATACACCACGCGGCCGGCGCCCAGGTTCATGTGGCCGACTTCGGAGTTGCCCATCTGGCCATCCGGCAGGCCGACGTCCATGCCGCTGCCCGAGATCAGGCCGTTCGGCACAGTGGCCCACAGGCGGTCCAGTACAGGCTTCTTCGCCGCGAAAATGGCGTTTGATTCGGGGCTGTCGCTGTGACCGAAGCCGTCGAGAATCATCAGGACCAAAGGTTTAGGCGTGGTAGTCATGGAATCCGCTCTGGCTTAAGTTAAAGGGGCGATGGAAAAGGGAGTCGCAGTTTAAAGCGAAGTTCCGGCCACGTCACCGCCGGACGGGGTTTGGCCCACCATAGTGGCTGTGTATACTGGCCGACATTTTAACGCCCTGGAACCTCCTTCGATGGTTGCTCACCTGATTGAATTCGCCACTAACCACTACATTCTCGTCGGTATCTTCGTCGTACTGCTGGCGTTGCTGATTGCCTATCAAATGCAGGGCGGCGGCCGTAGCCTGAGCACCGGCGAACTGACCGGCCTGGTCAACAAGGACGCGGGCGTCGTGGTCGACATTCGTCCGAGCAAGGATTTCGCCGCCGGTCACATTGTCGGTGCGGTGAACATTCCCCAGGACAAACTGGCCGCCCGCGTTGGCGAACTGGAAAAACACAAGGCCAAGACCATTATCCTGGTCGACGCCATGGGCCAGACCGCCGGCACCCACGCCCGCGAATTGATGAAATCCGGCTTCACCGCCGCCAAGCTGTCCGGTGGTATCTCCAGCTGGAAAGCCGACAATCTGCCACTGGTGAAGTGATATGAGTAGCGTCGTCGTCTATTCCAGCGATTACTGCCCTTACTGCTCGCGAGCCAAGTACCTGCTCGAGAACAAAGGCGTGGCCTTCGAAGAGATCAAGGTCGATGGCAAGCCGCAGGTGCGCGCTGCGATGGCCCAGAAGGCCGGGCGTACGTCCGTGCCGCAAATCTGGATCGGCAGCACCCACGTGGGCGGTTGTGATGATTTGTTCGCCCTGGAGCGCGCCGGCAAGCTCGACGCGCTGCTCAAGGCCTGACGGCAATACCCCAAACAAGCAAACCTAAAAGAACCCTGGATCAAGAAGGATCTGCGATGACTGACCAACAGAACACTGCTGCGAACGAAGAAGAAACTGCACCGCAATTCTCCTTGCAGCGCATTTATGTGCGTGACCTGTCCTTCGAAGCTCCGAAAAGCCCGGCGATCTTCCGCCAGCAGTGGGAGCCGAGCGTCGCCCTGGATCTGAACACCCGCCAAAAGACACTGGAAGCCGACTTCCACGAAGTCGTGCTGACCTTGTCGGTTACCGTGAAAAACGGTGACGAAGTGGCGTTCATCGCCGAAGTGCAACAGGCCGGGATCTTCCTGATCAAGAACCTGGACGACGCTTCGATGAGCCACACCCTGGGTGCGTTCTGCCCGAACATCCTGTTCCCGTACGCTCGCGAAACCCTGGACAGCCTGGTGACCCGTGGTTCGTTCCCGGCACTGATGCTGGCTCCGGTGAACTTCGATGCGCTGTACGCACAAGAGCTGCAACGCATGCAGGCTGCTGGCGAGACTCCGACCGTTCAGTAAGCATTTCTGAGTGTCGCAGCAAGTCCAATGTGGGAGCGGGCTTGCTCGCGAAAGCGGTGTAACAGTCAACGAAGATGTTGAATGTTATGACCCCTTCGCGAGCAAGCCCGCTCCCACATTTGTTATGCGCTGTTACTTGAAGTCGTTCTGGCGCCAGGCTTCGTAAACGGCCACTGCCACGGTATTGGACAGGTTCAGGCTGCGGCAGCCTTCGCGCATCGGCAGGCGCAGGCGTTGTTCGGCTGGCAGGGCCTCCAGCACTTCGGCGGGCAGGCCACGGCTTTCCGGGCCGAACAGGAATGCATCGCCCGGGACGAAACTGGCGTTGTGGAACGGACGCGAGCCTTTGGTGGTGAAGGCGAACACCCGCGGGTTGCCCAGGCTTTCCAGGCAGCTGGCCAGGTCCGCATGGCGTTGCAGGGTGGCATACTCGTGGTAGTCGAGGCCGGCGCGGCGCAGACGCTTGTCGTCCATCTCAAAGCCCAGCGGTTCGATCAAATGCAGGTGGCAGCCACTGTTGGCGCACAGCCTGATAACGTTGCCGGTGTTCGGCGGAATTTCTGGTTGGAAAAGGATGACGTGAAACATGCACGGCTCCGAAGGTAAAGATGACGCGCATTCTACGCCGCCGGAAGGCGTGCGTTCGAAACTATTCCTGCCGGTGATGGGCTCGCTGGCGATTGTCGGGGTGATGGTCGGGATGATGATCGGTCGCCTGACCACACCAGACCCCAGCCAGTTGCAGCAGGTCGAGGTGACGAACGACGGGCTGGTGGTGTGGTTCAACAACGAACCCAAGACCCACGGCGAAATGGTTGATGGCAGTGTCGCGCTGCTGTTTGGCGCCGAAGGCAAGGCACAGAAAGGCCAGCTCAAGCTCGACGGCAAGGACGTGAACTGGCGGGTACGTTTGAGCGATGGGGGAGTGTTGCTGACTCTGGTCGCGGCCCGACCCCTGCAGGGCGAGTGGGCTGGTCGCGAGGTCGACGACCGCTGGCGGCTGGAGATCCATCTCCGGGAGCAATAAAAGAGGGAATCCCCGGCCTGCCTGTACCAAGGTTCCCGAAACGGGAGGCTCGTCGCGAGTGCGGTTTGAGCCTGGTGTAAAGAGGGAACCCCTGACCTGCCTGTATCAAGGGCCCCAAAACGGTTGGGCTCGTCGCGAGTGCGGTGTGAGCCCGGTGTAAAGAGGGGAATCCCCGGCCTGCCTGTACCAAGGTCCCCGAAACCGGTCAGGTGAACTGATTCACCTGAAAGGGTTATTGCAGGGGGCGTGCCAGGTTTTAAAACTGCACAATAAAATTACGCCTCAAAACGCCGAAAGCCCCGTAATCCGGGGCTTTCGTGTTTTTTCGATAGGGGTTCGATTGTGAACGCGGGCAGGGTTTCGGAGCGGTTGCCGTGCGCGATTGCGGTTCACGGTGCATTCAGGCGGTGCACTGGGCTTTAAATGTGGGAGCGGGCTTGCTCGCGAAAGCGGTGTATCAGTCAAAATTGAAGTCGACTGACATACCGCTTTCGTCGGAACGCCGCCCGGAGCAAGCCCGCTCCCACAGGATCGTGTGCTCAGCCCTCATCCCCCTCATCATCATCCCCACCATCCACCTTCATCCCCAGTTCCTTGATCTTGCGGGTCAGGGTGTTGCGCCCCCAGCCCAGCAAAACGGCGGCATCGCGGCGGCGACCGGCGGTGTGTTTGAGCGCGGTCTCGATCATGATCCGTTCGAAGGCCGGCACGGCGCTGTCGAGCAGGCTCGACTGACCGCGGGCCAGTGCCTGGTCCGCCCACTGGCGCAGGGCCTGTTCCCAGTTGGTCACGGGGGCTGAATCCTGCGGCAGGCTCAGCAATTCCGGCGGCAGGTCGCCAATGTGCACTTCACGACCCGAAGCCATCACCGTGATCCAGCGGCAGGTGTTCTCCAGTTGCCGCACGTTACCGGGCCACGGCAGGTTCTTCAGGTATTCCTCGGTTTCGCTTTTCAGCAGCTTCGGCTCGACGGCCAGCTCCTGGGCTGCGCGGCTGAGGAAGTGCCTGGCCAGGGTCGGAATGTCTTCGCGACGATCCGACAGACGCGGGATATGGATGCGGATAACGTTGAGGCGATGGAACAAGTCCTCACGGAATTTCCCGGCATGCACCAGGGTTTCCAGATTCTGGTGAGTCGCAGCGATGATGCGCACATCGACCTTCACCGGCACATGACCGCCGACGCGGTAAAACTCGCCATCGGCCAGTACGCGCAGCAAGCGCGTCTGGGTGTCGGCCGGCATGTCGCCGATTTCATCGAGGAACAGCGTGCCGCCGTCCGCCTGTTCGAAGCGCCCGCGACGCAGGTTGGCTGCGCCGGTGAACGCACCTTTTTCATGGCCGAACAGTTCGGATTCCATCAGATCTTTAGGAATCGCCGCCATGTTCAGCGCGATGAACGGCGAAGCTGCCCGCGGGCTGTGACGATGCAGGGCGTGGGCCACCAGTTCTTTACCGGTACCGGACTCGCCGTTGATCAGCACGGTGATGTTGGAGTGGCTCAGGCGGCCGATGGCGCGAAACACCTCCTGCATCGCGGGTGCTTCACCGATGATTTCCGGGGTGCGGGTCAGGGTCGGGGTGACTTCCAGGCCTTGTTGTTCCTGGGCGTGCTGGTTGGCGCGCTTGACCAGGGAAACCGCTTCATCGACGTCGAACGGCTTGGGCAGGTACTCGAAGGCGCCGCCCTGATAGGACGCGACAGCGCTGTCCAGATCGGAGTGCGCGGTCATGATGATCACTGGCAGCCGTGGGTGTTGTTCGCGAATCCGCGCCAGAAGGTCCAGGCCGCTGGTGCCGGGCATACGGATGTCGGAAATGATCACGTCCGGTTGCTGGCGCGCCAGGCGGCTCATCACGCCATCGGCGCTGTCGAAGCTTTGTGTGGTCATGCCTTCCTGTTGCAAGGCTTTTTCCAGGACCCAACGGATAGAACGGTCGTCATCGACGATCCACACGGTTTCACTACGGCTCATGTCGATGTGGCTCCTTGTTCCAGTGGCAGAAAGATCGAGAAAGTGGTGTGGCCGGGGTGGCTGTCACATTCGATCAGGCCCTGGTGCTGGCTGATGATGTTCTGGGTAATGGCCAGGCCAAGCCCGGTACCGTCCGGACGACCGCTGACCATGGGGAAGAAAATGGTTTCCTGAAGTTCGGCAGGGATGCCCGGACCGTTGTCGATGATCTCGATCTTGGTCACCAGGCGATGGCGCACGTGGCCGATCGTGAACTGGCGCATGGTGCGGGTGCGCAGGCTGATGCGGCCCAGGCGCAGTTCGTTCTGGCTGCTGATGGCCTGCATTGCATTGCGCACGATGTTCAGCACGGCCTGAATCATCTGTTCGCGGTCGATCAACACGTCGGGGATGCTTGGGTCGTAGTCGCGCACCAAAGTGATGCAGCCCTGGCTTTCGGCCTCCACCAGCTGGCAGACACGCTCCAGCACTTCGTGGACATTGCACAGGGCCAGTGATGGCAACTTGTTGGAGCCGAGCATGCGGTCCACCAGGTTACGCAGACGGTCGGCTTCTTCGATGATGACGTTGGTGTAGTCGCGCAGGCTTTCTTCCGGCAGTTCCCGGGCCAGCAATTGCGCCGCGCCGCGAATCCCGCCCAAGGGGTTCTTGATTTCATGGGCCAGGCCGCGCACCAGCATTTTGCTGGTTTCCTGTTTGGAAAGCTGTGCTTCTTCCTTGGTGATCCGCAGCAAGCGGTCACGAGGGTGGACTTCGAGCAGCAGCATCGTGTCGCCATTGCTCAGAATCGGCGTTACTGCGTAGTCAACGGTCAGGGTCTGGCCGGTGAGGGCGGTGAGCATGGCTTCGCGCTTGGTGAACGGGTGCGCTTGTTCGACGGCCTGGCGCAACGAATTCAGTGCTTCGGCCGATTCGGTAAACAATTCACTGATGAACTGCCCATGGCTGCGCTGGCCGCTGATGGCCAGCAGCATCTCCGCCGCCGGGTTCATGTACTCGAGGCGCAGTTCGGCGTCGAGCAGGATGGTGGCGGTGGTGAGGTTATCGAGTAGCAAACGGTGGAGTGCGTCGCTAATGGTCATCGGGACCTCTTTCAGGGCGGAGCATGCGCAAGAAAACAGCGCTGGTACGGGCAAAATGCAAAAACCAAACCAAGGCTCCGAAAAGAAGCGTTCAGCGCCTGAAACGGACGTTTGACGCTCATTTACGCGGCGCTTTGCCAGCTTTAGCGGGTAGTTTCGAACCAAAATGGGTTGGAATGTGAGTACGGTGCAAGCAATTGCACCAATATAGTGCGCAAACCTGAACGATGTTAAAAAAGTCGCAAGAAAGGATTTTTTTCTTCGGCGGGCTTGTCGCTGAGCGGGCATTCCGGCCGCTGGCCGTAGTCTTCGAGGGCGCAGGGTTTGATCTGGCGCTTCTGGGCGAGTGACGTGCGCTGCATATGGAAGGGTTGGCTGGCGGTGCGTTCGACGATGCGTCCCTGCTCATCGAGGATTTCCACGGCCAGGGTATGGCTGCCGCGATCGATGTTGCTCAACGGGAACACCGGGCTCGGGCCGGGTTCAGCAGTGGGCTCGCCATCAAGCAGCAACCGGTAGCGGTGACCGGGTTGCAGGCCGGGCTCGTTGGTGGCGCTGACGATGACTTCGCCGGCGTTGCTGCGGATGGTCGCGTCGGGCTCCGGGACCAGGATGCGCAGCACTTCATAGTGGAACGGGACTTGTGCTTCCGGGCTGCTCTGGGCAATCAACGGTTCTGCACGGGTGGGGGTGGCCGCCATTCGATTGCTCTTGGCCAGCGGTACACGCCTGGCGTTACCGGGTTTTGGCTGGTCGGTGAAAACCCGATTGCCTTGGGAGTCAACGTAAGTAAAGACCTCTGCCGATGCGGGCAGCGCGATGAGGCAGGCGAGCAGCAACCAGGTCTTCAAGGCGCGTGTACTCGTTGCACGGTGACGGTCGTGGCGGGGCTTTGCTGCACTACTTTTTCACCATCGATCACTTGCACGGCGAGGCGGTGTTCGCCGCGATCGATGTTCACCAGTTGCAGGGTCGGCACATTGCCTGGCTGGCCGTAGGGCTGGCCGTCCAGCAGCAGGCGCAACAGATGGGAGCCTTGCAGGCGCGGTTTGATCTGTACGTTAACGGTGAACGTGCCGTTGTTGGCACGTAGGGCTTCGGTGGTCGGCAGGCCTGTCAGCTCCAGCACTTCATAGGCCTTGCCGGGCTGTTCATGACGAACGACTTCAGCGGCAGGTGCGGCTTCGCCGGTAGGCTGGCGCTCGACGCTGTTGAGTGGCGGCAACTCGATCGGTTGAGCGTTGACGCCGTCGGGCGGTTGATTGCTGTACGCGGTGGTGCCGTTGGCGTCCGTGTATTTGTAGATCTGCGCTGCGGCGGGCAGGGCGATCAGCAGCAGAATGAACAGAAAACCTCGACCCATGGAATCGACCGGAAACGAAAGCGATGGGTTGCAGCATAGGTCAGGGATGTTGGTTGGCCCAGCGTGTTAACAATTGGATATGGATTCACCCAGCTCTCCAGGTCGCCACAACTCCACTGTGGGAACGGGCTTGCTCGCGAATTCGGAGTGTCAGTCGCCATCAATGTTCACTGATACATCGCCTTCGCGAGCAAGCCCGCTCCCACAGGGATTTTCAGCGGTTGTTAAATCGCGGGCACAAAAAAGGCCTCCCGAAGGAGGCCTTTTTTTTGTCACGCCGCGTGCCGCGGCGCTACCGGATCAGCAGCTGTAGTACAGCTCGTATTCCAGTGGGTGTACGAAGGTACGTACCTTGATTTCTTCTTCGCTTTTCAGGGCGATGTAAGCGTCGATGAAGTCGTCGCTGAAAACGCCGCCTTTGGTCAGGAACGCACGACCTTTGTCCAGCTCTTCCAGGGCTTCTTTCAGGCTGCCGCAAACTTGTGGGATCTCTTTGGCCTCTTCAGGCGGCAGGTCGTACAGGTTTTTGTCAGCTGCGTCGCCAGGGTGGATCTTGTTCTGGATGCCGTCCAGGCCAGCCATCAGCAGTGCAGCGAAGCACAGGTACGGGTTGGCAGCCGGATCCGGGAAACGCGCTTCGATACGGCGGGCTTTCGGGCTCGACACGTAAGGAATGCGGATCGAAGCGGAGCGGTTACGGGCCGAGTAGGCCAGCATCACTGGAGCTTCGAAGCCTGGAACCAGACGCTTGTAGGAGTTGGTTGCCGGGTTGGTGAAGCCGTTCAGCGCCTTACCGTGCTTGATGATGCCGCCGATGAAGTACAGGGCGGTATCGGACAGGCCGGCATAACCTTCGCCAGCGAAGGTGTTCTTGCCGTCTTTCCAGATGGACATGTGAACGTGCATGCCCGAACCGTTGTCGCCGTACAGAGGCTTAGGCATGAAGGTAGCGGTACGGCCGTAGGCATCGGCAACGTTGTGCACGACGTACTTCAGGGTCTGGGTTTCGTCGGCTTTCTTCACCAGGGTGTTGAACTTGACGCCGATTTCGTTCTGGCCGGCAGTTGCCACTTCGTGGTGGTGAACTTCGACGGTCAGGCCCATTTCTTCCAGTGCGTTGCACATGGAGGTACGGATTTCGTGGTCGTGGTCGAACGGCGGAACCGGGAAGTAGCCGCCTTTGACGCCTGGACGGTGGCCTTTGTTGCCGCCTTCCACGTCCTGGTCGGACATCCACGAACCTTGTTCAGAGTAGATCTTGAACATGGAGCCGGAAATGTCGGACTTGAACTTCACTTGGTCGAAGATGAAGAACTCTGGCTCTGGACCGGCGAATACGGTGTCACCGATACCGGTGGCTTTCAGGTGCTCTTCGGCACGCTTGGCGATCGCGCGCGGGTCGCGGTCGTAGCCTTGCATGCTCGAAGGTTCGATGATGTCGCAGACCAGGATCAGGGTCGGCTCTTCAGTGAACGGGTCCAGTACGGCAGTGGAGTCGTCCGGCATCAGGATCATGTCGGAGGCTTCGATGCCTTTCCAGCCAGCGATGGAGGAACCGTCGAACATTTTGCCGACTTCGAAGAAGTCGTCATCCAGCGCGTCGCGAGCCGGCATGGTCACGTGGTGCTGAGTGCCTTTGGTGTCCGTGAAGCGCAGATCAATCCACTTGACGTCATGATCTTTGATGAGTTGAACCGACTTCGACATAGTGTCCTCCGGGTGGATTAGGGCTGGTAGTGGATGCCCTTAAATGTTTGTGATGCCGGCGCGAATACTCTGCCAAGGCAACCTGCCTCACAAGGGAGCAAATTGCATGCCAGTGCCCCAGCATGGGTTTTTTGCCCCAATTTCACGCCTGTCAGGCAGAAAAGCACCTTAAAGCGGAAAATCCCGCCCTACAATGTGGCGTTCATTTCAATAAATGACCTGTTTTGGTGCGCGCAAAACCTTCTGCACATTAACTGGTTAAACCTTGAGCAATTTCCGCTATAATCCGCGCCCCCCTTTTTCGGCAGGCCTCGCGCGCGCTGTTTCCATGAAATTAATCGTAAAAGTCTTTCCAGAGATCACCATCAAGAGCCGCCCGGTACGGATGCGTTTCATCCGCCAGTTGGCCAAGAACATCCGTGCCGTGCTCCGCGATCTGGATCCGGCCGTGGTGGTGAACGGCGTGTGGGACAACCTCGAGCTGGAAACCCGCGTCAGCGACCCCAAGGCCCTGAAGGAGATGGGCGAGCGCCTGAGCTGCATGCCGGGCATCGCGCACTTCCTGCAAATCGATGAATACCCGCTGGGCGATTTCGACGACATCGTCGAAAAATGCAAGCAGCACTACGGTGATGCACTGGCCGGCAAGATCTTCTCGGTGCGTTGCAAGCGTGCCGGCAAGCACCCGTTCAGCTCGATTGATATCGAAAAATATGTCGGCAGCCAGTTGCGCCGTCAGTGTGGTGCCGCCGGGATCGACCTGAAAAAGCCGGAAATCGAAGTCCGGATCGAAGTTCGCGACCAACGGTTGTTCGTGATCCACAGCCAGCACAACGGCATCGGCGGATATCCGCTGGGCGCCCTGGAGCAGACGCTGGTGCTGATGTCCGGCGGCTTCGATTCCACCGTTGCGGCCTACCAGATCATGCGCCGCGGCCTTATGGCGCATTTCTGCTTCTTCAATCTGGGCGGGCGGGCCCATGAATTGGGCGTGATGGAAGTCGCGCATTTCATCTGGAAGAAGTACGGCAGCTCCCAACGCGTGTTATTTGTCAGTGTGCCTTTCGAGGAAGTGCTGGGCGAAATTCTCGGCAAAGTCGATAACAGTCATATGGGCGTAGTATTGAAGCGTATGATGTTGCGCGCTTCCTCCCAGATTGCCGATCGACTGCACATCGAAGCGCTGGTGACCGGTGAGGCGATCTCCCAGGTGTCGAGCCAGACGCTGCCGAACCTGTCCGTGATCGATTGCGTGACCGACAAACTGGTCTTGCGCCCGCTGATCGCCAGCCACAAGCAGGACATCATCGACACGGCCAACGAGATCGGCACCGCCGATTTCGCCCGACACATGCCGGAGTACTGCGGGGTCATCTCGGTCAATCCGAAGACGGCCGCCAAACGCTACCGTGTCGAGCACGAAGAGAAAGAATTCGATATGGCGGTGCTCGAGCGTGCGCTCGAAAACGCCAAGCTGGTGCCGATCGATCGCGTGATCGACGAATTGGGCCAGGACTTGCAGATTGAAGAAGTCAGCGAAGCGCTGGCCGGTCAGATCGTCATCGACATCCGTCACCCGGATGCCGCTGAAGACGACCCGCTGGACCTTGCTGGTATCGAGGTACAAACGATGCCGTTTTATGCACTGAACGCTCGTTTCAAGGAACTGGACCCTACTCGCCAGTACCTGCTGTATTGCGACAAAGGCGTGATGAGTCGCCTGCATGCCCACCATTTGCTCAGTGAGGGGCATGCCAATGTGCGCGTTTATCGACCGAGCTAAGTGCCCGGGGCTGTTTGCCTGTGGCTTGCGTCACCGGCCCCCCGATGCCGCCGTCAAGCTGTAACGGCTTTCACGGACGCTACTGTTAATCGCTGCCAAGACTTGTCAGCACACCGAATCCTCTGATCGAGATACACAAGTGATCGAAAATCTACGCAACATCGCCATCATTGCCCACGTTGACCATGGTAAAACGACCCTGGTAGACAAACTCCTGCGTCAATCCGGCACCCTGGAGCGCAACGAGCTCAACGACGAGCGCGTGATGGACTCCAACGACCAGGAAAAAGAGCGCGGTATTACCATTCTGGCGAAAAACACCGCCATCAACTGGAACGGCTACCACATCAACATCGTGGACACCCCGGGCCACGCCGACTTCGGCGGCGAAGTTGAACGCGTAATGTCGATGGTCGACTCCGTTCTGCTGCTGGTTGACGCTCAAGACGGCCCTATGCCGCAAACCCGTTTCGTGACCAAGAAGGCTTTCGAAGCCGGCCTGCGTCCGATCGTGTGCATCAACAAGGTTGACCGTCCAGGCGCGCGTCCGGACTGGGTTCTGGACCAGATCTTCGACCTGTTCGACAACCTGGGTGCCACCGAAGAACAGCTGGACTTCAAAGTCGTCTACGCCTCGGCCCTGAACGGTATTGCCGGTCTGGACCACAACGAAATGGCTGACGACATGACCCCGCTGTACCAGTCGATCGTCGACAACGTACCGGCGCCGGCTGTTGACCGTGAAGGTCCGTTCCAGATGCAGATCTCCGCACTGGACTACAACAGCTTCCTGGGTGTTATCGGTGTTGGCCGTATCGCCCGTGGTCGCGTCAAGCCGAACACCCCGGTTGTGGCTGTCGGTGCCGACGGCAAGAAGCGTAACGGTCGTATCCTGAAGCTGATGGGTCACCACGGTCTGCACCGTGTAGACGTTGAAGAAGCTGCTGCAGGCGACATCGTGTGCATCAGCGGTATGGACTCGCTGTTCATCTCCGACACCCTGTGCCACCCGGACACCGTCGAGGCGATGAAGCCTCTGACCGTCGACGAGCCAACCGTTTCCATGACCTTCCAGGTAAACGACTCGCCATTCTGCGGTAAAGAAGGCAAGTTCGTGACTTCCCGTAACATCAAGGAACGTCTGGACAAAGAGCTGCTGTACAACGTTGCACTGCGCGTTGAAGAAGGCGACTCGGCTGACAAGTTCAAGGTTTCCGGCCGTGGCGAACTGCACCTCTCGGTACTGATCGAAACCATGCGTCGCGAAGGCTTCGAAATGGCTGTAGGCCGTCCGGAAGTGATCATCCGTCTGGTTGACGGCGTGAAGCACGAACCGTTCGAAAACGTCACCATCGACCTGCCGGAAGAATCCCAGGGCAAGGTGATGGAAGAGATGGGTCTGCGTAAGGGCGACCTGACCAACATGGTGCCGGATGGCAAGGGCCGTGTGCGTCTGGAATACAACATCCCTGCTCGTGGTCTGATCGGTTTCCGTAACCAGTTCCTGACCCTGACCAACGGTGCTGGCATCCTGACCTCGATCTTCGACCGTTACGACGTGATGAAGTCCGGCGACATGTCCGGCCGTCAGAACGGCGTTCTGGTTTCGGTTGAAACCGGCAAGGCTCTGACCTACTCCCTGGAAACCCTGCAGGCACGTGGCAAGCTGTTCGTTGAACACGGTCAGGAAATCTACAACGGTCAGATCGTTGGTCTGAACAGCCGTGACAACGACCTGGGCGTCAACCCTACCAAGGGCAAGAAGCTCGACAACATGCGTGCTTCGGGTAAAGACGAAACCATCGCCCTGGTTCCACCTGTTCGCTTCACCCTGGAACAGGCTCTGGAATTCATCCAGGACGACGAGCTGTGTGAAGTGACTCCTAAGTCCATCCGTCTTCGCAAGAAGATCCTGGACGAAAGCGAGCGTACCCGCGCTGCCAAGAAAGCCAAGGCATAAGATTTAGCCCTGGCTGAACGAAAACGCCCCCGGTCGAAAGGCCGGGGGCGTTTTTGTTTGTCTGGGGTTTGGGTGGTGTTAGTGCCGGCCCCTTCGCGAGCAAGCCCGCTCCCACAGGGATTTTTGGTGTTCACAGATTTTGTGTTTCACCTTGATCCCTGTGGGAGCGGGCTTGCTCGCGAAGGCGGCCGATCAGTCGGCGCAGAAATCAGGAAATATCAGAACCGCTCAATCGACCGCGAATTCCGCTCGCGCTCCACTTCCTTCGGCTTGTACGCGCAATACCCCGGCCGCGGGCCGATTTTCGGGTGATTGCGGCAAGTATCCGGGCGCTTTTCATAAATAGTGCACAGACGGCTCTTACGATCCAGGTACAGGCAATCGTTGTTGCTCATGCGCTGGAGGGTAAAGATTCCTGACTTCTGGTTGAAGCGCTCGACCAGGCCTTCCTTTTGCAGACGTTTGGCGATGTTCTTCGGCGGATCGCCCAGCTCGAACTCATCGACCACGCCGATGCGGATCAGGTCCTTGATCTTGACCTCGACGGGCAGGGTGCAGCAGCTGGACATGCACGAGCCGCACATCGGGGCAGAGTACTTGGCCCAGGTATCGAGGCGGTCGATCTCTGCGGCAGCGATCAGGTTCGGCTTCATCATCGTTTGTTACCAGCGTGTGCATCAGGGCGCGCGATCATACCGGGACTGGTGGATTTTTGAACAACCTTTCGCCAGTTTTTTTCGCAAGCGGTGCAAACAACCGGAAAAAACGGCACGGGCCCTGCATTCATTCAGACACATGACAACGCATTGTCGATCCAGCTCGTATTCAAGGGAAAAACTGCCGAACCAGAGCCTCTACCGCCTGTCAGACCGTCTAGGCTCAGACAATTCCAAGCTCGCTCGAGGTCCTATCGATGACTCAAGAACCACTTGTTCGCGAAGCAGAGGTGGCCGCATTCCGCGACGCCGTCTTGACCAAACTCACTTATGCGGTGGGTAAAGACCCGGATCACGCCTTCGACCATGACTGGTTCGAAGCTATTGCCCTGGCCGCGCGGGACCACATGGTCGAGCACTGGATGGACCACACGCGGCAGATCTACCGCAAAGGTCAGAAGCGCGTCTATTACCTCTCTCTGGAATTTCTCATCGGCCGGCTGCTGTTCGACAGCCTGAGCAACCTCGGCCTGCTCGACGTGGCCCGCGAAGCCCTGACCGAACTTGGCGTCGACCTTGAGCGCATCCGCTTGCTGGAGCCCGATGCGGCCCTGGGCAACGGCGGCCTTGGGCGTCTGGCGGCGTGTTTCCTGGAAAGCATGTCGACCCTCGGCATCGCCGCTCATGGCTACGGCATCCGCTATGAGCACGGGTTGTTCCGCCAGGCGATTGTCGACGGCTGGCAGCAGGAGCAGACCGAACACTGGCTGGATTTTGGCAACCCGTGGGAGTTCGAGCGGCCGGAGGTGGTGTACCCGATCGGCTTTGGCGGCGGCGTTGAAACCGTGACCGATGACAGCGGCAAGTCCAGGCAAGTCTGGCACCCGGCGGAAACCGTGCGGGCGATTGCCTACGACACGCCGGTGGTCGGCTGGCGCGGGGCGAGCGTCAACACGCTGCGCCTGTGGCGTGCGCGGGCCATGGAAGATCTGCATCTGGAGCGTTTCAACGCCGGCGACCACCTGGGCGCCGTGGCTGAAGTGGCCCGGGCCGAAAGTATCTCCCGGGTGCTGTACCCGGCGGACAGTACCGAGGCCGGCCAGGAGTTGCGCCTGCGTCAGGAGTATTTCTTCGTCGCGGCCTCATTGCAGGATCTGCTGCGCCGCCATCGCAACATGCACACCTCGGTGCTGACCCTGGGCGATCACGCGTCGATTCAGCTCAACGACACTCACCCGTCGATTGCCGTGGCTGAACTGATGCGGCAACTGGTCGACGTCTATGACGTGGCATGGGATGCGGCATGGCAGGTCACTGTCGATACGCTGTCCTACACCAACCACACATTGCTGCCCGAAGCGCTGGAAACCTGGCCGGTCGGCTTGATGGAACGCATGCTGCCGCGACACATGCAGATCATTTACCTGATCAACGCCCACCACATCGATTCCTTGCGGGCCAAGGGCATTCACGATTTCGACGTGCTGCGCGCCGTGTCGCTGATCGAGGAAGACAACGGTCGTCGGGTGCGCATGGGCAACCTGGCGTTTCTCGGCTCCCACAGCGTCAACGGTGTGTCCGGTTTGCACACCCAACTGATGCGCAAGACGGTGTTCTCGGAGTTGCACAAGCTGTACCCGGAACGAATCAACAACAAGACCAACGGCATCACCTTCCGCCGCTGGCTGTACCAGGCCAACCCCGAGCTGACTTCGATGCTGGTCGATGCCCTGGGCTCCGCGGTACTGGATAACCCTGAAGAGCGTTTGCTCGCCCTCGAACCGTTCGCCGAGAAAAATGCGTTTCGCAAGGCGTTTGCCGAGCAACGCCTGCACAGCAAGAAGGCCCTGGCGTACCTGATCCATGAGCGGCTGGGTGTCGCGGTCAACCCGGCGGCGATGTTCGACGTGCAGGTCAAGCGAATCCACGAATATAAACGTCAGTTACTCAACCTGATGCACACCGTGGCGTTGTACCAGGCGATCCGCGCGGAACCTGAAATCGACTGGGTGCCACGGGTGAAAATCTTCGCCGGCAAGGCTGCCGCGAGTTATCACCAGGCCAAACTGATCATCAAGCTGACCAACGACATCGCCCGGGTGGTGAACAACGACCCGACCGTGCGCGGCTTGCTCAAAGTGGTGTTCCTGCCCAACTACAACGTCAGCCTGGCGGAGAGCATCATTCCGGCAGCGGATCTGTCCGAGCAGATCTCCACCGCCGGTTTCGAAGCGTCAGGCACCAGCAACATGAAATTCGGCCTGAACGGCGCGCTGACCATCGGCACCCTGGACGGGGCCAACGTGGAAATGTGCGAGCGCATTGGCGCCGAGCACATGTTCATCTTCGGCCTCAGCGCGCAGCAGGTGGAAGCGCGCAAGCAGAACCATGAGTTCAGTGCCGTACCGGACATCGCTGCGTCCCATCGCCTGAACGATGTGCTGCAAGCGATTCGTGGCGGGGTGTTCTCCCCGGATGATCCGTCCCGTTACACCGGGTTGATCGATTCGCTGGTGGATTACGACCG
This sequence comes from Pseudomonas sp. Pseusp16, assembly GCF_047324915.1. NCBI lineage: Bacteria > Pseudomonadati > Pseudomonadota > Gammaproteobacteria > Pseudomonadales > Pseudomonadaceae > Pseudomonas > Pseudomonas sp. Pseusp16. Next base: position 4,780,546 of record NZ_CP168522.1, on the reverse strand, counting down.
CTTCCTGGTCTGCGCCGATTTCGACTCCTACTGGAATGCGCAGATGCGCGTCGAAGCCCATTGGCACGATTCCAAGGAATGGTGGCGTTCAGCAGTGTTGAACACGGCGCGGATGGGCTGGTTCTCGTCGGACCGGACCATTCGCGAGTACGCCACGGAAATCTGGAAGGCGCTGGAGTAGTTTTCAACCGGAATGCCCGGCGACTAACGGGCCTGATCGATATACTGAGTGGCAACTGATCCCTGTGGGAGCGGGCTTGCTCGCGAATGCGGACTGACTTTCGACACAATTGTCGAGTGTGATGACCTCTTCGCGAGCAAGCCCGCTCCCACAGTGGATTTATGGGGCAAATGGAATTTGTGCCCACATTGGATTCCGGGTGACTGTTTACTAGTCTGAATCACCGGATATGCCCTGATTCAGGGCCGCTTAGGGATATCGACCATGCAATGGATTTTCATGCTGACAGGGCTGGTGCTCGGCTGGATGCTCGACGAGTCATTCAGTGATGCACTGCTGGGCGCATTACTCGGATTGGGTATCGGCCAGGCCATTCGCATTGCTCGCCTGGACCTTCGGGCAGTCGAGCAACAGCGTGTGCTACAGGCGGTCGAACAACGGCTGGCAGCGCTCGAAGCATCGGGCGTCAAGGCGCCGGAAAGCCGCGAACCGCTGGTATCACCTGAAATCCTCCTTGAAGAAGCCCCTGCGGCTACCCCGGAATTGATCTGGGAGCTGCCACCCGAACTCGAGCCGATCCCCGCAGCGGCCAGCGAAATCAGTCGTCCGACTATCGATGCCTGGAAATCCGAGACGACCGCTCGCCAAGCGCAACCGCCTGTCACACCGCGTGGCCCGAATCTCATCGAGCGCGCGATCAGCTGCGCCCGGGCCTGGCTGTTCGGCGGCAATACCGTGTTGCGGGTCGGCGTGGTGTTGCTGTTCCTCGGCCTGGCCTTTCTGCTGCGCTACGCCACCGAAGGCATGGTGGTGCCGCTTGAATTGCGTTACGCCGGCGTAGCGGCCGCAGCATTGGGCTTGCTCGGATTGGGCTGGTGGTTGAGGGCCCGCAACGGCAGTTACGCATTGATCCTGCAAGGCGCCGGGATTGCCGTGTTGTACCTGACGGTGTTTGCCGCGATGCGCCTGCATCCGCTACTCGATCCTTCGGCGGCGTTCGGCCTGCTGGTGGCGGTGACCGTCTGTTCGGCGATCCTCGCCATTACCCAGGACTCCCTGGGGCTGGCCGCAGCTGCCGCACTGGGTGGATTCGCCGCGCCCATCCTGGCCTCCACCGGTGCCGGCAGCCACGTCGCGCTTTTCAGCTACTTTGTCCTGCTTGACGCCGGCATCCTCGTCATCGCCTGGTTCAAGGCCTGGCGGCTGTTGAATGTCATCGGGTTCACCGGCACCTTCGGCATCGGTTTCGCCTGGGGCCTGCGTTCCTACTCGCCCGAGTTGCTCTGGAGCACCGAGCCGTTCCTGATTGTGTTTTTCCTGATGTACCTGGCCATTGGTCTGCTGTTCGCCCGGCGCAAGCTGATGGAGCTGAGCGATCCGCCGGCAGAGGGCAGTCGTGAAGCGCTGCTGCAGTGGTCGGCGCGCAAGGGTGACTACGTCGACGGCACGCTGCTGTTCGGCCCGCCGCTAGTGGGTTTCGGCTTGCAGTTCGCACTGGTACAGCATCTGGAGTTCGCTGCGGCGTTCAGTGCCTTGGCGCTGGGCATGATCTACATGGGGCTCGCCCGTTGGCTGATGGTCGGTCGCACCGTGTTATTGGGGGAAACCTGCCTGGCCTTGGGCGTGATCTTCGCCAGCCTGGCGATTCCGCTGGGGCTCGATGCACGCTGGACGACGGCGGCGTGGGCGGTGGAAGGCGCGGGGATCTTCTGGCTCGGTCTGCGCCAGCAAAGGCCCTTGGCCCGGGTCTTTGCCTTGCTGCTGCAATTGGGGGCGGCGCTGGCATTTCTCGGCGAGTTGCACAGCAGCGAGAACAGCCTGCTTGGCGGTGTTCCGTTAGGCGCGCTGCTGTTGGGCGTCGCGTTGCTGTTCAGCTTCTACCAATTGCGTAAAGCCTTGCCGGAACAGATCAGGCCTTGGGAGCTGAAAGGCCTGCCAGTCCTGGCTTGCCTCGGGCTGGCGTTTCTCTATTTGCTGGCACCGTTGTTTTTCTTCAGTCACGGTACGGTGATCAGTTGGGCCTTGGCCGGGGCGCTGACGTTGCTTGCGGGATTGCACCTGGCATCGCGCACGTTCGTGTACACCGCGCTTGCTGTGCAATTGTTGGGTGGCGCGCTGTTCCTGACGACAGGACCGTTGTTCAGTGACGACCCGCGCGCCCTGGCCCATGGCGGGTTCTGGGCGCCGCTGATGCTGGGGCTGGCTGCGATGGTCGGGGCCTGGCGTTTGCAGGTGGGGCATGCGCGTGGAGCGCTGGCGGGGCCGAGTCTGTCGCTGTTGTCCCAGGCGCTGCTGGTGTGGGGCGCAGGCTGGTGGGCGTTGGCCTGGGTCATCGACGTGCTGCATTTTGCGCCGTTGCCGGTGCAGGCGACCTTGTTGTTGAGCATCGCCGCCGCGAGTGTTGCGCTGTGGACGGTATTGGCGCTGCGCCTGAGTTGGCCGTCATTGGGAGTGCTCTGCACGGTGTTGATTCCAGCGGCGGCGCTGGTGCTGCTCGCGGCCTGGCACCCGCGTTATCACCCGGCGGCCAACTTCGGCTGGCTGGCGTGGGCTGCGGTGTTCGTTGTGCATTTCATGTCCCTGCGACGCCTGGCGACCATGCTGCCGGCGCTCGTGCCAAGCGTCGCCCATGTGCTCGGCTGCTGGCTGTTGATGGGGGTGCTGGCTCTGGAATTGCGTTATGGCTTGCTGGTGTTGTCCGAGCAATACAACGCCTGGCGCTGGCTGGGCTGGGCGATTCTGCCAAGCCTTTATCTGGTTTTGGCGGCGGCACCTCGTGCGTGGCCGTGGCCAGTGTCGACGTATTCGCGGCAATACCGTGTATACGCTGGCGCACCGCTGGCTTTGCTGATGCTCGGCTGGTTCTGGCTGGCGAATGTCGCCAGTGACGGCAACGCCGAGCCACTGCCCTACGTGCCATTGATCAACCCGCTGGAACTGGGCCTGTTGTTTGCGTTGTTCGGTGTCTATGTCTGGTCCCGCAGCGCAATGACACAACTGGCGGTCCCCGAGCATTACGCCACTAAAATCACGCAAGGGGTCGCTGGTGCCTCGCTGTTCCTGTTCTTTACCGCCTTGGTCATGCGTACGGCGCACCACTGGAGCGGGGTGCCGTTCGAGTTGGGTCCGTTGCTGGAGTCGATGCGTGTGCAGGCCGGCCTGTCCATCGTCTGGACCTTGATGGCCCTGAGCCTGATGATCGGCGGCCATTTGCGTCGCCGCCGTGAAGTCTGGCTGATCGGTGCTGCCTTGATCGGTGTGGTCGTGGCCAAGCTGTTCTTTATTGAATTGAGCAATCGCGGCGGGCTGGCGCGAATCGTGTCGTTTATCGGAGTCGGCGTGTTGCTGCTGGTGGTGGGCTATTTCGCCCCGCTGCCACCCAAACGCGCCGAAGCTGTGCCGGATACCGAGAAACCGGCCCCGGAATCCGAAGGAGTGTCGTCTTGAGTCAGAAGCTGAAGCTGAAGCTGGGTTGGCTGGGCGTTGTTGCAATGGGTGTTGTGTTGTCAGCGGTTGCCCAGGAAAAACCGGCGGACTTCACCTCCCAGGTGCCCTTGGCGGTGGCGGGCGAAGGCCCTTGGTATCGCCTTGAACTGCCCCTGAGCGTACAACTGAATGCACGGCAGGCTGACCTGAGCGATGTGCGTGTGTTCAATGCCGTGGGCGATGTTCAGGCTTATGCCTTGGCCCGGGAGTCGGCGCAGAGCCGCGAAACCCGCACCTTGAACGAGGTGAAATGGTTTCCGTTGTACAGCTCGGTGGATGCGCCTGAAACTGCGCCGGGCGTGCGGGTGCAATCGAACACCAATGGCACCTTGGTCGAGGTGCAGCCCTCCAGCCAGCTGGAGCCGGGTGAGGAGGAGTTGCGCGGCTGGTTGCTCGACGCGTCCGCGATCAAGGCGCCGTTGCAGCAATTGATTCTCGACTGGACCAGCGAGCGCGACGGCTTCCAGCGTTTCACACTCGAAGCCAGCGACGATTTGCAGCATTGGCAATCCTGGGGCGAAGGGCAGGTGGCGCGCCTGAGTTTTTCCGACGAGCGGGTCGAGCAGCATGAAATCGGCCTGCCGGGCCAGCCGGCGCGCTACTTGCGATTGCTGTGGATCACGCCGCATTCGGCACCGACACTGACCTCGGCGCAACTGCAAAGCAGCAGTACCCGCAGCCTGCCGTTGCCGTTGGTCTGGTCCCAGGCGTTGGCCGGCAGCAGCGTGAAGGCGGGTGAATACACCTGGCAGTTGCCGATGGGGCTGAACGTCGAGCGAGTGCAGATCGAGTTGAGTCAGCCCAACAGCCTGGCGCCGGTGAGCCTGGCCGGTCGGCGCGACAGCAGCCTGCCATGGCAGTCGCTGGGCAACGGTCTGCTCTATCGCCTGACCCAGAACGGTCAGGATGTGGTGCAAAACGAATTGCAGTTGTCAGGGCAAATCGTCCAGCAATTGAAACTGACCGTGGACGAACGCGGCGGCGGCCTGGGTGATCAGGCACCGATGCTGAAGTTTGCCGTGCGCGCCACGCAATTGGTGTTTCTGGCGCGTGGGCCAGGGCCTTACACCCTGGTCGTGGGGAGTTCGACGGCGAAGGCGGCGAACTTGCCGCTGTCGACGCTGATTCCGGATTACAGCCCGGCGAAGCTCGCGACCCTGGGCCGGGCCATGGTGGATGTCGGGGCGGTGGCTGCGAAGCCGTCGACAGGCACCACGACTGCGCCGATCGACACCAACTGGAAAAAATTCGGCTTGTGGGCGGTGTTGTTGCTCTGCGTGGTGTTCCTGGTGGCGATGGCGTTCAGCTTGCTGCGCAAGCCGCCGGTCAAACCCTAGGCTTGCCCGCGATAGCGGTATATCAGTCAGTAAAAAATGCTGATATGACCGCTACTTTCCGGCTCGCACCCAGCCCTTTTCCATCTACGCTCATCCCCGCACATGAACTCTCTTCAGTCGATCACGTCTGATAGGAGGAAATGCGCCCCGACTCGCGCTAAACTGCGCGGGTTTTTAGCCCCCCCATTCCACCGGAGCCGTCCATGTCCCGCGTTACCTTGAGTCGCTATTTGATTGAGCAGACCCGCAGCAACAACACTCCTGCCGATCTGCGCTTCCTGATCGAAGTGGTGGCGCGTGCCTGCAAGGAGATCAACCACGCCGTGTCCAAAGGCGCCCTGGGTGGCGTTCTGGGCAGCATGGGCACTGAAAACGTCCAGGGCGAAGTGCAGAAGAAGCTCGACGTGATCTCCAACGAGATCCTGCTCGAAGCCAACGAATGGGGCGGTCACCTGGCCGGCATGGCGTCCGAAGAAATGGACAACGCCTACCAGATCCCGGGCAAATACCCGAAAGGCGCCTACCTGCTGGTATTCGACCCGCTGGACGGTTCGTCGAACATCGACATCAACGCCCCGGTCGGCACCATCTTCTCTGTGCTGCGTTGCCCGAACGAATACCTGAGCCAGAACGAGCCCTTGAATGAAAAGGCCTTCCTGCAGCCAGGTACCCAGCAAGTAGCCGCCGGTTACGCGATCTACGGTCCGCAGACCATGTTGATCCTGACCCTGGGCGACGGCGTGAAAGGTTTCACCCTGGACCGTGAAATGGGCAGCTTCGTACTGACTCACGAAAACATCACCATTCCTGAAGCCACCCAGGAATTTGCCATCAACGCATCCAACCAGCGTCACTGGGAAGCACCGGTACAGCGCTACGTCGGCGAATTGCTGGCAGGCGATGAAGGCCCGCTGAAAAAGAACTACAACATGCGCTGGGTCGCTGCGATGGTCGCCGACGTGCACCGCATCCTGACCCGCGGCGGTCTGTTCATGTACCCACGCGACAGCCGCGAGCCATCCAAGCCGGGCAAACTGCGCCTGATGTACGAAGCCAACCCGATGTCGTTCCTGGTGGAACAGGCGGGCGGCGCATCCACCGACGGTCACCAGCGCATCCTCGACATCCAGCCGGAAGGCCTGCACCAGCGTGTTGCGGTGTTCCTCGGTTCGAAAGAAGAAGTTGCCCGCGTCACGGCTTACCACAAGGAATAAACCATGACCGCGCCCTGGCAGCCGTTGCTTGATTGGTGGTTCGGAAGCTCCGGATCGGCGAGCGAAGTGGCGGCGCAGAAGGGCAGGTTATGGTTCGGCAAGCGCGACAGCCAGGACCTCGAAGCGCGCGAGCGTTTCGGGGACTGGACCGAGCAGGCACTGGCCGGCGGATTGACCGAGTGGATGCAACGTCCCGAAGGTTGGCTGGCCCTGGTGCTGTTGCTCGATCAAATCCCGCGAATGATCTTTCGCGATACTCCCAAAGCCTTTGCAGGCGACCTCCGGGCGCAGAAGCTGGTAGCCCAAGGCATTGCCGCAGATTTCGACCGGCAATTGCAGCCGATTCAGCGGGTATTCATCTTCCTGGTGTTCGAGCACAGCGAAAACCTCGCGGTGCAGAACGAAGGCGTCTCGCGCTACCTCGAACTGGTGGAGCGGCAGCCGGAGGCTGATCGGGCACTGTTCAGCGATTACCTGGACTATGCCGAGCGGCATCAGAAAGTGATTGCGCAGTTTGGACGGTTTCCGCATCGCAATGCGGTGTTGGGGCGGGAGTCTACGGCTGAGGAATTGGAGTTTCTGTCGAAACCCGGTTCAAGGTTCTAGCTCTTCTTTGCGGCCGATGCCGTCTTCGCGAGCAAGTCCGCTCCCACAAGGGATTCGTGAACGACACAGATCCACTGTGGGAGCGGGCTTGCTCGCGAAGAGGCCCGAGAGAGCAATCAGATCCTGAAACTACCCACCAACTGCTTCAACCGCGCCGCCTGCTGCTCAAGATCGGCACACGCTCGCAAGGTCGACTGCAGGTTCTCCACACCCTCCTGGTTCAGCGTGTTGATCTCGGTGATGTCGACGTTGATCGACTCCACCACGGCCGTCTGTTCTTCAGTCGCGGTGGCGACCGACTGGTTCATGCCATCGATCTCACCGATGCGCTGGGTCACGCTGCCCAGGCGCTCACCAGCCTGGTTGGCGATACCAACGCTGCTTTCGCTCTGACGCTGGCTGTCGGTCATGATGCCCACCGCTGCCCGGGCGCCGACTTGCAGCTCTTCGATCATCGTCTGCACTTGCTGCGCCGAGTCCTGGGTGCGGTGAGCGAGGTTGCGCACCTCATCGGCCACCACGGCAAAACCACGACCGGCTTCACCGGCCCGCGCTGCTTCGATGGCGGCGTTGAGTGCCAGCAAGTTGGTTTGCTGGGAGATGCTGGTAATCACTTCCAGAATCTGTCCGATGTTGACCGTGTTGCTGTTGAGGGTTTCGATGTTGCCGCACGAATCGCTGATCTTGGCCGAAAGCTGCTGCATCGCCGCGATGGTTTTATCCACCACCTGTTGGCCGTCTTCGGCCAGGCTGCGGGCATCGCTGGAATGTTGCGAAGCCAGGGCGGCGTTCTGGGCGATTTCCTGGGCGGCGGCCCCGAGCTGGTTGATGGCCGCTGCCACGCTGCTGGTGCGCGAGGCTTGCTGGTCGGAGTTGTACATCGACGAGTTGGAGGCTGCGACCACGCGCAACGCCACCTCGTTGACCTGGCCGGTGGCCGAGGACACTTCGATGATCGAGGCATGGATGCGCTCGACGAAGCGGTTGAAGGACAGTCCCAGCGCACCGAATTCGTCGTGGCCGTGAATGGTCAGGCGTTTGGTCAGGTCACCTTCGCCTTCGGCGATGTCGTGCATGGCGCGGCCCATGGTCAGCAGCGGCTGCATCAGCAGGCTGATCAGCATGCCCAGCAAGGCGATGATGATCACCACGGCAATCACCATGGCGATGATTGCCGAGGTGCGGAATTCGCTGAGCATCGAGAACGCCGTTTCCTGGTCGAGCACCAGCGCCACATACCAGTCCGCCGATGGCACGCCGTTGACGTGGGTGAAAGAGATGAACTGGCGCTTGCCGTCGATCTCGACTTCTTTCATGCCCGCGCTGACTTTGGGTGTGTCGCCCGGATAGGCCTCGGCCAGGCTCTTGAGCACCAGCTTGCTGTCGGGGTGAATCAGGATCTTGCCGTCGGCACCGACGATGAACGCATGACCGTGGCCGCCGAAGTTCAACGAATTGATGATCGCGCTGACGCTGGACAGGTCGATGTCGGCGCCGGCGACGCCGATCATCTGGCCCTGGTGCTGCACCGGGGTGGCCACGGTGATGACCAGCTTGCCGGAAGACGCGGCAATGTACGGTTCGGTGACGATGCTCTGTTGGGCGCTATTGGCCGCCTTGTACCAGCCACGGGCGCGTGGGTCGTAGTCCGCCGCGCGGTTGCCCGCCGGGACCGAGAACATTACGCCGTCGGCGCCACCGAAGTAGCTCAGCTGGAAATTGCCGGTGTAGGCGGGCAGGTCGATGATCCGTTTCAGGCCAGCGGGAGCATTACCATCGGCGGTGATCTGTTGGGCCATCGACTGTAGCAATTGCATGCGGCTTTCCAGCCAGGTCTTGATGTTGCTGGTGGTCAGGCTGCCGAGTTCCTGCATCGAGGCTTCGGTGCTGTTGCGCAAGGTTTCGCGCTGGCGATAGTCGTTGAACAGGATGAAACAAGCGAATGCGACAGCCACCACGAGGGCGGCAGCCAACAAGATCTTGTGGCTGAACTTCATGTTTCTGGTCATGGGTGAGCTACCGCAGAGGGTCAGGTCTACAAAAGGGGGGAGCAAATGCCAACGACGTGGCTTTGCGTTGCATGTATGTCGACTGAACGGCGCCAAAGATTAGGCAGATTTGCTGAAAAACGACGAAATGCTCGATTAACAAGGGAATTGGTTGATTTTCGGCAAAAGGTAGACGAGTGGCCCGATAAATAGCCTGCCGGGCACGGAACCACACAGGGGTTTTCTCTTCTAAGCTTCAGCTTGGCAGCCATGCCAATCCCTTACGCCCCCCCGGAGTTTCACCATGTCGTTGCGTTCCATCGCCCTGCTTTCGTTCTGTGTGTTGCTGGCTGCCTGCAGCAAGGTCAATCAGGAAAACTACTCGAAGCTCTCGTCCGGCATGGCCAAGGCCGATGTGGAAACCCTGTTGGGCAAACCCGCCGATTGTTCAGGCGCGCTCGGCATGTCCAGTTGCACCTGGGGCGACAAGAACAGCTTTATCAGCGTGCAGTTCGCCGGTGACAAAGTGCTGATGTTTTCCGGCCAAGGCCTGAAGTAAACCGGGGCGTTTGCCCGCGGGAGAAAAATAATGAAGCAGTTATTGATCATCCTTTTCGCCGGCCTGATGTTGGCCGGTTGTGCCACGCCTGGCCAGGATCCATTGGCCCCCAAGACTGTCAAAAGCGTCAACCTCAAGCGCTACCAGGGCACCTGGTACGAGCTGGCCCGCATGCCGATGTACTTCCAGCGCGACTGCGCGCAATCCGAAGCCCATTACACGCTCAAGCCTGACGGCAACATTGCCGTGTTGAACCGCTGCCTGACGGCGCAGTGGCAATGGGAAGAGGTCAAGGGCACGGCTTATCCACAGGAGCCCGGCAAGAACGACAAGCTGTGGGTCGAATTCGATACCTGGTTCTCCAGGCTGATTCCGGGTACGGCGAAGGGTGAATACTGGGTGCTGTACGTCAGCGATGACTACAAGACCGCCATTGTCGGGGATCCAAGCCGCAAGTATTTGTGGTTGTTGTCGCGCAGCCCGACCGTGAACGGTGTGGTGCGTGAGGAGTTGCTGAGCAAGGCGCGTCAGCAGGGTTACGACACCACGCGGCTGATCTGGCGGGCGTCGGAACAGCAGATGGCCAAGACCTCGGACTGACCGTACAAACCCTTGTAGGAGCGAGCTTGCTCGCGATGGAGTGTCAGTCGACGCCAAGGCGCCTGATACACCATCGCGAGCAAGCTCGCTCCTACAGTATTGTTTCGGTGTCAGCCTAGAAGGTCGTGCAGTACCTGGGTGAACGCACGGCTGCTTTCTTCTTCGCCGGCATGCCGCCCATCCCGCACCACCCACTGGCCATTGACCAACACATCCCGCACCTGACGATCGCCGCCGGCAAACAGCCAACGATTGAGAATTCCGTCGCCGCTGGCTGTCGCCAGATACGGATCGTTGCCGTCGAGCACCAGCCAGTCGGCGCGCTTGCCGACTTCCAGTGCACCAATCGGCTGACCCAGCGCCTGAGCACCGCCGTCCAGCGCTGCATCGAACAACGTGCGGCCGACCATTGGCTGATCCGCGCCATACAAACGATTACGCCGCTGGTCGCGCAGACGCTGGCCGTATTCCAGCCAGCGCAATTCTTCCACCACGCTCAATGACACATGGCTGTCGGAACCGATACCCATGCGGCCGCCCTGGGCGAGGAAATCCACCGCCGGGAAAATCCCGTCCCCCAGGTTGGCTTCGGTGGTCAGGCACAGGCCGGCGATGGCGCGACTCTTGGCCATCGAGGTGACTTCTTCCGGGTTGGCGTGAGTCGCGTGGACCAGGCACCAGCGCTGATCGACGTCGATGTTTTCGTACAGCCATTGCAGCGGGCGACGACCGCTCCAGGTCAGGCAGTCGTCGACTTCTTTCTGCTGTTCGGCGATGTGGATGTGCACCGGGCATTGCTTGTCGCTGGCCGCCAGCACTTCGCTGATCTGCTGCGGCGTGACCGCGCGCAGCGAATGGAAGCACAGGCCCAGGGCCTGCGCCGGCTGTTGCGCCAGGACCGGTTGCAGGCGCGATTGCAGCTTCAGGTAGTTTTCCGTGCTGTTGATAAAACGGCGCTGACCGTCGTTCGGCGCCTGGCCACCGAAACCGGAGTGACTGTAGAGCACCGGCAGCAGGGTCAATCCGATACCGGCGGAACTGGCAGCCTGGCTGATACGCAGGGCCAGCTCGGCCGGATCCGCGTAAGGCTGACCATTGCTGTCGTGATGCACATAGTGAAATTCTGCGACCGAGGTGTAACCGGCCTTGAGCATTTCGATGTACAGCTGACGAGCGATGACGCCGAGTTGCTCCGGGCTGATTTTTCCGACGAGACGATACATCAGGTCGCGCCAGGTCCAGAAACTGTCGTTCGGATTGCCTGCCACTTCCGCCAGCCCGGCCATGGCCCGCTGGAAGGCGTGGGAGTGCAGATTCGGCATGCCCGGCAGCAGCGGGCCGCTCAACCGCTCGGCGCCATCTGCATGGGAATCGGCCTGGATATGGGTCAATACGCCGTCGGCGTTGACCTCAAGACGTACATTGTTGGCCCATCCACTAGGCAGCAGCGCGCGTTCGGCAAAGAAGGCGGACATGGTTCAGCACCCCATCGTGTGTTATTTGTATATACATATACAGACGTTTGCCTGCCCGGTAAACTCCGGCAAGCTAGCAATCTCTTTTCAACGAACAAGGATTAACCGTGCCGACTCCGCCTCCAGTCTCTCCGTTGGCCGCGAACATGGGCGACAGTCCGGCGCCCTTGTACGCCCGCGTCAAACAGATGATCACCCAGCAAATCGACAGTGGAAACTGGCCGCCGCACTACCGCGTGCCGTCGGAAAGCGAGCTGGTCAGCCAGCTGGGCTTCAGTCGCATGACCATCAACCGCGCGCTGCGCGAGATGACTGCCGACGGTCTGTTGGTGCGCATGCAAGGCGTCGGCACATTCGTCGCCGAGCCGAAAAGCCAGTCCGCACTGTTCGAAGTGCACAACATCGCCGACGAAATCGCCTCTCGCGGTCATCGCCACACCTGCAAGGTCATCACCCTTGAAGAAGAGGCCGCCGGTTCCGAGCGCGCCCTGGCCCTGGACATGCGCGAAGGGCAAAAGGTGTTCCACTCGCTGATCGTGCATTTCGAAAACGATATTCCGGTGCAAATCGAAGACCGTTTCGTCAATGCGCTGGTGGCGCCGGACTACCTCAAGCAGGACTTCACCCTGCAAACGCCATACGCCTATCTGAACCAGGTCGCGCCACTGACCGAAGGCGAGCACGTGGTCGAGGCGATCCTGGCCGAGCCGTCCGAGTGCAAGTTGTTGCAGATTGAAAAGGGCGAGCCGTGCCTGCTGATCCGTCGCCGCACCTGGTCCGGTCGCCAGCCGGTGACCGCCGCCCGCTTGATCCACCCCGGTTCCCGTCATCGTCTGGAAGGTCGGTTTCACAAATGAATGAGCTGAAAGTTTTACGCGCCAAGGATTACCCGCGCATGCCGTGGAAAAACGGCGGCGGCAGCACCGAAGAAATCACCCGCGATGCCGGCACCGGCCTGGATGGCTTCGGCTGGCGCCTGTCGATTGCCGACATCGGTGAATCGGGCGGGTTTTCCACGTTCGCCGGTTACGAGCGGATCATCACCGTGTTGCAGGGCGACGGCATGACCTTGTCGGTTGACGGCCAGAGCACGCGGCCACTGTTACCGCTGGACCCGTTTGCCTTCAGTGGTGAAAGCAAGGTTTCCTGTACGTTGCTCGGCGGTCCGATTCGTGACTTCAACCTGATCTACGCACCGCAGCGTTACAGCACGCGGTTGCAATGGCTGAGCGGTGAGCAGCGGTTTTTCAGCGAGGCCGGGACTGTGCTGGTATTCAGTGTCAGCGATTCGCTTGAAGTGAAGGTCGGTAACAGTGCTTCACAACTGGGTCGCCATGATTGCCTGCAACTTGTCGGTAACACTGGCCTGCTGGAAGTCACCAGCAATGCTGCCTGCTGCGTGATTGAACTTTCTGCACGCTGATACACCATCCCTGTAGGAGCGAGCTCGCTCGCGAAAAAACCAAATTCGCCGCTGGGCATCTGGTTCTACGCGTTATCGTTCACGACCATCGCGAGCAAGCTCGCTCCTACAGGGAGCGTGGTTTGCCCGCGATGTTGTTTTATCCCTCAGATCGTTTCCCTCCGCGCACCACTTTGTTACCGAACGCCCCAGCGTGGCGCAAAACCACGCTCAAGTAACAACCCGCCTATCCTCCAAAAAAACCCCTCGAAAAATTTCATCTACGCCAAAACCCTTGTTCCAGGCGCTCTGCAGCCATTTCAGAATTTTTCTTGAATGCTCATCCAGCAAGTTGGCCGCTTGATTGCATATGCTTGTATGTACAAGTAAAGACGTATGTGTATGAGTCGCGAGGACTCAACCATCGTCCACTGATTCGCCGGTGTGCACTGATGCCCATTGGCTTGCTCGCCCACTGCCTGGGTTGGTTTGGATTGATTGCTGAGGAGTTCTTTTCGTGACTGACAATAAACCTACTAAGTTTCGTGACGTTGAAATCCGTGCTGCCCGCGGTAACAAGCTGACCGCCAAGAGCTGGCTGACCGAAGCGCCGCTGCGCATGCTGATGAACAACCTCGATCCGGAAGTTGCCGAGAACCCTAAAGAACTGGTGGTTTACGGTGGTATCGGTCGTGCGGCACGTAACTGGGAATGCTACGACAAGATCGTCGAAAGCCTGACCAACCTGAACGACGACGAGACCCTGCTGGTGCAATCCGGCAAGCCGGTCGGCGTGTTCAAGACCCACAGCAACGCCCCGCGCGTGCTGATCGCCAACTCCAACCTGGTACCGCACTGGGCGAGCTGGGAACACTTCAACGAACTGGACGCCAAAGGCCTGGCCATGTACGGCCAGATGACCGCCGGCAGCTGGATCTACATCGGCAGCCAGGGCATCGTCCAGGGCACCTACGAAACCTTCGTCGAAGCCGGTCGCCAGCACTACAACGACAACCTGACCGGCAAGTGGGTACTGACCGCTGGCTTGGGCGGCATGGGTGGCGCTCAGCCACTGGCTGCAACCCTGGCCGGCGCTTGCTCGCTGAACATCGAATGCCAGCAGGTCAGCATCGATTTCCGTCTGAAAAGCCGTTATGTCGACGAACAAGCCAAAGACCTCGACGACGCGCTGGCCCGCATCGCCAAATACACCAAAGAAGGCAAAGCGATTTCCATCGCCCTGCTGGGCAACGCGGCAGAAATCCTGCCGGAACTGGTCCGTCGCGGTGTGCGTCCGGACATGGTCACCGACCAGACCAGCGCCCACGACCCGCTCAACGGCTACCTGCCGGCTGGCTGGACCTGGGAAGAGTACCGCGCTCGTGCCAAGACCGAGCCGGCAGCTGTGATCAAAGCAGCCAAGCAATCGATGGCCGTGCACGTCAAGGCGATGCTGGAATTCCAGAAGCAAGGCATCCCGACCTTCGACTACGGCAACAACATCCGCCAGATGGCGCAAGAAGAAGGCGTCGAAAACGCATTCGACTTCCCTGGCTTCGTACCGGCCTATATCCGTCCACTGTTCTGCCGCGGCATCGGTCCGTTCCGTTGGGCGGCACTGTCGGGCAACGCTGAAGACATCTACAAGACTGACGCGAAAGTAAAAGAACTGATCCCGGACGACGCCCACCTGCACAACTGGCTGGACATGGCTCGCGAGCGCATCAGCTTCCAGGGTCTGCCGGCACGTATCTGCTGGGTTGGCCTGGGCCTGCGTGCCAAGCTGGGTCTGGCGTTCAACGAAATGGTGCGCAGCGGTGAATTGTCTGCGCCAATCGTGATCGGTCGCGACCACCTGGACTCCGGTTCGGTATCGAGCCCGAACCGTGAAACCGAATCGATGCAGGACGGTTCCGACGCCGTGTCCGACTGGCCACTGCTCAACGCCCTGCTCAACACCGCGAGCGGCGCGACCTGGGTATCCCTGCACCACGGCGGCGGCGTCGGCATGGGCTTCTCCCAGCACTCGGGCATGGTGATTGTCTGCGACGGTACTGACGAGGCGGCCGAGCGTATCGCTCGCGTTCTGCACAACGACCCGGCTACCGGTGTCATGCGTCACGCCGATGCTGGTTACCAGATCGCCATCGACTGCGCCAAGGAACAAGGGCTGAACCTGCCGATGATTACTGGCAAATAACGCCAAACCTGTGGCACCGCTTTACCTGTGGGAGCGGGCTTGCTCGCGAAGAGGCCGGCACATTCAACATCTGTGCTGGCTGATACATCGCTTTCGCGAGCAAGCCCGCTCCCACAAAAAAGCAGTTCCACACAAAGCGGTTTCACAGCAAATACCAATAACAATCCACAGAGGTTGAACCATGGCTGTTAACAGCGAACGTGCAGGCAGCAAACCGTTGATCGAGAAACGCTCGATCGACTACATCCCGGAAGCGGAAAGACACGGTCGTCTGTTTAGCCAGTTCACCCTGTGGATGGGTGCCAACCTGCAAATCACCGCGATTGTCACCGGGGCCTTGGCCGTGGTGCTGGGCGGTGACGTGTTCTGGTCGTTGATCGGACTGTTGATCGGGCAACTGCTCGGCGGTGGCGTCATGGCGCTGCATGCCGCGCAAGGTCCAAAGCTTGGCCTGCCGCAGATGATCTCCAGCCGTGTGCAGTTCGGCGTTTATGGCGCGGCCATCCCGATCGTGCTGGTCTGTCTGATGTACCTCGGTTTCACTGCAACGGGCACCGTGCTTTCCGGCCAGGCGCTGGGCCAATTGTTTGGCGTCAGTGACACCGTCGGCATCCTCCTTTTCGCCAGTGTCATCGTGCTGGTCACGGTGCTCGGTTATCGGGTGATCCATTGGATCGGCCGTGTTGCCAGTGTCATTGGCGTGATTGCCTTTGTTTATCTGTTCAGCCGTCTGATGAGCCAGGTTGACGTTGGCGCACTGTTGCAAATCCGCCACTTCAGCTGGAGCAGTTTCTTGCTCGCGGTGTCGCTCGCGGCATCCTGGCAGATCGCCTTCGGCCCTTATGTGGCTGACTATTCTCGCTACCTGCCGAGCAAGATTTCCGCGGTGAAAACTTTTTTTGCCGCGGGCGCAGGTTCGGTCATTGGTGCGCAGGTGGCAATGGTCCTCGGCGTGTTCGCTGCCGCTTCGGCCAACGGGCAATACGCCGGCCACGAAGTGGCCTACATCGTTGGTCTGGGTGGTACCGGTGCCACCGCTGCGCTGCTGTACTTCAGCATCGCGTTCGGCAAGGTCACCATCTCCACGCTGAACTCCTATGGCAGCTTCATGTGCATTGCGACCATCATCAGCGGTTTCCGTGGTGACCTGAAGGTAACGCGCTTGCAGCGTCTGGTCTTCGTGCTGGTCATCGTCGGTGCTGCGACCCTGATGGCGTTGCTCGGACAGCACTCGTTCCTCGGCGCGTTCAAGTCTTTCATCCTGTTCCTGCTGGCGTTCTTTACCCCTTGGAGCGCGATCAACCTGGTGGACTACTACTGCATCACTCGCGAGCGCTATGACGTACCGGCTCTGGCCGATCCGAATGGTCGCTACGGTCGTTGGAACCTTCTCGGTATCAGCGTCTATGTGTTCGGTGTGCTGGTGCAACTGCCGTTCATTTCCACCAAGTTCTATACCGGTCCGCTGGTGGCGGCCCTGGGTGATGTGGATATTTCCTGGGTCATCGGTCTGGTGCTTCCCGCCGCCCTGTATTACGTATGCGCAAAAAAATGGCACGGCACAGTGCCTGATCGTTTGATCCTGCCGGTCGAGCAGGGCGCGATCACCGAACAAAAGCTGAATGTGGGTCGCGCTGCGGCGCAGGCCTGATTGGACGTGGACAGGGCTGGATGCCTCTTGACTGCCGTAAGCCAATTCATGATTAGGAGCGTCACTACAATGAAATCGAACAAGACCCTGCTGACCACATTGCTTTCCATGGGCCTGCTGGCCAGCGCTGGCGCCACTCAGGCGGCGGGTTGGTGCGAGTCGGGCAAACCGGTGAAATTTGCCGGCCTGAACTGGGAAAGCGCCATGCTCCTGACCGACGTGCTGCAAGTCGTGCTGGAGAAAGGCTACGACTGCAAGACCGACAGCCTGCCGGGCAACTCCATCACCATGGAAAACGCCCTGAGCAGCAACGACATCCAGGTGTTTGCCGAAGAGTGGGTCGGCCGCAGCGAAGTCTGGAACAAGGCTGAGAAGGCCGGCAAAGTCGTCGGTGTCGGCGCGCCAGTGGTGGGTGCCGTCGAAGGCTGGTACGTACCGCGCTACGTGATCGAAGGCGATGCCAAGCGCAAGCTGGAAGCCAAGGCGCCAGACCTGAAAAACATTGCTGACCTGGGCAAGTACTCGGCGATTTTCAAGGACGCCGAAGAGCCCTCCAAGGGCCGTTTCTACAACTGCCCGGCTGGCTGGACCTGTGAGCTGGACAACAGCGAAATGCTGAAAAGCTACGGTCTGGAAAGCACCTACACCAACTTCCGCCCAGGCACCGGCCCGGCGCTGGATGCCGCCGTACTGTCGAGCTACAAGCGTGGCGAGCCGATCCTGTTCTACTACTGGTCGCCAACCCCGCTGATGGGCCAGGTCGACGTGGTGAAACTCGAAGAGAAGCCGGGCGTGGACAAGACCGTGACCATCAAGGTCGGCCTGTCCAAGACCTTCCACGACGAAGCCCCGGAACTGGTGGCCGTGCTGGAAAAGGTCAACCTGCCGATCGACCTGCTGAACCAGAACCTGGGACGCATGACCAAAGAGCGGATCGAGTCGCCAAAACTGGCCAAGATCTTCTTGAAGGAACATCCTGAAGTCTGGCACGCATGGGTGAGCGACGACGCAGCCAAGAAAATCGACGCGGCCTTGTAGGTTGGGCCTCTCCGACTGCCGGTAGCGGCAGTCGGATGCTTGATCGCAACCCCTTGATTGAGAGTCTCTTATGTTTCCCGAAAGCTTTACCTTTTCCATCGCCGACTGGGTCAACAGTTGGGTCGATTCGCTGGTCACCAACTACGGCGACGTGTTCCGGCACATCTCCGACACCCTGTTGTGGGCAATCGTCAATCTTGAAGGCCTGCTGCGCGCAGCGCCCTGGTGGCTGATGCTGGCTATCGTGGCGGGCGTGGCCTGGCACGCGACCCGCAAGGTCGTGACCACGGCGGTTATCGTCGGCCTGCTGTTCCTGGTGGGTGCGGTCGGCCTCTGGGACAAGCTGATGCAGACCCTGGCGCTGATGATGGTGGCGACGATCATCTCGGTGCTGATCGGCATTCCGCTGGGCATTCTCTCGGCACGCAGCAATCGCCTGCGTTCGGTGCTGATGCCTTTGCTGGACATCATGCAGACCATGCCGAGCTTCGTGTACCTGATCCCGGTGCTGATGCTGTTTGGCCTGGGCAAGGTCCCGGCGATTTTCGCCACGGTGATCTACGCCGCACCACCGCTGATCCGCCTGACCGATCTGGGCATTCGCCAGGTCGACGGTGAAGTGATGGAAGCGATCAACGCCTTCGGTGCCAACCGCTGGCAGCAACTGTTCGGCGTGCAACTGCCGCTGGCCCTGCCGAGCATCATGGCCGGGATCAACCAGACCACCATGATGGCCCTGTCGATGGTGGTGATCGCCTCGATGATCGGTGCCCGTGGTTTGGGTGAAGACGTGCTGGTGGGGATTCAGACCCTCAACGTCGGACGTGGTCTTGAAGCCGGTCTGGCGATCGTGATTCTGGCTGTGGTGATCGACCGCATTACACAGGCGTATGGTCGCGCACGGCATGAGGTGAGCAAATGAACAACGCAACCGTGAGCAAGATCGAAGTCAAGAACGTCTTCAAGATTTTCGGCAACCGCGCCAAGGATGCGCTGGCCATGGTCGGCCAGGGCAAGACCAAGGACCAGGTACTGGCCGAAACCGGCTGCGTGGTCGGCGTGAACGACCTGTCGCTGAGCATCGGTAGCGGCGAGATCTTCGTGATCATGGGCCTGTCCGGCTCCGGCAAGTCGACCCTGGTGCGCCACTTCAACCGCCTGATCGACCCGACCAGTGGCGCGATCCTGGTGGACGGCGTGGACATCCTGCAATACGACATGGAAGCCCTGCGCGAATTTCGTCGGCGCAAGATCAGCATGGTGTTCCAGAGCTTCGGCCTGTTGCCGCACAAGACTGTGGTGGAGAACGTCGCCTACGGCCTGAAAATCCGTGGCGAAAGCAAAGCCATGTGCGCCGAGCGTGCTCTGCACTGGATCAACACCGTGGGCCTCAAGGGCTACGAAAACAAATACCCGCATCAGCTCTCCGGCGGCATGCGTCAGCGTGTGGGCCTGGCCCGCGCCTTGGCGGCGGACACCGACATCATCCTGATGGACGAAGCGTTCAGCGCCCTCGACCCGCTGATCCGCGCGGAGATGCAGGATCAGTTGCTGGAACTGCAAAAGACCCTGCACAAGACCATCGTCTTCATCACCCACGACCTCGACGAGGCCGTGCGCATCGGCAACCGCATCGCGATTCTCAAGGACGGCCGCCTGATCCAGGTCGGCACGCCGAGAGAGATCCTGCATTCGCCGGCGGATGAGTATGTCGACCGCTTTGTGCAGCGTCGGGCGGCGGTGGTTTAAAGAGATTTGCAGTGTTTGAGCTGGCCTCTTCGCGAGCAAGTCGAATCGTCGCACCGCCGCTCCCACAGTTGATCGCATTCCAATGTGGGAGCGGGCTTGCTCGCGAAGGCGGCGGTAGAGCTGCATCAATATTCAGGTTGTACGCACGAGGTTAATGATGTCCCAGGCTGAAAAAATCGTTATCACCGAGGCGCAGGTCACTTGGCGGGATGTGGTCGCCGTGGCGCGTCATGGCGCACAGCTTGAGCTGTCGGCGCCGATCTGGGCACGTATCGAAAATGCCCAGGCCATCGTCCAGCGCATCGTCACCAGCGGCGAACGTGCCTACGGCATCAACACGGGCCTGGGCGCGCTGTGCAACGTCTCGCTGCAGGACGAACAACTCAGCCAGTTGTCGCGCAATACCTTGCTCAGCCACGCCTGTGGCGTTGGTGCGGTATTGAGCGACGAGCAGACCCGCTCGATCATGTGCGCGGCCATCGTCAACTACAGCCACGGTAAATCCGGCCTGCACCGTCAGGTCGTCGAAGCACTGCTGGCACTGCTCAACCGTGGTATCACCCCGCAAGTGCCGTCCCAGGGTTCCGTGGGCTACCTGACCCACATGGCGCACATCGGCATCGCGCTGCTGGGTGTTGGCAATGTCAGCTATCGCGGTCAGGTGGTTTCCGCGCAGCAGGCCCTCGCCGAAGAAGGCCTGCAACCGGTTCGCCTCGGTGCCAAGGACGGTTTGTGCCTGGTCAACGGTACGCCCTGCATGACCGGCCTGAGCTGCCTGGCGATTGCCGATGCCACGCGCCTGCTGGAATGGGCCGACGTGATCGGTGCAATGAGCTTCGAAGCCCAACGCGGTCAGATTGACGCGTTCGACGCCGAGATCATTGCACTCAAGCCGCACCCGGGCATGCAACAGGTCGGGATCAATCTGCGGGCCTTGCTCGACGGCAGCGAAGTGATCGCCCAGAGCAAAGGCATTCGCACGCAGGATGCCCTGAGCATTCGTTCGATCCCGCAGGTGCACGGCGCCGCTCGCGACCAATTGGTGCACGCGACCAAGCAAATCGAAACCGAACTCAACGGTGCCACCGACAACCCGCTGGTGCTGGGCACCGCGGACAATTACCGCGTGGTGTCCCAGGCCAACCCTCATGGCCAGTCCGTGGCAATGGCGGCGGACCTGCTGGCGATTGCCATGGCGGAAATC
Organism: Pseudomonas sp. Pseusp16; assembly: GCF_047324915.1. NCBI lineage: Bacteria > Pseudomonadati > Pseudomonadota > Gammaproteobacteria > Pseudomonadales > Pseudomonadaceae > Pseudomonas > Pseudomonas sp. Pseusp16. The sequence continues at coordinate 4,759,856 of NZ_CP168522.1, read as the reverse complement.
GGCTCCATCGCCGAGCGTCGCCTGGACCGTTTGATCAACCCGCACGTCAGTGGTCTGCCGGCCTTCCTGGTGGCCAACCCGGGGGTAAACTCGGGGATGATGATCGTGCAATACGTGGCGGCTTCGCTGTGTGCGGAGAACCGTCAACTGGCGCAACCGGCGGTGCTGGATAACTACGTGACTTCAGGCCTGCAGGAAGATCACCTGAGCCTGGGCACTAACGCCGCGCTGAAGCTGCACCGCGCTCTGGAAAATTGCACGCAGATCCTCGCCATCGAGTACCTGCTGGCGGCCCAGGCGTTCGAATTCCTCAAGGAACAACGTTTTGGCGCCGGCACCGATGCGGCGTGGCGTCTGCTGCGCGAGCGGGTTCCTGCCTACGACCAGGACCGCTGGCTGGCACCGGACATCGCCGCTGCTGCGGGCGTTTTGAAAGACCCGGCCTTGCTGCAGAAAGCTTTGCCGTATTTGAACTGATTTCCACACAACACCAACGTGCCAAGGCGCGGCTCCCCAAAAGGCAGACGCGACGGACAACGGACAACTCCGGAGCGTCTGGTGAGTTAATGACAACTCTCAAAAGGAGCACAAAATGACTGCGCTAAACCTGATCCCCGGCCAACTGAGCCTGACCCAACTGCGTGACGTCTATCAGCAGCCGGTGAAACTGACCCTCGACCACAGCGCTGCGGCCCAGATCGAGGCCAGCGTGGCCTGCGTGGAGCAGATCCTCGCCGAGAACCGCACCGCCTACGGGATCAACACCGGTTTCGGCCTGCTGGCCTCGACCCGCATCGCCAGCGAAGACCTGGAAAACCTGCAGCGCTCGCTGGTGCTGTCCCACGCCGCCGGTGTTGGCCAGCCGATCAGCGACGAGCTGGTGCGCCTGATCATGGTGCTCAAGGTCAACAGCCTGAGCCGTGGTTTCTCCGGCATCCGCCGCGTGGTGATCGACGCGCTGATCGCCCTGATCAATGCCGAGGTGTACCCGCACATACCATTGAAAGGCTCGGTCGGTGCGTCCGGTGACCTGGCGCCGTTGGCGCACATGTCGCTGGTGCTGCTGGGCGAAGGCAAGGCGCGTTACAAGGGCGAGTGGATGGAAGCGACCGAAGCGCTGAAAGTCGCCGGCCTGACCCCGCTGACCCTGGCCGCGAAAGAAGGCCTGGCCCTGCTCAACGGCACCCAGGTGTCCACCGCGTTCGCCCTGCGCGGCCTGTTCGAAGGTGAAGACCTGTTCGCCGGTGCCCTGGCCCTCGGCGGCCTGACCGTTGAAGCGGTGCTGGGTTCGCGTTCGCCGTTCGACGCGCGCATCCACGCCGCCCGTGGCCAGAAAGGCCAGATCGACGCCGCCGCCGCTTACCGCGATCTGCTGGGCGAGCGCAGCGAAGTCTCCGACTCCCACGAAAACTGCGAAAAGGTCCAGGATCCGTACTCCCTGCGCTGCCAGCCGCAAGTCATGGGCGCCTGCCTGACCCAGTTCCGCCAGGCCGCCGAAGTGCTGGCCATCGAAGCCAACGCCGTCTCGGACAACCCGCTGGTGTTCGCCGCCGAAGGCGACGTGATCTCCGGCGGCAACTTCCACGCCGAGCCGGTGGCCATGGCCGCCGACAACATGGCCCTGGCCATCGCCGAAATCGGTTCCCTGAGCGAGCGTCGCATCTCGCTGATGATGGACAAGCACATGTCGCAATTGCCGCCGTTCCTGGTGGCCAACGGCGGCGTGAACTCCGGCTTCATGATCGCCCAGGTCACCGCGGCGGCCCTGGCCAGCGAGAACAAGGCGCTGTCCCATCCGCATTCGGTGGACAGCCTGCCGACCTCGGCCAACCAGGAAGACCACGTCTCGATGGCCCCGGCGGCCGGCAAGCGCCTGTGGGAAATGGCCGAGAACACCCGCGGGATTCTCGCCGTGGAATGGCTGGCGGCGGCTCAGGGCCTGGACCTGCGCAACGGCCTGAAGACCTCGCCGAAACTGGAACAGGCCCGCGCCATCCTGCGTAACGAAGTGCCGTTCTATGAGAAGGACCGCTTCTTTGCACCGGACATCAATGCGGCGACTGAGTTGTTGGCTTCGCGCTGCCTGACCGAGCTGGTTCCAACCAAGTTGCTGCCGAGCCTGTAAGGCCCCCTCCTGTAGGAGCGAGCCTGCTCGCGAAAAACGCCTGGGCAACGCGGGCATTCAGGCAGGGCGCGTTATCGTTGAGGACCATCGCGAGCGGGCTCGCTCCTACAGTGGATTGTGTAAACCCTGTGGGAGCGGGCTTGCTCGCGAATCGATTTAGAAATTTGTGGAGACTAAGGGATGAAAATCCTCTGGCAACACTGCCACGTCGCAACCATGGCGCAAGGCGTCTATTCGATTATCGAAGACGCGGCCATCGTGACGTCCGGTGCGCTCATTGAGTGGATCGGCCCGCGCGCTGACCTGCCGGCGGGCGAGTACCCGGCGGTCAACGATTTGAACGGGGCCTGGGTCACGCCGGGCCTGATCGACTGCCACACCCATACGGTGTTCGGCGGTAACCGTAGCGGCGAATTCGAAAAGCGCCTGCAAGGTGTCAGCTACGCGGAAATCGCCGCCAGCGGTGGCGGCATCGCCAGCACCGTGCGTGCCACCCGTGCGGCCAGCGAAGACGAATTGTTCGCCAGCGCCGCCAAGCGCCTGAAAAGCCTGATGCGCGATGGCGTCACCAGCATCGAAATCAAGTCCGGCTACGGCCTCGACCTGGCCAACGAACGCAAGATGCTTCGCGTCGCCCGACGTCTCGGTGCCGAACTGCCAATCAGCGTGCGCAGCACCTGCCTGGCCGCTCACGCCTTGCCGCCGGAATACAAGGATCGCGCCGACGACTACATCGATCACATCTGCGCTGACATGCTCCCGGCCCTGGCCGCCGAAGGGCTGGTCGACGCTGTGGATGCGTTCTGCGAATACCTGGCGTTTTCCCCGGCGCAGGTCGAACGCGTATTCATCACCGCTCAGAAACTGGGCTTGCCTGTGAAGCTGCACGCCGAGCAGTTGTCGTCGCTGCACGGTTCGAGCCTGGCAGCGCGTTACCACGCACTGTCCGCCGATCATCTGGAATTCATGACCGAAGACGACGCCATCGCCATGGCCGAATCTGGCACCGTCGCGGTATTGCTGCCGGGAGCGTTCTACTTCCTGCGCGAAACCCAATTGCCGCCAATGGAAGCCCTGCGCAAGCACGGCGTGAAAATCGCCATCGCCAGTGATCTCAATCCGGGTACCTCGCCGGCGCTGTCATTGCGCCTGATGTTGAACATGGCCTGCACCTGTTTCCGCATGACTCCGGAAGAAGCCTTGGCCGGTGCAACGATTCACGCCGCTACCGCGCTGGGCATGGCCGACACCCACGGCTCGCTGGAAGTCGGCAAGGTCGCGGATTTCGTGGCCTGGCAAATCGAACGTCCGGCCGACCTGTCGTACTGGCTGGGCGGCGACCTGGAAAAACGCGTCGTGCGTCACGGCGTCGAGACAAGTCTGTAGGAGAGCAACTGTGGATAAGGTTCTGAACTTCAAACAAGGCCGCGTACCGTTGCTGATCAGCATGCCCCACGCCGGTGTGCGCCTGACTCCGGCGGTCGAGGCCGGGTTGATACCTGACGCGAAAAGCCTGCCGGACACCGACTGGCACATCCCGCAGCTTTATGACTTCGCCGCTGAACTGGGCGCCAGTACCCTGGCCGCCGAATACTCGCGATTCGTCATTGACCTGAACCGTCCATCCGACGACAAGCCGCTGTACGTGGGCGCGACCACCGGCTTGTACCCGGCCACGCTGTTCGACGGCGTGCCATTGTTCCGCGAAGGCCTGGAACCTTCGAAAGAAGAGCGTGCGACCTATCTGGAACAGATCTGGACGCCGTACCACAGCACCTTGCAGCAGGAACTGGCGCGATTGAAGGCCGAGTTCGGCTATGCGCTGCTGTTCGATGCGCACTCGATCCGCTCGCTGATTCCGCACCTGTTCGACGGCAAACTGCCGGACTTCAACCTCGGCACCTTCAACGGCGCCAGTTGCGATCCTCAATTGGCGACGCAACTCGAAGCGATCTGCGCGCGTCATGACAATTACACCCACGTGCTGAACGGACGCTTCAAGGGCGGCCACATCACCCGCCATTACGGCAACCCGGCCGAGAACATCCACGCCGTGCAGCTGGAACTTGGTCAGTGCACCTATATGGAAGAGTTCGAGCCGTTCCGTTATCGGGCGGATCTGGCGCAGCCGACGCGGGTGGTATTGAAGGAACTGCTGCAAGGCTTGCTGGCCTGGGGCGAAAAACACTACAACGCATAACCCCTGTAGGAGCGAGCTTGCTCGCGAAAAACGTCAGGTCAACGTGTGCATTCAGACAGCCCGCGTCATCGTTGTCCTCCATCGCGAGCAGGCTCGCTCCTACAAGTCGCCACCGTGCAAAACACGGTCGCCTCAGTTCGCTTTTGCCGCTCGTCTGCTGCGTAATGTTTCGGCCACGGTGCACATAGACACCGGCCCGACAATAATCCGCTGCCGCACGAGATCATCCCGATGAAAAGACTGTTCACCCGCTGTCTCTCAATCTTCTGCGGCACCGCTCTGTTGAGCACCGGCGCCATGGCCGCGGACGACGCCTCCTGCAAAGCCGTGCGCATGGGCGTGGTCAACTGGACCGACGTGATCGCCACCAGTGGCATGGCCGATGTGCTGCTCAACGGTCTCGGCTACGAAAGCAAGCAAACCAGCGCCGTGCAGCAAATCATCTTCGCCGGCATCCGCGACAAGCGCCTGGACATCTTCCTGGGTTACTGGAAACCGGCGATGGATAAGAATATCGCCCCGTTCGTGGCTGCCAATCAGGTGAAGGTCATGGATAAACCGAGCCTGGCCGATGCCCAGGCCACCCTCGCGGTCCCGGACTATGTGGCGGCGGCCGGGCTGAAAACCTTCGCGGACATCGCCCGCTTCAAGGATCAGCTCGGCGGCAAGATCTACGGCATCGAGCCAGGCAGCGGCGCCAACACCACCATCAAGACCATGATCGAGACCAATCACTTCGGCCTGAAGGACTTCAAACTGATCGAGTCCGGCGAAGCCGGGATGCTGGCGGCCGTGCAGCGGGCGGTGAATCGCAAGGAGTTCGTGGTGTTTGTCGGCTGGACCCCGCACCCGATGAACATCAACATGAACATCACCTACCTGACCGGTAGTGAAGATGTCTACGGTCCGAATGAAGGCGCCGCAACCGTCTCCAGCGTGACCGCCCCGGATTACGCCGAACGCTGCCCGAACGTCAATCGGCTGCTGGAAAACCTGACATTCACCGCAGCCCAGGAAAGCCAGTTGATGGTGCCGATCATGGAGCGCCAGACGGCTCAGGATGTCGCGAAAAAATGGCTGCGTGAGCATCCCGAGGACTTGCAGCGTTGGCTGGCGGGTGTCAGCAGTTTCGATGGCAAGGATGGCGTGGCGACGGTTCAGGCCAGTCTGAAAAACTGACACCAAAACCCTGTAGGAGCGAGCTTGCTCGCGATGAACCCGAGAACGCCGCGGGGTATCAGGTTCACAGCGTTATCGTTGACGATCATCGCGAGCGAGCTCGCTCCTACAGGGGCCATATATTCCCCTGAACGGGCACCAGGCTCATGGCTCCTTACCCGCTTTCCGAGCAGATGACGGCTTTCGTCGAGAAAACCGTCAGTTTCAACAGCACCGACAGCAGCCCCGACGGTCTACGCCAGGCCTACAGCGAGATGTGCCGGGCGTTTACCCCGGCGCGCCCGGTCGGGTTATATGTGGTCGATTTCGAGTTGGCCGGGGTTGCTGTTCGTTCCTATCAACCACCGGCCAGTGGCGCGTCGTGCATCGTTTATCTGCATGGCGGCGGCTGGGTGGTGGGGGACCTTGATTCCCACGATTTCATCTGCGCCGAATTGGCATCGACACTCGGTGTACTGGTGATCGCCGTCGATTACCGCCGGGCACCGGAGCATCCGTTTCCCGCCGCGTTCGATGATTGCCTGAAGGTCTGGCGAGCACTGCGCACCGGGCCGTTTCAACTCGACCCGGAGCGCATGCTGGTGGCCGGCGACAGTGCGGGCGGCAATCTTGCGGCGGCGCTGTGCCTGGCACTGCGCGATGCCGGTGAGCCGGTGCCGTGCGCGCAGGTGCTGATCTATCCGGGGTTGGGCGGCGATCACCGGCTGCCATCGCGCAGTGAGTGCATCGACGCGCCGCTGCTCAGCAGCAGTGACGTCGAGTGCTATCACGCGCTTTACCTGCGTGGCACCCGTCATCCGAACGCCTACGCCATGCCACTGCTCGCCACGGATTTCAGCGGACTGCCACCGGCATGGATCGCCGTGGCGCAATTCGATCCGTTGCGTGATGACGGTGTGCTGTATGCCGAGCGACTGAATGCCGCGGGCGTGGCTGCCACCCTTTATCTCGGCGAGGGCCTGGTTCATGGCTGTTTACGGGCTCGTGGGCAGGCGGTCGAGGTCGATGCACTGTACGAAACCCTGTTCGGATATCTGTCGGCAAAACTCTGACTCCGCACGGGCATGCTCATTGACGTAATTCGGGTTTATGATGCCGGACGGCAGAATAATAGAAGTCCCCCCAGGGATGACCTCGACCCCTTACGGAGTGCGCAATGCAGACTTTGTACCCGCAGATCAAACCCCACGCCCGGCACGATCTGGCTGTCGACGAAACTCACACGCTGTATGTCGACGAGAGCGGTTCACCGGAAGGATTGCCGGTGGTGTTCATCCACGGCGGCCCCGGTGCCGGATGTGATGCCCAGAGTCGGTGCTACTTCGATCCCAACCTTTATCGCATTGTCACTTTCGATCAGCGCGGTTGCGGTCGCTCCACGCCCCACGCCAGCCTGGAAAACAACACGACCTGGGATCTGGTCGCCGACCTCGAGCGGATCCGCCAGCACCTGGGTATCGACAAGTGGGTGCTGTTTGGCGGCTCCTGGGGTTCGACCCTGGCCCTGGCCTACGCGCAAACCCATCCTGAGCGTGTACACGGCCTGATCCTGCGCGGGATCTTTCTCTGCCGTCCGCAGGAAATCGAGTGGTTCTACCAGGCCGGCGCCAGCCGCCTGTTCCCTGATTACTGGCAGGACTACATCGCACCGATCCCGCTGGATGAGCGTGACGACTTGCTTACCGCGTTCCACAAGCGACTGGTCGGCAACGACCAGATTGCCCAGATGCACGCGGCCAAGGCGTGGTCCACCTGGGAGGGCCGCACCGCGACCCTGCGTCCGAACCCGATGGTGGTCGATCGGTTCTCCGAGCCACAACGTGCATTGTCGATTGCCCGCATCGAATGCCACTACTTCAGCAACAACGCCTTCCTTGAGCCGAACCAGTTGATCCGCAACATGGGCAAGATCGCCCATTTGCCCGGCGTGATCATCCATGGTCGCTATGACGTGATCTGCCCGCTGGATAACGCCTGGGAGCTGCATCAAGCCTGGCCGAACAGTGAACTGCAGGTCATCCGCGATGCCGGTCATGCCGCTTCCGAGCCGGGAATCACCGACGCGCTGGTACGTGCGGCCAATCAGATGGCCCGTCGTCTGCTGGACCTGGCGCCTGAAGAAGCATGAAGGCTCTGCTGCAACGGGTGCGTGGCGCGCGAGTCGAGGTCGCGGGCGAGATCGTCGGTGCCGTCGATCAGGGATTGCTGGTGCTGGTGGCCGTCGAGCCCGACGACACGCGGGCCAGCGCCGACAAACTTCTCAATAAGCTGCTTAACTATCGGGTGTTCAGTGACGCTGAGGGCAAGATGAATCTGTCCCTGGCGGATGTGGGCGGCGGGCTGCTGCTGGTCTCTCAGTTCACCCTGGCTGCCGATACCAAAAACGGGTTGCGTCCGAGTTTTTCGACCGCGGCCCCTCCGGCGCTGGGCGAGGAATTATTCGACTATCTATTAAGCAAAGCGAAACAGGTGCATGGCACTGTGGCATCAGGTAGATTCGGCGCGGATATGCAGGTGCATCTGGTCAATGATGGCCCGGTAACCTTCCTGTTACAGACCTGAAAGCGTTTGAAACAAGTTTTTAAGCTCATTTCGACTGAAAACAGGGTTTTTTCGCGATAAATACTTTGTTACCCCTGATGCGTTGTAACGCGGCCTACTAGATAATCGCGCGCTACGGGGATCAGCGTTCGTTGGTCCATTTTGACTTAGGTAGAGAGTTGTCCGGATCCGATTGGGGAATCATTTCGCCCCAGCGGAGTCGGAACAATGCTCGCCAACTTGGCAAGAGTGGTTTGCAAGGGCGGTTGTTTCATACCGCAGACCGTGCAGACCCTTTAACTGGCCGTTGGTTTTTTGATCTGTTTTCGGCGAGGGTTGCTCGTGATTGTTAGTCCCTGTAACGCACCAAAATTGTCTGCCAAACGGTTGCGCAGCGCCCTGGTAGCGGGCTCTGCACTGCTCTGCCTGCTCAGCGCCGGCCAGCTTTGGGCATTCAGTCTGGATGATGTATCGGCCAAGGCAAAAGAGCTGGCCGCGCAGAAATACGAAGCGCCGCGCAGTAACCTGCCGAACGAGTTCCGCGACATGAAATTCGCGGACTATCAGAAAATTCGTTTTCTGACGGAAAAAGCCGAATGGGCTGATCAGAAGACGCCGTTCAAGCTGTCTTTCTATCACCAGGGCATGCATTTCGATACTCCGGTGAAAATCAACGAAATCACCGCGAACACCGTCGAAGAGATCAAATACGACCCGAGTCGTTTCGACTTTGGCGATATGAAGTTCGATCCCAAGGCCACTGAACAACTGGGTTATGCCGGTTTCCGTGTGCTGTACCCGATCAACAAGGCCGACAAGCAAGACGAAATCATGACCATGCTCGGCGCGAGCTATTTCCGCGTCGTCGGCAAGGGGCACGTCTATGGTTTGTCCGCTCGCGGCATGGCCATCGATACCGCCTTGCCGTCCGGCGAAGAATTCCCGCGTTTCCGCGAATTCTGGGTTCAGCAGCCCAAGCCAGGCGACAAGCACCTGGTGATTTTCGCCCTGCTGGATTCTCCTCGTGCCACCGGTGCCTATCGCCTGATCCTGCGTCCGGGCAGCGACACCATCGTCGACGTCAAGGCGCAGATGTTCCTGCGTGACAAGGTCGGCAAACTGGGTATCGCCCCGTTGACCAGCATGTACCTGTTCGGCGCCAACCAGCCGTCGAAAGTGCTGAACTACCGTCGCGAACTGCACGACTCCAGCGGTCTGGCGATCCATGCCGGCAACGGCGAGTGGATCTGGCGGCCGCTGAACAACCCGAAACACCTGGCGGTGAGCAACTTCAGCGTGGAAAACCCGCGCGGCTTTGGTCTGCTGCAACGTGGCCGCGACTTCAGCCACTATGAAGACCTCGACGATCGCTACGACAAGCGCCCAAGTGCCTGGATCGAACCGAAAGGCGAGTGGGGCAAGGGCACCGTTGACCTGGTCGAGATTCCAACCGCCGACGAAACCAACGACAACATCGTTGCCTTCTGGAACCCGGAAAAATTGCCGGAACCTGGCCAGCCGCTCGATGTCGCTTATCGTATGCACTGGACAATGGACGAATCGGCCATTCACGCGCCGGACAGCGCCTGGGTCAAGCAGACCCTGCGTTCCACCGGTGACGTCAAGCAGTCCAACCTGATTCGTCAGCCGGACGGCAGCGTTGCCTACCTGGTGGATTTCGAAGGCCCGTCCCTGGCGGCATTGCCGGCCGATGCGGAGGTTCGCAGCCAGGTCAGCGTCGGCGACAACGCCGAGCTGGTGGAAAACAGCGTACGCTTCAACCCTGAAACCAATGGCTGGCGCCTGACCCTGCGGATGAAGATCAAGGATCCGGGCAAGGCCACTGAAATGCGTGCCGCATTGGTGCAGAACATTGTGCCGGCGGACCTGGCCAAGACTTCGATCCCGTCGTCGAACTCGTCGGTTGCCAAGGCCGACAAGGTTGCCGCCAAGCAACAGGAGAAAGCGGACAAGGAAGCCAAGCAAGCGGAGGCCAAGCAGGCTGAAGCGAAGCCTGTTGCAGATGCCAAGGAAAAGGCCAATAAAGACGCCAAGCAGCCTGCCGCTGCCGACGCGGCCCCAGCCACACCGGAATCGGCTCCGACTGAAGAAGTCCTGACCGAGACCTGGAGCTATCAGTTGCCTGCCGATGAGTAACTCTCAAGTACAGCCAGAAACTCTCTCCGAGTATCTGGCGCATCTGCCGATGACCGACGAGCAGCGCGCGGAACTCGCGGGTTGCCAGTCTTTCAGCGAATTGCATGAACGCCTGTCGTCATCGACGTTCGACGCCCCAACCGAAGCCGCACAGGCTTCGGTCGGCAAACGCCTGACCCTGAGCACTGCCGAAGAGCTGCAGGACGCAGAAATGCTGGCGCTCGACGCCAGCGGCCGGGTCTGCCTCAAGGCGACTCCGCCGATCCGGCGGACCAAGGTCGTGCCGGAGCCGTGGCGCACCAACATTCTGGTGCGTGGCTGGCGCCGCCTGACCGGCCGCACCAACCCGCCGAAGCCGCCGAAGGACGAACGTGTCCTGCCGGCCGCCCGCTGGCGCACCGTCGGTTCGATCCGTCGCTACATTCTGTTGCTGCTGATGCTCGGCCAGACCATCGTCGCCGGCTGGTACATGAAAGGCATCATGCCGTACCAGGGCTGGTCGTTCGTCGACCTCAACGAAGTGCTGCACCAACCGCTGCTGCAAACCGCCACGCAAGTGCTGCCGTATGCCTTGCAGACCAGCATCCTGATCCTGTTCGGGATTCTGTTCTGCTGGGTATCGGCCGGTTTCTGGACCGCGCTGATGGGCTTCCTGGAATTGCTCACCGGTCACGACAAGTACCGTATTTCCGGTGCCAGCGCCGGCGATGAACCGATTCCTAAGGATGCGCGCACCGCTCTGGTGATGCCGATCTGCAACGAAGATGTGCCACGGGTATTCGCCGGTCTGCGGGCGACCTTCGAGTCGGTTGCGGCCACGGGTGACCTGGACCGCTTCGACTTTTTCGTCCTCAGTGACAGTAACGACGCCGATATCTGTGTCGCCGAGCAACAGGCCTGGCTGGATGTCTGCCGCGAAGCCGGGGGCTTCGGCAAGATCTTCTATCGCCGCCGTCGCCGTCGCGTAAAACGTAAAAGCGGCAACCTCGACGACTTCTGCCGTCGTTGGGGCGGTGACTACAAGTACATGGTCGTACTCGATGCCGACTCCGTGATGAGCGGCGAGTGCCTGACCAGTCTGGTACGCCTGATGGAAGCCACGCCGGACGCCGGGATCATCCAGACCGCGCCACGGGCGTCGGGCATGGACACCCTGTATGCGCGCATGCAGCAGTTCGCCACGCGTGTGTATGGCCCGCTGTTCACCGCCGGCCTGCACTTCTGGCAACTGGGCGAGTCGCACTACTGGGGGCACAACGCGATCATCCGCATGAAGCCGTTTATCGATCACTGCGCCCTGGCGCCGTTGCCCGGTAAAGGCGCGTTCTCCGGCGCGATCCTGTCCCACGACTTCGTTGAAGCCGCGTTGATGCGCCGTGCCGGTTGGGGCGTGTGGATTGCCTACGACTTGCCGGGCAGCTATGAAGAATTGCCGCCAAACCTGCTCGACGAGCTCAAGCGTGACCGTCGCTGGTGCCACGGTAACCTGATGAACTTCCGCCTGTTCCTGGTCAAGGGCATGCACCCGGTGCACCGTGCGGTGTTCCTGACCGGCGTGATGTCCTACCTGTCGGCGCCGTTGTGGTTCTTCTTCCTGGTGTTGTCGACGGCGCTGCTGGCGGTCAACACGTTGATGGAGCCGCAGTACTTCCTCGAACCACGCCAGCTCTATCCGCTGTGGCCGCAATGGCACCCGGACAAGGCGATCGCGCTGTTCTCGACCACGATCGTGCTGCTGTTCCTGCCGAAACTGTTGAGCATCATCCTGATCTGGGCCAAGGGCGCGAAAGAGTTCGGCGGCAAGTTCAAGGTGACCCTGTCGATGCTGCTGGAGATGCTGTTCTCCATGCTGCTCGCGCCGGTGCGGATGATTTTCCACACCCGTTTCGTCCTCGCCGCGTTCCTCGGCTGGGCCGCGACCTGGAACTCGCCGCAACGTGACGACGACTCCACGCCGTGGAGCGAAGCGGTCAAGCGCCACGGTCCGCAAACCCTGCTGGGCTTCTTCTGGGCCCTGCTGGTGATCTGGCTGAACCCGAGCTTCCTGTGGTGGCTGGTGCCGATTGTCGGTTCGTTGATGCTGTCGATCCCGGTGTCGGTGATTTCCAGCCGTGTCGGCCTGGGCCTGAAGTCCCGTGACGAGAGCCTGTTCCTGATCCCCGAGGAATACAATCCGCCGCAGGCCTTGCTGTCCACCGATCAGTACACCCACGAAAACCGCTGGCACGCGCTGAATGACGGCTTCGTCCGTTCGGTGGTCGACCCGCAGCAGAACGCCCTGGCGTGTTCGCTGGCGACCTCGCGTCACCGCGAGGCCGAGCCGATTGAATGGCTGCGGATCGAACGGGTGCGGCACGCGATGAAAGTCGGTCCTGAAGGGCTGACCAACAACGAGCGTGTACAACTGCTCAGTGACCCGGTGGCCCTGGCCCGCCTGCATGAGCAGGTCTGGAGCGAAGGCCACGCCGAGTGGCTGGGCGCGTGGCGCAAGTCGGTCAAGGCCGACCCCCACGCACCGCTGTTGCCGCTAAAGCCGTTGAGTGTCCAGGCGCAACTGGCCTGAAAAAACTGTAGGAGCAAGCTCGCTCGCGATGGACTCAAGAACGCCGCGCTAAGTCAGTAAAAACGCGTAATCGTTAACGACCATCGCGAGCGAGCTCGCTCCTACACAAGCCCCGCTACCCGGCGGGGCTTTTTTTTGCCTGATCGTTCCCAAACCCTTGTGCAAACGGGCGAGTAGTTTAGGATCCGTCCCCGAATTGGTGTGCCCGGATAATTTTTGTCCGTATTGGTGCGTTTCCTCCCGGGGAGCCGCCATTTTTGCGCGCCTCACAACGCAATGGTTTTGGGGACTTGAAGATGAAGAAGTATCTGTCGATGCTGCTGGTCGGCGTCACGGCACTGGTTGCAGTCAGCGCGGCGCACGCCGGTGCCATCGATGACGCGGTCAAGCGCGGCACGTTGAAAGTCGGGATGGATCCGACCTACATGCCGTTCGAAATGACCAACAAGCGCGGCGAGATCATCGGGTTCGAAGTCGACATTCTCAAAGCCATGTCCAAGGCCATGGGCGTCAAGCTGGAGCTGGTGTCCACCGGTTACGACGGCATCATCCCGGCACTGCTGACCGACAAGTTCGACATGATCGGCAGCGGCATGACCCTGACCCAGGAGCGCAACCTGCGCCTGAACTTCAGCGAACCGTTCATCGTAGTCGGCCAGACCCTGCTGATCCGCAAGGAGCTGGAAGGCACCATCAAGTCCTATAAAGACCTGAACACTGCCGACTACCGCATCACCTCCAAGCTCGGCACCACCGGCGAAATGGTCGCCAAAAAACTGATCGCCAAAGCCAGGTACCACGGTTACGACAACGAGCAGGAAGCCGTGCTCGATGTGGTCAACGGCAAGGCTGACGCCTTCATCTACGACGCGCCGTACAACGTCGTGGCGGTGAACAAGGTCGGCAACGGCAAGCTGGTGTTCCTCGACAAGCCGTTCACCTACGAGCCGCTGGCCTTCGGCCTGAAGAAGGGTGACTACGACAGCATCAACTTCATCAACAACTTCCTGCACCAGATCCACGAAGACGGCACCTACGATCGCATCCATGACAAGTGGTTCAAGAGCAGCGAGTGGCTCAAGGACATGGAGTAACTCGGTCAGCCAGATCGAGTCGTCCCATTCACGAGCAAGCCCGCTCCCACATTAGACCGAGATCAAATGTGGGAGCGGGCTTGCTCGCGAAGAGGCCCTCCAGGGCAACACAAAAACCGGAACCTGCAATGAAACAGAAAAAAGCCCAATGGCCCTGGCACGTGCTGACCGTGCTGGTGCTGATCGGCCTGGCCGGCGCGCTGTATTACGCCACCTCGCTGATGTCCTACGAATGGCGCTGGAACCGTGTGCCGCAATACTTCGCTTACCACGCCGAAGAATCCCAGCGCGCCGCCGACATCTCCACCGTCAGCGAACTGGTGCGCAAGGGCGACAGGGCTGAAGTCACCCTGCGCAACGACGCGGGTGATGAGCAGCACCTGACCGTCGACGAAAACAGTCTGCAAGTCGCCCAGGGCGATGACGTAGCCGAAGGCGACGTCGTTGGCGTGACCCGCCATTGGGCCGCAGGACCACTGATGTGGGGCCTCTGGACCACCTTGTGGCTGTCCGTGGTGTCCGGCGTTCTCGGGCTGCTGATCGGTCTGGCCACCGGCCTTTGCCGGTTGTCGAACAACCCGACCCTGCGCGACCTTTCGACCATTTACGTCGAACTGGTGCGCGGCACGCCGCTGCTGGTGCAGATCTTCATTTTCTACTTCTTCATCGGCACCGTGATGAACCTGTCCCGGGAATTCGCCGGGATCGCCGCGCTGTCGCTGTTCACCGGTGCCTATGTGGCGGAAATCATCCGCTCCGGCGTGCAATCCATCGCCCGTGGCCAGAACGAAGCCGCACGCTCGCTGGGTTTGAGCGCAGGCCAGTCGATGCGCCATGTGGTGCTGCCGCAAGCCTTCAAGCGTGTGTTGCCGCCGCTGGCCGGGCAGTTCATCAGCCTGGTGAAAGACACCTCGCTGGTGTCGGTGATCGCGATTACCGAGCTGCTTAAAAGCGGCCGCGAAGTCATCACCACCTCGTTTTCGCCGTTCGAGATTCTGTTCTGCGTCGCCGGTCTGTACCTGTTGATCAACCTGCCGCTGTCGAAAATCGCCAGCCGGCTTGAGCGGAGGCTCGCGCAAAGTGATTGAAGTCCGCGATCTGGTAAAAGTCTTCGACACCCGTGGCCAGGTGGTACGCGCGGTGGATAACGTCTCCACCATCGTTGCCAAGGGCGAAGTGCTGGTGGTGATCGGCCCGTCCGGCTCCGGCAAGTCGACCTTCCTGCGCTGCCTCAATGGCCTGGAAGAGTTCGACTCCGGCTCGGTGAGCATCGACGGCCTGCAACTGGCTGATCCGAAAACCGACGTCAACGCCTACCGTCGCGAAGTCGGCATGGTGT
This sequence comes from Pseudomonas sp. Pseusp16, assembly GCF_047324915.1. Lineage (NCBI taxonomy): Bacteria > Pseudomonadati > Pseudomonadota > Gammaproteobacteria > Pseudomonadales > Pseudomonadaceae > Pseudomonas > Pseudomonas sp. Pseusp16. The sequence continues at coordinate 4,744,658 of NZ_CP168522.1, read as the reverse complement.
TCCAGCACTTCAACCTGTTCCCGCACATGACCGTGCTGGAAAACCTGTGCCTGGCGCAGAAAGTCGTGCGCAAGCGTGGCAAGAAAGAGCGCGAGGCCAAGGCCATGGCACTGCTGGAAAAGGTCGGTATCGCCCAGAAAGCCCATGAATTCCCGTCGCGCCTGTCCGGCGGCCAGCAACAACGTGTGGCGATTGCCCGGGCGTTGGCGATGGAGCCGAAGGTCATGCTGTTCGATGAGCCGACCTCGGCACTCGACCCGGAAATGGTCGGCGAAGTGCTGGATGTGATGAAAAACCTGGCCATGGAAGGCATGACCATGGTTTGCGTCACCCATGAAATGGGCTTCGCCCGGGAAGTGGCGGACCGGGTGCTGTTCTTCGATCATGGCAAGTTGCTGGAAGATGCTTCGCCAGCGGAGTTCTTCGATGCGCCGAAGGATCCTCGGGCGCAGGCCTTCCTGCGGCAGGTTTTGTAACTTCGGCGTCTGACAGACCGCTTTCGCGAGCAAGCCCGCTCCCACATTGGAATGCGTTCTCCTGTGGGAGCGGGCTTGCTCGCGAAGGCATCACCTCAAACCTTGAATTTGCCCACCAGCATCTGCAGATGCGTCCCCAGCCGCGCCAGCTCAACGCTGGAGGCTGCCGTCTCTTCACTCGCTGCCGAGGTCTGATCCGACACATCCCGTACGTTCAGCACACTGCGGTTGATCTCTTCGGCCACGGCGCTTTGCTGTTCGGCGGCGGCGGCGATCTGCTGGTTCATCGCCTGGATCGCCGAGACGGTGCGGGTGATGCTTTCCAGTGAGCCACCGGCGCGGCGGGTCAGTTCGACACTGCTGTCGGTCAGGGTGCGGCTGTTGTCCATGATGGTCGCGACTTGCTGCGTGCCGTTTTGCAGGCCGACGATCAGCTCTTCGATCTCTTCGGTGGACTTCTGGGTGCGCTGGGCCAGGCTGCGGACTTCGTCTGCCACCACGGCAAAACCACGGCCGGCTTCACCGGCGCGGGCGGCTTCAATTGCCGCGTTGAGCGCCAGCAGGTTGGTTTGCTGGGCCACGGATTTGATGACGTCGAGCACGCTGCCGATCTTGTCGCTTTCGCGCTTGAGTTCGCCCATGGCCTCGGTGGAGTGACCGACTTCCGCGGCCAGGCGTTCGATCTGGGCGATGGCCTCACCTACCACTTTGTCGCCTTCACGGGCTTGCTGGTCGGCGGCGACGGCGGCTTCGGAGGCCTCCTCGGCGTTGCGCGCCACTTCCTGCACGGTGGCGGCCATTTCGTTCATGGCAGTCGCGACCTGATCGGTCTCGACCTTCTGGCTGTTGACCCCGGCGCTGGTCTGCTCGGTGACGGCGGACAGCTCTTCGGCGGCGCTGGCAATCTGCGTGACACCATCGCTGATGCCGCCAATCAGTTCACGCAGCCCCTGGGTCATGCTCTGCATGGCGCGCTGCAACTGGCCGAGTTCGTCGCGGCGCAGGGAGACCAGGTTGTGGGTCAGGTCGCCGGCGGCCACGCGCTCGGCCACGGCCAGGGTCTGGTTCAAAGGAACGATGATCTGCCGGGTAATGGCCCAGGCGGCCAGCAGGCCGAAGGCGATGGCCAGCACCGTGGCGAGGGTCAGCATGTTCTTGGCGTGGGCGGCATCGGTGTCGCGCACGACGGTTTGCGAGACGGTGAGTTTTCGGCTCATGTCCAACAGGATCTCGCCTTGGGCAGACATGCGTGCCAGGGCCTTGGCGCTGGCCACCTGGGAGTCGCGGAACTGGCTGACAGCGGCGCGGTAGGCCTTCAGCGAATCCGTCGCCTGTTGCAGGTTGGCGATGTGTTCTTCAGGCAGTTTGGCCGGCAGGCTTTCGAGGTTCTTCAGGGCGTTGTCGATGGCGTCGAGGGCTGGCTGTTCGGCTTCGCTCTTGCCGCTGTAGGTGTAGCCGCGAACCTGGAAGCGCGCCTGCTGGATCAGTTTGCTCAGGTCTATCACGCTGTTGAAGGCTGCGACGCTGTCGCCTTGCAGCATGGATTTTTCCACTTCGGCGACGCGGGCCACGGCGTTATCGGCGGTGGCGCCGAGTTTGCTGCGGGCGTCTTCGCGCTGGGCGCCGGCCTGGGTCATGTCGCCGAATGCACGACGGTATTCGGCGACAGCAGCCAGTTGTTGCTCGACCATGGCCGTATCAGCCGGTTGCTCGATCAGGCCGCGGGCGGTCTGCAGGCCGCTTTCGAGTTTGCCCAACAGATCGTTGACGGCGCCGGGACCTTGTTCGCCGCGACGCATCTCGTAATCCAGGCGTGCAATGCGCAGGTCCTTGGTCAGGTCGTTGAGGCTGGCGATGAACCCCAGTTTATCGCCACGGCTGGTCACGCCGCTCAGGCCGCTCCAGCCGGTGAAGGTGATCAGCAGGGTCAGCAACAGTACCAGACCGAAGCCGATCCCCAGCTTGCGTTTGACGCTGACGTTTCCCAGATTCTCGGCTAGCCATTGATACATGCTGAAACTCCCCGGACCGCAATTTGGTTTTATGGGGGGTATATCGGCAGGGGAACCTGAATCTGTAGGCACTGCCCGATATACGGGCGGATGATTATCTTGAGTAGAAGTTGGACCTGTGGGAGCGGGCTTGCTCGCGAAAGCGGTATTTCAAACGCAGATAATGCATTGAATGTACCGGCCTCTTCGCGAGCAAGCCCGCTCCCACAGGGGAATTGTGTCGGGGTTTAGAAAAGGCGTGCCAGCAGCGCGGTCACGGCGGTTTCGACGCGAAGAATGCGCTCGCCCAGTTGCACCGGTTGCAGGCCGGATTTGCCCAGCAGGTCGATCTCGTAGGGAATCCAGCCACCTTCGGGGCCGATGGCCAGGGTCACCGGTTCGCTGAGTGCGCGAGGGCAGGGCGGGTAATTGCCCGGATGCCCCACCAGGCCGAGGGTGCCTTCGGTGATCGCCGGCAAACGGTCTTCGACGAACGGCTTGAAGCGCTTCTCGATGACGACTTCCGGCAGTACGCTGTCCCGCGCCTGTTCCAGGCCGAGGATCAACTGCTCGCGAATCGCCTCAGGCTCCAGGAATGGCGTCTGCCAGAAGCTCTTCTCGACGCGATAGCTGTTGACCAGCACGACCCGTGGCACACCCATGGCCGCCACGGTCTGAAACACCCTACGGAGCATCTTGGGCCTTGGCAGGGCTAATACCAGGGTCAATGGCAGCTTGGCAGGAGGTGGCTGGTCGAGGGTGACACGCAACTCTGCCTCGTCGGCGTCCAGGCGCAGCACTTCGGCTGAGCCCATCAGCCCGCCAATCCGCCCGACGCGCATGCTGTCGCCGACTTCGCAGCGGTGGACTTCCTGCATGTGGGTCAACCGGCGATCACGCAGGACCACCCGGTCGGCCGCAATGAAGTCGGCATCGATGAGGAGCAGCAGGTTCACGCTTGGGTCGCTGGCGGCTGGTCGTTGTGATCGTCAGCCGGCTGGTCTTCCTGATGGTCGCTGCGCTTGCTGATCAGGCTGCCGAACAGGATGCCGATCTCGAACAGCAACCACATCGGCACAGCCAGCAGGGTCTGCGAGAAGATGTCCGGCGGCGTCAGGATCATGCCGACCACGAAGCAGCCGATGATCACGTACGGGCGGATTTTCTTCAGGTATTTGACGTCGACCACGCCGATCCACACCAGCAGCACCACGGCCACCGGGATTTCGAACGCCACGCCAAAGGCGAAGAACAGCGTCATGACGAAATCGAGGTAGCTGGTGATGTCGGTCATCATCTCCACCCCGGCCGGGGTGGCCGCGGCGAAGAACTTGAAGATCAGCGGGAACACCAGGTAATAGGCAAACGCCATCCCGGTGTAGAACAGCGCGATGCTGGAAATCAGCAACGGCACGGCAATGCGCTTCTCGTGCTTGTACAGGCCTGGCGCGATGAAGCCCCAGATTTGATGCAGGATCACCGGGATTGCCAGGAACAGCGAGACCATCATGGTCAGTTTCAGCGGCGTCAGGAACGGCGACGACACGTCGGTGGCGATCATCGTCGCGCCGGCTGGCAGGTATGCCCGCAGCGGCGTCGAAACGAAGGTGTAGATCTGCTGGGTGAAAGCAAACAGGCCGGCGAAGATGATGAAAATCGCCGCTACGCAGCGCAGCAGTCGGGTACGCAGCTCGGTGAGGTGCGAAACCAGCGGCATGTGCTGGTCGTTTTCAGGAAGATCGCTCATGGGGCTCGCGGCGGCAGTGTTGGGTCATGAGGGGCTGGCGCAACAGGCGCAGCCGCAGGTGTGACAGGTTCAACCGGTATGGCTGCAACAACGGGTGCAGGTTCCGCCGCTGCCGCAGGTGTTGCGACGCTGGCGGCGGGAGCCTGAATCGTCTGCTCTCCCACATGCTCCACCGGCGTCGGCTCCTGCTGGGTCGGCGTGAAGATTTTCCGCGCCTCCTGCTCAAGCGACAGGATGTGTTCGTTGTGCAGTTGCCGACGAATCTCGTCGGCACCGATTTCACGTTCAACTTCCTGTTTGATCGCGTTGAAGCTGCGCTTCAGACGCCCGACCCACAGGCCAGCGGTGCGCGCAGCGCCCGGCAGGCGCTCGGGACCCAGCACCAGCAGGGCGACGAGGCCGACGAGCAGCAGTTCAGAGAAGCTGATACCAAACATTAGTCAGTGCTCACACGTCTTTGCGGATCGGCTCTTCGACTTTTTGCGCCTGCACGTCGATGGTGTGCGGCTGGTTCACCGAGGCCTGTGGCTGAACAGGCGGAACCGGTTGGGTCGGGGTCGCTGCCGGATCGGCCGGTTTTTCGTCGTCGTTCATGGCTTTCTTGAAGCCCTTGATCGATTCGCCGACGTCGGTACCGAGGTTTTTCAGTTTCTTGGTGCCGAAAACCAGTACCACGACAACCAGGATGACGATCCAGTGTTTCCAGTCAAAAATGCCCATGCTGCTGCTCCTCTCTAATAGTTATTCAGGCGGACGGGCGCGAGGCTTTCTCGGCGTGTCCGGAGAGACCGAAACGACGGTCCAGTTCATCGAGTACAGCCTGTGGATGCTGCCCCAATTGGGCGAGCATGACCATGCTGTGGAACCACAAATCGGCGGTTTCGTAGATCACATCGCTGCAGTCACCGCTGATGGCGGCATCCTTGGCGGCAATGATGGTTTCGACCGACTCTTCGCCGACTTTTTCCAGAATCTTGTTCAAGCCCTTGTGGTACAGGCTGGCGACATACGAGCTGTCGGCAGCGGCGCCTTTGCGCTCTTCCAGTACCTGTGCCAGACGGGTCAGAGTGTCACTCATGTTTATGCCCTGCGGAATAGATGGCGTGCGGATCCTTGAGGACCGGGTCGACGGTTGTCCAGTCGCCGTTCTCGAAAACGCGGTAGAAGCAGCTCTGGCGGCCGGTATGGCAGGCGATATCGCCGATCTGCTCGACCATCAGGATGATGACGTCGGCGTCACAGTCCAGGCGCATCTCGTGCAGGGTCTGCACATGGCCGGACTCTTCGCCCTTGCGCCACAGCTTGCCACGGGAGCGCGACCAGTAAATGGCGCGGTTCTCGGCAGCGGTCAGTTCCAGTGCTTCGCGGTTCATCCAGGCCATCATCAGGACGCGCCCGGTCTTGTGGTCCTGGGCAATCGCTGGCACCAGGCCGTCGGCGTCCCACTTGATCTCGTCCAGCCAATTCTTCATCAACGACTCCGATACGGGCCCGCACTTCAAAAATCGGGGGCCTGCGTTCAATGCAGCGTCCAAACAGTGTGCCAGCGTGTTGCGCGACTGGCTATCGGCGAACGACCAGATACAAACCGACCGCCATCATGATGCCAGCCGGCCAGTAAGCCAACTGGTTCAGCGGGCCGCCAGCGGCAAGGATGGCGCCCCCGGCCAGGTGAGCCGTGCCAAGCAGGCGCAGGAACCAGTCGTCCCGGCGTCGATGCCATGTTGGAGGCGGATCGTTGGCATGGGGCTGGGACAGGCGTTCGAGCAGGTCACGCGTCATGTTGGCCAGGTGCGGGATCTGTTCGATCTGGCTCTGCACGTTGCCAAACAAGGTTTTGGGGCTGACGCGCTCGCGCATCCAGCGTTCGAGGAACGGTTGTGCGGTGTTCCACAAATCGAGGTCCGGGTACAGCTGGCGGCCCAGGCCTTCGATGTTCAGCAAGGTTTTTTGCAGCAGGACCAACTGCGGCTGCACTTCCATGTTGAAGCGCCGTGCGGTCTGGAACAGGCGCATCAGCACCTGACCGAAGGAAATATCCTTTAACGGTTTTTCGAAGATCGGCTCGCACACGGTACGGATCGCTGCTTCGAATTCGTTGAGTTTGGTTTCTGCCGGCACCCAGCCCGAATCGATGTGCAATTGCGCCACGCGGCGGTAATCACGCTTGAAGAAGGCGAACAGGTTGCGCGCCAGGTAATCCTGGTCTTCCGGGGTCAGGCTGCCGACGATGCCGCAGTCGATCGCAATGTATTGCGGGCTCCAAGGCTGCACGGTGCTGACGAAGATGTTGCCGGGATGCATGTCGGCGTGGAAGAAGCTGTCGCGGAACACCTGGGTGAAGAAGATCTCCACGCCGCGCTCGGCGAGCATTTTCATGTCGGTGCGCTGGTCGGCCAGGGTCGCCAGATCGGTGACCTGGATGCCGTAGATGCGCTCCATCACCAGCACCTTCGGCCGGCACCAGTCCCAATAGACTTGCGGCACGTACAGCAGCGGCGAGCCGTCGAAGTTGCGCTTCAACTGGCTGGCGTTGGCCGCCTCGCGCAGCAGGTCGAGTTCGTCGTAGATGGTTTTTTCGTAATCGCTGACCACGTCCACCGGGTGCAGCAGGCGCGCATCGGCAGACACTCTTTCGGCAGCGCGCGCGAGAATGAACAGCCACGCCAGATCCTGCTTGATGACCGGTTTGAGGCCCGGGCGGATTACCTTGACGACGACTTCTTCACCGGTTTTCAGTTGCGCGGCATGCACCTGTGCCACCGAGGCCGAGGCCAGCGGTTCAACGTCGAAACGGCTGAACACGTCACTGATTTTCTTGCCCAGCTGCTCTTCGATCAGCTTCACCGACACCTGCGAATCGAACGGCGGCACCCGATCCTGCAGCTTCATCAGTTCATCGGCGATGTCTTCCGGCAACAGGTCGCGGCGAGTGGACAGGATCTGCCCGAACTTGATGAAGATCGGCCCCAGGTCCAGCAACGCCAGGCGCAAGCGCGCGCCACGGCTCAGGTCCAGCGGCTTGCGCGGGAACCAGCGCCACGGCAAGGCATAGCGCAGCGCCATCAGAAACCAGGGCAGTGGCAGATCGAACAGCAGGTCATCGAGGCGGTAGCGGATCACGACGCGCTGGATGCGCAACAGACGGCGGACGGCAAGCAGCTTCATGCGTTATCGCTTGGGTCGAGGGATCGGGAAAGGCGCTCGAAACGCGCCTCGAGACGTTCCAGATCGAGCTTGATCTGGTCCAGTTCACTGAAACGGGCTTCGGCTTCACGCTGACCGACAAGGGTGCGCGACTCTTCGGCCAGGTATTCGCCCAGGTTCTGGCCCAGGCTGGCAAAGCCTTGCTGATACCAGCGGGCGCGGCTGCGCAGGTGACCGCTGACCAGTTGCGTGGGCACCGGCCCCAGCCAGCGCGAGAGTTCGTACTCCCAGTCCAGCTCCAGGTCCTGGAGGATCGCCGACAGTTCCAGCAGCACGCCGCTGTCACCGTCGAGTTCGACTTCAGGGCTGTGCAGGATCGAGGTCTTGTCCTTGCTCATGGCCAGCTTCAACAGGCTCGAAGCCGGTGCACGCAGGGTGCAGTCGGCGCCGGTTTCCCACTGGGAGGCGAGCATCAGGCCTTCGTCGCTGGGCAGGATGAACAGTTGCAGCGCCGGGCTGCGGCAGTCGACGGCAATCACCTTGCCGGTCAGATGCGCCAGCCGCGGCAGCGCCGTACTGTCGAGACGCAGCACCCGGTTGAGGCCGAGCTCAACGCTGGCGAGCAGGCCGGCGAGCAGCATCAGGGCTTGATGCCGCGGTGCAGGGCAACGATGCCTGCGGTCATGTTGTGATAGGTCACGCGGTCGAAACCGGCCTCGACCATCATCGACTTCAGGGTTTCCTGGTTCGGGTGCATGCGGATCGATTCGGCCAGGTAGCGATAGCTTTCCGAGTCATTGGTGATCAGCTTGCCCATCAACGGCATGAAGGCGAACGAGTAGGCGTCGTAGGCCTTGGACATCAGCGCATTGGTCGGCTTGGAGAACTCCAGCACCAGCAGACGGCCGCCAGGCTTGAGCACGCGCAGCATCGAACGCAGGGCATCTTCCTTGTGGGTCACGTTGCGCAGGCCGAAGGCGATGGTCACGCAGTCGAAATGGTTGTCGGGGAACGGCAGTTTTTCCGCATCGGCCTGGACGAATTCGACATTGCCGGCCACACCGAGGTCCAGCAGGCGGTCACGACCGACCTTGAGCATGGATTCGTTGATGTCGGCCAACACGACCTGGCCGGTCGGGCCGACCAGGTGCGAGAACTTCCTGGTCAGGTCGCCGGTGCCGCCGGCGATGTCGAGTACGCGATTGCCGGCACGAACGCCCGACAGTTCGATCGCGAAACGCTTCCACAGACGGTGCATGCCGCCCGACAGAAGGTCGTTCATCAGGTCGTACTTGGCGGCTACGGAGTGGAAAACCTCAGCGACTTTTTCCGCTTTCTGGCTTTCCGGAACGTTTTTGAAGCCGAAGTGAGTGGTGGGTTCGGCATCGCTGCCTTTGCGCTGATCAGTCATATCGCTGTCACCAAAAGAGAATGCGCGACATTCTAATCCCCAAGGCATGCTTTGTCTTGGCAAGGCTGAAGGTAAGATGGGTAACCATCGGGACGTTTTGACGCAGCAGAGGTCAAGACGCCTCGGGAAAGCATCCATAAAGCAGGAGTCATTTGATGGCCCGTATTAGTGTTGAACGTGCCCATGGCCTGGGTAAGGAAGCGGCTCGCGAGAAGGCCGACAAGCTGGCGCAAAAACTTTCCGATCAGTATGGCCTGGAGCCGCAGTGGTCCGGCGACACCCTGAACCTCAAACGCCCGGGTGTGAAGGGCGCGGTGCATGTCGCCGACGATTCGATTCGCGTCGAAGTGGAACTGGGCCTGATGATGTCGGCCATGAGCGGCATGATCAAAGCGGAAATCGAAAAGGCCCTCGACAAGGCCCTGGCCTGATTTCCGATTGAAATCACATCCCCTGTGGGAGCGGGCTTGCTCGCGAAAGCGGTATGTCATTGAACATTTATGTCGACTGACCCACCGCCTTCGCGAGCAAGCCCGCTCCCACATTTGTTTTGTGGTGCCTTTGCTGTTCATGTCAGTTGTTAGGGTGCCGTTTCTAATTTTTCTCCCTACTTTGTGCCAGAGCCCGACACTTATCCGGGCAGTTCCTCAAACCTTCTGCGCGTGAGGTGCACCATGGCCAAAGTTATTTTGAAGAAAAAAACCGACGCGTCGACCAGTACGCTGAGCGACGTCAAAAGCTATGCCCGCAAGATCTGGCTGGCAGGCCTGGGTGCCTACACCAAGGTCGGCCAAGAGGGCAGCGAGTACTTTCAAGAGCTGGTCAAAGCGGGTCAGGTTGTTGAAAAGAAAGGCAAAAAGGTAGTCGCTGAGAAGCTTGAAGCGGCCAATGCCGAGATCGATGAAGCCAAGAGTGAAGTCAGCACTTTCAAAGGCAAGGTCGAAGTTCAACTCGACAGGGTCGAGAAGGCGTTCGATACGCGTGTCGCAAGTACCTTGAATCGTATCGGCATTCCGTCTAAACATGACGTTGAGGCACTCTCTGCTAAGCTCGATGAGCTGACGGCATTGCTCGAACGCGTCGCGCGTAAATCTTAAGGAGAACGGGATGGCTGTTAAAAAGAAAACCGAAAAAGAAGGCAGCTCGTGGATCGGGAAGGTTGAAGATTACTCCCGAAAAATCTGGCTGGCTGGTTTAGGCGTGTACTCGAAGATCGACACTGACGGCAGCAAACTCTTCGATGCATTGGTTAAGGACGGCGAGAAAGCCGAGAAGCTCACCAAGAGCGCCGTTGGCAAGACAGTCGACGCCGCCAAAGACTCCGCTTCTTCGGCCAAGTCGCGCATCAGCGGTGTGAAAGATCGCGCACTGGGCAAGTGGGATGAGCTGGAAGGCGCTTTTGACAAGCGTCTGAACAGCGCCATTTCGCGTCTGGGCGTACCGAGCCGCAACGAAGTCAAGGCACTGCACAGCAAGGTCGATACCCTGACCAAGCAAATCGAAAAACTGACCGGTGCCAAGGTTGCGCCTGTCGCGGCGAAAACCGCAGCTGCCAAACCTGCTGCCAAGACTGCCGCCGCCAAGCCGGCAGCCAAGACTGCTGCCAAACCACTGGCAAAAGCGGCAACCAAGCCTGCGGTTAAAACCGCTGCTGCCAAACCTGCAGCGGCCAAGCCGGCAGCTAAACCGGTCGCCGCAAAAGCCGCCGCCAAACCAGCGGCTAAACCGGCAGCCAAGCCAGCAGCAAAAACTGCAGCGGCCAAGCCAGCGGCCAAACCCGCTGCGGCGAAAAAACCTGCAGTGAAAAAGCCGGCAGCTCCAAAAGCCGCCGCGCCAAAACCAGCAGTGGCTGCTGCCAAACCGGCAACGCCGGTAACGCCAGCAGCTCCGGTCAGCGCATCGAACTCCGCTGCCGCGCCAACCCCTGCTGTCACCCCGACTGTCGCGCCAACTCCATCGACGCCAACCAGTCAGTCCTGATTTTCAGGGCTCAAGAAAACGCCCGGCCTGTGAAGGTCGGGCGTTTTTGTTTGTGCGCAATTCGAGAGCACCACTGACCCCGTGTAGGAGCGAGCTTGCTCGCGAAAAAGGTACAGCCGACGCTACACAGCGCCTGCAATACCATCGCGAGCAAGCTCGCTCCTACAGGGGGGGTAGAGGGGTTATTCGTGTTCCTTGAGATACTCCATCGCCATCTGCTCGGTCGCTGCCTTGATCGGCGCCAGAAGGTGTGGCGCAACCAGCATCATGATCTGGTAAACCACTAGCCGCACCTCGCCTTCACGATCGAGAATCCGCTGGTAATCCAGAGAGAACAGCAGGGTCATGGTGATCTGCTCCACCAATTGCCCCAGTGCCTGGGTATCGCTGACCAGCAGCCCTTGCGCCTGCAATCGTGCGAGCAACGACGCCAGTGTGCGCTTGAGTGCATTGAGCAGATTGCGAATGCCCTTGGCCAGTTTCGGCAGGCGCCCGGCGAGGTTCGACAGGTCCTGGAAGAGAAACCGGTAGTGGGACAGGCGTTCGACGATCAGGTGCAGGAACAGCCAGTAGTCCTCAGGCGCCAGTTCGACATCGGCCGGTGGATCGAGCAGCGGGGCGAGTTCGCCCTGAAAGCGCTCGAACAGCCCGAGAATCAGCGGTTCCTTGCCGTGGAAGTGGTAGTAGAGGTTGCCCGGGCTGATGCCCATTTCATTGGCAACTTCCATGGTGGAGACATTCGGTTCGCCCTTTTGATTGAACAACTGCAGGGCACATTCGAGGATCCGGTCGCGGGTTTTCATCCAGTCTTCTTAATGTTCGTGCCAGGCCAACCTCCAGTCCTGTAGGAGCGAGCATGCTCGCGATGGTCGTTAACGATTACGCGGGCTACCTGATTACCCGCGGCGTCTGGATATCCATCGCGAGCATACTCGCTCCTACCGGGTCGGAGACTGACTGCGGCATTTTTTTAGGTTCAGCGCACACGTACGTAGGTACCGGGCGCAGCTTCCATCGGTGGATAGTTCTGGTTGCCGAGCGCCATGTGGGTTTCCTTCTGTGCGCCGGAGCGTTCCTGAACCCAGCTCAGCCATTGGGTCCACCAACTGCCGTCGACATGCCTGCCGTCGTAGTACCAGGCGCGGGGGTCGCTGCTCAGTTTGCCGTTTTCGACGTAGTTGGCTTTCGGGTTGCTCGGCGGGTTGAGGATGCTCTGCACATGACCGCTGTTGGATAGCACAAAGCGCCGCTCGCCACCGAGCAACAGCGTCGAGCGATACACCGCATCCCACGGCGTGATGTGATCGTTGATGCCGGCGACGCTGAAGCTGTCGACGGTGACCTTCTGCAAATCGATCGGCGTGCCACACACTTCCAGGCCGCCCGGGTGGGTCAGCGGGTTGTGCTTGAAGAAGTCCAGCAGGTCGCCATGCAGGGCGGCCGGCAGGCGCGTGCTGTCGTTGTTCCAGTAGAGGATGTCGAACGCCGGCGGCTCCTTGCCCAACAGGTAGTTGTTGACGAAGTAGCTCCAGATCAAATCGTTGGGGCGCATCCAGGCGAAGACCTTGGCCATGTCGCGGCCGTCCAGCACACCTTTCTGATAGGAGCGGCGCTTGGCGGCCTCCAGAGTCTGCTCGTCGGCGAACAGCGAAGCGGGGCTATCCAGCTGGCTGTCGAGCAGGCTCACCAGATAAGTCGCACTGGACACCCTGCGCAGTTGCCGCTTGGCCTGCAAGTGGCCTTGCAACGCGGCAATGGTCAACCCGCCGGCGCAGGCGCCCATCAGGTTGACCTCGCGTGCGCCGGTGATCGCCCGGCACACATTCATGGCCTCTTCCACGGCTTCCACGTAGGTCGAGAGCCCCCATTCACGGTGACGCACATCCGGGTTGCGCCAGCTGATCATGAAGGTCTGCAGGCCGTTTTTCAGCGCGTACTGGACGAAGCTGTTGTGGGGGCTCAGGTCGAAAATGTAGTACTTGTTGATTTGTGGCGGCACCACCAGCAGGGGCTTGGAATACTGCTTTTCGCTCATCGGCTTGTACTGGATCAACTCCAGCAGTTCGTTGCGAAACACCACGGCACCGGTGGTGGTGGCGACCGTCTTGCCGACCTCGAACGCTTGCTTGGTGACTTGCCGGGGCAAGCCATCGTTGTGCAGCAGATCGTCCACCAGATGGCCGATGCCACGCACCAGGCTGTTACCACCGGAATTGAAGAGCTCCTTGACCGCCAATGGATTGAGCAGGGTGTTGGAGGGCGATACGGCGTCGTTGAGCAAGGCGAAAGCGAAGTGGGCGCGGGCGCGGTCGTCCGGGCTCATGTCGCTCTCGTCGATCCAGCTTTTGACCTGCTTCTGCCAGCTCAGATAGGCCTGCAGGCTGCGCCGGTAAAACGGGTTGAGGCTCCACGCCGGATCGGCGAAGCGAGTGTCCTGCGGGTTGGTCGGGTGCAGGGTTTCACCCAGCAGCACACGACCAAGCTGGCCGCCGAGTTTGAGGGCATGTCGGGCACTGTGCACCGGATTGCGCAAGCCATGGGCGGCCACACTGCGCAGGGTCGATAACAGATCCCGACCGCGCAGGCCGGTAATCGCACTCTGTGCATTGATGAACGCGGCGGGAGTCGGTAACGAATCCCTCGCTGGTTTCTCGCGCATGAGTCAACACTCCTTCGTCTTCAGGCTAAAAACAAACACACCGAACCAGAACACCATAGACGCTGTAACGGGTTGTTGCGCGGCGTGGCGTCCTGCCGGCCGCTGATGCAGCGGTTTAGCTGCCCAATGGCGCCGGACGCGGATGCATCACCGCGCGCTGGCGCTCCTCTTCCAGGAATTTCATGATGATCGGGGCCACAGCTTCGGCCCGGGTAATCAGGAACAAATGCCCGTCATCGATGATGTGCAGCTGGGCGTTGGGAATCCGCCAGGCCAGCAAGCGCATGTTGACCAACGGGATCAGCGGGTCATCGTCGCCGGCCAGTACCAGGGTCGGCTGACGGATCTTGTGCAACCAGTGGATGCTGGTCCAGCCGAGGCCGGCGAACAGCTGCCAGTAGTATCCGAGCTTGCCCGCTGAACGCACCTTGGCCGCATGGCTCGCGGCCAGCGTCGGGTCGCGACGGAAAGCGCCGCCGTAGATCATCGGCGCAATGCGAATTACGTGGGACGGTTGGATGTAACGTCGCGGACTGGCCATCATCCACAGCACTTTCGGCTTGCCCGGTACCATCACCGCACCTGCCGCCGTCGCCGCCAGCACGAGTTTCTTGCAGCGCTCCGGATAGTCGTAAGCGAACTGTTGGGCCAGGGCGCCCCCCCAGGACACGCCGATGACATTGACCTGCCCGTAGTCGAGATAGTCGAGCATCCGCGCCGTGAGCTTGGCCAGCCCCGGAAAACGATACGGCCGGTTCGGTGTCGACGAACCGCCGACGCCGGGTACGTCGAAAGCGATGACTTCCAGGTCCGGGTCCAGCGCCGCGATGAACGGGAACACCAGCTCCAGGTTGGCGCCAATGCCGTTGAAAATCAGCAGGGGCGTCAAGTGAGGCTTGCCGGGGCGTACCGCCGTGCGGAGCGTCTGGCCATCCAGCTCGACGGTACGGAATATGAAGGGTTGCGGCATGCTTCTGGCCCTGTGGGTCGCTCTCTTGAATTCTTCCTCATCCCCTGTAGGAGCGAGCTTGCTCGCGAAAAACGCGAGGACGACACGTTAACCAGGCAGTGCTCGTTATCGTTGACGTCCATCGCGAGCGAGCTCGCTCCTACAGTAGGGCGAGGTGTGTCAGTTACCGCTCATGCACGTAAGTGCCCGGTGCGGCTTCCCCTGCCGGGTAGGCCTTGTTGCCCAGTTTTGCCGGTGCTTTTTTCAGGTTGCCCGAACGCTGTGCCTGCCATGCCTGCCAGTGCAGCCACCAGGAGTCGGCGTGCTTGGTCGACTCTTCCTGCCAGTCATCGGCATCGGCGGGCATTTGGGTGCTGGTCATGTAGCGCGATTTCGGATTGCCCGGCGGGTTCAGAATGCTCTGGATGTGCCCGCTGCTGGACAGCACGAATTCAACGTTGCCGCCGAACAGTTGCGCCGACTTGTAGCAGGAGCGCCACGGCGTGATGTGGTCGCTGGTGCCGGCCAGCGAGAAGATGTCGGCGGTAACCTTCTTCAGGTCGATCGGCGTGCCGCACACTTCCAGTGCATCGGCGCGGGTCAATGGATTGCTTTTGAACATTTCGATCAGGTCGCCATGGAACGCCGCAGGCAACCGGGTGGTGTCGTTGTTCCAGAACAGAATGTCGAAAACCGGCGGTTCGTTGCCCAACAGGTAGTTGTTGACCCAGTAGTTCCAGATCAGGTCGTTGGGGCGCATCCAGGCGAAGACCTTGGCCATGTCGCGGCCTTCCAGCACGCCGGCCTGGTACGATTGGCGCTTGGCGGCTTCGAGGGTCTGCTCGTCGACGAACAGGGCCACGTCGCTGTCCAGGGTGGTGTCGAGCACGCTGACCAGCAGGGTCAGGGCGTTGACCTTGTTCTCGCCGATTGCTGCGTAGTGGCCCAGCAGCGCGGTGCAGGTGATGCCGCCGGAGCAGGCACCGAGCATGTTCACGTCTTTGCTGCCGGTAATGGCGGTGACCACATCAACCGCTTCCTTGAGCGCTTCGATGTAGGTCGACAGGCCCCACTCGCGCTGCTCCTTGGTCGGGTTGCGCCAGCTGACGATGAAGGTCTGCACGTTGTTGCGCAGGCAGAACCGCGCCAGGCTTTTTTCCGGGCTCAGGTCGAAAACGTAGAACTTGTTGATCTGCGGCGGTACCACCAGCAGTGGGCGTTCATGCACCTGCTCGGTGATCGGCTTGTACTGGATCAGCTCCAGCACGTCGTTGCGAAAGACCACTGCGCCCTCGGTCACACCAAGGGTCTTGCCGACCTCGAATGCGCCCATGTTGACCTGGCTCGGCATGCCGCCGTTATGCACCAGGTCCTTGGCCAGATGCGAGAGGCCATCGAGCAGGCTTTTGCCACCGGTTTCGAAGAAGCGCTTGACCGCCGCCGGGTTGGCCGCCGTGTTGGTCGGGGCGAAGGCTTCGGTCATGAGGTTGATCACGAAATGCCCGCGGCTGACGTCCTTGGGCGGCAGGTTGCTGTCGCCGATCCAGTCGTGGAGTTCCTTGCGCCACGCCAGGTAGGTTTGCAGATAACGTTTGTAGAGCGGGTTCTGGCTCCAGGCCGGATCCGCGAAGCGACGGTCATCGCTGGTCGGTAGCAGCTCGGATTTGCCGAGCAGCACGTTCTTGAGTTCAAGGCCGAAATGCGCAACATGCCTGGCGCTGTGAATCGGTTGTTTGATGGCCTGCCTGAGTACCATGCGAGCAGAAGCCAGTAGATCCTTTCCACGCAGTCCAACGACAGGATTCAGCCCCAAGGTGTTTTCCGAGGCTTGATTCTTCAAGTCATCGTTATTCTTGTTACTCATCTACGACGCTCCATTGTCCTGAGACGAGTACCGGGTCCTGCTGTGTAGTCACACAGCCAATGCCAGGTACTACTGCTCGGGGTGACCGTTAATACTGCATCGCTGCTTTTTTAATGCAGAGAGCACTGCAGGGAACTTGCCAGTTCCATTGGTTACCCGAGTTTAATTTTTTTCGCAAGCAGGCCGATCGGCGGCCCTGGAGCGGAGCATTCAAACAGATGAAATTAGAAAATGCCCTCTAAAGAGCAAGAGGCTCAGGCTAGAGCATCAGTTTGACGACGGATTCGTTCGGATCGCGGGTTTTTCCAGCCGCTTTCAGTTCGGCCAGATAGTCATCCCAGAGTGCGTCATAACGTCGCGCCAGTTCGTAGAGGTATTCCCAGGTAAACAGACCACTGTCGTGACCGTCATCGAAGGTCAGTTTCAGTGCGTACTGACCGGCCGGTTCTACCTTGGTCAGGCCTACGTTGATCTTGCCAAACTGCAGGATGGGTTTGCCGTGGCCCTGGACCTCGGCGGAAGGAGAATGCACGCGCAGGAATTCGGCGGGCAGGGTGTATTCCTCGCCGGACGCGTATTTCAGCGACAGGGTTTTCGAGGCTTTGTGCAGCTTGATGTCAGTGGGGAGTTGGGTCATGGCCTGAAGTCCGTTATGTGGCAGACCCCGATTTAAATGTGGGAGCGGGCTTGCTCGCGAAGAGGCCATGACATTCAACATCAATGTCGAATGTCAGACCGCTTTCGCGAGCAAGCCC
Organism: Pseudomonas sp. Pseusp16; assembly: GCF_047324915.1. NCBI lineage: Bacteria > Pseudomonadati > Pseudomonadota > Gammaproteobacteria > Pseudomonadales > Pseudomonadaceae > Pseudomonas > Pseudomonas sp. Pseusp16. The sequence continues at coordinate 4,727,679 of NZ_CP168522.1, read as the reverse complement.
GCTCCCACAGGGGCCGCGATTACCGTAAGTATGGCTTACAGGATATAACGGGAAAGGTCTTCGTTCTGCGCCAATTCGCCCAGGTGGCTGTTGACGTAGTCGGCGTCGATCTGGATCACCTTGTCGTCATGGGCGCTGGCCAGGTCGCCGGCGCTGAACGACACCTCTTCGAGCAGGCGCTCGAGCAAGGTGTGCAGGCGACGGGCACCGATGTTTTCGGTTTTCTCGTTGACCTGCCAGGCAATCTCCGCGATGCGCTTGATGCCGCTCGGCTGGAACTCGATGCCCAGGCCTTCGGTTTTCAGCAGCGCGCAATATTGCTCGGTGAGCGAGGCGTGCGGTTCGCTGAGGATGCGTTCGAAGTCTTCTGGCGAAAGGGCCTTGAGTTCGACACGAATCGGCAGGCGACCTTGCAGTTCCGGCACCAGGTCGCTCGGCTTGCTCAGGTGAAACGCACCGGAAGCGATGAACAGGATGTGGTCGGTCTTGACCATGCCCAGCTTGGTGTTGACGGTGCAGCCCTCGATCAGCGGCAGCAAGTCGCGCTGCACGCCTTCGCGGGATACATCGACGCCACCGGTATTGCCACGCTTGGCGACCTTGTCGATTTCGTCGATGAACACGATGCCGTGCTGCTCGACCGCTTCCAGGGCCTTGGCCTTCAACTCTTCATCGTTGACCAGGCGGCTGGCTTCTTCGTCGCGCACCAGCTTGAGCGCTTCCTTGACCTTGAGCTTGCGGCTCTTGCGCTTGCCCTTGCCCATGTTGGCGAACAGGCTTTGCAGCTGGTTGGTCATTTCTTCCATGCCCGGTGGCGCGGAGATATCGACGCCGGCCATTTCGGCGACTTCGATTTCGATCTCCTTGTCGTCCAGCTGGCCTTCGCGCAGGCGCTTGCGGAACAGCTGACGGGTATTGGAATCCTGGGTCGGGGCATCGTCGCTGCTGAAACCCATGCGTGCCGGCGGCAGCAGGGCGTCGAGGATGCGCTCTTCGGCAGCGTCTTCAGCGCGGTGGCGTACCTTGACGATTTCCTGTTCGCGCAGCAGCTTGATCGCGGCATCGGCCAGGTCACGAATGATCGATTCGACGTCGCGGCCGACATAGCCGACTTCAGTGAACTTGGTCGCTTCGACCTTGATGAACGGTGCGTTGGCCAGTTTCGCCAGGCGTCGGGCGATCTCGGTTTTACCGACACCGGTCGGGCCGATCATCAGGATGTTCTTTGGCGTCACTTCAACACGCAGTTCTTCAGGCAGCTGCATGCGGCGCCAGCGGTTGCGCAGGGCAATGGCTACGGCGCGCTTGGCATCGTCCTGGCCGATGATGTGGCGGTTGAGTTCGTGGACGATTTCACGGGGAGTCATGGGCATGATATTCAGTGGACCTCAAGCAAGAATGGGCCGTGGTGCGGTGGGCGGCACGGGCTTACTCGGCGCAGTCCTGCTCCTCAATGGTCTGGGTGTGGTTGGTGAATACACAGATGTCGCCAGCGATACCGAGGGCGGTTTCGACGATTTCCCGGGCCGACAGGTCGGTCTTTTTCAGCAGGGCGCTGGCGGCGGCCTGGGCGTAGGCGCCACCGGAACCCATGGCGATCAGGCCTTCTTCTGGCTCGACCACGTCGCCGTTGCCAGTGATGATCAGGGAGGCGTCTTTGTTGGCGACCGCGAGCATGGCTTCAAGGCGGCTCAGGGAGCGGTCGGTGCGCCATTCCTTGGCGAGTTCGACAGCGGCGCGCACCAGGTGGCCCTGGTGTTTTTCAAGCTGGCCTTCGAAGCGTTCGAAGAGGGTAAAGGCGTCAGCGGTGGCACCGGCAAACCCGGCGATGACCTGGCCGTGGTACAGGCGACGAACTTTTTTCGCGTTGCCTTTCATCACGGTATTGCCGAGGGAAACCTGGCCGTCGCCGCCCATGACGACTTTGCCGTGGCGGCGAACTGAAACGATGGTGGTCAAGGGAAGAGTCTCCACGCAGCGGGGCGAAAATGCCTTATCCCAACACATATGGGGGTGGTGGAAAGGATTTCAACTGCGGAGCGGGAGAGGGGACGAGCGGTGGCTTGGTCGAGGGTCTTGTGGTGTCTGTTCTGACGCCTTCGCGGGCAAGCCCGCTCCCACAGGGGGCGCGTAGACCTTGTGGGAGCGGGCTTGCTCGCGAAGAACGATGACGCGGTGGTCCTGAAGGGCTCAGCGGTTCTGGCGTTGTTGTAACAACAGATTACTGAAGCCGGCGCCGGCCAGTTGTTTCTGGGCGGTGGTCAGTTGTTCGCGGTTGCTGAACGGTCCGACCAGAACCCGATACCAGGTTTCGTCCTTCACCGTTCCGGACTCGACCGAGACGGCCTGGCCCAGCAGGATGATCTGCGCCCGGACCTTGTCCGCATCGGCCTCCTTGCGGAACGAACCGGCTTGCAGGAAGAATCTGGTCACTGGCGCCGCCTTGACCGGAGGTGCTGGCGGAGGCGTGATCCCGGCCAGGGCTGCCTGGGCACGAGCCGTGTCGATCTTCGCCGCTTCGGCCGGGGTGACCGGCGTTGTCGGGATGGCTGGCACTTGCGGCGTCGGCAGGGTCTTTTCCGGTACGGCATCGGGCGGCACGATGACTTCCGATTCCGGCAGCAAGGTGTAGAAGTCGTACTTCGGCTTCACCGGCTGCGTCGGGCTCGGCGGGGTCTTGTTGGCCTCGGCGATCTTGCTGGCTTTCTGTTGTTGCTGTTGCTCGACCTTTTCACGCTTGACCGTGTCGCTGCCCTTGCCCGGTTCCAGTTTCATCAGGAACACGATGAACGCGCCGACCGTCAGGCCAATGGCCATCCATAGCCAGCCCGGGATCGGTTGTTTTGCAGGAGCTTGATAACGGCTGGCGCCACGCTTGGGTGCAGGTTTTTTCTTGGCAGCCAACTTACATACGCTCCAGAGTTTCCAGGCCCAAGAGTTCCAGGCCTTGCTTGAGAGTGCGTCCGGTCAGCGCGGCGAGGCGCAGGCGGCTCTGCATTTGTGCCGGGGTATCGGCGGCGAGGATCGGGCAGTTCTCGTAGAAGCTGGAGAACAGGCCGGCAACGTCGTACAGGTAAGTGCAGAGGATGTGCGGGGTGCCTTTTTCGGACACGTTGTTCAGGATTTCACCGAACTGCGCGAGTTTCGCCGCCAGTTCGTGTTCGTGCGCCGCTTCCAGAACGATCTGGCCTTCGACTTCGCTGAAGTCCTTGCCGAGTTTGCGGAACACACCGGCCACGCGGGTGTAGGCGTACAGCAGGTACGGCGCGGTGTTGCCTTCGAAGTTGAGCATCAGGTCGAAGTTGAAGCTGTAGTCGCTGGTGCGGTGCTTGGACAGGTCGGCGTATTTCACCGCGCCGATGCCCACGACCTTGGCGATGTTGCGCAGCTCGGCTTCGGCCAGCTCCGGGTTCTTGTCCTTGACCAGGGTGTAGGCGCGTTCCTGGGCTTCGGTCAGCAGGTCGATCAACTTCACGGTGCCGCCATCACGGGTCTTGAACGGACGGCCGTCAGCGCCGTTCATGGTGCCGAAGCCCATGTGTTCCATTTCCATCGGATGGGTCACGAAACCGGCCTTGCGCGCCACGGCGAACACTTGCTGGAAGTGCAGGGCCTGACGCTGGTCGACGAAGTACAGCGCGCGATCGGCCTTGAGCTTGCCGCTGCGGTAGCGCACGGCTGCCAGGTCGGTGGTGGCGTACAGATAGCCGCCATCAGCCTTGACGATGATCACCGGCAGCGGGTCGCCGTCGGCGTTCTTGAACTCGTCGAGGAACACGCACTGGGCGCCGTTGCTTTCGACCAGCATGCCCGCGGCCTTGAGGTCGTTGACCACATTGATCAGGTCGTCGTTGTAGGCACTTTCGCCCATCACATCGGCCATGGTCAGTTTGACGTTGAGCAGTTCGTAGATCTTCTGGCAGTGCGACAGCGAGATGTCCTTGAACTTGGTCCACAGCGCCAGGCAATCGGCATCGCCGGCCTGCAACTTGACCACCAGGCCACGGGCGCGGTCGGCGAACTCTTCGGATTCGTCGAAGCGTTGCTTGGCGGCGCGGTAGAAGTTTTCCAGATCCGACAGTTCGTCGCTGGTGATCGGGTTTTCCTGAAGATAAGCCATCAGCATGCCGAACTGGGTGCCCCAGTCGCCAACGTGGTTCTGACGGATCACGGTGTCGCCGAGGAACTCCAGAACACGGGCCACGCCGTCGCCGATGATGGTCGAGCGCAGGTGGCCGACGTGCATCTCTTTGGCCAGGTTCGGAGCCGACAGGTCGACCACGGTGCGCTGTACCGGGCCGGCCTTGCGCACGCCGATGTTGGCGTCGGCCAGGGCGGCGTCCAGGCGTGCGGCCAGGGCGTCGGTGTTCTGGAAGAAGTTCAGGAAGCCAGGGCCGGCGATTTCGGTCTTGGAGACGTTTTCGTCAGCCGGCAGCGCGGCAATGATTTTTTCCGCCAGATCGCGGGGCTTCATGCCGGCCGGCTTGGCCAGCATCATGGCGATGTTGCTGGCGAAGTCGCCATTTTTCTTGTCGCGGGAGTTTTCCACCTGGATCGCCGGCGACAGGCCTTCAGGCAACACACCTTCGTTGACGAGTTGGGTGATGGCTTGTTGGATCAGCTGGCGAATGGTGTCTTTCATGGTCTTCTCTTTCGACCGCTGGCGCGGCGGCGCATCGTGCGCTGGTGGAAAAACTGGGCATTATCCGTTGCGAAGACGGGCTTGCCAACCTTAGCAGGCAGGTTATGGATGTGTGGTGACAATTAAGGCCTCTTCGCGAGCAAGCCCGCTCCCACAGTAGATCTCGGGTGTGCACAAGTTCTGCATTCAGCACAAATTCCCCTGTGGGAGCGGGCTTGCTCGCGAAAGCGATCTCAAAATCAATACAAATCCACCGGATCAACATCCAGCGACCAACGCACCGCCCGCCCGCTCGGCATCTGTTCCAGCACCAGCAGCCAACTGGCCAGCAACCGATGCAGCGGCGCCCGGGCCGTGGCCTGCAAGAGTAGCTGGGCACGGTAACGTCCGGCCCGACGCTCCATCGGTGCCGGTACCGGCCCCAGTAGCTCGATGCCGCTCAGGTTCTGTTCGGCCAGCAAACGCTCGGCCTCGCTGCACGCCTCATCAAGGAAACCTTCGGCCTGCCCTGGCTTATGCGCCTCGGCTCGCAGCAGCGCCAAATGCGCGAACGGCGGAAGACCCGCCGCGCGGCGTTCGCTCAAGGCTTGCTCCGCAAAGGCGAAATAGCCCTGCTCGGTCAGTTGCACCAGCAGCGGATGGTCGGCCAGGTGCGTCTGGATAATCACCTTGCCCGGCTCTTCGGCGCGGCCTGCGCGGCCGGCGACCTGGACGATCAGCTGTGCCATGCGCTCGCTGGCGCGGAAGTCGCCGGAGAACAGGCCGCCGTCCGCGTCGAGGATCGACACCAGCGTCACCCGTGGAAAGTGGTGGCCTTTGGCAAGCATTTGCGTGCCGATCAGGATGCACGGCTGGCCTTTTTGAATGGTTGCGAACAACTGGTTCATCGCGTCCTTGCGCGAAGTGCTGTCGCGGTCGACCCGCAGCACCGGATAGTCCGGGAACAGAATCGCCAGGCGCTCCTCGGCCCGTTCGGTGCCGGCGCCAACGGGGCGCAGATCGACCTTGTTGCACTTCGGGCACTGGCGCGGCACGCGTTCGACGTAGCCACAATGGTGGCAGCGCAGCTCGCCGTAACGCTGATGCACGGTCATCCGCGCATCGCAGCGCTGGCACTCGGACATCCAGCCACAGTCATGGCACAACAGTGTCGGGGCGAAGCCGCGGCGATTGAGGAACACCAGGACCTGCTGCCCGGCGGCCAGGGTCTGGCCGATGGCTTGTTGCATCGGCCCGGAAATGCCGCTGTCCAGCGGGCGACTTTTGACATCCAGACGCAGGAAACGCGGCTGCTTGGCACCGCCTGCGCGTTCATTCAGGCGCAGGAGTCCGTAGCGGCCAGTGTAGGCGTTGTGCAGGCTTTCCAGCGAAGGGGTGGCGGAACCGAGGACGATCGGGATGCGTTCCTGTCGCGCCCGCACCAGTGCCAGATCGCGGGCGTGGTAGCGCAAACCTTCCTGCTGTTTATAGGAGCCGTCGTGCTCTTCGTCGATGATGATCAGGCCGGGGTTCTTCATCGGCGTGAACAGGGCCGAGCGGGTGCCGATAATGATGTCGGCCTCACCGTCCCGTGCGGCCAGCCAGGCATCGAGGCGTTCGCGGTCATTGACTGCCGAATGGATCAGCGCGATGCGGGCATTGAAACGTTGCTCGAAGCGCGCCAGGGTCTGTGGGCCCAGGTTGATTTCCGGGATCAGCACCAGTGCCTGCTTGCCGGCCTCCAGCGTTTCGCGGATCAACTGCAGATAGACTTCGGTCTTGCCGCTGCCGGTGACGCCGGCCAGCAGGAACGCGTGATAACTGTCGAAGCCGGCTCGAATCGCCTCGTATGCGGCGCGCTGCTCCGGGTTCAATGGGAGTTCCGGTTGCGCCAGCCAGTGTTCGTGGCGTGCGCCCGGAGCGTGGCGGCGGATCTCGACTTGCACCAGCTCCTTGGCCAGCAGCAAATCCAGGCTGTCCTTGCTCAGCATCAGCTTGCTCAGTAATTGATGGGCGACGCCGTGGGGATGCTGGGCCAGCGTGGCCAGGGCTTCGCGCTGACGCGGGGCGCGGGCGATGCGCGGATCATCGAGGCTGGCGCCCGGCGCGGCGGACCAGAACCGCTCCTGGCGTGCTTCGGCCAGCTCGCCCTGGCGCAGCAGCACCGGCAGCGCCCAGCTCAAGGTGTCGCCGAGGCTGTGCTGGTAATACTGGGAGGTCCACAGGCACAGCTTGAACAGCGCGGGCGGCAGCGGTGGGGTAGCGTCGAGCAGGGCCAGGGCCGGCTTGAGTTTCTTGGCCGGCACTTCGCTGGTGTTGGTGACTTCCACCAGGATTCCGATCATCTCGCGCCGGCCGAACGGTACCCGCAGGCGCATGCCAGGGTGCAGCTGGCTGCGCAGGACGCCGGCCGGAGCGCGGTAGTCGAACAGGCGGCGCAGCGGCGAAGGCAGGGCGAGGCGCAGAATGGCGTCGGGCACGCGGGGGATCTCGAATGGCGAAAAGTAACCAGCAGGGCCATGACCTGTGGGAGCGGGCTTGCTCGCGAAAGCGGTGTGCCAGACGATTTGAATGCTGACTGACACTCCGTCTTCGCGAGCAGGCCCGCTCCCACAGGGGTGGCGATTTGGCCGGGAGCCTAGCAGACGGTCGGTAGAAGCGACAGCTTGCGTGATCAGGATTGTCTGGTAGAATCCGCGGCCTAATTACGTGCGGTATTCAACAATTGTGTTGGGTGGCGGCACGCTAGCCTGAGGAAGACACCATGAAAGCTGATATCCATCCAGAATACCCGGCAGTTGCTGTTACCTGCAGCTGCGGCAACAAGTTCGAAACCCGTTCGACCTTCGGCAAAGCCCTGGCGATCGACGTTTGCAACGAATGCCACCCGTTCTACACCGGTAAGCAGAAGACCCTGGACACCGGTGGTCGCGTACAGAAGTTCGCCGACCGTTTCGGTGCTTTCGGCGCGAAAAAGGCCTAAGGCCAATCAACTTGGGGAGCCGCTACGGTTTTTCCATGCTGATGAAGAAGGCGTCCCTTGCGGGCGCCTTTTTTATGTCTGCGATTTGGCTGTCTGGCGCCCAGGCCTTTTGCCCGGCGCCAGGCGACCTGGCGCCCGTTGCGGTGCAGCGGGTGGTGGACGGCGACACTTTGCGCCTGAGCGATGGCCGCAATGTGCGCATGATCGGCTTGAACACGCCGGAGCTGGGTAAAAAGGGCCGTTCCGACGAGCCGTTCGCCGTGGCCGCACGCAAACGCCTCGAAGCCTTGGTGGCGGCGAGTGACGGGCGGGTCGGGTTGGTGCCTGGCAAAGAAAGCAAGGACCATTACGGCCGCACCCTGGCCCATGTCTATGGTGCAGACGGCGCCAACCTGGAAGCGCAATTGCTTGCCGAAGGCCTGGGTTTTCAGGTGGCGGTGGCGCCGAATGTCGATCTGGTCGCCTGTCAGCAAGCCGCAGAACGCAACGCTCGTCAGGCCGGGCTCGGTGTCTGGCGCCAGTCACCTGTACTGAAAGCGGAGCAGATCAGCGCTTCCGGTTTTGCCGTGCTCAGCGGTCGTGTGAGCAAGGTGCAACGCAATCGCGGCGGGGTTTGGATCGAGTTGCAGGATTCAGTTGTATTGCGCGTTGCACCCAATCTGCTGGCGCGTTTCGATATGAATTCGCTGGAAGGCCTCAAAGGCAAGCAGGTCGAGGCGCGTGGCTGGGTGCTGGATCGCTCGCGCAAAGGCGGCCTCAAGGAAGGCCAGGCACGCTGGATGTTGCCCTTGACCGACCCGGCGATGCTTCAAGCGGTGCCGTGATAAAAAATTGTAGACATTTTTTCTGCCGATTGTGAACAGTCTAACCCTTGTAAGTCGTGGCTCTTGGCCCAAAGTCGTAGGGCAGGGCGCTTGACAGGGGTGACCGGTCAGTCTTGTGGGGACTTTGCGAGGCGCGTATCCTCGCTGACCAGTCTGTCCAACAGTAAAAGCGGAATGCCAAAATGTCTGATCTGAAAACTGCCGCTCTCGAATATCACGCCAATCCTCGTCCAGGGAAGCTGAGTGTCGAGCTCACCAAGGCCACTGCTACCGCTCGCGACCTGTCGCTGGCCTACAGCCCGGGCGTAGCCGAACCAGTACGCGAGATCGCCCGCGATCCTGAACTGGCCTACAAGTACACCGGCAAAGGCAACCTGGTTGCAGTCATTTCCGATGGCACCGCGATTCTCGGCCTGGGTAACCTCGGCCCATTGGCTTCCAAGCCAGTGATGGAAGGTAAGGGCGTACTGTTCAAGCGCTTCGCCGGCATCGACGTTTTCGACATCGAAGTCGACTCCGAAAGCCCGCAGGCCTTCATCGACACCGTCAAGCGCATTTCCATCACCTTCGGTGGCATCAACCTGGAAGACATCAAGGCACCAGAGTGCTTTGAAATCGAACGTGCTCTGATCGAGCAGTGCGATATTCCGGTATTCCACGATGACCAGCACGGCACCGCTATCGTGACCGCCGCCGGCATGATCAACGCCCTGGAAATTGCTGGCAAAACCCTGCCGCAAGCCAAGATCGTCTGCCTGGGTGCCGGCGCTGCCGCCATCTCCTGCATGAAGTTGCTGGTGAGCATGGGCGCCAACATCGAAAACATCTACATGGTCGACCGTACCGGCGTGATCCACTCCGGCCGTGACGACCTGAACCAGTACAAGGCGGTGTTCGCTCACGCGACCGACAAGCGCACCCTGGCTGACGCCCTGCAAGGCGCTGACGTGTTCGTAGGCCTGTCCGGCCCGAACCTGCTGAGCCCTGAAGGCCTGCTGTCCATGGCGGCCAACCCGATCGTGTTCGCGTGCTCCAACCCTGATCCGGAAATCTCCCCGGAACTGGCACACGCTACCCGTAGCGACGTGATCATGGCCACCGGTCGTTCCGACTACCCGAACCAGGTCAACAACGTACTGGGCTTCCCGTTCATCTTCCGCGGTGCCCTGGACGTTCGCGCCAAGCGCATCAACGAAGAAATGAAAGTGGCTGCGGCCAACGCCCTGCGTGAACTGGCCAAGCTGCCAGTGCCTCAGGAAGTGTGCGACGCCTATGGCGGCATCAAGCTGGAATTCGGTCGTGAGTACATCATTCCGAAGCCAATGGATGCCCGTCTGATCACCCTGATCTCCGATGCCGTGGCCAAAGCCGCCATCGAGACCGGTGTGGCGACCCTGCCGTATCCGAAGAACTACCCGCTCAAAAGCGTGGATGACGTGTTCAACGGCTAAGAGCAGCCGCCCATAAAAAAACCCAGCCAAGTGCTGGGTTTTTTTATGGCTGTAGGAGCGAGCTTGCTCCGGGCGGCGTTCCGACGATGGACGTCAACGATAACGCGTGTGTTCTGAATAAGCGCGTCGCCCTTGAGTCCTTCGCGAGCAAGCTCGCTCCTACAGCTGCTCCTCTAGAACAAATCGATCGGCGCCTGTTCATCCGCTGGCAACGGGCTGCCCGGTGCCGTGCCACTGCCGATCTCGTTGACCGACGGTGGCGTATCTTCGGCCTTGAACAGCTCGAAGTAAGCACCTGGCGTGCCCGGGCTGGCTGCGCGGCCGCTGACCGGATCGACTCTCAGGCTGAGGATGCCTTCCGGCTCAGGCTGCGTATGCGGCGGTTTGCCTTTGAGTGCGGGGCCCATGTAATTCATCCAGATCGGCAGCGCGACGGTGCCGCCGAATTCCTTGCGGCCCAGGCTTTCCGGTTGATCGAAACCGGTCCATACGGTCGTCACGTAATCGGCGTTGTAGCCGGAGAACCAGGCGTCCTTGGACTCGTTGGTCGTACCGGTCTTGCCGGCAATGTCGGGGCGGCCCAGGGCCAGTGCGCGACGCCCGGTGCCGAGCTTGATCACGTCCTCGAGCATGCTGTTGAGAATGTAGGTGGTGCGTCCGTCAATGATGCGTTCGGCAACGGCGGGTGCCTGTGGCGTCGGCGTAGTACCTGGGACTTCGCCCGGCGTTACGTTGACCGTGAAGGCTTGAGGGGCCGGTGCGGCAATGCCATCGCTGGCAGCGCCGCCCTGAGGCACGCTCGGCGGGTTGGCGACGAACAGTGTGTCGCCGTTGCGGCTTTCGATCTTGTCGATGATGTACGGGGTGATCTTGTAGCCGCCGTTGGCGAAGGCGCTCCAGCCGGTGGCGATTTCCATAGGCGTCAGGGTCGCGGTGCCCAGCGCCAGGGACAGGTTGGGTGGCAGGTCCTGTTTGTTGAAGCCGAAGCGAGTGATGTAGTCGATGGTCTTGCCGACGCCCATGGCTTGCAGCAAGCGGATCGACACCAGGTTGCGCGACTTGTACAGCGCTTCACGCAGGCGAATCGGGCCGAGGAAGGTGTTGGTGTCGTTCTTCGGACGCCAGACCTTGTCCAGGTACTCGTCGACGAACACGATCGGTGCGTCGTTCACCAGGCTGGAGGCGGTGTAGCCGCTGTCCAGTGCAGCGCTGTACACGAACGGTTTGAAGCTCGAACCCGGCTGGCGCTTGGCCTGCAATGCGCGGTTGTAGTTGCTCTGCTCGAAGGCGAAGCCGCCGACCAGCGAACGAATGGCGCCGTTCTGTGGGTCCAGGGACACCAGTGCGCCCTGGGCCTGCGGGATCTGGCTGAACTTCAGCGAATTGTCCGGCTGACGCTGCACGCGAATCAGATCGCCGACCTGGGCCACGTCCGACGGTTGTTTCGGGTTGGCGCCCATGCTGTTGGTATTCAGGAACGGCCGGGCCCATTTCATGGTGTCCCAGTTCACGTGTTCCTGACCGGTGCGGGTCAGCACTTGCAGGCCGTTCTTGTCGACCAGGGTGACGATGGCCGGTTCCAGGCTGCTGATGGTGCGTTGTTTGGTCAGCTCGGTTGCCCAGGCTTCGCGAGTCTTGCCCGGCAGCCGCGACTCGGGGCCGCGATAGCCGTGACGCTGATCGTAGGTCATCAGGCCTTCGTGGACCGCGGTGTTGGCCAGTTCCTGGAGGTCGCTCGGCACCGTGGTGGTGACGCGGAAGCCTTCGGTATACGCGTCGCTGCCATAGCGTCCGACCATCTCGGCGCGGGCCATTTCGGCGATGTACGGGGCGTTCACTTCCGGAGTCGGCACGTGATAGCTGGCGTTCAGCGGCTCGTTGACCGCTGCGGTGTAGTCGGCTTCGCTGATTTTTCCGAGCTTGTACATGCGCCCCAGGATCCAGTCGCGACGCTCCTTGCTGCGCGCCGGGTTGGCCAGCGGGTTGAAGCGCGACGGCGCCTTGGGCAGGCCGGCAATCATCGCCATCTGCGCCAGGCTGACGTCGCGGATCGATTTGCCGTAATAGACCTGCGCTGCCGCCTCGATGCCGTATGCACGGTTACCCAGATAGATCTTGTTGACGTACAGCTCGAGGATCTCGTCCTTGGTCAGCTGTCGTTCGATCTGCAGGGCCAGCAGGATCTCGGTGGTCTTGCGCGAAAAGCTGCGTTCGCTGCTCAGGAAGAAGTTCTTCGCCACTTGCATGGTGATCGTGCTGCCGCCGGACTGGATGTGTCCGCTTTTGACCAGTTGGGTCGCGGCACGCATCAGACTGCTCGGATCGACGCCGTAGTGGTTGGCGAAATTGTCGTCTTCAGCACTTAGTAACGCATTGATGAAATTGGGGGGAATGTCGGCGAAACGGATCGGTGTACGGCGCATTTCGCCAAACTCTGCGATCAACTTGTTATCGCTGCTGTAGACCCGCAAAGGAATCTGCAACTGGATGCTTCTCAGCGCCTCCACGGACGGAAGCCCGGGACTAAGGTAGAGGTACGCCCCGCTCAGACCCAGAAGGAGTCCGCAGAAAACCGCGACGATGGACCAACCGAAAAACTTCAGCAGACGAATCAAGGCTTTTGGATATCCAGGGCAAAAATGAATTGGGCAACAGGGTTCAGGCTAAATGAGAACGACCCGCGCTTGAGCAAATGCGGAAAAAAACGCTGGGCATTATAAGCATTTTTCTGACCGGGAGCGTGGTTGGCGCTGCTGTCAAGACGGGCGGATTGAACGCAATGGACATTGCAGAGTCCGTAACTCACGGAAAGTCATAGGGAATCGGTAGTGCCAGGACTCTTCAACAAAAAATCCAGTACGCTGCTGGGAATCGATATCAGCTCCACCTCGGTGAAGCTTCTGGAGTTGAGCCGTCAGGGCGAGCGCTACCGGGTCGAAGCCTATGCGGTCGAGCCCTTGCCGGTTGGCGCTGTGATCGAGAAAAACATCGCTGAGCTCGAAGGCGTGGGGCTGGCCCTCACTCGCGCGCTGGCCAAGGCCAGAACCGGCCTCAAGAACGTGGCCGTGGCCGTGGCAGGCTCGGCAGTGATCACCAAGATCATCGAGATGGATGCCGGGCTTTGCGAAGACGAGATGGAAAGCCAGCTGAAGATCGAGGCCGATCAGTACATTCCTTACCCCCTGGATGAAGTCGCGATCGACTTTGAAGTCTTGGGCGCCTCCGTGCGCAATCCGGAGCGCGTCAACGTGCTGCTCGCCGCTTGCCGCAAGGAAAACGTCGAAGTCCGCGAGGCGGCCCTGACGCTGGCGGGGCTGACCGCCCGCGTGGTCGATGTCGAGGCCTACGCGCTGGAGCGCTCATTCGGCTTGCTGGCCAGTCGGCTCGCGGTCTCCGGGGAGCGTTTGACTGTCGCAGTGGTGGATATCGGCGCCACCATGACCACCCTGAGCGTGCTGCAGAACGGGCGGATTATCTACACCCGTGAACAGCTGTTCGGCGGTCGGCAGTTGACCGAGGAAATCCAGCGTCGTTATGGCCTGGCGCTGGAGCAGGCGGGTCTGGCGCAAAAGAAGGGCGGCTTGCCGGATGACTATGCCGGTGAGGTCTTGCAGCCATTCCGAGAGGCGCTGGTGCAGCAGGTATCGCGCTCGTTGCAGTTCTTCTTTGCCTCCGGCCAGTACAGCAGCGTCGACCATATCCTGCTGGCCGGCGGTACCGCGTCGGTCCCGGGGCTGGACCGTTTGGTCGAGCAGCAATTGGGCACGCCGACCCAGGTCGCGAATCCTTTTTCCGAAATGATTCTGGGCAACAAGGTCAATGGTGCTGCCCTGGCGAGTGATGCCCCGGCGTTGATGATCGCCTGTGGTCTTGCCCTCAGGAGCTTTGACTGATGGCACGGATCAACCTTCTGCCTTGGCGCGAGGAGCGGCGTGAAGCGCGCCGCAAGCGCTTCCTGCTGGTCCTGGTGGCCGTGATGGTGGGCACGATGGGCGCGGTGCTGGTCGCCAACCAGGTCATCAGTGGCGCTATCGATCGGCAAATCGCCCGTAACAATTACATCGGCAAGCAAATCGCCGTGGTCGATGAGCGGATCACTCAGATCAACGATCTCAAGGCGCGCCGTCAGCAACTGATCGAGCGCATGCGCATCATCCGGGACCTGCAAGGCAATCGCCAAATCAGTGGGCGAATGTTTGACCAGTTGGCGCGAGCCCTGCCCGACGGCGTGTATTTCACCGAAGTGAAAATGACCGGAAAGACCTTGTCCATCGCCGGAGCTGCGCAATCGAACAGCCGTGTTTCAGACTTGATGCGCAACCTCGAGGCATCAGACTGGTTCGATGCGCCGAGCCTGACTGAAGTCAAAGCGGCGGCTGCCGGTCAGGTGGAGCCGGCCAGTGTCTTCCAGTTGACCGTTCGCCAGACTCGACCCGCAGCACCGGAGGAAGGCAAATGAGGCCATCCGAATGGTTCGAAGGGCTGCGCAGGATCGACATCAATGATCTGGATACCGGCAACATGGGTTCCTGGCCGCCAGCGATCAAGTTTCTGGTGGCCGGTTTGCTCATGCTGCTGGTGCTGGCCCTTGGCTACAACTTTTCCACTCGCGACCTCGAGAGCCAGCTCGATCTCAGTCGCGAGGAAGAGTCGACACTCAAGGAACAGTTCGCTGGCAAGGCCCGCATGGCGGCGAATCTGGACCTCTACACCCAGCAGTTGAAGGAGATGGAGAACTCCTTCGGCATGCTGTTGCGGCAACTGCCCAGTGACACCGAAGTGCCCGGCTTGCTGGAAGACATCACTCGTACCGGTCTGGGCAGTGGCCTGGAGTTCGAAGAGATCAAGCTGCTGCCGGAGGTCGCCCAGCCGTTCTACATCGAACTGCCGATCCAGCTCACCGTCACCGGGGATTACCACGCCCTGGCCAGCTTTGTCAGTGGTGTGGCCGGGTTGCCGCGAATCGTTACCCTGCACGATTTCGACCTTGCCCCCGTCAGCCCCCAGGGTGGTCCGAAACTGCGCTTGAGCATCCTCGCCCGGACCTACCGCTACAGCGACAAGGGGCAGCATCAATGAGGCAGGCGCGATGTTTTTCGGTGGTGGTGTTGCTGTCTGCTCTGGCCGGTTGTGACGTCGGCGATGACTACAGCGATCTGGACGCGTACATGAACGAAATGCGCCAGCGTGGGCCGGACAGGATTGAACCAACGCCGGTATTCCGGTCTTACCCGACATTCACCTACAACGCGGCAAATCTGCGCAGCCCGTTTTCACCGCAGAGCAGTACTGATCCGGCGGCTCAACGGCGGGGCTCACGTAACGTCAAGCCCGACCCTGGTCGGGTCAAGCAATACCTCGAAGGTTTCAACATCGAGCAGTTTGAAATGGTCGGCACCCTTTCCAATGCAACGGGCTCCTATGCCCTGCTGCGCGGGGCGGGTGGGGTGCACCGGCTGAAAGTCGGCGATTACCTGGGACGTAACGACGGACGGATCGTTGCGATCAGCGGCTCGCAAGTCGATGTGGTTGAAATTGTCCCTGATGGTCAGGGCGCGTGGCTGGAGCGTCCCCGGACCATCCCTTTGAAAGAGCACTCATAGTGGAACTCGAATAATGAACAGGATTTTCGCAGCCTTCGGCCTTTCGCTATGGATAGCGTTGTTGTCGCCGATGGTACAAGCGGCCAATCTCAAGGCGCTGGATGTCGCTGCGCTGCCGGGAGACCGTGTCGAGTTGAAGTTGTCGTTCGATGAGCCGCCCCCGGTGCCCCACGGCTACACGACGGAATCACCAGCCCGGATTGCGCTGGATTTGCCCGGTGTCGCCAGTCGGTTGGCCAGCAAGACTCGCGATCTCGGCAGTGGAAATGCCCGTAGTGCAACGGTGGTGGAAGCCGGAGACCGTACGCGATTGATCATCAACCTGGCCCAGCCGGCCCCGTACGACTCGCGAATTGAAGGCAACAATTTGCTGGTGGTAGTCGGGCAGGGTGTCAAGCCGTCGGCATCCAGGTCGGCCGCCACGGCAATGCCGGTTCCGGCGCGAGCCGCAGTAACCACAGGCAAGTCCATTCGGGGTGTGGATTTTCAGCGAGGCACACAGGGCGAAGGCAATGTGGTGATCGACTTGTCGGATCCAGCGATGGCGCCCGATATACAAGAGCGCGAGGGCAAGATCATCGTCGGGTTTGCCAAAACCCGATTGCCTGAGCCGTTGCGCGTGCGTCTGGATGTGAAGGATTTCGCCACACCGGTGCAGTTCGTCAATGCCAGCGCGAGTGGAGATCGAGCCATCATCAGCATTGAGCCTGGTGGCGCGTTCGATTACTCGACCTATCAGGCCGACAGCAAGCTTACGATCAGCGTTCGCCCGGCGACGGTCGACAACCTGCAAAAGCGCAATGCCGGGCAGCATGCCTACAGCGGCGAGAAGCTTTCGCTGAATTTCCAGGACATCGATGTGCGTTCGGTGCTGCAACTGATCGCCGATTTCACCAACCTCAATCTGGTGGCCAGCGACACTGTGCAGGGTGGCATCACGTTGCGCTTGCAGAACGTGCCTTGGGATCAGGCGCTGGATCTGGTGCTGAAAACCAAGGGGCTGGATAAGCGCAAGGTCGGCAATGTCCTGCTTGTTGCGCCGGCCGATGAAATTGCTGCCCGTGAGCGTCAGGAGCTGGAATCACAGAAGCAGATTGCCGATCTGGCGCCGTTGCGTCGGGAACTGTTGCAGGTGAATTACGCCAAGGCGGCGGACATCGCCAAGCTCTTCCAGTCGGTGACCAGTGCCGAAGCGAAATCCGACGAACGGGGGTCGATCACCGTCGATGAGCGCACCAACAACATCATTGCCTACCAGACCCAGGACCGGCTTGACGAGCTGCGCAGGATCGTCACACAGCTGGATATCCCTGTGCGTCAGGTCATGATCGAGGCCCGGATCGTCGAAGCCAACGTCGACTATGACAAAAGCCTCGGGGTGCGCTGGGGTGGTTCGATACAGAACAAGGGTAACTGGAACACCTCCGGCGTCAGCAATGGGGTCAATGGGTCGTCGACCATTGGCACGCCCGGCAGTACCAGCACCAATTCACCGTTCGTCGACATGGGCGCGGCCAATAACACCTCGGGAATCGGCATCGCGTTCATCACCGATAACGTCTTGCTGGACCTGGAGCTGACGGCGATGGAAAAAACCGGCAACGGCGAAATCGTCTCGCAACCCAAGGTGGTCACGTCCGACAAGGAGACCGCCAAAATCCTCAAGGGCACCGAGATTCCCTATCAGGAAGCCAGTTCCAGTGGTGCGACTTCGGTGTCGTTCAAGGAAGCTTCGCTGTCACTGGAAGTGACACCGCAGATCACGCCCGATAACCGGATCATCATGGAGGTCAAGGTGACCAAGGACGAACCGGACTTCCTGAACAAGGTCCAGGATGTGCCGCCCATCAAGAAAAACGAAGTCAACGCCAAGGTCCTGGTCAACGATGGCGAGACCATCGTCATTGGCGGCGTTTTCTCAAATACTCAGAGCAAGGTCGTAGATAAGGTGCCATTTCTTGGCGATGTGCCGTATCTTGGCCGCCTTTTCCGGCGTGATGTGGTTTCGGAGAAAAAATCCGAGCTGTTGGTATTCCTCACTCCGCGTATCATGAATAATCAGGCGATTGCTGTGAGTCATTGATTCTGTGCGAAATTTGATTCTTGTTGGACCGATGGGTGCTGGAAAAAGCACCATCGGCCGGTTGCTGGCCAAAGAGCTGCGCCTGCCATTCAAAGATTCCGATAAGGAAATTGAATTGCGCACGGGCGCCAATATCCCTTGGATCTTCGATAAAGAAGGCGAACCGGGCTTTCGTGATCGCGAGCAGGCAATGATTGCCGAGCTGTGCGATTACGACGGTGTGGTGCTGGCGACAGGTGGGGGCGCGGTCATGCGCGAAGCCAATCGTCGGGCACTGCATGCCGGTGGGCGGGTGGTTTATCTGCATGCCTCGGTCGAGCAGCAGGTCGGCCGCACGGCCCGCGACCGCAATCGGCCATTGTTGCGTACTGCCGATCCGGCCAAGACCCTTCGGGATCTGTTGGCGATCCGCGATCCGCTTTATCGGGAAATTGCCGACCTGGTGGTCGAAACCGATGAGCGGCCGCCACGAATGGTCGTACTCGACATTCTAGAGCGCCTGCAGCAGTTGCCACCCCGTTAAAGCGCCGCGCGAAATGCGCTATCCTCGGCGTCCCGCCATGACTGCTCAAGGTTGTGGCGGATGGCTACCGAACGGCGTCACACCAGCAGAGGCCGTAGATATTCGTTAACTCAGGGCAGGATGCCTGATTCATCTTCACTGTGGGGACACATGCAGACACTCAAGGTCGATCTAGGCGAACGCAGCTACCCGATTCATATTGGCGAAGGTTTGTTGGATCAGCCTGAGCTGCTGGCCCCGCATATTCGCGGACGGCAAGTAGCGATCATCTCCAACGAGACTGTTGCGCCGCTCTATCTCGAGCGTCTGACCCGCAGCCTGGCGCAGTTCTCGGTGATTTCCGTGGTGCTGCCCGACGGCGAAGCCTTCAAGACCTGGGAAACCCTTCAACTGATTTTCGACGGCCTGCTGACCGCCCGGCATGATCGCCGCACCACGGTGATCGCCCTCGGTGGCGGTGTGATCGGTGACATGGCCGGCTTTGCCGCCGCCTGCTACCAGCGCGGCGTCGATTTCATCCAGGTTCCGACCACGCTGCTGTCGCAAGTCGACTCTTCGGTGGGCGGCAAGACCGGGATCAACCACCCGCTGGGCAAGAACATGGTCGGCGCCTTCTATCAGCCGAACGTGGTGCTGATCGATACCGCCAGCCTCAATACCCTGCCGGCGCGCGAGCTGTCCGCCGGATTGGCCGAAGTCATCAAGTACGGGCTGATCTGTGATGAGCCGTTCCTGACCTGGCTCGAAGACAACGTCGACCGCCTGCGCAACCTGGATCAGCAAGCCCTGACCTATGCCATCGAGCGTTCCTGCGCGGCCAAGGCGGCGGTGGTCGGTGCCGATGAGAAAGAAACGGGCGTGCGTGCCACGCTGAACCTGGGCCACACTTTTGGCCACGCCATCGAAACCCACATGGGCTATGGTGTATGGCTTCATGGTGAGGCTGTGGCTGCTGGCACTGTAATGGCGCTGGAAATGTCCACGCGACTCGGCTGGATCAGCGAGCAGGAGCGCGATCGCGGCATTCGTCTGTTCCAGCGTGCGGGGCTGCCGGTCGTTCCGCCAGAAGAAATGACAGAAGCCGATTTCCTCGAACACATGTCCATTGATAAAAAAGTGATCGACGGTCGTTTGCGCCTGGTGCTGCTGCGCCACATGGGTGAAGCGGTGGTGACCGACGATTATCCGAAAGAGGTTCTACAGGCCACGCTGGGGGCAGACTACCGCGCCCTGGCTCAGCTTAAAGGTTAATAAGAACACGATGACTAGTTTGCATGCCGACGAGGCTTTCCTCGGCCATTACCAGTTGAGTCACGACCCTTTTGCTCCACGGGTGCCTGGCTTCAAATTTTTCCCGGCCCAGCGCAAGCCCGTGCTGGGACAATTGCATCACCTGGCCCGTTACAGCCAGTTGCTGCTGGTGGTCACCGGCCCCGAGGGCAGTGGCAAGACCCTGTTGCGTCAGGCCCTGGTCGCCAGCACCAACAAGCAATCGGTACAGAGTGTGGTGGTTTCTGCCCGCGGCGCCGGCGATGCGGCCGGGGTATTGCGCCAGGTGGCCCAGGCGCTGAACGTCGGCCAGGCTGATGTCGACGCTATTCTGGCGCAAGTGGTGCAGCTTGCACTGACCGGGCAAGAGGTCTATCTGCTGGTCGATGACGCCGAACAGCTCGACGAGTCCGCCCTTGAGGCGCTGATGACCCTGGCTGCCGGCGCGCCTGAAGGCCGTCCGCATGTGTTCCTGTTCGGTGAATCCTCGATGATTGCTCAGCTTGATGCTTTGCATCTCGAGGAAGAGCGTTTCCATGTCATCGAACTGCAACCCTACACCGAGGAAGAAACCCGCGAATATCTGGAGCAGCGGCTTGAAGGCGCCGGTCGCGGTATCGAACTTTTCACCGCAGATCAGATCTCTGATATTCACGAAAGCTCCGAAGGCTGGCCTGGCAGCATCAACCAGGTGGCCCGCGATGCAATGATCGAAGCCATGATCGCCAGCCGCACAGCGGTCAAGCGTCCAAAAATGGGGTTCAATATGCCGAAGAAACACGTATTGGCGATTTCCGCTGTTGTCGTGGTCGCGGTAGCGGCCGCCTGGTTGATGCCGGGTCGCAACAAGGCACCGACCACGGGTGCACCGGCCAACGAGCAGGCGCAACTGCCGCTCGGTCAGGGGCAGCCAGCAGCGAATGGCGGTGCTCCTGCCGTCGAATTCGCCGGCAACACGCAACCGATGCCGTTGCCGTTGGTCGGCAACTCGCAACCGGTCATGCGCGGCCCACTGGCTGAAGCGGCAGGTGGCATTACCGAGGGTGACGATGGTGTGCCGGTCGAAGGCTCCAGCGCTACACCGCCGACGGTGACCACCACTGCGCCGCCTGTGGGCGTCCCTGCCGGCCCTGCGCCAACGCCAGCCGCCAAGCCGACCCCCGCGCCGACTCAGGTCGCCACCGCCAAGCCAGCGCCTGTTCCGGCGCCTGCTCCAGTGGCCAAGCCTGCACCAGCGCCAGCCAAGCCAGCCGTTGCTGCGGCGACCAAGCCTGTCGAGAAACCGGCTCCGGTGGCCAAGGCTGCTGGCGGTACCTGGTACGCCGGTCAGGCGCCGGGCAACTACGTGGTGCAAATCCTCGGCACCAGCTCCGAAACTGCCGCACAAAGCTTCGTCAAGGAGCAGGGCGGCGAGTACCGTTATTTCAAGAAAGTCCTCAATGGCAAGCCGCTTTACGTGATCACCTACGGCAACTTCGCCAATCGTGATGCAGCCGTTTCCGCCATCAAGGCCTTGCCAGCGAAGGTTCAGGCTGGTAAACCTTGGCCTCGCACTGTCGCCAGCGTCCAACAGGAACTGGCAACAACTCGCTGAAGATTCGGCGGCCTTACCCAGGCCGCCTCTCCAAGCACCTCAAAATTTCTACAAGTGCGCGCTGCCCTCCGGGCCGCGTGCCTTGTGGTGTCTGCGTCACAGTAGTCTTTGAGTCGTTGCGGTCAAAATTAAAAAAAGTTTTGACTAGCACAGCAGATCGCTTTAAACCTTTCACAAATGCGACATAGATTTGCGACATTTCGTCGTCAAATTTGTGAGGCCAAGTGTCGGTGTGTACAATGACCTCCCTTTTGCCCCCGCAAAGCTGGCGAACGTTCAGCGTGGATGGCAAGTGGTTGAATTGAAAAGAAATTTGCCTCGATCAGAGGCAGCCTGGTGAGAAAGTGTCTATGAAAGCAGGTCTGTACCAACCAGATGAATTCAAGGATAACTGCGGTTTCGGCCTGATAGCCCATATGCAGGGCGAGCCCAGTCATACCCTTTTGCAAACGGCCATTGAGGCCCTGACCTGCATGACCCACCGCGGTGGGATTAATGCCGACGGCAAGACCGGTGACGGTTGCGGTCTGCTGATTCAAAAACCGGACGTGTTCCTGCGAGCCATCGCCCAGGAAACCTTCGGCGTCGAAATGCCCAAGCAGTACGCTGTAGGCATGGTTTTCTTCAACCAGGACCCGGTCAAAGCCGAAGCCGCTCGCGAGAACATGAACCGCGAGATCCTGGCCGCCGGCCTGCAGTTGGTCGGCTGGCGCAAAGTGCCGATCGACACCAGCGTCCTCGGCCGCCTGGCCCTTGAGCGCCTGCCGCAGATCGAGCAAGTGTTCATCGGCGGTGAAGGCCTGAGCGATCAGGACATGGCCGTCAAGCTGTTCACCTCCCGTCGTCGCTCGTCCGTGGCCAACGCCGCCGACGTCGATCACTACGTGTGCAGCTTTTCGCACAAGACCATCATTTACAAAGGCCTGATGATGCCGGCGGATTTGACCGCCTTCTATCCGGACCTGAGCGATGAGCGCCTGCAAACCTCGATTTGCGTGTTCCACCAGCGCTTCTCCACCAACACCCTGCCGAAATGGCCGTTGGCCCAACCGTTCCGCTTCCTGGCGCACAACGGCGAGATCAACACCATCACCGGCAACCGCAACTGGGCCGTGGCCCGTCGCACCAAGTTCACCAACGACTTGATGGACCTGGAAGAACTCGGCCCGCTGGTCAACCGTGTCGGTTCCGACTCCTCGAGCATGGACAACATGCTGGAGCTGATGGTCACCGGTGGCATCGACCTGTTCCGTGGTGTGCGGATGATCATTCCGCCTGCGTGGCAGAACGTCGAGACCATGGACCCGGACCTGCGCGCGTTCTACGAATACAACTCGATGCACATGGAGCCGTGGGACGGCCCGGCCGGCGTGGTCATGACCGACGGTCGCTACGCGGTATGCCTGCTCGACCGTAACGGTCTGCGTCCGGCGCGTTGGGTCACCACCAAGAACGGCTTCATCACCCTGGCCTCGGAAATCGGTGTCTGGAACTACCAGCCTGAAGACGTGATCGCCAAGGGCCGCGTTGGTCCGGGCCAGATCTTTGCCGTGGACACCGAAACCGGTCAGATCCTCGACACCGACGCGATCGACAACCGTTTGAAGTCCCGTCATCCGTACAAGCAATGGCTGCGCAAGAATGCCCTGCGCATCCAGGCGACCATGGAAGACAACGACCACGGTTCGGCGTTCTACGATGTCGACCAGCTCAAGCAATACATGAAGATGTACCAGGTCACGTTCGAAGAGCGCGATCAGGTGCTGCGTCCGCTCGGCGAGCAAGGCTACGAAGCCGTGGGCTCGATGGGCGACGATACGCCGATGGCCGTGCTGTCCCAGCGCGTGCGCACGCCATACGACTATTTCCGCCAGCAGTTCGCGCAGGTCACCAACCCGCCGATCGACCCGCTGCGCGAAGCCATCGTCATGTCGCTGGAAATCTGCCTCGGTGCCGAGCGCAACATCTTCCAGGAGTCGCCGGAACACGCTTCGCGCGTGATCCTCAGCTCGCCGGTCATTTCACCGGCCAAGTGGCGCTCGCTGATGAACCTCGATCGTCCGGGCTTCGAGCGCGCGATCATCGACCTCAACTACGACGAAAGCGTCGGCCTGGAAGCGGCAATCCGCAACGTTGCCGATCAGGCTGAAGAAGCCGTGCGCTCCGGTCGTACCCAGGTCGTGCTGAGTGACCGTCACATCGCCCCGGGCAAGTTGCCGATCCACGCCTCTCTGGCTACCGGTGCGGTGCACCATCGCCTGACCGAAAAGGGCCTGCGCTGCGACTCCAACATCCTGGTGGAAACCGCAACCGCACGCGATCCGCATCACTTCGCCGTGTTGATCGGTTTCGGCGCCTCTGCCGTTTATCCGTTCCTGGCTTATGAAGTGCTGGGCGACCTGATCCGTACCGGTGAAGTGCTGGGTGACCTCTATGAGGTGTTCAAGAACTACCGCAAAGGCATCACCAAGGGCCTGCTCAAGATCCTGTCGAAGATGGGCATCTCGACCATCACCTCCTATCGCGGAGCACAACTGTTCGAAGCGATCGGCCTGTCCGAGGAAGTCTGCAACCTGAGCTTCAAGGGCGTACCGAGCCGCATCAAGGGTGCGCGTTTCGTCGACATCGAAGCCGAGCAGAAAGCGCTGGCCACCGAAGCCTGGAGCCCGCGCAAGCCGATCCAGCAAGGCGGTCTGCTGAAGTTCGTCCACGGTGGCGAGTACCACGCCTACAACCCGGACGTGGTCAACACCCTGCAGGCCGCTGTGCAGCAGGGCGACTACAGCAAGTTCAAGGAATACACGTCGCTGGTGGACAACCGTCCGGTGTCGATGATCCGCGACCTGCTGAAAGTCAAAACCCTGGACACGCCGCTGGACATCAGCGAAATCGAACCGCTGGAGTCGGTGCTCAAGCGCTTCGACTCCGCCGGTATTTCGCTGGGCGCCCTGTCGCCGGAAGCTCACGAAGCCCTGGCCGAAGCCATGAACCGCCTTGGTGCGCGTTCCAACTCCGGTGAAGGCGGCGAAGACCCGGCGCGCTACGGCACCATCAAAAGCTCGAAAATCAAGCAGGTTGCCACCGGTCGTTTCGGTGTAACCCCGGAATACCTGGTCAACGCTGAAGTGCTGCAGATCAAGGTCGCCCAAGGCGCCAAGCCAGGCGAGGGCGGTCAACTGCCCGGCGGCAAGGTCAACGGCCTGATCGCCAAGCTGCGTTATGCAGTGCCGGGCGTGACCCTGATTTCGCCGCCGCCGCACCACGACATCTACTCGATCGAAGACTTGTCGCAGCTGATTTTCGACCTGAAACAAGTCAACCCGCAGGCGCTGGTGTCGGTGAAGCTGGTAGCGGAAGCAGGCGTCGGCACCATCGCCGCAGGCGTGGCCAAGGCCTACGCGGACTTGATCACCATCTCCGGCTACGACGGCGGTACCGGTGCATCGCCGCTGACCTCGATCAAATATGCGGGCGCTCCGTGGGAACTCGGCCTGGCCGAAACCCACCAGACCCTGCGCGGCAACGACCTGCGCGGCAAAGTCCGGGTACAGACCGACGGCGGCCTGAAAACCGGCCTCGACGTGATCAAGGCGGCCATCCTCGGCGCTGAAAGCTTCGGCTTCGGCACCGCGCCAATGATTGCCCTGGGCTGCAAATACCTGCGTATCTGCCACCTGAACAACTGCGCCACCGGCGTGGCGACCCAGAACGAGAAGCTGCGCAAGGATCACTACATCGGTACCGTCGACATGGTGGTGAATTTCTTCACCTACGTCGCCGAAGAAACCCGTGAGTGGCTGGCCAAGCTGGGCGTGCGCTCCCTCGAAGAGCTGATCGGCCGGACCGATCTGCTGGAAGTTCTCGAAGGCCAGACCGCCAAGCAGCATCACCTGGACCTGACCCCGTTGCTGGGCAGCGACCACGTACCGGCGGACAAACCGCAGTTCTGTGGCGTAGACCGCAACCCGCCGTTCGACAAAGGCCTGCTGGCCGAGAAAATGGTCGACATGGCCACCTCGGCGATCAACGACCTGAGCGGCGCCGAGTTCGCCCTGGACATCTGCAACTGCGACCGTTCCATCGGTGCGCGGATCTCCGGCGAAATCGCGCGCAAGCACGGCAACCAGGGCATGGCCAACGCGCCGATCACGTTCCGCTTCAAAGGCACGGCCGGGCAGAGCTTCGGCGTGTGGAACGCCGGCGGCCTGAACATGTACCTGGAAGGCGACGCCAACGACTATGTCGGCAAGGGCATGACCGGCGGCAAGCTGGTGATCGTTCCGCCAAAGGGCAGCGTCTACCGTACCCAGGACAGTGCCATCATCGGTAACACCTGCCTGTACGGCGCCACCGGCGGCAAGCTGTTCGCCGCCGGCACCGCGGGTGAGCGCTTCGCTGTGCGTAACTCCGGTGCCCACACTGTCGTGGAAGGCACTGGCGATCACTGCTGCGAGTACATGACCGGTGGTTTCGTCTGCGTATTGGGCAAGACCGGTTATAACTTCGGCTCTGGCATGACCGGCGGTTTCGCCTACGTGCTCGACCAGGACAACTCCTTCGTTGACCGGGTCAACCACGAACTGGTGGAAATCCAGCGGATCAGCGGCGAGGCGATGGAAGCCTACCGCAGCCATTTGCAACGCGTGCTGAACGAGTACGTCGAGGAAACCGACAGCGAGTGGGGTCGTGAACTCGCCGAGAACCTCGATGATTACGTGCGCCGTTTCTGGTTGGTCAAGCCAAAGGCTGCCTCCCTGAAATCGTTGCTTTCCAGCACCCGTGCCAACCCGCAGTGATATGCGCCTGAAGAGTTTGATGAGGTTTTAAAATGGCTGAACGTCTGAATAATGACTTCCAGTTCATCGAGGTCGGGCGCAAGGATCCGAAGAAGAAACTGTTGCGTCAACGCAAGAAAGAGTTCGTGGAAATCTACGAACCGTTCAAACCCCAGCAGTCGGCCGACCAGGCCCACCGCTGCCTGGGTTGCGGTAACCCCTATTGCGAATGGAAGTGCCCGGTGCACAACTTCATTCCCAACTGGCTCAAATTGGTGGCCGAGGGCAATATCCTCCAGGCCGCCGAGCTGTCGCACCAGACCAACACCCTGCCGGAAGTCTGCGGCCGGGTGTGCCCGCAGGACCGTCTGTGCGAGGGTGCCTGCACCCTCAACGACGGCTTCGGCGCGGTGACCATCGGTTCGGTGGAGAAGTACATCACCGACACCGCGTTCGCCATGGGCTGGCGCCCGGACATGTCCAAGGTCAAGCCGACCGGCAAGCGTGTCGCGATCATCGGCGCGGGCCCGGCGGGCCTGGGCTGTGCCGACGTGCTGGTGCGCGGCGGCGTGACCCCGGTGGTGTTCGACAAGAACCCGGAAATCGGCGGTCTGCTGACCTTCGGCATCCCTGAGTTCAAGCTGGAAAAGACCGTGTTGAGCAATCGTCGCGAAGTCTTCACCGGCATGGGCATCGAGTTCCGCTTGAACACCGAGGTGGGCAAGGACGTGACCATGGAGCAACTGCTCGAAGAATACGATGCCGTATTCATGGGCATGGGCACCTATACCTACATGAAGGGCGGCTTTGCCGGTGAGGACCTGCCGGGCGTCTATGACGCGCTGGACTTCCTGATCGCCAACGTCAACCGCAACCTGGGCTTTGAAAAGTCGCCGGAAGATTTCGTCGACATGAAAGGCAAGAAGGTAGTGGTACTCGGTGGTGGCGACACGGCGATGGACTGCAACCGTACTTCGATCCGCCAGGGCGCCAAGTCGGTGACCTGTGCCTATCGTCGTGACGAAGCGAACATGCCGGGCTCGCGCAAAGAGGTGAAGAACGCCAAGGAAGAAGGCGTGAAGTTCCTCTACAACCGCCAGCCGATTGCCATTGTCGGTGAAGACAAGGTCGAAGGCGTGAAGGTGGTCGAGACCCGTCTCGGCGAACCGGACGCCCGTGGCCGTCGCAGCCCTGAGCCGATCCCGGGCTCCGAAGAGATCATCCCGGCCGACGCCGTGGTCATCGCTTTCGGTTTCCGCCCGAGCCCGGCGCCGTGGTTCGAGCAGTTCGAGATCCAGACCGACAGCCAGGGCCGCGTCGTGGCACCGGAGCAAGGTCAGTACAAGCACCAGACCAGCAACCCGAAAATCTTCGCCGGTGGCGACATGGTTCGCGGGTCTGACCTGGTGGTGACGGCGATCTTCGAAGGCCGCAATGCGGCGGAAGGGATCCTGGATTACCTGGGCGTCTAACCGCGATCCTGAGCTGAAATGCAGTAAAGCTGTGGGAGCGGGCTTGCTCGCGAAGAGGGAGTGTCAGTCGACAGATTTTTTGTCTGACACACCGAATTCGCGAGCAAGCCCGCTCCCACATTGGTTTTGTGGTGTTGCGAAGACCGGTGTTTCTCCGCGATAAATTGACCCGATAGACAAAAGGCTGACCTGCATTCGTGCCTTTTGCGTCTAGCTCTGAGAAAATGCCCTCACTTTTTTTCCGGATGCCGACATGACTGCCCTGAAGAACGACCGTTTCCTGCGCGCCCTGCTCAAGCAACCCGTAGACGTCACCCCTGTGTGGATGATGCGTCAAGCCGGTCGCTACCTGCCTGAATACCGCGCCAGCCGCTCCAAGGCCGGCGACTTCATGAGCCTGTGCATGAACCCGGCGTTCGCTTGCGAAGTCACGATGCAGCCGTTGGACCGCTATCCGCAACTGGACGCGGCCATCCTCTTTTCCGACATCCTGACCATCCCCGATGCCATGGGTCAGGGTCTGTACTTCGAAAGCGGCGAAGGTCCGCGCTTCAAGAAAGTCGTCAGCACCCTGGCCGACATCGAAGCCCTGCCGATTCCCGATCCGCAGAAAGACCTGGGTTACGTGATGGACGCGGTCAGCACCATCCGCCGAGAACTGAACGGCCGTGTGCCGCTGATCGGCTTCTCCGGCAGCCCATGGACACTGGCCACCTACATGGTCGAAGGCGGCTCGTCGAAAGACTACCGCAAGACCAAAACCATGCTCTACGACAACCCGCAAGCCTTGCACCTGCTGCTGGACAAGCTCGCGCAGACCGTCACCAGCTACCTCAACGGACAGATCATGGCCGGCGCGCAAGCGGTGCAGATCTTCGACAGTTGGGGCGGCGCCCTCTCGGCGGCGGCGTACCAGGAGTTCTCCCTGGCCTACATGAAGAAAATCGTCAGCGGCCTGATCCACGAGCACGAAGGCCGCAAGGTGCCGGTGATCCTGTTCACCAAGAGCGGCGGCCTGTGGCTGGAAAGCATCGCCGACGCCGGTGCTGATGCACTGGGCCTGGACTGGACCTGCGACATCGGCAGCGCCCGCGCCCGTGTCGGCGACAAGGTCGCACTGCAAGGCAACATGGACCCGGCCGTGCTCTACGCCAAACCGGAAGCCATTCGCGCTGAGGTCGGGCGCATTCTGGCCAGCTACGGCAAGGGCAGCGGCCACGTGTTCAACCTCGGCCATGGCATCACGCCGGAAGTCGACCCGGAACATGCTGGCGCCTTCCTGCGTGCCGTGCATGAGTTGTCGGCGCAGTATCACGAGTGATCAGCACCCAATAAAAACGCCCGGCAAATGCCGGGCGTTTTTGTATGCGCAGATCGAAATGTGGGAGCGGGCTTGCTCGCGAAAGCGGTGTGTCAGTAACGAAGATGTTGACTGACAGGACGCCTTCGCGAGCAAGCCCGCTCCCACAGGGTTCTGTCTATACCGTTACACCACTTAAAGGCGGCAGTTTTGCCAGCTTCAATGCGATCAGCAGCGCAATCACCAGCAGCGTGCCGATAAACAGCCCGATGCCGTTCCAGCCACCCAGATGCCAGAACACCCCACCCGCCGTGCCTGCAATACTCGACCCGGCGTAGTAGCTGAACAGGTACAGCGACGAAGCCTGCCCCTTGGCCTTGGTGGCGCGGCGGCCGATCCAGCTGCTGGCTACCGAATGGGCGCCGAAGAAGCCGAAGGTGAACACCAGCATGCCGATGATCACCAGCGGTAGCGGCGTGAACATGGTCAGGGCCAGGCCGGCGATCATCAGTGCAATGGTGCTCCAGAGCACTTTGCGTCGACCGAGCTTGTCGGCCAGGGCGCCGATTTTCGCCGAGCTGTAGATGCCTGACAGGTACACCACCGAGAGCATCCCGACGAACGCCTGTTCCATGTGATACGGCTCGGCCAGCAGGCGATAGCCGATGTAGTTGAACAGTGTGACGAACGCACCCATCAGCACAAAGGCTTCGAGGAACAGCAGCGGCAGGCCGGCGTCGCGAAAGTGCATGGTGAAACCGTCGAGCAGGCTGCGCGGGTGCAGCGAGCGGGCGCGGAAGTTGCGCGACTCGGGGAGGATTTTCCAGAACACCGCCGCCGCAATCAGGGCCAGGCCGCCGATCACCAGCATTGCCGTGTGCCAACTGACGAAGTCGATCAGCACTCCGGTAATCAGGCGCCCACACATCCCGCCAATCGCGTTACCGCCGATGTACAGCCCCATCGCCAGACCGATGTGTTGCGGGTGGATCTCTTCGCTCAGGTAGGTCATGGCGACCGCCGCCAGGCCGCTCAATGACAGCCCCACCAATGCCCGCATCGCCAGCACCGCGTGCCAGCTCGGCAGCATCGCACTGGCAACGGTGCACAGGGCGGCGGCGAACAGCGCGGCGACCATCACCGGCTTGCGCCCGACGCGGTCGGAGATCGGCCCGGTGATCAGCAGGCCGAAAGCGAGCATGCCGGTGGCCACGGAAAGGATCAGGCTGCTTTGTGCTGCGTTGATGGAATATTCGTGGGACAACAGCGGCATCATCGGTTGTACGCAGTAGAGCAGGGCGAAGGTCGCGAAGCCGCCGCAGAACAGTGCCAGCACGGTGTGCATGAACGCCGGCGTGCCTTTTTCGATGTAGATCTCTTTCAGTTCGACGACGGCATCGTCCAGTGCGGCGGGAGGAGCTACTTGAGCAAGCGGGGCGGAAGCGGTTTTCACGGTGGACCTCGGAGGAGCGCAGCCGGTCAGGCAATGAAAAAAGCATATAGCTGGCTAATGATTCAATCCAATATATTGTTCGACCTGTTTGATAGCTTCTACGACCTAATGAGGTTTTCATGGAATTGCGTCATCTGCGCTACTTCATCGCCGTCGCCGAAGAACTGCACTTCGGCCGCGCCGCACAGGTGCTGGGCATCTCCCAACCACCGCTGAGCCAGCAGATTCAGGCGCTGGAACAGGAAGTCGGCGCCCGGCTGTTCGAGCGTACCAATCGTCGGGTCGAGCTGAGCGAGGCTGGTCGGCTGTTTCTGGAAGAGGCGCGACTGGTGCTGGCGCAGGTCGACAAAGCGGCGGATGTCGCGCGACGGGCGCAACTGGGTGAGTTGGGTGAGCTGAAAATCGGCTTCACCTCGTCGGCACCTTTCAACTCGACCATTCCTCAAGCGATCTTCTCATTCCGCCAGCGCTTCCCGGCGGTACACCTGAACCTGCGGGAAATGAGCAGCACCCAGGTGGCCGATGCGCTGGTGGACGAGTCGATTGAAGTCGGGATCATGCGCCCGCTCGGGTTGCCGGACTGCCTCAGCGTGGTCGAGCTGATGCGCGAACCGCTGGTCGCGGTGCTCAGCTCCAAGCATCCGTTGGTAGAGGGCAGCGAGGAGGGCTTGTTCCTGTCAGCCCTGGCGCTTGAGCCCTTTGTGTTTTTCCCTCGCAGCTATGGCAGCGGCTTGTACGCCCAGTTGCTCAGCCTGGCGCGGGATGCCGGTTTCAACCCGCACTTCGCCCAGGAGGCCGGTGAGGCGATGACCATCATCGGGTTGGTAGCGGCGGGGCTCGGTGTGTCGGTGCTGCCGGCTTCTTACCAGCGGATGCGCATTGATGGCGTGGTTTATCGACCGCTGCTGGATCCGGCAGCGGTGTCAGCGGTTTGGCTGGTGCAGCGCAAGGATCAGAAGTCGGCGATGGCCAAGGCGTTTGTGGAGTTGTTGACGCGTAAGCTGACGCCTTGATACTCAATATTATTGAATAGTGGCCTTTAGCCTTTTCCAGATCGGACGATAACCATTTCTGTATTCATCAAACTATGGAGAAACAGGATGTTCAAGCAATTAACCTTCACCGCTTTGCTGGCATTGACCGCTCTGACTGGTGGTTGTGCTTCGGTAAAAATGGCGGATGAAAGCCAGGACGCTCAGGCCAAAACATTCCAAGTGGCCCCGGATAAAGCTCACATCTACGTTTATCGCAACGAAAGCATGGGTGCTGGCGTGAAAATGCCTGTGGCGCTGAACGGCAAGCCTGTAGGAGAGACCGTCGCCAAGTCTTATCTGATGCTGTCAGTCCCGGCCGGTCAGCAGACTTTGGTGTCTTCCGCGGAAAACGATTCGGAACTGAAACTCACCGCTGAAGCTGGCAAAAACTACTTTGTCTGGCAGGAAGTAAAAATGGGTTTCATCAAGGCGCGTAACAGCCTGCAAGTCGTCGACGACAAGACCGGTCGCGCTGGCGTTGCCGAAAGCAAGCTGATTCAGGCTCAGTAAGCTCCATTTCGAGCAGAACTCTCCTTGCTGCCGAAACTCTCCGCGCGGCGTTCCGACGATGGGCTAAAGAACGCCGCGTGTATCCAGGAAACACGCGTCATCGTTAACGACCATCGCGAGCGAGCTCGCTCCTACAGAAGATCAGAAGCTTTACCACTGTTTGTGGGACATTTCTGAACTGTCCCGGACAGGCTACAGCGCCTTGCGGCGCTGCCTACAACTACTCCAGAATCCGCCGGTTTGTGCGTTTCGAGGGCCATCGCTAACTTGATTCGGGTCACTGATGGTCAGTGATCGGGTTTAGTAGCCCGTACCTCGACGAGGCGCATTTGCGCTCCTGATAGGCAGGTATGTCCATACCTGCCCTTGACGGTAGCTGTGCGCAGGGCGCCTTCGTGCGCGCCGGCTTCGTCGGGGCCCGGTCTACTAACCTGCGTACAGCTGCCACCCTTTTGATCAGTAGCGATTCGGTGTGGCCGCCACTTTCAGGACGCTGAATCATGACCCATACGCCAAAGCCACCGGATACCGATCCGGACGCGCCACATCGGCCCAGCCCAATTTTTCTCGTCGCCCCCGATATCGACAACCACACCCTGCTGGAATACGCCTGCGTGTCGCTGGCATCAGCCAATGTCATGGCCAGTGACTTCGCCAGAGACCTGAAGGGCTCGCAGGGCCACACACTGTTGGGGATTCAGCAGTCGATCATGCTGAGTGAACTGGCGGTGAATCGGGTGCTGGATAACCTCGATCCACCGTGATCGTCCGGGGCGGCGAGAACCCTTGTAGGAGCGAGCCTGCTCGCGAAAAACGTCCAGGCAACGCGTTCATTCAGGCTGCCCGCGTTATCGTTGACGTCCATCGCGAGCAGGCTCGCTCCTACAGAGGTTTATGGCCAGCGCTTGAAAATCAGCGACGTATTCACCCCGCCAAACGCAAAGTTGTTGTTCATCACGTACCGGTTGCTCATCTGCCGAAACTCGCCGCGCAAGTAGTCGAGTTTGCCGCAGTGCGGGTCGACTTCGTCGAGATTGAAAGTGTGCACGTAGAGGTCGCGGTTCATCATTTCGATGCTGAACCAGGATTCCAGCGCACCGCAGGCGCCGAGGGTGTGGCCGAGGAAGCTTTTCTGCGAGCTGATCGGCATGTGCTCGCCGAACAGGCTGCTGGTGGCCAGGGTTTCGGCGATGTCGCCCTGTTCGGTGGCGGTGCCGTGGCCGTTGACGTAGCCGATGTCCGAAGGTTTCAGCCCGGCGTCTTCCAGGGCCAGTTCCATGGCGCGGCGCATGGTGATTTGTTCGGGGCGGGTGGTGTGCTGGCCGTCGGCGTTGCTGCCGAAACCGACGATCTCGGCATGGATGCGTGCGCCACGGGCCAAGGCGTGCTCCAGTTCTTCGAGCACCAGCATGCCGCCGCCTTCACCGATCACCAGGCCGTCGCGGGCGCTGTCGTAGGGGCGCGGGCTGCGTTGTGGGGTGTCGTTCTTCAGGCTGGTGGCGTAGAGCGCGTCGAAGACCATGGCTTCGGTCGGGCAGAGTTCTTCGGCGCCACCGGCGAGCATCAGCGGCAGGCGCCCGAACTTGATGGCTTCGTAGGCGTAGCCGATGCCCTGGCTGCCGCTGGTGCAGGCGCTGGAGGTAGGAATCAGGCGACCGGTGAGGCCGAAGAAGATGCTGATGTTCGCCGCGGTGGTGTGCGGCATCATGCGCACGTAGGAGTTGGCGTTCAGGCCTTCGGCCACCGAGTTGAGCAGCATGTTGCCGAACGCCTTGATCTCGTCGGTGCTGCCAGTCGAGGAGCCGCAGGCGACGCCCATGCGCCCGTCCTTGATCGACTCGTCACCCAGCAGGCCGGCGTCGGCCAGCGCTTGCTCGGCAGCGCCCACAGCCAGCCGCGAAACCCGGCCCATGCTGCGCAGTTGCTTGCGGGTCCAGTGGCCGGGCACCTTGAAGTCATCGATGGGGCCAGCCAGGCGCGTGTTGAGTTCGGTGAAACGATCCCACTCGTCCATCCGGCGAATGCCACTGCGGTTGGCCGCGAAGTTGCCGGCGATGGTGTCCCAATCGCTGCCCAGTGAGGTGATGCCGGCCATGCCGGTGACGACGACGCGCTTCATCAGCACAGGCCTCCGTTGACGGCCAGAACCTGCCGGGTGATGTACGAGGCTTCCGCCGACATCAGGAAGTTCACCGCGCCGGCCACCTCTTCAGGGGTGCCCATGCGTTGTGCGGGGATCATTTTCATCAGTTCTTCCACCGGCACGTTTTCGTCGAGCATGGCTGTGTCGATCAGGCCGGGTGCGACACAGTTGACGGTGATTTTGCGCTTGCCCAATTCAATCGCCAATGCCTTGGCCGCGCCGATCAACCCAGCTTTGGAGGCGCTGTAGTTGACCTGGCCACGGTTGCCGATCAGCCCCGACACCGAGGTGATGCAGACAATCCGCCCGGCGGCGCGACGACGAATCATCGGCATCATCACCGGGTGCAGCACGTTATAGAAACCGTCGAGGTTGGTGCGCATCACCACGTCCCAGTCTTCCTCGCTCAAGGCCGGAAAAGCTCCGTCGCGAGTCAGGCCGGCATTGAGCACCACGCCGTAATAGGCGCCGTGGGTTTCCACGTCTGCTTCGAGGATTTCCTTACAACGGGCGCGGTCGGCCACGTCGAATTGCAGGATACGCGCACGACGGCCCAAGGCCTCGATTTCGGTCTTGACGGTTTCGGCGTCGGCCAGGCCGCTGCGGCAATGCAGCACGATGTCGTGCCCGGCCTGGGCCAGGCGCAAGGCGATGGCGCGGCCGATGCCACGGCTGGAACCGGTGACCAGTACGGATTCAGTCATGACTGGACTCCTTCGGGTTCATGGAGATATTGAGCGGCCTGGGGTGGGCGATACACGTTCAGACGGGCGGTGGCGTGGATCCCCTGGGCGTTGATGTGGCACTCGAACACGCCCATGCCGTTGTCGTCTTCCAGGGAGCGAATCCCGTGGATGGTCAACTCGGTGCCGGCCGGGAAGCTTTCAACGTTGCATTCGAATTTGCGGCTGCCGAGCAGGAAGCCCAATTCCACCGCATCACCGCGCTGACGTGCTTGACAACCGGCGAAGGCGGCCACGCTCTGGGCCATCAGCTCGATGCCGACCCAGGCTGGCAGGCTGCCGTCGGTGAGACTGAACAGGCCATCGGGCTTGACGGTCAGGCGGGTGTGAATCTGCTCTTCATCGAACGCCAGGATCTGATCGATAAGGATCATGTCGCCAGCGTGGGGCAGCAGTTCGGCGAGCGGCCAGTCAATCATGGGGCGTCTCCGATAATCAGGCTGACGTTGTTGCCACCGAAGGCAAAGGAGTTGCTCATCAGGTAGCGGGGTGCAATGGACGTCAGGCGAGTGGCCGGGGTCACCCATTGCAGCGGTGGCAGTTCGGGGTCGGGCTGCCCGTCCCAGACGTGCGGTGGCAGGGCATGCTCGCGATTGTCCGGGCTCAGGCTCAACCAGCAGAACGCCGCTTCCAGCGCCCCGGCTGCGCCGAGGGTGTGGCCGGTCATGGGTTTGCTCGACGAACAGGGTACGCCGGCCGGGAACAGCGTTGCCACGGCCTGGCTTTCCATGGCGTCGTTGTGTGGGGTGGCAGTACCGTGCAGGTTCAGATAAGCGATCTGCTCCGGTTGCAGGTTGGCGCGGCCCAGGGCCTTGCGCATGGCCTGCAGGGCGCCCCGCCCCGTCGGCTCCGGGGCGGAAATGTGATGCGCATCCGAGCTGGCGCCGCTGCCGAGCAAGGCAATCGGTTGATTGTCGCCTGCACGTCTGGTCATCAGGAACAGTACTGCCGCTTCGCCAATGTTGATGCCATTGCGGTTCACCGAAAACGGATTGCAACGCTGTTGCGAGACCGCTTCCAGCGCCGAGAAGCCGTTGAGGGTCAGCTTGCACAAGGTGTCTACACCGCCACACAGCACCGCGTCGCAGATGCCCAGGTCCAACAGGCGCTGGGCGCTCATCAGGGCTCGGGCACTGGAGGTGCATGCCGTGGAAATGACATAGGCCGGGCCGCTCAATTGCAGCCACTCGGCGAGGAAGTTTGCCGGCGCCCCGAGTTCCTGTTGCTGGTAGTCGTACTCCGCTGGGAACCGCTTTTCGCGCAGGTAATGCGCCAGGCCCTGGCTGGCCTCGTCGATACCCGAGGTGCTGGTGCCCAGCACGACACCGACGCGATCGCGCCCGTAAGTCCGGATCGCGCTGTCGATGTCCGGGCGGATTTGCCGCGTGGCTTCCAGCAGCAGCTGATTGTTGCGACTGTGATGGTGCGACATGTCGGCTGGAAGGGTTGCCAGTTTGCCCTGGACCGCTGCGACTGGCAGCGTGCGTTGCGGCACCCACCCGGCTTGTTCGCGCATGCCGCCACAGTCGCCGGCAAACAGGTTGCGGGCAACCTCCTGTCTGTCGCGGCCCAGCGCGCAGACCAATCCGAGGGCATTGAGGTAAGCCGTCATGGCGTTTCACCGCTCAGGGGCGTGACTTGATAGGTCGAACCATTCGCAAGCTTCAATTCAAAATTCTGCGGTTGTGCGTAGCGTATGTCCCAGCGCTCGGGCAGGGACCGTTGTCTGCCGTGCTGCCATGCGGCGGGATAGTTGGCTGCCAGTTCATCTTTCGGCGTAAGGGCAAACAGCAGCGCCGCGAACAGTTCGCGGGCTTGCGGATTGGGCGGCAGGAAGCCATCGGACTCCCAGGTTTTATCGATCAATTTCTGGCGGGCCTGGGGAATGCCCAGCAGATCCATCATCGACCAGCGAATACCAGCCTCTTCACGCTGGACCACCAGCACCCAGTCCAGGCGGTCGTCGGGCTGCAAGAGCTGGATGTGCAGTTGCAGCGGCAACGGCAGATCCGGGGTTTTCTCGGGCAATGGCGCACGGCTGGTGCAGGCGCTGAGCAGCAGGGCCGCGGCGAGTAGCAGAAATCGCAGCATGCCCACTACCCCTGTAGGAGCGAGCTTGCTCGCGATGGCGGCGACAGATCCGGCACCCATGTTGGCTGACCCACCGCTTTCGCGAGCAATCCCGCTCCCACAGGTCGGGTATTCCAGGCGATAGGCATCAAGCATCACACAATTCCTTCAAAAGGTTTGCGCGCCACCACATTCACCAGGGTTTCTTCCCGTTGGCCAAAGGGTTTTGGCTTGCACACACCCAAATGTTCCAGCAGGCCGAAATCCTTGGCGCGACTCCACCACAGGTACGGATAAGACACGTTTTGCGCGGTAAATTCGAAACCCTGCCGGCGAATCATTTGCAGATACTGCTCAGCGCTTTTCTGCACATGCATGGGGTGGCGGAACAACCAGCGGATCACCCAGGTATCAATGTATGCCTCGGTGGATTCGGCGAACAGCAGATAACCGCCGGGCTTGAGCACGCGGTAGAACTCGGCCAGTGCCTGTTCCTGCTCCACCAGATGATGGAAGGTTTGGTGACAGAACAGCAGGTCGATACTGGCGTCCGGCAGCTTGAGGCTGGCGCAGTCACTGCCGATCAACTCCACTTCCATGCCCTGGCGCGCTGCTTCTTCGGCGCTCTGGGTCAGGCTCAGCAGGTCGGCGTCGACGCCAATCAGACGACCGGGCGCAAAGGCCTGGCGCAGCAGCGGGAATGACTTGCCCTGGCCACAACCGGCATCCAGCAGCACCGGGTTGACGGGTAGCGCTTCGCTGAACAGGTTGCACAAGTCGTTGATGGCCGCCCGCAGCACATAGTGTTGCCAGATCCGGCTGCGCAGGAACCACAAACCGAAACGGGTTTCTTCGACGTAGGTGTCGCTCAAGTCGTTCATGACCCATCCCTTGCACAGAATTCCGATATCACCTTCA
The DNA here is from genome assembly GCF_047324915.1 of Pseudomonas sp. Pseusp16. Classification (NCBI taxonomy): domain Bacteria; kingdom Pseudomonadati; phylum Pseudomonadota; class Gammaproteobacteria; order Pseudomonadales; family Pseudomonadaceae; genus Pseudomonas; species Pseudomonas sp. Pseusp16. Next base: position 4,690,310 of record NZ_CP168522.1, on the reverse strand, counting down.
ACCGGCGCCGGGCTTCGCTGACGAACGGGTTGCGCGGGTCCCAGGCATATCCGGCAAGAATGGAACTGATCATCCCGCGGATTTCCGGCGAACTGCTCTCATGGAAAATCACATCCTGGAAGGTTCCGGCGTACCAGCCTTCGACATAGCAACGGAACGTGTCGACGCCGCGTTTGAGCGGTTCGGCGAACTCGGTTTGCCAGTCGACGGCCTCGCCTTGCAACTGGCGGTGCAATACCCCGGCGGCCATGCTCGCCGAACGCATGGCGATCGTCACGCCGGAAGAAAACACCGGGTCGAGGAACTCCGCGGCATTGCCCAGCAGCGCGAAGCCTCGGCCGTGCAGGGTTTTGACGTTGGCCGAGTAACCGCCGATGGTTCGGGCCGCGGTGTCCCACTGTGCATTTTGCAACACGCCGGCCAGGCTTGGCGTCTCGGCGATAAAGCCGCGCAGGCACTCGTCCAGATTATCGCTGCGGCCGGCGAAACGTTCCTCTGCGGCGACCACGCCGACCGAGCAGCGCCCGTTGCTGAACGGGATGGTCCAGAACCACACGTCGCGCTGGGTCGGATGAGTGGTTACGAGGATCTTGCTGCGGTCGAAGGCCGGGTGGTCGATACGGTCTTCGACGTGCGTGAACACGGCCTGGCGCACCGGGAAGTTCGACGGCGCCTCAAGGTCGAGCAAGCGCGGCAGCACGCGGCCGTAACCACTCGCATCGAGCAGGAAACCAGCCTCGATGCGGTACTCGCTGCCGTCTTCGCGGCGCACGCCGAGCTGCGGCTTTTCCGGATCAATGTCGACGCTGACGATAGTTTCGCCATAGCGGATCTCCACGCCTTGCAGCGTGGCCTGATCGGCCAGCAGCTTATCGAAATCGGCGCGCTGGACCTGAAATGTCGTCGATTTGCCGTGGCTGAACGTCTCACTGAAATCGAATGCGCTGTAACGTTCGCCCCAGGCAAACGCCGCGCCGGTTTTCAACTGGAAGCCGGCTGCGTTGACGGCGTCGAGCATGCCCGCTTCTTCGACGAAATCCAGGCAATGGGCCAACAGGCTTTCACCGATGGAAAACCGTGGAAAATGCTGACGCTCGATCACCAGCACATCGTGTCCCTTGCGCTTGAGCAATGCGGCGGCGATGGCACCGGAAGGACCGGCGCCGATGACCACGACCTGGCGAATTTCCATTTCAACGGTTGGCATGGGGGCTCCTTGCCGGGACAGCGGTTTTCAGGGGGATTCGGTGCATGCCGGTCAGGGCTGGCAGCAGTGTAGCGATCAGGCCCATCAGCATCAGTGCAAAGTACAGCGGCGGGCTGATGAGTTGCTGTTGCAGCAGCAGGTTGAGAAAAACGATCTCGCTCAAGCCGCGAATGTTCAGCAGCACACTTTCCCGCCAGCGGCTGGCGCCTTTGAACGAGGCCCCGGCCCAGCCGAGGCCAAGCCAGTTGCCCAACAGTTTGCTGAGCATCGGCAACAGCAGCAGGGCCGCCAATTGCATCCAGCCGAGGCTGTCCATCGCGCTGTGCACGTTGATCTGCACGATGCCGAACGTGAGGATCAACGGGATGGCGATGTACGTCTGCAAACGGCTCATCCACACGGCCGGCAACGGCAGCACCAGCGGCGCCTTCAGTGCGGCCATGATCAACACATAACCGATGCCGAAAATCAGCGCATTGAGCTTGTAGTGTTCAGCGACCACCAGCAGGGCGAAAAAGCCCAGGCTGTAGAGCCACGTCTGGCGCAGGCCCAGCAGCCGCAGCAGTACCGGCAGGCACGCGCCGGCCAGTGGCAGCAACAGACTGCTCAGGTGCAGGCTGCCCTGGGCAATGCCGAACAGGGTCCAGCAGGCGAGGTCGATGAGGATCGCGGTTTGCACCAGACGCCGGGTGGCGGCGGGTGGGTAATCGATGTGCCGCAGATACAGGTACAACACCGGAATCGCGGTGATGGCGAACAGCAGGCCGACGGCCAGCGAGCTGATCCACGGTTGCGGCGGCAACCACCAGACGGCTGTGGCCAGGCCGCAGGCAAACGGAATGCAAAAGCTGGGCAGGGCGATTTTCAGGCTTTGGCGATCCAGTTGCAGGTCGATCACATCGCTGAGGATGTAGCCCAGCAACAGGGCAAAGCTCAGGCTGTAGACGTTCTTCAGCCAGCCCGGTGACACCAGTTGCGCACCGCTCAATTGCCAGTGGGGCTCGATCCAGAAATACATCAACAGCGGCAAGCCGAGGGTCGCCAGCAACAACTGGCTGACGATGGGAATCAAACCGAAATGCCGGCCGACATGGGTCGCCACCGCGAACAACGCCAGTGCCATCGCCCAGAACAGCACGACCATCACGTTGCACGCTCCACGGCCGCGGGTTCATGCACCTGTCGACCGGCCCATGGCGCGAGCAGGAAGCTGAAGAACAGGCCCAGGCTCACCGACAGTCCGAAGTTGCTCACCGCCGGGGTGCTCGACACCGCCAGCAGGCCGAACGACAGCCAGGTGGTCAACGCCGCGAGCAGGGCGCCCAGCAGGCTCACGGCCGCGCCGCCGACTTGCTCGCGCATCAGGATCGCGTAATCGACGCTGATCGCCGTCACCAGCAGCAGGCCGAACAGGCTGAACAGGGTCAGCGGCTGTCCCAGCCAGCCGAGGCTGGCCAGGCTGCACAACGCCGCCAGCAGCGGCAGGGACACGATGCGCAGCGCACCGCCGAGGCCGAAGGGCAGGATCAGCACCAACACGATCAGCACGCAGGAGGCGAGTTTCAGTTCTGCGGCACTGATTTGGGTGGCCGCGAAGACGTTGTTCAATTCCCCCAGTCGATCCACCAGTGTCACGCCGGGCAAATCCTCACCCTGGAGCCGCAGCAGGGCCGGGTTGTTGATGCCTTGCAGGCTGACCATCGCCGCCACGCCGTCATCGGTCGGCCCCAGCCACAGGGGCCGGTAGGGTTCTGCCAACGGGCCGGTGAGCGCGGCGTCGATATCCACGGTCGGCAATGCCTGTAACTTTGTCAGCTCGGCTTGCAGCGCCTCACCCGGTATGCCGATGTCGAGCAACGGTTGCCAGAACGATGGCAGTTTGTTCAGCGCTTCGCGCACCTGTTGCTGTTCGTTCGGCGGGCTGACCAGTTGATTGAGCGACAGATAACCCTGGAGCTTTTCCAGGCCAATCAATTGATCCAGTCGCTCGCGCAGGGCGTTCTGGCGTTCTAGCAGTTGCTGCTGATTGGCGGCGCGTATCAGGAAGAACTGGCTGGTGGGTTGATAGCCGGTGATCCGTGCAATGGTCCGGGCTTCATCGGTCAATTGTTGAGGTGCGCCGATCCACTGGCGGATGTCGTTTTTGCTGCTCAGCTGTAACAGGCCGCCCACGCAAAAGGCGATCAGCAGTGCCAGCAGTACCGGTGTTTTCGCCTGTCTGAGCAGCGCTTCACGACAGCCCAGCAAATGCTCGCAAACGCGCAATGGCCACTGCGCCGGGCGCAGGTCTACACCCTTGAGCAAGGCCGGCAGCAGGCACACTGCAGACAAATAGGCACCGAGCAAACCGGCGGCAGAGAACACGGCGATCTGGGTCAGCGCCGGGAAGGGTGTCCAGGCCAGGGCCAGGTAGCCGATAGCGCTGGTGATCAGGCTCAGGGTCAACCCCGGCAGGGTCAGGCGCAGGGCAGGCCAGCTGTGCCAGGGTTTCAGGCTCCAGCTCTTGGACAGGTAGTGCAGCGGGTAATCGACCGCAACACCGATCAGGCTCGAACCCAACACCAGTGTCATCACGTGCATATGGCCGAACGCCGCCACGCAGGCCACCGCACCGAAGAGCATGCCCACCAGCACCGGCACGAACGCCAGCAAGACGCGCCAGCGCCGGAAGGCCAGCAGCAGCAACAACAGAATCCCGAGGGTGGCACCGCCACCGACCCAGGTCATCTCCCGGCTGGCCTGCTGTTGTCCGTTGGCTGCGTACAGCAAGCCGCTGGCGGCGAGCAGTTGCACGTCGTGCCGTGCGGCTTCTTCGCGGCTGTGCTCGAGCAGGTCGGCCACTTGCAGCGGCAGGTTCATGTCGAAGGCGTTGCCGGTGGTGCGCGCGCGCAGCAGCACCCAGCTCTTGCCATCGGCATCGGCAATCAAGGCGCCGCTGCCGATGTCCAGTTGCACCGAACCGCGTTGCGGCTGGCTGTTCTGGATGCGCCCGGTCAGGCCCAGCCAGTCATCCTGGCTCGGTACCAGGCTGTAACCGTTGAACGGGTCGAACAATGCCTGAACCCGTTGCTGGACAAAGAGATCGGGGTGCTCGACCAGCAGTTGTCGGTCCGCCGCCGAGAGCATCGCCAGGCGTCCTTGCAGCAATTGCGTGCGCAACGCCGGCAAGTCGGCTTGCAGGGTCCACTGGACCTTTTCGAACAATCCGCTGGCCAGCCATTGCTCGCCGAGGGTCTGCGCCATGGCGACGGCCTGCTGGCGATCGGTGTGGCCGACCAGCACCAGCATTTCGCGATTCAGTGGATCTTGCATGCGTTGTTCGGCACGCAGTTCCAGGGCATCGGGCGCCGTGCCGGGTACCAGTTCCATCAGATTGGCCGACAGCGGCGCGCCGTCACGCCATTGCCAACCGGCGAGCGCGAGCACTGCCAGCAACAGGATCAGAAACAGCCGTGGCAGAAATCGTTCACTCGGCAAAGTCATGTTGCTCCGCGTCGCTCAGCGGTTGGGTGCCAGTGCTGTCCTGCATGCGCAACAACGTGCTGTCGCCCTGGGTTTCGAGCAGTTCGATGCTGTGTACCAGTTCTGCGCCAGCAATGTTGATCCGGTTGAACACCTGCTTGAGCAGCATCGAGCGTGGCACCAGCGTGAGCTTCCAGTTCTGCGCGTCGCCGCTCAGGGACAACTCGAAATCCCGTTGCAGGCCGCTGCTGTCGCCTTGCAGCACGGCCAGGAACAAACGGTTCTGCTCGGCACCGGCGCTTTTACCCGGCAGCATTTGCCAGACAATACCGTCACGCCGGGCAATGCCTTTGGCGGTGATGCGATAGTCCTGTTGCAGTGGCGTTTTCAGTAGCCACAACAAGCCGTGGTTTTTTGCCAGGACGAACGTGCCCTTGCTGACCAGCGGCTGGGGCAGGGCGCGCAGGTGTTTTTCCTGGATGAAATTGCCGTGGATGACGTCGGGCCTGGCCAGTTGATCGCTGAGTTGTTGCAGATCGAAGGCGTTGGCCAGCCCTGGAATGCCCAGTAACACGCAGAACACTGTAGGAGCGAGCTTGCTCGCGAAAAACCTGAGAGCGCCACGGGGTGTCAGATGCCCAGCGTCATCGTTGACGACCATCGCGAGCAAGCTCGCTCCTACAGGAGAACGGGGGTGGCAGAAAATCATGGCAGGGCTCTCTCGACAGCATCGGTAAAGACCTTCGGCGAGGCCAGTTGCATCTCGCGGCTGGCGAGGTCGACGGCGACCTGTATCGACATGGCCCGGGTCAAGCGTTCACCGGTTTGCAGATCGCTGATCAGGTAGTTGATCTTCAAACGGTTCTCCCACTCCACCAGGTTGGCGCGCACGTTCAGTTTCTGGCCGAACACCGCGCCGCGCACATAGCGCAATTGCAGGTCGATCACCGGCCACGCGTAGCCTGACTCGTTCATTGCGGTGTAGTTGTGGCCGATCTTGTCCAGCAGCGCACAGCGGGCGACTTCCAGGTACTTGACGTAATGGCCGTGCCAGACCACGTGCATGCTGTCGACGTCAAAGAACGGTACGACGATTTCCGTGTCGGTGTGCAGAAATCCCTTGCTACGCATGCAGCCTCCAGTGTTGTTCGGCGATGCGTTGCAGGCACAGGCGCAATTCGCCTTCCAGCGCGCGGTCTTCGATGACCGGCGGGAAATCCCTGGCCAGCGCTTCGTGCATGGCGGCCAAGGCGGGTGGCAGTGGTCGTGCATCTTCGGCCTGGCCGCGCAGCCAGACACCCTGGTTAGCCGCCAGCAACGTGGCGGCCGCTACCTGTTCGGTGAGCTCCAGCACGCGGATCGCATCCCGGGCGGCGATGGTGCCCATGCTCACTTTGTCCTGGTTGTGGCATTCGGTGGAGCGCGAAAAGACGCTGGCCGGCATGGTGTTCTTCAGTGCTTCGGCGGTCCAGGCACTGGTGCCGATCTGCACTGCCTTGAAACCATGGTTGAGCATGGCGCGGTCAGCCGTGGCGCCGGACAGGTTGCTCGGCAAGCCATGGTTATAGCGCTCATCCACCAGCAGCGCGAGTTGCCGATCCAGCAGGTCGGCGACGTTGGCCACGAGGTTTTTCAGGCTGTCCATGGCGAAGGCGATGTGCCCGCCGTAGAAGTGCCCGCCGTGCAGCACGCGCTCGGCTTCGGCGTCGATGATCGGGTTGTCGTTGGCGCTGTTGAGCTCGATCTCGATGAACGAGCGCAGCCAGTTCAGGCTGTCGGCCAGCACGCCCAGCACATGGGGCGCGCAGCGCAGGGAATAACGGTCTTGCAGGCGATGCAAGGGCGCGGTTGGTGCGTCGATGGCCAGATCCTTGCGCAACCACGCGGCGACCTGCATCTGCCCCGGATGTGGCTTGGCGGCGAACAGGCGCTCGTCGAAGTGCTCGGGGTTGCCTTGCAGGGCGACAACATTGAGCGCAGTGATGCGCGTGGCCAGTTGCAGCAGGTAATCGGCGCGGGCATAAGCCAGGCACGCCAGACCGGTCATCACGGCGGTGCCGTTCATCAATGCCAGGGCTTCTTTCGGACGCAACACCAGTGGCTGCCAGCCGAGTTCGCGGTGCACATCGGCAGCCTGCCGGCGTTCGCCGCGGAACATCACTTCGCGTTCGCCGGACAGCGTGGCGGCAACGTACGAAAGCGGCGTCAGATCACCGCTGGCGCCTACCGAGCCTTCTTCCGGGATCAGCGGCAGGATGTCGTGTTCAAGGAACGCCTGCAGGCGCTCCAGCAGTTCCACGCGTACCCCGGAAACACCGTGGCACAACGACTGCAAACGCGCGGCCAATACCGCACGGGTGGCCTGGGCGTCGAGCAGCTTGCCCAGCCCGCAGCCGTGGAAGGTAAACAGATGACGGGGCAGCGCCTCGACGTGATGCAGCGGTACCGCGACCACGCAGGAATCGCCATAACCGGTGGTCACGCCGTAGATCACGCCTTCCTTGTCCAGCAGGGAGTCCAGAAAGCGCGCGCCCTTGGCGATGCGTTCACGGTACTCAGGGTCGCTCTGCAACTGCGTCGGCGCCTGGCGGTTGGCCAGGGCCAGCACGTCTTCGATGCGCAAAGGGAGTTCGCCGAAGGTTACCGGCTCAAGCGTTGGCGTCGTCATCGGTCTTCCAGAAAGGGTAAAAGTTGAACCATTGTCGGGGCGCTTCGAGGCAATAGTGACTCAGGCGCTCGGCATAGCGGGAGGCCCACAGATGAATGACCTGCTCGCGGTCGCTGCGCTTCCAGGTGATGGCGTCAGCGAACGGTTCAATGGTCAGTCGATAGTCGCCGTCGGGCTTTTTCAGGCACAGCAGCAGGTTGATCGGGCATTTCAGCAGGCCGGCCAGCAGCCACGGGCCCTGGGGGAACCTGGCCGGATGACCGAGGAAATCCACGGTCACGCTGCGCCCGCCATGCAGCGGCACGCGGTCGCCGGCAATCGCCAGCCACTCGCCGCGCTCCAGGCGTTCACTCAGTTGCAGCATGATCCCGGGGTCCAGTTCGCTGACCTGAATCAGGCGCAAATTGGTTGCCCCGGCTTCACCCAGCAATCGGTTGAACTGTTCGGCGTGCTTGGTGTGCACCAGCACGTTCATCGTGACTTTTTCGCCGAGTTCCGCCAGTGCGCGGCAGACTTCCAGATTGCCCAGGTGCGCGCCCACCAGCATCTGCCCGCGGGCACCGCGCAACTGGTCGCGCAGCAGCGCCGGGTCGACGATTTCGATTTGCTCGATGCTCAGCCGGCCGTTCCAGACGTCGAGTTTGTCGAGCATGGAGTCGGCGAAGGCCATGAACTGGCCAAACACACGCCAATGGCTCGGGCGCAGCTCGCTACGACCGCTCCAGTCGGCCAGGCGTTGCTGGTATTGCCAGGCACTGTGGCGTGCGCTGCGGCCGAACAGGAAAAAGTACAGAACGATGCCGTACAGCAGCGGGCTCAGCAGGCGCCGGCCCAGCACCTTGGCGCCGAATGCGGTGAGCTTCATCAGCCAGAAACTGCCGCGCTCCTCGCGGTCGGCCCAGTGTTGCTTGTCGGCGCTCATGCCCGCCACCGTCGCCAGAGGATCACCGGCGCACGCAACAACATGCCGAAGAACAGCCGCGTATGCATGCTGGAAATCAGCACGTTGTCGTGGAACATACGAAAATGTGAAACGCCGTCCAGCGGGTAATGGACTCTGGTTTGCAGCCATTGCATCGGCTGATTGCGCCAGGCCAGGCGCACCAGGATGTCCGAGTCAAAGTCCATGCGCTTACCGATTTTCGCTGACTCGATCAACGCCAGAACCGGTGGCAACGGGTAAACCCGGAAACCGCACATGGAGTCGCGAATCTGCAACGACAGGGTGTTGATCCAGACCATGACGTGAGTCAGGTAGCGAGCATATAAACGGCCTTTCGGCACGCTGGCGTCATATTGCGGATAACCGCAAATCACCGCCTGTGGATGGCGGCGTGATTGTTCGATGAAGCGTTTGACGTCCTGCAAATCGTGCTGGCCATCGGCATCCACTTGCAAGGCATGGCTGAAACCCAGGCGCGACGCTTCGCGCAAGCCGGTCATGACTGCGCCGCCCTTGCCCTGGTTTTCTGCGAGTCGGATCAGGTAAACCATTTCCCGCTGGGCCAGGCGATCCAGCACCCGGGCGCAGCGCGGGCTGCTGGCATCGTCCACCAGAATGCATGGCAGGTTGCTGGCGATCAGGGCATCGACCACCGTGGTGATGGCGCTTTCGTGGTTGTACACGGGGACGATGGCGCAGGGACTATGCATGCGCTGCCTCCAGCAAGATCCGCCCGCTTGAGCAGGTAGCGGTTTCGTTGCGGTAGGCGAAATACAATTTGCCGCGCGCCGGGTCGAAGCGCAGGTGCAGCTGGATTTCATCTCCCGGGCGCACCAGTTGCTGGAACTTCAAGACTTCCATGCCGGCGAATTTTTTCGGCAGGTTCATCAATTGCTGACCCAGGCTCATCGCCCACTCCACCTGCACCACGCCAGGCAATACCGGCGCCTTGGGGAAATGGCCGCTGAAGTAGGCCAGGTCCGGTGGTACGGCCAGTTGCAGGCTCCACTCGCCATTGCTTTCGACTTGCTCCAGCACCTCCGGGGCTTTGGGGCGCGGCGCCAGCAGCAGGGCGTTGACGTCGGCCTGGGGCAGTTTGCCCTGAGCGTTCAGCGGCAGTTGTCGCAGCAGGCGCCAGCGTCTTGGCAGGGCCAGGGCTTCGCAGTGTTGGCTCAGGTGTTGGCGCAATGGTTCGGTGAGGCTGCGTCGGCCCTGATTGCGCAGCACATGCAATCCGGCCTCGCTCAGCACCAACAGCGCTCCCAGGGAGGCACGGTTTTCCTGAACGACGCCGAGCCGCGCTTCGACAACCCATTCATGGGCCATCAGCGCCTGTTCCAGCATCGGCAGCGAGATGCGTTTTTCTTCCAGTTTGACGATCCGGTCCAGTCGCCCGAGCAATTCGAAGCGACCATCGGCGGCGATGCGCGCTGAATCGGCAGTCTGTTCGACATGGCCGCCAGGCAAGTAGGGCGAAGCGATCAACAGCGCGCCATCGCTGTCTTGAGTCAGCGTGACATCGGCAAACGGCCGCCAGAGTTCAGCGCCCTGACGCCAGGCGATGCCACCGGTTTCCGAACTGCCGAAAATTTCCGTTGGCCATTGCCCCAAACGCTCATGCAGGCCCTTTGCGGCCTCGACCGGCAATGCGCCGCCGGAGGAAAACACCCGGCGCACGGCGCCCAAGGCCGGCCAGTCGAGGTTGTCGCCCATGCGCTTGAGCAGCGCCGGGCTGGCCACCCAGGCGAAGGCCGGGTACTCGCGGCTGGCGCGTTGCAGGTCTTCCGGAAAGGCCAATTGCCGACGTACGAACGGGCGCCCGGCGCACAGCGGCCACAGCACCCGGAACAACAATCCGTAGATGTGCTGGGTGGCGACGCTGCCAATGATGCACGCCGGGCCCAGGCCAGAGCCCCACAGCTGTTCAAGGGCTTCGACCTCATTGGCCAGTTGGCGCAGGTGTTTTTCGATGCGCTTGGGTTCGCCACTGGAGCCTGATGTGCACAGGCTGAGTTGGCAGTGATCGAGGTCCAGCGCCACCGCACTCAGCGGCGGATGACGAAAGTCGCTCAGGTGTGCATCGTCGGGGTGATCGCTCAGCCACAGATCAACTTCGCCTGACCAGCGTTGGCGGGTCTGCGGTTGCAGGTCAGACGGCAGCAGCACGCTGACCCCGGCACGCCAGGCGCCAAGCAATGCGATCGCCAGGTCGGCCGCATCCTCAAGGTGTACGGCCATCTGTCGCACGCCCCGGGCTTGCAGGCCGGCAGCCATGCGCAGCGCCTGTTCGCACAGTCGGGCGTGATCCAGCGCCGGACCGGTCGTTACGGCACGGTCCGGCTGGGCCTTGAGCAGCAGGTGCTCAAGTTTTATCCAATTCATGGGTGGCCTCGTACCCTTATTCGTATGAGCCATTCAATGGCAAACATCAGGCCTATCAATCCGTAGGAAATCAGGCCGGTGTACAACGTCCACCAGCTCAGCGGCGCCCAGAGGGTCAGGGCGGCGGCACACAAACCGTTGCAAAGAAAAAAAACGCTCCAGGCGATGGTCACCTGACGGGTATAGCGAATGCCCTCGGCCGGCAATTGCGGCTCGCGTACCCTGGCCAGGCGCTCGACGATCGGCGGGCCGAATGTCAGGCTCGAGCCGAACAGCACCAACATGAAGCTGCTGATCAACACTGGATACCAGCGCAATAGCGCCGGGCTGTCGAACAGTGCCAGCAACAGGCAGAACACAATGGCCACCGTCGCCATCCACAGGCTGCCAGGCCGTCGTTTGCCGGTCAGCGCCCGGGCCAGCCACAGTCCGCCCAGCAGCAGGCCGAACTGCCAGGGGGCGAAATGCTCCATGCCGAAATACACCGCAAAGGGATACAAGAGGCCTGCCAGCAGCAGGCCGAGGCCAATCAGTCGACTCATGCGGCCGGTTGAACCAGACGGTAGACCGCCTCGACCACGTCACTGACGGTACGCACCGATTTGAATTCTTCGGCGGCGATTTTCTTGCCGGTCTGACGTTTGATGTGATCAATCAGGTCGACCGCGTCGATGCTGTCGATTTCCAGGTCCTGATACAGGTTGGATTCCAGGCTCACACGCTCGGGGTCCAGTTCGAACAGCTCGACCAGGGCATCGCGCAGGGTGTTGAAAATGTCGTCACGAGTTTGCATGGTCCGGTCTCAAGCTGCCTGTTTTGCGGTGACGAACGCCGCAAGGCTCGCCACGTTGCTGAAGTGGTTGCGTGTGTCTTTGGCATCGGCGTCGATTTTGATGCCGTACTTTTTCTGGATGGCCAGGCCCAGTTCCAGGGCGTCCACCGAGTCCAGGCCCAAGCCTTCGCCGAACAGCGTCTGTTCGTTGCCGATGTCTTCGGCGCTGATGTCTTCGAGCCCCAGGGCTTCGATGATCAGCTCTTTGATTTCCAGCACCAGGCTATGGGTGTTCAGATCGCTCATCTTCGGCGAGCTCCTTGATGAAGTAAGAATGCAAATAATCGTTGAGCTTGCGCGAGGCTTGCGGAGGCGGCCCCTGCTTGGCGAAAGTCTGTGGGTCTATATCGGCCCCAACCCGGAAACTGAAGTGCACACGCCGCTTTGGGATGCGATACCAGGGTTCGGCCTTGGTCAATGTGGTCGGGTTGACCTTGATAATGACTGGGGTGAGGATTTTCGCACCACGCACGGCGATTGCCGCACCGCCCCGATGAAAGGCTGGTGCCTGGCCGGGGCGGGTGCGCGTCCCTTCGGGGAAAATGATCAGGGTCTGGCCGTCTTTCAGCGCGTCGGCAGCCGCGTCGAGCATGTCCATGCTGCCGTCGTTGCTGATGTATTCGGTGCAGCGCAGCGGTCCGCGGGTGAAAGGGTTTTTCCAGAGGCTTTGCTTGACCACGCAGTTGGCGTGACGCACCAGGCCGATCAGAAACACCACGTCGATCAGCGATGGGTGATTGGCAACGATCATTTGCCCGGGACGACCGAGTTTTTCCGCGCCTTCAATGTTGTAGGTCAGCACCCCGGTGCGGGCCATGAAACGCACAAAAATCCAGAAACAGCGACTGACCGTTTGCCGGGCCCGCAGCCGATGGGTCCGGGCATCGCCCGGCAGGCAGTTCAGCAACGGGAAAATCACCAGGCGCAGGCACAGCCCGCCCAACCCGAACAGGGCAAAGCTCGCGGCGGTGGCCAGCAAGCGCCAGTAATAGGCGTCGCGGTTTTTCTTGGTCACGGGTTGCGTTGCCAGGTCCATACACGATTTTTCCAGGCATGTTGGCAGGTGGTTTGCTGGCCGAGCAGCATACGCAACAGATTCAGTGCGTGTGGCCAGCGGGGGTTGGACAACGCATCCGGTGGGCTGTTCAAGGACAACTGCCAGTCGGTACCTGGTGTGATCAGCAGGCCGACGGCATAAGGGAACGGCACGTCGTCGATCCAGGTCGAATAAGCCTCGGGCGGCTGCTCTTCGGTGACCACCAGCAGTACCGCGCGCGCGCCTTCCGCCAGTAGTGCGGCAGCTTCCAGCATGCCGTGTTCCAGGCCATCGCCTGCGGCAGCCAGGGCTGTCATTTCGCTGGTTTCACCCCGCATAATCGACCACAAGCCAATAATCGCGTTATGCACGGACAAGCTGAACTGGGTCGGCGACAGCGGCTGGTCGGCGGCCAGATCACTGAGAATGTCGACGGTGCGGGGCGTTTCGCCGTGACGGGAAACAAAGACCAATGGCAGATCCTGCCGGCCTTCGGCCAATGGCCAGCCGACACTGAAGGCCATCCGCGCCAGGCGGCTGAGCCGACGGCGCTGCATGGCTGGCAGAAAGGAAACGTCGGGAACGGCATCGCTGTGCGGCAGAGCGACCGGTTGTCGGCACCAGGCCTGCCAGTCGTCCACGCTTTCAAGCCCCGGGGCCCAGGCGCGCCATTGGGCGATGTTGAAGTTGATCACAGACATTCATCCCACCCTCACGGGCTTACTTGACGCGGGGGAGTGGCCAGGAGCCAAGACTCACCCTGCGTGGCGTTTGGCGCCGAGTGGCGCGCATTATCCCGGTGCCGGGAACGTGTAGCAAATGCTGGTTACATTTTGCTCAACAAGATGAAGCGGCGGGCTCGCAAAAATTGAACGATTGGTAATTATTCACAAAGTTATTGCTCCGTCTGTCGGTTCCTGCGCCGAGCTATCGGGCCGTTCAGAGCTTTTCATGCAAGAGAAGGCAACTGACTGTGTAGTCCCTTTACCGAGAAGGTAGCGAAGCAGCGCGGCTGACCACTACACTCGGTCATTCTTTGGTACACGGAGGTTTTGACATGCGGCGCGTGGTGTTCAATCAGAAAGGTGGCGTTGGCAAGTCCAGCATTGCCTGCAATCTGGCGGCGGTCAGTGCCAGCGAGGGTTTTCGCACCTTGCTGGTGGACCTCGATGCCCAGGCCAACTCCACTCAGTACCTGACGGGGCTCACCGGTAACGACATCCCGATGGGCATCGCCGATTTCTTCAAGCAGACGCTGTCTTCCGGGCCCTTCTCCAAGAAGAATCAGGTCGACATCTACGAAACTCCGTTCGATAACCTCCACGTCATTACCGCTACCGCCGAGCTGGCGGACTTGCAGCCAAAACTTGAAGCCAAGCACAAGATCAACAAGCTGCGTAAGTTGCTTGAAGAGCTGAGCGAAGACTACGACCGGATTTACCTCGATACCCCGCCGGCGCTGAATTTTTATGCGGTTTCTGCATTGATCGCCGCCGATCGGGTGTTGATTCCCTTCGATTGCGACAGTTTCTCACGCCAGGCACTGTACGGTCTGATGGCGGAAATCGAAGAGTTGAAGGATGACCATAACGAAGGCCTGGAAGTCGAAGGCATCGTCGTCAACCAGTTCCAGGCCCGCGCCAGCCTGCCCCAGCAGATTCTCGACGAACTGATCGCCGAAGGCCTGCCGGTGTTGCCTGTGTACCTGGCCAGCTCGGTACGCATGCGCGAATCCCATCAGGCCAATACGCCGCTGATCCATCTCGACCCGCGGCACAAGCTGACCCAGCAGTTTGTGGAGTTGCACAACCTGCTGGAAAACGCCTGATCTGGCTGGTAACACAGCCCCCTTGTGGGAGCGGGCTTGCTCGCGAAGAGGCCGTTACATTCAACATCTATGTTGACTGACACGACGCCTTCGCGAGCAAGCCCGCTCCCACATGGGTTCGTGTTGCTTCAGATGCCCTGGCTACGCAACCAGCTCATCAGTTGCGGTAACGGGAAGGCCCCGCTCTGCCGGGCGACTTCCCGGCCGTTCTTGAACAGGATCAGGCTCGGAATCGAGCGAATCCCCAACTGCGCTGACAACTGCTGGTTCGCCTCGCTGTCCAGTTTGGCCAGCCGACACTTGCCCTCCAGTTGCCCGGCTGCCTGCTCGAACACCGGTGCAAACGACTTGCACGGCCCACACCAGTCCGCCCACACATCCACCAGCAGCGGTAGATCACCCTTGATCTGGCTGGCGTAGTCGCCCTGCTTCAATTCAAACGGTTTGCTCAGCAGGACTTCGGCCTTGCAGCGTCCGCATTTGGGGTGATCGTTGAGGCGTTCGGCGGGAATGCGGTTGAGGCCGTTGCAGTGGGGGCAGGGGATGTGGAGTGGGTCGGTCATGTCAAATCGTCCAGTCGAAAGCGAATGATCCCTATCTGGAGCCATATCTCCAGATTTTCAATTGTGCAGTGCCTCACGACGAACAACTGATCTCCAGATGCTTGCCCCATTCCGGCGGCCTCTCTGCGTAGCTTTCCATCCCGGGTTGTTCCTCGAACGGATTGCTCAGCACCGCGTGCAGTCGGCGGACTTCCGAGTAGTCGCCGCTTTCTGCCGCTGTGATGGCCTTTTGTGCCAGGTAGTTGCGCAGGATGTACAGCGGGTTGACGGCGTGCATTCGTTGGCGACGCTGCTCTTGATCAAGTGCGCCTTCACGGGCTACCCGGGCGATATAGAGTTCGCCCCAGGCATCAAAGCCCTTGAGGTCGACGAAGTCATCACGCAGGCGGGTGATGGCCTGTTCCGGAGCTTCATCACCCAGGCGACGGAAAAACAGGCTGTAGTCGACGCCGCTGTTTTGCATGAGTTGCAGCAGGCTCTCCAGCAGCTTCTGGTCATCATCCTGCGCGGTGGTCAGGCCGAGGCGGCGGCGCATCAGGTCCAGGTAATGGGCCTGGAACAGCGGCAGGTACAGGCCGAGGGTTTCGCGCAGGGCCTCGACGCTGATGAACGGCGTCAGGGCCTGCGCCAACGCGCTGAGGTTCCACTGGCCAATCGGCACCTGGTTACTGAAGGAGTAACGGCCCTGGTCGTCGGAGTGATTGCAGATGAAGTTGGCGTCGAAGTCGTCGAGGAAGGCAAAAGGGCCGAAGTCGAAGGTGATGCCGAGGATCGACATGTTGTCGGTGTTCATCACCCCGTGGCAGAAGCCATAGGCCTGCCACTTGGCGATCAGTTCGGCATTGCGCTCGACCACTTCGCGGAACATCGCCAGGTACGGCTCCGGTTGTTCCAGGCACTCCGGGAAGTGCATGGCCAGTACGTGATCACCCAGTACTTTCTGCTGCTCGGGGCGCTTGGTGTAGTAGAAATATTCGAAGTGGCCGAAGCGCACGTGGCTCGGCGCCAGACGCAGGACCATGGCTGCGCGCTCCTGTTTTTCGCGCCACACCGGGGTGTCCGAGCCGATCACGCACAGGGCGCGGGTGGTCGGGATGTTCAGGGCGTTCAGGGCTTCGGACGCGAGGAATTCGCGGATCGACGAACGCAGTACCGCCCGGCCATCGCCCATGCGTGAAAACGGCGTCTGGCCTGCGCCCTTGAGGTGCAGGTCCCAATGTTCGCCGGCATCGTTGTACACCTCGCCCAGCAGCAGGCCGCGGCCGTCGCCCAGTTGCGGGTTGTAGAAACCGAACTGATGCCCGGAATAGACCATCGCCCTCGGGATCGCGTCGGCCCAGAGCTTGTGGCCGCTGAACAGTTCGGCGAACTCCGGGGTTTCGGCCACGGCCGGGTCGAGGTCCAGCAGCGCCATGGCGGCGGGGCTGGCCACCACCAGGCGCGGATTGTCGATGGGCTCGGGCAGCACATGGGCGGAAAACGCGTCGCCCAGGCGGTCGTAGCGATTATCGAAGGTCAGTTCGTCGAGGGCTTTCAAGGGCCGGCTCCAGCAGAATGTCCGAGCATTCTGCTGGGGAAAGGCCGGTTAGTCGAGTTTGGCGGCGGGCGGTTCTTGCGCCGGCTTGCCGTCGACCAGAGGCACGATGGTTTTCGCTTCCGGCTCGATTGGCACCATCTTGTACTCCTGGCCGTGCAGGTTCTTGAGGTAAACCTCCATCTGCCGGAACGAGATATTGATGTGCTGCTTCTTGAACTCGCGGTTGATGAAGCGGTTGACCTCGTCGAGCACCGGGTTGCGGTCACCGAGGTCGCGCACGTGCATGCGCAACTCGTGGTCCAGGGTGCTTTCGCCGAAATTCAGGAAGTACACATGCGGCTCCGGGTCTTTCAGGACGCGCGGGTTATCGCGGGCCGCCTTGAGCAGCAGTTCTTTCACCAGGTCCAGGTCCGAGCCATAGTCGACACCGAGCTTGAGGGTCACCCGGGTGATGGTGTCGGTCAGCGACCAGTTGATCAGTTGCCCGGTAATGAACGTCTTGTTCGGGACGATGATGTCCTTGCGGTCGAAGTCGGTGATGGTCGTGGCGCGGATGCGAATCTTGCTCACGGTGCCCGACAGGTTGCCGATGGTGATGGTGTCGCCGATCCGCACCGGACGTTCGAACAGGATCATGATGCCGGAGATGAAATTCGCGAAAATCTCCTGCATGCCGAATCCGAGGCCGACCGACAGCGCCGCCACCAGCCATTGCAACTTGTCCCAGCTGACGCCGAGGGTCGACAGCGTCGAGACGAAACCGACGCCGGCAATCACATACGAGAGCAGCGTGGTGGTCGCGTAGGCGCTGCCCTGGGCCAGGTTGAGTTTCGACAGCACGAACACTTCCAGCAGGCCCGGCAAGTTGCGCGCCAGGGCAAAGGTGATGCCGATGATGATCAGCGCGCCGAGCATGTCGCCGATGCTGATCGGCACCATGCTCATGTTGGCGCCGGTGCCGCTGGTGTATTCGTAGAGGGTGATGTTGTCCAGGTACGAGAACACCGAGATCAGGTCGGCCCAGACCCAATACAGCGCTGCCATGAAGCCGCCGAGCAGCGCCAGGCGGATCAGGCGCAGGGACTGTTCGTTGACCTTCTCGATGTCCATGGTCGGCTCTTCTATCACCGCTTCGCCGTCGCCGGCCTCCTTGGCGGCCAGCCGCTTGGTCAGGGCGCGCTGGTAAGCCAGGCGGCGGGCCGCCACGCTGAGGCCGCGCACGAACGTGGCTTCGATCACCAGCCAGAACATCAGCAGGTACAGCGTGTTGATCAAACGGTCGCTGAGTTTCAGCGCGGTGTAGTAGTAGCCGAAACACACCGCCACGAACAGCGCGACGGGCAGGGCGGTGAACAGGATCCCCACGACCTTGCGGAACAGCGAGGCGTTTTTGTGGGTCGGGCTGCTGATGAGCAAACGACTGAGCAGCAGGGTCATCAAGGCGTAGCAGGTGAGCACCACCGGCATGCCGATCACGTCATCGGCCAGCGCCGCCGGTTGCAGTTCGGCAACCGCCACCACGGTCACCAGCGCCATGACCACCATGCCCAGGCGACGGACCCACCTGCGCAGGAATTCCACCTGGGGCTTTTCCCAACGGAAATGCAGTTCCGCCACGCCACCCGGCGCGAGGATCCGGTAGGCGGTGTAGAACACCAGCCAGGCCCCGGCCATCTGCAGTAACGCCGCGCCCATATTGGCGTTTTGCCCACGGGCGTCGATTTGCAAGGCCAGCCCGCACAGCGCCAGGCCCAGGGACACAGGCATTGCCAGCAGGATGTTGATCAGGATGGCCTGCGGCGTGTGCAACTGGCTGTCGCGCTTGAAATGGCCGATGTCCTGGTGAACCTTGTTCAGGCGCGCGTACAGACTCTTGCGGCGCCACAGCAACGCACCGATCAGCAGTGCCAGTGGCAGGAACAGCAACGGGCGCTGGGTCAGGCCATCAGCCAGTTCGCTCAGGCTTGAAAGTACCGGCAGTGAATCGAGTTGATGCTGGAGGCGATCGGGCACACTGCGAATCCACTCCGGGTCCAGCGGCTTGTTGCTGGGAATCCAGAACATCTGCTCATCGAGTGTCGCCCGCAGGCTTTGCGCCGTGCTGAGCAGTTGCTTCTGGTTCAGTTGCAGGGTGATGGATTCATTGAGCACCGCGCTCAGTTCGCGATTGAGGCGCTCCAGCAGGTCGGCGCGGGTGGTGGCCAGTTCCATCAGGCTTTTGCGCAGCTGCGGCGTGACTTGCTCGGGCGGCTGGGTCGACAGCAGGTTATCGACGTAGGTGGTCGGATTGCTCAGCAACTCCCGTTGCTGGCTGACTTCGAACTGATACAGGCGAATGTCGGCGATCTGGTCGGCCAGGTTGCGGTCGAGCCGCAGGCGCGGCAACGCTTGTTTCTGTTTGTAGAGAATCTTCGAGAGCAGCAGGCTGCCTTTGAGCACATTGATTTGCTCGTCCAGGGCCGAGTCGCTCTGGGTCAGGCTGTCCAGTTGTTGCTTGGTCTGCAGGTTTTGCTGGGTGACTTCGTTGAGGCGGTCGGTGCTCTTGAGCAGGTAGTCCGAGAGCTTCAGGTTGGCCGCGCTTTCGGTGGCCAGCAGGCTGCTGCCGCCAGCTTTCTGCGCTTCGATGGATTGCTGGGTGACCGTTTCCTGGGACAACGCCAGACGCTTCTGGTTGATCAGGGTTTGCAGTTCCTGGATTTCCCGATCCAGACGATCGGATCGCTCCGACAGCAGGTCATGCTGGCTGCTGCCGAGGTCTTGCAGTTGGGTATTGCCGGCCAGTTCCTGGCGGCGCAGCGGGATCAGGGCGTTCAGCGCTGCCAGCTCGGCATTGAGCTGGTCGCGCTGCTCGGCGCTCAAGGCCTTGCCGCCGTCCTTGCCGTTCTTGAGGATGTTGTTGATCTGCTGAATGCGCGTCTGGCTGCTGGATATCTCCGCTTGGGCGCGCTCGGGGCGGGTCTGGGCGGTGATGATCAGGCTGTTGGCATCGCCCAGGGCTTTTTGCAGGTCGCTTTGCTGGGTGGAGCGCTCGGTAAGCATTTGCTCCAGCTGCTGGATCGGTTCCTTGGCGAAACGCTGTGCCACCGGTACCACGGTGCTGGCCTTGAGGCGGGTCAGTTCGCGCTGGTTCTCGAGCGTCTGCTTGGGTGCAGAACTCAACGTTTGCTTGAGATCGGCCAGCTTCTGCTCGTAGTCACGCTTGTTGTTGAGCTGGGCCAGCGTGCTTTGCAGGACGGTTTGCAGGGCCTTCTGGTCGGCTTCCGGCAATTTGCGGTCGGCGATCTTGTCCAGGTTCGCCTGCACGGCTTCGCTGGAGGGCGGTTCGGCCGCTTGCACCGCTTGCGGTAAACCAAGGGGGCCGACAGAGAGACTCAAGCCCAGCAGGGCAATGGCGAAAAAGGAGCGCAGGTTAGGCATAGAGACCGGTCAAGCAAGTGATAGTGGAAGCAGTTTAGAGGAAGAGGCCGGGACCCGGGCGACTTCCTTCGGGGAATCTGACGCCCACTTTGCCGATCTTGTTCCCGTCCATGACCGCCACGGTCCAGATGGTGTTGTTCCATTCCACCTGGTCACCCACCACCGGTGCGCCGCCGACTTTCTGGGCAATGAAGCGGGCCAGGGACATGTCCGGATCGATGCCTTCGACCTTCAGCCCATACAGGGCCGCAACCGCCGCCAGCTGGGCGTCTCCTTCCAGTACGAAGTCGCCGAAGAAGCGTAGATCGAGGCCCCGTTGTGGCGCCTGGCTGAACAGTTTTCCAAGGGCCGGCAGGTTGTGTTCATGGCCGATGACACAGAGCAAATCATCGACTTCGAGCACCGTACTACCCGACGGATGGAGCAGTTGCTCGCCACGAAACAGGGCGGCGATACGGGTGCCTTCGGGCATTTTCAGCTCACGAAGGTGCGAACCGATGCACCATTTTTCAGCGCCCAGGCGATAAACGAACAGCTCCCATTCGCTGGTGACATGCACCTCCAGGGCCGAGCGGGAGATGGGCGCAGGCTCCGGGGGCACCGTTACCTTCAACAGTTTGGCGACCCACGGCAGGCTCGTGCCTTGAACCAGCAGCGACACCAGCACGATAAAGAACGCGAGGTTGAAGTACAGCTGGGCGTTGGGCAGGCCGGCCATCAGCGGGAACACCGCCAGAATGATCGGGACCGCGCCACGCAAACCGACCCAGGAGATGAACGCTTTCTCGCGACCATGGAACGCTTTGAACGGCAGCAGGCCAACCACTACAGACAGTGGCCGGGCAAACAGAATCATCCACAGCGCCAGTGCCAGTGCCGGCAAGGCAATAGGCAGCAGATCGTGAGGCGTCACCAGCAGACCCAGCACCAGGAACATGCCGATCTGCGACAACCAGGCCATGCCGTCGAGCATGTGCAGGATGCCGTGGCGGCTGCGCACCGGACGGTTGCCGATCATCAATCCACACAGGTAAACCGCGAGGAAGCCGCTGCCGTGCAGGGCGTTGGTCAGGGCAAACACCAGCAGGCCACCGGCGATGACCAGAATCGGATACAGGCCGGTGGCCAGGTTGATGCGGTTGACCAGTTGCAGCATCAGCCAGCCGCCACCCAGGCCGATGACGCTACCGATGCCGAACTCGCGGATCAGGTGGGTCAGCAGGCTCCAGTGCAGGCCGGTCTGGCCGCTGGCGAGCATGTCGATCAGGGTGACGGTCAGGAACACCGCCATCGGGTCGTTGCTGCCGGATTCGATTTCAAGGCTGGCGGTCACCCGTTCGTTCAGGCCTTTGCCGCCCAACAGCGAGAACACCGCCGCGGCGTCGGTGGAGCCGACAATGGCGCCGATCAGCAGGCCCTGGATCAGGTTCAGGTTGAACAGCCATGCGGCCGCCATGCCGGTCAGCCCGGTGGTAATCAGTACCCCGACGGTGGCGAGAGACAATGCCGGCCATAACGCCACACGGAAACTCGACACCCGGGTGCGCAAGCCACCGTCGAGCAGGATGACTGCCAGTGCGAGGTTGCCGACCAGATAAGCCGTGGGGTAGTTGTCGAAAATAATGCCGCCGCCATCGACGCCGGCCGCCATGCCGACGGCCAGGATAATCACCAGAATCGGGATACCAAGGCGCGATGACAGTGAGCTCACCAGAATGCTCGCACCTACCAGCAACGCGCCGATCAAGAACAGGCTGTTGATGGTCGTCGCATTCAAAGGCAGTACTCCAGAAAACTGAAAGGCGGGCACAAACTGACCATGCAGTCCGCGTGCCAGCGATTCTAACCTGTTGAAATGTGATGCTGTCAAAAAGCTTTGCAGGAGCGAGCTCGCTCGCGATGGACGTCAACGATAACGCGTGCTGTCTGATTCAGCGCGTCGTCATTGAATTCATCGCGAGCAAGCTCGCTCCTACAGGGGGCGGTGTTGGTGGATTACAGGCTGAACCGCCCAACCAGGGTGTTCAGGTCCACCGCCAGGCGCGACAGCTCGCTGCTCGCCGCACTCGTCTGATTCGCCCCGGTGGCCGACTGCACCGACAGGTCGCGAATGTTCACCAGGTTGCGATCCACTTCACGGGCCACCTGCGCCTGTTCTTCGGCAGCGCTGGCGATCACCAGGTTGCGTTCGTTGATTTCGACGATGGCGCTGTTGATGGTGTCCAGCGAAATCCCGGCACCGCGTGCGATGTTCAAAGTCGATTCGGCGCGTTCGGTGCTGTTGCGCATCGAATCCACTGCGTGCTCGGTACCGCTCTGGATACTGCCGATCATGCGCTCGATTTCGCTGGTCGACTGCTGGGTGCGATGGGCCAGGGCGCGCACTTCGTCGGCCACTACCGCGAAACCACGGCCGGCCTCACCGGCGCGAGCGGCCTCAATGGCTGCGTTCAAGGCCAGCAGGTTGGTCTGGTCGGCCAGGCCACGGATCACATCCAGCACCTTGCCGATGTCGCGGGACTCGTTGGCCAGGTCGCCGATCAGGGTCGCGGTGCTCTGCACGTCGGCGCTCATGCGTTCGATGGCGCTCACGGTTTCCTGCACCAG
Organism: Pseudomonas sp. Pseusp16; assembly: GCF_047324915.1. Classification (NCBI taxonomy): domain Bacteria; kingdom Pseudomonadati; phylum Pseudomonadota; class Gammaproteobacteria; order Pseudomonadales; family Pseudomonadaceae; genus Pseudomonas; species Pseudomonas sp. Pseusp16. The sequence continues at coordinate 4,667,828 of NZ_CP168522.1, read as the reverse complement.
ATCACGGCCGTCGCCGGCAGAACTGGTGGCGTTCTTCGACGCCTCGGACGTGCTGACCGCGTTGCGTGCGACTTCTTCCACGGCGCTGGTCATTTCGTTGACTGCGGTGGCAGCCTGTTCGATTTCGTTGTTCTGCCGGGTCAGGCCACGGGCGCTTTCGTCGGTGACGCTGTTGAGTTCTTCGGCGGCAGAAGCCAGCTGAGTGGCCGAGCCGGAAATCCGTTGCAGGGTGTCGCGCAGTTTGTCCTGCATCTTCGACATCGCCAGCAGCAAGCGGCCGGCCTCGTCCTGGCCGTCGACCGTGATCGGGCGCGTCAGGTTGCCTTCGGCGATTTGTTCGGCGGCGCTCAGGGCATTGGCGATCGGTTGGGTGATGCTGTTGGTCAGCAACCAGGCGAACAGCAGCGTCAGGGCGGTGGCGATCACCAACAGGGTGATCACCAGGTTGAACGCCGAATCGTATTGATCCGCCGCCTGCTGGTTGGTGTCGTGGCTCTGCTGGGTGTTGATCTCCAGCAGTTTGTTCAACACCGCGTTGACCGCTTCGGAGTTGTTGAGCAAATCGGTGTTGAGCAAAGTGCGCAGTTCATCGATCTGATTGTTGCGCGACAAGGTTTTCATCCGGTCTTCGATCTGGCGGTACTGACCCAGCAACTGCACGTATTGATCGTAGGCCGCACGTTCCTGCGGGCTGGCGATCAGCTTTTCGTAGGTCGCCTGGGCGGTGCGAATCTGCTGGTTGCGCATCTCCAGCAGTTCCATGGTTTTTTGCTGCACGTCAGGCTCGCGGTTCACCAGCAAGCGGTAGGACAACACGCGCAGGCGCAAGGTGAGCTGGGTGAAGTCGTCCAGGCTCTTGATGCTCGGCACACTGTTGTTGGTGATGTTCTCGGCCGCGCCGCGGATCTTGCTCATCTGATTCAAGGCAAACACTCCCAGAATCATCATCAAGCCACCGATCAGGGCAAAGCTGAGGAACGCCCGAGGGGCGATATTCATATTACGAAGGGACATGGGATTTACCGAAAAGAGCGCACCTGAGCGGTGCCGAGGCTGACGTATGAATGACTTATCGGTCGTACGACTGGAGTCTTGAGTCCTTGCGCGTTTTTACTGCGACCGGGTGGGTACCTTGTAGGAGCGAGCCCGCTCGCGAAAAACGCATGGACAACGCAATCATTCAGACAGGGCGCGATATCGTTCACGTCCATCGCGAGCAAGCTCGCTCCCACATAGGCTGGCGACGAAATGCGGGAACCAGATTGACCAACCGCAGTCTTTAAAACTCGCGAGGAAGGTCGCCCGTCAGCAGAATCAAGGCTTTGCGCCTGTATAACCCTGGCATCCACGGTGACTTTTCTTTATCGTACGCGCCCTTTGAAAAAGCCCGGAAAATCAAAATGTTGGAAGCATCCCTAAGCCAATTGGAACAACTGGTCAGTGACCTGGTGCAGCAGAACCAGACGTTGCTCGGCACCAACCAGACCCTGACTGCAGAACTGGCCCAGGCCAAGGATGAAAACGAAAGCCTGCAACTGAGCCTGATGGAGCAGGAAGAGAAGCAAGGCGCCACGGCGGCTCGCATCCAGGCCCTGGTTGAGCGTGTCAGCGCAGGTCCTGTCAGCGCATGAGTTACAACGCCGCAGGGGTAAAAGTCGTCTCGATCCTGGGAGAGGACTATTCGATCAAGGCACCGGCCGGGGAAGAACAGACCCTGCTGGACGCCGCGATGATGTTGAAGGCAGCCCTGGCCGAAACCAAGAGGAAGTACCCGACGCTGATCGGTGACCGACTGTTGGTGCTGGCCGCGATGAACCTGTGCTCCCAGCAGATCGAAATGCAGAAGCAGCACAAGCTCGAACTCGACCGTTACCAAGAGCAAGTCAGCGCCACGGTTGAAGTGATTTCCAAGACGATCAATCAGGCCTGATCGGCTTTGCGCACAACCAAAGAATAGATTGTCGGTTGGTTTGTATACAATCGGCACGGCTGTTGCAGTGTTTCAGCCTCTTATTCTTTGGGGGTGCTCCATGCAGTTCTGGCGACGCAGTATTCAATGGCAATTGATCCTGAGTATGGGCAGCGCCTTGCTGGTCAGTATTCTGATCGTCGTTGGCATCTATACCCTGGTGGTCAATCGGCTGGCGCAGAACTATCTGGTCGAGCAAGCCTTGCCGTCGAGCATCGAAGCGATGCGCAACGACATCGAGCGCATCCTTGTTCAGCCGCTCACGGCCGCCAAGGACATCGCCAGCAATAGCATGGTGCGCGACTGGCTGGCCGGGGGTGAAGGCAGTGCCCAGACCGGCACTTTCACCACCTATCTCGAAGGCATCCGCGCCGAGCACAAGGCTTTTACCGCGCTGATTGTCGGCACCGCGTCCAACCATTACTTCACCGAAAAAGGCCTGGACCGGACCCTCAGTCGTTCCAACCCGAAGGATGCCTGGTTCTATGCGTTCCTCGACAGCAAAAAGCCGCGCACCCTCAATATCGACAACGACACGGCCACCGGAGAATTGGCGCTGTTCATCGACCTGAAAGTCGAGCAGGCCGGTAAAGTCGTGGGCGTTGCCGGGCTGGGCCTGAGCATGAAAGAGCTGTCGGAGCTGATCCACAACTTCAGCTTCGGTGAGCGCGGCAAGGTCTATCTCGTGCGTTCCGACGGTTTGATCCAGGTCCATCCCGAGGCGCAATTCAGTGGCAAGCGCACCTTGGCCGAGCAGATTGGCGAGTCAGCCGCGCAAGCGGTCATGGGTCAAAAAACTGCCACCAGCAGCAGCTTCCAGCGTGATGGCGAAGACTTCCTCGCGTTGAGCCTGCCATTGCGTGATCTCGGTTGGACCCTGGTGGCCGAAGTGCCGCAATCGCAGATCTACGCCGAAGCCCGCCGCGCCATGTGGATGAGCAGCGGCATCGGCCTGGCGGTGGCGATTGTGTGCCTGTTGCTGGTGGTGCTGCTGGCCCGTGGGTTGGTACGGCCGATTCGTCAGGTAACAGCGGCACTGGTTGCCATCGGTAGCGGTGGTGGAGATTTGACCCACCGGTTAGATTCCAGTCGCGCCGATGAGCTGGGCGATCTGGCGCGTGGCTTCAATCGGTTTCTCGACAGCCAGCGCGACATGATCGGTGAAGTGCTGACCACCAGCGAGCACCTGCGCACTGCTGTCGGGCAAGTGGCGCGCGTGGTGGACAACACCGCCGAACGTTCCGGACGGCAACAGGAAATGACCGACATGGTCGCCACCGCGGTGCATGAAATGGGCCTGACCGTGCAGGACATCGCGCAGAACGCCGGCAACGCGGCATTCGCTTCACAAACCGCCCGTGACGAAGCGCTGCAGGCGCGGGAGGTGGTGGGCGGTTCGATTCGCCACATTGAAAGCATGTCCCGGGAGATCGGCGTGGCGGCCACGGCGGTGGGTGAGCTGGCCCATCAGGTGGCGTCCATCGATCAGGTGCTGGCGGTGATTCGCGGGATTTCCGAACAGACCAACCTGCTGGCGCTCAATGCCGCCATCGAAGCGGCGCGGGCGGGGGACATGGGGCGCGGGTTTGCCGTGGTGGCCGATGAAGTGCGCACGCTGGCGCGGCGTACGCAATCGTCCACCGACGAGATCCAGCAGATGATCGGCAGCCTCAAGCAAGGTGCCGAGAACGCCGTGTCGTCGATGCATACCGGGCAAGCGGCCACGGGTACCGGCGTGGAGTCGAGCCAGAGGACTGGCGCGTCGTTGACGGCGATTACCGGTCAGGTGGAACGCATCAGCGACATGAACCATCAAGTGGCGACGGCGACCGAAGAGCAGTCGGCGGTGACCGAGGAGATCAACCGCAACGTGCAGGGCATCTCCGACCTGGCACGGGCGACTGCGGGGGAGGTCAGGGCCTGTCGGGATGATTGCCAGACGTTGCAGCGGTTGGCGGATGATTTGGCGCGGCAGATGGGTGGGTTCAAGCTGAGCTGATGTTTCATCTGTGCGGGCCTCTTCGCGAGCGAGCCCGCTCCCACACTCGACCTGCTGCGAACACATAATTTGTGAACTCCAGCGATCAAATGTGGGGGCGGGCTTGCTCGCGAATTTCAGCTACGCCACAGATTCGGGATCAGAACCACTCATCCTGCATGCCCAGACACACATCATCCCGAGCTTCAAGAATCGCCAGCTCGTGGTGGCAACCCGGCACTTCCCACGTCAGGAAGTAGCGCGCCGCCTGCAACTTGCCCTTATAAAAAGCCACATCCGCCCCATTGCCCTTGGCCAGGCCTTCCTCGGCCCGAATCGCCTGTTCCAGCCAACGCCAGCCAATGACGGTGTGCCCGAACACCTTCAGGTACAGCGCCGAGTTCGCCAGGCTGCTGTTGACCTTGCCCTGGGCCAGGTCGGTCAGCAGGCCGATGGTTACGGTTTGCAGGCGCGCCACCAGTTTCTCCAGCGGTTCGCGCAGTGGCGTCAGCGACTCGAATGCCTGGGCGCGTTCGGCGGTGGCGGCGATCAGGCGGATCAGTTGCTTGAGCCCCGCGCCACCGTTCTGCGCCAGTTTGCGCCCCAGCAGGTCCAGCGACTGAATGCCGTGGGTGCCTTCGTGGATAGGGTTCAGGCGGTTGTCGCGGTAGTACTGCTCCACCGGGTATTCGCGGGTGTAGCCGTGGCCGCCGAGGATCTGGATCGCCAGTTCGTTGGCTTTCAGGCAGAACTCCGACGGCCAGGATTTGACGATCGGCGTCAGCAAATCCAGCAGTTCATGGGCCTGTTTGCGTTCGGCTTCGGTCGCAAGCGTCGTGGTGTCATCGAACAGCCGCGCAGCGTAAAGACCGAGGTCGAATGAGCCTTCGACATAGGCTTTTTGCGTCAGCAGCATGCGTTTGACGTCGGCGTGCTGAATGATCGCCACCGGCGCAGTGTTCGGGTCCTTGCTGTCGGGCACGCGCCCCTGCGGACGCTCGCGGGCATATTCCAGCGAGTACAGATAGCCGGCGTAACCAAGCATCACCGCGCCCATGCCGACGCCGATGCGCGCCTCGTTCATCATCTGGAACATGTAGCTCAAGCCGTGGTGTGGCTTGCCCACCAGATAGCCGACGCACTCGCCGTTATCGCCGAAATTCAGCGCGGTGGACGTGGTGCCACGCCAGCCCATCTTGTGGAACAGGCCGGCCAGCAGCACGTCATTGCGCTTGCCCAGGCTGCCGTCGTCGTTGACCAGGAACTTGGGCACGATGAACAGTGAAATGCCCTTCACCCCGGCCGGTGCGTCCGGCAGCTTGGCCAGGACCATGTGCACGATGTTTTCCGACAGCGGATGATCGCCGCCGGAGATGAAGATCTTGTTGCCCTTGAGGCGATAAGTGCCGTCAGACGCCGGCTCTGCGCGGGTACGAATATCCGACAGCGACGAGCCCGCGTGCGGTTCGGTCAGGGCCATGGTGCCGAAGAAACGGCCATCGATCATCGGTTGCAGGAAGCGGCGTTTCTGTTCATCGGTGCCGAAGCTTTCGATCAGGTTCGCCGCGCCCATGGTCAGGAACGGATAGGACGTCGATGCGGCGTTGGCCGATTGAAAGTGGGCAAAGCAGGCCTGGGACAGCAGTGTAGGAAGCTGCATGCCGCCGGCGTCGAAACTGCGCGCGGCATTGAGGAAGCCGGCTTCGAGGAAGGCATCCACCGCCGGTTTCACTTCCGGAATCAGAATCGCCTGACCGTTTTCATAGCGCGGTTCGTTCTCGTCGCCCTTGCGGTTGTGCGGGGCGAAGAACTTCTCGGCGATGCTGCGGGCGGTACTGATGGCCGCATCGAAGGTTTCGCGGTTGTGTTCGGCGAAACGCTCACGCTGGGTCAGGCCCTCGGCATCAAGGACTTCATACAGCTCGAAAGCCAGATTACGGGAACTGAGCAACGTCTCGGACATGGCGGCCTACCTTTTATCGGAATGGGCCGAGTCTAGGCGGGGGAATAAAGGCTGAACAGGATGATTGATGATCGTGATAGTGGACCAGAGCGACGACTTGGCAGGCACCACAAAACAAATGTGGGAGCGGTGGTGCGGCAATCCGACTTGCTCGCGAAGGCGGTATGTCAGTCAACATAAATGCTGAATGTGACGGCCTCTTCGCGAGCAAGCCCGCTCCCACAGGGATTTGATTGCCAGGCAGCTATCGCGGCTGCCTGGTTTATCGGTTTTAGCCGATCGTCATCAAGCTGGCATTACCACCCGCCGCAGCGGTGTTGACGCTCAGCGCACGCTCGATCACCAGGCGTTCCAGCGCAATGTTGGTTTCGCCTTGCGACAGGCCCTGCACGCCAACGATCGCACCGGCACGCTTGGCAACCTGCTGGCACACCGCACGCAACTGGTCGGAATGGCCGTGATGCACAACCGCATCAAAAACCACTTCGTCCTTGTTCCAGTCGGAAACCAGCTTGATGCGCGCCTGAATGTCCTTCGGCAGGCGTGCGAACAGCGCCTTGCTCAGGTCAGTTTCCGGCCATACCGCCGAGCCGCCAACCGCCAGTACTGCCGCCAGTTGCGTCAGCAGATCGCCTTCGACTTCCGTCAGGCACAGCACGTGTTCCCGTGGCAGGATCGCGTAGCTGTTGCGTTCGCCGGTCGGGCCAGCCAGAACGCGGGTGATGCCGCTTTGCGATTGTGCGGCGAACTGCACGCACAGGGTGCTCAGGTCGGCGAACTTGTTGCTGTCGGCCCAGGCTTTCAGGGCAGTCAACGGCTTGCTCATGGCGTCGCGCAGACGAACGTCCGGTGCTGCGGCAGCATCGCCGCGAGCGAAGGATTGCTCGATTGCATCCGCAGGGCGCGTCGACAGCAGGCGGTACAGGTACAGCGGGCCACCGGCTTTCGGGCCGGTCCCCGACAGGCCTTCGCCGCCAAATGGCTGCACGCCGACCACGGCACCGACGATGTTGCGGTTGACGTAGACGTTACCGGCGTTGACGGTGTCGATCACCTTGGCGATGGTTTCGTCGATGCGGGTGTGCACGCCCAGGGTCAGGCCGTAGCCGGAAGCGTTGATCTGGCCGATCAGTTGATCGATGTCTTTGCGCTTGTAACGAACCACGTGCAGCACCGGGCCGAAGATCTCCCGCTGCAACTCGTCGAAGCTTTCCAGTTCGATCAGCGTCGGCATCACGAAGGTGCCGCGTTTGACTTCTTCGGCATCGGCGATGGCCACCTGGTATACGCTGCGACCTTTGTCACGCATGGCCTGGATGTGTTTCTCGATGCCGGCTTTCGCTTCAGCGTCGATCACCGGACCGATGTCCACGGACAGGCGCTCCGGGTTGCCGAGGCGGCTTTCGGCCATGGCGCCCTTGAGCATTTCGATGACGCGGTCGGCGGAATCTTCCTGCAGGCACAAGACGCGTAGGGCCGAGCAACGTTGGCCGGCGCTGTCGAACGCCGAGGACACCACGTCGATCACCACCTGTTCGGTCAGTGCCGAAGAGTCGACGATCATCGCGTTCTGGCCGCCGGTTTCGGCGATCAGCGGGATTGGACGCCCCTGGCTGTCGAGGCGGCCGGCGATGTTGCGTTGCAGCAAGCGCGCGACTTCGGTGGAACCGGTGAACATCACGCCTTTGACACGTTCGTCGCCGACCAGGCCGGCACCGACGGTTTCGCCACGGCCCGGCAGCAGTTGCAGCACGCCTTGCGGAATCCCGGCTTCGAGCAGCAGGCGCACGGCTTGAGCGGCCACCAGCGGCGTTTGTTCCGCAGGCTTGGCCAATACCGGGTTACCGGCAGCCAGTGCGGCAGCCACCTGGCCACTGAAGATCGCCAGCGGGAAGTTCCATGGGCTGATGCACACCACCGGGCCCAGCGGACGGTGGGCGTCATTGGTGAAATCGTTGCGTGCCTGCACCGCGTAGTAACGCAGGAAGTCCACGGCCTCGCGCACTTCGGCGATGGCATTGGCGAAGGTCTTGCCGGCTTCGCGAGCCAGCAGGCCCATCAGCGGCTGGATCTCGGCTTCCATCAGGTCGGCGGCACGCTCCAGGATCGCGGCGCGTTCGGCCGGCGGCGTGGCCTGCCAGATCGGGGCAGCGTTCAGGGCGCACTGGATTGCGTTGTCGACGTCTTCGACGGTCGCTTCCTGTACATGGCCAACCACGTCACGCAGGTCGGACGGGTTCAGCACTGGGGCCGGGGCTTCGTTGCTGGACACGCAGCCAAGAATCGGCGCGGCTTTCCAGTGGTTGTGTGCGGTAGCGAGAAGTGCGCAGGACAGGGACGCCAGACGATGTTCGTTGGCCATGTCGATGCCGCTGGAGTTGGCGCGCTCGGCGCCATACAGGTCACGCGGCAGCGGGATGCGCGGGTGTGGCAGGCCGAAACCACCTTCCACGGTCGCCATCTGTTCGATGCTCGCCACCGGGTCGGCCACCAGTTCCTGAATGGAAATCGACTGGTCGGCGATGCGGTTGACGAACGAGGTGTTCGCGCCGTTTTCCAGCAGGCGACGTACCAGGTAGGCCAGCAGGGTTTCGTGGGTGCCGACTGGAGCGTACACGCGGCACGGACGGTTCAGCTTGCCTTCGGAAACCTTGCCTACAACTTGTTCGTACAGTGGTTCACCCATGCCGTGCAGGCACTGGAACTCGTACTGGCCCGGGTAATAGTTCTGACCGGCGATGTGATAAATGGCCGACAGGGTGTGGGCGTTGTGCGTGGCGAACTGCGGGTAGATGACTTCCGGCACCGACAGCAGCTTGCGGGCGCAAGCGATGTAGGACACGTCGGTGTACACCTTGCGGGTGTAGACCGGATAGCCTTCCAGGCCTTCGACCTGGGCGCGCTTGATTTCGCTGTCCCAGTACGCGCCTTTCACCAGGCGGATCATCAGGCGATGACGGCTGCGGCGAGCCAGGTCGATCACGTAGTCGATCACGTATGGGCAACGTTTCTGGTAAGCCTGGATCACGAAACCGATGCCGTTCCAGCCGGTCAGTTGCGGCTCGAAGCACAGGCGCTCCAGCAGATCCAGCGACAGCTCCAGGCGGTCGGCTTCTTCGGCGTCGATGTTCAGGCCGATGTCGTATTGCTTGGCCAGCAGGGTCAGCGACAGCAGGCGCGGGTACAGCTCATCCATCACGCGCTCGTACTGGGCACGGCTATAGCGTGGGTGCAGGGCGGACAGCTTGATCGAAATGCCCGGGCCTTCATAAATCCCGCGACCGTGGGAAGCTTTGCCAATCGAGTGGATGGCTTGTTCGTACGAGGCCAGGTACTTCTGCGCGTCGTGCTCGGTGAGTGCAGCTTCACCCAGCATGTCGTAGGAATAGCGGAAGCCCTTGGTTTCGAATTTGCTGGCGTTGGCCAGGGCTTCGGCGATGGTTTCGCCGGTGACGAACTGCTCGCCCATCAGGCGCATGGCCATGTCGACGCCCTTGCGGATCATCGGTTCGCCGCTCTTGCCGATGATGCGGCTCAGGGACGAGGTCAGGCCAGCCTCATTATGCGTAGACACAAGCTTGCCGGTAAGCAGCAGGCCCCACGTGGCCGCGTTGACGAACAGCGACGGGCTGTTGCCCAGGTGCGGCTGCCAGTTGCCGGTACTGATCTTGTCGCGGATCAGCGCGTCGCGGGTGCCTTTGTCAGGGATGCGCAGCAGTGCTTCGGCCAGGCACATCAGTGCCACGCCTTCCTGGGATGACAGGGAGAACTCCTGCAACAGGCCCTGAACGATGCCGGCACGACCGCCAGCACTCTTCTGGTTGCGCAGTTTTTCGGCAATCGAAGCGGCGAGCTTGTTGGTGGCTTCAGCCATCGGTGCCGGCAGGCGCGCCTGCTCGATCAGCATCGGCACCACTTCTGGTTCCGGGCGACGGTAGGCGGCGGTGATCGAGGCGCGCAGCACCGATTGCGGCAGGATGCTTTCGGCGAATTCGAGGAAACACTGGTGGGCGTGATCCAGGGGCGCGTCGACGGTGTCGTCGGAATCCTTGGTCAAACCGCTCAGCTCGGTCAGGGTTGCACCACCCTCGAGTTTTTCCAGGTAATTGAAGATTGCCTGCTTGATCAGCCAGTGCGGCGTGCGATCAATCGAAGTCGCGGCAGCCTTGAGGCGTTCGCGGGTCGGGTCGTCAAGTTTGACCCCAAGGGTGGTGGTAGCCATGTTTTTATCCTCATGTTTGCCACGACTGCGTGGCATCAGCTGGCGGCAAGATTAGCCGTGCAACTGCAGAGGTGCAACCGGGTGCAACCCTTTTTTTGCAGGAAAAATCGGCGCCTCGTCGGGAATTAATTTCTGGTACGAGTGTGCTGCTCCTGCTTGGTTCTTTTACTTCTAGCAAAGCGTCTGGACTGCGCTAAAAGGGAGCAAAAAAACATTTGGATACTGGTTAGTCACGTAGGTGCAACTTATTCTCAAGAAATGGGTTGCACCTTATTTGCTTTGTTGCATAGCATTCGCGCCCCAAGGTGCAACCCGTCGAAAAGGCAGGTGTGCCGGCTGATGGCTTTCCTGGGGAAACATCAGTCATAAATGCGCGGCGTCCCGAATCGTCTGTCAAACGTCAGCGTTTGCGGGCGGTTCAACAGCTGCTGCTACATAAAAACAAAGCCAGGGCGTCACTTAATGAGCGTAACGAATCCAACCCTGATCACATTCGTGATCTACATCGCGGCAATGGTGCTGATCGGTTTCATGGCCTATCGCTCCACCAATAACCTTTCCGACTACATTCTTGGCGGTCGTAGCCTGGGCAGCGTCGTTACCGCGCTGTCTGCCGGTGCGTCCGACATGAGCGGCTGGTTGTTGATGGGCCTGCCGGGCGCTATCTACATGTCCGGTCTTTCCGAAAGCTGGATCGCTATCGGCCTGATCGTCGGCGCCTACCTGAACTGGCTGTTCGTCGCCGGCCGTCTGCGCGTGCAGACCGAGCACAACGGTGACGCCCTGACGCTGCCGGATTACTTCGCCAGCCGTTTCGAAGACAAAAGCGGCCTGCTGCGGATCATCTCCGCCGTCGTGATCCTGGTGTTCTTCACCATCTACTGCGCCTCCGGCATCGTGGCCGGTGCCCGTCTGTTCGAAAGCACCTTCGGCATGTCCTACGAGACAGCACTGTGGGCCGGTGCTGCGGCGACGATTGCCTACACCTTCGTCGGCGGTTTCCTGGCCGTGAGCTGGACTGACACCGTACAAGCCACCCTGATGATTTTCGCCCTGATCCTGACGCCAATCATCGTGCTGCTGGCCACCGGCGGTGTCGATACCACGTTCCTGGCGATCGAAGCGCAAGATCCGGCCAACTTCGACATGCTCAAAGGCACCACCTTCATCGGCATCATCTCGCTGATGGGCTGGGGTCTGGGCTACTTCGGCCAACCGCACATCCTGGCGCGTTTCATGGCGGCGGATTCGGTCAAATCGATTGCCAAGGCCCGTCGCATCTCCATGACCTGGATGATCCTGTGCCTGGGCGGCACCGTCGCTGTAGGTTTCTTCGGTATCGCCTACTTCTCGGCCAACCCGGCCGTGGCCATGCCAGTGAGCGAGAACCACGAACGCGTGTTCATCGAACTGGCGAAGATCCTGTTCAACCCATGGATTGCCGGTGTCCTGCTGTCGGCCATCCTGGCTGCCGTCATGAGCACCCTGAGCTGCCAACTGCTGGTGTGCTCGAGCGCACTGACCGAAGACTTCTACAAAACCTTCCTGCGTAAATCGGCTTCCCAACTGGAACTGGTCTGGGTCGGTCGCGCCATGGTGCTGCTGGTTGCCCTGATCGCCATCGCGCTGGCCGCCAACCCGGAAAACCGCGTACTGGGTCTGGTCAGCTACGCCTGGGCCGGTTTCGGTGCTGCATTCGGTCCGGTGGTACTGATCTCCGTGATCTGGAAAGACATGACCCGCAACGGCGCACTGGCCGGCATCCTGGTCGGCGCGATCACCGTGATCGTGTGGAAACACTTCGAACTGCTGGGCCTGTACGAAATCATCCCTGGTTTCATCTTCGCCAGCCTGGCGATCTACCTCGTCAGCAAAATGGGCACGCCGACTGTCGGTATGTTCCAGCGTTTTGCTGCGGCTGAGGCGGACTATCGTTTGAACAAGTGATGGGGATGAGCTGAGGCTCTGAGCTTTCACCTAGCACGAAGCGGCCCGTTTCCTTTGGAAGCGGGCCGTTTTTTTTCAGATGTCCATGGGGTGATCGACAATCATTTTTTAGGTACTTGTTCGTGATGGTGTTAGCCGCACCACCAATGGCAATCAAGGCGGATCAAGTTTATCCAGTGCTCGGTTTACTGCCAGCTCACCCAGCATGATCACTTGCGCGATCCCCAGCAGCGCATTGCGCGAAGTCCCTTGTAGATGGTCCACCAGGTCTGTGGCCATGACATTGGCCGATGCCAGCGATTCGCATGCGTAAACCAGCAATGTTGCGGTATCGAGTTCCGGATTGACGTTGAAGAAAGTACTGGGGGAGTGCGGTGAGGCCATTATGCAGGCAGCCTCTTGCAGTGTTTCTGAGGCGGAAGTTTCGTACGGTGATGGCGGATCGATTGTCGGTGGATCGGGAGTTACCTTGACCATGACTTAGCTCTCTATGAGTGAGGCTGCGACCGGTCCGCGACTAAGCGAAAGGGAGGCAGCTGTGCACAGGTTAGTCGACCGACGAGCTAAGAAATCGGCGCACCCGAGAGTGCCCTGCGCACAGCCACCATAAGAACAGGAAAGGGATACCTGAATGAATGGTGCACATGCGACTTAGCAACGACAGGCGACTAAACCCGATCACTGATGGGCAGTGACGGGAGCCAAGTTACCGAGCAGCCCCAAAGCGCACAAGCAGGCGGATTCTGGCGTAGCTGTAGGCAGCGACGCAAGATTTTGTAGCTTTCAAGGCGTAATCGAGAGAGCTCTTAAACAAGCACAATTCAAGCACCAAATCCTTCCTGCAAAACCGATGTCCAATGTAGGAGCGAGCCTGCTCGCGAAGGGCCCTGCCAGAGTTACAGCGGTCCGAGGGAAACCCACTTCGAACGGCCGGCACGACCAAATAAAGCTGGCTCTGCTCTGCATCCTCTCGGCAAGAGAATTCCCTTACAGATCAAGCACACCCCAGATCCGGAATCCTCCTACGAGCTCCGCGAAAACGTCCTATTTAAAACCAAGTTCGCTTAGCCAAAGCTCCTTTCCTCTGGCACCAGCATGCAAATACGGCCCTACCTGACCGTCCCCGTACAGTCCAGGAAGGCGCGGTCATGCGCACCGACAACCCCGCTAGAGCTGCCGTACAAGGAGTGAACACAGCATGCGCGACTTGCTCATCTGGTTTTTTGGCACCGAGTCTTCATTCGGTCGCAAGGCAGGTTTAAATAGATCTGCCATGCAGAGTTCTCCGGCCCTGACCGCTGCGCAACCTTTACCGGAGGACCCTCTGCCCCAAGAGTCATTGCAACCGCTGAAGAACTGGTGCCATCCGTTCAAGGACAGCCGTAACCCACTTGAGCAACTGACCCACTTGGCCAATGCCAATGCCGGTTACTACCCCCTCGGCCGTAACGGCCTGTGGCACGGCGGCGTGCACTTCGACAGCGGCACTGCCGGCACCCTGAAGCAATCCAGCGTGCATTGCCTGGCTGATGGCGAAGTGGTGGCCTACCGCATTGACATTCAATCACCGACCACGCCTTGCATCGTCAACAAACGGTCCATAGAAAAACCGTTCTCGCGAAATTTCGTGCTGGTGCGCCATCGCCTGCAACCGCCGAAGATCGAGGGCAGCCAGGACACACCGCCGAGCCTGACCTTCTACAGCCTGTACATGCACCTGCAGGACTGGGCGGTGTACCAGGAGTCCACCCTCACTCGCCCAGCGTTCTGGCCCGAACGCCCAACCCACCGCGTCAAGCAGACCGCGAACGACTTCCACCCTGACAAACCTGAGCAACGAGGCCTGAGCGTGCTTCACAGGTGGCATGGACAAGTGATCGACCTTCTGCCGAGAGGCGCCGAGGTGACCATTAGTGGTACTGGAAAATTCCGCAAGCTGGAAAACACCTTGGGACCGGCCGAGTTGCTCAACCCCGATGGCTCGGTCAAGGGTTATATCGCTGCCAGAGTACTCAGAGACCAAGGCCGCAAAGAGACTCGCATCCAGTCGTCGCAGCCACGGGTCAACGTCCGCACCGAACCGGTTATTGTTTCTGACAATGTATTCTTCAAGTTGCCGGTTGAATCGGAAGTAACGGTCAGTGGCAACGGCGAATTTCGCAAGCTCGAATGCATCAATCAGTATGTGCATTTCGACTCGCTGGAAAACGCCATTGAGCCAGTGGCATTCGATCAAGTAGTCGTACTCGATACCCCCGTCCCGATCAAGGCAGGCGATCTGATCGGTCATCTTGGCCAGTATCGCGATAACGACGCAGACCAGCCGGAAGAAAAGCTGCACCTGGAAACCTTCAGCGGCGATGACGTTGAATTGTTTATTGAAGCCAGTCGGGCCTGGGCCAAGCGCCTGCCGGACAAAGACAAAACCTGGCTCAAGCTCGCGGTGGGGACGCCCGTTGTTTCGTCGGAGGGCAATCTCACCGCCGGCCAACTGGAAGCAGCAAGGGCCTCCAGCCCGCTCAGTGCCGCTGATTTGCTCGTCCCCAAAACGCTGCTCGACAAATTACCGGCCAATCACAAACGGCAAATGCCCGCGACCCCGACGCGCAAGGTATGCAACTGGTATTACCTGGAAGAACTGTTGCATGACGCTAGTAACACGCCGCTGAAGGGCTGGGTGCGCGAAGAAATCGGAGTAACGCCGTGGGTCAGTCCGTGGGCGTGGGAGGGCTACGAGTTCATCTACGATTACGACGTTCCTCAGGAATTCCTGGCGTCTTTCCTCCGTACCATGAAAAAGCTGAGCGAATCGCAGCTTGAACGCTTTGGCCCAATGGCGGATGAGGGTGACACGGGGCCATTGAAGCAGCGGTTGTACGACATTATCGACCGCGACCGCGATGGCCGGATGACAGCTAAAGAACTGCGAGCGGCAATCAGTCTGCCGGCTCACGCGCAAACGATTTCGCAGTTGATCGTTTGTTGTGACAGCGAGTGGTACTACAAGGAAGGCAAGTGGGATCGGCTCGATGAACTGCTCGGCCATAGCGGCTCAACCCCAAACTTGGATTGGTTCGCGGAGAAACGGCGAATCAAACAAATGAGTTGGTGGAATGAGGTGGCGACGCGGGTTGGACTTCCGGGGCATGGTGAGGTGTATCACTTTCATCCGGTGGGTTTGTTGAGTTTCGGTAAAGGACCTGAATGTTTACCTCTTCGTGAATGTATAGAGTTAGCGCTGAAAGTAAGCGGAGGGTATGAAGGGCATAAAATGCTTGACTACCATGCATTAGCAGATGACTTCGATCAGCAGGGAACGTCATTTGGTTTAATTCAGTGGAACTTTGGTCAGGGTACTCTTGGGCCTGTGCTACTGAAGATGCTTCAGAAAGACAGTATTGCTTTTTCTAGATGTTTTCCAGCTACCACAGATTATCAGAGCCTCAAGAATGCACTGATTCAATCGGATAAAGCAGCTCAGCTAGCATGGGCGAGAGATATTCTTCGTACAAATAGAGCTGGATGGAAACAAGCCTTCAATGCATTAGGAGGTGAGCGACAATTCCAAGAAATTCAACTTCGGGAGGCGGCTTCATATCATTCAAATGTACAGCGCTGCATTAGAGACATGAGAGCAATATCACCCTCGATAATGAACGAGGTTGGTGTTTTGACTTACGTAGCTCTCTATGACCTTTGTGTTCAGCAAGGTGGGCTGGAAAAGGGCAGAACTTTACTTGAGATTCGAAGCAGAGTAGGCAGCGAAGCACCGTTAACACAGGAGAATTTACTAAAAATATGCGTGCAAGAAAGAGCTAAGTCTGCCTCAAGTCGATGGGCAGCTGACTGCATGAGCAGGAGAATGGGGATCATCCAGGGCTCTCCTTATTCAGCAAATCTTCAAGGGAATACGGCCAATCGTAATAATATTAATTTTCATCTGCTTGGAGAGGTTAAAGAAAAACATGTTTGCGACTTATGATTACTCAATCAGAACTGCGCTTTCCTTTGTCTTGATGTTGTTTTGCGGTTTTTCACTCGCGCACGCGGGCAATAAACTTAGCTTACACAAGGAAATAAATGGCGCAGTATGCAATGCGTCTGGAGAGTGTGCGCTAGATATTAGTGATACTGCAAAATACATCCTTTTGGCGTGTGAGACACCAAAGGTCGAGGTGACATGGAACCGTACGAAAAAGAATGTATTCCTCATAGCATGTGATTGCGAATGCACTTCGCATGACAATATTGGCTGGCTTGTAGATGGAGATATGTCAATTGGTGAGTACAAGGTTTGGAAATTAGATCTAGGTAAAAAATACACTGTGGAAGAATTGAGCCGAACGGTGATTAATATTCCAGATCTATTCCAGTCGCACCCTTTATGCAGTGAGCCTGACAAGAAGCTTCTAAAAGCAAGTGTTTTCGTCAGTTTGCTTAAGCATCCTACTAACAATGAAAACTCTCCATACTGCTTTTCTCCGGTATATATTACAGAAGAGAATCATCGGCTGAATTTTAAAGGCTATGATGCTGGCGGCGAGTCAAGTGTGGTTCAGTATCGTGAGAGTGATAGATCTTCTGCTTATGCTGAAATTTTAAATGTGGTAAATAATATTAAATATTGACAGTCATTCATTAAATGTAGCTCCGGCTTCTGGGTTTAACGAGCACGCAAAATTCATGAGGGACTAAAAATGAAAGTTTTCAGAATTATAGCCCTTTTGGTGATTTCGCCATTCAGTATTGCAAGTAGTTATACGGTAAATTACTCATTCGCATCAGATGTCAATTCTGGAAGAGCCGGAGGAGTACTAGCGCGCTATGTAAAAACATTTGAAAATGAGTGTCTTGAAGTGGAAGTAATTAGTGTTAAACCAAATCCGCAGGTGCTCCAAGGAATGAGTCTGTGCAGTTTTGAAGGTAAGCCTTTTTCAATCGGCTTCGCCCATGCAGGCTTTCAAAATATATTTTTTGCAAAAGATGGGGTTCATTTGGATTTGGCTATAACTTCACTGGATCCAACAGGGGAAGAAATAAGAAAATGCTTTATTCCAGTTTTGAATTGGAGGTTGAGCGCACTGCAGTGCAGCAGCGTTATTGGTTAGAAGTAGACTTCAGGTGCGTTCAAATATATCGGATAGCCATGAGCTTGAAATAGAGCTGGGTATTTGAGGGCTAGAGAATGAAGCTATTGTTTTCTGCGGGGTTGCTAACGACTTTGCTAACATTATTTCTTCCTTGTGCTGAGGCGGAAAGTTTTTTTGGCGACGAAATGTCAGACGTTAATGCGGAGGCAAGCAAGCCGGCATCTGTAATTAATTGGACTGGATTTTATCTAGAAAAAAGTGAGTTGTGCACATCCTTAGATGGCAGTGCCAGTTGTGCCGAAGATCTCAACGATTGTCTTAACATAAAACCAATTGCTTTTGGCTTTCTAGTGGAGCTCAACAGTACACAGGCTTATCAGCATGTTTGCTCGTTCTCATTGGAGATGGAGGCGACTAATACGGCGCTTATATATCAATCTCAATTTGGGCGCGTGCTTGTAAGGCGAAATGGGGGCTTTTTGGAAATCTCGTCGAAAGGAACAGATCCAACGGCTCTGGGTCTAGGAGTTTACGGAGCACACGCAGATATCGATGGGCTGCGATTTTCTATTGCGAACAAGTCAAGCAATGATTCGCAATGTAGATCACCAAGTGAACATTAAAAATCAGATCCAAAGCACCCCATAAAAGCCTCTGCATTGGCTAAAACCGTTTCGTGAATGATCAGCCGACACGACGCTTGAATACAGTTTTCCCAGTGGCATATGTCAATCCCCGAAGTGTTATTGGTTGGGGGTTGATCGCATTAATTTTAAAGCAAGGACAACTTAGCCATGCCCGTTAGACTTGATAAAATCCCTAAACCTGCGCTGCGCCCTCGACGGCCACGTGCCTGGGTATGGCTCGGTCTATTGGTATCGTTCTTATTGCTGGGTGTTGGCGGGGCAGTATTGTTTAGCGACGAACAACCTCTTCAACGGCCTGTGGAGTTTTGGCGCTTGGCCATTGGTATTCCCTTCTTGGGCTGGTGCGTGCTGGGTTTCGGGCGCTTTCTGCTTCACGTCGGCGAACATTCTGCTGCCGATGGTTGGGATGAGGCTCGCGAAGAGGACATGATCCGTAAAATTCGTCAGGGTCGACGCTCACAGCAAGTGTTGGCTGCAACCCTGTATACCGCACTTCGAGTTCCAGGGGAGTCTCCGACTCAGCAGCTTGATAGCCTGCTGAGTGGTGTCACGGCTTTGAAAGCGCAGCCATCGAGGCAGGGCGGATCGATATCGCGGCACAGCCGCCTATCCAGCGATACCGATGGAGATTCCAGGCGATCGCTGCTGCGGATATTGAAGTCAGTGCTCGCCGATTTGGCACCGATTTTGGCTCATCTATCCGATGATCAGCCGCTGGCCCTTTTACTGGAAGTCGATACCGGTTTGCCGGAGGAGCAATGGCGTCGGGTGTGGCGAAAAGCCTGGCGCGAATCTGGTATTCGTCAGTCCTCAACCTCCGTCGAGGGCAGTGGTTTGGCTGCGCTGGATCAGTGGCTCGACCATCGCATTCGCGATCAGTCGTTGTTGTTGGTGGTCGCGCTGCAATTTGTTCCGCAACAACCAGAGGGCACGGCAGAAGTTGCTGTTGGACTGTTATTTGGTAATCGACTGACGCAAACCACCTTACTGCCGATCGCTTACCTTCGCCGACCGGAACAAGAGCGCAAGCCCACGACCGATGATCTGCTCTACGCCACGCGGCAAGCCCTTGATTGGGTTCCGGTGGATGCGAAATCAATCGAGCAGGTTTGGCGAGTGGGTGTCGAGTCCCAGCGGCAGGCCGATGTTGCAAGCGTAATGGCTGAAGTTCCAATGGGGAGTGCTGAACTTGGAGTGTGCAACCTCGATGCATCGCTGGGTTTTCCAGGGTGCGCCTCACCTTGGCTGGCGATTGCCGCTGCGGCGCAAACATTACAGCTAGGCGGCGGGCCGCACTTCATTTTTAGCGGGAGCAATGCTGCCGGTGGTCTGTGGGGTTCTGTTGTGATGCCAGCAGTAGTCAATGAACCGAGGGCGCTTGGTTAGGTGATTTCAATTCGACAGGGATGGCAGGACGGTACGATGTAGCGTTATCCGCTCGGCTGCGAACCCCTGACTTGCCGGCCGGTAAAAGGTAAACTTCCCGGCCTTCGCAGGAGCAGCCATGAATTATCGTCACGCCTTCCACGCCGGCAATCACGCCGATGTGTTCAAACACCTGACCTTGACCCGCCTCATCGCCCTGATGTCGCGCAAGGAGCAGCCGTTTGCCTATCTCGACACCCACGCCGGAATTGGTCTGTATGACCTGCAGGGCGATCAGGCGAGCCGCACCGGCGAGTACCTGGAAGGCATTGCGCGTTTGTGGGATCAGCCGGATCTGCCGCTCCTGACCGCCGATTACATGCAGGTACTGCACGAGATGAATCCGGATGGCCAGTTGCGCTATTACCCGGGGTCGCCGGAACTGGCGCGGCGCCTGACCCGCCCTCAGGACCGTGTGTTGCTCAACGAGAAGCACCCGGAAGACGGCGTGTTGCTCAAGGACAACATGGCCGGTGATCGTCGGGTCAAGGTTCACTTGGGCGAGGGCTGGCATGTGTCGCGGGCCTTGCTGCCGGTGCCGGAGAAGCGTGCGGTGATGTTGATCGATCCGCCGTTCGAGAAGCTCGATGAGATGCAGCGTTGTGCCGCGTCGTTGAAGGAAGCGATTGGTCGGATGCGCCAGACCGTGGCGGCGATCTGGTACCCGGTGAAGGATCAGCGCGCGCTGCGTCGCTTCTACCAGGACCTGGCCGGCACCGGTGCGCCGAAGTTGTTGCGGGTGGAGTTGTTGGTGCACCCGTTGGATACGCCGAACAGCCTGAACGGTTCCGGCCTGGCGATTGCCAATCCGCCGTGGGGGCTGGAGGAAGAGTTGCGTGAGCTGCTGCCGTGGTTGTCCGAGAAGCTCGGGCAGACCCAGGGTGGGTGGCGGATGGATTGGTTGATTGCTGAGAGTTGATTTGTGCATCTATGGCGTCCGATTGGACGCCATCACTGTGTAGGAGCGAGCTTGCTCGCGAAGGTCGTGAACGTTAACGCGTAAAGCCGGATGCCCAGCGGCGTCCTTTGGTTTTTCGCGAGCGAGCTCGCTCCTACAGTCAGTTGTCAGATCGGGCAGGTCACGCCTGTGCCGCCGATCCCGCAATACCCTTCCGGATTTTTGGCCAGATACTGCTGGTGATATGCCTCGGCAAAATAAACGGTCGGGGCCTGTTCGATTTCGGTGCTGATTTCACCGAGGCCGGCCTTGGACAGTTCAGCCTGGTACGCTGCTTTGCTCTTGAGCGCGGCTTCCAGTTGTTCAGGCGAAGTGGCGTAGATCACCGAACGGTACTGGGTGCCGATGTCGTTGCCCTGGCGCATGCCCTGAGTCGGGTTGTGCAGTTCCCAGAACATCGCCAGCAGCTCCTGGTAGCTGACTTTCGCTTTGTCGTACACCACCAGCACCACTTCGGCATGGCCGGTCAGGCCGGAGCAGACTTCTTCGTAGGTCGGGTTCGGCGTGAAGCCGCCGGCGTAACCCACCACCGTGCTGACCACGCCTTCGCGCTGCCAGAAGCGGCGTTCCGCCCCCCAGAAACAGCCCAGGCCGAAGATCGCGAAGTCGACATCTTCGAAGAACGGGCCGAGCAAGGGGGTGTCTTTAAACACAAAGTGCTTTTCAGGCAGGGTCATCGCGGTTTCGCGGCCGGGCAGAGCTTGTTCTTTAGTAGGGAGCACGTTTTTGTTCACCAGAATTTCCGAGCGCAGAACCATGACCAGTCCTCTCAGTCAGGATAATTAGACAGACAAACAGTTTGCCCGAGAGTTGGATCGCTGTCAGGCGATTGGGCC
Source organism: Pseudomonas sp. Pseusp16 (assembly GCF_047324915.1). Classification (NCBI taxonomy): domain Bacteria; kingdom Pseudomonadati; phylum Pseudomonadota; class Gammaproteobacteria; order Pseudomonadales; family Pseudomonadaceae; genus Pseudomonas; species Pseudomonas sp. Pseusp16. The sequence continues at coordinate 4,646,793 of NZ_CP168522.1, read as the reverse complement.
ACGCGGGTAGCGCTTGAGCTTTTCGATCAGCTCGTTGCCCGGGATCGGACGGTCGAACAGGTAGCCCTGGCCGACGTCGCAGCGGTGACGGCGCAGGAACGACAACTGCTCGGCAGTTTCGATGCCCTCAGCCACAACCTTGAGTTTCAGGTTATGGGCCATGGCGATCACTGCGGAGGTGATTTCCATGTCGTCCTGGTTGTCCGGGATTTCGTGGATGAAGCTTCGATCGATCTTAATGATGTCGATGGGGAATTTTTTCAAGTAACTGAGCGACGAGTAGCCGGTGCCGAAGTCGTCCATGGCCAAGGTCATGCCCAGACGCTTGAGCTGGTCGAGCTGCAAGTGGGTGTCTTCGGTGGCTTCCAGCAGCAGGCCTTCGGTCAGCTCCAGCTCCAGCAAATGAGCGGGCAGGTCTTCTTCCTTGAGAATGCTGGCGATGGAGGCCACCAGGTCCGGGTCCGAGAACTGCTTGGGCGACAGGTTGATCGCCACCTGAAGGTTGCCCAGGCCGGCGGCGGTCAGCGCCTTGCTCATGCGGCAGGCCTGGCGGGCGATCCATTTGCCGATCGGAATAATCAGCCCGGTTTCTTCGGCGACGCTGATGAACTGATCCGGGCGGATCATGCCCTTTTCCGGATGATCCCAGCGCAGCAGTGCTTCCATCCCCAGCAGGCGCCCGCTGCGCAGGCACAGCTTGGGCTGGTAGAACACATCGAGTTCGTTCTGGGTCAGGGCGCGGCGCAGGTTGTTTTCGACGAACAGCTTGTAGCTGGCCTCGGCGTTCAGCGCTTCGGTGAACACTTGCACCTGGTGTTTGCCATTGGCCTTGGCCTTGTGCAGGGCCAGCCCGGCGTTGCGCATCAGGGTTTGCGGGTCGCGCCCATGCAGCGGCGCGCAGGCCAGGCCCACGGAGCCGGTGACGCTGATCAACTGGTTGTCGACGAACATCGGTTTGTCGAGGGTCGCCAGCAACTGGTTGGCCACTTGCTGACCCTCCGTGAGGTCGCTGTTGTCCAGCAACACGGCGAATTCGTTACTGGCGAAGCGTGCCAGGCTACCGCTCGGGATCAAGCTGTTGCGCAGGCGCCGGGCCAGGCTGATGAGCAGTTTGTCGCCGGTCTGGTGGCCGAGGCTGTCGTTGATCCGCTTGAAGTTGTCGATGTCCACCAGCAACAGGCTGATCGGTGCGTCGCTGTCCCGGGCGAAGCGTTCGTCGAGGTTGCGGATGAACGCCGGGCGATTGCCGAGATTGGTCAGGTTGTCGGTGTAGGCCAGGCGCTCGATGCGTTGCTGGGCCAGTTTGGTCTGGGTGATGTCTTCGTAAATGCCGATGTAATGGGTCAGCTCGCGGTTGTCGCCGTAAACCTTGGAGATCGACAACTGGCCCCAGTAGGGTTCGAGGTTTTTGCGCCGGCTCTTGAATTCGCCCTGCCAACTGTTGCTCTTGGCCAGCGCCGAAGGTGCGTCGAACAGCAGTTCGCTGAGGTTCTCCAGGGCTGGCAGTTCCGACAGGCGCTGACCGTGCACTTCTTCGGTGGAGTACTGGGTGATTGCGGTGAAGCTCGGGTTGACGTATTCCACCACGCCATCGCAATTCACCAGCAAAAAGGCGTTGGCACTTTGTTCGACCGCACGCTGAAACAGGTGCAGGGCGCTGGTGGCGGTGCGCCGGTTGTGGTTGCTGATGACCTGGGCAAACTGGTCCGCCAGTTCGCCGGCAAAAGCGATTTCGTCCGACTGCCAGGCACGGGTCGCACCGGTTTGCTCCAGGCACAAAACGCCGACCACCTGGCCATCGACGCGGATACTGGCGTCAAGCATTGCGTTGACGTCGCACGGGCGCAGGCTTTCGGCCATCTCCCGGGTGCGCGGGTCGCGCATGGCGTTATGGGCGTCGATGGCGCGACCGGTGTGCAAGGCGTCGAGGTAATCGGGGAAAACGCTGACGTCGATCGGCTGCGGCAGCAGGTATTCCTGACTCGTGCGGTGATAGGCCGAGATCGGCACCAGCATCGAGCCTTCGAGGTGCCACAGGCTGGCGCAGTCGATTTCGTAAATGTCGCAGGCGCTGCGGGTGATCAGCTCGGCGGCTTCGCGCAAGGAGTCGTTGCTGCTGTAGCGTTGGCGGGTGAGCAGCAGGATCAGGTCCTGCTGGGCACGCACCCGGTCCAGATGCAGCAGTTGCTCCTGCTGGGCGCGCTGATTGAGTTCCAGGGCGATTTGCAGGCGCGAGTTCTGGGTTTCCAGATCCAGGGCCGGTTGCAGCGGGTCATCCTCGAACAGGCCGTCAATGACCAGCAGATAGCCGCGCAACAGGTGGCGATTGTGTTGTTTGTAGGCTTCGCCCAGTTCCAGCAGATTCAGGGAGCCCGAGGCGGTGTGCAGGGTGTAGCGGACCAGGTAATGCGTGCTTTCGGTCAGTTGTTGCTGGACCGCGTCGTGCAGTTGATAACGCGCTTCCGGCTCCATCAGGCTGGCGTAGGGCGAGCCCACCAGCGCGCACAGCTCCACGGCTGGCATGCCGAACTGGCGTTCGCAATTGGGATCGAGAAACAACAGCGCCCAGCTGGGTTCATTAAGCCGTTCGAAACGCAGCATGCCGAGCCGCGAGGGCACAGGCAACTGCGTCACTACCTCGGCCACCATACGGCTGGCGGCATCGGGTTGGCTTTTCATATGGAGGGAAACTCGCTTCGAATATGCTGAACGCGCTGGGCTCTCGCCCTCTTTACTGTTGCCTGCGGCAAGGTTGCATCATTGCGGCACCGACTGACAAGAGAGATGAAGGCCAAGTGCTATAAGAATATGTCGGCAGAACAGGCGATTTCTGCAGGCCGAATTGCAAAATTGCGATTTTGCCAGTGAAAAGCCTGTTCTGCTGACGGCCGAGGCGGCGTCAGGCCAAGGGAATATTGACCGCTTCCAGGAGCGCCCCTTTTTTGTTGAAGAAGCTCACCGAGACGTTGTTTTCGTCGACGGTGACGCGGGCAAAATTATCAGTACTGATTATTTTTGTGCAGCTAAGGGTGTGCGCAAACGTTGCGTCATCGATGGTGCTGAGCGTTTGGTCCAGCATAAATGCCTCAGCGGTTGGCGGGCCGTAGATTGGAATACAGTTCAATGGCGAGGAGACAATGGTATGGACAGCGAAGTCTTGGTCTTTCGAGTGCGTAAGCTTGCTTGTCATCGAGGCATGAACATCTCCAGCGATAAAAAACACATTTTTGACTTTATTCAAACGGATGCTTTCAAGAATTCGGTTGCGTTGCTCGGTGAAAGATTTCCACGAGTCCCCACCATCTTCTTTCAAGTCCGGGTAAAACATGACACTGGTGACGACAAATTTCACTTTCGCCACGCTGGAGGCCAACCATTCGAGCAGTGCTGTTTCTTGCTCGACATCGAGTATCCTTCGATCCTCGGGTGCCAGGTTGCGTTGCGTGCGGGTATCCAGAACAAACCATTCCACGGCGCCATGGGAGAACTTGTACCAATAATGATCGGGACGTTTGGCCAAGGTTCCATCGGCTGACAGTGTATGCGCAGGACTATGGCTGGACTGGTATATCTCATAAGCGTGCATTGCATTATTAAAAAGAGCGAGATCTGCGTCAGATTTATTGGCAGGCCAGTTATCTTCTATCTCGTGGTCATCCAAAATCATATAGGTAGGCGTTTTTGCCATGAGCTTTCGAATATTTTTTTCGGAGAAGGAACCTCTGTATTTAATTAGGAAATCATTAAGCGACGTATCTGGCACTACCCTGTTCATATCGTCGGCATAGATTTGATCGCCCACCATTACAAGTGCGTCGGTTTTGATTTTTTGCCTGACCATTGCTTTAAAGATAGTGGAGTTATTAGCCGTATGTAGAGGAAAGCCGCCAGTAAAATTCAGGTATCTGCATGAGCCTATGAGGTAGCTGCGCGATGAATCATTTTTGCCATTCTGGGTCTGGAGTTTGAATTTTTTCTTAGGCCAGATGAACGAATCGGTAAGGTCGGGATCGGCCAGAAACTCTTTGCTTGCGTTACACCAGCCCATCTGAAAGGTATATATTGTATCGGCGCTTAGCCCTGACAGATGGATTACAGCGGTATTGTCCCTGTCTCTGAGTATCGTTTCGGTGCGCACTTTCCATAATGTGTTGTTGTTTTCCCGAAAGCGGATTGCAGCTATTCTGACGCTCTTGTCTTTCGCGAGTTGATTTCCACCTCGCAGAAAAATTCTCGCCTCGTGTGGCGTGACGTGTCCAAGAATAGGGCCTACGGTAGGCTTTTGTAATTGCATAATGTTTTCCATCCATTGGTTTTTATCCTGGACAGGTTAGGGCGGGTGTAGCCAGTCTGTGCGATACATATTTATCGTCATGCCGCTGAGTTGTTTTTTTGTGTGTTCTTGTCAGTTTTATCCAATTTAATCTCAACGGTTTGCAGTGCCCCTCCGTCGCGGTCGTGGTAAGTGACCATAATCTGTCCGGCCTCGACCACAATATGGGCAAAGTTGTCTTCACTCACCACCATGCTGGTCAGCTCATGTCGATAGTCGCCGGAGGCGGTGCGGACCAGGGGTTGATCGAGGGCGAATGTGGAGGCCGTGGCATAGGGCAACATTCTGCTGTTGCACAGCGGTGACGAGACGATGGTGTGGACTTCGAAGCCCGGGTCTTCGCTGTGGGTCAACCGACTGGTCAGTGAACCGTGAACATCACCGGAAATGAACACGACGTTCCTGATGCGATGTGTACGAATGGTCTCCAGCAACCGCAGCCGTTGTCCGGGAAACCCGGCCCAGGCGTCATCCCCGTCGCGTTTGGCGTCAGGGAAGAACATCACACTGGTGACCACCATCTTGACCCTGGCGGGGCTGTGGATCAGCCATTGGCACAAGGCATATTCCTGTTCAACATCAAGAATGCGTCGATCATTGGCGGACAGACTACGCTGGGAGCGGCTATCGGTGACGAACCATTCGATATCGCCATCGGTGAACTGATACCAATAGTGCTTCGGATGCCGGCTGACCCGGCCATCGTCGAGTAATTCAAATACCGGGCTGTGGCTGGCTTGATATAACTCATAAGCAGTGATGGCGTTTTCATACAGAACATCATCGCCTGATGTTTTTCTTTCCGGCCAGTTATCTTCAATTTCGTGATCGTCGAGGATCATGTAAGTCGATAAGTTGGCCATTAACCTGGAAATATGCGGTTGGGAGAAAGCCGCACGGTATTTTGCGAGTATTTGCTGATATTCGCGGTCGGGTGCGAAAAAATTCAAATCGTCGACATAGATCTGATCGCCAGTCATCAACATCGCGCTGACCGGCGGGTTGGCTTGCAGTGCCAATTGTGTGATCGAGGCGAATATCCGGTCGCCCAGTTGTGGCGCCGACGGGATACCGGCGGTCATCCGCAAGTAACGGCATGAGCCGACGAAATAGGCTCGCGGCGTGCCGACTGTGCCCGATCGGGTGCGCAAGCGATAGAGTTCCTGCGGCCATTGCAGCGGCAGTTCTTGCACCGACTCCACGGTGTGCCCGGCACTCGTGGTGCTGAACCAGCCGGCTTGATACTCGTATTCGGTATCGGCCGCGAGGTTATCGAGAACAATGACATCGGACATGTCTTGCAGGTTTGTCAGTCTTGTAAAGATACGTTTAAGCCATTGCGTATCCCCGGACTGCCGATAACGGATGCCGGCAAATACGGCGGCATCTTTTTGCGCTACTCCGCGCACAAAGATACGCGCGTGATCAGTTGTGGTGTGGCCAACTATTGGGCCGACAGAGAGTTTTAGCATGTTCGAATCCATTCGAATGAATAACTGAAAAGCCAGTGGCGTTAAAAGTTGCCGCCGTAGTTTTGGGTATTAAGGCTAAGTGTTTGCTGGCGGGAAAATACTGGGCAAAAGGGGATGGGTTGTGTGGGGTAATCAAACCAGGCATGTAGGACATTGCCTGCGTTTCGTGCAGGCAAAAAAAGCCCCGCCAAATTGGCGGGGTTGAGGTACGAGCGTGGCGCTCGGAAACGTGGAACGCGATCGGCCCTCCGGTGAAGGAGGGCCGGTCGGTGTTACAGGAGCATGGTGCGGATGTCGCCCAGCAGATCGCTCAGGCGCTTGGTGAAGCGTGCGGCAGCGGCGCCGTTGATCACACGGTGATCGTAGGACAGCGACAGTGGCAGCATCAGTTTCGGCTGGAAGGCTTTGCCGTCCCAGACTGGCTGGATGGTTGCCTTGGAGACACCGAGAATCGCCACTTCCGGCGCGTTGACGATCGGCGTGAAGCCGGTGCCGCCAATGTGGCCGAGGCTGGAAATGGTGAAGCAGGCGCCTTGCATCTCGTCCGACGAAAGCTTCTTGGTCCGGGCTTTTTCAGCCAGGGAAGCCGCTTCGGCCGCCAGTTGCAGCAGGCTCTTCTGGTCGACGTTCTTGATGACCGGTACCAGCAGGCCTTCCGGAGTGTCGACGGCGAAGCCGATATTCACGTATTTCTTGCGGATGATCGCTTTGCCGCTTGGTGCCAGCGAGCTGTTGAAGTCCGGCAGTTCCTTGAGCAGGTGCGCGCAGGACTTGAGCAGCAACGGCAGGACGGTCAGCTTGACGCCGGCCTTCTCTGCAACGGCTTTCTGGGCAACACGGAACGCTTCGAGTTCGGTGATATCCGCCGAGTCGAATTGCGTCACGTGCGGCACGTTCAGCCAGCTACGGTGCAGGTTGGCGGCGCCGACCTGCATCAGGCGGGTCATCGGCACTTCTTCGATTTCACCGAAACGGCTGAAGTCCACGACCGGAATCGGCGGAATGCCCGCGCCACCGGTTGCGCCAGCCGCAGCGGCCGGCGCTTCCTTGGCCTTCTGCATCATGGCTTTGACGTAGACCTGCACGTCTTCCTTCAGGATGCGACCGTGCGGACCGCTGGCACCTACAGCGCTCAGCTCGACGCCGAACTCGCGGGCCAGTTGACGCACGGCAGGGCCGGCGTGAACCTTGGCGCCTGGCTTGGCGGGAGCAGCAACCGGGGCAGCAACAGGTGCGGCCGCGGCAGGTGCAGCAGCGGCTGGAGCCGGAGCGCTCGGAGCAGCAGCGGCAGGTGCGGTCGCAGCAACAGGTGCAGCAGGAGCGGCGCCTTTGACTTTCAGCTTGAGGATCAGGTCGCCGGTACCGACTTCGTCATCGAGCTTGATGGAAACACTTTCCACCACGCCAGCGGCCGGCGACGGGATTTCCATGCTGGCCTTGTCGGATTCCAGGGTGATCAGCGACTGGTCGGCGACAACGCTGTCGCCGGCCTTGACCAGGACTTCGATGATCTTGGCCTTGCCCGCCGAACCGATGTCCGGAACGTGGATGTCCTGGATGCTGTCGGCTACTGGAGCAGTCGGGGCTGCCGCAGGTGCAGGTGCAGGTGCAGGTGCAGCTGCCGGAGCGGCAGCCTGGGCTGGAGCCGCAGCCGGCGCAGCAGCGCCCGCCACTTCCAGGTCCAGGATCAGGTCGCCGGTGCCGACTTCGTCGTTGAGCTTGACGCTGATGGCCTTGACCACGCCAGCGGCTGGCGACGGGATTTCCATGCTGGCCTTGTCGGATTCCAGGGTGATCAGCGACTGATCAGCCGCGACGGTGTCGCCGACCTTGACCTGGATCTCGATGATCTGGGCCTTGCCCGACGAACCGATGTCCGGCACGTGCACTTTCTGAACGCTGGCGGCAGCTGGCGCGGCAGCAGGAGCGGCCGGCGCTGGAGCAGCGGCCGGTTTCTCTGCGGCTTTTGCAGCAGCCGCAGGGGCCGCAGCAGCGGCACCTTCGACTTCCAGCTCCAGCAGTTCGTCTCCTTCTTTCAGGCGATCGCCCAGCTTCACTTTCAGGCTCTTGATGATACCGGCCTTCGGCGCAGGCACTTCCATGCTCGCCTTGTCCGATTCCAGTGTCAGGATGCTCTGGTCGGCTTCGATACGGTCGCCGACCTTCACAAACAGTTCAATTACTTCACCTTCACCGCTGCCGATGTCAGGTACGCGAATGAGTTCGCTCACAGAATCTCTCCTCAGCAGTCCAGTGGGTTGCGTTTTTCCGGGTTGATACCGAACTTGGCGATGGCCTCGGCCACCACTTTAGGTTCGATGTCACCACGGTCAGCCAGTGCTTCCAGGGCTGCCAACACCACGAAATGACGGTCGACTTCGAAGAAATGACGCAGTTTCTTGCGGCTGTCGCTGCGGCCGAAACCGTCGGTGCCCAGGACTTTGAATTCCTTGGACGGTACCCACTGACGGATCTGCTCGGCGAACAGTTTCATGTAGTCGGTAGACGCGATGACCGGACCCTTACGGCCGTTCAGGCACTCTTCGACGTAGCTCAGCTTAGGCTTCTGGCCCGGGTGCAGACGGTTGGTGCGTTCAACGGCCAGGCCGTCGCGACGCAGTTCGTTGAAGCTGGTAACGCTCCACACGTCGGCGCCGACGTTGAACTCTTCGCGCAGGATCTTCGCTGCTTCACGGACTTCACGCAGGATGGTGCCGGAGCCCATCAGCTGAACGTGGTGCGCCGCTTCGCGGGTGTCTTCTTCGAGCAGGTACATGCCCTTCTTGATGCCTTCTTCGGCACCGGCCGGCATGGCTGGCTGCTGGTACGACTCGTTCATCACGGTGATGTAGTAGAAGACGTCCTGTTGCTCTTCGGTCATCTTCTTCATGCCGTCCTGAATGATCACCGCCAGCTCGTAGCCGTAGGTTGGATCGTAGGTGCGGCAGTTCGGGATGGTCGCGGCCAGCAGGTGGCTGTGACCGTCTTCGTGTTGCAGGCCTTCACCGTTCAGGGTGGTACGGCCGGCGGTACCGCCGATCAGGAAGCCACGGGTGCGGCTGTCGCCAGCGGCCCAGGCCAGGTCGCCGATACGCTGGAAGCCGAACATCGAGTAGAAGATGTAGAACGGCAGCATTGGCTGGTTGTGGCTGGAGTACGAAGTACCGGCAGCGATGAAGGAGCTCATGGCGCCCGCTTCGTTGATGCCCTCTTCGAGGATCTGGCCCTTCTGGTCTTCCTTGTAGAACATCACCTGGTCTTTATCGACTGGCTCGTAGAGCTGGCCGACGGAGGAGTAGATGCCCAACTGACGGAACATGCCTTCCATACCGAAGGTACGGGCTTCGTCCGGGATGATCGGCACGATGCGCGGGCCGATTTCCTTGTCCTTGACCAGTTGCGCGAGGATCCGCACGAAGGCCATGGTGGTGGAGATTTCACGGTCGCCCGAGCCGTCGAGGATCGCCTTGAGGGTGTCCAGTGGAGGGGTCGGGATGTTGAAGCTTTGAGCGCGACGCTGTGGTACGAAACCGCCCAGCGCATTGCGGCGCTCGGCCAGGTAACGGGCTTCGGCGCTGCCTTCTTCCGGTTTGAAGAACGGCAGGTTCTCCAGCTCTTCGTCCTTGACCGGGATGTCGAAACGATCGCGGAACAACTTCAGGCTGTCGACGTCGACTTTCTTGGTGTTGTGCGCAGTGTTTTTCGCTTCGCCGGCACCGGTGCCATAACCCTTGATGGTCTTGGCCAGGATGACGGTCGGTTGTTCTTTGTGGTTGACCGCTTCGTGGTACGCCGCGTAGACCTTGTACGGGTCGTGGCCGCCACGGTTGAGTTTCCAGATCTCGTCGTCGGACAGATCGGCAACCATCGCCTTGAGTTCCGGCGTGTTGAAGAAGTGTTCACGCACGAACGCGCCGTCTTTGGCTTTGTAGTTCTGGTACTCGCCGTCGATGACTTCGTCCATGCGGCGTTGCAGGATGCCGTCGACGTCCTTGGCCAGCAGTGGGTCCCAGAAACGGCCCCAGATGACTTTGGTCACGTTCCACTGAGCACCGCGGAACACGCCTTCGAGTTCCTGGATGATCTTGCCGTTGCCGCGAACCGGGCCGTCGAGGCGCTGCAGGTTGCAGTTGATGACGAAGATCAGGTTGTCGAGCTTCTCGCGGCCGGCCAGGGAGATGGCGCCCAGGGATTCCGGCTCGTCGCACTCGCCGTCGCCCAGGAAGCACCAGACTTTCTGTTTGCCTGGCTGGATGAAGCCACGGTGTTCCAGGTACTTCATGAAACGTGCCTGGTAGATCGCCTGGATCGGGCCCAGACCCATGGATACGGTCGGGAACTGCCAGAAGTCAGGCATCAGCCAAGGGTGTGGGTAGGACGACAGGCCCTGACCGTCAACTTCCTGGCGGAAGTTGTTCATCTGGTCTTCGGTGATGCGGCCTTCCATGAATGCACGGGCGTAAACGCCTGGCGAGGTGTGGCCCTGGAAGTAGATCAGGTCGCCGCCGTGTTCGTCGGTCGGGGCCTGGAAGAAGTAGTTGAAGCCGATGTCATACAGGGTCGCACTGGAAGCGAAGCTGGAGATGTGACCGCCGAGGTCAGAGTCTTTCAGGTTCGTACGCATTACCATGGCCATCGCGTTCCAGCGTACCAGCGAGCGAATGCGGCGTTCCATGAACAGGTCGCCAGGCATGCGTGCTTCGTGGGTAACGGGGATCGTGTTGCGGTAAGGCGTGGTGATGGCGTAAGGCAACTGCGAACCGCTGCGGGTCGCGAGCTCACCCATACGGGTCATCAGATAGTGAGCACGGTCTTCGCCTTCTTTGTCGAGAACCGATTCCAGGGCGTCCAGCCATTCCTGGGTTTCGACGGGATCGAGGTCTTGCATGGCTTGCTCCAGGGCGGAAAGGCTACCAGAATCGGTTGCCTGAGTTAGCGACTGGCCTTGTGGGCAGACGTTATGAATTCTTGGATTGCCGACAGGTTGTTCCGGCGGCGTGTAGTTTTACTACAAATCTTCCGGCATTTCAGCCCGTCTAATGTATATACGAGTAGTAAAACTACAGATGAGTGGCTCGTGGCCCCCGGCTGCGTTGTGAGAATAATCGATAAGGTTGGTCTTTTTCCAACTACAAAAGGTGAAAGCTTGATGCTGGCTGCCAAAATAAAAGAAATTTCAGCTATTTCTAACTTTTGTTCGACAGTCCCTCAGGTAGTGGGTTTTCGAAAACCACTACATGCAGTCGGTTGTACGCCGATCAAGGATAGACCATGAGCCTCCCTTCGTTTGCTGAACTGCCCGCCATTCTCCTGCCGTTTGTCACCCGTGCCGAGCAGTCGTTCCGGGCTGCCGTCGCCGCTTTGGGTGATGACCACGGGCTTTCTGCCTGGACGCCAGAGCGCTGGGCGCAATTTGCCCGCGTCACCGCCGCCAGCGATTTCGTGATTGAACAGTGTGTTCGTGACCCTTTGATGTTGCTGCAGCTGGTGCAGTCCGGCGAACTGGACCGCAGCTTCGCTCCCGGTGAGTTGTGCGCGCAGATTGCCACCGCCGTGAGTGTGGCCGAGACCGAAGATCAGCTTGGCCGCGCCTTGCGCCGTCAGCGTGCGCGCCATCAGGTGCGGATCATCTGGCGCGACCTGACCCGCCAGGCCGATTTGATCCAGACCTGTCGTGACCTCTCGGACATGGCCGATGCCAGCATCGATCAGGCCTATCAATGGTTGTACGTGCGGCATTGCCAGCAGTTCGGCGTGCCGACCGGCCGGCGCAGCGGCGAGCCGCAGCAGATGGTCATTCTCGGCATGGGCAAGCTCGGTGCGGTGGAACTGAACCTGTCGTCGGACATCGATCTGATTTTTGCCTACCCCGAGGGCGGCGAAACCGTCGGTGTGAAACGCCCGCTGGATAACCAGGAGTTCTTCATTCGTCTGGGTCAGCGGCTGATCAAGGCCCTGGACCCGATGACCGTCGACGGTTTTGTGTTCCGCGTCGACATGCGCTTGCGTCCCTACGGTTCGGCAGGTGCGCTGGTGCTGAGCTTCAATGCGCTGGAGCAGTATTACCAGGACCAGGGGCGCGACTGGGAACGCTACGCCATGATCAAGTCGCGGGTGGTGGCCGGCGACCAGGTGGCCGGCGCGCAACTGCAAGAGATGCTGCGGCCATTCGTCTACCGGCGTTACCTGGACTTTTCGGCCATCGAAGCGCTGCGCACCATGAAGCAGCTGATCCAGCAGGAAGTGCGGCGCAAGGGCATGGCCGACAACATCAAGCTGGGTTCCGGCGGCATTCGTGAAGTCGAGTTCATTGCCCAGGCGTTCCAGCTGATTCACGGCGGCCGCGATTTGAGCTTGCAGCAGCGCCCGCTGTTAAAGGTGCTGAGCACACTGGAAGGCCAGGGTTACCTGCCGCCGGCCGTGATCAGCGAGCTGCGTGAAGGATACGAGTTCCTGCGTTACACCGAACACGCGATTCAGGCGATTGCCGATCGCCAGACGCAAATGTTGCCCGATGGCGAGCAGGATCAGGCGCGTATTGCCTTTATGCTGGGTTTCGCCAACTGGACGGCTTTCCACGAACAACTGATGTATTGGCGCGGCCGCGTGGCCTGGCACTTCGGGCAGGTGATCGCCGATCCCGACGAAGAGCAGGGCGCCGAAAGCGAAGTGGTGGTCGGCGGTGAATGGTTGCCGCTGTGGGAGGAGGCTCAGGACGATGAGGCCGCTTGCCGCCAACTGGAGGAGGGGGGGTTCAAGGATGCCACCAAAGCCTTGAAAGCCCTGGCCGGCTTGCGCAGCAGCCCGCAATTGAGGGCAATGCAGCGTCTGGGGCGCGAACGTCTCGATGCTTTTATTCCGCGTTTGCTGGCGCAGGCCGTGGAGCATGACAATCCGGACCTGGTACTGGAGCGGGTGCTGCCGCTGGTTGAAGCCGTGGCCCGTCGTTCCGCGTACCTGGTGCTGCTGACCGAGAACCCCGGCGCGCTGCGGCGTTTACTGACGCTGTGTGCGGCGAGCCCGTGGATCGCCGAGCAAATCACCCGTTTCCCCTTGCTGCTCGACGAATTGCTCAACGAAGGCCGGCTGTTCAAGCCGCCGCTGGCGCCAGAGCTGGCGGCCGAGTTGCGCGAGCGCCTGACACGGATTCCCGAGGACGACCTCGAGCAGCAAATGGAAGCCCTGCGCCACTTCAAGCTGGCGCACCGCTTGCGGGTGGCCGCTTCGGAAATCGCTGGCAGCCTGCCGCTGATGAAAGTCAGCGATTACCTGACCTGGCTCGCCGAAGCGATCCTGGAGCAAGTGCTGGCGCTGGCCTGGCGCCAGACCGTGGCCAAGTACGGCACGCCGCTGCGCACCGATGGCACCTTGTGCGATCCCGGTTTCATCATTGTCGGTTATGGGAAAGTCGGCGGCCTGGAACTCGGGCATGGTTCCGACCTGGATCTGGTGTTCATCCACGATGGCGATCCGCAGGCCGAAACCGATGGACCCAAGCCCATCGATGGCGCGCAATTCTTCACCCGTCTGGGTCAACGGATCATTCATTTGCTGACGGCACAGACCAACTCCGGGCAGTTGTATGAAGTGGACATGCGTCTGCGGCCGTCCGGTGCGTCGGGCTTGCTGGTGAGTTCCCTGGGGGCGTTTGCCCGTTATCAGGAAAACGAAGCATGGACCTGGGAACACCAGGCGCTGGTGCGGGCGCGAGTGCTGGTGGGCAGTCAGGATGTCGGCCAGGCATTCGAGAAAGTCCGTGCCGCGATTTTGGGCAAGACACGTGATTTGCCGACCCTGCGCCAGGAGGTCAGCGAAATGCGCGCCAAGATGCGCGATAACCTCGGCAGCAAGAGCACGGCGGCCGGCACCGGGGCAAATGCCTTCGAGGCCACGGCGCCGTTCGATATCAAGCAGGACGCCGGAGGTATCGTCGATATTGAATTTATGGTGCAATACGCGGCCCTGGCGTGGTCCGAAACACACCCGCCATTGCTGCGCTGGACGGATAATATCCGCATCCTGGAAGAGCTGGAGCATGAAGGGCTGATGCCCGTCGAAGATGCCGGTCTGTTGCGTGAAGTGTATAAAGCGTACCGTTCCGCCGCCCACCGGCAGGCTCTGCAGAAGAACCCGGGGGTGATACCGGCTGACCAGTTCGTGGACGAACGGCGGCAGGTCATGCGGATCTGGCGTGAGCTGGGTCTACGCTGAAACGGGATATTTGATACGCCAATATTCCCTGTAGGAGCGAGCTTGCTCGCGATGGTCGTTAACGATAGCGCGGCGAGCCTGACACCCCGCGGAGTTTTCAGGTTCATCGCGAGCAGGCTCGCTCCTACAGTAGATTTACGTTGTTCTGTAGAATTCTCGAGGCGGGGAGGCGTAGGCCTCCCCGGTTCGTTTATGGAAACCACATGAAAATTCTGATCGTTGGGCCCAGTTGGGTCGGTGACATGGTGATGGCGCAGACACTTTTCCAGTGTCTGAAACAACGCCACCCGCAATGCGAAATCGACGTGCTGGCCCCCGAGTGGAGCCGGCCGATTCTTGAGCGCATGCCCGAAGTTCGCCAGGCCTTGAGCTTTCCGCTCGGTCACGGTGTCCTGGAGCTGGCGACGCGCCGGCGCATCGGCAAATCCCTGGCCGGCCAGTACGACCAGGCGATCCTGCTGCCCAATTCCCTGAAGTCGGCGCTGGTGCCGTTCTTTGCCGGCATCCCGAAACGCACCGGCTGGCGTGGCGAATTGCGCTATGGCTTGCTCAATGACGTACGCACGCTGGATAAAGATCGTTATCCGCTGATGATCGAGCGCTTCATGGCCCTGGCTTGCGAGCCGGGCGTCGAGCTGCCAAAACCCTATCCGCGTCCGGCGCTGCAGATCGACCCGGTCACCCGCGAGGCGGCTCTGGCCAAGTTCGGCCTGGCCCTCGACCGTCCGGTGTTGGCCCTGTGCCCTGGCGCCGAGTTTGGCGAGTCCAAGCGCTGGCCGTCCGAGCATTACGCCAAGGTCGCCGAAGCGAAGATCCGCGAAGGCTGGCAAGTCTGGCTGTTCGGTTCGAAAAACGATCACGCCGTGGGCGAAGACATCCGAGCGCGGCTGATTCCCGGCCTGCGCGAAGAATCGGTCAACCTCAGCGGCGGCACCTCGCTGGCCGAGGCCATCGACCTGCTGTCCTGTGCCGATGCGGTGGTGTCCAACGACTCCGGCCTGATGCACGTCGCCGCCGCGCTGAACCGCCCGCTGGTGGCGGTCTACGGTTCGACGTCGCCGGGCTTCACGCCGCCGCTGGCCGAGCATGTCGAGATCGTGCGCCTGGGCATTGAATGTAGCCCATGCTTCGACCGCACGTGCCGGTTCGGCCATTACAACTGCCTGCGCCAGCTCATGCCGCAAGCGGTGAACGAAGCCTTGCAGCGTTTGCAGGGCACCGTGGTCGAGGTCAAATAGCTTGCGGGTTCTGTTGATCAAGACTTCTTCGCTGGGCGACGTCATTCACGCGTTGCCGGCGTTGACTGACGCGGCGCGGGCGATTCCCGGCATCAAATTCGACTGGGTGGTGGAAGAAGGCTTTGCCGAGATCCCGACCTGGCACCCGGCGGTGGGCAAGGTGATTCCGGTGGCGATCCGTCGCTGGCGCAAAAACATCTGGCAGACCATCAAGAGCGGCGAGTGGAAGCGCTTCAAGCAAAGCGTTCGCGCCACCAAGTATGACCTGGTGATCGACGCCCAGGGCTTGCTGAAAAGCGCCTGGCTGACCCGTTACGTCAAGGCGCCGGTGGCCGGCCTCGATAAAAGCTCCGCACGCGAGCCCATTGCTGCGCGCTTTTATGATCGACGCCTGGCCGTTGCCCGCGGGCAGCACGCGGTGGAGCGAGTGCGCCAGTTGTTCGCCATCGCGCTGGGCTATGACTTGCCCAAAGGCCTGGGCGACTACGGGCTGAATATCGAACGCCTGGTGGAGTTGCCGCGCAAGAACCCTTACGTGGTGTTTCTGCATGGCACCACCTGGGACACCAAACACTGGCCCGAAGCCTATTGGCGCGAGCTGACCGAGCGGGTCGGCTACCTTGGCGTCGGCGTGAAGTTGCCTTGGGGCAATGCGCAGGAGAAGGCCCGGGCCGAGCGTATCGCTGCGGGTTTCAAGCACGCCGAAGTGCTGCCAAAACTGAATCTGGCAGGGGTCGGCAAGGTGCTGGCCGGCGCGCAAGCTTGTGTGGCAGTGGACACCGGCCTGGGGCATCTGGCCGCCGCGCTGGATGTGCCGACGCTGTCGCTGTTCGGCCCGACCAATCCGGGCCTGACCGGCGCCTACGGCAAGGTGCAGATTCACATGGCCAGCGACTTCCCGTGCGCGCCGTGCCTGCAAAAGAAATGTACCTATCAACCGACGGCCGAAGATGCCCGTCAATTTGACCTGAAACGCGAGTGGCCGTTGTGCTTCACGCGTCTGAACCCCGAGCGTGTCGCCAGCCGACTGAGCACGTTGTTAATGGCTGAGGAGCTGCGCTGATGCAATTGGCATTTGTCTTGTACAAATATTTTCCGTTTGGCGGCTTGCAGCGCGATTTCATGCGCATCGCCCTGGAGTGCCAGAAGCGCGGCCATCAGATCCGCGTCTACACGCTGATCTGGGAAGGCGAAGTGCCGCCGGGTTTCGAAGTGCTGGTGGCGCCGGTCAAGGCGTTCTTCAACCATCGACGCAACGAAAAGCTCAGCGAATGGATGGAGGCGGACCTGGCCCGGCGCCCGGTCGACCGCCTGATCGGCTTCAACAAGATGCCGGGCCTGGACGTCTACTACGCCGCCGACGGCTGCTTCGAAGACAAGGCGCAGAACTTGCGCAATTCGCTGTATCGCCGCTGGGGCCGCTATCGCCACTTCGCCGAATACGAGCGGGCGGTGTTCGCCAAGGGTGCCAAGACCGAAGTGTTGATGATTTCCGAGGTCCAGCAGCCGCTGTTCATCAAGCATTACGACACGCCACTGGAGTGTTTCCACCTGCTGCCACCGGGTATCGCCCAGGACCGTCGCCGGCCGGCCGATGCCGATGCCGATGAAATTCGTGCAGGGTTTCGTGCCGAGTTCAATCTCAAGGACGACGAACTGCTGCTGGTGCAGATCGGCTCCGGGTTCAAGACCAAAGGTGTGGACCGCAGCCTCAAGGCACTGGCGGCATTGCCTGCCGAGTTGAGGAAGCGCACGCGGCTGTTTGTAATTGGCCAGGATGACCCCAAATTATTCCAGATGCAGAGTGCAACATTGGGGCTGGGCGACAACGTCACGTTCCTCAAGGGGCGCAGCGATATCCCGCGTTTCCTGTTGGGGGCCGATCTGTTGATCCACCCGGCGTACAACGAAAATACCGGCACCGTGCTGCTTGAAGCACTGGTGGCCGGCTTGCCGGTGCTGGTGAGCGCGGTGTGTGGTTACGCCCATTACATCGCCGAGGCCGATGCTGGCCTGGTGCTGGACGAACCGTTCGATCAGGCACAGCTGACGCAGTACCTGACCGGCATGTTGAACGACGCTCAAGCAAGGGCGGCCTGGAGCCGCAATGGTCTGGCCTACGCCGAGACGGCCGACCTTTACAGCATGCCGCAGCACGCGGCCGATGTGATTCTGGCGGAGCACGCTTAAATGAAGTTGATGCTGGCTGAACCGTTCAAGAGCCTCTGGGCCGGACGCGACCCGTTCGCTGAAGTCGAGGGGCTCAAGGGCGAGGTGTACCGCGAGCTGGAAGCACGCCGGACGTTACGCACGGAAGTCGACGGCAACGGGTTTTTCGTGAAAATCCATCGCGGCATCGGCTGGGGCGAAATCTTCAAGAACCTGGCCACGGCCAAGCTTCCCGTACTGGGTGCCGGTCAGGAGTGGCAGGCCATTCAGCGCCTGAAGGAAGCTGGCGTGCCGACCATGACCGCTGTCGCGTATGGCGAGAAGGGCAGCAACCCGGCCGACCAGCACTCATTCATCGTCACCGAAGAGTTGGCGCCCACGGTCAGCCTCGAAGATTTCAGCATTAACTGGATCAAACAGCCGCCCGAGCCAAAGCTCAAGCGCGCGCTGATCGCTGAAGTTGCACGCATGACCGGCATGATGCACCGCGCCGGGGTCAACCACCGCGACTGCTACATCTGCCACTTCCTGCTGCACACCGACAAACCGGTGACCGCAGACGACTTCAAGCTCTCGGTGATCGACCTGCACCGCGCCCAGACCCGTCCGGCGATCACTTCGCGCTGGCGCAACAAGGACCTGGCGGCCCTGTACTTTTCCGCGCTGGACATCGGCCTGACCCGCCGCGACAAGCTGCGTTTCCTCAGGGGCTATTTCCAGCAGCCGCTGCGTCAGATCCTGAGTGAAGAGGCCGCTTTGCTGGCATGGCTCGATGGCAAGGCCAACAAACTCTACGAGCGTAAACAGCGATACGGGGATGCGCTCTGATGTCGGGCTGGAGACTGGAGCCGGCCTACAGTGACCTGGCCGGTGACTTTGGCAGCCTCGAGGCCGTGTTTGCGCTGCAAGGCGAGCAAATCACCAGTGACCTGCTTTCGGAGGTCATCCGTGTCGAGCGCAATGGCGTCAACTATTACGTCAAGCGCTACGTGGGTGCTGGCAGGGGCTTGCGGCGTTACCTG
This sequence comes from Pseudomonas sp. Pseusp16, assembly GCF_047324915.1. NCBI lineage: Bacteria > Pseudomonadati > Pseudomonadota > Gammaproteobacteria > Pseudomonadales > Pseudomonadaceae > Pseudomonas > Pseudomonas sp. Pseusp16. The sequence goes on along the minus strand of NZ_CP168522.1, from coordinate 4,628,348 downwards.
GGCAAACCTCGGGTGAAGATGGAATGGCAGAACCTCAAGCGCTTCGCCAAGTGGGGTATCCCCACTGCCGACGTGGTGGCCTGGGGGCTGGAGCGGCGGGGTGTGGCCTACGTTCGCGGCGCGATGATTACCCGGGAACTGCCGCGTACCGAAGACTTGTCGGCACTGGCCGAGCGACGCGATCCGAAACTATCGGATCGCGCGTGGGTCGATACTGTCAGTCGTCAGTTGGCCCAGCACACCCGGACCATGCACGACCACCGTTTCACCCATAACGACTTGAAGTGGCGCAACTTGCTGATCGACGATGAGGCCCGACTGTTTTTGATCGATTGCCCCAACGGCGATTTCTGGCGCGGTTTCTGGCTCAAGTACCGCATCACCAAGGATCTGGCGTGCCTGGACAAGGTTGCCAAGTATCAACTGTCGGCGACCCAGCGGCTGCGCTTTTACCTGCAATACCGCAACCGGACCCGGCTCAACGCGGCGGACAAAAAACGCATCCGGCATGTGTTGAGATTTTTCGAGGGGCGCGAATGACTGATTTTCTGGCCGCTGAAGACCGTGCGCTGCTTGAGCGCCATGGCCTCGGCACGTTCGATGCGCTCTGGACCAGGCAACTCGATGCGGTGGACGAACCCAACACCGGTCGCGGGGGCTGGAGCAGTGTGTTTCGGCTGGATCTGGAAGGTCATGGTTTCTACCTCAAGCGTCAAAGCAACTATCTGACCCGTACGTTACGCGCCCCCTTCGGCGAGCCGAGTTTCGCTCGCGAGTTTCGCAACATCTCCCGTTACCGGAAGTTGGGGGTTCCGGCGCTGGAAGCGGTGTTCTACGGGGAGCGCAAGGTTAATGGCGAAGTGCGCTCGATTCTGCTGACCCGCGCCCTGGACGGTTGGGACGACCTCGAGTCGCTGCTGCAGCGCTGGGATGAATTGAGCCCTGAGCAGCACTCGGAAATCCTCAAGGCCAGTGGCGAACTGGCCAGGCAGCTGCACGCTGCACGTCAGGTGCATGGGTGCTTTTATCCCAAGCATATTTTCATGCGCGCCACCGGCAACGGCTATCAGGCTCAATTGATCGATCTGGAAAAGACCCGACCTCTGCTGTATGGGCAGCGTGACCGGATCAAGGACCTGGAACCCCTGGCGCGTCGCGCGCCCGAGTGGGGCGAGTCGCAACTGCGGCAATTACTGGCAGCCTATCTGGATCAACCGCAGGACAGCTCGCTGGTCGACAGCTGGCTGAAGCGTTTGACCGTGCGGCGCAGTCAAAAGAGGCCACGCTGATGCGTTTGTCAGAACTGAAGGCTGCTGGCCGCAATCCCGTATTGCCGCTGAGCGTATCGCTGGCCGATGCCGCCGGCCCCGCCGAGCTGCAACTGCTGAGCCTGTTGCGGGTCTTGCCGGGGCAGCGTTATGTCGGTGCCGGCGTCTGGCGTGGCCGGCCGGTGTTGGCCAAATTGCTGGTCGGCGGCAAGGCTGCACGGCATTTTCAGCGTGAACTGGATGGCGTGCGCCTGCTCTCCGCCCAGGGGCTGACCACGCCGCAGCTGTTGGCCGATGGCCTGAAGGACGGCGAGGGTGGCTGGCTGCTGTTTGATTTCCTTGAGCAGGCCGAAAGCCTGGGCGACACCTGGAAGCAGGTTGAGCAGCAGCCCGTACTGTCCGATGGGCAAGGGGCGGTGTTGGCCGAGGCGTTGGGGGCGATCGGCCAGATGCATCGCAAGGGCCTGTGGCAGGAAGACCTGCACCTGGACAACTTGCTGCGTCAGGGCGGTCGCCTGTACCTGATCGATGGCGCGGGTATCTGTTGCGAGACGCCCGGCCAGCCGCTGTCACGGCAGAAGGTCCTGGAAAACCTCGGGGTGTTCTTCGCCCAGCTACCGAAGTCGATCGAGCCTTTCATTGAAGAGTTGCTGGTGTATTACCTGCTCAGCAACGGCGAGCACGCCTTGCCCATGGAAGCGTTGCAGAAGCAGATCGACAAGGTCCGCAGCTGGCGCCTCAAGGACTTCCTGATCAAGGTCGGCCGTGAGTGCACTCTGTTCAGCGTCCAGCGCGGGGCCTTCGGATTGCGGGCGATTCGCCGCGAGGAAGAGTCGTCGATGTTGGCGGTGCTGGAGCAGGCCGATGCCTTGCTCGACCAGGGACATCTGTACAAGACCGGCGGTGCGGCGAGCGTCGGCAAGGTCGAGGTGGATGGCCGCACGCTGGTGATCAAACGCTACAACATCAAGGGTTTCGCCCACTGGCTCAAGCGCTTCTGGCGCCCGAGCCGGGCCTGGCATTCATGGCGCGAAGGCAACCGCCTGGCGTTCCTCGGGATTGCCACACCCAAGCCGCTGGCGTTGCTGGAAAAGCGTTTTCTGTGGCTGCGCAGCCGGGCTTACCTGATCACCGAGTATCTGTCGGGGCCGGACATCATCGAACGTTTTGCGCCGTATGTGGAGCAGGGCGATGCACCGGAAGCCGAGCTGGCGGCGCTGGATCATCTGTTCGCCGAGTTGATTCGTGAGCGCATCAGCCATGGCGACTTCAAGGGCCATAACCTGTTCTGGCAGCGAGACCGCTGGGCGTTGATCGACCTCGATTCGATGTGCCAGCACGCCTCCCTTGGCAGTTTCGCCCCGGCATATGCAAGGGACCGTGCGCGGTTCATGCGCAATTGGCCTGAAAGCAGCGCGCTGTATCAGGTGATTGATCAGCGGCTACCCAAAGACATCTCCAGCGCTGACTGAATCGGGCCTGCGGCCCTTTCGCGAGCAAGTCGGATCGCCGCACCGCCGCTCCCACAAGGATTGTTGGTGAACACAAAACCTGTGAGCACCTCAGTTTAAATGTGGGAGCGGGCTTGCTCGCGAAGAGGCCGGAACTGTCAGCCGAGAAAGCACACAAGTTCCTGTGAACCGTCCTACGCGATCTTGGGAAGCCATGAACTGTGGCCACAATCTCCCCGATGCTAGTTTGCCTGACGTTCCCGGAGGGCAGGCTGTGACGATCAAAATGGCAGTTGCATCAGGTGTCTTAACCGTGTCGCTAATGGGCTGCGGGACCGCCGCCACCGTCCTGCAGGATGAAGCCGAAGCAGCGCAGGGGTTGCGCAGGCAAAAGACCTATTGCCAGTCCATTCCCCGGGTCTATAGCGGCTTGGCTTACGACTTCTGTGTTTTGAATGCACCGCCAGACCCTACGGGTATTCTTGTGCCGTTCGTTTTGGTGGACCTGGCCGTGTCTGGCGCGCTGGACACCGTTGTCCTGCCATACACGATTTACCGGCAAAGCGTGGACGGCAACATCCTTGTCTATTGGCGACCTGCGCGCGGATGAAAATGCCGCGAGGTCCGCGCCGTAGTGGCTTGCCACTTGCGGCTAGAGGCTTGCCGCTGCTTTTACGCTATAATCCCGCCCTTTAGCTGTCTCTCGCCCATTGCGAGGGCACATTAATTTTTGAGGCGCTTGCGCCTGCATGCAGACTAAAGAGGCTAGACCCCTGTGGCATTGACGATTCTTGGCCTGTCCGGCGCCCTTAGCCATGATCCTTCCGCAGCCCTGTATATCGACGGCAAGCTGGTCGCGGCGGCTGAAGAGGAACGCTTCGTACGCGATAAACATGCAAAGAACCGCATGCCCTACGAATCGGCGAAGTTCTGCCTGGAACAGGCCGGTATCAAGCCGTCCGACGTTGACGTGGTCGCGATTCCGTTTGCCCCGATCAGCCTGTTCGGCAAGGCCCGCTGGCAGTACGCCAAGCGTTACTGGTACGCCCCGGACCGTGCACTCGACGCGATCCTGATGGGCAACCGTCGCTACAAGCGCTATCGCAACAAGATCGTCTGGTGCCTGGAGCAACTGGGTTTTGATCCGAAGAAGATCAAGATCGAGCCGGTCGAACACCACCTGGCCCACGCCTCCAGCGCTTATCACTGCTCCGGTTTCAAAGAGAAAACCGCGATCCTCGGGATCGACGGCAAGGGTGAGTACGCCACGACCTTCTTCGGTTATGGCGTAAACGGCAAGATCCACAAGATCAAGGAATTCTTCGATCCGGACTCCCTCGGCGGCCTGTACGGCGCGATCACCGAGTTCCTCGGTTTCGATATGCTCGATGGCGAGTTCAAGGTCATGGGCATGGCGCCGTACGGCGACGCCAGCAAATACGATTTCTCGCGCCTGGCTTCGTTCGAAAACGGCGAGCTGGTGATCAACACCGACTACGCCAACGTCATCGGCTTGCGTCGCTACAAAGAGAAGGGCAAGGGTTACTACTTCTCGCCGAAGCTGATCGAGTGGCTGGGTCCCAAGCGCGAAGGCGACATCGCCGACGAGCCTTACATCCACTACGCCGCCAGCATTCAAGCGTTGTTCGAAAAAATTGCGCTGCAGATGATCGATTACTACCTGGGCGACGTGCTCAAGGAAACCGGCAAGCTGGCCTACGCCGGTGGCTGTGCATTGAACGTCAAGCTCAACCAGAAAATCATTGCCCGCGACGACGTCAAGGAGCTGTTCGTACAGCCGGCGTCCGGCGATGCCGGTACCGCGGTGGGTGCAGCGGCCTACGTGTCTCACGCCCGTGGCGTACCGGTCGAGAAGATGGAACACGTCTACCTCGGCCCGTCGTACAGCAACGAAGATGTTATCGCTGCGTGTGCCCGTCACGAGAATAAGCCAGCCTGGCGCAAGCTCGACAACATGCCGGAGCAGATCGCCAGGATCATGGTCGATGGCAACCCGGTGGCGTGGTTCCAGGGCCGCATGGAGTTCGGTCCGCGTGCACTGGGTGGTCGCTCGATCATCGGTTGCCCGAGCGTGGCCGGCGTGGCCGACCGCATCAACCACCAGATCAAGTTCCGCGAGCGCTGGAGGCCTTTCTGCCCGTCGATGCTCGACACCGTGGCGCCGCAGATGATCAAGATCGATCACCCGGCTCCGTTCATGACCTTCACCTTCGAAGTGGCTGAAGAGTGGAAAACCCGCGTGCCGGAAGTCGTCCACGAAGACGGTACCTCCCGCGCCCAGGTGCTCAAGCGCGAATACAACCCGCGCTACTACGACATGATGAAAGCGCTGGAAGTGCTCACCGGCAACGGCGTGTCGCTCAACACTTCGCTCAACCGTCGCGGCGAACCGATGATCTGCTCGCCGACCGATGCGCTGAATATGTTCTTCGGTTCGGATCTACAGTATCTGATCATGGAAGACATCCTGGTGGTCAAAGAGGGCGCGAACGCCTATGACACGTTCGGCTGAACGCCATGTGCTGCAGTTCTGCCACGGCTATGACGGGCCGTTCCTGGACTGCGCACGGCAGTACGCCAGTCTGTTCGCGGGGAGCGGTTATCGTGTGACCACGGTGTTTCTCACCGGGGCCGCCGATGCCGAAGTCGCCGCGGGCTGCGCTTCCGATGAAGTGCTGTTCATGGAGTACAGCTCCAAGGCCATTCGCGGCCTGAAGCTGGGAGCCATCGGCGATCTGCGCAAGATCGCCGCGTCGCGCAACTTCAGTTTCTGCATCGCTCACCGCTTCAAACCCATCTATATCGCCTTGCTCGGTACGTCGTTGCCGGTCATTGGCGTGCACCACGGGTTTGACGACTACAAACGCGGCAGCCGCAAGCTGTTTGCGCATATTTTTCGCAAGCGTTTGAGTCTGCTCGGCGTGTCCGACGCGGTGCGCGACGACATGCGTAATTGCCTGCCGAAGTGGCCGGCTTCGCGAATTCAGACGTTGTACAACCGTATCGACGTGGATGCCTTGCAAGCCACGCAAGTGTCGGCTCGCGAGGCCCGGGAAACCCTCGGTCTGGCGGCGGATGCCTGGATCGTCGGCAACGTCGGACGGCTGCATCCGGACAAGGACCAGGCCACGCTGCTGCAGGGTTTCGCCGAGGCATTGCCGAGGTTGCCGGGCAACAGCCAGCTGGTCATTCTCGGTAAGGGGCGCCTGGAGGAAAAGCTCAAGGCTCAGGCCCGTCAGCTTGGCATTGGTGACCGAGTGTTGTTCCTTGGTCAGGTGCCGGATGCGCGCAACTATTTCCGGGCCTTCGATGTGTTTGCCCTGAGTTCCGATCACGAACCGTTCGGCATGGTGCTGCTGGAGGCCATGGCCGCCGGCGTACCCTTGCTGGCCACGGCCTGCGGCGGAGCGAAGGAAGTGGTCGAAGGCGTGGGCATCCTGTTCCCGTTGGGCGATGCCGGACATCTGGCCCAGGGGCTGCAACACCTGGCCGGCATGGATGATCAGCAACGCCGACAGTGTGCCGAGTTGATGCTCGAACGCTTGCGCGAGCGCTTTTCCGACCGAGCGGTGCGCGATGCTTTCTGGCATTTGCCACACGTTACCGAACTGGCACAGAGGGGCTGATGCTCAACCGATTTCAAGGCTGGCGCGAGCGTGGCTGGGCGGTAGTCGACGCCTCGACTTACGCCGAAACCTGGCAACGATATGGCGGCAGCGTCGCGACTCATCCCATGGTGGTCGAGCGGCTGGCGACACTGGCCGACATTCCGGTGCGCTACCTGGCCTGGTTGCAGGGTGGTGAGATCAAGGCGGCGATCCCGACCTGGGGGCGCGACCTGGCCTTGTCCAAGGACGTGCTCAAGCGTCGCGGCAAAAAAGGTCTGTTCGACCTGGGCAACGCCGAAATCATCCTGCCGGCCGCTGCCGATGCCACGGCGCCTTTGCGCCATCGCGCGCGGTATCTGTCGGCGCTGAACGAAGGCCGTTTCACTGGCATCAGGTTGCAAGCCGAACAATTGGCCATGGCCCGCACCCCCGAAGAACTGTCGAAAAAGTTTCGCTATAACCAGCGCCGCGAATTGCGCTTGCTGGAGGAGGCCGGTGGCGTGGTGCGACCGGTGTCCGAATTTTCCAGCGCGGAGCTGGCGGCTATTTATTGCGACCTGTTCCAGCGCCGCTGGGGCTTCCCGGCGACGGGGGCCGAACGCATGGCCGACGTCATCGAGTTGCTGCGCGAGTTGCTGATCGGTTCGGTGATTTTCCTCAACGATGCGCCGATTGCGATTCAATTGGTGTACCGCGTCGAAACCCCGCAATGGATCAGCGTCGAGTACATCAACGGTGGGGTCGATCCGCAAACCCGTGAGTTCAGCCCCGGCAGCGTGCTGAGTTTTCTCAATACGCAAAGCGCCTGGGAGCATGCCCGGGCGCAGGACAAACCATTGCGCTTTTCCTTTGGTCGTGCCGACCGTGAGTACAAGGATCGCTGGTGCAACTCTGTGCCGGTCTTCACCGTATGAGCCAAGCCATGAGCCGCAAACAGCAACTGCTCAAGCGTCATCGGCGCAATAAACGTATCGGCCTGTTGATAGCGCTGGTGCTGTTGATCGTCATCGGGGTGCTGGTGGCCTGGTGGTTGCCGCTGGTGCTGGCGGTTCTGGGCTGGATTGCCCACGAAGCCTGGTTTGCCGATCATCTGTTCTACTCCCCGAAAGACGATTACCAGTACAGCTTTCCCCCGTACACGCCACAGCCCAAGGTGCACCTGAGTGGTGAACATTTGCGGCTGGACGAGGGCGTGATGCTGGTCGACGACGCGACACTGGTGCTGGCCCTGCGGGTAAAAAGCACCTGGCTGGGACGTTTTATCGATCCGGTGGTCGAGTTGATCGGGGGTGAAAGCCCAGACCGACAAACCTTCGAGCGCGGTGTAAACGGCCTGCGTTACCTCAATCTCAGTGGCCAGGCTCAGGCGCTGTCGCGTGGTGACCTGCGCTTGCGCGGGCATTTCTGTCGCGTGTTTGGCGAGCCTGTGCTGTGGGCGTTCGAGCATCCGGATTACCGGCGTCAGCGGGTGATGGTCATCGCGCCTCATGCTGATGACGCCGAGCTGGCGGCCTACGGTTTGTACAGTCAGGCCGACGAAACCTGGATCGTCACACTGACAGCGGGTGAAATCGAAGCCGAACACTATCAGCAGATGGGCCTGAACAAGGTCGATGCGGCTCGCTTGAAAGGCCGTCTGCGCACCTGGGACAGCATTGCCGTGCCACGTTGGGCCGGTGTACCCGAGGCTCACTGCGTACAACTGGGTTACTTCTGCCTGCAGTTGGCAAGCATGCAGTCCGCGCCTGCCGTGGCGGCGGGATCGCGGGAAGCGGACCTGAGCGATACCCGGCTGTTCCGTCAGTTGAATCCTTTCGCGCTGCCCGGCGATGCCGATGGTGCGCCGACCTGGAACAATCTGCTGGCGGATCTGCGCGAGTTGCTGCTGCGCGCCCGGCCCGAGGTGATCGTCCTGCCGCATCCGACCCTGGATCCGCATCCCGATCATATCTGTGCCCAGGCGGCAGTCCTTGAAGCCTTGCAGGGCCTGGACTGGCAGCCGACCACGCTATTGGGCTACGCCAATCACCTGCACGACAACGACCGCTGGCCGATGGGCGACAGCGGTGATGGCATCGCCTTGCCGCCGGCCTTCGATTCGACCCAACCGATGCAGCCTTATTGCCTGTCGATGCCGCTTGAGCAACAGCGGGACAAAGCCATGGCGTTAGGCATGATGCACGACCTGCAACCGGCGATGCCATTCAAGCGTCGCTTGCGTCGGTTGATACAACGGTTGTTGGCCGGCCGGTTGCCGCCAACCTATGGCGAGAACGAATTCTTTCGCAAGGCAGTCCGGCGCCACGAACTTTTGTGGTCCATCAAGCACACACCAGGCAATGTTTCTCAGCGGGGAGAGTTATGAGTCAGCGGTCAAAGGTCCTGCAACTGCAGCCTGACTACAACGTCAAAGCCCATGATTTCGCCGACCTCGCGGAGCAGATCGTCAAGGCCCTGCCCGGTGATCGCTATGAAGTGACCGCCGCGTTTCTGCGTGGCAAACCCGGGCCGGGCGAAGCGGTGAGCCGCGCCGACCGTTCGGTGTACTTCGAGTTTTCCGACAAGTCCCTCAAGGGCATGCGCCTGCGGGCGATGTGGCAGCTGTACAAGTTCTGCCGTCGGGAAAAATTCGATGTGGTGATCTGCAACCGCTTCAAGCCGGTGAACATGATGCTGGCGCTCAACCGCTGGTTGAAAGTGCCGTTGTGCATCGGCATTTCCCACGGTTTTGGCGAGTACGACCGTTTTTACCGGCGCCGCCAGACCCAGCGCCTGATCGATCGTCACTGGCGCTTCGTTGGCGTGTCGCCAGCGGTGAAACAGTATCTGCTGGACTGTGACTGTGGCTTCACCGACCAGAATACCTACGCCATCACCAATGCCATCGACATCGAGCAAGCCGAAGGTCTGCAACACAGTCGTGAAAAGGCCCGCGAAATGCTGGGCATCGATCCGTCGGTGCGGCTGATCGGTGCGTTGGGGCGACTGGTGCCGGTCAAGGGCCATATCTATTTGCTGCAGGCCTTTGCCGCGCTCAAGGACAAATACCCGAATACCCAGCTGGCGATCATTGGTGCCGGTCGCGAAGAGTCACGCCTGGCCGCGGAAATCGACCGCCTCGGCCTCGGCGGTCGTGCCCATTTGCTGGGGTTCAAGGAAATTGCCCTGCAGTACATTCGCGCTTTCGACATCTGGACCATGCCTTCCCTGGCCGAAGGCCTCGGGCTGGCGCTGCTTGAAGGCATGAGCGGGCATTTGCCGGTGATTGCCTCGAACGTGCCGGCCATGTTGCCGCTCATCGAGGGGGCCGGTGGCCTGGCGATTATGCCGAAGGATGTGCCGACGCTGCAGGCTGCGCTGGACACTTACCTCGGGCTGTCGGATGACGAGCTCAAGGCCAAGGGCGAGCAGGCCTTCCGTTATCTGCAACAACACCATGACATCGAGGAATTCCGTCGCGAATACCTCAATCTGATCGACTCCGGCCTGGAACAGGCCCGCAAGGAACAGCCATGAACGACGCGCAACCCATCGTCACGGTCATTATCGCGTCGTACAACCACGCCCCTTACATCGAGGAAAGCATTCTCAGCGTCCTCAACCAGACCTATCGGAACATTGAGTTGCTGGTGGTCGATGATGGCTCGAAGGATGACAGCGTCGAGCGGATCAAGGCGTTACAGGCCATCCATGGTTTCGACTTCCGGGTTCAGGAAAACCAGGGGCTGACCAACACCCTCAATGGTGCGATTGCCCGGGCAAAGGGCAGCCTGATCGTGCCGTTCGGTTCGGATGACATCATGTTGCCGGAGCGTATCGCCACACAGGTCGCTCATATGGACGGCAAGCCCGAGGTCGGCATTTGCGCCGGCAACATCGAGCTGATCGATGCCGACGGTAACCTTTACCCGGAGAAACGCCAGCGCCGGGATGTGCCGTTCCGTCGCCTGGACTTCGATGACATGTTCCTGGAGCGCAAGCCCTATCCACCGGCACCGACCCTGATGATCCGTCGCGAAGCGCTGGAGAAGGTGGGCGGTTTCGACCCGACCATTCGCCTGGAAGACTTGCTGATCGAGTTGAAGGTGACCCATGCCGGTTATTTCATCGATGGCCTGAATGTGTTGATGGCGCGCTATCGCAAGCACGCCACCAACTCCTACAAGAACCACCGCTTCATGATCGACAGCATCCTGCGTACCTATGCGCTCTTCAGCGATCACCCGCTGTATGACGAGGTGCGTTACAAGTTTCTCAATTCCATGTTCCTCAAGACCGCCAACCGCGATCGCAAGTTGGCGCGTGAGTTGCTGGCGCAGATTCCGTTCAAGGCCTGGAACAGGAAAACCTGGCGTGGGCTGGGCCGGATGTATTTCTCACGGCTGGAGAAAGACTGAGCCAGGGGCCGGATTCAAAGGGGGGAAACATGGCATTGTCCGCAATGACATGTCCCTGGCGATTGCTCAACGTTATTGAGCCGTCTTCTCCGGCTCGTTCCTGAGCTTCCTGTTCTGGCGTAACCAGTACAGGGTTTTCTTGCCGGCATTGATACCTGGTTTTTCGATGTACTGGTAAGTCAGACTGCTGATGATGATCAGCAGGCAACTGCACACGGCTAGCAGCGGCAGGAAGACCCAGGCTTGTCGGGCGTCAAGATGCAATACCGGCGGCAGTCTCTGCAGCAGAATCCAGAGCACGAACCCGTGCAGCAAATACGTGCTGTAGCTGATTTCCCCGAGCCAGCGAATGCTGCGTGGCCTCAGGGCGCCGAACAAGGTATTGCCTGACGCCACAATCACAAAAAACAGTGAAAGCAGCAGCAACGCTCCCAGGTTGAATGCACGGTTGAACACGGTAAAGGCGATCGCCAATGCGAGCAGAGCGATGATGCCCGCCAGCGGAGACAAGCTCCAGGCGACCCATTGTGGGCGACGAATCCAGTACGCCGCAGCGATGCCGCCGAGGAAGCTGGCCAGGAAATGTTTCTTCAGCGAGTGTTCCCAGCCGACCACCTGGTACAGGGCGTAGATGCCGATCAGGCACAACACCGTCTGCATCCAGCCGCCACGATAAATGAACAGCATGGCGGCCAGTGGCAGGGCCATGTAGAAAAACACTTCGTAGCCCAGCGTCCAGGTGACATTGGAGATCAGCATGCCGGTCTGGTGGTACTGGTTGACGTCTGGCCGGTCGAAGGTCAGCCAGGCCAGGGTCTGGCCAATGAGCTGGATAACCGAGTCCTTGAGCTCCCAGCCCTGCAAATGGAACACGCTGACAAACACAGTCAACATCAGCGGCAGGTAGAGCGGGTAGAGGCGAAACAGCCGCGATACTGCAAACGCCAGCCAGTCGTGTTGCCGTCCGTGGGTGAGCAAACGGTCCCAGAACAGAAAACCGGTAATCATGAAAAAGAGGGCGACGCTGCCCTGGCCGAGCTGCGAGTAGAAGTTGCTCGGCGGAAAATCGATCACACCGGTTTGCAGAAAGATCCAGGTGATTATCGAGTGGTGCACGAACACGCCGAAAGCCAGATAGCCGCGTAAGCCGTCGATGCCGGCAAAGCGGCTTTCACCGCTATGCTCCAGCTGTCGGGCGAATCTCGGCACGGTGCGCAGCAGTAGCGCAGCGGTCGCGATGGCGAGCAGGTAGGCCGTCATCGCGATAAGCGGGTTGGTTTCGGTCATCGGTGAGCCTGGGCCGGAGGACTTCCGGCCAGCACTTGCCTGTGCAAATTATCCACGTCGGCTTTCGAAGCCGCTGCGGCGTATCCCTGCAGTAGCGCTTCGAAGTGGTCCTCGAACAGCCAGTGCCGATCTTCTGCGTAGCGCTTCATGTGGCGCAGATTACGCCGGCGCAGGGAAGGGCTCAATGATGAAGGGTAGATTCGCAGGTCGGCCAGGTCGATCAGGCCGAACTCGCCGTCCTCCAGTACCAGCACATTGCCCAGATGCAGGGAGCGGAAGTAGACCCCTTGCTGATGCAATTGAGCCATGAATTTGCCGAAACGCTCCACCAGTGCCTGGCGCACTGCCGGGGCCGTGATGCCTTGCAGGATCTGGCGCAGGGTGTTGCCTGGCAAGGGCGAGTAGTGCACAGCGGTGCTGCCGTCTTCGAACCGGTAAAGGTCGAGAATGTGTGGTGTCGGGATGCCCATGCCGCGCAGTTGCACTGCGTTGATGGCAAACCGATCGGAATAGGGTGTGAAACTGCCCGAGGTGTACCAGCGGCGGCGGCGGAACAGCTTGAGAAAGCTGCCATCGGTCAGGCGCAGGACCTTGGGGCCCAAACCATCTTCTTCGATGACCCGGGCATCGGCAATCAACTGTTGCAGGGCGCTTGGCGTTGCAGTCCTGATCGGCCTGTCCAGCAGGCGCCTGGCCCGTTGATTCATGCTCAGTGCGGCAATCAGTGCCAAGGGGATCCACAGCAGGAACCAGTGCTCCTTGGGACGAGAGATAATCCCGCCACCTTCGGTCAGGCCCGCACCGATACCGAATGCCAGCCAGGCCGAGGCCATGATAAACAGCGGTTGCACGCGATGGCGCCAGCTGCTGATGAAGCCCCACGCGAGGAAGAACAGCCATGGCAGCAGACCAATAATGCCGACGTAGTAGAGCACGCCCAGGGCAAAGCTATGGGGCTCCTGGAGGGGATAGCCGACGCCTGGGTCCAGGATCAGTTCGGCGTTGTAGCCGTGGCCGATCCATGGATGTTCAGCAATCCTGTCCAGGGTCAATTGCCAGAGCTCGATACGGAAGGAACTGCCTCTTTCGATGATCTTGTCCGCTAACAGCGCGAAAGTCGCGGCTCCGGCGATGAACATGGAGCCAAGCATGAGGACCGAGCGTCGATTCCAGCAGATGAAACACAACCACAGCGCAGCGAGCGTCAGCGCAACCAGTGGAGTCCTGGAACCGGTGGCCAGCACTGCGGCGAACATGATCGCCATCGCCGGTATGCTCAGCCAAAGTACCTGGCGCCGCTTGCAGGTCATGCTCAGGCTCAGCCAGTAGGTACAGAAAAAGCCGAAAACGTGGGAGCTGAGCAGTGGATTGTCGAACGCGCCTACACCGATCAGGCGCATTTCCGGTTGGTAGATCTGGCCGAACCTGTACAGGTTGTAGGCAGAGACGATCAGCGCCACCGTCGCGGCGCAGAACAGCAGGGGCTGGATGATTTCGCTGCGATAGCGCACCAGCATGTAGCAGCCGACGAACAGGAACAGGGTATGCAATGGCGGTTTGAACTGACCAAAGTCAATGCCGTCGTCCGGCCCCCACCACAGGCTGAGCAGTGCCCACGCCACAAACAACAGGGCTGCAATGACGATCGGTTCGTGCAGCAGTTCTTTGCTTAGCCGCGGACGCAGGCACAGGGCAATCAGTGCCGGAATGCTGAACAGGCCATAATAAAGCTTGTGATGCACACTGCGCCCCGGCAGGAAAAACAATGCACAAAGCAGCAATAAATAACCGAGCGGAAGGATCCACAAACAAATGAAATCGAAGATTCTGTTGGACGTGCTGTTCAAAGCGTTTAATTGCATGCTGAGTAACTTATTCCTGAATTGAGCGACCGTACCAAGGCAAAGACATCTGGTGGCTATTTGACGTGCCACAATACACAGACTGTATGCGATTGCCAGAACCCTGGGGAAGCTGTGCTAAAGTCAGCGTCCTTTTCATCGACATTCGCGTGATATGACCGACTCCAGTCTCTCCGCAAGCCCATCGAGCTTGAAAATCTACTTCCGTCTGCTCGGCTATGTCCGGCCGTACATCAGCCTGTTCCTGATCAGCATCGTCGGTTTTCTGATTTTCGCTTCGACGCAGCCAATGCTGGGCTACATTCTCAAGTACTTCGTCGACGGTCTATCCAACCCTGAAGCGGCGCTGTTTCCAACCGTGCCCTACCTCAGGGACCTGCAACTGCTGCAGGCGGTGCCGTTGTTGATCATCCTGATCGCCGCGTGGCAGGGATTGGGGTCGTACCTGGGCAACTACTTCCTGGCCAAGGTTTCCCTGGGCCTGGTCCATGACTTGCGGGTCCAGTTGTTCAACAACCTGCTGGTGTTGCCAAACCGGTATTTCGACAAGCATAACTCGGGGCACCTGATTTCACGTATCACCTTCAACGTGACCATGGTCACGGGGGCGGCAACAGATGCGATCAAGGTCGTAATTCGTGAAGGCATGACGGTGATTTTCCTGTTTGCCTCGCTGTTGTTCATGAACTGGCGCCTGACCCTGGTCATGGTCGCCATCCTGCCGCTGATCGCCATCATGGTGCGCACGGCCAGCAAGAAATTCCGCAAGCAGAGCAAGAAAATCCAGCTGGCCATGGGGGACGTGACGCATGTGGCGTCCGAAACGATCCAGGGCTATCGCGTGGTGCGCAGCTTCGGCGGTGAAAAGTACGAAGAGAAACGCTTCTTCGACGCCAGCCAGGGCAATACCGAGAAACAATTGCGCATGACCCGCACCGGTGCCATCTACACGCCGCTGCTGCAATTGGTGATCTACACCGCCATGGCCGTGCTGATGTTCCTGGTGCTGTTCCTGCGGGGCGATGCCTCCGCCGGCGATATGGTGGCCTACATCACCTTGGCCGGCCTGCTGCCCAAGCCGATTCGCCAGCTGTCCGAAGTCAGCTCGACCATCCAGAAGGGTGTGGCCGGTGCTGAAAGTATCTTCGAGCAACTGGATGTCGAGCCTGAAGTCGATACAGGCACCGTCGAGCGTGATGCCGTCAGTGGCCGCCTGGAAGTGCGCAACCTCAGCTTTACCTACCCTGAAACCGAGCGTCAGGTACTCAATGACATCAGTTTCTCGGTCGAGCCCGGGCAAATGGTGGCGCTGGTGGGACGTTCTGGCAGCGGCAAGTCGACCCTGGCCAACCTGATTCCGCGTTTCTATCACCACGACAAGGGCGAAATCCTCATCGATGGCGTCGAAGTGGAACAGTACAAGCTGTTGAACCTGCGTCAGCATATCGCCCAGGTGACCCAGCACGTGACCCTGTTCAGCGACACCGTGGCCAACAACATCGCCTATGGCGACCTGGCCGGCGCACCCCGTGAAGACATTGAAAAGGCGGCCCGGGATGCCTACGCGATGGACTTCATTGCCCAATTGCCCGAAGGTCTGGACACCCAGGTCGGGGAGAACGGCGTGCTGCTGTCCGGTGGTCAGCGCCAGCGCCTGGCGATTGCCCGGGCGCTGTTGAAAAATGCTCCGCTGCTGATTCTCGACGAGGCGACTTCGGCACTCGATACCGAGTCCGAGCGGCATATCCAGGCAGCCCTGGATCAGGTCATGAAAGGTCGCACCACGCTGGTGATCGCTCACCGCTTGTCGACCATCGAGAAGGCCGACCTGATCCTGGTCATGGATCAGGGGAAAATCGTCGAGCGCGGTACCCATGAGCAACTGCTGGCGCAAAACGGCTACTACTCGCGCCTCAATGCGATGGGCCTCGACGCCCCGGCCGAAGACATCGCCTGACCCCGAAAGGGCGAGCCTGGCTCGCCCCTTCGCACACCCGACGTGCAACGCGTCCGGTGATTTGTATCCAGACCTTTACGCTTCTTGACCAAACCGGAATAAATCTCGGCAACGTGCTTGTTAAGGTTCCTGAACGAACTTTGACTTGAATCGAGAGGGCCATCCCTTTCCCGCGGGTGTCTGGATGTTGCAACGTTATCTCTGGAAGCTGTTGCCCAAGCCGCAACGGGCTTTTCTGCTGGGGCGCCTGTCGGTCGTGGACCGTCAAGCGGTGAACAAGTCGATGTCGGCCAATGTCAGTTTCCCCAAACCCTTCGAGCAGCGTTCCTGCCTGTTCATCCACGTCCCTAAATGTGCCGGTAGTAGTGTCTGTGCGGCCATGTTCGACGACTGGAGCCCGGGCCACTTGCCGTTGTACTGGTACGAGCAGCAATTTCCCGAGCAGTTTGCCGCCAGTTTCAAGTTCGCGTTCGTTCGCGATCCCCTGGAAAGGGCCTACTCGGCTTACGCATTCCTTCGGGGCAACGCTTTGGGGAAACGGGATCACGCGGCACAGAAACTGGTCAGCCATTACCGCGACTTTGATGACTTCGTCGGCCGCTGGCTGCACCCGGAGACGATCCAGCGACAGCTGCACTTCGCCGCGCAAACGGATTTCCTGACGGATTCCATGGGCCATCTGGCGCTGGATTTCGTCGGCTACCAGGAGCACCTGGAGCGGGATTTCAGGTTGATTTGCGAGCAGTTGGACTATCCGGCGGATCTGCCCCACGTGAACAGGTCGCAGCAGCGGCGCCCGATGCCTGCGCGCGAGTTTTGCACGGTGCGCACCCGCAGGTTGGTGCGGCGGGTCTATCAGCGTGATTACGAGATGCTTGGATATGAATGAAGCCGCGCCGTTGTCTCGCCACTCGATCAGGCCCTACCCGTTATTGCTGTCGAGCGAAGACCGTGCGGCCCTCAAGTCGCAGACACCGCGCTGTCTCTGGCTGACGGGGTTGTCAGGGGCCGGCAAGTCGACCCTGGCCAATGCCCTGGAGCTGCAACTCAATCAACAGGGGTTGCACACCTTTTTGCTCGATGGCGACAACCTGCGCGCCGGTCTTTGCCGTGATCTGGGGATGGGGGCTGAATGTCGGCGGGAAAATATCCGGCGCACCGCCGAGGTGGCGCGCCTGATGGTCGACGCGGGTTTGATTGTGATCGTCGCGGCGATTTCGCCGTTCCGGGCCGAACGTGAGGCGGCGCGTCGATTGTTTGCAGACGGAGACTTCATCGAGGTGTTTGTGAGCACGCCGCTTGCGGTTTGCGCGCAACGTGATCCCAAGGGGTTGTATCGGGCTGCCCGGGAAGGCCGGATCAAGGATTTCACAGGCATCGACAGTCCGTACGAGGTGCCGCTGCATGCGGAGTGCGAAATCGATACGCAAGCGCTGGAAATGGGCGAAGCGTGCCGTCATCTGGCGGATTTTCTGCTCAAAAAATGAGCAATAAAAGCCGGCGAATCATCCCGTTGCAGCCTCCGCACAAGCCGACACCAACCCTGTGTTAATATCGCGCCCCTGTTCATTCTGTATGTGGGTTGCACCATGAAGTTGTCCATGCCGCGATTCGATCAAGCCCCTGTCTTGGTGGTCGGCGATGTCATGCTCGACCGTTACTGGCATGGTGGTACCTCACGGATTTCTCCTGAGGCGCCGGTGCCGGTGGTCAAGGTCGATCACATCGAGGACCGTCCGGGCGGCGCTGCCAACGTTGCCTTGAACATTGCCGCCCTGGGGGCTCCGGCCTCGCTGGTCGGTGTCACGGGTGACGATGAAGCCGCCAACAGCCTGGTCAACAGCCTCAAGGGCGCTGGCGTGCGGGCCATCTTCCAGCGTATTGCGCACCAGCCGACCATCGTCAAGCTGCGGGTCATGAGTCGTCACCAGCAATTGCTGCGTATCGACTTCGAAGAGCCCTTCGCCACCGACGCGCTGGCGCTGGCCGCGCAGGTCGATGAGTTGCTCGAAGGCATCAAGGTGCTGGTGTTGTCCGACTACGGCAAAGGCGCGCTGAAAAACCATCAGGCGCTGATCCAGGCCGCCCGTGCCCGCGGCATTCCGGTGCTGGCCGATCCCAAGGGCAAGGATTTCTCGATCTACCGTGGCGCGAGCCTGATCACGCCAAACCTCAACGAATTCGAAACCATCGTCGGTGGTTGCGCCGATGAGCACGAGTTGGTGAGCAAGGGCGCGCAGCTGATGCACGACCTGGACCTCGGCGCCTTGCTGGTGACCCGTGGCGAGCACGGCATGACCCTGCTGCGTCCGGATCATCCTGCGCTGCACTTGCCGGCCCGTGCCCGCGAAGTGTTCGACGTGACCGGTGCTGGCGATACGGTGATTTCCACCCTGGCGGCTGCGATTGCCGCGGGTGAAGAACTGCCCCACGCGGTGGCCCTGGCCAACCTGGCGGCCGGTATCGTGGTCGGCAAACTCGGTACGGCGGCCATCAGTGCGCCGGAACTGCGTCGTGCGATTCAGCGCGAGGAGGGTTCCGAGCGCGGTGTGCTGGGTCTTGAGCAACTGTTGCTGGCGGTCGATGATGCCCGTGCGCACAACGAACGGATCGTGTTCACCAACGGTTGCTTCGATATCCTGCATGCCGGCCACGTGACCTATCTGGAACAGGCGCGGGCCCAGGGCGATCGCCTGATCGTCGCGATCAACGACGATGCATCGGTCAGCCGACTGAAAGGGCCGGGCCGTCCGATCAACAGCGTCGACCGGCGCATGGCGGTGCTGGCCGGTCTGGGCGCGGTGGACTGGGTGATCAGCTTCCCGGAGGGCACACCGGAAAACCTGTTGAGCGCGGTCAAGCCGGACGTGCTGGTCAAGGGCGGGGACTACGGGATCGACCAGGTGGTTGGCGCGGACATCGTGAAAGCCTACGGCGGTACCGTGAAAGTGCTGGGGCTGGTGGAAAACAGCTCGACCACCGCGATTGTCGAGAAGATCCGCAAGTCTGAATAACGCAGCTTTTGTAGGAGCTGGCTTGCCAGCGATGGTCGTTAACGATGACGCTAATCCATTGAACAGATGCGGCGTCCTTGAGTCCATCGCTGGCAAGCCAGCTCCTACAGGGTTATGTGGGCACCTTCAGGAGCTGACCTTTTTACGCGGCACGATCTTCTTCAGAAGCAGTTTTGCCCTCCCGCGCAACCGCGCCAGCCCCGAATCCTTCCCCGGCGGGGTCAAGCCTTGCTGCCTCACCCAGTCCTTCCAGCGAATTCGTTCATCGCGCACCAGCCAGCCTTCCTGTCGGGCAAAACTCTCGGCCAGGTACAGGCCGCGCGTGCTGGCCGGGTACAGCTGATCCTTTTTCAAGGTGTAGAGCTCAGCCATCGGGTGGCCGTCCTGCAAGGGCATCAAGTACAGATCGGGTCGTTTGCGGTCGAGACGGGCGACGAGTTGATCGCCTTCCAGTCTTTCATCGACATGGAACAGGCTCAGGGATTTGGCTTCCTTGGGAACGTCCAGGCGCAAGTCGTAAATCAGTTGCAGTGACGCCGTTGGCAAATGCACATAAGCCCGCGGACGCTCCATCAGCATCAGATTGGCGCAACGTACCGGCCGCGCCGAGCCGGACAGTGGCGACAAGCGAAATGGCAGGGCTTCACGGTAATGCAGGGCGGCCGAGTAGGGTGTCGGCAGCCAGGTGTCATTGAACCGCCCGCCGAGCCAGCCTTCGGGGGTTTCCAGCAGGCATTCTTCGGCAATCTCCTGGATCGCTGTGTGCAAGGGCAGGTTCAGTTCATGGGCCGGCACGTATCCGGAGATCAGCTTGAGCACCACATCGCCGCGGTCCTGCCGACGCTGGCGCACCAGCACCCAATAGTCACGATTCTGCCAATGCAGGGTCAGGCGCACCGAAACCCCGAGATTGGCCAGCTCCAGGGCAAACCGTTCGCTGTCGCCGACCGTTACCGGCCGACGACGTTGCAGGGTCTGGGAGAAATTCAGCGGCCTGCCGACGCTCTGATAAGCCAGGCCTTCGGGAGTCGCTTCGACGAATAACGGCAGGGTCTTGAAGTTGCTCGGGTTCTTTCTTATGAGCGTGCGCGGCATGTCGGCTCCTGCTTAAGGCCGCGTGGGCGGCATCAGTGGCTACGTAGGACCTGGGCAACGGTCGCGACATTGTGGGCGAGGTGCAGCGGATTGATGGTTCCGACAATAGCGCTGGCAACACCCGGATGTTCAAACAACAGCTCGAAACTGGCGCGCACCGGATCCACGCCCGGACTCAGGCATACATGACCACTGGCGAGGGCTTTTTTGACCAGAATGGCTTTGCCGTGTGCAGCAGCATAGTCAATGACGGCCTTCTCGTTCTGCTCGTTCAGATTGTAGGTGACCATCGCGCAATCGCCTTGCTCCAGCGCCTTCAGGCCGCCGTCGACGGTTTTGCCGGAAAAACCGAAACCGCGAATCTTGCCTTCGGCCTTGAGCTCGGCGAGGGTTTCGTAGACTTCGCTGTCATTGAGGATCGCCAGGTCGTTACCATCGGAGTGCACCAGCACCAGATCGATGAAGTCCGTTTCCAGGCGTTGCAGGCTGCGCTCCACCGACATTCGCGTGTGCGCAGCGCTGAAATCGTGACGGGACTGGCCGTCGGCGAACTCTTCGCCCACCTTGCTGACAATCACCCAATCCTGACGCTGGCCGCGCAGCAACGGGCCGAGGCGTTCTTCGCTGCGACCATAGGCCGGGGCGGTGTCGATCAGGTTGATGCCCAGGTCGCGGGCGAGCTTGAGCAGCATGCGTGCTTCATCGTCATCGGGGATCTGGAAGCCGTTGGGGTACTTCACTCCCTGGTCGCGGCCCAGTTTCACCGTGCCCAGGCCCAGGGGTGAAACCAGCAGGCCGGTGCTGCCCAACGGGCGATGCAAGTCGTGCAGGGTCGGTTGGCTCATGGCAGCAGTTGCTCCCAGGCAGGTACGCCCATTGGCGGCTTCGGCAGTTCAGGCAGCGCTGCCGGGTGGCTTGGCTGGATACCGTCGCGGGTCAGGCTGGCAATGACCCGGTCGGCGAAGTCCGGCGCCAGGGCGAGTTTGGTTGGCCAGCCCACCAGCAGGCGATCCTGTTCGGCGAGGAAGGCGTTATCCGGGCGGGTCAACCCCGATTGCAGCGGTTCGGCGCGATCGACCCGCAGGGTCGCCCATTGCGCGCTACTCAGATCGATCCACGGCAGCAACTGGCCAAGCTCTTTGCGGGCGGTAGCGATTTGCTCGGCGGGCTCGCGGGCCACGCCTTCGGCTTCCGCGATGTCGCCGCCCAGGTACCAGACCCATTGACCATCGGCGGCCGGGTGGGTGGTCACGGTCAGGCGCGGTTTGGTGCCGCCGCCCAGGCAGTGGGCGTACAGTGGCTTGAGGCCCGGGCCTTTGGCGATGATCATGTGCAGTGGTCGGCGCTGCATGGCCGGCTGGCTCAGGCCGAGCGCGGTGAGCAGGTCGGCGGTGCCGGCGCCGGCGCTGAGCACGATGCGCTGGGCGCGGATCTGGCGCTCGTCGACTTTCAAGCCGACCAGCTCACCGTTTTCCAGCAATGGCTCGATGTTCTGCCCGGCGAGCAAGCCATCTCCCGCCAGATCGGCCAGGCGCTGGATCAGGCTCGGCACATCGATCACCAATTCCGCCAGGCGATAGACCTTGCCCTTGAAGCGCTTGTCTTGCAGGGCTGGCGGCAATTGCTCGCCCTTGACCTGATTGACGCGACCGCGCACCGCTTTGCTGGCAAAGAAACTGGTGAGGTTGCCGGCGAGGGTGCCGGGGGACCAGAGGTAATGGGCTTCGGACAACAAACGCACGCCGGACAGATCCAGCTCACCATTGCCCGCCAGGGCTTCGCGCCAACGGCGCGGCATGTCGGCGATGGCTTCCGAGGCCCCGGTCAGGGCGCCGTGCAGCGCGTATTTGGCACCGCCGTGGATGATGCCCTGGGACTTCACACTCTGCCCGCCGCCGAGGCTGGCGCTTTCCACCAGCACGGTCGAAAAACCCTGGCGGCGCAGGCGCGCATTCAGCCAGAGGCCGGCGACACCAGCGCCGACAATCAGAACGTCGGTGGAAATAACGGATGGCATGCAGCGACCTCTGTGTTCAAGACGAGGGCGCAGTATACAGACTCGAAGTGGAGGGGATTTACTGGAGTACAAAACCTGTGGGAGCGAGCAGGTTCGCTCCCACAATGAATGGTGCTTTGGACTTAATGCCCCGCAGTTTTGGAGAAGAGCTGGATGACCACGACGCCCAGCACGATCAACGCCATCCCCAGCATCGCCGGCACGTCCAGCTTCTGCCCATAGATAAACAGTGCCGCGACGCTGACCATCACGATCCCCATGCCGGCCCATACGGCATACGCCACGCCCACCGGAACGCTGCGCACCACCAGGGTCAGCATCCAGAAGGCAATCCCGTAGCCGAGGATGACCAGCACCAAGGGCAGCGGGGTGCTGAGGCCTTTGACGGCTTTCATCGAAACAGTGGCAATCACTTCGGCGCAGATGGCTATGGCCAGGTAGTAGTAAGCGGTCATGGGTCAATCCTCGTGTGAAGTGTTGCTCTCTGAGGTCGGCATTCTAGTGAGTTGCCAGATGCGGTAAAGTCATTACCTATCTGAATAGAAGATGGGTTGAGCCATGAGCATGCAATGGAATCTGGAGCAGCTGCGGTTGTTTGTCAGCGTAGCGGAGCAGCGTTCGTTTTCGGCCGTGGCGCGGGACCAGCGCAAGGCGCAGTCGGCAGTCAGCAGCTCGATTGCGATGCTGGAAGAAGACCTGGGCGTCAGCCTGTTCGACCGCAGCAGCGGCCGTCAGCCGAAACTCACCGAAGCCGGCACGGCGTTGCTGGATGAAGCGCGGGAAGTATTGCGCCAGTGCGAACGACTCAATGGTCGGGCATTGGCAATGATGCGCGGGCAAGAGGCACGACTGCGGGTGGCGCAGGATGAAGCGATGCCGTATCAGCCGATCATCGAAAGCTTCGAGGCCCTGGCGGAAAAATTCCCCAGCCTTGAGGTGCAACTGACCAGCGCCGCCCAGGGCGATGTCGCGCGTAAGCTGGTGGAGCGGCGCGCCGATCTGGGGCTGCTGTTCTTTCACGATCAGATTCCCGAGGCGCTTGAGCGGCGGGTACTGGGCAGCGTGGAAATGGTCACGGTGTGCGGCAAGGATCATCCGTTGGCGCGCAAAGGCTCAGTGGACGGCCAGCAACTGGCGCAGCATCGGCAGTTGCTGATGTCCACGGAGTCGAGCATTTATCCCGGCAGTGATCCCGCCAGCCCGCAAGTCTGGCGCGCGGACAGTTTCTATGTGATGGCGGAATGGCTGGTGCGCGGCCTCGGCTGGGCCTGGTTGCCACGCCACGTGGTGCAGTACCCGACTTATCAGAATCAGATGGTCGAACTGGCCAGCGAATGGACCCCGCCGGCCCTGGTGGTGGAGCTGGTATGGCGCCGGGATGAACCGCTCGGTCCGGCCGCGCGCTGGCTCGCCGAACGTTTTGCCGTGCACTTGCAGACGATTGGCGAAAAAAGCCGATAAACTCCGCCGCCATGAATAGAACTCTCTACACCGCGCTGTTTTATCTGGGGCTGCCATTGGTAGCGATTCGGCTTTGGCTGCGCGCGCGCAAGGCGCCGGCGTATGCCAGGCGCATCGGCGAGCGTTTCTCCTATGGGATGCCGGCGATGAAACCGGGCGGCATCTGGGTGCACGCCGTGTCGGTGGGCGAAAGCATTGCTGCCGCACCGATGATCCGCGCCTTGCTGGCGCGTTATCCGGATCTGCCGATTACCGTGACCTGCATGACGCCGACCGGTTCGGAACGGATCCTGGCGCTGTTCGCCAATGAGCCGCGCATCCAGCACTGCTATCTGCCTTACGACCTGCCTTGCGCCGCCCGACGCTTGCTCGATCGGGTGCAGCCGAAACTGGCGGTGATCATGGAAACCGAACTGTGGCCCAACCATATCCATCAATGTGCCAAGCGCGGGATTCCCGTGGCGTTGGCCAATGCGCGGCTGTCCGAACGTTCGGCCAGGGGCTACGGCCGGTTCCGCAAGCTGACCCAGCCAATGCTGGCCGAGATGAGCCTGTTCGCGGTGCAGACCGAAGCCGAAGCCCAACGCTTTCGCGACCTGGGCGCGCGGGCGGAAACCGTCGAAGTGACCGGTTCGATCAAGTTCGACCTGACCATCGACCCGCAACTGCTTGAGCGCGCCAGCCAATTGCGCGGGCAATGGCAGGCGCTGGAGCGACCGGTGTGGATTGCGGCCAGTACCCATGACGGCGAAGACGAGGTCGTGCTGGCGGCCCATCGTCAGTTGTTGGCCAGTCACCCCGATGCCTTGCTGATTCTGGTGCCGCGTCATCCGGAGCGCTTCAATTCGGTGTACGGGTTGTGCCAGCAACAAGGCTTTGCCACGGTTCGGCGTTCCAGCGGCGATGCGGTCAGTGCAAATACTTCAGTGTTGCTTGGCGACACCATGGGCGAGTTGCTGTTTCTCTACGCCCTGGCTGACAGTGCTTTCGTCGGCGGCAGCCTGGTTCCGAATGGCGGGCATAACCTGCTGGAGCCGGCGGCACTCGCCAAGCCGGTGTTGAGCGGGCCGCATCTTTTCAATTTCCTCGAAATCGCCACGCAGTTGCGCAGTGCCGGGGCGTTGCAGGAAGTGGAGGATGCCGAAGGGCTGGCGGTGGCGGTGCAGCGGCTGTTTGAACTGCCGCGCGATGCGCAGCGCATGGCAGAGGCCGGGTTGAAGGTGATGCGCACCAATCAGGGGGCGCTGCAGCGGTTGCTGGACGGGTTGGGGCGGTTGATCGACAGGTCTTCAGTTCGCCGCTGATCCTGTGGGGGCGAGCAAGCTCGCTCCCACAAGGTTTGTGCTGTCTTGAAATCTGATGGTCAAGGTCTCGCTTTCAACTGCTCCTCCGCAGCCTTGGCCAGATCCGGTGGCAGGAAGTCCTTGTCCGGGTTGTAGTTGGGGTTGAGCCAGCGTGCCAGGGTTTGCAGATCCCCCGGATTCAACGTGCCGGCCTGTTGCTTCAGGCGCAGGTTGTCGAGGATGTAGTCGTAGCGGGTGTTGTTGTAGTCGCGTACCGAGGTGTACAGCTGACGCTGCGCATCCAGCACGTCGACGATGTTTCGCGTACCCACCTGATAGCCGACTTCGGTTGCTTCCACCGCGCTCTGGTTGGAGATGATCGATTGCTTGCGCGCCTGTACCTGCTCGACATCGGTGTTCACCGCGCGGTGCAGGTCGCGGGTATTTTCCACGACCTGCCGGCGCAGGGACTCGCGCTGCTGCTCGGTCTGGTCCAGTTGCGCATACGATTGACGCACCTGGGAGTTGATCAAGCCACCGCTGTAGATCGGGATGTTCAGTTGCAGGCCAACGGTCGTTTGCGAGACGTCGCCACCGTAGGGTATTGGCTGGTTGTTCGGGTTGCTGAAGCCCAGTGCGTCGTTGTCGCCTTTCTCGTACTTGGCTATCGCGTCAACCGTTGGCAAGTGCCCGGACTTGCGCTGCTTGAGGGTTTGCTCGGCGGCGCTGACGGCATAGTTGCTGGCCAACAGATTGAGGTTCTGCCTGCCTGCCGTTTCGACCCAGGCCTTGGCGTCGTTCGGTACTGGCGGCAGGATCGGCAAGTTATGGCTGATGCCCCAGATCGAGTTGTACTGGCGGTTGGTCAGGGTGATCAAGGCTTCAAAGGCGTCGTCCACCTGGCGCTGGGCAACGATGCGGTTGGCGCGTGCGGTGTCGTAGCTGGCTTGCGAGTTCAATACGTCGGTCTTGTCCGAGAGCCCGACATCGAAACGTTCGTTGGACTGGTCGAGCTGGCGTTTGAACGCCGCTTCTTCGGCCTTGGTCGAGGCCAGGTTGTCCTGGCTGCGCAGCACGTTGAAATAGCTTTGAGCGGTTTGCAGGATCAGGTTCTGCTCGGTCGCCGAGAGTTGCAGGGCGGCCTGTTCGTTGACTTCCTTGGCGGCCTGGAACTGGAACCAGCGATCGGCGCGGAACAAGGGTTGCGCCAGAGTGGCCTGGTACGAATGCGCATCGCGGTTGGTGGTGGCGGACGGCTGATCGAGCGACGTACGCACCTCGGAAATATTCGCCCCGCCCGAGAGGTTCGGCAGCAACCCGGCGCGGGCCTGGGGTACGACTTCCTTCTGCGCGCCGTATTGGGCGATCGCAGCTGCCAGGTCGGCGTTGTTGTTGACGGCTTCCTGATAAACGCTGACGAGGTCCGTCTTGTTCGATAAGGGCGCATCTGCTGCCCAGGCCATTCCATTGGACGCACAAGACACGGCAAGGGCCAGTGAGAGTTTGCGCAGCATAGACGTTCCCTAGATTTGATATTACACAGGTAATTTGAGCGCCAAGGCTAAGGCGCTGCCTTGGCAGCGTCAATGCGCGACTCAGCGTAGCGAGTGTAGTTGTGCATTCGGGCGGCAACAATCCTGATACTGCGTGCAATTACGCCATTCATCATGGTGTTTGCAGTGGGGTTGGCGTTCTTCGCCAGTTGTGTCTAGACTGGCCGGGTTCTTGTCGGGGTGCCTTGCTATGAGGCTGAGATCGAATAATTTCGGATCCCGTTGAACCTGATCAGGTTAGCGCCTGCGTAGGGAACAAGATTTCTCGTCACCCGGCGAGTCCTCTTGTGCTTCGTCCGGGATGTTGTTCGACAATCGAACACCCCTCGAGCACTGAGCACAGCACAGCTGGTTTTCCCAGCGCCGTGCGTCCATTCGTTTACAGGTTCGCTCCGACAAAAATCCACTGCCTGGATGCTGTCTGGAGAGCCCGTGATGACTACAAAAGCAAAAATCGCCACCAACCTGAGTGACTCGGCCAAGGTCGATCAGCAATCGGTTCAGCCGTTTACCCGCTCGCAAAAAATCTATGTTCAGGGCACGCGCCCCGACATCCTCGTGCCGATGCGCGAAATCAGCCTGGACGTGACGCCGACCGACTTCGGTGGCGAGGTCAACGCGCCGGTGGTGGTGTACGACACCTCGGGACCGTACACCGACCCCAATGTCATCATCGATGTGCGCAAAGGCCTGGCCGACGTGCGTTCGCCGTGGATCGAATCCCGTGGCGATACCGAGCGCCTGAGTGGCCTGAGCTCGAATTTCGGCCAGGAGCGCCTTGCCGATCCGGAGCTGACCAAGCTGCGCTTCGCTCACGTCAACAACCCGCGCCGCGCCAAGCCGGGTGCCAACGTCAGCCAGATGCACTACGCGCGCAAAGGCATCATCACCGCCGAGATGGAATACGTCGCCATCCGCGAAAACATGAAGCTGGAAGTGGCCCGCGCCGCCGGCCTGCTGGACCAGCAGCACGCCGGCCACAGCTTCGGCGCCAGCGTGCCGAAAATCATCACCCCTGAATTTGTCCGTGACGAAATCGCCCGCGGCCGCGCGATCATTCCGGCCAACATCAACCACACCGAACTGGAACCGATGATCATCGGCCGTAACTTCCTGGTGAAGATCAACGGCAACATCGGCAACAGCGCCCTGGGTTCGTCCATCGAAGAAGAAGTGGCGAAACTGACCTGGGGCATTCGCTGGGGTTCGGACACGGTCATGGACCTGTCCACCGGCAAGCACATCCACGAAACCCGCGAGTGGATCATCCGCAACTCGCCGGTGCCGATCGGTACCGTGCCGATCTACCAGGCCCTGGAAAAAGTCGGCGGCGTGGCCGAAGACCTGACCTGGGAGCTGTTCCGCGACACGCTGATCGAACAGGCCGAGCAGGGCGTCGACTACTTCACCATCCACGCCGGCGTGCTGTTGCGCTACGTACCGATGACCGCCAAGCGCGTCACCGGCATCGTCTCCCGTGGTGGCTCGATCATGGCCAAGTGGTGCCTGGCACACCACAAGGAGAACTTCCTCTACACCCATTTCGAAGACATCTGCGAAATCATGAAGGCCTACGACGTCAGCTTCTCGCTGGGCGATGGCCTGCGTCCGGGCTCGATTGCCGACGCCAACGACGAGGCGCAGTTCGGCGAACTGGAGACCCTCGGCGAGCTGACCAAGATTGCCTGGAAGCATGACGTGCAGTGCATGATCGAAGGCCCTGGCCACGTGCCGATGCAGTTGATCAAAGAGAACATGGACAAGCAGCTCGAGTGCTGCGACGAGGCGCCGTTCTACACCCTCGGCCCGCTGACCACCGACATTGCGCCGGGCTACGACCACATCACCTCCGGCATCGGTGCGGCGATGATCGGCTGGTTCGGCTGCGCCATGCTCTGCTACGTGACGCCGAAGGAACACTTGGGCCTGCCGAACAAGGATGACGTGAAGACCGGGATCATCACCTACAAGATCGCAGCACATGCCGCCGATCTGGCGAAGGGGCATCCGGGTGCACAGATCCGCGACAATGCCTTGAGCAAGGCGCGCTTCGAGTTCCGTTGGGAAGACCAGTTCAACCTGGGTCTCGATCCGGACACCGCCCGTTCGTATCACGATGAAACCCTGCCGAAGGATTCGGCCAAGGTCGCGCACTTCTGCTCGATGTGCGGACCGAAGTTCTGCTCGATGAAAATCACCCAGGAAGTCCGCGAATATGCGGCCAACCAACGGATCGAAGCGGTCGACGTGGACGTCGCCCAGGGCATGGCCGAACAGGCCGAGCGCTTCAAGCAGGAAGGCAGTCAGCTGTATCAGAAAGTTTGATCTGATCCGGGATTGGCGGTGCCTGTGGCGCCGCCTTCGCGAGCAAGTCGAATCGTCGCACCGCCGCTCCCACATTTGATCTCCTGTGAACACAGATTTTGTGTTTGACAGAGGCCAAATGTGGGAGCGGGCTTGCTCGCGAAAGCGCCAGATCAGCCAGCGAAACTCTCAATGACAAAACATATTCCTCTGAGATAACACCTTGAGCATTCAACCGAGTACTTATTCACCTGACATCGCGGTGCCGACCGACAAGCGTGTGTTCGGCGGTCGCGATCTGTTTTCCCTATGGTTCTCCCTCGGCATTGGCCTGATGGTCCTGCAGACCGGTGCCTTGCTCGCGCCAGGTCTGGGCCTGTCCGGCTCGTTGCTGGCGATTTTTCTCGGCACCCTGGTCGGCGTTCTGCTGCTGGCGGCAGTCGGGGTGATCGGCAGCGACACCGGCCTGTCGTCGATGGCCGCGCTCAAGCTCAGCCTTGGTACCAAGGGCGCGAGCCTGCCGGCGGTGCTGAACCTGCTGCAACTGATCGGCTGGGGTTCGTTCGAAATCATCGTCATGCGCGATGCCGCCAGCCTGTTGGGCGCCAAGGCGTTCAGCGAAGGCAGCCTGCTGTCCAATCCGCTGTTGTGGACACTGTTCTTCG
Organism: Pseudomonas sp. Pseusp16; assembly: GCF_047324915.1. Classification (NCBI taxonomy): domain Bacteria; kingdom Pseudomonadati; phylum Pseudomonadota; class Gammaproteobacteria; order Pseudomonadales; family Pseudomonadaceae; genus Pseudomonas; species Pseudomonas sp. Pseusp16. The sequence continues at coordinate 4,599,105 of NZ_CP168522.1, read as the reverse complement.
GCGCACTGGCGACCTTGCTGGCGGTCAGCGGCCCGCTGACTTTCGTTCGGCAGATCCTGCGCAAATGGGGTATCTGGCTGCTGTTGGCCGCGTGCACCTGGCTGACCTGGAACCTGTTCGCCAAGGCCGACCTGGCCGCATTGTGGGCCCAGGCCGGTGACGGTTCGATGCCGTTTGCCGTAGGTTTCGACATCGCCATTGCCATGCCGCTGTCGTGGTTGCCGCTGATTGCCGACTATTCGCGCTTCGGCAAACGGGCGAAAAACGTCTTCGGTGGCACCGCCATCGGTTTCTTCATCGGCAATTTCTGGTTGATGAGCCTGGGCGTGGCCTACACCCTGGCGTTCGCACCGAGCGGTGAAGTCAATGCGTTGCTGCTGGCGCTGGCCGGTGCCGGCCTGGGGATTCCGCTGCTGCTGATTCTTTTGGACGAATCGGAAAACGCCTTTGCCGATATTCACTCGGCGGCGGTGTCCAGCGGGATTCTGTTGCGCGCCAAAGTCGAGCATCTGGCTTTGGCTATCGGCGTTATCTGCACGTTGATTGCCCTGCTGGCGCCATTGGCCCAGTACCAGAACTTCCTGCTGCTGATCGGTTCGGTGTTTGCGCCATTGTTCGGCGTGGTGCTGGTGGACCACTTCATCCTGCGCAAGCGCAGTGGCCAGGTCGCCTCAACTGCACTGCGCTGGCCGGCGCTGCTCGCCTGGCTGGGCGGGATCAGCACCTATCATTTGCTGGCCAACCTGTACCCGGATGTCGGCGCCACCCTGCCGGCGCTGATCCTGGCAGGGTTGCTGCAACTGGTACTGGGTCGGGCCTTCAGCTACGGCCGGGAAACAGCTCGGGCTTGATGATGCCGTTCAGGCGAGGGTAGGGGATCTTCAGTTCGACGTGGCCCAGCGCGTAAGGCGCAATGCTGCTGGTTTCGTACTTGAGGATCACCCCGCCGTAGGTCAGCGCCACGTTCCGGGTTTTCTGGAACGGCCAGTTCTTCACGAACTCCGGTTCCTGATCGAGCCTGGTGCTGATCAACCAGCTGTTGTGCGCTACCTGTGCCGCTTTCCAGAACGCATCTTCCTGCCCCGGCACCAGCATGTCCGACAGCGTCAGCACTTTATGCTGCTGGCGCGAATAGTTGATAAAACCCCGGCCTGGCGTGCCATGGGCACCGCCAGTGTCCAGGTAGCTGGACAACTCGACGATCACCAAGCCGTCATGCTGCTCGCGTACCTTCGCTTGCAGATAGCTGCTGTTGCGCGGGCCGGCGGTGCGCAAAAACTCTTCGCGATAGGCTGCCAGGGTCGGGGCGACTGGCGCGTCGGGCGAGGTGCGGGTCATCTGCAGCAGGCGTTTTTCGATGATGCCATCCAGTGCAGGCTCGGCCGGGAAGTGTAGGGTGTCGATATTGACCAGTGGGCAATCCGGGCTGCTGCAACCGGGCTTGAGCTGCTCGGAGGCGTCGCGGGTGGTTTCCAGGGGCGTGCGGTAGTTGGGCTGGAACAGACTCGCGCAAGCGCCCAGGGTCAGGGCGATAGCGGCCACGGAGGCAATTTTGAAAAGCGACATGTGCGTCCTTTCTGAAACAGGGGAAGGCAAAAAGATACCGGCTTCGACTCTCAACAAAGCAATCAGTTCGCCACTAAGCTAATTAGAGTGGGTTTCGCTCTCACCGTCCATCCCGCTGACGGGAAAGGGGCTGCATCAAACGTCACGGGCGCGTTAGGATGGCGCGAAGTCGAGGCCCAGGAAAAAGCAGCCTCGAACAGGATTTGCAGTAAAAGAGGATTGTCATGACGGATTTTGCCAACGCCATTCCGACCGCCGTTGATATCGTGCGGCGCGAAAAGTGCTACGAGGGCTTCTACAAACTCGAACGCGTGCACTTGCGCCACGAATTGTTCGCTGGGGGCATGAGCCGCGAAATCAATCGTGAAGTGTTCGTTCGCCATGACGCGGTATGCATGCTGCCTTACGACCCGCAGCGCGATGAAGTGGTGCTGATCGAGCAGTTTCGCGTTGGTGCCATGGGCAAGACCGACAATCCGTGGCTGATCGAACTGGTCGCTGGTCTGATCGACAAGGATGAAATACCGGAAGAAGTTGCTCACCGCGAAGCGCAGGAGGAAGCTGGGCTTGTGATCGGGGCACTCTGGCCGATGCTCAAATACTTTCCATCGCCGGGCGGCAGCAACGAATTCGTGCATTTGTACCTGGGGCGCTGTGACACTACCGGGGTGGGCGGCCTGCATGGGCTGCAAGAAGAGGCAGAAGACATCCGCGTTACGGTCTGGGCTTTCGATGATGCCCTGCAAGCCGTGCGCGACGGGCGTATTGCCAACGCGGCGAGCATCATTGCCTTGCAATGGCTGGCTTTGAACCGCGTTGAAGTGAGGGGGTTATGGTCGTAAACAAGCTGCGCGATCGCTATCGGGTGGACTTGGTGGGGCTGCAAGCGTCCTGCGAGGCGAACTACGCGCGCCTGATGCGACTGCTGCCGGACATGCGCAGCGAGCCTGCCGCGCGGCGCATCGCCGTGACCCATGGCGACCAGATGCTGGGTGTGCTGGCGCTGGAAGTGTTGTTGACCTGTCCTTACACCACGACCCTGCAAGTGCGTCAGGAACACAGCCTGCCGTGGCTGCCGGTACCGCAACTGGAAGTACAGGTCTATCACGACGCGCGCATGGCTGAAGTGGTCAGCGCCGAACATGCGCGACGCTTTCGCGGTATCTACCCTTACCCGAACGCCTCGATGCACCAGCCGGACGAAAAGGCCCAACTGAACATGTTTCTGGGCGAATGGCTGAGCCATTGCCTGGCGCTGGGGCATGAGTACGAAGTTGTCCGTTGAGCGAGCAACGCAGTTGTGAACTGCGTCAGGTTCAACAGTTTCCCCTTTCGGTCATCCCCCAGCATAATTGCGGCACTTACCCATCCCCGTGATCACGCCCTGGGAGAACGCCTTGCCGAGCGTATCCACATTGACCACCGCCGATCCGGCGTTGCTGGTGCAACTCTCCGACAGCCATCTGTTTGCCGAAGCGGACGGCACGTTGCTGGGCATGAACACCCGCGACAGCCTGCAAAAGGTCATCGAACTGGTGCGCGCGCAACAGCTGCGGATTGACTTGATCCTGGCCACGGGTGATCTGTCCCAGGACGGGACGCTGGAGTCCTACCGGCAGTTTCGTGACCTGACGCGCCAGCTCGATGCGCCGGCGCGCTGGATTCCCGGCAATCACGATGAGCCGCAGATCATGGCCGAGGCGGCGGTGCAGAGTGCTCTGCTCGAACCGGTGGTGGATATCGGCAACTGGCGGGTCACGTTGCTCGATTCGGCGGTGCCCGGCTCGGTGCCAGGTTATTTGCAGGACGAACAGTTGCAGTTGCTCGCCCGCTCGCTGAGCGAAGCGCCGGATCGTCATCATCTGGTGTGCTTCCACCATCACCCGGTGTCCATTGGTTGCGCCTGGATGGAACCGATCGGCTTGCGCAATCCCGAGGCGCTGTTCTCCGTGCTGGACCGCTTTCCACAGGTGCGGGCCGTGTTGTGGGGGCATGTGCATCAGGAAATCGACCAGTTGCGTAACGACGTGCGTCTGATCGCCTCGCCCTCGACCTGCATCCAGTTCGAGCCGGGCAGCGAGGACTTCAAGGTCGGCGAGCAAGCGCCGGGGTATCGCTGGTTGCGACTGCTGCCCGACGGGCGGCTGGAAACCGGGGTGGAGCGGGTTACCGGGTTTGATTTCACTGTGGATTACGGTTCCAACGGTTACTGAAGCACCCGTCTGTAGGAGCGAGCTTGCTCGCGATTAACCTGAGAGCGCCGCGGGGCGCCAGGTTTGTACCGTTATCGTTGACGACCATCGCGAGCAAGCTCGCTCCTACAGTAAACTCCGCCTCTTTAGCCGACGCACAGGGAGCTCAAATGTCCGGTTCGATCCTTTATATCCACGGCTTCAACAGCTCGCCGTTGTCGAAGAAGGCTTGCCAGTTGATTGACGTGATGGAGCGTCTGGGCCTGAGCGAACACTTGCGCGTTCCGGCGTTGCACCATCACCCGCGCCAGGCAATCGCGCAACTGGAGCAGGCGATTGCCGAGCTGGGGCGGCCACTGCTGGTCGGCAGCTCGCTCGGCGGCTACTATGCCACTCACCTGGCCGAGCGCCTTGGATTGAAGGCCCTGTTGATCAACCCTGCCGTCAGCCCGCACCGGATGTTCGACGGCCATCTCGGGACGCAGAAAAACCTGTATACCGAAGAGACCTGGGAGTTGACCCACGACCACGTGACGGCCCTGGCCGGGCTGGAAGTGCCGGCGCCCCAGGATCCGCAGCGTTATCAGGTATGGTTGCAGACAGCTGACGAAACGCTGGACTATCGCCTCGCCCAGCAGTATTACCGGGCATGCGCCTTGCGCATCCAGGCCGGCGGTGACCACGGTTTCCAGGGTTTTGCCGCGCGCCTGCCGGCCATGCTGAGTTTTGCCGGCATTGGCGCCGATTTGTATCAGGCAATTGATTTCACATCGCTTTGATGCGATGCCTGTTTTCATGGATTTCTTTTTTCACGCAACACTGACGACGAGACCCCATGGCCACTCCCAGCGCTAGCTCTTATAACGCAGACGCCATCGAAGTCCTCTCGGGCCTCGACCCGGTGCGCAAACGCCCCGGCATGTACACCGACACCAGTCGGCCGAACCACCTTGCCCAGGAAGTCATCGACAACAGTGTCGACGAAGCCCTGGCCGGGCATGCCAGTTCGGTGCAGGTGATCCTGCATGCCGACCATTCCCTGGAAGTCAGCGATGACGGCCGTGGCATGCCGGTGGACATTCACCCCGAGGAAGGTGTGTCGGGCGTCGAGTTGATCCTTACCAAGCTTCATGCTGGTGGCAAGTTTTCCAACAAGAACTACCAGTTCTCCGGCGGTTTGCACGGGGTGGGCATTTCCGTGGTCAACGCCTTGTCCACCGAAGTGCGGGTGCGGGTCAAGCGTGACGGCAACGAATACCAGATGACCTTCAAGGATGGCTACAAGGCCACCGAGCTGGAAATCGTCGGCACTGTCGGCAAACGCAACACCGGTACCAGCGTGTTCTTCGCGCCGGATCCGAAATACTTCGACTCCCCTAAATTCTCCATCAGCCGCCTCAAGCACGTGCTCAAGGCCAAGGCCGTGTTGTGCCCGGGGCTGCTGGTCAGCTTTGAAGACAAGGCTACCGGCGAGAAAGTCGAGTGGCATTACGAAGACGGCCTGCGTTCCTATCTGGTGGATGCGGTCAGCGAATTCGAGCGCCTGCCGGACGAGCCGTTCTGCGGCAGCCTGGCCGGTAACAAGGAAGCGGTGGATTGGGCGCTGCTGTGGCTGCCGGAAGGTGGCGACGCGGTCCAGGAAAGCTACGTCAACCTGATCCCTACGGCCCAGGGCGGTACTCACGTCAACGGTTTGCGTCAGGGCTTGCTCGACGCCATGCGCGAATTCTGCGAATTCCGCAGCCTGTTGCCGCGCGGCGTGAAGCTGGCCCCGGAGGACGTCTGGGAGCGCATTGCCTTCGTTTTGTCGATGAAGATGCAGGAACCGCAATTCTCCGGCCAGACCAAGGAGCGCCTGTCGTCCCGTGAAGCGGCGGCGTTTGTCTCCGGTGTGGTCAAGGATGCGTTCAGCCTGTGGCTCAACGCCAACCCGGAAACCGGCATGCTGCTGGCGGAGCTGGCGATCAACAACGCCGGCCGTCGCCTCAAGGCGAGCAAGAAGGTCGAGCGTAAACGCATTACCCAGGGCCCGGCGCTGCCGGGCAAACTGGCCGACTGTGCCGGGCAGGACCCGATGCGTTCCGAGCTGTTCCTGGTGGAAGGTGATTCCGCCGGCGGCTCGGCCAAGCAGGCGCGGGACAAAGAGTTCCAGGCGATCCTGCCGTTGCGCGGCAAGATCCTCAATACCTGGGAAGTCGACGGCAGTGAAGTGCTGGCCAGCCAGGAAGTGCACAACATCGCGGTGGCGATCGGTGTCGATCCGGGTGCGGCCGACATGAGCCAGTTGCGCTACGGCAAGATCTGCATCCTCGCCGACGCCGACTCCGATGGTCTGCACATCGCGACCTTGCTGTGTGCCTTGTTCGTCCAGCATTTCCGCCCGTTGGTGGATGCCGGTCACGTTTACGTGGCCATGCCGCCGCTGTACCGCATCGACCTGGGCAAGGAAATCTACTACGCCCTGGATGAAGCCGAACGTGATGGCATTCTTGATCGCCTGGTGGCCGAGAAGAAGCGCGGCAAGCCGCAAGTCACACGATTCAAGGGTCTGGGCGAAATGAACCCGCCGCAGCTGCGTGAGACCACCATGGATCCGAACACCCGGCGCCTGGTGCAGCTGACCCTTGAGGATTTCGAGGCTACCTCGGAAATGATGGACATGCTGCTGGCGAAGAAGCGCGCCGGCGACCGCAAGACCTGGCTGGAGTCCAAGGGCAACCTGGCCGAGGTTCTGGGCTGATGCGTCTGGGCTTTGCCCTGGGCTGTGGGTTGCTGCTGACGTCGATCACGGTATCCGCCGGGCCGGCGCCACAGTTGCGCCTGTTGTCCGGGCATGTCGTGGACGGCATGCGCGGCGGCAACCTGTCCGGGCTGGCGCAGTGCGGCAATGAGCTGTGGGCGGTTTCCGACCGCGACGATGATCAGATCTATCGCCTGGATACCAGCGAATCTACCTGGCAGGCCGAAGCGGTGCACATTGATGTACCACCGGTGCCTGACAGCGGCTTGCCCTGGGGGCTGAAGTCTCGTGTCTGGGGGGCTGCGTTCGTGCGTGGCGGCGATCTGGACTTCGAGGGTATCACCTGCGACGGCGCCGGTAACCGTTACGTGGTCAGCGAAGGCCATGCCGCTGTGTTGCAGGTACCGCCAACGGGGCCTGCCGTCTGGCTGAAGATTTCGCCGATGCTGGTTCGCGAGGCGCGGGCCAGTGGTCTGTTGTTGCAGTTCAACGCACTGTTCGAAGGGCTGGCGATCAATCTGGCGGGCGATCAGATGTGGCTCGCCGCCGAACGTCAAGGTCGCGGACTGCTGATGATCAAGCGCAAACAGACAGTGTGGGATTGCGACGGTGGCTGCGTACTGCTGAGCGAGGCTGGCATGGAAATGCAGCCCGAGCAGTTCCCCCACGCAAAAGCTGTGCCGCGGGACTTCTCTGACCTGTCGCTGTTCAACGGCAAGCTGTTCACCCTTGAACGCAATGCCTACCAGATCTGTCGCCGGGATTCGCAGACGGCCAAGGTCGAGCGCTGCTGGTCGTACGCCGCCGAGTTGTTGCAGGACAACCGTCGTTATCCACAGAACTACGGATTGGAAGAGGCGTTGATCGTGGATGCCAATGGCGCCTGGATCGGTGTCGACAATAACTTCGGTCCGCGCGCCGATGGTGAAGTGCGTCCGGTGGTCTGGCGTTTCGCCGCACCGGAAGGTGGCTGGAGTGCCAGGCTGTGAGGCAACAGTCGCCGGGGCAGCGCATCGGCCGGGTGTTTATGGTGCTGGCCTGGTGTGCGGCGCTGTTTCTGGCCACGCGGTTTTTCGGCCAGTGGGAAGCGCGTCAGCAAAATCCGAATGTGGTGGTCAGTTCGCAGCAGGGCGAAGGTTTCATTGAGGTGAAACTGGTCAGCAATGTACAAGGGCATTTCGTCGCCAGCGGCCAGATCAACGGCCAGCCGGTGGACTTCATGCTCGACACCGGGGCGACCGACGTGTCGATCCCGGCGGACCTGGCCAGGCGCTTGAAGCTCGAAGAAGGATTCGGCGTGACCCTGAGCACGGCCAATGGCCTGAGCCAGGGCTATCGCACTCGTATCGAACGCTTGCAACTGGGCGACATCGTGCTGCGGGATGTACGCGCACTGGTGGCCCCGGGGCTGCATGGCGATCAGGTGTTGCTCGGCATGAGCGCACTGAACAAACTTGAATTTACCCAGCGCGGTGGCACCATGCTGCTGCGCCAGACAACGAACCGATGAGGCCCGCATGAGCGACTCCCTTGATCTCAGCCTGGACGGTGTAGAACGCCGGTCACTGGCTGACTTCACCGAAAATGCCTACCTCAACTACTCCATGTACGTGATCATGGACCGTGCCTTGCCGCATATCGGCGACGGTCTGAAACCGGTACAGCGGCGTATCGTCTACGCCATGAGCGAGCTGGGGCTGGACGCCGATTCCAAGCACAAGAAGTCGGCGCGTACCGTCGGTGACGTGCTCGGCAAGTTCCACCCCCACGGCGACTCGGCCTGCTACGAAGCCATGGTGTTGATGGCCCAGCCGTTCAGCTATCGCTACACGCTGGTCGACGGCCAGGGTAACTGGGGTGCGCCGGATGATCCCAAGTCCTTCGCCGCCATGCGTTACACCGAAGCGCGGCTGTCGCGTTATTCCGAAGTGCTGCTCAGCGAGCTGGGCCAGGGCACGGCGGACTGGGGACCGAACTTCGACGGCACGCTGGACGAGCCGCTGGTCTTGCCTGCCCGTCTGCCGAACATTCTGCTCAACGGCACCACCGGTATCGCCGTGGGCATGGCCACCGACGTTCCGCCGCACAACCTGCGCGAAGTCGCCACCGCCTGCGTGCGCTTGCTCGACGAGCCCAAGGCCACGGTCGAACAGCTCTGTGAACACATCCAGGGCCCGGACTACCCGACCGAAGCGGAAATCATCACCCCACGCGCCGACTTGCTGAAAATCTACGAAACCGGTCGCGGTTCCGTGCGCATGCGCGCCGTGTATCACATCGAAGACGGCGATATCATCGTCACCGCGCTGCCGCATCAGGTTTCGGGCGCCAAGGTGCTGGAACAGATCGCCGCGATGATGCAGGCCAAGCCGTCCAAGGCGCCGCAAATTGCCGACCTGCGTGACGAGTCCGACCACGAAAACCCGTGCCGGATCGTGATCATCCCGGGTGCCCGGAAAAACTTCGACCACGATGCACTGATGCAGCACCTGTTCGCCAGCACCGAGCTGGAGTCGAGCTACCGGGTCAACATCAACATCATCGGCCTGGATGGCAAGCCGCAGCTGAAAAACCTGCGCGCGCTGCTTGTCGAATGGCTGGAGTTCCGGGTGCAGACCGTGCGTCGTCGCCTGCAATTCCGCCTCGACAAGGTCGAGCGTCGCCTGCACCTGTTGGACGGCCTGTTGATTGCCTATCTCAACCTGGATGAAGTGATCCACATCATCCGTACCGAGGAGCAGCCACGGGCCAGGTTGATCGAACGCTTCGCCCTGAGCGAAATCCAGGCCGACTACATCCTCGACACCCGTCTGCGTCAGTTGGCGCGACTGGAAGAGATGAAGCTGCGTGCCGAGCAGGATGAACTGCTCAAGGAACAAGCCAAGCTGCAAGCCCTGCTGAGCAGCGAAGCCAAGCTGAAAAAACTGGTGCGCAGCGAGCTGATCAAGGACGCTGAAACCTACGGCGATGACCGCCGGTCGCCTATTGTCGAGCGTGCCGAGGCCAAGGCCCTGACCGAGCACGATCTGCTGCCGAACGAGAAAGTGACGGTCGTGCTGTCGGAAAAAGGCTGGATTCGCTCCGCCAAAGGCCACGAGATCGATGCCACCGGGCTTTCCTACAAGGCCGGGGACGGTTTCAAGGCGTTGGCAGCCGGGCGCTCCAACCAGTTTGCCGTGTTTATCGACTCCACCGGCCGCAGTTACTCGGTGGCCGCCCACACCTTGCCGTCGGCCCGTGGCCAGGGCGAGCCGCTGACCGGTCGCCTGACGCCGCCGCCAGGGGCGAGTTTCGAATGTGTGCTGATGCCGGAAGACGATGCGCTGTACGTGATCGCCTCCGACGCCGGTTACGGTTTCGTGGTCAAGGGTGAGGACCTGCAGGCCAAGAACAAGGCAGGCAAGGCCTTGTTGAGCCTGCCGAACAATGCCAAGGTCATGCTGCCGCGTCCCGTGGCCGACCGTGAACAGAACTGGCTGGCGTCGGTGACGACCGAAGGTCGCCTGCTGATCTTCAAGATCAGCGACCTGCCACAATTAGGTAAGGGCAAAGGCAACAAGATCATCGGGATTCCTGGTGAACGAGTGGCCAGTCGCGAAGAGTATGTGACGGACATCGCCGTATTGCCGGACGGTGCAACACTGGTGTTGCAGGCCGGGAAACGTACCTTGTCGCTGAAAGCGGACGACCTCGAGCACTACAAGGGTGAACGCGGTCGTCGGGGCAACAAGTTGCCTCGTGGCTTCCAGCGGGTGGATGCGCTGCTCGTCGAAAACCTCAATTAGGCGACTTAGAAGCGCCGAACTACGATTTAACCCGTAGTTCGGCGCTTTGCGCTGGAGTCGGAACGCATATTCACGGATGATATGGCCTTTCAAGCGTCGGCGTAGCCGCGCATTTTTAATATTTGTTGAGTATTTTCACTGTGGTCAGCCTTTTGGCGATCACCTGGATGGGACGATGACTGCTCTGCGCCTTCCTTTTATTCTCATGCTCGCCGGCGTTCTTGGCCTGGCGGGTTGCAGCGTTCACCAGCCGGTGTCGTTGTACCAGCTGGATGCTGGAAATCCGGCTCAGCCTGCACAGAACGCAGGCATGGCGGTATTGTTGGGCCCGGTCACCGTGGCCGACTACCTGCAACGCGAAACCCTGTTGCAGCGTCAGCCGGATGGCAGCCTGCAGGCCTCGACCGATGGTCGTTGGGCTGGCAGCCTTTCGTCGGATATCGATCAGTTGTTGCTGCGTCAGGTCTCAGGTCGCCTGGACAGCCAGCGCGTAGTGCTGGCTCCGGCGACAGTGGGTTTCACCCCGGACGTTCAGGTGCTGCTGACCATCACACGCCTGGACTCGGGTGAAAAACAACCGGCGATCCTCGACGCGCAATGGCGCCTGATCGACCGTCGCGGGCAGGTCCGCGACAACCGCATCATCCATTTGCAGGAACAGCATGCCGGTAGTACGGCGGCGCAGGTCCAGGCACAGGGCGTTTTGTTGCAACGCCTGGCCGAGCAACTGTCGGTGGCGATCAAGCCTCTGGCCAACCAGCCGCCGATCGCCGAAGTCCCGCGCAAGCCGGCAGCCAAGGCGGCAGCACCTGCGGTAGAGCAGGAAAAGCAGCCGAAGATCCCGATGGCCGCGCCTATTCGTACGGATATGGAAGTGTTCCGCTTCTAAGTCTGGACTGAAGCTGTTGCCCATATAAAGCCCGCCCTGTGCGGGTTTTATAGTTTCTACAGACCAGAGATTCTTATCGCCTGCCCTGGCCTCTTCGCGAGCAAGCCCGCTCCCACAGGTTCGGGGGGTGTTTACATAATTTGTGTACGACACGGACACTGTGGGAGCGGGCTTGCTCGCGAATAGGCCAGAACAGACAACAAAAAAGCCCACAGACGATCGCTCATCTGCGGGCTTTATTGTGGCCGGGCCTGAGGCTTAAGCGCGGCGCTCGTGCATCCGCGCCAATTGCCGTTCAAGCATCGATGGATACGGCTCCATCAACCGCTCCACGCAGCACGCGCCTTCAGGGCTGGCAATCGGGCGGATCCGCGCACGCTGGCGGATCAGCGCGTCATCACTGATCTTGCGCTCCACCAGCAGCAGGTTGCGGCTGTGTTGCGACAGGGCCAGGGCGTCCTGGGCGGAGTCGGTCAGCAGCAGGTCGATCTGGCTCAGGCCGAACAGTTCTTCGCCGAGGGTCAGGCCCAGTTGCAATTGCAGGGTGATGCCGCTGTCCGCGACTTCGATCTGCAACTGGTGGCCCAGGGCCCGCAGCAGCTCGCCACAGCAAATGGCGTTGGTCAGGTAATCGTCGCCGCTGTCTTCGGTGTGGAACAGCATCAAGGTGCTGCCATCGTTCAAGGTCTCCACTTCACCTTGATACAACGACGCGGCCTGATCGAGACAGTCGCGATAGCGCTCGAGCAGTTCTTCCAGGCGTGCCCGCGGCAGGCGTCGCAGTTGTTCCTGGGAGCCCAGTTGCACTGCCAGCACTGCGCTGTGTTGCGGCACGCTCGGAGTGGCCTGGCGAATGACCGGTTGCGGGTTGCTGACCAGCGATTCGTCGCGCAGATCGGCGAACGGGTCCTCATCATCGTCGTCTTCGACGGTGCTGACGATCTGCCGCGGCGCTGGCTTGAGCGCTGCTACCGGGCGACTTTCGTCGAAGCTCGGATCGCGCAGGTTGCGCACTTCGAAGGCCGGGTCGGCCTCGTCATCGACGTCGTCGATCTCCGGTTCCAGTTCCGGTTCTGGCACCGGGGCGGGTTCCGGGGCGAAGTTGGCGTGCAGCTGGCGCGCCAGGTCACCGATTTCGTCCTGGCGGTCGGTGGCCGGGGTGTATTCATCGATATTGCGCAGCCACACCCGCAGTTGCAGCAGCGGCGTGGAGAGATAACGCCCCATGCGCAGGCTCAAGGCCAAAGACAGGGCGAGCAGGATGGCGCTGAGGATACCCATGCTTTGCAGGCTGATGGTCATTGGCTGCTGGAACTGGTCCATGTCCAGGCTGATGCGCAATTGCCCGGCGGTCACGTCCTGGAAGGTGATCTTGCTCTGGTACATGCCCTCGGCTTCGCCCAGCAGGCCATGCTTGGGGCGCTGGCCGGACTCGGCGAGGATACGGTTGTCCGGACTGTAGATGGCGGCGTGGGCCACCAGCTTGTTCTTGGTCAGGTTGTTGAGCAGCACGTTGAGGCTGAGGATGTCGTTGGACACCAACAGCTCGGTGGCCGAGGTGGCCGTCTGCGTGGTCAGGCTTTCGCCCAGCGCATCCGCCTGCTCGTGCATGGCCTGCTTGAACTGCAAGCCCATCACACCGGCATAGATGACCAGGGCCAGGGCGACCAGGATCACGTTATGGCTGGCAATGCGCAATGCAATCGGTACACGGCGGTGGCGCAGTGCCCGGAAGATCAGCAGGAAGAAGTTGTCGGTTTTTACTGGCGTGGGCCGGTTCACTTGAGCTCGGCTCTTTTGTCCGTGAAGTTGACGCGCAGTATAGCGACAGGCCCTAGACCGTCAAAGCGCTCACGGTGCCCGATGGTCACTGAAAGTGGGTAGAATGCGGTTTTTTTCCACCTGCGGGGGTGCGCCTTGCGCGAAATCGTCCTGATAAACATCACTGGTGAGGACCGTCCGGGTCTGACTGCGGCCATTACCGGCGTTCTGGCCCAGGGTGGTGTGAACATTCTCGACATCGGTCAGGCGGTGATCCACGACACCTTGTCGTTCGGCATCCTGGTTGAAATTCCTGACACCGAGCAAGGCAAGTCCGTGCTCAAGGACATCCTGTTCAAGGGCTATGAGCTCGATCAACAGGTGCGTTTCACGCCGGTATCCGAACAGGATTACCAGCAGTGGGTCGGCAACCAGGGCAAAAAGCGCCACATCGTGACCCTGTTGACCCGCAAGGTGACAGCCGGGCAGTTGCAGGCCGTGAGCTCGATCACCGCCAAATATGGCTTGAACATTGACCACATCGACCGTCTTTCCGGGCGCATGCCGCTGGACACCCCGGCCGACAAGGGCAAGGGCTGCATCGAATTTTCCGTGCGTGGCGAGGCGGCTGATCCGCAGGCGCTGCGGGCAGAATTCCTCAGCGTTGCCCAGGAACTGAATGTCGACATCGCCTTCCAGGAAGATTCGCTGTTCCGTCGCAACCGTCGCCTGGCGGTGTTCGACATGGACTCGACGCTGATCGAAGCCGAAGTGATCGATGAGCTGGCCAAGGCGGCCGGTGTGGGTGACAAGGTTTCGGAAATCACCGAGCGGGCAATGGCCGGTGAGCTGGATTTCCGCGCCAGCTTCAAGGAACGTCTGGCCTTGCTCAAAGGGCTGGATGTCAATGTGCTGGATTCCATCGGCGCCTCGCTGCGCCTGACCGAAGGTGCGGAAACCCTGTTCGCCGAACTCAAGCGTCTGGGCTACAAGACTGCGATTCTGTCGGGCGGCTTCACTTACTTTGCCAAGCAATTGCAGGCCAAGCTGGGCATCGACTACGTGTTCGCCAACGAACTGGAAGTGGTCGACGGCAAAGTCACCGGCGTGGCGGTCGAGCCGATTGTCGATGCGCAGCGCAAGGCGGACTTGTTGAAGGAATTGGCACACAAGGAAGGCTTGCGCCTGGAGCAGACCATTGCGGTCGGCGACGGTGCCAACGATCTGCCAATGCTGGCGATTGCCGGGTTGGGCGTGGCGTTCCGCGCCAAGCCGCTGGTCAAGCAGTCGGCCAAGCAGGCGATTTCGACGCTGGGGCTGGATGGTGTGCTGTATCTGCTGGGCTTGCGCGATCGCGACGGCCAGCTCTGACACCGTAAAACAACTGTAGGAGCGAGCTCGCTCGCGATGAACCTGAGAGCGACGCGTGCATTCAGAATGCCCGCGTCATCGTTGACGACCATCGCGAGCAAGCTCGCTCCTACAGTTACAGTGCCGGTGTATATCGGGCTTTTGGTGAGCCCATGCCCTGACCCATCTGCACAGCTGTACCGGCGGTCATTTCTTCAGCCCACTTCACTTGATCCGGCCCGAACAGCACGACGGCGGTCGAACCCAGCTTGAAGCGACCCAGTTCCGCACCCTTTTCCAGGTGGATCGGTGCGCGGGCGGCTTCGTCGTAACGGAAGGTTTTCAGTTCGCGCTTCGGTGGCGTCACCAGGCCCGCCCAGACGGTTTCGATCGAGGCCACGATCATTGCGCCCACCAGTACCACGGCCATCGGGCCGCGCTCGGTGTCGAAAATGCACGCCACGCGCTCGTTGCGGGCAAACAATTCCGGAACGTTTTCAGCGGTGGTCTGGTTGACCGAGAACAGGCGACCCGGGATGTAGATCATCTCGCGCAGGGTGCCAGCCAGTGGCATGTGCACGCGGTGATAGTCCTTCGGCGACAGGTAGATGGTCGCGAAGTCGCCACCCATGAACGGCGCAGCATTCGCCGCATCGCCACCGAGCAGTTCCAGCACGCTGAAGCTGTGGCCCTTGGCCTGGAACACACGACCGTGCTCGATCGGGCCGAGCTGGCTGATCGCGCCGTCGGCCGGGCTGAGGATCGCGCCCGGGGTCTCGTCCAGCGGGCGGGCACCGTCTTTCAGTGCGCGGGTGAAGAACGCATTGAAGTGCTCGTAGGCGGTCAGGTCTTCGACCAGCGCCTGGGACATGTCCACCTGGTAACGCTTGGCGAACCAGGCGGTAAAGGCGTTCTTGAACCAGCGCACGCGGCATTCGGCGATGCAGCCGGCCAGTCGCGAGAGCAAGTTGTGAGGCAGCAGGTACTGGCTGACGATAAACAGACGCTTGTTCATTAACTGTCCTTGAAAAACTTAAATCTCTACGGGCGTATCGGGATGGTTGCCCCATTCGCCCCAGGAGCCGGCGTAGCCTTTGACCCGCGGATAACCGAGAGCCTTGGCCACCAGATAGGTGAAGCCGGACCGATGATGGGTCTGGCAGTGGGTAATCACTTCTTTGTCTTTGCTGATCCCGAGTTGTTCGAGGATCTGCGGCATGTCGGTGCGGATGCGCAGGTGGCGCGCCTGATCCATGCCGGCGGTCCATTCGAAATTGACCGCGCCGGGAATGTGCCCGCCCTTGGCTGCCAGGACTTTCTCGCCGGAATATTCCAGCGGCCCGCGTGCGTCCCAGATCGCCAGGTCGGCGGCGCCGAGACGGCTTTGCAGGTATTCGCGGGTGGCGGTGGGTTCGTCGTGCAGGGTCAGTGAAACCGGGCCGCCCACGGGTGGCGGGATCTGGATCGACATGGGCAAACCTTCTGCCAGCCAGGCTGGCAGGCCGCCGTTGACATAGTGGTACTTGCAGTGGCCGATGACATCCAGCAGCCAGATGAAGCGCCCGGCCCAACCGCCACCTTCGTCGTCATACACCACGTAGACCGCATCGGGGTTGTGTCCCAGTTCACCGAACAACGTTTCGAGTGCTGCCTGCGGGGGCATCAGTCCAGGGGCGGGCGCCTGACCCAGTTGCGTGCGTTTGGGATCGACAAAACGCGCGCCGGGAATGTGCCCTTCGGCGTAGCGGGCGGCACTGGTCAAGTCCACCAGAATCAGTTCGCGGGCGTCGAGGCGAGGGAGCAAGTCGCTCGGCTCGATCACCAGCGGCAAGCCAGAGAAGTCAGACATGTGAGGTCTCCAGAGCACAAAAGGGAGGATTGTAGCGCAGCTTATTGGCCTCGGTTACTAAAGCTGTGCAGGGCTTTTTCGATGCATTGTGCGGTTTTGCCGAATGCCTGTACGGAAATTTCCGAAAACGGCCCTCCGCCCTGATCCGCCACGACGATCATGATCACCCGGCCATTGTTGACCAGCGAACGCAGCAGCAGGTGTTCGCCGCTGAACTGCGAACGCAGACCGTTGGGCATCAGGGCCGAGAATTGCGCGTTGTTGGCTGGCGTCAGGCGGACCTGGGCCTGTTGCGCGAGCAGGCGTTGCAATACGTTGCTCTGGCTGACCACGAAATTCAGCCCGGCCGCCTCTTTCGGCAGGCCGGCCGTCTGGTGCACGCGCAGGTTGGCGTGGGTGCGGTCAGCCATCAGGATCATCACCCGACGCATGCCGCAGGCTGCGAGGGCGTCCCGGGCGGCGATGGTCAGGTGCATGGCATTGGTGAAGCGGCTCGGCTCGACCAGCAATTCGGCGCATTGCTTGCGCCATTTCGCCAGTTCTTCGGCGGTGGGTGCCGCGGCCGGCAGCAGTCCGGCGTGGATACGGTTCATGCCCCACGGCCAGATCAGCGATTCGGCGGGGTGCCAGAGATCGGGCATGGCATGCTGGCGCGCGCTGTTGGCGGCTTGCTGATGCAGTTGCTGCTGCACCTCATCCATCGGCATTTGCAGGTAAAGGCTGGTCAGGTACTGCCAGCGCTCACTGTGCGGGCTGTCCCAGGCGTGTTGCGCCGACAGCGCCAGGCCGTTGGCCAGCAATACCGTATTGGCCGGTTGATTGAGCCAGCGGCGCAGGGTCGGGTTGTCATCGAGGCGGTTCTGCTGACGCAATGGATGCTCGCTGTCGCGGGCAATGCGCAGGACCTTCACCAGTTCCCGTTGTTCAGTGAGCAACAGTCGATAGCCTTGCTGTACCCAGATCGGCAAGCGCCAGATCTCCACCAATGCCTGGCCGATGTCCAGCAGGCGTACACCAAACAGTTGCCGCTCGACTTTGCGTGCCGACTCGCCTTTATGGATGACCCGCAGTTCCCAGTCTTCGAGCAGTTCTGGATGGGTCAGCGCCAATGGCCACAGGGGCGAAAGGAACAGCAGGCTACCCCAGTGGATGTCCTGCCACAGGCGCGCCAGGCGACTGGCAAAAAAACCGTTGGCCTGTTGCGTGGCGTGCTGGCTGATCATCTGCAGCTGACGCAAGGCTTTGGGAATGTCGGACTGGGGGTCGGCGGGCAAGCGCGCGAGCAGCTCTTCGGTGCGCTTCAGGCCGAGGCGATTGATCGCGATCTCGAGGTTCTCCGCAGGCTCGGTCATGCTGCCGTGGGAGTGCCGGTTGGCTTCGCGAATCACGCTCAAGGCCAGGGCCGGGCTGCCTTGCATGAGGTCGGCGATGTCGCGCAGCGAGCTGCGATTGTCGCGGATGGCCTTGCAGACAAGGTCGTGGCTGGCTTGCGGGACGGGAAGGCGTACGCCATCGAGCAGCTTGATCCAGCCTTCGAGTGTCGTCGGTTTTGGCGTTGGAACCTTCGTTTCATTAACCATGGTTGGAGGCGATCATCATCAGCATTACCCGGGCCCGGAGTGGGTCAAATTGGCTTTTCGCCTGAACGGGCTTTAGTCTGGCGCAGTTTTGCCGATAAGTAGAAGAAGAGATTTTTTAACTTCCGAATATGACCTTGAACCCGACTCAGTAAGTGCTCTCCTACCTATGGCTAAAATTATCGGCATCATCGTCGTATTCGCGAGCGTGCTCGGCGGATACGTGCTTTCCCACGGCAAGATTGCCGCCCTGATCCAGCCTTTCGAGGTCATGATTATCGGTGGCGCGGCCCTCGGCGCATTCCTGCAGGCCAACCCTGGCCATATGGCGATGCACGTTCTCAAGAAAGCCTTGGGAATGTTCAGTTCACGCTTCAACCACGGGTTCTATCTGGAAGTGCTGGGCCTGATCTACGAGATCCTCAACAAGAGTCGCCGCGAAGGCATGATGGCGATTGAAGGCGATATCGAAGATGCCGCCGCAAGCCCGATTTTCGCCAAGTACCCTACGGTCCTCAAGGATGAGCGCATGACAGCATTTGTCTGCGATTACCTGCGCATCATGTCCTCCGGCAACATGGCTCCCCACGAACTTGAAAACCTGTTCGACATGGAGCTTGCCAGCCTCAAGGAAGACCTGGACCACCCGTCCCATGCAGTGAACGGCATTGCCGACGCCATGCCGGGTTTCGGTATCGTCGCGGCGGTATTGGGTATCGTGGTGACCATGGCTTCGCTGGGTGAAAGCGATCAGAAAATGATTGGCCTGCACGTCGGTGCGGCACTGGTCGGTACCTTCTTCGGTATTCTCGCGGCCTACGGCTTCTTCGGTCCCCTGGCGCATGCCCTGGGTCACGATGCCAAGGAAGAGCTGAACGTCTACGAAGCCATCAAGGCCTCGCTGGTCGCTTCGGCTTCCGGCATGCCGCCATCGCTGGCGGTAGAGTTCGGGCGCAAGGTTCTGTACCCGGCGCACCGTCCTAGCTTCGCGGAGCTGGAACAAGCGGTCCGCGGTCGCTAAACCATGGAGAACAATCAGCCGATAATCATCAAGCGCGTCAAGCGTTACGCCGGCGGGCATCACGGGGGCTCCTGGAAAATCGCCTTCGCCGACTTTGCCACGGCGATGATGGCGTTCTTCCTGGTGCTGTGGCTGCTGTCCACCGCCACCCCGGAACAGAAGATTGCCATCGCCGGTTACTTCAAGGACCCGATCGGCTTTTCCGAAAGCGGTACGCCGTACATCATTGATCTGGGTGGCACGCCGACCCTGGCGCCGGAAAACACCCTCAACCCCGAGGTGAAGTCCCAGCCGCAGCCGGACAAGGTCACCGTCGATACCGATCAGGTCGAAGGCATGGCCGAGCAGGTTGAAAAGGAACGTCTCGAACTGTTGCTGCAAGAACTGCAGAACAAGGTCGAAGAAAACCCGCAGCTGCAGAAATTCAAAGACCAGATCATGTTCGAGATCACCACGGACGGCCTGCGTATCCAGATCGTGGATGCGGAAAACCGTCCGATGTTCGACTCAGGCTCGGCCCGCCTCAAGCCGTATTTCGAAGACATCCTGCTGGCCATGGCCGACACCATCAAGGCGGTGCCGAACAAGATCAGCATCAGCGGTCACACCGATGCCAAGCCCTACACCGGTACCGGTGACTTCGGTAACTGGGAACTCTCGGCCAACCGTGCCAACGCCGCACGGCGTGCGCTGGTGGCGGGCAGTTATCCGGATGCGCAGGTGGCGCGCGTGGTCGGTTACGCCTCGTCGGCGCTGTTCGATCGCGAGCATCCGTTTAACCCGGTGAACCGTCGTATCGACATCGTGGTACTGACCAAGAAAGCCCAGCGTGCGATCGAAGGTTCGCAAGGTGCGGAGTCTGCTCCCGATGCGCCGCAAGGTTCGACTGTTCCGGGAGCCGCACCGGCTGCCCCGGTCGACCCGAACGCGTTGCCGGCGGACAAGGAGCCGTTGCCGGCTCACGAACTGCGCGAGCGCCTGAATCTGTTTGATAACCCGGCACCGAAAACGGGTGGGCCACCCAAGCAGTGACCGACAAAAAAAAGCCGACAGTAATGTCGGCTTTTTTTTGTGTTTTTCACAGATTTGGAGGCCGCTTCCTTGTAGGAGCCGGCTTGCTGGCGATGGCGGCTTCATGGTTGGCGTGATTTTTTGGTGGTGTACATATCCGTTTCTGCGGTAACGGCCACTTAGGGTTCCGCCTTTACGACGGGTTACTTGGAAGAGCGGAGCGCCGCCCGGCCCCAAGTAACCAAGGGCTCTTGCCCCTGACGTTCGGTGCCTCGCCAAGGCTCGGCATGCCCTCGCTCCGGTCCTGCTCCGTGGGCCCGCCGCGATCGGCCATCCTTGGCCGTACGCGGCTAACCCGGCATCCATGCCGGGTTGCCCACTGCGCAGAACCTGCGCTCGGCCTCTCGAGGGGGCAAGAAGATCAAAAGCCAAAGCAACAGCAACAGCCAAAGCGAGGCGGCCTACCGACGGCCTGATTTTGTATGGACGTGGCTCCTGAAGTTGTTGGGCGAGAGAACCCCCGACCGGTCAAGAGGATGGATCCGGGAGCGAAGTGACGTC
Source organism: Pseudomonas sp. Pseusp16 (assembly GCF_047324915.1). NCBI lineage: Bacteria > Pseudomonadati > Pseudomonadota > Gammaproteobacteria > Pseudomonadales > Pseudomonadaceae > Pseudomonas > Pseudomonas sp. Pseusp16. Next base: position 4,578,803 of record NZ_CP168522.1, on the reverse strand, counting down.
AGAAACCGCGAGTAATTCTGGACTTCAAATCAGTGTGGAATCGTTCGGCGTTACTCCTGTTGACGCTGCGCACCGACTCGCTGCCGGTCACGGAATCCAGCGACATCGAACGCTTGAGTGTTGTTTCGTTGCGATAGGCATCAATGAAGAATTCGATGTCCCGGTCGCTGGTCAGCTTCGGCCACTTGTCCAGATATAGCGGCAGCTCTGTCGGGCCGGTCTTGAACGAGCAGATGCGCCGGTTGGTGATGGTCGCTTCGCCGATTTCGAACGGCACCCACCACGACCGCGCGGTTTTCTCCGACACCACTGCCAGCAGGTGCGTGCATTCACTGATGTTGCGCGTAATCACCCCGGTGATGTCGTCGGTGGTCTGGGATTCGGCGTCCAGTACGTCGAGGTAGGTCTTGATATTGGCCTGCATCAGGCGTGTGTTGATTTTGACCGCGTGGGCGCGATCCATGTGGCGGTAGCTGATAAAAACCGGCATCAGAAATGTCCCTTGATCGCGAGCTCGCGGTAATAGGCGCCGAGGGCGGTGAGGCGGCAGCCGGTGGAGAGGATGGCGGCGTAGTACATATGCTCGGCGTCCACCGGTTCGATGAGGCTGTGGCGGTTGCACTTTTGCAGTTGGGCGAAGACCTCGCCCTGTTCCGGGTTGAATTCAGGCTCGGTGGGCTCAAAGCTGGGGGCGAGGGGGTACACCGACTCCGCTTCGGCAAACCATTCGGGGAGTTTGCGCAGGATGTCCTTGGGGATCAGCGGCGACACTTCGCGCAGGGAAATGAACTGCGATACGTTGGTCTTGAACACCGGGCGCTGTTCCCAGGCGTCGAGGGCGTTGTCGACAAACGAATAGAGGCTGCCGGGCGTGATCTTGCCCAGGATGTTCGCTGCTCCCCCGTGCAGGGCCTGGAGCAACAAACCGGTGAATACGCCGTGCTGTGCGCCCTCCATTGCCGGCTCTTCCTTTTTGCAGGCGGTCAGAATGGTCATGCCTTCGCCGACTACGCTGCCCTCACTGCGCAAGGCGCGCAGCTCGCCGGCTGAGCCGCTCTGGCAACAATCGAGAATGATCACTTTGTTTTTGATCTTCGTGGCTTTGCTCGCCCAGTTGAGAATGTCACTGAGGCGAATCCCGTCCTTGGCGCTCCTGTAATCCTGCGGGATCAACATGCCTTCGTCGGTGTCGAGGTCGAAGCTGCCGTGGCCGGCGAAATACAGCAGTGCGACATTGCAGTCCCCGGAAAACAGCTCGCGGATCTGGTCTTCGAGTTTTTCCCGGCTCAGGTAGTCCTCGGCGGAGGTCAGTACGATGTTCTTGAAGTTCGGATCGCCGTTGGCGTCGGTCTTCAGCACGGAGGCCATGGCCATGGCGTCATTGCTACAGCCGCTCAGTCGCGAAACGTGGGTGTAGTCGTTGATGCCGATAAACAGTCCTTTGCGCATGGTTACACCGCCGTATGCTCGCGAATCGCATTGATGATGCTGTTGGTGTTCCACGCGCATTCGGCGTGTGCCGCGTCACGCACTACCGTGGAAATGCGTTCTGCACCGAACGGTTTGATCGCGATGATCACCTTGCCCATGCGCTTGGCAATCTCGATTTCCTTGTTGATCCACTTGCTGTAGGTGGAATACATCCCGGCCATGATCAGTACCGCTGAACACGGACGGATCTTGTTTTCGATGGCTTCCTCAAGTTGCTTGTCGGTTTTCGCGCCGACAATCGGGTTGTCCGTTGGCACCGAATAGTTCTTGTACGTGAAACCGGGTTTCGCGTTGAGCAGGCGCACGAGGTTGTCGTGGGCGTGGGGGTAGTTCCACGAATGGCTGATGAACAAATGGTAGGTCTGCATGGGTATCCCTCGGTGTCGCTGGAGTGCGAAGAGGGTTTGAACTTAGGCGATTGCAGGGTGGCCACAAGGGGTTGGCGCGGAAAGAGAAATGTCCTACAAGTGCGCGTGCGGGCGCCTTACAGAAAGGTCTGATGTTTAACTGGGGGGAAGATCCGGCCACCGACCGCCCCGCTGAAAACAGGGCGGTCGGCGCGGCTGTTTAGTAGCCGTTTTCCGGCAGGCTGGCGATGATCGAGCGGTAGCTGTTCATCCGTTGCTGCTGCACGCGGCCATCTTCAAGGGCCTTGAGCAGGGCGCAACCGGGTTCGCGGTCATGCTTGCAGTCACGGAAACGGCAGGTGCCGAGCAGGTCGTTGAATTCGATGAAGCCGGCTTCGACGTCGGCACGGCTGACGTGGCCCAGACCGAATTCGCGGATACCCGGGGAGTCGATCAACTCACCACCGCCGGGGAAGTGGAACAGCCGCGCGGTGGTGGTGGTGTGAGTGCCCTGGCCGGACAGCTCGGACAGCGGGCCGACGCGGGTTTCGACATCCGGCAGCAGGCTGTTGACCAACGACGACTTGCCGACACCGGACTGGCCGACGAACACGCTGATGCGCCCGTCCAGTTGCGCCTGCAATTGCTCCATGCCATTGCCGTGGTGCGCCGACACTTCCAGTACCGGATAGCCGAGGGTGCGGTACACCGCGAGCAAGGCATTGAGTGCCGGGGCGTTGTTTTCGTCGATCAGGTCGAACTTGTTCAGCAGCAACAGCGGCTTGATGCCCGCATGTTCGGCTGCCACCAGATAGCGGTCGATCAGGTTGGCGTGGGGTTCGGGCAGCGGTGCAAACACGATGACGATCATGTCGACGTTGGCCGCCACCGGCTTGAGCTGGCCGCGGCTGTCCGGGCGACACAGCTCGGTGTTGCGCGGCAGTTGTGCCACGATCACGCCGATGCCCTGGTTGCCGGCACGCCACACCACCTGGTCGCCGGTCACCAGCGCCGGCAGGTTGGCGCGCAGGTGGCAACGGAACACCTGGCCGGCCAGTTCGCCGTCGCGGGCCTCGACCTCGACCTGCACACCGAAGTGCGCGATCACCAGACCGTGCTGTTCCGGGCCCAGATCGCCGCCCTCAAGTGCCTCGACAGCCGAGGACTCGCGTTTGGCGGCGCGGGCAGCGCGTTCGCCCTGAATCTTTTCGATGCGCCAGTTTTGGCGGCGATTGAGTTGGCGTTTGGCCATGGGTGTTCCGTATAAAGAATGCAGCGATTAGGTAAAACGGCCGCGAGTTTAGCACGCCCGGCTACCGGCCTAGGCTAAACTGCGCAGCATTGCCTAGGAGCCGACACATGCAAAATCCGCAGAACCTTATCTGGATCGACCTGGAAATGACCGGTCTGAACCCTGATACCGACGTCATTATCGAAATGGCCACCATCGTCACCGACAGTGACCTGAACACCCTGGCCGAAGGCCCGGTGATCGCCATTCACCACAGCGACGAAATCCTCGCCGGCATGGACGAGTGGAACACCCGTCAGCACGGCGGTTCCGGGCTGACCCAGCGGGTTCGCGACAGCCGCATCAGCATGGCCGAAGCCGAGGCCGAAACCATCGCCTTCCTGGAGAAGTGGGTGCCGAAGGGCAAATCGCCGATCTGCGGCAACAGCATCTGCCAGGATCGTCGCTTCCTTTATACGCACATGAAATCTCTGGAAAGCTATTTCCACTACCGCAACCTCGACGTATCCACGCTCAAAGAGCTGGCCGCGCGCTGGGCACCGGACGTGCGTGACAGCTTCAAGAAGGGCAGCACCCACCTGGCGCTGGACGACATCCGCGAATCCATCGCCGAATTGCAGCACTACCGCAAGCATTTCATCAAAGCCTGATGCTATAGCGCTTTCGTGGCGAGGGGGCTTGCCCTCTTTTGGTGCTCCAGCGAAGTCAGTAGACTGCGCGCCTTTCTGCAAGGACCGCCACCATGCTGCTGATGCTCTACCTGATCGCCATCACCGCCGAAGCCATGACCGGTGCCCTGTCTGCCGGGCGTCGTGGCATGGACTGGTTCGGTGTGGTGCTGATCGCTTGCGTCACAGCGCTGGGTGGCGGGTCGGTGCGCGATGTGCTGCTCGGGCATTACCCGCTGACGTGGGTCAAACACCCGGAATACCTGGTGCTGACCACGGCCGCCGCGATGATCACCGTGTTCACGGCGCGCTGGATGCGCCACCTGCGCTCACTGTTTCTGGTGCTCGACGCCGTCGGTCTGGTGGCGTTCACCCTGATCGGCTGCATGACCGCCCTGGAAATGGGCCACGGCATGCTGGTGGCTTCGGTCAGCGGCGTGATCACCGGCGTCTTCGGCGGCATCCTGCGGGACATCTTCTGCAACGATATTCCGCTGATCTTCCGGCGCGAGCTCTATGCCAGCGTCTCGTTTGCGGCGGCGTGGTGCTACATGCTCTGCATCTATCTGCAATTACCCAATGAGCAATCGATTCTGATCACCCTGTTCGGTGGTTTTCTGCTGCGTTTGCTGGCCATCCGTTTTCACTGGGAAATGCCCAAGTTCGTCTATAACGACGAAGCCTGACGCGGCCCCTTGTAGGAGCGAGCTCGCTCGCGATGAACCGGAGAACTCCGCGGGCCACCAGGCTTGCCGCGTTATCGTTGACGTCCATCGCGAGCTAGCTCGCTCCTACACAAGGCCGTGTCGTTTCAGAGCCCACTCGACATGTTCACGTACCAGTTGCGAAGGATGTTCCCGTCGCGCCTTCAGCGCTTCCAGCACCGGAATCGTAGACGGCGCGTTGCCCAGGCCTACCGCCAGGTTGCGCAACCAGTTTTCGTAACCGGTCCGGCGCAGCGGCGAGCCTTCCGTGCTGCTCAGGAATTTTTCCTCATCCCACATGAACAGGTCGGCCAGCTGCGCGTTGTCCAGATTGTGCCGCGGCTTGAAGTCGCTTTCACCGGACGGACGGGCGAAGCGGTTCCACGGGCAGACGATCTGGCAGTCATCGCAACCGAACACCCGATTGCCGATCAGCGGCCGCAGGTCTTCGGGGATCGCGCCTTTGAGTTCGATGGTCAGGTAGGAAATGCAACGCCGGGCATCCAGCACATAGGGGCCGACGAAGGCATTGGTGGGGCAGATGTCGAGGCAGGCGCTGCACCGCCCGCAGTGTTCAGTGGCATGGGGCGGGTCTACCGGCAGCGGCAAATCAACGAACAGTTCGGCGAGGAAGAAATAACTGCCTGCCTTGCGATTCAAGACCAGAGTGTTTTTGCCGATCCAGCCCAGGCCGGCCTGTTCGGCGATGGCTTTTTCCAGCACCGGGGCACTGTCGACGAAGGCGCGATAGCCGAAAGGCCCGATGACCGCCTGAATCTTTTCCGCCAGTTGTTGCACGCGTTTACGGATCAACTTGTGGTAATCGCGACCCAGGGCATAACGCGAGACGTAGGCTTTTTCCGGCTGGGCGAGCATTTTCGCCATGTGGGTGTCGCCCGCCAGGTAGTCCATGCGCAGCGAAACCACACGCAAAGTGCCGGGCACCAGTTCTTCCGGGTGCGAGCGTTTGCTGCCATGGGCGCCCATGTAGTCCATTTCGCCGTGGTAGCCGGCGGCGAGCCAGCGCTCCAGGTGTTGCTCATGCTCGCCCAGGTCGAGGCCGCTGATGCCGACTTGCTGAAAGCCCAGCTCGCGGCCCCAGTCCTTGATGGATTGGGCGAGGGCAGGCAGGTCTGTGGTGATGGCGGACATGAGGCGAGAGAAACCGGAGCTGAGGTGCGTATAATTCTGCCAGACATCGGAGCCTGAAGACGCATGCCGCACACTAAAGATGAATTACCCGACGTGCTGTACGGTGCAGCACAGGTGCGAGCGCTCGACGCACGGCTGATCGCCGCGGGCACGCCGGGCTTCGAATTGATGCAGCGCGCAGCCCGCGCAACGTGGCGGGCGCTGGTTCGGCAATGGCCGTCGGCGAATGAATTGACCGTGCTCGCCGGGCATGGCAACAACGCTGGCGACGGTTATCTGGTGGCCGTGCTGGCACGGCGTGCCGGGTGGCAGGTGCGCGTGTTGGCGGTCGGTGATCCGCAGCGCTTGCAGGGCGATGCAGCGCTGGCCCATACCGAGGCGCTGGCTGAAGGCGTCGCGGTGCAGGGCTGGAGCGGCCAGGGCGAGTTGCGTGGTGTTGTCCTCGACGCCTTGCTCGGCACCGGTCTGAGCGGCGAAGTGCGCGAGCCTTGCTCTGCCGCCATTAAAGCGATCAACGCCAGCGGCCTGCCGGTGACGGCGGTCGATATTCCTTCCGGACTGTGTGCCGACACCGGGCGAGAGTTGGGTGTCGCAGTGCGCGCCGATCTCACAGTGACTTTCATCGGGCTGAAAGCAGGCCTGTTCACGGGCGATGCAGCGGATCACGTCGGCGAGCTGGTGTTCAACGATCTGCAAGCCACGGCCGAAACATACAGTGATATTCCCGTTCGCGCCCGACGTCTCAACGCGGTTAATCTTCCGCGGCCGGCGGCTCGCCCACCGACGTCTCACAAGGGGCGTTTCGGGCATGTGCTGTTGATCGGTGGCGATCATGGCCTTGGCGGAGCGATCCTGCTCAGCACCGAAAGCGCATTGCGCAGCGGCGCTGGAATGGTTTCGCTGGCAACCCGTCCCGAGCATCTGTCAGCGGCGTTGAGTCGAGTGCCGGAAGCCATGGCGCTGGGCACTTCGTCGGCCAATCAGTTGATGGGGCTGCTGGAGAAAGTCTCGGTGCTGGTGGTCGGTCCGGGCCTCGGGCAGGCCGGTTGGGGGCGTTCATTGTTGTCGGTCGCCGCTAACGCGCCATTGCCGCAAGTGTGGGATGCCGACGCGTTGAACCTGCTGGCAGGCGGTTTTGTCCGTTTGCCCAAGGATTGTGTGATCACTCCGCATCCGGGCGAAGCGGCACGTTTGTTGGGGATCAGCACTGCCGAAGTGCAGGCTGATCGCCTGGCCGCAGCGCTGGCGTTGAGCAAGAAATATTCGGCAGTGGTGGTGCTGAAAGGTGCCGGCAGCCTGATCGCCCATCCCGACGGACGTCTGGGGCTGTGTCATCAGGGGCATCCGGCGATGGCCACTGCCGGTTTGGGCGATGTACTGGCCGGTTTGCTCGGCGCGTTGCTGGCCCAGGGCATGGAACCATTCGACGCGGCCTGCCTGGCGGTCTGGCTGCACGCCAATGCCGGTGAACAACAAGGAAAATTTGGCCGTGGGCTGGCGGCCAGTGATCTGATTCCAGCCATTCGTCAGTTGTTGGAGGAGCAAGCACCGTGTCTGAAGTAACCCTGTACCTGGCCGATGAGCAGGCCATGAGCGACTTTGGCGCACGCATTGCCCGAATCACCCAAGGCCATGGCCTGATTTTTCTCGAGGGTAACCTGGGGATGGGCAAAACCACGTTGTCCCGAGGCATCATCCGCGGTCTGGGGCATGTCGGGGCTGTGAAAAGCCCGACCTTCACCTTGGTCGAACCCTACGAAATCGGCGACATTCGCGCCTTCCATTTCGATTTGTACCGTCTGGTCGATCCGGAAGAACTGGAGTTCCTCGGTATTCGCGACTACTTCGAAGACGATGCCCTGTGTCTGATCGAGTGGCCCGCCAAAGGTGCAGGCTTTTTGCCAAAGCCGGACCTGACCATTACCATTAGCCCGCAAGACAGCGGGCGTTCGCTGAAAATTTTATCCCAGGGCTCGCGTGGCGAGGCCTGGTGTGCCGCTTTGGCATTGGAATCCAAATAGATGATGGGGTTAGGTATGCGCTTTCGCGCGTTGATGGCTGCCGTAGGGGTGTTGTTTTTGGCGGTAACCGTCGACGCTGTGGCCGATTCGAAGGTCAACAGTGTTCGTCTGTGGCGGGCACCGGACAACACACGACTGGTGTTTGACCTGACCGGCCCGGTGCAACACAGCGTCTTTACCCTGACGGCTCCGGATCGCCTGGTCATCGACATCAATGGCGCGACCCTCGGTGCACCACTCAACGTCAACACCTCGAATACCCCGATTACCGCCATGCGCTCGGCTCAACGCACGCCGACCGACCTGCGGGTGGTCATCGACCTGAAAAAGGCCGTGACACCGAAAAGCTTCTCCCTGGCGCCGAACGCCCAGTACGGCAACCGGTTGGTAGTCGATCTGTTCGATAACGCCGCAGATGCCGCGCCTTCTCCAGCACCAACGCCATCGGTCGCCACGGTGCCCGCCGTGCCGGTCACGCCTGCCGAGCCGGCAATCAAGCTACCGCCCGCCCCGGCCGGCAAGCGCGACATCATTGTGGTGATCGACGCCGGACACGGTGGCGAAGACCCGGGGGCATCGGGCTCTCGCGGTGAACGCGAGAAAGACGTGGTGTTGCAGATCGCCCGCGAATTGCAGCGCCAGATCAACGGCATGAAAGGTTTCCGCGCCGAACTGACCCGTACCGGCGACTACTTCATTCCGTTGCGCGGCCGTACCGAAATTGCCCGCAAGAAAGGCGCGGACCTGTTTGTCTCGATCCACGCCGACGCCGCGCCTTCTGCCGCCGCTTTCGGTGCCTCGGTATTTGCCCTGTCTGACCGCGGTGCCACTTCGGAGACGGCCCGCTGGCTGGCCGACAGCGAAAACCGTTCCGACCTGATCGGTGGTGCCGGCAACGTCAGCCTCGATGACAAGGACCGCATGCTCGCCGGCGTGCTGCTTGACCTGTCGATGACGGCATCCCTGACGTCCAGCCTGAACGTGGGCCAGAAGGTCCTGAGCAACATTGGCCGGGTGACGCCTCTGCACAAGCAACGGGTCGAACAGGCCGGGTTCATGGTACTGAAGTCGCCGGATATTCCGTCGATCCTGGTGGAAACCGGGTTCATCTCCAACGCCAACGAAGCCTCGAAGCTTGCCGCGTCGAACCACCAGCAGGCGCTGGCGCGTTCGATCAGCAGCGGCGTGCGCCAGTTCTTCCAGCAGAACCCGCCACCGGGCACTTATATTGCCTGGCTGCGCGACTCCGGCAAGATTGTACAAGGTCCACGTGACCACCGCGTCAACCCGGGCGAGACCCTGGCGATGATCGCCGTGCGCTATCAGGTGTCGCCCGCGACCCTGCGCAGCGCCAACAACCTGTCGAGCGATGAGCTCAAGATCGGTCAGCACCTGACTATTCCGGGCACTGAATTGGCGGCCAAAGAATGAATCAGGTTGTGAACGGTGGCGCTCGAATCGAGCTGCTCAGCCCGCGACTGGCGAACCAGATTGCGGCGGGTGAGGTGGTCGAACGTCCGGCTTCGGTGATCAAGGAGTTGCTGGAAAACAGCCTCGACTCCGGCGCCAGGCGTATCGATGTCGATGTGGAGCAGGGCGGCGTCAAGCTGCTGCGGGTGCGCGACGATGGCAGCGGCATTTCCGCCGATGACCTGCCGCTGGCGCTGGCCCGTCACGCCACCAGCAAGATCCGTAACCTGGAAGACCTCGAACAGGTCATGAGCCTGGGGTTTCGTGGTGAGGCCCTGGCATCGATCAGCTCCGTCGCGCGCCTGACCCTGACCTCCCGAACCCGTGACGCCGACCAGGCCTGGCAGGTCGAGACCGAAGGGCGTGACATGGCGCCTCGCGTGCAGCCAGCGGCCCACCCGGTGGGCACGTCGGTTGAAGTGCGCGACCTGTTCTTCAACACGCCGGCGCGGCGCAAGTTTCTCAAGAGCGAAAAAACCGAATTCGATCACCTGCAGGAAGTGATCAGGCGCCTGGCCCTGGCGCGCTTCGATGTGGCGTTCCATCTGCGCCACAACGGCAAGACCATCCTCAGCCTGCACGAGGCCCATGATGATGCGGCCCGTGCCCGGCGTGTGGCGGCGATCTGCGGGCCGGGCTTCCTGGAGCAGGCACTGCCGATCGAAATCGAGCGCAACGGCCTGCATCTATGGGGCTGGGTCGGCTTGCCGACCTTCAACCGCAGCCAGGCCGATTTGCAGTATTTCTTCGTCAATGGCCGTGCCGTACGCGACAAACTGGTGGCCCACGCCGTGCGCCAGGCCTATCGCGACGTGCTGTTCAACGGTCGGCACCCGACCTTTGTACTGTTTTTCGAAGTCGATCCGACTGGCGTCGACGTCAACGTGCACCCGACCAAGCACGAAGTGCGCTTCCGTGAAGGACGCATGGTCCACGATTTCCTCTATGGCACCTTGCACCGCGCCTTGGGCGATGTGCGGCCCGACGATCATCTTGCGGCGCCGGTTGCCACTGCATTCGTCCGGCCTACCGGCCTTGAAGCCGGTGAATTCGGACCCCAGGGCGAAATGCGCCTGGCCGCCAATGCGCTGCTGGAGCAGCCTCAGGCTCAGCCGTCCTTCAATACGCCGGCAGGTTCGGGTTCTGGCGCCGGTTATCAGTACCAATACACGCCGCGTCCGCAGTCCGGTGTGCCTGTCGCCGAGGCGCAGGCCGCCTATCGCGAGTTTTTTGCGCCGCTGCCCGAGGCCAATGCCGTCGCGCTACCGGCCGGGCAAGACGACATTCCGCCGCTGGGTTATGCACTGGCACAACTCAAGGGCATCTACATTCTTTCGGAAAACGCTCAAGGCCTGGTGCTGGTGGATATGCACGCCGCCCACGAACGAATCATGTATGAGCGTTTGAAGGTGGCGATGGCCAGCGAGGGCCTGAGCGGCCAGCCGTTGCTGGTGCCGGAGTCCCTGGCCGTCAGCCAGCGTGAAGCCGATTGCGCCGAGGAGCACGTCGCCTGGTTCCAGCGCCTTGGCTTTGAATTGCAGCGCCTGGGCCCGGAAACCCTGGCGATCCGGCAGATTCCGGCGCTGCTCAAGCAGGCCGAAGCCAACCGGCTGGTCGCCGACGTCCTGGCCGACCTGATGGAGTTCGGCACCAGCGACCGCATCCAGGCACACCTGAACGAATTGCTCGGGACCATGGCCTGCCACGGTGCGGTTCGGGCGAATCGGCGTTTGGCCCTGCCGGAAATGAACGGTCTGCTGCGTGACATGGAAAACACCGAGCGCAGCGGTCAATGCAACCATGGCCGACCGACCTGGACCCAGCTGGGCCTGGACGATCTGGACAAACTGTTCTTGCGCGGTCGTTGATGAACCAGTTCCCACCTGCGATTTTCCTGATGGGGCCGACTGCCGCCGGCAAGACCGACCTGGCCATCGAACTCACCAAAGTCCTGCCCTGCGAGTTGATCAGCGTCGATTCGGCGCTGGTCTACCGTGGCATGGACATCGGCACTGCCAAGCCTTCCAAAGAGCTGTTGGCGCAATATCCGCATCGTCTGATCGATATTCTCGACCCGGCCGAGAGCTATTCGGCTGCGGAATTCCGTCGTGACGCCCTGCAAGCCATGGCCGATATCACCTCGCGTGGAAAAATTCCGTTGCTGGTGGGCGGCACAATGCTCTATTACAAGGCTTTGGTTGAGGGCCTGGCGGATATGCCGGCCGCCGATCCCGACGTCCGTGCGCAAATCGAAGAAGAGGCTGCACGCCTTGGCTGGCAAGCCTTGCACGAACAATTGGCGGTGATTGATCCGGAGTCTGCGGCGCGAATACATCCGAACGATCCCCAGCGGTTGAGTCGAGCACTGGAAGTTTATCGTGTCAGCGGTCAAAGCATGACTGCCCTGCGTTTGCGACAATCTGTGCAAAGTACCGAAGCAGCCGCTTCGGGACAGCAACAATTGCCCTATACTGTTGCGAACTTGGCCATTGCTCCGGCAAATCGCCAGGTACTGCATGAGCGAATTAAACAAAGATTCACTTTAATGTTGGAACAGGGATTCATTGACGAGGTCGTAGCCCTGCGTAAGAGAAGTGACCTGCATGCCGGGTTGCCGTCTATACGTGCAGTAGGCTATCGCCAAGTCTGGGACTACCTGGATGGCAAGCTGACGTCAGCCGAGATGCAGGAGCGTGGAATCATTGCCACGCGCCAATTGGCGAAACGCCAGTTCACCTGGCTGCGCAGCTGGACTGATCTGCATTGGCTGGACAGTCTGGATTGCGACAATCTGCCGCGCGCCTTGAAATACCTTGGGACCATCTCCATATTGAGCTGAGTCCTTGCAATTGCCGTCTATCCTTGGGGGTGTGGCGGCCAAAGCCATCTGTTTACCTATTTTTTTATATTGAATCCTTAAAGGAGTGCGGCACATGTCAAAAGGGCATTCGCTACAAGACCCTTACTTGAATACTTTGCGTAAAGAAAAAGTTGGGGTGTCCATCTACCTGGTCAACGGTATCAAACTGCAAGGCACGATCGAGTCCTTCGACCAGTTCGTTATCCTGCTGAAAAACACCGTCAGCCAGATGGTCTACAAACACGCGATCTCTACAGTGGTGCCGGTTCGTCCAATTCGTCTGCCTAGCGCAACCGAATCCGAAGCAGGTGACGCTGAGCCAGGTAACGCCTGATAGGAGTCTCCTTTGTTCTTTGAGCGCCACGGTGGTGGTGAGCGAGCCATTCTCGTTCACTTGGATGGTCAGGACCCTGAGGCGCGCGAAGATCCGCAGGAGTTTCAGGAGTTGGCAATGTCGGCAGGCGCCGAGACCGTCGCGTTTTTCAACGTGCCGCGTAATCGGCCAACCGCCAAATACCTGATTGGCAGCGGCAAGGTCGAGGAGTTGCGCGACCTGGTCAAAGCCGAGCAGGTAGATCTGGTGATTTTCAATCACATCCTCACGCCCAGTCAGGAACGTAACCTCGAACGTGTTTTCGAGTGTCGCGTGATCGACCGCACGGGTCTGATTCTCGATATTTTCGCCCAACGCGCCCGCACCCATGAAGGCAAGCTCCAGGTCGAACTGGCCCAGCTTGAGCACATGAGTACGCGGCTGGTTCGCGGCTGGACTCACCTTGAACGGCAGAAAGGCGGTATCGGCCTGCGCGGTCCCGGTGAAACCCAGCTGGAAACCGACCGGCGCCTGTTGCGGGTTCGCCTGCGGCAGATCAAGGGGCGCCTGGAAAAGGTCCGCAGCCAACGCGAGCAATCGCGCCGTGGCCGCAAGCGGGCGGACATTCCGACGGTTTCGCTGGTGGGTTATACCAACGCCGGCAAATCGACGCTGTTCAACTCGGTGACCGATTCCGACGTTTTCGCCGCTGACCAGCTCTTCGCCACCCTCGACCCGACGCTACGCCGACTCGAACTCGAGGACCTCGGGCCGATCGTGCTGGCAGACACCGTGGGCTTCATTCGTCACTTGCCGCACAAACTGGTTGAAGCTTTTCGGGCTACGCTCGAAGAGTCGAGCAACTCCGACCTGTTGCTGCACGTGATCGACTCTCATGAACCCGAGCGTATGGCCCAGATTGAACAGGTCATGGTGGTGCTCGGAGAGATCGGGGCTCAAGACTTGCCGATCCTGGAGGTCTATAACAAACTCGATTTGCTCGAGGGCGTGGAGCCGCAGATCCAGCGGGATGCCGATGGCAAGCCGCAGCGGGTCTGGCTTTCGGCGAAAGACGGTACAGGGCTGGACCTGCTCAAGCAGGCCGTGGCCGAGTTGCTTGGCGATGAATTGTTTGTTGGCACCTTGCGATTGCCGAACCGATTTGCTCGACTGCGTGCGCAGTTTTTCGAACTTGGTGCGGTACAGAAAGAAGAACACGATGACGAAGGCATCAGTTTACTGGCCGTTCGTTTGCCGCGGGCCGAATTGAATCGGCTGGTGAGCCGCGAAGGTTTGCAACCGATGGAATTCATCGAGCAACACACTTTGCAATAAAAGCCTGAGAAAGCGGTTGTGTCGTGGTGACAGGCATTCTGTAGCATTGGTCGGCGCGCCGTGGGTGCGTCTTTGCTTTATCAGATGGAGAGCGCTATGGCTTGGAATGAGCCGGGTGGCAACTCGAATAATCAGGATCCTTGGGGTGGCAAGCGTCGTAACAACGGCGACCGCAAGGGACCACCAGATCTCGACGAGGCCTTCCGAAAGCTGCAGGAAAGCCTGAACGGTTTGTTCGGTGGTGGTAAGAAACGTGGTGGCGACGACGGCGGTGGTCCGGGCAAGAGTGGCGGCTTTGGCGGCCTGCTCGGCATCGGCCTGGTCGTGCTGGCCGCCGTTTGGCTGTACAGCGCGGTTTATGTCGTCGACGAGCAGGAGCAAGCCGTGGTGCTGCGCTTCGGCAAGTACTACGAAACCGTGGGTCCGGGCCTGAATATCTACTTCCCGCCGATCGACAGGAAGTACATGGAAAACGTCACGCGCGAGCGTGCCTACACCAAGCAGGGCCAGATGCTGACCGAAGACGAGAACATCGTCGAAGTGCCACTGACCGTGCAGTACAGGATCAGCAACCTGCAGGACTTCGTGCTGAGCGTCGACCAACCGGAAATCAGCCTGCAGCACGCGACCGACAGCGCCTTGCGCCATGTGGTGGGTTCCACCGCAATGGATCAGGTACTGACCGAAGGTCGTGAATTGATGGCCAGCGAAATCAAGGAGCGCCTGCAACGCTTCATGGACACCTATCGCACCGGTATCACCGTTACCCAGGTCAACGTACAGAGCGCAGCGGCACCGCGCGAAGTTCAGGAAGCCTTCGATGACGTGATCCGTGCCCGGGAAGACGAGCAGCGTTCGCGCAACCAGGCCGAAACCTATGCCAACGGCGTCGTGCCGGAAGCTCGTGGCCAGGCCCAGCGCATCCTCGAGGATGCCAACGGTTATCGTGACGAAACCGTCTCGCGCGCCAAGGGTGAGGCCGACCGCTTCACCAAGCTGGTCGCCGAGTACCGCAAGGCGCCTGAAGTTACCCGCCAGCGCCTGTACCTGGACACCATGCAGGAAGTCTTCAGCAACACCAGCAAGGTTCTCGTGACCGGCAACAAGAACGGCCAGAGCAACCTGCTGTACCTGCCGCTGGACAAGATGGTCGAAAGTGGTCGCAGCACCAGCACTCCGATGAGCAGCAGTGCGGCAGCCACCAGCAATGAAGCGAATACGCGTGCGGCAGCAGATCTGCAGCAGCAGGCACGTACCAGGGAGAGTCGCTGATGAGCAATAAATCGCTGATCGCCCTTATTGTCGGCGTCGTCGTGGCGATCGCAGCCTGGAACTGCTTCTACATCGTGGCTCAGACCGAGCGTGCGGTGTTGCTGCAGTTCGGTCGCGTGGTCCAGACCGATGTTCAGCCAGGCCTGCACGTGAAAGTGCCTTACGTTAACCAGGTGCGCAAATTCGACGCACGCCTGATGACGCTGGATGCACCGACGCAACGCTTCCTGACGCTGGAAAAGAAAGCCGTGATGGTCGATGCCTTCGCCAAGTGGCGCGTGAAGGACGCAGAGCGTTTCTACACCGCGACTTCCGGCCTCAAGCAGATCGCCGACGAGCGTCTGTCCCGTCGTCTGGAGTCGGGCCTGCGTGACCAGTTCGGTAAGCGCACGTTGCACGAAGTGGTCTCCGGTGAGCGCGATGCGCTGATGGCGGACATTACTGCTTCGTTGAACAAGATGGCTGAAAAAGAGCTGGGCATCGAAGTTGTCGATGTTCGGGTCAAGACCATCGACCTGCCGAAAGAAGTGAACCGCAGCGTGTTCGAGCGTATGAGCACCGAGCGTGAGCGTGAAGCTCGCGAGCACCGCGCCAAGGGTAACGAGCTGGCCGAAGGCATCCGTGCCGACGCCGATCGTCAACGCCGCGTGCTGCTGGCTGAAGCCTATCGTGAATCCGAAGAGGTTCGCGGTGACGGCGATGCCCAGGCTGCTGCGATCTACTCCAAGGCGTACGGTCAGGATCAGGAGTTCTACGCGTTCTACCGTAGCCTGCGCGCCTACCGTGAAAGCTTCGCGAACAAATCCGACGTCATGGTTCTCGACCCAAGCAGCGACTTCTTCCACTACCTGGAAAAAGCCAAGCCTTGATACGGCGTTGACCTGAATCCTCCCGCCGGGCGGCTAAAACCTCTGGCGGGGTGATCCTTTGGGAAAACGTGTGTATGATGCGGCAGCCGGGAAATTCCCGGCTTTTTTGCGTCTGCATGTTTGATTGCTGTTTTTAAGCGGACGCCGGGCCGATTGGCTCGACAGTTTTTCGAGGAAAGTGGTTGGCGAAGCCGGTAGAAGGGCTTTTCGCTCCGTCGCTCATGCGCGTGGATTGTGTATGAGCTGATCATTTTCTGCTTCACTCAAGGCTCGCCGACAGGCTGGTCGCCCGGATATAGGGGAAGGCGTAATGGCAACGGTAGACCGCTGGCTTCTGCCAGATGGCATCGAAGAAGTACTGCCACCGGAAGCGGCGCGTATTGAAGTCGCGCGTCGTCAGGTGTTGGATCTGTTCCAGAGCTGGGGTTACGAGTTTGTCGTGACTCCCCATATCGAGTACCTGGAATCCCTGCTGACTGGCGCGGGCCAGGACCTGGACCTGCGGACCTTCAAGGTCATCGACCCGCAATCGGGCCGGCAAATGGGTTTCCGTGCCGACATCACGCCGCAAGTGGCGCGCATCGATGCGCACACCCTGCGCCGCGAAGGTCCGAGCCGTCTGTGTTATGCAGGTAGCGTGCTGCATGCTCAGCCTCGTGCCTTGTCGTCCTCGCGCAGCCCGATCCAACTGGGTGCCGAGCTGTACGGCGACGGCAGCCCGAGCAGCGACGTCGAAGTCATCAGCCTGATGCTGGCCATGCTGCAACTGGCCGATGTGCCGGATGTGCACATGGACCTCGGCCATGTCGGCATCTATCGCGGCCTGGCCCGCGCCGCCGGTTTGTCTGGTGAAGTTGAACAGCAGTTGTTCGATGCGTTGCAACGCAAGGCCATCGACGAGGTCATTACCTTGACCGAGGGCTTGCCGGCCGATCTGTCAGCCATGCTGCGCGCACTGGTCGATCTGTGCGGTGGTCGTGAGGTGCTGGTGGCTGCCCGTGAACGCCTGGCCAAGGCTCCGGCGCAGGTGACGGCGGCGCTGGACGACCTGCTGGCGATTGCCGAGCGATTGTCCGTACGTTTCCCTGAGCTGCCGCTGTATTTCGACCTGGGCGAGCTGCGCGGTTACCACTACCACACCGGTGTGGTGTTCGCCGTGTTCGTGCCGGGTGTTGGCCAGTCCATTGCCCAGGGCGGTCGTTACGACGACATCGGCGCCGACTTCGGTCGCGCCCGTCCGGCAACCGGCTTTTCCACCGATTTGAAAACCCTGGTGACCCTGGGGCGTGCTGAGATCGAGCTACCGTCTGGCGGTATCTGGATGCCTGACAGTACGGATGCAGCACTCTGGCAGCAGGTTTGCCAGTTGCGCAGTGAGGGTCAGCGTGTCGTTCAGGCCTTGCCTGGACAACCTTTGGCCGCCGCCCGTGAAGCGGACTGCGACCGGCAATTGATTCAGCAGAACGGGCTTTGGCAAGTATCGCCACTGGCTTCTTGAGTTTTCCTGCCGGCTGCCGCCGGCACCAAGTTTGCGCGAATGAGGACAAGTGTTATGGGTAAGAATGTCGTAGTCCTGGGCACCCAATGGGGTGATGAGGGCAAAGGCAAGATCGTTGATCTGCTGACCGAACATGCTGCCGCCGTAGTGCGCTACCAGGGTGGCCACAACGCTGGCCACACCCTGGTGATCGACGGTGAAAAGACCGTCTTGCACCTGATTCCGTCGGGCGTGCTGCGCGAAGGCGTACAGTGCCTGATCGGCAACGGCGTGGTGGTTGCACCTGACGCCCTGATGCGTGAAATCGTCAAGCTGGAAGAGAAAGGCGTACCGGTGCGCGAGCGCCTGCGTATCAGCCCTTCCTGCCCGCTGATCCTGTCCTACCACGTAGCGCTGGACCAGGCCCGTGAAAAGGCCCGTGGCGAGCTGAAGATCGGCACCACCGGTCGCGGCATCGGCCCGGCGTACGAAGACAAGGTTGCACGTCGCGGCCTGCGCATCGGCGACCTGTTCCACCGCGAGCGTTTCGCCGCCAAGCTGGGCGAGTTGCTGGATTACCACAACTTCGTACTGGTCAATTACTACAAAGAGCCAGCCATCGACTTCCAGAAGACTCTGGACGAGTGCATGGAGTACGCCGAGCTGCTCAAGCCGATGATGCTGGACGTCACTGCCGAGCTGCACAACCTGCGTCGCGCCGGCAAAGACATCATGTTCGAAGGCGCCCAGGGCTCCCTGCTGGACATCGACCACGGTACCTACCCGTACGTCACCAGCTCCAACACCACCGCTGGCGGTATCGCTACCGGTTCGGGTGTTGGCCCGATGTTCCTGGATTACATCCTCGGCATCACCAAGGCCTACACCACCCGTGTTGGCTCGGGTCCGTTCCCGACTGAGCTGTTCGACGACGTGGGTGCATTCCTGGCCAAGCGTGGCCACGAGTTCGGTGCGACCACCGGCCGTGCCCGTCGTTGCGGCTGGTTCGATGCTGTCATCCTGCGTCGCGCCATCGACGTCAACAGCATCTCGGGCCTGTGCCTGACCAAGCTCGACGTGCTGGACGGCCTGGAAACCATCAACATCTGCGTTGGCTACAAGAACGCTGACGGTGCAGTGATCGACGCACCGACCGATGCCGACAGCTACATCGGCCTGGAGCCAGTGTACGAAGAGATGCCGGGCTGGAAAGAATCCACCCTCGGCGCCAAGACTCTGGAAGAGCTGCCGCAGGCTGCACGCAACTACATCAAGCGCGTCGAAGAGTTGGTCGGCGCGCCGATCGACATTATTTCGACGGGTCCTGACCGCAACGAAACCATCGTTCTGCGTCATCCGTTTGCTTGATAAGTCGTTGATGTAAAACACAAAGGCCCCTTAATCGGGGCCTTTGTCGTTTATGCCTGTCGAACGGCATGACCTTTGCTGTGAACATTAAAAAAGCATTGCTTCCGGCGTGCTATCAATTTAATGGCGCCAAAGCAGAGGGATTTCAGATGTCGGCCGTTCTCTCATTGTTACAAAGCCGTTTGTTGCGGCCCGTGTTCGTTACCCTGGGTATCGCCCTTTTGGTGCAGGTGCTGGTGGCTGTTGCTCTGACCCGGAGCACGGTGACCGCGCTGGAAGCCGATCTTGGCATGCGCCTGGGCGCGGACAGCCAAAAGCTCTCCGCTGAGCTCGAGCAGGCAGGGCGCGAAGTCACATCCAGTCTGGACAGCCTCTCTACCAGTACACGCCAGCGCCTCACGGCCGGTTTATCCTCACGTCTTGAGGAAGAGCAGGCGCAATTGCGTTCGACCCTGGAAAAGGACCTGAAGGACTCCGCCAGCGACATGGCACAGCTTCTGGCTTCAGTCGCGCCCCGCGCCATGTGGGACAACGACGTTCCGACACTGTCCGAGTTCGCCCGCCGGGCCCAGCGCAATCCCAGTGTGCTGTTCGTGGTGTATGACGACGCCACTGGCCAGCACCTGACGCGCTACCTCAACCGGGAAAACCCGATCAACAAGGCACTGCTGGAAAAAGGCCAGGGCGAGCGGGCGCTCGACAAGGTGCTGGATGCGGCGAAAAACGACCCTTCGGTCTTCTACGTCGAGGCTTCGATCAACCCCAATGGCGTGGAAATCGGCAAGGTCCTGATGGGGGTCTCGACTGCTTCGGTGGAGACTGATCTCGCGGCCCTCGACAAGCGCTTCGCGGCCTTGATCGCCAGCAGCGATCAACTGGTGGGCGACAGCCTCAAGGGCGCGGCCGCCGACAGCGCAGCGGCCATGCGTTCGCGTCTGCAGTCGGCTCAGTCCACGGCGGCTGAAATGAAAGCCAACACCACCGGCACCGTACAGGAAGCGGCCGCGACATTGCGCTGGCGTATCGGTGTGTGTCTGGCGGTGGTGGGTTTCGGTGTCTTGCTGTTGTTGGCGGTGGTGCTCGGTCGCCGAGTGGTCAATCGCCTGAAAATGCTGATCGTTGCCATGGATGACCTGGCGGCGGGCGAGGGCGATCTGACCAAGCGTGTGCAGATCAACAGCAAGGACGAGATCGGCGACATGGCCTCGGCGGTCAATCGCTTTGTGGATAAGTTGCAGCCGATCGTGCGCGAGGCGGGCGATGTGGCCCAGCGTACCGGTGTGGAAATTGGCGCCATGACCTTGCGCAATGCCGGTGCGGATGCGGCGGCAGGCATGCAGCGCGACGAGGTGGCGGAGAGTTTGCGTGCCTTGTCGCAGATGGCTGATGAAGCGCAGTCGGAAAGCCACGCCATGCAGGCGGCGCTGAAGCAGGTCGTGGACATTCGTCAGGCTACCGACGAAAACACCCGGACCTCGGCGAAAGTCGGCAGCCTGATCGAGGAGTTGGCGGGTCAGGTCAACACCGGTGCGCAAGTGATCGAGCGCCTGGCACAGCAAAGTGAGCAGATCGAAGTGGTGTTGACGGTAATTCACGGCATCGCTGAACAGACCAACCTGCTGGCGCTGAACGCGGCTATTGAAGCGGCGCGTGCCGGCGAGACCGGGCGCGGGTTTGCGGTGGTGGCAGATGAGGTGCGGGCGCTGGCGAGCAAGACGCAGAGCTCCACCGGCGATATTCAGGCGCACATCGTTGCGTTGCAGCAAGGTGCGCGTGAGGCGGTGGCAGCGATTGGTCAGGCCGGGCGCCAGGCCAGTGAAGGTTTGCTGGTGCTGCGCGACAGTGCCCGGTTGCAGCAGTCGGTGCAGGCATCCGTCGAGCAGGTCCACGCGGCGATCGGTTTGGCTACCCAGGCTGCGGCGCATCAGGCGCAGGGCGCGCAGGCCGTGCGAGGGCGGGTCCAGACCATTCACGCCCAGGCCGAGAAAGCGGCGCAGGCTGTCGTGGAGACCACGGCGAGCGGCAAGGTGCTCGATGGTCTGGCGGCGCAGTTGAAGGCGAGCCTGGGGCAGTTCAGGGCTTGACGGGTTGCCTGGCCCGACCCCTTCGCGAGCAAGCCCGCTCCCACATTTAATCTCTGCTGTTCACAAATAGTGAGTTCACAGCAGATCCAGTGTGGGAGCGGGCTTGCCCGCGAAGGCGATCTCAGCGACTCAGATACATCCGCGTCGTCAGCAGATAAACCGGCAATCCCGACACCAGAATCAACAGCGCCGCATAAGGTGCCGCCGCCGCAAACTCCACATTCGCGGTATGCGCCCACACCTCTGTCGCCAAGGTATTGAGTCCGGTCGGGCTCAGCAGCAGTGTCGCCGTCAGTTCCTTCATCGCATCCAGGAACACCAGCGCAAAGGCCGCCCCCAGCGCCGGAAAGATAATCGGCAGTGTCACTCGGCAAAAAGCGCTGAATGATGAGGCGCCCAGCGTACGTGCCGCCTCTTCAAGTTGCGGCGCCGCTTTGTTCAGGGCGGTGCGGATCGGTGCCTGGGCCAGTGGCAGAAACAACAGGGCGTAGGCGATGAGCAGCAACGCCGAAGTCTGGTAGAGCATCGGCACGTAGTGCAGGGCGAAATACACCAGGGCCAGGGCAATGACCAGTCCTGGCAGGGCGTGCAGCAGATACGGCAAGCGCTCGGCCCAGATCGCCAGTTGACCTTTGTAGCGTACGACCAGCAGGCCGACCGGCACCGCCAGCACCAGGCAAAACCCCGCGCCTCCCAGCGACAGTGCGAGGGATGACAGCAATGCTTCGCCGATTGCCGCCACGGGAAAGGCTGCCGATGATCCCACCGCCAGCCAGTAGGCCAGCATGCCCAGCGGAATCCCGCTGCCAATGATTGCCAGCAGCAGGCAATAAAGCTGTCCCGCCACTGCCCATGGCCCCAGTTGAACCTGTTCCGCGTGTCGCGCCGCTCCCTGGCCGGTGCGCACGTGTCGACCCTTGCCGCGCACGCGTAGCTCCAGCCACAGCAGCGCCAGGCACAGCGTCAGCAGTACGGCAGAGAGCATCGCCGCGTTGGCATTGCTGAACTCCAGCTCGAACTGTTGATAGATCGCCGTGGTGAAGGTTTGCAAGCCGATGATCGACAGGGCGCCGAACTCCACCAGCATGTGCAGCGCAATCAGCAGCGAGCCCGCCAGCAACGATGGCCAGAGCAGGGGCAAGGTGACGCGGAAAAACACTCCCCAGCGATTCTGGCCCAAGGTGCGGGCCGATTCTTCAAGGGATGGATCAAGGTTGCGCAGGGTTGCCGCCACAGGCAGAAAAATCAGCGGGTACTTGGACAGGCTCATCACCAGGATCGCCCCGCCGAGCCCCTCAAAGTGCGCGCTCAGCGAAACCCAGGTGAAGCTGCTGACAAAGGCCGGTACGGCAAACGGCAGGCACAGGATTACACCCCAAATCCTGCGTCCCGCCAGATTGCTGCGTTCGAGCAGCCACGCCAGTGACAGGCCGATCACGCCGCAGGCGAGGGTGACGCCCAGCATCAATGCAAGGGTGTTGCGCAGCAGGCCGAATACGTAGGGCCGCCACAGCAGGTGCAAGGCTTGGGCCCAGCCTGCTTGCCAGGCTTTGAGTCCGACATAGGCCAGCGGCAGGAAGCTGAGTACGACCAGCAGCGATACCGGCAACACCAACCCTATGGGGGGACGCTTGCGGCGCAGGCTGGCGACAGATAGCGATGCGCTCATCAGTTCAAGCCAACGTCGCGTTCCAGGTCCAGGGCTTCTTCGGCATTGCCGAGGTCGGCTGGCGTCACGTTCGGCGCCTGCAGTTCGCTGAATGGCTTGAGCCCGCGATCAGATTCCATGCCTTTGTGCAGAGGGTATTCGGCGGTGGTCTGGGTGATCACGCGCTGGCCTTCCTCGCTGGCCATATAGGCGAGCAATTGCTGTGCTTCCTGGGGGTGTTTGCTGGATTTGAGGACTGCTGCACTGGAAACGGTGATGAGCCCGCCGACATCGCCGCCTGTGAAGTAATGCAGCTTCGAGTCGAGCTGGCCTTTTTCACGCTGCAGGGCGAACCAGTAGTAGTTGTTGACCAACACAGTGGCCACTTCGCCATTTTCCACGGCTTTCAGTGCAACCATGTTGTTGCTGTAGGTCTTGCCGAATGCGCGCAGTCCGGTCAGCCATTCTTCGGCGGCGTCCATGCCGTGCACCTTGATGATCGCGACGGCCTGTTCCTGGAAGGCGCCGCTGGTGGGCACGAAGCCGACTTTGCCTTGCCATTTGGGGTTGGAGAAATCCATCACCGAGGCGGGCAAGTCTTTTTCATCGATCAGCTTCGGGTTGAAGGCGACGACGCGCACCCGGGCGGTCACGCCAATCCAGGTGCCGTTGCCGGCCACGTATTCCTTGGGCAGAACGGCCAGTGTGGCGTCATCCGTCTTGGCCAGCAGGCCTTGTTCGCCGAGTTTGTTCAGTGGCGGCGACTCTTCGGTGTAGATGACGTCGGCGGGGGAGCGATCGCCCTCTTCGACGATCTGACTGGCGAGCTGATTGCTGCTGCCTTTGCGCACATTGACGTGGATGCCGGTCTTGGCTTCGAAGGCTTTGGCGACTGCGTCGCCGACTTCCTTGTGTTGGCCGTTGTAGAGAGTCAGGGAAACCGGGTCGGCGGCTTGGGTGAGGGGAGTGGCGAGTGCCAGGCCAAGCAGGGTAATGGTCAGGCCGCGGCGCAGGGTATTTCGAAACATCATTCGCAGGGTTCCTCACTGTCGCATTGCAAAAACTTGCAACAATGATAAACGATATTGTTTCTCAAATGCGCCTTGCGGTGGCTGGCATATGTTTGCTAATTGGCTCACATCCCTTGTAGGAGCGAGCTTGCTCGCGATGGACGTGAACGTAATCGAGGGTTGTCTGAAGAAATGCGTCGCCTGAGCATGCATCGCGAGCAAGCTCGCTCCTACAGGGAGAGGGGGGGAGACGTGTTTTCAAATGCCAGAAACGCAAAAACCCGCTTTCGCGGGTTTTTGTGAAATCCAAGGCCGTAACCTTGAATTTGAATTGGTGCCCAGAAGAAGACTCGAACTTCCACGGCCGTAAGGCCACCAGCACCTGAAGCTGGCGTGTCTACCAATTTCACCATCTGGGCATTCATCTTCAGCGTTGCCGCTGTTGATGTGGCGCACTATACGGAGAGCGTTTTGATCTGTAAACCCCTGATTTTAAAATTAATAAACCAGGGGGCTAAAATGCAAAAACCCGCTTTCGCGGGTTTTTGTGTGAGCCTTGAAATTGATCTAATCTCAAGCTCGAAATTGGTGCCCAGAAGAAGACTCGAACTTCCACGACCGTAAGGTCACCAGCACCTGAAGCTGGCGTGTCTACCAATTTCACCATCTGGGCATTATCGGCAACGTCTGCGTCGTCGATGGCGCGCACTATACGGAGCGTCTTTTTAACTGTAAACCCCCGGCCTCAAAAAAACCTGAAAAAATTCACCAGCGGTCTGCAATTCAGCTTTGATGTGTCGATACAGGGCTTTAGATGGGTCGTCTTAGCTTGAAATTTCCCGTTTCATTACGCCTATGCCAAACTAACCCGCATATAGACAAGGTGAAAACTCTCTAATGGCCGATTGGCAGTCCCTCGATCCCGAGGCCGCTCGTGAAGCGGAAAAATATGAAAACCCCATTCCTAGCCGCGAACTGATCCTTCAGCACCTTGCTGATCGAGGTTCGCCTGCTAACCGCGAGCAACTGGTCGAAGAGTTTGGTCTGACCACGGAAGACCAGATCGAAGCCCTGCGCCGCCGCCTGCGCGCCATGGAGCGCGATGCTCAACTCATCTATACCCGTCGCGGCACTTATGCGCCGGTGGACAAGCTCGACCTGATCCTGGGCCGCATCAGCGGTCACCGCGACGGCTTCGGCTTCCTGGTGCCGGACGACGGCAGTGACGACCTGTTCATGAGCCCGGCGCAGATGCGTCTGGTGTTCGACGGTGACCGTGCCCTGGCCCGTGTATCCGGCCTGGACCGTCGCGGTCGCCGCGAAGGCATGATCGTCGAAGTGGTGTCCCGCGCCCACGAAAGCATCGTCGGTCGCTACTTCGAAGAGGGCGGTATCGGTTTCGTCGTTGCCGACAACCCGAAGATCCAGCAGGAAGTGCTGGTCACACCGGGCCGTAACGCCAACGCGCAGATCGGTCAGTTCGTCGAAGTGAAGATCACTCACTGGCCGACGCCACGCTTCCAGCCGCAAGGCGACGTGGTTGAAGTCGTGGGTAATTACATGGCGCCGGGCATGGAGATCGACGTTGCCCTGCGTACCTATGACATTCCCCACGTCTGGCCCGAGGCCGTGCTCAAGGAAGCCGGCAAGCTCAAGCCGGAAGTCGAAGAGAAAGACAAAGAGAAGCGTATCGACCTGCGTCATCTGCCGTTCGTCACCATCGACGGCGAAGATGCCCGCGACTTCGATGACGCGGTCTACTGCGAAGCCCGTCCGGGCAAGCTGCGCCTGTTCTCCGGCGGCTGGAAGCTGTACGTGGCGATTGCCGACGTATCCAGCTACGTGAAGCTCGGTTCGGCGCTGGATGCCGAGGCGCAGGTTCGCGGCAACTCGGTGTACTTCCCCGAGCGCGTGATTCCGATGCTGCCTGAGCAGCTGTCCAACGGTTTGTGCTCGCTGAACCCGCAAGTCGATCGCTTGGCCATGGTTTGCGAGATGACCATCTCCAAATCCGGCGAGATGACCGACTACTGCTTCTACGAAGCGGTGATCCACTCCCATGCCCGCCTGACCTACAACAAGGTCAGCGCGATGCTGGAAACGCCGAAAGCCACCGAGGCGCGCAAGCTTCGCGGTGAATACACCGACGTGGTGCCGCACCTCAAGCAGCTCTACTCGCTGTACAAGGTATTGCTGGCCGCCCGTCACGTACGTGGCGCGATCGATTTCGAAACCCAGGAAACCCGGATCATCTTCGGTTCCGAGCGCAAGATCGCCGAAATCCGGCCGACCATTCGCAACGATGCGCACAAGCTGATCGAGGAATGCATGCTGGCGGCCAACGTGGCCACCGCCGAGTTCCTGAAAAAGCACGAAATCCCTGCGCTGTATCGCGTTCACGATGGTCCGCCACCGGAGCGCCTGGAAAAGCTGCGCGCCTTCCTCGGCGAGCTCGGCCTGTCCCTGCACAAAGGCAAGGATGGTCCGTCGCCGAAGGATTACCAGGCACTGCTGGCCGGTATCAAGGATCGTCCGGATTTCCACCTGATCCAGACCGTCATGCTGCGTTCGTTGAGCCAGGCGGTGTACAGCGCCGATAACCAAGGCCACTTCGGCCTGAATTACGAGGCGTACACGCACTTCACTTCGCCGATCCGCCGCTACCCGGACTTGCTCACGCACCGGGCGATTCGCAGCGTGATCCATTCGAAGCAGGACACCCCGCACGTTCGTCGTGCCGGTGCGATGACGATTCCGAAGGCGCGCATCTATCCGTACGACGAAGCGGCCCTGGAGCAGCTCGGCGAGCAGTGCTCGATGAGCGAGCGCCGTGCCGACGAAGCGACCCGCGACGTGGTGAACTGGCTCAAGTGCGAGTTCATGAAGGATCGCGTGGGCGAATCGTTCCCGGGTGTGATCACCGCGGTGACCGGTTTTGGTCTGTTCGTCGAGCTGACCGATATCTACGTCGAAGGCCTGGTGCACGTCACTGCGCTGCCGGGCGATTACTACCACTTCGATCCTGTGCACCACCGCCTGGCCGGTGAGCGTACCGGTCGCAGTTTCCGCCTTGGCGACACCGTGGAAGTGCGGGTCATGCGCGTCGACCTCGACGAACGCAAGATCGACTTCGAGATGGCTGAAAAAACCATCAGCGCGCCGATCGGTCGCAAAAAGCGTGGCACGGAAGCGGCAGCACCTGCGGCCCTCTCTACAAAAACAGTCGCAGAACCGGCCCCGGCGAAAACCGGTCGTCGTCCTGCCAAGGAAAAGGCTGTCGAGGCCTATCGCCCAAGCGATGCGGCGGCGAAAAACGCCGAAGTGCGCAAGAGTCGTGAAATGAAACAGGCGTTGCTGGCCGGTGCGAAAAGCGGCGGTAAAGCGGCGTCTGGGGGAAAGACCAGCCGGTCGGCGCCTGACAAGGCTGTCGGCGGCAAACCAGCCAAACCGAGCAAACATCGTAAAGGTCCGCCAAAAGCGGGCTCGGCTCCAGCCAAGACTGGCGGGGCGCGTAAACCTAAGGCCAAGCCATGAGTCAGTTGGAAAAGATCTACGGCGTACACGCTGTAGAAGCGTTGTTGCGTCATCACCCGAAACGCGTAAAGCAGATCTGGCTGGCCGAAGGTCGCGGTGATCCGCGGGTGCAGACGTTGATCGAACTGGCCAACGAAAACCGTGTCCAGATCGGCCAGGCCGAGCGTCGTGAAATGGACGCCTGGGTTGAAGGCGTGCACCAGGGCGTGGTGGCGGACGTAAGTCCTAGCCAGGTCTGGGGCGAGGCGATGCTCGACGAACTGCTTGATCGTACCGAGGGCGCCCCGTTGTTGCTGGTGCTCGACGGCGTGACCGATCCGCACAACCTCGGCGCCTGCCTGCGTTCTGCCGATGCGGCGGGTGCACTGGCTGTGATCGTGCCGAAGGACAAGTCCGCGACCCTGACGCCGGTAGTGCGAAAGGTTGCCTGCGGTGCGGCGGAAGTGATTCCGCTGGTGGCCGTGACCAACCTGGCGCGCACCCTGGAAAAGCTCCAGCAGCGTGGCTTGTGGGTTGTCGGTACGGCGGGGGAGGCCGAAGTCAGTCTGTATGACCAGGATCTCACCGGGCCGACCATCCTGATCATGGGTGCCGAAGGCAAGGGCATGCGTCGCCTGACCCGCGAGCATTGTGACTACCTGGTGCATCTGCCGATGGCCGGTAGCGTCAGCAGTCTCAACGTGTCGGTAGCGACTGGCGTGTGCCTGTTCGAGGCGCGGCGTCAGCGCGGTGCGAAAGCCGCAGCGGCCGCCAAGAAAGCCTGATTGGCGCACGACCGACTTGTAGGAGCGAGCTTGCTCGCGAAGGACTCAAGATCACCGCGGGGCATCAGCTTCCCCTCGTTATCGTTGACGACCTTCGCGAGCAAGCTCGCTCCTACAGTGCTTTTGGGTGTCGAGGTTTGTTCAAATAATCACCAATTACCTTGCGCCTCCCTCGCCCCTTCTCTACAATTGCGCCCCTTGCTGTGACGGCAGGCATTCATGTGCCTTACCCACGCAAGTCCATAAGTGTCATTCACTCCTTGTCTGACCGCTTTTGAGCGGCAGGCTACAACCCGTAAGGAGCATTCATGCGTCATTACGAAATCATCTTTTTGGTCCACCCGGATCAAAGCGAGCAAGTCGGCGGCATGGTTGAGCGTTACACCAAGCTGATCGAAGAAGACGGCGGCAAAATCCACCGTCTGGAAGATTGGGGCCGTCGTCAACTGGCCTACGCAATCAACAATGTTCACAAGGCTCACTACGTGATGCTGAACGTTGAGTGCACTGGCAAGGCCCTGGCCGAGCTGGAAGACAACTTCCGCTACAACGATGCAGTGATCCGTAACCTGGTCATCCGTCGCGACGAAGCCGTTACCGGCCAGTCCGAGATGCTCAAGGCTGAAGAAAACCGCAGTGAGCGCCGTGAGCGTCGCGACCGTCCTGAGCACGAAGGCGCTGAAAGCGTTGACAGTGATGACAGCGACAACAGCGATAACGCTGACGAGTAATCCACGGACCTTTTAAGGAGCCTATCAAATGGCACGTTTCTTCCGTCGTCGTAAATTCTGCCGCTTCACCGCTGAAGACGTGAAAGAGATCGATTACAAAGATCTCAACACCCTGAAAGCCTACGTATCCGAGACCGGCAAAATCGTTCCAAGCCGCATCACCGGTACCAAAGCTCGTTATCAGCGTCAGCTGGCCACCGCTATCAAGCGCGCCCGCTTCCTGGCCCTGCTGGCCTACACCGACAGCCACGGCCGCTGAGACCGGGCAGTCGACTCGTAGCAAAGGATTGAATGCATGCGGGCCATAGCTGAGTTCATCATGCGCGGCCGTATGCAGGCCACTCTCGTAGTGGCTGGATGCGCGGCGATGCCGTTGCTGTATTGGTTGGGTGCTGCCGCCGGATGCCTTGTGCTCCTGCGGCGCGGATTGAGGGACGCCCTTGGCGTTCTTGCTCTGGGACTGCTGCCGGCATTGGTCTGGTGGCTGTACTCCGACGACCCACGGGCACTTCTGGTGCTGCTGGGGTCTGCGAGCCTTGCGTTGGTTTTGCGCGCAAGCGAGTCCTGGAACCGCGTGCTGCTGGTCAGCATAGCGATGGGAGTGGTGTTTTCAGTGGTGTTGGGGACAGCTTTTGCTCCCCAGATCGAGATGCTGGCGCAGGCTTTGATCAAGGTCATGCCGTCGCTACTCGGTGATGTCTACCAGAAGATGTCGGTAGACGAACAAGCGCGTTTCGCGTCCCTGATTGCACCGGTCCTGACCGGCCTGATTGCGGCGTTGTTGCAAATCGTCAGCTTGCTGAGCCTGCTTGTCGGGCGCTACTGGCAGGCGTTGTTGTACAACCCGGGCGGTTTTGGTCGCGAGTTTCGCGCCATCCGCTTCCCGCTGTTGCCGGCGATGTTGCTGCTGGCGTGCATGCTTCTGGGGCCGAACATCGGCTCGCAGATGGCCATGTTGACGCCGTTGTGCAGCGTACCGCTGGTGTTCGCCGGGCTGGCCCTGATTCACGGGCTGGTGGCGCAGAAACGACTGGCCAGGTTCTGGCTGGTGGGGTTGTACGTGACGCTGTTGCTGTTCATGCAGCTGATCTATCCGTTGCTGGTGGTCCTGGCCATCGTCGACAGCCTGATTGATTTTCGCGGTCGTTCGGCACCGAAAGATGCCGATAACGCGAACGGTGAAGGTTAAAAGTTAAGAGGATTTTCACATGCAACTGATCCTTCTGGAAAAAGTCACCAACCTGGGCAACCTGGGTGACAAAGTGAACGTTAAGGCTGGTTACGGTCGTAACTACCTGCTGCCTTACGGCAAAGCTACCGCTGCGACCCCAGCCAACCTGGCTGCGTTCGAAGAGCGTCGTGCCGAGCTGGAAAAAGCTGCAGCAGATCGCAAAGCATCGGCTGAAAGCCGCGCTGCCCAACTGGCCGAGCTGGAAGTGACCATCACTGCCACCGCTGGCGACGAAGGCAAGCTGTTCGGTTCGATCGGTACTCACGACATCGCTGACGCACTGACCGCCTCCGGCGTTGAAGTGCAGAAGAGCGAAGTTCGTCTGCCGAACGGCACCATCCGCAACGTAGGCGAATTCGACGTAGCCGTGCACCTGCACGCCGAAGTTGAAGCCACCGTACGCGTTGTCGTGGTAGCAGCTTAAGCAGCACTTGTCGGCTGGCACCCTCGGGTGCTTGCCGGTAACATCGGGCACGATCCTGTTTACAGGTCGTGCCCTTTGTCTTTCTGAACCCCCTGCTTTTCATCACCCAAAACACAAGTGGCCATGAACGATATCTCCGCTCCCGAGCAATACGATCTGCAAACCGCCGCCCTGAAGGTGCCGCCGCACTCCATCGAGGCCGAGCAGGCCGTACTCGGTGGTCTGATGCTGGACAACAACGCCTGGGAACGCGTGCTCGATCAAGTCTCCGACGGCGATTTCTATCGACATGACCACCGCCTGATTTTCCGTGCGATCGCCAAGCTGGCCGATCAGAACATGCCGATCGACGTCGTGACCCTGTCCGAACAACTGGACAAGGAAGGTCAGACTTCGCAAGTCGGCGGCCTCGGTTACCTCGGTGAGCTGGCGAAAAACACCCCGTCCGTCGCCAACATCAAGGCCTATGCGCAGATCGTTCGTGAACGGGCGACATTGCGCCAGTTGATCGGTATCAGCACTGAAATCGCGGACAGCGCTTTCAACCCGGAAGGCCGCACCGCCGCCGAGATTCTCGACGAAGCCGAACGCCAGATCTTCCAGATCGCCGAGGCCCGGCCAAAAACCGGTGGACCGGTGGGCGTCAACGACCTGCTGACCAAGGCCATCGACCGCATCGACACCCTGTTCAACACCGACAACGCCATTACCGGCCTGTCCACCGGCTACACCGACCTCGACGAGAAGACCAGCGGCCTGCAACCAGCCGACCTGATCATCGTCGCCGGCCGTCCGTCCATGGGTAAAACCACCTTTGCGATGAACCTGGTGGAAAACGCCGTATTGCGCAGCGAGAAGGCTGTCCTGGTTTACTCCCTCGAGATGCCAGGCGAATCGCTGATCATGCGTATGTTGTCGTCCCTGGGACGCATCGACCAGACCAAGGTCCGTTCCGGTCAGCTGGAAGACGACGACTGGCCGCGCCTGACCTCGGCGGTCAACCTGCTCAACGACCGCAAGCTGTTCATCGACGATACCGCCGGCATCAGCCCGTCGGAAATGCGCGCCCGGACCCGTCGCCTGGTGCGTGAGCATGGCGATGTCGGCCTGATCATGATCGACTACCTGCAATTGATGCAGATCCCGGGTTCCAGCGGTGACAACCGGACCAACGAGATTTCCGAGATCTCCCGATCCCTGAAAGCCCTGGCCAAGGAATTCAACTGCCCGGTGGTGGCGCTCTCGCAGCTCAACCGTTCCCTGGAACAGCGGCCGAACAAGCGCCCGGTGAACTCCGACTTGCGGGAATCCGGAGCGATCGAGCAGGACGCCGACGTGATCATGTTCGTTTATCGCGACGAGGTGTATCACCCGGAAACCGAGCACAAGGGCATTGCCGAGATCATCATCGGCAAGCAGCGGAACGGCCCGATCGGCTTTATCCGCCTGGCTTTCATCGGTAAATACACCCGATTCGAGAACCTGGCGCCGGGCAGCTACAACTTCGATGACGACGAGTAAGATCTTCATCGCCTGACAGGGCCTCATCGCGGGCAAGCCCGCTCCCACAGGTTTGGCGTGATCCCTGTGGGAGCGGGATTGCCCGCGATAGGGTCGCCACAATTTCCGACCATGGCCGTCGGAATTGGTCAAAATTTGTGCTATATTCCGCGCCCGCGAAATTCAATGAAAGCCAACACCGGTTATCGACATGCAAGCAGCCAAGCCGTTATTTGACTATCCCAAGTACTGGGCCGAATGTTTCGGGCCAGCGCCGTTCCTGCCCATGAGCAGGGAGGAGATGGATCAGCTCGGCTGGGATTCCTGTGACATCATCATCGTCACCGGTGATGCGTACGTCGACCACCCGTCGTTCGGCATGGCGATCATCGGCCGGCTGCTGGAGTCCCAGGGCTTCCGCGTCGGGATCATTGCCCAGCCGAACTGGCAGTCCAAAGACGACTTCATGAAGCTCGGCGAGCCGAACCTGTTCTTCGGTGTCGCGGCCGGCAACATGGACTCGATGATCAACCGCTACACCGCCGACAAGAAAATCCGTTCCGACGATGCCTACACACCGGGCGGACTGGCCGGCAAGCGTCCGGACCGCGCCAGCCTGGTCTACAGCCAGCGCTGCAAGGAAGCCTACAAGCACGTGCCGATCGTGCTCGGCGGCATCGAAGCGTCCCTGCGCCGCATTGCCCACTACGATTACTGGCAGGATCGGGTGCGCAACTCGATCCTGATCGACGCCAGCGCCGACATCCTGCTGTACGGCAACGCCGAGCGGGCCATCGTCGAGGTTGCCCAGCGCCTGTCCTATGGTCACAAGATCGAAGACATCACCGACGTGCGCGGCACCGCGTTCATCCGTCGTGACACGCCGCAAGGCTGGTACGAGGTCGATTCCACGCGTATCGACCGTCCGGGCAAGATCGACAAGATCATCAACCCGTACGTCAACACCCAGGACACCGCCGCCTGCGCCATCGAGCAGGAGAAGGGCCCGGTCGAGGATCCGCAGGAAGCCAAGGTCGTGCAGATCCTGGCCAGCCCGCGCATGACCCGCGACAAGACCGTTATCCGTTTGCCGTCGGTGGAAAAGGTCCGCAACGACGCGGTGCTCTACGCCCACGCCAACCGCGTGCTGCACCTGGAGACCAACCCGGGCAACGCCCGCGCCTTGGTGCAGAAGCACGGCGAAGTGGACGTCTGGTTCAACCCGCCACCGATTCCGATGACCACCGAAGAAATGGACTACGTGTTCGGCATGCCTTATCAGCGCATTCCGCACCCGGCGTACGGCAAGGAAAAGATCCCGGCCTACGAGATGATCCGTTTCTCGGTGAACATCATGCGTGGCTGCTTCGGCGGCTGCACCTTCTGCTCGATCACCGAGCACGAAGGCCGGATCATCCAGAACCGTTCCCACGAATCGATCATTCGCGAAATCGAAGAGATTCGCGACAAGGTCCCGGGTTTTACCGGCGTGATCTCCGACCTCGGCGGCCCGACCGCGAACATGTACCGCATCGCCTGCAAGAGCCCGGAAATCGAATCCGCGTGCCGCAAGCCATCGTGTGTGTTCCCTGGCATCTGCCCGAACCTGAACACCGACCACTCGGCGCTGATCCAGCTGTACCGCAGTGCCCGTGAGTTGCCGGGTGTGAAGAAAATCCTGATCGCTTCCGGCCTGCGCTATGACCTGGCGGTCGAGTCGCCGGAGTACGTCAAGGAACTGGTGACCCACCACGTCGGTGGCTACCTGAAGATCGCCCCGGAACACACCGAGGAAGGTCCGCTCAACCAGATGATGAAACCGGGCATCGGCAGCTATGACAAGTTCAAGCGCATGTTCGAGAAGTATTCGAAGGAAGCCGGGAAAGAGCAGTACCTGATTCCGTACTTCATCGCCGCCCACCCGGGCACCACCGACGAAGACATGATGAACCTGGCCCTGTGGCTCAAGGGCAACGGCTTCCGTGCCGACCAGGTGCAGGCGTTCTACCCGTCGCCGATGGCCACCGCCACCGCGATGTACCACTCGGGCAAGAACCCGCTGCGCAAGGTCACCTACAAGAGTGACGCGGTGACCATCGTCAAGAGCGAAGAGCAGCGTCGTCTGCACAAGGCGTTCTTGCGTTATCACGACCCGAAAGGCTGGCCGATGCTGCGTGAGGCTCTGACCCGCATGGGCCGCGCCGACCTGATCGGGCCGGGCAAGAACCAGTTGATTCCTTTGCACCAGCCATCGACCGACAGCTACCAGAGCGCCCGTCGCAAGAATTCGACGCCGGCCGGCAGCCATAAAGTGGCCAAGGAAAAGACCACCAAGATCCTCACCCAGCACACTGGCCTGCCACCGCGTGCCAGCGATGGCGGCAATCCGTGGGACAAGCGCGAACAGGCCAAGGCTGCGGCGTTCGCCCGCAACCAGCAGGCGGCCAAGGAGCGCAAGGAAGCGGCCAAGGGCAAGGGGCCGAAGCCGGCTCGCAAGCCGGTCGTGCCGCGCTAAGCCGCGCCTGCGCTGAACAGAACGCCAACCTTCGGGTTGGCGTTTTGCGTTTCTGGAGGAGTAAAAGCTGTATCACAGCCTGAAAGTGGGGTGTGGCAACTGGCCTCTTCGCGAGCAAGCCCGCTCCCACAATGAAATGCATTCCCCCCTGTGGGAGCGGGCTTGCTCGCGAAGAGGCCGGGTTTGGCGGCGACTATGCAACTGAACGCCACAAATACGTGCAACTCTTGCAAGCCAATTCTGCGCATCGCCCGATTTTGGTGCTGTACTGCCTCAGGCAACCGAGGAAAGCGCCAGCGTTGCTGGATGGCATAAGTCTTGCGCGCTTTCCAAAACGCTCAAGGCTCGCAGGAGGCACGCCGTGTCGATTCATGTCGCATTGCACCATGTCACGCATTACCGCTATGACCGCGCTGTCGAGCTTGGCCCGCAGATTGTTCGCCTGCGTCCCGCCGCTCACAGCCGCACGCGGATTCTGTCCTATTCGCTGAAAGTCTCGCCCGAGCAGCACTTCATCAACTGGCAGCAGGATCCTCAAGGCAATTATCTGGCGCGGCTGGTGTTCCCGGAGAAGACTGAAGAGCTGCGGATCGAAGTCGACCTGCTGGCTGAGATGGCGATCTTCAATCCGTTTGATTTCTTCCTTGAGCCCTACGCGGAAAAAATCCCTTTTACCTATGCCGCCGACGAGCGCAAGGAACTGGCGCCGTACCTGGAAACCCTGCCCCTGACGCCGAAGTTCAAGGCCTATCTGGACGGCATCGACCGCACGCCGTTGCCTGCCGTGGATTTTCTCGTCGCGCTCAACCAGCGCCTGAGCGAAGACATCGACTACCTGATTCGCATGGAGCCCGGCGTACAAACACCTGAACACACCCTCGAACAGGCCTCCGGTTCGTGCCGCGATTCCGCCTGGTTGCTGGTGCAACTGTTGCGCAACCTGGGACTGGCGGCGCGTTTCGTATCGGGCTACCTGATCCAGCTGACCGCCGATGTCAAAAGTCTTGACGGCCCGTCCGGCACCGAAGTGGATTTCACTGACCTGCACGCCTGGTGCGAGGTGTACTTGCCCGGTGCCGGCTGGATCGGCCTGGATGCGACCTCCGGGCTGTTTGCCGGTGAAGGACATATTCCGTTGGCCTGTAGTCCCGATCCGTCCTCTGCGGCGCCGATCAGTGGCCTGGTGGAACCGTGCGAGTGTGAATTCAGCCACGAAATGTCTGTGGAGCGGGTTTGGGAAGCACCACGGGTCACCAAGCCCTACACCGACGACCAATGGCTGGCGATTCAAGCCCTGGGCCGACAGATCGATGCCGATTTGCTGGAAGGCGATGTGCGCCTGACCATGGGCGGCGAGCCGACCTTCGTGTCCATTGATGACCCGGACGGCGCCGAGTGGAACACCACGGCACTGGGGCCGGATAAACGGCGGCTGTCCGCCGAGCTGTTCCAGCGCCTGCGTAGACACTACGCGCCCAGGGGGCTGGTGCATTTCGGGCAGGGCAAGTGGTACCCCGGCGAGCAACTGCCGCGCTGGTCGCTCAATTGCTATTGGCGCCGTGACGGCGTGCCGATCTGGCACAACAGCGCGCTGATCGCCGATGAACAGGAAGACTACGGTGTCGATGGCGCACTGGCCGGGCGTTTTCTGGCAAGCGTGGCCGAGCGTTTGAACATTCCGACACGCTTTGTGTTTCCAGCCTACGAAGACAATTTTTATTACCTCTGGCGCGAAGGGATGTTGCCGCAAAACGTCAGCGCCGAAGATTCGCGCCTGGAAGAGCCTTTGGAGCGTGCGCGTCTGCGCAAGGTCTTCAGTCAAGGCCTGGACAAGGTCATCGGCCAGGTCCTTCCGCTGGCGCGCACCGCCAAGGGCGATCAGTGGCAGAGCGGCCGCTGGTATCTGCGCGATGAGCACTGCCGACTGGTGCCGGGGGACTCGCCGCTGGGTTATCGCTTGCCGCTGGGTTCGCAGCCGTGGGTGAAAGCGGCGGAATATCCGTTTATTCATCCGCGAGACCCGAATCAGGATTTCCCGCCGCTGCCCGACACCGCGCAACTGCAAAGCCGGGGCGAGACTGCCGAGGTGCAGGAGCGCGTACCGAAG
This sequence comes from Pseudomonas sp. Pseusp16, assembly GCF_047324915.1. Classification (NCBI taxonomy): domain Bacteria; kingdom Pseudomonadati; phylum Pseudomonadota; class Gammaproteobacteria; order Pseudomonadales; family Pseudomonadaceae; genus Pseudomonas; species Pseudomonas sp. Pseusp16. Next base: position 4,542,656 of record NZ_CP168522.1, on the reverse strand, counting down.
ATCGATGAATCCGCCGACTGGCTGACCCGCACGGCGTTCTGCGCCGAGGCGCGGGAAGGCCGTTTGTACCTGTTCATGCCACCGCTGGAGCGGGTCGAGGATTACCTCGAACTGGTCGCTGCCATCGAAGCCACCGCTGAAGAGCTGATGTGCCCGGTATTGCTGGAGGGCTACGAGCCGCCGAGCGATCCACGCCTGAGCAACTTCCGTATCACCCCGGATCCGGGGGTGATCGAAGTCAACGTGCAGCCGTCCGCAACCTGGGATGAATTGGTCGAGCGCACTGAATTCCTTTACGAAGAAGCGCGCCAGACCCGGCTGACCACTGAGAAATTCATGATCGACGGTCGGCACACCGGTACGGGAGGCGGTAACCATTTCGTGCTGGGTGGCGCGACCCCGGGGGACTCGCCGTTTCTGCGTCGCCCGGATCTGCTGCGCAGCCTGATCAGCTACTGGCACAACCATCCGTCGCTGTCCTACCTGTTTTCCGGATTGTTCATCGGCCCGACGTCCCAGGCACCGCGGGTCGACGAAGCACGCAACGATGCCTTGTACGAACTGGAAATTGCCTTCGCGCAAATGCCTGAAGCGGGTGAGGAATGTCCGCCATGGCTGGTGGATCGACTGCTGCGCAACCTGCTGATCGATGTGACCGGCAACACCCACCGCGCCGAGTTCTGCATCGACAAACTCTATTCGCCGGACGGTGCCACCGGACGTCTCGGATTGCTGGAGCTGCGTGCGTTCGAGATGCCGCCCCACGCCCGCATGAGCCTGGCGCAACAGTTGTTGCTGCGGGCGCTGGTGGCGCGGTTCTGGCGCGAGCCCTATGCACCGCAGAAACTGGCGCGCTGGAGCACGGAGCTGCACGATCGCTTCCTGTTGCCGCACTTTATCGAGCAAGACTTCGCCGATGTCATCGTCGACCTCAACGCCGCCGGTTATCCGGTGCGGGCCGAATGGTTCGCCGCGCATCTGGAGTTCCGTTTTCCCAAGGTTGGCGATTACGCCGTCAGTGGTATCGCGCTGGAACTGCGCCAGGCGCTCGAGCCCTGGCACGTGCTGGGTGAAGAGGGCGCCATGGGCGGTACGGTGCGTTACGTGGATTCGTCGCTGGAGCGTTTGCAGGTCAAGCTCAGCGGCTTGCCGCCCCAGCGATATCTGCTGACCTGTAATGGTATCCCGGTGCCGTTGCAGCCCACGGGGCGGGTCGGCGAGTTCGTGGCCGGCGTACGCTTTCGAGCCTGGCAACCGGCCAACTGCCTGCAACCGACCATCCCGGTCCATGCGCCGCTGGTATTTGACCTGCTCGATACCTGGATGCAGCGATCGCTGGGCGGCTGCCAGTACCACGTCGCTCATCCGGGCGGGCGCAATTACGACAGCTTGCCGGTCAATGCCAACGAGGCCGAGAGCCGGCGCATGGCGCGTTTCTTCCGTATCGGACACACGCCAGGGAAGCTTCCTGTACCCAACATGGAAATTAACGACGAGCTACCGATGACACTCGATTTGCGACGTTTCTGAACCGTGCGCGACGCTCGGATTTTTCGTATATCCGGGCGTCACGAGCCTGCGTTAGTCTGACCATTCATTGCTGTCTGCCGAGCTTTCCATGCCTGACCTGCTAGACCGCTACCCGCTGACGGCGGGCACCTATCATGAACTGCTCGACGACTGTGGCGCCGTGCGCCCGCACTGGCGCCGGCTGTTCGAGCAGTTGCAACGCAGCACGCCGGCGCAATTGGTGCAGCGTCAGGCCCTGCTGACCCGGCAGATTCAGGAAAACGGCGTTACCTATAACGTTTATGCCGATCCCAAGGGCGCTGACCGGCCATGGGAGCTGGACCTGCTGCCGCATATCATCGCTGATGATGAGTGGGAGCGCCTGGCGGTCGGCATCGCACAACGGGCCAGGTTGCTCAATGCCGTGCTGGCTGACCTGTACGGGCCACAGCGCCTGATTGCCGAGGGGTTGCTGCCGGCGGAACTGGTGTTCGGTCACAATAATTTTCTTTGGCCCTGTCAGGGCATCAGCCCGCCTGACGGGGTCTTTCTGCATCTGTATGCCGTGGATCTGGCGCGCACACCCGATGGCCGCTGGTGGGTCACGGCGGATCGTACCCAGGCGCCTTCGGGTGCCGGGTATGCGCTGGAAAACCGCACGATTGTGTCCCGGGCCTTTCCCGAGTTGTACCGCGATCTGAAAGTGCAACACCTGGCCGGGTTCTTCCGCACCTTGCAGGAAACGCTGGCTCGTCAGGCCCCGAGTGACGGGGACGCGCCACTGGTCGTGCTACTGACGCCGGGGCGTTTCAACGAAAGCTATTTTGAACATCTGTACCTCGCTCGACAGCTTGGCTACCCACTGGTGGAGGGCGGCGACCTGACGGTGCGCGACGCCACGGTCTACCTGAAGACCCTCAGTGGCCTGCGCCGGGTCCACGCGATCATGCGCCGGCTCGACGATGATTTCTGCGACCCGCTGGAGCTGCGTACCGACTCGGCCCTGGGGGTGCCGGGGCTGCTTGAGGCTGTGCGGCAGGGGCGGGTGCTGGTGGCCAACGCTCTGGGCAGCGGTGTGCTGGAGTCGCCCGGTCTGTTGGGTTTCCTGCCGAAGATCAATCAATTCCTGTTCGGCGAAGAACTGATCCTGCCGTCCATCGCCACCTGGTGGTGCGGCGAGGCGCCGGTATTGGCCCAGGCCCTGGAAAAACTGCCGGAACTGCTGATCAAGCCGGCGTTTCCGTCCCAGAGCTTTGCACCGGTATTTGGCCGTGACTTGAGTGAAAAACAGCGCCAGGAGCTCGCCGAGCGCATGCAGGCACGGCCATACGCTTATGTGGCGCAAGAACTTGCGCAATTGTCTCAGGCGCCGATCTGGCAAGCCGAAGACGGTCAGTTGCAACCTCGTGCCATCGGCATGCGCGTGTATGCGGTCGCCAGCCGCGAGGGATATCGGGTGCTGCCCGGTGGCTTGACCCGGGTCGCCGCCCAGGCCGATGCCGAAGTGGTGTCGATGCAGCGCGGCGGCGCCAGCAAGGACACCTGGGTGCTGGGCGATCGTGCGCCCAGCGGCGAACAATGGAAGGCCCAACGCAACATCGGTGTGCATGACCTGGTGCGGCGTGATCCGTACCTGCCGTCGCGGGTGGTGGAAAACCTGTTCTGGTTCGGTCGTTACTGCGAACGTTGCGACGACAGTGCCCGTTTGCTGCGCATCGTGCTGGCGCGCTATGTCGATGGCGACGACCCGCAAGCCCTGCAGGCGGCGGTGGATCTGGGCGAGCGGCTGATGCTGCTGCCCGATGAGGGTGAATTGCCGGAACGTCTGTTGGCGGCGCTGCTCGGCGATGACTGGCCGTTCAGCCTGCGTTCCAACCTGCAACGCTTGCAGTGGGCGGCTTCGCAGGTGCGCGGCAAGCTCTCGCGGGAAAACTGGCAGGCGCTGGTGGAATTGCAGCGTGAAGCCATGGAGCTGGAAACCGAAGAGCCGGATTTCGGCGAGTTGCTGGACTTCCTCAACCGTCTGGTGATGTCCCTGGCGGCGCTGTCCGGCTTTGCCCTGGATGACATGACCCGGGACGAAGGCTGGCGTTTCCTGATGATTGGCCGGCGGCTCGAGCGACTGCAATTTCTCAGCGGCAGCCTGGCGGCGTTCCTGCGGGGTGCCGGGGCTTTCGATCAGGCCGGGCTGGAATGGTTGCTGGAACTGGGCAACAGCAGTATCACCTACCGTTCTCGCTACCTGGCGGTGGCGCAGCTGATCCCGGTGCTCGACCTGTTGTTGCTCGACGAGCAGAACCCTCACGCCGTGTTGTTCCAGTTGAAACTGGTGACGCGCACCCTCAAGCGCCTCAATGATGACTTTGCGGTGCCGCGCGAAGCCGCACTGCCGCAATTGGTCGAGCGTCTGGCGCGATTCGATCTGGGCTGCCTGGAAAACCCGCTGTTCGGTGACGCGAGTGTTCGCGCCGCCATCGAGGGGCTGGCCGCGCTGCTGCAAGAGATCGCTGACGCCAGCGGGCAGGTTTCCGATCGCCTGGCGCTGCGACACTTCGCCCATGTCGACGATGTCAGCCAGCGCACGGTGTCCGTCTGATGAGCGCTCACTACCAGATTTTCCACGACACCCATTATCACTACGACAGCCCGGTGTCCCTGGCCCAGCAACTGGCGCATTTGTGGCCGCGGCCTTGTGAATGGCAGCGCTGCACCGACCGGCAGTTGCAGATCAGTCCGCAGCCGACCTCGCGTCGCGATGAACTGGATGTATTCGGCAACCCGCTGACCCGGCTGGCGTTCGAGCGTCCCCACGATGAACTGCTGGTCAACGCCAGCCTCACGATCGAAGTGTTGCCCCGACCTGTGTCGGACTTCAGCCGGTCTCCGGCGTGGGAAGGCACACGAAGTGCGCTGACCTACAGCAGCCAGCCGCTGTCGCCTCAATTGCTGGAAGCCTGCCGATACCGGTTTGAATCGCCGTATGTGCATTTGAAGAAAAACTTCGTGGAGTTTTCCGAAAGTTGCTTCCCGGCGGGTCGACCGTTGCTACTCGGCGTGCAGGCGCTGATGGAGAAAATCTTCAGCGAGTTCACCTTCGATGCCGAAGCGACACAGGTGGCGACGCCGCTGGTAGAGGTGCTGGAGCGCCGACGCGGGGTCTGTCAGGACTTTGCTCACCTGATGCTCGCTTGCGTGCGCTCCCGTGGGTTGGCGGCACGGTACATCAGCGGCTATTTGCTGACCCAGCCACCGCCGGGCCAGCCACGGCTGATTGGTGCTGATGCGTCTCACGCCTGGGTATCGGTGTTTTGCCCGGTGCTGGGGTGGGTGGATTTCGACCCGACCAACAATGTGCAACCGGCGCTGGAGCACATCACCCTGGCCTGGGGCCGGGATTTTTCCGATGTGTCGCCATTGCGGGGGGTAATACTGGGAGGAGGGAACCACGACCCGGAAGTTCGGGTAACGGTGATGCCACTGGAATAACAACGATCCACCCTGTAGGAGCGAGCTTGCTCGCGATGGACGTCAACGATGACGCGTCCTGTCTGGAAAAACGCGCTGTCTTCGATATCTTCGCGAGCAAGCTCGCTCCTACACGGACACAGATCCGGTGGGCCGGATCAGATCAACCGGCCCGGAGGTTCTCAGGCGTCGGGCGCCGAGTCTTTCGGTGCATCAACATCATCTTCTGCCGCCACTTCACCCTCAGGGTTCAGGGCAGCTTCTTCAGCTGTAGCTTTCTTGCGCTGAAGCTTTTCCTCTTTCTTCTGCTCCTTGGCCAAGTCTCTCTGACGTTTGGCGAAGGAGTAATTAGGTTTGGCCATGGGCGATCCTCTGGGGTCGAAGGTGAGGTTGAGCGGCGCATATTCTGCCCTGTATCGGTGTCGAGCCGTTAGCTGGGTTTTTGCTCGGCCCATTTTGGCGCTATGGACGGTTGCCAGGCATCCAGGGCATCGAGCAGGGTTTGCGGCGACTCGCTCACTTGCAGCATGTCACGGTGCTGCCCGCGAACGAAGCCTTCGCCGACGATGTGATCGAGAAAAGACGTCAATTTGCTGTAGAAACCGTTCACCTCCAGCAAACCCAACGGTTTGCCGTGGTAGCCGAGCTGGCCCCAGGTCCAGACTTCGAACAGTTCTTCGAGGGTGCCAAGGCCACCGGGCAGCGCGATAAAGGCATCACTGAGCTCGGCCATCCGGGCCTTGCGCGCGTGCATGCCATCAACGACTTCCAGGCGAGTCAGGCCGCTGTGGCCGATTTCCTTGTCCTTGAGGCTTTGCGGGATGATGCCGATCACTTCACCGCCGGCCGCCAGGGCCGCATCAGCGACAATGCCCATCAGGCCCACGGCGCCACCGCCGTACACCAGGGTCAGCTTGCGTTCGGCCAAAGCCCGGCCAAGAGCCACGGCTGCTTCACGGTAAGCCGGGTTGGTGCCGGTGCTGGCACCACAAAATACACAAACGGATGTTAAAGACATGCCTTGCTCCTTGGTCGATCAGGGCCACAGAGTAAAGGCATGCGCACGGCCCTCCAAGGGCTAGACTTCGTGTTTCGGCGTTTCGTACGTTCCGCTGGCGCCGCAGGCGTAGGCGGCGAGCAAACTGCACAACAGGCTGTTGATGGACATGATCAGTGCTCCGGCTTTTTTGGGTGGAGAGGGGGGGACGGCCTGATGATAGGGCCGGACCAGACGCCTGGCCGGTAGATTGTTTGCATCGTGCCCATAGCCCGAAAGTTGTATACAATTTTTGATTCAAGTCATATGAACTTGCGAAGTTTTCAGGCAGTCTTCTGTCCATTCGCATTTCTGCTAACCCTGCCTTGGAGATTCACCATGTTTGCCAAACTTGTTGCGGTATCCCTGCTGACACTGGCCAGCAGCCAATTGATGGCTGCAGAGTGCAAAGTCACCGTCGACTCCACTGACCAGATGTCTTTCGACACGAAGGCCATTGAAATCGACAAGAGCTGTAAGACGTTTACCGTGGAACTCAAGCACTCCGGCAGCTTGCCGAAGAACGTCATGGGCCATAACTGGGTGCTGAGCAAAGAAGCCGACATGCAGCCGATCGCCACCGACGGCCTGAGCGCCGGCATCGACAAGAACTACCTGAAGGAAGGCGACGCCCGCGTGATCGCCCACACCAAGATCATCGGCGCCAATGAAACCGACTCGGTGACCTTCGACGTGTCGAAGCTGGATGCCGCTGAAAAATACGGTTTCTTCTGCTCGTTCCCGGGCCACATCTCGATGATGAAAGGTACCGTGACCCTGAAGTAATCAGGCACACCGCGTCATCGTTCTTCGCGAGCAAGCCCGCTCCCACAGGGACAACACAGTACCTGTGGGAGCGGGCTTGCTCGCGAAGGGGCCAGAAGCATCAACGCATGTTCTGGCCAAAGAAAAAGCCCGCTGAAGCTCAACACTTCAGCGGGCTTTTTCATTCACTCACACCTCAAGGTGCAAACGGCATCACGCGCTTGTGATGGGTCTTGTTGTAGGTGTCGCAAATGATCCTGAATGCTTCCTCGCGCACCGGATTGCCGTGCAGGAACGCATCGATCTCGGCATAGGTCACGCCGTGGGAAGCTTCGTCCGGTTTGCCGGGCGACAGGTCTTCAAGGTCGGCGGTCGGGACTTTCTCCACCAGCGACTCCGGCGCGCCGAAGCTGCGGGCGATGGCGCGGACCTGGTTTTTCACCAGGCCACTCAGTGGCGCCAGGTCGCAGGCGCCGTCACCGAACTTGGTGAAGAAACCCATCACCGCTTCTGCCGCGTGATCGGTGCCGATCACCAGTCCATGGGTCGCGCCGGCGATGGTGTACTGGGCGACCATGCGCATGCGCGCCTTGGTGTTGCCGAGCACGAAATCCACCGACACCGCATGTTTGCCTTCAAAGGCCGCCACTTCATTGGCCAGGGATTTGACCGCCGGGCCGATGTTCACGGTGTGGCGCTCGTCCGGCTTGATGAAATCCACCGAAGCCTGGGCGTCGTGCTCATCGAACTGGGTTTCGTAGGGCAGGCGCACGGCGATGAATTTGTAGGCGGCATCACCGCTGCGCTGGCGCAGTTCACGGATGGCACGTTGGGCCAGCAGGCCAGCGGTCAGGGAGTCGACACCGCCACTGATGCCCAATACCAGGGTCTTGAGCCCGGAGTTGACCAGGCAGTCCTGGATGAAGGTCACCCGCCGGGCGACTTCGGCCTCGAGGGCGGCTTCGTCGGCGAATGGCGGCTGGACCTTGAGCTGTTCAGCAATCTCACGCTGTACGGCTTGCATGAATTCACTCCTTGCTTGATGTACTTGAAAGGGCGGCAGGTACTTGGAAAACGTGTCGCAAGTAAGCGACGAAATTCGGGTCTTTGCAGTGCGTCTTGCCTGGCTCGTCGGAAATCTTTGCCACCGGCTGGTCGTTGCAGGCGCTCATTTTAAGCACGATGCTCATCGGTTCGACACCCGGAATATCACAGGTCAGGTTGGTGCCGATGCCGAAGCTGACATTGATCCGACCGCGCAACGCCCGGAATATCTCCAGGGCCTTGGGCAGGGTCAGGCTGTCGGAGAAGGTCAGCGTCTTGCTCATCGGGTCGATGCCGAGCTTGTGATAGTGGGCAATGGCTTTTTCCGCCCAGACCACCGGATCGCCCGAGTCGTGGCGCAAACCGTCGAAAAGCTTGGCGAAAAACAGATCGAAATCGCCGAGAAAGGCGTCCATGGTGATGCAGTCGGTCAGGGCGATCCCCAGCAGGCCACGGTATTCGCGGACCCAGCAATCGAGTGCGGCGATCTGGCTGTCAATCAGCCGTGGGCCGAGTTGCTGGTGCGCCATGATCCATTCGTGGGCCATGGTGCCCAGCGGTTTCATGTCCAGCTCCCGGGACAGGTGCACGTTGCTGGTGCCGACGAAGCGTCCGGGGAAATCGTGCTTGAGCACATTCACCACTTCTTCCTGCACGCGATACGAGAAGCGACGGCGGGTGCCGAAGTCGGCCACCTGCAATTCGGACAATTCATCACTGCTGGCGTTGGCGCTCAGCCAGTCGAACTTGCGGTAGAGCTGCTCGCGGGCCCGCTCCAGCACGACTTCGCGGTAGCGATAGCGGTTGCGCACCTCGCTGACCAGCGCCAGCAGCGGTACTTCGAACAGGATCACATGCAGCCAGGGGCCCCGCAGGCGGATAAACAGCTGACCGTTTTCGATGCCGGTGTGGATATAGCGCAGGTTGAAGCGAAACAACCCGAGGAAACGCAGGAAATCCGGCTTCAGGAAGCTGATGCGCTCCAGAAAGCTCAATTGATCGGCGCTCAGGCTCAACTCGGCCAAGCGCTCGATCTGGAAACGGATTTCCGCCAGGTAGGGGCGCAAGTCCTCGCTGTTACGGCAACGAAACTCCCATTCGACTTCGACGTTCGGGTAGTTGTGCAGCACCGCCTGCATCATCGTCAGTTTGTAGAAGTCGGTGTCGAGCAGGTTCTGCACGATGCGATCGGCAAACACACTCTCGCTCATAACGGGAATCTCCAGCGTTGCAGCGGTATTGATCAATGGCGCTAGTGGCGCATATCGGTGGCAGGGATTGCCAGCAATTTTTTGGTTCGCAACAGAACCCTGTGGGAGCGGGCTTGCTCGCGAAGGCGGCTTCTCGTTCAACATTTACGGTGACTGACACACCGCTTTCGCGAGCAAGTCGGATCGCCGCACCGCCGCTCCCACAGGTACAGCGTGCAACGCTAAATTTGCGAGATCTCCGGGCTATCGATCTGCTCCAGCATCCACTTCACAAAGTCCCGCACCTTGGGCACTTCCGCCGAGTGCTCCGGGTATGCCAGGTAATAGGCATCGCTGCTGGGCATTGCATGCTGCCAGGGAATGACCAGCTTGCCGTCGGCCAGTTCCTCTTCCACCAGAAACCGTGGCAGCAGCGCCACGCCGCAGCCAACCTGGGCGGCGCGGATGCACATGTAGAAGGTTTCGAAACGCGGGCCGTGGTAGCTGTGCTCGGTGTGGTAGCCCTGGTGGTCGAACCAGTCATGCCAGGCCTGGGGGCGGGAAGCGTTTTGCAGCAGGACCAGGTCGGTCAGTTGCGTCGGATCGGTAAATGGCGTGTCCGGCAGGCTGCCGGGGGCGCACACCGGCACCAACTCTTCGCCGAACAGCTTCAGGCATTCGGTACCGGGCCGTGAGCCCTGGCCGAAGTAGAACGCCAGGTCGCTGCGACCTTGCAGCAGATCGTCGGCTTCCTGCTCGCTGCACAGGTCCAGGTGGATCGACGGGTGCCGCAAGCGCCAGCCTTTCAGGCGCGGCACCAGCCAGCGCGCGCCGAAGGTGGGGGGCGTCGAAACCCGCAGGACTTCTGTTTCGCCACCGTAGGAACGCAGGTAATGGGTCGACATCTCGACCTGAGTGAGGATTTTTCGCACCTCAACCAGGTACAGATCGCCAGCCGGCGTCATCTGCAGGCGGCGGCGCACCCGGCGAAACAGCAGGTGCTGCAACAACTCTTCGAGTTGCGCGACCTGTTTGCTCACGGCGCTTTGGGTCAGGTTCAGCTCTTCGGCGGCCCGGGTGAAGCTCAAGTGCCGGGTGACGGCTTCGAAGCACTGCAACGCAGCGATCGATGGCAAGTAGCGTTTATTCAGCATGGGCGGTCCTTGGTTCTTGTTTCTTATTGCCAGCAATGCACAGCATGAATAAACGGAATGATATCTCTCTTAAAGGTCGTTTGTTGAGTAACCTCCGGGCAGCTAAAACTACAGGTCTGATCAGCCGTGATTTTCCGGCTGCACGTGTTCTGTCTTTTGCTTGAGGAGTGACCCATGGTTGCCGCATTGCTTGATCGTCTAGGTGTGAATCCGGCCCTGTACCAGAACGGCAAAGTGCCGGTGCATTCGCCGATCGATGGCAGCAGGATCGCCGCCGTGAACTGGGAAGGCGCGGCTGAAGTCGAGCAGCACATCAGTCGCGCAGATCATGCGTTCGAACTGTGGCGTAAAGTCCCGGCACCGCGCCGTGGCGAATTGGTGCGTCAACTGGGCGACATTCTGCGCGAATACAAGGCCGACCTCGGCGAACTGGTTTCCTGGGAAGCCGGCAAGATCACTCAGGAAGGACTGGGTGAAGTTCAGGAAATGATCGACATCTGCGATTTCGCCGTCGGCCTGTCCCGCCAGTTGTACGGCTTGACCATCGCTTCCGAGCGTCCAGGCCACCACATGCGCGAAACCTGGCATCCGCTGGGCGTCGTCGGGGTGATCAGCGCCTTCAACTTCCCGGTAGCGGTCTGGGCCTGGAACGCCACGCTGGCGCTGGTCTGCGGTAATCCGGTGATCTGGAAACCGTCGGAAAAAACCCCGCTGACCGCCCTGGCCTGTCAGGCGCTGTTCGACCGCGTGCTGAAGAACTTCAGCGATGCACCTGCACACCTGAGCCAGGTCATCATCGGCGGTCGCGATGCTGGCGAAGCGCTGGTCGATGACCCGCGTGTCGCGTTGGTCAGCGCTACCGGCAGCACCCGCATGGGGCGCGAAGTGGCGCCGAAAATCGCCGCACGCTTCGCCCGCAGCATTCTGGAATTGGGCGGCAACAACGCGATGATCCTCGGCCCGAGCGCCGACCTGGACATGGCCGTTCGCGCGATCCTGTTCAGCGCCGTGGGCACCGCCGGTCAGCGCTGCACCACCCTGCGTCGCCTGATTGCGCATGAGTCGGTGAAAGAAGAAATCGTCACTCGCCTGAAAGCCGCGTACTCGAAAGTACGCATCGGCCATCCGCTGGAAGGCAATCTGGTCGGTCCGCTGATCGACAAGCAAAGCTTCGACAACATGCAGGACGCGCTGGAACAGGCCCTGAGCGAAGGCGGTCGGGTGTTCGGCGGCCAGCGTCAGCTGGAAGACAAATTCCCGAATGCCTACTACGTGTCGCCGGCCATCGTCGAAATGCCGGAGCAGAGCGACGTGGTCTGCCACGAAACCTTCGCCCCGATCCTGTACGTGGTCGGTTACAGCGATTTCCAGGAGGCCCTGCGCCTGAACAACGCCGTGCCACAAGGCCTGTCCTCGTGCATCTTCACCACCGACGTGCGTGAAGCCGAGCAGTTCATGTCGGCGGTGGGCAGCGACTGCGGCATCGCCAACGTCAACATCGGCCCGAGCGGCGCGGAAATCGGCGGCGCATTCGGTGGCGAGAAAGAAACCGGCGGTGGTCGTGAATCCGGCTCCGATGCATGGCGCGGCTACATGCGCCGCCAGACCAACACCGTGAACTATTCGCTGGAGTTGCCGTTGGCGCAGGGCATCACGTTCGACTGATCGGTGATCCCCTGTAGGAGCGAGCTTGCTCGCGAAAAACGTCAAGGCAACGCGTTTATGCAGCAAGCACGCGTTATCGTTGGCGTCCATCGCGAGCAATCGAGCGTCGACCGGCTGCTCCTACAGTTGAATGGTGTGTTGGTTAGGTTTCTGTTGGAGTCTGGCAATGCCGTTACGCGAAGAGTGTCTGTGGGAAAAACTGACGCCGCAAAGGCCGGACAATTCGGCCCTCAAGGGTGAGGTCACGGTGGATGTCTGCGTCATCGGCGCCGGTTTTACCGGTTTGTCGGCGGCGGTGCATCTGCTGGAGCAAGGCAAGACCGTTTGTGTACTGGAGGCCCATCGCGCCGGCCACGGTGGTTCGGGGCGCAACGTCGGGCTGGTCAATGCCGGGATGTGGATTCCCCCGGACGAGATCGAAGCCGGGTTCGGCACGCAAGTCGGCAGCCAGCTCAACCGCATGCTGGGCGCGGCGCCATCCCTGGTGTTCAGCCTGGTGGACAAGTACGACATCGATTGCCAGCTGCGCCGCGAGGGCACGCTGCACATGGCGCACAACGCCCGTGGCGAGGCCGACTTGCGCAGTCGTGAAGAGCAATGGAAACGCCGCGGGGCGCCGGTGGAATTGTTGACCGGTCAGGCTTGCGAGCAGGCCACGGGCACCCAAAAGATTGCCGCCGCGCTGCTCGATCGCCGTGCCGGCACGCTTAACCCGATGGCCTACACCACCGGGCTGGCCAAGGCGGCCATCGGTCTGGGCGGGCAGTTGTTCGATCATTCTCCGGTCACCCGGCTCGAACGCCAGGGTCAGCGCTGGTCAGTGCAAACCGCCCAGGGTTCGGTCATGGCCGAGAAAGTGGTGATTGCCTCCAATGCCTACACCGAAGGCGACTGGACGGAGCTGCGACGCAATTTTTTCCCCGGTTATTACTATCAGGTGGCCTCGGTCCCGCTGACCGAAGAGGCCGCCCGGCAGATTCTTCCCGGCGGCCAGGGTTCCTGGGACACCCGCCAGGTCCTGAGCAGCATCCGTCGGGATAAAGACGGAAGGCTGCTGCTGGGTAGCCTCGGTAATGGCAATCAGAAACCGGCCTGGTTTCTCAAGGCCTGGGCCGATCGGGTACAACGACACTATTTCCCGTACCTCAAGCCGGTGGAGTGGGAGTGCACCTGGACCGGTCGCATCGCCTTCACCCCCGATCATTTGATGCGCCTGTTCGAACCTGCGCCCGGTCTGGTGGCCGTCACCGGTTACAACGGGCGGGGCGTGACCACGGGGACGGTGGTCGGCAAGGCCTTTGCCGACTACCTGTGTAACGGAAATCCTCAAGCGCTACCGATCCCCTTTGCCCCCATGCAGCCACTGGCCGGGGTGGGGTTGCGCAGCTGTCTGTATGAGGCGGGATTCTCGCTGTATCACGCAGGCCAGTGCCTGCGGATCGTGATCTGAATGTTGATTTTTGCAGCGGGAAGCGGCGCTTTTTCGATCTGCAGCTAGCCTGTCAATGGTGCGGGTTGTAGCAGTCCCCGCACCAGCAGTGTGCACTTCGGTGACGCACGTTGTTACAGGCTGGTTGCACGTCGTTTAATGCCGCGGTTGCAATGATGGCGCAGGCGGGTTGCGCCTCAAAAAAATAATGGTTTTACCTTCCGCGGTTTAGACGGTTGCACGCCCAATGAAAATGGGCCCGAAACAGTCGAAATAACAAGAAAGCAGCGACTTTTTTCAGAATAAAAAACCGATGGCACGGCCCTTGCTCTGAGCATTCAGTGAAGTCGCAGTGCCAATTAAAAAAAAACCATGGAGCACCACCTCATGTCCCATACGTTTTACAAGAAAGGCTTTCTGGCTCTCGCAGTGGCAACTGCGCTGGGTGTTTCTGCATTTGCACAAGCTGACGTGAAAATCGGTGTGGCGGGCCCGATGACAGGCGCCAACGCGGCATTTGGCGAGCAGTACATGAAGGGTGCACAGGCAGCGGCCGATGCGGTGAACGCAGCGGGCGGCGTGAACGGGGAAAAAATCGTACTGGTCAAGGGCGATGATGCCTGCGAACCGAAACAGGCTGTGACGGTCGCCAAGGACCTGACCGAAAAGAAAGTCGCTGGCGTAGTAGGTCACTTCTGTTCCTCGTCCACCATCCCTGCTTCCGAGATCTACGACGAAGCCGGCATCATCACGATCACCCCGGGTTCCACCAACCCCAAGGTGACCGAGCGCGGCCTGAGTGCCATGTTCCGCATGTGCGGGCGTGACGACCAGCAAGGTATCGTGGCAGGCGACTATGTCGTCGACGTGCTCAAGGGCAAGAAAGTCGCCGTACTGCACGACAAGGACACCTACGGTCAGGGCCTGGCGGACGCAACCAAGGCTCAGCTGGAAAAACGCGGCGTGAAGCCGGTGCTGTACGAGGGTCTGACCCGCGGCGAGAAAGACTTCAGCGCCGTCGTCACCAAGATCCGTGCGGCCGGTGCCGACGTGGTCTACTTCGGCGGCTTGCACCCGGAAGCCGGTCCACTGGTTCGGCAACTGCGTGAACAGGGCCTCAAGGACGTCAAGTTCATGTCCGATGACGGCATCGTGACGGACGAACTGGTGACCACCGCCGGTGGCCCACAGAACGTTGATGGCGTACTGATGACCTTCGGCGCCGACCCACGTCTGCTGCCAGACAGCAAGACCGTGGTAGACGCCTTCCGCAAGGCCGGCACCGAACCTGAAGGCTACACCCTGTACGCCTACGCCTCGGTTCAGACCCTGGCCGCAGCCTTCAATGGCGCCAAGTCCAACAAGGGCGAAGACGCTGCCAAATGGCTGAAAGCCAACCCGGTCAAGACCGTCATGGGCGAGAAGACCTGGGACAGCAAGGGCGACCTGAAAGTCTCCGACTACGTGGTTTACCAGTGGGACAAGGACGGCAAATACCACCAACTGGAAAAACAGAAGTAAGGGCTGACCTGATCGGCTGAGCCCACTGATCCCTTGTAGGAGCGGGCTTGCCCGCGAATGCGCCAGATCAGTCGACATCAATGTTGGCTGATACACCGCTTTCGCTGGCAAGCCAGCTCCTACAGGGGGCGGTGATGGGCTGCCTGATCGTGGCTGACATTGCTCCGACGTAAATCTGTATTTTCCTTAGAAGAACCGCACAGCCACATGTGCAGGTTCTCATTGCGTGAGATTGCGTTATGGATGGTATTTTCCTGCAGCAACTGGTCAACGGCCTGACCCTCGGGTCGGTCTATGGCCTGATCGCCATCGGCTACACAATGGTCTATGGCATCATCGGCATGATCAACTTCGCCCACGGCGAGGTTTACATGATTTCCGCTTACCTCGCGGCAATCAGTCTGGCTCTGCTGGCATACTTCGGTATTGAATCCTTCCCCCTGTTGATGCTCGGTACACTGATCTTCACCATCGTCGTCACGGCGGTGTATGGCTGGGTCATCGAGCGTGTTGCCTACAAACCCCTGCGTAACTCCACCCGGCTGGCACCGCTGATCAGCGCCATCGGGATTTCGCTGATCCTGCAAAACTATGCACAGATCGCCCAGGGTGCCCGCCAACAAGGCGTTCCGACACTGCTGACGGGTGCATGGCGAGTAGAAGTCGGGACCGGCTTCGTCCAGCTCACTTACACCAAGATCTTCATTCTGGTCGCAGCGTTTGTCGGGATGGGCCTGCTGACCTATGTCATCAAATACACCAAGCTCGGCCGCATGTGCCGAGCGACCCAGCAAGACCGCAAGATGGCCTCGATCCTGGGGATCAACACCGACCGCATCATTTCCTACGTGTTCATCATCGGTGCAGCGATGGCAGCCCTGGCCGGTGTGCTGATTACCATGAACTACGGCACGTTCGACTTCTATGCAGGCTTCGTCATCGGCATCAAGGCGTTCACCGCAGCGGTGCTCGGCGGGATTGGCTCGCTGCCTGGTGCCATGCTCGGCGGGATCATCCTCGGCATCTCCGAGTCGCTGTTCTCAGGTCTGGTCAACTCGGACTACAAAGACGTCTTCAGCTTCTCGCTGCTGGTTCTCGTTCTGGTCTTTCGGCCCCAGGGCCTGCTCGGCCGTCCTCTTGTGTCGAAGGTGTAAGCGATGTCTTCAACCACTAAAATAACCATTGATCTCAAAAAAAGCCTGGTTGACGCGATTCTTGCCGGCCTCGTGGCCCTGATTGTATTCGGCCCGATTGTCGGCATCGTCCTCGATGGCTATGGCTTCAACCTGGAAGCGACCCGGGTGGCCTGGATTGTCGCTATCGTCATGGCCGGTCGTTTTGCCTTGAGCCTGTTCCTGCAAACCCCAAAGGGCCTGAGAATTCTCGAAGGCTTTGAAAGCACCGGCTCCGGGGTTCATGTACTGGCGCCTGATTACAAATCCCGGTTGCGCTGGATCATCCCGCTGATGATTGCCATCGCCGTGGTGTTCCCGTTTTTCTCCAACTCCTACCTGCTGGGCGTGGTTATCCTCGGGCTGATCTACGTATTGCTGGGGCTGGGTTTGAACATCGTGGTCGGCCTGGCCGGCCTGCTCGACCTGGGTTACGTGGCGTTCTACGCCATCGGCGCCTACGGCCTGGCGCTCGGTTATCAGTACCTGGGGCTGGGTTTCTGGACGGTGTTGCCGCTGGCGGCGATCACGGCCGGCCTGGCCGGTTGCATCCTCGGTTTCCCGGTGCTGCGCCTGCACGGTGACTACCTGGCGATCGTGACCCTGGGCTTCGGTGAAATCATCCGGTTGATCCTCAATAACTGGCTGTCCCTGACCGGCGGCCCGAATGGCATGGCAGCGCCGTTGCCAACCTTCTTCGGCATCGAGTTCGGCAAAAGGGCGAAAGAGGGCGGGGTGCCGTTCCATGAGTTCTTCGGCATCGCCTACAACCCTGATGTGAAGTACTACTTCATCTACGCCGTGTTGTTCCTGGTGGTCCTGGCCGTGCTGCACATCAAGCACCGCCTGACCCGCATGCCGGTCGGCCGTGCCTGGGAAGCGCTGCGTGAAGACGAAATCGCTTGCCGCTCCATGGGCCTGAACCATGTACTGGTCAAGCTCTCGGCGTTCACCATCGGCGCTTCGACGGCTGGTCTGGCCGGGGTGTTCTTCGCCACTTACCAGGGCTTCGTCAACCCGACGTCGTTCACCTTCTTCGAATCGGCGCTGATCCTTGCCATCGTGGTACTCGGCGGCATGGGCTCGACCATAGGCGTCGTCATTGCGGCATTCGTGCTGACCGTGGCTCCGGAACTGCTGCGTGGCTTCGCCGAATACCGCGTGCTGCTGTTCGGCATCCTGATGGTGTTGATGATGATCTGGCGACCGCGCGGCCTGATTCGGATCAGCCGTACCGGTGTGACCCCGCGTAAAGGAGTAGCGCCATGAGCGAAGTCGTACTCAGTGTCGAAAAGCTGATGATGCACTTCGGCGGCATCAAGGCGTTGAACGATGTCAGCCTGAAAGTCCACCGCAATTCGATCTTCGCCCTGATCGGGCCCAACGGCGCCGGCAAAACCACGGTGTTCAACTGCCTGACCGGGTTCTACAAGGCTACCGGCGGCAAAATCGAACTCAATGTGCGTGGTCAGCAGACCAACGTCATCAAATTGCTGGGCGAATCGTTCAAGCCGACCGATTTCGTCTCGCCGAAATCCTTCGCCAGTCGGCTGTTCTACAAGGCGTTCGGCGGCACCCACCTGGTGAACCGTGCCGGGCTGGCTCGGACCTTCCAGAACATTCGCCTGTTCAAGGAAATGTCGGTGCTGGAAAACCTGCTGGTGGCCCAGCACATGTGGGTCAACCGCAACATGCTGGCCGGCATCCTCAACACCAAGGGCTATCGCAAGGCCGAAAGCGATGCGCTGGACCACGCGTTCTACTGGCTGGAAGTGGTGGATCTGGTGGACTGCGCCAACCGCCTGGCCGGTGAGCTGTCCTACGGTCAGCAACGCCGCCTGGAAATCGCCCGCGCCATGTGCACCCGTCCGCAGATCATCTGCCTCGACGAGCCGGCTGCCGGCCTCAACCCTCAGGAAACCGAAGCGCTGAGCGCGATGATCCGGCTGCTGCGCGACGAGCACGATCTGACCGTGGTGCTGATCGAACACGACATGGGCATGGTAATGAGCATTTCCGACCACATCGTGGTGCTGGACCACGGCATCGTCATCGCCGAGGGCGGCCCCGATGCGATTCGTAACGATCCGAAAGTGATTGCGGCCTACCTGGGCGCCGATGAAGAGGAAGTGGTGCTATGAGCCAACCCATCCTCGAACTCAAGGAACTGGATGTGTTTTACGGGCCGATCCAGGCCTTGAAGAAAGTCTCGCTGCACATCAAGGAAGGCGAAACTGTCAGCCTGATCGGCTCCAACGGTGCCGGCAAGTCGACCCTGCTGATGTCGATCTTCGGCCAGCCACGGGCAGCCGACGGGCAGATCCTTTATCAGGGCGTGGACATTACTCACAAGTCGTCCCACTACATCGCCTCCAACGGCATCGCGCAGTCGCCGGAAGGGCGGCGGGTGTTCCCCGACATGACAGTCGAGGAAAACCTGCTGATGGGCACTATCCCGATCGGTGACAAGTACGCCAAGGAAGACATGCAACGCATGTTCGAGCTGTTCCCGCGGCTCGAAGAGCGGCGTACCCAGCGGGCGATGACCATGTCCGGCGGCGAGCAGCAGATGCTCGCCATCGCCCGGGCCCTGATGAGCCGGCCCAAGTTGCTGCTGCTGGATGAGCCGAGCCTGGGCCTGGCGCCGATC
This sequence comes from Pseudomonas sp. Pseusp16, assembly GCF_047324915.1. Classification (NCBI taxonomy): domain Bacteria; kingdom Pseudomonadati; phylum Pseudomonadota; class Gammaproteobacteria; order Pseudomonadales; family Pseudomonadaceae; genus Pseudomonas; species Pseudomonas sp. Pseusp16. Next base: position 4,524,056 of record NZ_CP168522.1, on the reverse strand, counting down.
GTGGTGAAGCAGATCTTCGCGACCCTGCGTGAACTGGCCAAGACCGGCATGACCATCTTCCTGGTGGAGCAGAACGCCAACCACGCCTTGCGTCTGTCGGACCGGGCGTACGTGATGGTCAACGGCGAAATCCGCATGACCGGCACCGGCAAGGAGCTGCTGGTCAACGAGGATGTGCGCAACGCCTACCTCGGCGGGCACTGATACCTTTCTGAAATACCCACAGCCCCGTCGAGCAATCGCCGGGGCTTTTTCTTATCCCGAACACCACGCCTCCTGTAGGAGCCGAGCATGCTCGCGATGGTCGTCAACGATGACGCGGGCTACCTGAATGCCCGCATTATCCCGACGCTCTTCGCGAGCATGCTCGCTCCTACAGGGGGATCCGGGAAATTGTGGAAAACAATATTCCAAAGCTCCCGAAGCGCGACATAAAGCCGCTGCAAATAGTTGTTTTGCCACGGTTTTGACTTGTCCCCGTTTGCTGTGGAGCCGGCTGTGAATAACGTGGGAGTAGCTGGCTGGAGGCCTTTGAATCCGTGGCCTACAGAGCTGTGATTGTTTTTTGATCAGGCAGTTTTGCGCAACTTCAAGGCTGCTTTGTCAACCTTTTTGTTCGTGATGAAAGTGTGCGGAATCAGCGTGGACAAGCCTGTGGATAAGTCTGTGATTAAACTCTGGAAAGACTCGGCTGAAGGCCGTGGTTACTGGCTTGGCGCCATCGCCGGTTTGACCCGTCAGTCATGAAAATGGCCAAGGGCTACACAGCCGGTACTTGAGGGTCAAGCAAAAAAGTTTTAAAACCCCACGCAAAGCCTTGTGGATAGCGGCTTGCAGCTTTTCCACTTGCCCCCAAAGACTGTGGACCGGCCTGTGGATAACGTGCGCGCACATGGCTGCAGGCCACGTTGGTAAAGGGCTTGCCGGAGTTGAGCGTTTTTTGCACAGCTTGAGCGGTGGTTGCCGCTGCGAACAAGGCCGGGCATGCTGCCTGCTGATTTTCTATTCCAATGGCTGGCGATCAGCCGAAGCAAGGAGAACACGATGTCCAACACCCTGTTTATTACCGGCGCGACCTCCGGTTTTGGTGAAGCCTGTGCCCGTCGTTTTGCCGAGGCCGGCTGGAAACTGGTGCTGACGGGGCGTCGTGAAGAGCGCCTCAATGCGCTGTGCGCCGAGCTGTCCCAGCAAACGGAAGTCCATGGCCTGGTGCTCGACGTGCGTGATCGCAAGGCCATGGAGGAGGCGATTGCCAATCTGCCGCCATCCTTTGCCAAACTGCGCGGGTTGATCAACAACGCCGGGCTGGCCCTGGGTGTTGACCCGGCACCCAAGTGCGACCTGGACGATTGGGACACGATGGTCGATACCAACGTCAAAGGCCTGATGTACAGCACACGTCTGCTGTTGCCACGCCTGATTGCCCACGGTCGTGGTGCCGGCATCGTCAACCTGGGTTCCATCGCCGGCAACTATCCGTACCCGGGCAGCCACGTGTATGGCGCGACCAAAGCGTTCGTCAAACAGTTCTCCCTGAACCTGCGCTGCGACCTGCAAGGCACGGGCGTACGGGTCAGCAACATCGAGCCGGGCCTGTGCGAGAGCGAGTTTTCGCTGGTGCGTTTTGCCGGTGACCAGGAGCGCTACAACGCCACTTACGCGGGCGCCGAGGCGATTCAGCCGCAAGACATCGCCGAAACCATCTTCTGGGTGCTCAACGCCCCGGCACACATCAACATCAACAGCCTGGAGCTGATGCCGGTGAGCCAGACCTGGGCCGGGTTTGCCATCGACCGTAAATCTTAAGACCGTATAACGGCTATTCGCGAGCAAGCCCGCTCCCACAGGTTCAACGTAATCCTTGTGGGAGCGGGCTTGCTCGCGAAGGGGCCGGAACAGGCAAAACCGGACATCAGCTAGACTCCTCCCTCAAGCTACCCGCCACACCCGGCGGTCCAGAGGTACCAGAGGAGATCAAGTGAGTAATCGAGGCGAGCAGTCGCTGCTCAAACAATCGACCTTCCTGATGCTCGCCGTGACATTTGCCGGGATCATCACCGGTTTTGTTTCAGGTGCCCAATCCATCCTGTTCGATGGCTTCTTTTCGTTAATCGCGGCCTTCATCAAGGTCCTGATGCTGATCACCGCCCGGCTGATCGCCAAAGAAAGCAATCAGCGCTTCCAATTCGGTTCCTGGCACCTGGAGCCCATGGTGCTGGTGATCGAAGGTTGTTTCATATTCCTGGTGGCTGTTTATGCGTTTCTCAACGGTGTGTTCGGCATCATCAGTGGTGGCCGCGAGGTCGAACTAGGCCTGGTGATCGTCTATGCGGCGGTGTTCACCGTCGTCGAGCTCATTTATTTCTTCTACGTCCGCCATCGCAATCGCACACTCAAATCATCACTGATCCAGTTCGACAACATCAGCTGGCTGGTGGACGCGATGCTGTCGGCGGGCCTGCTGGTGAGTTTCCTGATCGCGCTGCTGCTCAAGACTCAGGGGTACGACAAGTGGGCGGTGTATGTCGATCCGATGATCCTGATTCTGCTGGCCTTGGGCATGCTCCCCCCGGCCTTCAAAATCCTTGGCCCGGCCTTACGCGATGTGCTGGGGATCGTCCCGGATCAACTGGACGACAAGGTGCGTCAGGTGATGGAGGTGGCGAAGGTCGAGCATGGTTTCGACGATTACATTTCCTACGTGCAGAAACACGGCAGGGCCTGTTTCATCGAAATACACATCGTGTTGCCGAAGGATTACTGGCTGGACGGCGTGGGGCAACTGGACAGTCTGCGTGAGGAAATTTCCACAAGGCTTGGCGAGCCGGACGCCGCGCGATGGCTGACCATCAGCTTTACCGGGGATCGCAAGTGGATTGAGTGATTGGATTTCACCTTGTGGCGAGATATTCCGCCAACCCGCGATAACAGGTCGCCAGGTGATAAGGCGTGGTTGACGGCATGTCCTTGCGGCTCACTTCGCCCTGCTCATCGCGACACTCATACCAACCGCCCGTATGCAGAAAGCGCTGTTGCAACGCCTGCAATTGGCGTTGTACCGATGCTTCACTGCCCGGGCGCAAGGTCAGGGCACGCAAGTATTCGGCCTGTGCCCAGATGCGTTGGGTTGCGTCGCGAGGGTGGTCGTCCAGTTCCAGCATCGCTCCCACGGCACCGGTCTGCTGATCGACACCCCGTTGCTCGGTGAACGCAAACGCGCGCTCCAGCGAGGCATGCAGTGTCGAGCCGCGCAGCAGTGGCGAGGATTGCAACAGGAAATACCATTCGAACTGATGGCCCGGCTCGAACCAGTTATCCACAGCTCCGAGCGGCTTCTCCATCAACACCGCGCGTTGCGGGTCGATGAAGCGCTTTTGCATGGCTGTGCATAACTCGACGAGCGCGTTCTGCACAGCCGCGTCTTCGCGCACCGACAGAGTGGCGAGGAAGGCTTCGGCCAAATGCATCAGAGGATTCTGCAATGGCCCGGAGTCGAGCGAGGACCAATCACGGTCCAGGCTGGCTTCGTACAGGCCGTCGCCGGTGGCGAAGCGCTGCGACACCACTTCCAGTGCGGCGTTGAGCACTGATTCCACCAATGGCTCGCGGACCTTGTCCCAATAATGCGCGCAGGCGAACAGGATAAAGGCGTGGGTGTAGAGGTCCTTGCGCTGATCCAGCGGCGTACCTTGCGGGTCGATGCTGTAGAACCAGCCGCCATGCTCGGCATCGTGGAAATGCCGTTGCAAGGAACGGAAAAGCGCCGCCGCGCGTTCTTCAGCCTTGGGCACCTGACCGATCAGGCTGGCAAACAGGTACAACTGCCGCGCACAGGCCATGGCCCGGTAGCGTTGTGGGGGCAGCGGCCGATGTTCGGCATCCAGCGCTTCGTAGGGCAACGCCATGTCGGCATTCCAGCCCGGGCCCTGCCAGAGCGGCACGATGACGTTCAGGAAATGCTGTTGCACCGAGGCGAACAGAGCGGTCAATTCAGGCTGAGAGGCGGAGCGGGAAACAGGCGGCATTGGCTGGCGTCGTCACGGCAGGGGCGATTGCGCGACATGTTAGCAGAGGGGCAGGAATCAAGCTCAAGCGGCAAGCTGCAAGCAAGAGCAGTTCAGCTTGCCGCTTCACGTGATCAACCCGCCAACAACCACACGCCGGTCGCCGCCGAAGCCGCACCCGCCAATCGCACCAACGGTGCCGCCGCCTGCGGCAACACCCGCACCAGCGCATAACCTGCCGCGTGCAACACAGCCGTCGCCGCGACGAAGCCTGCGGCGTAGGTCCAGGGACTCGACATCTCCGGCAGTTCCAGACCATGGGCCACACCATGGAATAGCGCAAACAACGCCGTCGCAGCCAGCGCCATGCCCAGTGGTGGACGCACTGCCAATGCCACCGCCAGGCCCAGCGCCAGTACCGATGCCGCAATCCCGCTTTCCAGTGCCGGCAGGTTCAATCCTTCAAAGCCCAGCAAGCCGCCGATCAGCATGGTGCCCACGAATGTGCATGGTAGGGCCCAGCGCGCAGCACCTTTCTGCTGCGCCGCCCACAACCCCACCGCGAGCATCGCCAGCAGGTGATCGAGACCGCCAAGCGGATGGCTGATACCGGCGATCAAGCCATTGTCGCCGTGCCCCGGATGGGCGAAGGCGAGGGCCGGAGTCAGCAGCAGGGCCAGGGCGCCGAAAATGCGTTTGAGTGTCATGGATAAGCTTCCTTGTTGATAATTCGTAATCAGGCCGCGTTCAGCAAACCCTGGCGTTCGATGAAGGCGATGATCTCTTCCAGACCCAGGCCGGTTTTCTGATTGCTGAACACGAATGGCTTGCCGTTGCGCATGCGCTGCGTGTCGCTGTTCATCATGTCCAGTGAGGCGCCGACCAGCGGCGCCAGGTCAATCTTGTTGATCACCAGCAGGTCGGATTTGCAGATCCCCGGCCCACCCTTGCGCGGCAGTTTGTCGCCGGCGGATACGTCGATCACGTAGATGGTCAGGTCTGACAGTTCCGGGCTGAAGGTCGCGGAGAGGTTGTCGCCACCGGACTCCACGAGAATCAGGTCCAACCCCGGAAAACGGCGATTGAGTTGATCCACGGCTTCGAGGTTGATCGAGGCGTCCTCGCGGATGGCCGTGTGCGGGCAGCCGCCGGTTTCCACGCCAATGATGCGTTCCGGCGCCAGGGCTTCATTGCGCACCAGAAAGTCGGCGTCTTCGCGGGTGTAGATGTCGTTGGTCACGACGGCCAGGTTGTAGCGCTCGCGCAGGGCAAGGCACAGGGCCAGGGTCAGGGCGGTTTTGCCGGAACCGACCGGGCCGCCGATGCCGACACGCAGGGGTTGTGTGTTCATGTGATTCTCCAAAATAAGGGGCCCTAGGAACGGAACAGGCGGCTGTATTGGCGCTCATGGGCCATACACGCCAGGGACAGGCCGAAAGCGGCGCTGCCGTAATGATCGGGATCGATTCGAGTGGCGTTCTGTTGAGCCTGTTGAAGCAGCGGCAACAGTTCGCTGGTCAGGCGCTGGGCGGCTTGCTGACCCAATGGCAAGGTCTTCATTAGCACCGCCAACTGGTTTTCCAGCCAGCTCCACAGCCACGCGGCCAGGGCGTCCTGCGGGTTGATCTGCCAGGCGCGTGCGGCCAATGCCCAACCCAGGGCCAGATGTGGCTCGGTGCGTTGTTCGAGGAAGGCGCGGGCGGCAGTGTCGAGTTCCGGCAAGCCATTGAGCAGTTGCTGCAACGAGTAGCCCATCTGCCGGCTCTCCTGATGCAACTCGCGGGTTTCGCGACTGGCGCGGTGTTCCTCGCAGCGTTGCAGCAATTGGCCCCAGTTGTCCTCACTGGCGGCCATGCAATGGGCGAGCAATAACGGTGCCTCGAAGCGGGCCAGGTTCAGCAACATCTGATCGCTGATCCAGCGTCGGGCGCTGTCGGAGTCGTGAACGCGGCCGTTATCCACCGCCATTTCCAGCCCTTGGGAGTAGCTGTAGCCGCCAATCGGCAATTGTGGGCTGGCCAGGCGCAGCAGTGCCCAGGCCGGGTTCATGGGCGTACGCCGAACTGGTGCAGTTTCGGCGCGTAGTTGAAGTCTTCATCGCCGTGACGCGAATGATGGTGGCCACCGCCATAGGCACCGTGTTCCGGCTGGAACGGCGCTTCGATGTTCGTGGCAACGGCGCCGAGTTGTTCGAGCATAGCCTTGAGCACGTAATCGTCGAGCAGGCGCAACCAGCCGTCGCCGACCTGCAGGGCGACATGGCGGTTGCCCAGGTGATAGGCCGCGCGAGTCAGTTCGAAGGCATTGGCGCAGGTGACGTGCAGCAATTGTTCGGGGCGGGCGCAGACACGCACGATTCGCCCGTCTTCGGCTTGCAGGCATTCGCCGTCATGCAACGGCGGCTGGCCGCGCTCCAAAAACAACCCGACGTCTTCGCCTTCGGCACTGAAACAGCGCAAACGGCTTTTGCTGCGGGCTTCGAACGTAAGGTGCAGTTCGGCGGCCCAAACGGGTTGAGGGTCGATTCTGCGGTGAATCACCAGCATCGGAAGGCTTCCAGCTATGAACATTGTTCAGGCTAGAGCAAGGGGCTTGCCAATCGACGTGATGCGTAGGAAATGCCTGACGGTGGTGTAGGACGGGATTTTTTGATGTGAGGTTTTTGGATGAATTTAGTGCGCTGCTTTTGCGCTGCGCACCAAGATGATGCGATGCGCGCCACTGTAGGAGCGAGCTTGCTCGCGATGGCTGTGTGTCTGTCATATGAATGCTGACTGTGCCGACGCCATCGCGAGCAAGCCCGCTCCCACAGGTTTACTCAGTGCTGCCCAGCCCTTGCCAATGTTTGAGGCCGATAAAGATAAAACGCAGTTGCTGGGTGATTTTCGCCTGGGGCGTCAGGTGCTCGGGCAAGGCTTCGGTTGGCGGGTCGATGATATCTGGCAGGGTGGCGAACACGCTTTTGACGATCAGATCCGCCATGACGCTCAGGTCTGCGATGTCCAGATGCTGCAGTTTCGGCATCAGTGACAAATCCGCCGCCAGGTCCGAACTGATGTCTTCACGCAAACGGCCGATGGCCTTGCGTACCGGCAGCGAACCGCCGTATTGCTCGCGGGCGAGAAACAGGAACTGCGAACGGTTGGCGCTGACCACATCGAGAAAGATCCGCACCGAGGCATCGATGATGCCGCCCATCACGAATTCGTTGTGTCGTACCAGGCGAATGGTTTCGCGGAATGTCTGGCCGACTTCGCTGACCAGCACCAGGCCCAGTTCATCCATATCGGCAAAATGGCGGTAGAAACCGGTCGGTACGATGCCGGCGGTTTTCGCTACTTCGCGCAGGCTCAGGCTGCCGAATCCTCGGCCGCCGTCCATCAGGCGCCGGGCAGCGTCCATCAGGGCGTTACGGGTCTGTTGCTTCTGTTCGGCGCGGGGCAGCATCGCAAGGGCGTTTTCTGGACAGGGACGCGGCGCACTCTAGCAAATCGGCTTTGCCTGCGTCGAACGACTGTGGGGGGATCGAGCGGGGAAGTGCGACATCTATCAAGCGGACCGCTGAAAAGTCAAAAGCCCAATCCGGGGATTGGGCTTCTTTTCAGGGCGGCCATGGGGCTTAGCTCAGGGCACTGTTGCGTTCGATCACACGATCACCACCGCCTTCAGCAAGGGTTTGACCTTGTGGGGTACGATCCGAACCGCCTTCAGCAAGGGTTTGACCTTGTGGGGTACGATCCGAACCGCCTTCAGCGAGGGTTTGACCTTGTGGAGTGCGGTCGGAACCGTCGGCAGCAAGGGTTTGACCTTGTGGGGTGCGATCCGAGCCATCAGCGGCAAGGGTTTGACCTTGTGGGGTGCGATCCGAACCGTCAGCGGCAAGGGTCTGGCCCTGTGGAGTGCGATCGGAACCATCGGCAGCCAGGGTTTGGCCTTGTGGAGTACGGTCCGAGCCATCCTGAGTGATCAGGCCTTTTTCTTTCAGGCGATCATTACCGCCTTCGGCAAGGGTCTGACCTTGTGGAGTGCGTTCAGAGCCATCGGCGGCGACAGTCTGGCTGAACACCGAGTGGTTCTGTTTCACTTGTGGCGTAGCCTGGTCAGCGGCTGGCAGGGCAAAAGCAGTGCTGGCCAGCATCGAGAGGGAAAGGCTAAGCAGTAGTTGGCGTTTCATGATTGTTTTGCTCCTTGGGGGGGGGCGAGAAAGTGGGTACGAGAGCAATGCTACTCTCGATAAGTCGATATAAAAGTTCATAAACGCAATGGTAATAATCAACGGAATTGATTGTTTGCTGCGGAGGCTCTAGGCCGGGCGTTTCCGGCGAGTTGATTTGCACCGATGTGGGTATTTTCGACTCACCTGTGACATGCAAAAGTGCGGGGTCGGTAACGCTGGTTGACCAGCTGGTCATTGTTTGACTTTGAGAAAACTGTCTGTCGATTAAACCTGGCGGGTTTTTATCAGTCGTAGACTTCATGGCGAGCCGCTTGCGGTTCCCCGTTTCACATGTGCGTCGCAGTCGGGGCGCCCGGTCGTATCAGGAGCCTTGTGCAATGACGCGCACTCAAAAGACGTTTGTCTGGACCCTTTCCACTTTCCTTACCTTGTTGGTGGTGCTGGTGCTGATCATCGTGTTCTTCGACTGGAACCGGATCAAAGCGCCACTCAACGCCAAAGTTTCCGAAGAACTGCACCGCGCTTTTGCCATCAACGGCAATCTGTCGGTGGCCTGGCAGACCGAACCCGATGAAAACGGCTGGCGCGCCTGGGTTCCGTGGCCCCACGTGGTGGCCGAGGACCTCAGCCTGGGCAATCCGGATTGGTCAAAGCAACCGCAGATGGTCACCCTCAAGCGGGTAGAACTGCGTATTTCTCCCCTGGCATTGCTGGCGCAGCGGGTGGTGATCCCGCGTATCGATCTCACCGAGCCGAATGCCCACCTGCAACGCCTGGCTGACGGGCGCGCCAACTGGACCTTCAAATTCGACCCGAAAGACCCGAACGCCGAGCCCTTCAGCTGGGGGGTGGATATCGGCGCGATCGGCTTCGACAAGGGCCACGTCATCCTCGACGACCAGAGCCTGATGACTCAACTCGACGTGCTGATCGATCCATTGGGCAAACCGGTTCCGTTCAGCGATATCGTCGGCGACAAAGCGGCGAAAGCCGCGCAGGAAAAGGGCTCGTCACCCCAGGATTATGCGTTCGCCCTCAAGGTCAACGGCCAGTACCACGGCCAGAAACTCGCGGGCCAGGGCAAGATTGGCGGGCTGTTGGCGTTGCAGGACGCAGCACGGCCGTTTCCGCTTCAGGCACAGTTGAAGATCGGCGATTCCAGCGTTGAACTGGCCGGTACCCTGACCGATCCGATGAATCTCGGCGCCCTGGACCTGCGCCTGAAACTGGCCGGCACCAGCCTGGGCAACCTCTATCCGCTGACCGGCGTAACCCTGCCGGACACGCCACCCTATGCCACCGACGGCCACCTGATTGCCAGGTTGCACGAGGCCGGTGGCGCGGTGTTCCGCTATGAAGAATTCAACGGCAAGGTCGGTGAGAGCGACATCCACGGCAACCTGACTTACGTGGCCAGCCAGCCACGACCAAAACTCAGCGGCTCGTTGTTGTCCAATCAATTGTTGTTCGCCGATCTGGCGCCGCTGATTGGTGCCGACTCCAACGCCAAACAGAAGGCCCGTGGCGGTGACAGCAAACAACCGGCGGACAAGGTTCTGCCGGTCGAAGAGTTCAAGACCGATCGCTGGCGCGATATGGACGCCGATGTCGAGTTCACCGGCAAGCGCATCGTGCACAGCGAAAAACTGCCATTCAACGACCTGTACACCCATCTGGTGCTCACCGATGGCGTGCTCAGTCTCGAGCCGCTGCGTTTCGGCGTAGCTGGCGGCAAGCTGGATGCGCAGATTCGCCTGAACGGCCATGCCGAGCCGTTGGAGGGCCAGGCAAAACTCACCGCGCGGGGCTTCAAGCTCAAGCAGTTGTTCCCCGGCTTTGAACCAATGAAAACCAGTTTTGGCGAACTCAACGGCGACGCTGATATCAGTGGTCGCGGCAATTCGGTGGCCAAGCTGTTGGGCAGCGCCAATGGCAATCTGAAAATGCTGATCAATGATGGCGCAATCAGTCGCGAACTGATGGAGCTGGCGGGCCTGAACGTCGGCAACTATGTGGTTGGCAAGATCTTTGGCGACAAGGAAGTGAAGATCAACTGCGCGGCCGCTGACTTCGGTATCCAGTCCGGCCTGGCGAGTACCCGCTTGTTTGTGTTCGACACCGAGAACGCGATCATCTACATCGACGGCACCGCCAACATGGCGACTGAACAACTGGACCTGACCATCACCCCGGAATCCAAGGGCTGGCGCCTGCTTTCACTGCGCTCGCCACTGTATGTGCGCGGCAAGTTCATCAAGCCCGATGCCGGGGTCAAGGCCGTGCCGTTGATGCTGCGCGGAGCCGGGATGGTCGCGCTGGGCGTGATCGCCGCGCCGGCGGCAGGGTTGCTGGCGCTGGTGGCACCGAGTGGGGGCGAGCCGAATCAATGCGCGCCGTTGCTGGAGCAGATGAAGGCGGGCAAGGTGCCCAAGACCGTCAAAAACTGATTCGTGCAAACAGTGTTCAAGCGCCGCAAGCCTTCGATTCGGGGGCGCTTGAACGTCGTGCACTGTCCAGGCTTTCAATCCAGGTCGGCGGGTACAGGAATTTGCAGTAGCCTTGTTTCAATGTTGCGCCCCAATTTCTTGAGGACATCGGCTCTTACCAGGTTGTAGTGGCGCTCATCCAGTAAGCTGCACAACAGCCAGCTGTTGGTCTGACGGTCGTTGTCAGCGCTCAAGACAGGCTGCTCGAGAATATCGATGGAAATCTCGTGAAGCGTTTCGAACGCCACTTGCAGGGTTACCACGGTTTTGTCGTTGCGAATAATCGTCAGCAGAACAGCCGTTGAAACCGGTGTGTCCGTGGTGGTGCTCACAATAGCGTTTTTTTGCAGCTTTTCGACTATTGCCCTGATTGCCGGTGAATCACCCGGGAGGTTGACCAATTGGGCCAAGGCAATGGCGAGCGCTTGTCGTTCGTCTTGTGGAAGGGCACTCCCGGCACTTTGTTCCACAACACTCGACAGGTTTATGTTTTCAAATTCGAGTTGCTGAGTCGCTCGGTTATTAACAATCCAGCCAAATTTTATAACTGTATCTGTATAGGTGGACCACGAAGTTGCGCGGGGGCTGTTTTTTTGTTCCGCCACCAATTCACCGAACAGACTGGATGTTAAAATATCGTTTTTGAAACTGTCAGTGTGCGGGCCGCAAAAAATCATAATGTTGCCATTGACAAGCCAGGTATCAGAGACTGTTTTTTTCATGTTTTTTCCATCGCGACGTGTACGCGGGAAGTTGTTTAAATCGGCAAGTATTTGCCGATTTAAACGTATCAGCGACTGTTAGAAGTCAGGCAGGTCAGCAATGAATTTCTTGCCATTTTCGCTGAATTTTTCGTACAGGCTTTCACGCAAGCCGGAAAAGACCTTAGTGTCCAGGTAAGTGCGTACGGCGCCCGATTTTATCGTGGTGGACTGCTTGGTCGATTTCCAGAACAGAATGCCATGGGTGCTTTCCCTGGCATCCATGGCGATGCAGTTGAGGAGCATGTTCGCTTGCCCGCTGTTATCAACCCAGACCGGCGCGATGTCGAATTTTGTCTGAGCGCCGAGCTTTTTGTAGCTATCAAAAATCTTAATGGCACCGGGATTGTTCTGCACCGCCTCAACTGCCTTTTTGGCAACCCCGGCGAGAATTTGAGCAGCACTGGCGCCAATCAATCCTGCTGCTACTTCCAAGGCAACCTGATCCATCGTCAGGGCGGCTCTCTTGATAGTGACCTCCTGGATGTTCCTGTTTTGAGTCACCCAACCCAGCTTGCTCAGGCCGTCAACATAGTAACGATACCACTCGAAAAGTTGCGCGTCTTCGGGGAAATTTTTGGTGGCGGCATTTTGCATGACTAATTTGCACAAGTTGACATCGTCGATGATTACCTGCGAAACGCCGGGCAGGAATGCATCGATAGTATTAGGCATGACGCTGGCAGTTGGTTTGTCGATATCGTGCTCAGGCTTTTCAGGGGACTCAGGCAGTTCAAGTAGCGAGCGCTGTGTGGTGACTGGAAAGGTTGGCAGGGAATCAATAAATTCAAGTCGTTGTTCAAGTAGCATGAAAGTAATCCTTTACTTGTTTTTTAAACAGCCGGTTGGCTGTGGTTGTTAGAGTAAGTTAGTTTTTTTTAAAGTCTAGTTGGGGTTTGTAACTTCAGGTTTTATTGTGCTTTAAATGTTTTAATGCGGTGGTGTCGGGTTAAATGGTCTTGTGACTTGCGAAAGTATGTAGTGTTTTCGTTTCCTGATCAGCGCACCGCATGCCCGGACAACAATGCCTCCTCACGCAACCACGCAAAAAACGCCCGAACCGGTGGATGACGTTCGCGTCCCGGGACGCACAGTGCGCTATAGCCAGCACCATCGACCTGGATTTCTCCCCGGTACGGCAGCAACAGACCACCGGCCACGCTTTCCGACACCAGGATATTGCTTGCCAACACCAGACCTTGCCCGGCAATCGCCGCTTGCAGGGCGTAATGCTCTTCGTCGTATTCGCGCACGGCGGGCCGGCCGCTCGACCAGGTTTCGCCGGAGCGAGCGCACCAGGCCTCCCAGCCGTGGGCATACAGCTTCGAGTTGTGCCAGCGCACGCTGATCAGCGTCGGGGCACGACTCGACGCCAGGGCCACTTGTTCGGGGGAACCGTAGACACCGAAGGACTCATCGAACAGGCACTGGCCGTACAGGTTGGGGTAGTCGTCGAGGCTGTAGCGCAGCACCAGATCGACACTGGCGTCCTGATGCAGATCGATGACCTCGCAGTGGGTATCGAGACGTACGTTGATGTTCGGATGCCGGGCGTAGAAGCGTCCCAGCCGTGGCACCAGCCACAGCGCGGCGAAGGCAGCGGTGGTGGAGACCGTCAGGTTGGCGCTGCTGCGTTGCGGGCGCAGGGTGTCGACACTTTGCGCCACTTCGAGGAAAGCCCCGTGCAGGCTCTGGAACAACCGTTCACCGCACTCGGTCAGGCGCACCTGGCGTGGCAGGCGCTCGAACAGCGGTACGCCGAGCCAGCTCTCCAGGGAGCGGATCTGATGGGACACCGCCGTCGGGGTGACCGACAGTTCTTCGGCGGCAGCCTTGAAGCTCAACAGGCGTGAGGCGGATTCGAAGGCACGCAGGGCGGTCAAAGGTAGCGAGGCGAACACTGAAAGCTCCACGGATGAAATGGATTCATCCTGAATGATTTTTGCTCATTTGAAGAGGCGCAGCTGACAGCTTCAAGCTGCAAGCCACAAGCCGTTTGAGTTTAGTCCTTGAGGAGGTTCAGATGAGTAAAATTCTTGCCGTTCATGCCAGTCCACGTGGTGAACGCTCTCACTCGCGCCGTTTGGCCGAAGTGTTTCTGACGGCCTGGCAGGCCCGTCATCCACAGTCACAGTTGACCCGGCGCGAAGTCGGTCGGGCGCTGATACCGCCGGTCAACGAAGCATTCGTGGCCGCCGCGTTTTACCCCGAGCCTGATGCCCGGCCATTATCGATGCAGGCCGACCTGGCGTTCAGCGACGAGCTGGTCGGCGAACTGCTGGGCCACGATGTGTTGCTGATTTCCACGCCCATGCACAACTTCAGCGTGCCCAGTGGCCTCAAGGCCTGGATTGATCAGATCGTGCGCGTCGGGGTGACCTTCGATCACACCCTGGACAATGGCGTGGCCCAGTACCAACCGTCGGTGCAGGGCAAAAAAGCCCTGATCGTCACCAGCCGTGGCGGCTTTGGTTTTGGTCCGGGAGGCGAGCTGGAAGCCATGAACCATGCCGACACGCTATTGCGCACGGTGCTCGGATTCATCGGCATCACGGACGTCACCGTGGTGGCCGTCGAGGGTGAAGAGTCCGCCGAACGCACCTTTGAGATCTCCGCCGCCGAGGCTGAGCGGCGCTTGTTGGCGCTGGCCGGGGAGTTCTAGATGGCCTGGCTGTTTCTGCTGATCGCCGCCGGGTTCGAAGTCACCTTCGCCATGGGCATGAAGTACGCCGAGGGCTTCACTCGGCTCTGGCCTTCGCTGATCACTGTGGTGGCCGCTGTGGGCGGGATCTACTTCCTGACCCTGGCCATGCGCGAATTGCCGGTGAGCATTGCATACCCGATCTGGACCGCCATCGGTTCGCTGGGCACGGTGTTTCTCGGTTTCGCGCTGCTGGGTGAAAGCCTGACCGCAATCAAACTGGTCTCGGTCGGGCTGATCGTGGCGGGCGTGGCGGGGTTGAAGTAGGGTGGATGACATAGACTTGTCGTCGAGTTGTCATCTTCGCTGGTGATGCTTGGCGGATGTCTTGCTTCCGCCTTGCGTCACCCTCCGACCACAAGGATGTCCACCCATGTCGCAAGGTTCTGCCCCGCGCTATCCGCTGGTGTTGGTACCCGGAATGCTCGGGTTTATCCGCCTGGTGCTTTATCCATACTGGTACGGGATCGTCGAGGCATTGCGCCGTGGTGGTGCGGTGGTGTTCGCCGTGCAGGTCTCGCCGCTTAATTCGAACGAAGTGCGCGGCGAGCAACTGCTGGTACGCATCGAGGAAATCCTGCGGGAAACCGGGGCCGGCAAGGTCAACCTGATCGGCCATAGCCAGGGCTCGCTGACCGCCCGTTATGCGGCGGCAAAGCGTCCGGACCTGATCGCTTCGGTGACCTCGGTTGCGGGGCCGAATCACGGTTCGGAACTCGCCGATTACCTGCACGAGCATTATCCCCATGACAGCATGCGTGGCCGGTTGCTGTGCTTTTTGCTGCGGATTATCAGTGCGCTGATGGGGTGGCTGGATACCGGTTACCGCGGGCCGAAGCTACCGGTGGATATCCATGCGTCCCACCACTCCCTCACCACCGCTGGCGTCGCGCTGTTCAATCAGCGTTATCCACAGGGGCTGCCCGACATCTGGGGCGGTCACGGGCCGGAAGAGGTCAACGGCGTGCGTTATTACTCCTGGTCCGGCACATTGCAACCGGGCATTACCGATCGCGGGCGCAACCTGCTGGATGGCACCAACCGCAGTTGCCGGTTATTCGCCAAAACCTTCGTCTGCGAAGCCGGGCATTGCGACGGCATGGTCGGGCGCTACAGCTCGCACCTGGGGACGGTGATTGGCGATGAGTATCCGCTGGATCACTTCGATATCGTCAACCAGTCACTGGGGCTGGTGGGCAAGGGGGCCGAGCCGATCAGGTTGTTTGTCGAGCATGCGGCGCGGCTGGCGGCGGAAGGCGTCTAGACCGCGTTATCGTTCTTCGTCGGAACGCCGCCCGGACCAAGCCCGCTCCCACAGGGGAATGCATTCCAAATGTGGGAGCGGCGGTGCGACGATTCGACTTGCTCGCGAAGGCGGCGGCTCAGGCAACACTGACCTTGCGACCCAACACCGTCGTCCAACGCTCGGAAACAATCACCCCGCCCAAGGTCAACACTCCGCCCACCAGGTGATACATCGCCAGTTGTTCATGCAGTACCACTGCCGCAATCAATGCGGTAATCAACGGCAGCAAGTTGAAAAACTGCGTGGTCCGGCTCGGACCCAAACGCACCACGGCCTGCATCCACGCCAGCGGCGCGACCATCGAAGCCAGCAGGCAGGCGTACAACACCAGCGGAATATTCTGCAGGGTCGCGCCGACTTTCGGTGAGGCGAGGAACAGCGGAAACAGCACCACCACGGCCACCAGTACCTGCAAATACAGGAGCACCAGCGGCGGCAGTTTCAGCTGCCATTTTTTCAACAGGGTGCTGTAGACCGCGTAGGCCAGGGTGGCGATCAGCATCATCGCGTCGCCCAGGTTGACCCCGTGCTCCAGCAATATGCCAAGGCTGCCGGATGACACCACCACCAGGACACCGGTGAATGACAGCACCGCACCAGCCAGGGCCCCCATGGTCAGGCGCTGGCCGAGGCTGATGATTGCCATGGCGAGCGACATCAGCGGCATCAGCGACAGGATGATGCCCATGTTGGTGGCCGTAGTCAGGCTCGCGGCGAAGTACGCCAGGCTTTGATAGACCGCCATGCCGAGAACACCGAGGACAAGGATCTTGCCCAGGTTCGGTCGGATCAGCGGCCAATGGGCGAGCACCGGTTTGAGCATGAAGGGCGTGAACAGCAACCCGGCCAGCAGCCAGCGGTAGAAACCGATCTCGGCGGGGAAGATCGCCCCGGCCGACATTTTGGTGATCACGGTGTTGCCGGCCCAGATAAAAATGGCCAGCAGGGGATAAGCGTATTGCATCGGGAAAAACCAGAACGTTAATGAGGGGCAATTATCCGCTTGTCTGGATGCAAGCCTATACTTCGAACCAGACAACCCGCCCCTGATGACGGACAGCATGAGCAGTAAACACATCGACCTGCTGGACTTCAGCGAACTGCCGTCGGCGGTGTACTTCCGCTACGCCGATTTCGACGCCCACGAATACGCAGCACCCCATCGACATCCCTGGGGGACGCTGGAATATGCAGCCCATGGCGTGCTGCACATGGACGTCGAGGGCAGCCGCTTCATGTCGCCACCGCAATACGCGGTGTGGGTACCGCCGCAGATCGAGCACAGTTTCTATAGTCACCAACCGGTCAACTACCGCGCCGTGTGCCTGGCGCCCAAGGTGTGCACCGATCTGCCGTCGCGAGCCTGCACCCTGGCCATCAGCGACATCCTCAAGGCGATCCTCAAGGACTTCGCGGCTCGGGACGTGAAAATTCCCGAGCAGGCTGCCGATCAGCGTCTGGCCCAGGTATTGGTGGACCAGCTACGACAGGCGCCGGTGCACGAGTGCTATTTGCCGTACGCCAGCAGCCCCGGACTGTTGGGGATCCTGGAAGCGTTGCAGGCCGAGCCGGGGGATAACCGGCCGCTGTCGGAATGGGCCGCGCGCATCCATGTCAGCGAGCGCACGCTGGCACGGCAGTTCATGCGGGAACTGGGCATGAGTTTCGGCGAGTGGCGCCAGCGCCTGCGCTTTCTGGCGGCAATCGAAGCGCTGGAAAGCCCGCGAAGCATTCAAGAAATCGCCTTCGACATGGGCTACAGCACTGGCTCTGCGTTTATCGCAATGTTTCAGCGCCAGGCCGGGTGCACGCCGGAGCAGTATCGACGCAGCCATCTGGAGAACAGGAAGGTGTAACAGGGGTTGTCTACACTCCAGTACGAGGCCACGCCCCTCGGTGTGGCAACAAGGAGAAAACTCCATGAAGATGTTGCGTGTCCCTTTGTTGATGATCGGTTTGCTGCTCTGTTCCCAAGGCTTCGCCGCCACAGCCCAACAGGAAAAGATGACCACCTGCAACGCCGACGCCACGGCCAAAAGCCTCAAGGGCGACGAGCGCAAAGCCTTCATGAGCACCTGCCTGAAGGCCGCTCCGGCGGCAAACGATGCCGGTAAAGCCTTGACGCCGCAGCAAGAGAAAATGAAAACCTGCAATGCCGACGCCGCCACCAAGGCCCTCAAGGGGGATGAGCGCAAGGCGTTCATGAGTGATTGCCTGAAGAAAAAATAATTCACAGGGATCAACTCAGTCGAGTGTGGGAGCGGCGTTGTATGGGCTGACTGGGGAGTTTCACAATTTGCCCTGCCCCCGACCAAGGTCGCCCCACACAATCCCTAGTGCTCGCACCGGATCGCTGGCAGACTGCCAATCCTTTTTATGCCGTTCGTTTTTGAGGCTGTATGCCAACGTTTTCTCAGCGTCAAGTTTTGCTGGTCATCAGCTGGGTCATCATTTTTGGCGGGTTGCTGCTGGTCCTGCCGCTGCGGTTGCTGCCCAGCCTGCTCGCCGGGTTGCTGGTGTTCGAACTGGTCAACATGCTCACCCCGCAACTGCAACGACTGATTGAAGGCCGACGTGCACGTTGGCTGGCAGTGGCGTTGCTGGGGACTCTGATTGTCAGCGTACTGTCGCTGATCTTTGCCGGCGCCATCAGTTTTCTGCTGCACGAAGCGGAAAACCCAGGTGCTTCCCTCGACAAGTTCATGGGGGTGGTCGACCGTGCACGCGGGCAACTGCCGCCGTTCATCGACGCCTATCTGCCGGCCAGTGCCGCCGAGTTTCGCGTGGCAATCGGCGAATGGGTCAGCAAGCACCTCAGCGATTTGCAACTGGTGGGCAAGGACGCGGCGCACATGTTCGTGACCTTGCTGATCGGCATGGTGCTGGGGGCGATCATTGCCTTGCAGCGTGTGCCGGACCTGACCAAGCGCAAGCCGCTGGCTGCGGCGCTGTTCGATCGCCTGCACCTGCTGGTCCAGGCGTTTCGCAACATCGTGTTCGCCCAGATCAAGATTTCCCTGCTCAACACCTTCTTCACCGGGATTTTCCTGGCGGTGATCCTGCCGCTGTTCGGCATCAAGCTGCCGCTGACCAAAACCCTGATCGTGCTGACGTTCCTGCTCGGCCTGCTGCCGGTGATCGGCAACCTGATGTCGAACACCCTGATCACCATCGTCGGTCTATCGCTGTCGATCTGGGTCGCCGTGGCGGCGCTGGGTTACCTGATTTTTATCCACAAGCTCGAATACTTCCTCAACGCGCGCATCGTCGGCGGGCAGATCAGTGCCAAGTCGTGGGAGTTGCTGCTGGCGATGCTGGTGTTCGAGGCCGCGTTCGGCCTGCCGGGGGTGGTGGCGGGGCCGATTTACTACGCGTATCTGAAGAGTGAGTTGAAGCAGGTGGGGATGGTTTGATCCGCTGGATCTTTATTGCCTGATCTGGCGCCTTCGCGAGCAAGCCCGCTCCCACATTTGAGCGTATTCCATCTGGAGGAACTCGGTTGAATGTGGGAGCGGGCTTGCTCGCGAAGGGCGCACCGCAGATTTCGGATCAGTCCATCGAGCCGTAGCGTTTTGCAGCCTCGATCGCCAGACCGCTGCCGATACTGCCAAAGATGTTCCCTTCCACATGCCGCGCCTTCGGCAGCATCGCCGAGACGCTGTTGCGCAGCGCCGGGATACCACTCGAACCGCCGGTGAAGAATACCGTATCGACCTGGTCGACCCGCACGTCGGCGTTTGCCAGCAGTTGGGTGACGCTGTTACGCACCCGCTCCAGCAGGCTGTCGATGGCCGACTCGAACAGTGCACGGCTCAAGTCCACACTCAGGCCCGCTTCAATGCGGTCCAGCGGCACGTGGCGGCTGTCGGCGTGGGTCAGCTGGATCTTGGTTTCTTCCACTTCCATCGCCAGCCAGTGCCCGGCGCGCTGCTCGATCAGTTTGAACAGGCGATCGATGCCGCCCGTGTCCTCGATGTCGTAGCGCATGCTGCCCAAGGCCAGCTGGGATTTCTGTGAGTACACCGAGTTGATCGTGTGCCAGGTCGCCAGGTTCATGTGGTGGCTGGTGGGCATGTAGGCGCCGCTCTTCATCCGGCTGCCATAGCCGAACAGGGGCATCAGGCCGGCCAGCGAAAGTTGCTTGTCGAAATCGGTTCCGCCGATGTGCACGCCGCCGGTGGCGAGGATGTCATCCTGGCGGTTATCCACAGCGCGACGCTCCGGCGACAGACGCACCAGGGAGAAGTCGGACGTACCACCGCCGATGTCGACGATCAGCACCAGCTCTTCTTTCTCGATGGTCGACTCGTAGTCGAATGCCGCAGCAATCGGTTCGAACTGGAACGAGACTTCCTTGAAGCCGATCTTGCGCGCCACATCGACCAGGGTGTCTTCGGCTTCCTTGTCGGCCATCGGGTCGTCATCGACAAAAAACACCGGCCGACCCAGCACCACTTCTTCGAACTCCCGACCGGCGGCTGCTTCGGCACGGTTCTTGAGCTGGCCGATGAACAGCCCGAGCAGGTCCTTGAACGGCATCGCCGTGCCCAGGACGCTGGTGTCGTGCTTGATCAGCTTGGAGCCCAGCAGGCTCTTGAGCGAGCGCATCAGGCGGCCTTCGTAGCCTTCCAGGTACTCGTGCAGCGCCAGGCGGCCGTACACCGGGCGGCGTTCTTCGATGTTGAAGAAGACCACCGACGGCAGGGTGATCTTGTCGTCCTCCAGCGCGATCAGCGTTTCCATGCCGGGGCGCAGCCAGCCGACGGTGGAGTTGGACGTGCCAAAGTCGATACCCACGGCACGGGCTGGAGATGCGTTGTTCATGTCTTTCAGGTTCCGGTTAAAAAACGGCCGCGCAGTGTATGTCAGAGCGCGCCAGATTCGAAGGCCGGTTATCTGCTAATTCTTCGCAAACAATGCCTTGAAAGATGGGGCATTCCCCCCAAACTACCCTGCATCAACCGGACAGCCGCGAGAGTGCTCGCAAGAAGCCCCGCCTGCTGCCGATAAACTTCTGCTGCGCCACCCGGTCACAAACTTGAGATCGGTCAGACCAATGGCTGCAAACAAGCGCATGCTGTGGCCTGTGGCGCGATTTGATAACGGATGGTGATTCCCGCGATGGACTTCAAAGACTATTACAAGATTCTCGGTGTGGAGCCGACCGCAGACGATAAGGCGATCAAGGCCGCCTATCGCAAGCTGGCGCGCAAATACCACCCTGACGTCAGCAAGGAAAAGGATGCCGAGTCCAAATTCAAGGACGCTTCGGAAGCCTATGAAGCGCTGAAAAGCGCCGACAAACGCGCCGAATACGATGATTTGCGCCGCTATGGCCAGCATGGCCAGCCGTTCCAGGGACCACCGGGATGGCAGAGCCGTGGTGGTTTCGGTGGCGGCGGTCAGGACACGGGCGATTTCTCGGACTTTTTCA
Organism: Pseudomonas sp. Pseusp16; assembly: GCF_047324915.1. Lineage (NCBI taxonomy): Bacteria > Pseudomonadati > Pseudomonadota > Gammaproteobacteria > Pseudomonadales > Pseudomonadaceae > Pseudomonas > Pseudomonas sp. Pseusp16. The sequence goes on along the minus strand of NZ_CP168522.1, from coordinate 4,503,187 downwards.
GTTCGATCTTCGGCAACCGTGGGCCAGGCTTTGGGGGTGGAGGACAGTCGCGTCGCAGCACCGGACGTCGAGGGCAAGACGTGGAAATGGAACTTGGGGTTTTTCTCGAAGAAACACTGTCGACCGAGTCGAAGAAGGTCACCTTTCAGGTGCCGCAGTACAACGCGGCCGGCCAGCATGTAAGCAACACCAGCAAAAGCCTGAACGTGAAGATCCCCGCCGGTGTGACCGACGGCGAGCGCATTCGCCTCAAGGGGCAAGGCGCTCCGGGTGTGGGTGGCGGCGCCAATGGCGACCTGTACCTGACGATCCGTTTTGCTCCGCATCCGAAATTCGACGTCGAAGGCGAGAACCTGATCATCACCTTGCCACTGGCACCGTGGGAGCTGGCGCTGGGCGCCGAAGTCGCCGTGCCGACCCTGACCGGCAGGATCAACCTCAAGGTGCCGGCCGGCAGCCAGAACGGCCAGCGCATGCGCGCCAAGGGCCATGGCCTGATGAACAAGGCCGGTGAGCGCGGGTTCCTGTTCGTGCAACTGAAAGCGGTGATGCCGAAGAAATCCGACGATGACATCAAGGCCCTGTGGCAGGAGCTGGCGAAAAAAGCCGCGTTCGACCCGCGAGAGCATTTTTGATCCCTTGGAACCAAGGAGACACTGACAATGAGCAGTCCCCTGAACGTTCAACTGGACATGGCAGAATTCTGTGAGGCGACCGAGCTGTCGGCCGTCTACGTGATCGAAATCGTCGAACACGGCATCCTCGAACCTCAGGGTGCTCAGCCCAAGGACTGGCGTTTCAATGACTACGAGCTGACCCTGGCCAAGCGCGCCGCCAAGCTGCGGCGCGACCTTGACCTGGAATGGGAAGGCGTCGCCCTGGCGCTGGATCTGCTCGAAGAGGTCCAGCAACTGCGGGCCGAGAACCGCATGCTCAAGCAGCGATTGGGGCGGTTGTTGGTCGAGTAGGTGTTCTGTTGTATTTGCCTGGTCTGTCAGACCGCTTTCGCGAGCAAGCCCGCTCCCACAGGTTGTTCACCGTCCATGTGGGAGTGGGCTTGCTCCGGGCGGCGTTCCGACGAAGAACGATAACGCGGTCGCCAGGTATTAAACGTTCCTGGGCAATACCACGGTAAACAGTGTTCCGGCCGCCTCGCTGGAACTCACCTCGATGGTGCCCTGATGGGCATTAACCACTTCCTTGACGATAAACAGGCCGAGCCCAAGGCTGGTAGAAGGCTGGCCCAGTTCTTCGTCGGCGCTGCGCACCATCGGATCGAAGATCGTGCCGATGGCATCTTCGGGAATGGGGGGGCCGTAGTTGTGAACGGTCAGGCGAACTGTTTCCGGCTCGCCTGTCAGGGTCACGGTCACGTCGTGTTTGTTCGAGCCATGTTGCAGCGCGTTGCCGATCAGGTTTTGCAGTAGTTGCTGGAGTCGCCCGGCATCCCAGATGCCGCGGGTATCACCCACGGTTTTCAGGGACGGATCGCATGCGGGATTGCCGGCGCAGGCCTCGGCGATGGCTGCGTGTACTGCATCGGCCAGGTCCATGGGCGCCGGATCGATCGGCAGGCTCTTGCCCAGGCGACTGCGCACCAGTTCCAGCAAATCGCTGACCATCACCGCCATGTGCCGGGTGCCGCGCTGGATGTGGGTCGCACAGGTCAGGGCATCGCCCTCGAGAGTGGTTTTGCGCAGGAGCATTTCGATGGACATGCTCACCGCTTGCAGAGGCGCGCGCAGATCATGACCGAGGATCGCCAGAAAGATGTCCCGCGAACGGTTGACCTGTTCGGCATAGGCCGCGGTGGATTCGGCCAGGGCTTCGTCGATGGCTTCGTTGAACCGGATCATGTCCTGGAAACTGGCCATGTCGGGAGACTCAAGACTGTTGATCCACAGGCGGATCACGCAAGCGCGCAGGTGACGGAATTCGCTGGTCATCTGCACCAGGTCGAAGCCCACGGTGTGCCGCAGTTCGCCGTGGCTGGCGCCGGCCTGGTCCAGGCTTGGGGTTTTTTCCGGGCCTTCGCCGCAGGCCTTGGCCGCCTGTTCAGTGGGGGACTGGGGCTTGCTCATGTCCCGCGCCGCTGCCAGCAGGATCGATTTCGCGTGGTCGCGCAGGGCGACGCAGTCCATGAATTCGGCGGCCGGGGTGATGGTTTTGGCGAACTGCTCCCACTCATCGACGATGCAATCAACGCGCTGCACGATGAATTCGGAAAGGCGCATGTCAGGTCCCCTGAGCATTGGCTGGAAAACAGCCAGAAGCATATTAGCGCCTTTCACGAAAAAAAGAGCGCGCGCCCGGTGCCATGAACGGGAGCCTCCAGGGTGGTACTTATATATTGAAACAGCCCTGATTTTCGAACTGTGCGGTGCTTCAAAGGGGATCGGCTCAACAGTTATTTGGTCTTTTATTCAAGGTCACATTGAATAAGCTGTTGGCTCTTATCCGGTCATCAAGGAAATTTAAAATGGCTGAATTGCATGGAAGCAATACGCTGGAAACTTCTGGAAGTCTACGCACGGAAAACAGGGGCGTTCATTACAGTCGTGTATTGGATGTTGTACCGAGCGCTGTTAAAGATGCATCGATATCGAGGTTGAGAACCATAGAAGGTTTGCAGCCGCAGATACCCGAGTGGTACAGCGCCGCGCGACATATTGACCGCCAGTACCTGAAGCAGTTGATTAACGAGCGATGGCGCTTGCAAGGCGTTCTGGACAAGACCCTGGGTAACTTGCAGCACGACATCAATACATTTGCCGAACCCTTGATCAAAACCGCACTGCGGACGAACTTCAATACCGATGTGAACATCAATGAGTTCACTGTGCAGCTTGATGTGCCGATCACTATTATTCTTGGAATTGATACAGGTGGCAGTCGCGTGCGGCGCTCCACACTGCTCGAAGCTGCATTGCATAATTTCGAGGAATCGGAAACCACCGAAGGCGCATGGCGAAACACGGCTGGTATCTATCGCAAGGACCAATACGGCGGCCTTGCGCTCGACCCGACGATCACGTTGCCAAGGTTCACGTCGCTATGCCGGAGCCTGGACATCGGCGGGCAGTATCAGCAACACCTCAAGTCCATTCTCTTGCCCGAAAGCGCCGCGGCGCGGCAGACCTTGCAGCAAGGTGCAGTCGCCAGTGAGAAAGCGGCCTTTGAAGTGGCGGCACTGATCGCAAGATTGAAGGGCGATATCAGCGATCACGCGTATGGCAAGCTCCGTCAGGTGGCTGAAGGTCGTCCGGGAGTCACCCTGTATCAACGCCCGTTACTGCCTCACCGCTTGTCGCTGATGGGGTTCAGGATGACCGGCATCGTGCTGTTCAGTGCGGTCAGCGAGCCGTCGCAGATCAAACGGACCATCGATGCGTTGACCCCCGCCGAGCTGAAATTCTGGCTGGAATGGTCGCACCGAGTCCCTGTGTTACCCAACCAGGCGTACGAGCAATACAAGCTGTTGCAAGCATTCTTTGCCAATGGTCCCCAGGGCGTGACCGAAGAGTTGGCTCGCAATGAAGATATCTACCATCAGAGCCGATTGTCCGGCCCGTTGATTGCCTATATTCCGGATGATCCAGACCATCCCTTGAAGGAGTATTCGTCGCTGACCGAATTTATGAAGACGCTGATCGGTCAACTGCTGAGTACGGATTACCAGGCCTTTTTCAGCCGGTTCGTGGCACAAAAGGACAAGGGACGTTTTTTCGCCCGCGCCAATGAACGCTTCAAGACTTTCACCTGGCATCAACGCGAACCGCTGGATATGGGGCCATGGTGGCGTGAAACCGCAGTCGAGAACCCGAATGCCGAACCTGTCACCAATGCGATCGATGGTGATCTGTGGGTAACGCTGTTTATCGAACGTCGCAACAAGGCCATCGCCGACGCCAGGGTCATTGCGGTGCCCACCGGTGATGAAGATGCGACAGCCCGCTTCAAGCGCTTGACCAGTTACCTGGAACTTGGCTGGAACATCTTCAATTTCACCGCAATGCTGGTGCCGGGTCTGGGCGAGGCCATGCTCGGCGTCATGGTCGCGCAAATGCTTGCCGAGGTAACGGAGGGCATCGAGGACTGGAGCAAGGGAGATAAGGAGGAGGCCGGCAGATACTTCAATGACGTGTTGATCAATTTTGCGCAGTTGGCAGCCATGGGCGCGGGGCATGTACTGCCCGGTGGTGCTCCGACTGCAATCAAGCCTTCGTCATTTGTCGAGGGTCTCAAACCCGTGGAGATCGGCGACAAGGGGCGTTTGTGGAGCCCTGACCTCGGTCCCTATGAACGATCGATCGCATTGCCCGATGGGGCGAGGGCCAGTGACACAGGGCTGTACCGTCATCAGGATCAGGACCTGCTGCGGCTCGACGACAAGTACTACGAAGTCAAGCAGGACCCGGACACTGGTCGGTATCGGCTGCAACACCCGACTCGCGCCGATGCGTATAAGCCGCGGGTGGAGCACAACGGTGCCGGCAGTTGGAAAACCGAACTCGATCAACCACTCGAATGGGACAAGGAGCAAGTACTCAGGCGTCTGGGCGCTTCGGTGGATGGACTCTCCGATGAAACCCTTGAGCAGGTTATGACCGCCAGCGGCGTGCACGAAAATGTGCTGCGCCGACTTCACGTCGAACACGAGACCCCTCCGGCGCTGTTGGCCGATACCCTCAAGCGCTTCAAGGCCCTTGCCGATGCGCAAGCTTGCGCAGAGCAGATTCTGGCCAACCGGATCGGTGAGGAATGGGCCGATTACGCCGTGCGATCCATGACCGAAATGGACGGCTGGCCCAGTGACAAGGCCATTGAGGTCTTCCAGGGGCCGGGTCTGACAGGGGCCGCGATCAAGGAAGGCTATGCCGGGGCGTCAGCGGCCAATACGTTGCAGATGACCTGGTCGGACTTGTTGGTGGGGGCGCTGCCCGAGCGTGTGGTGGGGTTCCTGGACGAGCGGGAGCTTCGCGAACTGCTCGACGAGTGGTTATCCGGTGACGCACAGAAGCGTGCCCAGGCATTGCGTGAGCAATGGGCGGCACAGGTACGCCAGCGCAAGCGGCAGTTGTTCGACCTTCTGTACCGTCGTCGGACCCGTTCGGACGATCCTTTGGTGAACCTGCTCAAGGGCGATTTTGCAGATATCTCGGTCAGCCAGGCGCAAGAGCTGCTGGGTGAGGCGCACCCTTGCGACATGCAACACCTGACCGAAAAGAAACGTGTGCCATTGCGGCTGGCTCAACAGGCCCGGGAGGCCGCCGAACAATTGCGGATGACACGGGCCTATGAAGGCCTTTACCTCGACGGGTTGCACAGCGCTGACACTGCGCGTCTGGAGTTGCATTCCCTGGCGGCTCTGCCGGGCTGGCCGGGGGATGTGCGTGTGGAGGTTCGTGAGTATTCATTCGGGGGAGCCTTGATTGACAGTATTGGCCCTGTCGACGCACCGATCCGCAAAGTGCTGATCCTGGGGGAGGATGGCAAATACGAAGCACGGGACGACAGAGATCAACACCTGCACGGCGCAGACAATGTGTATGCCGCGGTGCTGCATGCGTTGCCGGATTCGCAACGAACAGCCCTGGACTTCGAAATCCATGAGGCAGCAAGGCTTGAAAGGCTGGTGCGAGCGCGACCGTTGGCGCGCCAGAAGCTTGAGCGGATTCTTCTGGAAAACCCCATTCGCAAACCGGCGTACGACCCGGCAGTCATGCGTCTTCGCGGTGGCATGCCAGGGTATGCGCGACTTTCGCCTGAACGGGAACTGCTGCAGCGTCGGACGACATCGCTCTATCCAGGCTTGAGCAACGACCAGGTCGGGATACTGCTGGAGCAATTCGAGCAGAACGGCGGATCTGCGAGCCAACGACTGACAGCACTTGAAACCGAATTCAACCGCTTCAACGCAACCATGCAGCGCTGGATGAACTCGCCAACCGAGTCTTTTCGTTTCAGCCCGGCAGGCGTGGCAGAGTGGAACTCGCGCAATCAGGTCTATCAGGCGCTCAGGCAATGCTGGCAGAGAACCGGGCCCGGAGGGGCTGAGGTGCCGGGCATTATTGCGCCTCAAGCGCTGGTGCTGGATGGCATGCCCTTGGGGCAGCACCTGGCGACACTTCCGAGGCTGGAGGCCAATTTCGATCACGTCACCGGCCTGGGTTTGCGCAACGCCGGCATCGGTCCGGGCGAGGAGCATTTCCTGCAGGCATTTCGCCAGGTGCGTCACCTGAATCTGCAAGGCAATCGTTTGACCCGGCTATCGCAGGGGATCGGTGATATGCGCCATCTCACCCACCTCGTCCTCAACGACAACATGATTGAACTGGATGCGCTGGCGGTAGCGCGGCTGAGACACATGACTCAACTCAGATGGCTGGACTTGCAAGGTAATCCATTGAGACTCGCCCCCGACATCAGCCAGATGCCTCATCTGCAAGTAGTAAGACTGAACGGAACAGGGTTGAGCAGTTGGCCGGTCGGGCTGTTTTCCCAGCCACGTCCGCGCAGTATTTTCATGGATCTGCGCAGCAATCCGATCAATCAGATTCCGCAAGTCGCACCGGGTTCGTTCCGCGCCGAATTGCTGGCGCGCACATTCATCAGCCGTGAACCTCAATGGCTCTCCGAGGAAAATCTGGAGACCCTCAAGCTGTATATCGAGTCGGTTGGCATGGACCCTGAGCGGCCGTATCCGCCGATGGGCACGGTGGACAGTTCCGAATGGGGGGAAGGAATTTCAGAGGCGCAGTGGCGGGCCAATCAACAGATATGGAATGCGGTTGAAGATGAGTTTCATTCGGAGTCCTTTTTCAACGAAATCAACCGGCTCACCCAATCCGCCGACTTCAGGGCTGGCGGTCTATATCGCAAGGAGCTGACGGCTAAAGTCTGGCGAATGCTGGAGGCGATGGCCGAAGACACTGAGCTGAGAACGAAGCTCTTCAGCGAGGCTGCGACACCCACGCAGTGTGTGGATGGCGGTACGCAGCTGTTCAACGCCATGGGGGTCGAGGTGCTCGTTAAAGAAGCCTACGACTTGATCCGCCCGGATCTGGTTGAGCCTCAACTGCTCGAACTGGCGCGGGGCAAATCCCGGCTCGATGAGCTGGGAGCCATTGCTCGCCAGCGAGTGGCTGAACGGTTGGCGGCGGGCGAGCGTTTCACGCGCGTCGACGCTCAAGGGAACGTCAGCGGCACCATCGACGAGGTCGAAGTTCACCTGGCGTACATGACGGAACTTGCCGAGCGCCTGGATTTGCCGTGGCAGGCGCGTGGCATGCAGTTTCGCAATATTGCCGGGGTGACAAAGGAGATGATCGAGGCGGCATTCCAGCGAATCACCGCCCTGGAGGAAGGCGATCTGCTGCGTGCGCGGATCCTCGAGCAACCGCTCTGGAGAAACTGGCTGGAGAGTGAGTACGAGGAAATCCTGAACGGGTTCAAGCGTCGTGTCGACGTCGTTACGGACTTATACGATGCCTTGCAAAGACGGACTGAAGGAACAGGCCTTTCTGTTGCGCAGAAGGCTGAGCTGGAGGTGGAAATCAAGGCGCTGGCGGTAAAGGCCGGAAGACCGGAAAACGAATTCGCTCCTGGCCGTGTCATGACCGAGGAGCAATACACCCAAGCCTTGAGTGACATCGACACTCAAATGAAGGCACAGATGAGCACACTCACCCAGCAGGCGATGGACCGGGCGGGGCTGCAACGGGTGGATATCCCGTTCACGATCGATCCCGACTATTCGGTTTAGCTGCACATGAAGCCTCGAGCCAAGGGAGTGAGCCTTGGCGTCGAGGCTTTTTTTGCACAGCGGACAGGCTCAGAACAGGAAATACCGCTGGGCCATTGGCAGGGTTTCAGCCGGTTCGCACCACAGCAACACGCCATCGGCCTTGACCTGATAGGTCTGCGGATCGACGTCAATGTTCGGCAGGTAGTCGTTGTGGATCAGGTCGGTTTTCTGCACGTCGCGGCAACCTTTGACCACGGCGATTTTCTTTTTCAAACCCAGGGCTTCGGGCAAGCCTGCATCCTGCGCCGCCTGGCTGATGAAGGTCAGGCTGGTGGCGTGCAGCGAACCACCGAAGCTTGCGAACATCGGGCGGTAGTGCACCGGTTGCGGCGTCGGGATCGATGCATTGGCGTCGCCCATCAGGCTGGCCGCAATGGCACCGCCCTTGAGAATCAGCGTCGGTTTCACACCAAAAAACGCCGGGCGCCAGAGCACCAGATCCGCCCATTTACCCACTTCGACCGAACCCACTTCATGGCTGATGCCGTGGGTGATCGCCGGGTTGATGGTGTACTTGGCGATGTAGCGTTTGGCGCGGAAGTTGTCGTTGCCTTCACCATCACCGGGTAGCGGCCCGCGTTGTTTTTTCATCTTGTCGGCGGTCTGCCAGGTGCGGGTGATGACTTCACCGATCCGTCCCATGGCCTGGCTGTCCGAGCTGATCATCGAGAACGCACCGAGGTCGTGGAGGATGTCTTCGGCGGCAATCGTCTCGCGGCGAATCCGGCTTTCGGCGAAGGCCACGTCCTCGGCAATGCTCGGGTCGAGGTGATGGCAGACCATCAGCATGTCGAGGTGTTCATCGATAGTGTTGCGGGTGAACGGCCGGGTCGGGTTGGTGGAGCTCGGCAGCACATTGGCAAGACCGCAGGCCTTGATGATGTCTGGCGCGTGACCGCCACCGGCACCTTCGGTGTGATAGGTGTGAATGGTGCGGCCCTTGAAGGCGGCAATGGTGGTCTCGACGAAACCGGATTCGTTGAGGGTGTCGGTGTGGATCGCCACCTGCACGTCGAACCGGTCGGCCACGCACAGGCAGTTGTCGATGCTCGCAGGCGTGGTGCCCCAGTCCTCATGCAACTTGAGGCCGATGGCGCCGGCCTTGACCTGCTCGATCAAAGGTTCCGGCAGGCTGGCATTGCCCTTGCCGGTCAGGCCGATGTTCATCGGGAACGCATCGGCGGCCTGGAGCATGCGCGCCAGGTGCCACGGCCCGGAAGTGCAGGTGGTCGCATTGGTGCCGGTGGCCGGTCCGGTGCCGCCACCGATCATGGTGGTGACGCCGCTCATCAATGCCTCTTCGATCTGTTGCGGGCAGATGAAGTGGATGTGGGTGTCGATGCCGCCGGCGGTGAGGATCATACCTTCGCCAGCGATGACTTCGGTGCTGGCGCCAATGGCGATGTTGACGTTGGGCTGGATGTCCGGGTTGCCGGCCTTGCCGATCGCCGCGATGCGTCCGTCCTTGAGACCGACGTCTGCCTTGACGATGCCCCAGTGATCGATGATCAGCGCGTTGGTGATCAGGGTGTCGACCACCTCGGCGGCCAGCAACTGGCTCTGACCCTGGCCGTCACGGATGACTTTACCGCCACCGAATTTCACTTCTTCGCCGTAGGTGGTGAAGTCCTTTTCCACTTCGATCCACAACCCGGTATCGGCCAGGCGCACCTTGTCACCGACGGTGGGACCGAACATGTCGGCGTAGGCTTGACGGGAAATCTTCATTCGTTCGCCCTGGAATTCAATTGAGTTTGAGACTGTTCGCTTCGCTCACAGATTCGCGAGCAAGCCCGCTCCCACATTCGATCGCGTTCCCCTGTGGGAGCGGGCTTGCTCGCGAAGGCGTCAGTGGGGACATCGCATTACTTAGAGGTCACCCATGACCCGCCCGGCAAACCCGAACACCCGGCGATGCCCGACCAGATCCACCAGCTCGACCTCGCGGCTCTGCCCCGGTTCGAAACGTACCGCCGTGCCGGCCGGGATGTTCAGGCGCATGCCGCGACTGGCGGCACGGTCGAAAGTCAGGGCGTCGTTGGCTTCGAAAAAGTGGTAATGCGAGCCCACCTGGATCGGTCGGTCGCCGCTGTTGGCCACCTTCAGGCTGAGGGTGCGCCGGCCAACGTTGAGCTCAATCTCGCCGGACTGGATCTGGTATTCACCGGGAATCATCAATGGGCTCCTTGGAGAATCTTGTAGTAGAGGGCGGTCGGCTTGTAGCGGCCGCTCGGGTCGCAGGCGTAATCGGGAATCTCGCCGGCGCGGGTATAGCCCAGCGACTGGTAGAAGTCTTCGGCGGGCGAACCGGCCTCGGTGTCGAGGTAGAGCAAGCCGCGCTTGTGCTGCAGGGCGGCCGCCTCCAGAGCGCTCATCAATTGCTGGCCCAGCCCTCGCCGCCGCGCATCTTCGCGCACCAGCAACTTCTGCACTTCGGCACGGTTCAGGCCGTTGGCTTTCTGGCACAGGCTCAGCTGTACGCTGGCCTGCACCTGCTCGTCCTCGTCCTTGACCACCACCCACAGCAACACACGGCCCTTGTTCAGGTTGTCCTGGACCTCATCGAACCAGGCATGGGCCTGAGTCGCATCGAGGTCAGCCATGAAGCCGACACTGGCGCCATGGCCGACAGCATCGAGCAGCAGGTCGATCAGGCCCTGGCGGTAATGCGCAAAGCTTTCAACGTTGACGCGTCGCAGTTGGGCGGCGTTCATCGGGCATTACTCCTGGTCGATGCCTGGCGGCTGCGCGCCGGGGTTGAGGGTCAGTTGCATGAACGTCAGGTCCAGCCAGCGGCCGAACTTGGTGCCGACCTGAGGCATTTGCCCGGTGGTGATAAAGCCGATGCGTTCATGCAAGCGAATGGAGGCCGCGTTGCCGCTTTCGATGGCGGCGACCATCACGTGCTTGCCGCAGCCTTTGGCACGTTCGATCAGCGCTTGCATCAATTGCGGGCCGAGGCCGTTACCGCGCTGGTCGCTGCGCACGTAGACCGAGTGCTCGACGGTATGGCGGAAACCGTCGAATGGCCGCCAGTCGCCGAACGAGGCATACCCGAGCACGGTGTTGTCGGCATCGACGATCACCAGAACCGGATAAGCCTGGGATTGCCGGGCGCTGAACCAGGCCTGGCGGTTGCCGAGGTCGACTGTCTGTTCATTCCAGATCGCCGTGGTGTTGAGCACCGCGTCGTTGTAGATGTCGCGGATCGCCGGCAGATCGGCATGCACGGCATCGCGGATGTGGTAAGTCATGGCGCGACCTCAGGCGATGGGTTGGTGGACGGTGACCAGTTTGGTGCCGTCGGGGAAGGTGGCCTCGACCTGGATTTCCGGGATCATTTCCGGGATACCTTCCATCACTTGTTCGCGGGTCAATAGGGTGGTGCCGAAGTGCATCAGGTCGGCCACGGTCTGGCCGTCGCGGGCGCCTTCGAGCAGTGCGGCGGAAATGTAGGCCATGGCCTCCGGGTAATTGAGCTTCACACCGCGAGCCAAACGCCGTTCGGCCACCAGGCCAGCGGTGAAAATCAGCAGCTTGTCTTTTTCGCGTGGGGTCAGGTCCATCGTAGACATCCATCCGGGCAGATTAAAAAGAGTGGGATCTGCTCCCACAGAAAGCAATTCAGGTATTCCATATTCTGGGTGCTACAGCCTCGCGACCCAGCAGGGCGGGGCGTAACAACTTCCAAAGTTCAATCAGCCAGCCTCGTGCCAACAGCGCCTCACTGGCCAGGCACCGGGCAATCAGCAATCCCGGCAACTGGGTCAAATCCCCGCGCACGTCGTTGGTCAGCGAACGGCACTTCTCCAGCAGCTCGCTATCAATTTCACCCGTCACCAGCAACGTCGCAAACACCGGTTGCCCATCCAGCCCGATAGGCGAATCCAGCAGACCGTCCGCACCGACAATGCGCTGGCGTTCATGCCAGAGCAACTGACCGTCGCGGCGAATATCCAGATGTGCCTGGAAATGCCCAAGTTCGAAACGCTCGCCACTGGCCGGGCGCCCAAGGGCCACGACGTCCCAGTAGAACAGCCGTGCATCGCCCTCAAGGTCGATGGACGTGCTGAGTTCAGCCTGGGCAGCGCTGAAAATGATCGTCTCCTGGGGCAACCATTCCAGTGTCGCGCCGGCCGCCACCTTCAATTTCAGCTGCTGATAAGCGGGACCGGCGGCGCGATACCATTTGGCCGCGCCGGGGCTGGTGATTTGTGCCCAGGCATCGCCATCGACGAAGGCCGAGATGTCCAGCCGATCACCGCCGGCAATTCCGCCGGGGGGGTGGACGATGATGTGCTGACAGACTTCCGGTCCCTCGGCATACAGGTGTTTTTGCACCCGCAACGGACCTTTGTGCCGGCGCTGGACCGGGCGAGTGGTGTTGTCGAACCTGGCGTAGCCCAGTTCCAGTTCGGCGTGCCAACTGGGGGTGAACAAGGCACCGGAAGCGGGAAGAGTCATGGTCAGTGCTTATCGTGAGGTCATCAGGATGTTGCAAAGGCTGTGCCGCAAGATATTGCAGGCAAGAGGTGGCGGTTAAATGTATTGGCGCACCAATAGTGTGCGCGGTTGCAGGTTTGACGCGACAAATTGGTGCCTTGCCTCCCGAGGCGCTCCGCTTCGGGAGGTTCCGGCTCGGTGAGTACGGAGCGTGACGACTCAGATCGTAACGAGCCCGCGTACACCTTCTGCTTCCATGTTTTCTCCGCGCCCCTGTTGCACGATTTCGCCCCGGGACATCACCAGGTATTGATCGGCCAGTTCAGCGGCGAAATCGTAGAACTGCTCCACCAGCAAAATCGCCATGTCACCCCGGGCGGCGAGTTTTTTGATCACGGCACCGATCTCCTTGATCACCGACGGCTGGATGCCTTCGGTGGGCTCGTCGAGGATCAGCAGGCGAGGGCGACTGGCCAGCGCACGGCCAATGGCCAATTGCTGTTGCTGGCCACCGGACAGGTCGCCGCCGCGCCGTTGCTTCATTTGCAGCAACACCGGGAATAGCTCGTAGATAAACGCCGGAACTTCCCTGGCTTCGCTGCCGGGAAACCGCGACAGTCCCATCAGCAGGTTTTCTTCCACGGTGAGGCGGCCGAAGATCTCCCTGCCCTGCGGCACGTAGGCGATACCGGCATGCACCCGCTGGTGCGGCTTGAGCGTGGTGATCGGCTTGCCGTCCCAGTTCACTGCGCCTTCCCTGGCCGGTAGCAGGCCCATCAGGCATTTGAGCAGGGTGGTCTTGCCCACGCCGTTACGCCCGAGCAGGCAGGTGACTTCACCGACCTTCACGTCAAACGTCAGGCCGCGCAGGATGTGGCTCCCGCCGTAATACTGGTGCAGTTTGTCGACTTGCAGCATGTTCAAACTCTCCTCATTCCCTGTAGGAGCGAGCTTGCTCGCGAAGAACCGGAGGATGACGCGTTCATCCAGTCAGCCCGCGTCATCGTTAACCTCCATCGCGAGCGAGCTCGCTCCTGCAAAGAGCAATCAGCGTCCAAGATAGACTTCGATCACCCGCTCGTTGTCCTGCACCTGTTCCAGCGACCCTTCGGCCAGCACGCTACCCTGGTGTAACACCGTGACGTGGTCGGCGATCGAGCCGACGAAGCCCATGTCGTGTTCCACCACCATCAGCGAGTGCTTGCCGGCCAGGCTCTTGAACAGCTCGGCGGTGAATTCGGTTTCGGCGTCGGTCATGCCCGCGACCGGTTCATCGAGCAGCAGCAATTGCGGGTCCTGCATCAGCAACATACCGATCTCCAGGAACTGCTTCTGGCCGTGGGACAGCAGGCCGGCCGGGCGATTGACCGAGCTGGTCAGGCGAATGGTCTCCAGCACGTCGGCGATGCGGTCTTTCTGCTCGCCGCTCAAACGCGCCCGCAGGCTGGCCCACACCGACTTGTCGGTGTTCTGCGCCAGCTCAAGGTTTTCAAACACGCTCAAGGCTTCGAACACCGTCGGCTTCTGGAACTTGCGGCCGATACCGGCCTGGGCGATCTGTACTTCGCTCATCTGCGTCAGGTCCAGGGTTTCGCCGAACCAGGCCTTGCCGTGACTGGGCCGGGTCTTGCCGGTGATCACGTCCATCAGCGTGGTCTTGCCCGCGCCGTTGGGGCCGATGATGCAGCGCAGTTCACCAACGCCGATGTACAGGTTCAGATTGTTCAGCGCCTTGAAACCATCGAAGCTGACGCTGATGTCTTCCAGGGTCAGGATGGTGCCGTGGCGCGTATTCAGGCCTTTGCCGGCGCGCTCGCCGAGACCGATCGTATCGCGGCTGGTGCCGGCGTCCTTGTTGGGCTCCACGGGGAAAAAGGCTGGCTCAAGCATGAATTCAGCCGTCGCAGTGACTCTCATGATTCACCTCTCTTTTTCAGCAGACCGATCACACCCTTGGGCAGGTACAGGGTCACGACGATGAACAGTGCGCCAAGGAAGAACAGCCAGTATTCGGGGAACGCCACGGTGAACCAGCTCTTCATGCCGTTGACCACACCGGCGCCGAGCAACGGGCCGATCAACGTGCCGCGCCCACCCAGAGCCACCCACACCGCGGCTTCGATGGAGTTGGTCGGCGACATTTCACTCGGGTTGATGATCCCCACTTGCGGCACGTACAGCGCACCGGCCAGGCCACACAACACCGCGCTCAATACCCAGACGAACAACTTGAACCCGCGCGGATCGTAGCCGCAGAACATCAGGCGGTTCTCCGCATCGCGCAGCGCGGTCAACACCCGGCCGAATTTGCTCTGCGCCAGCCGCCAGCCGATGTACAGGCTCGCCACCAGCAACAGCACCGTGGCGAAAAACAGCACCGCGCGGGTGCCCGGCTCAGTGATGCCAAAGCCAAGAATCGTGCGGAAGTTGGTGAAGCCGTTGTTGCCGCCAAAGCCGGTTTCGTTGCGAAAGAACAACAACATGCCGGCGAAGGTCAGGGCCTGGGTCATGATCGAGAAGTACACGCCCTTGATCCGCGAACGGAAAGCAAAGAAACCGAACACCAACGCCAGCAGCCCCGGCGCCAGTACCACCAGGCACAAGGTCCAGAGGAAGCTGCTGGTGCCGGTCCAGAACCACGGCATTTCGGTCCACGACAGGAACGTCATGAACGCCGGCACACCATCGCCCGAGGCCTGGCGCATCAGGTACATTCCCATGGCATAGCCGCCGAGGGCGAAGAACAGGCCGTGGCCGAGGGACAGCAGGCCGGCGTAACCCCACACCAGATCGAGTGCCAGTGCGACGATGGCGTAGCAAAGTATCTTGCCCACCAGCGTCAGCGTGTAGGCCGAAACGTGCAGCGTGTTGTCCGGCGATAACAGCGACAGCAGCGGTAACGCCAGCAGCAGAATGAGGATCACCGCGCCGACGGCAATCGTGATTTTCGGGCCGGCCTTTTGTGTGGCCTTGAGCATCAGGGGCTGGTTCATCAGTCGATCACCCGTCCTTTGAGTGCGAAGAGGCCTTGCGGACGTTTCTGGATGAACAGAATGATCAGCGCGAGGATGAGGATCTTGCCGAGCACGGCACCGATCTGCGGTTCGAGAATCTTGTTGGCTATGCCTAAGCCGAATGCGGCCAGCACGCTACCGGCCAACTGACCGACACCGCCGAGCACCACCACGAGGAACGAGTCGATGATGTAGCTCTGGCCGAGGTCCGGGCCGACGTTGCCGATCTGGCTCAGGGCTACGCCGCCGAGGCCGGCGATACCCGAGCCGAGGCCGAAGGCGAGCATGTCCACGCGCCCGGTGGGCACGCCGCAACAGGCGGCCATGTTGCGGTTCTGGGTGACGGCACGCACGTTGAGACCCAGGCGTGTCTTGTTCAGCAGCAGCCATGTGAGCACCACCACGAACAGCGCAAAGGCAATGATGACGATGCGGTTGTACGGCAGCACGAGATTGGGCAGCACCTGAATCCCGCCCGACAGCCACGCGGGGTTGGCGACTTCGACGTTCTGCGCGCCGAACACCAGGCGAACCAGTTGAATCAGCATGAGGCTGATGCCCCAGGTGGCGAGCAGGGTTTCCAGCGGACGGCCGTAGAGGTGGCGAATCACCGTGCGCTCCAGAGCCATGCCGATGGCCGCGGTGACGAAAAACGCCACGGGCAGCGCGACCAGCGGATAGAACTCGATGGCCTGCGGGGCGAAGCGCTGGAACATCAGTTGCACCACGTAGGTCGAGTAGGCGCCGAGCATCAGCATCTCGCCGTGGGCCATGTTGATCACGCCGAGCAGGCCGAAGGTGATTGCCAGGCCGAGGGCGGCGAGCAGCAGTATCGAGCCCAGCGACATACCGCTGAATGCCTGGCCGAGCATCTCGCCGACCAGCAGTTTGCGTTTGACCTGGGCGAGGCTGGTCTCGGCGGCAGTGCGCACGTTGGCGTCAGTTTCGATCCCGGGATCGAGCAAGCCTTCGAGGCGGGTACGGGCCAGTGGATCACCGGTTTCGCCGAGCAGACGCACGGCGGCGAGGCGCACGGCCGGATCGCTGTCGACCAGTTGCAGATTGGCCAGTGCCAGGCTGAGGGCGGCATGAACGCTCTCGTCCTTCTCGCCCGTCAGTTGCCGGTCGAGGAATGCAAGCTGCGCAGGTTTGGCGCTTTTCTGCAATTGCTGTGCAGCGATCAGACGGATTTTGGCGTCGGCGGCGAGCAACTGATGACTGGCCATGGCTGTGTCGATGAGGCCCCGCAGACGGTTGTTCAGGCGCAGGGTTTTCGGCTGGCCATCGACTGTCAGCTCGCCTTGTTGCAGGGCGTTGATCAACTCGATACGGGCCGGATCAGGCTGCGCAGCCCAGGTTTCCAGCAGCCTGGCTTGCTGCACGGGATTGGCGGCTACGAAGTCTTCGGCGTCGCTGGCGTGAGCGGCCATCGGTAACAGCAGGGCGATGGCGAGGAACAATCGGTAGATGGCAGTGGGCATAAAGAGTCGCCTTGCTCGGACTAAATGTGGGAGCGGGCTTGCTCGCGAAAGCGGTGAGTCAGTCACATAAATGTTGGATGTGCCGCCGTCTTCGCGAGCAAGCCCGCTCCCACAGGGAGTTGTGTTGGGCCTGAATAATCGTCAGGCCCAATGGCTCAGTTGCTCTTCACCGCATACTCCGGCTTCTTGTCGTTGCCCGGGATGAACGGGCTCCACGGCTGGGCGCGGATCGGTCCTTCGGTCTGCCACACCACGTTGAACTGACCGTCAGACTGGATCTCGCCGATCATCACCGGCTTGTGCAGGTGGTGATTGGTCTTGTCCATGGTCAGGGTGTAACCGGACGGCGCGGCAAAGGTCTGGCCGGCCAGGGCTTCGCGGACTTTGTCGACGTCGGTGGACTTGGCTTTTTCCGCCGCTTGCGCCCACATGTGGATGCCGACATAAGTGGCTTCCATCGGGTCGTTGGTCACGGCCTTGTCGGCGCCCGGCAGGTTGTGTTTCTTCGCGTAGGTCTTCCAGTCATCGAC
Source organism: Pseudomonas sp. Pseusp16 (assembly GCF_047324915.1). Lineage (NCBI taxonomy): Bacteria > Pseudomonadati > Pseudomonadota > Gammaproteobacteria > Pseudomonadales > Pseudomonadaceae > Pseudomonas > Pseudomonas sp. Pseusp16. The sequence continues at coordinate 4,485,912 of NZ_CP168522.1, read as the reverse complement.
GAACTTCTTGTTCACCGGGTTCTCGACCGATTCGAAGTAGTTCCACGCCGCGAGGTTGCCCACCAGTGGCTTGGTGTCGATGCCGCGCAGTTCCTCTTCGCCGACCGAGAACGCCACGACCGGAACGTCGGTGGCCTTCAGACCCTGGTTGGCCAGTTCTTTGTAGAACGGCACGTTGGAGTCGCCGTTGACGGTGGAGATAACGGCCGTCTTGCCACCTGCCGAGAACTTCTTGATGTTGGCGACGATGGTCTGGTAGTCGCTATGACCGAACGGGGTGTAGACCTCTTCGATGTCCTTGTCGGCCACACCTTTGGAGTGCAGGAACGAACGCAGGATCTTGTTGGTGGTGCGCGGGTAGACGTAGTCGGTGCCGAGCAGGAAGTAGCGCTTGGCGCTGCCGCCTTCTTCGCTCATCAGGTATTCCACCGCCGGGATTGCCTGCTGGTTCGGTGCGGCGCCGGTGTAGAACACGTTTGGCGACATCTCTTCGCCTTCGTATTGCACCGGGTAGAACAACAGGCCGTTGAGTTCTTCGAACACCGGCAGCACCGATTTGCGCGACACCGAGGTCCAACAGCCAAATACCACGGCGACCTTGTCCTGGGTCAGCAACTGACGCCCCTTCTCGGCGAACAGTGGCCAGTTAGACGCCGGGTCGACCACCACAGGCTCGAGCATCTTGCCGTTCACGCCGCCCTTGGCATTAATCTCGTCGATGGTCATCAACGCCATGTCTTTCAACGACGTTTCGGAAATCGCCATGGTCCCGGACAACGAATGCAGAATACCGACCTTGATGGTCTCGGCGGCCTGGACAGTCCAGGTCATGCCCATCGCGGCAATGGATGCCGTGAGTGTGAAAGCCTTGATCAAACTGCGACGCTTCATTGTGCGATCTCCATGAACATTGAGTTTTTATGGTTGGCAGATGCGGACGACTGAAGGGTGTTTTGCAAGGGCTGTGCCTAAGGGGGAAAACAGTCTATTCAGAGCGGTCGCCGACGGACGAGTCCTGCGCGCCGCACCATGCTCGGGCGCGCAATGCCGGGCAGGGCACGGCTGTGCGCCCAAGTGGTGCCTGGCGATATACATATGTACCGCTCCGGGATTTTTGCACTGGATAACCTGAGTGCTCACTTAAGTCTGTATTCAGGTTGGAGCACTTTCATGGATGAGAACAAAGCCCCGAACAATGCCGCGCCTCTGATGAGCCGCGAATTTCTCTCGGCCGATGACGCGGCGCGGTATGCACACGAACAGGTTGGCCAACGAAGTGACCGCAAGTTTGTCGCGATGATTTTCAAGCGCGGTGCACAGAGATTTGTCGTCACCGAGCCGGTCGAAGCCGGGGACCACTTGCTGGAAACCCAGCTGTTCGCGGTGGACGGACGAGGCCGGCCGGTCTATCCGGCCAATCATCAGTTAGACAGTTGGTTCTACTCGCACCAAGCGCTGTCGACCCTCGATGCGGCGCAGATACAGCGCCTGAAGTGGTCGCGCATGGACGCGACCGTGAGCTTGCAGATGTTCAGCATCCACGAGTTGTTCCATATCGTCACGTCAGATGTTCCGGCCTATTTGTCCGGGGCTGAAGACAGCCTGTTGTGGTTCGAGGAAGACAGTGCAGGCTGGCAGAGTCTGTTGCAGCGTCTTGGCACTCCGGCTAACCCGGGGCCTCTGGCGCAAGGCCTTGAGCAGGGCAGTGTCCTGCCGGTCGAGTTCGTCCGGGAGGTGGCGCAGGCAGGCACATTGCGGATAGTCGTCGACAACACGCCATGGGGATACCGGGGCAAGGTAACCGGTCAGTGGAGTCCGTTACCGACGCTTGGCGAACGGCCGGTGCCACAACAGGTGGCCTACGGCGCGATTTTTTCCTCGGCGGATGAAGCCGCGCAGGACCGTTTCTCCCGAATGAGGGGCCAGACCAACCAGGAGCAGACCTGGTTCGGCTTTATCCTCAAGCAGCAGGGCAAGGAGGAGTACGTCGCGACGGAGCTGGTGGCGGTCAATGGTGTTCGTGACAAGCTGTTTTCACGTCGCAGTCTCTTTCCCCTTACCCCCGACTTCATGGAGCTGGTCGCGCCGGAATCCTTCAAGCGCCACTCCTATTTTTATTCGCGTCAGCGGGTCACCCATACCCGCCCCAATCGTGAATGGCTGGCCAGGCACTTCATCGTGCCCAGAGATCTGTTCATTGTCGTGTATGACTCCCGACGACCACCCATCGTCGAAAGGCCCGGCGCGATCCCAACTTATATCGGCACGCAGGACGGTGCACTGCTCAAGTACACCCTGCGCCCGAACAGCAAGCTATTCGATAACGACACACCGAACATGGGGCTGGAGGATGTTCAGTCCAACCTGGCCAACGGAAAACTGACCTCCAGCGATTTTGTGAAGGTGGTGGCCAACAGTGGCGCATTGAGCGTCTTGCATACCAATGCTGTGTGGGACAGGGAAGGCCCGGTCGACATCAACTGGCGTCCCGCCCTGAATCTGGAGCGATGCCAGTTGAGCGCGGCCTTCGCGACGGCCGATGATGCGGTGTTGTCCGCGCGCTCCCGAATTCCGGCTGACACCGACAGGGTCTATGGCGGTCTGGTATTGAAGCGTCCGGACGGCTTGTTTGTCGCCACTCAACCAGTAATTGCGCTCCATGAGGATTTCGCTGTGGAGTGGATCTTCCCGGACGAAAGCATCGGCGCGGGGCTTTTTCCTGCCGGTTGTTACATCGTCGGCCGTTACCGTTCGCGCCAGAGCCGGACTGTGCCGGTGATCCTTGAAGAAAAGCAGAGGCAACTGTACCTCAACATGCTCTCGGTCAAGGTTGTATACACCGCGTTCAACCGAGGCGGGCGGTTTCTGGACGAATACCTGTTCGGGCCGGATGGTTCGGTGATCCGTTACCGTTGCGGGACCTGGAGGCAGTTGCATGCCGATCTGGCCCGCGCGCTGAACGGTTATGGCAACCTGCCCCACGACCTGGACGCGGAGTGGATCAGGAAGCGTATCCATGAAGGGGATTTGAGCCCGGTCGAATGGATCGACTCGCTGGCAAGGAATGGCTATTTGCAGGTAGTGGTCGGCAGCCCGACCTGGGGTGTGCCACGTACAGTCGATCAGCTCGCTGTCGCCCTTGTTGAGCCCGACACACTTTCGCCTGCCACAGCGAGCAGCGAGCCGCGTTACAGCCCGATGTTTGCTCAAGAGTCCGCCGCAGCCCGGTTTGCCCATGAGCAGGCGGGCGAACGTGCGGTCCCCGGTTTCGGGTTCATTTTGCACAACGAGCGCCTTGGCACCTATCACAGCACTTTACCGGTGGCGGTGCAGGACTCGGCACTGGCATATGACCGTGTCTTTCCCGAAGGGCAATTGCCATCGGGTTACATCGTTTCAAGCGTTTATCTATGTGCCGCGCGCAATGAGAACGACGCAGGTGATGACGAGTTCGGGAGCTTTTTCTTCTCGCCCATGGCAGTGCATCAGGTATTGGCAAGGGCCAGGGTCAGCAATGGTTACAAACCTGTTTATTTTTCCTGTGCCGATGGTGCACTTTTGCAATTTGAAACAGCCTACTACACGCCAGGGGTACCACCCGAACTGGACAGTCAGTCGGAGAGACTCCTAGGCACTTTTGGCTCGTTCGAACAGGCGCGCGCCGACCTGCGTAATATCAGCCTGCGCACCTTCACTCTGGGCGATTACATCCAGCGCATGGTCAAGTTCGGGAGACTGGAGGTTCTGGTATCCAGTGATTGCTGGGTGAAGGGTTATGTGGCGCGATACTGGCAACCGCGTCATCCGGGCATGTCCGAGCAGGAGCTCTGGAGCTGGAAGCCTGAACTGCCCATGGGGCCGATATTCCATCATCCCGACGATGCTGCCAGCTACATTCAGCGGCGCGCGGGAAGCGCCTACACGCAGACGACCACCTACGAGAGCGCCATCGTGGCCAAACCCGATACCTATTCCTATTGCGGACTGGAGCCATTGCCGCAAACGGATGAGAGCCTTGCCGGCCTCGGTCGGATCTTCCGCACGCTCACGGATCCTGATACCACCCGCAGAAATGAAGTCCCCCGCTTTGCGCCAGGCTACAAACTGATGGCGAGCCATCAGCTCTACCTGTCGGGCGTCTCTGCGTTGGCAGCAGATGAAGAGCAGGTCTACAGCAGCTTCACTTCGCCGACGCTGATGCGCCTTCATACTCATGCCTTGAAGGCTAAAGGCTTCAACATCAGTGCGTACTACTACTCGACGCCCCATGGTGCGCTGATGAAGTACGTACCCGAAAATACGCAGGTTGAAAAGGAGCTGTTGCTGACCCGCCAGGTCGATTTGGTCGACGGTCGGTGGGAAACGAAATTGTCGATGGCGGATTTCATTTCGAAACTGGCTGAAATCGGCGAGTTGCGGGTATTGCAGGCGGCCGCTTTCTGGAACCGTACGGGGCGGTTGGGTCAAAACTGGAAGGTCGTTCGCCGCCAGTTGCCACTGGCACCGGTCAGGTTTCAGCGCGACGAGTTGTAACTGCGCAAGGTTCGTGCGCTACGTCAGCAGCGACGCATCAGGCCGATAAAGAACAGCCCGCCAATCGCTGCGGTAGCGATGCCAATAGGCAAGTCTTCCGGGGCGATCAGCGTGCGGGCAGCGACATCGACCCACATCAGGAACACGCTGCCGAGCAACAGACAAACCGGCAGCAACCGACGATGTTCGGCACCCGCCAGTCGACGCGCAATGTGCGGCACCATCAGCCCGACAAAGCCGATGGAGCCGCTGATCGACACCAGTACACCGGTCATCAGCGAAGCGATCACGAACACTCGCAGGCGCACTGCACGGGCATTCAGGCCCAGGGTGACGGCGGTCTGTTCTCCGGCCATCAATGCGTTCAGCGGTCGTGCCATGCCGAGCAACAGAACCAGCCCGAGCAACACACTCAGTGCCGGCACCGTGAGCAGCTCCCAGCGCGCCAGCCCGAGCCCGCCGAGCATCCAGAACATCACCGCGGAACTGGCGCGATGGTCGCCCATGAACAGCAACAGATTGGCGATCGCCATCATCACGAACGAGACCGCCACGCCGCACAGCAGCAACCGGTCACTGTCCAGGCGCCCGTGGCGACTGGCGATCATCAGCACCACCAGCATGCTCAGTAACGCACCGATGAATGCGGCAATCGGCAACGTCAGCAGGCCGACGATTTCGCCGACATGCAACACCACAATCACCGCGCCGAGGGTGGCGCCGGAGGTAACACCGAGCAGGTGTGGATCCGCCAACGGGTTGCGTGTCACCGCTTGCAGTACCGCGCCGATCAGTGCCAGCCCGGCGCCCACCAGCGCACCCAGTAACATGCGCGGCACGCGGATCAGCCAGACAATGTGTTCCTGGCCGGCGCTCCAGTCCTGCACGCCGATGCCGAACAGTTTGTGCAGCAGGATCCGCCACACCACGTCCACCGGCACCCGAGCCGGGCCGAAGCCCAGCGACACCACGCACGACACCAGCAGCACGGCGCCCAGGGCGATCAGCAGTAGCGCAAAACGACGATTGATCATTCGCCGTGGAAACCTTTGGCGAGGGTTGCCACTGCCAGCACATTGTCGATACCCGGTGTGGCCTGCACGTAAGGGATGACGATGAAGCGCTGGTCCCTGATCGCATCCACCGATTGCAGCGCCTTGTTGTTCAGCAGGAACCGGATCTTCTGTTCGGCGGTGATTTCGCTGTAGTCGACGATCACGATCACCTGCGGATTGCGCTCGACCACGGTCTCCCAATTGACTCGGGTCCAGCTCGCGTCGACGTCATCGAGGATGTTGCGCCCGCCAGCGGCGTCGATCAGCGCTTGCGGCATGCCGAGGCGACCGGACGTCATGGCGCGGTCTTCGCCGCTGTCGTAGAGGAAAACCCGGGGTTTTTCCACCGGCAAGTCATTGCCGATCTCTGCGACCTGATTCTGCATGTCGGCGATGAGCGCGTTGGCGCGATCCTGCACGTCGAAGATTTTGCCGAGGTTGCGCAGGTCGTTGTAAGTGTCTTCCAGGGTCGCGGCAGGGCGCTTCATCACGAAGGCGCAGGACTCGGTCAGCTCATATACATTGATGCCCAACGGTTGCAGGGTTTGCGGGGTGAGATCGCCGCCGACGCGCATGCCGTAGTCCCAACCGGCGAAGAGGAAATCGACGTTGGCATCGAGCAGGGTTTCCACCGACGGGTATTTGGCCGCCAACTCCGGCAGGCCGTCGAGAATGCTCTGCATCTCGGGCGTCACGGCCTTCCAGCCGCTGATGCCGCTATAACCGGCCATCCGTGGCTTGAGGTCGAGGGCGAGCATCATCTGGGTCATGTTGATGTCGTGGCTGAGTGCGTGTTGCGGTGCCTGCTTGAAGGTCAATTCGCGGTTGCAGCTTTTGATCGTCAGCGGGTAGTGGGTGGCTTCGGCCAATGCCTGGACGCTGCCCAGCAGCATCGCGAGAGAGAGGCAGGAGCGCAGCAGGGAACGCAAATTCATGGTTGGGTTATCCAGGTGATTCGTGGGTAGCCGTGCAGCGGATGTTCATCGATCAGCGCTTCGACGCCAAACACATTGCGCAGCAGCACAGCCGTCAGGACTTCTTTCGGCGTGCCGCTGGCGACGATACGACCATGGTTGATCACGTACAGCCGATCACAAAAAGCCGCAGCCAGGTTGAGGTCGTGAATGCTCGCCAGGGTGCCGATGTTCAAGCGCTTGACCAACTTCAAAAGCTCAAGCTGATATCGCGGGTCGAGGTGGTTGGTCGGCTCGTCGAGGATCAACAACTGAGGTTGCTGGACCAGGGCGCGGGCGAGGATGACTCGCTGTTTTTCACCACCGGAGAGAGTGGCGAACCCGTGGTCTTCGAAGCCCCCGAGACCGACTGACGCCAGGGCCTGGTTGATGAGGTTCGAGTCTTCAAGCGTGTCGCCATCAAACAAGCCTTTGTGCGGCGTGCGGCCCATGGCGACCACCTCAAAGACGGTCTGGCCGAAGGCATCAGGGAACTCCTGCAACACCACGGCGATGCGTTGCGCACACCAGCGCGAGGATTGCTTCCAGACATTCCAGTGATCGAGCATGACCTCGCCGTGCTCCGGTTTGTTGAAGCGCCAGGCGCAACGCAACAGGCTGGTCTTGCCGCTGCCGTTGGGGCCGATCAGCCCGACGAACTCACCGGCGGACACGTGCGCAGAGACATCACGCAACTGGAACTGGTGATGGCAATGGCCGTGACCCAGTGGGGACCAGGTGAGGCTTGTCAGATTCAGCGAGGTCATGCAGTAACTCTTGAGGTGATGCTGATGGCCCTTTCGCGGGCAAGCCCGCTCCCACAGGAATTGCGTGATTCCTGTAGGAGCGAGCTTGCTCGCGATGGGGGCCTTGAGGTCAAAGCAGAAGTCGAGCGAACGACATGCGCGGGGGAGTTTACAGCCCATTGAGCCCCGCGCATCTCGCCTGTTTCATGATGAAGATGACGCGCTTTCAGTCTGCCGGGTAAAACGCGACAGCAGCAGGCGATCCAGCAACCACACCGCTACCAGTGAAGCACCCACCAACGGAAAGGCCACCGCCAGAACGAACATGATCACCATCGCGGTTTTCCATTTCGGCAGGTCGTGACGTAGCGGCGGCACGCCGAGTTTTCCTTGCGGGCGGCGCTTCCACCAGATCACCACACCGCTGACGGCACTGAGCAAAATCATCAGGCAGATCAGCAGCACGATGATCTGGTTGAACACGCCGAACATCTTGCCTTCATGCAGCATCACGCCGATTTCCGTGGCGCGGGCGACGGTGCCGTACTGCTCGTAGCGCACGTCGGCCAGGACCTTGCCACTGTATTGATCGACATGCAGGGTGGCGTCGTTGCGCGGGTCATCGGCGAACACCGAAATGGTGAACACGCCGGTTGCGGATTTCGGCAAGGTGATGCTGTAGCCCGGCTCGACCTTGCTCTGCGTGGCGATGTCTTGTACGTCTTGCAGGCTGATGGTCGGCGCTGCCGGGCCAGCATGCGCTCCGTCGTGGGCCATGTGCTCGGCGTGGTCACCGGACATCGGCATTGGCGTGTTTTCCATGGCCCACGGCACGGTCTGACGCGTGGCGCTGTTGAGGCTGCGTGCCTCGATGTCGGACTTCGGCACGTCATCCCACATCGCGGCAGGGAACACGTTCCACACGCCTGCAAATTTTTCGCCCCAGAACCCGGTCCAGGTCATGCCGCTGAGCAACATCACCAGCAACAGCGAGGCGCCCCAGAACCCGGTGACGGCGTGCAAGTCACGCCACAGCACCCGGCCGCGGCTGCTCAGGCGTGGCCACAGAATGCCGGCCGCCTGGCCCCGTGGCCACCACAGGAACACCCCGGAAACCACCAGCACCACGCCCCAGCCGGCGGCCAGTTCCACCAGCCGGTCACCGGCGGTACCGATCATCAATTCGCCGTGAATCGCCCGCGCGATGGCTTGCAGGTTCTTCTTGGCGTCTTGCTCACCGAGGATGTCGCCGTGGTACGGGTCGACGAAAACGTTCAGTTCCTTGCCGCTGTCGAGTACGACAAACTGAGCGCTGCGTTCGGCGCTCATCGGTGGCAGGTATTGCTTGATCGTGACTTGTGGATAGGCGCCTTTCACCCGGTTGAGCAGGTCGTCAGCCGCCAGGGTGTGATGGCCGGCAGGGACGTTGAGCCAGCTGCTGTACATCAGCGAATCGAGTTGCGGTTTGAACAGGTAAATGGTGCCGGTCAGGGCCAGCATCACCATGAAAGGCGCCACGAACAATCCGGCATAGAAATGCCAGCGCCAGGCCAGGTTGTAGAAATTCACTTTGGGCTGTTTCATCTCGTGTGCTCCGCTTGGCTTGGATCTTTTTGGTTGTTTGTTTGCGGTTGCTGTGCAACCGATCGCGGGCAAGCCCGCTCCTACAGCGATGCTCTTAAAAGCTCATGTCCACCTTGGTCCAGAGCGTGCGCCCCGGCTCCTTGATGGCTTGCGGGTCATTGGCGGGGAAGCCGAAACCGGCGTTGCCGGCCAGGTTCAAGTGCTCGGCGTAAGCCTTGCCGAACAGGTTGTCGACGCCGCTGCTGACCTTCCAGTTGCTGTTGATCCGATAGGCACCGTTGAGGGAAAACACGCCGAAACCCGGCGTCTTGTCGAAGTCCTTGCCGACCACGTTGCCTTTGTTCAGGTCGATGCGGTTTTGCGCGGCAACCACTCTCCACAGTGCCCCGGCGCTCCAGTTGTCTTCGCTGTAGGTCAGGCCGAAACGGGTATCCAGCGGAGGCGTCTGCGGTAACGCCGTGCCATCGCTGCTGTTCTTGCCCCAGGCGTAGGCCAGGGTCGCGTCGGCTTTCCAGTTGTCGGTGAAGTTGTAAGCAGCGCCCAGTTCACCGCCCATGATTCGCGCGTCGATGTTCTCGGCTTGCGAGGTTGTACCCATCATTGTCGGGGTGTAGTTGAACAGGATGTAGTCGCGCACCTGCCCGACGTAAGCCGAAGCCCAGGCCTCAAGTACTTCCGTCTTGTATTGCAGGCCGAAATCGAGCTGGGTGGTTTTTTCCGGTTTGATCGAATCGAAGGCATTCACCGAGCCGGCGGGGCCGAACTTGGGTGAAAACAGCTCCCAGTAATCCGGGAACCGCTGGGTGTGACCGAGGCCGGCATACACGGTGGTCGGGTTGTCGGCCAGGTCGTGCTCGTAGCGGATGAAACCGCTCGGCAGGGTATCGGCGCGGGTGTCGTCGGCGGTCGGATTCGGGCGGGTCATCATTCCCGAGCCGATGGTCTGCCGATAGTCCTTGGCCGAGGCACGGTCCAGGCGTGCGCCGCTGATCAGGCGATCACGGTCGGCGGCGTACCAGGTCAGTTCGCCGAAAACGCCGTAGTTATGGAAATCGGCATCCTTGGTGTACGGCAGGTCCTTGTAGGTGTCGATGCCCATGGCGCTGCGCTGGCGATGCTCGTTGGTCTGCGCGTCGATGCCGCTGATCAGCTGCACATCGGCCCAGCGCCAGGTGGCCTTGATCCGCGCACCGAGAGTGCGACGGTCGACGTTGGAGGCCATGGGACCGGCCATCATCCCGGTGCCGGACGGCGTGCGCAGGGTGTAGTTGTCCATCACGTGGTCGGCGTAGTTGTAGTAGACCTGCGCTTCGACCTTATCCAGTACGTCGCCGATGCGGGACTGCTCGAAACGCAGGCCGAGGCTTTCGCGCAGGAACTGCGAACCGTCCATGCCGCGCCCGGCGTACCGGGCTTCACCATCGCCACGGCCGGCGGTCAGCTCCAGCAAGGTGTCGGCGTTTGGCGTCCAGCCCAGCGCCACATCACCGTTCCATTTTTCATAGCGCGACGGCACGGTGTCGTTGTTGCCGTCCTGGTAGTCGTCGGAGTGTGCGGTGTTGCCGATGACCCGCACATAACCCGACTGGCCGCCGGCTGCGGCGTCCAGCAGTTTGTCGAAGCGACCGTAGGAGCCGGCCAGTACGCTGGCATTGACCCGTGTGCCGAGCTCGCCGAAGTGCTCCGGTTCGCGGTCGAACAGGATGGTACCGGCTGAAGAGCCCGGCCCCCACAGCACGGTTTGCGGGCCTTTGATTACGGTGAGCTTGTCGTAGGTTTGCGGCGAGATGTAGGAGGTTGGGGCGTCCATCCGGCCCGGGCAGGCACCGAGCATCATGCTGCCGTTGGTGAGAATGTTCAGCCGCGAACCGAACATGCCACGCAGCACCGGGTCGCCGTTGGTGCCGCCATTGCGCACCAGGGCGAAGCCCGGGATGGTTTTCAGGTAATCGGCGCCATCGCTGGCCGGCACCGGTTGGCGCGGGTCCTTGGGGTTGGTGACGATGGTCAATGGCGAGCTGGGTGCAACGGCGGTAATCACCGTCGGGCTCAGTTCTTCACTGTGACCGGCATGGTCATCGGCCAGCGCAGAAGGCGCCAGCAAGGCACCGCACAGGATGGCGGTGGCGTGCCCGAAACGAACAGCGGATTCGTTCAGGGCAAAGGAGGCTTGGGCAGGGCTCAAGCACGGGACAGCAGAAAACCTGGACATGACAATTTCCATCGAACAGTCGTAAACGACACGGCCGGCAGCCTGCGCAATCCCTGTGGGAGCGGGCTTGCTCGCGAAGAGGGAGTGACAGTCAACATTGATGCCGTCTGGCACACCGCGTTCGCGAGCAAGCCCGCTCCCACAGGTTGCTTTGGCTGTCTTGCGGACCGTGTGAAATCAGAAGTGAGTGTTTACGCGATGGCGGGCGGGGCGCGGGTGCGGGCGCCGGGAAAGTAGGTTTGCCGGGCATGGCCCTGGCGCGCAGAGGGGGTGGTGAAGGTGTTGACGGGTGGAATGACGAAGTTGGCGAAGGACACGCCACCGGTCAGCGCCGGGCAATTGAACAGCAGGCTGCAATAGCCGCACTTTTCCCACAGCACATGGTGCCCCGGGGCAGGCGGGCAGTGCTCGGCGGTGGCTTGCGTGCCATGGTCGGCATGCTCCATCGCCGACATGTCCATCGGCATGTCCATGCTCATGCCCGCAGGCATGCTCATCGACATGGCGCGCGAATCCATCGGCATCGACTGAGAAATCAGCGGACCGATAAAGATCATCAGCATGGCGAACAGGCTGATCCAGCTGCCGCGTGTCAGGCTCATTGCCTGATTTCGCGACCTGGGTGACCTGGCGCTAAGCGAGCGCATGGGCGTTTTCAGCTCAGGCGATTACGGCGTGTGCACGTGCGCTTGCAGGCTGTCCGGCGCCTGCTTCTGCACCGCGACTTCGACCGTCACGTCACCGGACTTCTCGAAGTGCAGCGTCATCGGGAAGCGATTGCCGTCAACCAGCAGGCTACGATCCTTGAGACCCAGCAACATCACGTGATAGGCCATCGGTGCGAAAGTGACCTCGCCACCGGCGGGCACTTCCACGCTCGGTACGTGCTGCATTTTCATCACGTCGCCTTGCATCAGGTGTTCATGCAATTGCGCTTCGCCCGCAATGGGGGTGTCGACGCTGAGCAGGCGGTCGGCGGTCTTGCCTTCGTTGTTGATCACGAAATACGCCGCAACGGTGGGCGCATTGGGTGGCAACTCCTGGGACCACGGATGCGCGATTTCCAGTTCGCCGACCTTGTATTCGTGGGCATTGGCAAAGCAGGCAGGCAGCAGCAACGCGGCCATAACGATGAGTTTGTTCAACATGGCAGTTCTCCAGAATGATTTGAAACGCAGGTCAATTGCGAAAAAAATCAAACCAGAGGGGAGGCGCGGGGGTTGAGACTCGGCCATTGCTGGCGCGGTGACGGACTTTCAAGAGAGGTCGCAGGCAGGCTTCGGTTGGACTCGAAGTGCGCGAAATACAGTTGTGGCGTATGCCCCGGCAGCGCCACCAATGGCGCAGAACCCGAGCAGCACCAGCAATGCTGCATGTTGGAATGATCGTCGCTTTGCGGGGCTTTCTGTTCCAGGTCTCCGATGGAAATCGCCACCATCCTGGTGCCGCTGGAGCTGCAGAAACTGCCCCACAACAACTGTTCGGCCGGTGATTTCACCGATTGCGCCATCGCTCCGGACATCGGCATGGCGAGCATGTTGAACAGCACTGCGAAGCAGGCTATCCAGGCAATTGCGAGCCGTTGTCGGGACATGGGACAAATCCGTTTGGGTGGGCGATCAGGCGCGGGCTATTTAGCCTGATCAGGGCCGATAAGTAAAAAGACGGCGTGCGGTGTGGTGTCGCAGCGCCGTCCTTTCGTAGCTTTTATGATAGTCGTGAATTTCAAAGTGCCGGTAGCGTTTGAGCTTTGTTCAGAATCCGCCGGACTATAGGGTTGGAACCACTGAATGGATAATCGATGTGCTCCGGAGACGTTGCAGGAATAGTTCCGGCGGACGGGGGATCAGGAACAGTCGAAGAGCGACAGGGCCGTCAGGATGTCTGTCACCGCTCCAAACTCCCGATCAACCCTTGGCAACTCCGGCCGCTTCAAAACAATCACCGGCACCCCCCGCTCACGGGCGACTTCCAGTTTCGGCTCGGTCGCCGTGCTGCCGCTGTTCTTGCTGATCAGCACGTCGATGTTTCGCCGCTCGAACAACTCACGTTCATCGTCGATCAGGAATGGCCCACGGGCACCGATCACTTCGCAGCGCTCGTTGCCCGGATACAGGTCCAGGGCGCGCAGGGTCCAGAACTGCCGTGCAGGAATCTCATCGAGGTGTTGCAGGGGCTCGCGACCGAGGGTGAACAGCGGTCGACGGAAGGGCTTCAGGGCTTCGATCAGTTCGGCCCAATCGCTGACTTCCCGCCAGTCATCACCCGCCTGGGCTTGCCAGGCGGGACGCCGTAGCGCCCAGCAGGGGATGCCGCTCAAGCGTGCGGCGGTCGCGGCGTTCTGGCTGATTTGGGCGGCGTAGGGGTGAGTGGCATCGAGCAGCAGATCGATACCTCCATCGCGAATGAATTGCGCCAGCCCCTCGGCACCGCCGTAGCCGCCGACGCGAACCTGGCATTGCAGATCCGTCGGTATCCGACCGATGCCGGCCAGGCTGTAGATATGCTGCGGTCCCAGCGTGCGGGCAATGGCCATGGCTTCGGTCACGCCGCCGAGCAACAGGATGCGCTTCATTCAAAGGCTCCCGCATGGCCAACAATCCCGCCCTGGCGATCGATGGCAAAGACTTCCACCTGAACCTGCGCCGGCACCACGCTGCGGGCAAAATCCAGGGCGTGCTGACAGACTGCATCACCCAGGGCGACCCCGGCTGCGGCAGCCATGGCCAGTGCCTGCTGGCTGGTGTTGGCCTCGCGGATGCTCTGCTGCAAGGCCGCATCGGCGCCGACCTGCGCCGCCCATGACGCCAGTTGCGGCAGGTCAATGCTTGAATGGCGACTGTGCAGATCCATATGCCCGGCCGCCAGTTTGCTGATCTTGCCGAAACCACCGCACAGGCTGAGTTTATCCACAGGCACTTTGCGCAGGTGCTTGAGCACGGCGCCAACGAAGTCGCCCATTTCGATCAGGGCGATTTCCGGCAGGTTGTAGACCCGGCGCATGGTGTCTTCGCTGGCGTTGCCGGTGCAGGCGGCGATGTGCAGGTAGCCGTTGGTTTTCGCCACGTCGATGCCCTGGTGGATCGAGGCGATGTAGGCTGCGCAGGAAAACGGCCGGACGATGCCACTGGTACCGAGTATCGACAGGCCACCAAGAATGCCCAGGCGCGGGTTCATGGTTTTCAGTGCCAGTGCCTCGCCGTTCTCGACATTGACCGTGACGTCGAAACCACCGCTGTAGCCGAGTTCGTCGGCCAGTCGGGCCAAGTGCTCGCTGATCATTTTGCGTGGCACCGGATTGATCGCGGGCTCGCCGACACCCAGCACCAGTCCGGGCCGGGTAACGGTGCCGACACCACGCCCGGCCTTGAAGCGAGTCCCCGGTTCGGCGCTCAGGCGCACCTGGGAGTAGAGCAGGGCTCCGTGGGTCACGTCTGGATCGTCACCGGCATCCTTGAGAGTTCCCGCTTCGGCGCCGTCCTCGATCAGCCGACAGAACTCCAGGCGCATCTGCACCTGTTTGCCCTTGGGCAACACGATTTCCACGGCATCGGCCGCTGTGCCATCCAGCAGCAGGCGCGCGGCGGCGAGGCTGGTAGCCGTGGCGCAACTGCCGGTGGTCAGGCCGCTGCGCAGAGGGGCAGGTTGTTCGGCGGTTTCATCACGCATCGAAGGGTTTCGTCACGTCCAGCAAGGTAATCGGCAAGGCCTGGCGCCAGGTGTCGAAGTCGCCCAGCGGTTGTGCTTGGGCGATATGAATGCGGGTCAGTTCCCCGCCGTGTTGCTCGCGCCAGGCCATCAGGGTCATTTCACTTTGCAGGGTGACCGCGTTTGCAATCAACCGGCCCCCGGGTTTGAGTCCGGCCCAGCAGGCATCAAGCACGCCTTCGCGGGTGACACCGCCGCCGATGAAAATCGCATTCGGCCGCTCCAGCCCGGCCAAGGCCTGGGGCGCGCTGCCGCGAACCAGCTGCAGGCCGGGAACGCCGAGGGCATCGCGGTTGTGTTCGATCAACGTTTGGCGGCCCGCATCTGCCTCGATGGCCAGTGCACGACAGCTGGGGTGAGCGCGCATCCATTCGATGCCGATCGAGCCGCAGCCGGCGCCGACGTCCCACAACAGTTCGCCGGGAGTTGGAGCCAGGCGCGCGAGGGTGATGGCGCGCACATCGCGTTTGGTCAGTTGGCCGTCGTGCCGGAACGCCGAGTCCGGCAGGCCGGCCAGTCGCGACAGCCGCAACGTGTTGGGCTCGGCGACACACTCGATGGCGATCAGGTTCAGGTCGGCGATCGGCGAATCGTTCCAGTCGCTGGCGATACCGTCGATGCGCCGCTCGGCTTCACCGCCCAGATGTTCCAGCACGGTGAGACGGCTGGGGCCGAAGCCGCGTTCGCGCAACAGTGCTGCGATGGCGGTGGGGCTGCGGCCGTCATTGCTCAATACCAGCAAGCGCACACCGCTGGACAGGTGGGCGCTGAGTGCGGCGACAGGCCGGGCCACCACTGAAAGAGTGATGACTTCCTGCAAGGGCCAGCCCATTCGTGCTGCGGCGAGCGAGCAGGAAGAGGGCGCCGGCAGAATAAGCATTTCATCGCTGGATAAATGTCGAGAGAGGCTGGCTCCCACCCCAAAAAACATCGGATCACCGCTGGCCAGGACGCAAACGGATTCTCCCTGTTTCGTCAAAACCGGTTCAAGGGCGAAAGGACTGGGCCACAATTGCCGTACACCGCGGATGCAGGCGGGCAACAAATCCAGCTGCCGTTGACCGCCAATGATCCGCGTGGCGTTCAGCAGAGCGTGTCGGGCATTTTTGCCAAGCCCCTTGAAACCGTCCTCTCCGATGCCTACCACTGTCAGCCAGGGGGTCATGCTGTTCCTCTTCTATCAATCGAAGCCAAATCATCGCGCTGTCGGTCTGTGTCGACCTGTGCGGTTGTGCATCATAGCTCGGTGTGGATTGAATTCGCCTGTTGTCAGCGGGAGAAAGCGTCATTGACGGTGATAGGGCACTATTACGGATGTATTGTTGGTACCTTTTGCAGGTCGAATCTCTTCATCCTGATTTCGCTCCGTTTGCGGTCTATGAGCGCTCTTTTGCTTTCGAGTACGTTTTTGTCAAGTTTCAGAATGGCTCGGTGCTGAATGATCTTTGTCGTCTGTTCTTCCGTGTGAAAAAATAGAAAGTTGCTCCTTTTTGTAGATGTCACCAATTCGAGATTAAAAACGGCGACTTCAAGAAAGCCCTTTGAGTCATAGCGTGCAGGTATTACCTGAAACCGCTCTCCCAAGAGACTTTGTTGGTCCAGTGAATACAGCGCGGGCTCGTCGGTTTTCAGCGCGTCGAGGGTGTCGATCATGGCGTTTCCTTGTCGGGTGTCCGGCATGGCTTGAGCGCTCTGGACCAGAAACTCCGCAATGCTGCTCGAGAGGGTGTGTTGAGTGCGGCTAAAGATGGCATCCTGAAAGACGGACCAGCCAAGAAAATTCAACGTTGTGACGTATTCATGCAGCCACTTTGTCGAGTTGGCAAAGCGACTGCTGACCATGTCTGCGGACCGGGTGGCTATCTGAGTGCAATGAGTGAAGTCGTCGTAATCTTGCAGAGAAAGTTGCTCGATGCATGAAATGAGATTGTGGGCGGTCAATGCTCCAGCCGGTGTTTTCGTGTTCATGTACTACTCCTTGTATATATCTATATTCCGTTGTTGTTTGTTTTGCATGTTGGGCAAACGTACAAGAGTGGCTGTGTGGTTTGAATAAGATTGATAGGTGAAATTGATTCTTGCTGTTTGCAAGCGAAGCAACTTTATGTCTGGGTCGAGAGTATTTCGTCGTCAAGCCGCTTGGGCTTTTCATCAGGCCGGACAAAGCAGGCATAATGCTGTCCTTCGTCTTGTACCGGTCGTCCTGTGAAGTCACGTCAGATACCCAACCGTTTGCGCCCTTCCGCCTGTCCCGGGTTGTTGCGTGTCGTCCAGGCATTGGATGGTGGCATTTGCCGGATCAAGCTCGACGGCGGCGCCATCCGTGCGCACCAGGCAATCGCTGTGGCTGATGCCGCCGAGCGATATGCCAGCGGTGCGATCGAGGCAACCAACCGGGCCAACCTGCAGATCCGCGGGATTGGCAACCAGCAAACGGCGTTGATCGACTGTCTGCTGGCTACCGATCTGGGACCACGCACGGCAGCTGGCGACGATGTGCGCAACCTGATGCTCAGCCCCGGCGCCGGGATCGACCGGCACATGCTATTCGACGCACGCCCGTTGGCAGGGCAGGTCCTCGCCACGCTGCAGAGCCACGAACCGTTTCACGACCTCAGCGCCAAGTTCGCCGTGCAACTCGATGGAGGTGAAGACCTGGCGATGCTCGAGCATCCCCATGACCTGTGGCTCTCGGCGTTTGAGCAAGACGGCGAGCGACGGCTGGCGTTCGGTCTGGCGGGATGCCCGACGGACAGCCCCGCCGGTTCGGTTGCACTCGACGACGGGCATGCGCTGGTGGTCGCGGTCCTTGAGTTGTTCCTTGAACTGGCGCGCCCCGAGCAGACGCGGATGCGCCATTTGCTGGCCGGGTATTCGGTCAAGGCCTTACTGCTTCGGCTGGCTGAGCGAGTACCGCTGCAAGCCGTTGTCCGCTGGCAGCGGGATTCGGGTGCCAGTGATTTGCATATCGGCGCCCATCCCCAGGCCGAGCCCGGTGTTGTCTATGTAGGGGCTGTCCCGCCGCTGGGGCGGCTCGATCCGGCGATGCTGCGAGGCGTGGCACGACTGGCACGCGAGTTCGGTGATTCCAGTCTGCGCTTCACGCCCTG
This sequence comes from Pseudomonas sp. Pseusp16, assembly GCF_047324915.1. NCBI lineage: Bacteria > Pseudomonadati > Pseudomonadota > Gammaproteobacteria > Pseudomonadales > Pseudomonadaceae > Pseudomonas > Pseudomonas sp. Pseusp16. The sequence continues at coordinate 4,468,011 of NZ_CP168522.1, read as the reverse complement.
GCAAAGCCTGCTGCTGCCCAATGTCCGTGCGGAAAACGCCGCCGAGGTCATTCGGCAATTGCAATGTCTGGGTTTGCAGTGCGAAGCCGATCAGCCCTTATCCCGGTTGATTGCCTGCACCGGTTCGAACGGCTGCGGTAAAGGCCTGGCCGAGACCAAGGGCGATGCCCTGCAACTGGCTACATTGCTGCAGCGTCACGGACAATCGCCGAGCGTGCATTTGAGCGGATGCGCGCGTTCCTGTGCCGCCGCGCATACGGCGCCCGTCACTTTGCTGGCCGTCGCCCCCGGTCACTACGATCTCTATTTTCGCGATGCAGCGCAGCCGGGTTTCGGCGCACTGCACGCATACAACCTTACTATTGAAGCGGTCGCGGCTCTGCTCGACGCCCGCTCACGGAGCCCCCTTGATGCTTGATTACATCCGCGACGGTCAGGAGATCTATCGCAACTCCTTCGCGATCATTCGCGCCGAGGCCAACCTCGACCGAATCCCGGCCGATCTGGAGAAACTCGCGGTCCGTGTGATTCACGCCTGCGGCATGGTCGAGGCCATCGACGGTTTGCAGTTTTCCGAAGGTGCAGGCAAGGCCGGGCGTGATGCACTGGCAGCCGGCGCGCCGATCCTGTGCGATGCGCGGATGGTCTCCGAGGGCGTTACCCGTGCACGGCTGCCAGCGAACAATCCGGTGATCTGCACCTTGCGCGATGAGAGCGTTCCGCAGCTGGCCCGTGAATTGGGCAACACCCGCTCAGCTGCTGCCCTGGAACTGTGGCGTCCGCACCTCGAAGGCAGCGTGGTGGTCATCGGCAACGCCCCGACGGCACTGTTTTACTTGCTGGAAATGCTCGACGCCGGTGCGCCGAAACCGGCGCTGATCCTCGGTTTTCCAGTGGGCTTCGTCGGCGCCGCCGAATCCAAGGCAGCGCTGGCGGCCGACAGCCGTGGCGTGCCTTTTGTCATCATGCAGGGTCGCCTGGGCGGTAGCGCCATGGCCGCCGCCGCCGTCAATGCCCTCGCCACGGAGATCGAATGATGCAACAACCTGGACGTTTGATCGGCCTCGGCGTCGGTCCCGGTGATCCGGAACTGATTACCGTCAAGGCTCTGCGCTTGCTGCGCGAGTCGCCTGTAGTGGCGTACTTCGTCGCCAAGGGCAAGAAGGGCAATGCCTTCGGCATCATCGAAGCGCACCTGCAAGACGCGCAGAACCTGTTGCCACTGGTGTACCCGGTGACCACCGAAGCCTTGCCGGCGCCGTTGTCCTACGAGCAAGTGATCAGTGACTTCTACGATGACGCTGCCGCAGAACTGGCCACGCATCTCGACGCAGGCCGCGACGTGGCGGTGATCTGCGAGGGTGATCCGTTCTTCTACGGCTCCTACATGTACTTGCACGACCGGCTCGCCCAGCGTTATCAGGCGGAAGTCGTGCCCGGTGTGTGCTCGATGCTCGGCGGTGCCTCGGTGCTCGGTGCGCCACTGGTGTATCGCAATCAGAGTCTGTCGGTGTTGTCCGGTGTGCTGCCGCAAGACGAACTCAAGCGCCGCCTGGCCGATGCCGATGCAGCGGTGATCATGAAGCTGGGGCGCAACTTTCCCAAGGTCCGCCAGGTGCTGGAAGAACTCGGCCTGGCCGAGCGTGCGCTGTACGTCGAACGTGCGACCATGGCCAACCAGAAGATCGTGCCGCTGGATCAGGTCGAGCCGATGTCCTCGCCGTATTTCTCGTTGATCATCGTTCCCGGTGAAAGGTGGCAAGGCTGATGACCCGTCCAGTTCCGGCGATTGTCATTCTCGGCAATGGCAGCCTCGCTACCGCACGCAGCATTCAGCAGGTGTACCCCGAAGCCACGATCCACGGCCTGGCCGAACGGGTCGACGGTGCGGATCGGGTCTATCACGAATTTGGCGCGACCCTGCGTGAGCTCTACCAACAGGGCACACCGATCATTGCTCTGTGTGCGGCCGGGATCGTGATTCGCACGCTGGCACCCCTGTTGCTGGAAAAGGGCGCCGAGCCTCCGGTATTGGCGGTGGCCGAAGACGGCAGCGCCGTGGTTCCACTGCTGGGTGGTCTCGGTGGCGTGAATGTGATGGCGCGGGAGATTGCCGCCGGACTTGAAGTCGCTGCGGCGATCACCACCAGCGGCGAGTTGCGTTTCGGCACGTGCCTGCTCAACCCGCCCAGCGGTTATGCCCTTGGCGATCTGGAGCTGGGCAAGCGTTTCGTTTCCGATTTGTTAGCCGGCGAAACGGTGCGCATTGAGGGTGAAGCCCCGTGGCTGGCGCAGGCGCAGTTGCCCGAAGATGCTCAGGCTCGACTGGCGGTGCATGTCAGTCATGCTGAACGGGCTCCTGCGGTCAACGAATTGTTGATCTACCCGCGCAATGTAGTGGTCGCTACGGATGCCGGCCTGGAGAACGTTGCGCAGGCGGTGCGCGACGCATTGCATCAGGCGAAAATCGCCGTGCAGTCGCTCGCCTGCCTGTTGGCTGCCGACACCGAAATGGCCAGCCCGGGGTTGCGCGAGGCGGCGCTTGAATTGGGCGTGCCGTTGCGCTTTGCCCAGGCTGAGATGGTGCTTGGCGAGCGTTTGAGTGCCGCCATAGGCCAGCCCGTTTCCATGCTTGGTAGCGACAATGTTGCCATTGCGGTGGCAGAGCAGCCGCTGGACCCGTTGCAAATTGGCCGTTCGCGTGGACGACTGGCGGTGATCGGGCTCGGGCCGGGCGCTGCCGACCTGATGGTACCAGCGGTGAAGGCGGAACTGGCCCGCGCAACCGATGTGCTGGGTTACGAAACCTACGTGCGCATGGCCGGGCCGTTTCGCGCCGATCAGGTGCTGCATTGCACCGACAACCGCGAAGAGATGCAGCGCGCCCGCCATGCTTTCGAACTGGCAGCCCAAGGGCGATCGGTGGTGGTGGTTTCCTCAGGGGATCCGGGGGTTTTCGCCATGGCTGCGGCGGTGCTGGAGGCGCTGCACGAGTCCAGTGACATCCATTGGCACAACGTCGATCTCGAGATTTTGCCGGGGGTTTCCGCCTCACTGGCGACGGCCGCCCAGGCTGGTGCACCACTGGGGCATGACTTCTGTGTGCTGTCGCTATCGGACAACCTGAAACCCTGGTCGATCATTGAAAAACGTCTGGATCTGGCAGCGCAAGCTGATCTGGCAATGGCGTTCTACAATCCGATCTCGCGCTCCCGACCTTGGCAATTGGGGCGTGCGCTGGAGATCGTCGGCCAACATCGCGCACCTGGAACGCCAGTCGTGTTAGGGCGTGATGTCGGACGCCCGGGGCAGGCATTACGCGTGACGACGCTCTCTCAATTGACTCCAGACCAGGTCGACATGCGGACCATGGTGTTGATTGGTTCATCTACGACTCGTGTGTTTCATCGTTCGCAAGGAATGTCGTGGGTTTATACGCCGCGTAGTTATGGCGATAAATTAAGCGAAATTAACTAAGTAATATGACGGTTTGGTGCAGCGTTGTTCGAGCTTGATCGCTCGACAATTGCTGCGTGTTTGTAAGGGTTGGTGGGCGTTTACATATGTCGACATTTAATCGGGTTTGATGGTGGTGTTTGGGTGGTTTAGATTCGTTTTGTCTCTGTTGGAGACTTAAGCGAACTTAAAAGGAACTGTCCGATATGGAAGTTGTAGAAGATTTTATAACTCACAGACAATGCACTGATATTGGGAAGGCGCGTCTTGCCAGGTCAAAGGCATTGTTGAACAGTGTAGCTCGTGCCAGAGCATTAATGTCGACCACTGCCTCAAGTTCACCCAAGGCGTTGGACGATTCGAGTCCTACCAAGGCTTTGGATGCTTTGGTTTTGGGTAATGCACTTATTGGTTATGGCGATAATATTTCGCTTGAGAATATGACAATTATCGAAAACCTCATAAAGTTTTCGAAGCTGGAGGCCGATCGCGAGACTAAAGATAGTCATAGCCCTGCCGCCTGGCACCGGGCTTTTCTCCAGTGTATGGAGGATATGGGCTGTTCTGTCCCCATCAACGCGAGTATCGAATACAAGAGGAGGGCTGGCAGCGGGACAATGAAAAATGTCGTCACCACTATTGTCCAGGCGGGCGTTGAAGCGGCAAAAGCGGCCATTCCAGGTGCAACCGTGCTAAGTGCCATCGCAGACAGCACATTGTCAGCATTGGAAAAAGAGCCTGAAACCATCAAGGTTTTCAACTATGAAGTTACCAGGGCCAAGGGTGTGAAACTGGCCTTGCTGCCTTGCGAGCAAACCAGGAACGGATTGGTCATAGTTTCGTTTTCATCTGTTAATCATGTTGGAGACCAAGTGGGTGGTGGGGTTTTGTTTTTGGATTTGAAAATTGCAGGTCTCGATATTTACCAGGGCTCCAACTTTCTTGCCTTTAATCCTTCTGCTTACGCTGAAGTAAAAAATGATGTCGAATTTATCCTGGCGCAGAATCGCAAAGAAGTGTTGGCTAAAAGATTTCCGCGACGCAGGCAGTGAACTCAATTAAGCCAGGGTCAGAGGCTGATTGTCTCTGGCCTGTTTGAAACATATAAGGATGTAGAGGGGGAAGGGTTACCCGGTTTGCATCATTGGGTGTTGCAGGGATTGCGATGCAGGCATCGTGCAGTGGTGAGGCACACGGATGTTTCGAGTCCACTAGCCCCACGACTTGCCAGAAACGGAGCGCTTTGTGTTCAAGGTACCAGGTACCCCTTCACCCCGGTAAAAATGATTTGCGCCGCCAGTGCGCAGACGAACAGCCCCATCAGCCGGCTGACAATCTGCAAGCCCTGATCGCCGAGTATGCGTTCGATGCGGCTCGACAGATAAAGCACCACCCCCACGGTGAAGCTGGCCAAGGCAATACTGACAATGGCGGTGAGCTTGTCGTCCCAGTGCGGCTGGCTCACGCCCATCACCAGCAAGGCACCGATGGTGCCGGGGCCGACGGTCAGCGGAATGGTCAGCGGGACGATGGTCACATCCTGCTGCACGTTGTCGGTCTGCACCGCCGATTTACCTTGTGCCATCCCGAGTGCCGAGATGAACAGGACGCTGCCTGCGCCAATGCGGAATGCATCCACGGTAATACCGAAAACGCTGAAAATCACTCGGCCGAACAAGTACAACAGCACGCTGGAGACCAGTGTGGCGACCGCCACTTTCCAGGCCAGCCGACGCTGCTCCTTGCGCGAATAACCACGGGTCAGGCTGATGAAGCAGGACAATACGAAGAATGGGCTGTAGAGCACCAGCATCTTCAAGTAAACGCTGAACAACACATGGAGCATGGTGCCGGGCTCACTGGCGAGGGAAGTCGAGGGGGAGTCTATCAGGGGTTGCGCAGTCTGTCGGCTCAGGACGTTTGGGTCGTTGCGCGATTCTGCTGGTCACGCTGGGCGACCCAATGCTCGATCAATTCTCGCAGCTGTGACAGTTCGACCGGTTTGGCCATGTGTCCGTCCATGCCGGCCTGGCGCGCGCGCTCTTTGTGTTCGGCCAGGATATGGGCGGTCAATGCCACCACGGGGGTACGGACCCGCTGGTTGCCGACTTCCCAGGCACGCAATTGCTGGGTGGCCGAGAAGCCGTCGAGGACTGGCATTTCGCAGTCCATCAGGACCAGGTCGTAGCGCTGGGCTTTCATTGCCTGCAAGGCTTCTTCACCGTTGCAGGCGGTGTCCGGTTGCAGATTGAGCTTGCTCAGCATGCCGCGGATCACCTTGGTCGAGATGCTGTTGTCTTCGGCCACCAGAATGCGGAAGTCGCTGGGGACCTTGATCGGCAGGGCAGGGCCGCTTGGCAGTGGTTGCGAGACGACCAGGCCTTTGTTGCGTTGGGTCAGCTCGTCGGCCAGGGTGGTCTTGAGGGTGTAGCCGGCCACCGGTTTGGCGAGGATGCGCTTGATCCCGGAGTTGCGCGCAATGATCTTGCTCGGCGCATTGCTGATGCCGGTGAGCATGATCAGCAGGATGTCATGGTTCAGGCTCGGGTCTTCCTTGATCTTGGCCGCCAGTTGCATGCCGGTCATGCCGGGCATGTTCTGGTCCAGCAGGACCACATCGAAGTAATCGCGCAAATGAGCCTTGGTGCGCAGCAGTGCCAGCGCTTCCTTGCCGGAAGGTGCGGCGCTGACATTCAGGCCCCAGGCGCTGCATTGCTGCACCAGCACCTTGCGACAGGTGTCGTTATCGTCCACCACCAATACCCGTGCACCCTGCAGCGGGCCGTCGAGGTCTGAGGTCGGGTGTTCGAGGCGATCCGGGTCCAGCGGCAAGGTCAGCCACAGGGTGCTGCCCTGGTTGCTGCCACTCTTGATTCCGAATTCCCCTTGCATCAAGCGAATCAACTGCCGGGCGATCACCAGGCCCAGGTTGCCACCCAGGTGGGTGGCCGAAAGGAAATGCCGGCTGTGCAGTTCGGCGTGCATCAGGGCGTCGCGTTCTTCGGCGTCCATGGGCTCGCCGCTGTCCTGCACCGCAATACGCAGGCGAGGTTTGGCGCTGCGCTCGTCGAGCGCCACGACGATCAGGATTTCACCTTCGTCGGTTTTCTTCAGGGCGTTTTCCAGCAGGCTCAACAGGGTCTGGCGCAGGCGCGTCGGGTCACCGCTGATCACCCGCGGCACTTGCGGCTGGATGAAGCTGATCAACTCGACGTTTTGCTGCTCGGCCTTGGCGCGAAAGATGCTCAGGCAGTCTTCGATCAGTGCGTTGAGGTCGAACTGCACATCGTCCAGCTCGATCTGCCCGGACTCGAGTTTGGATATGTCGAGAATTTCGTTGATCAGTGTCAGCAGCTCGTTGCCGGCGCTGTGGATCGTCTGCACATAGTCGCGTTGCTTGACCGAAAGCGGTGTGCCCAGCAGCAGCTCGGTCATGCCGAGGACGCCGTTCATCGGGGTGCGGATCTCATGGCTGATCTTCGCCAGGAACTCGGCCTTGGCGTTGATCTCGGCGTTGCTGGCCGCCAGGTCGCGACTGATGCTGAAACGGTCTTCGGTGATGCGGCGCTGGCGCTCGCTCAACGCGATGCTCATCAGCAGGCCGCTGATACAGATGAACACCAGCAATGTGGTGATCAGGCCATGGGGTTCGATCAGGGTCAGCCCCAACAGGGCGGGCAGGATGACCAGTGTCCCGAGATTGAACACCACCATGGCCGCCACGAAGAGGCGAGCCGGGCGATAACCTTTTTGCCAGTGGTAGGCGCTGATGAACAGCATGCTCAGGCCTGCCAGGGCTACCAGGCCGTAGGTAATGAAGTTCAGCGGCAAGGTATTGACGAACAACAGCATCAGGCCGCAGGCGGTGATGAGCAGGACCTCGCCGAGCAGCAACCGATTCAGCGGGTGCGGCCCGAGCGGGGAGAAAAAGCGATGGGCAAGCATCAGGCCGCAAGGCGCAGTCAGTAGCAGTGCCAGGTAAGCCCCCGGCGTTTGCAGTGCATGCCAGTCCGGTAGCCAGGGGCTGGCAAGGTTCAGCAACAGCAGCAGGCTGAGCATCAACAACCCTTCGCACGCCGCCAGCCAGAGGGCACTGCGCGAGCGGGTGTAGGCGTAGCGGATGAGATTGTGCAGGATCAACATGGCCATGCAACCGAACAGCAGGCCATAGATCAGCGTCTGGTTCTGGTTGGCAGCCGCGGTGATCGCCGATTGCAGGGTGATATAGGGCCGTAACTGGTGGTCAGAGGCCAGTCGCACGTATACATCGAGGGGGTTGTCGCTTTGCGGCAGGGCGAGCATGAAGTCGCTGCTGGGCAATGGCCGCTCGGATTGGTGCTGTTCGTTGCCCGTGCTGGATTGATCGATCAGCTTGTCGCCGTCCAGTACGTACATGTTGAACTGACGCAGGTCAGGCGCAAACATCCGCAGCAATTGTTCGTGTTTGCCCGGTGCCAGCCTGAATCGCAACCATAACGCACCATCGGGTTCGGCCGCGGTTATGCGGTCGGGTTCGATAGGGCTGAATTGATTGGTGTAGCGTGCGGAACGGATGTCGCTCAGTTGCAGGTCGCCCTGTTCGTCGAGCAATACCGCCCAGCCACTGCCTTGCGTGGCCTGGGCCGGTAGCATGCAGAGCAAGGTCAGCAAAGTGACGGTCAAGCTTATGGCAATCCTGAGCCAGCGCACGGCGAAATCCCTTCGTTAGGTTGATGCCAGAATATAACGATGCGCGGCGCCGGAATAGCCAGGCAATAAACCGTGTTCATTGCCTGGCGCGGTGTTTACCTTATTCCTGATTTTCGCCACGCTCGCGGGCAATGGCGCGGTAGCCAATGTCCTTGCGATAGAAACAGCCTTCCCAGTCAATCGCTGCCGCCAGCCTGTAGGCCTGCTGCTGTGCGGCGTCGACGCTGGCACCCATGGCTGTGGCGCACAATACACGACCACCGGCCGTCACTACCTGACCATCCTTGAGCGCAGTGCCGGCGTGGAAAACCTTGCCTTCCAGTGCGGAGGCTGCTTCCAGCCCCTTGATGGCTGCGCCTTTGGCGTAGTCACCAGGATAGCCGCCAGCGGCCAGGACGATGCCGACGCTCGGGCGTGGATCCCATTGCGCTTCAACTTTATCCAGCGCCTTGGCCAGGGCGGCTTCGACCAGCAGCACCAGGCTCGACTGCAGACGCAGCATCACCGGTTGGGTCTCAGGGTCACCGAAACGGCAGTTGAATTCGATGACTTTTGGGTTACCAGCCTTGTCGATCATCAGACCGGCGTACAGGAAGCCAGTGTAGACGTTGCCTTCCTCGGCCATGCCGCGCACGGTCGGCCAGATCACCAGGTCCATGACGCGCTTGTGCACGTCGGCGGTGACCACTGGCGCCGGGGAGTAAGCACCCATGCCGCCGGTGTTTGGACCGGTGTCGCCGTCGCCGACGCGTTTGTGGTCCTGGCTGGTGGCCATCGGCAGCACGTTCTTGCCGTCGACCATGACGATGAAGCTGGCTTCTTCGCCGTCCAGGAACTCTTCGATGACCACGCGCGAACCCGCATCGCCAAAGGCATTGCCCGCCAGCATGTCGCGCACGGCGTCTTCGGCTTCGGCCAGGGTCATGGCGACGATCACGCCTTTACCGGCGGCCAGACCGTCGGCCTTGATCACGATCGGAGCGCCTTTTTCACGCAGGTAAGCGAGGGCCGGCTCGATTTCGGTGAAATTCTGGTAGTCGGCAGTCGGGATCTTGTGACGAGCCAGGAAATCCTTGGTGAAGGCTTTCGAACCTTCCAGCTGCGCAGCACCAGCCGTCGGGCCGAAGCAGTCGAGACCGCGGCTGCGGAACAGATCCACAACACCGGCAACCAGCGGCACTTCAGGGCCGACGATGGTCAGGGAAACGTTTTTCTCGGCAAAGTCTGCCAGTTGCTCAAGTGCCAGTACGCCGATGGCGACGTTCTCGCACTTGGCTTCGATGGCGGTACCGGCGTTGCCCGGAGCCACGAACACCTTCTGCACGCGCGGATCCTGAGCCACTTTCCAGGCCAGGGCGTGTTCACGGCCACCGCTGCCAATGATCAAAACATTCATTTCAAAAACCTCGGATGACGCAAATCTGGGAACTGTAGGAGCGAGCTTGCTCGCGATGGTGGTTAACGATAACGCTGGGTGTCTGAATCAACGCGGCGTCTTATCGTTCATCGCGAGCAAGCTCGCTCCTACAGGGGAAGCCGTTCTATTAGTGACGGAAGTGGCGCATGCCGGTGAATACCATTGCAATGCCAGCTTCGTCAGCGGCTGCAATCACTTCATTGTCACGCATCGAGCCGCCTGGCTGGATCACCGCAGTGATACCGGCCTTGGCCGCATTGTCGATGCCATCGCGGAACGGGAAGAAGGCGTCGGACGCCATGACCGCACCTTGAACCTGCAAACCAGCATGCTCAGCCTTGATTGCAGCAATACGCGCGGAGTTCACGCGGCTCATCTGGCCGGCGCCGACACCGATGGTCTGGCGGTTCTTGGCGTAGACAATGGCGTTGGACTTCACGTACTTGGCGACTTTCCAGGCGAAGATCAGGTCGTGGATTTCCTGTTCGGTCGGTGCGCGTTTTGTCACGACCTTGAGGTCATCGGCGCCGATCATGCCGATGTCACGGCTTTGTACCAGCAGGCCACCGTTGACGCGCTTGTAGTCCCAGGCCGCGGCGCGGTCAGCCGACCACTCGCCGCAGGCCAGCAGGCGTACGTTGGCTTTGGCGGCGACAATGGCGCGGGCTTCTGCGCTGACGCTCGGGGCGATGATCACTTCGACGAACTGACGCTCGACGATGGCCTTGGCGGTCTCGGCATCCAGTTCGCGGTTGAAGGCGATGATGCCGCCGAAGGCGGATTCGGTGTCGGTGGCGTAGGCCAGGTCGTAGGCCTTGCGGATGCCGCCTTCGGCGTCCGGGCTGACAGCCACGCCGCACGGGTTGGCGTGCTTGACGATCACGCAAGCCGGCTTGACGAAGCTCTTCACGCATTCCAGCGCGGCGTCGGTGTCGGCCACGTTGTTGTACGACAGTTCCTTGCCTTGCAGTTGGGTCGCGGTGGCGATGCCGACTTCGGCGGGCTTGGCTTCAACATAGAACGCCGCGCTCTGGTGCGGGTTCTCGCCGTAGCGCATTTCCTGGGCCTTGATGAACTGGCTGTTGAAGGTGCGCGGGAACTCGCTGCGACCTTCGGTGCTCAGGGTGTCGGCAGCCTGGTTCACGGTGCCCATGTAGTTGGCGATCATGCCGTCGTAGGCGGCGGTGTGCTCGAAGGCCTTGAGCATCAGGTCGAAACGCTGGGCGTAGGTCAGGCCGCCGGCCTTGAGGTTTTCCAGGACGCTGGCGTAATCGCTGGCGTTGACCACGATGGCCACGTCCTTGTGGTTCTTGGCCGCTGAACGGACCATGGTCGGGCCGCCGATGTCGATGTTCTCGATGGCGGTCGGCAGGTCGCAGCCAGGCTTGTTGATGGTGGCTTCGAACGGGTACAGGTTGACCGCTACCAGATCGATCGGCTTGATGCCGTGCTCGTTCATGATGGCGTCGTCGATACCGCGACGACCGAGGATCCCGCCGTGGATTTTCGGGTGCAGGGTCTTCACCCGGCCGTCCATCATCTCGGCAAAACCGGTGTAATCAGCGACTTCCACTGCGGCAACGCCGTTGTCCTGCAGCAGCTTGAACGTTCCGCCGGTGGAGAGGATCTCGACGCCCAGGGCTTCAAGCTCCTTGGCGAATTCGAGGATCCCGGTCTTGTCGGAAACGCTGATCAGGGCGCGGCGGATCGGCAGGCGGGTAGTCTGGTCGGTCATCTCAATTTCCATCAAAAGCAAAGGAAGTCAGCAAAAAAGGCGACCGGTTTTACGCGGGCGCCTTTCTGGTTTGATTGAATGCTTACAGCAAATCGTACTGCTTGAGTTTCTTGCGCAGCGTGCCCCGGTTCAGTCCGAGCAGCTCGCTGGCCTTGGTCTGGTTGCCCTTGACGTAGTTCATCACGCACTCGAGCAGGGGAGCCTCGACTTCGGAGAGCACCAGGTTGTACACATCCGTGACGGCAGCGCCCTCAAGGTGGGCGAAATAATTGTGCAGCGCCTTCTCGACACTCCCGCGAAGGGTCTGGCCCTCTTCGCTCGGTGTATTGAGGTGCTGTTTCAAATTCACGTTGTCGCTCACGGGTGTTGTTCCACTCACTAAAGTCTCGGTCATCATCGTCATGCGGCCACCCACTCTCCGTCCCCTGTCAGGCTCTTGTAACGTTCGGCGAAAAACGCCTGAACGTTGGCGCATTGTGCATCCGTACCATCCAAACGATTGAAGTGGGCACGAAACTCCCTGGCGCCCGGCAGGGTTGCGAGATACCAGCCCACATGCTTTCGAGCAATGCGCACACCCATGACATCGCCATAGAAGGCGTGCAGGGCGGCCAGATGCTCTAGCAGAATGCGTTCCAACTCGATCAGCTCCAGCGCCGGGAGCTTCTCGCCGGTACGCAGGAAATGGTCGATCTCGCGAAAAATCCACGGCCGCCCCTGGGCGGCCCGGCCAATCAGCAGGCCATCGGCACCGGTCGCGTCGAGCACGTACCGGGCTTTTTCCGGCGAGTCGATATCGCCGTTGGCGAAGACCGGAATCGACACCGCCTGCTTGATCGCGGCAATGGTGTCGTACTCGGCTTCACCGGTGTACAGGTCGGCACGGGTGCGGCCATGCACTGCCAGCGCCGTAATGCCTGCCTGCTCGGCGATTTTCGCCACCGTCAGGCCGTTCTTGTTGTCCCGGTCCCAACCGGTCCGGATCTTCAGGGTAACCGGCACATCGACCGCGGCCACGACAGCCTGCAGGATCTCGGTTACCAAGGGCTCATCCTTCAACAGTGCGGAACCGGCAGCCTTGTTGCAGACTTTTTTTGCCGGACAGCCCATGTTGATATCAATAATCTGCGCGCCCATTTCAACGTTGGCACGGGCGGCGTCCGCCAGCATTTGCGCGTCCCCACCGGCGATCTGTACCGAGCGTGGCTCGGGATCACCTTCATGGATCATGCGCATGCGCGACTTGCGGGTGTTCCACAAGCTCATGTCGCTGGTGACCATTTCCGAGACAACCAGTCCCGCGCCCAGGCGCTTGCACAGCTGACGAAAGGGCTGGTCGGTGACGCCCGCCATGGGGGCGAGAATCAAGCTGTTATGTAATGTGTATGGGCCGATGCGTACCGCCGACATAGGACTTCCCTGTTGTGGGGCCGGATCATGGGAGTTCGAAAAAGGGTTGGCATGATACCCGCTCTCGATGACTGGATAAAGGCTGAATTGAACAAAATCTGAACAGTTATTCTGTTATTACCCGTGGTTTGGTTTGCCGGGTGGAGTCAAAAAGCCGACATCAATCCTAGGTCGATGAGGCGTTTCACTCCGGAGAGTGAAAGCTCAAACTGTAGTTCACGGCTTTGGCGCCGGGGTCGAGAATGTCCAGGGCGATGTGGATCGGCGTTTGCGGTGGCATTTCCGCCATGCCTTCGAGATCGCCATTGAGGTACTCGCCGGGTTTGAAGCGGCGGCTGGCGATCAGGTGGCCATTGAGGTCGGCGAAGCGCAGTTCCAGCAGCGGGAAGGGCTGGGAGAAGGGCGCGCGGTTATAGATGATCGCATCGACCACCAGAGCGCCATTGAACTCGGGATGGCTGCGCACCACCAGGTTGCTGCTTTTGATTTTCGCGATGTCGACTTTGGAGGGCACGATGCAGCCGATTTGCGGGCAAAGTTGCTGGAACCACGGACGATATTGATCCTGTCGCGCCAGTTCGTCGAAATGGTAGGCGATGTACTGGCCGGCGAGGGCGCCAGCGGCAATCAGCACCAGCAGCGACCACAGCAGTCGTCGGCCCCAGGGCGAGCGGCGTTTTTGCCAATCCAGTTGCAGCGGATCGTCGGTCAGGTCTTGCAGCACTTCAGCGCGCACGCCCGGCTCGCTACGCTCGCGTCGTTTGCGCAGCGGTTCGATCGAGGGCAGGTTGTCGTCGATTCCGTTTTCGTCGGTGGCCGACAGGCGTTCGTGGTTCAGCGGTGCATCGAGAGGGTCGTGCAATCGCAGCTGGGGCGGCTGCGGCTCGTCGTCCAGATCAACCGGTTCCAGGGACAGCGAAGGTTCGGTACGTGAGGCTTTGCCCGGTTCGACCGTGGGCTCTGGCGTTTCAAGGCTGTCGAGCGGTTCGTCGGCTTGCGCACGATCGGCGGCCGACTCACTGAACAGGCTGTCGGACCACGGCTCTTCGTCATCCTGCCCGGTGCTGTCGCGACGGGCGCTCAGCGAGTCGTCGCGATGGCGACCGAGTTCGGTGGCCGGCTGGATCTCCCGCTGTTCGAGCCGGGCGAGTTCTTCGTCGAGGTCGAGGCTGTCCAGGTCCAGTTCGGTCGCGCTCCATTGCTTTTGGCTGATGGCGCGCGGCGGCGATGGTTCGAGGGGCTGCGCAGGCTGCACAGGCGGAATCGGCGTCGCTACCGGTGATTCCTTGCCCGCCTGTTCAAGCAACTGCCTGGCGGCATTGAACACCTGCAGGCAGGAGCCGCAACGAACCACGCCACGCGCCACGCTCAACTGGGCATGGCTGACGCGGAAGCTGGTTTGGCAATGCGGGCACTGGGTGACGAAGCTATCGGTCATGCGGCGATCCGGATTATGCAGGCGGTCATTCTAGCGCCGACGGCCAGTGATGCGCACCCAGCCATCGCGATTGGCGATCGGATCCAGATCGAAGTCCTCGGCGTAGGCGGCAGCGACTTCGTCGCCCTGTTCGGCGAGGATGCCCGACAGCGCCAGGCGACCGCCCGGCTTGACCAGGCCGGACAACTGCGGTGCCAGGGAAACCAGCGGGCCGGCGAGAATGTTGGCGACCAGTACATCGGCTTGAACCTGCGGCAGGTCTTGCGGCAGGTACAGTGGGAACAGCTCTTCGGCAATGTTGTTGCGTCCGGCGTTGTCGCGGGAGGCTTCCAGGGCCTGCACGTCGATATCGGTACCGACGGCTTGTTTTGCGCCCAGCAACAGGGCGGCAATCGCCAGAATCCCCGAGCCGCAGCCGAAGTCCAGCACGTTGCAGTCCTTCAGGTCCTGACCGTCGAGCCATTCCAGGCACAGTGCGGTAGTCGGGTGGGTACCGGTGCCGAATGCCAGGCCTGGGTCCAGCAGCAGATTCACTGCATCAGGCTCCGGCGCGGCGTGCCAGCTCGGCACGATCCACAGGCGCTGGCCGAAACGCATTGGCTGGAAATTGTCCATCCAGCTGCGTTCCCAGTCCTGGTCTTCGATCACTTCGCTGTGGTGTTCAGGCAGCGGGCTGCCGGTCAGCAGCTCCAGATGGGCCAGTACCGGGCCGGGCTCGGTACCGCCTTCGAACAGGGCCAGCAGGTGCGTGTGCGACCACAGCGGCGTGGTGTTGAGTTCCGGCTCGAAGATCGGCTGATCTTCGGCGTCCATGAAGGTCACCGACACGGCGCCCACTTCAAGGAAAGCGTCTTCATAGGTTTCGGCTTGTTCTGGGCTGATGGCGAGACGTACTTGCAGCCAAGGCATGGCGGGCACCTTTGAAAAATGTTGATTGCAGCCTAGCGGGCTGCGAGAAGCGCGCAAGTTTACGCGAGCGCGGAGGGTTTGTGGGAGTCCACTGTACCTGTGGGAGCGGGCTTGCTCGCGAAAGCGGACTGCCTGCTACATTGATGTTGGGTGTGCAGACGCCTTCGCGGGCAAGCCCGCTCCCACAGGGAATGTGCAAAGTCACCTATCTGATGGAGCGTCCAGATACAACAAAGCCGCCCAAAGGCGGCTTTGTTGATGGGTTCGAAGCTTAGTGCTTCTCGCCAGCCAGCTTGTGCTCGAGGTAGTGAATATTCACGCCCCCTTTGCAGAAGCCTTCATCGCGGGTCAGGTCGCGGTGCAGCGGGATGTTGGTCTTGATCCCGTCGACCACGATTTCGTCCAGCGCATTGCGCATGCGCGCCATGGCTTCGTCACGGGTTGCGCCGTAGGTGATCAGCTTGCCGATCAACGAGTCGTAGTTCGGCGGAACGGCATAGCCACTGTACAGGTGCGAATCGACGCGAACGCCGTTGCCGCCTGGAGCGTGGAAATGCTTGACCGTGCCCGGGCTCGGCATGAAGGTTTTCGGGTCCTCGGCGTTGATCCGGCATTCCAGTGCGTGACCGCGGATGACGACGTCATCCTGGGTGAACGACAGCTTGTTGCCGGCGGCGATGCTGAGCATCTCCTTGACGATGTCTATGCCGGTGACCATTTCCGATACCGGGTGCTCTACCTGGACACGAGTGTTCATCTCGATGAAGTAGAAGCGACCGTTCTCGTACAGGAACTCGAAAGTACCTGCGCCACGGTAACCGATGTCGATGCACGCCCTGACGCAGCGGGCGAGGACTTCCTCGCGCGCGTTCTCGTCGATGCCCGGTGCCGGCGCTTCTTCGAGAACTTTCTGGTGGCGACGTTGCAACGAGCAGTCGCGGTCGCCCAGATGGATAGCGTGACCCTGACCATCGGAAAGAACCTGGACTTCCACGTGACGTGGGTTGGTCAGGAATTTTTCCAGATAGACCATCGGGTTACCGAACGCCGCGCCTGCTTCGGAGCGGGTCAGTTTGGCCGAGGAAATCAGGTCTTCTTCTTTATGCACAACGCGCATGCCGCGACCACCGCCGCCGCCAGCGGCCTTGATGATCACCGGGTAGCCGACTTCGCGACCGATGCGCAGAGCGGTTTCTTCGTCTTCCGGCAACGGGCCGTCAGAGCCCGGAACAGTCGGTACGCCGGCGGCGATCATGGCGTGCTTGGCCGATACCTTGTCGCCCATCAGGCGAATGGTTTCAGCTTTCGGGCCAATGAACGCGAAGCCGGATTTCTCGACCTGCTCGGCGAAGTCGGCGTTTTCCGCAAGGAAGCCGTAGCCCGGGTGAATGGCGGTGGCGCCAGTCACTTCGGCTGCGGCAATGATTGCCGGAATGTGCAGGTAGGAGTGGGCGGCCGATGCCGGACCGATGCAGACGGATTCGTCCGCCAGGCCCAGGTGCATCAGTTCCTTGTCAGCCTTGGAGTAAACGGCGACGGTCTTGATGCCCATCTCTTTGCAGGCGCGCAGGATCCGCAGGGCGATCTCACCGCGGTTGGCGATCAGAACTTTTTCCAACTTCGCAGTCATCAAAGGCTCTCCGCGGTTCAAACGATGGTGAACAGCGGTTGGTCGTACTCAACCGGCTGGCCGTCTTCGACGAGGATGGATTCGATCACACCGCTGGTTTCAGCTTCGATGTGGTTCATCATCTTCATGGCTTCAACGATGCACAGGGTGTCGCCTTTCTTCACGGTCTGGCCGACTTCCACGAAGGACGGCGAGGTTGGCGAAGACTTGCGATAGAAAGTACCGACCATCGGCGAACGGGCAACGGCACCGTTCAGTGCTGGAGCGGCGGCGGCAGCAGGTGCAGCAGCCGGAGCGGCGGCAGCGGCAGGCGCGGCAACCGGAGCAGGCATTGGTGCCGGCGCGTAGTACTGCTGAGCCGGAGTCTTGCTATGACGGCTGATGCGTACGGACTCTTCGCCTTCCTTGATCTCGAGCTCGTCGATGCCGGACTCTTCCAGCAGTTCGATCAGTTTCTTAACTTTACGGATATCCATGAATCATCAACTCCCAAGGGTCGGTCAGGGGCGGTTAACTTGTTGTTCAAGCTGTTCCAGGGCGGCCTCCAGGGCCAGTCGGTAACCGCTGGCGCCAAGGCCGCAGATCACTCCCACCGCTACGTCGGAGAAGTAAGAGTGATGGCGGAAAGGTTCGCGTTTGTGCACGTTAGACAAATGCACTTCGATGAATGGGATGCTCACCGCCAGCAGCGCGTCACGTAATGCGACACTTGTATGTGTAAAAGCTGCCGGATTGATCAAAATGAAGTCCACGCCTTCGCCGCGGGCGGCGTGAATACGGTCGATCAATTCGTACTCGGCATTGCTTTGCAGGTGCAGCAAATGGTGACCGGCTTCGCGGGCACGGCGTTCCAGGTCCTGGTTGATCTGCGCCAGCGTCGTGGCGCCGTAGGTACCCGGTTCGCGAGTGCCGAGCAGGTTCAGGTTGGGTCCGTGCAATACGAGTAGTGTCGCCATCGGCGGTTCCTTTGTTATCCGTGAGCAATTGTCAGAACCCGGCGACTATGCCGCAAAGCCTTTGTGACTGTCCAGTTCTCTGCAATAGCCGGCACGATGACCGATGTTTGCGCGAAATATATGACTGCTTGATTAAATTTGGTCATTGGCCCTGGTAACACGTTCGGCGAAGTCTTTGGCGTTGATCTCGCCGATCACCCGCACATCGGCGCGTTCGACACCGTCCTTGCCGAAAAACATCAGGGCCGGAGGGCCGAACAACTGGTAACGGTCGAGCAGGGCGCGTTGTTCGGCGTTGCTGGCGGTGATGTCGAAGCGGATCAGCCGGTAACCCTTGAGGCGTTCGACGACGATCGGGTCGTTCAGCACCTCATGTTCGATGACTTTGCAGCTGATGCACCAGTCGGCGTACCAGTCGAGCAGCAGCGGTGTGCCGGATGACCGTGCGTCGGCGAGTGCGCGATCCAGGTCGGCCGGCGTGCTGACGGTTTGCCAGCTGCTGGTGTTTTGCACAGGTCCGCTGTTGTCAATGATACGGGGCTGGCCAATCGGGTTGAGCGGGTCGGTCTGGCCGCTGAAGGCGCCATACCAGCAGGCCAGTGCGTAAAACAGCAGGAACATGCCGAGCAATTGGCCCAGGCGTTTGCGCGGTGGTTTATAGACGAACTCCAGTGCCCCCATGAACAGGCCGACGCCGCCCGCCAGCAAACCGATCAGCAGCAAGGTGACCTGACCCGGCAGGACGCGGCTGAGCAGGCCGATGGCCAACCCGAGCAACAACACGCCAATTGCGTTTTTCACATAGACCAGCCACGGGCCGCTTTTCGGCAACCAGGCTGCGCCACCGGTGGCCACCAGCAACAGCGGTGCGCCCATGCCGAGGCCGAGCATGAACAGCTTCAAGCCGCCGCCCAGCGCATCGCCACTGGCGCTGATATACAGCAGCGCGCCGGCCAATGGCGCCGAAACACAGGGTGAAACCAACAAACTGGAGACCACGCCCAACACCGCGGCGCCCCACAGTGACCCGCCTTCGGTGCGACCGGCGATACGGTCCAGGCGACTGCTGATCGCGTGCGGCAGTTTCAGTTCGAAGACGCCGAACATCGCCAGCGCGAACAGCGCAAAAAACATCGCGAAAGGCACCAGCACCCAGGCCGATTGCAGCCGCGCCTGCAGATTGAGCTGGGCACCGAACAGGCCCATCAGCGCGCCGAGCAGGGCAAAGCAGGCGGCCATCGGCAGCACATAGGCCAGTGACAGATTGAAACCGCGCCAGCCGCCGACCTGGCCGCGCAGTACCACGCCGGACAGGATCGGCAGCATGGGCAGCACGCACGGCGTGAACGTCAGGCCAAGGCCGGCGAGAAAAAACAAGGCCAGTTCGCGCCAATTCCACTGATAGGCCGTCGCCGGAGCGCCGCTGCCGTCGATGCTCAATCGCTCGGTTTCCGGCGGATAGCACAGGCCTTTGTCGGCGCAACCCTGATAGGTCACGGCCAGGGTGAAGGCGCGCTGGTCGGTGCGCGGCAGCTCGACGTCGAGAATGCCGTGATAGACCTCGACATCGCCGAAATATTCATCGTGCTTTTTCTGGCCGTCTGGCAGTTTCGCGGCGCCGAGGACGACTTCGGCCGGATCTGCGCGAAACTGAAAACGGTGGCGGTAGAGGTAATAACCCTCAGTGGCGACGAAGCGCAGCTTGATCGATTGCGGCGTGCTTTCTACCAGGCTCAGCCGGAAGGCTTCACGCACTGGCAGGAAGTCGGCGCTGTTGTTGATCGAGCCCAGGGTCGAACTGGGGCGATTCTCCAGCAAGCCAGTGGCGCTGGCCGGCAGGGCAAACACTAAAAACAACAGGCAGAGCAAGCGGCGCATGACGGTCTCGCGTATCGGAATTGGGGGGATGATAGCGGACAGTTGCGGGGGTGTGCAGGGCGGGAGTTTCGTGGTGAAGGTTCTGACGCCTTCGCGAGCGAGCCCGCTCCCACATTGGTTCTGCTGTGTGCACATCATTTGTGAACACCAGAGATCAAATGTGGGAGCGGGCTTGCTCGCGAAAGCAATCTGTCAGACGCGGAACGCCTGAACGGCTGTATGCAGTCGTCCACCGAGCACCAAAAGGTTCTCCCCCTGCTCGCGGCCTTCGCCAATACGCAGCAGGTTATCCCCTCCCAACTGGTGAATCCGCTCGCTGTGGTCGCGGATCTCGCTGACAGCGCCGCTTTGCTGGGCGGTGACATCGGCGATGCGTACCGCCGTGTCGGAAATGGTCTGGATTGCCCCGACGATCTTATCCAGCGCGCCATCGGCGGCCTGGGCCTGGTTGGCGGTGGCTTCGGCGTGTTCGACCTGGGCGCGCATGCCTTCCACCGATTGTCGCGCGGCGGTTTGCAGCCCTGCGATCAAGGTCTGGATTTCTGCCGTGGCCCCGGCGGTACGTTGCGCCAGTGAGCGCACCTCTTCGGCCACCACGGCAAAGCCTCGGCCCATCTCCCCGGCCCGGGCTGCCTCGATGGCGGCGTTCAAGGCCAGCAGGTTGGTCTGGTCGGCAATCGAGCGGATCACCGTCAACACGCCCCCGATGGTGGCCGACTCTTCGGCCAGGTGTTCGATCATTTGTGCATTGCCTTGCACTTCATCCACCAGCGCATGCAGACCGGTGAGGCTCAAGCCGATGACTTTCTGTCCATGCTCCACGGCCAGGCCCGCGTGGCGGCTGGCGTCGGCGGCCTGGCTGGCATCACCGGCGACTTGTTGAATGGTCGCTTCCAGTTCGCTCAGGGAATCGCGGATCAGCGCCGTGTCGCCGGCCTGGTGCTCGGCGCCGCTGTGCAAGTCGTTGCTCAGGTCGGCCAGGGTACGGCTGCTACCGGCCACTTGTTCGGCGTTGCGGCGAATGGTCCCCACCAGGTCCACCAGATACGCACGCAAGCGGTTGAGCGAGGCTTCAATGTCATGTAGTTCGCGGTTGGTGTTGCCCAGTTCAATATCGCGGCTGAAGTCGCCTTCGGCCCAGGTCGACAGGGCCGGGGCGAGGTTGGTCAGGGTCCGGGCCAGTTTGCGCTGCAGGGTGTCGATCAGCAGCGCGATCAACAGAATCAAGCCGATCATCACGCCTTGCATCAACCGCACTTCACCCTGGATCTGTCCGTGCTGGGCGCGTACCACCGGTTCCAGCCCGGCGATGGCCTGTTGCACGTCGGCGATTTTCAAGTGAGTCGCGGTGCTGAGGTCGGCGCGTTTGCTGATTTGATCGCGAGTGCGCGAGAGCTCGGCCGGGTAGCGGGTGAGCAGACTGTTAAGCTCGCGCTTGAGGCCAACGCCGGCATCTTCGGCAACGGTTTTTTCCTTGTTCTCAAGGCCCATCATCGAGGCGAAATCATCGGTGTTCGACTCGCTGCTGGTGGTCACGCCCAGCAGCGGCAGGGCGTCGAGCTTCTCCGCCTGGGTGCGGATGTTGGCCACTTCGCGTTCGACATCGGCGGCCAGTTCACTGCGGCCGCTGCTGACCAGTTTGTCCCGCGCCAGGGACAGTTTGCCCAGGTGCTGGGAGGCGGCGAGCAGCGGCGTCAGGTAGGCCGCATTGCCACTGGCGTACTGGCTGAGTTGATCGAGACTGGCGCCCAGTTCCCGCTCGGCCTGCAGCAACAGCGCCTGCGGATCGCCAGCCAGTTTGCCGGCGGCTAGCAGGTCGGTTTTGCTGAACTCTTCAAGGGTCGAGAGGCTGGGGCGCAAGGTCTCGGCCAGGGCCGGTGGCAATTCGCCGAGTTGTTTTTGCAGGCTTTCGATGCCTTGGGCGGCACTGCTCAGGCGCAGTGCATCGCCGCTGCCAAGGTAATCTTCGATGCTGCGGGCGACTTCATTCTGAAACTGCTGCGACAGACCCAGGTAGCGCTCCATTAATAGATACGGGCGCTCAAGGGCTTTCTGCGACCACCACAGCGTAGCGCCGAGGGCCACGCACACGGCCACCAGAAGGAGGGTATTGAGATTGGTCAGCAGCTTCAGGCGCATTACGGACTACCAACGGCAGAAATGGTAAGTGCCTGAACTTATTGCGTTTCTGTTACAGGGTTATGACCGTATCGGTCGATTCCGATAAAAAAGTGGCACTTTGCTTTGATGTGCGTGCGGCCTGTACGCGATTGCGTCCACCGTCTTTGGCGCGATACAGCGCCTCGTCGGCCTGGCTGGCCATCATCAGGCTGTCGGAGCTTTCGCATAACTCCACCACCCCGGCACTGAAGGTGCACCACAGATCCTGGGGTTGAGCGGGGTAGTGAATCTCGGCAAATCGCTGACGGATTTCATCGAGCACGTTGTAGGCCGCTTCGATATCGGTGTCCGGCATGACGATGGCGAACTCTTCGCCACCGTAGCGGCCGATGAAGTCGGTTTTGCGCAGGCGTTGTTTGAGAAACAGCGCGAGGCTCTTGATCACCCGATCGCCCATGGGGTGGCCGTGGCTGTCGTTGACCCGTTTGAAGTGGTCGATATCGAGCATGGCAAAGCTCAGCGGCTTGTTCTCGCGACGGGCGCGGAACGAGCAGTCCTCGAGCAATTGCAGGATGTGCGTGTGGTTGTACAGGCCGGTGAGGCTGTCACGGACCATCCGTGCCTTGAGGTTGCGGGCTCGCGCGGCGCGGTTGCGCACGGTGGTGATCAGGTGCCGGGGCTTGATCGGTTTGGTCAGGAAATCATCGCCGCCCTCGCTCATGGCGTCGAGCTGTTTGTCCAGGTCGTCTTCGGCCGACAGGTAAATGATCGGCACGCTGACGTAACGGTCGTTATGGCGGATCACCTTGGCCAGTTCCGTACCGGTGCAGGCCGGCATGTACATGTCGAGGATGATCAGGTCCGGCTGGAAATCCGCCAGTTCGGCCATGGCCTGGATCGGCTCGATCAACGTCCGGGTAACGATCCCTGCGCTGTTGAGCAGGCGCTCGGTGTGCAGGGCCTGGGCGCGGGAGTCGTCGATGATCAGCACTTTATAAGGTTCGTACTGGGCGACGCAGGTCAGGACTTCGATTTTCTCCAGCAGGCTCGACGCTTCGAGGGTGCCGGTGAGGAACTCCTGGCCACCGGCACGCACGGCGGCCAGGCGGGTCGGGGTGTCGGTTTCGTGCAGGCTGAAGAACAGCAGCGGCAAACGCTGGTCGAGGCCTTCCTGGGCTTCGGCGGCCAGTTTCAGGCCGACGCCGGGGCCACTGAAATCCACGTCCATGACAATCGCCGCCGGCGAGCGCTCAACCATCGACGAGCGAAATGCGTCTACGCTGTCCAGGGACTGGGCGCTGAGCCCGAAGAATTCCAGTTGCTTGGCCAGGCGCTCGGCACGGTCGTGATCCTGCAGCATCACATAGATAGGCTTGCGCAGTGGTGGCAGGAAGGTTTGATCGAGTTGGTCGCCATGGCGCAGACCGGTGCGTGACAGGCGCTGCATCAAGCGATTGAGGTCGGTGATCAGGCCGCTGCTCAGGCGTCCGCGGTTGGCATCGACCGCTTCCAGGGACTGACCGATATGGCGTGCCAGTTGCGTGTGTTCCGGTTGCTCGAAACGCTCGGCGAAACGCAGCAGACGCAGATTGGCCTCGCTCAGTTCCGAAAGGTCGGCGGTGGACCACTCACTGCGTTGCAGGCGCTGCCATATCTCAAGAATCTGACGAGCCTGATGAATTACCCGCTGGGCAAAGTGATGCTTGAGGCGCTCGCGGCTGGGGTCTTCTGGCTCGGTCATATCCTGACTACTAGTTAGGGTGCACACTGAGGTCGACTGGTGGCTCTATGCTAGCACCACTTTTCCATTACATGAGTGCTGTACGTCAATAATCTGCAATGTGACTCCATTCAGTTTGTGACCGGTCGGTCTGGTTTTGGCCCTGGAAGTCGCGGCGTGCGGAGGGCGAAGTGCATTAATCAGGGCACTTGACGGGTGTGGGGCGGCCATTGGCGAGCGATTGGCATTCGGCCATTGATGATTTTTTTGCGAGTGCTGACCGGTTCGGTTTTTCGGGTTTCAGGGGGTAAGGGATTCCCTTATGGGTGCAATCCTTACCATTAGGTGGATTTTGAGGGCGGCAGCGTCGTCGGGTGGGCAGGAACACTTTTCATCACAAGCCCGGTAATTTTCCCCTTCGATGCAATGGCGGGTGCCGGGCCAAGGCACGTTGTTGTATGGTTGTGGTCGAACCGTCGAACCCAAGAGATTGAAAGGATATCGCCATGCTGGACTGGAAGAACCGCACAGGCAGTGCGCCTGAACGTACCGCTGAACCGAAGTCGGAGGCCCGCAGTTATCTGGGCGGCCTGTTGTTCAGCCGGGCGCTGGCCACTCTGCTGGGCATCTACCTGTTGGTGGCGAGTGTCCTGGGCTGGTACTGGAGCCAGGAGCCGGCGTTGTTCCCGGTCCAGCAAACCGCTCAACTGGCGGCCGAGAAAGAAGGCAAGCAGATGGTGGTCGGCTACACCACGGTGGAAACCCTCAAGACCGTCGCCGGCACCTTGCTGACCAAGCCGGGCGGCTATATTTCCAACGACCGATTCCCGCCAGGCCTGTGGATGGACAACATGCCGAGTTGGGAATACGGCGTGCTGGTGCAGGTCCGCGACCTGAGCCGCGCATTGCGTAAAGACTTCGCCCGCTCGCAATCGCAGTCCGCTGAAGACGCCGACCTGGCCAAGGCCGAGCCGCGTTTCAACTTCGACAACAAGAGCTGGGTGCTGCCGTCCAGTGAGTCCGAGTACCAGGAAGGCATTAATTCCCTGAGCCGCTATCAGGCGCGCCTGTCCGATCCGAACCAGAAGAGCGCATTGTTCTATGCCCGCGCCGATAACCTGAACAACTGGCTGGGTGATGTCGGCACGCGTCTGGGATCTCTGTCGCAACGGCTGTCGGCCAGCGTTGGCCGGGTCAAGCTAAACACGGCGTTGAAGACCGAAGTGGTGGCGCCGGGCGTGGCGCCTCAGGTTGACGAAGAAATCGTCGAAACCCCATGGCTGCAGATCGACAACGTGTTCTACGAAGCCCGCGGCCAGGCCTGGGCTCTGTCGCACCTGTTGCGTGCCATCGAAGTCGACTTCGCCGATGTGCTGGCCAAAAAGAACGCCACGGTCAGCGTGCGCCAGATCATTCGTGAACTGGAGGCGTCGCAGGAGCCGGTGTGGAGCCCGATGATCCTCAACGGCAGCGGCTTCGGTGTGCTGGCCAACCACTCGCTGGTCATGGCCAACTACATTTCCCGGGCCAACGCGGCGGTGATCGATTTGCGTCAATTGCTCAATCAGGGCTGAGTCATGGTCGATAACGCCAGGGAAGCCGCGCACCGCGCGGCGTCCGATGCCGAACAGATCGCCTGGGTCGACGAGCAGGACAACCTGCTCGGCGCCCTGGTCCGTTCCGACCTGCGCGAGCGCGGGCTGATCGGGCGCGGCACCTACATCATATTGTTCAACTCCGCTGGCGAGTTGTGCGTGCATCGCCGCACGCTGAGCAAGGCGATCTATCCCGGTTACTGGGACGTGGCGGCGGGTGGCATGGTGCTCGCAAGTGAAACCTACGCCGAGTCGGCGGCCCGGGAACTTGAGGAAGAACTGGGCGTGAGTGGCGTGGAGCTGACCGCCCATGACCATTTTTTCTTCGAGGACACCGGTAATCGCCTGTGGTGTTCGGCGTTCTCGGCTGTGTGGGACGGCCCGTTGATCCTGCAACCGGAAGAGGTGCTCGAAGCGCGCTTTTTGCCGATTGAGCAAGTGCTGCGGGAAATCGAGGAAAAGCCTTACTGCCCGGACTCTTTGGCGGCATTGAAACGCTATCTGAGGTCTCGCGGGCAAGACGTCGCAAAAAGGCTATAAATTGGCGCCGATTGGCTCTTAGCAATCGGCGTTTTTGCCGTTACACTGCGCGACCTTTTCAAGCTGAACCGGTATGGCTGTTTCTGTAGGAGCGAGCTCGCGATGAACTTATGGACGACGCGTGTATTCTGAATGCACGCGTTATCGTTAACGACCATCGCGAGCAAGCTCGCTCCTACAAAGATGCATTACGTGTAGGAGCGAGCTCGCTCGCGAAAAACGAATGGACGACACGTGCTGTCTGATGCCGCGCGTTATCGTTGACGTTCATCGCGAGCTCGCTCCTGCAATGAAATGAATGTCGAACCGTTTCAGTAGCGCTGCCCCTGCCTGAGTGGGGCTTCGCGGTCGATGGCACTTCCCAGGTGCTGCGGCCAGTCTTTGTCCTCCAAAGAGGATTGCCGGTGGCCAAAAAAGCCGCATCCTTCGCCGCCCTGGGCGGCCTGGTATTTTCCACCGACGCAGGTCGTCATTGCCCGGAATGCAGTAAACCGGTGGACGCCTGCATCTGCAAACAGACCGTTATCCCGGCCGGCGACGGCATTGCGCGCGTGCGTCGCGAAAGCAAGGGCCGTGGCGGCAAGACGGTGACCACCATCACCGGCGTGCCATTGGCTGAAGATGCGCTCAAGGAACTGGGTACGACGTTGAAGAAACGTTGCGGTACCGGTGGGGCGTTGAAAGACGGTGTCATCGAAATCCAGGGCGATCATGTCGAGCTACTCTTGGCAGAACTGATCAAGCTCGGTTTCAAAGCGAAGAAGTCCGGCGGCTAGCAGCCTCTGTGAAAACCACCCTCGGCTTGATCCGGTCCTGATGGCATTCAGGCCTGGCGTCAGCCACATGGTTTTCACAGAGCCTGTTCATGACCGGTTTCTAAACTCACTGCGGTCGGCGGGGTCTATTGCCTCGTTGACGAACCGTCATTTTCATTCTTTAGACTGCGCCGGCCTGAACCCAGGCGACGCACTATGACTTCTTTATAGGGGACTTCGATGTCCGTACGACGCACACGCAAAGACGATGGCAGCCAATGGACAGTTGCGGACAGCCGCAGTGTTTACGGGATTCGCCATTGGGGGGCCGGGTATTTCGCGATCAATGACGCCGGTCGCGTCGAAGTTCGTCCGAACGGTCCGAGCAGCTCGCCTATCGACCTGTTCGAGCAAGTCGACCAGCTGCGCAAAAGCGGCCTGTCCTTGCCATTGCTGGTCCGCTTCCCGGACATTCTGCAGGACCGCGTGCGTCAGCTGACCGGCGCGTTCGACGCCAACATCGAACGTCTGGAATACCAGAGCAAGTACACCGCACTGTACCCGATCAAGGTGAACCAGCAGGAAGCGGTGATCGAGAACATCATCGCCACCCAGAACGTTTCCATCGGCCTGGAAGCCGGGTCCAAGCCCGAACTGCTGGCAGTGCTGGCACTGGCGCCGAAGGGCGGCACCATCGTCTGCAACGGTTACAAGGACCGCGAATTCATCCGCCTGGCGCTGATGGGCCAGAAGCTCGGCCACAACGTGTTCATCGTGATCGAGAAAGAATCCGAAGTCGGTCTGGTGATCGAAGAAGCGGCCTCGCTCAAGGTCAAGCCTCAGGTCGGCCTGCGCGTGCGCCTGTCGTCCCTGGCGTCGAGCAAGTGGGCGGACACCGGCGGCGAGAAATCCAAGTTCGGTCTGTCGGCGGCGCAACTGCTGTCGGTGGTCGAGCGCTTCCGTGCGGCCAGCCTGGACCAGGGTATTCGCCTGCTGCACTTCCACATGGGCTCGCAGATCGCCAACCTCGCTGACTACCAGCACGGTTTCAAGGAAGCGATCCGTTACTACGGCGAGTTGCGCAACCTCGGCCTGCCGGTGGACCACATCGATGTCGGCGGTGGCCTGGGCGTGGATTACGACGGTACGCACTCGCGTAACGCCAGTTCGATCAACTACGACATGGACGATTACGCTGGCGTCGTGGTCGGGATGCTCAAGGAATTCTGCGATGCGCAGAGTCTGCCGCACCCGAACATCTTCTCCGAAAGCGGCCGCTCCCTGACCGCCCACCACGCCATGCTGGTGGTGCAAGTGACCGACGTCGAGAAACACAACGACGACGTTCCGCAGATCGAGAACAAGGAAGCACTGCCGGAAACCGTGCAGTGGCTGGTGGACCTGCTGGGTCCGACCGACATCGAGATGGTCACCGAAACCTACTGGCGCGCCACGCACTACATGAGCGATGTCGCTGCCCAGTATGCCGACGGCAAGCTGACCCTGGCCGAGAAAGCACTGGCCGAGCAATGCTACTTCGCGGTGTGTCGTCGCCTGCACAACTCGCTGAAGGCGCGCCAGCGTTCCCACCGTCAGGTGCTGGACGAACTCAACGACAAGCTGGCGGACAAATACATCTGCAACTTCTCGGTGTTCCAGAGCCTGCCGGACACCTGGGCCATTGATCAGGTCCTGCCGATCATCCCGCTGCACCGCCTCGATGAAGAGCCGCTGCGTCGTGCGGTGCTGCAAGACCTGACCTGTGACTCCGACGGCAAGATCAACCAGTACGTCGACGAGCAGAGCATCGAAACCAGTTTGCCGGTGCACGCGCTGAACGAAGGTGAAGACTATTTGCTGGGAGTTTTCCTGGTCGGTGCCTACCAGGAAATTCTTGGCGACATGCACAACCTGTTCGGTGACACCGACTCGGTGAACATCTACCAGAACGCCGACGGCAGCGTGTACCACGCCGGTATCGAAACCCACGACACCATCGAAGACATGCTGCGTTACGTGCACTTGTCGCCGGAAGAACTGATGACTCACTACCGCGACAAGTGCGCCAGTGCCCGCATCAGCGCATCCGAGCGCACGCAGTTCCTCGATGCCTTGCGTCTGGGGCTGACCCGTTCGTCTTACCTGTCTTCCTGAGGTAAGCGTCACGCTGATCAGGTTGTCTGAAATTTTTCCGTTTGCCGCGGAAATTTCAGATGACCTGGTACGGCGTTTCTGTTTTTTCAAACGAAAATACCCACGTCCTTGGCGATCCATGCCATTTGGTCTTCTTTTCGCGTAGGTCATTTCCTAAGTTGTACTTCGGCACTCTACTCGGCCATGTCTCTCAGCGAGAATCCCCGGCCGCCCCTCCTGTAGAGAAACGCCGATGTTCAATCCAGTCAGCGAACCGTCATCTCGTCTGGATGTAGCAGGTCTGCCCGACTCCTTCGAGGTCCTGGCCTTTACCGGTAAAGAAGCCATCAGTGAGCCGTTCGTGTTCGACCTGGAGTTGCTTATCGATGACCCGGTGCTGGACCTTGCCAGTTTGCTGTACCGCCCGGCCGCCTTGCATTTCGGGCCAGCCGGAAACCACGTGCATGGACAGTTGCATGAACTCGTCCAGCGTGATCATGCCTCGGGGCCCCGACTCTGCCAGGTGCGCCTGGGGCCAAAACTGGCTTGCCTGGACCAGCGCTTCAGCCAACGAATCTTCAGCGGCCGTTCGGTGCCGCAAATCCTCGACCAGGTGCTCAGGGAGCATGGCATTACCGGCAAGGATCGACGCCTGGAGCTGAGCGGCGAATACCTGCCCAGAGATTTTTGCACGCAATATCGAGAGTCAGACTTGCAGTTTCTGCAGCGACTGTGCGCCCAGGAACGGCTTCACTACCACTTCGAACACCGGGCCTGCGGACACTGTGTGGTGTTTGGGGATGACCGGCAGCATTTCCCAACCGGCGAACCGGCGGTGTTCCGGAACGAGGGCGTTGGGCCGGCGGTGCGGCAGTTCGAACGTCAGCGCTGCGGGGGAACAGCAGCCCAGCGTGCCGAATGCCGGACAGACCTGGCGACCTTGCGCAGCGGTGGGCTGATGCCGCTGTCCGGTCATCCGGTTACCGAATGCAATCGACTCTGGCTGCTGACCCACGTTGAACATTGGGGCAGCCAGGATATGGCGACGCCCTACCACAATCAGGTCCGTGCCCTGCGCTGGCCTACACCATTCGAGCCGTCCTGTGCGGCGGTCAAACCACAGATGCATAGCCTGCAACGGGCGTGGGTCGTCGAAGTCGATGAACCAGGCCCCGACCCGGCAAGACCGGTACCGGTGCAATTCGACTGGCTTTATCAGGGCGAAGGGGCAGCGCCCAGTCATTGCTGGTTGCCCCTGGCCAGGCCGTTGCAGGCCGAAATGTTCTCGCCATTGCGGGAAGGGACTGAGCTGGTCGTGAGTTTTGTCGAGGGCGATCCCGATCAGCCACAGATAGCCGGGTTGCTGCATGTACCGGCAACGATCGAGGTGACGGACACCGACGCACCCCAGGCCACCGGCACCCCTGATGAGGGCCTGGAGCAGTGGTTGCGGTCGGGAGAGCCATTGCTGGTGTTGTGCCTGCTGCCCGGCGGTGGCAGTTTCAACCACTGTGCAGAGGCATTGTGCACCTGCCGTCTGGCGACGCAGCTTGGCCAGAGCTCTGGAGCATGATCGTGACACGCACGCCCGAAGCACCACAGCAGTGGCTGTTGCTGGATGTGCCGGGCACGCCACAGGCGGGTGTCACACTTCGGCAGATGTTTGCTCAAGCCCGGTGGTCAGGGTTGTTCGAAGATACCGAGTGGCATGCGCTGCATGAGCAGGGGCCGGTCCTGGTCGATCTGCGCACCTGCCCGGCACTGGCCGATTTATGCATCGTCGACGGACAACGTTGGCCCGGGTTGCTGATGGTCAGTGAGGCCAGTGCTTCGACGTTGCTGGCGCATTTGCGGCGCATGCTCACGGTCACGCTTGGCCTGCACCGGGCCCTTTTGAACTACTACAACCCGATCACGGCCAGCTATTTTTTCGATGCCTGCGATGCCGCTGAATTGAGTCGCTGGCTGGGGCCCATCAACCAGTTGCGCTGGTTCGGCGGCAGTTGGGCGGATCGCGCGATGGGCTGTGAGGGCTGGCAGCGTGTGTCCAACCCGGGGCTGGCTGTCCGCCCGTTGGCAGTCGAGGAGAGCCTCAGCGCCGGGCAACAGGGAACACTGCAAACCTGCCTGCTCGAGCAGCATGCCTGGCGCTGGAGCCAATCCACCGGTGTCGATTTCTACCGCTTGTCGGCCCACGTGCTGGAGGGGGGGCGCTGGGTTTCAGCGAGCGCCCGGTGCTTGATGGCTGGATATGGCTACGCTTGCAATATCCCGACGCCGTGCCCGTGCAGCCATTGCCGGGCAGGACTCAACAGGAACGCCTCGATAGCCTGCGTCACCTGTGGCAGAACGACCCACCCTGGCCATGAGGTCGAAATTGATGATGCGGCCTGTTTGGCGGCTGTTATGCGTGGCATTCGCTGGCCTGATGTTGGCCACGGTAATCGCCTGTTCGCCGTTGGAAATGCTCAATGCCTTGACCCCCGACGGTTCTTTTGGCAAGGCCGAGGGCATTGCCTATGGCAACGATCCACGGCAAAAGCTGGATGTGTACGTGCCACGCAAGGCCGGGCCGAACACCCCGGTGGTAGTGTTTTTCTACGGCGGCAGCTGGAATAGCGGTTCACGCAGTGACTACAGCTTTGTCGGCGAGGCACTGGCTTCGCGGGGCATCGTCGCGGTGCTGGCGGACTATCGCTTGTATCCACAGGTGCGCTATCCGCTGTTTCTCGAAGACTGCGCCAAAGCGGTGGCCTGGACTCATGAACACATTCGCCAGTATTCCGGTGACCCGCAACAGCTGTATCTGATGGGCCACAGTTCCGGGGCCTATAACGCCGCAATGCTGGCACTGGACCCCGGCCTGCTCGCGGCAGTGGGCATGTCGCCCCATGATTTGCGCGGCTGGATCGGCCTGGCCGGGCCTTATGATTTCTTGCCGATCCAGAATCCGGAGGTACGCCCGGTATTTTTCTGGCCGGACTCGCCGCCTCGCTCACAACCGATCAACCATGTCAGCCGAGGAGCGCCGCCGGCATTGCTGATGGCTTCGAGTGACGATGACGTGGTCAACCCGACGCGTAATACCGGTGGGCTGGCGAAAAAGTTGCGGGAGGCGGGGGTGCCGGTGCAGGACCTGTATTTCTCCCGCACCAGTCACGCCACGCTGGTGGCCACGTTATCCCGTCCGTTGCGTGGACTGGCGCCAGTGCTGGATGAAGTCTCGGCGTTTGTCGGGGCCACGCCCGTTCAGTGAGTGCTGCCGACGAACCAGCCATCGTGACGACGCAGGCGCCAGGCGATCACGCCAAGGGTCAGACTGCGCAGCAGCATGAACAACAGAAAGGTTATCCACAGGCCATGGTTGCCCCAGCCTTGCAACGCCCAGCCGAAAGGCAGCACCAGCGCCACGGTCAGCAGCATGCCGTTGCGCATTTCCCTGGCGCGGGTGGCGCCGATGAACAGACCGTCGAGCAGGTAGCTCCAGACAGCAATCAGCGGCAATACGGCGAGGTAGGGCAGGTAAATGAACGCGGTGTCGCGCACACTCTGAATGTCCGTCTGCATCTCGATGAACAGATGCCCGGCGAACAAAAACAGCGCGGCAAAGCCCAGGCTCGCCAGCAACGACCAGCCGCCGGCCACCACCAATGAACGGCGCAGGGCATCGCGGTCGCGGGCGCCGAGCGCATGCCCACACAGGGCTTCGACGGCGTGGGCCAGGCCATCGAGGGCGTGGGCGGTGAGCAGCAATCCGTTGAGCAGCAAGGCATTGGCTGCGACCGTGGCGTCGCCCAACCGCGCGCCTTGCACCGTGATCAGGAAAAACACCGATTGCAGCGCGAGGCTGCGGATGAAGATGTCGCGGTTGACCGCCAGTAATGGCCGCCAACTCTGCCACAGCGCCAATGCCGTCCAGGCGATATGCCCGGGGTAGGCGCGCAGGGCTTTGCGAGTCATCAGCAAACCGATCAGTGCACCGGTCCATTCGGCAATCACCGAGGCCCGGGCAGCACCCGCCACGCCCCATTCCAGGCCGAGGACGAACCACAGGTTCAGGGCAATGTTGACCAGGTTGGTACTGAGCAAAATCGCCAGTGGCGCCCGGGCATTCTGGGTGCCGAGAAACCAGCCGACCAAGGCATAACTGGCGAGCGCCGCCGGCAGGCCAAACAGGCGGGTGTGGAAGAACTCGCGGGTCAGTTGATCGAGCTCCGCCGACGGCTGCATGAAGTGCAACGCGACCCCGCTCAATGGCACCCCCACCGCACCCAACACCACGGCCAGGCCGATGGCGAGCAACAGGCCTTGGAGCAGAATCTGTCGCAAGGCCGCACCATCCCCGCGCCCGGCTGCCTGGGCGGCGAACCCGGTGGAGCCCATTCGCAGAAAACCCATGGCCCAGGCGAGGAAGGTATACAGACTGGCCCCGACCGCAACGGCTCCGAGTTGATGGGCGTGGGGCAGGTGGCCGATGACGGTGCTATCGACCAGTGCCACCAACGGTACGGAAATGTTCGAAAGAATCATCGGCGCGGCGAGTGCCCAGACCCGGCGATGGGTAGGGCGGTCGCGCCAGTCGGCGGTCAGGTTGGACATGCAGGCTCCTTGGAGGAGCGGGCATTGTAGCGGCACATCGAGAGCAAGCCGCGATCAATTGTGGGGGTCAGTGAATGATCCAGCTAAATAACCAAAGCCCCAGCATCAGCCAGATGATCCCCATGATGAACGACGCATTGAGAAATGCACGGATCGCCGACCACATCAGTATCAGCCCAAGGATCAAGGTCACGATGCTGACGACCGAGGTATCCATGCCCAGCGCCTGGGACAAGCCTTCGACAAAATTGCTGCTGGCGTTGCTCAACAGATTGAACAGCCCACTGAGGCTATCAACGATGAAGCGGATGATCGAGCCAAGTACCTGGCCGAGCCATTCGGAAAAACCTTCTACCTGCATGGAGTGGGAGTCCTGATTAAAGAGAATCGAGTCTTGGGCTGTCGATCATGCTGCCGGGTTCCCACAAGCATAGAGCGTTGCACCGGTCCTGTGGGAGCGGGCTCGCTCCCACCCGAAAAACGTTGTCACTTGCCATCCTCGGTCATCCCCCCGAAGCTATACATCTTCAGGAGAGCCCGATGAACCTTGTTGAACTGACCGAACGCCTGCACGCCATCCGTGACCGCAATGACTGGCAGCAATTTCACAGCCCGAAAAACCTCGCCATGGCCGCGAGTGTGGAAATGTCCGAGCTGGTGGAAATTTTCCAGTGGCTGACCGAAGACCAGTCACGCCAGTTGCCAGCGGATAAACTCGCCCACGCCGGGCAGGAAGTCGGTGACATTGTGCTTTATCTGTTGCTGTTGTGCAGCGAGCTGGGCCTGGACATGGAGGCCGTGGTGCGCAGCAAGCTGGCGGACAGCGAACGGAGGTTCAGCTGATGAGCGACCGTCATTTCGATCAACTGGCGACCCGTTTTGCCGAAAAAATCTACGGTGGTGCCAAAGGTGCGATCCGTCTGGCGGTGTTGCAGGCCGATCTGGCCGAAATCCTGCCCGACCGGCCGCTGCGTGTTCTGGACATCGGCGCCGGCCTTGGCCACATGTCGTTGTGGCTGGCCCAGCGTGGCCATCAGGTGACCCTCGCCGAGCCTGCCGAACCGATGCTCGAAGGGGCCCGCCAGCGTTTTGCCGAAGCCGGGCAGAGCGCCACGTTCATTCAGGCTCCCTGGCAGGAGCTGCTCGGGCAGCTCACCGAACCCTACGACCTGGTGCTGTGCCACGCCGTGCTGGAATGGCTGGCCGAACCCCATGCCATCCTGCCGGTGCTGCATCAGCTGACCAAGGCGGACGGCTGGCTGTCCCTGGCGTTTTACAACCGCGATGCGCTGATTTATCGCAACTTGCTCAAGGGCCATTTCCGCAAGATGCGCAAGAACGACATGGCCGGCGAAAAGCAGAGCCTGACCCCGCAGCAACCCCTTGATCCACGCGAGCTGGCGGCGCAACTTGAAGGCCTGTGGCGGGTCGAATCAGAGAGTGGAGTGCGGGTTTTTCACGATTACATGCCGGTGGAATTCCAGGCTCGCGCCGAGCTGGTGGACTTGCTGGAAATGGAACTGGCCCACCGTCGTCATCCGAGCTTTGCCGGGCTTGGGCGTTACTTGCACTGGATCTGTCGGCCTGTCTGATCGGAGCACGCAATGAAAAGTCATTCAGGTTTACTGCTTTTCTGCCTGGGGCTGGCCGCTTGTCAGGGCAGCAACCCCTATGTCGCCACGTCCAACCCTTTGCCACCGGCACCGCCCCAGGCCGCCAACACCTTTGACCGCAGCGCTTACCCGGCAGCCCCCCGTGACTATGGGCGCTACCGCAGTTGGGCGTGGCTCGACGGGCACCTGCCACCGGGCACCGCCTGGGCCGACTCGGCGCAGGTCGCCGAAGCGGTCAGCAATGCGCTGGATCAACGCGGCTTGCGCCCGTTGCACGACAATCGCCCGGCCGACCTGTTTGTCAGCGCCGATCTGCGCCTGGAAACCCGCTTGCGCCAGGTCCGGGACGATTACGGTTACTACGGCGGTTACGGCGGCTACGGGCCGGGATACGGCATGTACGGCAGCGTGCCGATTGTGCGTACCTATTCGGAACAGGTCGTGGTAGTTCAGGTGGATATGTTTGACGCCAGGAGTGGCCAGCCGGTATGGAGCTCGAGCGCTGAAACCGGCAACCGGGGCAGCGAAAGCGAGCGGGCCGACGCGATACGGGAGGCTGTGGAAAAGGCAATGTCGGCGTATCCTCCTAGTTAGCTTCTTGTAGATAAGAAGCATTTCACAGGATCATGCCTTCAATCGGAGAATCACCATGTTCCGCCGTTTTGCATTACTGGCAGTGGTCGCGCTGCTCAGTGCCTGCGCCGCCAACCAGGTCAATCATGACTTCGACGCCAGCCGCGATTTTGCTGCTTATCGCAGCTGGACGTGGAAAGAACCCGCCCTGCAATACCGTCCCGATGATCCACGAATCAAGAGCGACCTGACCGAACAGCGCATCCGTCAGGCGGTTGCCGATCAACTGGATCAGCGCGGTTTGCGCCCGGCCGCCGCAGGCGCCAAGGGCGATTTGAATGTGCAGACCTACCTGATTGTCGAAGAGCGGCAACAACAGGTGACCACCAATTACGGCGGCGCTTGGGGTAACCCGTGGCATGGCTACTACGGCGCCCCCATGTATAACGAAACCCGCAATGTCAGCTACAAGGTAGCGACCATCCAGATCGACATGCTCGATGGCAAGGACGGCAAGCTGGTGTGGCGCGGCAGTGACGAACAGATACTCAGCCGCACGCCGAACCCGACGGATCGTCGCGATGCCATCTGGGAAACGGTCACGCGGATATTGGCCAACTACCCACCGCACGCATCCTAGAATCAGCCGGCCTCTCAACCCCTGTGCTCCCACAGGGGTTTTTTATGCTCGACACTGGCGAGCCTGGGGATCGACCTGAGCAAAGTCGAGGTGGGTGCCAACCTCAGTTGTCACTGGTGATCTGATCCGGCAGCACAATCGGCAGCTCGATGCAGAAACGCGCACCCTCGGTGGAGTTACTGACACTCAGTCTGCCGCCCATGTTTTCGACGATGCCGTAGCTCACCGAGAGCCCCAGGCCGGTGCCGACGCCCGCCGGTTTGGTGGTGAAGAACGGCTCGAAAATCCGCTCCAGCAAACGCGGGTCGATAC
Source organism: Pseudomonas sp. Pseusp16 (assembly GCF_047324915.1). Lineage (NCBI taxonomy): Bacteria > Pseudomonadati > Pseudomonadota > Gammaproteobacteria > Pseudomonadales > Pseudomonadaceae > Pseudomonas > Pseudomonas sp. Pseusp16. The sequence goes on along the minus strand of NZ_CP168522.1, from coordinate 4,431,892 downwards.
CGCCGCCATTGTCCTCGATCCACAGGCGTACCGAGTGCGTATCCCGTTCGGCGTGCAGCGAAATCCACGGCTTGAACCCGGGCCGGGTTTCGCGCTTGCCGAGCAGCGCGTCCCGGGCGTTGACCATCAGGTTGATCAGCACCTGTTCAAGCTGATCGACGTAGCCGCGTACCTGCACTTCAAAACCGGTCTCGTTGGTGCGCAGGTCGATGCCTTTGCCGCGCATGCCCTCGGACAACAGCGACAGCGCGCCTTCGATGGCCAGGGCCGGGTTGAACGGTTGCTGCTCGATTTCCGAGCGGCGGCCGAACACCCGCATGTGATCCACCACCCGCGCGGCGCGCTGCACCTCGGTGTTGTCGCGCCCCACGGCCTGAACTTCGAGCAACCGGCCCTGTTCATCGAATACCCCGCGATCGGACCAGAACCACCAGGCGTGTTCGTGGCCGGGCAGTTGCAGGTTGATCTCGGCGGTGCTGACCGGAACCTCGGGGCTCAGTTGGTTCAGCCGTTGGATGAACGCATCGCGCTGTTCCTCGGACATCAAGCTACCCAGGTTCATCCCCGGCAATTGCTCGGGCGCCAGTTCCAGATAAGTGGCCAACGGACGGTTGCCGAAGGTCAGGGTCAGGTCCGGCTGGTAGCGGCAGATCATCGCCGGAGAGTCTTCCACCAGAGTCCGGTAGCGTTCCTCACTCTGCCTGACCTGTTCGGTGGCGAGGGTCGCTTCGGTGACGTCCAGCCACAGGCCCACGGCTTCTACCGGCAAACCGAGGTCATCGCGCAACAGCTTCGCTTCATCCAGCAGCCAGTGATAGTCGCCGCGGCTGTCGCGCATCCGATAGCGGGCGCGCACCGAGCCTTCACGCAGTAACTGCCGCGTGCGCTCGAAATACTGCAAGCGGTCGTCGGGATGCACCCGCTCCACCAGTGTTCCGGGCGCGCAGTCGGCGAGGGTCCAGCCAAGCAGCGGCAACAGGCTGTCGCTGAAGAACACCGGTTGCAACGCACCTTCGACATAGCGCTGTACGTAAATCACCGCGGGTGAGCTGGCGATCAGATTGTCCAGGCGTGCATGGGCAGCGGCGGCGCTCTGCTCCTGGTTCTTGATGTCGCTGATGTCGAGCATGAAACCCACCAGCCGACGTTTTTTCCCCGCGCCCAGGGCCTGGCCTTGCAGGCGATACCAGATCGGTTCGGGTGCACCGTCGGGGTGATACAGGCGCACGCACAACAGCAGCGGCATGCCCGACACCTGCAAGTCTTGCAGGCGGATGCGCAGCTCTTCGCGGTCGGCGGGATACACCTTGTCGAGCAAATCCTGCACGGATAAACGTGTCGCTCCAAGGTTCAGGGTCGTGGCCAGCGAAGGTGCCAATTGCAACTCGTCGCTGTCGCTGAAAACTTCCCACCAGCCTGTGCCCAGCAATGCTTGCAGCGATTCCAGGCGTTCCAGTTGCAGATGATGCCGGTGTTCGCGCAGGCGTTCGAGCAAGGGGCTGGCGAGCGCAGCGGTGATTTGCAACCAGTCGCGCTCAGTGACATCGGGGGCGCGTTGGTGCGCCGTATAGAAACCGCACAGCAACCAGGCAACCACGCCTTGCGCATCGTGATAGGGCACGGCGAAGCCATCGGTATTGCCGAAGGTCCCTTGCAGGCGCGGGTGTTCGCGCAGGGTCAGGTGCTGCGGCGTCGAACCGCTCAAACTGTCCAGCCCCGTGCCCAGGCGTTGGCCGTTTTGCCACAGTTGTGGAGCATCGAGGGCTACGTAGTGTTGGTGAATCTGCCAACCCTGTCCCTGCTCATCGAGCAAGGCCAGGGCAATGCAGGGAATCTGAAAACGCTGGGCCAGGCTTTGCAGTTGTTCGCCGAGCACTTCGGGCAGGCGCGTCAGGCTGCACAGGCGCAACTGCTCGGTGATGTGCATTGCCAGCACCTGGCATTGTTCGCGGTTGCGCGATTGCCGGCGCTCAAGCAGCAAGTCGCCGATGTCGAGCATCTGCAACAACCAGGCATCGGTCAAGGGTTGCACCCAGCCGCGCAAATGCAGTGGCGGACCGTTGAGGCTGTAGAAGTCCAGGTCCAGGGTTTGTCCCTGCCAGTCTGCCGGTACACCTTCGATGATGAGGCTGCTGTGGGGCAACAGGAAGTCGAGCAGGTGCGGTGCCTGCGTGCCGGGGCTTTGCTGAGTCAACAGGTGCCGTAGCGGACCGCTCAGTTGAACGACACGCCCCTCGGCATCGAGCTGTATCTGCAAGCCGAAACTGGGCACCCGCTGTGTCTCTTGCGGCTCCGGCGGGGGCGGCGGATGGCGGTTGAGCAGGCGCCCGAAGAGTTTGTCGCCGGCACTCAAAGTCGCAGGCTCGCACTGGCCGTGAGGGTCGCCGGCAGATTCGGCACCCGACCGATGCCCGACAGGTTCAGGAACGGGATGGCTGCGCCATTTTGTTTGTGGGGGAGGCTGGCTTTCATGAGTGTGTCTACCCTGACCAACACTGAGTAATGTCAGCATAGAATCATTCAGCCAAAGCTGACGTTTTTTACCGAATGCAGAGCTTTGTCCTACTGATCTGGCTGACTATCCGTTTCTGCGGTAACGGCTGCTGATGGTTTCGCCCTTACGGCGACTCACTTTTTTTGACAAGCGCCTCAAAAAAGTAAGCAAAAAAACGCTCGCCCCGAACGTCCGGCCCCTCGCCAGGGCTCGGGGTTCCTTCGCTCCGGCATTCATCCGGGGGCATTGCCCTCCGCTCAGCCTCCCGAGGGGGGCGGGTGGATCAAGATCAAGAGCGACAGGCGAGCTAACGCTCGGCCTGCTGAATGGTGAAAAGCGCCTGCGTACGCCGATCTGCTTTGCTCTGCTCTTCTGTAGGAGCGAGCCTGCTCGCGATGGACGTCAACGATGACGCGGGCTGCCTGAATGCCCACGCTGTCCTGGCGTTTTTCGCGAGCAGGCTCGCTCCTACAGGGAAACGCGTTCAATCGCGATCAGGCCGGCCACCGGCCGCCAATGTCCGACCATGTGCTCCAGGCCCCCGGTACCCGTCAGTTGAAAGTCCCCGCTCGCCCCCGGTGCACTGGCCAGCAATGTCACCTCGCTGGGTAGCCGTACCGGTTTCTTGAACTGCACTGCGATCTCGACATTCGCCACTGGCAGATGCACGGCCAGTGCAGCCAGGGTGCGTGCCTTGTTCCACAGGCCATGGGCGATGGCGGTCGGGAAGCCGAAGAGTCGGGCGCTGGCTGCGCTCAGGTGGATCGGGTTGTAGTCTCCGGACACTTTGGCGTATTGCCGGCCGATGTCCGACGGCGCTTTCCAGTGTTCGACTTCGGTCAAGGCCAGGCTGCTTGCCAGTTGCTCTTCGAGCGGTTCGCCCTGGAGTTTGGCGCTGCGACAGAGCATCCGGCTTTGCGCTTCCCACAATGGCCCCAACTGATCGTCGAGGGTGGTCAGCAAATCGAAGGTCGCGCCTTTGGCGTGTGGTTGCAGGTTCTGCACCTGAACGCTGACGCGCACCCGGTTTACCCCGCCCATGGGGCGCAGTACGCGAATGCGATTGCTCAGGTGAATCAGGCCCAGCAGCGGGAACGGGAACTCCCTGGCCGTGAGCAATTGCATCTGCAAGGCAAAGCCAAGGATATGCGGGTAGGTCGGCGGCAGCAGGCCGTTGTCGGCGAAACCACAGACCTTGCGATAGGCCGCCAGGCGCTTGGGATCGACATCGACCCAGCAACGCAAACCCGAGTCGGGCAAGGTGGTGCCGGTGATTTTTCGCCGTGTCGCGGCGCGGGCGTACAACCCCGGCAGGCCGGGTTCGCGGTCGAGTGTGTGCCAGTCGGTGATCATCCTTAAGCCCCCAGAACGCTTTGCCCGCACACGCGCAACGCTTGCCCGGTGAACGCGCCGGTGCCCGGTTGCGCCAGCCAGGCCACGGCCTCGGCGACGTCTTGCGGCAGGCCGCCCTGGCCAAGGGAGCTCATGCGGCGTCCGGCTTCGCGCAGGCCGAAGGGAATGTGCGCGGTCATTTGGGTTTCGATGAAACCGGGCGCCACGGCGTTGATGCTGATGCCGCGCTTCTGGAGCAGCGGCGCCCAGGCTTGCGCCAGGCCAATGAGCCCGGCCTTGCTCGCGGCGTAATTGGTTTGTCCGCGATTGCCGGCGATGCCGCTGATGGACGCCAGCAGAACCACCCGGCTGTTGTCGTGCAGGGTGCCACTGTCGAGCAGGGCCTTGGTCAGTACTTGCGGCGCATTGAGGTTGACCGCCAGCACGGCGTCCCAGTATTCCGGGGTCATGTTGGCCAGGGTTTTATCCCGGGTGATGCCGGCGTTGTGCACCACGATGTCGAGGCCGTCGGGCAACTGTTCGATCAACTGCGCGGCAGCGTCTTCGGCGCAGATGTCGAGGGTGATGCTGCGCCCGCCGAGGCGCGCGGCGAGGGCCTCGAGATCGATCCTGGCCGGTGGCACGTCGAGCAGGATGACGTCGGCACCATCACGGGCCAGGGTTTCCGTGATGGCGGCACCAATGCCTCGTGCCGCACCGGTGACCAGTGCCTTGCGCCCGGCGAGCGGGCGTGTCCAGTCGCTGACGGGTGTCGAGCAGGGATTCAAGCGAATGACCTGCCCGGACACGAAGGCGCTTTTGGGCGAGAGGAAAAACCGCAGCGGGCCTTCCAGCTGTGTCTCGGCACCTTCGCCGACATGGATCAATTGCAGGGTGCCACCGCTGCGCAACTCCTTGGCCAGCGAACGGCTGAAACCTTCCAGGGCACGCTGTGCACTGGCGGCGAACGGGTCGCTCAGGGATTGCGGATCGCGCCCGAGAATCACCAGGTGCGCACAGTGATCAAGGTTTTTCATCAGCGGCTGGAAAAACTCGCGCAGTTGCTTGAGCTGGTCGGTGTGCAGCAGATCACTGGCGTCGAACACCACGGCCTTGAGTTTCGGTCCGTGGCCGGGAATCCAGGCCGTGGCCATTGAGGGCCCGTTGCCGTAGCTGTAGATCGAGTCGGTCAGGCGGTTGGCGAAGGCGCTGACGTGTTCCGCCAACGGCCCGCCGCCGATCAGCAGCGCACCTTCTACAGGTCGCAGTCGGCCTGCTTGCCAGCGCTCCAGTCTGGTCGGCGCCGGCAGCCCCAGGGCGCCGACCAGGCGATGGCCGATGGACGAGTTGGCGAAGTCGATATAGCGGTCGGACATGGAACGCGCTCCAGCAGCTGGGGTTGAAAGTGTGGACCATGAATGGCGATCAGTCGTTCGATCCACGAGATAAGGCCTACGCTAGTGTAGGAGCGAGCTTGCTCGCGATAGCGATAAGCCAATCGGCATCAATGTAGCTGACAGGCCGCTATCGCGAGCAAGCTCGCTCCTACAGGGGGCGGGTTTCGTTTTGAATCATTCACCAGGAGCTCTTATGACCCAGCTGCGCCGTGTCGCGATCATTGGCGGTAACCGGATTCCCTTCGCCCGCTCCAACGGCCCCTATGCCACGGCCAGTAACCAGGTGATGCTCACCGCCGCTCTCGAGGGCTTGATCGAACGCTACAACCTGCATGGCCTGCGCATCGGCGAAGTGGTTGCCGGGGCCGTGCTCAAGTTGTCGCGGGACATGAACCTCACACGCGAATGCGTACTGGGGTCGCGACTGTCGCCTGCCACCCCGGCCTATGACATCCAGCAGGCGTGCGGTACCGGGCTGGAAGCGGCGTTGCTGGTGGCGAACAAGATTGCCCTGGGCCAGATCGATTGCGGCATTGCCGGTGGCGTGGACACCACCTCGGATGCGCCGATCAGTGTCAGCGAGGGGTTGCGCAAGATCCTCCTGCAAGCCAATCGCGCGAAAACCACCGGCGACAAACTGAAAACCTTCCTGCAATTGCGTCCCCAGCATCTGATCCCCGAATTCCCGCGCAACGGCGAGCCGCGCACCGGGTTGTCCATGGGCCAGCATTGCGAGCTGATGGCCCAGACCTGGAACATCCCTCGCCAGGCACAGGATCAACTGGCGCTCGAGAGCCACCAGAAACTGGCCGCGTCCTACGCCGAAGGCTGGCACAACGACCTGATGACACCGTTCCTGGGACTTACCCGCGACAACAACCTGCGCCCGGACTCCATGCTGGAAAAGCTCGCCGCCCTCAAACCGGCGTATGAGAAAAGCGCCAAGGGCACCCTGACCGCAGGCAACTCCACACCGCTGACCGATGGCGCGTCACTGGTGCTGTTGGGCAGCGAGGAATGGGCCAGGGCACGCGGGTTACCGATTCTTGCCTACTGGCGTGACGGCGAGGCGGCGGCGGTGGATTTCGTCAACGGTGCGGAAGGGTTATTGATGGCACCGGTCTATGCCGTACCGCGCCTGCTCGCGCGCAATGGCCTGACCTTGCAGGACTTCGACTACTACGAAATCCACGAAGCCTTCGCCGCGCAAGTGCTGTGCACATTGAAGGCCTGGGAAGATCCGCAATATTGCAAAAACCGTCTCGGGCTCGATGCGGCGCTGGGCTCGATCGACCGCAGCAAGCTCAACGTCAAGGGCAGTTCACTGGCGGCGGGGCACCCGTTTGCCGCCACGGGCGGGCGCATCGTCGCCAACCTGGCGAAGTTGCTGGATGCGGCGGGCAAGGGGCGGGGACTGATTTCGATTTGCGCGGCGGGCGGGCAGGGCGTGACTGCCATTATCGAACGCTGAACACAAACAACTGTGGGAGCGGGCTTGCTCGCGAAAGCGGTATAGCAGTCAACATTGATGTTGACGCTGATGCCCTCTTCGCGAGCAAGCCCGCTCCCACAATGGATCTCCTTTGTTCACAGAAGATCTTTGGGGCGGGATGGATCAGGTACGGAACCTGCGCACCAATACGTCCAGTTCATTCGACAACCCGGCCAGGCTCTGGGAGTCCAGGCGTGCCGAGTTGGCCAGTTCCGCCACCAGTTGCGCATCGCCATGGATCTGGCTGATGTGCCGGTTGATGTCTTCGGCCACTTGATGCTGTTGTTCCGCCGCCGTGGCGATCTGGGTGTTCATGTCGCGGATCACGTCCACCGACTCGCGAATCTGCCCGAAGCTGTTGCGCGCTTCGCCGATGCGCGTCACCGATTGCTGGGACACTTCCAGGCTGGCGTGCATCTGTTGGGTCACCTGGCTGGTGCGCTTGGCCAGGTTGCCCAGCAGGCCGTCGATTTCCGCCGTGGAGTCAGCCGTGCGTTTGGCCAGGGCCCGCACTTCATCGGCCACCACGGCAAAGCCGCGACCTTGCTCACCGGCACGGGCCGCTTCGATCGCAGCGTTCAGCGCCAGCAGGTTGGTCTGCTCGGCGATCGAACGGATGGTCCCCAGGATCGACTGAATGTCGTTGCTGTCGCGCTCCAGCTGTTGCATCGACTGGGCCGACTGTTCGATTTCCTGGCTCAGGCGATCAACGCTGTTCACCGCCGCATCAATCTGCTGCTGACCTTCGCGCGCCTGGCGCTGGCCACTGTCGGCGGATTCCGCCGCCTGGCTGCAAGAGCGTGCGACTTCGTTGGCGGTGGCGACCATTTCGTGGAACGCCGTGGACACCATGTCCACGGCTTCACGCTGGCGTCCGGCGGCTTCGGCCATGTCGCTGGAGACTTGGGTCGAACTCTTGGAGGTGTCGAGGATCTTGCCCGCTGCGCCACCGATGTTCTGGATCAGGTTACGGATCGCCGTCAGGAACTGGTTGAACCAGTTGGCCAGTTGCGCGGTTTCGTCGCTGCCACGGATTTGCAGGTTCTGGGTCAGGTCGCCTTCGCCCTGGGCGATGCCTTCCAGGCCGCTGGCCACGCTACGGATCGGGCGCACGATGAGGCTGGCAAAACTGGCGCCGACGATGGCGAAGATAACGGCCAGGACGGCAGCAATGATGGCGATCAACCAGGTCAACTGGGTGGCGGAGCTCATCACGTCGTTCTGTTTGATCAGGCCGATGAAGGTCCAGCCCAGTTGCTCCGATGGCCAGACGTTGGCCATGTAGCGCTCGCCGTTCAACTCCACTTCCACCAGGCCCTTGCCGGCCTTGGCCAGTTGCGCGTAGCCGTCGCCAAGGCTGTTCAACGGTTTGAAGTTGTGTTCCGGTTGTTTCGGGTCCACCAGGACCGTGCCGGTGTTTTCCAGCAGCATCAGGTAGCCGGTTTCACCGAGCTTGATCTGTTTGACGATTTCGGTGAGCTGCTTGAGCGTCACGTCGATGCTGACCACGCCACCGTTGGTGCCCAACTTGTTGTCGATAGTGCGCACGGTGCTGACGTAGGTCGCATCGTCCTGGGCCCAGTAATAGGCCTCGGTGCGGAACGGCTTGCCCGGTTTGGCCTGGGCCGCTTTGTACCAGGGGCGCTGGCGCGGGTCGTAGTTGCTCAGCTTCGGATCATCCGGCCACGACACGTAGCCGCCCGCCGCCGTGCCGAGAATGGCATAGGCGTAGGCCGGGTGGCTGTTGCCCAGGTCCTGGAGCAGGGTGAAGACTTTCTTGTCAGCCTCGCCCTGAGGGACGCTCTCGGCGTTGGCGGCCATGTAAGTCTTGAGGCTGTCGTCGGAGTTTCGGATCAGCGGTTGCCTGGCCAGGTAGTCGACGTTCTGGCTGATGCCGTCAAAGAACAATTGCATGGCGTTGCTGACCTGACGAATCTCGCGGGCACTGCCGTCGACGAATTCGTCCCTGGCATCACTGCGCAGGTTCAGCACAACGACGGTGGCGACCAGCACCACGGGCAGGCAGGCGATGATTGCAAACGCCCAGGTCAACTTCTGTTTGATGTTCATCCGCGCTCCAGATTTTCTTGTAGGCCCACGCAGTGCAGATGACTCGCGGTTTATTGGCAGCCGTAAACGTTCTTGGTCAACCCTGATCCTTGAGTGCGGCATCGCTTTTGTTGTGGCAGCGATTGTCGGACAAATCACTCTGTCACTAAGGACTTCGGCTGTTGGCGGAGGAAATTGAGGCCTGTTGGGAAAAATCCTACGGAAGGTATGAATTGTTGTGTCAGCTTCTGTCGCAATTGGCCTCAATGCCCTTGCGCAACAAGTGACGCAGGCTCGGCTATGATCTGGAACGACCCGTGGTGGTCGTCGGTTTTACCCGATGTATTTGGCACATTGTGTGCCTCTGCAATGTTCATAAGTCGGCAACCCCTCCCCCCGGTGAGTGGATTGCCGTATAAGGAATGACTTTCGCGTGTTTGGTAATAAAGGACCCACAATAAAAGCTGATGAAGACTCCAAAACGCATTGAACCCCTGATCGAGGACGGTCTGGTCGACGAGGTGCTGCGCCCACTCATGAGTGGTAAAGAAGCAGCTGTTTATGTGGTGCGCTGCGGTAACGAGTTACGTTGCGCGAAGGTCTACAAGGAGGCGAACAAACGCAGTTTCCGTCAGGCGGCCGAGTATCAGGAAGGCCGCAAGGTGCGCAATAGCCGTCAGGCCCGTGCGATGGCCAAGGGCTCCAAGTTTGGCCGCAAGGAAACCGAAGACGCCTGGCAGAACGCCGAAGTGGCGGCACTGTTCCGTCTGGCCAATGCCGGTGTGCGGGTGCCCAAGCCGTTCGACTTCCTCGAAGGCGTACTGCTCATGGAGCTGGTGGCCGACGAGTACGGCGATGCCGCGCCGCGTCTGAACGACGTGGTGCTGGAGCCGGACCAGGCCCGCGAGTATCACGCGTATCTGATTTCCCAGATCGTGCTGATGCTGTGTACCGGTCTGGTGCACGGCGACCTGTCCGAGTTCAACGTGCTGCTGACGCCGACCGGTCCGGTGATCATCGACCTGCCACAAGCGGTGGATGCGGCGGGCAACAACCACGCATTCAGCATGCTGGAGCGCGACGTGGGCAACATGGCGTCCTACTTCGGGCGGTTCGCGCCGGAGTTGAAGAAGACCCGATACGCCAAGGAAATGTGGGCCTTGTACGAGGCCGGCACCTTGCACCCGGCCAGTGTCCTGACCGGCGAGTTCGCCGATACGCAAGAGCTGGCCGACGTGGGCGGCATCATGCGCGAAATCGAGGCCGCGCGCCTGGACGAAGAGCGCAAGCAGGCGGCCCGTGCGGCGGACGATGCGCCACCGGGCAAGGCCGAAGAACCGCCTCCACCGTGGATGCAGTGATCGGATAAAGAAAAACCCGGCTTCGGCCGGGTTTTTTGTGGGGGCTCGGGAAGCACCAAAACCCTGTGGGAACAATTGGTCTATCAGGCGCGAGCCGGTTCAGCACAACACCCCGACTCCAGATTCTTCAGAATCGGGCAATCCGGCCGATGATCGCCGTGACAGTGCTCAACCAGGTCCTGCAAGGTGTCGCGCAATTGCCCCAGTTCACGGATCTTGCGGTTCAACTCATCGATGTGCTGGCGAGCCAACGCTTTCACGTCGGCGCTGGCGCGCTGACGGTCTTGCCAGAGGGTCAGCAACTTGCCGACTTCTTCCAGGGAAAACCCCAGGTCCCGCGAGCGCTTGATGAACGCCAGTGTGTGCAGGTCGTCATCGCCATACACCCGATATCCGCTATCAGTGCGATGGGCAGCCTTGAGCAGGCCGATGGACTCGTAATAGCGGATCATCTTTGCGCTAAGGCCACTGTGGCGGGCCGCTTGGCCGATGTTCATCGGTTGTCCTCCAGGTCCTTGGGTTTCCAGGTTTTCAACAGTAGCGCATTGCTCACCACGCTGACGCTCGACAACGCCATGGCTGCACCGGCCAGCACTGGATTGAGGAAGCCGAGCGCCGCCAGTGGGATGCCGATCAGGTTATAGACGAAGGCCCAGAACAGGTTCTGCCGAATCTTGGCGTAGGTCTTGCGGCTGATCTCCAATGCGGCCGGTACCAGTCGCGGATCGCCGCGCATCAGGGTGATGCCGGCCGCGTGCATGGCGACGTCGGTGCCGCCACCCATGGCGATGCCGATGTCGGCGGCGGCCAGTGCCGGGGCGTCGTTGATACCGTCGCCGACCATCGCCACCACGCCGGTTTCTTTCAATGCGGCGACCGTGGCGGCTTTATCCGCCGGCAGCACTTCGGCATGCACATCCCGGATGCCCAGCGCCTCGGCCACCACGTTGGCGCTGCCGCGGTTGTCGCCGGTCAGCAGGTGGCTGCTGATGTTCCGTGCGCTCAGTTGCTGCACCGCTTGCAGCGCCCCGGGCTTGAGGGTGTCACCGAAGGCGAACAGGCCCAGCACTTGTGGCTCGGGGGATTGTTCGATCAACCAGGACAGGGTCCGGCCTTGTTTTTCCCACGCGATCGCCGAGTCGGCCAACGGCCCGGCGTTCAAGCCGCTGTCCTCCAGCAGGCGACGATTGCCCAGCGCCAGGCGACGCCCTTCGAGACTGCCGGCGATGCCGCGGCCGGTCAGGGACTGGCTGTCGCTGACATCGGCCACTTTCAAGTGACGTTCGACGCAGGCATCCAGAACAGCCTTGGCCAGCGGATGCTCGCTGCCGCGTTGCAGGGCTCCGGCCAATTGCAGCAGGCTCGCCTCATTACCGTCGATGGCACTCAGATGAGCAATGCGCGGGGCACCGGAGGTCAGGGTGCCGGTCTTGTCGAACACCACCGCGCCGACTTCATGGGCGCGCTCCAGTGCTTCGGCGTCCTTGATCAGAATCCCGTAGCGTGCCGCTACGCCAGTGCCGGCCATGATCGCCGTCGGTGTGGCCAAGCCCAGGGCGCACGGACAGGCGATCACCAGCACCGCAACGGCATTGATCAGCGCGGTTTCCATCGGCGCGCCATATAGCCACCAGCCGATCAGGGTTGCCAGGGCAATCAGCAGCACGGTGGGCACGAACACCTGGCTGACTTTATCCACCAGTTTCTGGATTGGCGCTTTTGCCGCCTGGGCGTCTTCCACCAGACGGATGATCCGTGCCAGCACGGTTTCCGCACCGAGGGCCTGGGTACGCACCAGTAAGCGGCCTTCACCGTTGATCGCGCCGCCAGTGACTTTGTCGCCGGGCCGCTTGGGCACCGGCAGGCTCTCGCCGCTGATCAGGGCTTCGTCGGCGTGGCTCTGGCCTTCGACCACTTCGCCGTCCACCGGAAAGCGTTCGCCGGGTTTGACCAGCACCAGGTCATTGAGACGCAGGGAACTGATGGCGACCTCTTGCTCGTGGCCATCGGTCACCCGAATCGCCCGCTCTGGACGCAAGGCTTCGAGGGCGCGGATGGCGCTGGCGGTCTGGCGCTTGGCGCGACTTTCCAGGTACTTGCCCAGCAGCACCAGGGCGATCACCACCGCCGAGGCTTCGAAATACAGATGCGGCATGCGCCCGGCGGCGGTGGCCCATTCGTACAGGCTCAAGCCGTATCCGGCGCTGGTGCCCAGGGCGACCAGCAGGTCCATGTTGCCGGCTCCGGCGCGCACGGCTTTCCACGCGGCGATGTAAAACCGTGCGCCGAAGATGAACTGCACAGGCGTGGCCAGGGCGAATTGCGCCCAGGCCGGGAGCATCCAGTGCACGCCGAACGGCTGTAGCAGCATCGGCATTACCAGCGGCAAAGCGAGGGCAATCGCGATGATCAAGGCGCTACGTTCGCGATGCAGGCGCTGTTGCTGATTGTCGGTTGACGGGTGTTCGGCTTCCCATACGCTGGCGGTATAGCCAGCCTTGGTCACGGCCGCGATCAAGGCTTGCGGATCGACCTGTCCGAGCAGTTCCAGGTGGGCACGTTCGTTGGCCAGGTTGACGCTGACGCTTTTTACTCCCGTAACCTTGCCCAGCGCGCGCTCGACCCGACCGACGCAGGACGCGCAGGTCATGCCGTCGATGCTCAGTTCCAGATTCTGCTGTGGCACGCTGTAGCCGGCCCTGGCTACAGCCTCCATCAAGGCAGGCAAACTGTCGCTGGGTGCCTGGACCCGGGCCTGTTCAGTGGCGAGGTTGACGCTGACGGCACTGGCGCCAATGACTTTGCTCAAGGCGCGCTCGACACGCCCGGCGCAACTGGCACAGGTCATGCCGGCGATCGGCAGGTCGAACGTGGTGGATTCGGACATCGGTCGCACTCCCTGTAGTAGATGACCACAGGATCAACCTTGCCATGCTGGCAAGGTCAAGCACCAATCTTAAACGTGCCGCTGATCCCCTGTGGGAGCGAGCTTGCTCGCGATAGCGGAGTATCAGTCAACAGAGTTGTTGAATGTAACGGCCTAATCGCGAGCAAGCTCGCTCCCACCGGGGGATACAGATGTCAGTAGCCGAGGCCGGCGCGTTTCAGGTACATCCCTTCCTGCGTCATCGCGATCCGGTACTTGAGCACATCCCCGGCCTTGAGCCGGATATCCTGCGAGCCCGGCGCGAGCATGCCCGGATTGCAACCCGGCACCTGACCCGGGAGCAATTTGAGGCGCAGCGAGACGTTGCCGGGCGGCAAGTTGAACGAGGTGCTCTGCTCCTGAAACAGCCGCGCCGCCAGTTGATCGTGAATGTACACACCGATTTCGCAACTGGTCGCGACTTCCAGGCGCTCGCGGGAAATGATCAGCACGCCATAATCCTGACTGGCAGCATTGACCGAAGGCACGGCGGCGAAAAGGCTGAGAAAGCCAAACAGGCTGAAAACCGACCAGCGCATGGCTGAATCTCCTGAGTTCGAGTCATTGATGGACGCAGCTTGGCCGAGCCCGGCGCCGATTGCCAGCCCGGCAGCTAACGTCAGAACTTGACCTTGCCATGGTGGCAAGCCCGAAACTGGGTTCAATCCCGGAAAAGGAGTCATCCCATGCAAGTGTTCAACGTTGAAGGCATGTCTTGTGGTCACTGCGTCAAGGCCATCACCCAGGCGGTCCAGGCCAGAGACCCGGCGGCCAGTGTGCGGGTCGATCTGGCGAGCAGGGAGGTTGGCGTCGAAAGTACATTGACCGCTCAGCAAGTGATCGAGGCAATCAGCGAAGAGGGTTATGGCGTCAAGCTGGCCTGATTTTGATAGTTAGCGAGCTACCGGAATGTTCAAGGCGTCCATGCGCGGCTAGACTGTCGGGCTGCCGACTACTGCCCCACTGGATGCCTGATGAACTTTCGTACCATTCTGATTCTCGGCGCCCTGAGCGCTTTCGGTCCGCTGGCGATCGATTTCTATCTGCCGGCCTTTCCGGCCATGGCACTGGCCTTCGGGACGGACGAAAATCACGTTCAGATGACGTTGGCGGCGTACTTCCTCGGGCTGTCCATCGGTCAACTGGCCTATGGCCCGGTGGCGGATCGTTTCGGGCGACGCATTCCATTGCTCACTGGTGTCGGCTTGTTTACCGTCGCCTCCGTGGCATGTGCCTATGCACCGAACCTGGAATGGCTGATCGGTGCGCGTTTCGTCCAGGCCTTGGGCGGCTGCGCCGGGATGGTGATTTCCCGGGCGGTGGTCAGCGACAAATGTGATGCGGTGGGTTCGGCGAAAGTCTTTTCGCAGCTGATGCTGGTGATGGGGCTTGCCCCCATCCTCGCGCCGTTGCTGGGTGGCTTATTGGTCAACACGACAGGCTGGCAGTCGATCTTCCTGGCCCTGACCGGATTCAGTGCACTGGCGGGGCTGGCGGTTGCGACGGGATTGCCGGAAAGCTTGCCGGCCCACATACCGCGTCAACCGCTGTCGGGTGCGCTGCGTCAGTACGGCCGGTTGCTGGCCGACCCCGTATTTCTTGGCCATGCCTTGACCGGGGGCATCGCCATCGCCGGGATGTTTGCCTACATTGCCGGTTCTCCCTTCATCATTATCAAGCTCTACGGCGTTCCGGCCGAGCACTTTGGCTGGCTGTTCGGCACCAATGCCGCGGGCTTCATTCTGGTGGCACAGGTCAATGCGCGGTTGCTGGCCAAGCGTGGTCCGGCCTTCTTGCTGGCGCGCGCAGTGTGGGTTTACCTGGCGGCCGGCGTGACGCTGCTCGCGGTCAGCTCCCTGCACACCGCACAACTGTGGCCGCTGCTGATTCCATTGTTCATCTGCATCGCCAGCCTCGGTTGCATCAGCCCCAACGCCGCGGCCTGCGCGATGAGCGGGCAGGGTGGACGGGCTGGCAGTGCGTCGGCGCTACTCGGTTGCCTGCAATTCAGCGTGGCTGCCGGTGCCTCTGCGCTGGTGGGGGTGCTGCACGACGGCAGCGCCGTGCCGATGGCCATGGTCATCAGCCTGTGTGGAATTCTGGTGGTGAGTGCGGCGATGCTCACCCGGCGTTTGCAAAATGCCCGGGCGCTAGCGCAAACCCAGGTTTGAAGCCGGAATCAGCCGGCTGCACGCTGCGGGTGGAGGACGGGAATCTGGTGAGGGGCCTGGATGCGGGCTTCGAGGGTACGCGTGAAAGCGCGAGCTTCTGCTTCGCTGCGGAACGTCACGGCATGTTGATCAAGGCGAACTTGCCACTGGGACTTTGCCAGTTCTTTTATCAGGATCTTCATAGCTGAACTCCTATCGTAAAAGACGTCTCGTAAAAGATGTCTCGAAAAAGACGTTACGCAAAAGACTGCCTCGCAGGAGATTCGATTGTAGTCCCGAATACGAGCACCATTGTGACAAGGGGCAACTGTCGGACTGACGGTTTGTAACTAAAAAAAACACGACTTTTCGATGGCGCCCACGGGGGGTTGTCTGCGACCCGGACGCCCCGGTCGCAGACAAAAAAACGCGGCAGACTGATGAAATCAGCGATGGTTTTTTTCAGCGTTTCAGAACCCTTCCAGCACAATCTTGCCCTTGGCTTTGCCGCTCTCCAGCAGGGCATGGGCACGGCGCAAATTGGTCGCATTGATCGTGCCGAAGTGTTCGCCCATGGTGGTTTTCAGGGTTCCGGCATCGATCAGCCTGGCGACGCGATTGAGCAGGTTGTGCTGCTCGATCATGTCCGGGGTTTCAAACAGCGAACGGGTGTACATGAACTCCCAGTGCAGTGACAGGCTCTTGCGTTTGAGCTTGGTCACGTCCAGCGACTTGGGGTCATCGATCAGCGCCAGTTTGCCTTGCGGTGCCAATGCCTCGACCAGTTGATCCAGGTGCTGGTCGGTCTGGGTCAGACTGGCGACGTGGGTGACCTGATCCACGCCGGCCCGCTTGAGTGCTTCGCTCAGTGGCTGGCCATGGTCGATCACCAGATCGGCGCCCAGTTCCTTCACCCAGCTTTGGGTCTGCGGACGCGAAGCGGTGCCGATGACTTCAAGGGCAGTCAGTTGCTTAGCCAGTTGCGTAAGAATCGAGCCCACGCCACCCGCCGCGCCGACGATCAACAGGCTCTGGCCTTCATCGGTTTTGCCTTCGCGCACTCGCAGGCGTTCGAACAACAGTTCCCACGCCGTGATCGCAGTGAGCGGCAGGGCAGCGGCCTCGGCGAAACCGAGGGTCTTGGGCATGTGGCCGACGATGCGCTCGTCCACCACATGCAATTCGCTGTTGCCGCCGGCACGCGCAATGGAGCCGGCGTAATACACCTTGTCGCCGGCCTTGAACAGCTTCACTTCACTGCCCACCGCCTTGACCACGCCGGCCACGTCCCAACCCAGCACCTTGGCCGCGCCGCCTTCGGGCTGGACGCTCTGGCGCACCTTGGTGTCCACCGGGTTGACCGAGATGGCTTTGACCTCCACCAGCAAGTCGCGGGGGCCGGCAACCGGTTCTGGCAGTTCGATGTCTTGCAGAGCCTTGTCGTCACCGATCGGCAACGAGGCGTAGTAGGCAATGGCTTTCATGGGCGACTCCTGAACACTAATAAAGAATAGATTCGATAGGGGAGATGATTGGCTATTTCTCCTGAAGATAAAACCGGCTAAAAGAGCAGTCTCTTTCAATATTTTTTTGATAATCGGTGCTCTCGATGCTGCGTTTCGATGACTTGCAGTTGTTTGTCCGGGCGGCGGACCTGGGCAGTCTGTCCGCCGCCGCGCGGGGCATGGACATGTCGGCGGCAGTGGCCAGTGCGGCGCTCAAGCGCATCGAACAGCAACTCGGCGCCCGTTTACTGGCCCGTTCGACCCGAAGCCTGCGTCTGACCGCCGAAGGCGAGGGTTTTCTCGAATACGCCCGCGCGGCCTTGAGCAATCTCGACGAGGGACGGCGATTGCTGGCCCGTGGTCAGGACCAGGTCAGTGGGGTTCTGCAGTTGTCGGCGCCATCGGACTTTGGCCGCAATCTGCTACTGCCCTGGCTCGACGAGTTTCAACGCGAGCATCCGAAACTGACCGTGCGCCTGCTGCTGGGGGACCGCATCGCCGACCTGTTTCGCCAACCGGTAGACATTGCCCTGCGCTACGGTGAGCCGGAGGACTCCAGCCTGGTGGCGCTGCCCATCGCCCCGCAGAACCGCCGGGTGTTGTGCGCCGCTCCCGGCTATCTGGCACGTCATGGCGAGCCGCGGCATCTGGAGCAACTGGCTCAACACAATTGCCTGTTGTACATGCTTGGCAGCCGGGTCCACGATCACTGGAGTTTTCACGACGGCAAACGCGAAGTCAGCCTGACCGTCAGCGGCGACCGCTTCAGTGACGATGCCGATGTCGTGCGCCTTTGGGCCGTGGCAGGTGCCGGGATCGCTTATAAATCCTGGCTCGATGTCGCCGCCGATGTACTGGCCGGCCGCTTGAAGGTGCTGATGCCGGAGCTGCTCTGCGAGCGCGCACCGCTGAATCTATTGTGCGCCCATCGCGCACAACTGAGTAAGCCGGTGAACCTTCTGCGGGAAATGCTTGCCAGCCGCTGCGCCGTTTTGAGTAGTCAATTTCCGGGCTTTTCGGATATCGATCATTAGTCGCACAAAAAAAGAGAAATTTCTCTCAGGAGCGATCAGCACCTATGCCGGGCGGAGGACAGGATCCGACGAGCAACCCGCATATACTAGCGCCCTCATCAAATAAGTAGCGTCGAACCACCCATGGCGGGTCCACGTTCGGGTCGGCCCGACTGCATGGTCATCCGTCCGGCCTTCGCGGCATCGGCCAGGCAGCACTAAAGAGTGAGCAATGCGTTGCCGGGTTGATGGCAGTTTCCACGAATTGGCCGGCGACACATTACCGGTCAAGATGTTTCTGGGCAGTAGACGAAACGATTCAACAGGGAGTGAATACATGGAACATGCACCTTGCATCAGCCAGATCGCCACATTGCTGGCTGACCCAAAGCGCAGCGCAATGATGTGGGCCTTGATGGATGGTTCGGCACGAGCAACCGAAGAGTTGGCATTGCTGGCCGGCCTGTCACAGTCTTCGGCCAGTGCACACCTGGGACGTTTGTCCGCTGGAGGCCTGTTGAGGGTTGAAACCCGCGGCCGCAAACGCTTCTTCCGCCTGGCCGCTCCCGAGGTCGGGGCGGCAATCGAAGCACTGGCCAGCGCGACCTTCGCCAGCGCACCCCAGGATGTTCCCGATGTATTCAAGCGCAATGCGCCTCTCGTCAAACCCCGGGCGGTGCGTTCGTCATTGCTGAGTGCCCGGCTGTGCGACGATCACTTGGGGGGTACCCTGTCCGCCGATCTGTATCAGCGACTGGTGGAGGCAGGCTGGATCGAACATTTTGATCAGCGGGTCACGGTCACGCTCAAGGGCGCGGCGGAGTTGGCGGCACGGGGAGTGTTCATCCAGGCGCTGGCCCATCACAACGGCAGGGTTGCCTGCGCGTGCCCCGACTGGAGCGAAAGACGCCCGCACATGGGCGGCTCACTGGGCGCGGCATTGTTGCAGCTGTTCATGCAGTCGGGGTGGCTGAGTTTTCACAGCGATTCCCGAGCCTTGCAGGTGACAGCCTCCGGGCAACGGGAAATTCATCGTTTCGCCAGTGAGACCGAGCTGGAAATGGCGCTGTAGGAGCCGGCTTGCCGGCGATGGCGACCGTGATGGCCTTATCGCTGGCAAGCCAGCTCCTACAGGGTTTGCGTTTGCCTTCAGGGCTTTACCAACCGCGCATCGAGGCTGTTCTGCGCCAGGCGTCTGGCCTGGTCCTGGGTCATGCCCAGGTGGGTGTGCAGTGCATGGAAGTTCTCGGTGACATAACCACCGAAGTACGCTGGATCATCGGAGTTCACGGTCACTTTCACGCCGCGTTCCAGCATGTCGAGAATGTTGTGCTGCGACATGTGATCGAACACGCAAAGTTTGGTGTTCGACAGCGGGCACACGGTCAGCGGGATCTGCTCATCGATGATTCGCTGCATCAGACGCTCGTCTTCGATGGCGCGCACGCCATGGTCGATGCGCTGGATTTTCAGCAGGTCGATGGCTTCCCAGATGTACTCGGGCGGGCCTTCTTCACCGGCGTGGGCGACGGTCAGGAAGCCTTCGTGACGGGCACGGTCGAACACGCGCTGGAACTTGCTCGGCGGGTGGCCCATCTCGGAGCTGTCCAGGCCCACGGCGACGAACGCATCACGGAACGGCAGCGCCTGGTCGAGGGTTTTCTGGGCCTCGTCTTCGCTCAGATGGCGCAGGAAGCTCAGGATCAAACCACTGGTGATACCCAGTTGCTGCTCGCCATCTTTCAGTGCGGCGGCGATGCCGTTGAGTACGACTTCGAACGGGATGCCACGGTCGGTGTGGGTCTGCGGGTCGAAGAACGGTTCGGTGTGAATAACGTTCTGCTCTTTGCAGCGCAGCAGATACGCCCAGGTCAGGTCATAGAAATCCTGGGACGTGCGCAGCACATCGGCGCCCCGGTAATACAGGTCGAGGAATTCCTGCAGGTTGTTGAAGGCATACGCCTTGCGCAAGGTTTCGACGTCGTTCCATGGCAAGGCAATCTTGTTGCGCTCAGCCAGGGCGAACAACAACTCGGGCTCCAGCGAGCCTTCCAGGTGCAGGTGCAGTTCTGCCTTGGGCAGGGCGTTCAGCCAGTCGTACATGATTCTTTTCTCATCAGGTGCAATGGTCGCCATTCTACAGAGGGTTTCCGCAACAATTGGTAAAACCTGACCAGGCGGTTCACCACAGCGCTTCCGGTTCCCGTCGCGGAGCCCAATCGGTGACGATGGAGGTCAGCGCCATTTTCGGTCCGATGTACGCCATGTCCGAAGCGTAGCCCACGGCGTACACGCCGCGACGCTCGGCGGCCTGGATCGGTGCGGGGTTGTATTTGTTCAAGGCCAGCTGGATGGCGTTGATGTCGCGGATCATTTCCGGGATCAGGAACGAGGCGACGAAGCCGAATTTCGGAGGGGTGTTGGCAATGGCAGTCAGGCTGGCGCTCAGGCCGATGGTCACCGCAATGGCGCAGAGCAGCTTCTTCAACGGAGGGTTGTGCATGAATTCGGACTCCATTTTGTCGTGAGGTTGGCTGGGCTCTTTGGCTTGCACAGGGCAATGCAAACGGCTGACCAACAGGACAACAAGAACTTGAAGTCGCGGTGATGCCCTCGCGAGCAGGCTCGCTCCCACAAAAGCACCGCGGTCTCTATGGGAGCGAGCCTGCTCGCGACAGGTCGGTGAAGTGCGATAAAAGTGCATGGCGCTGCACAGCTGCCACCCACTGGTGCGCTAAGGCAAAACGAAACGTTAGCGTCACCCCATGGTTTTAATCGGTGTGGTGTCAGACGCCTGCGATAAGCTGCCGTGCCGCCTGGCTGTGATCAGCGATCAACCCCTTCAAGTCCAGCCCCTCGACCTGCCCGTCTATCACTCGCCACTTGCCGCCGACCATCACCCGATCCGCACGGTCGGCGCCGCACAGCAGCAGTGCCGAGACTGGATCATGACTGCCGGAGAAGCGCAGTTCGTCGAGCTTGAACAGGGCCAGGTCGGCCTGCTTGCCCACGGCCAGTTCACCGATATCGGTACGTCCCAACAGACTGGCCGAACCTTTGGTCGCCCAGCCGAGTACGCGTTCCGGAGTGATCTTCTCGGCGCCATAGCGCAGGCGCTGGATGTACAGGGCCTGACGTGCTTCGAGCATCATGTTCGAGGCATCGTTGGACGCCGAACCGTCCACGCCCAAGCCAAGCAAGGCACCGGCATCGGTCAGCTCGATGCTTGGGCAGATGCCCGAGGCCAGGCGCATGTTCGAACTCGGGCAATGGCAAATACCGGTGCCGGCGGCACCGAGGCGGGCGATTTCATCCGGGTTGAAATGGATGCCGTGGGCCAGCCAGGTACGCGGGCCGAGCCAGCCAACACTGTCCAGATAGTCCACGGTGCGCAGGCCGAAGCGTTGCAGGCAGAACTCTTCTTCGTCGAGGGTTTCCGCCAGGTGGGTGTGCAGGCGTACGTCGAGTCTGTTCGCCAGTTCGGCACTGGCCGACATGATTTGCGGCGTCACCGAAAACGGCGAGCACGGTGCCAGGGCGATCTGGATTTGCGCGCCATCACCGCGTTCGTGGTACTCGGCTATCAGTCGCTGGCTATCGGCGAGGATCACTTCGCCTTCCTGCACGGTCTGTTGCGGCGGCAGGCCACCGTCCTTTTCGCCAAGGCTCATGGAACCGCGGGTGAGCATGGCGCGCATGCCCAGTTCGCGAACGCTCTCGACCTGCACGTCGATGGCATTTTCCAGGCCTTCCGGGAACAGGTAGTGATGGTCGGCCGCGGTGGTGCAGCCGGACAGCAGCAACTCAGCCAACGCGACTTTGGTGGCGAGGGCGAGTTTTTCCGGGGTCAGGCGTGCCCAGACCGGGTACAGGGTTTTCAGCCACGGGAACAGCGGCTGATTGACCACCGGTGCCCAGGCGCGGGTCAGGGTCTGATAGAAGTGATGATGGGTGTTGATCAGGCCCGGCAGGATCACATGCTCGCGGGCATCGAACACTTCATTGCAGGGGGTGGACGGTTGCTGGCCTGCGCCCAGCACTTCGACGATCAAGCCGTCTTGCAGCACCAGACCGCCACGGGCATCGAGACCGTTGGCTGTGAAAATGGCGAGGGGATTTTTTAACCAGGTACGGGTCGCAGGCATGTTGGCCGGCTCCTCTGAAAGTTGGGTTCAGGGTTGCCAGCTCAGTGTTGCCCTGTCTGCTGATCCAGGGTCGCCGGGGAGGCGAGGTGCGAAGTGTCAAACAAAACGTTGCCGGGGGCAAGCCCGGCCCGACAGGACAACCCATAACCCTGTGGGAGCGGGCTTGCTCGCGAAAGCGGTGTGTCAGGCACATACCTGTCGACTGATACGACGCCTTCGCGAGCAAGCCCGCTCCCACATTTAGATTTGGGGTATTACCAGGGAATGGTCTCACCCCGGTAATTGATGAAATGATGTCCGCCCTTGCCGACATACGCATTGACCTGATCAACCAGGCCACGGGTGCTGGTTTCGACGTCGATGTCCGCGCCTTCGCCGCCCATGTCGGTTTTCACCCAGCCCGGGTGTAGCGACAGCACGGTGAGGCTGGTTTCGCCCAATTGCGTTACGAAGCTGTTGGTCATCGAGTTCAGCGCCGCCTTGCTGGCCTTGTACAGTGCCAATTCCGGTGCATCGGGCATCGTCACGCTGCCCAGCACCGAGCTCATGAACGCCAGCACGCCGGTGTCCGGGCGGATATGCTCGACAAAATGCTGGGCCAGGTTGATCGGCGCCACGGCATTGGTGAAAAACAGCTGGCCGACTTCGGCCATCGTCGCACCACCGTTCGGTGTCTGGACATCCGGCCCTTTGACCCCGGCATTGACGAACAACAGGTCAAACACATCGCCCTTGAGTTGTTGGCTCAGGGCGGACACCGCTTGCTGATCGTCCATGTCGAGCGTTTCGATCCGCACCTTGCCCAGGGCCTGCAAGGCTTCGGTTTTTTGCGGATTGCGCACGGTGGCGGTGACTTGCCAGCCATCGGCCAACAGGGTTTTGACCAGCCCGAGGCCAAGCCCCCGGGAGGCGCCGATGATGAGTGCGGTTTTTGCCTTGGACATGAGTGGCTTCCTTGAAAATTCAGAGTCGTGGATTCAATGGACACTGTTGCCCGAGCCGTTGTTGCAACTCATCGCGCAGTGCGCCGAGTTCGGTCATGCGGGCTTCGATCAGTTTGAGTTTGTCTTGCAGCAGTTGCGTGACGGCCGCGTCGGGATCGGGCGACTGCCAGATTGCAGTGACGCTGTTGCCGATCTCGCCGAGGGTAAAGCCCAGCCGTTGAGCGGTCTTGATGTACTGCACCAGTTGCACCATGTCTGGCGGATAGTCGCGATACCCGTTGGCGCTGCGTTGCGCCGCGATCAACCCGCGCTGCTCGTAGAAACGCAGCGTGTCGCGGCTGACGGCGCTGGCCTGGGCTAATTCACCGATGCGCATCATGACCTCTCGAAGGGGGCTTGACCCTGGAGCATACTCCAGGCTTTAGCCTTGTTGCTCCCTGAATTGATGGAGCAATGTCGATGTGGACTGCAACGCAATATCGCCGCCTGGTGCAAGGCAGTGCCTGGTACGACCTGATCGTGACGGTCGCGTTTGTCACGCCGTGGAGTTTTGCGGCACTGCATGGGATTTTGACTAACGTGAGCCAGGCATTGAATTTACCCGGTGAGCTGCCGCCGTTCGAACCGCTGCACATGCTGATGGCGAATCTGCTGGGGTCGATTGTCTGCGTATGGGCGGTGTTGCGGATTCGTGATCCGCAGCAGATTTTCGGACGGTATGACGCCGTGGCCAGATTCCTGTTCTCGGCTTGGCAGGCTTATGCACTTGCCCATGGCGCGAGTTCGTTGTTGGTGGTTTTCCTGGTGTTTGAATTGGCGTGGGGCGCAGTTCAGGCGCTGCCTGTTCGGACGCCTTCGCGAGCAGGCTCGCTCCCACATTTGACCGGGTTCACACCCATCCAGCGTGGGCCGAGGCATTGAGTGCGCCGCTTTCAAATGTGTCGCACGGAGCCGGGCACCACAGGGGGGCAGTGCCGAGAATCAAGCCCTGATTTTGCTCGTACGGTTTTGATCAAAAAATGAGCAAATGACCACGAGCCGTGTTGTACACGGCTCGGCGACGGCCATGAACGGGTTATCCACAGATTGCTCCACAGTATTTGTGCGCAAGCCCAAAGCATGGGCATAAGCACTGAGTGGCTTTCTTCTAAAGGCGATAAACCGATGTAACTGTTTGTTTTTATTTGAATTTACTCTGCTTGATGGCAGATTGGACGAAAATTGAGCAAAGTCCGCAAAGCCGCATGACAGAAGGGTTACAGCCGTATGTGCTCAGGTTATCCACAGCCGGGTGCACAGCAGATGTGGGCAAGTATGGAATAAGTGAAAAAGCGCTGTGCCCCAAAAGATTGCAGCCTGGGCCGGAGCTTTTTAGCGCTGCAACAAAATACGCCCGCGACTCAAATCGGCCAGTTGTAATTGCAAGGTGTCGATTTGCACATCACCCACGGCCAACTGCAACTCGACACCGTTGGCGGTGAAGGTTTCCTCCACAACTAATCCACCTGCCTCCGCCACCCGCAGCTTGACCAGGGCCAACTCGGCAAACCCACAAGCGCAACGCAGCGGCACCCGGCTGATCAATTCGATCTTTGGCGCCGCTTGCAGGCATTTGTTCGCACCACCGCCATAGGCCCGGGCGAGCCCGCCGGTACCCAGTTGGATGCCGCCATACCAGCGAATCACCAGCACCGCGACCTGATCGCAATCCTGTGCCTCTATCGCCGCCAGAATCGGTCGGCCGGCCGTACCGCCGGGCTCGCCATCATCGGTGCTGCGATATTGATCGCCGAGCTTCCACGCCCAGCAGTTGTGCGAGGCATTCAAGTCACTGTGCTGTTCAATGAATGCCTGGGCTTCGGCCGGGCTGGAGATGGGCGCGGCAAAGGTGATGAAGCGGCTCTTGCGAATCTCTTCGCGGTGTTCGCAAAAACCGCTGAGGGTAAAAGGCATAAGAACTTAAATTGTCGGTGTCAGGCCGCAGCCCTTGAGAATGATGCGGATCAGGTTGTCCCCGGCGTCTTCCATGTCCTGCATGGTCAACCGGGTGCGCCCGGTGACACGGCAGATCTGCGTGGCGAAGTCGGCGTAGTGCTGGGTGCTGCCCCACAACAGGAAGATCAGGTGCACCGGATCGACCGGGTCCATTTTACCGGCGTCGATCCAGGCCTGGAACACACCCGCACGGCCCTGGAACCAGGCGCGATAATCCTGGTTGAAATACTCGGTCAGGCATTCGCCGCCGCTGATGACTTCCATGGCAAAGATCCGCGAGGCTTGCGGCTGGCGTCGGGAGAACTCCATTTTCGCGCGGATATAGCGGGTCAAGGCTTCGGCCGGATCGTCCTCGGCGGTGAGGGTGTTGAAGGTGCTGTCCCACAGTTCGATGATGTTGCTCAGCACCGCCACGTACAAACCGAGCTTGTTGGTGAAGTAATAATGCAGGTTGGCCTTGGGCAGCCCGGCGTTCTGGGCGATGGTGTTCATGCTCGTGCCTTTGTACCCGTGACGGGCGAACTCGTCTTCGGCGGCTTTGATGATGGTCTCTTCGTTTTTCTGACGAATGCGGCTGACGGATTTTGCGCCGTGGGCTGGGACTTCAAAGGTCATAAGCACTTCCGAACGGGTGGGTGGGACGGCCATTGCGTTGATATCGTACCCACCGGCTTCAGACAAGTCCTTATGTGGCGCAATGATCATTAACGCGTCGCGGCCAGGCTCTCCAGAAAGCTCTCCAGCACCAGATGAGGTCGACGCCCCTTGCGTGTGACCGACGCCAGGCTGAGGTCATAGAAGCGCGTTTTTTCTTTCAGCGCTCGCAACCGGCCTTGCTGCACCCAAAGACTCGCGTAGTGATCCGGCAGGTAACCGATATAGCGTCCGGTCAGGATCAGGAACGCCATGCCTTCGCGGTCCGAGGCGCTGGCGGTGCAATTGAGTGCCTGGTAGTGAGCCTGGATTTCCGCCGGCAAACGGAAGGTGGGCGCGATGGCGTCCTGGCTGTTCAGGCGTTCGTCGTCCAGTTGTTTATCGTCGACATAAAACAGCGGATGGCCGACCGCGCAGTACAACAGCGATCGTTCGCTATACAGCGGTTGATATTCCAACCCCGACAGCGCGCTGGCCTGGGGCACCACGCCGACGTGCAGACGACCGTCGAGTACGCCTTGCTCGACTTCATTGGGCGCGATCATGCGGATCTGGATCTGGACATCCGGGCCGCGTTCTTTCAATTGCGCGAGGGCATGGGTGATGCGCATGTGGGGCAGGGTGACCAGGTTGTCAGTCAGGCCAATGATCAATTCGCCGCGCAAGTGCTGGTGCAGGCCATTGACCTCGGTGCGGAAGCTTTCCAGTGCACTTAACAGTTGCAACGCCGATTGATAGACCTCGCGGCCTTCTTCAGTCAGGGAAAACCCGGCACGTCCACGTTGGCACAGTCGTAAACCGAGGCGTTGCTCCAGATCGCTCATCTGCTGACTGATTGCCGAGCGACCGATGCCCAGAACGGTTTCCGCCGCGGAGAAGCCGCCGCATTCCACCACGCTGCGAAAGATCCTCAGCAGGCGAATGTCAAAGTCGCTGACCTGGGCCAGCGGATCGGGACGGCGAGTGCTCATGCTTGTTACTCGAAAGTTTAGTAGTGGGCTGACTGAACATTAGAAAAGTTGCATTTCACCGACTTTATCCCCGTGGCAATTTAGCTGCAACAACGGTTTTCAATCCTTACGCCGCTTATTGCCTTGCGAGGTTTCGCCCATGAACCAGCCTGAAAACGCCCCGACTTCCCTGGCCAGCCAGCTCAAGCTCGATGCTCACTGGATGCCTTACACCGCCAACCGCAACTTCCAGCGCGACCCGCGCCTGATCGTTGGCGCTGAGGGCAGCTGGCTGATCGACGACAAGGGGCGCAAGGTGTATGACTCGCTGTCGGGTCTGTGGACCTGTGGCGCCGGGCACACCCGCAAGGAAATCCAGGAGGCCGTGTCCAAGCAACTGGGCACCCTCGATTATTCGCCAGGCTTCCAGTACGGCCATCCGCTGTCCTTCCAGCTGGCCGAGAAAATCACCGACCTGACCCCGGGTAACCTGAACCACGTGTTCTTCACCGACTCGGGCTCCGAGTGCGCTGACACTGCGGTGAAGATGGTCCGCGCTTACTGGCGCCTGAAAGGCCAGTCGACCAAGACCAAAATGATCGGCCGTGCCCGTGGTTACCATGGCGTGAACATCGCCGGCACCAGCCTCGGTGGCGTGAATGGCAACCGCAAGCTGTTCGGTCAGGCGATGATGGACGTCGACCACCTGCCGCACACTTTGCTGGCAAGCAACGCTTACTCCCGTGGCATGCCGGAGCAGGGTGGTATCGCCTTGGCTGACGAACTGCTGAAGCTGATCGAACTGCACGATGCGTCGAACATCGCGGCGGTATTCGTCGAGCCATTGGCCGGTTCCGCTGGCGTGCTGGTTCCGCCTCAGGGTTACCTCAAGCGTCTGCGTGAAATCTGCGACCAGCACAACATCCTGCTGGTATTCGACGAAGTGATCACCGGTTTCGGCCGTACCGGCACCATGTTCGGCGCCACCACCTTCGGCGTGACCCCGGACTTGATGTGCATCGCCAAGCAAGTCACCAACGGCGCGATCCCGATGGGCGCGGTGATTGCCAGCTCCGAGATCTACCAGACCTTCATGAATCAGCCGACACCTGAATACGCGGTTGAATTTCCTCATGGCTACACCTACTCCGCGCACCCGGTGGCTTGCGCCGCGGGCCTGGCAGCGCTCGACCTGCTGCAAAAGGAAAACCTGGTGCAGAGCGTGGCCGAAGTCGCCCCGCATTTCGAAAATGCGCTGCATGGCCTCAAAGGCACCAAGAACATCATCGACATCCGCAACTTCGGCCTGGCCGGCGCGATCCAGATCGCTGCACGTGACGGCGACGCCATCGTGCGTCCGTTCGAAGCCGGCATGGCGCTGTGGAAAGCCGGGTTCTACGTGCGCTTCGGCGGCGACACCCTGCAGTTCGGCCCAACCTTCAACAGCAAGCCGCAGGACCTGGATCGCCTGTTCGACGCGGTCGGCGAAGTGCTGGGCAAGATCGACTGATTTGACACAACACCTGTAGGAGCGAGCTTGCTCGCGATGGGCGTCAACGATGACGGGGGGCTGTCTGGATGAACGCGGCGCCCTCAGCATCTTCGCGAGCAAGCTAGCTCCTACAAAAGCTATCTATATAGCAGGCACCCGTTGAAGGGCGCCTGTGGACAACTTTTCAGGAGCTTCCATGAGCGTTATTCCGCATTTGATAAATGGCGAACTGGTGACCGAGAACGGTCGCGCGGTTGATGTGTTCAACCCGTCCACCGGCCAGGCCATTCACAAGTTGCCGCTGGCGACTCGCGAAACCATTCAGAGCGCCATCGATGCTGCCAAGGCTGCGTTCCCGGCCTGGCGCAACACGCCACCGGCCAAGCGTGCCCAGGTGATGTTTCGCTTCAAGCAACTGCTGGAGCAGAACGAAGCGCGTATCGCCCAACTGATCAGCGAAGAGCACGGCAAGACCCTGGAAGATGCGGCTGGTGAACTGAAGCGCGGCATCGAGAACGTCGAGTTCGCGTGTGCAGCCCCGGAAATCCTCAAGGGCGAGTACAGCCGTAACGTCGGCCCGAATATTGATGCCTGGTCTGACTTCCAGCCGCTGGGCGTGGTTGCCGGTATCACTCCGTTCAACTTCCCGGCCATGGTGCCACTGTGGATGTACCCACTGGCGATCGTCTGTGGCAACTGCTTCATTCTCAAGCCGTCCGAGCGTGACCCGAGCTCGACGCTGCTGATCGCCCAGTTGCTGTTGGAAGCTGGTCTGCCTAAAGGCGTACTGAGTGTGGTGCACGGTGACAAGACCGCAGTGGATGCGCTGATCGAGGCGCCGGAAGTCAAAGCGCTGAGCTTTGTCGGTTCGACACCGATTGCCGAGTACATCTACTCCGAAGGCACCAAACGTGGCAAACGCGTTCAGGCCCTGGGCGGCGCGAAGAACCACGCGGTGCTGATGCCGGATGCAGACCTGGACAACGCCGTCAGCGCACTGATGGGCGCAGCATACGGTTCTTGCGGTGAGCGTTGCATGGCGATCTCGGTGGCCGTGTGCGTTGGCGATCAGGTGGCGGACGCGCTGGTGGCCAAGCTGGTACCGCAAATCCAGGCGCTGAAAATCGGCGCCGGTACTTCTTGCGGCCTGGACATGGGGCCTCTGGTCACCGGCCAGGCCCGCGACAAAGTCAGCGGTTATGTAGAAGACGGCGTAGCTGCCGGCGCGACGCTGGTCGTCGACGGCCGTGGTCTGACCGTGGCCGGTCACGAGGAAGGCTTCTTCCTGGGTGGCTGCCTGTTCGACAACGTCACGCCAGAGATGCGTATCTATAAAGAAGAGATCTTCGGGCCGGTGCTTTGCGTTGTCCGGGTCAACAGCCTGGAAGAAGCCATGCAACTGATCAACGATCACGAGTATGGCAACGGCACCTGCATCTTCACCCGCGACGGGGAAGCGGCGCGTTTGTTCTGCGACGAGATCGAAGTCGGCATGGTCGGCGTCAACGTACCGTTGCCGGTGCCGGTCGCCTATCACAGCTTTGGTGGCTGGAAGCGTTCGCTGTTCGGCGACCTGCACGCCTATGGCCCGGATGGCGTGCGTTTCTATACCCGCCGCAAAGCCATCACCCAGCGCTGGCCGCAGCGTGCTAGCCATGAAGCTTCGCAGTTCGCCTTCCCTAGCTTGTAAGTAGAAGGGCGTAGAAGGCCGACCCATTGGGTCGGCCTTTTTGTTTTCGGGGCTTTTTTGACCTATATGACAGTTTTGTGAAAATAGGTGTTGACGGCAGATTCTGGAGGCCTATAATTCGCCCCACTTCCGGCGCAGTCGAAACGAAAAACTCCTTGGAAAACAAAGAGTTATGTAGGTTTCGGCAGCAGGTTGCTTCAGGTCATCGAAGCCGAAAGGAAGTTGAAAAAGAGGTGTTGACAGCAGCGAGTAACGCTGTAGAATTCGCCTCCCGCTGACGAGAGATCTGAAGCGCAAGTGGTTGAAGTTGTTAAGGATTCCTTGAAAGCTTCTGAAAAAAATCACTTGACAGCAAATGAGGCTGCTGTAGAATGCGCGCCTCGGTTGAGACGAAAGATCTTAACCAACCGCTCTTTAACAACTGAATCAAGCAATTCGTGTGGGTGCTTGTGGAGTCAGACTGCTAGTCAACAGATTATCAGCATCACAAGTTACTCCGCGAGAAATCAAAGATGTAACCAACGATTGCTGAGCCAAGTTTAGGGTTTTCTCAAAACCCAAAGATGTTTGAACTGAAGAGTTTGATCATGGCTCAGATTGAACGCTGGCGGCAGGCCTAACACATGCAAGTCGAGCGGATGACGGGAGCTTGCTCCCGAATTCAGCGGCGGACGGGTGAGTAATGCCTAGGAATCTGCCTGGTAGTGGGGGACAACGTCTCGAAAGGGACGCTAATACCGCATACGTCCTACGGGAGAAAGCAGGGGACCTTCGGGCCTTGCGCTATCAGATGAGCCTAGGTCGGATTAGCTAGTTGGTGAGGTAATGGCTCACCAAGGCGACGATCCGTAACTGGTCTGAGAGGATGATCAGTCACACTGGAACTGAGACACGGTCCAGACTCCTACGGGAGGCAGCAGTGGGGAATATTGGACAATGGGCGAAAGCCTGATCCAGCCATGCCGCGTGTGTGAAGAAGGTCTTCGGATTGTAAAGCACTTTAAGTTGGGAGGAAGGGCATTAACCTAATACGTTAGTGTTTTGACGTTACCGACAGAATAAGCACCGGCTAACTCTGTGCCAGCAGCCGCGGTAATACAGAGGGTGCAAGCGTTAATCGGAATTACTGGGCGTAAAGCGCGCGTAGGTGGTTTGTTAAGTTGGATGTGAAAGCCCCGGGCTCAACCTGGGAACTGCATTCAAAACTGACAAGCTAGAGTATGGTAGAGGGTGGTGGAATTTCCTGTGTAGCGGTGAAATGCGTAGATATAGGAAGGAACACCAGTGGCGAAGGCGACCACCTGGACTGATACTGACACTGAGGTGCGAAAGCGTGGGGAGCAAACAGGATTAGATACCCTGGTAGTCCACGCCGTAAACGATGTCAACTAGCCGTTGGGAGCCTTGAGCTCTTAGTGGCGCAGCTAACGCATTAAGTTGACCGCCTGGGGAGTACGGCCGCAAGGTTAAAACTCAAATGAATTGACGGGGGCCCGCACAAGCGGTGGAGCATGTGGTTTAATTCGAAGCAACGCGAAGAACCTTACCAGGCCTTGACATCCAATGAACTTTCCAGAGATGGATTGGTGCCTTCGGGAACATTGAGACAGGTGCTGCATGGCTGTCGTCAGCTCGTGTCGTGAGATGTTGGGTTAAGTCCCGTAACGAGCGCAACCCTTGTCCTTAGTTACCAGCACGTTATGGTGGGCACTCTAAGGAGACTGCCGGTGACAAACCGGAGGAAGGTGGGGATGACGTCAAGTCATCATGGCCCTTACGGCCTGGGCTACACACGTGCTACAATGGTCGGTACAGAGGGTTGCCAAGCCGCGAGGTGGAGCTAATCCCACAAAACCGATCGTAGTCCGGATCGCAGTCTGCAACTCGACTGCGTGAAGTCGGAATCGCTAGTAATCGCGAATCAGAATGTCGCGGTGAATACGTTCCCGGGCCTTGTACACACCGCCCGTCACACCATGGGAGTGGGTTGCACCAGAAGTAGCTAGTCTAACCTTCGGGAGGACGGTTACCACGGTGTGATTCATGACTGGGGTGAAGTCGTAACAAGGTAGCCGTAGGGGAACCTGCGGCTGGATCACCTCCTTAATCGACGACTCAGCTGCTCCATAAGTTCCCACACGAATTGCTTGATTCATTGAAGAAGACGATAAGAAGCAGCCCGAAATTGGGTCTGTAGCTCAGTTGGTTAGAGCGCACCCCTGATAAGGGTGAGGTCGGCAGTTCGAATCTGCCCAGACCCACCAATTTTGTGTGGGAAACGCCTGTAGAAATACGGGGCCATAGCTCAGCTGGGAGAGCGCCTGCCTTGCACGCAGGAGGTCAACGGTTCGATCCCGTTTGGCTCCACCACTACTGCTTCTGATTGTGTAAAGCTTAGAAATGAGCATTCCATCGATGATGGTGAATGTTGATTTCTAGTCTTTGACTAGTTCGTTCTTTAAAAATTTGGGTATGTGATAGAAAGATAGACTGAACGTTACTTTCACTGGTAGCGGATCAGGCTAAGGTAAAATTTGTGAGTTGCTCTATGAGCAAGTGCGAATTTTCGGCGAATGTCGTCTTCATAGTATAACCAGATTGCTTGGGGTTATATGGTCAAGTGAAGAAGCGCATACGGTGGATGCCTTGGCAGTCAGAGGCGATGAAAGACGTGGTAGCCTGCGAAAAGCTTCGGGGAGTCGGCAAACAGACTTTGATCCGGAGATGTCTGAATGGGGGAACCCAGCCATCATAAGATGGTTATCTTGTACTGAATACATAGGTGCAAGAGGCGAACCAGGGGAACTGAAACATCTAAGTACCCTGAGGAAAAGAAATCAACCGAGATTCCCTTAGTAGTGGCGAGCGAACGGGGACTAGCCCTTAAGTGGCTTTGAGATTAGCGGAACGCTCTGGAAAGTGCGGCCATAGTGGGTGATAGCCCTGTACGCGAAAATCTCTTGGTCATGAAATCGAGTAGGACGGAGCACGAGAAACTTTGTCTGAATATGGGGGGACCATCCTCCAAGGCTAAATACTACTGACTGACCGATAGTGAACTAGTACCGTGAGGGAAAGGCGAAAAGAACCCCGGAGAGGGGAGTGAAATAGATCCTGAAACCGTATGCGTACAAGCAGTGGGAGCCCACTTTGTTGGGTGACTGCGTACCTTTTGTATAATGGGTCAGCGACTTATTTTCAGTGGCGAGCTTAACCGAATAGGGGAGGCGTAGCGAAAGCGAGTCTTAATAGGGCGTCTAGTCGCTGGGAATAGACCCGAAACCGGGCGATCTATCCATGGGCAGGTTGAAGGTTAGGTAACACTGACTGGAGGACCGAACCGACTACCGTTGAAAAGTTAGCGGATGACCTGTGGATCGGAGTGAAAGGCTAATCAAGCTCGGAGATAGCTGGTTCTCCTCGAAAGCTATTTAGGTAGCGCCTCATGTATCACTGTAGGGGGTAGAGCACTGTTTCGGCTAGGGGGTCATCCCGACTTACCAAACCGATGCAAACTCCGAATACCTACAAGTGCCGAGCATGGGAGACACACGGCGGGTGCTAACGTCCGTCGTGAAAAGGGAAACAACCCAGACCGTCAGCTAAGGTCCCAAAGTTATGGTTAAGTGGGAAACGATGTGGGAAGGCTTAGACAGCTAGGAGGTTGGCTTAGAAGCAGCCACCCTTTAAAGAAAGCGTAATAGCTCACTAGTCGAGTCGGCCTGCGCGGAAGATGTAACGGGGCTCAAACCATACACCGAAGCTACGGGTATCACGCAAGTGATGCGGTAGAGGAGCGTTCTGTAAGCCTGTGAAGGTGAGTTGAGAAGCTTGCTGGAGGTATCAGAAGTGCGAATGCTGACATGAGTAACGACAATGGGTGTGAAAAACACCCACGCCGAAAGACCAAGGTTTCCTGCGCAACGTTAATCGACGCAGGGTTAGTCGGTCCCTAAGGCGAGGCTGAAAAGCGTAGTCGATGGAAAACAGGTTAATATTCCTGTACTTCTGGTTATTGCGATGGAGGGACGGAGAAGGCTAGGCCAGCTTGGCGTTGGTTGTCCAAGTTTAAGGTGGTAGGCTGAGATCTTAGGTAAATCCGGGATCTTAAGGCCGAGAGCTGATGACGAGTTACCCTTTGGGTGACGAAGTGGTTGATGCCATGCTTCCAAGAAAAGCTTCTAAGCTTCAGGTAACCAGGAACCGTACCCCAAACCGACACAGGTGGTTGGGTAGAGAATACCAAGGCGCTTGAGAGAACTCGGGTGAAGGAACTAGGCAAAATGGCACCGTAACTTCGGGAGAAGGTGCGCCGGTGAGGGTGAAGCATTTACTGCGTAAGCCCACGCCGGTCGAAGATACCAGGCCGCTGCGACTGTTTATTAAAAACACAGCACTCTGCAAACACGAAAGTGGACGTATAGGGTGTGACGCCTGCCCGGTGCCGGAAGGTTAATTGATGGGGTTAGCTAACGCGAAGCTCTTGATCGAAGCCCCGGTAAACGGCGGCCGTAACTATAACGGTCCTAAGGTAGCGAAATTCCTTGTCGGGTAAGTTCCGACCTGCACGAATGGCGTAACGATGGCGGCGCTGTCTCCACCCGAGACTCAGTGAAATTGAAATCGCTGTGAAGATGCAGTGTATCCGCGGCTAGACGGAAAGACCCCGTGAACCTTTACTATAGCTTTGCACTGGACTTTGAATTTGCTTGTGTAGGATAGGTGGGAGGCTTTGAAGCGTGGACGCCAGTTCGCGTGGAGCCATCCTTGAAATACCACCCTGGCAACTTTGAGGTTCTAACTCAGGTCCGTTATCCGGATCGAGGACAGTGTATGGTGGGTAGTTTGACTGGGGCGGTCTCCTCCTAAAGAGTAACGGAGGAGTACGAAGGTGCGCTCAGACCGGTCGGAAATCGGTCGTAGAGTATAAAGGCAAAAGCGCGCTTGACTGCGAGACAGACACGTCGAGCAGGTACGAAAGTAGGTCTTAGTGATCCGGTGGTTCTGTATGGAAGGGCCATCGCTCAACGGATAAAAGGTACTCCGGGGATAACAGGCTGATACCGCCCAAGAGTTCATATCGACGGCGGTGTTTGGCACCTCGATGTCGGCTCATCACATCCTGGGGCTGAAGCCGGTCCCAAGGGTATGGCTGTTCGCCATTTAAAGTGGTACGCGAGCTGGGTTTAGAACGTCGTGAGACAGTTCGGTCCCTATCTGCCGTGGACGTTTGAGATTTGAGAGGGGCTGCTCCTAGTACGAGAGGACCGGAGTGGACGAACCTCTGGTGTTCCGGTTGTCACGCCAGTGGCATTGCCGGGTAGCTATGTTCGGAAAAGATAACCGCTGAAAGCATCTAAGCGGGAAACTTGCCTCAAGATGAGATCTCACTGGAGCCTTGAGCTCCCTGAAGGGCCGTCGAAGACTACGACGTTGATAGGTTGGGTGTGTAAGCGCTGTGAGGCGTTGAGCTAACCAATACTAATTGCCCGTGAGGCTTGACCATATAACACCCAAGCAATTTGACTACTCGAAAGAGCATCAGATTGCGGTGTGTGAAGACGAAAGAACCGAAAGTTCGACGCTCACAAAACACCGATTTCCATCACATACCCAATTTGCTGAAGCGAGGCCAGCTGGCCACGACTCAGTACCCGAATTTCTTGACGACCATAGAGCGTTGGAACCACCTGATCCCATCCCGAACTCAGCAGTGAAACGATGCATCGCCGATGGTAGTGTGGGGTTTCCCCATGTGAGAGTAGGTCATCGTCAAGATTAAATTCCGAAACCCCTATCTGCATCTGCAGGTAGGGGTTTTGTTTTTGGCGCCCCACCCCCCTGTAGGAGCGAGCTTGCTCGCGAAAAACCCGAGACCGCTGCGGGGCCTCAGGTTTCCCGCGTCATCGTTAACGTCCATCGCGAGCAAGCTCGCTCCTACAATGAAGCCAATCGCCTTCAATGTTAAAGTCGTCCCTCGATTTGCGCTTTCCAAGGAAGCCTTTATGCCGGACGCGACGTCCCTCAGTGCTGGTTTTATGGTGGTTCACGGCAATCGCCTGGACGAGTTGCGCAGCCTGGTGGTCAGCTGGATGCGTCGCTACCCGCTGGCTCCCCTGGAGAATGAAATTGCTTTGGTGCAAAGCAATGGCATTGCCCAATGGCTGAAGCTGGCACTGGCGGAAGATTCTGAGGATGACGACATGGGCGGCTGCGGGATCGCCGCCGCCATCGACGTGCAGCTGCCCGGTAGTTTCATGTGGCAGCTCTATCGCATGGTCCTTGGCCGCGATGATATTCCGGCCAAGTCCCTGCTGGATAAAGCCCCGCTGACCTGGCGACTGATGCGCCTGCTGCCGCAGTTGATCAACCAACCGCACTTCGAGCCACTGCAGCGTTTCCTGACCCATGACACCGATCTGCGTAAACGCTACCAATTGGCCGAGCGTCTGGCGGACCTGTTCGACCAATACCAGGTCTATCGGGCTGACTGGCTCGAAGACTGGGCAGACGGTCGACATCAAACAAGAAACGCCAGGGGCGAAGCCAAACCCCTGACTCCGGCCAATTGCTGGCAGGCAGAGTTATGGCGCGCACTCTTGCTGGATGTAGGGGAAGAAGGCATGGCGCAAAGTCGTGCCGGCGTCCACCAGCGTTTTGTCGAGCGAATCAACAATCTCGAAGTCGCTCCAAAGGGATTGCCCTCACGAGTGATCGTTTTCGGGATTTCTTCGCTGCCTGCCCAAGCCCTGGAAGCGTTGGCGGGATTGGCACGCTTCAGCCAGGTCCTGCTGTGCGTACACAACCCGTGTCGTCACCATTGGGCGGACATCGTCGCCGATAAAGACCTGTTGCGGCATCAATACAAACGTCAAGCCCGCAAAAGCGGGATGCCGGTAGTGATCGATCCGCAAACCCTGCACCAGCATGCTCACCCGCTACTGGCTGCCTGGGGCAAGCAGGGACGGGACTATATCAACCTGCTCGACAGCCATGACGATCCCAACAGCTATCGCTCGGCATTCCGCGACGGGCGTATCGACCTGTTCAGTGACGGTCATCCGCTGAATATGCTTAACCAGTTGCAGGATGACATTCTCGAATTGCGTCCCCTCAACGAGACCCGGGAGCGCTGGCCGGCTATCGATCTGCAGAAGGACGAATCGATCCGTTTTCACATTGCCCATAGCGCCCAGCGAGAAGTCGAGATCCTTCACGATCAACTGCTCGCGCGCTTCAGCGCCGACCCGCAATTGCGACCCCGGGACATCATCGTGATGGTCCCGGACATCGACAGCTACGCCCCGCACATTCGTGCCGTGTTTGGTCAGCTTGACCGCCAGGATCCGCGCTTCATTCCGTTTACCCTGGCGGACCAGGGGCAGCGTGGTCGCGACCCGCTGCTGATTGCTGTCGAGCACCTGCTCAAGCTGCCTGACAGCCGATTCCCCGTCAGTGAGATTCTCGATCTGCTGGACGTCCCGGCACTGCGCACTCGCTTCGGTGTCGAGGAGCGTGACCTGCCGACGCTGCACCGCTGGATCGAAGGTGCCGGCATTCGCTGGGGCATGAATGCCGAGCAGCGTGCCGGGCTCGGGCTGCCGAATGAGCTGGAGCAAAACAGCTGGCGTTTCGGCTTGCGCCGGATGTTGCTCGGTTATGCCGTTGGCAGCGCCGATGCTTATGAAAGTATCGAGCCCTACGACGAAATCGGTGGCCTGGACGCCGCGCTAATCGGCCCGCTGGTTGCGCTGCTGGACGCGCTGGAAGTGGCTCACCACGAACTCTCTCAGCCGGCACCGCCGCGGCAATGGGGCTTGCGCTTGCAGGCGCTGGTGCAGTTGTTCTTCCTTGCCAGCAACGAACACGATGACTACTTGCTGGCTCAGCTCGAAGAGCTGCGTGAGACCTGGCTCGAGACCTGCGAGTCCGTCGGGTTGCAGGACGAGTTGCCGCTGACCGTCGTCCGTGAAGCCTGGCTCGCAGGTCTGGATCAGGGCCGTTTGTCTCAACGCTTCCTGGCCGGCGCGGTCAACTTCTGCACCTTGATGCCGATGCGTGCCATCCCGTTCCGACTGGTCTGCCTGTTGGGCATGAATGACGGCGATTATCCACGTGCGCAACCGCCGCTGGATTTCGATCTGATGGGCAGTGATTACCGTCCAGGCGATCGTTCCCGGCGCGAAGATGACCGCTACCTGCTACTGGAAGCCTTGTTGTCGGCACGGGACCAGCTCTACATCAGTTGGGTGGGCCGCAGCATCCGCGACAACAGCGAGAGGCCTGCTTCGGTGCTGATCGGCCAGTTGCGTGACCACCTGGCCAGCGGTTGGCGATTGGCGCAAAGCGACAAGGACCTGATTGAAGGCATGACCCGGGAACACCCTTTGCAACCCTTCAGCGCTCGCTACTTTCACGAAGGCGATGACTCGTTCAGCTACGCCACCGAATGGCAGGTCCTTCATCAGGCGACAGAGCAGCAGGCAAGTGCCGAAGTACTCGAAGCTCACGTTCAGGACGAACCACTCAGTCTCGGTCAACTGCAGGACTTCCTGCGCAATCCGGTACGGCACTTTTTCAGCCAGCGACTGAAGGTCTACTTCGAAGCAGCAGAAGTGCCGTTGGCTGATGAAGAGCCTTTTGTCCTGGATGCGTTGCAGTGTTACAGCCTCAGCGACCGTTTGCTTGAAGCGGGGCTGGCAGATCCGGGAAATGCCGGACAGGCCCTGGAGGATCAGGCGAAACGCCTGCAAAACAGCGGGCTGCTGCCCATGGCCGGATTCGGTGAGTGCCTGCAACGTGAATTGATCGAGCCATTACCTGACTTGCTGCAACGCCACCAGCAGCTCCTGGCTTTGTGGCCAACACCGCTCGGCAGCGCGTTACCCGTCAGTCTTGAACTGCAAGGCCTGCACATCGATGGCTGGCTCAGCGGCCTGCATCAGCGCGCTGATGGTGGCTTGCTGTCTATCACTACGATCCCCAACAGTATCGGCTCGATCAAGTCGCGCAAATGGCATCGCCTGACACGCCCGTGGGTCAATCATCTGATCGCTTGTGCCAGTGGCATGGCGCTGACCACCGCACTGGTGGCCAGCGACGACAGCCTGTTGCTCGGTCCGCTGGACGGGGCCACCGCGCAGGAAATTCTCGGTGACCTGTTGTTGGCCTGGCAGTCGGGTATGCGCCAGCCTCTGCCGATCGCGGTCAAGACCGCCTTCGCCTGGCTGGGGCAAACCGACCCGGTCAAGGCCGAGGCCGCTGCGCGCAAAGCCTATGAAGGCGACGGGCAGACGACGGACGGAGAACGGCGCGAAAGCCCGGCACTCGCACGCCAATTCGCCGATTACGCTGCCTTGACCGCCGATGAGACGTTCCCCCAATGGTGTGATGCGCTCTATCGCCCGCTTCTTGAAGCCCCTTGGCGTTCACTGTCCAGCGAGGAGTCGCGCTGATGAGCACGAAGACACCGCTGGCCCTGGCGTTCCCGCTGCGTGGCAGCCAACTGATCGAAGCCAGCGCCGGCACCGGCAAGACGTTCACCATTTCCGCGTTGTACCTGCGCCTGGTCCTTGGTCATGGTGACGAGGGCTCGGGGTTCGGGCGAGAGTTGCTGCCGCCGCAAATCCTCGTCGTGACCTTCACCGATGCCGCGACCAAAGAGTTGCGCGAACGCATTCGCACGCGGCTCGCCGAGGCCGCACGATTTTTCCGCGATGAAACGCCTGCCCCCGACAGCCTGATTGCCGAGTTGCGTGGCCAGTACTTGCCCGAGCAATGGCCCGGCTGCGCAAACCGCCTGGATATCGCCGCCCAGTGGATGGACGAGGCGGCGGTTTCGACCATCCACAGTTGGTGCCAGCGCATGTTGCGCGAGCACGCCTTCGACAGCGGCAGCCTGTTTACCCAGACTCTGGAAACCGACCACAGCGATTTGCTGGGGGAAGTCCTGCGCGATTACTGGCGGCTGTTCTGTTACCCGATGCAAGGTGACGCGCTCAATTGGGTGCGCAGCAATTGGGGCGGCCCGGCGGCGTTGCTGCCGCGGATCCGTGCGCTGTTCGCCAGCGAGCGGGATACGCTGCAAGGGAAAGAGCCCGCCGAGGTGATTTCACAATGCTTGCAAGAGCGACGGGTTGCCCTGATCGAACTCAAGCAACCCTGGCTCCAGTGGGCGGACGAGTTGCTTGCCATCTGTCACCAGGGCGTTGCCAGCAAGGCTGTCGACGGTCGCAAGATGCAGGCCCGCTATTTCGAGCCATGGTTCGAAAAGATCAAGGCCTGGGCCGAAGACGAATCCCTTGAACAACTGGATATCGGCACCGGCTTCACGCGCCTGACCCCTGACGGCATGGCCGAAGCCTGGAAGGGCGAAGCGCCTCGACATCCGGGGCTCGATGCGATGGCCGGCCTCAAGGCCAGTCTCGATGGGCTGCCAACACCCGATGCCGCCGTACTGCAACACGCCGCCCGCTGGGTCGGGGCACGATTCGAGGAAGAGAAACGCCGCCGTGCGGAAATGGGTTTCGACGACATGTTGCTGCGCCTTGATGCGGCCTTGCAGTCCGATGGCGGCGAGCGACTGGCCACCCTGATTCGCGAGCAGTTTCCGGTCGCACTGATCGATGAGTTCCAGGATACGGACCCTGTGCAATACCGGATCTTCGAGAGCATCTACCGGATTGAAGAGAACAGCCCCGAGTGCGGTCTGTTCCTGATCGGCGACCCGAAACAGGCGATCTACGCTTTTCGCGGCGCCGACATCCATACCTACCTGCGCGCCCGGCAGGCCACCACCGGCCGCCTGCACACCCTGGGCACCAACTTTCGCTCAAGCCATGGCATGGTCAACGCGGTGAACCATGTGTTCGAGCGTGCTGAAGCCCGGGAGTCAGGGCGCGGGGCATTCCTCTTCCGGGAGAAGAATGGCGACAACCCGGTTCCGTTCACGCCGGTTGCCTCCCAGGGCCGCAAAGAAGTCCTGTGCATAAATGATCAGGCAGTCCCTGCCTTGAACATCTGGCACCTGGCGGCGGAACAACCGTTGTCCGGTGCTGTGTACCGGCAACACCTGGCGGCTGCCTGCGCCAGTGAAATCACGGCATTGCTCAATGGTGGACAACAGGGGCAAGCGGGGTTCACCCAGGACGGCAAGGCCTTCAGAGGCCTGCTGCCGGCGGACATCGCCATCCTGGTGCGCGATGGCAAGGAAGCGCAGGCGGTTCGTGGCGAATTGTCGGCCCGGGGTGTGCGCAGTGTTTACCTGTCGGACAAGGACTCGGTGTTCGCCGCTCAAGAGGCGCATGACGTGCTGACCTGGCTCAAGGCCTGCGCCGAGCCGGATGTCGAGCGCCCGCTGCGGGCTGCGTTGGCCAGCATCACGTTGAACCTTTCGTTGACTGAGCTGGAGCGGCTGAATCAGGACGAGTTGGCCTGGGAATCCCGGGTCATGCAGTTTCGTGGCTATCGCGAAGTCTGGCGCAAGCAGGGCGTATTGCCGATGCTGCGGCGCTTGCTGCACGACTTCCGTCTGCCCCAGGCGCTGATCGCACGCAGTGACGGCGAGCGGGTACTGACGAATCTGTTGCATCTGTCCGAATTGCTGCAACAGGCGGCCGCGGAACTCGATGGTGAGCAAGCACTGATCCGGCATTTGTCCGAGCACCTGGCGTTGTCCGGGCAGGCTGGCGAAGAGCAGATCCTGCGCCTGGAAAGTGATGAGCAATTGGTCAAGGTCGTGACCATTCACAAGTCCAAAGGCCTGGAATACCCGTTGGTGTTCCTGCCGTTCATTTGTTCGGCGAAACCGGTGGACGGCAGCCGCCTGCCGTTGCATTACCACGATGAATCAGGCAATGCCCAGGTCTCGTTGAAGCCGACCGCAGAATTGATTGCCCTGGCCGATGATGAGCGGCTGGCCGAGGATCTGCGCTTGCTCTATGTCGCCCTGACCCGGGCGCAACATGCCTGCTGGCTGGGGGTGGCTGACCTCAAGCGCGGCAACAACAATGGCTCGGTGCTGCATCTGTCGGCGTTGGGTTATCTGTTGGGTGGCGGTGCACCATTGGGCGAGTCCCCGGCGTTGCAGCAGTGGTTGCGGGATTTGCAACAGGACTGCCCGGCGCTGGCCTATGCCCGGATGCCTGAAGCGACTGC
This sequence comes from Pseudomonas sp. Pseusp16, assembly GCF_047324915.1. Classification (NCBI taxonomy): domain Bacteria; kingdom Pseudomonadati; phylum Pseudomonadota; class Gammaproteobacteria; order Pseudomonadales; family Pseudomonadaceae; genus Pseudomonas; species Pseudomonas sp. Pseusp16. The sequence goes on along the minus strand of NZ_CP168522.1, from coordinate 4,390,147 downwards.
CGAGCAATACCAGCCACCGCAAAACGACGCGGCGCTGCTGGTTCCGCTGATCCCGAAACGCAAGGCCAGCGAAAACTGGTGGATCGCTTCCTACAGCGCATTACGCATTGGCGACACCCTGAGTGTCGGCGCGGACGAGGCGCCGGAGAGCCCGCAGGCGCAAAAACTGTTCGATGACGAGCGCCTCGACCCGCAGGCCCCCAGAGAAGTGGTGGCCGGTGGTGCCGATATCCATCGGTTCCCGCGCGGCCCGAACCCCGGCACTTTCCTCCATGGCCTGCTCGAATGGGCGGGAGGCGAGGGTTTTGCTGCCGCGCCACAAGATGTAAACGACGCCATTGCCCGTCGCTGCAATCGTCGAGGCTGGGAGGGCTGGATCACCACGCTCAGTGACTGGTTGCAGCATCTGCTCAAGTTGCCGTTGGAGCTGGGCGCCGGTCAGGCCCCGGTGATATTCGGGCAGTTGACGCAGTACCAGGTCGAGATGGAGTTCTGGTTCGCCAGCCATAAGGTCGATGTGCTCAAGCTCGACGCGCTGGTGTGCCAATACACCCATAACGGCGTGGCCCGGGTGGCGGCCGAACCGGTGTTGCTCAATGGCATGTTCAAGGGCTTCATCGACCTGACGTTCGAACACAACGGCCGCTATTACGTTGCCGACTACAAATCCAACTGGCTTGGCGCCGATGATGCGGCCTACACCCAGCAGGCCATGGAACAATCGATTCTCGACAACCGTTACGACCTGCAATACGTGTTGTACCTGTTGGCCCTGCATCGCCAGCTCAAGGCGCGTCTTGTCGATTACGACTACGACCGGCATGTCGGCGGTGCGTTGTACCTGTTTTTGCGTGGCACGCGTGCGGCCAGCCAGGGCGCATTTTTTGCCCGTCCGCCAAGAGAACTGATCGAGCGTCTGGACAGACTGTTCCAGGGCAAGCCGGAACCCAAGGCCGAGCCCGCCTGGGAACAGGGAGTACTGTTATGAACCGCACATTCGCCGATTTGTTGCCCACATCGCTGGCAGCCGAAAGCCTGGCCGAACTGGCGCCGCTGAGTCGTGCCGACGACTTGCTGTTGTTGCTCACGCGTTGGGTCGAGCGTGGCTGGTTGCGAGCACTGGACAAAGCCTTTGTCGCATTCTTGCACGAGCTGGCCCCGAATGATGATCCGTTGGTGTTGCTGGCCGCCGCGTTGACCAGCCACCAATTGGGCCACGGGCATGTCTGCCTTGACCTGTTCGAGACGCTGAAAGAACCTGACTTTGCCCTGTCATTGCCACCCGAAGGTGACGTGCAAGGCGCAATGCTGTTGCCGTCGCAATTGCTGGGGGCGCTGGACGGGGCCCATTGGTGCAAGGTGCTGGCCGCCAGCAACCTGGTCGCACTGGCTGTCGACAGTCGTGACCACGTGCGCGAACGGCCTTTGGTGTTATCGGGCAAACGCTTGTACCTGCGCCGCTATTGGGCCTATGAGCGACGGATCGACCTCTCGTTGCGCGAGCGTCTGACGGAACACGAATCCACGCCGAGCGACTTGCTCCAGCGCCTTACCGGATTGTTTGGTCCTGCCCGGTCCGGTGAGGTGATCGACTGGCAGAAGCTTGCCTGCGCACTGGCGACCCGTAGCGCCTTCAGCATCGTGACGGGAGGGCCGGGAACCGGCAAGACCACCACCGTCGTACGTTTGCTGGCGTTGCTCCAGGCGCCGGCGGTCGAGGCCGGCAAGCCCCTGCGCATCCGCCTCGCCGCACCGACCGGCAAGGCCGCAGCGCGTCTGACGGAATCCATCAGCCAGCAAGTGCGGACCTTGAAGGTCACGCAAGACATTCGGGACAAGATCCCGTCCGACGTCACCACCGTTCACCGTCTGCTCGGCAGCCGGCCGGGGACTCGTCATTTTCGCCACCATGCCGGCAATCGCCTGCCGCTGGATGTGTTGGTGGTGGACGAGGCCTCGATGATCGACCTGGAAATGATGGCCAATCTGCTCGACGCATTGCCCGCCCATGCACGCCTTGTGCTGCTGGGTGACAAGGATCAGTTGGCTTCGGTAGAAGCCGGTGCGGTACTGGGGGATCTGTGTCGCGACGCCGAGGCTGGCTGGTACAGCCCGCAGACACGCCAGTGGCTGGAAGCCGTCAGCGGCGAAAGTTTGCAGGCCAGCGGATTGCAGGAAGACACGCAGGGCGCGCATCCATTGGCCCAACAGGTGGTGATGCTGCGCCATTCCCGGCGATTCGGCGAGGGCAGCGGTATCGGTCAACTGGCTCGTTGGGTCAACCAGCAGCAACCCGAAGAAGCACGCAAGTTGTTGTCTGCGCGAAGCCATGACGATGTGCATTCCTTGTCCCTCAAGGGGGAGCAGGACCGGGCCCTGGAACGCTTGCTTCTCGACGGCCATGGTCAGGGCCCGCAGGGGTATCGGCACTACCTGAGCGTGTTGCGCAATCAGCGGCCGCCACTCGACAGCCCGCTGGAGGATTCGCGCTGGACTGATTGGGCTCGACAGGTGTTGCAGGCCTTCGACGCCTTTCAGTTGCTATGTGCCGTGCGCAAGGGACCGTGGGGTGTGGAGGGCTTGAACCAGCGAGTGACGGACGCCTTGCTGAGGGCACGCCTGATCGACAGTGACCAGCAGTGGTACGAAGGCCGCCCCGTACTGATGACCCGCAATGACTACGGGCTGGGCTTGATGAACGGCGACATCGGCATCGCCCTCAAGCTCCCGGAGCAGGAGGGCCATGAGACTGGAAGGCAGGTTCTGCGAGTGGCGTTCCCGCGAAATGATGGCCAGGGGGGCGTGCGATTCGTCCTGCCAAGCCGCCTGAATGATGTCGAAACCGTGTACGCCATGACCGTGCATAAATCCCAGGGCTCGGAGTTCGCGCATACCGCGTTGATTCTGCCTGACGCCTTGAATCCGGTACTCACCAAGGAACTGATCTACACAGGGATCACCCGGGCCAAGGACTGGTTCACCTTGATCGAGTCGCGTGCGGGCGTGTTTGAAGAGGCGGTGAAACGCCGGGTCAAACGCTTGAGCGGGCTGATGCTGGAGCTAAAGGAGGGCCGCGACTGACAGCGCTTGCAGCGAGCCCATCAGTCGGCGAACAGCATCTCCCGGCTTTCACCCATCAGCAGGCCCTGATTGCGTTCGGTCACCTCGCGGATGTAATCCCACAACAGGGTGATCCGCTTGAGCTTGCGCAGGTCTTCGCGGCAGTACATCCAGAACTGTCGAGTGATGTTGATTTCCTGTGGCAACACCGGCAGCAGGCGAGGGTCCTGGGTGGCGAGGAAGCACGGCAGGATCGCCAGTGAGCGTCCCTGCTGCGCGGCCACGAACTGTGCGATCACGCTGGTGCTGCGCAGATTGGCACTGGCACCGGGCAGTACGTTGGCCAGGTACAACAGCTCCGAGCTGAACGCCAGGTCGTCGACGTAACTGATAAACGAATGTTTCGCCAGGTCTGCCGGGCGGCGGATGGCCGGGTGGTTGTCCAGATAGTCCTGGGTCGCGTACAGCTGCAACCGGTAGTCGCACAGTTTGCAGCAGACGTACGGGCCATGCTCCGGACGCTCCAGGGCGATGACGATGTCGGCCTCGCGCTTGGACAGGCTGATGAAGTGCGGCAGCGGCAGGATATCCACCGAGATTGCCGGGTAGGTGTCGACGAAGTGGCTCAGCTGCGGGGTGATGAAAAAGCTGCCGAAACCTTCGGTGCAGCCCATGCGCACATGACCGGACAGCGCCACGCCGGACCCGGAAACCTGCTCGCACGCCATGTGCAAGGTGCTTTCGATCGACTCGGCATAGCCCATCAACCGCTGGCCTTCGGCGGTCAGGACAAAGCCGCTGGTCCGGGATTTCTCGAACAGCAATGTGCCCAGCGCCGTTTCCAGGGAACTGATGCGCCGCGACACCGTGGTGTAGTCCACCGCCAGGCGCTTGGCCGCAGTGCTGGCTTTGCGGGTGCGGGAGACTTCGAGGAAAAACTTGAGGTCGTCCCAGTTCAACGAGCCGAGGGAGGTGATGTTTTTTTGCATGTTGGACCGGTTTTTATGTGCGTTCTTATCAGAAGTTTGCACATCTATACTCCAAAAACAGCCCGTTAACCAATTCGCGGCGCATGCCTCTTCTCAAGGCGACTATTTCGCCTTGGCTCCCAAGATAACAACAAAGATCTGGAGACCCACATGAACGTATCGCTCACGCCCAATGACACCACCGTGCAGAAGGTCAAACTGTTGATCGACGGCCAGTGGGTCGAATCCAAGTCCACCGAATGGCACGACATCATCAACCCGGCGACCCAGCAAGTGCTGGCCAAGGTGCCGTTTGCCACCGCTGAAGAAGTCGATGCTGCCATCAGCGCCGCTCATCGTGCTTTCCAGACCTGGAAACTGACACCCATCGGCGCCCGCATGCGCATCATGCTCAAGCTCCAGGCGCTGATCCGCGAGCACTCCAAGCGCATCGCCGCCGTCCTGAGCGCCGAGCAGGGCAAGACCATTGCCGACGCCGAAGGCGATATTTTCCGTGGCCTGGAAGTGGTCGAGCACGCCTGCTCCATCGGCAGCCTGCAAATGGGCGAGTTCGCTGAAAACGTCGCGGGCGGCGTCGACACCTACACCCTGCGCCAGCCGATCGGCGTATGCGCGGGTATTACTCCGTTCAACTTCCCGGCAATGATTCCGCTGTGGATGTTCCCGATGGCCATCGCCTGCGGTAACACCTTCGTACTCAAGCCGTCGGAACAGGACCCGATGTCGACCATGCTGCTGGTGGAACTGGCGATCGAGGCGGGTATTCCGGCTGGCGTGCTCAACGTCGTGCATGGTGGCAAGGATGTGGTGGACGGGCTCTGCACCCACAAAGACATCAAGGCTGTTTCCTTCGTCGGTTCGACCGCTGTCGGTACTCACGTCTATGACCTGGCCGGCAAGCACGGCAAGCGTGTGCAGTCGATGATGGGCGCGAAGAACCACGCCGTGGTACTGCCGGACGCCAATCGCGAACAAGCGCTGAATGCGCTGGTGGGCGCTGGTTTCGGTGCCGCCGGTCAACGTTGCATGGCCACCTCGGTGGTGGTGCTGGTGGGCGCGGCTAAACAGTGGCTGCCGGACCTCAAGGCGCTGGCGCAAAAACTCAAGGTCAATGCCGGCAGCGAGCCGGGCACCGATGTCGGTCCGGTCATCTCGAAAAAAGCCAAGGCGCGGATTCTCGATCTGATCGAAAGCGGCATCAAGGAAGGCGCGAAACTGGAGCTGGACGGTCGCGAGATCTCGGTTCCCGGTTACGAGAAGGGCAACTTTGTCGGCCCGACCCTGTTCTCCGGCGTGACCACCGACATGCAGATCTACACCCAGGAAATCTTCGGCCCGGTGCTGGTGGTACTGGAAGTTGCAACCCTCGATGAGGCCATCGCCCTGGTCAACGCCAACCCGTTCGGCAACGGCACTGGCCTGTTCACCCAGAGCGGTGCGGCGGCGCGCAAATTCCAGAATGAAATCGATGTCGGCCAGGTCGGTATCAACATCCCGATCCCGGTGCCGGTGCCGTTCTTCAGCTTCACCGGTTCGCGCGGTTCCAAGCTTGGCGACCTCGGCCCGTACGGCAAACAAGTGGTGCAGTTCTACACTCAGACCAAGACCGTCACCAGCCGCTGGTTCGATGACGACAGTGTCAACGACGGTGTGAACACCACCATCAACCTGCGTTAAGGAGCCGGACATGAAAATCGCTTTTATCGGTCTGGGCAACATGGGCGCGCCAATGGCGCGCAACCTGATCAAGGCCGGCCATGCGCTGCGCCTGGTCGACCTGAACAAAGCCGTGCTGGCGGAACTGGAACAGCTGGGCGGCAGCATCAGCGCATCGGCCCGTGAAGCGGCAGAAGGTGCCGAACTGGTCATCACCATGCTGCCTGCCGCCGTGCATGTGCGCAGCGTCTGGCTGGGTGAGGACGGCGTGCTCGCCGGTATCGGTAAAGGTGTACCGGCCGTGGATTGCAGCACCATCGACCCGCAGACCGCCCGTGACGTAGCCGCAGCTGCGGCCAGGCAAGGTGTGGCCATGGCCGACGCGCCGGTCTCTGGCGGCACCGGTGGTGCAGCCGCCGGGACACTGACCTTCATGGTTGGCGCCACGCCTGAACTGTTCGCCACCCTGCAACCGGTACTGGCGCAAATGGGCCGTAACATCGTCCATTGTGGTGAAGTCGGCACCGGGCAAATCGCCAAGATCTGCAACAACCTGCTGCTGGGAATTTCCATGGTCGGCGTCAGCGAGGCCATGGCGCTGGGCGACGCCCTCGGCATCGACACCAAGGTGCTGGCGGGCATCATCAACAGTTCCACCGGGCGTTGCTGGAGTTCGGAGATGTACAACCCATGGCCGGGCATCGTTGAAACGGCACCGGCGTCGCGCGGTTACACCGGCGGCTTTGGGGCCGAACTGATGCTCAAGGACCTGGGGCTGGCTACTGAAGCGGCACGTCAGGCGCACCAGCCGGTGGTACTCGGCGCGGTGGCCCAGCAGTTGTATCAGGCGATGAGCCTGCGTGGGGAAGGCGGCAACGACTTCTCGGCGATCATCAACAGCTATCGCAAACCCCTGTAGGGGCGAGCCAGCTCGCGATGGTCGTTAACGATAACGCGGGGTGTCTGACACCCCGCGTTGGCCTCGGGTTTTTCGCGAGCAAGCTCGCTCCTACAGGTAAGGCGTGTGCGCATCAACATTTACCGGGGGCCGCGTCGGGCGGCTTCCCGGTTTTTTTATCGGAAAAAGATCGCAGGCTTTGTGATGGGCGTTACCAGGAATGATCGCCCATCCGGACGCTGGCAAATGTCGACTCATTTCGCGCCTGCTCCAGAGTAGTCACCGGCCTGGTCGATGGTTGCTGAACAATCGCAAGCGTTGCCGGTTTTCGACTCATTTCAGAGCCGGCGCGCTCGTCGCTAGGTGGAACGCCGAAGTACTCGCGATAGCATTTGGAAAAGTGGGGCGTGGACACAAAACCGCAGGCCGCCGTCAACTCAATGATCGACATCGACGTTTGCTTGAGCAACTGCCGCGCTCGAATGAGGCGTAATCGGAGGTAGTAACGGGACGGCGTGCAGTTCAGGTATTTCTGGAACAGCCGCTCCAACTGCCGACGTGACAGATCAACGTAATCTGCCAGGTCATCCAGGTCGATCGGCTCCTCGAGGTTGGCCTCCATCAACGCAACGATTTCCTGCAGCTTGGGTTGATGAGTGCCCAGCACATGCTTGAGCGGTACGCGCTGATGGTCCTGTTCGTTGCGTATGCGTTCGTAGACAAACATCTCCGAAATGGCGGCGGACAATTCACGGCCATGATCGCGGCCGATCAGGTGCAGCATCATGTCCATGGGCGCCGTTCCGCCGGAGCTGGTGAACCGGTTCCGGTCAAGGGTAAACAGACTTGCGCTCATGCTGACCCGCGGGAAAGCTTCCTGCATGGCGGCCAGAAACTCCCAATGCACACTGCACTCGTAGCCATCGAGCAGGCCCGCTTTGGCCAGTGCCCAGCTACCGGTGCATATGCCTCCCAGCCGCCTGGATTGACGCGCCAGGGCTTTGAGCCAGGCAATGTGCTCGCGGGTGACCACATTCTGGATACCTACGCCACCGCACACGAACACAGTGTCTGTTACCCAGGGATCGTTCCACGAGGCATCCGGGGTGATCGGCACGCCGTCACTGGCCCATACCGGCTCGCCACCGAGGCTGAACGTGTGCCAGCGGTATAGCTCTTGCCCTGACAATTGATTGGCCATGCGCAATGGCTCTACGGCCGAGGCCAGGGAAATCAGCGTGAATTGATCCAGCAACAGAAAACCAACCGATCGGGTCGTCGTACCGACGGATACGCTGGAGCTCGATGACATCGTGGTCATGTCCTCACAAAGAGAGATGGCGGCCCAAGGCACGGTAGCGTGTAACGCCCCTGCCTCGGGTACGCGCAAGTATCAGGTTCTCGCAGGTATCTCTCTTGTGTTATCCCACTGACGTCGCCCTTGCGGATTGCGCAGGTTGACGCGATGTGACCAGGCCGATAAAGGAAATCGCCAGCGCCAGACCAATGGTCGTGCTCACTTCGGTACGGTGTTGCGGGGAGACCATCATCACTGCCAGCGCAGCGCAAATGAACGCGATCACCAGCCATGTGAGCCATGGAAACAGCCACATGCGAAAGGCCAGTTCGACGTTCTGTCGACGCAGCATCCGACGCATGCGCAACTGCGATACCGCAATGGCCAGGTACACCACCAATGCAATCGCGCCGGAGCTGGCCAGCAGGAACTCAAACAACCCGGCGGGCATGAAGTAGCTCCAAACGGTAATCGCCGCCCCCAACACGGTACTGGCGATGACCGCCGCCCGTGGTACGCCTTCGGAAGAGGTTGCCTTCAGCGCTTTCGGCGCATCGCCACGGCGCCCCAGCGAGTACAGCATGCGCGAGGCGATATAGATCGAGGAGTTCATGCAGCTGGCCACGGCAATCAGCACCACCACGTCCACCATGAACTTGGCGTGGGGAATGTTCATGATTTCCAGTGCGCGCTGGTAGGAGCCTACGGAAGCCAACAGCGGGTCATTCCAGGGCACCACGGAGATGACCACGAAAATCGACAGCAGGTAAAACACCCCGATGCGCCAGATCACCGAACGGGTGGCCTTGGCAATGTTCTGCGACGGGTTGTCGGATTCGGCGGCGGCGATGGTGACCGCCTCGGTACCGATGAAGCTGAACATGATGGTGATGAAGGCGCCGACTACCGCCGACAGGCCGTTGGGAGCAAACCCGCCGTGCTCGGCCATCAGGCCGCTCAGCCCGCTGACCTCCCGATCGGGAACCCAGCCCATCAACACGGCAAAACCCACGCCGATGAAACCAATGATCGCCACGACCTTGGCCATGGCGAACCAGAACTCGAACTCGCCGTACTTGGACACACTGAACAGGTTGGTCACCACCAGCGCAATGATCGACACCAGGGCAAACAGCCAGGCATCGATCTGGGGAAACCACTGGTTCAACACATGGCCGGCGGCCAGCGCCTCGATAGGAATCACCAGCACCCAGAACCACCAGTAGAGCCAGCCGATGGTGAAGCCCGCCCAACGGCCGATGGCCTGGTCGGCATAGGTGGAGAACGAACCGGTGTCGGGATTGGCCACCGCCATTTCACCGAGCATGCGCATGACCAGAACGACCAGCAGGCCCGAGAACAGATAGGCCAGCAATACGGCCGGGCCAGCGGCCGCGATGGCATGCCCCGAGCCTACAAACAAACCGGCGCCGATAATCCCGGCGATAGACAACATGGTGACGTGACGAGGCTTGAAGCCCTGCGCCAATTGGCCACTGGAATCCTTGGAGCTCGGGCTAATCATTATTTTTTTTCTCTGGTGAACGACATTTGAGCGGGCTGATGGGGGGCAGTGATTGTCACGGTTGCCGGATACCCTTTCTGAACGCTGCGCCCTCCAGACGCTGCTGTTCTTGTCAAACCCATCATCGCGATGTGGTTATATCGGTGAAAAGCAGCGCCACCTTACCCGGCTTGTCCGACGCTCCCGTTACCTGATCGCGCCACCTTCGTATCTGAAATCGACACGGTCAAGCTTTGCGTTCGTTATGAAAACCGATTGGTCACTGAGTGGCAAAAAGCAATCACTTTGTTTTTTCAAGCGTTCTGCCGATGTAGCGGCGAAGCGTATAGCGTGGGTGTTTTGAGCGTGGAAGGGGGGAGACGAGAGGGGATGCGAGTGCGTCTATGGAAGACGTATTGCGCAACGAGTAGTTACTTGGGTAGCTACTCGTTGCAGGTGTCGCTTTTGTAACCGGGTGTCGTTTTGGGTTGGGATCAGGCAAACACAAAATACTTGCGCACGGTTTCCACTACTTCCCAGGTGCCTTTCATCCCCGGCTCGATGACGAAAATGTCACCGGCGCGCAGGTGGATCGGCGCCATGCCTTCCGGAGTGATGATGCAGTAGCCTTCCTGGAAGTGGCAGTATTCCCACTTCACGTATTCCACGTACCACTTGCCCGGCGTGCAGATCCAGGTGCCCATGATCTTGCTGCCGTCTTCGCTGGTGTAGGCGTTGAGGTTGACGGTGTGCGGGTCGCCTTCGAGTTTTTCCCATTTGCAGGCGTCGAGTACGGGCAGCGGGTGGGTGTCGCGAAGTACGGTAATCGGTGCGGTCATGATGACTCCGGGCATGAGGGAGAGCTGAAGTCGCACCCTATAGGGCTTGGCCGGGCATCAGTTGTCTGTGGTCGACATCGAGGTATCCAGAAGCGCTAGTCGATTTGCGCACGCCATGAAAAACGCCCCGGCATTCATCGAATGTCGGGGCGTTTTATTGTGCGGGGTTACTGAGCCACTGGCAGCTTTCGATGCCGGGCCATGCGCAACCGGTAGCAAGCGTAGATCAACAACACCCACACCGGCATGGCGTACACCGAGGCGCGTACCGGCGGAATCATCCAGATGACGCAGATGATCACGGCCATGAAGGCCAGGCACAGGTAATTGGTGTACGGCGACCAGAAGGCCTTGAAGCCCGGCACGATGCCGCGCTGGCCCATGGCCTTGCGGAATTTCAGGTGCGTCAGGCTGATCAGCGCCCAGTTGATCATCAAGGACGCGACCACCAGGGCGAACAGCAACTCAAGCGCTTCCTGTGGCGCGACGTAGTTGATCAGCACCGCCAGCATCGTGATCAGTGCCGATACGCCCAGAGCCAGCAAGGGAACACCCTGCTTGTTCAGTTTCATCAGCACCTTGGGTGCGTCGCCTTGCTCGGCCAGGCCATAGAGCATGCGGCTGTTGCAATACACGCCGCTGTTGTAGACCGACAGCGCCGCGGTAAGCACCACGAAATTGAGGATTTGCGCGGCGGTGTCGCTGCCGATCAAGGCGAAAATCTGCACGAACGGGCTGCCGCTGTAGGCATCGCCCGAAGCGCCGAGCGTCTGCAGCAGTTGGTCCCACGGATACAACGACAGCAGCACTGTGAGCGCGCCGACGTAGAAGATCAGTACCCGGTAAACCACCTGGTTGATGGCCTTGGGAATGACCTTCCTTGGTTCGCTGGCTTCAGCGGCGGTGATGCCGACCAGTTCCAGGCCGCCAAAGGAAAACATGATGAACGCCATCGCCATCAGCAGGCCGCTGTAGCCGTTGGGGAAGAACCCGCCGTGGTCCCACAGGTTGCTCACCGAGGCTTGCGGGCCGCCGGTGCCACTGAACAGCATGTAGCAGCCCAGGACGATCATGCCGATGATGGCCACGACCTTGATGATCGCGAACCAGAATTCCATTTCACCGAAGACTTTGACGTTCAGCGTGTTGATCAGGTTGACCAGCACGAAGAACACCGCGGCACTGACCCAGGTCGGCACTTCCGGCCACCAGAACTGCACGTACTTGCCGACGGCCGTCAGCTCGGCCATGCCCACCAGCACATACAGCACCCAGTAGTTCCAGCCGGACAGGAAGCCGGCGAAGCCGCCCCAGTAGTTGTGGGCGAAGTGGCTGAAGGAGCCGGCCACCGGCTCCTCGACAATCATCTCGCCGAGCTGGCGCATGATCAGAAAGGCGATGAATCCGGCAATCGCGTAGCCGAGGATCATCGACGGTCCGGCCGACTTGAGCACGCCGGCGGAGCCCAGGAATAGCCCCGTACCAATGGCTCCCCCCAGGGCGATCAGCTGAATATGACGATTCTTCAACCCCCGCTTGAGCGTCCCCTGTTGCAATATTTCATCCGCCATCTGGTTCCCTTCTGGTTGTTGTGGCCAGGCCTGATTTCAAAGGACGAATATTACTCTGGGTGACCTCTTGGTTATACAGCCGCGCGTAGGGTTGAACGGTGATTTTCAAGGATTTTCACGACGTTTTGCGCTAAGTAGCGCCTCCAGCAAGGCCCTGGCATAGCCGGGCAAGTGCTCGAATGAGTGTGCGCACAGCAGCAGTTTTCGTTGTGCCCATGGCTCCTTCAGCGCGAAGCTTTTCAGCGGTTGATCCACCGTCCAGCGGCGGATCGCTGCCAGCGGCACGATACCCAGCCCGGCACCGTGCGCGACCATGCGCATCACGCCGTCGAAACCTTCGGCACGGATGCGGATTTGCATGCGCAGGCCTGTGTGCAAAGCCTGTTCTTCCAGGTACACCGCCAACGCGCTATCGGCGGTCAGGCCGACGTAGTGGTGTTGCAGCGTGTCGCTGAAATTCGGTGGTTCGCCGTCGGCGAGGGGATGCCCGGGCGGCATGATCAGTACCAGCGGATCGTCACGAAAGGGCAGGGTGTCGAGGGAGTGGGTGTCCACCGCATCCGAGACGATCCCCAGGTCCGCCGCCCCCTGGCGCAAGGCGTGGGTGATACGGGTACTGGGCAGTTCCTGCAGGTCGATGTCGAGGTTGGGGTGGTCACGCAGGAAATCGGCGAGCAATTCCGGCAAGTACTCGGTGATCGCCGTGGTGTTGCACAACAATCGCACCTGGCCTTTGACGCCCTTGGCGTATTCGGCCAGGTCCTGCTGCATGCGCTCGGCTTGTTGCATCAGGGTACGGGCATGCTGAGCCAGGGCCTTGCCGGCAGGCGTTGGCGTTACGCCGCGTCGGCCTCTTTCGAGAAACTCGATCCCCAGTGAGGCTTCCATGGCACGAATGCGCGCACTGGCCGCTGCGAGGGACAGATGACTGCGGGCAGCGCCGGCGGTGATGTTGCCGGTGTCGAGGATGTTCAGGTACAGGCGCAGGTCGGTGAGGTCGAAGTGCATCGGTACAACCTTGAATGTGATGTTGTCTGGGCGGGCGCCTTCGCGAGCAAGCCCGCTCCCACAGGTGACCGAATTCTCATGGAAGAAATGCGATCCACTGTGGGAGCGGGCTTGCTCGCGAAGAGGCCAGTCGCTGCAGTGAAGTATTCAGCCTCTGCCAAAGCAAGAGGCAGCCTCAGTATATGGCAGATTTTCAACCTGCCCTCGCGGGCTCACCATAGCCCCATGAACACACTCTCGACGTTTTACCAGAATCTCGGATTGGCCCTTTCCTTACTGGTTATCGGCACCTTTGTGCTGGCCGGCATGATCAAGGGCGTCATCGGCCTCGGCCTGCCGACCGTTGCCATGGGCCTGCTCGGCCTGGCTATGGCACCGACGCAGGCTGCGGCGCTGTTGATCATTCCGGCGACCCTCACCAATGTCTGGCAACTGGCATTCGGCGGGCATCTGTCGGGGCTGGTCAAACGGCTGTGGCCAATGCTGCTGGCGATTTTTTTCGGCACAGGGGCGGGCACGCTGTGGATCGGCATGAGCGGTGGCCATTGGGTGGTGCGGGGGCTGGGGGCGGCATTGTTGCTGTATGCGCTGAGCGGTCTGTTCCTGCCGATTTTGCGCGTGGGGCGGCGCAGCGAACGCTGGCTCGGGCCATTGTGTGGCGTGCTGACCGGATTCATTACTTCGGCCACCGGCGTGTTCGTGATTCCGGCGGTGCCTTATCTGCAAGCGCTGGGTTTGAGCAAGGACGAGCTGGTGCAGGCGCTGGGCCTGTCGTTCACCGTCTCGACCCTGGCCCTGGCCGGTGGATTGCTATGGCGCGGCGCCCTCGGCGGGGGCGAGTTGAGCGCGTCGCTGCTGGCGCTGATCCCGGCAATGCTCGGCATGTGGCTGGGGCAATCGCTGCGCCAGCGGATCAGCGCCCTGTGGTTCAAGCGCGTGTTCTTCAGTGGCCTGGGTGTGCTCGGCGGCCATTTGCTGATCAGCGGCTAGCGGACGACGGGCTGATCATCTCGATGGCGCGGATCTCGAAGTCTCGTTCCAGGTATTCATCGCGCTGCTCGAGGAACTGCTTCATGTGCGGAAGGTTCGAGTGCACGTCGAGGTGGGCCTGGGATTGCCAGATCTCGTAAAAGATGAACAGGGTCGGGTCCTGTTTGTCGCGCAACATGTGGTATTCGATGCAACCGGGTTCGGCGCGGCTTGCTTCCACGTAGCTGCTGAAAAACGCTTCGAAGGCGTCGGATTTTTCCGGGCGGGTCTTAGCGTGCAGGATGAAGCCCTGGATTTCACTCATGTACATCTCTCCTCAAGTCAGAACTGGCGCCAGTCTAAGGCAACAATCGCCTGTCGATTCGTGCTTGTGGGTCAAATGAATTTTGCCAAATCGATGCTTATTCCGCGCGAAGCCGGTCGGTACTCTGCCGCCATCGAATTCCTGACCCTTCCCGAGATCACTCATGAAAAAAGTCCTGTTGCTCAATGGCGGCAAAAAATTTGCGCACTCCGATGGTCGCTACAACACCACCTTGCATGAAGCAGCGTTGAGCGTGCTGGATCGCGGCGGCCTGGATGTCAAAACCACCTTCATCGACGAGGGTTACGACATCGCCGAAGAAGTGGCCAAGTTTCTCTGGGCCGACGTGATCATTTACCAGATGCCCGGCTGGTGGATGGGTGCGCCGTGGACCGTGAAGAAGTACATCGACGAAGTCTTCACCGAAGGCCATGGCAGCCTCTATGCCAGCGACGGTCGCACCCGTTCCGATGCCTCGCAGAAGTACGGCAGCGGTGGCCTGATTCACGGCAAGCAGTACATGTTGTCGCTGACCTGGAACGCCCCGCAGCAAGCCTTCGACGACCCGAGCGATTTCTTCGAAGCCAAGGGTGTGGATGCGGTTTACTTCCCGTTCCACAAGGCCAACGAGTTCCTTGGCATGGCCGGTTTGCCGACCTTCCTGTGCGTGGACGTGATGAAACGCCCGAACATCGAAGGTGACGTGGCACGCTATGCGCAGCATTTGACTGAGGTGTTTGGCCTCAAGGCATAGTGCTCGGCTACTATCCGATGCAACGGCCAGGAAGATCGCCGCGCCGACTCGCAAAAGAGGACACACGTGAAAGCCAGATCCGATGAGTTGCAGATTTTCGTCTGCGTGATTGAATGCGGGTCGATTTCTGCGGCGGCCGAGCAGGTCGGGCAAACGCCTTCGGCGGTCAGTCGTACGCTGTCGCGGCTGGAGGCCAAGCTCGACACCACGCTGATCAACCGCACCACGCGGCGCATGGACCTGACCGAAGAGGGCAAGTACTTCTTCGAGCACGCCAAGCAGATTCTCGATCAGATGGACGAACTCGAAGAGCGCCTGTCCTCACGCCAGCAAACGCCGTCCGGGCGTTTGCGCATCAACGCGGCGTCACCGTTCATGCTGCACGCCATCGTGCCCTACATCGATGAATTCCGCCGGCTCTACCCCGACATCCAGCTCGAACTCAACAGCAATGATTTGATCATCGATCTGCTGGAACAGAGCACCGACATCGCCATCCGCATCGGCACCCTGACCGACTCGACACTGCATGCCCGCTCCCTGGGTTGCAGCCCGCTGCACATCGTCGCCAGCCCCGCCTACCTGGAAAAGCACGGCACACCGACAGCCGTGGCTGACCTGGCCAACCATACGCTGCTGGGGTTCACCCAGAACGAAGGCCTCAACCAATGGCCGCTGCGTTACGTGCATGGCGATCGCTGGCCGATCCAGGCGTCGATCAGCGCCTCCAGCGGTGAGACCATCCGCCATCTGGCACTGGACGGCCAGGGTATCGCCAGCCTGTCGCATTTCATGACCATCGAAGACATTCGTGCCGGGCGCTTGAAAGTGTTGTTGGCCGAGTTCAACAGCGGCTATCGCCAGCCGATCAACGCGGTGTACTACCGCAACTCGCAACTGGCCCTGCGGATTCAATGCTTCCTGGACTTTATCCAGGGCAAGTTGGCGGATTATGCGAGCGCAGACTTCAAGGGTTGATTCGTGATTCCTGCGCAAGAGTGAATTGGGCCGACAGGGATTTTTCGCCAGGGATCGCTGCTGGATACTCCTTGCATCACTTATCAACGCAGGGAGTTTCTCCATGAACGTATTCGTTACCGGTGCTGCCGGTTTTATCGGCGGTTCCATCGCCACGGGGCTGGTCCAGGCCGGCTACAACGTCACTGGTCTGGTACGCAGCGCCGAACAAGCGGATGAACTTCGTGCACTGGGCATCACACCGGTGATCGGCACCCTCGACGACTCCGCCCTGTTGGCCGATCAGGCGCTGGCTGCCGACGCGGTGATCAACGCCGCCAGCAGCGATCATCGTGGTGCGGTGCAAGCATTGCTCGATGCCTTGCGCGGTTCCGGCAAAGTGTTCCTGCATACCAGCGGTTCGAGCATTGTCGGTGATGCCTCGGGTGGCAAATCCAGTGATGTCATCTACTTCGAAGACAACCTGCCGGAGCCGACTGTCGACAAGGCGGCGCGAGTGGCCATCGACAACCTGATCCTGGCGGCGGCCATGGACGGGGTGAACTCGGCAGTGATCTGCAACACGCTGATCTACGGCCACAGCCTGGGTGTTCATCGTGACAGCGTGCAGCTGCCGCGCCTGCTCAAACAGGCGCGTAAAAGCGGCGTTGTACGCCATGTCGGCACGGGCCGGAACATCTGGTCCAATGTGCACATCGAGGACGTGGTGGCGCTGTACCTGCTGGCGCTGACTGAAAACGTGCCTGGCACCTTCTACTTCGTCGAAAGCGGTGAAGCGTCGTTCATCGACATGACCACCGCCATGGCCCGGGCGCTGAACCTGGGCGAGCCGCAAGACTGGCCGCTCAAGGACGCCGAAGCCGAGTGGGGCTATGAAATGGCCAACTATGGCCTGGGCTCCAACAGCCGGGTGCGCGGCAAGCAGGCGCGGGAGCTGCTGGGCTGGGTGCCGAAGCGCACGTCGGTGGTGGAGTGGATTCGCGACGAGATGGTGTGAGTTCGCTTTAGACCGCGTCATCGTTCTTCGCGAGCAAGCCCGCTCCCACATTCGGCCGCATTCCTTCTGACGAAGCGCGATCAATTGTGGGAGCGGGCTTGCTCGCGAAGGCATTTTCGATGACACAGATGATGGCCGGTCCGCCCTCGATTCCGTAACATCCGCACACTCATTTCTCGTCTCTCCCAGTGTGCGGTTCCCCATGAAAGCAAAACGTCTACGCGCCGATGTCCTGGCCGGACTTACCACTTCCTTCGCCCTGTTGCCCGAGTGCATCGCTTTCGCGCTGGTGGCGCATCTCAATCCGCTGATGGGGCTCTATGGCGCATTCATCATCTGCACCCTGACCGCGCTGTTTGGCGGGCGACCAGGCATGGTGTCCGGTGCGGCCGGCTCGATGGCCGTGGTGATCGTCGCACTGGTGGTGCAACACGGCGTGCAGTATTTGCTGGCCACGGTGTTGCTGGGCGGACTGATCATGATCGCGTT
The DNA here is from genome assembly GCF_047324915.1 of Pseudomonas sp. Pseusp16. Classification (NCBI taxonomy): domain Bacteria; kingdom Pseudomonadati; phylum Pseudomonadota; class Gammaproteobacteria; order Pseudomonadales; family Pseudomonadaceae; genus Pseudomonas; species Pseudomonas sp. Pseusp16. The sequence goes on along the minus strand of NZ_CP168522.1, from coordinate 4,372,813 downwards.
CGGGCTGCTCAAGCTCGGCAAGCTGGTGCGCATGGTGCCGTATCCGGTGATGCTCGGTTTCGTCAACGGCCTGGCGATTGTCATTGCCCTGGCGCAACTGGAGCACTTCAAGAGTGGTGAGGCCTGGTTGAGCGGTACGCCGCTGTACATGATGCTCGGGCTGGTCGCGGTGACCATGGCCGTTGTCTATGTGATGCCGCGCCTGACCCGTACGGTGCCACCGGCGCTGGTGGCGATTCTCGGTGTGGGCCTGGCGGTGTATCTGCTCGGCCTGCCGACCCGCACCCTGGGCGACATGGCGCACATCGCCGGTGGCTTGCCGACACTGGCACTGCCGGACATCGCGTGGAATCTGGACACCCTGCGGATCATCGTGCCCTACGCGATCCTGATGGCACTGGTCGGGTTGCTGGAAACCCTGTTGACCCTGAACCTCGCCGACGAAATCACCGAGAGCCGTGGTTACCCGGATCGCGAGTGCGTGGCGCTGGGGGTGGCGAATGTGGTGTCCGGTGCGTTCGGTGGCATGGGCGGTTGCGCCATGATCGGCCAGACCATGATCAACCTCAGTTCCGGCGGTCGCGGGCGCGTGTCCGGGGTAGTGGCCGGGGTGTCGATCCTGCTGTTCATCCTGTTCCTGTCACCGCTGATCGAGCGCATTCCATTGGCCGCGCTGGTCGGGGTGATGTTCGTGGTGTCGCAACAGACCTTCGCCTGGGCCTCATTGCGGGTGCTGAACAAAGTGCCGTTGAACGATGTGCTGGTGATCATCGCGGTGACGGTGATTACCGTTTTCACCGATCTGGCCATCGCGGTGCTCTGCGGCATCATCATTGCGGCGCTGAACTTTGCCTGGCAGCAGGCTCGCCAGCTGTATGCCGACAGTCATCTGGAGAACGACGGCAGCAAGCTGTATCGGCTGCATGGCACGCTGTTCTTCGCCTCGACCACACCCTTTCTCAATCAGTTCGATCCGGCCAATGACCCGCTGCAAGTGACCCTGGATTGTCGTCACCTGAGTTTTGTCGATTACTCGGCCATCGCTGCGCTGGGCACCTTGCGCGAGCGCTACGCGAAGGCTGGCAAGCACTTGCGCGTGCTGCACTTGTCCGAGCGCTGCAAGAAATTGCTCAAGCGCGCCCGGATGCAGCACGACTGAGCTCAGCCATTCGATTGTTCCCACCCTGAGCGTGGGAACGATCTGTCTTTCGGCGATGAAAATTCGTACGGCCGACTTTCATAATTCGCGACACGCCATGTCTCTGTACGACACCTCTTATCCGTGCACGAAAATTACTTTCACCTCGTTTGAAAATCACCGACCGAAATGTTTTAAGAGTTTCACAAATATTTCGACGTGACCCTCTCGAGGAGTACCGCATGACCCCGTCCTTCGGCTATTGGCTGCTGGTGTATGCCGCCGTTGCCATCATCGCGCTGATCGTTCTGATCGCTCGTTACCGGCTCAATCCGTTCATTGTCATCACCCTGATTTCCCTCGGCCTGGCGCTGGTCGCGGGGATGCCACCCTCCGGTGTGGTGGGGGCGTACGAGGCGGGTGTCGGCAAAACCCTGGGGCACATCGCGCTGGTGGTGGCGTTGGGGACCATGCTCGGCAAGATGATGGCCGAGTCCGGTGGCGCCGAGCAGATGGCGCGCACGCTGATCGACCGTTTTGGCGAGAAGAACGCGCATTGGGCGATGGTGTGCATCGCGTTTCTGGTGGGGCTGCCGCTGTTCTTCGAAGTCGGTTTCGTCTTGCTGGTGCCGATTGCCTTTACCGTGGCGCGGCGCGTGGGTGTATCAATCCTGATGGTCGGCTTGCCGATGGTCGCCGGGCTCTCGGTGGTGCATGCGCTCGTGCCGCCGCACCCGGCGGCGATGCTGGCGGTACAGGTGTATCAGGCGTCGGTGGGGCAGACCTTGATGTATGCGATCCTGATCGGCATTCCGACCGCGATCATTGCAGGTCCCCTGTACGCCAAGTTCATCGTGCCGCGTATTCAATTGCCGGCGGAAAACCCGCTGGAGCGCCAGTTCCTGGAGCGTGAACCCCGCGACAGCCTGCCGGGTTTCGGCATCACCATGGCAACCATCCTGTTGCCGGTGGTGCTGATGCTGATCGGCGGCTGGGCCAATCTGATTTCCACGCCGGGCAGCGGCTTCAACCAGTTCCTGCTGTTCATCGGTAACTCGGTGATCGCGCTGTTGCTCGCCACATTGCTGAGCTTCTGGACCCTCGGCCTGGCGCAGGGCTTCAACCGTGAATCGATCCTCAAGTTCACCAACGAATGCCTGGCGCCGACCGCGAGCATTACGCTGTTGGTGGGTGCCGGTGGTGGCTTGAACCGGATTCTGGTGGATGCTGGCGTCACCGACCAGATCGTTGGTCTGGCCCACGAATTTCATCTGTCGCCGCTGTTGATGGGCTGGCTGTTTGCCGCGCTGATGCGCATCGCCACCGGTTCTGCCACTGTGGCCATGACGACCGCTTCAGGTGTGGTCGCACCCGTAGCCATTGGTCTGGGTTATCCCCATCCGGAGCTGCTGGTGCTGGCGACCGGCGCCGGGTCGGTTATCTTTTCCCACGTTAACGACGGCGGTTTCTGGTTGATCAAGGAATACTTCAACATGACCGTTGCCCAAACCTTCAAGACCTGGACCGTGCTCGAGACGTTGATCTCGGTCGTTGCCTTCGGACTGACCGTTGGCCTTTCTTACCTGATTTAGCCGGAGCCACCCGCATGGACATCCTCTACCAGATCCGCGCCCGTCAGGATTCCTTCAGCGCCGGTGAAGGCCGCATCGCCCGCCTGATGCTCGACGACGTAGGATTTGCCGCCTCCGCCAGCCTCGATGAACTGGCGCTGCGGGCAGAGGTCAGCACCGCCACGCTGTCGCGTTTCGCCCGCACGGTCGGCTGCCGGGATTTGCGCGATTTGCGTTTGCAACTGGCCCAGGCCAGCGGCGTCGGCAGCCGGTTTCTCGACCCGGCGGGCACGCCCGAGCAGTCGGCGTTCTACGGACAGATCGTGAGTGACATCGAATCGACCTTGCGCCAGCACCTGGCGGCGTTCGATGAGTCGCGTTTCGCCGATGCGGTGAAACTGCTGGGCAAGGCGCGGATGATTCACGCTTTTGGCATGGGCGGCTGCTCGACCCTGTGCAGCGACGAACTGCAAGTGCGCCTGGTGCGCCTCGGCTATCCGATTACGGCGTGCCACGATGCGGTGATGATGCGCGTCACCGCCGCCAGCCTCAGCGCTGAACAGGTGGTGATTGTCTGCTCGCTGACCGGGATCACCCCGGAGTTGATCGAAACGGTGGAGCTGGCGCGCAACTATGGCGCCCGCATTCTGGCCATTACGCTCGCGGGTTCACCGCTGGCGCAACTGGCCGACATCGTCCTGCCCCTGCAAAGTGCCGAAACTTCGTTCATCTACAAACCCACGGCAGCGCGCTACGGCATGCTGCTGGCCATCGACGTGCTCGCCACCGAGCTGGCCCTGGCCAATCCTGAAGACAATCAAGAACGTCTGCGGCGGATCAAACTCGCCCTGGACGAATACCGCGGCGGCGACGATCACTTGCCGCTGGGAGACTGACATGCAGTACGACACGCTGATTCGCAACGCCCTGATCATCGACGGCAGCAACAGCCCCGGTTACCCCGCCGACGTGGCCATTCTCAATGGGCGCATCGAGCGTATCGGCGACTTGCGCGATGCCCACGCAAACGAAGAAATCGACGCAGCGGGCCAGGTGCTGGCGCCGGGTTTCATCGACGTGCACACCCATGACGACACCGTGGTGATTCGTCAGCCGCAGATGCTGCCCAAGCTCAGCCAGGGCGTGACCACGGTGATCGTCGGCAACTGCGGGATCAGTGCCTCGCCGGTGAGTTTGCGCGGTGATCCGCCGGATCCGATGAACCTGCTCGGCACGGCCGCGGCGTTCGTTTATCCGACCTTCCGCGACTACCGCACGGCGGTCGAAGCGGCGAATACCACGTTGAACGTAGCCGCGCTGGTCGGCCATACGGCGTTGCGCAGCAATCATCTGGACGACCTGTTTCGCACCGCCACGGCCGATGAAATCAGCGCGATGCGCGAGCAACTGCGTGAAAGCCTCGAAGCCGGCGCCTTGGGCTTGTCCACCGGCCTTGCCTATGCCAGCGCCTTCTCGGCATCGACCGATGAAGTGATGCAGCTGACCGAAGAATTGACGGCATTCGGAGCGGTCTACACCACCCATCTGCGCAGCGAATTCGAACCGGTGCTGGAGGCCATGGACGAGGCGTTCCGGATTGGTCGCCATGCACAAAGCCCGGTGATCATTTCCCACCTCAAATGTGCCGGTGCCGGAAACTGGGGGCGTAGTCCGCAGTTGCTGGCATCCCTCGAACAGGCGGCGAAGACCCACCCGGTCGGTTGCGACTGTTATCCCTACGCCGCGAGCTCATCGACCCTGGACCTCAAGCAGGTGACCGATGCCCACCGCATCACCATCACCTGGTCGACCCCGCATCCGGAAATGGGCGGCCGCGACCTGATGGACATCGCCGCCGAATGGAACCTGTCGCTGCTCGACGCGGCCCGCCAACTGCAGCCGGCCGGCGCGGTTTATTACGGGATGGACGAAGCCGATGTCCGCAGAATCCTCGCGCATCCGCTGTCGATGGTCGGCTCCGACGGCTTGCCGGAAGACCCGTTCCCACACCCACGCTTGTGGGGCGCATTCCCCCGGGTGCTCGGACATTTCAGCCGTGACGTAGGGCTATTCCCGCTGCACACCGCCGTGCACAAGATGACCGGGCTGTCGGCGGCCCGCTTCGGTTTGAAGGCGCGTGGTGAAATTCGCGAAGGTCATTGGGCGGACCTGGTGTTGTTCGATCCGGCAACCATCCGCGATGTCGCCGATTTCAACGATCCACAGCGGGCGGCGCAAGGCATCGAGGGCGTATGGGTCAACGGTGTGTTGAGTTACCGTGATGGCCAGGCCAACGGGCGCAGAGAAGGGCGATTCCTGGCTAGGGAAGGGGATTTGCGTACGGGGTTCGAGTGAGTTTCGAGGACTGTGTCACAGTGATGGCACTTTGAAATTAAAGATTGGCATTTCCGCGCCGAAGGACTGATATCAAACCTGACAACCATTCATTGTTCGGTTACGTATTCTGTAGGAGCGAGCTTGCTCGCGATGGACAAAAGAGCGCAGCGTTTACCCGGTAGACACGCGTCATCATTAACGACCATCGCGAGCAAGCTCGCTCCCACAGGTCTTTCACCGTCTGGGGGCAATCCGATGAGCTTCGGCAAAACCACTCCGGTCCTGCGTATTTTCGACGAAGCCAAGGCAGTGGAGTTTTACGTCGACTTCCTCGGTTTCAAGATCGACTGGCAGCATCGATTCGAAGCGAACTTCCCGCTGTACCTGCAAATCTCCCGTGGCGAATGCGTGCTGCACTTGTCCGAACACCATGGCGACAGCACGCCGGGTTCTGCACTGCGGATCGAGGCGGATGAGCTGGAGGCGTTTCAACAGCAACTGTTGGCCAAGCAATACAGCTTTTCCCATCCACAGATTCAGGCCATGCCGTGGGGCAGCCAGGACATGACCATCGCCGACCCGTTCGGCAATCGGTTGGTGTTCACCAATGCGATCAGCCTCTGAGCCTTTAGCTTTCGTTCGACACCCGGTGGGTTTGCCGAAACTCGCCGGGCGGCATCCCGCGCCGGCTTTTGAACGTGCGGTGAAACGAGCGGGGTTCGGTGAAACCCAGGTATTGGGCGATGTCCTGAATCGGCAGGGTGCTGTTGAGCAGGTAATGCTCGGCCAGTTCCTGGCGCAGATCATCAAGGATCTGCTGGTACGACGTACCGGCCTGATGCAACTGGCGTTGCAGCGTGCGCACTGACACGGCGAGATGCTCGGCCACCTGCTCCTTGCGTGGCAGACCTTCCTTTAGCAATTGGCGCAGGATGTTTTTGACCCGTTGTTCCAGCGATGCGTCCTCCAGTGTGGCCATCAATCCCAGGGCATGTTCTTCCAGCGTGCGCAGCAATTGCGCATCGGCCTGGCGCAATGGCAACTGCAAATACGGCAATGGGACAATCAGCGCCGAGTAAGGCTGGTCGAACAGTACCGGACAGTCGAAGAACTGCTCGTACTGTGCCAGCGTCGTGTCGGCCGGACGGGCATGTTCCAGCCAGACGGCGGCCGGAGACATATGCGTGTCGGCGATCCAGCGCGCGTATTGCAGCCAGGAGCCGAGCACGTTTTCCACCAGGTGCCGGCGAATTCGCGGGCGTTGGTGGCGGCATGTCCAGATCAGGTGCACGCCGCTGTCCTGCACCTCGGCGCGGCTCACGCCCATGTCTCCCACCAGCTTTTCGAACGGCATGATGCGGCTCATGGCGTCGCCCAGTGTCGCGCAGTTCATGGTGATGTAACCCAGCACGCTCCAGGAGTTGGGCAACACGAAACGCGCGGCGTTGAGACCGAACAACGCATCGCCCGAGTGTTCGCAGAAATAATCGAGCAGCCGTTCATGGGCTTCACCCGGCAACCGCAGGCTGTTGTCACTCAACTGCTGTGCCTGCAACCCGGCAGCCGCCAACGCAGGCTCGATGGCCATGCCCAGTTGTTCGGCATGACGCAGGTATTTGAGCAGCGGCGGAACTGAAGTGAAGCCCAGGGATTGCATGATCGTTTCCTTTGATCAAGGCCCGCGTGCGCGGATGAATGCCCTGAAAGGTAATTTGAAACCACGGCTAAAGTAAATGGCTGACGCTTGCGCGACGTTTGACTCAATTGGCTACTCGAACTGGCCGGATGCGACCGTGACACTTTCGGGCGGCGCACTAGTATGGGGGCCTGAAATATCACTGATCAGAACCGCAAAAGGACACACGCATGCGACGCTGGAACGGCTGGGGAGATGCAACCACGGTGGTCGAACTGCCGGCCCAGGGCGCGAGTTTTCTCGCTTGGCGGGTGGGTGACGGTCGAGCGCTGCCCGATGCGACGCTTGAGACGGCATTGGCCCGCGTACCCCCGTCGCGGTTGCAGCAACACTTCCTGTACAGCGTGGATGCCCATGATCGTTTGTTGCATGCGCGGGGCCAGAGCCTGCCGGACTGGCTGGCGTTGCGTGAGGGCGCGTTGGGGAATTATCCCGACGCCGTGGCCTATCCCACGAGCGCTGAGCAGATTCGCCGGTTACTGCTGCTCGCCCATGAACAGGACCTGTGCCTGATTCCTTATGGCGGCGGCACCTCGGTGGCCGGTCACATCAACCCGCCGAGTTCCGCGCGGCCGGTGGTCACGGTTTCCCTGGCCCGCATGAACCGCTTGCTGGACCTCGACGAAGAGAGCCTGCTGGCCACCTTCGGCCCCGGCACCACTGGACCGCAGGTGGAAAGTCAGCTGCGCGCCCGGGATTACACCCTGGGGCATTTTCCGCAGTCGTGGGAGCTGTCGACCCTGGGCGGTTGGGTCGCCAGCCGTTCCAGTGGCCAGCAGTCATTGCGTTATGGGCGAATCGAGCAATTGTTCGCCGGCGGGACCCTGGAAACCTTCGCCGGCCCATTGGAGATTCCCTCCTTCCCGGCCTCGGCGGCCGGCCCTGATCTGCGCGAGGTGGTGTTGGGCTGCGAGGGTCGATTCGGGATCATTTCCGAGGTGAAGGTACGGGTCAGCGCACTGCCCGCCGATGAGCGTTTCTATGGGGTGTTTCTGCCCGATTGGCCCAAGGCGCTGCAAGCCATCCGCCAGTTGGCCCAGGCGCGCGTGCCGCTGTCGATGCTGCGCTTGTCCAACGCGGTGGAAACCGAAACCCAGCTGGCGCTGGCCGGTCACCCGCAACAGATCGCCTGGCTGGAAAAGTACCTGGCCCTGCGCGGCGCCGGTGAGGGCAAATGCCTGCTGACGTTCGGCGTGACCGGCAACCGTCGGCAAAATGCGCTGTCCCTGCGTCAGGCCCGGCAGCACCTCAAGGCGTTCGGCGGGGTGTTTACCGGCACCTTGCTCGGCAAGAAGTGGGCGCAGAACCGTTTTCGTTTTCCCTACCTGCGCGAAAACCTGTGGAATGCAGGTTACGTGGTGGACACCCTGGAAACGGCCACTGACTGGAGCAACGTCGATAACCTCCTCACGCTCATCGAAAACAGCCTGCGCGACGCCTTGGCTGCCGAAGGCGAGCGGGTGCATGTCTTCACCCACCTTTCCCATGTCTACGGCGAAGGATCGAGCATCTACACCACCTATGTGTTTCGCCCGGCAGCGGACTACCCCGCCACCCTGGCGCGCTGGCAGGCACTCAAGCAGGCGGCCAGCCAGACCATCGTCGACAACCAAGGCACCATCAGCCACCAGCATGGCGTGGGCAAGGACCACGCGCCGTACCTGCGCCGGGAAAAGGGCGCACTGGCAATGGAAACCCTGCAGGCACTGAGTCGGCATTTTGATCCGGCCGGGCGACTGAACCCTGGCACGCTGTTGCAGGAGTGACGGCCATGAGCCTGGACTGGAACGCGGCGTGGCGACAGCAGGTGCTGCCGACGCTGGCGGATGAAACCTGGGACCTGATCGTCATCGGCGGCGGCATCAGCGGCGCCGGTATCCTGCGCGAAGCCGCGCGCCGTGGGTGGCGTTGCCTGCTGCTGGAGCAGCGCGATTTTGCCTGGGGCACTTCCAGCCGCTCCTCGAAAATGGTCCATGGCGGCTTGCGCTACATCGCCAAGGGCCAGTGGCGCCTGACCCGCGATTCGGTCCGCGAACGCCAGCGCCTGCTCGACGAAGCGCCGGGGCTGGTGGAACCGATGAGTTTCATGATGCCGCATTACCGTGGCGGTTTTCCCGGACCACGGGTGCTGGGTGGTTTGCTGTCCATCTATGACGCATTGGCCGGGCGGCGCAGCCATTGCTTCCACGACGCGCAGCAACTGCGTTATCTGGCGCCTGGGGTGAAGGAAGATGACCTGCTGGGCGGCACCTGTTTTGTCGATGCGCTGACCGATGATGCCCGGCTGGTGATGCGTGTATTGGGCGAGGCCCGGGCCGACGGCGCCGTGGTGCTCAACGGTATGCGGGTGCAGCGATTGCTGCGTGAAGAGGGGCGCGTTTGCGGCGTTCAGGTCGAGGACTGCGAGGGTGGCGGACTACTGACATTGCGTTGCGGTGTGCTGGCCGTGGCCACCGGCGCGTGGGCCGAGCGCTTGCGCCCGTCCGATGCCCCTCGCCAGTTGCGCCCGTTGCGTGGCAGTCATTTGCTGTTGCCGGGCTGGCGCCTGCCAGTGGCACAAGCCTTCACCTTTCTGCACGAGCGCGACCGTCGACCGGTGTTCGTTTTCCCTTGGGAGGGTGCCACGGTGGTCGGTACCACGGACCTCGATCATCACGGCGATCTCGACCAAAGCGCGAGCATCAGCTCCGAGGAACTCGACTATCTGCTGGCTGCCTGCAGCCAACAGTTCCCCCAGGCCGAGGTGGTCGCCGCCGACGTGCTGTCGACCTGGTCGGGCGTGCGCCCGGTGGTGGGCAGCGCTGCGGGTGAACTCAAGCCCTCGAATGAAACCCGTGAACATGTGCTGTGGCAGGAACCGGGTTGTGTGACCCTGGCCGGCGGCAAGCTGACCACCTTTCGCCCGCAGGCGATCGAAGTGCTCAAGGCCTGCGCGAACATGCTCGACCGGCCCTTCAATGACGACGCCGCGCCGGTGTTCGCCGTCGTGCCGCCGCTGGCGATCCCGGGGCTCAGCGCCAACCAGTGGCGGCGCCTGGCCGGGCGGCATGGCCGTGACCTGCCGAGGCTGGCGAAGCTGCTTGTCGAACTGGGCCATGACACCGTCGGCGGCACTGACACCTTGTGGGCAGAGCTGGCCGTTGCCTGCGATACGGAAATGGTCCTGCACCTGGATGACCTGCTGCTGCGCCGCACCCGCATTGGCCTGTTGCTGCCTCGAGGCGCCGAAGATTACTGGCCGGCGATTCGCCGACTCTGCCAGCCGCGGCTGGGCTGGGACGATGAGCGTTGGCAGCAGGAACAGCAGCGCTACCTGGCGTTGTGGCAACGCCATCATGGTTTGCCGGATGCCGCGCATTGATGCCCATTGAAGAGAGTTCCATGGATAACCACCCGAACAAGCGTTACCTGTTGGCCATCGACAATGGCACCCAGAGCGTGCGCGCGCTGCTCTTCGACCTGCAGGGCAATCTGCTGGGCAAAGGCAAGGTCGAGTTGCAGGCCTACTACTCGGCTCAACCCGGCTGGGCCGAGCAGGACCCGGAGTATTACTGGGCAAAACTGGGTGAGGCCTGCCAGCAGTTGTGGCAGCAAACCGGCATCGATCGCTCGCAGATTGCCGGTGTATCCCTGACCACCCAGCGCGGCACGGTGATCAACGTCGATGCCCAGGGCAAGCCACTGCGACCGGCGATTTTGTGGCTCGATCAACGCCAGGCCGAAGTCGAAGGCGGTATCAAGGGACCGTGGGGCTGGCTGTTCAAACTGGTCGGCGCGCAAGCCACGGTGGACTACTTTCGCGCCCAGGCCGAGGCCAACTGGATCGCCCGCCACCAGCCTGAGGTCTGGGCGGCAACCGACAAGTTTTTGCTGCTCTCGGGGTTTCTCACCCATCGCCTGTGCGGGCGCTTTGTCGATTCCGTGGGGTGTTGCGTCGGCTACTTGCCCTTCGACTTCAAACGCCTGAAATGGGCCGCACCCGCCGACTGGAAATGGCAGGCGCTGGCGGTGCGTCCCGAGCAACTGCCGAGCCTGCACAAGCCCGGTGAAACCCTCGGCTACATCAGCGCCGAGGCCAGCCGCCACACCGGTATTCCCGAGGGGTTGCCGCTGATCGCCGCGGGCGCCGACAAGGCCTGCGAAGTCGTGGGTTCCGGCGTCGTCGACGCCGGCACCGTGTGCCTTTCCTACGGCACTACGGCGACGATCACCAGTACCCGGTCGCGCTACCTGGAAATCGTCCCGTTGATTCCGCCTTACCCGTCTGCGGTGCCGGATCAATACAACTGCGAGGTGATGATTTATCGCGGTTACTGGATGGTCAGCTGGTTCAAGAACGAGTTCGGCCTGCGCGAGATGCAGCAGGCCAAAGCCCAGGGCGTGGAGCCTGAGCAACTCTTCGATGCGCTGGTCGACGCCGTGCCGCCGGGCTCCATGGGCTTGATGCTGCAACCCTACTGGTCGCCCGGCATCCGCGAGCCGGGTGTGGAAGCCAAGGGCGCGATGATCGGCTTTGGTGACGTGCATACCCGCGCGCACATTTACCGGGCGATCCTCGAAGGCCTGGCGTATGCCTTGCGTCAGGGCATGGAGAAGATCGAGAAACGTTCGCGGGTCTCCATCACGCGCTTGCGCGTCGCCGGTGGTGGCTCCCAGAGTGATGCCGCGATGCAACTCACGGCGAACATTTTCGGCCTGCCGGCCGAGCGTCCGCATGTCTACGAAGCGTCCGGGCTGGGCGCGGCCATTTGCTGCGCGGTAGGGCTGGGGCTGCACGCGGACTTCCCCACGGCGATGGCCGCCATGACCCGGGTCGGAGCGGTATTCATGCCGCAACCCGATGCGCAGCAGATCTATGAGCGACTGTACAAGGAGGTCTACCTGCGTATGTATCGACAGCTCAAGCCGCTGTACCAAAGCATCCGCAAAATCACCGGTTACCCCGCCTGAAAGAACACCGCAGATCCCCCCTGTGGGAGCGGGCTTGCTCGCGAAGGCGGAGTGTCAGTCAACATTGATTTCACTGACACACCGCCTTCGCGAGCAAGCCCGCTCCCACATTGGTCCGTGGTGTTTTTTTGCATCGAGGCGTGGCGCTATCGGAGAACTTTTCTGGTGAGTTTGGACAGTGTCAGGGCCCGGGTCGGTTGTTAGGCTCAACCCCCACGGCACATCCAATAAGAACCAAAAGCAATGAAGCTGACATTCCTCCTGTTGCTGCTTTGTGCAACGGCCCCGACGGCCTGGGGCTGGTCCAACCATACGGTGGGCAGCTACCTGGCGTTGCAGGACCTGCCGGCGTTGCGTGATGCGCCAACTGTCGAAGTCGAGCCACTGGAGCGGTTTCTCGCGCAGCAATATCAAGCCGTGAGCGCGTTACTCGACGAGCAGGAACGCTTCGCCCGCGAACACTTCGCCCAGTACCCGCCACGCCCCGACAATCTGCGATTGCCAGACGTACCTGGGGACAATCTGCGCCACGACTTCCTCACCGCGCTGCGGATCAATCCGCAGATTCATCTGGCGATGGTCATTCAACCGCTGCCCGGCCAGGATCTGCCTGAGCGTGAACACCTAATCGCCGAGCAGGTCATGGTCGAGCAGACCCTCTCGCCATGGAATCGCCAGCGCTTCATTCGCGTGACTGACAACGAAAAAGTCGCACCCCTGGCCGTGTTGGCCAGCGCCGCCGATGAGCCTGATTACGGCCACGACATCAACCTGTTCAGCGACAACCCCGGTGAAGTTGGCGCGCTGTACGGCTTCGGCCCGCAGCCCTTTGGTGACGCACGGTTTCAGTACAGCTCCCAGGCGCCGTTCCATATGGGCTTCTTCCATGAAAGCCCGGTGGTGTACGCCGCTGCCGGGTTTCTCGAACGCAGCTGGCCTGACTGGCGCGCCTACCAGTACATGGGCTTGGCGCGACTGGCCTTTGCCACCGGTCATCCTTATTGGGGTTATCGCTTTCTCGGCTGGGGCCTGCACCACATTCAGGACCTGACCCAGCCTTATCACGCCAAGCCATTGCCCGGCGTCGACCTTGCCAGTCTTCTTCTGTTGGAAGGCAAGGCACTGGCCGGTTTCGCTGCCGACAAGCAGGCGTCCATCGAACGCGTTGCGACCCGGCACATGGAAGTGGAGAAGTATCAGTCGACCTGGCTGCGTCGTTTGCTGCGTGCCGGCCAGCCCCATCCGATGCTCGACGCTTATGCCGATTCTGCCCGGGACGGCCATTACCCGCCGTACTCGGTGGACTACCTGCGCGAAGTGGTGAGTGCCGAGTCCGTTGACGAGTCCGCGGCGTTCGATGAAGCCATCGGTCAGTGGCTGGACTCGGCACCGATCACCAGCGATTTCAGCAACGGTAATCAGCTGCAGCGCGAAGATTTCGACCATCCGGCACTCAACCGGCAGTTGTTCAAACTGCTGGGGCATTTCGGTGCGCACAGCCGGGTTTATGTCACTGCGGGGTTGGCACCCTAGCCATCGCAGCCACATTGCCAGAACACAAAAACAATAAAACCAGGGGAAGGGGAACAGATCATGAAGATTCGATTTCGCCTGTCTGGCGCGGCGCTTCCTGGTGTCGGCCTGGCAGGGCTGCTGCAACTGTGCGCGGTCGACGGCGTGCAGGCCAAGGAGTTCAGCGTGCTGGACAACCAGATCACCGGTTCATTCGACAGTACCTTGTCCTACGGCCGCTTGTGGCGGGTCCAGGGCCGGGACAAGACCAACGATGACGTCAACACCAACGACGGCAATCGCAACTTCGACACCGGGCTGGTTTCCGAGGTGTACAAGATCACCTCGGAACTCGAGGCCAACTATCAGAACTACGGGATGTTCGTGCGCGGCACCGCGTTCTATGACACCCAACTGATGGACAAGCGCAACGATTACTTGCGCAACAACAAACCGTCGCAACCCAGTCAGAGTTTCCCGCAGGACGACCACTTCACTGACCAGACCCGCGATATCGCCGGCAGCCGGGTGGAGATGCTCGACGCCTACCTCTACGGCAACTGGGATGTAGCGCAGATGCCGCTCACGGCACGTATAGGGCGCCAGGTGTTCAACTGGGGCGAGGGGATTTTCTACCGTGGCGGGATCAACACCACCAACCCGGTGGATGCGGCCAAGTACCGTCTACCCGGGGCCGAAGTCAAGGAAGTGCTGGTACCGGTGGAAGCACTGAGCTTCAACATCGGCCTGACCGATTCCCTGACCATGGAAAGCTTCTACCAGACCAACTGGAAGGAAACCCGCATCGACCCGGTCGGCACGTTCTACTCGCAGACGGACCTGTTCGCCGACGGTGGCAACACCGCCTACAACAACTTTACCGGTACCGCGCTGGACACCCCGGTGCCGGGGTTCGGCAACGTGATCGATCTGTACGGTGCACTGGGCAACAACCCGGTACTCAACCAGGCCCTGAGGACTACCGGCCTGTACGCCAGCGGGGTTACCCCTGCCTTTGGCAACACCGTCAAGGTGGCCTCGGTCGGCAAGGATTTCAACGCGCGCAACGACGGCCAGTTCGGTTTTGCTTTTCGCTACATCGCAGAAGCACTCAACAGCACCGAGTTCGGGTTGTACATGGTCAACTACCACGCCAAGGAACCGACCATTTCTGCCGATCTGGGAGGGTACAAGGGCATCGACATGAATGCCCTGACCAACCTGTTGGCCGGTGTCGCCGGCAGTCAGGCGGGGCAACTGGCCAACGGCCTGGCGACCGTGGATGTGCTGGGCAACATACAGGCGCATCGGCGCTACGCCGAAGACATCCGCATGTACGGCTTCAGTTTCAACACCACCCTGGGCCAGGCATCGGTGTTCGGTGAAGTGGCTTATCGGCCGAACCTGCCCATCGGGGTCGCCGCCACCAACGACCTGATCGGCGACCTGGCCAACGGCGCTGCCGCCGCGGCAGCCGGCCAGACCATCAACATTGGCGGGCAGCAGGTCACGCTCGCCAGTCAGATCAATAACGCCCAGCGGGTGGAGGCGTTCAACACCTCCGTCGGCACCATTTACAACTTCGGTCCGAGCCTGTCGTTCGACTCGCTGTTCGGCGTATTCGAGCTGGCATCCGAACACTTGCGCGGCAGCAGCCTGCAATACACCGCTTTTGACGGCAGCACCCGTTACTTCGCTGGCACCGGTAACTTTTCCTATGTGTCCGGCGGCGAGCGCGACGACCAGGTCAACCGCAATTCCTACAGCTACACCGCGATGCTCAATGGCACCTGGAACGACGTGTATGCCGGGGTCAACGTCTCGCCTTATGTCGTCTACAAGGATGACTTCGAGGGCAACAGCTATCAGGCGGGCAACATCATCGAGGGCCGCAAGGCCTACACCCTGGGGATCAAGGCCAACTACCAGAACAAGCTGGAGGCCGAGCTGCAATACACCGAGTTCTATGGCGGTGGGCAGGACAACGGCCTGCGTGACCGCGACAACGTTGGCTTAAACCTCAAGTACTTCCTTTGATTGCTACACGCAAACCCTGTGTGGGAGCGGGCTTGCTCGCGAAAGCGGTGTATCAGGCGACATCTGTGCTGGATGTGCCGCCCTCTTCGCGAGCAAGCCCGCTCCCACAGGGGATCTGCTGTGTGTTTGCAGACCTGCGGCCTTTATTTCGGAGAACGATCATGTTTCACACTTCACGATTGACCAAGACCACGCTGGCGCTGCTCCTGAGCCTGGCCGCCGGCAGTGCGCTGGCCGCAGTCACGCCCCAGCAAGCCGAGCAATTGAAAACCACGCTGACGCCGCTGGGGGCCGAACGTGCCGGTAACGCGGCCGGGACCATTCCGGCCTGGACCGGCGGCATCACCCAGGCGCCGGCGGGCTACAAGCCGGGCCAGCATCACCTGGACCCCTATGCGGCGGACAAGCCACTGTTCACCATCACCAAGGCCAACCTTGAACAGTACAAGGCCCACCTCAGCCCGGGTCAGATCGCACTGTTCAACAGCTACCCCGACACCTTCCAGATGCCGGTCTATCCCTCTCGCCGCTCGGGTTCGGCGCCGCAGTGGCTGTATGACAACACCCTGAAAAACGCGACCTCGGCCAAGCTGCTCGATGGCGGGACCGGTTTTGCCGATGCCTATGGCGGTGTGCCGTTCCCGGTGCCCAAGGACGGGATCGAGGTGCTGTGGAACCACATCACCCGTTATCGCGGCATCTATGTGGTCCGACGTGCCTCCGAAGCGCCGGTACAACGCAACGGCAGCTTTGCGCTGGTGACCTCGCAGCAGGAGGGGCTCTTCAACTATTACCGCCAGGGCGGGCAGTTTGCCGACCTGAAAAACATCCTGTTTTACTACCTGGCGTTCGTGAAGAGCCCGGCCCGGCTGGCTGGCGGTGCGGCGTTGGTTCACGAGACCCTGGACCAGCTCAAGGACCCGCGCCAGGCCTGGGTCTACGACGCGGGCCAACGCCGCGTGCGCCGGGCGCCGAACCTCGCGTATGACACCCCGATCGCCTCATCCGACGGCCTGCGCACGGCGGACGATACCGACCTGTTCAATGGCTCGCCAGACCGCTACGACTGGAAGCTCAAGGGCAAGCAAGAGGTCTACATTCCCTATAACAATTACAAAGTCGGTAGCCCTGAGGTGAAGTACGCGCAGTTGCTCACACCGGGCCACCTCAACCCGCAGTTCACCCGTTATGAGCTACATCGGGTCTGGGTGGTCGAAGGCACGCTCAAGCCGGGCGCACGGCATATCTATTCCAAGCGTGTGCTGTTTCTGGACGAGGACAGTTGGGGCGCCGCACTGGTGGATCAATATGACGGGCGAGGGGAGTTGTGGCGGGTGTCGATGGCCTACCTGAAAAACTTCTACGACCTGCCCACCACCTGGAGTGCGCTGGATGTCTTCCATGACTTGCAGGCGCGTCGTTACTACGTGCAGAACCTGGACAACGAAGAGCCGGCCACAGTGGACTTCGCCCAGCCGGTGCCGGAAGACGCGTACTTCATGCCGTCGGCATTGCGACAGCGTGGTACGCGGTGAGGGCGTAAGCCTTGGAAAGTTGTAGTCAGTCAGACCACGATCGCGGAAAACCGGTCCTGTAGGAGCGAGCTCGCTCGCGAAGTACCTGCCAGCGCCGCGATCATTCAGAATGCACGCGTTATCGTTGACCACCATCGCGAGCAAGCTCGCTCCTACAGGACGAGCCTGTTCGCGATTGGATGGTCGATTCAGCGAGCGCTGAAGGTCAGACGCGGAAGTGGCTCACCATCTGCTGCAATTGACCACCCAGCCGCGCCAGCTCAACGCTGGACTTGGCGGTTTCATCGCTCGCCGCAGCAGTCTGCTCGGACACATCGCGCACATTGATGATGCTGCGGCTGATCTCTTCGGCCACGGCGCTTTGCTGTTCGGCAGCGGCGGCGATCTGCTGGTTCATCGACTGGATATTGGACACCGTGCGGGTGATGTTCTCCAGTGACTCGCCGGCCTTGCGGGTCAGGGCCACGCTGCTGTCGGTGAGGGTGCGGCTGTTGTTCATCACGGCCGATACTTGTTGCGTGCCGTTTTGCAGGCCGGCCACCAGGCCTTCGATTTCCTCGGTGGACTTCTGCGTGCGCTGGGCCAGGCCGCGGACCTCGTCGGCCACCACCGCAAAACCACGACCGGCTTCCCCGGCGCGGGCCGCTTCGATGGCTGCGTTGAGCGCCAGCAGGTTGGTCTGCTCGGCCACGGCCTTGATCACGTCCATGACGCTGCCGATCTTGTCGCTTTCCTGCTGCAGCACACTCATGGCTTCGGTGGAACGCACCACTTCGCTGGCCAGGCGCTCGATCTGGGCGATGGCTTCGTTGACCACCTTGTCGCCTTCACGGGCTTCACCGTCCGCCGCCGCAGCGGCTTGCGAGGCTTCTTCGGCGTTGCGCGCGACTTCCTGCACAGTGGCGGTCATCTCGTGCATGGCGGTCGCGACCTGATCGGTCTCGACTTTCTGACTGTTGACCCCGGCGCTGGTCTGCTCGGTCACGGCCGACAGCTCTTCGGCGGCGCTGGCGATCTGGGTGACGCCGTCGCGGATGCCGCTGATCAAGTCGCGCAGGGTCACGCCCATGCGTGCGATGCCTTGCTGCAACACGCCGAGTTCGTCGCGACGGGTGACCAGCACGTTCTGGGTCAGGTCACCGCTGGCGATGCGGTCGACCACCGCCAGGGTGTCGCGCAATGGACGGGTGATCTGGCGAGTGATGACCACGGCGGCAATGACGCCCACCAGCAACGCCAGCAACGTGCTGACCAGCTGCAAGGTGCGCGCCCGGGCGCTTTCGGCGTCACGACGGTCGAGCTGGATCTGATACAGCTGATCGCTCAGGGAGACGATGGCGGCGCCCTGGTCGGTCATTTCCTGGCGTGCTTGCACCGCGTCATTGCTGGCGGCCTTGTAGGCCTGCAAGGCGCTGCGGTAGTTACCCAGCGCAGCCTCCAGCTGACGCAGGGCGTCTTGCTGGGAGTCGGCGAAATGCGCGTTCAGCGGTTTCAGGCTGGCGATGGCGGCATCCAGTTGGCCGACTGCCTTTTGCTCGGTCTCGGCATTGGTACTGGCGGTATAGCCGCGCACTTCGTAGCGGGCCAGCAGAAACGCTTCCCTGGCAGCAGTAATGGCCTGGAACTGTTCAAAGCGCTGGTCGCTCAGCGGCATTTGCTGAACGCGGGTAGTGATGCCATTGATCAGCGTGTTGGCGGTTTCGGCGTTGGCACCCATGGCGTCGCGGGCGCTGTTGCCGGCGCGATAAGCGTTGCGCATTTTGCCGAGGGACACCTTGTAGGCGTCGATGACGGCACCCTGCTCTCGGAGCAGCTTGAGGTTTTCCGGGCTCTTGAACTTCGCCAGCAAGGCTTGTTGCTGGGCCGAGAAGGCGTCGAGGGTGGTCTGCACGCTCTGCGCGGCGGTTTCGTCGCCGTTGGTCAGCATGTATTGCAGGCGAACCACACGCAGTTTGGTCAGGCCGGCGTTGAGCTGGGTGATGTCGCTCATCCAGTTGCTGCGGTCGATCAGCCCGCCCAGGCTGGTCCAGCCGGTCAGGGCGAGGACGCAGGTCAGTGCCAGGACCAGGCCAAATCCCAGGCCCAGTTTCAGGTTCACGCTGATGTTGCCGAACCAGCTATTCATCAAATTCCTCCAGGAACGTAGTGCTTCTATTTCGTCGGTTGGCTGGAAGATTGTTTTTTTTGGGGGCCGCCAAGCTGTGTAAGCAAGATGTATCGGCAGCAATCCCGGGAGCTGAAAGGTTTTTGTGTGGCGGATTCTGTAACAAGGTTTTTGCAGCGTTTTAAGCTTTTTTTCACATGTCTTTCACCCGCCGACAACGCACGTTTCCTTAACCTTTGCGGATCTAATGAGGTGGTCCGTGCCGGCGAGGCGGCTTGATGTGGAATTAAGACTGAGTCTTTTCGGGATAAAACGCTCGATCGATCTGAACCGCTTCGCCCGTTATCGCAACGCTGCGGTGGTGTTGGCCTCGGCGCTGCTGGTGGTCCCGTTGATCGTGTTTTTGCTGCGTCCTGCCACCGCGCCCGACCTGGCCCACGGCAATGTGGCCGGTGCACAGGCTTTGATGACGGGATGGGCCAAGGGCGATGTGATCGTACTGGTGCGCCATGTCGAGCGCTGCGATCACTCCTCGGCGCCTTGCCTGGTTGGCAACGATGGCATTACCGCGCGCGCTCGCAGCGTTGCCGAGAGCCTCGGGGCACAGTTCAGACACCTTGGCCTGGACAAGGCCGATATCTACAACAGCCCGATCCTGCGCACGGCACAGACCGCCAACTTCATGTTCAACAAGGTTGGCACGGGGGAAGACTGGCTGATCAGTTGCAAGGGCACCATGCTGCGCGACGCGCTTGCGCACAAAGTGGCCGGGCGTAACCTGGTTCTGGTGACTCACAGCGAGTGCATGGAACAACTGGAAAAAGACCTGAAGTTACCGCCTACGACGCTGGGTTATGGCGCTTCGCTGTTTATTTCCGCCGAAACCCCGCAAACTCCGCGCATGCTTGGTTTCATCGATGCCTCTGACTGGAGCTCGGTGAACACTCATTGAGTTTTCCCCTCCTCTTTTTGAATCAGGATTCACAATGCAGACCGCTTCTCGCTACCGCTTTTACTGGGTGAATTTCGGTATTCCGCTGGCCTGCGCGGTCGCGGTGTTCCTGATGTTCGACATGACCAAAATCGACATTGCCTTCAACAATTACTTTTTTGATCCGGTGACGCAGACGTACCCGTTGGACCAATCCCATCTGTTCGAAAAAATTACCCATAAATGGGCGCGGATCATTCCGAACTGGACCGGTGAAATTGCGATTATCGGTGCCTTGCTGTCGTTTCTCTGGCCACGCCTGAAGGCGGAAAAGCACTCGAAAATCATCGCTTTCCTGGAAAAAATCAAAGTCGCACCGGTGCTGCGCTTTGCCACCCGGCACCGTCGGGACTTTCTCTATGTGGTGTTCGCGTTTTCCATCAGCACCGGGGTCATTCACTACCTCAAGGGCCACACCAGCGTGTACTGCCCGATCGAGACCACCCTGTACGGCGGCAAAATGGAGCACGTTGAGTGGTATGAAAATTTCGACCTGCTGAAAGTCGCCGGTGACGGTCGCTGCTGGCCGGGCGGACATGCATCGGGTGGTTTCACCATGCTGGCGTTGTACTTCGTGGCTCGCCGTTATCGCTGGCGCTATTCCAAGGCGATCATGTACGGCTCGCTGACCCTCGGTTTCATCTACGGCACGACGCGGGTGCTGCAAGGCTGGCACTACATGTCCCACACCCTATGGGCTGGGATCTTTGTGTGGCTGGCATGTTTGCTGACGGCGCTGGCGTTTTACGGGCGAGCGAGGCTGGAACAGCCGGTGCTTTCCAAAGCGCAGCAAGCAGTACCGGCTGCCCAGACTCAGCCAGTGAATTGAGTCCGCTTTGAACAGCGAAACCCGCAAACCGAAAGGGCTGCGGGTTTTTTATTGGCTGAGGAAATGTCAGCGGGTCATGGGTTGGGCGCAGCAAAGATCCAGCAGGAACGGGTGCCTCACTGCGCAACGAAGTAGTAGGCCTGACGCCCCACCATCATTGTCTTGAGCACCTTCAACGGTGCGGCAGGTTCTGTGTCGCCGGAGAGCACCGCGACATGATCGGGCGATTCACCCAGAAAATCGTGCAACTGCGACTCGGTATCGAGACCTTTGAGCACGCTGCGGGTATAGAACACGCTGGCGCCGCCCAATCGTTCAGTGGCCTGGTACAGGGCAACCTGTTGCCCATTGGCCTGCATCGACTGGATCTGCTCGGTCAGCGGCAGGAAGGACAATGTCCGGTCGGCATGAGGCATCGCCCATTGTGCTGCGGCGAAGTAACCGCAAATGACCACGGCCAGGGTGCCAACCGCCAGACCGTTACGATACCCGGCCACGCGACCGGTCCAGGTCGGGGAACCTTCACGGGACTTCAGGCGTTCGAGCAGCACGCGTGCATATTCGGCAGCGATCACCGCTGCTGCGGGCGTCAGCGACATCAGGTACACCGTACGTTTGCTCGACGCCAGCGTCAGCATCACAAATTGCGCCAGCAACCACAGGGCGAAGAACAGCAAGTACCGGTTAGCCACCAGGCTTTTACGAAAATGCCACAGGCCCAGATACACCAGGATATTCCAGGGCAGGAAGGCCTGGGGCAGTTTGACCAGGTAGTAATAGTACGGCTCGTGATGCCCCGCTTCGACGAAGGAACCACTGAAGCGACCGACACTGTTGGTCAACAGCACCTCGGTCACGGCATGGGCACCGTCGCGCTGGTACAGCATCGCGAGCCAGATCACCAGCGGTACCAGCCCCAGCAGCGTCAGCAGGCCTGGTCGCAGCCAACCAGCGACGTTCAGGCGCTTGTCCATCAGGCTGGTGACCAGCAGATACGTGAAGATCACCACACCCGGCATGGCCAGGCCCAGCACGCCCTTGCTCAGGGTCGCGATGGCGATCCCCGCCACAAAAAGCAGTCCGTTGCCGATGCCTGTTTGTCGTTGCCCCGCAAAGAACGCCAGCAACGCTGCGCTCACCCCGAGGGCGAGCAACGCATCTTCACCGACACCGCGCACGTTGCTCCAGTAGCTGGCCATGGTCGCCAGCAGAATCGCCGCCGCCCACGCGACACTAATGGGCCGGCCGAGCCGGCGCAGCATGGCGTACAGCAGCATCACACTGAACAGCCCGGCGAATGCAGACGTCAGGCGAACGGCCCACGGTGTACCGCCAAATGCACGAATTGCCCCGGCGCCGAGCCACAGGCTCAGGGGTGGTTTCTCCAGAAAGGGTTCGCTGAAAAGTCGCGGCGTCACCCAGTCATTATCCAGGTGCATTTCCATGGCGATTCCGGCGACCCGCGCTTCGGTGGAGCCTTGTAATTGGTGGTTGCCAAGGGCGAAGAAAAACAGCAGGCAACACAGTGCAAACAGCAGTGGGACAGGGCGCGACATGACTTCTGGCTACCGGAAAAGGAAGGCCGAAAAAAAGGGCTGGAAAAAGTATACGGAACGCTTTCTTAACAAAGCATGAACAACTGCTGTGATCTATTAGGGGTGAAGGTCGACCTTCATTTCGCCAGCCAGTCTGGCATTCGATGCCCGGTGAGTCCCTGATTGAATCGCACAAATTCCCCCTCGATTTTTGCCAAACGTCCGGTGCTCCGAAAGGTCCTGTCTGGCTCAGGCATTGTCTTCGCTCTCCTGCTGATCGCAGGTGGTTACTGGCTGTTCGTGCCGCCGTCACCCTATGTTCCGCTGAGCGGCCTGGACCCCGCGGCAGTGTCGTTGATCGCCGTGGGCGATCAAGGCAGCGGTGACTTGCAACAATGGCGAGTGGGGCAAGCCATGGAGCGCGTCGCGGCCCGGGAGGGGCGCCTGGATATGGTGGTTTTCCTCGGCGACAACTTCTACGGCAAGCCCTTGACCGGTACTCACGATTATCGTTGGGGAACCCGATTCGAGCGTGTCTATTGGGGGCACTGGCTCAGCCATGTGCCGTTTTACGCAGTGCTGGGTAACCACGATTACCCGGTGTCGCAAAAATACGAGATCGAGTACGGCCAACAGCACCGGGGGTCGGGTCGCTGGCAGATGCCGGCGAATTTCTACATCAAGGATTTCGGTGACGTCGACGGGCAGCCATTGGTGCGGATGGTGTTCCTCGACACTTCGGCGCCACGTGAAACTCTGCAGCAGCAAATCGACTTGATCGATCAGGCGTTCCAGGCGCCCGGACCGGCTCCGGTATGGCGAATAGCCGCGTCCCATCACCCGGTGCGCAATCAAGGTGAGCATGGCGAGGAGTCGGACCTGGTCACACGGCTGTTGCCAGTGTTGCAACGCAACCACGTCGATCTGCTTTTGTCGGGTCATGATCACAACCAGCAATTGCTGTTGCGTGCTGGTGAACCCGCGTGGGTGATTTCCGGGGCGGGTGGCCAGAAGCTGGATGTCCTGCCAACGCCAACGCCGAATAGCACCTTTACTGACTCGCGGGCTGGTTTTGCCAAACTCGACCTGAGTGCCACTCAACTCAGGCTGGGGTATTACAACGACCGAGGCGATCTGGAATCCGGTTATCGCTGGACCAGAGACTGCCAGTGGATGGCCAAAGGCTGTTTGCTGCCCGAGCAATCGCAAGGGAATGGCGCGCAAGCGGCACAGTGATGGGCGGTGTCGGCTGGATAAAACCACTGGTGGCCGTCAGACAAAATCCCAGGCAAAAAAAAGCCCGCGGGAGGGCGGGCAAACCGTAGTTTCTTGAATGAGCGAGGGCAATGTACAGGCAGGAACGCAAGCGTGGGGTGAAGAAAAATTCATTTCGGTCAAAGCCCCATACCAGAGCCTGCGACACAGCTACGGCAAATGATCCGCGGCAAAGTCGGCTTCCGACCGTGCACGCAAACGACCCTTGCGGCAGGCTTGCTGGAACTGCTCGAAATCGCGCTCGTTCTGCTCGGTATATCCCCGGGCATATTTGTAGAGCGCGTCGGCCAGTGCGTCGCTCTTGCCGATGTAGCCGCTGATCACCGCCGCGTGCCCGGAAGACTTGGCATGGGCGCGAGCCAGGGCCCGGCCGCAGAGTCGGCCATAGGCCGCGAAAGCTTCGCCATCGAAGGTCTCGAGTTCGGCGGAGATTTTCATGTCGCGCAATTGCCGCACATAAAAATGCCGCCCGCTGGGGCCGGTGGTCCAGCCGAGGAACAGATCGCTGGCCGATTGCATCAGCCGCTGACCGTCGACCACCCGCTGCCCTTCATGCCGCACCCGCGACTTGGCCTTCACGTAGCCGGCAAGCACCGAGCGCCGCGCCTCCTTGAATTGCAGGAACAACGGAAACTCCTGATCGTCGGTCAGCAGTGCCACCAGGCACCGGGTGCCGACACTGCCGACGCCTACCACTTTGAACGCCATGTCCTGAGCGTGAAAACGCGACACCAGATCACGGCGGTCCGCTTGCAGGGTGCCGCGATAGTCGCGCATGAAGGTGTCGTAGAGCGGACGCCAGTCCGATAGGCGCAACCAGTCATCATCGGCATCCAGCAGCGTGGTGTTCTTGTGCAGGTGGAAAATTTCCGGCAGGTCATCGCGAATGATCAGATGACCATGGGCGTCGCGTTCGCTGATTTTTGGCAGCAATTCGGCATGGGTACGA
Source organism: Pseudomonas sp. Pseusp16 (assembly GCF_047324915.1). Lineage (NCBI taxonomy): Bacteria > Pseudomonadati > Pseudomonadota > Gammaproteobacteria > Pseudomonadales > Pseudomonadaceae > Pseudomonas > Pseudomonas sp. Pseusp16. The sequence continues at coordinate 4,348,354 of NZ_CP168522.1, read as the reverse complement.
CGTTCGGCTTTTTCGATGGCGCGCTGCACATGTTCCAGGGTGCTCTTGTTGGCCTGCGCCAGCAGGTCGTCATAGCTGATGGATTCGTACCAGGTTTCCAGCGAACTTTGTTCGGCGCATTCGAGCATGGTTTTCTGATAGGCGCCCACGACCTCATGGCAAACCGTGTCTTCAACCGACTCGCCATGCCGCAGATCGCGAGCCGCCACCAGGAAACTCGCCACCAGACGTTTCAAGTCCCACTCCCACGGTCCGGGATGGGCTTCGTCGAAGTCGTTTACGCTGAACAGCAGGTTGCGTTCAGGCGTTGCGAACCCGCCGAAATTCATCAGGTGGCTATCGCCGCAGATCGGCGAAACCAGCCCCATGTTCGAGGTGCCCGCCAGATCATGGGCCTGCAGCAACGCATTGCCACGATAGAAGGTGAACGGTGACACCAGCATGCGCCCGTAGCGTAACTCCACCAGCGATCTGACGCGTCCTTCACTCGATGCCTTGATCAGCGGTATCGGGTCGCGGGCGACATTGCCCAGGGATGCTTGCGAACCGCGCGAGCACTTCTTGCGCGCATCCTTGCCTTGCTTCAAGCGGTCGGTGAGGGTGGTCATGAGGGCCTATTCGACAAGTGTTGTAGGGCGTTTGCGGATTGAGTGTAGAAGGGCTTTGCGGGTTCATCCGAAGTGTTTGCCCAGCGACTAATCTGTCTGTCAGGCATCGACTCGATGCCACCACCTGGAAACAAGGAGGCCCGTGTTTTCATTGCCAGTTTCACTGCTGCTGGCGTTCCTTATCGGCTGGGTGTCTCAGCGCATGGGCATGTGCCTTGTCAATGCCATGGGGCTGCTGCTCAAACGCCGACCGACCCTGTTCGTGTCGCTGATCAGTTGCGGATTGTTCGGTCTGTTGCTCGCGCCGGTCTATGCCTTGTCTGGCGTCAGTCAGCCGCTGTTCATCCCTGAGGTTGGCTATCTGGCACTGGTCGGTGGCGGAGTGCTGTTCGGCCTTGCCTCGGTGCTCAACGACGGATGCAGCGTCGGTACTCTCACCAAACTCGCCAGCGGCAATCTAAACAAGGCCTTCACCATTCTCGGCTGGGTACTGGGGATCGTGCTGTGGCATCACCTGAACATGCTGACCGAACAGCGGGCGCTGCAAATGCCGATGATCACTGGCCGTCATTACTGGCTGGCCATCGGCATCGTGCTGCTGATTCTGCTGTTCCTGATCCGGATTCACGGCGACAAACACCTGGTGCTGTCGAGCCTGCTGCTGGGTGCACTGACCAGTGCCCTCTACACCTTCGAACCGCTGTGGACGCCCAGTGTGTTCTTCTACGATCTCTCGCAAATGTTCCGGGGCCCGGGCGACACCTCATTGACTACCCAGCGTGTGGCGGTGTTCGCCATGCTGATGCTTGGCATGCTCTGTTACACGTTGCATCGCCGCACGTTCAACTATCAGCGGTTCGCAGGGATGACCGCGGGCAGGCACCTGCTCGCGGGCGTGTTGATGGGGACCGGCGCATCGATGATGCTGGGTGGCAATGACTCGCAGATTCTATTGGTGTTTCCGACGCTGACCTGGGTGGGGACGGTGCCGTTGGTTTCGATTGTGTTGGGGATATTGGTGGGGGTTGGGGTTAAGCGGCTGCGTGCTTGAAATCGCGGCTCTGGAGTTGGACGACCTCTATGAGACCGTCCATTTTTCAAGGATCAAACCTGCATCTGCAATCGCCGCCCAACCACATCCAGCAAATCGCATCCATCGCGCAGGGACGTGACCAGCACCCGCGCCAGTTCGCTGTAAACACCCTCGTCAGTCGCGAGACTCTCCAGCAATTGCGTCGCGGTTCGAATGCGATAGGCGGCTGTTTCATGCAGCACATCCAGCGGCGCTTCGGTGTCGATCAGCAGCGACGCGATGGTGCAGTCGATGCCGCTCATCGGCATGTATCGATTCATCTCAAACCTCCACTTCATCAAGTGGCGCGACGTTGTCCAGCGCCCGATTCACCAGCAATTGCGCCAGCACGGCCAACTGCTGGATTGCCAGGGCGATGTTGCGACGCGAACTTTCAAGATCACAGGCAAGGTCGGTGCTCATGACGTTGAGCGAGGCGAGGGTTTCGCTGGCGTGGGTGAGCAGGGACGGCGTGTCGATGTTGGGGCGGAGGGTGAAGACGTGGCTGATGGGGTCGAGGTGATTGGGGTTGCGGAGGCGGGCGCTGATGGCGGGTTCGGTGGTGTTGGAGAGGTTGGATAAGTCGGGTGTTTTGGTAGTTGGATCAGATGTAGAGTCTTGTGGGATGGGGCTGTGTTTTTTCATTATGGAGATCCTGGTCAATTCATAGGAGCTGCCCCGGTTTTCAGTCTGTCAAAACTGATCGCTGATTTGCAGCGATCGGTAAAGGTTATCGTCGAGAAGAAGCGCCCGCCAGTTCATGAAAGGCGATGCGTTTTGCGGGAAATGTCCTAGGACGCGGTGAAGTTGTTGCACCGATCACAGGTCACTCGATCTCACCGTGTGCTTGAAATGATGTTCCCAAAGCCTGACCCCTAACCCGCCGCTCCGGTCCAGCGACGACCCCATCGTCAAATCCGTAATCAACGTCGGCTGTAAGCCCGCATCAAACAACGCAAACCCCGCCGCCAGGCAGCAGGTTTCGGTCTGCAGGCCGCAGACCAGTACGCGCTCGACGTTCAGGCTTTTCAGGTAGTCGATGGTTTGCGCTGTGGGCGCGTAGCCGTGCTTGATGAAAATGCGGTCGGCGGGGATCAGGCTGTCATCGTCCGGCGCGGGGTGCCAGCCGAGCTGTTTTTCAAAGGGGGTGATGGACTCATCATGACGCTCGACCGTGGCGGCACTGGGCAAGGTTCCGATGAGTGCCTGGATACCGTCGACCAGCCACTGCGGCGGGGCGAAGCCGGGTTGAACGTCGATGATCAGGAGGGCTTGGTGCATGGGCTTCCCGGGGCGATGGCCGTGAGATTGGCGACTTTGGATGCAGCATATTCTGGAGGGTTTCGCAGGCTTCTTCGCGGACAGGCTAGATGCAAAGCCTGGTCGTTAGCGTTGCCCATATTGCAATCATGCACATAACAACCATTGCGCGACTGCTGATGCGACCCTATCGTCGGATTTTACGTACCACAACGTGGTTTGGTGAGTTGTGAGCGTACGATGTAATGCACGTTTTCGCTGGGCTCTTCGGTGAGTGAACGAAGCGATTGAGCGGTATGGAATTGGAGACAAATCATGATTCGCAAGCGCTACTTGAAAGCCTTGGCAATGCTGCTCATCGCCGCTGGCGTGCAGTGGGTGACGCTACCTGCGTCCGCGACCGAGCAGGGTCAACAACGGCGTGAGGCCCGCGATACCAGGCAGGAAGGGCGCTCCGCTGCCCGGCAAACCAAGGATGACTGTAGAAGGGGCAATGACAAGAGCAACGTAGAATGTCGCCAGGACAAGCGCAGTACCAAGCAGGATACCCGTCGCACAGCCCGGGACATCAAGTACTGATCGTTAGCGTGAGGCCTGCTTCATACGGTTGCAGGGTTTGCGATACAGCCAGAAACAACAAAGCCCGCACAGGGCGGGCTTCGTTGGTGTCTCAATTGGTGGAGCCGGGGTCGTTTGAACTCATGGCTTTAGGCTCAGTAAACATTGGTTCTAAACACAGTGACAAATTTTAGGGATACAGGATGGGATACAAGGTGTAGGCGCTTTGATCACCTGTCTGGGCTATTTTTACCTCTATGTCCTTTCGTACCAAGAGCATTGGCTGCAGTGAATGGCTTGAAGGACGACATCTCATTCATTTTCGCTCGGAAAGCCCGGCGCTCACTCTCTTGTTTGAATATCACTATCTCCCACGATTGTAGTGTTTCGTCCTCCAGCAAGTGTTTTCGGACATGCCAAAGGATCTCCCTAGCGTTTGGGGCGGTAGGTGCATGGGCCAAAGTTTTGGTGAGCAATCGCAGGATGTCCGTCGGAAGCCATAGATAGGCTTCAAATGTAAGCTTGTTGAGAGTTCTCTGGTCGTCAGGAAAGCTCATCCATTCAGCCAGAAGTGAAGCGATTGCTTCGGACTTCACTCGGATCTGTTCAGATTTTTTCCACTCTTCGAGCTTCACCGCGTACTCATGACCGATCGATTGCTTGATCCTCTCCGCGAACCAGGTTCTCAGTAGCCAGAGAACGATACCCATGCCTGTGATACCGCCAGCACTGCCGAGCATTGCCGCCCATATCAAATCCAGATTCATGTCTCACTCCATCGGGTTGAGCGCGTCGATTTACATTGTGTGTTCACCTCCACCATCAGGAGAGGGTGCCAAAATGTTTTAGCAGATCCCTTGAAACCTGCCTGTTCCGCAGCACTGCGATGTGCAAGGTTTTGAGCGACCTGAATTGGGAAAACCGCTGGGGACCCTGGCGATAATCAGATGACACGGGGTCGGAAACCCGCGGGATCTTGTTAGCGACAGGCATCCCACCTTACTGAAATTTCAACGTTGAAATTGAAAGGATCCTGACGAAAAAGGGGCATCGTTACCGTGTTGGTAAAGATGCCCCCCTGTGTTGCTGATAACGCACGCATGGGGTTCGTCAACTTCGTCAACCTGTCAACCAACCTCAAAATTCCAGCCGCTAACACGAACGCGCGGGTTTTCGACCCCGTACTTACCGAATATCTCCAGGGTCCCAGGCGATGTCAGTGCTCCGGTCTCCTGTTCGTTGTTGGCAGAGGGCAGCTCTCAAGCGTCCTAGCATTCAGCGACCAAGCGTTCGAATTCTGCATTAGGCGATACCAAGCCACTACTGCTTTCGCTGGCGGCGCTATCGTCGATGGGGCGTGGGGGGGCGAAAAGAGGTGTTACAGGTGTTGCAGGTGTTACGAATTATTTTAACTAATTGAATTTGTTGGATTTTATTGGTGTTACACACCGTTCTTCTTTCTCGTGCGTTGGGTGTTACAAGCCTAATAGGTGTTGCGGCAGCGCTTACAAGTCTGGGTAAACCATAGGCCGCATTCGGCCATGTGCAGACGGTGAGTACCGGCAGAAAACGATGAAATATGCCACAGCAGACTGGCTGATATATTCAATGAACCTGCCCGCTCACGTTGGGCTTTCACGAGATGAGCTTAGAATCGCCTTAGGCCCTCCTTGCGATAGGCAATTTAAACACCCGAATAAGCTACTTTAGATTTGAGATGGGTATTCGACAGCAGCGCATCACTCGTCGACAATCGACGCTGTAAGCTTAAGTTAGTGGGCCGAGCTTACTCGGTCGGGTTCGATGACTTTTTAGGCTGGTTTTGATCAGGGGTTCTGAGATGACGGAAGAAGAGCATGAATATCGCTGCCCACTAAGTGCAGTGGATCGCCGACTCGGTGATGTACACCGTCATTGGCATGAGGCTGAGCGTGGATATTTCGACCCTGACACGTTTAGGGTTTCGATCCAGACTGCAATTCAGACGTTGCGCACTGTCAGTTTCATTTTGCAGAGCAATAAACGGATTTTTAGTAACTTCGACCCTTGGTATGAGACTTGGCAATTGAAGCTACGCGCAGATCCGTTAATGCGCTGGATGGTGGATGCCCGTAACAAGATCGAGAAACAGGGAGATCTGGAGGCACATAGCTTTGTTCGAGCCGAAATCGTCGCGTCATATTATGAGGAAGGTCCACGCATAGACGTACCCGCCGAGCTCTTCCAAAGCCCAGCAGAGCTGATCAATAGCATTCAAACTGAAGATTTAAGAAAACATGTTTTCAAGGATGGCATCCTGCGGATCCAACGACGCTGGGTTGAAAATAGCTTGCCAGACTACGAGCTTTTAGACGCCGTAGGGATAGCGTACGGAAAAATAGCCGAATTAGTGGCTGACGCTCACCGTGAGTTAGGCTTGGAACCACCTTCCACAATGGTCGGCGACGTTGATCACACTTCAGGAAGAGAATCGCGCGGGGGTAGACTACCTTGCATGATTGGTCACGGCGACACGCGCAGCTTCGATGTATGGCTTGCGACGGGCCAGGCAATGGAGCTGAAACAAAAAGAAATCGAAATCGACTTAGCCGAATCGGATCAAGCCGCCAAACGGTATGGGTTAGATCCGAAGGACATGTTCCCGTCAACAGCCCCTGGCCCAGAATCCAAGCTAAATGACCTATTCGTTACTGCCCGCAAAATGTTCACAGTAGATGGCAATCACATCACCATTGCATTCCTCCTTAAGGGCGTTGATATCGTAAAAATATCGACATTGGCCGTTCAAGAACACGGAGAAAAGTACCTTGTCATGAGAATGCTTGCAAATGAGGTTATCAAGTATGGAGCGGATGCTGTAATCATCATCGGTGAGGTCTGGTCTGCCCGTTTTGATCCAAGCAAACCTTATCGTCGAGCAGTGGATGCACCCGAAAAAAATGAATTACTTACGGCCACTCTTGTGAGCAAAACCGGTGAACCGGTACAACTACACGCTCAAATTATTCGAAAAAATGATATTGCAACCCTAGCAGATACGGAAACATTCCGCGATCAGGCACAAATTGCTTTTGCTCCAATCTATGCTGCTTGGGGACGCGAGATCCCTAGTGCATGGATCAATGTATTAGGGCCCCAGAAGCAGTAGTGTCGTGACGCATCCACAGCGTGGACGTAGCCACTGTTGGTTGGACGCACTTGAAATATCCAAACAAAATCATCAATACAGGGATAGAACAATGATAGGTTCATTATGGAACAAATGGGATCTTCATTTACACTCACCACTAACCAACCTGAACAACAACTATAAAAATATAAGCATTGATGATTTTGCTACAAAAATAAAAGAAGAGGACCTATCTCTCATAGGGATAACTAACTACTTTTATTTTAAAGAAAACGAACTGGAGCTAATAAGAGATGCACTTCTGCGAGCTGGCGCACAAACAGCAGTCCTGGGAAATATTGAATTAAGAATCAACCAACCAAACAAGGATGGTGAATGGATAAACATACACCTGATTTTCGCCGAGCACATCAAAACAAAAACCATCAATGACCTACTTTCAAAGTTATCCGTAACCAATACAACAGTTGACGGCAAAGCAATTTGGTGCTCAGAAGAATCATTCATCTCTAGCCGTTTGGATGCTGGGCAGATTGTGGTTGACCCGCAAACTGTCATTCAACACTTTGAAAGCAACCTAACAGTTGGGAAAGATTTCATTATCGCCATGTGTCCAAACGGTTATGGCGGATTCCAACCTAATCGAAAAGAAGGTAGATCTGTCGCAGTTGCCCTTGAGATAGATAAATTTAGTAAAATAATTTTTGGGCGACCGAAAGATCGTGATTTCTTTTTATCAACTACACGCTTCGAAAATGCTCCCGCCAAACCAGTATTTACATGCTCCGATGCACATGCAATAGACCAGGTAGGAGAAAAGTACACCTGGGTGAAAGCGAAGCCAAACTTTCAAGGTCTGCGCCAAACGATATTTGAGCCGGCTGATAGAGTTCAACAAACCGATGACTTTATAGACAGAACTTTTATAAAGCCTTATTTCAGCAAAATTTCCATTGAGGGTAAGATATTTGAAGACGGCGAGATCAGTTTCTCTGAACAGACTATCCCGTTAAACCAAAATATGGTGGCCATTATTGGCGGGCGCGGAACGGGTAAAAGCCTACTCCTTGACGCAATATTTTCTAGGCTGGACAATTGCCAAGGAACGGATAAAGTCAGAAACGTCAAAGTGGAGAAACTATCTATAACTCTAAATCAGGGAGGACTTGGGGGGAGTGAAATTGAATTCGATGATTTGTCGGAAGACTCCTATTCATATCTCCATGTGTCGCAAGGCAATATACATAGTTTCAGTAAAGACCCGGCTGCGTTAAGTGACGAAATTAAGAGAATGCTTGGCATAAGGTTCGTACCCTACGATCCAATTGCCTCGCAGGAACTTACACAGAACCTAGGCGGCTATCGGACTTTTGTGGAGTATTGGAAGGCCAAAGATCCAAGCGGTGCGCAGATCAATACTCCTCGATATCAAAATGACATTATAGAAAAAAATACGCAGCTTATAAGTACTTTAACAAATCCACAGAATCACGCATTGATTGAACGGTATCAGGCCAACTCTAGCACCATCAACGAGAAAAGAGCTTTCACTGGCCGGTCGTTAGAAATACTATCGGAAATCACGCGTTCGATCGCACAACTTAACTCACGAGTATCCGAATATAATGGGTTTCGTGACTCATTGAAAAAGGTTCCACACATTGTAGTTGATGAGATAATTCAGGGCATAAATCTCAATAACGGAGAAGCTGATGCGCACATACTGGAACTTGAAAGAGATAATAGAAGTATACGTGCTGAGTTTGCAAGCCAAGGTATAAATCAAGATATATCATCACTCCTGAATAAAATTGCGGATTACCAATTTGCGATTGATCAGGCAAAAAACAAAATAACTGAAATTGAATCTAAAACGACTGAATATCGCAACTATGTAGCAAGAAGGGGAGAGCTTGCCGGAAAATACAATTCATACGTGGAAAGTACTCGCCTAGAAATCGATAGTGCTTTTGGCCAATTGCAGCAACATAACCCTGTGTGGAATGAAGAGCAAAACAATCTTGTCCAACACATCCTTAAAGATATAAACATAATTGGCAGAACAATTTTTGATACCGCCTCATTTTATTCAGGGCTCGAACGCTGCATAAACAGAGGAAAGTTTAGAAGCTCTGGAGACCAGACATCTCTGGAAAAATTAATTTCTACATTCTGTGTAAACAACAAAGAAGATTTTTTTCGACTCCTCTCTGGTCAGAAAATTATAAATATAGAGGGCACGCTTACTTCAGCTGAAGAGTTTTTCTGGAAAGACGAATTTTTCAATCAGGGCGGAAGATATGAATTAATAAACTACCTGTTCTCGCCTAATAGCATTAAAGAATATCTATATGTCAATGCTGACTTTACATATAAGGGCAAGCCCGTCAGCAAGCTTTCTGTTGGTCAGAGGGGAACCTTCTATGTATGTCTTAAACTCGCCACCGACCCATTTGGCAGCCCCTTCATATTTGACCAGCCAGAGGACGATCTCGATAACGAGTTTATTGTTAATCAATTAGTTCCATTATTTAATACGATCAAAAAATATCGCCAAGTAATTATAGTTACTCACAATGCTAACTTAGTAGTAAACTCGGATGCAGAACAAGTAATTGTAGCTGATAACGATGGAGACTTAATTTCCTATTCAGCCGGCGCTTTGGAGGATGGAGACGTAAGGACCGGTTTAGGCGTTCGATCAAAAATATGCTCTATTCTTGAGGGCGGTCATATAGCATTTGAAAAAAGAGAGCAGAAATACGGAATTTGAATATGACATAGGCGAAAGCAACTGCTTTCGCCTTAAATTAGGCAATGCAAATTGCAACGAGCAACAGACGAGCAATTGCCGTTCGTCGACACCCGCTTTGGGTCGATTGCTACCCTTCGCGACATACAGAATTCGGTCAAAAGGAGACCTTCGAAGGAGTCTAGAAAATTAGGGGCATTTAGTAGCGGCCAACTAATCCTAGACAGCCTACTGACTGAACCGGCTCGACGCACCAGTGCCCAGAAAGAGCCCCTTACCCATATAGCCACTTTGCTATCATCGCCAGCAAAGCACAGAGGGGCACGATCAATGACACCAGAGAAGTTCATAGCCACTTGGAAGAACAACAGCCTCACAGAGCGAGGCGGCGCACAGCCCCATTTTGATGATTTGTGCGAACTGCTCGGCGTAGATAAGCCGCGCGACCTCGACAACTACTGCTTCGAGCGCGGCGCCAAGAAGTCCGGAGGTGGGGATGGCTGGGCTGATGTGTGGAAGCGCGGCCACTTCGCGTGGGAGAACAAGAAACCAGGCCGCGACCTCGACAAGGCGCTCAAGCAACTCACGGACTACTCCCTGCAACTCGAAAGCCCGCCACTCTTGGTGGTGTGTGACCGTGAGCGCATCATCATCCACACAGCCTTCACCGGCTACCCGGACGAGCCGCGCGAAATCCGCATAGAAGATCTGGTGGATGACGGCAAGCGGCAAATTCTCAAATGGGTGTTCACCGACCCGCTGAAGCTGCGGCCCGAAAAGTCCACCGCCGCCGTCACCGAAGAAGCCGCTCAGCGCTATGCCGAGCTGGCCGAAACCATGCGTCAACGCGGGCAAGACAGCAATCAAGTGGCGCACTTTTTGGTCCAGTGCTTGTTCTGCATGTTCGCCGAAGACGAAGGACTGTTGCCTGATAAGATTTTTACCAACCTGCTCGCCGCCGCCAAGAGCGACGTGGCGAAAGCCGCCAACCGCATCGGGAAGCTATTCAAGGCCATGCAGGAGCAAAGAGGTGAGTACGGCAACGACGACATCCAATGGTTCAACGGCGGCCTATTCAAGCAGATTGCCGTTCCTACGCTGACCGTCAGCGACCTCGAAACGCTACGCGCCGCCTCCGCCGACATGGACTGGCGCGCAATTGACCCCACCATCTTCGGCACGCTGTTCGAGCGGGGCTTAGGTAGCAAACGCGCCGCCCTTGGCGCGCACTACACCGACACTGGCACGATAGCGAAGCTGGTTGAGCCGCTGGTGAGCGGTCCGTTGCTGCTTGAGTGGCAGGCCGCGCGCGAAAAGATCGCCAAGGTGGCGCCGAAGTTTGGCATGGTGAAAACGCGGGGCAACAAGTTCCGCGCCAACGACGCATTGCAACAGGGCCAAGCACTTTATCAAGGCTTTCTGCTGCGCCTCGCCGACTTTCGCGTGCTTGACCCTGCATGCGGCAGCGGCAACTTTCTATATCTGGCGCTCAAGGCGCTGCGCGACGTGGAAAAACGCGCGCAAATCGAGGCGCAGGAACTGGGGCTGCAAGCCGAGGTGAGTTTGCAAACCGGCCCGCACAACATTTTGGGTCTGGAAATAAACGAATTCGCGGCGGAACTGGCACGGGTCACGGTGTGGATTGGCGACATTCAATGGTGTCGGCAGAACGGATGGCCGCACAGCCTGAACCCGATTCTTAAGCCGCTGGACGGCATCGAGAACCGCGATGCCTTGATCAACACCGATGGCAGCCAAGCCCAATGGCCGAAGGCTGATGTGATAGTTGGCAACCCACCGTTCATCGGCAACAAGAGGATGCGCGGTGAGCTGGGAAAAGCTTATGTAGACAAGGTGCGCTTGGCATATCGAGACAACAACTTGGATGGTGTAGACCTCGTTTGCTTTTGGTTCGAGAAAGCGCGGTTGCAGATGGAACAGGGTACTCTGCAATCAGCCGGCTTGGTTTCGACCAACTCCATACGTGATGGCGCGAACCGTAAGGTGCTCACTCGCATCTTGGAAAAGTCGCGCATTTTTCTCGCATGGAGCGACGAAAAATGGTGGGACAACGGCGCTGCTGTGGGGGTTTCCATGACGGGCTTCGGACAAAGTCTCATGAAGCCGCAGCTGGATGGTGCTGAAGTCGCGGTCATTCATGCAGACCTCACCGCAGGCAGTGATGTTACGAAAGCAACTAAGTTGCGCGAAAACATAAACAGATCATTTCAGGGTGTGACGCCATCGGCTTCAGTAAAAAAAACGCTGCGGGAGAAGCTTGGGCTGCCTGAAGCCAGCTTCAACTTGAAAGGAGACGAAGCCAGAAAAATACTGCAAGAGCCAGCCACGATAAAGGGCGAGCCCATGGCCGCTGTTGTTCGTCCCTATCTGGGTGCGGATGACATCACGTCGCGCCCGCTTGACAGGTTCACAATCAATTTTATGGGCCGCGACAAGGAGAAGGAGGCAGCCAGTTTCGACAAACCGTTTGCGGCCATCTCGAATGTGCGCTTGCATCGGCTGCACACGAACCGCTTCAACGACTTTCAGAAGTATCCGTGGTGGCAGTTCGGTTGGCCTCGACCAGAAATGTTCGCGGCGCTGAAAGGACTTCCGCGCTACATCTCGATTCCGCGCCACGCCAAGCACTTCCTTTGCGCGTGGACGCACCCTGCCGTCACCCCGGGTGACGCGCTTGTCGTTGTCGCTCGTGATGACGACACCACCATTGGAATCCTTCAATCCCGCATTCATGAGGTTTGGGCACTGCGTTCAGGTTCCTCGCTGGAGGACCGACCCCGCTACACCCCTACAACCTGCTTTGAGACCTTTCCATTTCCCGAGGGCTTGACGCCCAACATTCCTGCAGCGGAATACGCAGCCGACCAAAACGCGAAGGCGATCGCAATGGCAGCGCAAGACCTATTCAAGCTGCGCGATCATTACCTCAGCCCGCCCGAGTGGACCGATTGGATCATCACTCCCGAAGAGCAAGCAGCCGGGTTCCCCAAGCGCCCAGTTGCCAAGCCTGGCCATGAAACCGATCTGAAAAAGCGCACCCTAACCAACCTCTACAACGAGCGCCCAGCGTGGTTGGCCTTGGCGCACGAAACCTTGGACAAAGCTGTGGCCGCTGCAAACGGCTGGAGTGACTACACCCCCGCAATGGAAGACGGTGAAATTCTTCGCAGGCTACTGGAATTGAATTTTGCGCGAGGTGCAGCAAAGGCGGTTGTTGGCAAGGTCTCGCGTAATCGCGCAAATCAAACAGTGCTGGAAGGGCGAGATAGTTGAGATTTGCAGCCCTGGATCAGGTTGGTAGAGCCATTTAGAGGTGTGTGGAGGGGTAGGTAGACGCGATTGATCGACTGCTGATACACCAATACGTGCCGGTACTGACCGGCAGGTATTGGCCGGAAGCTGCCTGCCGAATTTGAATGCAACGGAAGCTTTCGCGAGCTTCCGCTTATCCTCATCACCGTTTTTTCAACTTATGCTCGATTAGCCCCATTTCTGCCTTGATCGCAGTGATGGTGAGCCTCTGCATCGCTGTGCTTTTTCCGACGTTGGTATCCACGATCTTGAGTAGGGCGGTCAGGTAAGCTTTTCTCGCTTTAAGCGTTTCGGATATGGATGAGCTGTTTTGTGTCGCTGCGGTCATGGCTTCGATCCTTGGAGTGATTTAAACAGCCCGCGAAAGCAGGCTGTTTCAGGGTAAATCGACAGTTACATCGTGAGCAGGTCCTGCAGGCGATGCTGGCTCCCACGGTCTGCCAGGTCACCCCATTTCCAACTCCCAAAGTTTTCACCTTGTTGAGGTATGTCGAGCTTAAACAGCGATATCGGATCCCGGTTGATCATGCGGGAAGCCGCGTAGAGCTTGCCGCCTACGTCGAGTAGCGCCTGGGCCGCTTCATTCCACTGTTGTTCCAAAACGTCATGTGCGAGGTGTAAGGCGTTTTTCTCTATCCTCTGGTGCTCTTCCTGAGCCTCGGTGATGTGTCGGTCAACGGTGACCAGCTCCTGCTCCAGGGCGGTAATGATCAATTGCTGACGGCGGTGCTGTTCGGTGGCCGTCGTAAGGTTTTTCGCCGCTTTCTGCGCGTCGCTGCTAGCCGCTTTTTCGCCTTCTACGTCGCCCCATGCCACAGCCTGTGCGTATGCGGTGGCCGCGAGGGTCTCCGCTTGTCGCGCGCTGGCTATTTCCTCCTGCGCTTGCTGACGAACTTCCTCCAGGCGAGTGCTGAGGCTTTGTCGTTTTGTATTGAGTTCGATCTCATCCGCCGCCCAGTTCGCCATGTCGGAGATGTAGTCCGCCATGAGAGTGTCGCGATTGGCAAGGTTTTCACGGCGGTGAATCTTCGGGTTCAGTCGGTAGAGTTCCATTTCAAGTGAATCAATCTTTCTTTTTCGCTCATTGTACTGGTCGCGCAATTCGCGTTCCCGGCCCTGCTCGATCGTTTCGGGGCTCTCCAGTGCCGCTTCATAGGGAAGTAGTGCGGCTTGGAGACTTTCCATTTCACTGGTCAGCTGGTCGCGGCGATCTTTCATTGCTTGGATTTCGTTCATTTGTCTTGTCTCTGTGTGATTCGATAGTGGGATGGTTGATCGGCTGGCGAGGCCGGAGATGAGCCGGCGCTACCTCGAACACTTGGTTGGCGTTAGGCCGCCTGAGCCTCGCCCTCATCTGTTCCCGGAATCGTCTTCACCACATAACAACGCTGGGTGCCCATCCCTGGTAAGCGGACGGAGCAGGAGGCTTTGCCGTTGGGACCCGGCTCCAGGACGCCACGGCGAATCAGTTCCTTGTTTACGGCATTAAGGTTCATGCCCTTGAACACTTCAGAGCGCCATGCCTCGGGCAATACGTAGTAGGTGTTGGTGGTGTGCAACGCGTCGCCCAAGCCGTGCTCCAGCGTTTTGCGAAAGCCCAGGCGGTCGATGGTGCGCGGACCGTGTTCATCGATCTTCGCGGCCGCCGACTCCCAGCGAGTGAAGCGGCTTTCACCGAAGCGCTCGATGACTTGGCGTAGCCGTGCCAGGATCGCGTCACCTTCAAGATTTCCGGCACCGCCGCGCTCATTCATCCAGGCACTGAGGCACACCCGGGCGGCAGTGGTGGCCGTGCCATCGGGCCAGCCCGTTATGCCCATGGCGGTGGCCAGCTCTCCGGCTGCGGCAGCCAAGCCAAAGCGAGCGGCCGCGCGTTGCGCCTGACCGCTGGCCGAGGCCGGTAGCGCTTTCGCGATAAAGCCCTCCAAGGTGTGGCGCAGGATCACCGACCAGCCATGCCGCTTGCCGGGCTCACAGAGCGCCGACAGGAAGGCGGTGAGCGGTGTGCCGTAGTACTTGGCCACCCGTGCCTTGAGAGCATCGGAGAGGGCGGCGGCATCATCAAAGCCGTTCAGTACGTCGAACATGCCCAGGCCCTTGCTGGCATCCGCAGGCACCGCGAGCATGCGCACTTCCATGCCGGCTTTCAGCTCCTTGTTCGCCTCGGCCATGTGCTGCGCTAAGGTCTTCTCACCGGTCGAGAGAAACAGCAGGCGCCACTCCTGCACCTGTCGGCCTGCTTGTCCTCGATCATTGGCGCGAGCCTTACCGGTGCCGTTGCCGAGCATGTACACCGTTTCGCCAATGATGCGCGGGTCGCACATGCCGATTTCATCCAGCACCAGGAGCCCGTCCGAGTGCGCGGCGGCGATGGACTCCAGGGCGTTATCCGTCGAGCGCCAGGAGCGCACCAGGCGCGGCCCGCCGTAAATTGAGGCGGCCACTTGCAAGTGGGTGGTCTTGCCGCCTGAGCTGTCACCGTAGAGGTGAAAGCCGCCCGATTCATGGCCAAGCAGGTGCAACAACGGACCGGCAAACGCCACGCTGGCCACAAACGCCAAACGGTGATTTCCGATGCACAAGGCGCCGATTTGTTCTTGCCACTGCTCCAGGGTACCGGCTTCGCTGATCGGTGGTAGCTGCGCACCGGCCTCATAGAAGTGCAGGTGTTCAGTGTGCGAGCCGACCTGTTGTTCGGGCAGCAGGAAGGCGCTGTCGTGCCAGCCCAAACGGGTAACCAGTCGCGCGCGCTGGGCGCTGTCAAAGCCACCGAGATAACTCTGCAGGTCATTGCGCGCGTTGCGACCGGAACGACTGCCGGCCAGTCGCAATCCCATGTCCACCAATGGGCCGAGCACGTCCTTGCCGAAGTCACCGGTCATGGTTCGCGCCGGGATGTTCCAGCGCTTTTTTGCACCGTCGGGATCGTCGAACTCGACCAGCAAACCCCAGTTATGCCCCTGTGCATCACGGGTGCGAGCCAGGATCTCCAGTGGGGAACACACCGGGCGTGCCTCGCCATCGTCACCGGAATAAAACACGCCTTCAGGTGTGAGGCGGAAGCCGCCGGGCAGCAGATCGTTTTTGGGTTTCGCGGCACGCTTGATCGTCGGTTTGGCTTTGGTTTCGGGTGGTTCGGCCGGTGCTTTCTCCGGCTCAACACCAAACAATTCACCGCTGCGTTCCAGCTCGCCGAAATGCGCCGCCGTCCAACCTTTGGCCTGGGCATCGGCCGCGTCGTCGCCGTCATCCCATTGACCACCCTTGGTAAAGGTCGGTTGCCCGTTCTTGAAGGTGGGCTTGCGTTTGAAGACGTCCAGGGCGATCACGCGCACCGATGCGGCGCCGATCTGTTGTAGTTGTTCGGCAATGGCATCCATGCAGCTTTTGCCACTGGTGTCGTTGTCTGGCCACAACACCACGGACCGACCTTTGAGCGGTGTCAGGTCAGCTTTGTGCCAGGAGTTCGAACCGTTCGGCCAGCACGTGACCACGTACTTGAGCAGTAGCTCTGCCGCGGCGTCAGCGGCCTTTTCGCCTTCGCACAGCATGACCGGAGCCTCGATGCGTTGCGCCAGTTCGTCCAGATGTAGCAGAGGACGCGGCTCTGGCAGACCCTGCCAACGCCATTGCTGCGTTTGACTGTCGGCCCGCTGGCACCAGGTCAAGGGAGCAAACACCTTGCGCGGTTTACCGTCTTCATCCGGGTCCAAGTCGAAGCGATAGAGCGCCATGACTGGTTGGCCTTGAGCATCGCGATAGATCCAGACTTTGGACGGCGTACCGTGTTGCCGGTGTTTGGTCGGGCACTTGCTCATGGCCTCAGCCGGGATCGGCTGAATGGCCAGCCATTCCGGTGTTTTGCTTTTGTTGGGTTCCGGCTTCGCTTGCACGGCCCCGGCGGAAACGCTCAGCAGGTCCGCCAGTTTGTTGCAGGCCTCAACGTCGCTGCCGCCATCCAGATAGCGCACCAGATCGATCAGGTCGCCGCCTTTGTCGTCAGTGGCAAAATCCGCCCAAGTGCCTTTGCTCAAGTTGACCTTGAGCGAGCCGGCGCGCTTATCGCTGCGGGTCGGGTTCGGAGCGGTGTATTCCTTGCCACCGTCCACGCGTTTGCCGTTGGGCAGCCAGTGAGTAAGTACACGATCAATGTTCTGTAACGCAACGGCTTTGACTTGGGCGAAGGTAGGCCGACGGGCATGGGATGTAGGTGCATTCATACGCCACCGCCTAGGGCCAACTGCAACCCACTGGTAACGTCATCGATGATCGCCTTCGCCATTTCGCTCAAATAGTGCGAAGCCCACACCATTGCGCCGTTGTCATTCTCCATGCCGCTCAGACAGGTGAGCTTGTTCACGCAGTCCATGAGTAGAGACGCTTGTTCGAGTGCCTCTTCGCAGGAAATGCCGGCATTGATACGGAATAGTGGCTGGTTCTGAGCGTTGCATTTGGCAAAGGTGGCACCGCCAACGGTATTGATCAAAATGGAAGGGCTCATTGGGCGCCTCCAATCATGGCTCGCCGGGTGGAGTTGTCAGCGTGCAAGGCGAGGGTTCGGATCAGTCCCAAGGTCCCTCGAACGTCCCACAGTGCGGCGGCAATGACATGGTTAGCCAGATGTGGCCCATCGCACTCGAACTGATCTTCAAGAAGCAGGAGCACAGAGCTGGCTCGATCTACTGCACAGGTAATGGCATCAATCGGAATACCTGCCTCGGTATCTGTACTGACACACAGCAAATCCTCGGGCAGTGCGAAATTCAGAGCGCTGATCATTGAGCACCGCCTGCGCTTTCGAGCGCGCGCGCTTTGACCATGTGAGCGTTGTAACGGGTGAGACGTGTAGCGAGACTGGAGTTGGCGTGTAAAGCGGCGAGAGCCATTGCACGGTGTGCAGCGGCGCGAATTTTGGACGGATTGAGGGCGTGCATTGGGTGTTGCTCCTTGAGTTGAGGAGCCGTCACCGCTTGCGGCCAAGCAAGGAATGGTGACGACTGTACGCGGGTTGGCCGACCGGGACTCAAGGCACCCGGCACACCCGAAGGTGTCCCACGCACAGCCGCCATAAAACGAAACAGCTGGCACAAAAAAAGCGCCTGCAGTCGTATTGGGGGCGCTTGTGCGCCTTGAGTTGTTCGACCGGCCAAGGTCGGTCGCTGAATTTGCAGCGACGGCCAGAGCATAGCGTCTCGATTTGCGAAGAGCAACAAGCGTCCCTTGCGCGATTGCGCAATGCGTCATAAATTGAACAGGCATACGAATCTACCTCTAACGCCTCTGGTTGCAGCCAGGGGCGTTTTCGTTAGTGCTGAGCGGTGGCAGGGCGAGTCAGCGATAACCAGCTCAGGTGCTGGCCATTGCGGGATTCGGAGCGCATGTGGTCCAACGCGGCCGGGTTTGCCAGCAGATTGGGGATGAGTTGTTGTGCGTCCAGGACCACCACGTCAGGCGGCACTTCAACTGCCAGCAGCACCCAATCCAGAGACGGCCAGGCCAAGAGCAGAACATGGGCACCCTCGGCCATAGCCCGATCACGCAAAGCGCGCAGATGATCTCGGCCCAAGGCGAGGGTAGGCGGGGTGTCTTCAAGAATGATAATGGCGTCGAGGGTGGTGTGCGGTAGGAAGATGGGAGTCATGCCGCCACCTTGTCGCGAGCGGCAATGCGTGCGCGAGTCCACTCCAAAACCTCAGACAAAACCCAGGCGACGGGAGCACCACGGGCGGTGCTGTCGGTGAGTTTTACGGCTTGTGGAAAGCCGCTTTCGGGCTGGCCCATCAGCTTGTAAACAGTGGCGCGTGCGATGCCCGTTATGGACGTTACATGGTTAATACGGATGAGCGTGGTAGCAGGATCGAAGCGCCCAAGCTCGATCGCATTGGCTTTGATCGTTGAAGGAGTTGTCATAGTTGTTTCCCTGTATTGGTATGGACAGGGGTAACTATTTATGCGGATTTATAGGCAAAAGAAACAGGCAAAATTTTAGGCTCTCGGGTTTATCCCCAATAGGACCGAACACGACCACAATGAGACAACAATGCGACAAAGCATCCCGACGAACGGTAGTGCATTGTCTGCGAGGTCGCTGTCTTTCACGTTGGTGGCCTGGAGTCACCGCCTTTTGCAAGCCATTCAGCTAGATCATGAAGGTAGACCACCCGCTGGGTTCTTCCGCCCCAATCGCTTTTGACGACTCGCAACGTAATGCGTCCCCGGCCTATTTTTCGAAGTAACTGGGGCATGCCCAGGTGTCCAAGATACTGGCGCCGAACCACTTCAAGGGGAATGCAGACGCTTCCGTATTGACGCTGTAGCACATCAAGAAACCAATCGGCAGTCACTTCAGTCACATCGCCCCCCTCGCCCCAAGGCATTGACTTGGAACCCGCGCCGTATATGGCTTTGAGGTATACGCGGTAGAGCGGCCGACAGCAGGGGAAGGGCGTTTTGGCTGTTACACCGATTGGCCTTGTTACACGCGGTGTACGCCAAGCTCGCATATGGTGTAACGAAGAAAATATTCAATGCTTTCAATGGTTTGATTGCGCCTGTTACACGAGTTACACCTGTTACACCGATTTTTGAAGGGGTACGGAAACACACGATTAAATAGCCTTGCCGAAATGCCCTTGAACAACGCTCCCTTTTTCAAGATCATCCAGATAATCGGCATACCACTGCATCATGGCGATGCGCGGCTTTATATAAATTGCCTTGTTGTACACGCCAGCAACTCCATCCTTGACGTGTGATAGCTGCGCTTCGATATGGTTTTCCTCGAAGCCATGTTCATTCAGGATAGTGCTAGCGATGTGTCGGAAACCGTGTCCAGTTTGTCGCCCCTCGTAACCTAGGCGTCGCAGCGCCATCAGGAACACAGTATTCGAGCGTGGCTTTGTTGTATCACTGCGGCCTGGAAACAATAGCTGATAGTGGCCGGTAAGATTTTGAAGGTCACGTAATAGTGCTACCGCTTGGTGGGGCAATGGAACGAGATGTTCGCGGCGTCGCTTCATGCGCTCTGAGGGTATGGTCCATAGGGCTTTCTTTAAGTCGAACTCTGACCATCTTGCTTCGCGCAATTCAGAGGGGCGGCACGCAAGCATTGAAAGAAGATGAAGACCAATACGGATGTCGGTAGCGCTCGGGTACGCTCGGATTGCCCTAAGAAGCGGTGGCAATTCCTCTTGGGATACATGGGCGTAATTTTCTACAGGTTTGGTCTGCAAAAACTTGTGCAGACCTTCCAGTGGATTGTGCGTTGCTCTTCCAGTGACCCGTGCAAGATCGTAGATCTCTCGACACATGCCTCGAACACGGCTGGTCTGTTCGATGATTCCTTTTCGCTCCATCGAGCGCAGAAACTCCATCCATTCCATGGGAAGAATTTCTTGATAGATACGGTTACCGAAGACGGGGAAAACGTGTAGCTCCAGCGCGCCGATGGTCCTTACCGCTGTGCCATCGGTCCAGCTTTTACGTTTGGAGGCGTACCACTCACGAGCTAGTCGTTCGAAGGTATTGCTGGCAGCTTCCAGTTCTGCCGCTTTTCTGGCTCGCTTGGTTGCTAATGGATTGCTTCCTTGAGCGGAGTCAGCTCGAAGCTCTGCGGCTTTTTGACGTGCAAGGGATCCACCCACTTCCGGGTAGCTTCCAAGACCTAGCCATGACCATTTCCCATCGGGCTTTTTGTACCGAAGCTGCCAAGACTTGTTTCCGTCTGGACGGACCCGCAGGTAAAGGCTGTTGCCGTCATGCTCGCGATACTCTTTGGTATCTGGCTCTAGTGTCGCCAGGACGGTATCGGCCAAGGGGCGACGCTTGATTTCACTACGCTTCATTTCCTTGTACCCCTCAGTTTCAATTTTCCTCCGTGGTACAAGGGAGGATACATGGAGCCTTGAGATAGGGGTAGACAGAGGCAGATAGCCAGAAACAAGAAGGCCCGCACGGGGCGGGCTTCTTGGGGTGTTTCGTAGACTGTCTGAGACAGGTCTAGACTACTATTTGGTGGAGCCGGGGGGATTTGAACCCCCGTCCGCCAGTACTCCGCTGTCGGTACTACATGCGTAGCCGTGTCTATTAAGTTAACCCTCAGCGACCCGACGGGCAGGGTGCTTTGGGCGAGTTGTGTAAGTTTTAGCCGCTTCGTCCACAACGTACTGCACGGCGATTCTGTTCTATATGACAATCACTTTGGGTTTACAGACATCCCCTGATGATTGCTGGACCCGAAGGTACCAGGAGGGAAGGGCTAAGGCTGCTTACGCAGCGAGAGCGTATTCCCCGTAGGTTTCGTCATTGGCAACTATAGGAAGTTGCAACAGTGGATTTACGAGTTCTGTTACCAACTCGGCATGCACCTAAAGTTTCGCAACCGGCGTCGAATCCTAAACGGCCCCGAGCCTGGTGCTCTTTGAATCAAGTGAGCAACAGGCATGCACAGTGTACGTCAATGCGACCCGGAAGGCCAACCCGAAGGTTGGCCTTGAAGCCTTACGAGCTTTTACCGTCTTTACTGGCTTTCTGGATTTCCTGAATCGTCTGGGTGGTTTCAGCGATGCATTTCTCCGTCCCTTCCTTGGTTTTTTGTGCCTGATAAGCCTTGGCTTGCTGAACGCTGGCTTCTACCCGGGCCTGGATTTCCTGCGCCTGGACCTGGGCCTTGGCATTGTTGATGGTTTGCAGATTGGTTTCGCAGAGATCTTCTGTGCCACCGGCGGCAAACGAGGTAGACGCTATCAGTGAGGCAGTAACGAACAGACCTGACAGTAGTACAGAACGTTTCATGTGTATCTCCTTGAACTGAGGTCCAGGCATCGCTGGCCATCAGAACGGGCTGCCGAGTTTGGGGGAGGTCCCACATGTGCAGGACTTGATCGGTGGACTACAGCAGCGCATCAGGGTTCTATTTTTCTTCAGTTGGCCCTCGCCCGGGTGACCCGATCCACGAGATAGACCAGCCCGTGGTAATCGATTCCGCCGTGTTGCGTCAGGCCGATCTCGCAGGTACGACTGGTGGAAATCCCCTCGCTGCACTGCTGCACCGCGTCCTTGAGCGTGCGCAGCGAATGGGCGTTCAGCTGCGGCGTGGTGAAGCCCTTGTCGCCAGCGAAGCCGCAGCAGTGAATACCTTCGGGAATGACCACGTTTTTGCTGCACTTGCGCGCCAGGTCGATCAGCGCCTGGCTTTCCCCCAAGTGTTGGGTGCTGCAGGTCACGTGCACGGCGATCGGTGCCTCCTGAGGCGTGAACTCCAGGCGATCCATCAGGTGCGTGCGGATGAAGCGCACCGGGTCGTACAGGTCCAGGCGGGCTTCGCCCAGGTCCTGAACCAGGCGCAAGGTGCATGGGCTGGTGTCGCAGTAGATCGGGTCGAGCCCGCCGCGGCTGGCGTGCAGCAAGGCGCCAATCAGTTCCTGGCGTTTGTGTTCGGCTTGCTCGGCGTAACCTTTGGACGCGAACGGCTGACCGCAGCACAGGCTGTCCAGGTTGTCTGGGAAAACCACCTGATAACCGGCCTTTTCCAGCAGGCCGCGGGTCTTGTCGTGCAGCGACATTTGTTCCTTGTCGCCAGCTGCCGGCCCCATGGCCCGAGATACGCACGCGGCCAGGTACACCACCCGCGGGCGCTCATCGCTGATCGCCGGGCTGAAGCGAATCGGCCGTTCAGGCTGGGGCATGGCGTTGGTCCACTGCGGGATTTGCCCTTTGGACAGTTTGCTCACGGTTGCGGAAAGCTTTGCCAGTCGCGGCGCTCCCAGCAACAGGCGCGCACTATTGGCGACGTGCAGGGTGAAACGCGCCCCTTGCAGTGCCGTGGCGAAATGTCCTTCAAGCCAGTTGGCGGTTTTCGTATGCGTTGCCTTTCGGCTGCGCAGCTTTTTCACCAGTTCGCCGGTATTGATGCCGACCGGGCAGCGTTGCGCGCACAGGCCGGTGGCGGCACAGGTGTCGATGCCCTGGTATTCGTACGCGGCTTCGAGTTCGGCAGTATCGATGCCGGCGCGTTTTTTCGCCTGAATGTCGCGCCAGATCACAATGCGTTGGCGCGGGCTCAAGGTCAGGCCTTTCGACGGACAGACCGGTTCGCAGAAGCCGCATTCGATGCACTTGTCCACAATCTCGTCGGCGGCCGGCAATGGCTTGAGGTGCTTGAGGTGGATCTGCGGGTCTTCGCTGAGCACCACGTCCGGGTTGAGAATGCCGTTGGGGTCGAGCAGACGCTTGAGTTGCCACATCAACTGGTAGGCATCGCTGCCCCATTCCAGCTCGACGAATGGCGCCATGTTGCGTCCGGTGCCGTGTTCGGCTTTCAGTGAGCCACCGAACTCCACTGCCACCAGTTGCGCCACGTCGTCCATGAACGCCTGATAGCGTGCGACTTCTTGCGCGTTGTTGAAGCCTTGGGTAAAGACGAAGTGCAGATTGCCTTCCAGTGCGTGTCCGAAAAGGATCGCTTCGTCGTAGTGATGTTTGTCGAACAGCTCGATCAGGCGGTTGACGCCGATGGCCAATTGCTCGACCGGGAAGGTGACGTCTTCGATGATCACCGTGGTGCCGGTCTTGCGCACGGCGCCGACGGCAGGGAAGGTGTCTTTGCGGATGGCCCAGAGGCGGGCGTTTTCCTGTGGGTCTTCAGTGAAATCGACCTGCTTTTCCACCGGGAACGCCTGCAGCGACGCCATGATCTGCGCCAGTTGTTCGTGCAGCAAGGTGGTCGACGCGGCGCGGGATTCGATCAGCAAGGCGCAGGCATTGTTCGACAGATGCTGTACGAAAGGCGGCATGCCGGGCTTGTCCTGCACTGAACGCAGGCTGCGGCGGTCCAGCAATTCCACGGCCGATACCGGTTGGCTTTTCAATACGGTGACGGCGTTGCAGCAGGTCTCGACATCGGGGAACACAATCAGGGCCGAGGCCTTGTTCGGGTGGTCGATCACTGTGTCGTAGGTCACCGCACTGATGAATCCGAGCGTACCCTCGGAGCCCACCAGCAAGTGGCTCAAGATATCCACAGGCTCGTCGAAATCCACCAGGGCATTGAGCGAGAGGCCGGTGGTATTTTTCAGACGGTATTTGTGGCGGATTCTCGCAGCCAGCTCGGCGTTGGCGCGGGTCTCGCGTCCCAGCGTCGCCAAGCGCTCCAGCAGGGCGGCGTGGCTTTGGCGAAACGCCGCGACGCTGGCGACATCTTCAGTGTCGAGACGACTGCCATCGGCCAGCACCAGACGAATACCGGCCAGGGTGTGATAGGTGTTTTGCGCCGTGCCGCAACACATGCCGCTGGCATTGTTGGCGACGATGCCACCGATTTTGCAGGCATTGATCGAGGCCGGGTCAGGGCCGATCTTGCGTCCGAACGGCGCCAGCCAAGCGTTCGCCTGGGCACCGATCACACCGGGTTGCAGGCGGATTTGCGCGCCTTGGCCGCGGATCTCGCGACTGTTCCAGTTATCCCCCAGCACGATCAGCACCGAATCGCTGATCGCCTGACCGGACAAACTGGTACCGGCGGCGCGGAAGGTCACCGGCACCCGGTCGCGTTGTGCCAGTTGCAGCAGCGCCACCACTTCGTCTTCGGACTCGACGCGGATCACCAACTGCGGAATCAAACGATAGAAACTGGCATCGGTGCCGAAGGCCAGGGTCGACAGTGGGTCGTCGAAACGTCGCTCTTGAGGAATCAGTTGCTGTACATCACGCAGGAACGCGGCCGGTAGACTCATTGGTCCTCCAGGATCAACACCACCAGGTCTTTCGGCCCGTGGGCGCCGTACGCCAGCACTTGCTCGATGTCGGCCGTTTTCGACGGGCCGGACACCAGCAACGCATTGGTCGGCATGCCTTGTGCCCATTCGAACTCCTGCTGCACCTGATAGAAGTTGTCGCGGATTTCGCTGGCCTTGAGCAGAGCGAAATGCACCGGTGGCACGAGGCTCATCAAACGCGGTTCTTCCCGGGTCGGCCAGAGAATCAGGCTGCCGGTTGCCGCGATGGCGCCGAGGGTGCCGGTCAGACTTGCCGGAGTGTCGTTGAACAGCTCTGCCTTCCATTCCTCAATCGGGCGGTCGTAGGCCTTGAGCATTGGCAGGCCGGGATTTTTCATCCAGTGCTGTGTGATCCGTTGACCGTGGGGTGTGGTCGGTGCGATCAGCAGACTCGGCAACCGACGGTCCCGCAGCAATTGCGCGAGTAGCGTCGGCCACTTTTCGCCGGACGTCAGATGGATTTCCGTGTGCACCGCTTCCATCAGTTTGTGCAGTTGCGCAATGCGTTGCTCAGGCGCGTAGGTGTAAGGCTGGGTCACCAGATCGACATCAAAGTTGTCGGCCACCGGCGTGGTGCCCGTCAGACTTTTACGCAGTTTGGCGAGGATATTTTGCTTGGCGCTCATCAGCGGTCTCCCTGTTTGGCCAAGTGCTCGCGGGCCATGTCATGCAGTGAGCGGGCGGCGGGTTTTGGTGCGCTGTGGTTTTGCGTCCACGGGCCGACATTGCTCGGCGTGAGGGCGCGCAAACGGGTGGCGAAAAAACCGAACAGGCGATACAGCGTTGGCGAGCTGTTGAGCTTCGCCCAGGCGTTCCAGATGAACCGCTCCTTGCGCGAATACTTGCTGCCCTGACCGCGCATCACTTGATTGGGGCTGTCCGGGGCCTTGACGTTTTCTTCCCGCAGGCGCCGCAGCAGCGAAGGGATCGGGATTTTTACCGGGCAGACTTCTCCGCAGGCACCGCACAGCGAAGAAGCGCTCGGGTGATCCGGGACTTTCGCCAGGCCGACCATGTGCGGGGTGATGATTTTTCCGATAGGGCCGGGGTAAACCTCCCCATAGGCATGGCCGCCGATTCGGGTATACACCGGGCAATGATTCATACAGGCGCCACAGCGGATGCAGTTCAGGGTCTGGCGTAATTCGCTGTCGGCAAAGGCCTGGCTGCGACCATTGTCGAGCAGCACGAGGTGCACTTCCTGCGGGCCGTCGAGCTCATGCGCTTTGCGTGGGCCGGAGATCATGTTGACGTAAGTGGTGATCGGGATGCCCAGGGCCGAACGGGTCAGCAGCGACAGCAGCGGCACCACATCGCGCAGGTTTTCCACGACTTTTTCGATACCGGTGACGGCGATGTGCACCGGCGGCACGGTGGTGGTCATGCGGCCGTTGCCTTCGTTTTCCACCAGCAGCAGGGTGCCGGTTTCGGCCACGGCGAAGTTGACACCGGAGACGCCGATGTCCGCTTCGAAGAATTTCTGCCGCAAGACCTTGCGACCGATCTGAATGAGTTGGTCAACGTCCTTGGTGTATTCCACCCCAAGTTTGTCGTGGAACAAGGACGCGACCTGACCGGCATTCTTGTGGATTGCCGGCATGATTATGTGTGAAGGCTTCTCGTGGTCGAGCTGGACGATGTATTCCCCCATGTCGGACTCCAGGCATTCAATGCCTTGAGCCTCGAGGAAATGGTTCATCTCCATCTCTTCGCTGACCATCGATTTGCCCTTGATCACTTGCCGCCCCTCGTGAGCGCGGATGATCGAGAGGACGATGCCATTGGCTTCGTCCACCGTTTCCGCCCAGTGCACTGTCACACCGTTGCGGGTCAGGTTCTGTTCAAGTTGCTCGAGCAACTCGGGCAACTTGGATAACGCGCGGGCACGGACTGCATTGCCCAGCGCGCGTAAATGTTCTCTTTCATGGGCATCGCTGAAAGCCGCTGCCCGTTTGCTCATCAGTGAATCCATCGCCTTGCGAAAGTTGTTTCGCAATTGCGTGTCACCCAACGCCTGGTGGGCGCGGGTGCGGAAATCTTCTTCTACGGCGACCGTAGGAATAATCGTGGAAGTGCTCATCGGGCACCTCCGGTACGCTGCCAGAGGAAACTGGCCAGGTGCTGGCCGCGCAACGTTTCCTGCTGCTTTTCCAGCGAGCCGTTGATGTTCATCAAACAACCGCAGTCGGCACTCAACACCTTGTGCGCGCCGGACTCCTTCAACGCCCGGGTCTTGTCAGTCACCATCGCGCCGGAAATGTCTGGCATACGGACGCTGAATGTCCCGCCAAAGCCACAGCACTCACTTTCGTGATCGTGATTGACCCGCTCCACATTGCTCAACTGCGACAACAATTCGCGGCCATGCAGGTGGGTGTTCATTTCACGGCGTGCCGAGCACGAGGTGTGCAGCGCCACTTTTACCGGTTCGCCTTTGTCTCTGAGCTGCACCTTGCAGACAAACAACAGGAACTCGGCGAGTTCGTAGGTTCTGGCAGCCAGCGCCTGGACCTGTTTCAACGTCTGCGGCTCGTCCTTGAACAAGTCGGCGTAATGCTCGCGGAGCATGCCCGCGCAGGAGCCCGACGGCACCACCACCGGATAGTCGCCAGCGAACAGCGCCAATTGCGAGCGCGCCACGGTCCGTGCCTGTTCGGTGTAACCCGAGGTGTAGGCCGGTTGGCCGCAGCAGCTTTGCCCTTGCGGGTACTCGACACGAATGCCTTCGCGTTCCAGCAGGTGGATCGCATCCATCCCGGCTTCGGGGTAGAACAGATCGACCACGCAGGTCCCGAACAGGTAAACCCGTGACGGTTTCTCGCTGGGGTATTGCCGAGGCTCGGGCAGTGGCGGGGCGACACGGGTCGCATTCGGCACAGCGTTGTAAAAAAGCTCGCTCATCAGGCGTGTCTCCGGGTGGGCCCGGTTATCCGTCCGCTGAGGCTGCTGAATATAGAGAGAGTTGCTTTCAGCAGCCTTACAGACCGGGTTGTGAATTGCTGACGCCGGAATCACGGACCGGCGTCGGTTATTTCCATGTCGCTTGTCGTCTTAGTGCACCAGCATGCCGGTGAACCAGTAGGCCTGGGCCAGGGTGATCAAACCGACAATCGTTGCAAAGAATAGGCTGTGCTTGAGGGTGAAGCGGAACAGATCCGATTCTTTGCCCACCAGACCGGTCGCGGCGCAGGCCACGGCGATCGACTGTGGCGAGATCATCTTGCCGGTTACGCCGCCGCTGGTGTTCGCCGCCACCAACAAGGTGTCGTTAACGCCGATCTGGTGCGCGGTGGTCGCTTGCAGCGAACTGAACAGGGCGTTGGACGACGTATCGGAACCGGTGAGGAACACGCCCAGCCAGCCGAGGAACGGCGAGAAGAACGGGAACGCCGCGCCCGTCGCCGCCAGTACCAGGGCCATGGTCGAGGACATGCCCGAGTAGTTGGTCACGAAGGCAAACGCCAGCACCATGCCGATGGACAGGATCGGCCAGCGCAGTTCGTAGAAGGTCTCTTTCAAAGTGGTCAGACCAGTTTTGAAGTTGACCTTCAGTACCAGCATCGAGATCAGCGCCGAGAAGAAAATCGCCGTGCCGGTGGCGGAAATCGGGTCCAGTTTGAACACCGCCGGAATGGCTGTTGGCGTCGCTACGATCGGCGCGGTCTTGATGACCAGTTGATCCAGATGTGGAATGGCAACGTTGAACACGAAGCTGTACATCGAACCGCCGGCGGCAAACATGGCCTTGAACGGCTTCAGGGTCCAGATGGTGACCAGTACGGTGAGAATCAGGAACGGCGACCAGGCCTTGAAAATTTCCCCGAGGCTGTAGGGCGATGCCACGGTGGTGCGCTTCTGGCCGAAACCACCGACGCTGGCGCTTACTACTGAGGCCGATACGGCCCCCACGATGTGTTGGCCGGCGGCGCGTTTCGGTTGCCAGACTTTCAGGAACAGGGTCAGGGAAATCAGGCTGGCCAGGGCCGAGGTGATGTCCGGCAGTTCCGGGCCGATGAAGTTCGAGGTGAAGTACTGGGTCACGGCAAAGCTCAAGCCGGCCACCAGGGCTGCCGGCCAGGTTTCCCGCACGCCGCGCAGGCCATCCATCATGAACACCAACCAGAACGGCACGAACATCGACAGCAGCGGCAGTTGGCGACCGGTCATGGCGCCGATCTTGAAGGCGTCGATGCCGGTCACTTGCCCGGCGACAATGATCGGAATGCCCAGGGCGCCGAAGGCAACCGGTGCGGTGTTGGCGATCAGGCACAAGCCGGCGGCGTACAACGGGTTGAAACCCAGCCCTACCAGCAGGGCCGCGGTAATCGCCACCGGTGCACCAAAACCGGCCGCGCCTTCGAGGAAGGCGCCGAAGCAGAAGCCGATCAGCAATACCTGCAGGCGCTGGTCATCGGTGATCGACAGTACCGAACTGCGGATGACTTCGAACTGGCCACTCTTGACCGTCAGTTTGTAGAGGAACACCGCTGCCACAATGATCCAGGCAATCGGCCACAGGCCATAGGCGAAGCCATATCCGGCGGCGGCGAACGCCATGTCGACCGGCATCTGGAAGGCGAAGATCGCCACCAGTATCGATAAGGCCAGGGTGATGCTGCCGGCGACATGCCCTTTGAGGCGGAACACGGCCAAGGCCAGGAAGAAAAATACGACGGGGATGACGGCTGCGAGTGCGGACAGGCCGAGGCTGCCGAGCGGGGTATAGAGCTGTTGCCAGGTTTGCATATGGGGTGGCCCCTAATTGTTGTTGGTCAGGCACTGATCAGCGTTCTTGGATAATTGGTAAGACCAATTTACAATCGCTGTTGGCTAGGGTAAAAGCCTTGTAGGCGGTGTGTCAATTTGCCGCCCTAAAACTTTTGTCGTAGGCAAAGTGCTCAGGTCGTCTGCCTGGTATGACCAAATGCGTTGTTGCAGGTGCTGGCGCGGCGCCGATAGGCCAGAATAGAGCCCCGGCGAGCCGTCGGATCGTGGAGAAATCGAGTTATGGGGTTTGATCAGATTCGTCAGCGCCGTTTGTCTGACGATATTGTCGAGCAGCTTGAGGGCATGATCCTCGAGGGCACGTTGAAGGCGGGTGAGCGCTTGCCGGCCGAGCGTGCGTTGGCCGAACAATTTGGCGTGTCACGGCCTTCGTTGCGCGAAGCCATTCAGAAACTGACCGCCAAGGGATTGCTGGTCAGTCGCCAGGGCGGCGGCAACTATGTGGTGGAATCACTGGGGAGCACCTTCAGTGATCCCTTGTTGCATCTGCTGGAAAGCAACCCCGAGGCGCAACGCGATCTGCTGGAGTTTCGCCATACCCTGGAAGCGTCCTGTGCCTACTACGCGGCGCTGCGTGCCACTGATGTGGATCGCGAGCGGCTGACCGCGGCATTCAACGAATTGCAGGACTGCTATTCACGTCACGAAGAGGTGAGCCGTGCCGAAGAGGGGGCGGCGGACGCAAGCTTTCACCTGGCGATCGCCGAGGCCAGCCACAATGCCGTGTTGCTGCACACCATTCGTGGGCTGTTCGATCTGCTCAAGCGCAACGTGGTGACCAACATCGGTGGCATGTACAAGCAGCGCACTGAAACCCGCGACATGTTGATCACGCAGCATCGGGAGTTGTATCAGGCGATTATTGAAGGGCGGGCGGAGCAGGCGCGGGAAGTTTCCAGTCGACACATTTTGTATGTGCAAGAGGTGCTGGAAGAGGTGCGTCAGGAAGTGCAGCGCATGGCCCGGGCGGAGCGGCGCAAGGGGATGTAGCCAGTCGGTTCCATATCGTTTGTGAGATTGCTTTCGCGGGCAAGCCCGCTCCCACAGGTACACCGAAACCCTGTAGGAGCGGGCTTGCCCGCGAAGGGAATTACTCTTCCTTGCCCTTGTTGCGCACCGCGCGCTGCAATTCGCGACCGGCGTCGCGTTCGCGCTCGGTATCACGCTTGTCGTATTCCTTCTTGCCCTTGCCCAGAGCGATCTCGCACTTGACCATGTGCTTGCTCCAGTACCAGGACAGGCACACGCAGGCGTAACCCTTTTGCTGCACGGCAGCGGAGAGCTTTTCCAGCTCGCGCCGATTGAGCAGCAATTTACGGGTGCGGACCGGGTCAGCGATGACGTGGGTACTGGCGGTCGTCAGGGGCGTGATGTGACTGCCGAGCAGCCAGGCTTCGCCATCCTTGAGCAGTACGTAGCTGTCAACCAGCTGTAACTTGCTTGCCCGCAGACTTTTTACTTCCCAGCCGGCCAGGACCAGACCAGCCTCGAACCGATGTTCGATGAAGTAATCGTGTCGCGCCTTTTTATTTTGCGCGATGGTCCCTGTTGGGTGTTTCTTCTGTTTAGCCATAGGGGCGGCATTATAGGGAGTTGCACGCGAGTCGGCTACGGTGTTGCTACGTGCTTGAGCAGGTTGATTGAATCCCGGACAATGCGGCCTCTTTTTTGAACGCTTGGGCGTGATAGCGATGTCGACAGACAAGGTTTCAGTCCATGGCAGTTGGGCTAGCCGCTGGGTCTTCATACTCGCCGCGACCGGTTCGGCTGTGGGGCTGGGTAGTATCTGGAAATTCCCGTACATGGTCGGCGTCTATGGCGGCGGCGCCTTCGTGCTGATGTTCCTGGTTTGCATCGCGCTGATTGGCGTGCCGGTCATGCTGGCGGAAACCCTGATCGGCCGGCGTGCCAGGCACAGCCCGGCCAATGCCTTGAAGGCGCTGGCAATTGAGGCGGGGCACTCGGGCAAATGGTCTTGGGGCGCATTCGCCGGAATGATCACGGCGTTGCTGATCCTGTCTTTCTACAGTGTGGTTGGCGGCTGGTCGCTGGATTACATCATCGACATGGGGCGTGGCGACTTCCAGGGCACGACGCCGGATCAGGTGGGGGCTTACTTCGGCAATGTGATCGCCGATCCCTGGCGCCTGACACTCTGGCACACGATTTTCATGCTGTTGTCCGCGGTGGTGATCGCCAAGGGCGTGGTTGCCGGGCTTGAGCGCAGTTTGCGCATCATGATGCCGTTGTTGTTCGTGATGGTCCTCGTGCTGCTGGGTTACAGCATGACCACCGGTCATTTCATGGAGGGCGTGCATTTCATGTTCGACTTCCACCCGGAAAAGGTCCTGGACGGCTTGTTGCCCGCGATGGGGCATGCGTTCTTTTCCCTGAGCGTGGGCGTCGGCTCGATCATGATCTACGGCGCCTACATGCCAAAGGACTCGTCGATATCGGGGACTGTCGTTGGTGTGGCGCTGCTCGACACCTTTGTGTCCCTGGTGGCCGGCCTGGCATTGTTTCCGATAGTTTTCGCGGCGGGCCTGAATCCGAGCGAAGGGCCGGGGCTGATGTTCGTCAGCCTGCCGTTTGCCTTCGGTAACGTGGCGTTCGGGCAAATGATGGGTGTGGTGTTCTTCGTGCTGGTGGCGGTCGCTGCCTGGAGTTCGGCGATTTCCCTGCTTGAGCCGATGGTGGCCTACCTGGTCGAGCGCACTAAAGTCAGTCGTGCATGGGTCACCTTCTGGTTGGCTTTCAGCTGCTGGTTTGTTGGCCTGGGCACAGTGTTCTCCTTCAATATCTGGAAGGAGGCCAAGTTTTTCGTGAATGATGGCGGGATGTTCCACCTCTACCAATGGGGTGCAGCCGGTGGTCTCGACTTCTTTGGTGTGATCGATTTCTTTACCTCGCGACTCATGTTGCCGCTTGGCGGTTTGTGTTTCGTGGTGTTTGCGGGCTGGATCATGGGGCGTGAAGCGGTGCGCGACGAATTGTCGATGCGCAATCCTGCGCTGTTTGGTCTGTCCTTGTTCTTGATGCGCTATGTGGCGCCTATCGGCATCCTCGTAGTGTTTGCCGCCCAGCTGTGGAAGTAACGCTGACATGACAACACACATTTCACGTTCGGCCTTGCTGCCGTATCCGGCACAAGCGCTGTATGACCTGGTCAACGACGTGGCTCGCTATCCGGAGTTTCTGCCGTGGTGCTCGGCGGCCGAAGTCCTGGAGAGCTCGCCTGAGCACATGCGGGCGAGCGTTGGCGTGGCGAAGGGTGGCCTCAGCCAGCATTTCGTGACGCGCAATACCCTGGTTCCTGGCCAGTCGATCGAAATGAACCTTGAGGAGGGCCCGTTCACTCAGTTGCATGGCATTTGGGTGTTCAAGGCGTTGACCGATAAGGCTTGCAAGATCAGCCTGGACCTTTCATTCGATTACGCAGGGCCGATTGTTCGTGCGACCTTGGGGCCATTGTTCAATCAGGCGGCCAATACGCTGGTGGATGCATTCTGCCAACGGGCCAAGCAAATACATGGTTGAGGCGGATATCGGGGTTGAGGTGGTGTATGCCGCCGTTGATCGCCAGGTGCTTCTGCCGGTGACAGTGCCAGCAGGAACGACTGTTCGCGCCGCTTTGCTGAAATCCGGTATAGGTCGGGCATTCCCTGAGCTGGATCTGGCCGGGTGTCCTGTGGGGATCTTCGGTAAGGTGGTTGTCGATCCCGACAGTCGTTTGGTTCAATCTGGGGATCGCATAGAGATTTATCGGCCATTGCTGGCTGATCCCAAAGAGGTTCGCCGGCTGCGTGCGGCCAAGGCTGCCGAGGCGAAAGCCCGGAATCAGTAAGTCTGCGAACGCCAGACAATAAAAAGCCCGGGCATGCCGGGCTTTTTATTGCGTCGCAAATTATTGCGGCGAGGTTTCCAGTGGTTGCGGCGTCGGGACCGGAACGGTTTCTACGCCGTCGACGTCCTTCTGGATCTGGTCCAGCAACGAACCTGGCTTGACCGGTTTTTCCGGTTTTGGCTTTTCGACGTTTTCTGCCGGGGCAGTGACTGTCGTGCCGCTGTCCTTGCCGAGGATGGCTTCGTCGCGGCTCACACCTGGCATGAAATCACCGGAGAGGCTGACAAGCTGATCATTTGGGTTGAAGATAACGCTGATGCGTTCTTGCTGGCGTTCACCGCCACCTGGTTGCAGGCTGTACAGATAATCCCAGCGATCGGCATGGAACGTGTCAGTCAGCAGAGGGTTGCCCATGATAAACCGTACTTGCTTGCGGGTCATTCCCGGGCGTAACTGGTCTATCATGTCCTGCGTGACGACATTGCCCTGCTGGATGTCGATTTTGTAAACCCCGGGGAATGAACAACCGGCGAGTGCGAGCAGTCCCACAAAGGTGAAACTGGTTAGCAAGAGCTTGGTGTTTTGCATCGGTGGGCGACTTCCACTATCTTGGCTGGGACAACGTAAACGCCGATCATACCCGCATTAAGAGAAGCTGCGAAGCAGCATCGCGAGAAAGCTGACCATGGTTGAAAATAGCGAACTACGCAAAGCCGGCCTCAAAGTGACCCTGCCACGGGTCAAAATTCTGCAAATGCTCGATTCCGCCGAGCAGCGCCACATGAGTGCCGAGGATGTCTACAAGGCCCTTATGGAGGCTGGTGAGGACGTCGGTCTGGCCACGGTTTACCGTGTTCTGACCCAGTTCGAGGCAGCTGGCCTTGTGGTGCGGCACAACTTCGACGGAGGCCATGCGGTCTTCGAACTGGACGACGGAAAGCATCACGACCATATGGTCAACGTCGAAACCAGTGAAGTGATCGAATTCTTCGACGAGGAAATCGAGCGGCTTCAGAAAGCAATCGTCGACAAGTATGGCTTCGAGATGGTTGATCACAATCTGGTGCTGTACGTGCGCAAGAAAAAGTAAGCATGTCGCGCGAACACCAGTTCGCGAAACGAGCGAAGGCGACCCCAGGGTCGCCTTCGTGCTTTCTGCCTCTATTTAAATTTAAGCTTTTGCGGCAACCACCATTTTCCTGGCATGAGCCAGGGACTCTTTGGTGAGGTCAATGCCACCCAGCATTCGTGCGACTTCTTCGACGCGGTCGTTTTTGCTCAATCTGGAAACGGCTGTGCGGGTGGCATCCTCACCGCGCACCTTGTGCACGAATAGATGTTGATGACCTTGCGCTGCCACTTGCGGCAAGTGGGTCACGGTCAGTACCTGTCCGCGCTCGCCGAGCCTGCGCAGCAACTGGCCGACGATTTCTGCGGTCGGGCCGCCAATGCCGACGTCGACTTCGTCGAATACCAGGGTCGGGACGCGGGAAGTCTGTGCGGTGATTACCTGGATCGCCAGGCTGATCCGCGACAGTTCGCCGCCGGACGCCACTTTCGCCAGGGCCTTCAGCGGCTGGCCAGGGTTGGCGCTGACCAGCAGTTCTACCTGTTCCAGGCCATTGGGCAGTAGCTCATCGCTGCTGTTGGGTCGCAGTTCAATGGTAAAGCGCCCGCCAGGCATGCCCAGACGCTGGATTTCCTGCTCCACGGCGCTGGCCAGGCTGTTCGACGCCTGGTGCCTCAGGTCGCTCAGTTCCCGGGCCCTTTCCTGATAGTGCCGAGCATAGGACGACAGCTCATCGCTCAGTCGCTCGATGGATTCGTCGTTGGCGTTCAGGGTCTCGATTTCATCCAGCAGTTTCTGTTGCATCTCGGCAACTTCGGTTGGCTGGATGCGGTGTTTGCGTGCCAGGGTGTAGATCGCGTCGAGGCGCTCTTCAAGGTATTGAAGGCGCGACGGGTCGGCGTCGAAATTGTCGAGGAAGCGGTTCAGTTCACCTACGGCCTCTTCAACCTGGATCTGAGCACTGGTCAACAGGCTGCTGGCTTCACCCAGAGCCCCGATCGAGCTGTTCACGCTCGACAGGCGGTTGAGGCTGGCGGTGAGTGCATTGAGGACATTCCCCGAATCACTTTCACTGCATTGCTCGACGACTTGCCGGCAGATTCCCAGCAGGGTTTCGGCGTTGGTCAGGTTCTTGTGTTCCTGTTCCAGCTGCTCCAGCTCGTTGTCGCCAAGGCCGAGGTTTTCCAGCTCTTCGAGTTGATAGCTGAGCAACTGATGACGGGCGCGTTGTTCGTCACCGGAGTTGGAGAGTCGCTCCAGTTCCTGGCGGGTCTGGCGCCAGCGTTGGGCGGCGAGTTGAACCTGACGGGCAAGATCCGTCGCGCCGGCATATTCATCGAGCAGGCGACGGTGGGTATCGGTCTTGAGCAGGGATTGGTGCTCGTGCTGGCTGTGAATGTCGATCAGCAATTCGCCCAGCGCCTTGAGGTCGCCAAGCGGGCAGGGCGTGCCGTTGATATAGCCACGCGAGCGCCCTTCGGATGTGATCACCCGGCGCAGGATGCACGGACCGTCGTTTTCGAGGTCGCGCTCGGCCAGCCAGGCGCTGGCTTCCGGAATGTCGGCCAGATCAAAGGTGGCCAGGATATCGGCCTTGTCGGCGCCGGGGCGGACCACGCCGCTGTCGGCGCGATCACCCAGGGTAAGGCCCAGCGCGTCGAGCATGATCGACTTGCCCGCGCCGGTTTCCCCGGTGATCACGCTCATCCCGCGATCGAGTTCGAGATCGAGATGTTCAACGATGGCGTAGTTGTGTACGGACAGGTGCACCAGCATATGGGCCGCTCCCAGGTGTTAGGTCTGGTTATTTATACAGTGTTTTGTTTCTGGCTGACAATGCCCCTCGTTAGCTCGATTGGCTTGGTCCGACGAAACCCTTATCGCGGGCGGGAATGACAATGCAGTTGTTTTTTGTAGGGTTAATGATCGGGCCCCCCTTGAAGCCGGATTTTGCGGCCCCATATAGCTGGGCAGAAGCGCGAGTCGAGCTCGCGGACGATATTGAAAGGAGAAATCTATGGCTGACGAACAGACAGTGGATACGCAAAACCCAGACGCCAACCAGGCGCCCGAGGCTTCGGGTGAAGACCTGGCGGCTCGTGTACAAGTGCTCGAAGAGCAACTGGCAGGCGCTCAGGATCAGGCTTTGCGTGTAGCCGCCGATCTGCAGAACGTCCGCCGTCGCGCCGAGCAGGATGTGGAGAAGGCTCACAAGTTCGCGCTGGAAAAATTCGCCGGCGACCTGCTGCCGATCGTCGACAGCCTGGAGCGCGGCCTGGAACTGTCCAGCCCGGACGACGAAAGCATCCGTCCGATGCGCGAAGGCATCGAGCTGACCCTGAAAATGTTCCACGACACCCTCAAGCGTTATCAGCTCGAAGCGATCGATCCGCATGGCGAACCGTTCAATGCCGTTCAGCATCAGGCAATGGCCATGCAGGAAAGCGCCGATGTCGAGCCGAACAGCGTTCTGAAGGTGTTCCAGAAGGGCTATCAGCTCAATGGTCGCCTGCTGCGCCCGGCCATGGTCGTGGTCAGCAAGGCGCCTGCGCCGGTTTCGCCCTCGATTGACGAGCAGGCTTGAAATCCGCCGCAAGGCCCCCATTTATAAGTCAAGCGTTTAAGTGCTACCGCAGTTAGCCACCACTGCTGCGGCAACCAAATCCAAAGTTTCGGGAGAGTGAACATGGGCAAAATCATCGGTATCGACCTGGGGACTACCAACTCCTGCGTCTCCGTGCTGGAAAACGGCAAGGCAAAAGTTATTGAAAACGCTGAAGGCGCGCGTACCACGCCGTCGATCATCGCTTACGCCAACGATGGCGAAATTCTGGTTGGCCAGTCGGCCAAGCGTCAGGCTGTGACCAATCCGCACAACACCCTGTATGCGGTGAAGCGTCTGATCGGTCGTCGTTTCGACGAAGAAGTCGTGCAGAAAGACATCCAGATGGTCCCTTACAAGATCGTCAAGGCTGACAACAGCGACGCCTGGGTTGAAGTGAACGGCCAGAAAATGGCACCGCCACAAATCTCGGCTGAAATCCTGAAGAAGATGAAAAAGACCGCCGAAGACTACCTCGGCGAGACCGTGACTGAAGCGGTGATCACCGTTCCGGCCTACTTCAACGACAGCCAGCGTCAAGCGACCAAAGACGCCGGCCGCATCGCCGGTCTGGACGTAAAACGTATCATCAACGAACCAACCGCAGCTGCTCTGGCTTACGGTATGGACAAGGCGAAGGGCGATCACACCGTGATCGTTTACGACCTGGGCGGCGGTACTTTCGACGTTTCCGTGATCGAGATCGCTGAAGTCGATGGTGAGCACCAGTTCGAAGTACTGGCCACCAACGGTGATACGTTCCTGGGCGGTGAAGACTTTGACATTCGTCTGATCGACTACCTCGTCGACGAATTCAAAAAAGAAAGCGGCATGAACCTCAAGGGTGACCCGCTGGCCATGCAGCGCCTGAAAGAAGCTGCTGAAAAAGCCAAGATCGAACTGTCCTCGAGCCAGTCGACCGACGTGAACCTGCCGTACATCACTGCAGACGCTACCGGTCCCAAGCACCTGAACGTGAAGATCTCCCGCGCCAAGCTCGAAGCATTGGTGGAAGACCTGGTTCAGCGCACCATCGAACCTTGCCGCATCGCGATGAAAGATGCCGGTATCGACGTTGGCGCGATCAACGACGTGATCCTGGTGGGCGGTCAGACCCGTATGCCACTGGTTCAGAAGCTGGTAACCGAGTTCTTCGGTAAAGAAGCTCGTAAAGACGTGAATCCGGACGAAGCGGTTGCTATGGGTGCTGCTATCCAGGGCGCGGTACTGGCCGGTGACGTGAAAGACGTTCTGCTGCTCGACGTCAGCCCGCTGACCCTGGGTATCGAAACCATGGGTGGCGTGATGACCGCGCTGATCGAGAAAAACACCACGATTCCTACCAAGAAATCGCAAGTGTTCTCGACTGCCGACGACAACCAGGGCGCCGTGACCATTCACGTGCTGCAGGGCGAGCGTAAGCAAGCCGCGCAGAACAAGTCCCTGGGCAAGTTCGACCTGGCCGACATTCCACCAGCTCCACGTGGTGTGCCGCAGATCGAAGTGACCTTCGACATCGACGCCAACGGCATCCTGCACGTAGGTGCGAAAGACAAGGCTACCGGCAAGACTCAGTCGATCGTGATCAAGGCCAACTCCGGTCTGTCCGACGAAGAAATCGAGCGCATGGTGCGTGATGCCGAGGCGAACGCCGAGGAAGACCGCAAGTTCGAAGAGCTGGCCACCGCTCGCAACCAGGGCGACGCACTGGTTCACTCGACGCGCAAAATGGTTACCGATGCCGGCGATAAAGTGACCGCTGAAGAGAAGACTGCAATCGAAGCGGCAGTGGTTGCCCTGGAAGCCGCCGTTAAAGGCGACGACAAGGCTGCTATCGAAGCCAAGGTTGAAGAGCTGTCGAAAGTCTCCGCTCCAGTGGCGCAGAAGATGTACGCCGAACAGGCTCAGCCTGCTGAAGGCGCAGCACCGCACGACGACAAGGCGCAAAAGGCTGACGACGTTGTTGATGCCGAGTTCGAAGAAGTCAAAGACCACAAGTAAGTTGTTGGTCGGCCGGTTGACTGCCTTTGGGCAGTGACTGGTAGGATGTCGCCGCGCGGGAGCTTGCTCCCGCGTTGGCGTGTCTGGAATACGCGAATTTTTACAGTATGCGACAGTGTTCGCGTACTGGTGGTATGGCCGGGAATGCTCCTGCTTTTCGAGCCGCAAGTACCGCATTGAATCAAAGACCAGGATCGTTGAATTGACGTGAGTTGGGTCCGGGCCTGTATTGGGGCTCAACGAGTTCGGCAGACTCAGGAGGGTTTTGTCGGACGTCCTCAAGAGTGCAAAGACTTATGGCAAAGCGTGACTATTACGAAGTGTTGGGTGTTGAGCGTGGCTCAAGCGAAGCGGACCTGAAAAAGGCCTACCGTCGCCTGGCGATGAAGCACCACCCGGACCGTAATCCGGATGACAAGGCGTCGGAAGAGAAATTCAAGGAGGCCAACGAGGCCTACGAAGTGCTGTCGGATTCCAGCAAGCGCGCGGCATACGACCAGTACGGTCATGCCGGTGTCGACCCAAGCATGGGTGGCGGCGGTGCCGGGTTCGGTGGTCAGAACTTCTCCGATATCTTTGGCGATGTCTTCAGTGATTTCTTCGGTGGTGGTCGCGGCGGTTCCCGTGGTGGCGCTCAGCGCGGCAGTGACTTGCGCTACACCCTGGAACTGGACCTCGAGGAAGCGGTGCGCGGTACGACCGTGAACATCCGCGTTCCGACGCTGGTCAATTGCAAGCCTTGCGACGGCTCCGGTGCCAAGAGAGGCTCTGCGCCGGTGACCTGCCCGACTTGCGGTGGTATCGGCCAGGTGCGCATGCAGCAAGGCTTCTTCTCGGTGCAGCAGACCTGCCCGCGTTGCCATGGCCAGGGCAAGATCATTTCCGATCCGTGCGATTCCTGCCACGGCGAAGGTCGTGTCGAAGAGTACAAGACCCTGTCGGTGAAAGTGCCGGCCGGTGTCGATACCGGTGACCGCATTCGTCTGTCCGGCGAAGGCGAGGCGGGTGCTCAGGGTGGTCCGACTGGCGACCTGTACGTGGTGATCAATGTGCGTGAGCACGCGATCTTCCAGCGTGACGGCAAGCATCTGTTCTGCGAAGTGCCGATCAGCTTCGTCGATGCGGCGCTGGGTGGCGAGCTGGAGATTCCGACCCTTGATGGTCGCGTCAAGCTGAAGATCCCTGAAGGGACCCAGACCGGCAAGCAGTTCCGTGTTCGTGGCAAGGGTGTTGCGCCCGTGCGCGGTGGCGGTGCCGGTGACCTGATGTGCCGTGTGGCGGTCGAGACTCCGGTCAACCTGAGCCGTCGCCAGCGCGAAATGCTCGAGGAGTTCCGCAGCTCGCTGGCGGACGACAACAGTCATTCGCCGAAAACCACTGGCTGGTTCGAAGGCGTCAAGCGCTTCTTCGGCGATTTGTAAGGAGTCGGCATGCGACGTATAGCTGTGATGGGCGCTGCCGGGCGCATGGGTAAAATCCTCATCGAGGCCGTGCAGCAGCGCGCGCCCCTGACCGGTCTGACGGCGGCCGTTGTGCGCCCTGGCAGCACGCTGATTGGCGTGGATGCGGGTGAGTTGGCTTCGCTGGGGCGCATTGGTGTGCCGCTGACCGGCAGCCTGGAGTCCGTGGCGGAAGAGTTCGACGTGTTGATCGACTTTACGCTGCCGGAAGTCATGCTGAAAAACCTGGCCTTCTGCCGCAAGGCAGGCAAGGCCATGGTGATCGGCACCACCGGGCTGGACGCTGCGCAGAAGCAGTTGCTGGCCGAGGCGGGCAAAGATATTCCCATCGTCTTCGCTGCCAACTTCAGCGTTGGTGTGAACCTGTCGCTGAAGCTGCTCGATATGGCTGCACGCGTGCTGGGTGATGAGGCGGATATCGAAATCATCGAAGCGCATCACCGTCACAAGATCGATGCGCCGTCCGGTACGGCCCTGCGCATGGGTGAGGTGATCGCTGGCGCGCTGGATCGTGATCTGCAGAAGGTCGCGGTTTATGGTCGTGAAGGCCATACCGGTGTGCGTGAGCGTGAAACCATCGGCTTTGCCACCGTGCGCGGTGGTGATGTGGTTGGTGATCACACGGTGCTGTTTGCCTGCGAAGGTGAGCGTCTGGAGATCACCCATAAAGCCTCCAGCCGCATGACCTTCGCCAAGGGGGCGGTGCGTGCTGCGTTGTGGCTGGACGGGCGCGAGCCTGGCCTTTATGACATGCAAGACGTGCTCGACCTGCGTTAAGATGCGCCCGAAATCGGGCTCGCGCACAGCGTTCGAGCCCGGTTTTATTCCGCCAAGCGACGTCCTGTCGCATTCTCCAGCCTTTAAGGCTCATTGGCGGTAGACCAAAAATGCCTTTTTCTGTAAGCTACAGCTTTAGTGTGTCCACTAAAAGCGCGCAGAATAATTCAGTGAACAAGCGGGGTGACGTGTCCATACGTCACTCCGCTTTTTTACAACCTGCGATCGCCCTTTCAGGCTTTATTTACGGGAGGTCTTCTTGACTAAGCCAGCCATACTCGCCCTTGCTGATGGCAGCATTTTTCGCGGCGAAGCCATTGGAGCCGACGGTCAGACCGTTGGTGAGGTGGTGTTCAACACCGCAATGACCGGCTATCAGGAAATCCTTACCGATCCTTCCTACGCCCAACAAATCGTTACCCTGACTTATCCGCACATCGGCAATACCGGCACCACGCCGGAAGACGCCGAGTCCAACCGCGTCTGGTCTGCCGGCCTGGTCATCCGTGACCTGCCACTGGTGGCGAGCAACTGGCGTAACACGATGTCCCTGTCCGACTACCTGAAGGCCAACAATGTTGTGGCCATCGCCGGTATCGACACTCGCCGCCTGACGCGCATCCTGCGTGAAAAAGGCGCGCAGAACGGCTGCATCATGGCCGGCGACAACATTTCCGAAGAAGCTGCCATCGCCGCCGCCCAGGGTTTCCCTGGCCTCAAGGGCATGGACCTGGCGAAAGTCGTCAGCACCAAGGAAAGCTACGAGTGGCGCTCGACTGTCTGGGATCTGAAAACCGACAGCCACGCGACCCTCGAAGCCTCCGAGCTGCCGTACCACGTCGTGGCCTACGACTACGGCGTCAAGGTGAACATCCTGCGCATGCTGGTCGAGCGCGGTTGCCGCGTGACCGTCGTGCCTGCGCAAACGCCTGCTGCCGATGCACTGGCGCTGAAGCCGGACGGCGTGTTCCTGTCCAACGGCCCTGGTGATCCGGAGCCTTGCGACTATGCGATCCAGGCGATCAAGGATGTGCTGGAAACCGAAATTCCGGTCTTCGGTATCTGCCTCGGTCACCAGCTGCTGGCCCTGGCCTCCGGCGCCAAGACCCTGAAAATGGGTCACGGCCACCACGGTGCCAACCACCCCGTCCAGGATCTGGACAGCGGCGTGGTGATGATCACCAGCCAGAACCACGGTTTTGCCGTAGACGAGGCGACCCTGCCAGCCAACGTTCGCGCGATCCACAAATCGCTGTTCGACGGCACCCTGCAGGGTATCGAGCGTACCGACAAGAGCGCCTTCAGCTTCCAGGGTCACCCTGAAGCCAGCCCTGGCCCGAACGACGTAGCGCCATTGTTCGATCGCTTCATCAACGAGATGGCCAAGCGACGCTGATCGCTCGTCCTTGATGTAGCACAGCTTGAGGGCGGCCCCGATACCGGTGGCCCCCTCAAGTCAGAGATTGAACAAGACGGCTTGCCGACTGACCTGCGGATTTGAGTGACAAACCCATGCCAAAACGTACAGACATTAAAAGCATCCTGATTCTCGGCGCTGGCCCGATCGTGATCGGCCAGGCCTGCGAATTCGACTACTCCGGCGCCCAGGCCTGCAAGGCCCTGCGCGAAGAGGGTTACCGCGTCATCCTGGTGAACTCCAACCCGGCCACCATCATGACCGACCCGGCCATGGCCGACGCCACCTACATCGAGCCGATCAAGTGGCAGACCGTTGCCAAGATCATCGAAAAGGAGCGTCCGGACGCGCTGCTGCCAACCATGGGTGGCCAGACCGCTCTGAACTGCGCCCTGGACCTGGAGCGCGAAGGCGTTCTGGAGAAGTTCGGCGTAGAGATGATCGGTGCCAATGCCGACACCATC
This sequence comes from Pseudomonas sp. Pseusp16, assembly GCF_047324915.1. Classification (NCBI taxonomy): domain Bacteria; kingdom Pseudomonadati; phylum Pseudomonadota; class Gammaproteobacteria; order Pseudomonadales; family Pseudomonadaceae; genus Pseudomonas; species Pseudomonas sp. Pseusp16. Next base: position 4,305,448 of record NZ_CP168522.1, on the reverse strand, counting down.
GACAAGGCTGAAGACCGCTCGCGTTTCGACAAGGCCATGAAGTCCATCGGCCTGGCGTGCCCGCGTTCCGGTATCGCCCACAGCATGGAAGAGGCCAATGCGGTCCTCGAGAAGCTCGGCTTCCCGTGCATCATTCGTCCGTCCTTCACCATGGGCGGCACCGGTGGTGGTATCGCCTACAACCGTGAAGAGTTCGAAGAAATCTGCGCCCGTGGCCTGGACCTGTCGCCGACCAAGGAACTGCTGATCGACGAATCGCTCATTGGTTGGAAAGAGTACGAGATGGAGGTTGTCCGCGATAAGAAGGACAACTGCATCATCGTCTGCTCCATCGAAAACTTCGACCCGATGGGCGTGCACACCGGTGACTCGATCACCGTGGCTCCTGCACAGACCCTGACCGACAAGGAATACCAGATCCTGCGTAACGCCTCCCTGGCGGTACTGCGCGAGATCGGCGTGGAAACCGGTGGTTCCAACGTTCAGTTCGGTATCTGCCCGAACACCGGCCGCATGGTCGTGATCGAGATGAACCCGCGTGTATCCCGTTCCTCGGCACTGGCCTCGAAAGCCACCGGCTTCCCGATCGCCAAGGTCGCGGCCAAGCTGGCTGTGGGCTACACCCTCGACGAACTGTCGAACGACATCACCGGCGGCAAGACCCCGGCGTCCTTCGAACCGTCCATCGACTACGTCGTCACCAAGCTGCCACGCTTTGCCTTCGAGAAGTTCTCCAAGGCTGACGCGCGCCTGACCACTCAGATGAAGTCGGTCGGTGAAGTCATGGCCATCGGCCGTACTTTCCAGGAATCCCTGCAGAAAGCCCTGCGCGGCCTGGAAGTCGGTGTTTGTGGCCTGGACGAGAAAGTTGATCTGGCCAACCCGGAAAGCATGAGCGTACTCAAGCGCGAGCTGACCGTGCCGGGCGCCGAGCGTATCTGGTACGTGGCGGACGCAATGCGCGCCGGCATGAGCGTCGAAGACATCTTCGGCATGACCATGATCGATCCTTGGTTCCTGGTGCAGATGGAAGACCTGATCAAGGAAGAAGCGAAGGTCAAGACCCTGGGTCTGACCAGCATCGACCGCGACCTGATGTTCCGCCTCAAGCGCAAGGGCTTCTCCGATATGCGCCTGGCCAAGCTGCTGGGTGTGACCGAGAAGAGCCTGCGCGCTCACCGCCACAAGCTGGAAATCTTCCCGGTCTACAAGCGCGTCGACACTTGCGCCGCCGAGTTCGCCACCGACACCGCCTATCTGTACTCGACGTACGAAGAAGAGTGCGAAGCCGCGCCATCGGGTCGCGACAAGATCATGATCCTTGGCGGCGGCCCAAACCGTATCGGCCAGGGCATCGAGTTCGACTACTGCTGCGTACACGCGGCACTGGCCCTGCGCGATGACGGGTACGAGACCATCATGGTCAACTGCAACCCGGAAACCGTATCCACCGACTACGACACCTCCGATCGCCTGTACTTCGAGCCAGTGACCCTGGAAGACGTGCTGGAAATCGTCCGCGTCGAGAAGCCGAAAGGCGTGATCGTCCAGTACGGCGGCCAGACCCCGCTGAAACTGGCTCGTGCCCTGGAAGCCGCTGGCGTGCCGATCATCGGTACCAGCCCTGATGCAATCGACCGTGCCGAAGACCGTGAGCGCTTCCAGCAGATGGTCCAGCGCCTGAACCTGCGTCAGCCGCCAAACGCTACCGTGCGCAGCGAAGACGAAGCCATTCGTGCCGCGAGCAAGATCGGTTACCCGCTGGTGGTGCGTCCGTCCTACGTACTGGGCGGTCGTGCGATGGAAATCGTTTACGAAGAAGAAGAGCTCAAGCGCTACCTGCGTGAAGCGGTTCAAGTGTCCAACGACAGCCCGGTGCTGCTGGATCACTTCCTCAACTGCGCCATCGAAATGGACGTGGATGCGGTCTGCGACGGCAAGGACGTGGTGATCGGCGCGATCATGCAGCACATCGAGCAGGCCGGTGTTCACTCCGGTGACTCCGCGTGCTCGCTGCCGCCATACTCGCTGCCGGCCCACATCCAGGACGAGATGCGCGAACAGGTCAAGAAAATGGCCCTGGAACTGGGCGTGGTCGGCCTGATGAACGTTCAGTTGGCGCTGCAAGGCGAAGACATCTACGTCATCGAAGTCAACCCGCGTGCTTCCCGTACCGTACCGTTCGTGTCCAAGTGCATTGGCGTTTCCCTGGCGATGATCGCAGCGCGCGTGATGGCCGGTAAAACCCTGAAAGAGCTGGGTTTCACCAAGGAAATCATCCCGAACTTCTACAGCGTGAAAGAGGCGGTGTTCCCGTTCGCCAAATTCCCTGGCGTTGACCCGATCCTCGGCCCTGAGATGAAGTCCACCGGTGAAGTGATGGGCGTGGGTGACACCTTCGGTGAGGCGTTCGCCAAGGCCCAGATGGGTGCCAGCGAAGTGTTGCCGACCGGCGGTACTGCGTTCATCAGCGTACGTGACGACGACAAGCCGCTGGTTGCGGGTGTGGCCCGTGATCTGATCAACTTGGGCTTCGAAGTGGTTGCCACTGCCGGTACTGCCAAGCTGATCGAGGCTGCAGGCCTGAAAGTGCGCCGTGTGAACAAGGTGACCGAAGGTCGTCCGCACGTGGTCGACATGATCAAGAATGACGAAGTCACGCTGATCATCAACACCACCGAAGGTCGTCAGTCGATCGCTGATTCGTACTCCATTCGTCGTAATGCCCTGCAGCACAAGATTTACTGCACCACCACCATTGCTGCTGGCGAAGCTATCTGTGAAGCGCTGAAGTTCGGTCCCGAGAAGACCGTGCGCCGCTTGCAGGATCTACACGCAGGATTGAAGGCATGAGCATAACGAAGTACCCAATGACCGTTCAGGGCGCTCGCGCCCTGGAAGAAGAGCACATTCACCTGACCAAGGTCGTTCGTCCGAAGCTCAGCCAGGACATCGGTACGGCCCGCGAGTTGGGTGACTTGAAGGAAAACGCCGAATACCACGCTGCCCGTGAGCAGCAGGGTATGGTCGAGGCGCGGATCCGTGATATCGAAGGTCGCATGCAGAATGCGGTGATCATCGATGTGACGACCATTCCTCACACCGGCAAGGTGATTTTCGGCACAACCGTCGAAATCGCCAACGTCGAAACCGATGAAAGCGTGACTTACCAGATCGTTGGTGAGGACGAGGCTGACATCAAGCTCGGCAAGATCTCTGTCGGCTCGCCGATTGCCCGCGCCTTGATTGCCAAGGAAGAGGGTGATGTGGTTGCAGTCAAGACGCCTGGCGGCGTTATCGAGTACGAGATTGTCGAAGTTCGCCACGTCTGAAGGCCGGCGCCCGCTTCGTGCGGGCGCCATGCTTTGGCAGCTGACCCAGATGCTGTGGGTCGGCGGCTTGTGGCTGTTGCAAATCGGTCTGTTGCCGGTGCTGGGGCGAATTGGCCTGGCGCCGCTACTGATCGACGAAATCGCGGGTACGCTCAATGCGCTGGTAGTGGGATTCGCTACGGCGTGTTTGATTTTTCAGGCTTTGGTGCTGATTAAGGCCGAGGGCCTTGTCAGTCTATGGCGTGATATTCGCGGGCAACTGCTGTTGATGGCGCTGTGCGCGTGCGCGATGTACTTCGCGGTGCGTTTCGGCTGGCCGGATGCCGTACGTTGGCAGGCATTCAGCTATCTTGTTCTGGGCTTTTGCGGAGTGGTACTGGTGCTGCAGCCGGTGCCGGGGTGGAGTGGCAGGGTGCGCGAAGCACACCCTTGACCCTTGCCATCACTTGAAGCGATGGACGTTCGACAGCTGCTTGTTGACGCTGAAGTTCTTGCGGTAGATCAGTGCCATCTTGCCGATGACCTGAACCAGATCCGCTTTGCCGACCTTGCAGAGCTCTGCAATGGACGCCAGGCGCGATTCGCGATCGAGGATGTTGAGCTTGATCTTGATCAGCTCGTGATCCGCCAAAGCGCGTTCGAGTTCGGCTAACACACCTTCAGTCAAACCATTGTCTGCCACAATCAAAACTGGTTTCAGATGGTGGCCAATGGATTTGTACTGTTTCTTCTGCTCTTGAGTGAGCGGCATAATCTGACCCCTGCGTCTGATCTTGTAAAAAGCGGCGGCCAGTTTACCCGAGCGAGTCCGGGACCGCCCAGTTAATCACGACCCGTTTTATTTCCGAGGTATCCCGTGGCCCGTTCCAAGACAAGCCTTAACTGGCTGAAAGAACATTTCAACGACCCATTCGTCAAAATGGCACAAAAAGACGGGTACCGTTCCCGTGCCAGCTACAAACTGCTGGAGATCCAGGAAAAGGACCGTCTGATCCGTCCAGGCATGAGCGTAATCGACCTTGGTGCGGCCCCCGGTGGGTGGTCCCAGGTGACCAGTCGTCTGATTGGCGGGCAGGGGACACTGATCGCTTCTGACATTCTGGAAATGGACAGCATCCCGGACGTGACCTTCATTCAGGGCGACTTTACCGAGGATGCCGTGCTGGCTCAGATCCTCGATGCCGTCGGAAATAAGGAAGTAGACCTTGTGATTTCCGACATGGCCCCCAATATGAGTGGATTACCAGCCGTAGACATGCCACGAGCGATGTTCCTGTGCGAGTTGGCACTGGATCTCTCGACTCGGGTGCTCAAGCCCGGTGGTGATTTTTTGATCAAGATCTTCCAGGGCGAAGGCTTCGACGAGTTCCACAAGAGCGTTCGCCAGCAGTTCGAGAAGGTGCAGATGCGCAAGCCGACCTCGTCGCGCGACCGTTCTCGCGAGCAGTACCTGCTGGGCCGTGGTTTCCGCGGACGCAGTGAAGGTTGAGTGAATTTTCGATCGGGGTGATAGGATTTTTGTATTACGCCTTGTCAGAATTAGCGAATATTGTGTAGGAAGTGTTTCACAAAGGGTTACAGACGGCGCCTGCCAAGTTGTAGGTAATGTAGTAAGTTAGGCCGGTGAATATCATGCGAAGCGCGCGCCAGTAGCGGAGCTTGCTTCAGAGGGTAGTTAATTGAACGATATGGCAAAGAATCTGATCCTGTGGTTGATCATCGCGGCTGTCTTGGTGACGGTGATGAACAACTTCTCCAGCCCTAACGAGCCGCAGACCCTCAACTATTCCGACTTCATCCAGCAGGTCAAGGATGGCAAGGTCGAGCGCGTGGCGGTTGATGGCTACGTGATTACCGGCAAACGCAACGATGGTGACAGCTTCAAGACCATCCGTCCGGCGATCCAGGACAACGGCCTGATCGGCGACCTGGTGGATAACCACGTCGTGGTCGAAGGCAAGCAGCCTGAACAGCAAAGCATCTGGACTCAGCTTCTGGTTGCCAGCTTCCCGATCCTCGTGATTATCGCCGTGTTCATGTTCTTCATGCGGCAGATGCAGGGCGGTGCGGGTGGCAAGGGCGGGCCGATGAGCTTCGGTAAAAGCAAGGCGCGCCTGCTTTCCGAAGATCAGGTGAAAACGACCCTGGCTGACGTTGCCGGTTGCGACGAAGCCAAGGAAGAAGTTGGTGAGCTGGTCGAGTTCCTGCGCGATCCGGGCAAATTCCAGCGCCTGGGCGGCCGCATTCCTCGCGGCGTGCTGATGGTCGGTCCTCCGGGTACCGGTAAAACCTTGCTGGCCAAAGCCATTGCTGGCGAAGCCAAAGTACCGTTCTTCACCATTTCCGGTTCCGACTTCGTCGAAATGTTCGTCGGTGTGGGTGCCAGCCGTGTTCGCGACATGTTCGAACAGGCCAAGAAACACGCTCCATGCATCATCTTCATCGACGAAATCGATGCGGTCGGTCGCCATCGTGGTGCTGGCATGGGTGGTGGTCACGACGAGCGCGAACAGACTCTCAACCAGTTGCTGGTCGAGATGGACGGCTTCGAAATGAATGACGGCATCATCGTGATTGCTGCGACCAACCGTCCCGATGTACTGGACCCTGCGTTGCTGCGTCCAGGCCGTTTCGACCGTCAGGTTGTGGTCGGTCTGCCAGACATCCGTGGTCGCGAGCAGATTCTCAAGGTTCACATGCGCAAGGTGCCGATGGGCGACGACGTTGCTCCGGCCGTGATCGCTCGTGGTACTCCAGGCTTCTCCGGTGCCGACCTGGCCAACCTGGTCAACGAGGCATCGTTGTTCGCTGCCCGTGCCGGCAAGCGCATCGTCGAGATGAAGGAATTCGAACTGGCGAAAGACAAGATCATGATGGGTGCCGAGCGCAAATCCATGGTCATGTCCGAGAAGGAAAAACAGAACACGGCTTATCACGAAGCGGGCCACGCCATTGTGGGTCGTGTCGTGCCTGAGCACGATCCGGTGTACAAGGTGTCGATCATCCCGCGCGGTCGTGCGCTGGGTGTAACCATGTTCCTGCCGGAAGAGGATCGTTACAGCCTGTCCAAGCGTGCATTGATCAGCCAGATCTGCTCGCTGTACGGCGGTCGTATCGCTGAAGAAATGACCCTGGGCTTCGATGGCGTGACCACCGGTGCTTCCAACGACATCATGCGCGCCAGCCAGATTGCGCGGAACATGGTGACCAAGTGGGGTCTTTCGGAAAAGCTCGGCCCGCTGATGTACGCCGAAGAAGAGGGTGAAGTGTTCCTTGGTCGCGGCGGTGGCGGTCAGAATGCAAGCTTCTCTGGTGAGACAGCCAAGCTGATCGACTCCGAAGTGCGCAGCATCATCGATCAGTGCTATGGCACGGCGAAGCAGATTCTCACGGACAACCGTGACAAGCTCGATGCGATGGCCGATGCCTTGATGAAGTACGAAACGATCGATGCCGAGCAGATCGACGACATCATGGCGGGTCGTACACCTCGCGAGCCACGCGACTGGTCGGGTGGCACGGGTACTTCCGGCACCCCTCCGGTGGTGCAGGATGAGCGTCCGGAAACACCGATCGGCGGTCCTGCTGCTGACGTATAAGGTTTGAAATGACTTCTGTTCAGTCCTCGACCCGGTTGCCTTGCGGCAACCGGGTTCTTGATTTGGCCCAGACGCATGTCATGGGTATTCTCAATGTCACTCCTGATTCTTTCTCCGATGGTGGCCAATACAGCCAGCTCGACGCGGCCATGCGCCATGCCGAGGCCATGGTGGCGGCCGGCGCGACGCTGATCGATGTCGGCGGCGAATCCACCCGCCCCGGTGCCAGGGCGGTATCGCCGCTGGAGGAGCTGGAACGCGTAGCGCCCATTGTCGAGCGCATCAGTCGCGAGCTTGACGTCATCATCTCGGTCGACACCTCCACGCCAGCCGTCATGCGTGAAACTGCGCGCCTGGGTGCCGGGTTGATCAATGACGTGCGTTCGTTGCGTCGCGATGGTGCGCTGGATGCTGCAGCGGCCACCGGGCTACCGGTTTGCCTGATGCATATGCTGGGAGAGCCGGGCGATATGCAGGACAATCCACAGTATCAGGACGTTACAAGGGAAGTCGGTGAGTTTCTCGCCGAGCGCATGGTCCAGTGTTCATTGGCGGGTATTGCAGCCGAGCGGATCATTCTTGACCCCGGCTTTGGCTTCGCCAAAACCTTGCAGCACAATCTGAGTTTGTTCAAACATATGGAAGCCCTGCATGCCTTGGGGCGGCCCCTGTTGGTCGGGGTTTCACGAAAGAGCATGATTGGTCAGGCGTTGAATCGTCAGGTGGGAGACCGGCTGTACGGTGGTTTGGCGCTCGCGGCGCTGGCTACGGCGAAAGGTGCGCGTATATTGCGCGTCCATGATGTAGCCGAAACAATGGATGTGGTGCGGATGATTGCCGCAGTGGAATCAGCCGAATAAGAATGATGGAGCACTTATGAGCAAAAAATATTTTGGCACCGATGGTATTCGTGGGCGTGTCGGGGAATACCCGATTACTCCTGATTTCATGCTCAAGCTCGGCTGGGCTGCAGGTATGGCGTTCCGCAAGATGGGCGCCTGCAAGGTCCTGGTAGGCAAGGACACCCGGATCTCCGGCTACATGTTCGAGTCTGCGCTTGAGGCGGGGCTTACCTCCGCAGGTGCCGATGTAATGCTCCTTGGTCCGATGCCGACCCCGGCGATTGCCTACCTGACGCGCACCTTCCATGCCGAGGCTGGCATCGTGATCAGTGCGTCGCACAATCCGCATGATGACAATGGCATCAAGTTCTTCTCCGGCAAAGGCACCAAGCTTCCGGATGAAGTCGAGCTGATGATTGAAGAGTTGCTCGATACGCCAATGACCGTTGTGGAATCGAGCAAGATCGGCAAGGTGTCGCGAATCAACGACGCGTCAGGACGCTATATCGAATTCTGCAAGAGCAGCGTGCCAACCGGCACCAGTTTCACCGGCCTGAAAATCGTGATCGATTGCGCTCACGGTGCGACTTACAAAGTGGCGCCGAGTGTGTTCCGCGAGTTGGGCGCCGAAGTCGTTGTGCTGTCGGCGCAGCCGAATGGATTGAACATCAACGACAATTGCGGCTCGACCCATATGGGGCAGCTGCAGGCTGCCGTCGTGGCTGAGCAGGCTGATCTGGGTATCGCGTTTGATGGTGATGGTGACCGCGTTCAGATGGTCGATCACACGGGTGCAGTGGTGGATGGCGACGAATTGCTGTTCATCATTGCCCGTGACCTGCATGAGCGCGGCAAGCTGCAGGGCGGCGTGGTCGGAACCCTGATGAGTAACCTGGGGCTGGAGCTGGCCCTGGCCGATCTGGGTATTCCATTCGTGCGTGCCAATGTCGGTGACCGCTATGTCATTGCCGAGCTGTTGGAGCGCAACTGGATCGTGGGTGGTGAAAACTCCGGGCACATCGTGTGCTTCAGCCACACCACCACCGGTGATGCAATCATTGCCGCGCTGCAGGTGTTGATTGCGTTGAGCACGCGTGAGGAAGGCCTGGCGCAGACCCGGCAGGCGCTGCGCAAGTGCCCTCAGGTGCTGATCAATGTGCGTTTCGGTGGCGGCGCAAGCCCTCTCGATCATCCGTCGGTCAAGGAAGCCAGCGAGCGTGTGACCAAGGCCATGGCAGGTCGGGGGCGTGTGCTGTTGCGCAAGTCCGGGACTGAGCCGCTGGTGCGTGTGATGGTCGAGGGCGAAGACGAAGCGCAGGTTCGTGGCTATGCAGAAGAGCTGGCAAAACTGGTTACTGAAGTTTCTGCCTGAATTCGGCTTGCCAGCCATGATTGTGTTGGGTAACATCTGCGCCCACTTTGACCGACGAGGTACAGCATGCGTCGCCCTATGGTAGCTGGTAACTGGAAGATGCACGGTACCCGCGCCAGCGTCGCTGAGCTGATCAACGGCCTTCGTGACCTGGCCTTGCCGGGCAGTGTTGATGTCGCGGTATTCCCGCCTTGCCTGCATATCAATCAAGTGATTGATGGCCTGGAAGGAAAGTCGATTTCGGTCGGCGCGCAGAACTCTGCGGTGGAATCCGGACAAGGTGCGTTGACCGGTGAAGTTGCACCGAGTCAGTTGGTGGATGCAGGTTGTTCCCTGGTGCTTGTCGGGCACTCCGAGCGCCGCCAGATCATGGGCGAGCAGGACGGAATGCTGATCCGCAAGTTCGCAGCGGCACAGGCATGTGGCTTGATTCCGGTGTTGTGCATAGGGGAAACCCTTGAGCAGCGTGAAGCCGGAAAGACTCTTGAGGTTGTCTCGCGTCAGCTGGGCAGTATCATAGAGGAGCTGGGTGTCGGTGCCTTTGCCAAGGCAGTGATCGCTTACGAGCCGGTCTGGGCCATTGGCACCGGACTGACTGCAACGCCACAACAGGCGCAGGATGTGCATGCAGCCATTCGCGCCCAGTTGGCGGCAGAGAATTCTGAGGTCGCACAAGGTGTGCGGCTTCTATACGGCGGCAGCGTGAAGGCGGCCAATGCGGTCGAACTGTTCGGCATGCCGGATATCGATGGGGGTCTCATTGGTGGGGCTTCCCTGAATGCAGATGAGTTCGGTGCGATTTGTCGCGCCGCGGGAAACTGAAAAAATGCTGGAAACAGTCGTAGTCGTTTTTCATCTGCTGGGTGCATTGGGCGTAGTAGCTCTGGTTTTGCTGCAGCAGGGTAAAGGTGCGGACGCTGGCGCGTCTTTCGGAGCAGGTGCATCAAATACTGTGTTCGGAAGCCAAGGTTCCTCTACCTTTCTTAGTAAGTTTACTGCTATACTTGCCGCAGGTTTTTTCATGACCAGCTTGGGGTTAGGTTACTTTGCTAAAGAGAAGGCTCACCAGCTGACTCAAGCAGGTCTGCCAAATCCAGCGGTACTGGAAGTTCCAAAGCAACAACCGGCTTCTGATGATGTCCCGGTGCTTCAAGAGCAAAAGTCGGCTACTCCAGCGACTGACGTGCCTCCAGCTCAAGAGCAGAAGTAAGAAGGGTTTCAAACGTAGTATTGCCGAGGTGGTGGAATTGGTAGACACGCAACCTTGAGGTGGTTGTGCCCATAGGGTGTAGGGGTTCGAGTCCCCTTCTCGGTACCAATTAGTCAGGAGAGCCCGCTGTTGCGGGCTTTCTTGCAGGTGGAAGGTTACATTGACCCTGTAGGGGATCGGTCGTATACTTCCGCCCCAGCTTTGTCGCGGGGTGGAGCAGTCTGGTAGCTCGTCGGGCTCATAACCCGAAGGTCGTCGGTTCAAATCCGGCCCCCGCAACCAGTTTAAGGAGCCCCTTTTAAGGGGCTTTTTGTTAGCTGGACACTTTCTACGCCGCTGTTCAACGGCGTTTCAAGGATGGGCGTTTAGCCCATTTTTTTATTTTGCATAGCATGCACATACATGCACTAGGGGGTTCAGGTGTCGAGCAAGCTAGAAGAGTTGCAGGCCTTGCTGGCCCCGGTGGTCGTGGCCCTAGGCTATGAATGCTGGGGTATTGAGTTTTCGGCCCAGGGTCGCCACTCAATGTTGCGCGTTTATATCGATAAAGAAGGCGGCGTGCTGGTGGACGATTGCGCCATCGTCAGCCGTCAGATCAGCGGTGTTCTGGATGTTGAAGATCCAATCTCCGTTGAATACACCCTTGAAGTTTCCTCGCCTGGCATGGAACGCCCGCTGTTCACTCTTGAGCAGTTTGCAAAATTTGCCGGTGAACAAGTGAAGATCAAGTTGCGCTCGCCTTTTGAAGGACGACGCAACTTTCAGGGCCTTCTGCGCGGCGTAGAAGAGCAGGATGTCGTGGTGCAGGTAGAAGACCATGAGTTCCTGTTGCCGATCGATATGATCGACAAGGCCAACATTATTCCCAGTTTTGACTGAGGCGTGCCAGATACTGCGGATCCCGCGGATCCAATGGCTTGCGAAAGGCGAGGCGTACGATGAGCAAAGAAGTACTGCTGGTTGTTGAGTCGGTATCCAACGAAAAGGGTGTACCGGCAAACGTTATTTTTGAAGCGCTGGAGCTGGCCCTGGCCACTGCTACCAAAAAGCGTTTCGAAGACGAAGTTGATCTGCGTGTGGAAATCAATCGCCACACGGGTGCATACGAGACATTCCGTCGCTGGACGGTCGTCGAAGAAGCAGACCTGGACGATCCGGCCATCGAAACCTGGCCGAGCAAGGTTGCCGAAACGCACCCTGGCGCCAAGGTCGGTGACGTCGTCGAAGAGAAAATCGAGTCCATCGAGTTCGGCCGCATTGCTGCACAGACTGCCAAGCAAGTCATCGTGCAGAAAGTTCGCGAAGCCGAGCGCGCTCAGGTTGTTGACGCTTACCGCGAGCGCCTGGGTGAAATCATCTCCGGCACCGTGAAAAAAGTCACCCGCGACAACGTGATCGTTGATCTGGGCAACAACGCTGAAGCGTTGCTGGCCCGTGAAGACATCATTTCTCGCGAAACTTTCCGGGTTGGCGTGCGTCTGCGTGCGCTGCTCAAGGAAATCCGCACCGAGAACCGCGGCCCGCAGCTGATCCTGTCGCGTACCGCGCCGGAAATGCTGATCGAGTTGTTCCGCATCGAAGTGCCGGAAATTGCCGAAGGCCTGATCGAAGTGATGGCTGCGTCCCGTGATCCGGGTTCGCGCGCCAAGATCGCCGTTCGCTCCAAAGACAAACGCATCGACCCGCAAGGCGCTTGCATCGGTATGCGCGGTTCGCGCGTCCAGGCAGTGTCGGGTGAGTTGGGCGGTGAGCGTGTTGACATCGTTCTGTGGGACGACAACCCGGCTCAGTTCGTGATCAACGCCATGTCCCCGGCTGAGGTTGCGGCAATTATCGTTGACGAAGATGCCCACGCAATGGACATCGCCGTTGGCGCAGACAATCTGGCTCAGGCCATCGGTCGCGGTGGTCAGAACGTGCGTCTGGCCAGCCAGTTGACTGGCTGGACCCTGAACGTGATGACCGAATCGGACATCCAGGCTAAGCAGCAAGCAGAAACCGGCGACATCCTGCGCAACTTCATCGACGAGCTGGAAGTCGACGAAGAACTGGCTCAGGTGCTGGTTGATGAAGGCTTCACCAGCCTGGAAGAGATTGCCTACGTACCGTTGGAAGAAATGCTCAACATCGACGGCTTTGACGAGGAAATCGTCAACGAGCTTCGCGCTCGTGCCAAGGATCGCTTGTTGACCAAAGCCATCGCTACTGAGGAAAAGCTGGCAGACGCCCATCCGGCCGAAGACCTGCTCTCGCTTGAGGGTATGGACAAGGATTTGGCGATGGAACTGGCGGTGCGCGGCGTAATTACCCGCGAAGACCTGGCCGAGCAGTCTATTGACGACCTGCTCGACATCGACGGCATTGACGATGATCGTGCCGGCAAGTTGATCATGGCCGCCCGAGCCCACTGGTTCGAGTAATTAGGCGCGGCCTGAGGAGAGAAGTGCATGACGCAAGTCACGGTGAAACAACTGGCCGATGAGGTCAAAACACCGGTAGAGCGCCTGTTGCAGCAGATGCGTGAGGCAGGTCTGCCGCACACCGCCGCCGAAGAACATGTGACTGACAGTGAGAAGCAATCTTTGCTGACTCACTTGAAAAGCAGCCACAAGGCGAAAGTGGAAGAACCACGCAAGATTACGCTGCAGCGTAAAACCACCAGCACCCTGCGTGTTGCTGGCAGCAAAAGCATCAGCGTTGAAGTACGCAAGAAGAAAGTCTTCGTACAGCGTAGCCCGGAAGAAATCGAAGCCGAGCGCAAGCGTGAACTGGATGAACGTCGCGCAGTAGAAAATGCTGCACGTCAGAAGGCTGAAGAAGAAGCCAAGCGTCGCGCCGAAGAAGAAGCGCGTCGCCAGCCTGCTGCTGCGCCGACCGCTCCTGTTGAAGCTGTTGCAGCGCCTGTTGCGGTTGCCGAGCCTGTGCGCGAAAGCGCTCCGGTCGTTGCGGCTGCCCCGGCTCCTGCGGCGGACACTCGCAAGCGCGACGAACAGCGTCGTCCGGACAAGCCACGTGCCGACGACAACAATCGTCGCGGTGGCGGCGATGGCGAGCGCAAAAACGCTCCGCATCGTGCTTCGGTCAAGGAAAAGGCGCCTGCTCCACGTGTTGCCCCACGTACTACCGACGAAGAAAGCGATGGCTTCCGTCGTGGTGGTCGCGGCAAGGCCAAGCTGAAGAAACGCAACGCCCACGGTTTCCAGAGCCCAACCGGCCCTGTCGTGCGCGAAGTGAAGATCGGCGAGACCATCACTGTTGGCGATCTCGCTCAGCAGATGTCGGTCAAGGCTGCTGAAATCATCAAGTTCATGTTCAAACTGGGTACCCCGGCGACCATCAACCAGGTACTGGATCAGGAAACTGCCCAGCTGGTTGCCGAAGAGCTGGGCCACAAAGTGACCCTGGTCAGCGACACCGCCCTGGAAGATTCCCTGGCCGAGTCCCTGAAGTTTGAAGGTGAAGCGGTTTCCCGTGCGCCGGTCGTGACCGTAATGGGCCACGTTGACCACGGTAAGACTTCCCTGCTCGACTACATCCGTCGTGCCAAGGTTGCTGCTGGCGAAGCCGGTGGTATCACCCAGCACATCGGTGCGTACCACGTTGAAACCGACCGTGGCATGGTGACGTTCCTCGACACCCCAGGTCACGCCGCGTTTACCGCGATGCGTGCCCGTGGTGCCAAGGCGACCGACATCGTGATCCTGGTGGTTGCAGCGGACGACGGCGTAATGCCGCAAACCATCGAAGCTGTTCAGCACGCTCAGGCTGCTGGCGTTCCGCTGGTTGTCGCTGTGAACAAGATCGACAAGCCAGGTGCTGACCTCGATCGCATCCGTAGCGAACTGTCGGTACACGGCGTGACGTCGGAAGAGTGGGGTGGTGACACGCCATTCGTACCGGTTTCGGCGAAAATGGGTACTGGCGTCGACGAGTTGCTCGAAGCGGTACTGCTGCAAGCCGAGGTCCTGGAACTGACTGCAACTCCGTCGGCTCCTGGTCGTGGTGTCGTGGTCGAGTCCCGTCTGGACAAGGGCCGCGGCCCGGTGGCTACCGTTCTGGTTCAGGACGGTACCCTGCGTCAGGGCGACATGGTCCTGGTCGGTTCGAACTATGGCCGCGTTCGCGCCATGCTCGACGAGAACGGCAAGCCAATCAAGGAAGCCGGTCCGGCCATCCCTGTCGAGATCCTCGGCCTGGACGGTACTCCGGACGCTGGCGACGAGATGAGCGTGGTTGCCGACGAGAAGAAAGCCCGTGAAGTGGCTCTGTTCCGTCAAGGCAAGTTCCGCGAAGTCAAACTGGCTCGCGCTCACGCCGGCAAGCTGGAAAACATCTTCGAAAGCATGGGTCAGGAAGAGAAGAAGACGCTCAACATCGTCCTCAAATCCGACGTCCGTGGTTCGCTGGAAGCGTTGAACGGCGCCTTGAATGGCCTGGGTAACGACGAAGTGCAAGTGCGTGTGGTCGGTGGCGGTGTCGGTGGTATCACCGAATCCGACGCCAACCTGGCACTGGCCTCCAACGCTGTACTGTTCGGCTTCAACGTGCGTGCCGATGCCGGCGCGCGCAAGATCGTCGAGCAGGAAGGTCTGGACATGCGTTACTACAACGTGATCTACGACATCATCGAAGACGTCAAGAAAGCCCTGACCGGTATGCTCGGCAGCGATGTTCGCGAGAACATCCTGGGTATCGCCGAAGTGCGTGACGTGTTCCGTTCGCCGAAGTTTGGCGCGATCGCCGGTTGCATGGTTATCGAAGGTGTCGTTCACCGTAACCGTCCAATCCGTGTACTGCGTGAAGACATCGTTATCTTCGAAGGCGAGCTGGAATCCCTGCGCCGCTTCAAGGATGACGCTTCCGAAGTACGTGCCGGCATGGAATGCGGTATCGGCGTGAAGAGCTACAACGACGTCAAGGTCGGTGACAAGATCGAAGTCTTCGAGAAGGTGCAGGTTGCTCGCAGCCTCTAATTCGCGCACTTCAAGAGCCGTGACGGGTAGCCGCATGCAAGTGCGCAGCTCGTCACCAGGACTCTAAACGCAACGCCCGGTCTGGCTTTTGTCAGGCCGGGCGTTTGCCGCTTTCAGACCTCACGGGTTTCACCGTGGGGCAGTAACAGGTAACAATACATGGCAAAAGAATACAGCCGTACCCAACGTATCGGCGATCAGATGCAGCGCGAGCTGGCACAACTGATCCGTCGTGAAGTCAAAGACCCGCGCGTCGGCCTGGTCACCATTACCGCAGTGGAAGTCAGCCGTGACGTCGGTCACGCCAAGATCTTCATCACCGTGATGGGTCAGGACAGCGCCGAAGAAATCGCACAAAGCATCAAGGTGCTGAACTCTGCCGCCGGTTTCCTGCGCATGCAGCTGGCTCGCGAGATGAAGCTGCGCAGCGTTCCACAGCTGCACTTCCACTACGACGAAAGCGTCGTGCGTGGTGCGCATCTGTCGGCATTGATCGAACGCGCAGTGGCTGAAGACAATCAGCATCCGGTTGCGGCAGAAGCCGAAGACACCAAGGAGTAATCGGTGGCTCAGGTCAAACGTATCCGTCGTAACGTCAGCGGCATTATCCTGCTCGACAAGCCGCTGGGGTTTACCTCCAACGCGGCCTTGCAGAAGGTTCGCTGGTTGCTGAACGCCGAAAAGGCAGGTCATACCGGCAGTCTCGATCCCCTGGCCTCCGGCGTTTTGCCGTTGTGCTTCGGCGAGGCGACCAAGTTCTCGCAATACCTGCTCGATTCCGACAAGGGTTATGAAACCCTGGCGCAGCTGGGCAAGACGACCACCACGGCGGATGCCGAAGGTGAAGTTCTGCAGGAGCGCCCGGTGACCGTTGGTCGCGCCGACATCGAGGCTGTACTGCCGAAATTTCGTGGGCAAATCAGTCAGATACCGCCGATGTACTCGGCACTCAAGCGTGATGGCCAGCCGCTGTACAAGCTGGCTCGTGCAGGCGAAGTAGTGGAGCGCGAACCGCGTTCTGTTACTATTACGCGCTTGGAATTGCTGGCCTTCGAAGGTGATACTGCGCGGCTGGCGGTGGATTGCAGCAAAGGCACCTATATCCGTACCCTGGTGGAGGATATCGGTGAGCAACTCGGTTGTGGCGCTTACGTTGCAGAACTGCGACGTACCCAGGCCGGGCCATTCACCCTGGCGCAGACGGTTACTCTGGAAGAGCTGGAAGCGGTACATGCCGAAGGCGGCAACGAAGCGGTCGATCGCTTCCTGATGCCATCGGACAGCGGCCTGCTGGATTGGCCACTGTTGCAGTTCTCGGAAGCGAGCGCGTTCTACTGGCTCAACGGCCAGCCGGTACGTGCCCCGGATGCTCCGAAGTTCGGCATGGTTCGGGTACAGGATCACAATGGTCGCTTCATCGGTATCGGTGAAGTGAGCGAAGACGGGCGCATCGCGCCGCGTCGACTGATTCGGTCAGAATGACCGGAACCGGCCTGTGTAACAGCAGGTCGGCGAGTGTGGCTGTTAACAGGCGCGGTCACTACTCATTTATAGATACAGGGATTTGTCCCTGGCCTGTTGAAACTGTTTTTCTGAAACAGTTTCCTGATAAAAGGATTGCCTCATGGCTCTCGACGTTCAAGAAAAAGCTCAAATCGTAGCTGACTACCAGCAAGCCGTTGGTGACACTGGTTCGCCAGAAGTGCAAGTTGCACTGCTGACCGCCAACATCAACAAACTGCAAGGTCACTTCAAGGCCAACGGTAAAGACCACCACTCCCGTCGTGGTCTGATCCGCATGGTTAACCAGCGTCGTAAGCTGCTGGACTACCTGAAAGGCAAGGACGTGAGCCGTTACAGCGCTCTGATCGCTCGCCTGGGTCTGCGTCGCTAATAAGCGATTGCGCTAGAGGTTGGTTGTCTGTCGTGCGTCAGCGGGTTTCCCGCCAGCGCATGGCAGGCTTCCAGCCTCAAGTTTTATCTGGATACCTGCTTTACCTGTGTGAGTGTACTCCGGACAACCGGTCGGGCCGATTCCCGGCGTTGCCCAAGAATTTCGCAAGAAACCAGTTCCCCCAAGAGCCACAAAGAAGGTAGGACACCGTGAACCCGGTAATCAAAAAATTCCAGTTCGGTCAGTCGACCGTTACCCTCGAGACTGGCCGTATCGCCCGTCAGGCCTCCGGCGCAGTATTGGTCACCGTTGACGACGACGTCAGCGTATTGGTGACCGTAGTCGGTGCCAAGCAAGCCGATCCAGGCAAGGGCTTCTTCCCTCTGTCTGTTCACTACCAGGAAAAGACTTACGCTGCCGGTAAGATCCCTGGCGGTTTCTTCAAGCGCGAAGGCCGTCCTTCCGAGAAAGAAACCCTGACTTCCCGACTGATCGACCGTCCGATCCGTCCGCTGTTCCCGGAAGGCTTCATGAACGAAGTGCAGGTTGTCTGCACCGTCGTTTCCACCAGCAAGAAGACCGATCCGGACATCGCTGCGATGATCGGTACCTCGGCTGCGCTGGCCATCTCCGGCATTCCTTTCGATGGCCCGATCGGCGCTGCCCGTGTTGCGTTCCACGAAAGCACCGGCTACCTGCTGAACCCGACTTACGAGCAACTGGCTGCTTCGAGCCTGGACATGGTCGTTGCCGGTACTTCGGAAGCCGTTCTGATGGTTGAATCGGAAGCCAAAGAGCTGACCGAAGACCAGATGCTGGGCGCTGTACTGTTCGCCCACGACGAGTTCCAGGCCGTGATCCAGGCCGTCAAGGAGCTGGCCGCCGAAGCTGCCAAGCCAACCTGGACCTGGGCTCCACAGGCCGAAGCCACCGAACTGCTGGGCGCCATCCGTGCCGAGTTCGGCGAAGCGATCTCCCAGGCTTACACCATCACCGTCAAGGCCGACCGTTACGCGCGTCTGGGCGAGCTGAAGGATCAAGTGGTTGCCAAGCTGTCCGGTGAAGAAGGCCAGCCTTCCGCTGCCGACGTCAAAGCGGCTTTCGGCGAAATCGAATACCGCACCGTTCGCGAAAACATCGTAAACGGCAAGCCACGTATCGACGGTCGCGACACTCGCACCGTGCGTCCGCTGAACATCGAAGTCGGCGTTCTGCCAAAAACCCACGGTTCGGCCCTGTTCACCCGTGGCGAAACCCAGGCTCTGGTAGTCGCGACGCTGGGCACCGCCCGTGACGCACAACTGCTGGACACCCTGGAAGGCGAGAAAAAAGACCCGTTCATGCTGCACTACAACTTCCCTCCGTTCTCGGTGGGCGAGTGTGGTCGCATGGGTGGCGCCGGTCGTCGCGAAATCGGTCACGGCCGTCTGGCCCGTCGTTCGGTTCAGGCCATGCTGCCTGCCGCTGACGTGTTCCCGTACACCATCCGTGTTGTGTCGGAAATTACCGAATCCAACGGTTCGAGCTCGATGGCTTCCGTTTGCGGTGCTTCCCTGGCCCTGATGGACGCCGGTGTGCCGATGAAGGCGCCGGTTGCCGGTATCGCCATGGGTCTGGTTAAAGAAGGCGAGAAGTTCGCCGTCCTGACCGACATCCTGGGTGACGAAGACCACCTGGGCGACATGGACTTCAAGGTAGCCGGTACCGCCAAAGGCGTCACCGCGCTGCAGATGGACATCAAGATCAAGGGCATCACCGAAGAGATCATGGAAATCGCTCTGGGCCAAGCCCTGGAAGCGCGCCTGAACATCCTCGGTCAAATGAACCAGATCATTGGCCAGTCGCGTACCGAACTGTCGGCCAACGCACCGACCATGATCGCGATGAAGATCGACACCGACAAGATCCGTGACGTTATCGGTAAAGGCGGCGCGACCATTCGTGCGATCTGCGAAGAAACCAAGGCTTCGATCGATATCGAAGACGACGGTTCGATCAAGATCTTCGGCGAAACCAAGGAAGCGGCTGAAGCAGCACGTCAGCGCGTTCTGGGCATCACCGCTGAAGCCGAAATCGGCAAGATCTACGTCGGCAAGGTTGAGCGCATCGTCGACTTCGGCGCATTCGTCAACATCCTGCCGGGCAAGGACGGTCTGGTTCACATCTCCATGCTGAGCGATGCTCGCGTTGAGAAAGTGACCGACATCCTGAAAGAAGGCCAGGAAGTGGAAGTGCTGGTACTGGACGTGGACAACCGCGGCCGTATCAAACTGTCCATCAAGGACGTCGCAGCGGCCAAGGCTTCGGGCGTTTAATCACGCTCCACGCCTGACTGCTTCAACGTTGTAAAAAATGCCCCGCCGTGA
Source organism: Pseudomonas sp. Pseusp16 (assembly GCF_047324915.1). Lineage (NCBI taxonomy): Bacteria > Pseudomonadati > Pseudomonadota > Gammaproteobacteria > Pseudomonadales > Pseudomonadaceae > Pseudomonas > Pseudomonas sp. Pseusp16. The sequence continues at coordinate 4,285,860 of NZ_CP168522.1, read as the reverse complement.
AAACGGTGGGGCATTTTTTTTGTTTGTAGATCACAGAGATGATTGGCAACGTTGCCGGAGCCGAAACTCAGTGCTAGGTTTAGCCCACAGCCCGTGTAGCTCAGCCGGTAGAGCAGCGCACTCGTAACGCGAAGGTCGCAGGTTCGATTCCTGTCTCGGGCACCAATAGTATGATTTCAGAGGTTCCCGTAAACACCTGAAACCTAGAGAAACCGGCCTTATAGCCGGTTTTTTTGTGTCTGAATATCCCCGTATGTTCCTGTACAGCCCCAAGATTTAGGTATATATCGGTTCGATATCGAGGCGTATACCTATGGCGCGCACCGTCCCCCCCTTACCGACCCCAAATGCGAGGCCGCCAAGCCCCGCACAAAGGACTACACCCTGTTCGACGGGCAAGGGCTTTTTTGCTTGTAAAGGCTACCGGCACCAAGGTCTGGCGCTTCAAGTATAAAAAGCCAAGCGGTAAGCCCGGTCTGGCTACGTTCGGCAACTACCCGGCCCTCAATCTGAAAGCCGCCCGTGCACGTCGAGTTGCTGGCACATAACCAAGACCCCATCGAGAGCGCTAAGCAAGCAAAGATCGAGGCGGCCAGTGAAGCGGGGCATACCTTTGAGACGGTGGCCCGGGAATGGCACGCCAGCATGGCCGGCAAATGGTCGAAGTACCACGCGGTCAGGGTGCTGAAAGAGATTGAGGTCGATCTTTTCTCTGGTCGAGTCCGGCCTATGGTCGCGTGACGCGATTGAACGGCAAATGAGCCACCAAGAGTGCAACGGCGTGCGCGCGGCCTGTATCCACAAGGCTGAGCACTTGGAAGAGCGCCGACTGATGATGACGTGGTGGGCTGAGTACTTGGACGCCAACCGGGAAAAGCACATCACGCCCTATGATTTTTCACATCAGGACATTGAAGAGGGCATTGTGATGGCGCGGGGGGTGTAAATGGCTGAGTCAGGGACTGATCGCTGGAAGGCTGTGCCTGACGAGGATGATCCTCGGAAGCTTGTCTTGGCATGGGACCCTTCTGCAAACGATGATCTGGACGAGCTTTTCGCTCGGGTAAGGGATAGGACTTCGTCGAAAGAGGACCATGCTTTTTTTGATTTTTCGATGCTCGATCGCTTCATTAGCCGGGTTTACAGGGGCGAACAGGTCGAGCCTTGGATACTCCAGTGGATGGCGGATACTTTTACAAAGTATTGATGGGCGTCTATCCAGATATCAGCCTTAAGGACGTCCGCGAACCGTGCGCCGTCGTGTTCGCCTGTACCTGATCCGTGTTACTTCGTCCGGGCGGGCCAGATGATCGCATCGATCAGGCCGGACGGCGGTTTCTTGTTGTCGAGTCCGGTGGGTGGAAACTCCCCCGCGCGCGGCTGACGGTAGGTGCCGAACAGCACGTCGAAGATCGGAAACAGCCCTGCGAAATTGCAGTCGTAGTGCTCAGGCAGTGCCGAGTGGTGAATGCGATGATATTGCGGCGAGTTCAGAGCGAACGACATGCGGCCGAAGCCAATTCGGATATTCATGTGGGAGAACACGTTGTAGAAGCTGATGGCCGCGTATAGGCCGACGATGGCGGAATTTGCTTTGAAGATCACCCCGGTCAGCATGTAGATCGTCAGCATCTTAATCCCGTATTCAGCCCAATGATGCCGGCTGGTAGTGGTTGCGTTTAGCGCCGTATCGCTGTGGTGGAACGAATGCATGGCCCACATCACCGGAAACCGATGCTGCGCACGATGGAATAGGTACTCCATGAAGTCGAGCGTGAAAGCATAAAGCAGAAAGCCGAACAGTAGCCCCCAACCAGTGCTCGGCAGATCGATCCAACCACCACCTGCAGCATTGACGGCGACAACGGTGGCAGCGGAGACAAACGGAACAATTGCGGCCTGCGCCAAGGCGTACAACAGCGTGTAGACCAGATTAAAGCCAACCGACCTTAATGGTTGCACCTGGGCTGGATTGATGCGCTCGATGAGAAGGGCGATCACGAAGATGGCCAACAGCGGGAGGGTACCGAGTAAGGTGGCTTTAATGTCCATATTGATCTGCTCTTCTCAACGTAGTGTCTTACGAACAGCGGTGTTTGGTATTTTTTTGTATTATCGACCTGGCCGCTTCTTGTCCTTAGTCACCACATCAACCATCCGCTTCGGCGATTTTTTATGATAGTAGCCCATGACCACTCCACAACAAGCCGCCGCGACGCTTCATCGACTGGAAGGGTAGATTAAAACCCTGGAGCCTTCGCCTCAAAGACCGGCCCCTGTCCGTTTCAACCATAAATTCATGGTTTTTTGGAAAATAGCCGTCTTGGGCGAGCATGAGGAAGTGCCGGGAGGTGCGGCGTCAAAAGTTTGAGCGTTCGCAGTATCGGCCGCTGCGGCCAAACTATTTTTCCATCTCTTCAAAACGTGCATTCCTAACCACCATCCCTAAACGGGGAGAGCAATGATGGTCACAATCGCCACCCGGCGACGGCAAAACGGGGGAGGGCGTCGGCATTGGCGACCGACTGGAGGCGGAAAAATAAGGGTACTTCCCGTTTTAGGTATACGTTTAGGTATACATGGCGAGCTTAATAATATTGAGGTCCAGCAATTAAGTGGTCTTTAGATAGTATGTTCGACCCCTGTCTCGACCAGATCCCCTCGGTTATTTCACCTTTCTGCTCAAGTCCTCGACGGTACGCTTGAGGTTATCGAGTTCGCGGTCCTGATCGCTGACTTCCCGCTTCAGGCTGGAAATCTCACTGCTGTTTGAACTGGAGCTGGAGCCGCTATTGCGTTTGAGTTCTTCAACCTGCTTGCCGAGGTTGTTGATGTCGCGCTCCTGTTCGGCCACCGTGCGCTTGAGTTCGTCGATTTCCTTGCTGCTGGAGCTTGAGCTGGAACCGCTGCTGCGCTTGAGCTCTTCGATCTGCCGGGTCTGATTGTTGATCGTCTCCTGCATTTCTTTCAGATCGTCGACGCTGTATTCGCTTCTGATGAGTACCTCTTTGCCGTATTCATTGTGAATGACCGTGAACCTGTCGCCAGAGGACGTGTAGCCGCTACTCAATTCAACACTGGCCAGTGCGGTTCCCGGCAGCGCCAGGGCCCCCAGCAAGGTTGTCATCACCGTTGCGGACAGAACAGACGAAAACTTCGAAAAGCTGTGCATCACTGAGGTTCCTTGTGAAGTGCCGACATGGCACATTGCTATGACTCTGAATATGAATTTATGTTCCAGTCGCCATCAACACATCGTGTGCACAACTTTTTGCAGGGAGATGTAAAGAGTCGTGTAAATCGTCCGACAAACATCCTATATTCGGAGCCTGCATGAGCTTCGCCCAGCAGTTTTCAGATGATCCCGAATGGTTCTGAAGGCCAGACAGACCGGACTACAAGCGGTTCTTCTGCGTCAGAGAGATCCTTGATGATCCAGATCCATCTTCCATTCCCCAGATCAGCGAGAACAACATGACCGTTAAAGAGATGACCCAGCAAGCCCGACACGAAGAAGCGCTGAAGAAGTACGTGCTGGATGCTCCCGAACTGATGGACGAGATCAAGGACTTGAGTCCCGATGATCAGAAAGACCAGATTCAATGGGCGTTCGAGGATGAGGCGGAAGCCCAGGGCTTGCAGCCGTGGGAGTTGACGCTCAAGTACACCACCACCCCGGAAGAGTACGAGGTTGAGCGCCTGAAGCTGCATAAAGAAGCGGCCGAAGTGCTGGGCGTCGAGTGGGAAGAGTACTGCGAGATGAACAATCTGGTGGTTTGACACTCATGCAGGAGCGAGCTTGCTCGCGATGGACTAAAGAACGCCGCGTGCATCCAGGAAACACGCGTCATCGTTAACGACCATCGCGAGCAAGCTCGCTCCTGCAGTTTGGCAACTCACATACGTGTGATCAGAGACTCAGGCGCATCGACAGATCGACCGCCTTCACATCCTTGGTCATTGCACCGATCGAAATGTAATCCACTCCGGTCTGTGCAATCGGCAGCAACGTACTTTCGTTGATCCCGCCGCTGGCCTCCAGTTTGGCTTTGCCGGCATTCAGGCGCACGGCTTCGCGCATGTCGTCCAGGCTCAGTTCGTCGAGCATGATGATGTCGGCACCGGCTGCCAGCGCTTCTTTCAGTTCATCCAGGCTTTCCACTTCAATCTCGACCGGTTTGCCCGGGGCGATCTTGTGCGCGGCGGCAATCGCCTGCGCGATGCCGCCGCTGGCGGCGATGTGGTTTTCCTTGATCAGGAAGGCGTCATACAGGCCGATGCGGTGGTTGTGGCAACCGCCGCAGGTCACTGCGTACTTTTGCGCCAGGCGCAGCCCCGGCAGCGTTTTGCGGGTGTCGAGCAGTTTGACCTGAGTCTCGGCCACGAAGTCTGCCAGGTATTGCGCGCGGGTCGTTACGCCGGAGAGCAATTGCAGGAAGTTCAGGGCGCTGCGTTCGCCGGTCAGCAGTGAGCGCGCAGGGCCTTCGAGGTGGAACAGCACCTGATTGGGCGTCACCCGTTCGCCGTCGGCAACTTGCCAGTGCACCGCCACTCGCGGATCGAGCTGCCGAAACACCGCATCGACCCAGGCGGTGCCGCTGATGACGGCTGCGTCGCGGGTAATGATGGTGGCTTTGGCCAGGCGTTCGGCCGGGATCAACTGCGCGGTGATGTCGCCGCTGCCGATGTCTTCACGCAACGCACGGCGCACGTTGGCTTCGATTTCGGCGGTCAGATCGGCGAGACGTAGATTCGGCATAACGGACTCCACAAACAAAGTGGCTCGATTATAGGGCCATGTCAGCGACCAACCCAAGGCATCAGCGCGTTACGTTGGCGCTGGTGCCTGCATTTGGTCGAAACCCTGGCGTTGTCGGCGTTGGCCGTCGATTCCGAACAAGCGCCTGTTTCAGATCGGCAACCTCAAGCGCCTTAAACGCGGCAAGTGATCGCGCCGCGATGGATTATCGCGGCATACTGTGCCAACACAGTCGACGTTGAAGGAGTCGGTATGCAGTTGGACCCCGCGAGCGGTTGGTGTCAGGGTGTGCGTTTATGCCCTTCACCCAACTTCAATGCGCGCCCCGAGGGCGAGATTTCCCTGCTGGTGATCCACAACATCAGTCTGCCGCCCGCGCAATTTCAGACCGGCAAGGTGCAGGAATTTTTCCAGAATCGTCTGGATGTCACGGAACATCCCTACTTTGCAGGGATCGCCGACCTGCGAGTATCTGCGCACTTTCTGATTGAACGTGACGGCACCGTCACTCAGTTTGTCTCTTGTCTTGAGCGCGCCTGGCACGCCGGCGTCTCGTGTTTCGAGGGGCGGGAAACCTGTAACGATTTTTCCGTAGGCATCGAACTGGAAGGTACGGATGATCTGCCGTTCACCGATGCCCAATATGAGACGTTGACGGCCCTGACCCGGCAGCTGCAAAGCGCCTTCACGGGCATTACCGCACAACGCATCTGCGGGCATAGCGACATTGCCCCTGGGCGCAAAACCGATCCGGGGCCGGCGTTCGACTGGGCACGCTATCGGGCCGCACTGGCAAAAGAGGAAGGACGATGAGTTTTCTGGTGTTGCTGTTGGCAGTGTGGATCGAGAAGTTTTCGGCCTTGCGCCATCGCGTTCAGCGCGATAGTGGATGGACACACAAGCTGAACAGGCTTGAGGCCAGCCCGCGACTTTCGGACCGGCCATGGCTGGTGTTGTCGGTGATGGTCTTGTTGCCGGTGGCGTTGCTGGGTTTGCTGCTGGTCATCATCGAGCCGGTGGCCTACGGCTTGCTGGCGTTGCCGATCCATTTGCTGGTGGTGATCTACAGCCTGGGGCGCGGTGATCTGCTGGGCGACCTCGGGCCGTTCCGCGATGCCTGGCGTCGGGAGGACCTGCAAGCCGCGGCCCATGTCGCCAAGCGCGACCTGGATATCTGCGCGGACAGTGGCGAGCAACTGCTGGAACAGGTCGAAGGGCATTTGCTGTGGGAGGCGTACCACAGCTTTTTCGCGGTGATTTTCTGGTACTTCCTGCTGGGGCCGGTCGCGGCGCTGAGCTATCGGCTGCTGGCGCTGGCCGAAGAGCACGGGAAAAGTCCTGCGGTGGTCGAACGCGCCGGGCAACTGCGTCATGCCTTCGACTGGGTGCCGGTGCGCCTGCTGGCGGCGAGCCTGGCGTTGGTCGGCAATTTTGTCGCGGTCAGTCGGGTCATGTTGCATGAGCTGCTGAACTGGAACATCAGCGCCGCGCAATTGATCGAGAAAATCGGGCTGGTGGCCGGTGAAATTCCGGCACCGGTGGCTGGCGCAGAAGGTATCAACAACCTGGACCGTATCTGGGAACTGCTGCTGCGTGCTGCGGTGCTCTGGTATGCCGGGTTTGCGCTGTGGACGGTCCTGTCATAGCGCTGTAGTCAGAGCAGTCTCCCCTCGCAACAGGGTGATCACTTGTCCGAAGTGCATCGCCCTGTCGTTAACCTTAAGTTACAAAACCTCCTGCCGATTTAAGTTATACAGAGATAGCGCCGAATAGTGGCTATCTGCTCCCGGTCTGCGCCTGCCAATAAAAAAAATAAAAAACTGAAGGGAGACATCCAGTGAAGAGCTTGCTCTATCCCGCTGTCGCACTGATGAATCGCCTGAGCTTCGGCATGAAGTTCAGCCTGATCAGCGTACTGTTCCTGGTGCCGATGCTGGTGACCAACTTCTATCTGGTGCGTGACTCCTACCGCGAATTCCAGGGCACGCGCATCGAACTGCAAAGTCTCGACCTGTTGGGCAGCAGCCTGACGTTACGGCGCGATCTGGAAACCCTGAACAACCTGGTACAGATCAATGTCAGCCTCGGCCAATCCGGCAAGGCCGGCAATGTCGAATCGAAAATCAGCGCCCTTGAGCAGAGTATTCTGACTCGCTTGCAAGGGCTGACGGCGATGACCAGCGATCCGGAGCAGGTCGCGGTGTTTGATGGCAAGCGCGATGAAATGGTCGCCGCATTCAAGGCCCAGCAAACGGAAACCTCCCTTCAAAGCAAAAGCGCCTTGATTGGCAAGCTGGTGGGGAGCGCGCAGGTTTTCAGCCAGCTCATCACCAGCCAGGCGGGCTTGAGTCGCGACAACCAGAGCGACATGCGCCAGTTGAGCGAACTCGTCACCCTCGTCACGCCACGCGTCACCCAGATTCTGGGTGAAGGTCGGGCAATGGGCTCTTATTCGTTGGGGCAGGGGTTCATCAACTCGGCTTCGAGCACCCGTTTCGATGAATTGCTGGCGCAGATTGAAAAGCTCCAGGCCGAGTATGGCTTGAAGTTGCAGGATGCCCTGGGTTCCAGCAGAGCCGCACGCGATACCTTGGCCGCTCAGGCCGATAGCAGCCGGGCATCCTTGAAGAAAGCCAGCGAGCTGTTCGAAGAACAAGTGGTCATGGCCGACACCCTCGATGCGCCGTGGCAGGGTTTTTACGATCAAGTCAGCGCCCTGATGGACCAGACTTACCAACTCAACGAAGCGACCCTGAAGTATCTGGGCCCGCAGTTGCAGCAACGCCTGGAACAGAACCGCACGCACATGGTCTTGCAGGCGGTGGCGTTATCGGTCGTGTTCGTGTTGATCTTCTATCTCTACGGCGCTTTCTATGCCTCGACCCGCACCACGCTCAAGCGCCTGGGGGCGGTGATGGACAAGGTGGCGGCGGGGGACATGACCGTGACCTTCAGCGCCCACAGCCGCGATGAGCTGGGGGAGTTGGGCGAGGTGTTCAACGGTACGGTGAAAAAAATCCATGACCTGATCGAGCGGGTGGGGCAGACCGTCAGCGAAGTCGAGCGTCAGGCCGGGCAAGTGGAAAACGTTTCCGCGCAAAGCAACCAGGCCGTTGCCGGGCAGCGCACGCAGATCGAACAGGTGGCCACGGCCATGAACCAGATGTCGGCCACGTCCCAGGAAGTGGCGCGCAGCGCCGCGGCGGCGGTGAGCAGTGCCCACAGTGTCAACGATGAGACCATCAGCGGTCGCGGTCTGGTGGAGTCGCAGCAAGGCAGCATTGCCGCGCTGGCCAGCGAGATCGATCAATCGGTGCTGGTGATCAATCAACTGGCCAGCGACAGCCAGTCCATCAGCCGCGTGCTCGAAGTGATCAAGAGCATCGCCGAACAGACCAACCTGCTGGCGCTCAATGCCGCCATCGAGGCGGCTCGGGCTGGTGAGCAGGGCCGTGGTTTCGCCGTGGTGGCCGATGAAGTCCGGACCCTGGCCAAACGGACCCAGCAATCGACCGAAGAAATCGAGCAGATGATCGCCAAGCTCCATGGCGGTGTCGGCGCGGCGGTCAAGGCCATGGGCACCAGCCATGAAATGGCCAACGGCACGGTGGGGCAATCGGAGAAGGTCCAGCAGGCGCTGGAAAACATTCTGGGAGCGGTCGGCATGATCGTCGACCAGAACCAGCAGATTGCCGCCGCGGTGGAGCAGCAAACTGCCGTGGCCCACGACATCGACCAGAACATCGTCGAGATCAATCGCGCCGGCGAGCGCACCGCTGAAGGCGCACACCAGACCGAAGATGCCAGCCGGGCGTTGTCGGCTCAGGTCGTCGAGTTGAAACAGTTGATCAGTGCATTCCGGGTCTGAAATTCTCCTCGGGACCCTGTGGGAGCGGGCTTGCCCGCGAAAGCGATCGTTCAGTCACATTGATGCTGAGTGTGCCGCCATCTTCGTCGGAACGCCGCCCGGACCAAGCCCGCTTCCACAGGTTTGGTGTACTGTCAGAATGTTTTGTAATACTTTTTCCCTTTCCTGGTGGGAGTCATCCTGATTCTCTCCGTGCGCTGGTTTTTGGATTTCAATCAAGGAAGATCTACGCCGCTTAGCGCAAGGAGGAAACCGGTTATGTCTGTTGCGACAACAGGAGTCCAGGGGCGCTGTGCGCATTGTCAGCGCACATTGCGGCTTCAACCCTGGCAACTCAATGCCATCGCTATCAATGAAGCGTTTGCCTGTGCCCACTGCCAGAAACACCTTCAGTTACGTTGCCCGGAACAGATCAGGCGCTTCAAGTCGCTCGACTCTTTTTCGCTGTTGCGCGCCAGCCTGCGGATGATGGTCTGCACCGCCTTGCTGGTGGCGTTGGTGATGGAGTGGCTGGGTATGCTCAGCGTCATCGAGCAGCTGAATGCTTCGCTGATTGCCATATTCGTGTATTTCGCGGTGGTGCGTTACTTCCGCAGGCGCCAGCACCTGACGCTGATCCTGGAGGCCGCCAGGGCTCACGCCGACTGATTACCAGCCGAACACTTCGCAGCTGTTGGCGGTGCTGGCAGCCGCCAGTTGTTCCGGGCTGATTGCCATCCATTGCGCCAGTGCCGCGCAGATCGCCGGCAAGTGTGCCGGGCTGTTGCGCTGGCCGGGGAACATGGCGGGTGCCATGTCCGGCGAGTCGGTTTCAAGCACCACCGAGTCCAGCGGTAACTGCGCCAGCACGCGGTGCATGCGCAGGGCCTGGGGCCAGGTCGGGGCGCCGCCAAGGCCAAGCTTGAAACCGAGCTTGATGTATTCGCGAGCCTCTTCCTGGCTGCCGGCGAAGGCGTGGATGATGCCGGCCCGTTTCAGGCGAAACCGTTTGAGCGTGGCAATCACCGCCGCATGGCTACGCCGTACATGGATCAATGCCGGCAGATCGAAATCCGCCGCCAGTTGCAATTGCGCCTCGAACAACGCCTGCTGACGGTCGCGATCCAGGGTTTCGATGAAGTAATCCAGGCCGATCTCGCCCACCGCACACAGTTGCCGATGGCCAGCCAGGCGTGTCAGCCAGTCACCGAGTTCGCTCAGGTGTTGCGGTCGATGATCGTCCAGATACACCGGGTGCAACCCGAACGCGGCGTGCAGGTCGGGGTCGCTCTGCACCAGCTCCCAGACCCGCTGCCAATTGGCCTGATAAACCCCCAGCACCACGATCCGCCGTACCCCGAGGGCGCGGCTGTCGGCCAGCAGCGCCTGGCGGTCGGCGTCGAAGTCCGGAAAATCCAGATGGGTGTGGGTGTCGATCAGCTCCACGGTTCAATCCTGGCGAATACGCTGCTTGAACGTCCGCGCGATGGCTTGTACGCCGGGCCGGTAATCCGACTGCTCGATGGCGGCCACGGCCAGCGCGAGGGCCTTGTCGGCGATCAGTTGATGTTGCTGGGCCATGGCGTTGACCGGTAGTGGCAGGAAGTCCAGCAACTGGGTGTCGCCGAACGTGCCGAGGCGCAGCGGACGGTTTTTCAGCGGGAAGTCGTGCAGCGCATCGAACACGCCCTGCAGCAGCACGTAGGATGTGGTCACCAGGGCATCGGGTAAATGGCCCAGACGCTGCAGCAACTCTTCCATCAATTGTTTACCGCACTCGCGGCTGAAGGACTCACCTTCTTCGATCAGCACCTCACCGTTGAACCCGGCGAGAGCCTCTTTGAAGCCAGCGGCACGCTCCCGGCTGATGCTCAGCTCCGGGCGGGCGCCGATCAGCGCGATCTGCCTGGGCAGCGGCTCCAGCAGGCTGCGGGTCAGTTGCAGGCTGGCCTCGCGGTCGTCGCTGATCACCGAACAGAAATGCTCGGGCTCCATGACCCGGTCGATGGCGATGATCGGGATGCCCTTGGCCTGCAATTGGCGATAGCTGTCGTCGCCGGCCGGCAGGCAGCTGGCAACGATCAGTGCGTCGCAACGCCGGGCGCGGAACAGTTGCAGCAATTGCCGTTCGCTGTCCGGTGCATCGTCGGAACTGGCGATCAGCAACTGATAACCCCGGGCTCGCGCGCCTTGCTCCAGCAACTTGGCGATTCGCGCGTAACTGGGGTTTTCCAGATCCGGCAGAATGAATCCCAATGTGCGCGTGTGTCGGCTGCGCAAACCGGCGGCCTGTGGGTTGGGCGTGAAGCCATGTTGTTCGACGACCGCACGCACGCGTTCGACAGTGGCGCTGCTGATGCGCTGTTGTTCGGCCTTGCCATTGATGACATAGCTGGCGGTGGTGACGGACACACCGGCCAACTGGGCGATATCACTGAGTTTCAACCCGCTGTTTCCTTGTTTTTTCGAGATTGCCTCGACATTTTCGTCAATCCTAACCGATTAAGGCAGGTGACCATTGTCGCAACGCATCCGACAAGTTGAGCTTCAAGGATGGGACATTATCGAGTAACGTGCCATTCAATCTAGATTAAACGTTTCAGCAAGCGTATTTTCTACGTTATAGGCGCCTTTGGTCGGTTCTGCCGTGAAACCGCCAAAAGTGACGACCAGGCGCCTAGGCTGGCTTATTCAAAACAATACCTGGCGCCCCAAGTCGCCAAAAAGGAGAAAGCATGCTCGAGCTCACTGTAGAGCAGATTTCCATGGGCCAGTCGGCCGTGGATAAATCCGCAGCGCTGCAATTGCTGGCCCGGCATCTGGTTGCCGACGGTCTGGTTGCCGAGGGGTATCTCACCGGATTGCAGGCGCGGGAGGCCCAGGGCTCGACCTTTCTCGGTCAAGGTATTGCCATCCCCCACGGTACGCCCGAAACCCGCGAACTGGTGTTCACCACCGGTGTGCGCCTGATGCAGTTCCCTGACGGTGTGGACTGGGGCGACGGTCATATCGTTTACCTGGCGATCGGTATCGCCGCCAAATCCGATGAGCATCTGCGCCTGTTGCAATTGTTGACTCGCGCTCTCGGCGAGACTGATCTGGGCCAGGCCTTGCGTCGCGCAGGTTCCGCCGAGGCATTGCTGAAGTTGCTGCAAGGCGCGCCACAGGAGCTGGCGCTGGATGCGCAGATGATCGGCCTCGGTGTAGCAGCCGAAGATTTCGAAGAGCTGGTCTGGCGCGGCGCACGTTTGTTGCGCCAGGCCGACTGCGTGAGCAACGGTTTCTCCGCCGTACTGCAACAGGTTGAAGCGCTGCCGTTGGGCGATGGCCTGTGGTGGCTGCACAGCGAGCAAACGGTGAAGCGCCCCGGCCTGGCCTTCGTTACCCCGGACAAACCGCTGCGCTATCTCGGCCAGCCGCTCAATGGCCTGTTTTGCCTGGCCAGCCTCGGTGAGGCCCATCAAGCCTTGCTCGAACGCCTTTGCGCGTTGCTGATCGAAGGGCGTGGTCATGAGTTGGGGCGCGCCACCAGCAGTCGCAAAGTCCTCGAAGTGCTCGGTGGTGAAGTGCCCGCCGACTGGCCCAGCGCGCGAATTGCATTGGCCAATGCCCACGGTTTGCATGCGCGGCCGGCGAAAATCCTCGCGCAACTGGCAAAGAGTTTTGAAGGAGACATCCGCGTGCGGATCGTCGATGGCCACGACAGCGCGGTGTCGGTAAAGAGCTTGAGCAAGTTGCTCAGCCTCGGCGCCCGTCGGGGACAGGTCCTGGAGTTCATCGCCGAGCCAGTCATCGCCGCCGATGTGTTGCCGGCCTTGTTGGCCGCCATCGAAGAAGGGCTCGGTGAGGAAGTCGAGCCGCTGCCACCGGTAAGCCAGGTGCGCGAGGTCGTTGCCGAAATGGTCGAAGTAGTCCTCGCCCCGATGTCGGGCAGCGTGGTCCAGGCGATTGCCGCCGCGCCGGGGATCGCCATCGGGCCGGCCCATATTCATGTGCTGCAAACCATCGACTACCCGTTGCGCGGTGAGTCCGCCGCCATCGAGCGTGAACGTCTGCAGCACAGCCTGGCGCAGGTACGCCGTGACATCCAGGGTTTGATCGAGCGCAGCAAAAGCAAAGCCATTCGCGAAATCTTCATCACCCACCAAGAGATGCTCGACGACCCGGAACTGACTGATGAAGTCGATACGCGCCTCAAGCAGGGCGAAAGCGCCGAGGCGGCATGGATGGCTGTGATTGAAGCGGCGGCCCGACAGCAGGAAGCCTTGCAGGATGCCTTGCTCGCCGAGCGCGCGGCCGACTTGCGCGACATCGGGCGTCGGGTGTTGATGCAGCTCAGTGGCATCGAAACCCCGAACGAACCGGATCAACCGTACATTCTGGTGATGGACGAGGTCGGACCTTCCGACGTCGCGCGTCTCGATCCGGCTCGCGTGGCGGGGATTCTCACCGCCCGGGGTGGCGCTACGGCGCACAGTGCGATTGTTGCCCGGGCGCTGGGCATCCCGGCACTGGTCGGCGCCGGCCCCGGCGTGTTGCTGCTGGCACCGGGTACGCCGTTGTTGCTCGATGGCCAGCGTGGTCGTCTGCATGTGGACGCTGACGCAGCGACCTTGCAGCGCGCCACGGCCGAACGCGATACCCGTGAGCAGCGCTTGAAGGCAGCCGCCGAGCAGCGTCACCAGCCGGCATTGACCAGCGATGGCCACGCCGTCGAAGTGTTCGCCAACCTCGGTGAAAGCGCCGGCGTGGCGGGCGCGGTGGAGCAGGGCGCCGAAGGCGTTGGTCTGTTGCGCACCGAACTGATCTTCATGGCCCACCCGCAAGCGCCCGACGAGGCAACCCAGGAAACCGAGTACCGTCGCGTTCTCGACGGTCTGGCGGGGCGGCCGCTGGTGGTGCGCACCCTTGATGTCGGCGGCGACAAACCGCTGCCGTACTGGCCGATCGCGAAGGAAGAAAACCCGTTTCTCGGCGTGCGCGGTATCCGCCTGACCTTGCAGCGTCCGCAGATCATGGAAGCGCAATTGCGCGCCTTGCTGCGGGCGGCCGACAACCGGCCGCTGCGGATCATGTTCCCGATGGTGGGCAGCGTTGACGAGTGGCGCCAGGCCCGTGACATGACCGAACGCCTGCGTCTGGAAATTCCGGTTGCCGACCTGCAACTGGGGATCATGATCGAAGTGCCGTCGGCGGCATTGCTGGCGCCGGTGCTGGCCAAGGAGGTCGACTTCTTCAGCGTCGGCACCAACGACCTGACCCAATACACCCTGGCCATCGACCGTGGCCATCCGACGCTTTCGGCCCAGGCCGACGGCTTGCATCCGGCGGTGCTGCAACTGATCGACATCACCGTGCGCGCGGCCCATGCTCACGGTAAATGGGTCGGTGTGTGCGGTGAGCTGGCGGCCGACCCACTGGCGGTGCCGGTACTGGTCGGCCTCGGCGTGGACGAACTCAGCGTCGGGGCGCGCAGCATTGCCGAGGTCAAGGCGCGAATTCGCGAACTGGGCTTCACTCAGACTCAAACCCTTGCCCGACAGGCCCTGGCCGTGGGCAGCGCCAATGAAGTGCGTGCACTAGTGGAGGCCCTGTAATGGCCCGGATTCTCACCCTGACCCTCAACCCTGCGCTGGACCTGACCGTCCAGTTGCCGCGCCTTGAAGCCGGCCAGGTCAACCGCAGCGATGTGATGCACACCCACGCTGCCGGCAAAGGCGTCAACGTGGCGCAAGTGCTGGCGGACCTCGGGCATCAGGTGACCGTCAGTGGCTTTCTCGGCGAGGACAATCTGCAAGCGTTTGAAACGCTGTTCGCCAGGCGCGGTTTTGTCGATGCCTTCATCCGCGTGCCGGGCGAGACCCGCAGCAACATCAAGCTGGCGGAAAGCGACGGCCGCATCACTGACATCAATGGGCCGGGACCGCAGGTCAGCGAGGTGGCGCAGCAGGCCTTGCTGGATCGACTGGAGCAGATCGCACCGGGGCACGATGCGGTGGTGGTTGCTGGCAGTTTGCCGTTGGGCATCAGCGCACAGTGGTTGCAGGCGTTGATTGTGCGCTTGAAGAACCTGGGCCTGAACGTCGCCCTCGATACCAGCGGCGAGGCGTTGCGTGCAGCGCTGAAAGCGGGGCCGTGGCTGATCAAACCCAACACCGACGAGCTGGCCGAGGTGCTGGACTGCGAGGTCGTGTCGGTCCGTGCCCAGGCCGAAGCGGCGGATCGCTTGCACGCCCAGGGCATCGAGCATGTGGTGATTTCCCATGGTGCCGAAGGCGTGAACTGGTTCAGCGTTGGCTCGGCACTGCATGCCACGCCACCCAGGGTCAGCGTCGCCAGCACGGTGGGCGCGGGTGATTCGTTGCTGGCGGGGATGCTCCACGGTTTGCTCAGTGCCGATACGCCGGAGCAAACCTTGCGCACCGCCACGGCGATTGCCGCGATGGCAGTGACCCAGATCGGTTTCGGCATTGGCGATGCAGCGCAACTGGCGCAGCTTGAACAGGGTGTGCGCGTGCGTCCCCTGACAGAACAATAAGAGGGTTTGTCATGAAGTTAGCCATCGTTACGGCCTGCCCGAACGGCATGGTCACCAGTGTGCTGTGTGCCCGGTTGCTCGATGCCGCGGCCCAGCGTCAGGGCTGGAGCACCAGTGTCGAAATCGCCGATGCCGCGCATCCTGAAAAGCAACTGTCGGCGGCCACCCTCGACGCGGCCGAGTGGGTGCTGCTGGTGACCAGTGCACCCGTGGATATGTCGCGGTTTGTCGGCAAGCGCCTGTTCCAGAGCACTCCGGCCCAAGCCCTGCAAGACGTGGAAGCCGTACTGCGGCGTGGTGCGCAGGACGCTCAGGTTTACGCAGCTGAAGAAGCCGTCGTCGAACCTGTGGCGGTTGCCCGGGACACACCGCGGCTGGTGGCCGTCACCGCGTGCCCGACGGGCGTAGCCCACACGTTCATGGCCGCCGAGGCCTTGCAGCAAGCGGCCAAGCGCCTGGGCTATGACCTGCAGGTGGAAACCCAGGGCTCGGTCGGCGCGCGCAATCCATTGAGCGCGCAAGCGATTGCCGAGGCCGATGTGGTGCTGCTGGCGGCCGATATCGAAGTCGCCACCGAGCGTTTCGCCGGCAAGAAAATCTATCGCTGTGGCACCGGTATTGCCCTCAAGCAAGCGGAAGCGACCTTGAAAAAGGCCTTGGCCGAAGGCCAGCAGGAAAGCGCTGGGAACGCTGCCAAAACAACGGCCAAACAGGAAAAGACGGGTATCTACAAACACCTGCTGACTGGCGTGTCGTTCATGTTGCCGATGGTGGTGGCCGGCGGCCTGATGATCGCCTTGTCGTTCGTGTTCGGCATCACCGCCTTCAAGGAGCAGGGCACTCTGGCGGCGGCGTTGATGCAGATCGGTGGCGACAGCGCATTCAAGCTGATGGTGCCGCTGCTGGCAGGCTATATCGCCTATTCCATCGCCGACCGCCCGGGCCTCGCGCCGGGGATGATCGGCGGTCTGCTGGCGAGCACCCTGGGCGCCGGTTTCATCGGCGGGATCATTGCCGGTTTCCTCGCCGGCTATGCGGCCAAGGCGATCAACCGTTATGCGCGTTTGCCGCAAAGCCTCGAGGCGCTGAAGCCGATCCTGATCATCCCGTTGCTGGCGAGCCTGTTCACTGGTCTGGTGATGATCTACGTGGTCGGCAAACCGGTGGCCGGGATGCTTTCCGGGCTCACGCATTTTCTCGACAGCATGGGCACCACCAACGCGATTCTGCTGGGTGTGTTGCTGGGCGGCATGATGTGCGTCGACCTCGGCGGGCCGATCAACAAGGCGGCCTATGCGTTCTCGGTCGGGTTGCTGGCGTCGCAGAGTTACGCGCCGATGGCGGCGACCATGGCCGCGGGCATGGTGCCGCCGATTGGCCTGGGTATCGCCACGTTCATTGCGCGGCGCAAGTTTGCGCAGACTGAGCGCGAAGCCGGCAAGGCGGCGCTGGTGCTGGGGCTGTGCTTCATCTCCGAAGGGGCGATTCCGTTTGCCGCGAAAGATCCGTTGCGGGTGATTCCGGCGAGCATCGCCGGTGGTGCGCTGACCGGTGCGTTGTCGATGTATTTCGGCTGCAAATTGATGGCGCCCCATGGAGGGTTGTTTGTGCTGGCGATCCCGAATGCGATCAATCATGCGCTGCTTTATCTGCTGGCGATTGTGGCGGGGAGCCTGTTGACGGCGGTGGCGTATGCGCTGGTGAAACGACCAGAGGTGGTGGAGTTGGCGGTAGAACCCGTCACCGCCTGACACCTGTCCCCTGTAGGAGCGAGCTCGCTCGCGATGGTCGCGAACGATAACGCGTCAAACCAGATGCCCAGCGGCGCCTATTGGTTTTTCGCGAGCGGGCTCGCTCCTATAAGGTGGGGATGTCATGCCGGCTTCATCCAGCCATGCTTAAGTTTTTCCTTTTTCAAGGAGAACACCATGAGCGATTTCAACCTGGGGCGCCGTCGTGTCATGCAAGCGGTCGGCGCCGGATTGCTGTTGCCAGGGCTGGCGCCGGCGGTGATCGCTTCGGTCAAGGACCGGCCGCAGCTCACCGACGGCGTGCAGTCCGGTGACCTGCTGGGCGACCGGGCGATCGTCTGGAGCCGCTGCGATCGTCCCGCACGGATGGTGGTGGAGTGGGACACCCGCAGCCTGTTTCCCAACCCGCGGCGATTCGTCTCGCCCCTGGCCGATGCGCGCAGCGATTTCACTGCCCGGGTCGAACTCACCGGGCTGCCTGCCGGCCAGGCGATTTTCTATCGAGTGCAGTTTGAAGACGCCCAGAGTGGCGTTGCCAGCGAACCCTGGTTCGGTCACTTGCGCAGCGTGCCGCAGACCCGGCGCGACCTGCGTTTTGTCTGGAGCGGCGACACCGTCGGCCAGGGCTTCGGCATCAACCCGGACATTGGCGGCATGCGCATCTACGAGGCGATGCGTCGACGTCTGCCGGATTTCTTTATCCACAGCGGCGACACCATTTACGCCGACAGCCCGATCCCGGCGCAGCTCACCACGGAAGGTGGCCGGGTATGGCGCAACATCACCACCGAGGCCAAGAGCAAAGTCGCCGAGACCCTCGATGAGTACCGCGGCAATTACCGCTACAACCTGATGGATGAAAATATCCGCCGTTTCAACGCCGAAGTGCCGCAGATCTGGCAGTGGGACGACCACGAAGTGGTGAACAACTGGTCGCCCGGCAAGCAGCTGGATGCGCGCTACCAGAGCAAGGATATCCACAGCCTGGTGGATCGCGCACGCCAGGCCTGGCTCGAATACGCGCCGATGCGCCTGCAGAGCGCCGATGGCGGCGGGCGGATCTATCGCAAGCTCGGTTACGGGCCGCTGCTCGATGTGTTCGTGCTGGACATGCGCAGTTATCGCGGGGCCAATGATGACAATCTGGGCGAGGCCAAGCCGTTCCTCGGTCGTGAGCAACTGGACTGGCTCAAGCGCGAAATGCAGGCCTCGAACGCGCAATGGAAAGTGATCGCCGCCGACATGCCTATCGGCCTCGGCGTACCCGACGGCGAAGTCAGCCCAGGTGTCACGCGGTGGGAAGCGGTGGCCAACGGTGATCCCGGCCCGGCCCAGGGACGTGAACTGGAAATCGCCGAATTGCTCGGCTTTCTGCGGGCGCGACAGGTTCACAATTTCGTCTTCCTTACCGCGGACGTGCATTACTGCGCCGCGCATCACTACCACCCTGAGCGCGCGGCGTTTCAGGATTTCGAACCGTTCTGGGAGTTTGTCGCGGGGCCGTTGAATGCCGGGAGTTTTGGGCCCAATCCACTGGACAAGACCTTTGGCCCGCACGTGGTGTTTCAGAAGGCACCGCCGACGCAGAACGTCTCGCCGTTTGCCGGGTTTCAGTTTTTTGGCGAGGTGAATATCGACGGGCAGAGCGGGGAGATGAGTGTGGTGTTGCGCGATCTGGATGGCGTGGCGGTATTCGAGCAAAAACTGGCTCCCGGTGATCCTGCAGTTGCTCGTTGCCTGGAAAATAACTTTCGAGAAAAAACCTGATGCTGGAAGTTGCTGCATTCTTTTCTTTTATTGGGCGTGGGTGCAAACGGCAGAGTATTGGGTGTATGTGTTGACTGGCAGTTTTAGCGGCCCCCGCGAGTCGCGTGGTTTAATATTCTGCTGAAGTTTTCTCTTGGGGTTGTAATTATCACATTTTCATATATTTGGTCACTTGATCAATATAGGTGGGCGGCTTACTTTTTTTCAACGCCACAGGGCGGATGGCCAAACTAATTAAGTTGAATGGTTTGGTGACAAGTTGAAAATTTTAGAAAGGAATCGCTATGTCCGCTGCATTGTGGGAAAAAAGTCTGGAAGGCAAAAACTACGATGAAGTTGCAACTCTTGCAGTTGCTGTTCCCCAGTCACTGGTGTCTTTGTCGACTGGGGCTGCGAATGAAGTCACTCGCGCCAACGGCTTGATACTGACCAAAGACCAAATCATTTCCCTGCGAAAATACGAAGCCACCGGGCTGGCACTTCCCACCAATGAGCGAGCGCTTGCGACTTACCTGAACTTTGGCGACGAAGAAGGGGGCATGGGTTTCACAAAAAAAGACTTTCTCATGTCTTTTACCAAGGTTAATGCCCACGCCAGTCTATGGTCGCCCCTGCGCTCGCGGATCATGCTGACGGGGACCCATTTGAAACTGTTCGGTTCGAGCATGGGTGTATACCTTACTTCGGTCGAGGAAATTTTCGCTGACGTCAAGGCGGCGAAGGCGCTGGGCACACACAAGATTACCAACTATGCGGAATTGCGCGAGTGGGAAGTGAAAGAAGGCAAGCCGTTCCCGGATCTTGCGTTGGAAGCGGACACCATCCCGGATCTGGGGGATGTGCTGGATCAGATCTTCGAGCAGGTCAAGGAGCATCTGCGCACTGCCGCTCAAATAAAATCCGATCTCGACCATTTTAGTCGGCAACTGACTAACGATGTCATTCCAACTATCAAGTTACTGTCGCTGGCACTCGAGAATAATACATTCGCATCAGACATCGAGATTTTGAATGACGAGATCAAGGAGCGTGCCAATCAGATTGATGAGTTGCATAAAGAGTACAAAGCGCTGGTTCAAAAGTCGCTTTCCTCGGCCAGCAGTTTCTCGATTATAGGTTTGGGCGTTGCCATCTATACCGGTGTTGAAGCTGAAGGGGTCCGATCTCGACGCAATGATCTCAGCCGTGCTCAGGAAGCGGCCATCAAGAGCCTCGAGAGCAAGTCCAAGGTCCTGGGATCGATCGCACGGATCAGGGGTGACATGCAGAATATGCAGACCGTTGCTCTGGATGCTGAAGTGGCGACAAACAACGTGGTGCATACCTGGAATGTGCTCCATGCCTACATCGAGAGCTCCGAAAAAGCGGTATTGAAGATCGAAGACGGCGTCCGTTTGCAGGCATTCATCACTCAGTTTCGTTTGGTGGCGGCGCCTTGGGTAAAAATCGAAAAAAGCGCCGATGCGCTTGTTGAATTGTTCCACGAGGCGGAACAGCAATACATGCTGGAATACGGTGTTCAAGGAAGAAAACCAATGAGGTCTCTGATGCAAAGCGATAGTTATCCTGCAGTGAAAGTCCAAAACCTTCAGGGCAGCAGTTCGGAACTGCGTAACCGTGCGGTGGAAGCAAAGCTGCTGTTCATGAAAACGGATTATCTTCCGGACTTGAGTGAAAAATTTCAGGCGTTACCGGTTAACGTCGCGAATGGTTCCAGGGAGGCTCAAGAGAAGGCACTGAAAACCGAGCTTTCACTTAAGAGCACGCTACAACAGTTGCTGTCGCTCGATGAAGAGTTGAGGGAGGGCGCCGATGAAATCGACGAAATTCATGACGAGCAGACGACGCTTTTGCGGGAGGCACAGACGGCCGTCAGCGAGATGTCCATCTCCTTGGGAGAGAGCCTGAAACGGTTCAATGTCGGTTATGACGAGACGGCCATGCAGGGATTCAAAACCTCGCTGATGGCTGACGTGTCAGCACATGATGCGGTGCTGGAGCGTTTGAATTCCAGCCTGACAGATCTTGAAAAAAAGCGTGGAGTCATCAACGAGGCCGTAGAGGAGCTCAATAAACTCGGCATTTCCGGTGTTGCAAAGAATGTCGAGCTGAATGTCGAGGCGGTCAAAAAACTTGGTGCCAAGCCATCTCAGATTGATCTGGTGCTGGCGGCGATCGAAAAAGTGAAACAGGATCTGCAGGGCGCAGTAAGGGATGTTTCCTTTGTCTTGATGGTAAAGCAGAACCAGGTACTTCGAGACAAGACCCTGGAAGTGCAGGCGCAAATTATGGCTGAGGGACTCGCCGTGCGGATCACTGCGGACAAGATCAAGCTGATTGAGGTTTTTTCTCAGATGCATGAGCAACGCAAACTCTACGTGGCGGCGTTCGCGGAGATCGATGAGACAGTGGCCCGTTTCTTGAGCTCGATGAAGTCTGATTCTTCCTCCCCTTTGAACAAGCAGGTTTCAGACTTCATCGTTAGCGCCAATGGTTTTGTCGATTACCTGAATCAGCTTTCGTATTTATAAGTATTGTTTTTCATACCGTGCTTGATCGGTCGTGCGTCGAGTCTCTCGATGCACGGCTTTTCAATGGTTGTTTAGCATGGGAGTGACTATCTGCAGGAGGCGGGTATGAACGAAGAGAACAGGGATTTCATATTTTTTCAGGAAGATGACTTTATTTCGTTACGCGCCTACGAATTATTTTTGAGCGAGGTGCTTCACAAGGATTTCATCATGCACTCCACCCCGGCAACCTCAAAGGTGTTGGGCGCCTATGCACAGGGCTTGAGCGAAGAGGCTGAGAGCAATCGCACCAGATTTTGGTCCTTGGTGGACGAGGACGACGTGAAGGGTATACGCACGCAAGTGCTCCTCTGCGTCAATCAGGTCCACAACCTTCGGCAGGTATTTCTTGAGGCAAGGCCGAACGTGCCCCGCTACCGACGGGTGGCTGTTGATACGCTGGGATGCGATCTGTTCGATTTCCATGCGCCGAACCTTGTGGTCTGTAGCATGTACAAGGTTTCCGGAGTCATGTCCTTTCTCGTTGAGCAGTGCAGCGTCGCCCTGAAAAACGTTGAACGGTACAGTTTCAATGTCAACTCAATGGAGCGAGAGGTCCACCCAATGTTCTTCCGGATCCTTGCGGCAAGAAAGCAGAAGATAGAAACCTATGGCTTTTCGCCAGAAAAGCCTCCTTCAGGTTCCGGGACTTCCCCCTTCGATTTCAGGACACCCTACCGAGGAGACCCTGAACCGCTAACACTGGAGTTGTATCGGTTGACCCAGGTCTACGCTCGCGCTTGTTCCGCACTTTTCAACTTTGGCCATTTCCTGAACAGGATTGAGCAGTTGTTGAGCGTGATGATTGACAGGCTTGCCCTGATCACGGCTTCGTCAACGTATTCGACTCTGCTACTGACGCTGAATCTGGTGGCCAGCCTGCTGACCCCACTGCAACTGCGAATGGACAGGTTGCAGGACTGGTCAGACTTCATACGTTACAAGGGTAAATATGCTGTAGAAGATTCATGAGCAAAGCGTGGATCCAGCCGGACGAGATCCGGCTGCATGTCAGTAGACGTCGCGCCGATATCGGTTTTGTTCGATCAGCTTTTCTACCTGTGCTGCTCCGAGGACTTCCTTGAGCACCTGATCCACTCCGCTTGCCATGCCCTGCAAGCTGCCGCAAATAAAAATCACCGCACCCTCGGCCAGCCACTTTTTCAACTCTTCAGCGGACTCTCGCAGCCGATCCTGCACGTAAACCTTCTCTGCCTGGTCGCGGGAAAACGCCAGGTCGAGGCGCTCCAGATCACCATTGATCAGCCACTCCTCCAGCTCCGTTCTGCACAGGTAGTCGTGCTCGCGATTGCGCTCGCCAAACAGCAGCCAGTGACGTTGCTGACCCTCGGCAATCCGCGCCTTGAGCAGGCTGCGCAACCCGGCCAGCCCAGTGCCATTACCCAGCAGGATCATCGGCACCGGTCGGGCCGGCAGATGGAAACCACTGTTGCGTCGCACGCGCAGGCTGATGGAACTGCCCACGGGTGCGTGTTCGGTCAACCAGCCGGAGCCGACGCCGAGGTTGCCATCGGCATGCACTTCCTGGCGCACGATCAGTTCGAGCATGCCATCGGCCGGGATCGACGCAATGGAGTACTCGCGCATGGCCAGCGGCACCAGGGCCTCTGCCAGCGCCTGCGCGTGCAGGCCGACCAGATGGGCGCGGTTCTCCGGCAATTGGCGGCTGGCCAGGGCCTGTTCGAGGGTTTCCTCCAGGCCGTTGAGCTGCACCTTGGTCTCACCGTGAATCCCCAGACCATCGAGGAAATGCTCGATGACCCACGGGCAATTGCGCGGCAGCACTTCCACCAGATCACCGGCCAGCCAACTGCTGGTGCTTGGCGCGCTGAGGCCCAGCAAGTACACAGGGGATCCGCTGCTGTCCGGGTTCAGCAGTTCACGACGGGCCAGGGTCCAGTTGTCGTAGCTGGGTGCTTGCCAGGCGTCGACGGGCGCGTGGCCGGTCAGCAGCCCCAGTTGCTGTTGCCAGTGGCGCAAGGCGTAAGGATCGCCGCCGTCGACTTCCACCGGGGCGAACAAGGTCTTGCCGCCGTGTTCGCCGAGCCAGGTGTGCAGGCGCTTGGCGAATCCGCAGAAGTGTTGATACTGCCGGTCGCCGAGGCCGAGGACCGCGTAGTTCAGGCGTTCCAGGCTCGGCGTGCGACCCAGTACCTTGCGTTCGAAGCCCCTGGCGCTGTCCGGCGCTTCACCGTCACCGAAGGTACTGACGACGAACAGAGCGTTGTTCGAGCCCTGCAAGTCCTGCTCGCTGACGTCCGCCAGCGGCTGCACCTTCACGGGTAAGCCTGCGGCCTGCAATTGCCCGGCGGTCTGCCAGGCCAGTTGCTCGGCAAACCCGCTCTGGCTGGCGAAACCGATCAGCCAGGCAGATGCATCGTTGCCCGGTTGTACAAGGCCTTGGCGAGCATCCTTGATCTGGCGTTTCTTGCGGCGACGATCCAGGTACAGCAACCAGCCGGTGACGAAGAACAGCGGCATGGTCAGCGCGGTGAGAGTCAGGATGATGCGCCCGACGATGCCGAAGTAACTGCCGACGTGCAGCGCATAAATGCTGGTCAGCAGTTGCGCCTTGAGACTCTTGTCGCTGTAGCGGTCAACCCGTTTGACCACGCCGCTGGCCGGATCGAGGGTGATCTGGTTCAGCGCACGGTCGTGGGGCGAGGTTTTCAACAGGAAGTAAACGGTCGCTGGTTGGCCGGCCACTGGCGGCATGCGTACGTTATAGGAACTGAGTTGCGGGCCGGCCGCGCTGTAGATGCTGCTCCACATGGCCGCGTAATCGGCTGTCGGCGCCGGACCAGCCCGCGCCGGGCCACGTCCGCCACGCACGCGCTCGTTCTGCGGTGCATCGGAGAGCAACCGGGTCAGGCCCTTGTTGTACCACTCGTAGGACCAGGACAGCCCGGTCAGCGCCGCCAGGAGGTAAAACACCAGGCACCAGGTACCGGCCACCGAATGCAGGTCCCAGTTGAAGCTGCGGCCCTTTTTCTTCCAGTCCAGGGTCAGCCAGGCGCGCCAGCTTTTCCACTGGCGAGGCCAGCGCAGGTACAGGCCGGACAGGCAGAAGAACACCAGGATCAGCGTGCATGCACCGGTGATCTGCCGACCCGTGTCGCCCATGGCGAGGAAACGGTGCAGTTGCAGCATCAGGCCGAAGAAGTCCTGACCGGTGGCGTCGCCCAGGAACTCTCCCGTGTACGGATCGAAGTAGCGCATCTCGCCACGGCGTTCACCCGGTGGCGGGGTGAACCACACTTTGGCGGCGTTGCCGCTGTCGGTTTCCACGGTGAGCATCGAGACTTTTTTGCCCGACGCGGTTTCGATTCGCTCCACCAGTTCGGCAGGCGGCAGCACACCGGCGAGCTGTTTTTCGACCTGCAACACGGACGGGTTGAGTGCGTTCAGGATTTCATCCTGGAACGACACAGTCGCCCCGGTGATGCCCATCAGGGCCAGGACGAGCCCGGCGCTGATGCCGAAAAACCAGTGCAACTGGAACAGGGTTTTCTTCAACACGTCGCTCGCCTTGTTCGTTCAAATTGATTCATCACGGCGCGCATTATGCCGTGGGGTTGTCGAGAAGCATTCTTTTTTACGCACAAAGGCCCCGTTCATGTGAATGAACGAGGCCGGGCCCAATGCCAACAATGTAGGAGCGAGCTCGCTCGCGATGGTCGTCAACGATGACGCGGTAAACCTGATTCACCGCGCCGTTCTCGAGTTTCTCGCGAGCAAGCTCGCTCCTACAGAAGGTTGTTGGTCACGTTTCCATCAGAAGTGGAAGTTGGTGCTCAGCAATGCGGTACGACCGGCCGCCTGGTTGGCGAAGTGAGTCGAGAACGCCTTGTCGTAGTAGGTTTCGTCGGTCAGGTTCTGCACGTTCAGTTGCAGGTCGACGTTCTTGCTCAGCTTGTAGGCCGCCATCGCGTCGTAACGAACGTAGGAATCAACCATGGTGGTGTTGGCGACGTTGCCGAACACGTCATCGACATAGAACGCACCGCCACCGATGGTCAGCTTCGGCGTGACCTGATAGGTCGTCCACAGGCTGGCGCTGTTTTTCGGCGTGTTAGGCAGTTGGTTGCCGTTGTTGATCTTGTTTGCCGGCAGGTCGCCACCATCGATTTGCTCGCTGTCCATGTAGGCGTAACCGGCGAACACTTGCCATTTGTCGGTGAGTTTGCCGCTGGCCGACAGTTCGATACCTTGAACGCGGGTTTTACCGACGTTTTCAAAGGTGGTGGTGTTGGTTTGCACACGAGCGTTTTCTTTCTCGGTGCGGAAGATGTCGGCGGTCAGGGACAAACGATCGTTCAGCAGATCCCACTTGGTACCGATTTCGTAGTTCTTGGTGGTTTCCGGCTCCATGTCGCTTTTGAGCAGGTTGCCGTTGCGATCCGGCGTGCCACCCAACGGGTTGCCTTCCGAACCTTCGCCCAAGGTGTTGCCCGGCGGAGTGGCAGACGTCGCGTAGGAGGCATAGATGCTGCCGTTTTCCGCTGGTTTGTACACCACGCCGAACTGACCGGTGACGAATTCGCTGGTGTCATCGCCCTTGGACGTGGTCACGCTGGAACCGTTGAAGGTTTTGTATTCGGTATCGAAATGGTCGTAACGCAGGCCCATGTTCACCAGCCACTGCTCGGACAACTCCAGGGTGTCGAACACATACAGCGCATAGGTGTTGGCCTTGGTGTCGGTACCGGCATAGTTGCGCGAGATGGCGCCGCTCCACGGATCATTCGGATTCGGGTTGGACAGCGAGGTGCAGTTATAGCCGCTTGGCGCGCCGATCAGTGCCGGCGAGCAGTTGGTGGTCACTGCTGCCGTTCCCGGAGTGGTGTCCGTGTTGACGTTGTACGAGGACTTTTCGCTTTCCTCGTGGGTGTATTCGACACCGGTGGAGAAGCTGTTCTTGAACCCGACGATGTAGACATCACCAAACAGGTCGGTCTGGTTGGTGGTGGTCTCGGTGTTGCTCACGCGGGTGTTCGCGCGGCGCCAGACGCTGCCGTTGTTGACGTTGCCTTTGCTGTCGTCCGGTTGGGTCAGGATGTAATCCTGCATGCTGGTGCCGTGACGCAGGGTGTTCTTGATGGTCAACGAGTCGCTCAGGTCGTGCTCGATGGCGAAGGTCGCCGTGTCAGTGCGGGTCTTGCGGAAGTCGCGATTGTCCAGGCCATAGAAGTTGCTGCTGTCGCCGCCGTCATTCGGCTTGTCCGGGTTGGCCTTGGTACGGGCAGCCGAGCCTGCGGTCGGGATGCTGTACGGAATACCCGAGTCCGGCAGGTCGTTGCTTTCGAGATGGTAGTAGTCGAGGTTGACGCGGGTGTCGGTACCCAGGCCGAAGGCCAGGGACGGTGCAACACCCCAACGGTCGTAGTTGACGCTGTCACGTCCGGCGACGTTGCTCTCGTGGCTCAACAGGTTCAGACGGCCAGCGGCGGTGTCGGTGAACTGGTAGTTGCCGTCGAAGGTGTAGCGCTGGGTCTGGTCGGAGCCCCAGGTGAAGCCACCGTCGAGCGAGTTGCCAAGGTGTGCTTTCTTGCTGACCAGGTTGATGCTGCCGCCAGCAGCGCCACGGCCGCCGATCGCGGAGTTCGGGCCTTTGCTGACTTCGATCGATTCAACGGCGAAGATCTCGCGGCTCTGGGAACCGGTATCGCGCACGCCGTCCAGGTAGGTGTCGCCCTGGGCGTCGAAGCCGCGGATGAACGGGCGGTCGCCCTGCGGGTTGCCGCCTTCACCGGCGCCGAAGGTGATGCCTGGAACGGTGCGCAGCGCATCCTGCAAGTTGAGCGAGCCGGTGTCTTTCAAGACTTGTTGCGGAACTACGGTCACCGAGCGCGGTGTGTCGATCAGCGGTGCGGTGTACTTGGGCGAGGAGGCTTTCTCGACGTTGTAGGTCGTCTCGTCATGGGCTTGGCCGGTGATGGCGGTGGCGCCCAGAGAAATCACATTGTCCGGTGTTTTTTCGGCGCTTTTTTCCGCCGCGAAAACCATGTGGCCCGCGGAGCCGGCGGTAATCGCCATGCCGATGGCCGATGCGAGCAAACGTGGTGAACTGACCGGTACTTGTGGTTGTTGACGTGACATCTGGATTCCCCTCCCCAAGGATTTGAGGTCGCGGAATATAGGGTAAACAAGTATTCGTAACAATTGCGAAACATTACTATTCGCACTGAATTTACATTCTTTACAATTTAACCTTACGGTTTTTGCTGACTCATTCGTCAGATGTGTTTTACAAGGGCAATAAGAATCAATACCATTGGCGCCCCTTTGTTTTCAGGTGCCTTTGCCATGCTGCTGCACATTCCCGGCCTGTTCGAAAAAGACGAGGTGCAGCGCATCCGCGAAGCTCTGGAACAAGCCGATTGGGCTGATGGCAAGATCACTGCCGGCTACCAGTCGGCCAAGGCCAAGCACAACTTGCAGCTGCCCGAAGGGCATCCGCTGGCCAAGGAGATCGGCGCAGCGATGCTGGAGCGGCTGTGGAAAAACCCGCTGTTCATGTCGGCTGCACTGCCGCACAAAGTCTTTCCTCCGTTGGTGAACTGTTACACCGCCGGTGGCAGTTTCGACTTCCATATCGACAACGCGGTGCGTCAGCCCAAAGGCAGCATTGAGCGGGTGCGCACGGATTTGTCCGCCACGCTGTTCTTCAGCGAGCCCGAGGATTACGACGGCGGCGAGCTGGAAATCCAGGACACCTTCGGCACCCAGCGAGTGAAGCTGCCTGCCGGCGACATGGTGCTGTACCCCGGCACCAGCCTGCACAAGGTCAACGCGGTGACACGCGGAACGCGACTCGCCTCGTTTTTCTGGACCCAAAGCCTGGTGCGCGAAGACAGCCAGCGCGCCCTGTTGTTCGAGATGGACGGGGCCATCCAGCAACTGACCCGCGACATGCCGGATCATCCGTCGCTGATCCGCCTGACCGGCACTTATCACAACCTGTTGCGTCGCTGGGTCGAGGTATAAGTGGCGGACTTTCGTTTACGCCGCGAGGAAGTGCTCGATGGTGAGCGCCTGCGCGCGATGCTCGACGAAAGCCCGGCCCGTGCGGCACAGGCTATCCTGATTGCCGCGCGTGAAGGAGAGGTCGAGGCCCAGGCCTTGCTCGGGCAAATCCTGCTGGACGGGCAGGGGATCGCGCAGGACCGGTCGCTGGCGCTGCGCTGGTTCGGCATCGCAGCGCACCAGGGGCACCTCATGGCGCGCAACATGCTCGGCCGTTGTCATGAGCATGGTTGGGGCTGTGCTGCCGATGCATCGCTAGCGGCCAGGCATTACCGAATTGCCGCCACTGCAGGGCTGGATTGGGCGATGTACAACTACGCCAATCTGCTGGCGACCGGGCGCGGGGTGGTTGAGGATCAGCTTCAGGCACTGAGTCTCTATCGCCGTGCGGCTGAGTTGGGCCATGCAAAATCGATGAATCTGCTGGGGCGGTACCTGGAAGAAGGGCGGGTCTGTCCCGCGGATCCGGCGGCGGCTCGTAACTGGTATCGACGTTCGGCCGAGAGCGGGGATTTTCGCGGGCAGTTCAGCTTTGCAGCGGTCTTGACCGACGAGGGGAATATCGAGGATGCGTTGGTCTGGCTGCGCAAGGCGTTGGCCGGTGGCAACCTGAATTTTCTGCGAGTGGCTTATAAGGCATTGTCAGCCGCCAATGATCCACAGATTCAGGCGATGGCTGTGGATTACAAACAACGTACCAAACAGCTCGAAACCTTGTAGGAGCGAGCTTGCTCGCGATGGTCGTTAACGATGACGCGTTCATACAGGATGTGCGCGTTATCCTCAGGTTCATCGCGAGCAATCGAGCGTCGACCGGCTGCTCCTACAGGGTGGGGTTACACGTAGAACGACTTCAGCGGCGGGAAGCCATTGAACTCGACAGCGCTGTAGCTGGTGGTATACGCACCGGTCGACAGCCAGTACAGGCGATCACCGATGGCCAGGTTCAATGGCAGGCCGTACTTGTAGTTTTCGTACATGATGTCGGCGCTGTCGCAGGTCGGGCCGGCGATGACCACTTCTTCCATCTCGCCCTTTTTCTCGGTCCAGATCGGGAACTTGATGGCTTCGTCCATGGTTTCGATCAGGCCGGAGAACTTGCCCACATCCGTGTACACCCAGCGCTCTACCGCGGTACGGGATTTACGCGCGACCAGTACTACTTCGCTGACCAGGATGCCAGCGTTTGCGATCAACGAACGGCCAGGTTCCAGGATGATTTCCGGCAAGTCATCACCGAAGTCTTCTTTCAGGAAGCGGATGATTTCCTCGGCGTAGGTTTCCAGGCTGTTGGTGCGGGTGATGTAGTTGGCCGGGAAGCCGCCGCCCATGTTGATCAGCTTCAGGTGAATGCCGTCTTCTTCCTTCAGGCGTTCGAAGATCACTTTGACCTTGGCGATGGCCGCGTCCCAGACGCTGATGTCGCGCTGCTGCGAGCCGACGTGGAACGAAATGCCATAAGGCACCAGGCCCAGGTCGCGGGCGAGGATCAGCAGGTCCATGGCCATGTCGGTCTGGCAGCCGAATTTGCGCGACAGTGGCCAGTCGGCAGTGGTCGAGCCTTCGGTCAGGATGCGTACGTAGACTTTTGAACCCGGTGCCGCCTTGGCGATGTTGCGCAGGTCGGCTTCGGAGTCGGTGGCGAACAGACGCACGCCCTTCTCGTAGAAGTAGCGAATGTCCTTGGATTTCTTGATGGTGTTGCCGTAGCTGATGTGGTCGGCGCTGACGCCACGGCTCAGCACTTTGTCCAACTCGTAGATCGAGGCGATGTCGAAGCTCGAGCCTTTCTCTTTGAGCAGGTCGATGATCTCGACAGCCGGGTTGGCCTTGACCGCGTAGTAGACCTTGGCGAATTCGAAACCGGCGCGCAGGTCGTCATAGGCCTGGGCAATCATCGCGGTGTCGATCACCACGAACGGGGTTTCCTGCTTGTCGGCGAACGCCTTCATTTTCTGAAAGGTTTCGCGCGCGAAATAGTCTTCGACCTGGATCGACATACTTGGGAGCTCCTATGGGCAAACTCGAAAAAACAATGGGTGCAAATGAACGTCCTCCGTATCCCCACTTTGGTTCGCCTACTTCCCAAGGCATGTCGCCGAAAGCAAAAAGGCCATGGGTCGCAGCCCTTGGCCTTGCTGTCTCGTCGTCAGTACTTGAGCCGGATGGATCGTTTCCAGCATGGACGTTCGGCGCGAACTTTAGGGCGTGAGGGGCCTGAGATCAACTAAAAATGTCGCGTTTTTGCACTCTTCTGACGTGCGTTACGGACATCACTCTTTGTAGCCGACCGAGATGACGGGCAGATGTTCCCCGATAATTTTCAAGTGTTAAAAATACCTGCACGTTCGACGCTTTTGTGTGCCAAGTTCTGGAAAAGTACGATGGCGTCAATATAGGCGACGTTGGCGGCGAGAAGAGAGGCTGGTAGGGATTTTGGCTATAAGACGGGGCGTTGCTGTAGAGCTTTTTCAAGACTCACTGTTGATATTTTTTTCCGGTGTGTGAATCGCCGAAAAATCACACGAAACCTGTGGGAGTGAGCTTGCTCGCGATGACAATTTCACGGCCAACATCGTCGTCGACCGACATTTAGCTATCGCGAGCAGGCTCGCACACAGGTTTTGCACCTTAACCAATCGGAATCAGCTTCCAATCGATCAGGCCAGCGCCTCGGCCGGCGAGACGATATTGGTCTTCATTCCTCGCGAGCGCCCCGAAATCAAGTGATGCAGTTTCTCGCAAGGAGCGTATTCGCTGATTTACGGCTGCTGCGCTCCCGAACAGGAACAAGGTCGATCAGGGTGACACTGTTCGACCGACGAATTACGGGATCGGTCGCCGATCAATAGACGTTAAGCCTAAGGCTTACGCTCTTGCGGATGGCTGGGTACTGCTGTGTGGTAACGGTAAATTGAATAATGGTGTTGAGTTGCACATTGTTTAACGTGAAGGTCCCGTTCATATCCCCTGGACCTCGATTGATAGTGGCGCCAGCTGTAGTTGTCGTCCACACGGAGGTAACGCCTGTAATTTCCCTGCCGTTTGTATCGACGAGTTTTGCCGCGACCACCAATTTGAAGTTACCCCCTTTTTTGACAAGTTGCGGGTCTGCCAGACCTCCTATGATGATTTGTGTGGGTGGGCCAGCCATTACCTTCGGCGCCAGGGAGTCGGCCTCTGGTGTTGGTGTGGCAGGTGATGTCGAATTGTTAATGTTCATGGGTGACCTCTATAACCTGGTAAGTTTATTTTTGAGAGCGTGTAGATTTGCTCCCGATTCAGTAGAGCTTTTTCCAGGCAATAGCGGACCTATCACTTTTGACAGTCTTAAATGCTCAATTTGTTAATGGCTGCAAATTTACATAGCGCCAGCGCTTGACCCTATCCCCGTTTTTCCTCTTGGGGTGGTGATGGATCAAGCGCAATGGACTATGGAAGATGATCTGTTAAGTGAGTGCCACTTCAGCCGGTGAAACAATACTGGTCTTGGCTCCGCGGGAGCGGCCGGAACTCAAGTAAGCCGCTATCGACTCCTGCGTCACCTCGCCCAAAAATACCCGCTCGGCATCCATCACCGGCAACCACGCACGATTGAGCTCGTACATGCGCGACAACAGGATGCGCAAATGCTCGTCGTAGGCCGCCGTGGCGTTGAGCTCGCGCAAGTGCCGGTCTGACGATGCAGGTCGCGGCGGCTTACGTAACCCAGGGCGTTGTTTTGGTTCTTCACGGATTACCGGGATAACGACGTTCGCGAGAAGCAGCTCATGCCGAGCTCGCTCTACTGTAGGAGCGAGCTTGCTCCGGGCGGCGTTCCGACGAAAAACGTCCAGACAACGCTTGCATTCAGATACCCAGCGTTATCGTTGACGTCCATCGCGAGCGAGCTCGCTCCTACAGGCGAATCCGTACGACTTATCGAGCCATGAGCACAGCCGCGTCAGGCTGAATTGCAGGTGTTTCAGGCCCCCGACGAGTGGTCGTTACGGGGAGTGGACGTCTCTGTGCTTTAAAAAGGTTCCCATCCGGGGCAGCATTTGGCCACCCTTAATGTGCTCAACGGTTCGGTTCTTCGATCAACTTGGGCTATAATCTGCGCCCTTTTTTGAATCACCTGCCAGGCGATTTCCCATGACCAACCAGGCCGCCGAAGTCGCGAAACGCCGCACTTTCGCCATTATTTCCCACCCCGATGCCGGTAAAACCACGATCACCGAAAAGCTCCTGCTGATGGGCAAGGCGATTGCGGTGGCAGGCACGGTGAAATCCCGTAAATCCGACCGCCATGCGACATCCGACTGGATGGAGATGGAGAAACAGCGGGGTATTTCCATTACCACGTCGGTCATGCAGTTCCCGTATCGCGAACACATGATCAACCTGCTCGACACCCCGGGCCACGAAGACTTCTCCGAAGACACCTACCGCACCCTGACCGCGGTGGACTCGGCCTTGATGGTGCTCGACGGCGGTAAAGGCGTCGAGCCTCGTACCATCGCGCTGATGGACGTCTGCCGTCTGCGTGACACGCCGATCGTCAGCTTCATCAACAAACTCGACCGTGATATCCGCGACCCGATCGAACTGCTCGACGAAATCGAAGCAGTCCTCAAGATCAAGGCTGCGCCGATCACCTGGCCGATCGGTTGCTACCGCGACTTCAAGGGCGTGTACCACCTGGCTGACGACTACATCATCGTCTACACCGCCGGTCACGGTCACGAACGCACCGAAACCAAAATCATCGAGAAACTCGACTCCGACGAGGCGCGCGCACACCTGGGTGACGAGTACGAGCGTTTCCTCGAACAGCTGGAACTGGTTCAAGGCGCTTGCCACGAATTCAACCAGCAGGAGTTCCTCGACGGTCAACTGACTCCGGTGTTCTTCGGTACGGCACTGGGCAACTTCGGTGTCGACCACGTTCTTGACGCTGTCGTCGATTGGGCGCCGCGCCCGCTGGCGCGTGTCGCCAACGAACGCACCGTGGAGCCGGTGGAAGAGAAGTTCTCGGGCTTCATCTTCAAGATCCAGGCGAACATGGACCCGAAACACCGCGACCGTATCGCCTTCATGCGCATTTGCTCCGGCAAGTACGAAAAAGGCATGAAGATGCGCCACGTGCGCACTGGCAAGGACGTGCGCATCGGCGACGCGTTGACCTTCTTCTCCTCCGAGCGTGAGCAACTTGAAGAAGCCTTCGCTGGCGACATCATCGGCCTGCACAACCACGGCACCATCCAGATCGGCGACACCTTCAGCGAAGGCGAAGTCCTGGGCTTCACCGGCATCCCGCACTTCGCCCCGGAACTGTTCCGTCGCGTACGCCTGCGTGATCCGCTGAAATCCAAGCAACTGCGCCAGGGCCTGCAGCAATTGGCCGAAGAAGGCGCGACTCAGGTGTTCTTCCCTGAGCGCAGCAACGACATCATCCTCGGCGCCGTCGGTGTGCTGCAGTTCGATGTGGTCGCCAGCCGCCTGAAAGAGGAATACAAGGTCGAGTGCTCCTACGAGCCGATCACCGTTTATTCCGCGCGCTGGATCGAATGCAGCGACAAGAAGAAGCTTGAGGAATTCTCCAACAAGGCTGTGGAAAACCTGGCATTGGACGGCGGCGGTCACCTGACCTACCTCGCGCCGACGCGGGTCAACCTGGCGTTGATGGAAGAGCGCTGGCCGGACGTGAAATTCCGCGCGACCCGTGAGCATCACTAAGCGCTGAATGGCGACACCGCAAAGCCCACTGTGAAAGCAGTGGGTTTTTTTTTTGTGGGTTGAAAGGGTGGTCAAGGTGATTGCGTAGGTCTTTTCCTGCGCACTTGTAGCTTGCCTCTGCTTTTGATCCATGGGGAGTGTCGCCCGCGACAAGCCTGTCGTTGGCGTTTAGTGTCCAAAGGACATTTCGCAAACAGTGGCCTTTTGATGATCAAGGGAATGACACGTCGGCTGATCCATCTGCTGCGGCTGGATGGCTATTTCTGCGTGATGGCCTGGGTGCTCGCGGCGCTGTTGTTCATCAATCGGCTAAGTAGCATGGTCAAGCTGTTCATGGCGCTGTACCTGCGTCAGGAGCTGGGGCTGGCGATTGAAACCGTCGGCTGGCTGCTGTCGGCCTACGGTGCCGGTCTGCTGGTCGGTTCGATGCTCGGCGGGTTGCTCAGCGATCATGTGCCCACGGCGCGGCTGACCGCGGCGCTGTTCTTCGTTTCGATGTGGGTGCTGATCTTGCTGGGAGTGGTCACGCAGGTGCCGCTGCTGGCCGGGTTGCTCTTGCTCAGCGGGGCAGTCGATGGGGCGATCCGCACGCTGCATCAACGGCTGATCATGGAGTATTGCGACGTTGCGCAGCGTTCCCGGGCACAGGCCTTGAGCCGGGTGGCTCGCAACCTCGGGATGGCCGCTGCCGGGGTGACGGGCGGCGTTTTGGCGCAGACCGATTTCCGTTGGGTTTTCTTCGGCAGCGCGGCGATGACGTTGCTGGCCTTGCTGTGGTTTGTCCATACGACGTGGCGTCGACCGGTGCCGATCCCTGACGAGAAACCCGATACCGCCTCAAGCTCAAGCCAGCCCTATCGCGACAAACCATTCCTCTGGTTGCTGGCGGCGACGGTTCTGCTCGGTATGGCGTTCGACACGGTTTACAGCACGCTGGGCAACTATCTGCGTGATTACTACCGCTTGAGCACCGAGGCGATCGGCTGGCAGTTCGGGCTCAATGCGCTGCTGGTGGTGTCGTTGCAGATTCCGTTGTCGCACTGGGGCGAACGCTGGGGGATGCGTCGGCAACTGGTGGCCGGCAGTCTGTTGCTGGCCTGCGGGCTCGGTATGTTGCCATTGGGGGCCGGGCTGTTTTATGCCTGCCTGTCGACGGTGATCTGGACGCTGGGCGAGGCGCTGTTCATGCCGCCACTGAATATGTTGGTCATGCAGCACGCGCAAAGCGGAAAAAGCGGGCAGTACTTTGGCCTTTTCTTTATGAGCTGGAGCGCGAGCGCACTGTTGTCGCCGGTGCTTGGCGGTCAGCTATATGGCCACTTTGGCGGGCACAGTGTGTGGCTGGTCAGTGCGACGCTGGCGCTGATGTCCATACCGCTGATTTATCAGGCTACCCGTTCGCACGAGCCGGTCCCGCTTTCCGGGAAAACGCGCAAAGCAGATTCGCTTAGTTGATCCGGTAATTGGGCTTATTCGAAACCAGTCTTTCCATCCACGGCATTTCCGGCCGCTCATTGGTGTCCTGTCTGGTGAACCCGGCTGATCGGAACTAGATTTCACAGAGCGCAAGCCAGGCACTTGGGGTCACCTGATAGAGGATGGAATCGATCATGAAGAACAGGTTGCTACGCGTTTTACTGCTGTTGAAAGTGATGGTGATGCTGTCCCTTGGCACCGCAACGGCCTGGGCCGAATGTGAGAATCACGATACTCAGGCATTCAGCGGGCAGGTGGGACATAGCGGATTGATGCTCGCCAAGTCCGAGTCCGAGCCGGGCGATCAGGGGCAGGGTGGGGCTGACAATGGCGATGACTCGACCACTGACGAGCCGGACTCCGATGATGAAGAAGAAGGCGACAGCCAGACTTGATTGCTGAATGGCAGGCAAAAGAAAACCCCTTCTACCTCGACTGATGCGCAATCGAAGTGGAAGGGGTTGGGTTAATTCGTGAATCCCGGCAGTAGCGAGCAAGCTCGCTCCTGCCGTTTTTTATGCCGCGCCGTCGAGGAACTGCTCGGCGTAGTGGCAAGCCACCTGGCGTCTGTCGAGCAGGCGCAGGGCCGGCTCTTCAGTGCTGCAACGCTCGGTGGCGTAGGGGCAGCGCTTGTGGAAGGCGCAGCCGGACGGCGGGTTCAGCGGGTTGGGCAACTCGCCGACGATCTTGATTTTCGGCTTGTTCGGGTCCGGGTGAATCGTCGGCGTGGCCGACAGCAGTGCCTGGGTGTAAGGGTGCAGAGGACGTTCGTAGATGTCGTTCTTCGGACCCATTTCGACCGGGCGACCGAGGTACATCACCATCACGTCATCGGCAACGTGTTGCACCACCGCCAGGTTGTGGGAAATGAACACATAGGCGGTGTTGAACTCTTGCTGCAGATCCATGAACAGGTTGAGCACCTGTGCCTGGATCGATACGTCCAGTGCCGATGTCGGTTCGTCCGCCACCAGCACTTTCGGTTGCAGCATCATTGCGCGGGCCAGGGCGATCCGCTGGCGCTGACCGCCGGAGAACATGTGCGGATAACGCTGGTAGTGCTCGGGACGCAAGCCCACCTGCTTCATCATCGCCTGGACTTTCTCACGGCGTTCCGCGGCACTCAGGTTGGTGTTGATCAATAATGGCTCTGCAAGCTGATCACCGACTTTCTGCCGTGGGTTCAACGAGGCGTAAGGGCTCTGGAACACCATCTGCACGTCTTTGCGCAGTTGTTTGCGCTGGGCCTTGTCGGCACCGGCGACTTCCTGCCCGGCAATTTTCAAGGAGCCGGAGGACGGCTCTTCGATCAGGGTCAGGGCACGGGCCAGGGTGGATTTGCCGCAGCCCGACTCGCCTACGACGGCGAGGGTCTTGCCGGCTTCCAGTTCGAACGATACGCCGTTGAGGGCGCGAACGGTGGCGTGACCCTTGAACAGGCCTCGGGACACCTCGTAGTGACGGGTCAGGTCGCGGGCGGTAAGAACGACGGCCATTACGCCACCTCCTGGTTCAGCGGGTAGAAGCAGCGAGCGAGGCTGTTGCTTTTCTGGTCAAGGGCCGGACGTTGTTGACGGCAGTTGTCTTTCACGTACGGGCAGCGTGGCGACAGCAGGCAACCCTGCGGACGGTCGTAGCGACCGGGAACGATGCCTGGCAGGGTCGACAGGCGCGAGGCACCCAGGCTGTGTTCCGGAATCGCCTTGAGCAGCGCTTCGCTGTACGGGTGTGCCGGAATGTCGAACAGTTGCGGCACCTGACCGACCTCGACCGCCTGGCCGGCGTACATCACGCATACGCGCTGGGCGGTTTCGGCCACGACGGCGAGGTCGTGGGTGATCAGTACCAGGCCCATGTTCTGCTCTTTCTGCAACGCCAGCAGCAGATCCATGATCTGCGCCTGAATCGTCACGTCGAGGGCAGTGGTCGGTTCGTCGGCGATCAGCAGTTTCGGCTCGCCGGCAATCGCCATGGCAATCGCGACACGCTGGCTCATACCACCGGACAGTTGATGCGGGTAGGCGTCCATACGGCTGGCGGCACCCGGGATTTCAACTTTTTCCAGCAGTTCGATGGCGCGCTTGCGGGCAGCCTTGCCGGACATTTTCAGGTGCAGGCGCAGTACTTCTTCGATCTGGAAACCGACGGTGTAGCTCGGGTTCAGCGCGGTCATCGGATCCTGGAAGACCATGGACAGGTCTTTACCGACGATCTGCCGACGCTGGCGATTGTTGAGCTTGAGCATGTCCTTGCCGTCAAAGATCAGCGAGTCGGCGGTGACGATGCCTGGATGCTCGATCAGCCCCATCAGCGCCATCATGGTCACGGATTTGCCGGAACCGGACTCGCCAACGATGGCCAGCACTTCGCCCTTGTCCACTTTCAGGTCGAGGCCATCGACGACTGGCGTGGCGTTTTTGTCGCCGAAGCGAACGTTGAGATTCTTGATTTCTAACAGTGACATGGGAATCTCCTCAGGCGGCGTTCTTGAGTTTCGGGTCCAGCGCATCGCGCAGGCCGTCGCCCATCAGGTTGATTGCCAGCACGCTGAGCAAAATGGTCAAACCAGGCAGGCTCACCACCCACCAGGCGCGTTCGATGTAGTCGCGGGCCGAAGCCAGCATGGTGCCCCACTCAGGGGTTGGCGGTTGTACGCCAAGGCCGAGGAAGCCCAGTGCGGCGGCATCGAGGATCGCCGAAGAGAAGCTCAGGGTGGCCTGAACGATCAGCGGCGCCATGCAGTTCGGCAGTACGGTGACGAACATCAGGCGTGGCAGGCCGGCACCGGCCAGGCGCGCGGCGGTCACGTAGTCGCGGTTCAGTTCACCCATTACCGCAGCACGGGTCAGGCGAACGTAGGACGGCAGGGACACCACGGCGATGGCGATCACGGTGTTGATCAGGCCAGGGCCGAGGATGGCGACGATCGCCACGGCCAGCAGCAGGGACGGCAGGGCCAGCATGATGTCCATCAGGCGCATGATGGTCGGGCCGACCACGCGCGGGAAGAACCCGGCGAACAGGCCCAGCAGGATCCCCGGGATCAGCGACATGACAACCGACGACAAGCCGATCATCAAGGACAGGCGCGAGCCAGTGATCAGGCGCGACAGCAGGTCGCGACCCAGTTCGTCGGTGCCGAGCAGGAACTGGATCTTCCCACCTTCCAGCCAGGCCGGCGGGGTCAGCAGGAAGTCACGGAATTGCTCACTCGGGTTGTGGGGGGCAACCCACGGCGCGAAAATGGCGCAGAAAATCACCAGCAGCATGAACATCAGGCCGGCGACGGCACCTTTGTTCTTGGAGAATGCTTGCCAGAATTCTTTGTACGGCGATGGGTACAGCAGGCTTTGATCGACTGCTACCGATGGAATTGGAGTGGTCATGGTCATGATCTCAGCGCTGATGACGGATGCGTGGGTTGGCAAAGCCGTAGAGGATGTCCACTACGAAGTTGACCAGAATCACCAGGCAGGCGATTAACAGGATGCCGTTTTGCACGACGGGATAGTCTCGGGCGCCAATGGCTTCGATCAGCCATTTGCCGATGCCGGGCCACGAGAAGATGGTTTCGGTCAGGACCGCACCGGCCAGCAGGGTGCCGACTTGCAGGCCGACCACCGTCAGTACCGGAATCAGCGCGTTACGCAGACCGTGCACGAACACCACGCGCGACGGCGACAGGCCCTTGGCCTTGGCGGTGCGAATGTAGTCTTCACGCAGCACTTCGAGCATCGAAGAGCGGGTCATCCGCGCGATCACCGCCAGCGGGATGGTGCCCAGCACGATGGCCGGCAGGATCAGGTGGTGCAGGGCATCGAGGAACGCGCTGACGTCATCGGCCAGCAGCGTGTCGATCAACATGAAGCCGGTGCGCGGCTCGATGTCGTAGAGCAGGTCGATCCGCCCGGACACCGGGGTCCAGCCCAGGCTCACCGAGAAGAACATGATCAGGATCAGGCCCCACCAGAAGATCGGCATCGAGTATCCCGCCAGGGAGACCCCCATCACCCCATGGTCGAACAGGGACCCTCGCTTGAGTGCCGCGATCACCCCGGCCAGAAGGCCCAGGACGCCGGCGAACAACATGGCGGCCGTGGCCAGTTCCAGGGTCGCGGGGAATAGAGAGCTGAACTCGGACCAGACGCTTTCACGGGTTCGCAGAGATTCACCGAGGTCGCCGTGGGCCAGTTTGCCGATGTAATCCAGGTACTGGGCATACAGGGGTTTGTTCAGACCTAGGCGTTCCATTGCCTGAGCGTGCATTTCCGGGTCGACTCTGCGTTCGCCCATCATGACTTCCACGGGGTCGCCAGGGATCATGCGAATCAACGCGAATGTCAGCAAGGTGATGCCGAAAAACGTGGGGATCAGTAACCCCAGTCGGCGGGCAATAAAACTAAACATCGTAAGGTGTACCTCATCAGCCGGTTAGGCGTGCCCGGCATGCCTGGGTCAGGCATGCCGGGAGTTTTCTTATCTACTTCACCTGGGTGGTGGCGAAGTTATTCGTGGTGAGGGGGCTAATGTTATAGCCCTCTACGTTGTTGCGCATTGCGGTAAACATTCTAGTGTGCGCCATGCTGATCCATGGCTGGTCCTGGTTGAAAACAACCTGGGCCTGCTCGTAGAGGGCTGCACGCTCGGCCGGATCGGTTTTTTCCCGGGCCTGGTCGATCAGCGCCTGGAACTTGTCACTGCACCAGCGGGCGTAGTTTTCTCCGTTCTTGGCCGCTTCACAACTGAGCATAGGCGTCAGGAAGTTATCCGGGTCGCCGTTATCGCCCGCCCATCCGGCGGAAACCATATCGTGCTCGCCGTTTTTCGCGCGTTTGAGCATTTCGCCCCATTCCATCACGCGGATGTCGATCTTGATCCCGACCTTGGCCAGGTCGGCTTGCATCATCTGCGCGCCGAGCATCGGGTTCGGGTTGGTCGGACCGCCACCGTTGCGGGTGAACAGGGTGAACGTGGTGCCTTCCGGTACGCCGGCTTCCTTGAGCAGGGCGCGAGCCTTGTCCAGGTCACGTGGCGGGTTTTTCAGGCTGTGGTTAAAGCCCAGCAGGGTATCCGGGAACGGGTTGACGCCCACGGTGGCATTGCCCTTGCCGAACAGCGCGTTGACATAGGCTTCCTTGTCGAAGGCGATGTCGATGGCTTTGCGCACGCGCACGTCGCTCATGTACTTGTGCTGGGTGTTCATGGCGATATACGAAACGGTCATGGCATTGAGTTCATCGACCTTCAGCTTCTGGTCTTTCTTGATGCTCGGGATGTCATCCGGCTTCGGATACAGCGCGACCTGGCACTCGTTGGCCTTGAGCTTCTGCAGGCGCACGTTGTTGTCGGTCGCGATGGCCAGGATCAGCGAATCGGCTGGCGGCTTGCCGCGGAAGTAGTCCGGGTTGGCCTTGAAACGAACCTGGGCATCCTTGTTGTAACGCTGGAAGACAAACGGGCCGGTGCCGATCGGCTTGCTGTTCAGGTCGCCGGTCTTGTTGGCCTTGAGCAGCTGGTCGGCGTATTCGGCCGGGTAGATCGAGGAGAAGGCCATGGCGATGTCGGCCAGGAACGGCGCTTCGCGACGGGTCAGGGTGAACTTGACCGTGTTGTCGTCGACTTTCTCGACGTTTTTCAGCAGTTCCTTGAAGCCCATGCTTTCAAAGTACGGGAAGCCCACGCTCGACAGCTTGTGCCACGGATGATTCGGGTCCAGCTGACGCTGGAAGCTCCAGACCACGTCGTCGGCGTTCATGTCGCGGGTCGGCTTGAAGTATTCGGTGGTGTGGAACTTGACGCCTTTACGCAGGTGGAACGTGTACGTCAGGCCGTCTTCGCTGATGTCCCAGGATTCGGCCAGCGCCGGAATCACTTCGGTGGTACCGGGCTTGAAGTCCGCCAGGCGATTGAAGATGGTTTCGGCCACGGCGTCGGCGGTGACTGCAGTCGTGTACTGGACCATGTCGAAGCCTTCGGGGCTGGCTTCGGTGCAAACCACCAGGGGTTTGGCCGAGACACCGACAGCGACACTGAGCAAAGCAGCCGCGATGGCCGCACGTAGGGGAAGCATTTTCATCAAGAACCCTCTGCAATCAGTTAAAGGACAAAAGCCGAACGGCCGATTCATCGCTGAACCCACCGTTCGGCAGCGGTATTACAGGATGTTGAACGGAACCGTGGTCACGAGACGGAACTCGTTGATGCTGCCGTCAGCCTGGTTTTCGCTGGCACGGTGAGCGGTGTAGGTGCCGCGGATCGTGGTGGCCTTGAGCGGGCCGCTCTGCACGGCGTAGGTCGCGCCGATGCCGTATTCATAATGGGTTTCGCCGTCCTGGGCCTGGATGCCGTCGTAACCCTTGCCTGCCACGCCGCCGTTGCCGGTGTAGTGAGTACCGTCGATACCCCAGCCGCGAGCCTGGTAGATGTTGAACTTCAGGCCCGGTACGCCGTATTCGGCCATGTTCAGACCGTAGGCAACCTGGAACGATTTTTCGTTCGGGCCGTTGAAGTCCGACAGCAGGGAGTTGGCCAGGTAGATGCCGTTGGTTTCGTGCAGGTAGTCGAAGTACTCGTTACCGTTCACTTCCTGGTACGAGAAGGTCAGGCTGTGAGCCTGGTGGGTCAGGCCGAACGACAGGGAATAGGTATCGTTGTCGATGTCGCCGATCAGGGCCTTACCGGTTTCCTTGGTTTTGTAGTAGTTCAGGCCGGTGGTCAGGCTCAGTACCTGGCTATCGCCCAGTACGTGAGAGGCGCCGAAGTAGTACTGGTTCCAGATGTCTTCAGCCTGGGTCGCCCAGAGGCTGGTGGTCAGGCTGGCGAGCGGGTTGTAGGTGATGCCGCCGGTGTAGACGTGATCAGTTTCGACGATGCCGTTGGCGTATTCGGTGCGGAATTTGCGCTGGCTTTCTTCTGTACGCGGTGAGTTGCGGTCGAAGGTGGCCAGGTCGAAGGCCAGGTTGTTCAGCTCTTCGCTGTGGATGGCCAGACCTTCGAAGCTCGAAGGCAGTGCACGGTTACCGATCACGTCGACCATCGGGCTGCTGAAGTTCATGCGGCCGGCGGTCAGGGTGGTGTTGGAGATACGTGCCTTGACGTTGGCCAGGCCCAGTTTGCTCCACTGGCCTTGAGCGTCGCCGCCTTCCTTGGTCAGGGTACGGTTGTTACCCGCGCCTGGACGAGTGCCCGGTGCGCCACCGTTGTTGGATGCCAGGTCCTTGCGGTCGCGATCCAGAGCGATCGCGTTGTAGGCCGCCACTTCAGTGCTGAAACCGACAGTGCCTTCGGTGAAGCCCGAGTTGTACTTGAGGATGGTGCCCTGGACCCAGTTGATCCGGCGATCGGTTGGAGTCGAAACGCCGTCCTTCTTGTAGGCGAATTTGGCGCCGCGTTGCAGTTGCTCGTTGGCGTACCAGTTACGCGTGGTGCCGGTGATCGACTGGCCTTCGACAAAGCCGGTGGCTTCGCTCTGGGCGCTTTTCTCGTTCACGGTAACCGGGGTGAAAGCCTGGCTTTGGGTTTCTGCGTAAGCCGTAGCGGTTACGCTGCTGATGGCCAAGGCCAATAACGCGGTGCTGCTCAGTTTCATGGGTAAAGCTCCTTACTTTCTTTTTTTATACCGGTCTTTTTTTGTGATCCGGCTATTGGTTTAGAACTCATTCACGGCATCGCAAACGTTTGCTGTCGACCAATTTGGCGAAAGACGGCAAAGCGTCTGCGTGGGGGCGGAAAAATCCGCCCCCTGGCATTTCTGGCTAATCGGTTATTTTTCTATGCTGACACCCGAGAACACATTGCGGCCGAACGGGCTCACCTTGAATCCTTCGATTTTGGCGCTCAGCGGCTGGTTGACCGTTGAGTGGGCGACTGGCGTGATCGGCACTTGCTGTTTGAGCAACTGCTGCGCCTGTTTGTAGAGCTGGGTGCGCTGGTCCCGGTCGGTGACGACCTTGGCTTGCTTGATCAGCTTGTCGTAAGCCGGATCGCACCACATGGAGTAGTTGTTGCCACCAATGGCATCGCAGCTGTACAGCGTGCCGAGCCAGTTGTCCGGGTCACCATTGTCACCGGTCCAGCCAATCAGGCTGATGTCGTGCTCGCCATTTTTGGTGCGCTTGATGTACTCGCCCCACTCATAGCTGACGATCTTGACCTTGAGGCCGATCTTCGCCCAGTCAGCCTGGAGCATCTCGGCCATCAACTTGGCGTTGGGGTTGTACGGACGCTGGACCGGCATGGCCCAGAGGGTGATTTCAGTGCCTTCCTTGACGCCGGCAGCCTTGAGCAATTCCCTGGCTTTTTCCGGGTTGTAGGCGGCGTCCTTGATAGTGTTGTCGTAGGACCATTGGGTCGGCGGCATGGCGTTGACCGCCAGTTGCCCCGCGCCCTGGTAAACGGCATTGAGAATGCCTTGCTTGTTCACCGCCATGTCCAGCGCCTGGCGCACTTCGAGCTGGTCGAACGGTTTGTGGCGCACGTTGTAGGCGATGTAGCCGAGGTTGAAACCAGGCTTCTCGATCAGTTGCAGGGCCGGGTCATTCTTCAGCGCGGTCACATCGGCAGGGCGCGGGTGCAAGGTGATCTGGCATTCGCCGGCCTTGAGTTTCTGCACGCGCACCGAGGCGTCGGTGTTGATGGCGAAAATCAGGTTGTCGAGCTTGACCCGGCTCGGGTCCCAGTAATGCTTGTTACCGGCGTAACGGATGTTCGAGTCTTTCTGGTAGCTCTTGAACACGAACGGCCCGGTGCCGACCGGCTTCTGGTTGATGTCGCTCGGTTTGCCTTGCGCCAGCAGCTTGTCGGCGTATTCGGCCGAAAGGATGGCGGCGAAGCTCATGGCGATGTTCTGGATGAACGCGGCGTCCACGCTGTTGAGCGTCATGACCACGGTCAGCGGCCCGGTCTTTTCGACCTTGGCGATGTTCTTGTTCAGGCTCATCCCGTTGAAGTACGGAAACTCTGTCGGATAGGCCTTACGGAAAGGTTGTTGCGGGTCGAGCATGCGATTGAACGTGAACAGCACGTCATCGGCATTGAAATCACGGGTTGGCGTGAAGTATTTGGTGGTATGAAACTTCACCCCTTCGCGCAGGTGGAAGGTGTACTTGAGGCCGTCCTCGGAAATATCCCAGCTCGTGGCCAGGCCCGGTACGACGTTGGTCGCGCCTTTCTCAAACTCTGCCAATCGGTTGTACAGCGGCTCGGCGGCATCGTTGTCGGTCGCAGTGGTGTACTGCGCCGTATCGAAACCGGCGGGGCTGCCTTCGGAGCAGAACACCAGGCTGTTGTTGGCGGCCTGGCTGATGGAAGTGGCGGCCAACAGGCCGGTGCCTAGCAATGCGGATAAAACCAAGGTATGGCGCATAA
The DNA here is from genome assembly GCF_047324915.1 of Pseudomonas sp. Pseusp16. Classification (NCBI taxonomy): domain Bacteria; kingdom Pseudomonadati; phylum Pseudomonadota; class Gammaproteobacteria; order Pseudomonadales; family Pseudomonadaceae; genus Pseudomonas; species Pseudomonas sp. Pseusp16. The sequence continues at coordinate 4,241,021 of NZ_CP168522.1, read as the reverse complement.
CGCTCCCCTTTCTCTCAAAGTGTTGTCAGTGAGCCGCCGTCCTGTACGCAGACGTAGAGGCATCACTGATTTCAAGCCATGCACGCAGCAGTAACCGATGACCCACGCATGCACTGGTCGGATCCCGACGGTATGAGCCACGGGTCCGGCAGTAAATGCGTAGAGTCCTAAAGACTCGTAGGAAATGGCAACGCGTCCTCACCCGATGCTGTAGCCAGCTGCGGATTTGGATGTAGGCGAATTCCTGCTTTCTCGGTAGATAAAGCAACGGCGACGTCAGAAACGTCGCCGTTGCAAAACCTTATTTGCTGACGCTGACGCCGTAGAAGGAGTTCAAGCCAAATGGGCTGATCTTGAAATCCTGCACTTCGTTGCGCATAGGCTGGAACACCGTCGAGTGAGCGATAGGTGTCATTGGAACAGCGTCTTTGAGGACGTGTTGCGCCTGCTTGTACAGTTCGGTGCGCTTGCCCTGATCGGTCGTGCGCTTGGCTTCTTTCACGATGCCGTCGAACTTCTTGTCGCACCACTTGGAGAAGTTGTTGCCTTGCAGGGAGTCGCAGCCGAACAGCACGTTCAGCCAGTTGTCCGGGTCACCGTTGTCGCCGCTCCAGCCAATCAGCATCGCGCCGTTCTCGCCGCCTTTGGAGCGCTTGATGTACTCGCCCCATTCGTAGCTCTGGATTTTGGCCTTGATACCGATCTTCGCCCAGTCGGACTGCAGCATTTCTGCCATCAGCTTGGCGTTCGGGTTGTACGGACGCTGTACCGGCATCGCCCACAGAACGATTTCGGTGCCTTCCTTCACACCGGCTTCCTTGAGCAGCTCTTTGGCTTTCTCAGGGTTGTACGGTGCATCCTTGATAGTGGTGTCGTAGGACCACTGGGTCGGTGGCATGGCGTTGACGGCCAGTTGGCCCGCGCCCTGGTAAACCGAGTCGATGATCTGCTGCTTGTTGACGGCCATGTCCAGTGCCTGACGCACTTTCAGTTGGGCCATCGGGTTCGGCTTGTCGTCACCCTTGATCTTGTCCATCACGTTGTAGGCGATGTAACCCAGGTTGAAACCAGCCTGATCAGGCACTTTCAGGGTTTTGTCTTCCTTGAGCGCCTTCAGGTCGGCCGGACGCGGGAACAGAGTGATCTGGCACTCGTTCTTCTTCAGCTTCTGGATACGTACCGACGGGTCGGTGGTGATGGCGAAGATCAGGTTGTCGATCTTCACGTCGTCAGGCTTCCAGTAGTCCTTGTTCCCGGTGTAGCGGATGTTAGAGTCTTTCTGGTAGCTCTTGAACACGAACGGACCGGTGCCGACCGGCTTCTGGTTGATGTCGGCGGCTTTGCCTTCCTTGAGCAGCTGGGCAGCGTACTCGGCGGACTGTACCGAAGCGAAACTCATGGCCATGTTCTGGATGAACGCGGCGTCAACTTCCTTGAGGGTGAACTTGACGGTGTGGTCGTCGACTTTATCGATCTTGGTGATGTTGGTGTCCATCCCCATGTCGGTGAAGTACGGGAATTCGGTCGGGTACGCCTTACGGAACGGGTCATCCTTGTTAATCATGCGATTGAAGGTGAACAGCACGTCGTCGGCGTTGAACTCACGAGTCGGCTTGAAGTACGGAGTAGTGTGGAACTTGACGCCTTCACGCAGGTGGAAGGTGTAGGTCAGGCCGTCATCGGAGATGTCCCACTTGGTCGCCAGACCAGGAACAACGGCGGTGCCGCCGCGCTCGAACTGGGTGAGGCGGTTGAACATGGTTTCTGCAGAGGCGTCGAAGTCGGTTCCGGTGGTGTATTGACCTGGATCGAAACCGGCCGGGCTCCCTTCGGAGCAGAACACCAGGTTAGTCGCTGCTTGGGCGAACGGTGCGCTGGCTAACAAGCTTGCGCCAACTAAAAACGGAATGACCGCGTGTTTAAGCATGGTGGCCTCATGATTTGTTGTCATTTTTGGAATTAGAGGACGACCTCGTGAGTCGTGCCTGCGGATACTTATGCAGGGGCCATACCCAATGCAAGATCCAGAGTGACTACAAGCCTTAAACGGTGGCACGAACGTACCTTAATGTCGCATTTGTATAACTCCTGACGCATTTGACCGTTTGCGCAGCTTTTTTACGGTGCAAACGACGCACTTTTAGGGTGCGTCCCGGACGCCTGGTGCTCCCGATCAGGGCGGGGTGTTACTTATTTATACCCCGTTTTGTGCGGTGGGTATGGCGTGAATAAGAGTGGTTATTGTTGCACTGATAGTGGCTAATTAATCTCAGTTGCACCTCGTGCAACTGCCAGCTTTTCTCAGTGGACTATCCAGTTATAGCTCATGCCTGAAAACTGCCCAAAAAAAACGGCGATCATGTGAGTGATCGCCGTTCTTCTGATTACGGGCTATCGATTCAAGGCATCAGCACTTCAATCGAACCATCGGCGGTCATGCTGACCTGGCTGGTACCGGCTTCGACATCCGGTGTCACCGGGGCGGCGTCCATGGCAGCGGCTTTCATCATCATCGGCGCGCGCAAGTAAGGCTGTGGATAACCGTTGCTGTTGAGGTTCAGGTTGACGATCTTGTAGCTCTTGCCGCCGAGGGCATCGGTGGCCAGTTGAGCGCGGGCCTTGAAGGCGCTTATGGCGTCCTTGAGCAGGGCGTCTTCGCTGGCCTTGCGGGTCGGGGTGGCGATGGCGAAGTCCATGCCGCCCATTTTCAGGTCGGTGAGCAGTTCGCCGGTCAGCTTCGACAGCGCGGCGAAGTCCGGGCTTTCCAGGCGCAGTTCGGCGCGCTCGCGCCAGCCGGTGATTTTCTGGCCCTTGGTGTCGTAGATCGGGTAGCTGTTGCGACTGCCCTGGCGCAGGGTGATGTCCTTGACTTGTTTGGCCTTGGCCAGCGCCTTGTTCATGGTGGTGCTGACGTCGGCGGCGAGTTTGGCCGGGTCGCTGTTCTGTTCTTCGGTGTAGAGGGTCACGATCATCAGGTCGCGGGCCACTTCCTGACTGACTTCGGCGCGCAGGGAAATCTGGTTGTAATGAAGCTCGTCGGCGGCCACGGCCGGGAGGCTGGCGACGGTGCCAACGCTCAGGGCGAGGAGGGCGGCGCTGCGGCGGAATGTGTGCATGAAGGCTCCTTGAAAGTTGCGCAGGGGTTAGGTCCGGGCCTGCGTGAAACCATCAGACTCTAGCTTTTATGCACTGGTTCGCACAGTTACAACTTCTATACAGATGCGCATGCCCTTTGTAGGAGCGAGCTTGCTCGCGAAAAATCCGGAAGCGTCACGGGAAGTCAGAATTCCCGCGTAATCGTTGGCGACCATCGCGAGCATGCTCGCTCCTACATGTGGCCGTTTGCCGCAGTTTTGCCTGTCGGCCCCCGCGCTTGGTTATACTCCCAGCGATCCGCCTGGAGCGCTCATCAGGAGAGCTCATGCTCGCCCCCGTTCAAATCACTTCCGCCACTCGCCAGAACCTCTGGCGGCTGACGTTCATCCGCACGTTGGTGCTGGCCGCCCAAGCCGGTTCCGTGGGCCTGGCCTACTGGCTCGAATTGCTGCCGCTGCCCTGGTTTCAATTGGCCGCGACCCTCGGTTGTTCGATGCTGTTGTGCGTGTTCACGGCGATTCGCCTGCGCACCTCGTGGCCGGTGACCGAGCTCGAATACGCCGTGCAACTGGCCTGCGACCTGTTTATCCACAGCGCATTGTTGTATTTCTCCGGTGGCTCGACCAACCCCTTCGTTTCCTATTACCTGGTGCCGCTGACCATTGCCGCGGTGACGTTGCCATGGCGTTATTCGGTGATCCTGTCGGGTATCGCGCTGACGATGTACACGCTGCTGCTGGCACAGTTTTACCCGTTGCAAACCTTCCCGATCGCGCGGGAAAACCTGCAGGTGTACGGGATGTGGTTGAGCTTCGCCCTCGCCGCCGCAGTGATCACGTTCTTCGCTGCGCGCATGGCCGAAGAGCTGCGCCGTCAGGAAGAACTTCGCGCCATTCGTCGCGAAGAAGGCCTGCGCGACCAGCAACTGCTGGCCGTCGCCACCCAGGCCGCCGGTGCGGCCCATGAATTGGGCACGCCGCTGGCGACCATGAGTGTGCTACTCAAGGAAATGCGTCAGGACCACCATGATCCGATGTTGCAGGACGACCTGAGCGTTTTGCAGGATCAGGTCAAACTGTGCAAGGAAACCTTGCAGCACCTGGTGCGCGCCGCGGAGGCCAATCGCCGTTTGGCGGTGGAGATGCAGGACGTCACCGATTGGCTTGATGAAGCCCTCAATCGCTGGCACCTGATGCGCCCGGAAGCCAGTTATCGCTTCCAGCGTCTCGGCCAGGGCGCAGTGCCGCGCATGGCGCCGCCGCCGGACTTGACCCAGGCTTTGCTGAATCTGTTGAACAACGCCGCCGATGCCTGCCCCGAAGGGCTGCAAGTGACGCTGGACTGGGATTGGGAAAACCTCACCATCAGCATTCGTGACCATGGTGCCGGTGTGCCGCTGGCCATCGCCGAGCAAATCGGCAAACCGTTTTTTACCACCAAGGGCAAAGGCTTCGGCCTGGGCCTGTTTTTGAGCAAGGCCAGCGTGACACGCGCCGGCGGCTCAGTGAAACTCTACAGTCATGAGGAAGGCGGCACGCTCACCGAGCTGCGCCTGCCCCGTGTCGCCCGAGGAGACGAACATGAGTGACGAGATCCAAGTCGAAGGCGAAGAACTGCCGCATTTGTTGCTGGTCGATGACGACGCCACATTCACCCGCGTCATGGCTCGCGCCATGGCCCGCCGCGGTTTTCGCGTCAGCACTGCCAGTTCGGCCGAGGAAGGCCTGGAACTGGCCAAGGCCGATCTGCCGGATTACGCCGCCCTGGACCTGAAGATGGACGGCGATTCGGGCCTGGTGCTGCTGCCCAAGTTGCTGGAAATGGACCCGGAAATGCGCGTGGTGATCCTTACCGGCTATTCGAGCATTGCCACTGCCGTCGAGGCGATCAAGCGCGGTGCCTGCAACTACCTGTGCAAACCGGCGGACGCCGACGACGTGCTGGCGGCGCTGCTGTCCGAACACGCCGATCTCGACAGCCTGGTACCGGAAAACCCGATGTCCGTGGACCGCCTGCAGTGGGAACACATCCAGCGCGTGCTGACCGAGCACGAAGGCAACATCTCCGCCACGGCCCGCGCCCTGGGCATGCACCGCCGCACCCTGCAGCGCAAACTGCAGAAGCGTCCCGTTCGCCGCTGAACCGGTGCTGAACGAATGCGGGCCATATCTCGCAACAAACCGAACCGATCCTCTATGATCGGTTCGTGCGTCTTCTTTTCTCTATCGAGCCTTATCCATGAATCAGAACGCTGAGTATTCCGCGGTCAACGATGCCGTGCGCGGGCAGTTTTTTCGCAAAGTGTGGGCGATGATCACGCCTTACTGGCGCAGTGAAGAGAAGGTCAAGGCCTGGACTCTTCTGATCGCGGTGATTGCGCTGTCGCTGATCAGCGTGGGGATCTCGGTGTGGTTCAACACCTGGTACAAGGACTTCTACAACGCCCTGCAAAAGAAGGACGAGGCCGCGTTCTGGCAACTGATCCTGTATTTCTGCGCGATTGCGGCGGTGGCGATCGTCGGCGCGGTGTATCGGCTCTACCTGACGCAGATGCTGACGATCCGCTGGCGGGCATGGCTCACTGAAAAGCATTTCACCCGCTGGCTGGGTGACAAGAACTACTACCAGCTGGAGCAGGGCGGTTACACCGATAACCCGGACCAGCGGATTTCCGAAGACCTCAACAACTTCACCTCCAACACCCTTGAGCTGGGTATCGGGTTGCTGCGCAATATCGTCAGCCTGGTGTCGTTCTCGATCATTCTGTGGGGCGTGTCGGGCAGCATTGAAGTATTCGGCATCACCATTCCCGGCTACATGTTCTGGTGCGTGCTGGTTTACGCCGTGGTCGGCAGCTGGCTGACACATTTGATCGGTCGTCGCCTGATCGGCCTGAACAACCAACAACAACGCTTCGAAGCCGACCTGCGTTTCTCCATGGTGCGGATTCGCGAGAATGCCGAAAGCATTGCGTTGTACAACGGCGAGCCGAACGAAAATCGTCGGTTGAGCGGCCGCTTCGGGATGGTCTGGCATAACTTCTGGGACATCATGAAAGTGTCCAAGCGCCTGACTTTCTTCACCGCCGGTTACAGTCAGGCCGCCATCATCTTCCCCTTCATGGTGGCGGCGCCGCGTTATCTCTCCGGCAAGATCGAACTCGGCGAACTGATGCAGATCAGCTCGGCATTCGGCAATGTGCAGGAAAGCTTCAGCTGGTTTATCAGTGCGTACCAGAACCTCGCTTCCTGGCGCGCTACCTGTGATCGTCTGCTGAGCTTCCACCAGGCCATGGGTGACAACGAAGGGCGTGCACCGGCCATCGACGTACAGAATTCGGGCTCCGCTCTGAAGGTGCACAGCCTCGGCCTCGACCTGGCTGATGGTCGTCACCTGCTGACCAACGCCGACATGACCGTGGAGGAGGGCGACCGAGTGATGCTCAGCGGTCGTTCCGGCAGCGGCAAGTCGACCCTGCTGCGGGCGATGGGACATCTTTGGCCGACCGGCCACGGCAGTATTCGCCTGCCATCGGCGCGCTACCTGTTCCTGCCGCAAAAACCGTATTTGCCGATTGGCACCCTGCGTGATGTCCTCAGTTATCCACAGCCCGGCGATACCTATCCGAAGGAGCGCTACGTGCACGTGCTGGAAACCTGTCGCCTGCCGCACCTGATTGCCCGTCTCGACGAAGCCAACCACTGGCAACGCATGCTGTCGCCGGGTGAGCAGCAGCGCCTGGCCTTTGCCCGTGCGCTGCTTTATGCACCGCAATGGCTGTATATGGACGAAGCGACCTCGGCGATGGACGAAGAAGACGAGGCCACGCTGTATCAGGCGCTGATCGATGAGTTGCCGGGGCTGAGCATTGTCAGCGTCGGTCATCGCAGCAGTCTGAAGCGCTTCCATCCGCGGCACATCCGTATCGAGAATGGCCATCTGGTGGACCAGACCGTGACTGCCTGAACACCACCACACCCTTGTAGGAGCGAGCTTGCTCGCGATGGACTTGAAAACGCCGCGTGGATTCAGGACGCACGCGTTATCGTTAACCTCCATCGCGAGCAAGCTCGCTCCTACAGGGGTGAGGTGATCGTACAACCGCGTTGCGCTATGATGCGCGTTACAGCAGCCGAACTTTTCGAGACAGATGTTCACCATGGAAAACCCGAACGACGCACCACGCCTCCCACGCAAGCGCCGCAGCCTCGCTCAGGAACTGGTGACGGTGCTGTCCGAGCAGATCCGCGATGGTCATCTCAAGCGTGGCGACAAGCTGCCCACCGAGTCGGCCATCATGGATGCCCATGGTGTCAGCCGCACGGTGGTACGCGAAGCGATATCCCGTTTGCAGGCGGCCGGCCAGGTGGAAACCCGCCACGGTATCGGCACCTTCGTGCTCGACACACCGAGCCCGAGCGGCTTTCGTATCGACCCGGCCACCGTGGTGACCTTGCGCGATGTACTGGCGATCCTGGAACTGCGCATCAGCCTCGAAGTGGAGTCTGCCGGGCTGGCGGCACAACGTCGCAGCCCGCAGCAACTGGCCAACATGCGCGCCGCCCTCGATGCGTTGAATGAAAGCGCCGCCCACGCCAGTGATGCCGTGGCGTCGGACTTCGCCTTCCACCTCGAGATCGCGCTGTCCACCGGCAACCGCTATTTCACCGACATCATGACTCACCTGGGCACCAGCATCATTCCGCGCACACGGCTGAATTCCGCGCGCCTGGCCCATGACGACCAGCAGCACTACATGAGTCGCCTGAGCCGTGAGCACGAGGAAATCTACGACGCCATTGCCCGTCAGGATTCCGATGCCGCCCGTGCGGCGATGCGCCTGCACCTGACCAACAGCCGCGAGCGGTTGCGCCATGCCCATGAAGAGGCTGAGGCGCAGCGAGGTTAGGCTTTCTGCTTCACGCGATTCATCGTCTGATCTTCCGCCTTCGCGAGCAAGCCCGCTCCCACATTTGATCTCCGGCGCTCACAAGTTTTGTGTTCACTGAAGATTCAATGTGGGAGCGGGCTTGTCTCCGGGCGGCGATCCGACGAAGGGGCCAGTAGTCATCTCACAAACCTTCAGTCAGTCCAAAAAATCTTTCTCTTCCGACAACGTATCTCCACTAAGTCCGTCGGTCGAGCCAATTCCCCATGCCATCGCAACACCAAAGGCCCATAAGCATGGGCTAATCACCCTTCTTGTCGAACAATTTTCCCCCGCAGCGATGAAATGCAGTTGACGGTTGTATTTTAAGTTATACGATGACCTACAACTTCGGCGCAGGCTGAACGGTTTTCTCACACAACGTCGCTATCCAGGGTGTTCGAATAATGAATCCACAAGAACTGAAGTCCATCCTCTCTGCCGGTCTGCTGTCTTTCCCGGTCACCGATTTCAATGCTCAGGGCGACTTCAATCGCGCGGGTTACATCAAGCGTCTCGAATGGCTGGCCCCATACGGCGCCTCGGCGCTGTTCGCCGCGGGCGGCACCGGTGAGTTCTTCTCTCTGGCGGCCAGCGAATATTCGGAAATCATCAAGACTGCCGTCGACACATGCGCCTCCAGCGTGCCAATCCTGGCCGGCGTGGGTGGCTCGACCCGCCAGGCTATCGAATATGCACAGGAAGCCGAGCGTCTGGGCGCCAAAGGCTTGTTGCTGCTGCCGCACTACCTGACTGAAGCCAGCCAGGACGGCGTTGCCGCCCACGTTGAAGCCGTGTGCAAATCAGTCAACATCGGCGTAGTGGTCTACAACCGTAACGTTTGCCGCCTGACCGCGCCGCTGCTGGAACGTCTGGCCGAGCGCTGCCCGAACCTGATCGGCTACAAGGATGGCCTGGGTGATATCGAGTTGATGGTGTCGATCCGTCGCCGCCTCGGTGATCGCTTCAGCTACCTGGGTGGCTTGCCGACCGCCGAAGTCTACGCCGCGGCCTACAAGGCCCTGGGCGTACCGGTCTACTCCTCGGCGGTGTTCAACTTCATCCCGAAAACCGCGATGGACTTCTACCACGCCATCGCTCGTGAAGATCACGCCACCGTTGGCAAGATCATCGACGACTTCTTCCTGCCGTACCTGGACATCCGTAACCGCAAGGCCGGTTATGCGGTGAGCATCGTCAAGGCCGGGGCAAGAATTGCCGGCTACGACGCAGGTCCCGTGCGTGCGCCGCTGACCGATCTGACCGGCGAAGAGTACGAAATGCTCGCCGCGCTGATCGACAAGCAGGGCGCGCAATAACAACGATCAAACCAGAGCCGCTGAGCGATCAGCGGCTTTTTGCGTGAGGAGAACGACTCGTGACAAAGCGCTACGACAACTACATCAACGGTGAATGGGTCGCCGGTGCCGATTACTCGGTCAACATCAACCCGTCCGAACTGAGCGACGCCATCGGCGATTACGCCAAGGCTGACCTGGCGCAGGTCCACGCCGCCATTGACGCCGCCCGTGCCGCATTCCCTGCGTGGTCGGTTTCGGGCATCCAGGCCCGTCACGACTCCCTGGATAAAGTCGGTAGCGAGATCCTCGCCCGTCGCGAAGAGCTCGGCACCCTGCTGGCCAGGGAAGAGGGCAAGACCCTGCCTGAAGCCATCGGTGAAGTGACCCGCGCCGGCAACATCTTCAAATTCTTCGCCGGCGAGTGCCTGCGTCTGTCCGGCGACTACCTGCCGTCGGTGCGTCCGGGCGTCAACGTTGAAGTCACTCGCGAAGCCTTGGGCGTGGTCGGTCTGATCACCCCGTGGAACTTCCCGATTGCCATCCCCGCATGGAAAATCGCTCCGGCCCTGGCCTACGGCAACTGCGTCGTGCTCAAGCCTGCCGACCTGGTACCGGGTTGCGCCTGGGCCCTGGCCGAAATCATCTCACGCGCCGGCTTCCCGGCCGGTGTGTTCAACCTGGTGATGGGCAGCGGTCGCGTGGTGGGTGATGCACTGGTCAACAGCCCGAAAGTCGATGGCATCAGCTTCACCGGCTCCGTCGGTGTAGGCCGTCAGATCGCGGTCAGCTGTGTGTCGCGCCAGGCCAAGGTCCAGCTGGAAATGGGCGGCAAGAACCCGCAGATCATTCTCGACGATGCCGACCTCCAGCAAGCGGTCGAGTTGTCGGTGCAGAGTGCGTTCTATTCCACTGGCCAGCGTTGCACCGCATCGAGCCGCTTCATCGTCACCGCCGGCATCCACGACAAGTTCGTCGAAGCCATGGCCGAGCGCATGAAGTCGATCAAGGTCGGCCACGCCTTGAAGGCTGGCACCGACATCGGTCCGGTGGTCTCGCAAGCTCAACTTGAACAGGACATGAAGTACATCGACATCGGCCAGTCCGAAGGTGCACGCCTGGTCAGCGGCGGTGGCCTGGTGACCTGCGACACCGAAGGCTACTTCCTCGCGCCAACCCTGTTTGCCGACAGCACAGCTGCGATGCGCATCAGCCGTGAAGAGATCTTCGGCCCGGTGGCCAACATTGTTCGCGTAGCTGATTACGAAGCCGCGCTGGCCATGGCCAACGACACCGAGTTCGGCCTGTCGGCGGGCATTGCCACCAGCTCGTTGAAATACGCCAACCACTTCAAGCGCCACTCCCAGGCCGGGATGGTGATGGTCAACCTGCCGACCGCCGGTGTGGATTACCACGTTCCGTTCGGTGGGCGTAAAGGTTCATCCTATGGATCACGTGAGCAAGGTCGCTATGCGCAAGAGTTCTACACGGTCGTAAAGACCAGCTACATCGGCTCGTAACAAGAAACTCCGTGGTATTGGCAACGATACCGCGCCCCCTGTAGGAGCGAGCTCTGCTCGCGATGGTCTCGAGGTCGCGAAGTTCAGCCTGATGCCCAGCGTCATCGTTGACGACCATCGCGAGCAAGCTCGCTCCTACAGAACACCGTTATTACCCGCATAAAAATAATCAGTGGGAGTACATCTACATGCAATCGACCAAGCCGACTCACGTCCGCTACCTGATCCTGCTCATGCTGTTTCTGGTGACCACGATCAACTACGCGGACCGCGCTACCATCGCCATCGCCGGCTCCAGCCTGCAGAAAGACCTGGGCATCGATGCCGTTACCCTCGGCTACATCTTCTCCGCATTCGGTTGGGCCTACGTGGCCGGGCAAATTCCTGGCGGCTGGCTGCTGGACCGTTTCGGATCGAAAAAAATCTATGCGTTGAGCATCTTCACCTGGTCGCTGTTCACCGTCCTGCAGGGGTATGTCGGCGAGTTCGGCATGTCCACGGCGGTGGTTGCGCTGTTCATGCTGCGTTTCCTGGTGGGCCTGGCCGAAGCGCCGTCTTTCCCCGGTAACGCGCGCATCGTGGCGGCCTGGTTCCCTACCGCTGAACGCGGCACCGCCTCGGCGATCTTCAACTCGGCGCAATACTTCGCCACCGTGCTGTTCGCACCGCTGATGGGCTGGATCGTCTACAGCTTCGGCTGGCAACACGTGTTCATCGTCATGGGCGTGATTGGCATCATCTTCTCCGGGATCTGGCTGAAGGTTATTCACAGCCCGCGCCAGCATCCGATGATCAATGACGCCGAGTTCAAACACATCGCCGACAACGGCGGCATGGTCGACATGGACCAGGACAAGGGCAAAGGCAAGAAGGTCGACGGCCCGAAGTGGGACTACATTCGCCAACTGCTGACCAACCGCATGATGCTCGGCGTGTACCTGGGCCAGTACTGCATCAACGGCATCACTTACTTCTTCCTGACCTGGTTCCCGGTGTACCTGGTACAGGAGCGCGGCATGACCATTCTCAAGGCCGGTTTCATTGCGTCGTTACCGGCGATCTGCGGCTTCATCGGTGGTGTGCTCGGCGGGGTGATCTCCGATTACCTGCTGCGCAAGGGCCATTCGCTGACCTTCGCCCGCAAGGCGCCGATCATCGCCGGCCTGCTGGTTTCCAGCAGCATCGTGGCGTGCAACTACGTCGATGTTGAATGGATGGTCGTCGGCTTCATGGCCCTGGCATTCTTCGGCAAAGGCGTTGGTGCATTGGGCTGGGCGGTGGTATCCGACACCTCGCCGAAGCAGATCGCCGGCCTGAGCGGCGGCCTGTTCAATACCTTCGGCAACCTGGCTTCCATCACCACGCCGATCGTTATCGGCTACATCATCAGCTCCACCGGTTCGTTCAAGTGGGCGCTGGTGTTTGTCGGTTGCAACGCTTTGGTCGCGGTGTTCAGCTATCTGGTCATCGTGGGCCCGATCAAACGTGTGGTGCTCAAAGAGCCACCAGCGAACGGTTCTCAAGCCCCTGGCAAATTGTCTCAAGCGCATTCCTGAGGAGCGGCGTCATGCAGTTGATTGAACATTCCGACTCGCCGCGCTACATCCGCCTGCACGAGCGGGACAACGTAGTGATCGTGGTCAACGATCAAGGCGTACCGGCCGGTACCGAGTTTGCGGACGGCCTGGTCACCGTGGACTTCGTGCCACAGAGCCACAAGGTCACCCTGGAAGACATTCCCCAGGGTGGCCAGGTGATTCGTTATGGCCAGGTCATTGGCTACGCCTTGCAGCCGATTCCCCGCGGCAGTTGGGTCAAGGAAGATCAACTGCGCATGCCGACCGCGCCGCCGCTGGACAGCCTGCCGCTGTCCACCGACGTGCCGGCCGCGCAAGCACCGCTGGAAGGCTTCACGTTCGAGGGTTATCGCAACGCCGACGGCACCGTCGGCACGCGCAACATTCTCGGTATCACCACCACCGTGCAATGCGTGACCGGCGTGCTCGATCATGCGGTCAAGCGCATCAAGGCCGAGTTGCTGCCCAAGTACCCGCACGTCGATGACGTGGTGGCGCTGACCCACAGCTACGGCTGCGGCGTGGCCATTACCGCTACCGACGCCTACATCCCGATCCGCACGGTGCGCAACCTGGCGCGCAACCCGAACCTGGGCGGTGAAGCCCTGGTGATCAGCCTGGGCTGCGAGAAGTTGCAGGCCGGACAGGTGATGCACGACAACGACAGCTCGGTGGATCTCAGCGAACCGTGGTTGTACCGCTTGCAGGATTCCAGCCACGGTTTCACCGAGATGATCGAGCAGATCATGGAGCTGGCCGAAGTCCGTCTGAAGAAGCTTGATCAACGCCGCCGGGAAACCGTGCCGGCATCCGAGCTGATCCTCGGTATGCAGTGCGGCGGTAGTGATGCGTTCTCCGGCATCACCGCGAATCCGGCACTCGGCTATGCCTCGGACTTGCTGCTGCGGGCCGGTGCGACGGTGATGTTTTCCGAAGTCACTGAGGTGCGCGATGCCATTTATCTGCTGACCTCCCGCGCGGAAAACCAGGACGTCGCCCAGGAACTGGTACGGGAAATGGACTGGTACGACCGTTACCTGGCCAAGGGCGAAGCCGATCGCAGTGCCAACACCACGCCGGGTAACAAGAAGGGCGGGCTGTCGAACATTGTCGAGAAGTCATTGGGCTCGATCGTCAAGTCCGGCAGCAGCGCGATCAATGGCGTGCTTGGCCCTGGCGAGCGTTTCAAGCGCAAAGGCCTGATTTTCTGTGCGACCCCGGCCAGCGACTTTGTCTGCGGTACATTGCAGTTGGCGGCGGGGATGAACCTGCATGTATTCACTACCGGTCGCGGCACGCCTTACGGGCTGGCCATGGCGCCGGTGGTGAAGGTATCGACACGGACCGAACTGGCGCAACGCTGGCCGGACCTGATCGACATCGACGCCGGGCGCATTGCCACCGGGCGCGCATCCATCGAGGAGCTCGGCTGGGAACTGTTCCACTACTACCTGGACGTGGCCAGCGGCAAGCAGCAGACGTGGGCGGAGAAGCACAAGCTGCATAACGACATTACCCTGTTCAACCCGGCGCCGATTACGTAAGACCGAGTCGCCTGCTTCGCGAGCAAGCCCGCTCCCACATTGGATCAGCGTCGCATGAAGATCAAATGTGGGAGCGGGCTTGCTCGCGAAGGCGATCTACCAGACGCCGAGGTCGCCGGTGGCTTATCATTAGCCCCCTAACGACGCACACCCCAAGGTCCTTCCGGCATGCTGGCAATTTTCCTCGAAACCCTGAACATCACCGCGCCGGTGTTTGCCATGCTGTTTCTGGGGGTGCTGCTCAAGCGCATCGACTGGATCAACGACAACTTCATCCACACCGCGTCAGCATTGGTGTTCAACGTCACCATGCCGGCGCTGCTGTTTCTGGGCATCCTGCATGCCGACCTGCACGCGGCGTTGCAGCCGGCGTTGTTGATCTACTTCTCCCTGGCAACGCTGGTGTGTTTTGCCATCGCCTGGGGCTGGGCGATCTGGAAGTGCCCGCGGGAAGATCGGGGGATCTACACCCAGGGTGCCTTTCGCGGTAACAACGGGGTCATCGGCCTGGCGCTGGCGGCAAGCATGTATGGCGACTACGGGATTTCCCTCGGGGCGATCCTCGCGGCGCTGGTGATCCTGTTCTACAACACGCTGTCGACCATCGTGCTGGCGGTGTACAGCCCGGTGATCAAGTCCGATCCGTGGAGCATCTGCAAAAGCGTGTTCAGCAATCCGCTGATCATCAGCGTGATTGCGGCTGCGCCGTTCGCCTTTTTCAAGATCGGCTTGCCGGGATGGCTCGAGACCTCCGGCCAGTATCTGGCGCAAACCACCCTGCCGCTGGCGTTGATCTGCATCGGCGGCACGCTGTCGCTGGCGGCGCTGCGCAAAAGCGGCAACATGGCGCTGAGCTCCAGCCTGGTGAAGATGATCGGCCTGCCGGTGCTGGCGACGCTGGGCGCATGGCTGTGGGGCTTTCGTGGTGCGGAACTGGGGATTCTGTTTCTGTACTTCGGCAGCCCGACCGCCGCTGCCAGTTTCGTCATGGCCCGGGCGGCGGATGGTAACCATGAACTGGCGGCGGCGATCATCGTGATCACCACGTTGATGGCGGCGGTCACCACCAACGTCGGGATCTTCTTTTTGCAGTGGGGTGGGTGGATCTAGCGTCAGGATTTGCGGTGAATTGAAGGGCCGTCTTCGCGAGCAACACTGCAACTTTCGGATAGTTACTCCGGCTTCTGGTAGCTATCAATCACTTCCTGCGCCGCGCGAAACGCATCAATCGCCGCCGGCACGCCGGCATACACCGCGCAATGCAGCAGCGCCTCGCGAATCTCCTCCACGGTGCAGCCGTTGTTCAGCGCACCGCGCACGTGACCTTTCAACTCCTGCGGGCACTTCAGCGCGGTCAGAGCGGCGAGCGTGATCAGGCTGCGGGTTTTCAGCGGCAGGCCGTCGCGATTCCATACACCGCCCCAGGCGTGTTCGTTGACGAAATCCTGCAGCGGCTGGGTGAACTCGGTAGCGTTGCCCAGTGCGCGGTCGACGAAGGCGTCGCCCATCACTTGGCGGCGGACTTCAACGCCGGGTTTTTTATTCTCGGTCACGGGATTTCCCTCTTATGGTGTTGGCGACGCCAGGCGCGTAGTGACGTGAACAGCAAGAACGCCACCAGTGCCGGCAGGACGAAAAACAGCATCAAGTGTTCCAGCTTGCCGGCCAGTGGCATGCCGGTGGTGAACGACACCACGTGCAGCCCATACGCCAGGTACAAGCCCAGTAACAGCAAGCCTTCGGCGCGAGTCACCCGGTAGCCGGAGTAGAACACCGGCAGGCACAGCGCCGCGACGCCGAGCATCACCGGCAGGTCGAAATCCAGGGCGTTGGGCGACACCGACAGCGGCGACGGCGCCACCAGAGCGGTAAAGCCGAGCACGCCCAACAGGTTGAACAGGTTACTGCCAATCACGTTGCCCACGGCAATATCACGCTCGCCGCGCATCGCGGCGATCAACGAAGTGGCGAGCTCAGGCAGTGATGTGCTGACAGCGACGATGGTCAGGCCGATGATCCGCTCCGACAGCCCAAGATCGGTGGCGACCGCAACGGCAGCCCCCAACAGCAAGTGCCCGGCGTACACCAGCATCGCCAGCCCGGCGATAATCATCAGCAGGCTGCTCAGCCATGGCGCGTCGCCGTGGTGGTCATGACTCGATACCGGCCGCGCCGAATGCCGTGACTGGCGCAGCAACAGGCCCAGGTAAATCGCCAGTGCCGTCAGCAACATCACGCCGTCGGCACGGGTCAGTTCTTCATTCCAGGCGAGTACGAACACCAACAGGCTGGCGCCGATCATCAGCGGGATATCCAGGCGTACCAGTTGCCGGGAAACCCGCAATGGAATGATCAGCGCAGACAACCCGAGGGTGACGAGGATGTTGAAAATGCTGCTGCCGATCACGCTGCCGACGGCAATGTCGGCGTTATGCGCCAGGGTCGCTTGCAGGCTGACCGCCATTTGCGGTGCGCTGCTGCCGAGAGCAACGATGGTCAGGCCGATGATCAGTGGGCGTATGTGCAACCGCGCGGCAATGCGTACGGCGGCGCGCACCATCAATTCGGCGCCGATGATCAGCAGGAACAATCCGCTGAGCAATTCGATCACGCTGATCAGGGGCAAATCGGCTAATCCGAAAATGGTCGGGGCTCCATCGGTCAGTCGTCGAGAGCCTGGACCCGCACCCGGGCTGTGCCGCTTTTGAGCATGCCCAGGCGTGCGGCGGCTTCGTGGGACAGGTCGATCAGGCGGCCACGGGTGTGCGGCCCACGATCATTGATGCGCACCACGCAGGATTTGTCGTTATTGAGATTGGTCACCTTCACCCGCGTACCGAAGGGTAGCTGGCGATGGGCGGCAGTCATGGAATTCTTGTCGAAACGCTCGCCATTGGCGGTGCGTTTGCCTTGGTGTTTGGCACCGTAGTACGAAGCCACGCCGGTTTTATCGTAACCATGCGGATCGACGGTGTCGGTGCTGGCGCAACCGGCCAGGAGCGAGAGGAGGGCGCAGGCGCCGAGCAGACGTTTCATTCGAAGGTTTCCCGAAATAACTGCAGGAGCGAGCTTGCTCGCGATGGTGTGTCAGTCACGTCGATGCCAACTGACATTCCATCGCGAGCAAGCTCGCTCCTACAAGGTTTTGAGCCAGGCCTGAAATCTGGCTCCATTTCTATCAGCCTTCGAGCTTGCTTTTGAGCAATTCGTTCACTTGTTGCGGGTTGGCCTTGCCTTTGGAGGCTTTCATGGCCTGGCCGACGAAGAAGCCGAACATCTTGCCGCGCTTGGCTTCGTCTGCCGCGCGGTATTGTTCGACCTGCTCGGCGTTGGCCGCGAGCATTTCGTCCAGCACCGCCGAGATGGCGCCGGTGTCGGTCACTTGCTTGAGGCCGCGCTTGTCGATGATCTCGTCCGCGCTGCCTTCGCCGTTGGCCATCGCTTCGAACACCACCTTGGCGATTTTGCCGGAGATGGTGTTGTCCTTGATGCGCAGCAGCATGCCGCCCAGTTGCTCGGCGGAAACCGGCGATTGATCGATGTCCAGGCCTTGCTTGTTGAGCAGGCTGCCCAACTCGACCATCACCCAGTTCGCCGCCAGTTTGGCGTCGCCACCGATGCTCGCGACTTTCTCGAAGTAATCGGCTTGTTCGCGGCTGGTGGCCAGCACGCTGGCGTCGTAGACCGACAGACCGAACTGCTCCTGGAAGCGTTCGCGTTTCTGCGGTGGCAACTCGGGCAGCGTGGCGCGTACGTCGCTGAGGAACGAGTCCTCGATGACCACCGGCAGCAGGTCCGGATCAGGGAAGTAACGGTAGTCGTTGGCTTCCTCTTTGCTGCGCATCGGACGGGTCTCGTCCTTGTTCGGATCGTACAGACGGGTCTGCTGGATCACTTTGCCGCCGTCTTCGATCAATTCGATCTGACGCTGGATTTCGCTGTTGATCGCCTTCTCGATGAAACGGAACGAGTTGACGTTCTTGATCTCGCAGCGCGTGCCGAACTCGACCTGACCCTTTGGACGGATCGATACGTTGCAGTCGCAACGCAGCGAGCCTTCGGCCATGTTGCCGTCACAGATGCCCAGGTAACGCACCAGCGCGTGGATCGCCTTGACGTAAGCCACGGCTTCCTTGGCGCTGCGCATGTCCGGCTCGGAGACGATTTCCAGCAACGGCGTGCCGGCACGGTTCAGGTCGATGCCGCTGGCGCCGCTGAACTCTTCGTGCAGGCTCTTGCCGGCGTCTTCTTCCAGGTGCGCCCGGGTGATGCCGACACGTTTGACCGTGCCGTCTTCCAGGGCGATGTCCAGGTGGCCCTTGCCGACGATCGGCAATTCCATCTGGCTGATCTGGTAGCCCTTGGGCAGGTCCGGGTAGAAGTAGTTTTTACGGGCGAACACGTTGTGCTGGCCGATCTCGGCGTCAATCGCCAGACCGAACATCACCGCCATGCGCACCGCTTCCTGGTTCAGCACCGGCAGCACGCCGGGCATGCCCAGGTCTACCAGGCTGGCCTGGGTGTTCGGTTCGGAACCGAAGGTGGTGGAACTACCGGAAAAGATTTTCGACCGGGTGGTGAGCTGGGTGTGAATCTCCAGCCCGATCACGACTTCCCATTGCATGTGTGTCTCCTCAGAAGCCGGTTGGGGTGCGGGTGTGCCAGTCAGTGTTCAACTGGTACTGGTGCGCAACGTTGAGCAAGCGGCCTTCCTGGAAATACGGGGCGAGCAGTTGCACGCCGACCGGCAGACCGTCGACGAAACCGGCCGGCATCGACAGGCCTGGCAGGCCCGCGAGGTTGGCGGTGATGGTGTAGACGTCTTCCAGGTACGCAGCGACCGGGTCGCTGTTCTTGGCGCCAAGCTTCCAGGCCGGGTTCGGCGTGGTTGGGCCGAGGATGATGTCGACCTCATTGAAAGCGGCCATGAAGTCGTTCTTGATCAGGCGACGAATCTTCTGCGCCTTCAGGTAGTAGGCATCGTAGTAACCGGCGGACAGGGCGTAGGCACCGACCATGATCCGACGCTGCACTTCTGTCCCGAAACCTTCGCCACGGGAGCGCTTGTACAGGTCTTCCAGGTTTTTCGGGTCTGCGCAACGGTAGCCGAAACGCACGCCGTCGAAGCGCGACAGGTTGGAAGAGGCTTCCGCCGGGGCGATCACGTAGTACGCAGGAATCGCGTGCTGCATGTTCGGCAGGCTGATTTCCTTGACCACGGCGCCGAGCTTTTTCAGCTCTTCGACGCTGGCCATGACCAGGTCGGCAATGCGTGGATCGAGACCGGCGCTGAAGTACTCCTTCGGCACGCCGATACGCAGGCCTTGCAGCGAACCGTTGAGGCTGGCGCTGTAGTCCGGCACGGGTTCGTCGATGCTGGTGGAGTCATTCGGATCGAAGCCGGCCATACCTTGCAACAAAATTGCGCAGTCTTCGGCAGTGCGCGCCAACGGGCCGCCCTGATCGAGGCTGGAGGCGTAAGCGATCATGCCCCAGCGCGATACGCGACCGTACGTCGGTTTCAGGCCGGTGAGGTTGGTCAATGCGGCTGGCTGGCGGATCGAACCACCGGTGTCGGTACCGGTGGCTGCAGGCAACAGACGAGCGGCAACTGCGGCAGCCGAACCGCCGGACGAACCGCCAGGCACGTGTTCCAGGTTCCACGGGTTTTTCACCGCGCCGTAGTAGCTCGACTCGTTGGCCGAACCCATGGCGAATTCGTCCATGTTGGTCTTGCCCAGGGTCACGGCGCCGGCAGCGGCCAGCTTGGCGACGACGGTGGCGTCGTACGGGGCCTTGAAGTTGTCGAGCATCTTCGAGCCGCAGCTGGTGCGAATGCCCTGGGTGCAGAACAGGTCCTTGTGGGCGATCGGCGCGCCGAGCAGGGCGCCGCTCTCACCATTGGCGCGGCGTGCATCAGCGGCTTTCGCCTGCGTGAGCGCCAGGTCCTCGGTGAGGCTGATGAAACTGTTGAGCTGTGGATCGAGCTGGGCGATGCGCGCCAGCAGGACTTTGGTCAGCTCTTCGGAGGAAAACTTTTTATCGGCGAGTCCGCGGGCGATCTCGGCCAGAGTCAATTGATGCATTGCAGGCTCTTTCCCTTTAGTCGATGACTTTCGGAACCAGGTACAGGCCGTTTTCGACCGCTGGTGCGATGGACTGGTAGGCCTCGCGGTTATTGGTCTCGGTCACGACGTCCGCGCGCAGGCGCTGGCTGGCTTCCAGCGGGTGGGCCAGCGGTTCGATACCGTCGGTATCGACCGCCTGCATTTCGTCGACCAGCCCGAGAATGCTGTTGAGGGCCGAAGTGATGTGTGGAAGATCGGCATCATTGAGGCCAAGGCAGGCCAGATGAGCGATTTTTTCCACGTCGGAGCGTTCTAGCGCCATTGGGATTCTCCAGTGGAAAACAAAACGGACGGCGTCCGTGTGTTAGATTGTCGGAACACTACCGCACTTCTACGGTCATAAGGCCGCGATTGTGGGGCTTGGTGCACAGAAAAGCGGCCAATTTAACATATTGGCGCCTTGCCCAAAATCCCTGTCGTTGTTAGAGTTTGCCGCACTTTTTTACCCACGCGTTGCCTAGGGTCCCTTTCCCATGTTCAAGAAACTGCGTGGCATGTTTTCCAGCGATCTTTCCATTGACCTGGGCACTGCCAACACCCTTATTTACGTGCGCGAGCGCGGTATCGTCCTGAATGAGCCCTCCGTTGTGGCCATTCGGACACACGGTAACCAGAAAAGTGTCGTTGCTGTCGGCACCGAAGCCAAGCGCATGCTCGGCCGTACTCCGGGCAACATCGCTGCCATTCGTCCGATGAAGGACGGCGTTATCGCCGACTTCAGCGTGTGCGAAAAAATGCTGCAGTACTTTATCAACAAGGTTCACGAAAACAGCTTCCTGCAGCCTAGCCCTCGCGTGTTGATCTGTGTTCCATGCAAATCCACCCAGGTTGAGCGTCGTGCCATCCGCGAATCGGCCCTCGGTGCCGGTGCCCGCGAAGTATTCCTGATCGAAGAGCCAATGGCCGCTGCCATCGGTGCCGGCCTGCCGGTTGAAGAAGCCCGCGGTTCGATGGTCGTGGATATCGGTGGCGGTACCACCGAAATCGCGCTGATCTCCCTGAACGGTGTGGTTTACGCCGAATCCGTCCGCGTTGGCGGCGACCGCTTCGACGAAGCGATCATCACCTATGTGCGTCGCAACTACGGCAGCCTGATCGGTGAGTCGACTGCAGAGCGCATCAAGCAGGAAATCGGTACGGCCTACCCGGGCGGCGAAGTTCGCGAAGTCGACGTTCGTGGCCGCAACCTGGCCGAAGGCGTTCCACGCGCATTCACCCTGAACTCCAACGAAGTGCTGGAAGCTCTGCAAGAGTCCCTGGCAACCATCGTTCAGGCCGTGAAAAGCGCCTTGGAGCAATCGCCTCCGGAACTGGCTTCCGACATCGCCGAGCGCGGCCTGGTATTGACCGGTGGTGGCGCCTTGCTGCGTGACCTGGACAAGCTGCTGGCCCAGGAAACCGGTCTGCCGGTGATCGTTGCCGAAGACCCGCTGACCTGCGTTGCTCGCGGTGGTGGCCGTGCATTGGAAATGATGGATAAACACACCATGGACCTGCTTTCCAGCGAATAAGTCGCCGGATCGCCTCTATGCTGTTGAGCGCGCAGGCGGCACTTTGCAGTGCTGCCTGTTCGCGTTTATCTTCTGTCAGTCTGCATCCAGGCCGGATTGCCGCCGTATGAATAAACAGAACATTTGCCTGGGAGGAGCGGCTTATTAAACCGCTTTTCACCAAGGGCCCTTCACTGGGCGTGCGCCTGTTGGTGCTGGTCGTGCTATCGGTCGCGCTGATGGTGGTCGACGCCCGTTTCAGTCTGCTCAAGCCTGCACGCAGCCAGATGTCGCTGGTGCTGATGGACGCCTACTGGATCACCGACCTGCCCGGACGACTGTGGGAAGGCGTTGCCAGTCAGTTTGGCAGCCGGACCGAACTCGTCGCCGAAAACGAAAAACTCAAGACTGAAAACCTGCTGTTGCAGGGGCGCATGCAGAAACTTGCCGCCCTGACCGAGCAGAACGTTCGGCTGCGCGAGTTGCTCAACTCTTCGGCACTGGTCAACGAGAAAGTCGAAGTGGCCGAGTTGATCGGCATGGACCCCAACCCCTTCACCCATCGCATCATCATCAATAAAGGCGAGCGCGACGGCGTGGTCCTCGGTCAGCCGGTACTCGATGCCCGTGGCCTGATGGGCCAGGTGGTCGAGTTGATGCCCTACACCTCTCGCGTCCTGCTATTGACCGATACCACCCATAGCATTCCGGTGCAGGTGAACCGTAACGGTTTGCGGGCGATTGCAAGCGGCACCGGCAACCCGGAGCGTCTCGAGTTGCGTCATGTGGCCGATACCGCCGACATCAAGGAAGGCGACTTGCTCGTCAGCTCCGGCCTCGGGCAACGTTTTCCGGCCGGTTACCCGGTGGCGACGGTCAAGGAAGTGATTCACGATTCCGGCCAGCCGTTTGCCATTGTCCGCGCCATTCCGACCGCCGCCTTGAACCGCAGCCGTTACCTGCTGCTGGTGTTCAGTGACAATCGTACTGCCGAAGAGCGCGCCAACGACGCCGCCCAGGCCCAGGAAAACCTGGACGCACAGGGCGGTGGTCCGATCATTCCGGCGACAGTTCCGAAACTGGTCAACCCTGCAGCTCCCGCTGCGCCGGCCGCCGCACCGGCGACTCCTGCCACGGCGGCGCCTGCGGCCACTGCGCCAGCCAAGCCAGCCACCACGCCAGCCAAGCCTGCGGCCACGCATCCTGCGGCGACTAAACCCGCTGCCGCGAAGCCTGCCGCCAAACCGCCAGTCGCCGCGCCGGCCACTCCAGTGGGGAGAGAATAATGGGCGGTGTAAAAGCATCCCGAAACGGCTGGATAGTCTGGCTGACGTTCGCCGTCGGGCTGCTGCTGAGCGTTTCGCCCCTGCCGCAATTCATGGAAATCCTGCGCCCGCTGTGGCTGGCCTTGCTGCTGGCATTCTGGGCGTTGAACATGCCGCAGACAGTCGGGATGGTAACGGCGTTTTGCCTGGGACTGGCTGAAGACGTGCTCTACGGCACCTTGTTGGGCCAGAACGCATTGATCCTGACGCTCATCACCTACCTCGTACTGGCGCTGCAACAACGCCTGCGGATGTTCCCGATGTGGCAGCAGAGCCTGGTGATCCTGGTGATCTTCGGCCTCGCCCAACTTGTACAGCTATGGCTCAGTGCCTTGACCGGCAATCGTCAGCCGACGCTGGCGCTGGTGCTGCCGGCACTGGTCAGTGCATTGCTCTGGCCCTGGATCAGTTTCGGTTTGCGCGGATTGCGTCGACGCTACAAAATCAATTGATTCGGTCTGGCATTAGACAGGGAGAGGTCTTGATGAAACGGTTGTACCTCGCCTCTGGTTCGCCGCGTCGACGTGAACTGCTCACGCAGATCGGCGTTCCATTCTCCGCCGTCAGTGCGGACATCGATGAAACCCCTTTACCACAAGAATCCCCTTCGGCCTACGTCGAGCGCCTGGCGCGCGGCAAAGCCGAAGCAGGGCGCAGCGCTGTCGTGTCCGATGGCCCGTTCTGTGTGCTCGGAGCCGATACCGCCGTGGTGCTCGACGGAAAGATTCTCGGCAAACCGGTTGATCAAGCGGATGCGTGCACCACGTTGATGATGTTGTCAGGGTGTGAGCATGAGGTCCTGACCGCGATTGCCGTGCTCGATGGCGAACGTTGCGAGTCCCGGGTTGTCACCAGTCGGGTGCGCTTTCGTGATATCAGTCGTGAAGAAGCCGCCGCCTATTGGGCCAGCAGCGAACCAAGGGACAAGGCGGGCGGTTATGGTATTCAAGGACTGGGTGCGGTGTTTGTCGCCGGGCTCAATGGAAGTTATTCAGCGGTGGTCGGACTACCGCTTTGCGAAACCGCGGAACTGCTCGGCCATTTCGGCATACCCTGTTGGCAAGCCCGGAACGCAGACCAAGCAACGTTCTGAACAGATGCGGCCATTATCGTGAACATGCCTGAACGAGACCCTGCCATGAGTGAAGAGATCCTGATCAACATCACGCCGATGGAGTCGCGCGTGGCGGTGGTCGAAAACGGTGTCCTGCAAGAGGTCCACGTCGAGCGTACGCAAAAGCGCGGGATCGTCGGCAACATCTATAAAGGCAAAGTCGTGCGGGTATTGCCGGGGATGCAGGCGGCATTCGTCGATATCGGCCTCGATCGTGCCGCGTTCATTCATGCGTCGGAAATTTCCCTGCGCGAAGGCCCAGCGGTCGAGAGCATCAGTGCCCTGGTGCACGAAGGCCAGAGCCTGGTGGTGCAAGTGACCAAGGACCCGATCGGTTCCAAGGGCGCACGCCTGACCACTCAGTTGTCGATCCCTTCGCGTTACCTGGTGTACATGCCACGCACCGCACATGTCGGCATTTCCCTGAAGATCGAAGACGAAGCCGAGCGCGAACGCCTCAAGCAAGTGGTCACTGATTGCGTGGCCAAGGAAGGTATCAAGGAGGCCGGCGGTTTCATCCTGCGCACGGCAGCCGAAGGCGCAGGCGCCGATGAAATCCTCATGGACATCCGCTACCTGCGCAGGCTCTGGGATCAGATCAGCGCCCAGATCAAGACCATCAGTGCGCCCAGCGTTATCTACGAAGACCTCGGATTGGCGCTGCGCACCCTGCGTGATCTGGTGAGCCCGAAAATCGAGAAGATCCGCATCGACTCCCGGGAAACCTTCCAGAAAACCACGCAATTCGTCGCCGAATTGATGCCCGAGATTGCCGACCGTCTGGAGCATTACCCGGGCGAGCGGCCGATTTTCGACCTGTATGGCGTCGAAGACGAAATCCAGAAGGCGCTCGAGCGCAAGGTCCCGCTCAAGTCCGGCGGTTATCTGGTGGTCGATCCGGCGGAAGCCATGAGCACCATCGACGTCAACACCGGGGCGTTCGTCGGCCATCGCAACCTCGAAGAAACCATCTTCAAGACCAACCTCGAAGCCGCGACGGCCATCGCCCGTCAATTGCGCCTGCGTAACCTCGGCGGAATCATCATCATCGACTTCATCGACATGGAAGATGAAGAACACCAGCGCCAGGTGTTGCGCACGCTCGAAAAGCAATTGGAACGCGATCACGCCAAGACCAACATCATCGGTATCACCGAACTGGGCCTGGTGCAGATGACCCGCAAGCGGACCCGCGAAAGCCTTGAGCAAGTGTTGTGCGAGCCGTGCAACGCCTGTCAGGGACGCGGCAAGCTCAAGACCCCGGAAACCGTTTGCTACGAAATCTTCCGCGAAATCCTGCGTGAGGCTCGCGCCTATCAGGCGGAAGGCTATCGTGTATTGGCGAACCAGAAAGTGGTGGACCGCCTGCTCGACGAAGAGTCGGGCAACGTCGCCGAGCTGGAAGGGTTTATCGGGCGCACCATCCGCTTCCAGGTCGAAACCATGTATTCCCAGGAACAATACGACGTGGTGCTGCTCTGAAGCGTATCGTTTTGATTGTTCAAGAATGGCTGGCCTCAGCTTTTTGCAAATTTTTTGCCATGGGGGCCATCTGACATGGACCGTCTGACACGCATTTTGGCCGCACTGACCCGCTGGGGTCTGGGCCTGTGCGCGTTGGTTTTGGTGTTGATGGCGCTCTACGTCAGCCTTGGCCGGGAGCTGACGCCGTTAGTCGCCGAGTACCGTGCCGACATCGAAAGCAAAGCCAGCGATACCTTGGGCATGCCATTGCAGATCGGCGAGCTCGAAGGCAGCTGGAGTGGATTCGCTCCCATATTGATGGCGCACGATGTGACGGTCGGCGAGGGCGCCAATGCCTTGCACCTGGATCAGGTGCGTGCGGTGCCGGACCTTTGGGCCAGCCTGCTGGCCCGTCAGGTACGCATCGCTCATCTGGAACTCAGCGGCCTGAAGATCAGCGTCAAGGAGGGCAACGACGGTCAATGGGCGCTGGAAGGATTGCCGGTGCAGCAGGACCAGCCAACTGATCCGGAACAACTGCTCGATCGCATGCAGATGATCCAGCAACTGTCGGTGCTGGACAGCCAGGTAACGTTGCAGCCATTTGCCCAGTCGCCGCTGACTCTGACTTACGTCGGCGTGAATCTGAAAACAGGTGCTACCCGGCAGCGACTCGACGCCCGCCTGACCCTGCCCGACGGCCAGCCGGTGGCCATGAGTCTGCGCACCCGCATTCGTGCCAGCCAATGGAAGGACGGTGAAGCCGAGGCCTACCTGAGCCTGCCGCAAAGCGACTGGTCGAAGTGGTTGCCCGAGCGAGTGACCCAGGAGTGGAGTTTTTCCGAGATCAAGGCCGGTGGCGAGCTTTGGCTGACCTGGGGCAAAGGCACCCTGCAAAGCGCAGCAGTGCGCTTGAACGCGCCACAACTCAAGGGCGCCTACGCCGAGCGCAAGCCGATCCAGATCAATAACCTGGCGCTCAATGGTTACTTCCAGCGCAGCGCCGAAGGCGTGTCAGTGACTCTGGATTCCCTGGCGATGAACCTCGGCGAGACCCGCTGGGAAACGCATTTGCAGCTCAAGCAAAGCGCCGCCACTAATACAACCGAAGAGCTCTGGCACCTGCAAGCCGACCGGGTCGATCTCACTCCGCTTACGCCGTTGCTCAACGCCCTGGCGCCGTTGCCGGAAGGTTTTGCCAAGGTCGTCGAGCGGCTGAAAGTCACGGGTGGATTGCGTAACGTGCTGGTCGACTTGCGCCCGAATGCCACCGACGACAGCAAGTTCGGGTTTGCCGCCAACCTCGACCAGGTAGGCTTCGATGCCTATCACGGTGCGCCGGCGGCCCGAAATGTCAGCGGCAGCATCAGCGGTGACCTGGGACACGGCGAACTGCGCATGGACAGCAAGGATTTCATGCTGCACCTGGACCCGATTTTCGCCAAGCCTTGGCAGTACATTCAGGCCAATGCGCGGCTGACCTGGAAACTCGATAAAGAAGGTTTCACCCTGATCGCGCCGTACCTGAAAGTGCTGGGCGAGGAGGGCAAGATCGCTGGCGACTTCCTGATTCGCCTGCATTTCGATCACACCCAGGAAGATTACATGGACCTGCGGGTCGGCCTGGTGGACGGTGACGGTCGCTACACCGCCAAGTACTTGCCGGCGGTTCTCAGCCCGGCGCTGGATGAATGGCTGCGCACCGCGATTCTCAAAGGCGCGGTGGATCAAGGCTTCTTCCAGTATCAAGGCTCGCTCAGTCACGGTGCCGCAGACGTGGATCGCAGCATCAGCCTGTACTTCAAGGTTCACGATGCCGAACTGGCCTTCCAGCCGGGCTGGCCCCATGTCGGCAAGGTCAGCGGCGACGTGTTCGTCGAAGACAGCGGTGTGCGGATTCTGGCCAGCAAGGGCCAATTGCTCGACACCCAGGTCAACGATGTTTACGTCAACATTCCCCATGTGCCTGCCGGGCAGAACGTTCATCTGTTCCTCGAAGGCGGATTTGCCGGCGGTTTGGGCGATGGCCTGAAAATACTCCAGGAAGCGCCGATCGGCACCGGGGCAACCTTTGCCGGCTGGGAAGGCGAGGGAGACCTGCAAGGCAAGTTGAACCTGGACATTCCACTGGCAAAAGGCGAGGAGCCGAAGATCCTCGTCGATTTCAAGACCGCCAAGGCACGTTTGAAACTGGCCGAGCCTGTACTGGAACTGACCCAGCTCAAAGGTGACTTCCGTTTCGACAGTGCCAAAGGCCTGAGCGGGCAGAACATCAGCGCAAGGGCATTCGACAAGCCGGTTACCGCACAGATTTTTGCTGATGGCAGCCCGGGTAAACTCAATACCCGGGTGACCGCGTCGGGCCAGGTCGAGGTCAAGAAACTGACCGATTGGCTGAAGGTGGCCCAGCCTCTGCCGGCGAGTGGCGTGATCCCTTATCAACTGCAACTGACCTTGAACGGCGCCGACAGCCAGTTGCTGGTCAATTCCAGCCTCAAGGGCGTGGCTGTCGACTTGCCTGCGCCGTTCGGCATCACCGCCGATACCGGGCGCGACACGAAGTTCCGTATGACCTTGCAGGGCGACGAACGGCGCTATTGGGTCAACTACGGGGATCTGGCGAGCTTCACGTTCGCGGCCCCGGCCAGCAATTTCGCTGACGGTCGCGGGGAATTGTCCCTCGGTGGCGGCGAGGCGGTATTGCCTGACACCAAAGGCCTGCGGGTACGAGGCGTGCTGTCGGAGCTGGACGTTGGCCCGTGGAAGGACCTGGTGGATAAATACGCCGGACAGGACCCTGGCGGCAGCGCCAGGCAATTGCTCAGCGGTGCGGACTTCAAGGTGGGCAAGCTCAGCGGTATCGGCACCACGCTCGATCAGGCCTCGATCCAGCTGACGCGCAAGGCTTCCGCCTGGGCGCTGCAACTCGACAGCCAGCAGATCAAGGGCAACGCCAACCTGCCCGATACGAACGCGGTGCCGATCACGATCAATCTGCAAACCGTGCGCCTGCCCGCACCGGACCCGGCCGTGCTGGCCGATGAAAACTCACCGGATCCGCTGGCGTCGGTAGACCCGACGAAAATCCCCGCGATGGACATCACCATCAATCAGTTATTCCAGGGCCAGGATCTGGTGGGCGGCTGGTCGCTGAAAATTCGCCCGACGGCCAACGGCATCGTGTTCAACTCGCTGGACCTGGGCCTCAAGGGCATTCTGTTGGTGGGCAGCGGTGGCTGGGAAGGCGTGCCCGGCGCCAGCTCAAGCTGGTACAAGGGACGCATCAGCGGCAAGAACCTCGCCGATGTGCTGAAGAACTGGGGGTATGCACCGAGCGTCACCAGCAAGGACTTTTATATGGATGTCGATGGCCGCTGGCCCGGATCGCCGGCCTGGGTAGCGACCAAGCGTTTCTCCGGTTCGCTCGATGCGACGCTCAATCAGGGCCAGTTCGTCGAGGTTGAAGGCAGTGCCCAGGCGCTGCGGGTATTTGGTTTACTCAACTTCAACTCCATCGGCCGGCGCCTGCGCCTGGACTTCTCCGACCTGTTCGGCAAAGGCCTGAGTTATGACCGGGTCAAGGGGCTGCTGGTTGGGACGAACGGAGTGTATGTCACCCGTGAGCCGATCCGGCTGACGGGGCCGTCCAGCACGATCGAACTCGACGGCACCCTGAACATGGTGGCCGATCAGATCGATGCGAAACTGTTGGTGACCTTGCCGGTGACCAATAACCTGCCGATCGCCGCACTGATCGTCGGTGCACCGGCGGTCGGTGGGGCGCTGTTCCTGATCGACAAGCTGATCGGTGACCGGGTCGCCCGTTTCGCCAGTGTGAAATACACCGTCAACGGGCCGTGGAAAGAACCGAAAATCACCTTCGACAAGCCTTTTTGAAAAGCCATCCTTCGGGCCTATGGAGTAGCATGACCATTGCGGCTCGCCCCTTGTAGGAGCGAGCTCGCTCGCGATGGACGTGAACGATGACGTGGGCCGCCTGAAAACACGCGTCGCATTCAAACTCATCGCGAGCAAGCTCGCTCCTACAGGACTGTGTTGATTTCAATAAGGAAAAGGTCATGTCTGTCGCGGTGATTCAAATGGTCAGCCAGAGCGATGTGCTGGCCAATCTGGCCCAGGCCCGTCGGCTACTTGAACAAGCGGCTGCTGGCGGTGCGAAACTGGCAGTATTGCCGGAAAACTTCGCCGCCATGGGCCGGCGCGACATTGCCGACATCGGGCGCGCCGAAGCACTGGGCGAAGGCCCGATCCTGCCCTGGTTGAAACAGACCGCACGCGACCTCAAGTTATGGATAGTGGCCGGCACATTGCCGTTGCCGCCGGTGGATCAACCGACGGCCAAAGTGCATGCCTGTTCGTTGCTGGTCGACGACCAGGGCGAAACGGTGGCGCGCTACGACAAGCTGCACCTGTTCGACGTCGATGTGGCGGACAATCGTGGCCGTTATCGTGAATCCGATGACTATGCTTATGGCAACGGGGTGGTCGTGGCGGACACACCGGTCGGCCGGGTCGGACTGACGGTTTGTTATGACTTGCGCTTCCCGGAGCTCTACAGCGAATTGCGTGCTGCCGGAGCGGAATTGATTACCGCGCCGTCGGCCTTTACCGCCGTGACCGGCGCTGCGCACTGGGACGTGCTGATTCGCGCGCGAGCCATCGAAACCCAGTGTTATGTGCTCGCGGCAGCCCAAGGTGGGACGCATCCGGGGCCGCGGGAAACCTGGGGGCATGCGGCAATAATCGACCCATGGGGTCGTGTGCTGGCACAACAGGATCAAGGCGAGGCCGTGCTGCTGGCCGAACGCGACAGTAGCGAACAGGCGTCCATCCGGGCGCGGATGCCGGTGTCCAGTCACCGGCGCTTTTTCTCGCAGGGCGCCCAGCGACCTGCATCAGAACGACGAATTTAAGGCGTAAAGCATATGAGCGAGTTGTTGTCCTCAGTCAGTGAACACCTGTTGGCGCCCGGTGGCGTCACGATCGAGAGCCTGCAAGGCGTGCTTGGCGATCTGGCCGGGCCGGGCATCGATGCGGCCGACCTGTATTTCCAGGGACAGATCTCCGAGTCCTGGGCGCTGGAAGACGGCATCGTCAAGGAGGGCAGCTTCAACCTTGACCAAGGTGTGGGCGTGCGCGCGCAATCGGGTGAAAAAACCGGTTTTGCCTACAGCAATGCCATCACTCTTGAAGCCCTGGGCGCTGCGGCGCGTGCCGCCCGTTCGATTTCCCGGGCCGGGCAACACGGCACGGTACAGGCATTCACCAGCCAGGACGTCGCGCAGTTGTATGCGCCGGACAATCCCCTGGAAGTGCTGACCCGTGCCGAGAAAGTCGATTTGCTCAAGCGAGTCGACGCCGCGACCCGCGCCCTCGACCCACGCATCCAGCAAGTCACCGTGAGCATGGCCGGTGTCTGGGAGCGGATTCTGGTGGCTTCCACCGACGGCGGTCTGGCGGCGGATGTGCGGCCGTTGGTGCGTTTCAATGTCAGCGTGATCGTCGAGCAGAACGGTCGCCGCGAGCGCGGCGGTCATGGCGGTGGCGGTCGGACCGATTACCGTTATTTCCTCGGCGAAGACCGCGCCATGGGCTATGCCCGTGAAGCGTTGCGCCAGGCGCTGGTCAACCTTGAAGCCATTCCGGCACCGGCCGGAACCTTGCCGGTGGTGCTCGGTTCCGGCTGGTCGGGTGTGCTGCTGCATGAAGCCGTCGGTCATGGCCTGGAGGGCGACTTCAACCGCAAGGGCAGCTCGGCTTATAGCGGGCGCATGGGCGAGATGGTTGCGTCGAAGCTGTGCACCATTGTCGATGACGGCACCCTGGCCGGTCGTCGCGGCTCGTTGAGCGTCGATGACGAGGGCACGCCGACCGAATGCACCACGCTGATCGAAAACGGCGTACTCAAGGGCTACATGCAGGACAAGCTCAATGCCCGCCTGATGGGTGTGGCTCGCACCGGTAACGGCCGTCGCGAATCCTACGCGCACCTGCCGATGCCGCGCATGACCAATACCTACATGCTCGCCGGTGAAAGCGACCCGGAGGAAATCATCGCCTCGGTGAAACGCGGCATCTACTGCGCCAACCTGGGTGGCGGTCAGGTGGACATCACCAGCGGCAAGTTCGTGTTTTCCACCAGCGAGGCGTACCTGATCGAGGACGGCAAGATCACTGCACCGGTCAAAGGTGCGACGTTGATCGGCAACGGGCCGGAAGCCATGAGCAAGGTGTCGATGGTCGGTAATGATCTGGCGCTGGACAGCGGCGTGGGCACGTGCGGCAAGGATGGGCAGTCGGTGCCGGTGGGTGTCGGCCAGCCAACGCTGAAGATTGATGCGATCACCGTGGGTGGCACGGGCGCGTAAGCGGTTTTTGAAACAGTGAAGCTTCGGGTGAGTTGCAGGGCAACTCACCCGATCAGGGATTCAACGCAGACCGCGTTGAGTCTCGTCCAGCTCACGGATGTACTTGAAGATTTTACGGCTGGAAGCAGGAGGCTTGTTTTGCGCAACCTCATGCTGGGCCTGACGGATCATGGAACGCAGTTGCTGGCGATCGGCGTCAGGGTAGTCGACGACGAACTTTTCCAGAACGGCATCGTCACCGGCAATCAGGCGATCTCGCCAGCGCTCCAGGTTATGGAAACGCTCGTTGTACTGGCGAGTGGAGGCATCGAGTTGATCGAGCAAGACCAGAATGGCGTCAGTGTCCTGATCGCGCATCAGCTTGCCGATGAACTGAAGGTGCCGTTTACGCGCGATGTTCGCGGTGTGCTTGGGTGCATCGGCCAAGGCCCGGCGCAAGGCGTCGGTCAAGGGCAGCTTTGCAACCAAGTCAGGCTTGAGTGTTGTAAGGCGCTCGCCAAGGTCAACCAGAGCATGCAGCTCGCGTTTGACCTGGGATTTGCTTTTTTCTCCCGTATCGAGGGAGTCGTCGTAAGAATCAACCATGGTGGCAGTCCGCTAAGAAACGCCGCCATGATAACCAGTCGGGGGCCGCTTGTCCGGCCCGGTCGCTCGATGACCGTTACCGAAAGCAGAATTTGAGTGGAGAACAGCATGAGTGCAGTTGAAAGCGTCGGCCCACAAGCGTTGCCGGCACTGCAGGAACAAGTCGAGCAGATCATCGCTGAAGCCCGGCGCCAGGGGGCCAGTGCCTGTGAAGTGGCGGTGTCGCTTGAGCAGGGTTTGTCGACTACGGTGCGCCAGCGTGAAGTCGAAACGGTCGAATTCAACCGCGATCAGGGATTTGGCATCACCTTGTATGTCGGCCAGCGCAAAGGCTCGGCCAGCACTTCGGCCAGCGGTCCGGAAGCGATTCGCGAAACGGTTGCCGCTGCACTGGCCATCGCCAAACACACTTCGGAAGACGAAGCCTCGGGCCTTGCGGATGCCGCGCTGATGGCGCGGGATATTCAGGATTTCGACTTGTTCCACCAATGGGACATTACTCCGGAACAAGCCATCGAACAGGCCCTGGCCTGCGAAGCCGCGGCGTATGCCGCCGACAGCCGGATCAAGAACGCCGACGGCACCACCCTCAGCACCCATCAGGGCTGCCGCGTCTACGGCAACAGCCATGGGTTTATCGGCGGTTACGCGTCCACTCGCCACAGCCTGAGCTGCGTGATGATCGCTGAAGCCGACGGCCAGATGCAGCGTGATTACTGGTACGACGTGAACCGACAGGGCAATTTGCTCGCCGACCCGGTCAGCATCGGCCAGCGCGCTGCGCAACGGGCGGCGAGCCGTCTGGGCGCGCGTCCGGTGCCGACTTGCGAGGTGCCGGTGCTGTTTTCCGCAGAATTGGCCGGGGGGCTGTTCGGCAGTTTCCTGTCGGCGATTTCCGGCGGCAGCCTGTATCGCAAGTCTTCGTTCCTCGAGGGCACTCTCGGTCAGAAGCTGTTTCCGGAGTGGCTGACCATCGACGAGCGTCCGCACCTGATGCGGGCATTGGGTAGTGCTGCGTTCGATGGCGATGGCCTGGCAACCTACGCCAAGCCGTTCGTCGAAAAAGGCGAATTGGTGTCCTACATCCTCGGCACCTACTCCGGCCGCAAGCTCGGCATGCCGAGTACGGCCAACGCTGGCGGCGTGCACAACCTGTTCGTCACCCACGGCGATGAAGACCAGGCGGCCTTGCTGCGGCGTATGGGGCGCGGGCTGTTGGTCACTGAGTTGATGGGCCAGGGGCTGAACATGGTCACCGGTGATTATTCCCGGGGCGCGGCGGGTTACTGGGTCGAGAACGGCGAAATCCAGTTCGCGGTCCAGGAAGTGACCATCGCCGGCAACATGCGCGACATGTTCAAACAGATCGTCGCGATCGGTAATGATCTCGAACTTCGCAGCAACATCCGCACCGGTTCGGTGCTGATCGAGCGGATGACGGTGGCGGGCAGCTAACCCTTCCTGTGACACAAAAAGGCGCGCCACCCAATGGGTGGCGCGCCTTTTTATGGTTCTTTGCGGAGTTTCGGGAAACACAGAAACAAAAACGCCGTTTTGCTTGATGATGGTGATGGATACGGCGCTCGCCACAAAGCCGCGCGTTTACTCGCCTTCGTCGAAGTAATTGTTGATCAAGGCCACCAGCGCATCCATCGCTTCCTGTTCCTGCTCGCCTTCCGTGCTCAGATGGATTTTGGTGCCCTTGCCGGCGGCGAGCATCATCATGGCCATGATGCTTTTTCCATCGACGGTGGATTCTGGCGTGCGTCCCACGCGGATCGTGCAACCCGTGAATTGGCCGGCGACACCAACGAATTTTGCAGAAGCGCGGGCATGCAGGCCCAGCTTGTTGATGATTTCGATTTCCAGAGCAGGCATCGCGATGTGAGTCCTTTAGCTGAGGTCGCGGTGGCGAACCTGGACGTTCTTCAGGGATTTTTGCAGCGTCTGCCCCAGACGCTCGGTCAGGTAGACGGAGCGGTGATGTCCGCCCGTGCAGCCAATGGCAATGGTGACGTAGGCGCGGTTGCTGGCGGCAAAACGAGGCAGCCACTTTAGCAGGTATGTGGAAATGTCCTGGAACATCTCTTCGACATCCGGCTGTGCCGCCAGATATTCGGCAACCGGTTGATCGAGCCCGGACTGCTCGCGCAATTCCGGTTTCCAGTAAGGGTTTGGCAGGCAACGCACATCGAACACCAGGTCGGCGTCCACTGGCATGCCGCGTTTGAACCCGAAGGATTCCACCAGGAACGCAGTGCCGGGTTCCGGTTGATTCAACAGGCGCAGTTTGATGGCATCGCGCAGTTGATACAGGTTCAGGCTGGTAGTGTTGATCTTGAGATCGGCGAGGTCGGCAATCGGCCCGAGCAGGACGCTCTCGACGCTGATGGCTTCGGCCAGCGAGCGGTTGGCGTTGGTCAGGGGGTGACGCCGGCGGGTTTCCGAGAAGCGCTTGAGCAGTGTTTCTTCGTCGGCGTCCAGGTACAGGACATCGCACTGGATGTGGCGGCTGCGGACTTCTTCGAGCAGGTCGGGGAAGCGTGACAGGTGGCTGGGCAGGTTGCGGGCGTCAATGGAAACGGCGACCAGCGGCTGCACCAGTTCAGTATGAATCAGCGCTCGTTCGGCCAGTTCCGGCAGCAGGCCGGCAGGCAAATTGTCGATGCAGTAGTACCCGTTGTCCTCAAGGACGTCGAGGGCGGTGCTTTTACCTGAGCCGGAGCGGCCACTGACGATGATCAAGCGCATGATTACTGACCGTTTTGCTCGTCCAGGACAACCTGATACAGGGCTTCATTGCTCGGAGCGCTGCGCAGTTTGTCGCGCACGTCCTTGCGATCGAGCATGCTGGCGATCTGCCGAAGCAGTTCAAGGTGCGCATCGGTGGCGGCTTCCGGGACCAGCAATACGAACAGCAGGTCAACCGGCGCACCATCGATGGCGTCGAAATCGATAGGGGCGTCAAGGTGCATCAATGCACTGATGGGCGATACACAGCCCTTGAGACGGCAATGTGGAATGGCGATGCCGTTGCCAAAACCGGTGGAGCCGAGTTTTTCACGGGCAATCAGCGCCTCGAAGACATCTTGCATCTCCAGACCCGGCACTTCGCGGGCGATCAGATTGGCAATTTGTTCGAGGGCTTTCTTTTTACTGCCACCCGGCACGTTCACCAGGGAACGGCCGGGGGTCAGGATACTTTCAAGTCGGATCATGGGTTGGGAGTGTTAGCGACCGGTTGCGCCCTGAAGGAGGCTCTGGGTCTTTTCCTTATGCTTTTTGAGTTGTTTATCCAGCTTGTCGGTGAGTGCATCGATCGCGGCGTACATATCGGTATGTTCCGCGTTCGCGACCACTTCATTCCCGGGAATATGCAATGTGGCTTCGATTTTCTGCTTCAACTTTTCGACGGTCATCGTGACCTGCACGTTAGTGATCTTGTCGAAGTGTCGCTCCAGTCGTTCGAGTTTTTCGCCGATGTAGGAGCGGAGAGGTTCGGTCACTTCCAGTTGGTGTCCACTGATGTTGACTTGCATACAGCTTCTCCTTCGTTGCCAGTGCATAAAGCGGTAGACCAGATGATCTACCACTGGAACGCTGTGGCGTGGCCCTACATCAACCGCTTGCGTTCGCTCGAAGGCGCGATCCCGAGGGATTCGCGATACTTGGCGACGGTGCGGCGGGCCACCTGAATGCCTTGTGCCTCCAGTAAACCAGCGATCTTGCTGTCACTCAACGGCTTTTTCTGATTTTCCGCGGCAACCAGTTTTTTGATGATCGCCCGGATCGCCGTGGACGAGCATTCGCCGCCTTCGGAGGTGCTTACGTGACTTGAGAAAAAGTATTTCAGTTCATATATGCCCCGGGGGGTATGCATGAACTTCTGGGTGGTCACCCGTGAAATCGTCGACTCATGCATGCCGACCGCTTCGGCGATGTCGTGCAGGACCAGCGGCTTCATGGCTTCGTCGCCATATTCGAGGAACCCGCGCTGATGCTCGACGATCTGGGTGGCTACTTTCATCAGGGTTTCATTGCGGCTTTGCAGGCTCTTGATGAACCAGCGGGCCTCCTGCAACTGATTGCGCATGAACGTGTTATCGGCGCTGGTGTCAGCGCGGCGCACGAAACCGGCGTACTGGGCGTTGACCCGCAGCCGTGGCACCGACTCCTGATTCAGCTCCACCAGCCAGCGCTCGTTGTCCTTGCGCACGATAACGTCGGGAACGACGTACTCGGCTTCGGTGGACTCGATTTGCGAGCCCGGACGCGGGTTGAGGCTCTGGACCAGTTCGATGACCTGGCGCAGTTCATCTTCCTTGAGCTTCATGCGGCGCATCAACTGGCTGTAGTCGCGGCTGCCGAGCAGGTCGATGTAATCGCTGACCAGGCGCTTGGCCTCGGCCAGCCAAGGGGTCTTGGCTGGCAACTGGCGCAATTGCAGCAGCAGGCATTCGCCCAGGTTGCGGGCACCGATGCCGGCGGGCTCGAATTGCTGGATGCGGTGCAGGACGGCTTCGATTTCGTCCAGTTCGATGTCCAGCTCCGGATCGAAGGCTTCGAGGATTTCCTCGAGGGTTTCGTCCAGATAGCCCTGATTGTTGATGCAATCGATCAGGGTCACGGCGATCAGGCGATCGGTGTCGGACATCGGAGCCAGGTTCAGTTGCCACAGCAAGTGGCTTTGCAGGCTTTCGCCGGCCGAGGTGCGGGTGGTGAAGTCCCACTCGTCGTCATCGTTGCTGGGCAGGCTGCTGGCGCTGGTCTGGTAAACGTCTTCCCACGCGGTGTCGACGGGGAGATCGTTGGGGATGCGCTCGTTCCAGTCGCCTTCTTCGAGGTTATCAACCGTCGGGGCGCTTTCCTGGTAGGAGGGTTCCTGGATATCGGTGTTGGGCTTTTGTTCGGCGTTGTCGGCCAAGGGATCGGAATTGTCGAAGTCGTCGCCTTCTTCCTGGCGTTCGAGCATCGGATTGGACTCCAAGGCCTCCTGGATTTCCTGTTGCAGGTCCAGGGTCGACAATTGGAGCAGGCGGATGGCCTGTTGCAGCTGCGGTGTCATCGTCAGCTGCTGGCCCATTCTCAAGACTAGCGATGGTTTCATGGCAGGGGCTTAACACCTTATTCGCCGGCGCACATGCGCCATCCACTACAGGGCGCCGGAGCGCCAAACATAAGCAAATTATATGCCCGAAACTGCAGCGTTTGCCTAGAGCGCTGTAACAATAAAAAAGTGTTGATTTTTTATCGGGACAAGCGCTCGGACGACCTGCCAGATACCTCTGCCTTTACAGGCGGAACTCATGGCCCAGATACACTTCCTTGACCAGGTTGTTGGCCAGGATGGTCTCTGCGTCACCTTCGGCGATCAGTTGGCCGTCATTGACGATATAGGCGGTTTCACAGATATCCAGGGTTTCACGAACGTTGTGGTCCGTGATCAGTACGCCAATGCCCTTGGCCTTGAGGTGGTAGATGATCTGCTTGATGTCCCCGACCGAAATCGGGTCCACGCCGGCGAAGGGTTCGTCGAGGAGGATGAATTTCGGGTTGGTGGCCAGGGCGCGGGCGATTTCCACGCGACGGCGCTCACCACCGGACAGGCTCATGCCGAGGTTGTCGCGGATGTGGCTGATGTGGAATTCCTGTAGCAGGCTTTCCAGCTCCTTGCGACGGCCGGCCTTGTCGAGTTCCTTGCGGGTCTCGAGGATGGCCATGATGTTGTCGGCCACCGACAGTTTGCGAAAGATCGATGCTTCTTGCGGCAAGTAGCCAATACCGGCCTTTGCGCGGCCGTGCATGGGCTGGTGGCTGACATCGTGGTCGTCGATCAGGACGCGGCCCTGGTCGGCTTGCACCAGGCCGACGATCATGTAGAAACAGGTGGTCTTGCCGGCGCCGTTCGGACCAAGCAGGCCGACGATCTGGCCGCTGTCGATGGACAGGCTGACATCACGCACGACCTGGCGGCTCTTGTAGCTCTTGGCCAGATGCTGAGCTTTCAGAGTTGCCATTACTGGGTTTTCTCGTCGGTTTTCTTCTTCGGCTGGATCACCATGTCGATACGCGGACGTGCCTCGGTGACCTTGCTGCCCGTGGCGCGACCGGCGCTGGCGAGCTTCTTGACCGTGTCGTAGACGATTTTTTCGCCTTGGGTGGTGTTGTTGTCCTTGTCGACAACTTTGGCCTTGTCGATCAGTACGACGCGGTTTTGTGCGGCGTGATACTGGATCGTCACGCCCCAGCCCTGAACGGGCTTGGTGTCGCCAGCTGTTTGCAATTGCTCGAAGTACGCCAGGTTGCCCACCGAGGTCACCACGTCGATGTCGCCAGTCGGGGTGCGGGTGATGGTCACGGTGTTGCCGGTCACCTTCATCGAGCCCTGGGTGATGATCACGTCACCCTTGTAGGTAGCAATACCTTGCTTGTCGTCCAGTTGGGCATCGTCGGCCTGAATGCGGATAGGCTGCTGTTGATCTTCCGGCAGAGCCCAGGCGCTCACGCTTCCCAGTGCTGCGCCCAGACTGAGCAAAATCGGGAGGGTTTTAACGAGCCTCATACTGTCCTCTTACGTTCGATAGCAGGTGTATCCTGCTTTCTTTCAAATACGCTTTCATTCCCTTGCCAGTCGATACACCGCCAGCGCCGTCGATTCTAACGTCTTGCTCGGTCTGCGCATATTGCTGCTGCGGGAACACCGTCATGCGGGTGCTGGTGATCAGGGTTTTACGGTTTTTCTCGTCGAAGCGCGTGATGCGCACGTCATCGATCAGTTCGACCTGTGTGCCGTCAGGGTTGACCTCGCCCTGCAGGCTCTGGACGTGCCATGGGAATTCAGTGCCGCGGAACACATTCAGGTCGGGGTTGGTCAGCAACGTCACCTCGGTCGCCTTCAGGTGCTCGACCTTGTCGGACACCAGATCATATTGCAGCCTGCCGTCGGGCAGGTACTGCACGCTGTGGGCGTTGATGGCGTAATAGTCGATCGCGCTTTCATCGACCGGCGTTACCGGCTTGTCGAGGAAGCGCTCCGGGCTGATGTTCCAGTAGCCAACCGCGGCGAATATCGCCGCGATGCAACTGAACAACAGGGTGTTGCGAAACTTTTTGCTCAGCATGGTGGGCTCACAGGTACGCGGCATTGGCCGCATCGAGGCGGTCCTGGGCGCGCAGGATCAATTCGCAGAATTCGCGAGCGGCACCTTCGCCGCCACGGGCGAGGGTGATGCCGTGAGCGTGTTCACGCACGAAGCTGGCGGCATTGGCCACCGCCATGCCCAGGCCGACGCGGCGAATCACCGGCAGGTCCGGCAGGTCGTCGCCGAGGTAGGCCACCTGTTCATAGCCCAGGTTCAGTTGGGCCAGTAGTTCGTCGAGTACCACCAGTTTGTCTTCGCGCCCCTGATAAAGATGCGGGATACCGAGGTTCTTCGCGCGTCGCTCGACCACCGGGGTTTTGCGACCACTGATGATGGCGGTTTGCACGCCGGCCGCCATCAGCATCTTGATACCCTGGCCATCGAGTGTATTGAACGTCTTGAATTCGCTGCCGTCTTCGAGGAAGTACAGGCGTCCATCGGTCAGCACGCCATCGACATCGAACACCGCCAGTTTGATCTGTTTGCCACGTTGCAGCAGGTCCGCACTCATTACATTACTCCCGCACGCAGCAAGTCGTGCATGTTCAGGGCGCCGACCGGGCGGTCTTCGCGGTCGACCACGACCAATGCGTTGATTTTATGGTCTTCCATGATTTTCAGTGCTTCGGCGGCGAGCATCTCGGCGCGCGCGGTCTTGCCATGGGCCGTCATGACCTGGTCGATGATGGCGCTGTGGATATCGATGCTGCGGTCCAGTGTGCGGCGCAAGTCACCGTCGGTGAAGATCCCGGCCAGTTTGCCGTCGGACTCCAGAATGACGGTCATCCCCAGGCCCTTGCGGGTCATTTCCATCAGGGCATCCTTGAGCAGGGTGCCGCGCTGGACCTGCGGCAGGTCCTGGCCGGCGTGCATGACATTTTCCACTTTCAGCAACAGGCGTCGGCCCAGGGCGCCGCCGGGATGGGAAAAGGCGAAGTCTTCGGCGGTAAAGCCGCGGGCTTCCAGCAGCGCGACTGCCAGGGCGTCGCCCATGACCAGGGCGGCGGTGGTCGACGAAGTGGGAGCCAGGTTCAACGGGCAGGCTTCGTGTTCGACGTGAACATTCAGGTTGACCTCGGCGGCCTTGGCCAGCGGCGAGTCAGGGTTGCCGGTCATGCTGATCAATTGAATGCCCAGGCGCTTGATCAGTGGCAGCAGGGTAACGATTTCATTGGTGGAGCCGGAGTTCGAGAGCGCCAGGATGATGTCGTCGCGGGTAATCATGCCCATGTCGCCGTGGCTGGCTTCAGCCGGGTGCACGAAAAATGCCGTGGTGCCGGTGCTGGCCAGGGTCGCGGCGATCTTGTTGCCGATGTGCCCCGACTTGCCCATGCCGACCACGACCACGCGGCCTTTGCTGGCCAGAATCATCTCGCAAGCGCGTACGAAATCTGCGTCGATATGGGGTAGCAGGCCTTGCACGGCTTCTACCTCGAGGCGGATGGTGCGTTGTGCTGATTGAATCAGGTCGCTGGATTGGCTCATGTCAGAAATCGTATAGCCTGATGAAAAGGCGGCGATTATAGCGGTTATGATCGAATCCCTCACGCATGTTCGTCGCGCATTGTTATTCCCGGTTACCGAAAACCTTCTAAACGGGGCTTTCAAGCGGCCATGCGGTTGAACTTGGCTCGGCTTTGGCCTTGGGCGCGTACCCTTTGCGGTGATATAGTTCGCCGCCAGTTCGGCCTGCCCGGGAGGTATGTGCTTTCCTCGGAAAGCCAGGCGTCCGAGTGAGAGGCTGCATCGCAAGGAGTTTAGATGAGTGCCGATAACGCCTACGCGGTCGAGCTGAAGGGACTGTCCTTCAAGCGCGGTGCGCGCAGCATTTTCAATAATGTCGATATCCGTATCCCACGCGGCAAGGTCACCGGAATCATGGGGCCTTCCGGGTGTGGCAAGACCACGCTTTTGCGCCTGATGGGCGCCCAACTGCGGCCCACCAAGGGCGAAGTCTGGGTCAACGGTCAGAATCTGCCCAAGCTGTCGCGCAGCGACCTGTTCGATGCGCGCAAGCATATGGGCGTGCTTTTTCAGAGCGGCGCACTGTTTACCGACCTCGATGTGTTCGAGAACGTCGCTTTTCCGTTGCGGGTTCATACGCAACTGCCGGATGAAATGATCCGCGACATCGTCCTGCTCAAACTGCAGGCCGTGGGCTTGCGCGGTGCCATCGATCTGATGCCCGACGAGCTTTCCGGCGGCATGAAGCGTCGTGTCGCGCTGGCCCGGGCAATTGCGCTCGACCCGCAGATCCTCATGTACGACGAGCCCTTTGTCGGCCAGGACCCTATCGCAATGGGCGTTCTGGTGCGCCTCATTCGTCTGCTCAACGATGCGCTGGGCATCACCAGCATCGTGGTATCCCACGACCTGGCCGAGACCGCGAGCATTGCCGATTACATTTATGTGGTGGGCGATGGTCAGGTGTTGGGGCAGGGGACACCGGACGAGTTGATGAACTCGGATGAACCGCGCATTCGTCAGTTCATGACCGGCGAACCCGACGGCCCGGTTCCGTACCACTTTCCAGCGACGGATTACCGCGCAGATCTTCTGGGGAAGCGCTGATGCGCAGAATTTCATTGATAGAGCGCGTTCGCCGCTTCGGCCAGGCCGGCATCGATGCGCTGGCGGTGTTCGGGCGTTCGAGCCTGTTCCTGTTCCATGCCTTGCTGGGCCGGGGCGGTATCGGCGGCGGCTTCGGGCTACTGGTCAAGCAATTGCATTCGGTGGGCGTGATGTCCCTGGTGATCATCGTGGTCTCCGGGGTGTTCATCGGCATGGTGCTGGCGCTGCAGGGCTTCAACATTCTTTCCAGCTATGGTTCAGAGCAGGCTGTCGGGCAGATGGTTGCCCTGACGCTGCTG
This sequence comes from Pseudomonas sp. Pseusp16, assembly GCF_047324915.1. NCBI lineage: Bacteria > Pseudomonadati > Pseudomonadota > Gammaproteobacteria > Pseudomonadales > Pseudomonadaceae > Pseudomonas > Pseudomonas sp. Pseusp16. The sequence continues at coordinate 4,198,552 of NZ_CP168522.1, read as the reverse complement.
CGTGAGCTGGGGCCGGTGGTGACTGCCTTGCTGTTCGCCGGGCGTGCCGGTTCGGCGTTGACCGCCGAAATCGGCAACATGAAGTCCACCGAGCAGCTGTCCAGCCTGGAAATGATCGGGGTTGACCCGCTCAAGTACATCATCGCGCCACGCTTGTGGGCCGGTTTCATTTCCCTGCCGGTGCTGGCGATGATTTTCAGCGTGGTGGGTATCTGGGGCGGCTCGTGGGTGGCTGTCGACTGGCTGGGGGTCTATGAAGGTTCCTACTGGTCGAACATGCAGAACAGCGTGACGTTCACCGACGATGTGCTCAACGGGATCATCAAAAGTATCGTCTTTGCCTTTGTTGTGACCTGGATCGCCGTATTCCAAGGCTATGACTGCGAACCCACTTCCGAGGGGATCAGTCGTGCCACTACCAAGACCGTTGTATATGCCTCGTTGGCAGTACTCGGCCTGGACTTTATTCTGACCGCCTTGATGTTTGGAGATTTCTGATGCAAAACCGCACCCTGGAAATCGGTGTCGGCCTTTTCTTGCTGGCTGGCATCCTGGCTTTGCTCTTGTTGGCGTTGCGGGTCAGCGGCCTGTCCCCGACTCCGAGCACCGACACGTATAAACTTTACGCCTACTTCGACAATATCGCCGGTTTGACTGTCAGAGCAAAGGTGACCATGGCCGGTGTGACCATCGGCAAGGTCACCGCTATCGATCTGGATCGCGACAGTTTCACCGGTCGGGTGACCATGCAGCTGGAAAAACGCATCGATAATCTTCCGGCGGACTCTACTGCATCTATCCTGACTGCTGGCCTGTTGGGCGAGAAGTACATCGGTATCAGCGTGGGCGGGGAAGACACCCTGCTCAAGGATGGTGGAACCATCCATGACACGCAGTCATCGCTGGTGCTCGAAGATCTGATCGGTAAATTCCTGCTCAATACCGTTAGCAAAGAAGCTAAATGAGGAACTGTTAAATGATCTCTATCTTGCGACGTGGCCTGTTGGTAATGCTCGCGGTGTTTCCGTTGGTGTCCCATGCCGTAGCGGCGCCTTCGGCGCACGAACTGGTGCAGGACACAACCAACCGTATGCTCGCGGATCTGGCGGCAAACAAAGAGAAGTACAAGAAGGACCCGCAGGACTTCTATACGGCGCTGGACAACATCGTCGGGCCGGTTGTGGATGCCGAGGGTATTTCCAAGAGCATCATGACGGTCAAATACTCGAAGAAAGCTACGCCTGCGCAGATGAAGACCTTCGAAGAAAACTTCAAGAAGGGTCTGTTCCAGTTCTACGGCAACGCCTTGCTGGAGTACAACAACCAGGGGATCACCGTTGAACCGGCCAAAGACGAGTCGGGCGACCGTACCAGCGTTGGCATGACCGTCAAGGGCAGCAGCGGCGCGATCTATCCGGTGTCCTACACGCTGGAAAAGATCAACGGCGAGTGGAAGCTGCGTAACGTCATCATCAACGGCATCAACATCGGCAAGCTGTTCCGCGATCAGTTCGCCGATGCGATGCAGCGCAATGGCAACGACCTGGACAAGACCATCAATGGTTGGGCCGGGGAAGTCGCCAAGGCCAAGGAAGCCACCGACAAGAAACCAGAGCAGCCGGCCCAATGAATGAGTCGGCAGTCCGGATGGACGAAGCGGGCGAGCTGCGACTCAGTGGCGTGCTGGATTACCGCACCGGCCCTGGCCTGCGCGAGCAGGGCAAAGCGCTGATCAAGGCCAGCAAGGCCGCGGCGCTGGTAATCGATTGCTCGGCGGTGACCAAGTCCAGCAGTGTCGGTTTGTCGTTGCTGCTGTGCTTCATCCGCGATGCGCAGGCGGCCGGCAAGGCCCTGAGCATCCGCGGGATGCCGGAAGACATGCGTGAAATCGCTCAGGTCAGCGAGCTGACCGAGCTGTTTGCGCAACCCTGAACCGCATCTATAAAGAAGCCCTCCGTCCGAGTCCTGCTTGGCGGGGTTCGCAGGCGCGGGGCTTTTTTGTATGATGTCCGACCCGCGCGCACAGGGCGCCGATTGAGGTTGAGCATGCAGGCCAACGAAGTTAAGAGCTTTCTTGAAGGAAAGCTGCCCGGAACGAAAGTAGAAGTCGAGGGCGAAGGCTGCAATTTCCAGCTGAACGTGATTAGCGATGAACTGGCGGCGTTGAGCCCGGTGAAGCGTCAGCAGCAGGTCTATGCCCATTTGAACCCATGGATCACCGATGGCAGCATCCATGCGGTCACTATGAAATTTTTCAGCAGCGCGGCCTGGGCCGAGCGCACCTGAGCCCAAGGGCGTCGAGATTCTTATGGATAAACTGATTATTACCGGTGGCGCTCGTCTTGATGGCGAGATCCGCATTTCCGGGGCAAAGAACTCTGCCCTGCCGATCCTGGCTGCCACTTTGCTGTGCGATGGCCCGGTGACCGTGGCCAACCTGCCGCACCTGCACGACATCACCACCATGATCGAGCTGTTCGGTCGCATGGGCATTGAGCCGGTGATCGATGAGAAGCTCGCCGTCGAAATCGACCCGCGCACCATCAAGACTCTGGTCGCACCGTACGAGCTGGTTAAAACCATGCGTGCGTCGATTCTGGTGCTGGGCCCGATGGTTGCCCGTTTCGGTGAAGCCGAAGTCGCCTTGCCTGGCGGTTGCGCCATCGGTTCGCGTCCGGTTGACCTGCACATCCGTGGCCTGGAAGCCATGGGCGCGGTCATTGATGTCGAAGGCGGCTACATCAAGGCCAAGGCCCCTGAAGGCGGCCTGCGCGGTGCGCACTTCTTCTTCGATACCGTCAGCGTGACCGGTACCGAAAACATCATGATGGCCGCTGCCCTGGCCAAGGGCCGTAGCGTACTGGCAAACGCCGCACGCGAGCCCGAAGTGGTCGACCTGGCGAACTTCCTGAACGCCATGGGTGCCAAGGTTTCCGGCGCCGGTACCGATACCATCACCATCGATGGCGTCGAGCGTCTGCACACCACCACTTATAAAGTGATGCCCGACCGTATCGAAACCGGCACCTATCTGGTGGCGGCAGCCGTCACCGGTGGCCGCGTGAAGGTCAAGGACACGGATCCGACCATCCTTGAAGCCGTTCTGGAAAAACTCCGCGAGTCCGGTGCCGAAATCACCACCGGCGAAGACTGGATCGAGCTGAACATGCATGGCAAGCGGCCTAAAGCCGTGAACGTGCGGACCGCACCGTACCCGGCGTTCCCGACCGACATGCAGGCGCAGTTCATCTCCCTCAACGCCATTGCCGAAGGCACTGGCGCCGTGATCGAGACGATCTTCGAAAACCGTTTCATGCACGTCTACGAACTGCACCGCATGGGCGCCAAGATCCAGGTCGAGGGCAACACCGCGATCGTCACCGGCACCGAAAAGCTCAAGGGCGCGCCAGTCATGGCGACCGACCTGCGTGCTTCGGCCAGCCTGGTGATCTCGGCCCTGGTCGCCGAAGGCGACACGCTGATCGATCGCATCTACCACATAGATCGTGGCTACGAGTGCATCGAAGAAAAACTGCAGATGCTGGGCGCCAGGATCCGTCGCGTTCCGGGCTAGTTTCTGCTGCATGGGCACAGGGAGGTGCCCGTTGAATTGTTGTAGAGGTCGAGCCGGTTTCCGGCTCGATGCGTGTCCGGCGCCGATTGTGACCGGGCATAAGATTCCTGATTAAGGCGTTTCCCATGCTGACTATCGCACTGTCCAAGGGCCGCATCCTCGACGACACCCTGCCGCTTCTGGCTGAAGCGGGCATCGTGCCGACCGAGAATCCGGACAAGAGCCGCAAGCTGATCATCCCCACGACCCAGGACGATGTTCGTCTGCTGATCGTGCGTGCCACCGATGTGCCGACCTATGTCGAGCATGGTGCTGCCGACCTCGGTGTCGCCGGTAAAGATGTGCTGATGGAATACGGCGGCCAGGGCCTGTACGAGCCGCTGGACCTGCAGATTGCCCAGTGCAAGCTGATGACCGCCGGTAAAGTCGGCGCGGTCGAGCCCAAGGGCCGTCTGCGTATCGCCACCAAATTCGTCAACGTTGCCAAGCGCTACTATGCCGAACAGGGTCGTCAGGTCGACATCATCAAGCTCTACGGTTCGATGGAACTGGCGCCGCTGATCGGTCTGGCGGACAAGATCATCGACGTGGTCGACACCGGTAACACGCTGCGGGCCAACGGCCTGGAGCCACAGGATTTCATCGCGGCCATCAGCTCGCGGCTGATCGTCAACAAGGCATCGATGAAGATGCAGCACGCCCGTATCCAGGCGTTGATCGACACCCTGCGCAAGGCAGTGGAGTCTCGACACCGCGGCTGATTCACCTGCGCGACGTTGAGTCGCGCCCGTCTATCCGCCTCATAGCCAGAATTCTCAGGTGCCCAAGCGGATGGAGTGCTAGCTTCGGGCGCCTGAGTTTTTGCCATTCCTATGAGGCTCTCGCTATGACCGCACTGACTGCAATTCGCCGACTCAACGCTGCTGACCCGGATTTCGCGCATCATCTGGATCATCTGCTGAGCTGGGAAAGTGTGTCTGACGACTCGGTCAATCAGCGGGTGCTGGACATCATCAAGACCGTGCGTGAGCGTGGCGACGCGGCACTGGTGGACTACACCCGCCAGTTCGACGGCCTGGACGTTGCGTCCATGGCCGACCTGATCCTGCCGCGTGAGCGTCTGGAACTGGCACTCACCCGCATCTCCGTGACCCAGCGTGAAGCCCTGGAAGTCGCCGCGGCTCGTGTGCGCAGCTACCACGAAAAACAGAAGCAGGACTCCTGGAGCTATACCGAGGCCGACGGCACCGTGCTGGGCCAGAAGGTCACGCCGCTGGATCGCGTCGGTCTGTACGTACCGGGTGGCAAGGCGTCGTACCCGTCGTCGGTGCTGATGAACGCGATTCCGGCCAAGGTCGCCGGTGTCACCGAAGTGGTCATGGTCGTTCCGACCCCGCGCGGTGAAATCAATGAGCTTGTGCTGGCTGCGGCCTGCATCGCCGGTGTCGACCGCGTGTTCACCATCGGCGGCGCCCAGGCCGTCGCGGCCCTGGCGTACGGCACCGAAAGCGTGCCGAAAGTCGACAAGGTCGTCGGTCCGGGCAACATCTATGTGGCTACTGCCAAGCGCCACGTGTTTGGCCAGGTCGGGATCGACATGATCGCCGGTCCTTCCGAAATCCTCGTGGTGTGCGACGGCCAGACCGATCCGGACTGGATCGCCATGGACTTGTTCTCCCAGGCCGAGCACGACGAAGACGCCCAGGCCATTCTGGTCAGCCCCGACGCCGAGTTCCTCGACAAGGTCGCCGCCAGCATCGCTAGGTTGTTGCCGACCATGGAGCGTGCCGCGATCATCGAAACCTCGATCAATGGCCGTGGTGCCTTGATCAAGGTGCGTGACATGGAACAGGCCATTGAGGTCGCCAACCGCATCGCGCCGGAGCACCTCGAATTGTCCGTTGCCGATCCACAAGCCTGGCTGCCGCAGATCCGCCACGCCGGCGCTATCTTCATGGGCCGTCACACCTCCGAAGCCCTGGGTGATTACTGCGCCGGCCCGAACCACGTGTTGCCGACTTCCGGCACTGCACGGTTCTCTTCGCCGCTGGGTGTGTATGACTTCCAGAAACGCTCGTCGATCATCTTCTGCTCCGAGCAGGGCGCTTCCGAGTTGGGCAAAACCGCTTCCGTACTGGCCCGTGGTGAGTCGCTGAGCGCCCACGCGCGTAGCGCCGAATACCGCATCGTCGACGAAGACTTTCCACAAGGGCAGGGGAACTGAGCATGAGTAAATTCTGGAGCCCGTTCGTCAAGAATCTGGTGCCTTACGTACCGGGCGAACAGCCTAAGCTGACCAAACTGGTCAAGCTCAACACCAACGAAAACCCGTACGGCCCATCGCCGAAAGCCTTGGCCGCGATGCTAACCGAACTGAATGACAACCTGCGTCTGTACCCGGACCCGAACAGCGATCTGCTCAAGCAAGCCGTCGCCAGGTACTACGGCGTGCAAGGCAATCAGGTGTTCCTCGGCAACGGTTCCGATGAAGTGCTGGCGCACATCTTCCACGGTTTGCTGCAGCACGATCAGCCGCTGCTGTTCCCGGACATCAGCTACAGCTTCTACCCGGTCTACTGCGGGTTGTACGGCATCCGGTTCGACGCGGTGCCGCTGGACGAGCAATTCCAGATCAACCCGGCGGACTACGCCAAGCCAAACGGCGGGATCATTTTCCCCAACCCGAATGCGCCGACCGGCTGTCTGTTGGCGCTGGAGGCGGTGGAGCAGATTCTCAAGGCCAGCCCGGATTCGGTGGTCGTTGTGGATGAGGCTTACATCGATTTCGGCGGCGAGACGGCAATCACGCTGGTCGATCGTTATCCGAACCTGCTGGTCACCCAGACCCTGTCCAAGTCCCGTTCCCTGGCCGGTCTGCGAGTTGGCCTGGCGGTGGGGCATCCGGACCTGATCGAGGCGCTGGAGCGGATCAAGAACAGTTTCAACTCCTATCCGATCGATCGCATGGCGAATGTCGGTGCGGCGGCGGCGTTCGAGGATCGCGAGTATTTCGACAAGACCTGTAGCCTGGTGATCGAACACCGTGAATGGGTGATTGGGCAGCTGCAGGCCAAGGGCTTCGAAGTCCTGCCCTCGGCGGCGAACTTCATTTTCGCTCGTCACCCCCGGCATGATGCAGCGGGCCTGGCAGCGAAGTTGCGTGAGCAAGGCGTGATCGTCCGGCACTTCAAGCAGGAGCGGATTGCCCAGTTCCTGCGGATCTCCATCGGCACGCCAGAGCAGAATCAGGCGCTGATCGACGGTCTCGGCGACCTCTAAACCATCGCTGCCCCCCTGTAGGAGCGAGCTTGCTCGCGATGGAGTGTCAGGTTAAGCGGTGTCACTGACACACCATCGTCGGATCGCCGCCCGGAGCAAGCTCGCTCCTACAAGGGATTGTATTGGCCGCTTACTCTGCTTCTTCCTGGTCTTTGGCCGGTGCCGGTGGCGGACGCAAACCGATTTCCGCGGTCAGCTTGAGTTCCTTGCCATTGCGCATGACCTGGATCGTAACCTTGTCAGTCGGCTTGATCCGCGCCACCTGATTCATCGAGCGACGGCCATCACCGGCCGGTTCGCCATCGATGGAAAGAATCACATCACCCAGTTGCAGACCGGCCTTCTGTGCCGGACCGTCACGGAAAATCCCCGCCACGACAATGCCCGGGCGCCCGGACAAGCCGAACGATTCGGCCAGTTCCTGGGTCAGCGGCTGCACTTCGATACCCAGCCAGCCACGAATCACCTGGCCGTGCTCGATGATCGACTTCATCACTTCCATCGCCAGTTTCACCGGGATCGCGAAACCGATGCCCTGGGAGCCTCCGGACTTGGAGAAGATCGCCGTGTTGATGCCGGTCAGATTGCCGACGGCATCCACCAGCGCGCCGCCAGAGTTGCCGGGGTTGATGGCGGCGTCGGTCTGGATGAAGTCTTCGTAGTTGTTCAGGCCCAGCTGGTTGCGGCCGGTGGCGCTGATGATGCCCATGGTCACGGTCTGGCCGACGCCGAACGGGTTGCCGATGGCCAGTGCGACGTCGCCGATGCGGATGTTGTCGGAACGCCCCACCGTGATCGACGGCAGGTTTTTCAGGTCGATTTTCAGAACCGCGAGGTCAGTCTCCGGGTCGCTGCCGATCACCCGCGCCAGGGTTTCCCGGCCGTCCTTGAGCGCCACCACGATCTGGTCAGCGCCGCTGGTCACGTGGTTGTTGGTCAGGATGTAGCCTTCCGGGCTCATGATCACGCCGGAGCCAAGGCTCGACTCCATGCGTTTCTGCTTGGGTGAGTTGTCGCCGAAGAAGCGCCGGAACTGCGGATCTTCGAACAACGGATGGTTGGGTTTGTTGATGACTTTGGTGGTGTACAGGTTCACCACCGACGGCGCCGCGGTGGTTACCGCGTCGGCATAGGACACCGGACCCTGCTGCATGCTGGTGGTTTGCGGCGCTTGTTGCAGATTGACGTCGAGGCTCGGGAGCCCGACCCACTGCGGGTAACGCTGGATTATCAAAAGAGCGACAAGCACGCCGGCCAACAGCGGCCAGCCGGAAAAACGCAGCGCCTTGAGCATTAAGCACTTCCTGAGAGAGTTGCAGGCGGTATGAGACCGCTCATAATGACGCGCATTATACGAGGCCGAACGCGCCTCTGAACGGGATATTTAGGAGTCTTTTATGGCCGTCGCCCTGAGCACCCTGGTCGAAGAAGCCGACCGCTACCTTAACAGTGCCAAGATTGCCGATTATTGCCCCAACGGCCTGCAGGTCGAGGGGCGGCCGCAAGTGATGCGCATTGTCAGCGGCGTCACCGCGAGCCAGGCTTTGCTCGATGCCGCCGTGGAGGCCAATGCCGACCTGGTGCTGGTGCATCACGGCTACTTCTGGAAAGGCGAAAATCCGTGCATCACCGGCATGAAACAGCGCCGCTTGAAGACCCTGCTCAAGCACGATATCAGCCTGTTGTCCTATCACCTGCCGCTGGACCTGCACCCGGACGTCGGCAATAACGTGCAACTTGCCCGTCAGTTGGACATCACCGTGGAAGGGCCGCTGGACCCGGACAACCTGAAGATCGTCGGCCTGGTCGGCTCGCTGAATGAGCCGATGACGCCCCGGGATTTCGCCCGCCGCGTGCAGGAAGTCATGGGCCGTGAGCCGCTGTTGATCGAAGGCAGCGCCATGATCCGCCGCGTCGGCTGGTGCACCGGTGGCGGCCAGGGTTACATCGACCAGGCCATTCTGGCCGGAGTCGATCTGTACCTCAGCGGCGAAGCTTCCGAGCAAACCTTCCACAGTGCCCGGGAAAACGACATCAGTTTCATCGCCGCCGGTCACCATGCGACCGAACGCTACGGCGTCCAGGCGCTGGGGGATTACCTGGCGCGGCGGTTTGCGCTGGAGCACATCTTCATCGATTGCCCGAATCCGATCTGAACGCGCGAGATCCTGATACTGTAGGAGCGAGCTCGCTCGCGATAAACCTGAGAGCGCCACGGGGTGTCAGATTCCCAGCGTTATCGTTGACGACCATCGCGAGCAAGCTCGCTCCCACAGGGGGGAGGGCGGCCAAACAGGCAGGCATATTCATATGCTCTTTCGATCTAGTTGGCGTCCTGATTAGAAGAGGTCGCTGTGCTAGGATCCCCGCTCGAACACGGCCCGCTGGCCGTTCATAAGAAAGCTTTCGTGAGTAGCCATGGTCGACAAACTGACGCATCTGAAACAGCTGGAGGCGGAAAGCATCCACATCATCCGCGAGGTGGCCGCCGAGTTCGACAACCCGGTGATGCTGTACTCCATCGGTAAAGACTCCGCCGTGATGCTGCATCTGGCACGCAAGGCGTTCTTCCCGGGCAAGCTGCCGTTTCCGGTGATGCACGTCGACACTCGCTGGAAATTCCAGGAGATGTACGCCTTCCGCGACAAGATGGTCGCCGAGCTGGGCCTGGACCTGATCACCCACGTCAACCCGGACGGCGTGGCGCAGGACATCAACCCGTTCACCCACGGCAGCGCCAAGCACACCGACATCATGAAGACCGAGGGCCTCAAGCAGGCACTCGACAAGCATGGTTTCGACGCAGCTTTTGGCGGCGCCCGTCGCGATGAAGAGAAATCCCGCGCCAAGGAGCGTGTGTACTCGTTCCGCGACAGCAAGCACCGCTGGGATCCGAAGAACCAGCGTCCCGAGCTGTGGAACGTCTACAACGGCAAGGTCAACAAGGGCGAGTCGATCCGCGTCTTCCCGTTGTCGAACTGGACCGAGCTGGACATCTGGCAGTACATCTACCTTGAAGGCATCCCGATCGTTCCGCTGTACTTCGCCGCCGAGCGTGAAGTCATCGAGAAGAACGGCACGCTGATCATGATCGACGACGAGCGCATCCTCGAACACCTGAGCGATGAAGAAAAAGCCCGCATCGTCAAAAAGAAAGTGCGTTTCCGTACCCTTGGTTGCTACCCGTTGACGGGCGCGGTGGAGTCCGAGGCCGAAAGCCTCACGGACATCATTCAGGAAATGCTCCTGACGCGAACTTCCGAGCGCCAGGGCCGTGTCATCGACCACGATGGCGCAGGCTCGATGGAAGACAAAAAACGTCAAGGTTATTTCTAAGGGGCTGTCATGTCGCATCAATCTGATTTGATCAGCGAGGACATCCTCGCCTACCTGGGCCAGCACGAACGTAAAGAACTGCTGCGCTTTCTGACCTGCGGTAATGTCGATGACGGCAAGAGCACCCTGATCGGGCGCCTGCTGCACGACTCCAAGATGATCTACGAAGATCACCTGGAAGCCATTACCCGCGACTCGAAAAAAGTCGGCACCACCGGTGAAGACATCGACCTGGCGTTGCTGGTCGACGGTCTGCAGGCCGAGCGTGAACAAGGCATCACCATCGATGTCGCGTACCGCTACTTCTCCACCGCCAAGCGCAAATTCATCATTGCCGACACCCCCGGCCATGAGCAGTACACCCGCAACATGGCCACCGGTGCTTCCACCTGTGACCTGGCGATCATCCTGGTCGACGCCCGCTACGGCGTGCAGACCCAGACCCGTCGCCACAGCTTCATCGCCTCGTTGCTGGGCATCAAGCACATAGTCGTGGCCATCAACAAGATGGACCTCAAGGACTTCGACCAGGGCGTGTTCGAGTCGATCAAGGCTGACTACCTGCAGTTCGCCGAAGGCTTGAAGATGAAGCCGACCAGCATGCACTTCGTGCCGATGTCGGCCTTGAAGGGCGACAACGTGGTGAACAAGTCCGAGCGCTCGCCGTGGTACACCGGTCAGTCGCTGATGGAAATCCTCGAGACCGTGGAAGTGGCGGGCGACCGCAACTTCACCGACCTGCGTTTCCCGGTGCAGTACGTCAACCGTCCGAACCTGAACTTCCGCGGTTTCGCCGGTACGCTGGCCAGCGGCATCGTCAAGAAAGGCGACGAAGTCGTGGTGCTGCCGTCGGGCAAGAGCAGCCGCGTGAAGTCCATCGTCACCTTCGAAGGTGAACTGGAGCATGCCGGTCCAGGTCAGGCAGTCACGTTGACCATGGAAGATGAAATCGACATTTCCCGTGGCGACCTGCTGGTTCACGCCGACAACGTGCCGCCGGTGACCGACAGCTTCGAAGCCATGCTGGTGTGGATGGCTGAAGAGCCGATGCTGCCGGGCAAGAAATACGACATCAAGCGCGCCACCAGTTACGTGCCAGGCTCCATTGCCAGCATCGTCAACAAGGTCGACGTGAACACCCTGGAAGAAGGCCCGGCCAGCGCGTTGCAACTGAACGAAATCGGCAAGGTCAAGATCGCGCTCGATGCGCCGATTGCCCTCGACGGTTACGACAGCAACCGCACCACCGGCGCCTTCATCATCATCGACCGCTTGACCAACGGCACCGTTGGCGCCGGCATGATCGTCGCCCAGCCGCTGGCCCATGGCAGCTCCACGCACCACGGCAAACTGGCCCACGTCGCCACCGAAGAGCGCGCACAGCGCTTCGGCCAGCAACCGGCCACCGTGTTGTTCAGCGGCTTGTCGGGCGCGGGCAAAAGCACCCTGGCCTATGCGGTCGAGCGCAAGCTGTTCGACTTGGGTCGTGCGGTGTTCGTACTCGATGGCCAGAACCTGCGTCACGACCTGAACAAAGGTCTGCCACAGGATCGCGCCGGGCGTACCGAAAACTGGCGTCGTGCCGCGCACGTGGCGCGTCAGTTCAACGAAGCCGGCCTGCTGACCCTGGCGGCGTTCGTTGCGCCGAGTGCCGAAGGTCGTGAACAGGCCCGGGAACTGATCGGCAAGGAGCGTCTGCTGACGGTCTACGTCCAGGCTTCGCCAACGGTCTGCGCCGAGCGTGATCCGCAAGGCCTGTACGCGGCGGCCGGGGATAACATCCCGGGCGAGTCCTTCCCGTACGACGTACCGCTGGATGCCGACCTGGTCATCGACACCCAGTCCGTGTCTCTGGAAGAAGGCGTAAAGCAAGTGCTGGGTCTGCTGCGTGAGCGTGGCGCGATCTAAGCGTTAACCGGAAAAAAGAAACCCGCCGATGAGTGATCATCGGCGGGTTTTTTATGCCTTGTGATATTTAAATGTGGGAGCGGGCTTGCTCGCGAATGCGCTGGATCAGTCAGCATCAATGTTGAATGACACACTGCCTTCGCGAGCAAGCCCGCTCCCACATTGGTTCAGCGGCGGTCAGGAAATTCGCGGTGCATCTGTTCCAGCAGAGCATCCTTGTCCTGCCACAACTGATTGATCCAGCCCTGGAATTGCAGGCGATACTCACCATCCTGGTCGTAGTTCTTGCCAATGAACTGTGGCGGAATCCTCAGCTCTTCAAAGTGCACCACCACGTCCGCAACGTTCCCGCACAACAAATCCCAAAAACCGGGACGCCCGGCCGGATAATGAATCGTCACGTTGACGATTGATTCCAGCTGCTCGCCCATCGCATCCAGCACAAAGGCAATACCGCCGGCCTTGGGCTTGAGCAGGTACTTGAAGGGGGACTGTTGCTGGGCATGCTTGCCCTCGGTGAAGCGCGTGCCTTCGACGAAGTTGAAAATGCCCACCGGGTTGTCGCGGAATTTCGCACAGGTCTTGCGGGTGGTTTCCAGGTCCTTGCCTTTCTTTTCCGGGTGCTTCTCCAGGTACGCCTTGGAGTAGCGCTTCATGAACGGAAAGCCCAGCGCCCACCAGGCCAGGCCGATCACCGGGACCCAGATCAGCTCCTGCTTGAGAAAGAACTTCAGCGGTTGAATGCGCCGGTTGAGCACGTATTGCAGCACCAGAATGTCGACCCAGCTCTGGTGGTTGCTGGTGATCAGGTACGAGTGCTGGTAGTCGAGACCCTGCAGACCGCTGATGTGCCAGCGGGTGCGACGGACCAGGTTCATCCAGCCTTTGTTGATGCTGATCCAGGCTTCATGGGTATGGCTCATCAGCCAGCGTGCGATGCGCTGGGTGAAAGTGAACGGCAATACCTTGACCAGCGCCACGCAGAACAGGAACGAGCAGAGCAATATTGTGTTCAGTGCCAACAGCAGCGCGGCGATCACGCCGCGCAACGGGGCGGGGAGGAAGTCCAGCATTTACACATCCATAGGTCGGTTGGCGGCTTGAATCGCGGTCAGGGCGATGGTGTAGACGATGTCATCGACCTGCGCGCCGCGCGGCAAATCGTTCACCGGTTTGCGCAGGCCTTGCAGCATCGGCCCGAGGCTGACGCAGTCGGCGCTGCGCTGCACGGCCTTGTGGGTGGTATTGCCGGTGTTGAGGTCGGGGAACACGTACACCGTGGCGCGGCCGGCCACCTGACTGTTCGGCGCCAATTGCCGGGCCACGTTTTCGTTGGCGGCGGCGTCGTACTGCAAAGGGCCGTCGATGAGCAGCGAGTGCTGTTGTTCGTGGGCGAGCAGGGTAGCCTCGCGGACCTTCTCGACTTCTTCGCCGCTCGCCGAATCGCCACTGGAGTAGCTGATCATCGCCACCCGTGGCGTGATGCCGAATGCGGCGGCCGAATCAGCGCTTTGCAGGGCGATCTCAGCCAGTTCGCTGGCGCTTGGGTGCGGGTTCATCACGCAGTCGCCATAGACCAGCACCTCTTCCGGAAACAGCATGAAGAACACCGACGACACCAGGGTGCAGCCCGGCGCCGTCTTGATCAGCTGCAGGGCCGGGCGGATGGTGTTGGCGGTGGTGTTGATCACGCCCGAGACGAGACCGTCGACTTCATCCAGGGCCAGCATCATGGTGCCGATCACCACGGTGTCTTCCAGTTGTTGCTCGGCCATCGGCGCATTGAGGCTTTTGCTCTTGCGCAGCGCAACCATCGGCTCGACATAGCGCTCGCGGATCAAGTCCGGATCAATGATTTCCAAGCCAGGTGGCAACTCGATGCCCTGGGCGCGGGCGACAGCCTGCACGTCCTCGGGCTTGGCCAGCAACACGCAGCGAGCGATGCCACGGGCCTGGCAGATCGCGGCGGCCTGCACGGTCAGCGGCTCGCTGCCTTCGGGCAACACGATGCGCTTGTTGGCCGCCTGGGCGCGCTGGATCAGTTGATAGCGGAACACCGCTGGCGACAGACGCATCTCCCGTGGTGTGCCGCAGCGCTGATGCAACCAGTTGGCATCGAGGTGGCCGGCGATGAAGTCGGTGATGATTTCCGCGCGCTCGCGGTCATCGATAGGGATTTCCTTGTTCAGGCCATTGAGCAGGTTGGCGGTGTCGTAGGAGCCGGTGCTCACCGACAGCACCGGCAGTCCGGCCTGCAGGGCGCCACGGCACAGGTCCATGATGCGTGGGTCGGGCAAGGTGTCGCTGGTCAGCAGCAGGCCGGCCAGAGGCACGCCGTTCAACGCCGCCAGGCTGACGGCGAGGATGATGTCGTCGCGGTCGCCGGGGGTCACCACCAGCACGCCGGGCTTGAGCAACTCCACGGTGTTGCGCATGGTGCGGGCGCAAATGATGATTTTGGTCATGCGCCGGGTTTCATAATCACCGGCGTTGAGCACTTGCGCACCCATCAGGTCGGCGACGTCGCGGGTGCGCGGGGCGTTCAGTTCCGGCTGGAACGGAATGCAGCCGAGCAAGCGGAAATCACCGCTGCGCAGCAACGGCGAATGCTCCTTCAGGCGCGTGGCGAAGGCCTCCATGCTTTCTTCGGTCTTGACCTTGTTGAGGATCACGCCGAGGACTTTCGGGTCTTTCGGGCCACCGAACAATTGCGCCTGCAACTCGACGCGACCGGAGAGCTCGGTCAACACTTCGTTTTCCGGTGCCGAGACCAGGATCACCTCGGCGTCGAGGCTCTTGGCCAGGTGCAGGTTGACCCGCGCGGCGTAACTGGCGCTGCGGGTCGGCACCATGCCTTCGACGATCAGCACGTCCTTGCCGATGGCGGCCTGCTGATACAGGGTGATGATTTCTTCGAGCAACTCATCGAGCTGGCCGTCGCCGAGCATGCGCTCGACATGGGCCAGGCCCAGTGGCTGAGGCGGTTTCAGGCCGTGGGTGCGCGCCACCAGTTCGGTGGAACGTTCCGGGCCCGTGTCGCCTGGATGCGGCTGGGCAATCGGTTTGAAAAAGCCGACCTTGAGCCCGGCTCGCTCAAGGGTACGCACCAGCCCGAGGCTGATGGAGGTCAGACCCACACCAAAATCGGTGGGCGCGATAAAAAAAGTTTGCATGCGGATTCTCTAAGGGAGCAGGCAATGGTGAGCACCTATGACTGGCGATCTACCGAAATTCAGTCGCCAAGGTTATCGCTAACCGAGCCTTGTGCGCACCAACCGCAGGCAAAGGGTTGGCCTATTTTTTCCTGGCGTTGCGCAGGGTCCATGACCCAGGCGCGGGATTGCCAGGGTGGTTGGTGCCGCAGGTGTTGGGTATGGCCGCAGGAAAGCTCGGCCACCCAGTGACCGTCCTCGTCCTGATGAAAGCCTGTGACCGTCGAATCCCGTCTGTCCGGGTTGTGTTCGCTTTCGGACGATTGCTTCGCTAAACTTGGCCCTTCAATCTTCTTATGCAAAAGGTCTCGCCCCATGCTGATCGCCGCCAATAAGGCTGTCTCCATTGACTATACCCTGACCAACGACGCTGGTGAGGTCATCGACAGCTCCGCCGGCGGCGCGCCGCTGGTCTACCTGCAAGGCGCAGGCAACATCATCCCGGGCCTGGAAAAGGCTCTGGAAGGCAAGGCTGTCGGCGACGAGCTGACCGTAGCCGTTGAACCGGAAGATGCTTACGGCGAATACGCTGCCGAACTGGTCAGCACCCTGAGCCGCAGCATGTTCGAAGGCGTCGACGAACTGGAAGTGGGCATGCAGTTCCACGCTTCCGCTCCGGACGGCCAGATGCAGATCGTGACCATCCGTGATCTGGACGGCGACGACGTGACCGTTGACGGCAACCACCCGTTGGCCGGTCAGCGCCTGAATTTCCAGGTCAAGATCGTTGCTATCCGTGACGCCAGCCAGGAAGAAATCGCTCATGGCCACGTCCATGGCGAAGGTGGCCATCACCACTGATTTCTGCGCTAAGCTCAGATAACTGGAGAGGCGCCCTGTGGGCGCCTTTTTAGTATGCGGCTGTCCCTGACGACGCCGCCAAGTGGCTGTTTCGAAAAGAACACGGGAATCTGGAGTACGTCATGAGTGCTTTTCACGACCTTAAATTGACAGCCCTGAATGGTCAGGAGCTACCTCTGGCGCCTTTCAAAGGCCAAGTCGTGCTGGTGGTCAACGTCGCTTCCAAATGCGGCTTGACCCCGCAGTACGCGGCGCTGGAAAACCTCTACCAGCAATACAAGGCCAAAGGCTTCAGCGTGTTGGGCTTGCCGTGCAACCAATTTGCCGGGCAGGAACCGGGGACCGAGCAGGAGATCAAGGATTTCTGCAGCCTCAACTATGGCGTGACCTTTCCGTTGTCCAGCAAGCTGGAAGTCAATGGTCACGATCGTCATCAGCTCTACCGCTTGCTGGCGGGCGAGGGCGCGGAGTTTCCCGGCGATATCACCTGGAACTTCGAGAAGTTCCTGCTGGGCAAGGACGGCCGCGTACTGGCACGGTTCTCGCCACGTACTGCTCCGGACGATCCCAGCGTCGTTCAGGCGATTGAAAAAGCCCTGAAGTAATCCTCCCTTTGTAGGAGCGAGCTCGCTCGCGATGGTTGTAGGAACACCGCGGGGCATCAGACCGCCAGCGTTATCGTTGACCACCATCGCGAGCAAGCTCGCTCCTACATCACCCAAATCAATAGTGCTGTTCAGTACGCGCGAACCTCCATATTATCACCGTCATAAAGTCATTCCATGTGGAGCGTCCCATGCCCGTCAAAGCCCTGTTCAAACCGTTCCACCTCGGCACCCTCGAGCTGCCGACCCGCGTCGTCATGGCGCCGATGACCCGCTCCTTTTCTCCGGGCGGCGTGCCTAATTCCAAGGTGATCGAATACTACCGTCGACGCGCCGCTGCGGGCGTCGGCCTGATCATCACCGAAGGCACCACCGTCGGTCACAAGGCTTCCAACGGTTACCCGAACGTTCCGCATTTCTACGGTGAAGCGGCCCTGGCCGGCTGGAAGAAAGTCGTCGACGCCGTTCACGCCGAAGGCGGCAAGATCGTGCCGCAGTTGTGGCATGTGGGCAGCGTACGTCGTATCGGCACCGAGCCGGACGCCAGCGTGCCCGGTTTTGGCCCGTCGGAAAAAGTGAAGGAAGGTCAGGTCGTGGTGCACGGCATGACCAGGCAGGATATCCAGGACGTGATCGCTGCGTTCGCCCAGGCTGCCAAGGATGCGCAGAGCATTGGCATGGATGGCGTGGAAATCCACGGCGCCCACGGTTACCTGATCGACCAGTTCTTCTGGGAAGGCAGCAACCAGCGTACCGACGAATACGGCGGCAGCCTGGCCAACCGTTCGCGCTTCGCCATTGAATTGATTCAGGCGGTGCGTGCCGCGGTCGGTGAGGGTTTCCCGATCATCTTCCGTTTCTCCCAGTGGAAGCAGCAGGACTACACCGCACGCCTGGTGCAAACCCCGGAAGCCTTGGGCGAGTTCCTCAAACCGTTGGCCGACGCAGGCGTGGATATTTTCCACTGCTCGACCCGCCGCTTCTGGGAGCCGGAGTTCGACGGTTCCGAGTTGAACCTGGCTGGCTGGACCCGCCAACTCACCGGCAAGCCGACCATCACCGTGGGCAGCGTCGGCCTGGACGGCGAGTTCCTGCAGTTCATGGTCAACACCGACAAGGTCGCACAACCGGCCAGCCTGGAAAAGCTGCTGGAGCGCCTGAACAACGACGAGTTCGACCTGGTGGCGGTCGGTCGCGCGTTGCTGGTGGACCCGGACTGGGCGCAGAAAGTGCGTGACGGCCGTGAGGAAGACATTCTGCCGTTCAGCCGTGAGGCGTTGATGACCTTGGTTTAAGCGGCACTTGGACTGACGCTTTCGCGAGCAAGCCCGCTCCCACAAGTAACCGCGTTCTCTCAGGGAAATGCGATCAAGTGTGGGAGCGGGCTTGCTCGCGAAGGCTGACTCAAAAACACAGCAAATCAGGGAACAGTCGGTGCATTCGGCACCACCATCTCCCCGGCACACGCCCCGCGCAGCTGTCCCTCGAACTGCTCGATGATCGTCGCCCAGCCCTGGCGACTGGCATGCTGGCGCGCATTGAGACGTACATTGCGCAAGGTTTCCCTTTCCTCCAGCAGCCATGCCGCGGCATCGCAGAATGCTTCTTCATCCCCCGGCATCGCCAACACTCCGTTGTAGCCATGACGTATATGCTGGGCGGCCGCCGCCTGATCGTAGGCCACCACGCCGAGCCCCGAGGCAAGTGCTTCAAGTACCACATTGCCGAACGTTTCAGTCAGGCTCGGAAACAGAAACACGTCGCCTGACGCGTAGTGACACGCCAGTGCTTCACCCCGTTGGGTACCGCAGAAAATCGCCTCGGGCATTTCGTTTTGCAGTTCCTGGCGCTGCGGGCCATCGCCGACCACGATCAGTTTCAGGATGCGCTGGGGATAACTCGCCTTGAGGGTATTGAAGGTGCGCTTGAGCAGGCCGAGATTTTTTTCCGCGGCCAGGCGTCCGACATGAATGACGGCGATGTCTTCCTCGGCCAGTCCCCATTGCTCGCGCAGGGCATTCAGACGTTTGGCCGGGTGAAACAGTTCGCTGTCGACCCCTCGGGACAGCAACGCGAGTCGCTCGAAATGCCGCCGCTCCAGTTCCATGCGCTGACTGACGCTGGGCACCAGGGTCATGGTCGAGCGGTTGTGGAACCAGCGCAGGTAGTGAGTCAGCAGGCGCGTGAGCAAACCAAGCCCGTACTGGTTGGAGTACTGCTGGAAATTGGTGTGGAACCCGCTGACCACGGAAATTCCCAGTCGCCGTGCCGCACGCAAGGCCGACAGGCCCAGCGGGCCCTCGGTGGCAATGTAGAGCACGTCCGGGCGGTGGCGCGTCCAGCGCCGCAGCAGTTTGTGCATCGACGACTGACCCCATTGCAAACCGGGATAGCCCGGTAGCGGCCAGCCGCGGCACAGCAGCAACTCATCGTCGCTGCCCAACTGCTGGTCGCAGCCCTGACGCGGTCGCACCAACTCCACTTGATGCCCGCGCGCGCGCAAGCCGTCGCACAAGCGACCAAGGGTATTGGCCACGCCGTTGATTTCGGGAGGGAAGGTTTCGGTGATCAGGGTGATATGCAGAGCTGTCGTCATGACCCCAGTGTCGGTTGGGGCCATGTCGTCAGTGTGACGTCGGGATGATGGATTTGTGACTCAGCGCTGTGCCACCAGGTTTTCCGCGCCGCGTTCACGCACCCAGAACAGCGTCGCCCCGGCCACGGCGGCCGGCATCATCAGGATGTTGACCACCGGTATCAGCAGCACCAGATAGACGCTGCCGCCGAAGCTCATGCTCTGCCAGCGCTTCTGTCGCAGCCACGCGAGCATCTCGTTCCAGCCCAGCTTGTGGTTGTCCGCCGGGTAGTCGATGTACTGGATCGCCATCATCCACACCCCGAACAACAGCCACAGCGGCGCGGCGATGATGTTCACCACCGGGATGAACGAGAGGATGAACAACCCGATCGCCCGGGGCAGAAAATAGCCGAGCTTGCGCATTTCCCGGGCCAGGGTGCGCGGGATCATCGCAATCAGTTCACCCCAGCTGAAGGTCGGAAAATCATCGGTGCCGCGCACCACCACTTCGACTTTCTCCGCGAGGAAGCCGTTGAACGGCGCGGCAATGACGTTGGCGAGCATGGTGAAAGTGAAGAACACCATCAGTACGACGAGCACCACGAACAGCGGCCAGAGGATGTAGCTGAGAAAACTCAGCCAGTCGGGCAGGGACGGCATCAGCGTGTCGACCCACAGGCTGAATTGATGGCCGGCCAGATAGATCAATCCGACGAACAGCACCAGGTTGATCGCCAGTGGCAACAACACAAACAAACGCAGGCTGGGGCTGAGCACCAGCTTGAGGCCTTCGCGCAGGTATTGCGGGCCGGACAGGACAGGGGCGGGCATAAGGTGCTCCGGGCAGAGGGAAAACGCGCCGACCTTACCGGCTTTGCTGCACATGCGAAAGCGCGGTGGCGGTATCGACATTCACTGTAACAAAGACGTCGATATCGTCGGGCAGATTGCATAGAGACCACCTATGAGCTGGATTGTTAAACCGTATTTCCTTAATCTTCGCCCCCTCGATACGCTGCACCCAATCTTTTACAGGACGGTCGGGTTCAAGCCTTCCCCAAGTGCTTTCAACCGTTCTTTTTTATTCCAGCCGGCAATCCGGCGTTCCGCGCCAGGTGTTCCGGGCCGGTCAACAGGAGCAGGTCATGTCTGAAGTCCGTCATTCGCGAGTGATTATTCTCGGTTCCGGCCCTGCCGGTTACAGCGCCGCGGTCTATGCCGCCCGTGCCAACCTCAAGCCACTGCTGATCACCGGCATGCAGGCCGGCGGTCAACTGACCACCACCACCGAAGTCGACAACTGGCCGGGCGACGTCCACGGCCTGACCGGCCCGGCGCTGATGGAGCGGATGCGCGAGCACGCCGAGCGCTTTGAAACCGAGATCGTTTTCGATCACATCAATGCCGTGGACTTCGCTGCCAAGCCGTACACCCTGACCGGCGACAGCGCGACTTACACTTGCGACGCCCTGATCATCGCCACCGGCGCCAGCGCTCGTTACCTGGGCCTGCCATCGGAAGAAGCGTTCATGGGCAAAGGCGTCTCCGCCTGCGCAACCTGCGACGGTTTCTTCTATCGCAACAAGCCGGTTGCCGTGGTTGGCGGCGGCAACACCGCTGTCGAAGAAGCCCTGTACCTGGCCAACATCGCCAGCAAGGTCACTCTGATCCACCGTCGCGAAACCTTCCGCGCCGAGAAGATCCTGATCGACAAGCTGAACGCCCGCGTTGCCGAAGGCAAGATCGAGCTGAAGCTCAACGCAACCCTGGATGAAGTGCTGGGCGACAACATGGGCGTGACCGGTGCCCGCCTGAAGAACAACGACGGCAGCTTCGACGAAGTGAAAGTCGACGGCGTGTTCATCGCCATCGGCCACACTCCGAACACTTCGCTGTTCGAAGGCCAACTGACCCTGAAAGACGGCTACCTGGTCGTGCAGGGCGGTCGTGACGGCAACGCCACTGCCACCAACCTCGAAGGCATCTTCGCCGCCGGTGACGTGGCTGACCACGTGTACCGTCAGGCCATTACCTCGGCTGGCGCCGGTTGCATGGCGGCACTGGATGCCGAGCGTTACCTGGACAATCTGCAGAACGCTTGATTCAGTAGAAACGAAAAAACCGGCTTCGGCCGGTTTTTTTTGCCTTCGGAAAATACACATGTCCCTGTAGGAGCGAGCTCGCTCGCGATGGTCGTCAACGATAACGCTGGGAGCCTGACACCCCGCGGAGCTCTCAGGTTCTTCGCGAGCATGCTCGCTCCTACAGTGGGCGCTGTGGTTCAGGCCAGTTTCTTCAGGCACGCCTCAAGGATATCCAGCCCTTCCTCCAGCACCGTCGCCTCGGTGGTCAATGGCGCCAGCAAGCGAATGATGTGCCGCGACTTGCCGCTGGGCATCAGCAGCAACCCGGCGTCCCGCGCCAGGGCCAGCAGTTGGGTCAATTGTGCCGGTGCTGGCGAGCCATCGGCGTTGATCAACTCGATGCCACGCATGGCGCCGACGCCGGTCAGACGCCCCAGATACGGCGTCAGCCTACTTGAGCGCCAGGCTTCATAGCGGCCGACAATCGCCTCTTCCTGTTGCGTGCCCCAGGCGTGCAGGTTGGCATCGGTCATTTCGTCCAGGGTCGCCAATGCCGCCGCACAGGCGATGGGGTTGCCGGAATAGGTGCCTCCAAGGCCGCCCTTGGGCAGGTTATCCAGCAGCGATCTGCGCCCGACCACCGCTCCCAGCGGCACGCCGCCGGCGATGCTTTTGCCGAGCAGGATCAAGTCAGGCTCGATACCCAGTCGCGAAAATGCAAAGCGTTGGCCGGTACGACCGAAACCGGACTGGATTTCATCGGCGATCAGCACAATGCCCTTGTCGTCGCAGAATTTGCGCAACGTCTGGGCGAACTCGGCCTCCATGGCCAGGAAACCTGCTTCGCCCTGCACCGGCTCGACAATAAAACACGCCACGTCGTCGACATCGATCTCGACGCTGAACAGGCGCTCCATGGCCTTCAGCGCATCGGCGCAAGTCACGCCGTTGTCCTGGCTGGGGAAAGGCAGGTGATACACCGGCCCCGGCAGCACGCCGACTTTCTGTTTGTAGGGCGCGACTTTGCCATTGAGGTTGAGCGTTGCCAGCGTGCGGCCGTGAAACGCGCCGTCGAAGGCGATAACCGCGGTGCGGCCGGTGGCGCCACGGACGATCTTCAGGGCGTTCTCCGCCGCTTCCGCGCCGCTGTTGGTGAGCATGCCGCTGACCGGGTAATCCACCGGTATGAACGTGCTGAGGCGATCCATCAACTCGAGGTAGGGCACATGGGGCGCGGCGTTGAACGCATAGTGGGTCAGTCGGGTGGCTTGTTCGCGAATGGCCTCGACGATGCGCGGATGGCAATGGCCAAGGTTCAGCACGCCGATGCCGCCGACAAAGTCGATGTAGCGTTTGCCGTCAGTGTCCCAGACCTCGGCGTTTTTGCCGTGGCTGAGGGTGACAGGGTGAACGATGTTGATCGACTGGCTGATGGTTTCGCTGCGCATGAATGACCGGCTCGGAAGTAGGAGGACTTCTTTTTATCTAAGCCGTGAGCGGTGGTGCGCGGCAAACGAAATAAAGTTGCCGGGTCAATCTTAAAAGTCGGGTTGTGCTTGTGATCCATTCCGCGCCATGAACGCAAAACCTGTAGGAGCGAGCTTGCTCGCGATGGTCGTGAACGATGACGCTGGGTGCCTGACACCCCGTGGCGTTCTTCAGTCCATCGCGAGCGGGCTCGCTCCTACAGGTTTAATCGGCAGCGAATTAAATCAGCGGCGAGCCAGCGGTTGCTGAGAGAACTTCACACCGGCCAGACCATGGGCGATCAACGCGCGGATATTGCCGTGATCGCTGCCTTCCGGCGTCGCCAACACCGAGCGGTAATGCTCGCCGAAAGCCAGCAGGGCTTCCGCATCGCTCAAGCCTTCGAGCAGCGCCAGACCCAGGGTCTTGCACGAGCCTTCGTTTTGCCCGGCCGCGTTTTCCACGCCGCCATTGTTGAAGGCCTGAGGCTGATAGTCGTAACCGGCGGCGATGAAGGCCAGGGTGTCGGCGAAGGCGTGTTCGCCGCTGTTGAGGCTGGCGCGCAGGGTGTTCAAATCACTCATTGGGTTTTCCTTTGGCGAACGCCGCTTGTTGTTCGGCGCTGGCTTCTTGCTGATATTGGGCTTTCCATTCGGCGTACGGCATGCCGTAAACCACTTCGCGGGCTTCGTCGAGGCTGACCTCGATCTGGCGCTCGTCAGCCGCCGCCTTGTACCACTTGGACAGGCAGTTGCGGCAGAAGCCCGAGAGGTTCATCAGGTCGATGTTCTGCACATCCTTGCGGCTGTCCAGGTGGGCCACCAGCCGGCGAAAGGCGGCGGCTTCGAGTTCCAGGCGTTGTTGATCGTTCATGGGAGGTCTCTGCGAGACAGCTGGGAGCTGCAAGATGGATTGCGGTAGGTCGAAGTTTACAGCCTGGCGCTTGAAGCTTGTAGCTAGCGGCTCGCTGCAAGCGTAATCGATACCGACTCGGCGAATCGCAGCGCGTGGGGCTTGTCGACTTCCACCTCGGCGTAGAGCACCGATGCGTTGGCCATCACCAGGTCGAGAATTTCCTGGGTCAGGCGTTCGAGCAGCGCAAAGCGGTTGCCTTCCACGTGGGCGATGATCGCCTTGGTGATCGTGCGGTAGTTCAACGCGTGATCGATGTCGTTGTCCCGTACCGCTTCCTGGGCTGCGTACAGAATGGTGAGGTTGATCAGCACATCCTGCTTGTTGAGGATTTCGTCCTCATTGATGCCGATGAAGGTACGCAGGCACAGGTCTTTGACCCGGATGCGTGCCATGCCTGGCTGAAGTTGTGGCATTGCTACTTGCTCCGTCCAATCAATTGCAGGAACTCCTGGCGGGTGTTGCTCGACTCGCGGAAGGCGCCGAGCATCACCGAGGTGTTCATGGTCGAATTCTGTTTCTCGACGCCGCGCATCATCATGCACATGTGCTGCGCTTCGATGACCACTGCGACGCCTGCTGCGCCGGTCACCTGTTGCACGGCTTCGGCGATTTGCCGGGTGAGGTTTTCCTGGATTTGCAGGCGCCGGGCGAACATGTCCACCAGCCGTGCAATCTTCGACAGGCCCAGCACCTTGCCGGTTGGAATATAAGCCACATGCGCCTTGCCGATGAAGGGCAGCATGTGGTGTTCGCAAAGCGAGTACAGCTCGATGTTGTCGACGATCACCATTTCATCGTTGTCGGAGGCGAACAGCGCGCCATTGACGATCTCTTCGACACTTTGCTCGTAACCATGGCAAAGGTACTGCATGGCTTTGGCCGCGCGCATCGGCGTATCGAGCAACCCTTCGCGGTCGGGGTTTTCGCCGACGCCGATGAGGATCTCGCGATAGCTCTGGGACAGGGCGTTCTGGGGCAGGGATAACGTCATGGTAAATCCTCGCGGGACACTTATTTGATGTGCCTTCCGCCATTGACGGTCAGGGTGGTGCCGGTGACATAAGGGTTGTCGAGCAGATAGCGCAGGCTCTGGTAGATCACTTCGCAGCCAGGCTCGATGCCCAGCGCGGACTTGGCCAGCGCTTTGGCGCGGTAGGCGGCGTCGTCCTCAGGCTTGAACAGTAGCAGGGCTGGCGCAATCCCGTTGACCTTGATGGCCGGCGCGTACCTGGCGGCGAAGGACAGGGTCAGGCTGTCGAGCCCGGCTTTGCTGGCGCAATAGCCGATGTGCTTGCTGCTGCCCCTGCGGGTCACGTCATCGCTGATGTGCACGATGTCGGCGGGGCTCGAGCGTTGCAGCAGTTCGGCGCAATGCAGGTTGATCAGGTAAGGCGCCAGCATGTGCACGCTGAACATGCGGGTGAATGCTGCGGCGTCAGTGTCCGGTGTTTCGGCCAGCCATTCGGAGGCGTTGTGGACAATCGCCCGCAAACAGTCGGTGTGGGTTTTCAGTTCGCCGATGAAGGCGAGGATCCCGGCCTCGCTGGCGAAGTCCGCGAACATCGCAGTGGCCCCCAGATCGCGCAGGGCTTGCACACCGGGACGCTCGCTGCGGTAGCTGAAAATCACGCGATGGCCATCTTCCAGCAGTCGCCGGGCGCAGTGCAGGCCGACACGCTGGCCGGCGCCGGTAATGAGGATAGGGGCTGCGGAAGAAGTCATGAACGGCTCGCGTCGCGGTGAGAGCAAAACTATACCAGCGACGGGAGCACTCTACCTATTGTGTAAAACGGGCCTGTGTGGGAGCGGGCTTGCTCGCGAAAGCGTGATGTCAGACAGTACAAATGTTGACTGATACGCCGCCTTCGCGAGCAAGCCCGCTCCCACAAGAGATCATCAGTGGTTTTGTGTGGAGGGTTCGACGGGCAAGCGGCGCACGGGTGTGCTGTTCAGCCAATTGGCCAGCAGACGGGTCGAAAGCGGGATGAAGAAATACACCATCAACGGCGTCAGGCACAGGGTGCTGATGAACACCCGGGGCAGTAGCGCCATCTCGCTCAGCAGCGGCCCCAGCACAAAGTTGAACAGCAGTGAAACCGGAAAGAACGCCAGCCAGATCGCCACGGCCTGTTTCCAGCGCGGCGGGCGTTGGCCGGTGGCACCGAACCAACCCTCAATGCCGCTGACCCGATGTTCCGTCGGGTGGGCGAACAGCTCGCTGCCGCGTCCGAGCCAGGCGCTGCGCGAGGCGGAATGCTCCCAGGCATGCAGGGTCTGCTCGTCGGCGAAGCGAAAGATAATCTGGAATTCGTCATCGCCGGGCGGAGGTGCGAGTACGCCGGAGCCGAGGTAGCCAGGAAAGTCGGTGGCCAGTTGTTCGCCTTCGCGCAACCAGGTGATCAGGTCTTGATAGCGACCGTTGGCAACGCGACGCGCGACCATCAGCGTGACGGGTGGGGTAGACATTGTGTATCTCCATAAGACATTCGCGTCGCTCCGGATAGGAACTTCGCCAGGCGCAGCGCCGGGGTGGTGGGCTGCGACTCGGAACAAGCAAGGATTATTCCTGATTCTGCCGGTTTCGTCTTTTAGCGTTTTTCTTCGATTATGAACTTGAATCATTACAGTACAGCGGAGTTAGAATGGGAATTCATCTGCACATGAATGTACAACTCCAGATGCCTGTCCTTACTGGCGTAACCTCAGGTGTACCGCAGGCTGTCTTCCTTGATCAGGCGCAGCTCTTTCCGATTCGCGAGGTGGCGCGCCTGACCGGTATCAACCCGGTCACCCTTCGCGCATGGGAGCGGCGCTACGGTCTGATCGTGCCGACACGCACTGAAAGTGGGCATCGCCTCTATTCAATGACCGATATCGAGCGTGTTCGCAGCATTCTCGGCTGGATCGACCGCGGGGTGGCGGTCAGCAAAATCGGCACGTTACTGGCCAGGGCGGTCCCCCCTGCAAACGCTGTCCCACATCATTCCCAACGACCTCGTGCTGGCCGACTACGCTCAATGGCAACAGCAGATCCGGGTTGCCGTCAGCGCGTTTGACGACGTTCAGCTGGAGCAGGTGTACGGACAGGTTTTTTCCAGCTACTCCCTGCCGGTGGTATTTCAAGACATTCTTCTCCCGGTATGGAGGCAATTGCTGCAACGCCAGGATCAATTCGGCGGGGCCAGCGAATGGATCTTTTTCGATGGTTTCCTGCGGTCGCGGGTGTTGCAACGCCTGCTGTTGATTCGCGATACCCGGCCACGGCGAGTGATCATCTGTGCCTTGGTTGGCCATTGCCGGGAACTCGAATTACTGATTGCCGCCTTGTTCCTGAGCAGCCCGCAAATGGGGGTTCGAGTGCTGCCCATTGGTCAGCCGTTCGATGAGTTGACCCTGGTCTGTGAACGGACCAAGCCCCAGGCGCTGGTGCTGTTTTCCAATCATGCGCCGGCTCCCGAGCTGCCCCGGCGTTTGAATCGCCTGGCCATGAGCCTGGAGTGTCGATTGTTGTTGGCCGGTGATGCTTCTGACCTGGCACGGGAGAGCCTCGCCAGCTCATCGATCGGTTGCCTGGGCAATGAAGGGGAGGTCATGAGCCAGCGTCTGAAGCAGTTCCTGGCGGGTACTCTGGATACTTGAAGTTCAGAGGTGCAGCGCTGGATGAGTCAAGCGATGCTGTTGCAGGATGAACTGGCGCAGACGCTCGGTTTCGTCCGTATCGCTCTGGCTCAGCTGATAGGCGTAGAAGCCCTGTTCGTTTTCTTTCTCGAAAGTGCCGCGCAAGGCAATCCGCTCATAGCCTGACGGGCTGAACCACAAGGCGAAATGCTTCGGCGGCTTGGTCTTGTTGCGAACCTCCAGCAAAACCCCTTTGCACGACACTTCGTGTACCCACAGGGCGCCAGGTTGACCCTTGGCGTTTTCCAGCGCTACCGGTTCGTCCAGTACCAGGCGCCAAGGCCGGACCATCGGCCCGCCTTCATAGATGCTCGGCACGCCGAGACGCAAATGCAGCGCATGGAACTCGTCTTCCACCAGATGCAGGGGGAAGGTCATTTGCTGGTTTTCGAAGCTGGCGTGAATGGTGACCTGCTCATGGGCCGCCAGGCGGGTGAGCAGGTCACGGATTTGCGATCCACCGTTGACCAGCAGGCTCGACGTCGCATCCCGCACATTGAGTTGCGGGTTGTGCTGCATGGTCTGGATGAAATCCAGCTCATCCTGGGTCAGGAGTGCGTCGCGTTGCATGGCCAACTCGCAAGATATAATTACAAAGTCAGTGGTGATTATATTTACTGACCATTAATTCCGGATTTGGTTTTTGCCGTTCGTCGCCTTGAGCGCAGCAAGCTCGGCCTGGAGTTCAGCCAACTGCCCCTCCAGGTGAGCCACGCGTTGCTGCGCCTTGACCTGCACGGTGATGTCTTTCTGTACACCGACAAAGTAGGTTTGCCCGTCCGCTGGATTTTTCACCGTTGAAAGGGACAACTCATTCCAGAACGATGTGCCGTCCTTGCGGTAGTTGCGCAGTATTTCCCGACAGGATCCTTCACGGTTCAAGGCGTCGCGAATCAATGGCAGGGCTTCCTGGTCGCGGTCCCCCGACTGCAGGAAGCGGCAATCCTGATAGAGAATTTCTTCGCTGGAGTACCCCGTCAGGCGTTCGAACGCGGGGTTGACGTAAATGAGGATGTTGTCTTGCTCGCCTTCCTTTTCGGCAATCACGATACCGTCGTTTGAAGCGTTGATCACCATTTGCAGCAGTTGAGCGTCAATCATCGGAGTATCCTTTCCTGATTGATTGTCGATCGCATTCTAAAAGAACAATCCCGACCGTGCTGTTAATATCCGGGTCTTTTACCCGGATCCAGGATCAGATTTATGAAAGTCGCCATCATTTCCGGCTCGGTGTACGGCACGGCCGAAGAAGTTGCCCGCCACGCCGCCAGCCAGTTGAAAGCCGCCGGTTTCGAAACCTGGCACAACCCGCGTGCGACCCTCGCCGATATCCAGGCGTTTGGGCCCGAAGCCTTTCTGGCGGTGACGTCGACCACTGGCATGGGCGAGTTGCCGGATAATCTGCAACCGCTGTATTTCTCGATTCGTGACCAGTTGCCCGCTGCCTGGCGTGGCTTGCCGGGTGCGGTGATCGGCCTGGGCGATGCGAGTTATGGCGATACGTTTTGTGGGGGGGGCGAACTGATGCGTGAGTTGTTCGGTGAACTGGGCATCCGCGAAGTCCTGCCGATGCTGCGCCTGGATGCCAGCGAAAGCGTGACCCCGGAGGCGGACGCCGAGCCTTGGCTGGCGGAACTGGCCGGCGCGCTACAGGGCTGACTGCCACGGCTCGAAGCGCTCGCAACCGGAGTCGTCATGGTTCTGACGGGGCGGCTGAATGCACGCCCCCACCTTCTCCGGTGGCGGCTATTTGACATGGATCCAACCTTCCTGGCCTGCTGACTCGTTCGGCCATCAAGCTGGCTGCCAATGCAACTACACGAACCCGTAGGGCTGACTAGACTCGGTATTCATTGGAAACACTCCATAATAAAAACCGAGGTTCCCAGCCGTGACTGTCGCTCCCGCCCAATCGCCACATAGTGTCAAAGACCAGGTCAGTGCTGCCGAGTGGCAGACCCGCGTCGACCTCGCTGCCTGTTATCGTCTGGTGGCCCAGCATGGCTGGGATGATCTGATTTTTACCCACATCTCCGCCAAGGTGCCGGGCACCGAAGACTTCCTGATCAACCCGTTCGGGTTGATGTTTCACGAAATGACCGCGTCGAGCCTGGTCAAGGTGGATCAGGCCGGGAACAAGCTGATGGACAGTCCTTACGAGATCAATCCGGCGGGTTACACCATCCACAGCGCCGTGCATGAAGTCCGTCACGATGTCGTCTGCGTGCTCCACACCCACACGGCTTCGGGGGTTGCCGTGTCGGCACAGAAGCAGGGGATCTTGCCGATCAGCCAACAGTCGTTGTTCGTGCTTTCCAGCCTGGCCTACCACGCCTACGAAGGCGTGGCGCTCAACCATGACGAGAAAGTCCGGCTGCAGGCCGACCTTGGTGAAAACAATTTCCTGATGCTGCATAACCACGGTCTGCTGACCTGCGGCAGCACCATCGCCGATACGTTCCTGATGATGTTTACCTTTCAGCGTGCCTGCGACATTCAGGTCATGGCGCAAAACGGTGGCGCTGAACTGATCGCCATCGAACCGCAGATTCTGGCCGGCGCCAAAGCCATGATCGCGGGTGTCACCAGAAGTACTCAAGGAATGGGCGGAGCGCTGGCCTGGCCAGCACTGCTACGCAAACTCGATAAACTGGACCCGGGTTATAAACTCTGATGGAACTCGCCGAGATCCCCTTGTGTGTCTGGCGCAAACGCAGCCAGGAGTTCGTATTCCATGGCCAGAGCATCCGTTACTGGACAGCAGGGCAGGGGGAGCCGCTGTTGCTCATTCACGGCTTTCCGTCCGCCAGTTGGGACTGGCATTACCTGTGGCAGCCATTGACCCAGCGTTTTCGCGTGATCGCTTGTGACATGTTGGGCTTCGGCGATTCGGCCAAACCGGCGAATCACCAATACAGCCTGCTGGAGCAAGCGGATCTGCAACAGGCACTGCTTGAACACTTGAATGTAGAGCAGCCGGTGCACCTGTTCGCCCACGATTATGGCGACAGCGTGGCCCAGGAACTGCTGGCCCGGCATTACGAATCCAAGGTGGAGCTGGCCAGTTGCGTGTTTCTCAATGGCGGGTTGTTTCCGGAAACCCATCGCCCGGTACTGATGCAAAAACTCTTGCTCAGCCCGTTGGGCTGGATGATTGGCCGCGCCTTCAGCCGCGATGGTCTGGTGAGAAGCTTTCGACAGATTTTCGGCCCGCGGACCCGTCCCAGCGAAAGCCAGATGGATGACTTCTGGAGCCTGGTCGAAAGTCATCGCGGGCCACGGATCATGCATAAACTGATCGCCTACATCCCGGAGCGCCGCGTCTGGCGCAACCGCTGGGTGAGCGCGATGCAGCGCGGTGAAGTGCCGCTGCGGGTGATCGATGGCGGGGTCGATCCAGTCTCCGGCGTGCATATGGTCGAGCGTTATCGGGAACTGATACCGGAAGCGGACACGGTGGTGTTGCCTGACATTGGCCATTACCCACAGATCGAGGCACCCTGCGAGGTGCTCAAGCACTACCTGGCGTTTCGCGATCAACTGCTCTTGCCGCCGCGCAAGGTGGCGTGTTCCTGAGCCTTGGATTGAACTGTTGTGGCGAGGGGGCCTGTCTATTTCTCCATCAATCATCCCCCAGCCTTATTGCGCACCATTCAGCCTCCCCCGTGTTCATTGTGACCGGCAGCGCCGTGCCTGAAACTCGGACTCATTGTCACTTGGCCTGCTGGAGTCCCCCCATGAATGAGTCTGTGCGCTTCGAAGATAAAGTCGTGATCATCACCGGTGCCGGTGGCGGCCTGGGACGGGCGCATGCACTGCTGTTCGCCAAACAGGGCGCCAGGGTGCTGGTCAACGATCTTGGCGGCTCGGCCCAGGGTGAAGGCGCCAACGCTTCGGCCGCCGACCGCGTGGTCGCGGAGATTCGCGAGGCCGGCGGCATCGCCGAGTCCAACCACGACTCGGTCACCGACGGCGACAAACTGGTGCAACACGCCCTGGATGTCTTCGGTCGCGTCGACGTAGTGGTCAACAACGCCGGAATCCTGCGCGACAAGACCTTCCACAAAATGGAAGACGCCGACTGGGACCTGGTTTACCGCGTCCACGTCGAAGGCGCCTACAAAGTCACCCGCGCCGCCTGGCCGCACATGCGTGAACAGAATTACGGCCGGGTGATTTTCACTGCGTCGACCTCGGGCATCTATGGCAACTTCGGCCAGTCCAATTACGGCATGGCCAAGCTCGGTCTCTATGGGCTGACCCGCACCCTGGCCATCGAAGGCCGCAAGAACAACATCCTGGTCAACGCCATCGCCCCCACCGGCGGTACGCGCATGACCGAAGGCCTGATCCCGCCGCAAGTCTTCGAACAGCTCAAACCGGAGCTGGTCAGCCCGCTGGTGGTGTACCTGGCCAGCGAGAGCTGCCAGGAAACTTCCGGCCTGTTCGAAGTCGGCGGCGGCTGGATGGGCAAGGTCCGCTGGGAGCGCAGCCTCGGTGTCGGGTTCGATCCACGGGCAGGTTTCTCCCCGGAAGACGTGGCGGCGCACTGGCAGCAGATTTGCGATTTCGAAGGCGCAGCGCATCCGAAGGACAACATCGAAGCGCTGAAGGAAATGATGGGGAATTTGCAGAGGTATTCTTTGTAAAGAAAGTTTGAAAGAGGAGAAAGCTTAGGTGCTTGCTCCTCTTTTATTTACCTGTTTTAGACTTTAAAGCCAGTTTTCCCGTTATCTGACCGCCACTGTTTTATTGCATTTATCACACCTGTCGGGCTATCCTCAACACCCTCTCTAGGGTCATACAAAATGCCTGTGCCATCGGGATGCTCTGAAGTGGCAACAATGTTTTCAACAATTGCATCGTGTTCTTCTTCAGAGGCGTAATTGCCTTCGAACAAGCGCTCGATTAAAGCCATGTATTCGGCTTCTGTGTATTCTTCTAATTTGTTTTTAAGAGTCATTTTTTACTCCTTTTGTCTTTGCGTGAATTTGGATATGCGATTTAGGTGTCATGATTTGGAGATTGTCCATGTCGTAGACTTCGCCACCTTCTCCGATTGGGATGATATGGTGGATTTCATACTTGACTCTCCTACCCACTTGATCTTGAGGGGAAGTAGCTGGAGCGAGTCCCTGCTTCATGTCCATTTGCCTTAGTTTTGTAAACTGGCCGCTCAGTAGCTCATCGTTACTCACAGCCTTCCAAAATTCACTCCGGAAATTTTTAAATGACGAAAACCTCCGTCCTCGGAGTTTATCCGCAATCTGCGCGGGGATCGGTGCACCTTCGGGCATTGAGGCAGTCCTCATCCAATTTTCAGATACTAACTTTCCAGCACCGCTAGATGCACCGGGTTCGCTCCGCCGATCCCTGAACATCACAAACTGCGGCGGAATACCCGAGTCAGTCGGGAATATGTAAATAGATCCGCCAAAACTGTATAGATCCAGCTCCGGGTTTGTATCTATCCTTCCTTCGAGGGCGGTTGCGGTTGCGCCGGTGTAGGGGGCAGCGACCGGTTGTTCCACAGGAAGAGCCGTTGACGCATTGCCCGGGCTGATAATTGGCGTCCATGTCATTCCGGGGGACCGGGCGTCCGGGGTCTCGCTCCTGTAAAGGTTTAGAACTGGATCATAGGTGGCGAGCCGCACCGGCACTTTGCCAAGCACCGTTGTGCCATTTGCAACGGCAATAGCGAACTCCGTGGTGTTTTCCGTGGTTTTGGAGCCCATGGCGACCGACAGTTCGACTTCACCATTGGTGTGGGCGATGGCATGCAACTCGTCGACATCATAGGCCGTGAGATCCGAGAGCGGCACGCTCAAGGCGTACGGTTCTTTGTTATCCCGTAGCGCGTAGTAAACCAGTGCTGCAACGCCAACAACTATCACAACGCCTGAAGCTGTTCCGACGACCGCTGCCAAAGCCGTGATTGCAGTGGCGGCGGCTGAGCGCACAGCAGTCCTGATCGCGAGGGTGGTTGCCGCATCGAGCGCTAACGTTCCCGCTGCAACTGTGAACACCGGACCGCTTGCCGCCGCCGCACCCGATATGGGAAACAGGCGAAGGCTTTGTGCGGTGTTCAGCGAGTCCATTGCATTGCGACGGGCTTCTTCCTCGGCTAACCGTTGATTTTCCAGGCGCAGCTCCTCGACTTGACGCTGTACTTCGGCCTCCGCTTCCTGGCGAGCCTGCTCCGCGGCGATGTACCGTGCGGCGGCCTCAGCGGCAATCCGGGCTTGCTCGGCGGCGACTCGTTCGGCTTCTGCCAATGTGGCTAACCGGGCCTGCTCTTGCGCAAGGGCTTGTGCTTCAGATTCCGCCCTGATTCGTGCCTGTTCAGCAGCGATTCGTTGGGCTTCTGCCGCTGCCGCTGCCGCTGCCGCTGCGTGCTCCTGATCAATGGCCTGTACGGTGGCCAACCACTTATAGACTTCAGCTTGTTGCTGGTTGAGCATCTGGATTGATAGCGTTAGCAAATTCGCTTCGTGGGCAGCTCTGTACGACGCGGCCCAATTCTGCATGGCAATTCCTTTTGGACTAACCTTACTATCGATGCTCCGCGCTTTTCGATAGTAATCATGAAAGTCTTTATTGAGCGGGTTATCCCCAAAGAACTGGTGGGAAAGCAGAATTTTTTGATGTGCTTCAGCGGTCTTTCTGGCAATTAGCGTGTGGCGCACTCCTAACTCTCGAGTTATTGCCTGCGCAGGAGGAAAGGGGGTGAGTGGGGCCTTCTAACCGCGTTGCGGCCAGATCTTGCTCTATGGATTGTGCTATTTGTTCTGTACGTGTTTGAAACTCCTGATCAGTTCTCATGCTGTGAGTAGTATGTTCCCGTGAATTGGCTACTACGTTATGGGGAATGCCAAACATTCCACTGTGAGGGAGGGTTGGGAATGTTCCGCGAATTATGGGTATGTGGGGAGGCGCTATTGCAGTTGTATGGATAGCTTCAGTTAATACCAATGGTGGAGGCTTCTGCATATTCATGTCCTTTTTGAATGTGCTTGATGAATCGCTGAGCATTAAATGCGCGAGAGTGGCTGGTAGTGATGTCCGTGTCACCGGCGAATTCTTGATACGTTTTAATTTACAGCAGACTCGCGGATGAATGGTCTGAGAAGGCTGTGAGTAATTGCGTAAGGAATTTGTGGGAATTTCGAGGGTAAGAATTAATTCTCTTTAAAAGATGGAAATTTCTTACGTGCTTACAGGAGGCGTTTTACACGAGCGGTTTGCCAGAGCTCTGTAAGAAACCCAATTAAAATGGTGAAATGGGTAGAGCTATTCGCTTCTCCAGTGCCGGCAAGGTCACGTACAGTGACCTTGCCGGTTTTTCAATGTCGGATCACAGTCCGGTTTTCGCAGGTGGTTCAGGGAAGTACTTGTGTACCAGCGCGGCCAGGTTTGCGGCTGTCTGCGCGTCTATCAGCCCATCGTGATTGTCCGGACGAAAATGCATCTGGAATGCCCGCACCAACTGTTTAAAACCACCCTCCATTGATGCCCCCGAAATATCGTATCCATAGGTTTTGAACAAACCCAGCAATTCGCTTCGGGCCGGGATGCCCGATGTCCTGTATTGGCACAGATACTCGTCCCGAGTGGTTTCATCGAACCAGGCACCAACACCTTTCAAGTACAGCGCCTGCCAGGGAAACATAGGCCCCGGGTCACTTTTGCGGCCGATCGAAACATCGGAGTGGCCCAAAACCTGCGTCGGCGTGATATCCGGGTAGCGCTTGAGGATGTTCAGCGCCAGTTGTTCAATTGCAGCAATCTGCTCGGGGTGGTACGGCGGGAAGGTGAATTCACCGTTGTTGTCAGTCGCCAGGTTGACGACTTCAATGCCGATGGACGTGTCATTCAGATTGCTGCGGTTACCCCACTGGCTGACGCCCGCGTGCCACGCGCGATAAGTTTCATCCACCAGACTGAATACTTCCTGCCCGGTATAACCGGCTCTCAGGTAACTGGGGTCGGTGATATCCGGAATCAGATAGTGCGCGCTGACATTCGGGCCGGTCAGGGCGCTGACAGAACTTGAAAAGTTAGCAGCCGTGTAGTGAAGGATCAGAAAGCGTACTCGACTGTTGACGCTTCTGGTCGAGCGATACTGGTTGTAGTTGATGGGTTTCATGGTTGCACTCGCAATAAGTAAGTTTGAAGTCGTTCGCCGACTTGCTGTTCAACTTAATGGCGTGAGTGCTGTTGGTGGTTACCTGTGCTTGTAGCCGTTTTCTGAAAGAAATGTAGGCGTGCGAAATTTTGTCTGGATGGTCAGGGTTACCGACTGGCAACCGTTACTCATCAAAAATCATTGCCCATAAAAAAGGCCGCTGCAAACGCAGCGGCCAAGGTAAGACGTTGGATCAGGAGCTACAAATCAACGTCAGTGAACATGGGGCGATAAACCGAATCTTCGATTCATCTGAAATCTTTCATCACGGCGCGAGCCGGCACATCGTGCCTTACGACGGTTTACTGTAGCAGCCAGATAAGAATAAGCCCTTGGTGTTGTAGGAAAAATACCAATTCCGGACATGCACTGTTGCAGTCCGGGCAACAGTCAGGAATCGGGCGCTCTTCGCCTGGATGATGCCCCGGTGCCAGTCATCCTTTAGAGGTACACCACGAATACCTCCTTGGTGCGCTTATCGACCCCGGTGCCCGGCAGTAGGGTGAGGCCTTCTGTCACTCACCGGGGAAGACGCATGACAAAAACAACAATGCGCGCCATCTTCACACCGCAGGCGCTGGCGGCTGCGGTCGCATTAGGCTGTTGCGCCCAGGCGCAGGCCCTTTCATTCAACATCGGGGAAATCGAGGGGACGTTCGACTCCTCGTTGTCGGTCGGCGCGAGCTGGGGCATGCGTGACGCAGATAAATCCCTGGTGGGCATTGTCAACGGCGGTTCCGGCCAGTCTTCGACCGGCGACGACGGGCGATTGAACTTCAAGAAGGGCGAAACCTACTCGAAGATCTTCAAAGGTATTCACGACCTCGAGTTGAAGTACGGCGACACCGGTGCGTTTGTGCGTGGCAAGTACTGGTACGACTTCGAACTGAAGGATGAGAGCCGCCCGTTCAAGGACATCAGCGATCACAATCGCAAAGAAGGCGCCAAGTCTTCTGGCGGACAAATCCTCGACGCTTTCGTCTACCACAACTACTCCCTCGCCGATTTGCCGGGCACGGTGCGCGCCGGCAAGCAGGTGGTCAGTTGGGGAGAGAGCACTTTCATCGGCAACTCCATCAACAGCATCAACCCGGTCGACGTGTCTGCGTTCCGTCGTCCTGGTGCCGAGATCAAGGAGGGCCTGATCCCGGTCAACATGCTGTTCGCCTCCCAGGGCCTGACGGAGAAGTTGACTGTCGAAGGCTTCTACCAACTGGAATGGGACCAGACGGTCGTCGACAACTGTGGCACCTTCTTTGGTGTCGATGTGGTGGCGGACGGCTGCAACAAGGGCTACACCGTCGCCAGCCCGGCCATTGCACCGTTGCAGCCGATTGCGGCTGCCTTTGGCCAGGGCTTCGAGGTCAGCAAGGAGGGCGTGATCGTTCCCCGTGGCGGCGACCGCGATGCCCGGGATTCCGGGCAGTGGGGTACGGCGTTGCGCTGGCTGGGGGATGACACCGAATACGGCCTGTATTTCTTGAACTACCACAGCCGCGGCCCGAGCGTCGGGACCACCACCGCCGGCCTCAGTACGCTGGCGAGCATTCCGGGGATCGTCGCTACCGCCAACCGCATCGCGCCTGGCACCGGTTCAGGCCTGGCCCAAAGTGTGATGCTCGGTCGCGGCCAGTATTACCTCGAATACCCGGAGGACATCCGCCTCTACGGCGCCAGCTTCGCCACCACGTTACCCACCGGCACCGCATGGAGCGGGGAAATCAGCTACCGCCCCAACGCCCCGGTGCAGGTCAACACCAATGACCTGACCCTGGCGTTGCTCAACCCTATCGCGGGTGGAGCAGCATCGCCCATTGCCACGTCACCGGGGGCCGACAACAAAGGCTATCGCCGCAAGGAGGTGACGCAGATCCAGAGCACCCTGACGCACTTCTTCGATCAGGTCGCGGGTGCGGATCGCCTGACGCTGGTGGGCGAGGCGGCGGTGGTTCGGGTCGGTGGTCTGGAAGCACGTACCAAACTGCGCTACGGCCGCGACTCGGTGTATGGCCAGTATGGATTCGGCGGTGATACCGACGGCTTCGTGACCTCGACTTCATGGGGTTATCGCGCCCGGGCCATCCTCGACTACAACAACCTCATCGCCGGGATCAATTTCAGGCCCAACCTCTCGTGGTCCCACGACGTCTCAGGCTTTGGCCCCAACGGTCTGTTCAACGAAGGCGCCAAGGCCATCAGCCTCGGTGTCGATGCGGACTATCGCAACACCTATACCGCGAGCCTCAGTTACACCGACTTTTTCGGCGGGGACTTCAACACCCTGACCGACCGGGACTTCGTGGCGTTGAGCTTTGGCGTGAACTTCTGATCTGGCTGATAAGGATGATTTCGATGCGCAAGACAATGTTGCAACTGGGCGCGCTGACCCTCGGGTTGCTGGCCGCCAACGTGATGGCCGCAGTGGCGCCGGAAGAAGCCAACAAGCTCGGCACCAGCCTTACGCCGCTCGGTGCGGAGAAGGCCGGCAATGCCGATGGCTCGATTCCGGCCTGGACCGGCGGCATCCCGAAAAACGCGGGCGCGGTGGACAGCAAGGGTTTCCTGGCTGACCCTTTCGCCGGCGAAAAACCGTTGTTCGTGATCACCGCGGCGACCGTCGACAAGTACAAGGACAAGCTCTCCGACGGCCAGATAGCGATGTTCAAGCGCTACCCCGAGACCTACCGGATTCCGGTCTACCCAAGCCACCGTACCGTGGCATTGCCGACGGAGATTTATGAGTCGGCCAAGCGCAGTGCGCTGAACGTAACACCGATCAACGACGGTAACGGTCTGGCCAATTTCACCGGCAATCGCTACTACGCATTCCCGATTCCGAAGAACGGCGTGGAAGTGATCTGGAACCACGTGACCCGTTACCACGGCGGCAATCTGCGGCGCACCATCACCCAGGCAACACCGCAGTCCAATGGCGATTTCACGGTGATCCGCTTCAAGGACGAGGTCGCCGTGCCGTCGTTGCTCAGCGATCTGAAACCGGGCAGCGACGATAACGTCCTCAACTACTTCAAGCAGGAAGTGACCGCACCGGCGCGGCTGGCGGGCAACGTGTTGCTGGTTCACGAAACCCTCGACCAGGTCAAGGAACCGCGCAAGGCCTGGATCTACAACGCAGGCCAGCGGCGGGTGCGGCGTGCGCCACAGGTAGCCTATGACGGTGTCGGCACCTCATCCGACGGACTGCGCACCACCGACAACTTCGACATGTTTTCCGGCGCGCCGGATCGCTACGACTGGAAACTGGTCGGCAAGAAGGAGATGTACATCCCCTACAACAGCTACAAGCTCGACTCGCCAGACCTCAAGTACACCGACGTGATCAAGGCCGGGCACATCAATCAGGACCTGACTCGCTATGAGTTGCACCGGGTCTGGGAAATCGTCGCCACGGTCAAGCCGAGTGAGCGGCACGTGTACGCCAAGCGCCACATGTACATCGATGAAGACAGCTGGCAAGTGGCGCTGGCCGACCACTACGACGGGCGTGGCCAGCTCTGGCGCGTTGCCGAAGGTCATGCCCAGTTCTACTACGATCACCAGGTGCCGGCCTACACCGTCGAAGCGCTGTATGACCTGATTGCCGGTCGCTATATCGCCCTGGGAATGAAGAACGAAGAGAAGCGCAGTTTCGAATTCAACATCGATGCAAAGGCGGGGGACTACACACCAGCGGCCTTGCGTAGCACGGGGGTAAGGTAGGTTTCCTACAGCCTCCTACATAAAAGGGTGACTTCATGGTCACCTTTTTTATAGGGGGCGATCAGTGTGTTGAATACTTCTTCAACAAGCGCTCGGGAGGGGGCTAGGGTGGCGCCAGAATTATAAAAAAAGGCGCACCACAATGACTGCAATGACGCACTGTCTGGACCGCCCTGGCTTCCTGCCCCGACTGTCGTCCCATCATCTGTCCCGCGAGCGGCTGATTGAGCCCATGCTGGTCTCGACTGCGCGGGTGAAGTTGCTTTGTGCACCGGCCGGTAGTGGCAAGAGCGCGTTGCTCACCGAATGCCTGTTGCGAGCGCCGGAGCACTGTCGGGTCTGTTGGCTGCCGCTGGCGGGGCAGCCGTTGAGTGCGGCGGATTTTCTGTTGCGCCTGACGCAAGCGCTGGATCTGCCCTCGGCGGACGAGCCGGGGCTGCTGGCGCATTTGGCCCGATTACAGGCGCCGACCTGGCTGTTTCTCGACGATTTCTGTCGCGCACCCAACCCGGAACTCGACCGGATGCTCGATCGCCTGTTGGCCGTCGCCAGCCCGACGGTTACCTGGTGGCTGAGCTCCCGTCGACGACCAGCCTGCAACTGGCCGCGGCTGCTGCTGGATGATGAGTTGTACGAGTGCGAAGGTCGGGCGCTGGCGTTTACCGAGGCCGAGGTCGGGCAGTTGCTCAGTCATGTCGAGCCGACCCTGGCAGCACAAACCGCCAAAAGGGTGGTTGAGCGCAGCGGAGGCTGGTGCGCTGGCGTGCGGATCGCGTTACTCAATGGTTGCCCGTGGGCGGGTGAGCAGGGGCGTTCGGCAACATTGCTCGATTATCTGCAACACGAGTTGTTCAACACCTTGCCATCGGAGTTGATTGAGGTCTGGCTGGTATTGGTTCATCTGCCACGCTTCAACGCCAGCTTGTGCGAGCATCTTTTCGGTATGGGGGAGGGCGCGCAGTGGCTGCACGCGTTGCAGGAAATGGGCTGCTTCATCGAGCCCTGGGAAGACTCCGTCGAGTGGTTGCGGATCTTCGAGCCACTGGCCCGGGCGATGCGTGAAGAGCCGACTCCGGCGGGGCGATCCTGGCACCGCCGCGCATGCCAATGGTTCAGCGCCGAAGAAGACTGGCAAGGCGCATTCGAGCAGGCGCTGCTGGCTCAAGAGTACGAAGTCGCTGTCAGCCTGTTGCAGCACTTCAGTTTCGAGCATTTGTTCCAGCGCGAAAATGTCTGTCTGTTGTTGAAACTCCACGAGCGTCAGCATGCTGAGCTGACCCTGGTCACGCCGCAATTGGTGGGGCTGGTTACCGCTGCGTTGTTGTTTGCCGGGCGCTTCGATCATGCCGCCGAGTGCATCGAGCAACTGGCACGATTTACCCCGCAGCCTACGGAGGCGCTGCAGCGGCAACTGCTGGCGCGCTGGCAGGCGCAACAGGGCTGGTTGCTGCATTTGCAAGGCCGCATGGAGGCGGCCCGCGCGCACTTTCTCGATGCGCTGGGCGAGTTGAGCGTCGATGCCTGGCCGGCGCGATTGTTGTGCCTGTCGGGCCTGACCCAGCAGGCGTTGCTCAACGCCGAACTCGATGCGGCACAGGCGTTCAATCGCGAGGCGTTGTGTCTGGCGCGCGCCCAGGGTTCGCTGTTGTTCGAAGGGCTGCTTGAACTCGATCACGCACAGTTGCTGGAGCTGCGCGGAGCGTCCCGGCGCGCCGAGAGCTTGTTGGCTGATGTTTTTGCACTGTTGTCCCGACAGGCTGATCGACCGACGCCGTTGTTGGGGCAAATTGCCCTGCGGCGAGGACGGCTGGCCCTCTGTCAGGGACAAGATGAGTTGGCCGCCGGTTTCTTCCAGTCCGGCCTCGAGGATTGCCTGCAAAGCCAGGACAAGCACGCGCTGTATGGCTTTCTTGGGCAAGCGCAGATAGCCGCGAATCAGCGCGATTACGCCCACGCGTTTGATCGCCTGCGCGAAGCCGAGCGCGTGATGCAGCAGCGGCAGATTCCCGATACCGTTTATCGTAGTGTGCTGCTGCAGATCAGCAGCCATTTCTGGCTGCAACAAGGGCGACCGGAGTTGGCCTGTGAGGCGCTGACCCGTGTTTTGCGTCACTATCGCGGGCCTCGTGCGCGCCAGGCGCCACCGGCCACGCTTCAGCTGATTGCCCGGGTGGAATACCAATTGGTGTTGGCACAACCCCATCTGGACCAGGCGCCAGACCCACTGGGTCGGCTCAGGGAATTGCTCGATCACGCACAACAGCACGCCATGTTGGCGCTGGAAACAGAGCTGCAACTGGCGCTATGCGAAGTGGCGGACCGGACGGGCGACACTGCGTCGGCCAAGGCTGCACTCGATGCGGGACTGGCGCTGGTGAGCCGCTGCAACGGGCAGCAGGCATTACGCGAATTGGCTTTGCGCCAGCCTGGTTTGCTCAGCCGATTACAGGGGGTGGCACCAACGGCGGACATGACCACCGACGCCAGCCTGTTGAGTGGACGAGAGCTTGAAGTGCTTGGCCTGATTGCTCAAGGCAACTCCAATCAGCAAATCGCCGAGCAACTGTTCATTTCATTGCATACGGTTAAAACCCATGCCCGGCGAATTCATAGCAAGTTGGGTGTTGAACGTCGTACTCAAGCCGTGGCCATGGCGAAGAAGATGGGGTTGATATTGCACGCGTAGCCGGCACAACCGCTGCGTTCAGAGGGGCGACGTGGCGGGATCGAACCCCATGCGCCAACTCACCGCTCGGGTGGCCGCCAACAAGCGCTGCGCAGCCGGACCGTTTTCATCGGCGTGAAACAGCGAGGTCGGCCCGACCACGGTCAGTACTGCCGCAATCTTGCCCATCGCGTTGAACACAGGTGCCGACAAGGCATCCACGCCGGGCATCAACAACCCATGCACATGATGCAGGCCCCTTTGACGGATCTGCTCGCACATCGTCGTGTACACCTGCGGATCGGCCAAGGCGTGGGCGCTGCTGTTGTGCAACTCCTGATCGCGCAGGTCCACGGTTTCACGTGCGGGCAGGTAAGCGCCAAATACCAGCCCTGTCGAAGAACTGAGCAATGGCAACACCGAGCCCAGTTGTGTCACCACCGTCACCGCGCGCACCGCCGGTTCGATATGCACCACGGTCGCGCCCTGATTGCCCCACACCGCCAGAAAGCAGGTTTCGTTCAAGTCATCGCGCAACTCGGCGAGCGGCAGGGCGGCGACTTTCAGCACGTCCATACTATTGAGTGCCGCCAACCCCACGCGCAGGGCTTCACGGCCCAGGCCGTAATGGTTGGTGGCAGCGTTCTGCTCGGCAAAGCCGCTGGCGATCAGGGCCTGCAAATAGCGGTGAACCTTGCTCGCCGGCATCTGCACATGTTCGGCCAGGCGCGACAGAGAAGTCGAGGGCGACAACTCGGCCAGAGCCTTGAGGATGTCGGTGCCAACCTCGGCCGAGCGGACTTTCTGTTTACCGTTGTTGTCGCTGGTTTTTTCCATGGTGGCGCTGTGATCCGGAAACAAATTGGCGTCTTTATAGCTTGACGGTGGATGTCGATCAAATTACGTTATGCGTAATCAAATTACGATAAAAACAACTCGGGCGTGCCTCGACCTCTGCATCAGAGCGAGCGGCCACGGCCGACTCCCTGTTCAGGAGGCTCCATGAACCCCGATTCAACGACGCCAGCGTTGGCTTACCTGTCAGGCTTCGGCAACGAATTCAGCAGCGAAGCGTTGCCCGGCGCACTGCCCGTCGGCCAGAACTCCCCGCAAAAAGCCCCGTACGGCCTCTACACCGAACTGTTCTCCGGCACGGCGTTCACCATGCCGCGCAGCGAGGCGCGTCGAACCTGGATGTACCGCATTCAGCCGTCGGCCAACCATCCGGCGTTCGTCAAGCTTGATCGGCAACTGGCCGGCGGCCCACTGGGTGACGTGACCCCCAATCGCCTGCGCTGGAACCC
Organism: Pseudomonas sp. Pseusp16; assembly: GCF_047324915.1. Classification (NCBI taxonomy): domain Bacteria; kingdom Pseudomonadati; phylum Pseudomonadota; class Gammaproteobacteria; order Pseudomonadales; family Pseudomonadaceae; genus Pseudomonas; species Pseudomonas sp. Pseusp16. The sequence continues at coordinate 4,155,241 of NZ_CP168522.1, read as the reverse complement.
GCTGGACATTCCCGCCGAGCCGACCGATTTCATCGACGGCCTGGTGAGCATGGCCGCCAACTCGGGCGCAGAAAAACCGGCCGGGATCAGCATCTACAACTACTGCGTCAACCGTTCCATGGAGCGTGTGTTCTTCAATGCCGACGGCGAGATGTTGCTGGTGCCTGAGCTGGGGCGCCTGCGCATTGCCACCGAACTGGGCGTGCTTGAACTGGAACCGCTGGAAATTGCCGTACTGCCACGCGGCCTGAAGTTCCGCATCGAACTGCTCGACCCGCAAGCACGCGGTTACGTCGCCGAAAACCATGGTGCGCCGCTGCGTCTGCCAGACCTGGGGCCGATCGGCAGCAATGGCCTGGCCAATCCGCGGGACTTCCTGACCCCGGTCGCGGCCTACGAAAACCTGCAGCAACCCACCACGCTGGTGCAGAAATTCCTCGGCCAGTTGTGGGCGTGCGAACTCAATCATTCGCCGCTCAACGTGGTTGCCTGGCACGGTAATAACGTGCCGTACAAATATGACCTGCGCCGTTTCAACACCATCGGCACCGTCAGTTTCGATCACCCTGATCCGTCGATCTTCACCGTGCTGACCTCGCCAACCAGCGTCCACGGCCTGGCCAACCTCGACTTCGTGATCTTCCCCCCACGCTGGATGGTGGCCGAGAAAACCTTCCGTCCGCCGTGGTTCCACCGCAACCTGATGAACGAATACATGGGCCTGATTCAGGGCGAATACGACGCCAAGGCCGAAGGCTTCGTGCCAGGTGGCGCGTCTCTGCACAGCTGCATGAGCGCCCACGGTCCGGACGGGGAGACGTGCACCAAAGCGATCAACGCTGACCTCAAACCGGCGAAAATCGACAACACCATGGCGTTCATGTTCGAGACCAGCCAGGTGTTGCGCCCAAGCCGTTTCGCCCTCGATTGCCCGCAACTGCAAAACACTTACGATGCTTGCTGGGCGACGCTGCCCGCCACTTTCGACCCAACCCGGAGATAACCCATGACGCAGACTTCCATCACTCGCAGCTGGGTTGCATCCGCCAACGGCCATGCTGATTTCCCGCTGCAAAACCTGCCGCTGGGCGTGTTCAGCCTCAACGGTTCGGCACCGCGTAGTGGCGTGGCCATTGGCGAGCATATCTTTGATCTGCAAGCAGCCCTGGAGGCCGGGCTGTTCGATGGCGCCGCGAAGGCTGCCGTCGAGGCCACCTGTGGCGGCCAGTTGAATGCCTTTTTCGAACTGGGCCGCGAGGCTCGCGTCGCGTTGCGCGAGCGTTTGCTGGAACTGTTCGCCGAGGGCAGCACCCTGCACGGCAAGATCGAAGCCCAGGGCGCAAAACTGCTGCCGCTGGCGGCGGATTGCGAGATGCACCTGCCGGCGAAAATCAACGATTACACCGACTTCTATGTCGGTATCGAACACGCGCAGAACGTCGGCAAACTGTTCCGCCCGGACAACCCGTTGCTGCCGAACTACAAGTACGTGCCAATCGGCTACCACGGTCGTGCGTCGACCATTCGTCCGTCCGGTACCGACGTGCGCCGTCCGAAAGGGCAGACGTTGCCGGCCGGTCAGAGCGAACCGACGTTCGGCCCTTGCGCACGCCTGGACTACGAACTGGAGCTGGGCATCTGGATCGGCCAGGGCAACGACATGGGCGACTCGATAGCCATTGGCGACGCTGCCAATCACATCGCCGGTTTCTGCCTGCTCAACGACTGGTCGGCACGGGACATCCAGGCCTGGGAATATCAGCCACTGGGGCCGTTCCTGTCGAAAAGCTTCATCACCAGCATTTCGCCGTGGGTTGTCACCGCCGAAGCGCTGGAGCCGTTCCGTCGTGCCCAGCCTGCGCGTCCGCAAGGCGATCCGCAGCCGCTGCCATACCTGCTCGACAAGCGCGATCAGGCCGCTGGCGCGTTCGATATCGAACTGGAAGTCCTGCTGCTCACCGAGGCCATGCGTGAGCAGAACCTGCCGGCCCATCGCCTGACCCTGAGCAACACCCGGCACATGTACTGGACCGTGGCGCAAATGGTTGCGCACCATAGCGTCAATGGTTGCCAATTGCAGGCCGGTGATCTGTTCGGCTCGGGCACGTTGTCGGGGCCGGAGAGCGGTCAGTTCGGCAGCCTGCTGGAAATTACCGAGGGCGGTAAAAAACCGATCGAGCTGGCATCGGGCGAGGTGCGCAAATTCCTTGAAGACGGTGACGAAATCATCCTGCGCGGCCGTTGCAGCCGTGACGGTTTCGCCTCCATCGGCTTCGGCGAATGCCGTGGCAAAGTGTTGCCGGCACGCTGAGAGGAGCGGGGCATGGAACTCTATACCTACTACCGTTCGACATCTTCGTACCGGGTGCGTATCGCGTTGGCGCTCAAGGGCCTGGATTATCAATCCTTGCCAGTCAACCTGATCGCACCGCAGGGCGGCGAGCATCGGCAGCCGCCTTATCTGGGCATCAACCCGCAGGGCCGCGTGCCGGCCTTGCGCACCGATGAAGGCGAATTGCTGATCCAGTCTCCCGCGATCATCGAATACCTGGAGGAACGTTATCCACAGGTGCCACTGCTGTCCAGGGACCTGGCTGCCCGCGCTCAAGAGCGCGGCGTGGCGGCAGTGATCGGCTGCGATGTGCACCCGTTGCACAACGTCAGCGTGCTCAATCGACTACGCCAGTCGGGCTACGACGAACCGCAGGTGGTTGAGTGGATCGGCCACTGGATCGGCCAGGGATTGGCCACGGTAGAGCAGTTGATCGGTGATGACGGTTACTGCTTCGGCGCCGAGCCCGGGTTGGCGGACGTCTACCTGATCCCGCAGCTGTATGCGGCCGAGCGTTTCAACGTTTCTCTTGAGGCTTATCCACGGATCCGGCGAGTGGCGGCATTGGCGGCGACGCACCCGGCATTCATCAAGGCGCATCCGGCGAACCAGCCGGATACGCCTTAAAGCCCTACACCAACCCCACAAGGGGCGCGTTGCCCAAACCATAATAAAATCGGGAACCTTGCCATGCACAACCAGATCGCCAGCTTTCGCGCGGCACTTGATGCCCGTCCTGTGTCCCGTTATCAGTGGCTGATCCTGTTGCTCCTGGCCCTGTTATTGGTAACTGACGGCTATGACGCGCAGGTGCTGGGTTACGTGGTGCCTGCCCTGGCGCAGGATTGGGGACTGGAAAAAGCCGCGTTCGGACCGGTGTTCAGCGCCAACCTGCTAGGCCTGACGCTTGGCTCTCTGGCGGTGACGCCCTTGGCGGACCGGTTCGGTGTGCGGCGGATTCTGCTCTGCTGTGTGCTGATCTACGCCACTCTCACTGTGTTGATGGTGTTCGCCGATTCCCTGAACACCTTGATGGCCGCTCGTTTCATCTGCGGCATCGGCATGGGCGGGGCTATGCCCAGCGCCATGGCGCTGATGTCGGAATACTCGCCACCTCGCCTGCGTACCCTGATGGTGACACTGGCCGCTTGCGGGTTTTCCTTTGGTGGCGCGGCGGGCGGTTTTGTCGCCGCCGGGTTCATCGACAGCTTCGGTTGGCAAGCCGTGTTCCTCGCCGGTGGTGTGACGCCATTGCTGCTGTTTCCGTTTCTGTTCTGGTTGCTGCCCGAATCCCTGCCGCGTCTGTTGCGTGATGCACCGCCGTATGCCCGTTTGAACAAAGTCACCGCGCGCATGTTGCCGGACTGGCAACCACCTGCCGCGTCCATCGAACAAAACGAACGGGAGCAGGGCGGCAAACTGACGGTGGTGGAGTTATTCCGCAATGGTTATGCACGGCCGACGTTGCTGATCTGGGCGACATTCTTCGTCAGCCTGATCCTGCTGTATTTCATGATCAGCTGGTTGCCGTCGCTGCTGCTGGAAAGTGGTTTGAAACTCAACGAGGCCAACCTGGTGACCTCCATGTTCCTGTTTGCCGGCACCGTCGGTGCGATAGGCATGGCCTCGATCGCCGACCGCTTGAAAAGCAAAGTCCGACTGCTGTCGTGCGTGTTGGCCGCAGCGGCGGTCTGCACGCTACTGTTGGGTTTGAACCATGACAATCCGCGTTACCTGGTGGCCTGCGTGTTTGCCGCAGGGTTCTGCATCATCGGCGGGCAACTGACCCTCAATGCCTTCGCCAGTAATTTCTACCCTGCGCAGGTTCGGGCGACGGGCACCGGTTGGGCGCTGGGGGTAGGGCGTTTCGGCTCGATCCTCGGCCCGTTGTTTGGCAGCCTGCTGTTGGCAATGCACATTCCGGTGCAGCAGATTTTCTTCTTCTGTGCGATTCCGGCAGTCATTGCCGCGCTGCTGATCATCCAGGTGCGCTCGCCCTCAGACGCAACTCCAACCCCCTGTGGGAGCGGGCTTGCTCGCGAAGGCGTCGTGTCAGCCAACAATGATGTCGACTGACTGTCCGCTTTCACGAGCAAGCCCGCTCCCACAAGGTTTGGTGATCAGTGAACAATGGCGTTTGGCGGCAAATGCCCCAGCCGTTCGGTCAGGCGAATTCGCTGGATCGGATCGTCGCTGAGCAGCAGTGCGTGCTCCAGGTCAAAACGCTCAGCGTTCGGACAGTCCAGCCGCTGGTACAGGCTGGCCCGGGCCAGGTAGTCGGTGGCACTGGCGTTGCCCAGCTCCAGGACGCGATCGGCGTCGATCAAGGCATTGATGACATCGTCGTGGGACAGGTACAACTGGCGCAGGTTGCGTGACAGCCGTTGCAGCACCTGCACCGGCTCGGCGGTTTCCAGGTGCTCGGCGCTGAGCTTGATGTTCGGGCCGTACTGGCGGAGCAGTAATTCCCGACAATCCTTGGGGTAAAGGCGACGGCCGCCGCAGGGATCGAGCAAATGATCGGCGCCCGGCACCCGCAGCAGGAAATGTCCGGGGAAGTTGACCCCGACCATGGGAATCTCCAGGCCCCTGGCCAACTCCAGCGCAATCAGCCCCAGCGTCAAGGGTTGTCCACGTCGGCGTTCCAGTACTTTGTCAAGCAGTGCCACTTGTGGGCGCAAGGGTGTGAAGTCGTCCTGGGCGAAGCCAAGGTCGTTCATGCGCCGCAACAGCGGCTGGGCCAGTTCACTGACCGGCAGCATCGGCAAGCCGCCGCTGATCCGTTGTTGCAACGCCTGGAAATCGGCCAGCAGCGCTTGCGGTTCCACCTCGCTGTCGTGCTCGGCCGCAATCCACAACGCCGCCTCGAACAGCGCGGGCGGTGAACGTTGCAGGCAGGCGAAGAACGATTGGCGCGGGGTCATCAAAATCTCCGGGCAATGCCTCGTTTTAGCCCCCTCTCCGGCATTCGTCCAGTGCCGCAAAAGGGCGATCACGGATTATTTCCGAAAGATTGCATCGTGGCCGTGCTTATTCCTGTGCGCTTCTGCAATTTTTGGGCGCAAGCCTATACTGGCGACTACAAGAAGTGATTCGGGAGCCCTACGATGTTCGCTCTCATGCAAAGCACTCGCCTTGAATCGCTGCATCTGAGCGTCGACCCGGCCACCGGGTTGAAGGCGGTCATTGCCATTCATAATAGCCGCCTGGGGCCTGCCCTGGGCGGCTGTCGTTACCTTGCCTATCCCAGCGACGAGTCTGCGGTCGAGGATGCGGTGCGCCTTGCCCAAGGCATGAGTTACAAGGCGGCACTGGCCGGCCTGGCCCAGGGCGGCGGCGTGGGGGTGATCATTCGCCCGGTTCACGTGGCCAACCGTGCCGCGCTGTTCGAAGCCTTCGGGCGCTGTATCAATCAGCTCGACGGGCGCTACATTACGGCCATCGACAGTGGCACCTCAGTGGCGGACATGGATTGCATCGCCCAGCAAACCCAGCACGTCACCAGCACCACCGCGGCGGGTGACCCTGCGCCGCACGCCGCGATGGGCGTATTCACCGGCATTCGCGCCACGGCGATGGCGCGACTGGGCAGCGATAACCTCGAAGGCCTGCGCGTCGCCATTCAAGGTCTGGGCAACGTCGGTTATGCCCTGGCAGAACAGTTGCACGCCGCCGGGGCCGAACTGCTGGTCAGCGATATCGATCACGGCAAGGTGCAACTGGCGATGGAGCAACTCGGGGCTCACCCCATCGCCAACGACGCATTGCTCAGCACACCTTGCGATATTCTTGCGCCGTGCGGTTTGGGCGGGGTGCTGAACAGCCACAGCGTGACACAACTGCGCTGCTCGGCAGTGGCCGGTTCGGCGAACAATCAGCTGACGCATCTGGACGTCGCCGATCAGTTGGAACGACGGGGCATCTTGTATGCGCCGGACTACGTGATCAATGCCGGCGGTTTGATTTATGTCTCGCTCAAGCATCGGGGCGAAGAGCTGGGAACCATCACTGCGCACCTGTCGAAAATCAGTTCACGCCTGACCGAGGTGTTCGCCCATGCCCAGGCGGAAAAACGCTCCCCCGCCCGGGTGGCCGATGACTTGGCGGAGAAAGTGTTGTATCGCTGAGTTGGATATGAGTTTTCCACAGGCATGAAAAAGGCCCTGCGCCATTCGACTCAGGGCCTGTTCAATTTGGGCTTTGCTTACCTGGCGGCTTTTGGAGCCTTGGCAGGCTTGGCCGGGGTGACTGGCTCGGCGGCTTCAACAACCTCGGCCGCTGCAACAGGTTCTGCAACTTCGACCGGTGCGCTGAGCAGTTCGGACAGGGCGTCCGGCTGGCTCTTGAACGCCTTGGCGAACACATCTCGATTCTTCGCCATGTAGATCCCGGCTTCTTCCACTTGCTGCTCGGTCAGGGACGGAACGGCTTTGTGCAACACTTCAGCCAGCAATTCGGCCAGTTCGAGCATTTTGTCATGACGGTCAGCTTCGGCTTTATCCATGAACAAGCGCTCCAGATCTCGGCTGCTGCGGTATACCACTTCGACGGCCATTCACCACCTCACATGCCTTCACATTGGTTGTCGGTTTCGACTACTGTATCTATATACAGCGAAAGGATAAGCGAATCCCTGTCTTTTGGGTAGTGGCTTTTTAATGTAGACCGGATTCGACATTTGTCAGGTGAGGCGCTGCACGGGTGCGACCAAACGCCACGGCGCGCAATCCAGAGCGGCTCGCCATCATGGGCTGGCCTTTTTTCTGCATGCAGAATAACCGTCACGTCCAACCCGCATCATCCGGTCGAGCCGACCTAAGGAAGCATCATCGTGAAAATCAACTGGGCCGAAAAACTGCGGCGGAACGTACATGAACTGGCCGAGTCCCTGGGCAATCTGTTCGTCGAAACCTTTCACTACCTGGCGCTGTTCGCCATTGGTGCGGTGACCGCGTGGGCGGCGGTGATGGAATTTCTCGGAATGATCGAAGAGGGGCACATCAAGATCGATGACATCTTGTTGCTGTTCATCTACCTGGAACTGGGGGCGATGGTCGGGATTTACTTCAAGACCAACCACATGCCTGTGCGCTTCCTGATCTACGTGGCGATTACGGCGTTGACGCGGCTGCTGATTTCCAACGTTTCGCACCACAATCCGCCGGACCTGGGGATCATCTACCTGTGCGGCGGGATTCTGCTGCTGGCGTTTGCGATTCTGGTGGTGCGTTACGCTTCGTCGCAATTTCCCTCGGTGAAGATCGAGAACCCGCAACGCAAGATCGGTGCGGGTTCCAGTGAACATCCAGAGGTCGAGAAGGGCGAAATCTAGAGCCCAAGCGTAGGGCGCGGCCGCCCTTTGACGGGAGGGGGCGGCAGGGTCCGAGCGCTGCCGGTGGTCATGGCTTCGAGGATGGTCACGGCGCTGTGGCCTTGTTCGATGGCAATGCCGAATTGAATGCTTTGAACCAGACGCTTGAGGCGCTGGGGGTCATTGCGTTGTTCGGCGCTGATCATGCGTTTGGCCACCACGTGGCCACTGTTGGAAAGGGTCAGCATGATGCTGCCGTCCAGGCCCTGAATGCTCAGGTTGATCTGGTAATCCGCTGCAAAGGCATCGGTAATGAGCTGGAAAGGGTTGTCCATGATGCGTCACCGCCTGATTGAACGTGCAGTTGTTGACCGGTCGATATCGGGATTAGTTCGCAACACCGGACCATCGGCCATTCCATGGCTTGCATCAGGGATGTAGCAAGGGGCATGCCGGATGGGTTGTCGGACAACCCATCCCTTTGTAGGAGCGCGCTTGCTCGCGATGGTCGTGAACGATAACGCGTCAAATCAGAAGGTTCGCGGCGCCTGAGGGTTTTTCGCGAGCAGGCTCGCTCCTACAGGGGGCCGCGTTTTCTGCACGTTTCAGGGCAATAAACCTCGACGTGCCTCCAAAGCGGTCAACACTCCACCCAGTTCACTGCCAGTCCGCCCCGTGACGTCTCTTTGTACTTGTCGTGCATGTCGGCCCCGGTGTCACGCATGGTGCGGATCACCCGGTCCAGGGAAATGAAGTGCTGGCCATCGCCGCGCAAGGCCATTTGCGTGGCGTTGATTGCCTTCACGGCGGCGATCGCGTTGCGCTCGATACACGGCACTTGCACCAGTCCGCCGACCGGGTCGCAGGTGAGGCCGAGGTTGTGTTCCAGGCCGATTTCGGCGGCGTTCTCCAGCTGCTCCGGGGTGGCACCAAGCACCTCTGCCAGGCCTGCGGCGGCCATGGCGCAGGCGGAACCGACTTCGCCCTGGCAGCCGACTTCGGCCCCGGAGATCGAAGCGTTTTTCTTGCACAGGATGCCGACGGCCGCTGCGCCGAGGAAGAACGCGACCACGTCGTCGTCGGACGCATCGGCATTGAACTTCATGTAGTAGTGCAGCACCGCCGGAATAATTCCTGCCGCGCCGTTGGTCGGCGCCGTGACCATGCGTCCGCCGGCCGCGTTTTCTTCGTTCACGGCGAGGGCGTACAGGTTGACCCATTCCATTGCTGACAAGGTGGACGTAATGACATTCGGCTTGCCGATTTCCTGCAGGCTGCGATGCAGTTTCGCCGCTCGACGTGGAACATTCAGACCGCCGGGCAGGATGCCTTCATGGCGCAAGCCTTGCTCGACGCATTCGCGCATCACCGACCAGATGTGCAACAGGCCTTGGCGGATCTCGGCGTCACCGCGCCAAGCCCGTTCATTGGCCATCATCAGTTCACTCACCCGCAGCCCGTGCTCGTTGCACAACTTGAGCAGTTCGGCGGCACTGGAAAAGTCGTAAGGCAGCAGCACATCGCCGGCCGGTGCGATCCCGGATTCGGCTTCAGCCGCTTCGATGATGAAGCCGCCGCCCACCGAGTAATAGGTTTGCTCGAACAGCTCACCGGTTTCGCCGAAGGCTGTCAGAGACATGGCATTGGGGTGATAGGGCAGGCTTTCGTTGAGCAGCAGGAGATCGGTTTGCCAGTCGAAGGCAATTTCTGCAACGCCTGCCAGACACAGTTTGCCGGTCTCGCGCAGGGTGTGGATGCGGCTGTCGATGGTGTCGGGATCGATGCGGTCGGGCCATTCGCCCATCAGGCCCATGACGCAGGCGCGGTCCGTTGCATGGCCGACGCCGGTCGCCGACAGAGAACCGTAAAGGCGAATCTCCACGCGTCGCACGTCAGCCAGAAAACCCTGTTCGAGCAGTTGTTGAGCAAAGGTCGCGGCAGCGCGCATCGGACCAACGGTATGGGAGCTGGACGGGCCGATGCCGACTTTGAAGAGATCGAAAACACTGATAGCCATGCTAAAGCCTGCACAAGTAATGGAAGAGGAATCGCCGCCATTTTTGTAGGACAAGCGCAATTCCGGCGATACTGCCCGTCAAGGTCCTACGTGACCAACGAAATTTCCTAAGACATCCTTTAGCAGGACTAAACGATGAGCCGTCAATTGCACGCCCAGACGTATGTCTGGCTGAACGTGTTCGCCTGTGCCGCTCGGCACCTGTCGTTCACCCGCTGCGCCGAGGAACTGCACATTACCCCGGGAGCCGTCAGCCAGCAGATCCGCCAGCTGGAAGAACGCCTGGGCTTTCGCCTGTTTCACCGCCGCGCCCGCGGAGTGGAGCTCAGCGCTGAGGGGCAGCGCCTGGCCATTACCGTCAACGAGGCCTTCGGCAGCATCGACGCGGAATTGCGGCGACTGGATGCGGGCATGATCAGCGGGATTCTGCGGGTGCGTTCGATCCCGTCATTCCTGAGCAAATGGCTGACGCCGCGCCTGCCACGTTTGCAGCAGCGTTTTCCGGACATTCAATTGCGCCTGGTGGCCGAGGACAGCAGCGTGCCGTTGCATGAAGGTGACTTCGATCTGGCGATCGACCTGAACGACGGCAGCTACCCGGGCCTGTTATCCACAGCCTTGCTCGATGAACAGATTTTTCCGGTGTGCGCGCCGGGCCTGTTGCGTGGCCGTCCGCCTTTGCACGGCCCGGCAGACCTGATGCACTTTCCCTTGCTGCACGACATCACCGCCTGGCGCGGCAGCTACGAGTACGCGGAATGGGAGTTTTACCTCAACGCCATTGGCTTCGAGGGAGCGGATGTGCGACGTGGGCATACCTTCAATCGCAATCACCTGACGATCGAAGCGGCCATTGCCGGGATGGGGGTGGCGATTGCCCGACGAACGCTGCTCAACGATGAGCTGGAGCGCGGGGCGTTGATCGTGCCTTTCGGACTGGCGGTGCCAAACCACAAACGCTACATGCTGCTCTATGCACCGGGTGCGCTGAGCCATCCCGGCGTGCGTGCGGTGCATGACTGGCTGGTGGAAGAAGCGGGGATTTTCCGCAGCCTGCACCCGCTGGGTGAGCGGCAGATGTAAGGAATTCGGGTTGCCAGGCAGGGCGACCCAACTCCCGACATTAACAGCGCTTTTGCTCGTTGTCCGGCTTTTTTTGCGTATGAATATTTATCTTTTTACAGGGGTTGAATTGTTCAGCGTACAGACCGATTGTGTAACCAAGAGGTCACGGTGATGACGCCCAAGGGCTTAGCTGACCGGCCTCTCGCGAGCTAGCTGAAATAAGGGATGAACTATGCAAATCCAAGTCAATAGCGATAACCATATTCAAAGCAGTAAACGACTGGAGGAGTGGGTACGTACAACCATTGAGAGCACGCTCGAACGCTACGAAGAGGACCTGACACGGGTCGAGGTTCACTTGCGGGACGAGAACGGCGACAAGCCGGGTCCCCACGATTTACGCTGCCAACTGGAAGCGCGGCCAAAAGGCCACCAACCGATTTCTGTCACCCATAAAGCCGCCAACCTGGAACTGGCGATCGACGGCGCAGCCGAAAAACTCGAGCACGCGCTTGAACACTTGTTCGGCAAATTGCGCGGCAAACCACGCGCCGCCGTGGTGCCATTCGAGCGCAGGCCTCACGCCGACAAGCTGCTGGAAGAAGAGTTTCTTGAAAACGAGCAGGCTGCCCAAAACGGCTGAAGCCTGACTTGCCTTCCCAATGAAAACGGGCCTGCATTGCAGGCCCGTTTTGTTTTCTGTGGCTTTTGGATTCCATAGCGATTGGCATGTGCCGTCGGGACAGCCGAGTTTGCGTCGCAACCAATCGCTGAGCCAGTTGTGACGGGCGTAATAGAGGGCTTCATTCGAGCTTCTTTGCGTATGAGAATATTTATCATTAATATTGCGGGCTTGCCGGCCCTGACGCTGTCGTAGCCTCACCCGGTTTTCAGGTCGAACCATGAACGCCAAACCCCGCACACTTCCCGTTTCCTATCGATTGGCGGTCGCTTCACGAGTGCTTGCTGCCGTATTTGGCGGTTACCTCGTCGCGGCGCTGGTCAGTGTCAGCCTCAGTCTTTGGCTGCCTGGCGCTCGCGCCGAAGCGGTGGTGATCGGGATGATGACTTCGTTCCTGGTGTACTTGCTGGCCGTGATCTGGTGCTTTGCCTGCGCCAGTGCGTGGCGAGCCTGGTTCGGTCTGATGGTGCCAGGCCTGATGCTGGCAGCGCTGGCTGGTCTGGCGCACGGGATGGGCCGTCCATGAAAGAGGGCTTTCGCCAGGCGATGGCCTGGTTGCACACCTGGGCCGGGTTGATTCTCGGCTGGCTGCTGTTCGCGATTTTCCTGACCGGCACGCTGGCCTATTTCAAAAGTGAAACCAGCCGCTGGATGCAACCGGAAATCCCGGTTCGTTCCGTCTCCGCCGAAACCAGTCTGACCGTGGCTCAACACTATCTTGAGCAACACGCAGCGGGCGCCTCACATTGGTTGATCGAGTTGCCCGGCGCCCGGCGGCAGGGCTTGTCAGTGCACTGGGAAGCGGCAGCGGGCAAGCCTGGCCAACACGGCGAACAACTGCTCGATCCGCTGACCGGCACCGAAGTGCATCCCCGTGAGACGCTGGGCGGGGAGTTCTTCTATCGCTTCCACTTCGAGTTGCAAATGCCCTATCCGTGGGGGCGCTGGCTGGCCAGCATCGCGGCCATGTTGATGTTCGTGGCGCTGATCAGCGGCATCATCACCCACAAGAAAATCTTCAAGGACTTCTTCACGTTTCGTCCGCGCAAGGGCCGGCGTTCCTGGCTCGACGGGCACTACGCGGTGGGCGTGCTGGTGTTGCCGTTTCACCTGATGATCACCTACAGCAGCCTGGTGATGTTCATGATGATGGTGATGCCAGCGGGCATCCTGGCCGTTTACAAGGACAACGCCCAAACCTTTTACCAAGAGGCGCTGCCTGAAGACGAAGTCCGGCCAGCCGTGGGCAATCCAGGTCAATTGCTGTCCCTGGCGCCGTTACTGGAACAGGCTAACCGGCTCGGAACGGGGGGCAGGGTTGCAGAAGTGACGGTGAACCACCCCGGCGATGCCAATGCTTCGGTGGTGATGGCGTTCGACGGGGCGGACCGTGTGGTTCACGATTTCGGCCGCACCGTGACCTTCGATGGCGTAACGGGCCGGCAATTGGACGCGACGCCGGAGCGCTCGCTGCCTGTGGCAATTGCCGGCAGTTTTTTCGGCCTGCACATGGGCCATTTCGCCAGCCCGGTGCTGCGCTGGCTGTACTTCCTGTGTGGCCTGGCCGGCACGGCCATGATCGGTACCGGGATGGTGATCTGGGTCGGCAAACGTCAACTCAAACATGCCCAAAGCGCTGGGATGCCTTTGGAGCTTAGGCTGGTGGACGTGCTGAACATCGCCAGCATGTCGGGGCTGATGCTCGCGGTGGCGACGTACTTCTGGGCCAATCGATTGTTGCCGGTGGCCATGGCCGGACGCTCGGATTGGGAGGTCAACGGTTTCTTCATCGTCTGGGGCTTGAGCCTGCTGCACGCCATGCTTCGCCGAGGGCGTGCGGCCTGGGTCGAGCAACTGGCGCTGGCGGCGTTGCTGTTTGGCGCGGTGCCGCTGTTGAACGCCCTGACCACGCCGTATCACCTGGGTATGTCGCTGGCGCAGAGCGATGGGGCCATGGCCGGGTTCGATCTGGCATGCCTGGCCAGCGGCCTGTTTTTCGCCTGGTCGGCCTGGAAAATACGTCGCTCGGGAAGGACTCAAGCCGTCAGCACAAAACGCCCGCGATCGATGGTGCTCGAACAGGAGGCGAACTGAATGTTGCTCGCCGCGTTGCTCTGTTATGCCGGGTTTACCGCGCTGTGTTTATCGATGGACCGGCATCACGCCGAGCTGCTTGGGCATAAACCGACACCGCGTCGGCGTTTCGGCCTGAAACTGCTTGGCTGGCTTTTGTTGAGTTGGTCGTTGTGGGCGGCAGTGGTGGCGGCAGGCTGGGGATCGGGCCTGGTGCAGTGGTTCGGCATGCTGATGCTCAGTGCATTGCTGCTGGTTTTACTGATGCCATACCGTCCGCACCTGGCCTTGTCCCTGGCCGGGCTGTGTCTGCTGGCCAGTCCGATTGCCGTGTTTGCGCGGTATTGAATCAATGATCACTCTCCCTCCCGAACCCCACGATATCGAGCGCGACCAACAGCGCGGTGACCGTGCGCACTTTCTCCAGGTGTTTCTCTCCCAGCGTTCGCAGATGGAAGCGCTGGTGAGTCGGCGTGTCGGTTGCCGGGCGACGGCGGCTGACCTGGTACAGGACTTGTTCCTGCGATTCTGGCGACGGCCGCTGGTGCAAGTCGAGGAACTTAGCACCTACTTGTTGCGCTGCGCCGGTAACATCGCCATCGACCATTTGCGCAGTGAAGGCACGCGGGTCCGGGCCAGCGAAGGCTTGATGGTGGAACCCCCGGACAGCCATGACAGCGGACCGCAAGCGGCACTGGAGGCGGGCAACGATTTGCGCCACGTTGAAGCGGCGTTGCGTGCGTTACCGGAGCGTACGCGGCAGATCTTTTTGCTCAATCGCATTCACGGCCGCAAATACGCCGAGATCGCCAAGGCCATGGGCTTGTCCCAAAGTGCCGTGGAAAAACATATGATGCGCGCCCTCGAAGCCTGCAAGGCGAGCCTTCGGGAACCCGAAACGCGTACGCCAGGGAAAGCACCGTGAACAACTTCGAACGCGTCACCCCGACGCCCGCTCAGGAGCAGCAAGCGCTGGCCTGGCTGAGTCTGTTGCATGACCGGCCCAGCAGCGCTGACCAGACTGCTTTCAGTCATTGGTTGCAGGCCGACCCCGCCCATGCCGAGGCTTATTCTCAGGCGCAGGTCATGTGGGAGCTGAGCGAAGGACCGGCGCGCACGCTCGCCGATGAGGACGCCCTGGCCTTGCAGGGGTATCTGAACGCCATGGACAAGTCGCGGCGCAGCACGCTCGGACGCTGGTCCGGTGCGCTGGCGATGGCCGCGTGTCTGCTGTTGATGATCAGTCTCGGCACAGGCTGGCAGCCATCGCGCTGGATCGATGACCTGGGCGCGGACTTCGTCTCGGCACCGGGGGAAATCCGCACCGTCACCCTGGCCGATCAGTCTCAGGTGACACTGGATGCCGACAGTGCCATCGCCGTGGATTTCAGTCATGGCGAGCGGCATGTGCAATTGCGTCGCGGCGCCGGTTTTTTCAGCGTGACGCATACGGGGCAACCGTTTGTGGTCGATGCGGAAAAAGGTCAGGCGCGGGTCCTGGGCACGCAGTTCGAAGTCCGTTTGCAGCCCCGCGGAGCACAGGTCACGGTGCTGTCCGGGCGAGTCGGCGTGACCGCGGACAAAAACGCCGAACAGCAAATCCTCACCGCCGGCCAGCAAGTCGCCTACGGCGAAGGCTCGGCGGAGAAACTCCACGCGGTGGATAGCGAAGCGCAATTGGCATGGCGTCAGGGCTGGCTCAATTACTACAAGGCGACGTTGGCCGATGTGGTGCGGGATTTGGGGCGCTATTACCCGGGGCGGATCGTGATGCTCAATGATGAACTGGCGGCACGCCGGGTCAGTGGCAGCTTCCCGAGCAGGAATCCGCAGGCCGTATTGAGTTCGTTGCAAGGGGTGATGGGGTTTGAGCAGCATCAGGTGTTGGGGCATCTGATTATTTTGCGTTGAAGCTGCCGGCCCCTTCGCGAGCAAGCCCGCTCCCACAGGGAAATGCATTGCAAATGTGGGAGCGGGCTTGCCCGCGAAGGGGCCAGTTCAAACACCACATCACCCCCGAATAAAAATATTTTCAAATTTTTGCTGAGGTAAATCCGATTGCCATCCGTGTAGTGACTGAAACTGCGAGTCATTCGCATCCTTTGCGGTTCTACACAGGTCATGAGTCATGAAGTCCAGGGCAAAATCGGGTTCGGTCAAACAATGGTTGGGTGTCTCTGCGCTGAGCTTTTCGGCATTGGCGTTGTTGCCGCTGAGCGTGGCGCTGGCTGCAGAGACGGGCAACCGTCAGCCGCGTGCACAGTTCAGTTTTTCTCTGGCCGCCAAACCGCTGCCCCAGGCCCTGAGTGATTTCAGCCGGGTGACCGGCATCAGCGTCGTCTACACCGATGAAGCGCCTTACGGACTCAATGCGCCGGCAATCAATGGCCAGATGAGCGCCGAACAGGCCCTGCAACGTCTGCTCACCGGCTCGGGCCTGACGTTCCGTCGCACCGACGGCCACACCATTGCACTGGAACCACGGCCGACTGAGGGTGCGTTGAACCTGGGCGCGACCACCATCACCTCGGTGATGGATGAGTCCATGAGTTACCAGCCGCCTCCCACCACTTCAGTGATGCGTTCCTCGGCTCCCGTTCAGGAGATCCCGCAGACCATCAATGTCGTCCCGGCCCAGGTCATCCGCGACCAGGCTCCGCGCAATCTCGATGACGCCCTGGCCAACGTCAGCGGCATCACCCAGGCCAACACCCTGGGCAGTACCCAGGATTCGGTGATGGTCCGCGGTTTTGGCGACAACCGTAATGGTTCGATCATGCGTGACGGAATGCCGATCGTGCAGGGGCGTGGCCTCAACGCCAGTGTAGACCGGGTCGAAGTGCTAAAAGGGCCAGCCTCGTTGCTCTATGGCATCCAGGATCCGGGCGGCGTGGTCAATATGGTCAGCAAGAAGCCCGAGCTTGAGCAGTACAACGCCTTGACCTTGCGCGGCTCGAGCTATGGCGACGGCAAGAACGGCAGCGGCGGTAGCCTGGACAGTACCGGTGCCCTCGGCGATTCCGGACTGGCCTACCGCATGGTGCTGGATCACGAAGACGAAGATTACTGGCGTAACTTCGGCGTGCATCGCGAGAGCTTGATCGCGCCATCGCTGGCGTGGTCCGGCGAAAGCACTAAGCTGTTGTTCGCCTATGAGCACCGCGAATTCCTCACACCCTTCGACCGTGGCACGCTGATCGATCCACGGACCAACCATCCGCTGGACATCTCGCGCAACGAGCGTCTCGACGAGCCGTTCAACAACATGGAAGGGCGTTCGGACCTCTATCACTTCGAGGCCGATCACGAACTCAACGACAACTGGAAAGCCCATTTCGGCTACAGCTGGAACCGCGAAACCTACGACGCCAGCCAAGTGCGCGTGACCGCCATCGACACCAAAAAGGGCACCCTGACCCGCAGCATGGACGGTACTCAAAACGCGATCAGCACCGACCGTTTCACCACCGCGAGCCTGGAAGGCAACGTGAATGTGCTCGGCATGCAGCACGACCTGCTGTTCGGCGTCGATGACGAGTACCGCAAGATTTTTCGCGAAGATTTGATCCGCCAGAAAAGTCGCACCACGTTCAGCTACGTGAACCCGGTGTATGGCCAGGAAGTGCCGGGTTCCACCGTCAGCGCGGCTGATAGCGCGCAGACCGATGAGCTGCGCAGCGATTCGGTGTTCCTGCAGGATTCCTTCCACCTCAACGAGCAATGGATTCTGGTGGCCGGCGCGCGCTTCCAGGCGTACGACCAATTTGCTGGCAAAGGCGTGCCGTTCCACGCCAACACCGACAGTAACGGGCAGAAATGGGTGCCGCGTGCTGGCCTGGTGTACAAGTACACCGATGCCTTGTCGTTCTACGGCAGCTACACCGAGTCGTTCAAACCCAACTCGACCATCGCGCCGTTGAGCGGCAGCAGTACCGTGCTGGACGGCAGCATCGCGCCGGAAGAAGCCAAGTCCTGGGAGCTGGGTGCCAAGCTTGATCTGCCGGGGCGCGTCACCGGCAACATTGCGTTGTTCGACATCAAGAAACGCAACGTGCTGGTGGCCAACGCCGAAGGCCCGACCACGATTTACAGCGCCGCCGGCGAAGTGCGTTCCCGTGGCCTGGAAGTGGACTTGAGCGGTCAGCTCACCGATCGCTGGAGCATGATCGGCAGCTACGCCTACACCGATGCCGAAGTCACCGAAGACCCGGTTTACAAAGGCAATCAACTGCAAAACGTGGCGAAGAACAGCGGCTCGCTGTCGGCGGTCTATGACTTTGGCACCATTGTTGGCGGCGATCAGTTGCGGGTCGGTGCCGGGGCGCGTTACGTAGGTGAAAGGCAAGGTAACGCCGTGAATGATTTCGAATTGCCGAGCTACACCGTGGCCGATGCGTTCGCCACCTACGACACCAGGGTCGAAGGGCAGAAGGTCAAGTTCCAGCTCAACGTGAAGAACCTGTTCGACCGCACCTATTACACCTCGGCGGCGAGCCGGTTCTTTGTGTCGATGGGTGATTCGCGGCAGGTGACGTTGTCGAGCACTTTGGAGTTCTGACGACAGACCGCGTCATCGTTCTTCGCGAGCAAGCCCGCTCCCACAGGGGAGCAGGGTAGCCACAAAACAGGTGAGCACCACCAAACCTGTGGGAGCGGGCTTGGTCCGGGCGGCGATCCGACGAAGGCGGCAGTACAGGCGATAAAAAAACGGGGCTAGCGCAAAAATGCCTGTCGATACTCGCCGGGCGTTCCTCCCAGGGCCCGGCGAAAGCGGTTTGTGAAGTGGCTGGCACTGGAAAAGCCGCAAGCCAGGGCAATCTCCCCCAGCGGCTGCGAGGTCATGCGCAGCAACGCTCGCGCCCGGTCAAGGCGCCGTGCCAGCACGTACTGGTGGGGCGGCAAGCCGAAGCTCTCGCGAAACATCCGCGCGAAGTGGTATTCCGACAGCGCGCACAACGCCGCCAACTGACCGAGGCTGATGGCCTCGTCCAGATGGCTGTCGATGAACTCCACCAGATGCCGACGTTGATGCGCGGCCAACCCACCCTTAAGGCGCAGGCCCTGACGCATATTCACCTGGCTGAGCAGGGCATGGCTGAGCAGTTCGTGAGCCAGGCTGCTGGTGAGCAGACGCTCGCCCGGCTCGTCCCAGTTCAAGGCGATCAACCGCCGAAAGCGCAGCGCCTGCTGTGGATCATCGAGAAAGGTCTGCTCGCGCAGCTGCATTTCCCGTGGTTCGCGATCGAGCAGGGTGACGCAGCCGAGGGCAAACTGTTCGGGGCTGAAATACAGGTGGGCCAGGCGAATATCGCCGTTGATCACCCAGCCTGACTGGTGATCGGCCGGCAGGATGCACAGTTTGTCCGGCCCCCCCTTGTTGCCGGGCTGGTCGCGGCGAAAGGTGCCGGTGCCGCCAGCGAGATAGCAGGACAGCGTGTGGTGGCTGGGCGCTTCATATTCCTGGGCGTCGTGGTGATTGCTCCACAAGGCCGCAGACAAGCCGTCACCGAGCTCGGCGCTGTGCTCGAGGCGAGCATTCGGCGAACGGTTGAGGGCTTGAAAGACTTGTAGGGTATCCAGTGCAGCCATGATCGTTGCTCTCTAACACCTGCATCCAACGCCTTGCATCCTACCCCGTAGGCGTGCGCCTGCCAGCCTGTCGCCAGACAAAAGCGCAAGTTTATGCAAGTGCGCCCAGGCGTGGCGCCGGACACTGGGCTCCTGTCGAGGAGCCTTTGTCATGAACCTTTCTTTGTACCTGCTGACCGTGCTGATCTGGGGCACCACCTGGATTGCCTTGAAGTGGCAGCTGGGCGTGGTGGCCATTCCCGTGTCGATCGTCTATCGCTTCGGCCTCGCTGCGCTGGTGCTGTTCGTGATCCTGCTGCTCAGCCGACGCCTGCAAGTGATGAACCGTCGCGGGCACCTGATCTGCCTGGCTCAGGGCCTGTGCCTGTTCTGCGTCAACTTCATGTGTTTCCTCACCGCAAGCCAGTGGATCCCCAGTGGTCTGGTGGCCGTGGTGTTTTCCACTGCCACTCTGTGGAATGCGCTTAACGCGCGGGTGTTCTTCGGTCAGAAAATCGCCCGCAACGTGCTGATGGGCGGTGCGCTGGGCCTGCTTGGGCTGGGACTGCTGTTCTGGCCGGAACTGGCTGGGCATACCGCCAGCCCGGAAACTCTGCTCGGCCTTGGCCTGGCCCTGTGCGGCACCTTGTGTTTCTCGGCGGGCAACATGCTCTCGAGCCTGCAACAGAAGGCCGGTCTCAAGCCACTGACCACCAATGCCTGGGGCATGGCCTACGGGGCGGCCATGTTGTCGGTGTGGTGCCTGGTCAAAGGCATTCCATTCGACATGGAAATGAGCGTGCGTTACATCGGGTCACTGTTGTACCTGGTGATTCCGGGTTCGGTGATCGGTTTTACCGCCTATCTGACGCTGGTCGGTCGCATGGGGCCTGAGCGCGCGGCCTATTGCACTGTGCTGTTTCCGGTGGTGGCGCTGAATGTCTCGGCGTTTGCCGAGGGCTACCAATGGACGGCACCGGCTTTGGTGGGGCTGGTGATGGTGATGCTGGGTAACGTGCTGGTGTTTCGCAAGGCCAGGGCGAGCGCCAGCCCGGTGTCAGGCAAACTGGCATGAATCGCATGCCGTTCAACTATCCTTTACCGCTACCAGGTAGATCAGGCCGAGAAACATATATTCAATATTGTTTCGTGCCCAGTCAAAAGCACTGCGTTGAGCGGAATACTCCAGGTCGAACCATTCGTTGAGTATCGTTACGTATAACATCTGGTAAACAAAGATTGCGGTGGTTAAACCAATGATGGCGAATTTCTTCGCTTCGTGAAACTCATTGTGCGGTGCATCGAGTTTTCGATAGAGCTGATAAGTCCCGATCAGACAGCTCAATGTGAATATGGTCTCCAGTGTTATTATCGCCCAGTAGAAGCGATGATGAAAAAGACCTGAGCTGATCGCCCGGTAGCGCCTGGATTCATTGCCTTCGGTCGCGCTCATGCTGATGATTCTGCCGATGTATTCGGCGTATGCCGTATAGTCGGTGAAGTTGTTGATGAGGGTCATGATCCCGAAAAGCGTCGCCAGCAATACAATGGTTAGTTTGCTTCGTCTTATTATGTCTGCGGTCGTGTTTTTGTACATGTGATCGTTCTCCGAGAGCATGGCTAGTGCGTTTGTCTTGATCGGAGTCTATAGTCGGTGACCGCAAGTTGTTGAAAGCCTTGCGTTGCAGGTTGTTTCGATTGTTTATTTGATGAAGTACGGGAGTGACTGGAAAGGTTATTCAGGTTTTTTAATGGGCGGGTACATCTGCCAAGACGTACCCGGGTTCTATCAACCTTTCCACACTTGCGGATTGACCAGGTCTTGTGGCCGCTCGCCCAGCAAGGCACTGCGCAAGTTGGCCAGGGCACGATTGGCCATCGCATCGCGGGTCTCGTGGGTGGCCGAGCCAATGTGCGGCAAGGTCACGGCGTTTTTCAGCTGGAACAGTGGTGACTCGGCCAGCGGTTCTTTTTCGTACACGTCCAGCCCGGCACCACGAATGCGGTTGTTTTGCAGGGCTTCGATCAGCGCCGGCTCATCCACCACCGGGCCACGGGCGATGTTCACCAATATGGCGCTCGGCTTCATCAGCGCCAGTTCGCGATGGCTGATCAAGTGTCTGGTTTTCTCGCTGAGCGGCACCACCAGGCAGACGAAGTCGGCCTCGGCCAGCAGTTGATCGAGGCTGCGAAACTGTGCGCCGAGCTCCTGTTCCAGGTCGGTCTTGCGGCTGTTGCCGCTGTAGATGACCGGCATGTTGAACCCCAATCGACCGCGCCGGGCGATGGCGGCACCGATGTTACCCATGCCGACGATGCCCAGGGTCTTGCCATGCACATCACAACCGAACAACGGCGCACCGACGGTGGCTTGCCATTGTCCGGCCTTGGTCCAGGCATCCAGTTCGGCGACGCGGCGCGCGCTGCTCATCAGCAGCGCAAATGCCAGGTCGGCGGTGCTTTCGGTAAGCACATCCGGCGTGTTGGTCAGCATGATCCCGCGTTCGTTGAAATACGCCACGTCATAGTTGTCGTAGCCCACCGAGACGCTGGATACCACCTCCAGCCTGGCGGCGTTTTCCAGTTGGGCGCGGCCGAGTTTGCGACCGACGCCGATCAGGCCGTGGGCGTGGGGCAGGGCTTCGTTGAATTGGGCGCTGATGTCGCCGTTTTTCGGATTCGGCACGATGACGTCGAAATCCTGTTGCAGGCGTTCGACCATTTGCGCAGTGACGCGGCTGAAGGCCAGGACAGTCTTTTTCATGGGAGGCGGGCTCGTCGGACGGAGATAATGGTGAGCACGCTAACATTCTTCGCGGGATTTGTGCGAGTCGCCCAGCGGTCGTTGCAAGCTAGCAGCTTGCCGGGCGTCATCCAGTTATACTGCGGCCTTTCGCGGCTCGCTCACTGGGCCCGACAATTTGCGCACCACCCGGAGCTTTCATGACATCCCCGAAACAACCGCCGGTCGCCGACGCTTTGAGCGACGTGCAGGCAGAGCTGCCAGACAGCGTCGACTCCAGCGCCGACAGCGCAACCGAAGCCGGGATCCCGGCATTCAAATTCCCGTTCAAGCCGGGTGAGCTGGCGGCCGCCAAGGGCTCGAACCAGCCGTGGTACAAAAATGGCGCCAAGAACGGCCACACCAAGACGCCGGGCATGGCTCCGCCGGGGACTCGTCGGTCGATGGGCAAGCGCTGAGCTTTCAGCTCCGCGGTGCCTGATCTGCCGTCTTCGCCAGCAAGCCCGCTCCCACAAGGGATCTGCGTTCTTTCATGATGCCGCTGTAAAGGCCGCTATCGAAGCTGATCATGCGCCACTCAGTTCGCCTTGCCGGTCGGGCGGATGGAGTCCCATTCGGTGACGTACGCGGTCTTGCCCTTTTTGTTGTAGAGGCACAGCTCGGTGCCTTGTGCGCCTTTCATGTGCTTTTGCGGGTACTGGCCCTGGAGCAGGAGTGCGGTGTAGCCGACCCGGTCATCGAACTGCGCGGCGTTGCCCACGGGTTTGGCGTCCTTCAGACCGCTGGCCTTGGTGCAACTGACGAGTACGGCTTTGTCGTAGGTGGCCCAGGCATCAGGGCTTGAGGCGTGGGCCTGGGGGGCGAGGGCGGTGATGCAGAGAAAAGTCAGGGTTGCTGCTTTCATGGTTCTGGCGTCCTTGGATGTGCAATGGCCAAGGGTGGAGTATGCCTGACGGTTTTGGAGTGGATGTGCCGGCCTCTTCGCGAGCAAGCCCGCTCCCACAAAGGACTGCATTGAACCTGTGGGAGCGGGCTTGCTCGCGAAGGCGGCGTATCAGACCGGAACCGGCTCTCGGCGAACGGCATGCATCCCGACGCTTTCATATAGCCGCCGCGCCCTATGGTTGTCTTCGCGCACCTTCAAATCCACAAATCCTTCGCGCCGCTGCTGGAACACCTTGAACGCCTGCAACAACAGTGCGCGCCCCAACCCCCGGCCCTGAAACCGCGGGTGCACCACCAGATTCTTGATATAGGCACTGGTCCAGCACTGACACACACCGACCACACCTTCGGCATCCCAGGCAATGAAGCACAGGGTCGGGTCATATTCCGGATCGGTTTCGAACTGCCGTTGCCACATGTCCAGCGCGGCTACGCGCCCGCCGCCGTCGAGATAACCGAACTCCATCAACCGGTGCACGGCGGCGCCCAACTCGGGGCGGTATTCGCTCAGTTGCAGGCCGGCTGGCCAATCGGGGGGCGGCACGACGACAGAGAGGTCGCGCCGCATCAGCCAGCAGAATTCTTCCGTCAACACTCAATAACCCTGTTCGGCAACCGCCTTGGCCGCAGTGATCAGGCACTGGGTCAGTTCCGGCGAAGAAAATTTGGTCAGCACCGCGTTCGCCCCGGCCAGTCGTGCTTTCTCTGCATTCATCGCACTGTCCAGTGACGTGTGCAGCAGTACATAAAGATGCGCGAAATCCGGGGTTTCCCGCAGGGTGCGGGTGAAGGCGTAGCCGTCCATCTCGGACATTTCGATGTCCGAGACAATCAGGTTGATCTGCTGCGCGGTACCTTGCAGGTCCAGCAGGCAGTCGATGGCTTCCTTGGCGCTGCGGGCCGTATGGCATTGCAGGCCCAGGTTACGCAGGGTGTGTACCGATTGCTGCAAGGCGACCTGACTGTCGTCGACCACCAGGATGCGCGCGTTGCCGAGCAATTCGGCGTCTTCCATGCTCAGCTCGGTCGGCGCCATTTCGATTTGGGCAGGCGCAATGCCGTGGATGACTTTTTCGATGTCCAGCACTTGTACCAGGGTGCCATCGACCGATGTCACGCCGGTGATGTAGGCGCGCAAACCACCGGAGCCGAAGGGCGGCGGGCGGATGTCGGTGGTCAGGCAATGGACGATCTTGCTCACTGCCTGCACGTGCAGACCCTGCTTGGAGCGGCTGACGTCAGTGACAATCAGGCAGCCGCCGTTCGGGTCTTCCAGCGGCCGCTCGCCGATGGCGCGGCTGAGGTCGATCACCGACAGCGACGAACCGCGCAGGGTGGCGATGCCTTTGACGTGGGGATGCGACTCCGGAAGCCTGGTCAGCGGCGGGCAGGGAATGATTTCACTGACCTTGAGCAGGTTGATCGCCATCAGCTTGCCGCTGCGCAAGGTAAACAGCAGAAGCGAAAGTGAGTCTGCGCGGGCTTTGGTGGAGGACATAAAAACCTTCTGTGGAAAAAGGTGATGGGCGAGTAAGCAATCGCCAAAAGCTATCGATGCCGGGTTATCGACTCGTACGGGGCAGGCTTTAGCTATTCGGGTGAATGGTAGTTCGTCTTCGCGAGCAAGCCTGCCCGCACAGTTGATCGCATTCCAAATGTGGGAGCGGGCTTGCTCGCGAAGGGGCCTCACTTCATACCCAGTCTCTTGGCCATCCGCCCAAGATTCGCCCGGTCCAGGCCTAGCTCACGGGCCGCGCTTGCCCAATTGTTGTTGTGCCGTTCCAGACACGCACCGATCAACTGGCGCTGATAGTTTTCGGTCGCCTCGCGCAAATCGCCGGTCACCACCGGCGTGACGGTGGCTGCGGGCTGCTCGGTAGCGGCTTCAATGCTGGCATTGGGCAAGTCCAGGTCGGCGGCGCTCAGGCTGAGAATCTTCGGCCGATCCTTGCAATTGCCCAGGGCTTTCAAGGCGCTGCGGCCGATCAGATGTTCAAGCTCGCGCACGTTGCCGGGCCAGTCGTAGGCCAATAGCGCGACCTGGGCGTCGCTGTTCAGGCGCAGGCTGTTGAGGCCCATGCGCGAGCGGTTCTGCTCCAGGAAGTAACCGCTGAGCAGCAGCACATCGCGCCCGCGATCGCGCAGGGCCGGCACCAGCAGCGGATAAACGCTGAGGCGATGGTAGAAGTCGGCGCGATAACGGCCGCTGCGCACTTCTTCGGCGAGGTCGCGGTTGGTCGCCGCGATCAGGCGCACGTCCACCTGATGCTCCTTGTCCGAACCCAGTCGCTGCAGCTGACCGCTCTGCAATACCCGCAGCAACTTGGCTTGCACGGTCAGCGACAACTCACCGACTTCATCGAGAAACAGCGTGCCGCCATTGGCCAGTTCGAACTTGCCACGGCGGTCGTTCATCGCCCCGGTAAAGGCGCCGCGGACATGGCCGAACAACTCGCTTTCCACCAGTGTGTCGGGCAGCGCGGCGCAGTTGAGGCTGATGATCGGTTTGTCGGCGCGGGGCGAGGCGGCGTGGATGGCCTGGGCCACCAACTCCTTGCCGACCCCGGTTTCGCCAGTGATCAGCACGGTCAGGTCGCTGCCGCCCACCAGGCTGATTTCTTCAACCAGGCGTTTGTGGGCCTTGCTCTGGCCAATCATCTCGCGATTCTGCTGGCCACTGGCCTGGCGGTAGACCTCGGCGCGCTGATGTTCATCTTCGACCCGGTTGTTCAACCGCTCGATGCGTTCGGCGGCGTTGACCGTGGCGGCCGCGAGGCTGGCGAAGGCTTGCAGGGCATCCAGTTCGATGGGCTCGAAGCGCTCCGGATCGAGGGCGTCGAGGGTCAGCAGACCCCATGGCCGCTCGTCGATGAACAATGGGCAGCCCATGCAGTCGTGGACTTCCAGATGATCATCCAGGCCATCGACCAGACCGTCATAGGGGTCAGGCAAGTCGCTGTCGGCAGCGAAACGGGTCGGGCCAGGGCCGCTGAGCAGCGCTTCGAAACGCGGGTGCTCGCTGACCTTGAAGCGCCGACCGAGAGTGTCGGTGCTCAAGCCGTCGACAGCCAGCGGCACCAGCCATTCACCGTCAAGGCGCAGCAGGGCGGCGGCGTCGCAGGGCAGCAGGGCGCGCATGGCTTCCAGCAGGCGGCGATAACGCTCGCCCTCGGGCAGTTCGCGGGACAGGTCGGAGACCAGGGGCAGCAGGGCAGTGAGCAGGGGTTTTGCAGTCATAGTGACTCCGTGTAGTCGACATGACTATAAATCAGGTGGTGTCTTAATGACTATTAAGTTCTTATCTTATTGATTTATAACGATTAAATAGTTGGCATGGAAGCTGATAAGCATAGGTAATCCGTTAGCAACCCGAGAACCAGGAGTCACCTTATGCTGAGCGTTCAAGACCGTGCCATCGTCAAATCCACCGTACCGTTGCTCGAAAGCGGTGGCGAAGCGCTGATCACGCACTTCTACCGCATGATGCTCTCCGAATACCCGGAAGTCCGCCCGCTGTTCAACCAGGCCCACCAGGCCAGCGGTGATCAGCCGCGTGCCCTGGCCAACGGCGTATTGATGTATGCGCGCCATATCGACCAACTCGACCAGTTGGGCGACCTGGTGGCCAAGATCATCAACAAGCACGTGGCCCTGCAGATCCTGCCGGAACACTATCCGATTGTCGGTAACTGCCTGCTGCGGGCCATTGCCGAAGTGCTGGGCGAAGAGATCGCCACCCCTGAAGTGATCGCGGCCTGGGGCGCGGCCTATGGCCAGCTGGCGGACATTCTGATCGGTGCCGAATCCAGCATCTACGACCAGAAGGAGCAGGCCCACGGCGGCTGGCGCGGGGCGCGGGAATTCATCGTGGCCGGTAAGGTCGAGGAGAGCGCAGAGATCACCTCGTTCTACTTCGAACCGGCGGACAAAGGCCCGATCCTGGTGGCGGAACCCGGCCAGTACATCGGCATGAAACTGATCCTCGACGGTGAAGAGATCCGTCGTAACTACTCGCTGTCGGCGCTGGCGAACAAGGGCCAGTACCGCATCAGCGTAAAACGCGAGGACGGTGGCCGCGCTTCCAACTTCCTGCACGACCAATTGCATGTCGGCGCCAGCATCCAGTTGTTCCCGCCATCGGGCGAGTTCGTCCTGAGCGCCAGCGACAAACCGCTGGTGCTGATCAGTGGCGGCGTTGGCATTACCCCGACCCTGGCGATGCTCGAAGCGGCGCTGGAGACCCAGCGGCCGGTACATTTCATCCACTGCGCGCGCAATGGCAGCGTGCATGCCTTCCGTGACTGGATCGACGGCTTGGCCGAGCGTCACCCGCAACTCAAGCGGTTCTACTGCTACTCCGAAGATGACGGTGTGAGCCCGGCGGCACACAAGGTTGGTTTGTTGAGCCAGCAGCAGTTGAATGCATGGCTGCCGGAGCAGCGTGACCTGGACGCTTACTTCCTGGGGCCAAAAGGCTTCATGGCTGCAGTGAAACGCCACCTCAAGGCACTGGGCGTGCCGGAGAAGCAAAGTCGTTACGAGTTCTTCGGGCCGGCAGCGGCACTGGAGTAAGGCTCTGGCGCGGTGAGTCTGCCTCACCGCGTCGCCTTCATCGCGGGCAAGCCATGCTCCCACAGGTTTTGTGTCGTTCACATCAATCTGGATCGACACAAATCCCTGTGGGAGCGTGGCTTGCCCGCGATAGCTTCACCTCGGTCCTGAACTGAAAAAAGCCAGAAAGTTAATCCCTGCTTAACCGCCTTGTCGTCTATTCCCCCGAATCCCCCCGGACACGCTCCAGACTCTCAAAGGTCCGGGCCAGCGTGTAGACTGGCGGGCACTGGAAATCTTGAAGGGAAACGCGATGAGCGATGAATCCATGCGGTTGGGGCGTGAACGGCGCTACCTGGTGTTGTTGGGCATCATTTGCCTGGCGCTGATCGGCGGCGCGTTGTACATGCAAATTGTTCTGGGCGAGGCGCCTTGCCCGCTGTGCATCCTGCAACGTTATGCGTTGCTGCTGATCGCGATCTTCGCCTTCATCGGCGCGGCCATGCACACCCGCCGCAGCATCACGGCGTTCGAAACCCTGGTGGTGATCTGCGCGCTGGCAGGCGCAGGCGTTGCCGGGCATCACGTCTTTACGCAGTTCTATCCGGCGGTCAGCTGCGGCATCGATGTGCTGCAACCGATTGTCGATGGGTTGCCGCTGGCGAAGATCTTCCCGTTGGGCTTCCAGGTCGATGGTTTCTGCTCCACGCCATACCCGCCGATCCTCGGTCTGTCGCTGGCGCAGTGGGCGCTGGTCGCCTTCGTGCTGATCGTGGTGCTGGTGCCATTGCTGACGTCGCGTAACCGCAAAGCGCTGCGCTGAGGTCATCTGCCGCCACGCATTGTCGGACAAAAAAGCCCCGTTCCTCGCAGAGAGGACCGGGGCTTTTTTTGTCTTGCCGAGCCATTTCAGAGGCCAGATAAAAAGACCGTGATGTGTGACAGCCAAGGGTGCGACACATGTGCGACATGTTGTCACAGAGCCGGTGTCGCAGGGCCTTCGAGGAGGCCGGATTGGTGCATGGAAACGTAACGAAATTGGGCTGATTTGCAGGCTTCCGGTTTTTTCCGTTCCGAGCGCAATCAGGCAGTTTTAACACGGCTTGGCGAATAGCCAGAGCCCCCGTCATATCGGGGCTCAGGCAAGGTAAAGGGCAGTGAAGAGGGACCCGATACTGTCTGAACTGTGGGCGGAAGACCTACTAATTTTGGTGTTTTTGTTGAGAATTAATTTCGATAAGATGCGCCACTTTTGCGAAAACGGTTAATGATTGTTGCCGGTTCGGATAAAAATTATTTCGGGATGAGACATGGTTTATAAAACGTTACATATCTACAATCGCCCGCACTGAATTCCCGGCACTGCTCAAATCTTAACCAGGCGTGAGCAGAAACAGGGTGTCGAGAAGTCTGGTGGCTTCATGCGATGCCCAGGTGTCGGAGTCTCCAACTATCCGCACCAAATGGAATTGGTCTGTAAAAAGGCCTTTGACCACGAATTCGAATAAGAACTCACCGCAGGCCCAGGATTTGTCGAAACGCGTCTGACGCACGACGGGCATGCCCTTATTCAATCCAAGAAAAATGCCAACCCTTGGCAGGGTGAAGTGTTGGCGATCAAAACCCAACTGCATTGCGCAAGCTGCTTTAGAGGTCGTGAGATGAGTAAAAACAGGTACCCCAGACTACTAGGCTTATTGCCGCTGATCGGCACATTGCTGCTGTCAGGCTGCAACATGACCTTGCTCAATCCCAAGGGCCAGGTTGGTCTGGATGAGCGAAACCTGATCATCACCGCAACGCTGCTGATGCTGTTGGTCGTGGTTCCGGTCATCGTCATGACCTTCCTGTTCGCCTGGAAATACCGCGCCTCCAACACCAACGCTACCTACACCCCGAAATGGAACCACTCCACCAAGATCGAGATCGCGGTGTGGGCTGTTCCAGTTCTGATCATCATTGCCCTGGGTTACGTCACCTACAAGTCGACCCACGCCCTCGACCCGTACAAGCCGCTGGAATCCGACGTCAAGCCGGTGACCATCGAAGTGGTCGCGCTGGACTGGAAGTGGCTGTTCATCTATCCGGAACAAGGCATCGCCACGGTCAACAAGATCGTGTTCCCGGCGCACACCCCGGTCAACTTCAAGATCACTTCCGACGCCGTGATGAACTCGTTCTTCATCCCTGCTCTGGGCGGCCAGATCTACGCGATGGCGGGCATGCAGACCAAGCTGCACCTGATCGCCAACGAGAACGCTGAAATGGACGGTATCTCCGCCAACTACAGCGGCGCTGGTTTCACCGGCATGAAATTCAAAGCGATCGCCACGACTCAGGAAGATTTCGACGCCTGGGTAAGCGAAGTAAAAAAGGCACCTAAACAGCTTGAACAAGCTGAATACGCAGCCCTTTCCAAGCCAAGCCAGAACAACCCAGTCGAGCTCTACTCCTCGGTTACGCCGAACCTGTTCCAGACCATCGTCGACAAGTACGAAGGCATGAAACCGGGTCCTAAGGTGCACCACGAGAAAGAAGAGAAAGAAGTGGCCGCTACGGACATGAACTCGCATTCAGCTGCCGGGGCAGAGGAGTAAACGATGTTTGGTAAATTAAGTTGGGAAGCGATCCCGTTCCACGAGCCGATTGTCATGGTGACCATCTCCATGATCGCGCTCGGTGGTCTGGCGTTGTTCGCTGCAATCACCTACTTCAAGAAGTGGACCTACCTGTGGACCGAGTGGCTGACGTCGGTCGACCACAAGAAAATTGGCGTGATGTACATCATCGTCGCCATGGTCATGCTGCTGCGCGGCTTTGCCGACGCCATCATGATGCGTACCCAGTTGGCCATGGCCACCGAAGGTTCGCCTGGCTACCTGCCACCTGAACACTATGACCAGATCTTCACCGCCCACGGTGTGATCATGATCATCTTCATGGCGATGCCATTCTTCACCGGCCTGATGAACCTTGCAGTGCCGCTGCAGATCGGCGCGCGTGACGTTGCCTTCCCGTTCCTGAACTCCCTGAGCTTCTGGCTGCTGGTTTCCGGCGTGGTGCTGATCAACCTGTCCCTGGGCGTCGGCGAATTCGCCAAGACCGGCTGGGTTGCCTATCCGCCGCTGTCGGGCCTGCAATACAGCCCTGGCGTGGGGATGGATTACTACATCTGGGCGCTACAGCTATCGGGTCTGGGGACAACGCTGACGGGGGTCAACTTCCTGGCCACCGTGCTGAAAATGCGTACCCCTGGCATGAAGCTGATGGACATGCCGATCTTCACCTGGACCTGCACCTGGGCCAACGTCCTGATCGTGGCTTCGTTCCCGATCCTGACCGCTACCCTGGCTCTGCTGACGCTTGACCGTTACATGGATTTCCACATTTTCACCAATGAACTTGGTGGCAATCCGATGATGTACGTCAACCTGTTCTGGGCTTGGGGTCACCCTGAGGTGTACATCCTGATCCTGCCGGCGTTCGGTATCTTCTCCGAAGTCATCTCGACCTTCACCGGCAAGAAACTGTTCGGCCACCACTCGATGATCTACGCTTCGGGCGCGATCTCGATCCTGGGCTTCATGGTTTGGCTGCACCACTTCTTCACCATGGGTTCGGGTGCCAGCGTCAACGCCTTCTTCGGTCTGGCAACGATGCTGATTTCCATCCCGACGGGTGTGAAGCTGTTCAACTGGCTGTTCACCATCTATCAAGGCCGTCTGCGTTTCACCAGCCAGGTTCTGTGGACCCTGGGCTTCATGGTGACCTTCGCCATCGGCGGCATGACCGGCGTACTGCTGGCCATCCCGGGTGCCGACTTCGTTCTGCACAACAGCCTGTTCGTGATCGCGCACTTCCACAACGTGATCATCGGCGGTGCGGTATTCGGTTACATCGCCGGCTTCGGCTTCTACTTCCCTAAAGCGTTCGGCTTCAAGCTGCACGAAGGTTGGGGCAAGGCAGCGTTCTGGTTCTGGATCAGCGGCTTCTTCGTCGCGTTCATGCCGCTCTATGCACTGGGCTTCATGGGCATGACCCGTCGCCTGAACGCCACCACCAACCCTGAGTGGGTGCCGTACCTGTACGTCGCCATGTTCGGTGCGGTGATGATCGCAGTCGGTATCGCTTGCCAGCTGATCCAGCTGTACGTCAGCGTGCGTGACCGCAACAAGCCGGAAAACATGTGCGAACACGGCGACCCGTGGAATGCACACACCCTGGAATGGTCGACCTCGTCGCCACCTCCGTTCTACAACTTCGCCGTGCTGCCGAAAGCCGACGTTGTCGACCCGTTCACCGAAGCCAAGGAAAACGGCACCGCGTACAAGGTTGCGGCCAAGTACGAGCCGATCCACATGCCAAACAACACCGCGACCGGTGTGGTCATGGGCGCGCTGTTGACCGTGTTCGGTTTCGCGATGATCTGGCACATCTGGTGGCTGGCGATCGCTAGCCTGGCAGGCACCGTGATCTACTTCGCGATCCACGCGGCCCGTGATGATCAAGGCTATATGGTGCCGGTCGACGTGATCGAGCGCATCGAAGCCGAGCAGCACAAGCGTCTGGTCGCGGCAGGGAAAATCCCGGCCACTGCCACCCGTGTTGAAACCTCGTTGGAACAGGCTTAAACCATGTCGAACTTAGTGACCAATGCTGGACACACCCATGTCGATGGACATGGGCATGATGACCATCACCACGACTCGGGCGAGATGACCGTATACGGTTTCTGGCTCTACCTGATGACCGACTGCATTCTGTTTGCATCGATCTTCGCGGCGTACGCGGTACTGGTTAACAACGTAGCGGGTGGCCCGTCGGGCCACGACATCTTCGAACTGCCATACGTACTGGGCGAAACCGCTCTGCTGCTGTTCAGTTCGATCACCTACGGCTTCGCCATGCTGGCGTTCTTCCGGGGTAACAAGAAGCAGGTCCTGGGCTGGCTGGCCATGACCTTCCTGTTCGGTGCCGGCTTCATCGGCATGGAGATCAACGAGTTCCACATGCTGATCTCCGAAGGCTACGGCCCGAACCGCAGCGGCTTCCTGTCCGGGTTCTTCACCCTGGTCGGCACCCACGGTCTGCACGTGACCAGCGGTCTGATCTGGATGGCGATCATGATGTACCAGGTGCAGAAAAAAGGCCTGACGGCGACCAACAAGACCCGTCTGAGCTGCCTGAGCCTGTTCTGGCACTTCCTGGACGTTGTGTGGATCTGCGTATTCACCGTTGTTTATCTGATGGGGACTATGTAAATGGCTAACGCAGCTCATTCCCAACATGGCCATGACAGCCACGATGCCGGTCACGGCAGCGTCAAGTCCTACGCCATCGGCTTCATCCTGTCGGTGATCCTGACCCTGATCCCGTTCGGTCTGGTGATGTACCCGACGCTGCCGAAGTCGATCACCCTGATGATCGTCGTCGCGTTCGCAGTCATCCAGGTGCTGGTGCACCTGGTGTACTTCCTCCATCTGGACCGCTCGGCCGCGCAGCGTAACAACGTGATCGCGTTTGTCTTTGCCGCGATCGTGATTGTCCTGCTGGTTGGCTTGTCGCTGTGGATCATGTTCAGCATCCACACGTTCATGATGGCGAAGTGAGGTAAGTCCGCATGTCCCTCAAGCACTTTATCCAAATCACCAAACCGGGGATCATTTTCGGTAACGTGCTTTCTGTGGCAGGCGGATTTTTCCTGGCCTCCAAAGGGCATGTCGATCTGGCCATTTTCCTGGCCGCCATGATCGGCACGTCCCTGGTGGTTGCCTCCGGTTGCGTGTTCAACAACTGCATCGACCGCGACATCGACCTGAAGATGGAACGCACCAAGAACCGGGTGCTGGTCCAGGGCTTGATCTCCCTGAAGCTGGCCCTGGCCTATGCGACCGTCCTGGGTGTCGCCGGCGTTGCGCTGTTGTACAAGGTGGCCAACCCGTTGGCCGCGCTGTTCGCAGTCATCGGCTTCATCATCTACGTCGGCTTCTACAGCCTGTACCTCAAGCGCAAGTCGGTTCACGGCACGCTGGTGGGCAGTCTGTCGGGCGCCATGCCGCCGGTGATCGGTTACGTCGCGGTGAGCAACACCTTCGACATGGCCGCGCTGACCCTGCTGGTGATGTTCAGCCTGTGGCAGATGCCGCATTCCTATGCCATTGCGATCTTTCGCTTCAACGATTACCTGGCCGCATCGATTCCGGTGCTGCCAGTCAAGCGCGGGATCCAGGTGGCCAAGAAGCACATCCTGATCTACATCCTGGCCTTCCTCGTGGCGACCTTGATGCTGACCTTCAGCGGCTACGCCGGCATGAGCTACCTCGCCGTCGCCGCGGCCATGGGCATGTACTGGCTGTACATGGCCTGGACCGGCTACAAGGCAGTGGATGACACGGTCTGGGCACGCAAGCTGTTCGTGTTCTCGATCTTCACCATTACCGCGTTGAGCGTGATGATGTCCCTGGACTTCAAAGTGCCGACCGAGTTGCTGCTGACGTACGCGCCTTAAGGTTTAGATGCTGTAACGAAAAGCCCCGCCTTCGAGAGAAGCGCGGGGCTTTTTGTTGGGGCTTTCACTGGTTTGGGGGCCACTTCGTTTTCGACTCGGACGCGGTCTCTTGTAGGAGCTGGCTTGCCAGCGATGGTCGTTAACGATAACGCGCGTGAACTGGATAAACGCGGCGCATTTGAGTCAATCGCCAGCGAGCCGGCTCCTACAGTTTCCCGGGAATGTGTGAGAACCCTTTTGTTGGGGGAGTTCTGATGGACCGTGTTGTCGCCATCGCGACGCGGTGTTTCAGGCATTTCGCGAGGATAATTCGTTGCTTTGTGCCTGTAGGAAGTTTCAAAAAAACGCGGGGCTTTTTCATTCAAACCTCCTTACTCGTCGTCCTCTGCAAAGAAGGATCTGATCATTCAGGAAAGAGGAGTATGGCATTTGGGAAACGTCCTAACGACAGCACCTGCGGTGCTAGGTATGGTCTGCCTGGACCAGCCATGAGCGAAGCGTTCACGTTGGAGCAGATGATATTGGCAGGGTATCTGTACTCGATGGACAGCAGGAGGCCGCATGAGAAGTCGTGATCTTTTTGGAGAGTTGATGCAGGGCGTTGACGAGATGGCGGCTCAACGTGAACGCAGATTTGCGAAAGGTATTGATTCAGTGGTGGGCACGCCGATTCCCGACTTGGAAACGAACGAACTCCTAGTGCAGCAGACAATGGTGCATACGCCGCCAGCTGACAACCGCTAAAGCTGCTACTTAAGAAAAAATTGAGATAATCTTTAAATCTTAAGATTTTATTGGCCCGCTAAAGAAAAACTGCGAGGCTCTCTCAAAAATGAGGATTTGCGCGATGAGCTTAGCGGGATATGCCTGTTTACAAGACACTCTGCGGCTTTCAGCTTTCCCTTTGCGCCAAACTGCCAGCGTGCAGCCCGTTACACGGCTTGAACGAATAGGTGCGACACTGGGAGTCCCTCCTGGTATTGCCCCTGCATCAGACGACCTGCTGGGACATGTACTATTCGCCTTGAAGCATGAAGGCATTAACCTCACCATTCTAGCCCAAGCGTTACCTCAGATTCCGGTACAGGCGCTTGAAGCTGAATTGCAAAAAGCGCCAAACGGGATCTACATCCGCAAGGCTTGTTTCCTTTACGAAGCGTTCACTGGCAAAGAGTTGGCTCAACACTCTCCAGTAAAAGGTGGCTTCATCCCCCTGTTCGACCCGAAGCAGTACTTGACGATGCCTGGGGAGCGCAATTCCCGCTGGCGTGTGGAGTTCAATGGTATTGGCACGCTGGCTTACTGCGCCACTGTTGAACGAACACCTCAAATCATCGAATTGCTACAGCACGACATCCTTGCGCGCGCGCAGCAATTCATTCAAAGCCTCCCATCTGGAATGATGGACCGGGCAATCAACTGGGCCTACCTGAGTGAAACCCAGGATTCGTTCGCCATCGAGAAGGAATCGCCGAGCGAGGACAAATCCCGGCGTTTTATTCAGTTGCTCAGACAGGCGCATGAACGCATCCCACTGAGCGAGGATTACTTGGTGACCCTCCAGAATGCAACGCTTTCCAATCCGTACGATAAGGCTGTTGCGTTTCGTCACGAACAGAACCATTTGGCAAATGGTTTGCACGGCGCTGCGGGGGTTACCTATGTGCCGCCCGCACCAGAGCTGTGTCGAGAACTGATGGAACAGCTTATGGCCTTGGGAAATGAATCGACAAAGCACATCGATCCGTTGGTTGCAGCCGGGATAATCTCCTTTGGATTCGTTTTCCTTCACCCGTTCATGGATGGCAATGGGCGTCTTTCCCGCTTCCTTGTTCACCAGACACTGTGCCGTGCCGGGAGCTTGCAAAATGGCTTGTTGCTGCCAGTGTCAGTTGCAATGAAACGAGAGGAGCGTCTGTATCTGGAAACACTGCAGGAATTCTCCCGACCAGCGCGTGAGTTCTGGGAGGTTCGATGGATTGATCAGGGGAATCTGTCGTTCAACTTCACGGGACACCCGGCAATCTATCGTTACTGGGATGCTACGCCAAGCGTACGATTTACTCTGGAAATGGCTAAACATGCACTCGAAGTCGAGCTTCGTGAAGAGACCGTTTTTCTTCAAAATTACGACATGATCGTAAAAGCGGTTGATGAGCGCTACGACGTTCGGGGTAGTGACTTGTCCAGCCTGGTGATGATGTGTCTATCGCAAAACGGCACGGTCTCCAAACACCGTCGTAAGCAGTACAAGTATTCAGTTCAGGAGGAGGTGTTTGACTATATCGAGCAGGTCTCGCAGGCCCTGCTTAAGGGCCAGGAGGAGGGCGAAGTCTCTGACTGGTAGCGCATGGCGCGATGGTTATCGGTGTTCATACAAAAAGCCCCGCGCATCAAGAGATGCACGGGGCTTTTTCATTCATGCGCGGTTGTTACAGGGTGCATCGAGTACCTTCACCACGTCATCGATGATTGCCTTGCTCATGTCCTGCAAAAAATGTGAGGCCCAGGCATGTCGGTCGGAATCGCGAACCATGGCGGCGTCTGAGGCGAGGAGTTTGGCGAGGTGGAGCAGGTCGGAGGCGTGGGAGAGGGCAGAGATAACCGGGACACCGGCGTTGATGCGGAACAGGGGTTCGTTGGCGTGGTAGGAGAATGGGGTGAGGCCGATGGTTTTGAGGTCTTGGGGGTAGGTCATTGGGCTTCACCTCCTATTGGGCTGGAGGTGGAGGGGGATGACTGCTGTAGCAGACGGATCGATAGCGTTCATGAGTAAAACTCCCGTATCAAATTGAGAGCTACCACGTTCGTTCTCAGGCGAATGGGTGGCAGCTATGCGCGGGCTGAGAAACCGGAGATACAGGAATCCGGCAGACCCGCAGGTCTCCCACGCACAGCCGCCATTGCACGAATGTACTGGCATAAAAAAAGCGCCGGCAATCGTGATTGGTGGCGCTTGTGCGCCCGTATCTTACTCGGATTCTCAGGCCCGGTCGCTGAATTGGCAGCGACCGGGCGAAGTTAGCCGGCAAGGATGAGGTCGGCAATCGTAGCGATCTGGTGGCCGGGGATCTCATTGGACACCGCAATCCCTGTGGGAGCGGGCTTGCTCGCGAAGGCGGTGTGTCAGGCGACAGTGATGCTGGATGTTACGGCCCCTTCGCGAGCAAGCCCGCTCCCACAGGATTTGGGGTCGACGGTTATTTACTTTGTTTATCAAGCAACCGGAAAAACCGCTCGCGCACCTGCAAACTATCGCTGTGCGCCACGTTGAAGCGCAGGAACTGACTGGCATTCGGGGCTTTGCTCAGCAACGTGCCCGGCGCCAATACCATATTGTTTTCCAGCCCCTGTCGAGCCAGCGTCTCGGCGTGCAAGCCATCCGGCAACCGCGCCCAGATAAACACGCCTTCTCCCGGCAATGAAGACAATGAACACCCGGCCTCCGCCAGCCAACCCGCCACACGGCTATTGGATTCATACAGCCGATCCACCGTGCGCCGCGCATGCTTGGCGTAGCTGCCATCGCTGAGCATGGTGCAGGTGATCTGCTCCGCCAGTTCCGAGGTCACGCCACCGCAGGCCATTTTCAGCGCGACCATGCGTGCCGCCAGTTGTGGCGACAGCACGGTGTAGCTGACCCGGCTGTTGGCGGTCAGGGTCTTGGAGAAGCCGGAGACGTAACTCACATTGTCCAGCCCGCTGGCAGCCAGGCGCGGAGTGCGGCGTTGCTGGATGTCGCAGTACAGATCGTCCTCGACAATGTGAAAACCGTAGCGGTGGCTCAACTCCACCAAGCGGTAAACCTGGGCCGGGGTGAACGAGTGACCGGTCGGGTTATGCAGTGTGCTGTTGGTCATGTACAGCACGGGTTTGTGGGTAATCAGCAGTTGCTCGAACGCGTCGAGGTCCATGCCGTCGCAATCCCGGGCGATGGTGATGACCCTGGCCCCGTGCAGCGCCAGATTGGCGTGCATGTTGAAGTAGCAGGGGTCGTCGAGCAGTACGGTGTCGCCGGGTTTGACCAACAGGCGCATCAGCAGGTCGATGGCCTGCATGGTATTGGCGGTTGTGATGATCTGGTCCACCGGCGCTTCGATGCCGAAGGTCGCCAGTTTGACCCGCAAGGCCTGGCGCAACGGCAAGTAACCGCCGGCCACGCCGTACTCGCCCATGCGCAACGACGTCGCTCGCAGGGTACTGCGTACGGCCTTCTGCAATTCATCGGCAGGTAGCCAGGAGGTCGGCAGAAAACCGCAGCCGGGGCGCAACGCGCCGTTGTCCAGCAGCAGTGCGCGGCGTACCACGCTCAGGGTGTCCTGGGGTTGCAGGTCCGGGCCGGTGCCGCTTTGCAGCGCGGCGCTGGAGCGATGCACGTAATGCCCCGAACCCTGGCGTGACACCACCAGCCCCTTGGCCCGCAAGCGGTCCAGTGCATCGACCACCGTGGACTTGCCCACGTTCATCAAGTCGGAGAGTTCGCGAATCGGCGGCAGCTTGGCGCCATGGGGCAGGCCACCGGTACTGATCGCCCGGGTCAGTTGATCGACGATCTGCTGCACCAGCGGCATGCCGGGCTGGAATTCAATGGCGGCAATGACTGCACGTTGAACCTGCATTTTACTGGTCTCTGCAGCAGTAAAGTTCGTTGGATTCTATACGAACTTGCCCTGATCAGGACACGCCTCTCTCACTACCATGCCCTTACAGACTTTTCTGAGTGCCGGCCTTTGTCGGCGGGCATTGATCCGGTTCTTGAGGTGTTGCATGGGTGTCGAAACAACGGTCGCAGTGGCCAAGCCGGTCATTAACCTGCGCCTATTCACGATCCGGATCATCACCGCTGTCTCGCTGTTCGCGGTGCTGGGCAAGGCCAACGTCTGGCTCGACACTGCCACCAACAGCATCCTGGCCCTTGGATACCGCGCCCTGTTGCTGCTGTTGCCCCTGACTTTACTGGTGCTTGGCCGTCGCTCCCTGAGCGTCACGCTGCTGTGTGCCGGCCTTGGCCTGGTGTTGCTGGCGTTGACCAGCAATCAAGGCATGGTGATGTTTGCCGCCGCCCTGTTTGCCTACGGCATTGCCATAGCCGGGTACCTGATCAAGAGCGAAGCGGCCCAGACCAGGGAAGGCGCAGCCTACAACCGCGTGGCCATGAACATGGGCAGCCTGGTGGCCGGTTTGATCCTGCTGTCGCCGCTTCTCACGCCTACGATGTTTTTCCTCGGTGCGGCGGCGTTCGTGTTGCTGTGCCTGCCGATCGCTCTCGGCGCCACCTTCACCACCGAACAGGTGGTAGCCCGCCCGGCCAGCCGGGTCGGCGGCAACTGGGGCAACAAGCTGCCCTGGGTCATTGCCGGGATCATCATGGGCATCAAGCTGTTCGGGGTGTTCTCGATCCTGCCACAGGCGATCCTGCTCAAGACCGGCGAACTGCCGGCCTGGTACGGCTTGATGCTGATCCTCAACAGCGCCGTGGTGGTGTTTGCCCAGGTGCCGGTGATGAAGCTGATCGAGCGCACCGGACGCTTCAAGGTCGTGGCGGTGATCGGGATCATCGTCGGCGGTTTTGCGGTGCTGTCTTCGCCAGCCGCGTTCCACGTCGAAACCCTCGCCGGGGCGTTGATCTGGGTGGCACTGCTGTCGATCGCCGAATGCGCCTTCAGTTACCTCGATTATTTCTCGGTCAAGCAAAACAACATGTTCGTCAAGGAAGTGTCCCTGGGTGTGGGGGCCGGGCTGACCGTGTTGATCATGCGAGTGGTGCCGGCGCCGTACAACGCGCTGGTCCTCGCTGCCATCGGCGCCGGCGGGATCCTGGCCTGGTACTGGCTCAACCGTAAATCCAATGCGTCGCTGCATGACTGATTCAGCGTCGTTGCGGTTTTCACCTTGCAGGTCGGGGGCATCAATGAATACGACTTCATGCGTAGTAGTGGTCGGTTACAACGGCAATCGCGTGCACGACATCCAGAAGCTGCGCGAGTTGTGCAAGTCGCTCTACAACGCCAGGCTCATCCTGCTGGTCGAGAAGATTCAGCCCCATGACGATCAGGTGGCTGATCACGTCTGCAGCACTTCGCTGGCCGAGAAAGATGTGGCGGCGTCCCTTGAACTGGTGGTCGGGTGCCTGAATGCCGACAGCTGGAAGTTGATCGGTGTTCTGCCGTTCTCCGACCGTGGCGTGCTGCTCGGCGCTGCGCTGGCTAGTCACTTCGGTCTGCCGGGCATTACTACCGGCGAAGCCCGGGCGGGCCTCGACAAGCAGATCTTTCGCGGGCTCGAAGCGGCTGCCGATACCTCACCCGAAGAATACCGTCCGGTGTTTTCCGCGCGGGTCGAAAGCCTGCCGGAACTGCGCCAACGCGTCGTCGAACTGGGCGGCAAGGCTTTCATCAAACCCGCGTGCGAAGGCGCGAGCCGGGGCTGTCGCGTCATCCATCACCCTTCGGAGTGCGATGACGCCTGGCTCGCCCTGAAACCTTATCGCGAAGGCGGCATCGTCCTTGAAGAGCTGGTGCAGGACGCCCGCGAATACAGCTGGGATTACGTGGCCGGCAGCACCTGGGTCACGGAAAAAACCACCACCGAAGGCGCCTATCGCGCAGAGATCCAGCAAGTCGTACCCGCACCGCTTCCGGCTGAGGTACAGGCGCGTTTGATGGCAGCCGGTCGGCACATGTCGTCTTTGGTGTCCCAGGACAATGGCGCCTGGCACAACGAAGTGTTCCTGCGCAGCGACAACCTCACCTCCGCCGTGGAAACCAACATGCGCCCCGGCGGCATGCACATCTGGGACCTGGCCAAACGCGCCTTCGTCAATTTCGATCCGTGGGAGCGCTGGGTGCGCTGGGCGGTGGAAGGCAAGGCCGAACAGCACCAGCCAGAGGCTCGCGGCTACTGCGGCATTCGCCTGCTCAAGGCACCGACCGGTGGCATCTTGCGCGCAACGCCTGACATCGAGGCCCTGGCCCGCGCACTGCGTATCGACCTGGTGGAGGGGCAGTACGCAAAGCGTATCGGCGACTCGGTCAGCGCGCTGGTCAAGGACAACTTCTCATTCATCGGCCACATCGTGTTGTTCAACGAACACTACGGGCAACTGAGCAACGACCTGTTGCGTCTGGCCGAGGCGATTGAGTCACGCACTGAGGTGACTTGCCTGGTACCGGCCACCCGCGCCGTGTGTTGAGCCGGTAAGCACCCGTTTTTTGCATTACTGATCAAGAGGGTTCGATCAATGATCCAGCACA
The DNA here is from genome assembly GCF_047324915.1 of Pseudomonas sp. Pseusp16. Classification (NCBI taxonomy): domain Bacteria; kingdom Pseudomonadati; phylum Pseudomonadota; class Gammaproteobacteria; order Pseudomonadales; family Pseudomonadaceae; genus Pseudomonas; species Pseudomonas sp. Pseusp16. Next base: position 4,114,193 of record NZ_CP168522.1, on the reverse strand, counting down.
TGACCTGCGATGAACGCTTCATCGCCCTGGCCAAAGAGTTTGGTTATGACATCTACGGCGAAAACACCGCAGGTGGGCATTACGCGCCGCTGATCCGGCATCACGATGAGCTGTACATCAGCGGCCTGGTGCCGCGCATGAACGGCAAGATCCATTACCCCGGCCGCGTCGGACTGGACCTCACCATGGCTGATGCGCAAGCGGCCGCCAGCATCAGTGCGATGCGTGGGCTGGCACTGATCGTCGATGCCATTGGTTCGCTGGACAAGATCAAGTCATTGATTCGGGTAACGGTCTATGTGAAGTCCACGGCGGACTTTGTCGATTTGAGCGAAGTGGCCAACGGCGCCTCGGATGTATTCAGCCATGTACTGGGCGATGCCGGTAAACATACACGCACCACAGTCGGTGTTTATCAGCTACCCAAGAATGCCGCGATAGAAGTGGACATGATTGCCGCCTTGCGCCCATCGGTTTTATAAGTTATTTCCAGACTTTACAGCGCTGAACCGTTAACTTAAGGTTTGGCGCTAAAGTATGGAGAATAAGATGAAAGGATGTGCGAATGGATAACTTTCAAGGTGCATTTTTTTCATATAAGGACTTTCGTCAAAGCCTGCACCATCGAGCGCCAAGTCCCAAGGTATGGAAAGGCACCGAACTAGCGGGTATGCGTCAGGCCCTTGAAGCCAGCGACATTGATATTGTCGCTTTGGCTCACGACAAAAGCATTGAGGGTTGTGAAGTGACGCCTGGCATGGCGATCGCCATGCAATGGCTGAATCCCGGTGCGACGCTCAACGGTCATGCTCATTCCTGGTGGCATCTGTTCATTATCCAGTGCGGCAGCGGCGTGATGACCCTCGGCGATGCCGATGAAGTCGAGGTCAGCAGCGGCGACGTGCTGCTGGTGCCGGCCTGGACCCGGCATGGGTTCGTCAACACCAGCAAATACGAGCCTCTGGCGATGCTGAACATGAGCAACATGCCACAAATGGCACTGCTCTCGAACTTTGCCGACAGCCATGGCCTGATCACCACCCAGCCGTAATTTCCCAGCGCATCAGCCAAGGGAGCCAACCAATGTTGGCTCCCTTTTTGTTTTTCCGACCTGCCTCCGGTGTCGCCTTTTGCAGCGGTATTACCGGGGTCCTGGCTGTGCGTCTGCCGCTGGAAAACAACTTTTCTGTATCGATTGAAACAGGCAAATTCTGTATCTATCCAGCCTTCAGTCAACTAATTACGATCACTTCCCATGCACGTTAATCCCTGCAGTCAGTGAATGGAGTGTTCTATGGAAAACAGGAAACTAAAACTGTATATCGGCGCCGACTATGTCAGCGCTTTTGCGATGTCGGCTTTTGTGGCGCTCAAGGAAAAGCAACTTTCATTTGAACTTGTTATGGTGGATTTAAAGACGCGCGAAAACTATATGCCGGGTTATCGCGATCTTTCGCTGACATGCAAAGTTCCAACGCTGGTTCACGCAGGTTTTGCCTTGTCGGAGTCATCGGCGATTGCCGAATACCTCGATGAACTCTCCCCAGGGCATAAAAAACTCTATCCGCAGGACATCCAGCAGCGCGCCCGTGCCCGTCAACTGCAGGCCTGGCTGCGCAGTGACTTGCTGGTGGTGCGTAAGGAGCGCCCGTTTGACCTGGTCTACTTCGGTAAAAAAGATGTGCCCCTGAGCGCCGATGCCCAAGCCGCCGTCGAGCGCCTGTTCTTCGTCGCCGATCGTTTGCTGGAGGAGGGTGCCGAGCACCTGTTCGGTGACTGGAGCATTGCCGACACCGACCTGGCAATCATGCTCAACCGGCTGGTTGCCAACGGCGACCCAGTGCCGGCACGGCTCGCGACCTATGTGCGCCGCCAGTGGGATCGCGACAGCGTCCGGGCGTGGATGGACATAGAGCGCAAAGCGCCGGCCATCGCGTAACAACACTCAGGGCAATCACCAGGAGCGCGGCCATGCAAGGACTGTCGGAGCACGAACGCTACAAACCCTATAACTCACGCACCATCCGCGACTCACCCTACTGGCACAAGTTGACGCCGGCGCTGCAGGAGGCCATGACCGTGGTAGCCCGGGTCATGCCGTTTCGCACCAACGAATACGTGTTGGGCACGCTGATCGACTGGAACAACATTCCCGACGATCCGGTTTTCCGCATGACCTTTCCCCACAAGGACATGCTGCTGCCGGAGGAATATGCCTCGCTCAAACAACTGATCGAGCAGGATGACAGCGCAGCGATCAAGCGTCGGATCGAGGCGATCTGGTTGCGCATGAATCCTCATCCGGCCGGGCAGTTGACCCACAACGGTGTCAGTCTCAACGGCAAAGTCCTGCCGGGCATCCAGCACAAGTACCGTGAGACCGTGCTGTTTTTCCCCGGTGCCGGTCAGACCTGTCATGCGTACTGCACTTTCTGTTTCCGCTGGGCGCAATTCATTGGCGAGGAAGAACTCAAGTTCAACGCCCGTGAGTCCCAGGAACTGGTCAGTTACCTGAGGCTGCACAGCGAAGTGACCGATGTGCTGATTACCGGCGGCGATCCGATGATCATGAACACCCGCTCGCTGGCCGGTTACATCGAACCGCTGCTGCAATTGCCACACCTGAAGAACATCCGCATCGGCACCAAGTCCGTGGCGTACTGGCCGCAACGTTTTGTCAGCGACAAGGATGCGCCTGAGCTACTGGAGCTATTCCGGCGAATCGTTGCGGCGGGGAAAAACCTGTCGATCATGGGGCACTACAACCACCCGGTGGAGATCCGCCCGGCCATCGCCCGCCAGGCCGTCGAGCGCATTCGCTCGACGGGCGCGACGCTGCGCATGCAGGCGCCGGTGATCCGCCACATCAACGAAAACCCCGCAGACTGGGCCGCGCTGTGGACCGAAGGCGTGCGGCTCGGAGCCGTGCCGTACTACATGTTTGTCGAACGCGACACCGGCCCCAGCCACTACTTTGCAATGCCACTGGCCCGGGCCTTCGAGATCTTCCAGGCGGCGTACCGCACGGTATCCGGGCTGGCGCGCACGGTGCGTGGGCCGTCCATGAGCACCTTCTACGGCAAGGTGTTGATCAACGGCATCGAGACCGTCGCCGGTGAAAAGGTCTTCGTCCTGCAGTTCCTCCAGGCACGCAATCCGCAATGGGTGTTGCGCACGTTCCATGCGCGCTTCGACCCGCACGTGACCTGGTTCGACGACTTGCAACCGGCATTCGGCGAGCGTTCGTTCTTCTTTCAAACCGAGCTCAGCGCCATGCCGGAATTGATACCCGTGTTGCTGGAAACAGCGTAGGAAATTTCATGAAAAATGGGGAGATATGGAGATGAGCAGTATCCCGTTTGATCAGCGCGAGGGGGTTATCTGGCTCGACGGCGAGTTCGTCGAGTGGTCCCGGGCGCAGTTGCATGTGTTGACCCATGGCCTGCATTACGCGAGCACCGTGTATGAAGGCGAGCGGGTCTACAACGGCAAGGTCTTCAAGCTGCGCGAGCACAGTGAGCGCTTGTATCGTTCGGCGCAATGGATGGACTTTGCCATCCCCTATGAGCTGGCGGAACTGGAAGCGGCGAGCCTTGAACTGCTGCAACGCAACAAGGTGGTCGACGGTTATCTGCGCCCGGTGGCCTGGCGCGGCAGTGAAATGATTTCCACCTCGGCGCGTTTCAACCGTGTGCACGTGGCTATCGCTTGCTGGCAGTGGCCGAGCTATTTCGACCCGGCGGCGCGCATGGCCGGCATCCGTTTGAAAACCGCGAGCTGGCGCCGTCCGCCGCCGAGCAGCAGCCCGTTCCAGGCCAAGGCATCCGGGCATTACCAGATCGCCACGCTGAGCAAGCACGACGCCGAGAACACGGGTTACCACGATGCGCTGATGCTCGACTGGCGCGGCCACGTTGCCGAAGCCACCAGCGCCAATGTGTTTTTCGTCAAAGACCGGATGCTGCACACACCGCTGGCGGATTGCTTCCTCAACGGCATCACCCGGCAGACCGTGATCGAGTTGGCCAAAGCGCTGGACTACCAGGTCGTCGAACGCACGATTTTGCCTACGGAGCTTGGCGCCTTCGATGAGTGTTTTCTCACCGGCACCGCCGCCGAAATCACTCCGGTGCAGAGCATCGATGAGCAGCGCTATCGACCGGGCGGCGCCTGCCGCGACTTCATTGCCGCTTACACCTCAACCGTAAACGCCTGATCACCCGCCAGGAATTTCACCATGTCAGATCAAGGGATTGTTGCGTCTCAACCTTACATTTCGCTGGGCCATCGTCATGAAGAACTGTCGACGGCGGGCTGGACGGTACTGACCCCCGACGAATTCGCCGATGATGTCGTAGGCACCTTGCAGGAGTTCGGTCGGATCATTCCGCAGTTCAACGGCCAGACGGCCTTTGCCATTACCCGCAAGCCGGGTTACGAAGACTTGCCGTATTCCCAGAGCATGAACGGCATCGGCCCGCACACGGAGGCGCCGGTATACGGGCCGCCGCCGCGTTATCTGGCGTTGCATTGCCATAAACAGGCCACGTGCGGTGGCGGGCACACCGGATTGGTCGACGGCTATGAATTTCTAAAGTCCCTCGAGCGCAGTGAACCGCAACTGCGCGAGTGGCTGGATGACACGCCGGTAGAATTCGTCGCCACCGCCAAACCGGGCGAACCGGAACAACGACGGGTCAAGGAGTACATCCTCACGCCGACAGAAGACGGGGATATTTTCCGCTTCAGCTACAACCAGTTTCACTACGGCGACGTGAACCCGTCCAAAGAAGCCTTGCAGCAATCGCGGGTCGCCAACAACAGCTCGCCGCTGGCCAGGTTTGCCGTGCTTGGCGAAGCGTACTTCGTCGAGCACAACGTTCCGGTGTTGATTCCCGACGGGTGCCTGCTGATTTGGGATAACTGGCGGATGATTCACGCCCGCAGTCGTTACACTGACCCGGCGCGCAACCTGACCCGCTATTGGCTGGCCTGACTTTTCCGTCGCCCTACATTCTTTTGGCGTACCCCTTTGGCGGGTACGCGCCTTACAGGTATCGCGTCATGCAAACAGCAATCGAGATCGCCCAGGTCGATCATCAACTGATCGTGCGGCTCAACCAGGCCTGGACCAAGCGCGCTACGGTGTGTTCGCCGGACAGGGGCCAGGTTGAAGAAGTGTTCGACCCCGCGCGCCCGGATTACCCGGAGTGCATGGTGCCGTTCTTCCATCATCCGAAATTCCAGGCCTTGAGCGACGAGCTCAAAAGCAGCGTGGTGACCTGGGGCTGGATCGGCTACAACCTGCGCACCGTCACTGCCGAAGAACACGTGGTCAATCCGGCGCTGAGCGTTATCGCCAAGCAGTATCTGGGCAAGGATGACTGGCATTTTCGCGAGGCCATGCAGCAAACCCTGATCGACGAGCACTACCACACACTGATGCACCTGCGCGCCATCGAGCGGACCAAACTGGATCGGGCGCTGGACCAGGATCTGGATCTGCCGCCGTCCGTCACCTACCTGCGCCTGAAGGCCCTGCATGCAGAACTGCCGGAGCAATGGCAGCGGGATCTGGCGGCGATCACTTTTGCGGTGGTAGCCGAGATCAGCGTCAACGCCTATCTGGACCTGCTGGCAGACGACCAGACCATTCAGCCGCAGAACCGCCGGGTGGCCGAACTGCACAACCGCGACGAATATGCCCACAGCAAGGTGCTGGCCGAAGTGGCGAAGGTCATGTACGCGAACATGCAGCCCACCCAGCGGGAATTTTTCGCACGCAACCTGTCAGTGGCGCTGAGTGCCTTTATCGCTCAGGACTACTCCATGTGGGAGGCGATTCTGACGCAGCTCGGGGTCGAGGATGCGGAGCTGATCATTGCCGACACCCGCGAGAGCAACAGGAACGCGACCATCATGCGTGACTACAGTGGCCTGCATAAACTGGCCCATGACCTGGGGATCAGCGACCAGATCGATTTCGATTTTCGTCCGACCCTCAAAACCACGGCGGCCGCCTGAACCCGGAGGTGCTTATGTCCACGCCTGAGTACGAAGTGTTCGCCATCCGTGTCGGTGCCAATGCCCAGCGCACCGCCAGGGAGAATTTTCTCTATGACGCCTGCTGCGGTGATCCGAATGCGCCGATGCCACTGGATTACTACTTCTGGGTCATCCGCCACGAGCAGCAGGTGATCGTGGTCGACACCTGTTTTCAACCGGCCACGGCGCACCGGCGCAATCGCCAGATGTATCGCCTACCGGAAGAATCCCTACGGCAACTGGACATCGATCCGACGCAGGTCGAGCACCTGATCCTGACCCATTTGCATTGGGATCATGCCGGCAACCTCGGGCTGTTCCCGAAGGCGACCGTGCATTTGCAGGAAGCGGAACTGCGTTTCTGCACCGGGCCGAAAATGGTCCATCGCACGGTGAATAAAACCTACGAGGTCGAAGACGTGATGTCAGCGCTGCCGCCTCTGTTCGAAGGGCGGATGCGTTTGCACAGCGGTGTTGTCGAGGTCGTGCCTGGCGTGACGCTGCACCCGGTGGGCGGGCATACACCCGGCAGTCAGGTTGTGCGGGTGAACACTGAACGCGGCTGGATCGTGCTGGCCTCGGATGCCGCGCATTTGTGGGTCAACATTCGCGAGCGCAGTCCGTTTCCGATACTCGATGACTTGGCGCAAACCCTTGAAGCGTTCACCGAGATCGATCGCCTGGCCGACGGCGATGACCACGTCATCCCCGGCCATGACCCACTGATTGCAGAGTGTTTTCCACACTGGAATGACGACCCGCATATCATTTGCCTGCATCAGCCTCCCATCTGAAAACCACCCGCAATCCTGTGGGAGCGGGCTTGCTCGCGAAGACGGCGGCACATTCAAAATTGATGTGACAGACACGCCGCTTTCGCGAGCAAGCCCGCTCCCACAGGGGAGTAGTGTCAGCCCTGATTTTTCAGGATACGTCCCAACGTCTGCAGTGCCTCATCAATCCGCGGCGAATACGGCGCGCCACAACCGATGCGCACAAAGTGATCGAAACGCCTGGCATTGGAAAAAATATCCCCAGGGGAAATCTGGATGCCGACCTTCAGTGCTTCGTGAAAAAACGCCATCGATGAATACCGGCGGGGCAATTCCACCCATAGCAGCGTGCCGCCTTGCGGGTGGGTCACGCTGGTGCCGATGGGAAAGTGGCGGGTGATCGCCGCGCTCATTTGCTCGCGCTGTACGGTCAGGGTTTTCCTCAATCGCCGCAGGTAACGTTCGTAGGACGGTGTACGCATGAATTCGCTGACAGCCAGTTGCGATAACGCCTCGCACCCCCGTGACTGCGTATGCTTGAGCATCTCCACACGGTCGTGCCACTTGCCGGCGCTGATCCAGCCCAGGCGCATGCCCGGTGCCAGGGTTTTGTTCAGTGAGGCGCAATAGATCACGTTGTCGCTGCGGTCCCACTGTTTGAGTGTGGACAGCGGCTGCTCGGTGTCCACCAGGTCGCCGTAGGTGTCGTCCTCGATCAGTACGGTGTTGTGCTCGGCGCACAGTTTCACCAGCCGTGCCTTGTTGGCGTCGGGCATGATGCTGCCCAGCGGGTTTTGCAGGTTGGGAATGACGATCAGTGCCTTGACCCGTTCGGGGCCTTGCAGCAGCAGTTGCAGGGCCGCCAGATTGAGCCCGGTGTGGGCCGAAGCCGGGACTTCCAGCACCCGCAGGCTCAGGCTTTCGAGAATTTGCAGCAGGCCGTAGAACGTCGGCGACTCCACGGCCACGGTGTCACCGGGGCGGGTGACAGCACGCAAGGCCAGGTTGATCGCTTCAGTGGCGCCATTGGTGATCACGATCCGCTCGGGGGCCAGGTGGGTCTTGCTGGCCAGTGCCCGCCGGGCCAGGATGCTGCGCAATGCGCTGTTGCCGCAAATCGGGCCCGCAGTACCGAGCAGGTGGGCGTCGTAGCGCAGCGACTTGATCATGTTGTCTTGCAAGGTCTTGATCGGATACAGCTCCGGCGCGCAGTAGGCACTGGCGAAATTGACCTTGATCGTCGCGCGCTGACTGGCCTTGAGCACCGTTGAAACCTGTTGATGAATGCCGACATACACGCTGGTATCCAGCGCAGGCGCCAGGGCAATCGGGGGGGGCTTGGGCACGCTGTCGGGCTGGCGAATGTAGTTGCCGGAACGCGGCCGGGCTTCCAGCACTCCGTAGTCCTCCAGTTCGCGGCATACCTGCACGGCGGTCGACAGGCTGACGGCGTGTTTTTCCATCATCAACCGGATCGAGGGGAAGCGTTCACCGGTTTTCAAGGTGCCGCTGCGGATAGCGTCCAGGTAGTGGTTGGCCAGCTGGCGATACAAGGGGGTCGTGTTCATGATGACCTCGGCAGTTGCACCACTGAGGTCTGGGCTGGAAAGTGAGTTGACGCTCCCCGCAGGCGGACCCGTGGTGCTCATGGGTGAAGGGAAGTGTTGTTCTGCGTCGATACTGGAAGAGTAATCGCGGATTTGCCCGAATCACGGGCAATAAAAAGCCCCGCACTGATGGCGGGGCTCTTGGGGCAGTCCCTCAGGACCTGGTGGCGAGGGGCGCCTTACTGCGCGGCAATGCTGTAGCCGTCGAACGCAGTCTGCTGCTGCAGGGCGGTGATGATGTTCTTGCGGTTGACCGCTTGCTCGGCGCCGCTGTTGTCCCGGAACGTCTCGCTTTCCAGTTCCGCCTCTTCGCCTTCGCCAACGAAGGTGAAACCGAGGAACTCCAGGGCTTCACGGTCGACGTTCAGGCGCGAGCGCGGGGTGCGCAGCGGCAAGGTGACGCTCATGCCGTCCTTGCTGATGGTGAACACTTCGACTTCTTTCTTGGCCTTGGCAGCCTTGCTCTTGCCGCCGCTCGGGTTGCTGATGGCCTGGTGCGTCTGGTTCAACACTTTCAGGGCCAGGCCGTAGACGATTTCCTGGAACGCCGGATCGTCCTTGAAGCTGGACAGGATGCGGCTGATCGGGAACTTGCTGCTCAAGTCTTCCAGGGCGGCGATATCCGCCGCTTCAGCGTCCTTGAGCTGCTTGAGCTGGCCCATCAGTTCGTAGGCCTTGTCATCATCGAAGCTGTCGTGGGCCTGGCGGATCGCAGCGCGCAGTTCGCGAATCTGGTCGCTTTCGCGGGTGGACTGGAAGGCGTCCAGCACCATCTCGCTGATGGTTTTCGCCTGGGGTACGTGTTGTGAAAGATTGATGGAGTTTTCGTATTCCGCTTTGGACGACAAGGTGACTACGGATTCAGCGGTATTGGAATCGGACATTGAAATTTCACTACTTCTTTGAACTTGAATAGGGGCGAAAAAGCCCGGGGGCTTTTTCAGGCCGACTAATCTATTGGACCGGGACGGTGTTGTCACGGTCCGGCTGGCCGCCGGTCATGTTTTCGTCTTCCTGTAGGAGCTCGCTCGCGATGGACGTTAACGATAACGCGTTCATTCCGGATGTACGCGGTGCCTTTGAGACCATCGCGAGCAGGCTCACTCCTACAGGGTTAGTGGGTGTACGCAAAATCTGCGAACAACAAAAAACACTGTGGGAGCGGGCTTGCTCGCGAAAGCGGTGTGTCAGACACCACAACCTTTCAGGCCTGCCGCGGTGTATTCAGGTTCATCGAGCGCTCCGCCAACGCCGAAGCTGTCTCTTCATCGATCGGCAACGAAAAACGAAACGTCGCCCCCCGCCCCGGCACATCGATCAACTGAATCTCGCGCCCGTGCAATTGCAGGATGCGGTGCACGATCCGCAGCCCCAACCCGCCATCGCGCCGTGCGCCGCCGATGTTGAACGGGCGCAGGAACAGACCTTCGCGCAGTTCCGGGGCAATGCCGGGGCCGGTATCGCTGACCGTGACTTCGATGAATGACCCTTGCGGACGCAGGCCCAGCTCGACTTCGCCACCGGACGGGGTATGGCGCAGGGCGTTGTCGAACAGGTTGGTCAGCACCCGCTCGATCAACCCGAGGTCCGCGCAGGCCGCCGAGGCATTCGGTGCGAACGTGGCCTTGAGTTCGACTTTGCGCGCTTCGGCGGTGAGTTCGAATTTCTGGAAGATATCCTGGGCCAGGTCGGTCAGGGAAAAGCGTTCCAGCACCGGTTGCACGAAGCCGTGTTCCAGCCGCACCAGTTCCAGCAGCGACTGCGCCAGGCCGCCGACCTTGCGGCTCTGGTCCAGCGCGATGCCGAGATAGCGACGGCGGTCGGCAGGGGACAGCGTGGCGTCCTTGAGCGACAGGGTTTCCAGATAACCGTGCAGCGAGGCCAGCGGCGTGCGCAGGTCGTGGGAGATGTTCGCCACCAGTTCGCGGCGTTCCTGATCCTGGCGGGTCAAGGAGCGCCATTGTTCGCCCAGGCGGGCCTGCATCTGCCGGAACGCGGCATCGAGCACGGCGATTTCATCGTGGCTCGCGGCTTTTTCCACCGCGACGGGCAGGGCCGGTGTGACCGGAACGCCATCGATGTCGAACTGGCTGACCGTTTCGGTCAGGCGGCGCAATGGCCGGGTGATCAGGGCAAACGCGGTGAGACCGGCAATCAGGCACAGCAGCGCTACCAGTCCGATGGACCACAGCGCTGTGTTGAGCGCCGCGCTGGTCGCGCCGCGTTCGGCCAGGCGGTCGTGATCCTCACCGAGCAGCACCACATAGAGATAACCCGCCGGCTTGCCATCAACCTTCAGCGGTGCAGCGCTGAACACCTTGCGTGCATCTACGCTGCGCGGGTCGTCGCCGAGAATCGGCAGGGCTTCGCCCCGCAACAGGCGCTGGATCGGTACCAGGTCGACCCGCTCGCGACGGATCCGGCCCTCGGGCGCGGCGCTGCCGACAATCTTGCCTTCGGTATCGAGCAGGTACACCTCGACGCTGGGGTTGACCTGCATCAGTTTGCTGAACAGATCGCGCACGGCATTGGGCATCAGGCCCTGGGTGTCCATCAGCACCGTGTCACGGGCGATGTGCTGCGCCAGGTCCCGGGACAACCCTTGCACCACTTCCTGCTCATGCATCTGGTTGGAGCGCACCTGCATCCACGCCGACGTGCCGCAGCACACCAGCAGCAGCACGGCGAACACCAGGGACAGGCGTTGCGTCAGGGTCAGCCTCATGGCTGCGACTCCTCACCGGTGGCGAATTTGTAGCCGCGGCCCCAGACCGTGAGGATGCGCACCGGTTGCGCCGGGTCGGCCTCGATCTTGGCGCGCAGGCGGTTGATGTGGGTGTTGACCGTGTGCTCGTAGCCTTCGTGGCTGTAGCCCCACACGGCATTGAGCAGGTCCATGCGCGAGAACACCTTGCCGGGCTGGCGGGCGAAGAAGTACAGCAAGTCGAACTCCCGGGGCGTGAGGTCCAGGCGTCGTCCTTCGAGGGACACTTCGCGGGTGATCGGGTCGATGGCCAGGCCGTCGGTCAGCAGGCTGCCGGCATCCATCTTCAGGTTGCGCGCCATGGCATCGACCCGGCGCAGCAGCGCCTTGACCCTGGCCACCAGTTCCAGCATGGAAAAGGGCTTGGCCAGGTAGTCGTCAGCACCCAGTTCGAGGCCGAGAATCCGGTGCACTTCGCTGGAGCGCGCACTGGTGATGATGATCGGTGTGTAGCGGGCCATGGCCCGGGCGCGGCGGCAGATTTCCAGGCCGTCGACACCGGGCAGCATCAGGTCGAGGATCAGTGCATCCCAGTTGCCTTGCTGCAGCAGGCGCATGCCTTCATCGCCATCGGCGCTGTGCACCACCTCGAACTGCTCATCACGAAGATGCAGGCAGATCAGGTCGGCGATGTGCAGGTCGTCCTCGACCACGAGGACTCGTTTGGTCTGTTCCATCCCATTCCATCCTTCGGCGCATTGTGCGTGTTGCCACTACTGTAGGAGCGAGCTCTGCTCGCGATGGAGGCCAACGATGACGCGGGACACCTGCACCCCGTGGCGCCCTCGGGTTCTTCGCGAGCAAGCTCGCTCCTACAGTTGTGGCAAAGGCATTGTGCGGGTTTTTCGGCGCCCGAGTTATCACGAATTGTTTAACTTCCCGTGAGGATTTGGCGATCACCCAAAGCCTAGGCTTTGTTCCATGAAACACCCCTGGATTTTTGGAGGCGAGCATGTTTTCACGACGGCAATTTCTTGTAGCGAGCGGCGGGCTGGGGGTTGTAGCCGTGGCGATCGGCCTGTTGCCGAAGTTTTCCACAGGCTCGGCCTTGATCAGTGAAGCCAGCGCAGCGGAGGTATTCGAATTGACCCACAGCGACAGCGAATGGCACGCGATCCTGAGCGAAGAGCAGTACGAAATCCTTCGCGAAGAAGGCACCGAGCGGGCCTACAGCAGCCCGCTGAACAACGAGCACCGCGATGGCACCTTCGCCTGCGCCGGTTGCGACCTGCCGCTGTTTTCCTCGGCGACCAAGTTCGACAGCCGCACCGGTTGGCCGAGTTTCTGGGCACCACTGGACAAGGCCGTGGCCACCCGCCAGGACCGTACGTTCGGCATGGTCCGCGAAGAGGTGCACTGCCGGCGCTGCGGCGGGCATCTGGGCCATGTCTTCGATGACGGCCCGAAACCCACCGGCTTGCGTTACTGCATGAACGGCCTGGCGATGAAATTCGTGCCGAAGACGGTGTGATTCCCTTCCATTCACTTTTTGCAGGTAATCGCCATGTGGCTGCTGGTCCTCGCTTATCTCGGTGGTGTGCTGACGATTGTCAGCCCGTGCATTCTGCCGGTGTTGCCGTTTGTCTTCGCCCGCACCGGACAACCCTTCGTCAAAAGCGGATTGCCGCTGCTGACAGGGATGGCACTGACCTTTGCGCTGGTCGCCACATTGGCGGCGGTGGGTGGCGGCTGGGTAGTGCAGCTCAATCAGTACGGGCGCTGGCTGGCGCTGGTGTTCGTCGCGCTGTTCGGTCTGACGCTGTTGCTGCCGCAATTGGCTGAGCGCCTGACCCGGCCGTTGGTGGCGGCGGGCAGCCGTTTGTCGGAGGCGGCGGGCGCCGATTCGCGGCCACGTCCCGGTGCTTCGTTCCTGATCGGTGTTGCGACAGGACTGTTGTGGGCGCCTTGTGCCGGGCCGATCCTGGGCTTGCTGCTGACCGGTGCGGCGCTGCAAGGGGCGAGCATCCAGACCACATTGCTGTTGCTGGCCTACGCAGCCGGGGCGGCTACCTCCCTTGCGCTGGCATTGCTTCTGGGAGGCAAGGTTTTCACGGCGATGAAGCGCTCGATCGGCGCGGGCGAATGGGTTCGTCGTGGCCTGGGCGCGGCCATGCTGGCCGGTGTGGCGGCGATTGCCCTGGGGCTGGACACGGGAGTCCTGGCGCGATTTTCCACGGCATCGACCGGCGGTATCGAGCAGGCGTTGGTGGAGAGACTGTCCGGCAAATCGCCGCGTAATAGCGGGGCGATGATGGCGCAGAGCACGGCCGCCGAAGGCGCGGTGCAAGTGGCTGACAAAACCCCTGGCACCTTGCCGGTCGAAGGCAACCTGCCACCGCTGGAGGGCGCCGTGCAATGGCTCAACTCGCCACCCCTCGATGCCCAGGCGCTGAAGGGCAAGGTCGTGCTGGTGGATTTCTGGACCTACTCCTGCATCAACTGCCTGCGTTCGCTGCCCTATGTCAAAGCCTGGGCCGAGAAGTATCGCGATCAGGGGCTGGTGGTGATCGGCGTGCACGCGCCCGAGTTTGCCTTCGAGCGTGACGTCAACAACGTCACCAAGGCAATGAAAGACCTGGGCATCAACTACCCGGTGGCCATCGACAACGAATTCAAGATCTGGCGCGCGTTCAACAACGAATACTGGCCGGCGCATTACTTTGCCGACGCTCAGGGCCGAATTCGGTATCACCATTTTGGCGAAGGCGCGTACGACGAATCGGAGCGGGTCATCCAGCAACTGCTGCGTGAAGCCGGCGCCGCCAAGGTCTCGGACGGCCTGATCAATGCCAAGGCTGACGGTGTGCAAATGGCGCCGGACAGCAACGACGTGCAGTCGCCGGAAACCTACGTCGGTTATCAGCGTGCGGAACATTTCGTACCGGAAACCGCGCTGGTACCGGACAAGGTGGCGGCCTACAACCCACCGACGCAACTGGCACTCAACGACTGGAGCCTGGGTGGCCAGTGGCATGTCGGCTCGGAGCGCGCCACGGCCAGCGCACCGGCCAGTCGCATCGTCTATCGCTTCCACGCCCGTGACTTGCATTTGGTGCTCGGCCCTGGCGCCGATGGCAAGCCGGTGCGGTTCAAGGTGCTGATCGACGGCAAGGCCCCCGGTGATGCCCACGGCATGGACGTGGCCCCCGACGGCAGCGGCACCGTGACGGACCAGCGCTTGTATCAACTGGTGCGCCAGAGCGGCGGCGTGACCGACCGGACGTTCAGCATCGAGTTTCTTGATCCGGGCGCGTCGGCTTACGCCTTCACCTTCGGTTGATATCCCTTCAACGCTTCAGGAGTTCGCCCCATGAAAACCCTTTTTACCTGGCGCCGTACCCTACTGGGGTTGGCGGCTGCCGGCATCATCAGCCAATGCTCGGCCTTCTCCTTCGGCGGTGCCGAAGAGGCGGTGATCATTCCACCGCCGGCACTCGATGAAACCACCCAGGCCCGCAGCGAAACCGCGGTGTTCGCCGGCGGCTGCTTCTGGGGCGTCCAGGGTGTATTCCAGCATGTCAAAGGGGTGAAGAATGCCGTTTCCGGCTACGCGGGCGGTGCGGCCAATACCGCGCAATACGAGCGCGTCAGCGACGGCAATACCGGCCATGCGGAATCGGTGGAAGTGACCTTCGATCCGAGTCAGGTCAGTTACGGCACCTTGCTACAGATTTACTTTTCAGTGGCGCACAACCCGACCGAACTCAATCGTCAGGGACCGGACAGTGGCACCCAGTATCGCTCGGCGATTTTCACCAAAAGCCCCGAGCAGCAGCGGGTCGCACAGGCCTACATCGCCCAGCTCGACACCGCCCATGCTTTCGACAAGCCGATCGTGACCAAACTCGAAACCTTCAACGGTTTCTACCCGGCGGAGGAGGAGCATCAGGACTTCCTGACCGAGCATCCGACCTATCCGTACATCGTGATCAATGACTTGCCGAAAGTGGCGCAATTGAAGCAGCTGTACCCGGATCGTTATCAGGAACAGCCGGTGCTGGTGAAGGCGGGGATGTAAAGGGCGATCAGAGACGCCATGGCCTATTCGGCCGACGGGTGCTTGCCCCACCGCTGTACGGCGAATTCGACGAAACGGCGCATTTTCGGCAAACGGTGGCGATCCTGGGCGTAGACCAGGTGCATCGGCCGACTGGGTGGGCAGTAATCAGGCATCAAGGCCAGCAGCTTGCCGTCCTTGAGGTCCTGCTCGACCAGGGCGTCGGGCATCATCACGATGCCCATGCCGGTTCGCGCCGCTTGATGCAGTCCGGCCGAACTGTTGATCAGCATCGGCCCGCTGACCCCTACGCTGACTTCGCCGTCGGGCCCGGACAGGCGCCACTCCTTTTGCACCGATTGCCAGTCATCCCCGGCCGGATAGGCAAAGGACAGGCAGTCGTGCTGACGCAGGTCCTCAGGTGTCCGGGGCGTGCCCCGGCGGGCCAGATACTCTGGTGAGGCGCACATGGTCAGGGTGTAGTCGATCAGCGGACGGGCGATCAGGTTGGAGGGCTCCAGCGCGCCGAGGCGAAACGCTACATCCAGGCCGTTTTCCAGCAGATCCGGGCGGCGGTTGGTCAGCACCACGTCGAGTTTCACCCGCGGGTTTTGCAGGCTGAACTCACTCAGTGCCGGTGCCAGGCGCTCGGTGCCGAAGGTCAAGGGCGCGGTGATGCGCAAAATGCCGCTCGGTTCGTCGACAGCTTGTTCGGCCAGCCGCTCGGAATCGGCCACCAACCCCAAGACTTCCAGGCACCGCTGGTAATACGCGGCACCGAACTCGGTCAGTCGCTGGCGCCGCGTCGTGCGGTTGAGCAGGCGCACACCCAGCCGCTGCTCCAGGGCCTTGAGGTGGTTGCCGACCATGGTCGTGGACATTTCGCACTGCAAAGCGGCGGCGGTCATGCTGCCGGTCTCTACCACTTTGACGTAGACGGTCATTGCCTGGAACAGATCCATTATCAAGCTCTGCTTTTAAATGATTGAAGTTTTACGGTGTTTATCCAGCTCTGGTGGCTAACCATACTGCAAAAACACCGACCCTTGCTGGAGCTTGATGTCATGACCGCCGCCTGCCTGATGAACACTTACCAACCCTTGGCCTTGAGTTTCAACAAGGGCCTGGGCACTCGCCTGTGGGATCAGGTCGGGCGCGAATATCTGGATGCGGTCGCCGGCGTGGCGGTGACCAACGTCGGCCACTCCCACCCGAAAATCGTTGCCGCGATTACTGAGCAGGCCGGGTTGTTGCTGCATACGTCGAACCTCTACAGCATCGACTGGCAACAACGGCTGGCGCAGAAACTGACGCGGCTGGCGGGCATGGACCGGGTGTTTTTCAACAACTCCGGGGCCGAAGCCAACGAAACCGCACTGAAAATCGCCCGGCTGCATGGCTGGAAAAAAGGTATCGAGCAACCGCTGGTGGTGGTCATGGAGAACGCGTTCCATGGCCGCACCCTCGGCACGTTGTCTGCCAGCGATGGCCCGGCGGTGCGCCTGGGGTTCAACAAGCTGCCGGGGGATTTCGTCAAAGTGCCGTTCGGCGATCTCGACGCGCTGGACAAGGTGCAACAGGCCTATGGTGCGCGGATCGTGGCGATCCTGATGGAGCCGATCCAGGGCGAAAGCGGCGTGCAACTGGCGCCACCGGGCTATCTCAAGGCCGTGCGCGAACTGTGCAACCGGCGCTCGTGGCTATTGATGCTCGATGAAATCCAGACCGGCATCGGCCGTACCGGCCAGTGGTTCGCGTTCCAGCACGAAGGCATCGTCCCGGACGTCATGACCCTGGCCAAAGGCCTGGGCAACGGCGTGCCCATCGGCGCTTGCCTGGCCCGCGGCAAGGCGGCCGAACTGTTTACGCCAGGCAGCCACGGCAGCACCTTCGGTGGCAATCCGCTGGCTTGCCGGGTCGGCTGCACCGTGCTGGAGATCGTTGAAGAGCAAGGGCTGCTGGAAAACGCCCGGCGTCAGGGCGAGCGCCTGCTCGATAGATTGCGCACAGAGTTGGCGGGCAACCCGAACGTCTTGGCGATCCGTGGCCAGGGGCTAATGATCGGCATCGAGCTAAAACAACCGATCCGCGACCTGAGCCTGATCGCCGCTCGGGATCATGGCTTGCTGATCAACGTCACTCGGGGGAAAACCATTCGCCTGCTGCCGCCGCTGACCCTTGATGAGCGGGAGGTGGAGATGATTGTCAGGGGGGTGGGTCGGGTAGTGACAGCGGGCTTAGGTCCTGCTCAGTAATGGTATCTGCACATCACGACGCATATTTCTCCGTCTTCAATGGCGTAGACCAGACGATGCTCAGCCGTAATCCGGCGTGACCAGAACCCGCTCAAGTTATGCTTGAGCGGTTCGGGTTTACCAAGACCGTCGAAAGGCTCGCGTTGGATAGCTTTGATCAACAGGTTGATACGTTTGAGCCCTGCCTTATCGTTTTGCTGGAACCAGAGATAATCGTCCCAGGCTTCAGGAGTGAACTCGATATTCATTCTTCAATCAGTTGCCTGGCTTTGGTTTTGCCGGCTCGCAGGTTGCCGATTGATTTGATCAAGCGCTCAGCGTTGGCTGGGGAACGGAGCAGATAGGCGGTTTCTTCGAGAGCGTTGTATTCGGCCAATGACATCATCACTACCGGTTCGCCTTTCTGACGAGTTACCAGTAGCGGGGCGCGATCTTCATTCACCCGGTCCATGGTTTGCGCCAGATGTGCCCGAGCGTTGGTGTAGTTGATGGTTTCCATGTGTTTGTCCTCGCTTGATGCAGAGAACGTACAGAAATGAGTACATGTTAGCAAGGCGATACCTACGAGTGGCTGTTACGTAGAAAGTGCATCCACATTTGTATCAAGTATCACCGAATGTTCTTCAGGACGTTTCCGAGACAGGTGTAATCCCATTCTGAGCTACATGCCATCCAACAGGCTTGTGTCCGACCACAGCTCCGAATGCTTACGAGTGACGAACCAGTGCCGTGATTTCCTCCCGACCTTCCAACCGGATTTTCGCACTGCAAAACCCCTCGAACAGTTGCTGATGCGCCGCAAACCCACTGGACTCCTGCCGTTGGCGATAACTGCCCGCCCACTCCAGCAAGGCGATCAGCAACAGGTCCTGTTCATCGCGTCCGGTCTCGCGTTGTCGAATGTTGGCCACGCATTCTTCGTCCCCGATACTCAGCCAGATCAGTGCCGTGGCCCGGTGGATTATTTCGCTGAGGATCCAGCCGTAAACTCCTTCGATCACCCAGCGTTCTTCACTTGCTGCCCTGCGCGCCATTCCCAGTGCTTCATTTCGGGGGCGGGCGATGCTGTGTTCGTCGGACAACCAGTGAATCTGGTCGAGGTCGGTCCAGGGGGTGTGTAGTTGCTCGGCCAGCCGCTGTGCCAGCCAGCTCTTGCCGGAGCCGGAGTTGCCGATGATCAGGGTTCGGGTGAGGTCCATGGGCGACACCGTTCAAATGTGGGGGCGACTTTCTGCAAGCTGACTTGATATTACCGCGGCACCTGATCCAATTGTGGGAGCGGGCTTGCTCGCGAAGGCGGCCTGACAGTCAGCCTGTCTTTTGTTGACGGTGTACATATCCGTTTTTTGGGTAGTGGCGACTTTTGGTTTCGCCCTTACGGCGACTCACTTTTTTTGACAAGCGCCTCAAAAAAAGTAAGCAAAAAAAACGCTCGCCCCGAACGTCCGGCCCCTCGCATGGGCTCGGGGTTCCTTCGCTCCGGCATTCATCCGGGGGCATTGCCCTCCGGTCGGCTGCGCGCGACCTGCATGCAATGGGTTCGACTGCGTCGAACGGCGCTGCGCGCCATTCCCCGGATGAACACCTCCGCTCAGCCGACCGAGGGGGCGGGTGGATCAAGATCAAGAGCGGCAGGCGAGCTAACGCTCGGCCTGTTGAGTGGTGAGAAGCAGTGGGCGTATGCAGGCCCATTGTAGGAGCGAGCTCGCTCGCGATGGACGTCAACGATAACGCGTGCTGCCTGAATTCCCGCGGTGTCCTGGCGTTTTTCGCGAGCAAGCTCGCTCCTACAGTTTTTCGTGGCGTCTTCTCTGCCTCAGTCGTCGACTTGCGGCGCAAGCATCCGGGTTTTCGGTGAGCCGTTCGAGTTGTGTTGGTAGATCGTCTGCGGCTGCCCCAGGTCGTTGAAAAACACCTGGCCGATTCCCGCCGAGTTCCATAGCCGCTCGCCGGCTTCGGCGTGTTCCGGGACGTGCGGGACGATGCGCATGCGTCGACGTTTGGTCAGCCAGTTCAGCGGTGAGCGTGGTGAGTACAGCCAGCGGTTGAGGCGGTCGAACCACTCGAGCAGGGTGGCGGGGAATTCATTCTTGATGCCGCTGCTGGTGATCTGCCAGATGCGCGGCCCGGCTTTGCGGTGGCGGATCAGCACTTCGTAGACGAAGGAGTAGTGCACGTCGCCCGACAGCACTACGTAGTTACCCGGCGTGCGCGAGTGGCGGAAAATGTTCAGGATCACCTGTGCCGCGCCGCGATGGGCCATCCAGTTTTCCGCGTCCACCAGCAGTGGATAACCGCACCAGCTGAATACCCGCTGTACGGTTTCGATCAGTTTGACGCCGAAGATCGGTGCCGGCGAAACGATGATGGCGCTCGGGTGGTCCAGCAGTTCCTGTTGCAGTTCGCTGAGGGCTTCCCAGTCGAGCAAACCGGAAGGCTGCTTGAGGTTCATCTCGCTGCGCCAGCGCCGGGTGCGGGTGTCGATCACCACGATGGCCGGTGTGGTCGGCAGCAGGTAATGCCAGTGCTGAAACTTCAGCAGATCATCGATCAGATCATCCTGGACCGTGCTGTCGAGGTGACGCTCGTGTGCGCCGGTGCTCAAGGCCCCGGCCTTTTCCAGTACGGCACCGAACGCATCCGGATTGTTGCCCCAGCCCTGGCACAACATGTATGCCAGCAGTGCATTGCCGATGATGCGTCGGGAGAACGGGTGGCCGTAGGCCGTTTCCTCCCATTGCGCGGAAAGGTTCCAGTCGTCGGTGATGTCGTGGTCGTCGAAAATCATCAGCGTCGGCAGATGCGCCAGTGCCCGCGCGACGTTGCCCAGGCCTGCCTTGAAGGCATCGATGCGCGTCTGTTCAAGGGCGTAGCGCTTGAGTCGTTCCGGCGTCAGCGTCGGTGCCTGTGGCGTGATCAGGGTCCAGGGCGTGGGCGACCAGACCAGCAAATACATGGCCATGACTTCGGCGAAGGTCACCAAGTGATTGTCGGCGCTGCTGCTGGTGAAAATCGGCTTGCGCACCCCGCCGAAGAAGCGATCGCGCAGGGTTTCGTTGCTTTTCAGCGCAGGAAGCAAATCGGCGCGGTGGTAGTAACTGGCAGCGTGGCCATACAACTCGGCGCTGTCGCTGACCACGGCACCTTCCAGATGTTCGCCGAACAACCCCAACCGCTCGATCAAGGCGTGAATCGCCCGCAACATCGGCCCCGCGACATCGTCGGCGTAGACCTGATCGCCGCTCATCATTAGCAACGCCGGGCGATCCGTGGCTTGGTGTTCCTGCGCGAGCAGGGCGTCGACGCACAGCAAACCGTCGGTCGCCGGGTGATGAGGCTTGCGGCAGGAACCGTGCAGCAGTTGATCAACCCGTGAACGCAGGACGAAGTTGGGGCAACCGGCCTCACCGTACAACAGGTATGGCGCCCAGTCGGCGATGCCTTTTTCCGTGCCGTCGATCAGCAGGTCATAGTCGATCGACTCATCGCAGGGCAGGGCGCAATCGAGGTGCACATCGATCAAATGCACATAGGCATGAGCCCCCACTGCAATCACCGTGCATTGCGTGGCATCGAGACGGATATCGCCCACACCCTGCAAGCGCAAGGTCAGCGCCAGCGCCCGGGAACCCACCAGCCACAGCACCAGCCGCGTGGGCTCAAGACGCCGCAGCAGCGGGCCGGCCAGGACCGGCGGCAGGGCTTGGTGATCATCGGGCAGTGGCAGTGTTTCGGACATCCGGGGTCAAGGCTCTTGGGGCATCGAGGCGGGCGATGATAGCGCAGGTGGCGACCAGACAACCCTCCAGCACCGGCCGCCACAGCAAACAAAAAATGACACGACCCCGGATAGCAAGGAGGGAGCTGCCCCGCCTGTCATCAAATGAAAAGCCATTGTCGTCTGATGAGAAGCGTCTCAAAGGGCCTCGTCCTACAGTCCAATCAGCGCAATTCGATGCAACACGCCCATATTGCAGATTGGAGAATAAGAAAAATGGCCAAAGCCGTACGCTTTTACGAAACCGGTGGTCCCGAAGTTCTACGTTATGAGGACGTCGAAGTCGGCGAGCCCGGTCCCGGCCAGGTTCGGCTTCGTCATGTGGCCGTCGGTTTGAACTATGCCGACACCTATTTCCGTAACGGTACCTATCCGATTCCTATGCCAAACGGCATGGGCGTCGAGGCCTCTGGCGTAGTCCAGGCCGTTGGTGAAGGGGTCACCAACGTCGAGGTCGGTGATCGCGTCACCTACACCGGTTTTCTCAACACCCTCGGCGCCTACAGCACCGAGCGCCTGATCCCGGCCGCGCCGCTGATCAAGCTGCCGGAAACCATCAGCTTCGAGACGGCTGCCGCGATGACCATGCGCGGTTTGACCTCCTCGTACCTGATGCGCCGCATCTACGACTTCAAGGCTGGCGACAGCATCCTGTTGCATGCCGCCGCTGGCGGTGTCGGCCTGATCGTTTCGCAGTGGGCCAAGTTGCTGGGCTTGAACGTGATCGGCACGGTGTCGACCGAGCAAAAGGCCGAAATCGCCCGGGCTCACGGTTGCGACCATACGATCAATTACAGTCATGAAGACGTCGCCGCCCGTGTTCGCGAATTGACCGACGGTGTGGGCGTCAACGTGGTGTTCGACAGCGTTGGCAAGAACACCTTCATGGGTTCGCTGGATTCGTTGAAACCCCGTGGCCTGATGGTCTGCGTGGGTACCGCATCCGGGCCGATCCCGGCGTTCGACCCGGTGATGCTGGCGATGAAAGGTTCGCTGTACCTGACCCGTCCGGCCCTGGCCAACTACATCAGCGACCCGGCCGAAAAAGCCGCGCTGGCTGGCGAGCTGTTCGACCACGTCGGCAGCGGCCGGATCAAGATCGAGATCAACCAGCACTACGCGTTGCAGGACGCCGTGCAGGCCCATCGCGACCTTGAATCACGCAAGACCACTGGCTCGTCGATTTTCGTCATTTAAGGAGCGGCCAGCCATGAAAGTCGAACAATTGACCTGCAGCATTGGCGCCGAACTGATCGGCGTCAATCTGGCCGACGCCGTCCATGACGACGGTCTGTTTGCCGAGATTCGTGCCCAGTTGCTCAAGCACCGCGTGGTGTTCCTGCGTGATCAGGACATCACCCGTGCCGAACACGTGGCCTTCGCCCGTCGCTTTGGCGAGCTGGAGGATCATCCGGTGGCCGGCAGCGATCCGGATCATCCGGGGCTGGTGCGGATCTACAAGAATCCGGACCAGCCGATGGACCGCTATGAAAACGCCTGGCACACCGACGCCACCTGGCGCGAGGCGCCGCCAATGGGTTGCGTGTTGCGCTGCGTGGAATGCCCGCCGGTCGGCGGCGACACCATGTGGGCCAACATGGTCCAGGCCTATGCAAACTTGCCGGAAGACGTAAAGGTCAAGATCGCCGACCTGCGCGCCCGCCACAGTATCGAAGCGAGTTTCGGTGCGGCGATGCCGATCGAAAAGCGCCTGGCGCTCAAGGCGATGTACCCGGACGCCGAACACCCGGTGGTGCGCACCCATCCGGAAACCGGCGAAAAGGTGCTGTTCGTCAACGCCTTCACCACCCATTTCAGTAACTACCACACCCCCGAGCGGGTGCGCTTCGGCCAGGACGCCAACCCCGGCGCCAGCGAATTGTTGCGCTACCTGATCAGCCAGGCGTACATCCCCGAGTATCAGGTGCGCTGGCGCTGGAAGCCCAACAGCATCGCCATCTGGGACAACCGCAGTACCCAGCACTACGCCGTCATGGACTACCCGCCGTGCCATCGCAAGATGGAGCGTGCCGGGATCATCGGCGACAAGACGTTCTGATCGAACGCCACCTGCATTAGCACTCGTTAACACGTCTGCCCGGCACGATCCCGGGTGGACGGGACAATCATAAGAACTGGAGTAGACCATGCAATTCTTCGACGATTCCCTGCACCCGGAAAACATGGAAAAGGTAGTCATCACCGTGGCCCCGTACGGCCCGGAATGGATGCCTGAAGATTTCCCGGAAGACATCCCGCTGACCATGGACGAGCAAGTCCAGAAAGCGGTCGATTGCTATGAAGCCGGCGCCACCGTACTGCACCTGCATGTACGTGAACTGGATGGCAAGGGTTCCAAGCGTCTGTCGAAGTTCAACGAGCTGATCGCCGGTGTGCGTGAAGCGGTGCCGGACATGATCATCCAGGTCGGCGGTTCGATCTCCTTCGCCCCGGAAAGCGATGGTGAAGCCGCCAAGTGGCTGTCCGACGATACCCGCCACATGCTGGCCGAGCTGACGCCAAAACCGGATCAGGTCACCGTGGCGATCAACACCACCCAGATGAACATCATGGAGCTGCTGTATCCGGAGTACCTGAAAGGCACTTCCCTGGACAACCCGTTGATCCATGCCGCCTACAGCGAAATGACCGTGCCAGCCGGCCCGGCCTGGGTCGCCGAGCACCTCAAGCGCCTGATGGACAACGGCATCCAGCCGCACTTCCAGTTGACCGGCATGCATGCCATGGAAACCCTCGAGCGCCTGGTGCGCAGGGGCATCTACAAGGGTCCGCTGAACCTGACCTGGATCGGCATCGGTGGCGGTTTCGACGGCCCGAACCCGTTCAACTTCTTCAACTTCATCCACCGGGCGCCGGACGGTTGCACCCTGACCTCCGAATCGCTGCTCAAGAACGTGATGCCGTTCAACACCATGTCGATGGCCATGGGCATGCACCCGCGTGTGGGCAACGAAGACACTATCATTGATCACAAGGGCGATCGCTTCGGCTCGGTTGCGCAGATCCAGCAAACCGTGCGCATTGCCCACGAACTGGGGCGTGAAATCGCTACCGGCAAGGAAGCTCGCGAGATCTACCGCATTGGCGTGCAGTACGAAACCATCGAGGAAACGCTGCTGGCCAACGGCATGGCCCCCAACCGCAAGGCCGGGCAGAAAGGCGTGCCGCAACGCGGCTGACCGATCAGGTGCGCGAGAGGCCGTGACCTCCCGCGCACCGGACTGCAACACGCTTGATAAAAAAAATAAAACGAAGCTTTGAGGAGGCTGCATGGCCTTTCACCCAATCGCCGCCGGCGATGACGACACAGATAGTGTCGGCGTTGCGCGCCAATATGCCTGGATCGTCTTTGCACTGACGTTCGGCCTGTTGATTTCCGATTACATGTCGCGTCAGGTACTGAACGCGGTATTCCCGTTGCTCAAGGGCGAGTGGGCACTGAGCGACGGTCAGCTCGGACTGCTCAGCGGCATCGTTGCGCTGATGGTGGGCCTGCTGACATTCCCCCTGTCGTTGATGGCTGACCGCTTCGGCCGGGTCAAGAGCCTGGCGCTGATGGCAATGCTCTGGAGTCTGGCGACTCTGGGCTGCGCGCTGGCGCAGGACTACCAGCAGATGTTCATCGCGCGATTCATGGTCGGCGTCGGTGAAGCGGCCTACGGCAGCGTGGGCATCGCCGTGGTGATTTCGGTGTTCCCCAAACACATGCGCGCCACCCTGGCCAGTGCCTTCATGGCCGGCGGGATGTTCGGCTCGGTATTGGGCATGGCCCTGGGCGGTGCCATTGCGGCCAAGCTGGGCTGGCGCTGGTCGTTCGCCGGCATGTCGCTGTTTGGCCTGGTACTGGCGCTGCTCTATCCGCTGATCGTCAAGGAAGCACGCATCGCTCCGCAGCGTGCCGCTCAAGTGGCGAACAAGGCAGCGGTTGTGGTCAAGCGGCCGTTGCGCACGCTGTGGTCAAGCCGTTCGGTAGTGGCGACCTATGTCGCCAGCGGTTTGCAGTTGTTCGTTGGCGGTACGGTGATGGTGTGGATTCCCAGCTACCTCAACCGCTACTACGACATGCCCACCGACAAGGCCGGCGGCATGGCGGCGATCATCGTTTTGTGCAGCGGTACGGGAATGATTCTGTGCGGCATGCTCAGCGATCGCCTGTGTCGTCACTCGCCGGAGCGCAAGGTCAGCCTGGCCATCGGATTTTGCCTGGGCAGTTGCCTGCTGTTGTCGGCGGCGTTTGCCTTGCAGGCAGGGCCGTTGCAACTGCTGCTGATCTGCCTGGGCATGCTGATTGCCACCGGTACCACCGGCCCGTGCGGCGCGATGGTTGCCAACCTGACCCATTACTCGGTGCACGGTACGGCGTTCGCCACGCTGACCCTGGCCAACAACATGCTGGGGCTGGCACCGGGGCCGTTCATCACCGGCCGGGTGTCCGACCTGATCGGTCTGCATGCCGCGTTTCAACTGGTGCCACTGGTCAGCCTCGCGGCGGCAGCGGTGTTCTTTTATGCCAAGTGTCATTACCACAGAGATATTGCCCGCCTTCAGGGTCAGCGCGTGCCTGAACCCGTCAGTGAAGCCGGGTTAGAGGTGAAGTTGTGAGTCGTCGTTTACGTATTGATGTGTTTTTCGATTTTATCTGCCCCTGGTGCCTGATCGGCAAACGCCAACTGGAGCATGCGCAGGTACAGTTTCGTAGTCGCCACCCGGATGTGCAGATCACCACGGTGTGGCATGGCGTGCAGTTGTTGCCTCAGTTGCCGGTTCAAGGTGAGCCCTTCGCCGATTTCTATCGCAAGCGCCTGGGCAACGCTGACGCCGTGACCATGCGCCAGGCCCAGGTACAGCAGGCTGCCGGGGCGGTCGGACTGACCATCGACCTCAGCCGCATCGAGACGATGCCCAACACCGCAGACGCTCACCGTCTGTTCGAACGAGTCAGCATGACGGGCAATGCCAGCCAGCGTGAGATGTTGCTCGAACGATTGTTCGCCGCGTATTTCCTGAGACGCGAAAACCTCGGTTGCCGTGAGACCTTGCTCGACATTGCCCGCTCCTGTGGCGTCGATGCGGACGCGGTGCTCGATTGCCTGAAGGGCGACGCCACGCCATTTGAAGGATCCCCCGATGCGACCAGTGGCGTGCCGAGCTTCCAGTTCGACCGCCGCATGACGGTGATCGGTGCCCAGCCTGCCCAGGCGCTGCTCGGGGCCATGAACGAAGCCCTCAAGGCCAGTGATCTCGAGCGGCAACCGGCATGACCCGGCGTATTCCGGTACCGGCCGGCAAACACCCGCAGGCCGGTGGCCGGGCGCTGTTCGAGTTCGAAGACAAAAGCCTGGCGTTGTTCAACGTCGACGGGCAGTTGTTTGCCATCGACGACAGTTGCCCGCACCAGGGCGCCTCGCTGTGTGGCGGGCGTCTTGAGGGGCGGGTGATCCAGTGTTGTGCCCATGGCCTGCGCTTCGATTTGCACAGCGGCTACCTGCTTAATTCCAAAGCCGTAAAAGTCACGAACTACCCGGTCGAGATCATCGACGACCAGGCGTTCATCGTCATCGTTCCCGAGGAGGCCGCGCCATGAGCGCCATTGCTCTCACCCGTATCCACAGTCGCACGCGCGAACTGGCACCGGGGTTTATCGTCAGCCTGATCGTGGCCGCTGCCGCATCGTTTTTGTCCGAGCACTACGGTGCACCGGTCATGCTGTTCGCCTTGCTGCTGGGCATGGCCCTGAATTTTCTCGCCGATGACGGCCCCTGCAAGGCCGGTATCGAATTCACCGCCCGCACGGTGCTGCGCATTGGCGTGGCGCTGCTGGGCATGCGCATCACTTTGGAGCAAATGGCGGCGCTGGGCTGGAAGCCGATAGCGCTGGTGGTGATCCTGGTGGTGGTGACCATCAGTGTCTCGGTGGTCGCGGCCAAGGCCCTTGGTTTCCAGCGCCTGTTCGGCATGCTGACCGGTGGCGCGACGGCCATCTGCGGCGCCTCGGCGGCACTGGCGCTGGCGGCGGCGCTGCCGAACCATCCGCAGAAAGAACGCGCCACATTGTTCACGGTGATTGGCGTCTCGGCGCTGTCCACGCTGGCGATGATCGTCTACCCGATGATCGCCAACTGGCTGCAGTTGTCGCCGCAGGTGGCGGGGGTGTTCCTCGGCGCCACGATCCACGACGTGGCCCAGGTGGTTGGCGCCGGCTACAGCATGTCGACCGAGACCGGCGACACGGCCACGGTGGTCAAGCTGATGCGCGTTGCCATGCTGCTGCCGGTGATCGTCACCGCGGCGATGATCACCCGCATGCAAGGCGCCGACACGACCGGCAAGCGCCCGCCGCTGTTGCCGTGGTTCGCCGTTGGTTTTCTGATCCTTGCGTGCATCAACAGCACCGGATGGGTGGCGCCTGCGGTGCAAGGATCGGTCAACGAACTGTCGCGCTGGTGCCTGGTGATTTCCATCAGCGCCCTGGGCATGAAGACCCGGCTCAAGGAACTGGCGGCGGTCGGGATCAAGCCGATCCTGCTGATGGTCGGGGAGACGGTGTTCCTGGTGGTGCTGGTGCTCTTGCTGCTGCGCTGGGGGCTCTGAGCGCGTCACCACCCATGGTTTTATGGCAGGGCCGCACGGTATTGACTCCTCATGCCGTGGGGCTCCCGACCGGTGTCACAAACACCGGTTCTTCGCGGCGACTGTACCAGCAGTCGCCGTTTTTTTTGCCCGGTCGACTCAGAGCTCTTTCGGACCTGCGACAGGTTTTGCGCTCGATTGCCTTTGCGCCCGCCAAGTCGCCGGCGGCATCCCGAACTGACTGATAAACCAGCGGGTAAACGAGCTCGCCATCGAGTAGCCGAGCATGTCGGCAATGCGGCTGAGCGAGTAGTTCGGGTTGTCCAGGTAACGCAGCACCAGGTCACGGCGCACGTCGTTGATCACGTCGTTGAAGGCGCAGCCATCGTCCTTGAGGCGGCGTTGCAGGGTGCGTACGTTCATGCCCTGGCTCTGGGCAACCTGCTCGATGGTGGCGCGCCCCATGGGCAGCAGCAGGTAGATGGCCTTGCGCACCTCGAACAGCATCGAGGCACCTTCGTGGTTCTGCAGCGAGTCGAGGTAGCTCTGGGCGTAGCGGGCCATGGCCGGGTCGGCGTTGGGGTTGGTGGTGTCGAGGCTGATGTCGGGGCAGACGATGCCGTTGAACTCGCTGCCGAACTCCAGGTTGCAGCCGAACAGCCGGCGATGCAGGTGCAGGTTCTCCGGCGGCTGGTGCATGAAGTTGACGCTGTAGGGGTGCCAGTGCGAGCCGAGCAGGGCCGAGCACAGCCGGAACATCACGCCGATGGCCAGCTCCGTGGCCTGACGGCTGGGCATCGGCGTTTCGGTGACCACCTCTTCGCGAATGATCACCATCTTGCCGGCCTCTTCAATGAAGATGGCCAGCGAATCGTTCATCAGGTGCCGGTAATTGACCACGACCTGCAAGGCATCGCGCAGGGTGCGCTGGTGGCTGAGTAGCAGGCTGACCACGCCGAAGTCCGAGAGCTGGCGCGACTCGGCCATGCTCAGGCCGAAGGTCTGGCAACCGCTGGCGGCGGCGGAATCTTCCAGCAGGCGCACCGCGGCATCGATGGGGATGCGGGTTTCAGGCGCTTGCAATTGGGCTCTGCTCAGGCCCACGCCTGCCATGACATCCCGCGGGTTGAAACCCAGGTACTGGGTGACCTCCAGGTAGTTGGTCAAGACGGCGGCGCGGACAAGCTTGGGCATGCGAAGGTCTTCCCTGGGCCGATGGCGATTGGCGTGAGCGTGGCGACTATATCCAGCGTATCAACAGTTGAACAGTTGTCATGTCGTTGATGGTTTTCATGCTGGCCGGTCACGCACACTCTGTGTTGGTTGATGCAATCGTCCCTCATCCGTTGATTACAGTGACCTTGCGCCAACCTGCGGGTTTTTTCGACCAGCGGTCGCACTGTCCTGCTGTCCGACAATTTGTCATCAAAAGAAAAGTGCCTGACGTCCAATGTAAAGCGCTTCGGGTGGTCGCTCTTTAATGTCGACACTACAAAAAGCCCCTGGCGAAAACAGCCAGTCGAGTTATCGAGAAAGCGAAGGTGTTGACCGTGGACAAACTGCAAACTGCCGCCACCATTCTGATCGTTCCGGGTCTGCGTGAGCATGTGGCCGAACATTGGCAAACGTTGCTTGCAGCCAGGCTGGGCAAGGTGCGCAGTGTCCCGCCGTTGGAGACCGACAAGCTCGATTGCATGGCCCGTGTGCGGGCGATTCAGCACGAGCTCGAACAAATCGACGGCCCCGTGATTCTGGTCGCCCACAGCGCCGGCGTGCTGATGGTCGCGCACTGGGCGGCGCATTACAGCCGTCCGATCAAGGGCGCCTTGCTGGCCGCGCCACCGGACCTCGATGCGGTCTGGCCGGCAAACTATCCATCTTCCGAAACCCTGCGTAGCCAGGGCTGGAATCCTCTGCCCCAAGGCCCGCTGCCATTTCGCAGCATCGTGGCCGGCAGCACCAACGATCACCTCGCCAGCCTTCCAGCGGTCACCCGCATGGCAGAAGGCTGGGGCGCCGAATTGCTCAATCTGGGCGATGTCGGCCATCTCAATCCGGCCGCAGGATTTGGCCATTGGCAGCAAGCCGAGGCACTGATTCTGGAGCTGGACCGCTAGTACAAGGAGCTGGACTGGCAGTACGCCGACCGGCATTTGCCCTCATACCTTAAACGCAATCCCAAAGCGGATTGCGCGGGGGCGGCTGCGCTTAAAACAAATACAAAAAGGCGGAGACAACGCAATGCACAACAATAAGAGTCACGGCTTCACCGCAGCACGCTATACCTTGCTGGCTTCTGCCATTCTGGCCGTCATCGCGCCTGCTGCCCATGGGGTCGAGATCGATCTGGGCAATCCGGACTGGACCGCGCGCCTGGATAACACCGTCAAGTACAACTACGGCGTGCGCACCGAAAGTGCAGACAAGCGCATGCTGGGAACGCCGAACAACAACGACGGCGACTACAACTTCCGCAAGGCCGGTACCAACATCACCAACCGTATCGACCTGTTGACCGAAATGGATGTGGTCTACAAGAACGCCATGGGCTTTCGCGTCAGCGCCGCCAGCTGGTACGACAAGGCCTATGACAACACCGGCTCCAACTCCAACCCGTTCGTCAACGGCAATGGATCGACGTCGGGCCTGATCGCCAACGATCCGCGCCTGGCCGCGGTCACCCATGACAACGTCGGCAATGGCAGCCCGCACCTGAGCAACTATGCCCAGCGCTACTACAGCGGTCCTTCGGGCGAAATCCTCGATGCCTTCGTGTTCTACAGCACCGAAGTGGGCGAGGAGTCGATGTTCAGCGCCAAGGCCGGCCAGCACAACGTGTTCTGGGGCGAGACCATTCTCAACCCGGTGCACTCGGTCAGCTACGGCCAGTCCGGCCTCGACCTGGCCAAGCTTGCCGCGTCGCCGGGTACCGAAGCCAAGGAACTGTTCGTCCCGCGCAACCAGTTGTCGATGACGTTCACCGTCAATCCGGAGTTGACCGTGGGTGCCCAGTACTTCCTCGATTGGGACGCCGCGCGTCTGCCCGAAGCCGGTACTTACTACGGTGGTTCCGATTTGATCGGCTACGGTGCGCAGTCGTTCCTGCTCGGCAACACCAACGCCAAGGTGCCTGGCAGTCCGCTGGGTTGTGGCCTGGCGCCGTGCAACGCGTTGACCAACGTGCGTCGCGGACATGACCTGACACCGGGCAGCAGCGGCGACTGGGGCATCATGGCCAAGTGGTCGCCGGCCTGGCTGGATGGCACCCTCGGCGTCTACTACCGCGAGACTTCGGAAATCCTGCCGCAAGCCTGGCTGGATGCCAGGGGCATTACCTCGGCCAACCCCAACGGCACCCGGCCGGCAGGGCAAGTGCCTGCGGTGGTCAACACCCTCAACTCGCTGGACACCGCGACGTATCAACTGGCCTATGCCGACAACATCAAGATCTTTGGCCTGAGCCTGTCCAAGGACGTGGGCGGGATCAGCGTCGGTTCGGACCTGAACATCCGTCACAACATGCCGCTGGCCAGTATTCCGGCGATCGTCAGCACCACCAGCCCGCTGGGCCTGGGCAAGGGCCTCGGCCTGTTGCCGGCGCGTACCGATGCCACGGGCGTGATCTACGACACCCCGAGCCGCGGCGACAGCATGAGCGCCACCGGCGACACCTTGCACTGGACGCTCAACGGCCTGGTGACCCTGCCGAAAACCCCGGTGTTCGATCAGGCAACTGTGCTTGCCGAGCTGTACTACAGCAACCTGCTCAAGCTCGATAGCAAGAACGAGGCGCTCTACAAAGGCAAGGACACCTATCGCGGCATCGATGCGCCGACCCGGGACAACTGGGGCATCGCGGTCAACTTCACACCGACCTGGTACCAGGTGTTCCCCGGTGTCGACCTCAACGCGCCGATGTCGGTCAACGTCGGTATCGCCGGCGTGTCGCCGGTCTCCGGTGGCGGTGCCAAGGACACCGGCAACTATGCCGTGGGCGTCGGTGCCGTTGTTTACAACAAATACTTTGTCGACCTGAAGTACGTGGACTCCTTCGGCAAAACCGAAAAGTGCAACGTCAGCGGTGTAAGTACCGGCCCGAACGGCGGTGACGGCTCCACTCCCAACGCCTTTAGCGGCAACGAAAACTACGCCTGTTTCGCCGGAGGCTACTCGTCCTTCTCCGGAGGTGGTGCCACGACTGAGGACCGTGGCGCGGTGTACCTGACGATGAAAACAACCTTTTGATGCACCACTGATTTGCTCAATGCAAGCAGGAGAATAACAAGATGAAATTCGCACAAACCGTGTTGGCCGCTTCGCTGGCCATGGTCCTTGCCGCCCAGACACAGGCCGCTGTTTCAACCCAGGAAGCTGCCAAACTGGGCACCAGCCTGACCCTGGTGGGCGCTGAAAAAGCCGGGAACGCCGATGGTTCCATCCCTGCCTACAACGGTGGCCTGACTACGCCGCCGGCCAGTTTCAAATCCGGTGACAGCATGCGCCCGGATCCGTTTGCCAGCGAGAAACCGTTGCTGGTGATCGACGGCAAGAACGTCGATCAGTACAAGGGCCTGCTCAGCGCAACCACCGCTGAACTGGCCAAGCGCTTCCCGACCTTCCATGTCGATGTTTACCCGACTCACCGTACCGTTTCGCTGCCCCAGGCCGTTCTGGACAACGGCGTGAAGAACGCCATCGGTGCCAAGTCCCTGGAAGGTGGCCTGGCCATCGACAACGTCCTGCCGGGCGTGCCGTTCCCGATTCCGCAGTCGGGCAACGAAGCGATGTGGAACTTCCTGTTGCGCTACCAAGGCGTCAGCATCAGCTCCAAGTACGATTCCTGGAACGTCGACTCCGCCGGCGTGCCGAGCCTGGCCACCACCGGGCAAGCGAACATCTCTTACCCGATCTATGAAAACCTGTCGCAGCCGATCAGCAGCGCCGACGTGTACTACCAGATGAAGCTGGCGTACACCGGCCCTGCGCGCCGGGCCGGCGAAGCGGTGATGCTCAAGGACGCCGCCAACCCGTTGCAGCAGCCACGTCGCGCCTGGCAATACCTGCCGGGCCAGCGTCGGGTGAAACTGGCGCCGAACCTGGCGTACGACACGCCAAACCCTGGCACCGCCGGTGCGGGCACCTACGATGACGTGTTCGTGTTCAACGGTGCGCTGGACCGCTACGACTGGAAGCTGGTGGGCAAGCAGGAAATGATCGTGCCCTACAACACCTACAAGCTGACCTACGTCCAGGATCCAAAGTCGCTGACCACCGCCAACCACCTGGCACCGGACTTCGTGCGCTGGGAAAAACACCGTGTCTGGGTCGTCGAAGGCAACCTCAAGGCCGGTGCCCGTCACATCTACGCCAAGCGCCGCTTCTACCTCGACGAAGACAGCTGGACCGCTCTGGCCTCGGATCAATATGACGCCCGTGGCCAGCTCTATCGCGGCTCCTTCGCCTTCCTGAGCCAGAGCTACGACAAGCAGGTGCCGGACTCCACGCCTTTCATGATCTACGACCTGGTGGGTGGTTCGTACAACATCAACGGCGTAGTCGGTCCGTATGGCGGCATCAAGTACATCGAGCCGCTCTCCAAGGCGCAGTGGTCGTCGGAATCCCTGGCCGGCGCCGGTATTCGCTAAGCCAACCGCATTGTAGGAGCGAGCTTGCTCGCGATGGACGTTAACGATTACGCGTGTTTTCTGGATGCCCGCGTCGCCCTCAGGTCCATCGCGAGCGAGCTCGCTCCTACAACGGCATTGCCTGCACGGTCCACGGCTCGCGAGGCGGTGGCGCCGGGCGGACGCCAGGTTTGAACGTCAGGCACACGGATGTGTGTCCCGGCGCGGTTTTCCGAAGAGGACGCAGTATGTGTTCGTATAAAAATAATATGTTGCAGCTGGCGTTTGGCGTTGTGCTCTGCCTGTCGCAGGGCATCACCCACGCGGCCGAATACGTCGATGTGCTGGACCTGCCCGCCAGGGTCAGCGCCTTGGCGATCAACAGCCCGTTGTCCGGCATGGCCCGCGCCGGTGGGCGCGTGATCGCCGTCGGCCAGCGTGGCCATATTCTGCTTTCCGATGACGCCGGCCGGCATTGGCAGCAGGCCGCCGTGCCGGTCAGCGCCGATCTGACCGCGGTGAATTTTCCGACCACCACCCAAGGCTGGGCGGTGGGTAATGACGGCGTGGTGCTGCACAGCAGCGACGCCGGTGCGACCTGGCAAAAGCAGCTCGACGGTCGCCAGATCGGCGCCTTGCTGGTCAAGCATTACACGGCGCTTGCCAGCGCCGAACCGGGCAATGAGCAATGGCCCCAGTTGGCTATGGAAGGCCAACGACTAGCCGAACAGGGCGCGGACAAACCGCTACTCGACGTCTGGTTCGCCAACGAAAAACTGGGGTACGTGGTGGGTGTGTTCAACCTGATTTTGCGCACCGAGGACGGTGGCCAGACCTGGGCCCCGTTCCAGGATCGCACCGACAACCCGCAGGGCTTTCACCTCAACGCCATCGCCTCCACCGGCGACGGTTTGTACATCGCCGGCGAGCAGGGCCTGTTGCTCAAATGGGATGACAACAGCCAACGCTTCGCTGCCGTGCCGACGCCGTATCAAGGCAGCTTCTTCGGCGTGCTCGGCAAGCCCGGCGATGTGCTGGTCTACGGCCTGCGCGGCAACGTGCTGCGCAGCACCGACGGCGGCCAGAGCTGGACCGCGCTGGACACCGGCCTGCACGTCAGCATCACCGCGGGCCTGATCGATGCCCGTGGCAATTATCGCTTGTTCACCCAGGGCGGGCAGATGCTGGTCAGCCAGGGGACGGGCGCGCAGTTGCATCTGGTGCAACAGCCAGCACCGACGCCGGTTGCCGGCGCCACCCAGTCCGCCGATGGCGCCTTGGTGCTGGCCGGCAGCCGTGGTACCCGCACGCTATCCGCCGACCCAGCCCTAGAACCCTAAGAGCGAGAACCCAGACATGGGCAATATCAAACAAGACGCCATGCCGGTGATCCGCGATGTGCGTGATTTCGATCGTCGCTCCGGCAACCTGCTGGAACGGCTGGTGTTCAACTATCGCCCGCTGTTCATGCTGCTGATGGCGCTGGCCACGGTGGTGCTGGGCTACATGGCGGTGACGCGCCTGGAGCTGCGCCCCAGCTTCGAAAAGATGATTCCGCAGAGCCAGCCGTACATCCAGAACTTCCTGGAAAACCGCCAGTCGCTGCGCGGGTTGGGCAACTCGGTACGGGTGGTGGTCGAGAACACCAAGGGCGATATCTTCGACCCCGGTTACCTGGACGTGCTCAAGCAGGTCAACGACCAGTTGTTCCTCACCGAAGGCGTCGACCGCGCCTGGATGAAGTCGCTGTGGAGCCCGGCGGTGCGCTGGACCGAAGTCACCGAGGACGGTTTCCAGGGTGGACCGGTGATGCCCGATACCTATTCGGGGCAGCCTGAACAAATCGAGCAATTGCGTCAGAACATCTCCCGCGCTGGCGTCGTCGGCAGCCTGGTGGCCAGTGATTTCAAATCGAGCATGCTGGTCGTGCCATTGCTGGACAAAGCCGCGGCCGGCGGACAGCGCATCAATTACCACGCGTTCTCGCAGATGCTCGAAGAGCAGTTGCGCGACAAGATCGAATACGCCGGCGACAGCGCTGCGCGTAAATCCGGGGTAGAAGGCACCGGTCAGTACAAGGTGCGGGTGATCGGCTTCGCCAAATTGATGGGCGACCTGATCGACGGCCTGATTCAGGTGATGATGTTCTTCGGTCTGGCGGTCGTCACTTCGCTGGTGATCATCTACGCCTACACCCGTTGCGTGCGCAGCACCCTGCTGGTGGTCGGCTGCTCGCTGATCGCGGTGGTCTGGCAACTGGGCATCGTCGCCTGGCTGGGTTACGCCATTGATCCGTACTCGGTGCTGGTGCCGTTCCTGATCTTCGCCATCGGCGTGTCCCACGCCGCGCAGAAGATGAACGGCATCATGCAGGACATCGCCCGTGGCACCCACAAGCTGATCGCCGCGCGCTACACCTTCCGCCGTCTGTTCATTGCCGGCGTCACCGCGTTGCTGGCCGATGCCGTGGGCTTTGCGGTGCTGATGCTGATCGATATCCCGGTGATCCAGGATCTGGCGATCACCGCCAGCATCGGCGTCGCGGTGCTGATCTTCACCTCGCTGCTGCTGATGCCGGTGGCGCTGTCCTATGTCGGCGTCGGTGCCAAGGCCGCCGAGCGTGCGCTGAAGATCGACACCCGTGCAGAAAAGCACAAAGGCTTCGGCAAGCTCTGGGATCTGCTCGATCGCTTCACCACCGCCAAGTGGGCCACGGGCGCGGTGCTGGTCGCGGTGTTGATGGGTGTCGGCGGTTACGTGGTCAGCCTCAACCTGAAGATCGGCGACCTCGAAAGCGGCGCACCGGAGCTGCGCGCCGACTCGCGCTACAACCGCGACAATGCCTACATCACCCAGCATTACGCACTGTCCAGCGACCTGTTCGCGGTGATGATCAAGACCGCGCCGGAAGGCTGCCTGAACTACAAGACTCTGGTGCTCGCCGATCGCCTGGCGTGGGAGCTGCAACAGCACCCGGGCGTGCAGGCCACGGCTTCGCTGGTCAACGCGGTGCGCCAGATCACTGCCGGCACCTACGAAGGCAACCCCAAGCTCAACAGCATCCAGCGCAACCAGGACGTGCTGAACTACGCCGCGCAGCAAGCCTCGGTGAACTCGCCGGAGCTGTTCAACACCGAGTGCTCGCTGATGCCGGTGATCGCCTTCCTCAAGGATCACAAGGCTGAAACCCTGGACGCTGTGGTGGCGATTGCCGACAAGTTCGCCAGGGAAAACAGCAGCGACGATCGCCAGTTCCTGCTTGCCGCCGGCAGTGCCGGGATCGAGGCGGCGACCAACATCGTCGTGCGCGAAGCCAACCACACCATGCTGCTGTACGTGTATGCGGCGGTGACGCTGTTCTGCCTGATCACCTTTCGCAGCTGGCGCGCCACGCTGGTGGCGCTGTTGCCGCTGGTGCTGACGTCGATTCTCTGCGAAGCCTTGATGGTGGCCATGGGCATCGGCGTGAAGGTCGCGACCCTGCCGGTGATCGCGCTCGGCGTGGGCATCGGCGTGGACTACGCCTTGTATCTGCTCAGCGTACAACTGCACTTCCAGCGCCAGGGCCTGCCGCTGTCCCAGGCCTACCGCAACGCCGTGTCGTTTACCGGCCGGGTGGTCGGGCTGGTGGGCATCACCCTCGCGGCCGGCGTGGTGTGCTGGGTCTGGTCGCCGATCAAGTTCCAGGCCGACATGGGCATCCTGCTGACCTTCATGTTCCTGTGGAACATGCTCGGTGCGCTGATCCTGATTCCGGCCCTGTCCTGGTTCCTGCTGCGCGAACGGGCACCGCAGCCCGGTTCCGTGGCGGCCGTCGAAAACCCTGAATCCACTGAACGTCCCGGCATGCCTCTTGCCGTGACCACTTCCGAGTAAACCAAGATGTCTGATTACAAAGCTCCCCTGCGCGACATGCGCTTCGTACTCAACGAGGTTTTCCAGGTGTCCCGGCTGTGGGCCAAATTGCCTGGCCTGGCCGATGTGATCGATGAAGAAACCGCCGCCGCCATCCTCGAAGAGGCCGGCAAGATCAGCGGCGAAGTGATCGCGCCCTTGAACCGCGCCACCGACGAACAGGGCTGCACCTGGAGCAATGGCTCGGTCACCGCGCCGGACGGCTTTGCCCAGGCCTATCAAGCCTTCGCCGAGGGCGGTTGGGTCGGGGTTGGCGGTGATCCGCAGTACGGTGGCATGGGCATGCCCAAGGCCATTTCCGCGCAGGTCGAAGAGATGGTCAACTCGGCCAGCCTGTCGTTCGGCCTGTACCCGATGCTGACCGCCGGCGCGTGCCTGTCGATCAAGGCTCACGCCAGCGAAGAACTCAAGCAACGCTATCTGCCGAACATGTACGCCGGCACCTGGACCGGTTCGATGTGCCTGACCGAAGCCCACGCCGGCACCGACCTGGGCCTGATTCGCACCCGCGCCGAGCCACAGGCCGACGGTAGCTATAAGGTCACTGGCAGCAAGATTTTCATCACCGGCGGCGACCACGACCTGACCGAGAACATCATCCATCTGGTACTGGCGCGCCTGCCGGATGCACCGGCCGGCCCCAAAGGCATCTCGCTGTTCCTGGTACCCAAGGTGCTGGTCAACGCCGACGGTTCGCTGGGTGAAAACAATGCGCTGTCTTGCGGCTCCATCGAACACAAGATGGGCATCAAGGCCTCCGCCACCTGCGTGATGAACTTCGATGGCGCCACCGGCTGGATCGTCGACGCACCGAACAAAGGCCTGGCGGCGATGTTCACCATGATGAACTACGAGCGACTGGGCGTGGGCATCCAGGGTCTGGCGCAGGGTGAGCGTTCGTACCAGAACGCCGTCGCCTACGCCCGCGACCGTCTGCAAAGCCGTGCGCCGACCGGTGCGCAATTCAAGGACAAGGCCGCCGACCCGATCATCGTGCATCCGGACGTGCGCCGCATGTTGTTGACCATGAAAGCCTTGAACGAAGGTGGCCGTGCGTTCTCCAGCTACGTCGCGTTGCAACTGGACACGGCCAAGTACAGTGAAGACGAAGTCACTCGCAATCGCGCGCAAGAATTGGTGGCACTGCTGACCCCGGTGGCCAAGGCATTCCTTACCGACATGGGTCTGGAAACCACCTTGCACGGTCAGATGATCTTCGGCGGCCACGGCTACATCCGCGAGTGGGGCCAGGAGCAACTGGTGCGCGACGTGCGCATCACCCAGATCTACGAAGGCACCAACGGCATCCAGTCCCTGGACCTGGCCGGGCGCAAGATCGTCGGTAGCGGCGGGGCGCTCTACCGCCTGTTCGCTTCGGAGATCCGCAACTTTACTGCCAATGCCTGCGCTGACCTTGGCGAGTTCACCAAACCATTGAACGCCGCCGTGGACACCCTCGACGAACTCACCGCGTGGCTGCTGGACCGCGCCCAGAACAACCCGAATGAAATCGGCGCGGCCTCGGTCGAGTACCTGCACGTGTTTGGCTACACCGCGTATGCCTATATGTGGGCGCGCATGGCCAAGGCCGTCCTGAGTTCGGACGTCGAGGATGATTTCCATACCAGCAAACTGGCCACCGCGCGTTTCTACTTTGCCCGGTTGCTGCCACGTATCCACTCGTTGAGCGCATCGGCCAAGGCTGGCAGCGAGTGCCTCTATGAGTTGCAGGCTGATCAGTTCTGATCGAAAGGACAAGGAACCTTAATCATGATGGCGACAAAAATAATCCCGCCCGCCGACGGCGCTTATGCCTATCCCTTGCTGATCAAGCAATTGCTGCTGTCCGGCGTGCGCTACCAGCCGGGCCGGGAAATCGTTTACGCCGACAAGCTGCGCTACAGCTACCAGACACTCAACCAGCGCATCCGCCGCCTGGCCAATGCGCTGACCGCAGCCGGGGTCAAGGCCGGTGACACGGTGGCCCTGCTCGACTGGGACAGCCACCGTTACCTGGAATGCTTCTTCGCCGTGCCGATGATCGGCGCGGTGCTGCACACGGTGAACATTCGGCTGTCGCCGGAGCAGGTGCTGTTCACCATGAACCACGCCGAGGATGACCTGGTGCTGGTGCATGATGACTTCCTGCCGCTGGTCGAACAAATCCACGGGCGACTGGAAACCGTTAAAGGCTACCTGCAACTCACCGACGACGAGGCGACCACGACCTCGCTGCCGGTGCTGGGCGAATACGAGCATCTGCTGTCCCTGGCTCCGGACCAGTATGACTTCCCCGACTTCGACGAGAACTCGGTTGCCACGCTGTTCTACACCACCGGCACCACTGGCGATCCGAAAGGCGTGTACTTCAGCCATCGCCAACTGGTCCTGCACACCCTGAACGCCGTCGGCACCTTGGGCGCCTATCAGGGCCAGCCGCTGCTGCGTTCCGATGATGTGTACATGCCCATCACGCCGATGTTCCACGTGCATGCGTGGGGCGTGCCGTATGTCGCGACCCTGATGGGCATCAAGCAGGTGTATCCGGGCCGCTACGAACCGAACAGCCTGGTCCGGCTCTACCGCGAAGAGAAGGTGACCTTCTCCCACTGCGTGCCGACCATCCTGCAGATGATCCTCAACTGCGAGGAAGGCAAGGCGACCCGTTTCGACGGCTGGAAAATGCTCCTCGGCGGCAGCGCGCTGACCCTCGGCATCGCCAGCGAAGCCAGTGGCAAAGGCATGGTGGTGCACGCCGGCTACGGCATGTCCGAAACCTGCCCGTTGCTGTGCCTGACTTACCTGCGCGACGAAGACTTGCAGCTATCCGCCGAAGTCCAACTGCCGATCCGCATCAAGACCGGCACGCCGGTGCCGATGGTCGACCTGAAGATCATCGACGCCGACGGCAATGACGTGGTCCACGACGGCGAGTCCCTGGGGGAGATCGTGGTGCGCGCGCCGTGGCTGACCCAGGGCTACCTGAAAGCCCCGGACAAAGGCGCGGAGCTGTGGCACAACGGCTGGCTGCACACCGGTGACATGGCCTCGATCGACAAGCTCGGCGGCGTGGAAATCAAGGACCGCATCAAGGACGTGATCAAGACCGGTGGCGAGTGGATCAGCTCCCTGGAACTGGAAAGCCTGATCAGCGAACACCCGGGCGTCATGTCCGTCGCCGTGGTGGGTATCGTCGATGAGCAATGGGGCGAACGGCCCATGGCGATGGTCGTCAGCGAGCCGGGGCACTTCCTCGACCGCAAGATTCTGGAGACTCACCTGCAAGCCTTCGTCGACGGCGGCCGCATCAACAAATGGGCGATCCCCAAGCAGTTCAAGTTCGTCGCCGAAATCCCCAAGACCAGCGTCGGCAAGATCAACAAGAAACTGATTCGCGAAAGCGAAGCCAACTGACCACTACATCCGGGGGCGCGGCATCGTCGAGGGATTGAGTTGCTGCGAAGGAATCAGCCTGCTACTGCCCTCGGTGGCAGGCGGACGTTGCGCGGCGTTTGCGCCCTCATCTATTGCATAATCGTGGCAAGACGAACCGCTGATTGCCATGACCACGGCGACCGGATGGGGAGTGCGGCGGTGTGGGTTCACTTTCCTGCTGCCGAAAAAAAGGTCTCGCCAAGCGAGACCTTTCTTGATTCGGGGACAGGAGAAAAACGTTAAATAAATGATGGTCACACAAGGCTAGCCGAACACCACCACTGACTGCCGGCTGAGTGCCAACAGTTTTCCATCGGGTGTATGCAGGGTGGTCGAACAGGCACTGTAACCTTCAAGCGCATAATCGGTTGAGGCGTGCATGACGCACCAGGCATTGGCTGGCAGATTGATCAGCGGTTGTGGGAACTCCACGCTCCAGGTCAGCGAGCTGCCCTGAGCCAAGGCACGGTGCTGGGAGAATACCGCTGGCGGCCAGGCATCAAGCATCGCCAGTAGCTGTGTTTCACTCAACGTTGCGTCGAGGGGGGCGTCCTTCAATCGTATCCACCCTCCCGTCGACCGTGATGACGCGCCGGTAAACGGCATTCCGCCGTAGCCCCAGCGGATGTCGAAATGCTGTAAGTAGCGCGGTGCCACATCAGGCAGCAAGGGCAAGGGCTCGCACGACTCCAGGGCTGGCACCCCTGGCATTGGCTCAGCCGACAACGTCAACGCAGAAGACCTGGCGGAACCAAAGCAAGTCTGCACGGAGGTGACGGTCTGTTCCGACTGCACGACCCGGCAATGCAGTTGAGTCACTGCACTGCCTTCGCGAAGCACTTCGGTTTCGAAGAACAGCGGTTTGTCTACCGCTACGGGGCCGATGAATGTCAACGAAAGTGACCGTAGCGAACGATCCCGAGGAACGAACTGGCGCATTGCTTCGTGCGCAAGCGCCACGACGACACCACCGAAAGCAGCACGACCTTGGCTCCAACTCGCGGGAATCATCAGAGGACGATGGGGTAGACGACTTGCGTCGATTAGCGCTGAGAAGTTCATGATTCGCTCACTGTCAGTCTTTGGGGATCCAATGGTAAGTTGCCCGGCACTTGTTCGCGACTGACATAATAGATAGTTGTGTATGTAAGACGATCAAGAAAAGTTGTCGGAAGCCTGTGAATTAGCTAGTTGTCGTTGCAGTAGCTATTGGTGATTTAACACAATTGATAGTTATCATTAATGCTAAATGGCCAAATAATATTAGCTCTGAATAGGAGGTAATAATGGCTATCGCAATTGGTTCCCGTATCGAACTTGATAACGAGCGACTTGAACAAATGCACAGGCTGCGTGCCGAAGTTTTCAAGGAGCGTAAACGTTGGGATGTTTCGATCATCGCCGGCATGGAAATCGATGGTTATGATGCGCTGAACCCCTATTATCTGATCCTGGAGGATGAGCCTGGCTCTGAACGTTTGTTCGGATGTTGGCGAATCTTGCCGACCACTGGTCCCTATATGCTCAAGGACACTTTTCCGGCGTTGCTGTACGGTGCCGAAGCCCCTCATTCAGAGCGTATATGGGAATTGAGCCGTTTCGCTATCTTGCCGCGGGAAAAGTCCCCTCAATGTCTGTCGCTTGATTCAATTCTGGCAATCAAGGCCTTGATTCATTTTGCCATTGAACGGGGCGTCGATCAGTTTGTAACTGTGACCACACTTGGTGTGGAAAAACTGCTCAGGCGAAAGGGGCTCGATATCAGCCGTTTTGGCCCGGCCATGCGCATTGGTGTCGAGAATGCTATTGCGCTGCGTATAGAACTTAATGACACCACTCGTGCATCCCTGGCCATGTGAACAAAACAACGGTGGGCACTCGAAAAAGGTTAGCGAATTGATAGTTTTACGGTGAAAGTCCGTGTCTGGACCATGATCGACTATCAGTTCTGATAGTCGATTTGCTCACAGGTTGACCTGCCGCAGGTGCCTCTATCAAATGTTCTATTTGGTTTCAGCCTCCACGACCACCGGTTCAATGGACGGAAGATTCACTGCTTGCCAAATATCGAAACAGAGGAATCAACGCGATGACAAAACGAATTGTAATTACTGGAATGGGGGCGGTGTCCCCGTTGGGTGTTGGCGTTGAACACAGCTGGAAGCGTCTGTTAGAGGGCAAGTCTGGCGTGCGCAAGATCGAGCGAATAGGCGATCTGCCGGTTGAAATTGCGGGCACTGTCCCGGACATCGGTGCCGACCCTGAAGCCGGTTTCGATGCCGGCGTCTTCGTGAATCCCAAAGAAGCCCGACGCATGGATCGTTTCATCATTTTTGCCCTGGCCGCCGCCAGCGAGGCGATCCGGCAATCAGGCTGGGCTCCGTCAACGGATGAAGAAAAGGCACGCACAGCAACCGTCATTGCTTCGGGCATTGGGGGGTTGAACTACATTCGTGATGCAGTGAATTCGATCAACGAAAGTGGCGTGCGCCGTGTTTCGCCTTTTACCGTCCCCGGTTTTCTGGTGAACATGGCATCCGGT
The DNA here is from genome assembly GCF_047324915.1 of Pseudomonas sp. Pseusp16. NCBI lineage: Bacteria > Pseudomonadati > Pseudomonadota > Gammaproteobacteria > Pseudomonadales > Pseudomonadaceae > Pseudomonas > Pseudomonas sp. Pseusp16. The sequence continues at coordinate 4,070,867 of NZ_CP168522.1, read as the reverse complement.
CAGGTTTCGATCAAATACGGTTTCAGAGGGCCGCTGGGAGCACCTGCAACGGCCTGCGCCGCCGGCGTGCAAGCAATTGGCGATGCAGTGCGAATGATCCAGAACGATGAAGCTGATATTGCCATTTGTGGTGGCAGCGAGGCGTGCATCAATGAGGTCAGCATTGGTGGGTTCGTCGCGGCCAAGGCAATGGCGACCAGCTTCAACGATCGCCCGGAAGAGGCCTCCCGTCCTTTCGATGCGGATCGTGACGGCTTCATTATTGCGGAGGGCGCCGGGTTGATGGTCATCGAAACCCTGGAACATGCTTTGGCTCGCGGTGCCAAACCTATCGCCGAGATTGTCGGTTATGGCACCAGCGCTGACGCCTATCACGTTACGGCGTCTCCTGAGGACGGCGCGGGCGCTCAGCGATGCATGCGGGCCGCCTTGAAGAAAGCAGGTGTTGAACCGGGCGCAGTGAAGTACATCAACGCGCATTCCACTTCGACGATGGTCGGTGACAAAGGCGAACTGGCGGCAGTCAAGGCAGTGTTTGGCCCGAAGAACGTCGCAGTGTCTTCTACCAAGTCATCTACCGGACATCTACTGGGTGCGGCAGGAGGCCTGGCAAGCATTTTTACGGCCATGTCGCTGGTTAACCAAGTGGTGCCATTCAACCTCAACTGCCACCGACCTGATGAAGACGCGCGGGATGTCGACCTGGTGCTTGGTGAACCGCGCGCCATAGAGATGGATTACGCACTGTGCAACGGCTTCGGCTTTGGTGGGGTCAACGCCAGTTTACTGCTTAAGGCGTGGCGCGACTGACACCTGCCACATCGTTCGTGTTTACCTTCGGTCCTGTCGCTTGAGCGACAGGCAGGGTGGCATCGAACTGTTCTGACTGTCATTGCCGGGTTCGCTCGGCAGTGGCCTGCTGAGACAGCGTAGAACTGCGATCCGTCGCCTGGCTTGTTCAAGCCGCTTTCCGTCATGCCTGCCCGGCCTTCCTCCAGAAAGCAGGGGCTCCCGGCCTCGGCATCCAATGGTTTGCTCCACAGATTCAGCGAACACATTGTTCAGCCTGGATCAGCACCCATCCGCGTTATTACATCCCCGATCAACTCATGCACCTGAACACTCACTGAGCTCATTCGTCGAATCAGGTATGACAACGGCGACCCGCTTGTTATGCGTGGGTGCGACAGTGACTACTGCGGGCCATTTCTATTTGTTGTGCTTGATTAAATAATTCAAGCGATGGTGTGGTGTTGTTGTTCTGCGTTATTGGTGTTTTATCGACTAGTAGTTGTGCTAGTCGGTGCTCGTTGTCAGGTGTTTCTGGGTGTTTTTTGTAAGGGCGAACTTGCCGTGCTGTCATTGTATGTGATTGATCAGTGTGCGTGTTTTTTGTGAGCGCTTCGGTTGTCACTGTTCTTTGAGATAGTCAGTTGTTGATGTGCTTGACCAGAAAAAATTCAACTGTAAACATTAGTTGGATACATGAGGAGTGAAGTAAAAAAATGAAATACGATCCGCAAGAAGATAATTGCCCTCTGCCACACTCGCCGTTCAGAAGTTGTGTCGTGCCCCGTCCAATCGCCTGGATATCCAGTGTCGATGAAAGTGGCAATGAAAACCTGGCTCCTTTCAGCCAGTGCGGCATTCTTACATTTGATCCGCCTATGGTCATGTTTGCGGCTAACCATTATCCGACAGGTCAACGAAAGGATTCGGCCGTTAATGCTGAAAAGACCGGTTGGTTTGTCTGGAATATGGCAACCGAGGCGCTCAAGGAAGCGGTAAATATCTCCGCAATGATTGTTCCTTCCAATCAAAGTGAGTTCGAACTGGCAGGCCTCGAGAAAGTAAAGGCCGATCTTTCCGATGTGCCGATGGTGAAAGACAGTCCGTGCCACCTTGAGTGCCGTTATGTTTCAACAACGGTAGTAAAGGGTAAAAGTGAGCTGGGAACAGTGGACCTGATCATCGGTGAGGTGATTCGTGTACATATTAATGATGACTACATAAAGCCGGATGGCTGTGTCGATATCCAGAAGGTTCGGCCCATTGGTCGAATGGGATATCTCGATTATTCAGTGATCGATAATACTTTTTCCATGGAAGTGCCGATGACTGATGAAATTCGCGCGATCATGAGTGAAATCATGGCCGGCAGTGCCAATAAACCTCAATCAGTAGGAGTGGAATAATGAACATAAGTACCGTGGTTAATAATGTGATTGGCGAACTGACTGATTTTGATGTCGCGACCATCACCGACGAAACCCTGATCAGCGATATCCATTTGGTCAGTCTTGATTACGTAAGTATTCAGGTTGCCCTGAAGAAAGAGCTGGGCATCGCCATCGATGTCAACAAGTTGCCTGAGGCGAAGCTCAGCACGATGGGTGATTTTTACTCCTTCTGCCGAAGCGAGCAGGCCCGGTCCAGTACGCCGGCATAACCATGCAATCACAGCTAAGGAGAGGCGTGCAGTGCAAACCAAGAAACGGGTAGTCGTCACGGGGTTCGGTTCCGTCTGTGCTTTGGGGCGGAACACGGAAGAGATCTGGGGGGCGATAAAAGACTATCAAATGGGTTACGCCCTGCATCCGATGCAAGATCAGTCGGTTACAGCCAGGTTTTTCGGAAAAATCGATTTTCCGATAGAGCTCAAAGCGGTGCCCAAGCGCATAGCCAAGAATCTTCCCCGCTTTGCGCGGATTGGTATGTCCGCATCGGAGCAGGCATTGTGCATGGCCTTTGGCGATGACCCGGTCGCCGAGATGGACAAGCATTATTCACCCTTCGACCGTGGCGTCGTGCTGGGGACAGGGTGGGGGGGCGTCGACTCGACCATTGATAACAACGACATGTATGTCGAGTCGGGTCTCGCTTCACCGCTCAGTACCATTTTTTCCATGCATAGCGTATGGACCGGGTCGGCTTCGATGGCCTGGAACCTCAGGGGTTACCAGAACACGTTGGTCGCGGCCTGCGCCACGGGAAACATTGCCATCGGTGATGCCTGCGAAGTTATCCGCAGTGGTCGGGCCAAATGCATGCTTGCGGGCGGCAGTGAGAGCATCACCGGAGCCTACAACGTATGGTCGGTGGACATCCTCGGTGCCTTGAGCAAGGAGCAGGAGAATCCAGCGAAGGCTTGCTGTCCATTCAGTCAGGACCGTAGCGGCTTTGTGTTGTCGGAAGGCAGCGCCGTACTGGTTCTGGAAGACCTGGATGAGGCGCTCAAGCGAGGCGCTACGATCTATGCCGAGATCAGCGGCTACGCCAACTATTCGGATGCCTACGACATCACTGCCCCGGCCGAGGACTTGTTGGGGCGAGCGATGTCGATGGAAAAGGCTATCGAAGATGCCGGTCTCAATACGTGGGATATCGACTACATCAATGCGCACGGGACCTCGACTCAGCTCAATGATCTGAACGAGACCAATACCATCAAGAAGGTTTTTGGTGAACATGCCCATGCGATGCCGATTTCCAGTACGAAGTCCTATACCGGCCATCTCATCGCCGCGGCGGGCGCCATTGAAACAGTCTTTTGTATCAAGACCATCCAGACCGGTATGGCGCCGGCAACTATCAATCTGGAGCGTTCCGATCCACTTTGCGATCTTGACTACATCCCTAACGAGCATCGGTACCTGGGGGTTGTCGACAACGTACTGAACATCAACTACGGATTCGGCGGGGCAAATAGTTGCCTGGTAATCAGAAGGTATTCGTGAAATGCGTCGAAACTTTAATCATGAAGACCTGGAGAGATGGGCACAGTTTTCCGGTGATCGGAACCCGGTGCATTTTGATGCGGACTTCGCGATAAAAAATGGCCATTCCGGGCGCATTGTCCATGGAATGCTGGCCATGTTGCCGCTAAAAAATCAACTAGCGCTGGAAGCTTCCATTTGTGCCCAGGCCTGCGAGATAAAACTGCATCTCAAACACGCGGTGCCGATTGACCAGTTTGTCGAGTACACACTCAGTCCGGTTCAGAACATTAAAGTGAGTTCTAACGGAAAGTCTCTGTATATGGGCAGTGTGAAGGCGCGGGCTGCACCGCAAGTTGCAGCCCTGGCAGCAGCGGACGAGCGCCGCCCGATACTGGAACGATTCAGCGCCGAAGAGCTGGACGAGAAGTACGAGTTGTTGTCGACGCTTGTTGGTTCACCGGTACATACGAGTGTGTACTGGGACGCGATCCTGTTTTCCATTTACATCGAAGACAACCGAAAGACAGCCTTGGCCAGTGATGTTCAGCGCTTTCTCGCCAGGGAAGGCATTTCCCAGGCGCGGCCTTACGTCGTTTATCAGATATCCCATGCGCTGACACTGATGGGCAGTGATTGGTCCCGGCTTCCGGGCGAGGGCTATGACTCAACTTATTACAGCGTAAAAGGTAAGGATCTGGTCAGGGTCAACGATTCTATTTTTGCCTCTGTCGTCTTTACCTTGTACACCCAGGATCGGCCTGTATTGGCGGTAGAAATGGGGTTGATAGCCAATTTGCTGGAGGAGCCGGCATGAAACGCAAATGGATTTTCGTGACGGGTGGCTCTCGGGGTATTGGCGCGCAAATCGTGCACTCGGCCAGCCGTGAGTTCGATGTCGTGTTCACCTATAAATCCAGCGTGGACGAGGCGCGGTTGCTGGCTGAGCAGTTGAACAGTGAGCCTGGCAGGCAGGTGGAAGCTGTTCACTGCGACGTGTCAGACGTAAGTCAGGTCAATGATGTTGCACAGTCGCTCATTCAGCGTTTTGGCCCACCTTATGCGGTCATCAACAATGCGGGTGTTGCCGAGGATCGACTTTTTTCCAATCTGGATGAACCGGTCCTTAACGCGATCTTCAGTCAAAACGTCTTTTCTGCATTTTCGGTTTCCCGGGCTTTTATTGGGTCGATGATGGGGGAGTCGGATACATGCATTATCAACATCAGTTCGGTATCAGGAGTTAAGGGCAATATCGGCCAGACAGCGTATTCAGCCAGTAAGGCTGCGTTGATTGGAATGACCCGCTCGCTGGCGCTTGAAATGGCTCGATTCAACATGCGCGTCAACAGTATCGCGCCAGGCTATATCGAGACCGACATGACCAGGCACTTGAAAGAGCATGGATCAGGGTTGAAAAAAAGCATCCCGCTACGTCGTCTCGGAAGTACCTCCGAGGTGGCATCACTGGTGGATTACCTGATGAGCGAGGGCGCGGCCTATATAACCGGTCAGACGCTCGTGGTCGACGGCGGCCTGAGTTGCTGAACGTCGTTATCATCATCCAGGCGATAACTGGGTCGCTCTCTGCCGGGTGACTCATTTCAAGGAGAACATTGCATGTCCGGGATCAGTACTATCGTTAACTTTGGCTGCCTGTCCGATGAACAAAGGTGGGATGCACAGCGCTATGACTGGAACTGGCTGACGGAACTGGATGAGCATGATCGGGATATTGTGAACTTGCTCGACTGTTTGTCTGATGGAGAGTTTTCCGGCCAGGCATCAGCGGTGCAGTTTCATGACTTGCTGCTCACTGAAGTCCGTGAAGGCTACCCAAAAGACCTTGCCAATGACTGGGGGCAGATTCTTGCGTATGTCAACATCATTGCCTACGAGGAAATGCGTCATGGCATCGCGCTAGCGACGGCTTATCACTATGTTTCAACAGGTGAGCTGGGGTATGTGGACAAACTGTCAGTCCGCGAATATTCAGAAAAATACATCTGGTGCTACGAAGATAGAAAGTATTGGGATCTTTACAGTTATACCTTCGCCCATTTGTTCGGTGAGGTGGTCAACACTGAGTTGTACCGGGATGTACGCAGTCAAGTGCACCATCCGGCTCTTCAGGCGCTGATAACCAATATCATGAAAGACGAGGCACGGCACACTCAGGCGTGGGCTGCGGTGATCGAGGAAATGGTCAAATCCGACCCCGCTCATCTTGAGCGTTCGCTAGCGGTGATTGATGTCGGTTTGACGTACCACAATGCAATGGTCCATGAAACCTACTTTGAAGGGCAAAACAAACTGATGCAGTTGTTCCTGCCGGCCAAGCGCGGAGAGGGCGCTGTCGATCGTATCGTGCGCAAGAAAACACAGTTGATGGAGCAGATTTTCGGTTCCCGAAACCCTTATACCCAGGAACAGATGCGTGCCCAGCATGTTTCTTTCCTGGTTAAAGGGCTGGGGCAGACCCGAGCGGTTCATTCGCCGGAAAGCGAAGACGGGATTCTGTTTCTTCAGAACTGACAGTGTCAGGGGCGCTCTACCGAAGGCGAGCGCCGTTTTGCGACAGGCAGCCAGGACGCCGCATGAAAATTAGAAGAATTCCGTTTGATATCAAACAGGCGATGAAAATCGGTGCGGATTTCGATTTTCGCTGGGCTTATGACGATCAGACTTCACTAGTGGGACTGGGGTATTCCTTTTACCTGGAATACATTGAATATTTTTGTAACTTCGTCAGCAAACATTCGCGGGGATTGATTGCCGATGAGGGGTTGTTGGACCTTGAACATACGTTTCTGGTCCAGGAGATGCACCATGCCAAGGCGCATAAACACCTGAATTCGTTTCTGTGTCCGGGCAGTGTGTACAAAGATCAATTACACCCCAGGGTGTATCCCTATCTTCATCAGTTTCATGTGAAGAACTATGAGCCCATACTGCAAAGCGTTTCCAGGGGCGAGCGGGAAGGTATAAGGGACGCTTTGCTGAAAATTGCCGTGTTTGAAAGCAAGAATTGTATTTCCAGTTTCATTTTTTTTGAGCAACTGTTTTCCGGAAAGAATTTTGCCCGGACTTGCAATATTTCAGCGAATTTGGGTGTGCTCTATTTGTTGGGCTATCATTTCACCGAAGAAATAGAACACTGCGATGTTGCCGTTGATGTTTATCAACATATTTTTCAGGAGTCGGTCTGGAATGCTGAGAGAGTCCAGTCGGAAGTCGTGGACGCCAATCACTCAGAGCACGAAGCCCTCGCCGCAGCACAATACTGTGCAAAGCGTCTTGGCATAGATACGGATGCACGGCGTTTATCCAGTTCTCCGTTCATGTCGTATACCAAGGCGCGGCAGATTGAACTGATTGGCGCTGATTTTGATTTGAATAGCCAGCAGATTCTTGATCAGCGTCATTATTATGTGCGGCAATGGGACGAAGTGTGGGAACCCGCGCTCAGGGAACGACTGCTTGCAGAGATTGAAAACCGGACGTCCCGCCTGTGAACAGTGCTGGTGTGTTCCCGGTTTTGATTCCATACACCTGTTCAGTCGTTGCCTGTTGATCGCAGCCTGCGGTTTAAAATTCCAACACGCCGGTTTGCAAGGCTTTGACTATCGCCATTCTCCTGGAGCCGACATTGAATTTCGTTCTGACTTTTGAAAAGTGATAATTGATGTTGGCTTCTGAACAACTGAGAATGCGGGCGATCTCCCAAGTGGTCTTGCCGAAAGCGCTCCATTTGAGTACTTCCAGCTCTCGATTTGTGAGCGCAACGGGCTCTTCGGCTACTTCGTTGCCGATCAGCTTCAGGAGCGTATCAAGAGCGTAATCGCGAATAAGGGTCAGGCTGGGAAGCGTTCGCGCCAAATGGTATTTGAGTTGACGCTCCGGGATCGCTTCGAGTCGGGCGCTCAGTATTCCCACTTGGCCGCCGGCGCCGTGTACCGGCAAGCTCACGCCTTGCATCAGGCCGTGATTTTTTGCTTCTTCCCTGAAATTCAGTTGTTGTGCAGAGGTGTAAATATCGTCGAACCACACGATGGGCACCGTTGAGGTAAGACAGTGGGCAACGACGGGATCTATCCGGGCATAGTCTTCAGTGTCGTATTTCTTGCGCCACGCAGCGGGATAGTCACTGAGAATGATGGCTTGATTATTATCGGTACTGCTGTTCGGTTTGAAAGCAAACAACACACCATCACAACCCAGTGCCGTAGTATTTGACTTGAGGGCTTCGAACCAATCGCTTTTGCGCGACAAACCCGACATGGTGAGAAGTTCATCCAGTGAAATCATGATCCATTCCTTTGCTGATCTAGTCGTTCTGAACAACAGCCGCGGTATTCGAAATCCAGGTAGTCGGGATCCGGTCGCGAGCTATTTAATGTTCAATGACGTGAGTCTGGCAATGTCATCGCCAGCGGGTTTCCTTTCCTCGCATAGTAACCAGGGGGGCGTTGCGCGTTGATCCCGGGATCAGCCGACACCGCGGTGCACCAGGATTCTACAGTGTGGAGCGGACTCGATACGCCAATAAATGAAAATTATTTTATTGGGTCAAGCATCGTGATGTGAAAGCAAAACGCTGATGTCGGTAGTACTGCAAAGTTGAGACGATAGTTCCAGTTTGGTGAGGCGATTCTATAAATAATTAGTGTCGCTACTGCAAACATCTCCTGTGGGCGAATGTTTGCAGGGGCTGTTGGTATTTATAACTGGCATTTTGCATCGGCATGGGCATTTTTAACATTTTCGTTTGTGACGGGTGGATTGATGAAGTTCACGATCCTGGGTAGTCGCTGTCCTTCACGGACAGTGCGTTGTTGGTCACCCCCCGACGTTGGCCAACAGTTTCCATTGTTTGTGCCACACTAACGGGTTGTTGAAACGCCGCGCATGCCAATGCCGGCCACGCAAATCTCCAGGAAGCCCGTGCCATGAGCCTCGCCCGTGCATCAAACGTCCGCCACGAGTTCTACAAAGCCGTCTGGTTCTATTTCAAAGTGGTGTGGCCGATCTTCTCGATACTGCTGTTAGTGATCGTAGCGTTCGGCCTGATCATCGCCCAACTGGAAGGGTGGAGCCCGGATGACGGTATCTACTTCGCCTTCGTCACGGGCCTGACCATCGGCTACGGCGAACTCGTGCCCAAACTCGGCGTCTCGCGAGTGCTGGCTGTGCTGCTGGGTTTCAACGGCGTACTGCTGACCGCGACATTCGCGGCCATCAGTGTCCGGGCAATTGAAGTGACCGTGACGGCGTCACGCAAAGATATGTAGGAGCGAGCTTGCTCGCGATGGTCGTCAACGATAACGCGCGAATCCAGGATAAGCGCGGTGTTCTTGAGTCCATCGCGAGCAGGCTCGCTCCTACAGTTTTTACGGTTCCCCGATCTATGCCTCCCAACCCGCCCCGATCACCGCCGCCTGCACCAGCGGGTGCAAGTCCGCTCCCTTGTGTTCCGTCTGCCAGGCCAGCAGCTCCTTGCGCATGCCCGGCGTCCAGTACATCTGCAGATGATTACGCACCCCGAGCGCCCCCAGTTGCTGGTCCGGTTCGCTGGTAAAGTACTGGGCGATCTGGTTGGCCATCTTGATCAGGTTGGCAGTACTCATCGGCGCACCTCCGCTTTGGCGCCACGGGCGCGATCCTTGAGCAGGCGGTGTTGTTCGTCGCTGAATTCCTGGAAGCGCTTTTGCCACTCCGAAGGGTGGTAGACGCGGCTGACCTCCACGGCCGTGACCTTGTACTCCGGACAGTTGGTGGCCCAGTCGGAGTTGTCGGTGGTGATCACGTTGGCGCCCGACTCAGGGAAGTGGAAGGTGGTGTACACCACGCCCGGAGCGACCCGTTCGGTGATCCGCGCACGCAGTACGGTCTGTCCGGCGCGGCTGCCGATGCCGACCCAGTCGCCTTCGTTGATGCCACGGCTCTCGGCGTCGGTCGGGTGGATTTCCAGCCGGTCCTCATCGTGCCAGGCAACGTTTTCGGTGCGCCGGGTCTGGGCGCCGACGTTGTACTGGCTGAGGATGCGCCCGGTGGTCAGCAGCAGCGGGTAGCGGCTGTTGACCTTCTCCTCGGTGGGCACGTAGCCGGTGAGCATGAAGCGCCCCTTGCCGCGCACGAATTCCTCGATGTGCATGGTCGGCGTGCCGTCCGGTGCCTCGGCGTTGCACGGCCATTGCAGGCTGCCGTGGCTATCCAGTGCGGCATAGCTGACGTTGGTGAAGGTCGGCGTGAGGCTGGCGATCTCATCCATGATTTCCGATGGATGCTTGTAGTTCATCGGGTAACCCAGGGCGTTGGCCAGGGCCACCGTGCCTTCCCAGTCGGCCTTGCCGCCCAGCGGCTCCATGACCTTGCGCACCCGCGAGATACGCCGCTCGGCGTTGGTGAAGGTGCCGTCCTTTTCCAGGAACGAAGCGCCCGGCAGGAACACGTGGGCAAACTTCGCCGTTTCGTTGAGGAAAATGTCCTGCACCACCACGCATTCCATGGCCGACAGGGCCGCGGTGACGTGCTGGGTATTCGGATCGCTCTGGGCGATGTCTTCGCCCTGGCAGTACAGGCCCTTGAAGCTGCCGGCCAAGGCAGACTCGAACATGTTGGGGATGCGCAGGCCCGGGTCGGGTTGCAGGGTGACGTTCCACGCCTGTTCGAATTGCGTGCGGATGACATCGTTGGAGATGTGCCGGTAGCCAGGCAACTCGTGGGGGAAGGAGCCCATGTCGCAGGAGCCCTGAACGTTGTTCTGCCCCCGCAGCGGGTTCACGCCCACGCCTTCGCGGCCGATGTTGCCGGTGGCCATGGCCAGGTTGGCGATGCCCATGACCGAAGTGCTGCCCTGGCTGTGTTCGGTGACGCCCAGGCCGTAGTAGATCGCCGCATTGCCACCGGTGGCGTACAGGCGAGCGGCGGCACGGATGTCGGCAGCGGGCACACCGCAGATCGGGCCAATCGCTTCCGGCGAGTTTTCCGCACGGCTGACGAACTCGCTCCAGCGGGCGAAATCGCCGCCCTCGCAACGGGCGTCGATAAAGGCCTGGTTTTGCAGGCCTTCACTGATGATCACATGGGCCAAGGCATTGAGCATGGCGACGTTGGTGCCAGGGCGCAGAGCCAAGTGATATTCGGCACGGGCGTGCACCGTGTCCACCAGATCGATGCGCCGTGGGTCGATGACGATCAGCCGCGCACCTTCACGCAGGCGGCGCTTGAGTTGCGAGGCGAACACCGGGTGGGCGTCGCTGGGGTTGGCGCCCATCACCAGGATCACATCGGCCTGCATCACCGAGTCGAAACTCTGGGTGCCGGCGGACTCGCCCAGGGTTTGTTTCAAGCCATAGCCGGTCGGCGAGTGGCAGACCCGCGCACAGGTGTCGACGTTGTTGTTGCCGAAGGCCGCACGCACCAGTTTCTGCACCAGATAGGTTTCTTCGTTGGTGCAGCGGCTGGAGGTGATGCCACCGATGGAGTCGCGGCCATATTTTTGCTGCAGCCGGCGGAATTCGCTGGCGGCGTAGGTCACCGCTTCATCCCAACTGACTTCCTGCCAAGGGTCGCTGATGTTTTTGCGGATCATCGGCTTGGTGATGCGATCCGGGTGGGTGGCGTAGCCCCAGGCAAAGCGCCCTTTGACGCAGGAGTGGCCGTGGTTAGCCTGGCCGTTCTTGTCCGGAACCATGCGCACCAGCTGGTTGCCTTTCATCTCGGCGCGGAACGAGCAGCCCACGCCGCAATAGGCGCAGGTGGTGATCACACTGCGTTCCGGCTGACCCATTTCGACCACGTTTTTTTCCATCAACGTCGCGGTGGGGCAGGCTTGCACACAGGCGCCGCAGGACACGCATTCCGAGTCGAGGAAGTTCTCGCCACCGGCAGCGGCCACGCGGGATTCAAAACCACGCCCGGTGATGGTCAGGGCAAAGGTGCCCTGGGTTTCTTCGCAGGCGCGCACGCAGCGGTTGCAGACGATGCACTTGCTCGGGTCGTAATCGAAGTAGGGGTTGGAGGTGTCTTTCACGTCCTCCAGATGGTTCTCGCCTTCATAGCCATAACGCACTTCGCGCAGGCCAACCTGGCCGGCGACGGTTTGCAGCTCGCAGTTGCCGTTGGCCGAGCAGGTCAGGCAATCCAGCGGGTGATCGGAGATGTACAGCTCCATGACGTTGCGCCGCAGGGTCGCGAGCTTCGGCGTCTGGGTATGCACGGTCATGCCTTCAGTGACCGGCGTGGTGCAGGACGCGGGGTAGCCGCGCATGCCGTCGATCTCCACCAGGCACATGCGGCAGGAGCCGAAGGCTTCCAGGCTGTCGGTGGCACAGAGTTTCGGAATGGTGGTGCCCAGCAGCGCGGCGGCGCGCATCACCGAGGTGCCTTCGGGCACGCTGATGCTGCGGCCGTCGATGTTCAGGGTGACTTGCACCTGGCTTTCGCGGGCCGGCGTGCCCAGATCCATATCGGTTTTCGGATCGAATACAGTGATCATTGCTCGGCCTCCGAGGCTTGCAGACCGAAGTCAGCGGGGAAGTACTTGAGGGCGCTGGCGACCGGATAGGAGGTCATGCCGCCCAACGCGCACAGCGAACCGTATTGCAGCGTGTCGCACAGGTCCTTGAGGATGATCACCTGCTCATCGCGAGCGGCCTGATCTGGCGCGGCCAGCAGACGGTCGATCACCTCCACGCCACGGGTCGAGCCGATGCGGCAAGGGGTGCATTTGCCACAGGATTCCTCGGCGCAGAACTGCATCGCGAAGCGCGCCATGCGGGCCATGTCCAGGCTGTCGTCAGCCACCACTACGCCACCGTGACCGAGCATCGCGCCAATCGCAGCGAAGGCCTCGTAATCCAGCGGCGTATCGAATTGCGAAGGTGGCACCCAGGCGCCGAGCGGGCCGCCGACTTGCGCGGCCTTCAGCGGCCGACCACTGGCGGTGCCACCGCCGTAGTCTTCCACCAGCTCCCGCAGAGTCAGACCAAAGGCCCGTTCCACCAGACCGCCGTGACGAATATTGCCCGCCAGCTGGAAGGGCATGGTGCCCAGCGAACGGCCCATGCCGTAATCGCGATAGAACTGCGAGCCCTTGGCCAGAATCAGCGGCACCGAGGCCAAAGTCAGCACGTTGTGCACCAGCGTCGGCAGGCCGAACAGCCCCTGCAACGCGGGGATCGGCGGCTTGGCGCGGACGATCCCGCGCTTGCCTTCCAGAGAGTCCAGCAGCGCGGTTTCTTCACCGCAGATGTACGCGCCGGCACCCACTCGTACTTCCATGTCGAAAGCCTGGCCGCTGCCGCCGACATTCGCGCCGAGGTAACCGGCATCACGGGCAATGTTCAGCGCTTGACGCAGGGTAGCCACGGCATCCGGATACTCCGAGCGCACATAGATGTAGCCGTAAGTGGCGCCGCAGCAGAGCCCGGCAATGGCCATGCCTTCGATCAACAGGAAGGGGTCGCCTTCCATCAACATGCGGTCGGCGAAAGTGCCGGAGTCGCCTTCGTCGGCGTTGCACACAATGTACTTCTGCATCGCCTGAGTGCCACGCACCGTGCGCCATTTGATCCCGGCAGGGAAGGCCGCGCCGCCACGGCCACGCAGGCCTGAGTCGAATACCTCAGTCGCGGTCTGTTCGCCGCCCACCGCGATGGCTCGGGTCAAACCTTCGAAACCACCATGAGCCCGGTAGTCGTCCAGCGACAGCGGCTGGGTAATACCCGCGCGAGCAAACAGCAGGCGTTGTTGAGTCTTCAGATAAGGCAGCTCTTCCACCAGGCCCAAGGCCAGTGGATGGCTGGAAGGCTCGCCTTGCAGCGCATCTAGCACAGACGGCACATCGGCAGCGGTCAGCGGACCAAAACCGATCCGGCCTTGCGGGCTGTCCACTTCCAGCAGTGGTTCCAGCCAGTACAGGCCGCGCGAACTGGTGCGCTGTAGCTCCAGCGGCAGATTAAGTGCCTTGGCCTGAGTGATCAGGGCCACGGATACCTCATCGGCACCCACGGCACGGGCAATAGAATCACAGGGCAGATAGAGAGTCGGCATCACGCGTCCTCCCGGCAAGCGTCGAGCAAGGCATCCAGACGCTCAGCGCTCAGCCGCGCATGCACCCGGCCATCCAGCTCCAGGGCAGGCGAACAGGCGCAAGCACCAAGGCAATACACCGGACGCAAACTGATGCTGCCGTCGGCGCTGCTGCCGTGGTCGTCCAGTTGCAGGCGTTCACGCAACTGCGCGGCCAACTGCTCGGCGCCGCGACTCTGGCAGGACTCAGCCCGACACAGCCGCAGGATATGCCGGGCCGGTGGCGCGGTACGGAAGTCATGGTAAAAACTGATCACCCCGCGAACCTCCGCCTGACTCAGATTGAGGGCATGAGCGATCTCGGGGACGGCGACATCGGGGATGTAACCGATGCGTTCCTGAATATCATGAAGAATGGGCAACAGCGCACCCGCAGAGCCCTTATGGCGCTCCAGCAGACTGTTGACCACAGGCAGGTGCAACTCAACATCAGGCATACAGCATTCCTCACGGTCACGGACACACCAGAGGGTCGTCGGTTGTCCGAAAGTCTCGGCTGCGGCACTCACACCACGTCACGGAATCGTGGCATTTTCAGGCCGTTGGCCAGGGCACCCTGGGCGGGCATCTTGTTGTGCCCGGCGCGGTCTTCGCCGCACATCGGTAAGGGCATAAAAGCCAGATTGCCACGCCGCCCTTGATTTCTCTGCACCAGAGCGACGTGTTTGGTTCTGTCTACGACTATCCATTAAGTCTAGATGAGCGAGGCAGGGGCCGTTCACGCACTGGCCTACCGAAGGGTGATGTACAGCAAGCGTTGCCGGTGAGAAACAGCATCAGATCGGAGGGTAATTCCACGGGGCAGATACGCTGATCCACTCCGCAGCCCCCCTGTAGGAGCGAGCTCGCTCGCGAAAAACGCAGGGCAATCAACATCTGCTGTTGAATGAGCACCGTCATACTGCAAACAGCCTGAGAGGGATAATCCCCCCGCTCCCACGCTATGCATGGAAGCGGGGAAAACCCTTAACCAAGCTCACCACAGAAAATATCGGGATTCCCATCGGCCGGGCTTGTCCGCATCACCAGCGCGTATCCGCCGGACCGCAGCGAGTCATAAGCCATAGGCACGCTCTTCCAGAGTTGGATGCCCGCCTGCTCGTTGAAGTTGTCAACCACGATGCGATTGAGTGAATAGGCCGGCTTGGGCTCGTGCCTGGCGCAGCTTCCCGAGTAGATATAGGTATACAAGTGCGCCGGAATTGCAGTGCCATTGGGTACGCCGCCCACGAACAATGAGAGCGCCGTCTCTCTACTGCTCAAGGGGGTCAGAATGGCCTGAGCGATATGCCCGGCATTGTAAGTAGTTGCATTCAAGGGAACGGCAACGATTTGCTTCGGGGCTGCACCAACCACGGAGATCCAACCTGCCGCTACCAGCAACGCCAGCGAAGTTACGACCTTCATCGTAAAACCTCCCGCCTTGTAAGGGCTCATTGAAGAGATCCCCCACTGAATTTTAGTCAGCTGTACAAGTCCTGAGGTTATTCGGATGGTCGGTCCAATAGCCATTAGGTTGTAGCAAACCCACTGCAGGAGCGAGCTCGCTCGCGAAAAACGCAAGACATCCACATATCCCGCTGAATACCCCGGCCACCGCAACCAAGCCCGCTCTCACAGCGTCACGCCTGACTTTTGAAACCAAAAACCATTCTGGCGCCTCGCCCACTACCCCTCAGCCTTAGCCCCCGTCCGCTTGGACGCCAGCTCAATATCCCGTTCCCGCGTCAGCACCTTCACCGCATCATCCACCAACGCCTTACTCATCGAGGTCAAATAATGCGCAGCCCAGGCGTGACTGTCGGTGTCTGTGGCGTAGGCAGCATCTTTGGTGAGCGACTTGGCCAGTAACAGAAAATCAGAAGCCATCGATAACGCATCACCGAGGGGAACGCCGCGAGTGACGTGGAACAGTGGTTGATCGGAGCAGTAGATGGCGGGGGTTAAGCCGATGGTTTTGAGTTCGGGTTGTTCGGTCATTGGCCACCTCCGAGGATGGAGATGTGGTGGGGGAGGGGGTTATGTGATTGGGAATTGCTTAGAGGGGAAAGCCAAATTTCAAACGGATTGATACTGCGCATTATCCAACTCCTTGATATGAGGAGCTGCCACGTTCGTTACCACACGAATGGGTGACAGCTGTGCGCAGGGTGGTAAACCGGGTATCAAGGAAACCGGCACGCCCGAGGGCGTCCCACGCACAGCCGCCATAACTCACGCCGCAGGCATAAAAAAAGCGCCTGATGACGTGATTGGGGCGCTGTTGCGCCTTGAATAACTCGGGTTACCACACCCGGTCGCTGAATTGGCAGCGACGGGGGGAGGGTATCGTGCAGACCTCTTTCCCGCAACCTTCGAAAGCTCCTAGCTCAAGCTTTCCAGCCGAAAATTAGCAGCTACAGGCATAGAAGAAAATTCCCCTACTGCTATCTCAGAATGGCCTGACATTAGCTATAGGCCTGAATTGGCTTCTAACTTGGCTATTTCAATGCGTGCTGCTTGTATAGCGCTAATCGCAGTTTTTGCCTGTCGAAATTTGTCAATAACATCGTCAGTGATTTGTCTGTCTTCAATCATTGGCGATATTTCGGTAAGTATGCTTTCTGCAATGTCAAAGACGAGATTAATCCTAGCTTGTAATATTCGTTTCTTTCTAACAAGAATTCGGCTTGGTCTATTAAGGCTTAAAAGATTGATAAGATAAGTAGATGGCCCTTGCAACGCGGAAAAAATACCCGTTCCAGAAATGTCGAAGTATTCGTGTCGATCAAAATCAAAAGGCTCAATAAATCCAACCGCACCATTGTGCGAATCGTCAGTGGTGATGTCTAATGGCCAATGTGCGGACTTGTACCTGTTGCATTTTGCGCACGAAATGACCAAGTTTTTTGGGTCGTTTTTAAGTGCAGGAAATTTTTCTTGTGGCCTGAAATGATCAAGGGCAAAGCCCTCATGGCCAATTTCGCTTAAATTAACATCGCAATATACGCAGCGATTTTGACAGTCGATGGAAATCTGGTTTCGATAATGAGTGTATGAGTAGTACTCATCGTTTGGTTTTTTTTCATAGTTTTCACAGCGTGTGATTCTTGGGAAAAAAAGTGTTTTCATTGTTTTTTAGCCAGCTCTTGTTCAAGTTTATTAATAACCTGTTCAAGCTCATCAAGTTTTTTTAATTTGTCTGCTGTGATGAGTTCGCTTACTGCAAACGGCGCGTTTCTAAGGTAGCCTAACTCTGACAGCTCCTCAGTTTCGTTTTCATCGAGCGAGTCGGTAACTGACTTTCTTAGAAGGAACTCAAAGCGATTTTCCCTTGCGCCAAGAATGTCGCAATAATTATCTATTCCGCGGAGAATTCTAGCTCCTACAACTTCTTTTTTGGTCGGGAGCTCCTGTTTGTTTAAAATGTCTTCGACTGTCATCTCTCCGTCGAATAACTCCTCAGAGTCAGGGAAGCTTGTTAATATATATATTGGGATTTTTTTATTTATGGCGCGTAAATAGCTGGCAAGCTCGATTCCAAAGTACTGAGCTTCACCAGAGTCTTTAAGTTGCTCGTCAAGGATGATTGTAACGATCTCTTCATCCTCTACGAGAAAACGCATGTCAGCTAAGTTTCTTCTCGGCTCGATTTCTACTACCGTGATTGATGCGTTCTCTGCTGGAAAGCAGTTCTGAAGAATCAATGCGTAGGTTTCACGCTGGTCAATATCTTCATCGATGAATGCAATTTTCATATCAGTTTTCGCTTCCTGCTGCTGGTACTTTAATTGCGAATTTGGCGCCGCCAAGCTCCCCTTTAGGTGCAAGCTCAATCGTGCCGTTGGAGTGCTCTTCGATAAAAGTTTTGATTATAGATAACCCCATTCCAGTACCAACGGGTTCGCCTTTTTTGTTTCTTTTTGTAGTAAATGTTGCTTTAAATATATGATCCTCAACTCCCGATTCAATTCCACAGCCACTGTCTTCGAAATCTATATAGCAGAATGACTTGTCAGCGTTAATAGTAATTTCGAGTTTGCGAGATGTTGCAGGTGTATCAAGCATCGCCCAGCAGGAGTTGGTAATCATGTTGGCAAAAATACTCTCCCAATCAATTTCATAGGCTTTTATTATTTTTGGCTCATTTCCAATTATATTCAAAGTGTGGGTTATTTTTCTTTTTTCTAACATTTCTTCAAGGCTGGTTAATACATTTCTGGCTATATTGTTAATGTCTATTAAGCGTCTGGTTCTCTTGTCTCTGCGTATGTTGCCAAGTGAGAAGTTTCCAAAAATCCGGATGTAGTTTAAGGATTTTTCGATCTGGTTAAATCGTTTGTTTGCAAATTCAATGGTGTCTAACGGAAGCATAAAAATTCCGTCATTTATTTTATTTTTTAGAAGTTCGCTACTGGCTATTGCATTTGAAATGGATGCAAGCGTTTCATGTCCAAAGGATACTGAAAGAATGCCGAGTGATGCTAAGTTTGCTAGGGTGTCTTTTTCCGCCTCTAATTGGTCTATTCGCTCTTTGAATGACGCAGTCTTCTCCGTTTCTTTTCCTAAAGAAATCTCAAGGTTGGCTAACTCCTTTTTGGTCCCCTCATCTGCAGTAGATTTAATTTTGTTTATCGTTTGTAAGATTTTTTTGTATGCGCTTACATTTTCATCTATGCCTTGTGATAGGTCTACTGCTGGTTCTATTTGTTGAGTTTGTTTTTCTTCACGAGCTTTTGTTGTAAGATGCTTTTCAAATAATTCTATACATTTGAATGTGAAGGCTCGAAGGGCAAAATAAGCAGGTGTTTCTGTAAGTCCTTCCCGGTTAGTTTGATCTACCAAGTTCTTATTGGTTTCCCTTCCAATAAATACTGCGCCTACGATCTGATTGTAACCAATCCTCCAGTTATCCATGGTGATACTTTCAGGATTGATAACTCGCCGCATTGCCAATCCGAGCCAATCACCTTCCCCACTTGGCTCGCCATAAGGCTTGACGCGGAAGTGGTCTCTATAAATTCGGACTCCTTGATTGCTTTTGAGAAAGCTTCTTACATCTGTTGCTTTAAATTTGTTTGTGTCAATTTTTTTGTTTGTAATGTTTCTCATGAAGTACAATTTAAATGAGAGAGGGCCACATAAAGGCGTTTCTCCATGAGATTTAATCCAGTCACTCCATAGCGCCTCATCATTGTTCAGTGTTATATTGTCATTGCCGTCATAAATTTTGTAAGTGACAGTGGATTCGTCTGTTATTGCAGCCTCTAATCGCCATTCTGCGGCCTCTAAGTAATGATAGGATGAAATATATCCATCTAAATCTTCTGCAAATCCATTGGTTTCAAATTTTATACGGAATCCTAATTCTTTTGAAAAAGGAGAGACTAATAGAGATAGTTCTTTTTGAAGATCTTTGAGGAAGTCGTAGTTCCAGTCATCTTTTAATCCAAGGAGAGCATACTGGGATCCCTTGTTTTTTCCAGGTAGAGGGAATGATTGCTCCGGAAGGTCGGTGGCATTTATTTTAAATACGTCATGCTTTATAGAGTCTAGATCGACGCTGGAGGTCTGGTTGTAGCGGTCCCAGTCTATGTACGCCTCATATATAACGACCGATTGTTCAGTCTTCGTAAAAAGGTTTAACTTTGTGCATAGTCTATCTATGCCGAGCCTTCCAAGTCCCTTTGCTCCAGTGTAAGTCCTGTTTTTATTTTGGCTGATGCCTTTTTCTAGTTTGTGTGTTGTTCCTATTCGCATCCATTTTGTAATTAAAGTATCTTCATCCATCCCGTCGCCATCGTCAGTGATAGTGAGAGTAGGAGTGTCGGTGCCTAACCCTGAGAAGCTAATAATGACTTCTTCTGCATCAGCGTCGTAGGCATTTTTTATCAGTTCGCCAATGGCAACTAATGAGTTTGAAATGCTCTCTCGCCCTAATTGTATGGCAATCCTGGCCTCGACGCTGAAAGGGTGCGTGCCTAAGCTGGTTTTTTCATTCATCGCTTATTCCATGCATAGGTAAGAGTTTTACCACCTTTACAGTAAGGTGGCGGCATCTAATGTTTGAATTTATATAGTCATTTATTTCTTTTGACTTAAGATGGCTAAGCATTTTCTTACACGTGGATAGCTTCCCATCGAAAGGGCGTAACACAATAATGTGGTTTTCTACTGAAACAGCTTCTTGGCAATTTACTATCGACCCGACTATACGATGTTTATCTCTAGGGCTTGATGTACGACGAATTGCGATGAACGGAGGAGCAATTTTTTTACCAGAATGGGTAATCCGTTCTGATAGCTGGCTGATTGTTGCCCATGCGGGTAATATTTTTGCGTGAGCGAAAGGTGCATTAATACCAGTGGCTTTGTCCCTGTGCGGTACTACAGGTCCCACACATACTTCAAATTTGCTAGATAATGTTGTTGTATGAAGTTCAGCGTTTTTATTTTCTTCTTTGATGCCGTTATTTTTGGTCTTTACTCCGTTCAAAAAAAACACATCTATTTGTACGTCTTTTTCAAAACTTCCAAAATCTTCGGTGTTATAGTCAAGCTCTTCAGATATTGCCGCGCGCCACCGTTCGTATCGACTACCACTTTTTAATACGTCAGGTAGTATGGCTACTAGTTTTCCATTTTGCGGTAAAACTTTAGTGGAGATGTCCATGAAAGTCGCGGCGGCATTCGATTTCCCAGAGGTCCAATTAATATGAATTGGAGTATTTATAGGGCAGAAGGGAGGGTTCATAAAAATGTTATCAATGATCCCTATGTAACTTTCGTGCTCGGCTAAAAAATCACCTGGTCTAATGTTGGTGAGTATGCTAGTTAGTTCGGGTAGTGTTGCGGTTGTCGTCGCTGTGCTTCTTGTTATGGCTAACTTTATGATTTTCTTTTTTGCTATTTCTATAAAGCTTTCGTTTATATCCAGCCCGTAGAGCTTCTGGTTCCAGTCTTTCAGTGTCTCTTGAATGGTTGGCTTGCTGGAAAGTTTTTCGGCAACTTTAAGTAGTAGATTTCCTGTGCCACAAGCTGGGTCTAGGACAGTGCCGTTGCCTTTTACATAATTAAATTTTTTGCTTGCAATTTCTGCTAATTCATTAGGGGTAAAAAATACACCGTTAGTTTTTCGTTGGGTCTGGGTTAGTTTCGAAAGTGCATATGATTCTTCGAGCTCGATATGTTCAAGTTCGGTAATGATGTTGTGGTTGATATGTTTTAAGTTGGTATGAAGCATTTGCACTTCTAGGCTTTTGTGGGCTGTTTTTTTAAGACTCTGGCCATTTAGAGGAAGCTCAGAAATTCGAAGTTTGTTTTTCTCAATGTTCAATTGCGTGACGCCCGAAGATTAATGAGGTTTTTCTGAGATAAGGGGCGTGCAGTAGCTGGTGTTATTGTGGGTGTGTTGTAAATATTTATGTGGGATGATATATAAATTTGAATGTTGCTATGGCGAAAAGCAGTGTTGCGGTCTCTCTCTGGCCAGATGTTATTTCTCATTTATGAACCTAGCCTATGCAAAAAGAATGAAACGGATGGAAAAATTTATCCTATTTTTGAGGGCGTGGCGACCTGAAATGGGGTTGGATGACCGAGAGATGGGGCGATGATCGGCATGGACGCTCAGATATGTCCGAGAATCGCTATTTTTTACACTTCTTTATCATTCATCCTTCAAAACGGGCGCTGTTCCATGTCAGTGCGGCATTCCGATTAGCGATGCATTGGCACAGGCATCCGATTTCTGTTCCATATCCATGCGCTTTCGGAGGATTCAGCCTACGCCACAGGCAACGAATACTATGGTGGGTTGCGCATTGTTTGAAGGCGCTGAGTAACGCGCTGATTGATGTGGTGAAGGTGCTTACGCAACCTTCCTGAACCGAAACGGAGCCCGAAAAATACCAGTCATTCCGGCGGATTAGGCGCCCCGAGTTATCGTGATCTCTTAATCGCGGGTATATCCGTGTTTTGGAGTTACGTCCATTTGCGACGCAGAGCGTCGCGGGATGCATTTAGAACGCGGAACGTGGGAGCGATAAGGGATGGGTGAGACGATCACTTTCCTGTCTCCGCGTTCGCGCGGGGGGACTGATCATTCACAGAATATTTTTCAGATAATCCTTGAGAGCAATGAGCGGGGCATCAAGCTGTTCCATGGTCCGCGCAGCGCTGAAATCTGCCGCCAATCTATGCAGCTCGCGGCCCAGGATCGTATCGACACCGCCGATGGCGTTCAGCGCCACACTCAGGCATTCATCCACTTTTGTTTGGATAGACTCGACATCCCCCCTGCGCATCAGCAAGCCGAAAGCCTCCCTCTCATAATCGCTCATCATCAGATCATCCCGCAAAATCGGGCTCTGATCTTCCGTCTCATAAGCCAGTTTGAGGGAGAAGAGGGCAACGGTTTCCAGGTGCAATTCCATGGGGGGAATCCTTGATGAGTGTCTTACTGACCGAGGGGTGTGAAGACCAAAAATTCGCTGGCAAGCCAGCTCCTACACAGAGCGGTGGGGTGTCAGGTGCTTTTCTGCAGGCGAAAAAAAAGGCCTTGCAAAGCAAGACCTTTCTTAATTTTGGTGCCCCGAGGGAGACTCGAACTCCCACTCCTTTCGAAAACGGATTTTGAATCCGCCGCGTCTACCAATTCCGCCATCAGGGCTCAATGGCGGCGAAGTATAGAGAGGTGAATACCGCTGGTCAATCAGGTACATGGAGAATTTTTGATATTTCCGCTAGACTTCCCGGCCCTGCTAGACGAACCCCATCATGCGCGTTGCTGACTTTACCTTTGAGCTCCCTGATTCGCTGATCGCCCGCCATCCTTTGGCCGAGCGTCGCGGTAGTCGCCTGTTGACCCTGGATGGGGTCAGCGGCGCCCTGGCACACCGTCAATTCACTGATTTGCTTGAGCATTTGCGCCCGGGCGATTTGATGGTGTTCAACAATACCCGGGTGATTCCGGCGCGGCTGTTTGGCCAGAAGGCTTCCGGCGGCAAGCTGGAAATCCTGGTGGAGCGGGTGCTGGACAGTCATCGCGTGCTGGCCCATGTGCGCTCCAGCAAGTCGCCCAAGCCGGGGTCGAAGATCCTGATCGACGGCGGTGGCGAGGCCGAGATGCTGGCGCGTCACGATGCGTTGTTCGAACTGGGGTTTGCCGAAGAGGTGTTGCCGCTGCTCGACCGCGTCGGGCACATGCCGTTGCCTCCTTATATAGACCGCCCGGATGAAGGCGCGGACCGCGAGCGTTACCAGACCGTCTACGCCGAGCGTTTGGGCGCGGTGGCGGCGCCGACGGCGGGGCTGCATTTCGATCAGGTGCTGATGGAGGCGATTGCCGCCAAGGGCGTCGAGACGGCGTTCGTGACCCTGCACGTTGGCGCCGGCACGTTCCAGCCGGTGCGGGTGGAGAAGATCGAAGATCACCACATGCACAGCGAATGGCTGGAAGTCGGCCAGGATGTGGTGGATGCGGTTGCCGCCTGTCGTGCTCGCGGCGGTCGTGTGGTGGCGGTGGGGACCACCAGCGTGCGTTCCCTGGAAAGCGCTGCCCGCGATGGCGTGCTCAAGCCGTTCAGCGGCGATACCGACATCTTTATCTACCCGGGCCGACCGTTTCATGTGGTCGATGCCCTGGTCACCAACTTCCATTTGCCTGAATCCACGTTGTTGATGCTGGTCTCGGCGTTTGCCGGTTATCCCGAGACCATGGCCGCCTATAAAGCCGCCGTCGACAACGAATACCGCTTTTTCAGCTACGGTGATGCGATGTTTATCACCCGTAACCCCGCACCACGTGGCCCTGAGGACAAAGAATGAGTCGCCAATGTCGTATGTCGTTTGAGTTACTTGCTACTGACGGCAAGGCTCGTCGTGGTCGCCTGACCTTCCCGCGCGGTACCGTCGAGACCCCGGCCTTCATGCCGGTGGGCACCTACGGCACGGTCAAGGGCATGCTGCCGCGGGATATCGAGGCGACTGGCGCTGAAATCATACTGGGCAACACCTTCCATCTGTGGCTGCGCCCGGGCACGGAAGTGATCAAGAAGCACGGCGACCTGCACGATTTCATGAAGTGGAAAGGCCCGATCCTGACCGACTCCGGTGGTTTCCAGGTGTTCAGCCTGGGCGCCATGCGCAAGATCAAGGAGGAGGGCGTGACCTTCGCCTCTCCGGTCGATGGCGCCAAGGTGTTCATGGGCCCGGAAGAGTCGATGCAGGTCCAGCGTGACCTGGGTTCCGACATCGTGATGATTTTCGACGAATGCACGCCGTACCCGGCCGACGAAGACGTCGCCCGCGTATCGATGGAGTTGTCGCTGCGTTGGGCCCAGCGCTCGAAAAACGCCCATGCCGACAACACGGCGGCGCTGTTCGGTATCGTTCAGGGCGGCATGCACCAGGATCTGCGCATGCGTTCCCTGGAAGGCTTGGACAAGATCGGTTTTGACGGCCTGGCCATCGGCGGTCTGTCGGTGGGCGAGCCGAAGCACGAAATGATCAAGGTGCTGGATTATCTGCCGGGCCAGATGCCGGCTGACAAACCTCGTTACCTTATGGGCGTTGGCAAACCGGAAGATCTGGTTGAGGGTGTGCGCCGCGGTGTGGACATGTTCGATTGCGTGATGCCAACCCGTAATGCCCGCAACGGGCATCTGTTCATTGACACCGGCGTGATCAAGATCCGAAACGCGTTCCATCGCCATGATGATTCGCCGCTGGATCCGACCTGCGATTGCTATACCTGCCAGAACTTCTCCCGCGCTTACCTGCATCACCTGGACAAGTGCGGCGAAATGCTGGGAAGCATGCTCAATACCATCCATAACTTGCGCCATTATCAAGTGCTTATGGCTGGTTTGCGCGAGGCTATTCAACAGGGTACATTGGCCGCCTTTGTCGATGCCTTCTACGCCAAACGCGGGCTTCCCGTGCCGCCTTTGGACTGAGTTTTCTGACCCCAAGATTCAACATTTGCAACTGGAGTGCTAAATGAGCTTTTTTATCTCTAATGCCATGGCAGACGCTGCAGCACCTGCGGCAGCCCCTATGGGCGGCGGCTTTGAGTGGATTTTCCTGGTCGGCTTCCTGGTCATCTTCTACCTGATGATCTGGCGTCCACAGGCCAAGCGCGCCAAAGAGCAGAAAAACCTGCTGAGCAGCCTGCAAAAAGGCGACGAAGTTGTGACCACCGGCGGCATCGCCGGCAAGATCACTAAAGTGGCCGACGATTTCGTCGTTCTGGAAGTTTCCGACACCGTCGAAATGAAATTCCAGAAAGGCGCCATCGCCGCCACGCTGCCAAAAGGCACGCTGAAAGCGATCTAGGTTTCAACTTCATATTCAATCGACGGGGCGCGCAAGGCGCCCCGCGTCATAAACGGGCGGCGTGATGCTGAACAAATATCCTCTGTGGAAATACATTCTGATCCTGGCGGTGCTGGCGGTCGGTCTGATTTATTCCGCTCCCAATCTTTACCCTGATGACCCGGCCATTCAGGTCAGCGGTGCAAGCACTGCGCTGCTGGTCAATCAGGCTGATCTGGATCGTGTAAGCACTGCGCTCAAGGAATCCGGAATCAACGTCAAGGCTGCCACGCTGGCCGCCAACGGCAAGGGCGGCCTGATTCGCCTGACCAAGGCTGAAGATCAGCTGCCGGCCAAAGACGTTGTGCGCAAGGCGTTGGGTGATGACTACGTCGTTGCACTGAACCTGGCACAAACCACCCCGCAATGGCTGCGCAACCTCGCTGCGCACCCGATGAAGCTGGGTCTGGACTTGTCCGGTGGTGTGCACTTCCTGCTGGAAGTGGACATGGACAAAGCCCTCGATGCACGCCTGAAAGTCTACGAAGGCGACGTCAAGAGCCTGCTGCGTAAAGAGAAATTGCGCTATCGCAGCCTGCCGCAGCTCAACGGTGCCATTCAGCTGGGCTTCTCCGATGAGGCGACCCGCGAACAGGCTCGTAGCATCATCCGCAAGAACTTCAACGATTTCGACATTGTTCCGGCCGACCTGAATGGTCAGGCGGTGCTGCGTCTGGCGATGACCCCGGCCAAGCTGGCGGAAATCCGCGAATACTCCATCAAGCAGAACTTGACCACGGTACGTAACCGCGTCAACGAGCTGGGTGTTGCCGAACCGATCGTTCAGCGTCAGGGCGCCAACCGCATCGTGGTTGAGCTGCCGGGCGTGCAAGACACCGCCGAAGCCAAGCGTATCCTCGGCAAGACGGCCAACCTGGAGTTCCGTCTGGCTGCTGAGCCTGGCGCTTCGAAGGCCACTTCCGAGGAATTCGAGTTCCGTGAAGGCAAGCGTCCTCCTGCGCTGATCGAGCGTGGCCTGATCATCACTGGCGACCAGGTAACTGACGCCAAGGCTGGTTTCGGTGAGCACGGCACGCCGGAAGTGAACATCCGTCTGGACGGTCACGGCGGCGAGCTGATGAGCCGTGCGACCCGTTCGAACGTCGGTCGCAGCATGGCGGTGATCTTCATCGAGCAGCGTCCGGTCACCACTTACACCAAGCAAGTGGTCGACGGCGTCGAGAAAGACGTGGCGGTGCAGTCGTTCAAGGAAGAGAAGAAGATCATCAGCCTGGCGACCATTCAGTCGCCGCTGGGTGCTCAGTTCCGTATTACCGGCCTGAACGGCCAGGGCGAATCGTCCGAGCTGGCGCTGCTGCTGCGTGCCGGTGGCCTGGCGGCTCCGATGTACTTCGCTGAAGAACGCACCATCGGCCCGAGCCTGGGTGCGGACAACATCACCAAAGGTATCGATGCATCGTTGTGGGGCATGCTGTTCGTCTCGCTGTTCATCATGGCCATCTACCGCTTCTTCGGCCTCATCGCCACCGTCGCGCTGGCGGTGAACATGGTGATGCTGCTGGCCCTGATGTCGCTGCTGGGTGCAACGCTGACCCTGCCGGGTATCGCCGGTATCGTGTTGACCATGGGTATGGCGGTCGACGCCAACGTGCTGATCTTCTCGCGGATCCGTGAAGAGATCGCCGCCGGCATGACCGTGCAGCGTGCAATCAACGAAGGCTTCGGCCGGGCGTTCACTGCGATTCTCGACGCCAACCTGACCACTCTGTTGGTGGGCGGCATCCTGTTTGCCATGGGCACCGGTCCGGTCAAGGGCTTCGCAGTGACCATGTCCCTCGGGATCTTTACCTCGATGTTCACGGCCATCATGGTGACCCGCGCGATGGTCAACCTGATCTTCGGCGGTCGTGACTTCAAGAAGTTGTGGATTTAAGGGGCTGCCATGTTACGTACAATCAACTTCATGGGCGTCCGCAACTTTGCGTTCGGCGTCACATTGTTCCTTACCGCACTGGCAATATTCAGTGTCTTCCACAAGGGCATGAACTGGGGCCTGGACTTCACCGGCGGTACGCTCATCGAGCTGACCTACGAGCGTCCGGCCGATGTCACCAAGGTGCGTGAGCAGCTGGTGACCGCGGGTTATCACGAAGCCATCGTGCAGAACTTCGGTGCGACCACCGATCTGCTGGTGCGCATGCCTGGCGAAGACCCGCAACTGGGTCACCAGGTGGCCGAAGCCCTGCAAAAGGTCGGCGGCGAGAACCCGGCGACGGTCAAGCGTGTCGAGTTCGTCGGCCCGCAGGTGGGTGAAGAACTGCGCGACCAGGGCGGCCTCGGCATGCTGATGGCGCTGGGCGGCATCCTGATCTACCTGGCTTTCCGCTTTCAGTGGAAGTTTGCGGTTGGCGCGATCGTATCCCTGATCCACGACGTGATCGTGACCATCGGTATCCTGTCGTTTTTCCAGATCACCTTCGACCTGACGGTGCTGGCGGCGGTACTGGCGATCATCGGTTACTCGCTCAACGACACCATCGTGGTATTCGACCGGGTTCGCGAGAACTTCCGTGTACTGCGCAAGGCCAGCCTGATCGAGAACATCAACATCTCGACCACGCAAACCCTGCTGCGGACCATGGCGACCTCGATCTCCACCTTGCTGGCGATCGCGGCACTGCTGTTCTTTGGTGGCGACAACCTGTTCGGCTTCTCGATTGCCCTGTTCGTCGGTGTCATGGCGGGTACTTACTCGTCGATCTACATCGCTAACGTGGTGCTGATCTGGCTGAACCTGAGCACCGAGGACCTGATTCCTCCTGCCAATACCGAGAAGGAAGTCGACGACCGTCCTTGAAGGAAGCTTCTTTCAGTGATGTAGTCCGAAAAAGGCGCGAGTTGAACTCGCGCCTTTTTTTATGCTCCAAGGCTGGGAGAAGCGCGGGTTTATCCCGTATGTGATGGTCAGGAGGTTCATGTGAACAAGTCGATGCTGGTTGGTGCTGTACTGGGTGCTGTCGGTGTGACTGCCGGGGGTGCTGTGGCCACCTACAGCCTGGTTAAAAGCGGCCCGGAGTACGCACAAGTACTCGCCGTTGAGCCGGTCAAGACGCAAATCAAGACTCCACGTGAAGTATGCAAGGATGTAACGGTCACCCGGCAGGCGCCGGTGAAAGATCAACATCAGATCGCCGGTACGGTGGTCGGTGCATTGGCGGGTGGATTACTGGGTAACCAGATCGGTGGCGGTACCGGCAAGAAGATCGCCACGGTCGCGGGTGCTGTTGGCGGTGGTTACGCCGGCAACAAGGTGCAGGAAGGCATGCAGGAGCGTGATACCTACACCACGACCCAAACCCGTTGTAATACGGTGAATGACATCAGCGACAAGGTTGTCGGTTACGACGTGCGCTATTCGCTGGACGGCAAGGAAGGCAATGTGCGCATGGATCGTGATCCGGGGAACCAGATCCCTGTGGATAAAGAGGGCAAGTTGATCTTGTCGGAGAATCAGCAGGCTCATTGATCCGCTGAAGTCAGATTCAAAAAGAAGCACCCTGCGGGGTGCTTTTTTTGTGTGCGCGACTTATGAGTTGCTGCAAACCCTCTGTAGGAGCGAGCCTGCTCGCGATGAACCTCAGAGCACCGCGGGGTGCCAGGCTTCCCGCGTTATCGTTGACGACCATCGCGAGCAAGCTCGCTCCTACAGTGGGATTGTGGTGTTTTGGAGGGCAAATTCCAGGCATAAAAAAAGCACCCCGAAGGGTGCTTTTTCTGTCGCTGGGCGCTTAGCGCTTCAGCGAGGCCGGCAGGTGCGGCTGGATCGCCGTCAGGACTGCCTTGAAGCATTTGGTGTTGCCGGCAACGACGTGGCCTTTTTCAAGGAAGTCGTGACCGCCGGTGAAGTCGCTCACCAGGCCGCCTGCTTCCTGGATCAGCAGGGCGCCTGCCGCCATGTCCCACTCGGACAGGCCCGACTCCCAGAAGGCGTCGAAGCGGCCGGCGGCCACGTAGGCCAGGTCCAGGCTCGCGGAGCCTGCGCGGCGGATGCCGGCAGTCTGGCCAACCAGGGCGCGGAACATGCCCAGGTAGTTGTCGAGGTTGTCCATCTGGTCGTCACGGAACGGGAAGCCGGTACCCAGCAGGGCGCCGTCGAGGCTGGTGCGACCGCTGACGCGCAGGCGACGACCGTTCAGTTGAGCGCCGCGACCACGGCTGGCGGTGAATTCTTCCTGGCGAACCGGGTCCAGAACAACGGCGTGTTCCAGGCGGCCACGGTATTTGCAGGCGATGCTGACAGCGAAGTGAGGAATGCCGCGCAGGAAGTTGGTGGTGCCGTCCAGCGGATCGATGATCCACAGGTACTCTTCGCCTTCGATGCCGGTGCCGGCGTGCATACCGGTTTCTTCACCCATGATCGAGTGGTTCGGGTAAGCCTTGCGCAGCGCGTCGATGATTTTCTGTTCAGCGGCGCGATCTACCTCGGATACGTAATCCTTGGCGTCTTTTTCGTCGACCTTGATGGTATCCAGGCGCTCGATGGAGCGGAAGATCAATTCACTGGCGCTGCGGGCGGCGCGCAGCGCGATATTCAGCATGGGCTGCATGGATGTGTCACCTAAGGTTGTTAAAGAAAGCCGGGCATTCTATCAGAAAGTTTCTACAGGAGAAGGACGACGTTCGCTTTCATGGCTTAACGGTAGTTTGAGCTGTAAGATTCTGCTCCCCCTATATATGTTCGAGAGCGCCTCCCTTGCTGCAAAACATTCGTGTCGTCCTGGTCAATACCAGCCATCCGGGCAATATCGGCGGGACTGCGCGCGCCATGAAGAACATGGGCCTGTCGCGGCTGGTGCTGGTCGAGCCTCGTCTGTTCCCGCACCACGAGGCCGATGCCCGAGCTTCCGGTGCCGGTGACATCCTTGAAAAAGCGCAAGTCGTCGCCACCTTGGAAGATGCCCTGGTCGGCTGCAACCTGGTGCTCGGCACCAGCGCCCGCGACCGGCGGATTCCCTGGCCGCTGCTCGATCCCCGCGAATGCGGCGCGAAAGTGGTCGAGGAAGCAGGGCAGGGGGCGGAAATCGCCCTGGTGTTCGGTCGTGAAGATTCCGGCCTGACCAACGAAGAGCTGCAGCGATGTCACTATCACGTGCACATCCCATCCGACCCTGAGTTCAGCTCGCTGAACCTGGGGGCGGCGGTGCAGGTGTTGAGCTATGAAGTGCGCATGTCCTGGCTGGCCGCGCAAGGTCAGCCAAGCAAGGTCGAGAAGGAAGAAGTGGCCTCGGTCAAAAGCGCCGAGCTGGCGACCATGGATGAGCTGGAGCGATTCTATGAACACCTGGAGCAGACCCTGGTGGCCATCGAATTCCTCGATCCGGAAAAGCCACGGCACTTGATGGCGCGCCTGCGCCGGTTGTACGGACGCAGCTCGGTCAGCCGGGCGGAAATGAACATTTTGCGTGGCATCCTCACGGAAACCCAGAAAGCGGCCCGTGGTGAGCTTCTAAAGCGGAAGGATTAATGATGTTTGAGCGTTTGCGTGAAGATATCCAGAGCGTATTCCATCGAGACCCGGCGGCGCGTAACGCTTTTGAAGTCCTGACTTGCTACCCGGGCATGCACGCCATCTGGATTCACCGTTTGTCGGCGGCCCTGTGGCGTGCGGAGCTGAAATGGCTGGCGCGGCTGGTGTCGAACTTCGGTCGCTGGTTGACCGGGATCGAGATTCATCCCGGAGCCAAGGTGGGGCGTCGTTTCTTCATCGACCATGGCATGGGTATCGTCATCGGTGAAACCGCCGAGATTGGCGACGACGTCACTATCTATCAGGGTGTGACCCTGGGCGGCACCAGCTGGAACAAGGGCAAGCGTCACCCGACTCTGGGTGATGGTGTGGTGGTTGGGGCGGGCGCGAAGGTGCTCGGTCCGTTCACTGTTGGAGCCGGCGCCAAGGTGGGCTCCAATGCCGTTGTGACCAAAGAAGTACCGCCGGGTGCCACTGTGGTGGGTATTCCGGGGCGAATCATCGTCAAACCCGACGAAGAGCAGGACGCCAAGCGCAAGGCCATGGCCGAGAAGATCGGCTTCGATGCCTACGGTGTGACTGAAGACATGCCGGATCCGGTGGCTCGTGCCATTAACCAGTTGCTTGATCACCTGCAGGCGGTCGATGGACGCCTGGAAGGGATGTGCGGGGCGTTGAAGGATCTGGGCAGTAATTACTGTGCCAAGGATCTGCCTGAGCTGCGCGAAGAAGACTTTGCCTGTGTGAAGGACAAGGATCAGAGCCAGGCCAGCTAGACGTTTTACCAGCATGCTCCCCACCCTGTAGGAGCGAGCATGCTCGCGATGGACCTGAGAACACCGCGGGGCGTCAGGCGCCCAGCGTTATCGTTGATGACCATCGCGAGCATGCTCGCTCCTACAGTACTGCTGGCTGTAACCGTCCAGCCTTTGTTATGATGCGGCCGCTCTTTTGCGGGTAAACCTGACTAAAGTACTAGGTCTTATAGTTGACTTAAATACTCGGGAATTGCATACTCGCCTCATTCCGAACTCCGTGGTAATTGTCCATGCGACTGACTACAAAAGGCCGATACGCCGTGACCGCCATGCTTGACCTGGCGTTGCACGCGCAGCACGGGCCCGTGTCCCTGGCCGATATCTCCGAGCGCCAAGGCATCTCCCTGTCCTACCTCGAACAGCTTTTCGCCAAGCTGCGCCGCAGCAACCTGGTGTCCAGCGTGCGTGGTCCGGGCGGTGGTTACCAATTGTCCCGCGACATGCAGGGCATCCAGGTCGCCCAGGTGATCGATGCGGTGAACGAATCGGTCGATGCCACCAAATGCCAGGGGCAGGGTGATTGCCATTCCGGCGACACTTGCCTGACTCACCACTTGTGGTGCGATCTGAGCCTGCAGATTCACGAATTTCTGAGCGGTATCAGCTTGGCTGACCTTGTGACTCGCCGTGAGGTGCAAGAAGTAGCCCAGCGTCAGGACCAGCGCCGTTGCAACAGCAAGGTGCCACGCCTGGACAAGATTGAAGCGTCCGCCGTCGAATGACAGCCAAAGAGCTAGCGGCACGCCAGCCAGCCTGATTTAGGAGATAGTCCATGAAATTGCCGATTTACCTTGATTACTCTGCGACCACCCCGGTTGATCCGCGTGTTGCGCAAAAAATGAGTGAATGCCTGCTGGTCGACGGAAACTTCGGTAACCCGGCGTCCCGTTCCCACGTGTTCGGCTGGAAAGCCGAAGAGTCCGTCGAAAACGCCCGTCGTCAGGTCGCCGACCTGGTCAACGCCGACCCGCGCGAAATCGTCTGGACCTCCGGTGCCACCGAATCCGACAACCTGGCAATCAAGGGTGCGGCGCATTTCTATGCCACCAAAGGCAAACACCTGATCACCACCAAGATTGAGCACAAGGCTGTCCTCGACACCATGCGCCAACTGGAGCGTGAAGGTTTCGAAGTGACTTACATCGAGCCTCGCACCGATGGTCTGGTCACTCCGGAGATGGTCGAAGCTGAACTGCGTGACGACACCATCCTGGTTTCGGTCATGCACGTGAACAACGAAATCGGCACCGTCAACGACATCGCGGCCATCGGCGAGCTGACCCGCGCCAGGGGCATCCTGTTCCACGTTGACGCCGCTCAGTCCACCGGCAAGGTCGACATCGACCTTTCGAAGCTGAAAGTCGACCTGATGTCGTTCTCGGCTCACAAGACCTACGGCCCTAAAGGTATCGGCGCACTGTACGTGAGCCGCAAGCCACGTGTTCGCATCGAAGCGACCATGCATGGCGGCGGTCACGAGCGCGGCATGCGTTCCGGCACCCTGGCGACCCACCAGATCGTCGGCATGGGTGAAGCCTTCCGCGTAGCCAAGGAAGACATGGCTGCCGAGAACGTGCGCATCAAGGCCCTGAGCGATCGTTTCTTCAAGCAGGTCGAGCACCTGGAAGAGTTGTACGTCAACGGCAGCCAGACCGCCCGCGTTCCGCACAACCTGAACCTGAGCTTCAACTACGTTGAGGGCGAGTCGCTGATCATGGCGCTCAAGGATCTGGCGGTATCGTCCGGTTCGGCTTGCACCTCGGCATCGCTTGAGCCTTCGTACGTACTGCGCGCCCTGGGCCGCAACGACGAACTGGCACACAGCTCGATCCGCTTCACCTTCGGTCGTTTCACCACCGAAGAAGAAATCGACTACGCCGCGCAGAAAGTCTGCGAGGCCGTAACCAAGCTGCGCGCTCTGTCGCCGCTGTGGGATATGTACAAAGACGGCGTCGATATCTCGAAGATCGAGTGGGCGGCACACTAACTATAGAAGCCGCCGGATACAGGTCCTGTAGCGACGCGGCGACTGACGCAGCGTAACTGCAGGGCCTCAAGAGCGGCCCTGATGAGTGAGGATTGAGAATCATGTCTTACAGCGAAAAGGTCATCGACCACTACGAAAACCCGCGCAACGTCGGCAAGATGGACGCGGAAGATCCTGATGTCGGCACCGGCATGGTCGGCGCTCCGGCGTGCGGCGACGTGATGCGCCTGCAGATCAAGGTCAACGACGCCGGCATCATCGAAGATGCCAAGTTCAAGACCTACGGCTGCGGTTCGGCTATCGCTTCCAGCTCCCTCGCTACCGAGTGGATGAAGGGCAAGACCCTGGACGAAGCAGAAACCATCAAGAACACCCAGCTGGCTGAAGAACTGGCCCTGCCGCCAGTGAAAATCCACTGCTCGGTACTTGCTGAAGACGCCATCAAGGCGGCTGTTCGCGATTACAAGCAGAAGAAAGGCTTGATCTGATTTTCGAGTTTTGGCGACGAGTAAGGAGTCACCGATGGCTATCAGCATGACAGAAGCGGCTGCTCGACACGTGCGGCGCTCCCTCGACGGGCGCGGCAAAGGTGAAGGGATTCGTCTGGGTGTTCGCACCACGGGCTGTTCCGGCCTTGCCTACGTGCTGGAGTTTGTCGACGAGGTGGTTGCAGAGGACCAGGTGTTCGAAAGTCACGGCGAAAAAGTGATCATCGACCCGAAAAGCCTGGCCTACCTGGACGGCACCGAGCTCGATTTCGTCAAGGAAGGGTTGAACGAAGGCTTCAAGTTCAACAACCCCAACGTACGCGGTGAATGTGGCTGCGGCGAAAGCTTCAACATCTGAGGCTTGTCGTGGGTACTCCTTGTCATTTCGCTTTATTCGAGCTGCAACCGGGTTTTAACCTGGACCTTGATCAGCTGGCTACGCGCTATCGCGAGCTGGCGCGCGGCGTTCATCCGGACCGCTTTGCCGACGCTTCCGAACGCGAACAACGGTTGGCCCTGGAGCAATCGGCGAGCCTCAACGAGGCCTACCAGACGCTCAAGAGTCCGCCCAAGCGCGCGCGCTACCTGCTCGCCTTGAATGGTGGCGAGCTGCCGCTGGAAGTCACGGTGCATGATCCGGAGTTCCTGCTGCAACAGATGGAGTTGCGCGAAGAGCTCGAAGACCTGCAAGGCAGTGCCGATCTGGCAGGTGTTGCAGTGTTCAAGCGCCGCCTGAAAGTTGCTCAGGAAAAACTGAACGACAGTTTCGCAGCCTGTTGGAATGATGCAGCGCAACGTGAACAGGCTGAACGCCTGATGCGGCGCATGCAGTTCCTCGACAAGCTCACCTACGAAGTGCGCCAGTTAGAAGAGCGCCTCGACGATTAACCCAGTGCCGCTCCGGTCGCACGCCTGATATACAGATAAGTCCTGATAACGATGGCCCTACTGCAGATCGCCGAACCCGGCCAAAGTCCTCAACCGCACCAGCGTCGTCTGGCTGTGGGGATCGACTTGGGCACTACCAATTCGCTGGTCGCTGCATTGCGCAGTGGTCTTTCCGAGCCTCTTGCCGATGCCGATGGGCGGGTTATCCTGCCGTCCGCTGTGCGCTACCACGCCGATCGCGTCGAGGTGGGCGAGTCCGCCAAGCTGGCTGCCGCCACCGATCCCTTGAACACCGTGCTGTCGGTCAAGCGCTTGATGGGTCGTGGTCTGTCCGATGTCAAGCAATTGGGTGAGCAACTGCCATACCGCTTTGTCGATGGCGAGTCGCACATGCCGTTCATCGACACGATCCAGGGCCCGAAAAGCCCGGTCGAAGTCTCTGCCGATATCCTCAAGGTCCTGCGTCAACGCGCTGAAGCGACCTTGGGTGGTGAGCTGGTAGGCGCGGTCATCACCGTTCCGGCCTATTTCGATGACGCTCAGCGTCAAGCCACCAAGGATGCGGCCAAGCTGGCCGGCCTGAATGTGCTGCGTTTGCTCAACGAGCCGACCGCAGCGGCGGTGGCTTACGGTCTTGATCAACACGCCGAAGGCCTGGTCGCCATTTATGACCTGGGCGGCGGCACCTTCGATATTTCGATTCTGCGCCTGACCGGCGGTGTTTTCGAAGTCCTGGCTACCGGCGGCGACAGCGCCCTGGGCGGCGATGATTTCGACCACGCGATCGCCGGCTGGATTATCGAGAGCGCCGGCCTGTCCGCCGACCTCGATCCAGGTGCGCAACGCAACTTGCTGCAAACCGCCTGTGTCGCCAAGGAAGCCCTGACCAACGCCGCGTCGGTTGAAGTCGCTTATGGTGCCTGGAAAGCCGAGCTGACCCGCGAAGCCTTCAATGCGCTGATCGAGCCGATGGTCGCCCGCAGCCTGAAAGCCTGTCGTCGTGCGGTGCGTGATTCCGCTATCGAACTGGAAGACGTGCACGCCGTGGTCATGGTCGGTGGTTCGACTCGCGTTCCTCGTGTTCGCGAAGCCGTCGCCGAAGCCTTCGGTCGCCAGCCACTGACTGAAATCGACCCGGATCAAGTGGTGGCCATTGGTGCTGCGATCCAGGCCGATACCTTGGCCGGCAACAAGCGTGACGGCAGCGAACTGCTGTTGCTGGACGTGATTCCGTTGTCCCTGGGTCTGGAGACCATGGGCGGCCTGATGGAGAAGGTGATTCCGCGCAACACCACGATCCCCGTCGCCCGCGCCCAGGACTTCACCACTTATAAAGACGGCCAGTCGGCCATGGCCATCCACGTATTGCAGGGCGAGCGCGAGCTGATCAGCGACTGCCGCTCCCTGGCACGCTTCGAATTGCGCGGCATTCCGGCGATGGTGGCCGGCGCGGCGAAGATTCGCGTGACCTTCCAGGTCGATGCCGACGGTCTGCTGAGCGTTTCGGCCCGCGAACTGGGTTCGGGCGTCGAAGCCAGCATTCAGGTCAAGCCATCTTATGGCCTGACCGACGGCGAAATCGCTAAAATGCTCAAGGACTCGTTCCAGCACGCCAATGACGACAAGGTTGCCCGCGTACTGCGCGAGCAGCAGGTCGACGCCCAGCGCCTGATCGAAGCGGTGCAGGCCGCTCTGGAGGCTGATGGCGAGCGTCTGCTCGACGCCGATGAGCGCATGGTCATCGAGCTGCAGGTGCAGGAATTGACCGAACTGATGAAAGGTACCGATGGTTACGCCATCGAGCAGCAGACCAAGCGTCTGTCGCAAGTGACCGACGCCTTTGCTGCCCGCCGCCTGGACTCGACGGTGAAAGCCGCGCTGGCGGGGCGCAACCTGAATGAGATTGAGGAATAACGATGCCGCAGGTCATTTTTCTGCCACACGAGAAGTTCTGCCCCGAAGGCATGGTTGTGGAGGCTGAGACCGGTACGTCCATCCTCGAACTGGCTCATGAGCACCATATCGAGATGGAAAGTGCCTGTGGCGGCGTCTGTGCGTGCACCACTTGTCACTGCATCATCCGCGAGGGTTTCGACTCGCTGGAAGAGGCCGACGAACTGGAAGAAGATTATCTGGACAAGGCCTGGGGGCTGGAGGCTCAGTCGCGCCTGGGCTGTCAGGCCAAGGTCGGGACTGAAGACCTGACCGTCGAAATTCCGAAGTATTCGCTCAACCACGCAGCCGAAGCACCACACTGATTCAAGGAATTGTCATGAAACTCAAGTGGACTGATGTGCTGGAGATCGCGATCCAGCTGGCAGAAAGCAAGCCCGACGTGGACCCTATGTCGGTCAATTTCGTCGATCTGCGTCAATGGGTGATGGAATTGCCCGACTTCGACGACATGCCTGAGCATTGTGGCGAAAAGATCCTGGAGGCCATTCAGGCCCACTGGATCGAAGAACGCGACTGAGCCACGCCGCAGGTTAGGCAATACCCGAGAACCCGCGTATAATTCGCGGGTTTAATTTTTCGTAAATTACCGTTTCTGGAGTTACACCATGGCTGTTCAACGTACTTTCTCCATCATCAAGCCTGACGCCGTTGCTAAAAACGTGATCGGCGAGATCACCACCCGTTTCGAAAAAGCAGGCCTGCGCGTTGTAGCTTCGAAACTGAAGCAACTGTCCAAAGCCGAAGCCGAAGGCTTCTACGCTGAGCACAGCGCTCGTGGTTTCTTCAACGACCTGGTTGCTTTCATGATCTCCGGTCCGGTTGTCGTTCAGGTTCTGGAAGGCGAAAACGCTATCGCTCTGAACCGTGAGCTGATGGGCGCTACCAACCCTAAAGAAGCTGCTGCCGGCACCATCCGCGCTGACTTCGCTGACTCCATCGACGCTAACGCTGTACACGGTTCGGACTCCGAAGCCGCTGCCGCTCGCGAAATCTCGTACTTCTTCGCAGCTACTGAAGTAACCACTCGCTAAGCATTGGCTTAAGAGTGAAGGTGAATCCATGACTACATCGACTGTAAAAACTAACCTGCTGGGTCTGACTCAGCTGGAAATGGAAAAATTCTTCGACTCAATCGGGGAGAAGCGTTTCCGTGCCGGTCAGGTAATGAAATGGATTCACCACTTTGGTGTCGATGATTTCGATGCCATGACGAACGTCAGCAAGGCCTTGCGCGAAAAGCTCAAGGCTGTTGCCGAGGTCCGTGGTCCGGAAGTGGTCAGCGAGGACATCTCCAGCGACGGCACCCGCAAGTGGGTGGTGCGCGTGGCGTCCGGCAGCTGCGTCGAGACCGTGTACATTCCCCAGGGCAAGCGCGGCACCTTGTGCGTTTCGTCCCAGGCAGGCTGTGCCCTGGATTGCAGTTTCTGCTCCACCGGCAAGCAAGGTTTCAACAGCAACCTCACCGCCGCCGAAGTTATCGGCCAGGTGTGGATTGCCAACAAATCCTTTGGCAGCGTCCCGGCAACCGTCGACCGTGCCATCACCAACGTGGTGATGATGGGCATGGGTGAGCCGCTGCTGAACTTCGACAACGTCGTCGCGGCCATGCATTTGATGATGGACGACCTGGGCTACGGCATTTCCAAGCGCCGTGTGACCCTGTCGACCTCCGGCGTGGTGCCGATGATCGATGAGCTCTCCAAGCACATCGACGTCTCCCTGGCGTTGTCCCTGCACGCACCGAATGACGCATTGCGTAACCAATTGGTGCCGATCAACAAGAAGTATCCGCTTAAGATGCTGCTCGAGTCGTGCCAGCGCTACATGTCGTCCCTGGGCGAAAAGCGTGTGCTGACCATCGAGTACACCTTGCTCAAGGACGTCAATGACAAGGTTGAGCACGCCGTGGAAATGATCGAGCTGCTCAAGAACATCCCGTGCAAGATCAACCTGATCCCGTTCAACCCGTTCCCGCATTCCGGGTACGAGCGTCCGAGCAACAACGCCATTCGTCGTTTCCAGGATCAGCTTCATCATGCCGGTTTCAACGTCACCGTCCGCACCACCCGTGGTGAAGACATCGACGCGGCCTGTGGTCAATTGGTAGGGCAGGTGCTGGATCGCACCCGTCGTAGCGAACGTTATATCGCCGTGCGTGAATTGAGCGCCGACAGCGATGTTGCTTCGGGCGCTGCGAACAACAACTGAGAGAGGATCTCTATGTCCCTGCGCTTTGCGCTGCTTTTGCTGTTGGCCAGCCTGTGTGCTGGCTGTGTGCTTTCGGGTGACTACAGCCCGATGAAGACCAGCAAGGGCCGTGATGAAGCGCGTGAGGCATATGTGCAACTCGGTATCGGGTATTTGCAACAGGGCATGACCGAGCGCGCCAAGATCCCGCTGAAAAAGGCCCTGGAACTGGATGGCGCCGACCCTGATGCCAACGCGGCGCTGGGGCTGGTGTT
Organism: Pseudomonas sp. Pseusp16; assembly: GCF_047324915.1. Taxonomy (NCBI): domain Bacteria; kingdom Pseudomonadati; phylum Pseudomonadota; class Gammaproteobacteria; order Pseudomonadales; family Pseudomonadaceae; genus Pseudomonas; species Pseudomonas sp. Pseusp16. The sequence continues at coordinate 4,031,614 of NZ_CP168522.1, read as the reverse complement.
CCAGGCGGAAATGGAGCCGGAACTGGCCGACGAGCATTTTCGCAAGGCGCTGTCTTCCCGTCCCGCCGATGCACGAATCCTCAATAACTACGGCAGTTTTCTGTTCGAGCAGAAGCGTTACAAGGAAGCCTACGTGCGCTTTGAACAAGCGGCCGCCGATACCCTGTATCCTGAACGTTCACGGGTATTCGAAAACCTCGGCATGACCGCTTCAATGCTGGGAGAGCGTGAGCTGGCCCGGCAGCAACTGGAAAAAGCCCTGCGCCTGAACCGCCAACAACCTCGTGCATTGCTGGAAATGGCTGAGTTGTCTTACGAAGACAGGCATTATGTGCCCGCGCGTGACTACTACGATCGTTTTAGCCTGCTTGCCGAGCAAAATGCACGTAGTCTATTGCTCGGCGTTCGGCTGGCAAAAGTGTTTGATGATCGCGACAAGGCCGCCAGTGCAGGCCTGCAACTAAAACGACTCTATCCCGGTACGCCGGAATATCAGCAATACCTGTCGGAGCAATGATGAAAGCGGCGCATCCCGAAGTTGTAGCAGCGAATCGCGTTAACCCCGGTGAGACTTTGCGCCAGGCTCGCGAAAGCAATGGCTGGTCGCTGGCCGAAGTGGCCCTCAAGCTCAACCTCACCACCACTTCCCTGAGCAATCTGGAAGCCGGCGCTTTCGACAAGCTGCCTGGGCATACCTTTGCCCGTGGTTATATTCGCGCCTATGCCAAGTTGCTCGGCATGGACCAGGCGGTTCTGGTCCAGCAGTTCGATCAATCCACCGGTACCGATTCCCAGGGCAGCAGTGTTCATAGCCTGGGTCGTATCGAAGAACCGGTCCGGGTTTCCCACACCATTTTGCGAATTGTCAGCCTGCTGTTGCTGATCGCGGTGATCGGTGGCGGTTTTGTCTGGTGGCAGGACCAGACCTCGATGCGCACCAAGGACCTGATCGGTCTGGCACCGGAACACGTTGAAGTCGAAGGCGCCGACGGTACGACACAGATTCATCCGCTGGACGAGCCGGAAGACCAGGCTGTCGCGGAAGGCCAGACCGAAGGCGGAACCGCCCTCGCGCTGCCACAGGCCGACGCTCCGGCTGAAGCACCAGTGGAGGCCCAGGCGACTGCGCCAGCCACCCCGGCAGCGCCAGCTACGCCAGCCGCACCCGCTCATAATTCAGCGCCAGTCGTCGCAGCGCCTGTGACCCCGGCAACTCCGGCCCCGGCTGCTCCTGCCGCCCCGACCCCGGTGGTGACTGCGCCGGTCGCTCCTGTCGCTCCGGCACCTGCTCCCGCGGTAACCGCACCGGTGGCCGGCCAAGGCCAGGTTCAGGTGCAGTTCACTGCCGATTGCTGGACACAAGTGACCGACGGTAGCGGCAAGGTGCTGTTCAGCGGTCTCAAACGCAAAGGCGACAGCCTGGCAGTCAATGGCAAACCACCGTTTGCCGTGCGTCTGGGCTTTGCCCGTGGCGCTCAGGTCAGCTACAACGGCCAGCCGGTCGATGTCGCTCCGTTCACCAGTGGCGAGACTGCTCGCCTGAAGTTGGGTCAATAAGTCATGCACGGCGAATCTCCAATCAAACGTCGCGAATCTCGCAAGATCTGGGTCGGTAACGTGCCTGTTGGCGGCGATGCGCCTATCGCTGTGCAGAGCATGACCAACAGCGATACCAACGATGTCGCGGCCACTGTCGCGCAAATCAACCGCCTTGAAGCGGCCGGCGTCGATATCGTGCGGGTTTCCGTACCGGACATGGACGCCGCCGAAGCCTTCGGCAAGATCAAGCAGCTGGTCAAGGTGCCCCTGGTTGCCGATATCCACTTCGACTACCGGATCGCGTTGCGCGTAGCCGAACTGGGTGTCGATTGCCTGCGGATCAACCCGGGCAACATCGGCCGCGAAGACCGCGTGCGCGCAGTGGTCGATGCCGCCCGTGACCGCGGGATCCCGATCCGTATCGGCGTGAACGCCGGTTCCCTGGAAAAAGACCTGCAAAAGAAATACGGCGAGCCGACCCCGGCTGCGCTGGTCGAGTCGGCATTGCGTCACGTCGAGCACCTCGAGCGCCTGAACTTCCAGGATTTCAAGGTCAGCGTGAAAGCGTCCGACGTGTTCATGGCCGTCGAAGCGTACCGCCTGCTGGCCAAGGAAATCGTCCAGCCGCTGCACCTGGGCATCACTGAAGCCGGTGGTTTGCGTTCAGGCACGGTGAAATCCGCCGTGGGCCTCGGTATGCTGCTCGCCGAAGGGATTGGCGATACTATCCGCATCTCGTTGGCGGCCGACCCGGTCGAGGAAGTGAAGGTCGGCTACGACATTCTCAAATCCCTGCACCTGCGTTCCCGTGGCATCAACTTCATCGCTTGCCCGAGCTGCTCGCGGCAGAACTTCGATGTGGTCAAGACCATGAACGAGCTGGAAGGGCGCCTCGAAGATTTGCTGGTGCCGCTGGATGTCGCGGTGATCGGTTGCGTGGTCAACGGCCCGGGTGAAGCCAAGGAAGCCCATATCGGCTTGACCGGCGGCACGCCGAACCTGATTTACATCGACGGCAAGCCGTCGCAGAAACTGACGAATGACAATCTGGTGGATGAGCTTGAACGCTTGATCCGCCAGAAAGCGGCCGAAAAGGTCGAAGCCGACGCTGCCGTCATTGCGCGTGGCTGAGCCCGACTGAAGAGCCGAACGAATTTAAGGATTTAATGTGAGCAAGTCTCTGCAAGCCATTCGTGGCATGAACGACATCCTGCCCGAACAGACTCCCCTTTGGCGTCATTTCGAGGGCACCGTTTCGCGCCTGCTGGATAACTACGGTTACAAGCAGATCCGCATGCCGATCGTCGAGTTCACCGAACTGTTCAAGCGTTCCATCGGTGAAGTGACCGACATCGTCGAAAAAGAGATGTACACCTTCGACGACCGTAACGGCGACTCCCTGACCCTGCGCCCCGAAGGCACGGCGGCCTGTGTGCGCGCAGTGCTGGAGCACGGCATCACCGGCGGTGGTCAGGTGCAGAAACTCTGGTACATCGGCCCGATGTTCCGCCACGAGCGTCCGCAGAAAGGCCGCTATCGCCAGTTCCACCAGATCGGTGTCGAGGTGTTCAACCTCGACGGTCCGGACATCGACGCCGAACTGATCGTGCTGACCTGGCGCCTGTGGGGCGAACTGGGCATCCGCGATGCGGTGAAGCTCGAGCTCAACAGCCTGGGTACCAGCGAATCCCGCGGCCGTTATCGTGAAGCGCTGGTCGAGTACCTCTCGGCGCACATGGACAAGCTCGACGAAGACAGCCAGCGTCGCCTGAAAACCAACCCGCTGCGGGTTCTTGATACCAAGAACGCCGATACCCAGGCGGTATTGGTCGATGCGCCGAAAATGGCCGACTACCTCGACGAAGAATCCCGCGTGCATTTCGAGGGCCTCAAGGCTCGCCTGGACGCCGCCGGCATTCCTTACGTGATCAACCCGAAGCTGGTTCGCGGGCTGGATTACTACAGCAAGACCGTTTTCGAATGGGTCACCGACAAACTCGGCGCCCAGGGCACCGTGTGCGCTGGCGGCCGTTATGACGGTCTGGTGGAGCAAATGGGCGGCAAGCCGACCGCCGGCGTTGGTTTTGCCATGGGCATCGAACGCCTGGTGCTATTGCTGGAAACCCTGGAGCAGATCCCGCAAGAGATCTCCCGTCAGGTCGATGTCTATCTCTGCGCCTTCGGCGAAGCCGCCGAACTCGCCGGCCTGACCCTGGCGGAGCGCGTGCGTGATCAGTTGCCGAACCTGCGCCTGCAAGTGAATGCCGGTGCCGGCAGTTTCAAAAGCCAGTTCAAGAAAGCCGACAAGAGCGGCGCATTGTATGCGCTGATCCTCGGTGACGACGAAATGGCCCAGCAAGTGGTAGGTTTCAAACCCCTGCGTGGCCAGGGCGAACAACAAAGCATTGCCTGGGATGCGCTTGCAGCACACCTGGCCACCTGCGTCGTGCAGGGTTGAAGCTGTCTAAACAGCCGAATTAGCGATTAAGGAGTATTGGGGTGTCGAGTACCGAAGACGAACATGTGGCGGAATTGAAGGAATGGTGGTCTCGCAACGGTAAGCCCCTGGTTACTGGCGGCCTGTTTGCGCTGGTCATCGTGTTCGGTTGGCAGGCGTTCCACAAGTATCAGAGCAATCAGTCGCAAGGCGCCTCGATTCTCTATCAGCAATTGCTCGAAACCACGCTGACGCCTGACGGCAAGCCTGATGCGGCCCGTGTTTCGGACCTGGCCGGCAAGCTCAACAGCGAGTTCGGCGGCAGCGCCTACGCGCAGTACGGCAGCCTGTTCGTCGCCAAAGTGGCGGTCGACAGCGGCAAGCTGGACGACGCGGCCAGCGAGCTCAAAGCCATCGTCGACAAGCCGGCCAACCCGGCGCTGGGCGAAATCGCCCGTCAGCGTCTGGCCCAGGTACTCGGTGCGCAGAACAAGGCCGACGAAGCGCTGAAACTGCTCGAAGGCGATGCCGACAAGGCATTCCTGGCCACTCGTGAAGAGCTCAAGGGCGACCTGCTGGTGCAGTTGGGTCGTACCGATGAGGCGAGCGCGGCGTATCAAAAAGCCAAGGCGGCACTGTCGGATGAAGCGGCGGTCGGTGGCCTGCAAATCAAGCTGGACGACCTGGCCAAAGGGGATGCGTGACGTGATTCGTTGGAAACATGCAGCATTGCTGGCTCTGGCCCTGATGGCCGCGGGTTGCAGCAGCAACAGCAAAAAAGAATTGCCTCCGGCCGAACTGGTCGACTTCAAGGAAGAAGTGGTTCTGCACAAGCAGTGGAGCCGTTCGATCGGTGACGGTCAGGGCGAAACCTACAACATGCTGGTTCCGGCCATCGATGGCGATACCATCTATGCCGCCGACGTCACTGGCGTGTTGATGGCGATGGACCGCAACACGGGCGACGTCAAATGGAAGAAAGATCTTGAGCTGCCTGTCTCTGGCGCCGTTGGCGTAGCTTACGGTCTGGTCACCATCGGTACGCTCAAGGGCGAAATCGTTGCCCTGGACGCCATCAACGGTGAAGAAAAGTGGCGCGCTCGCGTGTCCAGCGAAGTACTGGCACCGCCAGCCAACAACGGTGACGTTGTGGTGGTGCAGACTCAGGACGATCGTCTGATCGGCCTGGATGCTTCCACCGGTAATCGTCGCTGGATCTATGACAGCACCCCTGCGGTACTGACCCTGCGTGGTACCAGTGCGCCGATCGTGACCAACCGCCTCGCGGTGGCTGGCCTGTCGACCGGTAAAGTGGTTGCCGTGGATATCTCCAACGGCGTACCGGTGTGGGAACAGCGCGTAGCGATCCCGCAAGGTCGCTCGGAGCTGGAGCGCGTGGTCGATATCGACGGTGGCTTGTTGCTGTCGGGCGAGACGCTGTATGTCGCCAGCTATCAGGGGCGCGTTGCCGCTCTGGACCTGCAAAGCGGCCGTCAGCTCTGGCAGCGTGATGCTTCCAGCTACGCCGGTGTCGCCCAGGGGTTTGGCACCGTATATGTGAGCCTGTCTTCGGGTACCGTTGAAGGCGTCGACGAGCGTTCCACCACAGCCTTGTGGAGCAACGATTCGCTGGCCCGTCGTCAACTGTCGGCCCCGGAAGTGTTCTCCAGCTACGTTGCAGTCGGTGACCTGGAAGGTTACCTGCACCTGCTGAGTCAGGTGGACGGTCGTTTCGTCGGCCGCGAGCGCATCGACAGCGACGGCCTGCGTGCCCGTCCGCTGGTGATGGGTGACACGATTTATGTGTATGGCAACAGCGGCAAACTGGAAGCCCTGACCATCAAGTAAGAACTATGCTTGGGGTTAACCACCCCCGGCTGCTTCACCGTTTGTAAGAGTGTAGGAGCGAGCTTGCTCGCGATGGACGTCAACGATTACGTTGGCAATCTGGATTAACGCGGTGTCTTTGCGTTTTTCGCGAGCAAGCTCGCTCCTACAAAAAAGCACACGGTGATTGCCCCGAGCACCAGCCGCTGCCTCGCAGCGGCTTTTGTATTTTCTGAAATAACGAAGTGGAGAGCCGCATGGTTCCCGTAATCGCCCTGGTGGGCCGACCCAACGTCGGCAAGTCCACCTTGTTCAACCGCCTGACCAGGACTCGTGACGCCATCGTTGGCGACTTGTCCGGTCTGACCCGTGATCGCCAGTACGGTGAGGCCAAGTGGCAAGGGCGTTCCTACATTCTGATCGACACCGGCGGTATCTCCGGTGACGAGCATGGTATGGACGAAAAGATGGCCGAGCAGTCGCTGCTGGCCATCGAAGAAGCGGATGTCGTTCTGTTCCTGGTAGATGCCAAGGCCGGTTTTACCGCCGCCGACCAGATGATCGCCGAGCATTTGCGCAAACGTAACAAGCGTTCTCACGTGGTGGCCAACAAGGTCGACAACATCGACCCGGAAATGGCCCGCGCAGAATTCGCCCCGTTGGGCATGGGCCATGCGATCCCGATCGCCGGCGCCCACGGCCGTGGTATCACCCAGTTGCTGGAAGCGGCACTGAGTGAATTCCCGCGAGACGATGACGAGCCGCAGGAAGGTGAAGAGGAAGAGATCGTCGCCGAAGGCGAGGAAGCCAAGCGCATCCCTGGCCCAAGCGAAAAAGACGGGATCAAGATCGCGATCATCGGCCGGCCGAACGTCGGCAAGTCGACGCTGGTCAACCGCATGCTCGGCGAAGACCGGGTAATCGTCTATGACCAACCCGGCACCACCCGCGACAGTATCTACATCCCGTTCGAACGTAATGACGAGAAGTACACGCTGATCGATACCGCCGGTGTGCGCAAGCGCGGCAAGATCCACGAAGAAGTCGAAAAGTTCTCCGTGGTCAAAACCCTGCAGGCGATCAAAGACGCCAACGTGGTGATCTTCGTGATGGACGCCCGCGAAGGCGTGGTGGATCACGATCTCAACCTGCTGGGCTTCGCCATTGAGTCGGGTCGTGCGCTGGTGATCGCGATCAACAAGTGGGACGGCATGACGCCGAGCGAGCGCGACTTCGTGAAGGTCGAGCTGCAACGTCGACTGTTCTTCGTTGACTACGCCGATATCCACTTCATCTCGGCCCTGCACGGCACTGGCGTGGGCAACCTCTACGCGTCGGTACAGAACTCGTTCAAGTCTGCGGTTACCCGTTGGCCGACCAGCCGCCTGACCCAGATCCTCGAAGACGCGGTCAGCGAGCACCAGCCGCCGATGGTTAACAGCCGCCGGATCAAACTGCGTTATGCCCACCTCGGTGGCGCGAACCCGCCGATCATCGTGATCCACGGCAACCAGATCGAGAAGGTGCCGAAGTCCTACGTGCGTTACCTGGAAAACACCTATCGCCGTGTCCTGAAGCTGGTCGGTACGCCGATCCGCATCGAGTTCAAGGGCGGCGAGAACCCGTACGAAGGCAACAAGAACACGCTCACGGACCGCCAGGTCAACAAGAAGCGTCGTTTGATGTCGCACCACAAGAAGGCCGACAAGAAGCGTCGCGACAAGCGCTGATTCAGGTTTTTCCCGTGGGAAGAAGAGGGCGCCGATGGCGCCCTTTTTCATGCCTGCGGTTTGGGCTATCCTCGGACTCCCCCGCGCCGCCGTAGAGCCGGGTGTAGAGCAGGGAACCACCGATGATCACCAGCAAGCTGCCGAATGTCGGCATCACTATTTTCACTCAGATGTCTCAGCTCGCGGCACAGACCGGCGCGCTCAATCTGTCCCAGGGCTTTCCCGATTTCGCGGCCCCGCAGGCCCTGTGCGATGCGGTCGGCCGACATATCGCCAGCGGCCATAACCAGTACTCGCCAATGACCGGGCTGCCGGTGTTGCGTCAGCAGATCGCGGCGAAGATCGCCCGCAGTTATGGCGCGCAGGTGGATGTGGATACTGAAGTGACGGTTACCCCCGGCGCGACCGAGGCGATTTTCTGTGCCATTCAGGCGGTTATCCACAGCGGTGATGAAGTCATTGTGTTTGACCCGGCATACGACAGCTACGAGCCCTCGGTAGAGTTGGCCGGTGGTCGTTGCGTGCACGTGCAACTGGGCCTGAACGATTTCAGTATCGACTTCGAGAAGCTTGCCCAGGCACTGAGCCCGCGCACGCGGATGATCATTCTCAACTCCCCGCACAACCCTAGTGGTGCGCTGATCAGTCGTGCCGAACTCGATCAGTTGGCAGCGTTGATCCGTGATCGCGATATCTATGTGATCAGCGACGAAGTCTACGAGCACCTGGTGTATGACGGCGTGCCCCACGTCAGCGTGCTGGCTCATGAAGAGCTGTATCAGCGTGCTTTCGTGGTCAGTTCGTTTGGCAAGACCTACCACGTCACCGGCTGGAAAACCGGCTATGTGGTCGCACCACCGGCCCTGACGGCGGAATTGCGCAAGGTGCACCAGTACGTCAATTTCTGTGGTGTGACGCCGCTGCAATATGCCTTGGCCGATTTTATGGCCGAGCATCCTGAGCACGTCGAAGAGCTGCCGGCTTTCTATCAGGCCAAGCGTGATCTGTTCTGCGATCTGCTGGCACCGTCGCGTTTCAGCTTCACCCGGGTGACCGGCACCTATTTCCAGCTGGTCGATTACTCGCGGATCCGTCCGGACCTCAATGACGTCGAGATGGCCCTGTGGATGACTCGCGAGCATGGCGTGGCCAGTATTCCGATCTCGGTGTTCTACCAGACTCCACCAGAGGGCCAGCGCCTGGTGCGGCTGTGCTTTGCCAAGCGTGAGGAGACCCTGCGTGAAGCGGCGGAAAAACTATGCGTGATCTGAGTGCATTGCCCAATCTGAACGTGGCGCTGATCCAGACGTCCCTGGCCTGGCACGACCGTCAGGCCAACCTGGAGCATTTCGAGCCATTGCTGGAACAGGCTCGCGGCGCTGACCTGATCATTCTGCCGGAGATGTTCACCACCGGTTTTTCCATGGAGTCCGAGACCCTCGCTGAAGCGGAAAACGGCCCGACCAGCAAATGGCTGCGGGCTCAGGCGGCGCAGCTTGATGCGGTGATTACCGGCAGCGTGATCGTCCAGGCAACCGACGGCAGTCATCGCAATCGCTTGCTGTGGGCGCGCCCGGATGGCGAGGTGTTGCATTACGACAAGCGTCACCTGTTCCGCATGGCCGGTGAACATAACCACTACACCCCCGGCGAGCGCCAGGTGCAGTTCGAGCTCAAGGGCTGGCGAGTGCGGCCGCTGATTTGCTACGACTTGCGCTTCCCGGTGTGGAGTCGTGACGCCCAGGATACAGATCTGCTGCTGTACACCGCCAATTGGCCAGGCGCCCGGCGCCAGCACTGGAATCGCTTGCTGCCTGCGCGGGCGATCGAGAACCTGTGCTATGTGGCGGCAGTGAACCGTATCGGGACCGACGGCAAAGGCTTTGCCTACACCGGTGACAGCCAGGTGCTGGATTTCCAGGGCGAGACGTTGCTCAGTGCCGGGGAGGCTGACGGGGTGTTCAAGGTGGTGCTGGATGCTGCGGAACTGGCAGCCTATCGCACGCGGTTTCCGGCGAATCTGGATGCGGATACCTTCGAGTTCACCTGAAATCTTTACTGTCTGACAGGGCCTCTTCGCGAGCAAGCCCGCTCCCACATTTGGATTGCGTTCCCCTGTGGGAGCGGGCTTGCTCGCGAAGGGGCCGGGAAAGGCACCACAAAAATCTGCAGGCAAACAAAAAGGCCCCAAGGTTCGCACCTTGAGGCCTTTTGCATTTCAGCGATGGGTTACGCCGCTTTCGCTTCCGGCTGGCTCAGCGAGCGGTTCAGTGCGCTGAACAGGGCCTTGAAGCTGGCGGTGGTGATGTTTTCGTCGATGCCAACGCCATGCACCGCGCGTTCGCCGTTCACACGCAGTTCAATGTAGGCCGCGGCCTTGGCATTGGTGCCCGCGCCGATGGCGTGCTCGTTGTAGTCCATGATTTCCACCGGTACCGGCAAGCCGGCCACCAGCGCTTCCAGGGCGCCGTTGCCCTTGCCGCGCCAGTGCAGATTGGTTTCGCCCTGGCCTTTGCTGGCCACTTCCACTTCAACGGAGCTGTGGCCGTTTTCTTCCTGCAGGCGATGGCTGACCAGCGCGTACGGGGTGTTGGCCTGCAAGTACTCGCTGTGCAGCAATGCGTGGATTTGCTGGGCGGTCATTTCCAGGCCCAGACGGTCGGTTTCACGCTGCACGACCTGGCTGAACTCGATCTGCATGCGACGCGGCAGGCTGATGCCATATTCCTGTTCCAGCAGGTAGGCGATACCACCCTTGCCCGACTGGCTGTTGACGCGGATGACCGCCTCGTAGCTGCGGCCGATGTCGGCCGGGTCGATTGGCAGGTACGGTACTTCCCACAGTGCGTCCGGTTTCTGCTGGGCAAAGCCCTTGCGGATCGCATCCTGGTGCGAGCCGGAGAACGCGGTGTGCACGAGGTCGCCGACGTATGGGTGACGCGGGTGCACCTGGATCTGGTTGCACTCTTCGACGACTTTGCGCACGCCGTCGATGTCGGAGAAGTCCAGTTCAGGGTCAAGGCCCTGGGTGTACATGTTCAGGGCCACGGTCACCAGATCGACGTTACCGGTGCGCTCGCCGTTACCGAACAGGCAGCCTTCGACACGGTCGGCACCGGCCATCAGGCCCAGCTCGGTGGCGGCAACGCCGGTGCCACGGTCGTTGTGGGTGTGCAGGCTGATGATCACGCTGTCACGACGGTTGATGTGACGGCCAAACCATTCGATCTGGTCGGCATAGATGTTCGGGGTCGCGCATTCGACGGTGGCCGGCAGATTGAGGATCATCTTGTGCTCGGGCGTCGGGTTCCACACTTCGATCACCGCGTCGCAGACTTCCTTGGCGAATTCAAGCTCGGTGGCGCTGAAGGTTTCCGGCGAGTACTCGAAAGTCCACTCGGTTTCCGGTTGCTGGGCGGCATATTTGACGAACAGCTTGGCCGCGCTCACGGCGATTTCCTTGATCCCGTCCTTGTCCTGGTTGAAGACAATGCGGCGGAAGGAAGGGGAGGTCGCGTTGTACAGGTGAACGATGGCTTTCTTCGCGCCGCGCAGGGATTCGAAGGTGCGCGCGATCAGGTCTTCACGGCCCTGGGTCAGCACCTGGATGGTGGTGTCATCCGGGATGTGGCCACCTTCGATCAGGGTGCGCACGAAGTCGAAGTCGGTTTGCGAGGCGGCCGGGAACGACGCTTCGATTTCCTTCACGCCGACCTGCACGAGGGTTTTCCAGAAGCGCAGCTTCTTGACGGCGTCCATCGGTTCGATCAGCGACTGGTTGCCGTCGCGCAGGTCGGAACTGCACCAGATCGGCGCGGCAGTGATGGTTTTCGATGGCCAGGTGCGATCCGGAATGTCGATGGTCGGGAACGCGCGGTATTTCGAAGACGGGTCTTTGAGCATGCTCATCAGGAAATCCTTATTGTGTGGGCCGAAAAAAGGCGGCCTGCCGGTGGATCAAAAGTTCTTGGCGTAACGCTTGGGACGAGGCACCACGATTCAGCCCGGCAGTCGTGCGCTGACGAGGCACAGGCTGCGGTGCTGGCGGAGCTGAATGAGGGTGTGAGAGGTTTTCATGCCTTCAACCCTAACCGCGGGGGTGAAGGTTGGCAAGCAGTCGAAAAAAATTGAGAGGAATACTCGTGAACGAGTGTTTATCGAGATTTTATTGCTGTGATTGGCAGTGATTGTTTTGTTGTTTGCGCGAGGTTTGAGCTGTGCGCAATTGTGTAAAGCAGGATTTCGGGGGGCGGGGTTGGGGGCAGCCTTGGGTTTTTCTGGTGACTGCAATGCCGTCTTCGCGAGCAAGCCCGCTCCCACAGGTTTTTTGCAGTGAACACAAATGTTGTGAACACCGCCGGACACTGTGGGAGCGGGCTTGCCCACGAAGAGGCCATCAGCCTCGCCAAGGATTCAAGGCTGGAATGCGCCAATAAAGATGGCCGGATCCACCCGCGCGTCGTTCAGGCTGATGTTCCAGTGCATGTGCGGTCCGGTCGCGCGGCCGGTTGCACCGACTTTCCCGACCACCGCGCCCCGAGCCAGTTGTTGCCCCACCTTCACGTCGATTTTCGACATGTGGCAGAACATGCTGATAAAGCCCTGACCGTGGTCGACGAACACCGTGTTGCCGTTGAAGAAATAGTTGCCGATCAGGATCACTTGGCCGCCCGCCGGGGTCTTGATCGGTGTGCCAGCCGGCACGGCGAAGTCCAGGCCAGCGTGGGGGTTGCGCTCTTCACCATTGAAAAAGCGACGCACGCCGAATTTGCTCGACAGCGGCCCGTTCACCGGTTTGTCCAGCAGCAGGTTACTCGGGGTGTTGGGGCTGAACGTGCGGTAAGCGGCAATCTGCTCGGCCAGTTCACGCTCGATACGCTTGAGATTTTCCGGGTCTGGATTGACCTGCTGGGTGTTCTTCAGAGTGATGCGCTGTTCCGGGTATTTCTTGTTGCCAACCGTGAAATCCAGATTACGACCGCCGCTGCTGACCGATTGAGTCCCCGGCTTGACCGTCAGCGGCACGCCGACGATGGCCAGCCAGTTGTTCTGTTCTTTCACGACCAGGACGGGTTTGCCTTGATAAGTGGCTGTTGGCACCTGGGCAGACGTGCCCAGGTCCACCACCGCAACGCCGCCCGGTACCGGTTTGTTCAGCAGCCGGGTGATGTAGCTGTCGGCGTGGGCGTTGACGGTCAGGCACAGCAATAGCAATGGAGCCAGGAAACGCGGCATGGATCAATCCAGTAAAGAAAGGGTGACAGGTGTCAGGTGATTGTCTTCGACCCGCACTTGCAGTTCGCCTTCGCCCAGCTTGGCCTTCAGGCGCTGGCCGGTATGGGTTTGTGCGGCGCTGCGGATCGCGTTGCCGCGCTCGTCCAGCAAAATGCTGTAACCACGGCCGAGCGTTGCCAACGGGCTGACCACATGCAGTGTCTGCATCTGGCTGTGCAATTGCAGGCGACGACTTTTCAGCCCTTCGCGGATGGCGCGCGGCAGGCGTTCGGCCAGGCTGTCGAGACGCTGGCGAAGCAGTGCCAGTTGCCGGCCCGGATGTTGTGCGGCCAAACGGGTTTCCAGGCGGATCAAGCGTTCGCGACGGGTGTTGAGGCTGCGCTCGAACGCGCGGCGCATGCGCATGTCCAGGTCATCCAGGCGTTGCGCTTGCTGGCGCAGGCGCTCGCCGGGATGCCGCAGGCGCCGGGAAATGCCTTCCAGGCGTAGTCGATCGCGCATCAAGCGGTCACGCATGCGCATCACCAACCGTCGGTGCAGGCTTTCGACTCGGCGCACCAGATCGCTGGAGTCCGGGGCCAGCAATTCGGCGGCAGCGGAAGGGGTGGGCGCGCGAACGTCGGCCACGAAGTCGCTGATCGACACGTCGGTTTCATGGCCGACGGCGCTGACAATTGGCGTCACGCAAGCATCTACGGCGCGGGCCACGGCTTCTTCGTTGAAGCACCAGAGGTCTTCCAGCGAACCACCGCCGCGGGCCAGGATCAGTGCGTCGAAGCCGCGGGCATCCGCCAGTTTCAGGGCGCGGACAATTTGCGCGGTGGCTTCGCGGCCCTGTACGGCGGTGGGGATCAGCGTCAACTGCACCTGGGGTGCGCGACGGCGGAACACGCTGATGATGTCGCGGATCACCGCCCCGGTGGGCGAACTGATGATGCCGATGCGTTGCGGGTGCGCCGGCAGCGGGACCTTGCGCTCGGCACTGAACAGGCCTTCGGCGCTGAGCTTTTCCTTGAGTGCATCGAAGGCCAGGCGCAAGGCGCCATCGCCGGCCGGCTCGACGGTGTCGAGGATCAGTTGATAATCGCCGCGCCCTTCGAACAACGAGACTTTGCCGCGCACCTTGACCGCGAGCCCGTCCTTCAATGCCTGGCGAACCCGTGCCGCGTTCTGCCGGAACAGCGCACAACGGACCTGGGCGCCGCTGTCCTTTAGGGTGAAGTACACATGGCCGGAAGCCGGGCGGGCGAGGTTGGAGATTTCGCCTTCGACCCAGATGTTGCTGAACACGTCTTCGAGCAACACCCGCGCACGGCCGTTGAGCTGGCTGACGGTCAGGACTTCGCGGTCCAGGCCGAGTCTTGCAAAGGGATCTTTAATCATGGGGCGCAGTTTAAAGGCATTCTTCAAGTGAATGCACGACCCCTATATCACCAAATGCTCGAGGAACTGTTGAACCAGTGCCGTCGGGTGTTTGCGGTACGCCAGAGCGACGCTGCTATGACTGCCGGGATCTGCCAAAGGCAGGAAATGAACGTCGGGTGGCGCAATGTCCTGCATCGATTCCGGCAAGAGGGCTATACCAAATCCCGCTTGGATCAGTTGCAGTTGCGTGGTTTTACGCGACATTACCCGAGCTGCTTTGGGAAAGAAGCCCTGGCGCATGCACAACTCGGCAGACAGGTAGCTAAGACCGCCTCGCTGGGGATGCGGGATGGAAATAAACGCTTCGTCGCGTAGCTGCCCCAGGTTGATTTGCTGCCCGGATTTGTCCCTGGCCAGCCAGTGATCGGGCGGGACTGCCACCAGTAAAGGTTCGTCGTAGAGCGGGTCGATCTGCACCTCTTCACACTGACGGAGCACTGGCAGGCGCAATAGGCCGATGTCCAGTCGGCCGTCTGCCAACTCTTGCAGCTGCGCCTCGGAAGACAACTGAGCGATGTCCATGGACACGCCGGGATGATGTTCGAGATAACGGTCGACGCTGCGCAGCAGTCGGCCGCTCATGGGTACAGTGCTGGAATGGCTCAAACGTAAGGTGCCGTGTTGACCATTGCCGATCCTGGTGGCCATGTCGCTGGCCTTGATCAGCTCGCTCAACAGGTTTTTGGCGCGGGGTAAAAAAGCCTCGCCCGCTGGTGTGAGTTGGGGCCGCCGTGCAGTACGTTCGAAAAGTGGGGTTTGCAGGTGGACTTCCATGTCCTTGATTTGCCGGCTCAGGGCCGACTGGGCGATGAACAGACGCTCGGCTGCGGCGCCGAAACTGCCGCATTCAGCGATTTCAACGAAGTAACGCAGTTGCCGGATTGAAAGCACAAGGCATGCCTTTTTGAGATGGGTCAGTGACTTTGATGATATTAGTCGCAACGCTCAGCGATGGCTAAAGTCAGCGAACTTAAATAGAGGAGCGCTGCAATGAGCGCATTGACGTTGTTGAGCCAATGGCCTTTCGGCGTAGTGGATTGGCTGGTGATTGGCTTTGGCATTGCCCTGGCCTACATCGTGTTCGGCATCGCCGGTTTCGGCACCGCGCTGGTGGCGGGGCCGATTCTGATTCTGTTCATGCCGCTGTCGAAGATCGTGCCGTTGCTGGTGTTGCTCGATTTTGTCGCGGCATTCGGCAATCTGCTGCCGTCGCGGCGCGATGTGGCGAGGCCGGAGCTGTTGCGGTTGCTGCCTTGCATGGCGGTGGGGTGCACGCTGGGGGTGATTTTCCTGCTGAACCTCAAGTCCGACCTGTTGTTGCTGTTAATGGGGCTGTTTATCAGCGCCTATGCGATCTACAGCCTGTGGGTCAAAACCCGGCCGACGCAGTTGTCCGCGGTGTGGGCACTGCCAATGGGGACGGTGGGCGGAATGTTTGGCGCCTTGTTTGGCAGCGGCGGCTTTCTCTATGCGATCTACTTGAACAGCCGTTTGCCCAAGGAGGCGGCCCGGGCCACCCAGAGTGCATTGATCAGTTGCAGTACGGTGGTGCGTTTGAGTCTGTTTGTTATCGCCGGTGTGTATGCCGATCTGCCGTTGCTGGTGCTGGCGGTTTGTCTGTTGCCGGCCATGGCGCTGGGGCTGTGGGTCGGTCGGCGGCTGACCATGCGCTTGTCCCGCGAGGCGTTCGTGCGGCTGGTGACGTGGCTGGTGCTGGTGAGCGGGATCGCATTGATCGGGCGCTACCTGAGCACCTGAATGTTCGGTGCAGACCTGTAGGAGCGAGCTTGCTCGCGATGGACGTGAGGGCGACGCGTTTTATCAGGAAACACGCGTTATCGTTAGCGCCCATCGCGAGCAAGCTCGCTCCTAAATACAACCGGCCTCTCAATCGTTGTACTGGCTCAACAACCGCTCCAGCCGTGCACTGAGGCGGCGTTTGATTTCGGTCTCGATGTGCGGGGCGAAATCGTCGATCACGTCTTGCATGATCAACTGCGCGGCGGCGCGCAGTTCGCTGTCCAGGTGTAGCAAGTCATCCGGCTTCTTGCTGGCGGCAGGTTCAACGGTGGGGGCAGGGGGTGTCGGTACCACGGGCGGCGAAGGCTCGCTCACGGCGTCGAACAACATGGGAATCTGTTCCTGGTCACCATCCTCGACCGTGTCGGTCAGCAGGGGCGGTTGCAGGTTGTCATCGCCGAGCAATTGGCGGATCGACTCGAGGTCGTCCAGCAGGTGCGCGGACTGTTGCAGCGGTTTTGGAGTGTCCATTGGAAGGCTCAGAGTCGCTGTAAACGGTGATCTTGCAGAGGATAGCCCTGTTCGCGGTAGAAACGGAAACTCTCCCGCGCGGCCTGGCGAATCGTCGGGTCTTCCACCACCACTTCCGCCACGCGGGCGAAACGCTGGGCGAAGGCCGGGACTTTCAGGTCGAGGTTGACCAGCAAATCCTGATGCTGACCGCAATCGTCACCAAGGCCCAGGACAATCAAGCCATCCGGTTCGCTTTCGGCGGGGCCGTGGGGCACGAAGCTTTCACCCTTGAACGTCCAGAGGCGTGCGTCGAGATCGTCACGCTGGGCAGCGTCGCTGCAATGCAGGTAGACACGGTGGCCCATGCGCCAGGCTTTTTCGGTGAGCTTGCAGGCGAAATCCAGGCGTGCCGAAGGATCGGCGCTGGGCAGGATATAGAAGTCGACTTTGGTCATTGCAGTTCCTGAGCCTTGAGCAGCGCCACCTGAAAGTAGCGCCACCCAAGGTCATCGGTTTCAGGCCTTGGCGCGGTCCAGCAGGTATTGGGTCAATAGCGGAACCGGACGGCCAGTGGCGCCCTTGTCCTTGCCGCCGCTGGTCCATGCGGTGCCGGCGATGTCCAGGTGCGCCCAGTTCAGGTTCTTGGTGAAGCGCGACAGGAAGCAGGCCGCGGTGATGGTGCCGGCTTTCGGGCCGCCAATGTTGGCGATGTCGGCGAACGGGCTGTCCAGCTGTTCCTGGTACTCATCGAACAGCGGCAGTTGCCAGGCGCGGTCGTCGGCAGCCTTGCCGGCGCTCAGCAGTTGGCCGATCAGTTCGTCGTTGTTGCCCAGCAGGCCCGACGTGTGGGAACCCAGGGCGACTACGCAGGCGCCGGTCAGGGTCGCGATGTCGATGACCGCTTGCGGCTTGAAGCGCTCGGAGTAGGTCAGTGCGTCGCACAGCACCAGACGGCCTTCGGCGTCGGTGTTGAGGATTTCCACGGTCTGGCCGCTCATGGTGGTGACGATGTCGCCCGGGCGCGAAGCGTTGCCGCTTGGCATGTTCTCGGCGCAAGCCAGGATGCACACCAGGTTGATCGGCAGCTTCAGTTCCAGCACGGCACGCAGGGTGCCGAACACGCTGGCGGCGCCGCCCATGTCGTACTTCATTTCATCCATGCCGGCGCCCGGCTTGAGGCTGATGCCGCCGGTGTCGAAGGTGATGCCTTTGCCGACCAGCGCATACGGCTTCTCGGATTTCTTGCCGCCGTTGTATTGCATGACGATCAGGCGTGGTGGCTGGGCGCTGCCCTGGCCCACGGCGTAGAACGAGCCCATACCCAGGGCCTTGATCTTCTTCTCGTCGAGGACTTCGACCTTCAGGTCCTTGAATTCTTTGCCCAGGTCTTTGGCCTGTTCACCGAGGAAGGTCGGGTGGCAGATGTTTGGCGGCAGGTTGCCCAGGTTGCGGGTAAAGGCCATGCCGTTGGCGATGGCGGTGGCGTGGGTTACGGCGCGCTGCACTTCAGCCTGAGCTGCCTTGATGGTCAGCAGGGTGATTTTCTTCAGGGAGCGGGGTTCGGCTTTCTGGCTCTTGAACTGATCGAAGGTGTACTCGCCGTCCACCAGGGTCTCGGCCAGCAGGCGAGTCTTGCCATAGCTGTCGCGACCTTTGACGACCAGTTCATCCAGGGCCAGCACCGCATCGCTGCCACCCAGGCCTTTCACTGTGTTGAGGATGCCGGCGATGATTTTGCGGAACGGGCGGTCACCCAGCTCGTCGTCCTTGCCAACGCCCACCAGCAGTACACGCTCGGCCTTGAGGTTCGGCAGGCTGTGCAGCAACAGGCTCTGGCCAACCTTGCCGGCCAGATCGCCGCGCTTGAGCACTGCGCTGATCGCGCCGCCGCTCAATTCATCGAGTTGTTTGGCAACTGCACCGAGCTTGCGATCTTCGCCAACGGAAACCACCAGCGTGGCGGTCTTCAACGTTTCCGGGTTGACGCTTTTTACAACCAGTTCCATGTCCGGGTCCCTGAATTGATGGTTAGCACGCAAGCGTCCGACAGTGGTCTGCGTCGCTTGCTTATAAAATGGAAGGCGCCAATACCGATCGGCGACGAAGGCCGCAGTTTGAACCTCGCCAGCGGCGCCTGACAACCCTCGGCTGCACGATTGTAGGAGCAGCCGGTCGACGCTCGATTGCTCGCGAAGAACCTGAGACCGCCGCGGGGTTTCAGGCTCCCCACGTTATCGTTGACGACCTTCGCGAGCGAGCTCGCTCCTACAGGCGTTTCCATGCATTGCGCAGTGACAGGCGCACCCAATCACAGGATAATGCGCCATCTTTTTTTCGGTGGCCCTGTCTTGCGGGCCGTCCGATACGTTTGCTTGTTTGGCCGCCTTAGCCTGACAACCCTGGAGTGTCTGGTTTGATCGTCTTCCGTTATCTATCCCGCGAAGTCCTGTTGACCTTGAGCGCGGTCAGTGCCGTGCTGCTGGTCATCATCATGAGCGGTCGCTTCATCAAATACCTCGCCCAGGCGGCCTCGGGCCTGCTGGATCCGGGTTCGCTGTTCCTGATCATGGGCTTTCGACTGCCGGGCTTCCTCCAGCTGATCCTGCCGCTGGGGCTGTTTCTCGGGATCCTGTTGTCCTACGGGCGCCTGTACCTCGAAAGCGAAATGACCGTACTCTCGGCCACCGGCATGAGCCAGCAACGACTGGTCTGGATGACAATGTTTCCGGCCACCCTGGTCGCACTCATCGTGGCGTGGTTGAGCCTGAGCCTTGCGCCACAAGGGGCCAACCAGTTTCAGTTGCTGCTGAACAAGCAGGATGCCCTGACCGAATTCGACACCCTGGAGCCAGGGCGCTTCCAGGCCCTGCGCGACGGTACCCGGGTCACCTACACCGAACGCATGTCGGATGACCGGGTCAATCTGGGCGGTGTGTTCATCTCGCAAAAGAACATCAGTTCCAACAACAAGGATCGCGGAATTTCTGTCCTGGTGGCGGAAAAGGGGCGTCAGGAAATTCGTCCGGACGGCAACCGCTATCTGATCCTGGATAATGGCTATCGCTATGACGGCAGTCCGGGGCAGGCCGACTACCGGGCGATCAAGTACGACGAGTATGGTGTGTTGCTGCCAAAACCCGACGTCAGCGACGAAGTCACCGACCGTGATGCGATGCCGACCAGCACCTTGATCGGCAGTGAAGACATTCGCCTGCGCGCCGAATTGCAATGGCGGATGTCGCTGCCGTTGCTGGTGTTCATCGTGACCTTGATGGCGGTGCCGCTGTCGCGGGTCAACCCGCGTCAGGGCCGATTCCTCAAATTACTGCCGGCGATTCTTCTTTATATGGCTTACCTGACCATTCTGATTGCCGCCCGCGGTGCCCTCGACAAGGGCAAGATCCCCGCGGCGCTGGGCTTGTGGTGGGTGCACGGAATTTTCCTGGCCATTGGTCTGGGCTTGCTCTATTGGGAGCCCTTGCGTTTGAAACGGGCGAGTCGCCGCAGTGCACTGGAGGTGGCCCGTGGTTAAGCTGGATCGCTACATTGGTAGCAGTGTGTTGATAGCGATTCTGGCGGTGCTCGGGATCATTCTCGGTCTGGCGACACTGTTTGCCTTCATCGATGAGATGAGTGAGGTCACCGATACCTACACGCTGGTCGACGTTCTGAGTTATGTGACGCTGACTGCGCCGCGCCGGATGTACGAAATGCTGCCGATGGCCGCGCTGATCGGTTGCCTGATCGGTCTGGGCAGCCTGGCCAGCAACAGTGAGCTGACCATCATGCGCGCCGCCGGTGTGTCGATCGGCCGGATTGTCTGGGCGGTCATGAAACCGATGCTGGTATTGATGCTGGCTGGCCTGCTGGTCGGGGAGTACATCGCTCCGCCTGCCGAAACCGCCGCGCAAGCCAATCGCTCGCTGGCCCAGGGCAGTGGCGATGCACAAAGCGCCAAGCACGGCCTGTGGCACCGCCAGGGCGATGAGTTCATTCACGTCAACTCGGTACAGCCCAACGGCATCCTGTACGGTGTGACCCGTTATCGTTTCGATAACGAGCGGCACATGCTGTCGGCGAGCTTCGCCAAGCGTGCCGAGTTCGACACGGATCACTGGCAGCTGACGGACGTCACGACCACGCTGTTCCACGAGCGCAGCACTGAAGTGGTGTCGACCCCGGTCGAGCGTTGGGCCGTGGCCTTGAGTCCGCAATTGCTCAGCACGGTGGTCATGGTGCCGGAGTCATTGTCGATCAGCGGTCTGTGGGGTTATATCCACTACCTGGCGGACCAGGGGTTGAACAACAGCCGCTATTGGCTGGCATTTTGGGTCAAGGTGTTGCAGCCGCTGGTGACTGCCGCCCTGGTGTTGATGGCGATTTCCTTCATCTTCGGCCCGCTGCGCTCGGTGACCCTGGGCCAGCGCGTGTTTACCGGCGTGCTGGTGGGCTTCACCTTCCGCATCGTTCAGGATCTGCTGGGACCTTCGAGCCAGGTGTTTGGCTTCCCACCGTTGCTTTCGGTACTGGTACCGGCGGGTGTTTGCGCCGTGGCGGGGCTCTGGCTGTTACGTCGAGCAGGCTGATGGCGGGCATTTTCCGACCGCTTTGACCATAAGAAACGCCCTTGTCGCAAGACCGGGGCGTTTTTGTAAGTGCCGTCTGACCTGCGAACGTGACGCTTGCGCCGTGGATCAGGTACAATTCCCGGCTATTTTTCGGCGGGCTATGCCTGCAGCCTTTTTGAGTGTTGATCCGTGAGTGATTTGAGTCATATCCGCAATTTCTCCATCATCGCCCACATTGACCATGGCAAGTCGACGCTGGCCGATCGCTTCATCCAGATGTGCGGCGGCCTTGCCGAGCGCGAAATGGAAGCCCAGGTCCTGGACTCCATGGACCTTGAGCGTGAACGCGGGATCACCATCAAGGCGCACAGCGTCACCCTGTATTACAAGGCTCGCGATGGCATCAATTACCAGCTGAACTTCATTGATACCCCCGGCCACGTTGACTTCACCTATGAGGTGAGCCGTTCGCTGGCTGCCTGTGAAGGCGCGCTGCTGGTGGTCGATGCCGGTCAGGGTGTTGAAGCGCAGTCGGTTGCCAACTGCTACACGGCGATCGAACAGGGCCTGGAAGTGATGCCGGTGCTGAACAAGATCGACCTGCCACAGGCCGATCCGGAGCGCGTCAAGGAAGAAATCGAAAAAATCATCGGCATCGATGCCACCGATGCGGTCACTTGCTCTGCCAAGACCGGCCTGGGCGTCGATGAAGTGCTCGAGCGCCTGGTGACCACCATCCCGGCGCCGACCGGCAACATCGAAGATCCGCTGCAAGCGTTGATCATCGACTCCTGGTTCGACAACTACCTGGGCGTTGTCTCCCTGGTTCGCGTTCGCCACGGCCGCGTGAAGAAGGGCGACAAGATCCTGGTCAAATCCACCGGCAAGATCCACCTGGTGGACAGCGTCGGTGTATTCAACCCGAAACACACCCCTACCGCCGACCTGAAGGCCGGTGAAGTGGGCTTCATCATCGCCAGCATCAAGGATATTCACGGTGCGCCAGTGGGCGACACCCTGACTTTGAGCTCGACGCCGGACGTCGACGTGCTGCCGGGGTTCAAGCGCATCCAGCCGCAGGTTTACGCCGGCCTGTTCCCGGTCAGCTCCGACGACTTCGAAGACTTCCGCGAGGCGCTGCAAAAGCTCACCCTCAACGATTCGTCGTTGCAATACACACCGGAAAGCTCCGACGCACTGGGCTTCGGCTTCCGTTGCGGCTTCCTCGGCATGCTGCACATGGAAATCATCCAGGAGCGCCTCGAGCGCGAGTACAACCTGGACCTGATCACCACGGCGCCGACGGTAATCTTCGAGCTGCTGCTCAAGACCGGCGAGACGATCTACGTCGATAACCCGTCCAAGCTGCCGGACCTGTCTGCCATCGAAGACATGCGCGAGCCGATCGTGCGCGCCAATATTCTTGTGCCGCAAGAGCACCTGGGTAACGTCATTACCCTGTGCATCGAAAAACGTGGTGTGCAGGTCGACATGCTGTTCCTCGGCTCCCAGGTACAAGTGACCTATGACCTGCCGATGAACGAAGTGGTTCTGGACTTCTTCGACCGCCTGAAATCCACTAGTCGCGGCTATGCTTCTCTGGACTACCATTTCGATCGTTACCAATCGGCCAGCCTGGTGAAACTGGACGTGCTGATCAACGGTGACAAGGTCGACGCCCTGGCGCTGATCGTGCACCGTGACAATTCGCACTACAAAGGTCGCCAGTTGACCGAGAAGATGAAGGATCTGATTCCGCGGCAGATGTTCGACGTGGCAATCCAGGCCGCCATTGGCGGGCAGATTGTGGCGCGGACAACCGTCAAGGCGCTCAGAAAGAACGTATTGGCCAAATGCTACGGCGGTGACGTCAGCCGTAAGAAAAAGCTGCTGGAAAAGCAAAAGGCCGGTAAGAAACGCATGAAGCAAGTCGGCAACGTGGAAATTCCACAGGAAGCCTTCCTTGCAGTGCTCAGGTTGGATAGTTAGGTCCTATGTCACTAAATTTCCCGCTGTTGCTGGTCATCGCCGTGTTCGTCTGCGGCCTGTTGGCGTTGCTCGATCTGTTGATCCTGGCCCCGCGTCGGCGTGCGGCCATCGCCTCCTATCAGGGCAGCGTCAGCCAGCCTGACATGGTCGTGGTCGAGAAGCTGAACAAAGAGCCGCTGCTGGTTGAATACGGCAAGTCGTTCTTCCCGGTGTTGTTCATCGTGCTGGTGCTGCGTTCGTTCCTGGTGGAACCGTTCCAGATTCCTTCCGGTTCGATGAAGCCAACCCTGGATGTCGGCGACTTCATTCTGGTGAGCAAGTTTTCCTACGGGATCCGCTTGCCGGTGATCGACAGGAAAGTCATCGAAGTCGGTGATCCGCAGCGCGGCGATGTCATGGTGTTCCGTTACCCGAGCGATCCGAACGTCAACTACATCAAGCGTGTGGTTGGTTTGCCGGGCGACACGGTTCGCTACACCGCCGACAAGCGTCTGTTCGTCAACGGTCAATCGATTGCCGAACAACTGGTCGGCTCCGAGCCGGGCACGCTGGGCAGCGCTGAGCTCTACAAGGAAAAACTCGGTGCGGCCGAGCACATGATCCGCAAGGAAATGAGTCGCTACCGCGCAATGCCGGACCATTCGTGGACCGTGCCGGCCGGGCACTACTTCATGATGGGCGACAACCGCGACAACTCGAACGACAGTCGCTACTGGGATGATCCGAGCATTCCCAAGGATCTGCTGGGCATGGTTCCCGACAAGAATATCGTCGGCAAGGCTTTTGCGGTCTGGATGAGCTGGCCGGAACCCAAACTCAGTCACCTGCCGAATTTCTCGCGGGTTGGCCTGATCAAGTAATCAATCACGGCGCTGTTGAACACAGCGCCGAATGCATTTCTGGAACCGACAGAAAGCATGAAACCAATGATATTCAGGACGTTATTTTTGAACACAGCGTTAATTGTCCCAAGCCTGCGCCGCCTCACGGCGATGGCAGTACAATCGAGCCACGAACTCAGCGTGGGTAAACCGTGAGCGTCTCCTTAAGCCGTCTAGAGCGTCAGCTCGGCTACACCTTCAAGGATCAGGAACTGATGGTCCTGGCCCTGACTCACCGCAGTTTTGCCGGGCGTAACAACGAACGCCTGGAATTCCTCGGTGACGCCATCCTCAACTTCGTCGCCGGCGAGGCGTTGTTCGAGCGCTTCCCGCTGGCTCGTGAAGGCCAGTTGTCGCGTTTGCGCGCGCGCCTGGTGAAAGGTGAGACCCTGGCCGTACTGGCCCGTGGTTTCGATCTGGGCGAATACCTGCGCTTGGGTTCCGGCGAGCTGAAAAGCGGCGGCTTTCGTCGAGAGTCGATTCTGGCCGATGCCCTGGAAGCGCTGATCGGTGCGATCTACCTCGATGCTGGCATGGAAGTGGCCCGTGAGCGTGTGCTCGCCTGGCTGGCCGGAGAGTTCGAAGGCCTGACGCTGGTCGACACCAACAAAGATCCAAAGACCCGCCTGCAAGAGTTCCTGCAGTCCCGTGGTTGTGAGCTGCCGCGTTACGAAGTGGTGGATATCCAGGGTGAACCGCATTGCCGGACGTTCTTCGTCGAATGCGAAATCATCTTACTGAATGAAAAAAGCCGAGGTCAGGGTGTGAGCCGTCGTATTGCCGAACAGGTAGCGGCCGCCGCAGCACTGATTGCCCTGGGTGTGGAGAATGGCAATGACTGATACAAACGCAACTCGCTGTGGCTATGTTGCCATCGTCGGCCGTCCGAACGTGGGCAAGTCCACGTTGCTGAACCACATCCTGGGTCAGAAGCTGGCGATCACCTCGCGCAAACCGCAAACCACCCGTCACAACATGCTCGGTATCAAGACCGAGGGCGATGTACAGGCGATCTACGTCGACACCCCCGGTATGCACAAGGGTGGCGAAAAGGCCCTGAACCGCTACATGAACAAGACCGCTTCGGCGGCGTTGAAAGACGTCGACGTGGTGATCTTCGTGGTCGACCGCACCAAGTGGACCGACGAAGACCAGATGGTTCTCGAGCGCGTCCAGTACGTGACCGGCCCGCTGATCGTCGCGCTGAACAAGACCGACCGCATCGAAGACAAGGCCGAGCTGATGCCGCACCTGTCCTGGTTGCAGGAACAGCTGCCGAATGCGCAGATCATGCCGATTTCGGCGCAGCACGGGCACAACCTCGATGCGCTGGAGCGGGTGATTGCCGAGCACCTGCCGGAAAACGATCACTTCTTCCCGGAAGACCAGATCACCGACCGCAGCAGCCGTTTCCTCGCCGCCGAGCTGGTGCGCGAGAAAATCATGCGCCAGATGGGCGCTGAGCTGCCGTACCAGATCACCGTTGAAATCGAAGAGTTCAAGCAGCAGGGCAAGACCTTGCACATCCATGCCTTGATCCTCGTCGAACGCGATGGCCAGAAGAAAATCATCATTGGCGACAAGGGCGAGCGCATCAAGCGCATCGGCACCGAAGCTCGCAAGGACATGGAGCTGCTGTTCGACTCCAAGATCATGCTCAACCTCTGGGTCAAGGTTAAGGGCGGCTGGTCCGATGACGAGCGTGCATTGCGTTCGTTGGGTTATGGCGACCTGTAAATCGTCTGGCAGCACATGGATCTACTGTGGGAGCGGGCTTGCTCGCGAAGAGGATGTAACATTCAGCATTAATGTTGGCTGTTGCACCGCTTTCGCGAGCAAGCCCGCTCCCACATTAGTTTGGGGTTGTCTGTAAAACCGCGATTCTTCATTGAGAGTTCCATGTCCCAAACCCCTCCCATCGGCCAACCCGCCTACGTCCTGCACTCCCGCGCCTACCGTGAAAACAGCGCGCTGGTGGATTTCCTCACGCCGCAAGGTCGGTTGCGGGCGGTGTTGCGCAGTGCGCGGGGCAAGGCCGGGACGCTGGCGCGGCCGTTCGTGCCGCTGGAAGTGGAGTTTCGGGGCAGGGGAGAGCTGAAGAATGTCGGGCGCATGGAAAGTGCTGGCGTTTCCACCTGGCTGAATGGCGAGGCACTGTTCAGTGGCCTTTATCTCAATGAGTTGCTGATTCGCCTGCTGCCCGCCGAAGACCCGCACCCCGCCGTGTTCGATCACTACGCCGCGACCTTGCTGGCCTTGGCCGAAGGTCGTGCACTGGAACCGTTGCTGCGTTCCTTCGAATGGCGCCTGCTCGATGATCTGGGCTACGGTTTTTCCCTGACCAGCGATATTCACGATCAACCCATTGCCCCGGATGGTCTCTATCGCTTGCAAGTGGATGCAGGGCTGGAGCGGGTTTATCTTTTGCAGCCAGGGTTGTTCAACGGAGTAGAGCTGCTGGCCATGGCCGAAGCCGACTGGTCCGCACCCGGTGCGTTGTCTGCCGCCAAGCGTTTGATGCGCCAGGCATTGGCCGTTCATTTGGGTGGTCGCCCGCTGGTCAGTCGCGAGCTGTTTCGCAAGCCGTAGTCTCCCCGTATGCTGTGCACCGAACTTTCTCTTCTTCTGGAGCGCTTCCGTGACCACCAGCACCCGTATTCTTCTTGGCGTGAACATCGACCACGTTGCCACCCTGCGTCAGGCCCGGGGCACCCGTTACCCGGACCCGGTCAAGGCGGCACTGGACGCGGAAGAGGCGGGCGCTGACGGCATCACCGTGCACCTGCGCGAGGACCGTCGGCACATTCAGGAGCGCGACGTTCTGCTGCTCAAGGACGTGCTGCAAACCCGCATGAACTTCGAAATGGGCGTCACCGAAGAAATGATGCAGTTCGCCGAGCGCATCCGCCCGGCGCACATTTGCCTGGTACCGGAAACCCGTCAGGAGCTGACCACCGAAGGCGGCCTGGACGTGGCAGGGCAGGAAGCGCGGATCAAGGCGGCGGTCGAGCGTCTGTCGAAGATCGGCTCCGAAGTGTCGCTGTTCATCGATGCCGATGAGCGCCAGATCGAAGCCTCGCGCCGTGTCGGCGCGCCAGCCATCGAACTGCACACCGGGCGTTATGCCGATGCCGAGACGCCGACCGAAGTCGCTGAAGAACTCAAGCGTGTGGCCGATGGCGTGGCCTTCGGCCTGGCCCAGGGCCTGATCGTCAATGCCGGCCATGGCCTGCACTATCACAACGTCGAAGCCGTGGCGGCGATCAAGGGCATCAACGAGCTGAACATCGGACACGCGCTGGTGGCCCATGCGCTGTTCGTTGGGTTCAAATCGGCTGTTTCGGAAATGAAGGCGCTGATTCTGGCGGCTGCCACAAAAGCCTAAGCCGAACACAAAAAACAATGTGGGAGCGGGCTTGCTCGCGAAAGCGGAGTATCAGCCAACAGAGATGTTGGATGATAAATTGCCTTCGCGAGCAAGCCCGCTCCCACATTTGATCTCGGTTGTTCTGTCAGAGCGGCGCCGGTTCCTGCGCCGGCTTGGTCTTGTCGATCCCCGGAACCAGCAGTTTGCCCTCGGCGACCTGGTCGCCTTCAAGCTGCGGCTGCGTGACCCAGGTCAGGATGTCGTAGTAGCGCCGGATGTTCGCCACGAAATGCACCGGTTCGCCGCCTCGGGCGTAGCCGTAACGGGTTTTGCTGTACCACTTCTTTTCCGACAGGCGCGGCAGGATCTTCTTCACATCCAGCCATTTGTCCGGGTTCAACCCTTCCTTGGCCGCCAGTTTGCGTGCGTCGTCCAGGTGGCCGCTGCCGACGTTGTAGGCCGCCAGGGCAAACCAGGTACGGTCCGGTTCCTGGATCGACTCGTCGAGCTGGTCTTTCATGTAGGCCAGGTACTTGGCCCCGCCCATGATGCTCTGTTTGGGGTCCAGGCGGTTGGACACGCCCATGGCCTGCGCGGTGTTCTGGGTCAGCATCATCAGGCCACGCACACCGGTCTTGGACGTGACGGCCGGTTGCCACAACGACTCCTGGTACCCGATGGCCGCCAGCAGGCGCCAGTCGACTTTCTCTTTCTTGGCGTACGACTTGAAGTGCTGTTCGTACTTGGGCAGGCGTTGCTGCAAGTGTTGCGCAAACGTGGTGGCGCCCATGTAGCCGAGAACGTCGACATGCCCGTAGTAACGGTCCTTGAGGCGTTGCAGGGTGCCGTTTTTCTTGACCTTGTCGAGGTACTCGTTGATTTCGTTGAGCAGGCTGTTGTCGTCGCCCGGTGCGACGGCCCAGCTCTGGTTGCTGGCGTCACCGAGGTCGAAGGCGACCCGGATGTTGGTGAAGTACACCTGGTTCATCGCGACTTCGTTGGAGTCGACCAGCGTCAGGTCGATCTGGCCTTCGTCGACCATGCGCAGGAGATCGACGACCTCGACCGCGTCAGACTCTTCGTATTCGATGCCGGGAAATTTCTGTTTCAGCTGCGCCAGTTGCTCGGCGTGGGTGCTGCCCTTGAGCACCATGATCTTCTTGCCCACCAGATCCTTCGCATCGGTCGGCCGTGACTGGCCGTTGCGGTAGATGATCTGCGGGGTGACGTCCAGGTAGGAATGCGAGAAACGCACCTGCTTCTTGCGCTCTTCGCTGCTGACCAGGCCGGCAGCCGCCAGCACCGGGCCATTGGGCTTGCCTACCTGGTTGAACAGGTCATCGAGGTTGTCGGCGGTCTCGATCTTGAGCTCGACCCCCAGATCGTCGGCGAAGCGCTTCACCAGCTCGTATTCGAAGCCGGTTTCACCGTTGCGATCCTGAAAGTAGGTGGCGGGGCTGTTTCGGGTAACCACCCGCAGCACACCATCCTCCTTTACGCGCTCAAGCGTGTTGGGTTTATCAACACAGCCACCGAGCATCAGGAAGAGTCCGGTTGCGATCAGCCATTTGGCGTACCGCGGACGTAAAGCCGTTGGGGAAAACATCTGCGCAGTATACGCAAAGGACCACGGGCGCCATATCTCGACAGCGAAGGGCTTGTCTGCTAGCGATCACAAAACCGACCGAAACCCCGCAGGAATGGGCCTGATCTGCATTTTGTTACAGTAAAAATAAGCGATCACCGCACGTCCCGTTAACCTGACTTTCAAGGCAGAAACACAAATCGACACCCGAGTGCAACCGTGCGTAGCGTTTCGGGTGATGTCGCGGGCTGTTTAGGCTAGAATGCACGGCCTCAAAGCACACCCCTTCCCGAGGCTGTCCCGAAGATGTTGATCCTGCGCGGCGCTCCTGCCCTTTCTGCCTTTCGCCACAGCAAGCTCCTTGAGCAACTGAGCCAGAAGGTTCCGGCTGTCAGTGGCCTGTATGCTGAATTCGCTCACTTCGCCGAAGTTACCGGCGTCCTGACCGGCGACGAACAGCAGGTGCTTGCGCGCCTTCTGAAGTACGGTCCAAGCGTTCCGGTACAAGAACCGACCGGTCGTCTGTTCCTGGTATTGCCGCGTTTCGGCACCATCTCGCCATGGTCGAGCAAGGCCAGCGACATCGCCCGCAACTGTGGCCTGGCGAAAATCCAGCGCCTGGAGCGAGGCATTGCGTTCTACGTGGCCGGCCAGTTCAGCGACGCTGAAGCCCGGTTGATCGCTGACGGTCTGCACGACCGCATGACCCAGATCGTCCTGGGCAATCTCGAACAGGCCGCCGGCCTGTTCAGCCACGCCGAACCGAAACCCCTGACCGCCATCGACGTGCTGGGTGGCGGCCGTGCCGCGCTGGAAAAAGCCAACACCGAGCTGGGCCTGGCCCTGGCCGAAGACGAGATCGACTATCTGGTCAACGCCTTCGTGGGCCTTTCGCGCAACCCGCATGACATCGAACTGATGATGTTCGCCCAGGCGAACTCCGAGCACTGCCGTCACAAGATCTTCAACGCCAGTTGGGACATCGACGGCGAAAGCCAGGAAAAAAGCCTGTTCGGCATGATCAAGAACACCTACCAGATGCACAGCGAAGGTGTCCTGTCGGCTTACAAGGACAACGCTTCGGTGATCGTCGGCTCCGTGGCCGGTCGCTTCTTCCCGGACCCTGAAACCCGCCAGTACGGCGCGGTGCAGGAGCCGGTGCACATCCTGATGAAGGTTGAAACCCACAACCACCCGACCGCGATTGCCCCGTTCCCGGGCGCGTCCACCGGTTCCGGTGGCGAAATCCGCGACGAAGGCGCTACCGGCCGTGGTGCCAAGCCGAAAGCCGGCCTGACCGGTTTCACCGTGTCCAACCTGCAGATCCCGGGCTTCGAACAGCCGTGGGAAGTGCCGTACGGCAAGCCCGAGCGCATCGTCACCGCGCTGGACATCATGATCGAAGGCCCATTGGGCGGCGCTGCGTTCAACAACGAATTCGGCCGTCCGGCGCTGACCGGTTACTTCCGTACCTTCGAACAATCGATCACCACCCCGCACGGTGACGAAGTTCGCGGCTACCACAAGCCGATCATGCTGGCTGGCGGCATGGGCAACATCCGTGAAGAACACGTCAAGAAAGGCGAGATCGTCGTCGGCTCCAAGCTGATCGTGCTCGGCGGCCCGGCGATGCTGATCGGCCTGGGCGGCGGCGCGGCTTCCTCCATGGCCACAGGCACCAGCTCGGCAGACCTGGACTTCGCTTCGGTACAGCGTGAAAACCCGGAAATGGAACGCCGTTGCCAGGAAGTCATCGACCGTTGCTGGCAACTGGGCGACAAGAACCCGATCAGCTTCATCCACGACGTGGGTGCGGGCGGTCTGTCCAACGCCTTCCCGGAACTGGTCAACGACGGCGACCGCGGTGGCCGTTTCGAACTGCGCAACATTCCAAACGACGAGCCGGGCATGGCCCCGCACGAAATCTGGTCCAACGAATCCCAGGAACGCTACGTCCTGGCTGTCGGCCCGGCGGATTTCGAGCGCTTCAAGGCGATCTGCGAACGCGAGCGTTGCCCGTTTGCCGTGGTCGGCGAAGCCACTGCCGAACCACAGCTGACTGTCACCGACAGCCATTTCGGCAACAGCCCGGTGGACATGCCACTGGAAGTGTTGCTGGGCAAGGCCCCGCGCATGCACCGTTCGGTGGTGCGTGAAGCCGAACTGGGTGATGACTTCGATCCGTCGACCCTGAACATCGCCGACTGCGTCGAGCGCGTTCTGCATCACCCGGCCGTGGCCAGCAAAAGCTTCCTGATCACCATCGGCGACCGCACCATCACCGGCCTCGTGGCCCGTGACCAGATGGTCGGCCCGTGGCAGGTGCCGGTGGCCGACGTTGCCGTCACCGCCACCAGCTTCGACGTCTACACCGGTGAAGCCATGGCCATGGGCGAGCGTACTCCGCTGGCGCTGCTGGACGCTCCAGCGTCGGGCCGCATGGCCATCGGTGAAACCCTGACCAACATTGCCGCTTCGCGCATCGGCAAGATCTCCGACATCAAACTGTCGGCGAACTGGATGTCCGCTGCCGGTCACCCGGGTGAAGATGCACGCCTGTACGACACCGTGAAAGCGGTCGGCATGGAACTGTGCCCTGAGCTGGGCATCACCATTCCGGTGGGCAAGGACTCGATGTCCATGGCCACCCGCTGGAACGATGAAGGCGTGGATAAGTCCGTCACGTCGCCAATGTCCCTGATCGTGACCGGTTTCGCGCCAGTGACTGACATCCGTCAGACCCTGACCCCGCAACTGCGCATGGACAAGGGCACCACCGACCTGATCCTGATCGACCTGGGCCGCGGCCAGAACCGCATGGGCGCCTCGATCCTGGCACAGGTTCACGGCAAGCTCGGCAAGCAGGCTCCGGACGTCGATGACGCCGAAGACCTGAAAGCCTTCTTCGCGGTGATCCAGGGCCTCAATGCCGACGGTCACCTGCTGGCTTACCACGACCGTTCCGACGGCGGTCTGCTGACCAGCGTGGTGGAAATGGCGTTCGCCGGTCACTGCGGCTTGAGCCTGAACCTCGACAGCCTGGCGGATTCCTCCGCCGACATCGCTGCGATCCTGTTCAACGAAGAACTGGGTGCCGTGATTCAGGTTCGCCAGGACGCCACTCCGGACATCCTCGCGCAGTTCAGCGCTGCCGGCCTGGGCGATTGCGTGTCGGTGATCGGTCAGCCAATCAACAACGGCGAGATCAGCATCACCTTCAACGGTGACACCGTGTTCGAAGGCCAGCGTCGTCTGCTGCAACGTCAGTGGGCCGAGACCAGCTATCAGATCCAGCGTCTGCGTGACAACGCCGACTGTGCCGAACAAGAGTTCGACGTGCTGCTGGAAGAAGACAATCCGGGCCTGAGCGTCAAGCTGAGCTACGACATCAACCAGGACATCGCCGCGCCTTACATCAAGAAAGGCATCCGCCCACAGGTTGCCGTACTGCGTGAGCAGGGCGTCAACGGCCAGGTGGAAATGGCGGCTGCGTTCGATCGCGCCGGTTTCAACGCGATCGACGTGCACATGAGCGACATTCTCGCCGGCCGTGTCGACCTGAACGACTTCAAGGGCATGGTCGCTTGCGGCGGTTTCTCCTACGGCGACGTATTGGGTGCCGGTGAAGGCTGGGCCAAGTCGGCGCTGTTCAACAGCCGTGCCCGCGATGCGTTCCAGGGCTTCTTCGAACGCAACGACAGTTTCACCCTCGGCGTGTGCAACGGTTGCCAGATGATGTCCAACCTGCACGAGCTGATCCCGGGCAGCGAGTTCTGGCCGCACTTCGTGCGTAACCGTTCCGAGCAGTTCGAAGCCCGTGTGGCCATGGTGCAGATCCAGGAGTCGAACTCGATCTTCCTGCAGGGCATGGCCGGTTCGCGCATGCCGATCGCCATCGCCCACGGTGAAGGCCATGCCGAGTTCGCCAGCGAAGAAGCACTGCTGGAAGCCGATCTGTCGGGTTGCGTGGCGATGCGTTTCGTCGACAACCACGGCAAGGTCACCGAAAGCTACCCGGCCAACCCGAACGGTTCGCCGCGCGGGATCACCGGCCTGACCAGCCGCGACGGTCGCGTGACCATCATGATGCCGCACCCGGAGCGTGTATTCCGCGCTGTGCAGAACTCGTGGCGTTCGGATGACTGGAACGAAGATGCACCGCTGATGCGCATGTTCCGTAATGCTCGCGTCTGGGTGAATTAAGCGCCGTGTACAAGCTCAGCTTTTTTGTTCCAGCCAGCCACGTCGAAGATGTGAAGAGTGCCGTATTCGCCGCCGGTGGCGGACGGATCGGCGCTTACGATCACTGCGCCTGGCAGGTGTTGGGCCAGGGCCAGTTTCGTCCATTGGATGGCAGCCAGCCGTTCATTGGCGAAGCAGGGCAGGTCGAGCAGGTCGAGGAATGGAAGGTTGAGCTGGTGGTGGCGGATGAGTTGATTCGCTCGGTGGTGGAGGCTTTGAAACAGAGCCATCCCTACGAGACACCAGCTTATGAGGTGTGGCGGCTGGAGGATTTCTGATCTTCCAGGCTGCTGAATTGAGAAACCCGCTGAAAGTGATTTCAGCGGGTTTTTTGTTGGGCGTGATAATAGGTGACTGACGCCGATTACGGCGCTGGCGTCAGGTGAACCTCTGCCTTGAGTACTTCGATCAGGATGTTCTGGTACTCGAAGCGTCGTGCCGACATGTCCCAGCGGTCGATAAAGAACAATCCGTTATCGTCCACCTGAATCGGCGTGGAAACAATTTCACCGCTGCGGGAGCGGTGCAGCAGGTTGGTCTCGGCAGCCGAGGGGCGTTCGATCAGGAAGTGTCCCGCCTGACGCAGTCTTGACCTGTCGACAGGTAAAAAGGGCGCTGGAACTGGTTGCCGGGCGTTACTGACTTCCAGTTTGAAGTCACTGCGTATCGCCTTCCAGTAAGGCCCCGTGAGATCGGTTTCCCAGTACCCGAGGTGAATGCCTCTGGACAGTGACGGCGCGCTATCCCTGACGTGCAGGCTGACCGTGCCCAGGATTTCGGCCATTCCCGATACGCCTTGGTAGTTGTTGGTGTGGGCGCTGCCGATGAAGGCAATCCACTTATGGGGCCCGTGTGCCTCCTGGTCGGCCTGGATGACCCGGGAAGCGAAGTAGCTGAACATCTGGTTGCGGGCTTTTTCCGGATCAGGCAAGCCCTTGACGTGATAGCTGGCGGTACAGTCCAGTGCCCTGATGCGGATGCCATGTTTGTTGGCGGCCTGGATGACTTCCGAGTAGTTGTCAGAGCCTTTGTAGAACGGCATATGTCCCCGGTCCTGGGTTCTCAGGTAGGCCTTGAGGTTGCCGGGAATCCTTTGGGTTTGATGGAATACCTCCAGTTCAGCCTGGTGCAGGTCGGTGAGCAGGTGTTCGACGTAGAGTGTCTGGTAGCCCTGCTGCTTCAGCTGCTTCATCTGCTTTATCAGAAACGCCTTGCTCGACTCTGCCGAGTGGGCCTCGCCGATAATCAACCCTGGCAAGCGGCTTTCGCTGATTTGTTTCAGGAACGACTCGGGCGTGGTGCTGGCGTCGATCGTCGGCAACGTTGGCCTGGCAGGTGGAACATAGTCGGCAAAGAAGCTCTCGGCCTTGGCACTCAGGTTTTGGCGTAGCTTGATGAATTCAGAGAACGCTTCCAATCGCGATGGCTGTGACGGCACGTAGCGAGAATCCAGGCTGCGTGGCTGGTCGGCCATGCGGGCGATTTCATCTCTGAGCGACGGTGCAATATCGAAGTCGTTGAAATGTCCGGTGCCGGTGAGGGATGTAGAGGCAGTCGGTGCGATAGGCTCGGGCATCTTGTACGGTGTTTGCAGGGTTATGTGGTAGTCGCCTTTGGCGAGTGCATCACCTGGTATCTTGCCGGGGGTGTCTGACCAGATGCCCACCGATTGATTCAAGCCGACGTCTTCGATGCGCAGCGCAACCGCATTGTTCAGGTCAGCCAGGCCAGGCGTCCCGTTGTATGTGGTCATGCGCGATTGATCTACCAGGGCGATCCAGCGTTCGTGCGGTGCATCGGCCATGTCGGTTTCAATGACTTTGTGCGAGTAGTAGTTTCTCAGGCTGTTGGGCTGGGGCGTGGTCGGCGAGCTGTCGCCCATGAGCAGGACATCGTCCAGCCGATAGGAGGTCGAGGCGTCCAGTGCCCTGATTTGCACGCCTTTTTCCCTGGCCTTGCGTACGAGGGCCAAGTATGAGTACTCGGCGTCTTTTGCAATGCCGAAGGACCGGTCTATGGCCTTCAAATGTTCTTTGATGTGCCGCCATGATTTCCCTTGGTTGAACTTTTCAAGCTTGAGCTTGAAAACATCCCCTGGCAGGAACTCCACATACAGGCGCTTGAAACCTTGTTCGACCAGGGCATCCATGTTGGTAATCAGTGCCTGCTTGCTGGCGATGGAGCCTGGCACGGCACCGATGACCAGGTTCTTGTTGCCGGCAAACGCATCGCTGGCGACCAGTCGGGCCAGTGGGGTGCTGGCATCTACGGCAGGCACGCTGGCGCGAGCGGGCAGCGTGTCGAGGTAGAGGAAGAAGTTGTCCGCGTCCTTGGTCAGGCGTTCGACCTGTTGCAGGTAAACCGTACGTAACGAACGCAGTTTATTGGCGGCACTGCCTAGCACAACGCCGACCAAACCTTGGTCAATATCGGTTGCCTGGCTGATCATGAGCGCTCGCATCTGCGGGTCCATGACCGACTCAAGGTTGCTCCAGTACTTCCGTGGCATCCCATAGTCTTTTGACGGTCCGGGGGTTTCAGG
This sequence comes from Pseudomonas sp. Pseusp16, assembly GCF_047324915.1. Classification (NCBI taxonomy): domain Bacteria; kingdom Pseudomonadati; phylum Pseudomonadota; class Gammaproteobacteria; order Pseudomonadales; family Pseudomonadaceae; genus Pseudomonas; species Pseudomonas sp. Pseusp16. Next base: position 3,995,994 of record NZ_CP168522.1, on the reverse strand, counting down.
CACTGTTTCGTATTTCGGCGCGCCACCGGAAACCCCGGTGCGGGTCCAGATGCCCTCGGTGTTCGGTGCGGCCAGGCGTGTGGTCGAGACCAGCTTTGCGCTGGCCGGATCGAGGCGATACAGCAAGTAGCGACCGATCACATCCGGGGTCTTCGGCGCCCAGAGTACCTCGCTGTTGAACAACACCGGCTGCATGTTGGCAGGTGCTGGGGGGGCTGTCTCCAGCTGGCTGATCAGCTTCATCGCCCGGCACTGCTCGGTGCTGGCAACTGCCAGGCGCGCGGATTTGCCGATGGGTTTGAGCGAGCGCAGGGCCGGACGCAGGTCGGTGAAGATGGCTCCGGCACTGTTGAGCAGATACCCGACGAAGTGCTCAAGGGCGGCCGAGGTGTCGCCCTGGTTGTACGCGTGCAGGGCGAGCATGCCGTCCTTGAAGGCCAGAAGCAGGCCAACGCTCAGGCTCAGAACCGGGAAAGGCGCAGTGGCGATGGTGGCCACGAACTCCACGCACGTCCAGAGAATACTGGTGATCATCTGAGTGCGGCTAGTGGTGGTGGCGGTCACTTCGTCGATCTTGCGTTGCAGCTTCATGTTGTACAGCAAATAACGCAGGTCGGGCACTGGAGGCAGTGCCCGTGTCGAGTCGTAACGTGGGGGGCTGGGGGTGGTTTTATCCAGGTCGTCGGGCAGCCCTTGTTTGGCCGCTTCCAGAAATGCCTGGACCCGGCCCCGGGATCGAACATCGACACGCAGGGTGAGATAGCCGATGAGGCCGGGGAGTTTTTTCAGCAGGTAATTGAACTGCCTGGCCTCGCGAAAGGCGATGCCGTCGGGGGAATGGGGCGTATAGAGCAGCACCGGATTGTCAGCGTGGCTGAACAGGTAGGTGTCGATGACCCATTCGCCGTCGACCAGCAGACGATGGATGGCGTAGTTGCCGCGAGTCTCCTGCGACGTGTCGCCCATGCTGGCGATGCTGCGCTCAAGCCATTGCAGGTCAACTCCGGCGATGTGTCCTTGCAGGCGACACTCCAACGCGGCACTGAGCATCTGTCGTTGAGTAATGGCCAGTACCGCATTGCGTCTGAAAGTAAACGCCGGGCTGTCCGGGTCCAGCAACTCGGCCTTGACCTTGTCGACGTAGCGCTGGCCAATCCAGACGCCGGTGACCGAGCGCGCGACGGCTTCGGGATTGGCGTTCAGGGTGCTCAGGTCAACGCCTTGCGGGCCCCTGTACCTTGCCGCGCGGGAGAATTTTTCGTCGAGAAAACCGACGCCATCGGCGTAGCCATCACGGTAGAGCCTGGTATATGTCATGGGCGCCGGTGTCTGGCTACCGATCAGCGAGGAGGGTGAATAGGCCCATACGGTGTCCGGGTCAACATCGTTCTGAGGGCGACCCAATAGCTGGTTCAAGCGCTCCCTGGCCTTTTCATGCAGGTAGGCATCGAAGCTCTGGAAGCGGGCCTCGGACTGTGGATGGTCGTTGTAGGTCTGCAAACTGCCTTCTGCATCCTCGGCGAGGGTCGAGAGTCTTCGCCTGACATCAAGGGTGGCTGAGCGATACCAATTCGGCGTGTTGAATTCGTAGTTATCGAAACGTATGGCGAGTATGTGTTCAGCCATTGATTTCAGGCATTGGCGATAGCTGCCAGCGTTGAACGTGACCTCGTTGTATTCCTGGTCGTGAAACTTCAGGCTCAGACCGCTCAAGAGGTGCTTCATCGAGTTGCGAAGGCGCAGTGGTGCCTGGCGGATCAAGTAATCGGTCATGGTGCCGGGCGGGGCCTTGAGGCCATTGTCCAGGGTCCAGCCGAGGATGTGCTGCTGGCACGCAAGCTCGCTGTCGAATGCCTGGAACTGGTGCTCTTGTGGTGCCTCGGGGGTGCAGAGCAGTACGCGGTTGACCATCCCGTTGGCATCGGTCTGGCGCATCACCCAGAGGTCCTGAAGTTGTGCGCCGTGCAGCGATAGAGTGCTGGCGCCCAGGGTGTCCGCGCTCAGTTGCGCATCGCTACCCTGACGCAAGCGCTGGATCGCCTGGTAGTCCTCTTCACGGATATGGCCTTGCAGGAAAGCGGTGTAGGCCAGGGCGTTGATCCGCTGGTCGAGCATCTGCTCGATGGCGCCGCTGAACTCGGGCCGGGCGTGCAGTTCCCGTTGCACCTGGGCAAAGTCGATCCGGGGATGCAAGGTCATCAACTGTTCCACGATCCACGCCAGGGTCAGATCCTGGTACGCATCGGGCAAGGGGCCCCCGTTGTACGTGAGAGTGGTCTTCGTCAGAAAGTCGGAGCCGGGCAGTTCGTCGCCGGTATGCAGGCCCCGCAAGGCCAGGTCGATCAGGTTGCGATTGTGTTCATAGTGGCCGACGCTGGCCACAAGCCGTTGGGTTTTGACCTGCAGGTGCTCCGGGTTCAGGTCGTGAATCTCCAGCTCATCGCTCAACCGCTCCAGCCATTGATGACGGGCCAGGGCCTGGGGGGTCGCGGCGGGGCCCAACAGGTCGAGCAGGTGCTGGCGTGCCTGGTTGTAGCTGCCCAGATGTTCAGCCAGCGCGGCCCGGCGTGCCTCGCTGGCGCTGCGATACCAATCGGGTGCGCTGTAACGCAGCAATCGTTCGAGCAGGCGTTGGGCGCGCAGTTCCAGGCGGGCGCTGAGGTCGGGCAGGGCGCTGCGGATGGCGCGGTCGAGAGCCGCGATCAATTGGGCGGGGTCGTGCTGCGGGTTGTCCACCAGGCTCAGGGTCCGGTCGACATCCTGGGTGCGCTTGGCGATCAGTGCACCGACGGTGTGTTCGAACAACGGCTGGTCGTCGATGGGTGATAGTTCCAGGGGCCAGATTCCGGCAGGGCTCAAGGCGTGGTAGCGCGTGGGCAACCTGTCGATGAATTCACTGCGCCCGCTGGCGTGCTCCATGTTTTGCCGCAAGTGGGTGTCGAGTTCGGCCAGGGTGTTGAACGACTCGATCCCTCGCGCAGGTGTGAACAGCAAGATCTGGCCGACGTCCTGCGCGCTCATCAGGTCGTTGACCACAACGCTGTTTTTTTCTGTGGCGACAAAGGCACCGGCCAGCTCGACCTGTTGCGCCTGGTAACTGAACTGCAAGGCGTACAGGCCTGGACGCAAGCTTGGGGGCAGCGCCACGCTTTCGAGCATCTTGCCTTCTTGTGGGTGCAGCAGGCGGTCCTGAACGCCGAGCCTGGCCTCATGCTCCAGGGCCGTGAACCCGGCCTCGAAGGTCATGTAGGATTTGAGTGGCCTGCCATCGATCTGCTCGCGCAGGTCCATGTCCATCAGATGCGTGTTCAAGGTGCTCTTGAGGGTGGTGAGCAGAGTCTGGCCTTCCGGGGTTTTCAGGTCGCTGTTGGCCAATGCCTGATAGTGGGTTCTGGCCTTGCTCAGGAACTGTTCCCGGTAGCGCTTGAGGATGCCGTCCAGGCGTTCCAGGTAGCGTAGTTCGGCTGTGGGCTTATGGTCGGGCAGCAGTGGGGTCTGGGCGTTGAGCAGGTGATGGCCGATTTGGTTGAGATAGCCTTTGATTTCTTCAAAGGACGGTGGGGCGGTGGGTATGCTCATGGGCACGGTCTCCAGTCGGTAGAAAGAGCCGGCAGCATGGAGAGGGAAAGGGAGGCGGTGGCGGTATATATGTATGCCACGATTTGGCGGGGGCTGGAGCCTTCGGTGGCCGGGAGAGTCTCATCGTCGGGTCGCCGTCCGGCTCCGGGCGGCGATCCGACGATGGCGGACTTTCAGTCACCAAAGCATCAAACCTTGGCACTGACCTCACTGCGATTGACCAACGCTTCCAGCGCATCACTCAAGGTCGGTGCCTTGTCGCCAATCAACAGATGCCATACGCCGCCGTCCAGCTGACTGACACCCTGGCAACCCAGTGCTTTCAAATCACATTCCGACAACGCCTTGCCATCGGCCAGTTGCAGGCGCAGGCGGGTCATGGCGATGCAATCGAGTTGCAGCACATTGTCGCCACCACCCAGCGCATTGAGCCATTGCTGCGCCTCGGGTGTCGCCACGGCGGCAGGTGGCGGCGCGTCTGTTTCTGCTGCCGGCGTCGACACGATGGCGCGACCCAATGCCGGCATCGCCAGGCGAATTTCATCGGCAATCGCGTCGGCCATCGGCCCGACCACCACTTGCAAGCTCCCGCCCTTGCCCGGACGCACCACCGCCATGGCACCCAGTGCTTTCAAGTCCGCGTCCGACGCCTTGTTGCGATCCACCATGTCCAGGCGCAACCGAGTGGTGCAGGCGCCGACGGTGATCAGGTTTTCGGTGCCGCCCAATGCCTTGATGTAGGCCCCGGCACGGTCGCTGTCCGCCACTGCGGCTTTTTCAGTGACAGCAGCGTCTTCGCGTCCCGGCGTCTTGAGATTGAAACGACGGATGCAGAAGTCGAACACCAGGTAATAGATCAGCGCATAGACCAGGCCGACCGGGACCACGCGCCAGCCATTGGTGGATTTGCCCCAGCCGAGGATCATGTCGATGAAGCCGCCGGAAAAGGTAAAGCCCAGGTGGATGTTCAACAGGTTGGTGACAGCCATGGACAGGCCGGTCAGCAGCGCATGCAGCAAGAACAGCAGCGGCGCGAGGAACATGAAGGCGAATTCGATGGGCTCGGTAACGCCGGTCAGGAACGAGGTCAGGGCCATCGACAGGAATATCCCGCCCATGATTTTGCGCCGTTCCGGCAGGGCGTTGCGGTACATCGCCAGGCAGGCGGCGGGCAGGCCGAAGAGCATCACCGGGAACATGCCGGTCATGAACTGGCCGCCTTTCGGGTCGCCGGCAAAGTAGCGCGATATGTCGCCGGTCACCAAGGCTCCTGTGGTCGGGTCGGTGAAATTGCCGAACACGAACCAGGCCATGTTGTTGATGATGTGGTGCAGGCCGGTGACGATCAGCAGGCGGTTGAGCACACCGAAAATGAATGCACCGATGCTGCCGCTCTCCAGCAGCAGCGCGCCGAAGCTGTTGATGCCGTGCTGGACCGGCGGCCAGATCAGACCGAACACCACGCCCAGACCGACCGCGCTGAAACCGGTCGCGATCGGCACGAAGCGCCGGCCGCCGAAGAACGCCAGGTACTCCGGCAGCTTGATGTCCTTGAAACGGTTATACAGCGCACCGGCCATCAAGCCGCTGATGATCCCGGCGAGCATGCCCATGTTGATGCTCGCATCCAACACCTTGAGCGTGGACACCATCACCAGATAACCGATGGCCCCGGCCAAACCGGCCGTGCCGTTGTTGTCCTTGGCGAAACCGACCGCGATGCCGATGGCGAAGATCATGGCCAGGTTGGCAAAGATCACCTGGCCGGCGTCGTGGATGATCGCGATGTTCAAAAGGTCCGTGTCGCCCAGGCGCAGCAGCAGGCCGGCAATCGGCAGGATCGCGATTGGCAGCATCAGCGCGCGGCCGAGGCGCTGCAGTCCTTCGATAAAGTATTGATACATGGCGGTACTCCCTGGATGTTCTTGTTCTTCTGTTAAGAGCTCAGCTCAAAGGCCAGTGCTGGTGGCAGGCGTGACGCACCGCACCGGCGCTGCTCAGCTTGAGCAGGTCCAGGCTGATGCGCCGGCATTGGCTGGCATCGAGATGGCGTACACGATCCTTGATTTCACCGATCTGCACCGGGCTCACCGACAGTTCGCTCACGCCCAGCCCGATCAGCACTGGTGTGGCTAGCGGATCGGAGGCCAGCGCCCCACAAACCCCGACCCAGCGTTTGTGCTGTGCGGCACCTGCACAGGTCTGGGCGATCAAGCGCAGCAGCGCCGGGTGCAGGGCATCGACCCGGGAGGCGAGACCGGCGTGGTCGCGGTCCATGGCCAGGGTGTATTGCGACAGGTCGTTGGTGCCGATGGACAGGAAGTCCGCGTGCTCCGCCAACTGTTCAGCCAGCAGAGCGGCGGCCGGAACTTCGATCATCACCCCCAGCTCCGGGCGCTCACTCAGGCCCAGTTCGGTGCACAAGGCGTCGAGGCGCTGGCGGATATGCAGCAGCTCTTCGACCTCGGTCACCATCGGCAACAGGATCCGGCAACGGGACAACGGCGTGACGTGCAGCAGGGCGCGCAGTTGCTGGTCGAGCAATTCCGGGCGGGCCTGGGCCAGGCGAATGCCGCGCAGGCCGAGCACCGGATTGGCCTCGGCGGGCAGTGGCAGGTAATCGAGTTGCTTGTCGCCACCGACGTCGATGGTGCGGATGATCACCGACTTGTCGCCCATGGCATCGAGCACGGCCTGATAGGCGTGGTGTTGTTCCTGTTCGTCCGGGGCGGTGTGGCGGTCGACGAAGAGAAATTCGGTGCGCAGCAAGCCGACGCCGTCGGCGCCATTGGCCAATGCGTCTGCCGCTTCGGTGCTGGACGCCACATTGGCGGCGACTTCGATGCGTAGGCCGTCGGTGGTCAGCGCAGGTGTATGCGCCTGGAGCTGTTGTTCGGCCCGGCGTTGCTGCTGTTGCTGTTGCTTCTGGCGCACGTCCGTCAGGCGCTTGGCGCTGGGTGTCAGTTCGAGGCGACCGCCGTCGGCGTCCAGCACTACCTGTTGCCCCTGTTGCTGATCGAGCAACGTCGAGCCCAGTGCGACCATGCACGGCAAGCCTTTGCCCCGCGCAAGGATTGCCACGTGAGACGTCGCGCCGCCTTCGGCCATGCACAAACCGGCGACACCTTGCTGACTCAGTTGCAGCAGATCGGATGGGGTCAACTCGTGGGCGGCGACGATGGCACCGGGTGGTACATCGTAATGCCAGGCTTCACCGAGCAGGACGCGCAGCACCCGTTGCTTGAGGTCGCGCAGGTCGTTGGCGCGTTCGGCCAGCAGCGTGCTGCCCAACTGCTGGAGCACGTCGCACTGCACCTCGATCGACTGGCTCCAGGCGTGGGTCGCCGCGGTGCCGAGGTCGATGGACCGGCGGGCCGCGTCCAGCAATGCCGGGTCTTCCAGCAGCGCGAGATGGGCGGCGAAGATGGCTTCTTCGTCAGTGTTCCTGTGTTTTCTGGCCTGGTCCAGGGTGCCGGCGATTTCGCTGCGGACCTGGGTCAACGCAGTGTCGAGGGCTTGCCGTTGCAGCAGCGGATCATTGTGCCCGGCATCCGCAGGCAGGCTGATCGCGTTCAAGCGCAACAGCGGCCCGCCGACCAGCCCCGGAGCGGCGCAGACACCGTGCAGCACACCGGCTTCGGCCACTCGGTTGCGCTGGATCATCGGTGCCGGGGCGGTGGCGTGATGCTCTTCGGCCAGTGCCGTGGACAGCGCAGTCAGCAAGGCTTGCAGTGCGGCTTCGGCATCCGGACCCTGGCAGCTGACCTGCACTTCGTCCTGCTCGCCGACGGCCAAACCCATCAGTCCGATCAGGCTATCGCAGGTCGCCGATTTACCGGCGAAATGCAGCCGGGATTTGCTTTTGAAACCCAGGGCGGTCTGACGGATCAACGCGGCTGGCCGGGCATGCAGACCGCCACGATGGGCGATGCGGATGTGGCCGACCACTTCTTCGCCGGCAAGCTCCACGTCCGCCTGCGCACCCACGCCCTGGCGGCGAATGATGTGCAGCAACGGCTCGCCGACTTTCACTGACTTGAGGGTGATGGGTCGTGCCTGAAAGTCCTGGCTGTTGGTGAGGATCAGCAGGCTGACCAGGCTTTTGCATTGCTGCGCGACCTTGTCCAGGTCGTAGCGCAGCAGGGGCTGGCCATTGGCAACCCGTGCACCTTCCTGCACCAGCATCGAAAAGCCCTGGCCTTGCAGTTCGACGGTGTCGAGGCCCAGGTGCAGCAGCAGTTCGGCGCCGTTGTCCGCGCGCAGGGTCACTGCATGACCGGTGCGCGCGACATGCACCACCACGCCCGCGCAGGGCGCGTGCAGGGTATCGTTCAACGGGTCGATGGCGATCCCGTCGCCCATGGCGCCGCTGGCAAACACCGCATCCGGGACTTTGGCGAGCGTGAGCACCGGGCCGCTGAGCGGGGCGCTGAGGGTCAGCTCTTTATTGTTGTTGTGCATGGCTCGGTCTCATCAGGAAAACTATTGGGATCGACGCGGCCCCCCTGTAGGAGCGAGCTTGCTCGCGATGGTCGTCAACGAAAACGCGCGTTTGCTGGATAACCGCGGCGTTCTTTAGTCCATCGCGAGCGAGCTCGCTCCTACAAGGGTGGTTAGTGCGTACGAGTGACTTTGCTCAGGTGCCGCGGTTGGTCCGGGTCCATGCCGCGTGCAACCGCCAAACCGGCGGCCATCACGTAGAAACTCTGGATCGCCAGGATCGGATCGAGGGCCGGGTGCTCGGCGAGGGTCAGGGTCAGGTCGCGCTCGAGCACGTCATCCGGTGCGGCCAGCAGGACACGGGCGCCGCGCTGGCGCATGTCGGCGGCCAGGCTGAGCAAGCCGGCCTGTTCTGCACCGCGTGGGGCGAAGATCAGCAACGGGTAGTTTTCGTCGATGAGCGCCATCGGGCCGTGACGGACTTCGGCGCTGCTGAAGGCTTCGGCCTGGATCGCCGAGGTTTCCTTGAACTTGAGCGCCGCTTCCTGGGCGATGGCGAAACCGGCGCCACGGCCGATTACCATCAGCCGCTGACAATCGCGCAAGGCGTCGATGGCCGGGCTCCAGTCCTGTTGCGCGGCGTCGCGCAGGCCATCGGGCAAGGCAGAAACTGCCTCGAGCAGTTCGGCGTCTTCTTTCCAGTGGCCGATCAGGCGAGCGCTGGCGCTGAGGGTGGCGATGAAGCTCTTGGTCGCGGCAACGCTGCTTTCGGTGCCGGCACACAGCGGCAGGCTGAATTCGCAGGCGGCCTCCAGTGGCGAGTCTTCGGCATTGACCAGCGAAATGCTCAAGGCTCCGCGCTTGCGCAACAGGCGCAGGCTGTTGACCAGATCCGGGCTCTGTCCCGATTGCGAAAAGGCGAATGCCACCTGGCCGCTGACCTTCAATGGTGCCTGTTGCATGGTCACCACCGACATCGGCAGCGAGGCCACCGGGATGCCCAGCAGTTGCATGGTCAGGTAGGCGAAGTAACTGGCGGCATGGTCGGAACTGCCACGGGCCACAGTCATGACCACTTGCGGCGGCTGGCGGCGCAGGCGTCCGGCGATTTCGATCATCTGTGGGTCGAGTTGTTGCAACTGGACTTGCACTGCCTCGAACGAGGACAGCGCCTCTTCAAGCATTTTTGAAGTCAATGTCTTCTCCTTCGACCATGACGGCGGTCAGTTTCAATGAGCGATCCAGCCGCACGCAGTCGGCCCAGGCCCCCGGTTGCAGGCGCCCGCGTTCGGTGATGCCGAGGTAGTCGGCGGGGAATTGCGACAGGCGCTGCGAGGCTTCGGCGATGGGCAGGCCGATCTTCACCAGGTTGCGCAGGGCCTGATCCATGGTCAGCGTGCTGCCGGCCAGGGTGCCGTCGGGCAGGCGCACGCCGCCCAGGCATTTGGTCACGGTGTGGCTCCCGAGTTTGTATTCGCCATCGGGCATGCCGGCGGCCGCGGTCGAGTCGGTGACGCAGTACAGGCATGGAATCGAGCGCAGGGCCACGCGGATGGCGCCGGGGTGCACGTGCAGCAAGTCCGGAATCAGTTCGGCGTATTGGGCGTGGGCCAAAGCGGCGCCGACGATCCCCGGCTCACGGTGATGCAGCGGGCTCATGGCGTTGTAGAGGTGGGTGAAACTGCTGGCGCCGGCCTCCAGCGCAGCCACGCCTTCCTCATAGCTGCCCAGGGTGTGGCCAATCTGCATGCGGACGCCACGGCTGCTGAGGTCACGGATCAAGGCATCGTGACCGGCGATTTCCGGCGCGATGGTGATCACCCGGATCGGTGCGAGCGCCAGGTAGGCTTCGACTTCGGCCATCAGCGCCGTGTGGGCGAAGTTGGGTTGTGCGCCGAGCTTGCCGGGGTTGATGTACGGGCCTTCGAGGTGCACGCCGAGCACCCGGGCGCAGCCTTGGGGCCGCTGCTCGCAGAATTCGCCGACGGCCTTGAGCACGCTGGATATCTCGTCGCTCGGCGCGGTCATGGTGGTGGCCAGCAGCGACGTGGTGCCGAAGCGCAGGTGGGTTCGGGTGATCGTTTCGAAGGCCGGCGCGCCTTCCATGATGTCTTTGCCGCCGCCGCCGTGAACGTGCAGGTCGATGAAACCCGGGAGCAGGTATGGCAGGTCGTTGTCTGCCGGATCGCAGGGCTGGCCTTCGATCGACACGACTTTGCCGTGTGCGTGGACCAGTCGGCCGCGAACCCAGCCGTGAGCGGTGAGGATGTTGTCTTCGGACATGATCGGTCTCGGTTTTAACTGCGCGGCTACTTACCTGCGAAGCTCTGCCACAAAGTCGTAGTAGTCGTTGCGGCAATAGGTGTCGGTGACTTCGATTGGCGTGTTGTCTTCCAGGTAGCCGACCCGGGTCATCAGCAGCATCGCAGTGCCGGGGGCGATGCCGACCAAAGCTGCGAACTCGTCCGAGGCGTTGATCGCCTGGATATGCTGCAGGGCGCGGACAACCGGTTTGCCAATGCCGTCGAGGAATTCGTAGAGGGAGTCGCCGACCGATTGCGGGTTGGCAATGATCGAGGCGGGCAGGGTGCTCATCTCGATGGCCATCACGGTGTCGTCGGCCTTGCGCAGGCGTTTGAGCCGCGCGACCTTGTCATTGGGCGACAGGCCGAGGCGGATCAGCTCTTCGTGGGTCGGCAGGGTAATTTCCCGCTCCAGCCATTGCGAGCCGGGTACAAAACCCTTGAGGCGGAGCATTTCACTGAAACCGGAAAGGCGCGACAACGGTTGTTCGAGGCGTGGCGTGATGAAGGTACCGGAGCCCTGGTTACGGCGGATCAGGCCTTGTTCGAACAACACTTCCAGCGCCTTGCGGGCGGTGACCCGGGAGATGCCCAGCGTCTCGCTCAGATTGCGCTCCGACGGCATGGCCTGTTCGGCCTTCCACTGGCCGGCATGGATCGCCGCTTCCAGATTGCGTGCCAGTTGCAGGTACAACGGCGTGGGTTGGGTGTCGTCGGGGCGCAGGGCGCGGAGGTCATTCATGTAGGCATTGTCCGATGCGGTTGCAGGATGGTTGTCGCCCGGTAGTGAGGCGAAACTAATACCACTTGCATACCATGTCAACGCCGCCACCGGGCCTTTGGCGTGGGAAATCCTGCCGTTTTGGCCGGTTTTTCAGAGGGTGGTTCTAAGTGGTATTAGTGCAGGGGGATGCAGCAGCAAAGATCGCAGCCTTCGGCAGCGTCTACAGGTCAGAGTGGTATCACTACTGTAGGCGCTGCCGCAGGCTGCGATTTTTTGAATTTATTTTTCGAGGGCGACCAATGGTCGGGGGAGTTACGGGCGGATCTCGATCATCGTGCCGTCCGGCACCAGGTTCCAGACTTCGCGCATGTCCATGTTGCGCATGGCGATGCAGCCGTCGGTCCAGTCCAGGGTGTGGAACAGGTCTTCCGGGGTGTCCTCGGTGTCCGGGGTGCCGTGGATCATGATCATGCCGCCGGGCTCGACGCCTTCACGACGGGCGCGGGCAGAGTCGCTGATGTTCGGGTAGGAAATGTGCATCGCCAGGTTGAAGCGGTCGCTGACCTTGCGCCAGTCAACCCAGTAGAAGCCTTCCGGGGTGCGTTTGTCGCCCTCCATCAGCTTTGGCCCCTTGGGCCGTTTGCCCAGGGAAATGCGATAGGTCTTGAGCGGCTTGCCGTCATTGATCAATTGCAATTGATGGGAAGACTTGAGAATCAGGATTTTCTCGATGACCTTGCCGTCCAGGGTTTCCACGGCAGAAGCCTGGGACACCGCGACGAACGACAAACAGAACAGGGCAAGCAACCAGCGCATTGAAACGATTCCCCAGGAGGTGTCGCGACTATTCATTTATAGATGTTTTTGTAGGAGCTGCCGCAGGCTGCGATTTTTCAGCGGCTACGAATGATACCAATATGGCATCAAATAATGGCAGGCTGAGCAAGCGGCGGGATCGATTCAGACCGTACGGGATAGACCTCGGTCCGCCGGTCAGCGAAGAAGCATTCTAAGGTACGACCTACCGTGCGGAAAGCCAGCTCATCCCAAGGAATGTCCGCTTCGTCGAATAGTTGCACTTCCAGGCTCTCGGGGCCGGCGGAAAAATCCAGGTCCGCCAGCTCGGCACGGAAGAACACATGCACCTGGCTGATATGTGGCACGTCGATCAGCGTATAGATGCTCAGGTTGCGCACCCGGGCGCAGGCTTCCTCGGCGGTTTCGCGAATGGCGGCCTGTTCGATGGTCTCACCGTTCTCCATGAAGCCGGCGGGCAGGGTCCAGTAACCGCGTCGCGGCTCGATGGCCCGCCGGCACAGCAGCACCTTGGTGCCCCAGGTCGCCACGCAGCCGGCGACAATGTTGGGGTTCTGGTAGTGGATGGCCTGACAGCTGTCGCAGACAAAACGCAGGCGCGAATCGCCTTCGGGAATGCGCTGGGTCACCGGGTTACCGCACTGGCTGCAAAATTTCATGCTGGGGTTCCTGAATGCTGCGCCTATCTTGGCGTGCGGCAGTGTCTGTCGGCAAGTTGTCGTTTCGCGACATGGGGCTGTTGCGGGGGTTGGGCGACCGCAGCGATTGGTGCATGATGCCGGGTAAGGCACAGATCGAGAACACTCATGCTGGACGAGCTACTGCATCGGGTTAGTAACCACACTCCGCGCACATTGGAGACCGACCGTCGTTTTCCCGAGGCCGCGGTGCTGGTGCCCATCACACGCAGTGACGAGCCTGAGCTGGTGTTGACCCTGCGTGCCAGCGGCCTGTCGACCCATGGCGGCGAAGTCGCCTTCCCCGGTGGGCGTCGTGACCCCGAAGACCCCGACCTGATTTTCACCGCCCTGCGTGAAGCCGAAGAAGAGATCGGCCTGCCGCCGGGGCTGGTCGAGGTGATCGGCCCGCTCAGCCCGCTGATCAGCCTGCATGGCATCATGGTCACACCCTATGTCGGGGTCATCCCGGATTTTGTCGAATACCGGGCCAACGATGCCGAGATCGCCGCGGTGTTCAGCGTACCGCTGGAATTCTTCCGCAAAGACCCCCGCGAACATACCCATCGCATCGACTATCAGGGCCGCAGCTGGTACGTGCCGAGCTATCGCTATGGCGAGTACAAAATCTGGGGGCTGACGGCGATCATGATCGTCGAGTTGATCAACCTGCTGTATGACGCCAAAATCAGCCTGCATCAGCCTCCCAAAAGCTTTATCAATATCTGAAGCCATCATTCGCATGGCCTGAATCCTGATTTTGCTGAAAAAAAGCCTGCCTGAGCCTTGAGGAAAACAACAATGAAATATCGTCTGGGCGACGCCCGCGTCGAAACCCATCCACAGAGCTGGGTCGCCCCTAATGCCGTGCTGGTGGGCAAGGTCAAGCTGGAAGAGGGCGCCAACGTCTGGTTCAACGCCGTGCTGCGTGGCGATAACGAGTTGATCCTGATCGGCAGGAACAGCAACGTCCAGGACGGCACCGTGATGCACACCGACATGGGCTATCCGCTGACCATTGGCACCGGCGTGACCATCGGCCACAACGCCATGCTCCACGGCTGCACTGTCGGCGACAACAGTCTGATCGGCATCAACGCGGTGATCCTCAACGGTGCAAGGATCGGCAAGAACTGCATCATCGGCGCCAACTCGCTGATCGGCGAGGGCAAGGAAATTCCGGATGGATCGCTGGTCATGGGCTCACCCGGCAAAGTGGTGCGCGAACTGACCGAGCCGCAAATCCGGATGCTGGAGGCCAGCGCTGCTCACTACGTGCACAACTCGCAGCGTTATGCCCGCGATCTGGCCGAGCAGGAAGAATGAGCACACCCGAACGCCCGGTGCCATCGCCCTGCGTGAACATTTGCGCGCTGGATGACGATGATGTCTGCACCGGTTGCCAACGCACGGTGGAGGAGATCACCCGCTGGAGCCGCATGACCAACGAAGAGCGGCGCCAGGTGCTGGGGTTGTGTCATGAGCGGGCGAAGGCCAGTGGGTTGGTCTGGATGATCGGGGCAAAACCGCGGTTGTAGGAGCGAGCTCGCTCGCGATGGACTGAGGAACACCGCGGGGTGTCAGATTCGCCGCGTTATCGTTCACGACCATCGCGAGCAAGCTCGCTCCTACAGTATCCTGTGCGGCAAATTCACAGGTACTTCCCCGCCCATGTTCTTCCTCATCGCCTACATCGGCAGCGTCGTGCTGATCAACTACGCCTTTTCCACCGCCCCGCACCTGGACATCATCTGGTCGGCCTGGGGCGGGCTGGTGTTCGTGTTGCGCGACATGGTGCAAGCCCGATTCGGCCATGGCGCCCTCGTGGCGATGCTGGTGGCGCTGGTGTTGTCCTATGTCACCTCCGATCCGTCCATCGCCCTGGCCAGCGCCACGGCGTTCGCGGTTTCCGAGTGCATCGACTGGCTGGTGTTCAGCATCACCAGGCGCCCGCTGCATGATCGGCTGTGGATAAGTTCGGCCCTGAGCATTCCCCTCGATACCTTTATCTTTTTCGGCATGATCGACGCCCTGACGCCGGGGGTGATCCTCACTGCCCTGGGCTCGAAATTCGCCGGGGTCACCGCCGTGTGGCTGATCATGGCCTGGCGCCTGCGCAAACAGGCTGTCGTCGGCTGAAGTTCATGTAAAATGCCGCGCTTTCTCCCCATGGATCGCGCCTGGTGCGCCGTATCCTCGATGATCCGCTTCTTGAGGACCTTCAGATGACCCGTATCGGAACTCCATTGTCGCCTACCGCGACCCGCGTATTGATGTGTGGCTGTGGCGAGTTGGGCAAGGAAGTGGTGATCGAGCTGCAACGTCTGGGCGTTGAAGTGATTGCCGTGGATCGCTACGCCAACGCGCCGGCCATGCAGGTGGCGCACCGCAGCCACGTGATCAACATGCTCGACGGCGCTGCCTTGCGTGCCGTGATCGAAGCCGAGAAACCGCACTTCATCGTGCCGGAAATCGAAGCCATCGCCACCGCGACCCTGGTGGAGCTGGAGGCCGAAGGTTTCAACGTGATCCCGACCGCCCGCGCCGCGCAATTGACCATGAACCGCGAAGGCATCCGCCGCCTGGCCGCTGAAGAGCTGGACCTGCCAACCTCGCCGTACCACTTCGCCGACACCTTCGAGGACTACAGCAAGGCCGTCGAAGACCTCGGTTTCCCGTGTGTGGTCAAGCCGGTCATGAGTTCCTCGGGCAAGGGCCAGAGCCTGCTGCGCAGCGTCGATGACGTGCGCAAAGCCTGGGACTACGCCCAGGAAGGTGGCCGTGCCGGTAAAGGTCGGGTGATCATCGAGGGCTTCATCGACTTCGACTACGAAATCACCTTGCTGACCGTACGCCACGTCGGCGGTACCACCTTCTGCGCGCCGGTTGGCCACCGTCAGGAGAAGGGCGACTATCAGGAATCCTGGCAGCCGCAAGCCATGAGCCCGATTGCCTTGGCTGAATCCGAACGCGTTGCCAAAGCCGTGACCGAAGCCCTGGGTGGCCGTGGTCTGTTCGGGGTCGAATTGTTCATCAAGGGTGATCAGGTGTGGTTCAGCGAAGTTTCGCCGCGCCCGCACGACACCGGCCTGGTGACCCTGATCTCCCAGGACCTGTCGCAGTTCGCCCTGCATGCACGGGCCATTCTCGGCCTGCCGATCCCGTTGATCCGTCAGTTCGGGCCATCGGCCTCGGCGGTGATCCTGGTGGAAGGGCAGTCGACCCAGACCGCATTCGCCAATCTGGGCGCAGCCTTGAGCGAGCCGGATACCGCGCTGCGCCTGTTCGGCAAGCCTGAAGTCAACGGCCAGCGCCGCATGGGCGTTGCCCTGGCTCGCGACGAGTCGATCGAAGCCGCCCGCGCCAAGGCGACCCGTGCATCGCAGGCGGTTGTTGTCGAGCTGTAAAAACAGCTGCGGCGGGCCTATACCTTCTAAAGGCTCGCCTACTGATCCTTGTAGGAGCGAGCTTGCTCGCGATGGACTAGAGGGTGACGCGTTCAATCAGAAAGTACGCGTTATCGTTAACGACCATCGCGATCAAGCTCGCTCCTACAGGTCATTTATCAATGCTTCAGGCCTGTACCCCATGAATTCGCAAAGCATCATCGTCCCGAAAATCTCCACACTGCCGGTGCACGAGCCCCGAGCTCGGGCGATCGTGCGCTGGCTGGTGCGCAAGAACATCGTCCAGGAAGAGCTGACCACGTGCGGCCGCACCGGCAATCGCATGGGCCACGCCATCGCCGAGGGTGCCCGTGAGGTGGTGCTGCACCCGGACGCGCTGCCATTCGGCGAGCCGGTCAATGGTCTGGAGATCGTCACCAAGCGCTGCATCTATACGCCGGCCAAGGGTTTTCTTGGCGAAGCGGGTTGCGCCGAGTGCCGCAAGGAAGTGGGTGAAGCCCTGTTCGAAAGCCTGGAAGACTGGATGCCGGGGCGTACCGATAACTTCACCTGTCCGGAATGCGGGCATGAAGACGACATCAACGGCTTCCTGTTCCTGCAGGAATGCGGCTTTTCCAACCTCGGTTTCATCTTCAACAACTGGGCCGAAGCCGGGTTCAAGCAGAGCTTTCTCGATGAATTCGCCGATTGGCTCGATCAGCCGGTCAGTTGGGTGAAAGTCGAACTCTGATGACCGTTGTAGGAGCGAGCTCGCTCGCGATGGTCGTGAACGATGACGCGTGCTGTCTGAAAACAAACGTCGCCTTCAAGCTCATCGCGAGCAGGCTCGCTCCTACAAAAAAGCAGCAATACAGCGGATGGAATCCCCGTATATCAGTAATGCCAATAATAGACAGAGTTTTACATTGAACCCGAAGGGGTGTCTGACTATAATGGCGCGCTTCCATTTTCCCGCTCGGGAGCCCCCGCGATGCTGCGTATCAGCCAAGAAGCTCTGACATTCGACGACATTCTCCTAGTGCCCGGTTATTCCGAGGTGCTTCCTAACGAAGTCAGTCTCAAGACCCGCCTTACCCGTGGCATCGAGCTGAATATTCCACTGGTCTCCGCCGCCATGGACACCGTCACTGAGGCCCGTCTGGCAATCGCCATGGCTCAGGAAGGTGGTATCGGCATCATCCACAAGAACATGACCATCGAGCAGCAAGCTGCCGAAGTCCGCAAGGTCAAGAAGTTCGAAGCCGGTGTGGTCAAGGACCCGATCACCATCGAGGCTGACGCCACGGTGCGTGACCTGTTCGAACTGACCCGCATGCACAACATTTCCGGCGTTCCGGTGCTGCACGATGGCGACCTGGTCGGCATCGTCACTTCCCGTGACGTGCGCTTCGAAACCCGCCTGGATGCCACCGTACGTGAAGTGATGACGCCTAAAGAGCGTCTGGTCACGGTCAAGGAAGGCGCCAACAAGAACGAAGTCCGCGAGTTGCTGCACAAGCACCGCCTGGAAAAAGTCCTGATCGTCGACGACAAGTTTGCCCTCAAAGGCATGATGACCGTCAAAGACATCGAAAAAGCCAAGGCTTACCCGCTGGCCAGCAAGGACGATCAAGGTCGTCTGCGCGTCGGTGCTGCCGTTGGTACCGGTAAAGACACCGGTGACCGCGTTGCCGCCCTGGTCAATGCCGGCGTTGACGTGGTGGTGGTCGACACCGCTCACGGTCACTCCAAAGGCGTGATCGACCGCGTTCGCTGGGTTAAAGAGAATTTCCCTGAAGTGCAGGTGATCGGCGGCAACATCGCCACCGGCGCTGCCGCCAAGGCCCTGGCCGAAGCGGGCGCTGATGCGGTCAAGGTCGGTATCGGCCCTGGCTCGATCTGCACCACCCGTATCGTCGCCGGTGTCGGCGTGCCGCAAATCAGTGCCATCGCCAACGTCGCCGCTGCCCTTGAAGGCACTGGCGTACCGTTGATCGCCGACGGCGGCATCCGTTTCTCCGGTGACCTGTCCAAGGCCATCGTGGCCGGTGCTTCCTGCGTGATGATGGGCTCGATGTTCGCCGGTACCGAAGAAGCGCCGGGCGAGATCGAACTGTTCCAGGGCCGTTCGTACAAGGCTTATCGCGGCATGGGTTCGCTGGGCGCCATGTCCCAGGCCCAGGGTTCCTCCGACCGTTACTTCCAGGACTCCTCGGCAGGCGCCGAGAAGCTGGTTCCGGAAGGCATCGAAGGGCGTGTTCCGTACAAGGGCACCCTGAGCGCGATCATCCACCAGTTGATGGGCGGCCTGCGCTCCTCGATGGGCTACACCGGTAGCGCCAACATCGAAGAGATGCGCACCAAGCCCGAGTTCGTGCGGATCACCGGCGCAGGCATGGCCGAATCCCACGTTCACGACGTGCAGATCACCAAGGAAGCGCCAAACTACCGCGTAGGTTGAGCCTTCAAGCAACAAGCTAAGCAACCGGGGCTGTTTTATTCAGCCCCGAGTTGTTTCTGAATCACGACTGTTTCTGAATGACTTAGACGAGACTGAATCATGGCCCTCGATATTCACGCTCACCGCATCCTGATCCTCGACTTCGGTTCCCAGTACACCCAGCTGATCGCCCGCCGCGTGCGTGAAATCGGCGTGTACTGCGAACTGCACCCGTTCGACATGGACGAGGATGCGATCCGCGAGTTCGCGCCAAAAGGCGTCATTCTCGCTGGCGGCCCGGAGTCCGTGCACGAAGCCAACAGCCCTCGCTGCCCGCAGGCAGTCTTTGACCTGGGCGTGCCGGTCTTCGGTATCTGCTACGGCATGCAGACCATGGCCGAGCAACTGGGCGGCAAGGTTGAAGGTTCCGAGCTGCGTGAGTTTGGTTACGCCCGTGTCGACGTGGTCGGCAAGAGCCGCCTGCTCGACGGCATCGAAGACCACATCGACGCCGACGGCCTGTTCGGCCTCGACGTGTGGATGAGCCACGGTGACAAGGTCACCCGCATGCCGTCCGACTTCCATATCCTGGCCAGCACCCCGAGCTGCCCGATCGCTGGCATGTTCAGCGACGAGCGTCGCTACTACGGCGTGCAGTTCCACCCGGAAGTGACCCACACCAAGCAGGGCGGCCGCATCCTGTCGCGCTTCATCCTCGACATCTGCGAGTGCGAAGCGCTGTGGACCCCGTCGAAGATCGCTGAAGACGCCATCGCCCAGGTTCGTGCCCAGGTTGGTACCGACAACGTGCTGCTCGGCCTCTCTGGCGGCGTGGACTCCTCGGTAGTTGCCGCGCTGCTGCACAAGGCCATTGGCGACCAACTGACCTGCGTCTTCGTCGACAACGGCCTGCTGCGTCTGCACGAAGGCGAGCAAGTGATGGCCATGTTCGCGGAAAACATGGGCGTCAAGGTGATCCGTGCCAACGCCGAGGAGCAGTTCCTCAACAACCTGGCCGGCGAAGCTGACCCTGAGAAGAAGCGCAAGATCATCGGCCGTACCTTCATCGACGTATTCGATGCCGAATCCTGCAAGCTGGACAACATCAAGTACCTGGCACAGGGCACCATCTACCCGGACGTGATCGAGTCGGCTGGCGCGAAAAGCGGCAAGGCCCACGTGATCAAGTCGCACCACAACGTGGGCGGCCTGCCGGAAGAGATGAACCTGAAACTGGTCGAGCCACTGCGCGAGCTGTTCAAGGATGAAGTCCGTCGTCTGGGCCTGGAACTGGGCCTGCCGTACGACATGGTCTACCGTCACCCGTTCCCGGGCCCGGGCCTGGGCGTGCGCATCCTCGGTGAAGTGAAGAAGGAATACGCCGACCTGCTGCGTCGCGCCGACCACATCTTCATCGAAGAACTGCGCAAGGCCGACTGGTATCACAAGGTCAGCCAGGCATTCGTGGTGTTCCAGCCGGTTAAATCGGTTGGCGTGGTCGGTGATGGCCGTCGTTACGCCTGGGTCGTGGCCCTGCGTGCCGTGGAAACCATCGACTTCATGACCGCGCGTTGGGCACACCTGCCTTACGAACTGCTGGAAACCGTCAGCGGCCGCATCATCAATGAAATCGAAGGCATCTCCCGCGTCACCTACGACGTGTCGAGCAAGCCGCCGGCGACCATTGAGTGGGAATGAGGGTGGTTGAACTGCCTATGTGAATCAATGGCTTAGAGGAGGGCTGTCGATGATCGTGAGTACGATATCGATTGCGGCTTCCCAAACTCTAAGCCGTTGAATTCCTTGGGGTGAACGGCAGCGCCTGCGGCTTGATGGGCAAATTCGGCGCAAGCCGAAATGAGTTCATCTACTCTACCCAAACCAGATGATGCGCACGCAGTACAACGCATAAAGTCTGTGAGTAGCTTTTTCGCAAGAGGACGCTTCCATGACTGTTCTGCAATCCGTGCGTAAACTTACCGTCATCGCCAAGGATCCCGGTCTGCGCCTGGGCGACAACGGACCCATAGTGTTCGCGCAGGTCGACGTCCCCGCCGAGATGCTGGATTGGGGCCCCACTGGCTACAGGATCAAGGTGGTCGACTACAACGCGACCGAGCGGCGCGCCTACGCCAATCGCCAACGCTACCAAGACGTCAATGTCTTGCTCGATCCCTTCGCGCCGCAGGACGGCGAAACACTGCACGACAAGGCCTACCAGGCCCGCCTGCTCGCGAATCCCAATTTCCATGCCCAGAACTGCTATGCGATCGCGATGCGCACGCTGGGTCTGTTCGAGCGCGCGCTCGGTCGCCGCGTCCGCTGGTCGTTCGGCGGTCATCAGCTGCACATTGCGCCACATGCCTTCGCGCTGGCCAACGCCTTTTATTCAGAGCCCGACAGGACGCTGATGTTTGGCTACTTCTTCGACGACAAGATGCAGCCGGTCTTCACCGCGCTCAGCCACGACGTCATTGCACATGAGACGACGCATGCGGTATTGGACGGCCTGCGCACGCGCTACACGGAGCCCTCTGGTCCCGACCAGGCCGCCTTCCATGAAGGCTTCGCCGACATCGTTGCGATCCTCTCGATCTTCTCGCTGCCCGAAGTGGTCGCAGCGGGTCTGGGCTTCAATGACAAACTGCCGGGCCTCGGCGAGCCGATGCAGCTGATCCCTGCCGAGAAGGTGACGGGCGATGTCATACGATCGTCGATCCTGCTCGGCATTGCTGCAGAGATCGGCGCCATTGCCGATGGTGGGCGCGAGGCTCTGCGCCAATCAGTCAAGATCGCGCCTGATCCGGACATTCTCAACGCCTCCGAAATGCTGGAGCCGCACCGACGAGGGGAAGTCCTCGTGGCAGCGATGATGCGCGCCTTCGTCGAACTATGGACCGAACGCATCGCCCAGCTCGGCACATTCGAAGGTGGTGGCTACAACCTCAAGTCTGTCGTCGAGGAAGGAGCCAAGGCCGCTGCGCAGTTGTTGCAGATGTCGATCCGTGCGATCGACTACTGTCCACCGACCGATCTCGATTTTGGCCAGTTCCTGGCCGGGCTGCTCACGGCGGATCGCGAGCTGGTGCCGGATGACAGCCGGTTCGGTTATCGCTCGCAGATCAGGAATTCCTTCAAGGCTTATGGCATCGCCCCGCCCTGCGGACAAACTGACACCGACGGATGCTGGTCGCGTTTTTCGACGCCGGATGAGCTGCAGTATTCGCGCAGCAATGCCGAAGCGCTGACGCGTGACCCTGATGAATGCTTTCGCTTCCTTTGGGAAAACCGCGAGGCACTCCGCATCACCGATCGGGGCTATACGGAAGTGCAGTCGATCGACGCGGCCGTGCGTGTCGATCCCGACGGCATTCCGTTCAGGGAAACGATTTGTCAGTACGTCCAGATCGGGCATTTCTTCGGATCCGAGCTGATGTCGGAGTGCGGCATCAAACCCTTGCCCGAGGGCTTCACGACCCGCACGCGGGCCGATCTCTTCGGCGGTGGTGTCGTCGTCTTCGACCAGTACGGTCGCGTCAAGTACCACATCTGCAATGGCCTGCTCGATGGCGCTCGGCAAGTGCGGCGCCTCGAGTACCTGCGCGATACAGGGCAACTGGGCATGCCACGGGAAGAGGCGCGCATGCGCTTCTCGAACATGCATCTGGCGCGCATGGAGGATTGACTCCATGGTCACTACCGCTCACGCCGCAGCACCGCACCCCGTCAAGGCGACAATTCGTGCCTACCAGGTCGGATTCGGCGACTGCTTTCTTCTGCGCTTCGACTACAGCGACGACAGCGCCAGGCACATCCTGATCGATTTCGGCAGCACCGGCATGCCGAAAAACGATCCGAAGGCGGACATGAAGCACGTGGCCGACGACATCGCGCAGCAATGTGGCGGCAAGCTCGATATCGTGGTCGCCACCCACCGGCATGCCGATCACATCAGCGGGTTCGCGACGTCCGACAATGGCGATGGTCCTGGTGATGTGATCCGGGCACTGAAGCCTGATCGCGTGCTGCAGCCATGGACCGAGGCGCCCGAAGCACCTGAGAACTGGGCGGGCCCGACTGATGCGGCAGCGGCGAAGAAGGCGTTTGACACGCGTGTTGCCTCGCTCGAAAGCATGCATGCCATCGCCGAATCGGTGGTGCGGCGTCTTGACGGCGAGAAGGGCTTCAACGCCCAGTGGCCGTTCGCCGACCGCCTGCGCTTTCTCGGCGAGGACAACATCAAGAACCTCTCCGCGGTAAAGAACCTGATGACCATGGCCGGTGATGAGACACGCAACGTCTATCTGTTTCACGGCTGTGATGTCGCTCTCGATGAAGTCCTGCCGAACATCAAGGTGCACGTGTTGGGCCCCCCGACATTGCAGCAGTCGAAGTCGATCAAAAAGTATGCGAAAGCCTCGAGCGATTACTGGTTGCGTGCGAATCCCCTGGTGGCTCTCGGTGTGGATGGCGAGCTGGCTACGCAGTCGAACAGCAAGCTGTTCCCACAGCTATCGAAAGAAGAAATGTTTCGCAAGACGAGCCTGCCAAGCGAGATGCGCTGGGTCGCGGAACGGGTCGACAACGCGGAAGCTGATCAATTGCTCGGGATCGTCACGGCGCTGGATGACGCCATGAACAATACGAGCCTGATCCTTTTGTTCGAAGCGGGAACCAGGAAGCTGTTGTTTCCCGGTGATGCGCAACTGGAGAACTGGAACTACGCGCTCCAATCGGAGATGGCGGAACTGCTCGACGACGTCGATTTCTACAAGGTCGGACATCACGGCAGCCTGAACGCAACGCCCAGGGCGATGTGGAGCCGCTTCAACAAACGCAACGAGGAACAGACACCCGATCGCCTCAAGACCGTGATGTCAACGATGGCGGGCAAGCATGGTGGCAAGAAAGGTGCACCGACTGAAGTGCCGCGCATACCACTGGTGGACGAACTGAAGGCCCAATCGGAGCTTCACAACACGCAGGATCTGAAAGCCGGCGATCTTTGCGAGATCATCGTGATCGACCTGAGATGAAGAAAACCATTGGGTGAGAAGGATCCAGCGCCATCCAGGGCATCTCGACCTGAAAGCGCAAATCGTTTTTCACAAACTCGCTCGTATGCAGGTCGGCGTTGTCCTGATCGGTGGCGCGGAAGCGGTGGATCAGCGGGACTCCATTGAGTTCATCGGCTCTCGTTCCTTGAGAAAATGGATGTCGAAGATGCCCCGTACGCTCTAGCAATGTGCACTACATGGTTACGCCCATTTGCGATTCGGTTTCGGGTACGGACAGGGCTGTACCGCGTCCCGATTTAGCCTGTATGTCCGATGCCGCCCTGCGTCCATCCGCCGCGCAGCCCTTACTGTTTCGCAATCGCAGGTGTATCGTATTCGCCTTTTGCGGGCCGTGGGCCTGTTGCTGATTCGTGAGGTAGTTGAGTTCATGTCGTTTACCCGTCGCCAAATACTCGGTGGTCTGGCCGGTCTTGTTGTCGTTGGCGTGGGAGCCGGTGGCGCGTCGCGCTACTGGCTGGGCAAGATGGCCGACGCAGATGCCGGTCACGACTATGAACTGATCGCCGCACCGCTGGACGTCGAACTGGTGCCGGGGCACAAGACCGAGGCTTGGGCCTTCGGCCCGTCGGCACCAGGCACCGAGTTGCGCGTGCGCCAGGGCGAATGGCTGAGGGTGCGTTTCATCAATCATCTGCCGGTCGCCACCACCATTCACTGGCACGGCATCCGCCTGCCGCTGGAAATGGACGGTGTGCCTTATGTGTCGCAATTGCCGGTACTGCCGGGTGAATATTTCGACTACAAGTTCCGCGTGCCTGACGCTGGCAGTTACTGGTATCACCCGCACGTGAACAGCAGCGAAGAGCTTGGCCGTGGGCTGGTCGGGCCGTTGATCATCGAAGAGCGCGAGCCGACCGGATTCAAGTACGAGAAAACCTTGAGCCTCAAGAGCTGGCATGTCGACGAGGTGGGCAATTTCGTCGAGTTCAGCATTCCCCGTGAAGCGGCCCGTGGCGGTACGGCGGGGCGTCTGTCGACCATCAACGGGGTCTCGCAGCCGGTGATTGATTTGCCAGCCGGGCAGATCACCCGTGTACGCCTGCTCAACCTCGATAATACTTTGACTTATCGCCTGAACATCCCCGGCGTCGAAGCGCAGATCTATGCACTGGACGGCAACCCCATCGAGCCACGCCCGCTGGGCAAGGAGTACTGGCTCGGCCCCGGCATGCGCATCTGCCTGGCGATCAAGGCGCCAGCGGCCGGTGAAGAGTTGTCCCTGCGCAACGGTCCGGTGCGCCTCGGCACCTTGCGTTCGGTGGCCAATGGCGACGCGCCGACCGAGTGGCCGCCGGCACTGCCGGCCAACCCGATCGCCGAGCCGGACCTGGCCAATGCCGAGAAACTCAACTTCAATTTCGAATGGGTGGGCTCGGTGTCGGTCAATATCGACAACGGCAAGCCGCCAAGCCTGTGGCAGATCAACGGCAAGGCTTGGGACATCACCGACAAGACTTGCGCCGACCGCCCGATTGCCAAGCTTGAGAAGGGCAAGAGCTACATCTTCGAATTGAAAAACATGACTCAGTATCAGCACCCGATTCATTTGCACGGCATGAGCTTCAAGGTCATCGCCTCGAACCGGCACAAAATCATTCCGTACTTCACCGACACCTACCTGCTGGGCAAGAACGAGCGCGCCCAGGTGGCGCTGGTGGCGGATAACCCTGGCGTGTGGATGTTTCATTGCCACGTGATCGACCACATGGAAACCGGCCTGATGGCCGCGATCGAGGTGGCGTGATGCGTCAGATTCGACCCGCCGCCATTATCGACCGCAGCCGTGATCGGGACTTCATGCGTGAAGCCCTGGTGCTGGCCGCGCAAGGTGCCGCCCTCGGTGAAGTGCCGGTGGGCGCGGTGCTGGTGCAGGACGGTGAAATCATCGGTCGCGGCTTCAATTGCCCGATCAGTGGCAGCGACCCGAGCGCCCACGCCGAGATGGTCGCCATTCGCGCTGCCGCCCAGGCCGTGAGCAACTATCGCCTGCCAGGCAGCACGCTGTATGTGACCCTGGAGCCGTGCAGCATGTGTGCGGGCCTGATCGTGCATTCGCGGATTGCGCGGGTGGTGTACGGCGCGCTGGAGCCCAAGGCCGGGATTGTGCAAAGCCAGGGGCAGTTCTTTACCCAGGGCTTCTTGAATCACCGGGTGCTGTATGAAGGCGGGGTGTTGGCGGAGGAGTGCGGGGCGGTGCTGAGCGAGTTCTTCAAGGCCCGGCGCGCCAAGCCCTCAGACTGAACACCGAACCTCTGTAGGAGCGAGCTTGCTCGCGATGGAGTGTCAGGCTAAGTGGTGTCGACTGACACACCTTCGCGAGCAAGCTCGCTCCTACAGATTCTTGCGTTACTTTCTGGCGACGATGACAGCCCGCATCGGTGCCGGTAAACCTTCGATGGTCTTGCTGTGATCTTCCGGATCAAGGAAGTCACTGAGCGACTGATACTTCATCCACTCCGTCCCGCGCTGTTCCTCGATCGTGGTGGTGCTCACATCCACGCACTTCACATCGGTGAACCCGGCACGACGCAGCCACAACTCCAGCGCCGGCACCGATGGCAGGAACCACACGTTGCGCATCTGCGCGTAACGGTCTTCCGGCACCAGTACCTGGTGTTTATCGCCTTCGACCACCAGGGTTTCCAGCACCAGTTCACCACCCTTGACCAGGCAATCCTTCAGCGCCAGCAAATGCTCGATGGGCGAGCGGCGGTGGTAGAACACGCCCATGGAAAACACCGTGTCGAAACCTTCGAGGTTCGGCGGCAGGTCTTCGAACGGGAAGGGCAGGTGCCAGGCATTGGGCTTGGACAGGTAACGTTGCACCGCCTGGAACTGGCAGAAGAACAGCCAGTTCGGGTCGACGCCGATCACGCTGTCCGCGCCGGCGCCAAGCATGCGCCACATGTAGTAGCCGTTGCCGCAGCCGACATCGAGGATGCGCTTGCCTTTCAGATTCAGGTGCGGGGCGACCCGCGACCATTTCCAGTCCGAGCGCCATTCGGTGTCGACGTGCACGCCGAACAGGTCGAACGGCCCCTTGCGCCATGGCGACAGGCCCATCAACGCGGTGCGCATTTGCGCGCGGGTTGCGTCATCGCAATCGGTGTCCAGCTTCAAGCCGTTGAGCAAATCGACTTCAGTTGGCTGGATCTGTGGCAGGGCGTCCAGCGCGCTTTGCCAGCGCTCCAGGTCGCCATGACCTTTTTCCATTTTCTTGTCGAGTTGCGCTTGCAGGGTGTTGGCCCAGTCGGCCAGCGGTGTTCCGGCCAGACGGCGGGCGAGGGGGGACAGATCAATCATGGCAAGGCAATCAACGAGGCAAAGTTAAGACACTGGAACCACGGCACGACTTTCGAGAACCCGGCGGCCAGCAGGCGTTCGCGGTGTTCTTCGAGGCTGTCGGGCTTCATGACGTTTTCGATGGCGCTGCGCTTCTGGGCGATTTCCAGCTCGCTGTAGCCGTTGGCGCGTTTGAACGCCACGTGCAGGTCAGTGAGCAACGCGTGTTCTTCGGCATCGTTGAAGCGCAGCTTCTCCGAGAGGATCAGCGCGCCACCGGGCAGCAGCGATTGGCGGATACGCGTCAGCAACGCGGTGCGCTGGTCCGGGGCGATGAATTGCAGGGTGAAGTTCAACGCCACCACCGAGGCTGGCTGAAAGTCGAGGGCAAGGATATCGCCTTCGATCACCTCGACCGGCAGCAGCTCCTGGAACATCGAATCCTGTCCGTTGAGGTACTCGCGGCAGCGTTCGACCATCGCTGCCGAGTTATCCACAGCGATCACCCGGCAACCGTCGGTGCGCACGTGCCGGCGCAGGGCCTGGGTCACGGCACCCAGCGACGAACCCAGGTCGTACAGCACGCTGCCCGGCTGGGCGAACTGCGCGGCGAGCACACCGAGGTTTTCAACGATGGTCGGATAGCCCGGCACCGAGCGCTTGATCATGTCCGGGAACACCCGCACCACGTCCTCGTTAAAGGCGAAGTCAGGCACCTGGGCCAGAGGCTGGGCGAAAAGGCGATCGGGTTCTTTGCTCACGGCGGTTCCAGCGGTGTAGGTGGAAAAGGCCGGCATTTTAGCCAAGTTGGCGCGCTGATGCGCGGGTTGTCTGATAAACCGGCGGGCAGGTCCGGATTCTTCGTTGGCCGTGAGATTGCTTTCGCGAGCAAGCCCGCTCCCACATTTGACCGCATTCCAATGTGGGAGCGGGCTTGCTCGCGAAGAATTCAGCGCGGTTTTGTGCCAAACGCCGAAGCGGTGATCCCCCATTGCCCCAGCCAATAACTGAGGATGATCACGTAAGGCGCCGCGTCGAATGGCACTACGAAACGGCTGATGCCAATCACACTGTCGGAAAACACAAACGCCACGGCCCCGCCCGCCGCCAGCAGCGCTGAACGCTTGGAAACATCGGTACCGAGCCGCGCGAGGGCGCGCCAGAGCATGGCGCTGATCGCCAGGCCGTAGACGATAACCGGGATCAACAATGGCCCCAGCCCATGGGAAATCAGAATTCCCAGCAGAATGGCGCCGACACTGAGGGCAATGAACAGCGGCAGCAACGCCGGACGCCGGCAATCGCTCAGGTAGGCTTTCAGATAGGCCAGATGCGCAACCAGAAACGCGCCCAAGCCAAACACGAACAAGTCCCCCGGCCACGCCAGCAGCACGTCGCCGAGCAAGGAGAAGATCAAGCCCAGGCTGATCCAGCGTCGATATTCGCCGGGCGGTGCGTCGTGCAGCCACCCGAGCAGCGCCAGCACCGGCAGTGGCTTGACCAGCAGGCACAGGAGAGACGCATGCACGCTCAGGCCGTAAAGAAAGGTTACCGCGCCCATTAGCGCCAGAATCAGCCAACCCACGGTCAGTTAACCGAGATCGCGCAGTCGAAGGATTCGACCGGCAGCACTTCCGGCGCCCACGGCTGTTGCGAGGTCAGGCGCAAACGCCCGGTGCCGGTCGCAAACGCCTGGAAGCGCCAGGTCGATACCCCGGCCGCGCCGACGATGCCGGCATCTTCCGGGTTTCGATAAACCTCTGGCCCCAGGGCGTGCAAGACACCACCAGCCGAATCCTGGATCGCCCAGCGATAACCCGTGGTCGGATTGCTCGGCAGGGTCAGGATCAGGTTTTGCCCGTTGGTGAGTTTCACCGGACATTCGCTTTGTTTTTCCACGGTCACGTTCTGTTTCGGTTGCGTGGCACACGCGGCCAGCAAGGCGAGGGCGAGGGGGACAAGCAGGCGAATGGGGGACATGAGGTCAGTGGCTCCGGCGTTCACGACGAACGGCGAGCATAACCGAGATGAGACAAAGTGTGACAGCTGCGGGAATTGGTGTTGTGAGTACCGACGCCTTCGCGAGCAAGCCCGCTCCCACATCAGACCGAGTGGCTTGCTGATTACGCGATCAAATGTGGGAGCGGGCTTGCTCGCGAAGACGATGGAGCAGGCGCTAGTGATATATCAGAACAGCACCTTCGCCACATCCGCAAAGCGCTTGGCAAAGTGCACGGTAATGCCTTCCGTCAGGTATTCCGGTAGCTCCTCGAAGTTCCCGCGGTTGGCCTCTGGCAGAATCAGTTCGAAGATCTTCTGCCGCCGCGCCGCAATCACTTTTTCCCGCACCCCGCCAATCGGCAATACATGCCCGGTCAACGTCAGTTCGCCGGTCATGGCCACGCCTTTTTTCGGCGGCTGGTTGCGCGCCAGCGACAGCAGGGCGCTGGCCATGGTCACGCCGGCGCTCGGGCCGTCTTTCGGCGTGGCGCCTTCCGGCACGTGCAGGTGGACGAAGGCTTCGTCGAAGAACTTCGGATCGCCGCCATACGACTTCAGGTGCGAGCTGACGTAGCTGTAGGCGATCTCCGCCGACTCTTTCATCACGTCACCCAGCTGCCCGGTGAGCTTGAACCCACGGTTGAGGGTGTGGATGCGCGTGGCTTCGATCGGCAGGGTGGCGCCGCCCATGCTGGTCCAGGCCAACCCGGTGATCACGCCGACACCCGCCAGCACCTGCTCGTTGCGGAACACCGGCTTGCCGAGGGAGGCCTCCAGGTCTTTCGGCCCGAGCTTGATCACAGCCTGCGGCTCGTCGAGCAGTTTCATCACCGCCTTGCGCACCAGTTTGCCGAGGTTTTTTTCCAGCTGGCGCACGCCGGCTTCACGGGCATAACCGTCGACCAACGCCTTGAGCGCGCTGTCGCTGATGCTCAGGCTGCTCTTGGACACGCCGGCTTTCTCAAGCTGCTTGGGCCACAGGTGACGTTTGGCGATGGCGACTTTTTCCTGGGTGATGTAACCCGACAGGCGGATCACTTCCATCCGGTCCAGCAGCGGGCCGGGGATCGAATCGAGGGTGTTGGCGGTGCACACGAACAACACTTTCGACAGGTCCAGACGCAGGTCCAGATAGTGGTCGAGGAATTCGACGTTCTGCTCCGGATCGAGGGTTTCCAGCAGCGCCGAGGCCGGGTCGCCCTGGTAGCTCTGGCCCATCTTGTCGATCTCGTCGAGCATGATCACCGGGTTCATCACTTCGACGTCTTTCAACGCCTGGACCAGTTTGCCCGGCTGCGCGCCGATGTAGGTGCGGCGGTGGCCCTTGATCTCGGCTTCGTCGCGCATGCCGCCGAGGCTGAAACGATAGAACGGCCGGCCCAGGGATTCGGCGATGGATTTGCCGACGCTGGTCTTGCCCACGCCCGGCGGACCGACCAGCAGTACGATGGAGCCGCTGATCTCGCCTTTGTACGCCCCGACCGCGAGGAATTCGAGGATGCGGTCCTTGATGTCGTCGAGGCCGGCGTGATGTTTGTCCAGCACCTTGCGCGCGTGCTTGAGGTCGAGTTTGTCCTCGCCGTAGACGCCCCACGGCACCGAGGTTGCCCAGTCGAGGTAGTTACGGGTGACTGCGTACTCGGGCGAGCCGGTTTCCAGCACCGACAGCTTGTTCATCTCTTCTTCGATGCGCTTTTGCGCTTGCGACGACAGCACCTTGCCGGTCAGTCGTTGCTCGAACTGTTCGAGGTCGGCGCTGCGGTCGTCCTTGGTCAGGCCCAGCTCCTGCTGGATGACCTTGAGTTGTTCCTTGAGGAAGAACTCGCGCTGATGTTCGCCGATCTTGCGGTTAACTTCGGCTGAAATCTCTTTTTGCAGGCGCGCGACCTCGACTTCCTTGCGCAGCATCGGCAGGACTTTTTCCATGCGCTTGAGCATGGGCACGCAGTCGAGCACTTCCTGCAGTTCGCTACCGGTGGCCGAGGTCAGCGCGGCGGCGAAATCGGTCAGCGGCGACGGGTCGTTGGGGCTGAAGCGGTTGAGGTAGTTCTTCAGCTCTTCGCTGTACAGCGGGTTGAGCGGCAGCAGTTCCTTGATCGCATTGATCAGCGCCATGCCGTAGGCCTTGACCTCGTCCGTCGGCTCGGTGGGCTGGTGCGGGTATTCGACTTCCACCAGGTACGGCGGGCGGTGATGCTTGAGCCAGGTCTTCAGGCGCACACGGGTCAGGCCCTGGGCGACGAACTGCAGCTTGCCGTTTTCGCGGCTGGCGTGGTGCACCTTGACCAGGGTGCCGTACAGCGGCAGGGCCGAGGTGTCGAAGTGGCGCGGGTCTTCCTGGGGCGTGTCCATGTAGAACAGGGCCAGAGAGTTGTGTCCGGACTTGGCCACCAGGTCGAGCGTCTCGGCCCATGGCTCTTCATTGACGATGACCGGCAACACCTGGGCCGGGAAAAACGGTCGGTTGTGGATCGGGATGATGTAGACCTTGTCCGGCAGGTTCTGGCCGGGCAGGGCCAGGCCTTTGCCGGCTGTGTGGTGCGGTGCGTTTTCCGGGTCTGCGTATTCGCTCGGGTCTTCGGGGAATTCTTGCTGGTCGCTCATGGGGGCACCTGCGCAATGGGTATGGGTCTTAGATGGGGCAGGTTGGCGGTGGTTTCAACGGTCATTTTCTGCAACGCGGTGTTTCGAAGGCGTGTTCAGCGCAGAGACAGGTTAGCTGGATTTCGGCATGACACCGGCCCCCTGTAGGAGCGAGCCTGCTCGCGATGGTGTGTCAGTCGGCATCAATTTGCCTGACACACCATCGCGAGCAAGCTCGCTCCTACAGAGTGGTTTTGTGGTGGCAACAAAAAAGGCGACTCCTGTGGGGGAGTCGCCTTTGATGTTTACTGCCGCTGAAACTTATTCCGACAGTTTGTACGCAATCACATAGTCACCCATCTTGGTGCCCAGCGAGCCGTGGCCACCGACGACCAACAGCACGTACTGCTTGCCGTCCTTGCCGGTGTAGGTCATCGGCGTAGCCTGGCCGCCAGCCGGCAGGCGAGCTTTCCACAGCTCTTTGCCGGTGTTGACGTCGTAGGCGCGCAGGTACTGGTCCAGGGTGCCGCTGAGGAAGCCGACGCCGCCTGCGGTGACGATCGAGCCGCCCATGCTCGGCACGCCGAGGTTCATGCCGACAGGAATTGGCGAGCTGTCGCGGCTGGTGCCGTTCTTGCGTTTCCACACGACTTTGCCGGTGGTCAGGTCGATGCCGGCCACGTAGCCCCAGGCCGGAGCCTGGCACGGTACGCCGAACGGCGACATGAACGGGTGCATGATCACCGCGTAAGGTGCGCCCGTGTTCGGTTGCACGCCCGCTGTTTCGCTCTCGCGCTTGCTGCCGGCTGCTACTTCAGCACGTGGCACCATTTTCGAGACGAAGGCCATGTAGTTCGGGCTGGTGAACAGCAGCTGGCGAACCGGGTCGACCGAAACGCCGCCCCAGTTGAAGACGCCGACGTTACCCGGATAGATCAGGCTGCCCTGTTCCGACGGCGGGGTGTACTGACCTTCGTAGCGCAGCTCCTTGAACTGGATGCGGCACAGCATCTGGTCAAACGGGCTGGCGCCCCACATGGCTTTTTCGGTCAGTTCCGGGGCCAGCAGGTTCAGGTCCGAACGGGCCTGGGTCGGGGCGGTGTGGTCGCCTTTCACGGCGCCTTGCGGAACCGGGATTTCCTTGATCGGGATGATCGGCGTGCCGTCACGACGGTCGAGGACATACAGGCTGCCCTGTTTGGTCGGAGCGATCAGCGCAGGTTTCACGCCGTCGGCGGTTTTCATGTCGAGCAGGGTTGGCTGGCTGCCAACGTCCATGTCCCACAGGTCGTGGTGGGTGAACTGGTAGTTCCAGCGTACCTTGCCGGTAGCGAGGTCCAGGGCGACCAGGCCGGCGCTGAATTTCTCGGCGCCTGGAGTGCGGTCGGCGCCCCACTGGTCAGGCGTCTGGTTGCCCAGTGGCAGGTAGACCATGCCGAGTTTTTCGTCGACGCTGGCCAGCGACCACATGTTCGCCGAGTTGCGGCTGTAGGTCTGGCCCGGGGCCAAGGGTTCGGTGGCGTCCGGGTTGTTGCTGTCCCAGTTCCATACCAGATGACCGTCGCGCACGTCGTAGGCGCGGATCACGCCGGACGGCTCGTTGGTCGATTCGTTGTCGGTGACGTGGCCACCCATGATCACCAGATCACGGGTGATCGCGGCTGGCGAGGTGGAGTAGTAGCCACCGGCGGTGAACGGGCCGATGCCTTGGGTCAGGTCAACCACACCGTTGGTGCCGAAGCCTTCGCAGATCTTGCCGGTGTCGGCGTTGAGTGCGATCAGGCGTGCATCGGCGGTTGGCAGGTACAGGCGACGCGGGCAAGCCTGGGCAACGGCTTTGCCGGCCTCGGAGATGACGGCGGACGCAGCGGTTTCAGACTTGGCGTAAGCGGCTTCGTCGTAGTACGACACGCCACGGCAGGTCATGTGGGCGAAGCCCTTGAAGCCCACCGGGCTCTTGATCTGCGGGTCGAAACGCCACAGTTCCTTGCCGGTGTCCGGGTCCAGCGCCAGCACCTTGCTATGGGCGGTGCAGGCATAGAGCATGCCGTTGGCCTTGAGCGGGGTGTTTTCGTTGGTCAGTTCCACCGGGTCATCGGCGGTTGGCAGATCGCCGGTCTGGATACGCCAGGCTTCCTGCAGCTTGCCGACGTTACCCGGGGTGATCTGCTTGAGCGGCGAGTAGCGGTCACCGAATTCGCTGCGGCCATAGGCCTGCCAGTCTCCGTCAGGCATTTGTGGCGCAGTGCTGGCCATGTCAGCCGAGTCACGACCCAACTCGCCAAAGGTCTCGCCCGGATGGGTGAACTGGCTAGCCAGGGCGGTAACACCGGCCAGGACCACGGCCACGCTCAAGGCGCCAGTGCCCATGGGGGCAGGGCCGTTGATCAGCAATGGGCGACGGAACCACGGCAGCAGCATCACCACGCCGAGGGCGAACCACAGCGCCAGGCGCGGCACCAGTTGCCACCAGTCCAGGCCGACTTCCCACAGGGCCCACACAGTGCTGGCGAACAGCACCAGGGCATACAGGCCCAGCGCTGCGCGGCGGGCGGCGATCAGCAACACGCCGGTCAGCGTCAGGCCGATACCGGCCAGCAGGTAATACAGCGAGCCGCCGAGCATGCTCAGCTTGATCCCCCCGGCCAGCATGGCCAGGCCCATCAGTAGAAGCAGTATGCCGAGCAGGGCCGGCAATAGACGGCTTCGACCCAAGGCACCATCAGTGCTCATAGTGTGATTCTCCGTGACGTTTCAAGTAGTCCCGCGCCAGTTCACTGTAGATGACGATCCGGCGCGGGCAGGGTTCATATAAAACCGGTTTGGCTGACGCAGTCCCTGTAGGAGCGAGCTTGCTCGCGAAAAGCCTGAGAACGCCGCGGGGTGTCAGGCTCGTAGCGTTATCGTTCACGTCCATCGCGAGCAAGCTCGCTCCTACAGGGGTTTGTGGTGTTGCTTAGAACGACGACTGGATCTTGATCCCGCCAATCAGCGCGTCATCGACCTGGTCAACGCCACCGGGATGGCGGATGTATTGCAGGTTCGGGCGTACGGTCAGCCAATTCGTAACGTGCACGCCGTAATAGAGTTCGGCGCTGTATTCGGTGTCCTGCGGTGGCAGGAAGGCCGGATCGTCGAAGTCGAAGACGGCATGGGCCTGGTTGGTCGCCTCGGCGTTTTTGCGCAAGGCCGGGTTGACGTGCACGCGGGCCATGGCGAAACCGATGTCGTCCTTGGCGCGGGCATCGAACGGGCCTTTGTAGACAAGGCCGGCCTGGACGTAGTTGTCGATGGCATTGGTTTTCTTGTCGTGCATTGTGCCGTTGGCGAACAGGCTCAAGCCGCGGGAGTGGTCGCTGGCGAGGCT
The DNA here is from genome assembly GCF_047324915.1 of Pseudomonas sp. Pseusp16. Classification (NCBI taxonomy): domain Bacteria; kingdom Pseudomonadati; phylum Pseudomonadota; class Gammaproteobacteria; order Pseudomonadales; family Pseudomonadaceae; genus Pseudomonas; species Pseudomonas sp. Pseusp16. Next base: position 3,961,318 of record NZ_CP168522.1, on the reverse strand, counting down.
GGTGACTTGCTGTTGAAGGCCCAGCCACACGCCGTGTTTGCTCGAGGCGCTGCGGTAGGCCTCGCCACTCAGGGCGGCAGGCTGGCCGTTGCTGTCCTTGTAGACGTCGGTGGCCTTGGCGCTGCTGTAGTAGTAACCGGCGCGATATTCGCCCGGCAGGCCGTTGAGCTTCGGCGTCCACACCAGCTCCACCGGCAGGACCGCGCCCTGGGTGCCGCTGCCGCTGAGCTTGAAGCCATTGCCGCGATCCAGGTTCGACGAGTTTTGCTCATAGGCGCCAACCTGCGCGTACAACTCGGGCGTCAGGTGATATTTGACCCGCATCGCCCACTGGCTGACCGGCCAGTTGTACCAGATGTCGCCCGCCCAGTTGCCGACCTGGGAGCCGCAGAACGCCAGGTTCTGGAAGTCGCAGGGGAAGCTGTTGAAGTCTTCGCCCTCACCGAAACGGCCGACCTTGATATCGAGCTTCTGATCGAAGAATTTCTGCTGATACCACATCTGCGTCAGGCGCCAGGTCTGGCCACGTCCCCAGACTTCCTGGGCCGAGGTGAAACCGCCGACGCGCGGATCGTTGATGCGGTCGTTGCTGATGTTGTTGCCGCTGCGTTCGGTAATGGTCAGCTGAAACTCGGCATCGTCCCAGCCGAGGATCTTCTGCAAGTCCAGGTGGGTGCCCAGGCCGAACTGGTCGCTGTAGCGCGCGGTGCGGTCGTGGTCGTGGCCACCGTGCAGGTTGCTGCCCATCTCGCCGGTGTAATCGACTTTGAAGTCGTAGCCTTTTTCCGCAAGTTCAGTGCGAGTGCCGTTCCAGTCGCCGAGCATCCACGGTGAGTCGCTTTCGAATGCCGCAGCGGCCTGGACACAGCTGGCGAGGCCGAACGCGGTGAATCCGCCGATCAGTTTGAGGACGTTGTGGCAAGAGACAACCTTAAAGACAGCGCTGTCTTTCGAGAATCGTAAATCAGGCATAGAGAAGAAATTCTTGATCTTTTTCTGGGGGATGAGCGGAAGAAGTGGCTGGCGGAAGCGTTTCAGCTAAGGCAGGCGCAAGGATAATGATCTGTTACAAATAGAGAAAGGGGTTTTACTGACATGCATCCTTTCGGATTTGGTAACAGTGTTCCCCTGTAGGAGCGAGCTCGCTCGCGATGGTCGTGAACGAAAACGCGTAAAACCAGATGCCCAGCGGTGTCCTTGCGTTTTTCGCGAGCAAGCTCGCTCCTACAGGATCCCAGGATCCCAGAATCCCAGAATCCCAGAATCCCAGAATCCCAGAATCCCAGAATCCCAGAATCCCAGAATCCCAGAATCCCAGAATCCCAGAATCCCAGAATCCCAGAGTCCCAGAGTCCCAGAGTCCCAGGGTCCCAGAGTCCCAGAGTCCCAGGGTCCCAGAACCCCGGGATCACCTACATTTAACAGACCGCTTCCCCCCAACGAAGCCCTCGGCTAAGGTGCGCGGCTTCCCATCCCTACATCGCTGAAGGCCCGGCATGACCGAACAGACCCACGACCCGCTGCACGGCGTAACCCTGGAGCAAATCCTCAACACCCTGGTTGAGCACTACGAATGGTCGGGGCTGGCCGAGCGCATCGATATCCGCTGCTTCAAGAGTGACCCGAGCATCAAGTCGAGCCTGACGTTCCTGCGTAAAACCCCGTGGGCGCGGGAGAAGGTTGAGCGCCTCTACGTGAAACTGATGCGCACCAAGCGTCCGCTCTGACATGTTCATCCCGTCAGTCGCGCGGCGTCGTTTCGCCGCCATCGCTGCCGTCCTTGGCTGGGCCGGATTGAGTATCCAGCTGTACCTGATTTTCTACTCGCGCTGGACGCTGGCAGCCAGTTTGACAGGTGGCCTGGTGAGCTTTTTCAGCTATTTCACCGTGCTCAGCAATACGCTGGTGGCAACCGTGCTGACCTGTGAAGCGACGTCCCGCGAGTCGGCCGCGCGCCGCTGGTTTTTGCAGCCGTGGGTCAGCAGTGGAGTGGCCGTGAGCATCGCCGTGGTCGGCCTGGCCTACAGCCTGTTGCTGCGTCACTTGTGGCATCCGCAAGGCTGGCAATGGCTGGCCGATGAGCTGCTGCATGACGTCATGCCGCTGTTGTTTCTGGGCTATTGGTGGTGCTGTGTGCCCAAGGGCATGTTGCGCTTGGGGCACATCGCGTTATGGGTGATTTATCCACTGTTGTACTTCGCCTATTCCCTGTTGCGCGGGAATTTGCTGGCGGTTTATCCGTATCCGTTCATTGATGTGGAGAAGCTGGGTTATCCACAGGTGTTTATCAATGCCGGGGGATTGCTGGCGGGGTTTGTGGTGATTGCGTTGTTGTTGATCGCGTTGGATCGATTGCGCGCTGCCCGCAAGTGAACGCTGATTGTGGTGAGGGGGCAAACCCTCTCGCCACAATATTGAGTTGCTGTCATTCCTCGTCGCTGTCATCCAGCCGCCAGTAACCGACGGCTTTTACGAACTGTTCATCCAGCCCATGCTCATCGAGTAACACCCGGCGAATCTGCCGCGACACCTTGCTCTCGGTCGCGACCCAGGCATACAAGCTTCCTGCAGGAACCTGGATCTGACGCACAGTGCTCAGCAAGTGGTCCTTGCCACCTTCGCGCAGCACCCAGAGCACATTGATCTCGGCAGCGCTCTGCAGTACTTGTTGCTCCTTGCCGTTCTCCACTTCGACAATCACCAACGCCCGGCGATTGGCCGCCAGCCCTTCCAGGCGGCGGGCGATGGCGGGCAGGGCGGTCTCATCACCGATCAGCAGGTAGCTGTCGAAAATGTCCGGCACGATCATCGAGCCACGGGGCCCGCCGATGTGCAGAAACTGACCTGGCTTGGCCTGTTCTGCCCAGGTCGAGGCCGGGCCGTCGCCGTGCAGGACGAAATCGATGTCCAGCTCCAACGTGTTCAGGTCGTAGCGGCGCGGCGTGTAGTCACGCATGGCCGGCATCGCCCCGTTGTCCTTGCCGGCGCCAAGCACCAGGGTTTCCAGGGCTGCAGCTTGCTCGGCGTTCTGCGGGAACAGCAACTTGACGTGATCGTCCGTACCAAGGCTGACGAAACCTGCCAGTTCCGGACCGCCCAGCGTGATCCGACGCATGCGTGGAGTCAGGTCGACTACCCGCAGCACTTCCAGGCGACGCCGTTTGATTTCGTGCATGACGCGGTGAATGGTTTGGGAAGGCAGGATAACGTCGATCATTCGGCTGTCTCCTGGGCAGGCTGAACGGCAGGGCCGTCGACAATGGCTTTGGCGGTGTTGTTGAGCAGGGTCGAGACGCGCCGGATTTCTTCCGGGCTCCAGCGGCCATGGTGCAGTTGCAGGGCATGGCGCAGGTTGTGCACCGCCTCGTGGATTTCCGGTGGACGATCATGACCGCGCAGGGAGCGTTTGCTGACATCGATGCGCACCCGCACACCTTCAAGTGCAACGGCCTGCTCGATCAGGGACTGGCGCCCGGCGTCTGTCACGCCGTAGCGTTTTTTTCCGCCTTCGGCGTCGCCCTGGATCATTTCGCTTTCTTCCAGAAAGGTCAGGGTCGGATAGATCACTCCGGGGCTGGGGCTGTAGGCGCCATCGAACATGCCTTCGATCTGGCGGATCAGGTCGTAGCCGTGGCAGGGCTGTTCGGCGATCAAGGCCAGCAGCAGTAATTTCAGGTCGCCGGGGGCGAACACTCGCGGACCCCGACCACCGCGTTCACGGCCGGGGCGCTTCTCGAAACCGTCGTGGCCGTCGCCGTGTTCGCGGTGGGGGGAATGATGGTCTCTCATTTTCGCTTTCTCTCGTCGTGTTTAGATACAACTTAAGATATATCTTAACGATAATGCAAGACCGCCCGACCAGCGGACGCCCCCAGCGTCACCCCTGAGAAACCGTCAAGATCGAAAAATTAGTGGGTATTAATGCAGGCGAATAACTTGAAATTAGTGTTAACTCTCTAATGTCATGTTTTCGACTATTGTTTGCGGGGCTTGTAGTATCGGTCTTACAGAAGTAACTTCGTGAGTGGTTGCTAATCATTGCCTATAAAGTGCGATTTGTAGTCTGACTCTTACAGTCAAACATTGGTTTTTATGTTGTTTCAGGTTTTTTCTTTCCAGGGTGGTAGCACTTTGGCTACGCACTTGCAGGAATTTGCCTGCTTACTTTCCAGATCTATTGAATCATCATCTTTCGGCGTTGAAAGTTCAGCTGAGCAAATAACTGCTCGTGACTGTTTTTGCTCATCAGGAACTTTCAACTCTTTAATCCTTTTAAAAGACAGGTACTGAAAGATGTTCAAGAAAATCGCGTTTGCTGCTCCTCTGGCTGTTCTGGCACTCAGCTCCTCGATGGCATTCGCCGCTACCGAAGCCCGGCACTCCATCAGTCTGACTGCCAATGTTCCAACTGACGATTTCTACGCGGTACCAGTCGATGCAGATCTGGTCAACAAGGATCAGGACATGAGCTACAACCCAGGCATCGACGCCATGAAAACCGTCGACGGGCACTTTGACGTCCTTCACACCGCCGGCAAGGTCAACGCGCGACTCGAAGGCGTTCCAAAGCTGATTGCCGGTAGCAAAACCATTGATTTGAAAGTCGAACTCAATGGCAAGACGTTGAACACCACTTCGCAGGAAGTCGTTGGAGATACTGAGTCCAATACGCGTTATCGTGCACCGTTCAAAATCAGTGCAGTCACTAGCGGTAAACCTGATGCAGGCGACTACACCGGTGTTGTCATGCTGGTCGTTGAACCTTCTGTCTAAGTAAGGCATTCGACGCTAAAACGCTTACTTATTCCAAGTAACGTACTCGGTCGGCAAACTTTCCGGTTTGTCGGCCGTGCTTTGACTTTCCCGTAATCAGAGTACTTTTTCATGTTCCCGATGACGCCCATCGCGGCAGCGCTTGCGCTGCTGTTATGTAGCAGTGCATTTGCGGCGCCGACTTCCGTTGTTAATACGCCGCGAAGTTTGCTGGCCCAGGCCAAAGGCCTGCCGGCAGAGTTCGAGGAGCACTTTTTCGATGTTCCGTTGGCGGTTCGGGTCGAACTCGATCAACAGCCCCTCGGCGAGGCGATGATTGTGTTATCTCGCGATGACCGGGTCACCTTGCTCGATTTCACCGACACCAGCGACAGCCGTTTCAGCGCCAGCGAGCGCGACACCTGGGCCGATATACTCAAGCCCGGCGTGGCGCTGGGCTCCTGCAGCGCAAAGTGCCCGGAGCAAATGCTGGCCGTTCACTACAACCTGGAAAATTCATTGCTGTCCGTCGTTACGGAAAATGCCGAGCGCGACAGTGAAGCCAGACGCTTCTACGACCAACCCGAAGGCGGCAGCAGCGGCCTGATGGTACGCAACCAGCTCAATCTCAATGGCGGGCAGGATCAGGACCTGGGCGGCCGATTTGGCCTGGAAGCCAGCGGTAGCATGGGCAACTGGAGCCAGACCTTCAATATGCAACTGGCGCGTCTGGGCGGGCCGGACGACAAGCTCTACCACGCCGTACATGAGCTGCACACCCAGCGCGAACTGCAAGGCAGTTTTTTCCGACTGGGTTACTTCACCCCCAATTCCGAAGGCCTGACCCGGCAACCCCGTTCGTTCGGCACCAGCCCCGATACGGCGGTTGGCTTGATGTTCGGCAGCTCCGACAGCCTGGCGATCAACTCACCGAAACCCAGCGTCTATCCCGTATACGTCACCGCCAACCGCCAGGCTTCGGTGGAAATCTATCGCGATGGCCTGCTGCTCAACACCCAGTCGGTGCCGGCCGGGTTGCAGACCCTCGATACCCGGCCATTGCCGGGAGGTATCTACGAAGTGGAAGTGCGCCTGATCGAAGACGGCCAGATCACCTCGACCACCCAGGAGCTGATCTACAAACCGACCAACTGGCGCAACCACGACGAGCGTTGGCGCTACAACCTTTTTGCCGGCCAGGAAACCAGGCTGCTCAGCAACTGGAATCAACAGGACAGTGGTGACGCCACGGCGGGGGCGGCGGTCAACTACCTGCTGCATCCTCGGGTGATTCTCGGACTATCGGCGCGTCAGGTTCGGGAAAAACTGCAATACGGCACCTCGGTCGATTGGAGCCTGGCCAACAGCACCAGTGTCTACGCCAATTTTTACCAGACCGAAGACCACGGCACCGGCATCGATGTGCAGGGCCTGTACAACTACGGCTCGGGCAGCCTGGTGGTCAGCCACAACCGCAGTTGGCTCGACACCACCAACACTTTCGACACGTTGCCCGACGGTACCCGAGTACGCCAGCGCAATGTGTTCACCGGCGAGACCAGCAACTCGTCATTGGCGCTCAACCATCGGATCAGCCGCAGCAGTTCGTTGAATGCACGGGTTTCCCACAGTGACGGCAACGTCGAAGGCGTAGGCGTGGATCTGGGCTGGACCCAGCGCACCACAGTGATGGGCAGCGATGCCAACTGGCGTCTGTCGCTGTTTGATCGCCCCGGCAGCTTCAGCAGTGGCGATGCGCGTAACCGTGGTGTCGACTTGAGCATCAACATGGCATTGGGCGGGCCGGGTCAGCAGATATCCGGCAGCATCGGCACGCGCACCGCACGGGACGGCAGCCGCGACAACAATGCATCCCTGGGTTATCGCAAGGATTTGCAGGATCACGTCTTGCAGAACGTCTCGGTGACCGCACTGACCGATACCTACGGCGTCGGCGTTTCCAGTCTGGCGAACTTGCGCACCGACAGTGTGAACGGTGACGGCTTCATCCAGCGCTCGTCCTTCAACGGCAACTTCACCGGCGGCCTCAACGTCGACAGCACCCTGGTGGTCGGCGGCGACAAAATGCTCATGACCAGCCAGCACCAAGGCCGGGGCGCCGGGATGATCGTCGATGTGGAATCCGATATCGACGGCATCGCCCTGCGCGCCGATGACTTGAGTGGTGGTAGCGCGGCCCTGCGCCCGGGGCGCAACTTCATCCCGATCACGGCGTACCAGAACAGCTCGGTGAGCTTCGACTTCCAAGGCAACCACGCGCCGGCGGCAACCATCGAGCCCTCGCGCACCCGCTATCACCTGAACAAGGGTGGCGTGGAGTATCGCAAGGTGCGGGTGATGAAAACCTTCACCGTGCTTGGGCGTTTGCTCGATGCCCAAGGGCAGCCGCTCAAGGGCCATCACGTGATCAACCACGCCAGCCGTGGGGTGAGCGAAGTCGATGGCTTCTTCTCGATGGAAATGAACGCCGGCTCGCCGACGCTGGAAGTGCGTCATGCCGATCAGTTGCTGTGCCAGTTCCGCCTTGATGCGAGCCTGCATCGCAGTGAAAACAACGTGCTGATGATCGGTGATCTGCGCTGTACGCCGGATACCTTGGCGGATGCGTCTTATCAATCCGAGAAGGCGGGTTAACAATGATGAAGTTACTCTGCAAAGAACGATTGATCGCTCGAATCAGCATTGTGTTATTGGGGATATTGGTGTCTTTGGTATCACAACGGGTGGTTGCGCTGGATGTGAATATTACTGCCTTATTCAGACCGGATCCGGCAAATCCGTTGAAAAACGAGTTTATTAACACCACTCCACAAAGTGGCTATTGCGAGGCGCTGCCACAGTACTGTGTCAATCCGCCATTAATCAGTTTTCGACTCCCGATGCGTTTTCGATCGGCTTTCCCGATCAAGGCTAATCATCCTGTGCAGTCGGACGGTGCAATGTTCGGCGTCCCTGGACAATGGAGAACACTCCAGGTCAGGCACGTTTCGACCGGTGAAATGGCGGAGGTAGAAGTCAGGGTGGCAGGTATAGGGACCACTCATTTACTGGAAACACCCGTTCAGGAAATAGTGGGGGTGCCAGAGAGTACTTCTTCCGCTACGGCATTCGAAATGTTATGGGAGGGAGGGGGATGGGTCCATGGCGCCGGCCCCTGCAAATCCACGGGGTATCATGGTTCGAACTCATGGATGTATGGCTTTTTCTTAAGCGTAGATGCAACAGATGGTGTTTGTGCGAAGAAGGCCTTGTTTGAGATTCCTGTACTCAAGTACGACCATCTTGATCTGGGCTATGAACTGAGAACACCCAATCCGTTGAAGATGGCCACGGGTGTATATGTCGGAAGTATTATCTACACCATAGGGCCGCGAGGGGATATCGACATGGGGAATAACATGGTTGCCGAAGGCAGCAGTGTTATCAATCTCATGTTTACTCTGACGGTAGAGCACGAACTAAAGGTTGAACTTCCGCCGGGTGGTAACAAAATTTCGTTGGTGCCCCAGGGTGGCTGGCAAAGTTGGCTGCAGGCGGGACGCAAGCCCGTGCGGCTATTTCGTGACCAGACTTTCAATATATCGGCGTCTTCGCGTTTCAAGATGCATCTGGAATGTGAGTTCAGTGCCTTTCCCCACGATTGCCTGCTGGATGACCGAGTCTCTAAACGTGGGGTGGCGTTGCATGTCGGCGTCAGTCTGCCCAATGGGCTGACCGACATGGCCGGCCAACCCGTCAGGCAAATGCGCCTGCGCGCGGGAGCGGCCAACGCATTGCAGTTCCAACCGGGGTTCTACGTCGATAGAGCGCCGGGCGTGCTGCACTTTGAAGTGCCGCCGGACCAGATGGAATTCATGCTCAAGCCGGGTGCAGGTCCCTTTTACAGGGGCAATGCCACCGTTATCTGGGATTCGGAAGTCTGATGGGCAGCGTAGCCATAGTGCGGGTTCGCAAGAGGGTCAATGTCATGAGGTTCAAGGTTATGAAACGTGTGTGGTTATTGCTGGGTTTGTGCGGCTTTTCCCTGGGGCTCCAGGCCGGCCCGCAAATCAATGTCGGCACGGTGTACGACTATCTGGATGGCGAAAAAAGCACGTACCTCAAGCGCGTGTTCAACAGCGGCGACAGCACCGCGTTCGTCAAGGTCAACATCCTGGAAATCATCTATAACGCTGACGGTACGTCCAGTGAAGTGCCGGTCAAGACCCAGGCCGATGCCAGCGGCCGCGATGGGCTGATGGCCAGCCCGGCGCGGTTGATCGTGCCGGCCAACGGCATGCAGGGCACCCGTTTGCTGCACATGGGCAGCCGCGACACCGAGCGCTATTTCCGTGTGCGCTTCGTGCCGGTAGTGCCGGAAAAGGAAGACGAGTTCGCCGTGTCGGCGGAAGAGCGCGACGACTACAAAAAGAACCTGTCGGCGGGAGTCAACGTCATGACCGGCTTCGGCACGGTGTTTTTTGTTCGCCCGAGTAATGCGCGTTTCGACAGCGTGATCGACGACACCCCCGAGCGTTATCGCCTGCGCAACAAGGGCAATACCGTGGTGGTGATCGACGAGTTCCGCAACTGCTCGCGCAAGAACGAAACCGAGTGCGAACCGACCACCAAGCACCATGTGCTGGCGGGCAGGACCTTCGAGTTCGAGAAGAAGCCCGGGCGCGAATACCGTTTCAATGTGGTCGAGGGCGACAGCAAGAAAACCCTGCGCATCGCCAGCCAATAACAGCGCCTGCCGAGCGGTCCCGTACTTGATGCAACAGGTAATTGATATGAACAAGCAAGTGGCTTGCGCCTTGTGCATGGGCGCCCTGATGCTGAACAGCGCGCTGGCGTACGCGGCGCGGGAAGAGCACAGATTCGAAGTGTCGGTGGACATTCCGACCCTGGGATTTTACGTGATACCCGCCGAATCGAACTGGATTCATCGTGAACAGACACTGTCGTGGGATCTGGGCACCTCGAGGCTGGGAGGGCTACGCAAAAATTTCGACGTGCGCCATGACTCCGGCGCCATCGAGGCCCGGCTGGAGAGTGCGCCGTATCTGTCCAATGGACGCGACGAGCAGAACATTTTCCTGCAGGTCCAATTCAATGATCGCTTGTTGAGCCATGAGCCTCAGCCCCGGGAAGTGGTGCCGGCGGAACAGGCCAGGACCGGCGGCCGTTTCCCTCTGGTAATTACACCGAGGCCGCCGGCCGGCGGCTACAAACCGGGGACTTACTATGGAAATGTCTTGCTGGTCTTCAGTGCGGCCGCGCCATGAAATTTCATTTTCATTGCGGGCTTTTGGAGCGGTTAATCGAGGTACAGGGAATGCACTCAATAAATAAACTGAAGTGCACGCTTATAAGCGTGTTTACTTTGTTTTGTTCAATGTCATCAAACGCAGCGACCATTGAGATGACAGCGGTGTTTCGTCCTGATCCGTCGAAACCCATGCACAACGTGTTTCAGAATACGACACCACAGAGCGGGCATTGCAAGGATCATCCGAATTATTGTGAGGAGGGGGTTTTCAGTATCGGGGTACCGATTCGTTTCAGGTCCGTCGCGCCTTTCCTGCCGATGCATGATGAGCGCCAGGGCCCCATGTTTCGGGTGCCGTCATCCTGGAAAGAGCTGAATGTCACCCATGACGTTACCGGGGAAACCGAAACAGTCAGAATGCGGGTCGTGGGCATAGGTGGCGCGTACACAGTCAAACTGCCGTTTCCCGAAGGCATGTGGAACCGTCCTTGGGGGTATGCTCCTGCTCCCTGTCTACATGGCGGAGTGGCCTATGCCAGCCCTTACTTTTATGCCTTCTTTTGGAAAGTGCCGCCCAATGCGGGCACTTGTGCAAAACAGGCTATTCAGTTAATTCCCGAAACTTATGGGTTTGCTTATCAGGATCTGACTTTTTCTTATGAGCTCGAAACGCCTCAGCCTCTGAAAATGTCGTCAGGGACCTACAGGGGCGTGTTGTCCTACAGTGTGGGGCCACATAAAGAATTCGATATGGGCGATATCATGTTGCCCGATGATGATGTCATCCAACTTGATTTTGCATTGAACGTAGAACACACCCTCAAAGTCGATATTCCGCCGGGTGGTAACAGCGTTGTGTTGGAGCCCAAAGGCGGTTGGCAGAGCTGGTTGCAGGCGGGGCGCAAACCTGTGCGGCTGTTCCGCGACCAGACCTTCAACATTTCCGCGTCATCGCGTTTCAAGATGCATTTGATGTGCGGACACAGCACCGTCTATGACCAATGCGGGCTTTATAGCATTGAGGCGAGGCGTATGGTTGGGATCTATGTCAGCGTCAGTCTGCCCAATGGTCTGACCGACATGGCTGGACAACCCGTCAGGCAAATGCGCCTGCTCCCGGGAGAGGCCAATGCGTTGCAATTCCAACCGGGGTTTTATGTCGATAGAGCGCCGGGCGTGCTGCACTTTGAAATGCCGCCGCAACGTGTGGAAGAAATGCTCAGGCCGCCAGTAGGTCAACGTTACAGGGGCTCTGTCACCGTTATCTGGGATTCGGACGTCTGACGCAGAGCGTCGCAATGCTCCTGGACGGGCTGGCGGCAGTCGCCAGCCCGTCCAGGCACTGCACTGTTATTGCCCGGCTCGCCTTAACGCCTCGCGAGTCAAGCGTCTCGACAATTCCTTCTCTTCGTCGCCCAGGTCAACCAGCAATCGGTCAAAGATCGCATCGCTGATCGGCTCATCGGCAAAGACCACCGTGGGTGGCACCGGCAGATCATTCATCAGCTCCCACAGGCGGTTTCGCAGTTCACTCCGGTCTGTGTCCGCAGCTTGCGTCCACTCCCGCTGCACGCTGCGCAACGTCTCCAGTCGCTCGTATTTGGCCTGGTAGATTCGCTTGTTGGCTTCCATTCGGGCTGGATACCTTTCGCGCAGATAATCTTCCCAGAAATGCTGCTCAAGCATTTTGTTGACCAGGCCATCGCCTTCTTCCAGCGTCAGCACTGTGTCATAGGCCTGATTGACCATGGCATCGGTCACTCCGGACACGGGCCTGAAAAGCATGCCTTCGGATTGCCACGGCAAGCCCAGGCGCTGCGCCAGCCCGGTCTGGTAAGCCAGATAGACCTCTACATCGTCAGGGTTGCCGCCACGACTGGCGACGTCGGCACGGGCGATTTCATTGACCTGCTCCAGGCGAGCGGCACCCTTGGTCAGCCTCACCAGTTTGTTTTCAAGCTCGACGCGGTTGGTGGAGTACGAGTACGCCTCGGAGGCCAGCACCCGGATACCCATGTTGTTGAACAGTTGCGCACCGGCGTCGGCACAGTCCACGGGGGCGATGGCCATGGTGAACAGCTCCTCGCGCAAGCGTGTGTCGACCTGCACTGCATCGAGCATGCGCCAGATGCGTTGACGCAGCTGATCGCGCGCCGGGCCGCCGGCTCGATAGTCGGCCGAGTCCTGGGTGTTGACCAGCACTTCCATGAAGCGCTGGGCTCGGGGTTCGTCGATCAGGTCCGACCACAGAGTGGCGCGGTCAATGCCCCAACCGGGTACATCACTCCAGTGGTCGATGCTGATCATGGGGTCGATCTGACTGGACCAGGGCACGACGGGCTCCGGCGGCAACGAAAATGAGCGACGCATTTGCTGATAGAGCAATTGATCGACCTCAGACAAATTGCCCACACTCAGACGGCTGCGCGCCACGATCCAGGCGTGAGCAGAGCCAGGCACCACTTCGGGAACCCGGCGGATCGGGTTTGCTCGCAGGTCCAGCAGGAAGCCACGGGGTCTGGGTTTGCTGAACGTTCCGTTCGGCCAGGCTGAAAGTCCCGTGTTCTTCAGCCCCACGACTTTCAGGCGAGGCATGCGCCCGATGTCCGGGCTCATGCCCAAAGGGTTGTCATCGAGCCGGAGGATTTCCAGGCGGGTCATTTTTTTCAGCCGATTCACTGTGGCCAGGTCCAGCACGATCTTGTTATCGCTCAGGCGCAGGCGTTCCAGCCTCGGCATCGTGTCCAGCCTTTTGGGCAGTATCGTCAGCTCGCAACCTTTGGCGCTGAGTTCACGAAGGTTGGGAAAGTCCTTGAGAATTCCGTTCAGCTCAATCGAAAAACGCGTGTTGTCGAGTTTGAGCTCGGTGACCTTGTCGAGGAATTTTTTCAGCTCCGGGCGTTTTGACCACCAGGTTTCCAGGTCCAGCGGCAAGAGCTCCCGAGAGAGGTCAAGGGAGTAGCTGGCCGGGTCGGTGCGGTTACCGAGGTCGGTGTTTTTGCGCCGGAAACATTCAATGAGCCGTTCGGCAATGTGTTGTCCGCCATCATCGCGGAAGCTGGTACCGCCGGGTCCCCAGGCCTGGGGTTGCTGATATTCCCAACGGTTGACGATTGTCCGCAGTTCGTCGAGCTCGTCCTCTTCGCGTTCCATGGCTTTGAGCGGCTCGCCTCGTTCGATCAAGGCATCGGCGTATGTATCGACCTCGCGTTCGCTGAAATGCGGGTAGAGGTCGCGAATGCGATCGTGCACGGTTGCGCCGTCCCTGCTCAAACCACCGCCACGCACCAGCAGCAGGGTTTCGTGTTCGGCAACGGGCCGCAAGGGCGGGGTGGCGAGGACTGTGCGACGTTCGGTGGGGGTGGCCTTGGCGATGACCCATTGTCTGAAAGACTCGCCGTCGCCCGGCCTGTAGCCCAATACGTTGCGCCCGTTCTTTTGAGTGGCATGGAGGAGGGCTTCAAAAAGACCTTCCGCTTCGTGGATCGGCTGGTCCGAGCCATCGCGTACGGTGTATTTTCCGGTGGCGTCCCGAATCAATACCCGCACCTGCGTTGCATTTTCGGAACCGGTGTCGCAACGAAGTTCGCCATCGAACGTTCCCTGGCGGATTTCAATGCGCAGGTCGGCAAAGGTATCGGTGTAGATTCGCAAGACTCCCAGCGCCAGGCGTTCGGTATCGATGCTGCTTAATGAGTCAAGGTACAGGCCCTGTGCCGCGCGAACCGATCGTGTTTCGAATTGGAGTTCGCGTGCGCGGGTTTTCAGGCGCAGTGGCAGGCGCTTGTTTTGCGCGATCCGCTGGCGCTCCGAGGGGGTGGCACTGGCGAGGATTCTTTGTGCGATGCTTTCTGGCAGGTCCGGGAAGTCGCTGAACAGCTGGCCAATTTCGGGGGAGGGCACCGGGGCGGGGCTGGCGGTCGAACCGATGCGTTGCAGGGTATCGCTCAGCAGCGGCGGCGGTGGCGCGAGCTCAACGTGCATCCTGCGCAGTTCGGCCTCTTCGCTGCCGCTGACCTGACGGATCCGCTCGAGTTGCCGGTCGCTGTAACCATCGGTGCTGTGACCGAGGCGGCGCATCAGCGTCGAGCCTTCCCACTGCCGAGGGTTTTCCGTTTCGCTGACCCAGGCCCCGTGGCCGTTGTGTTGCAGGGTGGGCGCATAGGCGTCGGCGCGTTGCGGATGCTGGATGCGGTGTTGCCCGGTTACCGGGTCCTGGCGTACCTGGTAATGCTGGTTGTCCAAGCGTACAAGGCTTTGCTCTTGATGCTGGTAGATACCCAACCGGTCTGGCCTGGCGGTGGTGGGCAAGACGATGTCGGGTCGCTGATAGGGTGCCAGGTCGGGGTGCCACAAACGCGTCTGGCCGTTGGCCGACTGGACCGGTTTGAGTCCCTCGAAAAACGGCGAGAGCTGCGTCCGGGCGTAGTTGCCCAGTGCGGCTCCCCCCGCGAACGCAGCGAACTGAGCGACACTTTCCAGCACGCCGATGGCCTGTTCAGCCGCCTCGATCAAGCGACCTTCGGCCAGGTCGACAATGCCTTCGACCACTTCGTCGGTCAGTTGATAGACGGTATACGCCAGCATCAGCTCGCCCAGCCCCGGAACGAAGGGTGTCACCACCAGCAGGGCGGCATTGAAAATGTCCGAGAGCATTTTCTCCAGATTGTCCCACCAGGCCCAGCGAGCGATGCGGTCGGCGTACTCGGTGGTGATCGCGATCTCCCGGGCGTCGTTGAAAATCTTGTTCATGCTGCGTTTGTAGAGGTAGTCCCACGGGTCGCCGGTATAGCGCAGCTGGCGATCCTCCTCGAACTTCGTCACGCGAAATTGCAGATTCGGGTTATTCACCGGTGTGTCGCGCCAACTCGGAAGGTTGGAGCCCGGTGGGGCGGGTTGCCATGTCACCTTGCTCAGGCGCGCGTTCAAATTGGCAAAAAAATGCCCACGCTGGTTGTGGGCGACAAACCGGCTGAAGAACTGTTGGTAGTTGTCATCGGGCTCTGTGCTGCGCAGCTGGCGGGTCAGTTCCGCCATGAATTGCAGCGACGACGGATACTCCTTGAGCGGATGCTGCGGATCGTGCGGGACGTACGCAATCAGCGGCGCAGGGGTGTTGCCGGTGAGTGACGAGTAGCTGATCAGCACGATGCCGGTCAGTGCGGCGTCCATCATCTCCAGGGTGTAATAGCTGACGGGGTGACCGTTCCAGTGCGGATTCCTGTGGCCGTCAATCAAGCCTTGGATGACGTGATGGGCGTGCTGGCCGATGTCGTTTTTCATCAACGCCATGTGTGCCGCGACTTTGAGTGCACGTTTCTGGTTGAGAGTGACTTTGTAGCGCAAGAAGTTGCTGGCCACCGGATTGGTGGACAGCAGGTAATCGCGCAGATGCTGTTCGTACAGGGCGCCGATGTTCAATTCGCGACACAGTGACGTGAACTGCTTGATGCTGATTTTGTGCAGCAGGTGTTTGGTGAAGAAGTGACCGCGCTCGTCGGGGCGGGTGATGAACCCCGAGTCCGGGGTAAATGTTTCGCCACTGGAAAAGTTGTGCAGCGCCGCATCCAGCAGGGATACGTTGCGAGCCTGAGTGCTTGAAGAGAAATCATGCACCCACCAAGACGTTTCTCTCGGTGCATAGAGTCGCAACCAGGTGTCTTCGACATCGTCTTCAACGCCGTAGCGGTCCTTCAACGCCTGTTGTAACAGGGGTTTGGCAAAGGCGTAGACATCTTGCAGATTGCTCAGCATCCGGTCGATATCGTTCTGGGCAGTCCAGGCCAGCTGCATGTCGCTTTTAAGGTTTTGATGGGCCGTGGCCGACGCATTCCTGTGCCAGTCGGGGAGGGTCAGCCTGACGGTTTTCAGGGCTTTGACACTGGATGTCGAGGTGCTCAGCAGCCAGGAAGGAATGGCCTTTTTTACCAACTCATAGTGGACACTTTTATCCACAGGAACTGATGGCGCCTGCGCGGGTGCCGCGAAGGGTATGGGCATGGTTTGATCGTCCGTTGATCGTGAGTGGAGCCACCAGTCTAGGCAGGCGCCATGCCCGGAAAAAGCTTAAAGATCGGTTTGAAACACCGCCGTTTGCGGCTCGACACTCTCAGAATTCAGACATGAACAATACATGGATACCACCACGTCATCGCACAGCCGTCGACGCACCAGGCTGGCACATGGTGTGAGTGCCCGGTTGCAGATACGGTGTCAGGATCGGTGCCATGCCCTTGAGCACCTGCACGGGCAGCGCCGAGGTGAACGTGAAGTTCTCGGCCGAGCGTCCCGGCACGAACGCAGTCAGTGTGCCGAAATGGTGGTCACCGATGTAGAACACGAAGGTCGCCGTGCGGTTGAGTGATTTGGAACTGAGAATCCGCCCGCCGGAACCGATGGCCTCGATACGGTTGTCACCGGTGCCGGTCTTGCCGCCCATGGCCAGCGGGGTGCCGTCCGGCAGTTTGAAACTGCCGGCCACGCGTTTGGCCGTACCGGCATCCACCACTTGTGAAAGGGCTTCGCGCATGGCCGTGGCGACCTCGGATGGCATCACCCGTTTGCCGACGTCCGGGTCATTGATCAGTTGGGTTTCATAGGGTGTGTTCGCGGCGAAATGCAGGCTGTCGATGCGCAGGGTCGGCATGCGCACGCCGTCGTTGAGGATGGTGCCGATCAGCTCCGCCAGCGCCGCCGGGCGGTCGCCGGAGCTGCCGATGGCGGTCGCCAGCGACGGCACCAGGTGGTCGAACGGGTAGCCGACTTTCTGCCAGCGCTGGTGAATGTCGAGGAACGCCTCGATTTCGAGCATGGTGCGGATGCGGCTGTCGCGAGCACCCTTGTGCCGGCTTTTGAACAACCAGCTATAGACCTCCTGGCGTTCGAACTGGCTGGCTTTGACGATCTCACCCCACTTGGCGTCGGGGTGATTGAGCAGGTAGCCCATCAGCCACAGGTCCAGCGGGTGAACCTTGGCGATGAAGCCTTGGTCCGGCAGGTCGTAGGTGCCGGGACCGTAGGCCTCGTAGAGCCGCACGAGACGTTCGTCAGTGAGTTTTTCCGTGAGCTTGGCACCGGTCAGGTGCGAGCGCACGAAGGCATTGAAGCTTTCCTGGCTGGCCTGTGGCAGCAGATAGCGGTGCACGGCGGCCATACGGATCGGGGTCGGACGCATGCTGTCGAGGAAGGTTTCGAGCCGCTCCTGGGTGTCCTTGTTCTTGTACTTCTTCCAGAACTTGAGCAGGAACGAAGTACCTTCACGGTCGGCGAACGAGGCCAGGTATTCCTGACGCCGCGGGTCGCGGTCGTCCTTGAACAGTTCGGCACTGCTGTTCGCACCGGAGTAGGTGGTGTAGCGCACCAGGTCACGCATCAGGCGAATGAACGGCAGGTTGATCGACTCGCGCAGGGCGTCGCGCAGGGTCGGTATGCGGCCGTTGTCTTCCTTGCGGAAGTTGTGGAACACATGCAGGCCGCCCCCGGTGAAAAACGCCTCGCCGGGGCTGGCGGAGTATTTGCGGTCCAGGGCCGCGCCGAGCATTTTTGGCAGGTCGCGGTCCTTGTTCTCGATCAGGTAATCGACCGCCCAGCGACTCAGGCGGTCCTGATCCGGTACGTCGACTTTCTTCAGTTCCGCAACGTCCATGCCGGCGTATTTGTCGTGCAGCTCGGAGATGATTTGCAGGTAGGTGGTCAGCACGCGCATTTTCGCGGTGGAGCCCAGTTCCAGTTTGCTGCCTTCGTTGATGTCGAACGGCTGGTCGGTGCTGTCGGTCTGCACCCTAACCCGCGAGCCGTCCGGGGTCAGCTCGAACAGGGTGAAGCTGTAGCGTACCTGGGTGGTGCTGGTGGTGGTCAGAAGTCGTTCGCCGATCAGGCCGATCTGCGTGGCAAACCCAGGGTCGGCCAGTTTTTTCAGGTACTCGGTGGCCTCCGATTGCAACTCGCCTTGCAGGGTGCTGGTGGCGGACAGATCGAGGCGGTCGAGGTCATACAGCGGGCGATTGAGCATGCCGGCCAGACGGCTGCGCGCCACACTGATGCCCTTGTTGGTTTCAATCGGTTGAATGGTCGGCTGGGTGGCCCAATCGCGGTAGGTCACCTTGCTGGCCAGGGCGGCGGCGGCGAACTGAGCGTCGATCACATTATTTTGCGCCAGCAGGCGAATATGGCTGTCGGTGAGGTCGGCCAGTTCATCATGGCCTTTGGTCAGGTAATGCGACGGGCGGCGCTGAGCAATCATCAACGACAGCATTTCACGCAGGGCCAGGCCTTTTTCCGCCATGGTTTTCGGATCCGTTGCAGTGCTGGTCAGGGCTTCGTTGGCCTGCTTGAAGTCCGAGCCATACCACACGCGCAAGCCCTCAGCCATGCCATGCACTTCGCCGTGCCCCGGTACGGCTGATAACGGCACGCTGTTGAGGTAGTCGCGAACCACGTTCTGCCGGGCTTCGAGGGTTTGTGGCCCGGCCTGATAGGCGCGCACGGTGGCAGAAATCATCTGGCGGATCTTTTCCGCGCCATTGACCGTCAAGCCATCGGGGGAATGCCGGTACTTCTCCAACTGTGTGGCCAAGGTACTGCCACCGGCGGACTGGCCGGGCACGTGCAACATCTTGGCCACCTGGGACCATGCCGCCATGCCGAACCGTGGCCAGTCCACCGCCGGGTTGGCCAGCGGTTGTTGGGGGTCGAGCAGGAAGCGGTTCTCGATGAACAGCAGGCTGTTGACCACCACTGGCGGGATCGAGGCAAAGGTTGAATAAAGCTGCTGTGGATAGTGGTACTGGTAGAGCGGCGCTGCGCGGCAATCGGTGATCGACAGCCCGGCCTGGATTTTTTCGGCATAAGGCACGAACAGGCCCTTGTCGCTGTACTTCAACAGGGCCGGAGAAAAACGGGTTTGCGCCTCGACGACGAAATCGCGCTTGATCAGGCGCGGCAGGAATTCATCCAGAGAGCTGTAGCCCAGGCGCCGATCGAACGGCCCGTCGCCCGGATAGCGAATGGCATCGCTGGGGCCGGGTTTGAGCTCATAGTTGAGGGACGCAGCGTATTTGCTGACTTCCCGGGCCTGGAACTTCGAGGTACGCATTTCCCTGGCAGCCGCCAGCCCCACGACAATCGCGATAATCAACAGCAATAGCCAGAACGCTCCCCATCCGTGCCTGGAACGACGGGGTTTTTCAGGTATAGGCGCTTCATCCTCACGTTCAGTCGGAACCACGGTTTTACTCGAATCGGTTTGCCACAAAGCGCCCATAGTCGACTGATCCATTCACGCAGATTGATCGGACTTGACTCAAGCTTAGACGGTGGTTGGCGAAGGTGAAAAAAATGTGAAGGGCAAAATGATGCACGGACACACCGTTAATTGGGCTGATTGAAGCAGTTGTGGCGAGGGGGCTTGCCCCCGTTCGACTGCTTCGCCCGAGCGCGGGCCGGCCAAACGGGGGCAAGCCCCCTCGCCACAGGTGTCGTATGGTTTGAGAGGGGGGGTGGTCTGTAATGCCCGGGGTAGAGCGTTAGCAGGAGGAGATACGACTTTGGCAGGGGCATGACGATGCACCATTGTTGTGCAATACTCGGCGCCGCTTTTCCCACTGATTTTGCGGGTTTTTCCCACAAGACAGGTCTGCCCACGAAGCAGGCCCGGTTCGGGAAGCGAGGGCTTACCGGTCAGCGCTTCGCCACTCGGTGGTCATATCCAATAACAAGACGAGGATGTCCCCCCATGCCTGTAGGCAATCACCTGCCCCACGGCGAAACCGCTCAGGGCGGTCCGCTCAAACGTGAACTCGGCGAGCGGCATATTCGCCTGATGGCACTCGGTGCCTGTATTGGCGTCGGTCTGTTTCTGGGTTCGGCCAAGGCCATTGAAATGGCCGGTCCGGCCATCATGCTGTCCTACATCATCGGCGGTCTGGCGATCCTGGTGATCATGCGCGCCCTCGGCGAGATGGCCGTGCACAACCCGGTTGCCGGCTCGTTCAGCCGTTACGCCCAAGACTACCTCGGCCCGCTGGCGGGCTTCCTGACCGGCTGGAACTACTGGTTCCTGTGGCTGGTGACCTGTGTTGCGGAAATCACTGCCGTCGCGGTGTACATGGGGGTCTGGTTCCCCGAAGTGCCGCGCTGGATCTGGGCACTCGCTGCGTTGGTCAGCATGGGCTCGATCAACCTGATCGCAGTCAAGGCCTTTGGCGAATTCGAATTCTGGTTTGCCCTGATCAAGATCGTCACCATCATTGCCATGGTGCTGGGAGGTATCGGCGTCATTGCGTTCGGTTTCGGCAACGACGGCATTGCCCTTGGGATTGCCAATCTGTGGACCCACGGCGGCTTCATGCCCAACGGCGTGCAAGGCGTGCTGATGTCCCTGCAGATGGTGATGTTCGCCTACCTGGGCGTGGAGATGATCGGCCTGACCGCCGGTGAAGCGAAGAACCCGCAGAAGACCATCCCTGACGCCATCGGCTCGGTGTTCTGGCGGATTCTGCTGTTCTACGTCGGAGCCTTGTTCGTGATCCTGTCGATCTACCCATGGAATGAAATCGGCACCCAGGGCAGTCCGTTCGTAATGACCTTCGAGCGCCTGGGCATCAAGACTGCCGCGGGCATCATCAACTTCGTGGTGATCACCGCTGCGTTGTCGTCCTGCAACGGCGGCATCTTCAGCACCGGGCGCATGCTCTACAGCCTGGCGCAGAACGGCCAGGCCCCGGCCGGTTTTGCCAAGACCTCGAACGGTGTGCCGCGTCGCGCCTTGCTGCTGTCGATCGGTGCCTTGCTGCTGGGCGTATTGCTCAACTATCTGGTGCCGGAGAAGGTCTTCGTCTGGGTAACGGCGATTGCCACCTTCGGCGCGATCTGGACCTGGGTGATGATCCTGCTGGCCCAGCTCAAGTTCCGCAAAGGCTTGAGCGCCAGCGAGCGAGCGGGCTTGAAGTACCGCATGTGGCTGTACCCGGTCAGCTCGTACCTGGCGCTGGCATTCCTGGTGCTGGTGGTCGGCCTGATGGCGTACTTCCCGGACACCCGCGTGGCGCTGTATGTGGGCCCGGCGTTCCTGGTGCTGCTGACGGTGCTGTTCTACGTGTTCAAGCTGCAACCGACCAATGTTGCGCAAGGCGCGGTGCGTTCGGCTTCGTAAACTTGTAGGAGCGAGCTTGCTCGCGATGGTCGATAACGATAACGCGTGTTTTCTGGCTAAACGCGGCGCTCTTGAGTCCATCGCGAGCTCGCTCCTACAAAAAACGCCGACCCATTGTAGGAGCGAGCTTGCTCGCGATGGTCGTTAACGATGACGCGTGTTTTCTGGCTGAACGCGGCGCTCTTGGGTCCATCGCGAGCGAGCTCGCTCCTACAAAAAAACGCCGACCCATTGTAGGAGCGAGCTTGCTCGCGATGGTCGTTAACGATGACGCGTGTTTTCTGGCTGAACGCGGCGCTCTTGGGTCCATCGCGAGCGAGCTCGCTCCTACAAAAAAACGCCGACCCATTGTAGGAGCGAGCTTGCTCGCGATGGTCGTTAACGATGACGCGTGTTTTCTGGCTGAACGCGGCGCTCTTGGGTCCATCGCGAGCGAGCTCGCTCCTACAAAAAAACGCCGACCCTTTGTAGGAGCGAGCTTGCTCGCGATGGTCGTTAACGACGACGCGTGTTTTCTGGCTGAACGCGGCGCTCTTGGGTCCATCGCGAGCTCGCTCCTACATATCAGGCGGGCGCAGTTTGCAGTGATCGATTCAAGCGCTTGTTTAACTCCAGCCATGCCCCCAGCAACGCCATCAACCCTGCACCCACCAGCGCGGTAAAGACCTGCATGGCGAAGGCGTCATCGGTCAAGGCGTTGACCATGTCCGCCAATGGCGCCAGCAGCACGCCCAGGCAGAAAATCTCCAGCGAGAAACGGCCCATGCGGCAACTTTGCTGAGCGAACCAGTTTTGTGTCCATCCGCTGTCGGGTATCAGTTTCGCCGTGACGTAGGCCAGTGCGAGAAAATGCAACAGGCGCACGGGGGACAGGTTGGTCTTGCTGATGGGGTACAGGGCGTTTTGCAGGCTCGCCGGCACCACGGCATCGTGTATGTCCGGCCAACGCCACAGGACGGTCAACGCACCGGCGACCACGACATACAGCGCCGCACTCACAAACAACGGCTGGCGCAGCAATGGGCGGGTTTCGGGCGGTCGCGGGCGCTGGCTGTGAATCGCGGCGGCACCGCCGAGCACGAACAGCAACTGCCAGGCGACAGGATTGAAATACCACACTCCGTCCTTGATGGCCGCCAGGTTCCAGCCAGCCAGTGGCACCATCAAATACAGTGCCAGGGACATCGTGACCGCCACCCAGGCCTTGCGCACCAACATCGGCAGCACCAGCGGCAAGCCCGCCAACAGCACGATGTACAGCGGCAACGGGTCCATCAGGTTCGGCTTGAAGCGCAACAGCAGTTCATCGATCAGGGCCTGCTGAGGGTTGCTGATGAAATGATGCATGCCCATTTCCTCCACCAGATCCCGTGTTTCCACGTGACTGTTGGCGAAAAACACAATGCCCATCAGCATCGCCAGAAGGAAGATATGCACCACATAGAGCACCCACGCGCGGCGCAGGATTTTCACGCAGGCGATCAGGAAACCGTCTCGGGCCAGGACTTTGCCGTAGGCCAGCACAGCCGCGAAACCTGCCAGAAACACGAAAACCTCGGCCGCATCGCTGAAACCGAAATTACGCAGGGTGATTTGCCCCAAAGGGTTGTGGGGCACGTGATCCCAAAAGATGAAGATCAGTGCCAGACCACGAAAAAAGTCGATCCGGTGATCGCGTGCTAACGTCATGACGGCAGGCTCGTAACAGCGAGTGAAAACGGGATTGGCCGCGGGTGCAAAAGGCCGCAGGTCCAACCGGCGGCGCGCAGGGTGGACTGATTCGCGGGCAATTGCAAAACCGGGATATTACCGGATGTCTCGAGTGTTGCTCCAAGACTCAGCCGCTGGTCTGAAAGGCCCGTCAATCTGCGATTTCTGACAGCAGACGGACTCAAATACTTATGGGTGCAACGTTCTTAAAGCGGGAGCCTCGCATGAGACTGTTGTGGAAAGGGCTGTCCAGTTACACGGTGATCGGGGTCGCCAACACCCTGATTCACTGGCAGATCTTTTTCCTGTTGAGCGTGGCGGCCGGCCTCAGCCAGGCGATCAGCAACCTGACCGCCTTCTGCGTGGCGGCGTCGTTTTCCTTCTACATGAATGCGCAATTCACTTTCGCCGCCAGTGCCACGGTCGCGGGGTATCTGCTGTTTCTCCTCGGCATGGGGGCATTGAGCCTGGGGATCGGCCATCTGGGCGATGTCTGGCAATTGCACGGTTTGCTCACCGTGGTCGTGTTTTCGGCGTTGAGCCTGGTGTTCGGTTTCCTTTATTCCAAATACGTGGTGTTTCGCGAGCGTGATCAATGAAAATCTCGCTCATTGTCCCGGTGTTCAACGAAGAACAATCGATCAACCTGTTTTACCAGGCCGTGCGCCGCGAGCTGCTGCTGGGGGGCGCCGAGGTCGAAATCGTGTTCATCAACGACGGCAGCTCCGACCGCACGGCCGAGCAGGCTACGGCACTGGCGCAGGCGGATGATCAGGTCATGCTGATCAATTTCTCGCGTAACTTCGGTAAGGAACCGGCACTGTTTGCCGGCCTGGAGCACGCCAGCGGCGATGCCGTGATCCCCATGGATGTCGACCTGCAGGACCCGATCAGTGTCGTCCCGTTACTGGTCGAACAATGGCAGAAGGGCGCCGATGTGGTACTCGCCAAGCGCCGCAACCGGGACGTCGACGGCTACCTCAGGCGTCACAGCGCGTCGATTTTCTACCACGTGCTCAATCGCATCGCCTACACCCGCATCGAGGAAAACGTTGGCGACTTCCGGCTGATGGATCGCAAGGTGGTCGACGTGATCCGTTCCCTGCCCGAGCACCAGTTGTTCATGAAAGGCGTGTTGTCGTGGGCCGGGTTCAACACCGTGGTGGTGGAGTTCGAGCGGGCCGGGCGCGTGGCGGGGAGCAGCAAGTTCAATGGCTGGAAGCTGTGGAACCTGGCACTGGAAGGCGTGACCTCGTTCAGCACCGTGCCGCTGCGCTTGTGGACTTATGTCGGTGGCAGTATTTCGATTTTCGCGGTGCTGTACGCGGTGTACATGGTGCTGGACAAGATTTTCTTCGGCAACAGCGTCCCCGGCTATCCGTCGCTGATGACTGCCATCCTGTTTCTCGGCGGCGTGCAATTGATCGGCATCGGCATCCTCGGCGAGTACATCGGTCGCATCTATATCGAGGCCAAGCACCGGCCGCGCTACGTGATCAAGGACATCGTCGGCGGTAAAGCCCGGGGCGGGCGCTAGCATGGGCCGGTTCAGCGACTTCTTCGTTCGCGAGCTCAGCCGGCATCAGGTCTGGCGGTTTTTTCTGTTCGCGACCTTCTTGTATGTCCTGCCGTTGATCCTCGCCGATTTTCCCTACATCGATGACAACTGGCGCTCGCTGTCGGCGGGCATGGCCTGGTCCGAGCAGGGGCGACTGTTCACCCAGCTGTTCTACAACGTGCTGACCTTCACCCATGCCGCGCCGAACATTTTTCCCTTGCCCTTGTTGATCGCCACGCTGGCCATGGCGTCGGCGCTGACCAGCCTGACGTTCCATTATTTCCGCCAACCCAGCGTTGCTTGCTGCCTGGTGCTGTTGCCGCTCTGGTACAACCCGTTTTTCCTGCAAAACCTGTCTTATCAATACGACGGTCCCGCCACGACCCTGAGCCTGGTGGCGGTGATCTACGCGATCACTTTTCGCCACCCCTGGCGCGGCGTGCAATGGCTGGTGCCGTCGTTCCTGATTGCCTTGGCGCTGGGACTGTATCAAGTCAGCCTGAATGTGTTCCTGGGCCTGTGTTGCCTGGAATTGCTCAGGGCCGCCAACGATCAAACAACCCCGGTGCCCTGGCGCGACCTGCTGGGCTGGAAAACCGCCCAGCTCTTGCTCGGTGGATTGATCTACAGCATCAGTGCTTATCCGTTCATGGGCTCCAATCGCACATCACTGCTCAATTGGACGGCCCATCCCTTGATGCAGATCCAGATCAACATTGCCCGGGTCCTGGAAAAAGTCGTGCTGCTGTTCCATGGCGGATGGCTTTGGGTGTTCGGCGGGTTGTCATTGTTTGCGCTAGCCGGGGCGGTGCGGTTGGGGCTGAACGTAGCTGCGCGCCAGGACAGCGGACCGAAGAAACTGTTGATCAGCCTGGTGTGTTTGCTGACATTACCGGTGGTGACACTGCTGGTGTCCGGTGTGACGTTGTTTTTCCGCGACTTCAACGAAGGCGCCCGTACCTTGATGGGCTTCGCTGTGCTATTGGTGATGTTGCTCTATTTGAGTCATCTGGCGCTGGCGTCGATCCATGAGCGATTGCCACTGTTGTTGATCATTCCGCTGCTGGCGATGCTGTCGTTGTCGTTCGCCTATGGCCGGGTGCTGACAATGCAGAAAACCTTCGCGTCCATGGCGTTGACCAGCCTTGAGTACGACATCGCCAGTCGTCAGGCGCTGCGCGAGGCAAAACGTATTTACCTGTCGGTGACTTACTCCGACTACTGGTTAACGGCGGCAGCCGGCTCGTTCAAGCAGATGCCGGTGCTGCATTACCTGCTCAATACCGACTTTTACATGCTGGCCGAGAATCTGCCGAAAGCCGGCATCACCAACGTGGTGGCGGAACAGGAGCGGCGCAATGCGACGCGGGTCGGCTATCAGGGTTATCCGGCGTTGGTCGAAAGCCAGTTCTACCGGATATACCTGATCGGCGATTACGGTTTTATCGTGATGAAGGAGCCGACCCCGACCAAAACGCTGCGCTGGTGATGCGCGATTCTGACCGGGACGGCGAGGTCATGCTGCCGCTATTTCATGGGGCTCGAAACTGTCGGCCCGGGCCATCTGCCACATCCGTGAGTAGAACTCACCGTTCACTTCACCGGTCAGCAACTCGCCGGGCTTGAGGAACACGTGCAACTGCGAGAACAGCTTGATCTCGGTCGCCGACATGCGCCGTACCAGGTGCTTGGCCGACAGTTGCGACGGATGTTCGAGGCCGGCCGCGGCAAGCATTTCCGCCAGGGCCTTGAGGGTGTTGCGGTGGAAATTGAATACGCGCTGGGCTTTGTCCGGTACCACCAGCGCACGCTGGCGCAGGGTGTCCTGAGTGGCGACGCCGGTCGGGCATTTATTGGTATGGCAGCTCTGCGACTGGATGCAGCCGATGGCGAACATGAAGCCGCGCGCCGAGTTGGCCCAGTCGGCGCCGATGGCCAACACGCTGGCGATGTCGAAGGCGCTGACGATCTTGCCGCTGGCGCCGAGTTTGATCTTGTCCCGCAGGTTCAGGCCCACCAGGGTGTTGTGGACGAATAGCAGGCCCTCGCGCATCGGCACGCCGATGTGGTCGGTGAACTCCACAGGCGCTGCGCCAGTGCCGCCTTCCTTGCCATCGACGACGATGAAGTCCGGCAGGATGCCCGTCTCCAGCATGGCCT
This sequence comes from Pseudomonas sp. Pseusp16, assembly GCF_047324915.1. Taxonomy (NCBI): domain Bacteria; kingdom Pseudomonadati; phylum Pseudomonadota; class Gammaproteobacteria; order Pseudomonadales; family Pseudomonadaceae; genus Pseudomonas; species Pseudomonas sp. Pseusp16. Next base: position 3,934,714 of record NZ_CP168522.1, on the reverse strand, counting down.
TGGCGATGCCCATGAACTCCCACGGATGGCCGAGACAGAACTTGAAGCCCACCGGTTTGCCACCGGACAACTCACGCAGTTGGGCGATGAAATGCATCATTTCGATCGGCGTGGAAAACGCCGTGTGGCGCGACGGTGACACGCAGTCCTCGCCCATCAGGATGCCGCGGGTTTCGGCGATTTCCCGGGTGACCTTGTGCTTGGGCAGGATGCCGCCATGGCCGGGTTTGGCGCCCTGGCTCATCTTGATTTCGATCATCCGCACTTGCGGCGTCCGGGCTTGCGCCGCGAAGCGCTCCGGGTCGAAGCGACCGTCGCTGGTGCGGCAGCCGAAATAGCCGCTGCCCAGTTCCCAGGTCAGGTCGCCGCCGTGCTCGCGGTGATAGGGGCTGATGCTGCCTTCGCCGGTGTCATGGGCGAAGTTGCCGAGCTTGGCGCCCTGGTTCAACGCGCGGATCGCATTGGCGCTGAGGGAGCCGAAGCTCATGGCCGAGATGTTGAACACCGACGCCGAATACGGCTGGGTGCACTGCGGACCGCCGACGGTGACGCGGAAACTGCTCGGGTCACTCAACGGCGCCGGGCGCATGGAATGGCCGATGAATTCGAAACCCGACTGATACACGTCAATCAGCGTGCCGAACGGTTTGTCGGCGGTTTCGTTCTTGGCCCGGGAATAGACCAGCGAACGCTGGGCCCGGGAGAAGGGCAGGGCGTCGCTGTCGGATTCGAGCAGGTACTGGCGGATTTCCGGGCGGATGCCTTCGACCAGATAACGGATATTGCCGAGGATCGGGTAATTACGCCGCACAGCATGCGGACTTTGCAGAAGATCGAACAGGCCGATCAGACTGAGGACGGCGGTGACAGCAGTAATCGGCCAGAGCCAGTCGTATTCAAGGAAGGGCAGGCTGGCGAGGGTGAAGATCACGCAGACGGCAAAGAAGGCGTAGCGGCTCAGGAGTGACAGGCTCATACGGTTTCCTTGGGTTCGGACTCAATGAATTTGGCTATGCACAGATCAATGTGGGAGCGGGCTTGCTCGCGAAAGCGGTGTGTCAGCCAACATAAATGCTGTATGAAATACCGCCTTCGCGAGCAAGCCCGCTCCCACAGAAAAGCAGGGCGTTCCACAGGCTAGTCAGGCATTTTGTGCCTGGAGAAAAATCGAAAACAGCTCGGACTGGGATTTGATTCCCAGCTTGCTGTACATGTGTTTCTTATGGACTTTCACGGTTTCGACGGAGATTTCCAGCTTACGAGCGATTTCTTTACTGGAGCAACCGCTGAGCATCAAACGCCCGACATCCAGCTCCCGGGCCGTCAACTGCGCGCCTTTGAGTTGCTGCACCGACGCTTCCAGTTGCACCCGCCAGTCGGCTTGCGGCGGCGCGGGGGCCAGGGCCACGACTTCATTGATTTCATAAGGTAGACGCTGGCGTAACAACCCGAGTACCCACGGCTGGATCAGCGACAGCAAGGCGATCTGCTGGCTGCTGAAGCGCTGCGTGCTGCCCAGTGACAGGCACAGCGTGCGGTCGCCTTCGAGCTGGCAATTGAACTGGATTTCGTCGGCCACCACATTCAGACGAAAGTAGCGCTGGTAATACTCGGTCAGCTCGAAATGCTCCGGGGCCACTTCCGACAGACGATACAGCCCGGTGCGCGATTGCTCGCGGCAGGCGATGTAGAACGGGTCGAGCAGGTACAGGCCGCGCAGGTAATCCTGGAACAACTGGTCGGGGCTGCCATCTTCGCCCGGGCACTCGGCGAACACCTGCGGACGCTGGTCGGCGCTGAAAAGCAGGGCCACCCAACTGTCGAAAGTCACGTATTGATCCAGCAAACGCACAAGCTGGGTCCAGAAATTGGGCTTGTCCAGGGCGTCGATCAGTTGCCCCACCGAACGGTGCCAGGCGATGTCGTCCAACGAGAGTGTCATGCATCTACCCCTATCGTGTTACCCCAGCGGCGTGATTCCCCGCCCGGTTGCTTGCTGCGCATACTGGCGCACAGACACCGACCGGGCAATCTTTCTGCCGCCCGGCCCATGACAAGGAATATCCATGAAGGTCGAACTCGCCCAATTGGCAGGTCGTGACAACGACACGGCTTACAACCTCGAACGCACCCTGGCGGCCATTGCCGCATGCGGCGCCGACACGCAGCTGATCATGTTCCCTGAGGGCCACTTGATGGGCTTCCCTTCGGCCGAGTCCGTGGCCGAGGTGGCCGAGCCGCTGGACGGACCCTCCGTCAGTGCAGTGATCGCCGCCGCTCGCCAGCACAATATCGCCGTGGCCATCGGCATGGCCGAAAACGACAACGGCCGTTTCTACAACACCACGCTGCTGATCACCCCCGAAGGCATCTCCCTGAAATACCGCAAGACTCACCTGTGGGCCTCGGATCGCGGCGTCTATGAGGCGGGTGATCGCTACGCCACCTGCCTGTGGAACGGTGTGCGCGTGGGCCTGCTGATTTGCTACGACATCGAGTTCCCGGAAAGCGCCCGTGCCTTGGCGCAACTCGGCGCCGAGTTGCTGATCGTCACCAACGGCAACATGGACCCCTACGGCCCCACCCACCGCACCGCGATCATGGCCCGCGCCCAGGAAAACCAGGCGTTTGCGCTGATGGTCAACCGGGTGGAAGAGGGTGATGGTGGCTTGCTCTTTGCCGGTGGCAGTGCGCTGGTCGATCCGTTGGGCACTTTGTTGTTTGAAGCCGGACGCGAGGAAGGGCAGTTCGCGGTCGAGCTGGACCTGAACCTGTTGACGGCGGCGCGCCAGGATTATCGCTACCTGGATGACCAGCGGCTGAAGTTGCCGGGGGAGAGGGTTGAGCATGCTTGTGGGTTGCGCGAGCTGCTGATTCCTGTGCGTTGATCCGGATTTTGTGTTGACCGGGCTGACGCCTTCGCGAGCAAGCCCGCTCCCACATTGGTCTTGTGAACGCCCGAGATCCCCTGTGGGAGCGGGCTTGCTCGCGAAGAGGCCGGCACAAACAACACGCATGCTCGACCCTTGACCCAAGAACAATAACGCAACACCCGAATATCCTGCGCCGAACTCGGCTCTGCCATAAATCCAATAAAATCCGGAGTAGTCGCTCATGGCTCGTTTGCAACGCACCCTGTCACTGGGGTCGGTGGTGCTGTTTGGCATCGCCTACATGACGCCGATCATTGTGCTCGGCACCTTTGGCATCCTCGCTCAATCCACCGCCGGCATGGTGCCGGCCGCTTACCTGGCGGCGTTGGTGGCCATGTTCTTCACCGCCATGAGTTACGGCCGCATGGCCTCGGCGTTCCCGGTGGCCGGCTCGGCCTACAGCTATGTGCGCAAGGCCATCAGCCCCAAGCTCGGCTTCATCGCCGGTTGGGCGGTGCTGCTCGACTACCTGTTTTTGCCCATGGCGATCTGGCTGATCGGCGCGGCCTACCTCAACTCCGCCTTCCCGGCGGTGCCGCAGTGGATCTGGGTGTTGGCGTTCATCGGCATCACCAGCGCGATCAACATCATCGGCCTGAAACTGGCCAACGGCATCAATGCCTTGCTGATGCTGGTGCAGTTCCTGGTGCTGATCGCCTTTGTCGCGCTGTGCGTGCACTACGTCGGCGGTGACGCCAGCACGCCGTTGTGGTCGATCAAACCGTTCTTCAACGGCGATATGCAGATGCCCTTGATCATGAGCGGCGCGGCCATTGCCTGTTATTCGTTCCTCGGTTTCGACGCGGTCAGCACCCTGACCGAAGAAACCCGCGATCCACGCCGCACCATTCCCCGGGCGATCATGCTGATCACACTGATCGGTGGCCTGATTTTCGTCGGCGTGTCGTATTTCGTGCAGATCGCTCATCCGTCCTTCCAGTTCGATAACGTCGACTCGGCGGCCTATGAAATTGCCCGCAACGTCGGTGGCGACCTGTTCGTCTCGATCTTCCTGATCGGCCTGATCGTCGGCCAGTTCGCGTCGGGGCTGTCGGCGCAGGCCAGCGGCTCGCGCCTGCTATACGCCATGGGCCGTGACGGTGTGCTGCCGAAATCGTTCTTCGGAACCTTGCACGAACGTTTCGGCACGCCGATCAACAGCATCCTGCTGTGCGCGGTCGTGGCCTTGCTGGCGCTGAAACTGGACGTGACCACCTCGACCTCTTTCATCAACTTCGGCGCGTTCCTGGCATTCAGCCTGGTGAACCTGTCGGTGATCTTCCATTACTGGATCGGTGGCGAGAAAAAAGGCCTGCGCGAGTTCGTACTGTTCCTGCTGTTCCCGTTCATCGGCCTGGCGGCGGATTTGTGGCTGATGGTCAGCCTCGATCATTTGGCGGTTTACCTGGGCCTGAGCTGGCTGGCGATTGGCGTGATGTACCTGGCGGTGTTGACCGGTGGTTTCCGTCGCCAGCCGCCGGAAATGGATTTCCAGGAAGCTGCATAGAGGAAACTGTAGGAGCGAGCTTGCTCGCGAAAAACCTGAGAGCACCGATGGGCATCTGGTTTTACGCGTTTTCGTTCACGACCATCGCGAGCAAGCTCGCTCCTACAGGGCGGACATGTGATCCTTGGCGCTTTTGAGTTGAAGGCCTTTGTTCATGACGACGTTTTCTGCCCAGCCCGCTGGACTTATCCACATCGCCGCCGCCCTGTTGATCGGCCCTGATGGCCGCACCTTGCTGGTGCGCAAGCGCGGCACCACGGCCTTCATGCAACCGGGCGGCAAGATCGAGCCCCATGAACTGCCGGTTCACGCCTTGGCCCGGGAGCTGGAAGAAGAACTTGGGCTGGACATCGACCCGGCGCAGGCTGTTTACCTCGGTCACTTCTCGGCTCCGGCCGCCAACGAACCGGGGTTTGTCGTACACGCCGAGCTCTTTCAGCTGAATATTCATTGCGACGTCACTCCGGCGGCGGAGATCGAAGAAGTGCTCTGGATCGACCCGGCCACCGATGGCGGTGTCAGCCTGGCGCCATTGACACGGGACCTGATCTTGCCGTTTTATCGAGCATCGCTGACCGCGATCGCCTGATCATTACGCAAAGGACTTCGCCCATGATCCCGCTTCAAGACTTGCTGATTTTTGCTGCTGCCGCGTTGCTGATGGTGCTGACGCCGGGGCCGAACATGATCTACCTGATTTCTCGCTCGATCTGCCAGGGACGCAAGGCCGGGGTGATTTCGTTGCTGGGGGTGGCCGCCGGATTCTTCGTGCACCTGTTTGCTGCGGCCGCCGGTTTGACGGCAGTGTTTTTGGCGGTGCCGATGGCCTATGAGGTGTTGAAGTGGGCCGGTGCGCTGTACCTGTTGTGGCTGGCCTGGCAGGCGGTCAAACCCGGTGCGCGCTCGCCGTTCGAGGCACAGCAGTTGCCCCCGGACTCGTCACGCAAACTGATCACCATGGGTTTTCTGACCAGTGCCCTGAACCCGAAGATCGCAGTGTTCTATCTGTCGGTGTTTCCGCAGTTCATCACGCCGGAGCACGGCTCGGTGTTCAGCCAGAGCATCATCCTCGGCCTGACCCAGATCAGCGTCAGTTTTTGCGTCAACCTGATGATCGCCATGTTTGCCGCGGGCATTGCCTCATGGTTCGTCAACAATCCGACCTGGCTGGCGATGCAACGCTATTTCATGGGCTTCGTATTGTCGGGGCTGGCGGTGCGGCTGATGCTTGAGCAAAAACGGATGGCCTGAGCATGTGGATCGAGCGACTGGATGCCAGCCATGCCCTGGACTATCGGGCACTGATGCTCGAAGCCTATGACCTGCACCCGCAAGCCTTCACCTCGAGTGTGCGCGAGCGGGCGGCGATGCCACTGGGCTGGTGGGAGTCGCGCCTGACCGGCAAGCTCGATGTGGTGTTCGGTGCGTTCGAGGAGGGCAAGTTGGCGGGCATTGTCGGGCTGGCGTTCGAACCTCGGGAAAAGGTCCGGCACAAGGCGACGTTGTTCGGCATGTACGTGTCCGCCAACGTTCGCCAGCGTGGACTCGGTTTTCATTTGGTGCAGGCTGTTCTGGCCGAAGCGCGGTCCCATCAGGAACTGCGATTGATCAAATTGACCGTCACCGCCGGCAACGATGCCGCGTTCAACCTGTACCAGCGCTGCGGCTTCATCCAGTTTGGCCTGGAGCCGATGGCTGTGCGGGTGGGCGAGGATTACTTCGACAAGATCCACATGTGGCGCGAGATCTAACCATCACATGGATCCCCTGTAGGAGCGAGCTCGCTCGCGATGGTCATCAAAGATAACGCTGGAAGCCTGACACCCCGTGTTGCTCTCAGGTTTATCGCGAGCAAGCTCACTCCTACAGATGGATGTGTTGTTCTAGCGAACGGCGCTAACCCCATCCAGCGTCGAAAACGACGTGTCCTTGGCCGTCAGCAAAAAGTCGCGCATATACGGTGCATCCAGCATGTCGGCGCGGATCGCCGCATACAGCGTCGCAAACAAGCCCTTTTCGCCCAATCGCTTGGCCTTCACATAACCCCGGGAGCTGTACTCGTGCAGCGCCCAATGGGGCATGCCACATACACCACGACCGCTGGCTACCAGCTGCATCATCATCACCGTCAGTTCCGAGGTGCGCACCTGGGCCGGTTCGATGTCGGCGGGTTCGAGGAAGCGGGTGAAGATGTCCAGCCGGTCCCGTTCAACCGGGTAGGTGATCAGGGTTTCCGGGAGCAGGTCTTCGGGGACGATATAGGCCTTGCCGGCCAGGCGGTGCTGGTTGGCCACCGCCAGCATCGCTTCATAGGTGAACAGCGGTACATAGGTGATCCCGGCCAGGTCCACCGGGTCGGAAGTCACCACCAGGTCCAGGTCGCCACGGGCCAGCGCCGGCAACGGGGCGAAGGAGAAACCCGAGGCCAGGTCCAGTTCGACTTCCGGCCAGGCATCACGGAACTGGTCGATGGTCGGCATCAGCCACTGGAAGCAACTGTGGCATTCGATGGCCATATGCAGGCGCCCGGCGGTGCCACCGGCCAGACGACTGATGTCGCGCTCGGCGGCACGCAGCAGCGGCAGGGTGGCGTCAGCCAGTTGCAGCAGACGCAAACCGGCGCTGGTGAAACGCACCGGTTTGGTCTTGCGCACGAATAACGGCATGCCCATGCGCTCTTCCAGCTCCTTGAACTGGTGGGACAGGGCCGACTGCGTCAGGTGCAGGCGGTCGGCCGCATCCACCAGGCTGTCGGCTTCGCGCAAGGCGTGCAGGGTCTTCAGGTGACGGATTTCAAGCACCGGGGGCTCCATGAGGAAAACTTGTCGATAAACCGAAAAGGTTGAGTTTGTCTCATGTTGATGCCGCTGTCGACCATAAGCACGGCGGAGCACATTGCGTGCTCCGCCGTTATTGCTTCACAGTGCGGAAAAGTGCTTGTTGCCTAGCGGTTTACCGATGTCGCCGCGCCAGATCGACTCGACCGCGGCACCGCTGCTGGCCGTCGCCTCCTGCCATTTCAAACCGAGGTTGCGCTGTGCGGGCAATTTCAGGTGGCCTTTGACGAAGTCGCTGAATTGCGACGTCGCCGAAGTGTAGTGAAAGTGCGCATACCATAGCGTTCGCGCCGATTCACCGGTCAGGTCGCGTACCTCGTACTCCTGCAGGAAATCCCGGCGGCCATCCGCGCGTTTGCCCAGGTCCCGCAGGCCGCCTTCCTTGCGGATATCCACCACCTTCTGCTCCAGCAGATAGTCCAGATAGCCCTCGGTAGGCGTGGCGCTTTTAAGGGTTTGATCGATACGCAGGGTGCGTGCGGCCCGCGTCAATTCATCTGCACGGTTGCGCAATTGCACGACCATCGGCGCAGACGGCGAGAGCTGTTCGATGGCCTGGGCTCGAAGCCTCAACTCCGCGGCTTCGCTGATCAGCATGTGTTCAAGGTCGACCGGCGACATGTCCTGAGTTGCGTAGCTCTGGACCTTGGCCTTGTAGGTGTCCACCGCATCGAGTCGACGGCGGGCATCGGTCAGCAATGAATCCAGGTCCCTTTGAATGTTTTGAGCTAGTTGCTCCACAGGATTGGCCAGGCGGAATTTGCCATGGATATCCTGCTCCCAGACTTCGTTGGTTGCGCCTTGGCCGGTCAGGGTGTATCGCCGCGTTTGAGTGGTCGGTTCCCAGTGCTCGACGCCGATCAGTAGCTGATCGTCATCGGTAATGAAGATTTTCTTGTTGCCATGCCCCGGAGCGGAGGCCAGTGTCGGTTCCTGAATGCCCTTGCGCGCCCGCTCGGCCATCCTTTCGATGCCCTCCATCAAGGGAGCGACCCATTCCAGGTGAAAGTGCTGTGGATAACTGGCGGTCCAGATTTTCATGTCGCGGCGAAACTGACCGTACGCCTCGAGGCAGTCGCGCAGTATTTGAGTACGTTGCGCCTTGGTCGCGGAGACTTCGGACAGGCTGTATTGAGTGAACAGCGCACGATCCACCCTGGCCCGCAGGTTCCGGGACTGCTGTTGCAGATAGAGCCACGAGACATCACTGGCCGTATCGAAACGCTTGATCACTTCCAGGAGGTGCCCGGTTTTCAGGTAAAGCTTGTTGGCCTCGCTCAGGCGTCCTGCGAGCATTCTGACGGTGGGCGTCAATTGTCTCTTGTGTGCGGCGACGGTCATGCGCTCGTACCACAGATTGAAATCGCGATGGATGACATCGATGGCATCCAGTTCGCGGACGAAGTCCACGCGCACCTTTCTGATGTGCTCGAGAACGCGCAGGCGCGCGGCGAGGTCATCGTGTGGCATCCGGTCCAGGCGGAGGATGAGGGCGTCGCTCAGATCCAGCAAGTTGACCGCGCGATGATTGGCAAAGTACAGGCGCTGCTGGTGTCGGTCAGCCAGAATCAGCGCGTCATTGCTCTGCATCTCCACGAGGGCACGCCTTTTATTGCCTTGGGTCAGAGGCAATAGATCAACCAGTGTCCGGTAATGCCTGGAGGCCATTTCAATGTCGGTGATGCAGGACGTTTCGGCGGCCTGTCTGAGGGCCGCACGATTCTCGAGGGTGCTGCCGTTGTAATTTTGCAGCACGGTATTGGTCCGTGACACTTGGGCATCGAGTTGCGGTGCCAGGTTGTCGGCAGCCTCAGTCAATGCGTGTTGCCGACGAAAACGCTGATCGGCCCACCAGCGTGGCAACCGTTCGCGAATCGCCGCTGGCCAGAGTGGATCGAGTCCGTCGGCCAGGTGACCCAGGACGGCACCGCCACCGAGCCCCCCACCTTCGAATGTCTTGCCGTGGACATGGAAGTAAGTATCCCAGTCACCCGCTTCATCAACCGCTATCGGCTGCTTGTAGGTTTTCATTCGAGTGCCGGTCAAGCGCCAGTTCCGTGAGTCGTTGCTCCACTCGATCTGGAAAATGCGACCCTGTCGAACGATGAAGTCGCCGTCTGCATGCCGATAGACATTGCGATAGATCCCGTGAGTCCCTGGCTGCAGGCCGGCAAGACTGATCAGGTTTTCGTACTCGTAACCCGCGAATCGCTCGACAACTTGCCTGGCATGACGGATGGCCCTCAAGGGACGTAGCGCCCTGGCGGCATTGCCCGTTTTTCCGAGCTGTCGTACTCGCGTCAGCGAACGAGCCGCCGTCGCCGGGCTGGAACCGGCACTGGCACCGGGAAGGATGTCCATCGCGGCGTCGATCAATGACATAAGCACCGATTCCACTTCGGCCAGACCATGACCGACATCGCCACGAAGGAAAGCGCCAACCGCCAGATTTGCGCTGCTCCAGGCGTCATACAATGCGATGGCCGTGCCCACGAAAGGCACCATGCCCAAGGCCATTTTCAGGTAGTTGTACAGAGCGCCGCACTTCAATGCGGCACGCTCAAAGTACAAGGCATCGTTGGAGCGCGATGTCGTCCGGTGCGCTTCGAGCAAACGGCCCATGTGGACATTGACCAGGTGGACCGCCAGTGAGGTGGTGGCCGGCCAGGCCATGCCCGTGCCGATCATGGCATCGAAGTTTTTCAACAACGCCTGGTTGATCCGGCTGACGTGGTGTTCAAAATTGCCATTGATTGCGCGGCCGGCCAGGTAGTTGACCATTCGTGTCTGCAGGCACAGGTTGAACAGGGCTTTGCGCGCTTCTTCAAGGGTGTCGTACTGACGTAGAAAGACACCGTCAGGGCTGTCGGGCAGGTAAAGCAGGGTCAGGCCGCTGATCTGTTCCACGATGAAGGTGACGCCGGCCAGGGGGCTCGGCCCCTGATGCGGGGTGTCCTCACCGCCCACCGTCAGGTGCGCTGGCAATAGCACGATGTGTTTGCCGTTGGCCGCATAGGCTTCACGGCTATTGGCCTCGATGGCGATCTCCAGCAACCGGTGCCCGTCGGTGGTGATCTGTCGTTGCAGCAAAGCGAACTCGCCTTGCAGTTTGAGCATCAGGCGCCACGGCTCGCTCAGGCATTCGCGACGATATTCATTGCTGAAGGTCGACGCAGCCACGCTGCCGAGGAAGGTCTCGCGGATCAGCGTTTCATAGTGTCCGGCCAGGTCAAGTTCGGTAACCAGCGCGCGCAACCACATTTGGGTGATGCCGATTTGCAACTTCTGACGTTGTGCCTCATCGGCCCCGCTCATCTCGACTCGCATGAACGTCAGGCGCAGCCACATGGCTTCATCGATATTGCTGAGTGCCAGCTCGGCGAGTGACAACTTGCTGCGTTGCTGGCTGGCAAACAGCATGTTTTGCTGAGGCGTACCTGGCGCGGCACCCTCCATGACGACTTTTTGCCAGTAGGTAGAGTCGGGCAGGTCGAGCAGCACCTCGACCTTTTCTGTGAGGCCAAACTCCAGGCTCAGCTTGATGTCGATGGCCTTTTCAGCGAAGGCTTCCCTTGGCGGCAGATCGCGTTCGAGCAGTTCATGGGAGCGCTTCATCGCCTTGATGTAGGCAGTGAACAACCCTTTGAGTCGCGAGCGCTGAGCCTCGGGCAGCGTGCCAAGCCATTGTGGCAAATTGCCCGCCAATACGCCGCTCTGGTGTTGCTCGAGCAACTGCGCGTAGGCCAGTTCCCGAGCGGCCGGGATGGGTACCGTGAGGCTGGCCAGGGCTTGCTCGCGCAGTTTTTCCAGGGCTTGGCTGCGCTGATCGGCACGTTGCGGCGCGGGATTGTCGGCAATGATTCGGACTGCCTGTTGTTGGCAGGCATAGAGCTGGTTTTGCAATGAGTATTCAATCGGATCACGGGACAGCACCGACAGGCGTAGCACCAAAGTGTTTTCGCTGGCCGTCAGTTTGAACACTGTCCTTTCCAGGGCCTGTCTAGAGTCAAAGCGTTGCAGTCCTCCAAAGTAGCCAGGCCAGTAGAGTAAAAGGCTATGGGGCGCGTCGGTCAGCAACGCGGACGGATGAGTGAAAAGCAATACGCCATCCAGTTCCTGGGGGACCGGCGTGCTGGCGCCCTCGACATCGGCCGCTACCAGCGTAACGCGGGCCACCGCCACGTCAGCTTGTTGATCCGTTTTATCCGGCGCGTCCAGGACGGTTTTGAGCCATTGATGTTCTTCGGCGCTGATCTGGTTCAGGCTCAGTTGAACATCGGCCTCGGCACGCAGGCCGGCGAGACGTGCCTGGTAAAGAGCGGTGTAGTGAGGGTTTGGCAGGTTGCGCAGTTCCAGCAGATTGAGCGGGTTGCGGGTGTCGAGTAGCGTTGACGCAGCAGTGGCGCTGGCCTGTTCGGCGGCCGTCAGTGCATCAAGTTGCTGTTTCAGCACGGACAGGAGGAAAGCATTGGACGTGTCGAACAGGCTTTCCAGTGCCGCGTGCTGCTGCGTCAGGGCGCTACGTCGCCCATTCAGGGGAATGTCGGGGTTCAACAGGCCGAACAGGGACTGGTCATCAACCTCGTTCGGGTCCGTTGGCGACAGGTCAGTGGGCTGGGCAAAAACTGCCTGGCGCTGCGACTGACTGACCTGTGCTGTGGACAAATGCGTCAACAGGAAGTCGACACTACCGGTCAGCGGGGCATTTGCCAGCACGGTGTAATCGATGCTGGCGACGCCCGGTCCGGACGAGTCAATCAGTTGTTGCTGATGCTCGATCAGCCAGCGTTGCATTTCATTGCGGTTCTGGAAGTTCACCCAGGCCACTGGCCGGGAAGGCAGATATAACATTTGCGCGACCACTTGACCGGTATCCCGGGTGATGACCAGGGCCCCGGCAAGTTCGATGCGTGTGTCATCGGCGGTCTTCAGCGTCAATCGTTCGACCTGGATCGCCGGGACCTCAGGCGTCGTTGCCGGTTTGGCGGGATCAATCAGCGTGTGCACGGACTTGATCTGCTCGACAGTCAGGCTGCCCTGGGCGAATGCCAGTTGGCTCGATGCCTCGAAATGCTGGTGATACAGCCTCATCGCCAGGGCTCTGCGTGAAACGTCGGTACCGCGAGCGCGGGTGCTCCACCAATGACCCTCGAGTATCGACTGCGGGCTCTGCGCCATGAGCTCGAGCCATTGATCGCGGTACTCATTGCAGCGCGCCGAAGCGCTCAGTATCAGGCTTTCATCCAGGCTGGACGGCAAAGTGCGCGTGAGACCGAATTCGGCCGGTAGGGGGGTGGGTTCGTCGACCATGACGATAGTTCTCCAAAGGGCCGGGCGTGTGCCGGCGTTGCCCCCATTAAAGGTTCGTCGTATCAGGGACTGGCGGTACATAGTTATCGTGCAGTGCGCTTTTGCTTCTCGACGACCGCTCGGCACCCTTCATCAAACTGTCACGGAACTGTGGCAGCGCGCTTGAACAAACTTCATCAGACTCGCGCTCTACTGGGGTTCTGCGTTTTGGTGTTTTTCCATGGGTGCTGCATTTTTTTCACGAATCGTATTTTTGGCCGCGCTGGTGTTCGGCCTGCCGTCTCTGGCGGCCTCGCGTTGTGACGTCAATGTTCCGACCGAACGGGTGGATCTGGCCCAGGTAAGCCTGGCGTACCAGAGCATCGGCCGTGCGTCGGACCCGGCTTTGCTGTTGGTGATGGGGCTGGGCGGGCAATTGATCCACTGGCCCGACGAAGTGGTGGTTGCCCTGTGCCAACAAGGTTTTCGGGTGATTCGCTATGACAATCGCGATGTCGGCCTTTCGAGCTGGCGACAGCCACCGGGCGAGGCCAACCTGACGTTCGAAGTGCTGCGCTACAAGCTCGGCTTGCCGGTGTCGGCACCGTACTCGCTGACCGACATGGCCGACGATGGCCTGGGGTTGATGGATGCCTTGCACATCGAGCAGTTCCATGTGCTCGGTGCGAGCATGGGGGGAATGATCGCCCAGCGCATGGCGGCCATGGCGCCGCAACGGGTCGAGAGCCTGACCCTGATCATGACCTCCTCAGGCGCCGAAGGCTTGCCGGCACCCAGTGCAGCGCTGGTGCAACTGCTTGCCCGTCGTGGCGCACCGAATCGCGAAGTGGCGCTGGAACAACAGGCCGACCTGCTGGAGGCGTTGGGTAGCCCGATGGTGACCGATGATCGTCAGGCGCTGCTGCATCAGGCGGCGCTGTCTTATGACCGGGCGTTCAATCCCGAAGGCGTGAAACGCCAGATCATGGCCATACTCGCCGAACCAAGCCGGGTGGCGCTGCTCAACCAGCTGCGGGTTCCGGCGCTGGTGGTGCACGGTACGGCCGATCCGCTTTTGCCGGTGATGCACGGCGTGCACCTGGCGGCGCATTTGCGTGGCAGTCAGTTGATCCTGATTCCGGGGCTGGCCCATCGCTTTCAGGAGGCGTTCAAGGCACCGCTGCTGGCGGCGGTGTTGCCGTACTTGCGGGCGCATCGTGAAGACACTTCGCACTGGGCGCAGATCGAACCGGTGGCCGACCGCAACCTCCTCTAACCCCCCAATCCAATGTGGGAGCGGCGGTGCGGCGATCCGACTTGCTCGCGAAAGCGGTGTGTCAGTCAACTCAAATGCTAACTGATACTCCCTCTTCGCGAGCAAGCCCGCTCCCACAGGGGAAGGCATTCAGCCGTGAAAGCGTAGCCATGCTGTCACCAAAGCAGTGACCGCCATTAACCACGCCAGTTTCGGGCGGCGGGGCTCGCTTAATGGCTCAGGCCGTACTTTTTCACTTTGTCGAACAGCGTGGTCTTGGCCATGCCCAGTTCCTGGCTGGCCTGGGTCAGGTTGCCGCCGCTGCGTTGCAAGGCATCGCTGAGCAGGTTGCGCTCGAACGCTTCCACCGCTTCGGCAAAGGCCAGGCCCTGATTGCCACCGCTGGCACCGGTTTTCTTGAACGCCGGCAAGCCCAGGGCAAAGCGCTCGGCAACGTTGCGCAGTTCACGTACGTTACCCGGCCAGTCGTGGCTCATCAGATTCGACACGGTCTGGTTGTCCAGTTCCGGCGCGATGCGATCGAAGCGCAGGGACGACTGCTGCAAAAAGTGTTCGAACAGTTGCAGGATGTCCTCGCGGCGCTCGCGCAGCGGCGGCAGTTCCAGGGTCACCACATTGAGTCGGTAATACAGGTCACTGCGGAATTCGCCGGCCTTGCTCGACTCGACGAGGTCGGATTTGGTCGCTGCGATGACGCGGCAATCCACCGCCACGCTCTGGTTCGAACCGAGTCGTTCGAGGGTGCGTTCCTGCAACACCCGCAGCAGCTTGATCTGCAAGGGCAGGGGCATGCTTTCCACTTCGTCGAGGAACAGCGTGCCGCCATCGGCGTGTTCGATCTTGCCGATCCGCCGTTTACCCGCGCCGGTAAAGGCGTTGGCCTCGTGGCCGAAGATTTCGCTTTCGAAGAGGTTCTCCGGCAGGCCGCCGCAGTTCAGGGCGACGAACTGCCGGGTGTGCCGCCGACTGAAATCATGCAGGCAGCGCGCAACCAATTCCTTGCCGGTACCGGTCTCGCCTTCGATCAGAACGTTGGCCGAGGTATCGGCGACGTTGGCGATCAGTTCTCGCAAGTTCTGCATGGCCGGCGAGCGTCCGATGATCCGACCTTCGAGGGAGTCGCGCTCGGCCAGTTGCCGACGCAGCGACGACACCTCTCGCGCCAGGCTGCGTTGCTCCAGGGCGCGGCGGGCGACATCCACCAGGCGCTCGGGGGAGAACGGCTTTTCCATGAAGTCGTAGGCGCCTTTCTGCATCGCGCCGACGGCCATGGAAATGTCGCCGTGCCCGGTGATCAGCACCACCGGCAGGCTCCGGTCGCGAGCCTTGAGCCGGGTCAACAGTTCCAGGCCATCGATGCCCGGCAGGCGAATGTCGCTGACGACGATGCCGGCGAAGTTTTCGCCGACCCGCTCCAGGGCTTCTTCGGCGCTGCCCACGCCAATGCAGGGAATGTCTTCCAGGGTCAGCGCCTGTTGGCAGCCGAGCAGCACATGGGGGTCGTCTTCGACGATCAATACACTAAGGTCGTTGTTCATATTGGCTCGGCGGGAGTGGGGCTTACCAACGGTAAACTGAGGACGAATGCGGTGCCACCGCTGGACGGGTGCTCGACACCCAGGTGACCGCCGGTGGCGGCGGCCAGGCTGGCGGAAAGGGTCAGGCCAAGGCCCAGGCCCTGTTCGCCGGGTTTGGTGGTGAAGAACGGCTCGAACAGGTGCTTGCGCGCTTCGGCGTCGATGCCATGGCCGTTGTCACGCACCCGCAGCCGGTACTTGCCTTCGGAAACTTCGCCTTCGAGCCACAACTCCGGCAACGGCTGTGCTTGCATCGCATCCAGGGCGTTGCCGATGAGGTTGACCAGAATCTGCTCCAGGCGGGTCTGGTCGATTTGCACCTGCACATCGGTGAAGTCGCGATGCAATTGCAGCTGAATGTTTTCCACGCGGCCACCGTGCAATTGCAAGGCCGCGTCCACCGCTTTGCCGAGGCAGGCCTGGCCCTTGTCGTCCCCGCGCCGGGCGAACGAGCGCAGGCTGGCAGTGATCCGGCCCATGCGGTCGATCAGTTCGTTGATGGTCTTGAGGTTGGTGCTGGCCACGTCTAGTTGACCGCGTTCGAGGAAGCGCACGGTATTGCCGGACAAGGTGCGCAGCGCCGCCAGCGGCTGGTTCAGTTCGTGGGCGATGCTGGTGGACATCTGGCCGATGGCCGCGAGTTTTCCGGCCTGTACCAGTTCATCCTGGGCGCGGCGCAAGGTCTCTTCGGCGAGCCGGCGTTCGCGGATCTGCCCCTTGAGCCGTTCGTTGCTGGCGCGCAGGTCGGTGGTGCGTTCGGTAATCCGACGCTCCAGCTGACTGTTGGCTTCCTGCAAGGCTTCCCGGGCCGCGAGGCGCGTGGCGATCACCTTGCGCCGCTCGTTCCAGGCGATCAACAGGAACGCCAGGAGGGCAAACGCCACGGCCACCAGAATCCCCTGGTTGATCGCTTCGCGGCGCAAGTCCTGCAGCGGCGTCAGCAAGGTGAAATTCCACGGCGTATCGCTGAGCGGCCGGGTTTGCGACAGGTAGCTGATGTTTTCTTCGTCGGACACCAGTTCGCTGTTGGCCGGGAAGGTCAGTTTTTCCACGCCTTCGGACAGGGTTTCCCGGGCCAGCGGCTGCAGTTCGTTGAGCGGGAACCAGTAGTACTGCAGGCTGCGGGCGAGTTTTTCCTTGGTTTCTTCGCTCAGCGGCACCACCGACTTCAAGCGCCGGGCCGGATCGCTGGACAGAATGATGATGCCGTTCTCGTCGCTGACGAAGGCTTCCAGGCGCGCCCGCTGCCAGCGTTCTTCCATGGCTTCCAGGCGGACTTTGACCACCGCGACGCCAATGATCTTGCCGTGTTCTTCCAGGCCATGGGCCAGGTAGTAACCGGGCTCGCCGTTGGTACTGCCGATACCATAGAAGCGCCCCGGCTGACCGCGCACGGCGTTCTGGAAATAGGCGCGGAAGGACAGGTCTTCACCCAGGTAACTGTCGACGTCGCGCCAGTTGCTGGTGGCCATGACGCGGCCGGTGGTGTCCATCACGTAGATGGCCCGACTGCGGCTGCGCCGGTTCAGGCCTTCGAGGTAAGCGTTGACTGTTTGCCGGTGTTCCGGGGTCGGGTCGGCCAGCAACTGCGAAACGCTGGTTTCGAGCTCCAGCAGGCTGGGCAGGTAGGTGTATTTGCTGATTTCGCTTTCGACGGCACGGGCGTGCAGTTCCAGCTGACGCTGGCCGTTCTCGCCAAGGCTGCGAATGCCGTAGTGCTCACTGATCCAGAAGCCGATATAGCCCAGGCCGATCATCATTGCGATGATCAGCGGCGGCAGAAACAAATGACGAACCAGACGGGGTTTCACGGCAAGTGATGGCGACGCTGCGCGATAAAGATTGGGGTCGCATTTCATCACAGATGCCTTGGGTCAACCAGCGCTGCCCGCCTCTCTGTAGGAGCGAGCATGCTCGCGATGGTCGTCAACGATGACGCGTTCATCCTGGATGTACGCGGTGTCTTTGAGTACATCGCGAGCAAGCTCGCTCCTACAGGGGAGGGGCGTACAGCCTTTAGTGCTGCAGAATCTTGTTGAGGAAGTGCTGTGTGCGCTCCGCACGGGCGTTGATGTCGCCGAAGAATTCCTCTTTCGGGCAGTCTTCGATGATCTTGCCGGCGTCCATGAAGATCACCCGATCGGCCACTTTACGGGCGAAGCCCATTTCGTGGGTCACGCACATCATGGTCATGCCTTCGTGGGCCAGTTGCACCATCACGTCCAGCACTTCGTTGACCATTTCCGGGTCCAGCGCCGAGGTCGGTTCGTCGAACAGCATGACGATCGGGTCCATCGCCAGCGCACGGGCAATCGCCACACGCTGTTGCTGACCACCGGACAGTTGGCCAGGATGCTTGTGGGCATGGGCCGAGAGACCGACACGCTCGAGCAGTTGCAGGCCCTTCCTGGTGGCTTCTTCCTTGCTGCGGCCCAGCACCTTGATCTGCGCGATGGTCAGGTTTTCGGTGATGGTCAGGTGCGGGAACAGTTCGAAGTGCTGGAACACCATGCCCACGCGCGAACGCAGTTTCGGCAGGTTGGTCTTCGGGTCGGCGATGGAGGTGCCGTCGACCACGATGTCGCCTTTCTGGAACGGTTCCAGTGCGTTGACGCACTTGATCAGGGTCGATTTGCCGGAACCGGATGGCCCGCACACCACGATCACTTCGCCTTTTTTGACCTCGGTGCTGCAATCAGTCAGTACCTGGAAGTCCCCATACCACTTGTTGATGCTTTTGATAGAGATCATACGGCGAACCTTTTTTGCAGACGCTTGACCAGCTGCGAGGCGGCAAAGCTGATGATGAAGTACACGAGACCCGCGAAGACCAGGAACTCATTGGAGCGGCCAATGATGTCGCCACTGGCGCGCGAAGCATTGAGGAAGTCCACCAGGCCGACGGCGTAGACCAGCGAGGTGTCCTGAAACAGGATGATGCTCTGTTGCAGCAACAGTGGAGTCATCTTGCGAAACGCCTGCGGCAGGATGATCAGGCGCATCATCTGGCCGTAAGTCATGCCCAGTGCCTGGGCGGCGCCCATCTGGCCCTTGGGAATCGACTGCACGCCGGCGCGGACGATTTCGCAGAAGTACGCCGCTTCGAACATCATGAACGCCACGATGCACGAGGCGAACGCGCCGATCGGGGTGTCTTCGCCGGTGATCCAGCGCAGCACGAACGGCACCGCCAGGTAGAACCAGGTGATGACCAGCAGCAACGGGATCGAACGGAAATAGTTGACGTAGGCGCCGGCGATGTTCGACAGCAGTTTGCTGTGGGACAGGCGCATCAGGGCCAGGATCGTGCCGAGGATGATCCCGCCGACCACGCCCATGATCATCAGCTTGAGGGTCATGATCATGCCGTTCCACAGGCCCGGCAGGGACGGGATGATGCCCGAGAAGTCGAATTCCATCATTTACCCCCTACGGAGATCAGGCCCGGTACGGCGACTTTCTTCTCGACCAGGCGCATCAGCAACATCAGGCTCATGTTCAGGGTGAAGTAGATCAGCGTTGCCAGGGTAAAGGCTTCGAACAGGTTGGCGGAGAACTCGGCAGTCTGTTTGGTCTGCGCGAGCAATTCCATCAAGCCGATCAGCGAGGCCACGGAGGTGTTCTTGAAAACGTTCAGGAATTCCGAGGTGAGCGGCGGAATGATGATCCGGTAGGCCTGGGGCAGCAGCACGTTCCAGTAGATCTGCGGCAGCTTGAAACCCATGGCGCGGGCCGCGGACTCCTGGCCTTTGGGCAGGGCCTGGATACCGGTGCGCACCTGTTCGCAAACCCGGGCGGTGGTGAACAGGCCCAGGCACACGACGACGCTGAGGAAGGCCGAAGTGGTCGGGTTCAGGTCCTGCTTGTACCACTCTTGCAGGTCGGCAGGCAGCAGATCGGGTACCAGGAAGTACCAGATGAACAGCTGAACCAGCAGCGGCACGTTACGGAAAAGTTCGACGTAGCAGGTGGCGATGCCCGATACGATGCGGTTCGGCACGGTGCGCATGACGCCCAGGATCGAGCCCAGTGTCAGGGCGATGATCCAGGCCGCGATGGCGATGCCGATGGTCCAGGCCAGACCGGACACGTACCAGTCGAAATAGGTCTCGCTGCCCACGCCGGTGGACTTGAAGAACACGCCCCAGTCCCAGTTGTAATTCATTAGGGTCTCCCCTCGGATTCGATCGATGTACAAATGCCCGCTTGGGGGAAGCTCCGTTCCCGCCTGTCCTTGGGGGACAGGCACACGCGCTCGGCTCGACAGACACCGGTTCGAGTGTTTCCAGAAATGCCAGCAGGGAGTGCATTCCCCTGAAAGGGCTACGGCCCTTTCAGGGGATAAGGTTAGTCAGAAATCAGGATTTCTTGTCGTCAGCCGCTTTGTCGGTCGGATTGGCGATCAGGGCCTTGAGTTCGTCGCTCATCGGGAAGTTCAGGTTCAGGCCCTTTGGCGGGATTGGCTGCATGAACCACTTGTCGTAGATCTTGTTGATCTCGCCCGAAGCGTAGGTGGCCTTGATGGCATCATCCACGGCCTTTTTGAACGGCTCGTCGCCTTTGCGCACCATGCAGCCGTAGATTTCGAAGGACTGTGGAGTGCCGGTTACAGCCCAGTCTTTCGCGTTCTTGGCCTTGGCCGCTTCACCCGCCAACAGGGCGTCATCCATCATGAACGCGACGGCACGGCCGGTTTCCAGCATCTGGAAGGACTCGCCATGGTCCTTGGCGGAGATGACGTTCATGCCCATCTGCTTGTCGGCATTCATCGACTTCAGGATGCGCTCGGACGTGGTACCTGCGGTGGTCACGACGTTCTTGCCGGCCAGATCCGGGAAATCCTTGTACTTGGAGTCAGCCTTGGACAGCAGGCGAGTACCGATTTCGAAGATACCGACGGAGAAGTCAACTTGCTGCTGACGCTCGACGTTGTTGGTGGTGGAACCGCACTCGAGGTCCACGGTGCCGTTCTGCACCAGCGGGATGCGGGTTTGCGAAGTCACCAGGTTGTATTTGACCTGGAGATTCGGCATGTCGAGGTCTTTTTTCAGGGCATCAACGACTTTCAGCTGAATGTCGTGGGAGTAGCCGACCGGTTTGCCGGAAGCGTCTGCAATGTAGGAGAACGGAATGGAAGCGTCGCGATGGCCCAGGGTGATGACACCGGACTCTTTGATCTTCTTCAGGGTGCCGGTCAGTTCCGCGGCGAAAACTGGCGTGCTGATCAGAGCGGCAGCAATGGCTGCGCCCAGGATGTGGGGAACGATGCGCATCAAATTTTCCTCGACATTGTTTTTTTTATGGAGCCAGTTCATCGGCCCTTTTGTGCTGCAAAACACCTGAGCGCTACGATGAGTGGGCGCAAAGGACATTCGTCGAAGAAGTGTAGAGCATGACTCGTGCCAGACCAGTCTGAATTAGTCAAAGTGTTGATTTATAAAGGAATTAAATATTTTTTTGCGCTGAAACTTCAGTGAAGTGATCCGGTTAACCGAACTGACCGTCAGGTCGCGTTCGGAAAACCGAATGGTGGCGGGGTGCTACCCGGCCATCAGGGGTATTTGCGCTTGTCCGGCGCTGGCGGGAAGTACTGGTACAACCAGGTCTCACTTAGCGTGCGGTCGTTGGTGCGGATGAACAGCCGCAGCTCGACAGGGTCAGTGCTGTCGTTGGTCGGGTACCAGTCAAACAGGATGCGGTAGCCCTTGATGTCATCCAGCTTGAGTACGCTGAAGTCCTTCACCTCGCCGTTCGAGCAAGTGACCACCGGCTCGATGCCCGCGCCCTCTGGCAAGCGGTCCAGGCCGCCACCGGTGAAGTCCACGGCGAAACGACGGGCCCAGACTGGCGGGTAATGCTCGCCCGGTGCCCAGCCTTCGGTGAAGCCGCCCATCCCGGAACGGGTGGCGTTTACCCGTGCCAGCGGCGTACCGACCGGCGGCAATGCGCTCCAGTAGAGCTTGTAGCCGTAGTTCAGCGAGTCGCCGGCAGCCACCGGTTTCTTCGGGGTCCAGAAGGCGACGATGTTGTCCATGGTTTCGCCGGTGGTGGGGATTTCCAGCAGGTCGACCGAGCCTTCGCCCCAGGCGGTGGTCGGTTCGACCCACAGGCTCGGGCGGCGGCTGTACCAGTCGACGGTGTCCTGATAGCTGGCGAACTCGTGGTCGGTCTGTACCAGGCCGAAACCTTTCGGGTCCTTGTCGGCGAAAGCATTGAATTGCAGGGTCGCCGGGTTATTCAGCGGGCGGCAGATCCACTCGCCGTTGCCGCGCCACATGGCCAGGCGATCGGAGTCGTGGATTTGCGGGTGAATGGTGTCGCACATCCGGCGTTCGTGGGTGCCGCAACTGAACATGCTGGTCATCGGCGCAATGCCCAACTGGTCGATGGCGGTGCGGGCGTTGATGTGGGCGTCGACCTCCATCACCACGCGTTCGGCCTGGCAGTCGATATCGAAGCGGTAGGCACCGGTGGCGCTCGGCGAGTCGAGCAGGGCGTAGACCACGAAGCGGGTGCTGTCCTTGTCCGGCGTCTCGAACCAGAATTTGGTGAAGTCGGGGAACTCTTCACGTTTTTTGGCGTAGGTATCGATGGCCAGGCCGCGGGCCGACAAGCCGTACTGGCCGGTGGCGTCCACCGCACGGAAGTAACTGGCGCCTAGAAACGACACGACATCGTGCTTGTCCAGTTCCGGGGCCTTGAACAGCTTGAAGCCGGAGAAACCCAGGTCGCCCTTGAGCTGTGCGGTGTCGACCGTGGTGTTTTCATAGTTGAACAGCGATGGGCGGAAATGCACTTCACGCGCCTGGCGTGTCCTGGGGTCGACGCTGTACATGCGCACTGGTTGCTTGAAGCCCATGCCGACATGGAAAAACTGCACGTCCAGCTGACCGTTCAGGTCATTCCACAAAGAGTGGTTGGCGTCGTAGCGGATCGCGTTGAAGTTCTGCGGCGTCATGCTCGCCAGGGTCGGCGGCAGCTGTTGCTTGGTGTCCTGGTAGCGATTGCTGGCGAGCTGTCTGGCCTGGGTTTTCAGCGCTTCGAAGTCGAACGCGGTGGCCTCGCCATCAGCGGTACCGGCGTTGGCGGCCCAGGCCTGAGCGGCCAACAGGCCCGTGGCGGACAAGCCGGTGTAGGCAGCAATGGCCATGGAGGCTTTGAGCAAGTTCCTGCGGTGCATAAGTACAACCTGTCGTGAACAATCCCGCGCCGTTCCTGGCACGTGCTGGATCAGAAATATCGGTTCGGACATGCCTTCGGCCAAACGCAACGGACTTTGAAACAGATGCCGGATAGCTTAAACCGTTCGATTGCAGAGCAAAATTGATTGATGGCATTGCGCCGGCCCGGCAATGAAACAAGACATGTCGAGAAACAATTCCGACAGTGGTTTCTGATTTGAAGGGTATTTCTGCCTTTTTCGACTAATTACTCTAAAAACCGCTTTTCAGCGCCCGGATTATTTCTATTCTGTGTGCATGACCGGTCTATGCCCGAAAGGCCGGTGCGCTTCAGTCGGCACGATGCGGCTGCTGAAAAGGAGGAGGGCGATGCGGTTTTTTTTTTGCAGTTTTCTTTGACGTTCAGAAGGACATCGTCCATGTCGAAAGTACAGAACATCGCCGAATTGTTGGGAATCCTTCCGTGTCTGGCCATGGGGCGGCGAAGACGCCGGCTCAATAGCGAGGAAATGAAACTGGTGGAGCGCTACCGGGAACTGTCGGAGAGCGACAGGGTTGCGATGAGGTATCTGGTGGACGCGATGAGGAGTGTTTCGCGGTTCTGAGTGGACCTGATCACCGTGAAAGCCATTTGGCTTTTTCGGTGGTCAGGCCCTGCATTAGCGTGCAATGCCCGAGTCGATCGCCTGGTTGAGCAATGTAGGAGCGAGCTTGCTCGCGATGAATTCAAGAGCACCGCGTATAGCCAGTGAACCCGCGTAATCGTTAACGACCATCGTCGGATCGCCGCCCGGAGCTTGCTCGCTCCTACAGTTTTTTCACGGGGCGATGTTCGTCAGCGACTGACCTTCCACGCATCCCCTGCAGGCGCCGTGCCGTGGTCATACGGCTTGGCGATCCACATGTAGAGCAAGCCCAATCCGATCACGATGGCGGTACTGAGCACCATCGCGTAGTTGATGTACCACGCGGCATCCGGCGTACGTGGCCAGGCCATGTTGATGATGGCTCCGACACCATAGGCCAGCGCGCCGATGTTCACCGCCCAGCCCCAGGCGCCGAGGGTGAATTTGCCGCTCGGTTTCCAGCCCTTCATGCGGGCGTACAGGGCCGCGAGCACAATCATCTGGAACGCCAGGTAGATGCCGATTGCCGCAAAGCTGACGATGGTGGCCACCGCGTCTTGCAGGAAGAAGCCGAGGATGATGATCAGTGCCGGCAGGACGCCGGACACGAACAGCGCGGCAACTGGAACCTGAGTCGTAGGGGAAATCGTCTTCAGCAGTCGGCTGCCGATGACCATTTCATCACGGGCGTAGGAATACAGCAGACGACTGGCTGCTGCTTGCAGGCTGATCACACAGGAGATGAAGGAAATCATCACCACACCCATCACCACTTTCGAACCGATTGGTCCAAACGCGTTGTTGAGGATGGTGGTGACTGGGTCCTTGTCGGTGCCGTCGATCACCGCTTGCATGTCCGGCACGGCCAGGATCAGCGCCAGGCAGGCGAACATTGCCGCGATGCCGCCGATGTAGATGGTCATGCGCATGGCCACCGGAATTTTCTTGCTCGGGTTCGGGGTTTCTTCGGCCACATCGCCGCAGGCCTCGAAGCCGTAGTACAGGAACATCCCCGCCAGCGAAGCGGTGAGGAACGACGGCAGGTACGAGCCGTCGACGCTGATGTCGAAGGTGTTGAACAACACGCTGATCGATTGATGACGCTCGAAAATCAGCAGGTAAACGCCCACGATCACGGCACCGACCAGTTCGCACAGGAAGCCGAACATGGCGATCCGCGCCAGCGCCTTGGTGCCGCTGAGGTTGACCAGGGTGGCGAACAGCGTCAGGAACAGGGCGATGATGATGTTCGTGTTGTTGCTCGGTTCAAAGCCCATCATGGCGGCGAGGTACGGACCGGCACCCACGGCAACCGCCGCGATGGTGACGCACAGGGCGATGGAGTAGATCCAGCCGACCATCCACGCCCAGCGCTTGCCCACCAGACGGCGGGCCCATGGGTACACGCCGCCGGAAATCGGGAACTGCGATACCACTTCGCCGAAGATCAGGCACACCAGCAACTGGCCACAACCGACCAGCAGATAGGCCCAGAACATCGGTGGCCCGCCAGCAGCGAGGCACAGGCCGAACAGGGTATAAACCCCTACGACCGGGGACAGATAAGTGAAGCCCAGGGCGAAGTTTTCCCACAGGCTCATGCTGCGATTGAAGTTGGAGGTATAGCCCAGTTTGCGTAGCTGCTCGGCATCGCTGTCGGCAACGGCTGCTGAGAGATCGGGTGATGCACTCATGTGTATTTTCTCCGGAAAATCGGCAGATTTCGGATGTCCGAAACCGTGGCGGGGCCTTGAGGGCACCGCCCGGATCGGTGGTTATTGTTTTGTCTTCTTTGGGGTGGAGCCTGGTGGTGCGTGTTGCCGGTTTCTGCCCTGAAACCGAGGTGAGACCTTCGCTGTAGGAGCGAGATTGCTCGCGAAAAACCTGAGGACACCGCGGGGCGTCAGGTTTCCCGCGTCAACGTTGACGTCCATCGCGAGCAAGCTTGCTCCTGCTAGTGCTTGAACATCACATGCCGTACGACGCTGTAGTCCTCCAGTCCGTACATGGACATGTCCTTGCCATAACCAGACAGCTTCTGACCGCCGTGAGGCATTTCGCTGACCAGCATGAAGTGCGTGTTGACCCAGGTGCAGCCGTAATGCAAACGGGCTGACAGACGATGGGCGCGGCCGACATCGGCGGTCCATATGGAAGAGGCCAGGCCGTAGTCCGAATCGTTGGCCCAGCCCAGCACTTGTGCTTCATCGGTGAATTTGGTCACCGATACCACCGGCCCGAACACTTCGCGACGGACGATTTCGTCATCCTGCTGCGCATCGGCCAGCACCGTTGGTTCGAAGAAGAAGCCATTGCCTTCCACCGCCTTACCCCCGGTGATCAGGCGGATGTGCGGCTGGGCCACGGCGCGTTCGACGAAACCGGCGACACGGTCACGATGTTGCGCGGTGATCAGCGGGCCGAGTTCGGTCGACGGATCATCCTGCATGCCGTACTTGATGCTGCTGACGGCGGCGCCGAGTTTCTCGACGAACTTCTCGTAGATGCCTGCCTGGGCATAGATACGGCAGGCAGCGGTGCAGTCTTGGCCGGCGTTGTAGAAACCGAAGGTGCGGATGCCCTCGACAGCGGCATCGATGTCGGCGTCGTCGAAGATGATCACCGGGGCTTTGCCGCCCAGCTCCATGTGCATGCGTTTGACGGTGTCGGCGGTGCTGGAAATGATGTTCGAACCGGTGGCAATCGAACCGGTCAGCGAGACCATGCGCACTTTCGGGTGAGTGACCAGCGGGCTGCCGACGGTAGGACCACGGCCGAACACCAGGTTGAGTACGCCGGCCGGGAAGATATCCGACGCCAGTTCGGCCAGGCGCAGGGCGGTCAGCGGAGTCTGTTCCGATGGTTTGAGCACCACGGTATTACCGGCGGCCAGGGCCGGGGCGATTTTCCAGGCGACCATCATCAATGGGTAGTTCCACGGCGCGATGGAGGCGATCACGCCCACCGGATCGCGGCGGATCATTGAGGTGTGCCCCGGCAAGTACTCGCCACCGGCCGAACCGCTCATGCAGCGGCTGGCGCCGGCGAAGAAGCGGAACACGTCGGCAATTGCCGGGATTTCGTCGTTCAGCGCAGCGCTGTAAGGCTTGCCGCAGTTGTCCGATTCCAGTTTGGCCAGCTCCTCGCCATGGGCCTCGATGGCATCGGCGAGTTTGAGCAGCAGCAGCGAACGCTCTTTCGGCGTGGTCTGTGACCAGCTGTCGAACGCGGCGTCGGCGGCGCGCACGGCGGTATCGACCTGGGCTTCGCTGGCTTCGTTGATTTCCACCAGCACACTGCCCAGCGCCGGGTTGAACACAGGTTGGGCGGGGCCTTCGCCGTCGAGCAATTGGCCGTTGATCAAGAGTTTGGTTTGCATGTTCATGTCCTCTTTGGTGCTTTTATTGTTCTGTCGGAACCCGAACCTGTAGGAGCGAGCTTGCTCGCGAAGGATGCAAGGGCACCGCGTGCATCCAGGCAACCCCTGTCATCGTTAACGTTTTTCGCGAGCAAGCTCGCTCCTACAGGAGATGTTGGTTGTCAGTTACTTACCGCCACTCCCCGCAACGCTTTCACCGCCACGGGTCAGGTAATAGGCGCCGAGGATCGGCAGCATGGTCACCAGCATCACCAGCATCGCCACGACGTTGGTCACCGGCACGTCCCGTGGGCGGCTGAGCTGGTTGAGCAGCCACAGCGGCAGGGTGCGTTCATGGCCGGCAGTGAAGGTGGTGACGATGATTTCGTCGAACGACAGGGCAAACGCCAACATGCCGCCGGCCAGCAACGCCGAGCCGAGGTTCGGCAGGATGATGTAGCGGAAGGTCTGCCAGCCGTCGGCGCCGAGGTCCATCGAGGCTTCGATCAGGCTGTGTGAAGTACGGCGCAAGCGGGCGATGACGTTGTTGTAGACGATCACCACACAGAAGGTCGCGTGACCGACGATGATGGTGAACATCCCCGGTTCGATTCCCAGTGTCTTGAAGGTCGCCAGCAGCGCGATCCCGGTGATGATCCCCGGCAAGGCGATCGGCAGGATCAGCATCAGCGAGATGCCCTGCTTGCCGAAGAAATCCCGGCGGTACAGCGCAGCCGAGGCCAGCGTGCCGAGGATCATGGCGATCAGGGTGGCAATCGAAGCGATCTGCAACGACAGCTTGATCGCTTCGAGCACGTCCGGCCGCGAGAACGCCACACTGAACCAATTCAGGGTGAAGCCCTTGGGCGGAAAACTGAACGCCGCGTCTTCGGTGTTGAAGGCGTACAGGAAGATGATCAGGATCGGGAAGTGCAGGAACAGCAATCCGCCCCAGGCTGCGATGCGCAGGCCTATGGAAGCTTTCTCAGAGTGCATCGAAGGCCCCCAGTCGTTTGACGATGGACAGGTAGATGGCGATCAGCACGATCGGCACCAGGGTGAAGGCAGCGGCCATTGGCATGTTGCCGATGGCACCTTGTTGGGCGTACACCATGCTGCCGACGAAGTAGCCGGGCGGGCCGACCAGTTGCGGCACGATGAAGTCACCCAGGGTCAGCGAGAAGGTGAAGATGGAACCGGCGGCAATGCCCGGCACCGACAGCGGCAGAATCACTTGCATGAAGGTCTGGCGCGGCTTGGCACCGAGGTCGGCGGAGGCTTGCAGCAGCGATGGCGGCAGGCGCTCCAGCGAGGCCTGGATCGGCAGGATCATGAACGGCAGCCAGATGTAGACGAACACCATGAAGCGGCCCAGGTGCGAGGTCGACAAGGTGCTGCCGCCAAAGCCCGGAATGCCCATCACCAATTGCAGGAGCGGTTCCAGCCCCAGATGCTGCACGAACCACTGCGCCACGCCGCCCTTGGCCAGCAGCAGCGTCCAGGCGTAGGCCTTGACGATGTAGCTGGCCCACATCGGCATCATCACCGCGATGTAGAAAAACGCCTTGGTCTTGCCCGTGGTGTAGCGCGCCATGTAGTAGGCAATCGGGAACGCTACGATGGCGCTGGCGATGGACACGACAATCGCCATGCCCAGGGTGCGCAGGATGATGTCGAAGTTCGACGGCTGGAACAGCGCGGTGAAGTTCGCCAGGGTCAGGTCAGGGGTGACCGCCATGGTGAAGTCATCGAAGGTGTAGAAACCTTGCCACAGCAGAACCAGCAATGAACCCAGGTAGATCGCGCCGAACCACAGCAGCGGCGGTACCAGCAGTAGCGACAGGTAAAAATTCGGCCGGCGATACAGCAGGTTGGAAAACCTGCGCAGCAGCGAGCCGCTGGCCGGAGATTGAGGGATAGCCACGGTGTTCATCTCACACCCCGCCTGCAACGGTATCGTGCAATGGAATCATTGCCTCGCGCGCCCAGCGTGCGCTGATGCGTTGCCCGGTCTGGTGCTGTGTACTGGTGTCCAGCCATTGGTTGTTGGCCTTGCTGATGTTCAGGGTCTGGCCGTTTTCCAGTTTCAGTTCATAGCGAGTTGCACTGCCTTGGTACTGGATGTCATGTAGCAAACCGCTGACTTCAATCTCGTGGTTGGCCAGCGGGCCGTCGGCGAATCGCACGTGTTCCGGACGAATCGAGAACGGCTGCGGGTTGCCGCTCAACTGCCTGGCCAGGTCGCCACGAATCACGTTGGAGGTGCCGACGAATTCCGCCACGAAGGTGGTGGCCGGTTTCATGTACAGGTTGCGCGGGCTATCGACCTGTTCGATGCGTCCCTTGTTGAACACTGCCACGCGGTCGGACATCGACAGCGCTTCGGTCTGGTCGTGGGTTACGAAGATGAAGGTGATGCCGAGCTGGCGTTGCAGCTTTTTCAGTTCGCCCTGCATTTGCTCGCGCAACTTCAGGTCGAGTGCACCGAGGGGTTCGTCGAGCAGCAGTACCCGTGGGCGGTTGACCAGGGCGCGGGCCAGGGCCACACGCTGGCGCTGGCCGCCGGACAGTTGCACCGGCTTGCGGTCGCCGTAGCCGCCGAGGGCGACCATGTCGAGGGCTTCTTCGGCGCGCTTCTGGCGTTCGACTTTGCCGACGCCTTTGACTTTCAGTCCATAGGCGACGTTGTCGCGAACGTTCATGTGCGGGAACAGCGCGTAATCCTGGAACACGGTGTTCACGTCACGCTGGTAGGGCGGCAGCCCGGCGGCTTCGGCGCCATGAATACGGATGGAACCTGCGCTCGGTTGTTCAAAACCGGCGATCAGGCGCAAGCAGGTGGTTTTGCCCGAACCGGAAGGCCCCAGCATGGAGAAGAACTCGCCGTCCTGGATGTCGATGGAAACCCGGTCGACGGCTTTCACTTCGCCGAACTGACGGGAAACGTTGGTGAACTGGACTGCAAGTGTCATGGCGCGGTGCTCCAAAAAGGCGAAGGCCGTCGCAGCGGCCCTGCCTGGACTTCTGAAAAATCTGAATCGAATACGCTGTGCTGGCTGTGGAGAGCCCCTGTGGGAGCGGGCTTGCTCGCGAATGCGGTGTGTCAGGCAACATCAATGCTGGATCTGATGGCCTCTTCGCGAGCAAGCCCGCTCCCACAGGGACGGTGTCAGTTCACAAACTATCTGCCGCCCATGATCGCGATGTAGTCCTGGGTCCAGCGGCTGTACGGCACGAACTTGCCGCCTTCGGCCTGCGGGGTTTTCCAGAAGGCGATCTTGTCGAAATTGTCGAAACCGTTGGTCTTGCAGCCCTCGGCGCCGAGCAATTCGCTACCGGTGCATGCTGCCGGGACTGCCGGCAACGAGCCGAACCACGCCGCAACATCACCCTGGACTTTCGGTTGCAGCGACCAGTCCATCCACTTGTAGGCGCAGTTCGGGTGCTTGGCCTCGGCGTGCATCATGGTGGTGTCGGCCCACCCGGTGGCGCCTTCTTTCGGGATGGTCGAAGCGATTGGCTGTTTCTCGTTCATCAGGCCGTTGACCTGATACGGCCACGCGCCTGAGGCGACCACGCCTTCGTTCTTGAAGTCGCTCATCTGTACCGTGGTGTCGTGCCAGTAGCGGTGAATCAACGGCTGCTGGGCGCGCAGCAGATCGAGCACGGCCTTGTACTGGGCTTCGGTCAGTTCGTAGGGGTTCTTGATGCCCAGTTCCGGCTTGGCGGACTTCAGGTACAGCGCCGCGTCGGCGATGTAGATCGGGCCGTCATAGGCCTGCACGCGACCCTTGTTCGGCTTGCCGTCCGGCAGGTTTTCCGCATTGAACAGCACGCCCCAGGTGGTGGGCGCGGTCTTGAATACATTGGTGTTGTACATCAACACGTTCGGGCCCCACTGATATGGGGTGCCGTAGGTCTGCTTGTTGACCACGTACCACGGTCCGTCCTTGAGGCGTGGATCGAGGTTTTTCCAGTTCGGGATCAACGCGGTGTTGATCGGCTGCACACGCTTGCCGACGATCAGGCGCAGGGAGGCGTCGCCCGATGCCGTCACCAGATCGTAACCACCCTTGGCCATCAGGCTGACCATTTCATCGGAAGTGGCCGCGGTCTTGACGTTGACCTTGCAGCCGGTTTCCTTCTCGAAACCGGTCACCCAGTCGTAGGCCTTGTCGCTCTCGCCACGTTCGATATAACCAGGCCAGGCCACAATATCCAGTTGGCCTTCGCCCGCCCCGACAGCTTTGAGCGGCTCGGCGGCCTGGACGCTGGCGCTGGCCAGCAGCGCGGTGGTGATTGCACTGAGCAGTGCGGTCTTGTGCACGAACATGGGAATTCCCTCTTCTTTAATTATGGTCGGGGCAGTGTCTTGAACGTGGTGATGCAGGTCTTGGTGCCTTGTTATTAGCTTAGTCAGAGATGCTCGCCGTGGCGGGCCATGATGTGCCGCACCACGCTGTAGTCCTGAAGCGAATCACTGGACAGGTCCTTGCCGTAGCCCGAACGCTTCAGGCCACCATGGGGCATTTCGCTGACCAGCATGAAATGGCTGTTGATCCAGGTGCAGCCGTACTGCAGGCGCGCCGCGACCTGCATGGCCTTGTCGAGGTTCTGGGTCCAGACCGACGAGGCCAGGCCGTATTCCGAATCGTTGGCCCAGTCCACCGCTTGTTCCAGTTCATCGAAACGGGTCACGGTGACCACCGGACCGAACACTTCGCGCTGGACGATCTCGTCACTTTGCTTGCAACCGGCCAGCAGGGTCGGCTGGTAATAGAACCCGGCGCCGGAATGCACGGCTGCACCGGTGACCCGTTCGATGTGCGGCTGGCCGAGGGCGCGCTCGACAAAACTGGCCACGCGGTCACGCTGGCGGGTGCTGATCAGCGGGCCGATTTCGTTGTCGGCGTCGCGTTTACCGGCGAAGCGCAGGCTGCCGACGGCCGCGCCGAGTTCGGCCACCAAACGGTCGTGAATCCCGGCCTGGGCGTAGATGCGGCAAGCGGCGGTGCAGTCCTGGCCGGCGTTGTAATAGCCGTAAGTGCGCACGCCCTCGACCACAGCCTGAATGTCGGCATCGTTGCACACGATCACCGGGGCCTTGCCGCCGAGTTCGAGGTGGGTACGTTTGAGCGTTTTCGAGGCGGCCTGGAGGATTTTTTGCCCGGTGACGATATCGCCGGTCAGCGACACCATGCGGACCTTCGGATGGCTGACCAAATGGCTGCCGACGCCTTCACCACCACCGCAAATGATGTTGATCACACCCCGTGGCAGGATCTCGGCCAGCGCCGGCGCCAGGGCCAGAATCGACAGCGGGGTGTGTTCCGACGGCTTGAACACCAGCGTGTTGCCGGCGGCGAGGGCCGGGGCGATTTTCCACGCGGCCATCATGATCGGGTAGTTCCACGGCGCAATCGACGCCACCACCCCGATAGGATCGCGGCGCACCATGCTGGTGTAGCCCGGCAGGTATTCGCCGCTGAGCTGGCCGGTCTGGCAGCGCACGGCACCGGCGAAGAAGCGGAACACGTCGATCGTGGCATTCAGGTCATCCTGACGGGCCAGGTGCAACGGCTTGCCGCAGTTCATGGATTCGAGGCGGGCCAGCAGGTCGGCGTTTTTTTCGATGGTGTTGGCGATGTCCAGCAACAGGTTCGAACGCTGCTGCGGTGTGGTGCGTGACCAGCTGGCAAAGGCACGATTGGCTGCGAGGATCGCGGCTTCGACCTGCTCGGTGCTGGCTTCGGCGATCCGGGTCAGGACTTCCCCGGTGGCCGGGTTGAGAATCGGCTCGACGCAGCCTTGGCCGGCGACTAATTCACCATCGATCAACAATGCGGTGAACAACGGGGTCTGCGCACCAGCCATTTTTCGGGTTCTCTTTGCTTGTGTGGCTTGTTGTGTAGACATGGCAGCGCTCCCTGTGACCGGGGGCCGGCTGTCTTTATTAGATGTAACAAGACTAGTGCGCGGCCCCGAGGACAACAAATACTAAATACTGAACGTGGCGTTCGATTAAATAGATGGCTTGCGCCCGCCGTGGGGTTGTTCGCGGGCGACCGTGAGGAACGGGTCCACCAGCGCCGGCCGCGCCGTGCCGCGACGCCACGCCAGGCCGACATCGAGGGTCTGGCTCAGGTCGGCAATCGGCCGGGCTTCGATGATGTCGCCCTCCAGTGACCATGGGCGATAAGTCATGTCGGGCTGGATCGACACCCCCAATCCGGCGGCCACCAGGCTTCGCACTGCCTCGGTCGAGGCCGTGCGCAGGGTGATGCGCGGTTGCAGCGAAGCGGCGGACCACATGCGCTGGGCGTTGCGGTCCATTTCATCGACGTTCAGTTGAATCAATGGCTCGCGGGCGACGTCGGCGAGGTTGATGCTGTCGTGTTCCAGCAACGGGTGTTGGGCCGGCAGCCAGAGCCGGTGCGGCGAATGGGTCAGCACTTCAGTCTGCAGGGCGTGGCGGTCTTCGAGGTTCGAGAGGATCAGCACGCCGACATCGATCTCGCCGCTGACCAGCAAATGCTCGATGTACGGGCGCTCATCTTCCATCACGCGGATTTCCACGTTGGGGTAGGCGCGCTGGAAGCGCGTGAGCAAATCCGCCAGGTAATAACCGGCCACCAGGCTGGTCACGCCGACGATCAACTGCCCGGCGACCTGGTCGGTACTTTGTTGCAGGCTGCGTTTGGCGTTGTCCACGGTGGCCAGGATCAAGTGCGCCTGACGCAGGAATTGATGCCCTTGGTGGGTCAGGGTCATGCCCTTGGCGTGGCGGCTGAACAGGCTGACGCCGATTTCTTCTTCCAGTTGCTGGATGGCCAGGGTCAGGGTCGACTGGGAAATGAACGCGGTTTGCGCGGCGGCCGAGATCGAGCCGGTCTCGGCCACGGCAATGAAATGACGGATCTGGCGCAAGGTCATCATGGGAAAGCACCCGGTGGGCTGTTTTTATCGATTTGCGAGAGTGTATATCGTTTTTTTTGAAAGGCCGCTTTATGGGAGGCAAGCGTCAAGCGGCAAGCAGAAAGTCTTGAGCAACATCTCGAAGCACTCTTGCGAGCAGCCATCGGGGGCTTTCCATCTAGGCTGGTGGCCTTGGTTTCAGGCTTAACGTCTAGTGGAGGCGGTGAATGAACACCCGTGGATTGCTCGATCAACTACTCAAGTCCGGCCAGGACCTGTTGCAGAACAAGGCCGGTGGCTCGCAGCAAAAGGGCGCGAACGCTGGCACAGGCGCCCTTGGCAGTCTGCTCTCCGGCGCGAGCGGCGGGGCATTGGCGGCAGGCGCCATGGGCTTGCTGCTGGGCAGTAAAAAGGCCCGTAAGGTCGGGGGCAAGGTCGCGGTCTACGGCGGTCTCGCCGCATTGGGCGTGCTGGCCTATAAAGCCTACGGCAACTGGCAGTCACAGCAGGGCGGTGCAGCCGGTGCGGAGCCGCAAACCCTGGACCGGGTACCCGCCGCGCAAGTCGAGTTGCACAGTCAGGCGATTCTCAAGGCGTTGGTGGCGGCGGCCAAGGCTGATGGGCATGTCGATGAGCGCGAGCGTGCCTTGATAGAAGGTGAATTCACCCGGCTCGACAGCGATCAGGAACTGCAACACTGGCTGCACGCCGAGCTCAACAAGCCGCTGGACCCGAGCGATGTCGCCCGCGCCGCCCGCTCCCCGGAAATCGCCGCCGAGATGTACATCGCCAGTGTGATGATGGTGGACGAGGAAAACTTCATGGAGAAGGCCTACCTCGACGAGCTGGCGCGGCAGCTCAATCTGGAACCGGGGTTGAAGGTCGAGCTTGAGAAGCAGGTTCGCCAGGCTTCCCTGTAAACCTGTAGGAGCGGGCTTGCCCGCGATGGTGGTCATTCAGTCAGTGAATGGCTGTCTGACACTACGCTTTCGCTGGCAAGCCGGCTCCTACAGGGTTCTTCGCCGGACTCAAGAATTGCGTACGACGCAGACCAGACTTTTCAATGGGATGAGAAGTGGTACGCATCCGTCTTATAACTGAAACACCGCCCTCGGCTATACTCCCCGCATTTCGAATCGGACCCGAGGATTGACTGTGAAGAACTGGACGTTGCGCCAACGCATTTTGGCGAGTTTTGCGGTCATTATCACCATCATGTTGCTGATGGTGGTCGTCTCGTATTCCCGACTGTTGAAGATCGAAAACAGCGAGGCCAGCGTGCGTGAGGACGCTCTGCCAGGGTTGTATTACAGTTCGATGATTCGTGGCGCGTGGTCCGACAGTTATGTACGCATTCAGGCCATGCTCGGCCTGGAGGAAGGGCAGGGCTTCTCTGCCGAGGATGCCGCGAACTTCAAGGGCTTCGCTGAGCGGTTGAAAGAGCAGATGGACCTCTACCGTACAACGATTACCGACGAAGAAGACAGGGTCGATTACGCAGCCTTCGAAAAACTTCATGAGGACTACCACCGGATTCTGGCCGAGGTGATCGAGTTGTATAAACGCAACCAGAACGCCGAGGCCGTTAACATGTTCAAAGGTGAACTGACCCCGACCTGGACAGCGGGTCGAATGAAGGTCAATGACATCCTGCGTCATAACAAGACTGTGGCGGACACAGAAATCGCGGCCATTGATGATGCGGTGCTCACCGCCAAAGTCATCATGGGCATTTCCCTGGCGATTGCGGTACTGGCCGCCGCCCTCTGCGGCCTGTTGTTGATGCGCGCCATCATGGCGCCGATGAACCGCATCGTGAAAATCCTCGAGATCATGCGCACCGGTGACCTCAGCAGCCGCCTGAACCTGGAGCGCAAGGACGAATTCGGCGCGGTGGAGACCGGTTTCAACGACATGATGACCGAGCTCACTTCTCTGGTGTCTCAGGCCCAGCGCTCGTCGGTGCAGGTGACCACGTCGGTGACCGAGATCGCCGCGACATCCAAGCAGCAACAGGCCACCGCCACGGAAACCGCCGCCACCACCACGGAAATCGGCGCGACCTCCCGTGAGATCGCCGCCACTTCCCGGGACCTGGTACGCACCATGACCGAGGTCTCCACCGCCGCCGATCAGGCTTCCGTGGCCGCCGGCTCCGGGCAACAGGGCCTGGCGCGCATGGAGGAAACCATGCACTCGGTGATGGGCGCGGCCGATCTGGTCAACGCCAAGCTGGCGATCCTCAACGAGAAGGCCGGCAACATCAATCAGGTGGTCGTGACCATCGTCAAGGTCGCTGACCAGACCAACCTGTTGTCGCTCAACGCTGCCATCGAGGCCGAGAAGGCCGGGGAATACGGACGCGGTTTTGCCGTGGTCGCCACCGAAGTGCGGCGCCTGGCGGACCAGACGGCGGTGGCCACCTACGACATCGAGCAAATGGTGCGCGAGATCCAGTCGGCGGTATCGGCCGGGGTCATGGGCATGGACAAGTTCTCCGAAGAGGTGCGTCGCGGGATGTCCGAGGTACAGCAGGTCGGCGAGCAGTTGTCGCAGATCATCCATCAGGTTCAGGCGTTGGCGCCGCGGGTGCTGATGGTCAACGAAGGCATGCAGGCCCAGGCTACCGGTGCCGAGCAGATCAACCATGCACTGGTGCAGTTGGGCGATGCCAGCAGCCAGACGGTCGAGTCTCTGCGCCAGGCCAGTTTCGCCATCGATGAGCTGAGCCAGGTCGCCGTAGGGCTGCGCAGCGGCGTTTCGCGATTCAAAGTCTGATGAGCGAAATCACGGCCAAACGCTCTGTCGTGAAGCAGGCGCCGCATGCATTGTTTCTGGTGTTTCGCATCGGCAGCGAACGCTATGCCTTGAAGGCTATCGAAGTGGCCGAGGTGCTGCCGCGCCTGCCATTGAAGCCCATTCCCCATGCCCCCGCCTGGGTCGCCGGGGTGTTCGCCTATCGGGGTGCCGTGGTGCCGGTGATCGACTTGAGCGCACTGGCGTTTGGTACGCCTGCACAGGCCCGTACCAGCACTCGATTGGTGCTGGTCAACTATCGCCCGGATGAAACCTGCGAGACACAGCTGCTCGGGCTGATTCTGGAGCAGGCGACCGACACCTTGCGCTGCGATCCGGCGGATTTTCAGCCCTACGGCCTGGACAATCGCCAGACGCCTTACCTCGGGCCGGTCCGCAAGGACGAGCAGGGCTTGCTGCAATGGGTACGGGTCAGCGATCTGCTGGAGGATCAAGTGCGCGCATTGTTGTTTCCCTCGCCGCCAATGGATCCGGCGCTGCTGGAGGAACGGCCATGAACAGCGATCAGCGTTTTTTCGACTTCCTCAAGGAACGTATCGGGCTCGACGTGACCTCGGTGGGGCCGGCGATCATCGAGCGAGCGGTGCGCCAGCGCAGCATCGCTTCGCAAGCACCCTCGGCCGATGAGTATTGGCGAACCTTGCAGGGCTCGCGGGACGAGCAGCAGGCATTGATCGAAGCGGTGATCGTTCCGGAAACCTGGTTCTTCCGGTATCCGGAATCATTCGCCACGTTGGCGAAACTGGCGAGCAAGCGCCTGGTCGAGATCAACAACCTGCGCGCACTGCGGATTCTCAGTTTGCCGTGCTCCACAGGCGAAGAACCGTACTCGATCGCCATGGCGTTGCTCGATGCCGGGCTCCAGCCACACCAGTTCAAGGTCGACGGCATGGACGTCAGCCCGTTGTCGGTGGAAAAAGCCAGACGAGCCTTGTACGGCAAGAATTCCTTTCGCGGTGACGACATTGCGTTTCGTGACCGCCACTTCATGGCCGAGGGCGATGGCTATCGTCTGAACCCGCGTGTGCAGGAGCAGGTGCGCTTGCAGGTCGGCAATCTGCTGGATCCGGCGTTGCTGGCCGGTGAGCCGCCATTCGACTTCGTGTTTTGTCGCAACCTGCTGATCTATTTCGACCAGGCGACCCAGAAGCAAGTCTTCGAAGTGCTCAAGAGCCTGACCCACGTTGACGGCGTGCTGTTTATCGGCCCGGCCGAGGGCGGTCTGCTGGGGCGTCTGGGGATGCGCTCGATCGGTATCGCGCAGTCCTTTGCGTTCAGTCGACAGGGGACTTCGGACCCTGAACCCTTTCCGGCATACGTTCCGGCACCATTGCCCGTGCCGCAACCGCTGCGTACTCCACCGCCTGCGCCAGTGCGCAGTCGTCCATTCGCCAGTGTCGTGCCGCTGGCTGCTGCGCCGAAAGCGTCTGGTACCGATACGGCCGTGCTGCTGGCGAACATCGCCGCGCTGGCCAACGAAGGCAAAAGCGCCGAGGCGAGGGCTGCGTGTGAAAGCTATTTGCGCAGTCATGAACCGGTAGCCCAGGTGTTCTATTGGCTGGGGCTGCTCAGCGATGTCGCCGGGAACGTCCTGGAAGCCCAGGGCTTTTATCGCAAGGCGTTGTACCTCGAACCGCAATATCCCGACGCGTTGATGCACCTGGCCGCGTTGCTGCAGGCCCAGGGCGACGCGGCGGGGGCCAGACGATTGCAGGCGCGAGCCGTGCGCAGCGCGCGCGCCGCCGACAGTGAGCGTAAACGATGATCGCCTCCGACACCTTTAGCGTCACCCGGGATGCCCAGGCCATCGACGACTGCTGGAACCGTATCGGTATCCACGGCGACAAGTCCTGCCCGTTGCTGGCCGAACATGTTCATTGCCGCAATTGTGCGGTGTATTCGGCGGCCGCCACACGCTTGCTCGATCGCTATGCATTGCAGCAGGAAGATCGCGGGCCAGTGTCCGTCGCGGTCGAGAACGAGGTAAAAACCCGTTCGCTGTTGATGTTCCGTCTGGGGGAAGAGTGGCTGGGCCTGGCTACGCGTAGTCTGGTCGAGGTGGCGCCGCTGCAAGCGATTCACTCCTTGCCGCACCAGCGTTCCCGCGCCTTGCTCGGCGTGGCGAATGTGCGCGGCGCGCTGGTCGCCTGTCTGTCACTGGTGGAGCTGCTTGGCCTCGACGGCACCAGCAACGTGGCACCCGGTACGCGGGTCATGCCGCGCATGCTGATCATCGCGGCCCATGGTGGGCCGGTGGTGGTGCCGGTAGACGAAGTCGACGGGATTCACGCCATCGACGAGCGCATCCTCGATACCGCATCGCGCTCGGGTGCTCAGGCCAGCGCCAAATACACCCGTGGCGTGCTGCCATTCAAAGGTCGCAGCCTGCGCTGGCTGGATGAAGAACAGCTGCTGTCCGCCGTGACCCGGAGCCTCACATGACCCCCGAGCAAATGCGCGACACCTCTTTGCTGGAGCTGTTCAGCCTGGAGGCCGAAGCCCAGACCCAGGTCTTGAGTGCCGGCCTGCTGGCGCTTGAGCGTGACCCGACCCAGGCCGATCAGCTTGAGTCGTGCATGCGTGCCGCGCACTCGCTCAAGGGCGCGGCGCGGATCGTCGGCGTCGATGCCGGGGTCAGCGTTGCCCACGTGATGGAAGATTGCCTGGTCAGTGCCCAGGAAGGGCGCCTGTCGCTGCGCCCCGAGCACATCGATGCGTTGCTGCATGGCACCGATTTGCTGATGCGCATCGCCACGCCGGGCAGCAACCCGGAGGTTGCGGACATCGAGGCCTATGTGGCGTTGATGACGCTGTTGCCGAACTCTGCGGGTGCGCCGGGTGCGCCTGCTGCGCCGGTGATGTCCGAACTTCAGCTCGAAGTATCTGTGCCCGAGGTTGAGCCGGTGGCGCCTGCCGCCGAACCGCCACCAGCCTCGCGCAGCGCACGCACCACCGAAAATGGCGAGCGAGTGTTGCGTGTCACCGCCGAGCGCCTGAACAGCCTGCTCGATCTGTCGAGCAAATCCCTGGTGGAAACCCAGCGGCTCAAACCGCACCTGGCGACCATGCAGCGACTCAAGCGCATGCAGAGCAACAGCCTGCGAGCGTTGGAGAGTCTCAATGTTCACCTCAAGGATCACGCCTTGAGCCTGGAAGTGCAGGAAACCCTTGAGGACGCGCGTCGTTTGCTCGCGCAATCCCAGCAGTTGCTCATGGAAAAGAACGCCGAACTCGATGAGTTCGCCTGGCATGCCAGCCAGCGGGCGCAGGTGTTGTACGACACGGCGCTGGCCTGTCGCATGCGGCCGTTTGCCGACGTGCTGACCGGACAGGTGCGGATGGTCCGCGATCTGGGGCGCGACCTGGGCAAACAGGTGCAGTTGGTGATTGAAGGCGAGAAGACTCAGGTTGATCGCGACGTACTGGAAAAGCTTGAAGCGCCACTGACTCACCTGTTGCGCAATGCGGTAGACCATGGCATCGAAACCCCGGAGCAACGCCTGCTGGCAGGCAAGCCGGCTGAAGGTCTGATTCGCCTGCGAGCTTCGCATCAGGCCGGTCTGCTGGTGCTGGAATTGAGCGATGACGGCAACGGCGTGGACCTGGAGAAGGTTCGTCGCAGCATCGTTGAGAGAAATTTATCGCCCGCGCAAACCGCCGCGCAGTTGAGCGAAGAGGAGTTGCTGACGTTCCTGTTCCTGCCCGGTTTCAGTCTGCGCGACACGGTCACCGAGGTGTCCGGTCGCGGCGTCGGCCTGGATGCGGTGCAGCATATGGTGCGGCAGTTGCGCGGCGCGGTGGTGCTGGAGCAAAAGGCGGGCGAGGGCAGTCGTTTCCACCTTGAAGTGCCACTGACCCTGTCGGTGGTGCGCAGCCTGGTCGTGGAAGTCGGCGACGAAGCCTATGCCTTCCCGCTGGCGCACATCGAGCGCATGTGCGATCTGGAGCCGGCGGATATCGTGCAGGTCGAAGGTCGTCAACACTTCTGGCACGAAGGCCGGCATGTCGGCCTGGTGGCGGCCAGCCAATTGCTGCAACGCCCGGCCAGCCAGAACAGCGGGCAAACCCTGAAAGTCGTGGTGATTCGCGAGCGCGATGCGATCTACGGCGTGGCGGTGGAACGGTTTATCGGTGAGCGGACGTTGGTGGTGCTACCGCTGGACGAGCGTCTGGGCAAGGTGCAGGACATTTCCGCCGGGGCCTTGCTCGACGACGGTTCGGTGGTGCTGATCGTCGATGTCGAAGACATGTTGCGTTCGGTGGAAAAACTGCTCAATACCGGGCGTCTGGAGCGCATTGCCCGTCACGGCAATCAGGTGGTCGAGGCGGCCCGCAAACGAATTCTGGTGGTGGATGATTCCCTGACCGTGCGAGAGTTGCAGCGCAAGCTGTTGCTCAATCGCGGATACGACGTGGCGGTTGCGGTGGACGGCATGGATGGCTGGAACGCGTTGCGTTCGGAGGATTTCGATCTGCTGATCACCGACATAGACATGCCGCGCATGGACGGCATCGAACTGGTCACGCTGCTGCGTCGGGACAATCGCCTGCAGTCGCTGCCGGTGATGGTGGTGTCCTACAAGGATCGTGAAGAGGACCGGCGCCGTGGACTGGATGCCGGGGCCGACTATTATCTAGCCAAGGCCAGTTTTCATGACGACGCCTTGCTCGATGCAGTGGTCGAGCTCATCGGAGGAGCGCGTGCATGAGGATCGCAATCGTCAACGACATGGCCATGGCGGTGGAGGCCCTGCGCCGCGCCCTGGCATTCGAGCCGGCGCACGAAGTGGTCTGGGTCGCGGGCAATGGCAAGGAGGCGGTGCAAAAGTGTGCCGAACAGACGCCGGACCTGATCCTCATGGACCTGATCATGCCGGTGATGGACGGGGTGGAAGCCACCCGGCGGATCATGGCCGAAACGCCCTGCGCCATCGTCATTGTCACTGTGGATCGGCAACAGAACGTGCACCGGGTGTTTGAAGCCATGGGCCACGGCGCGCTGGATGTGGTCGACACCCCGGCCCTCGGTGCCGGTAATGCCCGGGAGGCGGCAGAACCGTTGCTGCGCAAGATCGCGAACATCGGCTGGCTGATCGGTGACAAAAGTAATCAGCCGCGATCAATGCCTGGCCCGCCACGCGGTTCGGCCTCGCGCAAGCGCCTGATTGCCATCGGCTCCTCCGCGGGCGGACCGGCAGCGCTGGAAGTCTTGCTCAAGGGACTGCCGCGTGATTTCTCTGCGGCCATCGTGCTGGTGCAACACGTTGACCAGGTGTTTGCCGCTGGTATGGCCGAGTGGCTCGGCAGCGCCAGCGGCCTCGACGTGCGCCTGGCCGAGGAAGGCGAGCCGCCGCAAAGCGGCACGGTATTGCTGGCCGGCACCAATCACCATATTCGCTTGCTGAAAAACGGCACGCTGGCCTACACCGCCGAGCCGGTCAACGAAATCTACCGGCCCTCCATCGATGTGTTCTTCGAGAGCGTGGCCAGTCACTGGAACGGTGACGCCGTGGGGGTTTTGCTCACCGGTATGGGGCGTGATGGCGCCCAGGGGCTTAAACTCATGCGCCAACAGGGCTACCTGACCATCGCACAAGACCAAAGCAGCAGCGCGGTATACGGCATGCCTAAGGCGGCCGCGGCTATCGATGCTGCCGTAGAGATTCGCCCGCTGGAAAAGATAGCGCCACGATTGCTGGAGATCTTTCCAAAATGACTATCATTAGCAGCAATCCTGGCACAGGCAGTTCTCAGGTGAACGCACATGAATGAATTACAGCTCGACGACTTCAAGACTGACGAAAATGCTGCCATGGTGTTGTTGGTGGACGATCAGGCGATGATCGGCGAGGCAGTACGGCGCGGGTTGTCGAACGAGGAAAACATCGACTTCCACTTTTGCGCCGATCCACACCAGGCCATCGCCCATGCAGTCCGCATCAAACCGACAGTGATCCTGCAGGATCTGGTCATGCCCGGCCTTGACGGTCTGAGCCTGGTGCGCGAATACCGCAATCACCCGGCGACCAAGGACATTCCGATCATCGTCCTGTCGACCAAGGAAGACCCGCTGATCAAGAGCGCGGCTTTCGCGGCCGGGGCCAATGATTATCTGGTCAAGCTACCGGATACCATCGAACTGGTCGCGCGCATCCGCTATCACTCGCGGTCCTACATGACCTTGCTGCAGCGGGACGCGGCGTACCGGGCGTTGCGGGTCAGTCAGCAGCAGTTGCTCGACACCAACCTGGTGCTGCAACGCCTGATGAACTCCGATGGCCTGACCGGGTTGTCGAACCGTCGGCACTTCGATGAATACATGGAGCTGGAATGGCGCCGTTCGCTGCGTGAGCAGAGCCAGTTGTCGTTGCTGATGATCGATGTGGATTACTTCAAGACCTACAACGACACTTTCGGCCACCTGGAAGGCGACGAGGCCTTGCGCAAGGTCGCCACGGCGATCCGCGACGCCAGTGCCCGGCCGTCCGACCTGCCGGCCCGCTATGGCGGTGAAGAATTCGCCCTGGTGCTGCCCAATACCTCCCAGGGCGGTGCGCGCCTGGTGGCGGAAAAACTACGCATGACCGTGGAGGCCTTGAAGATCCCCCACAGTTCTCCGAGCGAAGGGTCGAGCCTGACCATCAGCATCGGTCTGGCGACCATCACCCCGAAAACCGGCAGCAATTGCCGTGACCTGATCCTGGCGGCGGACAAGGGGCTGTATCTGGCGAAGAACAATGGGCGCAACCAGGTAGGTATCGGCTGAACAACCTTCCTTTGTAGGAGCGAGCTCGCTCGCGATGGTCGTTAACGATGACGATGGCTATCTGAATAAACGCGGTGCCTGAGCGTTTTTCGCGAGCGAGCTCGCTCCTACAAGGGCTTGGCTTTTCGGCCAGGCGGACTGCCGTTGGCGGCCGTTTGCCGTTATACTCGTCGGCTTTCAAAAGTTCGCCTACGAGTGCTGCCCGTCATGGAAATCAACCCGATCCTGAACACCATCAAGGACCTGTCCGAGCGCTCCGAAACTATTCGGGGGTATCTTTGACTACGATCAAAAGCACGAGCGTCTGACCGAAGTCAATCGCGAGCTTGAAGATCCGAGCGTCTGGAACAAACCTGAATATGCCCAGGAGTTGGGCCGCGAGCGCTCTGCGCTGGCACAGATCGTCGATACCCTGGACGAGCTGAACACCGGTCTGGCCGATTGCCGCGACCTGCTGGACATGGCCGTCGAAGAAAACGACGAAGGCGCAGTGGGCGATGTCGTCGCCGAGCTGGCCCGTCTCGAGGAAAGTCTGGCCAAGCTGGAATTCCGCCGCATGTTCAGCCACGAAATGGACCCGAACAACGCCTATCTGGACATCCAGGCCGGTTCCGGCGGCACCGAAGCCCAGGACTGGGCCAACATCCTGCTGCGCATGTACCTGCGCTGGGCCGACAAACGCGGTTTCGATGCGACCATCATGGAGCTGTCGGCCGGCGAAGTCGCCGGGATCAAGGGCGCGACCGTGCACATCAAGGGCGAATACGCGTTTGGCTGGTTGCGGACCGAGATCGGCGTACACCGTCTGGTGCGCAAGAGCCCGTTCGACTCCGGCAACCGTCGCCACACCTCGTTTTCCGCGGTGTTCGTCTCGCCAGAGATCGATGACAAGGTGGAAATCGAAATCAACCCGGCAGACTTGCGGATCGACACCTATCGCTCCTCCGGTGCCGGTGGTCAGCACGTAAACACCACCGACTCGGCCGTACGTATCACCCACGTACCGACCAACACCGTGGTCAGCTGCCAGAACGAACGTTCCCAGCACGCCAACAAGGACACCGCCATGAAAATGCTGCGGGCCAAGTTGTACGAGCAGGAAATGCAGAAGCGCAACGCGGCGTCCCAGGCGCTGGAAGACACCAAGTCCGATATCGGCTGGGGTCATCAGATCCGTTCTTATGTACTCGATGCCTCGCGCATCAAGGATCTGCGCACTAACATCGAGCGCAGTGACTGCGACAAGGTACTCGACGGTGATATCGACGAATACCTGGAAGCGAGCCTGAAGTCCGGGCTGTAAGCAATGCAATACGGGATCGGCTGACACCCCCCGATCCCTTGTAGGAGCCAGCTTGCTGGCGATCCCCGGCCGCAGGCCGGGGACAACGAACCAGATGGAATATCTAAAGACATGAGCGACCTAGAACTCGATCCGCAAGCCCTGCAACAGGAAGAAAACTCCCTGATCGCCCTGCGCAAGGAAAAGCTTGCTGCCGAGCGCGCCAAGGGCAATGCCTTCCCGAACGACTTCCGCCGCGAAAACTACTGCGAGCAACTGCAGAAACAGTACGCGGACAAGACCAAGGAAGAGCTGGCAGAGGCTGCGATCCCGGTCAAGGTTGCCGGTCGTATCATGCTCAACCGTGGCTCGTTCATGGTGATCCAGGACATGACCGGGCGAATCCAGGTCTACGTCAACCGCAAGACCCTGTCCGAAGAAACCCTGGCCGCGGTGAAAACCTGGGACATGGGCGACATCATCGCCGCCGAGGGCACCCTGGCCCGTTCCGGCAAAGGCGACCTGTACGTTGAAATGACCAGCGTGCGCCTGCTGACCAAATCCCTGCGCCCGCTGCCGGACAAGCACCACGGCCTGACCGACACCGAACAGCGCTATCGTCAGCGCTACGTTGA
This sequence comes from Pseudomonas sp. Pseusp16, assembly GCF_047324915.1. Classification (NCBI taxonomy): domain Bacteria; kingdom Pseudomonadati; phylum Pseudomonadota; class Gammaproteobacteria; order Pseudomonadales; family Pseudomonadaceae; genus Pseudomonas; species Pseudomonas sp. Pseusp16. The sequence continues at coordinate 3,889,715 of NZ_CP168522.1, read as the reverse complement.
CCTGATCGTCAACGAAGACGTGCGCCAGACTTTCCGCGTGCGTTCGCAAGTCATCGCCCACATCCGCAGCTTCCTGATGAAGCGTGACTTCCTGGAAGTGGAAACGCCGATGCTGCAGACCATTCCTGGCGGCGCGGCAGCCAAGCCGTTTGAAACCCACCACAATGCGCTGGACATGGGCATGTTCTTGCGCATTGCGCCGGAGCTGTACCTCAAGCGCCTTGTTGTCGGCGGGTTCGAGAAAGTGTTCGAGATCAACCGCAACTTCCGTAACGAAGGTGTATCGACTCGTCACAACCCTGAATTCACCATGTTGGAGTTCTACCAGGCTTACGCCGACTACGAAGACAACATGGACCTGACCGAAGAACTGTTCCGCGAACTGGCTCAGCTGGTTCTGGGCAGCACCGACGTGCCGTATGGCGACAAGGTGTTCCACTTCGGTGAGCCGTTCGTGCGTCTGTCGGTGTTCGACTCGATCCTCAAGTACAACCCCGAGCTGACCGCTGACGACCTGAACGACATCGACAAGGCGCGGGCTATCGCGAAGAAGGCCGGCGCCAAGGTGCTGGGCTTCGAAGGCCTGGGCAAGCTGCAGGTGATGATTTTCGAAGAGCTGGTCGAGCACAAGCTGGAACAGCCGCACTTCATTACCCAGTACCCGTTCGAAGTGTCGCCGCTGGCCCGTCGTAACGACGAGAACCCGAACGTCACCGACCGTTTCGAGCTGTTCATCGGCGGTCGTGAAATCGCCAACGCCTATTCCGAGTTGAACGACGCGGAAGACCAGGCCGAGCGCTTCATGGCCCAGGTGGCCGACAAGGACGCCGGCGATGACGAAGCCATGCACTACGACGCCGACTTCGTTCGTGCGCTGGAGTACGGCATGCCGCCAACGGCGGGTGAAGGCATCGGTATCGACCGCCTGGTGATGCTGCTGACCAACTCCCCGTCGATCCGCGACGTGATCCTGTTCCCGCACATGCGGCCGCAAGCGTAAGTGTTTCAATTAAAAAACCGCCTTTTCAGGCGGTTTTTTATTGCCTGTCTGGTACAAACGTATCAACTTGTTACTTTCATCTGAGAGGAAATACCTGTCGTGATTCGTGCAATGGCTCAAGAAGGTGCAGCGGGTATCGCCACTGCGGTCGCTGAAAGCGTTCAGTACCAGGGTCGCAAGGCCAGCCGACAGGGCAGTGAACAGCGGCGACAGGACATTCTCGACGCCGCGATGCGCATTGTCGTGCGCGATGGCGTGCGTGCCGTCCGGCACCGTGCGGTGGCCGCCGAGGCGCAAGTGCCGTTGTCCGCGACCACCTACTATTTCAAGGATATCGATGACTTGCTCACCGATACCTTCGCCCAATACGTGGAGCGCAGTGCGGCGTACATGGGCAAGCTGTGGGTGAACAACGAGGGGCTGTTGCGCGACATGATCGCCAGTGGCGATGGCAGCCCGCAGGCGCGCTCGAAACTGGCGGACGACATTGCACGGCTGATGACCGATTACGTTCACCGGCAACTGGTCAATCGCCGTGAACATTTGATGGCCGAGCAGGCGTTCCGCCAGGAAGCGTTGCTGAACCCGCGCCTGGCCGAACTGGTGCGCTCGCATCAGCAAATCCTGTTGCAGGGCTCCTGCCAGCTTTTCCAGGTGCTGGGCTCGCGCGAACCGCATCAGGATGCCAAGGTGTTGACGGCGATTATCGGCCGGATGGAGTATCAGGGGCTGCTCAATGCAGGCGAGCCTGCCGCCGAGGAGGAAATGCTCGGCATCCTGACGCGCTACATGCACCTGGTGCTGGCGTCGGAGTAGTCCCGGCTGGTGCTTTCCCCTGTGGGAGCGGGCTTGCTCGCGAAAGCGGTGTATCAGTCGACTTAAATGCTGAATATTGAACCGCCTTCGCGAGCAAGCCCGCTCCCACAGGGTGAAGCCGTGTGATCAAGGGAGTGTTGAATGAAAGCCTGGCGTGTCGTTGTGATCGCCTTGTCGTTCCTGCTGCTCAGTGGCTGTCTGGTAACCTTCAAGGAGCCGCTGCCCACAAGCGAACCCGCGCCCAAGGGATTGCTCGGCAAATGGACCAGCACCAATGGCTGGGGCGAGCCGCTCAACCTCGAACTGACCCGCGTCGGCGACAACCGCTATCAGGCCGTCAGCTATTACCGGGCCAGGCCCGGGGAGCGGGAGGCTTATTCCTTCACGGTGTCGCGCCATGGCAACCGCTGGTATCTGTCGGCGAAGGTACCGGCACAGTTCGGCGGGCATTTCACCATTGGCGGTTTTGAGCTGACCGACAAGCATGAGCTGGTGGTCTACAACCTCGACCTCGACCAGATCAACCAGGCCATGCAGCAAAAAGCCCTGAGCGGTGAGAGCTTCCAGACCAGCGACGGCGATGGCGTATTGGTCGACAGCAACATGGATCAAGTCGCCGCCTACCTCGACGACCCGGCCAATTCCGATGTGTTCGTCGAAGCGGTGCGCTACCAGCGTCAGGCCAAAGCCAAATAACCGGCAACAACAGGTTTCTACAGGAGTTTCGGGTGGACGATTACCAACAGTCGATACGCATTTTGTCCGATCGCATCGTGCTGGCGCAGACACCGATCCGTGTTCTCGATGCGGTCAAATGGGACGACAACATTCGCAAGGGTTTCCTCAAGGCCAAGGGCAAGGAAATGCCGGCAGTGGACCGCGACTACTACCTCAACCGGCCATTGGCGTTCGATTCCAGCAAAGTGAAGCTGGAGTTCCAGAACATCGAGCGCGACATCACCCGCCAGCTTGGCCAGTTCAACCCGGTCGGGCAGATCATGCGACGCATGTGCAAGGAATACCGCATGGTGGTGCGCATGCTCGAAGCACGTGGCACCGAGGATTTCGGCCTGATTTCCCAGGAGCTGTACGGCGCCGCGTCCGACGCATTCCATGCTGGCGACCCGACCCTGTCGGACCTCGGCATGATGCTGTCTGAATACCTGAACAACATCGACGGCCGTGGCGATCTGAAAGATGAACCGAAAACGCTGACTGCCAAGGATGCGGTCGACATGTTGCAGCATCGCTTGAACAAGGTGTTTGGCGAAGCCGAGGAAACCATTCGGGTGTTCGAGTCCGACGGGATTGTCGCCGATGCGGCGGCCGGTGCCGACTACATCAAGATCCGCACCGACGCGATGTTCAACGAGCGTGACGTGCGGGCCCTGGAAGTCCACGAAGGGCTGGTGCATGTAGGCACGACGCTCAATGGTCTGAATCAGCCGATCTGCACCTTTCTGTCCAAGGGGCCACCCTCGTCGACGGTGACCCAGGAAGGCCTGGCGATCCTGATGGAAATCATCACCTTTGCTTCCTACCCGAGCCGCCTGCGCAAGCTGACCAACCGCACGCGGGCCATTCACATGGTGGAGGAGGGCGCGGATTTCCTGCAGGTGTTCGAGTTCTTCCGCGAACAAGGCTTCGAGATGCCCGAGAGCTACAGCAACGCCAGCCGCGTGTTCCGCGGCTCGGTGCCGACAGGTCTGCCATTTACCAAAGACTTGTCCTACCTCAAGGGCTTCATCATGATTTACAACTACATTCAACTGGCGGTGCGTAAAGGCAAGCTGGAGCAGATACCGCTGCTGTTCTGCGGCAAGACCACCCTGGAAGACATGCGCACCTTGCGCCAGTTGGTGGATGAAGGCCTGGTGGTACCACCGAAGTATTTGCCGGAACAGTTCCGTGACATGAACGCGTTGTCGGCGTGGATGTGTTTCTCCAACTTCCTCAACCACCTGAGCCTGGACCGCATCGAGGCGGATTACTCCAATATCCTTTAAGGCAGGTGAGATCCAAATGTGGGAGCGGGCTTGCTCGCGAAGGCGGTGTTTCAGCCAACTGAAATGTTGAATGTCAAACCGCTTTCGCGAGCAAGCCCGCTCCCACAGGGGCATGTATTTCAATCGTCAAAGCGAGGTTTCAACGGATGAGAATCCTCGGCATCGTCTGCCTTCTCCTGGCATTGAATGGCTGTAGCTCACTGTTGTTCTACCCCGAGCCCGGGCAGTTGTTCACCCCGGAAAAGGCCGGGCTCGAATACCGCACCGTCACCTTGAACACCGCCGATGGCCTCAAGCTGAATGCGTGGTGGCTGCCGGTGAAGCAAGGGGTCGAGGTCAAGGGCACGGTGCTGCACCTGCACGGCAACGGCGGAAACCTGCCCATGCACCTCGGCGGGAGCTTTTGGTTGCCGAAAAATGGTTACCAGGTGTTGCTCGTGGACTATCGCGGTTATGGCTTGTCCGAAGGCAAGCCGAGCCTGCCGGCAATCTATCAGGACATCGATGCAGCGTTCGCCTGGCTGGACAAGGCACCCGAGGTTCAAGGCAAGCCGCTGATCCTGCTCGGCCAGAGTCTCGGTGGCTCGATGGCCGTGCATTACCTGGTCCGGCACCCGCAACGCCAGAAGCAACTCAAGGCCATCGTCCTCGATGGCGCACCCGCCAGTTACCGCAGCGTGGGCCGGTTTGCCCTGAGCAACTCATGGTTGACCTGGCCGTTTCAGGTGCCGTTGTCATGGCTGGTGCCGGACGGCGACAGCGCGATCAACTCCATGGCGCAACTCAAGGATGTGCCGAAACTGCTCTACCACAGCATCGACGATCCGATCGTGCCTCTTTCCAACGGCATCCGACTGTATCAAGCTGCGCCGCCGCCGCGAGTGCTGCAGCTGACCCGTGGCGGTCACGTGCAGACGTTCGCCAATCCGGTCTGGCGTAAAGTCATGCTGCGCTATCTCGATGACCCGCAGCATTTCAACGGCCTGCGCCGCCTGGGTGAAATCCCCAATTACCCGGCACCCCCGAATTCTGAAGATGAACCACCAGAGAGTCCGCAATGAGTGAAGAACGTAACGCCATCCCGCTGATCATCACCGGTATCTGCAGCATCCTCGGCACGGTCGGTGCCCTGTGGTGGTACGGCTACCTGCACTTCGCCAAGCCTGAGGATGCGTTGCTGCTCAACGAGTTCACCATGCTCAAGACCATTCCGGGCGAAGACTACAAGGTCTCCCTGGAACCGGCGGCCCAGGTGGCACAGTGCATCGATGGCGTGCTGGTGCTGTTCGACATGGAACAAAAAGGCCTGACCGGTGTGCTGGTCGACAGCAAGAAAAAAGCCGTGCGTTGCATGGGGCAGGAAACGCCGCAGAAGCTGGAGCAGTAAGCAATATTTGCTTGCGACACAAATCAAATGTGGGAGCGGGCTTGCTCGCGAAAACGGTGTATCAGTCAACATTATTGTTGAATGTTAAACCTTATTCGCGAGCAAGCCCGCTCCCACAGGGTTCAATGCTTCTGTTTGTCGTCAGGCAGCGACAAATCGTGCAGATGCCGACGGGACAGGGCCAGGAAGCGCGGGGTCGGCCCGATGTCTTCGTACAGCGGATCGCCTTCTTCGTCGGTGGCGACCACGGTCGAGCCTTTGACGTACGGGAAGCTTCTTTCCAGTTCCTCCAGCGCGGCGCCGATCAGATCGCCGAGCAGTTCTTCGGGATGCCGCTTGGGGTACATCTCGATGATCGCGGCCAGCCGTGCGGCCGACTCGACGTCCAGATGAATCGAGTAGCCGGTGTCGGTCAGGCGACCCTTGGCGTTTTCTTCCCAGTGGTGGGCAAGTTCGCGGATTTTCATATTGACCTCATGGCGCTCCCGCTCGTGGCAGGCAGGGTGAGTGTCCGGCTTTGGCCGGCGATGGCCGTTGTACGGTTTATCTTCAGACTAGCTTCAACAGGCAAGGTTTAAAGGTCCTTCGTCGTCTTGCTTGTAAGAACCGGTCTGGGGCGGCACTCTCTAGGGTACTAGCCGCCCGGATTTTTGCTGGAGACCTGCTGATGACCGATATTGATGCACGCTTGCGCGAGGACGTTCACCTGTTGGGTGAGCTGTTGGGCAACACCATTCGTGAACAATATGGCGACGGTTTTCTCGACAAGATCGAGCAGATCCGCAAGGGCGCCAAGGCTGACCGGCGCGGCTCCGTGGACGCCGAACTCAGTGCCAGCCTGAACCAGTTGACCGAAGACGAATTGCTGCCGGTAGCGCGGGCGTTCAACCAGTTTCTCAACCTGGCCAACATCGCCGAGCAGTACCAGTTGATTCACCGCCGCGAGGAAACCCAACAGGCGCCGTTCGAAGCCCGGGTGCTGCCGGAATTGCTCGCCCGCCTGCGCGCCGAGGGGCATGGCGCCGAAACGCTGGCCCGGCAATTGGGGCGACTGGAAATCGAGCTTGTACTGACCGCGCATCCCACCGAAGTCGCGCGCCGCACGCTGATCCAGAAGTACGATGCGATCGCCGCGCAACTGGCGGCCCAGGATCACCGTGACCTGACCAGTGCCGAACGCGGGCAGATCAAGACCACCTTGCAGCGCCTGATCGCCGAAGCCTGGCACACCGAAGAAATTCGCCGCACGCGTCCGACGCCGGTGGACGAAGCCAAGTGGGGTTTCGCGGTGATCGAACATTCGCTGTGGCAGGCCATTCCCAATTATCTGCGCAAGGCCGATCAGGCCCTGCATGCCGCTACCGGCCTGCGCTTGCCACTGGAGGCGGCACCGATTCGCTTTGCCTCGTGGATGGGCGGTGATCGCGACGGCAATCCGAACGTGACGGCGGCGGTTACCCGGGAAGTCTTGTTGTTGGCGCGCTGGATGGCGGCTGATCTGTACCTGCGCGATGTCGATCATCTGGCGGCTGAACTGTCGATGCAGCAGGCCAGCGATGAATTGAAAGCCAAGGCGGGAGACAGCGCCGAACCTTACCGGGCCGTGCTCAAACAGCTGCGCGAACGCCTGCGGGCCACGCGCAACTGGGCGCACAGTGCGTTGACCGGCGCCACACCCGCCGGTGCCGATGTGCTGCAGGACAATCGAGAACTGCTCGATCCACTGGAGCTTTGCTACCACTCTTTGCACGAGTGCGGCATGGGCGTGATCGCCGACGGGCCGTTGCTCGATTGTCTGCGCCGGGCAGTGACCTTCGGTCTGTTCCTTGTCCGTCTGGATGTGCGCCAGGACTCCTCGCGGCACACCGCCGCCATGACTGAAATCACCGACTACCTCGGCCTGGGCCGCTATGAGGACTGGAGCGAAGAAGAGCGCATCGCCTTCCTGGCGCGTGAACTGAGCAATCGTCGTCCCTTGCTGCCGGCGTACTTCAAACCCTCCGCCGACACCGCCGAAGTGCTGGCGACCTGCCGGGAAATCGCAGCTGCGCCGCAGGCATCCCTCGGTTCCTATGTGATTTCCATGGCCGGTGCGGCTTCCGATGTCCTGGCTGTGCAGTTATTGCTCAAAGAGTCCGGTGTGTTGCGGCCGATGCGCGTGGTGCCGCTGTTCGAAACCCTGGCCGACCTCGACAACGCAGGTCCGGTGATCGAGAAGCTGCTGCTGTTGCCGGGCTATCGCGCGCGCCTGCAAGGGCCGCAGGAAGTGATGATCGGCTATTCCGACTCGGCCAAGGACGCTGGCACCACCGCGGCGGCCTGGGCGCAGTACCGGGCGCAGGAGCAACTGGTGGATATCTGTCGCTCGAACGCCGTTGAACTGCTGTTGTTCCACGGTCGCGGTGGCACCGTGGGGCGTGGCGGCGGCCCGGCCCACGCGGCGATCCTGTCGCAGCCGCCGGGTTCTGTGGCGGGGCGTTTCCGCACCACCGAACAGGGTGAAATGATTCGATTCAAATTCGGCCTGCCAGACATCGCCGAACAGAACCTCAACCTGTACCTGGCCGCCGTGCTTGAAGCAACCTTGCTGCCTCCACCGCCACCGACGCCTGAGTGGCGCCATTTGATGGACGAACTGGCCGCAGACGGTGTCAGTGCTTACCGCGCCGTGGTCCGGGAAAATCCGCAGTTCGTGGAGTATTTCCGCCAGTCCACGCCGGAACAGGAACTCGGTCGTTTGCCGCTGGGCAGTCGTCCGGCCAAGCGTCGGGCCGGGGGCATCGAAAGCCTGCGGGCGATTCCGTGGATCTTCGGCTGGACCCAGACGCGCCTGATGCTGCCGGCGTGGCTGGGTTGGGAAGCAGCACTGAGCAAGGCACTGGAGCGTGGCGAAGGCGAACTGCTGGGGCAGATGCGTGAGCAGTGGCCGTTCTTCCGCACCCGCATCGACATGCTGGAAATGGTCCTGGCCAAGGCCGATGCCGACATTGCGCAGTCCTACGATGAGCGTCTGGTCGAGCCGAATCTGTTGCCATTGGGTGCGCACTTACGCGACCTATTGTCGCAGGCGTGCACCATCGTTCTCGGTCTGACCGGGCAGTCGCAGCTACTGGCACATAGCCCCGCGACCCTTGAGTTCATCCGCTTGCGCAACACCTACCTCGACCCGCTTCATCTATTGCAGGCCGAGTTGCTGGCCCGTTCGCGATTGCAGGACGTGGCGCAGGGCAGCCCGGTAGAACAGGCCTTGCTGGTGTCTGTCGCGGGGATTGCCGCCGGTTTGCGTAACACCGGCTAAGGTTTTTGCCGTGGGGTCAGGCATCCGGCAGGTGAGTCGGATGCCGCTGTATGACGGGTTGAAAAGTGCTGTCAGGCGACAGTTAATGATGGGGTTGCGACTTGGGGAACTGTGCGCAATGGTCGCAACAGGCAGCGGTTTCTCCGACTTTTGGCGTCTTGTGTGGGCGCAGCCTGCTGTGTATCTTGAGCAGCCTTTGACCGTTTGGGCGGTCACGACCCTATTTTTGAGATTGGCCCCACGAGGCGAATCTGACGTTATCCATATAAAAAATTGAGGAGCACATCGATGCGCGTCATTCTGCTGGGAGCTCCCGGGGCCGGTAAAGGTACTCAGGCTAAGTTCATCACCGAAAAATTCGGCATTCCGCAAATCTCCACCGGCGACATGCTGCGTGCTGCGGTCAAGGCCGGCACCGAGCTGGGCATCAAGGCCAAGAGCATCATGGATGCCGGCGGCCTGGTGTCCGATGACCTGATCATCGCACTGGTCAAGGACCGCATCGCCCAGTCCGACTGCGCCAACGGTTTCCTGTTCGACGGCTTCCCGCGCACCATTCCCCAGGCTGAAGCCCTGGTGACGGCCGGCGTCGAGCTGGATGCAGTGGTTGAAATCGCCGTCGAAGACGAAGAAATCGTCCAGCGTATCGCCGGTCGTCGTGTTCACGAGGCCAGCGGCCGCGTGTACCACATCGTCTACAACCCGCCGAAAACCGCAGGCAAAGACGACATCACCGGTGAAGAGCTGGTACAGCGCAAGGACGACACCGAAGAAACCGTGCGTCATCGCCTGTCGGTCTACCATTCGCAGACCAAGCCGCTGGTGGACTTCTACCAGAAGCTGTCGGCTGCCAATGGCAAGCCGCAGTACAGCCATATCGAAGGCGTCGGCTCGGTTGAAGCGATCACCGCCAAGGTACTTGAAGCGCTGAGCTGAAAAACCTGATCCGCTGCATCATCCACGGCCCGCTTGCGGGCCGTAGTTGTTTATACTGGCGCACTTTTTCTGACCTCTTTTACGGAAACATCGATGAGCACCTTGCTGGCCCTGGACACCGCGACTGAAGCTTGCTCCGTTGCCTTGCTGCATGACGGCAAGGTCACGAGCCATTACGAGGTGATCCCGCGCCTGCATGCGCAGAAGCTGTTGCCAATGATCCAGCAATTGCTGGCAGATGCTGGCACCACCTTGCAAGCGGTCGATGCCATCGCGTTTGGCCGTGGCCCGGGTGCCTTCACGGGCGTGCGCATCGCCATCGGCGTGGTGCAAGGGCTGGCGTTTGCCCTGGATCGCCCCGTGCTGCCGGTGTCGAACCTGGCGGTACTGGCGCAACGTGCGTTGCGCGAACACGGCGCCACCCAGGTCGCCGCCGCGATCGATGCGCGCATGGATGAAGTGTATTGGGGTTGCTACCGCGAAACGGCCGGGGAGATGCGCTTGGTGGGTGCGGAAGCGGTACTGCCGCCGGAGTCCGCTGCATTGCCGGCCGATGCCAGTGGCGAGTGGTTTGGCGCAGGCACTGGTTGGGGCTATGGCGAGCGTATCGCCGTCAGCCTGAGCGGGCAGGACGCGGGTATGTTGCCCCACGCCGAAGACCTGCTGACCCTGGCGCGATTTGCCTGGGAACGCGGCGAGGCGATCGTGGCCGACGAGGCGCAGCCGGTTTATCTGCGGGATAAAGTGGCGACGCCCAAGGCGCGTTGATTCACGCAGTACCTGTGGGAGCGGGCTTGCTCGCGAAGGCGTAGTCACATCCAGCATTTGACGTGGCTGGCCCACCGCTTCCGCGAGCAAGCCCGCTCCCACAGGGTTAGGGGTCTGCGCTAACTCTGCCAAGCATCATTTTCTAACCCGGCTTTTAAACCTTTTGCCTTTTATGTGTTCTAGTTATCACTCGGCGGTTTGCGAAGCGGGTTTTGCGCCACTAAACTGCCATCACTGATTCCGAGTATGCACGTATGCGTATAGACGGCGTTTCCTCTCAGTCCTACCCCATCAAGCGCAAACCTCGCAAAGGCCGCGTGGTGGAAGACGACGCCATCGATATCGAAGGCGAGCTGGAATTCCCGACTGAAGAGCAACTGGCTGCCCGCGCCGCCAAAGCCTCTGCGCAAAAACTGAGCAATCTTCCCGCCCGTCAGCAAGACATGATTTACCACCGTGCCATGAGCAAAAGTGTGGCGACAGCCCTGGCCAGCTATCTGAGCACTGCCGGTTTCGTCGATTGGGAAGCGGATGTGCTGAGGCTCGACCTGTACATCTGATGGTGCTGCCTTATTACCTCGGTTGTCCGTCCTGGAGCGAGAACGCCTGGCGCGATTACCTGTATCCGCCCGACGCCAAAACCGCTGATTTTCTTGATCTCTATTGCCAGGTATTCAATGCCGTGGAAGGCAACACGACCTTCTACGCCAGCCCGGCTGCCGGCACCGTGCAGCGTTGGGCCGACACCATGCCCGAACATTTTCGTTTCACCGCCAAGTTTCCCGGCGAGATCAGCCACGGGGGCGACCTGCGCGAGCAGTTGACCGCCGCCGACACCTTCCTGCAATTGCTCAGCCCCCTCGGTGAACGGGTGTCGCCGCTGTGGTTGCAGTTGTCGAAAAGCTTCACACCCCAACGTTTGCCCGAACTGGCCGGATTTATCGATGCCCTGCAGCGGCCGCTGGCCGTTGAAGTGCGACATGATGACTTTTTCGCCAGGGGTGACAGCGAGCGAATGCTCAATCGCCTGCTGCTGGATCGCGGTGTCGAACGTATCTGTCTCGATCCCCGTGCGCTGTTCAGTTGCACGTCTACCGAGGCTTCGGTACTGCACGCCCAATCGAAGAAGCCCCGTGTGCCACCGCGCCCGGCGGCATTCACGCAGTTCCCGCAGGTGCGTTTTATCGGCCACCCGACGCTTGAGGCCAACGATACGTTTCTCGAGCCATGGGTCGAGAAAATCGCGCTATGGATCGAAGAAGGCCGTACGCCGTACATCTTCCTGCACACGGCCGACAACCTGCTGGCGGCGAAACTGGCGCAGCGTTTTCATGCCCGACTGATGCTGCGTTTGCCTGGCTTGCCGGCGCTGCCTGAGCTATACAGAGAACCCGTCGCCGAGCAACTTGGCCTGCTCTGAGGCGGATTCCTTCCCCTCTTCAGGAGCCTGCCCAATGGATGCGCAAACCCTTCGAGCCCAGGCGTTCAAAGCCCTTCATGAGCGCCCCGGCGTTTTTGTGATTCCCAATCCGTGGGATGCCGGTTCGGCGAAAATGCTTGCCAGCCTCGGCTTCGAGGCGCTGGCGACCACCAGTGCCGGCTATGCCTTTTCTCAGGGCCGTGCCGATGGCGGATTGACCCTGGACGATACCCTGTTGAACGTTCGGGCGATTGTCGCCGCCAGCGACTTGCCGGTTGCTGTCGACCTGGAAAACGGCTTTGCCGACAACCCCGCTGATTGCGCGAAAAGTATCCTGCGCGCAGCAGAGGCCGGAGCCGTCGGTGGTTCGATTGAAGATGCCACCGGCCGCGAAGAAGGCCCGATCTATTGTTTCGAACACGCCGTGGCGCGAATCGAGGCCTCTGTCGCGGCCGCTCGCAGTTTGCCGTTCCCCTTCACATTGACCGCCCGGGCCGAAAACTTCCTGCACGGCAATCCCGATCTGAACGACACCATCCGCCGCTTGCAGGCATTCGCCGAGGCCGGTGCCGACGTGCTTTACGCACCTGGTCTGCGCAGCGCCGAGGAGGTGTTGGCAGTGGTGCGTGCCGTGGCGCCAAAACCGGTGAATGTGTTGATGTCGGGCGGCTTGAAGCTGACTGTCGAGCAGTTGGGTGAAATGGGCGTCAAACGCATAAGCGTCGGTTCGGCGCTGGCACTGGCGGCGTATGGCGAATTCTTCCGCGCAGCCGAAGAAATCCGGTCCTCAGGAACGTTCGGTTTCACTTCGCGGTCGATGCCGTACCAGAAGGCCAATCAGTTCTTCAAAGGCTGAACATTGAGTGTGGCAGGGTGCTGAGGATCAGGCGGCGATGCGCAGGTTCTGCAGGATGATCGGGCGGGCCCAGCCATTGTCGAAATCGAGTTGTTTCTGCTGTTCCACCCGTTCTTCTGGCGAGAATGGCGGGAACGGCTTGTCGAGCAGGTCGAGTTCGAATTCGGCGATCGGCAGGTGCAGCGGACGTGGTTGCGGGGCAGGGCTGGCTTCTGGCAGCGGCTGACCGGCGTTCAGCACGATCGGGCGCACCCAGCCGCTTTCGAAGTCCTGTTGTTTTTGCTGGGCGACGATTTCATCCACCGGGAACGGTGGGCGTGGTTTGTCGGCCAGGTCCATTTCGAATTCGGCAATCGGCAGGAACAGCGGCTCGGGCGGGCGGATCGGGGTGTCCTGCACGTCGCATTCGCGCTGGGACACGATGTGTGCCAGCAGGTCGCTGCCAACGGTGGGTTCAACCGGGCTTTCGAGATCGACCGGTGGAAAGTTCAGCGATTGCGGCAGCACTTCACCCGACTGTTCGGCCAGCGCCCGGGCAAAGAAATCCTGCCAGATGTGGCTGACGCCGCTCAGTGCCTGGGTGTTTCGCAGGTTGTAGTCGCCGTAGGGCGAGATAAAACCTGTGATTGTGGGTTGAATGTCTGACATTTCTCTCGGTCGACGCTCAGCTCTGGCAAAATGCTCGATAGTTTTGTTATCGGCCGTTTTTGCCGATCATTAATTTTTTGAGCGTGTTTTCCGATGATTGATCAACCTGCGGCCTGCCGCATCCATGTCCAGGCCCTGGACGCGGCTTTCGAGCCACAAGCCGAGCAATGGGCCGAGCGCCTGGGCTTGCCGATGCAAGTGGCGGACGGCGAATTTGCCTTGCAGGTGGGTGACCAGGGTTTGCAGCTGCAACAGCTGGGGCCGGATGCGCCGGGGCCGGTGCGGGTGGACTTCGTCGAAGGCGGTGCGGCCCATCGCCGGTTGTACGGGGGTGGCAGCGGGCAGATGATCGCCAAGGCCGTCGGCGTCGCCCAAGGCGTGCGCCCGCGGGTGCTGGATGCCACGGCGGGGCTGGGCAAGGACGCGTTCGTGCTGGCCAGCCTCGGTTGCGAGATGAGCCTGATCGAGCGTCAGCCGCTGATTGGCGCCTTGCTGGAGGATGGCCTGGCCCGTGGTGCGGAAGATTTCGACGTGGCGCCGATCGTGGCGCGCATGCGCTTGCTCAAGGGCAATTCGATCGAGGTGATGCGCAACTGGGAGGGTGAACCACCGCAGGTGATCTACCTTGATCCGATGTTCCCGCACCGTGAGAAAACCGCGCTGGTGAAGAAGGAAATGCGTCTGTTCCGGCCGCTGGTCGGCGATGACCCGGATGCACCGGCATTGCTCGAAGCCGCGTTGGCCCTGGCCAGCCACCGGGTGGTGGTCAAGCGTCCGCGCAAGGCGCCGTGCATCGACGGGCCGAAGCCGAGCCATGCGCTGGATGGCAAGTCCAGTCGGTATGACATTTATCCGAAGAAGGCATTAAAGCCCTAAGACCGCAGCGCCTGCTTCGCGAGCAAGCCCGCTCCCACAAGGGGTCTTGTGATCACCATAGATCCAATGTGGAAGCGGGCTTGCTCGCGAAAGCGTCAGTACAATCACTGCAACTTCATCTGCCTCAGTCAGGCCGATAAGCCCGCATAAACAACCCCACCACTTCCCGTACATGGCTCTCCGCCGCCTCGCCAACCGGTGGCTCGCCGCAGCCATACAGCAAGCGGAAATTCCCGGCGCCCTTGAGCAGGCAGAAGAAGTGCTCGGCGGCGTTGTGCGGCTTGTCGATGCGCAGCACACCACTTTCATCGATCTTGCTCAGCAAGCGTTCCATGCCTTGCAGCATGCGCTGCGGCCCGGCCTCGAAGAATATTTGCGCGAGTTTCGGGTCCTGGCTGCCCAGGGTCATCATCAACCGGTGCAGGTTCACCGATTCATCACTGTTGATCAGTTGATGAAAACCGCGCGCGATATTCAGCAGCACGGTTTCCACTGCCACGCCTTCCGGCAATTCGAAGAACAGCGGGGGCAACTGCTCCTCGCACTTGGCCATCACGGCGGCGGAGAACAGTGTCTCCTTGTCGTTGAAGTGGCTATAGACCGTCAGCTTCGACACTCCGGCCTCGGCTGCGACAGCATCCATGCTGGTATTGGCATACCCCTTACTCAGAAACAGCACTTTCGCTGCATCGAGAATTGCCTGGCGCTTGACCAAGTCCTTGGGTCTGCCTGGGCCATTGGGTGCTGAAAGATTGTTTGGCATATTCGTTTTTATTACTGGACTGGTGAGTTTGCTATTAATAACATACTGCTCAGTATAATTATTCAAAGCACCATTAGCGAAAGGTCCTTCACCATGTTCCGCTATGCCTTGCCCCTCGCGTTGCCAGTCACCCTGGCTTTTTTATTGTCTGCGTGTGGTCACGAAGAGGCACCGCAAGTCAGCGTGCGCCCGGCCATGGTGGTCCAGCCAGAGCCCTCGGGGCAGTCCATGGAAAGCTATCCTGGTGAAGTTCGCGCGCGTTACGAGCCGGATCTGGCGTTCCGTATCGGCGGCAAAGTCAGCCGACGACTGGTCGAGGAAGGGCAGCGGGTCAAGGCCGATCAACCCTTGGCGGAGCTCGACCCCCAGGACGTGCGTCTGCAGCTGGAGGCCACCCGGGCCCAGGTTGCCGCCGCTGAAGCGAATCTGAACCTGGTGCGCTCCGAGCGTGATCGCTACAAGACCCTGATGGAGCGTCAACTGGTCAGTCGCTCGCAGTACGACAACGCCGAAAACCTCTACCGCTCCGGTGAAGCCCGCCTCAAGCAAATCAAAGCCGAATTCAACGTTTCCAATAACCAGGCCAGCTACGCCGTGTTGCGTGCGCCGCAGGACGGTGTCGTGGCCAAGCGTCTGGTGGAAGTCGGGCAAGTCGTGGCCGCCGGGCAAACCGTGTTCACCCTGGCCACCGATGGTGAGCGTGAAGTGTCGATCAGCCTGCCGGAGCAGAATTTCGGCCGTTTCAAGGTCGGTGAGCCGGTGTCGGTGGAGCTCTGGACTCAACCCGATCAGCGCTTCGAAGGGCGTATCCGTGAACTGTCGCCGGCGGCTGACCCCAAGTCGCGCACCTTTGCGGCGCGCATCGCGTTCAACGCCGGCAAGGTTCCTGTCGAGCTTGGCCAGAGTGCCCGAGTGTTCGTGCAGGCTGCCGACGCGATCCCTCTGTCCGTTCCGCTCTCAGCGCTGACGGCCGAAAACGGCGTGACCTATGTCTGGGTCGTCAGCGCCAACAACACCTTGAAGAAGACTCCGGTGCGCGTTGGTGCCTTCGGCGAGAAAAGCGTACCGGTGCTTGAAGGGCTCAACGCCAGCGACTGGGTGGTGGCTGCTGGTGTTCATGTGCTTCTCGAAGGGCAGCAGGTACGCCCGGTGGATCGTTCGAACCGCGTGGTCAATCTGGCAAACAAGGAGTAAGCCCCGATGCGCTTCAACGTTTCCGAATGGGCGCTGCGTAATCGCCAGATCGTCCTGTTCCTGATGCTGTTGCTGGCCATTGTCGGCGCACTTTCCTACACCAAGCTCGGCCAGAGCGAAGACCCGCCGTTCACCTTCAAGGCCATGGTGATTCGCACCAACTGGCCGGGAGCGACCGCTCAGGAAGTCTCGCGCCAGGTCACCGAACGCATCGAAAAGAAACTGATGGAAACCGGCGAGTACGAGCGCATCGTGTCGTTCTCCCGACCAGGCGAATCCCAGGTGACCTTCATCGCCCGCGACTCCATGCACTCGGTGGAGATCCCGGAGCTCTGGTATCAGGTACGCAAGAAGATCAGTGATATCCGTCATACCCTGCCGCCGGGAATTCAGGGGCCGTTCTTCAACGATGAATTCGGCACCACGTTCGGCAATATCTACGCCCTGACCGGCGAGGGTTTCGACTACGCGGTGCTCAAGGATTACGCGGACCGCATCCAGATCCAGCTGCAACGGGTCAAGGATGTGGGCAAGGTCGAGCTGCTGGGATTGCAGGACGAGAAAATCTGGATCGAGCTCTCCAACGTCAAGCTCGCCACGCTCGGTTTGCCGCTGGCTGCCGTCCAGCAAGCCCTTGAAGAACAGAACGCGGTGTCCACGGCAGGCTTCTTCGAAACCAGCAGCGAACGATTGCAGCTACGGGTGACAGGGAATTTTCAGACGGTCGACGAGATCAAGAACTTCCCGATCCGCGTCGCTGATCGTACCTTCCGCATTTCCGATGTGGCCGACGTGCGGCGTGGTTTCAATGACCCACCGGCGCCGCGCATGCGCTTCATGGCGCAGGACGCCATCGGCCTGGCGGTGGCGATGAAGGACGGCGGTGACATCCTGGTGCTGGGCAAGGCGCTGGAAATCGAATTCGCCCGCATTCAGAAAAACCTCCCGGCCGGCATGCAGCTGCGCAAGGTCTCCGACCAACCGGCTGCGGTAAAAACCGGTGTTGGCGAGTTTGTGCAAGTGCTGGTCGAGGCGCTTGCCATTGTGTTGCTGGTGAGCTTCTTCTCCCTCGGCGTGCGTACCGGCATGGTGGTGGCCCTGGCGATTCCGCTGGTGTTGGCGATGACCTTCGCCTGCATGTATTACCTGGGCATCGGCCTGCACAAGATCTCCCTCGGCGCGCTGGTACTGGCGTTGGGCTTGCTGGTGGACGACGCGATCATCGCCGTGGAAATGATGGCGATCAAAATGGAGCAGGGCTTCGACCGGGTCAAAGCGGCGAGTTATGCCTGGACCAGTACTGCGTTCCCAATGCTCACCGGTACGCTGATCACCGCGGCCGGCTTCCTGCCGATTGCCACGGCGCAATCGGGCACTGGCGAATACACCCGTTCGATCTTCGAGGTGGTCACCATCGCGCTGCTGGCGTCGTGGGTCGCCGCCGTGGTCTTCGTGCCGTACCTCGGGGAAAAACTCCTGCCGGACCTGGCGAAAATTCATGCAGCCAAGCACGGTGCCGGCCAGCCCGATCCGTATGGCACGCCGTTTTATCAGCGCGTCCGGCGTCTGGTGGAGTGGTGCGTGCGCTGGCGCAAGACCGTGATCGTGGCGACCGTGCTGTTGTTTATCGCCTCCATCGTGCTGTTCCGTTTTGTGCCGCAGCAGTTCTTCCCGGCATCGGGTCGCCTGGAGTTGATGGTCGATCTGAAACTGGCCGAAGGCGCTTCGCTGAGCAACACCGCCGACGAGGTCAAACGCCTCGAAGCGCTGCTCAAGGACAAGGCGGGGATCGACAATTACGTGGCCTACGTCGGCACCGGCTCGCCGCGTTTCTACCTGCCGCTGGATCAGCAACTGCCGGCGGCGAGCTTCGCTCAGTTTGTCGTCCTGGCGAAAACCATCGAGGAACGCGAAGCCCTGCGTACCTGGTTGATTGCAACGCTCAATGAACAATTCCCCGCTCTGCGCTCGCGGGTCACGCGTCTGGAAAACGGTCCGCCGGTTGGCTATCCGGTGCAGTTCCGCGTGACCGGGGAGCACATCGAGGAGGTGCGGGCGCTGGCACGCAAAGTCGCGGCCAAGGTTCGCGAGAACCCGCATGTGGTCAACGTCCACCTGGATTGGGAAGAGCCGAGCAAGGTGGTGTACCTGAACATCGATCAGGACCGCGCGCGGGCGCTGGGCGTGAGCACGGCGAACCTGTCGAGGTTCCTGCAAAGCTCCCTGACCGGTTCCAGCGTCAGCCAGTACCGTGAAGACAACGAGTTGATCGAGATCCTGTTGCGCGGCACCGTGCATGAACGCACCGAGTTGTCATTGCTGCCGAGCCTGGCGGTGCCGACCGATAACGGTCGCAGCGTCGCGCTGTCGCAGATCGCGACCCTGGAATACGGCTTCGAAGAGGGCATCATCTGGCACCGCAACCGTCTGCCCAACGTGACGGTTCGTGCCGACATCTATGGCAAGGAGCAACCGGCGACGCTGGTGCAGCAGATCATGCCGACCCTCGATCCGATCCGCGCCGAATTGCCCGACGGCTACTTGCTGGATGTCGGCGGTACGGTGGAAGACTCTGCGCGCGGACAGAACTCGGTGAAGGCCGGCGTGCCGTTGTTCATCGTGGTGGTGCTGACCTTGCTGATGCTGCAACTGCGAAGTTTCTCGCGCACGGCGATGGTGTTTCTGACGGCGCCGTTGGGGTTGATCGGGGTGACGTTGTTCCTGCTGGTGTTCCGTCAGCCGTTCGGTTTCGTGGCCATGCTGGGGACCATCGCCTTGTCCGGGATGATCATGCGTAACTCGGTGATTCTGGTGGATCAGATCGAGCAGGATATCGCGGCGGGGCTCAAGCCTTGGCAGGCGATCATCGAGGCGACGGTGCGGCGGTTCCGGCCGATTGTGTTGACGGCGCTCGCGGCGGTGTTGGCGATGATTCCGCTCTCGCGCAGTGTGTTCTTTGGGCCGATGGCGGTGGCGATCATGGGGGGGTTGATTGTTGCCACGGCGTTGACGCTTTTGTTTTTGCCCGCCCTTTATGCCGCTTGGTTTCGGGTTCGCAAAGAGTCGGTTTGAGGGGTTGACCTTGGCGGCCTTCGGGCCGACCAGGCTGTTTTTTGATGGTGTACATATCCGTTCCTGCGGTAACGGCGGCTGGCGGTTTCGCCCTTACGGCGAGTCACTTTTAACAAGCGCCTTAAAAGTAACCAAAAGCGCTCGCCCCTTGCGTACGGCCCCTCGCTAAGGCTCGGGGTTCCTTCGCTCCGGTATTCATCCGGGGGCATTGCCCTCCGGTTGGCTTCGCTGCACCTACATGCAATGTGTTCGACTGCGTCGAACGGCGCTGCGCGCCAGTCCCCGGATGAACACCTCCACTCAGCCTCCCGAGGGGGCGGGTGGATCAAGATCAAGAGCTGCAGGCGAGCTAACGCTCGGCCTGATGAGTGGTGAAGAGCATGGGTGTACGCCGATCAACTGTAGGAGCTGGCTTGCCAGCGAAGGCGGCCTGCCAGCCGACCAATCTCTTGCAGGCATACCCGGATCAACTGTGGGAGCGGGCTTGCCCGCGAAGGCGGCCTGACAGCCAACCAATCCCTCACAGATGTACCCAAACCCCTGTAGGAGCTGGCTTGCCAGCGATGGCGGCCTGTCAGCCAACCCATTCCTCACAGATGTACCCAGCCCAATTGTGGGAGCGAGCCTGCTCGCGATGACGGACTTACAGTCAACATTGTTTATCGCCCAAGCCATTCATTCAGACCATTCCCACAAGATTTTCAGCTTGCTCGTCGGAAGCCCGATCTCTAGCCTTTGCTCGTCGCTGTCAATTCAGCGACCGGGACTGCAAGCCCGCCAATAGTTTGTTAGGCGCCCACTGGCGCACCTATAATCGTGGCGCTTTTTTAGCGACCACCGATTTATGGTGGCTGTGTGCGGGAGATCTTCGGATCTGCCGAGGTTGCCTAACGACTCGGTCTTGCAGACCTGCACACAGCTGCCACCCATCATCTGCAAGTGATGCTGGCTGCTCCAACTTTCGTTAGGAGCTTCACAATGATCAAACCCAGCCCAAACCCCCCGGCTTTAGAAACTGCAGAACATATCGGCGCTTCAAGTCGCCCCTGCCCAATTTTCACCATCCGCCCAGACGTCGATTCCGAAACCTTGCTGGTCCACGCCTACGAAACCCTCGCCTCAGCGAATGTAATGGCAACCGAACTGTCGTCCATCCTGACCGGCCCGACCTGCAATCTGGCACTCGGTATTCAGCAGATGATCGTCCTGGCGCAGTTATCAGTGAATCGCGTCCTCGACCAGCTGGATCCGCAGCAATAGCCAAAGGAAGAAGCCGGCTGAACCTTTGCCAACCAGCGGGCTTTCATTGTTCCTACATCTATCTCGGACCCGTCTGATATTGAGGCTGAAAAACTCAGGTGTTGTACTCGGAGTCCGGTTTTACGCATGTTTGAGACAGCGCCATGAAAAATCCACCTACGTTGAGGGGGCGGTCCGATCCGGTGTTTGATCGGCTGTTGCGATCGCCCCACAAGGAACGCCTTTCGCAATACCTCGCCTTGCTCAAGCCTCTGGACGATCAGGGGCGTTACCTGCCGTTCGATTCATTGCGCTACCGCTGGGCACCCGGGCTGGATTCGAACCTGTGCTGGGCCTTGGTCAAGAAAGCGCGGACTGCACAGTATTCGAGCCTTTTGCCATTGGGTGAACCCGCGTGCTGGCTGAAATTCATGCTGACGCCGCAGGCGCAAAAAGCCATTTCCGTAGTGGATCGTCAGGCGACGACCGCAGTGCTGGAATACATGACCGGCCAGATTGGCGAGCGCGCTCATTTCAGCTTTTTGCTCAATGATCTGATCGAAGACGAAGCCATCAGCAGCAGTCAGCTTGAAGGTGCGGCCACCACGACGCGGGTGGCCAAGGACATGCTCAAGCGCCATCGCACGCCGCGCACGCCGGATGAGCGAATGGTCATCGGTAACTTCAAGATGATGAACTTCGCCTGGGAGCAGCGTTACGAGCCACTGAGCGTCGAGCTGATTGCAGCCATGCATCGGGTTGGCGTCGAGGGTATTGACGATTTGCAGTATTCGCCCGGGGTCTTCAGGATCAACGATGACGTCGTAGTCCAGGATGGCGAGGGCAACACCGTGCATTCGCCACCGCCTGCAACAGGGCTTGTGTCCCGCTTGCAGTTGCTGGCCAAGTGGATCAACCAACCCCAAAACAACCCTCATCAAGCGAACTACCTTCATCCATTGATCAAAGCCATCGCGCTGCATTTTGTCCTGGGTTACGAGCATCCTTTTCGCGACGGCAACGGTCGGGTAGCGCGCGCGTTGTTTTACTGGTTCATGTTCAAAAATGACTTCTCGGCGTTTCGCTACATCGCCATCAGTGTTTTGTTGCGCAATGCGCCGTTGAAGTACGGGCGGTCGTATTTGAATACCGAGGCGGACGACCTGGATCTGACGTACTTCATCGATTTCCAGTGTTCGGTGGTGTTGCGGGCTGTGGGCAGTTTTACCGAGGCGTATCGGAAAAGTCTGGACGATGTGCAGCAATTTGATTGCTGGTTGCGTGAAAGTGGTTTTCTCGACCAGCTCACGGAGAAACAGCGGGCGTTGTTTCAAGTGGCCAGGAGCGGAATGGCCAAGGAGTTCACGGCGGTCAACGTGAAGGCGAATCTGGGTTGTTCCTACAACACAGCGTCAGCCACGCTAAATGGGCTGGTCGCGTTGAAGTTGTTCGAGAAACGCAAGATGGGGCGCCAGTGGGTGTTCTTTCTAAGACCCGTATCAGCGGCCTGAACTTCTGTGGGAGCAAGCCTGCTCCCACAGGTTTTGTATCGCGGCTCAGAGCGTACCAAACACCTTCTTCGCCAAACTGGTCGCCGCAGCTGCCGGGTTCTGGCGGATGGTTTCTTCCTGTTTGCCGATCATTTCGAACAAGCCGTTCAACGCCTGCTCGGTGACGTAGTTTTCGACGTTGGCGTTTTTCGCATCCACTACGCCCATGGTCGCCGCTTGCCCGGCGAACGAGTTGTATTGCTGGGCCAGGCCAACCTGGTCGGTGGCTTTCTTGACGATGGGCAGGAACTTGGCGCGGATCTGTTCGCGGCTGGTCTTGTTCAGGTATTGCGTGGCCGAGTCGTTGCCGCCGCTGAGGATGCCCTTGGCATCTTCCACGGTCATTTTCTTCACGGCATCGACGAGGATCGGCTGGGCCTGGGTGACGGCGGTTTCCGCCGCTTTGTTCATGCTGGCTTCCAGCTCGTCGACCTGATCGCCCATGCCGAACTGTTTCATCTTGCTCGCGACTTTGCCCAGTTTGCCCGGCAGTTCGATTTTCACGTCCGGGTTGTTGCTGAAGCCGCCCGGGGTGCCGAGTTGTTTTACGGCCAGTTGCGCACCTTGGGTCAGGGCGTCCTTGAGGCCGCCGGTGGCGTCTGTCTGCGACAGGTCGCTGAGGGACAGTGCGAGTGCACTCGCGGAAATCATCAGGCCTGCGCACAGGCCGGCAAAGCGAAGGGTAGGGCGGAACATGGCAGCTTCCTTGTTAGAAAATGAATTAGCGAACGGCGTCGACGCGGATTTTCAGTGGCTGCGGATCGCTGCCATCAAGCTGTACAGCGTGGTGTTCGGTGGTGATGAACAGCAACTTGCCGTCAACTTCGATGCGCGCGCTCACCGAGTAGCGATGACCCGGCTTGACCTGGGCGGGATCGTAACTCAGATGGAATGGCAGAGGCACCTGTCCTGTGATCTGGCCCTTCTGTTCGTCAAGGATCAAGGCTGGCGCGTCGGCCACCGATACATCCTGCAAGCTGACACTCAGCGTGGCAGTGGGTGGCAGCGCAATGCGTTGCAAGTAAAAAACTTCACCATCGAGTGATATTTCAGGCGCGGGCGAAGGCGTTTGGCAGGCTGTCAGCAAGGCAAGCGAGGCGAGCAGAGTCAATTTTTTCAAAAGTATTTCCGTGTAGAAAGCGCCAGTAGAGTACTGGCGCCTGTGCGACGACGTAAGCGGCGTTTACGCTTAGCGTCGATCTGTACGTTGAATTCAGCCACCGAAAACCGGGGGCTGAACAATTTCAGGCATTAGTATCAATTTCGCCGGTTTAAGACCCAGCGACAGTCGGTGCTGACCATGGCTCTCGAATGAGCCGGTCAGTGCGTAAAGTTGGCCAGGCTTGATCATGGACGGGTCATATTTCACGTAGATGGGGGTGATTTGCGCGGTCAGGCCTACACCCTCACTAATAGTGATCTCAGCCTGGTCATCAGTAGTCATTTCAATCAACTTAACTAACAGCTTTGAGTCAGCAGGGTAACCAATTCGGGGCATCCAGGACTTTTCCACAGCGATGTAGCCCACAGGGCTCAAGTGAATGTCCGTATCGTGATCGCCTCCCGCCCACCAGAAATTTTGCTCCAGATCCAGGAGCAGTGCGGTCCCTTGATGGGAGATTTTTACATTGATGGAGAAGCGGCTTCCGATTTTGTTCAACTCAGAATCGACCATAACCGGGAAGCTGATCGGACGCGTCGATGGAAGTTGGTTGCTCCCCCACCGGCTGTGAAGTCTGGGCGCATCCCTGTTGGTAATGTCTTGTACTCGAATGCTTATTTCGCAGGCCTCCGGTAGTTCAAAGTCTGGAGGAAAGCGCAGGAAGGTATTGATTGTATGTTGGGGCATGATGATTTCCTTATCAATGGACTCGTTGGAAATGACGAGCGCTGAGCTTATCTCCCGAGTATTCGAGCGTTATGTAGGAGGCGTTCGCTAGACGAAAGCGAATTGATGACGGGAAGGGTCAGCAAGCGTCCTTGCTTCTGACATTTCAATGGGTCATGCCCGCTCGACAAGGTCGGCCGCATCCTCACTGCGATGCAACGCCACCTGGCGGATCGACAATCGAATCTCCGCCGGCAACACCCGCTTGGCCGCGCCTTCGGCCAGTTCGCCGAGCAGTTCGTGATAGCCCAGCTTGCCGGCCTCGTCGCGCTTGAGCACCTCGAGGTCGAGCAGGGTCTGGATGAAGTGGCGGAACAGGCTCTTGTCGAAGAATTCCGGGGCGTTCAGGCCATGCAGGATCGACAGGCGCTGGGCCATGACCGTGCACAGGTCTTCCAGCTCTTCGGCGCTGATGCTGTTCTGGCCGCTGTTGAGCAGCAGGGACACGGTCATGTAGAAGCGCTGCAGGGTCTGGGCGATGCTTTTCGACAGCAGCGTCAGCAGCACGAAATGCCGTGAGCTTGGCGCCGGGCGCAGGTACACGGCGTTCTCGAAACGCAGCAGGCCTTGTTCGACGAACGCTTCCAGCCACTGGCCGATCACCGCATCCAGTTCGTCGAGCGTCCAGCGGATGAACAGCTCCGCTTGCAGGTACGGATACAACGCATGGGTGTAGCGCAGGATCTGTTCGCGGTTCATGCGCGAGGCGCTCTGGAAGAAGCTCGCCAGCAACGCCGGCAGCGCGAAGATGTGCAGCACGTTGTTGCGGTAGTAGGTCATCAGGACCGCGTTCTGCTCGTCCAGATACAGAATCTTGCCAAGGGCGTCGCTCTGCTCGGACAGCAGGTCCATGTCCTTCACGTGCTTGATCAACGCTCGGCCATCACCGTCCGGCAGGGTGGTGTGCGGCGAGTACGGAACCTTGCGCAACAGCGCCAGATACAAGTCGAGGACCCGCGCCATGGCGCGATCGTCCAGTGCCAGACGGCTGGTGGACAGCAGCGCCAGCGCCACCAGGTTGACCGGGTTGATCGCTGCTGCCTCGTTCAGATGCTGCGCGACTTTCTCGCCGAGACGGTTGGTGGTTTCGTTGAGCCAGGCAGGTCTGAATTGCGGGCCGAGTTCCTGTTTGCGCCAGTCGGGCTGTTCGCTGTCGAGGAATTCCGCCAGTTTGATCGGCTCGCCGAAGTTCACCGCCACCTGGCCGAAGCGCTGCTTGAGGGCGCCGATGACT
This sequence comes from Pseudomonas sp. Pseusp16, assembly GCF_047324915.1. Taxonomy (NCBI): domain Bacteria; kingdom Pseudomonadati; phylum Pseudomonadota; class Gammaproteobacteria; order Pseudomonadales; family Pseudomonadaceae; genus Pseudomonas; species Pseudomonas sp. Pseusp16. The sequence continues at coordinate 3,864,764 of NZ_CP168522.1, read as the reverse complement.
TTGAAGATGTCGAAGATCGACTCTTTCTTCTTGCTCGCGCCGCGCAGTTCGCCGAGGTAGGTGCGGCCTTCCAGCACGCGCTCGTAACCGATGTACACCGGCACGAAGACGATGGGCATGCGCGACGAACGCAGGAAGCTGCGCAGGGTGATCGCCAGCATTCCGGTCTTCGGTTGCAGCATGCGCCCGGTGCGCGAACGGCCGCCTTCGACGAAGTACTCCACCGGGAAGCCTTTGGTGAACAGCGTGTGCAGGTATTCGTTGAACACCGAGGTGTACAGCGGGTTGCCCTTGAACGTGCGACGCATGAAGAACGCACCGCCGCGACGCAGCAGGCCGCCGATCCCCGGCATGTTGAGGTTGATCCCGGCGGCGATGTGCGGCGGGGTCAGGCCATTGCGGAACAGCAGGTAGGACAGCAGCAGGTAGTCGATGTGGCTGCGGTGGCAGGGCACGTAGATCACTTCGTAACCCGGGGCGACCTTCTGCACGCCTTCGATGTTGTTGACCTTGATACCGTCGTAGATCTTGTTCCAGAACCAGCTCAGCACCACTTCCATGAAGCGGATCGCGGTGTAGGTGTAGTCCGAGGCGATCTCGTTGCCGTAGCGCAGGGCCTGGGCCTTGGCTTTTTCCGGGGAGATGTTTTCGCGCTCGGCTTCGTCGAGGATCGCTTGCTTGACCAGCGGCTGGTTGAGCAGGCCCTTGACCAGGTTGCGCCGGTGGGAAATGTCCGGGCCGATCACCGCGGCCTTCAGGTTGCGAAAGTGCACCCGCAGGATGCGTTGGGCCATGCGCACGGTGCGCTCGTGGCCCTTGTCGTGCTCGATCAGTTCGCGCAGGTGGATCGGCGCGGAGAACTGCACGCGGGTCTTGCGTCCCAGCACGATGATGCTCAGCAGGCGACGCAGGCGCCCGGTCACCGCCCAGCTATCGGCGAACAGGAGTTTCCATGGGCTGTTTTCGCTGTCCGGCGACTGGCCCCAGAACACGCTGACCGGAATGATCTGCGCATCTTCGGCGGCGTTCTGGCTCAGGGCGCTGACCAGGCGGGTCAACGTCGGCGGCGCGCCGCGCTTGTCCTGGCGGCCGAGCCAGTCCGGGTCCGGCGTCAGGTAGAAGAACGCGGCAGGTTCCAGCAGGTTGCCCGCCGATACCGGCAGCACCGGGCGTGGCAGACCGGCCTTGCTGCACTCGGTGTCGACCACGGCGAGGTCGGTCAGCGAAGGGTTTTGCAGGACGTAGAACACCGGACGACTGCGGTCGAGGTTAAGGGTGAACGACGACTGGTTGATCGTCTCCGAGCGAACCCAGAGGTACAACAGTCGGCGCAGGGTGCCAAACACAAGACGGCGGAACGGGGAACGGGTCATACGGCTTCTGCGTGAGTGAATAGAACCAAGCGTTTGCTCGGGAGGCCGATAGTGTGCCGGATTCGTCGAAAATCGGCAAAAAAGCGCGTAAGTAAACTCTTGTTGAGAGTTTTAGCGTCTGTCATATACTCGGCGCACTGTCGCCGTTGCCCTCATGGGACCGGTATGCGCAGGCTGACGTTCCCGAGGCTTTCCTGCGAAAAGCCCGATCAATAATAAAAAGGGAGTATGAACAAATGGCAACACGCGAAACCGGCAACGTGAAGTGGTTCAACGACGCCAAGGGCTACGGTTTCATTCAGCGCGAAGACGGGGTGGACGTGTTCGTGCATTACCGCACGATTCGTGGCGAAGGCCACCGTTCGCTGACTGAAGGCCAGCAGGTCGAGTACGCGGTGGTGCAAGGGGAGAAGGGCTTGCAGGCTGAGGATGTGGTGGGGCTGTAAACCCACTCCTCGGTTCACCCAAAAACCACTGTAGGAGCGAGCTTGCTCGCGAAGAACTCAAGGACGCCGCGCTTTCCCGGAGTTGGCGCGTTATCGTTGACAACCATCGCGAGCAAGCTCGCTCCTACAGGGGGCGGTGTTCAGGCTTCAGGCCGTCTTCCAGGTGATTTCTTCTTCACCGTCGGCGCTGATGCGAATCCAGCGATCAGCCGTCTCTTCACCTTCCTCCTCGACCCAGCTACCCGGTGCGCAGCGCACTTCGACGTTGAGCGCGGCAAAGGCCGCGCGGGCGCAGGCGATGTCGTCGTCCCATGGGGTCTGGTCGCTTTCCAGGTACAGGCTGTTCCACTTGCCGACCGCTTTTGGCAGCCAGGTCACGGGCACGTTGCCGGCCTTGCACTTGTAGGTCTGGCCTTTCTGCACCCAGTCGGTGCAGGGGCCCAATGCCGTGCCGAGCCAGGCCGAGATGGCCTTGTGGTCGACGTCGGCGTCTTTCAGGTAAATCTCGATATCGGGCTGGCGCATGGATGTCCTCACTGCGGGTCTGAAAAATCCATTCGCGGATTTAGCCGGTCTTGAGCCGTTACCCAAGACCAAAAATTAAAGTTGCTCTCTGATGACTACTGCAGAACGAAATAATCGTAGCGCATCGACACGGTGACCTCGAACGGCTCAGCCTGCTCGATCACAGCTGCACGGCGCTCGGCACTGGCGCGCCAGCCGTGAGGCGTCATGGCCAGCAGATTCGCCCGGTCCTGACCGCTTGCCAGCGTCAGTTTGTATTCCAGGGTTTCGCTGTGCTCAAGCACCATGCCTTCGGGCACCAGGGCCAGATGCTTGTCGTCGGTGTATTCGCGAACTTCGTCGTACAGCCGTTCACGCAGTTCCATCAGGTGGCCGCTGGTCGGCCCGACTTTCATCAGGCCGCCGCCGACGCTGAGCAGGCGTTTGGCCTCTTCCCAATCCAGCGGGCTGAAGACGCTCGCCAGGAATTGGCAGCTGCCGGAAGCCAACGGCACCCGCGCCATGCTGGCGATCAACCAGGTGAGCTTTGGGTTGCGTTTGCAGGCGCGCTTGACCGCTTCGCGGGAAATGTCCAGCGCGTAGCCGTCAGCATCCGGCAAGGCCTCGGCGATCTGCGCGGTGTAGTAACCCTCGCCACAACCGATATCGACCCAACGTTGCGGCGCATAACCTGCCGCCAGCTCCGCCAGGCGCCTGGCCACCGGGGCATAGTGCCCGGCGTTGAGGAAGTCGCGGCGGGCTTCGACCATCGCCTGGTTATCCCCAGGGTCGCGGCTGTTCTTGTGTTGCACCGGCAACAGGTTCAAGTAACCCTGGCGCGCACGGTCGAAGCGATGCCCGGCGGGGCAGACCACGCCGTTGTCCACCGCGTTCAGCGGTTCACTGCAGATCGGACACGCCAGCATCAGGCGAGCAACTTGATCAGGGTCTGGTAGTAGATCTCGGTCAACACGTCGAGATCGGCCGCCAGCACACGTTCGTTGACCTGGTGGATGGTCGCGTTGACCGGGCCCAGTTCAACAACCTGGGTGCCCATGGTTGCGATGAAGCGGCCGTCGGAGGTGCCACCGCTGGTGGACGCCTTGGTTTCACGACCGGTGATGTCCTTGATGCTCGACGACACCGCGTCCAGCAGTGCGCCCGGTTCGGTGAGGAACGGCAGGCCGGACAGGGCCCAGTCGATGTGCCAGTCCAGGTCATGCTTGTCGAGGATGTCGGCCACGCGCTTTTGCAGGCCTTCAACGGTGGACTCGGTGGAGAAGCGGAAGTTGAACACCGCCACCAGGTCGCCCGGGATCACGTTGGTCGCCCCGGTGCCGGAGTTGACGTTGGAGATCTGGAAACTGGTCGGCGGGAAGAAGTCGTTACCGTGGTCCCAGTGCTCGGCAGCCAGTTCGGCCAGGGCCGGGGCCGCGAGGTGGATCGGGTTCTTCGCCAGGTGCGGGTAGGCCACGTGGCCTTGCACGCCGCGCACGGTCAGCTTGGCGCCGAGGGAGCCGCGACGGCCGTTCTTGACCACGTCACCCACCAGGGTGGTGCTCGACGGTTCGCCGACGATGCACCAGTCCAGGCGTTCCTTGCGCGCGGCGAGGCGTTCGACCACTGCCTTGGTGCCGTGATGCGCCGGGCCTTCTTCGTCGCTGGTGATCAGGAACGCGACTTTGCCCTTGTGATTTGGGTAGTCGGCGACAAAACGCTCGGAGGCGACGGTCATGGCGGCGAGGCTGCCTTTCATGTCGGCGGCGCCACGGCCGCAGAGCATGCCGTGTTCGTCGATCAGCGCGTTGAACGGTTCGATCTGCCAGGCCGACACCGGGCCGGTCGGAACCACGTCGGTGTGGCCGGCGAAGCACAGCACCGGACCGTCGTCCTGGCCGTGGGTGGCCCAGAAGTTATCCACATCTTCGATGCGCATCGGTTCCAGAGTGAAACCGGCATCGCCCAGGCGTTGCATCATCTGCTTCTGGCAATCGGCGTCGATCGGCGTCACGGACGGACGGCGGATCAGGTCGATGGCGAGTTGAAGGGTCGGCGAAAGGTCGGCGTGGGCCGTCATGGAAAACTCCGGAAATCATGAATGTGGGCGCGGACTAACTGTGGGAGCGGGCTTGCTCGCGAATGCGGTGTGTCAGCAAACATAAATGTTGATTGTTACAACGCATTCGCGAGCAAGCCCGCTCCCACAGGAGATTGACCGTCAATAAGACCGTACATCACGCCAAGCCCCGCAAAATGGCGGTTATCTTAAAGCAAAACGGCGACCATTGGCCGCCGTTTAGTGCATCCGCAGAGATTTAGACGACAGGTGCCGTTTCAGGTTCGGCGATCGGTTTCGGCAGCGACGACAGGAACGCCATGATCAGTGCCGCGACGTACGGCAGCGACTGTACCAGCAACATGGTGACCCAGAAGCGCATGTCGTTGCTCGGCAGGCCCTGCACCAGGAAGATCCCCAGCGCCGCGCCCCACAACAGCAGCATGATGAACATCTCTTCCCGAGCTTCCGAAATCGCTACCCAGAAACCGTGGTTATCGGCGTTTTTCGGCGTGCGGAAGAACGGAATGCTGCTGGTGAAGAAACCGTACAGCACCGCTTTGGCGATGGTATGGGACAACGCCAGACCGGCCAGTGCCGCGCAGAAGGCATCCTTCAGGTTGACCCCGACCGCACGACGGTAGAGGAAGATGATTTTGGCGACCTTGAACACAAACAGTGCCAACGGCGGGATCGCGAAAATCAGCAGCGGTGGATCGACCCGGTGCGGCACGATGATCATGGCCGCCGACCACAACAGTGCGCCGACGGTGAAGAAGATGTTCATGCCGTCCGCCACCCACGGCAACCAGCCCGCGAGGAAGTGATAACGCTGGCCACGGGTCAGCTCGGTGTCCTTGCCGCGCAGCAGGGCGGCGGTATGGCGCTTGATGATCTGAATCGCTCCGTAGGCCCAGCGGAAACGCTGTTTCTTGAAGTCGATAAAGGTATCGGGCATCAGGCCCTTGCCGTAGCTGGAGTGGTAATACGCCGCCGACAGGCCTTTCTCGAATACCCGCAGTCCCAGTTCGGCGTCTTCACAGATGCACCAGTCGGCCCAGCCCAGTTCCTCGAGCACCGAGCGGCGGGTCATGGTCATGGTGCCGTGCTGGATGATCGCGTCGCGGTCGTTGCGGGTGACCATGCCGATATGGAAGAAGCCTTTGTATTCTGCGTAGCAGAGCTTCTTGAAGGTGCTTTCGTTCTGGTCGCGGTAATCCTGCGGCGACTGCACCACGGCGATTTTCGGGTCGGCGAAGTGCGGCACCATGTGCTTGAGCCAGTTGCGGTCGACGCAGTAGTCCGAGTCGATCACGGCAATGACTTCGGCATCCTTGGCGGTGTGCGGAATCAGGTAGTTCAGCGCGCCGCCCTTGAAGCCGGCCAGCGGTGCCACGTGGAAGAACTTGAAACGCGGGCCGAGGGTTGCGCAGTAGTCACGCACCGGTTCCCACACCGCCGGGTCCTTGGTGTTGTTGTCGATGATCAGGACTTCGAAGTCCGGATAGTCGAGGTTGGCCAGGGCGTTGAGGGTCTGTTTGACCATCTCCGGCGGCTCGTTATAGCAGGGTACGTGAATCGACACTTTCGGGCGGTAGCTGGAATCGCCCACCACCGGCAGGAATTCGCGACGTCGCTTGTGCACCCACACCGCTTCGGCCAGTTCGTGGGCTTCGGTCAGCAGCACGATAAACACCCCGAGCGCACCGAGGGCGAGCAAGAAGCCCACCGTCAAGCTGAACCAGGTGCTGTATTGCTGGCTGTAGTCGTAACCGATCCACACCAGCACCGAACCGCACAGGAACGCGATGAAGGTCAGGAAGGTACGGCCACGCTGACGCAGGGCCGAGCCGTCGATCATCAGCAGGGTCAGCGACAACAGTGCCAATACCACCGAACCAATGGCCAACACGCGCCACTGCGGAATCGCCACGACCGGGCCTTCGAAGTTGAACTTCTGCTGGCGTGCGGCGTTGAACACGCCCCAGTAGGCGCCGACGGAGCCTTCGTCACTGGCTTTCCACGGCTGGTCGAACGCTTCGATCACGAAGTAGTTGAAGCCCTGGCGGTTGAGCTTGTTGACCAGGGTTCGCAGGTAAATCGCCTGGTCCGCCGGTGAGGCATCGGCGCCACCGCGCATGCGGCCGTTGCTCGGCCAGCCCACTTCGGACAGCAGCAGCGGCTTTTTCGGGAACATCTTTTTCAGATCGCGGGCGCGGTCGAGGACGAACTGTCCGGCCTTGTCCATCGGGATGAATTCCCAGTAAGGCAGGATGTGCGCGGCGATCAGGTCGACGTGTTTGGCCAGTTCCGGGTGTTCTTCCCAGACGTGCCACTGCTCGGACGTCGTCACTGGCACTTTCACGGCGGCGCGCACGCGATCCAGCATGACGCTGAGTTCCTTGGCGGTAATTTCCTTGCGGAAGATCGCTTCGTTGCCGACCACCACACGAACCACGCTGCGTGAGGAGTTGGCGATTTCGATGGCACGGGTAATTTCCCGTTCGTTGCGTTCCTGGTCCGGGCTGATCCAGATCCCCAGGGTCACCCGCAAGCCGAATTCTTCCGCCAGTTTCGGGATGTCTTGCAGGGTGCCATCGACCGAGTAGATGCGGATGTTGTCCGTCAGCTTGCTCATGATTTCCAGGTCGCGACGCATCTCATCGTCGGTCGGATACTGTTCCTTCTGTGGGAATTGTCCTTGCTGGAACGGTGAGTAGGAGAAACCGGAGATCTGCTCCGGCCAGTTGGGGGCGGTGACCGGGCGATTGATCAGCGCCCAGAAGCCGGTAAACAAGGCTGCGATGGCGAGCACCACGACCAGGTTGAGTCCAAATTTACGCGATGACATGGTTATTTCGGGTTCCAAAGGCTGTGGAACGAGGGGACGGTCGGCGGCCGTAAAGGGGCGCGCATCCTACACCGGCAGTTCACTGAACGTATATCGGACAGGGAAATGCCTGACGTTGGGCAGTTAACTTTCACATAAGTTCTTACACTTGTAGCTTGAAGCTTAAAACTTAGTGCTGCGAAGCCCTATACTGCGCGCCGGTTTTTGGGGTAATGGTCATGAGTACAGAAGATCCGCGGTTTGCAGGCATCGCCCGTTTGTATGGCATCGAAGGCCTTGAGCGCCTGCGTGCGGCCCATGTGGCGATCGTTGGCGTCGGTGGTGTCGGTTCCTGGGCGGCGGAAGCCATGGCGCGCTGTGGCGTGGGCGAGATTTCGCTGTTCGACCTGGACGACGTCTGCGTCAGCAACGCCAACCGTCAACTGCATGCGCTGGACAGCACGGTGGGCAAGCCCAAGGTCGAGGTGATGGCCGAGCGTCTGCGTGGGATCAACCCGGACTGTACGGTGCACGCGGTGCCTGACTTCGTTACCCGCGACACCATGGCCGAGTACATCACGCCGAACATCGACTGCGTGATCGACTGCATCGATAGCGTCAACGCCAAGGCTGCGCTGATCGCCTGGTGCAAACGTCGCAAGATCCAGATCATCACCACTGGCGGCGCGGGCGGGCAGATCGACCCGACGTTGATCCAGGTCTGCGACCTGAACCGCACGTTCAACGACCCGCTGGCGTCGAAAGTGCGCTCCACGCTACGCCGTGATTACGGCTTCTCCCGCACCGTGACCCGCCACTACAGCGTGCCGTGCGTGTTTTCCACCGAGCAACTGCGCTACCCGAAACCGGACGGCAGCATTTGCCTGCAGAAGAGTTTTGTCGGCGATGGCGTGAAACTCGACTGCGCGGGCGGGTTTGGCGCAGTGATGATGGTGACGGCGACCTTCGGCATGGTCGCGGCAACCAAGGCGGTGGACAAGATCGTGGCCGGCGTGCGGCGGCCAGCGGATCGGGTCAAGCCTCAGGTTTGAGTGTTGCTGTTGATGGCCCCTTCGCGAGCAAGCCCGCTCCCACATTGGATTTCGGTCGTACACAAAAACTGTATTCACTGAAGATCAAATGTGGGAGCGGGCTTGCTCGCGAAGGCGATCAACCTGCCAGCTCATTCATCCGCTGAAGCACCGCATTCAAGCCATTGCTGCGGGATTCGGACAACTGGCGCCCCAACCCCAACTGATTGAACCAGTCCGCCAGATCCACCTGCTGCAACTCAGCCGCCGACAGCCCGTTGACCCGCGCCAGCAGCAACGCCACCAACCCGCGAATCAGGCGTGCATCGCTGTTGGCGCTGAATTGCCAATGGCCATCACGCAATTCGCCCACCAGCCACACCTGGCTTTCACAGCCGTGCACCCGGTTGGCGTCGCACATCTGCGCGTCACTCAACGCTGGCAGACGCTCGCCCCATTGCATCAGCAGGCGTGCGCGTTGTTCCCAGCCGGCGGCTTTCTGAAAGGTGTCGAGTGCCGTCACGGCATCGGCAGGCAGGTTCATCGCAGCAACTCCAGCGCCTGGTCCAGGGCTTCAAAGAACCGCTCAATGTCTTCGGAATCGTTGTACAGCGCTAACGACACCCGAATCGCCCCGGCCAGTTCGAAGCGTTTGAGCAGCGGCATCGCGCAGTGATGGCCGGCGCGCACCGCGATCCCTTGTTCGGTCAGCAAATGCGCGAGATCGGAGTTATGCACACCCTCGACGGTAAAACTGGCCAGTGCCACTTGCGGCCTGGCCAACAGGCGAATGCCATTGCGCGCCTCAAGGCCCTTGAGCAGGCAGGCATGCAGCGCCGCTTCATGGGCGGACACGGCGTCCTGATCGAGCCCGGCGAGGTAATCCAGGGTCGCTCCAAGGCCGATCACACTGGCGATCGGTGGCGTCCCGGCCTCGAAACCCAGCGGTGCCGGGCGAAAACGAGCGTCGTGATAATTGGCATCCAGCACCATTTCGCCGCCGAACTGCCAGGGGCGCAGCTGTTGCAGCGCTGTATGACGCCCGAACAGCACGCCCAGGCCATCGGGGCCGTAGAGCTTGTGGCTGGAGAACACATAAAAATCGCAGCCCAGCGCTTGTACGTCGTGGCGGCCATGGACCACGCCCTGGGCGCCGTCGATCACGGTCAGTGCGTTGTGCGCCTTGGCCAGCGCCAGCAATTGCGGCAGCGGCTGCCACGCGCCAATCACGTTGGACAGTTGACTGACCGCCAACAGCCGTGTGCGCGAGCCGATCAGGCCGGCAGCGGCTTCAAGGTCGATCACACCGTCGACATCCAGCGGCAGGATCACCAGTTTCAGGTCGCGGCGGTGCGCCAGTTGCTGCCAGGGCAAGAGGTTGGCGTGATGCTCCAGGGCGCTGACGACAATCTCGTCGCCCGGATTGAAAAGATGTTCCAGGCCGTAGGCCAGGAGATTCAGCGCGGACGTCGCGCCGTGGGTAAAGATGATCTGACCGCAATCGCCCGTATTGAGCCATTGCGCGACTTTGCGGCGGCTGTCCTCGAAGGCTTGGGTGGCGTGAGCGCCGGGCAAGTGTTGCGCCCGATGCACGTTGGCCGCGCCGTTGGCGTAGTAATGCGCCAGGGCATCCAGCAGGGCTTGAGGTTTTTGCGTGGTGGCGGCGTTGTCCAGATAGGTCTGGCCTTGCCGTTGCAGGGCGGCGATGGCCGGAAAATCGGCGCGCCAGGGAGAGAGAATCATCATGTTTTTCGCCTGTACGCCTGACCCCTGTAGGAGCGAGCTTGCTCGCGATGGACGCCTGGACGACACGGGCTGTCTGATGCCGCGCGTTATCGTTGACGTCCATCGCGAGCAAGCTCGCTCCTACAGAGGTGCGGGTGGTCGTGTGGCTTAGTTGTGAGCGTGCAGCGCTTCGTTCAGTTCGATGGCCGATTTGTGGGTTTTGCATTCCACGGCGCCGGTCTCCGAATTGCGACGGAACAGCAGGTCTGGCTGGCCGGCCAGTTCACGGGCCTTGACCACTTTGACCAGCTGATTGTTTTCGTCCAGCAGCGCCACTTTGGTGCCGGCGGTCACGTACAGGCCCGACTCGACGGTGTTGCGGTCGCCCAACGGGATACCGATACCGGCGTTGGCGCCGATCAGGCAGCCTTCGCCGACCTTGATCACAATGTTGCCGCCGCCCGACAGGGTGCCCATGGTCGAGCAGCCGCCGCCCAGGTCCGAACCCTTGCCGACGAATACGCCAGCGGATACGCGGCCTTCGATCATGCCCGGGCCTTCGGTGCCGGCGTTGAAGTTGATGAAACCTTCGTGCATCACGGTGGTGCCTTCACCCACGTAAGCGCCCAGGCGCAGACGCGCGGCGTCAGCGATACGCACGCCGGCCGGAACCACGTAGTCGGTCATTTTCGGGAACTTGTCCACCGAGAACACTTCCAGCAGCTCGCCGCGCAGGCGGGCTTCGAGTTGCAGCTCGGCCAGTTCGCTCAGGTCGACGGCGCCCTGGCTGGTCCAGGCCACGTTCGGCAGCAGCGGGAAGATCCCGGCCAGGTTCAGGCCATGTGGCTTGACCAGGCGATGGCTCAGCAGGTGCAGCTTGAGGTAGGCCTCAGGGGTGGACGACAACTGGGCGTCTTCAGCCAGCAAGGTGGCAACCAGCGGCTTGTGGCTCTCGGCCAGGCGGGTCAGCAGCTTGCCTTGTACCGCGTCGATGCCTTTCACGGCTTCAGCCAGTTGCGCGGCCTGCGCGGTGGTGAAGGTGATGGCCTGGTTGCCTTCGCTGTAACCGAGGATCGGCGCAATGGCAGCGACCAGTTCGGCGGACGGGTTGAGCAGCGGCTGGGCGTAGAACACTTCCAGCCATGCGCCTTGACGGTTTTGAGTGCCGACACCAAAGGCCAGGCTGAACAGGGTAGTGGACATGTTGATACCTCTAGCAAATTGAAACGGGCTGCTTACTTGAGCGCGGCCGCGTAGATATCTGGCTTGAAGCCAATCAGGGTTCGTTCACCGAGATCAAGCACCGGGCGCTTGATCATCGAGGGTTGTGCGAGCATCAGTTCGATGGCTTTCGTCTGGTCGAGATCGGCTTTGCGTTCGTCGTCGAGCTTGCGAAAGGTCGTGCCTGCACGGTTCAACACCACTTCCCAGCCGTGCTCGTTGCACCATTGGGTCAGGTGTTCACGGTCGATACCGACCGCTTTGTAATCATGAAAGTCATAACTGACAGCGTGTTCATCGAGCCAGGTGCGCGCCTTTTTCATGGTGTCGCAGGCTTTGATGCCGAAAAGGTGCAACGTTTTGCTTGAAACGGTCAAGGAATTGCCCCCTTTGCAGGTGCCGTAAATAAAAGGTGACGGATTATGCCATGGCCGGACGGTTTCGCGGCGGCTGTGGTCGGGTTTGTATTTGTGTCATGCCATTAAACCTTTGTAGGAGCGAGCTCGCTCGCGATGGTCGTTAACGATATCGCTAAGTACCTGTCACCCCGCGTTGCTCTCGGGTTCATCGCGAGCAAGCTCGCTCCTACAGGGATTGTGGTGTTTCTGGATGTTCAGGCGTGCGACATTGGTGCAAGGGTCAGCAGACAGTCTAAGCGTCTAATATGGCACTTCAATGCTGTCGACTGTCCGGGAACCACGCTTTATGCAAACCGCTTACACCGTCCTGATTCTGTTGATGCTGGTCGGCGTTTCGCGCCTGATTGGACGGGTGATTCCGCTGCCATTGCCTTTGGTGCAAATTGCCGCGGGGGCCTTGCTTGCCTGGCCAACGCTCGGGCTGCATGTGGCGCTGGACCCCGAACTGTTCCTGTTCCTGTTCCTGCCGCCGCTGTTGTTCTCCGACGGCTGGCGCATGCCCAAGCGCGAATTCTGGCGTCTGCGCGGACCGATCCTGACCCTGGCGGTGGGGCTGGTGCTGTTTACCGTGGTCGGCGCCGGGTATTTCATTCACTGGCTGCTGCCCGGTGTGCCGTTGCCGGTGGCGTTTGCCCTGGCGGCCGTGCTGTCGCCGACAGATGCGGTGGCGGTGTCGGCCATCTCCCGCAACAGACTGCCCACACCCTTGATGCACATCTTGCAGGGTGAGGCGCTGATGAACGATGCCTCGGGCCTGGTGACGTTCAAGTTTGCGCTGGTGGCAGCGGTGACCGGTGTGTTCTCGCTGGCCAATGCCAGCCTGACATTCATGCTGGTCGCCGTCGGTGGTCTGGCCGTCGGGGTGGCCTTGAGCTGGCTGGTCGGCCGCCTGCGGGCGTGGATGATCGCGCGCGGCTGGGATGATCCGGCGACGCACGTGGTGTTCATGTTGCTGCTGCCGTTTGCGGCCTACGTGCTGGCCGAGCGCATGGAAGTGTCGGGCATCCTGTCGGCGGTGGCGGCGGGGATGATGCAGAGCTGGCTCGATCTGCTGCCGCGCCAGACCAACACCCGCTTGCTCAATCGCAGCGTCTGGTCATTGCTGGAGTTTGCCTTTAATGGCTTGATTTTTCTGCTGTTGGGCCTGCAGTTGCCGGATATCATCAAGGCTGTGGCCAGTCACGAACCTTCGTTGTGGCCGACACTGCTCTATCGCTGCTTCGACGTTCTGGCGATTTTTCTGGTGCTGCTGGTGTTGCGGTTTGTCTGGGTACAAAGCATCTGGCGTCTGTCCATTTTTGTGCGGCGCTGGCGCGGCAAGGATGAAATAACACGGGTGCCGAGCGCGCGTTCATGCTGGCTGCTGACTGTCGCAGGCGTGCGTGGCGCCGTGACCTTGGCCGGTGTGATGTCGGTACCGATGCTCATGGGGGGCAGCGCCTTTCCCGAACGCGACCTGCTGATATTCATTGCCGCCGGGGTGATTTTGTTGTCGTTGATTGCCGCGTGCATTGCCTTGCCGTTGCTGCTGCGTGGTATCGAGAAAAGCCCGGACGACAAACGCCGCAATGAAGTGCGCGACGCCTGGCGCAAGACCGCCGAAGCGGCCATTCATGCGCTCGAGGCAGAAGAGGCCAACCCACAGGACGCCGCCCAATCCGCGCTGGCCGCCGAACTCAAGGCGCGGATCATGTCGGAGTACAGGCATCAGCTGGAGGTGTTCAACGATTCTGCTGAAGCCCAGGCCCTGGCCTTTCAGATGGACTTGCTGGAGCGGCGTTTGCGCTTGAAGGCGCTGCGGGCGCAGCGCCTGGAGTTGTATAGCCTCAGTCGTCAGCACCAGATAGGTGATGACGTGTTGCGTGAAGTGCTGGGTGAGCTTGATTTGAGTGAGGCCAAGCTGGGCCAGGTGAAGTAAACCTGGCCGTCACCGGACGGGGGGTTATTTGCGGCGCTGGATGAAATCGCGAATCCGCTCGGCGGCTTCAACGCACTCCGCCAACGGCGCAACCAATGCCATCCGCACACACCCGGCCCCCGGATTGACGCCATCGACATCACGCGAGAGGTAAGAGCCCGGCACCACGGTCACATGCTCCTGTTCGAACAGATCGCGGCAGAACGCTGCGTCGTCACCGGCCACATTCGGCCACAGGTAGAAGCTGCCATCCGGACGCTGCACGTCCAGCACCGGGCTGAGGATCTCCAGTACTGCATCGAACTTCTCTCGGTACAACGCACGGTTGGCGCGCACATGCACTTCGTCGTTCCACGCGGCAACACTGGCCAGTTGCGTCTGAACCGGCATCGCGCAGCCGTGGTAGGTGCGATAGAGCAGGAAGCCCTTGAGGATGTCGGCGTCACCGGCGACAAAACCCGAACGCAGGCCTGGCAGGTTCGAACGCTTGGACAGGCTGTGGAACACCACGCAGCGCTTGAAGTCCTTGCGGCCCAGCTCCGCGCAGGCGCTGAGCAGGCCTGGTGGCGGGGTTTGCTCGTCGAAGTAGAGTTCGCTATAGCACTCATCGGCGGCGATCACGAAGTCGTACTCGTCGGCCAGTGCGATCAGCTTTTTCAGGGTTTCCACCGGAATCAATGCGCCGGTCGGGTTGCCTGGCGAGCACAGGAACAGGATCTGGCAGCGTTTCCAGATGTCCGGCGACACGGCATCGAAATCCGGGTTGAAACCGTTTTCGTCCAGGCACGGCAGATAGTGCGGCTTGGCGCCGGCGAGGAACGCCGCGCCTTCGTAGATCTGGTAGAACGGGTTCGGGCTGACCACCAGAGCGTCATCGCCACGGTTGACCACGGTCTGGGTAAAGGCGAACAGCGCTTCGCGGGTGCCGTTGACCGGCAGCACGTTGCGCGCCGGGTCGATCCAGCCTTTGGGGACATCGAAGCGCCGCTCGCACCATGCCGCGATGGCTTCACGCAGGGCCGGAATGCCGAGGGTGGTCGGGTACACCGCCATCTGATCCAGGTTGCTGGCCAGGGCTTCGGCGACGAAGCTTGGCGAACGGTGTTTCGGCTCGCCGATGGACAGGGCGATAGGGCGTTTGTCCGGATTGGGCGTGACACTGCCGAGCAGGGCGCGGAGTTTCTCGAACGGGTAGGGCTGCAGCTGGGTCAGAGCGTTGTTCATCGATAAATCTCGTTCGGTGTTGGAGCGGCGCTGGTCCCTGTAGGAGCGAGCTTGCTCGCGATGGTCGTCAACGATAACGCGTTCTTGCCAGGATAACGCGGTGTATTTGAGTTCATCGCGAGCAGGCTCGCCCCTACATAAGGGCGGGCCGTTGTTGATTCAGATGCTGATGCGCGACAGTTTGATATCCGGTTCCTGGTTGACGCTCAGTTGTTCGACGATCGCATCCTGCAGGCGGCTACACAGCAGCGGGTCGGACAACGGCAGATTGTTGGCGTCGGTGATGAAGAACACGTCTTCCACGCGCTCGCCGAGGGTGGCGATCTTGGCATTTTGCAGTGACAGATCGAACTCCAGGAAAATCGTCCCAATCCGCGCCAGCAGGCCCGGGCGGTCAGGCGCCGTGAGTTCCAGCACCGTCACCTGGCGCTGGGCGTCGTTGTGGATCGTCACTTGTGGCGCAAAGGCGAAATGCTTGAGCTGACGGGGCACCCGGCGCTGGATGATGGTCGGGTAGTCGTCCGGGTTGCGCAGGGCTTCGGTCAGGCCGTCGCGGATTTGCTTGATCCGTGCCGGGTTATCGCCAATCGAGTCGCCGTCGGTGTCGAGCACGATATAGGTGTCGAGGGTGAACTGGCTGCTGGAGGTGATGACCCGGGCGTCGTGAATGTTCAGGTTGAGCTGGTCCATCGCAGCCACGGTCACGGCAAAGAAGTCGTGCTGGTCGGGGGCGTAGATGAAGATCTGTGTTCCGCCTTCGAACTCGCGCTGGGTGGTTTCCTTGATCAGTACCAGTGGCCCGCCGTCGGCCGGTTGCTGGAGGATCGCGTCGCTGTGCCAGGCCACATCGCCGGCGGTGTGACGCAGGAAATAGTCGTCACCCAATTGCGCCCACAGTTGCTCGACATCGTCCGGGTCGGTGCCGCCGCGCACCAGGATATCCAGGGCCGCGCTTTGGGTCTGGCGGATCTGCTCTTCGCGATCCACCGGGTTCTCCAGGCCACGACGCAGCGCGCGCTTGGTCTCGGTGTAGAGCTGGCGCAGCAGGCTGGCGCGCCAGGAGTTCCACAGCGTCGGGTTGGTGGCGTTGATGTCGGCGACGGTCAGCACATACAGGTAGTCGAGGCGGGTTTCGTCGCCGACGATCTGTGCGAAATCGTGGATCACCTGCGGGTCGGACAGGTCCTTGCGCTGGGCAGTTGTCGACATCACAAGGTGGTTTTGCACCAGCCACACGATCAGGCGGCTGTCCCATGTGGGCAGTTGATGGCGCTGGCAAAAGGCCTCGGCATCCACGGCGCCGATGTCCGAGTGATCGCCATGCCGGCCCTTGCCGATGTCGTGGTACAGGCCGGCCATGTAAATCAGCTCTGGCTTGGGCAGCTTGCCCATGAGCTTGCTGGCCAGCGGGAATTTTTCCGACACCTTGGTGTACTGCAACTTACGCAGGTGCTTGATCAGGTTCAGGGTGTGGGCATCGACCGTATAGATGTGGAACAGGTCATGTTGCATTTGTCCGACGATAAAGCCGAATTCGGGCAGGTAACGCCCAAGGATGCCGTAACGGTTCATCCGCCGCAGATTGCGGTGGATGCCGATCTTGCACTTGAACAGCTCGATGAACAGGCTGGTGTTGCGAATATCGTTGCGGAAGTCGTCGTCGATCAGGTGGCGGTTTTCCCGCAGCAGACGAATGGTGTCGGCGCGCACGCCCTTGATTTCCGGCTGCTGGGCCATCAGCACGAATATTTCGAGCATGGCGAACGGCGTGCGGCGGAAGACGTTGTCGTTGCGTGCTTCGATGTAGCCGTCATGCAACTGGAAGCGCGAGTTGATCGGTTGTGGTGGCGCTTCGTCTTCCGGTGCGAGGATGACTTCCTCGAAGTGCTGGATGATCAGGTCGCTGAGCTGGGCGATGCTCATCACCACCCGGTAATACTGCTGCATGAAGTTTTCGACGGCTTGCTTGGCGTCGTCGCCCTTGAAGCCCAGCAGCCCGGCAATGGTGCGCTGGTGATCGAACAGCAGGCGGTCTTCGGCACGACCGGCGAGCATGTGCAGGGCATAACGAACCTTCCACAGGAACTCCTGGGAAGAGGCGAGCAGGGCGTTTTCACTCTCGACCAGGAATCCTTCACCAGCCAGTGCCCGCAGGTTCAGGGTGCCGTACTCGCGACGGGCCACCCAGAGAATCGTCTGGATATCCCGCAAGCCGCCGGGAGAGCCTTTGACGTTGGGTTCCAGGTTGTATTCGGTGTCGTTGTACTTGTGGTGGCGGGCCTTTTGTTCGGCACGCTTGGCCAGGAAGAAGTCCTTGCTCGGCCACATGTGCGCGGTGCTGGTGACGTCCAGCATGCGCTGGCGCAAATGCTCGGGGCCGGCGATGGTGCGGCTTTCCATCAGGTTGGTGACGACCGTCAGGTCGGCGCGGGCCTCGACGGCGCACTCGTCGACCGAGCGAACGCTCTGGCCGACCTCCAGGCCGATGTCCCACAACAGCGTCAGAAAACGCTCTATGGAATCGCGGAAAACTTCGTGGTCGGCGCTGTCCAGCAGGATCAGCAAGTCGATATCGGAATAAGGGTGCAATTCGCCGCGGCCGTAGCCACCGACCGCGACCAGTGCAATGCCGGCTTCGGAACTCAAGCTGAACTGGTTCCACGCCTTTTGCAGGATGTTATCGACAAACCAGGCGCGATCCTCAATCAGCCGGCGAATGTCCCGGCCGCTGCGAAAACGCTCGTCGAGCACCTCGCGGGCCTGGCGGATCGCCTTCTTGAAGGCCGCGATCGGGCTTGCCTTCAGGGCCAGTTCAGCTTGGAACTGGCCGCGATCGAAGAGTTCGGGATCCACCTGCGGCATCGATTGGCTTTCCTTTCTATAGGCGATGTACGGTAACGGGATCAGGCCGAAACGCGAGGGATGGTGTCATCGCTGCGCAGGGTGAAGATCTCGTAACCGGTTTCGGTCACCAGCAGGGTGTGTTCCCACTGTGCCGAGAGCTTGCGGTCCTTGGTGATCGCGGTCCAGCCGTCGCCCAGTACCTTGGTGTCGGCCTTGCCCTGGTTGATCATCGGCTCGATGGTGAAGGTCATGCCGGCCTTGAGTTCCATGCCGGTGCCAGCGCGGCCGTAGTGCAGGATCTGCGGCTCTTCGTGGAACACCTTGCCGATGCCGTGACCGCAGAATTCGCGAACCACCGAGAAACCGTTCTTTTCAGCGTGCTTCTGGATGATTTCGCCGATGTCGCCCAGGCGGCAGCCAGGCTTGACGATTTCAATCGCCTTGTACATGCATTCCTGGGTCACCTGGGACAGGCGCTCGGCCCAGACCGGCACGTTGCCGACATGGAACATGCGGCTGGTATCGCCGTGGTAGCCGTCCTTGATGACGGTGACGTCGATGTTCAGGGTGTCGCCATCCTTCAACGGCTTGTCGTTCGGGATGCCGTGGCAGACCACATGGTTGATCGACGTGCAGATCGACTTTGGATAGCCCTTGTAGTTGAGCGGGGCAGGGATGGCTTTCTGCTCATTGACGATATAGTCGTGACAGATCTGGTTCAGTTGATCGGTGGTAACGCCCGGTTTGACATATTCGGCAATCATTTCCAGCACATCGGCGGCCAGTTTGCCGGCGATACGCATCTTGGCGATATCCTCGGGGGTTTTGAGGGTGACGGTCATACAGGCTCTCTCTGCGCTCGATGGCGCTTTCCAAACGAAAAGGGCATTGCGCGATCGATCTTCGCAGCCCTGAAAAATGCGATTCTACCAGACGATCAGCGCAAATCTGCGCCTGTGTGCATCGCTTCTCTTTATAGAATGGTGCATTCTTGGCGGATTCCAAGGGGTGGAGCAAAGTGCCCGCCAGGATTTCAGAATCCGGGTTCCGTTTTGCCCTGCCTTGTGGTATAAAATGCGCCGCTTTCCGGGGATGTCCCGAAAAGCCTAAATCCACACACGTGTCGACACGATGACCTGGGTGCCTTCAGCTGATGCTGCTGGTTGGTCATTGGGATACGTGGAGGCCAAACCCGACTTATTAAGGAACTATCATGTCCCAAGTCAACATGCGCGATATGCTGAAGGCCGGTGTGCACTTCGGTCACCAGACCCGTTACTGGAACCCGAAAATGGGCAAGTACATTTTCGGCGCGCGTAACAAGATCCACATCATCAACCTTGAAAAAACCCTGCCAATGTTCAACGAAGCTCTGACTTTCGTAGAGCGTCTGGCCCAGGGCAAAAACAAGATTCTGTTCGTCGGCACCAAGCGTTCCGCTGGCAAGATCGTTGCTGAAGAAGCAGCACGTTGCGGTTCGCCGTACGTCGATCACCGCTGGTTGGGCGGCATGCTGACCAACTTCAAAACCATCCGTGCTTCCATCAAGCGTCTGCGTGACCTTGAAGTTCAAGCCGAAGACGGTACTTTCGCCAAGCTGACCAAGAAAGAAGCGCTGATGCGCACTCGTGACCTGGAAAAGCTGGATCGTTCCCTGGGTGGTATCAAGGACATGGGCGGTCTGCCAGACGCTCTGTTCGTTATCGACGTTGATCACGAGCGCATCGCGATCACCGAAGCCAACAAGCTGGGCATCCCGGTTATCGGCGTAGTCGATACCAACAGCAGCCCGGAAGGCGTTGACTACATCATCCCAGGCAACGATGACGCAATCCGCGCTATCCAGCTGTACATGGGTTCGATGGCTGACGCTGTAATCCGCGGTCGCAACAACGTTGCCGGCGGCACCGAAGTATTCGTTGACGAAGCTCCGGTAGCAGCAGCTGAGTAATTGACGCCTTGGCGTTGACTCAGTAAGCAAAAAGGGGGCTTGGCCCCCTTTTTGCCACCTCGAAAACCATTTGTCGGCGCCCACTGCTCTATCTGTAACGTGCGGCAGCTAACAAGGGTGGTTCGGGAAGAATTGATCGCCCGTTCGATCGGGTGGAATGGTTGAAAACCTATCCAAGAGGATTTTGAAATGGCAGAGATTACTGCAGCGTTGGTCAAAGAACTGCGCGAGCGTACCGGCGAAGGCATGATGGACTGCAAAAAGGCCTTGACCAAGGCTGGCGGCGACATCGAGAAAGCCATTGATGACATGCGTGCTTCGGGCGCCATCAAGGCTGCCAAGAAAGCCGGCAACGTTGCCGCTGAAGGCGCAATCGCCATCAAGGCCGACGACAAGTCCGCCGTACTGCTGGAAGTGAACTCGCAGACCGACTTCCTGGCCCTGCAAGACGACTTCAAAAACTTCGTAGCTGAAAGCGTTGAGCAAGCCTTCGCCGAGAAGCTGACTGACGCAGCTCCGCTGATCGCTTCTCGTGAATCGGCTCGTGAAGCCCTGGTGGCCAAAGTTGGCGAAAACGTCAACATCCGTCGCCTGGTTCGCGTTGAAGGTGACGTCGTTGGTACCTACCTGCACGGTAACAAGATCGGCGTTGCTGTTGTCCTGAAGGGCGGCGACGTCCAACTGGCCAAAGAAATCGCCATGCACGTAGCAGCCAGCAACCCTGAGTTCCTGCTGCCATCGCAGGTTTCTGCCGAAGCCATCGAGCGCGAGAAAGCTGTATTCCTGCAGCTGAACGAAGACAAGATGAAAGGCAAGCCTGCTGAAATCGTCGAGAAGATGATTGCCGGCCGTATCACCAAGTTCCTGGCTGAAGCCAGCCTGGTTGAGCAAGCTTTCGTGATGAACCCGGAACTCACCGTGGGTGCCCTGGCCAAGAAAGCCGGCGCTGAAATCGTTTCCTTCACCTACTTCAAAGTCGGCGAAGGCATCGAGAAGCCAGTGGACAACTTCGCAGAAGAAGTTGCTGCCCAGCTGGCTGCCGCCAAGCAATAAGACGGTTTTTAACTGTCGCCCAGAAGAGGCTGCCCGCTCACGCGCGCAGCCTCTTTTCAGATGGGGCACCAATTTTTAATTGGTTTCCTTTTGGAACTGGCTTACAAAGCCATGTTCCGATGGCGCTGAAGCAGCGCCAAGCTAGATTGAACAGCCAGCTGTAAACAGCTCGCAAAGAATTTTTAAAATACGCCGCAGGAGAGATTCGCAATGGCTCAGCAGGGCAGTGGTTATCAGGCTCGCTATAAACGCATTCTACTCAAGCTTAGCGGCGAGGCCCTGATGGGCTCGGAGGAGTTCGGGATCGACCCGAAAGTTCTGGATCGCATGGCATTGGAAGTTGGCCAGCTGGTCGGCATCGGTGTTCAGGTCGGTCTGGTTATCGGTGGTGGCAACCTGTTCCGCGGTGAAGCGCTGAGCAAGGCTGGCATGGACCGGGTCACGGGCGACCACATGGGCATGCTGGCCACTGTGATGAATGCCCTGGCCATGCGCGACGCCCTTGAGCGCGCCAACATCTCGGCCATCGTGATGTCCGCTATTTCCATGGTTGGCGTGACCGATCACTATGATCGCCGCAAGGCCATGCGCCACTTGAACTCCAAGGACGTGGTGATTTTCGCGGCCGGTACCGGCAACCCGTTCTTTACGACGGATTCGGCTGCCTGCCTGCGTGCAATCGAAATCGATGCCGATGTCGTGCTCAAGGCGACCAAGGTCGATGGCGTCTACACCGCTGACCCGTTCAAAGACCCGCATGCCGAGAAGTTCGATCATCTGACCTACGATGAAGTGCTGGATCGCAAGCTGGGTGTGATGGATCTGACGGCCATTTGCCTGTGCCGCGACCATAAAATGCCGCTACGCGTATTTAACATGAACAAGCCCGGCGCCCTGCTGAACATCGTGCATGGCGGCGCTGAAGGAACCCTGATCGAGGAAGGCGAACAATGATCAACGAAATCAAGAAAGACGCTAAAGAGCGCATGCAGAAGTCTGTGGAGTCCCTGTCGCACAACTTCGGCCGCATTCGTACCGGCCAGGCGCACCCGAGCATCCTGGAAGGCGTGATGGTGCCGTACTACGGCGCTGACACCCCGATCAAGCAAGTGGCCAACATCACCGTCAAGGACGCCCGTACCCTGCAAGTCGTTGCCTTCGAGCGCAACATGCTCGGCGCAGTCGACAAGGCTATCGGCAGTGCGGGTCTGAACTTGAACCCGACCAACCTCGGCGAGCTGCTGTTGATCAGCATGCCGGCCCTGACCGAAGAAACCCGCCGTGGTTTCACCAAGCAGGCCCGTGACGTGGCAGAAGACGCTCGTGTTGCCGTGCGCAACATCCGTCGCGATGCCAACAGCTCGTTGAAAGATCTGGTCAAGGAAAAAGAGATCAGTGAAGACGAAGAGCGTCGCGCCACTGGCGAGATCGACGATCTGACCAAGAAGTTCGTGGCTGAAATCGACGCGAAGCTGGCAGAGAAAGAAAAAGACCTGATGGCCGTATAAGGGTCGCGTTTTCATGGAAAAGACTAAGCAGACTGCACCGTCCGCGGTGCCGCGCCATGTCGCGATCATCATGGATGGTAACAATCGCTGGGCGAAAAAGCGCTTTATGCCGGGTGTCGCCGGGCATAAAGCGGGTGTGGATGCGGTGCGTGCGGTCATTGAAGTCTGCGCCGAGGCCAAGGTCGAAGTGCTGACCCTGTTCGCCTTTTCCAGCGAGAACTGGCAGCGTCCGGCCGATGAGGTCAGCGCCTTGATGGATCTGTTCTTCAAGGCGCTACGTCGTGAGGCCAAGCGCCTCAACGACAACAACATCAGCCTGCGCATCATTGGTGACCGCTCGCGCTTTCATCCCGAGCTGCAGGCTGCCATGCGCGAAGCTGAAGCCATGACCGTTGGCGCCAATCGTTTTATCCTGCAGATCGCCGCCAATTACGGCGGTCAGTGGGATATCGCACAAGCTGCGCAACGACTGGCGCGAGAGGTTCAGGCCGGACACTTGCGTCCGGAAGACATCACGCCTGATCTGCTGCAGACCTGCCTGGTCACGGGTGACCTGCCGCTGCCGGACCTGTGTATCCGTACCGGTGGCGAGCACCGCATCAGCAACTTCCTGCTCTGGCAGCTGGCCTATGCCGAGTTGTATTTCTCCGACCTGTTCTGGCCGGACTTCAAACACGATGCCATGCGCAATGCGCTGGCTGATTTCGCTTCCCGCCAGCGCCGCTTCGGTAAAACGAGCGAGCAGGTCGAGGCTGGAGCCCGGGTTTAATGCTTAAACAACGAATCATCACCGCGCTGATCCTGCTGCCGATTGCCCTGTGCGGGTTTTTCCTGCTTGAAGGTTCCGGTTTTGCACTGTTCATCGGGCTGGTCGTAACCCTTGGTGCCTGGGAATGGGCTCGACTGGCGGGTTTCGCCGGTCAAGCGTTCCGCGTTGGCTATGCCGCCGTGGTCGCTTTGATGCTGTTCCTCATGTACATCCTGCCCGGCCTCGCGCCTTGGGTGTTGGGTGCTTCGGTATTGTGGTGGGCGGTGGCGACGTATCTGGTGCTGACCTATCCGCGTTCGAGCGAGCATTGGTCCAATGCGGCGACCAGGCTGGTGATCGGCCTGTTGATTCTCCTGCCGGCGTGGCAAGGTCTGGTGCAGATCAAGCAATACCCGCTGGGTAACTTGCTGATCCTGGCGGTGATGGTGTTGGTCTGGGGTGCCGATATTGGTGCCTACTTCTCCGGTCGTGCTTTCGGCAAGCGCAAGCTCGCACCGCAGGTCAGTCCGGGCAAAAGCTGGGAAGGCGTGTACGGTGGGCTGGCGCTGAGTCTGGTCATTACCACATTCGTTGGCCTGGTGCGCGACTGGACGGTGGCCGAACTGTTCAAAGGGCTGATCGGTGCCGCGCTGATCGTGTTCATTTCGGTGGTGGGCGATCTCACTGAAAGCATGTTCAAGCGCCAGTCCGGGATCAAGGACAGCAGCAGCCTGCTTCCGGGTCACGGTGGCGTGCTGGATCGTATCGACAGCCTGACGGCAGCGATTCCGGTGTTCGCCGTACTGTTGTGGATGGCGGCACCATGAGCCGCCCGCAACAGATTACCGTTCTGGGTGCGACCGGCTCGATTGGCTTGAGTACGCTCGACGTCATCGCTCGCCATCCTGATCGTTATCAGGTCTTTGCATTGAGTGGCTTCACTCGCTTGAGTGAGTTGCTGGCGCTCTGCGTGCGCCATGTCCCGCGGTTCGCTGTCGTGCCTGAGGTCGCTGCTGCCCGCACCTTGCAGGATGATTTGCGCGCGGCGGGTCTTTCGACCCGTGTTCTGGTGGGTGAGGAGGGTTTGTGTCAGGTCGCTTCCGATCCGGAAGTCGATACGGTCATGGCGGCCATCGTCGGTGCAGCGGGGTTGCGCCCGACACTGGCGGCAGTCGAGGCTGGCAAAAAGATCCTCCTGGCCAACAAGGAAGCGTTGGTCATGTCCGGCGCACTGTTCATGCAGGCGGTGCGCAAAAGTGGGTCGGTGTTGCTGCCGATCGATAGCGAGCACAACGCGATTTTCCAGTGCATGCCGCTCGATTATGCCCGTGGCCTTGAGGCGGTCGGTGTGCGTCGGATCTTGCTCACGGCTTCCGGAGGTCCGTTCCGGCAGACGCCAATGGCTGAACTGGCGCATGTTTCACCTGATCAGGCGTGCGCGCATCCGAACTGGTCCATGGGGCGAAAAATCTCCGTTGACTCGGCCAGCATGATGAACAAGGGGCTTGAGTTGATCGAAGCCTGCTGGCTGTTCGATGCCAGGCCGGCGCAGGTCGAGGTGGTGATTCACCCGCAAAGTGTGATCCATTCGTTGGTCGACTATGTCGATGGTTCTGTCCTCGCGCAGCTGGGTAATCCGGACATGCGCACGCCCATCGCCAATGCCCTGGCCTGGCCGGAGCGGATCGACTCGGGTGTGGCGCCTCTGGATCTGTTTGCCATTGCACGGCTGGACTTCGAGGCGCCCGATGAAGAGCGTTTCCCTTGCCTGCGCCTGGCCCGTCAGGCGGCCGAGGCGGGTAACAGCGCACCGGCGATGCTTAATGCGGCGAATGAAGTGGCAGTGGCGGCATTTCTCGACGAGCGGGTTCGATATCCGGAAATCGCGAGTATCATCGAGGAAGTACTGAATCTTGAGCCCGTAGTGGCAGTGGACGATCTCGATGCAGTGTTCACGGCAGACGCAAAGGCGCGATTGCTGGCCGGACAATGGTTGAGCCGGCACGGGCGGTAAATGCTGCGGATAGTTGACCCAGGCAGCAGCGGACAGGTTTGCGGAGAAAGTAGATGAGCGCGCTCTATATGATTGTCGGCACCCTGGTCGCACTGGGTGTGCTGGTTACCTTCCACGAGTTCGGCCATTTTTGGGTCGCACGTCGCTGTGGGGTCAAGGTACTGCGCTTCTCCGTTGGCTTCGGCATGCCGTTGCTGCGCTGGCACGACAGGCAAGGCACCGAATTTGTCGTTGCTGCCATCCCGTTGGGTGGCTACGTGAAAATGCTCGACGAGCGCGAAGGTGAAGTGCCGCTCGATAAGCTTGATCAAGCCTTCAATCGCAAATCCGTTCGTCAGCGCATTGCCATCGTAGCGGCGGGGCCGATTGCCAACTTCCTGCTGGCACTGTTTTTTTTCTGGGGATTGGCAATGCTCGGCAGCGAGCAGGTGCGTCCGGTCATCGGGGCTGTGGAGTCTGGCAGTATTGCGGCCAAGGCGGGTTTGAACCCGGGTGAGGAGATCGTGGCCATTGATGGCGAAGCGACTTCCGGCTGGGCGGAGGTGAATCTGCAACTGGTTCGTCGTCTGGGCGAAAGCGGCTCGTTGCAGGTAATGGTTCGCGAACAAGGCTCCACGACCGATTCTCCTCGAGAACTTGCGCTGGACAAGTGGCTCAAAGGGGCTAACGAGCCTGACCCTATCCGTTCGTTGGGGATTCGCCCGTGGCGTCCGGCGTTGCCGCCTGTGCTGGCCGAAATCGATCCAAAGGGGCCAGCTCAGGCTGCCGGCCTGAAGACCGGCGACCGGTTACTGGCGCTCGATGGTCATACGCTGGATGACTGGCAGCAGGTCGTCGATACCGTGCGTATGCATCCTGATACCAAAATCATGCTGCGGGTCGAGCGTGACGGTGCTCAAATCGACGTCCCGGTGACGCTGGCCGCTCGCGGCGAGAGCAAGTCACCCAGCGGTTACCTGGGGGCAGGGGTGAAGGCTGTCGATTGGCCACCGGAAATGATCCGCGAGGTCAGTTATGGGCCATTGGCAGCGATTGGCGAGGGTGCCCGACGCACCTGGACCATGAGCGTGCTGACCCTCGATTCACTGAAGAAAATGTTGTTCGGTGAGCTCTCGGTAAAAAACTTGAGTGGACCGATAACCATTGCTAAAGTGGCGGGCGCTTCGGCCCAGTCGGGTGTTGCTGATTTCCTGAATTTCCTTGCTTATCTGAGTATTAGCCTGGGGGTTCTGAATTTGCTGCCCATTCCTGTGCTGGATGGGGGGCATTTGTTGTTTTATCTGATCGAGTGGGCGCGTGGTCGCCCCTTGTCGGATCGGGTGCAAGGTTGGGGGATACAGATCGGTATCAGTTTGGTGATCGGAGTGATGTTGCTTGCTCTGGTCAATGATCTGGGTCGTCTGTAACGTCGCTGAATTGCGAATCTGCCGCATTTTGCGGCAGTTTGTTTATTGCCAGTTGGAATAAGAAAGGACTTCATGAAACGTCTGCTGCTAACTGCGGTTCTCACCGTATTGATGATCGCCGAAGTTCACGCCGAGTCCTTCACTATCTCTGATATTCGCGTCAATGGCCTCCAGCGGGTCTCCGCGGGTAGCGTCTTTGGTGCTTTGCCGTTGAACGTCGGTGAACAGGCGGATGATCGACGCCTGGTGGAATCCACTCGTGCGTTGTTCAAAACCGGTTTCTTTCAAGATATCCAGCTGGGCCGCGATGGCAACGTCCTGGTCATCACTGTAGTCGAACGTCCGTCTGTCGCCAGTATCGAGATCGAAGGCAACAAGGCGATCTCTACCGAAGACCTGATGAAAGGCCTCAAGCAATCCGGTCTGGCCGAAGGCGAGATCTTCCAGCGTGCCACCCTTGAAGGTGTACGTAACGAACTGCAGCGCCAGTACGTCGCCCAGGGTCGCTACTCGGCCACCGTCGATACCGAAGTGGTGCCGCAGCCGCGTAACCGGGTTGGCCTGAAGGTCAATATCAACGAAGGTACCGTTGCAGCCATCCAGCACATCAACGTGGTGGGCAACACGGTTTTCCCCGATGAAGACCTGATCGACCTGTTCGAACTCAAGACCACCAACTGGTTGTCGTTCTTCAAGAACGACGACAAGTACGCCCGTGAAAAACTCTCCGGTGACCTGGAGCGCCTGCGTTCCTACTACCTGGACCGTGGCTATATCAACATGGATATCGCTTCGACCCAGGTTTCCATTACGCCGGACAAGAAACACGTCTACATCACCGTCAACGTCAACGAGGGCGAGAAATACACCGTTCGTGACGTCAAGCTCAGCGGCGACCTGAAAGTCCCTGAAGACCAGGTCAAGTCCCTGCTGCTGGTGCAAAAAGGCCAGGTGTTCTCGCGCAAGCTGATGACCACCACCTCCGAACTGATCACCCGTCGTCTGGGTAACGAAGGTTATACCTTCGCCAACGTCAACGGCGTGCCTCAACCGCACGATGAAGATCACACCGTAGACATCCTGTTCGCGGTCGATCCGGGCAAGCGTGCTTACGTGAACCGCATCAACTTCCGTGGCAACACCAAGTCCGAGGACGAAGTGCTGCGCCGTGAGATGCGTCAGATGGAAGGCGGCTGGGCTTCGACCTACCTGATCGACCAATCCAAGACCCGTCTGGAGCGTCTGGGCTTCTTCAAGGAAGTCAACGTCGAGACACCGGCGGTGCCGGGTGTCGATGACCAGGTCGATGTCAACTACAGCGTTGAAGAACAAGCCTCCGGTTCGATCACCGCCAGCGTCGGTTTCGCCCAGAGCGCCGGCCTGATCCTCGGTGGTTCGATCACCCAGAACAACTTCCTGGGTACCGGTAACAAGGTCAGCATCGGCTTGACCAAAAGCCAATACCAGACGCGTTACAACTTCGGTTTTGTCGACCCCTACTGGACCGCCGATGGCGTGAGCCTGGGTTACAACGCCTTCTACCGCACCACCGACTACAACGACCTCGACGTCGATGTGGCGAGCTATGCCGTTGACAGCATGGGTGCTGGCGTGAGCGTCGGTTACCCGATCAGCGAGACTTCACGCCTGACCTTCGGCCTGACTGCGCAACAGGACAAGATCAAGACCGGTCAATACACCGTCGACGAGATTTTCGACTTCGTTAACCGTGAAGGCGATCAGTACCTGAACTTCAAGGCTTCGGCCGGCTGGTCCGAATCCACCCTGAACAAAGGCGTATTGGCGACCCGTGGTCATTCTCAAAGCTTGACGGCGGAAGCCACCGTACCGGGTAGCGACCTGTCGTTCTTCAAACTCGATTACCGTGGCCAGTTGTTCCAGCCACTGTCTGAAAACTACACCATGCGCCTGCACACTGAATTGGGTTATGGCGACGGTTATGGTTCGACCGACGGCTTGCCATTCTATGAAAACTACTATGCTGGTGGTTTCAACTCGGTTCGTGGCTTCAAGGACAGTACATTGGGGCCGCGCAGTACTCCGAGCCGTGGCGCAGGCAGTACTGGCAACCCGGGCACTCTTGCTGACCCGGATCAGGATCCACTGCCGTTCGGTGGTAACGTCCTGATTCAAGGTGGTGCAGAGGTTCTGTTCCCGATGCCGTTCGTCAAGGATCAGCGATCCCTGCGTACCTCGGTTTTCTGGGATGTGGGTAACGTATTCGACTCCAAGTGCCAGCAGACGACCAACACCAACCCTGCGTCGAAGTCCAATACGCAGTGTAACGATGTCAGCCTCAGCAACCTGGCCAGTTCCGTGGGGGTAGGTGTGACGTGGGTAACTGCGCTGGGTCCTCTGAGCTTCGCGTTGGCCATGCCGGTCAAGAAACCGGATAACGCTGAGACTCAAGTGTTCCAATTTTCCCTCGGCCAGACGTTCTAAGCGTCTGACCCAAGATAACGACAATGAATTTTGTAGGAGTGCATCGTGCGTAAGTTGACTCAATTGGTTCTCCTGGCCAGCGTACTGGTCGCTGGTCCGGCATTTGCCGACATGAAAATTGCCGTTCTGAACTATCAGATGGCTCTGTTGGAGTCTGACGCGGCCAAGAAGTACGCCGTGGATGCCGAGAAGAAGTTCGGCCCTCAGCTGACCAAGCTCAAGACGCTGGAAAGCAGCGCCAAGGGTATTCAGGACCGCCTGATGGCCGGTGGCGACAAAATGCAGCAAGGCGAGCGCGAGCGTCTGGAGCTTGAATTCAAGCAAAAGGCCCGTGACTTCCAGTTCCAGTCCAAGGAACTGAACGAAGCCAAAGCCGTTGCCGACCGTGAAATGCTGAAGCAGCTCAAGCCGAAACTGGACAGCGCTGTGGAAGAAGTCATCAAGAAAGGTGCTTATGACCTGGTCTTCGAGCGTGGCGCAGTGATTGATGTCAAGCCTCAGTACGACATCACTCGCCAGGTTATCGAGCGCATGAATCAGCTGAAGTAATCCATGACCGTGACCATTAAGCTCGGCCAGCTGGCCGAGTTCCTCGGCGCCACGCTACGTGGCGACCCCGAGAAAGCAATTACTGGGCTAGCCACCTTGCAGGAGGCTGGCCCAGCTCAGTTGAGCTTTCTTGCAAACCCCCAATACCGTAAATACCTGGCAGGCAGTCAGGCGGCAGCCCTGTTGCTGAAAGCCGCTGACGCCGAAGGTCATTCCGGGGATGTGCTGGTGGTGCCGGATCCTTACGCGGCCTACGCACGTGTTTCCCACCTGTTCGATCCAAAGCCCAAGGCCGCCGCCGGCATACATCCAACGGCGGTGATCGCCGCGGATGCAGTGGTCGATCCTGCGGCGAGTATCGGTGCGTTTGTGGTGATCGAAAGTGGTGCGCAGGTTGCAGCCGGTACGACTGTCGGCGCGCATTGCTTCATCGGCGCTCGCAGCGTGGTGGGTGAGGGTGGCTGGCTCGCGCCGCGTGTGACCTTGTATCACGACGTTCGCGTCGGCAAGCGGGTTGTCATTCAGTCCGGTGCAGTGCTCGGCGGCGAAGGCTTCGGTTTTGCCAATGAAAAAGGCATCTGGCAGAAAATTGCCCAGATTGGTGGTGTGCTGATCGGCGATGATGTGGAAATTGGCGTGAACACCGCTATAGACCGCGGCGCGTTGGCCGATACCATCATTGGCAATGGCGTGAAACTCGATAACCAGATTCAGATTGCCCACAACGTTCAGGTCGGTGATCACACCGCCATGGCGGCGTGCGTCGGGATCTCCGGCAGCACCAAAATCGGCAAGCATTGCATGCTCGCCGGTGGTGTAGGCCTGGTGGGCCATATTGAAATTTGCGACAACGTTTTCCTCACCGGGATGACCATGGTGACCCACTCGATTACCGAGCCAGGCGCCTATTCTTCCGGTACGGCCATGCAGCCGGCAGCCGAGTGGCGCAAAAGCGCGGCACGCATTCGTCAGCTAGATGACATCGCCCGGCGTCTGCGTCAGCTGGAAAAGCAAGTAGGGGAAGTGACCCCTGACGGTAATGCTTCATCAGATGGCTGATACCATTTCCATATCAAGTGTGCACAGCCGCTAGACTGCCTCCTTGATTTGCTAGCGGAACGTGCGTCAGTCGCGCGCTCCCAATCTTTACATAGGCTTCCCCCCGAAATGATGGACATCAACGAGATTCGCGAATACCTGCCTCACCGTTACCCGTTCCTGCTGGTGGACCGGGTAGTGGAGCTGGATGTTGAAGGCAAGCGCATTCGCGCCTACAAGAATGTCAGCATCAACGAGCCGTTCTTCAATGGTCACTTCCCTGCGCATCCAATCATGCCGGGCGTATTGATCATCGAGGCCATGGCTCAGGCTGCCGGGATCCTTGGTTTCAAAATGCTCGACGTGAAACCGGCCGACGGCACTCTTTATTACTTCGTCGGCTCCGACAAGCTGCGCTTCCGCCAGCCGGTTCTGCCAGGCGATCAACTGATCCTTGAAGCCAAGTTCATCAGCTGCAAGCGTCAGATCTGGAAGTTCGAATGCCAGGCTTCGGTCGATGGCAAGCCTGTCTGCTCCGCTGAAATCATCTGTGCGGAACGCAAGCTATGAGTTTGATTGACCCTCGTGCAATCATCGATCCGACAGCCGTTCTGGCTGAGGGCGTCGAGGTCGGCCCGTGGTCGATCGTCGGCGCAGGTGTGGAAATCGGCGAGGGGACAGTCATCGGGCCACACGTAATCCTCAAGGGCCCGACCCGAATCGGTAAGCACAATCGCATCTACCAGTTTTCCTCGGTGGGTGAAGACACACCTGACCTGAAGTACAAGGGCGAGGAAACCCGCCTGGTGATTGGTGATCACAACGTCATCCGTGAAGGCGTGACGATTCACCGTGGCACCATCCAGGACCGTTCGGAAACGACCCTGGGCGACCACAACCTGATCATGGCGTATGCCCACATCGGCCACGACAGCGTAATCGGCAACCACTGCATCCTGGTGAACAACACCGCATTGGCGGGCCATGTGCACGTGGAAGACTGGGCGATCCTCTCCGGCTTCACCCTGGTTCATCAGTATTGCCACATTGGCGCCCACAGCTTCTCAGGCATGGGGACGGCGATCGGCAAGGATGTTCCTGCGTATGTCACGGTGTTCGGCAACCCGGCCGAAGCCCGCAGCATGAACTTCGAGGGCATGCGCCGTCGGGGTTTCAGCGAAGATGCAATCCACGCACTGCGTCGTGCCTACAAGGTGGTGTACCGCCAGGGCCTGACCGTGGAGCAGGCGCTCGCCGAGCTGGCAGAGCCGTCGGCCCAGTATCCGGAAGTGGCGGTGTTCCGTGACTCCATCCAGTCTTCGACTCGCGGCATTACCCGCTAATCATGGCCAATCTGTGTATTGCGCTGGTAGCGGGTGAGGCTTCCGGTGACATTCTGGGTGCAGGCCTCATGCGCGCGCTCAAGGCTCGTCACCCAGCCGTCGAATTCATCGGTGTTGGCGGTCCGCTGATGCAGGCCGAGGGCCTGACCACGTACTTCCCGATGGAGCGTCTGTCGGTGATGGGGCTGGTGGAAGTCCTGGGTCGCCTGCGCGAGTTGCTGGCGCGGCGCAAAAAGCTGGTCGCCGACCTGATCGCCGCGAAGCCGGACGTGTTCATCGGTATCGATGCACCCGACTTCAACCTCAATATCGAACTCAAGCTGCGCCAGGCCGGGATCAAGACCGTGCACTACGTCAGCCCGTCGGTCTGGGCCTGGCGGCAGAAACGCGTGCTGAAGATTCGCGAAGGCTGCGACCTGATGCTCACGCTGTTCCCGTTCGAAGCCAGATTCTACGAAGAGAAAGGCGTGCCGGTGCGGTTCGTCGGCCATACCCTGGCCGATGCCATTCCACTCGAAGCCGATCGCGCTGCTGCACGGGCCGAACTCGGTTTGCCCGACGGGCCGCTGGTGGCGTTGATGCCCGGCAGCCGGGGTGGTGAAGTTGGCCGGCTCGGTGCGTTGTTTCTCGATACCGCGCAGCGCCTGCGGGCGTTGCGCCCGGGGGTGCGGTTTGTCATGCCATGCGCCAGCCCACAGCGTCGGGCACAGCTCGAAGAGCTTTTGGCCGGTCGAGATTTGCCGCTGACCCTGCTCGATGGACAGTCTCATCTCGCCCTGGCAGCGTGCGATGCGGTGTTGATTGCTTCCGGCACAGCAACGCTTGAAGCATTGCTGTACAAGCGGCCGATGGTGGTCGCCTATCGCCTGGCGCCGCTGACGTTCTGGATTCTCAAGCGCATGGTGAAAAGCCCTTACATTTCGTTGCCGAATTTGTTGGCCCAGCGTCTGTTGGTGCCCGAGTTGTTGCAGGACGATGCCACGGTCGAAGCGCTGGCCAAGACGTTGTCACCATTGATCGAGGGTGGGGAAGAGCAGACCCGCGGTTTCGATGAGATTCACCGGACCCTGCGTCTGGATGCCTCCAACCAGGCTGCTGATGCAGTGCTGAACCTGATCGGCCAAGTGAAATGAGTAAAACGAACATGCAGATGGGGCTGGATTTCACCTTGGTGGCGGAAGTCGAAGAACTGGTTGCCGGAGTCGATGAAGTCGGTCGCGGCCCACTCTGTGGTGCAGTAGTGACGGCGGCGGTGATTCTTGATCCGAACCGCCCGATCCTCGGCCTGAACGACTCGAAGAAACTCACTGAGGCCCGCCGCGAAAAGCTCTACGACGAAATCTGCGAAAAAGCCCTGAGCTGGTGCATCGCTCGTGCCGAAGTCGAAGAAATCGACGAACTGAATATCCTGCACGCCACCATGTTGGCCATGCAGCGTGCGGTCGCGGGGCTGCACATTCAACCGAAACTGGCGATGATCGACGGCAACCGTTGCCCTAAGCTGCCGATGCGTTCCGAGGCGGTGGTCAAGGGCGACAGCAAGGTGCCGGCCATCGCGGCGGCTTCGATTCTGGCCAAAGTCAGCCGTGATCGGGAAATGGCCGCGTTCGAACTGATTTATCCGGGTTACGGCATCGGCGGGCATAAAGGCTACCCGACACCCGTTCATCTGGAAGCGCTCACCCGTCTTGGCCCGACCCCGATTCACCGGCGTTCGTTTGCCCCGGTGCGGCTGGCGTATGAGGCGCGGGAAGGTCTCATCGAGAGTTAGTCGCGAGGCTGATTTTTTTTAGCAGGGCCCGGTACAATCCGGGCCTTGTTGTTTTCAAGTTCACAGACAGGATCACTATGCCGGCTTCATTCGTTCACCTACGCCTGCACACTGAATACTCCCTGGTCGACGGTCTGGTGCGGATCAAGCCGCTGGTCAAGACCCTGGTCGGCATGAACATGCCTGCCGTAGCGGTCACCGACCAGAACAACATGTGTTCCCTGGTCAAATTCTATAAAAACGCCATGGGTGCCGGGATCAAGCCGATCTGCGGTGCCGACCTGTGGCTGTCGAACAAGGATCCGGACAACCCGCTGAGCCGGATCAGCCTGCTGGTGATGAACGCCGAAGGTTATCGCAACCTCACCGAGCTGATTTCCCGCGGCTTTATCGATGGTCAGCGCAATGGCGCGATCATCATCGAGCGCGAATGGGTCGCCGAAGCCAACGCTGGCTTGATCATGTTGTCGGCGGCCAAGGAAGGCGAGATTGGCCAGGCCATGCTCAGCGGCAACCCCGCCGAGGCCGAAACCCTGGCCCGCGAATGGATGGAAGTGTTTCCGGATCGTTTCTACCTGGAAATCCAGCGCACCAACCGCCCCAACGATGAAGAGCAACTGCACGGCGCCGTGGCCCTGGCCGAGAAGCTCGGCGCGCCGCTGGTGGCGACCAATGACGTGCGCTTCATCAAGCAGGAAGACTTCGCCGCCCACGAAACCCGCGTTTGCATCGGTGAGGGCCGTGCCCTCGACGATCCGCGGCGTTCGAAGAATTACAGCGATCAGCAGTACCTCAAAAGCGCCGGGGAAATGGCCGAGCTGTTCAGCGACATTCCCGAGGCGCTGGAAAACACCGTCGAGATCGCCAAGCGCTGCAACATCGAAGTGAAGCTGGGTACGCACTTCCTGCCCAACTTCCCGATCCCCGATGGCATGACCATCGACGAATACTTCCGCAAGGTCTCGTTCGAAGGTCTGGAGGAGCGGCTGTCGGTACTGCTGCCCAAAGACACCACCGAAGACTACGAGGCCAAGCGTCAGGTCTATGTCGACCGGCTGAATTTCGAGCTGGATATCATCATCCAGATGGGCTTCCCCGGTTACTTCCTGATCGTGATGGACTTTATCCAGTGGGCCAAGAACAACGGCGTGCCGGTAGGTCCTGGCCGTGGATCGGGTGCGGGATCGCTGGTGGCCTATGTGCAGAAGATCACCGACCTTGACCCGCTGGAATACGACCTGCTGTTCGAACGTTTCCTCAACCCGGAACGGGTATCGATGCCCGACTTCGACGTCGACTTCTGCATGGACGGTCGTGACCGGGTGATCGACTATGTGGCCGAGAAGTACGGCCGCAACGCGGTAAGCCAGATCATCACCTTCGGTTCCATGGCCGCCAAGGCTGTGGTCCGCGACGTGGCGCGGGTGCAGGG
This sequence comes from Pseudomonas sp. Pseusp16, assembly GCF_047324915.1. Taxonomy (NCBI): domain Bacteria; kingdom Pseudomonadati; phylum Pseudomonadota; class Gammaproteobacteria; order Pseudomonadales; family Pseudomonadaceae; genus Pseudomonas; species Pseudomonas sp. Pseusp16. The sequence continues at coordinate 3,829,897 of NZ_CP168522.1, read as the reverse complement.
CAAGTCCTATGGCCTGGCGGACCGTCTGTCGAAGATGATTCCGTTCGAAGTCGGCATGACCCTGGAAAAGGCCTACGAGCAGGAAGAGATCCTGCGCGACTTCATCAAGGTCGATGAAGAAGCCGCGGAAATCTGGGAAATGGCCCGCAAGCTCGAAGGCGTTGTACGTAACGTCGGCAAGCACGCCGGTGGTGTGGTTATCGCGCCAACCAAGCTGACCGACTTCTCGCCGATTTATTGCGACGAGGCCGGCGACGGTCTGGTAACCCAGTTCGACAAGGACGACGTCGAGGCGGCCGGCCTGGTGAAGTTCGACTTCCTCGGCCTGCGGACCCTGACGATCATCGACTGGGCGCTGAAAACCATCAACCGCGACCGCGCCAAGGTCAACGAGCCGCCGCTGGACATCGCGTTCATCCCGCTGGACGACAAGCCGACCTACACCTTGCTGCAAAAGGCCGAAACCACGGCCGTGTTCCAGCTTGAATCCCGGGGCATGAAAGAGCTGATCAAAAAGCTCAAGCCCGACTGCCTGGAAGACTTGATCGCACTGGTGGCGCTGTTCCGTCCGGGCCCGCTGCAATCGGGCATGGTGGACGACTTCATCAACCGTAAGCACGGTCGCGCGGAACTCGCGTACCCGCACTCGGATTACCAGTACGAAGGCCTCAAGCCAGTACTGGCACCGACTTACGGCATCATCCTGTATCAGGAACAGGTGATGCAGATTGCCCAGGTCATGGCCGGTTACACCCTCGGTGGTGCAGACATGCTGCGTCGAGCCATGGGCAAGAAAAAGCCCGAGGAAATGGCCAAGCAGCGCGGTGGCTTCATTGAAGGTTGCGCCACCAACAATATCGACGCGGACCTTGCCGGTAACATTTTCGACCTGGTAGAAAAATTCGCCGGTTACGGCTTCAACAAATCCCACTCCGCTGCCTATGGCCTGGTGTCGTACCAGACCGCGTGGCTGAAGGCCCACTACCCGGCGCCGTTCATGGCCGCGGTACTGTCGGCGGATATGCACAACACCGACAAGGTCGTGACCTTGATCGAAGAAGTGCGGACCATGAAGCTGCGTCTCGACGCGCCGGACGTGAACACTTCCGAATTCAAGTTCACGGTGAACGACGAAGGCCGGATCATCTACGGCCTGGGTGCAATCAAGGGCGTGGGTGAGGGGCCGGTCGAGGCGATTACCGAAGCGCGTCTGGCCGGTCCGTTCAAGGATCTGTTCGATTTCTGCGCGCGGGTCGACCTCAAACGCATCAACAAGCGCACCCTCGACGGATTGATCCGCAGCGGTGCCCTGGATCGCCTCGGGCCGTATTTCCACGATGAGCAGAAAGCCTACCAGGCCAACATCGACCGCAATCGCGCGGTGCTGCTGACGGCCATGGAAGAAGCGATCAAGGCGGCCGAACAGACCGCGCGCACCCAGGACAGTGGTCACTCCGACCTGTTTGGCGGCCTGTTTGTCGAAGAAGACGCCGACGTCTATGCCAATCACCGCAAGGCCAAGGAACTGACCCTCAAGGAACGCCTGAAAGGGGAGAAAGATACCCTCGGCCTGTACCTGACCGGTCACCCGATCGACGAATACGAAGGTGAAATCCGTCGCTTCGCCCGTCAACGCATCATCGATCTGAAACCTGCACGTGATACCCAGACAGTCGCCGGGATGATCATCGCCTTGCGGGTGATGAAGAACAAAAAGGGCGACAAGATGGGGTTCATCACCCTCGACGACCGCTCCGGGCGGATCGAGGCCTCGCTGTTTTCCGAAGCGTTCCATGCTGCGCAATCACTGTTGCAGACCGACGCGATGGTGGTGGTCGAAGGTGAGGTCAGCAACGACGACTTCTCCGGTGGCCTGAAGTTGCGGGTCAAGCGGGTGATGAGCATGGAAGATGCGCGCACCAATCTGGCCGAAAGCTTGCGCCTGAAGCTGCATGCCAGGGACCTCAAGGGCGATCAGCTACGCTGGTTGGGCGAACTGTTGAAGCGTCACCGCGGTGCATGCCCGATCACCATGGACTACACCAGCCCTGATGCGAAGGCGTTGTTGCAGTTCGGCGAAGGCTGGCGGATCGATCCGGCGGATGCGTTGATTCAAGCCCTGCGTGACCAGTTCGGGCGAGACAACGTCTTCCTCCAATACCGTTGACGGTCAGTGCTATCAGATTGCCCTGACCTTGACCTGAATTTTTAATCTCGACCTCAGCGCGCCTGTCCCTTAAGGTAGGGCGCGAATAGACAACCGGCCGGCCCAAGATCACTTGGGACTCGACCCAAGACGGACGCCTATGAACCCGAATTTTCTAGATTTCGAACAGCCGATCGCCGACCTGCAAGCCAAGATCGAAGAGTTGCGCTTGGTCGGTAATGACAATTCGCTGAATATCGGCGATGAGATCTCCCGCCTGCAGGACAAGAGCAAAACGCTGACCGAAGACATCTTCGGCAAGCTGACCAGCTGGCAGATCGCACGTCTGGCGCGTCACCCGAAACGTCCGTATACCCTGGACTACATCGAACACATCTTCACCGAATTCGACGAACTGCACGGTGACCGTCACTTCTCCGACGACGCTGCGATCGTTGGCGGTATTGCCCGTCTGGATGACAAGCCGGTGATGGTTATCGGTCACCAGAAAGGCCGTGAAGTGCGCGAGAAGGTTCGCCGCAACTTCGGCATGCCGCGTCCGGAAGGCTACCGCAAGGCTTGCCGCCTGATGGAAATGGCCGAACGTTTCAAAATGCCGATCCTGACCTTCATCGATACCCCGGGCGCTTACCCTGGCATCGACGCTGAAGAGCGCAACCAGAGCGAAGCGATTGCCTGGAACCTGCGGGTGATGGCGCGCCTGAAAACCCCAATCATCGCCACCGTGATCGGTGAGGGTGGTTCCGGTGGTGCACTGGCGATCGGTGTCTGCGACCAGTTGAACATGCTGCAATACTCGACCTACGCGGTGATTTCGCCGGAAGGTTGCGCTTCGATTCTGTGGAAAACCGCCGAGAAAGCACCGGATGCCGCAGAAGCGATGGGCATCACCGCCGAGCGCCTCAAAGGCCTGGGTATCGTCGACAAGGTGATTGGCGAGCCATTGGGTGGCGCGCACCGTGACCCGGCCGCTGCAGCCGCATCGATCCGCGCCGAGCTGAGCTCGCAACTGGCGATGCTGAAGAAGTTCGACAACGACGCGCTGCTGGCCCGTCGCTACGAGCGTCTGATGAGCTACGGTCTCTGATCTGACCTCGGCTTGAATGTGGGAGCGGGCTTGCTCGCGAAAGCGGTATAACAGTCGACCTATGTGTTGAATGTTGAACCGCTTTCGCGAGCAAGCCCGCTCCCACATTTGATTTGCGTGAAGTGATCGATATGAATTTGCCTGCCAAGCTTTTACTGAACCTGAAACCTTGGCGCAATGCTGCGACCTGGCACATCGCCTACTCGGGAGGCCTGGACTCCACCGTCCTGCTGCACCTCCTTGCACACCTTGCAAAAACCGAATCCCTGCCGGCGCTGAGCGCCATCCATGTTCATCACGGCCTTCAAGCTGTGGCCGATGCGTGGCCGGAGCATTGTAGTTCGGTGTGCGCTGCGCTGGGCGTCCCGTTGCAGATTGTTCGTGTACAGGTGCAGCCCGGCGCCAGTCTGGAGCGAGCGGCCCGGGACGCGCGTTATCACGCGTTCAGCGAAGTGATTCGGCCTGGTGAAGTGCTGCTGACAGCCCAACACCGTGACGATCAGGCGGAAACCTTGCTGTTCCGCTTGCTGCGTGGAGCCGGAGTGAGAGGTCTGTCGGGCATGCCACGGCAGCGCCCACTGGGTAAAGGGCACCTGCTGCGGCCTTTGCTCGATGCGACCCGCGCCGAACTGGAAGCCTATGCGGCGGAGCATCAGCTGCGCTGGATTGAGGACCCTTCCAATCAGGACCGACAATTCTCGCGCAATTTCCTGCGTCATCAGGTGTTCCCGGTGTTGACCACGCGCTGGCCACAGGCGATGGCGACCATGGCTCGCAGTGCTGCGCATTTGAGTGAAGCCCAAGGGCTGCTTGATGAGCTGGCACAGATTGACTTGAACCAGGCGCGCATCGCCAATGAATTCGATTGGCTGGGGCTGCCGTCGCTGGAACTGGCTTCACTGGAGAAACTCTCCGCCGCGCGTCAGCGCAATGCGCTCAGTCATTGGCTCGAACCGCTGACTCGCCTGCCGGACACCGACCATTGGTCGGGTTGGGAGGATTTGCGCGACGCCACCGGCGATGCCTGCCCGGTGTGGCGGCTGGCCGAGGGCGAACTGCATCGGGCGGGCGGGCGGATCTGGTGGTTGTCCGGCCGCTGGTTGCGTCCTCTGCCCGCCGCCTGCGCGTGGCAGGCCCCGGCGTCACCACTGGCAATTGCGGACAACGGCGTGGTTTCGCTCACCGGGCAAATCCCCGATGGCCCGTTACAGATCCGCTATCGTGAAGGGGGAGAGATCATGGCTTTGCCGGGTCGCGGCCATCGGGACCTGAAACGTTTGCTCAATGAAAGGGGTGTACCGTCCTTCGTGCGCGGCAGATTGCCGCTGCTCTACAAACAGGGGCAATTGCTCGCGGTAGCGAACCTCAAGGGGCTTGATGGTGGTGTGATCGGCGACTGGCATTTGCATTGGCACCCACTGAACGAAGATCAAGGTTTGAGCTGAAAGGGGCTTTCCGGTAGACTACGCTCCCTTCTTGATACAACTTCTGTGGATTCGCCTGAATTGCAGGAGTTGCCGATTACCAAGCAGTCTTTGCTGGGCGATTCCAAAAAATGTGTAGCGAGCAACGAACCGGTGATTCATTTTCCGGTCTGTCCCAACGCGGCGGTTTTTTTGAAAGGTGCACTGTGATTAATGCAGGTGATCGGGGGCTTCGGCCTTCCTTCGCTTTCCCCGGCGGCTCGGACCGCTTTAACGCAGACTTCTAGGGTTTTTCATGACGCGCTACATATTCGTCACGGGCGGTGTTGTTTCTTCATTGGGGAAAGGCATTGCATCGGCATCATTGGCGGCCATCCTGGAGGCGCGGGGACTTAAGGTCACCATGCTGAAGCTGGACCCGTACATCAACGTCGACCCGGGCACCATGAGCCCGTTCCAGCACGGTGAAGTGTTCGTCACCCACGACGGCGCCGAGACCGACCTGGACCTGGGCCACTACGAGCGGTTCATCCGCACGACCATGACCCAGAACAACAACTTCACCACCGGCCGTGTCTACGAGCACGTTCTGCGCAAAGAGCGCCGTGGTGACTACCTGGGTGCAACCATCCAGGTGATCCCGCACATCACCGACGAAATCAAGCGCCGCATCATCAAGGGTGCTGGCGATGCCGACGTGGCAATGGTCGAGATCGGTGGCACCGTGGGTGACATCGAGTCGCAACCGTTCCTCGAAGCGATCCGTCAACTGCGTTTCGAAGTCGGCGCCAAGCGCGCGATGCTGATGCACCTGACTCTGGTGCCGTACATCGCCACTGCCGGCGAGACCAAAACCAAGCCAACCCAGCACTCGGTGAAGGAACTGCGTTCCATCGGCCTGCAGCCTGACGTGCTGGTGTGCCGCTCGGATCACCCGATCGACATCTCGTCGCGCCGCAAGATCGCGCAGTTCACCAACGTTGAAGAGCGTGCGGTGATCGGCCTGGAAGACGCTGACACCATCTACAAGATCCCGGGCATCCTGCATTCCCAGGGCCTGGACGATTTCGTCGTCGAGCGCTTCGGCCTGCAATGCGGCGGTGCCGATCTGTCCGAGTGGGAAGCCGTGGTCGACGCCAAGCTCAACCCTGAGCACGAAGTCACCATCGCCATGGTCGGCAAGTACATGGAACTGCTGGACGCCTACAAGTCGCTGATCGAAGCGATGAGTCACGCCGGCATCAGCAACCGTACCAAGGTCAACCTGCGCTACATCGATTCCGAAGACATCGAGAACCAGGGCACCGCTCTGCTCGAAGGCGTCGATGCCATCCTGGTACCGGGCGGCTTCGGTCTGCGTGGCGTTGAAGGCAAGATCACCGCCGTTCAATACGCTCGCGAAAACAAGGTTCCGTACCTGGGTATCTGCCTGGGCATGCAAGTGGCCGTTATCGAGTTCGCCCGTAACGTGATGGGCTGGAAAGATGCCAACTCCACCGAGTTCGATCGTGCGAGCGGTCACCCGGTCGTGGGTCTGATCACCGAGTGGGAAGATGCCACCGGCGCTGTCGAAACCCGTACCGAAGCCTCCGACCTGGGCGGCACCATGCGCCTTGGCGCACAGGATTGCCTGCTTGAGCCGGGCTCGCTGGTTCACGGTTGCTACGGCAAGGACGTGATTGTCGAGCGTCATCGTCATCGCTACGAAGTGAACAACAACCTGCTGCCGCAAATCATGGAAGCCGGTTTGAAAATCTCCGGTCGTTCCGGTGATGGCGCACTGGTTGAAGTGGTTGAAGCTCCGGATCATCCATGGTTCGTCGCTTGCCAGTTCCACCCTGAGTTCACCTCGACGCCACGCGACGGTCACCCGCTGTTCAGCGGTTTCGTCAAGGCAGCGTTGGCTCAACACCAGAAGAAGGCGTAACCCCGATGGCACAGAAGATCATCCGCGTCGGCGACATCGAGATTGCCAACGACAAACCCATGGTGCTGTTCGGCGGCATGAACGTGCTGGAAAGCCGTGACATGGCCATGCAGGTTTGCGAAGAGTATGTGAAGGTCACCGAGAAGCTCGGCATCCCTTACGTGTTCAAGGCCAGTTTCGACAAGGCCAACCGGTCTTCTGTGACCTCCTATCGTGGTCCTGGCCTGGAAGAGGGCATGCGCATCTTCCAGGACATCAAGCAAGCCTTCGGCGTGCCGATCATCACCGACGTCCACGAGCCTGACCAGGCCGCGGTCGTCGCTGAAGTCTGTGACATCATCCAGTTACCAGCATTCCTGTCGCGCCAGACCGACCTCGTGGTCGCGATGGCCAAGACCGGTGCGGTGATCAACATCAAGAAAGCCCAGTTCCTCGCCCCCCAGGAAATGAAACACATCCTGAACAAGTGCGTGGAAGCAGGTAACGATCAGTTGATCCTCTGCGAGCGTGGTTCGAGCTTCGGCTACAACAACCTGGTCGTCGACATGCTCGGCTTCGGCATCATGAAGCAGTTCGAATATCCGGTATTCTTCGACGTGACCCACGCGCTGCAAATGCCCGGCGGTCGCTCCGATTCCGCCGGCGGCCGTCGCGCCCAGGTCACCGACCTGGCGAAGGCCGGCATGAGCCAGTCGCTGGCCGGCCTGTTCCTGGAAGCCCACCCGGATCCGGACAACGCCAAATGCGACGGTCCTTGCGCCTTGCGTCTGGACAAACTGGAGCCATTCCTGGCCCAGCTCAAGGCTTTGGACGAGCTGGTGAAGAGTTTTCCGACGGTAGAAACCGCGTAATCCTCAATTCTCCCTGTAGGAGCTGGCTTGCCAGCGAAAAGGCCTGGAATCTTTCAGCGATTTCAAGGGCGCCTTCGCTGGCAAGCCAGCTCCTACAAAAAGTAATATGACCCACAAGTTATAAATCGAGCGGTACAAAGCGTTTTCGTCAACTTTGGAGTGTTTACAACAATGGCTAAAATCGTCGACATCAAAGGTCGTGAAGTTCTCGACTCCCGTGGCAATCCCACCGTGGAAGCGGACGTGCTTCTCGACAACGGCATCATCGGCAGTGCCTGCGCGCCGTCCGGTGCTTCCACTGGCTCGCGTGAAGCGCTCGAGCTGCGTGATGGCGACAAGAGCCGTTACCTGGGCAAGGGCGTTCTGAAGGCCGTAGCCAACATCAACGGTCCGATCCGCGACCTGTTGAAAGGCATGGACCCAAGCGACCAGAAAGCGCTCGATCTGGCAATGATCAAGCTCGACGGTACTGAAAACAAAGGTTCCCTGGGCGCCAACGCGATCCTCGCCGTTTCCCTGGCCGCGGCCAAGGCGGCAGCACAGGACCAGGACCTGCCGCTGTACGCTCACATCGCCAACCTGAACGGTACCCCGGGTGTCTACTCGATGCCGGTTCCGATGATGAACATCATCAACGGCGGCGAGCACGCCGACAACAACGTCGACATCCAGGAATTCATGGTTCAGCCGGTTGGCGCCAAGTCCTTCTCGGAAGGCCTGCGCATGGGCACCGAGATTTTCCACCACCTCAAAGCCGTGCTGAAGGCCCGTGGCCTGAGCACTGCCGTCGGTGACGAAGGTGGTTTCGCGCCAAACCTGGCTTCCAACGAAGACGCTTTGAAAGTGATCTCCGAAGCCGTGGCCAACGCCGGTTACAAGCTGGGCACCGACGTGACCCTGGCCCTGGACTGCGCGGCCAGCGAATTCTACGAAGACGGCAAGTACAACCTGTCCGGCGAAGGCCAGGTGTTCACCGCCGAAGGTTTCGCTGACTACCTCAAAGGCCTGACCGAGCGTTACCCGATCATCTCCATCGAAGATGGCCTGGACGAGTCCGACTGGGCTGGCTGGAAAATCCTCACCGACAAAATCGGCGAGAAGACCCAACTGGTAGGCGACGACCTGTTCGTAACCAACACCAAGATCCTGAAAGAAGGCATCGATAAAAAGATCGCCAACTCGATCCTGATCAAGTTCAACCAGATCGGCACCCTGACCGAAACCCTGGAAGCCATCCAGATGGCCAAGGCTGCCGGTTACACTGCCGTGATCTCGCACCGCTCCGGCGAAACCGAAGATTCGACCATTGCCGACCTGGCCGTGGGCACCTCGGCTGGCCAGATCAAGACCGGTTCCCTGTGCCGTTCCGACCGCGTTTCCAAGTACAACCAACTGCTGCGTATCGAAGAGCAGTTGAACGGCAAAGCCAAGTACAACGGTCGCGGCGAATTCCGCGGTTGATAAGGTAAAAAGTCAGCGGATTGTGTCGAAAAAAATCGCTACAGCGACGTTTTTGCCACTAATCTGATGCCTTATAAGCACAAGCCTGGTTCTTCCAGGCTTCGTGCTATCAGTAGCTTCATGTTTTGGTATGGCTGTCTTTTTTCACTGGATACCTGATATTCGATGCGCAGTCCCAATTGGTTGTTCCTCGTCTTGCTCCTGCTGCTGGCTGGCCTGCAATACCGCCTGTGGGTGGGTAATGGCAGCCTGGCGCAAGTGGCCGACCTGACTCAGCAGATCGCGGATCAGCAGGCCGAGAACCAGACATTGCTGGAGCGCAACCGGGTGATGGACGCCGAAGTCAGTGAGTTGAAAAAGGGCATGGAGACCGTTGAAGAACGGGCTCGCCATGAGTTGGGCATGGTCAAGGACGGTGAAACCCTTTACCAGTTGGCCCAATGATCAAGTCGTTACCGGCCTTCTGGGCCGTGATTCCTGCCGCGGGCGTCGGTGCCCGTATGGCCGCGGACCGTCCCAAGCAATACTTGCAACTGGGCGGGCGCACTATTCTCGAACACAGCCTCGGCTGTTTCCTTGGTCATCCAGGCCTGAAAGGTTTGGTGGTCAGTCTTGCTGTTGACGATCCTTATTGGCCGAACCTGGCGTGTGCCAGTGATCCGCGGATTGCCCGGGTCGAGGGCGGTTCCGAACGTTCAGGGTCGGTGCTCAATGCGTTGCTGCATCTGCACGCACAGGGCGCTGATGATGAGGATTGGGTTTTGGTTCACGATGCCGCACGGCCGAACCTCAGTCGTGACGACCTGGACAAGCTGCTGGCGGAACTGGCTGACGATCCTGTCGGCGGACTGCTGGCGGTCCCGGCACGGGATACGCTCAAGCGCGTCGACCAGCACGGTCGTGTGCTCGAAACCGTTGATCGCAGCGTGATCTGGCAGGCCTACACACCGCAGATGTTCCGCCTTGGGGCGTTGCATCGGGCATTGGCGGACAGTCTGGTGGCTGACGCGGTGATCACCGACGAAGCGTCGGCCATGGAGTGGGCAGGGCTTGCGCCACGGCTGATTGAAGGTCGAGCTGACAACCTCAAGGTCACTCGGCCGGAGGATCTGGAATGGTTGAGGCAGCGTTGGGCTAACCGCCGCTAGAAGGTTTGGGGGCAACTTCTGGACCGCGTCGCGTCTTTCGCGAGCAAGCCCGCTCCCACATTTGATCGGCGTTGCCCGCAATTCTTGTGAACAACCTTAATCCCCTGTGGGAGCGGGCTTGCTCCGGGCGGCGTTCCGACGAAAGCGATGGTCCAGGCAGCTGACATCTCGCTGACACACCAACAAAACACTAGCACCGGTACTCCGGCCGTACGGCCAACCCTTCCTTCAAATAATCCACCAACTTGCGCACCTTCGGCGACAAATGCCGTTGCTGTGGATAAAGCGCCCACACCGCCGTGTTCGGTGGTTGATGCGCCTCCAGCAATGAAATCAAAGCACCGCTTTTCAGATGCTCCAGCACGTAGTAATCCGGCAGCTGACACAGCCCTACGCCCTGTAGCGCGGCATCCAGCACTGCTTGCCCACTGTTGCAGCGCCAGTTTCCCTGCACCCTTTGCGAAAATTCCCGCCCGTTCTGTTCCAGTTGCCAGAGGTCCGAGCTGCCGATGAGGCAGTTGTGGCGGCTCAGTTCCGAAAGGCTGTGCGGACGCCCGTAGCGTTCGAGGTAGGAGGGCGATGCACAGAGGTACATCCGCCGTGGCGCGAGGCGGGTGGCGACCAGTCGTGAATCCTGCAAACGCCCCAGGCGGATCGCCAGGTCGAGGCCCTCATGTACCAGGTCGAGTTGCCGATTGGTCAGTTCGATATCAATCCGCAGTTGCGGATACAGCCCCATGAAACGTGTCACCAGTGGCACGATGAAGCGTTCGCCGTAAGCCACGGCGCACGTCATGCGCAGCATGCCTTTGGGCTCGCTGGTCAAGTCGCCGACCGCGCGCAACGCTTCTTCGCGTCCATCCTGCAAGCGCTGGCAGTGTTGCAGGAAGGTTTGCCCTGCCTCGGTCAGCGTGACCCGGCGGGTGCTGCGGTAGAGCAAACGGGTTTGCAGGCGTTCTTCGAGGCGTACAATTTGTCGACTGATGTGAGAGGAAGAAACCCCGAGGCGTTCCGCGGCAGCGGTGAACTGGCTGCATTCGGCCACGGCGACAAATTCGTCGATTCCTTCCCAGCGGTTTTCGGACATGGATGATTATCCCTGTACAGCAATAATGTTTTGCTTTTGTCCGGATTATTCACTGTAAGGCGCTGTATTACACTCCCTGTCTCGTTTTCTTCACTGGAGAGTCATCATGATCAAGTCGCGCGCCGCCGTTGCCTTCGAGGCCAAAAAGCCCCTCGAAATCGTTGAAGTCGATGTCGCCATGCCCAAGGCCGGCGAAGTATTGCTGCGCGTGGTGGCCTCCGGTGTCTGCCACACCGATGCCTACACCTTGTCCGGCGCCGATCCGGAAGGCATCTTCCCGTCGATCCTCGGCCATGAAGGCGGGGCGATCGTGGAAGCCATCGGCGAGGGCGTGACGTCCGTTGCGGTCGGCGACCATGTGATCCCGCTGTACACCCCGGAATGCCGAAAGTGCAAATTCTGCCTGTCGGGCAAAACCAACCTCTGCCAGGCGATTCGCGCAACCCAGGGCAAAGGCTTGATGCCGGACGGCACATCGCGGTTTTCCTACAAGGGCGAAACGATTTTCCACTACATGGGGACGTCTACGTTTTCCGAGTACACCGTCCTGCCGGAAATTTCCGTCGCCAAGATCGCCAAGGAAGCACCACTGGAAAAAGTCTGCCTCCTGGGTTGCGGTGTCACTACCGGTATCGGTGCAGTGCTCAACACCGCCAAGGTGAAACCAGGTGACACCGTGGCCATTTTCGGCCTCGGCGGCATCGGTTTGTCGGCTGTCATCGGCGCGGTCAAAGCCAAGGCTGCCCGCATCATTGCCATCGACATCAACCCGGCCAAATTCGAAATTGCCAAACAGCTGGGTGCAACCGATTGCGTGAACCCGAAAGACTTCGATCGTCCGATCCAGGAGGTCATCGTCGACATGACCGATGGCGGCGTCGACTTCTCCTTCGAGTGCATCGGCAACGTGCAGTTGATGCGTGCCGCGCTTGAGTGCTGCCACAAGGGTTGGGGCGAGTCGGTGATCATCGGTGTGGCCGGTGCCGGCCAGGAGATTTCAACTCGTCCGTTCCAGTTGGTCACCGGCCGCGTCTGGCGCGGTTCGGCGTTCGGCGGCGTGCGCGGCCGTACCGAGTTGCCGAGCTATGTGGAAATGGCCGAGACCGGTGAAATTCCGCTGGATACCTTCATCACCCACACCATGGGCCTGGAAGATATCAACAAGGCGTTTGACCTGATGCATGAAGGCAAAAGCATCCGTAGCGTCATTCATTTCTGAGAAGCAGCTGCAAGCGTCAAGCTTCAAGCGGCAAGCAGATCGCATCAGCTTGGCGTTTGAGGTTTGGGCTGCTACTGAGGAGTTTGCTATGAGTTTGGAAAATATCTCCTGCCAGAAAAGCTTCGGTGGTTGGCACAAACGCTATCGCCATCGCTCAGAAGTACTCGGCTGCGACATGGTGTTTGCCGTGTATCTGCCGCCGCAAGCGGAGCAGGGCGGCAAGCTGCCGGTGTTGTACTGGTTGTCCGGCCTGACCTGCACCGACGAGAACTTCATGCAAAAGGCTGGCGCCATGCGCATGGCCGCCGAGTTGGGGCTGATCATCGTCGCACCGGACACCAGCCCTCGCGGCGCCGATGTACCGGGTGATCCGGACGGTGCCTGGGACTTCGGCCTCGGCGCCGGGTTTTATCTGAATGCCACCCAGGAACCGTGGTCGCGCCACTATCGGATGCATGACTATGTCGTGCAGGAATTGCCGGCATTGGTTGAAGCCCATTTCCCGGCGTCGGACAAGCGCGGCATCAGCGGCCACTCCATGGGCGGCCATGGTGCGCTGGTTTGCGCGTTGCGCAATCCGGGGCGTTATCTGTCGGTGTCGGCGTTCTCGCCGATCAACAATCCCATGGATTGTCCATGGGGGCAGAAGGCCTTTTCCCGTTACCTGGGGGAAGACCGTTCGAAGTGGCGCGAGTGGGATGCCTGTGCACTGATCGCTGAGGCCGACGAAAAGCTGCCGCTGTTGGTCGATCAGGGAGATCGTGATGATTTTCTGGCCACCCAGCTCAAGCCTGAGGCCCTGCAACAGGCGGCAAAATTGGCCGATCATCCGCTGACGTTGCGCCTGCAACCGGGCTACGACCACAGCTATTTCTTTATCGCCAGTTTCATCGACGATCACTTGCGGCATCACGCGCATGCTTTAGTGCCCAGTCTCACAAGTACTGTTCCTTTTTGACGGCGTCTGTTGCCATCATGCTGCGTTGCCGCTCCTCGCCATAGCGAGCTATGACTCGTCGCGACGCCTTGCCTGATGGCAACAGCCACTCGTCAAAAGAGGAACGTACTTGTGAGACAGGACACTAGCTGCCCAATAGCAGGTAGAATCACGCCCTGACAAAAATCGGGGCGTTTTTTTATGCGTATTGGCCACGGCTATGATGTGCACCGTTTCGCTGAGGGCGATTTCATCACTCTGGGCGGTGTGCGCATTGCACACAGTTTCGGGTTGCTCGCTCACTCTGACGGTGACGTCCTCTTGCACGCCTTGAGCGATGCCTTGCTCGGCGCCGCGGCGCTGGGAGACATCGGCAAGCATTTCCCGGATACCGACCCGCAGTTCAAGGGCGCCGACAGCCGTGCGCTGTTGCGTCATGTCGTCGCACTGGTCCATGCCAAAGGCTGGAAAGTCGGCAACGTCGATAACACCATTGTCGCCCAGGCGCCGAAAATGGCCCCGCATATAGAATCGATGCGCGCGCTGATTGCCGCGGATCTTCAAGTAGAGTTGGATCAAGTGAACGTGAAAGCTACCACCACCGAAAAGCTCGGCTTTGTCGGTCGCGAAGAGGGCATTGCCGTGCACTCCGTTGCCTTGTTGCTGCGCGCATGAACGAACAGCAATTGCTCGGCCCGAGGGCTTACGGTGAACCCCTTGGCACAGCGGTACTGAAAGCGATCGCGGAAGATTTCCAGGTCGACGAAGTCCTCGACATCCCCTTGAGTGGCGAAGGCGAACACCTGTGGATCTGGGTGGAAAAACGCGGTCTGAACACGGAAGAGGCGGCGCGGCGGATTGCCAAGGCGGCTGGCGTGCCATTGCGCACTGTCAGCTATGCAGGGCTCAAGGACCGTCAGGCGTTGACCCGCCAGTGGTTCAGCGTGCAATTGCCGGGCAAGGCCGACCCTGATCTGTCGGCCGCGGAAAACGATACGCTGAAGATCCTCAAGACCGCCCGCCACAAGCGCAAACTGCAACGCGGTGCGCACTCGGCCAACGGCTTCACGTTGCGCCTGACGCAATTCGCCGGCGACAAGTCGGCGATTGAAGAGCGCCTGCAACTGATCGCCAAACAAGGCATCCCCAATTATTTCGGCGCTCAGCGCTTCGGCCATGACGGCGGCAACGTTGTCGATGCCCGCGCCTGGGCCGCGCGCAAGGCCTTGCCGGAGCAGCGCAACGTGCGCTCGCGGCTGCTCTCCACGGCGCGCAGTTTTCTGTTCAATCAGGTGCTGGCCGCACGTGTCGCCGATGGCAGCTGGCAGCGTGCCCAGGTGGGCGATCTGCTGGCGTTCACCGACAGCCGCAGCTTTTTCCCGGCAGGCGAAGCCGAGTGCAGCGACCCGCGCCTGGCGATTCTCGATCTGCACCCGACCGGTCCGCAGTGGGGTGAAGGTGACTCGCCGGCCACGGGCGCTGTCCATGAATTGGAGCAGGCTATCGCCGCACGCGAAGCGGATTTGCGTGACTGGTTGATCAACGCCGGTATGAGCCACGAACGTCGCATCCTGCGGCTGCCCATTGGCGGGTTGACGTGGCATTATCCCGAGCCTGACATTCTGCAACTGGAATTCGTCCTGCCGGCCGGATGCTTCGCCACTGTATTGGTGCGCGAGCTTGTTGATCTGGTGCCGGTGGGGCAGACGGACAGCCCATGCGTATTCTGATTTCTAACGATGATGGGGTAACCGCACCCGGTCTCGCCGCGCTTTATGCTGCGCTGGCGGATTACACCGAATGCGTGGTTATCGCCCCGGACCAGGACAAAAGCGGCGCCAGCAGTTCGCTGACGCTCGACCGTCCGTTGCACCCGCAAACCCTGGCCAACGGCTTTATCAGCGTCAACGGCACGCCAACCGATTGCGTGCACCTGGGCCTCAACGGCCTGCTGGAGCGCGAAGCGGACATGGTGGTTTCCGGTATCAATCTGGGTGCGAACCTGGGGGACGATGTCCTGTATTCCGGTACGGTGGCGGCGGCCCTTGAGGGGCGTTTCCTGAAACACCCTTCGTTTGCCTTTTCACTGGTCTCACGCCAGATAGAGAACCTTCCCACAGCTGCCTATTTCGCGCGCAAACTGGTCGAAGCCCATGCTGACCTGGATCTGCCACCGCGCACGGTACTGAACGTGAACATTCCCAATTTGCCGCTGGACCGTATCCGCGGTATCCAGTTGACCCGCCTGGGCCATCGCGCCCGAGCCGCGGCACCGATGAAAGTGGTCGATCCGCGGGGCAAGTCCGGTTATTGGATCGCGGCGGCCGGGGATGCCGAAGACGGTGGCCCGGGTACCGATTTCCATGCGGTGATGCAGGGTTATGTTTCGATCACGCCACTGCAACTGGATCGCACGTTCAATGATGCCTTCAGAAGTCTGGACGGCTGGCTGGAGGGGCTGCGCTGATGGGGCGCGAACAAGACGATATGCTGCGTCGCGGCATCGGCATGACCTCACAGCGAACCCGCGAGCGGCTCATCCAGCGCCTGTACGAGGAGGGCATTTCCAACGCCAGGGTGCTGGAGGTCATTCGCCGGACCCCGCGTCACCTGTTCGTCGACGAAGCGCTGGCGCACCGTGCCTATGAAGACACGGCGCTGCCGATTGGCAATAACCAGACCATCTCCCAGCCTTATATGGTGGCGCGCATGAGCGAGCTGCTGCTGGAGGCCGGTCCCCTCGACAAGGTGCTGGAGATCGGTACCGGGTCGGGTTATCAGACGGCGGTACTGTCGCAACTGGTCGAGCGTGTGTTCTCGGTCGAGCGCATCAAGGTTCTGCAGGATCGGGCAAAGGAACGCCTGGTCGAACTGAACCTGCGCAACGTGGTGTTCCGCTGGGGCGATGGCTGGGAAGGCTGGCCGGCACTGGCGCCATACAACGGGATTATCGTCACGGCAGTGGCGACCGATGTGCCCCAGGCACTGCTTGATCAGTTGGCACCGGGAGGGCGAATGGTGATCCCGGTCGGGTCCGGTGAAGTCCAGCAGTTGATGCTGATCATTCGCGAGGAACAGGGTTTTTCCAGGCATGTTCTGGGGGCTGTGCGCTTCGTGCCATTGCTCCATGGGCCACTGGCCTGAGCATTTGTTTTGGCGCGCTGAATTCTCTTCGATTGCCTTTGTCTTACAGCGGCATCGTTTGGTTGAACGGGATTCATCGTCAGGCAGCAAACGTGTGCGCGGCAGCGATTCGCCACATTAAAGGTAAAGCGTGCACGGCCCGTTATACTTGCGACAGTTCATGCCGGACTCCGGTATTTCACATTTTCAGCCACCACAGAGGGAGCGGCGGGTGAGTCTCACAGTCATTGCGCAGCGTATGAGTAAAACGAGCTTTCAGCGCCTGGTGACTGGCCTTGTCTTGAGCACCTTGCTGGTCGGTTGTTCCAGCAACAAATCCAGCGATGTTCGTGTGCTGGACCGCAACAATGCCGCGGCCCAGCGCCCGGCCGTGACCACCGGACAATACGTCGTTCGGCCCAAGGACACCCTGTTCTCCATCGCCTTCCGTTACGGCTGGGACTACAAGGCTCTTGCGGCACGCAACAACATTGCAGCGCCTTACACCATCCATCCGGGTCAGACGATTCGCTTTGATGGTCGAAGCGATTCAACGTCGACGGCGGTGGTCAGTTCGTCCAGTTCAACACCTTCGTCGTCGAGTAAAACCACGGTCATCCGTCGTCCGGTAAACGGTTCGACCACCAGCACAACGACAGTTGTGCCGTCCGTCGCGAACAAGCCTGCACCTGCTCCACTGCCCCCTCCCGGGCCAGCCCCGACCGGCTGGGGATGGCCATCTAATGGCATTCTGATTGGGAAATTCTCTTCAAACGGTAGTTTGAATAAAGGAATTGATATCGCCGGAGATTTGGGACAGCCTGTTTTAGCTGCGTCTGATGGGACGGTGGTTTATGCCGGGAGTGGCTTAAGGGGCTACGGCGAATTAGTAATCATCAAACACAGTGAAACCTACGTCAGTGCCTACGGACATAACCGCAGGCTTTTGGTTCGGGAGGGGCAGCAGGTCAAGGTTGGGCAGACAATTGCCGAAATGGGGTCAACGGGTACAGACCGGGTGAAACTGCATTTTGAGATTCGCCGCCAAGGTAAACCTGTAGATCCGCTGCAGTTCCTGCCACGTCGTTGATCGCTTACCAGCCTGTTCCGTCGCGTAGAGGGGACAGGCTCCAGCGTTGCCAGGGATAAAGGCGCCGCTTGAGCTTGAGGTCGAACTCACCAAAGGACTATAACAATGGCTCTCAGTAAAGAAGTGCCGGAGTTTGACATCGACGATGAGGTTCTCCTGATGGAGAGCGGCATCGATACGGATTCGATGTCGAATGATGAAGGGGCGGCTCCACCTTCCGTTCGTGCCAAATCCAAACACTCCGCATCGTTGAAACAACACAAGTACATTGACTACACGCGGGCACTTGATGCCACGCAGCTGTATCTCAATGAAATTGGTTTCTCTCCCCTGCTGTCACCCGAAGAAGAAGTTCATTTTGCGCGCCTGTCGCAAAGTGGCGATCCGGCCGGGCGCAAGCGCATGATTGAAAGTAACTTGCGGCTGGTGGTGAAAATCGCCCGACGCTATGTCAATCGTGGGCTGTCGCTGCTGGACCTGATCGAAGAGGGCAACCTCGGCTTGATCCGGGCGGTGGAGAAGTTCGATCCGGAACGCGGCTTCCGCTTCTCGACCTACGCGACCTGGTGGATTCGCCAGACCATCGAACGCGCAATCATGAATCAGACCCGGACCATCCGGTTGCCGATCCATGTGGTCAAGGAGCTGAATGTGTACCTGCGGGCCGCGCGGGAGCTGACGCAAAAACTCGACCATGAACCCTCTCCCGAAGAAATCGCCAACCTGCTGGAAAAACCGGTTGGAGAGGTCAAGCGCATGCTCGGCCTTAACGAACGGGTTTCTTCGGTCGACGTCTCGCTGGGTCCGGATTCGGATAAAACCCTGCTGGACACCCTGACTGACGACCGTCCGACCGATCCATGCGAGCTGTTGCAGGACGACGACCTGTCCCAGAGCATCGATCAATGGCTCTCGGAACTGACCGACAAGCAACGCGAGGTGGTTGTACGCCGCTTCGGTCTGCGCGGTCATGAAAGCAGCACCCTTGAAGACGTAGGCCTGGAAATTGGCCTGACCCGGGAGCGGGTCAGGCAGATTCAGGTGGAAGGCTTGAAGCGGCTGCGCGAGATCCTGGAAAAAAATGGTCTGTCGAGTGAATCGCTGTTCCAGTAAGGCACTCACTTCGATGGCATAAAAAACCCCGGCCGACTCGGGGTTTTTTTTTGCCTGGACCGGGGACGGAATCCGCTCGGGATTGTGCTTTCGTGCTGTAAGCCTTGGCGTACTCTTGCGTAAGTGTTCGTTATTTTTACACCCTGACATTCGTCTATGCTGAGCGTTTCTAACATCTATCATTATGATTTTTATGGTTATTTTTTGTTGTTGGTGATGTGTGGCAGCCAGGTTTCGCACCAGGGGGCGATTGATCCCGGAGGAGGAAGCTCTAATATTCAGGCTGTGTCGACGGACTGACACGCCCTTCAAGGATGGGGGGAGAAGGACATCGCAGGAAGCGATTCATCAGGATGATGAAAAGGAACACAGGGAATGAGGAAAAAATGCGGGCGGGTCAAACCGCCCCTTTTTTTGTCTGCAGAAAAAGCAAAAAGGCCCTTGTGGGGCCTTTTTCGGGAGCGCGGGGGTAATCAGCGTTCCAGTTGTTCAATCTTGCCTGGCTTGCCATCCCATTCTGCGGAATCGGGCAGCGGATCTTTGCGTTCGGTAATGTTCGGCCAGATATCAGCCAATTCAGCGTTCAACTCGATGAAGTTTTCCATGCCGGCCGGAACTTCATCTTCGGAGAAGATAGCCACGGCAGGGCATTCAGGTTCGCACAGCGCGCAATCGATGCACTCATCCGGGTGGATCACCAGGAAATTCGGGCCTTCGTAAAAGCAGTCCACCGGACAGACTTCTACGCAGTCGGTGTACTTGCACTTGATGCAGTTGTCGGTGACGACGAAGGTCATTTCTAATTTTCTCCTCAGGCGCGGCTTGCTGCGCCCCTTCTCGTAGGGGTCGCCAGGTTCGGGAGCGATAGTCTGCTGGCCAGGCTATTAGCCAGCAGCATCCCAAACCGCGCGAGATTCTAACAGCTTGCAAGCCGCTGCGTTAGATCCGTGTCTTTAGTGTATAGAGCATTTCGAGTGCACGACGTGGTGTCATGTCGTCCAGATCGAGCTTGGCCAGTTCTTCCAGCACCGGGTGCGGCAGGCTGGCAAACAGATCGCTCTGCAGCGGCGCAGCCGGTTTGCCTTTGGTTGGTGCAGGCACTTCATGGGGCAGGGCGGTGTCTTCCAGGCGGCTCAAATGCTCGCGAGCACGGGTGATGACCTCACTCGGCACACCCGCCAGTTGCGCAACGGCCAGGCCATAACTCTGACTGGCCGGCCCGGGCAGCACATGGTGCAGGAACACGATGCGTTCATTGTGCTCGGTGGCATTGAGATGCACGTTGGCCACCAGCGGCTGGGCTTCCGGCAGGACGGTCAGTTCAAAGTAGTGGGTGGCGAACAGCGTGTAGGCACGCAGGTGCGCCAGGCGTTCGGCCGCCGCCCATGCCAGGGACAGGCCGTCGAAGGTGCTGGTGCCGCGCCCGACTTCGTCCATCAGTACCAGGCTGCGTTCAGTGGCGTTTTGCAGAATGTTCGCGGTTTCGCTCATCTCCACCATGAAGGTCGAACGCCCGCCGGCCAGGTCATCGCTGGAGCCGATCCGGGTGAAGATGCGGTCGACCAGGGACAATTCGCAACTGGCCGCTGGCACGAAGCTGCCGATGTGCGCCAGGAGCACAATCAACGCGGTCTGGCGCATGTAGGTGGATTTACCGCCCATGTTCGGGCCGGTGATCACCAGCATGCGTGTGTTGTCGTCCAGGCTCAGGTCGTTGGCCACGAACGGCGTGGTCAGCACTTGCTCGACCACCGGGTGACGACCCTGGCTGATGCGCATGCACGGTTCGCTGACGAAGCGCGGGCAGTTCAGGTCAAGGTTCAGTGCACGCTCGGCCAGGTTGCTCAAGACGTCCAGTTCAGCCAGGGCGCCAGCGGTGTCCTGCAACGGTGGCAACTGGGCGATCAGGTCTTCGAGCAGCGCTTCGTAAAGCATCTTCTCGCGGGCCAGGGCGCGGCTTTTGGCTGACAATGCCTTGTCTTCGAACGCCTTGAGTTCCGGGGTAATGAAACGCTCGGCGCCTTTGAGCGTCTGGCGACGGATATAGTCGGCAGGTGCCGATTCCGCCTGCTTGCTTGGCAGTTCGATGAAGTAGCCGTGGATGCGGTTGTAACCGACCTTCAGGTGCGACAGGCCGGTGCGGGCTTTTTCCCGGGCCTCGAGGTCGATCAGGAACTGTCCGGCGTTTTCGCTGAGCGACTGCAATTCGTCGAGTTCGCTGTCGTAGCCGGTTTTCAGCACGCCGCCGTCACGAATGACTGCAGGCGGGTTGTCGATGATGGCTTTTTCCAGCAGGGCCGCCAGTTCCGGGTAGGTGCTGGTGATGGTGGCGAGTTGCTGGAGGTGCGGCGCTTCGAGCTCCGTCATTGCCACTTGCAGTTCGGGCAGTGCGCCGAGGGCGTCACGCAAGCGGGCGAGGTCCCGCGGGCGGGCATTGCGCAGGCCGATCCGCGCAAGAATCCGCTCGATGTCACCGATTTCCTTGAGCTGCGGTTGCAGTCTTTCGAAGCGGTAACCGTCGAGCAGGCAAGTGATCGAGGTCTGGCGCGCCAGCAGCACTGTCAAATCGCGTAACGGGCGATTCAGCCAGCGGGTCAGCAGACGGCTGCCCATGGCGGTCTGGCAACGGTCCACCACCGATTGCAGAGTATTGTCGCGGCCCCCGGCCAGGTTGGTGTCGAGTTCCAGGTTGCGACGGCTGGCGCCATCGAGCACCACGGTGTCGTCCAGGCGCTCATGGCGCAGGCTGCGTAAATGGGGCAGGGCGGTGCGCTGGGTTTCCTTGGCGTAGGCCAGCAGGCAGCCGGCGGCGCCGATCGCCAGGGTCAGGTTTTCGCAGCCAAAGCCCTTGAGATCCTGGGTCGAGAATTGCTGGCACAGGCTTTTCAGCGCCGAATCGCGCTCGAAATCCCACGGCGCGCGGCGACGCACACCGCGGCGTTTTTCTGCCGGCAAGTCCTTGGGCCAGTCATCCGGGATCAGCAGTTCCACCGGGTTGACCCGCTCCAGTTCTGCCAGCAGGTTTTCCCAACCCTTGATTTCCAGCACGCTGAAGTTGCCACTGGTGATGTCCAGCACCGCCAGGCCGAACAGGCGCTCATCACCCAGAACGGCGGCGATCAGGTTGTCCCGACGCTCGTCGAGCAGCGCCTCGTCACTCACCGTCCCCGGCGTGATGATGCGCACGACCTGGCGCTCCACTGGCCCTTTGCTGGTGGCCGGCTCGCCGACCTGCTCGCAGATCACCACCGATTCGCCGAGCTTCACCAGTTTTGCCAGGTAACCTTCGGCGGCATGGTAAGGAATCCCGCACATCGGAATCGCCTGCCCGGCCGACTGCCCGCGGGCGGTCAGGGTGATGTCCAGCAACTTGGCGGCCTTCTTCGCGTCTTCATAGAAGATCTCGTAGAAGTCGCCCATGCGGTAAAACATCAGCTGGTCCGGGTGCTGGTTTTTCAGGCGCCAGTACTGCTGCATCATCGGGGTGTGGGAGGACAGGTCGGAGACGGCTTTATTCATCGGATTGTCAGGAAGCTCGTTGAAAGAGGTGGGGCAAAAGCGGGGCAAAGGCCGGGCTTTTCCGCGATGGGCGCAAGGTTACCATGGGCGGTCTACCCGACGCAGGCGCCACGGCCCGGTGACATCTTTTACGATGCAAAAAACATGTTATGCATCGATTATGCAAATCGGCATTTGTCTTCTTCGAAAAGAACAAGCACTATGCGCATTATGCAAAAACGCAACGTATCTACCGTATTAAGAGCATTGCTCGATCAGCACGGGATCTCCCCTACGGAGCTTCACCGTCGTACCGGCGTGCCTCAATCCACACTCTCGCGCATTCTCGGCGGGAAAATCGTCGATCCTTCGGATAAGCATATTTCGAAGATCGCCGGGTATTTCTCGGTGAGCACTGACCAGTTGCGTGGCCGCGCGGACGTCGTGCCTGCCGCTAATGCCGGGCGCTCTCCTGTGCATTCGGAGCTCAAGGATATAAGTCTGTGGGACGATGATACCCCTGTCGATGACGACGAGGTGTCGGTCCCCTTTCTTCGCGAGGTTGAATTGGCTGCAGGATCGGGAAGATTCGTCATCGAGGAAAGCGAGCGCTCTAGCCTGCGCTTCGGCAAACGAAGCCTGCGTCATAACGGCGTGCAGTTCGACCAGGCCAAATGCGTGACGGTGCGGGGCAACAGCATGTTGCCGGTACTGCGCGACGGTGCCACGGTCGGGGTGAATGCCGGCAAGTGCGGCATTGGCGATATCGTTGACGGCGACCTTTATGCAATCAATCACAACGGCCAATTGCGGGTGAAGCAGCTGTATCGCCTGCCGACCGGGATTCGCCTGCGCAGCTTCAACCGCGATGAACATCCGGACGAAGACTACACCTTTCAGGAAATCCAGGGGGAGCCGATTGTTATCCTCGGACATGTCTTCTGGTGGGGCATGTACGCCCGTTAATGCCCGTACGTTCAGATAAAACCCGCTTCCCGAGCGGGTTTTTTTTCGCGTGCTCAAATCATTGGATTGTTTTTCAATGCGTAAATGCATTGACTGACTATGCGTTGATGCATAATCTGATTGCCTATCTATAAAAAACACGGAGTGACCATTCACTCAAGGAGGCATGAAATGACCGCTGAGCAATATGCGTTGCTGGACATGCCTCTGTGGCTGCTCATCATCCTGCCAATACTCGGTGGCGTTACCGGTGAAATGTGGCGTGCCGATAAAGACGGCGTTCGTGGCTGGCCCCTTGTGTGGCGCCTGATCCTGCGGTCTGGCTCCAGCATGATTTGCGGCGCCTCGGTCATCATGCTGCTGCACGCCGCCAATGTTTCCATTTGGGCTGCTTGTGCGGGGGGCTGCTTAACGGCGATGGCCGGGACAGACGTAGTTTTAGGGCTATATGAGCGTTGGGCAGCCAAGCGCATCGGTATCGCTCCTGTTGCGCCCGGTGACGTGGAAGATTGATTCCCCCGACAGGCCTTTTCCAGAGCCTCTGCTTCTTTACATTTTGATCGGTCCTGTAGCTTGCAAGTGCGGTCTGCTCGTGTACGGTTAACCCATCCCGCCCCATCAGGAGATGACCGTGAAAGTAATCACCCAGCTCGCCGCTGACCTTGGCAGGCAATTGCAGATTCTCAATGCCCATGTTTCCACGGCCGAGTCCTGTACCGGAGGCGGGATCGCCGAGGCGATCACCCGTATTCCGGGTAGCTCGGCGTGGTTCGAGGCCGGTTATGTCACTTACTCCAATCTGCAGAAGAACCTGCAACTGGGTGTCCCGGTGGAGTTGTTCACCACGGTGGGGGCGGTCAGTCGCGAGGTGGTCGAAGCGATGGCCAGGGGCGCGCAGGAGAAAAGTCGCGCATTTTTTTCCGTGGCGGTCAGTGGCGTGGCCGGGCCGGACGGTGGTTCGCCGAGCAAGCCTGTGGGCACGGTATGGCTGGCCTGGGGCGTTGGCGAGCGAGTGTTCAGCGAGCGGCAACACTTCCCCGGTGACCGCGACGAGGTGCGCCGACAAACGGTGAAGGCCGCGCTAGAGGGGCTGCTGCGGTATGCCGCGGCAGAAATCTCAAATCAGGGGTAGGCGATCCTCAAACGCTGTGGAATAATACTGGCTACTTATACAGGTGTTGGCCGTCAGGCCTTATTGATTACGTGAGGACTTTAATGGACGACAACAAGAAGAAAGCCTTGGCTGCGGCCCTGGGTCAGATCGAACGTCAATTCGGCAAGGGTGCCGTAATGCGTATGGGCGATCAGGACCGTCAGGCGATCCCGGCCATCTCCACTGGCTCTCTGGGGCTGGACATCGCTCTCGGCATCGGCGGCCTGCCAAAAGGCCGTATTGTTGAAATCTACGGTCCTGAATCTTCCGGTAAAACCACGTTGACCCTGTCCGTGATCGCCCAGGCTCAAAAAGCCGGCGCGACCTGCGCATTCGTCGACGCTGAACACGCCCTCGACCCTGAGTACGCCGGCAAGCTGGGCGTCAACGTCGACGACCTGCTGGTTTCCCAGCCGGACACCGGCGAGCAGGCCCTGGAAATCACCGACATGCTGGTGCGCTCCAACGCAGTTGACGTGATCATCGTCGACTCCGTGGCCGCCCTGGTGCCAAAGGCTGAAATCGAAGGCGAAATGGGTGACATGCACGTGGGCCTGCAAGCCCGTCTCATGTCCCAGGCTCTGCGTAAAATCACCGGTAACATCAAGAACGCCAACTGCCTGGTGATCTTCATCAACCAGATCCGTATGAAAATCGGCGTGATGTTTGGTAGCCCGGAAACCACCACCGGTGGTAACGCACTGAAGTTCTACGCATCGGTTCGTCTGGACATCCGTCGTACTGGCGCGGTGAAAGAGGGTGATGAAGTCGTCGGTAGCGAAACCCGAGTCAAGGTTGTGAAGAACAAGGTGGCTTCGCCGTTCCGTCAGGCCGAGTTCCAGATTCTTTACGGCAAGGGCATCTACCTCAACGGTGAGATGATCGACCTGGGTGTTCTGCACGGTTTCGTCGAGAAGTCCGGTGCCTGGTATGCCTATGAAGGCACCAAGATCGGTCAGGGCAAGGCCAACTCGGCCAAGTTCCTGGCGGATAACCCGGAAGTCGCGGCAAAGCTGGAGAAGCAATTGCGTGACAAGCTGCTGTCGCCTGCATCGGTTGCGGACGCCAAAGCTTCTGCGGTCAAAGAGACCGAAGACGACCTGGCTGACGCTGATATCTGATCGAAGCGATGACCGCCGTACTCGATACACTCGTCGCGGTGCGGCGAACCGCAATGGACCTGCTCGCACGACGCGAGCACGGTCGTGTCGAGCTGACGCGTAAACTGCGTCAGCGCGGCGCCCTCCCTGAAATGATCGAAACAGCACTCGACCGGTTGACGGAAGAGGGGTTGTTGTCCGAAACCCGTTATCTCGAAAGTTTCGTTTCCTACCGCGCCCGTTCCGGTTATGGCCCTTTACGCATTCGCGAAGAATTGAGCCAGCGCGGCCTGCAGCGCACCGATATTGAACTCGCCCTGCGTGAGAGCGGTATCGATTGGCAGGAGCAACTGGCCGATACCTGGCGACGCAAGTTCTCCGGGCAATTGCCGGCAGACGTCCGGGAGCGGACCAGGCAAGGCCGGTTCCTGGCGTATCGGGGATACTCCATGGAAATGATCAACCGCCTGTTCAGCGGTCGAGGGATGGATGATTGAACTGAAACGGCCCGCTATTTCGATAGCGGGCCGTTTTTTATGCCTCACGTAACTTTTGACGGCTCCCGTGTGCGCTGCTGTATCTGGGCTTTTGATTGTGTCCAGTTTTCCGGCAGGTTGATGTAGTCCACAAGCTCGCGCAGGCGGCCATGATTGCGGGCGTTGAAGTTGAAGACCAGCCGCGCCAGATGGCTGAATTCGGCTTCGTCATGTTCTTCACTACTGTAAACGTGCTGATGGAAATGGTCGTTCAGACACAGGTCGCCGAAAGCCACCTGTATGTGTTCGAGTGCGCTGTCGCTGAGTGCGTGATTCATGCGAATCAGGAACTGGTGCTTGAGCCAGCGACTGGAGTGGAAGTTGCCGTAGAACTGATTGATGTGCTCTACCGCTTCTTCGACGTTGTAGACCAGTTTCACCAGCTTCATGTCAGTGGGCAGGATGTAGTGGTTTTCCTCCAGTTGCTGGTGAATGAAGTCCAGTGCGCCTTGCCAGAATTTTCCGCCCGGCGTGTCGAGCAGCACCACTGGCACCAATGGGCTTTTGCCGGTCTGGATCAGTGTCAGCACCTCCAGCGCTTCATCCAGGGTACCGAAGCCACCCGGGCACAGCACCAGGGCATCGGCTTCCTTGACGAAGAACAGCTTGCGGGTGAAGAAGAAGTGGAAGGGCAGCAGGCTGGTCGTGCCGTCGACGGTGGGGTTGGCATGCTGTTCGAAGGGCAGGGTGATGTTGAACCCCAGGCTGTTTGCCAGTCCGGCGCCCTCATGGGCGGCGGCCATGATGCCGCCACCGGCGCCAGTGATCACCATCATCTCCGAGCGCGCCAGCGCGGCACCGAGTTCCCGGGCCATGCTGTAGAGCGGATGTTCCATGGGGGTACGGGCCGAGCCGAAGACAGTTACCTTGCGCCGCCCCTTGAATTGTTCGAGCACGCGGAAAGCCTGTTCCAGTTCGCGCAGGGCTTGCAGGGTGATTTTGGCATTCCAGCGGTTGTGGTCTTCCTGGGCCATGCGTAGCACGGTCAGGATCATGTCGCGGTAGATCGGGGTGTTCGGGCTGTTGGGTGAAATCAGCTTGAGCTGTTCTTCGACCTTGCTGATGAGGTCGTGGCCGCTTTCTTCGAAATGACGGCTCAGGAGGTCATTCGGTTGGTAAGGCATTCAACTTCTCCTTCTGCACAGAACCCTCGGCCCGACAACGTGCGTCGGTGCCACGACACTTCATGTGTCGCTGTCTGCCCCGGCCCATGCCTGGGCGATCTACTTGACCCGAAAAACACCGGGTCATCCAAACAGGCTCTGTTTTTCCCTTGGATGAAAGAAACATTCGCACAATACGGCAAGCGATGGGCAGCCCCTTTCCAGCCCTGAAAAATGAACGTGGATAATCTGAAATCTAGACCTTTACAGTGATTTGCGCTGTCTTGATCATTGCGCCACAAAGTCTTTCCTGGCAACCGCTTATTGACGATATGCAAGGTGGTTTCACCGCTCGTCCGAACGTACGTCGCCTGTGCCGCACTCTGATTTACTAAGTTACAGGTGTCACACGACAGCTTTGCGTCAATGGCATGGCGCACGGTACAAGCGGTTCAAGGATTTATCGCTCAAACAAGAGTGAAGTGCAGGGAGGCGGGAAACCATGACCAGAGTCGTTCTGGAGATCGATACGCAACTGTATCGATTGCTGAAGTCATCAGCCGAGACCAATCATTTGAGTCTCGAAGAGGAGTGCTGCCGGCGTTTGCGTGGCGGCGAACGCCGTTCGCATTACTTGCAGGCGCTGCTGGCGGAATTGCGCGCCGAAGATGAACAGCGGCGCGCCAATTCCCGGTGATTACTTTTTCTTCTTCGCTGGTTGCAGGCAATCCGATTCCTGGAAGCTTGCAGAGCCGACTGGACGGTTGGTCTTCACCTCGGTGAAGTCGTAACGCATGATCGCGCCCTTGGCCATCAGCTTGCGAAACCCTTCATTTCTGCAGACAGAAGCTCCCAACTGGAAGTACACCGCTTTGGGGTCTGCACGCATCTTGTCGGCGTGGCTGCTCTGCACGCTCAGATGGTTGATCAGCTGCTTGCCTTCAACGGTGTAGCCTTGATCGAGTATGTCTTCGTTGATCGCTCGTGGAGTGCCGACGCTGCTCTGGGTGGCGACGTTTTGCAGCATTTTGTTCAGTTCCGTGTCTTTCAGGGACGCAGCCTGGGCGTTGAAGGACGACGCCAGCAAAATGGCCGCGGTAGGAACGATAAGGCGCAGCATGAAACTCTCCTGGTTCAGTGATGGGGGTTGGACCCGTCACGTGACTGTGCGTTCAGTGGCGGCGAATTATAGGGGAGGCAGGCTGGACGGTACAGGCTTGCACCGGGCGGTCTGGTAAACTGCTGGCACTTTTTACCCTGTCGAGTGTTTTTCGTGTCGATTTCCCTTCTCTGCGGGCGTTGCCCGCTATGAGTCATACCCGCGCGCGCTTTGCCTTGAATGCCGTAGCCCGCCTGCGCGATCAGCGCGAGGAGGAGGGCATCAAGCCGATTCAGGCCCGCGGCTGGCGCGCACCGCGTTGCCGTGATTGCCGGGTGATCGAGAGTCACTGCCTGTGCGCATGGCGTCCGCAGGTCGCTACCCGCTCCGGCGTGTGCCTGATCATGACCAACAAGGAAGTGTTCAAGCCGAGCAACACGGGTTGGCTGATCGCCGACGTGGTCCCGGACAACCATGCCTTCATCTGGTCCCGTACGGAGGTCGATCCGAAGTTGCTGGCGCTGTTGTCCGACCCGCAATGGCAGCCTTACCTGGTGTTTCCGGGGGAGTACGTCGAGCCTGAGCGTGTGACTAATAGCGTGGATGTCGATGGCACGAAGCGCCCGTTGTTCATTCTGCTGGATGCGACCTGGACCGAGGCGCGGAAGATCTTTCGCAAGAGCCCCTATTTCGATCGATTGCCGATCCTCAGCCTGCTGCCGGAGAAACTCTCCCGCTACCGGTTGCGCCGCTCGACCCGCAGCGAGCATCTGTGCACGGCGGAAGTGGCGGCGCTGTGCCTCGACCTTGCAGGTGATGTAGCCGCGGCCTCGGCGCTGGATGCCTACTTCGATGTGTTCAGCCAGCACTACCTCGACGCCAAACATCAGTTGGACATGAACGTTTCGACCCCGGCGCACGCCGAGTTGATGCCCTATGTCCAGCCGGTCACGCCATTGATGGACTGATTGTCTCGGATACTGCAATAAAGTGTACCGGCCATGCTGCTTGACCACCCCGGCTTCGCTGGGCATGCTTGGCGCCGATTAGGGTGCGGCCAAAGTTTGCAACGCGGTTTTTTGCGTTGAGCGTGCCTTGTAAATCCAGCTCCGTGGCTGTGCCTTGAGTTGCTTTGGCGAGGCCCGAATGCATCGGGCGTCCCACGAAAAACAGGATCATTTGAAAAATGGCCACATACGAAATCCTGATTGCCGATGACCACCCACTTTTTCGTAGTGCCTTGCATCAAGCGCTGACCCTGGGCCTTGGCCCGGATGTCCGCCTGGTGGAAGTGGCGAGCATCGCCGAACTGGAAGTCCGCCTGACAGAGAAGTCCGACTGGGATCTGGTACTGCTGGACCTGAACATGCCGGGGGCCTACGGCTTTTCCGGACTGGTCCTGCTGCGCGGTCAGTACCCGCAGATTCCGGTGGTCATGGTCTCGGCCCAGGAAGAGCCGACCATCATGGTCAAGTCCCGTGAGTTCGGCGCCAGTGGCTTCATTCCCAAATCCAGCGACTTGAGTGTGATCCAGAAAGCCGTGCGGGCGGTCCTCGATGGCGACGTGTTCTGGCCACCGCAGGCGTTCGAAGCGGTCAGCGTCTCGGAAGAGGCGAAAGCGGCCAGCGAAGGTCTTGCCAGCCTGACGCCGCAGCAATTCCGGGTGCTGACCATGGTCTGCGAAGGCTTGCTGAACAAGCAGATCGCCTACGAGCTGAGTGTTTCCGAGGCGACGATCAAGGCGCACGTAACCGCGATTTTCCGTAAACTGAATGTACGGACCCGGACCCAGGCCGCGCTGCTCTTGCAACAACTTGAGTCAATTTCCAGCCATTAATGGCTGGCGACTTCACGCTTTTTTGACTTTGGTTGAACTAGCTTTCCCACTTCTTTTTTGTCAGTTGCCCACTCTATGTCACCTTTCAAAGGCCAGACCGGCCTGAAACGAATCCTCAACGCCTCCGGTTATTCGCTGGACGGCCTGCGCGCCGCCTTCACCGGTGAAGCCGCCTTTCGGCAACTGGTATTGCTCAACGTCATCCTGATTCCCTTGTCATTCTTCCTGAATGTCAGCCGGGTCGAACGGGCGTTGTTAATCGCGGTATGCCTGTTGGCGTTGATCGTCGAGTTACTCAACTCGGCAGTGGAAGCGGCCATCGACCGCATTTCCCTTGAACGGCATCCGCTGTCCAAGAATGCCAAGGACATGGGCAGTGCCGCCCAGTTCGTGGCATTGAGCATGATTGCCCTGGTGTGGGCGGTGATTCTGCTCTAAGCGATCGTTGGCAGCACGATCTCGTCGCTGCGCTGAACCCCGGCGGTGAAGGCGCGGCACAGGTCGAGGAACTCGCGCATCGCCGAGGTCTGATATTTCTGTTTATGCCAGATGAAATAAAACTGTCGCGCCAGATCCAGATCCGGCGTCTCGACAGGCACCAGGCTGCCGCGGCGGAATGCGTCGCGCAAAGCCAGCCTGGAAATGCAACCAATCCCCAAACCTGACTCCACCGCGCGTTTGATCGCTTCGGTGTGCTCAAGCTCCAGGCGGATATTCAAAGAAGTGCGGTGATGGCGCATGGCTTGATCGAAGGTCAACCGTGTGCCGGAGCCTTGCTCGCGCAAGATCCACGCTTCGTGACTCAACTCCTCCATGGTCGCCGTGCCGCGTTTGGCCAGCGGATGCTGAGGGGCGCAAAACACCACCAGTTCGTCCTCGACCCAGCTTTGTACTTCGATGTCCGGGTGACTGCAGTCACCTTCGATCAGACCCAGATCAATTTCGTAGTGGGCTACTTGTTGCACAATATTGGCAGTGTTCTGCACGTGCAGCTTCACCTGGCTTTCCGGATGGCGCTGCATGAAGCCGCCGATCAGCAGGGTGGCCAGGTAATTGCCGATGGTCAGGGTCGCGCCCACGGCCAGCGAGCCGAAGCCGGACTTGCCGTTGAGCAGGTCTTCGATTTCCTTGGCCTGGTCCAGCAAGGCCACCGCCTGGGGCAGCAGCTGTTTGCCGAGCGCATTGAGGCTCAGGCGCTTGCCGGCGCGGTCGAACAGCTGGCAGCTGCACTGGCGCTCCAGTTCGATGATCGAGGTGCTCGCCGCCGATTGCGAGAGGTTGAGCAGGCCCGCAGCACGGGATACGCTTTCCTGCTGGGCGACGGCGACGAATACTTGAAGTTGACGGAGAGTAAATCGCATATCGATATAACCGATAACCCTTATCTTAATAATCCATTTAACAGATATTGTTACTGCTATTAGAATGCGATGCAATTGCGCACCGCATCTTTAGCAGCGCATGCGCAGACCAATCTCCAGGAGTCCCACGTACATGAGCAACATGAACCACGAGCGTGTCCTCAGTGTTCACCACTGGAACGACACTCTGTTCAGCTTCAAGTGCACCCGTGATCCGGGTCTGCGCTTCGAGAACGGTCAGTTCGTGATGATCGGCCTGCAACAGCCCAACGGCCGCCCGCTTATGCGCGCTTACTCGATTGCCAGCCCGAACTGGGAAGAGCATCTCGAGTTCTTCAGCATCAAGGTGCCTGATGGTCCGCTGACTTCGCAGTTGCAGCATCTGAAGGAAGGCGACGAGATCATCATCAGCAAGAAGCCTACCGGCACGCTGGTGCTGGATGACTTGAAGCCTGGCAAACATTTGTACCTGCTCAGCACCGGTACCGGTCTGGCGCCGTTCATGAGCGTCATCCAGGATCCGGAAACCTACGAGCGTTTCGAAAAAGTGATCCTGTGCCACGGCGTGCGTTACGTCAACGAAGTCGCTTACCGCGAATTCATTACCGAGCACCTGCCGCAGAACGAATTCTTCGGCGAAGCGCTGCGTGACAAGTTGATCTACTACCCGACCGTGACCCGCGAGCCGTTCGAGAACGAAGGTCGCCTGACCGACCTGATGCGCAGCGGCAAGCTGTTCAGCGACATCGGTCTGCCACCGATCAACCCGCAGGACGACCGCGCCATGTTGTGCGGCAGCCCGAGCATGCTCGACGAGACCAGCGAAGTGCTGAACAGCTTCGGCCTGAAGGTTTCGCCGCGGATGCGCGAGCCGGGTGATTACCTGATCGAGCGTGCCTTCGTCGAGAAGTGACCGCAGGTCACCTTGTAGGAGCTAGCTTGCTAGCGATGGTCGTTAACGATAACGCGTGTTTCCTGGTGTAACGCGGTGAGTTCGAGTCCATCGCTGGCAAGCCAGCTCCTACAGTAGATGTGTATTGCAAAGAAAAGCCCGCATGGCCTGAGAAGGTCATGCGGGCTTTTTCGTTTCCGGGTTTATTTAACCGGGATAACTTCCAGGACCCGGATCACGTTTGTTTCCGGGTAGTGCCAACGCACATCCAGATCCCAGAACTGCGCACCGTATTCCCGCTCGGGTGCAGGTGTTTGATAAGCCGGGCGTGGATCCTGCGCCAAACATTGCTCGATCAATTCCACCAAGGGTTCTTCAAGGCGCTGAGCGTGCCCGTGAGCCTGTTCCAGGGCGCTGTCCGTCCACTGCACGGGAATCAGCTGCGGCGCGGCGCTGGCGATGCTGTTGGTGGCTGTAGCGATGATGTCGGCGTAGGGCACGTAGGGTTTGATATCGAGAATCGGCGTGCCATCCAGCAGATCGATGCCCGATATCCACAAACGGTTGGCTTCGACCTTGTCCAGTTTCACCACTGACTGTCCGATGCCATTGGGGCGATGGGTGGCGCGGGTGGCAAACACGCCCATGGATTTATTGCCACCGAGGCGAGGAGGGCGGACCTTCAAGCGTGGCTTTTCCTCCAGGGCCTGGTGGAACAGGAACAGCAGCCACACGTGGCTGACCTGCTCCAGGCCCTGTACCGCGTCCCCTTGATCGAACGGTGCCACCAGTTCCAGCACCCCACGGGCGGCCGGGGCCAGCTGCGGCTGGCGCGGAATGGCGAACTTCTCTTTGAAGCAGGAGCGCACGAAGCCGATGGGGGAAACGCTGTAGGTCATGGTTTGAGGTCGAAGCGGGAAGAGGGTGGGCATGATAACCCGATCGACCTGTGTTCAGTGGTGGCTGTGCCGGCCCTTTCGCGAGCAAGCCCGCTGCCACATTTTTGTGAACAACTCAGGACCAATGTGGGAGCGGGCTTGCTCGCGAAAGCCACACCGCCGATCTACAGGCTGAACCCGCCATCCAGCGGAATGATATTCCCGGTCATATAAGCCCCGGCAGTACTCGCCAGGCTGATCGCCAGCGCGGCCATCTCTTCCTCGCGGCCCCACCGCTTCATCGGGATCAGTGCAGTATCCTGCGCCAGCGCCTGTTCATCATTGCCGATGTGCTGGGTCATCTTGCTCGGAAAGCGCCCCGGGGCGATCACATTGACGTTGATGTGCTGGCTCACCAGTTCGCGCGCCAGAATCCTCGACAGTTGATGCAACGCAGCCTTGCTCGGCCCGTAGGCATATGCCTGTTCGCCGAAGGATGAAATCCCAGCCACTGAGCCAATGTTGATGATCCGCGCGGGATTCTGCGCCGAGCCGGCCTTGCGCAGCAGGGGCAGGAATTGCTGGATGCAGTTGAATACCGACGTCACGTTGAGCTGCATGACTTTTTCCCAACCCTTGATCGGGTAGCTCTCCAGCGATGCGCCCCAGGTGGTGCCGGCATTGTTCACCAGAATGTCCAGATGGCTGATCTGCTCGCCCAGGCGTGTGGCCAGTTGCAGGACGCCCTCTTCGGTGGCGAGGTTGGCAGCCATGGCATGGCAGCGTCCAAGCGCACCGAGTTCGTCGGCGGTTTGCTGGCAGGCTTCGGCGTCACGGGCACAGACGTACACGGTGGCGCCCGCCTCGACGTAGGCCTTGGCGATCATCTTGCCGATACCACGGGTGCCGCCGGTCACCAGGGCGGTGCGGCCTTGCAGGGAAAAGTAGGGGTGCATGGCGAATCCTGAAAACTGAGGTCTTAACACCCTAGTCGTCAGCCGCCAGAAGCGGAGCCACTATTTTTGCGCGGAATAGGGTGGCATTCCGCCTTGTAGGAGCTGGCTTGCCAGCGAAGGATGAGAGAGCGCCGCGTTCATCCAGTCAGCACGCGTTATCGTTTGCGACCATCGCTGGCAAGCCAGCTCCTACAGAAAACAGATGTGTCTTGAGCTTATTGCGGGCGAACGCGCAGGGTCAGGCCCTTGAGGAAGTTACGCAGCAACTGGTCGCCGCACGGGCGATAGTTGGTGTGGCCGAACTTGCGGAACAGCGCGCTCAGCTCAGGCTTGGACACCGGGAACTCGGCGGCCTTGAGGATCGCGTGCATGTCGTCTTCTTTGAGCTCGAACGCCACCCGCAGCTTTTTCAGGATGATGTTGTTGGTCACGGGCACTTCGATCGGCTGCGGCGGACGGCTTTCGTCCTTGCCACGCTTGAAGATCACCAGGCCGTCGAGGAAATGTGCCATGACTTCGTCCGGGCAGCGTACGAAACCTTCCTCGTCTTCCTCTTTCTTGTCGAGGTAGGTCACCAGGTCAGGCAGGGCCACGTCCAGGCCGCCGAGCTTGATGATCTCGATGACTTTCTTGTCGCTGATGTCGAGCATGTAGCGCACGCTGCGCAGTACGTCGTTATGAATCATGTGTGCAGTCCTGATAATTCAGCTATGGGCGCCGCCGAAAGCAGCAGCGCCGAAAGATGTGGCGGCGGCGCAAGCCTTAGAACTTCTCTTTGCCGGACAAGTAGCGCCATTGCCCCACGGGCACTTTGCCGATGGACACGCCGCCGATGCGGATGCGGCGGATGGCGACGACCTTCAGGCCGACGGCCTGGCACAGCTGGGCGATGATGCCCGGTTGCGGGTTCTTCATGGCGAAGCGCAGCCGGTTTTCGTTCTGCCAGCTGGCCTTGACTGCCGGCAACTCCTTGCCCTTGTGGGTCAGGCCGTGATTCAGGCGGTTGAGGCCGTGAGCCACCATTTCGCCTTCAACCTCGACCACATACTCTTGCTCGATCTTGCTGGAGTCGGCGGTGAGTTTGCGCAGGATTTTCCAGTCCTGGGTGAACACCAGCAGACCGCTGGCGTTGGCCTGCAGGTCGGTGCTGGCGGTCAGTCGCAGGAAGTGCCCGCGCAACGGGCGCTTGCCGTAGCGGTGTTCTTCGCTCAGGGTCTCGGCGCCGAGGGTGGCCATGGCGGTGTCTGCGTCCATGCCGGCAGGCACATTGAGCAGCAGGGTCACCGGTTCCGGCGCAGTGGCCTTGGCTTCAGGATCAAGTTCGACTTTCTGGGTGCCGACCTTGAATTGCGGCTCGTCGATGACCTCACCGTCGACGGTGACCCAGCCGCCCTCGATGAACAGCTCAGCCTCCCGACGGGAACAGCCGACGAGTTCGATGAGGCGTTTGGAGAGACGAATCGGGTCAGTCATGTCAGGGCCGTAACAAAAAGGGGGTGGGCATTGTACCTGCCTGGTGCCGGTTAATCCCGATTCCATTTACGCGCAGTGCTTTTTGTAGGAGCTGGCTTGCCAGCGATGGATTCAAGAGCACCGTGTTTATCCTGAAAGAACGCGGCGCTCTCTCATCCTTCGCTGGCAAGCCAGCTCCTACAGTTGTACGTGTTGTGTCAGCCCTGTTGTGAAAGCTTTTGGTTTTGGCGCAAACGCATGTGCAGCAACGGATACGGCTGCCCCATGCCATCGACTTCAGAGCGGCCGATGACCTCGAAACCCTGCTTGAAGTAGAAGCCGAGGGCTTGCGGGTTCTGTTCGTTGACGTCCAGTTCGTCGGCGTTCAGGTGTTCCAGGGCATAGCGCAACAATTTTTTGCCCAGGCCCTGGCCGCGATGGTCAGGGTCGATGAAGAGCATTTCGATCTTGCCGGCCGCGACGCCGGCAAACCCGGTGATACGTTGGCTCGAATCCTTGGTGCAGATCAACATCACCGCGTCGAGGTAGCGAGTCAACACCAGGTTTTTCAGCAGTTCGATGTAACTGTCGGGCAGAAAGTCGTGAGTGGCGCGTACCGAGGCCTCCCAGACCCGGGTCAATTCTTCGTAGTCGCTGAACTTCGGCGTTTGGATGACCGAATGCTGACGCATGCCTGTCTGCCCCCCTGATGCGTGATTGGTGTGAATCCGTTCAATCTCAAACGATAGCCGTAAAAAAGCCCCGCATCTCGTCAAGAGAGCGGGGCTTTGCGTATTTTTTGCGTTTAGATCTGTTCAGCCCACAGGTCGTATTCGTCGGCGTCGGTCACTTTGCACCAGACCTTGTCGCCCGGCTTGAGGTTGCTGCCGTTGTCGATGAATACGTTGCCGTCGATTTCCGGGGCGTCGAAGAAGCAGCGGCCTACCGCGCCTTGCTCGTCAACTTCATCGACCAGCACTTCGATCTCGCGGCCGATGCGCATTTGCAGGCGCGCCGAACTGATGGCCTGCTGGTGCGCCATGAAGCGCTCCCAACGATCCTGCTTGACGTCGTCCGGGACGACTTCCAGGTCCAGGTCATTGGCCGGTGCACCTTCTACCGGCGAGTACTGGAAGCAGCCGACGCGGTCGAGTTGTGCTTCGGTCAGCCAGTTCAGCAGGTACTGGAAGTCTTCTTCGGTTTCGCCAGGGAAGCCGACGATGAAGGTCGAACGGATGATCAGGTCCGGGCAGATTTCGCGCCAGTTCTTGATCCGCGCCAGGGTCTTGTCTTCGAAGGCCGGGCGTTTCATCGACTTCAGCACTTTCGGGCTGGCGTGCTGGAACGGGATGTCCAGGTACGGCAGGATCTTGCCGGCAGCCATCAGCGGGATCAGCTCGTCAACGTGCGGATACGGGTAAACGTAGTGCAGGCGAACCCAGACGCCAAGGGTGCTCAGGGCTTCGCAGAGTTCGGTCATGCGGGTTTTCACCGGCGCGCCGTTCCAGAAACCGGTGCGGTATTTCACGTCGACGCCATAGGCGCTGGTGTCCTGGGAGATCACCAACAGCTCTTTGACGCCGGACTTGACCAGGCGCTGGGCCTCGTCGAGCACGTCGCCCACCGGACGGCTGACCAGTTTGCCGCGCATCGACGGGATGATGCAGAAGCTGCAGCTGTGGTTGCAGCCTTCGGAAATTTTCAGGTAGGCGTAGTGGCGCGGGGTCAGCTTGATGCCTTGTGGCGGCACCAGGTCGATCAGCGGGTTGTGGTCCTGGCGGGGTGGCACGACTTCGTGCACGGCATTGACCACTTGCTCGTACTGCTGCGGACCGGTCACGGCCAGCACGCTCGGGTGCACGTCGCGGATGTTGCCTTCTTCGACGCCCATGCAGCCGGTCACGATGACCTTGCCGTTTTCCTTGATGGCTTCGCCGATCACTTCCAGGGACTCGGCCTTGGCCGAATCGATGAAGCCGCAGGTGTTGACCACCACGACGTCGGCGTCCTGGTAGGTGGACACGACGTCATAGCCTTCCATGCGCAGCTGGGTAAGGATGCGCTCGGAGTCGACCAGTGCTTTGGGGCAGCCCAGGGATACGAAGCCAACCTTTGGATTGGCCGACGCAGGAGTGGTGGACATGTCTAACCTCGGTATTTTGTGACGCCTCGTGCCGAGTGCGGCAAGACGACGAACGGGCGCTCATTTGGCGCCTCTGATCAAAAAGTGCGCAATTCTAGCGATGGTAAGCGCACTTGACCAGCTTTATGCAGGGAAATACGACGAGTGCTGCGCTATGCTTCGCGCCGTTACGCTTTACTGTTTTTTTACAGTCAACAAAACGTCTGTAACGTGAAGTAAAACAGCGCATGCTGCACGACAAAGCATAGTGCTTCTTTCAAAGAAGCCCGAGTCTGGGTAGTAGGAGTGGTGGATGGGTCAGGCAAGTAGTCAGGCTGCGGGCGCCGAGCATACGGCGGTGAAGCCGATCGGTATGCTGGTCGCGGCAGTCGGGGTGGTTTATGGCGATATCGGCACCAGTCCGTTGTACACCCTTAAAGAAGTGTTTTCCGGAGGCTATGGCGTGCCGGTCAACCATGACGGGGTGCTGGGGATTCTGGCACTCATTTTCTGGTCGCTGATCTGGGTCGTGTCGATCAAGTACATGATGTTTGTACTGCGCGCCGACAACCAGGGCGAAGGCGGGATCATGGCCTTGACCGCGCTGGCCAGGCGGGCGGCGGCAGGGCATGCCAGATTGCGCACGTTGCTGGTGGTCTGCGGGCTGATTGGTGCGGCGCTGTTCTATGGCGACAGCATGATCACCCCGGCGATCTCCGTGCTGTCGGCGATTGAAGGCCTGGGCCTGGCATTCGAGGGCATCGATCATTGGGTCGTGCCTCTGTCGCTGGTGGTGCTGGTCGCGCTGTTTCTGATTCAGAGTCACGGTACCGCGCGGATCGGCATTCTGTTCGGGCCGATCATGGTCACCTGGTTCCTCGTGCTGGGCGCACTGGGCGTCTATGGCATCAGCCAGCATCCGGAAGTCCTCGAAGCGATGAACCCGGTGTGGGGCGTACGTTTCTTCATGGTCCATCCGGGCATGGGCGTGACGATTCTCGGCGCCGTGGTGCTGGCATTGACCGGTGCCGAAGCGCTGTACGCGGACATGGGCCACTTCGGTCGCAAGCCGATTGCACGTGCCTGGTTCATCCTTGTACTGCCGGCGCTGGTGCTCAATTATTTTGGCCAGGGCGCCTTGCTGCTGGGCGACCCGGAAGCTGCCCGTAACCCGTTCTACCTGCTGGCACCGAGCTGGGCATTGATCCCGCTGGTCGGCCTGTCGACCCTGGCCACGGTGATTGCCTCGCAAGCGGTGATTTCCGGTGCGTTCTCCCTGACCCGTCAGGCGATCCAGCTCGGTTACATTCCGCGCATGCACATCCGGCACACCTCCAGCGCTGAACAGGGCCAGATCTACATCGCCGCGGTGAACTGGGCGCTGATGGTCGGTGTGGTGCTGTTGGTGTTGGGTTTCGAATCCTCCGGAGCCCTGGCCTCGGCCTATGGTGTGGCGGTGACCGGGACCATGCTGATGACCAGCATTCTGGTGTCCGCGGTGATCCTGCTGCTGTGGAAATGGCCACCGGTGCTTGTGGTCCCGATGCTGTTGGGTTTCCTGTTGGTAGATGGTGTGTACTTCGCCGCCAACGTGCCGAAAATCATTCAGGGCGGTGCATTCCCGGTGATCGCCGGTTTCGCCTTGTTTGTGCTGATGACCACTTGGAAGCGCGGCAAGCAACTGCTAGTGGAGCGTATCGATGAAGGTGGGCTGCCGCTGCCGATCTTTATCAGCAGCATTGCCGTGCAACCGCCGCATCGTGTGCAGGGCACGGCGGTGTTCCTGACCGCGCGACCGGACGCTGTGCCCCACGCGCTGTTGCACAACCTGCTGCATAACCAGGTGTTGCACGAGCAAGTGGTGCTGCTGACGGTGGTCTACGAAGACATCCCGCGGGTGCCGCCATCACGACGGTTCGAGGTCGATGCCTACGGCGAGGGGTTCTTCCGGGTGATCCTGCATTTCGGCTTTATCGATGAGCCGGACGTGCCCCAGGCATTGAAGCTGTGTCATCTCGATGAACTGAGCTTCAGCCCGATGCGCACCACGTACTTCCTCAGCCGCGAAACGGTCATCGCCTCCAAGCTCGAAGGCATGTCGCGCTGGCGCGAGGCGCTGTTTGCGTTCATGTTGCAGAACGCCAACGGCAACCTGCGCTTCTTCAATCTGCCGCTGAACCGGGTGATTGAGCTGGGGACGCAGGTGGAGATGTAAGCGACCCACAAAAAGCCCCCGTTGCCTTGCGGCATTGGGGGCTTTTTTGTGCCTGAGCAATAAACTGGAAGACTACGAAGATCCAGTGTGGGAGCGGGCTTGCTCGCGAAAGGGGCGTGTCAGTCGACATAAATGCAATTTGATACACCGCCTTCGCGAGCAAGCCCGCTCCCACAGGGGATGTGTGGTGTCTGTCGGAATGTAAAAGCCCCCGCTACCGTGAGGTAACGAGGGCTTTTTTCGGCTGGCTCAGATCACTCTGTAGCAGCCGTTTCCTTAGGCTGACGCTTCTCGATCACATCCACCAAACGCTTGGCCAGCGCCGGGTAGTTCTCGTCGAAGTGGTGGCCGCCTGGCAGCTTGATGGCTTCGCCCACCGCAGTCTTGTCGGTGCAGCCGCTCTCGTCGGTTTCTTCTTCACCGTAGATGCACACCACTTTGGCGGCTGGCAGCTTGGCCATTTCCGGTCCGGTGGCGGCTTCCTTGCCAGCGTTGCCGAGCCAGCCTTCGACTTCGATCTCGAAGCTGCCGGTACGGGCGAAGGCCAGCAGGATGATCGCGTCGACGCGTTGCTGCTCGGACTCGGCCAGGCGGTTGTAGATCGCCGGCAGGACATCGGCGCCGAACGAGTAACCGGTCAGGATGAAGCGCTTGGTGCCCCATTTTTGCCGGTAGTGTTGCATCAGTTCAGCCAGGTCCAGCGCGCTTTGCTCCGGGCTCTTGTGCTGCCAGTAGTAGCGCAGGGTGTCGATGCCGACCACCGGGTAGCCGATCTTGGCCATTTCGCCCGCTACATCGCGGTCGAGGTCGCGCCAGCCGCCGTCACCGGACAGGAACAGGGTCACGGTGTCCCTGGCCTGACCGGCTGGCACTTCGACCACCGGGATCTGCAGGCCGCCAGCAGCTTTGTCGCCACCGACGAGGATCTTGCGCAGTTCGTTGTTCAGCACTTGCGGCAGGTTGATGTCGTAGTCGCTGATGCTGGTTTCAGCGTTCGGTTGATCACGCACGAAGCCGGCACTGGTGTCGTCCGGGTTGTCGTTCCACGCGACCAGCCAGTGACCGTGGGCGGCGCTTTTTGGCAGCAGGTGAGTGCAGCCGCCCTTTTCCAGGGCCAGGTCGACCGAGACCGCCTGGGCCTTGTCATTCTTCTGCTCGGACAGCCAGCGCCAGGCCAGCACGGCACCCGGGCCGATACCGCTGACCAGGGTCGCCGGGCCTTTGAGTTCTCTCAGGCCCGATTGCAGGGCGCGGCTTTGCAACAGGCAGTCCTTGGGCAGGATCACCTGGACGATTTGCGCCGAGCCACTGCGGCTCAGGGTCAGCAACTGCTTGTCGCTGAGTTTCTGGTCTTCGTTGACCGCCACCAGCACCTGGGCGCGAGGCGTAGTGCCGGGGATGACACGGGTCATCGCCGCACCATCGGCCGGGTTCAGCAATTCGAGGGTCGGTTCCGGTGCCGGGCGTTTCAGGTACCAGTAACCGCCACCGAGAATCAGGGCCACTATCACCAGCGTGCCCAATACATACCGCAAGGAGCGTTGAATCATCAGCGTTTCACCAATCCGGTCAAGCCGCCCGCGATCAGGGCAGCAGTGTCGGCCAGCGCAACCAGCGGATCGAGTCCGGCGGGCACGGCCATATAACGGGGTTCCCAATCAGGCTGGAACTTGTCTTTGAAGCGGCGCAAGCCTTGGAAGTTGTACAGCTGCTCACCACGGCGGAATACCATCGAGCCCAGGCGCTGGGTCAATGGTGCGCCGCGACGGGGTTGCAACCCCGACAACGGCACCATGCCCAGGCTGAAACGCGCGTATCCATGATTTTTATAATGCTGGATCAGGCCGACCATCATGAACTCCATGGTCAGCTTCGGGGCGTCCGGATGGGCGCGCATCAGGTCGAGGCTGGCCAGGTCGTGGCCGTAGGTCTCGAGCAAGTTGGCGAACGCGACCGGGCGTCCTTCGAAACGAATCACCGCGATGCGGAAATACTTGAGGTAGTCATCGCTGAAGCGACCCAGCGAAAAACCTTTCTCGCGGACGTTCTTGCCGGTCAGCCAGGCATCGGAAATCACCTTGAGCTCCTCCATCGGCGCGTGGCCCGGCTCAAAGATTTCCAGCGACAGGCCGTCACGGGTGCCTCGGTTCCAGGTGTAGCGCAGGTCCTTCATCTCCTTGCCCTTGGCCTCGAGATCAAACCGCTTGAGATCGACCCGGGCTTCTTCGCCGAGCTTGATCGCGGTCAGGCCGATGTCCATGTAGTAGGGCAGGTTCTCCGCGCGCACTTGGTAGAACACGGGGCGGGCGTGGTGGATGTCGCACAGGTCGCGGAACTGCCAGATCATTTCCGCCCGTTGCTGGCCCGGGCCGATCGGGTCATATAACGCCACCAGGCTGCGGCCACGGCGGGCGTACATCAGGAACGCTTCGTCATTGGGGTGGAACAGCAGCGCCTTGTCACCGGTCAGGGCCAGACCGCCATCCGGTTGGGCCGATGCCATGAGGATCTTGCTGGCGCGCTCCAGTTCGTCGGACGTCGGGAGGTGAATGACCGGACGCGCGGTGCGCAGCAGCCAGGTCAGTGACACCACCACCAGCAGTACGGCAGCCCCGAGCAGCGAACGCAGGCCGCGAGGGGCATCGGCGTCCAGAGTGAACTGCCACCAGAGCTGGTGGCTGTACGGAACGTCCTGGTAGGCGAACAGCAGCAACCAGATCGACGCACCGAGCACGCACAGGCTGGCCACCAGGTACAGCGGCGAGAACGGAACTTCGGTCAGGCGGCTGGGGCGATAGAACGAGCGGCGGAATACCCCGAGCAGGCTTGCCGTCAGCACCATCAGGCTGGCTTCTTCCCAGTCGAAGCCTTTGAGCAGTGAGAGCAGGGCGCCGACCAGCAACAGAATGGTGGTCAGCATCCACGCCGCCGACAGCCGGCGGCGCAGCCCCTGGGCCAGCAACAGACAAAGAACGCCGACCAGGCTGGCGCCAAAGTGCGAAGCGTCGACCAGCCGATGGGGGATCAGAAAACCGATATGTT
This sequence comes from Pseudomonas sp. Pseusp16, assembly GCF_047324915.1. Lineage (NCBI taxonomy): Bacteria > Pseudomonadati > Pseudomonadota > Gammaproteobacteria > Pseudomonadales > Pseudomonadaceae > Pseudomonas > Pseudomonas sp. Pseusp16. Next base: position 3,787,053 of record NZ_CP168522.1, on the reverse strand, counting down.
CCAGGCGGGTATCGATTTCCGGGGTGGCCCCGGAGAACAGCAGGACAACACCGGACAGAAATACCAGCACCGCCAGGATCGGAGCCGCCAGGCCTGAGGCCGCGCGCAATGTCTGGCGTGTCTGGAACAGGCGCTGACCTTCGTTGATCAGTAACAGCACGCAGGCCACCAGCAATGGCAGGACCACGTAGATCAAGCGATAAAGCAGCAGGGCGGCCGCCAGGGGCGCAGCACCAAGTGTGTCGGAAAACGCCGCCAGCAAAATCGCCTCGAACACCCCGACGCCGCCCGGCACATGGCTGAGCACGCCGGCGGCCAGGGCCAGCAGGTAAACCAGAAGGAACGCACCGAAGGGCGGCGTTTCCGGCAGCAACAGATAGAGCACGGTCGCGGCGGCGGCTACGTCCAGGGCGGTGATGACCAATTGCAGGAGCGTCAGGCGGCTCCCGGGCAAGCGCAAGGTGCGGCGCCCGATCATGACCAGCAGGTTGTCCGGGTAAGGCTGTTCCGGCAGCCGCCGACGGTAGATGCCGATAGCCAGCACCGAAAACAGCACAAGCACGGCGGTTGCTATCACGCCCAGCAGCGTCTCGGAGAGCCCCAGGGCGGTGGACGCGGCCGGCAGGTCGCTGAGCGTCGCCAGGGCGGCCAGCGGCGGCAGGGCGCAGCCCAGCGAGAGGCTGGCGAACAGTGTCATGCGGGCGACTTCAGCCGCTCCCACACCATGACGGGCATAGAGGCGATAGCGAACCGAACCGCCCGACAACATTGAAAGACCGATGGCGTTGCCAATGGCAAAGGCCGTGAAACCGCCCATTGCCAGCGTGCGCGGTGCCAGGCTCACGCCGGCATAGCGGCTGGCCGACCATTCGTAGCCGAGCAGAATGATGAAACCCGCTACGGTTGCGGCAAGGGCGCCCATCAAGGCTGGTTGTGGAACTTCGAGGATCGAATCGTGCAGCGCGTAAAGGTCGAGTTCGCTCAACAGGTGGCGACAGGCAATCAGCGCGATTGCGAACAGCAGCAGGGTGACCGCCAGGCCAATGGGTTGACGGTACTTGCTCAACAGATCAAGCAGGCGCAGACGCTCAGCCTTGATCGGTTGTGTCGCTGTGACGGTGTCTTGTGAATCAGACGAGTTGGCGCGCATCAATCACCTCTTGGATTGTGCGCGACAGGATGGGGGTATCCAGCCAAGTTACCAATCCCTGTAGAAAAAAATAATCACAAATATTAACGCCTATCACCCGGCAGCGGGGACGGCGCGTCATCAGTCGTGAAGGCTTCAGTCTGCGATAGAGCATAGTCTGAACCCCGAGCATGGGTGGCCCCAAACGGCTTGCTGCACAGTGACAGATCATTGTTGCGAAAGGACTTTTTCAACAGATACAAAAAAGGCCACTCTTTCGAGTAGCCTTTTTTGATGTTTGGTTGCGGGAGCCGGATTTGAACCGACGACCTTCGGGTTATGAGCCCGACGAGCTACCAGACTGCTCCATCCCGCGTCTGTGTGGCGGCATTCTATAGAGTAATGCCGGGGTGTCAACCGTTAATCCTGAAGCAGGTCAAATAAACGTTGAATCGCGGCAAACGGTCGCAGCCCTGGCCTAAGTTTCGGAATCAGAACGATTTCTGCTTTCTGCCAGATTCAGCAGGTTGGCTGGTTTAGGTGCCCGGTGCTGCAAAACAGACGCGCACAAAAAAGGCCACTCTTTCGAGTAGCCTTTTTTGATGTTTGGTTGCGGGAGCCGGATTTGAACCGACGACCTTCGGGTTATGAGCCCGACGAGCTACCAGACTGCTCCATCCCGCGTCTGTGTGCCGGCATTCTATAGAGAAACGCCGGGGTGTCAACCTTCAATTCAGATAAAACCTGTTCCGCTTCAATCGGTTAGCTTGTCGACAGGCGGGTTGGCCAGCCTGTGAGGCAGGCGGGGCAAGGCCTGCGGCTCTATTGAGAATGTTTTTTCGATTGAAAAAATAAATTTATCAACGACATTTCCCACGAGTCGAAAAGAACATTCAGACTACTGGTGCTATATACAGGTGTCGGTGAGATACTGCATATCCGGCATACCCAGATGCCTTTTCCTTGCCATGAACACTGCTTTGCCATGACTCAGCGAAAGATCATCCACGTCGATTGTGATTGTTTCTACGCCGCCATTGAGATGCGTGACGACCCGCGCCTGGCCGGCAAGCCATTGGCGGTGGGCGGGTCGGCGGATCGGCGCGGGGTGATCGCCACCTGCAATTATGAGGCGCGAGCGTATGGGGTGCGTTCGGCAATGTCCTCCGGGCATGCCTTGAAACTGTGCCCGGACCTGATCATCGTCAAGCCGCGCATGGATGCCTATAGAGAGGCGTCCAGGGAAATCCACACGATCTTTCGCGATTACACCGAGATCATCGAGCCACTTTCGCTCGACGAAGCGTACCTCGATGTGTCGGACAGTGCGCATTTCGCGGGCAGTGCGACGCGAATCGCCCAGGACATCCGGCGCCGGGTCTCCAACCAACTGCATATCACCGTGTCGGCGGGTGTGGCGCCGAACAAGTTTCTGGCCAAGATCGCCAGTGACTGGAAAAAGCCCAACGGCCTGTTCGTCATTACTCCGGACCAGGTCGAGGACTTTGTCAGTGGCTTGCCGGTGGGCAAATTGCACGGGGTCGGTAAAGTCACCGCCGACAAGCTCGGCAAGCTGGGCATTTCCGATTGCCTGCAATTGCGCGAGTGGGACAAGTTGGCACTGGTGCGTGAGTTCGGCAGCTTTGGCGAGCGGCTCTGGAGCCTGGCCCGTGGGATCGATGACCGCGTGGTGCACAACGACAGCCGTCGTCAGTCGATCTCTGTTGAAAACACCTACGACGTTGACCTGCCAGACCTGAAGAGTTGCCTGGACAAGTTGCCCGAGCTGCTGGAGACCCTGGCCGGTCGCATGGCACGAATCGACAGCAGTTATCGTCCGGGCAAGCCATTCGTCAAAGTGAAGTTCCACGACTTCACCCAGACAACATTGGAGCAGGCCGGGGCAGGGCGGGATCTGGGGAGTTATCAGTTGATGCTGACCCAGGCCTTCAATCGCGGCGGTAAACCGGTGCGGTTGTTGGGTGTCGGCGTGCGGCTGGAGGACTTGCGGGGCGGGTTCGAGCAGATGGAGTTGTTTGAGCGGTAGTTCGGAGGTGAATCTGCGGGCCCCTTCGCGAGCAAGCCCGCTCCCACATTGGATTTGAGGTGTTCACAAATCCAGTGTGGGAGCGGGCTTGCTCCGGGCGGCGATCCGACGAAGCTTTTGGCTTTTTAGTTCAGCCCCGGATTCGCCACCAGTCGTTCGCCATTGCGGGCCAGCGACTTGAGGAATTCGCTCTGCAATTCGGGATCATTGCGTGTCAGTTCGATCAGGCTCTGTTCCAGCTCACTGGCTTCTTCTTCAAGGCCCAGTTCCGACAGGCGCTTGACCCGATGTACCCACTGGCTCACCTCATCGCCTTCGAGGTCGTCGTAAATCAGGCCGTGGGCCTCATAGAGCTTGCTGCGCAGGTTGCTGCTGATGGCCAGGGTGGAATCGCTGTGCACGTTGCCCTGGGCATCCTCGACACGGATCAGCAACCGGCTCAGATGATTGATGTCATGTTCGGCGAACGGGCTGTCCAGCAGATTCAGGCGCAGCACGCCGTTTTTGTCGGTGGTCAGCTCGAAGGTTTCCTTGCCGGCCTTGACCTCGACCGGGCGCTCGCTCCAGGGCAGGCTTGAGTACTCCGTGCGTTTGTCGCGCTGGACTTCACCAATGCCGGCCAGGTTTTGCTGCGCGCGGCCGTGGGACTGCACGTTCATGAACGGGTTGAGCCCGGCAAAACCGTAGCTCAGCCAGTCCTTGGTCACGCTGTCCGGCAGATTGCCGAGGGTGAACACATTGACCACGTTGGCACCGATACCCGCCACCACGGCCACCGCGCCCAGCGGGATTTCGTAAATCTCCCGCCAGGGTTGGTACGGCGTATAGCGGTCGTAGTGACGCGTGACTTCGTATTCGGTGACTTCGAAAGTCTTCTGTTCGTGAATTTTCACCCGCCGTTGCGGCAGCTCAAGCACCTTGGGCTCACCGACATCGATCTGCAGGCTGTGATCGAGCAATTTGCGCTCGACACGTTCCTCTTGCTCGCTGCGTTGTGACATGTGGTTGGCACAGCCGCTGACCAGCAGGGTGCCGCACAAGGCAGCACCACCGAGGCCTAAGGTGTTTCGCTTGAACATGACGCCTCTATATCTGGTATCAGCGGCGGATGCGGGCCTGAAGGAAGGACAGCACCTCGGCGACCGGTAGCGCTTGTGCGTCGGCCTCGGTACGGCTCTTGTATTCCAGGTTGCCTTCGGCCAGGCCGCGGTCACTGACCACGATCCGGTGTGGAATGCCGATCAGCTCCATGTCCGCGAACTTGATGCCCGGGCTGGTTTTCTTGTCACGGTCGTCCAGCAGCACTTCGAAGCCGGCAGCGGTCAGTTCCGCGTACAGCTTGTCGGTGGCTTCGCGAACCTGCTCGGTTTCGTAGCGCAGCGGCACCAGGGCAATCTGGAACGGCGCGAGAGTGTCGCTCCAGATGATCCCGTTTTCGTCGTTGTTCTGCTCGATGGCAGCCGCCACCACGCGGGACACGCCGATGCCATAGCAGCCCATTTCCAGGGTGACCGGCTTGCCGTTCTCGCCCAGCACTTCGCATTTCATCGCTTTGCTGTACTTGTTGCCCAGCTGGAAGATGTGCCCGACTTCGATGCCGCGCTTGATTTCCAGGGTGCCTTTGCCGTCCGGGCTCGGGTCGCCGGTCACGACGTTACGCAGGTCGGCAACGGTCGGAACAGGCAGGTCGCGCTCCCAGTTCACGCCGAAGTAGTGTTTGTCGTCGATGTTGGCACCGATGCCAAAGTCGCTCATCAGTTCGACAGAGCGGTCGATGATGATCGGCAGCGGCAGGTTCAGCGGGCCGAGGGAACCGGCGCCGGCGCCAATGGCGTCGCGCAGTTCGCTTTCCGAGGCCATGACCAGCGGGCTGGCAACGCCTGGCTGGTTGGCCGCCTTGATTTCGTTCAGCTCATGGTCGCCACGGATGATCAGGGCAATCAGCTTGCCTTTTTCTTCAGCGTGCACCACGAGGGTCTTGATGGTTTTCTCGATCGGCAGGTTGAAGCCTTCGACCAGTTGCGCAATTGTTTTTGCGTTCGGGGTGTCGACCAGGCGCAGTTCTTCGCTCGGAGCGGCGCGCGAGGTTTCCCGTGGCACGGCTTCGGCTTTCTCGATGTTCGCGGCGTAGTCGGAGCCGTTGCTGAAAACGATGTCGTCTTCACCGGACTCGGCCAGCACGTGGAACTCGTGGGAACCGGCACCGCCGATGGAACCGTTGTCGGCTTCAACAGGGCGGAACTTCAGGCCCAGACGGGTGAATACGTTGCAGTAGGCCTGGTGCATGCGGTCGTAGGTGACCTGCAGCGAAGGCTGGTCGGCGTGGAACGAATAGGCGTCCTTCATGATGAATTCGCGGCCGCGCATCAAGCCGAAGCGTGGGCGGATCTCATCACGGAATTTGGTCTGGATCTGGTACAGGTTGATCGGCAGCTGCTTGTAGCTGCTCAACTCGTTGCGCATCAGATCGGTGATGACTTCTTCATGGGTGGGACCTGCGCAGAAATCGCGACCGTGGCGATCCTTGAAGCGCAGCAATTCAGGGCCGTACTCTTCCCAGCGCCCGGATTCCTGCCACAGCTCAGCCGGTTGCGTGCTCGGCATCAACACTTCGAGCGAGCCGGCGGCGTTCATTTCTTCACGAACGACGGCTTCGACCTTGCGCATTACCCGCAAGCCCATCGGCAGCCAGGTGTACAGGCCCGAGGCGAGTTTGCGGATCATGCCGGCGCGCAGCATCAGCTGGTGGCTGATCACGACCGCGTCGGAAGGCGTTTCTTTTTGTGTGGCGAGCAAAAATTGACTGGTGCGCATGGTTGGCCGTTATCGATTGCTGATGACGAGAAATGACGGAGCATTGTACGGGCGAGTTCCGCTGGCGTACAGGCGTGCGGTCGGTGGTGTGGCCGGAGAGCGCGATTCACGCGGCCCTCCGCGATTTTTCCTGGGTAAAGAACCTACGATTCTTCGGTGACCGGGGTCTGCACCGGCTCCGGTGTCGGTGTCGGACCTGCGCGGCGATTTTCCTGGAACCAGTGCAAGGCGATCAGCAGCAGGGTCGGGACGCCCAGCAGGGCGGTAATCAGGAAGAAGTTGTGATAACCGAACTTCTCCACCATGACTCCGGAGTAGCCGCCGATCAGGCGTGGCAGTAGCAGCATGATCGAGCTGAGCAGGGCGTACTGGGTAGCGGAGAACTTGAGGTTGGTCAGGCTCGACAGGTAGGCGACGAAGGCTGAGGTGGCCAGGCCTGAACTGAAGTTGTCCAGGGAGATGGTCAGCACCAGCATGTTCAGGTTGGGGCCCATGTCGGCGAGCATCAGGAACAGGATGTTGGTCGCCGCGGAGGCGACGCCGCCGATGAACAGGATCGGCAGGATGCCGAAGCGCACGATCAGCAGGCCGCCCATGCCGGCGCCGACCAGGGTCATGATCAGGCCGAAGATTTTGCTGACGCTGGCGATCTGGTCCTTGGTGAAGCCCTGGTCGATATAGAACACGTTGGCCATCACGCCCATGACCGTATCGGACATCCGATAGGTGGCGATCAAGCCGAGCAGCAGCAGGGCTTGCCAGCGGTATCGCAGGATGAAGTCGTTGACCGGCGTCAGTACCGGTGCCAGGCCGCGTCGGCCCATGGCCGAGAGGCACAGGGCGGTGAGCGTGATGTAGAGGATGGCCCGCAGGAACGCGCGGTCTTCGAGCAGCAGGTCGAGCGGGCTCACGCCTTCGAACAGTACGCTGGCAAAGTCGGTGTTGTAGAGCTGGGTGAACATGGCCGGCACGGACACCAGCAATATGATCAGCACGAATACCGAGGCCAGTTGATGCACGAAACTGTAGCGCCCGGCCTGCAGTTGCGTGCGTAACGGCACGGGTGGTTCGCGCATGAACAGTGAAGTCAGCAGTGCCGGGACCATCAGCGCCCCGAACAGGATGTAAGTGCCGGCCCAGGCCGAATGCTTGTAGTTGAAGCCGGTGGAGCCAAAGCCTTCGGCGAAATACAGCGCGCCTGCAGTCGCCAGCAGTGCGGCGACCCGGTAACCGGACATGTAGCTGGCGGCCAGGGCGGCCTGGCGATTGTCCTCGGCGATCTCCAGGCGATAGGCGTCTACCGCAATGTCCTGCGTCGCCGAGGCGAAGGCGACGATCACCGCGATAGCGATGAGCCAGGAGAGATGCTTTTGCGGGTCGCAGAATCCCATCCCGATCAGGCCAAGGATGACCAGTGCCTGGGACAATACGAGCCAGGAACGTCGTCGACCGAGTTTGCCGAGCAATGGCAGTCGCCATTGGTCGAGCAGCGGTGACCAGACCCATTTGAAGGCATATGCCAGGCCGATCAGGCTTGCATAGCCAATGGTTTCGCGAGCCACGCCGGCTTCACGCAGCCAGACCGAAAGCGTCGAAAACACCAGCATGTAAGGCAGGCCGGCGGCGAAACCAAGCAGCAACAGCACGAGTGTCGAGGGGCTGGCATAAGCGGCGAGCGCGGCGCGCCAGGTTTTACGGGGCATGGGCTGGAGTCTGCCTCAAGAAATACGGAAACAAAGGGCGCACTCTAACCGCTGTGCTCTACCGGACGCCAGCCATGGCGCTGAATATCAACACGATTATTCAGGACACTGATGCCCTCCATGCGCAATCGTGCGCGCTGCTCATCCCCCGAAGGGCTGCCGACCGGCAGGCTGATACGTCCGTTTGCGCCCAGAACGCGATGCCAGGGCAACTTGCTGTCGCTCGGCAATTGGCTGAGGGTGCGGCCGACCCAGCGGGCGGCGCGACCCAGTCCTGCAAGCTCGGCCAATTGACCGTAGCTGACGACCTTGCCCTCGGGAACTTGCGCCAGTGTCAGGTACAGTGCCGTGCGTCGGATTTGCGCCGCACTCTCGGGTTCATCGGTTGGATCGGTCACGTCCGTCATTCCTGAAAAAGTCTGCTTTACCGTCGTTAGAGTAATTCCTGTGCAGGAAGTTGAGAAATGAACTCAACAGAAATAGTCGGGTCAGTCCTTGTCAGGGCCTTGTTCCAACGGATAATGCCGACTTTTCTTGCAAGCCCGAGCCTGTATTTTGCATATGTTGTCCAGATCCCTGCTGTGTCTCGCTGTCCTCAGTGCTTCCACTCCCTTGCTGGCCGATACCGTGTGGTTGAAGAACGGTGACAAGCTGAGTGGCAAGATCACGCTGTTCGATGGCGGCAAGCTGCTGATCCAGACCGAGTACGCCGGTGCGGTGACGATCGACTGGAAACAGGTCAAGACCCTGGACAGCGATCAGGAATTGCTGGTCAAGCAGGATGCCTACAGTGGCGAGAAAGCCAAGGCGCTGAAAGCGGCGGATGCCGGCAAGGTCACGCTGGCCAATGGTGAAGCACCGAAGACGGTCGAGCTGGCGAGCATTCAGCAGATCCTCAAGCCAAAACCGGTGGTCGAGGATCTGGTGTGGAAAGGCAACGTCGATATCGCGCTGGATTATCAGCGGGCGGAAAACGATACCGATGACTACGGCATCGATTTCAAGACCAGTGCGCGTCACGGTCGCTGGCGGCATACCGCCGAAGGCGAATACAACCGTGAGTTCCAGGACAGCGTGGTGACCACCGACAATTGGCGGGCCGAGTACTCCATCGACCGGTTCCTGACCGAGCAATGGTTCTGGCAGGGGCGCCTGGTGTACAAGCGCGACAAGGTCGAAGACCTTTCCCGTCAGCGCACCGTCGGTACCGGTCCCGGCTATCAGTTCTGGGATGACGAGCTCGGGGCCTTCTCCCTGGGGTCGTTGATCAACCACACGGACTTTGAGTTCTCTGATGGCAGCAAGGACAATTTCTACGCCCTGGCCATGAAGTGGGACTACAACCGCTACCTGATCGGCAAGCGTGTCGAGTTTTTCACCAATGGTGAGGTCGGCAAGCCGCTGTCGGGCGTGGCCGACTACGCACTCGATGCCGAGATGGGGTTGCGCTACAAGGTGACTGACTGGGCTTCGCTGAACCTGAAGGCGGAGCGGGACATCATCAGCGGCACCGACGATGCGGATCTGGACAAGACACGCTACACCGCAGGGTTTGGCGTGACCTGGTAAGGACATCAAAAGATCGCCGCCTTGTGTGGACAAAAAACGTCCGCCCACAAAAAAGCCCCGCTGTTGAGAGCGGGGCTTTTTACTAAAGCAAGTACAAGTTAGATAACTTGAACTTCTTCAGCTTGCATGCCTTTCTGACCGCGGGTAGCGATGAAAGAAACCTGTTGGCCTTCTTTCAGGCTTTTGAAGCCGTCGGACTGGATAGCTTTGAAGTGAACGAACAGGTCGTCACCGGATTGTGGAGTGATGAAGCCGAAGCCTTTTTCATCGTTGAACCACTTAACGGTACCGGTTTGGCGATTAGACATGGTGTAACTCCTTGAACAAAGATAACTGCGACTCAGGAAGAACCCTGGCCGAGACTGAGTGCAAAGAGCAGGAAAAATTCTTGTAGATGGTTGGATCGAAATTCAACATATCGTGTAGAGATTCTCAGTGACACAAGCAGCACAGTGACGTCACCTTAACCCTTTTTCCGGGACGTGCCAATGCTTCTTGCGCAGGTTTCTCTGTTTTAAGGATCGGCGGTGTGACGGTTCGTCGCCAGCGCAGGTAATTCCTGCATGTTCGGCGAGAATTGCACCGCGGACTTTGAACCCGGCGGCGCGCCCGGTAAGATGCCGGACAGAATTTTTCGACCTCGCTATTCAGGACACCCGCCATGAGCATCAAATCGGACAAGTGGATTCGCCGCATGGCGCAAGAGCACGGCATGATCGAGCCTTTCGTCGAGCGCCAGATGCGCGGCAGCGACGATAGCCGTGTGATTTCCTATGGCGTGTCGAGCTATGGCTACGATGTACGTTGCACCAATCATTTCAAGGTGTTCACCAACATCAATTCGGCTATCGTCGACCCGAAAAACTTCGATGCCGGCAGCTTCGTCGACATCCACAGCGACGTATGCATCATTCCGCCGAACTCCTTCGCCCTGGCCAGCACCGTCGAATACTTCCGCATTCCGCGTAATGTATTGACCATTTGCCTGGGTAAAAGCACCTACGCGCGCTGCGGCATCATCGTCAACGTCACGCCGCTCGAGCCTGAGTGGGAAGGTCATGTGACCCTGGAGTTCTCCAACACCACCAATCTGCCGGCGAAAATCTACGCGAACGAAGGCGTGGCGCAGATGCTGTTCCTCGAGTCTGACGAAGAGTGTGAAGTGTCCTACAAGGACCGTGGCGGCAAGTATCAGGGCCAGCGTGGCGTGACCCTGCCTCGCACCTGAGTCAACCGTCCGGCAAATATCTGGAATTCCTGAGCGGGCGTACACTCTATGGAGTGTACTGCTCCGATCCGCGCAAGGCGGGTCGGGCCATCGCTCAGGAGTGCCGAATGAAGATCGATCCACGAATCAGTGCCGAACTGGCAAGGCTTGAACCCAATCAGGTTGGCGTTCTGGCCTGGTACTTGATGGCACATCCACCCGTCAGCATGGCGGGGGGCATCCCTGGTCAGCCTGACCCTGATACCCCGAACGAAGAGCCGATGGAACCTGGCGAACCCACTTTGCCGGATGAGCCACCGCCTGCGCCTGTTGTCTGACAGGCCAGACGCTACCGATCAAAAAAGTGGGAGCGGCGGTGCGGCGCTCCCACAGGTTATTTTTTCAGCCGTTACTTCAGGTTGCCACTCAGGAACTGCTTCAATCGCTCGCTTTTCGGATTGCCCAGCACGTCTTCCGGCGTGCCTTCTTCCTCAACCAGGCCCTGGTGCAGAAACAACACCTGGCTCGACACTTTGCGGGCGAAGCTCATTTCGTGGGTCACCATGATCATGGTCCGGCCTTCTTCGGCCAGGCCCTGGATCACTTTCAGTACTTCACCCACCAGTTCCGGGTCCAGCGCCGAAGTTGGTTCGTCGAACAGCATGACTTCCGGTTCCATGGCCAGTGCCCGGGCAATCGCAACCCGTTGTTGCTGACCGCCGGACAGGAATGCCGGGTACTGGTCCGCCACACGGGAGGCCAGCCCCACCTTGTCGAGGTAGCGCCGGGCGCGGTCCTCGGCTTCTTTCCTGTCGCACCCCAGCACCCGGCGCGGAGCCATGGTGATGTTTTCCAGCACTGTCATATGGCTCCACAGGTTGAAGTGCTGGAACACCATGGCCAGGCGGGTGCGAATGCGCTGCAGTTCATTGGCGTCGGCCACGTGCATGCCGTGGCGATCCTTGATCATGCGGACGTTCTGCCCGTCGAGGCTCATGGCGCCGTCGTTGGGTTGTTCAAGAAAGTTGATGCAACGCAGAAAAGTACTTTTACCCGAGCCACTGGCGCCGATCAGGCTGATGACGTCACCGGTTTTGGCCTTGAGTGAAACACCTTTGAGGACTTCATGGTCGCCATAGCTTTTATGCAGGCCTTCGATGGTCAATTTGTACATGGGGCATGCATCCTCAAGGCGAAAGTAGATAGCCGCTGCGATAGGCTTCGGTGCCCGCGACGTGGGCGATCACCATGCCGGCAGTGGCCATGCGACGCAGCGAACGGGCGTACATCAACCCGGCGGCGGAGCAATGAACGGGGGTGACGTGATCGTTGACCGGATCAATGATCTCGGCGATCAGTTGCCCTGCTTCCAGGTACTGTCCCGGTAGCGCGGTGAACACCAGCAGCCCGCCGACGGGCGTAGCCACCGGTTCTACGCCGGCCAGAGGTGTCGCCGGATAGGGCAGCTCGGGCAGGGGCGCGGGTTCGCCGGCGATCGCGCCGAAATGGATCAGGTAGTCGATCAACGCCTGACAGTCGAGGCTGGCCAGCGGGTGATTGACGTCGCCCTGGCCGCGCAATTCGACGGTCACGGAAAAACTGCCCGGCGGAATGTCGAAGTGTTCGCCGAAGCGTTCCTTCAACTGCCACCAGAGCAGGGTGAAGCATTCGTCGAACGACTGGCCACCGGAATCGGTTGCCAGCAGGCTGGCTTCGGCACCGATGTAGCGGGCCAGCGGCTCGACCTGCGGCCAGGCTTCAGGTGTGGTGTAGAGGTGTGCGACCGCTTCGAAATCGCAATGCAGGTCGAGCACCATGTCGGCGTCGCAGGCCAGTCGCTGCAGGGTCAGGCGCTGGGATTGCAGTTGGGTGCTGGCGGTCTGCCGGGCCAGCGCATCGCGCAGGCTGCTGCGGACCAATTGCTGATTGTGCTGCGGATCGTCACCGAGCTTGCCTTCGATCGCGTTGCCGACTTCCTCACTGAGGTCGACGAACCAGCGGTTGAAGTTCTGGCCGCTTTCCAGCTCATAGCGGCCCAGCGGCACATCCATCAGCACCTGTTCCAGGCCCACCGGATTGGCGATGGGCACCAGCACGATTTCGCTACGCAGGCGACCGGCAGCCTCCAGCTCCGCCAGTCGTTGCTTGAGGTGCCAGGCCACCAGCATGCCGGGCATTTCGTCGGCGTGCAGGGAGGCCTGGATGTATATCTTGCCGTTGGCCGGTTGTGGGCCGAAGTGAAAACTGTGGATCTGTCTCGCGGTCCCCGGCATTGGGGACAGCAGGTCATGTTTCTGGTGGCGCATGTACGTTAAGTCCTAGTGGGTCGGCCCGAGGAAGGCCAGCCATCGACGTTCGGCAAGGCGAAACAGGCCGACCAGCGCAAAAGTGACGGTCAGGTAGATCAGCGCGGCGATGCCGAACGACTGGAAAGTCAGGAAGGTCGCCGAGTTGGCGTCCCGCGCGACTTTCAGAATGTCCGGGATGGTCGCGGTGAAGGCCACGGTGGTCGAGTGCAGCATCAGAATCACTTCGTTGCTGTAGTAAGGCAACGAGCGACGCAGGGCGGACGGCATGATCACGTAGGCATACAGCTTCCAGCCAGTGAGGCCATAGGCCTTGGCCGCTTCGACTTCACCGTGGGCCATGCTGCGAATCGCCCCGGCGAAGATCTCCGTGGTGTAGGCGCAGGTGTTCAGGGCGAACGCCAGGATGGTGCAGTTCATCGCATCGCGAAAGAAGCTGTCGAGCAGCGGTTGCGCACGCACGGCGGCCAGGCTGTAGATCCCCGTGTAACAGATCAGCAGCTGAATATAGAGTGGCGTACCCCGAAACAGATAGGTGTAGAACTGCACCGGCCAGCGAATGTAGAAGTGTGGAGAAACCCGGGCGATGGACAGCGGGATCGACACGATGAAACCGATGAAAATCGAAGCGCTGAGCAGCCACATGGTCATGGCCAGGCCGGTGATGTTCTGTCCGTCGGTGTAGAGGAAGGCTTTCCAGTATTCCTGCAGGAGTTCGATCATCGTACGGCCTCCCGGGTGCCGGCAGCGTAGCGGCGTTCGAGCCAACGCAGAACGAAGTTGGAGGCACTGGTGATCAACAGGTAGATCAAGGCGGCGAGTACCAGGAAGTAAAACAGTTGATAGCTGCTTTTACCCGCATCCTGGGCAGCCTTGACCAGGTCGGCCAGGCCGATGATCGACACCAGTGCGGTAGCCTTGAGCATCACCATCCAGTTGTTGCCGATACCCGGCAGGGCAAAGCGCATCATTTGGGGGAACACCACGATCCAGAAGCGCTGGCCGCGTTTGAGACCGTAGGCGGTGGCCGCTTCGACCTGACCGCGCGGCACGGCGAGGATGGCGCCGCGGAAAGTTTCGGTGAAGTACGCGCCGTAGATGAAGCCCAGGGTCAGAACCCCGGCGCTGAACGGGTCAATCTCGATGTATTCCCATTCCATGTAGTCGGTGAGCGACGTCAGCCAGGTTTGCAGGCTGTAGAAGATCAGCAGCATCAGCACCAGATCCGGCACCCCGCGAATCAGCGTGGTGTAGCACTGGGCAGGCAGGCGCAGCAGTTTTACTTTCGACAGCTTGGCACTGGCGCCGAGCAGGCCGAGCAACACGGCCACCAGCAGCGACATCGCCGATAATTTGATGGTCATCCAGGTACCTTGCATCAGCAGCGGACCGAAGCCCTTGAGGCTGAAGGCAGAGAGCCCCAGATTTTGCAGGAGGTTTTCGAACATAAATCAGCAACCTGATCGGATGAAAAAAGCGCCCATCAAGAGATGGGCGCCGGGCATTATTTGCCGCTGTACAGATTCAGATCGCCAAAGTGTTTCTTCTGAATGGTGGCGTAGGTGCCATCATCGTGTAACGCTTTGATACCTTTATCCAAAAGCGCTTTCAGCTCGGTGTTACCTTTCTTAATGCCAACGGCTGTTTTGGCTGGCAGCAAAGCGTTGTCGACCGGCTTGCTGACATCGTAATCGGCACCCTGTGGGGACTTCAGGAAGCCCAGTTCGGCTTGCAGCATGTCCTGGATCCCTGCATCGAGACGACCGGAAGTCAAGTCGGCGTAGACCTGATCCTGGTTGGCGTACGCCTGGGTTTTTACGCCGGCCTTGTCCAGAACGGCTTTGGCATAGGCTTCCTGAATGGTGCCTTGTTCGTAGCCGACGGTTTTGCCCTTGAGCGAGGCAACGTCTTCAGTCACGCCAGAACCTTTCTTGAACACGTATGCGGTCGGGCCGGAGAACAGCTCGCTGGAGAAGTCGATCACTTTTTCGCGGGCCGGGGTAACGGTCATCGACGAGATCACGCCGTCGAATTTGTTGGCCTTAAGGCCAGGGATCATGCCGTCGAAGTCACTTTCGACCCACTTGCACTTGACCTTCAATTCGGCGCAGATCGCGTTCCCCAGATCGATGTCAAAGCCAACCAGGCTGCCATCGGCCGCTTTCGACTCGAACGGTGCGTAGGAAGGGTCAACGCCGAAACGCAGTTCTTTGTACTCCTTCGCCATGGCGGAGCCAGCAGCCACGCACAACGCCAGTGCAGAAAGGGTCAGCAATGCTTTTTTCATTATTCAATCCCTAAATACCAATATGAGCGCTCGTGGCGCAGAATTGTTGTTACTGGAAAGCGTAAGACCTATTGAAAGTAGCAATTTCCGAACCAGAGTGCCGAACAAGCGTTTAAAAAGGCGCTTGGAAATGGCCGGATACAGATTTATGCACGAAAACGGGCGCAGGGAAATGGGCGCACCCGTTCGGTTCAAAAAGAAAAAATATTGAGGATGAAAAGAGGGCCTAGCCGAGCAGATTTTGCAGGGTCGCCAAAGTGTCGGCTTCGTCGATCGACTTGTCCTTGCGCCAGCGCAACATCCGCGGGAAGCGCACGGCAATGCCACTTTTGTGACGGCGGGAGAGGGCGATGCCCTCAAAACCTAATTCAAACACCAGGCTTGGCTGAATGCTGGTCACGGGCCCGAACTTTTCCACCGTGGTCTTGCGCACGATGCTGTCGATCTGGCGGATTTCGTCATCGCTCAGCCCGGAATAAGCTTTGGCGAACGGCACAAGGGAGCGTTCGCTGGCATCTGGCGGGCCGTCCCAGACGGCGAATGTGTAATTGCTGTATAGGCTGGCCCGGCGTCCTTGCCCTTGTTGCGCATGGATCAGCACGGCGTCAACGCTGAACGGGTCGACTTTCCATTTCCACCACACGCCCATGTTCTTGGTCCGGCCGATGCCGTACAAGGCATCACGTGCCTTGAGCATCAGGCCCTCGACACCGAGGGCGCGGGATGCCTCGCGCTGGCGGGCGAGGTCGAGCCAGGTGTCGCCGGTCAACAATGGCGAGAGGCGCAACCGCGGATTGGCGCAATCACTGGCTACCCATTCCAGTTGCGCGCGTCGCTCGGCCTGGCTCCGGTTGCGCCAGTCCTCACCCTGCCACTCGAGCAAATCGAAGGCGAGCAGTACCACCGGTACTTCTTCGAGGGTTTTCCGGTCCAGGGTCTTGCGACCGATGCGTTGTTGCAGGTGGGCGTAGGGTTGCGCCGCTGGTTCGAAATCCGTTTCGACGGCGGTTGGCGCAGATTTCCAGGCGACGATCTCTGCGTCGATCACCGTCCCGTCGGGAAGGCCCAGAATCAAACTGTCCAGTTCCGGGAAGCGCTCGGTCACCAGTTCCTCACCCCGCGACCAGATCCACAGACGTCCGTCGCGCTTGATCACCTGGGCGCGGATGCCATCCCATTTCCATTCCGCCTGCCAATGCTGGACGGGACCGAGCAGCGTTTCGAATTGTTCCACCGGCGGCGACAAGGCATGGGCGAGAAAAAACGGGTAGGGCTGGCCGCCACGCTGGGCGTGTTCATCGAGCAATTCGGCGGCGATCAGTTTCAGAAAGCTGGTGGCGCTGGGGCGATGGGACTGCTCGGTGTAACCCACCAGCCGCTGCGCCACGCGTTTGCTGTCGAGGTGGGCCATGGCTGCCAGGGCGCGGGTGACCAGTAACCTGGACACCCCGACGCGCAAGCTGCCGGTGATCAGTTTGATGCAGACCATCAGGCTCAGGCTGTCCAGTTGCGCCCACAGAATCGGTAACCGATGCGCGAGGGACTGCGCTGGTTCGCCGCGCAGTGGCAGCAGTTTGTCCTCGACCCACGTGGCCAGCCCGTCGGTTGAACTGTGTGACACCTGCGGTAAAACCAGCGAAATGGTTTCCGCGAGATCACCGACGGCCTGGTAACTCTCTTCGAACAGCCATTCCGGCAAACCGGAAACCGCCACGGCCAATTCGCGCAATACCCGCACCGGCACCAATTGCCGGGGGCGTCCCCCCGACAGAAAGTACACCGCCCATGCGGCATCTTCCGGCGCGGCCTGGGTGAAGTAGTTTTGCATTGCCGCCAGTTTGGCGTTGTTCGAGGTGGAGGCGTCCAGTTCGGCATACAGCTCGGCGAACGCCTTCATGGCAGCACCTCGGCAGGCCCGGCCTGGGCAATGATCGCGTCTTCTTCGTCATCACCGTATTCGGTGTCGAACGCTGTGGCATCAAGACCCTGCTCGCGCAGCTGGCGTACCAATGCACCGGCCGATCCATGACTCACCATGACCCGTTCGGCGCCGGTCTGTTCGATAGCCCACAGCAGACCGGGCCAGTCGGCGTGGTCGGACAGCACGAAGCCTCGGTCCACACCGCGCCGTCGGCGTGTGCCGCGCAAACGCATCCAGCCACTGGCGAATCCATCGCTGTAATCGCCGAAGCGGCGCATCCAGCTGCTGTTCGCCGCCGAAGGCGGTGCCAGCACCAACGCCTTGCGCATCATCGGGTCGCTCTTTTTGATTTCGGCGGCATGAATCGTGGGCGGCAGATAAATCCCCGCTTCGCGGTAGATCCCGTTGATCGGTTCCACTTCGCTATGTACCAGGACGGGACCGAGTCGTGCATCGATGCCATGGAGAATGCGCTGGGCCTTGCCGAGGGAGCAACAGAACAGCACGCTGGTTTTTTCGACAGCGGCATTGGCTTGCCACCATTGATTGATTTCGGCAAACACCTGGGCCTGGGGTTGCCAGCGGTAGATCGGCAGGCCAAAGGTCGATTCGGTGATGAAGGTGTCGCAGCGTACGGGTTCAAACGGTGCGCAAGTGCCGTCGGGTTCGATCTTGTAGTCCCCGGAAGCCACCCAGACTTCTCCAGCGTATTCCAGTCGTACTTGTGCCGAGCCGAGCACGTGGCCAGCGGGATGAAAACTGAGGAACACACCATGATGCTGCAGGCGTTCGCCATAGCCCAGGGTTTGCAGGTCGATGGCCTGGCCCAGTCGCATGCGCAGAATGGCCTCGTCGGGCGCTGCCGCCAGGTAATGCTGATTGCCGGCGCGGGCATGGTCGCCGTGGGCGTGGGTGATCACGGCGCGTTCGACCGGCCGCCACGGGTCGATATAAAAGTCCCCGGCTGGGCAGTACAAACCTTCGGGACGCGAGACAACAAGGTCCATGGCATTGCCGGAATGGAGGAATTTGTTAGCTAAGAGTCTGATATGGGGCGTGAAGTTCTATCGGGACTCTGTGGGCGGATGAAATACCAATGTGGGAGCGGGCTTGCTCGCGAAAGCGGTCTGACATTCAAAGTAATGGTTGAATGTTCAATCGCCTTCGCGAGCAAGCCCGCTCCCACAAGGGATCAGTGTCAATCCTTTGCCCTGTGTTACTTGCCGGGGGTCAGCGTCAACCGCGCCTTGCCATAGGCGTTGTCGAAGTTCTGCGGCTGCATCGGCAGGCTCATGTATTGACCCTTGAGCCACGGTTCGATGCTGTTGAGGTAATTCGGGCTGGCCGGGTTGCCGGACTGGCCGGTGCCGTTCTGCGCCATCAGCGGTTCGGACTGGCCGAAGTCGACGATAAAGCGCATGGCTGGTGCCAGCGTGGTGTTGAAGTCCTGGCCCCAGGCGAAGGCAGCGGTGTTGAGCGTGGTGTGATCGCCGCCGGCCGGCAGCGGTCCGCGTACGGTCTGGCCGTTGCTGTTCTTCCATTCATAGCGATGCAGTTTGCCCCACTGCCAGGCTTTGTGATCGCTGCCCAACTGGCTGTCGCCTGCGCTGATCGCCGCGGCGAGGCTGCGAGCGAGGATGGCCGGTTTGTCTTCTTTCTGCGCGGTGCGCACGTCATCCCAGAACGGACTGTCCTCACGCCCGAGCAAATGATCGGCCTGGGCCGAGTAAGACAACTTGCCGTCGGCGATAAAGGCCTTCCACGCCGGGCTGCTTTCCGGGCCCAGTTCATCGAGGAAGATCTGCCGGATGCTTTCCTGCAGGAACAGTTCGTAGATTGCCGCATCGGTGGAGGTCGGGCCGAGCTTGCCGTCGAACGCCATCAAGCGGCTGTAGGCCTCGTGTGCCTTGGCGCGATCGGTCGCCGGCAAGGCGTCGATGGCTTGCTTGAGTGGCTGGGACATGCCCGGCGCTTCAAACATCTTCTTCAGCTTGGCAGCGAAGGTCGTGGTCTGGTCGTATTGCATGGCAATCAGGCTGCGGCTGTCATGTTTGCCTGCGCCGGCCAGTTCGGCCAGGCGCTCGCCGCGCTCCGGTGCCGCCCACGAATTGGACAATTGCATGCCGTAGCCATGGGGAATGACCCGCTGGTTGGCAGTGCCAAGCCAGCCTTGGGCTGGGTCCTGGTCGTACGGGTGCAGCATCGGGTCGGCATAACCGTCCCAATCGTAGCGGCCTTCCCAGCCCGGCGAGGGCAGCAGGCCTTCGCCTTCGCGGCGGTTCGGGTAACGACCGGTGACTTGCCAGCCGATGTGGCTGGCATCGGCAAATACCAGGTTCAGCGCGATGGCGCGGATTTCGCGGCTGGCATCCGAGGCTTTCTCAACGCTCTGGGTGCGGGACAGGTCGAAGAACGCGTCCAGGCTCTTGTCGTCGGTGAAGTTCGGCATCTGCAAGGCCAGGCCGAAACCGTTGGCCAGGGTGGTGCCCTGTGCGCTGTTGAGCAGCGGGCCGTGACGGGTTTCGTACACGGCTTCGCGAATCGGCCGCTGGCCTTTGATGAAATAGGTTTCGTTGCGCACGATCACCGGTTGCCATTTCCCGGCGTTTTCGTAGGTGAGCCCGTTGCCCTGGCGTTTGATCTTCTCCAGGAACAGGTCCTGGTTGTCGCCCATCACGGACGTCATGCTCCACGCCACTTTGCCGTTGAAACCTCCCAGCACCATTGGCAGGCCCGCGATGGTCACGCCGGACGCCTGATACTTCGGCGCGCGAATCTGCACGTAACTGAACAGCGAAGGCACGCCCTGCGGGCCGTGACTGTCACTGGCCAACAGGCTCTTGCCGCTGCGGCTGCGTTGCGGGGCGATGGCCCAGTTGTTCGACGAGGTGGCACCCAGCAGATTCAGGTCCGACAGTTGCCCGGTGGCTTTACTGAGTTCGGCCAGCCCCGGGACTTGCCCGTTGAGCTTGAGTCCTTGCAGTTTTTCGCTTTCGGCGACCGGCAGTTTTTCATCGGGTGCCGACGGTGTCAGCCACGCGAGTTTGTCGGTGGTGACGGTCTGGGCCAGTACCAATGAGGAAATTTCTTCCGGCAGGTTGGTCGACTGGCTGAAGTTCAGCAGGCAGAAAATCAGCGCCGAATCTTCCGGCTGCCAGTATTCAGGCTTGTAGCCGCTGGCCGCCAGGTCCGCCGGCAGTTTGTCGCGGTAGCGGAACAGGTAGGCGTTGACACCCCGCGCATAGACCTCGAAGAAACGCTTGAGGCGCGGCGACGAGGCCTTGTACAACTCGCCAGCACTTTTCTTCAGGTTGACCGCCCGCATGTAACGGTCGGCATCCAGCAGGTCCGCACCCTGCATCTCGGCCAAGCGGCCCTGGGCCAGCAGGCGCAGGGTGACCATTTGCGTGATGCGTTCGCTGGCATGCACGTAACCGAGGGTGAACAGCGCGTCGTGGAAGCTGTTGCTTTCGATCAGCGGCATGCCCATGGCATTGCGGCGCACCGAAACGTTCTGCGCCAGGCCCTTGAGCGGTTGTACGCCGGAGGTCGGCGGGAGGGTGTCCTGGGCGTTGAAGTTCTGACAACCGGTCAGGCTCAAGACACCGGCCACTGCTGCGGCAACGCCGAACCGGGGTAGAAAGTGAGTAAGGGCTGGCGAGGCCATGGCAAAGCTCCTGCGGGGGTAGAGGCGGCGGTGCGCAATAAAGGCGCTACGTTAGTGAGCGGGAGGTGGCCGCGCAAGCGGGGTGCAAGGTTATTTCAGGATTTGTCTGATAAACCTGAAAGATCGCAGCCTTGCCAGTCGCCATGGGTGATGTTGAAGTGCGACTCGCTCAACAATCCTGGAGAACAGTCGGCATGGAGCTCAAGGCAAACGCGGCACTGATCATCATCGATCAACAAAAAGGCATCCTTCACCCCAGACTCGGCCGCAGGAACAACCCGCAGGCCGAAGTGCGCATGCTGGAAATGCTCGACCATTGGCGGCGCACCGCTCGGCCGGTGATCCATGTGCAGCACCTGTCCCGCTCAGAGGACTCAGTATTCTGGCCGCAGCAGTCGGGGGTGGAATTTCAGGAGCGCTTTGCGCCAAGGGCCGGCGAACGCCTGATCCAGAAACAGGTGCCGGATGCGTTTTGTTCGACGGGGCTGGAGATTGAGTTGCGCGAGGCGGGGATCGGGCAGTTGATCATCGTCGGTGTCGCGACCCACAACTCGGTGGAATCCACGGCGCGCACCGCGGGTAACCTGGGGTTTGATACGTGGGTGGCCGAGGATGCGTGCTTTACCTTCGACAAGGCTGACTTTTTCGGCAATGCCCATGGCGCCGAGGAGGTGCATGCGATGTCGCTGGGGAATTTGCACGGTGAGTATGCGACGGTGGTCAGCAGTGCCTACCTGTTAAACGCTGACTGAAAAACCTGTAGGAGCGAGCTTGCTCGCGATGGTGTGTCAGCTACACAGGTGTCGACTGACAGTCCATCGCGAGCAAGGGATCTGCATTCACACCACAGGTCTGCTCGCGAAGACGATTCAACAGGCGAAGCAAATCTTCGCCCGAAGCATCAAGCGCCGTGGCACTTCTTGAATTTCTTGCCGTTGCCGCACGGGCACGGATCGTTGCGGCCGACGTCTTTCAGGGCGTTGCGCACCGGTTCCTGGTGAGCGTGGCCGCAGTTCGGACCGTGGACATGACCGTGGTCGTGATCATGCTGGTGATGGTCATGATCGTGGTTGCAGTCAGGGCCGTGGACGTGGGGTTGCTGGGTCATCGGTGTTGCTCCGGAATTAAATCGGCGGGGATTATCACGCCATTGCGCGCCAGGTGCACGTAGTGGGCGATGAATATACCGGTTTCCAGTTCACCTTCCAGACGATAGGGAATGGGTTGATCGGATTTTTTCAGCAGTTTGGCCAGGTCACGCACCTTTGACCACAGGTTGGTGCGGATCGGCACCTTGAAGTAGGCGCTGTGTTTGGGGCCGACGGTGAACCAGTGTTCGTGCTCGCCTTCGGCCAGCAGAATGTCACCCAAGTGAATGCGGTACTCCAGACTGCGCACCGTCAGGTCGCTGTCGTTGGGATTGTCGATGCGAAAATGCAGGAGGAGTTTCTGTTCCAGCAATTTGGCCCGGACCACCTCTATCTTCACCAGATGGACTTCGGGGTCCGGCAAATCGTCGCCGAACCACGATACGCAGCCGCCGAGTCCCAGTGCCAGGAACAACGTGAGCAGATAGCGTGCGCCGCGGTGGATGATCATCGTGCTGTTTCTCCCTTGAGCCCCAGTCTAGACCCAAAAGATCGCAGCCTTCGGCTACTCCTGCGGGGTGGACAGGCATTCCATGTCCTAGCTGCTGAAATACCCCGAGCAACACTTCTTGAACTTCTGCCCACTCGCACACGGGCAGGCGTCATTGCGTCCGGCCTTGAGCGGCACGGTGGGGTCGATGAAATACCAGCGCCCGGTGTTTTGCACAAATGACGAGCGCTCGCGGTGGCTGTGCTCGCCACCGCTGTCGTGCCACCGCGCGGTGAAGGTCACGAAGGCGTGTTCAGGCTGGCCGCCCAGTACTTCGGAGCTTTCCACCTCAAGGCCCAACCAGGTACTTTGCGCGCTCCAGTCGCTGATCGATTGACGGTCCAGACCGGCCTGCTGGGCAGGCAGGGTGGTGGCTACCAGATAATCGACCAGCCCCAACACATAGGCGCTGTAGCGCGAGCGCATCAAGGCTTCCGCGCACGGCGCCGGGTGCCCGGCATGGTAGTGACCGCAGCAGGCGTCGAGTGGGGTGCCGCTGCCGCAAGGGCAAATGGATGTACTCATGGCATTACCACCAGTATTTCCCGAAGTTTTCCGGATTGGCCCAAAAGCGCGAATTCAGCCAGTCGGGGACTTGTTTGTATTCAAGCAGATCGTAGGTAAACAGGGTCAGGACCTGTTCGTCCCGTTGGAAGCGTTCGCTGGCTTGCAGGGCCAGGGAGAAAAAGTCGGTTTCCTGCCAGCCACAGGCCGGCAAATCCGCTAGCACTGCGATGCGGCTGGCGTTGAGGTTGCGGATGCCACCCAGCAGGTTCAGGCCGTCGCGCTTGGGCAAGTGCTCCAGGCAATCGACCACCAGCGCCAGGTCGAATCGGCGGGCTGCCAACTCGGCGGGCAACGGCCCGGGGGCAGCGCAAGCGACGCTGCTTTCCGGGTGCGCGAGTTTGAACGCTTCCAGTGCCGGGAACTCGCTGGCGCCGATCAACAACAGGCGTGCGGGGGCATATCGGTCAAGTAAAGCGGCCAGTGCCTGTTGCGGCGTGCGTGAAGAAATATCTGCAGTCATCGAAGATCCTCAATCAGATCTGCCAAGACTAGCCTGCCCGAACGTTCGGGCCTAGAGCGGCTTGGCGACAAAAGCACGAACTTGTCGCCAATGCGTGAATAAACAGCATGGCCTATTGCTGGCGGAGTTTAAAACTCGGGTCTTTACTACCTGAATCGGTTCTAAGCCGATCCTTCAGGAGAAAACTAGATGAGCATAGTTCGGACAGCATTACCCTTGGTTCTGCTAACCAGTGTCTTGACTGGTTGCGCAGGTTTGCAGAAAACCGATTGGCCGACCTGCGCGGCGGTTGGTGGTGTCGTGGGCGCGGGCCTCGGTGCGACCGAAAGCTCGGCATGGGCAGGGTATGGTGCTCTGCTCGTCGGCGGCACGGCAGCGGCTTATTGCTGGGTTCACGGGGATGGCGACGAAGACGGTGATGGTGTGCCGGACAGCCGTGACAAGTGCCCAGGCACGCCAAAAGGCGTTCAGGTCGATGCCAACGGTTGCCCACCACCAGCACCTGTGGTCGAAGAAGCGGTTGTGGTCAAGGAAGAAACCATCGTCATCCGCGATGTTCACTTCCAGTTTGATAAAGCCACGCTTACCTCGTCCGACAAACTGGTACTCGACAAGATTGCCACTCGCCTGAAAGCCGAAGCCCCGACTGCCAAACTGACCGTCACCGGTCATACCGACAGCGTGGGCAGTGATGTCTACAACCAGAAACTGTCGGATAAACGCGCCCACTCGGTGGTTGAATACCTCATCTCGCAAGGCGTACCTCGCAGTAACTTCGTGTCGGTTGTCGGTGCCGGTGAAAGCCAGCCGGTTGCTGACAACAAAACCGCTGACGGTCGTGCACAGAACCGTCGTACGGAAATCAAAATCGAGCGTTAAGCCCCCCTCGCATCCGCGCCTTGTGCAGTCGCGGATGCGGGTCTTTACTCCTGTGTAACCGGTATTGGCCGGGGACACAGGAGCTTTCAACATGATCGTTCTCACAAGGACCGTCTTGTCGGTTCTGCTACTTGGCAGCCTCTTGACCGGCTGCGCGACCCACAGTGATGGCACTGCCCCCCTCAATCAACGAACCTGGCCAATTTGCAGCCTCATCGGTGGTCTGGTTGGTGGTGGTCTGGGCGCCATCGAGAGCGGTAGTTGGGCCGCGGGTGGGGCGGCGCTGGGTATCTTGTCCGGCGGTTTGATCTGCTATGCCCAGGATGGCGACGAAGACGGCGACGGCGTTTTCGACCGACGCGACCGGTGTCCTGACACTCCCGCCAATACCCCGGTCGATCATCACGGTTGCCCGATGCCGCAGTATCCGGCCGCCAGCGTCAAACCCGAGCCCGCGCAATCCGAAGTCATCACCCTGAGCGATGACGTGCTGTTTGCCTTCAATCAATCCGACCTGACCCCGACGGCCAAGAGTCGACTGGATGCGTTGATGAGCAAGTTCGAGGATGCCGATGTGGTCAGCATCAAGGTGGTCGGCCATACCGACAGCGTCGGTTCGGATACTTATAACCAGGCCTTGTCGGAGCGACGCGCCAGCAGCGTGGCGGAATACTTGCTGAGCCAGGGTGTGGCGCCGAACAAAGTCACCAGCGAAGGCAAGGGCAAGAGTCAGCCGATTGCTGACAACGACACGGAAGCAGGGCGTGCGAAAAACCGTCGCGTGGATCTGCATATAAACCGCTGAGCCAAGAGATAGAGCCGTCGAGCGACAGTTGTGAGCGCAACGACGGCCGTTCGGCGGCCTGCATGAAGAATTTTCCGTTGCCCTCTGGCTTAACCCGCGTGGAAGCCGTTACTGTGCGCGCAAACAATAATTCTCATCGGGGGGGCGTATGAAAGTCATATGGGGGCTGGGGCGGTTATTGACCCTGGTGTTCTGGTCGGTGGTGCTGGTCAACCTGCTCACGCCGTTCGTCTTTCCGCTGCACCCGTTGGTCAATCTGGCCGGCGGCCTGTTGGGATTCATCCATCTACTGGAAGCGTTGCTGTGCTATCGCAGCCTGCGGGGTCGTGCCCATCCCTGGCTTGACCGCCTGAAGATCGTCATTTTCGGCGTATTCCACCTGCAAACCATTCCAGCCCCTACCGCTTCGAAGGCTTCCCATGCGTAAACTCTGCCTGCTCGCCGCACTCATCAGCCCATTGGCCTGCGCACAGGTGGTGAGTGTCGAACCCAACTCGTTGATGCGCTTGCCCAACACCGCCAGCACCCTGCAACTGGAACGCCTGGAAGTGGCCGATTACGGCACCTTGCTGATTCCATCGAACGTCACCGAAGTCACCGTGGGTGAATTGCATCTGGGGCGTGAAGCGCGCATCGCCATCGTGCCGGGGGAGCAGGCGCTGGCGCTGAAGGTCCGTCGCGCCGATTTGTCCGAAGGCAGCCAGATCACCGCCCGTGGCGCACCCGGGACCTATCAGAAGGCCGCTCGATCCGGACGCAATCTTGATTTGCAGATCAAGGCACTGAATGCACCGCAATTGATCGTTGATGCCCGTGGTGGCGCGGGCGCACCGGGGTTTGTCGGTCTCGATGGGGCAAACGGTGAGGAACCGGGGTGCACCTGGGGTCAGGCCGGTCGTGGTGCCGATGGCAGTGATGGCAGCAATGGACAGCCGGGGGCGCCGGGAGCGCTGGTTAAACTGGCGGTGCCGCACGACTTCCCGGCAGACCGAATCAAGGTTCAGGTGGCTGGCGGTGCCGGTGGCCTGGCCGGCCCGGGCGGCAAACCGGGCGCGGGTGGCAAGGCCAAGGGCTGCCTGATCTACAAGGCTGATGGTGGCAAGAGCGGTAAACCTGGCGCCGACGGGCAACCGGGGCCTGAAGGCGCGGCGGGTTCGGTGACGGTTCAGCGGTTGTAAGCAATCGCCGAAATGTGTGTCGTCCAGTCGATTGTCTTCGCGGGCAAGCCCGCTCCCACATTGGATTACGGAACCCTGTGGGAGCGGGCTTGGTCCGGGCGGCGTTCCGACGAAGCTTTTAAAGCGTCGGCCGAACCGACGCAATCGCCACCACAGCCAACCCCACCAAAAGATTGATCCCCACCAGGCGGCGAATCCGCCCCAGTACCGCCGCCCCGGCCGGCCAATCCTGCTCGGCCACGGCGGTGCGCAGTTCCGGCAGCATCAGCGCCTGAATCCTGATAAACAGCGCGGTCATCACCACATACAAGCCCATCATCACCTGCACATAGCGCGGCGCGTTTTCAAAACCGGTGAAGTGCAGATTCAGCATGACCACGCCGCTGACCGGCAACAGCACCACCGCCACCCAGACCCAGCGGAAAAAACCTTGAAACACTTCTACCCATAACTTCAGCCGGGCAGGGCCTTCAAGTGCCTTGATCGCTGCGGGGCGCAGGACCATCCAGGCGAAAAACATGCCGCCGACCCAGACCAGGGCGGCCAGTACATGCAGGCTATAAACGAGGCTAAAAGGTGTCATTGGGTTACTCCGTTCTGCGCGGGATTCATTAGCGGGGTATGATAGCCGCCGAACCGAACCACTGAAAATTTATCCAGCGTTTTTTGCGCCCGACAATCCATGATCAGCACCGAACTCAAAACCACGATCCAGGGCGCCTACTCGCGTTTTCTCGAAGCCAAGAGCCTCAAGCCGCGCTACGGCCAACGCCTGATGATCGCCGAAGTCGCCAAGGTCCTGGGTGACATCGACACCGACGACGAAGGCCGGCGCAGTGGCGACCCCGCGATAGTCGCGGTGGAAGCCGGCACCGGTACCGGCAAGACCGTGGCCTACAGCCTGGCAGCGATTCCCACGGCGAAGGCCGCCGGCAAGCGCCTGGTGATCGCCACGGCCACCGTGGCCCTGCAAGAGCAGATCGTCTACAAGGACTTGCCCGACCTGATGCGCAACAGCGGGCTGAACTTCAGCTTCGCCCTGGCCAAGGGGCGCGGGCGCTACATGTGCCTGTCCAAGCTCGACATGTTGCTCCAGGAAGGCCACGCGCAGACCGCCACGGCGCAGTTGTTCGAGGAAGAAGGCTTCAAGATCGAGGTCGACGAGGCCAGTCAGAAACTGTTCACCAGCATGATCGAAAAACTCGCCGGCAATAAATGGGACGGCGACCGCGACAGCTGGTCCACCGCCCTGGAAGACGCCGACTGGGCGCGTCTGACCACCGATCACAGCCAGTGCACCAACCGTCATTGCCCGAACTTCGGCCAGTGCGCCTTCTACAAGGCCCGCGAAGGCATGGGCAAGGTCGATGTGATCGTCACCAACCACGACATGGTCCTGGCCGACCTGGCCCTTGGCGGCGGCGCCGTGCTGCCGGACCCGCGCGACACCATCTACGTGTTCGACGAAGGCCATCACCTGCCGGACAAGGCCATCGGCCATTTCGCCCATTACACGCGCCTGCGCTCCACCGCCGACTGGCTGGAAACCACGGCCAAGAACCTCACCAAACTGCTGGCCCAGCATCCGTTGCCGGGCGACCTGGGTAAGTTGATCGAGCAGGTGCCGGAGCTGGCGCGGGAGATCAAGACCCAGCAGCAGTTCATGTTCACCGCGTGTGAGCAGGTTGCCGATTTCAAACCCGGCGAAGACGTTGAAGGCCGCGAGCGCCCGCGTCATCGATTCGTCGGCGGGGTGATTCCCGAGCACATGCGCGAAATGGGCATCGAACTGAAGAAAGGCTTCGCACGGTTGACCGACGTGTTCACCCGCCTGACCGACCTGCTCAAGGAAGGCATGGACGGCGAGGTCAACATCGGTATCGCCAGCAACCAGGCCGAAGAGTGGTATCCGTTGTTCGGCAACCTGTTGTCCCGCTCTTCCGGCAACTGGGAGTTGTGGACCGCCTTCACCGTCGAAGACCCGGAGGACAACCCGCCCATGGCCCGCTGGCTGACTCTGGCCGAAAGTGGTTCGCTGTTCGACATCGAGGTCAACGCAAGTCCCATCCTGGCGGCGGAAATGCTCCGGCGCAATTTGTGGAACGTGGCCTATGGCTGTCTGGTGACCTCGGCGACCCTGACCGCCCTGGGTACCTTCGACCGCTTCCGCATGCGCGCCGGCCTGCCGAAAAAAGCCGTGACGGCGGTGGTGCCAAGCCCGTTCCATCATGCCGACGCCGGTGTGTTGCGGGTGCCGAACCTGAACGCCGACCCCCGTGATGCAGCGGCGCATACCGCCGCGATCATTCGTGATCTGCCTGAGTTGGTCGAAGGCTCGCGGGGCACCCTGGTGCTGTTTTCCTCGCGTAAACAGATGCAGGACGTGTTCGATGGCCTTGACCGTGACTGGCGCAAGCAAGTGTTCATTCAGGGCAACCTGTCGAAACAGGAAACCCTGAACAAGCACAAGGCGCGAGTCGATGGCGGGGATTCCAGCGTGTTGTTCGGCCTGGCGAGCTTCGCTGAAGGGGTCGACTTGCCCGGTGCCTATTGCGAGCACGTGGTCATTGCCAAGATTCCTTTCTCGGTGCCCGATGATCCCGTCGAAGCAGCCTTGTCCGAATGGATCGAGGCCCGGGGCGGCAATCCGTTCATGGAAATCTCCGTACCGGACGCCTCGCTGAAGCTGGTCCAGGCCTGCGGCCGCTTGCTGCGTACCGAAGAAGACCGCGGCACCATCACCTTGCTCGACCGGCGCCTGGTGACCCAGCGCTATGGCAAAGCCATCCTCAACGCGTTGCCGCCGTTCCGTCG
This sequence comes from Pseudomonas sp. Pseusp16, assembly GCF_047324915.1. NCBI lineage: Bacteria > Pseudomonadati > Pseudomonadota > Gammaproteobacteria > Pseudomonadales > Pseudomonadaceae > Pseudomonas > Pseudomonas sp. Pseusp16. The sequence goes on along the minus strand of NZ_CP168522.1, from coordinate 3,758,062 downwards.
AGAAATTTCCTGACGCACCGGTGGGCAATTTTGCCCACCGCGTTGTCTATCTCTCTGCCATCGCTTTTCCACTGGCCCATTGAAGGTCGTTAGGGAGAATTTCGTTCTCATGATTTGCCGTTCGTTGCCTGCCGTTTTTGCCCTGCTGTTCGCAACACCTCTGCTGGCCGCTCCCGCCGGCCAGCAGACGCTGTTCAACTTTGTGCGCCCCGCCGACGTGGTCCAGGTGGCGACTCAGGATGCCAGCCTGCCGCAATCCAACGCCGAGCAAACCCCCGAGGGCGAAGTGCTGCGCCGGGTGACATTTAACCCGGTCGCCCGGCCGACTTTGCGCCTGACCCCGCAAACCGGCGCCTGGGACTGGTCGCAGTCGGGCGTCATGAGCCTGCGGATCCAGAGTGCGATGAACTGGGCCTTGACCCTGTACGTGACCATCCAGAGCAACGACGGCAAGACGCTGGTCAGCCGTGTCGATCTGCCGGCGGGGCCTGCGCAAACCCTGTTGGTGCCACTGCAAGCGACATCACCGTTGAGCCAGGGCATGAAGGCTGGCCCGCCGATGCCGATGACCGTCGATGGCCAACGTGTGTTGCTGGCCAGTAGCGCCGGTGAACTGGATCGCAGAGAAGTGGTGTCGGTGAGTTTGTCGATGGACCAGCCGAAAGCCGCGCAGAGCATCCTGCTGGAGCGCTTTGGTGTGCAGGACGGTGAGTCGGTCACCCAAGCCGTGTACGGCGGGTTGGTGGACGCTTACGGCCAGTCGACCCGGGGCAAATGGCCGGAAAAGATCGGCAGCGACGAACAACTCAAAGGCGCCGCGAGCAAGGAGCAACAACAACTGAAAACCTGGCTGGCCGAGCGTGAAAAGTCCTCCCTGGACAAATTCGGTGGTTTGACCAAAGGCCCATCCTTCAAGGCCAGCGGTTTTTTCCGCACAGAAAAGCGTGACGGTCGCTGGTATCTGGTGACGCCTGAAGGCCACCCGTTCTATTCCCTCGGGGTCAATACCGTGGCCCCGGATGTCAACCAGACCTATGTTGCCGGCCGCGAGTGGATGTTCGAATCCCTGCCCAAGGCTGACGAGGCGCTGGCCAGCCACTATGGTGAAGGCGACAACCGTGGCGGCAACGGGGCCGATCAAGGGCGCGGCTACAATGCCGGTCGCTGGTATGACTTCTACGCTGCCAACCTGCAGCGCTTGTATGGCGATCCTTGTGGCCCGGGCAGCGAAACCAAAGCTGGCGTCGCCGAGGCGGCCAAGTCCGAAACGACGGAAGCGAAAGCTGCTGAGGCAAAAGCTGTCGAACCGTGCAAAGCGAAGTTCGACGAGCAGCGCTGGGCCGGTCACACCCTTGATCGCTTGCAGGCCTGGGGTTTCAACACCATCGGCAACTGGAGCGCTCCGGTATTGGGTAACGCTGATCGCGTGCCGTACACCTTGCCGCTGTCGATTGTCGGCGACTACGCCAGCATCAGCACCGGCACCGATTGGTGGGGCGGCATGCCCGACCCGTTCGACCCGCGTTTTGCCATGGCCACCGAACGCGCCGTGGCGATTGCCGCTCGCGACCATCGTGACGATCCATGGCTGATCGGTTACTACGCCGACAATGAGCTGGCCTGGGCCGGTCCCGGCGATGACCCGAAAGCCCGTTATGCGCTGGCCTACGGCACCTTGAAAATGACCACCGACGTGCCGGCCAAGCGCGCGTTCCTCAAGCAACTGCGCGACAAGTACCGCAATCAGGATGGCCTGTCGAAAGCCTGGGGCATTGATCTGCCGGCCTGGGAACTGATGGAAGATCCGGGGTTCGTACCGCCGCTCCCGAGCGCCGAACACCCGGAAATCGAAGCTGACTTCAAATACTTCCAGAAGGTCTTTGCTGACACTTACTTCAAGACCATCTCCGACTCACTCCAGTGGCACGCGCCTAACCAGCTGCTGCTCGGCGGCCGTTTCGCCATCAGCACGCCGGAAGCCGTGGAGTCCTGCGCCCAGTATTGCGACGTGTTGAGCTTCAACATGTACACCCTGCAACCCCAGGATGGTTACGACTTCGCCAGGCTGCGCAGCCTCGACAAACCGGTGCTGGTCACCGAGTTCAATTTCGGCTCGACTGATCGCGGCCCGTTCTGGGGTGGCGTCACGCCGTTGGTGAAGGAGGAGGACCGCGGTGCGGCGTATGCCAACTTCCTCAAACAGGCCTTGAGCGAGCCGTCGATTGTCGGCGTGCATTGGTTCCAGTACCTCGACCAACCGGTCACCGGGCGCCTGCTTGACGGTGAAAACGGTCACTTCGGGTTGGTGGGCATCACTGATCTGCCGTTCCAGGGCTTTGTCGACAGCGTGCGCAAGAGCAATCTGGCGACAGTCGAGCAACTGGGCAAAGAGGCCGAGAAGTCAGCGGCCGCCGCCGACAAAGCCAGCCACGACGCCGAGGGCGGCCGCAAGGCCGAGGCCGGCAAGGGACCGGGGAAGGGCGCTGGTGGGCATTCCGGGAAAGGTCACTGAGTCCTCGCCGCAAAAGCTTGGCGGCGCAATAACCGCCCGGCCCAACCCTGTTCCCAAAACCCTCAAGGGCTGGAACAATGCCCGCCACTTTGTAGAGCGTTAATCCGGGGAGTTGCGGGTGCAGATTCAGGGTCATTACGAGCTTAAGTTCGAGGCGGTGCGTGAGGCTTTCGCGGCGTTGTTCGACGATCCCCAGGAGCGTGGCGCCGCGTTGTGCATTCAGATCGGTGGCGAAACCGTCCTCGATCTGTGGGCCGGCACTGCCGACAAGGACGGGGCCGAGGCCTGGCACAGCGACACCATCGCCAACCTGTTCTCCTGCACCAAGACCTTTACCGCAGTCACCGCGCTGCAATTGGTGGCCGAAGGCAAGCTGCAACTGGATGCCCCGGTTGCGCGCTACTGGCCCGAATTTGCCGCTGCCGGCAAAGAGTCTGTCACCCTTCGTCAACTGCTCTGCCATCAGGCCGGCCTTCCGGCATTGCGCGAATTACTGGCCCCCGAAGCCCTTTACGACTGGCAAACCATGGTCGGCGCCCTGGCCGCCGAAGCGCCGTGGTGGACGCCGGGCGAAGGTCACGGTTACGCGGCGATCACCTATGGCTGGCTGGTCGGCGAGTTGCTGCGCCGTGCCGACGGCCGTGGGCCGGGTGAGTCCATCGTTGCGCGGGTCGCCAGGCCGTTGGGCCTGGACTTCCATGTGGGTCTGGCCGACGAAGAGTTCTATCGCGTGGCCCACATTGCGCGGGGCAAGGGCAATGTCGGCGATGCCGCCGCCCAGCGCCTGTTGCAAGTGACCATGCGTGAGCCAACGGCCATGACCACCCGGGCGTTCACCAACCCGCCGTCGATCATGACCAGCACCAACAAACCCGAGTGGCGACGCATGCAGCAGCCAGCCGCCAATGGCCATGGCAATGCCCGCAGCCTGGCCGGGTTTTACGCCGGCCTGCTTGACGGCAGCCTGCTGGAAAGCGAAATGCTCGATGAATTGACTCGTGAGCACAGCCTCGGCGAGGACAAGACTTTACTGACCCGGACCCGTTTCGGCCTGGGTTGCATGCTCGATCAACCGGACGTTGCCAACGCCACCTTCGGCCTTGGCCCGCGGGCGTTTGGTCATCCGGGCGCCGGCGGCTCCATCGGTTTTGCCGACCCGGAGTACGATGTGGCCTTCGGATTTGTGACAAATACCCTGGGGCCGTACGTCTTGATGGACCCGCGTGCGCAAAAGCTGGCGCGGGTTCTGGCCACTTGTCTGTAAAAGCGGCTATCGGGTTCCGGGACTGGAACCCGATTGTCTTTTCAGTTTCAAAGCGTCTGCTTATACGGGCCCATGCGGCCTGATTTTTTGACTTCATTTTTGTGGATATCCAATGTCATCCAATAAAACCCTCGCCTTGGCCCTGTGCTTCGCTATCACCGGTTGCGCACAGACTCCACAGAAAGACGCCACGGCACCGGTCGCCAAGACTGAAAGCGGCAGCCACTGGTACTGGCCGTTCGGTTCCGACGACAGCGCTGGCAAGCCTGCGGTCAAGCCGGAGGTGAAACCTGAAGTCAAACCCGTTGCGGTGGCCAAGGCCGGAACCGATAGCGGCAGCAAGTGGTGGTGGCCGTTTGGCGGTAGCGAGCAGAGCGCCGCCAAGGCTGTACCGATGCCTGACCCGAAAGTCACCCAGGCCTGGCTTGACGACTATGAACCGCGCCTGCGCGAGGCGGTCAAGGGCAGCAACCTGCAACTCGAGCGTCGCGAAAACGTGCTGGTGGTGACTGCGCCGGTCGAAGGCTCGTTCAACCCTGATCGTCCGGCCATGTTGCTGCCGGTCACACTCGGTCCGTTTACCCGCATTGCCAAAATCCTTGAAGCCGATCCAAAGACTGCTGTCCTGATCCTCGGCCACAGTGATACGTCCGGCGCTGCGCCTGCCAACGTCAAGCTGAGCCAGGAGCGTGCCCAGGCCGTCGCGGCAATTTTCCGTCTCAGTGGTTTGCAGCGTGATCGCCTGATGCTGCGTGGCATGGGCGGTGATGCGCCGCGCGCCGCCAACGACAGCGTGGAAGGGCGTGCGTTGAACCGCCGCGTGGAGCTGCTGGTGACCCCGCAAAACACCATGGCCGCACTGCTGAGCAAGTACAACATGCCGGCGCCGGCCCCTGTGACCAGGGTCACTGCCGCTGACGTCAAGCCGGTCGCCAAGCCTGTGACACCGGCCCCGGCGTCTAAAAAAGCGGCTGTTCCAGCGGCGAAAAAAGCCCCGGCGAAAAAAGCTCCGGCCAAGAAAGCACCTGCGAAAACTGCAACGCCGGCGAAGAAAACCACGCCAGCCAAAGCCTCCGCGGCTGACAAGAAAGGCGCCACCACCGATACTGCAAAGCAGTGATTCGTTAACCAAAAGGAATGCGCCATGACCCAGGGCCTGGCTGATATGCGTCGTGACTACACCCGGGATGGCCTGACCGAGGCGCAAGCCCCGGCCGAGCCGTTTGCGTTGTTCCACCGGTGGTTTGCCGACGCGGTGAAAACCGAACAGGCGCCGGTGGAAGCCAACGCCATGACCCTGGCCACCGTTGACCAGGACGGTCGACCGCATTGTCGCATTCTATTGCTCAAGGGCCTGGACGAGCAGGGCTTCACCTTTTTCACCAACTACGATAGCGCCAAGGGCCAGCAACTGGCCGCGAATCCGTTCGCGGCCATGACGTTTTTCTGGCCGGCGCTGGAGCGCCAGGTGCGCATCGAAGGGCGGGTGGTGAAGGTGACACCCGAGGAGTCCGACGCCTATTATCAGGTTCGTCCGCTCGGCAGTCGTCTGGGGGCCTGGGCGTCGCCGCAGAGTTGCGTGATCGCCGATCGTGGCGAGCTCGAAGCGCTGCTCAAGGACACCGAGCAACGTTTCAGCGACACCCAGCCACATTGCCCGGAACACTGGGGCGGTTATCGCCTGCTGCCGGAGCGTATCGAATTCTGGCAGGGCCGCCCAAGCCGCCTGCACGACCGCCTCAACTACCGCCAGCAGGGCGCCGACTGGATTCTTGAACGCCTGGCACCCTGAGCCGCCTACCGACCGGGATAGTCTGCCGCAGCGGCCTCCAGCCACTTCGGCAGGTCTCGACGCTTGATCTTCTGCGCCCGGGCACTTGCCAACCGCTCGAGCATGAAGGCTTTTTTCTGCTCGTCCTTTCCTGCCAGCGCCAGTGCCAGGTCGCGGTCCATCCAGCGTTTGATCCGCACGTACAGCCACCAATGGAAGTACAAACCGGCAACAGTCGTGACGACGATGATAAAGTAGTCCATGAAAATCCTTGGTCGGCGGGGCGGTTTTCCGATTTTGCCGCTACTGTGTGAGTTCGTGGGGGGCGCCTTAACGGGGCCTGAATCAAAGCAATTTTACCCGGGTGATGCCGTGACAGGCGTCAAGCCGCGGGGTCTAATGAACATCTGTTTCTTTGGAGTTGATGCTATGCGTAAGTCTGTTCTGCTGGTTGCTTCCTTTTCCACGATGGCGATGTTGCTCACTGGTTGCCAATCGAGCCTGACCGGTGACTCCTACTCCCGTGACGAGGCGCGTCGTGTGCAGACCGTTCGCATGGGTACCATCGAAGCGCTGCGTCCGGTGAAAATCGAAGGCACCAAAACCCCGATCGGCGGCGCTGCGGGCGCAGTGGTCGGCGGCGTTGGCGGCAGCTCCGTCGGTGGCGGCAAAGGCAGTGTTGTTGCTGCGGTCATCGGCGCAGTCGCTGGTGGCCTGCTCGGTTCGGCCGCTGAAGAAGGCCTGACCCGCACCCAGGGCGTGGAAATCACCGTGCGCGAAGACGATGGCAGCATGCGCGCCTACGTTCAGGAAGTTCAACCGAACGAAGTGTTCCGCGTTGGCGAGCGTGTGCGCATCGCCAGTGTGAATGGCACCAGCCGCGTTTCGCACTAAGCGCAAACACCGGATAAACAAAAAACCCGATCAGGTGACTGATCGGGTTTTTTGTTTTTCAGCTGAGGGGCGTCTTGATTGGCGCCAGGCGTTATCGCTGTTTATCAGGAGGCCAGCGCGGTGCTCTTGCGGCTCGCCATCGCCGTCACTGCATAACCGATCAGCGCGGCCAGTATCGAACCGGTCAGGATCCCCATGCGGTCCATCCCGGCGAAATCACTCACGCCCGGCTCAAAGGCCAGCGAGCCGACAAACAGGCTCATCGTGAAACCAATGCCGCAGAGAATCGCCACACCCAGCACCTGGCCCCAATTGGCGCCTTGGGGCAGGGCGGCGATACCGGTTTTCACGGCCAGCCAGGTCAGGCCGAAGACACCGACGGTCTTGCCCAGGAGCAGCCCGATGGCGATGCCCATGGGCACATGGTGAGTGAAGCTTTCGACGGTGACGCCGCTCAGGGACAGGCCGGCGTTAGCGAAGGCGAACAGCGGCAGGATGCCGTAGGCGACCCACGGGTGCAGGGCGTGTTCCAGGGTCAGTAGCGGCGAAGGCTCGGCATTTTTCGTGCGCAGCGGAATGCAGAAAGCCAGGGTCACGCCGGCCAGCGTGGCGTGGACACCGCTCTTGAGTACGCAGACCCAGAGGATCAAGCCAATGATCATGTACGGTCCGAGCTTGACCACCCCAAGCCGGTTCATCCCGATCAGCGCCGCAATACAGGCCGCAGCCAGTGCCAGGGACAAGGTCGACAGCGCGCCGGAATAGAAGATCGCAATGATGATGATCGCGCCAAGGTCGTCGATGATCGCCAGGGTCATCAGGAACAGCTTCAGCGAGACAGGAACGCGTTTGCCCAGCAATGCCAGCACGCCAAGGGCGAAGGCGATGTCGGTAGCGGTCGGGATTGCCCAGCCGTTGAGGGCTGGTGGCGTGTCGCGATTGAGGTACCAGTAGATCAGCGCCGGCACCACCATGCCGCCAATCGCCGCCGCGCCGGGCAGGACGATTTGCGACGGTCTGGACAACTGGCCGTCGAGGACTTCGCGCTTCACTTCCAGGCCGATCAGCAGGAAGAACAGTGCCATCAGGCCGTCGTTGATCCACAGCAGCAAGGGCTTGGCGATTTTCAGCGCGCCGATCTGGGCCACCACGGGGGTGTCCAGCAGGCCGTTGTACAGCCACGACAGCGGCGAATTGTTGATGATCAGAGCCAGAACGGCAGCGGCAATCAGTAGCAGACCGCTGGCAGCTTCCAACTGAAAGAAACGCGTGAAAGTGCTACGCAGAGGCAAGGTCGCTCTCCATCCGTGAATTCAAAAGGTGTTACACCCTAACAAGTACTGTTAGTTGTTAAAACAAAAGTTATATTCTTTTTTGTTATATGTCGTTACAGCGTAATCTGCCGGCAAGGACCTGAGCCTAGCAGTTGCCGGGCGTATTGGATCTCAGCTGTACCTGTGCTGTATGTAGGTTTTTTCCTAAGCTTGATAGTTGAGCCCTGTGACAAGGCCCACTCTTGCCTGATTCAACGAGAAAACCATCATGAGCGACAACCGACAGTGGTCCCGCGAAGCGATCCGGATCATCGAAGCCGACTTCCAGCGCAGCGCCGACACACACCTGATTCCCTTGCCGCTACCGGGTTTTCCAGGCATCGAGTTGTACTTCAAGGATGAATCCAGCCACCCCACGGGCAGCCTCAAGCACCGCCTTGCCCGCTCGCTGTTTCTGTATGCGCTGTGTAACGGCTGGCTCAAACCCGGTGCGCCGGTCATTGAAGCTTCCAGCGGTTCGACGGCGATTTCCGAAGCGTATTTCGCACGCATGCTGGGCTTGCCGTTCATTGCGGTGATGCCGGCGACCACGTCCAGGGAAAAGATCGCGCAAATTGCCTTCTACGGTGGCCAAAGCCACCTGGTGGACGACCCGACCCAGATCTACGCCGAGTCCGAGCGTCTGGCTCGCGAACACGACGGGCATTTCATCGACCAGTTCACCTACGCCGAGCGAGCCACCGACTGGCGGGCGAACAACAACATAGCCGAGTCGATCTTTCATCAGATGCGTTTCGAGCAGCATCCCGAGCCGAGCTGGCTGATTTCCAGCCCCGGCACCGGGGGCACCACGGCCACCCTGGGCCGCTACGTGCGTTATCGCCAGCATTGCACTCGCGTGCTGTGTGCCGATGCCGAGCGTTCGGTGTTCTTTGATTACTACCAGACGGGCGATGCCAGCCTGCGTCTGGATCACGGCTCGCGTATCGAAGGCATCGGCCGGCCGCGTGTGGAAGCGTCGTTTCTGCCCAAGGTGATCGACGCGATGGTCAAGGTGCCGGATGCCTTGTCACTGGCGGCCATGCACTACCTTGCAGAGCGTCTGGGACGCCATGTGGGCGGGTCGAGCGGGACCAACCTGATCGGCGCACTGATGGCCGCTCAGCAGATGAAGGCGGCGGGGGAGACGGGGTCGATGGTGGCGATTCTGTGTGACGGCGGCGAGCGCTACGCCACGACCTATTACGATCCGAAGTGGCTCAAGGCCCAGGGGTATGAATTGAGTGGCTTGATGGCTGCGGTAGCGGCGACCGTTGAGCGCGGTGAGCCATTGCCGGCCTCGGTGCTGCGCGCCAATATCTGACACACCGAAGATCGAATGTGGGAGCGGGCTTGCTCGCGAAGACGGTTTCACATCCAACATATGTATTGGCTGATCCACCGCTTTCGCGAGCAAGCCCGCTCCCACATTGGAGTGGTATCAGGCCTCGAGACCGAGGATGTCCCGGGCCACCGCTTCGGCAATGCGAATCCCGTCGACACCCGCCGAGAGAATCCCGCCCGCGTAACCGGCACCTTCACCGGCCGGGAACAAGCCTTTCACGTTCAGGCTCTGCATCGACTCGTTGCGGGTAATGCGCAGTGGCGACGACGTACGCGTCTCGATTCCGGTCAACACCGCATCGTGCAGCGAGTAACCGCGAATCTGCTTCTCGAACGCCGGCAAGGCTTCGCGAATCGCTTCGATGGCGAACGCCGGCAAGGCCAGCGCCAGATCACCCAGGGCAACGCCCGGCTTATAGGACGGCTCGACGCTGCCCAATTCGGTGGACGCTTTGCCTGCGATAAAATCGCCGACCAGTTGCGCCGGGGCTTCGTAGTTGCTGCCACCCAGCACAAAGGCGTGGGATTCCAGGCGTTCCTGCAGCTCGATACCGGCCAGCGGACCGCCCGGATAATCGACTTCCGGGGTGATGCCGACGACGATGCCGGAGTTGGCATTGCGCTCGTTACGCGAGTACTGGCTCATGCCATTGGTCACGACGCGGTTCGGTTCGGACGTCGCCGCCACGACCGTACCGCCCGGGCACATGCAGAAGCTGTAGACCGAACGACCGTTCCTGGCGTGGTGCACCAGTTTGTAGTCGGCGGCGCCCAGTTTCGGGTGGCCTGCGTACTTGCCCAGGCGCGCGCGGTCGATCAGCGACTGCGGGTGCTCGATGCGGAAACCCACCGAGAACGGCTTGGCTTCCATGTACACGCCACGGCCGTGGAGCATGCGGAATGTATCGCGGGCGCTGTGGCCGAGGGCCAGGATCACATGTTTCGAATGGATCTGTTCGCCGCCGTTGAGCTCGACGCCGACCAGTTGGCCGTCATCGATCAACACGTCGGTGACACGCTGCTGGAAGCGCACTTCGCCGCCAAGGGCGCGAATCTGCTCACGCATGTTTTCCACCACACCGGTCAGACGGAACGTACCAATGTGCGGTTTGCTGACGTAGAGGATTTCTTCCGGCGCGCCGGCCTTGACGAATTCGTGCAGGACCTTGCGACCGAGGAACTTCGGATCCTTGATCTGGCTGTACAGCTTGCCGTCGGAGAATGTCCCCGCGCCGCCTTCGCCGAATTGCACGTTGGATTCCGGGTTGAGCACGCTTTTGCGCCACAGGCCCCAGGTGTCCTTGGTGCGCTGGCGTACTTCGGTTCCGCGTTCGAGGATGATCGGCTTGAAGCCCATTTGCGCCAGCAGCAGCCCGGCGAAAATCCCGCACGGACCGAAGCCGACGACGATCGGACGCGCATTCAGGTCGGCCGGAGCCTGGCCTACCGCTTTGTAGCTGACATCCGGTGCCACGTTGACGTTACGGTCGTCGGCGAACTTGTGCAGCACCGCCGCCTCGTCGCGAACTTGAAGGTCGATGGTGTAGATGAAACACAGTTCCGAGGACTTTTTACGCGCATCGTAGCTGCGCTTGAACAAGGTGAAATCGAGCAGGTCATCGCTGGCAAGCCCTAAGCGCTGCACGATGGCAGGGCGCAGGTCTTCATCGGGATGGTCGATCGGCAACTTGAGTTCGGTGATTCGTAACATGGCGGGATCCGGTTCGCGGGGCGCACAACTGCGCCAGGGCGTTTGAAGCCGGCAATTATAAGCCCCAAAGGCAGCGTCCAGTGAGGCAAAAACCGCCTCTCGTCGAATCAGTCGTCGCGCGATCCTCCGAAATAACCGCATCCGCGCTGAACCTGGCCGTCAATTCGCAGCTCGGCGCTCATGTGCTGGATGCTGCCGGTGCTGCTGTCGACGCAACGTTGCGGTGCAACCCAGAGTTCGATGTGCTGGTTGTTGGCTTCGGTGCTGAGGTTGAAACGGCCATCGCCCAGTTGCTCCTCGACGTAGGGCACGGCCAGCGGCGGCTGGCCGGCGCGGTCGACGACCATGCCTTTGCCGCTGACTTTCACGCTCCACTCCGGGGTGTGCCCGGCGGCGCGCAGAATCAGCTGTTTGAAGTTCGGATCATCGCACGCGGTGCCCGAACGCTCGACGCGGTACAACTGCTCCAGATCGAACTGGCCGTCACCACCACTGCCGGCCACAACCCGTCCGCGCACGTCGGCAAACAGCTTGCCCTGTTTGTCCGCCAGGTTTGCAGCCTGCTGCAGGACACTGGTACCGCCCGTGTCGTTGACTACATAGCGGTTTGCCTGGTTGCACGGCTGGAACACCAGTTTGCCATCCGCTGCGGTCAACTGGCCTTGCATGCGTGTCTGGCCGACATGGGAGGCGCTCTGCCGTTCACCCTCGAACAACTGGCAAGCGGCGAACAGCGGAAGCAAGGCGACGAGGACTAGGGAACGGGCAACACGCATCTTGGGGTCTCCTGACAGGTGCCGCCACGTTACTCAGGCAAGCCTGTGATCACAAGGCTTGTGTGTCGGGGATTGAGTTGCCGGAGGCGTAGCGTCTTTCATCAACCATGGACATTGCTGCTGTTTTTTTTGGTACTGATCGGTGCCAGCCTGATCTGTCATCGATGGTTTGAACGGCCGATGCAACAGTGGCTGCGACAGTTCGGGCACGGGCGTCTGGCGAACGGCGTGATCGTTCGCCAGTAACGCGTCTGTCAGAAAGGACGGTCAGCCGACGTGAAAGGTCTGACCTGTTTGCAGGCCTTCCACGCTCTTGGCGTAGGCCAACGCCACATCTACCGCAGGAACCGGCTTGAAGCCGCGGAAGTACGGCGCGTATTTGCCCATGGCTTCGACCAGGACGTTCGGGCTGATCGAGTTCACACGCAGGCCGCGCGGCAGTTCGATGGCGGCGGCCCGGACGAAGCTGTCCAGTGCACCGTTGACCAGCGCCGCTGAGGCACCGCTGTAAATCGGATCGTGGCTGAGCACGCCAGTGGTGAAGGTGAACGAAGCGCCGTCGTTGGCGAACTCGCGTCCGATCAACAGCAGGTTGACCTGGCCCATGAGTTTGTCTTGCAGGCCCAGGGCAAAGCTCTCTTCGGTCATCTCATTGAGCGGGGCAAAGGTCACGTTGCCCGCGGCGCACACCAGTGCGTCGAATTTGCCGGTCTGCTCGAACAGTTTGCGAATCGAGGCGCTGTCGCTGATGTCGACATGAAAGTCGCCGCTGGTGCGACCGATGCGGATGATTTCGTGGCGTGGCGACAGTTCTTTGTCGATGGCCGAACCGATGGTGCCGCCTGCGCCGATCAATAGAATTTTCATGGATGTTGATCCTCGTTGTGGATTGAACGAGGTATCAGTTTAGGGTGGTTTTTTCTGCAGATAAGCGCGCTAATAGGCAACCTTTGGTTTTCAAATGGAAACAATCCATGAGCGAGATGGATGACCTGGCCGCGTTCGCCGTGTTGATCGAAGCGGGAAGTTTCACCCTGGCGGCGCAGCAGCTCGGTTGCAGCAAAGGCCAGTTGTCCAAACGCATCAGCCAGTTGGAGGCGCAGTTCTCCGTGGTGCTGTTGCAACGCACCACCCGCCGCCTGAGCCTGACCGCTGCCGGTGCTGCGTTGTTGCCCCAGGCACAGGCGCTGGTGGTGCAAGTCGAGCGGGCGCGCCAGGCCCTGGCGCGTCTGAAGGACGACATGGCCGGCCCGGTGCGGATGACGGTGCCGGTATCACTCGGGGAAACCTTCTTCGATGGCCTGCTGCTGGAGTTCTCCGCCAAATACCCTCAGGTGCAGATCGAACTGGAGCTCAACAACAGCTACCGCGACCTGTCCCGTGACGGCTTCGACCTGGCGATTCGCTCTGACGTGGCCATTGACCAGCGACTGGTGGCGCGCCCGCTGCTGGCGTGGCAAGAGCTGACCTGTGCCAGCCCGGCTTATCTGGAACAATACGGTGAACCGCAAACGCCCCAGGCGTTGGCCGAGCATCGTTGCCTGCTCAACAGCCATTACAGCGGCCGCGAAGAATGGCTTTATCACCAGCAGCATGAGTTGTTGCGGGTGCGGGTGTCTGGGCCGTTCGCCAGCAACCACTACAACCTCTTGAAGAAAGCCGCACTGGTCGGCGCCGGTATTGCGCGCCTGCCATCCTACTGCTTGCCAACAGAACTGGCCGACGGGCGCTTGCGATGGCTCCTGCGCGATTATCAGACCCGCAGCATGCCAATGTATCTGGTGCATCCGTATCAGGGTGGATTGCCCAAGCGCACGCAAGTGCTGGCGGACTATTTGATCGGGTGGTTCAAGCGCAGTGGGGAGGCGTTGGATCGGTTGTAAATCTTCACACGCACGTCGTCCTGTAGGAGCGAGCCTGCTCCGGGGGGCGTTCCGACGATGGACGTTAACGATGACGAGGGTTGTCTGAATGAACGCGGCGCCCTCCAGTTCTTCGCGAGCAAGCTCGCTCCTACAGAAGAGGGTTTGCGTAGTCAGGGAGGTTGGCAGGCATAAAAAAAACGGCCCGCAAAGGCCGTTTTTTGTTTACCGCAAAGGCTTAGCCACCGAGGTACGCGTCACGCACTTTCGGATCGGTCAACAGCGCTTCACCGGTGCCTGTCATCACTACCCGGCCGTTCTCCAGAACGTAGGCACGGTCAGCGATTTTCAGTGCCTGGTTGGCGTTCTGCTCGACCAGGAACACGGTCACACCGTCCTTGCGCAGCTGTTCGATGATGTCGAAGATCTGCTGGATGATGATCGGTGCCAGGCCCAACGACGGCTCGTCGAGCAGCAACAGCTTGGGCTTGCTCATCAGCGCACGGCCGATGGCGAGCATTTGCTGTTCGCCGCCGGACATGGTGCCGCCACGCTGGCTGAAGCGTTCTTTCAGGCGTGGGAAAAGTCCGAGGACCTTGTCCATCTGTTCCTGATAATCGCCCTTGTCGGTGAAGAAACCACCCATGGAGAGGTTTTCTTCCACGGTCAGGCGGGAAAACACCCGACGACCTTCCGGCACCACGGCAATGCTCTTGCGCATGATCTGCGAGGAGTCCTGGCCGACCAGTTCCTCACCCATGTAGCGGATGCTGCCGCTGTGGGCCTGCGGCGAACCGCAGAGCGTCATCAGCAGGGTCGACTTGCCGGCACCGTTGGCGCCGATCAGGGTCACGATCTCGCCCTGACGGACTTCGACGTTGACGCTGTGCAGGGCCTGGATCTTGCCGTAGAAGGTGGAAACGTTTTCGAACTGCAGCATTTACGCTTCCCCCAGGTAGGCTTTGATCACTTCAGGATTGTCGCGGATCTGTTCCGGTGTGCCGTCGGCCAGGGGCGTGCCCTGGTTGATCACGACGATGTGGTCGGAAATGCTCATGACCAGTTTCATGTCGTGTTCGATCAGCAGCACGGTGACGTTGTGCTCTTCACGCAGCACGCTGATCAGCGCCTTGAGGTCTTCGGTTTCCTTCGGGTTCAGGCCGGCGGCCGGTTCGTCGAGCATGAGGATCCGCGGACGGGTCATCATGCAGCGGGCGATTTCCAGGCGACGTTGCTGTCCATAGGCCAGGGTGCCGGCCGGGCGGTTGGCGAACTCCTTGAGGTGAACCTTTTCCAGCCAGTACTCGGCGTACTCCATGGCCTCGCGCTCGCTTTTGCGGAACGACGGGGTCTTGAACAGGCCGGACAGGAAGTTGGTGTTCAGGTGACGGTGCTGGGCGATCAGGAGGTTTTCGACCGCCGTCATGTCCTTGAACAACCGCACGTTCTGGAAGGTGCGCACCACGCCCTTGAGGGCGATCTTGTGGCCGGGCAGGCCCTCGATCGGCTCGCCGTCCAGCAGGATGCTGCCGCCGCTCGGCTTGTAGAAGCCGGTCAGGCAGTTGAACACGGTGGTCTTGCCGGCGCCGTTGGGGCCGATCAGAGCCACGACCTGCTTTTCCTTCACGCTCAGGGCTACGCCGTTGACCGCCAGCAAACCGCCGAAGCGCATGCTCAGATTTTCTACTTTAAGGATCTCGCGGCTCATTTACGCAGCTCCATGTGAGGACGTTGCATGGGCAGCAGACCTTGAGGACGCCAGATCATCATCAGCACCATCAAGGCGCCGAACATCAACATGCGGTATTCGCTGAAGTCACGCATCAGCTCGGGCAACAGGATCATCACGACAGCTGCGAGGACCACGCCCAACTGCGAGCCCATGCCGCCCAGCACCACGATGGCGAGGATGGTGGCCGACTCGATGAAGGTGAACGACTCCGGCGTGACCAGCCCTTGACGCGCGGCGAAGAAGCTACCGGCGAAACCGGCGAAGCAGGCACCCAGGGTGAAGGCCGACAGCTTGATCACGGTCGGGTTCAGGCCCAGGGCACGGCAGGCGATTTCGTCTTCGCGCAAAGCTTCCCAGGCACGGCCGATTGGCATGCGCAGCAGGCGGTTGATCACGAACAGCGCGAACAGCGCCAGCAACAACGCAACGAGGTAGAGGAATACCACCTTGCTGACCGGGTTGTAAGTCAGGCCGAAGTACTCGTGGAAGGTCTGCATGCCTTCGGCGGCCGTTCTATCGAAGCTCAGGCCGAACAGCGACGGTTTGGGGATGTTGCTGATGCCGTTCGGTCCGCCCGTGAGGTCCGTCAGGTTACGCAGGAACAGACGGATAATCTCACCGAAGCCCAGGGTCACGATCGCCAGGTAGTCACCGCGCAGACGAAGTACCGGGAAGCCCAGCAGGAAGCCGAACGTCGCAGCCATCAGTCCGGCGATGGGCAGGCAGATCCAGAAGCTCAGGCCGTAGTAGTGCGACAGCAGCGCATAGCTGTAGGCGCCCACCGCGTAGAAACCGACGTAGCCCAGGTCGAGCAACCCCGCCAGACCGACCACGATGTTCAGGCCCAGACCGAGCAGTACATAGATCAGAATCAGCGTGGCGATATCCACCGCACCGCGCGAGCCGAAGAACGGCCACACCAGAGCGACCACGATCAACCCCATGATGATCCAGCGTTGGGTGCTGGGCAGGGTCATGAAGTGGCTGACCTTCGGCGAAACCAGCGAGCCTTTCGGCGCTGACTTCATCATGGTGCTCCACTGCTTGTCGAACAGCACCCGCAGGAACATCAGCACCGAGCTGGCGGTGATGATGAACAGCGTGGAGGTACTGGCACCCAGTACTTCGAGGTTGATGCCGGCGATGGACAGTTTCAGACCGAGTACCGGATAGGCCACGGCCCAGACCAGCAGGGCGCTGAACAGCGCTTGTTTAAGATTCCTAGTCATACTTTCTCAATCTCCGGACGCCCCAACAGGCCGGTTGGCCGGAATAACAACACCAGAACCAGAAGGCCGAAAGCCACCACGTCCTTGTACTGGTCACCGAATATATCGGCACCGAATGCTTCCGCCACCCCCAGCACCAGCCCACCGAGCATGGCGCCCGGAATGCTGCCGATGCCACCCAGTACCGCCGCGGTAAAGGCCTTGAGGCCCACCAGGAATCCGGCGTTGGGGTTGATCACGCCGTACTGCATGCTCAGCAGTACAGCCGCCACGGCCGCCAGGGCGGCACCGATGACGAAGGTCAGGGCGATGATGTTGTTGGTGTTGATGCCCAGCAGGTTGGCCATCTTGATGTCTTCGGCACAGGCCCGGCAGGCGCGTCCCAGGCGTGAACGCGAGATGAACTGGGTGAGGCAGAGCATCACCACCAGGGTCACCACGAACACCAGGATCTGCATGTAGGAGATCAGCACTTCCTGTGCGCCGCCCGGACCGAAACTGAAGCTGCCCGGAATCAGGTTGGGGATCGATTTGTCCTTGGAGTCCTGCGAGAGCAGTACGGAGTTTTGCAGGAAGATCGACATGCCGATGGCCGAGATCAGCGGGATCAGACGGTTACTGCCCCGCAGAGGGCGGTAGGCGATCCGTTCGATGCTGTAGCCGTAGGCACTGGTTACAACGATGGTCGCCAGGAATGCGGCGGTCATCAACAGTGGCAGAGAATGGATACCCAGCATGGCCAGTCCGGCAAGGACGATGAAGGCCACGTAGGAACCGATCATGTAGACCTCGCCATGGGCGAAGTTGATCATTCCAATAATGCCGTAAACCATTGTGTAGCCAATGGCAATCAGGGCATAGGTGCTGCCAATGGTCAGCCCATTAACCAGCTGTTGGAAGAAGTGATAGATCTCAGGCATTACAACGCTCCTAAAAACCTGATACGCATTTCACTGGTGGAGTCATGTTCCGGCCCGGGCTGTGTGGTCTGTAGCCACCTTCGCACGAGCGTTTGCCAGCGAACCGCTGGTGACGGTTTTAAGATTTTCAGGTAAATCAGCTCCCGGATCGCGGGACTCTGACCTATTAACCTCGTAAAACAAAGCCCACTGCTTGCGCAGTGGGCTCTATTACTCATGGAGCCAGTTTACTGAGGCGAAACTTCGGTCTTTGGTTTACCGAAATGCCACTGATAAACCACGAACTTGAAGTCCTTCAGGTCGCCCTTGTCGTCGAACGACAGGTCGCCGGTCGGAGTCTTGAAGGTGCCTTTGTGAATGGCTTCAGCCACCTTGGCAGTGTCTTCGCTCTTGGCGGTCTTGATACCTTCGGCGATCACTTCGACGGCCGAGTAGGCCGGGAACACGAACGGGCCGGTCGGGTCCTGTTTCTTGGCGGCGAACGCCTCAACCAGCGCCTTGTTGGACGGGTCTTGGTCGAAAGATTTCGGCAGGGTCACCAACAGGCCTTCGGAAGCGTCCTGGGCGATTTGCGAGATGGAGTCGTTGCCCACACCTTCAGGTCCCATGAACTTGGCGTTCAGGCCCTTTTCCTTGGATTGACGCAGGATCAGGCCCAGTTCCGGGTGGTAGCCGCCGTAGTAGACGAAGTCGACGTTGGCTTGCTTGAGCTTCTGAATGATCGAGGAGAAGTCCTTGTCACCCGCGTTGAGACCTTCGAACACGGCAACCTTGACGCCTTTGCCTTCGAGGGTTTTCTTCACGGAAGTGGCGATGCCTTCACCGTATTGCTGTTTGTCGTGCAGCACAGCAACGATTTTCGGTTTTACGTGGTTGGCGATGTAGTTACCGGCGGCAGGGCCCTGGGCGCTGTCCAGGCCGATGGTGCGGAACACCATTTTGTAACCACGTGCGGTGATGTCCGGGCTGGTGGCAGCCGGGGTGATCATGATCACGCCTTCGTCTTCGTAGATGTCCGAAGCCGGTTGAGTGGAGCTGGAGCAGAGGTGACCGACAACGAATTTCACACCATCGTTGACCACTTTGTTGGCGACGGCCACGGCTTGTTTAGGGTCGCACGCGTCGTCGTATTCCTTGGCTTCGAGCATCTTGCCGTCGACGCCGCCCTTGGCGTTGATCTGCTCGATGGCCATCTTGGCGCCGATGAACTGCATGTCGCCGTACTGAGTGACCGGGCCGGTTTTAGGGCCGGCGATGCCGATCTTGATGGTGTCAGCTGCGAACGAATGGCTGGCAACCCCGGCCAGAACCATAGCGGCAAACAGTTTGGAAATCTGCTTAGTAGCCTTAGTCATAGTGCTCCACTCTTACTGTTGTAGTTTTTATAGTCCTGGCGCCGAAAGCAGCAGAACCGGGTCAGATATCTGCGACATTCCCCGGAAAAGTCCCTCGGCAACTGTACCGGTACAGTGTAGAGCGCCGATTGTCGGCCTGGGAAGGCGGCGCCGGGGGACAAAACCTGCAGATGTCGCTTTATTGAAAGAAAAAGACAGAATTGCGGCGGGGGTGTTGAGAGGCTTATAGCCGTATTCCGTGCATTCCCTGGCTTTCCTGCGCTTTTCATTTCGGTCACTCAATTGCATCCGGGTTTTTCTGCCAGACAACCGACGTTATCATTCGCGTCGATTTCTTTTCCGGACAGTCCCATGAATCAAGAACCTAGCACCCTCTATGCCAAGCTGCTTGGTGAAACCGCATCTATTTCCTGGAAAGAGCTGGAGCCGTTCTTTGCCAAGGGTGCCCTATTGTGGGTCGATCCTGGCCTGGATTTGATCGCCGCCGCCGAGGCGGTGGCCCAGGATGAAGGGGAGAAAGTGGCTGCCTGGCTGGCTGCTGACAAACTCGCCAAGCTGTCTGAAACACGGGCGCTGGATCTTTTTGAACGTGATCCGCAGTTGTGGGCCGTGGTTGTTTCGCCGTGGATTCTGGTCCAGGAAAGGGCGCAGGCTTAATAAGCTGCACCTGAATGGTGCACTGCTTTCAGAGGGAAAAGTGTGTAGCCGAGTAGCGTGATGGCACGTTGCCGTAGAGAAAGGCCACAGCCTCACGGTGACGTAAACGTAACGGGAACAGTTGAGAGGGCAACTGAACGGCTGCTCAATTGTTTCTGGACGTTGAATTGCGGTGACTTTGAGGTCGCCTTCGTCGGAACGCCGCCCGGAGCAAGCCCGCTCCCACATTTAACCGTGTTCCTCCAGAAGGAATGCAGTCGAATGTGGGAGCGGGCTTGCTCGCGAATGGGGGCGACGCTTAGTAAGCCGTCTTGCCCGTATGGTTGTTCAACGAAATGACCTTGGTCTTGCCGATGCGGTGACGGTAGATCTCGCGCAGGTACTTGATCGCTTTCTTCACACAGTCGCGCGACAGGCGGATGTCGTTGATCGAGACGAATTTTTCCTTGTCGTTGATCAGTTCGCGGTACTTCTTCTCGTACATCGGCTTGATCGCGTACCAGTTAGTATCGAGGATCTTTGCCGGGTTCTCGAATTCGTTGAGCAAGTCGTCGATGCGGCCTTCGTCGAATTCTTCCTGGACGATGAAGTCCAGGATCGAGTTGTCCAGGGTTTCGTCGAAACGGTAGGCAGACTTCGCAAAGCAGCGCTTGATGAAGGCCACGATCAGCGTCAGGAAGTCGTCCGACAGGCACGGGCTCTTGGCGATCAGGGTGGTCAGCGACAGGTTGGCCGATGCACCGATCACCAGCGCGTAGCGCTTGAGCGTGGTGTTGGGGAACAGGCTGTTGAGGTGAGTCTTCAACCGGTTCAGGTCCATGTAGGACAGCTTGTAGTCCTTCGGCAGGGAAACGATCGACACCACCGACGAGCAATTCTTGAAGAAATGCAGGTCATGCAGGGCCGCCGCGTCATAACCCGAGTTCTTGTACTGCTCCAGCGACGCGCGATAGCGCTTGGACTCGATCGGCAACAGGCTGATGCCTTCGATGGCCTGGGTGACCTTGTTGAAGTGCGGCAAGTCGATCGAACGGAAGAACAGGTCATCGATGTTCAGGCGCTGCGGCTCTTTCTCGAACACCTTGAATTTGTCGCTGCTCGGCGGCGGGGTTTCCGGCACCACGGACTCGGCATAGGCAATCGCCACCGGGCCGGCCAGGCTCATGAACAGGTCGTTGGCGTCCAGGCGGATGGTTTCGCCGATGTCGATGCCGGCACGACGGAAATAGTTCTGGTCGTAGTCGGTGGTTACCGCCTGGGCCGTCAGAATGTTGAAGATCTGCTGCGAGATGTATTGGTTGGCGTGCTTTTCCATGGCATTGACATCAATGTTCTGGATATTGCCGTCATCGTTCTCTTCGGCGTAACGCATGATGTCGTTGGAAATCAGCATCATCGCGTTCCACGGGCGGATGCGGCCCATGACGCTGGCTTCGCTGCTGTCTTCGTTGGCGAAGTTGTAGGAGAAGTCCCACTCTTCCGACAGGTACTTGCACAGCAGGCGACCGGCGTTGATGTGCAGCGCCTCGGACATTTCACTGCGGTGATCGGAAATGTTCGGCAGTACACAGATGCCACTGGTGAAGATCGGTTCGAAGACGAAGGAGTGGCCGCTCTTGCTGTCGTGCTCGTCCATCGGTTTGGTGTCGAACGTCTTGTTCATGTACGAGTGTTGCTGGGCCAGGCCGAATTCCGAGGCCATGCCCGAGCCGGTACCGCCGCCGGCACTGAAGATCGAGAAGTACAGGCGCGACTGGTTGGCCTTGATACCGCAGCTGTCGATCAGGTACGAGTGAATCATTTTCCAGTCAGGGCTGGAGAAACGCTGGGTGTCCTTGTTCAGGATGATCTTGGCCAGGTACTGGCCGAGGATCGGCGCGTTACCGGCGCCGCCGGCGTGGACTTCCGACAAGTCCATGATTTTCATCTTGCTGTAGTCACGCAGGAAACCGCTTTTTTCGCCCTTGCGCGAGAAACGGATGCGTCCGGCGATGTCCTTGTCCAGGTCGCCGAGCATCACCAGCGGCTCGACCAGAAACACCGGCTTGGTGTTTTTGTTCTGGCCCAGGCGCAGGTTGTTGCGGATCCACTGGGCCGGGCTGTAGCCCTTTTCGGCAAATCGCTTGTCCGGCGACAGGCGATCTTCGTTGTTGAATTCGTTGAGGTAGAACTTGCGGGCGTTGTACACCAGCTCCGCCACGTCCAGCGCAATGTTCGAGCCGCAGCGGCCCAGGCCGATCAGGCACACCGACGGGAATTCCTGGTCGTTGTGCTGTTCGCTGTCGCCTTCCAGATGCGGCGCGCGCGGGAACACCATGTCGCGCAGGCCGTCGAGGTTATCGAGGATGCGGTCGGTGTTGGTTTCGGTGAAGTACAGGTATTGCTGGGTCGCCAACGGGCGGGATTGAATCAATGGCTTCGGTGATGACGGGCTGTTGGCCGCGGGGCTCAACGTCAGATCGGTTACCGCAGTGGCCGGGGTGTTTTTAGAAGTCATTGTTCGCCATCTACCTGGGCTGATTGGTTGGCCGACTCACTGTCGTCGAACCGTCACGGAATAGAATCGCGTCTTTTTTCAGCGCGTACTTGGACCATGCCTTGGTCTTTAGCCTGAGCGTCACTCGGAGTGAATCCTTTCCTAAGTCATGATGGATCGGCCAATATTTGGCGATCTTTAATCAAAAGGAGGCTAAATGATGTCAACGCTACCTTCGCTGGGGTTTGCCGGGATCGGCCTGATGGGGCTGCCGATGTGCCGGCGCCTGCTGGCCGCGGGCTATCCGCTGGCGGTATGGAATCGCAATCCGGACAAGTGCAGGCCGCTGGTGGAGGCAGGCGCACGCCAGGTCGCCAGCCCGGCCGAACTGTGCCAGCACGCCGACGTGGTGATGTTGTGCCTGGCGGATACGTCGGTCGTACGCGAGGTAGTGTTTGGTCCGGCAGGCATTGTCGAGGGGGCAGGAAAAGGCCGGTTGCTGGTGGATTTTTCCAGTCTGGAACCCAATGCCACGCGGGAAATGGCCGCGGAGCTCGCCAGTAGAACCGGCATGGGCTGGCTCGACTCGCCGGTGTCCGGTGGCGTGGTCGGTGCCGAGGCTGGAAGCCTGGCGATCATGGTGGGTGGCGAGTCACGGGATCTGGAACGGGTTCGTCCTGTTCTGCTGAACCTGGGGCAGCGGGTGACGCACATGGGCGGCGTCGGGGCAGGGCAGGTGACCAAGGCGTGCAATCAGATGATCGTCGCCTGCAATGCATTGGTGATTGCCGAAGTGGTCGCGCTGGCCGAACGTTCCGGGGTGGATGCAAGCCTGATCGCCGAAGCGCTGGCCGGCGGCTTTGCCGATTCGAAACCGTTGCAGATCCTGGCCCCGCAGATGGCTGGAAACCGTTTCGAACCGGTCAAGTGGCACGTGCGCACGTTGCTCAAGGATCTGGACACAGCGGTGAAGTTTTCCCGTGAGCAAGGCTCGGCTACACCGATAAGCGGTCTGGCCGCGCAGTTGATGCGCCTGCATGGAAGTCAGGGTTTCCTTGAAAAAGACCCGTCTACGTTAGTGCAGATGTACCGTGAGCCAGACTCAGCGTCGTGACGGTATAGGCGTGTTTGCGCTGGTTGATTTCGTTCAGCACCGGATGCAGCTCGGCCAGTGGCACCGGCCGACTGAGCAAATATCCCTGGACGAAGTCACAGCCATGGTTTTCCAGGAACTGGTATTGCTCGAAGGTTTCGACCCCTTCGGTAACCACTTGCAGGTGCAGGGTATGGGCCATGACGATAATCGCCTGGACAATTTCCATGTCCTGGGTGGCCTTGGGGATGTCCTGGATGAACGAGCGGTCGATTTTCAGCGTGTTGAGGGGCAGGCGCTTGAGGTAGGCCAGGGATGAATAGCCGGTGCCGAAGTCATCGATCGACAGCGACACGCCAAGGGCGCGTATCTGCCGCAGCAGCACCAGGGTATTGGCGATATTGCCCATCAAGGCGTTTTCCGTGACCTCCAGTTCCAGGCGGTGGGGTTCCACACCGGTGGCCCGCAATGCGTACTCGATTTCATCGGCCAGTTCTTCGCGCGCCAGGTTCAGGGGCGAGCAATTCACGGCGATCTTGAGCTCTTCACAGCCCTGGCGCGACAACTTGCCCAGATCCTCGCAGGCCTTGCGCAGCACCCAGTTGTCCAGCTCGGCGATCAGTCCGTTGGCCTCGGCGATGGCGATAAAACGATCCGGTACGAGTAAACCGTGGACCGGGTGTTGCCAGCGGATCAAGGCTTCGAGCTTGCTGACCTGACCCGTCTTGAGGTCATAGATCGGTTGGTAATAGAGCATCAGGCCGGTGTCTTCACGCAGGGCGTGGCGCAACTCTTCTTCCAGTTGCAGCTCCAGCGTGGCGCGGGTTTTCAGGTTGGCGCTGAAAAAATTCAGGCTGTTGCGGCCGCTGCCCTTGGACTGATACAGCGCCAGGTCGGCGTTCTTCAGCAGTTCCTCACATGTCTTGCCGTCTTCCGGAAACATGCTGATGCCGATGCTGGTGGTCATGACCATGCGCCGGCCGGCCAGCTCGATGGGTTCCTTCATTTTCAGCATGATGCGTTGGGCCAACTGCCGCGCTTCGTCACGGTCATGCAGGTCAATGAGCAGGCAGAATTCGTCGCCACCGAAGCGTGCGACCACATCCTCGTGACTGCGAATCGAGCTCTTGATGTGCCCGGCAAGCACTTTGAGCAGTTCGTCACCGGCATCGTGGCCAAGACTGTCGTTGATCCGCTTGAAATGATCGATGTCCAGGAACAGGACCGCCAGCATCCCGGTCTCATTGGTTTTCTCGATGAGCTTTTCGGCGAAGGCCTGGTTGAACCCGCGGCGATTGATCAAGTTGGTCAGCGGGTCGTAGTGCGCCACCTGCTGCAGCGACATGCGGGCCTGGTCCAGCTGGCTGAGCAGGGAGTTGACCCGTTGCAGGTCGTGGTCCTTGTGTTGCAGTTTCTTGTCCGCCAGTGCCGCACTGATGCTGCTGCCGATGATCAGCAGGGTCATGACCGTCACGGTCAGCGCCAGTTGCAGATGGCTTTGTTCGCCGGATTGCGCTGGCAGGCTGCCGTTGGGCAGTACCAGGTTGAAGGCGGCCATGGCAGTGAGGTGCATACTGAGGATGCCCGCCCCGAGCAGCAGGCTGGCGCAGCATTTGAAGAGCTGATGCAGCAAGCCGGCGCCATTGCGCAGATACCATGCCAGCAACAAGGCTGCCAGCGCGGCACCGATCGCGAGCGCGATGGAAAGGGCAAACAGACCCGGATGGTAATAGACCGAGGCACTGGAGTGCATGGCCGTCATGCCCACGTAATGCATGGTCGCGATACCCAGGCCAATCCCGATCGATGCCTTGAGGCACTGTTGCAAATTCAAATCAGGGAGGCTGAGGGTATGCATTGCCAGCCACGCGGCGAGCAGCGCGATGGTTAGCGAGAACACCGTGACAGGCAGTTGGTAGTAAAGGCCGATAGGCGCCTGGAATGCCAGCATCCCGACAAAATGCATGGCCCAGATGCCGCCGGCCAGGCATCCGCTGCCCACCCAGCGCCATCGTGTTTTGGAGGCGGATTTTTCAGCGTGAGCAACCCGTTCGGCCATGTCCAGTGTCGCGAAACAACCGACACAGGCGACCAGATAAGCCAGTAGCACCAGAAAAGGGTCATGTGCGCAATTGAGTATGACCTGCCCACTCTCTGGTAGCTCGGTAATGAAATGCAAACCAAGCCACTCCATAGCATGCCCCATCGTTATCCCTCAGGCCGGCGCAAGGAGCGCCGGCGAATGCCTTGGAGTATAGAGGGCATGTATAGAGTGCAAGCGATAGTGGCACATTGGCACCAATGATTTTGATATTAACCTAATAGCGATTGGTGCTAATACTCAGGCGATTTGCTTCTGAGGCGTCTCGAACGCGGGTTGCAGGGCCGGCAAGCCGAATGCGGCACGGGCCGCGTCGCAATCGGGATTGACCAGGCCATCGACCCATGAGGCGTCGAACTCCCGGCAGGTGCTGGAGCGTTTTTCGTAAATCGAGCACTGCACCGTACTGCCCACGTCGCCCACAAGGCTTGTGCAGCGCACGGGTTTACAGCCGGTGCCGATCATCGCGACCCGGCTGGGGCTGATCTGCTCGACGAGCTCATCGGGTACCGTCCCCCCGGCAGAAGCGCATTCACCCCAGAAAAATGACACGCGAAAATGAGAACAGCAGGCACCGCAATTCAGACACGGACTGGCTTCGGACATGGGCGATTATCGTAAGGAGGAGTGGAGACACAGGGGGGAGCAAGGCCGCTATTCTAGGCTTCGCCAACGGCTTGGGAAGGGGGGTGGAAAGGTATTTTTCAACGAGCGGACGGACTGCGAAATACCCATCCTGCGAAAGCTTCACCCCTGTGGGAGCGGGCTTGCTCGCGAATGCAGCGGGTCAGTCAGCATCTTCGTTGAATGTGAAGCCGCCTTCGCGAGCAAGCCCGCTCCCACAGGTTGTGCGCCATGGGTTGGTATCAGCCTGGCGAATAATGAAAGACAGGTGTGGCCGGCCTGTCTAGATTGCAAAGTCCGGGGGCAGTGACGCCCCAAAAACAATAAAAGAGACGGACCCATGCAGAACTCGACCCAAGCGGCCAATGCCTGGCGCATCCTGTTCCTGTTGTTCCTGGCCAACCTGTTCAATTTTTTCGACCGTACCATCCCGGCCATCATCATCGAGCCCATTCGCATGGAATGGCACCTCAGTGATTTCCAGTTGGGGATCATCGGTACGGCTTTCACCATCGTCTACGCCATTGCCGGCTTGCCGTTGGGGCGCATGGCCGATACCGGTTCGCGCAGCAAGCTGATGGGCTGGGGGCTGGCGGTGTGGAGCGGGTTGACCGCCGTCAACGGTATGGTGGGCAGCTTCTGGAGCTTCCTGATCGTGCGCATGGGCATCGGCATCGGCGAGGCCAGTTACGCGCCAGCCGCCAACTCACTGATCGGCGACTTGTTTCCGGCGCACCGCCGGGCGCGGGCCATGGGCATCTTCATGCTCGGGTTGCCGTTGGGGCTGTTGCTGGCGTTCTTCACCATCGGCGCAATGGTCAAGGCGTTCGATAGCTGGCGCGCGCCGTTCTTTATCGCGGCGGTGCCCGGGCTGATCCTCGCGATCTTCATGTTTTTCATCAAGGAACCGAAACGCGGCGCCGCCGAGAGTGTTCAGGTATCGCAGGAAAAGATCGATCGGCCGATCCGTCGGGTATTGGCTGTGCCGACATTCCTGTGGCTGGTGATGGCCGGCCTGTGTTTCAACTTCGCCACCTATGCCTGCAACTCGTTTCTGGTGCCGATGCTGCAACGGTATTTCCTCATGCCGTTGCAGGAGGCCGCGGTCGCCACCGGAGTCATTGTCGGCGTGACCGGGTTGTTCGGCCTGACCCTCGGTGGCTGGATCGCAGACAAGATTCACCAGCGGATTGCCAATGGGCGGCTGTTGTTTGCGGCGTTCAGCCTGATGATTTCGACGGTCTGCACCGCGTGGGCGCTGCATTCCGGGCGCATCGAGATTGGGGTGTTTGTCGCCGTATTCAGCGTCGGCTGGCTGTTCGCCTACAACTTCTACACCTGCGTGTACACGGCGATACAGGATGTGGTGGAGCCGCGTTTGCGGGCGACGGCAATGGCGTTGTTCTTTGCCGGGTTGTACCTGTTGGGCGGTGGCTTGGGGCCGGTGGTGGTCGGCGCCTTGTCAGATCACTTTGCCCACTCGGCGATGCTGGCGGACGGTGCCGCGCAGATGACCGAAGCCTTCAAGGCGGTCGGCCTGCACGATGCGATGTACCTGATTCCGGTGGCGCTGTTTTTCACCGTGGTGTTTCTGTTCATGGCTTCGCGGTGTTTTGTGCGCGATGCCAAGCGGATGAAGGCGGGGTTGGTGGCGGTGGTTGAGCCTGAAGGTTCAGTGGTGACTGCCTGATCGCTTTCGTCGGAACGCCGCCCGGAGCAAGCCCGCTCCCATAGGTTCTGTGGTGTTCACAGATTCTGTGTACGACGCGGACACTGTGGGAGCGGGCTTGCCCGCGAAGAGGCCATCACCAGCGCTACAAAGTTCAAATGAATAAAAAGGCCCGCATCACTGCGGGCCTTTTTTTCAGCAAGGTGGAGTAGGGGACTTAACCCGCCACCAACACCCGAATCGCTTCCAGTCGCAGCGCAGCCTTGTCGAGCATGGCCAGGCCTTGCTCGCGTTGTTTGCGCAGGGCAACCAGTTCGCTGTCGCGCACGGTCGGGTTGACTGCTTGCAACGCGGTCAGGCGCGCCAGTTCTTCTTCGGTATCGGCGGCCAGGCGACGCTGCGCCTCGGCGACACGCTCGGTGTGGCGAGGCAGGATCTTCGCTTCGCCGGCATTTATCCGTGGCGTCAGCTGGTCGCGCTGGGCCTGGATGAACTTGTTGGCGCTGGCACGCGGCACGCTTTCGAGTTGATCGTTCAGGGTTTCGAACGAGACGCGGGCCGACAGGTCGTTGCCATTGGGATCGAGCAGGCAGCGCAGGGCGGCCGGCGGCAGGTAGCGGCCCAGTTGCAGCGAGCGCGGGGCGACCACTTCGCTGACATACAACAGTTCCAGCAACACGGTGCCCGGCTTGAGTGCCTTGTTCTTGATCAGTGCCACGGCGGTGTTGCCCATGGAGCCGGACAGCACCAGATCCATGCCGCCCTGAACCATCGGGTGCTCCCAGGTGATGAACTGCATGTCTTCGCGAGACAGCGCCTGGTTACGGTCGTAAGTGATGGTCACGCCTTCGTCGTCGCCCAGCGGGAAGCTGGCGTCGAGCATTTTTTCGCTCGGCTTGAGGATCAGTGCGTTTTCCGAATGGTCTTCGCTGTCGATGCCAAAGGCGTCAAACAGTGTTTCCATGTAGATCGGCAGCGCGAATTGATCGTCCTGCTCAAGGATATCTTCCACCAGTGCATCGCCTTCGCCCGCGCCACCGGAGTTCAGCTCCAGCAAACGGTCGCGGCCGGTGTGCAACTCGGCTTCCAGGCGCTCACGCTCGGTGCGGGCTTCGTCGATCAGCGCTTGCCATTCGACATCGTCTGCTTCTTCGAGCAGCGGCAGCAGGCGCGGGCCGTACTGGTGCTGCAAGGCGTTGCCGGTCGGGCAGGTGTTGAGGAAGGCGTTCAGAGCTTCGTGGTACCACTGGAACAGACGTTCTTGCGGGCTGGTTTCCAGGTACGGCACATGCAGTTCGATGACGTGTTTCTGGCCGATCCGGTCCAGTCGACCGATACGTTGTTCCAGCAGGTCCGGGTGGGACGGCAGGTCGAACAGCACCAGGTGATGGGAGAACTGGAAGTTGCGGCCTTCACTGCCGATTTCCGAACAGATCAGCACTTGCGCGCCAAACTCTTCGTCGGCGAAGTAGGCGGCGGCGCGGTCACGCTCGAGGATGTTCATGCCTTCGTGGAACACCGTGGCCGGGATGCCGGAACGCACGCGCAGGGCGTCTTCCAGGTCCATGGCGGTTTCGGCGTGCGCGCAGATCACCAGCACTTTGGTGCGCTTGAGCATCTTCAGCTGATCGATCAGCCATTCGACACGCGGGTCGAATTTCCACCAGCGTTCTTCTTCGCTGGCATCCGGTTGGGCCTGGAAGCTGACTTCCGGGTACAGCTCGGCGTGATCGCCCAACGGTAGTTCGAGGTATTCGTCCGGGCATGGCAGCGGGTACGGGTGCAGCTTGCGCTCCGGGAAACCCTGCACGGCGGCGCGGGTGTTACGGAACAGCACGCGGCCGGTGCCGTGACGGTCGAGCAATTCGCGCACGAGGCGGGCGCTGGCTTCGGTGTCGCCATCGTTGACGGCGGCCAACAGGGCTTCGCCTTCGTTGCCGAGGAAACCGTGGATGGTCTCGTGTGCTTGCGGCGAAAGACGCCCCTTGTCCAGCAACTCCTGAACGGCTTCAGCCACCGGGCGATAGTTTTCGCTTTCGGCGCGGAAGGCTTGCAGGTCGTGGAAACGGTTCGGGTCGAGCAGGCGCAGACGAGCGAAGTGACTGTCCTGGCCCAGTTGTTCCGGGGTGGCGGTCAACAGCAGCACGCCAGGAATGGTTTCGGCGAGTTGCTCGACCAGCGAGTATTCAGGGCTGACCTGATCTTCGTGCCACACCAGGTGGTGAGCCTCGTCGACCACCAGCAAGTCCCAGCCTGCCGCGAACAGCGCGTCCTGGGCTTTCTCGTCGTCCACCAGCCACTCAAGGGCGACCAGCGCGAGTTGGGTGTCTTCGAACGGGTTGCTGGCATCGCTTTCGATGAAGCGCTCTTCGTCGAACAGTGCAACCTGCAGGTTGAAGCGACGGCGCATCTCTACCAGCCACTGGTGCTGCAGGTTCTCCGGAACCAGGATCAGCACACGGCTGGCGCGGCCCGAGAGCAATTGGCGATGGATCACCAGGCCGGCTTCGATGGTTTTGCCCAGGCCCACTTCGTCGGCCAGCAGAACCCGTGGCGCGATTCGGTCGGCGACTTCGCGGGCAATGTGCAACTGGTGCGCGATCGGTTGCGCACGCACGCCGCCCAAGCCCCAAAGGGAGGACTGCAACTGGCGGCTGGTATGTTCCAGGGTGTGATAACGCAGGGAGAACCAGGCCAACGGGTCGATCTGGCCGGCGAACAGACGGTCACTGGCCAGACGGAACTGGATGAAGTTCGACAGTTGGGTTTCCGGCAGGGTGACCACTTCGCTCTGCCCGTTGAGGCCGTGGTAAACCAGCAGGCCATCAATGTCGTCGACTTCGCGGACGGTCAGTTTCCAGCCTTCGAAGTGAGTGATGGTGTCACCCGGCGAAAAGCGCACGCGGGTAAGAGGCGCATTCCGTAGCGCGTACTGGCGAGTGTCGCCAGTGGCCGGGTAGAGCACGGTCAACAAGCGGCCGTCCTGTGCCAGAACGGTGCCTAATCCCAGCTCGGCTTCGCTGTCACTGATCCAGCGTTGCCCCGGTTGATACTGCTGCGCCATGCTGCCTGACTCCCACCTGAAAAAGCGGGCTATCTTAACGGAATGAGGGCTTCAGGGCCAAAGGACTCTCAGAAAAACTCACAGTCTTACGTTAGCCCACGTATGCATGACGCGCCGCTCGGTGCACTAATGAGTGCCAATTGGGTCACAGTTTGCGACCGATGGCTCAAGTCGCCATCCCCGCAGCCGACAGCCTGCTGACAGGAGACCGAAAATCATGCTGCCACCGATGCTCCCCCTGAGTGCCGTGCCGATCACTTCACAAACCGACCCGATCCGCCAGCGTCCGGATATTCCACCGGTGGTGTCGGTGCAGGAAAGCTCCAGTGAAAGCACCATTGACCTGCAAAAGCGCAATCCTGAAGAGGACGGGGCAGTGCTGCGCGAGGAGCAGCGCCGCAGGCAGGAGCAGGAGCAGGAGCGGCGCCGTCGTGAAGCCGATAATGACCCCGAGGCTCACCTGGCGATTCCCGGCGATGAACTCAATGCCGACAACACCGTACCGGTCGCACCGCTGATGGAAGATCAGCCGCGGCAGGGACTGTGGGTCGATATCGAGATTTGAGTGCAGGCTGGTCAGCGCGGCCGTCAGGCCGCATTATTGGCGGCAGGGTTGCCGAACGCTACGGCGGCTGAAACTCATTTCAAGCGATGCACTGACCGCCATGAGCCAAGACGACAAACTGATTGACCTCAATGCTGAACGCGCCAAGCGTGTTCATGACCTCAATGACAAGCGGCTCAATGAAGTTCGCCAGGCGTTCGAGCAAGCCATGCCATTGGGCAAGGCCAAAAAAAAGCCGAAAAACAAACCGAAAAAACGCTGATCCCCACCCCGCATTCATTGATGCGGGTCAAACTTTTCCCTTCCTCTTGCCCGGTCTCGGGCGACATTGATCCCGGTCAATATTCTGTCCTGCCCGTTTGGTTAACTTAGCCCCATCGCAACAGGGCAAGTTCAGGAGACGCGTCATGTTTTTCGACAACGTGGTGATCGCCGGGGTGCTGACTGTCAGCCTCATGTTGGTTTTTTTTTGCAGGATTCGGATTTTTTATCTGGAAGGATTCGCATAAGCGGAAGTAACCGCAGGTCTTTCTGGATGTAATGAGCACGCAAGGCATTTTGGGCAACTTCGGTTGCCCTTTTTTTTGCCTGCGAAAAACTATCGGTAAACACGTAACCCTGTAGGAGCGAGCTCTGCTCGGGATGACTGCAAGAACAACGCGTACATTCAGGCAGCCCGCGTCATCGTTGGCGTCCATCGCGAGCAGAGCTCGCTCCTACAGTGATTTTTTGTGATTGGCGGATATAAAAAAGGCGCGGTCCTTGCGGAGCGCGCCTTTTTCGATGCGGCTGTATCAGCTACCCAGTGCCTTCGAGGCCAGCCAGAACAACCCGGCCGACAGGGCCACGGTGGCTGGCAGGGTCAACACCCAGGCCAGCAGGATGGTTCTGACGGTGCCGCCTTGCAGGCCGCTTTTGTTGGCGACCATGGTGCCCGCTACGCCGGAGGACAGCACGTGGGTGGTGGAAACCGGCAGGCTGAAGATGTTCGCCATGCCGATCAGGCTGGCGGTGGTGATCTGCGCCGACATGCCCTGGGAGTAAGTCATGCCTTGCTTGCCGATCTTTTCGCCAATGGTCAGTACCACGCGTTTCCAACCGACCATGGTGCCCAGGCCCAAGGCCAGTGCTACCGCCAGAATCACCCAGAACGGGGCGTATTCGGTAGTAGTGGTCAGGTCTTTGCGCAGCTTGTCCAGGTCAGCCTTTTCACGCGCCCCGAGAGTTGGCAACTTGCTGACTTTCTTCGCGGTGTCGTCCAGGCAGAGCAGGTAACGACGTACTTCGATGCGGCTTTCCGCCGACAGCGAATGGTAGTCGGCTACACCCTTGAGGGTGTCGAGCAGGGCGGTAATGGTCGGTTCGGTCTGTTGCGGGTTGCAACGGAATTTCTCCGGCAGGTCGCCGTCCAGGCTCTTGCCCAGGGCCAGGAACTCGCCCAGGGTTTCGGAATTGCGCTGGTAGAACTGGCTCAGGTGCAGGGTCGCGTCGCGAGTCCGCTCGATCTGATAGGTCGTGCTGTTCAGGTCGAGGACGAACTGCGCCGGCACGATACCGATCAGGACCAGCATGATCAGGCCGATACCTTTCTGGCCATCGTTGGAACCGTGTACGAAGCTCACGGCCATGGCCGAGATCACCAGTACCAGGCGATTCCAGAACGGCGGGTGTTTTTTGTCGTCGATCTTGCGGCGCTGTTCCGGCGTCTTGTGCATCTTCGACAGCGGACGCCACCATTTAAGACCGATCAGGATCAGCGCGGCGATCAGGAAGCCGGCCATTGGCGAGAACACCAGCGACATGCCGATATCGATCGCCTTTTGCCAGTTCACCCCGTCGGCCAACGGAATTTCGTTGATCAGGGCGTTGGCCAGGCCCACGCCGAGGATCGAACCGATCAGCGTGTGGGAGCTGGAGGCGGGGATACCGAAGTACCAGGTGCCCAGGTTCCAGGTGATGGCTGCGGCGAGCAACGAGAACACCATCGCCAGGCCATGGCCGGTGTTCACATTGATCAGCAGTTCTACCGGCAGCAGGTGGACGATGGCATACGCCACGCCGACCCCGCCCAGCAGCACGCCGAGGAAGTTGAACACACCGGAGAAAAACACCGCCAGGTGAGGCGGCATGGCTTTGGTGTAGATAACGGTGGCCACCGCGTTAGCGGTGTCATGAAAGCCGTTGATGAACTCGAAGGCGAGGACAAAGGCCAGGGCGAGCAAGAGGCTCACAAGCACCCAAGCATCCAGTCCGCTGAATAAATCGATCATGAAGGTTTTCTGACCCGGTCATAAGGGGGCGCGATTATGCCAGAAAAGACTGCTAATCAATGCACTAGCTGCTCATCGGTAACATTCTTCAACGAATTTTTTTGCCGCAGCACCTAAAACCCCAGGGTTTTGCTGTGTTTTTTAAGTGGTTGATTTCGTTGAAAAAATACGCCGTAACAAAACCTTCACGACCCGGGAAGAGGGGCTTGAATGGTTGTACGAAAAATCTGAGAAATAGGTCAGATATCAGAAATCCGCCTGATTCTACGATGGTGATGGCCGCTGCCCGCTTGTAGCGGGCGCGAAAGGCAACATCAATACATCCCGCTTTTAACAGGTGCAGAGGCAGGCCCTTGTAAGGATCAGGCCAAAGCAGTCACGGCTCTTCGGCTTTGAGTTCCTTTTCCATTTTTTGAAGTTCTTGCTGGAAAACCTGATCCTGAACGGTGGCGCGTTTACGCCAGGGTTTGCGTTCCGGTTCGGGTTGAGCGGCGTAAGTGGTGACTTCTCCGCCGTAAACTTCCTTGTAACGTTGTTCCTGGCGCTCTAGTTCCGCGCGCAGTTCGTCTTTCGTCACAGTGCTACCTGATTGAGTTTGGATAAATTCTGGTGAAAACGCGCTGTATCAAATCGACTGATCACGTTCATCGAATGGGCAATGCCCCTCAAGGCATCGTTTTGGCAACGGCGTGATCAATACTTCCATGTCACAGGCGGCTACGACACCAGAGATAAATAGCTGACGTAGCTTCAGTCTCCTGTTTCAGCAAGCGCAATGGCAAGGCTGTGCAATGCGTATCTGGCGCTTGCTACGGGCAACGGCGATGGAACATCGCATTGCCGGGCAGCGGGTTCGGCAAGTAAAAAACCGAAGTGCTACTGAATTGTATTATAGCGGCCGATTTGAAGAACACTATCTCCAAAGAGTTAAAAGTGAATCTTGGTGTGTGACCGTTTTGTTGCTCAAAACTTGCGATTAACTGGAACGTCGACTGATACCACATCGCCGAGATGCCTTTCTGACGCCGTTAAGCCGAACAAGTTTCGGTATTTGGATTGCTTCATTAAGTCCTGTGTCAAGTCGATGTAAACAGCGGTTCGTGAGTCAGCGGAAAACCGGGTATCAGCGGATCGGGTGATTGACAGGGTGGATTGCGATTATCGGTCGAGCGTTCGATAATCGCCCGGAGATGGCGGGCCGGGCTTGAGTGCCAGGCGGTAGCCCTTTGTAATAGTCGCTGATCCGAGTGGGTAAAAGGACCTTGTATGAACGATCAAATGCGCAATTCCTTCGCTTCAGTGGCTCCCCCCATCGTTGCCTCACCGGCCAAACGGATCCAGGCGCTGACCGGCGACCCGGACTTCATGACGTCCCTTGCCCGTGGCCTGGCCGTGGTGCAAGCGTTTCAGGAGCGCAAACGGCACCTGACCATCGCCCAGATCAGTCACCGCACGGAAATTCCCCGCGCCGCCGTGCGACGTTGCCTACACACCTTGATCAAACTCGGCTACGCCACCACCGACGGCCGCACCTATTCGTTGCTGCCCAAAGTGCTGACCCTCGGCCATGCCTATGTGTCATCGACGCCGCTGGCGGTTTCCGCCCAGCCTTACCTGGACCGCATGAGCGAGCAACTGCACGAGGCCTGCAACATGGCCACGCTGGAAGGTGATGACATTCTGTACATCGCCCGCTCTGCGACCACCCAACGCCTGATTTCGGTGGACCTGTCGGTGGGCGGGCGCTTGCCGGCCTATTGCACGTCGATGGGGCGGATTCTGCTGGCCGCGCTGGATGACACTTCGCTGGGCGAATACCTCGATCACGCTGAATTGCAGGCCAAGACCAGCCGTACGATTCACACCCCCGAGGCACTGCTCGAATGCCTGCAAGAGGTGCGGCAGCAAGGCTGGTGCATCGTCGACCAGGAGCTCGAGCAAGGGCTGCGTTCGATTGCCGTCCCGGTGTATGACGCCTCTGGCCAGGTGGTCGCGGCCCTCAATGTCAGCACCCACGCCGGGCGAGTCAGCCGCAATGAACTGGAACAGCGTTTTCTGCCCGGCCTGCTGAGTGCCAGTCGCGACCTGAGTACCCAGTTGTTCTCCTAAGCTGTTCGATAAACGCACAGAGTCGCGTTCAGCGAATTGACGCTGTTTCCTGTGGATCATTACTGTCGCGACTGCGTCAGCCCCGGCTGGCCCCTTTTCGACTGTGATCCACGGAATAAAAATAATGAACCAGCCTCAGTCTGCTGTAGGTAACTGCCTCGACGTGCAGTCCTTCATCAACGCTCAACCCATTTCGCGCTACCAGTGGCGGGTGGTGATCCTGTGTTTTCTGATTGTCTTTCTCGACGGCCTCGATACCGCGGCCATGGGCTTCATCGCGCCGGCGCTGTCTCAGGATTGGGGGATCGATCGTGCCAGCCTTGGCCCGGTAATGAGCGCAGCCTTGATCGGCATGGTCTTCGGTGCACTGGGCTCCGGTCCTTTGGCTGACCGCTTCGGGCGAAAAGTCGTACTGGTCGGGGCGGTGCTTCTATTCGGCGCCTTCAGCCTGGCCTCGGCCTACAGCAGCAATGTCGATCAGTTGCTGGTATTGCGCTTCCTGACCGGCCTGGGGTTGGGCGCAGGCATGCCGAATGCCACGACCCTGCTGTCGGAATACACCCCGGAGCGCAAGAAGTCCCTGTTGGTGACCAGCATGTTCTGCGGTTTCAACCTCGGCATGGCCGGCGGCGGATTTATCTCGGCCAAGCTCATTCCGGCCTTTGGCTGGCACAGCCTGCTGCTGATCGGCGGAGTTCTGCCGCTGATCCTCGCCGTCGTTTTGCTGCTTTGGCTGCCGGAGTCGGCGCGTTACCTGGTGGTGCGTAACCGCGGTACGGACAAAGTGCGCAAGGCACTGGCGCCGATTGACCCGACAGTGGTGGCCCAGGCATCCAGTTTCAGCGTGCCGGAACAGAAAACCGTGAAGGCGCGCAATGTGTTCGCGGTGATCTTCTCCGGCAGCTGCAGCGTCGGCACCTTGCTGTTATGGCTGACCTACTTCATGGGCCTGGTGATCGTCTACCTGCTGACCAGTTGGCTGCCGACGCTGATGCGTGACAGTGGCGCGAGCATGGAGCAGGCCGCCTTCATCGGTGCGTTGTTCCAGTTCGGTGGCGTGTTGAGTGCGGTGGGCGTGGGCTGGGCGATGGACCGGTTCAATCCGCACAAGGTCATCGGCACTTTCTACCTGCTGGCCGGGGTGTTTGCCTACGCGGTAGGGCAGAGCCTGGGCAACATCGCGCTGCTGGCAACGCTGGTGCTGGTGGCCGGGATGTGTGTCAACGGTGCGCAATCGGCAATGCCGTCGCTGGCTGCGCGGTTTTATCCGACTCAGGGGCGGGCCACCGGAGTGTCGTGGATGCTCGGGATCGGTCGCTTCGGTGCCATCCTCGGGGCGTGGATGGGCGCGACGCTGCTGGGGCTGGGCTGGAACTTCGAGCAAGTGCTGACGGCGCTGGTGATACCGGCGGCGCTGGCGACCACGGCGGTGGTGATCAAGGGCATGGTCAGCCATGCGGATGCGACCTGACAGCCTGATCCGGAATCTCGTGTGTATTTGAAGGCCTCTTCGTCGGATCGCCGCCCGGAGCAAGCCCGCTCCCACAGGGTTCAGTTAATCCTGGTGGGAGCGAGCCCTGCTCGCGAAGCTTTTTGGGGATAGGTAGCCAGACAACAATGTGTTCGATAATCGAACGCTCAGTCGATTATCGGATTGTTTGGCCTTTTTCAGAAGCTTAACCTTCAGTCATTCCGGCGCTGCGCATCGGCGCCTTCTTCCACTGTCGGTTAACAATAAACGGGAGCCTGCCCCAATGGCTGAAATCCTTTCGCTGCACGACGCGGTGAAGCAATTCGTAAACGACGGCGATACGGTCGCGCTCGAAGGCTTTACCCACCTGATCCCGACGGCGGCGGGTCACGAAATCATTCGCCAGGGCAAGAAAGACCTGACCCTGGTGCGGATGACCCCTGACTTGATCTACGACCAGTTGATCGGTGCTGGTTGTGCCCGCAAGCTGATTTTCTCCTGGGGCGGCAACCCGGGTGTCGGCTCCCTGCATCGCCTGCGTGACGCGGTGGAGAAACAGTGGCCGCATGCGCTGGAGATCGAAGAACACAGCCATGCCGACCTGGCCAATGCCTACGTCGCCGGCGCTTCCGGCCTGCCGTTCGCGGTCCTGCGTGCCTACGCCGGTTCCGACTTGCCGAAGGTCAACCCGCTGATCAAGTCGGTGACTTGCCCGTTCACTGGTGAAGTACTGGCCGCCGTGCCTTCGGTGCGCCCGGACATTACCGTGATTCACGCGCAGAAAGCCGACCGCAAGGGCAACGTGCTGCTCTGGGGCATCCTCGGCGTGCAGAAAGAGGCCGCACTGGCCGCCAAGCGCTGCATCGTCACCGTTGAAGAGATCGTCGACGACCTCAATGCGCCGATGAACGCCTGTGTGCTGCCCACCTGGGCCTTGAGCGCGGTTTGCCACGTACCTGGCGGCGCGCACCCGTCCTACGCCCACGGTTACACCGAACGCGACAACCGTTTCTACCAGGCCTGGGACCCGATTGCCCGCGATCGTGAAACCTTCACCGCGTGGATCAACGAATACATCCACGGCAGCGCTGACTTCAGCGAGTTCCAGGCCAAACTGGCCGCCGCTTCGGAGGCGAAGTAATGACTTACACCACCAATGAAATGATGACTGTCGCCGCCGCTCGCCGTTTGAAGAATGGTTCGGTGTGCTTCGTCGGTATCGGCCTGCCGTCGAAAGCGGCCAACCTGGCGCGCCTGACATCCTCTCCTGATGTAGTACTGATCTATGAATCGGGTCCGATCGGTGCCAAACCAAGCGTACTGCCATTGTCGATCGGTGACGGTGAGTTGGCGGAAACCGCCGACACCGTGGTACCGACTGGCGAGATTTTCCGTTACTGGCTGCAGGGCGGACGCATCGACGTCGGTTTCCTCGGCGCGGCGCAGGTCGACCGTTTCGGCAACATCAACACCACCGTGGTCGGCGATTATCACGCGCCGAAAGTGCGCCTGCCAGGCGCCGGTGGCGCGCCGGAGATCGCCGGTTCCGCCAAGAGCGTGTTGATCATCCTCAAGCAGTCGGCGCGTTCGTTCGTCGATAAACTCGACTTCATTACCTCGGTCGGCCACGGCGAAGGCGGCGATTCGCGCAAGCGTCTCGGCCTGCCGGGCGCCGGCCCGGTCGGGATCATCACCGACTTGTGCATCATGGAGCCGGAGGAGGGTACCCACGAATTCGTGGTCACCGCGCTGCACCCGGGCGTGACCCGCGAGCAAGTGGTCGCCGCCACCGGTTGGGCAATCCGTTTTGCCGACAACGTTGAGCAAACCGCCGAGCCGACCGAGGTCGAACTGACCGCGCTGCGTGATCTCGAAGCCCGTACCGCTGCGGCACACGGCCAAGCCCCGGGAGAAGCGTGATGCGTGACGTTTATATCTGCGACGCGATTCGTACCCCCATCGGCCGTTTCGGCGGTGGCCTGTCGACGGTGCGTGCCGACGACCTGGCCGCCGTGCCGATCAAGGCCTTGATCGAGCGCAACCCATCGGTGGACTGGAACGCGGTGGACGAGGTGTTCCTCGGCTGCGCCAACCAGGCCGGTGAAGACAACCGTAACGTCGCGCGCATGGCGCTGTTGTTGGCGGGGTTGCCGGAAACCATTCCCGGCGTGACCCTCAATCGTCTCTGCGCTTCGGGCATGGATGCCATCGGTACCGCGTTCCGCGCAATCGCCAGTGGCGAGATGGAGCTGGCGATTGCCGGCGGCGTCGAGTCGATGTCCCGTGCGCCGTTCGTGATGGGCAAGGCCGACGCAGCGTTTTCGCGCAACATGAAGCTCGAAGACACCACCATCGGCTGGCGCTTCATCAACCCGCTGATGAAAGCGCAGTACGGCGTGGACGCGATGCCGCAGACCGCTGACAACGTGGCCGACGACTACAAAGTGTCCCGTGAAGATCAGGACGCCTTTGCCTTGCGCAGTCAACAACGCACCGCCGCCGCGCAATCCGCCGGGTTCTTCGCCGAAGAAATTGTCGAAGTACGGATTGCCCACAAGAAGGGTGAAACCGTGGTCAGTCAGGACGAGCATCCTCGCGCCGACACCACCCTGGAAGCCCTGACCAGACTCAAACCGGTCAACGGCCCCGACAAAACCGTCACCGCCGGCAACGCCTCCGGAGTGAACGATGGCGCAGCGGCGCTGATCCTGGCCTCGGCCGAAGCCGTGAAGAAACACGGCCTGACCGCCCGCGCCAAAGTGCTGGGCATGGCCAGCGCCGGTGTCGCGCCGCGGGTGATGGGGATCGGCCCGGTGCCGGCGGTGCGTAAACTGACCGAACGCCTCGGTGTGGCGGTCAGCGATTTCGACGTCATCGAACTCAACGAAGCGTTCGCCAGCCAGG
Source organism: Pseudomonas sp. Pseusp16 (assembly GCF_047324915.1). Taxonomy (NCBI): domain Bacteria; kingdom Pseudomonadati; phylum Pseudomonadota; class Gammaproteobacteria; order Pseudomonadales; family Pseudomonadaceae; genus Pseudomonas; species Pseudomonas sp. Pseusp16. The sequence goes on along the minus strand of NZ_CP168522.1, from coordinate 3,718,376 downwards.
GCTTGGCGGTGTTGCGTGAACTGGGGATCGCGGACGACGCGGCCCAGGTCAATCCGAACGGTGGTGCGATTGCCTTGGGTCATCCGTTGGGCATGAGCGGCGCGCGACTGGTGTTGACCGCGTTGCATCAGCTGGAAAAAACCGGGGGCAAGAAAGGTCTGGCGACCATGTGCGTCGGCGTCGGCCAGGGTCTGGCCTTGGCGATCGAACGTGTCTGACACGTCCCGTCGACTAACAAGAACTGAGGAAAGTGTAATGACTGACAAGCCTGGATACCGTCGCCCGCAGGCGGGCACTCAGCCGGAGTACCTGCACCCGACCTATCAATCCACCAACTTGCGCTCGCCGTCCAAGCCGTTGGTGTTTCTGCCCCATTCGTTGTCGGAAATCACCGGACCGACCATCGGCGCCGAGCGCGTCAACGAGAAGGATAACGACCTGACCGCTCAGCATGAGGGGCAGCCACAGGGTGAGCGCATCATCATTCACGGCCGTGTCCTGGATGAAAACGGTCTACCGGTGCCGGGGATTCTGGTAGAGATCTGGCAGGCCAACGCCGCCGGCCGCTACGCCCATGCTCGCGACCTGCACGACGCACCGCTGGACCCGAATTTCACTGGCACCGGCCGCACCGTGACCGACGCCGATGGCTGGTATCAGTTCCAGACCATCAAGCCTGGCGCTTATCCATGGGGTAACCACCACAACGCGTGGCGCCCGGCGCATATCCATTTCTCGCTGTTCGGGCCGAGTATTCTGACGCGCCTGGTGACGCAGATGTATTTCCCGGGTGACCCGCTGCTGGCGTACGACCCGATCTACAACTGCGTGCCCGATACCAGCGCCAAAGAGCGTTTGATCGCCACGTTCGATCTGGAAAAAACCATCCCTTCCTATGCCCTCGGTTATCGCTGGGACATCGTATTGCGCGGCCGCGATGCCACGCCGATGGAGAAATAAGATGACGCTGACTGCGACCACGTCCCACACCGTCGGGCCGTACTACCACATCGGCCTGACCTGGCTGAACCGCGAAAACCTGACCGTCGAACAAACCCTGGGCGAGCGCGTGGCGATCACCGGGCAAGTGGTCGACGGCAATGGCGACATCGTCAACGACGCGATGCTGGAAGTCTGGCAGGCCAACGCCGCCGGCAAGTATGACCACCCCGAAGACGACCAGGACAAACCCCTGGACCCGAACTTCGAAGGCTTTGGTCGGGTGCCGGTGGATGCCGAAGGACGTTTTCGTTTCACCACCATCAAGCCGGGTACTGTCGAGGGACTCAAAGGCACGACTCAGGCGCCGCACCTGGTGGTGCTGGTGTTTGCCCGTGGCCTGGTGAAGCACTTGCTGACACGGATTTACTTCGATGGCGAAGCGGCGAATGTGAACGATCCGCTGCTGGAGTGCGTGCCGGCCGAGCGTCGGGGTACTTTGCTGGCGAAGAAGGATGCAAGCGGTGTGTACCAGTGGAATGTGATTCTGCAGGGTACCGATGCCGAGACGGTGTTCTTTGATTATTGAGTGAACACCATAAATCCCTGTAGGAGCGAGCTTGCTCGCGAAAAAGGTCTGGGCAACGCGGGCATTCAGGCAGCCCGCGTTATCGCTGACGTCCATCGCGAGCAAGCTCGCTCCTACAAGGGATCGCGTTACCGATCCATCTGTGGAACGGGGCTGTTGCAAAGTGTGTCTAGACTCTCACTGTCCCCATTGAGTGAAAAACAATGACAACGCCAACCGCTACACCCGCGTTATATACCGGCGAAGAGCGCAGAAAACGGATCTTCGCCATTGTCGGCGCCTCGTCCGGCAACCTGGTCGAATGGTTCGACTTCTATGTCTATGCCTTCAGTGCGCTGTATTTCGCGCCGGCCTTTTTCCCCTCCGACAACCCCACGGTGCAGTTGGTCAATACCGCGGGCGTGTTTGCCGCCGGGTTCCTGATGCGACCGATTGGCGGCTGGATTTTCGGTCGGTTGGCAGACAGGCACGGGCGCAAGAATTCGATGTTGATCTCGATTCTGATGATGTGCTTCGGCTCGTTGCTGATCGCTTGCCTGCCGACCTATAGCAGCATCGGGATCTGGGCACCGATCCTGTTGCTGTTTGCGCGTTTGCTCCAGGGCCTGTCGGTAGGTGGCGAGTACGGCACCACCGCCACCTACATGAGTGAAGTCGCCCTCAAGGGGCAGCGCGGTTTCTTCGCTTCGTTCCAGTACGTGACGCTGATTGGCGGGCAACTGCTGGCGGTATTGGTCGTAGTGATCCTGCAACAGTTCCTCAGTGAAGACGAGTTGCGTGCCTACGGTTGGCGGATTCCCTTCGTGGTGGGGGCCATGGCGGCGCTGGTGTCGCTTTATCTGCGTCGTTCGCTGAAAGAAACCACCAGCAAGGAAATGCGCGAGAACAAGGACGCCGGCAGCATCAGCGCACTGTTCCGCGACCATAAAGCCGCGTTCATCACCGTACTGGGTTACACCGCCGGTGGTTCGCTGATTTTCTACACCTTCACCACGTACATGCAGAAGTACCTGGTGAACACCGCCGGCATGCCGGCCAAGACCGCCAGCTACATCATGACCGGCGCGCTGTTCCTCTATATGTGTATGCAACCGGTTTTCGGCATGCTCGCCGACAAGATCGGCCGGCGTAACTCGATGCTCTGGTTCGGCGCCCTCGGCACGCTGTTCACCGTACCGATCCTGTTGAGCCTGAAAAGTGTCAGCAGCCCGTTCCTGGCCTTTGTATTGATTACCCTGGCACTGGCGATCGTCAGTTTCTACACCTCCATCAGTGGCCTGGTGAAAGCCGAGATGTTCCCGCCAGAGGTGCGTGCACTGGGTGTCGGCCTGGCGTATGCGGTGGCGAATGCGATCTTCGGCGGTTCGGCGGAATACGTGGCCTTGAGCCTCAAGGCCGGGGGGATGGAAAACTCCTTCTACTGGTACGTCACGGTGATGATGGCGGTGGCGTTCCTGTTCAGCCTGCGCCTGCCGAAACAAGCCGCGTACCTGCATCACGATCTTTGATCTTTTCGCGCGGGCCGTAGCGGCCCGCGCCTCCAGGAATTGTTTATGAACCAGCGACCGGGCAATCAATTGTTCGATGCCTATTTCACTGCCCGCGATATGCGCGACGTGTTCTGCGATCAGGGCCGGGTCCAGGCCATGCTCGATTTCGAAGCGGCACTGGCCCGGGCCGAAGCGCGGGTCGGGTTGATTCCGTCGAGTGCTGTTGCGCCGATTGAAGCGGCTTGCAGCGCCGGACTTTACGATTTTGCGGCGTTGGGCGAGGCGATTGCCACGGCGGGTAACTCGGCGATTCCGTTGGTCAAGGCGCTGGGCAAGCAGATCGCGGCCACCGATGCCGAAGCCGAACGTTATGTGCATCTGGGCGCGACCAGTCAGGATGTGATGGACAGCGGCCTGGTGTTGCAACTGCGCCGTGCACTGGAACTGATCGAAAGCGATCTGGCGCAACTGGGCCAGACCCTTGCGACGCAGGCCCAACGCTATGCGGCCACGCCGCTGGCCGGGCGCACCTGGTTGCAACACGCAACGCCCGTTACCCTCGGCATGAAGATCGCAGGCTGGCTGGGGGCGGTGACGCGCAGTCGCCAACGCCTGGCGGAACTCAAGCCACGACTGCTGGTACTGCAATTCGGTGGTGCATCCGGGACCCTGGCGGCCCTTGGTGAACAGGCCATGCCGATTGCCCGGGCGCTGGCCGAAGAGCTGCAACTGACCTTGCCCGATCAGCCATGGCACACCCAGCGTGACCGCGTGGTGGAGTTTGGGGCGGCACTCGGACTGATCGCCGGCAGTCTCGGCAAGCTCGGTCGCGACATCAGCCTGCTGATGCAAACCGAGGCCGCCGAAGTGTTCGAACCCTCGGCACCGGGCAAGGGCGGTTCCTCGACCATGCCGCACAAACGCAATCCGGTGGGCGCGGCGGTGCTGATCGGCGCGGCGACTCGCGTACCCGGTTTGCTTTCGACGCTGTTCAGCGCCATGCCCCAGGAACACGAGCGCAGCCTCGGCCTGTGGCATGCCGAGTGGGAAACCCTCCCGGAAATCTGCTGCCTGGTGTCGGGCAGCCTGCAGCAGGCGTTGTTGATCGCTCAAGGCCTGGAAGTGGATGCCGGGCGCATGGCTCGCAACCTCGACCTGACCCAGGGGCTGGTACTCGCCGAAGCAGTGAGTATCGTCCTGGCGCAACGGGTTGGGCGCGACACCGCACACCATCTGCTGGAGCAATGCTGCAAACGCGCCGTGGCCGAACAACGTCACCTGCGTGCGGTACTCGGCGACGAGCCGCAAGTAACCGCCGAACTGTCGGCGAAAGAACTCGATCATCTGCTGGACCCCGCCCATTACCTCGGTCAGGCCAAAACCTGGGTCGAGCGGGCGGTGGCTGAACATTCTGCATTGACTGCCTGAAGGAGACTGCTGTGGCTTTTGTACAACTCGCCGAGGGCGAACTGCATTATCAAATTGAAGGACCGGTCGATGCGCCGGTGCTGGTGCTGTCCAACTCCCTGGGCACGGACCTGCACATGTGGGATGCGCAAATTGCAGCGTTCACCGAGCATTTTCGCGTGCTGCGTTTCGACACCCGTGGTCACGGCAAATCCTTGGTGACACCTGGGCCATACAGCATCGAGCAACTGGGCCGCGACGTGCTGGCGTTGCTGGATGCCTTGCACATTGAGCGCGCGCATTTCTGCGGTCTGTCCATGGGCGGGCTGATCGGCCAGTGGCTGGGGATCAATGCCGGCGAGCGCCTGAACAAGCTGTTGGTGTGCAACACCGCAGCGAAAATCGGCGATCCATCGGTATGGAACCCGCGTATCGAAATGGTGCTGCGTGACGGTCAGGCGGCCATGGTCGCCCTGCGCGATGCGTCGATTGCCCGCTGGTTCACCCCGGACTTCTCGGCAGCCAACCCGGCGGCGGCCAAGCAGATTACCGACATGCTGGCGGCGACTTCGCCTGAAGGTTATGCGGCCAATTGCGCAGCTGTGCGCGATGCCGATTTCCGCGATCAGTTGTCCTCGATCAAGGCGCCGCTGCTGGTGATCGCCGGCACTCAGGATGCGGTCACGCCGCCGTCGGGTGGGCGTTTCATTCAGGAGCACGTGCCGGGCGCCGAGTACGCCGAGTTCTATGCCGCGCACCTGTCCAACGTGCAGGCCGGCGCTGATTTCAGCGAACGCGTTCTGGCCTTTTTGAAGGCTCGTTGAGGGAAATTCCGTGGACGAGAAACAACGTTACGACGAAGGCATGAAAGTCCGTCGCGCGGTACTGGGCGACGCTCATGTCGACCGCAGCCTGACCACCCTGACGGAGTTCAACTCGGAGTTTCAGGAGATGATCACCCGCCACGCCTGGGGCGACATCTGGACCCGCGAGGGCCTGCCGCGCCACACCCGCAGCCTGATCACCATCGCCATGCTGATCGGCATGAACCGCGAGGGTGAACTCAAACTGCACCTGCGCGCTGCCGCCAACAACGGTGTCAGCCGTGGCGAGATCAAGGAAGTGATCATGCAGAGTGCGATCTATTGCGGGATTCCGGCAGCCAATGCGACGTTCCACCTGGCCGAGTCGGTGTGGGATGAGTTGGGGGTTGAGTCGCGGGAGTGATTCGCGCGCAGATTTCAAATACACCGAAGAACCAGTGTGGGAGCGGGCTTGCTCGCGAAGGCGGTCTGTCAGTCGAAGTTTTTGTTGGCTGACAGACCGCCTTCGCGAGCAAGCCCGCTCCCACATTTGTTCAGTGTTTACAACAGGCTGATCGGGTAGCTGATGATGACGCGGTTCTCATCGAACTCGTTGTTGCTGTAGTCGCGACGCATGGTCGAGTTGCGCCATTTCACGTTCAGGTCTTTCAGCGCACCGCTCTGCACGGTGTAACCCAGTTCTGATTCACGTCCCCATTCCTTGCCATCGGTGATGCTGCCGGTGTGCACGTTATCGCCACTGATGTAGCGGTTCATCAGGGTCAGGCCCGGTACGCCGAGGGCGACGAAGTTGTAGTCGTGGCGCACTTGCCAGGACTTTTCCCGGGCATTGTCGTAGCTGGAGTTGTAGCTGTCGTTGGCCAGTGTGCCGCCGCTGGTGCCGTTGACCCGCATCCAGGCGTTGTCGCCGGTGAGTTTCTGCAGGCCGACGTAGAACGTGTTGCCGCCGTATTTGGCCGAGAACAAGCCGTACATGGTCTTGTTGTCCAGCTCACTGGCCCGGGCGCTGCCGTCATCCTTGCCGTAGAAGAAACCGAGGTTGGCGCCCAGGGTCCAGTCGCCAAGCGGTTGGCTGTGGATCAGATTGATGAATTGCTGGCTGTAGATGTCCTTGAGCTCGGCGTTCCACAGACCGATCTGGGTACGTTTGTCGTTGAACAGGTATTCACCGCCCTGGAAGTTGAAACGGTCGGAGGTGAACGCGGCTTTGCCGGTCATCGACATGTCGCTCATGCTGCTGTCGTCGCGTGGGCTGTTCTGGCGGAACTGGCCGCCGTAGAGCGTCAGGCCGTTGATTTCCTTTGAGGTGATCTGGCCGCCACGGAAAGTTTGCGGCAACGAGCGACCGTCGTCCGAACGCAGGATCGGCAGCACGGGCATCCATTCGCCAACTTTGATTTCGGTCTGTGACAGCTTCGCCTTGAACGCCACGTTGGTGCGGCCGAAGTTGTCCGCCGGGCGGCCGTCGTGGTCCAGCGGCAGCAATTGCGTACCACCGGTGCCTTTGCCGCCGTCGAGCTTCACCGAATACAAACCGAGCACATCCATGCCGAACCCGACGGTGCCCTGGGTGAACCCGGACTTGGCGTCGAGGATGAAACTCTGTGTCCATTCTTCAGCCTTGCCCTGGGCCTTGGTCGGGTTGGTGAAGTTGCGGTTGATGTAGAAGTTGCGCAGGTTCAGGTTGACCTTGGCGCCTTCGACAAAGCCCGGCTCTTCGGCGCAGGCGGGCAGGGCGGTACTGGCCAGGGCGGCGGCGATCAGGCCGGGAACGAAATATTGCGCGGTGGAAGGCGTCATGGACTCGGGTCTCTCTAATTCTTGGGGATGAAGCGGGGTGATGCCGCAACCCGGGGTTGCAGACGAACATTGGAATTCAGCACAAACGAAGTGGATCAGCCGGAGAGGGCGGGGCGCGGGGGCATGGTGTCGAACCTGTTGTTATTGGTTTTGTGGGTCGGATGGTGAATGGAATGTACTAGATGGTTCAATTGTTAAAAGCAGGTTTTGGGCGATTATCGAACGCAACATTGGCCGGGGATTTGTGTTGTTTGTACTGGCCCTTTCGCGAGCAAGCCCGCTCCCACATTTAACCGGGTTCTTCCAGAAAGAAACGCGGTTGAATGTGGGAGCGGACTTGCTCGCGAAGAGGCCAGTCCGGGCACCACAGTTTTCTCGCAGCCAACAAAAAGCCCACCAAAAGGTGGGCTTCTCGTTTTCACAGCGCTATCAGAAATACTTCATCTTCGGCGCTTCTTCTTTCAACGGCTCGTTCTTCGCCGTCTGTTCGTTCCAGCCACCACCCAGGGCCTTGTACAGGTTGACCTGGCTGACCAGTTGCGCCAGACGGTCGGTGATCAACACCTGTTGCGCACTGAACAGCTGACGCTGGGCATCGAGGAAGGTCAGGTTGCTGTCGACACCGATGCGGTAACGACGCTCGGCCAGGCCGTAGTACGCCTGGTTGGCACTGACGAAATCTTTCTGTGCCTGCAACTGCTGGACGTAGGTCTGGCGGGCGGCCAGGCCGTCGGCGACTTCCTGGAAGGCCGTTTGAATGGACTTCTCGTAATTCGCCACGCTGATGTCTTTCTGGATTTTCGAGTAATCCAGGCTGGCGCTCAGGGCGCCGGCGTTGAAGATCGGCAGGTTGATCTGCGGCTGGAACAGCCAGGTGCCCGAACCACCCTTGAACAGGCCGGACAGGTCCGGGCTCAGGGTGCCGGCATTGGCCGTGAGGCTGATGCTCGGGAAGAACGCAGCCCGTGCCGCGCCGATGTTGGCGTTGGCGGCCTTCAGGTTGTACTCGGCTTGAAGGATGTCCGGACGACGCTGCAGCAGGTCCGACGGCAAGCCGGGCGGAACGTCGCTCAGCAGGTCGTCGTCAAGCGGTTTGGCCGCTTGCAGGTTGGCCGGGACTCCAGTGCCGAGCAGCAGCACCAGGCTGTTCTCGTCCTGGGCGACCTGACGAGTGTACTTGGCCAGTTGCGCACGGGCGTTTTCCACCGAGGTGCGCGACTGCGCCAGGTCCAGGGCCGAAGCGACGCCGACTTCGTTGCTGCGGGCGGTGAGCTTGTAGCTCTCCTCGAAGGTGGCCAGGGTGTCCTGGGTCAGCTTGTACAGTTCCTTGTCGGCCTGCCAGGTCAGGTAGGCGTTGGCCACGCTGGCCACCAGGCTGATCTGCGTGCTGCGACGGCCTTCTTCAGTGGCGAAGTACTTTTGCAACGCTTCTTCGTTCAGGCTGCGAACCCGACCGAACAGGTCGAGTTCATAGGCGCTGACCCCGACCGTGGCCGAGTAGGAACTGGTGATGCCGGCTTTGCCGGTCTGCGAAGCGTCAGCCGGAACGCGCTGACGGCTGCCGGTGCCGTTGGCCGAGACGGCCGGGAACAGATCGGCGCGGGAGATGCGGTACTGAGCCGCAAACGCGTCGATGTTCAGGGCCGCGACACGCAGGTCCCGGTTGTTTTCCAGGGCAACCTGGATCAGCTGTTGCAGCGCCGGGTCATGGAAAAACTGCTTCCAGCCCTGCTCGGCAGCAGCTTGCGCCGGTGCCTGGGCCGGCGAGTACGCCGGGCCCTGCGGGTATTGCCCCGCCACCGGTGCTTCGGGCTGCTGATAATCAGGTATCAGCGAGCAACCACCGAGCACGAAGGCGGCGACTGTCAGGGAGAGTAGCGACTTGCTCATTAGCCAGCCTCTTTAGAAGTTTCAATAGCGTCATCCTGGTCGGCGATTTTACGCTGGCCAATGGACGACACGGTGACGAAGAACAGCGGGACCCAGAAGATCGCCAGCACAGTGGCCGTGATCATACCGCCGATCACGCCCGTACCGATTGCATGCTGGCTACCGGAACCTGCGCCCGTGGATATCGCCAGTGGTACCACACCCAGCACGAAGGCGAGCGAGGTCATGATGATCGGTCGCAGACGCATGCGGCAGGCTTCGATTGCGGCATCGCGCAGGCTACGCCCTTGTTCGTGCAGTTCCTTGGCAAATTCGACAATCAGAATGGCGTTTTTCGCCGCCAGACCGATAGTCGTCAACAGACCTACCTGGAAGTACACGTCGTTGGACAGACCGCGCAGGCTGGTGGCCATCAGTGCACCGATGATCCCCAGCGGTACCACCAACATCACCGCGATCGGAATCGACCAGCTTTCATACAACGCCGCCAGGCACAGGAACACCATCAGCAGCGACAGGGCGTACAGCGCCGGCGCTTGCGAACCGGACAGACGTTCTTCGTACGACAGGCCGGTCCAGGAAATACCGACGCCCGCCGGCAGTTTCTTGGCAATGGCTTCGACCTCGAGCATGGCTTCACCGGTGGAGTAACCCGGTGCCGGGGCGCCGAGGATTTCCATCGCTTCCACGCCGTTGTAGCGAGCCAGTTTCGGCGAACCGTAAATCCACTCGCCCTTGGCGAACGCCGAGAACGGAACCATGGTGCCGCTGGCGTTGCGCACGTACCACTTTTGCAGGTCTTCAGGGCCCATTCGAGCGCCTGGCTTGCCTTGCACGTAAACCTTCTTCACCCGACCGCGGTCGATGAAGTCGTTGACGTAGCTACTGCCCAGGGCAATCGACAGGGTGTTGTTGATGTCGGCGATGGTAATGCCCAGGGCACTGGCCTTCTCGTCATCGATTTCCAGCTGGTATTGCGGTTCGTCGTTCAGGCCGTTCGGACGCACCTGAGTGAGAATCTTGCTTTGTGCGGCCATACCGAGGAACTGGTTGCGCGCTTGCATCAGTTTTTCGTGGCCGATACCGGCGCGGTCCTGCAGGAACACGTCGAAACCGGTGGCGTTACCCAGTTCCAGTACCGCCGGTGGCGCGAAGGCGAATACCATGGCATCGCGGAAGGTGAAGAAGTGCTGCTGGGCACGGGCCGCCACCTTGAACACGTTGTTCTCGGCGTTACGTTCGTCCCAGGGTCTGAGCATGATGAACGCCATACCCGAACTCTGGCCACGGCCGGCGAAGTTGAAGCCGGTCACGGTAAACACCGAGTTCACCGCATCGCCCTCGCCGCCATCCTTGCCCGGGCGCAGCAGGAATTCACGCATTTCATCGACGACCACCTGGGTACGCTGGGCTGTGGAGCCGGCCGGGGTTTGCACTTGGGCGAACAGTACACCCTGGTCTTCCTCAGGCAGGAACGCCGTTGGAATGCGGGTGAACAGCCAGATCATGCCAACCACGATCAGCAGGTACGCCAGCAGATACGGGATCTTGCGCTGCAGGATATTGCCGACACCGCGTTCGTAGCTGCGAACGCCGCGGTCGAAATTGCGGTTGAACCAGCCAAAGAAGCCGCGCTTGGGTACGCCGTGCTCGCCTTTCGGGATCGGCTTGAGCATGGTGGCGCAAAGTGCCGGGGTGAAGATCAGCGCGACCAGTACCGACAGGGCCATGGCCGAGACGATGGTGATCGAGAACTGTTTGTAGATCACACCGGTGGAACCGCTGAAGAACGCCATTGGCAGCAGAACCGCCGACAGCACCAGGGCGATACCGACCAGTGCGCCCTGGATCTGGCCCATGGACTTCTTGGTGGCTTCTTTCGGGGACAGGCCTTCCTCGCTCATCACCCGTTCGACGTTTTCCACCACGACGATGGCGTCGTCCACCAGCAAGCCGATGGCCAGCACCATGCCGAACATGGTCAGGGTGTTGATGCTGAAACCGGCGGCCGCGAGGATGCCGAATGTACCGAGCAATACCACCGGCACGGTCATCGTGGTGATGATGGTGGCACGGAAGTTCTGCAGGAACAGGAACATCACCAGGAACACCAGGGCGACCGCTTCGACCAGGGTGTGAACCACGCCCTTGATCGATTCGGTTACGACCGGAGTGGTGTCATACGGGAACACCACTTCCATCCCTTGCGGGAAGAACGGCTTGAGGCTGTCGATGGTCGCGCGCAGGGCCTTGGCGGTATCGAGAGCGTTGGCACCGGTGGCCAGTTTCACGGCCAGGCCGGAAGCCGGGGCACCGTTGAACTGGGCGTTGATGCTGTAGTTCTCGCCCCCCAGACCGACTTCGGCAACATCCCTCAAGCGAACCTGGGAACCATCCTTGTTGACCTTGAGCAGGATCTTGTCGAACTCTTCCGCGGTCTGCAGGCGGGTCTTGCCGATGATCGTCGCGTTCAACTGGGTGCCGGGCAGGGCAGGCAGGCCGCCGAGCTGGCCGGACGACACCTGGACGTTCTGCGCGGCGATGGCGGTTTTGACGTCGATCGGGGTCAGGTTGTAGTTGTTCAGCCTGGCCGGGTCGAGCCAGATGCGCATGGCGTACTGGGAACCGAACACCTGGAAGTCGCCGACACCGGCGGTCCGCGAGATCGGGTCCTGCATGTTCGACACGATGTAGTTGGACAGGTCGTCCTTGGTCATGCTGCCGTCACGCGACACCACGCCGATCACCAACAGGAAGTTCTTCACGGCCTTGGTGACGCGGATACCTTGCTGTTGCACTTCCTGCGGCAGCAGCGGGGTCGCCAGGTTCAGCTTGTTCTGGACCTGAACCTGCGCGGTGTCGGAGTTGGTGCCTTGCTCGAAGGTCGCGGTAATGGTCATGGTGCCGTCGGAGTTACTTTCCGACGAGACATAACGCAGGTGATCGATACCGTTGAGCTGTTGCTCGATCACCTGAACCACGGTGTCCTGAACCGTTTGTGCCGAAGCACCCGGGTAGGCCACGGAGATGGCGATCGCTGGAGGCGCAATGCTCGGGTACTGGTTGATCGGCAACCGGAGGATCGATAGTGCCCCGACCAGCATGATCACCAGGGCAATTACCCAGGCGAAAATCGGACGGTCGATAAAAAATTTCGACATGGTTTACTCCCCTTGGCCGCCAGAGGCTTTGTCAGCTACCTGGGCGGGGGCCGGGTTCTTTACGGCTACGTTGGTCGCTTCACTGGCCTTGACTTCGATGCCAGGTTTGACGAATTGCAGACCTTCGGTGATCAGGCGATCGCCGGCCTTCAGGCCGTCTTCGATCAGCCATTGGTTACCGACGGTGCGGTTGGCCTTGAGTTGACGCAGTTCGACCTTGTTGTCCGGGCCGACAACCAGTGCGGTCGGCGTACCTTTGAGGTCGCGGGTCACGCCTTGCTGCGGGGCCAGGATCGCCGCACTGTTCACACCGGCCAGCAATTTGGCGTGCACGAACATGCCTGGCAGAAGGGTGTGGTCAGGGTTCGGGAAAATGGCGCGCAGGGTGACGGAGCCGGTGGTCTGGTCAACCGAGATTTCGGAGAACTCCAGCTTGCCGTCCAGCTTGTAGTCGCTGCCGTCTTCGAGGGTCAGCTTGACCGAGGCCGCATTGTCGCCGGCTTTCTGCAGGCGACCGCTTTCCAGCTCACGGCGCAGTTGCAGCAGCTCGACCGAGGACTGCGTCACGTCGACGTAGATCGGGTCGATTTGCTGAATCACCGCCATCGCATCGGCCTGGGCGTTGCTGACCAGTGCGCCTTCGGTCACCGAGGAACGGCCGATACGGCCGGTCAGCGGGGCGTTGACCTTGGTGTAGCGCACATTGATCTGCGCGGTTTGCAGCGCGGCTTCCGATTGCAGGCGGTTGGCTACTGCGGTGTCGTATTCCTGACGGCTTACGGCTTGTTCGTCGACCAATTGCTTGTAGCGGTCGGAAATCGACTTGGTCGAACGCAGGTTCGCTTCGGCGCTGGCGAGCGTTGCTTCATAGATCGATGGATCGATCTGATAGAGCTGCTGACCGGCCTTGACGTCGCTGCCCTCCTTGAACATGCGCTTGAGAATGATGCCGTTGACCTGAGGACGGACTTCGGCAATGCGGAATGCGCTGGTGCGGCCTGGCAGATCGGACGTCAGGGTGAAAGCTTGAGGTTGCAGAGTCACGACGCCGACCTGAGGCGGTGGGGCGGCCGGTGCTGCCTCTTCCTTTTTGCATCCGCTGAGCAGCGATGCCAGGGCGACGGCGGCGACCAGAGCGGTAACAGCTGGCTTGAATTGCATGAAAATCCTCGGGTCAGGCGCGCAAGGAGCGCACTAGAAAGGTGGAAGGTTGAAAAGTGTATGCCGAGTGGATAAGTAGCTTGCTAAGGAATATACTTACGTACATGGCTGTTTGTAAATACCCAGGCTGCGTATCAACACCGTTACACCAGCCGTTACACAAACCGTTGAAAGGTTGGAATTGTAGGCCGGGGACGAACCCCCAGAACGTTCGCCCCACTTTTATTCAGCTGATATTCAGACATCGCTGAAGCACCCTGATTGAGGTTGTACTGCCATGGTCCGTCGTACCAAAGAGGAAGCTCAGGAAACCCGCGCGCAAATTCTCGTGGCGGCCGAAAAGGCCTTTTTCGAGCGAGGCGTGGCGCGCACGACCCTGGCGGACATCGCGACCCTGGCCGGCGTCACTCGAGGGGCCATTTACTGGCATTTCAGCAACAAGGCGGATCTGGTGCAGGCCATGCTCGACACCTTGCATGAGCCACTGGAAGAAATGGCCAAGGCCAGCGAAAGCGAAGACGAACTCGATCCCCTGGGTTGCATGCGCAAACTGTTGATTCATTTGTTTCATCAAATTGCGCTGGACCCGAAAACCCGACGCATCAATGAGATTCTTTTTCATAAGTGCGAATTCACCGATGAAATGTGCGACCTGCGCCAACAACGCGTGTCGGCCAGCCTCGAATGCAATGTGCGGATCGGCTTGGCCCTGAGTAATGCCGTGAACCGCGGTCAGTTGCCGGAAAACCTCGACACCGCCCGCGCCGCGATCAGCTTGCATGCTTATATAGACGGCATCCTGTACCAGTGGTTGCTGGCCCCCGACAGTTTTCAATTGCACACCGAAGCCGAGCGTTGGGTTGATACCGGACTGGATATGCTGCGCTTGAGCCCCAGCCTGCGCAAATGAAACAAAATACGTAATTGGCTCCGCGTGTGTCGGCCGGGGACCTTTTCGTCACTCGATGTGCCGTAATGGGGTGCTTTTATATACGTACCCCGGGCGGGATGACAGGCAGCCAGCTCAGTATTTTGTAGGGATTTTGTGTCTTGGGTGTGAAGGGAGGGGGGAGCGAGGCTGACTCAGCCCCATCAGAACAGTATTTCCTGCTGATGAGGCCGGGAGCTGAGTCAGCTTTGATCGAAAAAACTCAAAGTCTCATCAACCTAAAGTGATTTCCACCTCGAAGTTGCAGGGGGCGTCATCATTCGTGCTGGTGATTGTGCTTGAACAGTTTAACCTGGACTTGCCAATCGAAGTCACAGTGCTTTTTCTCGTTGGTCTGAGTGTGGGTGTAAAAAAACCGTAAGAAGAATTCATGATCATGCCGAGATCAAAGCGAATACAGACATCCTGATCGGTGAAGTCTATAAAGTGATTGAACATGATTTTGCCTTTTTTACGGGGAGGTGTGAACTCGTAGGCAAACTCGGATTTGAACGCTATTTTGCTGTCGTCGGGAATTTCAAAGGTGTCGAAATCTGCTTGGCTCAGTGGCAGGCTGGTCTGCGAGATTTTGAATACATGAGACGTGTTATTTATGATTTTCACTATTACACGCGTGTGTTTCGGATCTGTCTCTTGAGTGCGCCACTGCTCGATCTGCTGACTCAGGGCTTTCGCTGCCTCAATTTCCTCGATGAACCCAATAATTTCAACCTTGGCCTTGCCCACCAGGTCTTCAAGCATTGCCTGGTTTTCCTTATCGAGAAAGTGGGGTGAGAGTTGATACAGCAAGCCAATAGAGGTCAGGTTGAAAAAAGAAAGCAGACTTTCATAAGTGCTGTCGGTGTCATTATCTTGAGTATTAGTCATGTCGATTCCTTTCGAGCTGTCAGGTTGGTTATGGTGTTTGATGGCGAGAGCGCTTGTGGTGTGGGGAAGTTGGTTTTTATTTTTGGTTTTATAAAAGTAGATCGAAGGGTAACTTGCTTGCAATGCTGATGTTGTTTCATTAGTTGAGCGGTAAGAATTAAAAAGCCCCGGCTCTTTCGAGTCGGGGCTTTTGGTTTTCAACGGTTGCCGGTTACAGCGTCGGGTAGTCGATGTATCCGACCGGGCCCTTGGCGTAGAACAGTTCCGGACGCGCTTCGTTCAGCGGCGCGTCAGCCTGCAAGCGTGCCGGCAGGTCAGGGTTGGCAATGAAGGGTACGCCGAAGGCCACTGCATCGGCCTTGCCGCTGGCGAGCAATGCGTTGGCGCTGTCCTTGGTGAAGCGCTCGTTGGCAATGTAGGGGCCACCGAAGGCTTCCTTGAGTTGTGCGCCGAGGCTGTCGGCACCTTCTTTCTCGCGCGAGCAGATGAAGGCAATGCCACGCTTGCCCAGTTCGCTTGCGACGTAGGTGAAGGTTTCGGCCAGATTGTCGTCGCCCATGTCATGCAAGTCGGCGCGTGGCGACAGGTGCACCCCCACGCGGCCGGCACCCCAGATTTCGATGGCGGCGTCAGTCACTTCCAGCAGCAGGCGCGCACGGTTTTCCAGGGAGCCGCCGTAGTTGTCGGTGCGCTGGTTGGTGCCGCTTTGCAGGAACTGGTCGAGCAGGTAACCGTTGGCGGCATGGATTTCCACACCATCGAAACCGGCGGCCTTGGCGTTCTCGGCTCCGACGCGGTAAGCGTCGACAATGTCGGCGATTTCAGCGATTTCCAGGGCGCGCGGGACAGGGAAGTCGGCCAACGGGCGAACCAGGCTGACGTGGCCCTTTGGCTGGATGGCGCTCGGCGCGACCGGGGCTTCACCGTTCAGGTACAAACCGTGGGAAATGCGGCCCACATGCCACAACTGCAGGAAGATCTTGCCACCCGCCCCATGGATAGCCTTGGTCACGTTGGACCAGCCGCGCACCTGATCGTTGGACCAGATGCCCGGGGTGTCCGGGTAGCCGACGCCCATCGGGGTAACCGACGTGGCTTCACTGAGGATCAGGCCGGCGGAAGCGCGCTGTACGTAGTACTCGGCCATCAGCGCGTTCGGCACGCGACCTTCGTCGGCGCGGCAGCGGGTCAGTGGCGCCATGATGATGCGGTTGGCCAACTCGAGGTCGCCCAGTTTGATCGGATCGAAAATAGTCGTCATTTAATGCAACCCTCGTGAGGTAATGGTCTGTCAGTTGGTAGCAGGGGCCAGATCGGGATTGCCGCTCTGACGGAAGGTAATCAGGGTGACCAGCAGGGCGAGTACCGCCAGGGCCGCTGCGGCGAGGGGGACGCTGGTCAGGCCGAAGCCGTGGGCGATCACGCTGCCGCCGACCCAGGCACCGAGTGCGTTGCCGATGTTGAAAGCGCCGATGTTCAGGGTCGACACCAGGTTCGGTGCGTCTTTGCCGAAGGTCACCACGTTCACCTGCAAGGCCGGTACGGCGGCAAAGCACGCGGTGGCCCAGAGGAACAGGGTGATTTCGGTCGGGATCAGCGCGACGCTGGTCCAGGTCAGCACGGTGGACACCACGGCCATGGTGATGAACACGCCGATCAGCGTGGCGGCCAGGCCTTTGTCGGCCATCTTGCCGCCGATGATGTTGCCGACCGTCAGGCCCAGGCCGATGAGCATCAGGGTCCAGGTCACGCCACGGGGCGAGACGCCGGTGACTTCGCCCAGCAGCGGCGCGACATAGGTGAACAGGGTGAACACCGAGGCGGCGAACAGTGCCGTCATGCTCAGGGACAGCCAGATGCCACCGCCCTTGAGCGCGGCCAGTTCGGCGCGCATGTCGAGTTTTTCTTCATCACGCTTGGCTGGCAGGAAGCGGATCAAGCCGATGAGTGCGATCACACCGATCACGGTCACGGCCCAGAAGGTCGAACGCCAGCCGGCTTCCTGACCGAGGGCAGTGCCCAGCGGTACGCCGAGGACGTTGGCCAGGGTCAGGCCGGTGAACATCAAGGCCACGGCCGAAGCGCGTTTGTTGGCAGGAACCAGGCCGGCAGCCACCACCGAACCGATACCGAAGAAGGCGCCATGACAAAGGGCCGTCACCACACGGGCAAACATCAGCACGTTGTAGTCACTGGCCACTGCACAGAGCAGGTTGCCGATAATGAAAATGCCCATCAACGCCACCAGCGCAGCCTTGCGCGGCAGCCTGGAGGTGGCCAGCGCCATGAACGGCGCGCCGATGGCCACGCCCAGGGCGTAACCGGTCACCAGCCAGCCGGCACCGGGAATCGACACACCGAGGTCAGCCGCCACGTTGGGCAGCAGGCCCATGATGACGAACTCGGTGGTGCCGATGGCGAAGGCGCTCAAGGCCAGGATGAGTAGCGAGAGGGGCATGGGGTAATTCCTTTTTTAAGCTGACTGACGTTAAGGGTCAGAGCTCTTTACTGAATGTTTTGAGGAATTCCTGGATGGTTTCCTCGTTGCGTTTGAAAAAGTGCCACTGGCCGACTTTGCGGCTGCTGATCAGGCCGGCGCGTTGCAGGGTCGCCAGGTGTGCGGACACCGTGGATTGCGACAGGCCGCAACGCTGATCGATCTGCCCGGCGCAAACGCCGTGTTCGTTGCTGTGGGACTGGTCGGGAAATTCGACGGTCGGGTCCTTGAGCCAGTGCAGGATTTCTCGCCGGACTGGGTGTGCCAGGGCTTTTATTATTTCGTCGAGATTGATGGTCATGATGTGGGCTCGTGATGTTTAAAACGCTATATCGCGATGAGGCGAACTTTAAATCGTTATTTCGCGATATACAAATATGATTTGGCTCTGACCAGCTCACATTTCGGTATATCGGGTTATAACGATATGTTAAGTGTAACAAGGCAATGGGGCAGTGCTAAGCTGCGCCCATGAACTATCTCGCACATCTTCACCTCGGTGGCCAGCGTCCTGGTCAATTGCTCGGCAGCCTGTATGGCGATTTCGTCAAGGGACGGCTGCAAGGGCAGTTCGCTCCGGAAATCGAGGGGGCTATCCAGTTGCACCGCAGCATCGACGTGTTCACCGATCGGCATCCGCTGGTGGATGTCGCGTTGTCGCGTTTTTCTCTGACCCGTCGTCGCTACGCGGGGATCGTGCTCGACGTGTTTTTCGACCATTGCCTGGCCCGGGACTGGGCGCTGTATGCCGACCGGCCCCTGGCGCTGTTCACCTCGGACGTTTACCGGGTGCTGTCCAGCGAACGGCAATTGCCGGGGCGGCTGGCGCAGATTGCACCGCACATGGTGGCCAATGACTGGTTGGGTTCTTATCGGGAGTTCGAAGTGCTGGAGCAGGTATTGCGCGGGATCTCGCGTCGCCTGACCCGGCCGGAGGAACTGGCAGCGGCGATGCAGGAGTTGCGGCGGTTGTATGAACCGTTGAGCGAGGACTTTCGGTTGTTCTATCCGCAGTTGCAGGATTTCGCCCGGAACTATCCAACGACATAAACCCCCTGTGGGAGCGGGCTTGCTCGCGAAGGCGGTGTGTCAGCCGACATAGATGCTTAATGACACACCGCTTTCGTCGGAACGCCGCCCGGAGCAAGCCCGCCCCCACAGGGGATATTCGTTCAGGCTGCGATAGCTGGGCGCATCGGGGCTTGCTGTTTTTCCGGGATCGCCCCGAACAACGCTTTCTGCACCGCCTGCTGCGCTTCGAACGCCAGTGCCGCGCGTTCCCGGCCCTGGCACTCGATTGGCTTGAGCAGATGAATCTCCACGCCGCCACGGTCACTGGCGAACAGACGCATCAGGTGCGAGAGCAGATCATCGTCGCCAATGAACGGTGCCAGCGCGCAAGGCTTACCATCACGCACGTAACGAATTGCCACCGGCTGCATCGCCACTTCGGAGTCGATGGCGGCGGACAGCAGGCGACCATGGAAGGTACGCAGCGAACGGCCATCAGTGGTGGTGCCTTCCGGGAACATCAGCAGTGGATAGGCTTGTTCCAGGTGGCGGGTCATCTGCTTGCGGATCAACTGGCTGTCACCCGAGCCACGGCGGATAAACAGGCTGCCGGCCTTGGCCGCCAACCAGCCGGCCACTGGCCAGGTGCGCACTTCGGCCTTGGACAGGAACGACAGCGGCGTGAGCATGCCCAGCAGCGGGATGTCGGTCCAGGACACGTGGTTGCTGACCCAGAGCATCGGTGCCTTCGGCAGCTCGCCGTGGACGGTCACGTCAAAGGGCAGGGCGTTGCTCAGGCGGGCCATGAAAAACCGCGACCAGCGCTGACGACGCGCCATCGAATGGGCCATGCCCAGGCGCTCGAATATTCCGAACACGCTGGCCATGCCCAGGCCCAGCGTCACCACCATCAGCACTCGCGCGATTCGCGCGTACACCCGTAACCGGCTCATTACACAGCCGCCTTGAAGTGTTTGGCGTAGCGCGGGCAGAGTTCGTCGCGCTTGAGCAGGATGAACACGTCGGCGACCTGGAAGTCTTCGTCCCAGCATGGCTCGCCGCAGATCTTCGCGCCCAGGCGCATGTAGGCCTTGAGCAGCGGTGGCATTTCGGCAATCACGTTCGACGGGATGTCCAGGCTTGGCAGCGGATTTTTCGGCTCGGCGCGCAGGTGTTCGGTGCACAGGTAACGTTCGCGCAGACGCTGCATGATCGCGTGGGCCTGCACGCCGCCATCCTGCATCGGAATGCTCGCGCAACCCATCAGGTAGCTATAACCGCCCTGGTTCAGGACTTCGGCCAGTTCACCCCAGAGCACGGCGATGGTGCCGCCGTTGCGGTAGGCCGGGTCGACGCAGGTGCGACCGATTTCCAGGATCGGGCCTTGCAGGTGCACCAGGCCGTGGAGGCTGAATTCTTCTTCGCTGTAAAACTTGCCCAGGCTGCTGGCAGCCGTGTGGTCGAGCAATCGGGTAGTCGCCACCAGACGCCCGGTGTTCAAGTCACGCACGCCGATGTGGGCGCAATGAACGTCGTAGTCATCCATGTCCAGACCCAGTTCAGCGCCCTTGAGTTTGGCGTTGAATTCGCCGCTGAACACGTTGAAGCGCAAGGCCTGGGCTTCCTGCAACGCCTCGGCGCCCAGCAGGCGTTCGGCTTGCAGGCGGCGTTCGTTGCCGGTGTCGCTGATGCGGGCGATCTGAGTCATGGCGAATCTCCGTGCGGGCTGCTCACCCGTCTTTGGGCTACAGCGAATCGACTTTCTTTGTCTAGCCGTGTTGTGCAAAGTCAGGCTATGTAGCCCCGGTGTCATCGCCATTAAGCTTTGGTGATGCTTATATGACAGCCCTCAAGGAGCCTCTTATGCCCTGGCAATCCCTGTTGAACCGCCGCGATCGCTTGCCCGCCAACCCGGATCTTGCCGAGGGTTTCGCGACCTTGTTGCAGCAGTTGGGAGCGGTCACGCCGTTTGAACTGGCAGTGCTCGGCGGGCGGTTGATGGCGACACCGGGGCTGGCATTTCTGGTGGGGTATCAAGCGGCCTTGCGCATGCTCTGGCCGAGTGCGCCACTGAGCCTCGGCGCGTTGTGTGCCACCGAACGGCGCAGCCTGCGCCCGGCCGACATGCAAACCCGGCTGAGCGGTTTGCGTCTGAGCGGACGCAAGGATTTCGTCACCGCCGGGGATGCCGCCGACTGGCTGCTGGTGGCGGCGCGCAGCGAGGCGCCCGGCGCCGATCCGCGCTTGAGCCTGGCGGTGATCTATCGCGATGAACCGGGTGTGCGGGTGGAAAAACTGGCGCCGATTCCATTGATGCCGGACATCAGCCATGGTCGGTTGTTTCTCGATAACGCCCTGTGCGAGTTGCTCGCGGGGGATGGTTGGGATGCCTACGTCAAACCGTTCCGCACGCTGGAAGACATCTATGTAATGAGCGCCATGACGGCGTGGTTGTATGGCGTCGGCCAGGAATGCGATTGGCCGCAATCCTTGCAATTGCGTCTGCTGGGATTGTTGGCCGGGTGCGCGGAAAGCAGCCGTCAGCCACCGACCAGCCTGGCCGGACATGTGCTGCTTGGCGGGTTGTTTGCACAGTTCGAAGGGCTCAAGGCTGAAGTGAACGAGGCACTGGCTGGAGGGCCGGCGGAGTGGGCGGCGATGTGGCAGCGCGACCGAGCGGTGATGGAGTTGGCGGCGGGCGCGCGGGGCAAGCGGTTGGCCAGGGCGTTGGCGGAATCTGCGTTACCCTGACTGGCCTCATCGCGAGCAAGCTCGCTCCCACAGGGGATCTCAGGCGCACACAAAATCAAGCAGGGCACAGAACCTGTGGGAGCGGGCTTGCTCGCGAAGACGGACTGATTGGCAGCATGAGTTTCTGAACTGTCATCAACCTCGACTAGGCTCAGCAAGTTCAATCTCTGAGCCCCTGCCATGCCCAAAGGCTTGTCCCTGATTTTCATGCTGTTGCTCAGCTTCACGGCCCAGGCCGAATATTGGCCTGCCGAGCAATGGCCGACCGCCCCGACCCCGACCGGCCCGGCGCTTCAAGCCCTGGAGGCCTACGCCTTCCCATCACGCGATGACACCACTCGCCAGGGCATTCGCACCGATGCCTTGTTGGTGATCCGCGACGGCCAGTTGCTCTACGAGCGCTACGCCGGTCCGACAACAGCCGAGACGCCGCACCTGACCTGGTCGATCAGCAAGAGCCTGATGGCCACGGTCCTCGGTGTGGCCTATGGCGAAGGCTTGTTCAAGCTCGACGACCCGGTGGCGAAGTTTTATCCGCCCCTGCAAAAACACCCCGACATGACCATGGCCGACCTGCTGCACTGGGCCTCGGGCCTGGATTGGCAGGAGGACTATGAATACGCACCGCTGAAGTCTTCGGTGGTGGCCATGCTCTACACCCGCGGTCACCACGACATGGCCGCGTTCACCGCAGCCCATGCTGCGTACACGGCGCCGGGCCAGGCATTTCGCTACTCCAGCGGTGACAGCAATCTGTTGTCCGCCGCGCTGAAAACCATCGTCGGCCCCAGCCGCTATCCCGACTACCCGTGGACTGCATTGTTCGAACCGCTGGGCATTCGCCACGCGGTCTGGGAAACCGATGCCACGGGCACCTTCGTCGCTTCGTCCTATGCCTACCTCACTGCACGGGATCTGGCCCGGGTCGGTCTGTTGATGGATCGCGAGGGCCGCTGGGGAGACAAGCAACTGCTGCCCAGGGACTGGGTGGCGTTCAACCGCGAGCCGTTCGCTCACTATCACGCCCATCAAGACGATACCGTCCCCGGCGGCCAATGGTGGCTCAATAGAGCCGTTGAAGGCGCGGCGCGACCCTGGCCCGATGCCCCCGCCGATACCTTCGCGGCGCTGGGCCATTGGGGGCAGGCGTTGTATGTGATCCCCAGTGAACACCTGGTGATCGTCCGCTACGGCGATGACCGCGACGGCAGTTACCGGCACAACCAATTGCTCAAGCTCGCGCTCAACGCCGTTGCCGGGAAGGTGCAGCCGTGACCGGTTTCATTCGCCGTCGACCGATCGCTTCCCTGTTGCTGATCCTGCTGATCGCCTTGCTCGGCTGGATCTGGCACGAACGGGTGGCGCTATGGGCGTTCCCCAACATCATCAGCGCATACACGGCCAAGGAATACTGTTCGTGTCGCTACGTGATGAACAACGACGCCGAGTACTGCCACCGTTATGTGAAACAGTGGCTGCCTGCCAGCAGCTTTACCGATGAACCAGCCGGCAAGCGTGTCGCGGTCAGCGGCATGGGCCGCAGCAACAGCGCTGTGTGGATCGGCGAGCGCCAGGGCTGCCGCTTGCAACCCTGACGGCGCTGAAGTCTTGAGGTGGGGCGACAGCTCCCTCGCCACAAAAGCGGGTTTGGAGCAGCAGACGGCTTGCAATGCGCTGAAGGCCGGTTAAGGTTCAGCACAGGTTTATCTGCCCCACGAGTCTTTATGTTGATGCGCTCCACCCTCCAACCCCTCGCTTTCCTACTGCTGGCAGGCGCCGCTTTATCGGCCCGTGCCGATTGGTACCTCGATGGCGAGTCTTCGCGCCTGTCGTTTGTCAGTACCAAAAACGCCAATGTCTCTGAAGTGCAGCGCTTTCTGGTGCTGCACGGCAAGGTCGATCCCGAGGGGCTGGCGCAGGTGGAGGTCGAGCTGGAGTCGATCAATAGCGGCGTTCCGTTGCGCGATGAGCGCATGCGCAAGGCGCTGTTCCAGATCGACCGGTTTCCCGAGGCCTTGATCACCACGAAAATCGATCTGCGCCCGATCAACGACCTCGCTCCCGGCGCACAGCTGGAGTTGCGCCTGCCGCTGACGGTCGACCTGCATGGCAAACAACACGAGTACCAGGCCCAACTGCTGGCGACCCGTCTGGATGACCGGCGCTTTCAGGTGGTGACCCTCGAACCGCTGGTGATCAACGCCGAAGATTTCGATTTGGTTCCCGGCCTGGAAGCATTGCGCAAAATGGCCGACCTGTCGGCGATCAGCCTGTCGGTACCGGTGGGTGCGGTACTGATTTTCACGGCGCGCTGACATGGCCGGTGCGATTTTTCCCTGGCGCGAAGGCAACCATTTCGAACTGCTGGTCGACGGCCCACAATTTTTTCCGCGCATGCTGGTGGCGATTGCCCGGGCGGAAGAACAAGTCGAGCTGGAGCTGTATCTGGTGGAGGCGGGCGCCTGCGCCGAAGCCATGGTTCAGGCCTTGGTGCAGGCCGCCGAACGCGGTGTACGGGTGCGCTGTCTGTTCGATGATTACGGCAGCCTCGCCTTTACCCTGGCCTTGCGTCAGCGACTGATGTCCGCCGGTGTGGAGCTGCGCTTTTACAATCGCCTGAGCTGGCGACGTTGGGTCGGCAACTTTTACCGCGATCACCGCAAGCTGCTGCTGGTGGACCAGAGCCTGGCCGTGGTTGGCGGCACAGGTGTCACAGATGAGTTCTGGACGCCGGGCGAAGACGTCAGCGAATGGCACGAAGTGATGGTGGAAATCACTGGCCCGCTGGTACTCGACTGGCAGCTGCTGTTCGATCGGCAGTGGATTGCCAACCGCCATCGACGCGCCTGGCGACCGGCCTCGCATTTCGGCTTGCCGCGGTTACCCCGCGTGCCTTCCCAGGGCGAGGGCATGGGCCGGGTGGCGTATGCCGACGCCCGTCAACACCGGGACATTCTGCAATCGCTGGTGCGCGCCCTGAACAGCGGCCATCGACGGATCTGGCTGGCCACGCCGTACTTTTTGCCGACCTGGAAAGTCCGCCGTTCCCTGCGCCGGGCGGCTGCCCGGGGCGTCGATGTGCGCTTGCTGCTGACCGGCCCGCGTACCGATCACCCGTCCGTGCGTTATGCCGGCCATCGCTATTACCCGCGACTGCTCAGGGCCGGAGTGAAGATCTACGAATACCAGCCGTGTTTCCTGCACCTGAAAATGGTCCTGATCGATGACTGGGTGAGCATCGGTTCGTGCAACTTCGATCACTGGAATCTGCGCTTCAACCTGGAAGCCAACCTGGAAGCACTGGACCCCGGATTGACCCGAGCGGTAGCCGCGAGCTTTGAGCACGACTTCGCCCTGAGCCAGCAAGTCAGCCTGGAAGAATGGAAGCGGCGGCCACTGTGGCGGCGAGTCAAGCAGCGGGTGTGGGGATGGGTGGATCGGGTGGTGGTGAATCTGCTGGATCGGCGGGGCTAGTGCCCGATTTCCGTAAACACTGAGATCCAATGTGGGAGCGGGCTTGCTCGCGAAAGCGGTCTGTCAGTCGACATCATCGTTGTCTGACACTCCGTCTTCGCGAGCAAGCCCGCTCCCACATTTGTTTTGTGTTGCTTCAGGGATTACAGCAACTCAAAACTCTGCTGCGTCACGTCCGCTGAATCCAGGCCGATCTGCACATTGAACTTGCCCGGCTCTGCCGCGTACTTGAGCTGGGTGTTGTAGAACTTCAGGTCGTCCTCGGTGATGGTGAAGTGCACGACCTTCTGTTCGCCGGCCTTGATCATCACTTTCTGGAAGTTCTTCAGTTCCTTGATCGGGCGGATCATCGAGCCTGCCACGTCCTGGATGTACAACTGCACCACGGTTTCGCCATCGCGCTTGCCGGTGTTTTTCACCGTGACACTGGCGTCGAGCTTGCCGGTCTTGTTCAGGGTGGTCGACGACAGCGCCATGTCGCTCAGGCTGAAGTCGGTGTAGCTAAGGCCATAGCCGAACGGGTACAGGGGGCCGGTGGTGTCATCGAAATACTGCGAGGTGTAGTTGCCCGGTTTGCCCGGGGTGAACGGCCGGCCAATGGTCAGGTGGTTGTAGTAGGTCGGAATCTGGCCCACCGAACGCGGGATGCTGATCGGCAGTTTGCCCGACGGGTTGTAGTCGCCGAACAGCACGTCGGCGATGGCGTTGCCGCCCTCGGTGCCGGTGAACCAGGTTTCCAGGATCGCGTCAGCCTGTTCTTTCTCTTCGAGAATCGTCAGCGGGCGGCCGTTCATCAACACCAGCACCAGCGGTTTGCCGGTGGCTTTCAGGGCACGGATCAGCTCGCGCTGGTTTTCCGGGATGTTCAGGTCGGTACGGCTCGACGATTCGTGGGACATGCCACGGGATTCGCCGACGGCGGCGACAACGACGTCAGCCTCCTTGGCCGCTTTCACCGCTTCGTCGATCAGCACGTTCGCCGGACGCGGGTCATCCACCACTTCCGGGGCGTCGAAGTTGAGGAAGTTCAGGTAGCCGAGGATTTTCGGGTCGCTGGTGATGTTGGCGCCACGGGCGTAGATCAGTGTCGACTTGTCGCCCAAGGCGTTGGTCATGCCGTCGAACAGGGTCACCGATTGCGCCGGCTTACCAGCGGCGGCCCAGCTGCCCATCATGTCGATTGGCGCCTTGGCCAGCGGACCGACCAGCGCGATTTTCGCGGTTTTCTTCAGCGGCAGGGTTTCGTTCTGGTTCTTCAACAGTACCTGGCTGCGGCGCGCCACATCACGGGCCTCGGCGCGGTGCAGGCGGCTGTCGGCGTAGGTGTCGACCGGGTCATCCTCGGCCTTGCCGATGCGCAGGTACGGGTCCTTGAACAGGCCCATGTCGTACTTGGCGTCCAGTACCGCACGCACGGCGTTATCGATATCGCTCTGCTGGATCTCGCCGGACTTCAGCAGCCCTGGCAGCTCTTTGCCGTACAGGGTGTCGTTCATGCTCATATGGATGCCGGCCTTGATCGCCAGCTTCGCCGCTTCGCGACCGTCGGCGGCAACGCCGTGCTTGATCAGCTCGAAAATCGCTCCGTGGTCGCTGACAGCCAGGCCCTTGAAGCCCCACTCCTTGCGCAACAGGTCGTTCATCAGCCAGGTGTTGGCCGTGGCCGGCACGCCGTTGATCGAGTTCAGCGCGACCATGACCCCGCCAGCGCCGGCATCGATGGCGGCGCGGTACGGCGGCAGGTAGTCCTGGTACATCTTGACCGGGCTCATGTCGACCACGTTGTAGTCGCGACCGCCCTCGACCGCGCCGTACAGGGCGAAGTGCTTGACGCTGGCCATGATGCTGTCGGCGGCGTTGGCGCCGGTGCCCTGGAACGCCTTGACCATCACGCCGGCAATGCGCGACACCAGGTAGGTGTCTTCGCCGAAGCCTTCGGAAGTACGGCCCCAGCGCGGGTCGCGGGAGATGTCGACCATCGGCGCGAAGGTGATGTCGAGGCTGTCAGCCGCGGCTTCCTTGGCGGCGATGCGCCCGGACAGGCCAATGGCGTCCATGTCCCAGCTCGAGGCCAGGGCCAGCGGGATCGGGAAAATGGTGCGGTGGCCGTGGATCACGTCGTAGGCGAAGAACATCGGGATCTTCAGGCGGCTGCGCATGGCCGCGTCCTGCATCGGCCGGTTTTCCGGGCGGGTAATGGAATTGAACGTACCGCCGATGTTGCCTGCCGCGATTTCCTTGCGGATCATTTCGCGCGGCATTTCCGGGCCGATGCTGATCAGGCGCAGTTGGCCGATTTTTTCATCGAGGGTCATTTGCTTCATCAGGTTGCTGACGAAGGCTTCCTTGTTCTCCAGGGGTGCGGGCGTCGTGGCGGCCAATACGTTATGACTGGCCAGGCTGACGAACAGGCCCAGCAAACACAGCTTCTTCATGAATAGTTTTCTCTAGGGCCCAAACGGCGATGTACACGCCGGCCAGCCAAAATTTAGGGAGCGTCTATTGTTGTTCGGGTGCCGGCTCAACAAACCAGAGCCAAAAACGACAGCCAGAGGGCGGATGCGTTTTTGTGCAGGGCCTCTTTTTAGCCCATCGGCCCGTTGCAATCCAGAGGCGCGGGCGATTATGCCCCAAGACCCGGCTCAGAAGGTTTTACGGTCGGTTTTTTCATGAAATGTACAAGGGAGCGTCATTGTGATGAATGTAAGTCCAACCTACCGTTCGCGTTTGCAGGTCGTCACGCTGCTGGTGCTGGCCACGTTGCTGACCGCCTGTGGCATCAACAATATTCCGACCCTCGACGAACAGGCCAAGGCCGCCTGGGGCCAGGTGCAGAACCAGTATCAGCGGCGCGCCGACCTGATTCCCAACCTGGTGGAAACCGTCAAGGGCTATGCCAGGCATGAAGAAGAGACACTGACGGCGGTCATTGAGGCCAGGGCCAAGGCCACGTCGATCCAGGTGGATGCCTCGACCCTCGACAACCCGGAAAAACTCAAGCAGTACCAGCAAGCCCAGGATCAACTGAGTGGCGCCTTGAGCCGTTTGATGGTGGTTTCCGAGCGTTATCCGGACCTGAAGGCCAACCAGAACTTCCTCGCCTTGCAATCGCAGCTTGAAGGCACCGAGAACCGGATCAGTGTGGCCCGGCGTGATTTCATCCTCGCGGTGCAGAAGTACAACACCGAGATCCGCACGTTCCCTGGACGCCTGTGGCACAGCGTGATGTACAGCAATCTACCGGTTCGCGAGACCTTCGAAGCCACACCGGGGGCGGAAAAGGCCCCCGAGGTCAAATTCTGAAAAGCGCTGATCGGCGTCACCACGCAAGAGGTTGCCAATGCGCGTCCTGAAAACAGGCCTGTTGCTGTTGTTGTGGGTGGTGACGATCACGGCCCGGGCCGAGCTGAGCTTCCCGGCGCTGACGGGGCGGGTGGTCGACAACGCGCAGATGATCGAGCCATCTGTGCGCGAGCAACTTGCCCGGCAACTCCAGGCCCATGAGCAAGCCACCGGCGAACAGCTTGTGGTAGTGACTTTGGCGGATTTGCAAGGCGCCGACATCGCCGACTTCGGTTACCAACTGGGTCGCCACTGGGGTATCGGGCAGAAGGACAAGAACAATGGTGCCTTGCTGATCGTCGCCCGCAACGAGCGCAAACTTCGCATCGAAGTCGGCTACGGCCTGGAGGACCGACTGACGGACGCCCAGAGTTCGGTGATCATCAACCGGGTCATCACCCCGGCGTTCAAGGCCGGCAACTTCAGCAAGGGCATCAGTGACGGCGTGGCGGCGATGCTGGTGGTGCTGGGCGGCAACCCCTTGGACGAACCCTCCACGGCGTATGAATCCAGAGGCGATCCTGGGGACGATTTTGTCTCGCGGCATCCCGGGTTGTTCGTGTTTTTGGTGATGTTGTTCATCCTGACTGTTTTTGTGTGCCAGATGCTCGGTATCCTTCCCGCCGGCCGGGGCGGCTCCGGTGGATCCGGGGGCGGTTTTGGCGGTGGTGGAGTTGGCGGCGGCGGTGGAGGGGGAGGCTTCAGCGGCGGCGGGGGCAGTTTCGGCGGGGGTGGTTCGTCCGGCGGCTGGTGATAATAAAAACGAGCAGGCAATTCACGACATGGCACTACTGACTGAACACGAACAACGCAAGGTCGCCGAGGCAATTGCCCGGGTCGAGCGCGATACCGATGCAGAGCTGGTGACCGTGCTCGCGGCCCGCGCCGACGACTATGCGTACATCCCGTTGCTGTGGGCCAGTCTGCTGGCGCTGCTGGTGCCGGGCATCGTGCACTACCTCACTGGTTGGCTGACCATGCACAGCCTGCTGATGGTGCAATGGGCCATCTTCATCATCCTGTGCCTGGTGTTCCGCCTGCCGAAAGTCACCACCCGTCTGATCCCGCGCTCGGTGCGCCACTGGCGCGCCTCGAACCTGGCGCGCCGGCAGTTTCTGGAGCAGAACCTGCACCACACCGAAGGCCGCACCGGCGTGCTGATTTTCGTTTCCGAGGCCGAGCGTTATGTGGAAATCCTGGTGGATGAAGGGATATCCAGTCGCCTGGACAACAAGAACTGGGACGCCATCGTCGCCACGTTCACCCAGCAGGTGAAGCAGGGGCAGACGCTGCAAGGGTTTGTCAGTTGCATCGAAGCCTGCGGCGAGCTGCTCAAGGTGCATGTGCCAGTGACCCACGTGCGCAATGAGTTGCCGAACCGGTTGGTGGTGCTTGGCTAGGTCCTGGCATGGCGTTGTGTAGCGCTCGCCGCTACAACTCCCGTCAATTGTCCGGGGTCGGCCTTGTCGTCAGTATTTCTCTCTGACAGTGGACGC
Source organism: Pseudomonas sp. Pseusp16 (assembly GCF_047324915.1). Taxonomy (NCBI): domain Bacteria; kingdom Pseudomonadati; phylum Pseudomonadota; class Gammaproteobacteria; order Pseudomonadales; family Pseudomonadaceae; genus Pseudomonas; species Pseudomonas sp. Pseusp16. The sequence continues at coordinate 3,688,728 of NZ_CP168522.1, read as the reverse complement.
CCAGTGACGGGTGTTCCCGCGTAGAGGGATTCTTATGCCAACCCAACAATCGAATGACTCTTTGGCACGGGTAGCTCGTGGCAGAGAGGGAAGTACGCCAACGGCGAAGCTGACGGCGAAAGAAACACAAATCCTGATGTGGTGTTTCAAGGGCAAGACTTCCTGGGAAATCGCCAGGATCGAGAATTGCGCGGAATCCACCGTCAACTTTCACTTCGCCAATATTCGCCGAAAGTTCGACGTCAGCTCTCGCACTTGTGCATTGCTCAAGGCGATCGAGTCGGGGGCGATCCTGGTGGACTCGGTCATTGCGCGAGGTGCACATGAGCCTGACTGATTCGACCTACAACGGTATCAGCGGGCTCATGTTGGGAATGGGGATTGCCACTCTGCCGGTTGTTGATGGCGAGGCGCTGTTCGGTGCAATGCTTGGCGCGTGGCTGGTCACTACCACTCGTACTGACTTCAAGGCCTGGCAGCGCATCGGTTCCTGGTTGTTGTCTGCAGGTGTCGGTTACCTCTTTACGCCTGTCGCGCATCCGCTGGCGCCTTTTCTGACAGCCGGCGTAACAGCCTTTTTTTGTGCGCTAATCGTTATTCCCATCAGCATCAAGCTCATGCAATGGATCGATAGCGCGGGTATCGGCGAAATCATTCGACATCTGAGAGGGCGAAGATGACAGGTCGTGAAAGGGTTGCTTTGGCTGGGTGACAGGCGTTGCTCGCTAGAACCGTGTGTTCAGGCTGACGGGTTATCAGTGCGATGAATAACTTCATTACCGGCAGGCCATCAAGTTTCATTCGAAAGTTTAAGTGTTGCCAGGATAGAGGCCATTTCGGAAAGTCTGAGTTCCATGTCACGCAGTCGTTGTTTTTCCTCGAGTGCGTTTTGTATGGCGCAGCGATCATCTTCGTCGAGCAACCGCCAGAGCGCGAGAATGGTGTTTTCCCGTGTTGTGCTTTCCTGATTGGCTTCCGAGGAATCAGTAACTCTTTGTCTCAGAATCGGCCCTTCACCCAGCAGCAGCCAGTCAAGGGAGATTCCCCGGGCTTGAGCGATTTCTACGCATAATGAGTATGGTGTGCTGTCGCGGCCTCGCCAGCTACTAAGGGTTTGCGGGCTGATCTGTAGCGCGGAGGATAAAGAAGCATCGGTTTTTGTACCGGTAACTTGCTTCAGGCGAGCCAGAACAGCTTGTGATTTTTTGCTACGCAATTTGAGCCTCTTCCTTTTGACATATGCTTTTTGAGTGCCTAATTTATGCGTAATGAGTACTTTTTTTCTTGTAAGTAATCAATCACTAAAGATGAGTCAGAAGAATACGATGTCGAAACTTCCTAATGGTATCAGGGTGATTTCCTACGAGCTTGGCTCGAACCCATTACAGGTCTGCCCGATGCACTTCCTTATGTCTGGCAGACACTGTTCACAAGGCCGGAACACCACAAAGAACCTCTCAAGCAGTATTGCGTTTGATCAGGTTGATTGCCACCCAATGACCGTCGGGAATCAAGCATGAGTACTTATAAAATGGTGTGTCCGCACTGCTTGAACAGGATGCGCATCCGCACTAGTGAGGGCCGACATATTTTCCTGCGGGTGGCCTATCTGCAATGTACGTCGGAAGCGTGTGGTTGGTCGGTACGTGCCGAATTTGAAATGACCCATGAACTTTCGCCCAGTGGCATGCCCAATCCGGCTGTACGCCTGCCGTGCGCCGGACCCGATTTGCGCCGTGCCGCTGGGCCTGTTGCAGTCAGTCCTGGCACGACAGAAGTGGCGCAGGAGGGGTGAGCATGAAGGTCATCGATCAAGATGCAGATCTGAATGAGGAACTATTGGCTATGGCCCAGGCGTTTCTGGGGCGTCATGAAAGTGAAGGGGGGATCGACGATCAAGTCCTGTTTTGTCGTGCGGTGAAGCATTTGCAGAATATGGATGTACCGGTGTACCTGGCGGAAAGGCTGGTTAGTCGTGCCTACGGCGTACTCAAATCGTGCAACGACCGTCGTCGCCTGGACATCGATGCAAGTTCCGAAACGGTTGCCGTGGTGACCGACCCCGCCAATGGCCTGACCTGGGCAGTACCAGTGGGGCTTATCGTCAAACACATCATCAACTCGCCGAACAGCCGCAGGCTTCGACTGGTGGAACCCTGAGGTTTCGATGGTTGTATCGAGGTCCTGGGCCGCATGACTGGGACCTGCCACAAAATAACCCCGTGCCCAAAGTCCTCGTCCCCCTTAAAATACCGGCATTATTCGATTTGCATCGCCTGAGGCCGTTTTTTCATGTCCGTCACCGCCACTCCCGCCAGCCTCGCGCCGGATCATCACGCCCAGTTCATCGACCTGCTGCGAACCAGCATCGAGCACAATGCGTTCATCAAACTGGTGCTGGCCAAGTACGCGGGCGATGAAACGGACCTGCAGCGGATCATCATCAAACCGGTGACGGTCAAGGCGCAGCCTTGCCTGTCTTTTGTCTACCGCTACAAGACTCGCGATATCACCAGGAACCTGCCGCTGGCCGAAGGCGTGGCGAGCATTGCCGGGCTGCTGCCGGCGTCGTTCAAAAATGCGCATTTGTTGTCGTTGACCGACGAAGCCCAGCTCGAATACAGCAAAAAGGGCAAGTCATCGCTGTTCAAGAGCAAGCCTCAGCAATTGCGCGAAGTGCCATCGACCGAGCACAACCGTGAGAAAAACCGTTTTCTTGACCTGAGCCGGCCGTTTCTCACCGACCTGGGGGTGACCAACAAGCAGCATGAGCTGATCCCGGCGATGTCGCGCAAGTGGAAGCAGATCAACAAGTTCATCGAAGTGTTCAGCCATGCGCTGACCTCGTCACCCCTGGCACTGGACAAGCCGGTGCGTGTGGCGGACTTCGGTTCGGGCAAGGGTTACCTGACCTTCGCCATCCACGATTACCTGCGCAACACCTTGAAGGCCGAAGGCGAAGTGACCGGCGTCGAACTGCGTGAAGACATGGTCACCCTGTGCAACACAGCGGCCGCCAGGCTTGAACACCCTGGCCTGGTGTTCAAGTGCGGTGACGTGCGCAGCGTGGCGCCGAGCGAGCTGGACGTGATGATCGCCCTGCATGCCTGCGATATCGCCACCGACTATGCGATCCACACGGGCATCCGCTCCGGTGCGGCGATCATCATGTGTTCACCGTGCTGCCATAAACAGATCCGCCTGCAGATCCAGAGCCCGGCGCTGCTCAAGCCGATGCTGCAATACGGCTTGCACCTGGGCCAGCAGGCAGAAATGGTCACCGACAGTTTGCGCGCGTTATTCCTTGAGGCCTGCGGCTACGAGACCAAGGTGTTCGAGTTCATCTCACTGGACCACACCAACAAGAACAAGATGATCCTGGCGGTCAAGCGCGCCGAGCCGGTCGATCCGGCTCAACTCTTGGAAAAAATCCAGGAGCTGAAGGATTTCTACCACATCACCGAGCACTGCCTGGAAACGTTGCTGCGCGCTGACGGTTACCTCGCGGCTAAGGTTTGACCTGAATTGCGGCCGGTAATGTGCCCGGTTGCGCCGGGCGCACTGCAGTCTTGCGTCCCAGCATCACCGTCACGATCACCCCGCCAGCAAACAGCCAGGTAATCGGCTCCACATGTTCACCGAAGAACAGCGCCGAGAAGGCGATGGTGAAGAAGATCTGCAGCAACTGGATCTGACTGACCCGGGCAATGCCGCCCATGGCCAGCCCGGCGTACCAGGCGAAGAAGCCGATGAACTGCGAAAACAGCGAGACGTAGCCGAAGGCCCACCAGGTCCTGGCGGAAATCTCGCCCTGATGTTGCAGCGCCAGGTACACCACCGGGCCGATCAGCAGCGGCGTCGACAGCACCAGCGCCCAGCAGATCACCTGCCAGCCGCCCATCTCCCTGGCCAGTCGGCCTCCCTCGGCGTACCCCAGCCCGCCCACAGCAATGGCGCCAAGCATCAGCAAGTCACCGGCCTGAATGCTGCCGGCACCGCTGATCAGTGCATAACCGAGCACCAACGCACTGCCCAATGCGGCACAGGCCCAGAACGCTTTCGAGGGTCGTTCATGGGACAACCACGCGGCGTACAGTGCCACGCACAGCGGCTGTAGACCGTTGACCAGCGCACCGTGGGACGCCGGCAAGGTTTGCATGGCCCAGGCCGACAACACCGGGAAACCCAGGATCACCCCGGCCATCACCAGCGTCAGGCCTTTGACCTGTTTCCAGGTTGGCCATTTTTCCCGCTGCCACAGCAACAGCAACGCCGCCGGAACCGCCGCAAACAGTGCCCGGCCCAGGCCGTTGAGCAACGGGTGGAGTTCCTGCACGACAATCCGCGTGAAGGGCAGGGTGAGGCTGAAGATCACAACGCCGAGCAGGCCCAGGGCCATGCCGGTGTTTTCGCGCGAGGACATGATGGCAACCAGAATCTTGGGGGGTGGAAGAGGCCTTTATCTAGCCATAAACCCGGGGTAAACCGCTGTTACAGCTAGGCACAGACTTATCCGTACAGTTTGCGGGCCCCTGTGGGAGCGGGCTTGCTCGCGAAGAACGATAACGCCGTAGTAGCAGGTTATTACCCGCCCCCACGGATAAGGACTACCTTGAATACTCCTGCACGCCCACTTCCAGAGGAGTCCTCCCCATGGCTGCGAAAAAAATTCTGATGCTGGTTGGTGATTACGTCGAAGACTATGAAGTGATGGTGCCGTTCCAGGCGCTGCTGATGGTCGGCCATACGGTACACGCCGTTTGCCCGGACAAAACCGCCGGCCAGACCGTGCGCACGGCGATCCATGACTTTGAAGGCGACCAGACCTACAGTGAAAAACCCGGTCACCTGTTTGCCCTCAACTTCGATTTCGCCAAGGTCAGCGCCGCCGATTATGACGCCGTGCTGATTCCGGGCGGCCGTGCGCCGGAATACCTGCGCCTGAACGAAAAGGTCCTGGAGCTGGTGCGCGCTTTCGACAAGGCCGGCAAACCGATCGCCGCCGTGTGCCATGGCGCGCAGTTGCTGGCGGCAGCGGGTGTTCTCGAAGGTCGCGAATGCAGCGCTTATCCGGCCTGCGCTCCGGAAGTGCGGCTGGCGGGCGGTACGTATATCGATATTCCGGTGACGGACGGCCATGTTCAGGGCAATCTGGCCACGGCTCCGGCCTGGCCTGCGCATCCGAACTGGCTGGCCGGTTTCCTGGGGTTGCTGGGTACAAAAATCACGCTGTAACGAGGGACATGTCCATGTGCGAGCTGTACGTCAAAGCCGACCCGATTCTTTACGAATCGCGCTCCCGCTCGCTGCGCATCTGCGGGGTGGTCACCACCCTGCGGCTGGAAAATCAGTTCTGGGACATCCTCAGTGAAATCGCCGAGGTCGACGGCATGACCACCAATCAGTTGATCGCCAAGCTGTATGAAGAGGTGATGGACTATCGCGGCGAAGTGGTCAATTTCGCCTCGTTCCTGCGGGTGAGTTGTACGCGGTATTTGAGTCAGCGTCGGAGTTCGGCGCCGGAGTTGTCGGTGGTGCGGGCGACGGCGAAGTAGATACATTTTTAGCGCCGCAATCGGCCTCTTCGCGAGCAAGCCCGCTCCCACAGGTTCAATGTGATACCTGTGGGAGCGGGCTTGCTCGCGAAGGGGCCGGCACAGGCGACAGATGCCTGAGGCTAGTCTTTACTCTGAAGCGCACAACCTCTCAATCGCCAAGGAGAATCAACATGTCCGGATGGTATGAAGTGAGCAAAAGCAGCAATGGCCAGTTCAGGTTTGTCCTCAAGGCGGCCAACGCCGAGACCATTCTGACCAGCGAGCTGTACACCACCCACGCCGCCGCCGACAAAGGCATCGCCTCGGTCCAGGCCAACAGCCCGCTGGATGAGCGTTACGAGAAGAAAACCACCAAGGATGGCCATCCGTATTTTAATCTCAAGGCGGCTAACCACGAGATCATCGGCAGCAGCGAGGCCTATTCCTCCGATGCCGCCATGGAGAAAGGCATCGCCAGCGTGAAGGCCAATGGCCCGAGCAAAGTGGTAAAGGACAAGACGTTGCCGGTGCTTTGAGATCAACACTCATCCCCTGTGGGAGCGGGCTTGCTCGCGAAGAGGCCGTCACATTCAACCTGTCTATTGAATGTTCCACCATCTTCGCGAGCAAGCCCGCTCCCACATTTTGGTTTTGTGTATGGCAAGAAGTCAGCGCAAGGCGTTCAGCAGCTTTTGCAACTGACCACAACCCGCCTCACTCAACGGGAACACCGGCAACCGCGGATCCCCGACCTCCAGGCCTGTCGCCCGCAAGCCCGCCTTGATCGTCGCCGGCAAGCCACCCTTGAGGATGAAATCCAGCAGCGGCAACTGGTGATAGAACAGTTCGCGTGCCTTGCGCAAATCGTTGGCCAGCACCGCGTCGTACAAATCCAGGTTGAGCTGCGGGATCAGGTTTGGCGCAGCGGTGCACCAGCCTTTTGCGCCAGCGGCGAAGGCCTCCAGGGCCAACGGATTGCAACCGTTGTAGAACGGCACCTGGCCTTCGCCGAGACGTTGCAGTTGATGCATGCGCTGGATGTCGCCGGTGCTCTCCTTGACCATTCTCACGTTTTCCACGGCGTTGACGATACGCAGGATCAGGTCCACCGACATGTCGGTGCCGCTGGTGGCCGGGTTGTTGTACAGCATGATCGGCACGCCGATGCTGTCGCCGATGGCACGGTAATGGGCGAGGATTTCCGCTTCGCTGAGTTTCCAGTAGGACGTGGGCAGCACCATCACCACATCGGCGCCGTGAGCTTCGGCGAAACGCGCGCGGCGCACCGCTTTAGCGGTGGTCAGGTCAGACACGCTGACGACGGTCGGCACGCGCCTGGCCACGTGCTTGATACTGAACTCGCTGACCTGATCCCACTCTGCGTCGCTCAGGTAGGCACCTTCACCGGTGCTGCCCAGCGGTGCGATGGCGTGTACGCCGCCCTCGATCAGGCGGTCGATGGAGCGCCCGAGGGCATCCAGGTCAACGCCTTCGCCGTGGGAGGTGAAAGGGGTGATGGTGTAGCCGATGATGCCGTGAATGCTTGCGGTGGACATGGTGTCTCTCCGTTCTATCAATGGGTTCAGTTCAGGCAATCGGCGTGTTGGCGCAGTATCTGCCGGGCGTAGTAGTTGAAAGCGGCGGCATGCCGCTTGGGCCGGGCAATCCAGTCGTGGGCTTCACGGCCCAGTTCGGGAATGATCGGCTTGATGGTCCCGGCGCTCATGGCCAGCAGTTGCAGTTTCGCTGCGCGTTCGATCAGTTGCGCGATGACGCAGGCTTCTTCGATGGTGCCGCCGGTGGACAATTGGCCATGATGCGAAAGCAGGATCGCCCGTTTGTCGCCCAGTGCCCCGGCAATCAGCTCGCCTTCCTCGTTGCCCACCGGCACACCCGGCCAGCCTTCGAGAAACGCGCAGTCGTCATAGAGCGGGCAGAGGTCCATGTGGGAAATCTGCAACGGCACTTCCAGCATCGACAAGGCTGCAACGTGGGTCGGATGGGTGTGAATGATGCAGTTCACATCCGCTCGGGCGCGGTACACCCAACTGTGAAAACGATTGGCCGGGTTGGGCATGCCGTGGCCTTCGAGCACCTCCAGGTCCTCGTTGACCAGCAGCAGGTTGCCCGCAGTGATTTCGTCGAAACCCAGGCCCAGTTGTTGAGTGTAGTAAGTGCCGGGTTGCGGACCACGGGCGGTGATTTGTCCGGCAAGGCCGGAATCGTGACCGTGTTCGAACAGGATGCGGCAGGTCAGGGCCAGCTTTTGCCGGGCGGTCCACGTATTATCCGCCAGGGTATTTTGCATTTGGCTCAGCGCGTGCTTGACCAGTTGCTCTTTGGGCAGTGCTAATGTCTTGGCCATATCGGTGTCCTTTGGGTGATTCAATGGACGTCGGGTTTGCCCTTCACCGGTTCCTCGCAAAGTCGTCGGTGAGTGCAAATGACACTAAAGAGGCTATATGACACCTTGTGTCATTGGCAAGGACAAATCGTTGCCTCCTTGATGGATAAATCGCTCTACATGTCTATCCGTTTGAAATTACTCAGAAAAAAACTTGGCGTGACATTGGAAACCCTGGCTGAACAATCGGGCATGACCAAGAGTTACCTGTCGAAAGTCGAACGCGGGTTGAACACGCCGTCGATTGCTGCGGCCCTGAAACTGGCCAAGGCGCTGAATGTGAAGGTCGAGGAACTGTTCTCTGAAGACAACGTCAGCCTCGACAGCTACAGCCTGGTGCGCAGCCACGAACGGCAACCCTTGGGTGTCAGTGACAACAATTCGGGTTACGCGGTGCTGGCCCATCAGGTCAGCGAACGCAGCCTGTTGCCGTTCATCATTTATCCGCCGGCCGAGTTCACCGACAAGACCTTCAAGGAGCATTTGGGCGAGGAGTTTCTGTTCGTCCACGAAGGGCGGGTGGAGGTGGACTTCATGAACGAGCGCGTGCTGCTCGATCGTGGTGATGCGTTGCACTTCAATGCGCAGAAGCCGCACCGGATTCGTTCGGTGGGTGAGGTGCAGGCGCAGTTGCTGGTGGTGGTGCACAGCTCTGAAGAATGAGTTGACTGCAAAAGCATCGCGAGCAAGCTCGCTCCTACATGGATCACGCTGAACCTGTGGGAGCGGGCTTGCTCGCGAAGGCGCTAATCGTGTCGCCGCTAGACTTCAACCGGAACCGTGAGCTTCGGGCCACCCAACGCGTGGCTCTTCGAATCAAAAAACCGCAACTCAACCCCCGTCCCCTCGAACACTTTCGCGTAATGCCGCTTCTGGTGCTGGATGAACGCCTTGCTGCGCGGGTAAATCGAGATCGCCACCACCTGCGGTTTCGCCAGGCGCAAGGCGTGGATGATGTGGCTGTCCTGCTCCCCCAGCGCATGGCCGAAGATGCACAGCGCCTGGCCGTGACCGAGTAACTGCTCGTAGCAGAACGACAGATAGTCCGAACTGCGAATGGTCTTGAGCTTGTCCGCACTCGGGCCTTCATTGACGAACAGCGGCACGTCGTCGAGGGTCTTGATCGTGTTGTTGATGGCGAAATTGCCCAGCAACGTGCCCTCGGTCGACATCAGCTTGCGCGCCGTACCGTCCTGGTTGCGCACCAGGTGCAGACCGCCGTGCAGGTACAGCAAGCGGGTCTTGTCGGTGGCCGTGTCGCTCAGGTCGAAAGCGGGTTCGGCACCCTGGAACAGATCGGTGATCGCCTCAGGCTGGTGTTGCACCGCCCAGTAGTTGAGCAGGTCGTAATTGGTGGTGAACACCGTGCGGTAGCTGGCCAGTTCCTGATTGATGGTAACCAGCGTCGAAGGCACTACCAGCCGCCACGGAATATGCACCGCGTGCACGGTGTTGATCAGCGCTTCCTTGATCGCGTAGTAGCGATTGCGCGGGGCGGCGGAGCTGACGGCCAGGGCCTTGTTGACCCGGCTGGTGGTTTTCAACGCGCTCAGTACCTGCTCGAAACTGCGGGTCTGCATCGCATCGAACACGCTGAGTTCGGACGGGCTCAGGGGTTTTTCTTCAACGGTGCGCGCGTTTTCGAACAGCGACTCGTAGCCGAAATCGTCCCACACCGCGCGACTGGCACCGTTGCCCACCAGCAAACCACTGAACGAAGTGCTGCTGCGCAAGGCGTTCCAGTCTTCAAGTTGGGCATCGACATCCTGGAAATCGGTCATTGCGGTCTTCGTCTCACGGCAAAAGGTCTATGGGCGGCGACTTTATCACGAGCGGGTGCCTGGACCACGGCACGACTTGGGTGAAGAACGTTATGCTGCAACTTCGCCCGAGCCGACTTCGCCGAGTACCCGATGCTGCAAAAAAGCCTGATCCGCCGTCTCGACCTGATCACTCTGCAACTGTTCGTCGCCGTCCATGAAGAGGGCACGCTGACCCGTGCGGCGTCGCGCGAAGCGATTGCCGTCTCGGCGGCGAGCAAGCGTTTGATGGAACTGGAGGAGGCGTTGGGCATCAGCCTGTTCGTGCGCCAGGCCAAGGGCATGTCCCTGACGCCGGCCGGTGAAACGCTGCTGCACCATGCCCGGCAGATGCTGTTCAACGTCGAGAAAATGGGCCTTGAACTGGGCGAGCACAGCCACGGTGTGCGCGGCTATGTGCGGATGCTCGCCAACCTGTCGGCGATCATTCAGTTTTTGCCCGAGGACCTGCGGGACTTTTCCGAGCGTCACCCACAGGTCAAGACCGACCTCGAAGAACGCCCCAGCGCCGGGGTGATCCAGGGTGTGCTCGACGGGGTGGCCGACCTCGGCATCTGTTCCATCGACAGCGACATCAAGGGCCTGCACAGCGTGCTGTATCGCCAGGACAAGCTGGTGGTGTTGATGCCGCCACACCATCCATTGGCGAGCCGCCCGAGCGTGGCTTTCGCCGATACGCTGGACAGCGATTACGTCGGCCTTCATGCCGCCAGTTCGATCAACATGCGCACCCACGCCGCCGCCCGCCAGGCCGGCAAGGTGTTGCGGGTGCGCATTCATGTGCCAGGGTTCGACGCCATGTGCCGCATGATCCAGGCCAACATGGGGATCGGCATCCTTCCGCAGCGGGCCTATGAGTTGTTTGGCCGGGCGCTGGGTTTGCACGCGGTGCCGTTGACGGACGAATGGTCTGACCGGGCGTTGATTCTGGTGGTGCGGGATGAGGCGTTGTTGTCGCCGGTGAGCCGGATGTTGTTTGAGCATTTGCGGGGTTCAGCCTGACAGGTCCCGGTTGATTGCACCGGCCCTATCGCGGGCAAGCCCGCTCCCACAGTGGGCAATGTGAAGCACAAATTGTGCGAACACCGAAGATCCCTGTGGGAGCGGGCTTGCCCGCGAAGGCGGCCCTGAGGTCGCGACAATCTTCCAGAGCGTTCGCATTTCGCGAACGCCCGTTGCTAACTGAAGGTTGGATTCCCGAGTCCCCTGTCCTCTAGCCTTGGCTCATATTCCAAGAACAAGAGGTACCCCGCGATGACTGCCCCCTTGAGTGCGATCAAAGTGATCGAGATCGGCACGCTGATCGCCGCGCCGTTTGCGGCGCGCATGCTGGCCGAGTTCGGCGCCGAAGTGATCAAGATCGAAGCCATGGGCCAGGGCGATCCCCTGCGCAAATGGCGCAAGCTGCACGAAGGCACCTCGTTGTGGTGGTACCTGCAATCACGCAACAAGAAGTCCCTGGCGCTGAACCTCAAATCCCCGGAAGGCATCGAACTGGTCAAGCAACTGGCGACCAGTGCCGATGTGCTGATCGAGAACCTGCGCCCCGGCGCCCTGGAGAAACTCGGCCTCGGTTGGGACGTGTTGCACGCGCTCAACCCCAACCTGACGCTGGTACGGATTTCCGGATACGGCCAGACCGGCCCGTATCGCGATCGTCCGGGTTTCGGTGCCATAGGCGAAGCCATGGGCGGGATCCGCTACACCACCGGCACGCCCGGTTCGCCGCCGGCGCGGGTCGGCGTGAGCCTTGGCGATTCCCTGGCTTCGCTGCATGCGGTGATCGGTGCGCTGATGTCGCTGCTAAGGGTCAAGACCGGGCAGGGCGGCGGGCAAGTCGTTGATGTGTCACTGGCCGAAAGCGTGTTCAACGTGATGGAAAGCCTGGTGCCGGAATACGACATGCTGGGCCATGTGCGTGAACGCAGCGGTGGCGCCTTGCCGGGGATTGCACCATCCAACACCTATCTGACCGCCGACGGCGCCTACGTGGTGATTGCCGGCAACAGCGACCCGATCTACCGGCGCCTGATGCAAACCATCGGCCGCGCCGATCTGGCCGAAGCGCCGGAGTTCGCCCACAACGACGGACGCGCAGCCAAAAGCAACCTGCTCGACGCCGCCATCACCCACTGGACCAGTAGCCTGCCCATTGACGAGGTGCTGGCCGCGCTGGAAGCTGCCGAAGTCCCGGCCGGACGCATCTACTCGGTGGCCGACATCGTCGCCGACCCGCACTATCGGGCGCGGGACATGCTGCTCAATGCCGAGCTGCCCGGTGGCGCCACGGTGAAGATGCCGGGCATCGTGCCGAAACTCTCCGAGACCCCCGGCGGTGTGAACTGGTCCGGCCCCGGGCTGGGCCAGCACACCGACGGCATCCTCGCGCAACTGGGCCTGACTGCAACAGACATCGAACGCCTGAAAGTCGAAGGAGTGGTGCAATGATCAGCGATTATTCCGACCACCTGATCGTGCAGGAAGTGTCCCCGCGCGACGGTTTGCAAATCGAGCCGACCTGGGTTGAAACCCACGACAAGGTTGCCTTGATTGACCAACTGTCGTTGGCCGGATTCAGCCGTATCGAAGCCGGTTCGTTCGTGTCGCCCAAGGCCATTCCGGCACTGCGCGATGGCGAGCTGGTGTTCAAGGGCATCACCCGGCAACCGGGGGTGATCTACGTCGCGCTGATCCCCAACCTCAAGGGCGCGCAACGGGCACTGGCGTGCAGGGCCGATGAGCTGAACCTGGTGATGTCCGCCAGCCAGACCCACAACCTGGCGAACATGCGCATGCGTTGTGAGGATTCATTGGCGGCGTTCGGTGAGATTGTGCACTTCGTTGGCGACAGCCCTGTGCGACTCAACGCCAGCATCGCCACCACCTTCGGCTGTCCGTTCGAAGGCAAGATCGATGAGGACCGCGTACTGCAAATCGTCGAGGCCTATCAGGAACTCGGCATCCAGGGCATTACCCTGGCCGACACGACGGGCATGGCCAACCCGCGTCAGGTCGACCGGCTGGTGCGCCGGGTGCTGCAAAGGGTCTCCTCATCAGACCTGACCCTGCATTTTCACAATACTCGCGGCCTTGGCCTGTGCAACGTGCTGGCCGCTTACGAGGCCGGTGCCCGGCGCTTCGACGCGGCCCTCGGCGGCCTCGGCGGCTGCCCGTTCGCACCGGGAGCGTCGGGAAACATCTGCACCGAGGATCTGGTGAACCTGTGCGATGAAGTCGGCATTCACACCGGCATCGATTTGCCGCTGCTGCTGAAACTGTCGCGAGGACTGCCGGCGCTGCTCGGTCACGAAGTGCCCGGCCAACTGGCCAAGGCCGGGCGCAATTGCGACCTGCACCCGATCCCTACCTGACACCAATCCCCTGTAGGAGCGAGCATGCTCGCGATGGACGTCAACGATAACTCTGGATGCCAGATACCCCGCGGCGATCTCAGGTTCATCGCGAGCGAGCTCGCTCCTACAGTGAAATCGAACATTTACCAGACAACAAAAACAATCGGACACCCACGGGAAGTCCGCCTGGAGAACCACAATGAGCCTCAATGCACTGGAGGCGGGCGTGAGCCCGTCCGTTAGCCACGACACCGAAAAAGCCCTGGTCAGCAAAGTCGCCTGGCGCCTGATGCCGCTGATCATGGTTTGCTACCTGTTCGCCTTTTTCGACCGCATCAACATCAGCTTCGCCAAGTTTCAGCTGCAAGCCGACCTGAGCCTGAGCGACACCGCTTACGGCCTCGGTGCCGGGTTGTTCGTGGTCGGCTATGTGATCTTCGAAGTGCCGAGCAACATGATGCTGTACAAGGTCGGTGCCCGGCGCTGGATCGCCCGGATCATGATGTCCTGGGGGCTGGCCACGGCAGCCATGGTGTTCGTCAACAGCGAATGGCAGTTCTACGTGCTGCGCTTCGTGATCGGCGCGATGGAGGCGGGTTTCGCCCCGGGCGTGCTGTATTACCTGACCCTGTGGTTCCCGCAGCACTATCGCGGGCGCATCACCTCGATGCTGTTCCTGTCGTCGGCGTTCGCCGGCCTGGTGGGCGCGCCGTTCTCGGGCCTGGTGCTGCAACACCTCGACGGCGTGCTGCAAATGCGTGGCTGGCACTGGCTGTTCCTGCTCGGTGGCGTGCCATGCATCGGCCTCGGTCTGCTGGTGTTGACCCTGCTCAAGGACCGTATCGAAGACGCCCATTGGCTGACGGCTTCGGAGAAGACCTTGTTGGCCAGCCGCATCGCTCAGCATGAGCCGCACAAGAGCGGTGGCTCGCTGCTCGCCGCCCTGCGGATCCCGGGTTTCCTGACATTGGGGCTGATCTATTTCCTGATTCAGGTGGCGTCCTACGGCTTGAATTTCTGGGCGCCGCAACTGATCCGCAGCGCCGGCACCGAAAGTCCGGTGATGATCGGCTTGCTGACGGCCATCCCGTACATCTGCGGCGCCATCAGCATGGTGGTGATCGGACGCCTGTCCGATGCTTCTGGCGAGCGGCGCAAGTATGTCGCCGGTCTGGTGGCAGTCGGTGCGGTCGGGTTCTTCTGCGCGGGGATCTTCGCCAGCCACACGACCTTCCTGATTGTCGCGTTGGGCCTGCTCGGTGCCGGGATCATCGCCTCCATCCCGAGTTTCTGGACCCTGCCGCCGAAACTGCTGGCCGGGGCCGGTGCGGGTGCTGCCGGCGGGATCGCGGTGATCAACACCCTGGGCCAGTTCGGCGGCATCGTCAGCCCGGTGATGGTCGGCCGGATCAAGGACCTGACCGGCAGTACCACGCCGGCGCTGTATGTCATTGGTGTCTGCGCGCTGATTGCCGTGGCGCTGTTGCTGTGGGGGTTGCCGCAGAAGTTGCGCACACTCGACAAGGCCTGATGCCATAGACCGCCTTCGCGAGCAAGCCCGCTCCCACAGGAACCGCGTACCTCCCTGTGGGAGCGGGCTTGCTCGCGAAGGCGGCCAGGAGAACACCCTCGCATCGTCGGTTGCCCCATCAACCCGCCGTCACCAACCCTTTGGCCGGCGCATCAAAAAACTGGATCAACACCACCCCGGCCATCAACAGCACCACCCCAAACACCTTGGGCAAGGTGACCTGCCGCTCCGCCAACCCGAACCAGCCGAAGTGATCCAGCAACAACGACGCCACCACTTGCCCCGCCAGCGCCAATGCCATGAACCCCGCGGCACCGAGTTTGGGCAGCAGCACCAATGCCAACGAAATGAAGCACACGCCAAAAGCGCCACCTGCCCACATCCAGAGTGGCGCCTTGTTGATGAATGCCAGAGACGGCAACGGTAAACGCATCGCAACGATGATCGGCAACAACACCACAACGCTCACCAGCAACGAGGCGAGCGTCGCCCACAACGGATGACCCAGGCCGCGTCCGAGGTTGACGTTGATTGCGCTCTGAAACGGCACCACCGCCCCGGCGAAGGCGGCCAGCAGCAACCAACCCGCCCAATGCAACGTACTCATGATCGATCTCCAAAAGGTTTTGCTGGACTCTAGAGTATTCGTCGCGCAGATTTAAATTCCGTTTTGTTATCCAGAACATGCAGCAGATGAATGATCTTCGACGTATCGACCTCAACCTGTTGGTGATCCTCGACGCCTTGCTCAGTGAGCAACACGTGACCCGGGCGGCTGAGCGTCTGCACTTGAGCCAGCCAGCGGTCAGTCATGCGCTGGCGCGGTTGCGCGACCTGCTTGGCGATCCGCTGCTGGTGCGCGCCGGGGCCGGGCTTGTGCCGACTCCGCGAGCGCTGGAACTGGTGGCGCCGCTGGCCGAAGCCCTGGCCCAGGTGCAAGCGCTGCTGGCGCCCAATGCCTTCGATCCCGCGACCACCCAGCGTACCTTGCGCCTGGCGATGTCCGACTACGGCGCCGCCATTGTTCTGCCGGGACTGATCCGTACGTTGCGCCACGAAGCGCCGGGCATCGATCTGCAAATCAGCCACGGCAGCCGCGAAAGCATGCTCGACGGGGTGCTCAACGGTGACATTGATATCGCCGTCGGTGTGTTCCCGGAAATGCCCAATGACTTGCGCAGCACCCCGCTGTTCGAAGAGCACTACGCCTGCCTGGTGGATCGCAAAAGCTTGCCCGCCGACGGTGTGCTCGACTTGCCCACCTACCTGGCACGGCCTCACGTCCTGCTGGAGATGCGCGGCAGCGGCACCCCGGAAATCGAGCGGGCCCTGACCGCCCTGCGTGAACGCCGCCGCGTCGCCATCAGCCTGCCGCACTGGAGCGTGGCCCCGGAACTCATCAGCGGCACCGACCTGATCCTCACGGTCGCGTCCCGAGGCTTGCGCGATATCGATGAGCAATCACTGATTGTCGTCCCGCCGCCGTTTCACATCCCTTCGTTCACCTTCGTACTGGTCTGGCACAAGCGGCGAGGCGGGGATCAGGCGTTGAACTGGTTGAATCGGAGGATTGGGGAGGGGATCGAACGCTAGGGGCTTTTCCAAATGGCCTTTACCAATTGGAAGGTGGCAGACGACGCGTATGAAAAACCCGTAGTACCTGAAGCCGACCTTGGCGAACCCGGTAGGGAATCAAATAGGGGCGGTCAGGCATGACCCATTCCCGGGTACCGGGTAAGCGCCCCTCACGACCTGTCGATGGAAATCGGGCAAGGTGATCGACACTGGCGAGAATTGCCTGGACAAAATCTGCTGCAGCTTCTGGATTCTCGATGGCGATGTACGCGGCTTCGTCATCCAGATTCTTTAACGCCGTACGCAACCACTCAACGCGCATTCGCCGCCCACTTGTCAGCAACTGCGTTCACTTCTTCTTGTGTCGCGAAGTCACCTTCATCGGCTTCCTTCAAGGCTTTCTGAATTTCCTCGATTTGCCACGCTTCACGGGCCAGGTATTCACGCAGCGCATCCACGGCCAGAAATGATTTGCTGCGACCCGTTGCTTTGGCAAGACTCGCTAGGGTATCGGCGATTTCGTCTGGTACACGCAGGGACATGACTGACATGGTGTGTCTCGATCGATGTAGTGGTTTGTAATACAACATACTACACCGTCATCGGTGGGGCGGGACCAGCCCGTTCGTCTGTCGAGATGTTTCAGTCGACAGGCAATGACCTGATATAGACTGGCCACCATTCACCAAGCAGTTCAAAAGGACTCCCCATGACCCCATCGTTGCTAATGGCCGTGCTTGCCTCGGGTTTTATCTACGGCATCACCCCGGGGCCGGGTGTGCTGGCGGTGTTCGGCATTGGCGCGGCTCATGGGCGGCGGGCCGGGGCGGGGTTTCTGTGCGGGCATTTGCTCGGTGATGTGGTCTGGTGCAGCACGGCGCTGATCGCGATTGTCGGTGCGCGGGAGATCGGCAGTACGGCGTTCGACGTGCTCGGTGTGCTCAGCGGCCTGTACCTGTTCTGGCTCGGCTGGCGTGCGGTGCGCGCCCGGCGCAGTAGCGGTGATGCGCCGCAGGGCCCGGCGCGGCAGCCGTTCTGGCACGGTATCCTGTTTGGCCTGACCAATCCCAAGGCCTATCCGGTGGCGGTGGCGACGTTCACGGCGCTGTTGTCGAGCCGCGCGGAACTGCTCCACTGGTCAATGCTGCCGACACTGATCGGCCTGAGCTTCGTCGGCGGGTTGCTCGCCTACGCTATTCTCATCGGCGTCGTCGGTGCACGGCGGGTGCGCAGCTTGTACCAGCGTCATGAACTGGCAATCACCCGGTTGTGCGGGGTAATGTTCATCGGTTTCGCCATCAATGCGCTGGTCCACGCGTTGCCGGGGCTGATGCCGGACAAGGCTTGAAGATAATCACAGGGATGCAAGGCTGAAGGGGCAGGGATGATTGAAGAGCGCTGCATTATCGGGGCACCCACGCTGAACCATGGAAAACCGAAATTCCGCGCCGCTGGCGAGCTATATCGATCTGTTGCTGGACGCCGTCTGTGCGGTGGATAAACAGGGCCGCTTCGTCTTTGTCAGTGCGGCGTGCGAGCGCATATTCGGCTACAGCGCCGATGAGATGATCGGCCAGCCGATGATCGACATGGTGCACCCGGCCGATCGCCAGCGCACCCTCGACGCTGCCCGGGAAATCATGGGTGGCGAGCCCAAGCTCAACTTCGAAAACCGCTACCTGCGCAAGGATGGCCGCGTGGTGCACATCCTCTGGTCGGCACGTTGGTCCGAGGTCGACCAGTTGCGCATCGCAGTGGCTCGCGACATCACCGAACGCAAGCAGGCCGAATCCCGGCAGGCCGCGTTGTATGCGATTTCCGAGGCGGCCCATGCGGCAGAGGATCTGCTGGCGTTGTTCAAGCGCATCCACTTGATCATCGGCGAATGGCTGCCGGCACTGAATTTTTCCGTGGCGCTGTACGACGAGCACTGCGCGCAACTGAATTTCCCTTATCACGTCGATGACCACGAGCCACAGCCCGAACAACCCGGAACCATGACCGGACGCCTGTGCACCGAAGTGATCCGCACGGGGCAGCCGATCCTGCTGACCCCGGACCAGAACACACCGCCTGCCGGCTTCGAAGTGCTGGAAACCGGGCAGAACGCACCGTGTTGGCTGGGTGTGCCGCTGAACTCGCAAAACGGCACCATCGGCGCGTTGATCGTCAAAAGCATTCCGGGCGGTGAACGCTACACCGAGCAGGACATGGAACTGCTGCAGTACGTCTGCGCCCAAGTCGCGACCGCCATCGAGCGCAAGCAATTGCACGCCCGCCTGCAACACATGGCCCAGTACGACCAACTGACCCAGCTACCCAATCGTGAGCTGCTGCGCGACCGGCTC
This sequence comes from Pseudomonas sp. Pseusp16, assembly GCF_047324915.1. Lineage (NCBI taxonomy): Bacteria > Pseudomonadati > Pseudomonadota > Gammaproteobacteria > Pseudomonadales > Pseudomonadaceae > Pseudomonas > Pseudomonas sp. Pseusp16. The sequence continues at coordinate 3,670,160 of NZ_CP168522.1, read as the reverse complement.
AAGGCGTCACTGCGATTGGCCCGTGAAGACGGCGGGTACATGGCGCTGTTGTACGTCGACCTCGACCGCTTCAAGCAAGTCAATGACACCCATGGCCACGCGGTTGGCGACATGCTGCTGCAAGCGGTGGCCAACCGGCTCAAGGGCTGCGTGCGGGAAACCGACACCGTGGCCCGCATTGGCGGCGATGAGTTCGTGGTGCTGCTACACAGCATTCACGCCTCGAAAGACACCGATATCGTGGTCGAAAAAGTCCGTCAGGTCCTGGCCCAGCCCCTGCGTCTGGACGGGCATAACCTGAGCATCCAGCCAAGTATCGGCGTCGCCCGATACCCTGATCACGGCACGGAAGAGAAGCAGTTGTTCCGGCATGCCGACGAGGCGATGTATTGCGCCAAACGCGAACATCACCTGCGAATGGTCTGAAAACCGGACACCGTTCGTCGTGGTATCCACGCAATTTTCTAAACCTTTTGCGACGCGCAAATTCAGATTCTATGCGGGCTACGGCTCGCCGCGATCATCATCAAGAGGAAGAGAATCATGCCTAACTCAAGAAACTCGAACTCGGGAAACTTCCCCAACGACCGAACGAAGGCTTCTGAAACCGGTCGCAAGGGTGGGAAAACCACCACCACGACCGTCGATAAAGACCCGGCGAAACCTGACATGGGCCGCAAGGGCGGTCAGAAATCCCGCTAAAGGATGCAGGTGGTTTTGATTGAGAGGCGGGGGCGAAAGCTCCCGTTTGAATTGGAAAAAGGAGGGCGCGACCATGAACCGCATGGCCACCCGATTATGCAATGCCAGTTTTGCCACGTTACTGGGCCTGTTAGCCAGCAGCGCTTTTGCCCAGTCCCCCGCCGAATTCATCGACGAGGCCTCGGCAAAAGGTATCGCCGATATTGAAGCGAGCCGCCTGGCGCACCAGAAATCCGAGTCCAGGGAAGTCAAGGACTACACCATCATCGTCATCAACGACCGTACCACTGCGAACCAGCACCTGGCGAAAATCGCCAAACAACTGGATTTGCCGGTGGCCCCGCGCGAAGAAATTGTCGAAAAGGCCAAAGCCCTGATGCCACAAGTCATGGATGGGGCGACATACGATGCGGCCTATACAGCCAGTCAAGTGAAGACCACGCAGGAAGCCATCGATCAGTTGCAGCAGGAAGCGCAGACCACCGACGTGCCACAGATCAAGGCATTCGCCGAGGAAACCCTTCCTAAATTGCAAAGTCATCTGCAAATGGCCAAGGCGTTGCAGGCCAAAAGTTGAGTGGAAGATTTGAACACAGACGGCGCGGGACTTCGGTCACGCGCCGTTTTTTTTTGAAGAACCTGAAGTTCAGACATAGGTGGCGAGATGGAAAATCGGCTGGGGTTGCAACCCAATGAAGCATGGCGGTGGGCAAGATCTTAATTCTTGGTGGGAATCTTCCTTTGTACCGATTTGTGTCTAGTATCAATGGCAGTCAATTTGCCAGCATGTGTTCACACGGATCGAAACCGGAAAAGAGGCTACTCATGGAATTCTTCGAAAAGTTAGCAAGTCTCGCTGCTAAAGTTCGTTTGCAGAGCGCTGCCATTCAAACGGAAGAAGCGACCAAGAATGCTTTTGTCATGCCCTTTATCAGCACGGTACTGGGTTACGACGTTTTCGATCCGACGGAAGTGACACCTGAATTCGTTTGCGATGTTGGAACGAAAAAAGGGGAGAAAATTGACTACGCAATCATGAAAGCTGGCGAGGTTCAGATCCTCATCGAGTGCAAAAAAATTGGTGAGCCGCTGCACATCAATCATGCCTCCCAGCTGTTCCGCTATTTCCATGTCACCAGCGCTCGAATCTCCATTCTCACCAATGGCCAGGTCTATAAGTTTTTCACTGACCTGGACGCGCCAAACAAAATGGACGAGAAACCGTTTCTTGAACTCGATTTGCTGGATATCGATGAGTATTCCGTTCCCGAGTTGGTGAAGCTCACCAAGTCTGCATTCGATGTGGAATCGATCATCAGTGCTGCAGGTGAGTTGAAGTATGTCAGCCAAATCAAAAAGGTAATTGCTTCTCAGGTCAGCAAGCCGGACGACGATTTTGTGAAAGTCTTCGCTTCACGTGTTTACGACGGGGTGATAACTCAAAAGGTCCGCGAGCAGTTCCATGAGCTCACGAAAAAGGCCGTGGTGCAGTTTCTCAACGACCAAATCAATGACCGGCTAAAGTCGGCTATGAGTGGCGCCATCCAGCCTGCACTGGCCTCTTTACCGGTCGCTACTGGTGACACTGAACAACCCGATGTCCGAGATGAGTCAGAGGACAAGGTTCTGACGACATTGGAAGAGCTGGAGGGATATCACATCGTCCGTGCCGTGGTCCGGTCGGTTGTTGATGCCAAGCGGATTGTTCAGCGCGACACACAGAGTTACTTCGGCATCCTGCTCGACGACAACAACCGCAAGCCGATCTGCCGACTGCACTTCAACCGATCGCAGAAATACATCGGCATATTTGACGAAGAGAAGAACGAAACCCGGCACGCAATTAATTCCGTCGATGACATTTACGAGTACTCGGATCATTTGAAGAAGACCGTCGGGTATTACGATTAAAGATGTGTTTTCCGTGATGAATCAAAACCGGCCCTACTGGCTAGGGCTGTTCAGTTAAGCGCGAATGATCCACTCACTGTAGGAGCGAGCTTGCTCGCGATGGACTCGAGGGCACCGAGTTTAACCAGTAAAGGCGAGTCATCGTTAACGACCATCGCGAGCTAGCTCGCTCCTACAGAACCCTTAATTGAACAGCCCTAGCCAGTAGGGCCGTTTTTTTTCTGAAGCACTCACCAACGTTTTCCACCAAAACCAAGGGTGGATAGAGCTGAATCCACCAATCGATGTATCGTAGCGGTCCGGTTGCTGGCCTCGGCCAGGACGACACACCGACAGGAGAACGCAATGAGTTGGTCCGCCAAGCAGTACGTCGCTTTTGAAGATGAGCGCACCCGTCCCGCCCGTGACCTGCTGGCGGCCATCCCCGCCGGGGACGTGCGTTCGGCCATCGATATCGGTTGTGGCCCCGGTAACTCCACCGAGCTGCTGGTCGAGCGTTTTGCCAACGCCACGGTGCGCGGACTGGACAGTTCGACCAACATGATCGAGGCCGCGCGCAAACGCCTGCCGAATGTGCAGTTCGATGTTGCCGACATCGACACCTGGAACGACAGCGGCCCGTTCGACGTGATTTTTGCCAACGCGGTGTTGCAGTGGGTGCCCGATCACGCAGCGTTGCTGCCTTCACTGGTGAATAAATTGGCACCGGATGGCAGCCTGGCCATCCAGATGCCCGACAACCTCAATGAGCCTTCACACCGCTTGATGCGCGAAGTGGCCGCGGACGGTCCATGGGTGGGCAAACTGGCAGGCGCTGCCGGGCAGCGCACGGAGATGGACAGTGCCAGCGGTTACTACTCGATACTCAAAGCCTGCTGCACCCGCGTCGATGTGTGGCGCACCACCTACCATCATCCCCTCGCGGGCGGTGCGTCTGGTGTGGTGGAGTGGTTCAAGGGCAGCGGTTTGCGGCCGTTCCTCGATCCGCTGGACGAGGCGGAGCGGGCGCAGTACCTGAAGCAGTATCAGGCGGCTATCGAGCGGGCGTATCCGGCCTTGGCCGATGGTTCGGTGCTGTTGCCGTTTCCGCGACTGTTTATCGTCGCGACCCGTTGATGCAAAAAAGGGACAGTTGATGAGCGTCATCTGTCCTTTTTTTGCCGCTTGGAAACATCACTGAGGCTTGTTTTTTTTCGAGCGTCGGGCGCTCAAGTATTCAAAGGCAAACGAGGCAAAGCCGAACAACCCGATCATTGAAATGATCATGATTCCCAACTCTGAATTGTGCATGTTGATCTCGGGGGCGGAGGGTGAGCCGGGAGAATAAGGGATCAATCGCCGGGCTCAACGTCGCTCTACGGTTTCTTTATTCGCGTACAGGGATCTATACGCAAAAGATACGAGCGCCCAGGCGGTGGGCTTAGCGCTGAACGCCGACCAACATCATCATTGGCCGCTCCCGTTCTTCCGCCAGCGCCGGCTGCGTCGCCACCTCGGCATCACTCGGGCCCCATTCGTTGACATGCCGGATGCTGAAACCAGCGCCAATCAGCGTGTTGAGCAGCGTGCCAATGGTGCGGTGCTGCTTGATCACACCCTCGGCCAGCCAGTTGGTCACGCGCTCGCCTTCCATCTGATAACCGTCCACTGGCCAGCTCTTGCGGCCCTCGGCATCGATGATCCAGCCAGGATTACGCGGTGCCATGAAGATCGGGTGTTCGATGGAAAACACGAAATGCGAACCGGGCTTGAGCGCCGCGTGGACATTGGCGAACAAACCCGGCAAGTCCTTGATGTAGTGCAGCGCCAGGGAGCAGTAGGCCAGATCGAAACCGCTGGCCGGCAGGTCGAGGGCTTCCAGGTCGGCGCGCTCGTAACGGATGTTGGATGCGGATGTGGTTTTGCGTGCCTGTTCCAGCATCTTTTGCGAAACATCCAGGCCGAGCACGCTGTCAGCGCCTTGCTCACTGGCCCAACGGCAAAACCAGCCATAGCCGCACCCGAGATCCACCACCTTCAGCCCCTGCATTGGTGGCAGCATGGCTTTCAATGCAGGCCATTCCGGCGCTGCATCGAGACCGCCGATGGAGCGGGCCATCTGGCTGTAGCCTTGGAAAAACTCAGGGTCGTCGTAGATGTTCTGGGTCATGTCAGGGGCTCCAGTCTGTTCACTCGATCACGTCGACTTCCACCAATGCCCACGTACAACCTGCGTACTTTGGATTGGCTGAATGCAGGGTAACGCTGCTGGCTGAGGGGAAGGGCGCACCGTCCTCGATGAGCATCTCGAAATGCCCCTCGATGGCTTGTTGAACCATGGTTATCGCATCTTCCAGATCTTCACCGGCGCTAAAACAACCTGGCACATCCGGGACTTCCACGCCCCACGCATGTTCGTCGTCGCCCATGGAAATCGCAATCGGGTAAAACATGTTCATGGCCCTCCGTGAACACAGCGGGTGGGGTTATGAATCCCAAAGGGCGCCCCCGAAAGGCGCCAGGTGGACTGTCAGGAAGGTTCTGCATCCATGCGTCGAGCGATGACGTCCAGCACATCGCATCCATCGCGCAATGGCACGCAGCAGAGCAATGCGAAGTCGCTCAGGACCACTGTGTCGGAGGTCAGGTCGCCACGCATCGCGAGGTTTTCAAGGAGCTGAGTGACGGCTCGAATTCTGTAGCTGGCGGTGCTGAGCAGGGAGTGCAGGGGTTGGGTGGTGTTGACGTATAGAGAGGGGAGATCGTCGGCGTTGCTGGTTAAAGCCATGAACTCTTTCATGAGTATTGCTCCACTTAGTTGAGGTCTACCAGCCGATCGTCGCCAAACGAAAGGGTGGCAACTGTACGCAGGTTGGCGAACCGGAGTGGAAGCCGGCAGATCCGAAGATCTCCCGCGCACAGCTGCCAAAAAACGACAACTCTACAGATGCAAAAACGCCTGCAAGCAAGCCAGTGCGCTTTTGCATTCCACTTCAGGTCGCCAAACCCGAAACGCCATTTTTGGCGCGCTCGGACTATAGGCCTCGTGGCAAAAGCACAGCAATGCGCAAGTGTACGGACATTTCCCAGTGTTGTGTAGGACGTTGCTTTTTCGAGTGTTGCGCTCTGTTGATCCATAAAAAACAGGCCGTTGCCCGACTTCGGCAAACCCATCAACAGCTCCCATCTCTCAATCCTCAAACGCAGAACGCACAGCCTCCACAACGCGCTCTGCCACGCGCTCATCTTCAAGTTGCGGATACCCTTTCTTCAGCTTGCCCGACACCGTCCAGCCATTCTCCTTGATAGAGCGAATGATGCGGTTCGCATCCTGGTCTGGCATTTCCAATACCTCTTTCAACTGTTCCTGAGCCCGCTGAAAGATCACCAGTACTCTGGCTTCATCCGCCATTTCCTTTTTAATCGTGTGCTCGATAACGCGTGCGGTGTACAGGACGTGTTCGGTCAGATCGGGATAGCGCCAGGCAAAGCGCGCGTCCTCATATTCATCGAAGATGAAGTTGCTGCGAGTACCGTCCTCGTAGGTCACGAGTTCGCCGAACCGATGGGCCGTCGCGTAACGTCGCATGAACGGTCGCGAGAATACTTCCAGCGTACGATCGTAGCCGGCCCTGAAGTCGATCGAGCTTGTGATTGTGGCAGACACCGGCAATATCACGCCGTCGGGCACTGCCTTGTCCCGAACCAGGGTGTCGTTGATCAGGAAGCGGTGAATCCGGCCATTCCCGTCGCGCATGGGATGGATGTACACGAAGCCAAATGCCAACACTGCGGCACGTGCCACTGACTCAGCGCCACGGGTTGCAACCTCAAACTCGTTGAGGCCTGCCAAGAGCTGAGCGAGGTCTGCGAAATCGGGGGCAATGTAATGCACGATGTCCTCGCGCATTGTTGCTTGGCCAACAAATACGGGAGAGCGCCGCAAGCCCAGTCCGATGGCGTCATGTCCAAGAATGCCAGCTTGCAGGGAATGCAGGCTGTCGTTGCTCAACGGGTCTTTGATATGACCGCAGTACTGGGCAATGACATGGGCAAACCGCTGGATGCGATCCGCCTGGTCGGCTTCCTTTTCGATGAGAAAGCTCGCGCGCGATTCCTTGAATGTCAGCCAACTGGCCGTACGCATCAGGATGTCGGCACCAAAGGCCTGATCCAATTCACCCAATGCTTCGCGCAGATTGAATTGCAGAGCTTCCTGCACTGGCACCGTACGGCGAACCAAGGGGCAGAACTCAGCCGTCCCCGGCAGGTTGTTGTTGATGCGCCAACGACGAGTTCGCAGAGCTTCGCGACGAGTCAGATAGTCCTGGGGCGAAAGTACATCGACATAGCCGCCATTGGTCACGTCAGGCACATCCAGGCGTTCGCCTGTCAGCCATTCGTAGAGGAACCCCGTGCGGCGGGCGTATTGGCCGAAAGGCTCCCGTCGACACCACTCTTCGACAGGCTGCGGGCCTATGGCTGCGAACAGACGGGCGAAGAACTCGAGGTGGATCTCTTCGTACTTGAGGCCGAATTCGAAATGTCCTGCGAAATCGTCTGCGGGCCGATAGCTTGTCGGGTATCGGTTTTCCACATTGCCGTCGGTTTCGCGATTGACACGTACCGTGCCGATCATGGATTCGACGCGCAGAGGCTGTGCCAGTGCGATGTCGTAACGGGTCGCGAGGGTCTTGAAACCGACTTGCATTGACGAAATCCTTTACTGGGACAAGAAAAACGCTAACAGAACCTTGATCTTATGCGAAAACGCTAATTTCGAAACGGTGGAAACACTAATGTCGGATTGAATTTGATAACAAATCCGTATTTTTCGAAAAAAACGCTAACAGGTCTTAGGATAGACGCTATCGCCCTGGGGCACTTGCGAATCGATCAGGGAAAATGGCGGAATGGCTGAAGAAGCAAAATCCACCAAATCCCGGGCATAAAAAAACCGGCCATCAAGGCCGGTTTTTTCTGTCTCTACATCCCCCGTCGAAACCATCTGACGTGAGATCAAAATTCGATTGGAGCGGGTGAAGGGAATCGAACCCTCGTTATCAGCTTGGGAATCTTGGGTGGGTGGTGTTTCAGATTGACGCCGGATGTATGCTTGTGCCCCGAATACCCAGCTACGGCGGGGCTTTCAGGGCAAGCAGCGATTTCAATGTGTTTCATCGGTTCGCCCCAAATTTCAGGCATACAGCCCCCAGTAACGGCCCCCAAATGCTCACAGAGAAACAAATCAAGGCAATGAAGCCTGCGGAGAAGGAGTACACGATCTCGGATGGTCGAACTGCTCGAGGCGAAGGCGTGTTGCTTCTTCGAGTGCGTCCGAACGGGACGAAGGAGTTCTACTTTCAGCGCTACAGCAGCGGCAAGAAGCTTAAGAGCAAGCTTGGTACCTGGCCAACGCTCGGTTTGGCTGATGCCCGGGATCTATGCCGTGCTGAAAAGGAGATCGTGGTTGCGCCCGGCACCTTTCAGGATGTGATGGACGGCTACATCACCAAACTGACGGGGGAGGGTGCAGCTTCCGTAGAGGATGTGAAGTGGTCGTTCATACACTACGTTTCCGAACCCTTCCCGAGTTTGGTAAAGCTTCCGGCTGTCCTGGTCGGTCCAGGTGAGATCCGAGACATCATCGCCAAGATGATCGCGAATGGCGTGACCACTTACTGCAATCGGCTTCGATCTCAACTGCACGCGGCCTTCCAAGTTGCTTTGGAGCAGGAGTTCAACCCGCGCAGTTATCAAAAAGACGATGTGAAGTTTGGGATCAAAAGTAACCCAGTGGCCAGCGTCCCCGTTCAGGCCGATTGGGAGCAGCCTGGTGACCGCGCCTTGTCCACGACGGAGCTCGGGCACCTCTGGCAAATGCTGCCCGAACAACTGAGCGTGGTCACAGCAGAGTTGATCAAGTTCTTGATCGCTTCCGGTGGCCAGCGTCCGGAGCAGCTACTCGCGACCGAGCGTCGGCACTATCTGAAAGACCATCTGGTCATTCGCAACAAGAAAGGTCGCGGGGCCGAAGGCGAACGCTCGTTGCACGTCGTGCCCTACAACAAGCTGATGCGGCAGAGCTTGAAGGCTATGGACGAAATCAATGCGACAAGCATCTACCCGTTTGAGGGCAAAGTGCCGGACAGTTCGCTGCATGCGAACTCACTGTCCCGTGCGGTGACCAAACTATGCAGCCGGCATCCGGACAAATTCAATGGCCCTTTTACTATGCGAGACTTGAGGCGCACCTGCAAAACCCTGATGGGTGCCGCGAAGCTGTCGAAAGAACTTCGCGACCGGATCCAGGGTCATGCCTTCGGGGACGTGGCGTCAAAACATTATGATCGCTACGACTATTTCGATGAAAAGCAACACGGCCTTCAACGCTGGGCAACCTGGCTACAGAAAAACGTCATAACGGCAAAGCTGGAGTAAGTATTTGGGCTGCCTAGTCCTGAAATAGGTTTACACCTGTTTCACCAAATTGGGTAATTGCACAGACTTGCCCACCCATTTGCATTCCACCTGACCAGTTATTTGCATCGGATCTGAGCAGCAAGCCGCATGGCCATGACCGGCAGAGAACGACCCATTGCGGGCACTCGGAATGATGCGACGGGATGATTCAGGGGGGCTAAAGGCGCCGTAGAAATGATCTGACAATTGATTTCGTAGCATCGCTTGTGTCTAGCTCATGAAACGTACTCAAGGAATGCCAAATACACTCAATGATCTCGTTTTGAGGTGCGGCGCTTTCGGCATCTGGAACAGATGCCTCAAAAACATGGTGGCGTGTGTTGCCAGCATCGAACTCAAAAATGTACAGGAGTTGATCAACATTTAGTCCTGTTTCTTCTTGGAGTTCTCGAGCGGCAGCTCCAGCAATAGCTTCGCCAGCTTCCACCTTGCCACCAGGCAAAGACCATTTTGATCTCGATTTGCGGACGAACAAGACTTCCCTATCTCTCTCGCATATGACTGTCGCTCTGATTTTCATCTTCTGGTCCGAAACGCTTGTCATTGAATTCTAATGAAAATGCCATTATCAGGACGCATTTCTCGACGAATGCAACATATAGAGCCAGCCAAACTCAAAAAAGTGCCAGATTGCCTTAGCGATAAGCGATTGTGATGTGTCTTTAGCGACTGGCCGCTTCAGCCGATTGCTGTCTGTCACGAAGGGCTGCAGCCCATAGCGGCCCTTCGTGAGGGGCAGAAACCGGCCAGTAGCGGACAGTGAGCAGAGTGACGGCAAATCGGTTGTAGGGATGATCAGCTTCACAAGCACGGCAGCGTTACAAAACGCAAAGCGAGCATAACCACGCGTTGCACCTCTTCATTGCCCTCGATACCAGCGAAGGCAGCAATGCACTGAGGTAGAACGATGTATGGAGTGTGACTAAATTCGTTTTTTAACGGTTGTGGTTAGACGCTCTACCAAGTGTAGAACTTGGTCAGGGTTATCGCGTAGCACGGGGTGTGCCAGCGGGTGTAAATCTCATTGACGGCGCTCTTTGGGCTTCGAGGCTAGCTTGGTCTCCAACTCAAAAATCTGCCTATCAATTTCTGCCAGCAGAGCACGTAACAATTTCTGCTGTCCTCTGCAGAAGTCCAAGCGGTATTGATTTTCAGGCTGTCGTCGCTCAGCAAGAAACGTTTTGAAGTCGTCTTCAAGGGCAGCTACAGAGTTGGCGTAAAATTTACTGGCTTCTTTGGTATTTGCTGCACCAGTCCTGGAGGTGCCAGAAGAATGGATAGCGTACCTATCAATCCAACTATTGAGGCTGGTAATGTTGGTTTCGTATGGTTCGCCTTTTGAGTTCATAACAAACTTACGCTTATTAGGTTTCTCGCCAGCAGCTGTAGCTTGAGCAACATGCTCTAACCACTTTTGAAGTACCAGTCTCCTCTTCGTTTCCCGCTCCACCGTCACCGACCAAGACATATTGCCTCCCCAGCTCTGCGTTGGACCGCTCTCAACGTCCGTGAGCACAGCCCTTAAAGTGTAGCAAAGGTCAGGATTGCCATAGTGTCTCGCCTTGCTGTATGGAAAAGGCCGCTTACGCGGCCTCATTTGATTTGTAGTTCTGCCAGCTTTCCGGGTTGGTCTGCCATGCGGCTATGGCTGATTCCCGCCAACCGACTCGGCCGGCGGAAATCACCACGGACTTAGGAAACCTACCTCGTTTAATCTCCCGCCAGAGTGTAGTCCTTGAAAACGATGTTACGTCCAGGACCTCTTTTTCTCTCATGAAACGGTCGAGTTGTTTAGGCATACCGACGCCCCTTCGCTTGCTTGGCGGCAGCCTTTTCCGCCATGAGGGCAGCCCATTCCACGGACTTGCGTTGTTGCCTTAGACGACTGCAATTTTGGTGTTTGCGCGTGGAGCGGGCTTTTCCGCAAATATCGCAGACGTTTGGCAGATCAAGACGATGGCTAGCCATTGTGGGACGAGTTCTAGAGCCGGGTGTAACCGTGTTCGTGATAGCCTCTGTGGCGCCATCGTTGAAGGTTTGGGCTTGCATGGTTCTCTCCTTTCAGTGGTGGTCGGTGCCGAGGGGTTGCAGCCCCTCGGCACCATTTCCGTATTTAGCGGGCAAGCCAGATCAGTAAGTCAGGTACCTGCATTGCCGTAACCGCAATGAGGACGACGGTTGCGATCGTGCTGAGCAGATTGCTCAACAATTCCCTGCTGCCCTGTTGGGCTGTTTCATTGGTGTGCTGCATGGTTCTCTCCTTTCAGTGCTGGCCGGTTGCAGCCGGCGTTACATGTCGCTGTCTGGCGTTCGCACCAGGTGCAGCTCCAAGCCTTCAAATTCGTTGTTGTCCTCAATGCATGACTGCCATTCCAGTACCGCCTGAATCTGCAGTCGTGAGCAGTTCAGTACCAAAATCTCGCGCTGACCGTCTGCTGCCCGAACCTCCAAGATGTCAACGAGTCCATCGGCACCGTACGCATCGGCCTGCACGGTTTTCCGGTGATCGTTGCCCATTTGGTTCAGCAGCTCGGTGACGCGGTCCCGCAGGGATGCCGATGTGTCACTGCCGGCGAGTATTTGAATTTGCATTCATCTGTCCTGTCGGTGATTGGCGGTCAGGCCTGAAAAATCCAGCACTTCACAATGGGTTGCTTGGTGACGACGGCGTTGGAATGCTTGGACTGGTAGGCACGTACCGCGCTGTCGGTGGCCTTGTTGGTGTCGAGCAGTTTTCGAGAGCGCGAGTCCTTCAGGCGGTCCCTCAATTCGCTGATGTCGGCGACCTTCTGGCGGTGCTCGGCCGCGCATTTGACGAAGTCGTTGAGGTTGATAGCGATGGTGTTGTCTTTCTTGCTGTGGTTGACCACGGGGCCGTCAGCGTCCAGGCCTTCGAGGTATTCGTAGACTTCCCAAAACTCAGCCACTACCGGGTGATCCGAACTGATCGAGGCCTGGCGCTCGATCGCCATGCGGATGATCTGGGTGCGGGTGTGACTGATCTGAGCATCGCTGAGGGGCACGACCAGGCGCAGGCAGTCGAGCAGGGCGAGCAGTTGGGCGTGGTTCTTGTTGATCCGCTCCACACGGATGTAGCCGCGCAGCTTGTTGCCGCAGTGGCCACAGTGTTCCTGTTCATCCTTGAAGGGCGTATCACACGCGAAGCAATGGCTGTGCAGGGTGCGCAGTTTGGCTTCGTAGCCGGGCAGGCGCTGGGCAAACAGCTCCATCACCTCCGACTCTTTGCGCACCGCTTGCAGCAGGAAGTTGCTGAGTTTCGCACCCTCCAGGGAATTGAGCAGGTCTGCCGCCGCGCGGCTTTCAGCCGTCACGGTCGGCCGCACAAAGTGCAGCTTCACAATCCGGGTCATGATCGCTTCGGAGGCTACGACCGGCGCGTTCTGGCTGATGGCGATGGTGGCGCGGAACGGAGGCTCGTAGGTCTCGTTGCCAGCGGTTTTGACACCCTTGGTCGCCAGCGTGCCGCCGCCGAAGTAGTCCTTGAGTTCGTCCCATTCGAACGTCTTGGCGTGGGCCTTATCGTCGCCGCTGCGATCGGACTCCAGCAGCACGACGGGCATACCGGAAATCTGGCCCATCAGGCGGCTGCGGCCGGCCTTGGTGGACTTGGATGGGTCGAAGCCTTCGTACCCTTCGCGGCCCAGCAGTTTCCACAGCAGGGTGAGCAGGGTGGTCTTACCGGCGCCGGCCTCGCCCGTGGCTTCCAGGAACGGGAACGATTGGTACCGAGCGCGGATCTGCTCGGCGAACAGGGAGCCAAACCAGAACGTCAGAGCGACGGTGCCCTGGGCGCCGAAGCATTGCCAGAGCAAGTCCAGCCAGCGCGTGTCGTAGTCCTTGGCGTCCTTCTGCAGGGCGATTTTCACGCCTTTTTGCAGGCTCTTGAGTTTCAGTTTGCCCATCTCGAAGAACTCCTCTTCGTTGATGGTGATGAGCTGTCCTTCCTTGATGGCGACGTCATTGAACACGTAGCAGCCGTACTCTCGGCTGTAACCCACGTAGTCGATGGTTTGCACGGTTTTGATACCGAAAAGCTGGTCTTTCATGATCTTGTCCAACTGTTGCCCACTACCGGTGAACACGGCTCCGGCACCCATGCCGAGAAGTCTTTTCTTGAATTCGCTGGCTGCCGCGACCTGGCCACCGGTGAAGGTGTTTTTCACCGAGCCTCCGTCATGCGGAAAGTCGACGCGGAAGAAGTACCAGGACTCATCGGTAATCTCGTTGCGCTGGAAATACAGCGCCTTGGGGTAGCAGTTGGCGATCTCGACCACGCAGCCGGACATGCGCAGTGCCTTGGCACGACGTGCTTTTTCGTTGAGTTGTTGGTCTTCATGGTTGTCGCTGGCTTCCAGCGCCTGCATCGCGCTGTTGAACTTCGAGATGTCCAACTTCCACCAGTACAGGCGTGAGTCGAAGCCGAAGTGAAACTCCTCGCGCTCGCGCCACTGGTACATAAGCAGGGCTTTTTCCACGGCACTCTCTGCAATCAGCAGGGCTCCGTGGTGCTTGGCGTCCTCCAGCTCCTTGTCGATCCGCTGGGTACGGGCTTCGACGTCGTCCATGAACGCCCAGCGCTGATGCAGATCGTTCCAGTCGACCTTGCGGGAGTCGGGTTGAGGGATCTGCGCAGCCTCGCAGGTGAAGCCAAGGTCACGCGCCTGACGGACCCACATGCGGGTGTATTTGTGCGCACCTGGTTCGTTGTCCAGCGCCCAAATCAGCTTCGGCGTTTTGCCGGCGCGGGCGGTGATCAGGGCTTTCAGCGATTCTTCTGGATAGGCGTTCGAGGAAAGCGCAGCAACGGCGGGGATACCGTTTTGCACCAGGGCGATGGCGTCGAAGATGCCTTCGACGATCCACAGTTCGTCGACCTGCAGCAGGTCCACGCAGGGCGGTACCCACCAGAACCCCTTGTAGCTTTCGCCGGGTTTGAAACGCGCCTTCTTTTTGCCGAAGCGGTTCGGCTTGTCGATGAGGCGTTCCCAGTAGCCGCCTTTGTCGAGTGGAAAGCGAACGGTGGCCGAGCCGATGTTCAGATCCCGATCAAAGTAATGCTCTTGGGAGTACCAGCCCTCAATCTGACCAATGTCGAAGCCGCGGGCGAAGGTCAAATAGGCCTTGGCACTGGCAGCGGGTTGGTCGTCGGTGGCCGGTGCGCGCTTGCTCCAGTCGTCGAACAGGTCGCTGTACAGCTCTTTCACCGGCTCCATGTAACGGCATTTCTGCTCGCGACCGCAGCGGATGAACCACGGCTCGTCGTAGCGGGAAAACAGGCGCCGCTGGTTGCACTGGGGGCAGGTGCCTTTACGCATGTACTGGGTGCCCGCCATGTGCTGCAAACCAAAGTCGGCCTCGAGCCGCTGGAGAACATCGGCGCGCAGTTGATGATCCATTGTCTTCACTGCGCACGCTCCACACCGCCGAGCTGCTTTTTCAGCTCGTTGCGGGTCCGGCAAATGCCGGCAAGGTATGGGATGTCCTTCAACACCTTCGGACCGCGCTCGCCGCGTGGTACTTCCCGATAGCGATCGGAGTACCAAACGTCGGCCATGGTGGTGTCGTACTGGTTGTCGAGCCAGCGCAGGTATTGCTCGGCCTGCTTCTGGTTTAACTCCAGATGGATGGTGATATTGCTCATTTCGGCCACCAATAAAGTGCAGTTTCCCCTTACCCACGCAATGCGGGCATGTCAGGGGCGGTTCAGATTTAGTTCGAGGTGTCGCGGGAGGTCAGCAAGCGCGCTGGTAAGAAGCGCGCCGGTACGGGATAGCGCTTCTGTGTTTGGGTATCCAACAACCAGACCAGGTACCGATAAGCACTGCTTGCCGGATAGATGCCCAGCAGGGCCACGCGTTTTGTGGTCATGCTTTCGAATTCGGCAACTGCCAGTTCAGCGATTCTCTGCACCAGGTGCTCGGGTACTTCGAGCGACTGGACGAGATAGTGTTTGCAGTTTTCAAGCAGCAAGTGGTCGCCGGACAGGTGCTGCCCATGTTGGCGGTACAGGTAGGCCACGGCCGCTTGCTGCATGGCCGCGCGATAGTCATTGGTAGGATTGATCGTCAAGGTGATGGCGTTCATGCGTATTCAACCTCCATATCGAGTGAGTCCAGCAAATCAGGCTGATCGTCCTGGGACTTCATCGCCTGGCGCCGCAATGCAACAGGGGCTACGGGTAACTTGACGGTTGGGTTGGGCATGCCGCTCGGACTCATTTCATGAGTCATTTCGAACTCGGCACGCACGGACCAGCCGCAAGCTTCGTTTGCGCATTGCAGATAGGCCACGCGCAGGAAAATGTGGGTGCCTTCGCTGGTGCGGATACGCATGCGGCCCATGCAGTGGGGGCAGACCATTTTGTAGACGCTCACTGGTCGGCCTCCTTGCTGTGCAGTTGAATCGTGGCCAGCACCTCGCCATGGCGAGCGCTCAAGTATTTGCTGTGGGCAGCAAGGATTGCAGCCGCCTCACCTTTCTCGATGACACCATCAGCCAACGCTTTATCGATGATCTGATCGACCACGCCACGCTTGGCTGCCGTGCTGACCGAACGGCTATACAACTCGATGTTGTCCAGTGTTTCGGGATCGGCGATAGGCACGAACATGCCGCTGTAAAGCGAGGCCACGTATTCAGGAAAAAAGCTGGTACCGGCGTCTCGCTCGAGCATATGAATCTGATCATCGCTCAATGGCCGGCTGCCGGCGTTTTCGTAGACGTGGTTGTCGAATTTCTTGAGTTCGTAGCCGAGGCGCGCTGCAGCGCATTCACGGCCACCTGGGTAAGCGCAAACAACTGCACTAACAACTTGGCGTCTGGTTTCTAGTACTGGGCGTTTCATCTTCTGGTTTCCTCCGTGAGCCAGAGGCCCTAATTTGTAATCACGCCGTCTTTGATCCCGAGGAGCACAGCTGCTCGATGCGCTTCGCCCCGTAGGCACTTTTTCTGCCCATTCAAAACCGCGTATACGGTGCTTGGGTTGAGGTCGTGTCGTTTGGCGAAATCAGCCGTGGACAATCCCTGCTCAATCAACCGTTGTCTGGCAAGTCGTAGTGCTTGCTCGGTGATAGCTGTGTTCGGCATAGTGCTAATTCGTGTGATTTGGTGTGAATTTTTGACGATATTGTCCCAATAAATTGGGAGTGTCAAGGCTAGAGGGTGCAAAATTGATGACAATTGGGGCTCGGCTGCGCGAGGAGCGGACACGGCTGGGCGTTAGCCAAACGGAATTGGCTGTTGCATGCGGTATTGCGAAGAACACTCAGCTGAATTACGAGAAGGATGAAAGAAGCCCAGACGCAAAATATTTGGCTGCTGCCGAAGCTCTGGGAATGGATGTGCATTACGTGTTATTTGGAAAGCACTTCCCGATCTCGCCAGATCAGCTTTCGTCCTTTGAGCTTGAGATGCTGTCGTACCTAAAAGAGCTTTCGGACTACGACAAAGAAACACTCCGTCGTATGGCAGCAGCGATGGCAACGGTGGGTAAAAGCTCGGTGCCTACACCGCAGTAGTTACCAGTCTTGTACAGTGGTGCCGTTCGATAGGTAGCGGAAAAAAGCTCAGCCCAGGCTGGGCTTTTTTGTTTCTGACTGTCCGGCCCATTGGCGAAATCGCTTCAGAAATGTACTGTATGCGCATACAGTATTGGAATTTGGCAAACGATGGAACCGATCCGCATCTACTCCCACCCAAAGCCCACCGGATTTTCGGTAATTGAGCCCGTCACAAAGCTGGAGCTTGAGCTGCTCGCCGGATATCGGAGACTGTCTTCGGATGATCAGATGCGGATTCTTTCGGTGCTGCAGGCGATGGCGTCGGTCAAACAAGCAGAGTGAGTGGAGAAGGCGGGTGGTAGGTCATCGTTTGTTGACCTGTTTTTAGATCCACAGCACCTCGCTCAGGCAGAAAGTTTTTTCAATTCTCTGTCCACTGCCCGTTTCGCGGTTTTTTCACTGGCGTACAACCACCGCAGCCGTTTGGGCTTTGACTGATCACCCGCCGTCACGGTCTTTTCCTTTCCAGTTTTCTTGTCTCGGTAGTAGGCGATGATGCCGGTGTACTCCCCTTTGTTTTCCTCGGCCAAGTCTTCCACCGTGTCCTCCGGCAGTTTGCTTTCCAGGTCGAGGCTCATGGTGTAGCCGCTGTCGGCGCTGAGGCTGTGCTGCACGTTGCCCCCATACCAGATGATTTCATCAATCTCGGCCTTCACGCCCTGGAGTGTGTAGGTCAGTTCCGGGATCAAATCCGGCCGGCCCCGGGCAAGGGTGTAGCTCAGGGTGGCGCTGCCTCGTTGCAGGCGGTTGAACTCGGCCCGGGCAGCCCGCAGGGCGGACTGCCGGTCGCTGTAGGTATGGCGCAAGTCCTTGAGGTTTTCGCCTCCGCCGGCAATAGCCTCCTGCTTTTTGGCACTGTTCACGTCGTAGTAATAGGCTCGCACACCGTCGTAGCTGTCGCGATCGGCTTGCAGGTACCGGTGCTGGTCGCCATCGACGCGGGTCAGGGTGATATGGGGCAGTGCCATGCCGCTGGCCGTTTTGCCACCGCCGGCCGGCATGCACAGCAGGCAGCCAGCTTTGACCGTGGCCACGGCATCGAACTCTTCGCCCAGTCGACTGATCAGGTTGGCATCTGACTCATTGGCCTGGTCGAGCTGCAGAATGGGCAGACCGCCCAGGGCCTCGGCAATCGTTGCCTTGAGGCCATTACCACTGGCGATGGCACCCAGCACTTCACCGAGGGTGGTGTTGCTCCAGCTGCGCTCGCGTTTGGTCTTGAGTCCTTTGCGCAGGTCCGCCGATCGCGCGCGAATGCTGAGGACGTCGGGGGCGCCGCTGTGCTCGGTTTCGTCGACGGTGTAGGTGCCTTTGTCGACCAGGCCGGTATCACTCCAGCCCAGCCACAGCCGCAAGATCGCGCCCTTGGGTGGAATGGCCAGCAGGCCATCGTGGTCACTGAGCGTGATGCTGAGTTGATCGGCCTCGATGCCGCGATTGTCGGTGAGCTCCAGGCTCATCAGCCGCGGACTAATCAGCTGCGCGATGTCGTTGCCGTCGACGGTCAAGCGGAACGCCGGTACCGGATAGGTGGCATCGCGGCGACTCTGTTCGAGGGTGCTGTTCACGTAGCCCGTCACACGGGCAATCGCAGCATCGATCACAGCAGCCCCCTCAGAATGTTCAAGCCGGTGCCGGTGCTCGCACCGAGCAGATCGACACGGCCATCGTCGACGCGCTTCAGGCTCAGGTTGAACTCGATCCGCCGCGCGGCGCCGTTGGAAAAGAAGATGGTCCTGGTTTCCGTCAGGCTGTCGATCACCCACAGCCCACACAACCGACCGGTGCCTTCAACCATGGGCCAGGCCTTGCCGGTATCCGCCATCTGGCGCAGCGCATCTAGGCTCAAAACGGTACCGGCCAACTCCGGAAGGATGATGCCGGGGAGGGTGACGGCATCCTCCCCTCGGCCCAGGAACTGACGGGCCGGTTGGGCACCGATACGGTTGCTGCCGGGGTGGCGCCATTCCGTCTGGCGCTGCATTTCCTGATAGGCAGCCGTGTGCAGGCTAAAAACGAACATGCCGAGGGCGAGCATCATGCGGGTTACTCCTGGTCGGACAGTTGGCTGCGCTTGCGGGCGGACTTTTCCCGATCGATGCGGGTCAGTTCGGCACGCACGGCACGGGCAATGGCCTGGGCATCCATGCCCGGGGCTGGGTGAATGTTGATTTCGTAGTGGTCGTGACTGTCGTAGGTCGAGGCAGCCAGCGGGGCGACGGGGGCTCGGTTGTCGATTTCAATCGCTGGAGTTGCAGCCGTGCCCATGGCCATGACGGGCGCCGCGATGCTGCCCAGTGCCATGGCGCCGGCGGCCGTGAACTGTTTGCCGAGGGTGGCTAACGTCGCCAGAACGCCGGTTTCAGTGCCAGAGGGACTGGCCATGGGCACGGTCGATTGCGCCGCCTTGAGCGGTTGAGCCACCCCGGCAGCCTCGGCCGGGGTGCGTTGTTCCTCCATCGAAGTGGGACCTGCGATCGCATTCATCACGAACGCCCCCGCGCTGGTGAGCTGCTTGCTGATTTGCGCGACGGCATCAAGCGGCCCTTGTTCACCGGATTGCAGCCCCTGCGTCAGGCCTGCCATGGTGAAACCGCCCAGTTCGGCAAAGACCCGCGACGGGCTGTGGATGCCGAGCTTTTCCTTGAACCAGTCGATGGTCGAACCACCGAGCGAGGTGATGGCCTCCTTGATCTGTCCGGCGCCGGCCAGTAACCCGTTGACCAGGCCGTTGACGATCATGTTGCCGAACTCGGTGAAGCGCGTCGGCAGATCCACGCCCAGGTAGCTCAGCACTCCAGCAAAGGCCTGGTAGATCAGCCCAATCGGACTGAAGTTGGCCAGGGTGGTGAGAATGCCGCCGATGCCGCCGCTGAAACCGGCCTTGATCTCGGTCCAGGCATTGGCGAAGTACAGCTTCACCTGGTCCCAGTTCTGATAGATGAGGTAGCCGGCACCGGCAAGTACGGCCACGACGGCGGCGATGGCCAGCGCTACAGGGTTGGCTGCCAGCCCCCACAGGGCGATGCTGACGGCACGAATAGCTGTTACCAGTCCACCGCTAAAGGCTACGGCCAGCACTCTCAGCAAGCCCAGCAGTGTGGGGATTTTCAGCCCCATCATGGACAGTGCGAAACGCACGGCGAGGAAAGGGCCAAGCACACCGGATATGCCGAGTGCGACGACACCGAAGCCAGCAGACAAGGCTGCAATCCCTGCCGCGACTTTCAACAGGCTCGCGACAAGCGTAGGGTTTTGAGTTGCCCAGGTGTTCACCCGCTCAATGATGCGGTTAAAGCCGTCGACCAGCTCGATGAGGGTTGGTCGCAGCGTTTCGCCCAGGGCGCTGCTGAGGTTGAACATTCGGTTTTGCGTCATCTGCCAGCGGGCTGACAGAGCTTCACTGCGGATGTCGCCCTCGCGTTGCATCGATCCGCTGCCCTTGGTGCTGTTCACCAGCTCAAGCTGGCGGCGGTATTCGCCGATGTTGGCGGCGAGCTTTGCGGCGTCGTCGCCGTATTCCTTGCCGAACAGCTCAGTCATAACGCCAAGCTGTTTGGCCTTGGGCAACTTGCTCACCGCATCCAGCACCTTTTGGATGGTGCCAGTGGCGTCCTTGGCCATGCCCTCTTGCACGGCTTTCGCTTCCAGCCCAACCGCCGCCAGTCCTTTCTGAAACTTCTTTGGCTGCTGCGTCGCAATCGCCAGTTCACGGATCATTGCGTTGGTGGCTGTGCCCGCGACTTCCGCCGAAGCACCCAGGGTCAGGAAGGTGGAGCCCAACGCCGCCGCATCCTTGAACGACATGCCCACCGAGGCAGTAATGCCGGCAGTGCGCTGCATCACGTCAATGATGTCGGAGCCTTTGGACATGGCGTTGTCGTCAAGGTAGTTGATGGCGTCACCGAGCTGGCTGACGTTCTTGATTGGCAGTTTGTAGAGCTGGGCGATACGCGCCAGGCTCTCACCGACCTGGTCGGCGGGTAATTCGAAAGCCGTGGCGGCCGTGCCCGCGACGCGAGCGAATTCGAGCAGGTTGTCCTTGCCCTGAATACCCATCCGCGCACCGCCCTCAACGAGCGCGGCGATGTCGGTGGTGGCCATGGGGATGCTTTCTCCCATCTTCTTGATGGCCGCCCCCATGTCGTAATAGGTCTGGGTGAGTTTGCCGTTGTCGTCTCGGGCACCCTCGACCTGCTTGGCGACACCGGCCATGGCGTCCTCGAAGCTCGAATAGTTCTTCACCATTGCCAGAATCGGCAGCCCAGCGGCCGCACCGGTGGCGACAGAGCTGGCACCGGCGGTTGCCGTGACTCCCACCATCTCCCGACTCCTGCCGAAGTTGGCGCGTAGTTTCGCTGCCCGGGCCTGCTGCGCACTCATGGCTGCCATGCGCTTGCTTTGAGTATCGATGCTGGTGTTGGCGGCGTCGATTTGGCTCTTGAGCTTGAGCTCGTGCGCGCCAAGGGCGCTGGTGTTGATTCCCGCTTCTTTGAGCTGTGCGCCGAGGCTGGCCAGTTTGGCTTTCTGCTGTCCGTACTGTTCGCCCAACCGTTTGGATTCGCCGGTCTGCTGACGCAACAGGGCAAGTTGGGCCTTGTGCGGCTGCTCCAGCCGACGCAGCTCTTCGCGCAGGCTGGCATACCCTGCACGGGCGGAACGTAGCTGCGTATTACCGGCGGTGTAGCCTTCGGATAGGTTTTTTTCTTTGGCTGCCAGTTGGTCGAGCTCGACCTTACGGGCTCGTTGAGCCGTGGTCAGTTGTTCGTATTCGACGCGCTGCTTGTCGGTCAGGGTGTTGCCCTGACTGGTCACGGCGTTGAGGGTGGCAATCTGGGAGCGTGCCTTGTTGTATTCGTCACGGACCAACCCAAGGGCATTGCGTGAGCCGGTGAGTTCGCGCTTCAGATCGCCTTGGGTGTCCTTGAGCGCATCGAATTTTTGCCGTGACTGTTCGACCAGCGCCTGGGTGGGGGCCAGTTGCTGACGCACTTTGGCCGTGGCGCGACTGAGTTCACCCAGCTTGGCGTTACTGGCCTCCAGCGCAGCCGCTGTCTCGCGGTTGGTGGCTTGCAGCTCGCGCCAGGCGCTGACGTCCTTCTGTTGGGTGTTGAGTTCCTTGAGGCGGTCGCGGGCGTCCTTCAATGCCCGGGCAGTTTCGAGGCTGCCCTGGCTAATTTGCCGCAGCGGCGCGGAGGCCTTGTCGATGGCATTGAGCAATACCTGAAGTCGTAGATCATTGGCCATCGGCGCTACTCCTAACCCGCGCCCTCTCGCGCCAGTCCATCAGTTCCTGCAGGCCCAGTCGATCCATGTCGGCTGGTGCCCAGTGAAAGACCACGGCCAGATCGGCCATGGCGTCCTCTACGCAACGAGGGATGCATCCGTCTTCGCCTGCTTCTGCAGCAAAAAACCGACGACCTTGCCGCCGATGGCCAGCAGGTCGGCGGGGTCCATGCCGGCAGCTTCGGGGGCGGTGATGCCGGGGGAGCTGATGCGCGGGATGACCTTGATCAGGCTGGCCACGTCGAGGTTCAGCAGCTCGGCCAGGTGAATGCCACGCAGCTCACCCGCGCAAGGTTTGCGCAGGGTGACGGTGCTGATGAGTTGCTTGCCGCGCTGGATGGGGGTGTCGAGCTCAACGGTGTTTTCGTCATGCTTGCGCTCTTCAGGCGCGGTACCAACGGATTCAGCGGTTTCAGGTGTGGACATGTTTTTCTCCAGGAGGTGAGGTGGGCCATCGATCGAGGGCCTTTCGAATTAGATGCCCAGGGCTTTGCGCTGGGCTTCGAGCATGTCGACGCCGTCGACCATCTCAACGAAATTGAGCAGGTCGATTTCGATGATGGTTTCGCCGTCGACGATCAGTTTGTAGTAGCTGCAGGTGGTGGTCATGCCGTGCTCGGTGTCGTCACCCGGCTTGGCATCGCCCATTTCGATGGTTTCGTGACGGCCACGGACCACGATCTCGACGGCGCTCATTTCTTCGGTGTCGTCCTGCTGGAACGTGCCGGTAAAACGCAGCAGCACGCCGGACGCCTTGATCGTGCCGAACTGGCGCAACGAGATCAGGTCGAGGCCACCGGTTTTCCATTCCAGCTTGATGCCGTCATCGGAAAAGCCCAGGTCAGCCTTGACCGGGCCATTCATGCCGCCGCCGCGATAGGACTCCATCTTGCGACCGAGGGCGGGCAAGGTGACGGACTTGGCGACGGCCAGGTAGCTGTTGCCGTCGTTGAAAAGGTTCATGTTCTTGAGTTTGCGGGGCATGGCCATGGCGGTGTTCTCCGGTCGGCTGGCGCAGGGTTACCTCCCCGTGAGGGGAGGTCCGGGTTAGCTGTTGAGGCGGCTGGCAAAGTCGACCAGGTAGCGGTCAGTGATGCGCTGACGCAGGGTGAGGTCTTCCAGCGGCGGTACCGGGGTGTAGTCGTAGTCGATGTACAACTTGCCGGCCTTGAGCGTGGTTTCGTTGTTGATGTCGTCGGGGAACCAGGCGCTGCCGCCGATCAGGTAGCCGCCGGCAATCATTTCTCGGAACTTGTCGTTGATGCTTTCGAGCATGTCGCGCACCAACGAGGGGTGCATGGGTTTGTCCATGGCCCACATTTGCGCGTTGGCCATGGTATCGGCCAGCACCTGGGCGGTGCGGGTGTAGTTCTCGAAGGCAAACAACGGATCGTCGCTGCAGGTGCGACTGCCCCAGAAGCGATAACCGCCCTCGTTAATCAGGGTGGTGACCTCGTTGCCGTTGAGGTAGTTGGCATCGGTGGCCGGGTTCTGCAGATCCCAGAACACGTCAGCGCTGATGCCGGTGACGCCATTGACGGCGACGTTGGACAGGGTCTTGTGCCAGCCCACTTCCTGATCGATCTTGGCGCGCAATCCCAGCGCACGCGCCACGGCCGGAGCAGTGACGGTGGTGTTGGTAACGGTGTTCCAGTTCTGGAAGTCGGGCCAGATGACCATGACTTCACGGGCGCCGAAGTTCTCGCGGTAGGCGGTCGCTTCTTCCTTGGTCTGGCAGTCCCAGGCACTGACATAAGTGAAGGCGCGCAGCTGCTGGGCGATCGCCGCCAGCGCGGTGGCCACGGGCAAGGTGTCGAGACCTGGCACACCGAGAATGCGTGGGGTGACCTGCAAGCGCGATTTGGCCGCGAGCAGGGCTTTCATACCCGTGTACTTGCCGGCAGGGGTGGTGGTGCCGATCAGGTTGCTGGTCGTCGCGGCGTCGTCGGCGCCTTTGGCGACACGAACCACAACAATGACAGGTTTGGTCTGGTCGGCAATCGCCTGCAGGCTGGCCGCCAGCGTGCCTTGGGTGCCGGCCTTACCGATGGCGGCTTGCACGTTGGTGATCAGGACAGGGGTGTCCAGGGGGAACATCGTGATATCGGCGTCTTCGGCAGTACAGACCAGGCCGATGACAGCGGTGGAAACGGTGCGAATGGGGCGCGTGCCCTCGTTGATTTCGAGGACTCGCACGCCGTGATGGTATTCGTCGGCCATGGTGTTTGCCTGCGCAGTGATGGAAAGACACTGCACAGGCTGCCGCGCGCGCGCCGGGTGAGCGAGCGCTGGGAGTTGTAGCGACTGGTGCTACAGGTTTTGAGTTGATTCTTCAGTCACTCAGTAAACCAAGTAGGTGCTACTGGGCGGTGATCTGCCAGGGGAAACTCTTCGCCTTGCGGCCAGTCGCGCAATTGCCGGCGGTAGGCCTGCAAGGCGGTGTATTGCTCGGCGCTGAGCGTGGTCGCACTACCTTCCTCCAGCTCGTCACGGTGCCGGGTTACATCTCCGTCCGTGGCGGCCAGTTTGGCGTTACGCCAGTTGCGCTCGATCGCGGCGACTTCCTCCGGAGTCAGCGGTGGCGGTTCAATCAGCACCGGGTAACCGTCGGCATCCTCCCGAATGATTTTCCCCTGCGACTGCCCGTCGATCAGCGTCTGATGCAGTTCCGACGTGATCTCCTTAGCCCCTTCAGGGATGTTGTCACCGTGCATGTGGTCGAAGTAAAAGCCACGGGGGGTACTTGAGTAATAAATGGTCATGGACTTTCCTCTGCGAAGTTATTTACCGATGGCGCGCCACGAAAAATAACGGGCGTTGTTCGGAAGATCGGTGTACCAGACCGATGCCTCAAACTTGTTCGTAAGCGGGTAACCGACCTGCCAGTCGGTCTTGTTCGACCGGTAGATGCCACCCGCCCCATCACTGGCATCCAGGTCAGTGGCGCTGATGCCTGCGCAACCTACAACCGCCAGGCATGCGTTAGGGAAGGCTGCGGGGAACACCACATCGAAGTCCCAACGTCCGTTGGCCGGGTTCGCGGTGCCGAGCACAATCCCCCATTGCTCGTACAACCCTCCACCGGTGTAGCGAAAGCCACTAGTTCCGGCAGTGTTAGAGGACATCGCGCCAACCCCCACCACCAACCACATACCGCCATACGCTGTGACCGTTACGTCATCGTTGAACAAAAGCGGAAAACTCGTCGCGGTGCCGCCTGAGTTGAAGGAACCAATAAAGGTGTCTGCCCCGGTTCGCGCGAGTGTGCAGATTCCCGACCCGAGGTTTACGAGACGGAGACTTGCGCCGTTTGCCACAGTGGCGGCGCTTGGTAAGGTCAGCGTTACGGGTGAAGCTGACGAAACCACGAACTCACCGCCGAAATCTGCGAGCGTGAGGGAACGACTGGCCGTGATGGCAGTAGCTATCCGTCTGTTGCCCAGTGCTGCCTGTACGAAGGCCGTCGTGGCAATCGAGGTGTCGGCGTCGAACTGCGCCGGTGTCGGCGCAGTTGGGTTGCCGGTCAGCGCTGGCGAGGCCAGCGGCGCCTTGGTCGCCAGCAGGTTGGTCATGGTCGTGGCAAAGTTCGGATCGTTGCCCAGCGCCGTCGCCAGTTCGTTCAGTGTATCCAGGGCAGCCGGGGACGATGCCACCAGCGCAGCGATGGCCGCCTGAACAAACGCAGTGCTGGCGAGCTGCGTGGTATTGGTACCGGCCACGGCTGTCGGCGCCGTCGGTGTGCCGGTCAGCGCTGGTGACGCCAAGGGCGCCCGCGAGGTGTCCGTCGGGTGGCGGTGATCCTCTCGCGCTAGCTTGGTGCCAGTGCCAACAGCCGCCGCGCCATCCATTAGCGGCGCCACCGTGGCCAGATCCGCCGCAATCTCCTGCTGAACGAAACCAGTGGTCGCGAGCTGCGTGGTATTGGTGCCCGTTGCCGCCGTCGGCGCAGTTGGCGTGCCGGTCAAAGCTGGCGAGGCCAGCGGCGCCTTGGCCGCCAGCAGGTTGGTCATGGTCGTGGCAAAGTTCGGATCGTTGCCCAACGCTGTCGCCAGTTCGTTCAGCGTATCCAGCGCCCCCGGCGCGGCCGCAATCAAGGCCGCGACCGATGCCTGCACAAACGCCGTGCTCGCGGCCTGAGTGGTGTTGGTGCCGGGCGCCGCCGTCGGCACAGTTGGCGTGCCAGTTAGCGCGATCGAATCCAGGTCATCAACCGCCGTCAGGACGTTAACCCCGTCACACCAGACCATCTTTTTCTTGCCTTGGACAACCACAACGCCCGTGCCGGCCGGGGTCTTGATTGTCAGGGTGTAGGCGCCGGTCGTCTTGTTCTCGACAATCCACCAACCAGAAACCGCAGGAACGGTTACCACGATATTCGCGGTTAATGCGCCGGATAGCGACAGCACTGCATTGCCCGCTTCAGTAGCTGTCAGGTTGACCGTCACGCCGCCCGCGACCGACTTGCTGAGAATACCGGCCACGGCCGTCCGCACAAAGGCAGTACTGGCGGCCTGCGTGGTGTTCGTGCCAGCCGCGGCTGTCGGCACAGTCGGCGTACCACTGAAGGAAGGGCTGGCCAGCGGCGCAAATCCCTGAGTGATGTTCTGGAACGTCAAGGCTGTGTTGCCCAGGACAATCGCGCCATCGGTGACCAACTGCCAACTGGTGTCCGCCTGTGTGGTGCCTTGCTCGACCGACACCAGCAACGCCGACGTGACCTCGGGGCTGCCATCGGCATCGGAGGCACGCGCCCAGGCACCGGCGGCCGCGACGTACAGGCCATTGTCCTTGGCCGCCGTCTGGTTTTTCACCAACACCCGATCACCGGCGACCAGCGCGATACCGTCAAGGGTCTGCAAACCGGTCAGCGCGATGTTGGCCGTGGTGGCCGCCCGTACCGACTGCTTGCTGTCGAGCTTGGAGACTTCCTCCAGCACCTTGGCGTCGACATAGGCCCGGGTGGCCAGCACCACGCTCGGGTCAATCTTGAGCTCGACGTTGCTGGAATTGCTGACAATCAGGTTAATGCGCACGACCTGCGTGCGGCCGGAGCCCTGGGCGAGCAAGGGCTTAAACGACGGCGCGCAGTTGGCCACCGCCACCAGATCGTTGTCCGCGTCGTACAGGCCGATTTCACGAATCCAAAAACCGCCGACATCCTCAGGAATGACCTGCTCGGCGATGATGATCCCCGCGTTAACGGGATCGACCTTGAGCTGATTCAGCGGGGCACGTCGACGCTCATTGATCAGTGCGGTCTGTGTGGCTGACGGAATAGGGTCCGTTCCATTGGCATCGCCGACACCCATCTGGGTGATCTTCCAGGCGATGCCCAAGGCATCGGCATTGGCCTGCTTGGAGGTGCCGATGTTGGTCAGGATGGCGAAAAACTGAGAGGTCTGGTCGATCATGGGAATACATCCAGAGTGTCGATGGTGTGGTCGCGGCCGCCCCGGCCAATGACGCCGGTGACTTCGATGTCGCGCTGAGTGGGCGGGTACACGGTGATTTCGTCGCCCTCGTAGATCGCGGTGCCCATGTAGAGGCGACCGGTGGATTCGAGGCTGATGGCCAGGCCTGTCAGGTGCCGGCTGCGGGGCTTGGCGTCATCGATGAGGAAGGTCAGTTCCTGGTACATCTCATCGGTGATACCGGTTTCCAGCACCCCGACCTTCAGGGCGAAGGTCCCAGGCACCCCTTCGGGGACGGTCTGCCACCACTCCATCACCTCGATCAGATAACCCAATGGCTCGACGACGCGGCGCAGCGCGCCGATGGTGCCCTTGTGCGAATGGATGTAATACGACGCACGAATGGCGGCACGCTTGGTGGCTTCTGTCCACTTGCTGTCCCAGCGATCCACGGAAAAGGCCCAGGCCAGATACGGCAGAAACTCCACCGGACACAGCATGGGGTTCCACAGCAGGCGCAGCGGAATGGGCGTGCGCTCGATCTGCGCGAGCGCCTCGGCCGCCAAGCGCTCCAACTGGCTGGCATTGCGCGGCAACAGCGACACGCCGCCCATTACTCAAGCCCCTGCGTAAGGGTGATCCCAGTGCAGTAGGGCGCCTGGTAGGGCGTGGCGGTGATATCGAGCCAGCCGTCCAACTCGACCTTGCGCACCCCTTCGACGTGCAACGCGGCGTGGATGGCTGACTCGGACACTTCCATGGCCAGTCGGCGGCGTTGATTCACATAGGCCTGCAGGCGTTGGTTGGCCGTGGCCAGGATGGGCTCGGACTCGGGACCGTTGGTTTTCAGGTACAGGCGGGCATTCACCTGGTACGGCAGGATGGTCGCGCTCTGCACCGTCAGGCGATCCGCCACCGGGCGGCGGTCGTCGTCGCTCAAGTAGGTGTTGACGATGTTGAGCAAGGCCGCATCCGCACTGCCATTGCCCAACAGGGATTGCACGGTGACCACCACCACGGCGGGGCTTGGGCTTTCTGCCGTGGCATCGGCCACCCGTCCATCGGCGGCGCGAGCGTGGAAGATGTAGCTGTTACGTGGCCCGGCGGTGCTGAGGCCTTCGAATGCCATCTGCGCGCGTTCGCGCAAGCTGTCGTAGCTCTCCAGAATTTCGGGGATCGGCGGCACGGCCAAAGGATTGCCGGCCTGGACCAACAGGCGCTCGACGTTGTAGTTGGCGGCCAGGTTCTCCAGATCGGCGCCCTGGGCGAGCGCGAGCATGTTGGCCACTGAGCCTTCGTTGACACGCTGACGCCAGATGGTTTCGCGGTAGGCATTTTCCTCGAGCAGCTTGGTCAGCGGCTCCGATTCCAGCTCGAGGCGGGCAGCGATTTCCGCTTGTTGCTCCACGGGCCAGAGGCTGATGGCATACGCCTTACGCTCGGCCAGGATCACTTCGAAATCGATCTGCTCAACGATTTGCGGCGCCGGGAGCTGGCTGAGGTCGATCGGGACAAAGGTGTTCATACGCTAGCCCCCAGTTGCAGCGGAATACTCAGATTGTGTTGCTGGTTGCTGTCGACTTCGGTGCCTTCCAGTTCCAATACGACCTGGCCCTGCAGGCTGACGCCACTGAACTGCACACGGCTGAGGCTGATCCGCGGTTCCCAGCGCAACAGGGCCATGGCAGTGGCGGCATACACGCGCAGCCGCGTGGCATCGTTGAAGGGCTGGTCGACCAGCTCGGGTAGCAAACTGCCGTATTCGCGGCGCATCACGCGGGTGCCAATACGCGTGGTCAAAATGTCGGCAATGGACTGGATGATGCTGTCCTGGTCATTGATGTCGCCGCCGGTGTCTCTGTTCATTCCGGTTTCCCCGTTTTGCCGCCGCCGGACATCACCTCGCCGTGCAGGTGTTTGACCAGGCTGATGCCGGCCGCGACGACATCTTCCGAGACGGTGACCTTTCCGGTGACGTGCTGATTGCCGGTCTGGGTGTAGTCACCCTCGTGGGTGATCGGGCCGACGATGTGAATGCCACCCTGGCTGATCAGCTCCGTGGTACCGGCCTCGGGTAGGACTGCACGCAGGTGATGGGCAACGCTGTCGTATTCGATGACGGCACCGTCGCGGAAGGTACGGCGTTGCAGGCCAGGCCGATCACCGTTGGCGGCATGCTCGTCGCTGAAAACGCCGGTGAGAGCCACGCCATTGGCGAGCTGTCCCGATGGGCTGAGCAGAATGACCTGCTCGTTTACGGTTGGCGGGTCCCAGTCCTGATCCAGCCCGGCCCGTGCTGCGATCCATGGCAGCCAGCCAGTGAGCAGTTCGCCGGTTTTCACGCGCACGCGCGGCGGCTGCATCTGAACTTCGGCAACGGTGCCGAAGCGGATGAGGTTTTCCAGCAGGCGGGAGAGGGCGGCGATATTGGTCATGCCGCCGATGGTGGCGCCACGCGCACGCGAGCGCAGCCGGGGGAACTTGTAGCGCGGGTGGTTACAGGGTCAGGTGGGCCAGCAGGGTGTCGCGGATCAATTCGAGATCGACATCGGTGAAGCCCAGCACCTCCCGCTGGTCGTAGCGCACATCCGGGGCGCCCCGTTCGGCGCGGTCCTTCAGACCGTACTGGTGCACCCGGGCGATGCGGGCTATCCGTCCGGTGAAACCGACGCTGACCAGGTTGCTGTCGCCCCGGGCTTTCAGGTAACTCGCGGTGCGCAGCTTGCGGAACATCTTCAGCTTGCGCTGGATGCGGCCTTGTTTGCCGCGCAGGTCGCGCTGCTTTCGCGGGGCGTACTGGCTGCCGTCCGGGTTGCGTTGGGCGGTGACCCGCTGTTGCTGACTGCGGCGCAGCTGCTGCGCGATGGTCCGGGCCAACGAGGTGCGAGCGGCTGGCTCCAGCCGGTGCAGCAGCAGGCCGGCCCAATCCTCCAGGGCTTGCAGGTCACTCATTGGCGGGGCGCTGCGGATGCGGGCTGGCCAACGCCATGGCATCGGTCGGTTGTGGCGCCTGCCATTCGGCGAGCAGAACGCCGTCGGCAAACACCTGGATCGGGCCTTCGATCTGTTCGTAGGGCGTGTACTGCGGCTCGGCCGCATGTTTGACGGCGAAGGTGCCATCGTCCTGTTTCTTCACGATGACGCGCTCGGTCAACGGCAGGCTCAGGCTCATGTCGACCTTGCTGTGGTCGATGACATCGGCTTCGAACTTGATGCCCTCGGCGGACTTGTCCAGGTTGACCAGCAGCTCCGACTGGTTCACGCGCAGCCAGCCCAGCAGCGGCAGCATCACGCTGTCGGGATGACCGGCGAAGTCGGTCAGGATGATCTGCAGGTCGTAGGCATATTCGAAGGACAGGCCGGCAGCCCCGGTGCAGCGGATCTTGCCGTTGTCGATGAAGATCAACAGGCGGTCGGGGTTGTGCTTGAGTTCGGGTATGGCAGCCAGCAGATGGGTTCGGAGACTATCGGGCTTGTTCATGTTGCACCTGGTGTTGGTAAACCATATCGACCTGGGCGGCACAGTCCGCCCAAGCGGCCTCAACGCGGTCCTGGTCGGTGAGCAGTGCGCCGTTACTGTCCGGTCCCGTCGCCGGCAGGTGGCACGGCACCACGGCCGGACAACCACTGACGATAAGCGTCGGCGCCGGTGAGGGCGGGGCGCTCGCGCAACCGGCGAGCAGCATCAGGCAGAAGCTGCTCAGCCCAAATCCGAAGTTCTGAGTTTTCACGTTTCAATGCCTCGATCGTTCGTTCACGGTTGGCCAGGCCCTGGCGCAGTTGATCCTGCTTGGCGCGCAGGCTGGCCTGCGCCTCGCGCTCCTGTTGCAGCGTGTCGCGCAGACTGTTCGCGGTATCCAGATTGCGACCAGCGTCGTCACGGGCCGCCTTGAGGTCTTTCTCTGCCAGCTCGGTGTTCTTGTCGGCGATCGCTATGCGCTGCTCCTGGCCCCAAGTCAGTAACGCCAGGGCGCCGATCAAGGCGAGGCCATACAGCGCCAGGCGCAGCGTGCTCATGCGCGGTACCAGCCGAGCTTGTTCATGTCGCCGACATCCAACTGCTGCACCGGGCCGCGAATGATGATGACTTTGCGGCCTGGCATTAGGACGTAAAGCGCATTGATCAGCAGTTCCATGTCGTGCTGATCGCTGTCCGGTGGCACCACCAGCAGATCGCCGTCCTGTACGTTCAAGCGTTTCACCGCGTCGATATCGATCATGCGGCCTCCGGCACGGGACAGCCGGTGGCGTGCCGTTGATAGGCGCGTTCCAGCTTGATGTCGTAGAGATTGCGTTGGAAATCAGGGCCGTTGTATCCCTTGGCAAACACAGCCCATTTCTTTGCTTTGAGCGCCTTCAGCAGTGCCGGATCAGCCTCGAGGAAGCGCACGAATGCTTCGAACTGTTCGTTTTCGTCCTTGGCCATGCGGGCGACAAAGTCCTGCACGCTGGAATAGCCCAGGCGTACGGCGTGATAGCCCATGATCTGGAAGGCGCCCCAACTGGCCGATTCCAGCGCGCAGGTGTCATCGATGAGCCTGGCGTGGGCCAGGCGTTGGTGTTCGGCAGTACCGCCGGCATATCCCCCGGCACGCGGGTTAACCAGGTTGGGTTGAGTGGTGGCCAAGTCATCGGCGTGGGCCTGCAGCGCAACCACGTCGTCTTCTGGTGTGCGGGGGTGGGCGAGCCGGCGGTACATGATGTGCCGTTCGTAGAGAATCTTCGGTTTGCCGTTGTCGAGGAAACCCGCGCCCAGGCTCTCCACTTCGTTCACGGCGAGGATGGCCGCCAGTTCGACGCCCAGGCGCGCAGCCGCCGCCGTCAGCGTGGTATGGCGCAGCAGGGCAGAACAGTCGGCACCGGACAGCGTGGCGAGGGTTTTGGGGCCGGCGATACCGTCCGCGACCAGCCCCACCTTGGATTGATAGGCGCGCACCGCATTCTCGGTGGCATCACCATACAAGCCGTCCACGAACAGGGCGGCGCCGGCCAGATTGAGGCGTTGCTGCAGCAGGCGAACATCCTGGCTGCGATCGCCATGGCGAAGGGTCGTCATACTTGGTCCACCTTGCGCTTGAAGAATTGATTGGCCAGCGCCCGGGTGCCTTCAACGCCGAGCAGCCCAATGACGCCGCCGAAGAACGGACCGGTCGATGCGGGAATCCCCAGCAGGGACAGACCGTGGCTACCCGCCAGCGCGAGGGCGCCGCACAACGGGGCCTCCAGCGCGACACGGCGCAGGGTGCCGCCGCCGTACATAATCCGCAGCGCCGCAATGACAGCGGCGAGGCCGCCGGCATAGAGGGCGGGCCAGTTTTGTTCGAGCCAGGTAGCGAGCCAGGCCCAGGTGTCCGGTTTGTCAGGCATGCGCATCATTCCGCTGTCCAGGGTTGAGGGTGGGAAGCTGGCGAA
The DNA here is from genome assembly GCF_047324915.1 of Pseudomonas sp. Pseusp16. Taxonomy (NCBI): domain Bacteria; kingdom Pseudomonadati; phylum Pseudomonadota; class Gammaproteobacteria; order Pseudomonadales; family Pseudomonadaceae; genus Pseudomonas; species Pseudomonas sp. Pseusp16. Next base: position 3,637,396 of record NZ_CP168522.1, on the reverse strand, counting down.
TGTCCAGAGAGGGGACGCGTTGAGTCAGTCCCATAGATTCACCATCTGTCGTTGTTCTGCTTGAGGGGCCACCTCGGGCAACTGCACCAGGGTGCCGTGCGGCAGGATCGTGCCGAGGTCGGCCAGCCCCGGATTGGCATCCAGCACGGCCTCGGTGACGCCTTCCGTGCGACCGTAGATTCGCCAGCAGATGGCATCGACGGTTTCGCCTTGGTTGGCGATTGCGGCGGGCATCACAGCAGCTCCACGGTGGTATGGCTGATGCCAAGGAGGCTGCGCAGTGCCTTGCGCGAATCGCGACGCAGTTGGTCGGCGCTGCTTTCTTCCTCGGTGACCTTCTTCTCGCCGCTATTGGTGGCGTCAAAACTGCTGTAGCGCTCCACCAGCTCGGCCAGCGCGCTGCAATAAATGACTCGGCGGTAGAGGTGCACCAGCTGGCTTTCGTCTTTGATCTGTTCTGCAGGTACGTCGGCCAAAGTGGCAAAGCCCAGGGCTTGCTGGGCAGCCCGGTAGCCCGCAAGCTCCCGGTTTGCCTCGATCATGGCGTTGACAGTCGCGACCTCCAGGCGATCGTCAGTGACGGCATCGGTGATGCGCATGGCGGCGCGCAAATGCTGGCCGTCAATCTCTGGCCAGAAGGTGCTGTTGCCGATCGGGAAGGCGGTCGTTGGAATGCCGCCGGCGATGAATCCGCTCATGCTGGTCGCTCGAATAGGTCGGCGGTGGTCGGGACTTCACAGCTGGGCCAAGGAGAAAAGCTCGCTGATCCGCCCCGAGCCGCCGGGTGCGTGGGGACGCTCGGTTAACTGGCTGGGCCAGTGTGTTTCTTGAGGAGGCGCTCAGCGCGCTCCAGGTCTTTCTTGCCACCGCAGCTGCTGTGCAGCTCGATGGCTCGTTTGAGTAGATCGATGCCTGCTTGTAGCTGACCTGGTTGTCCAGGTTTCACTTCGTCGATGCCTTCCAAGGTGGCGTGGCCGAGGGCAAGGACCAGCTTGGCGCGGGCTTCGTCCGGCATGTCCTGCTCTTCGGTCAGCACAGCGGTATTGGTGAGGATCTCCAGCGAGAAAGTACCGCCGGCTTTTTGAGCTTTAAGTGCGGCCGTGGCCACTTCTTCGGCCACCAGGCAGCCGGTGGTGCGGTTGAAACGGTCCGGCATCATCAGGCCGTGTTTCAGGACATACTCAGCAACCTGCAATCCGCCAGCAAAGTCGCCCGCATCGAAGCGCCAGACCATGAGGGTGGTGATCACGTCGTCCTGGGCGCCCTGTCCAGCAGAAAGGACGCCGTCAACGTAGGGCACGTAATCGGGCAGCATCTCGATCTTGAGCTTCGCCTTGCCCTCTTGAGACTGCACCTGCTTCAGACGGAACTGGTCCTGCTGCAGTTTGGCCAGCGTGACCTCGTAACCGGTGGCACCTTCCATCATGGCGGCGGGAGCGACTGCTGCGGCCTCCAGCGCTGCGCGTTTGCGCAGCTGGTTGCGTTGGGCAAGGGTCAGCGACATGGCTTATACCCTCTCGATGTTTTCGACCAGGGCGACCAAGCCGAGGTCTTCGATGACATAGGCTTCGTTCGAGGACTGGTAGTCGGCGACACGGTCGTATTCCGGCTCGTCCTTGAGGTGACGACGGCGAGCGCTGGCCAGGTAGTAGATGGACAGGTTGCTCAGCGTGGTGATGAGAACACCGCCCTCGATGAAGAACGGTGCATCCTCGATCGGCAGGCCACCCAGGCGGCCCTTATTGACGATCTCGTCGGCGGCGTTTTCTTCCTGGTTGGATGCGGCGCCCTTTTCCACGGCCTTGAGTTGTTTCTCGTGCAATAGGGCACGGTCCACGATCACCACCAGATCCGGACGCTTGCGGTGCCACGGGTCGAGCATTTGGACCGCATCGAACACCAGACCGTCCAGGGTCTTGTAATCGCCGGTGGCACCTACAGTGACCTTGTCCGGGGTAGCGCCTTCATCGAGCACGCGCTCCGGTGCCGCAACACGGATTTTTTGCAGCCAGCCGATGTTGACGTCCTGCAGTAGCGGGTTGGTGGCCAGGTTGGTGTCGACCGCGACGCTGGTACCGTTGAAGCCGATCATGATCCGGTCCAGCCCCTGGCGTTCGGCGATCGATGCCGACAGGCGCGGCTGGAAGTCCGGGAACTTGGCCCAGGCATCAAGTTTGGCGTAAGGGAACGCGGTGTCGAAGTCGGTTTTCTTGCAGCTGTAAGTGTCCTTGCTCAGGCCACTGACATCGCGCGGCTGACGCGGATTGTTCGCGCTGGTGTTGGTGCGGCCGGCGGTTGGGCCGTTGACGCCCAGCAGGATCGCTTCGCCTTCCGCTTCATCGACGGGGATGATGTTGATCCTTTTCAGGAAGCCACTGGACTCCTGAATCGCGGTTTCCAGCTTTTGCTGAGGCGTCGGGGCCACGGTGAATTTCACTTCAACCGAGTCGACGCCGTTGATCTTGGCTTGCTGGGACAGGTAGCCTTTGAAGGCGATTCGAGTTTCTTTACGCATGGTGCTCTCCGAACTGGTAAGGGGCTGCGACAGGGGGATCAGTAGTCAGCGAGGGCTTGCCCATTACCGCCGGAAAGGGGCGGACGGGATTGCTGACTGAGGTCCTCGGTGGCGCCGAGGCGCTTGACCAGGTCGGCGAACGCGGTGTCGAGCTTCTCGAACTTGGCTTCCAATTCCTGGCGGGCTTTCTGTTCAGCAGCGAAGGCTTCAGCCTGTTCGCTGCCATGGGTGGCCAGGCTTTCGATCAACTCGCCCAAGGCGGCGAAGTTGGCGGCATCCTTGCCTTCTTTGTCCTTGCTCATGCCGAGGAGCTCGCCAACCTTCTCTTTCAGAGAGGCGAACATGCCGGGGGTGTCGGCGAACTCTTCGAATTCCAGGGCGGTTTCCTCCGCCGCAGTGAACAGGTTGTCCTTGTCCTTTTTGCGGTTGGCCAAAGTGCCGTGTTGGGCGCTGAAAGACAGCGCTTCGGTGCCCAGGCTCGCGGGGGTGTCGGTGATGGCGAGGCCGACCAGGTAGGCCTTGCCGCTGTCGGCGAACTTCGGTTGAACCTCGATCGAGGTGTAAACCTTCTGGCCTGCCTTGTTCAGGGCGAGCAGCGCGGCGTTGGGTTCGAGTTGGCCGAACAGGGCCAGCTTCTTGACGCCTGCAATCTCGACCTCTTCGGCCTTGAGCGCCAGAACGTCACCGTAGGCGCCGAACTCACCACCGGGCCAGTAACCCTTGATGTGCTCGCAGTTGATCCGCGCACCGTAGGTGTTGGGGCTGTAGGTGCTGGCCATGTCCTCGATCCAGCTGCGCTCAATGTTGCGTCCGTCAGTGGTGGCGCCTTCAACGGCGATACGGGTCCATTTGGAACGGTATTTCTTGGCTGGGGTGTCGGTCTTGCCGGCCATGCTGGGAGTCCTCATTGCGGTGGCGTTGTGCCTGGCGATGAGGGCATGGTCGGCATCGCGCGATGGCGCGGCAACGTGGGGGACTTGTAGCGGGGCGGCTTACAGGGCGCGGTGTTAGGGCCGCACGCGCGCGAACGGCAGCATCTGCGCCATGAACGCTATCGTCGAACTACCCACTGATCACCGCCGGCATGCCAAGCACCTGTATTGGCAGGGATACCGTGTGTGCGAGATTGCCGAGCTGATCGGCGAGAAGGAAAAGACCCTTCACAGTTGGAAAGCTCGCGACGAATGGGACCGGGCTACACCGCTCGAGCGTATCCAGGCGGCCACTGAGGCCCGCCTGGTGCAACTGATCCTCAAGGACCCCAAGTCCGGCGCGGACTACAAGGAAATTGACCTGCTCCACCGGCAATTGGAGCGGCAATCCAGAATTCAGCGCTACCAGGACGGCGGTACCGAGACAGACCTCAACCCTGAACTGGCCAAGCGAAACGCCGGGGAGAAGCGTAAGCCCAAGCGCAACGACATCCCAGAGGAAGCGGTCGAGAAGTTAATCGAGGCATTTCTTGATGGTTGCTTCGATTATCAGAAGGACTGGTACCGCGCGGGCAATCAGCGCACCCGAGCCATTCTGAAAAGCCGTCAGATCGGTGCGACCTACTACTTCGCCCGGGAGGCGTTGATCGATGCGCTGACCACCGGCCGTAACCAGATTTTCCTGTCAGCCAGCAAGGCGCAGGCTCACATTTTCAAGGCCTACATCCAAGCCTTCGCCCGAGAGGTGGTGGATGTGGATCTCACCGGTGACCCGATCATTCTGCCGAACGGCGCCGAGCTGCATTTCCTCGGTACCAACGCCCGGACGGCCCAGGGCTATCACGGCAATTTCTACTTCGATGAATTTTTCTGGACCTTCAAGTTCAACGAACTGAACAAGGTCGCCTCCGGTATGGCGATGCAGAAGCAATACCGCCGGACGTACTTCTCGACGCCAAGTTCGATGGCGCATGAGGCGTACACCTTCTGGACCGGGGAGCGGTTCAACAAGGGCAAACCGACCGCCCAGCAATTGAAACTGGATGTCAGCCACGATGCTCTGCAGCAGGGCAAGCTCTGCGACGACCGGATCTGGCGTCAGATCGTCACCATCCTGGACGCGGAGGAAAGGGGCTGCGACCTGTTCGATATCGACGAATTGCGGCTCGAGTATGACGCGGCGGCGTTTCAGAATCTGCTGATGTGCCAGTTTGTCGACGACGGCGCGAGCATCTTCCCTCTGAACATGCTGCAGCCGTGCATGGTGGACAGCTGGTCGATCTGGACCGACTACCAGCCATTCGCTGCCAGGCCCTTCGCTGACCGGCAGGTCTGGGTTGGGTATGACCCGGCAGAGTCGGGCGACACCGCCGGCCTGATCGTGGTTGCGCCGCCATTGGTACCAGGTGGCAAGTTCCGCGTTCTGGAGCGACACCAGTTCCGTGGGATGGACTTCGCCGCGCAGGCGGAGACGATTCGCCAAGTCACTCGCCGCTATTGGGTCACCTACATCGGTATCGACACCACCGGCCTCGGCAGCGCCGTGGCGCAGCTGGTGCGCCAGTTTTTCCCCGCGTTGCGGACGTTCTCCTACAGCCCCGAGGTCAAGACCCGTCTGGTGATGAAGGCTTGGGACGTGATCAGCAAGGGACGACTGGAGTTTGATGCCGGTTGGACGGACCTGGCGCAGTCGCTGATGGCCATCCGCAAGACGGTCACCGCAGGCGGGCGCCAGTTCACCTACACCGCCGGACGTAATGACAACACCGGCCACGCCGATCTGGCGTGGGCACTCTTTCATGCATTGCACAACGAGCCGCTGGAGGGCCAGACCGTGGCCAACACCGGCATCATGGAGATTTTCTGATGAGCAGCCACCAGGAACAGCCGACCACGTCGCAACCAACCGAAGGTGAACGCCTGGTCAAAACCGGGGGCGGCCAGTCGATGGCATTTACCTTCGGCGATCCGGTACCGGTGCTCGATGGCAGGGAGATACTCGACTACCTAGAATGCTGGTCCAACGGCCGCTGGTACGAACCACCGGTCTCGCTTGATGGCTTGGCGAAGTCCTCGAAAGCAAGCGTTTATCTGCAGTCGGGCCTGATCTTCAAACGCAACGCATTGGCTCGCACGTTCATTCCGCACCGACTGCTGAGCCGGCAGGCTTTCGAGCAAATCGTCATGGATTGGGGGTGGTCGGGAAACCTCTACCTGGAGAAGCGCGACAACATGCTCCGACAGGCCATGGGCTTGAAACCCTGCTTGGCGAAGTACATCCGCCGAGGCGTCGACCTGGACACCTATTACCAGGTGCAAGGCTGGAAGGACGAGCACGAGTTCAAGCCTGGGAGTGTGTGCCACCTGCGGGTGGCGGACATCAACCAGGAAATCTACGGCCTGCCCGAGTGGCTACCGGCTCTGCAGAGCGCGTTGCTCAATGAAAGCGCCACGCTGTTCCGCCGCAAGTATTACCAGAACGGCAGCCATGCGGGCTTCATCATGTACATGACCGATGCCGCCCAGAATGAGGACTTCGTCAGCGATTTGAGAGCGGCGATGAAGAACAGCAAAGGCCCGGGCAACTTCCGCAACCTGTTTATGTACGCACCTGGTGGCAAGAAGGACGGCCTGCAATTGATCCCCATCAGCGAGGTTGCAGCAAAGGACGACTTCGGCGCGATCAAGAATATCAGCCGTGATGATCAGCTCGCCATGCTGCGGATTCCACCTCAACTGATGGGCGTGGTTCCGCAGAACGCAGGGGGCTTCGGCTCGATCCGCGATGCGGCTCAGGTCTGGGCCGTCAACGAACTGGAGCCAGAGCAGGCGCGCCTACGGCAAATCAACGATTGGCTCGGGGAGGAGGTAGTGCGCTTTCAGCCTTATGAGTTACCGAGCTCAACGGTCAGCTAATGGCGCCAGTTACTCGCTGCGGTCGTTCAGCGGACAGGCGTGTCAGGTCAACCGATTACACTACGCCCAAGGTGTTCCAGCAAAAAAGGTGTCCCAAGGATAGCCCACACATGTACGTGATATGGCGTCACCGTTTTCGGTGTAGCCTTGATATTGAACCAGACCGAGTCGCTCGAGATCGAGGCGAGGACCTGGCGGTGCGGCTTTGCCTTCGCGTTCCATAGCTCTGTTTCGGATGTTGTCCGCAACGGCAAAGCTAACAATGTCTGCGAACTCTAAGTACATCGAATGTGTAGGCAGGACAAATTCGGGGGAGCGAATTGGTAGGCCATGCGTGATGAACGGCCACATCAACGTGAGCCTGCCACCAGTGAACAGGTTTTTGGCCCACCCATCTGCATCAGTACGCTCGAAGAAGAACCGAGGGCTCCGCCCCTGCTTGGTCAGCCCCTCTATCGCCATCAAAATCAACGTCCCGAAAACCTGTGACTTGCAAGCCTCAATCTCCCGCTTCTTGAATTGCGTTGGCTTGTACGTAACAGACGTGGAGTTCAGAACCACGATCTTGTCTTTGAAACTCGCTATCAAATCGGCCACTTCGCCGATAAAGGCTGAGGCCTGCTCGGGCGTTGGGCCTTCGCCGATTCTCGCGTGGAACAGCTCCTTGCAATGAATCTTATCGGCGCGTCCGAAGTGCTTTTTCTTTAAGCCGATGAATTGTTCGTTTAACCGGCAATCATCCTCCTCATTAACCGGTCGTGATACGAGCGAATAGGTGACGCAATGGCGAGGCCTGTCGTGACCCGTGTCGATGTCTCGGAAAGCCTCATCACCATAGAGAAGTACTTCGCCGAGCCATGGCGAGATATTGGGGAGCTCAATATCGAAGTTAGTGCCACACACCGGACACATAATTCCTGCAGTTCCTAGTCGCCAGAGCTTACCCTCGCGAGAGCGAAATGGCTGAGCCGGTGGCCTCTTATCAAGCCACGACGGCGAGACTGCATGCCCATTCGGGCAAGCGAATGACAGCGATCCGAGGATGTGTTCAGGGTAATACACAACCCTTTGCTCGGTTTGGTCATAGAAACGTCGTCTCAAGAAGGGGGCCGACTCTGCATTGACCCAATCCCTCATGTCGAGCCCTAACTCGCGGACCATTTCGATAACGTTCGGAAAAACCGGAACCTCTGGATATTCGTCAGCCACGTCCCTACGCCTTATCTTCTTTATCGATCTTGCCGCTACGGCTCCCTATGTATGGCTCACGATATCGATGTCTGCACAGATGAGACAGTCCTCACGCAGGTCGAATCGGTCGCAGCAACTAGGGTAGATAACGAACGGCGCGATAGCCAGCGCCTGCTGCAGCTCGCCCCCCGCTTGGTTAAGGCCTAATCGCGCAGCGGGTGCAGGTGATCCAGCGCCAGTTGGCATGACTCCAGTCGAGCGGGTGCCGGATTGGACCTGGCGCGCGCAGTCGTCCCCCCGCCACGCCTGCGGGCCAAATGTGTCGTTTTTTCTGCAAGCCTGCACCCAGCCCAAACCTGCCTAGGCGGGGGGCTGTGTACGCGAATGTGGGGTGGAAAAAGCCTGCGGATCCCTGCACGAATGGGGTAAATGCAACGGCTGGTCAAAGCGAACCCAGGCGGCGATTTTGAGAGGTGGCTCGGGAAAAGGGTTAGTTTTGAAAAATGGGGTGGGAGGTTTACTGCAGGCCCCGTGTTTACTGGGGTTGAGGGCTAACTTTGAGAGGTTAGTTATGGTTAGGTTTGAGGTTAGTAAATCGTAAGTGGCTGTTTTATAAAGAAATTATTTATTGGTTTTTTAACAGCGATAAAGGTTAGGAAATAACCCAGTGCTAACCAAAACCTAACCTACGGCAGTTGTCGCAAAGCCACGCAGCACAAGGCTTTCATGGCGGACAGTCAAAAACTAACCGTCCTAACCGTTTTCCGATGGCTCAACATGAAAAGCCGAAAAGCACTAGGAGAGGGTGCTGGCACAGGTTTATAAGAAGCTTGTGCGCTCACGCAGGTGCGCGAACACCTCCAGAATTCAGTAGTTGTCGCAGAAGCTATCACCACGTCTACGCAGCGAGGGAAACCAGGGAGGGTGTTACGTACTGTATTAAGGGGCGTTTCGTATGACGCGCTCACATAGCAATGGCTCTAAACTTTCGGCCTATCACACGGGGTTCTCTGCGAACCTCACCCCTGTAAACGGCCCGCTTTTATCAACCGACGCATATATTTGACCGCCAGAAATCCTATGAGCAGGGTTGCCCCAAGCCCGGCCACAAAGCCCCAGGTTCCTGAGTAGGGCAAGCCCTTAAACACCTCCTTCATCGTGGTTAGATTCATCGTTCCGAGACTTCCCCAAGCACACACAGCGGCGATGCCGAAAGCGAAGCCGCGCGGGACCAGCAATTGCTTGTTACGGAGTGCAATTGGCCCGAAGACGAAGTACAGAAAAAGGAGCCCGTACGAGTTCACCAGGCTAGCGACGGATTTCCAATAGCTGCTGTTTCGGATCGTGGTGTCCTCAAGTCCCACTTCGTTAATACCCACGATACGAGCCCGTACCTCGAACGCCGGACGGGGCCCGGAGGAGATCGTGGCGATGGTTATGGAATCTTTGGGGTTCGATAGAAAGGGAGATATAGCCATCCCATTTCCAGAAATTGTGACCTGAGCGGGGATGTTCTTCGGAGTCGTGCTTGTGATCTCGGCGCTTACCAATTTGGCGCCATTTGACATTTGGAGTTGTAAAGCACCGTCGAAATCTGAACTGAGAATAGGTTTCGATCCGGTGTTAACGAGCTCAATTGTCGAGATGTACGGTGATTCGACATTTTGACCGTTAAGCGAAATCTGAAGGTTTTGAATGTTCAGCGCGGGCTGCAGAGGTGACGTTGCCAACAGGCGTACGGTGAGCGAACGTGACGACAGGTCTATCTGAGGAACGACCAGAGCTGCGATAGCGATCACAGTCGTGGCGATAAATTTCCAGTCCCAAGTCTTCCAGGCCACAAACACTTTCCTTTGAAGTAAGCCACCGTGCTCTGCCAAGGCTGAAATAGCGGCCTTGTTACGTCTGTTGTTACGCCTGAGAAAAAACAAAGGGCCTGCATCGCTGCAAGCCCTTGTTTTGTATGGTGCCGGCACCAGGAATCGACCCCGGGACCTACTGATTACAAGTCAGTAGGCTTCGCCTGGACATCCAAACATACGAAAGCCTGGGCACCGGACCAAATGCCTGAGGCTTATCTCGACTTGTTCTACATCGATAGTGAAGGGGGCTTCACGTCAGGTAAAACGGCCCCCAAAACGGCCCCCAACTGATTGCAGGCACGTTCATGCACCGCTGGAGGTCTTGAAAATAGTGGAGCGGGTGAAGGGAATCGAACCCTCGTTATCAGCTTGGGAAGCTGGAGTAATGCCATTATACGACACCCGCTCAGAGCGGTGACTTTGTACCAGATACGGCCGGCGATTTGAAGTTTTTCTTTACGTGGGGCGGGTTTAACCCGGATGTATCAACAATGCATGGAGCCCGTGACGGTCGATCGCGGGCAAGCCTCGCGCCTGTGCAATACGTTTAACGCAGCAGGGCGGGGCTTGCTCGCGATGACGTTACTTCAGCTTGCCAATGCATGTTGGTCCTGGACGTACTGGTAACGCGGTCGGCTTTCGTGTTGCGACGATTTCAGGAAACCCATCAGTGCGTTGCGGCTGTCCCGGCAGGCGGCTTTGTGCTCCATGTCGAGAAAGTGGCCGGTGGCCTGAATGGTGTTGAACGTGCTGTGTTGCACGTGGCCGGCGAATAACCGGGCGTCGTCGGCGGCGGTGTATTCGTCCCATTCGCCGTTGAGGAACAGCACCGGCACATCAATTTTTTTCGCCGCATGCAGGTAGCACTGGCGGTCGCTGTGCAGCACCTCGTTGATGTGGAAGTGCATCTGCCCGTACTCATGCTCGGCCAGGGAGCTGACGTGGCGATAGTTGAAGCGTTTGAACAGCGATGGCAGGTGTTTGCCGATGGTGTCGTTGACCAGGTGCCCGACCCGGTCGCGATCCAGGTTGCCGAGGTGTTCGACGCCGCGCTCGAGGTAGTCGAGCATGTGCGCGTTGATCACCGGGGAAAACGAGCTGATCACGGCTTTTTCGATGCGCCGTGGCCGTTGCGACAACGCCATCATGGTCGCGGCGCCGCCCCAGGAAAACGACAACACGTGCTCGGCGGCGAAGTGGTCGATCAGTTCCAGCAGGATCTGCCCTTCGATTTCCTTGGTGAGCATTTTTTCATGCAGGTTGTGGGCTTTTGACCGGCCCGCGTAGGGCTGGTCGTAGCAAACGACGTTGAATTGCGGATGGAGGTTTTTCACGGTTTGTGCAAACGACGCAGTCGTGGCCATCGAGCCGTTGACCAAGATAATGGTCTTCTCTGCGGCGTCTGCGCGATAGAACTCCGTGTAAACCCGATACTGACCCTGTATATCCAGCACAGCGATTTCTGGCCTCATGTCATAAGACTCCTGGCAAGCGGGTATGCGCGCAAATGAGATTGCACGAGCTTTGTGACAGGTAGGCATATGCCTTGGAATTTGCTGGCCCATGTCGATCCAATGCAGTCCGGTCGACGGGTATTGTTATTGGCGGGCAGTCTGCCGGGTGAGGCCGGAACCCATGGGTTCCTACCGGCAAAAAGTTTCTTGGAAGTATGTGGTGACTCATCGGTCACATTTCGGCCGACGTCCTGATTCAAGCAGGGGTCACATCATTGCGCAAGTGCCGTTGGTAAATTGTTCGACAACTTTCTGCTGAGCGGTCGTGCGCTTAGATCGATCGGATCTCTTCGTCGGTCAGCGGCCGGTATTCGCCCGGTTTCAACGCGTCGTCGAGCACCAGCGGCCCCATGCGTTCGCGGTGCAGGCGCAGTACCTTGTTATCGAAGTGGCCGAACATGCGCTTCACTTGGTGATAGCGGCCTTCGACAATGCTCAGCCGTGCCGATTTTGGCCCGAGCCGCTCTAGCCCGGCCGGTTGCGTGGTGAGGTCTTCGAAGGCGAAGTACAGCCCTTCACTGAATTTGATCGCGTATTCGGGGCCGATGTCCTGCTCGGTTTCGACGTAATAGACCTTGGGCAGTTTGGTCTGCGGTTGGGTCAGGCGGCGCGACCAACTGCCGTCGTTGGTGATCAGCATCAGGCCGGTGGTATTGAAGTCCAGGCGGCCGGCGATGTGCAGTTCGTCCTTGCCCGGTTCATGGATCAGATCGAGCACGGTCGGGTGCTGCGGATCCCGCGTGGCGCTGACGCATCCGGCGGGCTTGTGCAACATGAAATGGCGCAGCGGTTTGCCGACTTGCAGCACGTCGTCGTCCACTTCGACGCGGCTGAATTCGCGGACTTCGCTGTGGGGGTCACTGACGACTTTTCCGTCGACCCTGACGCGTTTTTCCACTAGCAACAGGCGTACCTGCTTACGGTTGAAGCACGGCAGGTTGCTGAGGAATCGGTCGACACGCATGACTAGGGATCAGTGCAGAAAGGGGGGCGCATCTTACTTGATCGATCCGGACGTTGCTTGCAACTGTGCCTCGACCTCGGCGCAACGCGGGCACAGGCACGAGGCGTCGCGCAGTTCCGCCGGCAGCGCCTGGAGCACTGCCGGGTCGATGCTGACGCCGTAGCACCAGCAGACGCGGTCGGCGGTTCGCGGGTCGGCCAGGGTGCAGTCGTTGGGGGCGCCACAGGCGGCGCAGAGGTCAGGCTGGTTCATGGACGGAGTGAGACAATTCCACGCAGGTTCGGTTACGGCCACTTTGCTTGGCCCGATACATCGCATGATCCGCCCGTGACAGCAGGCTGTGCAAGGTGTCATCGGGCTGCCGGGTCGAGAGGCCAATGCTCACGGTCAGTTGCAAGGCCTTGTCGTTGTAGGCGTAGCGCTGTTGTTCCACGTGCTGGCGAATTTTCTCGGCAATCATCAGACCTGTCTTGCCGTTGGTGTCCTTGAGCAGCACGATGAACTCTTCACCGCCCCAGCGGCAGACGATGTCGGAGTGCCGCAGGCAACTTTCCAGATCCCGGGCGAAACCGATCAGTACCTGGTCGCCGGCCAGGTGGCCGTAGGTGTCGTTCAGCGCCTTGAAGTGGTCGAGGTCCAGCAGCAAGGCGGTCAGCGGTTTGGGCTCGCGCCGGGCTTCCAGCATGGCCTGTGCGGCCAGCAGGTCGAAGCCGCGACGGTTGGGCAGTTCGGTCAGGCTGTCGAGGGTGGCCTGGGCCTGGATCTTGTCCTGAAAGCGTTTGATCACCCGGTTGAGCAGCGCCAGCACGGTCAGCGTGACCAGCAGGCAGATCAGCAGGTTGAGGTACAGCGACTGGCGGATTTCACCGAGGGCGCTGTCTTCGCGTTTGTCGACGAACAGGTACCAGTTCAGTTCCGGGATAAAGCGTACGTTGAGGAAATGTCCCTGGCCCTGCACGGAATATTCATAGCTGCCGCTGTGGGGTTTGGGCAGCCGACTGACCAGGTCTTTCATGCTGTCGAGTTCGCCGAGTTTCTGCCCGATGCGCGCACCCTGCGGGCCCCCTTCGGCGCCGGTAAGCACCAGGCGTCCGAAGTTGTCGACGAAATACACGCTGCGCTGATAACGCTGCTGGTACTTGTCGATCAGCTTGATCACCGCGTCGACGGTCAGGCCAACCCCGGCCGCGCCGATGAATCGGTCGTTGTAGTCGTAGACCTTGTAGTTGATGAAAAAGGTCAGGTTGTCCTTGTTGGCGAGGTCCGGGTCGACGTTGATTTCGTACGGATCCTTCATGTCCCGCACGCGGAAGTACCAGGCGTCGCGGGGTTCGGTGGCCTTGACCTGTTTGAGCACACCCTTGGCGTGGTAGTAGGTCAGGCTGGTGTTGGAGACGAAGAACGCGGTGTACGCGCCGTAGTGGGTCATGACCTCGTTGAGGTAGCGGGTCATCTGGTCGGAGTCTTTTTCACCGTTGACCACCCAGTCGCGCATGAAGGTGTCGCGGGCCATCATCGAGGAAATCAGGATCGGCCTGACGAGGTCTTTCTGGATTTCCGAGTAGACGGTGTCCGAGGTCAGCGGCAGCTCGGTGTTGACGATGTTGTCGCGGATCGATGCCCGGGAGGCGTAGTAGCTGAGAAAGGAAGTGGCGAGGAAGCCTGCGCCCAGCAACGCGACCAGCGTGAGAACCAACGAACGTTGAGAATACAGCGGCGAGCGAAGCGGCATGGCAGTTCCATTGGCAGCAATCCGATGGCGAGCATTCTAATTGCGCGGCGGGGAAATAACTGCCCTATGTGCGCCGCGAATGGTCGTTCCTGCGTTCCACAGAGGTTGCGCGTGGTCCTTGTGGGAGCGAGCAAGCCCGCTCCCACAGGGGGGGGTGTTCAAGCCAGTGATTTCAGATACATCCGCCACCCGCCAAAATGGCTGATGTTCACCGCGCCCTCCAGCCCATGCGCCTCGCAGATAAACCCGCTCTCCCAGCGACCGTCCGCCAGTTGCACCTTGCCCAGCCCCAGCGGTGCCGCAATTGCGGTCAGGAACGAACCCAGTTCACGGCTGGGCAATTCCCAGACTTCCACCGCAATCGCCACGCCGCCATCCTTCACGCGGACCATGCCCGGGCGAAACGGCGGGCCACCGGCCAGGGCATAGAGTTGATAGTCCGGCGAGCTGAAGGTCGTTTCCACCCACCGGGCACCGCGCTGCCTGAGTTGCCAGTTCAACGCCAGCCCGTCCAGATGCGCGCCGCAGACCACCAGCCGCGCCTGATCATGGCGTGCAACCGTCACCGGTGCAGGGGTGGCCACGCCTTGCTGACGCTGCAGGGCATCGGCCACGCTCAACAGGTACTGATCGGTAAAGGCCCGGCCAAACAACGTCACGCCCCATGGCAGGCCGTTGTCCATGAATGCATTGGGCACGGCGACGGCGGCGTAATCGAGCAGGTTCATGAAGTTTGTGTAGTAACCCAGTTCCGAATTGCGCAGCACCGGTTCAGCCTCGAGCTCCGCCAGCGTAATCGGGCGGCCGATGGTCGGCGTGACGACGCAATCAAGGCCCTCCAGCGCCGTATCACACTGGGCCTTGAGCGCTTGTAGCCGGTATTGGGCGCGGAAGGTTTGCACGCCGTCGACGGCGGTTGCCTTGGCCAATACGGCGCGAATCACTGGCAACACGGCCTCGGGGTTTTGCGCCATCAACTCCCCGGCCACGCTGTAGCGCTCGGCCACCCACGGCCCTTCATAGAGCAAACGTGCGGCCTCCAGAAACGGTGACAGGTCCAGTTCCACCGCTTCGCCACCCAAGGCCTTGAGGCGGTCGATGGCATCACCGAACAACAGCGGGCCTTCAGGGCAGCCGAAGAATTGCAGGTCCTGCGCGCGCGGTACGCCGAAACGGAACGGCCGTGGTGTGCCGAACGCCGAGCCGTCGTTCCACAACGGATTGCTGCGGCTGTATTCGTCCCGAGGGTCGAGGCGCGCGGTGAGCGCCAGCAACTGGCTGGCCTCCCGCGCCGTGGCGGTGAACGTGGTGACGCAATCCAGCGTTCGGCAGGCCGGTACCACGCCGGCTGTCGAAATCAGGCCCTTGGTGGCTTTCATGCCGACCAGATTGTTCAACGCCGCGGGCACGCGCCCGGAGCCAGCAGTGTCGGTGCCCAGCGCAAAACTCGCGACCCCGAGCGCTACCGCCAGCGACGAACCGGCGCTGGAACCGCCCGACGGGTACTCCGGCAACACGCTGTTGGGGCACGCGCCATAAGGTGAGCGGCTGCCGTTGAGTCCTGTGGCGAACTGGTCGAGGTTGGTCTTGCCCAGCGGAATCGCACCGAGGGCCAGCAGTTGTTCGACGATGGTTGCCGAACGCTCTGGCACGTAGGCAAATGCCGGGCACGCCGCCGTGGTCGCAATGCCTGCCAGGTCGATATTGTCCTTGATCGCGAACGGCACGCCATACAGGGGCAGGCTGTCGAGGTCGCGACCGTCGAGGGCGGCGAGGTAAGGCTCCAGTTCTTCGGCGCTGAGCAAGTGGATGAACAGGTGATAGTCCGGGTTCAGCGCGGCGGCTTTGTCCCGCAGGACCGGCAGCAGTTGCCGGGGGGTGAGGCTGCCGTCGCGGTAGGCGCTGCGCAGGGCGTCGAGTTGCAGGTTGATGTTCATGGCATGAGTCCTTGGCAAAATGGGTTCAGTCGAGTTCCAGCACCACGACGCGCTGTCCGGCGCGCACCGCCGAACCCGGTTGCACGCGAATCTCGCGCACCACGCCGGCCATTGGCGCAAGCAGGGGGATTTCCATCTTCATCGACTCCAGGATCACCAGCACATCACCGGCCTCGACACGGTTGCCGGCCTCGACCCGGACCTGCCAGAGGTTGCCGGCGATGTGGCTGTCGACGCTCTGTTGAGCGCAGGTCAATGGCGCCTCTTCGGTCGCTTCCGGGGCCGGTTCTTCACTGTCGAAATGGGCCTGGCCACTGGCGATCCAGCGTTCGCGTTCTGCATTGAATGCGCCTTTTTGCTGATCGCGAAATGCGCCAATGGTCTGGGCTTGCTGTGCCAGGAACGCCTGGTAATCCGCCAGATTCAACTGGCTGTGCTCGATGTTCAGGTCGAAGCGCCCGAGGGGGAAATCCCGGCGGATGCGCAGCAGTTCATCGGCGCTGACCGGGTAGAAACGGATCTGGTCGAAAAACCGCAGCAGCCACGGTTTGCCGTCGAACGCGGCGACTTCGCGGTAGCGGTTCCACATCTGCAACGTACGCCCGACAAACTGATAGCCACCGGGGCCTTCCATGCCGTAGACGCACATGTAGGCGCCACCGATGCCCACCGAGTTTTCCGCGGTCCAGGTGCGCGCCGGGTTGTACTTGGTGGTCACCAGGCGATGGCGCGGGTCGAGCGGGGTGGCGACCGGTGCGCCGAGGTAGACGTCACCCAAACCCATCACCAGATAACTGGCATCGAACACCGTGCGTTGGACTTCATCGAGGTTCGGCAGGTCGTTGATGCGGCGGATGAACTCCAGGTTGCTCGGGCACCACGGCGCGTCCTTGCGCACGGTGGTCATGTATTTCTCGATGGCCAACTGGCACGCCGGGTCGTCCCAGGACAGCGGCAGATGGACGATGCGCGAGGGCACTTGCAGGTCTTTGGCGGCGCACACGGCGTCCCATTCCCCGGCGACGATGCCGAGCAGGTCGGCCAGTGGCAGTTGCTCGGGTTGATAGTGGATTTGCAGCGAACGAATGCCGGGGGTGAGGTCGATCACGCCGTGCAGGTGTTTGCTTTCCAGGGCCTGCATCAGGGCGTGGGCTCGGAAGCGCAGGACCAGGTCCAGTTCCGGGGCGCCGATTTCGAGGAGCAGGTTGGTGTCGCCGGACAGTCTTGCGACCAGCCGGGTGTCGTCCTGCCCCAAATCCAACACCACGGGCGACACCATCCCCTGTGGGAGCGGGCGTGCTCGCGAAAGCGGTGCTTCAGACACATCAATGTTGACTGACACGCCTTCTTCGCGAGCAAGCCCGCTCCCACAGTGATCCCATTTCAAGGCAAGGTTTCGCGCTGTCTTGAGGTCGACAGGAATGAACTGCACCTTGTCCCCGGCCTTGAGCTGCCCCAGTTGCCAAAGATCCGCCTCGATCACTGTCACGGGGCACACGAAGCCGCCGAGGCTCGGTCCATCCGGGCCGAGGATCACCGGCATGTCTCCGGTAAAGTCCACCGCACCGATCGCATAGGGATTGTCGTGGATGTTCGACGGATGCAAACCGGCTTCACCACCGTCGGCGCGCACCCATTCCGGCTTCGGCCCGATCAGGCGCACGCCGGTACGGCTCGAGTTGAAATGCACTTCCCACTGCGTGGTGAAGAAGGTGCCGATGTAGTTTTCCGTGAAGTATTCCGGGGCGCCGTGCGGGCCGTAGATCACACGAATCTGCCGAACCGCGGGCAACTCGGCGAGCTGTTCTTCAGCCAGTTGTTGACCGGCGCTGCGGTCATTGAGCGCAGGCACGTGCAACACGTCGCCGGCCCGCAAGGCGCGACCGCCGTGGCCACCAAACTGGCCGAGGGTGAAGGTGCTTTTACTGCCCAGATATTCCGGCACCTGCAGGCCGCCGCGCAGGCACAAATAGCTGCGGGCGCCTGCACCGGCAATCGTGCCGAGGCTCAAGGTGGCGCCTGCCGGAACCCTCAGCGCGGTGTTCATCGGTACGCTTTCACCGTTGAGCAGCAATGGAATCTGCGCGCCGGTCACCGCCACCACCGCCTCGCAATTGAAGCGCAGCAACGGCCCGCTCATGGTGATTTCCAGCGCCGCCGCGCCTTCGTCATTGCCCAGTAAACGATTGCCCAAACGCAGCGCGCGACTGTCCATCGGGCCCGAGGGCGGCACGCCGACCGCCCAGTATCCGAGGCGGCCGGGATAGTCCTGAACGCTGGTCTGGGTGCCTGCGCTGAGCACCTCGAAGGTGTTGGCCTGATAGACCAGGCCTTCCAGGCAACGGGTCCAGGGTTGACCGCTGGCGAAAGGCCCATCCAGCAGAATCTGCCGCAGGTAATCGCGGTTGGTTTCCACGCCGTAGAGCAGGCTGGCGCCCAGCGCCTGATGCAGATCGGCAGTCGCCTCTTCACGGGTCGGCGCCCAACTGATGACCTTGGCGATCATCGGATCGAAGTACGGCGGGATCTCGCAGCCCGCCTCGACCCAGGTGTCGATGCGCAACCGAATGCCATCGGCCACCGGGAAATCCACGGCGGTGAGCAAGCCCGGGCTGGGTTGAAAGTCGCGCCCCGGATCCTCGGCATACAACCGCGCCTGAATCGCATGCCCCACAGGTTTCAGAGCCTGTACCAGATCGCTCAGCGGCGGCAGGTCGCCGGCCGCCAGTTGCACCATCCAGCGCACCAGGTCGACGCCCCATACCTGCTCCGTGACGCCGTGCTCCACCTGCAAACGGGTGTTCACTTCCAGAAAGTAGAAACGCCGGGCATCGCTGTCGAAGACGAACTCCACGGTGCCGGCGCTGCGGTAATTCACCGCTTTGGCCAGTTTGATCGCCGCCGCGCACAGTTCATTGGCCATGCCGTCGGGCAGGTTCGGCGCCGGGGTTTCCTCGAGGACTTTCTGGTTGCGCCGCTGTACCGAGCAGTCACGCACGCCGAGGGCGATCACTTGACCGTGACCGTCACCGAATACCTGCACTTCCAGATGACGGGCGCGCTGGATGTACTTTTCGATGAACACCCCGGCGTCGCTGAAATTGTTCTGACCCAGGTGCTTGACCGTTTCGAAGGACTCGCTCAACTCGGCCGCACTGCGGCACACGCGCATGCCGATGCCACCACCGCCGGCGGTGCTCTTGAGCATCACCGGGTAGCCGATCTGTTCAGCGGCCTGCAGTGCGGCATCGAGGCTGTCGAGCAGCTCGGTGCCTTCGAGCATGGGCACGCCGTGTTGTTTGGCCAGGGCGCGTGCAGTGTGCTTGAGGCCGAACACGCGCAATTGTTCTGGCGTCGGGCCGATGAAGGCGATGTTGGCGGCCTCGCAGGCTTCGGCGAACGCGGCGTTTTCCGAGAGAAAGCCGTAGCCGGGATGGATCGCGGTGGCGCCATTGTTTTTGGCAATGGCGAGGATTTTATCGACCGCCAGGTAAGTGCCGGCGGCCGCGCCTTCGCCGAGGCTGTGGGCCTCATCGGCTTGCAGGATGTGCAGGCTGGCGGCATCGGCTTCGGAATACACGGCAACACCCTGCACTTGCAGCTCGCGCAAGGTCCGCAGGATGCGGCAGGCAATGGCGCCGCGGTTGGCAATCAGGACTTTTTCGAACATGGCATAACCCCTGGAGGGGATGCGGGCCGTCCCGCAGTTTTTCGATGAGAGCCGGGGTCGTCCCCGGCGGCAGAATCAGATTTCTTCAAATCACCGCCGCCCCCCTGTAGGAGCGAGCCTGCTCGCGATGGTCGTGAACGATTACGCGTAAAACCAGATGCCCAGCGGTGGCTTCGGGTTTTTCGCGAGCGAGCTCGCTCCTACAGGGGGTAGTGATGTTCCTGAGGTTTGAGGCACTGGCCTGAACGGGCCTGGCACAAGGCAAACAACCAGCGGCGCAATCCCGGGAATTTCAGTTCCATACCAGCAGCTCCGCAGGGGTGGGGTTGTAGGCATTGCACGGGTTGTTCAGTTGCGGGCAGTTGGAGATCAGCACGATCACGTCCATCTCGGCCCGCAGGTCGACGTACTTGCCCGGTGCCGAGATGCCGTCTTCGAAGGTCAGGCCGCCGTCGGCGGTGACCGGCACGTTCATGAAGAAGTTGATGTTCGGCCCGATGTCACCCTTGCCCAGGCGGCCATCGTGAACGCAAGCGCGCAGGTAGTTGTCGCGGCAGCTGTGCATGTAGCGTTTTTCCAGGGCGTAGCGCACGGTGTTGCTCTCTTGCGCACAGGCGCCGCCGAGGGTGTCGTGGCGCCCGCAAGTGTCGGCGACGATGGTCAGCATCGGCTTGCCGAGGTTGGAAAACAGCACGCTGCCGGTGCTCAGGTACACGCTGTTCTGCCGGCGCAGGGTGCGCTGCACGTCGTAGCGTTCCTTGGGGTTGGCGACGCTGTAGAACAAGGTGTCGACAGCCTGATTGCCTTCCAGATCGAGGATGCGCAGGGTCTGGCCAGCCTTGACCTCCATCAGCCAGGGTTCGCCGGCGGGGATGGTGGCGCGGTAGACCGCTGTTTCTGGCAGTTTTTGAACAGTGGCGATGGCGAGTGACATGGCAGCGATCCTCAGGCGAACAAACGGTCGGTGTTGATGAAGCCGCGCTCGTTTTCCGGACGCGAGGTGCGGCAGTGTTCGGCGACGCTGGGGTCGGCGTTCATCCAGCTCAGCTTCAAGGGTTTCGGCGCGTATTCAGGCGCCGGGTCCATCGGGTGCTGCAGGGCGGTGAGCACTACCAGCGTGTCCATCGGCGCATACAACTCGATGTAGTCGCCGGCCCTGGAATTGCCCGCGACGAAATGGAAGCGCCCGGCATCGTCGACGTTCACGCGGCTGAACAGGTTGAGGGTCATCAGCAGGTCGGACAGGCCCAGTCCCCACTTGCCCAGTTCCACCAACAGGTTGTCGGTGCCGTTGCGAAAGAAGCCGTTGCGCAGTTCCTGGTAGCGGCCCGCGCCGTACTTTTGCGCCACTTCTTCAGCGCAGAGCACACCGCCCAGGCTGTCGCTCCAGCCGCAGGTGTCGGCGGTGATGGCGGCCAGCACGCGGCCCATGTCCGAATACAGGCAATGGCCGGCGGTTAGCCTGGCGGTGTGTTGGCACTTGAGGCTGTCGGGCAGGTTCAGGCGTTCGGTTTTTTCATTGGCGTTGAGCAACGTCAGGCTGACGTTGGCGCCGCCGCGCAGGTCGGTCAGGCGCAGCAATTGGCCGCGCTTGAGCACGAAGGAACGATGGCCGCCGCCAGGGAGCATTTCTTCGGCGAAGGGCGGGAACAGTCGGGGCGAATCAGTCATGGGCAAAACCCTCTCAAGCGGTTCGAAGTGAGCCCGCCAGTTGCACTGGCAAGGCGTCGACGGCGGCACGGCGGGTGCGGCGGTCGCTGTTCAAAGGGATGTCGTAGGTGATGCGTGCGCCATAGGCACCGGGGGCGTGCGGGTCGAGGCGGACCTTGTCGAACACCAGCAGCCGCGTGCCAAGGCTGAAACCTTCGGACAGGTCATGGGTGACCATGAACACCGTCAGTCGGGTCTCGCGCCACAGCTCCAGCAGCAGGGCGTGCATGTCTTTGCGGATGCCCGGATCAAGGGCGCCGAACGGTTCGTCGAGCAGCAGCACGCGCGGCTTCATGATCAGCGCCTGGGCAATGGCCAGCCGTTGTTGCATGCCTCCGGAGAGTTGCGCCGGGTACTTGTCCAGCGAGTGCCCAAGGCCGACTTTTCGCAGCAACTGCGATGCCTGTTCGCGGGCCTCTTTTTTGGCACTGCCGAACAGGCGTCCGAGCAACGGCGAGCGCGGCAGTTCGAGGCCGAGGGCAACGTTGTCCAGCACGCTCAGGTGCGGGAACACCGAGTAGCGCTGGAACACCACGCCACGGCTGGCATCCGGCTCACCGGCCAAGGGCTGACCGTCGAGCAGGATCTCGCCGCGACTGGCGCGTTCCTGGCCGAGCAGCAGGCGCAGGAAGGTCGATTTGCCACAACCGGATGCCCCCACGAGCGTGCAAAACTCACCCTCGTCGACATTCAGGTTCAGGCCTTCGAGCACCACTTGATCGGCGTATCGCTGCCAGACGTTTCTAACGGTGATGAAGCTCATTTGGCGACCCCCTGGTGCCAGGGGAACGCACGCCGGGTGAGGTGTTTGAGGCCCCAATCCATCAGCCAGGCGAGCAGGGTGATCCACACCACGTACGGCAGGATCACATCCATTGCCAGGTAGCGGCGCACCAGGAAAATCCGGTAGCCAAGGCCGTCGGTAGAAGCGATGGCCTCGGCGGCGATCAGGAACAGCCACGCCGAGCCGAGCATCAGCCGCAGCGAGATCAACAAGCGTGGCAACAATTGCGGCAGCACCACCCGCAGCATCAGGGTCCAGGTGGAAGCGCCAAGGGTCTGGGCCTTGATCAACAGCTCCACGGGGATTTCCCGGGCGCGCTGTTCCAGGTCCCGGGCCAGGGCCGGAGTGATACCGATGACGATCAGCATCACTTTCGACAATTCCCCCAGGCCGAAGACGATGAACAGGATCGGCAGGATCGCCAGTGGCGGCACCATCGACAGCACTGTCAGCAAGGGGGACAACGGCGCACCGAACAGCGGCAGGGTACCGGCGGCGATGCCCAGGCACAGCCCGGCCAAGGCGCTGATTCCCAGGCCGATGGCCAGGCGTTGCAGGCTGGACGCCGTGTCCTGCCAGAGCAGGTATTCGCCGGTACGGGTGTCGGCCACGAACGCCAGGCGTTTCACCGCGTCGGTCATCTGCACGGCGCTGGGCAGCAACTTGTCGTTGGGGTTGTCCGTCAGTCGCTCGGCCGAGCCCGTGAAGTAGGCGAACAGCACCAGGGCGAACGGCAGGATCACCAACAGCAGGCGACTCGGGCGGTCCGGGTGACGGTTGATCAGGCGCATGGCCAGTTCTCCTGATTACAGCTTGGCGTCGGCGGCCATCTGCACGTAGCTCGGGTCGAAACGCAGCTTGAGGTTGCCTTTGTCGCCGCTGGTCACGCCGTTGGCGAAGGCCATGCCGACCGCGCTGGTGTCCTTGGCGCCTTCACCCAGCAAGCCGTGCTGGAAGGAGAACTCGGCGACCTTGCGCATGGTCTCCGGCAGTTGCTTGCTGGTGCTGAACGCCAGGGCTTCCTTGGGCGTGGCGAACAGTCGGGTGGTGTCCAGTTGCGCCTGGAAACCCGCCAGGTCAGTACCGGAGGCTTTGGCCATGTGTTCCAGTGCGGCTTTGCTGGCCGCGTTTTTCTGGTTCATCAACTCGACGACTTCGAACCAGGCACCGGTCAGCGCTTTGCCCAGGGCCGGGTTGTCTTTGAGGGTGGCGCTGTTGACCACCATCATGTCCATGATTTCGCCGGGAATCTGGCTGGAGTTGAACACTTCGCTCACCCCGGGCTTGGCCTTGATGTCCGAGAGCATCGGGTTCCAGGTGGTGACGGCGTTGACCTGATCGGTGTTGAAGGCCGCCGAGATATCGGCGTCGGAGGTGTTGACCACTTTCAGGTCTTTCTCGGTGAGGTCCACCGAATCCAGCGCCCGGGCCAGCAGGTAATGGGAGACCGACAGCTCCACCAGATTGACGTCCATGCCCTTGAGGTCGATGACTTTCTTGCCTTCGCCCTTGAGCACGATGCCGTCGTTGCCGTTGGAGAAATCGCTGACGATCAGTGCAGTGCTGTCGACGCCACCGGCGGCCGGAATGGTCAGTGCGTCCATGTTGGTCATGGTGCAGCCATCGAACTGGCCGGCGGTGTACTGGTTGATCGATTCGACATAGTCATTGAGCTGTACCACGTCGATCTTGATGCCGTACTTCTTCGCCCATTTGTCGACGATGCCCTGGCTGCCGGCATATTCCCATGGCATCCAGCCGGCATAGATCGTCCAGCACACGTTGAAGTGATCTTTCTGGGCAGCCTGGGACGAGACGCTCACGAGGGCTGCAAACGCAGCGGCGAAGAGGGCGGGTAAACGAAGCTGGGACATGGTGGTTCTCCAGTTGATCAAGGACGGACAGGACGGCAGCGGCACCGTTAGCGGTGGCTTGTCTCCCGGGCTTTTATCCCGCCGTGTAACCTCAACTGGAGGTCGCCAACTCTCGGACCAGTCACTCGCGATTGCGAGCCGGAACCCTAGTCAGCCATTTGCAAATTGTGGTGCCGCGAACCTGTAGTGACTCCTGCACGGTTTTGTTAAAGCGAGAGGCGTGCCAAGTTGGTCCGAGCGCTCTGGCGCGGGGGGCAGGGAGGACGAAGGGTTTGATTGGCAAGGCGGACTGCCTTGTGATGGTGCGCAGGCGCACCTCATTGGAACGTATCCACCGCTGATCAGAAGGTGGGTGCGACGTTGCACTTGGCAGGGATTTGCCAGTCAAAACAGATGTCAGCCGGTCTGTGCTGGCTGCTGTCACAGGTCTTTACGGAGGCCGTCATGTTACGTCGATTGTTGTTCGGTGCACTGCTCGGTGTGGGATTGTCTGGCTGCTACTACTACGACGGTCCTGCCGATGTCTACGCGGCACCTTATTACTATCCCGGTTACTACTCGCCTTACTACTACGGTTACTACGGCCCACGTTATTACGGTGGCTATCGCTCCTATTACTACGGTGGGCATGGTTATTACCGTGGACACGACTTTCACGGAGGTGGGCATCATGGCGGTGGATTTCACGGTGGCCACCGTTAATCGTGGTGTGAATGGATGAAAAACCTTTCATCGGCCAGATGTTTCTACTTGTTTCAGAGACGCACCAGATTCTGAATTCGATGTCTGATCTATCGACAGTTCACTGAACATTTGACTGTCGCCTGCCAGCGTCGCTGGTGTGGTTCACCCGCGGTCCAGGAGGCCGCCATGCATCGCCAAATTCTTCTGCTTGCTGTGTTGGGATTGTCCCTAGGTGGGTGCGAGCCTTACTACGACGAAGGAGGCAGTTACTACAGTTCCGAAGTCTACACCTCGCCTGCGCCAAGCCATTACGCCGGGGGGAGTTCCTACTATTCCAACGGTTACTACACGCCGCCGCCCCGGTATTACGTGCCGCCAGCGCGGTATTACCAGCCGACACCGCGTTATTACTCGCAGCCGCGGATGTATCAGCCGCGCTATTACCAGCCCGCTCCGCGTTACTACCAGCCATACCGGGGCGATTACCGGATGCATCAGAACCATGGCTGGGACGGCCGTAACCACAGGGGCTGGAACAATGACTTTCGCGATCACGACGGGCGCGACCATCGCGACGGGCGTGGCGATCACAACTGGCGGGGCGGCCACCGATAGATTTTTATAGAACACAGATCTGATGTGGGAGCGGGCTTGCTCGCGAAGGCGGTGTGTCAGGCAGCAAAAATGTCGACTGACACACCGCTTTCGTCGGATCGCCGCCCGGAGCAAGCCCGCTCCCACAGTTCGTTCAGTACTCGGATAGATCCGCCAGCGGATGCCGACCTTCCCAGGCCTTGTGGAAATGCGCCTCTACCACCGCGTCCGGCACATTGTTGATGTCCGGCCAGTGCCAGTGCGGCTTCTGATCCTTGTCGATCAACCGGGCGCGTACGCCTTCGCTGAACTCCGGATGACGACAGCAGTTGAGGCTCAGGGTGTATTCCATCTGGAAAACTTCGGCCAGCGACAGGTGCCGGGCACGGGCGATCTGCTCCCATACCAGGTGCGCGGTCAGCGGTGAGCCTTCGCTCAGGGTCCTGGCTGCACGGCTCAGCAGCAGGTCGCGGTGATCGCGCAAGGCGCTGATGGCCTTCCAGGCGCAACGCACGTCGCTCACATCCAGCAACTCGTCGATCTGCTGACGACGCGGCAGCCACTGGGCTTCGGGCATCTGTGCCACGGCTTCCTGCTGCAAGGCCTTGAGCAGGCTGTTGAGCTGCATGGGCGTCTGTTCCTGCCAGTTCAATTGCAGCAGTCCGTCGATCAGTGCCGGCTGTTGATCGTCGAGCAGGAAGCGGTCGGCCAGGTCCAGATCGATGGCATCGCGGCCGTTCATGTGCGCGCCGGTCAGGCCCAGGAACAACCCGAGCTTGCCGGGCAGGCGCGACAGGAACCAACTGCCGCCAACATCCGGGTACAGGCCGATGCTGATCTCCGGCATGGCCAACCGGCTGCTCGGCGTAACGATGCGGATGCCGGCACCTTGCAACAGCCCCATGCCACCGCCGAGCACATAGCCGTGGCCCCAACAGATCAACGGTTTGGGGTAGGTGTGCAGTTTGAAGTCCAGGCGATATTCCGCCGCAAAAAACAGCGCGGCCAGTGGCGGTACTTCACCCGGATGGGCGCGACTGGCTTCCACCAGGCTGCGCACTTCGCCACCGGCGCAAAAAGCCTTGGCGCCATTGCCGCGCAAGAGCACGCAGACGATCTGCGGGTCCTTGGCCCAGGCCTCCATGCGGTCGCGCAGGGCGTTGATCATCGGCAGGGACAGGGCGTTCAGGGATTTTTCGGCATCCAGGCTGGCGACGCCGATGCGGGCGCCGTCGGTGCCGGTGAGTTCTTCGAAGTGCAGGTTCATCATGACCTCGATCGGGAAATTGAGGGTTAAGTATGATCGCTGTGTGGGAAAGTGCAGGATCTGCGTCAGATCAATTGACAAGCGCGATGGGCCTTCTTAGGGTTCGCCCCATTGTTTTTGCCGGGTGTAACCATGACTGCTGACGACCGTATCAAACTCGAACCGGGCTGGAAGGAGGCACTGCGTGCCGAATTCGACCAGCCCTACATGGCAGAGTTGCGCAATTTCCTGCAACAGGAGCGGGCGGCCGGTAAGGAGATCTATCCGCCGGGGCCGATGATCTTCAACGCGCTCAATTCCACGCCGCTGAACAAGGTCAAAGTGGTGATCCTCGGTCAGGATCCCTATCACGGCCCGGGCCAGGCCCATGGTTTGTGCTTCTCGGTGCAACCCGGCGTGCCGGCGCCACCGTCGCTGGTGAACATCTACAAAGAGCTCAAGCGCGACCTGAACATCGACATCCCCAACCACGGTTACCTGCAGAGCTGGGCCGATCAGGGCGTGCTGATGCTCAACACCACCATGACCGTCGAGCGCGCCAATGCCAATGCACACAAGGACAAGGGCTGGCAGTTTTTCACCGATCGCATCATTGAAGTGGTCAGCCAACAGCAGCCGCACCTGGTGTTCATGCTGTGGGGCGCCCATGCCCAGAGCAAGCAGAAGCTGATCGATGCGACCAAGCATCTGGTGCTGACTTCGGTGCACCCGTCACCGCTGTCCGCCTATCGCGGCTTCCTCGGTTGCGGGCACTTCAGCCGGACCAACAAGTTTCTGGAACAGAATGGCGAGACGCCGATCGAGTGGCGGTTGCCGCCAATCTAAAAGCTTCGCGAGCAAGCCCGCTCCCACACTGGATTTTCGGTGTTCACAAAACCCATGTGGGAGCGGGCTTGCTCGCGAATCGGGCAACTCGGTCTTTCAGACAGAATCCGGGCCCCGGTTCCAGTACTTGAACAATGGCTCCGCCAGAAACAGCACAAACAACAACCGCATCACCTGCATCGCCGTCACCAGCGGTACCGACAGTTGCAGGTTTTCCGCCGTCAGGCTCATCTCGGCAATGCCGCCGGGCATCATGCCCAGGGTCAGCGAGCGCAGATCCAGGTGGGTCAGCGCACTCAGACCCAGCGCCGCCGCCGTTGCAATCAACATGGTCAATACCGTGCCGATCAAGGTGCGCCCCATGAACGATGGCGCACGGCGGAAAAACTGCCGGTTGAAGTGACAGCCCAGACCGCTGCCGATCAACCATTGGCCGATCTGGCTACCGCCATTGGGCAGGCCGATGTGCAGGTCCCAGCCGATGCTGACTGCCGCACTGACCAGCAACGGCCCGAACAGCCAGGGGTTGGGTTGACGCAGGCGTTCCCAGATCCAGGCCGCCAATGCGCCTGCCGGGAACAGCAGGGCCAGCCAGCGCCAGTCCACCGCGGTGGCATGTAAAACCGGGTCACCATCGCCCAGTAAATATTTGAAGGCCGCCGGCACGCAGAGTACTACCACCAGCACCCGCAAACTCTGCCCCGCCGCCACACGGCTGAGCACCGCGCCATTGCGGGCACCGAGGTTGACCATCTCACCGGAACCGCCGGGCATGCTGGAAAAGAACGCCGTGGCGCGATCTTCACCTGTGCGGCGCATCAGCCATACGCCGACGACCGCAGACAGGCTGGTGATCAACGCACCAAAGAAGATCAGACCGAAATGACTCAGCACCTGCTCCATCACCAGCGGGGTGAAGTGCAGGCCAATGCCGATACCGACGATCCACTGGCCGCACTTGCGGCCGCCAGGGATTTCGGCCAATTGCCAGGGTGTCAGGCAGCGCACGAGGATGATCGCCAGCAACGAGCCGACCATCCACGGCAAAGGCCAGCCGACCTGGCTGGCGAGGTAACCGCCAAGCAGGCCGACCAGCGGGGTTCCCCACCAGGCTTTGAACGGTGTTCGATCAGACATCGGCAATAACGCGCCGTGCAACCGAACGTTTACGCCAGATGCGCACGATCGGCACCAGAAGCATGACCACGATCAAGCCCCAGACACCGACAGTGATGCCGCTCGACCAGAGGATGTCCAGCGAACCGTTGGAGATCGACAGCGCCCGACGCAGGTTCTGCTCCATCAAGCCGCCGAGGATGAACCCCAGCAGTACCGGCGACAACGGGAAATCCAGCTTGCGCAGGATGTAGCCGAAGATGCCGATACCGATCATCAGGAACAGGTCGAACGTGGTGGCATGCACCGCGTACACGCCGATAGCGGTGATGATCGCGATCATCGGCACCAGTGCCCAGTTCGGTACCGCGAGGATCTTGGTGAAGATGCGGATCATCGGGATGTTGAGGATCACCAGCATGATGTTGGCGATGAACAACGATGCGATCAGGCCCCAGACGATGTCCGGCTGCTGCTGGAACAGCAGTGGGCCCGGCGTGATGTTGTACAGCGACAGTGCGCCGATCATCACGGCCGTGGTGCCTGAACCAGGAACGCCGAGGGTCAGCATCGGCACCAGCGCGCCACAGGCTTCTGCGCCAATGGCGGTTTCCGGTGCAGCCAGGCCACGCTTGTCGCCTTGTCCGAATTTTCCGCTTGGGCCGGCAATGCGTTTCTCGGTCATGTAGGCCACGGCGCTGGCCAGCGTCGCACCGGCCCCCGGCAGTACGCCCATGATGAAGCCGAGCACACCGCAGCGCATGTTCACCCAGAACACCGAGGCGGCTTCCTTGAAGTTGAACAGCATCCGCCCGGTAGCCTGGAAAGCTTCCTGGCCACGGTGGGTTTTTTCCAGCAGCAGCAGAATTTCGCTGATGGAGAACAGACCCAGCACCAGCACCACGAACTGAATGCCGTCGGTGAGGTGGATGTTATCGCCGGTGAAGCGGTACACGCCGCTGTTGGCATCGATGCCGACGGTGGACAGGAACAACCCGATCAGCGCCGCGATGAACGTCTTCAGCGGTCGATCCCCGGCCATGCCGCCGAGGCAGACAATGGCGAACACCATCAGCACGAAGTATTCCGCCGGACCGAAGGCGATCGCCCATTTCGCCAGCATCGGCGCGAACACCACCATGCCGCAGGTCGCAATGAAGGCGCCGATGAATGAACTCCAGGCCGACAGCGACAGTGCAACACCTGCCAAACCTTGGCGGGCCATCGGGTAGCCGTCGAGGGTGGTCATAACGGTGGAGGCTTCGCCCGGGATGTTCAGCAGGATCGAACTGATCCGGCCGCCGTATTCGCAGCCCAGGTAAACCGCCGCCAA
Source organism: Pseudomonas sp. Pseusp16 (assembly GCF_047324915.1). Classification (NCBI taxonomy): domain Bacteria; kingdom Pseudomonadati; phylum Pseudomonadota; class Gammaproteobacteria; order Pseudomonadales; family Pseudomonadaceae; genus Pseudomonas; species Pseudomonas sp. Pseusp16. The sequence continues at coordinate 3,607,976 of NZ_CP168522.1, read as the reverse complement.
CAGGATCAGTGCCGACTCCGGCGGCAGGCCCAGCGCGAAGGCGATCGGGATCAGCAACGCCACGCCATTGATCGGGCCCAGTCCCGGCAGCAGGCCGACGACCGTACCGATCAGCGTGCCGCTGAGTGCGGTCACCAGGTTGTAAGGGGTCAGTGCGACGCCGAAGCCATGACTCAAATAACCAAGCGTATCCATATCAGTTCTCCAGAACGTCGAGCAGGCCCAGAGGCAGTGGCACGTCCATGACTTTGTCGAACAGCAGGTACAGGCCGACGCTCATCAGGCTGATGATCACCGCGCCCGGCAACCAGCGCCCGCCGTACAGGCGCGCCATGGGAATGCCAATCAGCATGCTGCTGAGGATGAAGCCCAGCGGTTCGAACAGCCCGGCGAAGACCAGCAGTAACAGCACGCAAACACCGATCTTGTTCAGGGTTTCGCGATCCATTGGCGGATCTTCATCGGTGTGTTTGATCGGCGAGGGGCGATACACCATGTACACCAGCGCCAGGCCCATCAGCCCCAGCATCAGCAGGGGGAAGGCTCGCGGGCCGATCGGTTCGTAGGAAAAAGGTGCCTGGTAGGGCCAGGCCATCGCCACCAGGCTGAGGCAGGCCAGCAACAGCACCGAAGCAAAAATGCGTTGTAAGAGCATGAGGAACTCCTGTGCTGCGACTCCGCCGAGCGGAGTCGCAGCCGCTAGACAGAGACGATCACTGGATCAGGCCGAACTCTTTGGCCAGCACTTTGTAGTCCGCGACCTGCTTCTTCACGTAGGTGTCCAGTTCCGGGCCGGTCATGGCGAACGGAAAGAGCTCGCGCTGATCGCGCAGCTTGGCGAAGTCTTCAGAGGCCAGCAGTTTGTCGAAGGCAGCTTTCCACCAGGCGTAGTCTTCATCGCTGACCTTTGGCCCGAGGTAGAAACCGCGCACCACCGGCCAGACGATGTCGTAGCCTTGCTCGCGGGCCGTCGGGATGTCTTTCATTTCCGGCTCGTCCAGACGTTTGTCGGAGAACACCGCCAGCAAGCGCATGTCACCGCTGAGGATGTGCGGCATGGAGTCGGAGATGTCGGTGCTGCCGACCTGGATGTGACCGCCGAGCAGGGCGGTGGCAATTTCACCGCCGCCTTCGAGGGCCACGTAGCGCAGGTCGCGCGGGTTGATTCCCGCGGCCTTGGCGATCAGCGCGGTTTGCATCCAGTCCTGGCTGCCGACGGTGCCGCCGGAACCGATCACCACTTTGCTCGGATCTTTCTTCAGTGCCTTGACCAGATCGTCGAGGGTCTTGTAGGGCGAGTCGCTCTTGACCGCGATGGCGCCATAGCTGGTGCCAACGGCGGCCAGCCAGCGCACGTTGCTTTCATCGAAACGGCCGAACTTGCCTTGGGCCAGGTTCAACAGCGAGCCGCTGGACCAGGCCACCAGGGTGCCAGCATCGGCCGGACGCTGGGCAACCACCGCGTTATACGCCACCGCACCGACACCGCCGGGCATGTAGGTCACGCGCATCGGTTTGGTCAGCAGTTTTTCGTTGATCAGCGCGCTTTGCGCCAGTTTGCAGGTCAGGTCGAAGCCACCGCCGGGCGAGGCCGGGGCGATGCATTCCGGGCGTTTGGGTTCGGCGAGCGCCTGGCCGGTGAACAGCAGGACGCTGGCGGCGAGAGCGATTTTACGCATTGACAGGTTCATTCAAGTCTCCTTGGGAGTTGTTGTTATGGACGTACTGAATTACCAAAGGGCAACGCTATAGCTCACCAGCAGACGCACTTCATCGGCATCGCGAGCGGAGTAGTTGGAACGGTAGGTGGCATTGCGCAGACGCACGGCGACATCCTTGAGCGCGCCGCTTTGTACTACATATTTGATCTCGCTGTTGCGTTCCCATTCCTTGCCTTCGTCACCGTTCTTGAGCTTGATGTTGTCACCGCTCACGTAACGGCTCATGAAGCTCAGACCCGGGACGCCGAGGGTGACGAAGTCGAAGTCATAACGCGCTTGCCAGGAGCGCTCTTCGGCACCGGCAAAGTCGTTGATCTGCACGAAGTTCACCAGGTACGGGTCGGTGCCATCCACATACGGGAACGCGCTGTCGCCGGACATGTGCTGGTAGCCCGCGCTGAACTTGTGCCCGCTCAGGGCGTAGCTCACCAGACCGTTGAGGGACTTGTTGTCGATCTTGCCGCCACGGGCCTCGCCCTGGTCATCACTGATGGCAAACCGCAGGTCGCTGGCGAAGGTGCCGGGGCCGAACGGCTGCGAGGCAACCAGCCCGAGATAGTGCTGGTTGTAGACTTCATCGAGTTGCGCGAAGTGGTAGCTGCCGGTGATCTTGTCGGTGAACTTGTAGTCCACGCCGCCAAAGTCGAAGTGTTCGCCGGCCACCGTTCCGGCGAAGCGGCTGTTCTTGTTGTTGAGGGCAACGTCCTCGAAGTCGGTGCTGTCGCGATCCTTGGCCTTGTCCAGGCGCCCGCCGGTGAAGGTCAGGTTCTTGATCTCTTTGGAGGTCAGCATGCCGCCTTCAAAGGTCTGCGGCAGGATGCGCCCGTCGTTGGGCTTGAGGATCGGCAGCTCCGGGATCAGGCTGCCGATTTTCAGCTCGCTGGCGGAGATTTTCACTTTGCCGGTCAGGCCGAGCTTGGAATATTCGTCAGCCGCGCGCCCGTCGTCATGGGTTGGCAGCAGCCCGGTACCGGTGCGGTCCGGGCTCGAATCGAGCTTGACCCCCAGCATGCCCAGCGCATCGACACCGAACCCCACGGTGCCGTCGGTGTAGCCTGATTTCAGATTGAGCATGAACCCCTGGGCCCACTCGTCACGCTTGGATTGCTGGGCACTGGTACCGTCGCGAAAATCGCGATTGAAGTACATGTTGCGGGTTTCGAAAGTGGCCGAGCTGTCTTCGAAGAATGCGGCGTGGCTCAAAGGTGAAAAACCGGCAAGGGCGGCAGCGCTGGCAAGCGCAGTGTGGCTGAAACGGGAGAGGCGGGCAGGCGCGATAGCCTGGGTCTGCAAGGACTGCATGGATGACTTACTCCGTTTATTGTTCTTATTTGTCGAAAACGCTTCGAGGCGTTTTTCGTATCGCTGTATGGCCGCAGCGACGGCAGTCGAAACTGTCCGTGGCTGGACTGTAACGGGCTAACCTTTCGCTAAGCTTTCAGCTGACTTTCACGGTTTTCGGGCTTCACAGCGGCGGTTGCGGCTGTAAACTCCGCGCCAGAGAATGGCGTCGACCATCCCTGAATGAGGTAAAGATCCATGCGTGTCCTGCTCGTCGAAGACCATCTGCAGCTCGCCGAAAGTGTCGCCCAGGCGCTCAAGGGCACCGGGCTGACCGTGGACGTCCTGCACGATGGCGTGGCGGCCGACCTGGCGCTGGGCAGTGAGGAATACGCCATGGCGATCCTCGACGTCGGCTTGCCGCGCATGGACGGCTTCGAAGTGCTGGCGCGCCTGCGGGCACGGGGCAAGAATCTGCCGGTGTTGATGCTGACCGCGCGCAGCGACGTCAAGGATCGGGTCCACGGCCTCAACCTTGGCGCCGACGATTACCTGGCCAAGCCGTTCGAACTGACCGAACTCGAAGCCCGGGTCAAAGCCCTGTTGCGCCGCAGTGTGCTGGGCGGTGAACGCATTCAGCGTTGCGGTGTGCTGGCCTATGACCTGGAAACCCGGCGCTTCACCCTCGGCGAAGAATTGCTGACCCTGACTTCCCGCGAGCAAGCCGTACTCGAAGCCCTGATCGCACGCCCCGGTCGGGTGATGAGCAAGGAGCAATTGGCGTCGCAAGTGTTTGGTCTCGATGAGGAGGCCAGCCCCGATGCGATCGAAATCTATGTGCACCGCCTGCGCAAGAAACTCGATGGCCAGCCGGTCGCCATCGTGACGTTCCGGGGCCTCGGTTACTTGCTGGAAAGCCGCGATGCATAAGCCCAGCAGCCTGCGCTGGCGGTTGCTGTGGAACCTCGCGCTGTTGCTGGTGGTTTTGATGCTGGCCAGCGGGTTGAGCGCCTACTGGTACGGTCGCGAAGCCGCCGACACGGCCTATGACCGGACCTTGCTGGCCTCGGCGCGGACCATCGCCGCCGGTGTCTCCCAGCGCGACGGCAGCCTGAGTGCCGACGTGCCCTACGTGGCCCTCGATACGTTTGCCTACGACAGTGCCGGGCGAATTTTCTACCTGGTCAACGACATCAATCAGAAGCTGATTTCCGGTTACGAAAACCTGCCCGCGCCACCGCCGGGAACGCCGCGCACCGATGACTATCCAGCGCTGGCGCGTTTCTACAACGCCCAGTACCGCGGGCAGAACGTACGCGTGGTGAGCCTGCTCAAGCCCGTGAGCGACCCGAACATGAATGGCATGGCGGAAATCCGCGTGGCGGAAACCGATGAAGCGCGCGTCAGCATGGCCCGCAGCCTGGCGGCGGATACGTTGCTACGCCTGGGCATGCTGGCAATCGGTGCGTTGATGCTGGTGTGGTTTGCGGTGAGTGCCGCGTTGCGCCCGCTGGAGCGCTTGCGCACGGCGGTGGAAGAGCGCCAGCCGGACGATCTGCGTCCTTTACCGTTGGTGGAAGTGCAGCGCGAATTGTGGCCGCTGGTGCGCGCACTCAATCACTTTACCGAGCGCTTGCGCGGCCAGTTCGAGAAACAGGCGCAATTCATTGCCGATGCCGCCCATGAACTGCGCACGCCATTGGCAGCGCTCAAGGCGCGACTGGAGCTGGGCATGCGCTCGGCTGAGCCCGATACCTGGCGCAGCACGCTGGAAACCGCTGCCCAGGGCACCGATCGCTTGACCCATCTGGCCAATCAGTTGCTGTCCCTGGCACGGGTCGAAAATGGCGCCCGGGCGATTGCCGAAGGCGGCGCGCAGTTACTCGACCTGAGTCAGTTGGCTCGGGAGCTGGGCATGGCCATGGCGCCGTTGGCCCACAAGCGCGGCATTGCGCTGGCGCTGGAAGCGGATGAATCCGTCTGGTTGCGGGGCGAGCCGACGCTACTGAACGAACTGCTGAGCAATCTGGTGGATAACGCCCTGGCTCACACGCCGCCCGGTGGCAACGTGATTCTGCGCGTCTCGGCGCCCGCCGTGCTGGAAGTCGAAGATGATGGCCCCGGCATCCCTCTTGAAGAGCGCGATCGGGTATTCGAGCGCTTTTACCGACGCAATCAGCAAGTGGCCGGTTCCGGATTGGGGTTGGCGATTGTCGGCGAGATCTGTCGTGCGCACCTGGCACAGATCAGCCTGCACGATGGAGAGCACGCAGGGTTGAAGGTGCGGGTGAGTTTTATTGCGGGGGAGTGATGCAGCGCCTGTTCGGACCTCTTCGCGAGCAAGCCCGCTCCCACACTGGATCTATGCAGCACCACAAATCCCTGTGGGAGCGGGCTTGCTCGCGAAGGGGGCGACGCGGTCTTTGATCAGTAAAACATCGTGCGAGTTTCTTCCAGATCGGCGCACATCGCCGCGTCGTCGAAGTCGATTCCGAGCACCCTGTAGGCAGGCACATTCAGCGCATCGGTACGGGCAAGCGGATGATCGGTGTCCTGGAAGCAATACAGGCTGGCCACCTGCACCAGATCCACATAGTCGACCTGCGCAGACTGGCGTTTGAAGTTCAGGTATAGCCGCGGCACTTGCACCAGCATGTCGGGAAATTCCCAGACACTGAGCAGTTTTTCGCCGATCAGCGGATGAATCTGGTCGATTACATGGTTGAGGCTGACCGGGTCGGACAGCAGCTCATAGTGATCTTCGGCGTAGGTCAGGATCGGCAGCACGCCGATCTGATGCACCAGCCCCCCAAGGGCCGCCTGATCGGGCTTGAGCTGGGTGTAGCTGCGGCACAACGCATAGCTGACACCGGCGATTTCCAGGCTTTTACGCCAGACATCGCGCATCTTCTGTTCCACCACGTCGGACCGGGCATGGAAAATCTGCTCCATGACCAGGCCGATCGCCAGATTGCTGCTGTAGTTGATGCCCAGGCGGGTGATCGCCGTGTGCAAATCGGTGACTTCCTGGGTCGCGCGCAGCAACGGGCTATTGACCACCTTGATCAGGCGCGCCGACAACGCGGCATCGCGGCCGATCACTTTGCTCAGGGTGCTGATGCTGATTTCCGGGTTTTCTGCAGCCCTGCGAATTTGCAGGGCCACTTCCGGTAACGTTGGCAGAACCAGGTCATCGTTATTGATGGCCTCAACCAAATCCTTTTGGACCTTTTCCGCCAGCTCGCTCATTTAGTCTCTCTAGGTGTCGCGCCAAGTGCTGCCGTTATTGCTGGATTTCGCGATCGCGGTCCAGTTCATAAGGCAGGTCGAGCAGTTGCAGGGACGGTCCTTCGAGCGCGCCCAGGTGGATGTCTCCACTCTCTGCTGCTTCGGCTTGCAACACCGCCAGGAGTTCGATGTTCTGCCCGGCGCGGGCAGCCAGCACCACTTCGCCGATGGAACTGCCGTGGGTCGGGGAAAACAGCGCGATACCCGGTTCAGGCAGCTCGCTGGCAGCCAGTTGCAGGCGATACAGGCGGCGCTTGAGTTTGCCCAGGTACTGCATCCGCGCAACGATTTCCTGCCCGGTGTAGCAGCCTTTCTTGAAACTCACGCCGCCGACCGCTTGCAGGTTGAGCATCTGCGGGATGAACAACTCGCGGGTGCCGGGCATGACCTGACCGATCCCTGCGCGGACCTGACCCAGCAGCCACTGGTTCAGGTCGCCTTCGCTCAGCACGGCCGACAGCTTGCCTTTGACCGCATCGGCTTGACCGGCGGCGACCCACAACTCGGCGCGTTCCGGCGAGACACGGATGGCGATCAGTCCATCGCCGCGCACGACGCTGTCGGTTTCTGCCGGCAGGTCCAGACCGAGGCTGGCCAGTGCAGCATCGCCATGGTCAACGCCCAAGCGCACCCAGGCGGCACTTTCGTCGGTCAGTTTCGATTTGGAGAACACCGCGTATTTTTTCAGGTCCGCCAGTTGCGGTTCGAGCAATTCGGTGGCCATGGCCAGGACCACGCCGTCACCTTCGAGCAGGATGCGGAAACTCGATTGCATCCGGCCTTTTTGCGTGCAGCGCGCACCGAGGCTGGCCCGGGAATCGCTCAGGTAGTTGAGATTGCAGGTCAGTTGGCCTTGCAGGAATTTGCTGGCGTCCGCGCCGCGGACCGCGAGAACACCTTCATGAGAAAGCGTGCAGAAAAAAGCAGAATCGGCCATGAGTCATCGCAGGGTAAAGAGTCTGGCGGACATCATAAGGTGGCGCCTTCGAAATGGGTAGTTCACAAAGGATCGCCGGTGCCGACCAAAGCCGACTGTTCGACGGGGCGCGGGCCTGTATACTTGCGGCCTATTTGAGGAGCGCTCCATGGTCGAAGATGTTGAACTGAACCGCCTCTTTTGGCACAGCCGCCGCGGCATGCTTGAGCTTGACGTGTTGCTGGTGCCGTTCACGAAAGAGGTTTACGCAACGCTCAACGAGGTAGATCGCGCGTTGTACGTCCGACTGCTGACGTGTGAGGATCAGGACATGTTCGGCTGGTTCATGGAACGCAGCGAATCCGAGGATCCTGAACTGCAGCGCATGGTTCGCATGATCCTGGATCGTGTCCAGCCCAAGTAACGGGTTCGAATGCCGCTGGCATGCCTCACGGCAGTTGCTGGCGGCGTATCTCTTGGCCCAGCTGTTCGCGTTGGGTTCGTTGTGTCTACTGTCGATTCCGGTCTGGGCCAGCTCGCTCGGCGTCGCGCTGTGCGTGGCTCACGGAGCCTGGCTGTTGCCCCGGCAGATCCTGCTGACGCACCCGCAGGCATTTTGCGGCTTGCGACGCGACGCCGATGGCTGGCAGTTGTGGAGTCGGGCCAAGGGTTGGCAGCCCGTCCAATTAAGGCCGGACAGCCTGGCGCTGCCGTTGGTGGTGGTACTGCGTTTCCGTCTGCGTGGCGAGCGCCGGGTCAGGGCCATTTGCGTGCCCCGGGATGCGCAGGCGGCGGATGTGCACCGACGCCTGCGGGTGCGGCTCAAATTCAGCCGACGTAGGTGGGCGGCACCAGAATAGTGTCCAGCGCGACCGGCAACATGTCCGGGTAGTCGAGGGTGTAATGCAGGCCGCGGCTTTCCTTGCGCTCCATGGCTGACAGAATCATCAGCTCGGCAACCTGGGCAAGGTTGCGCAGCTCGATCAGGTCCCGGCTGACCTTGTAGTTGCTGTAGAACTCGTCGATTTCATCCAGCAACAATTGCACACGGTGTTGCGCCCGTTGCAGGCGCTTGTTGGTGCGCACGATGCCGACGTAGTCCCACATGAACCGCCGCAGTTCATCCCAGTTGTGCGCAATGATCACGTCTTCATCGGAATCGGTGACCTGGCTCGCGTCCCAGGCGGGAAGGGGGGCTGGCATCGAAATCGTGGGCAACTGTTCGATAATGTCCGCGGCCGCCGAACGGGCATAAACGAAACATTCCAGCAGCGAGTTGCTGGCCATGCGGTTGGCGCCGTGCAGGCCGGTGAAACTGGTTTCGCCAATGGCGTACAGTCCCGGCACATCGGTGCGGCCCTGTTGATCGACCATCACACCGCCGCAGGTGTAGTGCGCCGCCGGGACCACCGGAATCGGTTGTCTGGTGATGTCGATGGAAAATTCCAGGCAGCGTTCGTACACCGTCGGGAAGTGCGTCTTGATGAACGCTTCGGGCTTGTGGCTGATGTCCAGATAGACGCAGTCGACGCCCAGGCGCTTCATCTCATGGTCGATGGCCCGGGCGACGATGTCCCGTGGCGCCAACTCTGCCCGTGGATCGAAACGCGGCATGAAGCGCTCGCCGTTGGGCAGCTTCAGGTGGGCACCTTCGCCTCGCAGGGCTTCGGTGATCAGGAAGCTCTTGGCTTGCGGGTGATACAGGCAAGTGGGGTGGAACTGATTGAATTCCAGGTTCGCCACCCGGCAGCCCGAGCGCCAGGCCATGGCGATGCCATCGCCGCAGGCGCCGTCAGGGTTGCTGGTGTACAGGTAAACCTTGGCCGCTCCACCAGAGGCGAGGATCACAAAACGGGCACCATAGGTGTCGACTTCGCCGGTGCCGCGATTGAGCACATAAGCGCCGAGGCAGCGATCACCTTCAAGTCCCAGGCGTTTCTCCGTGATCAGGTCAACCGCAACCCGCTGTTCCAGCAGTTCGATGTTCGGTCTTTTCCTGGCCTGGTCGAGCAGGGTTGTAAAAATGGCAGCGCCGGTGGCATCGGCGGCGTGGATGATGCGCCGGTGGCTGTGACCGCCCTCGCGGGTCAGGTGGAACTCGAACCCGCCATCTTCGTTGCTCGAGTGTTCATCGCGGGTAAAGGGCACGCCTTGGTCGATCAGCCATTGAATCGCTTCCTTGCTGTGCTCGACGGTAAAGCGCACGGCGTCCTCATGGCACAGGCCGCCGCCGGCATTGAGGGTGTCATCGACATGGGATTCAACGGTATCGGTGTCATCCAGCACGGCCGCAACGCCGCCCTGGGCCCAGAACGTCGAGCCATTGGCGAGGTTGCCCTTGCTCAGAACGGCGATGCGCAAATGACCGGGCAAGGTCAGCGCAAGGCTCAAGCCGGCAGCACCGCTGCCAATTACCAGAACATCGTGTTGAAACTGTTGGCTCATTTCAGGATTCCGCTCAAAGCGACCCGGGTCGGGGGTGGCGCAGCCGGACTGGCGAGTCGAGTCGAGTCGGCCGTACAGCCCACTAGTATATAGAGGGGGGGAGCGGCACAATACCCGAGCCAGCATGGCATTGTGAAACTACTGTGACGTAAAACAACGGTCGGTTCGTCGGATGTTTTTCTGCCCGTTGGGCGCGAGAATGACTGTATCGCCGATTTAACAGTCATTTTCGCTTCACGGTTGCACAATGTTGGTTCGGCACAGCTATAAATATTTGGAACTTTTGCCAAAGGGCCAAGATCAATAGACGGTTGCCTGAAACAAGGGACAGCGTCGGCTTCAGTCAAGGATTGCGGTTCGATCCTTGTCGAAGAATCCGATGACAAGATTATTCGCGCAGCCGGGTCAACTCGCGCTGCGCTTTTCGTGCGTGCCAAATCAGAGCCCGCAGGAAACTTGCCTGGAGGGGGAGAACTTTTGCGAAAAGCCCGAGTCTATGTTTGCAAGTCTGGTCGTTTGGTTCTGCAAGCCTCCTCCGAGCTCATCGAGGAGTGTTCATGCTAACCCAGGAAGAGGATCAGCAACTGGTCGAACGCGTTCAGCGCGGCGACAAGCGTGCTTTCGATCTGCTAGTGCTGAAATACCAGCACAAAATTCTCGGGTTGATCGTGCGTTTCGTGCACGACACCCATGAAGCCCAGGATGTGGCACAAGAAGCCTTTATCAAGGCATACCGTGCACTTGGAAATTTTCGCGGAGACAGCGCGTTTTATACGTGGCTTTACCGCATCGCCATCAACACGGCGAAAAACTATCTGGTTTCACGCGGCCGTCGGCCGCCGGATAGCGATGTCAGTTCCGAGGATGCAGAGTTCTACGATGGCGATCATGGCCTCAAGGATCTCGAGTCGCCAGAACGGGCTTTGCTGCGGGATGAGATCGAAGGCACCGTCCATCGAACCATTCAGCAACTGCCGGAAGATTTGCGTACGGCTCTAACTTTACGTGAGTTTGATGGTCTGAGTTACGAGGACATTGCGAGCGTCATGCAATGTCCGGTAGGCACCGTGCGCTCCCGGATCTTCCGCGCCCGGGAGGCCATCGACAAAGCCCTGCAGCCGTTGTTGCAGGAAAACTAAAGACAGCGGCGACAGCCAAGAGAGGAACGCCATGAGTCGTGAAGCCCTGCAGGAATCGCTGTCCGCAGTGATGGATAACGAAGCGGACGAATTGGAATTGCGTCGGGTATTGAATGCCTGTGACGATGTTGAAACCCGTGATACCTGGGCTCGTTATCAGATCGCTCGGGCAGTGATGCACAAGGATCTGCTGCTTCCACGTCTGGACATCGCTGCGGCTGTTTCTGCTGCCCTGGCTGACGAAGCCGTACCGGCAAAACCTTCCCGCGGTCCATGGCGCAGCCTGGGTCGTCTGGCGGTCGCAGCTTCCGTGACCCTGGCGGTGCTGGCCGGTGTGCGTCTGTACAACCAGGATGAGATCGCCGGTGTCGAACTGGCCCAGCAATCCAGTCAACCCGCATTGGCCGTTCCTCAAGTAAAAGGCCCTGCTGTCCTGGCAGGCTACAATGAGAGTTCGGAAGCCACCGGCCCAATGGCCAACGGCGTTTTGCAAGGTCAGCCAGGCTGGCACGATCAGCGTCTGCCAGGTTACTTGCGCCAACATGCACAACAGGCTGCACTGAAAGGTACTGAGAGCGCTCTGCCTTACGCTCGTGCCGCAAGCCTGGAAAACCGTTAAGGAGGATCATGCGCGCCATACCTCTATTTTCGCTTCTGCTCAGTGGCTGGTTCATCGTTCCAGCCCAAGCCGATGATGCCCAGGACTGGTTGACACGCCTGGGCCAGGCAGAGCAACAGCAGAGCTTTCAGGGTACTTTCGTCTACGAGCGTAACGGTAGTTTTTCTACCCATAACATCTGGCACCGTGTCCAGGATGGAAAGGTCCGCGAGCGATTGATCCAGCTCGACGGTTCCGCTCAGGAAGTCGTGCGCATTGATGGGCATACTCAATGCGTCAGCGGCACACTGATAGCAGGGCTTGGGGACTCCCCCAACTCCGCTGCCCGTGCACTCGATCCTCAAAAGCTCAAGAATTGGTATGACCTCGCTGTCGTCGGCAAGTCGCGTGTCGCCGGGCGTCCTGCAGTGATCGTCTCGCTGACACCCCGCGATCAACACCGCTATGGTTTTGAACTGCATCTGGACAAGGAAACCGGCCTGCCTCTGAAGTCTTTGCTATTGGACGACAAGGGGCGGTTGCTGGAGCGCTTCCAGTTCACGCAACTGGATACCAAAGACGATCCTTCCGAAGGCGACCTGCAGGCCAGTACCGATTGCAAGCCGGTCAACCTCGAAAGTGACAAGGCTTCTGCCGTCAAGACTGCCCAGGTCTGGCGATCCGACTGGTTGCCGCCGGGCTTCGAGCTGACCAGCAGCACCGCTCGCAAGGATCCGGAGACCAAAACCCAGGTCAATAGCCTGTTGTATGACGATGGTCTGGCGCGCTTTTCGGTATTCCTCGAGCCGTTGAATGGCGCAACAGTCACCGACACCCGTACTCAGTTGGGGCCGACCGTTGCGGTTTCCCGGCGCTTGACCACGGCACAGGGTGAGATGATGGTGACCGTCGTCGGCGAGATACCGGTCGGTACTGCTGAGCGGATAGCGCTTTCGATGCGTACCGACGCTGCTGCAACCAAGCAGTGAGCTAAATTCGAAATGTTTCGTGAGCATTTCAATTTGCAAATTTCCCATAAATTTCTTATAGGTCAGAGCCCCTCGGCTCTGGCCTTGTTTGTTGTTCCCGGAACAAAAATACCGGCGTATTGTTCCCGGTGTTCCTTGCTCCATATCGCTTAACCATGCTCGTCGTAACGGGAGCCGTATGTCGATACCACGCTTGAAGTCCTACCTTTCCATAATTGCCACCGTGCTGGTGCTCGGTCAGGCGGTCACCGCCCAAGCGGTCGAATTGCCTGACTTTACGCAACTGGTCGAACAGGCCTCGCCTGCGGTCGTGAACATCAGTACCACGCAAAAGCTGCCGGATCGCAAAGTCAGCCAGCAAATGCCCGACCTCGAAGGCTTGCCGCCAATGCTGCGCGAATTCTTCGAGCGGGGCATGCCGCCGCAATCGCGCTCACCTCGCGACCGTCAGCGTGAGGCCACTTCCCTGGGCTCGGGTTTCATCATCTCTACTGATGGTTACATCCTGACCAACAACCACGTGATCGCCGATGCTGACGAAATCCTCGTTCGTCTGGCTGATCGCAGCGAAATGAAAGCCAAGCTGATCGGTACCGATCCGCGTTCCGACGTGGCGCTGCTGAAAATCGAAGGCAAGGATCTGCCCGTGCTCAAGCTCGGCAAATCCCAGGACCTGAAGGCCGGCCAATGGGTAGTCGCGATCGGTTCGCCATTCGGCTTTGACCACACGGTGACCCAAGGCATCGTCAGCGCCGTCGGTCGCAGCCTGCCGAACGAAAACTATGTGCCGTTCATCCAGACCGACGTGCCGATCAACCCCGGCAACTCGGGCGGCCCGCTGTTCAACCTGAACGGTGAGGTGGTCGGGATCAACTCGCAGATCTATACCCGCTCCGGTGGCTTCATGGGGGTGTCGTTTGCAATCCCGATCGACGTGGCAATGGATGTTTCCAATCAGCTGAAATCCGGTGGCAAGGTCAGCCGTGGCTGGCTGGGTGTCGTGATTCAGGAAGTGAGCAAGGACCTGGCCGAGTCGTTCGGTCTGGAGAAACCTGCGGGTGCGCTGGTTGCCCAGATCCAGGATGATGGCCCGGCTGCCAAGGGTGGCCTGCAAGTTGGCGACGTGATCCTGAGCATGAACGGTCAGCCAATCGTCATGTCGGCCGACCTGCCGCATCTCGTTGGCGCATTGAAGGCTGGCTCCAAGGCCAATCTGGAAGTGATTCGTGACGGCAAGCGCAAGAATGTCGAACTGACGGTCGGCGCGATTCCGGAAGAAGGCAAGGAGCTGGATGCGCTGCCAAAATCCAGCATCGAGCGCAGCAGCAATCGTCTCGGTGTTTCCGTGGTCGAGCTGACTGACGAGCAAAAGAAAACCTACGACCTCAAAGGTGGCGTGCTGATCAAGGAAGTACAGGACGGTCCTGCCGCCATGATCGGCTTGCAGCCGGGTGATGTGATCACCCACCTGAACAACCAGGCCATCGGTTCCACCAAGGAGTTCGCGGACATCGCCAAGGCGCTGCCGAAGAACCGCTCGGTGTCGATGCGGGTACTGCGTCAGGGTCGTGCTAGCTTCATCACCTTCAAACTGGCTGAATGACCCGGTTGTCGGTTGAATAAAAAACCGCCTCGAAAGAGGCGGTTTTTTTATGTCCGGACTTATTGTCTCCGAAGGCGTCAGCCCATCATGTCCTTGATCATGCGCTCCTGTTCCATCAGTTCGCGTTGCCGCGCGTCGATCCGCGAAGACAGCGGGAAGTTGCTGCCGGCCTTGCGCTTGGCGAAGTCCAGTTGCTGGATGGCCTGTTTGTAGTCTCCGACCAACGCAAAATACTCGGCGCGAGCCTGATGCAGGCCGATGATATTGCCCGACAGGCCGCGCGTCTCGGCAACCTGATACCACACGTCCGGGTCGTCCGGACGCGACTTGAGCAGGCCTTCAAGGGCTTTCTCCGCTTCGCCGGCGCGGTTCTGCTTCAGCAGCAGGTCGACGCGCACCTGATTCAGCGGGTAGTTGCCGGGGAACTGGGTTATCAATCGGTCAACCCGGGACTGGGCATCGGGCAGGCGATTGTTGGTGATGTCCAGATCTACCTGAGCCAGGTTATAGATGATTTCGTTGGGTGACCTGGCCAGCAGCTGCTTGAGGTTTTCCCGCGCTTCGTTCAGTTGACCGCCCTTGATCTGGGCGATTGCCAGGCCGTAGCGCGCGACGTCGTTTTTCGGGTTCTCGTCGAGCTGGGCGCGGAAGCGCTTGGCGCCGAGCCCCGGGGTTTCTTCATAGATCAGCTGGACGCGTGCGCGGATCAGTTGATAGCGCATGCTGTCTTCGACGCCGCCTTTTGGCGCCTGTTCGGCACGGTTGCGGGTGTCGGCGATACGCGATTCGGTGACCGGGTGAGTCAGCAGGAATTCCGGTGGCTTGGCATCGTAGCGGTACTGACGCATCAAGCGTTCGAACATGGTGGGCATCGACCGGGGGTCATAACCGGCCTTTTCCAGATTGAGAATACCGATGCGATCGGCTTCCTGTTCGTTCTGGCGGGAGAATCGCCGTTGTTCCTGAATGGCCGCGGCCTGTGTACCGGCAATGGTCGCGATCCCGGCGTTACCGCCGCCCGCGGCTGCAATCACGATACCGGCCAGCAATGCGGCCATCATCGGTACTTGCATGCGTTGTTGCGCTTCGACACCCCGGGCAAAGTGGCGCTGCGACAAGTGAGCCAGTTCGTGCGCCAGTACCGAGGCATACTCGCCTTCGGTCTGGGCATTGAGGAACAGGCCACCGTTGACCCCGACGATCCCGCCCGGCGCGGCAAAAGCGTTGAGCTGCGGGCTGTTGATCAGGATGAACTCCAGGCGCCGGTCGGTGACCTGGCTGGTCTCCACCAGTCGGTAAACGCTGGATTCCACGTAATCCTTGAGTTGCGGATCGTTTAGCTGCGAGACCTGGCTGCGCAGCATTGCCAGCCAGGCCCGGCCAAGCTGGTATTCCTGTTGCGGTGAGACAATGGCAGAACTGGCGTCGCCGAGTGACGGCAGGTCGTCGGCGAAGCCCGGTGAGGCGAGCAGGCAAGCGAGCGTCAGCAGGGTAGGGCGCAAAAATGTCATGCACAAAGCCTTAGTCGACAAAGACCTTACTGTAGCCGGACACCGGCGTTGCGACCAGATATTCTAGGCAACTCAACCACCTGACCCGGAGTGATGCAATGACCGACGCTGTAGCCCATGACGTTGAACTGGACGCCAGTGGCCTGAATTGCCCGTTGCCGTTGCTCAAGGCCAAGATGGAACTCAACCGGATGGTCAGTGGTGCGGTCCTCAAGGTCATCGCCACCGATGCAGGTTCGCAGCGCGACTTTCGCACCTTTGCCCGATTGGCCGGTCATACCCTGCTTCGTGAAGAAGATGACGCGGGTGTTTACCGCTATTGGTTGAAAAAAGCCTGAAATCGGCTGCGTTTACTCCTAAGGATTATTGATGTTCAAAGTGTTACGCGACTGGATTCAGCGCTATTTCTCCGATGAAGAAGCGGTGGTGCTGGCTGTCCTGCTATTTCTGGCGTTCACCGCCGTGCTGACCCTGGGCGGTATGCTGGCGCCGGTGCTCGCCGGGATGGTGCTGGCGTACCTGATGCAGGGGCTGGTGGTGGCTCTCGAGCGCTTGCGCGTGCCGGGTTGGGCCGCGGTGGGGCTGGTCTTTGCGTTATTCATGGGGTTGTTACTGGTATTCATCGTGGTTGTCGTGCCGTTGCTGTGGCACCAGTTGATTACGTTGTTCAATGAGTTGCCCGGCATGCTGGCCAAGTGGCAGTCGCTGTTGCTGCTGCTGCCCGAACGCTATCCGCACCTGGTATCCGATGAGCAAGTGTTGCGGGCCATCGAAGTGGCGCGGGGCGAAATCGGCAAGTTTGGTCAGTGGGCACTGACGTTCTCGCTGTCGAGCCTGCCCTTGCTTGTGAACATCATGATCTACCTGGTGCTGGTGCCGATCCTGGTGTTTTTCTTCCTCAAGGATCGGGCCATGATCGGCCAGTGGGTGCGCGGTTACCTGCCCCGTGAGCGGGCGTTGATCACCCGGGTCGCGCATGTCATGAACCGGCAGATCGCCAACTACATTCGCGGCAAGGTCATCGAAATCTTCATTTGCGGTGGCGTGACCTATATCGCCTTTGTTGTTCTCGAGCTCAACTACGCGGCGTTGCTGGCACTGCTGGTGGGGATTTCGGTGGTGGTGCCTTATGTCGGCGCCGTGGTGGTGACCGTGCCGGTGTTTCTGATTGCGCTGTTCCAGTGGGGCTGGAGCGATCAGTTCATTTACCTGATGGCGGTTTACGGGATCATCCAGACGCTGGATGGCAACGTGCTGGTGCCTTTGCTGTTCTCGGAGGCGGTCAACCTGCACCCGGTGGCGATCATTTGCGCGGTGCTGCTGTTTGGCGGGTTGTGGGGCTTCTGGGGGGTGTTCTTTGCGATTCCCCTGGCGACGCTGTTCAAGGCTGTGCTGGACGCCTGGCCGCGCAAGGAGCCGGTGGTGGCGCCGCTGCTTTAACTGTCAGCTTTGATTTTTTCAGTGAGGCTGATGGCCCCTTCGCGAGCAAGCCCGCTCCCACAGTTAACCGAGTTGTTCAGAAAAACACGGTCCAATGTGGGAGCGGGCTTGCTCGCGAAAGCGTCCGGATAGGCGCTAGAGGAATCAGGCTTTATTCAGGGCCTGAGCGGCAGCCAAAACGGCATCAACATGCCCCGGCACTTTCACGCCGCGCCATTCCTGGCGCAACACGCCTTTGGCGTCGATCAGGAACGTGCTGCGATCCACGCCCATGTATTCCTTGCCGTAGAGCTTTTTCAGCTTGATCACGTCGAACAGCTGGCAGATGGCTTCGTCCTTGTCGCTGATCAGCTCAAAGGGGAACTCCTGCTTGCACTTGAAGTTCTCGTGGGATTTCAGGCTGTCGCGAGACACGCCGAACACTTCGGTATTGGCGGCCTTGAACGCCGCGTATTGATCACGAAAGCCCTGCCCCTCGGTCGTGCAGCCCGGCGTGCTGTCCTTGGGGTAGAAGTAGATCACCACCTGCTTGCCTTTCAGGCCGGCGAGGCTGACGGTCTGGCCGCTGGTGGCGGGGGCTTCGAAATCGGCAACCGGTTGGTCGATGGCAACGGCCATGAAAGCTTCCTTACATTGGGTTCTGAGGGCGCCAGGGTTCGATCAGGGCGTCCAGGTTCAGCGCGTCGGCAAAATCCAGGAACTGATCGCGCAGCCAGCTGATCTGCACGCCGGGCGGCAAGGTCACGGTAAACGTGGCATTGAGCATGGTGCCGCCGGTCTGCGGAGCCTGATAGGTGTCGCAGGTCAGGTTTTCCAGTTCGACGTTGTGGTCCGTGAAGAACTGGCATAGCTCGTTGATGATGTCCGAGCGGTAGGCCGAGCTCACATAAGCGACGTACGGCAGGGCCTGGGGGCGGTTTTCCAGGGCGGCGCTGCGCACCACGTTGACCGTGAACGCATGCCGCTTGGCCAACACTGGCAGGCTGCCTTCCAGGCGTGCCAGGGCATCCCAGCTACCGGAGATTTCGAGGACCAGCGCACTGCATTCGCCATGACGGGTCAGGCGGGAGGTGACCACCGCGCAGCGGTTTTCATGGCTGGCGCGGCACAGGACGTTGGTCAGCTCCATGGGGTTGGCGCCGAGCGCACTGATGACAAGGAATTGTTCGCGGACTGTGGGGGTGGACATGCAGCATTCCTAAAGCGATGAGCGGTCGGTAGGTTGACAGGCGTTGGCCGTCGGGGTGCGCCTGCGCGTGCCCATTCAGAAAACCCCGGGCTGCGGCTCGCAACTCGCTCCATAATATAGCTGGAGCGCGCAGCGGCGATGCTGGAACGGGGCCTGGGAGGCCGAAAAGGGAGGCTGGAACCCGGCGTACAAGCTGATCAGTACCGATCAAAGTCTGAAGGGTAGCGAAAACCGGCGCCAAGGGGAATGGCGGCAGCACAGTACTTCGCTTGTGCAAGCATCTTGGCGCCAGTACCATTACGGCTCTCTTTTTCCGGCAGGAGCGGTTTCATGATTGCGGGCAGTATGGTGGCACTGGTCACACCCATGGATGCACAGGGGCGTCTTGACTGGGACAGCCTCAGCAAACTCGTGGACTTCCACCTTGAAAACGGCACCCATGCCATTGTCGCCGTCGGCACCACCGGCGAGTCGGCAACGCTTGATGTAGACGAACACATCGCCGTCATCAAGGCCGTGGTCAAGCAGGTCAACGGTCGCATTCCGGTCATCGCCGGCACCGGCGCCAACTCGACCCGCGAAGCCGTCGAGCTGACCCGCAACGCCAAGGAAGCCGGCGCCGATGCCTGCCTGCTGGTCGTGCCGTACTACAACAAGCCGACCCAGGAAGGCCTGTACCTGCACTTCAAGCACATCGCCGAAGCGGTCGACATCCCGCAGATTCTCTATAACGTTCCCGGCCGCACCTCCTGCGACATGCAGGCCGAGACCGTGATCCGCCTGTCCACCGTGCCGAACATCATCGGCATCAAGGAAGCGACCGGCGACCTCAAGCGTGCCAAAGCCATCCTCGATGGCGTCAGCAAGGACTTCATCGTTCTTTCCGGCGATGATCCGACCGCAGTCGAGCTGATCCTGATGGGTGGCAAGGGCAACATCTCCGTTACCGCCAACGTCGCTCCGCGTGAAATGGCCGATCTGTGCGAGGCCGCCCTCAGGGGTGACGCCGAGACTGCGCGGGCCATCAACGAAAAACTGATGCCGCTGCACAAGGACCTGTTCATCGAAGCCAACCCGATTCCGGTGAAGTGGGCTTTGGTTGAAATGGGCCTGATGCACGAAGGCATCCGCCTGCCGCTGACCTGGCTGAGCGCACCTTGTCACGAAACGCTGCGCACGGCCCTGCGCCAGTGCAGCGTCCTGGTTTAATTGAGGAAGTACAACGCATGAAGCGAATGGCCGGACTTTCCGCACTTGCCTTGATTATCTCCAGCACCAGCGGCTGCGGATGGATCTGGGGCCCGGAAGGTTATTTCCGTGACCGCGGTAGCGATTACCTGGAAGCGCAACAGACTGCACCGATGCAAATGCCACCGGATGTCCGTGCTGCCAAGCGTCTGGATCCGCTGTTGCCGATCCCGCGCAACGTGGCTGATGACACCGCCAAGGGCGAGTACGTCGTTCCTCGGCCGCAGCCGCTGACCGCCGCTGCCGACGCCAGCGCCTACTCCCTGCAGAAGAGCGGCGGTTCCAGCTCCATCCTGGCCCAGAACCCGCCGGCCGAAGTCTGGCCTGTGGCTGTTCAGTTCTTCCAGGACAACGGCTTCCGTCTGGATGAACAGCGTCCGCAAACCGGCGAATTCACCACGACCTGGCAACATTCCGACGAACTGTCCGCGGCCGTGGGCAAACGCCTGAGCGCGGCCGGCGTCGGCACCGACAGCGAAACCCGCGTGCGGGTGCGCATCGAGCCGGGCGTGCAGCGCAACACCAGTGAAGTCTATGTGGTCAGCGCCGAGCGTCCTGCCGGCAGCACCGCTGACGTGGCATTCACCAACCGTTCGGTCAACACTGGCCTGGACGCGGCGCTGGTCGACGACATGCTCGCGAGCATGAGCCGTATCTCGGAGAAGGGCGGTTCGGTGTCGATGCTGGCTTCGCGTGATTTCGACGCACCCAGCCGTGTCAGCCTGAGCGAAGACGGCAGCGGCAACCCTGTGCTGAACGTCGGTACCGACCTGGATCGTGCCTGGGCGAGCGTCGGTCGTGCGCTGGAACAAGGCGAATGGCGCGTTGAAGACATCAACCGCAGCCTGGGCCTGTACTACATCAACCTGGCAGAAAAAGCCGAGAAGAAAGACGACAAGCCAGGCTTCTTCAGCAGCCTGTTCGGCAGTGCGCCGAGCAAGGAAGAGCTTGACGCCCGCGCCGAGCGTTATCAGGTTCGCCTGAGCAAGGTTGGCGAGAACGTCCAGGTCACCGTCGAGAAAAACATCAACACCGTGGCGCCGGCAGATGTGGCGCGTAAAGTGTTGAGCAAGATTCAAGACAACCTGGGCTGATCCTATGCGTTTTGCCGTTCTCGGCAGCGGTAGTCAAGGGAACGGCACGCTGGTAGCCAGCGCTGATACGTACGTCTTGGTCGATTGTGGTTTTTCCCTGCGGGAAACCGAAAAACGCCTGCTGCGCCTGGGTGTGAACCCTGCGCAGCTGAGCGCGATACTCGTGACCCACGAACATGCCGACCACGTGCATGGCGTGGGTTTGCTGTCTCGGCGCTACAATCTGCCTGTCTACCTCAGTCGCGGGACCTTGCGCGGGATGCGCAAACCGATTGAACCCGCAGGCTTTCTGGCCGGCGGCGAGCAGCTGCAAATCGGCGACTTGAGCATCGGTGTCATTGCCGTGGCCCACGATGCACAGGAACCGACGCAATATGTATTCAGTGACGGTGAGCGGCGCTTTGGGCTGTTGACCGACCTGGGTTCGTATTGTGACAAGGTGCTGGACGGTTATCGGGACCTCGATGCGTTGATGATCGAGTCCAATCACTGTCGTGACATGCTGGCCCGCGGTCATTACCCGTACTTTCTCAAGCAACGGGTGGGCGGTGAGCTGGGGCATTTGAATAACCATCAGGCGGCATTCCTGGTGGCCGAGTTGGGCTGGAAAGACCTGCAACACCTGGTCCTGGCCCATCTGAGCAGCAAGAACAACCTGCCGCAGCTGGCCCGGCAATGTTTTGTCGACACCCTCGGGTGCGACCCGGACTGGCTGCAACTGGCCGATCAAGATTCAGGGCTCGACTGGCGCCACATCGCCTAGCCCATCTACTTAGCAAGCGGAGCCCATCATGGAAAAACGTGAAGAACTCTACCGCGGCAAAGCCAAGTCGGTTTACAAGACCGACGACGCTAACCGCCTGATCCTGCTGTTTCGTAACGACACCTCGGCGTTCGACGGCAAGCGTATCGAACAGCTCGACCGCAAAGGCATGGTGAACAACAAGTTCAACGCCTTCATCATGCAGAAGCTCGAAGCTGCTGGCGTGCCGACCCAATTCGACAAATTGCTGGGCGACAACGAATGCCTGGTGAAGAAGCTCGACATGATTCCGGTCGAGTGCGTCGTGCGTAACTACGCCGCTGGCAGCCTGGTCAAGCGCCTGGGTGTCGAAGAGGGCATGAAGCTCAACCCTTACACCTTCGAGCTGTTCCTGAAGGACGACGCCAAGGGCGACCCGTTCATCAACGAATCCCACGTCGTGGCATTTGGCTGGGGCACCGCCGAGCAACTGGTTCGCATGAAAGAGCTGTCGCTCAAGGTCAATGAAGTCCTGAGCAAACTGTTCGACGACGCCGGCCTGCTGCTGGTCGACTTCAAGCTGGAATTCGGTGTGTTCCACGATGGTTCCATCGTTCTGGGCGACGAATTCAGCCCGGACGGCTGCCGTCTGTGGGACAAGGCGACCGGCAAGAAAATGGACAAGGACCGCTTCCGTCAGGGCCTCGGTGATGTCATCGAAGCTTACGAAGAAGTCGCCAATCGTCTGGGCGTACCGCTTTAACCGACGCAAGCATCTGAAAGCACAGAAATATTTCGCTTGGGGGGTTCGCTTCCTGCGAAAGTGTTGTTATGATGCGCGCCGTTGGAGAGATGCCAGAGTGGCCGAATGGGACGGATTCGAAATCCGTTGTACCTTCACCGGTACCTAGGGTTCGAATCCCTATCTCTCCGCCATTACATGGAAAAAGCCCCGTAGCTGAAAAGCTACGGGGCTTTTTCGTTTCTGAGGCCTTTTTCAGTGGTCTCTCGCTGCCGGCATCCCGCCCCGGTACTGGAAACTTTGTCGAACCAGGCACCGCATCCAAGTGGGAAAACATAAGCCTGTTTCCAGGAAAACTGCTCGCTCAGAGCGGCTTTGTTGCAACCCGCCTTACGGCTGGGTATGGCCCGGTTTTCCCTTGATCAGTTCCTGGACGTCAGTAAACGGCCTCAATCTGTTGAACTTGAGTTGGATAGACGGCAGTCGCGCCAGCTACCTAAACTGTCAGCAGATTTGGGGATCGGGGACAGTGGATGAATCGCAACGAACTTCGCAAGGCCGATATCAACCTGATGGTGGTATTCGAAACACTGATGCTCGAGCGCAATGTCACTCGGGTGGCGGAAAAGCTGTTTCTCGGTCAACCAACCATCAGCTCCGCGCTTAACCGCTTGCGTGCGATGTTCAATGATCCGCTGTTCATACGTGTTGGCCATCGCATGGAGCCGACGGCGCGGGCAGAGGAGATCATCAAGCACCTGTCGCCGGCGCTGGATTCCTTGTCCGTGGCCTTGAGCCTGACCCATGATTTTGACCCGGCCAGCAGCACGATGTCGTTCCGCATCGGGTTGTCCGACGATGTCGAATTCGGGCTGTTGCCGCCATTGCTGCGGGCTCTGCGCCAGGAGGCACCCAACGTGGTGTTTGTGGTGCAGCATGTCGATTACTGGCGAATTCCCGACTTGCTGGCATCCGGCGATATCACGGTGGGTATCAGCCAGACCCGCGGCCTGCCGGCCAATGCCAAACGCAAGTTGCTGCGGCACATCCAGCCCAGCATTTTGCGCGCCGATGCCTCGGATACGCCGTTGACCCTCGATGAATATTGCGCGCGACCGCACGTGCTGGTGTCCCATACCGCCAATGTCAGTGGCTATGCCGACGAGTGGCTGGCGGATATCGGTCGCACGCGCCAGGTAGTGCTTTCGGTGCCGCAGTACAGTGCACTGCCGGCCCTGCTTGCCGGCACCGACCTGATTGCCAGCCTGCCGGATTACACAGCCGAGGCGATGGCCGCGTCGGGAGTGCTGTTCAAGGAGCCCTTTCCCTTCAAGACACCGACCCTGGACCTGTCCATGGTCTGGCTCAGCCATGTCGATAGCGACCCTGCCGAGCGCTGGCTGCGTTCGCGCCTGGAGGCGTTCATGAGTGAGCGTGCCGTATTGCCGCTGCCCGAATGAACAGGGTGGCGCTGTGTTATATGTACGACCTTTCCACCCCACTTGAAGGAAGCAACTCATGCCTCACCTGCACATGGAATACACCGCCAACCTGACTGATCTGAATGCCGATGTGGCATTGATGCGGTTGAACAATACGCTGGTGGGTTCCGGTCAGTTTGCTGCCGAATTCGACATCAAGAGCCGCGCGATCAAAGTCGAGACGTTCAAGGTTGGCACGGCATTGGCTGAGCGGGCGTTCGTGCATGTGAAGCTGGCGCTGTTGAGCGGTCGTTCCGCACAGATCAAGCAACAACTGTCTGAAAGCCTGCTGGCGGTGGTTCAGGACCTGTGTGAATGGCCGAGCGACATTGAAGTCCAGCTGTGCGTGGAGATTCTCGACATCGATCGCGATTCCTACAGCAAGACCGCCATCAGCCACTGAGTATCAGGCGCTTTGCTGTTCGACACAGGCCTGGATCACTTGCTCTCGCAACCAAATGTTGGCGCTGTCCTGATCGACACCCTGGTTCCACTGCATGTCGAGGGTGAACCCCGGCAAGCCCTCGGGCGCTTCACAGTGATCGAAGGTGTCCGCACCGGCCAGCAGTCGCTGGATGCGTCGGGGCAGGGTCAAGGCATAGTCGGTGCCGGTAATCAGCTTCAGCGCTGCGCTGTAGCTGTTGGCACGTGCGACGATCTGGCGCTGTCGAGACTGCCGCGCGAGCCAGCCGTCGACCATGTTGGTGGCGGACGTCCAGGGTGTCGGGAACACGTGTCGACGTTCGACATAGGTTTGCAGGCTCAAGCGTGGTTCCGCCGGCGTGGCGCGTTTGTCGAAAACACACACCAGATCATCTTCGAGCAGCGTCTGCGATCTGAAATCGACGTGACTGCGATGAAAGTTCGGACCGAAGCACATCACCAGGTCGAGGCTGCCTTCGCGCAACGCTCTGGCAGGAATATCGGCTTCGAGTTTGACCACGTTGACCATCACCGGGAGATCGGCAAGGTCGAAGGTTTTCAACAGGCGCGGCAGGATCAGTTGCTCGAAGTATTCCGGTGCGCAGATGTTGAAGGTCACGGGCTGCAGTCCAGGGTCGAACGTGGGTGAGCCGGTGTGACACAGGTTGATGCTTTCGAGGATTTTCAGCACGTGAGGGTACATCGCGCCGGCCTTGCGGGTGGGCTGCATGCCGCCGGTACGGGTATTGATGAACAGCTCGTCCTCGAAGCCGGTGCGCAGTTTTTTCAGGCAGTAACTCACCGTGGACTGGCTGACGCAAAGCGTCTCGGACACCTCGGTGACGCTGTTTTGCTCGTACACGGCGACGAACACCATGAGGTCCTGCATGTCGAGTTTTCTAAGCGAATTACTGTTCAGCATCCATTGCGTCTCGCTGCGTCCCTTGCGCTGACCGTGTGCAAGGATGAGCGAGTGATCCTAGCGGAATGAGGGAGCAGGGAGAATGCCTCGCCGGAAGTTTCGCCCAAGGCCCTTTCAGCCCCGGACCATCGCCGACACGGCGCGGCGGCTGGACATCAACAGCGCGAACATGCCGACACCCACCAGTACCGCGCCGGCCAGCTCCAGCGGCAGCGGCATCTGGCGCCCCCAAAGCCAGTGGAACATGGTGATGAACAGCGTGCTCAGGTAGATGTAGGAAATCACCGAGGACGGTGCGATCACACCGATGGCCCGATGCAGCAGCCAAAACGTCGCCAGGGTGGCAAACACCGCCAGGTACATCAGCCAATAAAAATCGTTGAGCGTCAGTAATGATGCCGAGCGCCAACCGCCGCTGAAGCCACAGAACGCCAGCAGAAACAGCGCACCGAACAGCATGTTCCAGAATGTCATGGACACCGGCCCGCGGCCCTTGAGGCTATTGGCTTTCAGGCGTTGGCTGAGGGGGGCGTAGAGTGCCATGGCCAGGCAGCCGATGCCGTACACGGTCAATGCATAGGGTGATGGCAATTCGCCGGGGCCGCCGCCTTTCATGATCAGCAACACTGCGCCGGCAGCGGCGAGCAGCATCGGTACAATCCGTTTCTTCAGGCTGTCGTCAGGTGTCAGCACGGCTTCGAAAACCAGGGTCATCAGCGGCACCAGGGTGAACATCGTCCCGGTGTTGACGGCCGAGGTGTAGCGCAATGCTTCGAACAGTGAGCCGAAGTACAGCGCCAGCAGCAGGCCGAGCACGGCGTGACCGAGCAATGCGCGGGCGGTCATGACGGCATCGCCTTTGAGCAGCAACAGCGGCAGAAACACCACGGCGCAAAACAACAGGCGCAAACCGGTCAGCAGGATCGGGTCGATGGCCTGGCTGACTTGTGCCGCTGCGGAAAACGATGCAGCGATCAGCAAGGCCCAAAGCAGCATACTGGCGTGAGCGGCGGCGATTCCGGTGGTTTTCATGGCGGGCTCCGGGTCAATGGATGTGGCGGCTGTAGTGCCTTGGGTTGAAGCGCAAAACCATCAACATCATCAGCGCCATGACCGCCGTCAGCGACCACCAGGCCCATTCAAAGCTGCCGAGCCGGTCGCGAATTATCCCGGCCAGCAGCGGCGACAGGCCGGCGATCAGGTAGCCGATGCCTTGAACGAACGCGGTCAGGCCACCGGCGCGCAAGGGATTGTCCAGGTGATCCAGCGATACGATCAGGCTCATCGGAAACAGGCCGCCAATGCCCAGCCCCAGCAGGCATGGCCACATCAGGCTCAAATGCTGCGGGGTCAGGATCAGTCCGCAGAAACCGGCGATGATCAGTGCAAGCAATACCATCAGTACGATGCGGCGGTCGCGGCTGCGATTGGCGATGAGCGGAGTCAGCAGCCCCGACAGCACTTCCATGGCAGTCAGAAATCCCAGCAGCAATCCGGCGTGCTGTTCGCTCCAGCCCTTTTCCACGTAGTACGGCGCCAGCCAGGCCAGAACGCAGGTGTAGGACGCAGTGCCCAGGCCAAAGAAAATCGCCAGTAGCCAGGCACGGGAATTGGCGAAGAACGAACCTCTATTTGAAGCCTTTGAATCCAGTGTCGGCATCTCTGCCCGTTGGCTGCTCCAGCACAGCAATGCCAGCACGGCGAGTACCGCCCAGATCGCCAGGCCCATACGCCAGCTGCCGGTTTGCTCCATCACCAGCGGCGCAAAGGAAGCACCCATGGCGGCACCGCCCATGATCGACGTGACGTAGAGCCCCATGCACAAGGCAACGTGGTCGCTGAAGCGGGATTTGATCAGCGTTGGCATCAGGGCCTGGATCAGGGCAATCCCGATACCTGCCAGCACTGCGCTGAGGAGCAACTGCGCTGCTGAATCAAGGAACAGCCGGGAAACCGTGGCGAGGCCGATGATCAGCAGCGAGAACATCACCGTGCGCTGATCTCCAAGTCGCTGGCTGATGCGCAGGCCGACAAACATCGCCAGTCCCATGGCCATGACCGGCAACAGGGTCAGCAGTGAAGCCAGGCTGAAGCTCAGGGGGATTTCGACGCGAATTGCCGAGAGCAGAGGCCCGACAGCGGCCATGGAGGGGCGCAGGTTCAGGGCAACCAGGACAATGCTGAACATCAGCCACAGGGCAGGGCGGGCGGTGGCGCGAGTGTTTTCCATGATCGGACCTTGAACAGTAGGGGTCCGATTAGGCGCGCGAGTCCTGGAGGCCGCAAATCAGAAAGTCTGGTGTGGTATTTAGAAATTAAATACAAGTCACTGCAATGCAGCCCCCCACACGGGGGGCATCACTGAACAGCCAAATGTTTAGCCAGACTACATCCAAGGTTCTTCAAATCCTGATTTAACGACTTGATCCATCGTGTGAGGCTGCGGGTCATCTGTTTTCTGCGGTTCTCCCTATGGACGGTTGGCCAGTCGCAATCCACTTCAAGGCATCCACCGACGCTCGAGCGTCGAGCCTTGGTCGTCGATTCACGCCCGCCATCGCCCCCAACCTCTCTGCACTTCCTTCTGAACTGGCCTTCTGGGCGCTGTGGCATT
The DNA here is from genome assembly GCF_047324915.1 of Pseudomonas sp. Pseusp16. NCBI lineage: Bacteria > Pseudomonadati > Pseudomonadota > Gammaproteobacteria > Pseudomonadales > Pseudomonadaceae > Pseudomonas > Pseudomonas sp. Pseusp16. The sequence continues at coordinate 3,580,590 of NZ_CP168522.1, read as the reverse complement.
GCCGCCATGCGCGCCCGCCGGATTCCTGCTTTTTCCGCTGATTGTCCCTACCTGTTCCGGTTGATGCCGGGATTGACGATCGGGTGCTTTTGCGTACCCGTCTGACACGGAAAAAGAGAACTCCCATGAGCAGTGCCACCCCCTCGTTTGCCACCAGGCTTGAAGCCCTGACCTTTCTGGAACAGAACCCGGATATCGAAATGTTCGAGCTGTTCATCCTCGACAACAACGGGGTGCCGCGGGGCAAGTTGCTGCACCGTGACGAGTTGCTGGCGGTGTATGAAAGCGGGCGGCCTTTGCCGAGTACCATCCTCGGGCTGACCATCAACGGTGATGACGTGGAAAACTCAGGGCTGGTCTGGGACGTCGGTGATATCGACTGCCGGGCCTACCCGATCAGCGGCAGCCTCACGCGTATGCCGTGGCGTCTGATACCGACTGCGGCCGTGCAGGTGAGCATGCACCCGACGCAAGGAATGCCCGCCACCATTGCCGATCCCCGTCATTTGTTGGCGAAAGTCATCGAAGGTTTGCAGGCTGACGGCTATTACCCGGTCATGGCGGCGGAACTGGAGTTCTACCTGCTGGATCAGCAACGCGACGGCAATGGCCGGCCTCAACCGGCACGGGATGTCGATGGCGGACGTCCGCGCGGCACTCAGGTCTATGGTTTGCGCGAGCTTGAACAGATCGAACCGTTCCTGGCCGATCTTTATAGCGCCTGCAAGCTCCAGGGGATTCCTGCACGCACGGCCATTTCCGAATACGCACCGGGGCAAGTGGAAATCACCCTGGAGCACCGCACCGATGCGTTGCTGGCGATGGACGAAGCCGTGCGCTACAAGCGTCTGGTCAAGGGTGTGGCGCACAAGCACGGCATGACAGCCTGCTTCATGGCCAAGCCTTTCGATGACCTGGCCGGTACCGGGATGCACATGCACGTGAGCCTGGCGGACAAGGACGGCAACAACCTCTTTGCCAGCGAAGCCCCGGATGGAACGCCACTGCTCAAGCAGGCTGTCGCCGGCATGCTCGGTACCTTGCTCGATTCGCTGTTGCTGTTCTGCCCCAACGCCAATTCCTATCGTCGATTCCAGGCCAACAGCTATGCGCCTCTGGCGGCCACCTGGGGCGTGGACAATCGCACCGTGAGCCTGCGCGTACCCGGCGGGCCGGCGTATTCCCGGCACATCGAGCATCGTATTTGTGGCGCAGATGCCAATCCCTATCTGGCGGCTGCGGCGATACTGGCCGGTATTCATCGCGGTATCCGCGAACAACTCGACCCTGGTGCGCCGGTGGAAGGCAATGGCTACGCCCAGGCTGCGAAACTGTTGCCGACAGACTGGCTGACCACATTGCGCTCGCTGGAAGGTTCCGGTTGGGCCCGGGAAGCGTTCGGCGGGGAGTTCCTCGGAGTCTACCTGGCGGTGAAACGCGCCGAATATCGCCAATTCATGGGAGAGGTCGGTGAGCAGGACTGGCGCTGGTACTTGCACCAGGCTTGAGTCGAAGCTGAACCATTCTCAAACAGTCTGAAAGTTTCAGGCTGGTTTTATAAGCCAACTAATTGTTGGCTTCTTTTTCACAAAAAATTGATGGTTGGCTACCTAAAATTAGAGCTGCCTCGGTAAATGAAATTTTCACATTTACCGAAGGCACTTCTTTTCAGGACCCGCCGAACCTCATGCTCAAGATTAAAGCCGTGCGCCCCGAATGGGTGACACTGATTGCCAGCGCATTTTTGTTAGTTGGCTTCAATTTTGTACTCTGGCAACACCTGTTCGAAATCACCGCATCCGATGGTAAAGGCATCGTCATGCGCGTGGCCTTCGGGGTGATGATCTTCGCGGCCTTCAACATTGTGCTGACCCTGCTGGCCTTCCGGCCGGTGCTCAAGCCGGTCCTGACCCTGCTGTTCATGATCAGCGCGGGCGTGGCGTATTTCATGAGCCAGTATGGTGTCCTGATCGACACCGGCATGTTGCGTAACTTTGCGGAAACCAATGCTACGGAAGTGCGCGACTTACTGTCGCTCAAGTTGTTTGTTTATATCGTGCTACTTGGTGTTTTACCGACTTGGCTGTTGTGGAAGACACCGATTGATTACCGTCGTTGGCACCGTGAGCTACTGAGTAAAGTCCTGGTGGCTTTTGCCTCGGCAGCGGTCATTGGTGGTGTTGCACTGGTTAACTACCAGGGCCTGTCCTCGCTGTTTCGCAATCACCACGAATTGCGCCTGATGGTGGTGCCAAGCAACTACATTGGTGCCTCGGCCGGTTTCTTGCGTGAAAAAGTAGCCACTGCACGACAGCCCTTTGTCAAAATTGGGGAAGATGCCCAGCGCAATCTGGCCTGGCAAACCCACGGGCGCAAATCCCTGACTGTTCTTGTCGTGGGTGAAAGTGCCCGGGCAGAGAACTTCGGTATCCTTGGCTATAGCCGTGACACCACGCCGAAACTGAGTAAGGAAGACGGCCTGATCGCCTTCACCGATGTGCACTCCTGCGGTACTGAAACTGCTGTATCGGTGCCTTGCATGTTCTCCAACATGGGACGCAAGGACTACAACGCCAGCAAGGCAAAGAACGAAGAAGGCCTGCTGGACGTGCTCAAGCATGCGGGTATCGACGTGATCTGGCGTGACAACCAGTCAGGCTGCAAGGGTACGTGCGATCGCGTCACCGTTGAAGACGTCAGCAATCTGAAAGATCCGGCGCTGTGTGCCAACAGTGAATGCCGCGACGAAATCCTGCTGCAAGGACTGCAACATTTCATCGATACCCTCGACAAGGACACGGTATTGGTACTGCACCAGATGGGCAGCCACGGTCCGGAGTACTTCAAGCGTTATCCGAAAGAGTTCGAGCGCTTCACCCCGGTTTGCGAGAGCAATGCCCTGAACAATTGCAGTCGCGAAAGTATCGTCAATGGCTACGACAACACCCTGGTATATACCGACCATGTGCTGTCTACCCTGATCGATCTGTTGCGCAGTAACCAGGACAAAGTGGATACCGCGATGCTGTATCTGTCGGACCACGGCGAGTCTCTGGGCGAATACAACTTGTTCCTCCACGGCACGCCTTACATGCTGGCACCGGAGCAGCAAAAGCATGTAGCCATGTTTGCGTGGTTCTCCGACAGCTTTAAGAAGTCGTTTGCGGTAGATACCCACTGCCTGCAACAGAGTCGTGAAAAGCCCTTGAGCCAGGACAACCTGTTCCATTCGATGCTCGGGCTGCTGGAGGTCAACAGCAAGGTCTACAACCAGGATCTGGACATGTTTGCCGGATGTCGTGGTCCAGTGGCCGACGGTGTGTTGGCCAAAGATTGAGTGCTCCGGTTTTGTTTCACGCGGCGGCCGCGGACCTGCGGCCTGTAGAACTTTTATCAAGAGCCATTGCACATGTCCGCTCAACCCCCATCCGCCATCGAGCTTGAGATTGCCCGACGCTACGATCAGGAGCACGCGCGCGTCTGCCTTCAGCCGCAAGCGCCGGGCCTGGCCGGGCGTCTGGCGCTCTGGCGTGAGGAGCGTTTGGTGCGCAATGCACTCAAGGTCGCCGGCGAGCCGGGGTTGATCCTCGACGTGGCCTGCGGTGTGGGGCGTTTCTGGGCGGTGCTGGCCGAACATGCCAATCGGGTGATTCTCGCGACGGATCCGTCCCAGGACATCCTCGATCATGCCCGCACACATCACCCGCAGAGTCTGTTGAAGCGGATCAAGACCTTTCAAAGTTCCGCGTTCTCGATTGGCTTGTCGGAGAACGCGGTTGACAGCATTTTTTGCATGCAACTGTTTCAGTACCTTGCCAATCCGGAACATCGACTGGCGATGCTTGGCGAATTTTACCGGGTCAGTCGCGATACGGTGATTGTCGCGGTGCGCCTCGACAGTCGTTTCAAGGGCGCGCGTTCAGGCGTGGAGGGGCCGTTCCCGAGCAAGGCCGAGGTGGAAAGCGAGTTCAGGCAGGCGGGTTTCCGTTTGCTCAGCCATCAGGACTTTTTGCCCGGCTGTGCGCGGATGCGGATCTACGTGCTGGGTAAGACCAGCTAGCCCGACGTTGTCGGACTATTCTTCATGTCACGCAGTAATTTTCGCTAATGCTCTTGTTCAGTGGATGCGCGGAAATCGCCGGGGGCGATATATACTGCGCGCCATTCTTCAAGGGAGAGCCGTGTGGCCATCGATATTCACTGGATTCGCGACAACGATAGCCTCGGACGGTTGTGTGCCGAGTGGCAGCAGTTGCCATTCGTTGCCCTCGACACCGAATTCATGCGGGTCGACACCTTCTACCCGATCGCCGGCCTGCTGCAGGTCGGTGATGGCGAACGCGCCTACCTGATTGATCCGCTGACCATCGACAACTGGCAACCCTTGGCCGCGTTGCTGGAAAACCCGGCCGTGGTCAAAGTTGTCCACGCGTGCAGCGAAGACCTCGAAGTCCTGCTACGCCTGACCGGCAGCCTGCCGGCGCCACTGTTCGATACGCAGCTGGCTGCCGCTTACCTGAACCTCGGTTTTTCCATGGGCTATTCGCGACTGGTGCAGGAAGTGCTCGGCATCGACCTGCCCAAGGGTGAAACCCGCTCCGACTGGCTGCAACGCCCGCTTTCCGAAACCCAGATCAGCTATGCGGCCGAAGACGCCGTGCATTTGGCTGAAGTCTTCGTAAAGCTGCGTCCAAAGCTGTCTGACGACAAATACGTCTGGGTCCTGGAAGACGGTGCCGAACTGGTGGCCAACCTGCGCCGCGAGATCGACCCTAACGAGGTCTATCGCGATGCCAAGCTGGCCTGGAAGCTGTCCCGCGCCCAGCTCGCCGTTTTGCGTGAGCTCTGCGCCTGGCGCGAAAAGGAAGCTCGCGCCCGTGACCTGCCTCGCAACCGGATTATCCGCGAGCATTCGCTGTGGCCATTGGCTCGCACGCAACCGGACAACCTCGGTGCCCTGGCGAAAATCGAAGACATGCACCCGCGTACCGTGCGTCAGGACGGCCAGTTTCTGCTTGATCTGATCAAGCGCTCTGGCAGTGTGTCGCCTGATCAATGGCCGCCAGCCGTGCCAGAGCCATTACCGGTTGACGCTGCCGTGCTACTCAAGCAGCTCAAAGCCATCGGCCAGGCCGAAGCCGAGCGCCTGAGCATTGCGCCGGAACTGATGCTGCGCAAGAAAACCCTGGAAGCGCTGCTCAAGAGCGGCTTCCCCAATGGTCCCTACCAATTGCCTGATTCGCTGCGTGGCTGGCGCCGCGAATTGATGGGCCAGGCGCTGCTCGACAGCCTGGCCACCGCCGGAGAACAGCCTTGAAACGTATTTGCTCCATCTACCGCAGCTCGAAGAAAAACGAAATGTACCTGTATGTGCTCAAGAGCGATGCTCTGGAGCGCGTGCCGGATGCCCTGATGGCAGCCTTCGGCAAGGCCATCCACGCGTTCGACATGGTGCTGACCCCCGAGCGCAAGCTGTCGCGTGAGGACATCGCGGTCGTACTGGAAAACCTCGAAAAACAGGGTTATCACCTGCAAATGCCGCCTGCCGAAGACGAGTACATCGAGCACTTGCCGGAAGAGTTGTTGCGTCGCAACGATCCGGTGTGAGCGGCAGACAGGCTCTGTTCAGAGTGGTTATGAAACACTGATTGATTTTAGCGATGGCAGCATCGATGGAGCACAGCTCTGTCGGCGGCCGTCTGCACCGTTTTTGAAAGGTTTGAAGCATGCGCGTCCTGATTGCTGAACACGACCACCCTGTGTACGCCCGACTGTTGCGCGAGGCGGCACCGGATCTGGAGGTGCTGACCAGCGGTGACTCCGCCGAACTGGCCAGCCAGGCCGCCGATTGTCCGGTGTGGCTCGGCCAGCCTGATTTACTGGCGACCCTGTTACGCCAGGGCCATCAGCCGCAATGGCTGCAATCGACCTGGGCCGGCATTACGCCGCTGCTGGCCGATGGTTTGCCGCGGCACTATCGGCTGACCCGTGCAGTCGGCATCTTCGGCCAGGTCATGGCCGAGTACGTGCTCACGTATATGCTCGGTCACGAGCGTGAAGTGCTGGCGCGACTGGTCAGCCAGGTCGAGCGCAAATGGGACAGCCGCCATGGCCAGAGCCTGGCGGGGCGCAAGGTGTTGATCGTCGGCACGGGTGACATCGGTCAAAGTGTCGCGCAGTTCCTCGTGCCGTTTGGCGTCGAGTTGTATGGCGTTGCCAGCAGCGCGCGTCAGCAGGCACCGTTTATCGAAGTCGGTTCACTGGCGGACCTGCCGCGGCTGGTCGGTGAGGTCGATTACGTGGTCAATCTGCTGCCGAACACGCCGGACACCCACGATATCTACGATGCGGCGCTGTTCAGGCAATTCAAGCCGACCGGGTTGTTCATCAATGCCGGGCGCGGTGTGGCGGTGGTCGATGCGGAACTGGTGGATGCCTTGAAGGAAGGGCATCTGGCGGGTGCGGTGATCGATGTATGCCGTCAGGAACCATTGCCCCAGCGTCATCCATTCTGGACGGCCTGGGGCCTGCTGCTGACCGGCCACAGTTCGGCACCGACTTCGCCGTCGATGATGGTGAAGCTGTTTGTCGAAAACCTGCGGGCGTATCAGGCGGGAGAGGCGTTGCGCGGGGAAGTGGATTTCGATCGCGGGTATTGATTCGCCGCAATCAAAAATGTGGGAGCGGGCTTGCTCGCGAAAGCGTTGTGTCATTCAACATATCTTTGTCTGACACGGCCTTTTCGCGAGCAAGCCCGCTCCCACATTGGTTTTGCAGTGTGGCTTAGAGGGTGAAGTCGCCTTCAGCCGCCAACTCGCTCAATGGACGACGCGGGCTGGGTTCTTCACGGGCTTGCAGGTAGTCCGCCAGGCTTGCCTTGTCCCCCAGCTTGCCCACCGCGACGGCGGCGTGCAGGGCGTAGCCTTCAGGAATGTTCAGCTCCTTGCGGGTCAGTTCCTGGTCGAAACCGGCCATCCCGTGGGTGTGCCAGCCGCTCAGGCTCGCTTGCAAGGCCAGGTGGCCCCAGGCGGAACCGGTGTCGAAGGTGTGCCACAGGGCCGGGGTTTCTTCGGTGGCGCCAGGCACGGCGAAGGTGGTTTTCGAAATCACGATCACCAGGGCCGAAGCGTGTTGCGCCCAGCTGCGGTTGAACTCGTTCAGCAGGCCCAGGTAACGCTCCCAGTTCGGCGTGTCGCGACGTGCGTAGAGGAAGCGCCACGGCTGCGAGTTGTAGGCCGAGGGTGCCCAGCGGGCGGCTTCGAAGAAGCTCAGCAGGGTTTCCTCCGGAATCGTTTCGCCAGTGAAGGCACGGGGCGACCAGCGATCGGTGAACTGAGGGTGAATGGCGTAATCGGCAACGCGTGGGTTGGCACTCATCAAGAGATTCCTTGCTACGTTTGAAAGTGGGAGCGACGCAAAACCCTACTTGGCAGCGCGAAAACTGACAAGCCCGTTCTACCGACAGTCGCCAATGCTTGGCCCAAGGGGCTTCGGGCACTAGACTGGCGGCCTTTTCACCACCTGATGTCGATGCTCGAACCATGGCCGCCAAAGTAGAACCGTTCTGGATACGCAAAACCCTCGATCAACTCGATCAGGAGGAATGGGAGTCGCTGTGCGACGGCTGTGGATTGTGCTGCCTGCAAAAGCTTGAAGACGAAGACGACAACAGCGTTTATTACACGCGCATCGCCTGCAAATTGCTGGACCTGAAAACCTGCCAGTGCACGGACTATCCTAACCGTCGTGACTCTGTGCCGGACTGTATCCAGCTCACGCCGGGAAAGGCCGACGAATTCAAATGGCTCCCGCCGACCTGCGGCTATCGCCTGGTCAGTGAAGGCAAGGACCTGCCGTTGTGGCATCACCTGGTGTGCGGTGATCGCGATGCCGTACATCACGAGCGGATTTCCCAGTCCGGGCGCATGCTCGCCGAAGGCAGCGTGCCGGAAGACGATTGGGAAGATCACCTGATTTTCCGCGCCGGCTGACAGCCTGACGGTTAACGTTTCACGAAGGAGTGTGTATGGCTGTGGGATGGCGGCAGGCGTGGTTCATTGGATTACTGACCGTGAGTTCGCCCGTATGGGCAGCGAACAAGGTCAATCTGGATTATCACGTGCACCTGTTGCCGCAGAGCGATCAGGCCGAAGTGCGCCTGACGCTCGCCCAGGGTTCGGCGGTGCGCAGCCTGGATTTTGACCTCGGCGATGGCAGCCGCTACAGCGATTTCAAGGCTGACGGCCAATGGCAACTGACCCCCGGCAAAGCGGCGCGAGGAGTCTGGCGTCCGACTGCTGACAAGGCCAGCCTGACCTACCGCGTGAATATCAGCCACGGGCGCAAGAGCGGCAGCTTCGACACGCGCATGACGCCAGACTGGGCGTTGATGCGCGGCGAAGATCTGGTGCCGGCGGCCAAACTCGATCAACAGGATGGCATCGAACTGGTTTCACGCCTTGAGTTCGAGCTGCCCGGTGGCTGGAAAAGCGTTGAAACCGCGTGGCCGCGCATTGGTCAGAACAAATTCCGTATCGATAACCCCTCCCGACTGTTCGATCGGCCCACGGGCTGGATGCTCGCCGGCCAGCTTGGCAGCCGCCGCACGCGTCTGGGCGAGACGGAAGTCACCGTCGCCTCGCCACAGGGGCAGGGGATGCGCCGTATGGATGTACTGACGCTGCTGACCTTCGTCTGGCCGCAAGTGCAGGCGCTGTATCCGCGTCACCCTGGCAAACTGCTGATCGTCGGGGCCAATGATCCAATGTGGCGCGGCAGTCAGTCGGCGCACGAGTCGATCTATCTCAACAGTCACCTGCCGCTGGTCAGCGAAAGTGGCAGCAGTGCCCTGGTCCGTGAGTTGGCCCAGATGTTCGGGCGGATCAACGGCACGCAGCGCAGCGACTGGATCAGTGAAGGCTTTGCCGAGTATTACGCTATAGAACTGGTACGCCGGGCCGGCGGCATGAGCGATGAACGCTACGAGAGTCTGCACGGCAAGCTGGTCATGATCAGCCAGAAAGTCACCACGCTGCGCGGCGAGCGGATCAACCCGGCGCAGCTGGCCAGGGCAGTGGTGTTGCTGCAGGAGCTGGATCGCGAAATTCGCCTGAAAACCCATAACAAGCGTTCGCTGGACGATGTGTTGCGCGGGGCGATGCGGCAGGGGGATATCGATACCAAGGTGTTTGTTCAGCTCAGCGAGAGCGTGATCGGTGGTTCTTCAAAAGTGCTCAGTACCGAGTTGATTCAGTAACACCGCCATTCGCGAGCAAGCCCGCTCCCACATGGATTGCGCTGAACCTGTGGGAGCGGGCTTGCTCCGGGCGGCGTTCCGACGAAGAGGCCGGTTGCCTCAGCGCAAATCCGGATTCAAACCCCGGCTTTCGGCTTGCCGGTAACGTTGGCGGTTTTGGTCGCCGCCTCGGCATTGGCCTTCAACTGGCTCAGTTCTTCACCCGCCCGCTGGATTTTCGCCCGCACGTTGTTCATGTCCTGGCGGCCTTTCTCCAGCAGGCTTTTCGCCGAACTGTGGCCGGTAACGCCGCGCGCCAGGGCGACGCCGCCGATGGCCACCTGGATCAGGCCAAAGATCCCGCCACGACGCAGGCCCTTGCCCACCATCACCACGCCGCCGGCCAGGGAGCCGATGCGTTCCCAGCCCTGCACGTTTTGCCCGGAGGGGCCCTGGAACGGGGTGGATTCGATACGCTCGACGGGTTTGAGTTCGCTCATGGTCTGTCTCCAGGCTTCAGTGATCGATAGACAAGCTGACTGCCCGGGCAGGCAGCTCGTTCAATCGGATGTGCGGCGATTCAGCGGAATTTTGGCCCGGAGCGGGTATTGAGCCCCTTGGCCATGCGGTCGTAGAGCACGACGTTGACCGTGGCGGCCAGGTTCATGCAACCGGTGGTCGGAATGTAGACCACGTCTTCACACCAGTCGCGAATCTCTTTGTCCAGCGATCCGTCTTCCGGGCCGAAGATGTATAGCGCGCGATCCGGGTGGGTGTATTCCGGCAACGGGCGAGCGCCTTCGACCAGTTCCACGGCGACGGGCACACAATTGAGGGGCAGGATTTTCTTCAGGTCGTCGATGCCGATCAGCGGGATGTCGTAGTGCACGCGCTTGGTATCGGTGACGAAGTCGGCGGCGCGCTCATAGCGCTTGCCGGTGTAGAACACCGATGCCACGCCATAACAGCCAGCGGCTCGCATCACCGAACCTACGTTTTCCGGTGATTTGGGGTTATACAAACCAATGCAGCTGTACCGTTTGTCTGCCACGAGCGGGGTGCCTTTCGGGAAAAAAGCGCGATTATACGGGGATTGGGGCGGGGGTGTTCGGTTTGAGATTGGCGGTGTCGAGGCGATTGTTTTCGCGAGCAAGCCCGCTCCCACAGTTGACCGAGGAGCCCATACGGACGCGGATCAATGTGGGAGCGGGCTTGCCCGCGAAGAGGCCAGTTCAGGCGCTGAAGAGTTTCAGTCTTCCTTTTTCATCAACCCGGCGAGCGCCGCAAATGGATTATGCGTGGCCTTGGCGATTTTCGGCGTGCTGAGGGAGCCTTCGTCGAAATACTGCTGGTCGGTATACCGCGAGTGTTCGTTATCGTGGCAGTACAGGCACAACAACTCCCAGTTCGAGCCGTCCTGCGGGTTGTTGTCGTGGTTGTGGTCGCGATGGTGCACCGTCAGTTCGCTCAGGCGCTTGCCGGAGAACTCACGGGCGCAGCGGCCACAGACGTGCGGGTACATCTTCAGGGCCTTGTCGCGGTAGCCCATTTCCTTGTCGCGCTGGTTGTCGGCGAGGATGCGATCCAGCTTGGACGTGTTGGTCGGGGTGGACGAACTCATGGGTTCACCTTTGCAGAAAGACTAATGACGGTATTAAGCGAAGTTTAGCTCAGCCCTTGAGCTTCTCGGCAATCCAGATGGTGTGGCGGGTGCCCTTGTTGCCATGGGCGAAGACCTGCACTTCGTCAGCCTTGAAGCCGGCTTTCTTCAGTTTGTCGGAAAATTGCCGGTCAGCGCTGGCCGACCAGACCGCCAGTACACCTTTTGGTCTCAGGGCCTTGGCGCAGGCACTGAGGCCACCGGCGGAGTACAGCCAGCTGTTGGCTCTCTGGGTCAGGCCTTCGGGGCCGTTGTCGACGTCGAGCATGATGGCATCGAAGCCCTGGGGTTCGGCTTGCAGGACTTTGGCCACGTCTTCCATGCGAATCACCGTCCGCGGGTCGAGCAGCGGATTGCCAGCCTTCTCGCCCAGCGGTCCACGGTTCCACTCCACGACACCGGGGACCAGTTCGGCGACCACCACTTCAGCGGTCTTGCCCAGGTGCTTGAGCGCCGAAGCGAGGGTGAACCCCATGCCCAGGCCGCCGATGAGCACCCGTGAGTTTGGTCGACCGGCGACTTTGCGACACGGGATCTCGGCCAGGGCATCTTCGGAGCCATGCATGCGCGTGTTCATCAATTGTCCGCCATCGCCACCCTGGATCTTGATGACGAAATCCTCGCCGTATTCGAACAGGCACAGGGCACCGCCGTTTTCAGGAATGGGAGTGGTGTCCAGCAGAACGAAACGTTTCATGGGGCTCACTTGAAGAAAATTGGCTGCACAGGGGAGGGCAAACAGACGCAGTTGGGAGTAGCCTGTTCATGACGACAAGGCCAACGGAGCCATTGATGAAGCGCACTATTCTAACGGCCATTGCCCTGGCTGCGCTCTCGATAACTGCAGTGCAGGCTCAACAGTTGCAATCGATTCCCGTAAGCCCCGCACCGGTACCCGGTTCACCCGGCACTGCGACACCCACGCCGTACCCGCAAATCAGCCCGGTGCCTTTGCCTAAAGTCGGCCCTGGCAGTAGCGGTCCGCCGTTGGTGCCGATTGAAATGCCGAGCCCGCCGGCCAAGGACCAGCCGATACCGGGCCTGGAGCCCAATCCGCCGAAAATCAAGTCGCCGGGTGGCTAGACCTGCTGCGAAAGCAGTTGGCCGTCGGCCATGCGCAGGCGTTTGGAAAGGGACACGGCGAGGGCGCGGATGATCTTGGCGGCGATTTTCGGTGCGTCGTTGAGCATTTTTTCCAGCGAGTCCTTGCCCAGGTTGAGCAACTGGCAATTGCTTGCGGCCACGCAACTGGCCGAGCGCCGTTCGCCGTCGAGCACGGCCATTTCGCCGAACGAGCGGCCGCTGCGCAACGTGGCGATGGTGACTCGCTGCCCGTCAGCGGTGGTTTTCTGCACAGCCACCTGACCGGTATGGATGATGCACATGAAACTGCCGGCATCGCCCTCCTGGAAGATCTCCTCGCCCTGGGCAATGCTGCTGATACTGAAGTAGCCCGAAGCCGCGGCAAGGTCCGCCGGCAGCAGTTGATTGAACAGGCCGCAATCCATCAGCCAGTCGCGAATTTCGTTGTTCAGAAAAGTTGGTTCAGACATGTCGTCACGGTCTTTATTGTTGTGTCTGTTACTGGCTCGAATTTGAAGTCACCGCAAATCCCCTGTGGGAGCGGCGGTGCGGCGATCCGACTTGCTCGCGAAGGGGCAGTAACATTCAGCAGAGATGTTGACTGACACACCGCCTTCGCGAGCAAGCCCGCTCCCACATGGGTTTTGTGTTATATCGGCCGCCGGTGTACGCAATTAAGACCGGCACACCGCGCCAGGTTCCTCAGGCAATGCCCAAAACCTTGAACAAAAATGCATATTCGAGTGCTACGTCACGCAATCCCTGATATCGACCGCTCATCCCGCCATGCCCGGCACCCAGTTCTGTCTTGAGCAGTAGTGGATGGCTGTCGGTTTTGGTCGCGCGCAGTTTCGCCACCCACTTGGCGGCTTCCCAATACTGCACACGGCTGTCGTTGTAACCGGCGATCACCAGGGTCGCCGGATAAGCTTGTGCGGTGACGTTTTCGTAAGGGGCATAGGCCTTGATCCGGTCATGGACGTCCGGCTCTTCAGGGTTGCCCCATTCGTCGTATTCCGTAACGGTCAATGGCAGGTCAGGGTCGAGCATGGTGTTGAGTACGTCGACGAACGGCACTTCGGCGATGGCGGCGCCAAACAGCTCCGGCCGTTGATTGAGCACTGCGCCGATCAGCAAGCCACCGGCGCTGCCGCCGCTGATCGCCAACTGCGCTGCAGTGGTAAAGCCTTGGGCGATCAGGTGCTCGGCGCAGGCGATAAAGTCACTGAAGGTGTTGTGCTTGTGCTCCTGCTTGCCGGCGCGATACCAGGCTTCCCCCAGTTCGCCACCGCCACGCACGTGGGCAATGGCGAACGCCATGCCGCGATCCAGCAGGCTCAGGCGCGCATGGGAAAACCATGGGTCGAGGCTTTCGCCATAGGCGCCATAGCCGTAGAGGTACAGCGGCACGGGTTTGCCCAGGTCTGTGCGCTTGATCACCAGGCTGATGGGCACTTGCGTACCGTCCGGGGCGGTGGCCCACAGACGCTGGCTGACGTAGTCGTCGGCATCGAACGGGCCGAGCACCGGGGTTTGCTTGAGAACTTTCTGCTCGCCGGAAGCCAGGTCCAGTTGGCGGATTTGCGCCGGACGGTTCAACGCTTCGTAGCGCAGGCGAATCCGCTGGCTTTCGAATTCCAGGCTGTTTTGCACATGCAGGCTATAGGCCGCATCCGGCAGTTGCACGCGATAAGGCGCCAGGCCTTGCGGATGAACCTCGATGACCGGCAAGCCGCCGACCCGCAGGCTCAGGGTCATGGCCCCGGTGTTCAGGCTGATGCCGTCGATCATCACCGTGTCGCTGTGGGGGATCAGGTTCTGCCAATTGGCTACGGTCGGCGCGGCGCCGGTATCGACGGCCGTGTACAAGGCGAAATTGATACCGTCACGGTTGCTGCGAATGAACCAGGTCGATTGACCGTCGAGTGCACCGTGGTCGACGTCGTACTCATGATCCTCGACCCGTGGTGCCAGGCAGGTGAACGCCTGCTGGGGCTGGGCGGCATCGAGGACCCAGACTTCGCTGGTGGTCTTGCTGCCCACGGACAGCAGCAATTGCTGCTCGGAGCTTGAGCGGTAGCAATGCATGAAGAAGCGACCGTCCGGTTCATGGAACACTTCTTCGGCCGCCGTGCCGTCCAGTCGATAGCGATACAGCTTGTGCGGGCGATGGGTGTCGTCCAGTTCGCCAAAGAACAGCGTCAGGCTGTCGTTGGCCCAGGTCATGCTGCCGTCACAGTCCTGGAATTCCAGCTCGCTGACGCGGCCGTCGGACAGTTCCTTCACGAACAGCGTGTAAATTTCGTCGCCACTGGAGTCGACGCTGTAGGCCAGGCGCTGATGATCCGGGCTGATGCTGAACGCCCCCAGGGAAAAGAAGCCGCCGTTGGCCAGTTCGTTCGGGTCCAGCAGCAGTTGTTCGCGGCTTTCGTCGAGGGTCAGGCTGTCATCGGCCGGACGCGGGCAGCGGTAGTGCCGGGCGTATTCATCGCCCGCCATGGTGCGGGTGTAGTACAGATACGGTCCCCATGGCGAGGGCAGGGACAAATCGGTCTCGAGAATCCGCCCCTTGATCTCCTCGAACAGGGTTTCGCGCAGCCCGGCCTGGTCGGCGGTCTGCGCTTCCTGATAGCGGTTTTCGGCTTTCAGGTAGTCGAGCACTGCATCGGTGTCGCGCTCTTGCAGCCAGGCATACGGGTCGGAGCCATCAGCCTTGTGGGCAATCGGAGCGTCGCAAGTGTTGGCGGATAGGGGCATGAAGGGCTCTCGAGCAGTGTACGGAATAGGGGCTTGGCAACCTGTGGGAGCAGGCTTGCTCGCGAAGGCGTCGGGTCAGTCAATATCATTGTTGAATGATAAGCCGCATTCGCGAGCAAGCCCGCTCCCACAGGGCCGCGCTTAACTGTCAGGCATTGATGCAGCCTGATGGGCGAAAAGCCGTTATCATAAGCGCCTCTTTGCCTGCCTTGCCATGGACACCATGACCGAGAACGACTATCTGATCGCTTGGGGCCTCTACGCCTTTGCCGCTTTGGGCTGCCTGTTGGTGTGGATGCGCTTGACCCGCTGGATGTGGCGTTGGCTGCGTGAGCCGCTGCGGCTGGCGATGGCAGTGTTGCTGTTCAGCCCGACCATCATCGATCCGGTCAAGGATAAAATCGCACCGGCCGTCGCCATTACTGCGCTCGACCTGCTGTTCAAGGTCGGCAATAACGCCTGGCGGGCGATTTCCGATCTGTTCATGTACGGCATGATCGCGTTCGGCCTCTATCTGGTGCTGGTGGCGATCCGTTTCCCCATCGAACGTGCCTCCAATGCCCGCAAGGAGCGCGAGGCTGCCACCAAAGCCGCCGTCCGTGCCGACGAGCCTGAGCATGATCAACCGTTCGGCGGTGCCGGCGATGATCGTTACGGTCGTCCACCCGTGCCGAGCAATCCTCAGCGGATGCGAGTCGAACCCCGTTTGTAACCTTGCCCCTGCGATTGAGCGAGAGTCCGAGCATGTGTGAGTTATTGGGCATGAGTGCCAATGTCCCGACCGATATCGTGTTCAGCTTTACCGGGCTGATGCAGCGCGGCGGACGCACCGGCCCACACCGCGATGGTTGGGGCATTGCCTTCTATGAAGGCCGTGGGCTGCGGTTGTTCCAGGACCCGGCGGCAAGCTGCGAGTCGGAAGTCGCGAACCTGGTGCAGCGTTATCCGATCAAGAGCGAAGTGGTGATCGGGCACATCCGCCAGGCCAACGTCGGCAAGGTCTGCCTGTCCAACACACATCCGTTCGTCCGTGAGTTGTGGGGACGCAACTGGTGTTTCGCCCATAACGGCCAGTTGGCGGACTTTCAGCCCGCGGCCAGTTTCTATCGCCCCGTGGGTGACACCGACAGTGAAGCGGCGTTCTGCGATTTGCTCAACCGCGTGCGTGGGGCATTCCCCGAGCCGGTCGAGGTCGAAGCACTGTTGCCGGACCTGGTCGCCGCCTGCGCCGAGTACCGCAGCAAAGGTGTGTTCAACTGTCTGCTCAGCGACGGCGACTGGCTGTTCTGCTATTGCTCGACCAAATTGGCGCAGATCACCCGTCGTGCACCGTTTGGCCCGGCACGCTTGAAAGATGTCGACGTGATCGTCGACTTTCAGGCCGAAACCACGCCTAACGATGTGGTCACCGTCATCGCCACCGAACCCCTGACCGAAAACGAAACCTGGACCCGTTACGAACCGGGTCAATGGAGCCTGTGGCGACGCGGCGAATGCGTCAGTCAGGGCACGACCGAATAAGGACTCCTTGCATGTTGCTCAGTTATCTACGGCTGGTGTTGTTTGCGGCGGGCCTGTTGATCGGTGTCCAGGTGCCGGGCTTCATCAGCGATTACGCCAAGCGGGTCGAAGCCCATCTGATCGAGGCGCAAGCCGGATTGAGCGGCTTTCAGAGCACCGCCAATCAGTTCTTCAAAGGTGACATGCAGGCCCTGGTGGCCCATTACCGTGCCAGCGAAGACCCGATCTTTCGCAGCGACGCCGACAGCCTGAGCAACCTGCTGACCCGCCAACTGGCGCTGGACAAGCAATTCCAGGCGATGCAAGGACCGTGGTACATCCGCTTCCTGCAAGTGGTGCTGGCCGCTGATCCGGACATCCGCAAGGAAACCTGGAATGGCTACAGCTACCAGATCCTGTTGACGCCCGAAGCGATGGCTTGGGGCATGAGCGGCGCCTTGCTGCTGTCGTTTGGCCTGGAGTGCCTGTTCCGCCTGATTGACTGGGTGGTGCTGGGCGGCAAGCGTCTGCGTCAGAGTCGGCCGATCGAAGAGCGGGATTTGCGGGGGTTGTAACACCGTCGAACGTCAAGGAGCCGGCAAGCCGGCTCCTTGCTTGATTACCAATCTATCGAATAGGTCAGGCTCAAGGTACGGCCTTCGGCGTTGGGGAATGGCGCTTTGGCGTTGGCCTGGGCGAACAGGTTGACGTACGTTCGGTTGGTCAGGTTGTACACCCCGCCTTCCAGGCGACCGACAGGCAAGTACACGGAGCCGAGCAGGTCCACCAGCGTATAGCCTTCAATGTCACGCCCGTTGTTGTCCTTGGCGGCAGCGTCGTAACTGGCCAGGTGCATGCCTTGCAGGCGCAGGCTGTAGTCGTCTTCGGTGTAGCCGACGAACAGCGTGGTTTTGGCCGGTGAAATGCGTGTCGCCGGCAGATCGATCCATTTCCCGTTCTGCTGGGTCTCGCCCTTGGCCCAGGCATAGGTGCCACCCACCGACCAGTGATCGGTCGCGCGGTAGGTCAGGCTGTTTTCGATGCCGCGAACCCGCTCCTTCTGATTGATCAGACGCAAGACACGGCTATTGGCATCGTAGAACTGGGTCACGTCCGAGGTGTTTTCATAGACGGTGACGTCGGCCTGCCATTTGTCCCAGTCACCGCGCCAGCCCAGCTCGTAGCTGTCGACCTTGATGGCCTGGGCGTTGAGGCTCTGGATGTCGAAGGTGCTGCTCACGTCACGCAAGAAGCGCTGGATGTCCGGCAGCGAAAAGCCCTGGCTGTAATTGGCGAAGACGTCCTGATGTTCACTCAGGTGATAGACCGCGCCCAGGTTATAGAGCGTCGCGTCGTATTTGAGGGTGTCCCCGGGCAGGATGGCGCGTACGCCGGTCTGCACGATCTGACCGTAAGCGATGCTGTCGGAGACCTCGCTTTCGATCCATTCACGGCGCACGCCGCCACGCAAGGTCCAGTCTGCGATGTCCCAGGACATCTGCCCGAACAGCGCCTTGGTGGTGGTCTCGATATCCGGGCCCATCTCGTAAGTGGTGCCGGTCTTGGTGTAGGTCAGCCCTTTGAGGGTGTATTGGTCACCGCGTTGGCGGGAGCGTTCGTGATCATAGTCGGCGCCCCAGACCAGGTTGCCTGTGGCACTGCCGATGGCCGGCAACGGCGTGTCGATGGCCGCACGCAACCCATAGACATCCTGCACGCTGTTGTTGTCGGCGATCCCGGCCTTGCCCCGCGAAAGGTCCGGGAAGAACAGCGCGTCGGCCCGGCGCCAGTAGCTTTCCAGTTGCAGGCCCTGGCCGTAGAAGTCGTTATCGGTGTAGTTGAGGTTGGCCGCCTGGTTATGGGTGTAGGGCTGGTCGTCGAGTTTCAGTCCCTTGACCGCCACGGCCTGTTGCAGGTTTTTCGGGTCTTTTGTGTAGCCGGTGTCCTGCTGGTCCTTGTAGTCCTGCAGCGACAGGCTGAGTTTTTTGTCGGCATCCAGTTCGTAACCGAAACGACCTTGCAGGTCATAGGTTTCGGTGTCCATGTTGCTGCCCTGGGAGGTGTCCTGAGGGATGCGATTGCCATTGCCGTCGAACTGATCGTTGCGCTGGGTCAGGTCGGCGGACACGTACCAGTCCAGGGCATCCTTGCGCCCGGTCGCACTCTGAAAGGCCTCGTAGGCGAAACCCTTGCTGTTGAGGTTGTTGCCGCTGGTCAGGCCCAGTTTGCTGCTGTAGGCAAGGTCCTGACCCTGATTGCGCTTGGTGATGATGTTGATGATGCCGCCCGAAGCACCGGCACCATAAATGCTGCTGGCGCCGGAAACCACCTCGATGCGTTCGATACTGGCCGGTGCGATGCTGTTGAGCTGGCGGAAGTTGTCACGCGTGGCGTTCTGCGACACGCCGTCGATCAACACCAGCATGTTGCGCCCGCGCAGGGTCTGGCCGAAGTTGCTCATCCCGCCGCTGGACGGCGCCAGGCCAGGAACCAGTTGTCCCAGGATGTCGGAGACCCGACGTCCCGCGCCACTCTGTTGGCGGATCTGTTGTTCGTCGATCACCTGGACCGAACCTGGGATCGAGGCAATGGTCGCTTCGCTACGAGTCGCGGAAACGACGGTGGCTTGCATGTTCAATGTTCCGGGCTGCTGGTCGGTGTCCTCGGCCCAGGCCTGGACGCTGACGGAGCCGAGCAGCGGAATCAGCAAGGAAAGTTTGGTTCGGGTCATGAGTTGGTCTTTTTTTTAGTCGTGATAAGTGTGGGTAGATACGATTGCCGGGCGGGGTGTGGTGGTGAACGAGCGCACCCGGCGGATCCCGGCGGCGGCCAGTGCGTAAGCGACAGGGAGCAGTGCGCCTTGCCAGATGCCCAGAGCAACCGGCTGATGAGAAAACCCAACTATTCGTTAGCCCGTGCCGTGGCTGCCAGCGTCAGGGGGCAGAGCCAGGCAACGCCCTCGATGAGACGCAAGGTGTAAGCCGGATCAGGCGTTGGAAGCAGCGCTGGGCGGCGGGCTCCAGGGCATTGCTCAAAGGGTCGAGGGTGATGCGGTGGGACTGGAAGGCAGGAGTGCCGAGGGCTTCGCTCCAGTGCGAGAGCAATTGCTGCTGTTTTTGCGTGTAAGCGCGCATCAAGTCCGATTCCTTCTGGACAGTGGTTTAGCTGAATGCGCGCAGAGAATACATTTTCAAAATATTAATGCAAATGATAGTGATTGCTACTTGTGCAGTGAGGGGCCTTTTCAGAGGCTGGCCAGGGGTTTGCTCAAGACCATGTAGTGCTCGCCCACCTTCTGCGCATAGTGCTCCACTACGTGCTGACACAACGTCACGATCTCTTCGACCCACTCTGCGCCGACCCGCCATGACACCACCACTTGCAGGTTGGGCGGGCGTTGCTCAATGTCCAGCAAGGTCAATTCCCCTCGCTCCAGTTCCTCGGCCACCAGCACCGGTGGCAATGCGCCGATGCCGAAACCGTCGCGCAACAAACGGGTAATCGCCGACACCGAATTCACGCAGTTCAACCGTGGCGCCATCACGCCATTGGCCTGCATCAGGGCGAGCACTTCCTGATGCGGATGGGAGTTTTTCGAGTAGGTGATGATTCGCTCGTTCGCCAGATCGGCGACGCCTGAATACTCGCGGTTGTACAGGGAATTGCTGGCGACGATCCAGCCCATGGGGTGGCTGGCCAGTTCCAGGCTGCGCACGCTTTCATGGCGCAGCAGGTCGGTTTGCAGGATCACATCGAGAAAGCCTTTTTGCAGCTGATCGCAGAGGTTGAGCGAGGTATCGGCCACCAGCTCGATTTCCACCAGCGGGTAGTGATCGGTCATCTGCGCCACCAACGGGCTGAGCCAGGTATGGATCACCGTGTCCATCACGCCGATGCGCACCCGTCCGGCCTTGCTCGAACGGGTCTCGATCGACTGCTTGAGCGCCTGCATGGTGTCCATCATCTGCTCGGCGTAATCAAGCACTTTGAGACCTTCGGGCGTCAGGCTCACGCCGCGCGAGTCCCGCAGAAATAGTTTTACCCCGAGCTCACCTTCAAGCACGGCGATGCGGCTGGAGATCGAGGCCTGAGTGGTGAAGAGCTTGTCGGCGGTCAGGCGGAAACTCTTGAGTCGGGCGACCCAGACAAAGGTCTCGAGAAACTTCAGGTTCATGGGATAAGGATTTCTTATGTCTAGGGCGGGTTTTTATTAGTTGGACGCAGCAGGGGCGCGCATCCAAGAATCGACGCATCCGGTTCCCAACGATAGGCGTCGTCGGGGCTCAGAACAATACCAATAAAATCAGCGCGGAGATTTGCCATGAGTGCGCCCGACACCACCGCCATTCCGAAAGCCTCGGCCCGCCCGGGACCTTTCGACTGGTATCGCAACATCAATCAGCAGGAACGCCGCACCTTCTGGAGCTGCAAGATCGGCTATGGCCTGGACGGCATGGACACGCAGATGCTCAGCTTCGTGGTGCCGACCCTGATTGCCATGTGGGGCATCACCACCGGTCAAGCCGGGCTGATTCATACCAGTACGCTGATCGCTTCGGCCATCGGTGGTTGGGTGGCAGGGATTCTGTCCGACCGCATCGGTCGTGTACGCACGCTGCAACTGACGGTGTTGTGGTTTGCGTTCTTCACCTTTCTCTGCGGCTTTGCCCAGAGCTACGAGCAACTGCTGATCGCACGAACCCTGATGGGCTTCGGTTTCGGTGGCGAGTGGACGGCCGGGGCGGTGCTGATCGGTGAAGTCATTCGTGCCAAGGACCGTGGCAAGGCCGTTGGCATGGTGCAGTCCGGCTGGGCGCTGGGTTGGGGGCTTACCGCGATTCTGTATGCGCTGCTGTTCTCGGTATTACCACCGGAAGACGCCTGGCGTGCGCTGTTCATCCTCGGCATCGTGCCGGCAATCTTCGTGATATTCGTCCGCCGTCTGGTCAAGGACCCGGAAATCTATCGTGAAGCCAAGGCCAGACAGGAACCGAGCAACCCGTCGAAGTTCTACGAGATCTTCGCCCCCGGCATGCTGTTCACCACGATTCGCGCTTCGTTGCTGACCACTGGTGCGCTGGGTGGCTACTACGCCATCACTTCCTGGTTGCCGACTTTCCTGAAGAATGAACGCGGTTTGAGCGTACTCAATACCAGCGGTTATCTGGCGATGGTGATTGTCGGGTCCTACGTCGGTTATGTCATCAGCGCCTATTTGACCGACATTCTGGGACGCAAAAAGAACTTCATCCTGTTCGCCGTCGGCTCGTTCACCATTGTGTTGCTGTACACGCAACTTCCGGTCAGCAACGGCGTGATGTTGTGGCTGGGCTTTCCGCTGGGTTTCTTCGCCTCGGGGATTTTCAGTGGCATGGGCGCATTCCTGACCGAGTTGTTCCCTACACGCATTCGTGGTTCCGGCCAGGGTTTTTGCTACAACATCGGCCGCGCGCTGGCGGCGTTGTTCCCGCTGCTGATCGGCTTGCTCAGCCAGACTGTGCCGCTGAGCGTGGGCATCGGTGCCTTTGCGGCGGTTTCCTATGGCGTGGTGATCCTCGCGGCCTTGAGCCTGCCGGAAACCCGTGGCAAGCAACTCGACGCTCAGTAACTGATAACCTGCGGGCGTGTCTTATAGATATGTCCCGCAGCAAAAAAGAATAAAGCCTACAGGAGTGTTCAGCGTGAGCCGCCTGCTATTGAACTGCGACATCGGCGAGAGTTTCGGCAGCTGGACCATGGGTCTGGACGCAGAAATCATGCCCTTCATCGATTGCGCCAACATCGCCTGCGGTTTTCACGCCGGCGACCCGAGCGTCATGCGCAAGACCGTCAGCCTGGCCCTCAGCCACGGTGTGCAAGTTGGCGCGCATCCGGCCTATCAGGATCTGGTGGGGTTTGGCCGCCGCTCCATGGCGTATGCCACCCAGGAACTTCAAGACATTCTGCATTACCAGATCGGCGCCCTCGACGGCATCTGCCGGGCCCAGGGCGGCCGGGTCAGTTATGTCAAACCCCATGGCGCGATGTACAACGACATGATGGCCAACCCGGTGCAGTTGCGCGCCGTCTTGCAAGCGGTGGCGTCCTACGACCGCAATCTGCCATTGATGTTGATGGCGACCAAAGACAACAGCGCCGCCCAACAAGTGGGCGATGAATACGGCATCACGCTGTGGTTCGAGGCCTTCGCCGATCGGGCTTACGACAGCGCGGGCAGGCTGGTCTCGCGCCAACTGCCGGGAGCGGTGCATCACGACCCGGAAAAGATTATCGAGCAGGCGCTGACCATTGCCCGTGGCGATCAGCTCACCGCCAGCGATGGCAGCGCCCTGCTTTTGCAGGCCAACACCCTTTGCGTGCACGGCGACAACGCCAGTTCGGTCGCTGCCGTGCAACGCATCCGTGAAGCCTTGAACCGGCAGAGTGCGTCATGAAGCTGCGGGTGGAGGTGGTGGCGCTGGATTGCCTGATGGTGCGCCTGTTCGATGAAATTGCCGAAGCCAACATGCCGTGGATGCTGGCGGCCAGTGAAAGTCTGCGTACGGCATTCGGTGCGCATCTGATCGACCTGGTGCCGTCCTACACCACACTGATGGTGCATTACGACTTGACCGCACTGAGTCCTGCCCAGGCCCGGGAGTTGATTGCCATGGCGCTGATCGATCTGTCGCCCAATGCGCGTACTCGCGGTACCTGTCATGTGTTGCCGGTGTGGTATGACTTGAGCGTCGGACCGGAGTTGAGCCTGTTGGCGCAACGCAGCGGATTGGCGGTGGAGGAGGTGATCCGTCGTCACAGCGAGCACGAATATCAGGTGTTCGCCCTGGGTTTTGCGCCGGGCTTCGCCTTCATGGGGCTGGTGGAAGAGGTGCTCGCTGCGCCGCGTCTGAGCACGCCACGCAAGAAAGTCGCCGCCGGAAGTGTCGGCATCGCCGAACGGCAAACGGCGGCTTACCCGGTGGTGTCGCCAGGCGGCTGGAATCTGATTGGCCGCACGCCGGCCAGATTGTTCGATCGCAACCGCGACGGCTACAGCCTGATGCAACCCGGCGACACCGTCCGGTTCGAAGCAGTCGGCCATGCCGAGTTCATTAACCTGGGCGGTGACGACACGCCATTGGAGGCGCAGGCATGAGCCGTCTGACGATTGAAACAAGTACGCCGCTGTGCCTGTTGCAAGACGCTGGTCGATTCGGCGTGCGGCATCTGGGCGTGACCCAGGGTGGCGCGGCCGATTGGCGTTCGATGTCCTGGGCCAACTGGCTGTTGGGCAACGGACTGGATGCGCCGGTGATCGAAATCACCCTCGGCGGGTTTACCGTCGTTGCCGAGGAAGAATGCGTGCTGGCCTTGGCCGGAGCGGATCTTGGCGCGCAGGTGGACGGCGAGGCGCTGGCACCGTGGCGCAGTTTCAGGCTGCATAAAGGTCAGCGTCTGCAATTCACTCAACCGTTGCTCGGCGCCCGAGCCTATCTGGCGGCGCCGGGTGGGTTTGATGCACCGAAAGTACTGGGCAGCATCGCGACGGTAGTCCGTGAGGAGCTTGGCGGCCTGGACGGAATGGGTCATGCGCTGGGTAAAGGTGCGTGTTTGAGCTACTCGGGCAATTCGGTGATGTTGCTGCGCGAAATGACCGCAGACCAGCGGCCGGACCTGAACCTTGATACTCCGTTGGACCTGGTCCTCGGTGCACAGATTGGCGAGTTCAGCGGGCAGAGCCTGTTCGATGCGTTCAACAGCGCGTGGAGCCTCGACAGCCGTGCCGACCGAATGGGCATTCGCCTGTTGGGCCCGGCGTTGCAGTACCAGGGCAAGCCGATGATTTCCGAAGGCATCCCGTTGGGCGCGGTGCAGGTACCGCCGGACGGGCAGCCGATCGTGCTGCTCAATGATCGGCAGACCATTGGCGGTTATCCGCGTCTGGGAGCATTGACGCCGCTGGCGCTGGCGCGCTTGGCGCAATGTTTGCCGGGCGCGCGGGTGCGGTTGCGGCCGGTGGTGCAGGAAGTGGCGCATCGCGAACAGGTCGAGTATTTGCGGCGCTTTTTGAACGGCTAAAAGCTTCGTCGGAACGCCGCCCGGAGCAAGCCCGCTCCCACAGGAGTCTTGTGTACAACAAAGATCCAATGTGGGAGCGGGCTTGCTCGCGAAGGCGTCTGAACAGACAGCAGAGATTATTTGGAAAGAAACCGCATCCCTTCCTCAAGCCCGCGCAATGTCAGCGGATACATCTGGTCCTCGATCAAGTCCCGCACGATATTGGTCGAAGAGGTGTAGCCCCAGGTGTCCTTCGGATACGGGTTGATCCAGATGAGCTTCTTGTACTTCTCCTTGAACCGCTGCATCCACACGTAACCGGCTTCTTCGTTCCAGTGCTCGACGCTGCCGCCCGGCTGGGTGATTTCGTAGGGCGCCATGGCGGCGTCGCCGATGAAGATCACTTTGTAGTCGGCACCGTACTTGTGCAGCAGGTCCATGGTCGACGTGCGCTCGGAGGTGCGGCGCATGTTGTTCTTCCACACCGATTCATAAATGAAGTTGTGGAAGTAGAAGTACTCCAGATGCTTGAACTCGGTCTTGCAGGCCGAGAACAACTCCTCGCAAATCTTCACGTGGGCATCCATCGAGCCGCCGATGTCGAACAGCAGCAACAGCTTGACGGTGTTACGCCGCTCCGGCCGCATCTGGATGTTCAGCAACCCCGCATCCTTGGCGGTGTGATCGATGGTGCCATCGATGTCCAGCTCTTCCGCCGCGCCCTGACGGGCGAACTTGCGCAGGCGGCGCAGGGCGACCTTGATGTTGCGGGTGCCCAGCTCGACTGAGTCGTCGAGGTTCTTGTATTCGCGCTGGTCCCAGACCTTGGCCGCCTTGCCCTGGCGCTTGCCGGCGTCGCCGACCCGAATGCCTTCCGGGTTGAACCCCCCGGAGCCGAACGGGCTGGTACCACCGGTGCCGATCCACTTGTTGCCACCGGCGTGGCGTTCCTTCTGTTCTTCCAGGCGTTTCTTGAACTCTTCGATCAGCTTGTCCAGGCCGCCGAGGGACTGGATCGCCGCCCGCTCTTCATCGGTCAGCGAGCGCTCGAACTCCTTGCGCAACCAGTCTTCGGGAATCAGCGCTTGCAGGTGGTCGTCGAGTTTTTCCAAGCCATTGAAGTAGGCTCCGAACGCCCGGTCGAACTTGTCGAAATGCTTTTCGTCCTTCACCAGGATCGTCCGGGACAGGTAATAGAACTCGTCCATATCGGCGAAGGTCACGCGCTTTTTCAGCGCATTGATCAGGTCCAGCAGCTCGCGCACCGAGACCGGTACCTTGGCTGCGCGCATTTCATTGAACAGGTTGAGCAGCATGGCATCAGCCTCTTAGCGGGTGCCGCGCCGGCTCATGAACGCCAGACGCTCCAGCAGTTGCACGTCCTGTTCGTTTTTCACCAGCGCACCGGCCAGCGGCGGGATGGCCTTGGTCGGATCGCGCTCGCGCAGCACCGCTTCGCCGATGTTGTCGGCCATCAGCAGTTTCAGCCAGTCGACCAGCTCGGAGGTCGAAGGCTTTTTCTTCAGGCCCGGCACCTTGCGCA
The DNA here is from genome assembly GCF_047324915.1 of Pseudomonas sp. Pseusp16. Classification (NCBI taxonomy): domain Bacteria; kingdom Pseudomonadati; phylum Pseudomonadota; class Gammaproteobacteria; order Pseudomonadales; family Pseudomonadaceae; genus Pseudomonas; species Pseudomonas sp. Pseusp16. The sequence continues at coordinate 3,554,775 of NZ_CP168522.1, read as the reverse complement.
CATCGAAGAACACGTCCAGCGCTTCACTGACCAGGTCTTTCTTGATGTCCGGGTAATGCACGTCGACGATCCGCTGCATCGTGGTGCGATCCGGGAACGCGATGTAGTGGAAGAAGCAGCGGCGCAGGAACGCATCCGGCAGCTCTTTCTCGTTGTTGGAGGTAATGATGATGATCGGGCGTTTTTTCGCCTTGATGGTCTCGTCGATCTCGTAGACGTAGAACTCCATCTTGTCGAGTTCTTGCAGCAGGTCGTTGGGGAATTCGATGTCGGCCTTGTCGATTTCGTCGATCAGCAGGATCACCCGCTCTTCGGATTCGAAGGCTTCCCAGAGCTTGCCCTTTTTCAGGTAGTTTCGAACGTCGTGGACCTTTTCCGTGCCCAGCTGCGAATCGCGCAGGCGGCTGACCGCGTCGTACTCGTACAGGCCCTGGTGAGCCTTGGTGGTGGACTTGATGTGCCAGGTGATCAGCCTGGCGCCAAAGGATTCGGCCAGTTGCTCGGCGAGCATGGTCTTGCCGGTGCCCGGTTCGCCCTTGACCAGCAGCGGCCGCTCCAGGGTGATGGCGGCGTTGACCGCCAGCTTCAGGTCATCGGTGGCGACGTAGGCCTGGGTGCCTTCGAACTTCATCTGCTAATCCTCGAACGGTAACGCCGACCTGAACGCGGCAGGGCGGGGGCGCAATAAAAGAGTCAGCCCCGACTATAACGCGGTGTCCGGTCGACTGTGAACGCAGACGGCTTATTCAGTCTCTGAATGGAGCGTCACATCTTGACTCAGTCTCGACTGCTGGCCAGTATGTTGGTATCGCCAAGTTGGCGATACCATGCCAGGCATGTCTACTAAATACCGATTTCGAGATACGTATCGCATTCAGTTGCGTGAAAAGGATCATCCGCCGCCACACGTTCATCTGACGGGTGGCGGGCTGGACGTCATGCTGAGCCTGGAAACTGCCGAAGTGATGGTGGGCAAGGCGCCGCCACTGATTCTCAGGGAAGCTCTGGACTGGGTCAGAGCCCACCAGACTCAATTGCTGGAGGATTGGAAACGATGCTACCCATGAAACGACCACGGCTATCGGCAGTGCAAGCGCTGTCGGATTATCGTTTGGCGCTGACGTTTATCAATGGTCAGCAGCTGATGCTCGATTTGAGCTGCGACCTGCATGCCTATCCAGGCCTCCAACCTTTGCAGGGAGTCGCCTTTGATCATGCTGCGCTGGGTGACGATGGCTGGAGTGTCGAATGGCCTGAGCTTGATATCCAGATTGGCGCGGACACTCTCTACCTGGATGTCTTGGCACAAAATGCCGTCGACGAAAACACCCGGATCTTTATTGATTGGCGTGCTCGCACCGGGTTACCGCTTCATCAGGCGGCTGAAGCACTGGGGGTCAGTACCCGCAGCATCACCCGATACAGCAGTGGTCGCGAAAAGGTGCCGCGATCGTTAGCCTTGGCCTGCCTGGGCTGGGATTTCCTGCAACTGCAAGCGAATTCGCCCCGTGCGGCAGAAGGCGCTGGCCGGTACATCGTCACGCGCAAAAATTAGCCTGCATCCGGCTTCGATCCAAAGCCATAGACCGCACTGATAAGCGGACGTCCGACCTGACTGGACGCCTGCTGGCAAGAGGCTTACCTTGATGCCCTATTTCAATGCTGTCGTTAAGGACCCAGCCATGAGCCGCATTTTCGCTGACAACGCCCACTCCATCGGCAACACGCCGCTGGTGCAGATCAATCGCATTGCGCCGCGTGGTGTGACCATCCTGGCCAAGATCGAAGGGCGCAACCCCGGTTACTCGGTCAAGTGCCGGATCGGCGCGAACATGATCTGGGATGCCGAGAGCAGTGGCAAACTCAAGCCGGGCATGACCATCGTCGAACCTACCTCCGGCAATACCGGTATCGGCCTGGCCTTCGTGGCTGCCGCCCGTGGCTACAAACTGATGCTGACCATGCCGGCGTCCATGAGTATCGAGCGCCGCAAGGTGCTCAAGGCACTGGGGGCCGAACTGGTGTTGACCGAGCCGGCCAAAGGCATGAAGGGGGCCATCGAGAAAGCCGGTGAAATTGTTGCCGGCGACCCGTCGAAGTACTTCATGCCGGCTCAGTTCGACAACCCGGCCAACCCGGCCATCCACGAAAAGACCACCGGCCCGGAAATCTGGAACGATACCGACGGTGCGGTCGACGTGCTGGTGGCAGGCGTCGGAACCGGTGGAACCATCACTGGAGTTTCACGGTATATCAAGAATACCCAGGGCAAACCGATACTCTCGGTGGCAGTGGAGCCGGCGGTGTCGCCGGTGATCACCCAGGCCCTGGCCGGTGAAGAAATCAAGCCGAGCCCGCACAAGATCCAGGGCATCGGTGCCGGTTTTGTGCCGAAGAACCTCGATTTGTCGATGGTCGATCGGGTGGAGCTGGTCAGCGACGAAGAGTCCAAGGCCATGGCCTTGCGCTTGATGCAGGAAGAAGGGATTTTGTCCGGGATTTCTTGCGGCGCCGCCATGGCAGTGGCCGTAAGATTGGCGGAAACCCCGGAAATGCAGGGCAAGACCATTGTCGTGATCCTGCCGGACTCCGGTGAGCGTTACCTGTCGAGCATGCTGTTCAGTGATCTGTTCACCGAACAGGAGAATCAGCAGTAAGTGCTGAACATTGCTGATCTGCATCAGCCCGCGTTCAGGCGTTTTATGTTAAGAAATGCTTTGTTGCACATTCATTAACATTGAATGTTGAAAAGTGCAGGTTTTTCATCGGGTCGGTAGTGTTTATCATGCCAGCAGCCATGTCGGACAATGGACGTGGCGCACGTGTCGCTTATCTTCAAAGGAGTTGTTGATGACCTTATCGTTTGCCGCGAAGGCCTCGTTGTTGCTGCTGTTTCTCGGCAGCACCCTCTATGTGCATTTACGCGGCAAGGCGCGTCTGCCGGTTTTGCGCCAGTTCGTGAACCATTCGGCGCTGTTCGCTCCCTATAACGCCTTGATGTACCTGTTTTCCGGTGTGCCTTCGAAACCGTATCTGGATCGCAGCAAGTTCCCGGAACTGGATGTGCTCAGGGACAACTGGGAGGTGATTCGCGACGAAGCGATGCACTTGTTCGACGAGGGGTATATCCGTGCGGCGGCAAAGAACAACGACGCCGGTTTCGGCTCGTTCTTCAAGAAGGGCTGGAAGCGGTTTTATCTCAAGTGGTACGACAAACCGCTGCCTTCGGCCGCAGCCTTGTGCCCGAGAACCGTGGAATTGGTCAGCAGCATTCCCAACGTCAAAGGCGCCATGTTCGCGCTGCTGCCGGGCGGCAGCCATCTCAACCCGCATCGCGATCCGTTTGCCGGTTCCCTGCGTTATCACTTGGGCCTGTCCACCCCCAATTCCGATGATTGCCGCATCTTTGTCGACGGTCAGGTTTACGCCTGGCGCGATGGCGAGGACGTGATGTTCGACGAGACCTACGTGCACTGGGTCAAGAATGAAACGGAAAAGACCCGGGTCATCCTGTTCTGCGATATCGAGCGTCCACTGAGCAATCGCTTCATGACCCGCATCAATCGCAGTATCAGCGCCTGGCTGGGTCGCGCCACCGCTCCTCAGAACCTGGACGACGAGCGTGTGGGCGGGATCAACCAGGCCTATGCCTGGAGCAAGAACTCCAGCGACAAATTCAGTGGTGTGGTCAAGCAATGGAAGCGGCGCAATCCCAAGGCCTACCGTGTACTACGCCCGGTACTGGCGGTGGCGGTGCTGACGTTGTTGGGGTATTGGCTGTTTGGCTGACAGGCGCTCCTGGAAACAAAAAAAACCGCTCGTAGTGAGCGGTTTTTTTATGATTCTTCACGGAATCCAGAGCCCCCCCAAAAAAAAGCTGCACAATGCGGACTCTGAGCCGACTGTCGTTACTGGCCTGTTGGCCAAGTCGTTGCAATCCATGTCGAACGCTGGTTATAGTCGGCGCACGGTGAGTTCGGACTCACGTTTTTATCCCTCGAGCAAAGATCAGCCCAATGCCTGCATCCCTCATCAACGCGGTAGTCGATTCAGCGGTCAACGCTGGCGTCGTGCCGTGCGGGAATCAGCAGCCCGGGCAGATCAGTCATTACCCCCCTCCTGTCAGTCGCACGCCAGTGTGCGCGGTGGTCTCGCCGCCAGGCGTTGGCATTTCGGGCTGATCAGCTGCTTTCTGCTGGTCCCCTGCCTGCCTGAAAAAAACGACTGAATTTCAGCTTCGGCTGAGTTGGCTTTTTGCCTGACTACAGGTGGTATTCATGCTTGTCCTTTCGAAAAAGTCCGCGCTCGCGGCGGCGTCCACGAGCCTGTTCGTTCTGCTGTGGAGCAGCGGGGCGATTTTCTCCAAATGGGGCCTGGCCCACGCGTCGCCCTTCGCCTTCCTGATGTTCCGTTTCGTCATTGCGCTCTGCGGCCTGGTGTTGCTGGTGCCGTTGCTCAAGCTGAAGCTGCCCAAGGGCGGCAAACCGATGATGTATGCGATGGCCACGGGCGTGGTGTTGCTGGGGGCTTATCAGATTTTCTATCTGCTGGCCCTCGACCTCAAGGTCACGCCCGGGGTGATGGCGACCATCATGGGCGTGCAGCCGATCCTCACCGTGGTGCTGATGGAGCGTCAGCGCTCCTGGAGCCGGATGTTCGGTCTGGCCCTGGGGCTGAGCGGGTTGATCATGGTGGTTTATCAGGGCATCGGACTGGCCGGGATGTCGCTAGCCGGGATGCTTTTCGGTTTGCTCGCGCTGGCGAGCATGACGTTCGGTTCGATCATGCAGAAACGCATCACCGACAATCCCCTCGGCACGCTGCCGGTGCAATACCTCGCGGGGCTGTTGTTATGCGGGGTCTTCGTACCCTTCCAGCCGTTTCACTTCGAACACGGCAGCGGTTTCATCCTGCCGGTGCTGTGGATGGGGCTGGTGGTGTCGGTGCTGGCGACGTTGTTGCTGTACCGCTTGATCGCTCGAGGCAATCTGGTGAACGTCACCAGCCTGTTTTACCTGGTGCCGGCGGTAACGGCAGTGATGGACTATCTGATCTTTGGCAATCGCCTGGCGATGTTGAGCCTGTTCGGCATGCTGTTGATCATCGTCGGTCTGGTATTCGTCTTCCGTAAAACCGCTTAATTGCGGACAAACTTTGTGATTTTTGGCGTCTGATCGGCCGTCTTCGCGAGCAAGCCCGCTCCCACAGGTTCAAGTGCTGAACACAAAATTTGTGTACGACTCGAATCACTGTGGGAGCGGGCTTGCTCGCGAAGGCGTCATAAGCAGCACTATAAAACTATCGGTCAGTCACCAAACCCGGTTTCACGGCAGCCGGCTTCAACACCAACCACAACGCCAGCGCAATCAACACCCCGCCATAGATATGCGCCATCGACAGCGGCTCGTCGAGAAACATCGCCCCCCACAACACCCCGAACAGCGGAATCAGGAAGGTCGTGGTCATCGATTTCACCGGACCAATCGAGCTCAGCAGCCGGAAGTAAATAATGTAGGCAAACGCCGTGCAGCCCAGACCCAAGCCCAGCAACGACAGCCACACGCTCCAACCGCCCCAGCTCGCCGGTGGCTGGCTGATCACGCTGTAACCGAACAGCGGCAGCAGGAACAGCGTCGCGCCAAGCATGCTGCCCAGTGCCGACAAACGGCTGTCGAGACCACCGGCCTGATCGAGCCAGCGCCGGGCCAGGAAACCGGCAAAACCGTAGCACGTGGTGGCGAGCAGGCAGGCTACGGCGCCCATCAACAACCCGATATCGAACGCCACCGGGCCCGCGCGGGTCAGCACGCCGACCCCGAACAGCCCGAGAAAAACTCCGCCGAGCTTGGCGGCGGTGAGCTTTTCATGGAAAAACAGGCCGCCGATCAGCACGCCCATCAGCGGCGTGGTGGCGTTGAAAATCGACGAATAACCGGCGGGCAGTACTTGGGCGGCAACGGAGTACAGGGTCGCCGGGATGCCGGAGTTGATCACCCCGAGCAGCATCACGGTCTTGAGTTTGCCTTTGAAATCCCAGCTGGTGCGCATCAGGCCAAGAATCACCAACAGCCCGACCGCGGCAATCGACACGCGGAAAAACGCAGTAGGCAGGGAGCCGATCACCGGGGCGATGATGCGCATGAACAGAAAACTCGCACCCCAAATGGCCGCCAGGGACAGTAAACGGAAAATATCGACGGGGTTCACAGTGCGTTCCTTCCTTGAGGGAGGGGCGAAAGTGTTGCTGAGTGTGAGATCGATGGCAACCGAAAACCGGACGTTGAACTCTTCAGGGCGTCGATGACGCGGCGGCCGGAAAATTACGCTTCTCCTGCACCCGGTTCACTGGCTAAGCTCAAGCCTTCCGAATTCCCGCAGAGGTCTCAACATGCCGCAGCAATGGCCAGCCGCCGACATCGCCCGCTTGATCCTCGATGGCTTTGACGATTACCGCGAGCATTTTCGCCAGATCACCGACGGCGCCCGGGCCCGTTTCGAGCAGGCCCTGTGGCAAGAGACGCAATCGGCGTCGGCGGCACGAATCAATCTGTACGAAGACAAAGTCGGTGAAACGGTGGAGCGGCTGCGCACCGCGTTTGACGCCGACACGCTGGACGTCAGCTGCTGGCCGCTGGTCAAAAGCGCCTACATCAGCCTGATCGACCTGCGTTTCGACGATGAGCTGTCCGAGACCTGGTACAACTCGATCTTCTGCGGGCTGTTCAGCCATGACCTGATCAGCGACGGCTGCATGTTCATCCACACCACCCGGCCGAGCCTGCGTCGCGCCCGGGCTGCGCAAACCCGCACCTACAAGCCGCAAGGCCAATTGTCGGCAATGCTCGCCAGCATTTTTGACGACTACCGCTTCAGCGAAGAATACGCCGACCTGCCCGGGGACCTGCGCCGCCTCGAAGCGCAACTGCGCGAGAACCTGCCGGATTGGGTGTGCAAGGACCCGGAGTTGAGCGTCGAGCTGTTTTCCTCGGTGCTGTACCGCAATAAAGGCGCGTACCTGGTGGGGCGCATCTACACCGCCGACGAGCAATGGCCGCTGGCAATTCCATTGCTGCACCTCGAAGGGCGCGGCATCCAGATCGATGCGCTTATCACCGACGAGGCGGACGTGTCGATCATTTTCTCCTTCACCCGCTCGTATTTCATGGTGGATGTGCCGGTGCCGGCGGAGTTTATCGGCTTCCTGCGGCGTATCCTGCCGGGCAAGCACATTGCCGAGCTGTACACCTCGATTGGCTTCTACAAGCACGGCAAATCGGAGTTCTACCGGGCCCTGATCAATCACCTGGCCAATACCGACGACCAGTTCATCATGGCCCCCGGTGTGCGCGGCATGGTCATGAGCGTGTTCACCCTGCCGGGTTTCAACACCGTGTTCAAAATCATCAAGGACCGTTTCTCGCCGTCGAAAAACGTCGACCGCGCCACGGTGATCGAAAAGTACCGTCTGGTGAAGAGCGTCGACCGGGTCGGGCGCATGGCCGATACCCAGGAGTTCGCCGACTTTCGTTTCCCGTTGAGCAAGTTCGACCCGGCGTGTCTGGAGGAGTTGCTGGAAGTCGCGCCGTCCACGGTGTCGGTGGAAGACGACACGGTGCTGATCCGTCACTGCTGGACCGAGCGACGCATGACCCCGCTGAACCTCTACCTGGAAAACGCCAACGAGGCGCAGGTGCGCGAGGCCCTGGAAGACTACGGGCTGGCGATCAAGCAACTGGCGGCGGCCAATATCTTTCCCGGCGACATGCTGTTGAAGAACTTCGGCGTCACCCGTCATGGCCGGGTGGTGTTCTACGACTATGACGAGATTTGCTTCCTTACCGAGGCCAACTTCCGGCACATCCCGCAACCACGCACCCCGGAGGACGAAATGGCTTCCGAACCCTGGTATTCGATCGGGCCGCTGGACGTGTTCCCGGAAGAGTTTCCGCCGTTCCTGTTTGCCGATTCCGGGCAGCGCCGGTTGTTCGACCAACTGCATGGCGAGTTGTACAACGCCGATTACTGGAAGAGCCTGCAAGAAGCGATTCGGGCGGGGAAGGTGATTGATGTGTTCCCGTATCGGCGCAAGGGCCTGGATTAAGAGTAGCGCCGGTACGCATCCCCTGTAGGAGCGAGCTTGCTCCGGGCGGCGTTCCGACGATGGTCGTTAACGGTGACGCGGGAAACCTGACACCCCGTGGCGTTCTTGAGTTCATCGTCGGAACGCCGCCCGGAGCAAGCTCGCTCCTACAAGGGATCTCGCTTGTCCTTTAAATCTGCGACAATCTGCCTTCTGCGCCACTAGACGACCGAATTGCGTACCCGATGACCGACGAATCGCCCTCCATCGACAAACTGCTGAAAAACCTCGATCACGCCATGCTCGCCGACCGCCACCGGCTGCGGCGGCAGTTGCTTGAGCTGCGCAAGAAACCCGACGAGGCCAAGCTGGCCCAATGGGTGACTCGCACGCAGGCGTCCTGTGATCAGGTGCTGGCGCGCAAGGCCAGCCTGCCGGTGATTCGTTACGACGACAGCCTGCCGATCGCCGCCAAGCGCGACGAAATCAAGAAAGCGCTGGAACAGCACCAGGTGCTGATCATCGCCGGCGAAACCGGTTCGGGTAAAACCACCCAGTTGCCGAAGATCTGCCTGGAAATCGGTCGCGGCCAGCACGGCCTGATCGGGCACACCCAGCCGCGCCGAATTGCTGCGCGCAGCGTCGCCAGCCGGGTGGCTGAAGAGCTCGGCACGCCGCTGGGCGCGCTGGTCGGCTATCAGGTGCGTTTCGAGGATCAGAGCGACTCCAACACCCTGATCAAGCTGATGACCGATGGCATCCTGCTGGCGGAAACCCAGAACGACCGCTATCTGGAACGCTACGACACGATCATCGTCGACGAAGCCCACGAACGCAGCCTCAACATTGACTTCCTGCTCGGCTACCTGAAAACCCTGCTGCCGCGTCGCCCGGACCTGAAGGTCATCATCACCTCGGCGACCATCGACCTGGAGCGCTTCTCCAAGCACTTCGACGATGCGCCGATTGTCGAAGTGTCCGGCCGTACTTTCCCGGTGGACACCTGGTATCGCCCGCTGACCCTGGAGCAGGACGAAGAGGGCAACCGCGTCGAGGACGACTTGACCGTGGACCAGGCGATCCTCGCCACTCTCGACGAAATTGCCGCCCATGAGCGCAGCGAGCGCCGCAGCCCCGGTGACGTGCTGGTGTTCCTGCCGGGGGAGCGCGAGATTCGCGACGCCGCCGACATGTTGCGCAAGGCCCAGCTCAAGCACACCGAAATCCTGCCGTTGTACGCGCGCCTGTCACCGGCCGAGCAGCAGCGAATTTTCCAGTCGCACCCAGGCCGTCGCGTAGTCTTGGCGACCAACGTCGCGGAAACCTCGCTGACCGTGCCGGGCATCCGTTATGTGATCGACAGCGGCACCGCGCGCATCAGCCGTTACAGCTACCGGGCCAAGGTTCAGCGTCTGCCGATCGAGGCCATTTCCCAGGCCAGTGCCAACCAGCGCAAGGGCCGTTGCGGACGGGTCGAGCCGGGCATTTGCGTGCGCCTGTACAGCGAAGAGGATTTCCTCGGTCGCCCGGAGTTCACCGATCCGGAAATCCTGCGGACCAACCTCGCAGCGGTCATTTTGCAGATGTTGCATCTGCGTCTCGGCGAGGTCAGCGCGTTCCCGTTCATCGAGCCGCCGGATGGCAAGGCCATCAGCGACGGTTACAACCTGCTGCAGGAACTCTCGGCGGTGGACCGCAACAGCCAATTGACGCCACTCGGTCGTCAACTGGCGCGGCTGCCGGTGGACCCGCGCATGGGGCGCATGTTGCTCGAAGCGGCGAAGCTCGGCAGCTTGCAGGAAGTGCTGATCGTCGCCAGCGCCATGTCGATCCAGGACCCGCGCGAGCGTCCGCCGGAGCGTCAGCAAGCGGCGGATCAGGCCCACGCCCAATGGAAAGACGCCGACTCGGACTTCGCCGGGCTGGTCAATCTGTGGCGCGGTTTCGAGGAGCAGCGCCAGGCACTGAGCGCCAGCCCGTTGCGCAACTGGTGTCGCAAGAACTTCCTGAATTACCTGCGCCTGCGTGAATGGCGCGACTCCCATCGTCAGCTGAGCCTGATCTGCCGCGACATGCAGTTGAGCCTCAATAAAGAGCCGGCGGACTATCCGAAATTGCACAAAGCGGTGCTGGTGGGGTTGCTGAGCCAGATCGGCCAGAAAACCGAAGAGGGTGATTACCTCGGTGCACGCCAGCGGCGGTTCTGGATTCATCCGTCGTCGGGTATCGGTAAAAAGCGTCCGCAGTGGCTGATGACTGCCGAACTGGTGGAGACCACCAAGCTCTACGCGCGCATGGTGGCGAAGATCGATGCCGACTGGATCGAGCCGCTGGCCGGGCACCTGATCAAGAAAAACCACTTCGAACCCCACTGGGAGAAGAAGCGCGGCCAGGTCGTGGCGTTCGAGCAGATCACCCTGTTCGGGTTGATCGTGGTCGGCCGTCGGCCGGTGCATTACGGCCCGGTGGACCCGGTGGTGTCTCGCGAATTGTTTATCCGCGAAGCACTGGTGCGCGGCGAGATCCAGTCGAAGGCCAAGTGCCTGACCGCCAACAAACAGTTGCTGGAACAACTCGACGAACTGGAAGCCAAGGCCCGTCGTCGCGACATCCTCGCCGACGAAGAAACCCTGTTCGCCTTCTACGACGCGCGACTGCCGGCGGAGATCCATCAGACGGCGACCTTCGACAGCTGGTATCGGATCAACAGCCAGAAAGACCCACAGTTGCTGATCATGCGCGAAGAGGACGTGCTGGCCCGCGAAGCCAGTGAAGTCACTGCCCAGCACTATCCGGATACGCTGCACATCGGCGACCTGGAACTGGCGCTCGGCTACCACTTCGAACCCAACCATCCACGGGACGGCGTGACCCTGCGCGTGCCGGCACCGCTGTTGCCGATGCTGCCACCGGAACGCCTGGAATGGCTGGTGCCGGGTGTCATCGAAGCCAAGTGCATTGCGCTGGTGCGCAACTTGCCCAAGGCCTTGCGCAAGAACTTCGTACCGGTGCCGGACTTCGTCAAGGCGGCCTTGCAGCGCATGAGCTTTGCCGAGGGTTCGCTGCCCCAGGCCCTGGGGCGCGAGCTTTTGCGCATGACCGGTGCGCGGGTCAGCGATGAAGCCTGGACCGAGGCGGCGCAGCAGGTCGAAAGCCATCTGCGGATGAACCTGGAAATCGTCGACGGCCAGGGCAAGTTCCTCGGTGAAGGTCGCGATCTGGCCGAGCTGACTGCGCGTTTCGCCGAAGCCAGCCAGGCTGCGCTGGCCGTCCCGCAATCCGCGAAAAGCCAGCAGCCCGTCGAGCCGAAAGTATTTGCCGCCGTCGCCGAGAAAACCCAGCAGAAGATCGCCGGGCTGTCGATGACGGTGTATCCGGCACTGGTGGAAGAGGCGGGCACGGTCAAGGAAGGACGTTTCTCGACGCCGGCCGAAGCCGAGTTCCAGCATCGCCGTGCGCTGCAGCGCCTGCTGATGCAGCAACTGGCCGAATCGGCGAAGTTCCTGCGTGGCAAGTTGCCGGGCCTGACCGAATTGGGTCTGTTGTATCGCGATATGGGGCGTGTCGATGCGTTGGTGGAAGACATTCTGCTGGCCAGCCTCGACAGCTGCATTCTTGAGGGCGAACACCCGCTGCCTCGTGACGGTGCGGGTCTGGCGTCCCTGGCTGAACGCAAGCGTGGCGCCTGGACCGAGCACGCCGAGCGCGTGGCGAAGCTGACCCTGGAAATCCTCAAGCTCTGGCACGGCTTGCAAAAGCGCTTCAAGGGCAAGATCGATCTGGCGCAAGCCGTGGCTCTGAACGACATCAAGCAACAGCTCAGCCACCTGGTCTATCCGGGGTTTGTCCGGGAAACGCCGATGCAGTGGCTCAAGGAGTTGCCGCGTTACCTCAGGGCCATCGAGCAACGCTTCGAAAAAATCGGTGCCCAGGTGCAGCGCGACCGGGTCTGGAGCGGCGAATTGAGCGGCCTGTGGACGCAATACCAGACCCGCGCCAGCAAACACGCCCAGGAAGGCAAGCGCGATCCGCAGCTGGAGTTGTATCGCTGGTGGCTGGAGGAATACCGGGTTTCGCTGTTTGCCCAGCAACTGGGAACCAAGGTGCCGATCTCCGACAAGCGGCTGAACAAGCAGTGGAGCCAGGTAGAGGCCTGACACACCCCTGTAGGAGCGAGCGCGCTCGCGATGGTCGTCAACGATAACGCTGGGTGTCTGACACCCCGCGGCGTTCTTTAATCCATCGCGAGCGAGCTCGCTCCTACAAGTGCGGCGTCGCTCTCGCAAAAGGGGCGAAAACCCAAGGTTTATGGCAAACTTCGCGACCATAAACGCCGGTTTCGCGACCCAGAGCCTTCGACCCGGTTGCGAGCAGGAATAAAGCGATTCCAGGTTTGCGTCCCCCGGATGGGAATAGACCCTTTGTGTATTGGTACGACGGTGCCAATGCTTTCTGCCTGAACAGATTAGAGACACGACCATGCATAAAGTCGTCATCAGTGGCACCGGCCTGTACACCCCGGCCAACAGCATTTCCAACGAAGAGCTGGTCCAGTCTTTCAATACCTACGTCGCGCAATTCAACGCCGACAACGCCGATGCCATCGCGCGCGGTGAAGTGGAAGCGTTGACCGAATCCAGCGCCGCATTCATCGAAAAAGCCTCCGGCATCAAGAGCCGCTTTGTCATGGACAAGGACGGCATCCTCGACCCGCAACGCATGGCCCCACGCCTGCCGGAGCGTTCCAATGACGAGTGGTCGGTGCTTTGCCAGATGGCCATTGGTGCGGCCGAACAAGCCTTGCAGCGCGCCGGCAAGACCGCGGCGGACATCGACGGCGTGATCGTCGCCTGCTCCAATCTGCAACGTGCCTACCCGGCCATTGCCATCGAAGTCCAGGAAGCGCTGGGCATCCAGGGGTTCGGTTTCGACATGAACGTGGCGTGCTCTTCGGCGACCTTCGGTATCCAGACCGCCGCCAACAGCGTGCAACTGGGCCAGGCCCGGGCGATCCTGATGGTCAACCCGGAAGTCTGCACCGGCCACCTGAACTTCCGTGACCGCGACAGCCACTTCATCTTCGGCGATGCCGCCACCGCGGTGATCATCGAACGTGCGGACCTGGCGACGTCCAAATACCAGTTCGACATCGTCAGCACCAAGCTACTGACCAAGTTCTCCAATAACATCCGCAACAACTTCGGCTTCCTCAACCGCGCGGCGGAAGAGGGTGTCGGCGCCAGGGACAAACTGTTCGTGCAGGAAGGCCGCAAGGTGTTCAAGGAAGTCTGCCCGATGGTGGCCGAACTGATCGGTGAGCATCTGCAGGAAAACCAGCTCAACGTCAGCGACGTGAAGCGCTTCTGGCTGCACCAGGCCAACCTCAGCATGAACCACCTGATCGTCAAGAAACTGCTGGGCCGCGATGCCACCGAACAGGAAGCCCCGGTGATTCTCGACACCTACGCCAACACCAGTTCCGCCGGTTCCGTGATTGCGTTCCACAAGAACCAGGACGATCTGCCCGCCGGCTCGCTGGCCGTGCTCAGTTCGTTCGGCGCCGGTTATTCGATTGGTAGCGTGTTGCTGCGCAAGCGCTGAAATTGTTCGCGGTAAAAAAAATCGCAGCCAATGGCTGCGATTTTTTTTGCGCAAGTACAACGAGAAAACAGAAACAGCCTGGCGTTGTTATATCGGAGGATGATGGGGACCGAGATAACAATGACAGGCTGTAAAGGCGTCCCGGGCTTCCTTGCCCGAGTCGTGTAGCGGGGTGAATCAGAACTTCGCTTCGGCATCCAGTTGCAGGGTGTTGATGTCCGAATCGGTTTTCTTGATGTTGGCGTTGGTCTGGTCCGAGGTCGCCATGAAGTAGGTCGCGCCCAGGGCGAAGTTCTTGTCCAGGTCGTAGCTCACTTTCAGCTTGCTGCCGCGCGAACCGGTGAAGCCGTTGGCGAAGTCGGAGTCGGTGAAGGCACCCACCACAGCGTTACGCTGCACGTCGCGGTAGTTGTAGTCCAGGTTGAAGCCGTAGACCTTGGACTTCACACCGGCCAGCCAGCCAGTGTCCTGGTCGTTGCTGGCATCTTTGTTGTTGACGTACTGACCATACAGCGACAGCGGTACTGGCAGGTTGGTGAAGTCCAGCTGACCAAAACCTTCGTACAGTTTGAAGGTTTCGTTCGGGCTGTTGCCGTTGACGGCCAGTGCGCATGGAGCGGTGACGGTGCCGGAGGTAGGGCAGGCACTGTTCTTGTCGTTGTCGTAGGAGTAGATACTGCCGCCCAACGTCATTTTCATGCTGTCGGTGATGGCGAAGCGTGCGCCCAACTGGCCAGCGTACAGACGCAGGTCGTGCTTGAACTGCACGCCTTCACCGTCGACGTTGTCCTTGAGGGTGTAGTGGCCGGCGCTACCGAACAGCTCGGTGCTGCCGCTCAGCGGGTATTTGTAGGTGACGGCCAGACCTTCAGGGTTGATGTCGCTGTCCCAGATGATGTCGCCCATGCTCACCCATTGTTGTGGCATCTTGCCGCCAACCAGGTGCAGGTTCTTGATCGCGTCAGGGTGGTAGTCGATGTAACCCTGGTCCAGCCAGATCTGCTTCTTGTCGAAGTAGTTGTTCAGGTCCTGGTTGGTCGAGCGAGCGTCGTCGTTGCTGCCGGTGGCGATGCGGATACCGGTGTCGACTTGCGGGTTGATTTCGCTGTAGGCACCCAGGCGGGCACGAATGCGCTGACGGTCCTGGTCCTTGTTGTTTGGCACGCCATCGTTGTGCACGGTTTCTTCACGGAAACGTACGTCACCCTTGAACTGGGTCTTGGCGGCCCACGCCAGCTTCTGGTCGAAGGTGCTCAGTGCGTCGGTTTTCTTCGCGGTGGCCGCGATTTGCTCGTTAGTCTCTTGCTGAGCCTGACGGGCGATCTGCTGGTCTTTCTGATCCCTGGCCAGCTCGGCTTGCAGTTCGCTGTACTGCGCGTTGGTAATCGAGCCGTTAGCCTTGAGCATGTCGAGCAGTTTGGCGTCGACTGCGGCACTGGCCGGAACACTCATGGCCAGCAACAGGCCGCCGCACAAGGCCGCCGCAGTTTTCGTGGAAGCAAGACGCATATCAATCTCCGAAGATGAGAGGGGATGACAGAGCCATCCGGGACACACCGACCGTAAGGGGCGGAAAACAGTGGCCGGGTATAACCCGGCGCTCTAAAAACAGGCGCCAGTATCGCGATGGTTTATGACAGAGCGGTGGCAATGTGATGTCATGTCGGTGACGATACAAAGTCGCCGTGAACTATTGAGTTAGAGCACTGTCGTCGTTTTGCCCGTGTGCATTGCGCAGCGATAGGCGATACTCGCGGGGCTTTCACGCCATGAAGAGTGAGGACGGTGATGCCGTTGCAACGCCTGCAAAGACTGTCAGAAATCGCCCCGCAGACCTGGGACGCCCTGGTTCCGGAAAGTCAGCCTTTTCTGCGTCACGCTTTCTTGAGCGCACTGGAAGACAGCGGCAGCGTCGGCCCCCATTCCGGTTGGCAGCCCGAGCATTTGCTGCACGTTGAAGGTGAGCGCCTGATTTCCGCGCTGCCCAGTTATCGCAAGTGGCACTCCTACGGCGAGTACGTGTTCGATCACGCCTGGGCCGATGCCTGTGCCCGCGCCGGCATCGATTACTATCCCAAACTGTTGACCGCGGTGCCGTTCAGCCCTGTCAGCGGGCCGCGGCTGTTGGCGGCCACGGTAGAAGACGGCTTCGAATTATTGAACAGCCTGCCGGGCTACCTTGAGATAGAACAACTCTCCAGCGCCCACATCAACTTCACCGATCCGTTCACCGACGCGGCGCTGAGCGAGCAGCCCGGCTGGTTGCAGCGCGTTGGCTGTCAATACCACTGGCAGAATCGCGGTTACCGGGATTTCCAGGACTTCCTCGACGTGCTGAGTTCGCGCAAGCGCAAACAGATGCGTAAGGAGCGTGAGCAGGTGACAGGGCAGGGCTTTGAGTTCGAATGGCTGGAGGGGCGGGAGCTGAGTCAGGCGCAATGGGATTTCGTCTATGCCTGCTACGCCAATACGTACGCGGTGCGCCGGCAAGCGCCGTATCTGACGCGGGCGTTTTTCAGCCTGTTGGCCGAACGCATGCCGGAGTCGATTCGCGTGGTGCTGGCCAAACAGGGTTCACGGCCGGTGGCGATGGCGTTCAGCCTGGTGGGGGGCGACAGCTTTTATGGGCGTTACTGGGGATGCCTGTCGGAGTTCGATCGCCTGCATTTCGAGACCTGTTTCTACCAGGGTATGGACTATGCCATTGCCAACGGTTTCCAGCGTTTCGATGCCGGGGCCCAGGGCGAGCACAAACTGATTCGTGGATTCGAGCCAGTCATTACGCATTCCTGGCACTACCTGCGGCATCCGGGGTTGAAAGCGGCGGTGAAAGACTTTCTGGAGCAGGAGCGGCTGGGGGTGATGGCTTATGCAGAGGATGCGAAGTCAGCCTTGCCTTATCGACAAGGCTGATCTTCACCTTATGGCGTGTCAGTTGTCTTCCTTGCCCAGCCAGCGATACAGCACGCCGCCGACGACTGCACCGAGTAGCGGCGCGACCCAGAACATCCACAGTTGTTGAATCGCCCAGCCGCCGACGATCAGCGCCGGGCCAGTGCTGCGCGCCGGGTTGACCGAGGTGTTGGTGACCGGGATCGAGATCAGGTGGATGAGCGTCAGCCCCAGGCCGATGGCAATCGGTGCCAGTCCGGCCGGTGCACGTTTATCGGTGGCGCCGAGGATGATCAGGATGAACATCGCGGTCATCACCAGTTCACAGACGAACCCTGCCGCCATCGAATAGCCGCCAGGCGAGTGTTCGCCGTAACCGTTGGACGCCAGGCCTCCCGCCAGTTCGAAACCGGGTTTGCCGCTGGCAATGAAGTACAGCAGGGCGGCTGCAATCACGCCGCCAATGACCTGGGCAATGATGTAGGCCGGCAACTCATTGGCCGGAAACCGCCCACCCACCACCAAGCCGAGGGACACCGCAGGGTTGAGATGACAGCCGGAAATATGGCCGATGGCGAAAGCCATGGTCAGCACTGTCAGGCCAAACGCAAAGGACACCCCGAGCAGGCCGATTCCCACCTGCGGAAACGCCGCCGCCAATACCGCACTGCCGCAACCACCCAACACCAGCCAGAACGTACCTACCAACTCAGTAGCCGAACGTTTTAACAGAGACATGAGAGAGTGCCTTTTCGAGATTATGCTGCCTTGTGCATCCAGCCGATGGACTGCAGAACCACCTCCAGAAGGTTGAAGTGAGTACAGCACGGTTTTTTCAGAATTCCAGCAGGCATAAAAAACCGCCAGGCCCCGTTGTTGGCGGGCTCTGGCGGTTATCTAAAATTTTTCGGCTGTAGGAGCGAGCTTGCTCGCGATGGTCGTCAACGATAATGCTGGGAGCCTGACAGCCCGCGGCGTTCTCCAGTTCATCGCGAGCAAGCTCGCTCCTACACAGGTTCGGTGGCCATCTTCAGGATCAATCGATCCCGACAAATCCACCGGTCTGGTGTTGCCACAACCGTGCATACAAACCGCCGTGGGCCAGCAGTTCGGCGTGGGTTCCGGTTTCGGCGATGTTGCCGTTTTCCAGCACCACCAGCCGGTCCATCCGGGCGATGGTCGAGAGCCGGTGAGCGATGGCGATCACGGTCTTGCCCTGCATCAGGGTTTCGAGGCTTTCCTGGATCGCCGCTTCGACTTCCGAATCCAGTGCCGATGTGGCCTCGTCCATGATCAGGATCGGCGCGTCCTTGAGCAGCACACGGGCAATGGCGATGCGCTGGCGCTGGCCGCCGGAGAGTTTCACTCCGCGTTCACCGACGTGGGCATCGAAACCGGTGCGGCCTTCGGCGTCCGAGAGTGAAGGAATGAAACCGTCAGCCCGGGCCTTGTGCACCGCTTCCCAGAGTTGCGCGTCGGAGGCGTCGGGTTTGCCGTACAGCAGGTTGTCACGGATCGATCGGTGCAGCAGCGACGTGTCCTGGGTGATCATGCCGATGCGTTCGCGCAGGCTTTCCTGGCTGACGTGGGCGATGTTCTGGCCGTCGATCAGGATGCGTCCGCCTTCGACGTCGTACAGGCGCAGCAGCAGGTTCACCAAGGTCGATTTACCAGCACCGGACGGGCCGATCAGGCCGATTTTTTCACCAGCCTTGATGGTCAGGTTGAGGTCGCCGATGATCCCGCTCTGCTTGCCGTAGTGGAAGTCCACCTGTTCGAAGCGCACTTCGCCACGGGCCACCGCCAAAGGCTTGGCCTGGTCGCGGTCGGTGACGGTGACCGGTTGCGAGATGGTCTGCAGACCGTCCTGCACCATCCCGATGTTTTCGAAGATGCCGGTCACCACCCACATGATCCAGCCGGACATGTTGACGATACGGATCACCAGGCCGGTGGCCAGGGCAATCGCCCCCACGCTGATCAGCGACTGCGTCCACAACCACAGGGCCAGGCCGGTGGTGCAGACGATCAGCAAGCCGTTCAAGCTGGTGATGACCACGTCCATGCTGGTGACCACGCGGCCAGCCAGTTGCGCCTTTTCGGTTTGCTCCTTGATCGCTTCGCGGGCGTATTGCTGTTCGAAGTTGGTGTGGGCGAACAGCTTCAGGGTGGTGATGTTGGTGTAGCCGTCGACAATCCGCCCCATGAGTTTGGAGCGCGCATCAGACGCCACCACCGAGCGATCCTTGACCCGTGGCACGAAGTGATAGAGGGCGCCGATGAAGGCGAAGATCCACGTCAGCAGCGGAATCATCAGGCGCCAGTCGGCTTCGGCGAACAGCACCAGCGAACTGATGGCGTAGATCAGCACATGCCACAATGCATCCACGGCTTGCACGGCGGAATCGCGCAGTGAGTTGCCGGTTTGCATAATGCGTTGGGCGATGCGCCCGGCGAAGTCGTTCTGGAAGAAATTCAGGCTCTGCTTGAGCACGTAGCTGTGGTTCTGCCAGCGGATCATGCTGGTCATGCTGGGACTCAGGGTCTGGTGCACCAGCAGGTCATGCAAGCCCACGAAAATAGGGCGCAGCACCAGCGCGACCACCACCATCCAGGTCAGCTCGAGGGCGTGCTCGCGGAACAGATTGGCGTTCGGCGTGCCTTGGGCCAGGTCGATGATGCGGCTCAGGTAGCTGAACAGCGCCACCTCGATCAATGCGCCAATCAGGCCGACGATCAACAGGGCGGCGAAGCTCGGCCAGACCTGCTTGAGGTAATAGGTGTAGAAAGGGAAGACCCGGTCCGGCGGAGACGCCGTCGGTGCTTCACGGAAAACATCGATCAGTTTTTCGAAGCGGCGATAAAGCATCGGTTGTTCGCCCGCGAACGGGCTCTCCTTTTAACGGTTTGAGCGTTGCCGGCAAACACCGGCAACGGCTCGGACATCCTTGTCCAGCTTAGTCTCAGTCGATGCGCTTGGCGGACTTGATGAGCACCGGGTCGATAGGCACATTCTGCATGCCTTGCTTGGTGGTGGTTTGGGAGTTGACGATGATGTCCACTACATCCATGCCCTTGACCACCTTGGCGAATACGGCATAACCGGCATCACGGCCCGGATCGAGGAAGTCGTTGTCCTTGACGTTGATGAAGAACTGGCTGGTGGCCGAATCCGGATCGGAAGTGCGCGCCATCGACAGCGTGCCACGCACGTTATGCAGGCCGTTGCTGGCTTCGTTCTTGATCGGATCCTTGGTCGGTTTTTGCTGCATTTGCTGGGTGAAACCACCGCCCTGGGCCATGAATCCCGGGATCACCCGGTGGAAAATGGTGTTGTTGTAGAAGCCGCTGTCGACGTACGCAAGAAAGTTCCTGGTACTGATCGGGGCCTTGACCGGGTCCAGTTCGATTTCGATCTGGCCGTTGGTGGTGTCCAGCAGCACATGCGGGGCCTTTTCCGGCGTAGCGGCCATCAGGTTGGCGGCAAACAGGACGGAGCCTGCGGCGAGGGCGATTTTTTTCAGCATGGGTCAGTGATCCTGAGTGGTGGTGTCGACTGCGGTCAGAAACTCCAGCAGCGTCTGGTTGAAGTGTTCCGGCTGGTCCAGCGGCGTGGCGTGGCGTGAATCGGCGATCACCACCAGCCGCGCGTCGGGCAGCAGTTTTACGTAGTTTTCCTTCAGTGCCACCGGTGTGTAGTCACGGTCGGCACTGACGATGAGGGTTGGACAGGTGACCTTCGAAAGTCGTTCCTGAACCCCCCAGCCCACAATGGCATTGAAGCTGGCGAGATAAGCATGTTTGTCGTTTTTTGCCCAGCGCTCGGCCATCTTTTGTCGCAAGTCGGCCTGCCCGGGCTTCGGGAACAACTTGTCGCCCAACGCCTTGCCGATGGTGCCAAGGCTGAGGGCGCGCATCAGGCTCCAGCGCTTGAACCACTGCCAATAGTCATCGCGGCTGCGCAGTTTGACCTCGGGCGCGCTGTTGACGATGCACAGGCTCTTGAGCAGTTGCGGCTGATCCACAGCCAGCTGGAAGCCGATCATGCCACCCATCGACAGGCCGACATAGTGTGTCGGCCCGAGATTGAGGTGTTCGACCAGTGCAATCAGGTCAGCGCTGAACCCGGCAATGCTGTAGCGCTCCCGGGGTTTGTCCGAACGGCCGTGACCGCGCACATCCGGGACGATCACCCGGTAACGGGTGGCCAGTGCCGGGATCTGTTTTTCCCAGTCCAGCGTGCTGGAGCCCAGACCGTGGACCAGCAGCAGCGGCGTGCCGTGACCATATTCCTCATAGTGCAGGTTGCAACCTTCGTGTTCGAAATAGGCCATGCATACACTCCGTGTCAGGCTTGTTCGGGGGCGGCGAACGGTGCGTCCAGTGGTGCGGTGTCAAACGTACGCAGCAGTTCGATAAGAATCTGCGTGGCCGGCCCGAGTGGTTTGTCCTTGTTCGAATACAGGTAAAAGCTCGGGTTACGACTGCCGCCCTGATCCAACGGTAGCAGTTTGAGCGTCCCCTCCTTGAGCTCTCGTTCGATCATGTGCCGGGGCAGCCACGCAAACCCCAGACCGCTGCTGACGAACGTTGTGGCGGTGGCCAGGCTGCCGACGGTCCAGCGCTGTTCAGCACCGAGCCAGCCGACGTCCCGTGGTTGCTGGCGGCCCGAGTCGCGGATCACCACTTGCATCTGGCTTTCCAGGTCCTGAAAGCTCAGTTCGCGGTTGAGACGGTGCAAGGGATGCTCCGGGTGGGCAACGGCGACAAACTCGACATCGCTCAATTCTGCGCCCAGGTAACCGGGAATACTGAACCCGGTGATGGCCAGGTCGGCCACGCCTTCGAGCAGCACTTCCTCCACACCCGACAGCACTTCCTCACGCAAGCGCACCCGGCAGCCACGGCTTTGCGGCATGAACGCGGTCAAGGCGCGGACGAGGCGGGCACTCGGGTAAGCGGCATCGACCACCAGGCGCACTTCGGCTTCCCAGCCCTGCTCCATGTGATGGGCCAGGTCTTCGAGTTGACTGGCCTGTTTCACCAGTTGCCGGGAGCGGCGCAACAGCACGCCGCCGGCTTCGGTCAGCACGGCTTTGCGTCCGTCGATGCGCAGCAAGGGTACACCGAGCTGATCCTGCATGCGTGCCACGGTATAGCTGACCGACGATTGCGAGCGATGCAGTGCCTCGGCGGCCTGGGCGAAACCGCCGTGATCGACCACGGCTTGCAGCGTTCGCCATTGATCAAGGGTCACGCGGGGCGCTTTCATGTTGAGCTCCTCTTGTCCTAAGCTGGCAGCCCTTACTGGAGGCTGCTGAATGAAAAAATTCTGTTGTGTGCTGCTGGCGCTGCTGCCGCTGACGGCGATGGCTTACCCGATCGATGTAAAAAAAGACCTCAACGGCATGAAGATCGATTACCAGACCTACGACACGGATAACGACATCGGCTCCATCCAGGTGGCCAACTACGGCGACGTCGATGCGAGCTGCAAGGTCGTTTTCATCAATGGCCCGGAAGCACCGCGTAGCCGCAAGATCGATGTACCCGCCGGCAAGCACAAAAATGCCACCGCCAAATTCACCCGCAGCATCATCAAGCTGCGCATCGAGCTGACCTGCACCCCGAAATGACAGCAATCTCCTGTGGGAGCGGGCTTGCTCGCGAAGGCGGTGTGTCATTCAACGTTGATGTCGACTGACACGGCCTATTTGTCGGAACGCCGCCCGGAGCAAGCCCGCTCCCACAGAGTATGTTGAGCTTATAAACGAATTTATTGATGGGTTATAGCAGTTATTTGCGCTTTTTCATCGATATGACTCTGTTTAACCTTCACTCCATCGACCTACAGCATTCTCAGATGGAGGCTACATCCCATGTCCCGCGTTCTGATCATCGAAAGCAGTGCCCGTCAGCAAGACTCGGTTTCCCGCCAACTGACCCAGACGTTCATCAGCCAGTGGAAAGCCGCTCACCCGAATGACCAGATCACTGTCCGGGACCTGGCCGTCAAGCCGGTGCCGCATCTGGACATCAACCTGCTGGGTGGCTGGATGAAACCCGCCGAGCAGCGCAGCGACATCGAACAGGCGTCCCTGGAGCGCTCCAACCAGTTGACCGACGAATTGCTCGCCGCCGATGTGCTGGTCATGGCCGCACCCATGTACAACTTTGCGATCCCCAGCACCCTGAAAGCCTGGCTCGACCATGTACTGCGTGCCGGTGTGACCTTCAAGTACACCGAAACCGGTCCGCAAGGCCTGCTCAGCGGCAAGCGCGCCTTTGTGTTGACGGCTCGCGGCGGCATCTATGCCGGCAGCACCGCCGATCACCAGGAACCGTACCTGCGTCAGGTCATGGGCTTCATCGGCATCCACGACGTGACGTTCATCCACGCCGAAGGCATGAACCTGGGCGGTGACTTCCAGGAGAAAGGCCTGAACCAGGCGAACGCCAGGCTTTCGCAAGTGGCCTGACCGGTTAATCGCCAGATAATCGCTGGATGGTCTAGTGACCTGGCGCAACCCTTCAAGTCTGTACGCGCATCGAACCTCCCTTCGCACTTGTTGCTCCTGAGTGCTCTGGCCCGATTGAACGCTTTAGCGAGATCGGGCTTTTTTTTGCCTGCGATTTGACGAACACCTACAAAACCTTGTGGGAGCGGGCTTGCTCGCGAAGGGGGACTGTCAGTCCACATAAATGTTGGATGACATATCGCTTTCGCGAGCAAGCCCGCTCCCACAGAGGTTTTGCGTCATGGCTACTGTCGCGATAAGTGGCAAAACCCGCTATCGTCGCCGCCATTCGAAATGAGGCGAGCATGGGCTATCTACTTATTGTCACGCTGATCCAGGCGTTTTCCTTCAGTTTGATCGGCGAATACCTGGCCGGTCATGTCGACAGTTACTTCGCCGTGCTGGTACGCGTGCTGCTGGCGGGGCTGGTGTTCCTGCCCCTGACCCGCTGGCGCTCGGTGGAACCGGCATTCATGCGTGGCATGCTGTTGATCGGCGCGTTGCAGTTCGGCGTGACGTACGTCTGCCTTTACTTGAGCTTTCGCGTACTGACGGTGCCGGAGGTGCTGCTGTTCACCATCCTTACGCCGCTGCACGTGACCCTGATTGAAGATGCATTGAATCGTCGCTTCAATCCCTGGGCGCTGGTCGCGGCACTGGTGGCGGTGGCGGGGGCGGCGGTGATCCGCTTTGACCGGATCAACCCGGACTTCTTCATGGGTTTCCTTTTGCTGCAACTGGCCAACTTCACCTACGCCGCCGGCCAGGTGCTCTATAAACACCTGGTCGCGCGCCATCCGAGCGACCTGCCGCATTACCGCCGTTTCGGTTTCTTCTACCTAGGCGCACTGGCGGTGGCGTTGCCGGCGTTTCTATTGTTCGGCAAACAGAACTTCCTGCCCGAAGCACCGCTGCAATGGGGCGTGCTGCTGTTCCTCGGCCTGGTCTCGACCGCTTTGGGGCTCTACTGGTGGAACAAAGGTGCGTGCCTGGTCAATGGCGGCACCCTGGCGGTGATGAATAACCTGCATGTGCCGGTAGGCTTGCTGATCAATCTGCTGATCTGGAACCAGCATGAAGAACTGGGGCGGTTGTTGCTCGGTGGTTCGGTGATTTTGCTGGCGGTGTGGATCAGTCGGTTGGGTATCCGGCGCGCAGCCAGATTCGTGTAGGAGTTGCCGCAGGCTGCGATTTTTTGACGAAGAGCTGCTCGCATTCGGTTAGCAGCGAGTGTTGGCATACTGGTGCGCAATGCTCGGATGACATCTATCTGAGCATCATTTGCCTGGTTTTTTAAATGACGTGTAATGCTAATGTGTTTCTCTTGAAACGTTTATGCTTAATGCTTCTTTTGTTTGTTGTTCTGCCGTCTTTCGTGTTGGCTGATGAGGCACATGCAAAAGACTGGAGAGAGATTACTGTTAATGATCTTTCTGTCATTCGACAACTGGTAGTTACTTCTCATCCAGGCGCTATAGACAGTGAAAATGAGTCTTTTTCAGACTGGGTTGAACGGGGTTATCTGGATGCCAGTCAGCTGTCCAGACGCGTCAACTCAAGGAAAGACTCCCTGGCCGTGCTAAATTTTTACATTGCAGGCTTCAAGGACGGACACGTAGGGCTGAATCAACCTGATAAAGGAAGTTCGTCCTGGGCAGGTTTCATTCTGGATATGCGAGGTCGGAGTTTTGTTGTAAGGCACGTCGCTGAAAATTGGCCTGTACCGCTGCCGCCGATAGGCTCCGAGGTTATATCGTGTGATAACAAATCGGTCCGCGAGAGAATTGAGAATGAAATATCTCCATATATTGATCGCAGACTTGATCTACAGTCCACCTGGTTGCATTTGGCTCAGCAGTTAACTCTCGATGATGCCAGTTATCCCGTACTGTCGAGAGACTTGTCAAAAAACTGTCTGGTTGCTCTTCCAAATGGAGAAAGACAAAACTTTGCGTTGCTGTGGCAAGAGGATTCCGGGCAGCTGAAGGCTTTCCTGCGCCGACCCCGGCCTCCTCAATCGCTCCAGAGTTTGGGAGAAGGGCGATATTGGATACATGTATCAAATTTCATGCCGTCAGCAGCCGAGAATGCTTCCCTGGATAAAATGCTTGAGGCCATCAAGCGTATTAACGATGCCAAGCTGGTTGTGCTTGATACAAGAGGCAATCGCGGTGGTAACAGTTTGGTCGGTGCTGAAATACTTTCTGCACTGTTAGGCTCGCAAAGGGTAAAAAACCTGAGTGAGCCATCTCGTGCGTATGCGATGTGGCGTGTCTCTCCTTTTGCACTCTCAACGCTCAATAATGCTCTAACCACCATGGGGAGTGACTATGGAAAAGACAGCGAAGCTTATAAGTTTGTTCTTGGTCTGACCGGATCGATGGAGTTCGCGCTTCACGAGAAGAAAGACTGGTTACGACAGCCGAGCGCATCCTCGGTCCTCCAAGAAGGAGCGAGAGAATCCAATGCCCAAGGTTTTAAAGGCAAGCTTGCACTGGTTACTGACTCTTTTTGCGCGAGTGCCTGTCTAGACTTTGCGGACGTTGTTCTTGCAGTTCCGGGGGTTGTCCATCTAGGGTTACCAACCAGCGGCGATACACTGTATATCGACATAGGCTCTCAAACTCTGCCGAGTGGTGCTCAGTTCTGGCTGCCGTTAAAGGTATGGAGAGGCCGAGCTCGAGGAAACAATCAAAGTCATGATCCGCCATTTGTTTTTAATGGCGATATAAACGATACACCTGCAGTTCAAAAATGGGTTCTTGATCATTTTTGATCGGATCGGCGCCATTTCTGAAGCACGCCGCAACACGCCAACCTTGTGGGATGCCCAAAAGTCATTTGGGCGCCAATTGATCCACCAGAAACCCGATAAACGCCCGGGTCTTCTGCGGCACTCGCCGTGCCGACGAATACACCGCGTTGATGGTGATCGCCGGGGCCTGCCATTCGCACAGCACCGGCACCAGTCGCCCGGCTGCCAGCGCATCCTCGACGATGAAGTCGGGCAGCAGGGCGATGCCCATGCCGGCTTCGGCGGCCTGGGCGAGCAAGTCGCCGTTGTTGGCGTGCAACGGGCCGGTGACGTTTACCCGCTGGGTTTCCTTGCCATTGCACAGTTGCAGGCTGACTCCACTCTGTAGATACCCGTAGTTCAGGCATTGATGGGCGCGCAGATCCTGCGGAGTCTGCGGAACGCCCGCGCGCTCGAGATAAGCCGGGGATGCCACCATGATGCGCGGTGCGGGCGTCAGTTGCCGGGCGATCATCGTCGAGTCCGGCATGCTGGCGATGCGGATGGTTACGTCAAACCCGCCCCGCACCGGGTCGACTTGCTGGTCGCTGAGCACCAGTTGCAACTCGATGTTCGGGTGCAATTCATGAAACAACGGAATCAACGGCCCCAATCGCCGTAGACCGAACGACATCGGCGCATTGACCCGCAATACACCGCGTAACTCGCCGATGCCGTCACGGGCGCGTTGCTCGGCTTCGTCCAGCGCCGCCAATACCTCCCGTGCTGCTTCGAAATACTCGGCTCCGGCCTCGGTCAGGTGCAGGCTGCGGGTGGTGCGTTGCAGCAATTGCACGCCGATGGCTTCTTCCAGTGCCTGAATCTGTTTACTGACTTTCGAGCGCGGCACGTCCATGGCCCTGGCGGCTGCGGCGAAGCCGTTCTCGCCGACCGTGACGACGAAGGCACGCATGCATTCGATGCGATCCATATTGTCCCTATTTTGGAATCAATTATTCTCGATTTTAGGTAATTGTCCCTTTTATAGCCAGCCCCTAAAGTGACATCCAAGCCGACAGCAAAGCCTCTTGCGGCAACGTCGACTAACCCTGAACTCATTCGAAAGTATCGACATCAAAAGGAACGCGCCATGTCTATCCGTGAACTGCTCAACCCAACCAACTCCGCCCTGATCCTGATCGACCACCAGCCGCAAATGGCATTCGGCGTTCAGTCCATCGACCGTCAGACCCTGAAGAACAACACCGTGGGCCTGGCCAAGGCGGCGAAGATCTTCAATGTACCGACCATCTACACCTCGGTCGAAACCGAAAGTTTCAGCGGTTACATCTGGCCGGAATTGTTGGCTGTGCACCCGGATCAAAAGCCGATCGAACGCACTTCGATGAACTCCTGGGAAGACAAGGCACTGGTTGACGCGGTGAAAGCCACCGGGCGCAAAAAACTGATCATCGCGGCACTGTGGACTGAGGTCTGCCTGACGTTCCCGGCATTGGAAGCCCTGGCTGAAGGCTACGAGGTCTACATTGTCACCGACGCTTCCGGTGGCACCAGCAAAGAGGCCCACGACATGTCGGTGCAACGGATGATTCAGGCCGGCGCGGTACCGGTGACCTGGCAGCAGGTGCTGCTCGAATACCAGCGTGACTGGGTGCACAAGGACACTTACGAGGCGGTCATGGAACTGGTGCTGGAACACAGCGGCGCGTACGGCATGGGTGTGGACTATGCCTACACCATGGTGCACAAGGCACCGCAGCGGCAGGTCAAGTAACCCGCAAATTCTGAAAACGATGTAACCCTTGTGGGAGCGGGCTTGCTCGCGAATGCGGTGGGTCATTCAACATTGATGTCGACTGACACTCCGTTTTCGCGAGCAAGCCCGCTCCCACATTTGTTTTTTGTGGGGTTACATCATGCGTTTTTCGGCTTCGGGAATGTGACTCGCACCCAACACCGCCGGCAGCAGCCCGGCCCGTAAATCCGTACCACTCGGCTGCTGGTACAGGCTCAACCCGAACTCCGGCAGCACCGCCAGCAGGTAGTCGAAAATATCCCCCTGAATCCGCTCGTAATCGGCCCACGCCGTGGTGCGGGTAAAGCAGTAGATTTCCAGCGGAATACCCTGGGCCGTGGTCTGCATCTGGCGGACCATGCAGGTCATGTTCGTCTGGATTTCCGGGTGACTCTTCAGGTAGGCCAGCGCATAGGCGCGGAACGTGCCGATATTGGTCATCCGCCGGCGGTTGGCCGACATGGCCGCGACGTTGCCCTGGGCTTCGTTCCAGGCCTTGAGTTCGGCCTGTTTGCGGGTGATGTAGTCAGTGAGCAGGTGCACCTGGGACAGTTTCAGTTCCTCGTCGTCACGCAGAAAGCGTACGCCGCTGGCGTCGATGAACAGGCTACGTTTGATTCGGCGGCCACCGGAAGCCTGCATGCCGCGCCAGTTCTTGAACGACTCGGACATCAGGCGCCAGGTCGGGATCGAGACGATGGTCTTGTCAAAGTTCTGCACCTTGACCGTGTGCAAGGTGATGTCCACCACATCGCCGTCGGCGCCCACCTGGGGCATCTCGATCCAGTCGCCGACCCGCAGCATGTCGTTGCTGGTCAACTGCACGCTGGCGACGAATGACAGCAGCGTGTCCTTGTAGACCAACAGAATCACCGCCGACATGGCGCCCAGACCCGACAGCAGCAACAGCGGCGAGCGGTCGATCAGTGTGGCGACGATGATGATCGCGCCAAACACGTACAACACCATTTTCGCCAGTTGCACATAGCCTTTGATCGAGCGGGTGCGGGCATGTTCGGTGCGGGCGTAGATGTCGAGCAGGGCATTGAGCAGGGCGCTGACCGCCAACAGCAGAAACAGCAAGGTGAAGGACAGCGCCACGTTGCCCAGGAATTTCAGACTGGTTTTGCTCAGGTCCGGCACCAGATTGAGCCCGAACTGGATCACCACCGAAGGCGTGATCTGCGCCAGGCGATGGAACACCTTGTTCTGCAGGAAATCATTGACCCAGTGCAACGCCGGCTGGCGGCCGAGCATTTTGGTCGCGTGCAAAATGAGGTAACGCGCCACCCGTCCGAGGAACAGCGCCAGCGCCAAAAGCAACAGCAGCGACAGGCTGGAGTGCACGAGCGGGTGCTGGTCGAGGGCGCCCCAAAGGTCTTGGACGTTGATCCAGAGCTGTTTGATATCCATGGTTGAAACGATTCTTCTGTAGAGCGCGAGGGGCGATTAGAGCATTTAAGACGCTTTGTATTACGTTTGGGGCAAAATCAGGCAACAAAAAACCAACTCTTTACCGCCATTTGTATAAAGAAACTCGGCCTGAGCGCTCGAAACCGTTACCCTATGCAGCTGTTTTTTTGCATTTCTTCGAGGTAGCACCCGTGTTTTCCCAATTCGCCCTGCACGAACGCCTGCTCAAAGCCGTGGCCGAGCTGAAATTTGTCGAGCCAACGCCTGTGCAAGCCGCGGCCATTCCGCTGGCGCTCCAGGGGCGTGACCTGCGGGTGACGGCGCAAACCGGTAGCGGCAAAACCGCTGCATTCGTTTTGCCCATCCTCAACCGTCTGATCGGCCCGGCGAAAATCCGCGTCAGCATCAAGACCCTGATCCTGCTGCCGACCCGCGAACTGGCCCAGCAGACTCTGAAGGAAGTTGAGCGCTTCTCGCAGTTCACCTTCATCAAGTCCGGCCTGATCACCGGCGGCGAAGACTTCAAGGTCCAGGCCGCGATGCTGCGCAAGGTGCCGGACATCCTGATCGGTACACCGGGCCGGATGATCGAGCAGTTGAACGCCGGCAACCTCGACCTCAAGGAAGTCGAAGTCCTGGTGCTCGACGAAGCCGACCGCATGCTCGACATGGGCTTTGCCGAAGACGTGCAACGCCTGGTGGACGAATGCCCGAATCGTCAGCAGACCATGCTGTTCTCCGCCACCACTGGCGGTTCCGGCCTGCGCGAGATGATTGCCAAGGTCCTGAACAACCCTGAGCACCTGCAACTCAACGCGGTCAGCCAGCTGAACGACACCACTCGCCAGCAAATCATCACCGCTGACCACAACCAGCACAAAGAACAGATCGTCAATTGGCTGCTGGCCAATGAGACCTACCAGAAGGCCATCGTCTTCACCAACACCCGCGCCATGGCCGACCGCATCTACGGCCGCCTGGTGGCGCAGGAATACAAAGCGTTCGTGCTGCACGGCGAGAAAGACCAGAAGGATCGCAAACTGGCGATCGACCGCCTGAAGCAGGGTGGCGTGAAAATTCTCGTGGCCACCGACGTCGCCGCTCGTGGCCTGGACGTGGACGGTCTGGACCTGGTGATCAACTTCGACATGCCTCGCAGCGGCGACGAATACGTGCACCGCATCGGTCGTACCGGCCGCGCCGGCAACGATGGCCTGGCCATCTCGCTGATCTGCCACGGCGACTGGAACCTGATGTCGAGCATCGAGCGCTACCTCAAGCAGAGCTTCGAGCGTCGTACCATCAAGGAAGTCAAAGGCACCTACGGCGGACCGAAAAAGGTCAAGGCCTCGGGCAAGGCCGTCGGCGTGAAGAAGAAAAAGACCGACGCCAAGGGCGACAAGAAGAAAACTGCCGCCAAGACTCCGACCAAGCGCAAGAGCGCCAACCGGCCGAAGAGCGATTCCCTGGTCAGCAAGGACGGCATGGCCCCGCTCAAGCGCCGCAAGCCGGAAGCGCCGGCGGCCGAGTAAGTCGTTGCAGGTGACTTAAGAAAAACCCGGACAGTGTCCGGGTTTTTTATGTCTGATGATTATCCGCCGTGGCAGCAGCTCGACTTCTCCTGTTCCTCATATTTGTCATGATGCCGCACCCACTCCATGATTTCGTCCTCATTGCGGCCCTTGGGCGTCAGGTCGAGGTAGTTGTAGGCGCCGACCAGCAAGTCCAGGCCCCGGGCATAGGTGGGGTAGGTATGGAAAATTTCCCCGGCGTCATTGCGATAAAACACGCTGAGGCCGGGGAGTTCTTCCTCGGAGCCGTCGGTTTTTTCGTAGTTGTACGTGGCCTTTCCGGCGGCGACGTCTTCGGCTCGGGCACAGACGCCAAAGTCGTAGTTGAAATCGCATCCTGCTGACGACACCCAATCGAACCTCCAGCCCATGCGCCGCTTGAACGCCTGGAATTCAGCGAGCGGTGCGTGGGAAACCGCCACCACTGCAATATCGTGGTGGGCCAGGTGCTGGTTGGCGCCGTCGATGTGGTCGCTAAGGAACGAGCAACCGGGGCAGCCCTCGTCCCAGCCCTCGGCGAACATGAAGTGATAGATGACCAACTGACTGCGGCCGCCGAACAGGTCCGCCAGTTTCAGTTCGCCGTTGGGGCCCTGGAAGCGGTAGTCCTTGCCGATTTTCACCCAGGGCAGGGCGCGGCGTTCGGCGCTGAGTTTGTCCCGGTCCCTGGTGAAGGCTTTCTCGCGGACCAGGTGCTGTTTACGGGCGACGAGCCATTCTTCCCGCGACACGACGGGGTGATTCTGGATGTTCATGCTGTGTTCTCCTGCGTGGGGCTGGGAGGTGACCTACACAGCCTAGTCGTTTGGCTTGTGTGGAATTCGACATACCGCCGGTCGGTCGTGAGTAAGAGCCAGCTACAGGTATTGAGACAGGCTCGCTCCCACATGGGATTTGTGTAGCACTTAGCCTTGTTTCGCTGCTTTCAAGCACTTCAGATCGCTGAAGTCCTTCCTCACGCCCTCTATTTTCTTCAACAGACGTTCGCGCTGGCTTGGCGTGCTTTCAGCCATGAGGTCCACGAACAGCGAGCGCGCCTGGGCCTCGGTGTTGGCAAAGGCCTGACGATAGGCGGGGGTCCACAATCGCTCACGATTGACCAGTAGCGTTTCGATTCGTTGTGGGAATTGCGGGCTCTGGCGTTGCGCGACCGCCGCACTGAACTGTTTCTGCCAATGCACACGGTTGGCAATCCACTGGGAGTTCTGGTCGCCCAGGGCGTTCGACCAGCTGGTGACTCGTTGTTGCTGGTTGCTGTTCAGTGGCCCGAGCCAGTCGTTCAGGCGCTTTTCCATGCGTTCGCCACGCTCCTTGATCTGCTGGTCGAGGGAGGGCTTGAGGTATTCCTCCTGGTGCTTGCGCTGGTCCTTGGCGAAGGCTTCATTCATCTCGGCGACTTGCTTGTCATCCAGCCCCTGCAGCAACTCGATGGCCGATGGGGTGATTTCCCGCGCGGTCTCGGCGATCGCCTGTTCGGCTTCACGGGCGCGGGCCCGCAAGGCAGCATCGGTGATCTGGTTGGTCGCGATCATGGTTTGCAGGCGGTCCAGCCAGTCGAGGTAGCCGGGCAATTGGGTGGTGCAGTGCCAGCTCAGGTGTTCCTTCAGGCGTACGTTCAGCCAGCTTTTTTGCTCGCCGTTCATGTCCAGGTAGTCGCTGAGCGTCCACGGGATGATCACGTCGAGGTTGCGGTAGGCCAGGCCTATGCGGCTGCACGCGCCGAGGGTGAGGGCGATGGTCAGCACAACGGCAATGTGTTTGAACCAGCGGGACATGGGCGAATCCTTGCGATAGCCAGTCTTCGGGGGTCTGATTCTTATGTGAACCCAGGATGAGCCTGGCAGTTCAGCCGGGCAACTGCTGTCGCTCGTCGATATTCACAGGATTTGATGGAGTGTCGCGGGGAGAAACGAGGGTTCCAGTCCAAGCGCTTCGAAGTTCAAAGCGCTTTGGGACCAGGTGAAGCGGGGGGATTACTTTTTGCCCAGGGTGATCTGCTTGGACGGGCCGAATGTCTGGCCGCTGACGCCTTTGGCAATTTGCTGGATTTCACCGCCGGACTTGAGGAACGC
The DNA here is from genome assembly GCF_047324915.1 of Pseudomonas sp. Pseusp16. Taxonomy (NCBI): domain Bacteria; kingdom Pseudomonadati; phylum Pseudomonadota; class Gammaproteobacteria; order Pseudomonadales; family Pseudomonadaceae; genus Pseudomonas; species Pseudomonas sp. Pseusp16. Next base: position 3,522,078 of record NZ_CP168522.1, on the reverse strand, counting down.
AGCGATCTGGCTGTTGATCGATTCGCTGGTTTCGACGGCTGGAGCTGGCTTTGCTTTGCTGGTGGATGCTTTTACGCGCATGGCGGCCATTAACCTGTAGAAAATTAACTTGGCCAAGCATCGTACAGGAATCACCGGGTAATTGCTTGGCAAATATCCCCTCGCAATAATCCTGAGGTCGGGGTAATTAATCATTGGCCGATATTCGAAGCAGGTGTCTAAGCCGCTGTTTTAACTAAGAACATTGCCTGAAAAAATACCGCGTTACGCTTGCCATGGCATGGCGTAAATGCCCGGATCGGTCTGACGAGCGGCCAGGTTTGCGATGAAAACCCGGAAAAATCAGGGCCTCCAGAGGATTTTCGCGCGCCACCGGGCCGCGTACCGAACGCAGCGCTCAAAACCGAGTAGAATGCCGCCCACGCAATGAGGGTATTGGACATGGCTTTAGTCGGGCGTTACAACAGTTTGCAAGTGGTTAAACACACTAACTTCGGTTTATATCTGGACGGTGGCGCGGATGGCGAAATCCTTCTGCCTAATCGTTATATCCCAAAAGATATTCCTAGCGAAGATGAAGACTGGCTCAACGTTTTTATTTATCTGGACAGCGATGACAAACTCATCGCAACTACTGAAAAGCCGAAAGTTCAAGTCGGCGAGTTCGCCAGTTTGAAAGTTGTTGAAGTCAACAGCATCGGCGTATTCCTGGATTGGGGGTTGCCGAAAGACCTGTTGCTGCCGTTCTCCGAAGAGAAGCGCCAGATGACCGCGGGCGAGTATGTGGTGGTGCACGTCTATCTCGACAAGCACACCCGTCGCATCACCGCGACCGCGCGCCTGGACCGCTACCTGGACAAGACCCCGGCCAACTACACCGCAGGCCAGGAAGTGGATTTGCTGGTAGCCGAAGCCACGGACATGGGTTTCAAGGCCATCATCAACAACAAGCATTGGGGCCTGATCCACAAGAACGAAATCTTCAAGTTCATGCGCGCCGGTAAAGAAGAAAAGGGCTTCATCAAGGACGTTCGCGCCGACGGCAAGATCAGCCTGAGCCTGCAGCCGGTCGGTCAGGAAGCGGCCACCAGCCTGAACTCGAAGATCCTCGCCAAGTTGCGCGAAAACAACGGTTCCCTGGCGGTCAGCGACAAGAGCGATCCGGCGTTGATCAGCAGCCTGTTCGGTGTCAGCAAGGGCAACTTCAAGAAGGCCATTGGTGCCTTGTACAAGAATGGCCAGATCGTCATTCATGCCGATCGCATCGAACTCAGTTGATGTTCTGACACTACACAGAGCCAGGGTGGCGCAGGCAGAGAAGTAGAGGTCTCTGACAGGCGGCATTTTCTGGCCATCTGGTTAATAATCGACAACCTGATTTTTCGCCCCGGTGTTTTCTTTTCCAGTGAGAAGGCCGGGGTTTTGCTTTTACTGCCGAGTCTTTGCCATGGATTGTGTCTTCGAGGTGTTCCAGTGAGCGTCACCCGGCGTAGCGCCGACGGGTTTGCCCTGCAAGTGATGGTCGGGTTGTGCCTGGTCTGGGGCGTTCAACAGGTAATGATCAAGTGGGCGGCGGCCGACATCGCGCCGGTGATGCAGGCAGCCGGGCGTTCCGGTATGTCGGCGTTGCTGGTCGGGTTGCTGATCTGCTGGAAGGGCGGCTGGAACCAGGTGGGTACGACCTGGCGCGGTGGTTTGTTGGCCGGTGCCTTGTTCGGCCTGGAGTTCTTCTTCATTTCCGAAGGCCTGCAACTGACCACGGCGGCGCACATGTCAGTGTTTCTCTACACCGCGCCGATCTTCACTGCTTTGGGTGTGCACTGGTTGCTGCCGAGTGAGCGTTTGCGACCCTTGCAATGGCTGGGGATTGTCCTGGCCTTTATCGGGATTGCCATCGCGTTTGCCGGCGGAGTGTCCTGGGACAACCTTGATTACCGCATGTTGATGGGCGATGCCCTCGGTGTGCTGGCGGGCGCGGCTTGGGGCGCGACCACCGTGGTGGTGCGCGCCTCGCGGCTGTCGGAAGCGCCGGTGACCCTGACGCTGTTCTATCAGTTGATAGTCGGGTTCTTCGGTTTGTTGTTGATCGCGTTGCTCAGCGGCCAGATCACCCATGTCAGCCTGACTTCCGTGGCAGTCGCCAGTGTGCTGTTTCAGGGCGTGGTCGTGTCGTTCTTCAGTTACCTGGTCTGGTTCTGGCTGCTGCGCCGTTACCTGGCAGCGAACCTCGCGGTGTTTTCGTTCATGACGCCGTTGTTCGGCGTCACGTTCGGTGTGGTGCTGCTGGGCGAGGCGCTGAGCCTGAACTTTATCATCGGTGCGGTGCTGGTATTGGCGGGCATCACTTTTGTCAGCGCTGAGCAGTGGTTGCGCCGTCGTTTGCGCCAAGCCCTCGGGCAGCACTGACCGGCGCGAGCGACAGACCGCCAGCGATCAGCAAGCCGCACCCGGCGACCACCAGTGCCGGCTGCAATCCGCCACTGAAATGACTGCTTAGCGCCGCCAGCAATGGCCCGCTGAGCTGGCCCACGGCAAAGCAGGCCGTCAGCAGGCCGGCATTGCGTTGGGTCGCGTGGGGTGCCAGTTCCCGGGACCGTTGCATCACCAGTTGCATGCAGGCCAGGAACGGCGTGCCGCACAGGATCACACCCAGCGCCAGGCCTGGCCCGTTGCCCAGCAGGCAGGCGAACACGCCAGCGGCTTGCAGCCATAACGTCGCCATCAACCAGTGACGCGTGGCGTCGGGCTTCTGCCGACGCAAACTCACCAGCACCACACCGGTTGCCGCCGCCAGGCCAAAGCACGGCCAGAACAGGTCGGCCTGCCATTGGCCATGGAATTGCGCGTTGGCCATTTGCGACAGAAAGGTCGCCGGGATGATGTAGCCCAATCCGTACAAGGCATAGATCAAGCCCAGGCGACCGATGCCTTGAGTGGGCGACGGGCTGGCGCTGGGTGCAGCAGTCGCGGTGGCGACCGGTTGTGGCAGGAACGGCAGGATCCCCAGCAGCATCGCCAGACCTACAGCGGCGTACACCAGCCACAAGGTGGCGGATGTCTGGCCCAGCAGGTTCGAACCCAGGGCCAACAAACCGGTCAGAAAAATCCCCAGGCCCGGTCCGGCGAAGACCAGGGCACCGAGCCGAGGACGACCGGCCGCTGCCGCGAGCGGCTGGCTCAAGGCGGTGATCATCACCAGCACCCAGGCGCTGGCCACACCGGTGCCGAAGCGCAGCAGCAGGTGTGACCAGAAACCATTGGCCCAGAACGAAGCCAGGGTCAGTAGCACGCACAGCCACAATCCGCCGAGCAAGCGCCGGCGCACTTGCGCGGGACGCCGGGAAAACATGGCGTCCACCGCGCCGATGAAGTAGCCGAAGTAGTTGGCGGCGGCAATCAGCCCGGCGGCGGTCAGGTCGACCTGACCTTCGCTGAGCAGGTGCGGCAGTTGCGGTGTCAGGGCAAAACGGCCGATGCCCATGGCCATCATCAGGGCAATGAAACAGGCGGATAAGCGAATCAGGGGGGACATGGTCTGGATTCCGTTCAGAGGATCAATGACCGTCAGGCTAGGACTGATTGACTTTCTTTAAAAATGAATAATAGTGAGTAACTTGTTCTGTTTTGGAGAGTGTTGTGGAGTTCAGCCAATTGCGCATCTTCCAGGCGGTGGCCGAAGAAGGGTCGATAACCCGAGCCGCCGAACGGCTGCACCGGGTGCCGTCGAACCTGTCGACCCGGCTCAAACAGCTGGAAGAGCAACTCGGCGTCGAACTGTTCCTGCGCGAACGTCAGCGTTTGCAGCTGTCGCCTGCGGGAAAAGTCTTGCTGGACTACACCGCCAAGCTGTTTGCCTTGCGCGATGAAGCCAGCGCGGCGGTGCAGGGTGGGCAACCGGCGGGCGACTTCGTGCTCGGCACCATGTACAGCACCGCCGCGATTCACCTTCCGGGGCTTTTGGCGCGCTATCACCGCTTGTATCCGGCCGTGAACCTGCAAGTGCAATCCGGCCCCAGCGGGGAATTGCTCGAAGGCCTGCTCACCGGTCGACTCGATGCGGCGCTGGTGGATGGCCCCATGGAACTGGCCGGGCTCGACGGCGTTCCCTTGTGCGACGAGCGCCTGGTGCTGATCAGCGAGGCCGATCATCCGCCGGTGCGCAGTGCGCTGGATGTGGAAGGGCGCGCGGTGTTTACCTTTCGTCAGGGTTGCTCCTACCGCATGCGTCTGGAAGCCTGGTTCGCCCATGACCACGCGGCCATGGGCCGGGCGATGGAGATCGAGTCCTATCCAGGCATGCTGGCGTGTGTGATTGCCGGTTCCGGTGTGGCGCTGATGTCGGAGTCGATGCTCGCCAGTTTGCCGGGCCGTGAGAGTGTGGCGGTGCATCCGTTGGCCGAGCCGTTCGCCAGCGCAACCACCTGGCTGATGTGGCGCAAGGGCATGGTCGGAGCCAACCTGAATGCATGGATCGAGCAGCAACAGGTGGTTTTTCCGCCGACACCGCTGCAGGCGCAGGAAATTGCCTGAACACAGGCTGATTGTGATGGATTCAGTAACAGATCATTGCGACTTTGCACGAGCATTGCGCAGGACTTCGGACTATTATCAGTGCGAACGAGCTTCAGAATTTTGGCCGCTCGGCACTACCCTGAAGGGGGCACCATGAAAGAGAAAATCCAAAACTGGCTGCATGACCTGGGCGTTGCTCTCGGTTTGATCGAGCCGCCTCTGCAACCCGTGCCTATTCGTACTGATGACGAACAGCGCCGACGCCAGCAGCGTCGCCGGTAAAGCAGATTCCGGATCGCTAGTGAGGGTGGGCTTGTTCCGACAAGCCCCCTCGCCACAGAACAGCATGCTGCCATTCAATCCTGATTGTCAGAGACTGCGCATTTGGCAACCCAGCCTCAATGCCGCCCAATCTCCAGCAAAAACCGGCTCAAATCATTCGCCGTCCTGGCGGATTTCAGTATCCGGTCTTCCTCGGCGGTAAACGCCGTTACACCCAGCTCATCTTCCAGATGGAAGATCAGTTCTTCGATATCTTCCTTATCCAATCCCAACTGCGCCAGGCTGGCGTTGTCGTCGAAGTCATCCCGGCTTTCCAGCAGGCGGCTGATGTAGCGATGCACGACAGCGCGAACGGCAGCTTTTTTCATGAATGTTCTTCCAGGAGGGGGGGGCTCTTTGTGCCGGTACAGTTCCTGCCGTTGAGTACAGCAGGCTTCAGCCGTGTGAGCGCTGCCATTCGTCAATCATGCTACGCAAGTGCGCACCGGAAAAACTGCCGAAATGTCCGCCATGCACTGTACGGATCGGCAGCGTACGCAAGCGTTGCAGGCTGCGCGCGTAGTCATCGAGGTTGGAGTGGTAGGCGTCTTCGATCAGCGGGCCGTCGTAGATGATGTCGCCGCTGAACAAGGTCTCGGTGGCGGCTTCGTACAGGCAGATGCCCCCCGGCGAGTGTCCCGGCGTGTGCACGACTTGCAACACACGGTTGCCCAGGTCCAGCACATCTCCATCTTCGATAATCCCCGTGGCTGGTGCGGCTCTGACCCGGTATTCGGCGTAGCACAGCGGGCAATCCGGGTGGGCTTCGAACATGTCGTCGCCGACAAAGGCCTTGCTCAAGTCGTTGTCGCCATCCGGTGCGGCCAGAATGTCCGCTTCGGCCGGATGCACCAGCCGTTCAGCGAACTCATGATGACCGGCGATGTGATCGAAATGGCAGTGGCTGGCCACGGCCACCAGCGGCCGCTCGGTGATCCACGGCAGTTGCTCGCGCAGGCTGACCAGGCCCGAGCCACTGTCCAGCAGCAGGTCCTTGTCACGGCCCTGGATGTGCCAGAGGTTGCAGCGGTAGAAGGGGCGGATGTACGGCTCGTGGATCAAGCGGATGCCGTCGCTGAGCGATTTCACTTCGAACCACTGGTCACGAGAAACAATTTTCATAAAACGTTTTCTCCAGACGAAAAAAAACGGGTGTGGCAACCGACGCCACACCCGTCGAAGAAAGCATCAAGTCGTTATGTTCAGCTTAGGCCGCGCTGGCCACTGCTACCGGGCGGCGGGACATCAGGCTCACTACCACGAAACTCACCAGGCCTACACCGAGGCTGTAGTAGATCGGGGTGTTGGCGTCCAGGCCGTCCTTGAACATGAACAGCAGCGCAGTGGCGAACCCCATGCCCATGCTGGCGATGGCGCCGGCGGTGGTGGCGCGTTTCCAGAAGATCGCGCCCATCAGCGGGATCAGCATGCCGCCCACCAACAGGTTGTAGGCCAGGGTCAGGGCGCTGATCACGTCGTTCACGACCAGGGCAATGGCCAGCACCACACAGCCGGTCAACAGGGTGAACAGGCGGTTGATCGCCAGGCTCGACTGTTTACCGCCACGCAGTTTCGGCAGCAGGTCTTCGGTCAGGGTGGTGGCAGCGGCCAGCAGGCCGGCGCTGGCGGTGGACATCATGGCGGCCAGTGCGGCAGCGATCACCAGGCCACGGATACCGTCCGGCAGGGACAGTTTGACGATGGCGGCGAAGGCGTTGTTGACGTTGTCCAGATCCGGGATCAGTACGTGTGCAGCCATGCCGATCAGGGCACAGGCCAGACCGTAGAGGATGCAGTAGATACCGGCAGCGGTACCGGCAACCTGAGCCACCTTGGCGGTCTTGACGGTGAACACCCGTTGCCAGATGTCCTGACCGATCAGGATGCCGAAGAAGTAGATCATGAAGTAGGTGATGATGGTGTCCCAGCCGATGGTGGTGAAGCTGAAGCTCGCAGCCGGCAGTTTCATCACCAATTCATCCCAGCCACCGACGCGGTACAGGCAGATTGGCAACAGGATGAACATCAGGCCTACGGTCTTGATGATGAACTGGACGATGTCGGTCAGGGTCAGGGACCACATGCCGCCAATGGCCGAGTAGATCACCACGACGCCGCCGCCGAGCAATACCGAGATCCAGAACGGCAGGCCGAACAGCACTTGCAGAACGGTGCCGATTGCCAGGATCGAGGTCACGCCGATCATCAGCGCGTAGGCCAGCATGATCACCGCGCTCGCGGAGCGGGCCATCGGGTTGTAGCGCTTTTCCAGCACCTGGGTAACGGTGTAGATCTTCAGTTTCAGCAAAGGTTTGGCGAGGAACAGGTTCAGCGCGACGATCCCGCAACCCAGTGCGGCACACAGCCAGAAACCGGAGATGCCATGTACGTAGCCCAGACGCACGGTGCCCACGGTGGACGCGCCGCCCAGAACGGTGGCAGCCATGGTGCCCATGTACAGGCTTGGGCCGAGGTTACGACCGGCGACCAAAAAGTCTTCGTTGGTCTTGGCCTTGCGCATGCCGTAGTAACCGAGAAGCAGCATCGCGGCGGCGTAGATGAGTACAACGAATAAATCCAAAGCCATTATGGCGTGTCTCCGATTGTCTTTTTTATGTGAGGCTGAAAATCAGTCCCCTTGTAGGAGCGAGCTTGCTCGCGATAGCGGTCTGTCAGTCACATCAAGGGTGGATGTGCTGCTGCCATCGCGAGCAAGCCCGCTCCCACAGGGGTAGTGCGTATATCAGGCGACTTGTTGCATCGCCGGTTTGGCGAGCGAATCCGTGCTCTTGTTGCGAAGGTCGTTCGGGCCGTACACGGCGCTGGCTTCCGGGAACATTTTGAGCAGGACCAGGTAAACCACCGAGGCCAGGCTCAGGGTCACTGGCAGGCTGATGTCGATACCATCGGCCAGGTTGCCCAGGGGGCCGACAAATTGCCCCGGCAGGTTCACAAAGCACAGGCCGACCGCGGCACTCGGGATCCAGGCCCCCATGCCACGCCAGTTCCAGCCGTGGGTGAACCAGTAGCGGCCGCCTTTCTCGCCACGGGTGAACACTTGCAGGTCATCCGGGCAGTAGAAGCCGCGACGGGCCAGCAGGCCGATGATCATGATCACCATCCAGGGGGTGGTGCAGGTGATGATCAGCACGGCGAAGGTCGACACGCTCTGCACCAGGTTCGCCGCGAAGCGCCCGATGAAGATGAAGGCAATCGACATCACACCGATCAGCAGCGTGGCCTTGACCCGCGACAGCACCCGTGGGAACACGCTGGACATGTCCAGGCCTGTGCCGTAGAGCGAGGTGGTGCCGGTGGACATGCCGCCGATCACTGCGATCAGGCACACCGGCAGGAAGAACCAGGTCGGGGATACCGCCAGCAGGCCGCCGACATAGTTGTTGGCGGCGATGTAGTCCGGTGCCTTGATCGCCACGATGGTCGCGGTGGTCAGGCCGAACAGGAACGGAATGAACGTTGCGATCTGCGAAATCACCACCGCCGCCATGATGCGACGCTTGGACGTATCACGCGGAATATAACGCGACCAGTCGCCGAGGAACGCACCGAAGGAAATCGGGTTGCTCATGGCCACCAGTGCAGCACCGATGAAGGCGGCCCAGAAACCGGGTTGGCCCATGCTGACGGTGCCAGCGTAGTTCGCATCGAAAGGACCGGCAAAGGCGAAGACGCCCAGCAGGAACAGCAGGCTGGCACTCCACACCGCGATCTTGTTGACCCACAGCAGGAAGCGGAAACCATAGATGCACACGGTCAGCACCAGAATCGCGAACAGACCGTAGGCCAGGCCCAGGGTCAGGTCGGTTTCCGGCAGGCCGATCAGGCGTTTGGCGCCACCGATCAGCGCATCACCCGAACTCCACACCGAGAGCGAGAAGAAGGCGATGGCGGTCAACAGCGACAGGAACGAACCGACGATCCGCCCGTGCACGCCAAAGTGCGCACCGGAAGACACGGCGTTGTTCGTGCCGTTGATCGGGCCGAACAGGCCCATTGGCGCGAGGATCAGCGAACCCAGCAGTACGCCCAGCACAATCGCCCAGACGCCCGCCTGGAAAGACAGGCCGAACAGCACCGGGAAACTGCCGAGGACGGCGGTTGCAAAGGTGTTGGAACCACCGAAGATCATCCGGAACAAGTCCGTCGGGCCTGCGGTGCGTTCGTTGTCCGGGATCTGTTCGACCCCGTGGGTTTCAATTTGCGTAAGGCTTTGGTCTTTGTTGTTGTTATTCATGATCAGCTCCGATCATAAAGGCGCGCTCATCGTGCGTGAGCGTCACCTGTGTTGGCTAAGGGGTTGGCAGCCCTTCCGGCATCGCGGACAAATGTTCGTGACAGGCCAGCCATAGGCCTTGTTGTTCTTGGCCAGACGCTTGTTTCTTGAAAACAATCGTCTCGCGCTCCTGGCTAAAGTGCTGCTCCCCTTGCATGCGCAGCTCGGTGGCTACGTCATGGATGAAAATCGCCACGTCACCCTGCAGGCTGACGAAAGCGTTGCTCGAGGTGCAAGAGAGCACCTCGAAGCCATCCTCGGCGCGCCAGCTGTCCCACATCGCCTGATAGGCGTCGCGCGACAGCAGGGGCTGCTCGAGGGTGTAGAAGACGAAGCTGGCATCGGCGCTGAACGCGCCGAAATAGGCTTCGCGATCGTTACGGGCAAAAGCGGACACCAGATCGGCGGCGGCTTTGAGAACCTGATCACGTTCGTTCATGGTCCATCCTCAGCGGTGGACTACGCCAGGCAGTACGCAGAGCATTTCGTACAGCAGGTTGGCGGCCAGCAGCGAGGTGTTACCAGTGGTGTCGTAAGCGGGCGAGACTTCTACCAGATCGCAACCGACCAGGTCGAGGCCTTGGCAGCCACGAACGATCTCGATCGCCTGAATGGTCGTCAGACCGCCGATTTCCGGGGTGCCGGTGCCAGGAGCCCAGGCCGGGTCGATGCCGTCGATATCAAAGCTCAGGTAGACAGGACCGCCACCGACTTTCTCGCGGACTTCAGCCATCAATGGCTCCAGCGACTTGTGCCAGCACTCTTCGGCCTGAACCACACGGAAGCCCTGGTTGCGGCTCCAGTTGAAGTCGTCAGCGGTGTAGCCCTGGGCGCGCAGGCCAATCTGCACGACCCGGTCCGGATCCAGAAGGCCTTCTTCAACGGCGCGACGGAAGGTGGTGCCGTGGGCGATTTTCTCGCCGAACATGTGATCGTTCACATCGGCGTGAGCGTCGATGTGCACCAGGCCGACCTTGCCGTGCTTTTTATGGATGGCACGCAGGATCGGCAGGGTGATGGTGTGGTCGCCGCCCAGGGTCAGGGGGATCACGTTGTGTTCGAGGATGTCGTCGTAGGCTTCTTCGATGATGCGAACGGCGTCCAGCAGGTTGAAGGTGTTGATCGCCACGTCGCCGATGTCGGCAACCGACAGCGAGTCGAACGGTGCAGCGCCGGTGGCCATGTTGTACGGGCGGATCATCACCGATTCGGTGCGGATGTCGCGAGGCCCGAAACGGGTGCCAGGGCGCAGCGAGGTACCGATGTCCAGCGGCACGCCTACGAAGGCAGCGTCCAGGCCGGCAGCAGTTTTCAGGTGGGGGAGTCGCATCATGGTGGCGATGCCGCCGAAGCGCGGCATTTCGTTGCCGCCCAGTGGTTGGTGAAGAATCTTGTCCACGGGTAGGGCCTCATCGTCGTTGTTTTATTTATGTCGGTTGCGCCGTTCACGGGAGTACGGGCGAACCTTGTGGCGCCGATTCTGCGAAATGTAGTGGCCGGGAAGAATCGCTACGGGCAAATACTTAGTTCAGATTTTTCTAAACTAATGGATGTGACAGCGATAGACTTCACTCCATGCGCAGACACCCTGATGCCTTTCAGTCCAGGGGTGAACACTGCAATCATTGTGGGAGCGGGCTTGCTCGCGAAGGCGTCGTGTCAGTCGGCATCAATGTCAACTGATACACCGCTTTCGCGAGCAAGCCCGCTCCCACAGGGATTGTGTTTCCACAGTAGTACTTTGCGCCGCCTTTCGATCGGAGTTCCCATGGCCAACGCTTTACCCGACCTGAAACTATTGCGCATCTTCGTCAGCGTGGTGCGACACCAGGGCTTCGCCAACGCCCAGCAGGAGCTCAATCTCTCGACGTCGGCCATCAGCACCTACATGAGCCAGCTCGAAGCGGCCCTCGGCCTGGTGCTCTGCCATCGCGGTCGTGGCGGTTTCAGCCTGACCAGCAAGGGCGAACTGTTCCATCAGGAAACCCTGCGTCTGTTGGGCGAGCTCGAAGGCTTCGAGCAATACGCTGCTGCCCTCAAGGGTGAACTGCGCGGGACCTTGAACCTTGGGGTCATTGACTCCACCGTCAGCGACAAGGCCCTGCCGTTTGCCGAAGCCATCGGTGCCTACAGCCAGGAACACCCGGCCGTGCACTTGCACCTGTCGGTGATGAGCCCCTACGAATTGCAACTCGGCGTACAAGACAACCGTCTCGACCTGGCCATCGGCGCGTTTTCCACGCGCATGAGCGGCCTGGTGTACATGCCGCTGTACCGTGAACAACACTGGTTGTATTGCAGCACGCGGCATCCGCTGTTCAACGAGCGGCGCATTCCCGAACAAGTCATCACGCAGCAGCGCATGGTCGGTCGCGGCTACTGGAGCCAGGCCGAACTGGCGCGTCACGGCTTCAAGCACAGTGCCGCGACCGTGGAAAGTATGGAGGCCCAGCTGATTCTGGTGCTGTCCGGCGCCTACATCGGCTACCTGCCGGAACACTACGCCCAGGCTTGGGCCGACAAGGGGGACTTGCGGGTGCTGCTGCCGGCGACCTTCGGCTATCAGGCGCCATTCTCGATGATCGTGCGTCGGGGCCGTAGTCGCGAGCCGTTGATCCAGACGTTTCGCGACTTGCTGAAAGCCCAACTGAACCAGGCCTGAGAAGATGTCCAGAATCCAATGCCCGCGCTGCCTGCGCCCGCAAAGCCACTGCCTGTGCCCATTGATCCCGAGCCTCGACAGCCGCACCCGCGTGTTGCTGTTGCAGCATCCGAGCGAAGTGAACCATGCACTGAATACTGCACGGCTGGCGGCGTTGGGCCTGAACAATGCCGAGTTGATCGTGGGGGAGGTGTTCGAGGATTTGCCGACCTTGTTGAGCCGGCCGGGGTATCGGGCGCGCTTGTTGTTTCCCGGCGAAGAGGCGCAACCGATGCAGGCCTGTGCCGCAACGGACGAGCCGTTGTTGCTGGTCGTCCCGGACGGCACCTGGCGCAAGGCGCGCAAGTTGCTGCACCTCAATCCGCTGCTGGCGGCGTTGCCGAGGGTGACGCTGGCCGAGGGCGGTGTGTCCCGTTATCGCCTGCGCAAGGCGCCGGGACCGGGAGCATTGTCGACGGTGGAGGCGATTGTGCAGGCGCTTGAAACCCTTGAGGCACCGACTTCCTTTGCGCCATTGCTCAGGCCGTTCGAAGCGTTGATCGAGGGGCAGATTGCGGCGATGGGGGAGGAGGTTTTTCAGCGTAATCATGGGCCGAAGTAGGCGTCGTCAATGCCGGCCCCTTCGCGAGCAAGCCCGCTCCCACAGAGGGTTGCGTCGTGCACAAATAAAGTGAACACAACTAAACACTGTGGGAGCGGGCTTGCCCGCGAAGAGGCCGGTTCAATCACTGCAATCTTCGAATAAGGACTACCGCTCCCGCATTGCCTCGGTCCGAGCTTTAAGCACCGGTTTAAGCAAGTAATCGAGCACCGTCTTCTCCCCGGTAATAATGTCCACCGTCGCCACCATCCCCGGGATGATCAGCAGCGGTTTCACGTCCCCGCCCAAATGGTTCTTGTCCGTACGCACCTGAATCAGATAGAAGCTGTTGCCCTTGTCGTCGGTGATGGTGTCGGCGCCGATCAACTCCAGTTTGGCGCTCAGGCCGCCGTAGATCGTGTAGTCGTAGGCACTGAACTTGACCATGGCTTTCTGGCCCGGATGCAGGAATGCAACGTCCTGTGGTCGCACCTTGGCTTCGATCAGCAGGTTGTCTTCCAGCGGCACGATTTCCACCATGTCGCTGCCGGGCTGGACCACGCCACCGATGGTGTTGACCTTCAACACCTTGATGATGCCGTGAACCGGGGAGACCACGGTGGTACGGGTCACGCGGTCGTCGATGGCGATGCTCGATGCTGTGATTTTCGACAGATCGGTGCGCTTCTCATTCAGCTCTTTGGCGGCTTCCGAACGGAAGGTCTGTTCCGACTCGTCGATCTTGCTTTTGATCTCGTTGATTGCCGATTCCGCCCGGGGAATCGCCAGGGTGGTGGCGTTCAGTGAGCCGCGAATCTCCACCGCGCTACGTTTGAGGCGCAGGATCTCCACCGGTGATACCGCGCCGGTGCCCACCAGTGGTGCGGACATGTTCATCTCTTGCTGCAACAACGCCAGGCTTGAACTGAACTGCCCCTGTTTCGAGCGAAATTCTGCCAGCTCCTGGGTTTTTTGCCGAAGTTGTTCGGTCAGGGTGCGCTGTTCGCTGGCCAGTCGGCGTTGCCGCTGTTCGTACAGGGAACGCTCGTCTTCAGCCACCTGCGGAGCCTTGGCGATCACTTCATCCGACAGCTTGAACGGCCGGCCTTCGGCTTCGGCAGAAAGCCGTTCGACCTGCGCGGTCAACGCGTATCGGTCGGCTTCACTTTCGCCCTTGTTCGACAGGTAGCGCGTGTCATCCAGGCGCAGCAAGGTGTCGCCCTTGTTCACCATTTGTCCTTCACGAATGAAAATTTCAGTGACGATGCCGCCCTCCAGGTTCTGGATCACCTGGACTTTGCTCGACGGAATCGCCTTGCCTTCACCCATGGTCACTTCCTGCAGCACGGCGAACCTGGCCCAGACCAGTGCGCTGGCCAACAACGCGGCGGCCAGCCACACGGTGATTCGCGACCAGCGCGGTGAGTCCTGCACCGAGGCGCCGGCGGTTTCCGGCATGAACTCGGTTTCGGCACTTTTGTTGAAACTGTCGAAGTAGCCACGGGAACCCTGATCGGCAGACATGGACGACTCCTAGACCGCCGCAGAGCCGACACGGCCCTTGCGCAGTGCATCGATGACCGCTTCTTTCGGACCGTCGGCGACAATCCGTCCGTTGTCCAGCACCACCAGGCGATCCACCAGGCTCAGCATCGAGGTGCGGTGGGTCACCAGCAGGAGGGTTTTGCCCTGGACCCAGCCGTGGAGTTTTTTCCTCAGGACGTCTTCGCTGCTGTTGTCCATGGCACTGGTGGGCTCGTCGAGCAGCATGATCGGCGGGTCGAGCAACATGGAACGGGCCATCAACACTGCCTGGCGCTGGCCGCCGGACAGCAGTTGCCCACGCTCGCCCACGGGCCGGTCGAAGCCTTGCGGGTGTTGCCGGGCCAGTTCGGTGACGCCGGTCATTTCCGCCACTTCGAGCATGCGTGAGTCGCTGATATAGCGCGCGCCGAGGGTCAGGTTGTCGCGCAGGCTGCCGGCCAGCAGCGGCAGGTCGTGGGCGACGTAACCGATTTGATGGCGCAGGTCGGCGACATCCAGTTGCCGCAGGTCCAGGCCATCGAGCAGCAACTGACCCTCATCCGGTTCATAGAACCCCATCACCAATCGCGCCAGGGTGCTTTTGCCTGAGCCGCTGCGACCGATGATGCCGACGCGCTCACCGGCTTTCACACTGAAGCTGATATTGGCCAGGGCGGGAGAGCTCTGGCCGTTGTAGTGGAAGCTCACGCCGACAACATCCAGCGCGCCTTGCAGTTGGGTGCGCTCCAGCGGCCGCTGTTTGGCGTCACGCTCCTGGGGCAGGCCCATCAGTGCGTCGGTGCTTTTCATGGTCAGTTGCGCTTGCTGGTAGCGCGTGATCAGGCCGGCGATTTGCCCCAGCGGCGCTAATACCCGGCTGCCGAGCATGTAGCTGGCCACCAGGGCGCCGACGCTGAGGTTGCCGGCGATGATGCTGTAGACCCCGGCGACGATGGTTGCCATGCCGGACAACTGCTGGATGAACAAGGTGCCGTTGGTGGCCAGGGCCGACAAGTTACGCGCATGGCTGTCGAGGCGGGTGAGGGCGCCGTGAGTGCTTTCCCATTTGTGCTGGCGCTCGCTTTCGGCGCTGCAGGCCTTGAGGGTTTCCAGGCCGCTGAGGGTTTCGATCAGCAATGCCTGGCGTTCGGCGCCGAGGCTGAGGCTTTTCTGCACGGTGTCGCGCAGGCGGACCTGGATCACCATGGCGAAGATGATAGTGATAGGGAACGCCAGTATCGGGATCACCACCAGCCAGCCTCCGAGCAGGCCGATCACCAGCAGCATCAGCAGGCAGAAGGGCAGGTCGATCAGGCTGGTGAGGGTCACGGCGGTGAGAAATTCCCGCAAGCCCTGAAAGTCATGAATGCTTTGGGCAAAGCCCCCGATGGTCGCCGGCCGCGCTTTCATTGCCATGCCGGTGATGCGCTCAAACAGGGTGGCCGACAGGATCACGTCGGTTTTCTTGCCGGCGGTATCCAGCAAGTGCGCGCGCACGACCCGCAGCACCAGTTCGAAAGCGGTGCCGATCAACAGACCGATCGCCAGCACCCACAAGGTCGACGTGGCCTGGTTCGGCACTACGCGGTCGTAGGTCTGCATCACGAACAGCGGCACCATCAGCCCCAGCAGGTTGATCAGGAAACTCGCCAGAATCGCGTCGCTATACAGCCATTTCGACAGCTTCAGCGTATCGCGAAACCAGGCCTGCACCCGGGGCACCAGCGGCGAGCGCAAGTCTTCGAGTTCGTGGCGCGGGCGGGCAAACAGCGCCTGGCCACTGTAGTGTTCGGCCAGTTCCTCAGGGCTGAGCCATTGTTCGCCACCGTCGGCTTCGCTGGGCAGGATAAGCACCTTGCCATCCTCGCCATAACGGCGCAGGACGGCCGTGCGGCCGTTGTTGAGCAACAGCAGCACGGGCAGGTTGAGCGCGGAGATGTCCTTGAGGTCACGGCGCAGCAAGCGCGCCTGCAAACCGGCCCGGGCCGCTGCACGGGGCAGCAGATCCAGGCTCAGGCGTTGGTGTGCCATGGGGAGCCCGGCACTCAGGCTGGCGCGACTGACCGTCGCGCCGTGGAGTTTGCAGAGGATCACCAGACCGTCCAGAAGCGGGTCATCGAAGCTCAGGCGCGGATCGATACCGGTGTTGCCGGTCTCCATGCTGGTCATTGAACCCTCCCGTGCACTACTTCATTTCAGGCAGACGCGCTTCGTTTTTCACTTCGGTCTGGGCGATCGCGTCGGCGGGCAGTACAACGCGTTGTTTGCTCAACAACTGGCCCATGTTCGCCAACACGCGGTACATCGAAAACTCTTCGGTGTAGCGCACTTCGGTGTAGCGACGGTTGGCGTTGTAGAGTTCGTTTTCACTGTCGAGCAGGTCCAGCAGGGTCCGTTGACCGAGGCCGAACTGATCCTGGTAGGCCATGCGTACGCGCTTGCTGGTGTCGGCGTATTCACGGGCGGTCGGGGTTTGTTTCTTGGCATTGACCATGGCATTCCAGGCCAGGTGAATGTTCTCGTTGAGCTGGCGCAGGGCATTGTTACGGATGTCCATGGCCTGGTTGATCTTGTGTGAGTCGGAGGCCAGGCGCGCCTTGTCGCTGCCGCCGCGGAACAGGTTGTAGTTCATCACCACGCCGACCCGCCATTCGTTGTCATGGCCTTCATCGCCCTGCACGTTGTTGTTCGCGCCCACTGCCGCCTCGGCGTCGAGACGCGGGTAGAACGGCGACTTGGCGACTTCGTACTGGCTTTCGGCCGATTGCACGTCGGCCTGGGCGGATTTCAGGTAAGGGTTGTTTTCCACCATGCTCTGCTGGGCTTCGGGCAAGGAGGCAGGGACTTCGCCGCGAATCGATGGCGGGGTTTCGAGTTCATCGGGCATACGCCCTACAACGGCGTAAAAGTTCGACTCGGCGTCAGCCAGATCCACTTCGGCGGTGTCGAGGTTGTTTTCCGCCAGTGCCCGGCGAGCCGTGGACTGGTCGGCATCGGCGTTGCTGCCCACGCCGCGCTGGGTGCGCAGGCCGATCTGGTCATTGACCCGCAAGTGCGCTTGCAGGTTGTTTTTGGCCAGTGTCACCAGTTCGCGGCGCTTGAGCACTTCGAGGTAAACCTCGGTGGTGCGCAGGGCCAGATCCTGAGCCGTACCCTGAGCGTAATAGGCTCGCGAGTTGACCACGCCCTGGGTGCGTCCGACTTCATTGGCGGTGTTGAACCCGTCAAAGAGCATTTGCCGCAGGCGCAATTCCGACTGGGTGTAGTTGAGGGTTTCGGTGTGGTGATTGCCGAACGCCCGGGTATTGGTGTTATCGCTATACGCGCGCCCGTAGGCGGCATTCAGATCAACCGATGGATAAAAGCCCCCTTTGGCGACCTTCACGTCCTCATCCGCCGACAGGCGGCTGTCCACCCGTGATGCCAGCTCCGGATGGGTCGCGATTGTGCTCTGGATCGCTTCGGTCAGCGTCATGGCCTGAGCCTGGGACGAGCAGGCCATGGCCAAAAGAACCGCGCTGCAGAGGGGGGTTAATAGGCGCATGTACATCTCCCTGATTGCTGATGGTGCTTATCAATCGCCAATTATTTGACGATATTTATAGGTAAAGTTGTTTCATGTCTTTAACAAAAGAGCTAAGAACATTCTGGAGCGTAGCTAAGAAATTTTTTTCATAACGACTATGCAAAAAAAAACTTATGCGCTCTGCGAAATCCAGCACATTGTTCAATGCGAAAGCCCTTGTTTTATGGGCGCTAGGGCGCTTGTCGGGGTTTGAAGAAAATTCCAATCCACTTATCGACATAGGGCGGAGAAGTGCTGGAGGGGAGGGACGCGAGCGATCTGGTGGCGACGGTTTTTTGTCACTTGAGTGATTCAGGATCGCTACGCATCGCTCACAGGCAACGTTGTTGCGCACAGGGATCCGATGCCATTGATTGCAGAGGGTTTTTCCCAAAATCGTAAACAGCGCCGTGAGCGACTGGCTGGGCGAGATCGTTGCCAGGGCCACGGCTTACTCAAGTAAACCGGTACCCGGAACACGATCCGCCAGACAACCCGTTTGAGCCATGAGCATGTTCTTCGCGCAAACAAGGTGCCGACAGCGGTTGGCAGCGGAGGAAGTGCACATGGCTACGCTCATCGGCATCGTCAGTAAGGTTATCGGTCAGGTGTTCGCGGTCGCGAGCGACGGCACCCGGCGTACTTTGGTCGAGGGGGATCGGCTGTTCGCCGGCGACCAACTGAGCACTGGCGCTGAAGGCGCGGTGGCGGTGCACCTGCAAAATGGCCAGGAGCTGACCCTCGGGCGCGGCAGCAGCATGCAGATGACACCGCAGCTGCTCGCCAATCAGATTCCCCATGTGGACTCGCATGAAGCGGCGACGCCGAGCGAAGCGCAACTGACGGATGTCGAACAGCTGCAAAAAGCCATTGCGGCGGGCGACGACCCGACCCAGAGCGCTGAAGCTACCGCTGCCGGACCTGCCACGACTACCGGTGTACCGGGCGGCATCCAGGGCAGTGGTCATAGTTTCGTCATGCTCGAAGAGGTGGGCGGGCGAGTCGACCCAATCATTGGTTTCCCCACTGCCGGTTTCAATGGCATTCCCGAACTTCCCGAAGAACGCCTGAACGCTAATCCGGACAACAACGTTGTAGAGGCCGCTGCCCCTGTGGTGCCGCCAGTGACGCCAGAGGTTCCGAACAATCCGGTCAGCCTCGACGGTCTGTCGGCGCAGAATGGCGAGCTGACCGTCAATGAGGCCAACCTGGCCGACGGATCGGCGAGCAACCCAGGCGCGCTGACCCAAAGCGGCGCCTTTACCGTCAATGCGCCCGACGGGCTGGCCAGCCTCAGCATCGGCGGCATCAACGTGATCAGCGGCGGCGTGCCGGCAGGTATTCCACAGTCGATCACCACCCCGTTGGGCAGCACCTTGACCATCACCGGTTACAACCCGGCGACCGGTGTGGTCAGTTACAGCTACACCCTCAACGGTGCCGAAACCCATGCAAGCGGCGAGGGTGCCAATAGTCTCGGCGAACACATCACTGTGGTGGCCAACGACAGCAATGGCGACACCACCACCGGTTCGCTGGATATCAACATAACCGACGACGTGCCCAAAGCGGTCGACGACAGCAATGGCACGGCCTCGGAAACCCTGCTGACCCTCAATGGCAACGTGCTGAGCAACGACGTGCAAGGCGCCGACCGGGTAACGCTCGGCGAAAACAGCGGCCCGATCACCCCCGGCACCTTCACCGGGACTTACGGCACTTTGGTGCTCAACGCCAACGGTACCTACACCTACACGCTGAACATCAGCGATGCCGACTTCAAAGCCCTGCACGGCGGCGGCAGTGCGACAGAGACCTTCACCTATACGCTGACGGATGCCGACGGCGACAGCAGCACGGCCAACCTGGTGCTGCAGATCCATAACAACGACGATTCGGTGACGGTTGGTGGATTGAACGTCGAGGGTGGCGAGTTGACCGTCTTCGAGAAAAACCTCAGCGACGGCAGCAGCCCGGATACACCGGCCCTGACCCAGAGCGGCACCTTTACCGTCACCGCGCTGGACGGTGTGACCACCCTGAGCGTCGGCGGCATCGCCGTGGTCACTGGCGGTGTGGCCGCGGGCTTCCCGCAATCGATCACCACGCCATTGGGCAGCACGCTGACCATCACCGGCTTCAACGCCGCGACCGGCGTGGTCAGCTACAGCTACACCCTCAACGATAACGAAGCGCACCCGACGGCCAACGGCGCCAACAGCCTGCCTGAGCAGTTCGCCGTGACCGTGGTCGATGACAACGGCACCACCGCCACCGGCTCACTGGACGTGAACATCGTCGACGACCTGCCAAAAGGCGTGGACGACAGCAACGCCAGCACCGCTTCGGAAAGCCTGCTGACCCTCAACGGCAACGTGCTGAGCAACGACGTGCAAGGCGCGGACCGGGTGACAGTGGGCGAAAACACCGGTCCGATCACCCCCGGCACTTTCACCGGCACCTACGGCACCCTGGTGCTGAATGCCAATGGCACCTACACCTACACGCTTAATACCAGCGATGCCGACTTCAAGGCCTTGCACGGCGGCGGCAGTGCGACGGAGACCTTCACCTATACGCTGACGGATGCCGACGGCGACAGCAGCACGGCCAACCTGGTGCTGCAGATCCACAACAACGACGACTCGGTGACGGTTGGTGGTTTGAACGTTGAGGGCGGCGAATTGACCGTCTTCGAGAAAAACCTCAGCGACGGTAGCAGCCCCGACGCACCGGCCCTGACCCAGAGCGGCACCTTTACCGTCACCGCGCTGGACGGTGTGACCACCCTGAGCGTCGGCGGCATCGCCGTGGTCACTGGCGGTGTGGCCGCCGGCTTCCCGCAATCGATCACCACGCCATTGGGCAGCACGCTGACCATCACCGGCTTCAACGCCGCGACCGGCGTGGTCAGCTACAGCTACACCCTCAACGATAACGAAGCGCACCCGACGGCCAACGGCGCCAACAGCCTGCCCGAACAGTTCGCCGTGACCGTGGTCGACGACAACGGCACCACCACCACCGGTTCACTCGACGTGAACATCGTCGACGACTTGCCGAAGGGTGTGGACGACAGCAACGCCAGCACCGCCTCGGAAACCCTGCTGACCCTCAATGGCAACGTGCTGAGCAACGACGTGCAGGGCGCCGACCGGGTAACGCTCGGCGAAAACGCCGGCCCGATCACCCCCGGCACTTTCACCGGCACCTACGGCACCCTGGTGCTCAACGCCAACGGCACTTACACCTACACCCTCACCACCAGCGATGCCGACTTCAAGGCCCTGCACGGTGGCGGCAGTGCGACGGAGACCTTCACCTATACGCTGACGGATGCCGATGGCGACAGCAGCACGGCCAACCTGGTGCTGCAGATCCACAACAACGATGACCCGGTCACGATTGGCGGTTTGAACGTCGAGGGCGGCGAGTTGACCGTCTTCGAGAAAAACCTCAGCGACGGCAGTGCACCGGATGCCGCGGCGCTGATCCAGAATGGCACCTTCACCGTCACGGCCCTGGACGGTGTAACGACCCTGAGCGTCGGCGGCATCGCCGTGGTCAGCGGCGGCGTGGCGGCCGGCTTCCCGCAATCGATCACCACCCCGCTGGGCAGCACGCTGACCATCACCGGCTTCAACGCCGCAACCGGCGTGGTCAGCTACAGCTACACCCTCAACGATAACGAAGCGCATCCGACGGCCAATGGCGCGAACACTTTGCCTGAGCAGTTCGCCGTGACCGTGGTCGATGACAACGGCACCACCACGACCGGTTCGCTGGACGTCAACATCGTCGACGACCTGCCGAAGGGGATGGACGACAGCAACGCCAGCACCGCCTCGGAAAGCCTGCTGACCCTCAATGGCAACGTGCTGAGCAACGACGTGCAAGGCGCCGACCGGGTAACGCTCGGCGAAAACGCCGGCCCGATCACCCCCGGGACCTTCACCGGCACCTACGGCACCCTGGTGCTCAATGCCAACGGCACTTACACCTACACGCTGAACCCCAACGATGCGGATTTCAAAGCCTTGCACGGCGGTGGCGACGGCACCGAAACCTTCACCTACACCCTCACCGATTCGGACGGCGATACCAGCACCGCGAATCTGGTGCTGAACATCTACAACAACGATGATCCGGTGCTCCTCAACGGCCTCAACGTGTATGGCGGCGAGCTGACGGTCTACGAGAAAAACCTGAGCGACGGCAGCAGCCCGGACGCACCAGCCCTGACCCAGAGCGGGACCTTCACGGTGACCGCCCTCGATGGCCTGCAAACCCTGACTGTCGGCGGCATCGCCGTGGTCAGCGGTGGCGTGGCCGCCGGCTTCCCGCAATCGATCACCACGCCATTGGGCAGCACGCTGACCGTTACCGGGTTCAACGCCGCGACCGGTGTGGTGAGCTACAGCTACACCCTCAACGATAACGAAGCCCATCCAACGGCTAACGGCGCCAACAGCCTCACCGAGAACTTCAACGTTGTGGCCACCGATACGGACGGCGACAGTTCGACCGGGCAGATCAACGTCAACATCATCGACGACCTGCCCAAAGGCGTGTACGACAGCAACGCCAGTACCGCCTCGGAAACCCTCCTGACCCTCAATGGCAACGTGCTGAGCAATGATGTGCAAGGCGCCGACCGGGTAACGCTCGGCGAAAACAGCGGCCCGATCACCCCCGGCACTTTCACCGGCACCTACGGCACCCTGGTACTGAATGCCAATGGCACCTACATCTACACACTGAACACCAGCGATGCCGACTTCAAAGCCCTGCACGGTGGCGGCGACGGCAGCGAAACCTTCACCTACACCCTCACCGATGCGGACGGCGATAGCAGCACGGCCAACCTCGTGCTGCAGATCCACAACAATGATGACTCGATCACGATTGACGGTTTGAACGTCGAGGGCGGCGAACTCACCGTCTTTGAAAAAAACCTCAGCGACGGCAGCAACCCGGACGCACCGGCCCTGACCCGGAGCGGCACCTTTACTGTGACCGCGCTGGACGGAGTGACCACCCTGAGCGTGGGCGGCATCGCCGTGGTCAGCGGCGGTGTGGCGGCGGGTTTCCCGCAATCGGTCACCACCCCGCTGGGCAGCACGCTGACCATCACCGGGTTCAATGCGGCGACTGGTGTGGTGAGCTACAGCTATACACTCAACGACAACGAAGCCCACCCGACCGCCAACGGCGCCAACAGCCTGCCTGAGCAGTTCGCCGTAACCGTGGTCGACAACAACGGCACCACCGCCACGGGTTCACTGGACGTCAACATCGTCGACGACCTGCCCAAAGGCGTGTACGACAGCAATGCTTCAACGGCCTCGGAAACCCTGCTGGCCCTCAGCGGCAACGTGCTGAGCAACGACGTGCAAGGCGCTGACCGGGTAACGGTCGGCGCAAACAGCGGCCCGATCACCCCCGGCACCTTCACCGGCATCTACGGCACTTTGGTGCTGAATGCCAACGGTACCTACATCTACACGCTGAACCCCAACGACACGGACTTCAAAGCCCTGCACGGCGGTGGCAATGGCAGCGAAACCTTCACCTACACCCTCACCGACTCGGACGGCGACAGCAGCACCGCCAACCTGGTGCTGAATGTCTACAACAATGATGATCCGGTGGTCCTCAACGGCCTCGACGTGTATGGCGGTGAGCTGACGGTCTACGAAAAAAACCTCAGCGATGGCAGCAGCCCGGATGCACCGGCGCTGACCCAGAGCGGCACGTTTACCGTGACCGCGCTGGACGGCGTGACGACCCTGAGCGTCGGCGGCATTGCCGTGGTCAGCGGTGGCGTGGCCGCCGGCTTCCCGCAATCGGTCACCACCCCGCTGGGCAGCACGTTGACCATCACCGGCTTCAACGCCGTGACCGGTGTGGTGAGCTACAGCTACACCCTCAACGATAACGAAGCGCACCCGACTGCCAACGGCGCCAACAGCCTGCCTGAGCAGTTCGCCGTGACCGTGGTCGACGACAACGGCACCACCGCGACCGGTTCACTGGACGTCAACATCGTCGACGACCTGCCCAAAGGCGTGTACGACAGCAATGGCACGGCCTCGGAAACCCTGCTGACCCTCAGCGGCAACGTGCTGAGCAACGACGTGCAAGGCGCTGACCGGGTAACGGTCGGCGCAAACAGCGGCCCGATCACCCCCGGCACCTTCACCGGGACTTACGGCACTTTGGTGCTGAATGCCAACGGTACCTACACCTACACGCTGAACCCCAGCGATGCCGACTTCAAGGCGTTGCACGGCGGTGGCAACGGCAGCGAAACCTTCACCTACACCATCACCGATGCCGACGGCGACAGCAGCACCGCCAACCTGGTGCTGAATGTCTACAACAACGATGATCCGGTGGTCCTCAACGGCCTCGACGTGTATGGCGGTGAGCTGACGGTCTACGAAAAAAACCTCAGCGACGGCAGCAACCCCAACACGCCGGCCCTGACCCAGAGCGGCACCTTCACCGTCACGGCCCTGGACGGTGTAACGACCCTGAGCGTCGGCGGCATTGCCGTGGTCAGCGGTGGCGTGGCCGCCGGCTTCCCGCAATCGATCACCACCCCGCTGGGCAGCACGTTGACCATCACCGGCTTCAACGCCGTGACCGGTGTCGTGAGCTACAGCTACACCCTCAACGATAACGAAGCGCACCCGACGGCCAACGGCGCCAACACCTTGCCTGAGCAGTTCGCCGTGACCGTGGTCGACGACAACGGCACCACCGCCACCGGTTCACTGGACGTCAACATCGTCGACGACCTGCCCAAAGGCGTGTACGACAGCAACGCCAGTACCGCGTCGGAAACCCTGCTGACCCTCAGCGGCAACGTGCTGAGCAACGACGTGCAAGGCGCCGACCGGGTTGCGCTCGGCGCAAACGCCGGCCCGATCACCCCCGGCACTTTCACCGGCACCTACGGCACCCTGGTGCTGAATGCCAATGGCACCTACACCTATACGCTGAACACCAGCGATGCCGACTTCAAGGCGTTGCACGGCGGTGGCAATGGCAGTGAAACCTTCACCTACACCCTCACCGACTCGGACGGCGACAGCAGCACCGCCAACCTGGTGCTGAATGTCTACAACAATGATGATCCGGTGGTCCTCAACGGCCTCGACGTCTATGGCGGTGAGTTGACGGTCTACGAAAAAAACCTCAGCGATGGCAGCAGCCCAAGCGTGTCGGCCCTGACCCAGAACGGCACCTTCACCGTGACCGCCCTCGATGGCCTGCAAACCCTCACCGTCGGCGGCATTGCCGTGGTCAGCGGTGGCGTGGCCGCCGGCTTCCCGCAGACCGCCGTCACGCCATTGGGCAGCACACTGACCATCACCGGCTTCAACGCCGTGACCGGTGTCGTGAGCTACAGCTACACCCTCAACGATAACGAAGCGCACCCATCTGCCAACGGCGCCAACAGCCTCCCCGAGAGCTTCAACGTCGTCGCCACCGATACGGATGGCGACACGATGACCGGGCAGATCAACGTCAACATCATCGATGACCTGCCGAGCGCCAAACCTGACTCGTCGTCGGTAGTGGAGGGCGGCACCGTCAACATCAGTGTGCTGGGCAACGACGTCAGCGGCGCCGATGGTCCGGCGACGGTGGTCGGCGTGCGCGCCGGAAGCAATACCTCGACGTCGGCGATCGGCGGGCTGGGCAACCAGATCAACGGCACCTATGGCTACCTGACCCTCGATGCCAACGGCAACGCGGTGTATCACAGCAATCAGAATTCGGTCGGCGATGCGGGGGCCACTGATACGTTCACCTACACCGTGCGCGATTCCGATGGCGATGAAAGCACTACCACCATCACCATCGACGTTGCCAATAGCGCTATCAAGGCCAACCCCGATAGCGATGTGACGGTTTACGAAAAGGCCCTCGACCTGAGCAAGGACGGCCAGGACCTGGCAGCCGGTACGGTTACCGGCAGCGACCCGGGCAACACCGGCGAAACCGCGTCCGGCACACTGGTCGGTTCGGTCTCGGGTGGCAGTGGCACGCTCACCTACACCCTGGTCGGCAGCGCCACCGGCACCTACGGGCAGATCCTGCTCAACCCCGACGGCAGCTACACCTACACCCTGACCTCGGCACCAAAAACTTCGCCGAATGCCAACGACGGGCCGAACAGCCTGAGTGAAAGCTTCACCTACAAAGCCACCGATGCGCTGGGTAACAGCAGCACCAGCACAATCGTGGTCAATATTGTCGATGACGTGCCCAAGGCGGTGGCAACGGATCGCTCGGTGGCGGCGGTGGAGATCGACTCCAACCTGCTGATCGTGCTCGACGTCTCCGGCAGCATGGCCGATCCTTCCGGCGTGTCGGGCCTGTCGCGGCTGGATCTGGCCAAGCAGGCCATCAGTGCCTTGCTGGATAAATACGATGACCTGGGCGATGTGAAAGTGCAGCTCGTCACCTTCAGCAGCAGCGCCACCGACAGGACTTCGGTGTGGGTCGATGTCGCGACCGCCAAGACACTGCTGGCCGGCCTCACCGCGAACGGCGGCACCAACTACGACGCGGCCGTGGCGACCATGCAGACCGCGTTCAACACCTCGGGCAAATTGACCGGTGCGCAAAACGTCGGTTACTTCTTTTCCGACGGCAAGCCCACCGCCGGCCAGGAAATCGGCAGCGCCGACGAAACCGCGCTGAAAGCCTTCCTCGATGCCAACAACATCAAGAACTACGCGATCGGCCTGGGCAGCGGCGTGACCAACGCCAACCTCAATCCACTGGCCTATGACGGCAGCAGCCACACCGATACAAATGCGGTGGTGGTGACCGACCTCAACCAGCTCAACTCGGTGCTGTCCGGCACTGTGATCGGCGCGCCGGTGACCGGTTCGCTGCTGGGCGAGGGCGGTTCATTCGGCGCCGATGGCGGCTTCATCAAAGCCATCACGATGGACGGCACCACGTACACCTACGATCCAAGCGGCAACAGCAATCAGGGCTCGCTGAACTTCAGCGGCGGGCCCAACCACGGCACCTTCAACACCGTGGACAACACGTTGAGCATTGCCACCAACAACAGCGGTACCTTGCAGGTCAATCTCGACACCGGTGAATACGCCTACATTTCGCAGAAAACCACGTCGGTGTTGATCACCGAAAACATCGGATTTACCGCCAGCGACAACGACGGTGACCTGGCCAGTTCCACCCTGACGGTCAAAGTCATACCGAACGCGCCGCCGGTGGCCGCCGATGATAACGTCATCACCAACGTGCTTTCGGGCACCATCGTGGTGCCGGGTGAACTGTTGCTGGCCAACGACACCGACCCCAACGGCGATCAACTCTCGGCGACACCAACCTCGTTCAACACAGGCTGGATAGCGAGGGGCGCGGACTTCACCGGTACCGGCGCGATCAGCTTCGCCGGCACCAACAACAACAGCGCCAACCAGAATCTGTCAGACGTGCGCAATGCCTTTGCGGCTAACACGGCGGCGATGACGGCGGTGCTGGTGGTCAGTGGCTATCTTGGTGCGGTGTCCAACTCCAATGCCAACGATGAAGACCTCATCACAGTCAAGCTGAAACAAGGTGAGACGCTCAACCTCGATCACAACCTGGCGAGCGGACACATCACGATGGAGTATTCGCTCAACGGCGGGGCGTTCGTAAACATCGCCGATGGCGGCACCATCACCGCAAGCGCGGACGGCACTTACCAGATCCACATGACCAACATCACCGACCCCGGTAACGGCAATACGAATGCGGCGGAAAACTATCAGCTGACCATGACCGTCAACTACGCCGGGGCACACGATGTCACCCCGGACTACCACGGCACCTACACCGCCAACGACAACCATGGTGGCAGCGACTCGGCCAACCTGACCATCAGCTATCAGGATGGGCACACCCTCACCGGCACCAGCGGGGATGACATACTGGTGGCGGGCACGGGCAACAACATCATCAATGCCGGCGACGGCAACGATGTGCTCACCGCCGGCTCCGGCAACAACGAGCTGCACGGCGGCGCCGGCAATGATTGGCTCTACAGCGGCCCGGGCAATGACATCCTCGATGGCGGCACAGGCATCGACACGGCCAGTTTCTCTCACGCCACCGCCGGGGTAACCGTCAACCTCAGCCTGGCCGGTGCGCAAAACACCCTCGGCGCAGGCACGGACACCCTGACCGGCATCGAAAACCTGGTCGGGTCGAACTTCAACGACACCCTGACCGGTGACAACAATAACAACGTGATCAACGGCGGCCTGGGCAACGACATCCTCAATGGCGGGGGCGGCGATGACTTGTTGATCGGTGACCTGGGCAACAACACCCTCACCGGCGGGGCAGGGGCCGATACGTTCCAGTGGCTCAAGGGCAACAGTGGCCACGATGTGATCACCGACTTCACGCCCGGCACCGACAAGCTCGACCTGTCGCAGCTGCTGCAAGGGGAAAACGGCACCACGGCTTCGCTGGATGACTACCTGCACTTCACCGTCACCGGCAGCGGCCCATCGACGGTGACCAGCATCGATGTCAGCGCCATGGCCGGCGCCGCGCCGAATCAGACCATCGACCTCGCTGGTGTCAACCTCGCCAGCCATTACGGTGTAACGCCGGGGGCGGGCGGGGTGATCGCGGGCGGGCATGACACGGCGACCATCATCAACGGCATGCTCAACGATCATTCGTTGAAGGTGGATACGGTGTGACCTGAAAACCTGAACGAAAAAATCCGCCATTCCTGTTTAAGGGATGGCGGTTTTTTCATTCAATGGTTTCCAGCCAGGGTTTTGCCTGGCCACTGGAGTCTTTAACGCAGAACTCCGGTAGTAATCGTCCAGGGATCAGACTCTGAGTTGTCACCATAGTCTGCCAGCGCGATGAATTGATAAGTGGTTTCGTATTCCAGACGTGTAACCAGTCTGGCCCATTTACCGTTATCGTCGGTCGGTTCCAGCTTCGGATCGGTGACGCCATTGATCTTCAGCTTGATCTGCGCTGACGGGGCCGCATCACCCCTGACAATTACATGGTTGTATGGGGTGCTACCGTTGTCCTCGATTAGGCCGTCCGAATCGTACACGCGGGTATTGCGCGGCTTGATGGTGGATGCCACGGTAAAAGTGCGGGGTGGCGCAGTGATTTCCTCATCGCCATAGTCCGCCTTGGCGGCGAGGCTGTAGGCGCCGTCTGTCACATCGAGCAGAATGTTCCAGGCACCATCGCCGGGATCGGCAGTTGCGATGGCATCTTTCATGGGGGCGCCGCCATTGAGTAGTTGAATGCTCTCACCGGGCATGGCATGCCCCTTGATGATCAACTGACTCTTGTCGGTTGTGCCATCTTCAGGAACAGAAGGGCCGCCTTCGGATTCGAGGACGTCATCCAGGCTCAATTCCACATCCAATGCGGCGCGGAAGGTGAAAGCGCTGGATTCTTTGTCATTGGCCGCCCTGATCCTGATGCTGTAGTTGCCAGCGGTCAGCCCGTCGAAGGTGAGTTTGAACAGCCCATCACGGTCAACAGTGGCTCTCTTGCCCGTGGAGGTGTTGCCGTTGATCGCTTCTACTTCCATATCGGGAGGTGCGTAGCCGGAGAACTCCAGCGAGTCGCCGTCGTAGGTGCCGCCATTTTCGATCGGGCCATCCTTGCCAGTGACTTTGTCGATGATCGGCGTCTCGGTCGCCAGAACGAACGTTTTGGGCGGACGGGAATAATCGTAAGGCACGGATTTCTCGATAGCGTCAAGGCTGTAGCGCTTGAAGTCCGGCAGCGTGAACTGTTTGATCCAGACTCCTGAACCATTGCTGGTCACGTCAGTGATTGTGTTCTTGCCATCGCGAATCCCGAGCGCCTTGTTTGCGCCGGCCGTACCCTTGAAACTCAGGGTTTTGTCAAAAGTAACGCCTTGTTCAGCAACGAGATTACCACTGCTGTCTCGGACTTCATCGAAGGTTACTTTCGCTGTTGCTTCACTCGGTGTGTTTGGCGTAAGTACCGAGGTGTTCGGGGGGGTAGCGGTCATGATGATGACTCCGGGTGTTGAAAAAGTTTGGGTGCCGGAGTGATTTAAAACCTCGTTGGATAGCTTGCCTACGCTCATAAATAACAGGTGCAAGCTGGTTTTCGATCAATGATCGGAGTGGCATTGGCTGCCTGGAAAGGTTGGCTTTGGCGGCCCGATCAAGCGCCCCATCGCGCCGAAAACACCCAGTTCCGTGATGGCCACCAACTCCCCCGACGTTTCGACCATCTCGGCAATCAGCGGCAAATCAATGCTGTGGGTCGCGCGAAAGATCGCGTCGATGAACAGTCGCTTGTCAGGCTGCTCGTCGATGTTGCGAATGTAGGCTCCATCGATTTTCAGGTACGCCAACCCCAATTGGGTCAGGTTGCCGATCTGGCTGAAGCGCCCGCCAAAGTGTTGCAGGCCCATTCGATAACCGCTGACAAGCAGGCTGTGACTCAAACGCTGCAATTCGTCGGGGGAGGGCAACTGGCTTTCGTCGATTTCCAGGGTCAGGAGCGGCGCCAGTTCCGGCAGGGAGTCGAGCAGGTCGAGGATAGTTCGCCATTGCACCGGGTCGCGCAGGGTGCTCCCGGACAGGCTCAGTGCCAAGGGCCTGCGGTCGGCCACCAGGTCGTCCAGCGTGGCCTCGAGCATTGCCATGTCGAACCGTGCCGACCAGCCGAGACGCTCGATCCACGGCAGGAAATGCCCGGCGGCTATCGCCTCGCCCTGTGGGTCGAGCAGGCGTGCGAGCACTTTGTGGTGCAGCACCTGGCCGGGGTCGGCACATTGCACGACGGGCTGGAAGTACAACTGCATTTTACCTTCAGTCAGGGCATCGTCGATCCAGGTGCGCCAGTCGTGCTGGGTGTGATTCGGCGCGGTGTCACGATGGCTCAAATGCACCCAGGGTCGCTCCGGATGTTGCCGGGATTCAGTCAGTGCCTGATCCAGGCGCAGGAGTACGGTGCCGATTGACTCACCGGGGCGGTAGGCGACAACGCCCAGATGGGCGACGGGCATGCAATCACTGGCACCGGTCAGGCGCAGGTTCTCCAGGCTGGCGCTGACATCGGCGGCCAGGCGCGCGGCATTTTCAGCGTCCAGACCCGGTGTCAGCAGGCTGAATTCGCCACCACGATTGCGTGCCGCCAGCCAGGTGCGACGCTCGGGCAATTGAGCCAGGCGCTTGAGCAATTCGCCTACGGCACTGATCAGCGCGTCAGTTCGTTGGCCGCCCAGTCGCTGGTTGAGCCCGTTCAGGTCATTGATCCGTAACATCAGCAAATGGCCATCGCGACTCTGTTCGCACTCGCGTAAATGGTCGGTCAGTTGCTCGTCGAGCAGGCGCCGGTTGGCCAGGCCGGTGAGGCTGTCCAGATAGGATTCGGCCCGCAGTTTTTCGCTGCGCGCAGCTTCTTCGCTGAACAGGGCCTTGAGCTTCTCGACCATCTGGTTCATGGCCAGCACCACCCGTTTCAGTTCCGGTGTCCGTGGCAGTTTCGACAGGCTTAGAAACTCGCGGTTACTGATGGCTTCAGCTTGTCGGACCATGCTGTCGAGGGGACGAAATTGCCGGCGCAGCATCCATCCGCCAATCACGGCGCTGAACAGCCCGCACAGCAGCAACCAGACCAGGCTGCCGAGGGTGCTGTCCCAGAGCTTGGCCAGGGCGAACTGCGGATTGCTCAGCACTTCGACCCGTGCCAGTTGTTCCCAGCCGCGCATGACCAAGGCGTCGCCACCTTCCGGGCGCAGGTTGACCAGATTGACGAACCAGTCAGGCACTGCGTCGATTTTCGTCGGTGCGCTGCGTTCCACCAGGGTTTGCTGATCCTTGAGCCTGATGACGCGGATGCTGCTGAAATAGCCGCTGTCGAAAATCGAACTGACCATCAGCTCCATCATTGCCGGGTCATCGACCTGTGCTGTCAGCGACAGCCCCAGCGCAGTGGCTGCGTCCTGGGCGTGGGCGCGCAGTTGACCGAGCGTTTGCTCGCGGGAGCTTTCCAGGCTGGCAAAAAAACTGCCGCTGAACGCCACCAGCAGGAACAGGCAGATGGCCAGGAACAACTGTTTACGCAGTGTCATACATCGCTCCTTGGCATGGCGGTCAGCCCTCGCCTATGTCGAACCCTTCGGCCTGCATTTTTTTCAGCACGTCCTGCCAGCGCGACAGCTTTTTCGAGTCGCTGCTGCGCTGGCCGCCGTTTTTGCCCGGCAGGTACAGGCCTTCGGCGTTGAAGGCGTACACCGGCAGCAAGTCTTTGCGTTGGGACGCGGGGCGGATATCGCCGATCAGGTTGTCCAGCACCAGTGGGTCGGCCGTGGGGGAGTTGTAGAACGTCAGCACCATGTGTGCCTGGTTCTGGTTCAGGGCCTTGACGTAGGTGATGCGCAGTTTTTCGCTGGGAATGCCGAGTCGGCGCAGGCTGAAATACTTCGCCAGCGCGTAGTCCTCGCAATCGGCGGCGCCCTTGATCAGGGCTTCAACGGGGGTGGCCCAGTAATCGGCCTGTTGCCAGATGCGTGTGTCGTCCTGGAAGTTCAACTGCTGATTGAAGAAGCGGTTCACCGCGTTGAGCTGCTCACGTTCGGGCGCGCCGCGTGCACTTTGCAGCATTTGATTCCACGCCTCGATCCGGTTTCGTGCCGGTCCCGGCGGGCCGTAGCGTTTTTCAACGGATTGCAGAATCTGCGCAAAATCCCAGTCGGCCCCGACCCCGTTGAGTAAGGTCAGTAGCAAACCAGCCAGCAGCAACCATTCGCCGAGCCGAAGTCGGAGCGCGGGCCATCCTGGACTACGCAGACTGCGGGCCATGTCTGGCTGCTCGAGTGTAGATGGGTGAAGTTTAGGTGGAGTTTTTACCGGGGCAGGGCAGGTCGTCGGACGGGACCCGCCACCAATAGCCGGGGGAGCTTCAGAAATTGCGCAGGGTTTTTTGCCTGAGGATGTAGATCGTCACGAGCACCGCACTGGTCAGCATGAACCCCCGTGCCCAGGGAAGCGGCACCAGATAGCAGGAGAACAGGATGCTCGCCCACATCAGGCCGATGGCGTAGACCTTGCCCTTGAGCGGGATGCCGTTGCCGTCGAGGTAGTCGCGGATCCATGGGCCAAGCCGTGGATGCTCAACCAGCCATTGATAGAAGCGCGGGGAACTGCGGGCGAAGCAGGCAGCCGCCAGTAGCAGGAAAGGGGTGGTGGGCAATACCGGCAGGAAAATCCCGATCACCCCCAGCGTCACGCTCAACCAGCCGATGGCCAGCAGCACGTAACGCAACATCAGGGGGCGGTTGCCTATGGGGTTGTCCATAGGCAGAACCTTAGTGGTGACGGGGTTTGAGAATCGCCGGTTTTTCGTCTGGAGCGTTGCACAGCAGGTACAGCGCAGTCAGGGCTTCCGGGATCTGCACGATCATGTCGTCCATCAGGTTGGCATCGGCGGCAATGTCGGAGAACTCCGGTTGCTCGTCGAACAGGCCCGAACCGACCATGATCGGCAGCAGCATTTCGCTGACTTCGTCTTCGGCGGTTTCGAACCAGGCTTCTTCGCGCAGGAACACGCCTTCCATGAAACCGATGCACCAGCCGCGCAGTTCGGAATCGTCCGGTTCGTCGCCCAGGTCCAGGTCGCACGGCAACTCGAACTCTTCGTCGGAGGCCAGTTGGCGGGCGATGTGGGCCTTGAGGCCGATCAGCGTGGCTTCGATCTCTTCGCGCTGGGCCTCGCTGCTGTAATGCGGCTCTTCGGCGAACAGTGCGTCGATCCATTCACGCTCGGGAACCGCTTCGGAACAGATCGACAGCGCGGTGAGGTAGCCGTGGGCGGCCACGTAGTCCAGCGCCTCGTCATGCAGTTCATCAGCGTCGAGGAAGACTTGCAGGCGGGTTAGTTGCTCAGCGAAGGACATTAAAGGACTACCTTGGGGAATGTTCGATGCGGGAATTCTAGGCCTTCTTGAGCGCTTGGGCCAGCCGCACGGTAAATGTGAGATTGAATTGAGTGTCTTATCAGCGGTGCCCTTTGCCGGACGGGGCTCGGGTATACTCGCGCGTTTTGTGATGCCCTGCTGGCGTCACGGCTGAAATGTGAAGCGACATGCAATGCGCACTTACGATTTGTCGGTGCAGCCTTGCGGGTTCTGAACCAGCCTTGCAGGGATGTTTCGGTGATTTTTGGAGTTTTTATGCTCGAACAGGCTCAACGCGTCCTCAAGGACATCTTCGGCTACGACAGTTTCCGTGGCCGCCAGGGTGCAATCATTGAGCGCGTGGCCAGTGGCGGCGATGCCCTGGTCCTGATGCCTACCGGTGGCGGCAAATCCCTGTGCTTCCAGGTCCCGGCACTGCTGCGCGAAGGCCTGGCGGTGGTGGTCTCGCCGCTGATCGCGCTGATGGACGATCAGGTCGCCACCCTCGAAGAGCTGGGCGTGGCCGCCGCCGCATTGAACTCCACCCTCAGCGCCGAGCAGCAGCGTGACCTCGCCGCCCGCATCCGCCGCGGTGAAGTGAAAATGCTCTACCTGGCACCGGAACGACTGGTCCAGCCGCGCATGCTGTCATTTCTGCAAGGGCTGAACATCGCTCTGTTCGCCATCGACGAAGCACACTGCGTGTCGCAATGGGGCCACGATTTCCGTCCGGAATACCTGCAACTGGGCCAATTGGCGGAAATGTTCCCCGATGTACCGCGCATCGCCCTGACCGCCACGGCCGACAAGCGCACCCGGGAAGAAATCGTCACCCGGCTGCACCTGCAAGATGCCGAGCGCTTCCTGTCGAGCTTCGACCGGCCGAACATCTTTTATCGCATCGTGCCCAAGGAACAGCCGCGCAAGCAGTTGCTGGCGTTCCTCGCCGAACGCCGTAGCGATGCGGGCATCGTGTATTGCCTGTCGCGCAAGAAAGTCGAGGAAGTCGCCACATTCCTCAGCGAGCAAGGCTTTCCGGCGCTGCCGTACCACGCCGGCCTGCCCAACGATCTGCGGGCCTACCATCAGAAACGCTTCCTCAATGAGGAAGGCCTGATCATGGTCGCGACGGTGGCCTTCGGCATGGGCATCGACAAGCCCAACGTGCGTTTTGTCGCGCACCTCGATTTGCCGAAATCCCTTGAGGCCTATTACCAGGAAACCGGTCGTGGCGGCCGTGACGGCCTGCCGGCAGACGCCTGGATGGCCTACGGCCTGCAAGACGTGGTGATGCTCAAGCAGATGCTGCAGAACTCCGAAGGCGACGAGCGTCACAAGCGCCTGGAGCAACACAAGCTCGATGCCATGCTCTCGCTCTGTGAAGAAACCCGCTGCCGCCGGCAAACGCTGCTGGCCTATTTCGACGAAGACATGCCCGAGCCTTGCGGTCATTGCGACAACTGCGTCGACGGTGTGCAGACCTGGGATGCCACCGAGCCTGCGCGTCAGGCGCTGTCGGCGATCTACCGCACCGGTCAGCGCTACGGCGTCGGACACCTGGTGGATGTGTTGCTGGGCAAGGACAACGAAAAAGTCCGCAGCTTCGGCCATCAACACCTCTCGGTGTATGGTGTCGGCAAGGCGATGGCGGAGGGCGAATGGCGTTCGCTGTTCCGTCAGCTGGTGGCCCGTGGTCTGGCCGACATCGACCTCGAAGGCTACGGCGGCTTGCGCCTGAGCGACAGTTGCCGGCCGCTGCTCAAGGGCGAGGTGACCCTGGAATTGCGCCGCGATCTCAAGGCGCAAACCGTGGCGAAAAGCAGCAAGAGCCAGGCAAGCCAACTGGTCCGCGGCGAAGAGCGCGAGCAATGGGAGGCCCTGCGTGCCCTGCGGCGCAAGCTCGCCGAAGAGCATGGCGTGCCGCCGTACGTCATCTTCCCCGACTCGACCTTGCTGGAAATGCTCCGCAGCCAGCCGACCTCGCTGGCGGAAATGGCCAGGGTCAGCGGCGTCGGCGCGCGCAAGCTGGAGCGCTATGGCGAGGCCTTCCTCGAGGTGCTCGGCGGCCAGGTCGAGGCGCCGAAAGCGGTGGCCGACGTGCGTCACGAGCTGATCACTCTGGCGCGGGCGGGTATGACGCCGGTGCAGATTGCCGGTCAGTTGCAGTGCTCGGAAAAGAACGTCTACACCATGCTGGCCGAGGCGATCGGCAAGCAGCAGTTGTCGTTGGAACAGGCGCTGGATCTGCCTGAAGACCTGATGGGGGAAGTGCAGGACGCGTTCCTCGACGGCGAAGGCGAGTTGCCGCCGGTTTCCGAGATCGCGGCGCTGTTCGCGGGCCGGGTACCGGAAGGGGTTTTGTACTGCGTTCGGGCTGCCTTACAGTCGGAATTCGAGATTTGAGACATCTGTAGTGCTGATGTAACGATTCAGTACAGATCAAGTCTTGCCTCAAGCCGAGGCTCATGCTTAGCTGACTAATAATTAGTTTTAATTTATTTCAGTCTGATCATGAGTGTTTTATGCCGTTAACCGATCAACACCGCTTTGGCATGCAATTGGCCCAGATGTCCCGCGGCTGGCGTGCCGAACTGGACCGCCGGCTGGCGGGCTTGGGCTTGTCCCAGGCACGCTGGCTGGTGCTGCTGCACCTGGCGCGTTTCGATGAAGCACCGACCCAGCGTGAGCTGGCACAAAGCGTTGGCGTCGAAGGCCCGACCCTGGCCCGTTTGCTCGACAGCCTGGAAAGCCAGGGGCTGGTCCAACGTCAGGCAGTACTGGAAGACCGCCGGGCGAAGAAAATCGTTCTCTGCGCACCGGCGCGCCCCTTGATCGAACAAATTGAAACCATTGCCACGCAACTGCGTCACGAACTGTTCGAAGGCGTCGATGAGGCGGACTTGAAGGTGTGCATGCGCGTTCACGGGCACATCCTGAGCAACCTGGAAAAATCCTGAGGCATAACCGGCTGCCAGGTTTTTGAGATAGCGCATTGGGCGAACTATAAGAACTACTCGGCAATATCGTGTTCGTAACGGATGTACGAACGCGTGCGGATGGTTTCTATAGATCTCAAGGATGCTCATGTTCAAGTGTTGGCGATTGGTTTTGCGCGGTGGTTCTCAGTGGTTGCTGGCCGGGGCCGCGGTCACTTACTCGGCATGGACACCTGCGCTGGGGCTGGGTGAAATCACCCTGCATTCGGCGCTGAATCAGCCGCTGCGCGCCGATATCGCACTGGTGGATGCGGCTGGCCTGGAGGAGAACGAGCTGTCGGTGAGTCTGGCAACGGCAGGCGAGTTCAGTCGTGCCGGGGTCGACCGGGTATTGTTCCTCGACAACCTGAGGTTCACCCCGATCCTGCGCGGTAGCCGCCACTTGATCCAGGTGACGTCCAGCAAGCCCGTCAGTGAGCCGTTCCTGAACTTCCTCGTGCAGCTCAATCGGCCCAACGGTCGGTTATTGCGTGAGTACACGGTACTGATCGATCCGCCAGGCTCGCCGGGCGTTGTTCCCGCCAGCGATGAACCGCTTCCCGGTTCCCCGGCGCCTGCATTCCCCAGTGTTCAACCGGCCGTACCGCGGTTACCCGTGACAAGCACGACATCAGAAACTGACGTCCCCGTGGCTGATCCAGCTGTTGAACAACTGGCCGCCAGCACCCTGCAAAACCATCAGATGCAAACCACTGTCGATGAGCTCAACGCGAAGCTTCAAGGCCAGGATGAGCTGATCGCCGGCCAGAAAAAACAGTTGGCGGAGCTGCAAACCCAGCTGGCGGAGCTCAGGAAGGTAAAGGCGCAACCAATGGCTTCTGATGCAGGGGCGCCAGCCTCCGCTATTGCTGAAACCCCCGGGGTTGGCTGGCTGCCGATTGCCGGCGTGTCAGCGCTGATGACGTTGCTGGCGCTGGGCTGGTTTGTTCGCCGCTGGCGCCAACAGCATCAGATCGCAATGTCAGAGGCTCTGTCGTCACCGCATGAACCGTTGGCTGAGCTCATTACCGAGCCAGTGATGTGGCCCCCTGTCATGCAACCGCCCACTGCGCATCGCGACGGGGGGCCAGCCAGTGATGGGCTTGAGCGGGTCGATAGCGCTCGCTCCATCCCGGTCGCCGCTGACGATGTATACCAACTCAACCTGGAGGATCTGTCCATGGCGTCGAGTTGGGAGGTGATCAGCCCAAACGAGAGCAAGCAGTCGGCTGCCCTGGCCATGATCGAGCCTGTGTTCGAGTTGGAGGCGCTACCTGTTCCGCCGACTCGGCAGCCACCGGCCGGGCTATCATAGCGGCGTCGTCAAACTCTGGAGTCAAGTCCCGTCATGAACACCGGCAAACCGGAAGTCGTCATCACCTATTGCACGCAATGCCAGTGGCTGTTGCGCGCGGCCTGGCTGGCCCAGGAATTGCTCAGCACCTTTGGTGATGACCTGGGCAAAGTCTCCCTGGTGCCAGGCACCGGCGGGGTCTTTCATATTTACTGTGACGCTGTGCAGATCTGGGAGCGCAAGGCGGACGGCGGCTTCCCTGAAGCCAAGGTGCTCAAGCAGCGGGTCCGCGACCAGATCGACCCCGACCGTGACCTGGGGCACAACGACCGCACTCAGTGAGACGCGGCCTCGGCGGTAACGGCTTTCCTGCTTGAGCTACTTGAGAACCTGCTGGATACCACGATCGCCACAATGATCAGCGCCCCCCCCAGCAACATGCGCAGGGTCGGGTTTTCGTTGAACAGCAGCCAGGCGACGGTGATGCCGTAGACCGGTTCCAGGGCGAACACCACGGCGGCAGTGCGTGCCTTGATCACCGCGAGGCTGGCGACGAACAGGCTGTGGGCGACACCGGTACAGAACACACCGAGCAGGCCGATCCACAGCCAGTCGATGGTGCGAACTTCGCTCAAATGAGGCGCCGCCACCGGCAGCAGGCACAGGGCAACCACCACGTTCTGACACAGCGCTGCCTGCACGGGCGGGACGCGCCCGGAGCTGGCACGGTTGGTCAGTGACAGCAGGGCGAACAGCAACCCGGAACCCACGGCCCACAGCAGGCCAGTGGTGGCTCCGCTGGCCAGATCAAAGTCAGGTGTGACCAGCACCAGCCCGACACTGACCAGCAGCACCAGCACAATTTCATTGGCGCGAATGCGCTCGCGGAAGATCAACCCTTCAAGGATCACGGTAAATGCCGGGAAGCTGGCAAAACCGAGCGTTGCAATCGCCACGCCTGCGACTTTCACCGCAATGAAGAAACTCACCCAGTGCCCGGCCAGCAACAAGCCGCTTAGCAGCAGTCGACGCCAGTCCACGACCTCGAGTTTCCGCCAGCGAGTCTGGCTGGCGAACCGTGCGAAAAACGCCAGCGCAAGGACAGCAAAAGCGGCCCGGCCGAAAACGATGATCGCCGGTGACGCGGCAGCCAGTTTGCCGAACACGCCGGTCAGGCCGAACATCAATGCGCCGATATGCAAGGCGCCAAGGGCAGTACGGGGAGTCATCGCGATCCTTAACGGCAAACGAACAGAGGCATCATTGAAGCGCGTCATCGCCCCTCAAGTCTGTCGGCAAACTAGCGTTTTTTGTCGCCAGCCTCGCGCCGCAGTTTCCCGGGCGATGCCCCGAACTCGCGCAGCACCGCCGCCGCGAAGGCACTCTGGGAGCTGTAGCCGACGCGGCTGGCAATCTCGCCGATGGGCAGTGCCGAGTTGCGCAGCAAACTCA
Organism: Pseudomonas sp. Pseusp16; assembly: GCF_047324915.1. Lineage (NCBI taxonomy): Bacteria > Pseudomonadati > Pseudomonadota > Gammaproteobacteria > Pseudomonadales > Pseudomonadaceae > Pseudomonas > Pseudomonas sp. Pseusp16. The sequence goes on along the minus strand of NZ_CP168522.1, from coordinate 3,482,932 downwards.
CCGCGATATGCAGGCGTCGGCTGCGGATGTAGTCCATCGGCGTCTGCCCGCATTCGGCCACGAAGCGTGCATGCAAACGGGCACTGGAAAGGCCGGCCACCCGGGCCAGGTCGGCCACCTGCAGGGGGTACGCCGCGTACTGATCGATGTGTGCATTCAGCGCGGCGTAGGGCAGGCGCCGACCGCCGATGGCGTCAGGCCTGCTGTTGTTGAGACTGGCCAGTAGCAGCACCGCGCCTTGTTGTGCGATCAGCGGATCATCGACCGGACTGTTCGCCAGCCAACTGACCAATTGGCTTTGCCCGGCGTCCAGGGGCAGGCGGCCGGCGTTGTCGAGCAAGCGCCGGCTGGACTCGGCGTGATCGCCCAACGACTGGGCAACCCATTGTTCGCCGGGTACATCCAGCACCAGGCAGCGGCTGCCATTGGCGCTGCCACAAGCGTGATGCGCTCCGGAGGGCACCACCACGAAACTCTGCTGGACCACCTGGCTACCATGGCCGTCGACCTCGAAATCCAGGGCGCCCGAAAGCCCGAACACCAATTGCGCGTGGTCGTGGCTGTGGACGATCAGGTCGTGGCTGTATTGGCGAAGCGTGAGGATCGGTCTCATCGCAGGTCTCCCGGTTCAGGGCGTCAGTCTACACCGAGCGGGCCTGCCAGCGCTGTCACAGGACTGACTTGACGCTGTCATGGACCATTAACCGGGCCGGGGCAGACTTGGCAAAACTTGCCAGAGGGTTGCCCATGACCAGCGCCGAGCTCGCCAAACCCACCCGTAAGCAACGCGTACGGACTTTATGGATTTCCGATGTGCATTTGGGCACCCGGGATTGTCAGGCTGAACACCTGTCGCAGTTTCTCAAGAGCTACCACGCGGACAAGATCTACCTGGTCGGCGACATCATCGACGGCTGGAAACTGCGCGGCGGCATGTATTGGCCGCAAGCGCATACCAACGTGATCCGTCGCCTGCTGACCATGAGCAAGCGCGGCACCGAGGTGATCTACGTCACCGGCAACCACGACGAGTTCCTGCGCCGCTATTCGAAGCTGATTCTGGGCAATATCCAGCTGGTGGACGAAGCCGTGCACGTCACCGCCGACGGCCGGCATCTGCTGGTGATTCACGGCGACCAGTTCGATGTGATCACCCGTTACCATCGCTGGCTGGCCTTTCTGGGGGACTCGGCCTACGAATTCACCCTGACCCTCAACCGCTGGCTCAATCATTGGCGCGCGCGATATGGCTACGGCTACTGGTCGCTGTCGGCCTACCTCAAGCATAAGGTGAAAACCGCGGTCAGCTTCATCAGTGACTTCGAAGAAGCCATCGCCCATGAATGCGTCAAGCGCGAGCTGCACGGCGTAGTGTGCGGGCACATTCACCATGCCGAGATACGCAAGGTCGGCGAGGTGGACTACCTCAATTGCGGCGACTGGGTGGAGTCGTGCACCGCGCTGATCGAGCACTGGGATGGTTCGATCGAGTTGTATCGCCTGGCGGACGCCCAAGCCCGTGAGGCGCAGTTGAAGGCGACCAGGGTTGCCGAGTTGGCCTGACAGGCATTCGGTGTTTGTACCGGCCTCTTCGCGAGCAAGCCCGCTCCCACAGATTTCGAGGTGTTCACAAAATCTGCTTCCACCAAAGCTCCCTGTGGGAGCGGGCTTGCCCGCGAATGGACCGCAAAGCGGTCCCGCTGGATCTGTCAGGCCGGAGCCTGCTCTTCCATCGCCGCCTTGTAAATCGAGTTCCTGGGGTGCGCAAACAACCGCTCCATCATCGGCTCGAAAAAGCTCAATGGCAGCGTGTCGTACGCCGGGTCAAACGCCGCCGCATCGTACCTGGCACAGAACTCGACGGTCGCCTGGTACTGCGGATGGTCCTGGAATTGTTCACGCAGATACCGATCCATGCCCAGGTGATGGAAGAAGTAGTAGCCCTGGAATATCCCGTGCTTTTCCACCATCCACAAGTTCTCGGCGCTGACGAACGGCTTGAGGATCGCCGCCGCGATGTCCGGGTGGTTGTAGGAACCCAGGGTGTCGCCGATGTCATGGAGCAGGGCGCAGACCACGTATTCTTCGTCGCGGCCATCGCGCCAGGCGCGGGTGGCGGTTTGCAGGGAATGGGTCAGGCGATCCACCGGGAACCCGCCAAAATCACCCTCCAGAAGCTTCAGGTGCGCCACGATCCTTGTCGGCAATTGCCGCGCGTAGGCACTGAAGTCAGCGGCGATGATCGCCCAGTCTTCCTGCGTGCCGTCCTTCATGTGGGTGAAGCGGGCATTGGCGTTCATAGGCAATTCTCTTGTGACTGATGTTATCTAGAACGGAACGCGTCCCAGAACCATGTCCCGATACATGACAAAATCGCCGAGCAGGCTATAGAAGGGGTGTTGGAACGTTGCCGGGCGGTTCTTCTCGAAGAAGAAATGCCCGACCCAGGCAAAGCTGTAACCCGCCACAGGCAGGGCCCACAACAGCATCCATATCCCGCGACCAATGGTCAGCGCCAGAATCAAGATAACCAGTGTCGTGCCGATAAAGTGTAGGCGGCGGCAGGTACTGTTGCTGTGCTCGCTGAGGTAGTAAGGGTAAAACTCGGCAAAGCTGTTGAAGTGTTTGATGTTTTCCACGACTGCGATCTCTGTGGCTATTGTTCTGGCAGCAAGTTGTTCTGCGGGTGGCATATTTGAGTCTAGAGTGATCAATGGCATCAGGCAGTGACAATAGGCGCCACTTTAATATCCTTCGGTCAATAGCCGTAGCATGCGGCTCACCATGTAAGAAAACGCCATGAGCGAACGAACGACTTCTGCAAGCTGGGCGATGGGGATTGTCAAAGCGCTGGAGATGGACGGCCTGGATTGCCGGGTTCTGTTCAAACAGCTGGGACTCGACTACGCGGCACTGGATGATCCGGACGCACGCTTTGCGCAGGATTCCATGACACGGCTGTGGCAACGCGCGGTCGATCTGTCCGGCAACCCGGCCATCGGCCTGAACATGGGCAAGGTGGTGCGACCGGCGCAGTTTCATGTGGCGGGTTACGCCTTGATGTCCAGCCAGACCCTGGGCGAAGGCTTTCAGCGACTGGTGCGCTATCAGCGAATCATCGCCGAAAGTGCCGACCTGAGTTTCAAGCTGCTGGAAGAAGGCTACGCGCTGATTCTGACGGTACATGGCGACCATCTGCCGCCGACCCGGCAAAGCGCCGAAGCTTCAATGGCCTGTGCCTTGGCACTGTGCGGCTGGTTGACCGGGCGTACATTGCATCCACGCAAAGTGTTGTTGCAAGGCGCCGAGCCGGTCGATCTGGAACCCTATAAACAAGCCTTCCATGCACCGCTGGTGTTCAATGCGCCATACGATGCGTTGATTTTCGAACGCGCGGACATGGAAGCGCCGCTGCCGACGGCCAACGAAGCCATGGCATTGCTGCATGACCGCTTTGCCGGCGAGTACCTGGCGCGCTTTTCCGAAAGCCGCGTGACCCACAAGGCGCGGCAGGTGTTGTGCCGCCTGTTGCCCCAGGGCGAGCCCAAGCGCGACACCGTGGCCCAGGCGCTGCACCTTTCCCAGCGCACCTTGCAGCGGCGCTTGCAGGAGGAGGGCACGAGTTTTCAGGCGTTGCTCGACGACACTCGGCGCGAACTGGCCGAGCAGTACCTGGCGCAACCGAGCATGACCTTGCTGGAAATTGCCTACTTGCTGGGGTTCGCCGATCCGAGCAACTTCTTCCGCGCTTTCCGCCGCTGGTTCGCTGCCACTCCCGGCGAGTACCGGATACGGCTGCTGCAAACATCTGAAGCGGTCAATGACGCCAGAATGCCGGAATGCACAGCACAAACACCGTAATGATCTCCAGTCGGCCCAGCAGCATGCCGAACGAGAGAATCCACTTGGCGGCATCCGGCAGGGTGGCGAAATTGCCCGCCGGGCCAATGGTCTCGCCGAGTCCCGGGCCGACACCGGACACGGTACTGGCCGCGCCGGTGAGGGCGGTCATCCAGTCCACGCCGAGCAGCGACAGCAGCAGCGCAATTACGCAGATGGTGATTGCAAAGAAGAACGAAAAGGTCAGGATCGAACGCACGATTTCTTCGTCGAGGCGGTGACCGTTGTATTTCTGCTTGATCACCGCCCGAGGGTGAATCAGCTGGTTAAGGTTGGCCTTGAGCAGGATGTAGGCCACCTGGAAGCGGAAAATCTTGATACCGCCCGCGGTCGAGCCGGAGCAACCGCCGACAAACCCCAGATAGAAGAACAGCATCAGCGAGAAATTGCCCCAAAGGCTGTAATCCCCGAGTGCAAAACCTGTCGTCGTCACGACCGACGTCACGTTCAGCGCCACATGCCGCAGTGCCTCCAGCCAATGCAGCTTGGTGGTCCACCAGTACCAGGTGCCGAGCACCAGCCAGGTCACCAGCAACATGCCGAGAAGACCCTGCACTTGCTCGTCCTTGATCAACGCCCGGCGGTTGCCGCGTAGCGTCGCCACGTAGAGGGTGAACGGCAGGCTGCCGAGAATCATGATGACGATCGCCACCCAGTGCACCGCCGGTTGCGTCCACTTGGCCAAAGACTGGTCAGACGTCGAGAAACCGCCGGTGGAAATCGCCGACATCGCATGGTTGATCGCATCGAATGGGCTCATTCCGGCCCACCAGAATGCCAGGCTGCCGAGAATGGTAATGCCGACGTAGGCCGCCACGATCAGGCGCGCCACCATGTGGGAGCGCGGCATGACCTTTTCCGAGCGATCCGAGGATTCAGTCTGGAACAGCCGCATGCCGCCGATGCGCAGCAACGGCAGAATCGCCACCGCCATGCCGATGAAGCCGATGCCGCCGATCCAGTGCAGCAACGAGCGCCACATCAGGATGCCGGGCGACATGTTGTCCAGGCCATTGAGCACGGTCGAACCGGTGGCGGTGATGCCGGACATGCTTTCAAAAAACGAGTCGGTGTAACTGATGTGCTGGGTCAGCAGGAACGGCAGCGCGGCGAAGATGCACACCACCAGCCAACTGCTGACGGTCAGCAGGTACATATCCCGGGGACGCAGGTGAATGTGTTCCGGGCGACCGGGAATCACCAGGGCCAAGCCGGCGACAAAGGTGATCATGCTGGCCCAGAGGAACGACGGCAGATCGCCGGTGTGGTCGAAAATGACCAGCGTGGCCATGGGGACGACCATGGAGATCGCCAGCGTGATCAGGAAGATGCCGATGATGAAACCAATGATCCGTAAGGTCGGCAACGCCATGAGGTCCGCTCGGCTGATAGGGGAAAGGGCGCCATTCTACCCGCGGGGCGGGGCATGTAAACCGGCACTGCTGCGGCAGTTGCAGCTAGAATAGCCGCACAAATTTTCCAGGAGGTGGCCGATGCAGGCTCTCGACGCTTTGCTCAACCGTGTTTCCGTTCCACGACTGATTGACCCGGCACCCACTGCCGAGCAGCGCGAAGTGCTGTTCGGCGCCGCCATGCGCGCGCCGGACCACGGTCATTTGCAGCCTTGGCGTTTCCTGACGGTGGAAGGCGCGGCGCGCGAGCAAATGGGTGAGTTGCTGGCCGAAGCGGCGAAGCTTTCGGACAGCGAAGTCAGCGAAGCGGCCATCGACAAGGCGCGCAATGGTCCGTTACGAGCACCGCTGGTGGTGGTGGTGATTGCGCGGTTGCAGGATCACGTCAAGTATCCGAAGTCCGAGCAGTTGCTGGCGGCGGGCTGTGCGGCCCACGGGATTTTGCTGGCGGCGTATGCACAGGGCATTGGAGCGGTGTGGCGTACCGGTGACCTGGCTTACTCGCCGCATGTGGCCAAGGGGTTGGGCCTGGCGGAGGGGGAAGAGGTGATTGCTTTCCTGTATCTGGGCACCCCGCAGAAAGAACCGCGCGTGGCCGAGAAAGTCGACCTGGCCGAGTTCGTCAGTGCCTGGCCAGGTAAAGCCTGAACACCCCGGGCAAAAATGTGGGAGCGGGCTTGCTCGCGAAAGCGGTGGATCAGTCAATGTTGATGTCGACTGACACTCCCTCTTCGCGGGCAAGCCCGCTCCCACAGGTTTCAGGGTTGGACAACTGCGCCTGGGACGAGAGGCAATTCCAGGCTGGCAATGAACCCGCCCTCCGGGTGATTGGCCAGCACCAGGCTACCCCCATGTCGCTCCGCCGCGCGGCGGGCGATGGCCAGGCCCAGGCCGTGTCCGGCCGCTGTCTGCCCCGGTGCCCGATAGAACGGCTCACCGAGCTGGCTCAAATGTTCGGCACTGACCCCAGGCCCGTGGTCGCGCACAGTCACGACGATCCGCTCACCCTGGCGCAATGCCTGCATTTCGATCGGCAGGCCTCCCGCCGGATTGAAGCGCTGGGCATTGCGCAGCAAATTGTCGACGGCCCGCTCGATCATGGTCGGCCAGCCCTTCAGATTCAGTTGCGACTCGGCTTCGAGGTGGACAAGTTGCTCGGGTGAACCGAGTTGCGCATCCTTTTGCAGGGTATTGAGCAAGGCATTCAGATCCACCTCTTCCGCACTGGCGTTATCGGAGTCGACCCGGGCCAGTACCAGGATTTCGCTGATCAGCGCCTCCAGTCGGTCGCACTCGCGGGTCAGGCGCGGCCAGAGCTGTTCCCGTTCTTGCGGGGTGGCCCGTTCGGCCAGCGCCAGCGCGATACGCAGGCGGGCGAGGGGCGAACGCAGTTCGTGGGACACATCCCGCAGCAATTGCCGCTGACTGCCAATCAGGCTTTGCAGACGCGCGCCCATGCGGTTGAAGTCGTTGGCCAGCACGCCAAACTCGTCGCGACGGCTGGACAGTTTGACCAGGCTGTTCTGTTGATAAGCGGTCTGTCCAAGGTCATGCACCGCTCCGCGCAGGCGGCTGAGCGGGCGGGTGATGGAAAAGGTCACCAGCAGGCTGAACAGGGTCAGCACCACCAGGGCGATCCCCAGTGCGCTGAGTGGCCAGAGCAGGCTCTCGCGGTGCCAGGCGTCCAGTTCCGGGTGTGGGATGCGGTAGATGAACAGGTAGGTGTCGCCGGTTTTTTCGCTGGTGAACTCATCGGTCAGACGCCGCCATGGCAGGCGCCGGTCTTCATTGTTCTGTCGCGCCTCAAAGGCTGCCGCACGTTTCGGGAAGGTGCCGCGCACGACCGGATCGCCGCTTTCGTTAAGCACCTGAACGTCGATGTGATACTGGCGTTTACGTTGCTGGAGAATGTCCTGGGCGGCGTCTTCGCCCTGGCTTTCGTAGGTTTGCGTCCACTCTTCGGCCAGCGTGTTGAGGCCCGGGTGGCGGCTGAGAATCCATGCGTCCTGGTTGAGCATGTGCCCGAGCAGGATGGAAAGCCCTGCAACCAGAGCGATGGCCAGCCAGAAGCTGGCCAGGATACGCCAGAACAATGAACGCACGGAAAATCCTCAAACGAGCGCAACCCTTGTAGGAGCGGGCTTGCTCGCGAAGGCGATTTGTCAGTCAAGAACAATGGTGACTGATACTCCGCCTTCGCGAGCAAGCCCGCTCCCACATTGAATTGTGTGGTGTCAGACCCAACGGTGTTCAGCCGTCGGGTCCAGGGTCAGCGCATTATTGCGCTTTTTGCGGTTGTTGCGCTTTCCAGGCTTTGAACTCAGCCCACTCGGCGCGACGTTCAGCCTGTTTTTTCTGGATCTCGTCAAATTTCTTCTGTTGATCCGGTTTCAGCACGGCGCGCACGTCAGCTTCGGCTTTCTGGTGCTTGGCGGCCATTTCGTCTTTCATGGCTTTCTGGTCGGCTGGCGAGAGTTTCTCCAGGTACTTCTCGACCAGTTGCTTACGCTCGTGCATCTGCTCGCCCATGATCTTGCGGATCTGCTCGCGCTGTTCGCGGCTCAGGTCCAGTTGACTGTACGGGCCTTTGCCGTGCATGCCGTGCATCTGACCGCCGTGGCGCGAACCGTCCATCGGCCCGTCCATCGGGCCTGTGCCTTCGGGCATGGCCATGGCAACGGTCGGCAGGGCAGCAGCGAACATCAGAGCGATAAGAGTCTTGCGCATGGTGTATCTCCTTGTCTCGTTCCCGGTACGTTCCGGATGAGTACAGATTACGCAGATCAAGGTCAGCGGCGGTCAGCGGAGCGTAAAGCTTGGGTAAAGACGCTTTTCAGCGATCCTGACAAAACGTCCGGGTGACTGACTGTAGGAGCGAGCTCGCTCGCGATGGACTCACAGTCAGCGCTTTTTTCCAGACAGTATGCGTAATCGTTGAACTCCATCGCGAGCGAGCTCGCTCCTACAGGCTGTAGTAGTACCCGCGGCTGCGCAGGGCGACGATGCGCGGGCGGCCATCGGGGTGTGGGCCGATCTTCTTGCGCAGGTTGCTGACGTGCATGTCCAGGCTGCGGTCATACAGGGTCAGCTTGCGGCCGAGGGCGATCTGCGCCAGTTCCTGTTTGTCCAGGGGCTCGCCGGGCTGCTTGAGCAGGGCTTCGAGCAGGCGGCTTTCGGAAACGGTGAGGGTGAACTCCTGCTCTTCGATGCTGACCACCCCGCGTACCGGGCTGAAACACAGGTCACCCAGTTCCATCTGGCTGGACACCGCTGCCGGGTGGCTACGACGCAAGACCGCGCGCAGGCGGGCGGTCAGTTCCCGTGGATCGCAGGGCTTGGCCAGGTAATCGTCGGCGCCCAGTTCCAGGCCGAGGATCCGGTCCAGGGGCTCGCCCCGTGCCGAAAGCATCAGCACCGGCAAATCCGGGTGATCGCTGCGCAACTGCTTGAGCAGTTCCAGCCCGCTGCCATCGGGCAACATCACATCCAGCACCACGGCTGCGGGGGCGGTTTCGGCCAGCGCGCGGCGTGCGCTCTGGCCGTCGTGACAGGCACGCACGTGAAACCCTTCCTGGCTCAGCCAACTGCTCAGGAGCTCACACAGCTCCTGGTCATCATCAATCAGTAACAGCTCGCTCATGACTCACTCAATTTAGCCATTGTCGACGTTTTCGACTTGCTCCACTGGCGAAGATACCGCAGAGCAGAGCCAATAGCGCTACCCCGGCGCCAACGACAAACCATTGTTGCTGGTCGGTCAGCAGGTGCGGCAGTGGACTGCTGGCCTGGGCTTCCTTGAGTTGCAGCTTCAAACGCTGGTTCTCCTGGCGCAACCGGGCCAGCAGCGGGCTTTCGCGTTCGCCATCGGCAGTTTGCAGTTGTTTGCTCAATTCTTCCCGTTGCCGTTCGCTTTCTTTCAAGCGTTGCTGCAACTCGGTGATCTGGCTGCCGGCGCTCAAGGAAAGCGGCGTCGAGTTTCCACCCTCGGCGTTTTCTTCACCGTGGGCGGGCGCCACGACCGACAACGTGACCAACATCAGACACAACGGACCCTTGCGCATCGCGACTCCTGATTCCAATACGAGTATTGGGCAGGTTGTCGGCCGGCAAACGAGAATAATGAGCGATTGAGAACACGATGAACCGACAAGGTTCATCGCGTGGGGGCATAGCGAGAAGAAAGTTACGGCAGGACTTGCTTGAACGGCTTCACCAGAACGTTGGCGTAGACGCCCGCGGCGATGTACGGATCAGCATCTGCCCAGGCCTGGGCGGCGCTCAGGGAGTCGAATTCGGCAACGATCAGGCTGCCGGTGAAACCCGCCGCGCCCGGATCATTGCTGTCGACGGCCGGGTGCGGGCCGGCCAATACGATGCGACCTTCGCCCTTGAGCGCTTGCAGGCGCTCGAGGTGCGCAGGCCGTGCGGCCAGGCGGGCTTCCAGGGAGTTGGCGACGTCTGTGGCAATGATTGCGTAAAGCATGTCAGTCCTCGGTTTTTGGCGTAGTGGTGTCGGCATCGTGCAGATGGCGGGACAGGTAGATGCCCTGGCCGACCAGGAACAGCAAAGTCATGCCCAGGCTGCCGAAGACCTTGAAGTCGACCCAGTAGCTCTGGAAGGTGAACGCGACAAACAGGTTGGCGGCGCCGCAAAACAGGAAGAAGGCGATCCAGGCGATGTTCAGGCGCGTCCAGACCGGCTCCGGCAAGGTCAGCGCGTGGCCCATGATGCGCTTGATCAGCAGGCTGTCACCGACGAAGTGACTGCCAATGAACGCCAGGGCGAACAGCCAGTTGACCACCGGAGCTTTCCACTTCAGGAACGTCTCGCTGTGAAACGCCAGGGTCAGGCTGCCGAAGACCAGGCAGGCGATCAGGGTCAGCCACTGGCTCTTCTCCAGCTTGCGCTGTTTGATGAACAACGTGCCGTAGACCACCAGGGAACTGACGATCAACATCGCGGTGGCGCTGTAAATACCGCCTACAGTGAACTCATGGCCGGCGATGTCGACGACCCGTGGATCGGTTTTGAAGACGATGAAAAACAGCAGGAGCGGGATGAAATCGATGAATTGTTTCACAGTGGCAGCCAGAAGCAGGATGTGGCGGCATAATAACAAACATATGGGCGCGCGATAGCGCCAGCTGATTTGAGGTTACAAAGCCCTGTGAATGTTGATTTGCACTGCCATAGCACGGCCTCCGATGGCGCCCTGGCGCCTGCGGTTCTGGTGGCGCGGGCGTTCGAGAAGGGCGTGCAAGTCCTGGCCTTGACCGATCACGACACCCTTGAAGGCCTTGACGAAGCCCGGCACGCGGCTACCGCGCTGGGGATGCAACTGATCAATGGCGTGGAATTGTCCTGCACCTGGGGCGGCGCGACCATTCATGTCCTGGGCTACGGTTTTGACATGAACGCCGCGCCGTTGGTCGAGGCGATCGCCAAATTGCATGATGGCCGTTGGCTACGCTCCGAGGAAATCAGCCGCAAACTGGCATTGAAAGGCATGCCGGGGGCGCTGGAAGGCGCCCGCGAGATCCAGCAGGAACTGGGCGACAGCGGTAACGCGCCGGCCCGCCCGCATTTCGCCGACTGGATGGTGCGTGAAGGTTTCGTCAAGGATCGCGCCGAGGCGTTCCGCAAATGGCTGGGCGCCGGCAAGCTGGGCGACGTCAAGCAGCACTGGCCGACCCTGGAGGAAACCGTCGAAACCCTGCGCGCGGCCAAGGCCTGGGTCAGCCTGGCGCACCCCTGGCACTACGAATTCACCCGAAGCAAGCGTCGTCGCCTGATTGCCGACTATATTCAAGCAGGGGGCCACGCCATCGAAGTGGTCAATGGTTACCAGCCTGCCGAGCAAGTGGGCAGCCTGGCCATTCTGGCCCGCGAATTCGGTCTGCTGGTCAGTGCCGGCAGTGATTTTCATGGCCCCGGAGGCTGGTCGGAAATCGGTGAATACCGGCCACTCCCGGAGGATCTGCCACCGCTATGGTGTCGATTCAAACATGACCCAGTTATTGCCGCCGTCTGAACAGGTAGAGAATGTGAGTCAATTTTTCCAGATTCATCCGGAAAACCCGCAAGCGCGCCTGATCAAACAGGCGGTCGAGATCATCCGCAAGGGCGGGGTGGTGATTTATCCCACAGACTCTTCCTACGCCATTGGTTGCCAGATCGGCGACAAAGTGGCTGTGGAGCGCGTGCGACGTCTGCGCGGGCTGGATGAAAAGCACAACTTCGCGCTGATTTGCTGCGACCTGTCGCAGCTGGGGCTGTTCGCCAAGATCGATACCGGCACTTTCCGCTTGCTCAAGGCCCACTTGCCGGGGCCGTACACGTTCATTCTCAACGCCACCCGCGAAGTACCGCGACTGTTGCTGCACCCGAAAAAGCGCACCATCGGCCTGCGGGTGCCAAGCCATCCGATTGCCCTGGCACTGCTGGAACAGCTCGGCGAGCCATTGATGAGCGTGAGTCTGATCATGCCCGGTGAAACCGACCCCATGTATGATCCCCATGAAATGCGCCAACTGCTCGAACACCAGGTCGATCTGATCATCGACGGTGGTTTCGGCGGGATCAAGGCGTCCACCGTGATCAACCTCGCCGACGGCGAGCCGGAAGTCATTCGCGTTGGTTGCGGCGACCCTGCGCCGTTCATGGTCGAGGCCTAGATGTCCGCAGTAGAACCCGTCGACAGTCAGGCCGGAGCCCAGCAGGAACTGCCCTTCGCCATGGTCTATGGCCAGGCGGTCATGGAAATGCCGCTGGACCTGTACATCCCGCCGGATGCCCTCGAGGTCTTCCTGGAGGCGTTCGAAGGCCCGCTCGACCTGCTGCTGTACCTGATCCGCAAACAGAACATCAATATCCTCGACATCCCGGTGGCGGAAATCACTCGCCAGTACATGGGCTATGTCGAGTTGATGCAGTCGGTGCGCCTCGAACTGGCCGCCGAGTACCTGGTGATGGCCGCGATGCTGGCCGAGATCAAGTCGCGGATGCTGTTGCCACGGGCCGAAACCGTCGAAGACGAAGAGGAAGACCCGCGCGCCGAGCTGATCCGTCGCTTGCAGGAGTACGAGCGTTTCAAGGCTGCCGCCGAAGGTATCGATGGCCTGAGTCGCGTCGGTCGTGATGTCGTCGTGCCCAAGCTAGACGCCCCGGAAGCCCGGGCACGCAAGCTGCTGCCGGACGTGCGCTTGTCCGAGTTGCTGTTGTCCATGGCCGAGGTGTTGCGCCGTGGCGACATGTTCGAAAGCCATCAGGTCAGCCGCGAGGCACTGTCGACCCGCGAACGCATGAGCGATGTGCTGGAACGCCTCAAGGGCGGCGGTTTCGTGCCGTTTGTCGAGCTGTTCACCGCCGAAGAAGGGCGCTTGGGCGTGGTGGTGACCTTTATGGCGATCCTTGAACTGGTCAAGGAATCCCTGGTCGAGCTGGTGCAAAATGAGCCATTTGCCGCGATCCACGTGCGAGCCCGAGCCGAATAACGAGTTGAATCATGAATCTGACTGAACCCCGCGAGCTGGCGCCATTGCTTGAAGCCTTTCTGTTGGCCTCGGGAAAGCCGCAATCTCTGGAAAGCCTGTTCGAACTCTTCGAAGAAGGCGAGCGCCCCGAGCCGCCGGTCTTCAAGAAGGCCCTGACGATTCTGGCGAAGTCCTGTGATGGCCGCGCTTTTGAACTGAAGGAAGTGGCTTCGGGTTATCGTCTGCAAATTCGCGAGAAGTTTGCGCCGTGGGTCGGGCGTCTGTGGGAAGAGCGCCCGCAGCGCTACTCCCGTGCCATGCTGGAAACCATGGCCCTGATCGCCTATCGCCAGCCGATCACCCGGGGCGAAATCGAAGACGTGCGGGGCGTGGCGGTCAACAGCAATATCGTCAAGACCCTGATGGAACGCGAGTGGATCCGCATCGTCGGCCACCGTGACGTACCCGGCAAACCGGCGATGTTTGCCACCACCAAGGCATTCCTCGATCACTTCAACCTGAAAAACCTCGACGACCTGCCGCCGCTGGCGGAACTGCGCGAGCTGGAGCCGGATCCGGTGCTCGATTTCGACGACGCCCCCGTACCCGCCGGTCTGCAAGAGTTGGCCGACGCCAGCGCCGAGCCGGAAGAACCGAAGGAAGAAACCAGTTTCCACACGCTGTTGCTGGAGCTGGACAGCATGGAGGAGGGGCTCAAGACCGACTTCGACGACTTGCTGCGTGATGGCGCCGAGTTCCCCACCGATTTGGCACCGGAGACGAATGAACCGGAATCCGACGTTGTGCAGATCGAGCCGGAGCCTGAAGTCGAGCCGCAGCCTGAAGTAGAGCCGGAGCCGGAGCCGGAAGACGACATCCTCGGCGTTGCCGAAGCCCGGGAAAAACTCCTGGCCGCCGTGGCAGCCCTCGAACAGCCGAAACCCGAGCCGCAGCTGTCGGACGAAGAGGCCGAAGCCCAGGCCCTGGCGGAAGCCATCGAAGCAGAACGGCGCCAATTCGAGGACTGATGCGATTCTTGAGAAGTGTGGAGGTCCATTGTGGGAGCGGGCTTGCTCGCGAAGAGGGCGTGTCAGTCGACATCTTTGTTGGCTGACCTGACGCATTCGCGAGCAAGCCCGCTCCCACAGGGGAATTGCGTTCACCGCAAAACTGCGGGCCACCGGCCGGCGGAAAAACAAATAACCTTGCTTTGATCAGCTAGTCTCTGATGCGCAAACGCCCTCATGCGCGTATGATTCGCGACCCTTCGGCGATCCCTTCGCCAAAGTACCCAGTTTTCAGACCACACCGGGAGGTGCCCAGATGAGTATCAAAGACCAGCAAGACGACCAGCCAATCGGCCCAGCAGGCGAAAAACTGCAGAAAGTCCTCGCCCGTATCGGCGTCGGCTCGCGCCGTGACGTGGAAGCCTGGATCAGCCATGGCCGGATCAAGGTCAACGGCAAAGACGCCACCCTTGGCCAGCGCGTCGACATGCACGACGCCATCACCATCGATGGCAAGGTGATCAAGCGCGAAGAGGCCGCCGAATCGGTCCGCCGCGTGATCATGTACAACAAGCCCGACGGTGAGATCTGCACCCGTGTCGACCCGGAAGGCCGCCCAACCGTGTTCGACAAGCTGCCGCGTCCGAAAGAGGGCCGCTGGATCAACATCGGCCGTCTCGACATCAACACCACCGGTTTGCTGATGTTCACCACCGACGGTGAGTTGGCCAACCGCCTGATGCACCCGTCCTACGAGATGGATCGCGAGTACGCCGTGCGTGTACGCGGTGAAGTCGATGACGAGATGATCGAGCGCCTGAAGGCCGGTGTTGTCCTCGAAGACGGTCCGGCGCGTTTCACCGACATCCAGCAGGCACCGGGCGGCGAAGGTTTCAACCACTGGTACCACTGCGTGGTGATGGAAGGTCGTAACCGCGAAGTACGTCGCCTGTGGGAATCCCAGGGCCTGGTGGTCAGCCGTCTGAAGCGCGTGCGTTTCGGTCCGGTGTTCCTCAACTCTGACCTGCCGATGGGCCGCTGGCGCGAGATGAGCCAGTACGAAGTCGACGTCCTCAGCGCGGAAGTCGGCCTGACCCCGGTGGCCATGCCGCAACTGAACGCCAAGAGCAAGGACAAGCTCGACCGGATGCAACGCAAGTCGTCGCGGCCGATGGCCAGGACCGAACGTGTACGCACCCTGCGTCCAGCGAATGGTGGACCTGCAGCCCCGCGTGAAAACCGCGAGCCGCAGATCGAAGGCGAGCGTCCAGGGCGCAAGCCAGCGGCGCGTCAGGACGGCGAACGCGGTCCACGCACGCCACGTCCGGCCAATGGCCGTACTGAGCGTGGTGAAGGTCGTGGTACGCCGGTAGCCGATCGTCCGGTCGACACCAAGCGCCCGGCCAAGCCTGCGCCGAAGCGTCCGGGGATCAAGCTGGTCGACGGTGACACGCCATCGGGCAAGCGCCGTGGCGCACCGGCCGGTTCCGGCCAGCGTCCGGGCTTTGGTCGGCGTAAGCCGGAGTGAGGCAGCGGTAAGCTGCAAGTGAAAAACGCCAACCTTCGGGTTGGCGTTTTTTTTTTGTCTGGCTTTATGTCTGTGTCGTTTTTGAGGCCGCCTTCGCGAGCAAGTCGCAGCACCGCAATGTCCGAAGTGGAAAGCCAGAATTACGCGTTGTAAAGAAAACATGACGAAATCCACAGATTAACCCCGTGGATTCGCCACTCTCTGGATTCCGTAAGAAAGCGCTTACACATCGGCGCCTTCCTTCCTCCTTCCCTCCGTCTAGCCCGCTTGTTTCACCGCTCCATGCAGGGTGTTATGCGCGCCATGCCTGTCGTGCAGGTGCATAACAAAAAGGAGGCGCAATGAACGCCGCAATCCGTTTCCATCTCTCTGCGAGAGGCGGTATTCCTGCCTTTCCCGTCGATGATCCGCAAGGGTCTGACCCATTTTTTGCAGCCGCCCGAACCTCTCGGGGCGGACACAGGCAATCCCGGCCATAGACGCGCTTGTCCAGCGGGTCTGGCAGCAGGGGGTTACAGGTGTACAATGCGCCGCGTTTTACCTGTGACCTCCTGCGCATCAGCGCAAACCTCAAGGCTATCCGCCTTGTTCACTCCGCCGCGTCACGAGCGTGTCGGGTTCGATTTCGTCGCAGATAAAAACAAACAGGTGACGCATGACCGTTGTAAATACGCTGAACTCCTGGTGCTTGCGCTGGGGTTTGATCGGTGCCGCTTAACGGATTTCCTGAGCAGCAACGTCTACTGAACATCATCAAACCTTGCGTGAGACCCTTTTCATGAGTGGACAACACCCGCAATCAGGCGAGCTGAAACGCGGCCTGAAAAATCGCCACATTCAATTGATCGCCCTCGGTGGCGCGATCGGTACCGGCTTGTTCCTCGGCTCGGCCGGGGTACTGAAATCCGCCGGCCCGTCGATGATCCTCGGCTACGCCATCTGCGGCTTCATTGCGTTCCTGATCATGCGCCAACTGGGCGAAATGATCGTCGAAGACCCGGTGGCCGGCTCCTTCAGCCATTTCGCGCACACCTACTGGGGCGGCTTTGCCGGCTTCCTGTCGGGCTGGAACTGCTGGATTCTGTACATTCTGGTAGGCATGTCCGAGCTGACGGCTGTCGGCAAGTACATCCACTACTGGGCACCGGACATCCCGACCTGGGTGTCTGCCGCCGCCTTCTTCGTGCTGATCAATGCGATCAACCTGGCCAACGTCAAGGTGTTCGGAGAAGCCGAGTTCTGGTTTGCGATCATCAAGGTCGTGGCAATCGTCGGCATGATTGCCCTGGGCAGCTACCTGCTGGTCAGCGGTAATGGCGGCCCGCAAGCAGCGGTAAGCAACCTGTGGTCCCATGGCGGCTTCTTCCCGAACGGCATCAGCGGCCTGGTAATGGCCATGGCTTTCATCATGTTTTCCTTCGGCGGCCTGGAAATGCTCGGTTTCACCGCAGCCGAAGCCGACAAGCCGAAAACCGTGATCCCGAAAGCCATCAACCAGGTGATCTACCGGATCCTGATTTTCTACATCGGTGCACTGGTTATCCTGTTGTCGTTGACCCCGTGGGACAGCCTGCTGACCACCCTGAACGCCTCCGGTGATTCCTACAGCGGCAGTCCGTTCGTGCAGGTGTTCTCGATGCTGGGCAGCAACACCGCTGCGCACATCCTCAACTTCGTGGTCCTGACCGCTGCCCTGTCGGTGTACAACAGCGGCACCTATTGCAACAGCCGCATGCTGCTGGGCATGGCCGAGCAGGGCGATGCGCCGAAGGGCCTGGCGAAGATCGACAAGCGTGGCGTGCCGGTGCGTTCGATCCTGGCCTCGGCGGCCGTGACCCTGATCGCAGTACTGCTGAACTACCTGATGCCGCAAAACGCGCTGGAACTGTTGATGTCGCTGGTGGTGGCCACCCTGGTGATCAACTGGGCGATGATCAGCTTCTCGCACTTCAAGTTCCGCCAGCACATGAACAAGACCCGGCAGACGCCGCTGTTCAAGGCCTTGTGGTATCCGTACGGCAACTTCATCTGCCTGGCGTTCGTGGTGTTCATCCTTGGCGTGATGCTGTTGATTCCCGGGATCAATCAATCGGTGTACGCGATTCCGGTGTGGCTCGTGTTCATGTGGGGCTGCTACGGCATCAAGAACAAGCGCAGTGCGCAACATGTAATGCAGTCTGCCAGTGCTTCGGTGAAGTAAACGCAGAGCGCAGTAACAACAAACCCGGCCATGTGCCGGGTTTGTTGTTTTCATGGCCCACATAAATCCCTTTGTGGGAGCGGGCTTGCTCGCGAAAAGGGCGTGTCAGTCGACATCTTTGTTGGCTGACCTGACGCATTCGTCGGAACGCCGCCCGGAGCAAGCCCGCTCCCACATTTTTTCCTCGCATGCCTTATCCTGCACACTCTGAATACGGACGCTTTTCCATGCTGGTCATTTCCAACAACGTGCATCTGCCGGATGCAGAGATCGAGTTGACGGCCATTCGCGCGCAAGGGGCGGGTGGGCAGAACGTAAACAAGGTCTCCAGTGCCGTGCACCTGCGCTTCGACATTCCGGCGTCGTCCTTGCCCGAGTTCTACAAGGAGCGGCTGCTGGCACTGCGCGACAGCCGCATCACCAGTGACGGTGTGCTGATCATCAAGGCCCAGCAGTACCGGACGCAGGAGCAGAACCGCGCCGATGCGCTGTTGCGGCTGACCGAGTTGATCCTCAGTGCCACCAAGGTCGAGAAGAAGCGCCGTCCGACCAAGCCGACCCTCGGCTCGAAGACCCGTCGCCTCGAATCCAAGAGCAAGCGCGGCAACATCAAGGCCGGGCGCGGCAAGGTCGACTTCTAACGGGCGTCCCGCGCCTCGCGTTGCTTCGGTGCCTGTCGGTACAGGTAAACGCTCAGCGTCAATCCGCTCACCGCAGCAAGGGCGGCGAACAGGAAGATCGAAGCGAAACCGAACCCGGCGGCAATGGCGCCAGCGACCGGTCCGGTGATCCCCAGTGACAGGTCGATGAACAGCGAATAGGCGCCAACGGCTGCGCCACGGCTGGAGGCCGGTACCAGGTTGACCGCTTCCACCCCCAGCGCCGGAAACACCAGCGAAAAGCCGAAGCCGCTCAGTGCCGCACCCGCCAGCGCCCAATGCGCATCCGGTGCCAGCCACAGCAACAGCAATCCCAGGGTTTCCACTGACAGGCAGGCAATGGCGACGCGAAAGCCGCCGAGGCGGTTGATCAGGTTGCCGAACAGCAAGCGCGCGCCGATGAAACTGGCACCGAACAGGCTCAGGCACAGCACGGCGTTATCCCAGTGTTGCGTGGCGTAATACAGGGTGATGAAGGTGGCGATGGTGCCGAAACCGATGGAGCCCAGGGCCAGGCCACAGCCGTGGGGGAAGACCCGCCCGAGCACGTGCATGAACGGCAGGCGCTCACCGGCAACGATAGGCGCGGCGGTTTTCGGCCAGGCCAGCAGCAGGCCGAGCACGGCCAGCAACATAATACTCACCCCCATGCTCCACAAGCCCAGTCGATGGACGATCAACACGCCCAAGGGCGCGCCGACGGCCAGTGCGCCGTAGCTGGCGATACCGTTCCAGGAGATGACTTTGGCGGTGTTCGCTGCACCGACCCGGCCGATACCCCAGCCAATCGAGCCCGAGCCTACCAGGCTCTCCGCGCTGCCGAGAACCAGGCGTCCGATCAACAGGCTGATCAGGCTCAAGGTCGGCAGGCTCTGGGTCCAGGCCGAGATCAGCATGAACACGCCGCTCAAGCCGCAACCGGCCAGGCCATACATCACTGCCAGTTTGCTGCCCTTGTTGTCGATGATCTTCCCGGCATGGGGGCGGCTGAGCAGGGTGGCCAGGTATTGCACGCTGATCACCAGGCCCGCGATCACCGCGCCGAAGCCCAGGTCGCTGTGGACGTAACCGGGCAACACGGCCAGGGGGATGCCGATGTTCAGGTAGCCGATGAAGGTGAAAAGGACGATGGAAACAACTTGCAGCGTGACCGCCAGGGGGCGCTGGTTTTCAGGCATGGGTAAAGGTCCACGGTAAAGCAGGATAGATAGGCTGCTTATGATAGCGGTGTGGACGGTCGCAGGTTATGAAAAAGTAAAACTATTTGCCCGGAGGTGTCATTCGGGTTTGACGGGAGCGACCAGTTGCGTGGTGACCAGGGCGGCCAGCGCATTTTCTTCGCTGCCGAAGCGGGCGAGCAAAGCGGCTTGTTTTTCGGGGGAGAGGCGATTCCAGATCTCGATCATTTTCTCGGCAGTGCCGATCAGGACGCTGGCTTGCGCTTCGCTGAAATCATCGGTCATGGTCAGGCTCGTTTCAGGCAGTGTGGAAAGCGCATGTTAGCGCTTTCCACACGGTCTGTACCGCGGGTGTTTCAGTCTTCGCTGTCAGCCTGGCGGCGGTCAGTGGCTTCTTTCGGCTCGGGCTGTCGGGCTCCGGCTTGCTGCGTGGGCGTCTGCTCAGGTACGTGCAGGCTTGGGAAGGGGAGATTGGGAATCTCGTGCATGGTTGCGCTCCTCGCTAAGTCTGTTGATAGATCTGGTAGATCCGCGCTTTAAAAAAAGCCTTGGCAGGATACAGCACTAAAAATGACAAACAGACTTTTATATCCATTTGTTTCGACGGATGGGATTGTATAGACAGGTTGAAACAACTGTAGGAGCGAGCTTGCTCGCGAAAAACGTCAACGATAACGCAGGGGTGCTTGACACCCCGCGGTGTTCTGGCGTCCATCGCGAGCTAGCTCGCTCCTACAGGAAGGGGGCAGGATTATTTGCAGACCTTGGCAATTGCTTCGGCCAGCAAATCCAGGCGCGTGGCATCAATGCCTGCGACGTTGGCCCGGCCGGAGTTGACCATGTACACGCTGTGGTGCTCGCGCAGTTGCCTGACCTGATCCGGCGACAGGCCGGTGTAGGAGAACATCCCGCGTTGCACGCCAATGTGCGCAAAGCGCTCGCGCAAACCGTGAGGCTCCAGCGCCTCCACCAGACCGCTGCGCAGTTGGGCGATGCGCAGGCGCATGCCTTCCACTTCGTCAGCCCAGAGGTTTTTCAGCTCCGGGTCGCCGAGGATGGTCGCGACCACGGCCGCACCGTGATCCGGCGGCGTCGACCATAGGTTGCGGGCGATATTGGCCAGCTGGCTGCGGATGTCGGTGAGCTTGTCGGCGGTTTTCGCGCAGACAATCAGCGCGCCGGTGCGGTCGCGGTACAGGCCGAAGTTCTTCGAGCAGGAACTGGTGATCAGCAGTTCCGGCAACTCGGCGGCGAACAGCCGGGTCGACCAGGCATCCTGTTCCAGGCCATCGCCGAATCCTTGGTACGCGAAGTCGATCAGTGGCAGCAATTCGCGCTTGCGTACTACCTCCAGCACCCGATGCCAGTCGTCGTGGGACAGGTCGAAACCGGTCGGATTGTGGCAACAGGCGTGCAGCAAGACCACGTCACCCTTGGGTGCTTCATTGAGCGCTGCCAGCATGCCTTCGACGTCGAGACGGTTGTCACTGCCGACGTAGGGGTAGTGGCTGACCTTGACCTTGGCGGCCGCGAAAATGCTTTCGTGGATCGGCCAGGTCGGGTTGCTCAACCACACACCGCGGCCTGGCAGGCATTGGGCGATGAAGTCCGCGCTCAGGCGTAGCGCACCAGTGCCGCCGGGCGTCTGGGTGGCGCCGGCGCGTTGTGCGCTGATCAGTTTCGAATCGGCGCCCAGCACCAGTTCATTGATGGCCTTGCCGAACGCAGGCTCGCCGTGGCCACCGATGTAGGTCTTGGTGGATTGACGCTCAACCAGGCGTTGCTCGGCAAGCTTCACCGATTCAAGAATCGGCGTCAGGCCCTGGGCGTCTTTATAGACGCCCACGCCCAAATCGAACTTGCGCGGGTTCGGGTCCTGCGCGTAGGCCTCCATCAGGCCGAGGATCGGGTCGCCAGGTACTCGACCGATGGCGTCGAAATGCATTATTTGCGCCCCTCAGCGTCCTTCGCTACTTCGTCAGTGCGCGCGGCCATGATGAAGTCGTTGCGGTGCAGGCCCTTGATCGAGTGGCTCCACCAGGTCACGGTCACTTTGCCCCACTCGGTCAGCAGGCCCGGGTGATGGCCTTCGGCTTCGGAGATTTCACCGACGGCGTTGGTGAAGGCCAGGGCATGTTTGAAGTTCTTGAACAGGAAGACCTTTTCCAGCTGCATGATGCTGTCGCGTACTTCGATGTTCCAGTCCGGGATCTGCTTGATCAGGATCGGCAGTTCTTCATCGCTGACTTGTGGGGCGTCGGCGCGGCAGGCTTCGCAATGGGCTTGGTTCAAAGTGGACATGGTGTGGTTCCTGAAATCGAGTGTTTTTATATCGGTCGACAGTTCCGTCACGCTAAACCAAAGCGACGGTGACTGACAGACTCACTTGTCAGCAAAAGTCGCGGTTCACGCAGCCTTTGGCGGAAATTTCGGGGTGTGCAGACCCATCTGCATCGCTTGCTTGACCATGCCCATGATGTCTTCGTGGGCCAGGTCGAACAGGCGCTTGAGGTTCGGCAGAACGAAATACAGGGGTTGCAGGATGTCGATGCGGTACGGCGTGCGCATGCATTCCAGCGGGTCGAAGGCTTGATGTTCAGGCTCGTTCGACAGGCAGTAAACGGTTTCCTTCGGCGAAGACAGAATGCCGCCGCCGTAGATGCGCTGGCCTTGCGGGGTGTCGAGCAGACCGAATTCGATGGTCATCCAGTACAGGCGCGCCAGGTACACGCGCTCTTCCTTGGTCGCCTTGAGGCCGAGCTTGCCGTAGGTGTGGGTGAATTCAGCGAACCAGGGGTTGGTCAGCAACGGGCAGTGGCCAAAGATCTCGTGGAAAATGTCCGGCTCTTGCAGGTAGTCCAGTTCTTCGCGAGTGCGAATAAAGGTCGCCACTGGAAACTGCTTGCTGGCCAGCAATTCGAAAAAGGTCTGGAAGGGAATCAGTGCCGGAACCCGGGCAACCTGCCAACCGGTAGTTTCACCGAGGACCTTGTTGATTTCGCCGAGTTGAGGAATGCGGTCGTGGGGCAGACCGAGTTTTTCGATACCGTCCAGGTATTCCTGGCACGCACGCCCTTCGATCACTTTCAGTTGACGAGTGATCAGCGTGTTCCACACCGCGTGTTCTTCGGCGGGGTAGTCGATAAAACCTTGCGCATCGGGCTCGCGAGCCACGTATTGCGTCTGCTTCATGCTGCTCTCCTGCTAGGGGGATTCGTTCTTGTTATGTGCTGCTATAGACCTAGGAATACCCCATGAATTGCAGCGTTGCAGCAGGTGTCGGGCGTCGTGCACAGGAAAACTCCTCGATAAACGTAAAATTTTCGTTACGAATTTGTCGCGATCGCGCAGCCATTGAGATTTCCCGGTTTGAAAAACGCTTTGCCTGTCACATAATCTTGACGACTATCTGGGTGCCTCGAAAGAAAAATGCGATCGAACGCGCACTGCAATACCCCTGTGGGAGCGGGCTTGCTCGCGAAAGCGTCGGCATAGTCAACATTGATGTATCAGACAGACCGCCTTCGCGAGCAAGCCCGCTCCCACAGGACCTCAACCTCACTCACTGCATTTTCGGGCCTTTTATATGCGTATCAAAGTCCACTGCCAGAACCGCATAGGCATCCTGCGCGACATTCTCAATCTGTTGGTGGAGTACGGGATCAACGTGGCCCGCGGTGAGGTGGGCGGTGAGCATGGCAATGCCATCTACCTGCATTGCCCGAACCTGATCAACATTCAGTTCCAGGCCTTGCGTCCGAAATTCGAAGCGATTGCCGGGGTCTTTGGCGTCAAGCGTGTAGGCCTGATGCCCAGCGAGCGTCGGCACATGGAGCTCAATGCACTGCTCGGTGCGCTGGAGTTTCCGGTGCTGTCGATCGACATGGGCGGTTCCATCGTCGCGGCCAACCGGGCAGCGGCGCAGTTGCTCGGAGTGCGGGTCGACGAGGTGCCGGGTATTCCCCTGTCGCGGTACGCCGAGGATTTCGATTTGCCGGAACTGGTGCGCGCCAACAAGTCGCGGATCAACGGGCTGCGGGTCAAGGTCAAGGGTGATGTGTTTCTGGCCGACATCGCGCCATTGCAATCGGAGCACGACGACAGTGAGGCCATGGCTGGTGCGGTGCTGACGCTGCACCGCGCCGACCGGGTGGGCGAGCGCATCTATAACGTGCGCAAGCAGGAGCTGCGCGGCTTCGACAGCATCTTTCAGAGCTCGAAAGTGATGGCCGCGGTAGTGCGCGAAGCGCGGCGCATGGCGCCGCTGGATGCGCCGCTTTTGATCGAAGGGGAAACCGGTACCGGTAAAGAATTGCTGGCGCGAGCCTGCCATCTGGCCAGTCCTCGCGGGCAGTCGCCGTTGATGGCGCTCAATTGTGCCGGTCTGCCGGAGTCCATGGCCGAGACTGAACTGTTCGGTTATGGCCCTGGTGCCTTTGAAGGGGCGCGGGCCGAAGGCAAGCTCGGGCTGCTGGAGCTGACGGCGGGCGGTACGCTGTTTCTCGATGGCGTTGGGGAAATGAGTCCGCGCTTGCAGGTGAAATTGCTGCGCTTCTTGCAGGACGGTTGCTTCCGTCGTGTGGGCAGCGATGAAGAGGTCTACCTCGACGTGCGAGTGATCTGCGCGACCCAGGTCGACTTGTCCGAATTGTGTGCTCGCGGCGAGTTCCGCCAGGACCTCTATCACCGCTTGAATGTGTTGTCGCTGCACATCCCGCCGTTGCGCGAATGCCTCGACGGCTTGACGCCGCTGGTGGAGCACTTCCTCGATCAGGCCAGTCGGCAGATCGGCTGTTCGCTACCCAAACTCGCCCCGGCGGCCATGGAGCGGCTCAGTCACTACCATTGGCCGGGTAACGTGCGGCAACTGGAGAATGTGCTGTTCCAGGCGGTTTCCCTGTGCGACGGCGGCACGGTCAAGGCCGAGCATATTCGTCTGCCGGATTATGGCGTGCGTCAGCCGCTTGGCGATTTTTCGCTGGAAGGCGGGCTGGACGAGATCGTCGGGCGTTTCGAGAAAGCCGTGCTGGAGCGGTTGTATTCCGAGCATCCTAGCAGTCGGCAACTGGGCAAGCGCCTGGGGGTTTCACATACCACCATTGCCAACAAGTTGCGCGAGTATGAGGTGGGCAAGACCGAGTCTTGACTGAAATCTGCGGCGTAATTGCCGGCCTCTTCGTCGGATCGCCGCCCGGAGCAAGCCCGCTCCCACATTTGGACGGCGTTCTCCCTGTGGGAGCGGGCTTGCTCGCGAAGAGGCCGGCACTGCTGGCACCAGGTCAAGTCTTGCCACCCACCGGCATGACACCGCCGGTTTTTCGTCTCCGATACAAATCACCAATCCCCTCTGATCCCTTCAAGTCCTTTGTTTGCCGGGCCTCGCGCCGCCAAAAACAAGTTGGTCTGCAAATTGCTTATGGCTCAGCAGTACAGCAGTGGACGGCAAACGTCCGGCAGGCAGAGGAAAGAGTGTGGACAAGTACCTTTATGTGGCAATGACCGGCGCCAGCCAGAATGCACTGGCGCAAAAGGCTCATGCCAACAACCTCGCGAACATCTCCACCAACGGCTTCCAGAAAGACCTGGAGCAGGCCCGTTCGATGCCGGTGTTCGGTGACAGCTTTCCGGCGCGTGCGTTTGCCATGTCCGAACGCCCAGCCACCGATTTCTCCCCGGGCTCGCTGGTGGAAACCGGCCGCGACCTCGACGTTGCCGTGCAAGGCAATGGCTGGATTGCCGTGCAGAACCCCGATGGCGCTGAAAGCTACGTGCGCACCGGCAGCCTGAACGTTGACGCCCTGGGCGTGTTGCGCGCCGGCAACGGCATGCCGGTCATGGGCAATGGCGGGCCGATTGCCGTGCCGCCGGAGCAGCAGATCGAAGTCGGTGAAGACGGCACCATCAGCATCCGCGCAATGGGCGAAGGTCCCCGGGTGATGGCTGAGGTCGACCGCATCAAGCTGGTCAACCCGGACCTCAAGAACATGACCAAGGGCCTGGATGGTTCGATCCACACCAAGGACGGCAAGCCGGCGCAGGCTGATGCCGGCGTCAAGCTGGTGTCCGGGTTCCTCGAGTCGAGCAACGTCAATGCCGTGGAAGAGATGACCTCGGTACTGGCCTTGTCCAAGCAGTTCGAGCTGCACATCAAGATGATGAACACCGCCAAAGACGATGACCAGGCCATGGCTCGGGTCTTGCAGATCAGCTAATTATCAGAACGTCGCGCCGTAAAACAGGCGCACGAGGAGAATCGAATGCTTCCGGCTCTATGGGTTGCCAAAACAGGTCTGTCCGCCCAGGACACCAACCTGACCACCATTTCCAACAACCTGGCGAACGTGTCGACCACGGGTTTCAAACGTGACCGCGCCGAGTTCCAGGACTTGCTCTACCAGATCAAGCGTCAACCAGGCGCCCAGTCGACCCAGGACAGCGAACTGCCGTCGGGCCTGCAACTGGGTACCGGTGTGCGCATCGTCGGCACCCAGAAAAACTTCACCGCCGGCAGCCTGCAAACCACCGAGCAGCCACTGGACATGGCCATCGACGGTCGCGGTTTCTTCCAGATCCTGCAACCGGACGGCACTACGTCCTACACCCGTGACGGTACGTTCCACCTGGACTCCAACGGCCAGATCGTGAACGCCAGTGGCTTTGCCCTGGAGCCGGCCATTGTCATTCCGAACGACGCGCAGACCTTCACGGTCGGCCGCGACGGCACCGTGTCCATCACCATTGCCGGCAACCCGGCTGCCCAGGTGATCGGCAACCTGCAAACCGCCGACTTCATCAACCCGGCCGGCCTGCAGGCAGTGGGCAACAACCTGTTCCTGGAAACCGCTGCCAGTGGCGCGCCGCAAGTCGGCACACCGGGCCTGAACGGTTTCGGCACCACACTGCAGAACACCCTGGAAACGTCCAACGTCAGCACCGTTGAGGAGATGGTCAACATGATCACCACCCAGCGCGCCTACGAGATGAACTCCAAGGTGATCTCCACCGCCGACCAGATGCTCTCGTTCGTAACGCAGAATCTGTAATCAAGTCTATGTGGCGGCCCTGAGGCTGCCTGCTACACCGTGAGGTAGGGTCATGAATCGCTATGTATCTGTTCTGGCACTGAGTGGGATCGCCGCGCTCGCAGGTTGCGTTCCTGCGACGCCCAAGCCCAATGACCCTTACTACGCTCCGGTGTTGCCGCGCACGCCGTTGCCGGCGGCGGCGAACAACGGCTCGATCTATCAGGCCGGTTTCGAACAGAACCTCTACAGCGACCGCAAGGCGTTCCGGATCGGTGACATCATCACCATCACCCTGAACGAAAGGACCCAGGCCAGTAAAAACGCCAACTCGCAGGTGGCCAAGAACAGCAAGACCGGCATCGGCCTGACCTCGCTGTTCGGTTCTACGCCCAACACCAACAACCCGTTCGGCGATGGCGATCTGAGCCTGAGCGCCAGCTACGAAGGCGACCGCGCCACCAAGGGTGACAGCAAGGCGGCCCAGGGCAACACCCTGACCGGCTCGATCACCGTAACCGTAGCCGATGTGTTGCCCAACGGCATCATCGCGGTGCGCGGTGAGAAGTGGATGACCCTCAATACCGGCGACGAACTGGTACGGATTGCAGGTCTCGTTCGCGCCGATGACATCGCTACCGACAACACCGTGTCGTCGACCCGTGTCGCCGATGCGCGCATCACCTACTCGGGCACCGGTTCGTTTGCCGATGCGAGTCAGCCAGGCTGGTTCGACCGTTTCTTCCTCAGCCCGCTGTTCCCTTTCTAGGTGGCTTTCCAGTTGAGCATGTTGAACTTCAAACACCTTATGGTGGGCGCCCTGTTGCTGTCCGTGGCCTTCGATGCTCAAGCCGAGCGCCTGAAGGACATCGCCAGCATTTCCGGCGTGCGTTCCAACCAGTTGATCGGCTACGGCCTGGTGGTCGGGCTTAACGGCACCGGCGACCAGACGACGCAAACCCCGTTCACCCTGCAGACCTTCAACAACATGCTCTCGCAGTTCGGCATCAAGGTGCCGCCGGGCTCGGGCAACGTGCAGTTGAAGAACGTCGCGGCGGTGTCGATCAGTGCCGATCTGCCGGCGTTCGCCAAGCCGGGGCAGCAGGTCGACATCACCGTTTCGTCCATCGGCAACTCCAAGAGTCTGCGCGGCGGCACCTTGCTGCTGACGCCACTCAAAGGTATCGACGGCAACGTCTATGCGGTGGCCCAGGGCAACCTGGTGGTCGGTGGTTTCGATGCGGAAGGACGAGATGGCTCGAAGATTACCGTCAACGTTCCGTCGGCCGGACGCATCCCCGGTGGTGCGTCGGTGGAGCGCGCGGTGCCGAGTGGTTTCAACCAGGGCAACAGCCTGACGCTGAACCTCAATCGTTCCGACTTCACCACCGCCAAGCGCATCGTCGACAAGATCAACGACATGCTCGGCCCAGGCGTGGCCCAGGCCATCGACGGCGGTTCGATTCGCGTCACCGCGCCGCTCGATCCGAGCCAGCGGGTCGACTACCTGTCGATCCTGGAAAACCTTGAGATCGATCCGGGCCAGGCGGTGGCGAAAGTCATCATCAATTCCCGTACCGGCACCATCGTGATCGGTCAGAACGTCAAGGTTTCCCCGGCCGCCGTGACTCACGGCAGCCTGACCGTGACCATCACCGAAGACCCGATCGTCAGCCAGCCCGGCCCTCTGTCCAATGGCACGACGGCGGTCGTGCCGCGTTCGAAGGTCAATGCCCAGCAGGAAGCCAAGCCGATGTTCAAGTTCGGCCCTGGCACCACCCTCGACGAGATCGTGCGGGCGGTGAATCAGGTCGGTGCGGCACCAGGTGACTTGATGGCCATTCTTGAAGCGTTGAAGCAGGCCGGCGCCCTGCAAGCCGACCTGATCGTGATCTGAGGACGGCCATCGTGGATATGCGCAAGAGCGGTCTGGTCAGCAGCAGCGACTCGGGCTCCTATTCGGACCTCAATCGTCTGAATCAGCTCAAGGTCGGCGACAAGAACAGCGACGGCAACCTGCGCAAGGTGGCGCAGGAGTTCGAATCGCTGTTCCTCGGGGAAATGCTCAAGTCGATGCGCTCGGCCACTGAAGCGCTGGGTCAGGACAATCCGCTCAACACCCCGGCGGCCAAGCAGTACCAGGAAATGTACGACCAGCAATTGGCCGTTTCCATGTCTCGCGAGGGTGGTGGTATCGGCCTGGCGGACGTGCTGATGCGCCAGATGTCGAAGAACAAACCGCTGGCGCCGGGTGAAGCCGCCGCTGCGTCGCTGGCCAAACAGGAGGCCGCGAAAGCAGCCGTTCAAACGCCAGTAGCGGCAGGCACGGTGGCGATCAATGGCCCGCTGTCGCGGATCAACGGTCAGCGTCCATTGTGGGCTTCGCGATCGGTGCATGCGCCGCAGGAGGCGGGTGAGGGTGGTCATCGCAATGACATGGCGCTGATCAATCAGCGACGCCTGGCATTGCCGCCGAAGCTGGCTGATCGTCTGTTGGCCGGGCTGGTGCCTTCGGCGACGACCACAGCTGCGACGGTCAACAAAACGCAATTGCCGGAGCGCACAACGGCCACCGGCTCGGGGCCGCTGTACAACGGCGACTGGCTGGCGAACGCGCAACAATCCTCCTCTGGGGGCATGCAGATTTACGGTCGCGCCATGGCGCAGATTCCTCTGGCGCCGCCGAAGAAAGCCTTCAGCTCCGCCGACGATTTCGTCAACACCATGTTGCCGATGGCCAGGGAAGCGGCGGCCCGGATCGGTGTCGACCCACGTTACCTGGTAGCGCAGGCGGCCCTGGAAACCGGTTGGGGCAAGTCGGTCATGCGCCAGCAGGATGGCAGCAGCAGCCACAACCTGTTCGGCATCAAGGCCGGCAACAGCTGGCAGGGTAATTCGGCGCGGGCGATCACCAGCGAATTCAGAAACGGGCAGATGGTCAAGGAGACGGCCGAGTTCCGTTCCTACGACTCCTACAAGGACAGTTTCCATGACCTCGTGACTTTGCTGCAGACCAACAATCGCTATCAAGATGTCGTGAAGTCGGCCGATAACCCAGAACAGTTTGTACGCGAGTTGCAGAAGGCCGGTTACGCAACCGACCCGGACTACGCAAGCAAGATTTCGCAGATAGCCAAGCAGATGACGAGTTACCAGAACTACGCTGCGGCGGGCGTTTCCACCACGCCTTTATAGGCACAAGGTATAAGGTCTGAATCATGAGTTTGCTCAATATCGGGATGTCGGGGCTGAGTGCTGGCCATAACTCGTTGGTGACGACCGGCAACAACATAGCCAACGTCGACACCGCCGGGTACTCGCGCCAGCAATCTGTGCAGAGCAGCAAAAGCTCGATTCAGTACGGCAACGTGTTCATCGGTACCGGCACGACACTGGCCGATGTGCGCCGTGTGTATAACTCGTATCTCGACTCGCAGCTGCGTACCGCTACCTCGCTCGACAGCGAAGCAGCGTCGTACAACGCTCAAGCCACTCCGCTGGACGCCACGCTTTCCGATAGCAACACCGGGCTGACCGGTGTGCTGCAAAAGTTCTTCACCTCGATGCAAGGCGTTTCGAAGTCGGCTACCGACGATACGTCCCGCCAGTCGGTGCTGACCGGTGCCCAGGCGTTGTCCGCCCGCTTCAATTCGATCGCCAAGCAGCTGAACGACCAGAACACCAACCTCAATGGCAGCCTGGGCGACATGGCGGATCAGGTGAACAAGCTGTCCACCACGATCGCCACGCTCAACCAGAAGATATCCGAGCTCTCCACCGGCAGCAGCCAGCCAAACGACCTGCTGGACTCGCGTAACGAAGCCGTGCGCCAACTGTCCGAGCTGGTCGGTACCCAGGTGGTCGAACGTGGCAACAGCTACGACATCTACATCGGCAGCGGTCAGCCACTGGTGGTCGGCAACACCACCAATACACTGCAAACCGTGCCGGGCAACGATGATCCATCACGCATGGCGCTGCAGCTCAACCGTGGCTCCAGCACCATCGATGTGACCTCGGTGATCAGCGGCGGTAAAATCGGTGGTCTGCTGACTTATCGCAATGAAGTGCTGGACCCTTCGCTCAATGAGCTGGGGCGAGTGGCACTGGTGGTCGCTGACCAGATCAACAGCCAGCAGGCGCAAGGTATCGACAAGAACGGTGATTTCGGCGCGGCGATCTTCAACAACATCAACAGTGCCGCGCTGGTCAGTCAGCGCAGCATTGCGTCGGCAGGCAACAGTGCCGGCTCCGGCAACCTGGATGTCACCATCAAGGACACCGGCAAGCTGACCACCAGCGACTATCAGGTGACGTTCACCAGCGCAACCAACTACACCGTCAAGCGCTCGGACGGCACCGACATGGGCGCGTTCAGTACCACGACGACTCCGGCTCCGGTGATCGATGGCTTCAGCCTGAACCTGAACGGCGGTGCGCTGAGCGCCGGCGACTCGTTCAAGGTGACGCCGACTCGAGGCGCGGCGGCCAGTATCCAGACCGTGCTCACCGACCCGAAAAAAATCGCCGCCGCCGCCCCGTTGACCGGCGTGACCAGTGCCAACAACAGCGGCACCTACACCCAGCCGACGCTGAGCAGCACCATCGATATCTACAACCCGGCGGCCCAGGCGGAAATGCAGACCGCGCTCAAGTACTCGACGCCGGTCAAACTGGTTTTCGCAGCGGCCAGCGGCGGTAGCCAGAACTACAACATGGTCGATGCCAAGGGCAACTCGATCGGCACCGGCACCATCGTTCCCGGCCAGAGCAACACACTGAACCTGAAAGTGGGCATGGTCGATGCCAGCGGTGCTCCGGTCATGGACAGCAGCGTCACGCCGGCGGTGCAGAAGACGTTCACCGTGCAGACCACGGTCGGCGCCACGCCAGCCAGCGGCGAAAGCTTCGCCATCAACCTGGCTGGCGCGGCGTCTTCGGACAACCGCAATGCCCAGGCGCTGGTCGGACTGCAAACCAGGCAGACCGTAGACACCGGCACGGCGAGCAAGGGCATCAGCCTGACCGATGCCTACAACAAACTGGTGACCAACGTCGGCGCCAAGGCGGCCCAGGGCAAGTCCGACAGCGAGGCCACCACGGCGATCCTGGCCAACGCCAAAGGGGCGCGGGATTCGAACTCCGGGGTCGACCTGGATGAAGAAACCGGCAACCTGGTCAAGTACCAGCAGTACTACACCGCGTCTTCGCAGATCATCAAGGCTGCGCAGGAAATTTTCACCACGCTGATCAACAGCCTTTAAGGAGTCGTAATTCATGCGCATTTCCACCGCCCAGTATTACGAAATCACCGCTGCGAACTACCAGCGCAACTTCAACAAGGCCATCGCGACCAGCAACGAAGCCAGCAGCCTGACCCGCGTCAATACCGCCGCCGATGATCCGATCGGTGCCGGTCGTTTGCTGCAGTTGGGTCAGCAGAGCGCGATGCTTGATCAGTACGGCACCAACATCCAGAGCACCAAGAGCGCGTTGAGCCTGCAGGAAACGACGCTCGACTCCATCGGTACCGCTTTGCAGCGCGCCAAGGAACTGGCCCTCGCCGCCAGCAACGGCATCGCCACCGACGCGGACCGCAAGGCCTATGCTTCGGAGTTGGGTCAGATCCAGCAACAAGTGTTGGGCCTGATGAACTCCAAGGATGCGAACGGCAACTACGTGTTCTCCGGTTCGAAAACCGACACTGCGCCTTATTCGCAGAACTCGGACGGTACCTACAGCTACAACGGCGACCAGACCACCGTCGACCTTGGCATTGGCGATGGCATGACGATCGGGACCAACACCACCGGCTGGGATGCGTTCCAGCAGACCATCAATACCGGTCGCACCCAAACCACCATGACCGCTCCGGCAGTGGATGACGGTCGCGTGGTGCTGTCCAACGGTACGGTCGGCACCAGCTCTACCTACAACGCGAAGTTCTCTGGCGGCCAGCCCTACACCGTCAGTTTCCTCAGCAGCACCCAGTTGAAGATCACCGACTCGCTGGGTAACGACGTTACGACCGAAGCCAGCCAGAACGGCGTCATCAGCAACGCCAACGGTGCCAACCAGACGGTCAGTTTCCGTGGCGTTGACCTGAAGCTGAACATCAACCTCAAATCCACTGATACCAACCCGGATGCGGTGATCGCCGGTCACAGTTTCAATCTGTCTTCCACCACGGATACCTTCAACACTTCGCGCAGTGCCGGTAACGCGTCGACCGCAGTCATCACCGGTTCCAGCGTGACGAACCAGACGGCGTACACCAACGCCTTTCCATCGGGCGGGGCGATCCTCAAGTTCACCAGTGCCACCGATTTCGACCTGTATGCGGCACCGATCACCGCCGACAGCAGGCCGGTGTCGTCGGGCACCGTGGCGGGCGGCAACGCCA
Source organism: Pseudomonas sp. Pseusp16 (assembly GCF_047324915.1). NCBI lineage: Bacteria > Pseudomonadati > Pseudomonadota > Gammaproteobacteria > Pseudomonadales > Pseudomonadaceae > Pseudomonas > Pseudomonas sp. Pseusp16. The sequence goes on along the minus strand of NZ_CP168522.1, from coordinate 3,450,150 downwards.
CTGCGGCGGGTGTGACGTTTGCCTTGGGCGGTGGCGCCCCGGCGTCCGGCGACCAGTTCGTGATTCAGTCCAACAACCATCAGACCCAGAACGTGCTCGATACCCTGGGCCAGATGATTACCGCGCTGAATACGCCAATCGACGGCAACCCGGTGGCCAAGCAGGTGTTTCTGGGCGCCATGGAGTCGGGAATGGGCAACATCGACAGTGCGGCCAACCAGATCGGCTCGGCCATCACCACGATCGGTGCCCGTGGTCAGGCGCTGGATAACCAGACCGCGACCAACGAGAGCCTGACCCTGGCGAACACGGCGAGCCAGTCGTCGATTCGCGATTCGGACCCGGCCGAAGTCATGACTCGCCTGACCTTGCAGCAGACCATGCTGCAGGCCGCGCAGCTGGCGTTCAGCAAGATTTCCCAGTTGGGCCTGTTCAACAAGATCTGATGGCGGTCGGGCGCGCAGGCGCCCGATTGTCTTGCCCCTTCAGTATTTATCGTCTTTTTTGCGGTAACAAAGGGCTCGCTTTTCAGGGCGGGCTCGCGCCGCCTGTGAGCCCGCCGTGAATTCACTCCCGCTTGTCAGCCTGGTCATTCCTGCCTTCAATCCGCGCTTCTTCGGTCGTGCCTTGCACACGGCTGTGAGTCAGAGCTACGGCAATCTGGAGATCATCGTTTGCGATGACAGTCGCGGTCATGAGATCGAAGAGATCGTGGCTTCGGCGGTTGAGCAGGGCGCGGCCGTACGGTATGTGCGAAATCCGCGAACCCTGGGGCTGGTGGGCAACTTGCAAGCCTGCCTGGAGCAGGCGCAAGGCGAGTACATCAAGTTTCTTTGTGACGATGACCAGTTGTTCTCGGCCTGCATCGAGCGTCAGGCCCAGGCGCTGATCGACTGCCCCGACGTCAATCTGGTCGTGGCCCAGCGGCTGCTCTGGGATGCCGACGACATGCCGCTGCCTTCGCGCCTGGAAAACACCCCGCTTTCCCCGGTGGGCGGGGTGTTCAAGGGCGAGGACCTGCTGGCGATCTTCGAAAACTTCCCGGTCAACATCCTCGGCGGCTTCAGCAACGCGATGTTCCGTCGGGCGGACGTGCTCGAACTGTTCCCGGCACTGACTCAGCCCGGCCATTGCTTCGTCGCGACCCTCGATTTCGCCTTGTACGTCTGCCTGATGCGGCGCGGAAATCTGGCGGTGTCCAATCACGTGCTCGGCGTCGAGCGCCTGTACCCGGAGCGTTTGAGCGGCCAGCAGGCGATGAAGGACGCGGCCGAAACCGAGCGGCAATGGCTGTCGCAGATGCTCAAGGCCCGTGGCGGCGAATCTGCGCCGGCGCAGGGTTGGGTGCGTTATGTGCCATTGACCAAAGTGGACGAGTCACCGCGGGTTTGGGAGGAATTGCCGCTGAGCCGGACCCTGGGGACAAAACAGACTACCCAGGACTGGCATGTCGGCATCGCCAGTGTCAGTTTCGCGCAACTGTATGCCCAGTGGCTGGCGTGCCGCACGATCACCGACGGTCAGCGCGAGCTGCTGGCGGATACGCTCGAAGCCTGGCCGAGCAGACCCAAAATCGTTCCGGTCATCATCGATGAGCATGGCAGTCGTTCGTCGCTGGAGCTCACCCTGCAATCGCTGGCAGATCAGGATTACGCCCCTGAACTGACACTGGTGCTGTCCGCATCCTGTACGCAAGCCGGGCTGGACGAGCGTGTGTTCCGCTTGCCGTTGCAGGACGACTGGCAGCAGCAAATCAACACCCTGTTGCCGCAACTGGAAGGCGCTGGCTGGTTCTATCTGTTGCGTGCCGGTGATCGCCTGGTGGCGCCGGCCTTGCTGATCATGGCTGAACGAATTGCGCTGTCGCGCACGCTGACCTGCCTGTACAGCGACGAAGGCGGGCTGCATCAGGGGGAGTCGGCCGAGCCTGCATTCAAGCCGGACTTCAACCTGGACCTCATGCGCAGCTATCCCTACGTGGGGCGAGCGCTGGCATTCGAGCGCGAGCAGTTCCTGGCGCTGGGCGGATTCGATTCGGCATACGGTGAGCTGGCGCCACACGATATGTTGTGGCGCATGGTCGAGCTTAGCGGCACGCACGTGGTCGGACACGTTTCGGAGGTGCTGCTGGAGTCGGCGTTCGACCTGACCAAATGGCTGTCGCTGCCGGAAGTGGTGGACACCAATCCGCGGCTGCTTGAGGCGCACTTGCATCGCCTGGGTGTCGCCCACGACATTCGCCAGGGCAGTTCGCAACTGCTCAATCGGATCGACTATCACCATGCCGAGCGGCCGCTGGTGTCGATCGTTATCGTCAGTAAAGATCAGACCCTGGCGTTGCAACGTTGTGTCGAGAGCCTGCTGGAGAAAACGGCCTACGGCGAATACGAGTTGCTGTTGGTGGACAACGGCAGCGAGAGCGTCGAGGCGCTTGACTGGTTCGCCGGCATGGCGCAACTGGGCAGCGACCGGATCCGGGTGTTGCGCAGTGAATTGCAAGGCAATGCGGCGGCGGTGCGCAATTTCGCCGTGCGGCAGGCGGCTGGCGATTACGTCCTGATGCTCAATCCTTACACGGTGATTACCCAGGCCGAATGGCTGGGTGAATTGCTCAACCATGCCCAACGTCCGGAAGTTGGCGTGGTGGGGGCCAAGTTGTTCAACCCCGATGGCCGCGTGCTGCATGCCGGCCTGATTCTCGGGTTGCAAGGGCCGGCCGGCGTGCCGTTCCATGGCGAGATGCTGCACGCGGCGGGCTACATGTACCGCTTGCAGGTCGCCCACGATTTCAGTGCTGTCGGCGGCGATTGCCTGATGGTGCGCAAGGCGGTCTTCGAAGCGGTCGGTGGCCTGGATGAGCAGGGCCTGGCACAGTCCCTCAACGAAGTGGACCTGTGTTTGCGCGTCGGCCAGGAAGGCTATCTGGTGGTCTGGACACCTCACGCGCAACTGGCGTTGGGCGCGCAACCGGCGGCGGTTGTGCATGAAGATGACCAGGTCCGCAGCGAACGGGAGCAGGAAGTTTTCTACAAACGCTGGCTGCCGATCGTGGCCCGTGATCCGGCCTACAACACCAACCTGGCGTTGCAGGGATTGGGCGGGGCAAGCTTCAGTCTGGAGCCTGGATTGCGCTCCGGTTGGAGCCCGTTTTCCAAGGCGCAATTGCCGAAGATTCTCGCGTTGCCGGTCAACGCGTCCGCCATCGGCCATTACCGGGTCACGCAACCGTTGATTGAGCTGGAGGCGGCCGGCAGGGCACAGGGGCGCATTCATTACAACCTGCCGACCATCATCGAAGTCGAGCGCCATTCGCCTGACGTGATCATCTTGCAGGGGCGCTATTCCGAAGGTCCGATCAACGAAATCCCGAGCCTGCAAAAATACTCCAGCGCACGACGCATCTATGAGCTGGATGACTTCGTGATCAACGTTCCGCACCGCAATGCGCACATCCGCAACATGCCGGGCAAGGACGAAATGGAGAAGCTGGTCCGGCGCGCCATCGGCATGTGCGATCGCGTGGTGGTCTCCACCGAGCCGCTGGGCAATGCGCTGTCGGACATGCATCACGACATTCGCGTGGTGCCCAACATGTTGGCGTCGCACTTGTGGACCGACCTGCGCGGCCAGCGCCGCACCTCGAAGAAGCCTCGGGTCGGCTGGGGCGGCGGCACCAGCCACCACGGTGACCTGGCGGTCATCGCCGATGTGGTCCGCGAATTGGCCAATGAAGTCGACTGGGTATTCTTCGGCATGTGCCCGGACGATTTGCGCCCGTACATGCACGAGTTTCATGGGGTGATCGGGCTGGATGTGTACCCGGCCAAGCTGGCCAGCCTGAACCTGGATCTGGCATTGGCTCCGTTGGAGTTCCACATCTTCAACGATTGCAAGAGCAATCTGCGGCTGCTGGAGTATGGCGCTTGCGGTTACCCGGTGATCTGCACCGACACCGAGGCCTATCGCGGCTACCTGCCGTGCACCCGGGTCAAGACCAACTCCACGGATGAGTGGCTGCAGGCGATCCGCATGCACCTGGCCGATCCGGACGCCAGCTATCGCATGGGCGATGAGTTGCGCGAGATCGTGCTGCGCGACTACGTGCTGCGCGGCGACAATTTGCGCTACTGGGAAAATGGCTGGCTGGCGGACTGACAGTTCACGCATCCATCCTGACCAGGCAGGCGACGTTGAGTCGCCTGCCTTTTTTTGGGTCCTTCACAGTTAACGCAATACTTGTAGGAGCCGGCTTGCCGGCGATGGACTCAAGTGCCCCGCGTTTAACCAGTCCATACGCGTTATCGTTAACGACCTTCGCCAGCAAGCTGGCTCCTACAGGTCTGTGTTCCCCCGGGATTTATTGAGGAGCCATTTGCCCGCAAGACCCTGGCGCAGTACGCCGCAGACCTCTCTTCGTATCGCCAGGCACTGAACTGAAAGAGCTGGCGCGTTTCCTGCAAGTCCCCCTTATATCGCCATAAAACGAGCACTTCCGGTGAGTCCGGACGTGCCCTGAACGGCGGCAGGTTTAACCCGGATGGCCCGCAAAAGCTTGATACAGCTTGGCTGAGCCCTGTGACGAACGAGAGGGAAAGGGATGAAGGCAGTTATTTTGGCGGGTGGCCTGGGTACGCGGATCAGCGAGGAGTCGCACCTCAAGCCCAAGCCGATGATCGAGGTCGGTGGCAAGCCAATTCTCTGGCACATCATGAAACAGTACTCCGCTCATGGAATCCACGATTTCGTGATCTGCCTTGGCTACAAGGGCTATGCGATCAAGGACTTCTTCGCCAACTATTTCCTGCACACCTCCGATGTCACGTTCGACATGCGCAACAACCGCATGGATGTTCACCAGAACTACAGCGAGCCATGGCGCGTCACGCTGATCGACACCGGCGAAGAGACCATGACCGGCGGCCGGTTGCGCCGTGCCCGCCGCTACCTCGAAGACGAACAGGCGTTCTGCTTCACCTATGGCGACGGCGTGTCGGACCTCAACATCGGTGCGTTGGTTGATTTCCATCTCAAGCACGAAAAACTGGCGACCGTCACCGCGGTACAACCACCCGGTCGCTACGGCGCGCTCAATCGCGATGGCGACAAGGTCCTGGGTTTCACCGAAAAACCTCGCGGCGACGGTGGCTGGATCAATGGCGGGTTCTTCGTCCTCTCGCCCAAGGTCCTGCCGTTGATCGAAGGCGACGACACCTCGTGGGAGTCCGGCCCGCTGGATGGCCTGGCCGAGCGCGGCGAACTCATGGCGTTCCAGCACGACGGTTTCTGGCAGCCGATGGACACCCTGCGTGACAAGAACCACCTCGAGGCGTTGTGGCAGAGCGGGGAGGCCCCATGGAAACAATGGGACTGAGCACGCAATTCTGGCGCGGCAAGCGGGTGCTGGTCACCGGGCACACAGGGTTCAAGGGCAGCTGGCTGACGTTGTGGCTGCAAAGCCTGGGCGCCGAGGTCAGCGGGTTTTCCCTTGATCCGTCCACCGAGCCGAGCCTGTTCGAACTGGCCCGCGTTCACGAAGGCATCAATGATCAGCGCGGTGACCTGCGTGACCTGGGGGCCTTGCTGGAACTGATTGCCGAGACCCAGCCGGAAATCGTCCTGCACCTGGCGGCCCAGCCGCTGGTGCGCGAAGGTTACCGCGACCCGTTGGGCACCTATTCCAGCAACGTCATGGGCACCCTCAATCTGCTCGAAGCGATCCGTCAGGTGGGTGGCGTGCGCGCCTGCGTGCTGGTCACCACCGACAAGGTCTACGCCAATCAGGAATGGCTGTGGCCATACCGCGAAAACGAAGCGTTGGGCGGTCACGATCCCTACAGCAGCAGCAAGGCTTGTTGCGAATTGCTCGCGCAATCCTATGCCGCCTCGTTCTTTGCGCCTGAAAAGCACGCCGAGCACGGTCTGGCGTTGGCCACGGCGCGCGCCGGCAACGTGCTCGGAGGCGGCGATTTCGCCCCGGAGCGGTTGATTCCCGACGTGCTGCGGGCGTGGTCGGCGGATGAGCCCGTGACCTTGCGCTATCCGCAGGCGGTGCGCCCATGGCAACACGCGCTGGAACCGCTGGCCGGCTATCTGCAACTGGCTGCCGGCCTGTTTGAGCAAGGCCCGGAATTCGCCGGGGCGTGGAATTTCGGTCCCGGTGAAGCGGACATGTGCAGCGTCGGTGAAGTGGTCGAACTGCTCGCCAGCCGCTGGCCGCAGGCACGCGGGCTGCGCATCGAACCGAGCGATATGCATGAGGCCGGCCTGTTGCGCCTGGACAGCAGCCGCGCCCGTCAATTGCTCGGCTGGCAACCGCGCTGGTCGTTGCAGCAGTGCCTGACCCAGACCCTGAATTGGCATCTGGCGTGGCAGAACGGCGATGACATGCGCGCCATCAGCCTGGCGCAATTGAACCTGTACCGAGGCGCACTGTGAGTGAATTTTTGTTGAAGGCGTTGCCGTTGAACGGTTTGTTCAGCGTGCAGCACAAACGCTTCGAGGACCAGCGCGGACACTTTTCCCGGTTATTTTGCGAAGGCAGCCTCAGTGCGTTTGGCCAGGCGTTTCATATCCACCAGATCAATCACTCCTGCACCCGCGAACGCGGTAGCGTGCGTGGCCTGCATTACCAGAATGCCTGTGCGCCGGAAGCCAAATTGATCACTTGCCTGCGGGGTGAAGTCTGGGATGTCGCGGTGGATTTGCGTCCCGACTCCGAGACCTTCCTGCACTGGCACGCCGAACACCTGCGTGCCGGCGATGGCCGCAGCCTGTTGATTCCGGCCGGGTTCGCCCATGGCTTCCAGACCCTGAGTGCCGACGCCGAGCTGCTTTACCTGCACAGCAACGACTACATGCCGGAACACGAGGGCGGGTTGTCGGTGCTCGATCCTCGGCTGGCGATTGCCTGGCCGCTGCCTGTCAATAATCTGTCGGTGCGCGATGCCAGCCATCCAGCGCTCGATGAACACTTCGCCGGAGTGCGTCTATGAACTGCCGTGGTTGCGCCGCTGCGCTGACCCTGCCGCTGATCGACCTGGGCACCTCGCCGCCGTCCAACGCCTACGTGCGTGTCGACCAGCTGGAGCAGGTCGAACAATGGGTGCCGTTGAAGGTTGCCGTGTGCCAGCAATGCTGGCTGGTGCAAACCGAGGATTACACCAGCGCCGACAGCCTGTTCGATGCCGAGTACGCCTATTTCAGTTCGTTCTCCAGCACCTGGCTGGCCCATGCCGAGCGTTATGTGGCCGAGATGGTGGAGCGCTTCGGCCTGACTGCCGACAGTCGCGTGGTGGAAGTCGCGGCCAACGACGGTTACCTGCTGCAGTACGTGGCCAGGCGCGGCATCCCTTGCCTGGGCGTCGAGCCGACTCGCAGCACCGCGCAAGCGGCGCGGGAAAAGGGCCTGGAGATTCGTGAGCTGTTTTTCGGTCGCGATACCGCCGCGCAGTTGAAAAGCGAAGGCTGGGGCGCCGACCTGATGGCCGCCAACAACGTGTTGGCCCACGTCCCGGATATCAACGATTTCCTTGGCGGTTTCGCGACGTTGCTCAAACCGACGGGCGTGGCGACTTTCGAGTTCCCGCAGTTGCTGACCCTGATGGCCGGCCAGCAGTTCGACACGCTGTACCACGAACACTATTCCTACCTGTCGCTGACTGCTGTGCAGACGTTGTGCGAGCGCAATGGCCTGCAAGTGTTCGACGTCAGCCAACTCTCGACCCATGGTGGTTCGCTGCGGGTGTTCGTGCAGCGACTGGACGGCGAGCGTCGCGAAATGCAGCCGGCGGTTCAGCAACAGCTACAGGCCGAACTTGCTGCCGGTGTGAAAACCCCTGAGTACTACGCGACCCTGGCGCCCGCCGCCGAGCGCATCAAGCATGACCTGCTGCGCTTCCTGTTGCAGGCCAAGGCCGACGGCAAGCGCGTGGTCGGTTATGGCGCCGCGGCCAAGGGCAACACCTTGCTCAACTACGCCGGTGTCAAAGCGGACCTGCTGGCCTGGGTCGCCGATGCCAACCCGCACAAGCAAGGCAAATACCTGCCCGGTAGCCGCATTCCGATCGTGTCGCCAGCACAGATCGACATCGAAAAACCGGACTACGTGCTGGTGCTGCCGTGGAACCTGCTGGATGAGATCACCCAGGCCTTTGCCGGCATTCGTGCATGGGACGGTCGTTTTGTCATTGCCATTCCCGAGTTGATCATTCGATGAGCCGAATTCATTACACCAAACCCAGTGTCGGTGAGCTGGAAGCTGACTATGTACTCGATGCCGTGCGCCATGGTTGGGGAGAGCGCTGCTACGAGTACCTGACGCGGTTCGAAAAGTCCTTTGCCGGGCACGTGGGAGCGACGTACGCGATTGCAACGTCCAGTTGCACCGGCGCGCTGCATATGGGGATGGCGGCGCTGGGCATCGGTGTCGGCGATGAGGTGATCCTCGCCGATACCAACTGGATCGCTTCGGCCGCGCCCATCACCTATCTGGGTGCGACGCCAGTGTTCGTCGACGTGCTGGCAGACAGTTGGTGCCTTGACCCACAGCAGGTTCGACGGGCGATTACCCCAAGGACCAAAGCGATTCTGGCGGTGCACCTCTACGGCAATCTCTGCGACATGGATGCGTTGCTGGCCATCGGTCGCGAGTTTGGCCTGCCGGTCATCGAAGACGCTGCCGAGGCAATTGGCTCGCAGTGGCGCGGTCAAGCGGCCGGTTCGCTGGGCGCGTTCGGCGCGTTTTCCTTTCACGGCACCAAGACCATGACCACCGGTGAAGGCGGCATCTTCGTGACGTCGGACAAGGCCCTGTATGACCGTGTACTGACCCTGTCCAACCATGGTCGGGTGGCGGGCAGCAGCAAACAGTTCTGGCCGGATTTCCTCGGTTTCAAATACAAGATGAGCAACCTGCAAGCCGCCGTCGGTTGCGCGCAGGTTGAGCGGATCGATGAGCTCATCCAGCGCAAGCGAGCGATCTTCGCTCACTATGCCGATGCCCTGGCTTCCTTGCCGGGCCTGTCCATGAACCCCGAGCCGGACCATTCGCGTAACGGTTACTGGATGCCCACCGTCGTCTTTGACCGCGAACTGGGGATTACCCGGGACATGTTGATCGCCGCTTTCCAGGCCGCCGATATCGATGCGCGGGTGTTCTTCTGGCCGCTGTCGTCCTTGCCGATGTTCAGCGAACTGACGGCCGACTCGCCCGTGGCGCATTCGCTGCCGGAGCGCGCGATCAATCTGCCGAGCTACCACGACATGACCGATGACGATCAGCGCCGGGTCATCGAGGTGCTGCGCGCGCTGGTACTCAAAAGGACCCGGCTATGAAGGTTTACCTGCTGGGGGCGGCCAATCCTGAAGCGGTCCGGATGATCCTCACCCTGCAACGCAGCCAGCCGGACGTGCAGTTCGCCTTTCTCGATAACGATCCGGCGAAGCAAGGCACGCTGTTTTATGGCGTGCCGGTGGTAGGTGGCACCGACAAGGTGCCCGAGCTGAAAGGGCCCGACACACGCTTTGTCAATTTGATCACCGGCTCCACGGCGCTGCGTTACCGGACCACCTGCGAGATCGTCGAGGCCGGTGGCACCCTGGGCAACTTCATCCACCCGGGCATCGATCTGACGATGATCACGATGGGCGTCGGCACGTATCTGCAAGAGGGTGTGATCATGCAGGCGCAAGTCAGCCTGGGCGATAACACCAGTATCAGCGCTGGCAGCGTGGTGGGGCATGAGGGGCAGATCGGTCATTCCGTGTTCATGGCGCCGGGTGTCTGCATTGCCGGTTGTGTCGAGATCGGGGACGGCACCTTCATCGGCACCAACGCCACGATCCTGCCGCGATTGCGCATCGGCCGTTGGGTCACCATCGGTGCGGGCGCCGTGGTAACCAGGGACGTTCCAGACTATGCGGTTGTGGTGGGAAGTCCCGCCAGGACCATCAAGACCAATCCTGCTTCCTTTCAAGACGGTCGGGTTTTCAAGTAACCCCCGCGACCAATTTCCGGAGAGTCTGTAATGAATCCTCATGAGCAGTTTCGTGAAGAAGTAAAAGAGAACATCGAAGGCCTGCAACAGGACAAAGCGTTGCAAGCCACGTCGCTGGACTGGGTTGGCACGACCGCCAGGCACAAGTACACCTACAACTTCAGCTGGATGGGCCGCCCGATCATTCAGTTCCCCCAGGACATGGTCGCCATGCAGGAGATCATCTGGGCACTGCGGCCGGACATCATCGTCGAGACCGGCATCGCCCACGGCGGCTCGCTGGTGTTTTACGCCTCGATGCTGGAACTGATCGGCCATGGCGAAGTGCTGGGCGTCGACATCGATATCCGCCAGCACAACCGTGAGGCAATCGAAGCGCACCCGATGAGCAAGCGGATCCAGATGATCCAGGGTTCGAGCATCGATCCTGCAATCGTCGATCAGGTCCGCCAGCGCGTCGAAGGCAAGAAAGTGCTGGTGGTCCTGGACTCCAACCACACCCACGAACACGTGCTGGAAGAGCTGCGGGCCTATGCTCCGATGACCTCGGTGGGCAGCTACTGCGTGGTGATGGATACCGTGGTTGAAGACATGCCGGAAGATGCCTTCCCGGACCGCCCGTGGGGCAAGGGCGACAACCCGAAGACCGCGGTATGGGCTTACCTGGAAGAAAACCGTGATTTTGAAATTGACCAGGCCATTCACAGCAAGCTGCTGATCACCGTCGCGCCGGACGGCTATCTGCGCCGCGTGCGGTAATCGACAAGACATCGTTGGGTTTTTTCGGCGATTCGCCGTTGTGGGGAAATGTATGCAAGGCAAGACTAATTCTGAACACGGGTTGGCACTCAACGAACAGTTGACCGTGGTGCTGATGTCTCACGAGCGGCCGGCATTTTTACGTCGGGCAGCACGTTTCTACAGCGGCTTGCCTTGCAGGATTCTGGTGCTGGATTCTTCGACTGAAGGTCAGCCGGGCCTGGCCGGGCAGTACGAGAATGTGGATTACCAGCATGTCCCGCAGTTTGGCTACTGGGGGGTTCGCGCCAAGCTGGCTCATGGCGTGGAACAAGTGACCACACCGTTCATGGTGTTCGCCGCCGACGATGACTTCCATGTGCACGACGCCCTGCGCGCAGCCGTGGCATTCATGCAGGACAATCCCGATTACGGCCTGTGCCACGGTTACAGCATGATGTACCTGTCGCAACCCAACAGCGTCAGCTACTTCCGGCGTGACAAGAAGGTCTGCGAAGACTATTGCTCCGAGCACGCCGAGGAGCGTGTGCTCGACTACATGCACCAGTACCTCCCGCCTTTCTATGCCGTACAGCGCACCGACCTGGTACGTGACTGGTATCAGGTCATGCCTCAGGATACGTCCTTCCAATGGCAGGAAATCGGTCACACCTATTACATGCTGGCGCGGGGCAAGGCGCGGATTCTGCCAATCCCGTATGTCGTGCGTGAGATGAACTACGGGTATTCGGATCACAACACCGAGATCTTCCACACGCTGGCTCATACCGATGCCAGGACGGTCGCCGAGCGTGAAACCTTTGCCGCCTTCCTCTTCGGGCTGCCGACTCAAGTTCAAGGCGAGGACCCGGAGCAAGGCAAGCAGTTCGCGCTGCAAAGCTTTGAAGCCTTGGCCGACAGCTTGCGCACCGGTCGCGCACTGACCACCGAACTGATTATCGAGTCCGCCTGGACGAGCGTCGAGAAAGGCCCTGTGCGCCGTTTCGGCCCCAAGCAATACGTCGAGATGCCGTTCTACAACCAGGCATTTTTCGATGAGTTGACCCAGTTCGAGTTCCTGTTGCACGCCATGCCGGCCGGTCGCGTTCAGTTGCAAGGCCTGGAAGGTATCTGGACCCGTCAACAGAGCCTGATGCTGGCGCATAACAATGACACGCCGGAAAGTGTGGTCGACCGTTTGTGGCAAGCCCACGACAGCAACGTGTTCAACCGCGTGGTGGTCAAGCGCCTGGCGGCACAGCTGGAGCTGCTGGGCGAAGACGAAGAGGCGCAGCCCCTGCGTGACTGGGCTGCACGTCTGGAGGCGGTGTCGGTCGAGGGCAATGGCGCGACGTTCGACAAGATGCTGTCCGGTCGTTTGCTCAAGTGGCTTGCACCGCGTCAGCCCGATGCACATGAGGCTGAGTCGATCGCCCGGCACCTGGCGGCCAATGACGGTGGCCCACAGTTCGGGATCTTCCTGCTGGACCTGGATAACGATATCGACAAGCTGCAAGTCTCTCTCGACAGCCTGCTCGAAGGTCACAGCAAGGCGTTCAGGATTGTGGTCTTCACCACCGGTGAAGCACCGGCGGCGACCACGGCGCAGAACACCCTGCACTTTGTCCGGGTCACGCAAAGCAACTATGTCGATAAACTGAACCAGAGTGCTCGTCAGTCGACCTGCGATTGGTTGCTGCTGGCTGAAGCCGGTGACGAATTCACCGCCGGTGGCCTGTTGCGCGCCAGCCTCGAGCTGCTGTCTGCTGCGGATTGCCGCGCCGTTGCTACCGACGAAATCCAGCGCACCCCGGAAGGCGCACTGGTGGACGTGTTCCGTCCGGGCTTCAATCTTGATTTGCTGCAAAGCCTGCCGGCCCTGATGGCGCGTCACTGGCTGATCCGTCGGGAAGTGTTCATTGAAGTCGGCGGTTACCAGCCTGACTTCAGCAAGGCCCTGGAATTCGACTTGCTGCTGCGCATCATCGAGCAGGGTGGCCTCAACGGACTGGCCCACCTGGACGAGCCGCTGGTGATTGCCAGGGCGCCGGTACTGGAAGAAAACGCCGATGAGCGCCTGGCGTTGTTGCGCCACCTGGGCAATCGTGGCTACAAGGCCAAGATCACTTCGACGGTGCCAGGTACCTGGCAGATCGATTACCGCCACACCGAACGCCCGCTGGTGTCGATCATCGTGCCGGCCGGGGATAATCTTTCGGCCCTGCAACAGTGCCTGCAAGCCGTGTTGCTGCGTACCCGCTACATCCAGTACGAAGTGCTGATCGCGCTCAACCCGAATCAGTCGGCCGAGGTCAACGATTGGCTGGGCACCTACCAGCATCCGAAAGTCAGCGTGCTGCGTGCCGAGCAGACCCTGAGCGACGCGGCGTTGTACAACGCGGCCAGCCTGCAGGCGCAGGGCGAGTATCTGGTGCTGTTGGCTGCCGACAGTGAAGTGGTCAACCCGAACTGGCTTGAGTCGTTGCTCAATCACGCCCAGCGTCCGGAAGTCGGTGTGGTCGGTCCCAAGTTGATCGACCGCGACGGCAAGGTTACCCAGGCCGGCCTGATTCTGGGCATGAACGGTGGTGTGGGGTCAGCCTTTGTCGGTGAAAAACGCGACGCCGAAGGTTACCTGCACCGGTTGGCGCTGGAGCAGAACTACTCGGCGGTATCGAAGGTGTGCCTGATGGTGCGCAAAGCGTTGTTCGACGACCTGGACGGTCTGGACAGCGTGACCTTCGCCGATGGCTTGAGCGATGTCGATCTGTGCCTCAGGGCCGGTCAGGCCGGTTACCTCACCGTGTGGACGCCGCTGGTGCAGGTCATTCATTCGGGTGAAGTGCCACAGGTGCCGCAGGCCCTCGATGCGCTGCGTGACAAGTGGGCGCCAGCCTTTGCGCAGGATCAGGCCTATAACGCCAATCTGGCCTTGAGCGGCAAAGGTTTTGCCCTGGGCGAAAGTGCTTCGGTGAACTGGGCGCAGTTGCTCGGGTAGGCCCGGCGAACAGGTATAAGGATTCAAGGCATGTTCAACGGAAAATCGATTTTCATCTCAGGCGGCACCGCTTCGTTCGGGCGTCATTTCGTCCGTCGCTTGCCGGACAAGCGCGCCCATGCCTGGTTACCAGCATGATTCCATACGCTCGGCAAAGCCTTGATCAGGCGGACATCGACGCCGTGGTCGGTGTATTGCAGTCTGACTGGCTGACCCAGGGACCGACCATCGAGCGCTTTGAGCGAGCGATGGCCGAACGCTGCGAGGCAGACTTTGCCGTGGCGGTGTGCAATGCCACGGCGGCCCTGCACATCGCTTGCCTGGCGGCGGGGCTCGGCCCGGGCGACTGGCTGTGGACGACGCCGAACACCTTTCTCGCCTCGGCAAACTGTGGTCGCTATTGCGGTGCCGAGGTGGATTTTGTCGATATCGACCCGCTGACCTGGAACCTCGACGCCGCTGCGTTGGCCGTCAAGCTGGAGCGCGCCGAGCGTGAAGGCAGGCTGCCGAAAGTGCTCGTGGCCGTGGCGTTCTCGGGGCAGAGCTGCGACATGCGCAGGATTGCCATGCTGGCCAGGCGATACGGTATTACCGTGATCGAAGACGCGGCCCATGCCGCCGGTGCGTCCTACGCCGGGCGCCCGGTGGGTTGCGGCGAGTTTGCCGCGATGACCGTGTTCAGTTTTCATCCGGTGAAGATCATCACCAGTGCCGAGGGTGGCATGGTGATGACCAACAGCCCGGAGCTCGCCGAGCGTTTGCAGCGCTTGCGCAGCCACGGCATGACCCGGGATCCGCAGCAGATGACCGGATCCAGCCACGGCCCCTGGTACTATGAGCAGGTTGAGCTGGGTTTCAATTACCGCATCACCGACCTGCAAGCGGCCCTTGGTTTGTCGCAGTTGAACAAACTGGATGAGTTCATCGAGCGTCGGCGTGAACTGGCGGCGCGTTATGAGCGCTTGCTGGCGTATCTGCCGCTGACCCTGCCCGGTGCGCAGCCTGAGGCCGAGTCGTCATGGCATCTGTACGTGGTGCGCCTGCAACTCGATCAGATCAGTCTCACTCATCGTGAGGTGTTCGAGGGATTGCGAGCTGCCGGGATCGGGGTGAACCTGCATTACATTCCCGTGCATTTGCAGCCTTACTATCGTGATCTCGGGTTTGCCGAAGGTGATTTTCCGCAGGCCGAACGTTACTACGCCGAAGCCATCAGCCTGCCGTTGTACCCGTTGCTCAGTGATGAGGAACAGGACTATGTGGTCGAGCAGATGCGGCAGTTGATCGAAATAATCCAGCCATTGCGGCGTGTGGGAAATGTGTGATGCGTGAACTGACCGAGCAGGAAACTTTCTGGCAGGGCGAATTCGGCAACCAGTACGTTGATCGCAATGTCGGACAGCCGCTGGTGGCCGCGAACCTGGCGTTGTTTGCCAAGGCGTTGACGCGGGTCGGGCGTATCGACAGCCTGGTGGAACTGGGCACCAATGCCGGCAACAACCTGCAGGCACTGCGTCAGCTGTTGCCCCGTTGCGAGTTGTTCGGCGTGGAAATCAATGCCAGTGCCTGTGCCGCTGCCCAGGCGTTGGGTATTGCACACATCTGGCAGGGTTCGCTGTTCGATTTTCCTCGCGAGCGCACCTTCGACCTGACGCTGAGCAAAGGCGTGCTGATTCATCTGGCACCGGAGTTGTTGCCGGCCGCTTACGCGCAACTGTATGAGCTGAGCCAGCGCTACATACTGATCGCCGAGTACTACAACCCGGCGCCGGTCGAGGTCCCGTATCGCGGCAACAGCGGCAAGTTGTTCAAACGCGACTTCGCCGGTGAAATGCTTGATCGATATGACGACCTGCAACTGCTCGATTACGGTTTTGGCTACCACCGCGATCCGCAATTCCCGGTGGATGACATCACCTGGTTTGTCCTGGAAAAACGCCGTTGAACAACGTCGCCATCATCCCGGCCCGGGGTGGCAGCAAACGCATACCCCGCAAGAACCTCAAGCCGTTCGCCGGTGTGCCGATGATTGCCCGCTCGATTCAGGTCGCCCTCGAGTCCGGGCTGTTTTCCCGGGTGGTGGTCAGTACCGACGACGAGGAAATCGCCGGGCTGGCGCGGGAGTGCGGTGCTCAGGTGCCCTTCATGCGCCCGGCGGCACTGGCCGACGACTTCACGGGTACCGCAGCGGTGATCGCCCATGCCCTGCAAGCCTTGCGCGAACAAGGCGACGAGTTTGCCCGCGCCTGCTGCATTTACGCGACCGCGCCGTTGTTGCAATCGCGATTTCTTGTCCAGGGGTTGAGCCTGCTGGAGCAGCATCCCGACAAGTCTTTCGCATTCTCGGTGTGCGACTTTGGTTTCCCGGTTCAGCGAGCCCTGACCCTTGATGATCAGGGCGCATTGACGGCACTGTATCCGCAGTATCGTGATACCCGCTCCCAGGATCTGTCGATCGCCTATCAGGACGCCGGGCAGTTCTACTGGGGCCGCAGCGATGCCTGGTTGCGTGGCGAGGTGCTTTATTCTCCGTACAGCCTGCCGGTCATCCTGCCACGTCATCTGGTGCAGGACATCGACACACCGCAGGACTGGAAACGCGCGGAGTACCTGTATGCCGCGCTGAAAGCCGGAGGTGAACTGCAATGAGAGTACTGATTCGCTCTGACGCTTCGCCAACCATCGGCAGCGGCCACATCGCGCGCTGCCTGTGCCTGGCCCGCGTATTGCGCCGGCAGGGCAGTCATGTGGCGTTCGCCTGTCGCCTGTTACCGGGACATCGACTGCAGGCATTGCGGGCCGAAGGTTTCGAAACCTTCGAACTGCCCGAACGCTACAGTGATGAAGACCCGCAGCAAGCCATCGAATCCATGTTGCCATGGCAGGCAGACATTGCCGCGCTCGGGCCGTTGCTGGAACACCAGCCGGCGTTTGACTGGATCATTGTCGACCACTACGGCCTCGATCATCACTGGCAGACGGCCGCGCGGCGCTGGGCGCCACGGATCGCCGTGGTGGATGACCTCGCCACGCGGACCTACAGCGCCGATTTGCTGCTGAACCAGAATCTTTCGGGGACTCCAGAGGCTTATGCGTCGTTGCTGGCGCCAGGCTGCCGGACATTGTTCGGCCCCCGGTTTGCCATGTTGCGCGACGAGTTCCATTGCCCGGCCATCGAAATCAAGCCCCGGGCCCGGCGCATGCTGGTGAATTTCGGCGGGTTCGACGCTGCCATGCAGACCCATCATGCAATGCTGGCGCTGGCGGACTTTGCTGAACTGGAAGTCGATTTTGTCGCCGGTGCGGGTAATCCGGCCTGGGCACAGATGCAGGCGTTGGCGGCGAGTCGGCCGCACTGGCGCCTGCACAGTTTTGTCAGCGACTTTTATCGATTGATGACCGAAGCCGACCTGTTTGTCGGGGCGGGTGGCGGCACCAGTTGGGAGCGGGCGGCCATGGGGCTGCCGACGATTTGCATTGCCGTGTCGAACAACCAGCAGGCCAATGGCGAGGTAATGGCGGCGGCGGGCGCCCATGTGTTCATGGGGGCTCGCGAGCACGTCAGTGTCGAGCAACTGCGCCTGGCCATCGGCTTTGTCGCGGGTAACCAGGGTTTGCGCCAGAGCCTGGCACAGCGGTCGCGACAGCTTGTCGATGGCCGGGGTGCGCAGCGGGTGGCGGCGGCGCTGGCCGGCGCGGTGCTGAAGATGCGCCCGGCGACCCTGGAGGATGCGCAGTTGTTGTTCGACGGGCGCAACACCCTGGCGGTGCGCCGCTGGTCGCTGGAGACCGGCGTGATCGAATGGCCTGCGCATCAGAACTGGCTTATCGCGAGCCTGAGCAATCCCCGGCGGCTGTTGTTGATTGCCGAGGCTGATGACGGTCCGGTCGGTGTGCTGCGTTATGACGTGCGCGGCTTTAGCGCCGAAGTGTCGATTTATCTGTTCGAAGGCCGGTTCGGCCTGGGCTGGGGCAGGGCGCTGCTGGCCCGTGGAGAAGCCTTCGTGATGGCCCGTTGGCCAGAACTGGAGTCGCTCACCGCCCAGGTGTTGCCTGCTAACCAGCCGTCGCTGAACGTCTTTCGCGAAGCCGGTTTTACCCAGAATGCCTGCGCGTTCACGCGCGTATTGAAGGATCACGCAGATGACTAGCTTCAAGATCGGCGAGCGCCTGATCGGTGCCGATGCGCCGCCATTCATCATTGCCGAGATGAGCGGCAACCATAACCAGTCCCTGGACATGGCGCTGCAAATCGTCGAGGCCGCGGCCAGGGCCGGTGCCCATGCGCTGAAGCTGCAGACGTACACCGCGGACACCATGACCCTGGACCTGGCCGAAGGCGAGTTCTTCATCAAGGACCCCAAAAGCCCGTGGGCCGGTACTTCGCTGTACGCCTTGTATGAAAAGGCCCACACGCCCTGGGAATGGCACGCACCGATTTTCGCTCGCGCCAGGGAATTGGGCCTGCTGGCATTCTCCACGCCCTTCGATGAGAGCGCCGTGGATTTCCTCGAAAGCCACGACGTGCCTGCCTACAAGATCGCCAGTTTCGAAAACACCGACCTGCCGCTGATACGGCGGGTCGCCGCGACGGGCAAGCCGCTGATCATTTCCACCGGCATGGCCAGCATCGCCGAACTCGATGAAACCGTGCGCGCCGCCCGCGAGGCCGGGTGCAAGGACCTGGTGCTGCTCAAATGCACCAGCACCTATCCGGCATCACCGGCGAACAGCAACCTGAGGACGATTCCTCATCTGCGCGAGTTGTTTGATTGCCAGGTGGGGCTGTCCGATCACTCCATGGGCGTCGGTGTGTCCGTGGCGGCGGTGGCACTGGGGGCAACGGTGGTGGAAAAGCATTTCACCCTCGACCGTGCGGCCGGTGGTGTCGACGCCAGTTTCTCGCTGGAGCCCTCTGAACTGGCAAGCCTGGTGATTGAAACCGAACGCGCCTGGCAAGCCATGGGGCAAGTGCATTACGGCGTCACCGAGGCCGAACGGCAATCCCTGGTGTACCGTCGGTCGCTGTATGTCGCCCAGGACATGGAGGCCGGAGAGACCTTCGATGCGACGAATCTGAGAACCATCCGTCCGGGACTCGGGCTGGCGCCCAAGCATGCGCAAAGCCTCCTGGGACGCCGTGCCCGTCAGGCCATCAAGCGTGGAACAGCGCTGGACTGGTCGTTGGTCGAATAACCCCAAGCGGCGCTGATTCGGCAAAATGCGTGACCTGCGAGTCATAACGGGCATCTTCACTGTATTGTATTGACCGGGAAGATGGCGCCTGACCCTTTATCGGGTTCAGTGATAGTCCTTGACGCTTCCCTGCCGTCGCCCTGGGGTGACGGTAATCCAGGTTTGTCGGCGCCCCTCGATTGCTTGCGAGTGGTGGTATTGGGCTGTTTATTATTGGGAAGCCGTAATGATTGGCATAAAAAGCATTGCGAGCTACGTTCCTGTAGCCGGCGTGGACAATTACGCACAAGGTGCAAAATTCGAGAAGGATGAAGAATTCATCCTGGGCAAGATCGGTTCGGCTTTCCTGCCGCGCAAAGGCGTTGATCAGGAAACCTCCGATCTGTGCGTTGAAGCGGCCAATGCGCTGTTTGCCAGCAACCCTGATCTGAAGCGTGAATCCATCGATGCGTTGATTGTCGTCACCCAGAACGGTGACGAAGAAGGCCTGCCACATACCGCAGCCATCGTGCAGGACAAACTCGGCCTGCCGACCAGCGTCGCCGCGTTCGATATTTCCCTGGGCTGCTCCGGTTACGTCTACGGCATCTATGCGATCAAGGGCTTCATGGAGGCCGCTGGCCTGAAGAACGGCCTGCTGATCACTGCCGACCCGTATTCGAAGATCGTCGACCCGGAAGACCGTAACACCACCATGCTGTTCGGCGATGCCGCCACTGCGACCTGGATGGGTGAAAATCCGACCTGGGCACTGGGCAAGGCCAAGTTCGGCACCGATGGTTCCGGCGCTCCGCATTTGAAAGTCACTGACGGCGTGTTCTTCATGAACGGCCGCCAGGTCTTCAACTTCGCGCTGCTCAAGGTGCCGGCACATTTGCATGAGTTGCTGGGCGAGTCGCAACTGAGTGCTGACGACATCGATGCGTTCTGCATTCACCAGGGCAGCGCGGCGATTGTCGATGCGGTCGCGCGGCGCTTCGAAGAATGCCCGCAGAAGTTCATCAAGGACATGGTCGAGACCGGTAACACGGTGTCGTCGAGCATCCCATTGCTGCTGGAAAAGCATATTCTCGATTCCGAATGGAGGCGCGTTGCGCTCAGCGGTTTCGGAGTGGGGCTGTCATGGGGTTCGGCGATCATCTATCGCCCTTGAGTGAAAGTCTTTTAATAAAAAAGGCCGGTACAAAAAAGCGCTCAAGGGTTAACCTTGAGCGCTTTTTTGCTTGTAAGGAATGCGAGGTAGCATGAGCGAATGCTTTGAAGACAATGCTCAGGTTATCCAGCGGCGCTGGCCGTCGCTGTATGCGCGATTGGAAATGGAAGACCACCTGGCCATCGAGGTCGAACTGATCGAAGGGCGGGACTCGACGTTGTGTGTGGGTGGCATCCAGCTCACCAGCCGCCATGATCGATTGGGTGAGGCCCGTTTGCAGGCCGCCAGCCTGGCGCCAGACAAGCCAATACTGCACGTTTACGGCACCGGTTTCGGCGATTTGCCTTCGGTCTTGCTGGAGCGCGCGGGGCTTGAAAAGCTCTATGTCCATATTCTCAACGGCGCGCTTTTCGCACTGGTGTTGCAACTGATCGATCAACGCCAATGGCTGAGCGATCCGCGCGTGCAACTGCTGTATGCCGGCGATCTGTCGGACATCTGCACCCCGTTTTTTGCGTTGCCGGCGGAAATGCTGCTGGCGGATGACTTCAGTGCGAAGATTCGTGATCGCCTGGTCAGCGAAGTGCACCTGAGTTTCAACAATCGGGAATTCGACCCGCAATCTCCCGTGATTCAGCAACGCTTGCAGGACACCCTCGAAGTGCTGCTTGCCGATGATGATGTGGCACAGCTGTTTGGCACTTGTGCCGGGCGTGAAATCTATGTGATCGGCACAGGGCCCAGCCTTGAAGGCAACTTCGAGCGCCTGGCGGCCGTGCGCAATCAAACGCCGCGTCCCCTGTTCATCAGTGTGGATACCGCCTACAGGCCCCTTCGCGAGCACGGAATCAAACCTGACCTGGTGGTGAGCATCGATCAGCGCATCAGTGCGCTGCACTTGCCGGGCGAAGACTCCGAAGGCATTCCGCTGGTGTACTTGCCTTTGAGCGATCCACACATGCTGAAGGCCTGGAACGGCAAACGCTATGGCGGTTATTCCGCCAGCCCGATCTATGCCGCACTACGTGAGCAACACCCACGTGCGCAGCTCTACGTCAGCGGCAGCGTGATCCATCCGGCAGTTGATCTGGCAGTGAAGATGGGCGCGCAGCGCATCACGCTTTTCGGTGCGGATTTTTCCTTCCCGATGAACAGGACCCATACCGGTTGGAATGATGGTGACCTGGGTCCGCCAGTGAACCAGGCCCGTCACTGGGTGCACGATGGACATGGACAGAAGGTCAAGACGCAATTGAATTTCCGCAGTTACCTGTGCGAGCTCGAACGTTACATTGCCAGGCATCCCGAGGTGCAGTTCTTCAATAGCAGTCGGGCTGGGGCAATGATTGCCGGTACGCAATTCAATCAGGATTTCGTGCAATGAAGCCTCAAGTGAAAGGCATCCAAGAGTACCGGCAGTGCGCAGGACTGTTTCGCCTGGGGCGTGATGTCGAGGCGGCTTTGAACATGGTTGATCTGTTCGATGAGGCGCAGCGGCTGTTTGCACAGGCACCTCAGGATGTTCAGCAGGCCTGGGCCTTGATGCTCAGGCAAATGCTGGCCTGCCAGGAGTGCCAGGATTGGCTGGGGCTTGCCGATTTCATGGAATATGAGTTGATCGAATTGCTCGAAAACATGCCGGCCTGAGGGGCAGCAACAGCTTTGGCACGGGCGTTTGTGGGTTGGACAGTTTCATGGCGTCATTTTTTTGCGGTTGAGGGGCGCTAAGCCCTTGTTTTCTCGGGGGTGGCAGGGTGATGGCATTTTTTTTCAAAAAAGCCCTCAAGCAACCTGCCAACCCGACGATAACTATTACGAAGGTTCTCTAGGCCATACCCGGCGGTTGCCAGGGCCGGAAGCCGCAGTACCCAACCAACGAGGAATTCGTCATGGCTTTAACTGTAAACACCAACACCACGTCGCTGGGCGTTCAGAAAAACCTGAACCGTGCTACCGATGCACTTTCGACCTCGATGCAGCGCCTGTCTTCCGGCCTGAAAATCAACAGCGCCAAGGACGACGCCGCCGGCCTGCAGATCGCAACCCGCATGGCTGCACAGATCCGTGGTGGTACCCAGGCAATCCAGAACGCCAACGACGGTATCTCCGTTGCCCAGACCGCTGAAGGCGCGCTGCAAGCTTCGACCGACATTCTGCAGCGTATGCGTGAACTGGCTGTTAAAGCACGTAACGGTACCAACAGCACCGCTGACCAGACCGCTACCAACTCCGAATTCGCTCAGATGTCTGACGAAATCACTCGTATCTCCGCTTCCACCAACCTGAACGGCAAAAACCTGCTGGACGGTACGGCTGGTACCATGCAACTGCAAGTTGGCGCCAACACTGGCTCGGCCAACCGCATCGACCTGGTGCTGAGCTCCAAGTTCGACGCCGTTTCCCTGTCCGTAGGCAGCGGTACTGTTGTTCTGACCGGTGCGACTTCCGCTACCCTGTCTGCCAACATCGACAACGCGATCACCGCGATCGACGCTGCTCTGGCATCGATCAACGCCACCCGCGCAAACCTGGGTGCTTCGCAGAACCGTCTGACCAGCACCATCTCCAACCTGCAGAACATCGTGGAAAACACCACTGCTGCACAAGGCCGTGTACAAGACACCGACTTCGCCGCAGAAACCGCGAACCTGACCAAGCAGCAAACCCTGCAACAGGCTTCCACCTCGGTTCTGGCCCAGGCCAACCAACTGCCTTCCGCTGTACTGAAGCTGCTTCAGTAATTTCGGAATGAGTTTGAGCGGGGGAGTGTGCTTGTCACGCTCTCTCGCTTTTTACGTTAAGAGGTGATGGGCATGGAGATGAGCGTAAAGCTTGGCGTGTCTTATCCGGCTCCCCAGCCAGCGAGCAGCGTCTCGGATAAAGCACCGGAAAAGCCTGAAGCCGTCAGCGTGACTCCAGTGGCGGACAAGAAGCTGGATGCGGATGACACTCACCTGAAGCAGGCGGTGCAGCAGATCGAAAAATTTGTGCAGTCGATCAAGCGCAATCTGGAGTTCTCGATAGACGAGCAATCCGGAAAGGTCGTCGTCAAGGTGATTGCAAGCGAAACGGGTGAGGTCGTGCGACAGATCCCTTCCGCAGAGGCCCTCAAGCTGGCGGAAAGCCTGAGCAATGCGAGCCACGTATTGTTCGACGCTAAAGTTTGATAGCTGGCATGAATAGTGTCTGTAAGTTCTTGGGCGCAGGTATTGGCCAAAAGAGTGGCAGCAACCTGAAGGGAGACGCAAAATGGCAAGTCCAATTTTACCGGGTTCGGGCTTAGGCTCTGGCCTGAATATCGGTGATATCGTCACTGCGCTGGTCAACGCCGACAAATCTGCCAAGCAGACGCAGATCGATACCCAGACCAAAACCAACACGCTGAAGATTTCCGGTGTCGGTTCCTTGAAAAGCGCACTGACGGCCTTTCAGACGGCGCTGACCAATCTCGGTAGCAAGACCAATCCTGCGTTTGCGGGCTTTACCGCCACTTCGGGTACCCCGTCGATTCTGGGTGTAACTTCCGACAACACCGCAGTTGCCGGTACCTACAGCGTTGTTGTGAATAACCTGGCCACCAGCTCGAAAGTAGCCAGTGCTTCTTTTGCCGGCGGTGCCGCCAGTGCCATTCCGAGTGGTACTCTGAAAATCAGTCAGAATGGCACTGATTACGATGTCACGATTCCAGCCAGTGCGACCCTGCAGAGCACCCGGGATGCCATCAACTCTGCGCAGGCGAGCAATGGTATTTCTGCCAACATCGTGACCGACAGCAGCGGTGCGTCGCGACTGGTGATCAGTTCCAGCAAGACCGGCGCGGGTTCCGACCTTGTGGTCAGCGGTATCGCCGGCCTTGCAATCGACGGTACCCAACCGATGGGCGCCAACCCTTCGGCTGCAAGTTCCGGTGCTGTCAACGGAGTTGCGGTGGATGCATCGCTGACCATCGATGGTCTGGCAGTGACCAGCAAGAGTAATACGGTTACCGGCGCAGTCAGTGGCCTGACCCTGAACCTGGCGTCCGCGAGCACGGGTACACCGCCGGCTGCTGCGACCGTCACCGTTGCGACCAACACCACCGGTTTGCAAACATCGATCCAGTCGTTCGTCGATTCCTACAACACCCTGATGAACACCATCAACTCCCTGTCCAAGGCGACAGAGGGTGCCGATGGCAAGCTGACGGTTCAGGCGGCGTTTA
This sequence comes from Pseudomonas sp. Pseusp16, assembly GCF_047324915.1. Classification (NCBI taxonomy): domain Bacteria; kingdom Pseudomonadati; phylum Pseudomonadota; class Gammaproteobacteria; order Pseudomonadales; family Pseudomonadaceae; genus Pseudomonas; species Pseudomonas sp. Pseusp16. The sequence continues at coordinate 3,425,869 of NZ_CP168522.1, read as the reverse complement.
CCGGTGACTCGATGCCGCGCTCACTGATTTCCGATATTCGCAGTGTACTGACGGCTCCTGGTGCGGGCGGTCCTTTGGCGGTGCTGTCGCAGATCGGCGTGATGACAAACGAGAAAACCGGCAACCTGGCATTCGACACGACGGCGTTCAACAAGACGATGTCCACCGGCGGTATGAGTGGCCAGGTGCAGCAGTTGTTCAGCGGAACCAACGCGACCAACGGCCTGCTGGCGCGCATGGGCACTGCAATCAAGCCTTATGTGCAGGCTGGTGGCTTGCTCGACCAGCGCAATAGCAGCCTGCAGAGCGTGAGCAAGAACCTTTCAAACCAACAGTCTGCGCTGGACTTGCGTGTCGCGAACATGACCAAGACGCTGACCGCCAAATACAACGCAATGGACCTTTTGGTCGGGCAAATGAAAGCGACGGCGACTAACATCACCTCGTTCTTCACGTCCTTGAACGCCCAGAAGTCCAACAGCTAGTCATGAGCTGACGACAAAAACCCGGCTACGCATTTTAGCGTGTGCCGGGTTTTTGTCTTTTGCTCTAAAGTTTTCCGGTACGCGGACGATACACTGCTCATACGAGTCATTGTGGTAATGAGGTAGAACATGAATCCAATGTTAGCCCTTCGGCAGTATCAGAAAGTGGGCGCGCACGCCCAGACGTCCGAAGCGAGTCCGCATCGTTTGGTGCAAATGCTCATGGAAGGTGGCCTGGACCGTATCGCTCAGGCCAAAGGCGCCCTGGAACGCAAGGACATTCCCGGCAAGTGTGTGTCGATCAGCAAGGCGATTGGCATCATCGGTGGCTTGCGTGAAGGCCTGGATCTTGAAAATTGCGCCGATGCCGTGGGCGAGCTCGACAGTCTTTACATCTATATGATGAAGCGCCTGGCCGAGGCGAACATCAGCAGCGACCTGAAGATTCTCGATGAGGTCGCGGGGTTGCTTCGCACGGTGAAAGAAGGCTGGGACGGCATTGCTGAGCCAGGTCCGCAGTTCTAGGGAGATCGCCATGAGTCTTGTATTGCAGCGAATAGAACAAACCCGTGAAGCGCTGGTCGGTGCCTTGGCCGAGCGCGACTGGGAGGCTATCGGTCAATTGGACCTGGATTGCCGTTCGTGCATGGAAGACGTCTTGAGCGAGGCTTCGCTGGACGAAGAAGTTCTGCGCAGCAATCTTGAGGAGTTGCTGTATGTCTACAAGCAACTGCTTGAGGTGGCGATGGGGGAGAGGCAGGCGATAGTCGATGAAATGTCTCAGATCCAGCAAGCGCGGAACGCGGCAAAGGTTTACCATCTGTTTGGTTAATTAACCCCAAGTTAATCCAGACATGTGCGCCATAAATTTGACTGTGCACGTTTTTTTGACTTAACTAGTGGCTGGTTCCAGATTTCAGTCGTCTTCAGGCACAACGTGTCTGCAAGCGTCTAGCTTGCCCCAGCATTTTGGGCATTGAGTTGACTAGGGAAGTTGCTATTGCATGTGGCGTGAAACCAAAATTCTGCTGATCGATGACGATAGCGTCCGCCGCCGCGACTTGGCGGTGATCTTGAATTTTCTCGGCGAAGAAAATTTACCCTGCGGTAGCCATGACTGGCAGCAGGCTGTCGGCTCATTGTCGTCAAGTCGTGAAGTAATCTGTGTCCTCATCGGGACGGTAAATGCTCCTGGTGCACTTCTGGGCTTGCTTAAGACACTCTCGACCTGGGATGAGTTCCTTCCGGTTTTGTTAATGGGCGATAATTCTTCCATTGACCTGCCGGAAGACCAGCGTCGCCGGGTGCTTTCGACCCTCGAAATGCCGCCCAGCTACAGCAAGTTGCTCGACTCGCTGCACCGTGCCCAGGTCTATCGCGAGATGTACGACCAGGCCCGCGAGCGCGGTCGTCATCGCGAGCCCAATCTTTTCCGCAGTCTTGTCGGCACCAGCCGGGCGATTCAACACGTCCGTCAGATGATGCAGCAAGTCGCCGATACCGATGCCAGCGTGCTGATCCTCGGTGAGTCCGGCACCGGCAAGGAAGTGGTTGCACGCAACCTGCATTACCACTCCAAGCGCCGCGAAGCGCCGTTCGTGCCGGTCAACTGCGGGGCGATCCCGGCCGAGTTGCTGGAAAGCGAATTGTTCGGTCACGAGAAGGGCGCCTTCACCGGGGCGATCACCAGCCGCGCCGGTCGATTCGAGCTGGCCAATGGCGGCACCCTGTTCCTCGATGAAATCGGCGACATGCCGCTGCCGATGCAGGTCAAGCTGCTGCGCGTGTTGCAGGAGCGCACCTTCGAGCGCGTGGGCAGCAACAAGACCCAGAGCGTCGACGTGCGCATCATTGCGGCGACCCACAAGAACCTCGAAAGCATGATCGAGATCGGCACCTTCCGCGAAGACTTGTACTACCGCCTGAATGTGTTCCCGATCGAGATGGCGCCGCTGCGCGAGCGGGTCGAAGACATTCCGCTGCTGATGAACGAACTGATCTCGCGCATGGAGCACGAGAAGCGCGGTTCGATCCGCTTCAACTCGGCAGCGATCATGTCGCTGTGCCGGCATGGCTGGCCGGGCAACGTCCGTGAACTGGCCAACCTGGTGGAGCGCATGGCGATCATGCATCCGTACGGTGTGATCGGCGTGGCCGAGTTGCCGAAGAAATTCCGCTACGTCGACGATGAAGACGAGCAGATGGTCGACAGCCTGCGCAGCGATCTGGAAGAGCGCGTGGCCATCAACGGTCATACGCCGGACTTCACGGCCAACGCCATGTTGCCTCCCGAAGGCCTGGACCTGAAGGACTACCTCGGAGGTCTGGAGCAAGGGTTGATTCAGCAGGCGCTGGATGATGCCAATGGCATTGTGGCGCGCGCGGCCGAGCGGCTGCGTATTCGTCGCACCACGCTGGTGGAAAAGATGCGCAAGTACGGCATGAGCCGTCGTGATGGAGACGAGCAGGCGGATGATTGACGCCTGTTTTTCAAGTCATTCATTTACAATGAGTTTTTTTTAGGCACGGGTATTGCTACGTCCCTCGCAACGTTCCGTTTCACTGACGGTCAGCCAAGCGAGAGAGCACAATGCCCCAAGCCGCCCAGATGTCTCCTGTCCCTGATGCTTCGCGGCAACCGTCGTCCGTAGAGCAGGCGAGTCGGCTGGGCCTTGAGCAGGCATTCGCGCTGTTCAATCAGATGTCCAGTCAGTTGACCGATTCCTACAGCATGCTTGAAGCCCGGGTAACCGAGCTCAAGGGTGAACTGGCGGTGGTCAGTGCTCAGCGCATGCAGGAGCTGGCGGAAAAAGAACGCCTGGCCAACCGCCTGCAAAACCTCCTTGATCTGTTACCCGGCGGTGTCATTGTCATTGACGCCCAGGGCATCGTGCGCGAAGCCAATCCGGCAGCGTGCGAGTTGCTGGGTTTGCCGCTGGAAGGTGAATTGTGGCGCCACGTCATTGCCCGCTGTTTTGCACCACGCGAAGACGATGGTCATGAAGTCTCCCTCAAGAATGGTCGACGCCTGTCGATCGCCACGCGCTCGCTGGACGCCGAGCCCGGCCAGTTGGTGTTGCTCAATGACCTGACCGAAACCCGTCACCTGCAGGATCAACTGGCCCGACATGAACGTCTGTCGTCGCTGGGGCGCATGGTCGCTTCGTTGGCTCATCAGATACGCACGCCGTTGTCCGCCGCGTTGCTGTACGCCAGCCATTTGACCGAGCAGGAGCTGCCGGTCGCTACCCAGCAGCGCTTTGCCGGGCGCCTCAAGGAGCGCCTGCACGAACTGGAGCACCAGGTGCGTGACATGCTGGTGTTCGCCCGGGGCGAGTTGCCGCTGACCGATCGCGTGACCCCTGCTCAACTGATGCAGTCGTTGCAGGCGGCCGCGCTGACCCACGTGCAGGATCTGCCGATCCGCTGGCAGTGCGACAGTCACTCGGGGGCGTTGCTGTGCAATCGCGACACGCTGGTCGGAGCGATCCTCAACCTGATCGAGAACGCCATTCAGGCCAGTGCCGGTCAATTGCGCCTCAAGATTCACCTCTACACCCGCGGCAACAACCTGCGCCTGTGCGTCAGTGACAGTGGCTCCGGTATCGATGCCGGCGTTCTGGCGCGATTGGGCGAACCCTTTTTCACTACCAAAACCACCGGCACAGGTCTTGGTCTGACCGTGGTCAAGGCAGTGGCGCGTGCTCATCAGGGAGAATTGCAGTTGCGTTCGCGGCTCGGTCGCGGCACCTGCGCGCAGGTGATCCTGCCGTTGTTCAGCAGCGCTCAAGGGGCGGAGTGACGCACATGGGGATCAAGGTTCTGCTGGTCGAGGACGACCGCGCGTTGCGCGAGGCACTGGCTGATACGCTGTTGCTCGCGGGGCACGATTACAAGGCAGTGGGTTCGGCTGAAGATGCGCTGGCTGCTGTCGGCGACGAGGCCTTCAGCCTGGTGATCAGCGACGTCAATATGCCGGGCATGGACGGCCACCAGTTGCTCGGCATGCTGCGAGTGCGGCAGCCGCAGTTGCCGGTGTTGCTGATGACGGCTCACGGTGCGGTCGAGCGTGCGGTCGACGCGATGCGCCAGGGCGCGGCGGACTACCTGGTCAAGCCATTCGAACCCAAGGCGTTGCTCGATCTGGTGGGGCGTCATGCCCTGGGCAGCCTCGGCCTTACCGAAGGTGAAGGGCCGGTAGCGTTCGAACCGGCGAGCGCGCAGTTGCTCGAGTTGGCGGCGCGGGTCGCACGCAGCGATTCCACGGTGCTGATCTCGGGTGAGTCGGGCACGGGCAAGGAAGTGCTGGCGCGTTACATCCATCAGCATTCTCATCGCGCCCGTCAGCCGTTCATTGCGATCAACTGCGCTGCGATCCCGGACAACATGCTCGAAGCGACCTTGTTCGGTCACGAGAAGGGCTCCTTCACCGGCGCCATTGCCGCGCAAGCCGGCAAGTTCGAGCAGGCCGACGGCGGCACCATTCTGCTCGATGAAATTTCTGAAATGCCCCTGGGGCTCCAGGCCAAATTGCTGCGCGTGCTGCAAGAGCGCGAGGTCGAAAGGGTTGGGGCGCGCAAACCGGTCACGCTGGATATTCGTGTGGTCGCGACCACCAATCGCGACCTGGCGGGTGAGGTAGCGGCGGGGCGCTTTCGCGAGGACCTTTATTATCGCCTGTCGGTGTTTCCTCTTGCCTGGCGTCCATTGCGCGAGCGCACCGCCGACATCCTGCCGCTGGCCGAGCGCCTGCTGGCCAGGCACGTCAATAAAATGAAGCATTCGCCTGCCAGGTTGTCGCCCGAGGCTCAGGCGTGCCTGATCGGTTATCCGTGGCCGGGTAACGTGCGCGAACTGGACAACGCGATTCAGCGTGCGCTGATTTTGCAGCAGGGTGGCTTGATCCAGCCGCAGGATTTCTGCCTGGCCGGGCCGGTGGCTTGCGCTCCATTGCCGGCGTTGGCGCAGGTGCCGGTGCGTCCGGTGGAAGTCGAGGCCGAGTCGGCCGGGGCGCTGGGAGATGACCTGCGTCGCCATGAATTCCAGATGATCATCGACACCTTGCGCGCCGAGCGCGGCCGTCGCAAAGAGGCGGCCGAGCGCCTGGGCATCAGCCCGCGAACCCTGCGTTACAAGCTGGCGCAGATGCGCGATGCCGGCATGGATGTGGAAGCCTATCTCTTTGCCACCTGATCCCTGGTTCCAATACCTGGACCTGTTCCTGTAGGAGCGAGCTCTGCTCGCGATGGACTCAAGAGCGCCGCGTTTTTCCTGCAATCCCGCGTTATCGTTAACGACCATCGCGAGCAGGGCTCGCTCCTACATAGATCGGAATGAAGCTCGGGACGGGCTTTTGTATGACTCAGCCATGGAGCTGGCACCCTTGTTGCTAACACCTCACTACCCGCCGAGTGAGTGTCAAAAAATTGCGGGTCGTCAAAGAGAGAAACCATGAGCCAAGGTATTGAATTCAATCGGTTGATGCTGGATATGCGCGCCATGCAAATGGATGCCATGTCTGCGCCGAAATCGACGGCCGTCCCTGAAGTGGCGGGCAGCAGCTTTTCCGACATGCTCGGCCAGGCCGTCAATAAAGTGAACGACACCCAACAGGCTTCCACTCAGTTGGCCAGCGCCTTCGAAATCGGTAAAAGCGGCGTCGACCTCACAGACGTGATGATTTCCTCGCAGAAGGCCAGTGTGTCATTCCAGGCATTGACCCAGGTGCGCAACAAGCTGGTTCAGGCCTATCAAGACATCATGCAGATGCCTGTTTAAAGGACGAGATTGAGTCATGGCAGAAGCAGTCGCCGATAACGTTCCGGTCAAGGCCACTCCAATAGACGGCAAGCCGCCGCTGTTCGGATTGTCCTTCCTGGAAAACCTCTCCGAGATGACCATGTTGCGTCAGGTGGGCCTGTTGGTCGGCCTGGCGGCGAGCGTGGCGATTGGCTTCGCCGTGGTGTTGTGGTCCCAGCAGCCGGACTACCGGCCTCTGTACGGCAGCCTTGCCGGCATGGACGCCAAGCAGGTCATGGATACCCTGGCCTCCGCCGATATTCCGTACACCGTCGAACCCAACTCCGGTGCCTTGCTGGTCAAGGCCGATGACCTGTCCCGTGCGCGGCTCAAGCTCGCGGCCGCTGGTGTCACTCCCAGCGACGGCAACATCGGTTTTGAAATCCTCGACAAGGAACAGGGGCTGGGCACCAGCCAGTTCATGGAAGCGACCCGCTATCGTCGCGGACTCGAAGGCGAACTGGCCCGCACCATTTCCAGCCTGAACAACGTCAAGGGCGCCCGTGTGCACCTGGCGATCCCGAAAAGCTCGGTGTTCGTGCGCGACGAGCGCAAGCCGAGCGCTTCGGTCCTGGTTGAACTCTATTCCGGTCGCTCCCTCGAGCCAGGCCAGGTCGTTGCCATCATCAATCTGGTGGCGACCAGCGTTCCCGAACTCAGCAAGTCGCAGATTACCGTCGTCGACCAGAAGGGTAACCTGCTGTCGGATCAGGCGGAAAACTCCGAACTGACCATGGCCGGCAAGCAATTCGACTACAGCCGTCGCATGGAAAGCATGCTCACCCAGCGCGTACACAACATCCTGCAGCCGGTGTTGGGCAACGATCGCTATAAAGCCGAAGTGTCCGCCGATGTGGACTTCAGTGCGGTCGAGTCGACTTCCGAGCAATTCAACCCGGATCAACCGGCATTGCGCAGCGAGCAGTCGGTCAACGAACAACGTACCGCCAGCAATGGTCCGCAAGGCGTGCCGGGTGCCTTGAGCAACCAGCCGCCGTCGCCGGCCTCCGCGCCGCAAACCACCGGTGGCGCGACCGCGTCGGCCGGCATGGTGCAGCCAGGCCAGCCACTGATCGACGCCAACGGCCAGCAAATCATGGACCCGGCCACCGGTCAGCCGATGCTCGCACCGTACCCGGCGGACAAGCGTCAGCAATCGACCAAAAACTTCGAACTCGACCGTTCCATCAGCCATACCAAGCAACAGCAGGGCCGATTGAATCGCCTGTCGGTGTCGGTGGTAGTGGACGATCAGGTCAAGATCAACCCGGCCAACGGCGAAACCACCCGTGCGCCATGGAGCGCCGATGAATTGGCGCGCTTCACGCGCCTGGTTCAGGATGCGGTCGGCTTTGATGCCAGCCGTGGTGACAGTGTCAGCGTGATCAACATGCCGTTCTCCGCCGAGCGCGGTGAAGTGATTGCCGATATTCCGTTCTACTCCCAGCCGTGGTTCTGGGACATCGTCAAGCAAGTGCTGGGTGTGCTGTTCATCCTGGTGCTGGTGTTCGGTGTGCTGCGTCCGGTGCTCAACAACATCACTGGCGGCGGCAAGGGCAAGCAGTTGGCCGGCATCGGCAGCGACGTCGAGTTGGGTGGCATGGGCGGCCTGGACGGCGAGCTGGCCAACGACCGCGTCAGCCTCGGCGGCCCGCAAAGCATTCTGCTGCCGAGCCCGAGCGAAGGCTATGACGCACAGTTGAACGCAATTAAGAGTCTGGTGGCAGAAGATCCGGGTCGTGTGGCCCAGGTCGTGAAAGAGTGGATTAACGCAGATGAGTGATAACCGAGCCGTTGCCGCCAAACTGTCCAAGGTCGACAAGGCCGCCATCCTGTTGCTGTCCCTGGGCTCCACCGACGCGGCCCAGGTGCTGCGCCACATGGGCCCCAAAGAGGTTCAGCGCGTGGGTGTGGCCATGGCCCAGATGGGAAATGTGCACCGCGAGCAGGTCGAGCAGGTGATGAGCGAGTTCGTCGATATCGTCGGCGACCAGACCAGCCTGGGCGTCGGCTCCGACGACTATGTGCGCAAGATGCTCACCCAGGCCCTGGGCGAAGACAAGGCCAACGGCCTGATCGACCGCATCCTGCTCGGTGGCAACACCAGCGGCCTCGACAGCCTGAAGTGGATGGAGCCGCGCGCCGTCGCCGACGTGATCCGTTACGAGCACCCGCAGATCCAGGCGATCGTGGTGGCGTATCTCGATCCGGACCAGGCCGGTGAAGTGCTCGGCAACTTCGACCACAAGGTGCGGCTGGACATCATCCTGCGAGTCTCCTCGCTGAACACCGTACAGCCAGCGGCCCTGAAAGAACTCAACCAGATTCTCGAGAAGCAGTTCTCCGGCAACTCGAATGCCTCGCGCACCACCCTGGGTGGCATCAAGCGTGCGGCGGACATAATGAACTTCCTCGACAGCTCGATCGAAGGCCAGCTCATGGATTCGATTCGCGAAGTCGACGAAGACCTGTCCGGTCAGATCGAAGACCTCATGTTCGTCTTCAACAACCTGGCCGATGTCGACGACCGCGGGATCCAGGCGCTGCTGCGCGAAGTGTCCTCCGATGTGCTGGTGCTGGCCCTCAAGGGGTCGGACGAAGGCGTCAAGGAGAAGATCTTCAAGAACATGTCCAAGCGTGCGGCCGAACTGTTGCGCGACGACCTGGAAGCCAAGGGCCCGGTGCGCGTCAGCGACGTGGAAACCGCGCAGAAGGAAATCCTCACCATCGCCCGCCGTATGGCCGAAGCCGGAGAAATCGTTCTCGGCGGCAAGGGCGGCGAGGAAATGATCTAACACCATGGTCAAGAATGATGATGCACCCACTGACCTGATCCGGGCCAGGGATGTCAGTGGCTTCGATACCTGGGCACTGCCCAGTTTCGACCCGCCGGAACCCGAGCCGGAACCGGAGCCGGAACCCGAGCCGCCGGAAATGGAGGAAGTGCCGCTGGAGGAAGTCCAGCCACTGACCCTCGAAGAACTCGAAAGCATTCGCCAGGAAGCCTACAACGAAGGCTTCGCGGTGGGTGAGAAAGAAGGATTCCACAGCACCACGCTCAAGGTCCGCCAGGAAGCCGAAGTGGCCCTGACGGCCAAGATCGGGGCGCTGGAGCAATTGATGAGCCATCTGTTCGAGCCCATCGCCGAGCAGGACACCCAGATCGAAAAGTCCTTGGTCGACCTCGTGCAACACATCACCAGGCAGGTGATCCAGCGCGAACTGGCGATCGACTCGTCACAGATCGAACACGTGATGCGCGAAGCCCTCAAGCTCCTGCCGCTGGGCGTGGGCAATGTGCGGCTGTACATCAATCCGCAGGATTTCGAACAGGTCAAAGCCCTGCGCGAACGCCATGAAGAAACCTGGCGCATCGTCGAGGACGAATCGTTGTTGCCTGGCGGTTGCCGGGTCGAGACCGAACACAGCCGCATCGACGCCACGGTGGAAACCCGAATCGCGCGGGTGATGGACAAGCTGTTCGATCAGTTGCACGAGCAGGCCTTGCACCCGGCGGCGCCGGACGTCAGCCTGGAACTGCCGATCGAAAGCAAGCCTGCGTCGGACATTGCCGATGCGCCTTGAACGCACCAGTTTTGCCAAGCGCCTGGGCAGTTATGCCGAGGCCACGCAATTGGAGGGCGCACCGATTCTCGAAGGGCGCCTGCTGCGCATGGTCGGCCTGACCCTCGAAGCCGAGGGCCTGCGCGCCGCCATGGGCAGCCGCTGTATGGTCATCAATGACGACAGCTATCACCCGGTGCAGGTCGAAGCCGAAGTAATGGGCTTCTCCGGCAGTAAAGTCTTCCTGATGCCAGTCGGCAGTGTCGCCGGCATTGCGCCCGGTGCCCGAGTGGTGCCCCTGGCGGATAACGGTCGCCTGCCCATGGGCATGAGCATGCTCGGACGGGTGCTCGACGGTGCCGGTCGTGCTCTGGACGGCAAGGGCGGGATGAAGGCCGAAGACTGGGTACCCATGGATGGCCCGACCATCAACCCGCTCAAGCGCGAGCCGATCAGCGAACCGCTGGACGTGGGCATCCGTTGCATCAACGGCATGTTGACCGTCGGTCGTGGCCAGCGGCTTGGCCTGTTTGCCGGTACCGGTGTCGGTAAATCGGTGTTGCTGGGAATGATGACGCGCTTTACCGAGGCCGACATTATCGTCGTCGGGCTGATCGGTGAACGGGGTCGTGAAGTTAAAGAGTTCATCGAGCACATCCTCGGTGAAGAAGGGCTCAAGCGTTCAGTGGTGGTGGCGTCCCCGGCGGACGATGCGCCGCTGATGCGCCTGCGCGCTGCCATGTATTGCACGCGCATCGCCGAGTATTTCCGCGACAAGGGCAAGAACGTTCTGTTGCTGATGGATTCCCTGACCCGATTCGCTCAGGCCCAGCGGGAAATCGCCCTGGCCATTGGCGAGCCACCGGCGACCAAGGGCTATCCGCCGTCGGTATTCGCCAAGTTGCCGAAACTGGTGGAGCGGGCGGGTAACGCGGAGAAGGGCGGAGGTTCGATCACCGCGTTCTACACCGTGCTGTCCGAAGGCGACGACCAGCAGGACCCGATTGCCGACTCGGCGCGGGGCGTGCTCGACGGGCACATCGTGCTGTCCCGGCGCCTGGCCGAGGAAGGGCATTACCCGGCCATTGATATCGAGGCGTCCATCAGCCGGGTGATGCCGGCGGTGGTGTCGCCGGAGCACATGACCCGTGCGCAGTATTTCAAGCAGCTGTGGTCGCGCTATCAGCAGAGCCGCGATCTGATCAGCGTTGGCGCCTATGTCGCCGGCGGAGATCGGGAGACCGATCTGGCGATTTCCCTGCAACCGCAATTGGTCAAATACCTGCGTCAGGGCCTCAACGACAGCATCAGCCTGGGCGAAAGCGAAGCGTATCTCGCCTCGATCTTCGCGCCCGCGGCAGGCGGTTAAGCGGTCATGGCCCAGAGTCGGGCGGGCCGGCTGGCGCCGGTGGTGGAAATGGCCGAAAAGGCCGAGAAAACCGCGGTCCAGCGCCTGGGGCACTTTCAAGGGCAGGTTCGCCTGGCACAAAGCAAACTCGCCGACCTTGAAGCCTTCCGTCTCGACTATCAGGAACAATGGATCGTACGTGGCAGCGGCGGTGTCTCGGGTCAATGGTTGCTGGGTTATCAGGGCTTTCTTGCGCAACTGGGCACGGCCATCGACCAGCAGCGGCAAAGCCTGGCCTGGCATCAGAACAACCTCAACAAAGCCCGGGAAACCTGGCAGCAGGCGTTTGCCCGGGTCGAGGGCCTGCGCAAACTGGTTCAGCGCTATGCCGATGAGGCGCGGGCGCTTGAAGACCGGCGTGAGCAGAAATTGCTGGATGAATTGTCCCAGCGCCTGCCACGGCAAAATCACCCGTAGGAGCGAGCTCGCTCGCGATGAACCTGTGAGCGCACGGGGGTGTCAGGTTTACAGCGATAATATTGACGACCATCGCGAGCGAGCTCGCTCCTACAGCGATAGCGATTTGACAGTCGCCAAAACCTCCCGCCTTGCTCCAACCTCTACCAAATGCTAAACCTTGTGCAAGCGGGTTTACCAATGACAAGGAAGCCATGAAATGTCAGTCGTTACAGAAGTCTCTCCGGATGGGCAAAAACTGACGATATCGGTCAAGGGACGATTCGATTTCGCCAAGCATCAGGAGTTTCGCCAGTCCTACGAAGATAAACAGCTATCGGCGGTTGTGGTCGACCTGAAAGACGCCACTTACCTCGACAGCTCGGCCCTGGGCATGCTGCTTCTGCTGCGTGATCACGCCGGTGGCGATGATTCCGATATCCGCGTCGTCAACAGCAGTACCGACGTGCGCAAGATCCTCGCCATCTCCAATTTCGACAAGCTGTTCGACATCAGTTGATTGCCATGCAGCCACTGGAGCCGCTGACGATCCTGATTGCCGAGGACAGCGCCGCCGATCGCCTGCTGTTGTCGAGCATCCTGCGCCGCCAGGGGCACGAAGTGCTGACGGCGGCCAACGGTGCCGAAGCGGTCGAGGCGTTTCGCCAGCAGCCACCGCATCTGGTGTTGATGGATGCGCTGATGCCGGTGATGGACGGCTTCGAGGCGGCCCGGCAGATCAAGGCCCTGGCCGGGGAAACCCTGGTGCCGATCATCTTCCTCACTTCCTTGTCCGAAAGCGAAGCGCTGGCCCGTTGTCTGGAGGTTGGCGGTGACGACTTTCTGGCGAAGCCGTACAACCAGGTGATTCTCGCAGCCAAGATCAAGGCGATGGATCGCTTGCGGCGCTTGCAGGACACGGTGCTGCAACAGCGAGACCAGATCGCCGGGCACCACGACTACCTGCTCAACGAGCAGCGTGTGGCCAAGGCCGTTTTCGACAAGGTGGCGCACTCGGGCTGCCTGAATGCCGCGCCGAACATCCGTTATCTGCAATCGCCCTATGCGCTGTTCAACGGCGACCTGTTGCTGGCCGCGTTCACGCCGGCCGGAGACATGCACGTACTGCTGGGCGACTTCACCGGCCACGGTCTGCCGGCGGCAGTGGGGGCCATGCCCCTGGCCGAAGTGTTTTACGGGATGACGGCCAAGGGTTATGGCCTGGCGGAAACCCTGCGTGAGATGAATGCCAAGCTCAAGCGCATCCTGCCGGTGGACATGTTCTGCTGTGCCACGTTGCTGTGCCTGAGTTTCCAGCGCCGTTCGGTGGAAGTGTGGAACGGTGGAATGCCGGACGGTTACCTGCATTGCATTGCCAGTGGCGAGCGAACGCCGCTTCCGGCGCGGCACCTGCCTTTGGGGGTGCTGAGCCCGGAAGCCTTCGATGAATGCACCGATGTGTTTCCCATGGCGCTCGGGGATCGGGTTTTCCTGTTGTCCGATGGGGTGATCGATACCTGCGACGCCAATGACCAGTTGTTTGGCGAGCAGCGATTGCAGCAGGTGTTTGCCGCCAACCGTCAGCCAGATGCGCTGTTCGAAGAACTCGAGCAGGCGCTGCGCGATTTCGGCGGAGAGAACCGCGACGATGTCAGCATGGTCGAAATCAGCCTGGTGGAGCCGGCGCAGATCACTCCGCCAGCGTTGATCTACTCCGACAGCGGCCAGTCCTGTCCGCTGGACTGGTCGGTGAGTTTCGAATTTCGCGCCGCCACGCTCAAGCGATTCAATCCGTTGCCCTATCTGTTGCAGTTGCTGCTGGAGGTGCATGGCCTTCGGGCTCAGAGCGGTGCGCTCTACAGCGTGCTGGCGGAGCTCTACTCCAATGCGCTGGAGCATGGCGTGCTGGGGCTGGATTCGCGCCTCAAGCGCGATGCCTCGGGTTTTGCGCGATATTATCAAGAGCGCAATGCGCGCCTGGACGAGCTTCAGGAGGGCTATGTACGGCTGCATTTGCAGGTGGCGCCAACAGACGACGGCGGTTGCCTGACCATTCACATCGAAGACAGCGGCAAGGGTTTCGATGTCGAGCGGGTGATGCAAAGGCCTCTGGATGACATCCGCCTGTCGGGACGTGGGGTCAGCCTGATCCGCCAGTTGGGGCGTAATGCCCGTTGGACCGACGATGGTCGAAGTGCACGCGTGGAGTTTATCTGGGACGCTCTGGCATAATCCGCGCATTCTTGATCAAGGAGTGAGCAAGTGGCTGACATACATCTGGACCCGGACGTGCTGAAAGCGTTGCGGGAAGTCATGGAGGACGAGTTTTCGACTTTGATCGATACCTTCCTTGCGGACTCCGAAGAGCGGCTGCGGCAGTTGACCATGATTGTCGACGCTACGCAGATTATCGAGGCTGCCCATAGCTTCAAGGGCAGTAGCAGCAACATGGGGGCGACTCGCCTGGCCGAGCTGTGTCATGACCTGGAGCAAGATGCCAAAGTGCAGAGCGTTTCAGACCTGGGGGCGAAAATCGCTGAAGTCGTCCGGGAATTCGCGCTTGTCCGACCTCTGTATGAGGAGGCGCGTCAGCATTCTCTCTTGGCCATCGCGACCGTTCGGCCTCATTGATCGCGACCGAACAAAACTGGCGCAACCTTTGCATTCAACTCTCCCGACTGTACCTACGATCCCAGTGCAGCGGAGACCGTTAAATGCCCGTTACCCCCAATATTCCTATTCAGGCTGCCGTACAGGCCAAGACTCAAGCCGCCTCCGCCAATCCTCCGGCGCTGACCGCTGAGCCCGGGGACAAGGCCGCAAGCTTCGCTCATGTCTACGCCAATCAGGCACAGGGCAAGCCCAATGCGGTGGCGGATGCCTCGTCCAGGACGAGTCGTGACAAAGCCTCCGATGTCGCCGGAAAAAAAGACGCTGGCGACGACAAGTCTGCCGCCGAGGAACCGGTGGTTGCCGATGGCGGCAAATCCTTGCCTGCCGACAAGCCGCTGCAGGCTGACGACAAGACAGCCGGCGATGATGCCTCGGATGCCGCCCCGGCGCTGGTCGTCGATGCTGCGCCGGTCGATCCGGCGCTTGATCCCTCATTGCAGCAAACCGTACAGCCAGTGATGCCTGCGCCAGCGCCGGTGCCGACAACGCCTGCCGTGGCCGAAGCAGCGCAGCCAGTGGTTGAAGCACCGGTTGCTGCGGCGATCACGGCTGCAAGCGCTCCGGCACCGACCGGCACCGACGGCGATTTCGATCCCGAAGCCGATCCGCTCGACGCATTGCCGGCGGTGCGTCTGGCGATGGAGCAGAGCGGTCATGTCTCGGCGTCCAGCCAGGCGCAGCCCAAGTCTGCACCGACACCGGCGCAAGCCCAGGCTGACGGTGAACTGACGCCAGCGCAAAACTTTGCCGCCGGCATGGCGACCATGCTGGATATTCAGGGCGACAAGAGCAGCACGGGTCAGGGGGACGACAAGGCTTTCAGCGGCTTGCTCGATGACGGTCTGAAGGATCTCAAGTCCGCCAGCAGCGACACCCGTGTCGACGATTTCGCCAACCGCCTGGCAGCGCTGACCCAGGCGGCCACTCCGAAGACCGCCAATGCCTTGCCGGTGAACCAGCCGATCGCCATGCATCAGAGCGGGTGGACCGAAGAAGTGGTGAACCGGGTCATGTACCTGTCCAGCGCCAATCTCAAGGCGGCGGACATCCAGTTGCAGCCCGCCGAGCTGGGACGCCTGGACATTCGGGTGAACATGGTTCCCGACCAGCAGACCCAGGTCACGTTCATGAGTGCGCATCCGGGAGTCCGCGAGGCGCTGGACGGCCAGGTCCATCGCTTGCGCGACATGTTTGCGCAGCAGGGCATGGGGCAGGTCGATGTCAATGTTTCGGACCAGTCTCGTGGTTCGCAGCAGGGACAGGAGCAGGCTCAACAGGGCCAGAGCGGGCGAACGAGCACCAGTGGTGGTCGTCTTGAAACCATGGATGACGAAATCGCCCCGAGCATCACAGAAGTTGCCGCAACGGCTACCAGCGTGATCGGCTCCAGCGCCGTCGACTACTACGCCTGATCAAACATAAACCCTGTGGGAGCGGGCTTGCTCGCGAATACTGTTTAACATTCAACATTGATGTTGACTGTCACAACGCATTCGCGAGCAAGCCCGCTCCCACATTTGTTTGGCGGTGCTCTTCAAAAAGGCGTCTGTCCACCCATCTCCCTCCCAACCGTTCTGGCATAACACTTGCTCTTGCCTTGCCGTGCGACTGTGAAAACCCGAATAGTGACGGATTATTGGCATGGCGAAGAGCGACGCAGCAGTAAAAGACCCCGCAACCAAAGGCAAACTCAAGCTGATTATCGTGATCGCGGTGGCCCTGCTGCTGGCGATCGGTGTGTCCGTGGGGGCGACCTGGTACTTCATGCACAGCGCTCAGAGCAAGCCTGCCGCCGCCGTGGCGGAGACGGCTCCCGTCGGCAAGCAGCCAGCGATTTTCGAGTCGATGGCGCCGGCCTTCGTGGCCAACTTCAACCAGAACGGTCGCCAGCGCTACATGCAAGTGAGCATCACCATGCTCGCGCGCAACCAGGCGGATCTGGATGCGCTCAAGGTTCACATGCCGGTGATCCGCAACAACCTGGTCATGCTGTTCTCCGGGCAGGACTTTGCGACCCTGGCGTCGCCGGTCGGCCAGGAAATGCTGCGGCAGAAAGCCACCGCCAGCGTGCAGGAAGTAGCGCAGAAAGAGCTCGGCAAAGTGGTGGTCGAACAGTTGCTTTTCACTAATTTCGTACTGCAGTAGGAACACGACATGGCCGTGCAGGACCTGCTGTCCCAGGATGAGATCGACGCGCTGCTGCATGGCGTCGACGATGGTCTGGTACAGACTGAAAACGCTGCCGAACCCGGTAGCGTCAAAAGCTATGACCTGACCAGCCAGGATCGCATCGTCCGTGGACGCATGCCGACCCTGGAAATGATCAACGAGCGTTTCGCCCGCTATACCCGCATCAGCATGTTCAACATGCTGCGGCGCTCGGCAGACGTAGCGGTCGGCGGCGTGCAGGTGATGAAGTTCGGCGAATACGTGCACTCGCTGTACGTGCCGACCAGTCTCAACCTGGTCAAGATCAAACCCCTGCGTGGCACCGCGCTGTTCATCCTCGACGCCAAACTGGTGTTCAAGCTGGTGGACAACTTCTTCGGTGGTGACGGCCGGCACGCCAAGATCGAAGGGCGTGAATTCACGCCGACCGAGCTGCGCGTGGTGCGCATGGTGCTGGAGCAGGCCTTCGTCGATCTGAAGGAAGCCTGGCAGGCGATCATGGAAGTCAACTTCGAGTACATCAACTCGGAAGTGAACCCGGCCATGGCCAACATCGTCGGCCCGAGCGAAGCCATCGTGGTGTCGACCTTCCACATCGAACTCGATGGCGGTGGCGGCGACCTGCACGTGACCATGCCGTACTCGATGATCGAGCCGGTGCGCGAAATGCTCGACGCCGGCTTCCAGTCGGACCTCGACGACCAGGACGAACGCTGGGTCAATGCCCTGCGCCAGGACGTGCTGGACGTCGACGTGCCGATCGGCGCAACGGTGGCTCGTCGTCAGTTGCGCCTGCGCGACATCCTGCACATGCAGCCGGGGGATGTGATCCCGGTCGAGATGCCGGAAGAAATGATCATGCGCGCCAACGGCGTGCCGGCCTTCAAGGTCAAGATGGGCTCACACAAGGGCAACCTGGCGTTGCAAGTGATCGAGCCGATCGAGCGCCGTTGACTGGCGCTGGTACCCATTCGCGAATAACCGAATTCTGAACTTTTGCTCGCCGAGGACACTGACAATATGAACACCCAAGACGACCAGGCTCTGGCCGATGAGTGGGCTGCGGCCCTGGAAGAAACCGGTGATGCCGGGCAGGCCGACATCGACGCCTTGCTGGCCGCCGATTCCGGCAGCTCCGCCTCCAACCGCCTGCCAATGGAAGAGTTCGGCAGCGTGCCGAAAAACAACGATCCGGTGAGCCTCGAAGGCCCGAACCTGGACGTGATCCTCGA
Organism: Pseudomonas sp. Pseusp16; assembly: GCF_047324915.1. Classification (NCBI taxonomy): domain Bacteria; kingdom Pseudomonadati; phylum Pseudomonadota; class Gammaproteobacteria; order Pseudomonadales; family Pseudomonadaceae; genus Pseudomonas; species Pseudomonas sp. Pseusp16. The sequence goes on along the minus strand of NZ_CP168522.1, from coordinate 3,408,143 downwards.
TATCCCGGTGTCGATTTCCATGGAAGTGGGCAGCACCGACATCAACATCCGCAACCTGCTGCAACTGAACCAGGGTTCGGTGATCGAGCTTGATCGCCTGGCCGGCGAGCCGCTGGACGTGCTGGTCAATGGCACGCTCATCGCCCACGGCGAAGTGGTGGTGGTCAACGAGAAGTTCGGCATCCGCCTGACGGACGTGATCAGCCCAAGCGAACGCATCAAGAAGCTGCGCTGAGTGAAAAAGCTTCTGGGGGCTGTGCTGGTCATGCCGTTCAGCGTGCTGGCGGCCGAACCGGTTGCAACGGCGACCACGGCTGCTGCGCCAGCGGTGAACAGTGGTGTGGGCGGCCAACTGACGCAACTGGTGTTCGGCCTGCTGCTGGTGCTGGGGCTGATCTTCCTCCTCGCCTGGTTGCTGCGTCGGGTCCAGCAGGCCGGACCGGCCGGCAAGGGGCAGGTGATCGACATTGTCGGCTCCCGCGCACTGGGGCCTCGCGACCGGCTGATGCTGGTACAGGTCGGCAACGAGCAGATCCTGTTGGGCCTGAGCCCGGGCAGCATTACTGCGCTGCACGTTCTCAAGGAGCCGGTGCAAGTGCCGAGTAGCGAGAAGCCGACGCCGGAATTTGCCCAGCGCCTGTTGGAGATGCTGGGTAAAGATCAGAAGGATAAGAAGTAATGGGTGCGCTACGCATCGTCTTGACGCTGGCCCTGATGCTGGCCTCGCCGCTGGCATTCGCCGCCGATCCGCTGTCGATCCCGGCCATCACCCTGGGCACCAATGCGCAGGGTGCGCAGGAGTACTCGGTCAGCCTGCAAATCCTGCTGATCATGACCGCGCTGAGTTTTATCCCGGCGTTTGTCATGCTGATGACCAGTTTCACCCGGATCATCATCGTCTTCTCGATCCTGCGCCAGGCCTTGGGCCTGCAGCAGACACCGTCGAACCAGATCCTCACCGGCATGGCACTGTTCCTGACCCTGTTCATCATGGCGCCGGTGTTCGACCGGGTGAATCAGGACGCCTTGCAGCCGTATCTGGCGGAAAAGCTGACGGCCCAGGATGCCGTCGCCAAGGCGCAGGTGCCGATCAAGAATTTCATGCTCGCCCAGACCCGTACCAGTGATCTGGAGTTGTTCATGCGCCTGTCCAAGCGCACTGACATCGCGACGCCGGATCAGGCGCCGCTGACCATCCTGGTGCCGGCCTTCGTGACCTCCGAGCTCAAGACGGCGTTCCAGATCGGTTTCATGATCTTCATTCCGTTCCTGATCATCGACCTGGTCGTGGCCAGTGTGCTCATGGCCATGGGTATGATGATGCTGTCGCCGCTGATCATTTCCCTGCCGTTCAAAATCATGCTGTTCGTGCTGGTGGATGGCTGGGCGTTGATCATCGGCACCCTGGCCAGCAGTTTCGCTGGTGTCTCGCCATGACCCCTGAAGTCGCCGTAGACATTTTCCGCGAAGCCCTGTGGTTGACCACCATGATGGTCGCCGTGCTGGTGATTCCGAGCCTGCTGGTGGGGCTGTTGGTGGCGATGTTCCAGGCCGCCACCCAGATCAACGAACAGACCCTGAGCTTCCTGCCGCGCCTGCTGGTGATGCTGGTGACGCTGATCGTCGGTGGTCCGTGGCTGGTGCAGACCTTCATGGACTACATCATTCAGCTGTACGGCAGCATTCCTCAGGTCATCGGCTAAACCATGTCACTGCTTGCGCTGACCGATACGCAGATCAGCACCTGGGTGGCGACGTTCATGTTGCCGCTGTTTCGCGTCGGCTCCTTGCTGATGGTCATGCCGGTGTTCGGCACGACCTTGCTGCCTCGGCGCATCCGCCTGTATTTCGCATTGGCCATTACCGTGGTCATCGCGCCGGGCCTGCCACCGATGCCTCCGGTCAATCCCCTGGACCTTAGCGGGTTGTTGCTGATCGCCGAGCAGATCCTCATCGGCGCGGTGATGGGCTTTTCCTTGCAGTTGTTCTTCCAGGCCTTTGTGGTGGCCGGACAGATCGTCGCCATTCAAATGGGCATGGGCTTCGCCTCGATGATCGACCCGGCCAACGGCGTATCGACGGCGGTGATCGGGCAGTTTTTCACCATGCTGGTGACGCTGCTGTTCCTGTCCATGAACGGTCATCTGGTGGTGTTCGAGATCCTCACCGAGAGCTTTACCACGTTGCCGGTGGGTGGCGGCCTGATGGTCAACCACTACTGGGAACTGGCCGGCAAGCTCGGCTGGGTGCTCGGTTCGGCGTTGTTGCTGGTGCTGCCGGCGATTACCGCGCTGCTGGTGGTCAACATCGCGTTTGGCGTCATGACCCGGGCGGCGCCGCAACTGAACATTTTCTCTGTCGGCTTCCCGCTGATCCTGGTGCTTGGGCTGTTTATCGTCTGGGTCGGGCTGGCGGACATTCTCAATCAGTACCAACCGCTGGCCTCCGAGGCCTTGCAGTTGTTGCGCGAAATGGCACGGGCGCGCTGAGTCATGGCTGAGAGCGAAAGCGGTCAGGACAAGACAGAAGACCCCACGGAGAAACGCAAGCAGGACTCCCGTGAAAAAGGCGAGGTCGCACGGTCCAAGGAGCTCAACACCCTGGCGATCATGCTGGTCGGTGCCTCGGCGCTGCTGATTTTTGGCGGCGCGATGGCGCAGGACATGATGGAGCTGATGCGCATCAACTTCTCGCTGCCGCGGGAAGTGATCCTGGACCAGCGTTACATGGCCACCTACCTGATGCGCTCGGGGCAAATTGCCCTTTGGTCGATCCAGCCAGTGATGATCACGCTGGTGCTGGCCGCCATCATCGGGCCGATTTCCCTGGGGGGCTGGCTGTTCGCGGCGAGCTCCATGGCGCCCAAATTCAGCCGCTTGAACCCCGGCCCCGGGCTCAAGCGCATGTTCTCGACCAAGTCGCTGGTCGAACTGCTCAAGGCCCTGGCCAAATTCATCATCATTCTGTTCGTGGCGCTGGCGGTGTTGTCGTCGGACATCGATGACCTGCTGCGGATCGCCCATGAACCCTTGGACATGGCCATCATTCACAGCCTGCAAGTCGTGGGCTGGAGCACCTTGTGGATGGCGTGCGGGCTGATCCTCATCGCTGTGGTAGACGTGCCTGTGCAGCTCTGGGAAAGCCACAAGAAACTGCTGATGACCAAGCAGGAAGTGCGTGACGAGCACAAGGATCAAGAGGGGCGGCCGGAGGTCAAGCAGCGAATTCGACAGCTGCAGCGCGAGATGTCCCAGCGGCGGATGATGGCCGCCATTCCCGAGGCCGACGTGGTCATCACCAACCCGACGCACTACGCCGTGGCGCTCAAGTACGACCCGGAAAAGGGTAGTGCGCCGGTATTGCTGGCCAAGGGGACCGACTTCCTGGCCCTGAAGATTCGTGAAATCGCGGCGGCCAACGAGATCCTGTTGCTGGAATCCCCGGCGCTGGCGCGCTCGATCTACTACTCCACCGAGCTTGAGCAGGAAATCCCCGGCGGGCTCTATCTGGCGGTAGCGCAGGTATTGGCTTACGTCTATCAGATTCGACAGTACCGTGCGGGCAAGGGCAAGCGACCGGATCCGCTCAAGGATGATCTGCCGATTCCGCCGGATTTGCGCCGCGATTCCTGAGTTTCGCGCTGTCGCTGACGGCCCCATCGTCGGGTTCGACGAGGTCCTGTGGGAGCGGGCTTGCTCGCGAAGAGGCCTGCCCAGGCAACACATATCCCCCTGAAAAATCGCTCTATTTCTCCCTTTGCAAAAGTTGGAAAGCTTCTTGCAGTAGCCGCTCTGCGCCCGCTTCAGGCGTCAAAAGTTTGCTTTAAAGGAACGGGGAAAACCGGTGGATCGCTCTCAGTTAATCAACAGTGCCCGCAGCAACATTGCCGACCTCAGTCGAGGCAATCTGGGCGTGCCGCTGTTGCTGCTGGTCATGCTGGCGATGATGATGCTGCCGGTGCCGCCGTTTCTGCTGGACGTGTTCTTCACCTTCAACATTGCGCTGTCCATCGTCGTGCTGCTGGTGTGCGTCTACGCCTTGCGCCCGCTGGACTTTGCGGTGTTCCCGACCATTCTGCTGGTGGCGACGCTGTTGCGCCTGGCGTTGAACGTGGCCTCCACGCGGGTGGTGATGCTCCACGGCCAGGACGGTCATGCGGCGGCCGGCAAGGTGATCCAGGCGTTCGGCGAGGTGGTGATCGGCGGTAACTATGTGGTCGGTATCGTGGTCTTCGCGATTTTGATGATCATCAACTTCGTCGTGGTGACCAAGGGTGCGGGGCGGATTTCCGAGGTGAGCGCGCGTTTCACCCTCGATGCGATGCCCGGCAAGCAAATGGCGATCGACGCCGACCTCAATGCCGGCCTGATCGATCAGGCCCAAGCCAAGGCCCGCCGCTCGGAAGTGGCCCAGGAAGCCGAGTTCTACGGCTCCATGGACGGTGCCAGCAAATTCGTCCGGGGTGACGCCATTGCCGGCCTGTTGATCCTGTTCATCAACCTGATCGGTGGTATGGCGGTCGGTATCTTCCAGCACAACATGAACTTCGCCGACGCCGGCAAGGTGTATGCGTTGTTGACCATCGGTGACGGTTTGGTGGCGCAATTGCCATCACTGTTGTTATCGACAGCGGCAGCGATCATGGTGACCCGTGCTTCCGGCTCGGAAGACATGGGCAAGCAAATCAATCGCCAGATGTTCGCCTCGCCCAAGGCGCTGGCGGTGGCGGCGGGCCTGATGGCGGTCATGGGCCTGGTGCCCGGCATGCCGCACTTCTCGTTCCTGAGCATGGCGGCCCTGGCGGCTGGCGGCGCTTACCTGTTCTGGAAAAAGCAGAACGTCGCCAGGGTGCAGGCCCTGCAAGAGGTCAAGCGCCAGCAGGAGCTGCTGCCGTCGCCGGCCCGCGCCCAGGAAACCAAGGAGCTTGGCTGGGATGATGTGACGCCCATCGACATGATCGGCCTGGAAGTGGGTTATCGCCTGATTCCACTGGTGGACCGCAACCAGGGTGGCCAGTTGCTCGCGCGGATCAAGGGGGTGCGCAAGAAGCTGTCCCAGGATCTCGGCTTCCTGATGCCGACCGTGCATATCCGCGACAACCTCGACCTGGCGCCAAGCGCCTATCGCCTGACCCTCATGGGGGTGATCCTGGCCGAGGCGGAGATTTACCCGGATCGCGAGCTGGCGATCAACCCGGGGCAGGTCTACGGCACGCTCAATGGCATTACCGCCAAAGATCCGGCTTTCGGCCTGGAGGCGGTCTGGATCGAAATCAGCCAACGCGCCCAGGCGCAATCCCTCGGTTACACGGTGGTCGATGCCAGTACAGTAGTGGCTACCCACTTGAACCAGATACTCTACAAGCATTCCAGTGAGCTGATCGGTCACGAAGAAGTGCAGCAGCTCATGCAATTGCTGGGCAAAAGCTCGCCGAAACTGGCCGAGGAGCTGGTGCCGGGCGTGGTTTCGCTGTCGCAGTTGCTCAAGGTGCTGCAAGCGCTGCTGGCCGAACAAGTGCCTGTTCGCGATATCCGCAGCATTGCCGAGGCCATCGCCAACAATGCCGCCAAGAGTCAAGATACCGCCGCGCTGGTGGCTGCCGTGCGTGTTGGCGTATCCCGCGCAATCGTCCAAAGCATTGTAGGCACTGAGTCGCAGCTGCCAGTCATCACGCTGGAGCCAAGGTTGGAACAGATATTGCTCAATAGTCTGCAGAAGGCAGGACAAGGCTCGGAAGAAGGCGTTCTGCTGGAGCCAAGCATGGCGGAGAAGTTGCAACGCTCGTTGATCGACGCGGCGCAGCGTCAGGAGATGCAAGGTCAGCCGGTAATTCTGCTGGTGGCCGGTCCGGTTCGCGCGATGCTCTCGCGATTTGGCCGACTCGCAGTCCCGGGTTTGCATGTGTTGGCTTACCAGGAAATTCCTGACAACAAGCAAGTGACCATCGTTGCGACAGTAGGGCCCAACGGCTGAGGTAGTGGTTTATGCAAGTTAAGCGTTTTTTCGCCGCCGATATGCGTCAGGCCATGAAGCTGGTTCGCGATGAGCTGGGCGCTGATGCCGCCATTATTGGCAACCGCCGGATCGCCGGGGGTGTCGAGCTGACGGCTGCGCTGGATTACAAGTTGTCGGCGCTGGCGCCGCGGGTTCCGAACATGGAGCTCGAAGACGAGCTGCGCAAGACTCAGTCGCGGATCGTCACCGCCCAGGCCGAATTGAGCCTGCGTGGCGATGGCGAGAGCGACAATGCTACCAACCGCCAGTTGTTCGCCGGCTTGCCGTTGACCGCCGCCGAGCCGCTGATCGAGCCGACGTACGCCGAGCCCCGTCGCCCTGCACCGGCCGCTGCGCCAGCGTCCGGTGGCGTAGACCCGCGCGCGTTCGACTCGATGCGTTTCGAGCTCAACAGCCTGCGCGAACTCATGGAGGTACAGCTTGGCTCGCTGGCCTGGAATCAGCTGCAAGGCAGTCGTCCGGACCAGGCCAACCTCTGGCGTCGCCTGCAACGCATTGGCCTGTCTGGCCCGCTGTCGCGCGACCTGCTGGCAATGATCACGGAAATCGAAGAACCTCGTCAGGCGTGGCGCATGTTGCTGGCGCACCTGGCGCGCATGATCGTTACCCCGGAAGTCGAGCCGCTGGAAGAGGGCGGAGTGATCGCCATGGTCGGCCCTGCCGGCATGGGCAAGACCACCACCCTGGCCAAGCTGGCTGCCCGTTACGTGCTCAAGTACGGCGCGCAGAACATTGCGCTGGTGAGCATGGACAGCTTCCGCATCGGTGCCCAGGAGCAGCTCAAGACCCTGGGGCGCATTCTCAATGTGTCGGTGACCCACGTCGACCCGGGGCAGTCCCTGGTGCAGGCGCTGGAACCCTTGCTGCGCAAGCGCGTGGTGCTGATCGATACCGCGGGCCTGCAGGCCAGCGATCCGGCCCTGCGCATGCAGCTCGAAAGCCTGGCCGGTCGCGGCATCCGTTCAAAAAATTATCTGGTCCTGGCAACCACCAGCCAGAAACAGGTTCTAACGGCCGCTTACCACAGTTACAAGCGTTGCGGGCTAGCTGGCTGCATCCTGACTAAACTGGATGAGACGGCAAGCCTGGGCGAGGTGTTGAGCCTGGCCATCAGTCATGAGTTACCCGTGGCCTACCTGACCGATGGCCCGCGGATCCCGGATGATTTGCATCTGCCGCGCCGTCATCAGTTGGTCAGTCGCGCCGTCAGCGTGCAAATGCAGGAAGAACCCAGCGAAGAAGCCATGGCTGACATGTTCGCTGATATTTACCACAGCCAAACCAAGCAGGTTGGCTAAGGTAGTAATGAACAGTTTTTGTACCTACATCGATGGTCTGCCATGCATTGTTCCGATTGCGAACGCGCAGCCAGTAATGTGGCCTCCGTCTATGCAAGACAAGGTAAAGAAATAACATGGGCAGCATGCATCCCGTACAGGTGATTGCGGTGACCGGCGGCAAAGGTGGCGTCGGGAAAACTAATGTGTCAGTGAACTTGTCCCTGGCTCTGGCTGAGCTTGGCCGGCGCGTCATGCTGTTGGACGCCGACCTGGGACTGGCGAACGTCGACGTTCTGCTGGGCCTGACACCCAAACGTACCCTGGCCGACGTGATCGAGGGCCGCTGCGAACTGCGCGACGTACTGCTGCAGGGACCAGGCGGCATCCGTATCGTTCCGGCCGCATCCGGCACTCAGAGCATGGTGCATCTGAGTCCTGCGCAACACGCCGGCCTGATCCAGGCCTTCAGTGATATCGGTGACAACCTCGACGTATTGGTGATCGACACCGCTGCGGGCATAGGTGACTCGGTAGTCAGTTTCGTTCGCGCAGCCCAGGAAGTGCTGCTGGTGGTGTGTGACGAGCCGACCTCGATTACCGATGCCTACGCCTTGATCAAGTTGCTCAATCGCGACTACGGCATGAACCGCTTCCGCGTCCTTGCCAACATGGCCCAGAGCCCGCAGGAAGGGCGCAACCTGTTCGCCAAGTTGACCAAGGTCACGGATCGCTTCCTCGACGTCGCCCTGCAATACGTCGGCGCTGTGCCCTACGACGAAAGCGTGCGCAAGGCTGTGCAGAAACAGCGCGCCGTCTACGAGGCTTTCCCGCGTTCCAAGTGCTCGCTGGCGTTCAAGGCCATCGCGCAGAAAGTCGATACCTGGCCGCTGCCTGCCAACCCGCGCGGGCACCTGGAGTTTTTCGTCGAGCGCCTCGTGCAGCAAACAGCAGGACCCGTGTTATGACAGCAAGCGGTTACAACCTCTACAAGAAATCGGCGCGTGATGCGCAGTACGAGCTGATCGAGCGTTACGCGCCGCTGGTTAAACGCATTGCTTACCACCTGCTGGCGCGCTTGCCGGCCAGTGTCCAGGTCGAAGACCTGATCCAGGCCGGGATGATCGGCCTGCTTGAAGTGTCGACCAAATACGACGCCAGCAAAGGCGCCAGTTTCGAGACGTACGCGGGCATTCGAATCCGCGGCGCCATGCTCGATGAAGTGCGCAAGGGGGACTGGGCGCCACGTTCGGTTCACCGCAATACGCGCATGGTCAGCGACGCGATTCGCTCGATTGAAGCGAAAACCGGCCGTGACGCTAAAGATCACGAGGTTGCGGCCGAACTCCAATTGAGTCTCGACGATTACTACGGAATTTTGAACGACACCCTGGGCAGCCGGTTATTCAGTTTCGACGATCTGTTGCAGGACGGCGAACACGAAGGGCTGCACGAGGATGGCGCGAGTGCTCATCTCGAGCCGTCACGCGATCTGGAAGATGAACGCTTCCAGGCTGCGCTGGCGGATGCGATTGCCAATTTGCCGGAGCGTGAGCGACTGGTGTTGGCGCTGTACTACGACGAAGAGTTGAACCTCAAGGAAATCGGTGAGGTCCTGGGGGTCAGCGAATCGCGGGTCAGCCAGTTACACAGCCAGTGCGCGGCCCGTTTGCGGGGGCGTTTGGGGGAGTGGCGAGCGCGCTGAAGGCAGTGTGGGGACACTGCGAACGAGGCTGGTGTGGTGTTGAACTGCGCCAGTCGCGATCTGTTGTGCTCCAGACAGTCATTGAGTGCTTTGCCGGATTGATTGAAATGGCGCGTCCAGGTGCTGGGCGCGTTTAAGACTGCTTGGAGGTCGAATTGGACAAGAACATGAAAATCCTCATCGTTGATGACTTCTCAACGATGCGGCGGATCATCAAGAACCTGCTGCGTGACCTTGGGTTCACCAACACCGTCGAGGCCGACGATGGCACTACCGCCATTCCGGTGCTCAACAGCGGAAGCATCGACTTTCTGGTAACGGACTGGAACATGCCTGGCATGACCGGTATCGATCTGCTGCGCCACGTGCGTGCCGATGAAAAGCTCAAGCATCTGCCGGTGCTGATGGTGACCGCTGAAGCCAAGCGCGAGCAGATCATCGAAGCGGCCCAGGCCGGCGTTAACGGCTATGTGGTCAAACCCTTCACGGCCCAGGCGTTGAAAGAAAAAATCGAGAAGATTTTCGAACGCATCGGTTGATGAGTGCGCCACGGGGGAGCTATGGACAATAACGAAACCTCATTGGGCGATTTCGAATCGACCCTGAAAAAACACGCCGTCGAATTGGTCGCAAGCCTTGAAAAGGGCAAGTTCGGCGACGCGGTGCAATTGATCCATGAGCTCAACCAGACCCGTGACCGCGGCCTGTATCGGGAAGTGGGCAAGCTCACTCGCGAACTGCATAGCGCGATCGTCAATTTCCAGATTGACCCGCACATGCCGCAAGCCGAAGAAGTGTCGCAGATTACCGATGCCACCGAGCGTCTGGGGTATGTGGTCAAGCTGACCGAAGCTGCGGCCAACCGCACCATGGATCTGGTGGAAAGTGCCACGCCACTGGTCAATGGCCTGGCGGATGAAGCCCAGGCCTTGAGCACGGACTGGGGGCGTTTCATGCGTCGCGAAGTCGGGGCGCAGGAGTTTCGTGAACTGGCCCGGCGGGTCGACGGGTTCCTGGCGCGCAGCGGCACGGACAATCGCGCGGTGTCGGGCAACCTGAACGACATCCTGCTCGCCCAGGATTACCAGGACCTCACAGGGCAAGTGATCAAGCGCGTGACCCAGTTGGTCACCGAAGTTGAAAGCAACCTGCTCAAGCTCGTGCTCATGGCCAGTCAGGTGGACCGCTTTGCGGGCATCGAACATGACCGTGAAGCGATGCTTGCTGAAAAAGATCCACAAAAACATCTCTCTCAGGGTGAAGGTCCGCAGATTCATGCCGATAAAAGAGAAGACGTTGTGTCCGGTCAGGACGATGTGGACGATTTGTTATCCAGCCTGGGGTTTTAGAATTTTAGGCATTTTAGGTTTTTAGACCTGTCTGTTAGGAGCACACCCTTAATGAGCTTCGGCGCCGATGAAGAGATCCTTCAGGATTTCCTGGTTGAGGCCGGCGAGATTCTAGAGCAACTGTCCGAGCAACTGGTCGAGCTGGAAAGCCGTCCGGATGATGCGGATTTGCTCAATGCAATTTTTCGCGGTTTTCACACTGTAAAAGGGGGCGCCGGCTTCCTCCAGCTCAACGAGCTGGTGGAGTGCTGCCACATCGCCGAGAACGTGTTCGACATCCTGCGCAAGGGTGAGCGTCGCGTTGATGCGGAACTGATGGACGTGGTTCTCGAAGCGCTGGACGCGGTGAACAGCATGTTCAGCGAAGTCCGCGAGCGCGGCCCGATCACGGCCGCGACACCTGAACTGCTCGCGGCGCTGGCCCGTCTGGCCGAGCCGCAATCGGCTGACGAGGCAGTAACTGCGCCCGTCGCCGCCGTGGTCGAAGCGCCAGTGGCTGAAGCTGATTCCGGCGATATCACCGACAATGAATTCGAACAACTGCTGGACTCGCTGAATGCCGTCAAGGCTCAGGCCGTGGCGCCGGCAGCTGTTTCTGCGCCGGTCGGCGATGCCGCGGCCAGCGATGAAATCACCGATGCCGAGTTCGAGTCGTTGCTCGATCAACTGCACGGCAAGGGCCAGTTCGCCGTCGATGCGGTGGTCCCGGCGCCCGTCGCGCCAGAGGCCCCGAAAGCGGCCGGCGACAGCTCCGACATTACCGACGATGAATTCGAGGCCTTGCTCGATCAGTTGCATGGCAAGGGTAACTTTGCCGTCGAGGCACTGGAGTCGGCCATCGCTTCGGTGCCTGCAGCCGCAGTGCCAAGCGCGGCGGCGGCCGGTAGCGACCTGATCACCGATCACGAATTCGAATCGCTGCTCGACGAACTGCATGGCAAAGGCAAGTTCAGCGAAGTCGGCAGCGCGGCGACGGCCAACGGTTCGAACGCTTCCGTTGCGGCACCGGTGGCCAAGGCGGCGGCGCCGAAACCTGTGGCCAAGGCACCCGAGCCGAAAGCCGAAGCGCCGGCCCCGGTCGCTGCTGCACCTGCTGCAGCCCGTACTCCGGCCGCGCCACCGGCGGAAAAACCGGCGAGCGAAGCCGAGACCACCGTACGTGTCGATACCGCGCGTCTCGACGAGATCATGAACATGGTCGGCGAGCTGGTGCTGGTACGTAACCGCCTGGTCCGCCTGGGCCTCAACAGCGGCGACGAAGCCATGTCCAAGGCCGTGTCGAACCTCGACGTGGTCACGGCCGACCTGCAAACCGCGGTCATGAAGACCCGGATGCAACCGATCAAGAAAGTCTTCGGGCGCTTCCCGCGCCTGGTTCGCGACCTGGCTCGCCAGCTCAAGAAAGAGATCAACCTGGAACTGGTCGGCGAAGAAACCGACCTCGACAAGAACCTCGTCGAGGCCCTGGCCGACCCGCTGGTCCACTTGGTGCGCAACGCAGTCGACCACGGCATCGAATCGCCGGAAGAACGCGAAGCCTCGGGCAAGGCCCGTGGCGGCAAAGTCATCCTGGCGGCCGAGCAGGAGGGCGATCACATCCTGCTGTCGATCTCCGATGACGGCAAAGGCATGGACCCGAACGTCCTGCGTTCCATCGCGGTCAAGCGCGGCGTGATGGACAAGGATGCGGCCGATCGCCTGAGCGACACCGAATGCTACAACCTGATCTTCGCCCCGGGGTTCTCAACCAAGACCGAGATCTCCGACGTATCGGGTCGTGGCGTGGGCATGGACGTGGTGAAAACCAAGATTTCCCAGCTCAACGGTTCGATCAACATCTACTCGGCCAAGGGCCAGGGTTCGAAGATCGTCATCAAGGTGCCGCTGACCCTGGCGATCATGCCGACGCTGATGGTCATGCTCGGCAACCAGGCGTTTGCGTTCCCGCTGGTGAACGTCAACGAGATCTTCCACCTCGACCTGTCGACCACCAACGTCGTGGACGGCCAGGAAGTGGTGATCGTGCGGGACAAGGCGCTGCCATTGTTCTATCTCAAACGCTGGCTGGTCAGCTCCGCCGCTCACGAAGAGCAGCGCGAGGGCCATGTGGTGATCCTTTCGGTGGGCACGCAGCGGATCGGCTTTGTCGTCGATCAACTGGTGGGCCAGGAAGAAGTGGTCATCAAGCCATTGGGCAAAATGCTCCAGGGAACCGCAGGCATGTCCGGCGCCACCATCACCGGTGACGGCCGCATCGCGCTGATTCTCGATGTTCCGAGCATGCTCAAGCGTTACGCCACACGGCGTATTTGATTCTGGTGGAGCGGGGCGCCTGGCCCCGCTCCATCTAATGGAGTGTTTATGGCAGTCAAAGTCCTGGTGGTGGACGATTCGGGGTTTTTCCGCCGCCGCGTCTCGGAAATTCTTTCAGCGGATTCGAATATCCAGGTCGTCGGCACGGCGACCAACGGCAAAGAGGCGATTGATCAGGCGCTGGCCCTCAAGCCCGACGTGATCACCATGGACTACGAGATGCCGATGATGGACGGCATCACCGCCGTGCGGCACATCATGCAACGCTGCCCGACCCCGGTCCTGATGTTTTCCTCGCTGACCCATGAAGGCGCGCGGGTCACCCTCGATGCGCTGGATGCCGGCGCGGTGGACTTCCTGCCGAAGAATTTCGAGGACATCTCGCGCAACCCCGAGAAGGTCAAGCAACTGCTGTGCGAGAAGATTCTCAGCATTTCGCGCAGCAATCGTCGAGTCAGCGCCTACAGCGCTCCGGCGCCTGTCGCTGCGCCAGCCCCGACGCCTGCGCCTTCCAGCGTGGGCAGTTATGGCAGCAGCGCGCCCGTGCGTCCGGCAGCGGCACCGATCCCGGCGCGTACGCATGCGGCCACTACGTCGTCGCCCGCGCCAAAACGCAAACCCTACAAGCTGGTGGCCATCGGTACGTCGACCGGCGGCCCGGTAGCCCTGCAACGGGTCTTGACCCAATTGCCGGCCAGTTTCCCGGCCCCGATCGTGCTGGTTCAACACATGCCGGCCGCCTTCACCAAGGCCTTTGCCGAGCGCCTGGACAAGCTCTGCCGCATCAGCGTCAAGGAAGCCGAGGATGGCGACATCTTGCGTCCGGGCCTGGCACTGCTGGCGCCGGGTGGCAAGCAGATGATGATCGACGGCCGCGGCGCAGTGAAAATCCTCCCGGGCGACGAGCGTCTGAATTACAAGCCATGCGTGGATATCACGTTCGGTTCGGCGGCCAAGTCCTACGGCGACAAAGTTCTGGCGGTGGTCCTGACCGGCATGGGCGCCGACGGCCGTGAAGGCGCGCGCCTGCTCAAGCAGGGCGGCAGTTCGATCTGGGCGCAGGACGAAGCCAGTTGCGTGATCTACGGCATGCCGATGGCCATCGTCAAAGCTGAACTCGCCGACGCGGTGTACAGCCTCGACGACATTGGCAAGCACCTGGTCGAGGCCTGTATCTGATGGATGTCCTAAGCCTGATCGGCATCATCATGGCCTTTGTCGCCATCATCGGCGGCAACTACCTTGAAGGCGGTCATCTGGGCGCCCTGGCCAACGGCCCGGCAGCACTGATCGTGCTCGGTGGCACCATTGGCGCCGCGCTGCTGCAATCGCCGATGAGCGCCTTCAAGCGCGCCATGCAGATCCTCGCCTGGATCCTGTTCCCGCCTCGCGTTGACCTGGCCGGTGGCATCGACCGCGTGGTGAACTGGAGCCTGACCGCCCGCAAGGAAGGCCTGCTCGGCCTGGAAGGTATCGCCGACGCCGAGCCCGACAACTACGCGCGCAAAGGCCTGCAGCTGCTGGTCGACGGCGCCGAGCCGGAAGCGATCCGCAGCATTCTGGAAGTGGACTTCTATACCCAGGAAAGTCGCGATGTCGAAGCGGCCAAGGTCTTCGAAAGCATGGGCGGTTACGCGCCGACCATCGGCATCATCGGTGCGGTGATGGGCCTGATTCACGTCATGGGCAACCTGGGTGATCCATCGCAACTGGGTAACGGCATCGCCGTGGCCTTCGTCGCCACCATCTACGGCGTGGCCAGTGCCAACCTGATGCTGTTGCCGATTGCCGCCAAACTCAAATCCATCGCGTTGCGCCAGTCGCGTTATCGCGAGATGTTGCTGGAAGGGCTCCTGTCGATCGCCGAAGGTGAAAACCCTCGCTCCATTGAGTTGAAGCTTCAAGGCTTCATGGATTGATGGGGGTAAAGGACTATGGCACGTCGTCGCCAGCATGAAGAGCATGTAAACCATGAACGTTGGCTGGTTTCCTATGCGGACTTCATCACCTTGCTGTTCGCCTTTTTCGTGGTGATGTACTCCATCTCATCGATCAACGAAGGCAAGTACAAGGTCATTTCCGAGGCATTGATCGGGGTCTTTACCGACTCCGACCGTTCGCTCAAGCCGATCCCCATCGGTGACGAGCGGCCGAAGACCGTGACCCCGGCCAAGCCGCTGGTCAAGGACAGTGACCAGGTCGATGCCGGTCTTGCCGGCGCCAGCGATCCGCTCAAAAGCATCGCCGACGACATCAGCGCGGCGTTCGGTGACCTGATCAGCTCCAACCAGATGACCGTGCGCGGCAACGAGTTGTGGGTCGAGATCGAGCTCAATTCCAGCCTGTTGTTCGGCAGTGGCGACGCCATGCCCAGCGACATCGCGTTCAACATCATCGACAAGGTTGCAGCGATCCTGAAACCGTTCGATAACCCGATTCATGTCGAAGGTTTCACCGACGATCAACCGATCCGCACCGCGCAGTATCCGACCAACTGGGAGCTGTCCTCGGCCCGCTCGGCAAGCATCGTGCGCATGCTGGCGATGCAGGGAGTGAACCCCGGTCGCCTGGCTTCGGTGGGCTATGGCGAGTTTCAGCCGGTGGCCAACAACGCCACTGCCGAAGGCCGCGCGCGCAACCGTCGGGTGGTGCTGGTGGTGTCGCGCAACCTCGATGTTCGCCGCAGCCTGACCGGCACCGGAACCGCCCATGCGCAACCGGATGCCGCATTGAAGCGTGCTGGCACACAAACTGCACCGACCCCGGTCAAGTCGCCGGTACGAGAGAGCGCCGTCAATTCTCCGTCACCCGCATTAACACGTTGAGCTATTTCTCGGTCGATCCATTCGGCCGGGAGGAACAATCCGAATGAGAGTCTGGGCAGTCGCCAATCAAAAGGGTGGTGTCGGTAAAACCACTTCCTCCATCGCTTTAGCCGGTTTACTGGCGGAGGCGGGCAAGCGCGTGGTCGTGGTCGATCTCGACCCCCACGGCTCCATGACCAGCTACTTCGGTTACGATCCCGACGCTCTGGAGCACAGCAGCTACGACCTGTTCCTGCACAAGGGCAACGTGCCGCAAGGCCTGCCGGGTCAACTGCTGTTGTCGACCAGTGACGAACGCATCTCCCTGTTGCCCTCCAGCACCGCACTGGCCACCCTTGAGCGCCAGTCGCCGGGGCAGAGCGGCTTAGGCCTGGTGATTGCCAAGAGCCTGGCGCAACTGTGGCAGGACTTCGATTACGCCGTGATCGACAGCCCGCCATTGCTCGGCGTGCTGATGGTCAATGCCTTGGCGGCGAGCCAGCAACTGGTGATCCCGGTGCAGACCGAACACCTGGCGGTCAAAGGCCTTGAGCGCATGGTCAACACCCTGGCGATGATCAACCGCTCTCGCAAACAGGCGCTGCCGTTTACCATCGTGCCGACGCTGTTCGACCGGCGCACCCAGGCGTCCCTCGGCACGTTGCGCGTACTACGCGACAAATTCCCCGACGAAATCTGGCAGGGCTATATCCCGGTGGACACGCGCCTGCGCGATGCCAGCCGTGCCGGACTGACCCCTTCGCAGTTCGACGGCAAGAGCCGTGGCGTTCTCGCTTACCGCGCGTTGCTCAAGCATCTGCTGGCGGCACAACTTGTTCCGCAGGTGGCCTGAGATGAATCCAGCCCCTGTAGGAGCGAGCTTGCTCGCGATGGACGACAACGATAACGCGGGCCTCCTGGAGATACGCGGCGCTCACACCTCCATCGCGAGCAAGCTCGCTCCTACAGGTGCGTGCCAATGAACCGGCCGTTGAAGACCACGTCGCGGCCGCAACTGGCTTTGCAGTCGTACCTGGATAGCTTGCTGCAGGAAGTGACCGAAGAATTCACGCTGCCCATAGAGGCAGTGGCCGAGGCTATAGCGGCCGAAGCGGTGCTGGACGAGTTCCAGGCCGCAGTGCTTGAAGAGCAGGCCCGCGACGCCGCAACAGCTGTCACGGCCGCTCCGGTGCAGGCATCGGTAGCGCCAGCATTCAAGGCTCCCGTGATCGAAGCCCCGGCACCAATCATGGCGCCGGTATCGACCATCGCACCGTTGCTCCAGGCGTTGGTGCCGCCGGCCGCAGAGGTGCAGCCAGCACCGGAGCCAGTGGTTGTCGAAGTGCATCAAGCGCTGGTGGCGCCCGTCGTTGAAGTTCATCTGCCGCCGAGCAATACGCCGCCACCGGTGGACACCGATGGTCGTCCGTCCTGGGCCGCCGAACCGTTCGAATGCCTGCTGTTCGATGTCGCCGGCTTGACCCTGGCGGTGCCGCTGGTGTGCCTTGGGTCGATTTACTCCCTGGCCGGTCACGAGTTGACACCGTTGTTCGGCCAGCCGGAATGGTTCCTTGGCATCCTGCCCAGCCAGGCCGGCAACCTCAAGGTGCTCGATACCGCGCGTTGGGTCATGCCCGACCGTTACCGCGACGATTTCAAGCAAGGCCTGCAATACGTGATTTCGGTCCAGGGCTACGAATGGGGCCTGGCCGTGCATCAGGTCAGCCGCTCGTTGCGTCTGGACCCGAATGAAATCAAATGGAGAAGTCATCGAGGTCAGCGGCCATGGCTCGCCGGCACGGTGATCGAACACATGTGCGCCTTGCTCGATGTTGCCTCCCTGGCCGAGTTGATCGCCAGTGGCGGGGCAAAGCACATGTCCGGCAGCAAGCCGAACCACACACCGACAAACATTAAATAAACAACAGGCGACGCCACTCGATGGCGTTGCACGAAACACACACCGCCAGGGCGGTTTCTTGAGGGGACAGGGTATGAATGACAAGGCGACGGCGGCAAAAGGTTCCGAAGATCCGATCCTGCAATGGGTCACCTTCAAGCTGGACAACGAGACCTACGGCATCAACGTGATGCGCGTTCAGGAAGTCCTGCGTTACACCGAAATCGCCCCGGTCCCGGGCGCCCCGAGCTACGTGCTGGGCATCATCAACCTGCGCGGCAACGTCGTCACCGTGATCGACACCCGTCAGCGCTTCGGCCTGATGAATGCCGAGATCAGCGACAACACCCGTATCGTCATCATCGAAGCCGACAAGCAAGTGGTCGGGATCATGGTCGACAGCGTGGCCGAAGTGGTTTACCTGCGTCAGTCGGAAATCGAAACCGCGCCGAACGTGGGTAACGAAGAGTCCGCCAAGTTCATTCAAGGCGTGTGCAACAAGAACAACGAACTGCTGATCCTTGTCGAGCTCGACAAGATGATGAGCGAAGAAGAATGGTCGGAACTGGAGAGTATCTGATTGATTCTCGAGGTTGCGGTCATTGTCCTGTTCCTGTTCTGGGCAGGCACGCTGGCAATGTTCCTGGCATACATCCGCGGTCAAAAGCAGATCGCCGCGCAACAGACCCAAGGTGATGCGCTGCGCGATCAGCGCATCAAGGACCTGGGCAAACGCGTCGACGACTACCAGAACGGCAATGTGCGCATGGGTGAAGACCTGCATGAGCTACGCGCGATAGTCGCGCCACTGCCGGACAAACTCGCCCAGCTGGAACAGCGTGATCCTTCGAGCCTGTCGTTTGCCCAGGCTGCGCGACTGGTCGGCATGGGCGCCAGCGTCGACGAACTGACCCAGTCCTGCGGCTTGACCCAGGCTGAGGCGGAGTTGATGAGCAAGTTGCACAAGAACTGAGTTTTGCGAACTCGCTGAAATGGCTTTCGCGAACAGGCTCGCTCCCACAGTCGTTCTATGTCGGACACAAAAGATGTGTTCACTGAAGATCGCCTGTAGGAGCGAGCTTGCTCGCGATGGTCGTTAACGATGACGCGGGTTTCCTGGAGAAACCCGGCGCTCATACCCCCATCGCGAGCAAGCTCGCTCCTACAGTGGTTCTATGTCGAACACAGAACAGGTGTTCACCTGAGATCACCTGTGGGAGCGAGCCTGCTCGCGAAGGCGCCTGCGAATGCGCCGCTATCATCCCCGCGATCCGACGCATCCCCCTTCATCCCCAGACAGGTATTACGCCGTCGTAGTCTCCTGCCTATAGCCTTCTCAGATCCCGCCGCCTTGTAATTGCAACCTGCCATCAGTAGTTTGATCATCTTGTTCAAAATATGCAGTGCCAGGGAGGCTTATGATCGACATTTTGCGTGGTACACCGCTGTGGGTTTATGCGGTTTTTCTGATCCTGACTTATTACGGTGTCATTGCCTGTTTCAAGAATCACGTGTCGAAAAGGTCATTGCAGATCACTCCGGTGATATTCGTGATCCTGTCTCTGGCTTCGCTGAATCTCTCCCAAGGTGTAGTCATTCCCCTCTCGGCCTACGTACTCGGGCTATTGGCTGGATCGTTACTCGCATTGCGTTTTTACTCGTACACGAATGTGAAGTGCGTGGGAGAAACGTTGGAGTTGGGCGGTACAGTCAAGGTGCTGATGGTGTATTGGGGCTTCTTTGCATGGCGTTACTACCTTGGCTATCAGGCAGCGATGTATCCGGAAATGGCCAATGAATTGCCGATGACGGCATGGTCGGCACTGGGGGCTGGCTTTATCAATGGATTGATTATTGGTCGCAGTCTCAAGCTTTTGCGTTTTTTCAAATTTGAAAGCGTCGCGCAGACATCGATGAAGAGAGTGCGCAAAAGCGGCTAGAAGCCTGTAGGAGCGAGCCTGCTCGCGATGGACGTTAACGATGACGCGGGCTTCCTGGAGAAACGCGGCGCTCATGCCTCCATCGCGAGCAAGCTCGCTCCTACAGTGGTTCCATGTCGAACACGGAGCATGTATTCACCTGTAGGAGCGAGCTTGCTCGCGATGGACGTCAACGATGACGCGGGCTCCCTGGAGAAACGCGGCGCTCATGCTTCCATCGCGAGCAAGCTCGCTCCTACAGTGTTTTTATGCCGGACATGGAATATGAAATGGCATCCTCGAATCCTCAGTAATCATCCCCGCGTTCAGTAATGTCCTTCTCGGCCAGCAGCGCTTCCTGATCCATCCCCGCCGGAAATTTCCCCTTCAGATTCCACGCAAATGCAATGATCTCGGCAATCGTCAGATAGAGCTCCTGCGGAATGCTGTCCCCCAGCTCCATGCGCGCCAGCAGTCTCACCAGTTCGGCGTTTTCGTAGATCGGCACTTCGCAGTCGCGGGCGATGCGCAGGATTTCTTCGGCCAGTTCTTCGTCACCCTTGGCGGTGAGGGTGGGGGCGTGGGTGCCGTCGTATTTGAGGGCGATGGCCTGGCGTGGGGTGTTGGGGTTGTTCATGCGGTGTCATCCACCCAGCGTTGTTCGAGGCGGGTTTGCGGGCCTTGGGGCGGTGTGCCGAGGTGGCAATCCAGGTCGCCGACGTTCAGGCCGGCGGACAGCAAGCGGTCACGCAGCCCGCTCAGATTGCTTTCGATCAGGCTGGCGGTGTAAGGCCGCTCTGCCCAGAGCTGGCTGGAGAGGGTGCCTTTGATCAGTTGCGCCTGAATTTGCAGCGGCCCCAAAGGCTCCATGGCGAAGGCCAACTCCACACGCCACAGCTGTTGTTTGGGTTCGCGTTCTTCGCGACGTTCCTTAGGCTGTTCTTTTTCGGGCGCGTCTTCACGCTGGATTTTGACCTGCAGCGGCACGATGTCCTGCATGTTGCGCATCGGGATTTCCAGCTGCCAGGTGCTCATCAGGCGGCCGTCGGCGGTGACGCCGGTTTGTTCCAGGCTCGACAGCTGATGGCTTTGCAGGCGCGATACTGCCGCAGCGGCCAGGCGCAGCAGGTGTTCGAGGTCGTCGTTTTCACCATCGGCGCTTTGTAACAGGCGTTCGGGCAGCGGGAAACCGGTTGGCGGCGGTTTGGCGCTGACCTGACCGAGCATGCCCAGGGCATTGCGGACAAAATTCGGCATGGCCTGGGCCAGGGTATTGGCGGCGATGATCGCGCCGAGGCTGGTGTTGGCCGGCAACCCCTGGCTCAACTGCGCAACCAGTTTGAGCAGGTCGCCTTTCATGTCCGGTGCGAGTGTCGGGTTTTGCCCGGTCAGCAGTTTGCTTTCGAGAAACACGCCGCTGCTGGCCAAAGCCTGAGCCAGGCCCTTGGGGGTGCTCAATTGCTGGACATCCGGCAGGCCGGCGAGCAGCCGGGTAGCGGCGCTGCGCAATTCAACGGAGGTCTGGTCCGAGGCCGGCAAGTTCTGCAGGAGCTTGAGCAAGCCGTCCAGCGAGCCCTGGCGGCTTTGCTGGTCGACCAGTTGCCGGGTCACCGCCAGTTGTTCCTGGCGGCTGCTCAGTGGCACGAACTTCACGGTCCGGGCGTCCTGCACCTGCGCGCTCAACAAGGTGCCGATGCGCAAGGGCTGCGGACTGTCGATGTTCAGGGTGCTGCCGCTCAGTGCGGTATTGAGCAGGCTCACCATCGAGCGAAACACCAACGGCTGGCCGGGCACCTGCGGCAGCACTTGCGAGGTCAATACCTTGCCCTGCAGCAGGGTACCAACGGGCAGTTGCGCGGTGTCGAGGCGGGTGAGGGTGGCGACGCTGGAGGCAATGGCCTGTTGCACCGTCACGGCCAGATTGCCGGCCGAGGGTTGGCTGACGACCAGCGTGGTGCCCTGGGCCAGCGGTTGATTGCCGGTGGTCTGGACCGTGGTCTGGCGGCCGTTGTCGAGGGTGACCTTGAGCAGCATCTGGAAAGTCTGATCCGCCTGCTTGAGCGACAACACTTCGGCCTGGGCGGTTTGACCGACGCTGATCAGGCCCTCCACCGGCGTCAGCAACTTGAGCAACTCACCGCTGACCACCTGCGCACGTGAAGTCACCGGGACGGTTTGCGCCAGCGGGAGGATGTTCATTTCGCCTGTCATACGAGGTCACAACCTGAGGAAAATGCACTCTTTAGAGTAAGGTCTGGCATGTATAATGCCGCGCCGTTGTATCCAAAAATGGCGAAAATTTTGCAATTGTTTGACGCAGCTCTCTAGAACAAGACGTCATTGCATCTATGCTGCATCTCTTTAACGGCCGCGCCAGTGCCGACTTGAACCGTATAAGGCCCGTGAACCCTTGACCAGTCCAGTCCTGCAAACCGTTGCCCTTGCCTGTGAGCGAGACCTTCGGCTGCTCTTCGAAAATCTCGATTTGAGACTGGCCAGTGGCGAAATGGTGCAAATCAGTGGCCCCAACGGCAGTGGCAAGACCAGCCTGCTGCGCCTGCTCTCGGGGCTGATGCACCCGACCGCCGGTCAAGTGTTGCTCAACGGCAAGCCCCTCGATGAGCAGCGCACTGAGCTGGCGCGCAACCTGCTGTGGATCGGCCATGCGGCGGGAATCAAGGATTTGCTGACACCGGAGGAGAACCTGAGCTGGCTCTGCGCCCTGCATCAACCGGCCTCCCATGAAGCGATCTGGCAAGCTCTGGCGGCGGTCGGATTGCGCGGTTTCGAAGATGTTCCCTGCCATACCCTGTCCGCTGGCCAGCGGCGTCGCGTCGCATTGGCGCGTTTGTATCTGGACAGCCCGCCGCTGTGGATTCTCGATGAGCCGTTCACCGCCCTCGACAAGCAAGGCGTGGCGCAACTCGAAGAACACCTGGCCGCTCACTGCGAACGTGGCGGCATGGTGGTGTTGACCACCCACCACACGCTGAGCCGGATGCCGGCCGCTTATCGCGACATCGATCTGGGGAATTGGGCCGTATGAGTGTTTTTGGCCTGTTGGTCGCCCGTGAGGCCCGTCTGCTGTTCCGCCGTCCCGCGGAGCTGGCGAATCCGCTGGTGTTTTTCGCCATCGTCGTTTCCCTGTTCCCGTTGGCGGTCGGTCCCGAGTCTCAATTGTTGCAAACCTTGTCTCCGGGGTTGGTCTGGGTCGCGGCACTTTTATCGGTTCTGCTCTCGCTGGACGGGCTTTTCCGCAGTGATTTCGAAGACGGATCCCTTGAACAGTGGGTCCTTTCGCCGCACCCCCTGGCTCTTCTGGTTTTAGCCAAAGTGCTGGCACACTGGGCTTTTTCCGGCCTGGCACTGGTTTTGCTCGCACCTTTGCTGGCACTGATGCTCGGTTTGCCTGCCGCCTGTCTGCCAGTGTTGCTGCTTTCGTTGCTGCTCGGTACACCGGTACTGAGCCTGCTCGGTGCGGTGGGTGCGGCACTGACAGTAGGGTTGAAGCGTGGTGGCCTGTTGCTGGCACTGCTGATTCTGCCGTTGTACATCCCGGTATTGATCCTTGGCAGTGGCGCCTTGCAGGCGGCCTTGCAGGGCATGCCGGCGACCGGTTATCTGCTGTGGCTTGGTAGTCTGACCGCCCTGGCGATAACCCTGACACCTTTTGCAATAGCTGCTGGCCTGAAGATCAGCGTCGGCGAATAATGAGGTCTGGTTGTTTTTTGACCAGTAAAGACCCTGGCTCTTCACAGTAAAGAGCAACCGTGATGGAAACAGTATGAACTGGACGTGGTTTCACAAGCTCGGCTCGCCCAAATGGTTTTACGGCATCAGCGGCAAAATGCTGCCCTGGCTGAGCGTCGCGGCGTTGCTGCTGATCAGCGTTGGCGTGGTCTGGGGCCTGGCCTTCGCGCCGCCGGACTATCAGCAGGGCAACAGCTTTCGCATCATCTATATCCACGTTCCGGCCGCCATGCTGGCGCAGTCCATCTACGTGATGCTGGCCGTGTGCGGCATCGTCGGGCTGGTGTGGAAAATGAAACTGGCCGACGTCGCCCTGCAATGTGCGGCGCCCATCGGCGCATGGATGACCGCCGTGGCGCTGGTCACCGGCGCGATCTGGGGCAAGCCGACCTGGGGCTCGTGGTGGGTCTGGGATGCACGACTCACGTCTATGCTGATCCTGCTGTTCCTGTACTTCGGTCTCATTGCGCTGGGCAACGCGATCAGCAATCGTGACAGCGCGGCCAAGGCCTGTGCGGTGCTGGCGATTGTCGGCGTGATCAACATCCCGATCATCAAGTACTCGGTGGAGTGGTGGAATACCCTGCACCAGGGCGCGACCTTCACCCTCACCGAAAAACCGGCGATGCCCGCTGAAATGTGGCTGCCATTGCTGCTGACGGCGTTGGGCTTCTATTGTTTCTTTGGCGCGGTGTTGCTGCTGCGCATGCGTCTGGAAGTACTCAAGCGCGAAGCCCGGGCCAGTTGGGTCAAGGCCGAAGTGGAAAACAGCCTGGAGGTCGCTCGATGAGTTTTGCTTCATTCGGCGACTTCATCGCCATGGGCCATCATGGCCTGTATGTCTGGTCAGCCTATGGCATCTGCCTGGCGGTGCTGGCCCTCAACGTGGCGGCGCCGATCCTGGCCCGCAAGCGGTATCTGCAACAAGAGGCGCGTCGTTTGCGCCGGGAGAACGGCAAGTGAATCCGCTGCGCAAAAAGCGTCTTATCATCATTCTCGCGATCCTGGTCGGGGTCGGCGCTGCCGTCGGCCTGGCCCTGAGCGCCCTGCAGCAGAACATCAATCTGTTTTACACACCGACCCAGATCGCCAACGGCGAAGCCCCGCTGGACACACGAATTCGCGCCGGCGGCATGGTCGAGAAGGGTTCGCTGGAGCGTTCCAGCGATTCCCTGGACGTGAAGTTCGTCGTCACCGACTTCAACAAATCCGTGACCATCACTTATCGTGGCATCCTTCCGGACCTGTTCCGCGAAGGGCAGGGCATCGTCGCCCTGGGCAAGCTCAATGCCGATGGCGTGGTGGTGGCCGATGAAGTGCTGGCCAAGCACGACGAGAAGTACATGCCGCCGGAAGTGACCAAGGCATTGAAAGACAGCGGTCAATCGGCTCCAACGCCCGCGAAGGAGGGTTGATCCATGACATCCGGCATCTTTATTCCCGAACTGGGTCATCTGGCGATGATCCTGGCCCTGTGCTTCGCCCTGGCCCAGGCCGTGGTACCGCTGCTCGGTGCGTGGCGCAATGATCGCCTGTGGATGAGCCTGGCCCAGCCGGCCGCGTGGGGGCAGTTCACCTTTCTGGTGTTTGCCTTCGGCTGCCTGACCTACGCCTTCATGGTCGATGACTTCTCCGTGGCCTATGTGGCCAACAACTCCAACAGCGCGTTGCCGTGGTACTACAAGTTCAGTGCCGTGTGGGGCGCCCACGAAGGCTCCTTGCTGTTGTGGGCCTTGATTCTCGGCGGCTGGACCTTCGCGGTGTCGGTGTTTTCCCGGCAGTTGCCGCAGGTCATGCTGGCCCGCGTGCTGGCGGTGATGGGCATGATCAGCACCGGTTTCCTGCTGTTCCTGATCATGACCTCCAACCCGTTCAAGCGCATCCTGCCGCAAGTGCCCGGCGACGGTGCCGACCTCAACCCGTTGCTGCAGGACATCGGCCTGATCGTGCATCCGCCGATGCTGTACATGGGCTACGTCGGCTTCTCGGTGGCCTTCGCCTTCGCCATCGCCGCGCTGATGGGCGGTCGCCTGGATGCGGCGTGGGCGCGCTGGTCGCGTCCGTGGACCATCGTGGCCTGGGCGTTCCTCGGCATCGGTATTACCTTGGGTTCGTGGTGGGCGTACTACGAACTCGGCTGGGGCGGCTGGTGGTTCTGGGACCCGGTGGAAAACGCCTCGTTCATGCCATGGCTGGTGGGCACCGCACTGATTCACTCGTTGGCGGTCACGGAAAAACGTGGCGTGTTCAAGAGCTGGACCGTGTTGCTGGCCATCGCTGCGTTTTCGCTGAGCCTGTTGGGTACTTTCCTTGTGCGCTCCGGCGTGCTGACGTCGGTGCACGCCTTTGCGTCCGATCCGGAACGCGGGGTGTTCATCCTGATTTTCCTGCTGTTCGTGGTCGGTGGTTCATTGACGCTGTTCGCCCTGCGCGCGCCGGTGGTCAAGAGCCAGGTGGGCTTCAACCTCTGGTCCCGGGAAACGCTGTTGCTGGGCAACAACCTGGTGCTGGTGGTGGCGGCATCGATGATTCTGCTCGGCACCTTGTACCCGTTGATTCTGGACGCCATGACTGGCGCCAAGCTGTCGGTCGGCCCGCCGTACTTCAACGCGCTGTTCATTCCGTTGATGGCGCTGCTGATGGTGGTGATGGCGGTCGGCGTGATCGTGCGCTGGAAGGACACCCCGGTGAAATGGCTGGTGAGCATGCTGACGCCGGTGTTGTTGGGCAGCGCTGCCATGGCCGTGGTGGCCGGCGTCGCGTACGGCGATTTCAACTGGGCAGTGCTCGCCACCTTCATGCTCGCCGCCTGGGTGTTGCTGGCCGGCGTGCGTGACATCTTCGACAAGACCCGGCACAAGGGCCTGATCAAAGGCCTGCCAACCCTGACCCGCAGCTACTGGGGCATGCAGATCGCGCACCTGGGCATTGCCGTATGTGCGCTCGGTGTCGTGCTGTCGAGCCAGAACAGTGCCGAGCGTGACCTGCGCCTGGCGCCGGGCGAGTCCATGGACTTGGCGGGTTATCACTTCATCTTCGAAGGCGCCAAACACTTCGAAGGCCCGAACTTCACTTCCGACAAGGGCACCGTCCGGGTGATCCGCAACGGCAAGGAAGTCAGCGTGCTGCATCCGGAAAAACGCCTGTACACCGTGCAGAACTCGGTGATGACCGAAGCCGGGATCGACGCCGGGTTCACCCGCGACCTCTACGTCGCCCTCGGTGAGCCGCTGGGTAACGGTGCCTGGGCTGTGCGCGTGCACGTCAAGCCGTTCGTGCGCTGGATCTGGTTCGGTGGTTTGCTGACCGGTTTCGGCGGGTTGCTGGCTGCGCTGGATCGGCGTTATCGGGTCAAGGTAAAAAGCCGCGTGCGCGAAGCACTGGGCATGTCTGGAGCCACTGCATGAAGCGTTGGTTGATGTTGTTGCCACTGGCGATTTTTCTGGTGGTTGCCGTGTTTCTTTACCGTGGGTTGTACCTGGATCCGGCCGAGTTGCCTTCGGCCATGATCAACAAGCCGTTCCCGGAGTTTTCCCTGCCGGCGGTGCAGGGCGACAAGAGCCTGACCCGCGCTGACATCCTCGGCAAACCGGCGCTGGTCAACGTCTGGGGCACCTGGTGCATTTCCTGCCGGGTCGAACACCCGGTGTTGAACAAGCTGGCCCAACAGGGCGTGGTGATCTACGGCATCAACTACAAGGACATCAACGCCGATGCCTTGAAGTGGCTGACGGATTTTCATAACCCGTATGCACTGGATATCCGTGACGACCAAGGCTCGCTGGGCCTGAACCTCGGTGTATACGGCGCGCCGGAAACCTTCTTCATCGACGCCAGGGGCGTCATCCGTGACAAGTTCGTCGGTGTGATCGACGAGCAGGTCTGGCGCGAAAAACTGGCGGCCAAGTACCAGGCGCTGGTCGACGAGGCCAAGCCATGAAGCGCTGGATCGCTGCCGCCGTTCTGGGCCTGAGCATGGCGGGCGTGGCCCACGCGGCCATCGACACCTACGAGTTCGCCAACGAAGGCGATCGTGAGCGTTTTCGCGAGCTGACCAAAGAGCTGCGTTGCCCCAAGTGCCAGAATCAGGACATCGCCGATTCCAACGCCCCCATTGCCGCCGACCTGCGCAAAGAGATTTTCCGCATGCTCGGCGAGGGCAAGGACAACCAGCAGATCATCGACTTCATGGTCGACCGCTACGGTGATTTCGTCCGCTACAAACCGGCCCTGAATGCCAAGACCGCCTTGCTCTGGTTCGGCCCCGCCGGCTTGTTGCTCGGCGGTGTGGTGATCATCGCGGTGATCGTCCGCCGTCGTCGCGTGCAACGTGCCGACACCCCGGGCTCGCTTTCTGCCGAGGAGCGCTCGCGCCTCGACCACCTGTTGGATAAAACCAAGAATGATTGATTTCTGGCTCGCTGCAGGTCTGCTGCTTCTGGTTGCCCTGAGTTTTCTGTTGATCCCGGTGCTGCGCAGCCGTCGCGCCCAGCGTGAAGAGGATCGTACCGCCCTGAACGTGGCGCTTTATCAGGAACGCGTGGCTGAGTTGCAGACTCAGCAGGAAGAGGGCGTGCTCGATGCGGCGCAAATGGATGCCGGTCGCGCCGAAGCCGCCCGTGAGTTGCTGGCGGACACCGAAGGCGTCGAAACGCCGCAGGTATCGCGCTTGGGCAAACCCTTGCCGTTGCTGGCGGCCATTCTGGTGCCGGTGCTGGGTCTGGGGCTGTATATGCATTACGGTGCCAGCGACAAGGTCGAACTGACCCGCGAATTCTCCCAGGCACCCAAGACGATGGAGGAGATGACCCAGCGCCTGGAGCGTGCGGTCGCCGCTCAACCGGATTCCGCTGAAGGCACGTACTTCCTCGGTCGTACCTACATGGCTCAGGATCGCCCGGCGGATGCGGCGAAAATGTTCGAGCGCACGGTGAACCTGGCCGGGCGTCAGCCCGAGTTGCTCGGTCAATGGGCCCAGGCCCAGTACTTCGCCGATGGCAAAAAGTGGTCGGACAAGGTCCAGGCCCTGACCGACGAAGCGCTCAAGGCTGATCCGAAGGAGGTCACCAGCCTCGGTCTGCTCGGCATCGCCGCGTTTGAAGGCGAGCGCTATCAGGACGCCATTGATTACTGGAATCGCCTGCTGGCGCAGTTGCCGCCGGACGACAAATCCCGCGAGGCGTTACAAGGCGGGATTGTCCGGGCCACGGAGAAGCTGGTGGCCAGTGGCGGCAAGGTTGCGCAAGCACCGGCAGCCAAGGCCTCGGCTTTGCTCAAGGTCAGCGTCGATCTGGCAGCGGACCTCAAGACCAAGGTCCAGCCTGGCGACAGCGTGTTCATCTTCGCCCGTGCGATCTCCGGTCCTCCGGCCCCGCTGGCGGTCAAGCGCATGACCGTGGCCGACCTGCCGGTGACTGTCGAACTGGGTGATGCCGACGCGATGATGCCGCAATTGAAACTGTCGAACTTCCCTGAAGTCCAACTGGTTGCGCGTATTTCCCGTGCCGGCAAACCTACCGCTGGCGAATGGATCGGTCGCAGCCAGCCTCTGGCCAGCAGCACCACCGCGCCGCAAACACTGACCATCGACAGCCCGGACAAATAACAGGAAAACGCAATCATGACCGCATTCGCTCGTATCACCCTGCTCAGCGTCGTTATGGGGTTAAGCGCTTGTGCGGTCCAGCGACCAGCGGAGCATGAGGCACCACCGCCGATCCCGCCGTCGCAGCCCAGCCCCACGCCTTCGACGTCGCCCGTACCGAGCAAGCCGAGCATCCCGGCCAAACCCTCCAAGCCGTTGCCACGTACCTCGGCCAGCTTCGCGCCACCACCGGGGGGCAACAGCCATTGGGATCCGAAGCTTGGGGTGTATGTGCTGGATGACCAGCCCAATACTTTCTATCGCCAGCGTACCTACTATCGCTGGGATAATGGCTGGAGCCGGTCGATCAGTCCGAAGGGGCCGTGGGAGGAGACTGATATTCACGGTGTACCGGGTGGGCTGGGGCGGCAATTCGGGCAGTAACGCATCAAGGCGGCTTTCGGGTCGCCTTTTTTGTGCCTGCTCTGGAATGTGATTGGCGGTTCACTGCTGAACTCTGTGGGAGCGGGCTTGCTCGCGAAGGCGGCCTGACGGAGTACATATCCGTTTTTTGGGTAACGGCGGCTTATGGTTCCGCCCTTACGGCGGGTCCCTTTTGTCAAACGACACAAAAGGAACCAAAAAGTCTCGCCCCTTACGTACGGCCCCTCGCTTAGGCTCGGGGTTCCTTCGCTCCGGCATTCATCCGGGGGCATTGCCCTACGGTTTGCTTCGCTGCACCTCCCTGCAATGTGTGCGGCTTCGCCGCACGGCGCTTCGCGCCCATCCCCGGATGAACACCTCCGCTCAGCCTGCCGAGGGGGCGGGTGGATCAAGATCAAAAGCGGCAGGCGAGCTAACGCTCGGCCTGTTGAGTGGTGAGGAGCGTGGGGTACGCCGGTCTGCTTTTGCTCTGCTCTGCTCTGCTCTGCTCTGCTCTGCTCTGCTCTTGCTCTTCTGTGGGAGCGGGCTTGCTCGCGAATGCGGTGGGTCAGAGAAGAAGATGTCGATTGTCACACCGCCTTCGCGAGCAAGCCCGCTCCCACAGTTGACTGGTGCCGGGCCAAGGTCCGTTTACGCCTCCTGAACCACGGTGGGAACGAGCCTGCTCGCGATCAGGCCGGCGAGCAGACCGCCTCGCTTCTGCTTTTGTTTTTGCTTTGGCTTTTGATCTTCTTGCCCCCTCGAGAGGCCGAGCGCAGGTTCTGCGCAGTGGGCAACCCGGCATGGATGCCGGGTTAGCCGCGTACGGCCAGGGATGGCCGATCGCGGCGGGCCCACGGAGCAGGACCGGAGCGAGGGAATGCCGAGCCTTGGCGAGGCACCGAACGTCAGGGGCAAGAGCCCTTGGTTACTTGGGGCTCTTCCAAGTAACCCGCTGTAAAAGCGGAACCGTTAGTGGCCGTTACCTAAATAACGGATATGTACACCGGTAAAAAAAACACGTCGCCCAACACCCCTGACGCGAGATTGACCTGCGCTGCGAGGACACCCTCAGCTTATACCGTGATCAAGTGGAGAACCCGCTGGTGCAACCGGTGTCGGTGATGGATCATACGCCGGGCCTGCGGGCTGATCTGATGCAAGAGCAATCAGGACAGTCTGCCGTGGGTACGGCAAGCAGGGCGACAAATGAAGAGGTTGGTTTGATGGCAGGCAGGTTGATCTATCTCATCGGGCCTTCAGGTTCGGGCAAGGACAGCCTGCTGGATGCTGCGCGAACACGGTTGGCCGAACGCGGCTGCCGCATCGTGCGAAGGGTCATCACGCGTTCGGCGGAAGCTGTGGGCGAAGCGGCGCTGGGCGTCAGTGCAGAGGAATTCGCCGATATGGAGGCCCAGGGCGCATTTGCCCTGAGCTGGCACGCCAATGGGTTGTCCTATGGCATCCCACGGGAAATCGACGATTGGCTGGCCGCCGGGCAAGACGTACTGGTCAATGGTTCTCGCGGGCATTTGCAGAACACGCGCCTGCGCTATCCGAACGCGTTGGTGCTGTTGTTGACTGTGGATCAGGCAGTACTGCGCCAGCGCTTGCTGGAGCGCGGGCGGGAATCGCCGATCGAGATCGATCAGCGGTTGGCACGCAATGCCCGATTCAGCGAGCAACTGCTGGCGGAGGACCCGGCCGTGCACGTGCTCGACAACTCCGGGCCGCTTGAGCAAACGGTCGAACGGTTGCTGCTCTGCATTGACGAGTAACCCCCGGCTGCCTGTCAGGCCTTCCTGGTCAACAACCCCTGCACATACTCCACGAACGCCCGAGCCTTGGCGCTGGCCATTCTCCCCGTGGGGAAAACCGCCCACAAATCCAGGTTCGGCAGTGTCCAGTCCTTCATCACTTCCCGGACCGAACCGTCGGCCAGTTCCGGCGCAAACATCCATTGCGAGGCCAAGGTCAGTCCCTGATGGGCCAGCACGGCTTCTCGCAGGCCTTCGGCGGCATTGACGCGGATCCGGCCGCTGACGATGACCGATTGTTCCTCGCCGGCCTTGTTGAATGGCCAACTGGCGCCTCCTCCAAGGGTGTAGACGACTGCCTGGTGCTTGCACAGGTCGGCGGGGCAGGCAGGTTCGCCGTGTTTTGCGAAGTACGCCGGTGTGCCCAGTACCATGCGCCGGCATTCGGCGATCTTGCGCACAGTCAGGCCCGAGTCGTTCAGGGCGCCCATGCGCAGGGCGATGTCGATGCCTTCTTCTACCAGGTTGACATTGCGATCATCGAGCATCAGGTCGATGTTCAACTCCGGGTTTTGCTCCAGGAAGGGGCCCAGGTGCGGAACGATATGCAGCCGGCCGAAGGTGACTGCCGTACAGATACGCAGGTTGCCACTCAGCCCGCTGGCAGAACCGCGAGCGGCGTTGTCGGCCTCGTCGGCTTCTTCGATGGCACGCTTGGCCCGTTCGAAAAAGGCCAGCCCGGCTTCGGTGGGCGTCAGCCCCCGGGTCGAACGCAGCAATAGCCGCACCGCCAACCGCGACTCAAGTTGCGCGATGGTTTTCGACACGGCAGGCTGGCCGATGTTCAGGCGCCGTGCGGCGGCGGAAAACGAGCCGGTTTCCACCACGTAGACGAAGGTTTCCATTGCGCCGAGGCGGTCCATCCAGAGTCCTTGTACTGTTCTGAAAAACAACGCGGGCCCAGTGTGTGAGCGAGCCTGCTCCGGTCGGCGATCCGACCGGGTTTTGCGGCTTATGCCGTCGCCAGCGAAACCTTCTGCGAAACACTCAGGAACCGCAGCAAGGCCAGCAGCGGGAACGCACTGCCGACGATCACGATCCACAACCAGCCGCCGTGTTCGTACACCGCGCTGGCCACCGAAGAGCCGAAGGCGCCGCCGATGAAGATGCTGGTCATGTACAACGCATTCAGGCGGCTGCGGCTTTTGCCGTCGAGGGCGTAGACCGCGCGCTGGCCGAGGACCATGTTCATCTGCACGCAGAAGTCGAGCACCACGCCGGTCACGGCCAGGCCGATGACGCTGTAGGCCGGGTGGATGAACGCCGGCACGAAACTCAGGCTGGCGAACAGCAGGGCCAGCAATGATGCGATGCGGGTGTGTCCGGCATCGGCCAGGCGTCCGGCGATCGGGGCGGCAATGGCGCCGATGGCTCCCACCAGCGCGAAAATCGCGATCTCGCTTTGCGACAAACCGTGATTACGCGCCAGCTCCAGCGGCACGGCAGTCCAGAACAGGCTGAAGGTGGCAAACATGCAGCCCTGGTAAAACGCACGCTGGCGCAGCACTGGTTGCTTGCGCAACAGCGTCCACAGCGAGCCCAGCAATTGGCCATAGGACGCGCTGTGATCCGGTTCACGCTTGGGAATGGTCACCGCCAGCACGATGCTGATGGCCGCCATCAACACCGCGGCAATCACAAACATCGCCCGCCAGCCGAAGTGGTCGGCTACCACACTGGACACCGGCCGGGCCAGCAGGATGCCCAGCAACAAACCGCCCATGATTGCGCCAACCACGCGGCCACGTGTTTCTTCCGGCGCCAGGTGCGCAGCCAGCGGAATCAGGATTTGCACTGAGACCGAACTGAACCCCACCAACAGCGAAATCAGCAAGAACACGTTCGGCTGATCGGTGAACGCCGCACCCAGCAGGCTGACAATCGCCACCAGCGTGGTGGTGATCATCAACCGGCGGTTCTCCAGCAGGTCCCCCAGCGGCACCAGGAAAAACAGGCCCAGCGCATAGCCGATCTGAGTCAGGGAAACGATCAGGCTGGCCATGGCATTGGTCAGGCCGATGTCCGGGGCGATCAGGCCGATGATCGGCTGGGCGTAGTAGATGTTGGCGACAATGGCGCCACAGCAGAAGGCGAACAACAGCACCAAGCCTCGGGTCATTGTCGCGGTGCCGTGGGGCACCTGGGTCGCTGGGTTCATAACGGGTCTCGCTGTACGGAAAGGATTGCGCGCAGGCTAACGGGCTGACTGAAACGGCGGAAGCGGGATTGGAGTGATAGTAATCATTCCATTGCGGAATGACTGGCGGACGCGTGTGTCGTGCGCCGAAGTGCCTTGCGTCAGAACACTGGAGGTGAATGATACATTCACTTACTTCTTGTTCGATAGCGTGCTTATGTTCTCTCTCCACGTCTTGTAGCCAGAGGGTCGCTCCATGAATGCGATGTTCCGTCAGCTGATTCGCTGTGTTTCATTCGTCACCTTGACCAGCGTCTTCAGCGCTGGCCTGGTTCTGGCCGAAGACGCACCCGGCACGCGCATCGGTGTGCGTGGCGAGATCACCGGCGTCAGCCCGGACGCTCTGAAAGTCCATGCCAACAGCGGCGACAACGTGGTGATCAATCTGACCAAGGACACCAAGGTCCGCGCCGTGACCCTGGCCAACATCGAAGACATCAAGCCCGGCAGCTACATTGGCTCAGCCGCTATTCCTCAGGAGGATGGCACCCTCAAGGCCCTGGAGGTCCACGTTTTCCCGCCGGAACTGGCCGGCAGTGGCGACGGTCATCGGCCGTTTGACCTGGTCAAGGGCAGCAGCATGACCAACGGCAGCGTCGGCGACCTGGTGGTGAGCAATGGCCGGGTGCTAACCGTCAACTACAAGGGCGGCCAACAGAAGATCCTGGTGCCCGAAGACGTACCCATCGTCAACCTGATGCCGGCCGATCGCAGCCTGTTGAAGGTGGGCGTGAAGATCGTGACCTTTGTGACGCAGAGCGCTGACGGCACGCTCACCGCTCAATCCATCTCGGCGGGCAAGGATGGCGTGACACCGCCGATGTAGCCGGTACTTGGCAACCAACCATCCGAAGAAAAACCCGCAAAACCCCGGTAGCTAGAATCTACAGGGGGGATCACTTCAATGAGTCCTTACAAGCGGGAGTATCACGATGAAAATCGTATCTTCGCTGGCGTTTGTCGTAGCAGTCGGCGGGCTCTGCGGATGTTCGACAGTGCCTGACAACCAGGTCA
Organism: Pseudomonas sp. Pseusp16; assembly: GCF_047324915.1. NCBI lineage: Bacteria > Pseudomonadati > Pseudomonadota > Gammaproteobacteria > Pseudomonadales > Pseudomonadaceae > Pseudomonas > Pseudomonas sp. Pseusp16. Next base: position 3,374,076 of record NZ_CP168522.1, on the reverse strand, counting down.
CCAACGTTCCCCTGTATGGCACCTCGGCCAATGCCGGGAAAATCGGCCGACCGATCATGATGCCCAGTGGGCATGACACCGTGTTCTGGTTTGCGGTCAGCGGCGAGCCTATGGGCAGTGCGTTACCGGGCCGTCTGCTGGCTTACATCTACCCGGGCAGTTGCGCGAACCTGGGGGCGAAACCGGCCTATGACATGAATGACGGACCGAATGCGCGGTTCTATTCGGCGGCGTCGCACCAGTATTTCTGGAAAAGCGCACCGGTCGCGGTCGAGACCCTTCGAGCCGGCGGCTATGCCCTGGTGGTGCGTGAAAGCCCGGCCGATGGTCACCAGGCTATTTTCTGCGGCAACCTGAGCTGAAATTACAGGTGAAAAAACTGTGGGAGCGGGCTTGCTCGCGAAGGCGGCGCAACAGTCGACATCAATGTTGAATGTGATGGCCTCTTCGCGAGCAAGCCCGCTCCCACAGGCGTTGCAGTGTTCAGATCATCACTGACCGCTGTAGATCTGGTCGAAAACCCCACCGTCATTGAAGTGGGTCTTCTGCACAGTGCGCCAGTCACCGAAGGTCTTCTCGACGGACAGGAAGTCCACTTTCGGGAAACGGTCGGTGTACTTGGCCAGCACGGCCGGGTCACGCGGGCGCAGGTAGTTGGCGGCGGCGATTTCCTGGCCTTCAGGCGACCACAGGTACTTCAGGTATTCCTCGGCGGCGGCGCGGGTGCCTTTCTTGTCGACCGATTTGTCGACCACCGACACCGGTGGCTCGGCTTCGGCGGAAACGCTTGGGTAGATGACTTCGAACTGATCACGGCCGAACTCGCGGGCGATCATTTCCGCTTCGTTCTCGAAGGTCACCAGCACGTCGCCAATCTGGTTGGTCATGAAGGTGGTGGTGGCGGCACGACCACCGGTATCGAGTACTGGCGCTTGCTTGAACAGTTTGCCGACGAATTCCTTCGCCTTGTTCTCATCACCGCCGTTTTTCAGCACGTAGCCCCAGGCCGAGAGATAGGTGTAGCGACCGTTACCGGAAGTCTTCGGGTTCGGCACGACAACCTGAACGCCGTCCTTGAGCAGGTCCGGCCAATCCTTCAGGGCTTTCGGGTTGCCTTTGCGCACGATGAACACGGTGGCCGAGGTGAACGGCGCGCTGTTGTTCGGCAGGCGTGTGACCCAGTTGTCCGGGACCAGTTTACCGTTGTCGGCCAGGGCGTTGATGTCGGTGGCCATGTTCATGGTGATCACGTCAGCCGGCAGACCGTCGATGACCGAGCGCGCCTGTTTGCTGGAGCCGCCGAAGGACATTTGCAGGGTGATGTTTTCGTTGTGCTCGGCTTGCCAGTGTTTCTGGAACGCAGTGTTGTAGTCCTTGTAGAAATCTCGCATCACGTCATAGGAGACGTTGAGCAGGGTCGGTGCAGCCTGGGCGATGTTGCCCAGGGCCAGGCCAGCGGCGAGAAGTGAGGCGCCAAAGAGTTTTTTCACTGCGCATTCCTTGTTCTTTGTGTAGGAGCCGCCGCACCAACACTGTAGGAGCGAGCCTGCTCGCGATGGACGCTAACGGTGACGCGGGCTGTCTGAGTGCCCGCGTTGTCCTGGCGTTTTTCGCGAGAGAGCTCGCTCCTGCAAGTGGTGCGGTCGATACGATTTTGCCAGCGACTATAACCGGGCTCGTATAGTCCTTTAAAGATTAAAAAGCTCTTTGCTTATTCCCGTTTCTTGAATAGCGCATTGCCGCAACGGGAGCAGAACGACGCTTCCTGTTCGTGGCTGTTTTTCGCACACACCGGGCAGTCGTGCTGCAACTGGCCGCCACGCATGGCCGTGGCCAGTTCGGCGGTGAAGATCCCGGTGGGCACGGCAATGATCGAGTAACCGGTGATCATCACCATCGACGAGATGACCTGGCCCAGTGCAGTCTTGGGCACGATGTCGCCGTAGCCGACGGTGGTAAGGGTGACGATCGCCCAGTAAATGCCCTTGGGAATGCTGGTGAAGCCATGTTGCGGGCCTTCGACCACGTACATCAGGGTGCCGAACACCGTCACCAGGGTGCAGACGCTGAGCAGGAACACGAGGATTTTCTGCTTGCTGCCGCGCAGGGCATCGAGCAGGTAATGGGCTTGCTTGAGGTAGGGACCGAGTTTGAGCACGCGGAAGATCCGCAGCATCCGGATCACCCGGATGATCAGCAGGTACTGGGCATCGCTGTAATACAGCGCGAGGACGCCGGGCACGATGGCCAGCAGGTCCACCAGGCCATAGAAACTGAAGGCATAGCGCAGGGGCTTGGGCGAGCAGTACAGGCGCAGGATGTACTCGCCGAGGAAGATCACCGTGAAGCCCCACTCGATGAACGCCAGCAGGCTGGCGTAGTTCTGGTGGACGTCATCGATGCTGTCCAGAATCACCACCACCAGGCTGGCGAAGATGATCAGCAGCAGGGCGGTGTCGAAGCGTCGCCCGGCAACGGTATCGGTCTGGAAAATAATCACGTACAGGCGATTACGCCACGTGTCGTTGCTGATCATGCACATCGCCTTGGCCGCAAATCAGCGCAGCCTAGGTTGATTCTCCCCGTTAGCGCAAGGCGTGCTTTCGACGGTGGCTTTGCCGAGCATCTGCACAACGCTGCGGATCAGCCAGCAGGCAAGAATGAACGGCGCGGTCATCGTCGGCAGGCCGATGGCGGCAAAGACCGGCGTCAGCGCCAGCGCCAGGCCGATGCCAACCAGCGGCAGCCAAGGATGGCGACGCTGCGAGCTGAAGGCGAGGGCGGCGAGTACGGCGTTATAGCCGCCGAGACCGAGCAATGCACTGTAGAAGTCGTGGTGCAGCAGGCTCCAGCCCATGCCCGCGACAGACGCCAGCAACGCCCAGCCGAATGCGCGACGATCGGCGATCAGCAAACCGGCGGCAATCATCGCACCGGCCAATGGATGACCGAGGAACATCACCTGACCAAGACCTTTGAGTGGCGCGGCGAGCATGTTCAGGGTGCTGACTTCGATCAAATGCGGCTCTGTCGAGGGCGTGGCGAAGCACAGCAGCAACCAGCCGAGTCCGACGAAGGGCGCGGTGTAGGCCGGCAGGTATTGGCTGACCCGGACGCGTTTGAGCCACTGCTGGGTGATCATCGCGCTCAGGCCACCGGCGGCCAGAATCAGCAGCGGCATCATCGCCGACCAGGGGAAATACAGGCTCAGCAACAGACCGAGCAGAACGCCGTTGTAGCTGAACAGCCCGGCCTGGCGATCAGCCTTGGCATAGTTGCGACGTTGCGCGGTGAGCAGCCCGGCGACACCGCCGAGCAAAGCGCCGCCGAGCAAGGCGGGCGCCGTGAACAGAATGGCCAGCAGGCACAGCAGGCCGCACAGCGGATTGCGCTGGAGAAAGATCTGGCTGAAGCCGTTGAGCAACGCTTCGGCCCAGTCGGGGCAGTGGGTGTTGAAATGGTTGGCAGGCATGATGAAGTCTGTGGTGTTTCCGGTGAATCGTGTCGCCTGCTTCGCGAGCAAGCCCGCTCCCACATTGGTTCTGTGAACGACACAAAACCAATGTGGGAGCGGGCTTGCTCGCGAAGAGGCCAGTTCAGGCGCTAAATCAATGTCTCAATGCGCAAAGAGTTAGTCGATCCCGGCTGCCCAAAGGGCACACCGGCGGTGATCAATAACGTGTCGCCACGCTGCGCCATGCCCTGGGCCTGGGCAATCTCCAGTGCCGTCGAGCAGACTTCATCGACCTGACGCAGGCGGTCGTTGACCACCGAGTGCACACCCCACGCCACGCTCAGGCGACGGGCGGTTTGCAGGTTCGGTGTCAGGTTGAGGATCGGCACCGTCGGCCGCTCCCGCGCCGCGCGCAGGCTCGATGCGCCGGACTCGCTATAGTTCACCAGCACCGCCACCGGCAACACGTTACTGATGCGGCGAATGGCGCAGCTGATCGCGTCGGAAACTGTCGCCTCGGCTTTCGGTCGGCTGACGTCGAGTTGAGTCTGATAGTCCGGACCGTTTTCCACCTGGCGGATGATCTTGCTCATCATCTGCACGGCTTCGAGCGGGTATTCGCCGGACGCGGTTTCCGCCGACAGCATCACTGCGTCCGCACCTTCGGCCACGGCGTTGGCCACATCGGTGACTTCGGCGCGGGTGGGCGCCGGGGAGAAGCGCATCGACTCCAGCATCTGGGTCGCCACCACCACCGGTTTGCCGAGCTGGCGGCAGGTGCTGATGATGTTCTTCTGAATCTGCGGCACGCTTTCGGCCGGCACTTCCACACCCAGGTCACCGCGGGCGACCATGATCGCATCGCTCAGTTCGGCGATCTCGCGCAGTTGTTCGACGGCCGAGGGCTTCTCGATCTTGGCCATCAGGAAGGCCTTGTCGCCGATCAGTGTGCGGGCCTCGCGGATGTCATCGGGACGTTGTACGAACGACAGCGCCACCCAGTCCACACCCAGCTCCAGACCGAAGGTCAAGTCACGGCGATCCTTGGCGGTCAGCGGGCTCAGGTCGAGCACCGCTTGCGGCACGTTCACGCCTTTGCGGTCCGACAGTTCGCCGCCATTGAGCACGGTGGTGTCGATGGCGTCGGCGTACTTGGTCACTACCCGCAGACGCAATTTGCCGTCGTCCAGCAGCAGGTCCATGCCTGGTTCCAGCGCGGCGATGATTTCCGGGTGTGGCAGGTTGACCCGGCGCTCATCGCCTGGCGTGGCATCAAGGTCCAGGCGCAAGGCCTGGCCGCGTACCAGTTGTACCTTGCCATCGGCGAACTTGCCGACCCGCAGTTTCGGGCCTTGCAGGTCCATCAGAATGCCCAGTGGATAATTCAGCTGGCGCTCGACTTCACGAATCCACTGAAAACGCTGGGCGTGGTCGGCGTGATCGCCATGGCTGAAGTTCAGGCGGAAGATATTGACCCCGGCCAGCACCAGCTCACGGATGTCGTCGATACCGTCGATGGCCGGACCCAGGGTGGCGAGGATTTTGACCTTTTTGTCAGGCGTCATGTTTAGTGCTCTCAAGGATCAGGATGGCGCGGAAGTCGTTGACGTTGGTACGGGTCGGCTCGGTGACGATCAGGGCGTCGAGTGCCTCGAAGTAGCCGTAGCCATTGTTGTTGTCCAACTCGTCGCTGGCGCTCAACCCCATTGCTGCGGCGCGGGCGTAGCTGTCCGGGGTCATGATCGCGCCGGCGTTGTCCTCCGAACCGTCGATGCCGTCGGTGTCACCGGCCAGCGCATAGACGCCGGGCAGGCCCTTGAGGCTGTCGGTTAGGCTCAGCAGGAATTCGGCGTTACGCCCGCCACGGCCATTGCCGCGCACGGTGACGGTGGTTTCACCGCCCGAGAGAATCACGCAGGGCGCCGCCAGCGGCTGGCCGTGCAGGACAATCTGCCGCGCGATGCCGGCGTGGACTTTCGCCACCTCGCGGGATTCGCCTTCGAGGTCACCGAGGATCAGCGGACTGAATCCGGCCTGACGGCATTTCACCGCCGCCGCTTCAAGGGATTGCTGTGGGCGGGCGATCAACTGGAAATGACTGCGCGCCAGGCTCGGATCACCGGGTTTGACGGTTTCCGATTCGGGGCTTTGCAGCCAGGTGCGCACCGAGGCCGGAACCTCGATGGCGTAGCGTTTGAGGATTGCCAGCGCTTCGGCCGACGTGCTCGGGTCGGCCACGGTAGGGCCGGAGGCGATGACCGTGGCGAGGTCGCCCGGTACATCGGAAATCGCATAGGTGTAGACCGTGGCAGGCCAGCAGGCTTTGCCCAGGCGGCCGCCTTTGATCGCCGAGAGGTGCTTGCGCACGCAGTTCATCTCGCCGATGGTTGCGCCGGACTTGAGCAGGGCTTTGTTGATCGACTGCTTGTCGGCCAGGGTGATGCCTTCGGCCGGCAGTGCCAGCAGGGCAGAGCCGCCACCGGAGAGCAGGAAGATCACGCGGTCGTTCTCGCTGAGATTGCTGACCAGTTCCAGCACACGCTTGGCCACGGCCAGGCCGGCAGCGTCCGGTACCGGATGCGCGGCTTCGACCACTTCGATTTTTTCGCAAGGGGCGCCGTGACCGTAACGGGTCACCACCAGGCCGGACACTTCACCCTGCCAGCAGCGCTCGACCACCTGGGCCATGGCAGCTGCGGCTTTGCCAGCACCAATGACGATCACGCGACCGCTGCGGTCGGCAGGCAAATGGGCTTCGAGGACTTGTTGCGGATGCGCCGCGTCGATGGCTGTGGCAAACAGCTCGCGCAGCAATTGTTGCGGATCGACCGACATGGCGGGCTCCCGGAATTCTTGTTATTGGGTTTGTCGCGGACCCTGTGGGAGCGGGCTTGCTCGCGAAAGCGGTGGTTCAGTCAGTATCCATGTCGACTGACACTCCCTCTTCGCGAGCAAGCCCGCTCCCACAGGTTTGATGCAGGGCGGGACAGGCTTACTTCTTGTCGCGAATCGAGAAGTTCGCCATGTGTTCCAGGCCCTTGATCAGCGCCGAGTGGTCCCAGTTGCTGCCACCGATGGCCGCGCAGGTGCTGAACACTTGCTGGGTGTTGGCGGTGTTCGGCAGGTTGATGTTCAGCTCCTTGGCGCCTTGCAGGGCCAGGTTCAGGTCTTTCTGGTGCAGGCTGATGCGGAAGCCTGGATCGAAAGTGCCCTTGATCATGCGCTCGCCGTGCACTTCGAGGATCTTGGAGGACGCGAAACCGCCCATCAGTGCTTCACGCACCTTGGCTGGATCGGCACCGTTCTTCGAAGCGAACAACAGGGCTTCAGCCACGGCCTGGATGTTCAGGGCCACGATGATCTGGTTGGCCACCTTGGCGGTTTGACCGTCGCCGTTGGCGCCGACCAGGGTGATGTTCTTGCCCATGGCCTGGAACAGCGGCAGGGCGCGTTCGAAGGCGTCGGCATCGCCGCCGACCATGATGCTCAGGGTCGCAGCCTTGGCGCCGACTTCACCGCCGGAGACCGGGGCGTCGAGGTATTGCGCGCCTTTTTCGTTGATCTTTGCAGCGAAAGCCTTGGTGGCGGTCGGCGAGATCGAACTCATGTCGATCACCACTTTGCCTTTGCCAACACCAGCGGCAACGCCGTCGGCGCGGAACAGCACGTCATCGACCTGCGGGGTATCCGGCACCATGACGATGATGAACTCGGCTTCCTGGGCAACTTCTTTCGGGTTCGCCAGGGCAACGGCGCCAGCGGCGACCAGGTCGGCAGGCGCAGGGTCGTGGTGGGCCGACAGGAACAGGCTGTGGCCGGCTTTCTGCAGGTTCGCTGCCATTGGGTGGCCCATGATGCCGGTGCCGATAAATCCGATTTTAGCCATGAGAAAATCCTCTTGTTTTTGTGCTGCTGCTTATCTGTAGGAGCGAGCATGCTCGCGATGGACGTTAACGATAATGCGGGCCGTCTGATGCCCCGCGTTGTCTGGGCCTACATCACGAGCATGCTCGCTCCTACAGGGGGCTGCGTTAGATTGCGTTATGGGTCTTGAGCCAGCCCAGACCGGCTTCAGTGGTGGTCAGCGGCTTGTATTCGCAACCGACCCAGCCCTGATAACCGATGCGGTCCAGGTGTTCGAACAGGAAGCGGTAGTTGATTTCACCGGTACCTGGTTCGTTGCGCCCCGGGTTGTCCGCGAGCTGCACATGGTTGATCTCGCCCAGGTGCGATTGCAGGGTGCGGGCCAGATCGCCTTCCATGATTTGCATGTGATAGATGTCGTATTGCAGGAACAGGTTGGCGCTGCCGACCTGCTCGCGAATCGACAGGGCTTGCGCCGTGTTGTTCAGGTAGAAGCCTGGAATGTCACGGGTGTTGATCGCTTCCATCACCAGCTTGATACCCGCCGCTTGCAGCTTGTCGGCCGCGTACTTGAGGTTGGCGACGAAGGTTTTCTCCACAGTGGCATCGTCGACGCCTTGTGGACGAATACCGGCCAGGCAGTTGACCTGGGTGTTGCCCAGCACTTTCGCGTAAGCGATGGCCAGGTCGACACCGGCACGGAACTCTTCAACCCGATCCGGCAGGCACGCGATACCGCGTTCGCCCTTGGCCCAGTCACCGGCCGGCAGATTGAACAGCACTTGGGTCAGACCATTGGCGTCGAGCTGGGCCTTGATTTCGGCGGAGCTGAAGTCGTACGGGAACAGGTATTCGACACCGCTGAAGCCGGCCTTGGCGGCCGCTTCGAAACGGGCAAGAAAGTCCTGTTCGGTGAACAGCATGGACAGGTTGGCTGCGAAACGCGGCATGGTGGTCTCCCGTATGTGTTTGAGGTCCCCTGTGGGAGCGGGCTTGCTCGCGAAGGCGGTGGTTCAGTCAGCATTGTTGTCGACTGACAGTCCCTCTTCGCGAGCAAGCCCGCTCCCACAGTAGGAGCGGTCAGCTATCAATCAAGCAACGAAATCGCAGTCGGTGCGTCGTCGCCGACCAGCGCCAGGTCTTCGAATTCGTTGACGGCGTTGATCTCGGTACCCATGGAAATGTTGGTCACGCGCTCCAGAATGATCTCGACGATCACTGGAACCTTGAACTCTTCGATCAGTTCCTGAGCCTTGCGCAGGGCAGGCTGGATCTGAGCCGGTTCGAACACACGCAGCGCCTTGCAGCCGAGGCCTTCGGCCACCGCGACGTGGTCGACACCGTAACCGTTGAGCTCCGGGGCGTTGAGGTTGTCGAAGGACAGCTGCACGCAGTAGTCCATGTCGAAACCGCGTTGTGCCTGACGGATCAGGCCCAGGTACGAGTTGTTCACCACGACGTGGATGTAAGGCAGTTTGAACTGAGCGCCGACCGCCAGTTCTTCGATCATGAACTGGAAGTCATAGTCCCCCGACAGGGCCACGACTTTACGGTTCGGATCAGCCTTGACCACGCCCAGCGCTGCCGGAATGGTCCAGCCCAACGGGCCTGCCTGACCGCAGTTGATCCAGTGGCGCGGCTTGTAGACGTGCAGGAACTGCGCGCCGGCAATCTGCGACAGACCGATGGTGCTGACGTAGCAGGTGTCTTTGCCGAACACCTGGTTCATTTCTTCGTAAACGCGTTGCGGCTTGACCGGCACGTTGTCGAAGTGAGTCTTGCGCTGCAGGCTGGCTTTACGATGCTGGCAGTCTTGCAGCCAGGCGCTGCGGTTCTTCAGTTTGCCGGCGGCTTGCCATTCGCGAGCGACTTCGATGAACACGGTCAGCGCGGCAGCGGCGTCGGACACGATGCCCAGGTCCGGGGTGAACACGCGGCCGATCTGAGTGCCTTCGATGTCGACGTGAATGAACTTGCGGCCTTCGGTGTACACGTCGACCGAACCGGTGTGACGGTTGGCCCAACGGTTACCGATGCCCAGCACCACGTCCGACTTCAGCATGGTCGCGTTGCCGTAGCGGTGCGAGGTCTGCAAGCCAACCATGCCCACCATCAGCGGGTGATCGTCCGGGATGGTGCCCCAGCCCATCAGGGTCGGGATAACCGGAATACCGGTCAGCTCGGCGAACTCCACCAACAGATCGCTGGCGTCGGCATTGATGATGCCGCCACCGGCCACCAGCAATGGGCGTTCAGCCTGATCCAGCAAGGCCAGAGCCTTTTCGACTTGAACGCGGCTAGCGGTCGGCTTGGCCAGCGGCAGTGGCTGGTAAGCGTCGATGTCGAATTCGATTTCAGCCATCTGCACGTCGAACGGCAGGTCGATCAGCACCGGGCCTGGACGGCCGGAGCGCATTTCGTAGAAGGCTTTCTGGAACGCGTAAGGCACCTGGCCCGGCTCCAGAACGGTGGTTGCCCACTTGGTTACCGGCTTGACGATGCTGGTGATGTCGACAGCCTGGAAGTCTTCCTTGTGCATACGGGCGCGGGGTGCCTGGCCGGTAATGCAGAGGATCGGGATCGAGTCGGCCGAGGCGCTGTAGAGCCCGGTGACCATGTCGGTGCCGGCAGGGCCGGAAGTGCCGATGCACACACCGATGTTGCCAGCCTTGGTGCGGGTGTAGCCCTCGGCCATGTGCGAGGCACCTTCAACGTGGCGAGCGAGTACGTGATCGATGCCGCCGACCTTTTGCAGGGCGGAGTACAACGGGTTGATGGCGGCACCCGGGATGCCAAAAGCGGTATCGACCCCTTCACGGCGCATCACCAGAACGGCGGCTTCGATTGCTCTCATTTTGCTCATGGTTTTGTGCCTCTTTACGTTTTGTAATTGTATACAAGTGGCTTTGCGCAGAGTGTATTCACGGCGGACGGCGCAGGTCAATCCATTTTCTCAAGCGCTCGTTTCATTCGTCGGAAGCCCAATCTACTGTGGCTTTTCGTCGCATGTGGCGCCTTTCGATAATTATTGTATACAAAAAAATAATTCATTGTGTTCTATTTGTTGCATCGAGCTGCGGCACAACGGCGCAGCCCAACGACTTTCCGAAAAACAAAATGAGGACGGCACCATGAGCGCTTTAACCTTGAAAGTCGCAGTCAACCTGGTCAACGAGGCCATCAGTGCAGGGCGGGCCATCTCGGCAGCGCCCCTGACCATTGCGGTACTGGATGCCGGGGGGCATCTGATCACCCTGCAGCGCGAAGACGGCGCCAGCCTGTTGCGCCCGCACGTCGCCATCGGCAAAGCCTGGGGCGCCATTGCGCTGGGCAAAGGGTCACGCCTGCTGGCGCTGGACGCCCAGCAACGCCCGGCGTTTATCGCCGCGTTGAACAGCCTGGGGCAGGGCAGCGTCGTGCCGGCACCGGGTGGTGTACTGGTTCGGGATCAGGACGGGAATGTGCTGGGAGCGGTGGGGATCAGCGGGGATCTGTCGGATGTTGACGAGCAGTGTGCGATCAATGCGATCGAGGCGTTGGGGCTGGTGGCGGATGCGGGGGTGGCGGCTTAAATCTCACTGGCTGAACTAGCGCTTTCGCGAGCAAGCCCGCTCCCACACTGGACCGTTGTTAGACACAAAATGTCCGGATGCCGAAATCCACTGTGGGAGCGGGCTTGCTCGCGAAGGCTATGTACCGGACACATCCAGCCAAAAGTCTACGCCGCGATTTTGCAGTCGCTGATCTAGCCTTTCCCAGATTTCATCATGAGAGAGGGCAAGGGAATGCCTGAGCTGTCAGCTTCACACCGCCTGCGCATCGGCCGGTACACCGAGCAATACCGCATCTATCTACTGACTGCCAATACCCTGAAGCGAGAACCTGTTTTCAGGGATTACGCCTTGGGTCGCTTGGTGGTCCATCAATTCAGGCAAGCACAGAATGATGGCTTCGCCGATTCCTTGGCCTGGGTAGTCATGCCCGATCATTTTCATTGGTTGATTCAGTTGAACAAAGGCTCATTGGGACAGCTGATGTGCCAAACCAAATCCTTGAGTGCCCGAGCAATCAATGCGGCTACTGGCAGAACAGGTAGCCTCTGGCAGCAAGGTTTCCATGACCATGCCTTAAGAAAAGAAGAAGATCTTGTGAAGCTGGCTCGATATGTTGTGGCTAACCCATTGCGGGCAGGACTGGTCGAGAAGCTTGGCGACGATCCGTTGTGGGATGCGATTTGGGTTTGATCTAAAACCGAGTTGTCGCCATTCGCGAGCAAGCCCGCTCCCACACCGGATCTTCAGCGCCCACCAATCCCCTGTGGGAGCGGGCTTGCTCGCGAAGGCGCGCGCCGCGGTCTACCGCTCGGGCTCACACCCCTTGAGCACCAACCGGATAATCGTCTGCGCTGCCGCTTCGTAATCCTCTTCATCCAGCCTGGCCTTGCCGGTGATGGCGGTGATCTGCCAGTCGAAGTCGGCGTAGGTCTGGGTCGCGGCCCAGATGCTGAACATCAGGTGGTTGGGGTCGATGGGGGCGATTTGTCCGCGGTCGATCCAGGTCTGGATGCACTCGATGTTGTGTTTGGCCTGGCCATTGAGCTGTTCGACCAGATCGCTGCTCAGGTGGGGGGCACCGTGCATGATTTCGCTGGCGAACACCTTGGAGGCGAAAGGCAGGTCGCGGGAGATGCGGATTTTCGAGCGAATGTAGCCGCTGAGCACTTCACCGGGTTCGCCCTCCGGATTGAACGGTGTCGAAGCCTGCAGGATTGGCTCGATGATACTTTCCAGAACCTCGCGGTAGAGGTTTTCCTTGGATTTGAAGTAGTAGTAGACGTTGGGCTTGGGCAATCCCGCCTTGGCTGCGATGTCACTGGTTTTGGTCGCAGCGAAGCCTTTGTCGGCAAACTCCTCACTGGCGGCACGCAGGATCAGTTGTTTGTTGCGCTCGCGGATAGTGCTCATAACCCGGGTGATTCCTTGCCTGTTCTGGCGGTTGCGCATGGTATCACCGGCCTCGCGCGGCGCTCAAGAATGCACCGCAGCCCGCGCTGCCGCGCTATGCTGCTGCGCATTCATTGCAGAAGGAAACCCGATTCATGGCAGGAAGCAGTTTGCTGGTGCTGATCGACGACATCGCGGCCGTGCTGGACGACGTGTCATTGATGACCAAAATGGCCGCCAAGAAAACCGCTGGCGTACTCGGTGACGACCTGGCACTCAACGCCCAGCAAGTCAGCGGCGTGCGGGCCGAGCGGGAAATCCCGGTGGTCTGGGCGGTCGCCAAGGGTTCGTTCATCAATAAATTGATCCTGGTGCCGTCGGCGCTGGCCATCAGTGCGTTCATTCCGTGGCTGGTCACGCCGCTGTTGATGCTCGGTGGTGCTTATTTGTGCTTCGAGGGGTTTGAAAAACTCGCCCACAAGTTCCTGCACAGCAAGGCTGAAGATCAGGCTGAACATGCCGAATTGGTCGAGGCGGTGGCAGACCCGGCGGTGGATCTGGTGGCGTTTGAAAAGGACAAGATCAAGGGCGCGATCCGTACCGACTTCATTCTCTCGGCCGAAATCATCGCCATCACCCTCGGCGTCGTGGCCGAGTCGGCGCTGAGCCAGCAAGTCATCGTGCTCTCGGGGATCGCCATCGTCATGACTGTCGGTGTCTACGGGTTGGTAGCGGGCATCGTCAAACTCGATGACCTGGGGCTGTGGCTGACCCGCAAGCCTGGTCAGATGGCCAGGAGCATCGGTGACGCCATTCTGCGCGCTGCGCCGTACATGATGAAAAGCCTGTCGGTGATTGGCACTGCGGCGATGTTCCTGGTAGGCGGCGGCATCCTGACCCACGGCGTGCCGGTGGTGCATCACTGGATTGAAAGTGTCAGCACAGGGGCAGGCGGTGCCGGGTTTATCGTGCCGACGTTGCTCAATGGGGTAGCGGGGATTGTGGCGGGTGCGGTGGTGCTGGTTGGGGTCATGGCTGCCGGCAAAATCTGGAAAACGCTCAAAGGCTAAAGCCAACACCAAACAAATGTGGGAGCGGCGGTGCGGCGATCCGACTTGCTCGCGAAAGCGGTCTGTCAGTCAATGTTGATGTCGACTGACACTCCGTCTTCGCGAGCAAGCCCGCTCCCACAGTGCTTTTTTTGGGGGGTTACTCGGCGATCTGCAACTTGCGCGCTTCGGTGTATACGTAACGCACTTTCTCGTACTCGAACGGCGAGTTCATCTGGCCATAGCGGAAGCTGGTCTGGTGGCGCTTGTCGATGCCGCGCAGGATCCAGACTTCCGGATGGTTGGAGCTGACCTCGGCGACGTTGAGGAAGTTGATCGCACTCTCGGCCGTGTAATCCACCACCAGGCCACTGGTATCACGCAGGTTCGACGGACCGAGGATCGGCAGGACGAAATAAGCGCCGCCCGGCACGCCGTAGAAGCCCAGTGTCTGGCCGAAGTCTTCGCTTTGACGCGGCAGGCCCATGGCGGTGGCCGGGTCCCACAGGCCGGCGATGCCGATGGTGGTGTTGAGCAGCAGTCGCCCGGTGGTTTCCAGTGAACGCTGGCCCTTGAGTTGCAGCAGGCTGTTCAACAAGTTGGGTACGTCGCCCAGGTTGTTGAAGAAGTTGCTGACACCGGTACGCAGGAAACTCGGGGTGACGTAGCGGTAACCATTGACCACCGGCATGAACACCCATTGGTCGAAGCGGTAGTTGAAGTGATACACGCGCCGGTTCCACTCTTCCAGTGGATCGTAGACAGCCAGTGCGCTGAGCGTCGAACGTTCGAACTCGCGCTGATCCAGGCCCGGGTTGAACTTGAGTTTGCTCAACGGTTCCTTGAAACCGTCACTGTCGACGACCACGGGAGCGTTGGCTTTGCTGTTGTCGGCATTGGCGACGCCTGCACAGAGTAACGCTGCGAACAGCAGGAGATATTTAGCCACGGAAGAACTCCAGCATGGCGTCGCTGTTGACGCGGTAGTTAATGTTGCCGCAGTGGCCACCGTGCGGGTAAACAGTCAGGCGATCACCGAAGGTCCTGCGCAGGAAGCCCAGGTCGCCAGGGCCGAGGATCACGTCATCGGCGTTGTGCATGACGGCGATTTTCGGGCTTTCGTGCAGATAGTCCTTCAGTGCATACAGGCTTACCTGGTCAATCAGTTGCAGCAGGCTGCCGCCGTCGGTACGGGCGCGCCACATCGGGATGACCTGTTCGGTGATGTAGCAGTCGAAGTCGCATTGCAATGCACGCTTGAGGAATGGCGTGAGGCTGGTGCCCTCGGTGATCGGGAACTTGGGTGGGGTGATCAGGCCGCGGCGGTTGATCAGGTCCGAAGTGAAGGCAATGTCGGCCGCCGAAAAGCGGAACGAAGTGCCGATCAGCATGGCCATCTGTTCGTTGCTCAGCTGCTGTTTGGACTGCTGGAAGTCGTAGACCAGAGCGTCGTTGAGGTCGATGTAGCCCTTTTGCTGGAAGTAGCGGGTCAGTTTGTTCAGCACCAGTTCATAGAATGTGGTGCTGTTGTTGATGCCCTTGACCTCGGTCTGGACCAGCTTGTCGAGGTTGGTGATCGAGGTATAGAGGTTGACCGGCGGGTTGAGCAGCAGGACTTTCTTGAAGTTGAAGCTGCGGCGGGTTTCATCCAGGTGCGAAACGAAAGCGGCATCCAGTGCACCCAGGCTGTACCCGGTCAGGTAGTAATCGGTGACCGGCACTTTCGGGTTCTGTGCCCGCACGGCCTGCATCACCCGGTACATGTCTTCAGCGTCTTCCTTGGAAATGCCCGGCGTGGCGAAGCGCGATGCGGCACTCATGAAGTCATAGCTGGTGGGCGATGACAGCTGCACCACGTGGTAGCCGGCTTTGTAATAGAGCTTCTTCAGGTATTCGTTCAGGCTGCTGTCATAGCGTGCACCGGTGCCGGCGATCAGGAAAATCAGCGGCGCGGCGTGATCCTGCGTGGCAATGCGGTAGTCGAGTTTCTTGACCGCCCAGAAATTATCCGGCAAATCGAATTCCCGTTCCGGACGCAAGGTGACGCTGCGCACCGCCTGATCGATGTCACCGTCCAGGGGCAGCTCCGGACGCAGGTCCGGCGGCGTGGTCGCGATGGTCGCCTCGAACGGATTGGTCAGGGGGTAGCCATAACTGGCGACGTCAATGTCGACCGCCAGTGCGGACGCACTCAATATAAGGCCGCCAAACAGGGCGGCGAAGCGCAAGGAACGGAGCATGACTATATCCCTTAGAGGAAGGTGCCGAATGAGTTTCGCAGGCTATGACCGCTGGATTTGCGCCAAAGTGCCACGCATCGGCACCAAACAGGCCTGATTTCGACGTAATAGTAGCTGGACGATACACTTTGCAGCGATTGAATGCCCAGTTAACAGTTGTTAATGCTTGCGCAAGGCTGTCGTGCGATTAAGCTGGCCGCCGTTTTTCGCCTTTTGGAGTGTTACATGTCCCGCCGTTTGCCCGTGATTTTGCTGCTTGTGTTGCTGCCGCTATGGCTGGCCGCCAGTTATGGCGCGCGTTATGGCTTCATGGAGGATGCGCAATGGGTCGGCATTTGCGTGGATGAGGCAAGCCGCTGGGAGTGCCAGGTGCGTTCCAGCCTGGGGCTGATGATCCACTTCGGGGTTCTGGGCTGGGCTGCGCTGGGCGCGGCGATCATCGGCTTTGTCGTGCCGGGGCGGGCAGGCTGGTGGCTGGCGGTGCTGGCGCTGGTGTTCGGGTTTCCGGCACTGGCCCTGTACAACACGACGCTGGCGGTGTTTGCGGTGGTGATTGCGGGGTTGCGGTTGGTCAGGGAGTCTCGCGGCGCCTGACCGTCAGCCTTCGCGAGCAAGCCCGCTCCCACACTTGATCGTTGTCGAACACAAAACTTATGTTCTCTGAAGGACTTTGTGGGAGCGGGCTTGCTCGCGAAGAGGCCGGTCAAGTCGCTAAAGAGTCAAACCTTGCGAACCCGCAAGCAACGCCACAACGCCGCCACCATCAACACACTCGCCAGCGCCCAGCCCCAGGCCTGCTGATTCTGCAAGCCTTCATGGAACAACTGCGGCGCAATGCCGGCACCGATGATAAAGGTCAGCAACGCGATCTCGCGGCGCGGCACATTCACCGGGCGGCACAGATAAACCAGCGCCGGCACGATGAACGCGACGCTCGGGAAACTGCGGTAGCGCGGGTCGAACACCAGTTCCAGCATCATCACGGCTGCCGCGAAACCTGCCGTTGCCACCAGCCAGCCAGCACGGCGTTCGAGCAAGTCGAAAGCCCGCCCGCGCCAACCGCTGCGAGGGCTCAAAGTCAGCGCGGCATGGGCCAGCGCGAGCAGATTCAGGGCAGTCAGCAATGCGACCCACAACCACTCACTGGTAAAGCGCGTGGTAACCCGTGCCAGGTCACCCCAGGCGCCAATCGAGCACCCCGCCAATGCGCCGAGCAGGGGCAGCACCAGCGCCGAGCGCGTCGTGCGAACCCGGCCGCCAAGCAGCAGCGTGCCGATGAAGATCAATCCGCCAACCGACAGCCATTGCGACCAGTACGGTACGTTTGTCACTGGCCCGGCCAGCACGCCCTTGTCCTGGCGATCGGCATCGAACAATCCCCAGTAACCCCCGACCGCACCTTCACTGGCACGTTTCCACGGCTGGTCGAAGGCTTCGATCAGGTTGTAGTGCCAGCCCTGTTGCTCGGCCATGGCGACAAAACCACGAATGAACCTGGCTTCGTTGACCCGGCTCGGCAGGGCCGTTTCACGCTGGCGACCTTCGCTTGGCCAGCCGGTTTCGCCGATCAGTACATCCTTGGGCGCGAACTTGTTGCCGAACACCTGGCGTACTTCGGCCACATGTTGAAGGGCTGCGTCGATGTTCGATGGATCATCTTCCCAATACGGCAGCAAATGGATGGTCAGGAAGTCCACGGCGGGGGCGATTTCCGGGTGCTTGAGCCAGAACTCCCAGACGTCGGCATAGGTGACAGGCTGTTTGACGTGGCTTTTGACCTTGTTGATCAGCTTCGCCAATTGCGCGCCGGTGACTTCCTTGCGCAACAGGGTTTCGTTGCCGACGATCACCGCGCTCACCACATCCGCGTTGGCGTTGGCCGAGGCGATCAGCAGGTCGACTTCTTTTTCCGTGTCCACCGGGTTGCTGTTGACCCAGGCGCCGATCATCAGCTTCAAGCCATGCTTGCGCGCCAGATCCGGCAGGGCTTCGAGGCCGGTCATGGAGTAGGTGCGGATGCATTCGAAGCTTTTGGACAGCAGCGCGAGGTCGGCATCCATGCGCTCGGGGCGCAAGTTGAATGGCACGTCGAACGGCGATTGGTCTTTGTCGAACGGGGTGTAGGAGGCGCATTGCAGCTTGTGCGTCGCGCTGGCGACATCCGGCAGGATCACCGGTTTGCCAATGCCGTACCAGAAACCACCGAGGGCAAAAAGCCCCAGCAGGCAGGCGAATAGATAAGCAGGAAAAGGAAAGCGTGATGTCGCGGACATGGTCAGGCCGTGTGGGAACAAAGCGGCGCATGTTACCTGCATTTACCGCGTGCTTGGTGGCCTGCATGATTTTGACATGCAAAGTTCGGGCGGAGCCTCCGGTGCGTAGGTCGCGTTAAAGGTTAATGGCTTTCTGATGTCGTTTCTCGATGGATTGAGGTCGCTGGCAGAGCAGGTCGCGATGAGCGTCAGGTTGATTATCGAAGGCGTCAGTACTCCGCTGATGTTCCAACGAGTTTGCGGTAGGCGTGATGGGGGCGCTGTGCACCATAACAATACGTTTAAGCGACTCGGCATCCGTCGAGCGCAGCACTTTCGGGGAAGTAACGATGAAGATGCGACGACTCTTGGGCGCAGGTGCCGCTTTGGTGCTGGCGATCAGCGCTACCGCGGCCAGTGCCGCCGGTAAGGAAGTGACTTTGGGTTATGTCGACGGCTGGTCGGACAGTGTCGCCACGACCAACGTGGCGGCAGAAGTGATCAGACAGAAACTCGGCTACGACGTGAAGCTGCAAGCGGTCGCTACCGGGATCATGTGGCAGGGCGTGGCCACCGGCAAACTCGACGCCATGCTGTCGGCCTGGCTGCCGGTGACCCACGGCGAATACTGGGCGAAGAACAAGGATCAGGTCGTCGATTACGGCCCGAACTTCAAGGACGCGAAAATTGGCCTGATCGTGCCGGAGTACGTTAAGGCCAAGTCCATCGAGGACCTGAAAACCGACGACAGCTTCAAGAAACGCATCGTCGGCATCGACGCAGGTTCAGGTGTGATGATCAAGACCGATCAGGCCATCAAGGACTATGACTTGACCGGGTATCAAAACAAAGCCAGTTCCGGCGCCGGCATGATCGCCGAGTTGACCCGTGCCGAGAAGAAAAACGAATCCATCGCCGTGACCGGTTGGGTGCCGCACTGGATGTTCGCCAAGTGGAAACTGCGCTTCCTCGAAGACCCGAAAGGCGTGTACGGCGCGGCTGAAACCGTGAACAGCATCGGCAGCAAAGGCCTGGAGGCCAAGGCACCGGAAGTGGCCAAGTTCCTGAAGAACTTCCAGTGGGAATCCAAGGACGAAATCGGTCAGGTCATGCTGGCGATTCAGGACGGTGCCAAGCCTGATGCCGCCGCGAAGGATTGGATTGCCAAACACCCAGAGCGTGTTGCTGACTGGACTAAATAAACTTCGATCAAGCGTCTAAGCTGCTTTTCCCTGTGGGAGCGGGCTTGCTCGCGAATACTGACTGTCAGTTGACTGAGAGGTTGACCGACATGCGGCTTTCGCGAGCAAGCCCGCTCCCACATTGATTTGTGGCGTGCTGATAAATGGCGAAAACGCCATGTGGTTCTAAGACTAAGGTCGTCTGGAACCTGCCCCGCAGCCGCATAGAGTGGATACCGTTCCAACTAAATCTGTGCTGCGAGGATAAAAACAATGAACGACAGCATTTACCTCTCGATTCAAAACAGCCCGCGCTTCAAGGAGCTGGTTAGCAAGAGGGAACGATTCGCCTGGATTCTTTCGGCGGTCATGCTAGGGCTTTACTCCGCATTCATCCTTTTGATCGCTTACGGGCCGCAAGTGCTGGGGACGAAAATCAGTCCCGAGTCTTCGATTACCTGGGGCATACCGATCGGCGTCGGGCTGATTGTTTCGGCCTTCGTCCTGACCGGCATCTACGTACGACGTGCCAATGGCGAGTTTGACGACCTGAACAATGCGATTCTCAAGGAGGCTCAGCAATGATCCGGCGTCTACTGGCTCTATTGAGCATCGCGGCTTTTGCACCGGGCGCCTGGGCGGCTGACGCCCTGACCGGTGAAGTGCATAAACAACCTCTCAACGTCGCTGCGATCCTGATGTTCGTTGTGTTCGTGGGGGCCACCCTGTGCATTACCTACTGGGCCTCCAAGCGCAACAAGTCGGCTGCCGACTACTATGCGGCGGGTGGCAAGATCACCGGGTTCCAGAACGGTCTGGCGATTGCCGGCGACTACATGTCGGCCGCCTCGTTCCTGGGGATTTCCGCGTTGGTGTTCGCTTCCGGCTATGACGGGCTGATCTATTCGATCGGCTTCCTGGTGGGCTGGCCGATCATTCTGTTCCTGATCGCCGAGCGCCTGCGCAACCTGGGCAAGTACACTTTTGCCGACGTGGCGTCCTATCGCCTGGGGCAAACCCAGATCCGCACACTGTCCGCCTGCGGTTCGCTGGTGGTGGTGGCGTTCTACCTGATCGCCCAGATGGTCGGTGCCGGCAAGCTGATCCAGTTGCTGTTCGGCCTCGACTATCACGTCGCGGTGATCCTGGTGGGTGTGCTGATGTGCCTTTACGTGTTGTTCGGCGGCATGCTGGCGACCACCTGGGTACAAATCATCAAGGCTGTCCTGCTGTTGTCCGGCGCTTCCTTCATGGCGCTGATGGTGATGAAGCACGTCAACTTCGACTTCAACATCCTGTTTTCCGAGGCGATCAAGGTTCACCCTAAAGGTGAGGCGATCATGAGTCCGGGCGGTCTGGTGAAGGATCCGGTTTCGGCGTTCTCCCTCGGCCTGGCACTGATGTTCGGTACCGCGGGTCTGCCGCATATCCTGATGCGCTTCTTCACCGTGAGTGACGCAAAGGAAGCTCGCAAGAGCGTGCTGTACGCAACCGGCTTCATTGGCTACTTCTACATCCTGACCTTCATCATCGGTTTCGGCGCGATCCTGCTGGTCAGCACCAACCCGGCCTTCAAAGACGCGGCCGGCGCGTTGCTCGGTGGTAACAACATGGCGGCGGTACACCTGGCCAATGCGGTCGGTGGCAGCATTTTCCTGGGCTTCATCTCGGCGGTGGCGTTCGCGACCATTCTGGCGGTCGTTGCCGGCCTGACCCTGGCCGGTGCTTCGGCGGTGTCCCACGACCTGTATGCCAGCGTGATCAAGAAGGGCAAGGCCAACGAGAAGGATGAGATTCGTATTTCGAAGATCACCACCGTTGCCCTGGGTGTGCTGGCCATTGTTCTGGGCATTCTGTTCGAAAGCCAGAACATCGCGTTCATGGTGGGCCTGGCGTTCTCCATCGCGGCGAGCTGCAACTTCCCGGTGCTGCTGCTTTCGATGTACTGGAAAAAGCTGACCACTCGCGGTGCGATGATCGGTGGCTGGATGGGGCTGATCAGTGCGGTAGGCCTGATGATCCTTGGCCCAACCATCTGGGTGCAGATCCTGCATCATGAGAAAGCCATCTTCCCGTATGAGTATCCGGCGTTGTTCTCGATGATGATTGCCTTTGTCGGGATCTGGTTCTTCTCGGTTACCGACAAGTCCACTGCGGCTGACAATGAGCGGGCGTTGTTCTTCCCGCAGTTTGTTCGTTCGCAGACCGGGTTGGGGGCGAGTGGGGCGGTTTCGCACTAAGGCTTCAATGTTTTATATATAAGTTGCACTGACATCCAATGCCCCGGTCGAGAGATCGGGGCATTTTTGTTGGGCGATAATCGACCGGAATTTTTTTGGTGTGTATATCCGTTGCTGCGGTAACGGCGACTTAGGGTTTCGCCCTTACGGCGACTCACTTTTTTTAACAAGCGCCTTAAAAAAAGTAAGCAAAAAAAGCGCTCGCCCCGAACGTCCGGCCCCTCGCCAGGGCTCGGGGTTCCTTCGCTCCGGCATTCATCCGGGGGCATTGCTCTACGGTTTGCTTCGCTGCACCTCCCTGCAATGTGTGCGTCTGCGCCGCACGGCGCTGCGCGCCATTCCCCGGATGAACACCTCCACTCAGCCTGCCGAGGGGGCGGGTGGATCAAGATCAAGAGCGGCAGGCGAGCTAACGCTCGGCCCTGTAGGAGCGAGCTTGCTCGCGATGGACGTCAACGATGACGAGGGCTGTCTGAATCCCCGCGGTGTCCCGGCGTTTTTCGCGAGCAAGCTCGCTCCTACAGGGGGGCGGTCACGTTAGATCAGGCCGGCCAGCAGGCCGCTTCGCTTTTGCTTTTGCTTTTGATCTTCTTGCCCCCTCGAGAGGCTTCGTTCCGGTTCTGCGCAGTGGGCAACCCGGCATGGATGCCGGGTTAGCCGCGTACGGCCATGGATGGCCGATCGCGGCGGGCCCACGGAGCAGGACCGGAGCGAGGGAATGCCGAGCCTTGGCGAGGCACCGAACGTCAGGGGCAAGAGCCCTTGGTTACTTGGGGCCGGGCGGCGCTCCGCTTTTCCAAGTAACCCGCCGTAAGGGCGGAACCGTAAGTGGCCGCGGCCAAAGAAACGGATATGTACACAATTAAAAAAGGAAAACAAAAACGGCCTCTATATAAGAGGCCGTTCCCGGTACAACTCAACACGCTACAGCAAGACAACTCTTACTTGCGGTCTTCCAGCTTGGTGATATCACGCGACTCGTAGCCGGTGTACAACTGGCGCGGACGGCCAATCTTGTACGGGCTGGAGAGCATTTCTTTCCAGTGGGAGATCCAGCCGACGGTCCGCGCCAGGGCGAAGATCACGGTGAACATGCTGGTTGGAATGCCGATCGCCTTGAGGATGATCCCCGAGTAGAAGTCGACGTTCGGGTACAGCGAGCGCTCGATGAAGTACGGGTCGGTCAGGGCGATCTCTTCCAGGCGCATGGCCAGTTCGAGTTGCGGATCGTTCTGGATGCCCAGTTCCTTCAACACTTCGTCGCAGGTCTGCTTCATGACGGTGGCGCGCGGGTCGCGGTTTTTGTAAACGCGGTGACCGAAGCCCATCAGTTTGAACGGATCGTTCTTGTCCTTGGCCTTGGCGATGAACTTGTCGATGTTGGAAACATCGCCGATTTCATCGAGCATGGTCAGTACGGCTTCGTTTGCACCGCCGTGGGCAGGGCCCCACAGTGCAGCGATACCGGCGGCGATACAGGCGAACGGGTTGGCGCCCGAGGAGCCCGCCAGACGCACGGTGGACGTCGAGGCGTTCTGCTCGTGGTCGGCATGGAGGATGAAGATCCGGTCCATGGCCTTGGCGAGCACCGGGCTGATCGGTTTGATCTCGCACGGGGTGTTGAACATCATGTGCAGGAAGTTTTCCGCGTACGACAGGTCGTTGCGCGGGTACATCATGGGTTGGCCCATGGAGTACTTGTAAACCATCGCGGCCAGGGTCGGCATCTTGGCAACCAGGCGGATCGCGGAAATTTCGCGATGCTGCGGGTTATTGATGTCCAGGGAGTCGTGGTAGAACGCCGAGAGGGCGCCGACTACGCCGCACATGACGGCCATCGGGTGGGCGTCGCGACGGAAGCCGTTGAAGAAGGTCTTCAGCTGCTCGTGAACCATGGTGTGGTTCTTCACGGTGCTGACGAACTGGGCCTTCTGTTCTGCGGTCGGCAGTTCGCCGTTGAGCAGCAGATAGCAGGTTTCCAGGTAGTCCGACTTTTCAGCCAGCTGTTCGATCGGGTAGCCGCGGTGCAGCAGAATGCCGTTGTCGCCGTCGATATAGGTGATCTTCGACTCGCACGAGGCGGTCGACATGAAGCCTGGGTCAAAGGTGAAACGGCCCGTGGCCGTCAGGCCCCGAACATCGATAACATCGGGACCAACGGTGCCGGTTAAAATGGGCAGCTCGACGGGGGCTGCGCCCTCGATGATCAACTGCGCTTTTTTGTCAGCCATGTGGCCTCCTATTTATGCTTGAAATCATCAGACAGACCCCCCACGCAGGGCCCGCACCACTATAGTGAGATAAATTCGAATGTCAATTTGCCTAAAGTCTTGCTCCAGAAGGCTTTAACCGGACTTTTTCCTCGAAATTGACTGCCATTTACGCCTTTTATGTCAGTTGCGCAATCCGCTGTTTGGGTTAGGTGTTTGCGTTGTCATTAGTAGCCTAACTGTCTATACTCGGCCACCGACCGCCAAGGGCTTTTGGGCTTGCTTTCATTGGGGGTCGCATCCCTGGGTGGTGGTTACCTGACCAGTGCACTCCCCAACAACTTTGCCCTGATTGTTAGGGGCTCTTCAGTGTGAAAAAAAAGCCGTGAAAAGCCAACGACCTGTAAACCTAGACCTAAGGACCATCAAACTCCCAGTCACTGCTTACACGTCCATTCTTCACCGTATTTCCGGTGTCATCCTCTTCGTGTGCCTTGCCATCATGCTTTACGCATGGGACAAGTCGCTGAGCTCCGAGGAAGGCTTCGGTCAGGTGAAAGCGTGTCTGACCAGTCCGCTAGCCAAGCTAGTGATTTGGGGCATCCTGTCCGCTCTGCTGTATCACCTGGTAGCCGGTGTGCGCCATTTGATCATGGACATGGGCATCGGTGAGACGCTGGAAGGCGGCAAGCTGGGCTCGAAAATCGTTATCGCCGTTTCCGTGGTGGTAATCGTTCTGGCAGGAGTTTGGATATGGTAACTAACGTCACGAACCTGTCGCGTTCGGGCCTCTATGACTGGATGGCGCAGCGCGTTTCTGCGGTCGTTCTCGCGGCTTACTTCATCTTCCTGATCGGATACATCGTGGCCCATCCTGGCCTCGAGTACGCCCAGTGGCATGAACTGTTCGCCCATAACGGGATGCGTATCTTCAGCCTCCTGGCCCTTGTTGCCCTCGGCGCTCACGCCTGGGTCGGCATGTGGACCATCGCGACCGACTACCTGACGCCAATGGCGCTGGGCAAGTCCGCGACGGCTGTGCGTTTCCTTTTCCAGGCAGTATGCGGCGTTGCGATGTTCGCTTACTTCGTCTGGGGTGTGCAGATTCTCTGGGGTATCTGAGTCATGGCTAACATTCCAACGATTTCTTTCGACGCCATCATTATTGGTGGTGGCGGTGCCGGCATGCGCGCAGCGCTGCAACTGGCACAGGGCGGTCACAAGACTGCCGTGATCACCAAGGTTTTCCCGACCCGCTCGCACACTGTGTCCGCTCAAGGCGGCATCACCTGCGCAATCGCGTCTGCCGACCCGAACGATGACTGGCGCTGGCACATGTACGATACCGTCAAGGGTTCCGACTACATCGGTGACCAGGACGCTATCGAATACATGTGTCAGGAAGGCCCGGCTGCCGTTTACGAGCTGGACCACATGGGCATGCCTTTCTCGCGTACCGAGCAAGGTCGTATCTACCAGCGTCCATTCGGCGGTCAGTCGAAGGATTACGGTAAAGGCGGGCAGGCTGCCCGTACTTGCGCCGCTTCCGACCGTACCGGTCACGCGCTGCTGCACACCCTTTATCAGGGCAACCTGAAAGCCGGTACCGTGTTCCTGAACGAGTACTACGCTGTCGATCTGGTGAAGAACGGCGAAGGCGAGTTCGTCGGTGTGATCGCGATCTGCATCGAAACCGGTGAAACCACCTACATCCGCGCGAAAGCCACCGTGCTGGCGACCGGCGGTGCAGGCCGTATCTACGCTTCGACCACCAACGCCCTGATCAACACCGGTGACGGCGTTGGCATGGCGCTGCGTGCCGGTGTGCCGGTACAAGACATTGAAATGTGGCAGTTCCACCCGACCGGCATCGCCGGCGCTGGTGTATTGGTTACAGAAGGTTGCCGTGGTGAAGGTGGATACCTGATCAACAAGCACGGCGAGCGTTTCATGGAGCGTTATGCTCCGAACGCCAAGGACCTTGCTGGTCGTGACGTTGTTGCCCGTTCGATGGTTAAAGAGATCATCGCCGGTAACGGTTGCGGTCCGAACGGCGACCACGTGATGCTCAAGCTCGACCACCTGGGCGAGGAAGTGCTGCACAGCCGTCTGCCAGGCATCTGCGAACTGTCGAAGACTTTCGCGCACGTTGACCCGGTTGTCGCTCCGGTTCCGGTTGTTCCGACTTGCCACTATATGATGGGCGGCGTTGCCACCAACATTCATGGCCAGGCGATCACCCAGGACGCCGAAGGCGTGGACAAGATCATTCCTGGTCTGTTCGCGGTAGGTGAAGTGGCTTGCGTATCGGTACACGGCGCCAACCGTCTGGGCGGCAACTCGTTGCTCGACCTGGTGGTATTCGGCCGCGCTGCCGGCCTGCACCTGGAGAAGGCTCTGACCGACGGCATCGAATACGATGACGCCACCGAAGCCGATATCGAAGCGGCCCTGTCGCGCCTGAACGCACTGAACAACCGTACCGACGGCGAAGACGTCGCTACCCTGCGTCGCGAGCTGCAAAGCTGCATGCAGAACTACTTCGGTGTATTCCGTACCGGCGAATACATGCAGAAAGGTATCGCTCAGCTGGCTGAGCTGCGTACCCGTATCGCCAACGTGAAGATCAACGATAAGTCGCAGGCGTTCAACACTGCACGTATCGAAGCGCTGGAACTGCAAAACCTGCTGGAAGTGGCCGAAGCTACCGCTATCGCCGCTGAAGTTCGCAAGGAGTCCCGTGGTGCTCACGCCCGTGAAGACTTCGAAGACCGTGACGACGAAAACTGGCTGTGCCACACCCTGTACTTCCCGGGTGACAAGCGCGTCACCAAGCGTGCCGTGAACTTCTCGCCGAAGACTGTTCCGACTTTCGAACCTAAAGTCCGGACTTATTAAGGGTGACCGCCATGTTGCAAGTCAGTGTTTATCGCTACAACCCTGATCAGGACGCAGCGCCGTTCATGCAGGAATTCCAGGTCGATACCGGTGGTAAGGACCTGATGGTGCTGGATGTGCTGGCCCTGATCAAAGAGCAGGACGAAGGTTTCTCCTATCGTCGCTCTTGCCGTGAAGGTGTTTGCGGTTCCGACGGCATGAACATCAACGGCAAAAACGGTCTGGCGTGCATCACGCCGCTGTCTGCTGTCGTAAAAGGTAACAAGTTGATCGTTCGTCCTCTGCCAGGTTTGCCGGTTATCCGTGACCTGGTCGTCGATATGAGCATCTTCTACAAGCAATACGAGAAGGTTAAGCCATACCTGCAGAACGACACGCCGGCTCCGGCCATCGAGCGTCTGCAGTCCCCTGAAGAGCGTGAAAAGCTGGACGGTCTGTACGAGTGCATCCTGTGCGCTTGCTGCTCGACTTCCTGCCCGTCCTTCTGGTGGAACCCGGACAAATTCCTGGGCCCAGCTGCCCTGCTGCAAGCGTACCGCTTCCTGGCAGACAGCCGTGACACCAAGACGTCCGAGCGTCTGGCTTCGCTGGATGACCCGTTCAGCGTATTCCGCTGCCGCGGGATCATGAACTGCGTCAACGTATGTCCGAAAGGCCTGAACCCGACTAAGGCCATCGGTCACATCCGTAACATGTTGCTCTCGAGCGGCGTGTGATTCAGCTGCTGTACCCGTAGAACCGCTGTACCCGTAGATGCTGCGGCGCAGGCTTCAACCGGCGCCGTAGTTTTAACCTGAGCAGCAGCTTAAAAGGCTGCGGCTCTTATTTTGAAGAAATGAGACAAGCAGGGGCATCCGGGCTGGTACCCGGACTATCAGTGTGATCCTAGTGGCTTGTTTTGGTCGCTGCATTCGGACTTCTGCAAGTTTGCTCGGTGTCGACACCGATGGTGTTCCCCTAACCGAGGGTGACCAAGCATGCAAGAAAGCGTGATGCAGCGCATGTGGAACAGTGCCTACCTATCCGGTAGTAACGCTGCCTATGTGGAAGAGCTTTACGAGCTCTACCTGCACGACCCTAACGCTGTGCCAGAAGAGTGGCGCACCTACTTCCAGAAGTTGCCTGCCGACGGCAACTCTGCCACCGATGTTTCGCACTCCACAATTCGCGATCATTTCGTCTTGCTGGCAAAGAACCAGCGCCGCGCCCAACCGGTTTCCGCCGGCAGCGTGAGCAGTGAGCACGAGAAGAAGCAAGTTGAAGTGCTGCGATTGATCCAGGCCTACCGTATGCGTGGCCACCAGGCAGCCCAGCTTGACCCGCTGGGGCTGTGGCAGCGTCCTGCACCTGCAGACCTGTCGATCAATCATTACGGCTTGACCAATGCCGATCTTGATACGACCTTCCGTGCCGGCGACCTGTTCATCGGCAAAGAGGAAGCGAGCCTACGCGAAATTCACGAAGCGTTGCAGCAGACATATTGCCGCACCATCGGCGCTGAATTCACGCATATCACCGATTCCGAGCAGCGCCAGTGGTTCCAGCAGCGTCTGGAAAGCGTGCGCGGTCGTCCGACGTACTCCGCCGACATCAAGAGCCACCTGCTCGAGCGCGTGACCGCCGGCGAAGGCCTGGAAAAATACCTGGGCACCAAATACCCGGGCACCAAGCGTTTCGGTCTGGAAGGCGGCGAGAGCCTGATTCCGATGCTCGACGAGCTGATCCAGCGTTCCGGTTCCTACGGCACCAAGGAAATCGTCATCGGCATGGCCCACCGTGGCCGTCTGAACGTGCTGGTCAACACCTTCGGCAAGAACCCGCGCGAGCTGTTCGACGAGTTCGAAGGCAAGAAGAAGGTCGAGCTGGGTTCCGGTGACGTGAAATACCACCAGGGCTTCTCGTCCAACGTGATGACCACCGGCGGTGAAGTTCACCTGGCCATGGCGTTCAACCCGTCCCACCTGGAAATCGTATCCCCGGTGGTCGAGGGTTCGGTTCGCGCCCGTCAGGATCGTCGTAACGACCCGACCGGCGAGAAGGTTCTGCCGATCTCCATCCACGGTGACGCTGCATTCGCAGGTCAGGGCGTGGTCATGGAAACCTTCCAGATGTCGCAGACCCGCGGTTTCAAGACCGGCGGTACCGTGCACATCGTGATCAACAACCAGGTCGGTTTCACCATCAGCAACCCGCTGGACTCGCGTTCCACCGAGTACGCGACCGACGTTGCGAAAATGATCCAGGCGCCGATCCTCCATGTGAATGGTGATGATCCGGAAGCCGTATTGTTCGTGACCCAGCTGGCCATCGACTACCGCATGCAATTCAAGCGTGACGTGGTGATCGACCTGGTCTGCTACCGTCGTCGCGGCCACAACGAGGCCGACGAGCCAAGCGGCACCCAGCCTCTGATGTATCAGCAGATCACCAAGCAGCGCACCACCCGTGAGCTGTATGCCGATCGTCTGACCCAGGGCGGTGTGCTGGACGCAGAGCGTGTTCAGGCGAAAGTCGACGAATACCGCAACGCGCTGGACAACGGTCTGCACGTGGTGAAAAGCCTGGTCAAGGAGCCGAACAAAGAGTTGTTCGTGGACTGGCGTCCATATCTGGGCCACGCCTGGACCGCGCGTCACGACACTCGCTTCGACCTCAAGACCTTGCAGGAGCTGTCCGCCAAGCTGCTGGAGATCCCGGAAGGCTTCGTGGTTCAGCGCCAGGTTGCCAAGATCTACGAAGACCGCCAGAAGATGCAAGCCGGCGGCCTGCCGATCAACTGGGGTTACGCCGAAACCATGGCGTACGCGACCCTGGCGTTCGAAGGTCACCCGATCCGCATGACTGGCCAGGACATCGGCCGCGGTACGTTCTCGCACCGCCATGCTGTCCTGCACAACCAGAAAGACGCGGGTACCTACATCCCGCTGCAGAACCTGTACGACGGTCAGCCGCGTTTTGACCTGTACGACTCGTTCCTGTCCGAAGAAGCGGTATTGGCGTTCGAGTACGGTTACTCGACCACCACGCCGAATGCCCTGGTTATCTGGGAAGCCCAGTTCGGCGACTTCGCCAACGGCGCCCAGGTAGTTATCGACCAGTTCATCACCAGTGGCGAGCACAAGTGGGGCCGTCTGTGCGGTCTGACCATGCTGCTGCCGCACGGTTATGAAGGTCAGGGTCCGGAGCACTCCTCGGCTCGTCTGGAGCGTTACCTGCAGCTGTGCGCCGAGCACAACATTCAGGTGTGCATGCCGACGACGCCGGCTCAGATCTACCACTTGCTGCGCCGTCAGGTGATTCGCCCGCTGCGCAAGCCACTGGTAGTCCTGACTCCGAAGTCGCTGCTGCGCCACAAGCTGGCCATCTCGACGCTGGAAGATCTGGCCGAAGGTTCGTTCCAGACCGTTATTCCGGAAATCGATGCCCTGGACCCGAAAAAGGTCGAGCGCGTTGTTCTGTGTAGCGGCAAGGTCTACTACGACCTGCTGGAAAAACGCCGTGCCGAAGGCCGTGACGACATCGCCATCGTGCGTATCGAGCAGCTGTACCCGTTCCCTGAGGACGACTTGAAAGAAGTCCTGGCTCCTTACACCAACGCCAAGCATGCCGTCTGGTGCCAGGAAGAGCCGATGAACCAGGGTGCCTGGTACTGCAGCCAACACCACTTGCGTCGCAGCGTCGCCAACCTCAACAAGTCTCTCGTACTCGAGTACGCGGGCCGTGAGGCTTCTGCTGCACCTGCATGCGGTTACGCATCGATGCACGCCGAGCAGCAGGAACAACTGCTGCAAGACGCCTTTACTGTTTAACGCCTTCGCGCACCTGAAACCGAATTTAAGGAACCACAGATAATGGCTATCGAGATCAAAGCCCCCACTTTCCCGGAATCGGTTGCCGATGGCACCGTTGCCACCTGGCACAAACAACCGGGCGACGCGGTCAAGCGCGACGAACTGATCGTCGACATCGAAACCGACAAAGTCGTGCTGGAAGTGCTGGCTACCGCTGACGGCGTGCTGGGCGCAATCGTCAAGAACGAAGGCGACACCGTTCTGTCCGACGAAGTCCTCGGCTCCATCGTTGAAGGCGGCGCTGCTGCTGCCGCTCCGGCTGCCGCTGCTGCTCCGGCCGCTGCTGCCGCAGCTCCAGCTGCCGGCGCTGACGAAGACGCTATCGCAGCTCCAGCCGCTCGCAAGCTGGCCGAAGAAAACGGCATCAACCTGGCGTCCGTCAAAGGCACCGGCAAAGACGGTCGTGTAACCAAGGAAGACGTGGTTGCCGCTGTCGAAGCCAAGAAAGCCGCTCCTGCTGCAGCACCTGCCAAGGCTGCCGCTCCGGCTGCCGCTGCTCCTGTGTTCGCCGCTGGCGACCGCATCGAGAAGCGCGTACCGATGACCCGCGTTCGCGCCACCGTGGCCAAGCGTCTGGTTGAAGCTCAGTCGAACATGGCGATGCTGACCACTTTCAACGAAGTCGACATGACCGAAGTCATGGCGCTGCGTTCGAAGTACAAGGATCTGTTCGAGAAGTCCCACAACGGCGTACGCCTGGGCTTCATGTCGTTCTTCGTGAAAGCAGCCACCGAAGCGCTGAAACGCTTCCCGGCTGTCAACGCCTCGATCGACGGCGGCGACATCGTTTACCACGGCTACGCTGACGTCGGCGTTGCAGTTTCCAGCGATCGCGGCCTGGTTGTACCGGTCCTGCGTAACGCCGAACTGATGAGCCTGGCTGAAATCGAAGGCGGCATCGCCACCTTCGGCAAGAAAGCCCGCGACGGCAAACTGTCGATGGACGAAATGACCGGTGGTACTTTCACCATCACCAACGGCGGTACTTTCGGTTCGATGATGTCGACCCCGATCGTCAACCCGCCACAAGCAGCCATCCTGGGCATGCACAACATCATCCAGCGTCCTATGGCCATCAACGGTCAGGTCGTTATCCGTCCGATGATGTACCTGGCACTGTCCTACGATCACCGTCTGATCGATGGCAAAGAAGCTGTGACCTTCCTGGTGACCATCAAGAACCTGCTGGAAGATCCGGCTCGTCTGTTGCTGGATATCTGATAGAAGCAGCCATGAGCTGCAAGCCCAGGCTGTCGGAAAACCCGCAGCCTGGCTTGTCGCTCGCGGCTTGAAGCTTTTCGCTAAAGAGGATTTTTTGAATGTCGCAGAAATTTGACGTAGTAGTGATCGGTGCGGGCCCTGGCGGTTACGTCGCTGCCATCAAGGCCGCGCAGTTGGGTCTCTCCACTGCCTGCATCGAGAAGTACACCGACAAGGAAGGCAAACTGGCTCTGGGCGGTACTTGCCTGAACGTCGGCTGCATTCCATCCAAGGCCCTGCTGGACAGCTCGTGGAAATTCCACGAGGCCCAGGACGGTTTCGCGATCCACGGTATCAATCACGCTGGCGTGACCATGGACGTGCCCGCGATGGTCGGCCGTAAAGCCAACATCGTCAAAGGCCTGACCTCTGGCGTTGCGACCCTGTTCAAAGCCAACGGTGTGACCTCCATCCAGGGTCATGGCAAGCTGCTGGCCGGCAAGAAAGTCGAAGTCACCAAGCCAGACGGCTCGGTTGAAGTCATCGAAGCCGAAAACGTCATCCTGGCTCCAGGTTCGCGTCCGATCGACATTCCGCCAGCTCCGGTTGACCAGAATGTGATCGTCGACTCCACCGGCGCCCTGGAATTCCAATCGGTACCCAAGCGTCTGGGCGTGATCGGCGCTGGCGTGATCGGTCTGGAACTGGGTTCGGTCTGGTCGCGTCTGGGTGCAGAAGTGACTGTCCTGGAAGCCCTGGACACCTTCCTGATGGCAGCGGACACCGCTGTTTCCAAGGAAGCGCTGAAAACCCTGACCAAGCAGGGTCTGGACATCAAGCTGGGCGCTCGCGTAACCGGTTCCAAAGTGAACGGCGACGAAGTCGTTGTGAACTACACCGATGCCAACGGCGAACAGAACATCACGTTCGACAAGCTGATCGTAGCCGTTGGTCGCCGTCCGGTGACCACTGATCTGCTGGCTGCCGACTGCGGCGTGACCCTGGACGAGCGCGGTTTCGTGCACGTTGACGATCACTGCGCCACCACCGTACCGGGCGTCTACGCCATCGGCGACGTGGTTCGCGGCATGATGCTGGCGCACAAGGCCTCGGAAGAGGGCATCATGGTCGTCGAGCGCATCAAGGGCCACAAGGCCCAGATGAACTATGATCTTATTCCTTCGGTTATTTATACTCACCCGGAAATCGCATGGGTTGGTAAAACCGAGCAGGCCTTGAAAGCTGAAGGCGTTGAAGTTAACGTCGGCACCTTCCCGTTCGCAGCCTCTGGCCGTGCCATGGCTGCCAACGACACCGGTGGTTTCGTCAAGGTCATCGCAGATGCCAAGACAGACCGCGTTCTGGGCGTCCACGTGATTGGCCCAAGCGCTGCAGAACTGGTTCAGCAGGGCGCGATCGGTATGGAGTTCGGCACCAGCGCTGAAGACCTGGGCATGATGGTTTTCTCCCATCCGACCCTGTCTGAAGCCTTGCACGAAGCTGCTTTGGCAGTGAATGGCGGCGCCATCCACATCGCCAACCGCAAGAAGCGTTAAGACAATAAGAAACCACGGCGGAATGGCCCGTCGTGAGCCTTGCATGCAAGACTCACCGCGGAATATCCGCTGGACGCAGTCTTGCATAGCTGCACCGGGTATCCGGAAAGGCCATGCAAGCAGCAGTCACAGGTGGTGCGGCACTTGAATGAGTGCAGCACCGAATGCGCAGTACCTAACGAAGACGGTAATAAGCATGAATCTTCACGAGTATCAGGGTAAGCAGCTGTTCGCTGAATACGGCCTGCCAGTTTCCACCGGTTACGCGGTAGACACCCCGGAAGCAGCAGCAGAAGCTTGCGACAAAATCGGCGGCAGCGAGTGGGTTGTCAAAGCCCAGGTCCACGCCGGTGGTCGCGGTAAAGCGGGCGGCGTCAAGCTGGTTCGCAACAAAGAAGACGCCAAAGCCTTCGCACAGCAGTGGCTGGGCAAGCGTCTGGTGACTTACCAGACTGACGCCAACGGTCAGCCAGTCACCAAGATCCTGGTTGAATCGTGCACTGATATCGCTAAAGAGCTGTACCTGGGCGCTGTCGTTGACCGTTCGAGCCGTCGTATCGTGTTCATGGCTTCCACCGAAGGTGGCGTGGACATCGAGAAAATCGCTCACGACACTCCAGAAAAAATTCTGAAAGCCACTATCGACCCACTGGTTGGCGCTCAGCCATTCCAGGGTCGCGAGCTGGCATTCCAGCTGGGTCTGGAAGGCAAGCAAGTTGCCCAGTTCGCCAAGATCTTCGTAGGTCTGGCCAAACTGTTCCAGGATCACGATCTGGCCCTGCTGGAAGTGAACCCGCTGGTGATCAAGGCTGACGGCGATCTGCACTGCCTGGACGCCAAGATCAACATCGACGCCAACGCCATGTACCGTCAGCCTAAGCTGAAGACTTTCCACGATCCGTCGCAAGACGATCCGCGCGAAGCGCACGCTGCCAAGTTCGAACTGAACTACGTAGCGCTGGAAGGCAACATCGGTTGCATGGTCAACGGTGCTGGCCTGGCCATGGGTACCATGGACATCGTCAACCTGCATGGCGGCAAGCCAGCCAACTTCCTCGACGTGGGCGGCGGCGCTACCAAAGAACGCGTTACCGAAGCGTTCAAGATCATCCTGTCCGACACTAACGTCGCTGCAGTACTGGTCAACATCTTCGGCGGCATCGTTCGTTGCGACATGATTGCCGAAGGCATCATCGGTGCAGTGAAAGAAGTCGGCGTGAAAATCCCGGTTGTTGTTCGCCTTGAAGGCAACAACGCTGAGCTGGGCGCTAAAGTACTGGCAGAAAGCGGTTTGAACATCATCGCTGCTACCAGCCTGACCGACGCTGCTCAACAAGTTGTCAAAGCTGCGGAGGGCAAATAATGAGCGTCCTGATCAATAAAGACACCAAAGTTATCTGCCAGGGTATTACCGGTTCGCAAGGTAGTTTCCACACCCAGCAAGCCATCGAGTACGGCACCAAGATGGTTGGTGGTGTAACTCCAGGCAAAGGCGGCACCGAGCACCTGGGCCTGCCAGTGTTCAACACCGTGAAAGACGCCGTAGCTGCCACTGGCGCCACCGCCAGCGTGATCTACGTTCCGGCTCCTTTCTGCAAAGACTCGATCCTGGAAGCTGCCTTCGGCGGCATCAAGCTGATCGTGTGCATCACCGAAGGCATTCCTACCCTGGACATGCTGGACGCTAAAGTTAAGTGCGACGAGCTGGGTGTTACCCTGATCGGCCCTAACTGCCCAGGCGTAATCACTCCAGGCGAATGCAAGATCGGCATCATGCCAGGTCACATTCACTTGCCAGGCAAGGTCGGTATCGTTTCCCGTTCCGGCACCCTGACCTACGAAGCTGTGAAGCAGACTACTGACGCCGGTTTCGGTCAGTCGACTTGCGTCGGCATCGGTGGTGACCCGATCCCGGGTTCGAACTTCATCGACATCCTGAAGCTGTTCCAGGAAGACCCGAAGACCGAAGCGATCGTGATGATCGGCGAGATCGGCGGTTCGGCTGAAGAAGAAGCGGCTGCCTACATCAAGGCACACGTGACCAAGCCGGTTGTTTCCTACATCGCTGGTGTGACTGCTCCTCCGGGCAAGCGCATGGGCCATGCTGGCGCAATCATCTCTGGCGGCAAAGGCACTGCAGACGAGAAATTCGCTGCTCTGCAAGACGCAGGTGTTAAAACCGTGCGTTCGCTGGCAGACATCGGCAAGGCCCTGGCCGAGCTGACTGGTTGGGCTGTCAAGTAAGCCTCGTGCTTGGCTGACGCTTCACCAAACAAAGGCCACCTTCGGGTGGCCTTTGTCGTTTTCGAGGTCATGCGGTGTCAGGACCGGCCCCTTCGCGGGCAAGCCCGCTCCCACAGGGAGTTGTGCCGTATGCAATTTTTGCGAACGACCCGGTCAACTGTGGGAGCGGGCTTGCTCGCGAAGACGGACTTACAGGCGCCAACCATTTACATGCGAAAATGCGACACGCAAATGTCGTAGATCGGATAGTTCGCCCTCTAACAGTGCGTTTATCGGCCAAATTCGTTAATCTACGCGCCATTTTTGCGTCCGCGGCCCACAAGGCGGCAACGCGCTAAAAGGGTCGGTCTTATACGGACTGACAGCATTTCCCTCACCCATAGGGAAATCCCTCTCTAAATTCCGATTCAGTAGTGTGGTATTTCCTTAATGAAAGTGTTGAAAGGCCAGGACATCCTGGCACTTGGTTTTATGACGTTTGCCCTGTTCGTCGGGGCCGGCAATATCATCTTCCCCCCTATCGTCGGTTTGCAGTCCGGACCTAATGTCTGGATGGCGGCGCTGGGTTTCCTGGTCACCGCGGTCGGTCTGCCGGTGATCACCGTTGTGGCCCTGGCCAAGGTCGGTGGTGCAATGGATGCGTTGAGCAGCCCGATCGGTAAAATCGCCGGCGGCCTGTTGGCGGCGGCGTGCTACCTGGCCGTGGGCCCGCTGTTCGCAACGCCACGTACCGCGACGGTATCGTTCGAAGTGGGTCTGGCGCCGCTGACCGGCGAGAGCCCGCTGGCATTGTTCCTGTACAGCTCGGTGTACTTCCTGCTGGTGTTCTTCATCTCGCTGTATCCGGGCCGTCTGCTGGATACCGTAGGGCGCTTCCTCGCTCCGCTGAAGATCATCGCCCTGGCGGTGCTGGGCATTGCCGCATTCGCCCTGCCGGCCGGTGACATTGGCCAGGCAACCCCTGAATATGTGGCGGCGCCGTTTTCCCAGGGCTTCATCAATGGTTACCTGACCATGGATACCCTGGGCGCCCTGGTGTTCGGCATCGTCATCGTCAACGCCATCCGTTCCCGTGGCGTTGAGTCGCCAGCACTGATCACCCGCTATGCGATCATCGCCGGTCTGATTGCCGGTGTGGGCCTGGCGCTGGTGTATGTCAGCCTGTTCCGTCTCGGTTCGGGCAGCCATGAAGTGGCCGCAGGCGCTACCAACGGCGCGGCGGTACTGCATGCTTACGTGCAGCACACCTTCGGTTCGCTGGGCAGTGGTTTCCTCGCTGTGTTGATTTCGCTGGCGTGCCTGGTGACCGCGGTCGGCCTGACCTGTGCCTGCGCCGAATACTTCAGCCGAGTGCTGCCACTGTCCTACAAGACGCTGGTCATCATCCTGGCTGCATTCTCCCTGCTGGTGTCCAACCTGGGCCTGACCAAGCTGATTGCGTTCTCGATCCCGGTACTGACCGCGATCTACCCGCCGTGCATCGCCCTGGTGGCCCTGAGCTTCTGCAAGGACTTCTGGCACGAACAAGGTCGCATTGTCGGTCCGGTAATGCTGGTATCGTTCCTCTTCGGCCTGATCGACGCCCTGAAGGGTGCAGGTCTGGCGGACTGGATGCCGACGCAATTGGCCCACCTGCCGCTGAGCGAGCAGGGCCTGGCCTGGCTGGTGCCATCGGTGATGACACTGGTCGTCGCAGTTGTCTTTGATCGTCTGCTGGGCAAGCGCGAAGAAGCCTTGGCTTAAGTCGCTCCACGGCCCGCCACAAGCGGGTTTCGAGCAGAAACGGAAATGCCCCGTCTCAATCGATACGGGGCATTTTTTATGGGCGTGAGGCAGTGTCTTTTTCCTTAAGCTAACGTCGAAGCACTTTGTGGGAGCGGGCTTGCTCGCGAATGCGGTTTATCATTCAACATGGATGTCGACTGACACTCCGCTTTCGCGAGCAAGCCCGCTCCCACAGGTTTTCGGTATTTCGCCCTTACATCACAAGGACCTGCATGTCGTTCATCCAAGCCAACCTGATCCACATTCTTGCCGCCATCTGGTTCGTTACCTGCTGGGGCGGGTACACCCGTTATGCCACCTGGAAAGGCCGTGACACTGCATGCCTGGCCAGTGTGCTGCACCTGTATCGTGAGGACTGGATGCGCCGCATGCTGCTGCGTGACAACCGCATCGCCGATGCCAGCGTGATCGGCAATCTGGAGCGCAATGCTTCGTTCTTCGCCTCCAGTACATTGATTATCCTGGCCGGTATTCTCACCGTGTTGGGGGCTTCGGAGCGGGCGGTATCGTTGCTGGCAGATATCCCGATGGTGCAACAGGCGTCCCAGGGCATGTCGGAAATCAAGTTGCTGTGCCTGGCGCTGGTGTTTGTCTATGCGTTCTTCACGTTCAGCTGGTGCATGCGCCAATACAACTTTGCGGCGGTACTGGTGGGGTCGGCACCGATGGCCGGCGAGCGCCATGTGTCGGAGCAAGAGCGCAAGGCGTTTGCCTCCCGCGCAGCCCGCGTCATCTCCATGGCTGCCAACCAGTTCAACTTCGGGCTGCGTTCCTACTACTTCGGCATGACCATGCTGGCCTGGTTTGTCAGCCCATGGTTATTCATGTTGATGAGTGCCGGCGTCGTGTTTGTGTTGTACCGCCGCGAGTTTCATTCCGACGTTCTCGACGTGATGGTCTATACCCCTACAGAGGCGCCGTTGCCGGAGGTAATCAAAGAGGCTGCTTGATGAGTATTCCATTCTGGTGCGTGTTTATCAGTGCCGTGTTGATCTACCTGGCGCGAATCCCCGTTACCAGCGCCATGAAAGAGCAGGGCGGCTACGATAACCACCTGCCGCGCCAACAGCAGTTGCAACTCACAGGCCTGGGTGCCCGGGCAGTAGCCGCGCATCAGAATAGTTTCGAAGCGTTCATGTTATTCGCGGTGGGTGTGTTGATGGCGCATACCACGCAGACGGCGGGATGGCTGATCGACTGTCTGGCGATCATCTTTGTGGTTTCGCGGGTTATTTACCTGGTGTGTTACTGGAAGGACCTGGCCTGGCAACGCAGTATGGTTTGGCTGGTGGGATTAATCTGTTCGCTGTTGCTGATAATTAGTCCGACTTTTCGGACGATTTTGCTCTAACCGCTTTTTTGAAGACAAAAGAAAACCCGCACTTGG
Organism: Pseudomonas sp. Pseusp16; assembly: GCF_047324915.1. Classification (NCBI taxonomy): domain Bacteria; kingdom Pseudomonadati; phylum Pseudomonadota; class Gammaproteobacteria; order Pseudomonadales; family Pseudomonadaceae; genus Pseudomonas; species Pseudomonas sp. Pseusp16. The sequence goes on along the minus strand of NZ_CP168522.1, from coordinate 3,335,722 downwards.
CGGGTTTTCTTTTGTCACGCTAAAAACCGGATTAGTTCTTAGGCGCTTCCGGAGCGGCCGGAGCGGCTGGAGCGGCTGGAGCGGCCGGAGCAGCCTCTTTCGCCGCGTCGTTCATTTTTTGCTGGGCTTGCTCAGCATTTTGGTTAGCATCTTGAGCTTTGTCCTCGGTTTTTTTGCCGCAGGCAGCGAGACCGAGGGAAGCGGTCAACATCAAGGCAATAGCTAAAGTCTTACGCATGGGGTGTTTCTCCTGATGAAAAGCATCTACTGGCCTTAAGAGCCCACGCATCAGGGTTAAGTTCCTTAATTCTTTCAGATATATAAGTTTGCTCTAGTGCGGAACTTTTACCCGAACCTCCACCGCACTCTACGAACATCAACAAGAGTTTTAATAAAATGGCTGAAAACCCCGTTTTTGAGCGTGCGATGCGCTTTCTGTCGGCGCTGCGACATTGTCAGGTACTTGGACTAAGCGTACACAGCGCCAGCAGCGAAGGGCTGACGATTGTGTTGCCGTACAGCCCGCAGATCGTCGGTAATCCCGAAACCGGCGTGATTCATGGCGGGGCGCTGACTTCGTTGATGGACACGGCCTGTGGCATGGCGACACTCTGCGTGCTCCCGGAGTTCGAAGTCTGCCCGACCCTCGACCTGCGCATCGACTATATGCACGCTGCCGAGCCGCATAAGAATGTCTACGGCTTTGCCCAGTGCTATCGGGTAACCACCGACGTGATTTTTGCCCGTGGCTTCGCCTATCAGGATGACCCCGGGCAACCCATTGCCCATGTGGTAGGCACTTTCATGCGCATGGGCAAGGGCATCAAAGGTACCAAGGGCTTTGCTGGCGCGGTTGCCGGAGGTGCGCAATGAGCGAGTCTCTGAAGGAGCAATTGCAAAAGGCCCACGAGCAGGGCGATTACGCCTCGCTGCTGGATCTGATTCCTTATGCCCGGCTTATCGGCGTCGAATGCTCAAGGGTGGGAGATGAGTTGCTGTTCAAGCTGCCAGCGAACAAGGACAACATTGGTAACCCTTTGTTGCCGGCGATTCACGGCGGTGTGATCGCCGGTTTCATGGAATTGGCCGCTGCGCTGCACTTGCTGGTGTTTACCGGAACGCCCGGGGTACCGAAGATCATCGACTTCTCCCTGGATTACCTGCGTGCCGGGCAGTTTCGCGATACCTGGGCCCGATGCCAGGTTTGCCGCCAGGGCCGCCGGGTTGCCAACGTGGCGATTACCGCCTGGCAAAGCACCGAGGCCGAACCCATTGCCACGGCCCGTGCACATTTCAAACTCGAGGAGCCCTTGAAATCCTGAACTCAGCCCCAAACTCTGAGAACAACCCGCCGCTGACCCTCAAGGTCGCGGCTTATGCCATCTGATTGGAGTTTGATGACCATGAGTGTGGAAACTCAAAAGGAAACCCTGGGCTTCCAGACCGAGGTGAAGCAACTGCTGCATCTCATGATCCATTCGCTGTATTCCAACAAGGAAATTTTCCTTCGCGAATTGATCTCGAACGCCTCTGACGCTGTCGACAAATTACGTTTCGAAGCCCTGGCCAAGCCAGAGCTGCTGGAAGGTGGTGCCGAACTGAAAATCCGCGTGAGCTTCGACAAGGACGCTAAAACCGTCACCCTCGAAGACAACGGTATCGGCATGAGCCGCGAGGATGCGATCACCCACCTGGGCACCATCGCCAAGTCCGGCACCGCCGATTTCATGAAGCACCTGACCGGCGACCAGAAGAAAGATTCGCACCTGATCGGCCAGTTCGGTGTCGGTTTCTACTCCGCATTCATCGTCGCCGACAAAGTCGACGTGTTCAGCCGTCGTGCCGGCAGCGCCGCCAGCGAAGGCGTGCACTGGTCGTCCAGGGGCGAAGGCAATTTCGAAGTCGCGACCATCGACAAGGCCGAGCGCGGTACCCGCATCGTCCTGCACCTGAAATCCGGTGAAGACGAGTTCGCCGATGGCTGGCGTCTGCGCAATATCATCAAGAAGTACTCCGACCATATCGCCTTGCCGATCGAGTTGCCGAAAGAAGTGGCAGCCGCTGAAGGCGAAGAGAAACCGGCCGTCGAGTGGGAAACCGTCAACCGCGCCAGCGCCCTGTGGACCCGTCCGCGTACCGAGATCAAGGACGAGGAATACCAGGAGTTCTACAAGCACATCGCCCACGACTTCGAAAACCCGCTGAGCTGGAGCCACAACAAGGTCGAAGGCAAGCTGGAGTACAGCTCGCTGCTGTACGTGCCGAGCCGTGCGCCGTTTGACCTGTACCAGCGTGAAGCGCCAAAAGGCCTGAAGCTGTACGTGCAGCGCGTGTTCGTCATGGATCAGGCCGAGTCCTTCCTGCCGCTGTACCTGCGCTTCATCAAAGGCGTGGTCGATTCCAACGACCTGTCGCTGAACGTGTCGCGGGAAATCCTGCAGAAAGACCCGATCATCGATTCCATGAAGTCGGCGCTGACCAAGCGCGTCCTGGACATGCTGGAAAAACTGGCGAAGAACGAGCCAGAGCAATACAAGGGCTTCTGGAAAAACTTCGGTCAGGTCATGAAAGAAGGCCCGGCAGAAGATTTTGCCAACAAGGAAAAAATCGCCGGTCTGCTGCGTTTCGCATCGACCACTGGCGACGATGGCGAACAGGTTGTCGGCCTGGCCGAGTACCTGGCGCGCGCCAAGGAAGGTCAGGACAAGATCTACTACCTGACCGGCGAAACCTACGCGCAGGTCAAGAACAGCCCGCACCTGGAAGTCTTCCGCAAGAAAGGCATCGAAGTGCTGCTGTTGACCGACCGCATCGACGAGTGGCTGATGAGCTACCTCAGCGACTTCGACGGCAAGAGCTTCGTCGACGTGGCGCGCGGTGACCTGGACCTGGGCAACCTGGACTCGGAAGAGGACAAAAAGGCCGCGGAAGAAGTCGCCAAGTCCAAGGAAGGTCTGGTCGAGCGTCTGAAGACTGCATTGGGCGAGTCCGTTGCCGAAGTGCGGGTTTCCCACCGCCTGACCGACTCCCCGGCGATCCTCGCCATCGGCGAGCAGGACCTGGGCCTGCAGATGCGTCAGATCCTCGAAGCCAGTGGTCAGAAGGTGCCGGATTCGAAGCCGATCTTCGAGTTCAACCCGGCTCACCCGCTGATCGAGAAGCTCGACAACGAGCAGAGCGACGAGCGCTTCGGCGACCTGTCGCACATCCTCTTCGATCAGGCAGCCCTGGCGGCTGGCGACAGCTTGAAAGATCCGGCGGCCTATGTGCGTCGCCTGAACAAGTTGCTGGTTGAGCTGTCGGCTTAACAACGTTGTATAAAAACCCGCTTCGGCGGGTTTTTTCATTCTGGTGTTCAAAATCAGGAGTCAGACATGAGCCAAATCACTGTACGTTCCGTTGCTTATCAGATTGACGGCCAGGCTTACGAAAGCCGCCTGGCCTTTGATGCCGACCATAAAGGCCCGCGTCCGGGATTGTTGATGGCGCCGAACTGGATGGGCGTCGGTGCCGGAGCCGAAGAGATCGCCAAATCGGTGGCGGCCAAGGGCTACGTGGTGCTGGTTGCGGACCTTTACGGCCAGTCGGTTCGTCCAACGAACAACGATGAGGCGGGCGCGGCGATGATGCCGCTGAAGAACGACCGGGCATTGCTGCGCAAGCGTATGCAGGCAGCGTTCGAACAATTGCAAAAGCAGGGCGAAGCGGCGGTCGATACGTCGAAACTGGCAACCTACGGTTTCTGCTTCGGTGGTTGCTGCGCCCTGGAATTTGCCCGTACCGGCGCGCCGGTGAAGGCCGCGGTGTCGTTCCACGGCACGCTGGACACGCCGAATCCGGCCGATGCGAAAAACATCAAGGGCAAGGTGCTGGTGTTGCACGGTGCCTCCGATCCACTGGTGCCGAAGGAGCAGTTGCCAGCGTTCGAAGATGAAATGAACGCGGCCGGTGTGGACTGGCAATTGCTGAGCTACGGCGGTGCGTTCCACTCGTTCACCGACCCGCACGCCAAGGTGCCGGGCATGATGATGTATGACGCGAAGATTGCCGCACGGGCATTCACGTCGATGCATAACTTGCTGGATGAAGTGTTCAAGGGCTGACCATGATTTGGTCGGTGTGAGTGCCGGCCTCTTCGCGAGCAAGCCCGCTCCCATATTGGAATGCTGTTCCCCTGTGGGAGCGGGCTTGCCCGCGATGGCGGTATAACTGGCGCCGAAAATTTTAAGGCAGTTCGATCCGCTCAACTTCCCCCGGCACCGTCGGCCAATCCCCCGCCGCCCAGCGCCGGCGCGCTTCATCGATAGCAGCTGGATCGCTCGCGACAAAATTCCAGTTGATCCGCCGTGGCCCGTCCAGTGGCGCTCCGCCAAACAGCACGGCATGACAGTCGCTCTCGGCGAACAGCGTCATCTCTTCCCCGGCCGGCAGCACCACTAGCGTGTAGGGCTCCAGCAGCTCGCCCTCCAGTTGCACCTCGCCGCTCAACACATACAGCGCACGTTCTTCATGTTCGGTGGGAATCAGCAAGGACGTCGCCGTTTGCAGGTGCAATTCTGCGTACAGCGTAGGAGAAAGCACCGGTACCGGCGATTCCAGGCAAAAGCCTGACCCGGCAATCATGCGAATCTTCACCCCCAGGTTTTCGCTGACCGGCAATGTGGACGCCGGATGGTGGCTGTAATGCCCTGGGCCCTGTTCTTTGTCCTTGGGCGAAGCCAGCCAGATCTGCAAGCCGTGCATCGTGAAGCCGCTTTCTTTAAGGGCCTCAGGCGTGCGTTCGACGTGGGCGATGGCGCTGCCGGCCGTCATCCAGCTGACATCGCCGGTATCGACAACCTGATCGGAACCGAGGCTGTCCTTGTGCTGGATCTGCCCCTGGAACAAGTAGGTGAGGGTCGACAGGCCGATGTGCGGGTGCTGGCGGATGTTCATGCCTTTGCCCCGCGGATAACGGGTTTCCAGCATGTGATCAAAAAACACGAATGGTCCGACGCTGCGGCACTTGGCGGATGGCAGCGGGCGGAGAATCGGCTGGCCTTCGACATCTTCGGTGCGGGGGCGGATCACGAGCGGAGTGTTCATGGTGCATTCCAGACTGAGCGGGTGATGCGGTCGAGCATAACCCGCTTGCGCAGCCCTTGCCGCTATTGGCTGAACGCGCCTTCGGACAAGTGCGTTTCGATGCTGACTTCAGTCGTGGTCATCAGCTTGTGGATCGGGCAGCGATCGGCCACGCGGTGCAGTTCCTCGCGTTGGGCGTCGGTGAGCACGCCCTTGAGGGTCAGCTTGACGTGCAGGGCGTACTTGCCTTTCTGTTCTTCACTGTTGTCGCGTTTGACCTCGACGCCGACACCGGTCAACGGGATGTCTTTTTTCTTCGCATACAGCTTCAAGGTCAGGGCCTTGCACGCGCCGAGTGCAGCGTCGAAGTAATCGTGTGGCTCGGGCGCCGAGCCTTCGCCGCCTGCGGTGGTCGGCACATCGGCAAAGAGTTCATGGTCATCGATTTGCACGCTGTGACGGAAACCTTCGGCGCAGACGGTGTTGACAGTAACGGTCATGGGAAACCTCGTAAGCAACGGGACATTTATTCGATCAAAAAAGACCTTGAAGGTATAGAACATGGTGCCGGATGTGCGTTCCGGTTTTCTTGTACGGGTGGGTCTTTTCGCTGAATCGTTACCGTAGCAGTAATGGTGTTTTGATATCACTTTTTCGTCTTACGCAAATTTTCAACAGTCCGATACCGTCTAAAGAACCAGCTGCCTGATGCAGCGCTTTTGGAAGGAACCAGGGGAATGAGTATCAGAAGTCTCAATATTGCGCCACGCGCGAGTCTCGGTTTTGGCCTGTTGGCGTTGATGGTGTTTGGCTTGGGGGTGTTCGCTCTACTGCAAATGTCGAATATGCGGGCGCAGTCCGATCAGGTCGATGACAACTGGCTGCCCAGTGTGATGGCGGTCGGTGATATGAGTCAGGACATGTTGCGACTGCGGGCGCTGACCATGCGTCTGCTGATCAATCGCGAGCCACAGGCACAGGCGCAGAACGTCAACAAAATCAACGAACTCAAAAGTGTTCTCGACGATGCCAAGCAACGTTATGACAAGTTGATCGTGCTGCCTGAAGATCGCGTGTTGTTCGATCGCTTCAAGGCTGCCGAGGGTAAATATCTGCAGTTCCAGAGTCAGGTGATGGCCCAGGCTACCCAGGGACGGGTGGAAGAGGCCGCGGCCATTCTCAATGGCGAGATGAACCCGCTGGCCGATGAGATCACGGTCACCCTCAGGGAGTTGGTCGAACTCAACAAGCACAACGCCAATCTGGCGACTGCAGCGGGACGCCTGGTGTTCAACCAGTCGCGGGTCTGGGTCGGGGTAATGATCGGTGTGACCGCGCTGATCACCATTGGCCTGGCACTGCTGTTGACACGCAGTATCGTGTTGCCGCTGTCACAGTCGTTGAAAGTGGCCGAGGTGGTCGCCGGCGGCGACCTCACTGCAGCTATCAGCATTACCGGCAAGGATGAGCCCGCGCGGCTGCTGCACGCGCTCAAGAGCATGCAACAGAGTTTGCGTGAAACCATCCAGCGTATATCCGATTCATCCAGTCAATTGGCCTCGGCTTCGGAGGAGCTCAATAGCGTCACGGAAGACGCCACCCGTGGCCTGCATCAGCAGAGCCTGGAGATCGAACAGGCGGCCACGGCGGTCAACCAGATGACCGCGGCCGTGGAAGAAGTGGCGAGCAATGCCGCCGCAACGTCGCAGGCCTCGCGCGAGTCCGACCGCATTGCCCAGCATGGTCGCGAACAAGTGCATCAGACAGTACTGTCGATCGAGTCGCTGGCTGAAGATGTCACCACCAACGTCACTCAGGTCGAAGACCTGGCGCAGAAGGTGTATGGCATCACTACGGTGCTGGACGTGATTCGCGCGATTGCGGAGCAGACCAATCTGTTGGCGCTGAACGCGGCAATCGAAGCCGCGCGGGCCGGGGAGGCCGGGCGCGGGTTTGCGGTAGTGGCCGATGAGGTGCGGGCCCTGGCGCATCGCACCCAGCAATCGACCCGGGAAATCGAGCAGATGATTACCGGTATCCAGCAGGGCACCGATCTGGCTGTCAGCTCCATGCAGCAGAGCAACACCCGGGCGCGCTCGACGCTGGAGGCAGCGAAAGCGGCGGGCGTGGCCCTGGAAGATATCGCCTCGGCATTCACCGTGATCAATGAGCGCAATATCGTGATCGCCAGTGCCTCGGAGGAACAGGCGGCGGTGGCGCGGGAGGTGGACCGCAACTTGATGAATATCCGTGACCTGGCGCAACAGAGCTCGGCCGGAGCGAACCAGACCAGCGCGGCGAGTCAGGAATTGTCGCGGTTGGCGGTAGACCTGAATACGCTGGTGGCGCGGTTTTCGGTCTGAATGACAGGCGAGCGTAATACTGTTCAGTCAAGGATTCTGTAGGAGCGAGCTTGCTCGCGATGGTCGTTAACGATGGCGCGTGTTTACTGACTAAACACAGCGCTCTTGAGTCCATCGCGAGCAAGCTCGCTCCTACATATCGGTCCGGATCAGCTGCCTTTGACAGCCTTGCCGTTGACCGTGCCGTCCAGGAGCATGATGTTGTACTCCTTGCCGTCGGTTTCGACCTGTTGCAGGCGGACCAGCAGGTAATCCCAGTCCTTGGCGAACCACATCACGGTGATGCGTTTGCTTTGTGTCGGGTCGCGCACGCGCTCAACCTTGATCGCTTCGATCTGACCGGCCTTGGTGTCGACTTTTTCCGTGCCGAGCACGCGGAAATCATAGGTGTCGACTTCACCGCCATCGACCACCTGATAGCTCATGGTCTTTTTGCCGGCGGCCACGTCGTGCTGCAGTGCCAGTTGATAGGTCGACTTGTCGACCATGCCGCGGTTCAGTGGAACCTTGACCGGATCGCCACGATCGGTGCCGGTGACCATCTTGGCGTTCCAGTCGAAGTCCAGATCAGCCTTTTTCGCCTTGCCCAGACCACCACGTTCGAAGTGGTACGACTGCGGCAGCAGGGTGTCCTTGTCCAGGGTCAGGGTGCTTTCTTCGGTCAGGCTGGCGATCATCATCGACGCCTTGAAACTCAGTTTCCATTTGCCGTCGCTGGTTTTTTCCAGGCTGCGTTCGGCAGTGCCGCTCATGGGCAGCTGTTTCCAGTCGGCGGTGTAGCTGGCGGAGAAGGGTTGAAGGTCTGCCGCCTGGGCGAAGGGCAAGGCGAGCAGAGCGCAAGCGAAGAGCAGGGCGCGACGCATAAAATCTCCTAGTTTCGAATCAAGTGGCCGCTGGCCGCGAGTAACTGTCCATCCAGTAAAGCACCTTGCTCGCCGAGGGCTAGACGGCCTTCGGCAAACCAGCGTACGGCCATCGGGTAGATCAGGTGTTCCTGAACATGGACCCGCTGCGCCAGACTCTGCGGCGAATCCTGTAACTCTACCGGTATTACAGCCTGTACGACCAGTGGTCCGCCATCGAGTTCCTCGGTGACGAAGTGCACGGAGCAGCCATGCTCGGCGTCGCCAGCCTCCAGCGCGCGCTGATGAGTGTGTAACCCTTTGTATTTGGGTAGCAGCGAGGGATGGATATTGAGCAGGCGACCCTGATAGTGGCGTACGAAACCCGCGCTGAGAATGCGCATGAATCCGGCCAGTACCACGAGTTCGGGATTGAAGGCGTCGATCAGTTCGATCAGTGCGGCATCGAAGGCCTCGCGACCTTCGAAAGCCTTGTGATCCAGGGTGCGGGTGTCGATACCCGCGTCCCTGGCGCGTTGCAGGCCGTAGGCGTCGGCGCGGTTGGAAATCACCGCAGCGATGCGGACCGGGCTGTCGCCGGTCCGCGTGCTGTCGATCAGGGCCTGCAAGTTACTGCCGGTGCCGGACAACAGCACCACGACATCACAGGTCTTAGGCATCAGTGAGCCTTGAGGTTCTTTAGTTCAACCTGAGCCGCGCCTTCGGCGGCGGTGGAGATCTGGCCGATGACCCAAGGCTGCTCGCCCGCTTCGCGCAGAACGTTCAGGGCTGCTTCAACGTGCTCTTGAGCCACGCAGATGACCATGCCCACGCCGCAGTTCAGCACGCGGTGCATCTCGTTCTCGTCAACGTTGCCTTTCTCTTGCAGCCAGTCGAACACGGCCGGGCGGTTCCAGCTTGCTACGTCAACCACGGCTTGTGCGCCTTTTGGCAGCACGCGCGGGATGTTGTCCAGCAGGCCGCCACCGGTGATGTGGGCCATGGCTTTGACGGCGCCGGTTTCCTTGATCAGCTTGAGCAGCGGCTTCACATAGATGCGGGTCGGAGCCATCAGCAGGTCGGTCAGCGGCTTGCCGTCGAGCTGGGTGTTTTCGATGTCGGCGCCGGACACTTCGATGATCTTGCGGATCAGCGAGTAGCCGTTGGAGTGCGGGCCGGAAGACGGCAGGGCGAGCAGGGCATCGCCGGCGGCAACCTTGGAGCCGTCGATGATTTCGGATTTTTCCACGACGCCGACGCAGAAACCGGCCAGGTCGTAGTCTTCGCCTTCGTACATGCCCGGCATTTCAGCGGTTTCGCCGCCAACCAGCGAGCAACCCGACAGTTCGCAGCCAGCGCCGATGCCGGTTACAACCTGGGCAGCGGTGTCGACGTTGAGTTTGCCGGTAGCGTAGTAGTCGAGGAAGAACAGCGGCTCGGCGCCGCACACCACCAGGTCGTTGACGCACATGGCAACCAGGTCGATGCCGATGCTGTCGTGTTTGTTCAGATTCAGTGCCAGACGCAGCTTGGTGCCGACGCCGTCAGTACCGGAAACCAGCACAGGCTGCTTGTAGCCGGCCGGGATTTCGCAGAGGGCGCCGAAACCGCCCAGGCCGCCCATGACTTCCGGGCGCGCAGTGCGCTTGGCGACGCTCTTGATGCGTTCGACCAATGCTTCACCGGCGTCGATGTCTACACCGGCGTCCTTGTAGCTCAGGGAGGGTTGCTTGCTCATGATCCAGGCCTTTAGGGGGGGATTTCTGGGTAACGACCGAGTCCATCGGGACCGCTCAAACAGGCGAAGGCGAGGGCCATACGCGAATTTCAGGGTGCCCGGCTGTTGCCGGTCTGCGAAGGCGCGCGATTTTATCAGGCTTGAGCCGCAGCGGCCATCCTCAGGCCGACAGCAGGGCCATATCCGTTCAAAAAAAACCGTTGATGCGCGCTGTCGATGGCATCCTGCATGGCTGTATAAGGTATCGAGATTAACCGTCTATCGTTATGACAGTGCGAAAACATACCCCGGACGTGTGAATGTTTTGTATCGGGCGATGGTCACAGCCTTGCTCGATCGTCTTCATGCGGTCTGTTCCAGCCGCTCTTGTCGTCAGGAATCTCCCATGCGTTTTTGTAATTTCTTGTTTGCAGGTTGTTTGTCATTGGTCAGCCTGGTCGGTCATGCCGAAACCGTCAAAGGCCTTTACCAGGTACGCGAGCCGGTGAATGGCCAGTCGCCCGAGGAGCGCGACCAGGCCACTCAACGAGCGTTGGACACCTTGGTGTTGCGCCTGACCGGCGACCCCAAGGCCGCCCAGAGTCCGGGGCTGGCAGCGATTCGCAAGGACCCGCAACAGATCATCAGCCAATACGGCTTTGATGCCGGGCCGCCGGAAGTCCTGAAAGTCGATTTCGACCCGGGCACCACCGAGCAGGCCCTGCGCCGCGCCGGACTGGGCGTGTGGGGGGCCAGTCGGCCGTCGATCCTTGGCTGGTGGTTGAATGATTCCGCCGAGGGCTCAAGTCTGGTCGGCGACGGTCAGGCCAGCGCGGCACCGCTGCGTCGGGCTGCACAGCACCGAGGCTTGCCGCTGCGCCTGCCATTGGCGGATTTGAATGAGCAGATCGTCGCGACCGCGCCGAATCTGGAAGGTGCGGATCCCGCGCCTTTGCATGCGGCCTCGGAACGCTACAGCGCCGATGCCTTGCTCGCGGTACACGCCCAGGAAGAGGGTGGGCAGTGGCAAGCCAAGTGGCGTCTGTGGCTGGGCGATCAGAAGGAGGCCGGCACCGTGCAGGGTGCCGATCAGGCCGCGGTGGCCGATGCGGTGATGCTGGCGGTCAACGAGCGCCTGGCGCCGCGGTTTGTCGCCAGACCTGGTGCTTCGAGCACGCAATTGCTGGAAGTGCAAGGCATGAATCTCGAGCACTACGCATCCCTTGGGCGCTTGCTGGAGCCATTTGGCGGGCGCGTTCAAAGCGTCGAGGGCGACCGGATCGTGTACCTGGTCAATGGCAGCGCCGATCAACTGCGTGCACAGCTGTCGCTGGCGAGGCTGCAAGAGGCGCCGGCGGGGCAGGCCCCGACTCCGGCAGTGCCGGTTCAGCCTGCCGCCAGTGGTGCAGTGCCTGCCCCTGCCCCGGCGCCGGCCCCGACACCGCAACTGCGTTTCCGCTGGTAGTTTTTCTTTCTTTATATAGAAGCAATGGAGTGGTTCATGGCCGATACGCGGCGTTGGTTCTGGCTCGGTGGGGTGGTCCTGCTTTGCGCGTTTGTCTGGTTGTTGCACCCGATCCTGACGCCGTTCCTGGTGGCGCTGCTGTTGGCCTACCTGTTCGATCCGCTGGTGGATCGACTGGAGAGGGCGGGCCTGTCCCGAACCTGGGGTGTAGTGGCGGTGTTTACCCTGTTTACATTGATCTTCACCGCGTTGCTGTTGGTATTGGTACCGCTGCTCGCCAGGCAGTTGTTTCGTTTGTATGAACTGGCCCCGCAGATGCTCGACTGGATACAGCACACTGCGTTGCCTTGGGCGCAATCGAAGTTCGGCCTGTCGGACGGTTTCTGGAAGTTCGACAAGCTGAAGGCAGCCATCAGCGAGCATATGAGCCAGACCACCGATGTTGTCGGCGTGGTGCTGAGTCATGCCACTGCCTCGGGGCTGGCGTTGATTGGCTGGCTGGCGAATCTGGTGCTGATTCCGGTGGTGAGCTTCTACTTGTTGCGCGATTGGGACCTGATGATGGCCAAGATCCGCAGCCTGCTGCCCCGTGAGCGTGAAGAGCGCGCGGTGTCGCTGGCGGGTGAATGCCATGAAGTGCTCGGAGCGTTCGTTCGCGGACAGTTGCTGGTGATGGTGGCCTTGGGGGTGATCTACGCAGCAGGCCTGATGCTGGTCGGGCTGGAACTGGGTTTGTTGATTGGCCTGATTGCCGGTCTGGCGGCGATCGTGCCGTACATGGGGTTTATCATTGGCATTGGCGCGGCGCTGATTGCGGGGTTGTTCCAGTTCGGTGGTGATCTATACCCGATGCTTGGCATCGTCGCGGTGTTCATGGTCGGCCAGGCACTGGAGGGTATGGTGCTGACGCCGTTGCTGGTCGGTGACCGGATCGGTCTGCACCCGGTGGCGGTGATTTTCTCGATCCTGGCCGGTGGCGAGCTGTTTGGCTTTACCGGTGTGCTGCTGGCATTGCCGGTCGCCGCAGTGATCATGGTGCTGGTGCGTCATGTGCATGATTTGTATAAGGATTCTGAGATCTACTCGGGCGTCGACGAACCGGAGCTGTAAGGGTTGTCGACGGGCGATGGCGGGCTGCCCGGGTTGGTGCCGGGTCGGCCTGCTTGCATCGTGCGACTGTCACATGCACCGCCAAAGAATCTGTCACCAAACCGGGGCGTTAACGCAAACCTTTGATTTTGCTTGTGGTCTGTCGCATTGTGCGGTCCGCTTCACGGGTATAAACTTCGCAAACTTTACACAGAGGCCACTAACGGTTCCTTTGGAACTGTTCAGTCAGCATGAAACCGATTCAGCTGCCCCTAGGTGTGCGTCTGCGTGACGACGCCACCTTTATCAATTACTACCCAGGCGCCAATGCCGCTGCACTCGGCTATGTCGAGCGGCTATGCGAAGCCGACGCCGGCTGGACCGAAAGCCTGATCTACCTTTGGGGCAAGGATGGGGTAGGGCGTACGCACCTGTTGCAGGCCGCCTGCCTGCGCTTCGAGCAATTGGGGGAACCCGCGGTGTATCTGCCGCTGGCCGAACTGCTCGATCGCGGCATTGAAATTCTCGACAACCTTGAACAGTACGAACTGGTCTGTCTCGATGACCTGCAGGCGGTTGCCGGCAAGGCGGACTGGGAAGAGGCGCTGTTCCATCTGTTCAATCGCTTGCGCGACAGCGGCCGACGCTTGCTGATTGCCGCGTCGACCTCCCCGCGCGAGTTGCCGGTGAAGCTGGCAGATCTCAAATCCCGCCTGACCCTGGCCTTGATCTTCCAGATGCGCCCGCTGTCCGATGAGGACAAATTGCGTGCCTTGCAATTGCGCGCATCCCGTCGCGGGCTGCATCTGACCGATGAAGTCGGGCATTTCATCCTGACTCGCGGTACCCGCAGCATGAGTGCGCTTTTCGAGCTGCTGGAGCGTCTCGATCAGGCCTCCCTCCAGGCTCAGCGCAAGCTGACCATCCCGTTTTTGAAAGAAACCCTCGGCTGGTAAACCCGCTGAAACCGGGGCTTTGGCGGGTTTTGGCATATTTCAGGCGTCAGAAAACCCGCTTTCCTGCACGGTGGCAGGCTGCGTGTGAGTTTTAAATGGGCTTAAGCGCTTAGATGTAAACGAGAAACGGATAAGTCACAAAAAGATCGATTGAATTTGCAAATGAGGTTGATAGCGGGCATAGTCTCGGCTTCTTTACAACTTTCAGCCACGGTCGTGCCCATGCTCAATCGCTTCGCACCCCTCGTGCCTCTCGCACTCGTTACCCTGCTGTTCGGTTGCGCTGCCCACACTCCGGTGTCCCAGCAAGTGCCGCAACAACAGGTTCAAAACTCCGTTACTGCCCAGTCCTCCTCTCTTTTCCAGGAAGAGCTGGCTACCGAAAAAGAGCTCGCAGACTTCGCCGGTGGCAAGTCCTACCAGCTTCCGGTACTGGCCGACAGCATCCTCGAACGTGGCATGTCCCTGATCGGTACCCGTTACCGTTTCGGCGGTACCTCTGAAGCCGGCTTCGATTGCAGTGGTTTCATCGGTTACCTGTTCCGCGAAGAAGCGGGCATGAACCTGCCGCGCTCCACCCGCGAAATGATCAACGTGGACGCTCCACTGGTCTCGCGCAGCAAGCTTGAGCCGGGCGACCTGTTGTTCTTCGCAACCAACGGCCGTCGCGGTCGCGTCAGTCACGCCGGGATCTACCTGGGTGACAACCAGTTCATCCATTCCAGCAGCCGCCGCAGCGGTGGCGTGCGGATCGATAGCCTGGGTGACAGCTACTGGAGCAAGACCTTCATCGAAGCCAAGCGCGCCCTGGCAATGGCGCCTAATGCGTCGCCAATCGTCACTGCCCGCAAATAAGCGCACAGTTTGTAAGGCAAACTTAAAGTCTTACTTGAAGTTTGCCATATAACCGCTAGAATCCTGATGTATGAATGATGGCAAACCGCCTGCGTCCCGCGCAGGCGGTTTTCTTTTCTGCACTCCCGGCAGAAAAAGCCGCAGCCAGATCAGGATGCTCTGCTTATGACGACGTCGGCCCGCCTCGCAATCATGTTCTTCGCAGCGCTGCTCAGCGCTTGTGCCAGCCGTACACCGCCACCAGCGCCGGTGGTTCGTGCCCCCATCGTATTTGGCTCTTCACAAGCGTTTTCGCCCGAGGCGGAAGACGTGCTGTTTCGCGCGCTCGGTCTGGTGGGCACGCCTTATCGCTGGGGTGGCAATACGCCGGATTCCGGATTTGATTGCAGCGGCCTGATCGCTTACGTTTACCGCGATGTCGCCGGCATTTCCTTGCCGCGCACCACTCGCGAGATGATCGCCATGCAAGCGGCGAGTGTGGGCAAGGAAGGCCTGCAAACCGGTGACCTGATTTTCTTCGCCACCAATGGCGGTTCCCAGGTCAGTCATGCCGGCATCTACGTGGGGGAAGGGCGCTTTGTCCACGCGCCGGCCACCGGTGGCACCGTGAAGCTCGACAGCCTGTCCAAGACGTATTGGCAAAAGGCTTATCTGAGCGCCAAGCGTGTTCTGCAGCCTGAACATCTGGCGCGCAACCCGTAACTTCCGGAGCTGGTTGTCATGACTGCTCGCACCCTCAATCTCGACGATTCGCTGTATCAGTACCTGCTCGACGTCTCGCTGCGGGAAACCCCGCTGCTCAAGCGCCTGCGCGATGAAACCCAGGCGCTGCCCATGGCTCGCTGGCAGGTGGCGCCGGAGCAAGGGCAGTTTCTCGCTTTGCTGGTGAAACTGACGGGGGCCAGGCGCTTGCTCGAAGTCGGCACCTTTACCGGTTACAGCGCGCTGTGCATGGCGGCGGCATTGCCCGCTGACGGTTCGCTGATTTGCTGTGATATCCCCGGCGACTACAACGCCACGGCCCTGCGCTACTGGCAGGAAGCCGGGCTGGCCGGACGCATCGATCTGCGTCTGGCGCCTGCCCTGGAAACCCTCGGCAAGCTGGACCAGCCAGGCCAGTTCGATCTGATTTTCATCGATGCCGACAAGGCCAACTATCCGGGTTATCTGGAACACGCCCTGCGATTGCTGCGGGTTGGCGGGCTGGCGGTGTTCGATAACACCCTGTGGAGCGGGCGCGTGCTTGAGACCAATCCAGAGAGCGCGGACACCCGGGCGATCCAGGCGCTGAACCGGGCGTTGAAGGATGATGCGCGGGTGGATCTGTCGTTGTTGCCGTTGGGGGATGGTTTGACCCTTTGCCGCAAACGCTGAACCCCGTGGGAACGGGCTTGCTCGCGAATACAGGCTGTCAGTCGACTGATGTGTTGGCTGATACACCGCATTCGCGAGCAAGCCCGCTCCCACAGGTTCAGTGACTTACTTTGCTGCCGACACTCGCCATACCTTGTTCCCCACATCATCGGCCACCAACAGGTCACCCTGCCGGTCGATCACCACGCCCACCGGCCGGCCCATGGCTTCTTCCTTGTCGTTGAGAAACCCGCTGAGCACTTCAACCGGGTTTCCGACTGGCTTGCCAGCGCGGAAGGGCACGAAAATCACTTTGTAGCCGCTGTGGGGCTTGCGGTTCCAGGAGCCGTGCTGGCCGATGAAGGCGCCTTCCCTGAATTGCGCCGGCAACTTGTTGCCTTCGGCAAACGCCAGGCCCAGTGACGCCGTGTGTGGGCCGACGGCGTAGTCCGGGGTGATAGCCTTGGCCACCAGGTCCGGGTTTTGCGGCTCGACGCGAATATCGACATGCTGGCCGTAGTAACTGAACGGCCAGCCATAGAATGCCCCGTCTTTAACCGAGGTGATGTAGTCCGGTACCAGATCACTGCCGATTTCATCCCGTTCGTTGACCGCTGTCCACAACGCACCACTGCGCGGTTCCCAGGCCATGCCGTTGGGGTTGCGCAGACCTGAGGCAAAGATCCGGTGCTGGCCGGTGGCGCGATCCACTTCCCAGATCGCTGCACGACCTTCTTCCTTGTCCATGCCGTTTTCCGCAACGTTGCTGTTGGAGCCCACAGTGACGTAGAGCTTGCTGCCGTCCTTGCTGGCGATGACGTTTTTGGTCCAGTGGTGGTTAAGCGGGCCGCCTGGCAGGTCAATTACCTTGATCGGTGGTGACTGGATCTGCGTATCGCCACTTTCATAGTGAAAGCGCAGAAGGCGATCGGTATCGGCCACGTACAGGTCATTGCCGACCAGCGTCATGCCGAAGGGCGAATTGAGGTTTTGCACAAACACCGTGCGGGTTTCCGCAACGCCATCGTGATCCTTGTCGCGCAGCAAAGTGATGCGGTTCGCGCTGGGCACGCGAGCCCCGGCACGCCCCATGACTTTCTTCATCACCCAGCCGCGAACGCTTTTGCCGTCTTCGGGTTTCGCTGGTGCGCTGGTTTCCGCCACGAGCACATCGCCATTGGGCAGCACATAAAGCCAGCGCGGGTGATCCAGGTCTTCGGCAAAAGCGGCCACTTGAGTGCCCGTTGCTGCGACGGGTTTCGCACCCTGTGGCCAGCCGATGGCCGGTGCGATGTTCACGGTCGGGATCAGGGTTTTGTTCGGTTCCGGCAGTCGGGGCGAAGGGCCGGTGCCATCGGAGACTTGCAGGCGGGAGGTCTCGCTGCAAGCGGCGAGCCCTCCTGAGAGCGCGATAACGAGAACGAGCGAGGGCGTGCGCATGCTGGTCTTCCCTATGAATGCCTTGTTCTAATCATAGAGAAGCGTTATCGACCGATGGTTCAACCCTTAGCCGCGTGTTTCCTTGAACAGCACCGCAATGCCGGGGTGATAGTTGCCAGCTTCGTTGCGCAATTTGCGGTAGGCATAAGGGAAATACCAGGCGACGGCGCAGGTGTGTTCCTTTTGCAGGTCGTCGACCATGTCCTGGAGTTCTTCCGGCGTTGCGCCTTGCTGGGCTTTTTGCGGGGCGACGAACAGGCAGCCGAGTTTCAGGTCGCTGGCATGGCTCACTCGCTTCGCATCGCTGGCGATGTCGACCAAGGCCTGGGTCAGGTTGAGGCTGTTGACCCGTGGCCAGCGCTGGCTGACCTGGATGTAGGCGCGGGTTTCGGGCGAGGCGAGGAACAGGTCGGCACGGCCGTTGCGGTCGCCTTCTTCGGTCTGTTTGCGGGTGGGGGTCTGTTGCAGCGTGACCATCTCGGCCATCCAGGCCGCGGCAGAGAGCAGTCCGAGATTGGCTTTTTCGTCATGCCAGTACGGTGTGTCGCCATCGCCACGGACGGCGTTATAGCGGTCGATGCATTCGAACCAGCGCTCGAGCACCGGACGCAGGAATTCCAGCTTTGGATTGCTGATGATCATGCCTTGCATGGGCTCACCCTTGTTATTGTGTTGTGGGGTTGTGGCTCTTTGATATCACTGCTGCGAGCGTGGCACAAGATTGACGTCAGATTATTGATTGACGACAGTTATTCGGCAGGTGGCCGCCCGGCTTTAATTGACGCTCCACCCCCAACCCTCTAACCTTCGCGGCTTGTTTCAGGTGCTCTGTGACTTGGGTCGACAGAGTGAAACAGGGAAGCCGGTGAGTGAGTCCTTCTGTTTGTCGAAGGCCTGCAATTCCGGCGCTGCCCCCGCAACGGTAAATGAGTGAAAACTGTGTGTGATGCCACTGTGTCGATTCGATGCGGGAAGGCGCACAGTCCGGCCCCGCGGCCACTCATGAGCCCGGAGACCGGCCTGATTCATCCAGCGGCATCACGGTGGGCGATGCCAGGCTTGTTGCCTTCTTTTGCTGTGCCTGCCCGCCGTTATTCCTGCCTCAACGGAGAGCTCCCCCATGACTGATACCCCCGATCGTGACGAACGCCACCTGGCGCGCATGCAGCGCAAAAAAGCCGTGATCGACGAACGCATCGCCAATTCCCCGAACGAATGCGGCCTGTTGCTGGTGCTGACCGGTAACGGCAAAGGCAAGAGCAGTTCGGCCTTTGGCATGCTCGCCCGCGCCATGGGGCATGGCATGCAATGCGGCGTGGTGCAGTTCATCAAGGGCCGCAACAGCACGGGCGAAGAGCTGTTTTTCCGGCGCTTTCCCGAGCAGGTGCGTTTTCATGTGATGGGTGAAGGTTTTACCTGGGAAACCCAGGACCGTCAGCGCGACATCGCTGCCGCCGAAGCCGCCTGGGCGGTGTCGCAGCAACTGCTGCGCGATCCGTCTATTGGTCTGGTGGTGCTGGACGAATTGAACATCGCACTCAAGCATGGCTACCTCGACCTCGATCAGGTGCTCAGCGACTTGCAGTCCCGGCCACCGATGCAGCACGTGGTGGTCACCGGTCGTGCCGCCAAGCCGGAAATGATCGAGATGGCTGACACCGTCACCGAAATGGGCGTGATCAAACATGCCTTCCAGGCCGGGATCAAAGCGCAGAAAGGCGTCGAGCTGTGAGTCGCACTTTATGAATAGCCCTCGTCAATGCCCGGCGGTACTGATTGCCGCGCCGGCTTCCGGCCAGGGCAAGACCACCGTCACCGCGGCGCTGGCCCGATTGCATCGCAATCAGGGGCGCAAGGTCCGCGTGTTCAAGTGCGGCCCGGACTTTCTCGATCCGATGATTCTCGAGCGCGCCAGCGGTGCGCCGGTGTATCAGCTGGACATGTGGATGGTCGGCGAGCAGGAGAGTCGCCGGTTACTGTGGGAAGCCGCGGCCGAAGCCGACCTGATTCTGATCGAAGGCGTCATGGGGCTGTTCGACGGTACGCCGTCGAGCGCCGATCTGGCGCGGCATTTTGGTGTGCCGGTGCTGGGTGTGATCGATGGCACCGCCATGGCCCAGACCTTCGGCGCATTGGCCCTGGGGCTGGCGCGTTATCAGCCGGACTTGCCGTTCGCCGGCGTGCTGGCCAACCGCGTCGGCACACTGCGCCATGCGCAACTGCTCGAAGGCAGCCTGACTGAAGGTTTGCGCTGGTACGGCGCGCTGTCCCGGGAAACCGGGATCGAACTGCCGAGCCGGCACCTGGGGCTGGTTCAGGCCAGTGAGCTGAACGATCTCGACCTGCGCCTCGATGCGGCCGCCGATGCCCTGGCCAGCAGCTGCGAGGTCGCGCTGCCACCGGCAGTCGAGTTCGCCGCACCGGATGCCATCGCCGCCGAACCGTTGCTGGCCGGTGTGCGCATTGCCGTTGCCCGGGATGAAGCCTTTGCATTCACCTACGGTGCGAGCCTGGACTTGCTGCGGGCGATGGGCGCCGAGTTGTCATTCTTCTCGCCGATCCGCGACCGTGCGTTACCAGAGGCCGACAGCCTGTACCTGCCGGGTGGTTACCCGGAGCTGCACCATGTTGCGCTGGCGCAGAACACCACGATGCTCGATGCGATCCGCGCCCACCACCAGGCAGGCAAACCACTGCTCGCCGAGTGTGGCGGCATGCTGTATCTGCTCGATTCGCTGACCGATGTCGAGGGCACTCGCGCCGAACTGGTGGGCTTGCTGGCCGGTGATGCGGTCATGCAAAAGCGTCTGGCGGCGCTGGCGTTGCAAGCGGTGGAACTGCCGGAAGGTTCGCTGCGCGGGCACACCTACCACCATTCGCTGACGACTACTGAATTGACACCGATTGCCCGTGGCTTGAGTCCTAACGGTGGGCGAGGGGCGGAAGCGGTTTATCGTGAGGGGCGGATGACTGCCTCCTATGTGCATTTCTATTTTCCGTCCAATCCGTCGGCGATTGCCGCGCTGTTTGCGCCTGACCGAAAGGGCGCCTTCGCGAGCAAGCCCGCTCCCACAGGGGATCGAGTTTCATCAGGCCACTCACTTTCAAATGTGGGAGCGGGCTTGCCCGCGAAGAGGCCATGACGGATAACGGATTTTCCGAAGCCGAACGCGCAGCGGTCTATCGCGCCATCGCCGAACGCCGCGACATGCGCCACTTCAGCGGCGGCACCGTCGAGCCTGAATTGCTCCGGCGCCTGCTCGAGGCCGCACACCAGGCACCCAGTGTCGGCCTGATGCAGCCCTGGCGCTTCATCCGCATCAGTGATCGCACCTTGCGCGGGCAAATCCAGGCCCTGGTGGAAGAAGAACGCATCCGCACCGCCGAAGCCCTCGGCGAGCGCAGCGATGAGTTCATGAAGCTCAAGGTGGAAGGCATCAACGATTGCGCCGAGGTACTGGTCGCCGCACTGATGGACGAGCGCGAGCAGCATATCTTCGGCCGCCGCACCTTGCCGGAAATGGACATGGCCTCACTGTCCTGTGCCATCCAGAACCTGTGGCTGGCGTCCCGCGCGGAAGGGCTGGGCATGGGCTGGGTGTCGCTGTTCGAACCCCGGGCACTGGCGGACCTGTTGCGGCTGCCGCCGGGCGCCAAACCGCTGGCGGTGCTGTGTCTGGGACCGGTCAAAGAGTTCTACCCGGCGCCGATGCTGGTGCTTGAAGGCTGGGCGCAGGCGCGTCCGCTACATGAATTGCTGTACGAAAATTTCTGGGGAGTGAGTCAATGAGTGTGGCGTTGTTGAGTGTCGCCGCGGTTGCGCTGGATGCGCTGCTGGGTGAGCCCAAACGCTGGCATCCGCTGGTGGCGTTCGGCCGTTTTGCCGAGCGCATCGAGCAACGTTTCAACGGTGGTGGTCGCGGTTGGCGCAGCCATGGCGTCACTGCGTGGGTGATCGCCGTGTTGCCGCTGACGCTGCTGGCCACGGCATTCTCCTGGGCGCCTTATGTCGGCTGGATCGTCGAGATACTCGCGCTCTATTGCGCCCTCGGCATGCGCAGCCTCGGCGAGCACGTCGAGCCTGTGGCCAAGGCCCTGCGCGGTGGTGATCTTGATGAAGCACGCAAACGTGTGAGCTATCTGGTCAGCCGTAAAACCAGCGAACTGGATGAAACTGAAGTTGCCCGTGCCGCTACCGAATCGGTACTGGAAAACGGCAGCGATGCGGTGTTCGCGGCACTGTTCTGGTTTGCCGTGGCGGGTGTGCCGGGCGTGGTGCTCTACCGCCTGAGCAATACGCTGGATGCGATGTGGGGCTATCGCAATGAGCGCTTCGAGCGGTTCGGCTGGGCGGCGGCGAAGATCGACGACGTGCTCAATTACATTCCTGCGCGTCTGGTGGCACTGACTTACGCACTGCTGGGCAAAACCCGGCTGGCGTTGAAATGCTGGCGCACCCAGGGCCCGACCTGGGACAGCCCGAACGCCGGCCCGGTGATGGCGGCGGGTGCGGGTGCGCTGGGTGTCGAACTGGGCGGGGCGGCGATTTATCACGGCGAACTGCATCAGCGTCCGCAGTTGGGCGAAGGCGTGCCGGCGGATGCCGACTCCATTGACCGGGGCTGGCAATTGGTCCAGCGCGGGGTATGGTTATGGCTGCTGATTCTCTGCATGGGGGCTGAGTTTTATGCTTGAGCACGGTGGGCGGCTGCGCAAGGCAGCGCTCGAGTACGGCATCGATGAAGCTGACTGGCTGGACCTGTCCACGGGGCTGGCACCCTGGCCGTTCCCGGTGCCGGATATTCCGCTGCGGGCCTGGGCCCGTCTGCCGGAGACGGACGATGGCCTGGAGCAAGCCGCCTGTGATTACTACGGTACCTTGCAGGCGCTGCCGGTGGCCGGCTCGCAGATGGCGATCCAACTGCTGCCGCGATTGCGTCGGGCGGGCAAGGTCGGCGTGTTGTCGCCGTGTTATGCCGAGCATGCCGAAGCGTGGCGTCGCAACGGCTACATCGTGCGGGAAGTGCTGGAGCAGGAAGTCGACTTCTTTATCGACAGTTTCGACGTGCTGGTAGTGGTCAATCCGAATAACCCCACAGGCCTGAGCCTTACGCCCAGTCGCTTGCTCGACTGGCACACGCGACTGGCCCAACGCGGTGGCTGGCTGGTCGTGGACGAAGCGTTCATGGATAACACGCCGCGACTGAGCCTGGCGCCGTTTGCCCATCAAGTCGGGTTGATCGTGTTGCGCTCCTTCGGCAAGTTTTTCGGCCTGGCCGGCGTGCGCCTGGGCTTTGTGCTGGCGGAGCGCAAGTTGCTCAAGTTGCTGGCTGAACAAGTGGGGCCGTGGGCCGTGAGCGGGCCGACCCGGGTGGTGGGCCACGCCTGCCTGCGCAATACCGAAGAGCAGACCCGGCAACGGATACGCGCGGATGACGCCAGCGAGCGCCTTGCGTCGTTGCTGGAGCAACA
This sequence comes from Pseudomonas sp. Pseusp16, assembly GCF_047324915.1. Lineage (NCBI taxonomy): Bacteria > Pseudomonadati > Pseudomonadota > Gammaproteobacteria > Pseudomonadales > Pseudomonadaceae > Pseudomonas > Pseudomonas sp. Pseusp16. The sequence continues at coordinate 3,313,106 of NZ_CP168522.1, read as the reverse complement.
TGGGTTCCAGCCGCAGGGCGGTTGCGCGCTATTCCAGTGGCTGGTCACCGAACGCGCCGAAGAGCTGCATGAGTTCATGGCCCGGCGCGGCATTCTCCTGCGGTTGTTCGCGCACAACAGCAGCCTGCGATTCGGCTTGCCCGGTGACGAAGCCGCCTGGGTGCGACTGGCGCAGGCGTTCGAAGATTTCGCCAAGGAAAACCAATGACCACGCTGATGGTGCAGGGCACCACGTCGGATGCCGGTAAAAGCACACTGGTGACCGCGCTGTGCCGTTGGGCCACGCGCCAGGGCACCAGGGTGGTGCCGTTCAAGCCGCAGAACATGGCACTCAACAGCGCGGTGACCGCCGACGGTGGCGAGATCGGTCGCGCCCAGGCGGTACAGGCCCAGGCCGCGCACCTTGAACCGCACACCGACATGAACCCGGTGCTGCTCAAGCCCAACAGTGACACCGGTGCCCAGGTGATCATCCATGGTCGCGCCGTCACGACCATGAACGCCGTTGCCTATCACGACTACAAAGCCATCGCGATGCAAGCGGTACTGGCCTCCCACCAGCGCTTGAGCGCGGAGTATCCGCTGGTGATGGTCGAGGGCGCGGGCTCGCCGGCGGAAATCAATCTGCGGGCTGGCGACATCGCCAACATGGGCTTTGCCGAAGCGGTGGATTGCCCGGTCGTGCTGATCGCCGATATCAATCGCGGCGGGGTTTTCGCCCATCTGGTGGGCACCCTTGAACTGCTGTCGCCGAGCGAACAGGCGCGGGTCAAAGGATTCGTCATCAATCGTTTCCGTGGTGATATCGCGTTGCTGCAACCCGGTCTCGACTGGCTCGAAGAACGCACCGGCAAACCGGTAATCGGCGTGTTGCCGTACGTGATGGACCTGCACCTGGAGGCCGAGGACGGCATCGATCAACGCCAGACCGATAAAGCCGACCAGGTACTGAAAGTGGTAGTACCGGTGCTGCCGCGCATCAGCAATCACACCGATTTCGATCCGCTGCGCCTGCATCCGCAAGTGGACCTGCAATTCATCGGCCCCGGCCAGGCGATTCCACCCGCCGACCTGATCATTCTTCCTGGCTCGAAAAGCGTGCGCAGCGACCTCGCGTACCTGCGGGCCAATGGCTGGGAAACCGCAATCGCCCGGCACCTGCGTTACGGCGGAAAACTGCTGGGGATTTGTGGCGGCCTGCAGATGCTCGGCGAGCAAGTGCATGACCCGCTGGGTCTCGAAGGTGCGCCGGGTTCCAGTGTCGGTTTGGGGCTGCTGGCGTTCCAGACTCAACTCGAACAAGAGAAGCAGTTGCGCAATGTGCGTGGGCGTCTGGCGCTGGAAGATGCGCCGGTTGCGGGTTATGAAATTCATGCCGGCGTGACCACCGGGCCGGCGCTGGAAAATGCCGCCGTGCAACTGGATGACGGTCGCTGTGACGGTGCGCAAAGTTTGGACGGGCAGATTTTCGGCACCTACCTGCACGGGTTGTTCGAATCGCCGGCGGCGTGCAGTGCGCTGTTGCGCTGGGCCGGGTTGCAGGATGTGCAGGCCGTGGATTACCACGCCTTGCGCGAGCGCGATATCGAGCGGCTGGCGGATCTGGTGGAGAAGCATCTGGATACCGGGCTGTTGCGGGAACTCTGTGGAATCTGAGGTGGAAGCTCTGGCCTCTTCGCGAGCAAGCCCGCTCCCACGGTTGACCGCGTTCTAAATGTGGGAGCGGGCTTGCTCGCGAAGACTGAAGTGGCCACACCGCTCATTTGAAAGGATGTAACCATGCTGCAACTGATCCTCGGCGGCGCCCGCTCCGGCAAGAGTCGCCTGGCTGAAAAACTCGCCACCGACAGCGCTCTGGCCGTGACCTACATCGCCACCAGCCAGCCGCTGGATGGAGAAATGAGCGAGCGTGTGGCCCATCACCGCGCCCGTCGTCCTGTCGAATGGGCATTGATCGAAGAGCCCGTGGAACTGGCTCGGGTGCTGCGCGAATCCGCCCGTACCGACAGTTGCCTGCTGGTGGATTGCCTGACCCTGTGGCTGACCAACCTGCTGATGCTCGACGATGCCGAGCGCCTGACAGCCGAGCGTGATGCCTTGCTGGACTGCCTGGCGTCGCTGCCGGGTGAAATCATTTTTGTCAGCAACGAGACCGGAATGGGTGTCGTGCCGCTGGGCGAATTGACTCGCCGCTATGTCGATGAGGCCGGTTGGCTGCATCAAGCTCTGGCTGAGCGCTGTCAGCGTGTCGTGCTGACCGTCGCCGGCCTGCCCCTGACTCTGAAAGGAACTGCGTTATGACTCAATCCTGGTGGCTGAACCCGAGCAAGCCAGTCGATACCCAAGTGGTCGAACAGGCACTGGCGCGGCAACAGCAACTGACCAAACCGGCCGGCTCTCTCGGTCAGCTGGAATCGGTGGCGGTGCAACTGGCGGGTTTGCAGGGGCGGGTCAAGCCGAGCCTGGAGCAGGTGTGGATCGCGATATTTGCCGGCGACCATGGCGTCGTCGCCGAGGGCGTGTCGGCGTTTCCCCAGGAAGTCACCGGGCAGATGCTGCACAATTTCGTCAACGGCGGTGCGGCGATCAGCGTACTGGCGCGGCAACTGGGCGCTTCCCTTGAGGTGGTGGACCTGGGCACGATAACGCCGTCGCTGAACCTGCCGGGCGTACGCCACCTGAACATCGGCCCGGGCACGGCGAACTTTGTCCAGGGGGCGGCCATGACCGGGGCGCAGGGGCAACTCGCCTTGCAGGCCGGCCGTGACAGCGTGCAGCGAGCAATGGCCAGCGGTGCGCAGCTGTTTATCGGTGGCGAAATGGGCATCGGTAACACCACCGCCGCCAGCGCCCTGGCGTGTGCCTTGCTCGATTGCCCGGTGGGCCATCTGACCGGACCCGGTACCGGGCTCAACGCCGAAGGGGTCAGCCACAAGGCCCAAGTGATCGAGCGTGCCTTGGCATTGCATGGCGTGCAGCGTGACGATGCCTTGCAAACCCTGTTCAACCTCGGCGGTTTCGAGATCGCCGCGCTGGTCGGTGCCTATCTCGCCTGTGCCCAGGAGGGTGTCGCGGCGCTGGTGGACGGTTTCATCTGCAGTGTCGCGGCTCTGGTTGCGGTGCGCTTGAATCCTGAATGCCGTCAGTGGCTGTTGTTCGGTCATCGTGGCGCCGAGCCGGGCCATCGTCATGTGCTGGAAACCCTGAATGCGCAACCGTTGCTCGATCTTGGCCTGCGGCTTGGCGAAGGCAGTGGTGCGGCATTGGCCGTGCCGCTGCTGCGTCTGGCTTGCGACCTGCACGGGCAAATGGCGACCTTCGCCGAGGCCGCCGTGGCAGATCGTCCGGCATGACCTTGCACCTGGATCTGTTGCGCCACGGTGAAACCGAACTCGGCGGCGGGCTGCGTGGCAGCATCGATGATGCGTTGACCGACACGGGCTGGGCGCAGATGCGCGCCGCCGTGGTCGGCCGAGGCCCATGGGATCGGCTGGTCAGTTCGCCGTTGCAGCGTTGTGCGCGGTTCGCCGAGGAGCTCGGTGCGCAATTGGCTGTGCCGGTGCAACTGGACAACGACCTGCAAGAGTTGCATTTCGGCGCCTGGGAAGGGCAGAGCGCGGTGGCGTTGATGGAAACCGACGCACAGGCGCTGGGCTTGTTCTGGGCCGACCCCTATTCGTTCACACCGCCTCAGGGTGAACCGGTCGCAGACTTTTCGGCACGGGTGCTGGCTGCGCTGGAGCGGTTGTATGCGAGCTTTCCCGGTGAGCGCATTTTGCTGATCAGCCACGGCGGAGTGATGCGACTGTTGCTGGCACAGGCTCGCGGGCTGCCGCGAGAACAACTGCTCAACGTCGAGGTCGGCCATGGCGCGGTGTTTTCGCTGACGCTGGAATCCGCTGGCTTGTTGAAGGAAGTGCTCTGACCATGCTGCCGTTCTGGATCGCCCTGCAATTTCTCGGCAGCCTGCCGATTCGCCTTCCCGGCATGCCCGAGCCTCGGGAACTGGGGCGGTCGCTGCTGTTTTATCCGCTGGTGGGATTGCTCTTTGGCGCGATTCTGTGGGCAGTGAACTGGCTGTTGCTCGGCACGCCGACGTTGTTGCATGGGGCGTTGCTGCTGAGCGTTTGGGTCTTGCTCAGTGGCGGGTTGCATCTGGATGGCCTGGCGGACAGCGCCGATGCCTGGCTCGGCGGCTTTGGCGATCGTGAGCGTACGCTGACTATCATGAAAGACCCGCGCAGCGGTCCGATCGCCGTGGTGACGCTGGTGCTGGTGTTGTTGCTTAAATTCAGCGCGCTGCTGGCGTTGATCGAGCAACCGCATTCGCTCGCCTTGATCATCGTGCCGTTGATAGGGCGCAGCGCATTGCTCGGCCTGTTCCTGACCACACCGTACGTGCGCGCCGGTGGCCTGGGTCAGGCGCTGGCCGATCATCTTCCGCGTTCGGCGGGCAGGCAGGTGTTGGCGGTCAGCGCGCTGGCCTGTGTGGTGATCGCCGGCGTCAGTGGTGTGCTGGCGCTGGTGCTGGCAGTAGTGGGGTTTGTCTGGCTGCGCCAGGTGATGTTGCGGCGCCTGGGTGGCACGACGGGGGACACAGCAGGGGCAATGCTGGAGTTGCTGGAAGTTGCAGTGCTGGTAGGCTTGGCGCTGTTCTGACTGTTACTCCGGTTCTGTAACTTGATTTAAACGACTCGCGGGTATATACACGCACCATGCTCGATTCCCAATGTTTATGCATCAACCTGCGTCGCGCCGCCCGTGGCGTCAGCAGGCATTATGACGGCGCTCTCGACGGCTTCGGGATCAACGTTGCGCAGTATTCTTTGCTGTGCAATCTGCAGCGTCTGGATCAGCCGAGCATCTCGGTCCTGGCCGAGGCCATGGGTCTGGATCGCAGCACCCTGGGGCGCAATTTGCGGGTGCTGGAGGGGGACGGCCTGGTGACGCTGGTCGAGGGCGAGGACATGCGCAATCGCATCGTCCTGCTGACCGAGGCCGGGGCAGAGCGTCTCAAGGCTGCCTTGCCGGCCTGGGAAGCCGCACAGCAGCGTTTGATCGATCGCCTGGGAGCCGAGAAGCGCGAAACCTTATTGAAGCTGCTGGACGAACTGGCGTGATGCCGGTTTTTCCGATCTTAAGCGGGTATATACCCGCTATTGGAGAATAACAATGACATCGATGTGGCGTACTTGCGGCTGGGTTCTGTTGGGGAGTGCGCTGATCCTTGCGTTGTCTCTGGGGGTTCGACATGGCTTCGGGCTGTTTCTGGCGCCGATGAGCGCCGAGTTCGGCTGGGGCCGTGAAGTGTTTGCCTTCGCCATCGCCTTGCAGAACCTGATCTGGGGCCTCGCTCAGCCATTCACCGGTGCATTGGCCGACCGCTTCGGCGCGGCGAAAGTGGTGCTGATCGGTGGCGTGCTGTACGCGGCCGGGCTGATTTGCATGGGGCTCTCCGATTCCGCGGTGACCTTGTCGCTGAGCGCCGGCCTGTTGATCGGCATCGGACTGTCCGGTACGTCGTTCTCGGTGATCCTGGGTGTGGTCGGTCGCGCAGTGCCGCCGGAAAAACGCAGCATGGGCATGGGCATCGCCAGTGCTGCCGGTTCGTTCGGCCAGTTCGCGATGTTGCCCGGCACACTCGGTTTGATCGGCTGGCTTGGCTGGTCCGCGGCGCTGTTGGCGCTGGGCTTGCTGGTGGCGCTGATCGTACCGTTGGTGAGCATGCTCAAGGACAAGCCGCTGCCAGTCCTGGGTCACGAACAGACCCTTGGCGAAGCACTGCGCGAAGCCTGCTCTCACTCCGGATTCTGGCTGCTGGCGTTCGGCTTTTTCGTGTGCGGATTCCAGGTGGTGTTCATCGGAGTGCACTTGCCGGCCTATCTGGTGGATCAGCATCTCCCGGCGACGGTCGGCACCACGGTGCTGGCGCTGATCGGCCTGTTCAACATCTTCGGTACCTACACCGCTGGATGGCTCGGCGGGCGGATGTCCAAGCCGCGTTTGCTCACCGGTTTGTACTTGCTGCGGGCAGTGGTGATTGCGTTGTTCCTGTGGGCGCCGGTGACCACCATGTCGGCCTACCTGTTCGGCATGGCCATGGGCTTCCTGTGGCTGTCGACGGTGCCGTTGACCAACGGTACGGTGGCGACCTTGTTTGGTGTGCGAAACCTGTCCATGCTGGGTGGGATTGTTTTCCTGTTTCACCAGCTCGGTTCGTTCCTGGGCGGCTGGTTGGGTGGCGTGGTGTACGACCGTACCGGCAGCTATGACTTGATCTGGCAGGTCGCGATTCTCTTGAGCCTGTTGGCCGCCGCCCTGAACTGGCCGGTGCGTGAACGGCCGGTGGCGCGCCTGCAAACACAAATGAGTGCGACATGAACAGCCTTTGGCCACGGATCACGATTCTTGCCGTCTGCGCGTTGCTGCTCGCCGTGGTGTGGTGGGGCTGGCATCAGGGCGGGCTGGCGCTGATGCAGTTGGGCATGGGGACTTGCTAGCGCGATGGCGGGGCGAGTAACGTCGAATCCAGACGAATTCCCAAGGGTGTCCCGAGATGCTGATGCGCTGGCTGGCAGTTCCCGCGTTACTGGTCGCTTTTTCCGGGTGGGTTCACGCGGCGGATTGCCCGGATCTGTTGCAGGGCTCGTTGCCCAAGCTGCGTGCCAAGGAATCCATCGATTTGTGCCAGCGCTTCGCCGGTAAACCGTTGGTTGTGGTCAATACCGCAAGCTTCTGTGGCTTTGCTCCGCAGTTCAAAGGCCTTGAGGCGCTGAACCAGCGCTTCAAGGGGCAGGGACTTGAGGTAATTGGCGTTCCGTCCAATGACTTCAAGCAGGAGTCGAAGGATGGCGCCGAGACTGCCAAGGTCTGCTACGTCAACTATGGCGTGACCTTCACCATGACCGAACCGCAAAAGGTTCGTGGCGACGATGCGACGCACTTGTTCAAAGTCCTCGCCAGTCAAACCAGCGCGCCGAAGTGGAATTTCTACAAGTATGTGGTGGATCGCCAAGGCAAGGTGATCGCCAGTTTCTCCAGCCTGACCAAGCCGGATGATCCCGAGTTCATTGCCGCGGTGGAGAAAGCCCTGGCTTCGCCACCGCGGGTTGCGACCCCCTGACCTGTAGGAGCGAGCTTGCTCGCGAAAATCTCAAGGCGCCTCCTTCATCCAGTCAGCACGCGTCATCGTTCGCGTCCATCGCGAGCAAGCTCGCCCCTACAAATGAAAAGCCCCGCCTCCGTGAGGAGAGCGGGGCTTTTTTGATTCCGATGGCGAGCGGTTCAGGCTCGCCGGGAATCATCAGAAGCGGTAGGTCGCACCGAGGCCGAAACCGTTCGCGTAGTTTTCATACTTGGCGTTGTAGCTCTGGCCACGGTTGTTGCTGTTGTTGACCTTGACCGACTCTTCGCGCAGGTACGAATACGCCAGGTCGATGGTCAGGTCGTCGGTCGGGCTCCAGCCGGCGCCCACGCTGAAAATCTTGCGATCGCCAGTCGGGATGCGTGGGGAACGGTCTACGTTGTTGGTCGGTGCCTGGTCGACAGACAGACCGGTACGCAGTACCCATTGCTTGTTCAGCTGGTAGGACGCGCCGATGGCGTGAGCCCAGGTGTCGTGCCAGTTCTGTTCTTCGGTGATGGTGCCGAACTGGCCGTTCAGAACAGCCGGAACACCCGTGTTTTCAACGGTGATGTCCTTCAGGCGGCTCCAGCGGGTCCAGGTGCTGCCTGCGTACAGAGTCCATTTGTCGTCGAGCTGGTGAGTGACCGAGAGGTCCACCGATTCAGGGGTGGTCACATCCAGCGAAGCGTCGAACTTCTGGTTCGGGTTCTGGCCGATCAGGCTCAGCACGTTGTAGTTGACCTTGGTGCTGCCCTCGAGCTTGTACTTCACTTTCGAGTGGTAGGTCATGCCGACGCGAGTGCTGTCGGTGGCTTGAACCAGCACGCCGATGTTGTAGCCCAGCGCGGTGTCGTCACCTGTGATCTTGACCTTGCCGTCTGGCGCGGCCTGGGTGATCGACAGGTTCGACTCCAGGGTGCCGTCAATGCGGTTGATGGTCGGGCCAAAACCGATGGAAACCTTGTCGTTGAAGGCGTAGCTGACAGTCGGTTGCAGGGTGACGATCTTGACTTCGCTCTTGCTGCCGAAGTAACGACCGGCAAAGCCGTTTTCATAATCGGTTACCAGACCGAATGGTGCGTACACGCCCACACCAAACGCCCACTGGTCATCTATTGGCTTGACGTAATAGCCCATCGGCACGCCCATGAAGGGGACCATGTCACCCTTGTTGGTGCCGCCGTTTGGACGGGAGCTGGCATCACTGATGTCGGTGTGCGCGTCGATAAATGCAACACCGCCGGTCACTTGTTCACGTTTGAGGCGAGACATGCCGGCAGGGTTGCCAAAAATAGTGGATGCATCATCGGCAGAGGAAGATCGCCCGGCAAAACCTGTACCCATCCCGCTGATGCTTTGTTCGTTGAGGGCAAAGCCACTTGCGAAAATCTGGGCGGATGCCATGGCAACGGCGAGACTGATGCTGGTTTTGAGCATTACTTTTTTCATTATTAGAACTCCTGGTGATCACCGGGGCGAAAATTACCAACATTTTCGTCCCGGCGCCATAGGCTGTATGCCTTGATTTAGAGCGGTTTTGTAGGACAATCCGACCAGAATCGCGGCGTGATGCGCGAACTTTGGATCCAGAGGTGTCAGCAGGCTACCTGATTCAGGGGTGAAACACAGGTTTGCCAGGCGCAGGTGAAATCACGCAGGCGCCCCTGGGGCTGAAATGTCTGGCGCCAGATTCTGGCCATACCCAACAAATCATCCGGGGCGGGGAGGGGGGTATTCTGTTCTTCCACCAGCAGCCAGGCGATGGCTGTGGCGTATCGCAGGTTGACGGTCAACTCGAGGTGCGGGCCACTCAGAAACGCATGCTGGCTGGCCAGGCCGCGGACCAGGCTCGCACGTTCCGGATCAAGGGCCAGATAATGGTCCCAAAGGGCTTGGTGGCGGGGCTCGGCGATGCGGTACAGGCCGTGCCCACGGCGGTCATGCAGAGCGGAACCAAGGGCGGACTGGCTGGCGGCAATGCCCAGCAGCAGGGATTCGGCAGTAGCGCTATGTTGTCCGAGATAGATCAATGTCGGACGAATCACATAGCGGCACAGTTCGCTGGCAGCGATACCCATAAAACCCTCGAAACCTGAATTGGACGGCGATACCTGAAAGGGGGGCTTGGCAGCTGTGAATCGGCTCAGGCTCGCCGCAAGCGGGTCAAGCCGCTTGAGTTGAAGTGTAGTGTCATATTCGCGCCGTAAAGGCCTGTTTTTAAAATATTTCCAGCGAGCAGTTATAACCGTTATACCGGATTGTGCTTAGTCGTGGTTCGAGGGGAGGGAAACATCGGGCAATAAAAAGCCCCGCTTTTCGGGCAGCGCTTTCGGGGTTTTCAGCCTTTCTGGCGTTTCAGGCAACCAGTGCCTGACGGGTACGCTCGATCACGGCCTGCAGCGGCTCGGCGCTGGAGTATTGATCGGGGTACAGGCGTTCGCTGTGACGAGCGATGCCGTGTTCGTTGACCAGGGTGAAGCTGAAGCAGCCTTTGCGGGCAGCCATGATCAGGCAGTTCATTGGTGCAAAAGCGTTGGTTAGGGTGCGAATGGCATCCTGAGTCTGGATTTGAGTAGACATTATTGGGTGTTCCTACAAATGACACGGATAAGAACCGTGCAACGTTAAAACGTTCCAGTAACGTCGATCACCATTGACCGAACGAAGAACCCGACTGGAACAAAGCAGCCAGTTTGAAGCGCTTATAAGTTGGCGCGCTTGGGCTGGCAGGTAGGTACTTAGGAGGGCAGGCAACACATCAAGGGCAAAGGTTCTGGGCCCGGGGTGAAGATCCTGATCAATTTGCAGGTTGGTTCGAGCAGAGTAAGCAGGCGGGACAACAGCCTTTGCTTTCGATTCAAAGGTTGTGTTTGCGCAAGATTTACCTGGAAACCATCGAGGTGGTCGATCCCGCTTGTTCGGTAGAGGCTTCCGTCGGGAAGGCTGACCGGGGGGATTTGTTCGACCAGAATTGACTTTCAGCTTGGTACTAACGCCGCGGATACTAACGGATTGAACTGGTTAAGGGAAGTGTGCTAGCAAAAAGAATTTCCCGGCAGGTGCCTGATCTGGCTGTTTTGCCCTGTAGAGGTGAGCAAAAAGCTGCGCTGCCTGCGATTGATGCGCCCTGTTTCAGGACAAAATCCGACCACCGGTCATCGAGGTTTGTAGCAGCACAGCGGTCTAAATTCCGGGTTTGCCAGGGTTTATCCCCAGGCTTGACAAAAAATGCGCCGAAAAAGTGCATCGATATAACCGTCGCAAAGGCACTTGTGCACATTAGTTGCGCAGCCTGTCACCCCGCTGTCATCTCATGTTCAAGCACGATAGCTGCCTGTAACCAAAATTTAAGTCAATGAAAAACATCGCTTTTTTTTACTGGTGAAAAAATCGTCAGTTTGACTGCGAGCCCCATTCCACAGGGCTTTGAGCGGGTTCAAGGGCGGTTGTCCACTGAGTTATCCACAGCTTCTGTGGATTGTCCCGAGCGCTTGCTCTAGGACGGGCGTGCCGGGATATTTTCAGCTTTACCTGTAAGAAAAAGAGAGTAAAGTTGCGCGCCTTCCGATCTGCCCCACAGTGCTTTATGAAGTTTCGCTCAGCCCCTGTTTCCTCTTCCTCCACATCACCCTCTGTTGCCCCTACCAAGCGCTTTTCCATGCGCGTGGCAGAGTGGCTGTTGGACAGTCCGCATCTGGGCGAAAACCGTAACGTCAAACACATCGCCGGACGTCTGCTCAAGCAGCCGGCCCGTGAAGGCGTGGTGGCTGCGCAAAGTCGCCTTGGCCAGTTGATGTGCCGGGAATGCGGGAACGCCCGGGACCGCCGGATCGGTCAGGACCTGCTGCGTCAGGCCGCTCGGGCAGGCGATCGCCGCGCTCAACAGGAACTGGGGTTGATCGAAGACTGAGCTGTCCAAGATCAGGCGCCTTGGTTAACCTTCAGGCTTTATCCGAATGGCAGGAGTGGCTATGGCAATGGACTTGACCAGCATATTGCTGGGTCTGGCAGCGGCTGGGTTGCCGTTGCTGGTATTGGCCTGGCAACTTCAGCGTCGGGCCAGTACCACGCTGGCTGACGTTGCGCTGCTGCAAGAACGCCTGGCCATGGCGCAACTGGCGCAGGACGGATTGAATGCACAACTTGAATCCAGCCGCGATGAAGTCGGCGATCTGACCCAGGCCAATGCCGCCAAGCAGGCTGATCTGGCTGCGCTGCGTCGTGAAGTCGAACTGCTGCAGATCGAGCGCGACGACGCCCGGGACGCCGCCCATGCGTGGAACATCGAGCGCGCCGGCAAAGAAGCCGAATTGCGCCGCCTGGATGCCCAGGCCGCCTCGCTCAACGCCGAATTGCGCGAGCAACAGGACAGTCATCAGCAACGCCTCAACGACTTGCAAGGTTCACGGGACGAGTTGCGCGCGCAGTTTGCCGAGCTGGCGGGGAAAATTTTCGATGAGCGCGAGCAGCGTTTTGCCGAAACCAGCCAGCAGCGCCTGGGGCAGTTGCTCGATCCACTCAAGGAGCGCATCCAGTCCTTCGAGAAACGTGTCGAGGAAAGCTATCAGAACGAGGCTCGTGAGCGTTTCTCCCTGGCCAGGGAGCTGGAGCGTCTGCAGCAGCTGAATTTGCGCTTGAGCGATGAAGCCACCAACCTGACCCGCGCCTTGAAAGGACAGAAGACCCAGGGCAATTGGGGTGAACTGATCCTTGAGCGCGTGCTCGAACATGCGGGGCTGGAGAAGGGCCGCGAGTACCAGACTCAGGTCAATCTCAAGGGGCCGGACGGCGAGCGCTTCCAGCCGGACGTGATCATTTATCTGCCGGGCGACAAGCAGGTGGTGGTCGACTCCAAGGTCAGCCTGACGGCCTATCAGCAATACGTGGCGGCTGAGGACGAGGCTATCGGCCAGATCGCCATCAAGCAACACGTGCTGTCGTTGCGAAATCACGTCAAGGGCCTGGCCGGCAAGGATTACAAGCGCCTCGATGGCTTGCACAGCCTGGATTTCGTGTTGCTCTTCGTGCCGATCGAGGCGGCGTTTTCTGCCGCGTTGCAGGCCGAGCCGACGCTGTTTCAGGAGGCATTCGACCGCAACATCGTGATCGTCAGCCCCACCACGTTGCTGGCGACCCTGCGCGTCATCGACAGCCTGTGGAAACAGGAGCGCCAGAGCCAGAATGCCCGGGAAATCGCCGAGCGGGCCGGGTGGCTGTACGACAAGTTCGTGCTGTTCATTCAGGATCTGGACGAGGTCGGCAATCGCTTGCAGCAACTGGACAAGGCCTACAGTTCGGCACGCAACAAGCTGACAGAGGGACGAGGCAACCTGGTCAGCCGCAGTGAACAACTCAAACTGCTGGGCGCACGGGCGAGCAAGAGCCTGCCGGCGGACTTGCTGGAGCGGGCGATGACGGATGTCGATGGGTTGGTAGAGCTGCCTGAGTAACTTCCAGCCCAAGGCTGCGTCGGAACGCCGCTGCCTCCTGTGGGAGCGGGCTTGCTCGCGAAGAGGCCGGCACATTCAACATCTCTGTCGCCTGACACTCCGACATCACCACGTCACTCAAACCCTACAACGGCAAATACCGGCTCAACAACGCACGCAACGCTGCCGGCTTCACCGGTTTGGCCAAATAGTCCAGCCCCGCGGCATGCACCTGATCAACCGTCTCCGGCCGGCCATCGGCGCTGATCACCACCCCGGGAACCGGCTCGCCCATCTGGGTGCGCAACCAGGCCATCAAGTCGGTTCCGGTCTCGCCATGATCGAGGTGGTAATCCACCAGCGCCAATTGCGGGCGCACGCCTTCGGCCAGCAGCGATGCGCACTCTTCGCGATTACGCGCGGTCCAGACCTGGCAACCCCAGCGGCTGAGCAGGCTGTTCATGCCGATCAGGATGCTGTCCTCGTTGTCGATACACAGCACCTGCGCGCCATTGAGCAATTTGCCATTGAGCTCGGCGACTTTGACCGGCGCTGCGGTTTGCGCCCTGGCCAGCGGCACGCTGACGCTGAACACGCTACCGCGTCCCGGCCAGGAGCGAACGCGCAGGGTATGACCGAGCACGCGACATAGCCCGTCGGCAATCGCCAGCCCCAGGCCGAGGCCTTTTTCGGCCCGTGTCTGGTGGCTGTCGAGGCGCTTGAACTCTTCGAAAATCACCTGCTGTTTATCTTCCGGAATACCTGGCCCACGGTCCCAGACTTCCAGGCACAGTTGTTCTTTGCGCCGACGAACCCCCAGCAGCACCGGCCCTTTGCCGTAGCGGAAAGCGTTGGTCAGGAAGTTCTGCAGGATCCGCCGCAGCAGTTTGATGTCGCTGTCGACCCGCAGCGCGCTGCCGCGAACCCGGAACTCCAGTTTTTGTTCTCGCGCCAGTGCCTTGAATTCGGTACCGAGGGTGTCGAACAGTTCGTTGAGTGCGAATGGCTGGCGATTCGGGTTGATCTTGCCGTTCTCCAGGCGGGAAATGTCCAGCAGGTCGCTGATCAAGTCTTCGGCCGAGCGCAGCGAGCTGTCCAGGTGCTCGACCAGTTTCTGCGCTTCGCCGGACAAACCGTCGTCCTGATGGGAGAGGGCGGCGGAGAACAACCGCGCCGCGTTCAGCGGTTGCATCAAGTCATGGCTGACCGCCGCGAGGAAACGGGTCTTCGACTGGTTGGCCGCCTCGGCGTTGCCCTTGGCTTCGGTCAGGGCAACGTTGAGTTGCGAGAGTTCGTGGGTCCGTTCGGTCACCCGTTGCTCCAGGCCTTCGTTGGCCTCGGTCAGCGCCTGCTCGGCTTCGCGGAACGCGGTGATGTCGGTGAAACTCATGACGAAGCCACCGCCCGGCATCGGGTTGCCGATCAGCTCGATCACCCGGCCATTGGGGAACAAACGTTCGGAAGTATGCGCGCGGCCCTGACGCATCCAGTGCAGGCGACGCGCGACGTGAACTTCGGCTTCGCCGGGGCCGCACAGACCGCGATCGGCATTATGGCGAATGATGTCGGCAATGGGCCGGCCGACACTGATCAAGCCGTCCGGATAGTTGAATAGCTCCAGGTATCGACGGTTCCAGGCCACCAGTTTCAGCGACTGGTCGACGACGCTGATGCCCTGGGTGATGTTCTCGATGGCGCCCTGCAGCAAGGCGCGATTGAATTGCAGCACCTCCGAGGCTTCGTCGGCGATGCGCACGACGTCCTCCAGTTGCATCTCCCGACCTTCAATGGCGGCTTTTACCACCGCGCGGGTCGAGGAGGCGCCGAGCACACCGGCCAACAGGCGTTCGGTATGGGCGATCCATTCACTGTCGGCGTTCTGGTTCGGGTTGAAGCCTTTGCCCTGGCGATAGGCAAAGCGGATGAAGCTTTGACGGGCGCGTTCTTCACCGACGAAGCGCGCCGCCAGTTGCAGCAGGTCGTCGATCTGCACCGCCAGCATTGAGCGTGCGCTGGGGCGGGCACTGATTTCCTGGCCGATGAAGCGGCCTGCTTGCCAGTGCTCGGAAACCCGGGTGCGCGATAGCACCGAAACCCAGGCGAACAGCGTGAAGTTGCCTGCGAGTGACAGCACCACGCCTTGGGTCAGCGGGGTGATCGGCAGGTTCAGTGGATTGCTGTGCAACCAGGCCAGTCCCGGGAATGTGCTCAGGGACAGGCCGAGGCTGAGGGCGGCAATCGGCAGGATCAAGGTGTAGAACCACAGGAACGTGCCCGCGGCGAGGCCAGCGAAAACGCCGCGGCGGTTGGCCTGTTTCCAGTACAGCGCACCGAGCATGGCGGGGGCCAGTTGGGTCACGGCCGCGAAGGCAATCTGGCCAATGGTCGCCAGGCTGGCGGTCGAGCCCAGCAGGCGGTAACTGACGTAGGCCAGCAGCAGAATGACCACAATGCTGACGCGGCGCACCGACAACATCCACTGGCGGAACACTTCGAACGGGCGCTCGGCGTTGTTGCGACGCAGCAGCCAGGGCAACAGCATGTCGTTGGAGACCATGGTCGACAGCGCCACGCTGGCCACGATCACCATGCCGGTGGCCGCCGATGCGCCACCGATAAACGCCAGCAGGGCCAGCGCCGGATGTGCCTGGGCCAGGGGCAGGCTGATGACGAACGAGTCCGGCAGCACTGAACTGGGCAGCATCATCTGGCCGGCCAGGGCGATTGGCACGACAAACAAGGCAGCGAGGGCGAGGTAGGCCGGAAACACCCACTTGGCAAGGCGCAGATCCTGGGGGTCGATGTTTTCCACAACAGTCACGTGGAACTGCCGTGGCAAGCAAATGATCGCCATCATCGCCACGCCGGTCTGCACCACCATCGACGGCCAGTTGATGGTTTCCTTCCAGTACTGCTCAAGCCGCGGCGCAAGCATGGCCTGGTCGAACAGGTCGTCGAAACCGTCGTACAGGCCGTAGGTCACGAACGCGCCGACGGCGAGAAACGCGAACAGCTTGACCAGCGACTCGAAGGCAATCGCCAGCACCATGCCGCGGTGGTGCTCCGTGGCGTCGAGGTTGCGGGTACCGAAGACGATGGTGAACAGCGCCAGCACCAGCGACACGATCAGTGCGGTGTCCTGGGCACGGGTGCCCATGGCGTCGGCTCCGGCGCCGATCAGCAGGTTCACGCCGAGCACAATGCCCTTGAGCTGCAGCGCGATGTAGGGCAGCACGCCGACCAGGCAAATCAGCGCCACCACCACCGCCAATGGCTGGGATTTGCCATAGCGTGCAGCGATGAAGTCGGCGATCGAGGTGATGTTCTCCTGTTTGCTGATCATCACCATTTTTTGCAGGACCCACGGCGCACCGATCAGCAACAGGATCGGCCCGAGGTAAATCGGCAGGAACGACCAGAGCTGTTCGGCGGCCTGGCCCACGGCGCCGAAGAACGTCCAGCTGGTGCAATAGACCGCCAGCGACAGGCTGTACACCCAGGCACGCACACGCGGCGGCAAGGGCGCGCTGCGACGGTCGCCATAGAAGGCGATGGCGAACATGATGGCCATATAGGCCAGGGCGACGGCGGCAATCAGCCCGGTGGACAGCGACATGGGGACTCCAGACAAAAGACTCCCGGGCCTGCGCCCGGACAGACAGTCTCGCACGACCGCCAGCGTTAGTCAGTGTCGACCAAGGTCGTGGCGTGGCGGGGTGTCGCAGGGGGATTTGCGATGTCTGGACTGGCCCCTTCGCGAGCAAGCCCGCTCCCACAGAGGCGGTGAACGCAGGGCAAATGTGGGAGCGGGCTTGCTCGCGAATGGCGGTATTACGGAATCAACGCAATTTCGATCAAGCGATGCAGTTCTTCAAGTTCCAATGGCGCCTCGGAAAACAGGATGCGAAACACCGTCGGCGCGGCGATCAGATTGATCAGCCGATCGACACTGGGCTTGGGCGCATCCGGATAGCGATCCAGAATCGTCTGCAGTTGCCCGCCAATGATCGTTGCGCAGTAACTCGGCTTCAGCGCCGCCTGCACGTCGCACAGCATGTTACGGCCGGGTTCGGAGCTCATCTCGTCCAGGTACTGTTCCGCCCAGGCCCGCACATCACCGTGAAGGCTGCCGGTATTGGCCGGTTCGTTGTCAGGCTGCATGCGGGCGAGGGCGACGTCGGCCAGCAGCGCCGACACATCGCCCCAGCGCCGATAGATGGTTGACGGCGTGACGCCTGCGCGCGCAGCTATTTGCGGGACGGTCACGCTTGCGCGGTCCTGTTCCTGCAGGAGTTGGCGCACGGCCGAATGAATCGACTCTTGTACCCGTGCGCTGCGGCCGCCGGGGCGTAATGTGGGAGCTGTCATCCTGTGTTTCCTGTATCGCGTCGGGTCCCGTTGCAGGCACTCGGTCCTGAAAGCCATGCCTGGGACCTTAACACAAAGAATTTGCTTTAAGAGGGATCCAGTAGCACACTCCGCAAAAGCAAAAAATTAGCTTTTGCGGAGTGTGTCCATGCCCGGTTCTCGTTCAAATCGTTCCAGCCTGTGGTTTCTGGCAGTGACCTTGCTCAGTTTTCTGGCGGCCTCCACTGCGCCGACGCCGCTGTATCACCTGTACCAGGAGCAGATGCAGTTTTCTGCCGCGACGCTGACCCTGATCTTTGGCGTGTACGCCCTCAGCCTGTTGGCGGCGTTGCTGACGGTCGGCTCGCTGTCGGATTACCTGGGGCGCAAGCCGGTGATTTTTACTGCGGTGATTCTGAACATTCTGGCGATGCTGCTGTTCATTCACGCCGACAGCGCCACCTGGCTGATCAGTGCCCGAATTCTGCAAGGTTTTGCCACCGGGATGGCTACCGCCGTGCTGGGCGCAACACTACTGGATACCGACCGCGAGCGGGGGCCGCTGGTCAATAGCGTTGCACCGTTGACCGGCATGGCTATAGGTGGGCTGGGCTGCGGTGCGTTGGCCGAGTACGCCCCGGCTCCGTTGCATCTGACTTTCTGGCTGCTGCTGGCGTTGTTCGTGATGCAGGCGTTTTATGTCTGGCGCTTGCCGGAAAGCGTCTCGCGGCAGGCCGGGGTTTGGGCGTCATTGCGACCGACTCTGCATGTGCCACTGCAAGCGCGCTCCACTTTGTGGCGAGTACTGCCGCTCAATACTGCCCTGTGGGCCCTCGGCGGTTTCTACGCATCCCTGGCGCCTTCGTTGGTGCGCACCGCCACGGGCTCGACCTCGAACATGATTGGCGGCGCGACCGTGGCCGCCTTGACGCTGACCGGCGCGCTGATGATCTACAGCATGCGCAACCGACCCGCCGGCAAGGCGTTGTTATTGGGTGCCAGCATGATGCCAACGGGTGTCGTGCTGATTTTGCTGGGGGTGCACAGTGCCAGCCTGCCGCTGTTCTTCCTTGGCACACTGGTCGCAGGATGTGGTTTCGGTTCCGGTTTTCTCGGCACCTTGCGTAGCCTGGTGCCGCTGGCCTTGCCCCATGAACGTGCCGGGCTGGTGTCGGCGTATTACGCGCTCAGCTATCTCGCCTTTTGCCTGCCATCGCTGCTGGCCGGGAACCTGAGCCGGACCCTCGGCCTGGTAGCGACCACCGATGGGTATGGTGCGGTGTTGATTGTTCTGGCCCTTGGCGCTTTGGCAGGTTTGATACGCCCGCGTTCAGGCAGGGCGTGTGAGGCCAATCCATGACATTGCGACACGGGCATGCCTGATTGAATATCTATAAAGTAGATAAGATATAGAGAAATTACCCGTTATATAGATATTCTATTCGGATCTAACATGGGCTCTACCTCACGAGAGGACAGGAGTACGCCATGACATGCGCCAATAGCATCAAGCCCGGAATCAAACCTTTCAGTCACTTGCAGCATCCCCGCGAAGTGATCCGCCAGTTCACCCCTCACTGGTTCGCGGCCACCATGGGTACCGGCGTGCTGGCGTTGGCGCTGGCGCAATTGCCGGTCGCCATACCCGCCTTGCACGCCTTCGCCGAAGCCCTCTGGTTGTTCAACATCGCGCTGTTTCTGCTGTTTACGGCGATGTACACGGCGCGTTGGCTGCTGTTTTTCGACGAAGCACGACGGATCTTCGGCCACTCCACGGTCTCGATGTTTTTCGGCACCATCCCGATGGGCCTGGCGACCATCATCAACGGCTTCCTGGTGTTCGGCTTGCCACGCTGGGGTGAAGGCGTGATTCACCTCGCCGAGGTGCTGTGGTGGCTGGATGTGGCGATGTCGCTGGCTTGCGGCGTGCTGATTCCCTACATGATGTTCACCCGTCAGGAGCACAGCATCGACCAGATGACAGCGGTCTGGTTGTTGCCGGTGGTCGCGGCAGAGGTGGCGGCCGCCAGCGGTGGCCTGTTGGCACCGCATCTGGCCGACGCTCATTCGCAACTGGTGGTGCTGGTGACCAGCTACGTGCTCTGGGCCTTTTCCCTGCCGGTGGCCTTCAGCATCCTGACCATCCTGTTGTTGCGCATGGCCCTGCATAAACTGCCCCACGAAAACATGGCCGCCTCTAGCTGGCTGGCCCTTGGCCCGATCGGCACCGGTGCCTTGGGCATGCTGGTACTGGGCGGCGATGCACCGCTGATTTTCGCGGCCAACGGGTTGCCGGGCATCGGTGAGATTGCTGCAGGATTGGGTCTGGTGGCCGGCATCACCCTGTGGGGCTTCGGCCTGTGGTGGATGCTGATGGCGCTGCTGATCACTGTGCGTTACCTGCGTGCCGGCATTCCATTCAACCTCGGCTGGTGGGGTTTCACCTTCCCGTTGGGCGTCTATTCTCTGGCGACGTTGAAGCTGGCCAGTACCTTGAGCCTGACGTTTTTCAGTGTGTTCGGCTGTGTGCTGGTGGCGTTGCTGGCCGTGATGTGGCTGATCGTCGGCAAGCGCACAGTGCTGGGCGCCTGGCGTGGCGAGCTGTTTGTCTCGCCTTGCATTGCCGGATTGAAGAAATAACCGGTCAGGATTAGGTAATGTGTGGCCTGGATCGGCTTTTGATAATCCAATAAGAATCCAGGCCACTCGCTACCTAACATCAGGGACACATGGAAGATGAGTCACCCCTCACAGTTCACCTTGCTGCGCACCCGGCGCTTCCTGCCGTTCTTCATCACCCAGTCCCTCGGGGCGTTCAACGACAACGTGTTCAAGCAGTCGTTGATCCTCGCCATTTTGTACAAGCTGACCATCGAAGGTGACCGCTCTATCTGGGTCAACCTGTGTGCGCTGCTGTTTATCCTGCCGTTTTTCCTGTTCTCGGCCCTGGCCGGCCAATTCGGGGAAAAGTTCGCCAAGGACGCGTTGATCCGCCTGATCAAGCTAGGGGAAATCGTCATCATGGCGGTCGGCGCCGTCGGCTTCCTGTTCGATCACCTGTCGTTGATGCTGGTGGCGCTGTTCGCCATGGGCACCCATTCGGCGCTGTTCGGGCCGGTGAAGTACTCGATCCTGCCGCAGGCCCTGCGTGAGGATGAGCTGGTAGGCGGCAACGGCCTGGTGGAAATGGGTACCTTCCTGGCGATCCTCGCCGGCACCATTGGCGCCGGGGTCATGATGTCTTCGGCGCATTACGCGCCGGTGGTGTCCACGGCGATCATCGGCATTGCCGTGCTCGGCTACCTGGCCAGTCGCAGCATTCCTCGTGCTGCTGCCGCCACACCGCAAATGCGCCTGAACTGGAACATCTTCAGCCAGTCCTGGGCCACGTTGAAACTCGGCCTGGGGCAAACTCCGGCGGTGTCGCGCTCGATTGTCGGCAACTCGTGGTTCTGGTTTGTCGGGGCGATCTATCTGACGCAGATCCCGGCGTATGCCAAGGAATGGATGCACGGCGACGAAACCGTGGTGACGCTGATCCTGACGGTGTTCTCGGTCGGCATCGCCTTGGGTTCGATGCTGTGCGAGAAGCTCTCCGGACGCAAAGTCGAAATTGGCCTGGTGCCGTTCGGATCGTTCGGCTTGACTGTCTTCGGTTTGCTGCTGTGGTGGCATTCCGGTGCAATCCCGGACAGCGCCACCGGTCATGGCTGGATTGAAATCCTCGGTTTCGGCCACGCCTGGCTGGTGTTGCTCGACATCCTCGGCCTGGGCGTTTTCGGCGGTTTCTATATCGTGCCGCTGTACGCGCTGATCCAGTCACGTACCGCCGAGAACGAGCGGGCGCGGGTGATTGCCGCCAACAACATCCTCAACGCGTTGTTCATGGTGGTGTCGGCGATTGTCTCGATCGTCTTGCTGAGTGTGGCCAAGCTGTCGATCCCGCAACTGTTCCTGGTGGTCTCGTTGCTGAACATCGGCGTCAACGCTTACATCTTCAAGATCGTCCCCGAGTTCACCATGCGTTTCATGATCTGGCTGCTCAGCCATTCCATGTACCGCGTCGAGCACCGCAACCTGGATCTGATCCCCGATGAGGGCGCGGCGTTGCTGGTGTGCAATCACGTGTCCTTCGTCGATGCCTTGCTGATTGGCGGCGCGGTGCGTCGGCCGATTCGCTTTGTTATGTATTACAAGATCTACAACCTGCCGGTGCTGAACTTCATCTTCCGCACCGCAGGGACGATTCCTATCGCGGGGCGTCATGAAGACATCCAGATCTACGAAAAGGCCTTCACGCGCATTGCCCGGTATCTGAAGGACGGTGAGCTGGTGTGCATCTTCCCCGAGGGTAAATTGACCGCCGATGGCGAGATGAATGAGTTCAAGGGCGGCTTGACGCGAATTCTCGAAGAGACGCCGGTGCCGGTGATTCCGCTGGCCTTGCAGGGGTTGTGGGGGAGTTTCTTCAGCCGCGATCCGGGCAAGGGGCTGTTTCATCGCCTGTGGTCGCGAGTGACCCTGGTGGCAGGGCCGGCGGTGGCGGTTGAGGCGGCGGAGCCTGCCAGGTTGCAGGCGTTGGTGGGGGAGTTGCGCGGGGCCGTAAGATAATCGGTGATTCTACCGGCCTCTTCGCGAGCAAGCCCGCTCCCACAGGTTTTGTGTTGTGCCACACATAGTAGGCACACCTACAATCCCTGTGGGAGCGGGCTTGCTCGCGAAGGCGATAGTGGCTTAGGCGCTGACCTTCAGGCCAACGAGCCCTGTAATGATCAGCGCCACACTGGCCAGCCTCACCAGCGCCATGGATTCGCCAAACAGAATGATCCCGGCGATCACCGTGCCAACGGCACCGACACCGGTCCAGATCGCATAGGCCGTACCCAGCGGCAATTCCTTCATGGCAAGGCCGAGCAGGCCAAGGCTGACAGCCATGGCCGTAACGGTCAAAACAGTGGGGAGCGGGCGGGTGAAGCCGTCGGTGTACTTGAGGCCGACGGCCCAGCCGACTTCGAACAGGCCGGCGAAAAACAGAATGATCCAGGACATGAAGACCTCCATCGTCTGACGGGGTCGTCCCCAGATTAATGACTCGATCGAGCTGCGGGGTCGTCCCCGCGATGCGCAATATAGTGCCCAGTATTAACCCGGGGATCAAGATCGCGGATCAAGATCGCGGATCAATCAGTGGCTTGTTGGGCGGCGATTTCCCGCTCCTGTTTCTCGCTCATGCGACGAAAGTAAGTCGACAGCAGAGCCCCGGAAATATTGTGCCAGACACTGAACAATGCACTGGGCACCGCCGCCAGCGGCGAGAAGTGCGCACTGGCCAGGGCCGCGCCCAATCCGGAGTTCTGCATGCCTACTTCCAGGGCCAGGGACTTGCGCTGTGCCAGAGGCAACTTGAACAGGCGCCCGGTGAAGTAACCCAGCAAGTAGCCAAAGCTGTTGTGCAGCATGACCACAGCCATGATCAGCAGGCCGGACTCGGCGATCTTCGCCTGACTGGCGGCAACTACCGCAGTGACGATGATCACGATGCTCACCACCGACACCAGCGGCAATACGTCCACTGCGTGCCTGACCTTGTCGCCAAGCAGCCGTTGGGCAACCACGCCCAGCACGATCGGCAACAGCACCACTTGCAGGATCGACCAGAACAACTCCATGAACGACACCGGCAACCAGGCCGAGGCCAGCAGCCAGATCAGCGCCGGCGTCAGCAGCGGAGCGAGGAGGGTGGTGACGGCGGCGATGGCCACCGACAGCGCCAGATCGCCGCGGGCCAGCCAGGTCATCACGTTCGACGAGGTGCCGCTTGGGCAGCAGCCCACCAGAATCACGCCGACGGCGATCTCCGCTGGCAAGTGGAACGCCTGGCAGAGCAACCACGCCACGCCGGGCATGATCACGAAATGTGCAACTACGCCCAGGGCCACGCGCCATGGATGGCGAGCGACTTCGGCGAAGTCTTCGAGTTTGAGGGTCAGGCCCATGCCGAACATCACCAGCCCCAGTAAGGGCACGATGGCGCCTTTGAGGCCGAGGAACCATGCCGGCTGCAGAAATGCCACGGCAGCGAAAATCAGAACCCAGTAAGCAAAGGTGTTGCCGACAAAGCGACTCAATGCAGCCAGTGCGCGCATGACTTGATCCTTATTTTTACGTAACACCACAAAACCCCTGTAGGAGCGAGCTCGCTCGCGATGGTGTGTCAGTCACCCCTCTTTATCTGACACACCATCGCGAGCGGGCTCGCTCCTACAGGAGAGATCACTGGTCCTTAGATCCCCTGCGGAGTCTCTTCGCCACCCAGCGCTTCAACCAGCGCCGGCAGGAAGTCGCCGAAGGTCAGCATCATCAGGGTGAAGCTGGCGTCCAGTTGGCCCAGGGCTTCGTCGCCGCCGTCCTGTTCCGCCTGGTCTTGCAGCAGGTCTTCGAACTTCAGGCGCTTGACCACCATTTTGTCGTCGAGGACGAACGACAGTTTGTCCTGCCAGGCCAGGGACAGTTGAGTGACCACTTTGCCGGTGCTCAGGTGCAGCTGGATTTCTTCGCTGGTCAGGTCCTGGCGCTTGCAACGCACGATACCGCCGTCTTCGTGGGTGTCGCGCAGTTCGCACTCGTCCAGCACAAAGAAATCGTCTGCGGCTTTCTGCGTGGTGACCCACTCGGTCATGGTCGCCGTCGGGGACATTTTCACGGTCAGCGGGCGCACCGGCAGGGTGCCGATCACTTCGCGCAAGGTCGACAGCAGGTCTTCGGCGCGTTTCGGGCTGGCCGAGTTGACCAGGATCAGGCCCTGTTTCGGCGCGATGGCGGCGAAGGTCGAAGAGCGACGGATAAAGGCGCGGGGCAGGAAGGCCTGGATGATTTCATCCTTGATCTGATCGCGTTCCTTCTTATAGACCTTGCGCATTTGCTCGGCTTCGATCTCTTCGATCTTTTCCTTGACGGCGTCACGCACAACGCTGCCCGGCAAAATACGTTCTTCCTTGCGCGCGGACACCAGCAGGAAGTCACCGCTGACGTGCACCAGCGGCGCATCTTCGCCTTTGCCGAACGGCGCGACGAAACCGTAGGTGGTCAACTCCTGGCTTGCACATGGGCGCGCCAGTTTGGTGGCCAGTGCAGTTTCCAACGCCTCGGCATCAACAGGCAGATCTTGGGTCAGGCGATAGATAAGCAGGTTTTTGAACCACATGGGGTGAGTCTCTCCTTTATACAAAGGCGGGCATTATTGTCTTCGCCGTGCCATAGGCCAACCTTTCTCTAAGCCTTTGGAAGGCCTGAGAAAATTATTTTAAAAAGTGCTTGCCAGAGGTTGGGTCGCTCCGTAGAATGCGCGCCACACCGAAGCGAAGGGTGATTAGCTCAGCTGGGAGAGCGTCTGCCTTACAAGCAGAATGTCGGCGGTTCGATCCCGTCATCACCCACCATTCGTTTCAAGTGTTTAGCGCAGCGGTAGTTCAGTCGGTTAGAATACCGGCCTGTCACGCCGGGGGTCGCGGGTTCGAGTCCCGTCCGCTGCGCCATATTCGGTAACCTGGAACACTGAACGCCAGGTCACCACGGAAAAGCCCGCTTAGGCGGGCTTTTTTCTGTCTCATGTTTGACTGTTGTTCCTGTGGGTTGCATCGTTTCACCGGTTTTTAGATTTTTTTGAAAAAACTTCAAATAAATCAACACTTTATAAAAACCTGTGGCATAATGTGCCCCGCAACGAAGGTAAAGGGTGATTAGCTCAGCTGGGAGAGCGTCTGCCTTACAAGCAGAATGTCGGCGGTTCGATCCCGTCATCACCCACCACTTTCAACGCTACGCGCAGCGGTAGTTCAGTCGGTTAGAATACCGGCCTGTCACGCCGGGGGTCGCGGGTTCGAGTCCCGTCCGCTGCGCCATATTCGGTAATCTGGAACACTGAACGCCAGATCACCACAGAAAGCCCGCCTAGTGCGGGCTTTTTGCTGTCTGGGATTTGGCTTTTCTCGCTCCTTGTAGGAGCGAGCTAGCTCGCGAAGATCGTTAACGATAACGCATAAATTCAGATGCCCAGCGGCGCCCATTGGTTTTTCGCGAGCGAGCTCGCTCCTACAGTTCGGCGTTACGGCTGTGCCGGTAGTCGCTGACGGCTTCATACACCGCCTTGCGCAGGCGATTGATCCCGCCAATGGGGCGGTGCGCCTCAAGGCCAAACCAGGGATTGAACGACTGGTTGTCGCATTGCAGGTTCAGCGCCGGTGTATCGAAGTCCTGTGCTGGCACGTTGATCCGCGCCACCGTCTCGAAGGGCGCATCACTCTCTCGCCACTCAATGCTGGTGTCTTCGATCGGCATGTACTTGTTGGCGTCCTGTCGCTGGATTTGCAGAGCGAAACACGCGGGTACCCGGTCGGTGGACAGCTGTTGGTTCAGCGCATTGCGCAGAAAGTTCGGCAGCTTGCGATTTTGTTCCGGCAGGTTGTAGGCCGGGCAGTTATCCGGATCGGGTATGACCCGGAACTTCGCATTGGCTTCACCGAATTTGTAGGGTGAAACCGAAAAGTACGTCGTCCGGGTTGGGCTCGACGGGGCGGGGGACAATGTCGCCAAGGCAATAAACAGGTGGCGAACCTGCCAGGCGCGTGGATCCCAGCCGGGGAAAAAAGCCATGATCTTTTTACCGTCAGCCTGGGCGGCGACGTTCTGACGGTATTCGGCGACATCACTGACAAAGAAGTTCGGATGGCTGAACATCACAAAGTCCTGTTCGCTTCGCCCCTGCCGATCGCTCAACAGTTGTTTGCCCGGAACATCGAGCAGTTTGATCGCCATGCCCCTGGCGTCGCGGATGCTGTCGAACTGCGGGTAGGCATTGCCGTTGGACAGGCGCATCGTCGCTCGCCAGGTTTTACCCGGTTCGCTGAACACGCCCTGGCGCAGTTCGCCTGGCAGTTCCGGCAGCACCTGAACCTCGGCCTTCACACATCCGTGGGCCTTGGCATGGGCGTCGCGCAGGTAGCGAGTGCTTTCACGGTGCTGATCGACGATGCGTACGGCGGTCTGGATGATGTCCCGGGTCATCGCGGCTTCGCCGTCCGCAATCAACTCCTGCGCCGGGACCGGCCCGCGATGCTGCCAGGCAAACCAGGCGGTGGCCAATGCCCAGCCAAGCACTCCGAGACCCAGCAGCCACAGCAACAGCTTGCCGAGGAAGGCGCCCAGGCGCAGCCAGAGAGTTGTCAGCATGGGAAAGTCCTTTTGACTGGGGCTGTGGTCATGGCAATTGCGCTTCCAGCGGGCCGCCCAGCACTTTCAGGTATTCCAGCAGTGCCCAGCGTTCCTCCGGCTGCAACCAGCGGCCGATCACGCCATTGCCGAGTTTGCCGGCACGGAATTCATGACCACTGTTGTGGTTGCCAGTGATTCGCGTGTCGAACAGAAAACCATTGGTAAAGGCTTCGGTGCGGTAACCCAGGTGTCCCGGGTCGTATTCGAAAGTGCCTTTGTAGAAGGTGGTCGCACGCTCATCCTGAGGCGACAGCAATTGATAAATGCTCGGTACCGAACCGTTGTGCAGAAACGGCGCCGTCGCCCATACACCCGCCAATGGCCTGGCCTTGTACGAACGCAACTCGCGCACGCCGATCGGCAGGCCGAAACCGTCCATTGCCGGACGCTCGGCAGGGGTGACATGGGCGTCCTGATACGCGCGGTCCAGGACAAATGCCGTGACATAGGCCAGCCCCCTGGCCACGGACATCTTGCTCAGGTCCAGTGGTTCGTCGGGTTTCGGCTCTACATCAAGTTGTTCCAGTTCCGCCTGATTCCATTGCAGCGCTGTCAGGTCGAAGCGGTGGTCGGCGATGTTGTTGGCCGCACCGGGATCTGTGCCGATGTAATCCACCGGGAGCATTTTCAGGTGCTGAACGTATCGTCCCTCGCCCTGGGTGGTGCTCGGTACATGACAACCCGCGCAGTTTTCCGCGAACAAGGCGCGCCCCTTTGCTGCCAGGGGTTTGTCGACTGCGCCCAACAGATCTTCCGGCCAGGCGGGAGGCGAGAGTCGTTGCAGGGTTTTTTCGATCAGGTGCAGGTCGCGCACACGGACACTGGAGGGATAGCGGGCATCGCCCATCAGCGGCTGACCATTGTTGTCAAAGAAGTCCAGGGTGGCGCCGACGCCAAGCGCCTCGCCGATGTTGCGGGCCATCGGTTGTTTCGCCGAGCCGTTCCACTGCACCCATTCGAACGTCCACATGTCCCACAACTGCGGATAATCGACCGGGGCATTGGCTATGCGGTAGTTTTCGGGGGAAATCGCGTCACCGAAGCTGGCGTTGGCAATGCGTCCGAAGGCGTCTGTGCGCCCCGGGCCTTCCTCGGTCGGATAGAGCCCGCGATGGGTGTCGTTCCAGGCCACTTTGAGGAACGTATCCAGTGAAGATTTGAATTCCTTGCGCAGCTGTTGGTGACGGGCGTCATAGTCCTGGCCCAGCACAGTGCGTGCGAAACGTTCGAATTTCCACGGGTTGTAGTAGGTCGAGGTCAGGCTGGCCACCAGCGCTTGTCCGAAACTGCCCCCTTTGAGTGTAGGAACACTGGACGGCAGGACATGTTGCGCCGAGCCGCCGTCGATACGCACGGCTTGTCCTTTGAAGCGCAATTCTCCGGTGTGGCAGGCCGCGCAGGTGATATCCAGAAACACATCCGGGCTCCCCGCATTCTGGTGCCGGGTAAAGCCTGCCGGGAGGTTGCCGGGGTTGTTCGGTGTCGGTTTCTGGCCGGGATCCACCAGAAAACCGAAGCGGGCGAGGTACTCGGGGGCGGCGAAGCGTTGCTGCGAGAAGGGCAGTTCGAGGGCGGTGAACCAGTCGTAGCGCAAGCCTTTGACCTGAGTGCCCTGGGGGGTGAAGTAATAAGTCTCGCGGTCTGCGGCGCTCCATTGCTCCAGGTAATGCACCTGTTGAGCAGGCGACCAGGCCGGCAATTTCGGGTTGGCAACGTAGTAAAGAACCACGGCCATGACCAGCCCGAACAGTACTGCGATGAGAACCAGCAAGCGAAGGAAGAGGCGCAAGATAAACATCCATGTCAAGTTGTCATGCCGTTATGCCCGAGTCCCCAGGGTGCGGCAAGAGGCCATTACGCCAGATGTTGCGGGTTCTGGAATCAGTCTGCGTCGGAACAAGATGAAAGAAGCTTCATCAGCCGAATTGTGAAATGCGTTTAAACACCTGAACTTATCAAGTGTTTCCGGCTCTCATGCCGGTAGCCATTGGTCGTGGCGGCCTGATAAGCTCGCGGCTTTACTCGATTGCCCTTTAGGCGCATGAACAAGGAAATAGCATGAAACAGCATCGGTTGGCGGCGGCGGTGGCCCTGGTTAGCCTGGTACTCGCGGGTTGTGATTCGCAGACCAGCGTAGAGCTGAAAACCCCGGCGCAAAAAGCTTCCTACGGAATTGGCCTGAACATGGGCAAGAGCCTGGCTCAGGAAGGCATGGACGATCTCGATTCCAAAGCTGTAGCCCAGGGCATCGAAGACGCCGTCGGCAAGAAAGAGCAGAAGCTCAAGGACGAAGAACTGGTTGAGGCGTTCGCCGCACTGCAAAAGCGTGCCGAAGAGCGCATGGCCAAGATGAGCGAAGAGTCGGCCGCTGCCGGCAAGAAATTCCTCGAGGAAAACGGCAAGAAAGCCGGTGTGACCACCACGGCTTCGGGCCTGCAGTATGAAGTCGTGCAGAAAGCCGATGGCCCTCAGCCAAAGCCGACTGACGTAGTGACCGTTCACTACACCGGCAAATTGACCAACGGCACCGTATTCGACAGCTCCGTCGAGCGCGGCAGCCCGATCGATCTGCCGGTCAGCGGTGTGATCCCGGGTTGGGTCGAAGGCCTGCAACTGATGCACGTTGGCGAGAAGTACAAACTGTACATCCCGGCTGACCTGGCTTACGGCGCTCAAAGCCCAAGCCCGGCGATTCCAGCCAATTCGGTGCTGGTATTCGACCTGGAACTGCTGGCCATCAAGGACCCGGCAAAAGAAGACGCCGAAGCCAAGTAACCAGCGTCTGCTTCGATAACAACGCCTCGCTCATGCGGGGCGTTGTTGCATCTGGCGCCCGGCAGGGGTAAACAAAACGAACAGACGCTCTAGACCGGAGTCTCACGCATAGTAGTGTTGCCGGTAGACGCACAACGCCGCCAAGTCAATGAAATTATGGGTTTTTTTTGATGAGTAAAAAACGCCCGATCTGAACGCAAGCCTTGTAAAGCGGGGCTTTCAGCGGTGAAAAGCAGCTCTGTTCACAAGGTTATCCACAATTTGTGTGGATAACATTTCAACGGGAGAAATCATGAAAGCACCCTGGAATTTCGCTCGTTTCCTGCCACTGGCCGGGCGCCTGCTGGCACGCGGTCGATTGCCGACCCTGTTGTTCGCGGTCGCCAGCAAAGGCGCGAGCCAGGGCAACCGACTGGGCAAGCTCAAGGACGACTTGAAGCTGTTGCAGGCACTCTGCCTGGCCTACTGGCGCGGGGAATATCGCGCCATCAGCCCCAAGGCGCTGATTTCGGTCGTCGCGGGCCTGATGTACTTCCTCAGCCCGGTGGATGCGATCCCGGATTTCATTCCGGTATTCGGCATGTTCGATGACATTGCGGTATTGGCGTGGCTGATGAAAGTGCTCGACGACGAACTCAATGCCTTCCGCACCTGGCGCAAACGGCAGGCGCCGGAAAAGCTCGCGGTGGTTGAGCGTCTGCCTGACACCCCCGAGCAGCTTCAACTTCAAGGCCCGAAAAAACACTGAGCCGATTGCGACCTGTTCATAGATTGATGCCCCCCGCGACCTTGGCCGCTGTTAGGATTACACTTCTAAGGAAAAGTGCCGACTCGCTAAGTGTTTTTGTCCTACGGGGTAGTCATGGATATTCAGATAATTACACGCGAAGGCGAGCCCGAATATGCGGTTCTGCCATGGGCTCAGTATCAGGCGTTACTGAAAGCAGCAGGCATCAAAGAGCAAGCGTCGCCTGAAGCCGTGAAGCTTCAGGCGGCAACACCAGACCCGATTCTTCCGGGTCTGGATCAACTACGCAGTTTGCGCGAAGGAAAGGGCATCGCCATCGAGGCGCTGGCCCGCACGGTAGGCATCAGCCCGTCTTACCTGGCCATGATCGAAAGTGGCGAGCGTCTGCCCGACGCCGCGATTCGCCGCAGCCTGGCCTGGGAATTGACGGTGCCAGGGTGGAGGGAAGAATCGTGAGCGTACGTATCAGTCGTCAACACTGGGACGGATTGCTGGGCGAACTGGATCAGGCGCGTCGCCAGCGCCATCTGTTGACGTATCGGGCATTGCTGGAGCGTTTGCAGCTGCCGACCCCGGCCATGCAGACCCTGACTGCGGCCCTTGAGCATCTGGCGGCCCTGGACGCGAAGGCGGAGCAACCATTGCGCAGTTCACTGGTGATCAGTCAGGGCGCCAGCCGTTTGCCACGTACCGGGTTCTTTGAGTGTGTCGAGCGCCTCGGGCGTTTTTCCGGGCCGTCGGACGGCGTTGCCGCTGCGTCCTGGCACGCTTCGGAAGTGGTGCGGGTGTTCGAGTACGAATACCCGGAATCGGCCGAGGCCTGAGTGTTTTTACAACTCAAGGCACGAGCCGGTTACTGGCTCGCGCGCCGATTGTTTCACTGGTCATGGTTTGTCCGCCAGCCACGAGGCTGGCGCTGGCTCGAAGGCCAGTTCGCCCGCATGGCCAACCTGGGCAATGTCGGCGCCCAGAGCTTCTATGGGCACATCCTGACGTTTCGCGGCGTCGGCCTCGGTGCTCGTGAGGAGGGCGTGCGTTTGTTGCGCCTGGCGGCATTGGCGGGCGATGGCAAGGCGGCGTATCAAGTGGGTGTGATCAGCCTGGCCGGGACAGCGAGCAAGGCGCCGGACCCGGCTGAAGCGGCGCGGTTCTGGGGGATGGCTGCCAAGGCTGGGCATCCGTTGGCCGAGATCAAGCTCAAAGAGTTGGCGTCTCGCGGTCCTTTGGATAATTAGTGGCTGGTCTGGTGCCTTCGCGAGCCTGCTCGCGAAAGCCTCAGTTCAATCACCGCTGCCCCACGAACAACTCCCCATCCGACATCCGCTGCGCCAGACTGTCAATCACATGCACGCTATACCCCTGCACATTCTTCGCATGGTGCTTGGCCTGCGAAGCCATCTCCGCCAACTGGCTCGCATCGAGTTGTGCACAGGCCTGTGGATGCAGATGCACCACCCCTATCGACAGCGACAACAGCGCAAACTCCTGCCGCACGCCCTGGCGATTCGGTGCGATGAAGCAGCCGGCTTCCAGGTGCTCGCTGCGGTAGAAGCGCCGGCACTGGCTCTGGAAGTCGTCGAGCAACTGGTTCAAACGTTTTCGCCAGTCTTCCGGGCCGAGCACCAGCAGGAAATCGTCACCGCCGATGTGGCCGACAAAATCGCGGGACGGGTCGACGCGGTCGATCAGGCATTGCGCCAGGCACAGCAGGACTTCGTCACCGCGGCCATAGCCGTAGATGTCGTTGAAGGGTTTGAAGCTATCGATGTCCACGTAGCAGATCACCGATTCCCGTTGCTGTTGCAGCAGCCGCGTCAGGCATTGCTGGATCGGTACGTTGCCCGGTAGCAAGGTCAGCGGGTTGGCGTAGCGGGCCTGTTGGATCTTCAGTTCGGTGATCAGTTTGAGCACGTCTATTACGCGGCCCAGCCCGAGATAGCCACCATTGAGGGTGATGATGAAATCCTCTTCGATACGCTGGCGGGCACGGCTGGTGATCAGGCGGCTGACTTGTTGCAACGACTGGCTCAGCTCGACGGCGAGGAAGTCATCGCTCATCAGGCGGCTGATGGGCTTGCGGGCGAACAGGTCGGTGGCAAAGGGCTTGAGCAGGACGTCGGAGAGCGAATGACGATGGACAATGCCGCAGGGCTGACCCTGTTCATCCAAGACGGCCAGCGAGTTCAGGTTGGCCTGGCGGCGAAAGGCTTCGAGCACCGTGGCGGTCGGGGTGTCCCGGTCCATTGCGGGTTGCTCGTTGAGCAGGGCGCTGAGGTCGCTGCCGTCTTCGCTCAGGACCACGGCGGTGCTGTCCTGTCGGGGCATCAATGCCCGGGCATCCCGCGGCGGGTGTTCCTGGGGGCGGCAGAGCAGGTAGCCCTGCACCAGGTCCACGCCCATTTCGGTCAGCACCGTGAGCTCTTCGGGTAGCTCGATACCTTCGGCGATGACTTGCGCCCGCGAGGCCTTGGCGATTTGCAGGATCGAGCCGACGAATTCGCGCTTGAGCGCATCCTGATGAATGCCATCGATGAAATGCCGGTCGATTTTCACGTAGTCCGGCCGTAGCTCGGACCACAGCCGCAAACTCGAATAGCCCGCGCCCAGATCATCCAGCGCAATCGAAAAGCCCATCGCCCGATAGTGATGCAGGGCGGTTTGCAGCAACTGGAAATCATCCGCCGGCGTCTGTTCCGTGAGCTCGATGACCACCTGACTCGGCGGAATGCCGAAGTCCTGCAGCAATTGCAGGGTACGCCCCGGTTGATGCGCCGCTTCGAGCAGGGATTCCGGAGAGACGTTAAGGAACAACAGGCCAGGCAGTTGTTGTTCATTGAAGCGTCGGCAAGCGTTTTCGCGGCAGGTGATTTCCAGCTCGCTCAGACGTCCGGCCTGGCGGGCGACGGCGAACAGGGCGACAGGGGAGTGCAGAGGGCTGTTGGAGGGGCCGCGACTGAGGGCTTCGTAACCGAGAATGCGCCGTTCAGAGAGGCTGATGATCGGCTGGAACAGGCTGTGCAAACCGCTTTGAGTCAGGATCGAGCTCAATGCACTCAGCTGTTCGGTTGTGGTCATGGCGATCTCTGGCGATAAAAAAAGGACCGGGCGTGCCCTTGGTAAAAAGTGCACGCCCGGTCCTTTATTTCACGACAGAATGATGACTGTTTAATGACGCTCCGGGGAGCGTCAGCATTAAATTGCCATCATTGTTTGTAAAAACTCAGTGCTTGGCCACTGCCGTATTGAGTTTCAGGTAATCCAGCAGAATCCGCCCGGTTTCGCTCAGGTAGGCATCGTCTTCCGGTTTGGTCTTGGCATCCTCGGCCGCAATGGCGTCCTCGTCTTCTTTCTTCAGCTCTTTGAGCGGTTCTTCGCCCTTGGCCTTGCGACGGATGTTTTCCATGGTCAGCTGTTTGGCTTCGATGTCGGCGTGCTGGGCGCGCCGCTCGGCTTCATTGAGGCTGACGGTTTTTTCGGTCATCAGTTTCTGCGCCAGGGCCAGCTTGTCGCGGATGAACACGAACTCCGCATCCTTGGCAGTGCGCACGTCATGCTCAGACTTGAGCTGCGAAATGTACGGCTTGAACGGATCCACGGCAGGCTTGATCGCAGCCTTGATGGTGTCCCACGGCATGGCTTCCGGCAGGGCGCTTTCACCGATTTCCTTGGTGTCGATGATCGACGGGTAATCGATGTCCGGCAAGACGCCCTGATGCTGGGTGCTCTGCCCGGAAACCCGGTAGAACTTGGCCAGGGTCAGTTTCAGTTCGCCATGGTTGAGCGGCTGAATGGTCTGCACGGTGCCTTTGCCGAAGGTCTGGCCGCCGATGATCAGTGCGCGGTGGTAGTCCTGCATGGCACCGGCAAAAATCTCCGAAGCCGAGGCGGACAGGCGGTTGACCAGCAACGCCATCGGGCCTTTGTAGAACGCACCCGGGTTTTCATCTTCCAGGACATCGACGCGGCCATCGGCGTTGCGCACGAGCACGGTTGGGCCTTTGTCGATGAACAGGCTGGTCAGCTCGGTGGCCTCTTGCAAGGAACCGCCGCCGTTGTTACGCAGGTCGATGACCACGCCGTCGACTTTGTCTTTCTGCAACTCGGTCAGCAGTTTCTTGACGTCGCGGGTGGTGCTCTTGTAATCCGGGTCGCCGGCACGGAAGGCCTTGAAGTCCAGATAGAACGCCGGGATTTCGATGATGCCGAGCTTGTAGTCCTTGCCGTCCTGTTTCAGGTTCAGCACCGATTTCTTCACGGCCTGGTCTTCGAGCTTCACCGCTTCACGGGTGATCGGCACGATCTTGCTGGTCTGGTCGTTCGGCGCATTGCTGGCCGGGATGACTTCCAGGCGCACCACGGTGCCCTTCGGACCGCGAATCAGCTTGACTACTTCGTCCAGACGCCAGCCCACCACGTCGACCATTTCCTTGTTGCCCTGGGCCACGCCGATGATCTTGTCGGCCGGTGCAACCTGCTTGGTCTTGTCCGCCGGACCTGCCGGCACCAGGCGCACGACTTTCACCTGGTCGTTATCGCTCTGCAACACGGCGCCGATGCCCTCCAGGGACAGGCTCATGTTGATGTCGAAGTTCTCCGCGTTATCCGGCGACAGATAGTTCGTGTGCGGGTCGTAGGACATGGCGAAGGTGTTGATGTACGCCTGGAAGATATCTTCCGCGCGGGTCTGGTCCAGGCGTGCCAACTGGTTCTTGTAGCGCTTGGTCAGGGTTTCCTGGATCTGCTTGGGCTCTTTGCCGGCGATCTTCATCCGCAGTACTTCATCCTTGACGCGTTTGCGCCACAGGTCGTCGAGTTCTGCGGTGGATTTGAGCCAAGGGGCGTCCTTGCGGTCGATCAGCAAGGTTTCCTTG
This sequence comes from Pseudomonas sp. Pseusp16, assembly GCF_047324915.1. Taxonomy (NCBI): domain Bacteria; kingdom Pseudomonadati; phylum Pseudomonadota; class Gammaproteobacteria; order Pseudomonadales; family Pseudomonadaceae; genus Pseudomonas; species Pseudomonas sp. Pseusp16. The sequence goes on along the minus strand of NZ_CP168522.1, from coordinate 3,278,540 downwards.
GTGGTGAAGTCTATCTTGTCGACGCCTTTGTCCAGCTCGGCAAGGGCGAAGTCCAGACGCGCCTTTACGCGGTCCAGGTAGCGCTTGTAGATGGTGAACCCGGCGTTCAGGTCGCCGCTCTTGAGGAAGTCGTCGAACTGGGTCTTCCACTTGTCGAATTCGGCAATGTCGCTGGCCATGAAGTAGCTGCGCGACGGATCCAGCAGCTTGAGGTAGCTGTCGTAGATGATCACCGAGCGTGCGTCATCGAGTGGCGGCTTGCTGTAGTGGTGGCGCTTGAGCAACTCCACGACGTTCAGACTGGCGATCACTTCGTCACGATCGGGTTGAAGCTTGTCCCAGCTATTGGCTGCGAATGTATTGCTCGACATCGGCAGCAAGCCGATACCGATGAACAAGGCGAGGGCAGTGCTGGGGAACAGATGCTTCATGCTGATTCGACGCGGGGACAATTGATAACGCATATTAGGCCGTCTTTGAAGTCGCCGGTTCTCTGGGAGCCGGTCGCATAATGCAAAAAGCCCGGCGCTACAGCTTCGGGCTCAGTCCAGACTCACTATGGAGGCACTGTGAAAGCATTGCAAGGCGTTGACGGTCAAGTGGTATGGGTTGATGAGCCCAGTCCTGCGTGCGATGTAGGACAAGTTCGTATTCGAGTGGCGGCATCGGGCCTCAATCGCGCCGATTTGTTGCAGAAGGCCGGCCTTTATCCGCCACCGCCAGGGGCCAGCCAGGTGCTCGGTCTAGAGTGCTCCGGCGTGATCAGCGAGGTCGGCGCCGGGTCTTCCTGGCAGGTGGGCGATCGGGTTTGCGCCTTGCTGGCCGGGGGCGGGATGGCCGAAGAGGTGGTTGTCGACGGGCGGCATGTATTGCCGGTTCCCGACGGAATGTCACTGGTCGAAGCGGCGGCATTGCCCGAAGTCTATGCAACAGTCTGGCTGAATCTGTTTCAACTGGCGACGCTCAAGCCGGGTCAGAAAGTTCTTCTGCATGCCGGGGCAAGTGGAATTGGTTCAGCGGCCATTCAGCTGTGCAAGGCCTTCGGTAACCCGTGTTGGGTCAGCGTCGGCTCCACCGAGCGACTGGCGTATTGCGAAGCGCTCGGCGCCCAGGGCGGCGTGGTGCGTAACGATGATCTGGAGAGCCTGCGGGACCTGGGGCCGTTCGACGTGATTCTCGACCCGGTGGGCGGTAATTATGCGGCGTTGAACCTCAAGCTGCTCGCGCAGGATGGCCGTTGGGTTTTGATCGGTTTGATGGGCGGGCGCGAGGCCAAACTGGATCTGGCCCAGGTGCTGGCCAAGCGCGTGCAGTTGCTGGGTTCGACGTTGCGCAGCCGTGATGATCAATTCAAGGCCGATCTGTTCCGCGACCTGAGCCTGCATGTGTGGCCGTTGTTTGCCGAGGGGCGCTTGAGCCCGCAACTGGCCAGGGCCTTCCCGATCAAGGAAGCCGAGGCGGCGTTTGCCGAATTGGCGAGTAATACCGTGGCGGGGAAGGTGGTGCTGGTGATTGACGAAAGCCTCACCTGATATCTGTTGTAGGAGCGAGCTTGCTCGCGATGAACTTGAAGGCGACGCTGGTTATCAGGTAGCACGCGTTATCGTTCACGACCATCGCGAGCGAGCTCGCTCCTACAGGGTTATCTGTTATTTCCAGTCATGAATCGGCCAGCCGGCTTTTTCGGCCTGCTCGCGCAGCACCGGATCCGGGTTGACCACGTGGGGGAAATCCACCTTCAGCAATAGCGGCAGGTCGTTGCGCGAGTCGGAATAGAAACTCGCGCCTTCGAGGTTTTCCTCTTCCGCATCCAGCCATTCCAGCAAGCGGGTGATCTTGCCTTCGCGGTAGGTCAGGGTGCCGACGGTGTTGCCGGTATAAGCACCGTGTGCCACTTCCAGCTCAATGCCGAGAATCTCGTCGATGCCCAGGCGCTCGGCAATCGGCTTGACCAGATGTACCCCCGAGGCCGAGATCACCAGGATGCGGTCGCCGGCCTTGCGATGGGCGGCGATGGCTTTGGTGGCGTCGCTGAAGATGATCGGTTCGATGAAGTCTTCCACCCAGGGGCCGACCAGATGCTCGACTTCTTCGGGCGTGCGGCCGATCAAGGGTTCCAGGCTGAAAGCCATGTAGTCCTCCATCGCCAGGTGGCCCCGGCCGTAGGCATCCATCAACTCCCTGTCACGACGCAGGAAGGATTCGCTGTCGACCCAGCCGAGGCGGACCATTTGCTCGCTCCACAGTGAGGCGCAGTCGCCGTGGATCAGGGTTTCGTCCAGATCAAAAATTGCCAGGGCCATCAGTGCAGTTCTCTCTTCAGGATAAGCAAAGGCATCAGGCTACCTCACACAGGGCCGTCGGATCGATGGAAAGTGCCAGGCGCTGACCATCGGGGTGCAGATCGGAGGCCGAACGGTTGAGCACATCCACCACCAACTCCACGCCCCGGGCTTCGATCCGGTAGCGAATCACGTTGCCCAGCAGGCTGTGGCTGCGTACCTGTGCGTCCAGTTCGCCATTGAGGCTCAGTTCGATGGCTTCCGGGCGAATCGCAATCCGATGATTGACCGGGCGCTGCAGCAGTTTCGTCGCGCTGTCGGCGTCCAGCAGGTTGTAGTTGCCGATAAAACCGGCGGCGAACACATCCACCGGAGCGGTATAGAGGGTTTCGGCGTCGCCGCTTTGTACGATTTTTCCCTGATTCATCAGGAAAATCCGGTCAGACATGGTCAGGGCTTCTTCCTGATCGTGTGTGACGAATATCGTGGTCAGGCCCAGTTCGCGCTGGATCTGACGGATCTGTTCGCGCAGGTGCTTGCGGATACGCGCATCGAGGGCCGACAGCGGTTCGTCCAGCAACAACAGCCGTGGTCGGGTCACCAGTGAGCGGGCGAGGGCGACACGCTGGCATTGGCCGCCGGACAACTGATGCGGATAGCGGGCGGCAAAATCATTTAGCTCCACCAGTCTCAGCACTTCGGCGACGCGCTTCTGGCTATCGTCGGCGTTGACCTTCTGCATGCGCAAACCGAAGGCGACGTTCTGCTCGACAGTCATGTTGGGGAACAGCGCATAACTCTGGAACACCATGCCGATCCCGCGCTTCTGCGGGCTTAACGGCACGATATCGACACCATCGAGCAGGATCTTGCCGCCATCCACCGAGGTCAGGCCGGCGATGCAACGCAGCAGCGTGGATTTGCCGCAACCGGACGGGCCGAGCAAGGTGACGAACTCGCCCTTTTGAATTTCGCAATTGATGTCGCTGAACACTGTGGTGCCCGCGTAATTCTTTTGCAGATGTTGGACGCTGACATAGCTCATTCGCTTTTGTCCTTGTTCAAGATATTGGCCGCCCAGGTCAGAACCAGCACGAAAAAGAAGTAGGAAATCACCAGCGCACTGGTGAAGTGGCCGCTGCTGTTGCGCATGTTGTTGAGATAGACCTGCAAGGTTTCGTAACGGGTGCCGACGAGGATGTTGGCGAACACGAACTCACCGAACAGGAACGAGAACGACAGCAGTAACGCCACCATCAGGCCCTTGCGCAGGTTCGGCAGCACCACCAGGAGCGCCGCCTGAAAAGTGCTGGCGCCGAGCAGTTGGGCGGCGTCCATCAGGTCGCGCAGGTTGATCGCCTGCAGGTTGTTGGTGATCGCCCGATACATGAACGGCAGCGCCACGGTGAAGTAGCAACCGATCAGGATCCACGGCGTGCCGACCATGGCGAACGGCCCGGAACCGTAGAGCTGCAACAGCCCCACCGACGACACCACCGGCGGCACGGCGAAGGGCAGCAGGATCAGGATATTCATCAGCGCATCGAGTTTCGGGAAGTGGTAATGCACCACGAACAGCAACGGCAGAATCAGCACCACCGAAAGAATCAATGAACCAACGCAAACCAGCAGCGATTGCCCGAACGCTTGCAGGAAGCGCGGATCGCTCCACAGATGCACGTACCATTTGATGCTGAAACCGCTGGGCAGGATGGTGGCCGACCAACTGCTGGAAATCGAATAGATAAAGGTGCCGAGCAGAGGCAACAACAGAATGGCGAACAGCAGGTAGACCACTACCCGGTGGTAGATACCGATGGGGCCCAATTCAGCGCGAGTCATGGTAGCTCCTCTTCAACAGCAGCTGATGCACGATGGTCACCAGGGTCATCAAGGCCACCAGCACCACGGCCAGGGCGCTGGCCAGGTTCGGGTCCAGGGAAATGTCACCGGACACCATCGCCGCGATGCGGATTGGCATCACGTTGAAGTTGCCGGTGGTCAGGGCGTACACCGTGGCGTAGGCGCCGAGGGCATTGGCCAACAGGATCACGAAGGTGCCAAGCAGTGCCGGGGTCAGCACCGGCAGGCCGATGTGGCGCCAAAACTGCCAGCCGTTCGCGCCGAGCAGCGCGGCGGACTCGCGCCAGTCTTCGCGCAAGGCGTCGAAGGCCGGGTAGAGCAGCAGCACGCCAAGGGGAATCTGGAAGTAGGTGTAGAGAATGATCACCCCGGTTTTCGAATACAGGTTGAAGTCCTGAATGATGCCGGCCTGTTTGAGCATGATGGTGAAGGTGCCGTTGAAACCCAGCAGGATGATGAACGCAAAAGCCAGGGGCACGCCGGCGAAGTTGCTGGTCATGTTGGCGAAGGCGTTGACGAAATTGCGCAGTCTCGAGTCGACCCGGCGCAAGGAGTAGGCCCCGAGCACGGCGATGATGATTCCGAATACGCTGGACCAGAAACTGATCTCGAGGCTGTACTGGATCGCCTGCATATAGAACTTCGAATTGAATATCCTGGTGAAGTTGGCCAGGCCCCAACCGAACTCTTCCGATTCCAGGCTATTGATCATCACCCACACCAGCGGGGCGATTTCGAACATGATGAAGAACAGGGCGAAGGGCACCAGGCACAAGGCAGCCAGCCATTTGCCGCGCGTCATGGAGGTCACTTGAGCAGCTCCCGGCACACGGGTTTGTCGTGGGGCACGCCCAGCAGTTCGCACACGGTGCCGCAGATTTCGGTCTGTTTTGGCGTGGCTTTGGCGTTGAAACTGAACGCATCGCCGAGCACGAACAGCGGTACTTCGCGCTCTTCGGGCAGCAGGCCGTTATGGGAGCGGTCGTTGTTCATGCCGTGGTCGGCGGTGACCAGCACCTGATAACCGGCATCGAGCCAGCCTTGCAGGTAGTCGGCCAGGATGATGTCGGCCGAGCGGGCGCTGTTGCGGTACTGCGGGGTGTCGAGGCCGTGCTTGTGCCCGGCGTCGTCGATGTTCATCGGGTGGATCAACAGAAAGTTCGGCGAATGGCGCTGGCGCAGGCTTTCGGCGTCGGCGAACAGGTGCGAGTCGGGGTAGTGGTCGTTCCAGTAGAAATGCCCGTGCTGGATCGGCAGTTCCGGGTCGTCGGTGTGGCGATCCCGGGCCGCCACGAAGGGCGAACGGTTGTACAGCTCGCTGACCCAGTGATAAGCCGCCGCGGCAGTCACAAGGCCGGCGTCGGTGGCGTAGTGATAGATGCTGCGCTGGTTGGACAGGCGCGAGACGTTGTTGTGGACGATGCCGCTGTCGATGGGCGCAACGCCCGTCAGGATGCATTCGTACAGCGGGCGGGACAGGGCGGGCAACTCGCACTCCAGTTTATAGAGTGCGGCGCGTCCGGCGCCGACGTAAGCCTGCAGGTGCCCCATGGCGTGGCGGGCGACTTCGTAGTTGAGGCCGTCGAGCACGACAAGGATGACGTTGTGTTTCATAGGGGCAAAAACTCCGTGAAACAGGAATTCGGAAATTTCGGACTTCACTCGGTCCACTGTGGGAGCGGGCTTGCTCGCGAATGCGGTCGATCATTCAACATCGATGTCGACTGACACGCCGCCTTCGCGAGCAAGCCCGCTCCCACAGGGATCTACAGCATTACTTCATTTCGACGATGACTTCTTCATTCCACTTCTGAGGCAGGGCCTTGGAAGTCTTCTCCCACGCATCCGCGTCCTTGATCGGCGTGACCTTCTTGTACTGCTCGTTCGGCAGCAGCTTGGCCTGCACTTCGGCTGGCAGGGTCAGGTGCTCGGCACGGATCGGACGGGCATTGCCCTTGGCCAGGTTGATTTGGCCGGCATCGCTGAAGATGTACTCGCGGGCCAGCTTGGCGGCGTTCGGGTTCTTCGCGTACTTGTTGATGATGGTGGTGTAGCCGGAAATCACCGAACCGTCGGACGGGATCAGCACCACGTAGTCATCCGGGTTGGCCATCTTGGCCTTGTAGCTCAAGCCGTTGAAGTCCCAGACCACGCCGACTTCGATCTCGCCCTTTTCCATGGTGGCAATGGTCGGGTTGGCCATCGACAGACGCCCTTGCTTGGCGATGTCGGCGAACAGCTCCAATGCAGGCTTCAGGTTCTTCTCGTCGCCACCGTTGGCCAGTGCAGCGGCCAGTACGCCGTTGGCGGCCTGGGCTGCGGTGCTCACGTCACCGATGGACACCTTGTATTTGCCGCCCTTGAGGTCAGCCCACTTGGTTGGGGCTTCCGAGCCGTGCAGCAGTTTCTTGTTGACGATGAAAGCGATGGTGCCGGTGTAGGCCAGGGCCCAGTGGCCATCCTTGTCTTTAGCCCAGGTCGGCACCTGGTCCCAGGTGGATGGCTTGTAGGGTTGGGTAACGTTCTGCTTGACCGCGATCGGGCCGAACGCTGCACCGACGTCGCCGATGTCGGCGCTGGCGTTGTCTTTTTCAGCGGCGAACTTGGCGATCTCCTGGGCCGAGCTCATGTCGGTATCGATGTGTTTCAGGCCGTACGTCTTGGCCAGGTCTTCCCAGGTGCCTTTCCAGTTGGCCCAGTCATCGGGCATGCCGACGCTGTTGACGGCGCCTTCCGCTTTCGCAGCGGCTTCCAGGGTTTTCAAATCATCAGCCGCCATGGCGGCGGTGCACATTGCAATGGTCGAGCCTAACAGTGATGCCAGGAAAAACTGTTTCATTCCGAAGCTCCTTGGGTCGTGTTCAACGCTGCGATTGCGGTTTGTGTTGGTCTAGGTCAGCAATACCTGAGCCAATTTAAGGGGGCTGGATGACACTTTGATGTCGTTCGTCGCCCTGGATGACTATTTGTTCGACGGTATCGCCAGTGGCCTGCTAAGCGTAGACCATGGTCAAGGCCCCGGCTGGCAAGGGACTTGGCCGATGAATTGCAGGTTCTTGCAGCCAGCGAATGGCGACCGTTGGGCAGCTTTGTCACATCTCGGTCATCTGCACTGCCTACGCTTGCAAGCTATTGAACGAGCCGGATTACGCTGCGGTTCTGCCCCGAATTGGTGCTGGTCTAGTCCAGATAGGAAACGTTGATGCGTGACGAGGCAACAAAAGCGGTAACAGCCATCGGTCAGGTGCTTCAGGAGCAGATCGACCATGGACTGTTGACTCCCGGCAGCAAATTGCCGGCCGAGCGCAAGCTCAGTGAATTGTTCGGCACCACGCGGATCACTTTGCGTGAGGCGTTGTTGCAGTTGGAGTCACAAGGGCAGATCTACCGCGAGGAGCGCCGCGGCTGGTTCGTCTCGCCGCCACGCTTGGCGTACAACCTGATGCAGCGCAGCCACTTTCACGCGATGGTCAGCGCCCAGGGGCGGGTGCCGTCCACCGAAGTGATTTCGGCGCGCTTGCAACCAGCATCGGCAGCGGTCTGCGCCTGGTTGCAATTGCCGGCGCTGTCGAGCGTGATCCAGATCTGCCGCTCACGGCGGATCGACGGGCGACTGGTGCTGTATGTGGAGCACTATCTGAACCCGCAGTATTTTCCCGGGATCCTCGATTTCGATTTGAATCAGTCAATCACCGAGTTGTATGCGCGGCATTACGATTTGCACTACGGGCGGGTGCGTTTCGAGATTGTGCCCACGGCCTTGTCGGTGGACGCGGCGGCGGCGTTGAAGGTGTCGGCGGGCAGCCCGGGCTTGCAGATTGCCCGGGTCAACTATGACCAGCATGAACGCTTGATCGACTGCGACCTGGAGTTCTGGCGGCATGATGCGATTCATGTCGGGGTGGATGTGGTCTAACGTCCGACCCACCTACACGGACTGTTCTGGCGTACCACCCGCGGTAATCACCTGAATGCTCATCCGCGGTGTCGCCAGATCCAGTCCGGCTTCATCCATGTGCCGCTTGAGCGACAGGTTGAACGCTCGCGACACTTCCCACTGCTTGATTGGCGCGGTCTTGAAGCGGGCGCGGAGGATCGCGTTGCCCGATTCGAAGCTTTCCACTCCCTGAAACTCCAGTGGCGACCAGATATTGCGCCGTTGCAGCGGGTCGGTGCGCATTTTCTGGCCGACTTCGCGCATCAGTTTGATTGCGTTGTCGATGTCCATGCTGGCCGGCACTGCGACCCGGAAGATCGCGTAGCCGAATTCCCGGGAGTAGTTCTTGATGCTTTTGATTTCACTGAACGGAATGGTGTGGACGATGCCATCGATGTCCCGCAGGCGCACGGTACGGATGGTCAGGCCTTCAACCGTGCCGAGGTGGCCGCCGACATCCACGTAGTCGTCGATGGCCAGGGAGTCTTCGATGATGATGAACAACCCGGTAATCAGGTCGGCTACCAGCGACTGCGCACCAAAGCCGATGGCCAGGCCGATCACGCCGGCACCGGCCAGCAGTGGCGTGACGTTCATGCCCATGTTCGCCAGGGCGACGATCAGCGCGACGATGAAAATGGCCACGAACAGCACGTTGCGAATCAGCGGCATCATCGTCTGCGCGCGGGCATTGGCCAGACCTTTGCGCGAGCGGGTCAGCGCGTGATGCACGGCGGTGTCGCTGAGAATCCAGATCAGCCAGGCGAACAGCAGCGTGCCAGCGAGGCTGAACAGCTTGACGCTGATTTCGTGGCCGTCGCCTTCGGTAAAGCGGATCAACGACATGCCCCAGACCCGCAGGCCGAGTTCGATGAAGGCCAGCCACACCAACAGGTGGACGATGGTGTAGAAGAAGTTTTTCAGCCGTTCCGAATACACCGCGTAGCGTCGGATGCCGCGCTGCGGTTTGAGGGCGTGGCGGCGTACCAGGCCGTTGATGACCATGCACAACACCAGCAAAACCGTGCAGATCAGCGACTGGCGCAGGGCGGTGCTGGTGTCGCCGGCGGAAATGAATGTCGCGAACAGGGAGATGGCCACCAGCACCAGTGCCGGCACGTACCAGAAGGTGCCGAGAATCGACAGGGTGTCGTTGAGGGCGCGTCGGGTCAGGCGTCGGGACAGCGGCTGGTTGCGGATCAGGTGGGCGATCGGCCGGCGGAAGCGCAGGATGAACCGCCCCGTGGAAAGCGCTGCCAGGACATTGGCGACAGTCGCGGCGGTATGGGCCAGATGGCTGCCGAGGCTGTCGACCAGTTGCGGATCGCTCAGCGCTTCACCAAACGCGGCAAAGCTGCCGATCAGCCACAGTGGCCGAAACGCCTGGTGCCGCAGGATGTACAAGGCGCGGTGGCGATGTGGGCCGTCGAGCAGGGAAAAGGCAATCACGCAGATGGCCGAGAAGCAGGTGCCGACCACCAGTGCATAGGCCAGTACCATGGCCAGGCTTTTGCCCAGGGACGAGGGCAGGGCGTAGCTCATGTAGACCGTGATCACCAGGGCGATCAGCCATGGCCCGAGTTTGCGCAAGGCGAAGCGCAACATGTCGAGGGCCCGGGGGTGTTGCGGCAGTTCTTCAGGCAGGCCGAAACGCATCCGCACCCGGTGGCTGATCCAGATCAGGGCGGCGGCCAGCAGGCTCCAGACCACCAGGATCATGGCGAAGGCGAAAAGCATGGGCAGCCATTCGTTGGCCGGCAACGCCAGCGCCACCAGTTCTTCCCTGGCCTGATCGAACTCACTGGACCAGCGCGTGAGCGGACTGTCGTCGCCGGTAAACTTCTTCTCGATATTGGTCAAGGTTCCGCCGATCAGGCCCAGCACGCCTTCTTCGGTAATCGGCTGGGCCTTTTTGGTGGCGTCACGGAGCTTTTTCAGGTCGGCCAGCAGCTTGGTACGTTGCTGATCGTTCTCCAGCGACTTGATCACTTCGTCCAGGGATTGCCCCAACGGCTCCTGTGCCTCGGGCTGGGTCTTGGCCTGGCTGGTGAGCAGGCTTGGCAAGCCGGCCGCCTGGGCGGGCGCCACTGACAGCAGCGTCATCAGGCAGGCAAGGAAAATACACGGGAGGGCAAAAAGACGAGCGAACACTAGGCGGTCAACCTCGCAAGGGGCGGATCGACCGAGTGTACGAGCGCGTCAAAATCAATGCGAGCCAAGGGCGATGAATTATTCGTTGAGTTTGGCGAGGATCTTGATCACCACGGTCGCGAGAATGGTCAGCATGCCGATCCACATGACAAACACACCGGCATTCTTGTCGCGAAAGTTGAAGCCGACGGCGAGTATCAGCATCCCGGCAAGAATCGGGATGAGCATGGCGTGAAAGGTGGACATCGAAATCATGGTGACAGCCTTGTCGAAGGGATACTGGGAGTCTAGGCAGCTTTTTTGCGCGGTGTTGCCTGTCCGTCTGTCTGTAGGAGCGAGCTTGCTCGCGATGGACTTCAAGGCGCTGCGTTTATCCAGAAAGCACGCGTAATCGTTCACGTCCATCGCGAGCAAGCTCGCTCCTACAGGGTATTGCGGGGTTTACGGCAAATCGCGGCAGGCGTAGAACGCGCTCAGCACCTTGACCAGGTGAGCCAGGTCATGGCTGCCGCACAGTTCGCGGATCGAGTGCATGGCGAACGTCGGCAGGCCGATGTCCACAGTGCGCACACCCAGGTGGCTGGCGGTGATCGGGCCGATGGTCGAACCGCAGCCCATGTCGCTGCGCACCACGAAGCTTTGCACCGGCACTTCTTCAGCCATGCACAGGTGACGGAAGAACCCGGCGGTTTCGCTGTTGGTGGCGTAGCGCTGGTTGCTGTTGACCTTGATCACCGGGCCGGCATTGAGTTTCGGGCCGTGGTTGGCATCGTGCTTGTCGGCGTAGTTCGGATGCACGCCGTGGGCGTTGTCGGCCGAAACCAGCAGGGATTTCTGAATGGTGCGTACAAACTCGTCACCTTCGGGCAGCAGGCGACGCAAGGTTTGCTCGAGCATCGGGCCGTCGGCGCCGCAGGCCGAGCAGGAACCCACCTCTTCGTGATCGTTGCACACCAGCACGCAGGTTTCGTCGGTCTCGGCCGTCAGCAACGCTTGCAGGCCGGCGTAGCACGACAGCAGGTTGTCCAGGCGCGCACCGGCAATGAAGTCGCCATGCAAGCCAATGACCGCAGCGCTTTGGGTGTCGTAGAAGCTCAGCTCGTAATCGAGCACCACGTCCGCGTTCAAGCCGTGTTCACGGGCGAGTTGGTCGGTGAGTACCGCGCGGAAGTCCACGCGCTCGTCACCGGCAAATTGCGCGAGGATCGGCGGCAGTTCGGTCTGGGCGTTGATTGCCCAGCCCATGTTGGCTTCGCGGTTTAGGTGAATCGCCAGGTTCGGAATGATCGCGATCGGAGCCTCGAAGTCGATCAACTGGCTCTCGACCTTGCCATCACGCCGGAAGGTTACGCGGCCCGCCAGCGACAGGTCGCGGTCGAACCACGGTGCCAGCAGCGCACCGCCATACACTTCGACGCCCAATTGCCAGAAGCCCTGGCGTTGCAGTTCCGGTTGCGGCTTGACCCGCAGGCACGGGCTGTCGGTATGGGCGCCGACCAGGCGAATGCCGCCGTGCAGGGGCGAGTGGCGGCCCATCTTGATTGCGACAATCGAAGAGTCGTTGCGGGTGACGTAGTAGCGACCGTTGGCTTCGGTATTCCACGGCTCGCGTTCGTCGAGGCGCTGATAGCCCGCCGCTTCCAGGCGCTTTACAAGGCTGGCGGTGGCATGGAACGGGGTAGGGGAGGCCTTGAGAAAATCGATCAGGCCTTGGTTCAACTCTTCGCGCATAAAGTAGCTCCAGACAGCAATGGCGCCAGTTTAACGTATTGGCTTGGTAAATGGCGCCGCACTGATGGTGGGGCTGGTCACCGAAATCGAATCTGGAGGAGATCCCTTGTGGGAGCGGGCTTGCTCGCGAAGGCGTCGGGTCAGTCAATACATCGTTGAATGACACACCGTATTCGCGAGCAAGCCCGCTCCCACAGTTTCAGAACGGTGCCGGGCACTCGAAGCGCAGGCGTTCGCCGGTCTGGGGATGGGTGAACGTGAGCATGCTCGCGTGCAGGCACAGGCGCGGCCAGGCCGCCAGCGCCTGCTCATGGGCATACAGCCCGTCACCCAGCAGCGGATGACCAATGGAGAGCATGTGCACGCGTAACTGGTGGGAGCGGCCGGTGATCGGTGTCAGCTCGACGCGACACCAGTCGCCACAACGTTCGAGCACTCGCCAGAAGGTCAGCGCATGTTTGCCGAATTCGTGATCGACCACATGCCTTGGCTTGGTCGGCGGGTCGTAGCGCAGCGGCAAATCGATGCTGCCACTGTCCAGTTCGGGTTGACCCCAGCACAAGGCGGTGTAGGCCTTTTCGGTTTCGCGGTCGTGAAATTGCCGGGACAGCTCGCGATGGGTGTCCGGATCGCGGGCCAACAGGATGATGCCCGAGGTCTCCCAGTCCAGCCGATGGACGATCCGCGCTTCCGGGTAGCCGTTTTCTTGCAGGCGGGTAATCAGGCAGTCCTTGTTGTCATCGGCCCGGCCAGGGACGGAGAGCAACAGGGTCGGTTTGTTCACCACCAGTACGGCGGCGTCCTGATGGATGATTTGGACGTTGGACAACGGCATTAAAACAGCCTCGTAACAAACGCCAACGGCGGTTCAGGCCCCCCGCAGTCGCGCGTGGGGTCTGAACCGCCGTGGCTCCAGCCGGATCGACTCAGCGATCAGGCAGGGTGATATTGAGTTCCAGAATCGAGCAGCTGCCCTGGCTTTCCAGTGCGACATGCACGTCATCGGACCCGATATTGACGTACTTGCGGATCACCTCGACCAGTTCCTTCTGCAAGGCCGGCAGGTAGTCCGGGGTACTGCGTTGGCCGCGTTCGTGCGCCACGATGATCTGTAGACGCTCTTTCGCTACCGACGCGGTGCTTTGCTTTTTGTTGGCACGAAAGAAGTCAAAAAGGTTCATTGCTTAGTTGCCTCCAAACAGGCGCTCGAAGAATCCCTTCTTCTGTACATCGAGGAATCGATGATCCACGGTCTTGCCCAGCAGGCGGTCAACGGTATCGCTGTAGGCTTGGCCGGCATCGCTCTGGTCGTCGAGAATCACCGGAACACCCTGGTTGGATGCCTTGAGCACCGCCTGGGATTCCGGGATCACGCCGAGCAGGGTCACCGAAAGGATTTCCTTGACGTCTTCTACGCCGAGCATTTCGCCTTTGCTCACACGTTCCGGGTGATAACGGGTAATCAGCAGGTGTTCCTTGATCGGGTCTTCGCCGCGTTCGGCACGACGGGACTTGCTGGCCAGCAGGCCGAGCATGCGGTCCGAATCTCGTACCGAGGAGACTTCCGGGTTGGTCACGACGATCGCTTCATCGGCGAAGTACATGGCCAGGTGGGCGCCTTTCTCGATGCCCGCCGGGGAGTCGCAGACCACGAACTCAAAGTCTTCCTTGAGTTGCATCAGGACTTTTTCCACGCCTTCGACTGTCAGCGCGTCTTTGTCGCGGGTCTGGCTGGCGGCCAGCACGTAGAGGTTTTCCAGGCGCTTGTCTTTGATCAGGGCCTGTTGCAGGTTGGCTTCGCCGTTGACCACGTTGACGAAGTCGTAAACCACACGACGCTCGCAACCCATGATCAGGTCGAGGTTACGCAAACCCACGTCGAAGTCGACGATAACTGTTTTGTGACCGCGCAGAGCGAGGCCGGTACCGATAGCGGCGCTGGTGGTGGTCTTACCCACACCACCCTTGCCGGATGTAACCACGAGAATCTTGGCCAAGGTGTTTCACCCCTAAGGAAAAAGGACTTTTCAGTCCCTGAAAAACATCTCCTGTAAAACTACTGCAGTCGGACAGCCTTGGCTGGAATCCGGTTTTGAGCGGCGTTTACCCCCGGTAAACACTGCTTTCGGCCTTTTTCCTACTTCGTTTGAGCCGTTTTCGCTACGTTTTAGAGATGCTTGGAAAATGCGGCAGTATCCGTTAAAGCCGAATGATGTTCAACACGTCGCCGGACAGGCTGACCTGCACACCCGAACCCCATAGCGGGTCGCGGCGCAGATCTTCGGAAACCTTGTAATGCCCGGCGATGGAAATCAGTTCAGCACTCATTTGCTGACAGAAAATCCGCGCCTTGGTGTCGCCCTTGACGCCGGCCAACACGCGACCGCGCATCGGGCCGTATACATGGATGTTGCCATCGGCGAGAAGTTCCGCCCCCGGGCTGACCGAGGAAATTACCACCAGGTCGCTGCCCTGGGCATAAATCTGCTGGCCACCGCGTACCGGCGAGGTGATGATTTTCGTCGGCTTGATGGTTGGCTCTGGCGGTTTTTCCGGTTTTTTCTTCGGTTCGCCTTCGCTCAGGTCCAGTGGACGCTCCCGGGCACCGGACGGTGGCAGCACCGGCAGGTCGACCGCGATGGCGGCGGCAATGTCTTCGATACGGCTGGCGCGGATCGCCAGGGTCCGCAGGCCATGCTGGCGGCAGACGCGCATCAGCCCCGGCAGATCGACAGCGCCTTCGTTGGCCGGGAGTTTGTCCAGGGCCAATACCAGCGGCGCGTTGCTGAAGAAGTTGGGCGCCTGGGCGACCTTGGCGGCCAGTTGCCGATCAAGGCTTTCAAGGTCGTTACGGGCCAGTTCCAGCACCGTAATGGCCAGCATGCTGCCCTTCAACTGGAACACGGGATCTTGGTCTAGCGGTTCGGTTTGGCTCATGGTCGGCATACAACGACTTGTCACTAAAAGTGCCGAGACTTATAACGAGAACGCCCGCAGGCCGCAAGCCGGGTCGAACGATGTAGAATGCGCGGCCATTGTCATTCCGGAAGCATTAATGGACCGCCCGCGTTTTCGAAAAGCATTTCTATCTCCACGTTTCTGGCCGCTGTGGTGTGGCCTGGGGCTGTTGTGGCTGATCGTCCAGTTGCCGTATCCGGCACTGCTGTGGATCGGTCGCGCACTGGGCGCATTGATGTATCGCGTGGCCGGCGACAGACGGCGCATTGCCCAGCGCAACCTGGAACTGTGCTTTCCTGAAAAAACCGCCGCCGAACGCAAGCGCCTGCTCAAGGAAAACTTCGCCTCCACCGGCATCGCTTTTTTCGAGATGGCGATGAGCTGGTGGTGGTCGCGTAAGCGCCTGGCGACTCTCGCTCACGTTGAAGGGCTGGAATATCTGCAGCAGGCCCAACGCGAAGGCAAGGGCGTGATCCTGATGGCCCTGCATTTCACCACTCTGGAAATCGGCGCGGCGCTGCTCGGCCAGCAACACACCATCGACGGCATGTACCGCGAACACAAGAATCCATTGTTCGACTACATCCAGCGCCAGGGCCGCGAGCGGCACAACCTCGATTCGCTGGCGGTGGAACGCGAAGACGTGCGCGGCATGCTCAAATTGCTGCGCTCGGGCCGCGCGATCTGGTACGCACCGGATCAGGACTACGGCGCCAAGCAAAGCATTTTCGTGCCGCTGTTCGGCATTCAGGCCGCGACCGTTACCGCCACCAGCAAATTTGCACGGCTGGGCAAGGCGCTGGTGGTGCCGTTCACCCAGGAGCGCCTGGCGGACGGCAGCGGGTATCGCCTGGTGATCCATGCGCCGCTCGAAGGCTTCCCCGGCGAAACCGAAGAAGCCGACTGCCTGCGCATCAATCAGTGGATCGAAGGCGTGCTGCGCGAGCATCCCGAGCAATACCTGTGGGCCCACCGCCGCTTCAAGAGCCGTCCACCGGGCGAGCCGAAGCTGTACGCCAAACGCGTGTAGGAGCGAGCTCGCTCGCGATGGTGGCCAACGATAACGCGGGGTACCTGACACCCCGCGGCGTTTTCACGACCATCGCGAGCAAGGGAACAGGTCGAAGCAACGAAATCCCATCAGGCACCAAGGAGAGTTGTGCATGAGTCCAGGCGAACCGGTTACAGGGTTGATTCTTTCCGGCGGCGGGGCTCGGGCGGCCTATCAAGTCGGCGTGCTGGCGGCGATTGCCGAATTGCTGCCGCCGGGGGCGAGCAATCCGTTTCCGGTGATCGTCGGCACCTCGGCGGGCGCGATCAACGCAGTCAGCCTCGCCAGTGGGGCGATGGACTTTCGTAACGCCATCGAACGCCTGACGGCCTTCTGGCAGGGTTTTCGCAGTCATCGGGTATTGCGCAGCGACTGGCCCGGGGTGATCCGCCAGGCCAGCCGCTTTGTCAGCCACAGTTTGCTCGGCATCGGTAAACACATGCCGGTGGCGCTGCTCAACAGTTCTCCGCTGCGCCATCTGCTCAACGACAAGCTGCATATGGGCGGCATCGCCGAAGCGATCGCACAGAAGCAATTGCATGCGGTGGCGGTCACGGCGTTCGGCTATGAGTCCGGTCAGGCAGTCACCTTCTATCAGGGCGGCGGCAAGATCGATGCCTGGTTGCGCCATCGACGCATCGGCGTTCCCACCCAATTGTCCGTCGAACACCTGCTCGCCAGTTCGGCCATTCCACTGCTGTTCGCCCCGGTGAAAATCGGCGAGGAGTACTTCGGTGATGGCGCGGTGCGTCAGTCGGCGCCGATCAGTCCGGCGCTGCACCTGGGCGCCAGTCGCGTACTGGTGGTGGGCGTCAGCGGCAACCCGCGTGGCTTTGATCCGGCGCAGCCACTGCAACGCGCTTACACCGGGCAACAACCCACCCTGGCGCAGATCGGCGGGCACATGCTCAACAGTACGTTCATTGATAGCCTGGAAAGTGACATCGAGTTGCTGCAGCGCTTGAACCAGTTCAGCCACCTGATGCCCGACGGTACGCCGACCCGCGCCTTGGGCGTGGCGCCGGTGGACGTGCTGGTGATTTCACCAAGCCAACCGATCGACGAAATTGCCGCGCGACATCGCCAGGAATTGCCGCCTGCATTGCGTCTGTTCCTGCGCGGGCCGGGCGCGACCAAGACCAGTGGGGCAGGGGTTTTGAGTTACCTGCTGTTCGAGGCGGGGTATTGCAGCGAGTTGATCGAACTGGGGCGGCGGGATGCGTTGGCCAAGCGCGGGGAGTTGTGCCGGTTTCTGGGGATAGTGGAGCCTTTGGTTTCGGCTTGAGATCGGCGGTGCGGCTATCTCTTGTAGGAGCGAGCTTGCTCGCGATGGAGGAAAGGACGCCGCGGGGTATCAGGACCCCAGCGTTATCGTTCACGACCATCGCGAGCGGGCTCGCTCCTACAGGAGGTTTTCAGATCAGAAGTGAACCTTGACCAGGAAGCTGGTCACGCTCTGATCGGTCTTGAAGCCCTGGCTGTCTTCGATCCCGTACTTGTTTTTCCAGTAGTCATACTCGACACCGACGTACAACTGCTTGGCACCCAGGTTCAGCGCCTTGCCCAGGTCGTATTTGACCTGCGGATTGAAGTGCAGGTTGGCGTGGTATTCGCCTTTTTTGTTCACATCATTGTCGACGACCCAATCCATGAAGCCGTCGATCAGCACGTCCGAGCCACCCACCGGGATGGTGTAGGACCAGACCGGCGTGACCTGCCAGATGTTGTCGCCCGGGCGGTCGCCTTCGGTGTGACGGTTGTAGAAGTTCAACTGGAAGTAGTCGAAGCCCGGGATGGCCAGGTCGAAGCCTGGACCGATCAGGTAGGACTCGGTGTCGTCTTCACCGAACTCGTAGGTCATGGCCAGCAGCACGTCCTTGATCGGGCCGAACTCGAATTTCTGGTCGAAGATCTTGTTGAACGACAGGCGTGGGCTGAACTCGCCATAGTGGGTGTTCTTACCCGCAAAGGCGTCTTCCTTGCCGTTGTAGAAGATTTTGTCGATGAAGAAGAAGTTGTCGCCGTACTTCCA
Source organism: Pseudomonas sp. Pseusp16 (assembly GCF_047324915.1). NCBI lineage: Bacteria > Pseudomonadati > Pseudomonadota > Gammaproteobacteria > Pseudomonadales > Pseudomonadaceae > Pseudomonas > Pseudomonas sp. Pseusp16. Next base: position 3,260,535 of record NZ_CP168522.1, on the reverse strand, counting down.
GCCATCGGCGTGTTCGAAGGTCACCGTCTGCTGGATGCGCGGGTTGACCTGGAAGTCCTTGCCATACAGGTAGGTCAGGCTGTTGTTCTGCCACTGCAGCAAATCGCCGGCCATGGCCTGGCCCCCGGCCAGCATCGATCCCGCCAGCATCAGGCTAGTGCACGTACGTTTCATTCGGTTGCTCCCAAAAAGTAGGTGGTTCCACGTTATTTTTTTAAGGTCGGCGCTCTGGTGTGGCGCCTGTTTCCGTAGCGGTAAAAAATTATCCATTCGGTCAGCTTCAGTGCTGTTGGCAAGAGCTGGGCCAAGGCTTTCAAAAAGCAAAAAAACTCCCGTTCGGCGGCTCAAGAGCAGTCGATTGAGAGGGGTTTTGGAGTGCCTTGGTGCCTGCCAGCGCCGGGATAAGTTGGCCTGCTGGTCAGGTTTTAAATCCGGGCTTTTTTTTAAACCGGATTCGGGCGGCCGCGGAGAATACTGACTCCTCGGCCAGGTCTCAAGTGCTCCGCAACGGCGCACCGACGACAGGTTTGGGGCGCGGTTGCGGGGCAGCATCAGAAATGCACCTTCACCAGCAGGCTGGTGGTGTTTTCATTGGTGTCGAAGTGGCTGCTGTTTTCGATGCCGTACTTGTCTTTCCAGTAGCTGTATTCGGCGCCGACATACACCTGTTTCTCCCGCCAGCCCAAGGCCTTGCCCAGGTCGTACTTGATCTGCGGGTTGAAGTGCAGGTTGGCGTGATAAGTGCCGTGTGAGTTCTGGTCGTTATCCACCACCCAGTCCATGTAGCCGTCGATCAACAGGTTCGAGTTGCCCAATGGCAGGGTGTAGGACCAGGCCGGCGTGATCTGCCAGACATCGTCGCCGGGACGCGAGCCTTCGGTCTGACGGTAATAGAAGTTCAAGGTGAAGAAATTGAAGCCCGGTACCGCGAGGTCGAAACCAGGGCCGATCAGGTAGGCCTCGGTGTCGTCTTCGCCGTTCTCGTAGGTCATGGCCAGCAGCACGTCCTTGACCGGGCCGAATTCGAAACGGCGGTCGAGGATCTTGCCGAAGGAGAGGCGCGGGCTGAACTCGCCGTAATAGGCGTGGACGCCTTTGTTCCGGTCTTTGTCGCCGTTGTAGTAAGTGCTGTCGATGAACATGAAGTTGTCGCCGTACTTCCAGCGGTCGGCGTGTTCGAAGGTGATCGTCTGCTGGATGTGCGGGTTGACCACGAAATCCTTGCCGTACAGGTAGCTCAGGCTGTTGGTCTGCCACAGCAGCAAATCGCCGGCCATGGCCTGACTCGCGGCCAGCAGGCCGCCACACAACAGCACGTTGGTTTGTGTCCGAATCATCTGTTGCTCCCTCTTGTTTTTATTTTTGCGAGGCGCAGGCAGCCCCAAACCCTGTAGGAGCGAGCTCGCTCGCGATGGTCGTCAACGATTACGCGTGTTGTCTGAATACCCGTGGTGCTCTCGGGTCCATCGCGAGCAAGCTCGCTCCTACAGGGGGGGGCGTGTCTTTACCTGTCAGTGGGCGTGGCAGTCGTTGACGGCTGCGCGTTCGGCGCCGCCAAGGATGTTGAACAGCAGGTTCAGCGTCAGCGCGCTGAGGGTGGCCATGGCGATGCCGCTGTGGGTGATCGGACTCATCCACACGGGCAGGTGGGCGAAAAACTCCGGGCGCACCACCGGGATCAGACCCATGCCGATGCTCACCGCAACCAGTAACTGGTTGCGACGGTCACCGATGTCGGCTTCCTGGAGAATCTTGATCCCGGTGGCGGCGACCATGCCGAACATCGCGATCGCTGCGCCACCCAGTACTGCCGGAGGAATCGAGGCCACCAGGAACGCGGCTTTGGGCAGCAGGCTCAGCACGATCAACAACCCGCCGGCGACGATGGTCACCGAACGGCAGCGCACGCCGGTCATCTGCACCAGGCCGATGTTCTGGGCGAAGGAGGAGTGGGTGAAGGTGTTGAAGAACCCGGCGAAGAACGAAGCGCCGGCATCGCACAGCAAGCCGCGGCGCAGCATCCGTGGGCAAACTTCCTGGCCGGTGATCTTGCCCAGCGCCAGGAACATCCCGGTGGACTCGACGAAGATGATCACTACCACCAGGCACATCGAGAGGATCGGTGCCAGTTCGAATTTCGGCATGCCGAAATGCAACGGGGTGACGAATTGCAGCCACGGCGCCTGAGCCATGCCACTGAGGTCGACCATGCCGAGCAGGCCGCAGAGCACGTAGCCCAGGCACATGCCGATCAGCACGGAAATATTGACCCAGAAACCGCGCATGAAGCGGTGCACCAGCAAAATGGTACCCAGTACCAGCGCGGCAATGGTCAGGTAGATGGGGGAGCCGAATTGAGCGGCGTCAGCACCACCGCCGGCCCAGTTCACGGCCACGGGGAACAGCGACAAACCGATCGAGGTGATGACCGTGCCGGTCACCAGCGGCGGGAAGAAGCGTACGACTTTGGACATGAACGGGGCGATGAGCATGCCGAAGAACCCGGCGGCGATGGTGGCGCCGAAGATCCCCTGCAGGCCGATACCGGGCATGCCGGCCATGGCGACCATGCTGCCGACGGCGGCGAAACTGGCGCCCATCATCACTGGCATGCGAATGCCCATGGGGCCGATGCCGAGGGACTGGACGATGGTGGCAATACCGGCCACCAGCAGGTCGGCATTGATCAGGAAGGCGATTTCTTCACGACTCAGGCCTGCGGCCTGTCCGATGATCAGCGGCACTGCGATGGCTCCGCCGTACATCAGCAGAACGTGTTGCAGGCCAACCAGGATCAGTTGCAAAAGGGGCAAACGCTGAATGGCGGGTGCGTCGGGGATGCGCGCTTCGGATAGCTCGGACATGCAACACCTCGGATCTTTTTTATTCTTTTGATTTTGTGCATCAGGCAAACCTGTGGGAGCGGCGATGCGGCGTCCCGACTTGCTCGCGAAGAGGCCATAACATTCAACATTGTTGTTGACTGACCCGACGCCTTCGCGAGCAAGCCCGCTCCCACAGGATTGATGGTGTCCATGTGGGAGCGAGCCTGCTCGCGAAGCTTTTTACTTAGTTGGTCGGAGCACCCTGAACAATCCAGGCACCGATCAGGTCACGTTCCTGCTGGGTCATCTGTGTGATGTTGCCCAGTGGCATGATCTGGCTGGTGACGGCTTGCGCCTGGATGCGAGCCGCGTTCTGGCGGATCTGCTCGGGGGTGTCGAACATCACACCGGCAGGGGCCGCGCTGAACAGAGGGCTGGTCGGCTTGGCCGAATGGCAAACCGCGCAACGTTCCTGAATCACGCTGTGCACTTTGTCGAAGCCTGGGCCGGCATTGGATGCTTGCGCCGGTGCAGCTGCAGGCGCTTCGGCAGGTTTTGCTTCAGCAGGTTTCAAACCACCACCCACGGCTGTTTCCGGCAATGGTTGGTATTCGATTTTCGCCGGTGCCTTGGCCACTTCCGGGCTGTTCAACGGCGCAGGGCCGGTGACGTAAGCCAGGCTGATCATGCCGACGGCTGCCACAGGCAGGGTCCAGGCAAACTTGTGGCTGTCGTGACGGGTGTTGAAGTAGTGACGCACCAACACCGCCAGAACCGCGATCCCGGCCAGGATCAACCAGTTGTACTGGCTGCCGTAGGTGCTCGGGAAGTGGTTGCTGATCATGATGAACAGCACAGGCAAGGTGAAGTAGTTGTTGTGGCGCGAACGCAGCAGGCCTTTGGCCGGCAGTGCCGGATCGGGTGTGCGGTTTTCGGCGATCGCCGCGACCAGTGCGCGCTGCGCCGGCATGATGATGCGGAACACGTTGCCGACCATGATGGTGCCGATGATCGCGCCGACGTGCAGGTACGCACCCCGCCCGCTGAACACTTTGCTGAAGCCGTAGGCCGCGCCGATGATCAGTACGAACAGGATGAAACCCAGCAGGGCAGGGCGTTTGCCCAGGGCCGAATCGCACAGGAAGGAGTAGATGAACCAGCCGATGAACAACGAGCCGAGGCCGATGGCCACGCCTTCAGGACCGCTCAGGGTGCTGCCCGGAGCCAGCAGGTAGAGCGTCGGGTTGGAGTAGAACACCACGCACAGCAGCGCGATACCCGACATCCAGGTGAAGTAGGCTTCCCATTTGAACCAGTGCAGGTTGTCCGGCATGGTCGGTGGAGCCAGTTTGTATTTTTCCAGGTGGTAGATACCGCCGCCGTGGATCGCCCACAAATCGCCAGCCAGACCGCTTTTCGGGTTGACCCGATTGAGGTTGTTTTCCAGCCATACGAAATAGAACGACGCACCGATCCAGGCCACGCCAGTAATCATGTGAACCCAGCGCACGCTCAGGTTCAGCCATTCCAACAGATGTGCTTCCACAGTCTTTACCTCTCGCCCGTCACTCTTGTTGTCGAGTGATCGGACCTTCTCTTATTGGTGGGGGGCGAGGATCAAACGCTCATCCTCTTTGAAAAAATGCTCATCGCAGTTATTGCCTGTGCCACTGCGATCAACCACCAGGAAGTCATCCCGCTTTTCGATCGTCAGCACCGGGTGGTGCCAGACGCCGCGATGGTAATTAATGCCCTGCCTGCCGTTGGTGACGAAGGCGCGGACCAAGCCTGATACAGGTTCATCGCCAAGTGGCGCGACCACGATCAGAAAGGGGTTGCCGAGCAGCGGAATGAAAGCCTGGCTGCCCAGCGGATGACGCTCCAGCATGCTGACGGTCAGCGGCATGTCCTGCGCGTCGGCGCGGAAGATGCTGATGATCGCCTTGTCCTCTGGCGTGGCGGTTTCCACCGACGCCAGTTTGTGGAAGCGCATGGTCGAACCGTTGTTGATCATGAAGTGATCGCTGCCGTCGGTTTCGATCACGTCACCGAAAGGGGCGAAGGCTTCTTTGGTCAGCGGTTCAATCGTCAGTGTGCGCATGCTGGTCTTCTTAATCTGTTTAGGTATTGATGGTTCTTTGTAGGAGCGAGCTTGCTCGCGATGGTCGTCAACGAAAACGCGCCCAATCTGAATGAACACGGTGTCTTGACGTTTTTCGCGAGCAAGCTCGCTCCTACAGGCTCAGCATTACTTCGCTACCTTGCCCAAAACGCGCAGGCGGCTTACACCACCATCCGGGAACACGTTCAGGCGGATGTGGGTGATCGGACCCAACGCCTTGATCTGCTCGGCGAAGGTGTGTTCGGCGTGCATTTCCAGCTTCTGGCTTGGCAGCAGTTCGCGCCAGAACAGCGACTGGGTTTCGATCTGGCTGTCGGTACCGCCCTTCACGAAGGCGCCCTGGATCGAGCAGCTGTCCGGGTAGTTGCCCTTGAAGTGCAGGGTGTCGACGATGACTTTCTCGACTTCACCGGCATGACCCAGGGCGACGATGACCCAGTCATTGCCCGGAGTACGACGACGCGCGGTTTCCCAGCCATCGCCCATGTTGATGCCGCGACCCGGGTTGAGGATGTTGCTCATGCGGCCGAAGTGTTCGTCGGAGCAGGCGAGGGCGCGGCCGCCGTTGAGGGCCGCGGCCAGGTCGACTTGCTCGTTGTCGCCGATGGCCGACCAGTCGCGGAACGGCACACCGTACACACGCAGACGGGCTACGCCGCCATCCGGGTAGATGTTGAAGCGCAGGTGGCTGAAGGCCTGGTCGTTGTTGATTTCGTGGTAGTGGTGGCTGTTGCCTTGCAGCTCGACGGCCGACAGCACTTCAACCCACTGGGTGTTTTCGTTCGGCTCGCCCGAGGCCAGGAAGCAGGCTTCCAGGGAGGCCGACGGCGGGAAGTTGCCGGTGAAGAATGAAGTGTCGATGTCGACGCCCTTGATCGAACCTGGCACGCCCAGGCGAATCACTGCGCTGTCGAAGCCTTCGAAGCGCTTGCGACGCGATTCCCAGCCGTCCATCCACTTGCCGTTGTCATCGAACACGCCCTCCTTCCATACGGCCGGGGTCGGTTGGAACAGACGGTTGGCGTCTGCGAACCAGTCATCGGTGACCGAGATGATTTTGGTGCCCAGGCGGGCATCGGCCAGGTTGACGAACTTCTCGAAAGGTACGGCGTAAGCTTTCATTCTTCTTGTCTGCCTTTAAATAAGTGGCTTGGGATACTTGCCAGGCCCCGGGCGGTTTCGGCGTTCTTGAGTCCGCCGGGGCCAGGCTTGCTATAGGGTCAGTAATCGGAACAGGGCGATCTTGTTGATCTCCGCCAACGCGCACTTGAACTCGGTGTCGACCGGGTTGTGGATGCGCGTTTCGAACGCTGCGAGGATCTGATGCCGGTTGCTGCCTTTTACCGCCATGATGAAGGGAAACTTGAACTTGGCCTTGTAGGCGTCGTTCAGCTCGGTGAAGCGAGAAAACTCTTCGGCCGTGCATTGGTGAATACCGGCGCCGGCCTGTTCATTGGTGCTGGCTTCGGTAAGTTGGCCCTGGACGGCGGCTTTGCCGGCCAGGTCCGGGTGAGCGTTGATCAGGGCCAGCTGACTGGTGTGATCGGCGCTCAACAGGATGTCGCTCATGCGCTGGTGCAGGGTTTCGATCTCGTCGATCGAAGCGTCCTGGCCCAGGTCGAAGGCTTTCTCGGCCACCCATGGCGAATGTTCGTAGATGTCGGCGAAAGCGGCGACGAAAGCATCGCGGCTCAGGGTCGATGGTTTGACGGTTTGAAAGGTGCTCATTTGGCAGCCCCTGTGTACGGGTGGGTTTCGTGCCAGTGGCGCGCGATGTCGACGCGACGGCTGAACCACACCTGTTCATGACTTTTAGCGTATTCGATAAAGCGCTTGAGCGAAGCCAGACGCGCCGGACGGCCGATCAGGCGGCAGTGCAGGCCGATCGACAGCATCTTCGGTGCCTCGGCGCCTTCGGCGTAGAGCACGTCGAATGCATCCTTGAGGTATTCGAAGAAGTCGTCGCCCTTGTTGAACCCCTGGACCTGGGTGAAGCGCATGTCGTTGGTGTCCAGGGTGTACGGGATCACCAGGTGCGGCTTGCCGGTCGGGTTGTTCGGTTCCCAGTAGGGCAGGTCGTCGTCGTAGGTGTCGCAGTCGTAGAGGAAACCGCCTTCTTCCATCACCAGGCGACGGGTGTTCGGGCCGGTGCGGCCGGTGTACCAGCCCAGCGGGCGTTCGCCGGTGATCTCGGTGAGGATGCGGATCGCTTCGAGCATGTGCTCGCGTTCCTGGGTTTCATCCATGTACTGGTAGTCGATCCAGCGATAGCCGTGGCTGCAGATCTCGTGGCCGGCATCGACCATGGCGCGGATCACGTCCGGGTGACGCTGGGCGGCCATGGCCACGGCGAAGATGGTCAGGGGAATGTCGAATTCCTTGAACAACTTCAGGATCCGCCACACGCCGGCACGGCTGCCATACTCGTAAAGGGATTCCATGCTCATGTTGCGCGCGCCTTGCAGCGGTTGCGCAGAAACCATTTCCGAGAGGAACGCTTCGGACTCTTTGTCGCCGTGCAGGATGTTGCGCTCGCCACCTTCTTCGTAATTGAGTACGAACGACAGGGCGATTCGGGCATTGCCCGGCCAGTGTGGGTGCGGAGGGTTACTGCCGTAACCGACCAGGTCGCGTGGGTAGTCAGCGCTCACTGCAGGCTTCCTTCTTATTCGATGATGACGGTTGGTGTGACGCAGCTGAAGATTGAATGGCAGGCTGGCGTCACAGCGATGGGCTGATTGTATACAACTTTATATTCACTTTGTAAGCCTGAATTTTCGCATTTTTCACCGGCCGTCATCTTTTACTGCGATTGGCGTGAGCCTGCAAGAAATCTGCCTGACTGGTCAGTAATTTGATGAGGGGGTCATAGGCTGTGCGGTTTGGCCAGAAATCGATGCTAAATGCGCCGGTGGCAGGGATTATGGGAAAAATGTCGTTTTTATTGTGTACAATTTTTTTGAAAAGTGTCTTAATCAATCGCTCGCCGCAGCTTTTCGTGCTCCGAATCGGTGCGGTCTCCTTTTCAACTGACTTCGGGAGGCGCGAAGTCTGACTGCTCCACGCAGGCAGGCGCGCAGAATCAATGGGACGTTTGACTACACACGTTTTGGACGCAGCACACGGTTGCCCGGGCAGCTCGATCAAGGTTGAGTTGTACCGCGTTGAAGGTTCGCAGCTGGAATTGGTCGCCACTGCTATCACCAACAGCGATGGCCGTGTCGATGCACCGCTGCTGCAAGGCGATGACTACCGCACCGGGGTCTATCAGGTTCAGTTTCATGCCGGCGATTACTACCGCGCCCGTGGCGTCAAGCTGCCGGAGCCGGCTTTCCTGGATGTCGTGGTGCTGCGTTTCGGCATCTCCGCCGAGCAGGATCACTACCACGTGCCGCTGTTGATTTCGCCTTACAGCTATTCCACCTATCGCGGCAGCTGATCCCCCAAGCAGCTGCTGCACCCTGGAAGCGACTGCGCATATAGCTTCTTTGGTCTTTCGCCCGCTCACACTGCGGGCTTTTTTTCGCCTTGCGAAAATCGGTGCCTGTGATGCCGTCTTCGCGAGCAAGCCCGCTCCCACACTGGATCATCTTCGAACACAAATACCCTGTTCACTGAAGATCAACTGTGGGAGCGGGCTTGCTCGCGAAGCTTTTGCTGTTAGCGGCTCAACAGAGACGCAGCACCCGCGCCACTGAACAAGCCCGCACTGATCCTGTTGAACCAACTCTGCCCCTTGCCGCTGCGCAGATACCGCGCCGCACCATGGGCGCCGAGGCCATAGGCCAATTTGCACAGCAGGTCGAGCAGGGTCCAGGTCGCGATCATCACCAGCAATTGCGGCAGGAACGGCTGTTCGGCACTCAAGAACTGCGGCAGGAAAGCGGCGAAGAACAGAATGTCTTTCGGGTTGCTCGCACCCAGCATGAACGCACGCCCGAACAGTGCACGAAAGCGTGGCACCGCTGCTGCCTGTGGCACTTCAGCGCCGTGGGACGGCTGGCGCGACTGCTGCCAGCTCTGCCAGGCGAGGTAGAACAGGTAAAGCGCGCCAAGAATCTTCAGGGCGCTGAACAACTGTTCCGAAGCCAACAGCAACGCACCCAGGCCCAACGCCGAAGCACTCAACAAGCAGATCGAGGCCGATACGCCGCCAAGAAAGGCCGGACAGGAGCGGCGCAGGCCGTAATTCAGGCTGTTGCTGATCATCAGCAAAGACAGCGGCCCCGGGATCAGGATCACTATCAGCGCAGCGCCGCTGAACAGCAGCCAGGTTTCCAGACTCATCACTTTCCTCCATTTGCACAAAAGCCCCACCCGACGGGGTGAGGCTGTTTTCAAGCCGGTACGGCGTGTGGTTTACAAGAAGATGAACTTGGCGATGAAGATCGCACAGAGCACCCACAGGCTGACCGAGATTTCCTTGTACTTGCCGGTGCCGGCCTTCAGCGCCACGTAGGTGATGAAGCCCAGCGCGATACCGTCGGCGACCGAGAAGGTCAGCGGCATCATGATTGCGGTGACGATCGCCGGAATGCTGTCGGTCGCTTCGTCCCATTCGATGTGGGCCATGCCGCCCATCATCAGCATTGCCACATAAATCAGTGCGCCAGCGGTGGCATAGGCGGGAATCATGCCGGCCAGTGGTGCGAAAAACATTGCCGCAATAAATAGCACACCCACGGTGACTGCGGTAAGACCAGTCCGACCACCAGCGGCTACACCGGCAGCACTTTCCACATAGCTTGTCACTGGTGGAACACCCACCACTGCACCGAATACGCTGGAAGCACTGTCGGCTTTCATGGCGCGGGAAAGGTTTTCGATCCGGCCATCAGCGCCCACCAGGTTGGCGCGCTGGGCAACCCCCATCAAGGTGCCGGCGGTGTCGAACATGTGCACGAATAGGAACGCCAGGACCACACTGATCATGCTGACGTTGAACACGCCGGCGACGTTCATGGCCATAAAGGTCGGAGCCAGGCTCGGCGGGGCCGACATGATGCCCTCGTAGTGCACCAGCCCAAGGCCCCAGCCGGCGAGGGTCACGGTGATGATGCTGATGAGGATCGCGCCGAACACCTTGTGGTAGCTGAGGATGGCGATCATCAGGAAGCACACGGCGGCGAGCAACGGGCCGGGTTCGCGCAGGGAGCCGAGCTTGATCAGGGTGGCCGGGCTATCGACGACGATACCCGCGGTTTTCAGGCCGATCAGCCCCAGGAACAGCCCCACGCCTGCGCCCATGGCGAAGCGCAGGCTGACCGGGATGCTGTTGAGCAACCATTCGCGGATCCGCGAGAACGTCAGGATCATGAACAACACACCGGAAACGAACACCGCACCGAGGGCGGTTTCCCAGTTGTAGCCCATGGTGCCGACCACGGTGTAGGTGAAGAAGGCGTTCAGCCCCATGCCCGGTGCCAGGCCGACTGGCCAGTTGGCGTACAGGCCCATCAACAGGCAACCGAGTGCGGCGGCGATGCAGGTGGCGACGAACGCGGCACCGTGATCGATCCCGGCGTCGGCCATGATGTTGGGGTTGACGAAAATGATGTAGGCCATGGTGATGAAGGTTGTCAGTCCGGCAATCAACTCGGTCTTCACCGTGGTGCCATGCAAGCTGAGTTTGAACAGGCGTTCCAGCAAGCCATTGCGTAATGGCGGCGAGAGTTCCAGCGTCGATGCTTCGGATTTGCGGCTTTCCACAGCGAATACTCCTCAAGAGTTTTATTGTTATTTCCAGGGCCGGACCCATGAGGGTGGCAGCGGCCCTTTGAGGCACTTGCGAATTTGTTGACCGCTTGGTCAGGAACTCGCACGAGGTGGATTATGCTTTTGTATACAAAGAAAGCAAATAATGTTTTTGATTTTGTAGACGAAATATTTGGCAATAGGGATATATCGCCTATTCTGGCCTCTTCGTCGGAACGCCGCCCGGAGTAAGCCCGCTCCCACAGGGGGGAATGCGGTCGCCTGTGGGAGCGGGCTTGCTCGCGAAGGCGTCGGTTCAGCCACTACAAATCCAGCAGATTGAATACTCAGTCTGCCGACAACTGGCCTTTCCCCAACGCGAGGTTCACCGCCAACCACCCATTCACCGCTGTCTCCCCAGCCTCGGCAAACACCCGCTCGAGCAATTTCACCTGCTCGCGGCGCAACGACTGTTCGAAACGAGCGCCGTCATCGGTCAACTCCAGCAGCCGCTTACGCTTGTCCGACTCGGAAGCGACGCTGTCCACCAGATGCATTTCCACCAACTGACGCAGCGGCATGTTCAGCGCCTGCTTGCTCACCCCGAGCAATGCCAGCAGCTCCTTGACGCTCAGGTTCGGATAGCGGGCGATGAAAAACACGATGCGCTGATGCACCCGACTCAGGCCACGACGTTCGAGCATTTCATCGGCCTTGGCGGTGAAGGCCTGGTAGCCGAAGAAAAACGCTTCCATGGCTTGTTGCTGGGAAAGCGGGTTTTTAAGGTCAAGCATATTGACGTATCCATTCGATCAAGCGTAATTTCGGTCAACAAGTTTGACTCATTTTCCACATGCCTCGCTACCGGTGATCCCATGGCTTTTTCCGAACGTGTCTCGCGCCTTAAAAGTTCTTTGATCCGTGAAATCCTCGCCGCGGCCCAGCGTCCGCAGATGATGTCGTTTGCCGGTGGCCTGCCAGCCGAAGCCATGTTGCCGAAAGTCGAATGGGCCGACATGCCGCTGTCCATCGGTCAATACGGCATGAGCGAAGGGGAGCCGGCGCTGCGCGAAGCGTTGGCCGGCGAAGCGCGAGCGCTGGGTGTGCCGTGCGAGGCCAGCCAGGTGCTGGTGGTCAGTGGTTCACAGCAGGCCCTGGACCTTGCCGCCAAGCTGTACATCGACAAGGGCACCGAGATCCTGCTCGAAGCGCCGACTTATCTGGCTGCGTTGCAAATCTTCCAACTGTTCGGCGCCGATTGCCTGACCGTGCCGCTGGAGGCCGACGGGCCGAACCTGGTGGAGCTTCGCGCTCGCCTGGAACAACACCGCCCGGCCTTCATCTACCTGATCCCGACCTTCCAGAACCCATCGGCCGTGCGTTACAGCGAATCCAGGCGCGATGCGGTGGCGGCGTTGCTGGATGAATTCGGCGTGACGCTGATCGAAGACGAGCCTTACCGCGAACTGACCTTCGACGGTGGCAGCGCCACGCCGATTGTCAGTCGCTTGAAAAAAGCCAGCTGGATCTACACCGGCACCGTGTCGAAAACCCTGCTGCCGGGTTTGCGCGTCGGCTTTCTGATCGCCAGCCCTGACCTGTTTCCCCATCTGTTGAAACTCAAGCAATCGGCGGACCTGCACACCAATCGGGTCGGGCAGTGGCAGGCACTGCAATGGATCGGCAGCGAAAGGTACCGGCAACACCGCAGTGAGTTGCGTGATTTTTACCGTGGGCGTCGGGATGCGTTTCAGGCGGCACTGATCACGCATTTCTCTGATCTGGCGGACTGGAACGTGCCGCAGGGTGGGCTGTTTTTCTGGCTGAAACTCAAGCAGCCGCAGGACACCCGCACCTTGCTCGACGCCGCGTTGGCCAATGACGTGGCGTTCATGCCGGGCGAGCCGTTTTTCCCCGAGCCGAATAACCATCCGGGGTATCTGCGGTTGAACTTCAGTCACATCGACCCGGTGCGGCTGGATGAGGGGCTCAAGCGGTTGGCGGCGGTGGTGCGTGCGGCACAGGCTGCAAAGGCAGCCTAGAAACAAATAAACCGGCCAATGGGCCGGTTTATTTTTGTCTGAAGTTTGCGGTGCCTGTGCCGGCCTCTTCGCGAGCAAGCCCGCTCCCACAGTTGATCGCATTCCCCCTGTGGGAGCGGGCTTGCTCGCGAAAGCGTCCGTCAGAGCACTACATAACCATCAGGCTGCAGCGAAACGCTTATCCAGATAATCAATGATCACCTTGGACTCATACATCCAGGTAGTCTGGCCATTCTCTTCGATACGCAGGCACGGCACCTTGATCTTGCCGCCTTGCTCCAGCAGGGTCTGGCGATCCTGTTCGTTGTTCTTCGCATCGCGAAGGGCCACCGGCACATTCAGGCGGCGCAGGGTACGGCGGGTCTTCACGCAGAACGGGCAGGCGTGGAATTGATACAGGGTCAGACCCTTGGCGGCGGATTCGACCTGGGCCTGAGCGGCGGCAGGGCGCTTTTTCTTGCTCGGGCGCGTGATGAAGTCGATGAAGATGATCAGTTGGCCAAGGCCGACACGAAGCGCTTTTACGAACACGTTGAAAGCCTCACGGTGCAAATGAATAAGGGCGCGCAGCTTACCTGATTTTTTACGGGCGAAAAAAAACCGGCGATGAACGCCGGTTTTCTTCGTGCCGCGAATTACTTGATGAGGCTGAGGAATTCGCTGCGGGTGGCTGCATTCTCGCGGAACTCACCGAGCATCACCGAGGTGATCATCGTCGAATTCTGCTTCTCCACACCGCGCATCATCATGCACATGTGCTTGGCCTCGATCACCACCGCAACGCCCAGGGCGCCGGTGACTTGCTGGACCGCATCGGCGATCTGGCGGCTGAGGTTTTCCTGGATCTGCAGGCGGCGGGCGTACATGTCGACGATGCGCGCCACCTTCGACAGGCCCAGGACCTTGCCGCTCGGGATGTAGGCGACGTGAGCCTTGCCGATGAACGGCAGCAGGTGGTGTTCGCACAACGAGTACAACTCGATGTCCTTGACCAGCACCATTTCGCTGTTGTCGGAGCTGAACAGGGCACCGTTGGTGACCTCTTCCAGTGTCTGTTCATAGCCGCGGCAGAGGTACTGCATGGCTTTGGCGGCACGCTTGGGCGTGTCGAGCAGGCCCTCGCGGGAGACGTCCTCGCCCAGTTGGCCAAGGATCGCGGTGTAATTCTGTTCCAGGGACATGAAACTACCTGTGGGATTTTACGCAAAGGGCAAGGGTACGGTGGCGGACACGACGCTGCAAGCGTGGCGCATCAGCTTTACTCGTCGCGACCTTCCATCATGGTGCGTTTGAGCATGACGTAAACCGCTCCGGCACCGCCGTGTTTCGCCTGGCACGAGGTGAAGCCGAGCACCTGTGGATGCTGGCGCAGCCAGGTGTTGACGTGGCTCTTGATCATCGGCCGCTTGCCGTCCAGGCGTACCGCCTTGCCATGGGTGACGCGCACGCAGCGGATTTCGAACCGGGTTGCCTCGGCCAGGAACGCCCAGAGGGTTTCCCGGGCCTTTTCCACGCTCATGCCGTGCAGGTCGAGGCTGCCTTCGAACGGAATCTGTCCGGTCTTGAGCTTGCGCATCTGGCTTTCCTGCACGCCATCACGTGCCCACATCAGCTCGTCTTCAGGGCCGACGTCGATGACGAACTGATCGGACAGCCCGTCAACGGTGGTGGATTCGGTACGCACGCTGGCCGCCTGACGCAGCTTGGCAATCTGCGCGCGGTCAGCCTTGGGTTTGCCGGTTTCGGCGCGATCGTGCTTGATCGGCTTGACGCCTTGGAGCGCGCTCTTGAACAGGGATAAATCGTCGTCTTGCATGTCAGCCTCCGCGAAGGGCGGCCAGTTTACCCAACTCGAAGCGAATCGGGCGCGACAAAAATGCGCGCGACGTTTGGCTCAGTCGTGTTTTTTCATCAGGTGCGGGGACATGGCCAGTTCCCGCGACTGTCGCGAGCGACGACGGCAACGGCGCCACAGCCAGACCCCGAGGTACAGCACGAACAGGCCGATGACCAGGATCACGGCAGCCCCGGTGCGGCTTGTGTTCAATTCACCCAGGGCAGGTGCGTGGCCGAGCAGGCTGGCGGTACCGGCCATGGCGAGCAACACGCCGCACATCGCCAGCAATGCCGCGAACGTCGCGCCGATTCGAAAACGCCAGTTTTTTTGGCCTTTGGGCCGCAAGCGGCGAGCGTCAAAACCATCGGATAACTTCATTCCGACCTTCCTCAATGGGTATCGGCCCTTCGACCGGGAGTTGACCGGGATGTTCCTGAGGCTAAGACAATTATGGCAAATGAGAGATTTTTGCGGATGAGCGGCGTATCAGGCCGCTCATTGAGCGTCGATCAGATCAGTTCACAGGTCAGCGCGAGGGTGGCGAAGTTGTCGCCCATGATCGCCATTTCCGTCTGGTGAACGTGTTCGGCACTGAGCACTTTGCCCTTGTAAGGCAGGTCGCGGGTGGCGCAGGCGTCTTCCACCAGTGTGCAGCGGAAGCCCAGGTTCTTGGCCGCGCGCACCGTGGTGCTGACACTGGAGTGGCTCATGAAACCGCAGACGATCAGGTCGAGGGCGCCGAGGTCTTCCAGGCGTTTTGCCAGTTCGGTGCCGTGAAAGGCGCTTGGCAACAATTTACCGATGACGGTTTCACCACTCTGTGGCTCCAGGCCCGCAATGAACTCACCACCTACGCCCTGGGGGTTGAACAACCCGCCGAGTGTGCCAAGGTGGCGGACATGCACGATCGGTCGGCCGGCTGCACGGGCAGCGGCGAGCAATTGCTTGATGTTGGCGACTGCTTCATCCATGCCACTCAGGGCCAGGGGACCGCTGAGGTATTCTTTCTGGGCATCGATGATGACCAGCGTTGCATGGCTCAGATTGGCCGCTGCATAACCGCGGCCGCTGAGTTGAAACATCGTTTTTGGAACGGACATTCTGGGGCTCCTTGGAGTGGGGCTTTTGCGACATTGTCCTCTGGCTGAGCGGTTCTGTGAATCGCTACGATCGTAGGTGCCGTCGTTGCTGGCCTGTAGCCTTGTCAATAGTCGCATTTTGTTCAATAGCCAGGCGAAAAAACGGATAACTCCTACAGTTGAGTCGGAAGTTTTCCCGCGTCGTCGTGGCGCCGTTTGACTGGTAGAATCCCCCGTCGATTTTTCTGGAGTTTGCCGTCGTGATCACTTCCCGCCTTCGCACCCTGCGTGACCATATCCGTTGGGCTGTCAGCCGCTTCCATGGGGAGGATCTGTTTTTTGGCCATGGTACCGACAACGCCTGGGACGAAGCCCGTCAGTTGGTGTTGGGTGCGTTGCACTTGCCTTGGGAAATCGCCGACAGTTACCTCGACTGCAATCTGGAAGACGACGAACTGGTCCACCTGCAGAACTTGCTCAAACGTCGTATCGAAGAACGGGTGCCTACCGCGTATCTGCTGGGCGAGGCCTGGTTCTGTGGCATGTCGTTCATCGTCGATGAGCGCGTGCTGATCCCGCGCTCACCCATTGGCGAACTGATCGAAAATCGTTTTACGCCGTGGCTGGCTGCCGAGCCGGCGCGGATTCTCGACCTGTGCACCGGTTCCGGTTGCATCGGCATCGCCTGCGCCTACGAGTTCCAGCATGCCGAGGTGGTGTTGGCGGACCTGTCGTTCGAAGCGCTGGAAGTGGCTAACCAGAACATTGAGCGCCACGGCGTCGATCAGCGCGTGTACACGGTGCAGGGCGACGGTTTTGACGGCTTGCCGGGGCAACGTTTCGACTTGATCGTGTCGAACCCGCCCTACGTCGATGCCGAAGATTTTGCCGACATGCCGGACGAGTACCAGCACGAACCGGAACTGGGCCTGGCCTGCGGTGACGACGGTTTGAACCTGGTGCGGCGCATGCTTGCCGAAGCGGCGGATCATCTGACCGAGAAGGGCCTGCTGATTGTCGAAGTGGGCAACAGCCAGGTGCACGTCGAGGCGTTGTACCCGGAAGTCGACTTTGCCTGGCTGGAGTTCGAGCGTGGCGGCCATGGCGTGTTCATGCTGAGCGCGCAGCAGTGCCGGGAGCACCAGGCGTTGTTCGCTTCTCGCGTCTGACCTTTTGTAGGAGCGAGCTCGCTCGCTCCTACAAAGATTAGCCATTACCGATGCGTGGCAATCCAGATCAGCAACCCCGCCTGAAACACCGCAAACGCCACCAGGCAAGTAATGGTAAAGCGCAGCCCGGCGTCTTCGCGTTTGTATTTGCTGACTTTCTCTTCGTGTTTCTTGAGTTTGACTTCCTGCTCGGCCAGGTTCTGCTCGGCTTGCTGAAGCATCTGCGCCGCCTCGAGAATTTCCACGACCTGCAGTTTTTCGCTGTTCCAGTCGCCAGTCAGGTCGCTGAGCTGGACCGGCTTGACGCTGCCTTTCAAATGCTGGGCATCGGCATACGCCACGTCGAAACCGTGCACGCGCAAAAAATGATCGCGGCGCAGGCGGGTGTCTTCGTTCAGCGCATCCTTGTTGTTCAGGTCAAAGCCGTCGACGGTATAGGTCGGCCAGCGCTTCTTCGCCCAGTTGATGCCCTGGGCCGCCAGGAACCGGCCAATGCCACGGTTCAGCGGTTCAACCTGCAAGCCGCTTTGCGGGCCGAAATGTACGCGCTTGTCGGCGTGATCGACCCACACGTCCAGATGATTCTGTTCCTTGCGTACGCGCTGGCCGGGCAGGGTGATGCTCATGCGCATCAGGCTGTGCTCCTTGTCGTTGCGCTCGGCATAGCCGAACTCGACAAATCGCAATGGGCGCCCGCCTGTGTTGCGGTCAGTCTGCAGCGGTGACAGACGGAGCATCTTGTGGTGCTCGACGTGGACGTCCGCCCAGGGCAGCTCGACCGCTGGCGGTGCGTCTTGTTCAGCGGTGGTGTCGGGTGAAGTCTGGGTGTCAGTCATAACGGCGAGATCCTGTCCAAGCTCGGCTTGTCGCCAACCAATGTGGTGGCGACAAAGGCTTATCGGCCGTTTTTTTCAAGACTGGAGGGCCAGGGGGCGTGAAAACTGGTTGAGAACGCCCCCTACAGCGGTCAACTGGTGCGAAGTCCGTCAATAAACCCGAGGATTCGCGTGCCCAGTTCTGCCGCCAGGGGTAATTGCGGGTCTTTATAGGAAGCCAGTTGGCGTTTGACGTCGTTGGGCACGATGCGCATGACGTGGTTCATGCCCTCGATCAGCGCCAGTTCGGCGTCCGGTTTGGCCGCCTTGAGCAGCCTTGCGTCATTGACGCCGACCTGGATGTCGTTGCTGCCCTGGATGATCAGCGCGGGCATCTTCAGCCTGGCAAACGCTGCGGCCGGGTCCTGGCGGAACAGGGAAATCAGGTACGGCTGCACGCTCGGACGGAAAATCGCCTGCAACGGTGGCGGCACGTTGTCGTCGGGTTTCCCGGCCTTGAGGCTGTCGAGCAACTCATTGCTGCGCAGCATCAGCGGCGGTGGCAGGCGATTGCCCAGTTGCTGGCGGATAACCTGATCAACCGGTCTTGCGCTGCCCGAGACAGAAATCACCGCGTCGGCATCAATGCCGGGCGCTGCGAGGCTGGCGATCAAGGCGCCCTCGCTATGACCCAGCATGATCAGCTTGCCAAAACGCGGATCGGCCTTGAGCTTGTGTCCCCAGGCTTGGGCGTCGGCGACATAGGCGTCCACGGTCAGGTTGCGTTCATCCGGTGTGGCCGCCAGGCTCGCGGCAACACCGCGTTTGTCGTAGCGCACACTGGCGATGTTGTGTTTGGCCAGTACCCAGGCCAGCCGCTTGAGGCTGTCATTGCGCCCGCCGTCGGTGTTGTTTCCGTCACGATCAGTAGGGCCGGAGCCGGAAATGATCAGGACAACCGGCACGGGTTCGTCGGATTTTGGCAGCAACAGCGAGCCGAAAAGCTCGCCGGTACCGGTATCCAGCGAGATCGGTCGTTGCAGGACGGTCGCCTGGGCGAAGCCGGAAATCAGGGTAAGGCTCAAGGCTAGAACTCGCAGCATCATCGCGCCATCATCAAGAAGATGCCGGTTGGACTCACCGGCACCCATAAGGTTCGAGGATGAACTACTTGGGTAGCCTGCGTATACTGGCGCGCATTACGTATTCAGGTTCATTTCACGGAGCGTCCTGCATGTCCGGCAATACCTACGGCAAGCTGTTCACTGTCACCACCGCTGGCGAAAGCCATGGTCCGGCGTTGGTCGCCATTGTCGATGGCTGCCCGCCGGGCCTGGAGATATCCCTGGAGGATCTGCAGCGTGACCTGGACCGTCGCAAGCCCGGCACCAGCCGCCACACCACCCAGCGTCAGGAAGCCGACGAAGTCGAAATCCTCTCTGGCGTGTTCGAAGGCCGCACCACCGGTTGCGCCATCGGCCTGTTGATCCGCAACACCGACCAGAAGTCCAAGGACTACTCGGCGATCAAGGATCTGTTCCGCCCGGCCCACGCCGACTACACCTACCACCACAAGTACGGTGAGCGCGACTACCGCGGCGGCGGTCGCAGTTCGGCCCGTGAAACGGCGATGCGCGTAGCGGCGGGGGCGATTGCAAAAAAATACCTGGCGAGCCAGGGCATCGTCATTCGTGGCTACATGAGCCAGCTCGGGCCGATTGAAATTCCGTTCAAGACCTGGGAATCGGTCGAGCAGAACGCCTTCTTCAGCCCGGATCCGGACAAAGTGCCGGAACTGGAAGCCTACATGGACCAGTTGCGCCGCGACCAGGATTCGGTCGGCGCGAAAATCACGGTGGTCGCCGAAGGCGTGATGCCGGGCCTGGGCGAGCCGATCTTCGACCGCCTCGATGCCGAACTGGCCCATGCGCTGATGAGCATCAATGCGGTCAAGGGCGTGGAAATCGGTGCGGGTTTCGCCAGCGTCGCCCAGCGTGGCACCGAGCATCGCGATGAAATGACCCCGCAAGGTTTTCTCAGCAATAATGCGGGGGGCATTCTCGGCGGTATTTCCTCCGGTCAGCCGATCGTTGCGCACCTGGCGCTGAAGCCGACGTCGAGCATCACCACGCCGGGCCGCTCCATCGACATCCATGGCAACCCGGTGGAAGTGATCACCAAGGGGCGTCACGACCCGTGCGTCGGCATCCGCGCCACGCCGATCGCCGAGGCGATGATGGCCATCGTGCTGATGGATCACCTGCTGCGTCACCGCGGGCAGAACGCCGATGTGCGTGTGAGCACGCCGGTGCTGGGTCAGCTCTGAATGGCTGACTTCACAGTCGCAGCCGTCTGATGGCGACTGCGGCGCTCCCGTACTGGCGGCTCTCCAGTTTCTATCTGTTCTATTTCGCCTTGCTCGGTTCTACAGCGCCGTTTCTGGCGCTGTATTTCGATCACCTCGGATTCAGTGCCGCGCGCATCGGCGAGCTGGTGGCGATCCCGATGCTGATGCGTTGCGTGGCGCCGAACATCTGGGGCTGGCTGGGCGACTACACCGGCCGGCGGCTGGCCATCGTGCGCTTCGGTGCGATGTGCACGCTGCTGACCTTTTCACTGATTTTCGTCAGCAAGACCTACGCCTGGCTGGCGATGGTCATGGCCTTGCATGCGTTTTTCTGGCATGCGGTGTTGCCACAATTCGAAGTCATCACCCTGGCACATTTGCAGGGGCAGACCTCGCGCTACAGCCAGATTCGCCTGTGGGGCTCGATCGGTTTCATCATCACCGTGGTCGCGCTGGGCCGGCTGTTCGAATGGCTGAGCCTGGACATCTACCCGGCGGCGCTGGTGCTGATCTTGGCTGGCATCGTGCTCAGCAGCCTGTGGGTGCCCAATGCCCAACCGGCGCCGGGCAACCGGGTGGCGGGGGAAGGATTCCTCAAGCAATTGCGCAGCCCCGGCGTGCTGGCGTTTTACGTATGCGTGGCGCTGATGCAGATGAGCCACGGGCCGTATTACACCTTTTTGACCCTGCACCTTGAGCGACTGGGTTACAGCCGTGGCGTGATCGGCATGCTCTGGGCGGTCGGCGTTGTCGCCGAGGTCCTGATGTTTCTGGCCATGAGCCGGATCCTCGCGCGCGTCTCGCTGCGCCGGGTGCTGATGGCCAGCTTTCTGCTGGCGGCGTTGCGTTGGCTGTTGCTGGGTTCGCTCGCGGAGTTTCTTTGGGTGCTGCTGTTTGCCCAGGTGCTGCACGCGGCGACATTCGGCAGCTTTCACGCCGCTGCCATTCAATTCGTGCAACGTAGCTTCGGTGCGCGCCAGCAAGGCCAGGGCCAGGCGTTGTACGCCGCACTGGCCGGCACCGGTGGCGCATTGGGCGCGTTGTACGCCGGTTACAGCTGGAACGCCCTCGGCGCGGCATGGACCTTTAGTATTGCCAGTCTCGCAGCCGTTGCGGCTGCCGTTATCATTGCCACATGTATGCAAGAGGACAGGCCATGAGCCTTACCCGTGAACACCTCGCCCAGGAAATCATCGACGCCGGGCGTTTTCTGTACGGCCGCGGCTGGTCGCCGGCCACCAGCAGCAATTACTCGACCCGCCTGTCGCCGACCGAAGCCTTGCTGACCGTGTCCGGCAAGCACAAGGGTCAACTCGGCATGGACGATGTGCTGGCCACTGACCTGTCGGGCAACAGCCTGGAACCGGGCAAGAAACCGTCCGCAGAAACCCTGTTGCACACCCAGCTCTACAGCTGGCGCCCAGAGATCGGTGCCGTGCTGCACACCCACTCGGTGAATGCCACCGTGCTGTCGCGCCTGACACCACAAGACTTCATCGAGTTCGAAGACTATGAACTGCAAAAAGCCTTCAGCGGTGTGACGACCCACGAATCCCGGGTGCGCGTGCCGATTTTCGACAACGACCAGGACATTGCGCGCCTGGCCGCCAAGGTGCAGCCTTGGCTCGACGCCCATCCCGATTGCGTCGGCTACCTGATCCGCGGTCATGGCCTGTACACCTGGGGGGCGCGCATGAGCGATGCCTTGCGGCAGATCGAGGCCTTTGAATTCTTGTTCGAGTGCGAGTTGAAGACGCGCTCGCTCTTTAACCGTAACGCATGAACCGTTAAGGAGTTGCCACGATGAGCAGCCTGTCCGTTTATCACGTCTCCAGCCCTGAAATGCCCAACAAGGTGCTGACCCATTTCGAAGACATCGCCTCGACCCTGGCCGAGCAGGGCGTGCGCTTCGACCGCTGGCAAGCGGCGGCGAAGATCCAGCCGGGCGCCACTCAGGAAGAAGTGATTGCCGCCTACCAGGAGCAGATCGACAAGCTGATGACCGAACACGGTTACGTTACCGTCGATGTGATCAGCCTCAACAGCGATCACCCGCAAAAAGCCGAACTGCGTGCCAAGTTCCTCGACGAACATCGCCACGGCGAAGACGAAGTACGATTTTTCGTTGCAGGCCGTGGCTTGTTTACCCTGCACATCGACGATTACGTCTACGCGGTCCTGTGCGAGAAAAACGACCTGATCTCGGTGCCGGCCGGTACCAAACACTGGTTCGACATGGGCGAACATCCGCATTTCGTCGCGATCCGTCTGTTCAACAACCCGGAAGGCTGGGTGGCCAACTTCACCGGCGAAGACATCGCCAGCCAATTCCCGCGTCTTGAGGACTGAGTCGATGCCGATCAAAGCGATTCTCACCGACATCGAAGGCACCACCAGCGCGGTGAGTTTTGTGTTCGACGTGCTGTTCCCTTATGCCGCCAAACACTTGCCGGCGTTTGTCCGTCAGCACGCCGAACGCGCCGACGTGGCAGAACAACTGGCTGCCGTGCGCCGCGACAGCAATGAAGCGAATGCTGACGTGGAGCGGGTCATCGGGATCCTGCTGGGCTGGATTGCCGAAGACCGCAAGGCCACGCCGTTGAAAGCGTTGCAGGGAATGGTCTGGGAGCAGGGCTACCAGGCCGGGCAACTGAAAGGCCACGTCTACCCCGACGCCGTCGAAGCGCTGAAGCACTGGCACCAGGACGGCTATCAACTGTTCGTTTATTCCTCGGGCTCGATCCAGGCGCAGAAGTTGATCTTCGGCTGCTCGGAGGCGGGGGATTTGACGCCGCTGTTCAGCGGCTACTTCGATACGACGTCAGGGCCAAAACGCGAGGCGCAGTCCTACGCCAACATCACCCAGGCGATCCAGGTCGAAGCGGAGCACATTCTGTTTTTGTCGGACATCGTCGAAGAACTCGACGCAGCGCGCGCGGCGGGTATGGCCACTTGCGGCCTGGCCCGTGAGGGCGGGGAGCTGGTGGGGCATGTCACTGTGGACAGCTTTGCGCGGATAAATCCTTCAGCCTTCTAAACACCGGACAACTTGTGGGAGCGGGCTTGCTCGCGAAGAGGGTGTGTCATTCAACGATGATGTTGACTGAAACACCCTCTTCGCGAGCAAGCCCGCTCCCACATTGGTTTTTTACAGCGAGTGATAGGTCGGCAGGGCAAACCGTTGCTGGCTTTGCAGCAGGGAAATCTGCGGCAGTTCACTGGCCTGTTCCGCGAGGTCGCGGCGAATCGCACTGATGACCCACATCAGTTGGTCGCCATTGTGCAATTGCTGGTAAGAGATCGAGCGCTTGAATTCTCTGCCGTCGTCGCTGCACAAGGTCAGCAGGATCCCGCCATCAGGGCGGTCCTGGGTAGTGACTGCGAAGTTGGAGAACAGGGACGAAAATTTTTCCTGGATAAGGCTCATGTCTTTCAGCTCCGTGATGACTTGAATGGCAAGCATGGGGAGGCTGTTGCAGCCTTTGTGCCAGTAAATTCAGTTGAGTAATATTGTTAAAAATCAATAAGTTAGGTTTTTCAGTGTTTTTTGCTTTCGTGCAATCTGCATGAATGGCCATCGTGCATCCTGCATTTTGCAGGTATGTCGGCGACTCGATGGAACCAATTGGCGTGCACGGGATCACCTTCGCGCAGCGCAGTCGCAGATCAAGATCGCGGATCAAGATCGCAGATACAAAACATTTCAAAAACCGCGTGTACAGCTCAAGAACCGTTGACGTATTTTCGGGCTCAGTCATCGCCGCCCGACAATAAAAAAACATCGAACGGGAGCAATCATGAGCCGTACGTCGAACGACACGATTACCTGGGGCATGATGCTCCGCAAGCTGCCTTCCATTGCCAAAGCCATCCCCCGGGTGGTGAAGGGCATGAAGGTCGCCAACGTCACGGACCCGACCCAGGCGTGTGGTTTGGGCTGGTGTTTCGAGCAAGCCACGTTGCGCAACCCGGATGGCCCGGCGCTGTTGCAAGACGACGTGAGGCTCAGTTACTCCGAGGTCAACCAATGGGCCAACCGCATTGCCCATCACCTGATCGGCCAAGGCATCGGCAAGGGGGATGTGGTGGCGGTCTTCATCGAGAACCGCCCGGAACTGCTGGTGACGATTCTGGCGGTGGCCAAGGTCGGCGCGGTCAGTGCGCTGCTCAATACCTCGCAGACCCGCGACACCCTGGTGCACAGTGTGAATCTGGTGTCTCCGGTGGCGATCATTGTCGGTGAGGAGTTGGTCCCGGCGTACCTGGCGGTTCGTGATCGGGTGTCGATCAAGGCTGACCGAACCTGGTTCGTCGCCGATCGGGACACTTCTCGCCAACCGGGTATCGCGCCTGAAGGTTTCATCAACCTGATGACCGTCAGTCTCGATGATGCCAGCGACAACCCGGCCAGCAGCCAGCAGATTTTCTTCGACGATCCCTGCTTTTATATCTACACATCGGGCACCACGGGGCTGCCCAAGGCCGGCGTGTTCAAGCATGGCCGCTGGATGCGCAGCTCGGCGAGTTTCGGCATGATCGCCCTGGACATGCACCCGGACGATGTCGTCTATTGCACCTTGCCGCTGTACCACGCCACGGGACTTTGCGTGTGCTGGGGGGCGGCCGTCAGTGGTGCCAGCGGGTTTGCCATCCGCCGCAAATTCAGCGCCAGCCAGTTCTGGAACGACGTGCGCAAGTACCGGGCGACCACCATCGGTTATGTCGGCGAACTGTGCCGCTACCTGGTCGATCAACCGCCCAGCGTCGACGACAGCCGGCACGAGGTGAAGAAGATGATCGGCAACGGCCTGCGTCCTGGAGCCTGGAACGAGTTCAAGACCCGCTTTGCGGTGAATCACATCTGCGAGCTGTACGCTGCCAGCGACGGCAATATCGGGTTCACCAACATTCTGAATTTCGACAACACCATCGGTTTCTCCCTGATGTCCTGGGAACTGGTGGCGTACGACCACGACAGCGGCGCACCGATTCGTGAAGCCAACGGCCTGATGCGCAAGGTCGCCAAGGGCGAGCAGGGGCTGTTGCTGGCAAAAATCTACGACAAGGCACCACTGGACGGTTACACCGATCCGCAGAAAACCGCCAAGGTCGTGCTTCACGATGTATTCGAGCAGGGCGACCGCTACTACAACACCGGCGATCTGTTGCGCAACATCGGCTTTGGTCATGCGCAGTTTGTCGACCGCCTGGGGGATACGTACCGCTGGAAGGGTGAAAACGTGTCGACCACGGAGGTCGAAAACATCCTCCTGAAACATCCGAGCATTTCCGAAGCCGTGGCCTATGGCGTGGAAATCCGCAACACCAATGGCCGGGCCGGAATGGCGGCGATTACCCCAGCCGAATCCCTGGCAACCCTGGACTTCAGCGAACTGCTGGCCTTCGCCCGTGAGCAAATGCCGGCTTATGCGGTGCCGTTGTTCCTGCGGGTGAAAGTGAAAATGGAAACCACCGGGACATTCAAATATCAGAAGACCCGCCTCAAGGACGAAGCCTTCGACCCGGGTAAAACCGGTGATGATCCGATTTATGCCTGGCTGCCGGGGACCCAGACCTATGTGCAGGTCACGCAGCAATTGTTGTCTGACATTCAGGGCGGCAAATACCGCTATTGAATCTGGCTATGGCGGCCCATGAGAAAAAACAAGTGACAGTGTCGGGACGGCTCGGGAAACTGTCGGCTTTTACGAATGACAGAGAAGGGAGTGCCCAATGTCAGACAAAAGCCGCCAGATGACCCCCGAAGAAGCCGCTGAATTTGCCGAACAGGTATTCAACAAGGCACGGGAGGGCGATGCGGCGATGATGGCCGCGCTGCTGACCAAGGGGTTACCGCCGAACCTGCGTAACCACAAGGGCGATACCTTGCTGATGCTGGCCGCGTACCACGGCCATGTGGAAACGGTAAAAGTCCTGCTGGAGCACAAGGCCGACCCGGAGATCCGCAACGACAACGGACAGAGTCCGATTGCCGGCGCCGCCTTCAAGGGCGACCTGGCGGTGATCAAGGCCTTGGTCGACGGCGGTGCGCAGGTTGAAGGTTCGTCCTTCGATGGCCGCACGGCGCTGATGATGGCGGCGATGTTCAACCGCGTCGAAGTGGTCGATTACCTGATCAGCAAGGGCGCCGACCCGAAAGCCAGGGACGCCAATGGCATCACCGCGCTGGACGCGGCGAAAACCATGGGCGCTTCCGATGCCGTTGCGCACCTGGAAAAACTGCTGGGCTGACGCAGAGCCTTGTGGCGAGGGGGCGCTCACTACAGGTCCACATTTGCGCTATCCTTCGCGCCCTCAATATTCCCCTCGCTACAGGATCCGCCCCATGAAAGCCGCACTCGTCGAACTCATCAGCAAAATCAGCTCCGGGTGCATGGGCGAAGACGAAATCCTCAAGGTCGCAGACGAAGCGGCGCAGGCCTACGCCGATCCGCAGGCTTTTCTGACCGCCAATCCGGACATCAACTACGACGACAGCTTCCCGATCCCGCTGGGTGAGTGGGTGGTGGTCGGCAGCCTGCCGGAAACGGTGCTGTTCCAGGCTGACACCTACATGGACCTGTTCGCCCAGGTTGTCGCCTCGTTCGGCCCGGGTGTGGATTTCAATCTCAAGCCCAAGCAGCTGGCCAGGACCGAAGCCCTGACCGCACTCAACCGCATCCAGGTGCAGATGAGCAGCCTGAACAAGGAAAACGGTGGCTACACACTGATGAACTTCAGCCAGTTGCTCGATGACGAGTTGCAGGTGGTGCTGGTCTACGGCAATGACGTGCCACGCGTGCTGGAATTGTGCGCTGAAGTCGGCATCGCCGCCGCGCCATCCCTGGAAGCCCTGAAAGTGGCGATCCACGTTTGATAGCCAAATACTGTCAATAAAGCGGAGCCCTCGCGACGACCGTCTATCCTGAGAGGGCAAATCACTCTTCAGGAGCGTCACCATGGGTTCCACGTTCAACAGCCTGGTTGCCTTGATCATTTTTGTCCTGGACATCTGGGCCATCATCAACGTATTCAAAAGTAGCGCCGAGACCGGGATGAAAATCCTCTGGGTACTGTTGATCGCGCTGTTGCCGGTGCTGGGACTGATCATCTGGGCCATCGCCGGGCCACGGGGCAATGTCAAACTCTGACGGATTTCCCGCAAACAACTCCGGCCCTGTGGGAGCGGGCTTGCTCGCGAAGAACGATTACGCGGTTCGCCGACAAACCGAGTTGCCTACTTCGCGAGCAAGCCCGCTCCCACAGGATTGTGGCAAGTCGAACAACTGAGGTTCGACCTGTCATGTTCCGCGACGTAGAATGCGCGCCTTTCCCGGTCAATCGAGACAATCGATTGGCCATCATGGGCGGGTAACCGTCCGTTGCCACCCGCATTCATCGGAGCACTTCCCATGAGCAACACCCCTGCCAGCGACTACCTGGAAACCCTCTACGAAGGCTACGGCCAGCGTTTTCGCATGGATAAACTGCTGCACGAAGTGCGCACCGAACACCAGCACCTGGTGATCTTCGAGAACCCGCGCATGGGCCGGGTGATGGCGCTGGACGGTGTGATCCAGACCACCGAAGCCGACGAATTCATTTATCACGAAATGCTGACCCACGTGCCGATCCTCGCCCATGGCAGCGCCAGGCGCGTGCTGATCATCGGCGGCGGCGACGGCGGCATGTTGCGTGAAGTGGCCAAGCACCGTAGTGTCGAGCACATCACCATGGTCGAGATCGACGGCACCGTGGTCGACATGTGCAAGGAATTCCTGCCGAACCACTCCAAGGGGGCATTCGATGATCCGCGTCTGAACCTGGTGATCGACGACGGCATGCGTTTCGTCGCCACCACCACCGAAAAGTTCGACGTGATCATTTCCGACTCCACCGACCCGATCGGACCGGGGGAAGTGCTGTTCTCGGAAAACTTCTACCAGGCCTGCCGCCGCTGCCTGAACGAAGGCGGCATTCTGGTGACCCAGAACGGCACGCCGTTCATGCAGATCGAAGAAGTGAAGACCACCGCCGGTCGCCTGCGCAGCCTGTTCCCGGACTGGCACTTCTACCAAGCCGCCGTGCCGACCTATATCGGTGGCTCGATGACCTTCGCCTGGGGTGCCACCAATACCGCTTATCGCAAGTTGTCCCGCGAAACCCTGCAACAGCGCTTCACGGGCAGCGGCATCATCACCCGCTACTACAATCCAGAAATCCACATCGGTGCCTTTGCCTTGCCGCAATACGTATTGCAGGCAGTGAACAAGCCAAGCAACGACTGATCTTTCAGTCCGCGCACGAAACCTGTGGGAGCGGGCTTGCTCGCGAAGAGGGAGGGTCAGTTGAAAACAAGTCGGCTGACACACCGCTTTCGTCGGAACGCCGCCCGGAGCAAGCCCGCTCCCACATGGCTGCGCTTGACGGGTTAAAGCGGGTGTCGGGAGAGATTTTCACATCCGTCGATATGTTTGATCTGGCGGAACAATTAGCCAGCTAACAAGGTCGAGATAGAGGTGAACCCATCAATGGGGTTTATCGAGGAGGCACCAATGCAAAAGTGGAAAGTCACTTTCGTGGATGATCATGGCGAAACCGTCAACGAAGTCTTCGAGTGCATCGAGCGCCCGGACTACGAGCGTGCCGCCAGGCTCATCAAGGCCAGGCTTCTTCCTGTCGCTGCCGAACTGGATCTGAACGATCTGGAAGGGCGGACCACTGATGCGAGCGTCAAAGAACTCAAGGCGCAGAACAGCATTCAAATCCTCGGTATTGCTCCAATCTGAACGACACCTGTCGCATTCAAATCCAGACCTTGGCAGAGGCTCTATCTTGGGGCTACTCTGCAAGCGAGATCAGCGAATGAATCGCTAAGGTCTGGTCTTGTCAGCTCCATGCTTGTTTCCCGCCGGCACATCGGTTGCCGTCGCTCGCGCTGTTCGGTTGCGGGTGAGGGAGTACGGAAAGTCTATCCATCGTTTTGAGGAGGACGTTTCATGAGCACAGCCTATCAAGAAGACATCAGCAGCAGCGTACTGCGCCGCATGAAAGAAGGCGGTTTTGACTTTTCGCGGTTTCATCCCATCGAGTTCTACGCCATTTTCCCGGACGAGGAGCGGGCACGCAGGGCGGCAGGTCATTTCCACCGTGGTGAATCCCTGGATGCGCAAATCAGTGTGCGCGACGATGGCGCCTGGGCGCTGGAGTTGTGCAAAGTCATGTATGCCACCTACGACGACATCGGCGATTTCGAACAGGGTTTCGAAGCGGTGGTCGAGCCGTTGGGCGGCATCATCGAAGGCTGGGGTGTGAAACAGGAGGTACGAGGGCGACTCGCATAACCTTATGAACAGTGACAATTGGCAATGACGGCCGACCTTCGGGTTGGCCGTTTTCATTTTCGCCGCCAGGACATTGAACACAATCCGGTAGAAGCTGGCTTGCCAGCGAAGGCGTCCTCGAAGAGTAACCCATGACTTGCTGGCCCCATCGCCAGCAAGCTGGCTCCTACGGACTATGCTGGTGACAGGCGATCACTACGCCTTGCAATGAAGCGGGGGCGATCAGGTTGGGGCATTTGTCGCACAGGATTGGTGCGGTGCGTGCGTCTTGATTATCCAACCGATTGAAATTTAAGCGTTTATGCCGATGGCACGGGCCTTGCGAAGGTCTGGACGTCCGAGTGACAAGGAGTACGGCATGATCCGCACCTATTTTGATGAGATGTACGATGCCGGCGGCCTGGTCCGCCCGCATTATCGGGAGTTTGCCCGTTGGCTGGCCGAGACGCCTGACGAGCTTCTGGCACAACGGCGACGCGAGGCCGATCTGTTGTTTCATCGCGCCGGGATTACTTTCACACTCTACGGAGACGAGCAGGGCACTGAGCGCCTGATTCCGTTCGACACCATCCCGCGCAGCATTCCTGCCAGTGAATGGCGGGTCGTCGAGCGCGGCTGCATCCAGCGGGTCAAGGCGTTGAACATGTTCCTCGCCGACCTTTACCACGAGCAGCGCATCATCAAGGCCGGCATCATTCCGGCCGAACAGGTGCTGGCCAACGAGCAGTACCAGTTGGCGATGCAGGGTCTGGACCTGCACCGCGATATCTACTCGCATATCTCCGGGGTCGACCTGGTACGCGACGGCGACGGCACCTACTACGTGCTCGAAGACAATCTGCGCACGCCCAGCGGCGTCAGCTACATGCTTGAAGACCGCAAGATGATGATGCGCCTGTTCCCCGAACTGTTCGCGGCGCAACGCATCGCTCCTATCGACCACTACCCGAACCTGCTGCTCGACACCCTGAAAAGCTCAAGCCCCATCGACAACCCGAGCGTGGTGGTGCTGACACCCGGCCGCTTCAACAGCGCGTTCTTCGAGCATGCGTTCCTGGCGCGGGAAATGGGTGTGGAGCTGGTGGAGGGCGCGGACCTGTTCGTGCGTGACGACAAGGTCTACATGCGCACCACCGACGGGCCGAAAGCGGTCGACGTGATTTATCGTCGCCTCGACGACGCTTTCCTCGATCCGCTGGCCTTCAACCCGGAGTCAATGCTCGGCGTGCCGGGGCTGCTGTCGTCCTACCGCTCCGGCAACGTGGTGCTGGCCAATGCCATCGGCACGGGGGTGGCGGACGATAAGTCGGTGTATCCGTTCGTTACCGACATGATCCGTTTCTACCTCGACGAAGAGCCGATCCTGAAGAACGTGCCGACCTGGCAATGCCGTAACCCTTCTGAACTTTCCCACGTGCTGGCCAATCTTCCAGAACTGGTGGTCAAGGAAACCCAGGGTTCCGGCGGGTACGGAATGCTGGTGGGGCCGGCGGCGACGGCGGCGGAAATCGAAGCCTTCCGCGCGCGGATCATCGCCAAGCCCCATGCGTATATCGCCCAACCAACGCTGTCGCTGTCGACTTGTCCGACCTTTGTCGAAAACGGCATTGCACCACGCCATATCGACTTGCGGCCGTTTGTCCTGTCGGGTCGTGAAACCCGGGTCGTGCCCGGCGGTTTGACCCGTGTCGCCCTGCGCGAAGGCTCCCTGGTGGTCAACTCCTCCCAGGGTGGCGGAACCAAGGACACCTGGGTGGTCGAGGATTAAAGGAAGCCTGCCATGTTAAGTAGAACTGCCTCGGATTTGTATTGGATGTCGCGTTACCTGGAGCGGGCGGAAAACCTCGCACGGATGCTCGACATCAGCTATTCGCTGTCGCTGATGCCGCAAGACGGTCGTGGCGACGGTTTGCACGAATTGGCCATGCCGCTGTTGATCACCGGCACCCTGGACGATTACCTGGAGCGCCATGGCGAACTGCATGCCGAACGGCTGCTGCATTTCTTCGCCCTGGATGCGGCCAACCCGGCGAGCATCTACAGTTGTCTCGGTGCGGCACGGGCCAGCGCCCATGCGGTGCGTGGGCGCATCACCGCCGACATGTGGGAAAACATTAACGCCACCTGGCTGGAAATTCGCGGTATTGCCGAGCAGGGCCTCAGTCGCTACGGCATGAGCCGTTTCTGCGAGTGGATCAAGGAACGTTCCCACCTGTTCCGGGGCGCGTCCTACGGCACCATCATGCGTAACGATGCGTTTCGCTTCATTCGTCTGGGGACCTTCATCGAACGGGCGGACAACACTTTGCGCCTGCTCGATGCCCGCTACGAAATGGCCGGCGATCAGGCCGAAGCCGTCAGCGATGGCACCGCTCACGCGTATTACCAGTGGAGTGCGTTGTTGCGGGCGTTGTCGTCGTTCGAGGCCTACACGGAAATCTACCGCGACGCCCCCGGCGCCCGGCATGTCGCCGAACTGCTGTTGCTGCGGGCGGATGTACCGCGATCCCTGCGCGCCTGCACCGAAGAAATCGACCAGATCCTCGCGCAATTGCCAGGGGCCAATGGTCGCCCCGCACAACGCCTGGCGGCAGAAATGGACGCGCGCCTGCGCTACACCGGCATCCATGAAATTCTCGAAGAAGGCCTGCACGCCTGGCTGACCGAGTTCATCCCGCTGGTGCGCCAGTTGGGTAACGCGATACACAGTTCTTATCTGGAGGCCGCATGAGACTTTCCATTAGCCACGAGACCACCTATCACTACGAAGACAAGGTGCGGGCGAGCATCCAGTACCTGCGACTGACTCCCCACGACAGCGAGCGCCAGCACGTGCTCAGCTGGCAGCTCGACCTGCCTCGTCCGGTGCGGGCGCAACTCGACCCGTTCGGCAACATCCTGCATGTGCTGACCATGGATGAGCCGCACGAGGCGATCATCATCGGCGCCCGTGGCCAGGTCGATATCGACGAGTTGCGTGAGGCCGAGCACGAGAGCCAGTCGGCACTGCCGTTTCTGCGTTTCACCCGTTTGACTGAAGCCGACTCCGCCCTGCGTTCGTTCGCCGAGAACGCGTGCAAGCAGCGCCGTGATCGCACGGCGTTGATCGATCTGATGCATGGACTCAACCAGCATATGACCTATACGCCGGGCTCCACGGAAGTGGACACCAGCGCAGCCCAGGCTTTTGCCGGGCGCTCTGGCGTGTGTCAGGACCATACCCATGCATTTCTTGCCTGCACGCGCAGCCTGGGTATTCCGGCGCGTTATGTGTCGGGGTATCTGTACAGCGAGAACAGCGAACACCTGGCCAGCCACGCCTGGGCCGAGGCCTGGCTGGATGACGCCTGGTACAGCTTCGACGTGACCAACGAACTGGCCCGGCCGGAACGTCACCTGAAACTGGCGGTGGGCCTGGATTACCTGGATGCCTGCCCGGTGCGCGGGATGCGTCGGGGCGGCGGGTGTGAGCAGATGCATGCCAAGGTGCTGGTTTCACCGACGCCAGCGCCGGTGATTTCAGTGCAGCAGCAGTAGGATCGGGGATACCGCTTCGCGAGCAAGCCCGCTCCCACATTTGATTTGCGGCGCACAGCAATTCCAATGTGGGAGCGGGCTTGCTCGCGAAGAGGCCGGTCCATACAGCACAAGGCTTAGGGCTTCACCTTCCGGCCCGACATATGCTTGAGATACCCCACCAACATCCCCAGGTCCCCATCCGGTAACACCTCGGTGGAGAACCCTGGCATCTTCGCCTGCGGCCACTGGCGCAAGCTCTGTGGATCGCGGATGTAGCGCTTGAGGAAGTCCGCGCCAAAATATTCGGTCGGGTTGTACGGAATATTCAGGTCCGGCCCGAACTGCGAGTCGCCAGCGCCATTGAGTCGATGGCATGCCAGGCAGTTCTTCTGGAACAACGCAAAACCCTTGTACACCGGATCATCGGCCCTCAATGCCGGATCGGGCAGCAGGGCGGGAAAGCGCTCGGCCACGGGCGCCAGGCGTTTGATGCTCGCGACCTGGAACGGCCATTGTTCGGGGCTGATGTTGCCGGCCTGCGGGTTGGTCCAGACCAGATAGAACGGCCCGGCGCCTGGCTTGCCTTCGGATAGCGGTGGCCAGGGCTTGCCAGGGTCTTCAATCGCCAGCCACGCCTGTGCCCCCTGGGAGTTGAGCAACGGCGCTGCGGCCATTTCGGCGGCAAAGCCATCCAGGGCCACGGCTTGCAGGTGGTCGTCGGGCTTGATGCCGGTCAGCAACGCGGACAGAGGCACGGCGCGGTAGCTCATGTCCCGTTTGTAGGAAACGTCGTCGCTGATGTCGATGGTTTGAACCTGAGGATGCTTGAGCAATTCCTCGGTCTGCCAGGTGCGACTGTTCGCGCCCAGCTCCAGGTTCAGCTGTGCGGCATACAGGGGCGAGCCGAACAGCAGGGCCCCGAGCAGAATGAGTATTTTCAAATGATCGCCGTCCATGTCGTGGAAGTGCCGCCAAGGTTGGCACAGCCACGCTGGCCCGGGTAGCGGGCCAGTCACATTTTGATAGTGGCAATTCAAAAACCGTGACGCCGTATCTTTCAGACGCGACTAGCCGATCACCTTGGTCAGGTTCGGCAATATCAACAACAATGTGGTGGCGAAAAGGATGAGCCCGGCTTGTCGTACTTTCGATTGTTTGAACATGGCTTGACCGCCTTTATTGTTATTTCCTGATGCCTGCCTGCATTGCTCCATGACGGCAGGTGCACTTCCTGTAGCGACGAGCGCCTCGGCAAAACCCGACGACAACTTCGTACAAGTTCACCTTAGAGCCCGCGCAGCGCTTGGCTTAGATCCATTTCGTATGGAGTTCTTACGATTCGCTTTAAAAAAGACATGAGGCCTATTGCCAGCTTTCTTGGCGCCCGTTGGCTAGACAGCTTGGTGTCCGGAATCGGTAAATCCGGTAGCTCACTACCGTCCGTCTGAGCGTGAGCGTCAACATCTGTGAGCGCTGCGGTCATTGAATCAAACGCGGCTCGGGCCAAGAGTGAGCACTCGATATTCACCCTCCCGCACTGTGGTTCGAGGACGTCATGACCCAAGCATTGATTTTCGACGCGTTACGCACGCCCCGTGGCAAAGGCAAGGCCGACGGCGCCTTGCACAGTGTCAAACCGGTGGACCTGGTTGCCGGTTTGCTCACTGCGCTGCAACAGCGCACGGCGCTGGACACCAGCCAGGTCGATGACGTGGTGCTCGGCTGCGTGACGCCGATTGGCGATCAAGGCTCTGACATCGCCAAGACCGCCGCTCAGGTGGCCGATTGGGATGTCAGCGTGGCGGGGGTACAGATCAACCGTTTCTGTGCTTCGGGGCTGGAGGCGGTCAACCTCGGTGCGATGAAAGTGCGCTCCGGCTTCGAGGACCTGGTGGTGGTCGGTGGTGTCGAGTCGATGTCCAGGGTGCCGATGGGCAGCGATGGCGGGGCCTGGGCGCTGGACCCGGCGACCAACCTGCACAGTCACTTCACACCACAGGGCGTGGGCGCGGACCTGATCGCCACCCTTGAAGGCTTCAGCCGTCAGGATGTCGATGCCTACGCGCTGCATTCCCAACAAAAGGCTGCGCGGGCGCGGGCCGATGGTTCGTTCAGCAAGTCGCTGGTGCCGGTGCAAGACCAGAACGGCATCATCCTGCTCGATCACGATGAATTCATCCGCGCCGATTCGACCCTCGAAGGCCTGGGCAAGCTCAAGCCGAGTTTCGAGATGATGGGGCAGATGGGGTTCGATGCCACCGCGCTGCGGGTCTATAGCCATGTCGAGCGGATCAATCATGTGCACACCCCCGGCAACAGCTCCGGGATCGTCGATGGCGCGGCGCTGATGCTCATCGGCTCCGAAGCCAAGGGCCGTGCGCTGGGCCTGCAGCCACGGGCGCGGATTGTCGCCACGGCGGTCACCAGCACCGATCCGACCATCATGCTCACCGGTCCCGCGCCGGCGACCCGCAAAGCGTTGGCCAAGGCCGGGCTGCGGGTCGAAGACATCGATCTGTTCGAGGTCAACGAGGCGTTCGCTTCCGTGGTGTTGAAATTCATCAAGGACATGGCCGTCGATCCGGACAAGGTCAACGTCAACGGCGGTTCCATCGCCATGGGTCACCCGCTGGGCGCCACGGGCTGCGCCATTCTCGGCACGCTACTGGATGAACTGGAAGCCCGACGCCTGCGTTTTGGCCTCGCGACCCTGTGTGTCGGCGG
Organism: Pseudomonas sp. Pseusp16; assembly: GCF_047324915.1. NCBI lineage: Bacteria > Pseudomonadati > Pseudomonadota > Gammaproteobacteria > Pseudomonadales > Pseudomonadaceae > Pseudomonas > Pseudomonas sp. Pseusp16. The sequence goes on along the minus strand of NZ_CP168522.1, from coordinate 3,225,018 downwards.
CGGCATGGGCATTGCCACCATCATCGAACGCCTCTGAGCCCGGACTTCAAGGAATCCAGTTATGAACGAAGCCATTCGTTACGAAAAAGGCCAGGACCAAATCGTCGTCCTGACCATCGACATGCCAGGCCAGAGCGCCAACACCATGAACGCGGTGTATCGCGAGGCCATGGCTGACTGCGTTGCGCGCCTGGTGGCCGACAAGGACAGCATCGCCGGTGTGATCATTACCTCGGCCAAGAAAACCTTCTTTGCCGGCGGTGACCTCAATGAACTGATCAAGGTCGGCAAGCCCGAAGCCAAAGCCTTCTACGACATGGTACTGACCCTCAAGGGCCAGTTGCGCACCCTGGAAACCTTCGGCAAACCGGTGGTTGCGGCGATCAACGGCGCGGCACTCGGCGGCGGCTGGGAAATCTGCCTGGCCTGCCATCATCGCGTAGCGCTGGACAACCCGTCGGTGCAACTCGGTCTGCCGGAGGTCACCCTCGGCCTGCTGCCGGGCGGCGGGGGCGTGGTGCGCATGGTGCGCATGCTCGGAATCGAAAAAGCCCTGCCATACCTGCTCGAAGGCCAGAAAGTTCGCCCGCAACAGGCGTTGCAGGCGGGGTTGATTGACGAGCTGGCAGCAGATTCCGAAGAGCTGATGGCCAAGGCGAAGGCGTGGATTCTCGCCAACCCGGCGGCGGTACAACGCTGGGATGTGAAGGGTTACCAGATTCCGGGCGGTACGCCGTCAAACCCGCGAGTCGCTCAGATGCTGGCGATTGCACCGTCGATCCTGCGCAGCAAAACCCAGGGCACGATGCCCGCACCGGAGAAAATCCTGTGCGCAGCGGTCGAGGGCGCCCAAGTGGATTTCGACACGGCGCACCTGATCGAAACCCGCTATTTCACCGAGCTGACCACCGGCCAGGTGTCGAAAAACCTGATTGGCACGTTCTGGTTCCAGCTCAACGAAATCAATGCCGGCGGCTCGCGGCCTCAAGGCTTTGCGCCTTATGTCACCCGCAAGGTCGGGGTGCTCGGTGCCGGGATGATGGGCGCCGGAATTGCGTTTGTCAGCGCGTCAGCCGGTATTGATGTGGTGCTCAAGGACATCAGCATCGCCGCGGCGGAGAAGGGCAAGGCGCATTCGGCGGCGCTGCTGGACAAGCAAGTCGCTTGCGGACAAATGAGCATCGAGCAACGCGACACCGTTCTGGCACGCATTCAAACCACCGCAAGCGATGCCGACCTGGCTGGTTGCGACCTGATCATCGAGGCCGTGTTCGAGGATCGTGACTTGAAGGCCAAAGTGTCGTTGGCGGCGCAAAAGGTCGTCGGCGCGGACGCGGTGATCGCTTCCAACACATCGACCTTGCCGATCAGCGGCCTGGCGTGCGCCGTGCCCGATCAGAGCAAGTTCATCGGCCTGCACTTTTTCAGCCCCGTGGAAAAAATGCCGCTGGTGGAAATCATCAAGGGCGCCAATACCAGCGACGAAACTTTGGCCCGTGGGTTCGATTACGTCCTGCAAATCCGGAAAACCCCGATTGTGGTCAATGACAGCCGCGGTTTCTTCACCTCAAGGGTGTTCGGCACCTTCACCAACGAAGGCATTGCCATGCTGGGTGAAGGTGTGAACGCAGCGATGATCGAGACTGAAGCACGCAAAGCCGGCATGCCTGTAGGGCCGCTGGCGATCTCTGACGAAGTTTCCCTCAGCCTGATGAACCATATCCGCCTGCAAACAGCCAAGGACCTGCAGGCAGAGGGCAAACCGCTGCGAGAGCATCCGGCATTTGCCGTGATTGACTTGTTGCTCAATGAATACAAGCGTCCGGGCAAGGCTGCCGGGGGTGGTTTCTACGAGTATCCGGCGGGCGGCCAGAAACACCTGTGGCCACAGTTGAAAACCCGCTTCGAGAAAACCGACGGGCAGATTTCACCGAAGGATGTGCGTGATCGCTTGCTGTTCGTGCAAGCCATCGAAACCGTGCGCTGTGTGGAGGAGGGCGTGTTGACCTCGACGGCGGATGCCAACGTTGGCTCGATCTTCGGTATCGGTTTTGCCGCGTGGACCGGCGGTGCGCTGCAGTACATCAACCAGTACGGCGTGCAGGACTTTGTCGCCCGCGCCCAGTACCTGGCCAAGCAATATGGCGAGCGGTTCGCACCGCCTGCATTGCTGCTGGAGAAGGCCGCCAAAGGGGAGGCATTCTAAGGGCGCGATGACGCATTTCGGGGCTTGCCTTGTCACGGTGTTTCAGGGCAGGCTCTGGGGTGTGCATTATTCCCATCACGTGTCAGGTATTTTTTATGTCGTTACGCATCTGCATTCTGGAAACCGACCACCTGCGTCCGGAATTGGTTGACCAATATCAGGGCTACGGGCAGATGTTCAAACACCTGTTTTCGCAGCAGCCGATTGCCGCCGAGTTCACGGTCTACAACGTGGTGCAGGGTGAATACCCAAGCGACGACCTGACATTCGACGCCTACCTGGTGACGGGCAGCAAGGCCGATTCCTTCGGCACCGACCCGTGGATCGAAACCCTCAAGAAATACCTTCTGACCCGCTACGAGCGCGGCGACAAGCTGCTGGGCGTCTGCTTTGGTCATCAGTTGCTGGCATTGCTGCTCGGCGGCAAGAGCGAGCGTGCGACCCAGGGTTGGGGTGTCGGCACCCACAAATACAAGCTCGCCGCCAAGGCGCCATGGATGAATCCGGTGCGCGAAGAGCTGACGCTGCTGATCAGCCACCAGGACCAGGTCACGTCGCTGCCGGAGAACGCCACGGTCATTGCCTCCAGCGATTTCTGCCCGTATGCCGCCTACCACATCAACGACCAGGTGCTGTGCTTCCAGGGGCATCCGGAGTTCATCCACGACTACTCCCGCGCCCTGCTGGAGATTCGCCAGCAGGCACTGGGTGAGCAGGTCTACTCCAAAGGTATCGCGAGCCTGGATCAGGAGCACCACGGCACCACGGTTGCCGAGTGGATGATGCGGTTTGTCGCACACAAGCCAACATCTGTTTAAAACCCGTAGGAGCGAGCCCAGCTCGCGATGGTGGTGAACGATAACGCGCCAAACCTGACAGCCCACGGTGCTCTCAGGTTTTTCGCGAGCAGGCTCGCTCCTACAGCCACCCCGACTTCTTGAAACTCGCCCACAACCCCAGACAACCCACCGTGATAAATCCCAGCACGCCGAAATAGCCGTAGTGCCAGTTCAACTCCGGCATGTTCTGGAAATTCATCCCGTAAATCCCCGCCACCGCCGTGGGGAAGGCCAGAATCGCCGCCCAGGCCGCAAACTTGCGTTGCACCACGCTCTGGCGAGAGGCCTCCAGCAGCACCCCGACCTCAATCGTCTGGCTGGCAATATCCGCCAGGGTCGTCAGGTCTTCCATTTGCCGCGTCACATGGATCTGCACGTCGCGAAAGTACGGGCGCATGTTTTTATCGATAAACGGGAAACTCAGCCGTTGCAATTCCTCCCCGATCTCAATCATCGGTGCCACATAACGACGCAAGCGCAAAACATCACGACGCAGGCCATGCAGCTTCTGGATGTCGTAGTCATTCAACACGCCGCATAACACGTTGCGCTCCAGCTCATCGATTTCCGCGTGAATGACTTCGCCCATCGGCTGGTAGTTCTCGATCACAAAATTGAGGATGGCATAGAGAACGAAATCTTCCCCGTGCTCAAGCAATAGCGGACGCGCCTCACAGCGTTGACGGACATGGGCGTAGGACGCCGAGTGACCGTTGCGTGCAGTAATGATGTAACCATTGCCGGCAAAAATATGCGTCTCGATGAACTCGAGTTTGCCTTCATGACGGATGGGCGAATACGTCACGATGAACAGCGCATCGCCGAAGGTTTCCAGCTTCGGCCGGCTGTGCTTTTCCAGGGCGTCTTCAATGGCCAGTTCGTGAAGGTTGAACTGGCGCTGCAGATTGTAGAGCTCCTCGGCATTCGGCTCCTCGAGGCCGATCCAGACAAAGTGTCCGGGCTTGGCAGCCCAGGCTGCGCCTTCGTCGAGGGTGATATTGGTGACTCTCTTACCGGCGCTATAAACCGCAGCAGCAACAACTCTACCCATGATGGTGGTTCACTTCTTTTGGCAGCTTTCAATTGGCAACATATGCAATGCCAGTGTTGATCAGCTTAGCCTCGCAGTGTTTGCGAGTCAGCTAAATCTGCCGAGTTCGCCGGTAAAGTCTCGCAGACAAAAGAAAACCCGCGCCAGGCGGGTTTTCTTGTTCAGGCGGCTTGCAGTTGCCGGTCCATCGAATCGATGCATTCACGCATCTGCTCGCGGCACTGGGCAATCAGCATGGGCATGTCGTCCAGGCTCAATCCGGCGGTGGGAATCGCCGGCAACGAACGAATCAGAATTTTCCCGCTGCGCCAGCGGTTCAATCGCATGTGTTTGACGTAACTGCTGACACACACCGGCACGATCGGCACCCCGGCGGCAATGGCCATCTGGAATGCGCCTTTCTTGAAGGGCAGCAAGTCCTCACCCAGGTTGCGCGTGCCCTCCGGGAAGACCCATATCGAGGTGTCCTTGTTTTGCAGGGTGTGGGTGGTGGTCAACATCGACTTACGCGCCTTGTGCGCATTGCCACGGTCGATCAGCACATTACCGGCCAGCCAGAACAACTGCCCGAACAGCGGCACCCATTTCAGGCTCTTTTTGCCGATGCACACGGTACGACGGGGCACTACGTTGCCAAACACAAACAAGTCGTAGTTGGACTGGTGATTGGCGATGATCACACAGCTGTCAGGCTTATCCATCAACGGCCCGACTTCGGCCTTCACCCGCAAGCGCAATATACACATGGCCGGCCACGCGTACAGGCGTGCGCACAGACGGCTGTTGTCCGGGTTGAACGGCCGGCACAGGCCGAGAATCACACCCAGCACACCCGCCACAATAAAGTGCAGGCCCATCAATGACATACGCAACAAAAACAGCATTTACAGGCCCCACCGGGACAAAAGGTGGCGCAGTGTACGGATGTGCACTGTTTTCGGCAATTGCTCCCAGAGTAGTGGGAGATAGCCGATGTTTGTGCTGATGTTTCCGACTAATCGGTCAGATACGGTCTAGAGCAGTTACAGGCGTTTAACACAGACATGTATGAAAAAGCCCGACACGACGGTCGGGCTTTTATTTGTAGCAGGTCCGGGCTTAACCCAAATGTGCCTGGTCCTGGATGATCGCGTTGTCCAGGGCCTCCAGCAGCGCTTTGCGCACTTTCAATTTGGTGTTCTTGTGGGCGGTCATGTTGATCTTCTTCAACTGGCGAGCCGCCGCCAGTGCCGCGCCTTGCAGTTCTTCAGCCGACACCACGACATCCAGGAAACCGGCAGCCACGGCGCCTTGCGGGCTGAACATCTCGCCGTTGACCACGGAACGCTGAAGCGCCACTTTGTTCAGGCGGTCACGGGCGATCTCAATGCCCGCGTGGTGCATGGTCATGCCGATCTGCACTTCGTTCAGGCCAATGCTGAACGGGCCCTCAACACCGATGCGATAGTCGGCGGACAGCAGCAGAAACGCGCCCTTGGCCACTGCATGCCCCGGGCACGCAACGATCACCGGGAAGGGGTGCGACAGCAGGCGACGGGCCAGTGTCGAGCCAGAGGTCACCAGTGCCACGGCTTCTTTAGGGCCGGCCGTCATCACCTTCAAGTCATAACCGCCGGAGAGAATGCCCGGCTGGCCGGTAATGATCACCACCGCACGATCAGTCACGGCCTGATCCAGTGCAGCGTTGAACGCGGCAATCACATCCGGGGAGATGGCATTGACCTTGCCATTGCTCAAGGTCAGGGTCGCGATACCGTCTTCGAGATGGTAGGAAATCAACTCACTCATGACGCTATTCCTTTCAATAAAGTTGGGCAGACGTTACCCACCGCCGCAAGCCAGGTAAAGCGCCGTGACTGACCCGCCAGTCACCCTTTGCCCGCCCGCCAGGCGTAGCCCGCCGTGCCTGCTGCCCGTTCCCCTCTATATAGAAGAGGGGGCGAAGCCGGAGATTGGCCGGTTTGCCATGGTCCAGAGTGAGCTGAAACGTTGAATCGCGTTAACCGCATGAAAATTCTGAAAAAAATGTTTGCCATCAGAAAAGCTTTCGACTAAATTAGCGCGCCTCGACAGACAGAACATGTTTGAAGAGATACGGTGAAGTGTCCGAGTGGCTTAAGGAGCACGCCTGGAAAGTGTGTATACAGGAAACTGTATCGAGAGTTCGAATCTCTCCTTCACCGCCACATTCTGAGAACCCTCGCAAATCCATGGTTTGCGGGGGTTTTTCTTTTTCAGCTGTACTACTTGATTGTACTGCTCACTACATCCCGCCTTCTGACACTGCGATCCATACCTTTCGACGTCCCGTGTGTCTCTACTACGTCAGCTTGAGTCGTTCTAACGCATAGTCCTTACCTGCCAGGGTAAGTTCAAAAGTGGTGGCGCCGAACGTACCCCGTGTCACTTTTTGCTTCACAAGACGTTTAGCCTGGAGTTGCTTCAGACCGTCTTCAACTTCCAGCTTGCTGAGTGAGACAAGTTTGCAAACCGAGTCCAGGTTTGCAATTTTCCTGAAGTTTGCATGATAGGCCAAAGCTTCCATCAGCAGCGTTTGGTTATCTGTCAACTGTGGAAACTGAGGGTTGTTCGTTTTGTAAACCTTTCGCTCTATCTCATGTAGCTCGCCGTAAGTTCCGTCAGGGGTGCGGTAGTAGTAAATCGCTGCGGTCAGAATGCTGATCAACGCCGCGCTAATCATCAGCAGCGACCAATTCGGCATTGGCGTTTCTAACAGAAGCCAGTTCCACGCACGTACCAGCCAGCCTTTGGTATCTGCCAACAACGTCAACTCGAAGTAAGTGTCGAGCAGCTTTGTGGCAGATACCAAGGCGACAAGGAAGCCTCCGGTTGAGTAGGCAATAGTCTTGAAAGTGAAGGGGAAATGATTGCCTTCTGCTGTCATGCTGCTCGTCTCCAGTGTAGAGAACCGACGCTATCAGCATAGCAGTGGAAAAGTGGCGCCCTGGCATTGGTGCGGGTGGGGGAGATGCTGATCCCGTAACATTGCCGGCGTTCGATGCACTGGCTGAATATCTGAACAGGAAGGAACAGCAATGATCACCACTACCACCCATTCCATTGAAGGTCGGCAAATTACGGCCTACCTGGACATCGTCAGCGCCGAGTCGGTGCAAGGGATCAACGTCGTCCGTGACGTGTTTGCCGGGATGCGCGACTTTTTTGGCGGGCGCTCCCAGACACTGGAGCGAGCGTTGAAGGAAGCGCGCATTCAGGCCACCGATGAGATCAAGGAGCGGGCGCGGGCGCTTCAGGCGGACGCGGTGGTCGGGCTTGATTATGAAATCAGCATGCCGGCCGGCAAGGGCGGGATGGTCGTGGTGTTTGTGACCGGGACTGCAGTCAAGTTGCGGTGAAAGTACGAAGCCATTCGTCGGTCACGGGGAAATCAGAACGGCAAGTCCATTAGTGACCGGCTAGTCTGAAAAACCTTGGCGATCGATATTGTTTCGGCAAAAGGGCTTGCCGGTGTCGATCCCGCTTTTTGAAAGGGGTGATGAGATGGCTGATCCGTATATCGAGGACGATGGCGCAGAGTTTCCGATCAACAATTGCGTGCGGTGTGGCCAGACCCAGTATGTGGCCAGTTTCGGCGAGGACCAGACAGAGGTCGACAAGATCAAGACCAGGGCGTGCCGGGTACTGAAGGGCAAATTCCTGCCCAGGGTGACAGCACCGGTCAGGAAGTAAACGAACGCGAGTAAACCCCGTCAACGAACGGGGGTTTTGATGATCGAAAGGGTTGCATGACAAAATTTTCAGGCGGCTGATCTTTCACAAACTTTTCACAGCTCCCTCCGTAATCTCGACTCATCCGTTAGAAAGCAACACCTGGCCCGTCTCCCCAGCGGGCTTTTTTTTGTCCGTCATAAAACCTTTTTCAAAAATGCTGTCCAATCGTCGCCAATCGCGAAGTTGGACCGGTGTGCTGGACTTTATCCGCGCAAAAGCATTCAATCTCGCCCCCTTTTTGTGTACCCCTATTTTTGAGGTTTTTGTCATGCGTTTAACACTGCCCGCTCTGGTTCTGGGGCTTCTGGTTGCTCAAGGTGCAATGGCTGGTGACGGTACTGCCGCGCTGGGCGGTGGCTTGGGCGGCGCATTGGGTAACGTGGTCGGCCAGAAGATGGGCGGCAGCACTGGCGCAGTGATTGGTGCGGGCGTCGCTGGCGCGGCGGGCAGCGCAGTTGCCGCCAAAAAAGGTCATCGCACCAGCGCTGCTATCGGTGGCGGTGTCGGTGCGGCCGGTGGTTCGGTGATCGGTAACAGCCTCGGCGGCAAATCCGGTGCCACCATCGGCGCAGGCTTGGGTGGTGCATTGGGCGGCGGCGTAGGCAGCAACCTGGCCAATGGTCACAAGCGTCACTGATCCTGATCCAGAATTGAAAAGAGCCCGGCTTGATGCCGGGCTTTTTCATTTATGAACGTTTTACGCCGCAGCGGCTCAAATCTTCCATACTCCTGAAGAATGCGAGGTGTGCCATGAATCCGAAAACCGACGGCAATAAAACCGCAAGCCTGAATGCTCGACGATTGATGTTGCCTGCGATTGTTTTTGGATTGCTGGTCTCTCAGGTGGCGCTGGCGGGAGGTAATGGAGATGCCGCGGTAGGCGGTGGTCTTGGTGGGGTGTTGGGCAACGTTGTGGGTGGCCAGGTGGGCGGCAGTACTGGCGCAGCGATTGGTGCGGGTGTCGGCGGAGCGGCCGGTAGTGCCATTGGCGCGCCCAAACACAGTCGCACCGAGGCGGCGGTAGGCGGTGGTTTGGGCGCGGCGGGTGGTTCGGTGGTCGGCAACAGTCTTGGCGGTTCGACCGGATCGGCCATCGGCGCGGGCCTTGGCGGTGCAGCTGGCGGCGCGGTCGGCAATGATCTGGGGAGTGATAGCGGCCATTCCCATTCCGGTAACGGTTATAAACACTCGAACAAGCACCACAAGAAGCATCACTAGTTAAGCGAGGCATACCATGACTGCGGAAACCGAAGGCAAGGAAGAAAAAGGCCCGAGCGAACTGCCGCTTATCAACGATCCCGGCAATGAAGATCCGGGATCGCTGATGGATGATGCAACGGTGCCGCTTAACGATGCTGATGATGCGGGCGATGTGGGGAACATTGATTTTGAAGATGAGGAAGAGGACGAGGATTGATCGAGCCGGGTTGCCGGGTCGAACGTGTCCATCGCCAAGTCATGCCGATGGCGATGGACCGGGTGAGCAAGCTATTACGAAGCGACAGTGAGGAAGTCCGGGTCCCGATTATTTCTTTAAACAGTCGAACCAATGGGTTCAATTGCGGTTTCAGAAATCTCCCAGGACTCCCGTGAGTTCCCGCGATACAAGTATCTTTTTGGAAGTTTTGGTGAGGGCGCATCAGGCTCACCTTCATCAACCTTTGCCACTCCCCCCCGATCCGTCACCAGACATCCCGGCTTGCTCGCCTGCGGACAATTTCCGCCCAACCCCGACGGACTCACCCACCCCGTCGGGTTCCGGGCGTATCGATACGGGTTCAACCCGCCGGCCAACTTGAGTGGATCCTGCGTCAGATAACGACCGATGTCCGGATGGTAGTAGCGATGCCGGTTGTAGTGCAGGCCGCTCTCAGTATCGAAGTATTGCCCCTGAAACCGTAGCGGCTGTTCGAGGCGTTCGTCGTTGCCGTGGCTCGGTTCGCGGAGTTTGCCGTGGGCGGTGTATTTGGCGGACCAGACGATGGCGCCGGCGTAGCTGGTCAGTTCCTGCGGGGTGCCGAGATGGTCGAGTTGGTAGTAGAACGGGCAGGCGTCTGCCCGACCGTTGCCGTCGAGCAGCGCCAGTGGGCGGAAGCTGCCGGGTTCGTAGACGTAGCTGCGGTAATGTCGGGGGCCGCTTTCAGCGATGAGCTGGTCGCCTTGCCAGAAGAATTGCGTGGTCTGGCCGTCGATGGTTTTGCGGATGCGCCGGCCGAAGGCGTCGTAGCGGTAGCTGACACTTTTACCCTCCGGGGTGCTGACGCTGATCAGGCGGTGCTGGCTGTCGTAGGTGAACTCGGTGACCCGGGGCGGCATACCGCGACATTCGCGGATCAGATTGCCGAAGGCGTCGTAGTCGTAGTGGCTGTCGCCGCGGCGGCGCAGGCGGTTGCCCTGGAGTACGCGCGGGCCGGGGCGGTCGTGGATCAGCAGGTTGCCGGCCGGGTCGTGGGTGAAGTTCTCTGCGGACTGGTCGCGGGCGTGGCGCACTCCGGTCAGGCGGTCGAGCGCGTCGTATTGGTAGCGGTGTGAACCGTGTCGGCTGTCGGTAATTTGCAGGAGATTGCCTTTGGTGCTGTAGGCATACTTGCGGCGGTACAGTGGTCGTTGCTTTTGGCTGACGGCATGGGCCTGCAAACGGTCTTGCTCGTCGTAGGCATAATCGCTGAGCAGCAGACCCTGTTGGCGTTGCTGTTCGCGTCCGCCGACAAAACGATGGCTGGTCAGGCGCGTGCCGTTGAGGTCGATGGCAGTAAGTGCGCCCCCCTTGGCGTGGTGATAGTCGAGGACGCAGGCGTCCGGCAGGCTTATACGCTTGAGCCGACCGCAGGCGTCGTAGCCGTAACGCAGGGTACCCGAACCCTGATACTCGGTGATCAACCGGTCCTGGCGGTCGTATTCGAACTCCAGCGGATGGTCCTGGCCGTCATCGACGCTGATCAGTCGCCCGAAGTTGTCGTAGTGGTACTCGACCTTGACCCCATCGGGCAGAGTTTTGACCAGTAGCCGCCCAGCGCTGTCACGTTGATAGCCGGTAACCAGCTGCGAGCCGTCGTCGCCAAACTCGGTTTTCTCCAGCAACTGGCCATTGAAGTCGTAGCTGTAGGCGGTACGACGGCCATCGAATCCGGTTTCCTGTCGGATCAATCCGCCCTGGGTGTAGTCCAGCCGGTAAGTGTCACCGACCTCGTTGTCGATCTCTGTGAGCAACAATTGCGCAGGGTCGTAGCGGTACTTCAGTGCGCTGCCGTCGGGGTTGATCCGACGGCTGACCAAGTGCAGGTCGTCGGCGTATTCGTAACGGGTTACCCGTCCCAGTTCGTCGGTTTTGGCAGCGACCTGGCCATAGGTGTTATAGCGCCAGACACGGCGGGCACCGGTGGGCAGCGTAGTCCGGGTCAGTCGGCCCATGGCGTCCCACTCAAAACCGGTGACGGCACCGTGTTCGTCCTGCCGGGTAATCCGCCGCCCCAACGCATCGTAGGAAAAAGTGCGAAGAGCACCGTCCGGCAGGGTCTCTTCCAGCAATTGTCCCAAGGCGTTCCAGACAAACCGGTGACTGCTCTGGTCGGGAAAACGGATAGTCAGCAAGCGTCCCAGCGGGTCGTAGAAGAAGCGGGTGATCTGCCCGTCGGGATCGGTGACGGCAGTGATGTCGCCTTGGGCATTGCGTTGGTAGCTCCACGTCGCCTGACTGTGGGTGCGGGTGTGCAGGAAATGGTGACGATACTCGTAGGACATGGGCGTCTCATCCGGCGCAAGCAGTGCGATCAGCCGGCCCTGATCGTCCCAGATGTAACGCACTTCCATCTGCGCAAACGAGGCCCAGTAACGGATGCAGCGGGCTGCCTTGCCCGAGCGCTCCCACGCCCAGAAGAAACTCGCGCCGCCAGCCAGTTGCCGTTGCAGGATGACGTGCTGCTCGTCGTAGTCATAGCGCTCGCTTTCACCTGCGGCGTTGGTTGCCTCGATCAAGCGCTGGCGGGCGTCGTAGCGGTAGCTGACCAGTGTCTGTTCGGTGCGCCAGGTGTGCGCCTCGGAGCCGCTGCGCTGAAACACCTGATAGTCGACGGCCACCAGGTGCTTGAGGTCGTAACGCAGCAGCAAGGCGCGGTCGGAGCCGTTGTCCAGGCGCTGAATCCGGTCAAAGCGGTCACGCTGTACCGTGAGGCGGTTGCCATAGGCGTCGCTGATCGCGCTGAGCCGGCCGTCGTGGAAGTGATAAAAACGCGCCACGTCGCCGGCCAGGGCGAGGATCAGTTCGTCCGTTTTCTCGCCGAGGTAAATCGCCGCCCGCGAAAGGTTGTTGTGGATCAGTGGGCGCGCCGCCACCGGCCAAGGAAACGGCGTGCGGCGGTTTTCGGGGTCGATCCACAGCACCTGCCCGCCGTGGAGTTCCAGGTGCTGGGACAGCGAATGACTCCAGCCAAAACCGAGGCCGCTGTCGAGTTCGACGGCACTGGTGCGATAGAAGCGGGTGAAGTCGAACGGCAAGATCCCGTCGAGGGTGCCTTCGGTCAGGGTCAGCAGTACTTCGCCGGTAACCATCGACACAGGGCAGTTGTGAGTGGCGGTGCGCCCTGCGCTTTCGATCCCGTACGCCCGTGTCATGGGACCGCTGGTGGGGCATGCCAATACCTTTTGGGGATCGAACATCGGCAGACTTTCGCTTGGCGGAATGTGGAGTCCGAGACTCTGCGGATGACCTGCAAGGAAAGAAGTCAGCAAGGTTGGCGTTTGCTGTAGGGCGATTCGCTAAATAACGTAGAGCCATTCGGCGTGGTTCTGGATTTCATCGTTGCTCTGGGCCAGCGGCGCTCGCTATGCTGCTGAATCCTTTAATCCATTCGGGCATCAGGCCGTTCCTGAGCTGCCCGCGATGCCTCGGAAAACGGATCAGATGCGATGAATGCACCACTGAAAGCATTCGGCCCGATCAAGGCCGTGATTTTTGATATGGACGGCTTGTTGCTGGATACAGAGGGCATCTACACCGAAGTCACGGCCATTATCGCCGCGCGTTATGGCCGGACGTTCGACTGGAGCATCAAACAGAACATCATTGGTCGGGGTGCGGGCGATCTGGCGCGTTATGTGGTTGAAGCGCTGGACTTGCCGATTACGGCGCAAGAGTTTCTGGTGATCCGCGAGCCGCTGATGCGCGAGCGCTTTCCTACCGCGCAAGCAATGCCTGGCGCACAGGAGCTGGTACGGCATCTGAAGGCCAACAACATTCCCATTGCCGTCGGTACCAGTTCTTCAAGCCAGTCGTTCGGCCAGAAAACCACCTTGCACCGCGACTGGTTCGCCTTGTTCGACTTCATCGTCACCGCCGATGACCCCGAGGTGGGCGCGGCCAAACCGGCACCGGATATTTTCCTGACGGCGGCGCGGCGCCTTGGCGTCGCGCCCGAGGATTGCCTGGTGTTCGAGGATTCGCCCTTTGGTGTCACCGCAGCGAAGGCGGCGGGGATGACGGCGATTGCAATTCCGGATGCGGCAATGGCCGATGCCAGGTATGCACATGCCGACGGTATTCTTCGTACGTTGAAGGCGTTCGAGCCGGGCGCTTATGGTTTGCCGGCGCTTGAGCGGGCCTGACGACAAAAAATGTGGGAGCGGCGGTGCGGCGATCCCACACTTTGATCGCGTTTAATGCGTCAGGCGCCGAAGCCACCGTCGATGGTCAGGCTGGCCCCTGTGATATAGCCGGCTTCAGGGCCGACGAGGTAGGCGACGAAGCTGGCGATCTCCTCGGCCTTGCCGTAACGGCCCACGGCCATCATCGGGATCAGGCTTTCCGCAAAGTCACCGTCGGCCGGGTTCATGTCGGTGTCGACCGGACCTGGTTGCACGTTATTGATGGTGATGCCTTGCGGGCCGAGATCACGGGCCAGGCCTTTGGTCAGGCCGACCAGTGCCGACTTGCTCATGGCGTACGGGCCGCCACCGGAGAAGGGCATGCGGTCGGCGTTGGTGCTGCCGATGTTGATGATGCGACCGCCTTCGGTCATGTGTCTGGCGGCGGCCTGGGTGGCGATGAACACGCTGCGCACGTTGATGGCCAGGGTCTGGTCAAAGTCTTCGAGTTTAAACTCGGCCAGCGGCGCGACGGCCAGTACCCCCGCATTGTTGACCAGGATATCCAGGCGACCGAAGGCTTCTACCGTGGCTGAGACGGCACCGCGGATCGCCTCGGCGTCGGCGCTGTCAGCCTTGATGGCCAGGGCCTTGCCGCCCTTGGCGGTAATGCTGTCCTGCAGTGCTTCGGCTTTTGCCGTCGAGCTGACATAAGTGAAGGCAATGGTTGCGCCTTCAGCAGCCAGGCGCTTGACGATGGCTGCGCCGATGCCACGGGAACCACCTTGAATCAATGCCACTTTGCCGCTGAGGTTCTGAGTAGTCATGTCGATCTCCAAGTCCCGAGGCGAGATGTCCCGGTTGATGGAGCCTAGTATCGATTCAGGATTACATGCTGTGTAGACCATAATTGCGATAGTCTGTGTAAACCAAAAGTTTATAGTGGCGACTATGGAAACCTTCAGCAGTATCGAATGCTTTGTGCGCAGCGCTGAGGTCGGCAGCTTTGCAGAAGCGGCGCGACGCTTGAGTCTGACCCCGGCGGCAGTGGGCAAGAGCGTCGCCAAGCTCGAGGCGCGCCTGGGCGTCAGATTGTTTCAGCGCAGCACGCGCAGGCTGACCCTGACGGAGGCCGGTCAGTTGTTTCTCGGCGAAGTCAGCGGCAGCCTGCACACGATCCAGAATGCCGTGGCCAATCTCGCCAGTGCCGGAGGGCAGCCGGCGGGCACTTTGAAAGTCAGCATGGGGACGGTGTTCGGTTGTTTGTACATTGTGCCGATGCTCGGCGAGTTTCTGCGGCGATTCCCGGCGATCAACCCGGACTGGCACTTCGACAACCGCCAGGTCGATCTGATCGGGCAGGGCTTCGACGCGGCAATCGGCGGCGGCTTTGAGTTACCCCAGGGCGTGGTGGCGCGCAGGCTGAGCCCGGCGCATCGGGTGTTGGTGGCTTCGCAGGCTTACCTCGAGGCTCATGCGTCGATCAGCGAGCCGGATGACCTCAAGCACCATGACGGGATTCTGATCCGCTCGCCACAAACCGGTCGTGTGCGCTCCTGGCAGTTGACCCATCGCAATCACCAGCACAGCCCGTTGACGCTCAATGCGCGGATGACCATGAGCGATTCCGAGGCTGCCTGCGCCACGGCCGCGCAGGGTCTGGGCATTGCGCTGGTGAGCATGCCGTTTGCTGCGGGCTATCTGGAGTCGGGCAGATTGCAGCGGGTGTTGCCGGACTGGTACATCGACGATGGCTACACCTCCGTCTATTACGCCGAACACAAACTGCTGCCCGGCAAGACCCGGGTGTTTGTCGATTTCATCATTGAACAGTTTGCCGAGCGGGGGTTGGGGCAGAGGTTCAGTGCGGTTTGAGCCAAGTTCTAGACCGGGTTGCCCCCTTCGCGAGCAAGCCCGCTCCCACATTTGATCTGTAGTGAATACAACATCTGTATTCAACGCAGATCCAGTGTGGGAGCGGGCTTGCTCGCGAAGGAGGCAACTCGGTCAACAGTTGCGAACTTAACGAGCAAACCGCGCCGGCCAGCCAATGATGTTTTTCGGCCGCGGTGTCGCATAAGTCCGCACCTTCGATGTCGACAACCCCAATCGCACCAGCGATTCGGCGATGGTCACCGCCGCCGTGACGCCATCCACCACCGGTACGCCGGTACGTCGGCGAATCTGCTCGTCCAGTCCGGCCATGCCGCCGCAGCCCAGGCAAATCACTTCGGCCTTGTCCTGGGTCACCGCCAGTTCGGCCTGATGCACGATGGCTTCCAGTGCGCGCTGCGGCTCGTGCTCCAGTTCCAGCACGGCCAGACCACTGGCCCGAACCGAGGCGCAGCGATCCCAGAGGCCGGAGAGCTTGAGGCGATCTTCGATCAGCGGCACGGTGCGGTCGAGGGTGGTGACCACGGAATAGGCGTGACCGAGGAACATCGCCGTGCTGGCGGCGGCATCGGTGATATCCACCACCGGCACGTTGAGCAATTCCTGCAGGCCTTCACGGCCGTGTTCGCCGTAACCGGCCTGGATTACCGCATCGAAGGGCTGGTCGTAGGACATCACCCGGTCCATGACCGCAATGGCCGCCAGGTAGCTTTCGAAATTGCCCTCGATGGAGTCGGCGCCGAAGTGCGGGGTGAGGCCGACGATTTCCGTGCCGGGCGACGCGACGGCTTGCGCCGAGCGGGCGATGGCCTGGGTGATGGATTCGGTGGTGTTGACGTTGACCACGAGAATGCGCATGGGGAGTCCTTATTGCAGGTGGTTCCGCGGCCCGACAACGTCAGGCCGCGACAGGATTAATGGCTGGCGTTTTCGACTGCGATTGATTCGCCACTGACATCGGCATAGTGCGGTTGGCGTTTGGCGATGATCAGGTAGAGCATTCCGGCGATCCCGGCACCGATCAGCCAGGAGAACGGCGACACGCTGTGGAAGCCCGGTACCAATGCCAGGACGATGGCGATCAAGGCTGCAGGAATGAACGCCGCCACCGCGCGCAAATTGACACCGCGGCTGTAGTAATACGCGCCGTCAGGGTCTTCGCTGTACAACTGCGGCACGTTGATCCGGCCTTTTCGTACCTGCCAGTAGTCGACCATGATCACGCCGTACAACGGACCGAGCAGGGCGCCGAGGCCGGACAGGAAGTACACGATTACCAGCGGGCTGTTGTAGAGGTTCCACGGCAGGATCAGCACGGCGATGGTCGCGCTGATCAGCCCGGCGCGGCGGAAGGTCAGGTATTTCGGGGCCAGGTTGCTGAGGACGAACGCTGGGGCGACGAAGTTGGCCATGATGTTCACCGCCACGGTGACGATCAGGAACGCCAGGCAGCCGAGCACCAGGAAGAAGGTGTTGGGGATCGAGGCGATGATTTCGGTCGGGCTTTCGATGATCCGGCCATTGATCTGGAACTGCGCACCGCACAGCAGGACGGTGATGGCGGCGAACACCAGGATATTCACCGGCAGGCCCCAGAAGTTGCCGACCTTGATGGTCTTGCGGCACGGCGAAGAGCGGGCGAAATCGCAGAAGTTGAGGATCAACGTACCGTAGATCGCCAGCCACAGCGCGCCACCGGCAAAGATGTTGCGCCACATCTCACCGCCCGTCAGCGGCTCTCGGATCGACCAGGCAATGGTCGCGTCGGCCTGGGTGTACATCCACGCGGCGAGGGCGGCGACGGTCAGCAGAATCACCGGGCCGGCAAACGCCTCGTAGCGCCGCACCATCTCCATGCCATAGGCAAGGATCGCCAGTTGCACGAACCAGATCGCGACAAAACACACCCAGCCCAGGGTCGACAGGCCCAGGATCGAATTGTGGTCGTAGTCGGCGAACCCGGGATGGACCGCTGTCAACAACACGCGAAAGACGACGGACGCCAGGTACGTCTGGATACCGAACCAGGCGATGGCTATCACGGCGCGGATCAACGCAGGAATCTGCGCCCCATGAATGCCGAAACTGATTCGGCTGATGACCGGAAACGGCACCCCGGTCTTTTGCCCCATGTAGCCGGACAGGTTCATGAAGAAGTAAACCAGCGCCGCACCGATCCCCAGGGACAGCAGGATCTGCCAGCCACCCAGGCCCAGGGCATACAGACCGATGGCGAAGGAGTAGTTGGCAATGTTGTGAACGTCATTGGTCCACAGGGCAAAGATGCTGTAGCGGCCCCAGCGCCGGCCTTCGGCCTTGGTCGGCGCCAGGTCTTTGTTGTGCAGTCGGGGGCTGAGCACGACAGGGCTGTGATGCGCCTGATTGTCGGCGATGTGGGTGGAATGGGAGGAGGGTAGATCCAGCGCGATGTTGTTATTGGAGAGACTAGTACGCATTCCGGCAGGCTCCTGATGCTCGACATCGCGATGACTGTGCATGAGCGTTGGCTCGACAAATCTTCGTCGCGGGTGGCGAAAATCATTGGTTACGGGGCATCTGCAGCCTGTACGGGATAGGGCGCTTCAGGCTTGCGGATCTAAAGTGTGTGTATGTTTTGAGTTGATTGTATACAAAACATGTATGCACTTAAGCCAGAACTGTGCCAGTCGGGAGTTCTATGAAACGTGCTGCTCATTTCGTTTTGTTATGGCTTATCGCCAATTTACTGAAAAATAAATAATTTAAATTGACCGATTGAACAGGTATTTATTTTAAGAAAGGGACTCAGGAGGGCGTGGTGGCGCACATCAGGCGGTGGGATGTAACTTTTGGGGGCGCAGAAACAAAAAGTGCACACATAAATGGCACCGACGGTGACATTCTTGTGTACACATTTACGGGTATTACGAAAACCCTGTAGGAGCGAGCATGCTCGCGAAAAACTCTGGATAACGCGGGCACTCAGGCAGCACGCGTTATCGTTGACGTCCATCGCGAGCAAGCTCGCTCCTACAGAGGGGTATCACATGGCTCGGGATCAGGCTTTGGACTTGCTGATGATATTCCCCGCATGCAACCCGCATTCCTTCTGCGTCGCTTCTTCCCACCACCAGCGGCCTTCGCGCTCATGCTGGTTAGGCAGTACCGGACGGGTGCAGGGTTCGCAGCCGATGCTGATGAAGCCGCGCTCGTGCAGGCTGTTGTAAGGCAGTTCCAGCATGCGGATGTAGCCCCAGATCTCTTCGCTGGTCATTTGCGCCAGCGGGTTGAACTTGTACAGGGTACGTTCCGGAGTGGAGAACGCAGTGTCGATCTCCATCACCGCGACGGCGCTGCGGGTGCCGGGGCTCTGGTCCCGGCGCTGGCCGGTGGCCCAGGCTTTCACACCGGACAGCTTGCGGCGCAGCGGTTCGATCTTGCGGATGCCGCAGCATTCGCCATGGCCGTCCTTGTAGAAGCTGAACAGGCCTTTTTCCTTCACGAAAGGTTCGAGTTTCGTGTAGTCCGGCGACACCAGCTCGATCTCGATCTTGTAGTGCTCGCGCACCTGATCGATGAAGCGGTAGGTCTCGGGGTGCAAGCGGCCGGTGTCGAGGCTGAACACCTTGACGTTCTTGTTCAGCTTCCAGGCCATGTCTACCAGCACCACGTCCTCGGCGCCGCTGAAAGATATCCACAGGTCATCGCCGAACTCGGCAAACGCGAGTTTCAGGATGTCCTGGGCGGATTTGTTGGCATAGGTCGTGGCGAGTTCCACGACGTCGAACGTTGGGCTCATCAGGGCGGCTTCCTACAGGTCGGTGGCGCTGGGCGCTCTATATGGGCCGATGGTAACAAAAAGCTGCACGGGCCGGGGCATCCTCTGCGTTGCGCAGCCAGGCCCGAGTCGCTAGAGTTCGGCAGTCTTTTTGCTCGCTCGACTCAATAATCAATACAAATGGGAGTGTCTTGTGGAAATTGCCTGTCTGGATCTTGAAGGTGTGCTGGTCCCGGAAATCTGGATCGCCTTCGCCGAAAAAACCGGGATCGAGTCCCTCAGGGCCACCACCCGGGACATTCCCGACTACGACGTGCTGATGAAGCAGCGCCTGCGGATTCTCGACGAGCACGGCCTGAAGCTCGCCGACATTCAGGAAGTGATCGCCACGCTCAAGCCGCTGGACGGCGCCATCGAGTTCGTCGACTGGCTGCGCGAGCGGTTCCAGGTGGTGATCCTGTCCGATACCTTCTACGAGTTCTCCCAACCGTTGATGCGCCAACTGGGCTTCCCGACCTTGCTCTGCCATCGTCTGATTACTGACGACAGCGGGCGAGTCACTGGCTATCAACTGCGTCAGAAAGATCCCAAGCGTCAGTCGGTCCTGGCCTTCAAGAGCCTCTACTACCGGGTGATCGCAGCGGGGGACTCCTACAACGACACCACGATGCTGGGAGAGGCCGATGCCGGGATTCTGTTCCATGCGCCGGACAACGTGATTCGCGAGTTCCCGCAGTTCCCGGCGGTGCACAGTTTTGCAGAGCTGAAGCAGGAGTTCATCAAGGCTTCGAACCGGACCCTGAGTTTGTAATCACATTCCCTGTAGGAGCGAGCTTGCTCGCGATGAACCTGCGAGCGCCGCGGGGTGTCAGGTTTCCAGCGTTATCGTTAACGACCATCGCGAGCAAGCTCGCTCCTACGGGGATGGGTGTGATCAGAGGTTTTGCAGCGTATCGAGCAGCACCTTCACCTTGGTGATCGACTCCTGGTATTCAGCCTGCCACTCCGAGTCCGCGACAATCCCGCCGCCACCCCAGCAGCACACCTGCCCGTCCTTGACCAGCAAGCTACGGATGGCGATGGAGCTGTCCATCTCGCCGCGCACGTCCAGGTAAAGCAACGAACCGCAATACAGTCCGCGCCGGGTTGGCTCCAGCTCATCGATGATCTGCATGGCGCGAATCTTTGGTGCGCCAGTGATCGAGCCACCGGGGAAACTGCCGGCGATCAGGTCCAGGGCGTCGCGGTCATCCGCCAGTTCCCCGGTGACGCTGCTCACCAGGTGATGCACGTTCGGGTAACTTTCCAGGCTGAACAGTTCCGGCACCCGTACCGAACCGGTGCGGCAGGTCCGGCCGAGGTCATTGCGCAGCAGGTCGACGATCATCAGGTTTTCCGCGCGGTCCTTGGGGCTGGCCAGCAGTTCGGCGGCGTTCGCCGCGTCTTGCTCAGGCGTCAGGCCCCGAGGTCGAGTACCCTTGATCGGGCGGGTTTCCACATGGCTCTGGCTGACTTTGACGAAGCGTTCCGGTGACAGGCTGAGTACGGCATCGCCGTCGGGCAAGCTCTGGAAACCGGAAAAAGGCGTCGGGCACGCTGCGCGCAGTGCACAGTAAGCGGCCCACGGATCACCCTGGCAGGGCGCGCGGAAACGCTGGGCGAAGTTGACCTGATAACAGTCGCCGGCCTGAATGTATTGCTGGATGCGCTCGATTGCCTGTTGATACTCGTCAGCGCTCAAGTCGGCAGTCATCGGGGTGAGCAGTTTGAATGGAGCAAGCACTTCCGCTGCAGGCTGGCTGAACAGGTCGATCAGGCGCTGACGTTCGCTGTCGGGCAGAGTCGGGTGGAACACCAGTTGGCTGGTCAGCGAAAGGTGATCGCTGATCAATGCCCAGCCGTACAGGCCGAAACGCGCGTCAGGCAGTTGCAGGTCGTCCCGCGCCTGGCTCGGCAGGCGCTCCAGATGCCGGCCGAAGTCGTAACTCAGGTAACCGATCAATCCACCGGCAAACGGCAACTCATAAGGTGTCGGCAAAGTAGCCTCGCCCAGGTGTGTCAGGTTTTCGCGCAGGCGTTGCAGGAAAGCGTCGCCACTTTCGTCGGGCGATACCGTCAGCTGTTCCAGCGGCCAGGCACTGAGCAGGTCATAGCGACCGCGGTCGGCGCCGGGGCGGCCACTGTCGAGCAGCACGGCACCGGGCGCATGGCGAATCGCCGCGAAGTATTGGGCGGGGTTGGCGCGATAGGGCAGCGGGTGTACGGAACAGGTCAGCATGGGCGGGGGAGATCAGCCATCGAGGCGGGGTGGCGATTGTAGTCCCCTCGGAGAATTGCTCCTAGAGGGGATTGATTGCTGTAGGAGCGAGCTCGCTCGCGAAAAACGCCGGATAACGCGGGCAATCAGGCAGCACGCGTTATCGTTGACGTCCATCGCGAGCAAGCTCGCTCCTACAGGAGAAGGACCTCAACCCACGACCGCAGGAATATGCCCAAACATTTCCTGCACGAACGCCACGCGCTCTGCGACCGTTTCGGTCACGCCACGAGCCTTCAGGTCTTCCAGTCGTGCTTCCACCGCATGAGTGCGCGACGTCAACCCGCAGTCATTGGCAATCTGGATATTCAGCCCCGGCCGGGCGTTGAGCTCCAGAATCAGCGGGCCTTTTTCCTGGT
The DNA here is from genome assembly GCF_047324915.1 of Pseudomonas sp. Pseusp16. NCBI lineage: Bacteria > Pseudomonadati > Pseudomonadota > Gammaproteobacteria > Pseudomonadales > Pseudomonadaceae > Pseudomonas > Pseudomonas sp. Pseusp16. The sequence continues at coordinate 3,203,263 of NZ_CP168522.1, read as the reverse complement.
CCAGGACCATGTCGACACCGATGTAGCCCAGCCCGCACAACTCATGACAGCCAGCGGCAAGCTTCATGAAACCGTCCCAGTAGGGCAGTTGCACGCCATCCACGGCATTCGTGGTGTCCGGGTGTTTGTTGATGATGTTGTTCAGCCAGGTGCCGCGCAGGGTCAGGCCGGTGGCCAGGTCCACACCGACGCCGATGGCGCCCTGGTGCAGGTTGGCCTTGCCGTTGGACTGACGCGTCGGCAGACGCAGCATGGCCATCACCGGGTAGCCCATCAACACAATGATGCGGATGTCCGGCACGCCTTCGTAACTGATGCTCTTGAAGATCTGGTCCGGAATCACGCGGTATTCAATCAGCGCCCGGTCACGGTGACCGCCCAGGGAGTACAGGCCGGTGAGGATGCTGGAAATCTGGTGCTCGATTTCTTCATGGCTGATGATCCGGCCGGACACCGTGCGATAACGCCCCTCAAAGCGGTCGGCGATGACCAGGATGCCATCACCGCCAGCGCCCTGGGCCGGTTTGATCACGAAGTCACTGCGTCCGTCGACGATCTCTTCGAGATTGTCGATTTCCTTCTCGGTGGAAATCACCCCGTAGAGTTCCGGCACGTGAATGCCGGCGGCAATGGCGCGCTCCTTGGTGATGATCTTGTCATCGACGATCGGGTACAGGCTGCGCTTGTTGTACTTGAGCACGTAGTCTGCGTTGCGCCGATTGATTCCCATGATGCCCCGGGCTTCCAGGGCCTTCCAGGTTTTCCAGAAACCGAACATCAGGCGTCAGCCTTTTTCAGGAAGGCCTTGAAACGCACCAGTTCGGTCAGGCGATAACCGCGATAACGGCCCATAGCCAGCATGAAGCCCACCAGGATCAGCAGGATCGCCGGGAAGGTGAACACGAAGTACACCAGTTCCGGCACGGTCATGATCAGGTGTGCCAGGGACGCGGCGAACAGTGTGCCAATGGCCACTTTCATGGCATGGCCGCCGCCACGTTCTTCCCAGGTGATCGACAGGCGTTCGATGGTCATGGTCAGGATCACCATCGGGAACAGCGCCACCGACAAGCCGCGCTCCAGGCCGAGTTTATGGCTGAACAGGCTGATCGCCGCAATCAACACCACCACGAACGTCAGCACCACCGACAGCCTCGGCAGCATTTGCAGCTTCAGGTGTTCGAGATAGGAGCGTAGCGACAGGCCCAGCGCCGTGATGATGGTAAACAGCATGATACCGAAGCCGAGCTGGGTTTCGCGGAAGGCCAGGGCGATCAGCACCGGAGTGAAGGTGCCCAGGGTCTGGATGCCGACCAGATTGCGCAGGATCAGGATCACCAGCACGCCGATCGGGATCATGACCATGATCATGAAAGTCTGCTGGGTTTGCAGCGGCAGGCCGTACAACGAGTACTCGAGGAAGTTGGCGTCGGTGTTTTCGTCGGTCAGCTTGGCCAGGCGAATGGCGTTCATTTCGCTGTTGTTCAGGCTGAAGGTCACGTTGGCTTTCTTGCCGCCGTCGACGGTGATCAGGTTTTCGTCGCCGGTCCACCACAGCAGGCGGTCGGACGGCAGGCCCTGTTCACCGGTTTCCGGGTTGAAGTACAGCCAGTCGGTGCCATTGAAGCTGCGCAGCCACAGTTCCGGCAGTTGCGGCTGGTCGGCCACCAGGCGAATGGTGTGGACCTTCTCGATCGGCACATGGGCGATGGACAGCAGCAACTCGACGATTTTTGCCTTGTGCGCGGTGGATGGATCACCGGCCAGCAACAGTTTCACGTTGTCGTCGTTGAGGTTGTTGACCCGCTTGATGGCTTCGCCGACGAAGGTTTCGACGTCGGCCGAGTGCTGGCGAATCGGTGCGAGCAGGGCTTCGGCAGCGATTTTCTCCGGGCCTTCGATGGTCATGCTGTCGCGAAAGGTCGGACCTTTGATCTTGGCTTTCTCACCGGAATAACGCTTGGTCAGCACCAGGCGGTAATACAGCGTCTGATTGCCTTTGGCCCGGCGTGCCGACCACGTGACCTTGCGATTGCCGTCGACCCGGTTCACCGCCACGCCATAGTTATTGGAGATGAAGCTCTCGTTGAGGCTGACGAAGTCGCGGCTCAGTGGTGGCACGAACATCTGGATCTTGACCGGGTCCTTGGCACTGGCGACGAACTCGACCTTGGCGTCGATGTTCCACAAGTCGTCGGTGGCGTCTTCGGTTACCGGAATGCCCAGCACGAAGATCTGGTAGGCCGTAACTGAAATGCCCAGCACCACCAGGATGGCGATCAGCAGTTTCAGATGAAGGGTAAGAGAGCGCATTTGAATTACTCGGCGGTATAAGCGTCGGTGGTGCAGGCGGGTTTGCCGGCAGCATATTTAAGGCTGGGGTCAACCAGTGCATCGAAGCGCTTGAGCGCTTCGGAGCCAATCAGTAGCGGGTATTGGAAGGCACTGCGGTCGGTCAGGTTCACTTCGATGCTGCGCAGGGCCGAGCCCATGCAGATATCCAGTTCGATCACCGGACGGGCGGTGTATTTCTTGCCTTCCTCCGGGTCGTAGTCGCCGGCCCGGCGCTTGATCTTGCTGACACGGGCCAGCGGGCGTTCGATCGGGTGCGAATGGGCGGCGTCGATGGCCAGATAAAAGCGCACCCACGACTCGCCGTTGCGTTTGAAACGCTTGATATCCCGTGCACTCAGGGATGCGGTTTTCGCCCCTGTGTCGAGTTTGGCCGCCACTTCCAGATCAATGCCATTGAGCGATGCGTACTCATTGAGGCCATACACGGTCTTTTCCCCAGCCATTGCGTAGCCGGGCAGGCAAAGTAAATAAAGGAAGGCAGGGAAGGGCTTGAGTCTCATAAATCCTGGTGCGCAGCGGTCCGACTTGATTCAAGGCCCTGGCATCGCTGCGCAAGCTCCCTCGTATGCCTATCAGGGTTTTATGACAGACAGTGCAGATGTGACAAACAAATGCGGCGGCATTCTAGCACGGTGGTTTGCTGGCGCCAGCGCTGGCGGGTGGCTATGCACCGTCAGGTTGCTTCGTTATGGTGCAACCGGTTATCAGAAGATTGTCGACAATATCGATTTATCCTTTGACTGTGTCGCCTGTATTCGTTAGTTTTTGCGGCATTGGCTCACAAGGTGTCGACAATATGCTGGATCAACTCGATCCCCCGGTTTTAGCGCAGGACGATACGGAGACCCTGTCCGAGAACGTCTTTCGTCGCATTCAGGCGGCTATCGTCAAAGGCGAGATCGCGCCGGGCAGCAAAATCTCCGAACCGGAGCTGGCGCGCACCTACGGCATCAGCCGTGGCCCGCTGCGCGAGGCCATCCACCGTCTGGAAGGCCAGCGCCTGCTGGTTCGCGTACCGCATGTCGGCGCGCGGGTGGTGTCGCTCAATCACGCCGAGCTGCTTGAGCTTTATGAAATCCGTGAATCCCTGGAAGGCATGGCCTGTCGCCTCGCCGCCGAGCGCATGAGTGTCGAGGAAATCGACGAATTGCGTCGGGTCCTGGAAACCCATGAGCGCGATGAAGCGTTTCAGGCAGGCAGGGGCTATTACCAGCAGGAAGGCGATTTCGACTTCCATTACCGAATCATCCAGGGCAGCGGCAACCGCACGCTGACCCAAATGCTCTGCGGCGAGCTCTATCAGCTGGTGCGCATGTACCGCATCCAGTTTTCCACCACGCCCAATCGCCCGCACCAGGCGTTCGCCGAGCACCACCGCATTCTCGATGCCATCGCCGACCGTGACGGTGAGCTGGCCGAGTTGTTGATGCGCCGTCACATCGGCGCCTCCAAACGCAATATCGCCCGTCACTATCAGGACGGCGTTAACCCGACAGCCAAACGAGGTGAGTCATGAGTTTGAACAAGAGCACACCAGGCCAGCGTTTCCGCGATGCGGTCGCCAGTGAACATCCACTGCAAGTGGTCGGCGCGATCAACGCCAACCACGCGCTGCTGGCCAAGCGCGCCGGTTTCAAGGCGATCTACCTGTCGGGTGGCGGGGTGGCTGCCGGCTCACTCGGCGTGCCAGACCTGGGCATCACCGGTCTGGATGACGTGCTGACCGACGTGCGCCGTATCACCGATGTATGCGATCTGCCATTGCTGGTGGACGTGGACACCGGTTTCGGTTCCTCGGCGTTCAACGTCGCTCGCACTGTCAAATCGATGATCAAGTTCGGTGCCGCGGCGATTCACATCGAAGACCAGGTCGGCGCCAAGCGCTGCGGTCACCGTCCCAATAAAGAAATCGTGACCCAGCAGGAAATGGTCGACCGCATCAAGGCGGCCGTCGATGCGCGTACCGATGACAGCTTCGTGATCATGGCCCGTACCGACGCCCTGGCGGTGGAAGGCCTGGAGTCTGCCCTGGATCGCGCCGCCGCGTGCATCGAAGCCGGCGCCGACATGGTGTTCCCGGAAGCCATCACTGAACTTGAAATGTACAAGCTGTTCGCCAGCCGTGTGAAAGCGCCGATCCTGGCCAACATCACCGAGTTCGGTGCGACGCCGCTGTACACCACCGAACAGCTGGCCGCTGCCGATGTATCGCTGGTGCTGTACCCGCTGTCGGCGTTCCGCGCCATGAACAAGGCTGCAGAAAACGTCTACACCGCGATCCGCCGCGATGGCACGCAACAGAACGTCATCGACACCATGCAGACGCGCATGGAGCTTTACGATCGCATCGACTACCACACCTTCGAGCAGAAGCTCGATGCGTTGTTTGCCGCAAAGAAATAATGAACACCGTGTACCTGTAGGAGCGAGCTCGCTCGCGATGGTGGGCCATACACCGCGGGGTATCAGTTTTCCCGCGTCATCATTGACGTCCATCGCGAGCAAGCTCGCTCCTACAGATGAAAGATTGGTTTCCCTAAAAAATTCAAGAATTGGAGACAGCAATGGCCGAAGCAAAAGTACTCAGTGGCGCCGGGCTCCGTGGCCAGGTAGCCGGGCAAACCGCACTGTCCACCGTGGGCCAGTCGGGTGCCGGTCTGACTTATCGTGGTTATGACGTTCGTGAACTGGCGGCTGACGCGCAGTTCGAAGAAGTTGCCTACCTGCTGCTGTACGGCGAGTTGCCGAGCAAAGCGCAACTTAGCGCCTACATCGCCAAGCTGGGCAAGCTGCGTGACCTGCCGCAAGCACTGAAAGAAGTGCTGGAACGCATCCCCGCCGACGCCCACCCGATGGACGTGATGCGTACTGGCTGCTCGTTCCTGGGCAACCTGGAACCCGAGGCGAATTTCTCCGAGCAGCATGACAAGACCGACCGTCTGCTGGCCGCCTTCCCGGCGATCATGACTTACTGGTATCGCTTCAGCCACGAAGGCAAGCGCATCGACTGCGTGAGCGACGAGCCGTCCATCGGTGGCCACTTCCTGCACCTGCTGCACGGCAAGAAACCGAGCGAGCTGCACGTCAAGGTGATGAACGTTTCGCTGATCCTCTACGCGGAGCACGAGTTCAACGCGTCGACCTTCACCGCGCGCGTTTGCGCATCGACCCTGTCCGACCTGTTTTCGTGCATCACCGCAGCCATCGGCTCGCTGCGCGGCCCGCTGCACGGCGGTGCCAACGAAGCGGCGATGGAAATGATCGAACGTTTCTCGTCGCCGGAAGACGCGATCAAAGGCACCCTCGGCATGCTCGAGCGCAAGGACAAGATCATGGGCTTCGGCCACGCGATCTATAAGGACAACGATCCGCGCAACGAGGTGATCAAGGGTTGGTCGAAGAAGCTCGCTGACGAAGTGGGTGACAAGGTGTTGTTCCCGGTGTCCGAAGCCATCGACAAGACCATGTGGGAGCAGAAGAAACTGTTCCCGAACGCCGACTTCTACCATGCCTCGGCGTACCACTTCATGGGCATCCCGACCAAGTTGTTCACACCGATTTTCGTCTGCTCGCGCCTGACCGGCTGGGCCGCCCACGTGTACGAACAACGTGCCAACAACCGCATCATCCGTCCAAGCGCCGAGTACACCGGCGTTGAACAGCGCAAGTTCGTACCAATCGAACAACGCTGAATGGTGGAGGCTACAGCGCTGGTCACTGAATGAACCGAAAACCAGTGTGGGAGCGGGCTTGCTCGCGAAGACGGACTGACATCCAGCATTGATGTTGATTGATACACCGCTTTCGCGAGCAAGCCCGCTCCCACATTTGACCGAGTTCACTTCAGTACCGGTGTCTGGCCCCGCCTTTTGTAACTACCGTGACCGAGTCCTGACGATGAACACACAATTCCGTAAACCGCTGCCCGGCAGCCACCTGGATTACTTCGATGTCCGCGCAGCGGTCGAGGCGATCCAGCCTGGCGCCTATGACACCCTGCCGTACACCTCCCGTGTGCTGGCGGAAAACCTTGTGCGTCGCTGCGACCCGGCCACGCTCACCGAATCCCTCAAGCAATTCATCGAGCGCAAGCGCGACCTCGACTTCCCGTGGTTCCCGGCCCGCGTGGTGTGCCACGACATTCTCGGCCAAACCGCGCTGGTCGACCTCGCCGGCCTGCGTGACGCCATCGCCCTGCAAGGCGGCGACCCGGCGCAAGTCAACCCGGTGGTGCCGACGCAGTTGATCGTCGACCACTCCCTGGCCGTCGAGCGTGGCGGTTTCGATCCCGAGGCGTTCGAGAAGAACCGCGCCATCGAAGACCGTCGCAACGAAGACCGCTTCCACTTCATCAACTGGACCAAAAAGGCGTTCAAGAACGTTGACGTGATCCCGCCAGGCAACGGCATCATGCACCAGATCAACCTGGAGAAAATGTCTCCGGTGATTCAGGTGCGTGATGGCGTGGCCTTCCCCGACACTTGCGTCGGCACCGACAGCCACACCCCGCACGTCGATGCACTGGGCGTGATTGCCATCGGTGTCGGTGGCCTGGAAGCCGAAAGCGTGATGCTCGGCCGCGCCTCCTGGATGCGTCTGCCGGAAAGCGTTGGCGTCGAACTGACCGGCAAGCTGCAGCCGGGCATCACCGCCACCGACATGGTGCTGGCGTTGACCGAGTTCCTGCGCAAGCAGAAAGTGGTCGGTGCCTGGCTGGAGTTCTTCGGCGAAGGCGCCTCCGCGCTGACCCTCGGCGACCGTGCAACCATCTCCAACATGGCCCCGGAATACGGCGCCACCGCGGCGATGTTCTACATCGACCAGCAGACCATCGACTACCTCAAGCTCACCGGTCGTGAAGACGAGCAGGTGCAGTTGGTCGAGAACTACGCCAAGACCACGGGCCTCTGGGCAGACAGCCTCAAGGGCGCACAGTACGAGCGCGGCCTGACCTTCGATCTGTCCTCGGTAGTGCGCAACATGGCTGGCCCGAGCAACCCGCACGCCCGTGTGGCGGTTTCGGATCTGGCGGCGAAAGGCATCTCCGGAAAGTGGGAAGACGTACCGGGCCAAATGCCGGACGGCGCGGTGATCATCGCCGCCATCACCAGTTGCACCAACACCAGCAACCCGCGCAACGTGATCGCCGCCGGCCTGCTGGCGCGCAATGCCAACAAGCTCGGGTTGACCCGCAAGCCTTGGGTCAAGTCGTCCCTGGCACCGGGCTCGAAAACCGTGGCGCTGTACCTCGATGAAGCCGGCCTGACCGATGAGCTCGAGCAGCTCGGTTTCGGCGTCGTGGCTTTCGCCTGCACCACCTGCAACGGCATGTCCGGCGCACTGGACCCGGTGATCCAGCAAGAGATCATCGACCGCGACCTGTACGCCACTGCGGTGTTGTCCGGCAACCGTAACTTCGACGGCCGGATTCACCCGTACGCCAAGCAAGCGTTCCTCGCGTCGCCGCCATTGGTGGTCGCTTACGCCATCGCCGGCACCATCCGTTTCGACATCGAGAAGGATGTACTGGGCGTGGTCGACGGCAAGGAAATCCGTCTCAAGGACATCTGGCCAAGCGACGAAGAAATCGACGCAGTCGTGAAAGCCTCGGTAAAACCCGAGCAGTTCCGTCAGGTCTACATCCCGATGTTCGCCATCCACGAAGACACCGGCCCGAAAGTCGCGCCGTTGTACGAGTGGCGCGAGATGAGCACCTACATCCGCCGTCCGCCGTACTGGGAAGGCGCGCTGGCCGGCGCGCGTCCGCTCAAGGGCATGCGCCCGCTGGCGGTACTGCCGGACAACATCACCACCGATCACCTGTCGCCGTCCAACGCCATCATGCTGGACAGCGCCGCCGGCGAATACCTGGCGAAAATGGGCCTGCCGGAAGAGGACTTCAACTCTTACGCGACTCACCGTGGTGACCACCTGACCGCGCAGCGCGCGACCTTCGCCAACCCGAAACTGTTCAACGAAATGGTTCAGGAAAACGGCAAGGTCAAGCAGGGTTCGCTGGCCCGTGTCGAGCCGGAAGGCAAAGTGATGCGCATGTGGGAAGCCATCGAAACCTACATGGATCGCAAGCAGCCGCTGATCATCATCGCCGGCGCCGACTACGGTCAGGGTTCGTCCCGCGACTGGGCCGCCAAGGGCGTGCGCCTGGCGGGTGTGGAAGCGATCGCCGCCGAAGGTTTCGAGCGCATTCACCGCACCAACCTGGTGGGCATGGGTGTGTTGCCGCTGGAATTCAAACCGGGTACCAACCGCCATACCCTGGCCATCGATGGCAGCGAAACCTACGACGTGATCGGCGATCGCACGCCGCGCGCCGAGCTGACGCTGGTGATCCATCGCAAGAACGGCGAGCGCGTCGAGGTGCCGGTGACCTGCCGCCTCGACACCGCTGAAGAAGTGTCGATCTACGAAGCGGGCGGCGTGTTGCAACGCTTCGCCCAGGACTTCCTCGAAGAATCGGCGGTTGCCGTTTAATACACGCATTGCAGACACGGGGCTTTGAGTCCCGTGTCTGCTTTCAGATCAGGAGTAACGAGCACTATGGCTCATGCACCGCAAATCAAGATTCCTGCTACCTACATGCGTGGCGGCACCAGCAAGGGCGTGTTTTTCAGCCTCAAGGATTTGCCTGAATCGGCACAGGTTCCCGGCCCTGCTCGCGATGCCTTGCTGTTGCGCGTGATCGGCAGCCCCGACCCGTACGACAAGCAAATCGACGGCATGGGCGGCGCGACCTCCAGCACCAGCAAGACCGTGATCCTGTCGAAAAGCATCAAGGCCGATCACGATGTCGACTACCTGTTCGGTCAGGTGTCCATCGACAAGCCTTTCGTCGACTGGAGCGGCAACTGCGGCAACCTGTCGGCGGCCGTCGGTTCGTTCGCCGTCAGCAATGGCCTGGTGGACGCCAGCCGCATCCCGCACAACGGTGTGGCGGTGGTTCGCGTGTGGCAGGCCAACATTGGCAAGACCATCATTGCCCACGTTCCGATCACCAACGGTGAAGTGCAGGAAACCGGCGATTTCGAGCTCGATGGCGTGACCTTCCCGGCGGCCGAAGTGCAGATCGAGTTCCTCGATCCGGCGGCGGACGAAGAGGGCGGTGGCGGTTCGATGTTTCCTACCGGCAACCTTGTGGATGATCTGGAAGTGCCCGGCGTCGGTACCTTCAAGGCGACCATGATTAACGCCGGTATCCCGACAATTTTTATCAATGCCGAAGACATCGGCTACAAAGGCACCGAGTTGCAGGGCGCAATCAATGGCGACCCGAAAGCCTTGCTGATGTTCGAAACCATCCGTGCTTACGGTGCGTTGCGCATGGGGCTGATTTCGAACATCGACGAAGCCGCCAAACGCCAACACACCCCGAAAGTGGCCTTCGTGGCCAAACCGGCGGACTACGTGGCGTCCAGCGGCAAGGCGATTGCCGCAGGGGATGTCGACCTGCTGGTGCGTGCACTGTCCATGGGCAAGTTGCACCACGCGATGATGGGGACGGCGGCCGTGGCGATCGGAACGGCCGCCGCGATTTCCGGCACATTGGTGAACCTCGCTGCGGGCGGTGTCGAGCGCAACGCGGTGCGCTTCGGTCACCCGTCCGGCACCTTGCGCGTCGGCGCCGAGGCCAGCCAGGTCAACGGCGAATGGACCGTGAACAAGGCGATCATGAGTCGCAGTGCGCGGGTGTTGATGGAAGGGTTTGTGCGAGTGCCCGGGGATTCGTTCTGACCCATACCCTCTGTAGGAGCTGGCTTGCCCGCGATGGTCGTGAGCGATAACGCGTAAACCAGATAACCAGCAGCGGTCTTGAGTTTTTCGCGAGCGAGCTCGCTCCTGCAAGAGTGAATCGAACATGAGTGCCAACGTCGACCTGAACAACCGCCCCGACTACGACAAGGTCCTGCAGGACATTGCCGATTACGTCCTCAATTTCAAGATCGAGTCCGAAGAGGCGCTGGACACCGCCCGTAACTGCCTGATCGATACCTTGGGTTGCGGCCTGCTGGCCCTGCGTTTCCCCGAATGCACCAAGCACCTGGGGCCCGTGGTCGAAGGTACCGTGGTGCCGTTCGGTGCTCGGGTTCCCGGTACGTCTTTTCGGCTGGATCCGGTTAAGGCGGCTTGGGATATCGGTTGCATCGTGCGCTGGCTCGACTACAACGACACCTGGCTCGCCGCCGAGTGGGGGCATCCGTCGGATAACCTCGGCGGCATTCTTGCGGTGACCGATCACCTGTCGCAAAAGCGCCTGGCCAATGGCGAGGCGCCGCTGACTGTGCGTACGGTACTTGAGGCGATGATCATGGCCCACGAGATTCAAGGCGTGATCGCCCTGGAAAACTCGTTCAACCGTGTCGGCCTCGATCACGTGATTCTGGTGAAGGTCGCCTCGACCGCGGTCACGGCCAAGCTGATGGGCGCCAATCGCGAGCAGTTGTTGTCGGCGTTGTCCCACGCCTTCGCGGACGGTCAGGCCCTGCGTACATACCGGCATGCACCGAATGCCGGCTCGCGCAAGTCCTGGGCGGCGGGGGATGCGTCCAGTCGTGGCGTGCGCCTGGCGGACATTGCGATGCGTGGCGAAATGGGCATTCCCGGTGTGCTGACGGCCAGGCAGTGGGGCTTCTACGACGTGCTGTTCAGCCATACGAATAACGATCTGGCACTCAAGCCAGCAGACAAGCGTGCATTCAGTTTGTCGCGACCGTACGGTACCTACGTGATGGAAAACGTGCTGTTCAAGATCAGTTTTCCCGCCGAGTTCCACGCGCAAACGGCCTGCGAAGCGGCAGTGACGCTACATCCGCAAGTGCGTAATCGCCTGCATGAAATCGACCGGATCGTCATCACCACCCACGAGTCGGCGATCCGCATCATTTCCAAGGTCGGGCCGCTGGCCAATGCCGCCGACCGAGACCATTGCATCCAGTACATGACTGCCGTGCCGCTGGCCTTCGGCAATCTGGTGGCCGAGCACTACGAAGACGATTTCCACAGGGCGCATCCGCTCATCGATGTGCTGCGCGACAAGATGGTTATCGTCGAGGAACCGCGTTACACCCGCGAATACCTGGAGGCGGATAAACGCTCGATTGCCAATGCGCTGCAGGTGTTTTTCAAGGACGGGTCCAGCACCGAGAACGTGGTGGTGGAGTACCCGATTGGCCATCGTCGACGCCGTGCCGAGGGCATTCCGTTGTTGGAGGAAAAGTTCAGGGCGAACCTGCTGACACGATTCACCCGTCAGCGTAGCGAAGAGATTTTTGCGTTGTGCAAGGACCAGGCGCGGCTTGAGGCAACGCCGGTGAACCGGTTTGTTGATTTGTTTGTGATCTAGGAGACCGCGTTATCGTTCATTCGCGAGCAAGCCCGCTCCCACATTTGATCGCATTCCTCCTGGGTAAACTCGGTCAAATGTGGGAGCGGGCTTGCTCGCGAAGGCGGCAGATCAGGCGCTACAAATCTATTTGAACCGCCGCTCGACGCCTTTCTCCACGAGAATCTTCGCGGAGATTTCTTCCACGGAAAAATGCGTGGAGTTGATGTTCGGGATGTTTTCGCGGCGGAACAGGTTCTCGACCTCGCGCACCTCGAACTCGCACTGGGCGTAGCTCGAATAGCGGCTGTTGGGTTTGCGTTCGTTGCGAATCGCGGTGAGGCGGTCCGGGTCGATGGTCAGGCCGAACAGCTTGTGCTGGTGGGCGCGCAGGGCGGACGGCAGTTGCAGGCGTTCCATGTCGTCTTCGGTCAGCGGGTAGTTGGCTGCGCGAATACCGAATTGCATCGCCATATACAGGCACGTCGGCGTCTTACCACATCGCGACACGCCCACTAGTATCAGGTCGGCCTTGTCGTAATAGTGCGTGCGGGCGCCGTCGTCGTTGTCGAGGGCGAAGTTTACGGCCTCGATACGCTCCATGTAATTGGTGTTGGCGCCGATGGAGTGGGACTTGCCCACGGTATAGGAAGAATGCTCGGTCAGTTCCTGTTCAAGCGGTGCCAGGAACGTCGAGAAGATGTCGATCATGAAACCATTCGAGGTTGCGAGAATCTCACGAATGTCCTGATTGACAATTGTGTCGAAGATGATCGGACGGAAGCCGTCGGTTTCGGCGGCCTTGTTGATTTGTTGTACCATGGCCCGCGCTTTGTCCACGTTGTCGATATACGGCCGCGTGACTTTGCTGAAGGTAATGTTTTCGAACTGCGCCAGAAGGCTTTGACCCAGGGTTTCGGCGGTAATGCCGGTACCATCGGAGATAAAGAAAGCAGATCGTTTCATTTGCACCTTGGGCCTTAAGCTAGTGACGAATCTTGGATATGATAGGCGCGATTTGCCGGCCGCCAATGGCCCGCATTCTCACTTATTTTCCAGGTCCAGGCCATATAGCTGGCAAACGCTCCATAGAGCAGCCGGTTTCTGAGCTTTTCCAACACAGTTAGTGGAGAGATCACCTTGGTAGAGTACGTAGTTTCCCTCGATAAGCTCGGCAAACACGATGTTGAGCATGTGGGGGGCAAGAACGCATCCCTGGGCGAGATGATCAGCAACCTGGCAGGTGCCGGTGTATCGGTGCCCGGTGGCTTTGCCACGACCGCTCAGGCTTATCGTGATTTCCTGGAACTGAGCGGCTTGAATCAGCAGATTCACGATGCCCTCGATGCACTGGATGTCGACGACGTGAATGCCCTGGCCAAGACCGGTGCCCAGATCCGTCAATGGATCATGGAAGCCGAGTTCCCTGAAAAGCTGAATACCGAAATCCGCACCGCGTTCGCAGCGCTGTCCGCCGGCAATCCTGACGTGGCCGTGGCCGTGCGTTCTTCCGCTACCGCCGAAGACCTGCCGGACGCATCCTTCGCCGGTCAGCAGGAAACCTTCCTGAACATCCGTGGTGTCGAAAACGTCATTCGCGCCGCCAAGGAAGTATTTGCCTCCCTTTTCAACGATCGCGCGATTTCCTATCGCGTGCACCAGGGCTTCGACCACAAGTTGGTAGCCCTGTCGGCCGGCGTACAGCGCATGGTCCGCTCCGAAACCGGCACCGCCGGCGTGATGTTCACCCTCGATACCGAATCGGGTTTCCGTGACGTGGTGTTCATCACCGGCGCCTACGGCCTGGGTGAAACCGTCGTGCAAGGCGCGGTGAACCCGGATGAATTCTACGTCCACAAAGGCACACTGGCCGCCGGTCGCCCGGCGATCCTGCGCCGCAACCTGGGCAGCAAGGCCATCAAGATGATCTACGGCGACGAGGCCAAGGCCGGTCGTTCGGTCAAGACCGTCGACGTGGACAAGGCCGAGCGCGCACGTTTCTGCCTGACCGACGCCGAAGTCAGCGAGCTGGCCAAGCAGGCGATGATCATCGAGAAGCACTACCAGTGCCCGATGGACATCGAATGGGCCAAGGACGGTGACGACGGCAAGCTGTACATCGTGCAGGCCCGTCCGGAAACCGTGAAAAGCCGCACCCAGGCCAACGTCATGGAACGTTACCTGTTGAAAGAAACCGGCACCGTGCTGGTGGAAGGTCGCGCCATCGGCCAGCGCATCGGCGCCGGCAAGGTGCGCATCATCAAGGACGTGTCCGAGATGGACAAGGTCCAGCCAGGCGACGTACTGGTGTCCGACATGACCGACCCGGACTGGGAGCCGGTCATGAAGCGTGCCAGCGCCATCGTCACCAACCGTGGCGGCCGTACCTGCCACGCGGCGATCATCGCCCGTGAGCTGGGTATCCCGGCCGTAGTCGGTTGTGGCAACGCCACCCAGCTGTTGAAAGACGGCCAGGGCGTGACCGTTTCCTGCGCTGAAGGCGACACCGGTTTCATCTTCGAAGGCGAACTGGGCTTCGACATCAAGAAGAACTCCGTTGACGCCATGCCTGAGCTGCCGTTCAAGATCATGATGAACGTCGGCAACCCCGACCGCGCCTTCGACTTCGCACAGCTGCCGAACGCCGGTGTGGGCCTGGCTCGCCTGGAGTTCATCATCAACCGCATGATCGGCGTGCACCCCAAGGCACTGCTGAACTACGACGGCCTGCCGCTGGACATCAAGGAAAGCGTCGACAAGCGCATCGCCGGCTACAACGATCCGGTAGGCTTCTACGTCGAGAAACTGGTCGAAGGCATCAGCACCCTGGCGGCTGCGTTCTGGCCGAAGAAAGTCATCGTGCGCCTGTCGGACTTCAAGTCCAACGAATACGCCAACCTGATCGGCGGCAAGCTGTACGAGCCGGAAGAAGAGAACCCGATGCTGGGCTTCCGCGGTGCGTCGCGTTACATCAGCGAATCGTTCCGCGACTGCTTCGAGCTCGAGTGCCGCGCTCTGAAGCGTGTGCGCAACGAGATGGGCCTGACCAACGTCGAAATCATGGTGCCGTTCGTCCGTACCCTGGGCGAAGCGAGCCAGGTGGTCGATCTGCTGGCGGAAAACGGTCTGGCCCGTGGCCAGAACGGTCTGCGCGTGATCATGATGTGCGAACTGCCGTCCAACGCCATCCTGGCGGAAGAATTCCTTGAATTCTTCGACGGTTTCTCCATCGGCTCCAACGACCTGACCCAGTTGACCCTGGGCCTGGACCGTGACTCCGGGATCATTGCGCACCTGTTCGATGAGCGAAATCCGGCGGTCAAGAAGCTGCTGGCCAATGCCATTGCCGCGTGCAACAAGGCCGGCAAATACATCGGCATCTGCGGTCAGGGCCCTTCGGACCACCCGGACCTGGCCAAGTGGCTGATGGAACAGGGCATCGAAAGCGTGTCGTTGAACCCGGACTCCGTGCTGGAAACCTGGTTCTTCCTGGCTGAGGGTCAGGCTTCGGCTTGATCGTGTGAAAACGGGCCGCTCTCTCTGTAGGAGCGAGCTTGCTCGCGATGGACTTCAACGATAACGCGTTTATCCTGGATAAACGTGGTGTCCTGAGGTTCTTCGCGAGCAGGGCTCGCTCCTACAGGGAGCGGTCTTTTTGAGATTCAAGTAGGGCGGGCTCCTGTAGGATGCCGCCCTTTTTTGTGCAAGAGATTATGCAAAGCAGCAGCAACCTATTTCCTGTCGCCCTGATCAGCGCCGAACGGCGCGGTGATCTGAGCGAAGATGTGTATCGTTTGAAGCCCGGCAACAGCCCTGACTTCACCGTCGAGCTGGCTGTGACGCGTCTCGGCTTGGCCGATGAGCCGTCTTCCCGCGGTGTGCCGGTGATCCTGCTGCACGGCAGTTTTTCCAATCGCCGGTTCTGGTTTTCTCCCAAGGGCCTGGGGTTGGGCGCTTATCTGGCCCGGTTGGGGTTCGACGTCTGGATTCCGGAAATGCGCGGTCACGGCCTGTCCCAGCGCAACCACGACTATCGCAAGAACCGTGTCGCTGACTACGCTCGCTATGACTTGCCGGCCATTGGCGCGTTCGTGCGCGAACAGAGCGGGCAGGTCCCGCACTGGATCGGTCACTCGCTGGGCGGCATTACACTGGCAGCGGCGCTGGGCGGCGAGTACATCGGTGAGCCAGTCGTGGCTTCGGCGGCGTTTTTTGGCGCCCAGGTCAGTCGCACCTACTGGCCATTGAAGATTCCGCCGGTGGAGTGGAGCGGTCGCTTCATTCTCAAACGTTTTGCCCAGTTGTCCGGATCAAGGCTCAAGCGCGGTCCGGAGGACGAGCCTATCGGCCTGGCCCTGGAAAGCATGCGTTGGTACGGTCTGTTCGGGCGCTTCGGCGATGCCGATAAAAACTGGTGGGACGGTTTGGCCGAGGTCAAGTTACCGGTGCTTGCCGTGAGCGCAGCGGGTGATCATCAGGATCCCGCGTGGGCTTGTCGCAAACTGTTCGAGCAGTTCGGTTCCGAGCACAAGCAATTTATCAATCTGGGTCGTGACCAGGGTTTTGTCGATAATTTCGGCCATGTTGAAATGCTTGTCAGCAAACCTGCCCAGGCTGAAGTCTGGCCTTTGGTGGTTCGCTGGCTGGCGGATCAGCAGACGCCGTTGTTGGGAGAGCAAGGGGATTTGGCCGCGGCGGTTTGAACCTGATGCTCTAACAAGGGCATTTCGCTCTGGTCGGCTTGCGGCTAAGATATGACGCATTGAGCTGTTCTGGTCACTTTCCGTGACTGAGCCATCACTGATGTTCGTGCTGTCTTCCTCTTTACAGGAGTTTCTCGATGATCCATTACCTCACGCCTGACCTGTGCGATGCCTATCCGGAACTGGTGCAGGTGCTGGAACCGATGTTCAGCAATTTCGGCGGCCGTGATTCTTTCGGTGGCGAAATCGTGACCATCAAGTGTTTCGAAGACAACTCGCTGGTCAAGGAGCAGGTCGAGCTCAAGGGCAATGGCAAGGTTCTGGTGGTCGATGGCGGGGGCTCCCTGCGCCGCGCGCTGCTGGGCGACATGCTCGCCGAGAAAGCGGCCAATAATGGCTGGGAAGGCCTGGTGATCTACGGTTGCATCCGTGACGTCGACGTCATTGCGCAAACCGACCTGGGGGTCCAGGCGCTGGCCAGCCACCCGATGAAAACCGACAAGCGCGGGATCGGTGATCTCAACGTTGCCGTGACCTTCGCTGGCGTGACCTTCCATCCGGGCCATTACATCTATGCGGACAACAACGGCGTGATCATCTCGCCCAGCCCGCTGAAAATGCCTGAATAAAAACGGCTGCAGATCAGAGGAGTGCGGATGTTCGAGGAAGAAAACGCGCAATGGGGGCTGGTGCATGCCCTGGTGCTGGACGGTAGAGGCGGCGCGCGTTCGATTGCCCGGACTGAACTTGATGACTTGCAGCTGCAGGCGCATGAAAGCCTGTGGCTGCACTGGGATCGCAGTCATCCGCAAACCCGGACCTGGTTACGCAAATCCAGTGGTCTGAGCGAATTCAGCTGTGACCTGTTGCTCGAAGAAAACACCCGTCCGCGACTTTTACAGCTTTCCGACAGCGAACTGCTGCTATTTTTGCGCGGGGTCAATCTGAACCCCGGTGCCGAGCCGGAAGACATGGTGTCGGTGCGGATCTTCGGTTCTGCCCAGCGGGTCATTTCCCTGCGTTTGCGTCCATTGCGCGCCACTGAAGAGTTGCTGGTGCAATTGGCCGACGGCAAAGGGCCGAAAACAGCCTCCGAACTCATCCTGTACATGGCGCAGTACCTCACCAACAAGGTGCAGGATCTGGTCAGCGACCTCTCGGAAGTGGTCGATGAGGAAGAAGAAAAGCTGGATGCCGACGAACGGTATGCGCCGGAACACGGTGCTGTATTGCAGATCCGCCGCAGGGCCGCCGCGTTGAAGCGTTTTCTTGCTCCGCAGCGGGATATTTTCGGGCAGTTGACCCGGATCAAGTTGCCCTGGTTCGTCGAGGACGATGGTGATTACTGGAACGAATTGAACAACAGCCTGACCCGCTACCTCGAAGAGCTGGAATTGACCCGGGAGCGGGTGGGGCTGGTTCTGGAAGCGGAAGACCGTCGGTTGAGCGTGCGCATGAATCGCACGATGTATCGCTTTGGCGTCATCACCGGGATCTTTTTGCCGATGAGTTTTCTGACCGGGCTTCTGGGGATCAACGTCGGTGGAATTCCATTCTCTGCCAGCCCTTATGGCTTTCTGATCGCCTGCCTGATGATGGTTTCGGTGGCGCTGGGGCAGTGGTGGTTGTTCCGACGTTTGCGCTGGGTCTGAGGGAAACCATGTGACCCGATCAAAACTCACCGCGTCTTCCACAGACATCACGAGAGGTGCGTATGCACGATCCGTTTGAACAGTCTTTGCGCGACATGCTCAACGCCTCACCGTCCACCCGGGACGACGATGCGTGCCTTGGGCGAGTACTCAAAACCGCCAACCGCCAGGTCGGCGCAGGCGATCTGTTCAGCCTGCTTGGCCGCTGGCTGCCCGCCCTGATGATCGCCCTGAACAACGGCTCGGCCCATGTCGCGCCAGTGTCCCGTCTTCGCAAACCTACCGCTCGCACTGCTGATAAGGCTGATTGAATATGGAACTTGATCTCTGGACCCAGAGCCTCGTCACTGCAATGACTGCGTTGTGGACCAAGGTTGCGAACTTCATTCCGAACCTGTTCGGCGCACTGGTCGTGCTGCTGTTGGGTTTCGTCGTGGCCAAGCTGCTGGACACCCTGCTTTCCAAATTGCTCGCCAAATTGGGCCTTGATCGCTTGATGGGTGGCACCGGTCTGACCAAGCTGCTGTCCCGCGCCGGATTGCAGGTTCCCATTTCGACCCTGATCGGCAAGATCGTCTATTGGTTCGTCCTGCTGATTTTTCTGGTTTCTGCCGCAGAATCTCTTGGGCTTGAACGAGTTTCAGCTACGCTGGATATGCTTGCGTTGTATGTACCGAAGGTTTTCGGCGCGGCGCTGGTGTTGCTGGTAGGCGTTTTACTGGCGCAACTGGCCAACGGGCTGGTGCGTGGAGCGGCAGAAGGCGTAGGCCTGGACTATGCTGCAGGGCTTGGACGAATTGCCCAGGGCCTGGTGATCATCATCAGTATTTCGGTTGCGATCAGCCAGTTGGAGGTCAAGACCGACCTGCTGAACCATGTGATCGTGATCGTTTTGATAACCGTTGGTCTGGCGGTAGCGCTGGCCATGGGCTTGGGAAGCCGGGAAATTGCCGGCCAGATCCTTGCGGGTATCTACGTGCGTGAGCTGTACCAGGTTGGGCAACAAGTGCGTGTTGGCGAGGTCGAAGGCCAGATCGAAGAGATCGGCACGGTTAAAACCACATTGCTGACCGATGAGGGTGAGCTAGTCTCTCTTTCCAATCGGATCCTCCTTGAGCAGCATGTGAGTAGCCGCTAACCCGGCAAACCCTGCTAATGTATGCCGCCGCAAAATGCCCGCTGATGCTGGCTGCGGCGGACATTGACCTGACTGTCGGCCCGACTTGTTTTGAATAAAGCCCAATCGTTATCCATGCGCTACGACCCCCGCGAGCTCTCTGATGAGGAGTTGGTCGCGCGCTCGCATACCGAGCTGTTTCACGTAACACGCGCCTATGAAGAACTGATGCGGCGTTACCAGCGAACATTATTTAATGTGTGTGCGCGATATCTCGGGAACGATCGTGATGCAGACGATGTCTGTCAGGAGGTCATGTTGAAGGTGCTGTATGGCCTGAAGAACTTCGAAGGTAAATCGAAGTTCAAGACGTGGCTATATAGCATCACGTACAACGAGTGCATCACACAGTATCGGAAGGAACGGCGAAAGCGTCGCTTGATGGACGCATTGAGTCTTGACCCCCTCGAGGAAGCGTCCGAAGAAAAGGCGCCGAAACCTGAGGAAAAGGGTGGACTTGATCGCTGGCTGGTGTATGTGAATCCGATTGACCGCGAAATTCTGGTGCTACGTTTTGTCGCAGAGCTGGAGTTTCAGGAGATCGCAGACATCATGCATATGGGTTTGAGTGCAACAAAAATGCGGTACAAACGCGCTCTGGATAAATTGCGTGAGAAATTTGCAGGCATTGCTGAAACTTAGTTCAGCGCAAATATCTCTTACGTGTAGGCAAGTTCTGTTAGACTTGCCGCCGAGTTGTCCCCCGGTTTGCGGGACTGCTTCACAATCACCAGATGGGGATTTAACGGATGAAACTGAAAAACACCTTGGGCTTGGCCATTGGTACTCTTATTGCCGCTACTTCGTTCGGCGCACTGGCACAAGGCCAAGGCGCAGTTGAAGGCGAGCTCAACTACGGGAAGAAGTACAACGACAGCGTTAACAACGTTGAAGACGGCTACACTCCTGGCGCCTCCATCGGTTACTTCTTGACCGACGACGTATCGTTGAACTTGACCTACAACAATGACGACCACACCCGTTCGAACAACGGTACTGGTAATCAGAAAATCGAAGGCGACCAGTTCGGTCTGAACGCTCAGTACCACTTCAACAACGCTGGCGACGCTCTGCGTCCTTACGTTCAAGGTGGTGTCAAGCACGGCAGCATGACCAACGTAGCCGCTGACGGCCACACCGGTCGTGACCAGTCGACTTTCCTGACTGCTGGCGCTGGCCTGAAGTACTACTTCCTCGAAAACGTCTACGCTCGTGCTGGCGTAGAAGCTGACTACAAACTGGACAACGGCCGTTGGGACTACATCCCGTCCGTAGGTCTGGGTGTGAACTTCGGTGGCGGCAACAAGCCTGCTGCTGCTCCGGTTCCAGCACCAGAAGTCTGCTCCGACAGCGACAACGATGGCGTTTGCGACAATGTCGACAAGTGCCCGGACACCCCGGCCAACGTAACTGTTGACGCTGATGGCTGCCCGGCTGTTGCTGAAGTCGTTCGTGTAGAGCTGGACGTGAAGTTCGACTTCGACAAGTCGGTAGTCAAGCCAAACAGCTACGGCGACATCAAGAACCTGGCTGACTTCATGAAGCAGTACCCATCGACCACCACTACTGTTGAAGGTCACACTGACAACGTCGGTCCTGACGCTTACAACCAGAAACTGTCCGAGCGTCGTGCAAACGCCGTTAAGCAAGTTCTGACCAACCAGTACGGTGTTGAGTCGTCCCGCGTTCAGTCCGTTGGCTACGGCGAATCCCGCCCTGTTGCTGACAACAAAACTGAAGCTGGTCGCGCTGTTAACCGTCGCGTAGAAGCGCAGGTTGAAGCTCACGCTAAGTAATTAGCGCGCAGCTCTGAGAAAAGCCCGGCTCAGGCCGGGCTTTTCTTTGCCTGCGATTTGGTGAGGAAGGACGCGTCAGGCGCGTTGAAGTCCAGCATTGATGTCGACGAATGGAGCCTCTTCGCGAGCAGGCTCGCTCCCACAGGAGGGGATGGCGTTAGCTGCGACTGCGCCGATCACCAGGATTGCCGGGCTTTTCAACTCGAAGGCACAGGCATCTTCCTCCATTGCCATCAGGCTGCTTCGACATTCCCGTTGATGCGGCAACGACGCGTTTTCAATCATCGCAACCGGCGTGTCTGCGGCCATTGCCCCCGCCAGCAATTGCTCACGGATTTCGCTGAGCTTTGCCACCCCCATGTAGATCACCAGTGTCGTGCCACCTTGGGCCAGCGCTTGCCAGTTCAGGCTGCTGTCATCCTGAGTGTGGGCGGTCACCAGCGTCACCCCGCGTGCCACGCCGCGCAAGGTCAATGGAATATCGCATTGCGTCGCGCCTGCCAGCCCGGCAGTGATGCCGTTGACCAATTCGGTCTCGATGCCACGCTCGCGTAGCCACTGCGCTTCTTCACCGCCACGCCCGAAGATGCACGGGTCGCCCCCCTTGAGTCTCACCACGCATTTTCCCTGGCGGGCATAACGCAGCATCAGGCGATGGATAAAGGCTTGCGGCGTTGAACGACAGCCACCGCGCTTACCCACCGGAATAATCCGTGCATCGGGGCAATGTTCCAGCACCGCGTCGTTGACCAGATCGTCGATCAGCACCACATCCGCTTCCCTCAACGCCCGAACAGCTTTGAGGGTCAGTAACTCGGGATCGCCGGGACCTGCACCCACCAGCCAGACTTTTGCACTCATAGTGTTTTCCTCACGAGATGGCGGCTTGCGGCTGCGCTGTGGCGGCCAGCAAACGCTTGATTTCCGGGACGCAGGAGCCGCATTGCGTGCCGCAACCCAATTCTTGTTTCAAGCCCTGCAAGTCCAGGCCGCGGCGGATGCCGGCGCAGACCGCGTTCTGGCTGACGTTTTTGCAGTTGCACAGGGTTTTGTTGCCGATCTCTTCAGCGTCGACCTGGCCCGGTGGGGCACTCAGTGGCGCCAGCAGCCAGCGCCGTAGCTGTTCATCGGCGCGACCTTCAAGCCAGAGGTTTTGCAGCCAGTGCCGGGCGAGGGTTTCACCCGCCAAGCGGATCGCGGTGATCCGGCCGTTCTCGATCCGCACGCGTTTACCGATGGAGCGTCGTGGATCGTCGTAGGCCAGGACCGGTCCATCGTTTAGCCCCAGGCATTGATCGATATCGCGCAGCAGTTGCGGATCTGGCGCCATGGCGCTGGCAGCGCGTATCAGCAGTGCAGGGCGCTCGCGACCGGTCAGGCTGAGGCTGACGTAGGAAAACGCCTCGCAGAGAGGGCGTAGAGTCTCAAAATGTTGTTGGACATCGCCCTCTATCAGCGCGAAAAGGTGCCAAGGCAATTGCACCGGTTCCAGGCGCACGCCGCTGTGTTTGAGCTCCGGTTGTTTCGACAAAGGGTCGAAGGCGGGCAGGGTGAGGCTGTTCACGCCCCCCTTGAGAAAACGGTCACCAAAATGCATCGGCAAGAAGGCTTGGCCCGGACGCACACTGTCGTCACTGGCGACCGGCATGATCACCGCGCCGCGGCGGCTTTTCAGGCTGATCAAATCGCCTGTTTGCAGGCGATGCCGGCGCAGCTCATCCGGGTGCAGGCTCAACACGGCTTCACTGACATGACCGAACAACTGCGCGGCGGTGCCGGTGCGGCTCATGCCGTGCCATTGATCACGCAGGCGGCCGGTGATCAGGGTCAGCGGGAAGCGTGCATCGCGTTGCTCTTTGGCGGCACGATACGGATCGGCCACGAACTGTGCGCGTCCGCTGGAAGTCGGGAAAATGCCGTCGAGATAGAGGCGGGCGGTGCCTGCGCTGGACCCCGTAGGAAAGGGCCATTGTTGCGGGCCGATTTTGTCGAGCAACCCGTGGCTGATCCCGGACAAGTCCAGATCCCGACCACGCGTCAGTTGTTTGTATTCGTCGAAGACCTGCGCCGGGGTTTCAAAGGCAAACAGGCTGGTCGCTTCCGGACGCAGATGTTTCTCCAGGCGCTGTGCGAAATCCACCGTGATCGCCCAGTCCGGACGTGCTTCACCCGGTGCGACGATCGCGCGGCGGACATGGGAAATACGCCGTTCGGAGTTGGTCACCATGCCGTCCTTTTCGCCCCAGCTGGCGGCGGGCAACAACAGGTCGGCAAACCTGGCGGTTTCAGTGGTGCGAAAGGCCTCCTGCAAGACCACGAATGGACAGGCTTCCAGTGCCGCGCGCACGGCAGTCTGATCGGGAAGAGACTGCGCGGGGTTGGTGCAGGCGATCCACAAGGCTTTGATCTTGCCGCTGGCCACCTGCTCAAACAACTCGATGGCAGTCAGCCCCGGGTTTTCAGGCAGTTGATCAACGCCCCAGTAAGCGGCCACGTCGGCACGGTGCTCAGCGTTGGCGGCGTCACGATGGCCCGGCAGCAGGTTAGACAGGCTACCGGTTTCCCGCCCGCCCATGGCATTAGGCTGACCGGTCAACGAGAAAGGGCCGGCACCCGGGCGGCCAATTTGCCCGGTGGCCAGGTGCAGATTGATCAGTGCACTGTTTTTCGCGCTGCCTGCGGTGGACTGATTAAGCCCCATGCACCACAGCGACAGAAAGCTTGGTGATGTACCGACCCACTCGGCACATTGCTGCAATTGCTCGACGCTGATTCCGCAGAGCTGCGAAACCATTTGCGGCGTGTAGTCACGCACCAGGCTTTTCAGCTCAGCCAGACCTTCGGTGTGGTCCCTGATGAAGTCACGATCAATCCAGTCTTCCCACAGCAGCAGATGCAAAATCCCATGGAACAGGGCGACATCGGTGCCAGGCAAGATCGCCAGGTGCAGGTCAGCCAAATCGCAGGTATCTGTACGACGTGGGTCAATGACGATGACTTTCATCTGCGGCCGGCGGGATTTGGCTTCTTCCAGCCGACGAAACAGCACCGGATGGGCGTAGGCCATGTTGCTGCCGACGATCATCACGCAATCGCTCAACTCCAGGTCTTCGTAGCTGCAGGGCGGGGCGTCGGCACCCAGGCTGCGTTTGTAGCCGACCACCGCCGAGGACATGCACAGCCGCGAATTGCTGTCGATGTTGTTGGTACCCACCAGGGCACGCGCCAGCTTGTTGAAGGTGTAGTAGTCCTCGGTCAACAGTTGCCCGGAAATGTAGAACGCCACGCTGTCCGGGCCATGTTCGGTTATGGTCGCGGCAAAAACGCTGGCGGCGTGATCGAGGGCGGTATCCCAGTCGGTGCGGTGGCGGGCAAGGCCTTTGCCCAGGCGCAGTTCGGGATACAGCGCCCGCGCCGTCACGTCCCCGGTCAGGTGCAGGGTCGAGCCCTTGCTGCACAGTTTGCCGAAATTGGCCGGGTGTGCCGGATCGCCGCTGACGCCGAGGATGCGCTCGCCGTCGTGCTCGATCAGCACCCCGCAGCCGACCCCGCAGTAACAGCAGGTGGACGCGGTGATCTGGCGGTCCATCAGCCTGCGTCCCGCAAGGCCAGCATCACTCGGCCATTTTCGACCCGTGCCGGGTGGTGGTGGGCGCAGCCGACGTCCGGGGCCAGGGCTTCGCCGCTTTGCAGATCGATTTGCCAGTTGTGCAGCGGGCAGGCCACTCGTTTGCCGTAGATCAGGCCTTGGGACAGCGGGCCGCCCTTGTGCGGGCAGCGGTCATCGAGGGCGAACACTTCGTCGTCGCTGGTACGAAAAATCGCGATGTCTCCCTTTGGGCCGGCGACGATCCGCGAGCCCAGGGCATTGATTTCATCCAGTGCGCAGATATCCAGCCAGTTCATGCCAGCACCTCCAGGTTTTTCACGGGGATGACGTCGAATTCTTTTTTCAGCTGTGGCTGTTCCAGGCGTTCCTTCCACGGGTCCTGTTCGAACGACAGCGAGAATTGCAGGCGATCGTTGAGCGCCTTGCGACGCTCCGGGTCCTCAAGCACGGCTTTCTTGATATGGTCCATGCCGACCCGCTGCAGGTAGTGCACGGTGCGTTCGAGATAAAAGGCTTCTTCGCGATAGAGCTGCAGGAATGCACCGTTGTATTCGCGGACTTCCTCGGCGGTTTTCAGTTTGACGAAGAATTCCGCGACTTCGGTCTTGATCCCGCCGTTGCCGCCGATGTACATCTCCCAGCCGGAGTCCACGCCGATGATTCCTACATCCTTGATGCCGGCTTCCGAGCAGTTGCGCGGGCAACCGGAGACAGCCAGTTTCACCTTGTGCGGTGACCACATGTTGAACAGGTCATGTTCCAGCTCGATACCCAACTGTGTGGAGTTCTGCGTGCCGAAACGGCAGAACTCACTGCCGACGCAGGTTTTCACCGTGCGGATGGATTTGCCGTAGGCGTGGCCGGACGGCATGTCCAGGTCTTTCCATACCCCTGGCAGGTCTTGCTTGCGGATGCCCAGCAAGTCGATGCGCTGGCCACCGGTGACCTTGACCATCGGCACGTTGTACTTGTCGGCAACGTCGGCAATGCGCCGCAGTTCCGAAGGATTGGTCACACCGCCCCACATCCGCGGGACGACAGAGTAAGTGCCGTCTTTCTGGATGTTGGCGTGAGCTCTTTCGTTGATCAGGCGCGATTGCGGATCGTCCCTGGCTTCCCCCGGCCAGGTGGAAATCAGGTAGTAATTGAGTGCCGGCCGGCAAGTGGCGCAACCATTGGGTGTGCGCCAGTTCAGGTAGCTCATGGTGCCGGCGATGGTCAGCAGGTGCTGCTCGCGAATGGCCTGGCGGATCTGTCCGTGGTTGAGATCGCTGCAGCCGCAGATGGCCTTTTCGCTTTTCGGCTTGACGTCGGCGGCGCCGCCCACGGTGTTGATCAGGATCTGCTCCACCAAACCCGCGCATGAACCGCAGGAGCTGGCCGCCTTGGTGTGTTTCTTGACTTCGTCGACACTGAACAGCCCGTGCTCCTGGATCGCCTTGACGATGGTGCCTTTGCACACGCCGTTGCAGCCGCAGACCTCGGCACTGTCGGCCATGCTCATGGCTTTGTCCTGGCCCTGGTGTCCTACGTCGCCGAGTGCATTTTCACCGAACATCAAGTGATCGCGGATCTCACTGATGGCATGGTTTTCACGGATCTGCCGGAAATACCAGCCGCCATCTGCCGTGTCGCCGTACAGGCAGGCGCCGACCAGCACGTCATCCTTGATCACCAGTTTTTTGTAGACCCCGCCGATCGGGTCCGAGAGGGTAATGGTCTCGGTGCCTTCACCACCCATGAAGTCGCCGGCGGAAAACAGGTCGATGCCGGTGACCTTCAGTTTGGTTGAGGTCACCGAGCCCTTGTAGGTGGCAAAACCGAGTTGCGCGAGGTGGTTGGCGCAGACCTTGGCCTGTTCGAACAGTGGCGCCACCAAACCATAGGCGATGCCGCGATGACTGGCGCACTCACCGATGGCATAGATCCGCGGGTCGTAGGTTTGCAGGGTGTCGTTGACCAGAATCCCGCGGTTGCACGGAATGCCGGATTTCTCCGCCAGTTCGGTATTGGGGCGAATGCCGGCGGCCATCACTACCAGATCCGCGGGGATGATGTCGCCGTTCTTGAATTGCACCGAACCGACCCGGCCGTTGCCCGCGTCGTGCAAGGCCTGGGTCTGTTCGCACAGGCGAAAGTGCAGGCCACGAGCCTCCAGGGCGGTTTGCAGTAATTGGCCGCTGGTCTTGTCCAGTTGCCGCTCCATCAACCACTCGCCGATGTGTACCACGGTGACGTGCATGCCCCGCAGCATCAGGCCGTTGGCGGCCTCCAGGCCGAGCAGACCGCCACCGATCACCACGGCGTGCCGGTGGGTTTTCGCGGTGTCGATCATGGCCTGGGTGTCGGCGATGTCGCGGTAGCCGATCACGCCCTCAAGGGTGTTGCCGGGAATGGGCAGGATGAAAGGTGTCGAGCCGGTGGCGATCAGCAGGCGATCGTATTCGGCTTCGCTGCCGTCTTCGGCAATGACCCGGCGCCTGACCCGGTCGATCTCCACCACTTTGCGGTTGAGCAGCAGTTTGATGTTGTTGTCCAGGTACCAGCTCAGGTCGTTGAGCACGATCTCTTCGAAGGTCTGTTCGCCCGCCAGCACCGGCGACAGCAGGATGCGGTTGTAGTTGGTGTGCGGTTCGGCGCCGAAGACCGTGATGTCGTACAGCTCTGTGCTCAGTTTGAGCAGTTCTTCCAGGGTCCGGACCCCGGCCATGCCGTTGCCGATCATCACCAGTTTTAGTTTTTTCATCAGGTTCTCCGGGGAGCTCAGGCCTGCCTCATCAGGGTTCAGGCCATGCTCGACAAATTTTGCGCAAACAAAAAAAGGCGTCCCGCCAGTTACCTGGCGAGGACACCTTTGTCCTGGTCCCGTTCTCTCGGGAAGTGCAGCCTTCGTCGTTGAAGCCTGCGCTTTATGTCTGTTGAAAGAGGTAATGCAGCGGTTGTGCCAAGTCGCTCAGGTCCCGTGTTTATTGGCGTTCATCCTCTTCATAGGGACAGAATCGTGAGGGAATGCACCGATTCAAAGCGCGCTGCCCGCTAATGGAGCGCAACCACCAGCAGCACCAGATTGAGCAACAGCGATACCAGCGCCAATGTCCGCCAGACTTTCAGTGGCTCGCGTTCCAGCAACGGCTTGGGGCGCACATTCAAACTGCGGCGTTCGCCCTGTTCGATCAGCAGCAGCCATTCTTCCGCCGTTTCGAAGCGTTGATCGGGGGCCACCGCCACGGCGCGCTCCAGGTTATGGGCGATCCAGTCCGGCAAGTCGGGCCGGTAGCGGCTGGCGTTGACCGGGATGCCAAACCTGGGGCGCTGGAACGCTTCGATTTCGCCATAGGGATAGTGCCCGGTGAGCAGGAAATACAAGGTCACACCGACGGCGTACAAGTCCTGCTGTGGCGTCGGCATTTCGCCGCGAAAGGCTTCTGGCGCGATGTAACTGGGTGTACCCGGCAGGGCCCAGGGTAGATCTTGCGAGAGACCGGGGCAGTAGGCGAGGCCGAAATCCAGCAGGCGCAGCTCACCATCGTGCCCCAGTAACAGGTTTTCCGGTTTGATATCGCGATGCAGAATCTGCCGTCGATGCAACAGGCCGACCGCTCGCAACAAGCGTTCGGCGATGTCTTGCCACTGGGGCAGCGGCAACGGTCCGCTTTGCTCATACCGTTGCGCCAGGGTAGCGCCCGAATATTCACGCATCACGTAGTACAAATGCTGACGCTGACTGGCGGCATGGACTTCAGGAAAATGTCGACCGGCCACGCGTTTGAGAAACCACTCTTCCGACAGCAGTGCTTGCCCAGCCTGGTGATCGTCGTGCAGGCGCCCCGGCAGCGTTTTCAGCAGCCAGGGTTGTTGCTGATTGTCGCGAACGCGATAAAGCAGTGATTGCTGGCTCTGGGCGACGATCCCCTCGACTTGCCAGCCCTCGAACGCCTGACCCGGTTTCAAGGCTGGCGGCAGTGGCCATTGCTGCAAGTGAATCAACGCATCGCCAATGCTTGCTTCACCGAGGGCATCAATCCGCACCAGTAAAGCGCTGGCATTGTCCTGGCTGCCCGCCAGGTGTGCGGCATTGACCAGGGTTTGCGCAGCGCTTTTCAAGTCCGGTTGATCACGCAGGATCGCCGCAATGGCGGTATCGCCCAGGACGGCCCAGATGCCATCGCTGAGCAGGACGAAACTTTCATCGGGGCGCAACTCACCGTCAAGAAAATCCAGCACCAGATGTTGATCGAGGCCCAGCGCCCGTTTCAGCACATGTTGCATGCCCGGCTGGTCCCAGACGTGATCCTCGCTGATTCGCTGCAATCGATCGGCGTGCCAGCGATACACCCGACAATCACCGACATGGGCCAGGGTAAAACGCCGACCGCGCAGGACCAGCGCACTGAGGGTGGTCAGCAGCGGTTGTCCGCCGCCGTTGGCCTGCAACCAGCGGTTTTGTGCCAACAGCAGACGGTCAAGTGCCTGGGCGACGCTCCAGGTTTCCGGCGTGGCGTAGTAATCCAGCGCCAGCGCCTGCAACGTCGAACGGGCAGCCAGACCGCCATCGGCGCACTGGCTGACACCGTCGGCGATGGCGAACAGGTAGCCTTTGCTCGCCGCCAGCGCAGGAGCCGGCGTGACCAGGCGCAAGGCATCCTGGTTTTCCTCGCGGGGACCGATGGCGCTGGCTTCGGCGAAACTCAGTTGCAGGCTCATCGCGACCTCAGACCCGCGCAGCTGTCACGGCGGCCGAACCCCAGGTGGTTCTCCAGCGGCGTTTCACGCCGTGCAGGCCGAACCAGGCCAGCACGCCGAGGCTGGCGAACAACCACAGCGCCAGTTGATAGCTGCCGGTGCTTTGCTTGATCGCGCCCATGCCGGCCGCGAGTGCAAAACCACCGATGCCGCCAGCCATGCCGATCAGGCCGGTCATCACGCCGATTTCCCGACGAAAACGCTGCGGCACCAACTGGAATACCGCGCCATTACCGGCACCCAAACCGAGCATGGTGCAGACGAAAAGCGCCAGTGCGGCGTAGGAGTTCGGCAGGTTGAAACCTACAGCGGTAATGCAGATTGCCGCGACGGTGTACATCGCCAGCAAGGTCCGAATACCGCCGAAACGGTCAGCCAGCGCACCGCCCAAGGGGCGCATCAGGCTGCCACCGAACACGCAGGCAGCGGTGTAGTAGCCGGCAGTGACCGGGCTCAGGCCGTACTGGTCGTTGAAGTAACCGGGCAGGGCGCTGGCCAGGCCGATGAAGCCGCCGAACGTCACGCTGTAGAAAAACATGAACCACCAGCTGTCACGATCGCCCAGGGCCTTGAAGTAGTCGGCCATGGATTTGGCTTTTGGCCGCTCGGGGGCGTTTTTGGCCAGCCAGGCGAAGACGATCAGGGTCAGGATCAGCGGAATCAGGGCGAAGCCGAACACGTTGCTCCAGCCAAACGCCGCCGCCAGCACCGGGGCGATCAATGCGGCGAACACCGTACCCGAGTTCCCTGCACCGGCGATGCCCATGGCCTTGCCTTGATGCTGCGGCGGATACCACTGCGATGCCAAGGGCAGGGCGACGGCGAAAGACGCGCCGGCCATGCCTAGGAACAGCCCCAGCAGCAACGCTTGCTCGTAGCTGTGGATACCGAGTTTCCAGGCGCCGAACAGGGCGCAGATTACAATGACCTGACCGATCAGGCCGGCTGTTTTGGGCGACAGGCGATCAGCCAGCATTCCCATGATAAAACGCAAGACCGCCCCGGCCAGAATGGGCGTGGCCACCACCAGGCCGCGTTGCTGCGTTGTCAGGTGCAGGTCGGCGGCGATCTGTACCGCCAGAGGTCCGAGCAGATACCAGACCATGAAGCTCAGGTCGAAATAGAGGAAGGCTGCGAACAATGTCGGTGTATGGCCAGATTTCCAGAAGCTTGAATTCATCGCGCACCTCAGCTGTGAAGAGTCTCGGAAGGAGTCATGAGCTTGCAGGTGGGGCGCCGTTACGGCCGCACCACCGGCCCCGTGCTGTGGGGCCAAAACGAAAAAACGCCGCGACCCGATTCGCCAGGGGCAAATGAGGTGCGCGACGTCTTTGTCGTAGGTGGGGCAACCGCCGTTGGTTACCTGTGGTGATTACTTAGCGAGATTTGTGCCAACAGTTAGAGACCGAGTCGCCGCCATTCGCGAGCAAGCCCGCTCCCACATGGATAGTGGGTGTCCACAAAACCTGTGGGAGCGGGCTTGCTCGCGAAGGCAATAGAACATTCACCACTGGACTTCAGCCAAGCAACTCGCTCATGGCAATGATCTGCTCCGCCACTTGAATCAGCTTCTGCTGTCGGCTCATCGCCTGGCGGCGCATCAGGGTGTAGGCCTCTTCCTCGTTGCAATTCTTCATTTTCATCAGCAGCCCTTTGGCCAGTTCGATGCGCTTGCGCTCGGCCAATTGCTGGTCGCGGGCATGCAACTGGGCACGCAAGGCCTGGTCGCTTTCGAAGCGCGCCATGGCCACATCGAGAATCGGCTGCAGGCGTTGTGCGTGAATGCCTTCGACGATGTAGGCACTGACCCCGGACTTGATCGCCTGTCGCATCACCTCGGGGTCGTGCTCGTCGGTGAACATCACAATCGGTCGGGGCTGGTCGCGAGTCACCAGCACCACTTGTTCCATGACATCGCGCCCCGGTGACTCGGTATCGATCAGGATCACATCCGGACGCACCGTTTCGACGCGTTCGGGCAAGTCGATGGTCAGGCCGGATTCATCGATCACTTCGAAACCGGCCTCGGTCAGGGCGGCCTTCAGGCGTCCGACTTTTTTGGCAGTGTCGTTGATCAGCAGGATACGCAGCATGTTCGTGGTCTCCTGTCAGCGGCTGGCAAAAAGGGTTGAGCTGTCGCTCAGGGCGTGCAGTTTGAAACTGCGGGCATAGCCGGCCGGGTCCGAGCCGTCCCAGATTTTGCCGTCGATCAACTGACTGCTGCGCATCTCCTTACCCAGTGCCGCGACACCTACAGCGCTGGCCGCTTCACGATATAAGTCTAGTTGCTGGACTTGACGGGCCACGGCCAGGTAATCCGGGTCGTCGCGCAACAAACCCCAGCGACGGAATTGGGTCATGAACCACATGCCATCGGACAGATGCGGCAGATTGACCTCGCCTTCACCATGGAAGCGCAGGGCGTGCGGGTCTTGCCAGCGATTGCCCAGACCATCGGCATAGTCGCCCAGCAGGCGCGGCTCGATGCATTCCAGTGGTGCATCGAGGTATTGCGCTGCACTGAGCAATTGCGCGGTGCTGCGACGATTTTCGCTGCTTTCTTCGATGAAGCGACTGGCCTCCAGAATCGCCATCACCAACGCGCGGGCAGTGTTGGGGTATTGCTCGACGAAGGCGCGGGTGCAGCCCAGGACCTTTTCCGGGTGATCGGGCCAGAGGGTCTGGGTGGTCGCCATCGTGAAACCAAGACCCTGTTGCACTGCGCTGGCGGACCAGGGCTCACCGACACATAAACCGTCGATGCGCCCTGCTTGCAGGTGCGCGACCATTTGTGGCGGCGGCACCACCACGCTGTCGACATCCTGCAGCGGGTGAATGCCCTGGCTGGCGAGCCAGTAATACAGCCACATGGCATGGGTGCCGGTTGGAAAAGTCTGGGCGAAGGTGAGTTTTGAGCGAGTTTGGTGCACGTGCCGATCCAATGCCTCAGGACTGGTCACTCCCAGCGCCTGCAAGCCGCGGGACAGATTGATGCTCTGGCCGTTCTGATTCAGGCCCATCAACACGGCCATATCGGTCGCGGCCACACCACCGATGCCCAAGTGAACGGCGTAGACCAGACCGTAGAGGCTGTGGGCTGCATCGAGTTCGCCGCTGACCAGCTTGTCTCGAAGGTTGGCCCAGGACGACTGGCGCTTGAGGTTCAGGGTCAAGCCGTGGGGTTGGGCGAAGCCCTGGGTGGCGGCGACAACCACCGAGGCGCAGTCGCTCAGGGCCATGAAGCCGAGATTGATTTCGGTTTTTTCCGGGGCATCGCTGCCATTGACCCAGGCCAGAGGGCCGGCTGACGGTTCGTTCATCGCGCGTTCACCTTGCAAAAAAAACGTCGTCACCGGTCCGTGCATGAGCAGGCCGGGGACGACGCCATTGTCTTTGCACACATTCCGTCGTTGGCATGGGTGCTGGTGCCTTGAATGGTGCAAGGCATATGCCAGTCCGGGCTTCATCAGCTTTCCATCAGGATTCAACGCGCCATCTCTTTCATCCTGCCGACTCCTGATCGTCAGGCTGTGAAGGAGGTTGGCGTGCACATCGAATCACCAGGCGCACCAGGTTTCCCTGATGCCCGTTTCAGCGGGCGGGTGCTGCATCTGTGCGTCAGCGAATCCCCTGTACATCTGGTTTCGCAACGGTGCGCATCGGCCTGCCACCTGCAGGTCGGCTGGGAAGGGCTGATTGCGATGAACGGAGTATTTGAGGTGCGCGGCAGTGTGCAGGTCTTGCCAATTCCGCAAGCAGCACTGGTGAAACTGCAAGTGTTCATCGATCTGGGGAACGCGCTGAACGATCAACGACTCAACCAGGCTCCCTGGGCGGCATTGCCGGTGGCGCATCAAACCGTTCAGTCCGAGAGAGCGCTTGAGCGCTGGTATATCGAACAGGCCATGACCGGTGGTTTGGCTTATCAAGCCTTTGCCAGCGTGCTGCGTCATACCGAGAGTTACGGACTTGTGCGTTTCCTGCTGGAGCAGGGCACCCACAGCGAAAAGTTGAGCATCCTGGCGCAGCGTTATGGCGTTTCCGTGTCGCATTTTCGTCGACTGTGCCAACAGGCGCTGGGCACGGCAGCCAAGCCTGCCTTGCGTGGCTGGCGGACGGCCCAGGCACTGCTGAACATGAGTCTGCAGGACGGCTCCCTGACGGATGTGGCGCTGGAGTTCGGTTTTGCCTCTTCTTCGCATTTCTCCAAGGAAATCCGTGAACTGGTGGGCTTTGCCCCCAGCAGCCTGGCCGACATTACCTACCTTCCAGGCAAGTGAGTCGATGAACCGCCGATCGTTGTCCATATCCCTTTTGCCCATCTGCTTAAGTGGCGTGTTCCTGCTCGCACCCTTTGCCGCGCAGGCCGATGTTTTCAGTTTCGAGGCCCGTGAACAGAGCGCACGCACCTTTTTCAGCGAGCTGTCCGGATCACTGGGCAAGCCGGTGATCGTCAGCAAGGCTGCTGCGATCAAGCGGATCTCCGGTACGTTCGATCTGCTCGTGCCGCAACGAACCTTTGAGCGCGTCGCCTCGCAAATGGGCTTGATCTGGTACAGCGACGGTCAGGCGATTTATCTGTATGACGCCCCGGAAATCAAAAGCTCCATGGTCTCGCTGCAAACCCTGACCGTGGCCAGGCTGCAGGCGTTCCTGGAGCGCTCCGGATTGCACGATGCCCGTTATCCGTTGCGTCATGACGGTCTGCGTACTTTCCATGTGTCGGGGCCGCCGATGTATGTCGATCTGGTTGTGCAAGCGGCCGGGATGATGGATAACCAGCGCTCGGAACTGTTGCTGGGCAAGCAGCAGATCGGTGTCATTCAGGTACGGAACACCTTTGTCAGCGACCGTAAGTACGAACTGCGCGATGACAAGGTGACCATCCCCGGGCTGGCCACCGTGATCGAGGATCTGTTGCGCGGTGAGACGCGCGAGGTCGAGCCGTCGGTGGCGCAAGTTCCTGCGCCGCGTCCACAGGGATTGATGCCGGCGTTTCCCCTGGAAGGCCTGGCAACCAACCCTGCGGATCAGGACCCGGCAGCGCCGCGGATCATTGCGCGAGACATGGCTGCCGGAAACATTCGGGTAGTGGCATACCCGGACACCAACGCCTTGCTGGTCAAGGGGTTGCCGGAGCAAGTGCGCTTTATCGAGAACCTGGTGAGTGCGCTGGACACGCCGAAACGACACGTGGAACTGTCGTTGTGGATCATTGATTTGCACAAGGATGAACTCAATCAACTGGGCATCAACTGGCAAGGTGCGTTGAGGTCGGGGAAATTCGCTGCATCGCTCAATGCCGGCTCGGCGACCACCCTCGATGGCCTGTCGTTCGTGACCCAGGTCATGGCGCTGGAGCGCACCAACCGGGCCAACGTGGTCTCGCGACCGGTCATCCTCACCCAGGAAAACGTACCGGCGATCTTCGACAACAACCGCACGTTTTATGCCCCGCTGGTGGGCGAGCGCAGTGTCGATTTGCAGCACGTCACCTACGGCACGCTGGTCAGTGTACTGCCCCGTTTCGCCCAGGCGGACGAGGTCGAGATGTCGCTCAATATCGAGGACGGCAACGAGGTCGAAAAACCGGATCAGGGCAAGCAGCCTGGCACATTGCCGACGGTCGGCCGCACACGGATCAGCACGGTGGCGCGGGTGCCTCAGGGCAAGAGTCTGTTGGTGGGCGGTTTCACCCGCGATGACAACAGCGAGCAAGTCGGCCGGATCCCGGTACTGGGTTCGATTCCGTGGGTCGGACGCTTGTTCAGCTATCGGCAGAATCGCTCGGCCAATACGGTGCGGGTGTTCCTGATTCAACCCAAGGAGATTGTCGA
The DNA here is from genome assembly GCF_047324915.1 of Pseudomonas sp. Pseusp16. Taxonomy (NCBI): domain Bacteria; kingdom Pseudomonadati; phylum Pseudomonadota; class Gammaproteobacteria; order Pseudomonadales; family Pseudomonadaceae; genus Pseudomonas; species Pseudomonas sp. Pseusp16. The sequence goes on along the minus strand of NZ_CP168522.1, from coordinate 3,168,053 downwards.
CGTACTGCAACCCGCCACGACTGAACCGGCCACGCAGTTGCTGAGCCCGGAGCAGCATGAGCGTGTGCGCCGTGCCTATTTTCGGGCAGCCATAAAATGATCCTGCCACCGATTTCCACCGGAGGGCGAGCCGCCCAGGCGAGGCTTAATACCGAGAAAGCTGCTGAGCATCCACAGCCGCAGGCAGATGCCGATATCGATCTCGACGACAGCGGTACGACCGCCACCGTCCAGCGCTTTGTACACAGCAGCGATGAAATGTCCGCGGCACTGGCGCAGTTCCGTGGTCGTCGGCATTTCGAACTCAAGTCCGACACCCTGACCGATAACTTCGAAAGGGTCCTGGACGACGACACCGTGCCCAAGGCGCGACAGATACTCAACCTTGCCCGGTTGACCGATAAATCCGTCACCTGGCTGTTGCAAATGGCGCGAAAACTGTTCGCCGATGACAGCGACCTGGCATTGGTGCTACGAGAACTGTTGCGCCGCAGGAAACTCGAGACAGGCACTCGTCGGCGACTCGAAACGCTGTTGCAGACGGTGGTTGCCCAGGGCTCCCCCAAGCGCATGAACGCCGGGATCAACGCCGCCCTGAAAGCCCGGATGTTCGGTAAAGGCATGGCGGTGCACGCAGGCCTGTTGCGTGAGACGTACCGCGATTTTCTCGAGTCGGACCAAGGTCCGCTCAGTTGCTACCAGGACTGGATCGCGCTGTACGGTCCACACCAACGCATGAGCGTGCTGGCCTTCATCGAAGCGGCGTTGCTCACCGACATCAGTGCCCAGGATCCCAGTTGCTCGCGCGCAGAGTTCGGCCAACTGCTGGTCAGGGTGAACGAGCTGAAGTGCCTGCGTTCAGCCGATGAGCTGTTCATCGGCCGCCTGCTCGGTGATGCTCTCATCTGCCGGCACAACCCCCACGAGCCTGACTGGCTGGTGTTCCTGTTCGGCCTGTTGGCCTACCCCGATGAGCTAGATCAGCTGCTGCTCGGCGCATTGGGCGAGGGCGTGCTGTTGAGTCCGCACCGTGAACGCTCGACCGTTCTACAAACGGTGCGCCGGCTCAGCCTGCAACTGCCGACACCGCTGTTTGCCGATGAAGAGGCGCCGGTGCGTCTGGCACAGCAGTTCACCCGACTGGCTGACATCGCCTATGCCCACGAATGTATTGAGCAGCGACGCCGCGGTGGTGGCTCATGACTTTTTCCCGGAACTGACCTGCCATGCTCAATGTGTTTTTGCGCAACGTCGGCGCGCGCCCGGAGCTGCTGATCCTGACGCTGATGGTGATGATCATCGCCATGCTGATCATTCCCCTGCCGACAGTGCTGGTGGATTTTCTCATCGGCCTGAACATCGTCATCTCGCTGCTGGTGTTCATGGGCTCGTTCTACATCGAACGCATCCTCAGCTTTTCGACGTTTCCGGCCTTGCTGCTGTTGACCACGCTGTTTCGCCTGGCGCTGTCGATCAGCACCAGCCGGCTGATTCTCAGTCAGGCCGATGCGGGGGAGATCATCGCGTCCTTCGGTGAGTTCGTGATCGGCGAAAGCCTGGTGGTGGGCTTTGTGATTTTTTCCATCGTCACCATTGTCCAGTTCATCGTGATCACCAAGGGCTCGGAGCGGGTGGCCGAAGTCGCGGCGCGCTTCTCGCTGGACGGCATGCCGGGCAAGCAGATGAGCATCGACGGTGACCTCAAGGCCGGCGCCATCACTGCCGAGGAAGCCAGGGAAAAACGCAGCGTGCTGGAGCGCGAAAGCCAGTTGTATGGCTCGTTCGACGGCGCGATGAAGTTCATCAAGGGCGATGCGATCGCCGGCATCATCATTATCTTCGTCAACTTCATTGGCGGCATGGCCATCGGCGTCGGGCAAATGGGCATGGACATGTCCACAGCCTTGTCGACCTACACCCTGTTGACCATTGGCGATGGTTTGGTGGCGCAGATTCCCGCACTGCTGATCGCCATCGGTGCCGGTTTCATCGTCACTCGTGTCAACGGCGATGACGCCAACCTGGGGCGCAACATGCTCGCGCAGATGCTGGGGCATCCGTTCGTGCTGGGGGTGACGGCGCTGCTGGCGGTGGGTGTCGGCCTGCTGCCCGGGTTTCCGTTGCTGACTTTCCTGCCTATTGCCGCCGTCCTGGCACTGGTGGTGTTCGTCCGGCAGCGCAAGGCTTCCCGAGGTGAAAGTACAAATGAAAACCGCCCGACCTCTGCCCAGGGGGATGCCATGCAGAGCGGATCGGGTCTGCTCGACGACATTGACAACATTGCCACCGAAACCGTCGCCTTGATGTTGCTGGTGCCCACGGCGCGGTTGGAAGAGTTGAGCAAGGCCCGCTGGGCCGCACGTTTTCGCAGCCAGTTTTTCGTCGACTACGGGTTGCGCATTCCCGAACCGCAGATTCGCGCCAGCGAGGCGTTGCCGGCCCATCAAGTGGCGGTATTGATCAATGAAGTACGCGCCGAACAGTTCGACATCCATTTCGATCAATGGCGTCTGCTCGACTACTCGCCGGAGCTGGAGCCCTTGGGCTTTGCCCTGGTGCGCGGCAATGACAGCAATCGCCTGGGCGGTGTCTGGGTCAACGCGGCCGACAGGGAGCGGGTGCAGCAGTTGGGGTATCACCTGCGTGCGGCGGACGAGGAATGCTATCGCTGCCTGGTCACGCTGCTGGCGCGCAATATCCAGGAGTTTTTTGGCGTGCAGGAAACCAAGCAACTGCTCGACGAAATGGAAGCGCGCTACCCCGATCTGCTCAAGGAAGTGTATCGCCACGTCACGGTGCAGAAGATCGCCGAGGTGCTGCAGCGGTTAATCGGCGAGCGCATTTCAGTGCGCAACATGAAGCTAGTTCTCGAGTCGCTGGCCCATTGGGCGTCGCGGGAAAAGGACGTACTGGCACTGGTCGAGCACGTCCGCGGCGCGATGGCCCGCTACATCAGCAACAAGTTTGCCCAGGGCAATGACCTGCGTGTGCTGTTGTTGTCGGCGGAGTTCGAAGAGGTGGTGCGACGAGGGATTCGACAAACGTCGGGCGGCAGTTTCATCAACCTGGAACCGGCCGAGTCGGAGGAGCTGATGGACCGACTGTCTGTCGGTCTGGACAGTGTGCACATCGCCCACAAGGACATGGTGCTGCTGTGTTCGGTCGATGTGCGGCGCTACATCAAGAAGCTGATCGAGGGACGGTTCAGGGAGCTGGACGTGATGTCGTTCGGCGAAGTTTCCGAAACGGTCTCGGTCAATGTCATCAAAACGCTGTAAGGAAAACCTGTAAATGATGCCAATGGATATCGCTGACCTGTTGCGCGAAGCACTGCGCCACAGCGGCTGCAAGGACAGCCAGATCGGACATTTTGACAGTCACAGCACGATTGAAATGCAAATGAGGGATCTGCCCGATGTCAACGTCGGGGACGTGGACGGGGATATATGGGTCTGGGCCGCAGTCATGGAGATCGGGCCTGCACAATTGGGCCATAGCGCCGCTGCGTTGTTGCAGATTTTACTGCAGGGTTGCCCCTGGTCCCGCAGTGGGCAGTTGCACCTGTGCGAGGTAGAAGGGCAGCTCGAGTTGCGGTTGATGTGCAACGAACACGCCCTCAGTGATGCCAGCCATTTCGCCCAGGCCCTGGACCATTTTGTGGTGGTGCTCGAAGAGCTGTACGGCATTCTGCGTCTGTGAGCGGGCGACTGGAGAGAACCGCTGCCCATCCTTTGCGACTGAGCGGTCCCTTGGTTGAAGCGGCGCTGGGCAACGTGGTGATCGGCGAGGTCTGTGAAGTGCGTCGGCATTGGCGCTTGCCTGATATTGCGGCCAGGGCGCAGGTCATTGGCTTCAAGCCCGGTGCTGTGTTGCTCAGTTTGCTCGGCGATGCGAAAGGCTTGTCCAGGGAGTCGATGATTGTGCCCACGGGCGCGACACTGCAATTGACCTGCAGCGACGCCTTGCTCGGCAGCGTGGTCGATCCCCGGGGCGTCATCGTCGAGCGCCTGGCGCCGTCAACGGCGGTGGCTCAACAGGACTATCCCGTGGATGCCGACCCGCCGTCGTACCAGCAGCGGCGCCCGGTGGCGCAGCCGCTGCGCACCGGCATTCGTGTCATCGACGGCTTGCTGACCTGCGGTGTCGGTCAGCGCATCGGCATTTTTGCCGCTGCCGGTTCCGGCAAAACCACCTTGATCAACATGTTGATCAACCACACTGACGCCGATGTATTTGTCATCGGCCTGATTGGCGAACGCGGGCGCGAAGTGACCGAATTCATCGAGCATTTGCGCCAGTCCGAAAAGCGCTCCCGTTGTGTGGTGGTGTATGCCACTTCGGATTTTTCGTCGGTGGATCGTTGCAACTCGGCCCTGCAGGCCACGGCCATCGCCGAGTATTTTCGTGACCAGGGTCGGCGCGTGGTGTTGTTGCTCGACTCGTTGACACGCTACGCCCGGGCTCGACGCGACCTGGCCCTGGCGGCCGGTGAAGCACCGGCGCGGCGGGGGTATCCGGCCTCGGTGTTCGATGCCTTGCCACGCTTGCTGGAGCGACCCGGTGTGACCGCTTCCGGCAGCATTACGGCCTGGTACACGGTCTTGCTGGAAAGTGACGATGAGCCGGACCCGATCGCCGAGGAGATCCGTTCCATTCTTGACGGCCATGTGTACCTCAGTCGTGCCCTGGCGGCCAAAGGTCACTACCCGGCGATCGATGTCTTGCGCAGCGTCAGCCGCGTGGCGACGCAAGTCACCCCGCCCGAGGTACAGCAACTGGCGGCGGCGACCCGGGAAATGCTGACGCGACTTGAGCAGCTGCAGATTTTCCTCGATATGGGCGAGTACACCCAAGGCGCCGATGCCGCCAATGACCACGCGCTGCAGCACCGCGAGGCCCTCACCCGGTGGCTGCGTCAACCCACGCAAGAATGTTGTGAACCGGAAGAAACCGTACGGAGCTTGCATGAACTCATTGCCTGATCGGCAGCGTTTGTTGGCGTTCAGTCTGTTTCGTCGCCAGCGTGGCGAGCGGGCCGTACTGCGTACGCAACAGCAATTGCAGCCGCTGCTAAAGGAGCGGGTCGATTTCGAAGGGCAGGAAGCTGCGCTGCAAAGTCTGCTGGCCAGTCATCGCGCCAACGACTGTGTGCTGGATCACGGGCAGCTGTTGGCGCTGCTGCGCAGGCAGGCCGTGATCCGTCGGCAGATCGATCTGTTGCGGGTCGAGCTAGATCGTGTGGATCAGCAGTGCCGACAGGTCGAGAAAACATTGAATGAGCAGCGCGAGCAACTGCGTTTTCTGCAGCGCAAACACGACAAGTACGAGCGGTGTGTCCAGCAGCTGTTGCGTGAGCAACGACTTGAGCGGGTGCGCCGGGAAGAGCGAGAGACAGAAGAAATGAGCGGAGTTCAGCGATGAAAGATGTATCTGTCATTTCACTTCTGCCGGTTCAGGCCCTGGACCCCGTCACCGAAGGCTCCATGGATGAGCTGCGAGACATGCTTGTATCTGAGCAAGAGGAGGAGCTGCCGCAAGGTGTACTGGAGCTTATGGCGACCTTGATCCTGCGTCATCGCCCCGTGATCGAAACGGGGCGCACAGGGTCTCGACAATCGATGGCCATCGCCCAGGCGACGGATCTCGAGCGCGACGAGGTACGATCGACTGCCCGGGTGGCGACGTCTTATCCACAAGCGAGCCCGTTGTACGGCAAGCCGATAAACCATTTGTTGCCGCAATCAATGGCAGCTGCTGCTTCCCCCATCAATCGGGTCACAGCGTCACCGCACTTGAATCCGCCAACTTCGAGTTCGGTTGAACCGGCATTGATCGGGCGTCCATCGATCGCGGTTGAGCCGGTGTTGATCGAGCGCCCATCGAGCACCGTCGAATCACTGTCAGTCGAGCGTGCTGCCAATTCCAGTGCACCGTCGGTACCCACCTTCGATGGGCCATTGCCCGAAGCCTTGTCGAGCCATCCAACCCCGCGCCAGGTGCCGTGGGTTGCACGACTTTCCATCCTTCCACCTGCGACACTGCAACCGCTGCCAGCGCTCGACGTAACGCTTGAAACCCTGTCGGGTTCGGACCGGAGTTTGCTGCAGGTACCGTTCAACAAAGGCACTGCCAGCGGACAAGTGACCATTAGCCGCGTGCCAGACGAACCCACCCGGAACCTGCAGCTCAGCCCGAGCAATGCCTTGGTGTTCGAGCAAATCAAGGTGCCCTTCGAGCAGGTTCGCGAGCCTGCCTGGCGGCTGACAGACAGCGGCGGCGAGCAACAGCGTCAGGGCTCCCACCAGGCGCCGGACGACGAGCAGGCCGAAGATCCCGGGCTTCCGGCATGAGCGCGTTGAAACTGCGCAGGGTCGACGCCCAGGCGCATGCCCACCTGCAGGCGGTTCAACGCTGGCGGTGTGCCGGTCACTGTGCAGGGGCGGGTCGGCTGCCAAAGCTGCCCGGCTATCTAGGTTTTCGCGCACGGGGTAATGACGGTGGCTGGCGGGGGCTGATCGTCGCCCGCGACTGGCTGCATCACTCGCTCCCCCAATTACAGTCGCTGTTGGCGGTCGAGTGCTCGGTGGCGAGTATCGCCGGGTTGTTTCGAGCGGTACCACAACCCTTGCTGCCGGGAGTGGAGGAGTTGCACTACCGGGAGATGGCCGATGTCGATTGTGTCGTCCCCAACGAACTGCCAACCCACGACTTGCCGTGGCTCGACACGCCTCTGGGGCGAGTGTGGTTTACGCAATTGCCCTGCGCACGCGTCGTTCATGAAACCCGGGGGGCCAACTCGTGGCTGAGTGATTTGCCGCTGCGTCTGGAGCTGATGCTGGGTGTCAGTCACCTGAGCGTTGCGCGCCAGATCCGACTGAACGAGGGCGATGTCCTGCGGATCATTCAGCGCACTCAACAATGTTGGCTGACGGATCGATGCCTCGGCGTTTTCACGTTTACCGAAGAGGGAATACTCATGCAATCGACCGTGGCCGATGCCCATCAACAGAACATGCCGGAACCCCGTTCAGAGGCCGGCCTTGATACTCTGCCGGTACGCCTGGAGTTCCTGCTCGCTACCCATGAAATCGACCTGGCCACGCTGTCGCAGATCATCGACGGACAACTGATCCCGCTGGCTGACGATGCCGCACGGCAAATCGAGATTCGCGCCAATGGCAAGCGAGTTGCCCGTGGGGAACTGGTGCAACTGGACGAACAGTTGGGCGTCGAATTGCTCGAGGTCTATCGGAAACCCCGCGATGAATGACGTCTCGCTGATCGCGCTGTTGGCATTCGCGTCCTTGCTGCCGTTTCTGGTAGCGGCAGGCACCTGCTACATCAAGTTTTCCATCGTCTTCGTTATCGTGCGCAACGCCTTGGGATTACAGCAAGTGCCGTCGAACATGGCCCTCAATGCGATTGCCCTGATGCTGGCGGTTTTCGTCATGACGCCAGTGATGAAGCAGGGGTATGGCTATTACAAGGCAGAGGCGGTGGCGTTCACCGATATCGAGTCAGTGGTGAATTTTGCCGAGAATGGTTTGGGCGGCTACAAGGACTACCTGCGCAAGTACACCGACCCTGAACTGGCGCTGTTCTTCGAGCGGGCCCAAACGGTGCAGGATGAACACGAAGCCGGTCTGCCTGCCGATGAAGAACTCACCCCCTCGTTGTTTGCATTGCTGCCAGCCTATGCGCTGAGTGAAATCAAAAGCGCGTTCAAGATCGGCTTCTATCTGTATTTGCCGTTCGTGATTGTCGACCTGGTCATCTCCAGCATCCTGCTGGCGCTGGGCATGATGATGATGAGCCCGGTGATCATTTCGGTGCCGATCAAACTGGTGTTGTTTGTCGCCCTGGACGGCTGGGCATTGCTGTCGACCGGGCTGGTCAAGCAATACCTGACCTTGCTGGCGTAGGGGCGGCCATGAACGATCTGGTCTATGCCGGCAACAAGACCCTGTACCTGATTCTGTTGATGGTGGCCTGGCCGATCATTGTCGCCACGGTGGTCGGCCTGGTGGTCGGGTTGATTCAGACCGTGACCCAGTTGCAGGAGCAGACGCTGCCATTTGGTATCAAGCTGCTGGCGGTTGCGGCGTGCCTGTTTCTGCTCTCGGGCTGGTATGGCGAAACCCTGCTCGATTTCAGTCGTGAAGTCATGCGTCTGGCGTTGGGCTAGGCCGATGTCGGTGACCTTGTTTTTCGATCTGTACGCGTTGTTCGCCGCGGCGATTCTGGGCGTTGCACGGCTGGCGCCGATTTTTTTCATGCTGCCGTTTCTCAACAGCAGCGTGCTCACTGGCGCTGCGCGTCAAGCGGTCATTGTGTTGGTAGCGCTGGGGTTCTGGGCCTACGTTGGTGTGCCATTACCTGCCCTCGACGGGCTGGCGTTCTTTGGTCTGTTGCTGCGCGAGGCGGGGATTGGTGTATTGCTGGGATGCCTGCTGTGCTGGCCGTTCTGGGTACTGCACGCCATGGGCAACCTGATCGACAATCAGCGCGGGGCGATGCTCAGCAGCACTGTGGACCCGGCGAACGGTGTCGACACTTCGGAACTGGCGAACTTCCTCCAGTTGTTCGCCGCCGCGGTGTATCTCGAAGGCGGCGGCATGCTGTTGATGCTTGAGACCGTCGGCCACAGTTACCGGATCTGTGCGCCGGCTAACGGCTGCGAGCTGTACCTGCAACCGATCCTGAGCCTGTTGGATGCGCTGGTGAGCAAGACACTGGTGATCAGCGCGCCGGTGGTGGCCACTCTGTTGATCAGCGAAGCGTTGCTCGGCTTGCTGTCGCGGTATGCGCCGCAGATGAACGCATTCTCGGTGTCGTTGACGGTCAAGAGCCTGGTGGCATTGGTGGTGTTGATGCTGTATTTCGCCGTGCACCTGCCGGACGAAGTGCTGCGCATGGGAATGAAGTCCCAGGCGCTGGAGCATTATCTGGGTGCCGACGGGGAGGCGGTCGATGTCGTCCAGCGCCTCGAAGACTGAGAAGCCGACAGCCAAGCGCCTGCGGGATGCGTCGCGCAAGGGGCAGACGTTCAAGGCCAAGGACCTGGTGGTCACCTGCCTGACCCTGTGCGGCATCAGCTACATGGTGTTCAACAGTTCGCTGATTGAAATCATGGAAGTCTATCGACGCATCATCGCCAGTGACTTCGACGTCGACCTGCAAAAGTACTCGGCGATGCTGGTGGTCGTGGGGCTCAAGGCGCTGCTGCCGCTGTTGCTGGTATGTGTCCTGACCAGTGCATTGCCCGCGTTGCTGCAAAGCGGTTTTGCCCTGGCCAGCGAAGCCTTGAAGCTGAACCTGGGTGCGTTGAACCCGATCAATGGCTTCAAGAAACTGTTCAGCCTGCGCACGGTCAAGGACACGGTCAAAGCGCTGTTGTATCTGGGCAGTTTTGCCCTGGCGCTGTGGATCGTCTGGGTCACGCAGCGGCAATTGCTGTTCGCCCAACTGTTTGCCCAGGCACCGGATCTGTTCGCCATCTGGGGGCATTTGCTGCTGGTGCTGGTGTTGGTGTTTCTGGCCTGTGTCCTGTTGATCGTGGTGCTCGATGCGCTCAGCGAGTATTGGCTGTTCATGAAAGATCAGATGATGGACAAGGACTCGGTCAAGCGCGAACACAAGGAGCAGGACGGCAATCCGGAAATCAAGGGACGTCGTCGTGACCTGCATCGGGAATTGCTGTCGGAACAGGTCAAATCCGACGTGCGCAGCTCGCGGATGATCATCGCCAACCCGACCCACATTGCCATCGGCGTGTATTTCCGCCCGGAAATCACCGTGCTGCCGTTCATCTCCCTGATGGAAACCAACCAGCGCGCCCTGGCCGTTCGAGCGTATGCCAAGGAGGTCGGTGTGCCGGTGATCAACGATATCGCGCTGGCCCGGCGGATCTTCAAGACCCACCAGCGCTACAGCTTCCTCCAGGTGCAGGAAATCGAAGAAGTGCTGCGCCTGTTGATCTGGCTCGAACAGGTCGAACAAGCCTGACCCCGATCCTTGTAGGAGCGAGCTAGCTCGCGATGGTCGTGAACGATAACGCGCAAAAAACTGACACCCAACGGCGCCCTCTGGTTTTTCGCGAGCGAGCTCGCTCCTACAGGGGGGCAGGGGTCGTTATCCATCCCGGCGTTGGCATGAGCGCAATTTGGCAGCGCCTTCGCCAGCGCTTTGGCTCAATGCATTGGTCAGCAGCGCTGACGTTTTTTCAGGAGTGTGGCCGATGAGTCGCAACAACAAAGAAGATGAACAGGTCGCCCTTGAAGTGGTGGATGCGGTGCTCGCAGGCGCGCCGTTGAAGGATGTGCAGGGCATCAGCGATGAGCAGATGAACAGCCTGTATGCCTTTGCTCACCAGTTTTATGAGCAGGGCCGGCTGGACGACGCCGAGAAGTTCTTTCACTTCCTGTGCATCTACGACTTTTACAACAGCCATTACTGGATGGGGTTGGCCGCGGTACACCAGCTCAAGCAGAACCATCAGAAAGCGATCGACCTGTATGCGATCGCCTTTGCCCAGGGCAAGAACGACTGGCGGCCGATGTTCTACACCGGCCAGTGTCATCTGGCGCTGGGTAAGGTCGGAAAAGCCAGGTTGTGTTTCGAACATGTGCTTGAGCAGGCCTCGGAAGATGATCTGCGCAAGCAGGCTCAGGTGTATCTCGACACCTTGAGTCAAATTGAAAAGGACTGTTCGGAGGACTGAACATGAGTGAAATCAGAAGCACTTTCAATCCGGCATTTCAGGGGGCATTGAGTCGAACTGACGCTTTTGAAAAATATGGCAAGGCCGCCGCCGAAGCTGCCAGGACGGTGGACTTTCAGAAAGCCGGCCAGGAGGCGCTGGCTCGCCTGATGTCGGTGAATTACGAAGGTCAGCACGGCACATCCCCAAGTGGCGCGGGAAGACCAGTGCTGCATGCGCCACCGCCCCGTGCTGACGGTAATAAACAGGAAGCCAACGGTGATCTGTTCACGTTGTTGATGGCGATGATCAGCGAGCTGATTGGTGAGGTCGATGTCAACAAGCTGAAGAATCGCCTTGCGATGTTGCAAAGCATGGCCGGCGCTAAACAACAGGGGCATGAAAAACTGGCTGCCGAATATGCCGCTGCGGTCGAGGCATTGGCGACAGCCGAGGAGGCCATCGGCGGCAGCCAGGAAAAACTCGAGAAACTGCGCGAGCGTGTTCAGCATTTTCAGGGCCTGCTGGAGGAAAGCGAAGCCCGCCTGGCCGAACTTGATCCGGAGTCACCGGAATATGCGAGCGAGCTGGCGCATCGTGACCAGCTCAAAGGCGAGTTGGCGGACCATATCCAGACGTTTCAAAAAGCCACCAATGCTCACCTGAAACTGATCGAGATCGCCAATGCCTGTGCCAAAACCCTGGCCGTGGTAGCCGCGAAAGCACAGGAGGCCGGTCTCGGCGGTTCCTCCATCAAGGAGTCCCATGAAAAGACGTTGAGCAGCAGCGCGCTGGCGCTGTTGAACCGACTGAAAATCATCGAGCTGTTGGGGGAGTCCGCGCAGAACAAGGAGGAACTCAGTCAGGAGCTGTTCCAGGAGTTGCAGGCCAGGCTTCAGGAGCACATGAAACTTGAATCGGAAAAGTATCTGGAGGAAGTCCGCAAGGCCGAGGCGTTGCAAAAGACCATGGGCTGCATCGGCGCGATCGTCGGCGCCGTTTTGGCCGTGGCGACCATCGTTGCCGGCGTGCTGACCGCCAACCCGGTGCTTATCGCCGTGGGCGTGATCGGTGCGGCGATCATGATTTCCGATGCGGTGGTCAAGGAAGCGACCGGAAAGTCGTTCATGGCCGAAGCCATGAAACCGCTGACCACCGTGATGCAGGAAGCCATCAAGTTGTTCACCGAGCTCTACATCAAGTTGCTGTTGGCTGTTGGCGTCGATGAGGAAACGGCGAAGGACATTGCACAAATCGCCGGCATGATCCAGGGCATCGCCGCAACCCTGGCTGCCGTTGCGCTGGTGGCCGTCGTCGGGGTGCAGGTGATCGGCCCCATGGTCAGCGCCGTCGCTTCGAAACTGGCTTCGGTCATTGCCCAGGCGGCACCGGCGGCGATGCAGGCAGCCCGGCAATTGGCTACATCGGTGGGCAACTCGCTGACCCAGATGCTGACCCAACTGCGCAGCTTCATCACCAGTGGCGCCGACCCTGTGACACTCGCCCGTTACGCCGCCAACCTTGAGATCGCTCAGGCCTTCACCGAGTTCAGCAATGTGGCGGTGCAGGGCGGATTGCAGATCAGGAGTGGCGCACACCAGGCCCAGGCTGCCGTGCATTTGGCTGATGTGAAGGTGCGCATGGCGATCAGCGAGGAAATCACGTCCTACCTGACCCGACTGGTCGAGGATTACGGCAATGCGATGCAGGACAGAACCCGTCAGGTCGAGCAGGTGTTTGCCGATTTGCAGCGCAGTCATTCCGTGAGCCTGCATATCGCACGGCACGTTTGAGCATATGGATAAAAGGAGTTTCTAATGAGCGGATCCAGCCCTGTTGGCAGCACCTCGCCTGCGGTATTCATTCACGATCTGGCCAACGATGCCGGCCTGAGCGAATTGATTACCCAGGAACGGTTTTCAAAAGATCGCAATGACAAACGCCTTTCGGATTCGGCGTTGATCGACCAGGTCGTGGGAGTGCAAGTGCTCCATGACACTCAACCCACGGCGGTTACTGCCGAGGCGCTCAAAAACACCATTAATGCCTACCAGCCCTCCGATTCCGATTGGCAAGACTTTGCAGGGGGCATGAGTTTGCTCGACGATAAAGTCAGGAACGATCTGATGTTCGACCCCGGCGCCTGGGAAAAACACGCGAGTGTACTGGTTGCCGCCATCATCGCACTGAACATCGCGCGGGTAGCCAATGCGCAACTGCGCGGGCATTTCAGCGTCATGGCCGCCGACGCCGCCAAGTCCCAGGGCGCCGCCATTGTCGAGTCGGGCAGGGCCGCGCTCAACAGTGCCATCACCGCCGCCGTGGTTTCCGGTGCCATCGCCGGCTTCGCCATGGTCAAGACGTTCCAGGGGCTAGGGCTGAAGCATGCGGACATCAACCTGCACAAGCGCAACTCCCTGGACGCCGGCAACGTCGAACGCGACCTCAGGCGTGACCGAAACCGCGATGACTGGAACCCGCAAACCACCTACAAGATCAAGACCTTCGATGATTTTGGCCGCACCACCTCAGTCGATTTCAAACCCAAGGGCTCCACGCTGACACCTCAAGAACAAGCCTGGTTCGACGGGGAAATGCTCAAGGCGCAGAAAGTCGGGCAGACCTCGGACTGGTTGAGCCAGATGGGCGGAAAGGGCATTGAGAAGAAGCTGGAAATTGGTCGTGCGCTCAACGCAATGTCGATGAGCATGAGCCAGGTGGTGTCCGGCATGGTGCGCATGGCCGAGCACGCTGCACGTGAGCAGGAGGTCTTGCAGCAAAGTGCGCAGAACACCCAGAAGAGTTTGAGCGATGAAGTCGGGCAGAAAGATTCGGCCGAGGCGGCGCTGTTGCAAAAGCTGATGGAGATGGTGATGCAGCTGTTTCAATCGCGCGCTGAAGTCATTCGCGCCATAAGTGCTTGAGCAGGGGAACAGCATGATCATTACGAAAACCACGCTGTCAGCGCTTAAACCACCGGCAGATTTCAACGTGGGCACTGAAACATCCGTACCTGCTGAAATGCTTCGAGACGTCAATACCGCTTCTGCCTTGGCGGGGTTGCTCGAAAGCTCGACTAAAACGCTCAATCGTAGCCTTGAAAATCTTCTTAAAGCCCAACCGGACAAATTTCAGGTGCGGTCGCAGATGGGCGCGCAGCAAGTTGAGCAGTACGGCGCACTGATCACTCATTGCTTGCAAACGCTTTCTGCGGAACAGCGGCAGAAACTCTTCGAGCACAGCCTGCAAAAGATGCCCGTGCCGGCTGAGATTGTGGACGATTTCGAAGCTGGCGTGAAATCATCGAATGATTTTTTCGATAAGCTGCTTGAACTGATCGACCTGATCAAGAACGGTTATCTGGCCGGTTATGAACATATCATCGCGGCTTACTCGGAGTTCTTTAAGGACTTCAACGCGGAGATAACTGCAAAGTTAAAGGACTGGATTGAAGGCGCGAACGAAGGTAAAGAGGTCAAGATAAATGCGGGCGACATCAGGCACGCGTTGCATGCGCTGATTGGAAAGTACTCACCTCCAAATCCGGCGGCAGTATTGTTTCCCGCTCCAGGCATGGCAGGCGCTACCAGGGAGGAAGCAGAAAAATGGCTCAAGGCGTTAGGCCTGCCTGCCACCTGCCTTCACAATAACGGGGACGGCACGTTCAGCGTGGTCATGGACCTCGGGCCGCTGAATACGATGATGAACAGCCTGCCACCCAATGTTTATTGGATTACTTGGGATACCGCGAAATTCCAGGCCTGGCAAACCGGTTTCAATGCCCAGGAGGAACGCATGAAAAACATGCTGCAGTCCTTCACGCAGAAGTATTCGAACGCCAACTCTTATCATGACAATTTCAACAAGACTTTGTCTTCGCATCTCAATCAGTTTTCCGACATGTTGAAGGCTATGTTGAATTTTTGATGCGTATGAAAATAGCGTAATCAAGAAGTTTTCACTCTCATGAAGCGGGTGTCACGGTTCGTCTGAACTCGCCTTACGCCTGCTTCTCACTGCACTGGATAAAGAATGTCGAATGATTTGAGTAATGCTTTTGAAGTTGAAAGCAAGGTAATCAAGGTGTTGTCGGATTACTTTCCTGCGGGCCGACGAAAAATTCAGATCGATTCGCGGTTGCTGGAGGATTTGTGTGTGGATTCCATAAGTCTGGTCGAAATCGTGATGGCGCTGAATGAAACGTTCGGTATTGAACTGTCTGAGGCTGATGTCGGGACGTGGAGGACGGTCAAGGATGTTTGTTTTTCGGTGAAGGGTATGGGTGGTTTCAATGACCCAGATAAAAGCAGCCTGTAAATTGATGTGCTGTTAATCAATGTAACGAAAATTCCTACAACGCTTTCCGGAAAAACATTTGATTTCAATAGCTAAGTCCTACGGATTAGTCCCGCTCAACTTTCTATAGTCGCGCAGCTTGTCATCTTGAGCCTGACCACCCACAGGCTCAATTGCGCTTCAGTACCTTTCTATAGAGATGTCTCAGAGTATGGACAGTGCAGCTGATCGAACGCCGGTGAAATCATTTGTTTTTAAACACTGGCAATTGCAAAGCGATGGAACGCTGATGCGAGATGGACAAGGAGTTCACATCCCACCCAAGGAGTTGAACGTATTGCGTCTGCTGCTGAAGTCGGCGGGTTCGGTGGTCAGCAAGGATCTTTTGCTGGATCAGGTATGGCCCGGGATGGATGCCGCGGAGGAGTCGTTGACTCGTTGTATTTACGCCTTGCGCAAGTTGCTCAGGGAGAACAGGGATTTTATTGCAACAGTGTACGGCCAGGGTTATCGATTCACCTGTCCGGTTGTCGAGCTCGACGCGCCGAACCAGGCGAAGACCGCATCACCTTCGCTGGCCGTTCTGCCATTACGAAATCTGGACGAGACTTCAGCGCTGGATCTGCAGGATGTAATGATCCGTCAGTTGACCACTGTATTCGGCGGGGCATTGCATATCATCCCCTCGGGATTGATGGCGGCCTGCAGACAACCAGTCGATGTGCGCTCGTTGGTTGAGCAGTTCTCCGCGGACTACTGCCTGAGTGGGCGCTGCACCGGCACGAGTGAACAACTGTGGTCGGTCGAGTTGATCCGTGGCAGCGATCACACTCTATTGCATGGTCAGACACTGGACGCCTGTGACCTCGCAGAGGCGCTTGGCACATTGGCCTGTCTGGTTGCGCAACGTACTCCAGGGCTGCGTCCCGTTGGTGACTCTTGTGCTTCGTACCCAGCCGCCGTGGCTTATCTCAGTGGCTTGTGCAGCTTGCAACAGCACACGCCGCAAAGCCTGCGCGATGCCCTGGTGCAGTTTCGACAGTGCCTGAAATTCGATGCCGGGTATGCGCCGCCCTGGTGTGGTTTGGCGGATGTGTGGCTGGGGCAGGCGATGATCGGTCTTTGTTATCAGGGACGAGCGGTGGAAGAGGCTCATACGGCGATTTCCAATGCATTGGCACTGGACCCTGGCAGCATTCCGGCTTTGACTCGCCTGGCGCTGCTCACCAGTCTTCGCGGTTGCGAACAGGCGGCGCAGGCGCTTTTTCGACGTTGTCTCCTGACTGCCGACCAGGCTGACGTGCATTACTTTCATGCGTGGCATCACTGGTTCTGGCGGCGCAATGAGCTGGCGGCACAGAGTATCGACAAGTGCCTGCATCATGATCCGGATTGCGTAAGGGCGCAGGTCTTGCGCGTGCGTATCGCGCTTGCACAAGGCGCCACGGAAGCCGTGCTCTTGGCGCGTCGGGCGTTGCAGCAAGGTAGAGCGGGCAATCCTCTGTCGATGATTCTGCATGCACTGGTGTTGGCGTACTTTGGTCAGCATGCGGCAGCCTGGCATGAGCTCGAACAAGCCGGTCTGGTTGAAAGCGCTGTCGGTGAGCAGGGGCTGGCAGCCTGGAGTGTGCTATTCGGAGGCAATCCACTTATCGCCCGCAACCAGTATGCAAACTGGATGCGCCTGATGAAGTCTCCAGCCATTGGCGAGGGGCAGGGTGGGGCAGTTATTGCGCCACTCTGGCAATCCTTGCTGCGCTCGACAGACGTTTGCCATCCGGTGTCGCCCCCGGCTGTTCCATTACAGGATCGGCCGGCGTTCGATAAAGGACGGCGTCTGGCATGAGGCTGCGCATGATCAACGGGTTGATCGTGCTGGTGTGTCTTGGCGCGGATCAGGCCCATGCCTGGTGCTGGAGTCGAGCAGGGGAGCAGCATGCAATCGAACCCGAACTGCTCCGGGCGATTGCCGATGTCGAATCAGGCCTGCAGCCAGGTGCAATCAACCATAACAAGGACGGCACACGGGACATCGGGCTGATGCAGATCAACAGCAGCCATTTTCCCCGATTGAATGCACAGGGCATCACCGAGCAACGGCTGCTGGAGGAGCCTTGCCTGTCGGTCGAAGTCGGTGCGTCGGTGCTCGCCGGTTTTGTCGCCCGTTATGGTTACAACTGGACGGCGGTGGGCGCCTACAACGCCGGCAATTCACCTCACCGGCAAGCCGCGCGTCTTCACTATGCGCGCAAGGTCTGGCAGCGCTACCAGGTCATCACAGCACCTTGAGACGGTTGGCTGGGCGATTCTGATGCTCTTCGGGGTGTAATCGGCAGAATTCGATCAGGAGTCCTGCCGCCAGCCTTTCTACCATGGCCACTCATTTCATGGCTCTGGAGCTTGAACGGTGACTGACCTGGCGGCCCCCACCTCACAACCCTGCGTGCTACGGATACTCAACGGTCCATTGCAAGGCTGCGAATTCTCCCTGGGCGAAACCAGCACTTTGTTCGTGGTGGGGGCGGTGGATCTGCTGGGGGAGGGGGCATTGGCTACCAGCGTTCCGGCGGACGCCATCTTCATCCCCCTGGATCAGGGGGGCTGCAATTTTGAGGTGCTGACGGATCAAGTCACGACGGATGGCCTTTCGCTGCGGCTACTCAACGCGTCAGCCGAAATACGTCACTGTGCCTTTCAAACCAGGGTGCAGGTCGGCGAACTGCAGATTGCCTTGCGTCCCGGGAATCAATCCTGGGCGCCTGAAGTTCTGCGCCAGCCCCACAGCATTTCATCCGATACAGCCGCTGAAGTGTGGTGGCGCTCCAGTTTGACACGATGGGCCGCCAGCGGCCTGGTGCTGGCTGTACTGGTCTGCGTAGTCGGTATCTGGTCGGTCCCGGAGCCGACGCCTGAAACCGATATTCGCGCGCTGATCGCAGGTGCCAGTGCGCAAGTGGAGGTGCTGCCCGGTCGTGATGATTCGGTCTACGTATTTGTGACTTCCGAGCGCGATGCCGGCTGGAGCCGGCAGGTATTGATGCGCCACAACACGTTGAGCGGCAAGGTGCTGGTGATCGACCAGGAACGTCGTCGACTGGAGCAGCTGTTGGTCGACCATGATCCGCAGCTCGCCTGGCACTTCCTGGATCTCAAGGACCCGTCGGTACCGCGGCTGTTGCTGAGCGCTCAACGCAATCTGCTGACGCCCCAAAAGCAAAAAGCACTGCTTGATGCGCTGCTGGCAGCCGCCCCTTATGCCCGGGATATCGCGGTGCAGGTACAGGATGACCACCTGCTCAGCGATCTGGCGCAGGAAGGCTTGCAACGCCTTTCACTGGGCTATAGCCGGGTCGAGCAGGGTGACAGCGTCACCTTTGCAGTGACCGGCAACTTGCAGGATTCCGAACTGGCCGCCGCTCGCCAATACATCGACGATTTTTACCGACAGTGGGGTAATCGCTTCGTGCATTTCGCTGTCGAGCTCAAGGACGACACGCTCAAGGGCAAATCGTTTCTAACCGGCCCGCAGGGCTACATCAAGATGACCTCGTCATCCTGGCATTTTCCAACACAACACTGAAAGGTGATTCATGGCTGAGATCGGTAGACCCATAGACTTTCCCGATGACTTTCTCGGGCGTCAGGCCGCAGCGTTCGAAAACGGTGCCGCCTCCCTCAAGACCGCGCTGGACAAAGCGTTGGAAGACTTGAAGAAGGATGCATCGGACCCCGGTCTGCTGGCCGCCTATCAGGCCGCATTTTCCTCCTACACGGTATTCCGGAACGCCCAGACGAACACGATCAAGGGCTTCAAGGACATCGACATGGCGATCATCCAGGCGGCTCGCTGACGCTTTCTTTCCGGCCGGCCATTGGTGCGTGACGATGGCCATTCTCATGGGTGCATCGCATGTCTATTGAAAACATTTTCGCTTCGTCAATCCAGCGCACAGCGTTCACTGAGTTGCGTGGCCCGCAGGCGGGTCCGATCGTTTCCCTGGAGTCTCGGTTGATCGAAGCGTTCGCCGGTTCCGCAGTCAACAGCGAGCAGGAGGTGGCAGCCATCAACCAGGTAATGCAAAGCCCCGATATCGCCAGCCCTGAAGTATTGGCGCAATTGCAGGAGATGACCGGGCAATACAACGTGGACATCAATTTGCTCAACGTGCTGGTGCGCAAAGCGGTCGGCACGGCCGAAACCCTGTTGCGTGCGTCATGAAGCCAGGCGTGTTGTTGATGCTGTTGTGCCTGGCGCTGTCGGGGTGTCGCCAACCCAATCTGCTCGAAGGGCTGGACCAGCAGCAGGCCAATGAAGTGCTGTCGGTCCTGCAACGCAACAACATCGCGGCGGTGAAAATCGACGCTGGCAAATCCGGCTATTCGGTGAAAATCGATCAGGTGGATTTTTCCGCCGCCGTCGATTTGCTCAACCTCTATTCGCTGCCCTCCAGGCCACGCCTGCAAGTGGCGGAGATGTTTCCCGCCGACTCTTTGGTCGCCTCGCCCCGCGCTGAAAAAGCCCGGCTGTACTCAGCGCTGGAGCAGCGGCTCGAACAGTCGCTGGGTGTGCTCGAAGGTGTGGTTTCAGCGCGGGTACATGTCAGCTACGACCTGGATGCCGGTGAAGGCGGGCGCAAGTCGCCGCCCATTCACCTCTCGGCGGTGGCAATCCATGAGCGCGATATCGAACCGCAATTGCTGATCACCAATATCAAACGTTTTCTCAAGAACAGTTTTGCGACGGTCGAGTACGAGAACATCTCGGTAGTGTTGTCGAAACGGTCCCCGACACAGCATGTCGCGCCGTCCGTGGCCGCCACGCAGGGGCATTCGTACTGGACGTGGTTGTTGGCCGTAATCACCGGACTGTTGTTGGCCGGTGGCACAGCCTGGACTTACCGCCATTCGAACGCAGGAGGGCGTGATGTCGCACGCTGAATGTTTAGGGCAAATTCTCGCCGAGCCTCTGGGTTACCTGCACCCTCAGCGCCTGACTGTCCCGGCGGGATTCGATAGCCCTGAGGCAAGAAACCTGCTCAACCGGATAGTGCTTGAAGGTCTGGAATTGCAAGGTCCGTGGCCTTCGTCATCGCTGACCTCCGTGGCGAAACAATGGGTTCGCCATTGGCGACTATTGCCCCGAATCGCCAGGTTGATGGGCGCTCATCGCTTGATGCCCGATCTGGCGCGAGGAGCGGCGCTGCTCTGCCTGCCATTGCCATTGCGCCGGTTCGCCGGTTGCAACTTAAGAGTCAGAAGCGGCCTGCCAATCGAATCCTTGCCTGTTTCAATGGAACAGGTCGAAGCCGCTGGCCTCAATGCGTTATGGAGCTGGCACGAGCAAGTACCGGCCATGTTGCTCGAACGCCTGGCCCTGCAATTTTCCGAACCGGTTGTGCGCTTGCACAAGCAATGGCCGGTCACTGAACCCAGCCCGGTGCTTTTCTTTCTGGCGGTGCAGCATGCTCGACACTATCCGAACCCTGACTGAACTTCCCGAGTCGAGCGAGGCGCTGGTGTTGCGCGAGGACATTGCCGCCGCGCGTCGGCGTCGCACCTTGCAGCAGCAGGCGCAGCGCTGGGCCCGTGATTGTATCGAGCAGGCCCGACGTGATGCCGTGGCAGTTTGCGCCCAGGCCTTTCAGGAAGGCTATGCCGAGGGCATCTTGTGCGCGACCGGGCAGTTGGCTGACGGTTTGCTGAAGTCCCAGGCGCTGGGGCTGCAATTGCGCAAAGACCTTGCGCAGGCCGCCCGCGATTTGCTCGCACAAGCCTTGAGTCGTCCCGAATGGCTGGATGACATGCTGGAGCGCTGGCTGAGCGAGCAACCGGGCGACACGGGCGCGGTGTTGCAAGTGCTGCTGCCACTGCATTGCCGGCCGCAAGGCAAGGAACTGCGCGAGCGCTTGCGCGGGCTCTGGTCCGGCGAACTGGTCCTCGACTATCACCCGCAAGAGCGCTATGTGGTGCGGCTTGCGGATCAGTTGCTCGAATTCGATGTGGAAACGGCCCGGCAACGGCTGGAACCGCGGTTGCTGGCGTGCGTGGCGAATCTGCCGGAGTCGGTTCGCGCTCTGGACCGGGTTTCCATGCAGGCCCTCACGGATCTGTATTCGACCTTTGCCGAACGCTCGGCCGGTTGCAATCAAACTGCCCCGACCGAGGTCCGCCATGAAGATTGAAACCGTCAACAGCTCCAGCACGATGGCGCACGGTGCAAACCCATCGGTCGAGACGCTTGAGTCGCGTTTGCTTGCTGCCAGTCAGGAACGCTCTGGCAGCAAGCGCCCGGACCCCGAGTTCGAGCGTCTGTATCAACACCTGTTGGCGATGGAAGGGCAAGGAAAGAACGCCATCCATGAATATCTCCGCTCGCTGCGGGGGGCGGATGGTGAATCACCTGTTTACCCCACTGCCAAGGCGTTGATGGCGGTCACCCTGCAGGTTCTGGTTCGATTGAAGGACGAGAAACTGGAGGACTCGCTGCTTTACAAGGAAGTCAGCGGCGCGAACTCCCTGGCGTTCAGCATGGACCTGTTCGTCAAGGGCTTCATGCGGGAGGTGTTCCAGCCGATTGGGGACGAGGCGTGGGAAAAGAATGAGTGGTGACGACCGCTCGATAGCCTTGAAAAAAATGCATCCAACAACTTAGAGCAAAAAAATGGTTAATTCGATTGGCTCAGGGACTGAAAACTTTCGCACCTTTTTAGACAGTGCTACGTCATCTTCAACTGCGCAGAAGGGTAGCTCCCTGATTGATGCGCTTGATCTTGCGGGGATGGATGTTCAAGTCAAGAGGCTGGGAACGAGGCGGCAAACTTTAGCGACGTTGACGCATCTGGCTCCGATATCGGGGCAATTGGATCGCTGCATTAGTGAATTCGGCGAATCAGGGCGGCGGCAGGTAGATGATGTGCTTCTCTATCTCGATGGTGGGAAAAACACCGGGACAAATGAAATATTGTCTGAAGCCGCGTTGAGGGGCGCGAGTACCCGCGAAGATCGAATCTTGGCGGTTTTTGAGGTATGCAAAGATTTTCTAACGGGGACTAACCTGCTGAACGCTGCCGCGCGCACCGGGGGGATCGTCGCTATGACTACCATCGCGCGCGAGGCCTTCGCATTTTACGCGGCACAATTCACCAGTACGACCGACTTCGGCGAAATGGGCCCCGAATTGGTTGTGGTCGCTGAAGTCCTCGTCGTTGCGGGATTGAGTGTGTTGGGAGCTGTTCTCGATTGGCGTGCGAATACGGACAATACCTATACGCGGCTTGGACGGGTGTGCATGGCCAGCATCGTAGCCGGTGGGCTGCTTTTCGCCGCACTTACCGGTGGGTTGGAGGGTTTGGTACCTAACGCGAGCAAAACAATTCTCTATTGCGCGCTTCGAGAAGCATTCCAATCCGTTTTTTTTCTGAAGGATAACGCAGGTGGATCGACTATCAAGTCGACCGGGGCAAGCATGGCGTCGTATGGAATGTGCCAGCTTGTACTGGCAGAAGTGAGTGCCTTTGTGCCACTCAGTGGTTCGGGGCGGTTTTCTGCGGGGCTCGGCCACAGTGTGGTCGCAGACTTGATCCAGGGCGTATTGAATGGCTCAGGAGAGACTGCTGACAGCGTCATCTCTGTTCTAAGCAGATTTGTCTTTTCTCCGTCATTGGGATTGAGGCCCTCTATGCCGGATCCCGAGTCAGTGGAGCAACGTGCTCGGCAGCTGCGAGCGCAAGTACGTTTGCCGTCGGTGGAACAACTCGCTGATACGGCAACGACCTATTTCCCTACCCGTTCTATGGCGTTTTTAGGGGCTCAGTTTGTGGGGGCTGCGGTGACCTCTCTGTTGGAGAGGACTGATTACAGTGACAACACTCAAGGCCATATTGTGAATGTCTGCGTGGCAATGATGCTGATGCTCATCTACTTTCCCTTCGTCTGGAGCTGTTCACAAGGTACACCCAAGAAGCTGGACGGGAATTCAGAGGCGTAGCGTCGAACTGTAAATGTTCGCAGCGATTTGCAGTGGTCAACTGATTCCGGATACCTCGATAGGTGGAGAATGCATCTATCGAGGTGTCCGGGGAAATTAGACCACTACAATTTCCATTGATCGTTTCATGTCGTCGCTCGCCCCCAACCCTCCACCCGGCTATAATCCCCGCCACTTTTCGCCGCCCTGAGTCCAACCCGCCCATGTACACCCTGGCCCGTCAGCTGTTGTTCAAACTCTCCCCGGAAACCTCCCACGATCTGTCCCTGGACCTGATCGGCGCGGGCGGACGTCTTGGGCTCAACGGCTTGCTGTGCAAGGCCCCGGCGAAGATGCCGGTGAATGTCATGGGCCTGGACTTCCCGAATCCGGTGGGACTGGCTGCCGGCCTGGACAAGAACGGCGCGGCCATCGATGGGTTCGCCCAACTGGGTTTCGGTTTTGTCGAAATCGGCACCATCACGCCGCGTCCGCAGCCGGGCAACCCGAAGCCACGCCTGTTCCGTCTGCCGGAGGCCGAGGCGATCATCAATCGCATGGGCTTCAACAACCTCGGCGTCGACCACCTGCTGGCCCGTGTGGCGGCGGCCAAGTACAAGGGCGTGCTGGGTATCAACATCGGCAAGAACTTCGATACGCCGGTCGAGCGCGCGGTGGATGACTACCTGATCTGCCTGGACAAGGTTTACGCCCACGCCAGCTATGTGACGGTCAACGTCAGTTCGCCGAACACGCCGGGCCTGCGCAGCCTGCAATTCGGTGACTCGCTCAAGCAGCTGCTGGCTGATCTGGCCGAGCGCCGTGCGGAGCTGGCCTTGCGTCACGGCAAGCATGTACCGCTGGCGATCAAGATCGCGCCGGACATGAGCGACGAAGAAACCGCGCAGGTTGCACAAGCGCTGATCGAAACCGGAATGGATGCCGTCATCGCCACCAACACCACCCTGAGCCGCGTAGGCGTCGAAGGCATGGAGCATGGCGACGAGGCCGGTGGTCTGTCTGGCGCACCGGTTCGCGACAAGAGCACCCACACCGTGAAAGTGCTGGCATCGGAGCTGGGTGGTCGCCTGCCGATCATCGCTGCCGGTGGCATTACCGAAGGCAAGCACGCGGCGGAGAAAATCACCGCAGGCGCGAGCCTGGTGCAAATCTATTCGGGCTTCATCTACAAAGGCCCGGCGCTGATTCGTGAATCCGTAGACGCCATCGCAGCACTGCGCTGAGCCTTTGTACTTGTAGGAGCGAGCTTGCTCGCGATGGTCGTTAACGATAACGCGTGCTTTCTGGATACACGCGGTGTTCTCGGGTTCATCGCGAGCGAGCTCGCTCCTACAAGGGGTTGTTCTGGGCCAATAAGCAGGCATAAAAAAGGGCTCCTTAAAAGGAGCCCCTGGGCCGGAGCCCGCCGTCCGGATGGGACGTGCGTGGTTAATTCAGTACAAAATCAGATTGTCGTGTCGGAGTGTTGTGCCCTGTAATTAGCCGACGGCGTGAAGTTCGTTGAGTCTGTGGATTCCCGCAGTGCCGGTCATACCGTCCCAGTTGTCGCCGCGTCCTTCTCGCCAGCCGTTGATCCAGGCTTGACGTACCGACGGTAGAGTAAATGGGCAAAGCTCACGGGATTTACCACCAACGCCATATTGATATCCGCGCAAAAATGCTCTTTCCAACGGATCACGCTTAAGTCTTCTCATAGGGTGTTGCCCTCACTTGTTGACTGTATTTATCGCGTTGACCTCAATCGAGGTCTGGCAGAAATGTCTGCCGTTGGGGGCTCGCTGCCGGCGTGGCGAGCCAAGGTGTTGGCGTCCGTTGTGGCGCCAACCTGTATTGAGTTCTAACCAATGCGTCACATCGAGGGAATGATCGTTTTGTCATAAGGACGTAACTATTAATGTGCTAAGGCCATAAGTAACAGCGTGTTTGTAGCGTATTTATTGGCCAAACCCCGGTATGATCGGCCCTGCGCTGGATGATGGGCTTAATCCTTTAGTGAGAATGGCTCCCGTTGCCGGGAAGCACTATTCGACGAAGGGTCGACTTATGACATTTTGTTGCATCAACTTTTTTATCTGCCCTTGCATCTAAGCTCATTTAACCCGGGCAGCAAGGGTGGAACGGCACAACTTCGTGCTACGCGGGCGCTCTTCGAGAAAAGCGCCTGATTGAAAACCGGACCGGCAATGCGTTGCCCGGTCACTCAGCTAAAGGTTCTGGAATTCCCATGTCCGATCGTTTCGAACTCTTCCTCACTTGCCCAAAAGGCCTTGAAGGCCTGCTCATCGAGGAAGCCGTCGGGCTTGGCCTTGAGGAAGCGCGGGAGCACACCTCTGCCGTGCGCGGCATGGCCACGATGGAAACCGCTTATCGCCTGTGCCTGTGGTCGCGCTTGGCCAACCGCGTGCTGCTGGTGCTCAAGCGTTTCCCGATGAAAGATGCCGAAGACCTGTACCACGGCGTGCTGGACATCGAGTGGGAAGACCACATGCTCAATGACGGCACCCTGGCCGTCGAATTCAGCGGCCATGGCTCGGGTATCGACAACACCCACTTCGGCGCACTGAAGGTCAAGGACGCCATCGTCGACAAGTTGCGCACCCCGCAAGGCGACCGTCCGTCCATCGACAAGCTCAACCCGGACCTGCGCATCCACCTGCGCCTGGACCGTGGCGAAGCCATCCTGTCCCTCGACCTGTCCGGTCACAGCCTGCACCAGCGTGGTTATCGCCTGCAGCAAGGTGCGGCACCGCTGAAGGAAAACCTCGCGGCCGCGATCCTGATTCGTTCCGGCTGGCCACGTATCGCAGCCGAAGGCGGCGCTCTGGCCGACCCGATGTGTGGTGTCGGCACGTTCCTGGTGGAAGCGGCGATGATCGCCGCCGACATCGCGCCGAACCTGCGTCGCGAGCAGTGGGGCTTCACCGCCTGGCTCGGTCACGTTCCGGCGCTGTGGAAAAAACTCCACGAAGAAGCGTCCGAGCGCGCAGAGGCCGGGCTGGCCAAGCCACCGTTGTGGATTCGCGGCTATGAAGCCGATCCACGACTGATTCAACCGGGCCGTAACAACGTCGAACGGGCCGGCCTGAGCGAGTGGATCAAGATCTATCAGGGTGAAGTCGCGACTTTCGAGCCGCGCCCGGACCAGAACCAGAAAGGCCTGGTGATCTGTAACCCTCCGTACGGCGAGCGTCTGGGCGACGAGGCGAGCCTGCTCTACCTCTACCAGAACCTCGGCGAACGCCTGCGCCAGGCCTGCCTGAACTGGGAAGCGGCGGTGTTCACCGGCGCGCCGGACCTGGGCAAGCGCATGGGCATCCGCAGCCACAAGCAGTATTCGTTCTGGAACGGCGCCTTGCCGTGCAAGCTGCTGCTGATCAAAGTGCTGCCGGACCAGTTCGTCACCGGCGAGCGCCGCACCCCGGAGCAACGCCAGGTCGAGCGTGAACAAGCCGCCTATGATCAGGCGCCAAACGAGCCGCAGGAACGCAAGTTCAACAAAAACGGCAACCCGATCAAGCCGACACCGGCACCGGCTCCGGTGGTCGAGCAGCCGCGTCTGAGCGAAGGCGGGCAGATGTTCGCCAACCGCCTGCAAAAGAACCTCAAGGCCATGGGCAAGTGGGTCAAGCGTGAAGGCATCGACTGCTACCGCGTCTACGATGCCGACATGCCGGAATACTCAATGGCCATCGACCTGTATCACGATTGGGTCCATGTGCAGGAATACGCCGCGCCGAAATCCATCGATCCGGAAAAAGCATCGGCCCGCATGTTCGATGCCCTGGCAGCCATCCCGCAGGCGTTGAACATCGACAAGAGCCGTGTGGTGGTCAAGCGCCGCGAGCGTCAGAGTGGCACCAAACAATACGAGCGCCAGGCGGCGCAGGGCAAATTTGTCGAGGTCAATGAAGGCGGCGTGAAGCTGTTGGTGAACCTCACCGACTACCTCGACACCGGTCTGTTCCTCGACCACCGGCCGATGCGCATGCGTATCCAGAAAGAGGCGGCCGGCAAACGCTTCCTCAATCTGTTCTGCTATACCGCAACGGCCAGTGTGCATGCGGCCAAGGGCGGCGCGCGCAGCACCACCAGTGTCGACCTGTCGAAAACCTATCTGGACTGGGCACGCCGCAACCTGTCACTGAACGGTTTTTCCGACAAGAACCGCCTGGAGCAGGGAGATGTGATGGCGTGGCTCGAAGCCAGTCGTGACGAGTACGAGCTGATCTTCATCGACCCGCCGACGTTCTCCAACTCCAAGCGCATGGAAGGCGTGTTCGACGTGCAGCGCGACCAGGTGCAACTGATTGACCTGGCCATGGCGCGTCTGGCGCCTGGTGGGGTGTTGTACTTCTCCAACAACTTCCGCAAGTTCGAACTGGAGGCCAACCTCGGCGAGCGTTATGCGGTCGAGGAAATCACCGCCCAGACCATCGATCCGGATTTTGCCCGCAACGCCAAGATCCATCGCGCCTGGAAAATCATGGCTCGTTGACGGTTGAACCCACCTGTAGGAGCGAGCTTGCTCGCGATGGTCGATAACGATAACGCGTGCTTTCTGAATGCACGCGGAGTACTTGAGCCCATCGCGAGCAGAGCTCGCTCCTACAGGGTACTGGTCAAATTAGTGGCTAATAGCTATAACTCAACTCATGGCCAAAGGGCTTTCCCGCACCTGGCGTTTTGAGTTTGCGTTTTATGTCGTTGCACGCCGTGCGCCCAAAAATCCTGGGGTTTATCAGCGAAGATGTCTCGGCCTGGCTGATCGCGCTGCTGGTGTTACTTGTCGGCGGGGTGCTCACTGGGTTGTTGGCGTGGTCAACGCTGAATCTGTTTCACCATCAATTGCGGCAACGCTTTCAACTGCTGGCCAGTGAGCGTTACAGCCGTATCGAAGAGCGTTTCGAAGATCAGGAGCAGCGCCTCGATGGCCTGCGCCGTTTTTTCGCCAATTCCGATTCGGTTTCCCGAGCGGAATTCGACGGTTATACCCAGCCTTTGCTGCTGCGAACCCAAGCCTATTCCTACGCGGAACGGGTCACCGGCGAGCAGCGGGCGGCGTTCGAGCGCCGTGTGCGTGACGAAGGCCTTAGTAACTTCACCCTGCGCGAACTCGATGCCGACGGTCAGCTGAAACTGGCGGGCGAACGCGACGAGTACGTGGTGGTGCTCTATAGCCAGACCCAAAGCAAACTCGGTTCTCCCCTCGGTTACGACTTGCTGGCCCAGCCGCTGCGGCGTGCCACGCTCGATCGGGCTGATCAGCATGCCGGTATGGCAGTGTCGCAACCGATGCATCTGGTGAATATCGAGCCGGCTTATGCACGGGGGGTGCTGCTGGTCGCGCCGGTCATGCAGCGCAACAGTCAATACCACAAGGCCACGAAGCCCTACGGTTATGTCATGGCCGTGATCAGCATGCGCCAGTTGCTGGCGGACGGACTGCCTGAAGCGAGCCGCGATTATCTATCGGTGCGCATCCTCGATTTGTCGACC
This sequence comes from Pseudomonas sp. Pseusp16, assembly GCF_047324915.1. Taxonomy (NCBI): domain Bacteria; kingdom Pseudomonadati; phylum Pseudomonadota; class Gammaproteobacteria; order Pseudomonadales; family Pseudomonadaceae; genus Pseudomonas; species Pseudomonas sp. Pseusp16. The sequence goes on along the minus strand of NZ_CP168522.1, from coordinate 3,139,575 downwards.
GACGACCAGCATGAAGTGCTGTTCGAGTCGCCCAACCCGCCGGCCATCAGCGAGTTGTCCGCCACGCGCCTGTTGCGCATGGCCGACCATGACTATCAAGTTGATATCCAGCCCAGCGAGGCCTTTATCCAGGCCAATCATTCATCGGTGACCAGTGTGATGGTGCTGGGTGGTTTGCTCAGCGTGTTGCTCAGTGCCTTGCTGTATGTGCTGGTCAGTCAGCGGCAGCGGGCGTTGAGGCTGGTCGAGCAACGCACCCAGGAGCTGCGCGATCGAGAGCAAGAACTGCGCGGCACCCATGGTCAGTTGCGTGGCGTGCTGAATGCCGCCACCCAGGTTGCGATCATCGCCACCGACCTGCGCGGCATCATCAGCACTTTCAACGCGGGTGCCGAGCAGATGCTTGGCTATACCAGTGCCGAAGTGGTCGGCCATATGACCCTGGAGAACCTCCACCTGCCCCGGGAACTGGCCGCTCGCTCGGCAGAGTTGAGTGCACGTTATGGCAAACCGGTTCCAGCCTGCCACGCGATGCTGGTCGAAGGTGACATGGAGGGCAGCCACGAGGCGCGGGAATGGACGTTGGTGCGCGGCGATGGCAGCCATTTGATGGTCAACATGCTCGCGACGCCGGTGCTCGACGAACAAGGCCTGTGGGTCGGGCACCTGGCGGTGTGCATCGATATCACCGAACGCAAACGGGTCCATGAAGCGCTCGCGGCACGGGACCTGCTGTTGAAGAAACTCAGCGCCCACGTACCCGGTGGCATCTACCAGTTCAAGATGGAGTTCGACGGGCGCTTCAGTGTGATCTACGCCAGCGACGGCATTCGCGAGATCTACGAGCTGGAACCCGACGTGCTGCTGCTCAATGCCGAGTCGATCTTCACCCGGATTCACCCGCAGGACACCACCCGTGTCCGCGCTTCGATCCGCGCCTCGGCCGACACCCTCAGCCCCTGGCGTGAAGAGTACCGCGTGCAACTGCCGCAACGTGGTTTGCGTTGGGTTCGCGGCGAAGCCACTCCGGAGGAGCTGCCTGGTGGTGGTGTGCTGTGGCACGGCTACGTCTCGGACATTTCCGATATGAAGCGGGTGGAAGAAGAATTGCGCGCATTGTCGGTCACCGATTCGTTGACCGGTATCCACAATCGGCGTTATTTCCAGGAGCGCCTGACCACCGAAATGGCCAGGGTAGAGCGCGGCGGTGGGGATTTGTCGGTGATCATGCTCGATATCGACCATTTCAAGCGCATCAATGACCTGCATGGCCATGCCATCGGTGATCGGGTGTTGCAGGCGGTCTGCCAACGGATCGGCCACCGGTTGCGTCGCACCGATGTGTTCTGCCGCTTGGGCGGTGAGGAGTTCATGGTGCTGTGCCCGGATATCAACGGCGAACATGCCTACATTTTGGCCCGGCAATTGTGGCAAGGCTTGCGCAGTTCACCCATCGAAGATGTCGGTACCGTTACCGCCAGTTTCGGGATTGCCAGTTGGCGGGCCGGAGAGGGCGCCGATGCCTTGCTGTTACGCGCGGACTCGGGGGTCTATGCGGCGAAGCAGGCAGGAAGGGATCGGGTAGAAGGGGAGATGAATTAACCCGGGTTGTACGCGACTCATGTGGGAGCGGGCTTGCTCGCGAAGGCGGTTTGTCAGTCACATCGAGGTTGGATGTGCCGCCGTCTTCGCGAGCAAGCCCGCTCCCACATGGGGTGTGTGGTGCTTTACAGAACCGAAGCCGTCTGCGGCGTTTTCGGTTGGCGGTACAGGTCGAGCAGCACCTGATCGAGCACTGAAGAGGCGCCGAACGGGGCCTTGTCGTTGAGGATCGCTACCACTGCCCAGGTATTGCCGTTGACGTCGCGACTGAAGCCGGCAATCGCCCGCACGGTGTTCAGGGTACCGGTCTTGACGTGGGCTTCACCGCGCATCGCAGTGGTCTTGAGGCGCTTGCGCATGGTGCCGTCGGTGCCGGCAATCGGCATCGAGCTGATGTATTCGGCGGCATACGGGCTGTGCCACGCCGCTTCAAGCATCGAGGCCATTTCCCGGGCGCTGACGCGCTCGGAGCGGGACAGGCCGGAGCCGTTCTCCATCACCAGATGCGGCGCGGTGATGCCTTTTTTCGCCAGCCACTGACGCACCACACGCTGGGCGGCCTTGGCGTCGTCACCATCGGCATCGGTGCGGAAGCGTTGACCAAGGCTCAGGAACAACTGCTGGGCCATGGTGTTGTTGCTGTACTTGTTGATGTCGCGGATGACTTCCGCCAGGTCCGGCGAGAATGCCCGGGCCAGTACCTTGGCGTCTTTCGGTGTTGGCGCCAGCACATCCTTGCCCTGGATGCTGCCACCCAGTTCCTTCCAGATCGCCCGGACGGCGCCGGCGGTGTAGGTCGCATGGTCGAGCAGCGACAGGTAAGTCTGCGAGCTGCAGCCTTCACCCAGTTGACCGCCAACCGTCACGGTCACGCTGCCATCGGCCTGTGCCACCGGGTTGTAGCGCACGCCACCGGTGCATTGCTTGGAGTTGAGGGCCTTGACCTGGTTGTCGATGCGGATGCTCGCAATCGGCGGTTCCACCGAGACCAGCACCTTGCCCGAGTCATTGCGCGCGACGAAGCGCAGCGCCTTGAGGTTGACCAGCAGCGAGTCGGGTTTGACCAGGAACGGCTTGTTCTCGTCGTTGCCGTCGTCATTGAACTCCGGCAGTTGCGGTTGCACGAAGAAGGTTTTATCCAGCACCAGGTCACCGGTGACCTGGGTGACGCCGTTGGCACGCAGGTCACGCATCAGCAGCCAGAGTTTTTCCATGTTCAGCTTCGGATCGCCGCCACCCTTGAGGTAGAGGTTGCCGTTGAGGATGCCGCCACTGAGGGTGCCGTCGGTGTAGAACTCGGTTTTCCACTGGTGGTTCGGGCCGAGCATTTCCAGGGCCGCGTAGGTGGTGACCAGTTTCATGGTCGACGCCGGGTTGACCGAGACGTCTGCGTTGAACACCGTCGGGGTGCCGGGGCCGGTGAGCGGGATCATCACCAGCGACAGGGCGTTGTCCTGCAACTTGCTGGCTTTCAGGGCTTTTTCAACGTTGGGCGACAACGCAGTGTTGATGGGAGCTGCGGAAACGGAGAGGGCCAGGGGAAAAAGAAAACCGGCCAACAGCAATGGACGCAAAGATTTGATCATCTGAAATAAAACCCTACAGCCGAGGGGGGAATAAGACGAGGGCATGGAGATAAATTCCCTCAATGGTCATGAAAGTGTCGGCATTATGCCCCAAGGTGTCACGGCTTGTGCCGTGCGCGGGCGGTCTGACGGGCTATTTTTTTACCGACGGTAGGCATAGTGGCCCACAGAGTCAGGCAATCGGCGGCTTAAACTGCTAAAGTGCCGCCCGTTATTACTTAAGAGGATTGTTCCAATGGCGACTAACCGTTCCCAGCGTCTGCGCAAAAAACTGTGCGTCGATGAATTTCAAGAGCTGGGTTTCGAACTGAACCTGGATTTCAAAGAAGATTTGGCTGATGAAGCCATTGATGCTTTCCTCGATGCGTTCCTCAAAGAAGCCATGGAAGCCAACGGCCTGGGCTATGTTGGCGGCGACGACTACGGTCTGGTTTGCCTGCAGAAGCGTGGCTCGGTCAGCGCTGAACAGCGCGCTGCCGTTGAAGCCTGGCTCAAAGGCCGCACCGAGCTGACCAGTGTTGAAGTCAGCCCGCTGCTGGACGTCTGGTACCCGGAAAAGCCGATCAATCCGGTAGCTTGATGTTCTGAAAAAAACGGCGACCCGAGGGTCGCCGTTTTTTTGCCTGCTCTTTGTAGGAGCGAGCTTGCTCGCGATGAACCTGAGAGCGCCGCGGGGTCTCAGGTTTCCAGCGTTATCGTTGACGACCATCGCGAGCAGGCTCGCTCCTACAGTTCAGAATCACCAGAGTCACCACCCCCGCGACAATCCCCCAGAACGCCGAACCGATGGAAAACAGCGTCAGCCCCGATGCCGTGACCATGAAGGTGATCAGCGCGGCTTCACGCTCCTTCACTACGCTCATGGCAATGCTCAGGCCGTTGATGATCGAGCCAAACAGCGCCAGCGCAGCAATCGACAGCACCAGTTCCTTGGGCAGCGCGGCAAACAATGCGGCGAGCGTCGCGCCGAACACGCCGGCGAACCCGTAGAAAATCCCGCACCAGACGGCTGCGGTGTAGCGCTTGTTGCGATCTTCATGGGCGTGCGGTCCGGTGCAGATCGCTGCGCTGATCGCCGCCAGGTTGATCCCGTGCGAGCCGAACGGTGCCAACAGCAAGCTGGCGATGCCGGTGGTGGTGATCAGCGGCGAGGCTGGCACCGTGTAACCGTCGGCGCGCAATACGGCGATACCGGGCATGTTCTGTGACGTCATGGCGACGACAAACAGCGGGATGCCGATGCTGATGGTCGCTGCCAGGGAGAAGTGTGGCGTGGTCCAGACCGGCGTCGCCACCTCCAGGTGAAAACCGCTGAAATCCAGCAGCCCCATGAAGCCTGACAATGCCGTGCCGATCAGCAATGCCGCCAGCACCGCATAGCGCGGCGACAGGCGCTTGACCAGCAGATAAGTGGCAAACATCCCCAATACCAGGCCGGTGCGGTGTTGCGCCGCGACGAAAATCTCGCTGCCGATCTTGAACAGGATCCCTGCCAGCAGGGCGGCGGCCAAGGATGCCGGGATTTTTTTCACCAGCCGTTCGAAGCTGCCGGTCAACCCGCAAATCGTCACCAGCACCGCGCAGGTAATATAGGCACCAATGGCCTCACCGTAGCTCACGCCGCCCAGGCTGGTGATCAGCAACGCGGCACCGGGGGTCGACCAGGCAATGGTGATCGGCGTGCGATAGCGCAGGGACAGGCCAATGGAGCACACCGCCATGCCGATGGAAATCGCCCAGATCCACGAAGAAATCTGCCCGCTGCTCAGGCCCGCCGCTTGCCCGGCCTGAAACATCAGCACCAGGGAGCTGGTGTAGCCGGTCATCATGGCGATGAACCCGGCGACGATGGCCGAGGTCGAGGTATCGGCCAATGGACGGAGTTGGGTGTGCGTGGCGTCGTTCATGACGGCGGTGTTCCTTATACCAATGAAGATGTCCGCAGCGATGCAGAGCCATGTGGGAGCGGGCTTGCTCGCGAAGAGGGCGTGTCAGTCGACATTGATGTTGCTGACAGACTGCATTCGCGAGCAAGCCCGCTCCCACAGGAGGGCGGATTCTGCGAACAAGCCTAAACTCAAAAGTAACCAGGCGTTGCGATACAGCCGAGGCAACATTCAGCCGTACAGTCGTGTTGCCACCATCCATTGTGTACAATCGTGGTGTTTTTTACGCGATACTTGCCAGCGACCCACTGTGCCGTATTACAGTCACCGTCAATTCGCCGCAGTTCTTCCGACTCGAGTGCCCATGAACGAACAGTTGCAACCCCTAAAGAAACAACCGCGAGCAGGCAAAGCCGGCCGCAGCGGTACCCAGGACGATATTGTCTACGCGCATATCTTCGAGGCCATCCTCGAGCAGCGTCTGGCGCCCGGCACCAAGTTGAGCGAAGAAGCGCTGGGGGAAATTTTCGGGGTCAGCCGCACCATCATTCGCCGCGCCTTGTCGCGCCTGGCCCATGAAGGCGTGGTGCTGCTGCGTCCGAATCGCGGCGCCGTCGTCGCCAGCCCGAGCGTCGAAGAGGCGCGACAGGTGTTCATGGCCCGACGTCTGGTCGAGCGCGCGATCACCGAATTGGCGGTGCAGCACGCCACCGCCGAGCAGATTGCCGAATTGCGCCAGATGGTCAACGACGAGCGCGACAGCTTTTCCCGTGGCGACCGTGGTGCCGGCATCCGCCTGTCGGGCGAATTCCACCTGAAACTGGCCGAAGCGGCAAAAAACGCCCCGTTGATCAGCTTCCAGCGCAGCCTGGTGTCCCAGACTTCGCTGATCATCGCCCAGTACGAAAGCGGCAACCGTTCCCACTGCTCCTACGACGAGCACACCCAGTTGATCGACGCCATCGAGAAACGCGACGCTGAACTGGCGGTCGACTTGATGATGCATCACATGGATCACATCGACAGCAAGCTCAACCTCGACGAGGAAAGTGCTTCGGATGATCTGCATGCGGTGTTCTCGCATTTGTTGCAGACCAAGAAGCCAGGGCGTTCGCCAGCGAAAATCTGATGGACCGCGGTGCCTGCTTCGCGAGCAAGCCCGCTCCCACATTGGAATGCGTACACCTGTGGGAGCGGGCTTGCTCGCGAAGGCGGCATCAATGACACAAAAAATCCCCCGGGGCTGAACACCACCGGGGGATTTTTTATGCCTGGCAAATTTTACCGCTGATGCACCAGATTCCCCGCCGCATAAGTCTGCAGCACTGTCCGGTCATCCCCCAGCGTCATCAACACGAACAACGTCTCGGCGATGTTATTGGCCTGCTTCAGGCGATAGCCCAGCAGTGGCGTGGCGTTGTAGTCCAGCACCAGGAAGTCGGCGTCGGTGCCCGGTTGCAGGTTGCCGATCTTGTCTTCCAGACGCAGCGCGCGGGCGCCACCGAGGGTTGCCAGATACAGCGACTTGAACGGGCTCAGGCGTGCGCCTTGCAGCTGCATGACCTTGTAGGCTTCGTTGAGGGTTTGCAGCAGCGAGAAACTGGTGCCGCCGCCCACATCGGTGCCGATGCCGACATTGAGCTTGTGCTTCTCGGCCATCGGCAGGTTGAACAGGCCGCTGCCGAGGAAGAAGTTCGAGGTCGGGCAGAACGAGATGGCCGAACCGGTTTCTGCCAGTCGCGCGCACTCCTCATCGCACAGGTGCACGCCGTGGGCGAACACCGAGCGCTCGCCGAGCAACTGGTAGTGATCGTAGACGTCCAGGTAGCCCTTGCGTTCCGGGAACAGCTCCTTGACCCACTCGATCTCCTTGAGGTTTTCGCTGATGTGGGTCTGCATGTACAGATCCGGGTATTCAGTCAGCAACTGGCCGGCCAGGGTGAGTTGTTCCGGGGTGCTGGTCGGTGCGAAACGCGGGGTGACGGCGTAGTGCAGGCGACCCTTGCCGTGCCAGCGCTCGATCAACGCCTTGCTTTCCACGTAGCTGGATTCGGCGGTGTCGGTCAGGTAGTCCGGCGCGTTGCGGTCCATCATCACCTTGCCGGCGATCATCCGCAGATCCAGCTGTTGGGCGGCTTCAAAGAACGAGTTCACCGATTGCGGGTGCACGCTGCCGAACACCAGCGCAGTGGTGGTGCCGTTGCGCAGCAGTTCCTTGATGAAAATGTCCGCGACTTCGTCAGCGTGGGCCTTGTCGGCGAACTGGCTTTCGCACGGGAAGGTGTAGGTGTTGAGCCAGTCCAGCAATTGCTCGCCGTAGGCACCGACCATGCCGGTTTGCGGCAAATGGATGTGGGTATCGATGAAGCCGGGAGTGATCAGTGCGTCCTGATAGTGGGTGATTTCGACGTCAGCCGCCAGGGTCGGCAGCAGTTCGCTGGCGTGGCCGAGGGCGCTGATCTGGCCGTTATCCACAACCAGCAAACCGTCTTCGAAGTACTCGTAGGAGGCTTCGATGCCCACGATGGCAGGGTCGGCGATGCTGTGCAGGATGGCGGCGCGGTAGGCTTTGCGAGTCAGAGGCATGAGAATTCTCAGTTGGAGGCTTGGCTGCGGCGTGACGCAGGCAGCAATTTGGCAATCGATCCGGTGCTGGCGGTGTGCTGACCGAAATTCGCGTTATAGGTGGCGATGATTTCGCCGGCGATGGAGATGGCGATTTCCACAGGCAACTTGCCTTTGACTTCGCCGATACCCATCGGGCAGCGCATGCGTTGCACGACGCTGGTGTCGAAGCCGCGGTCGCGCAGGCGATGTTCGAACTTCACGCGCTTGGTCTTCGAGCCGATCAGGCCGAAGTAGGCGAAGTCGTTGCGCTTGAGAATCGCGGCAGTGAGTTCGAGGTCGAGTTGATGGTTGTGGGTCATCACGATGCAATAGCTCCCGGCAGGGAGATCATCGACTTCATCCACCGGTTCTTCGCTGACGATCTTGCGTACACCATGGGGGATCTGTTCGGGAAACTCCGCATCCCGCGAGTCGATCCAGCGCACCCGGCAAGGCAGGCTGGCCAGCAGTGGCACCAGCGCCCGGCCCACGTGGCCGGCACCGAACACGGCGATCTGCGCCTGTACCTGGCCCATCGGTTCGAACAGCAATACCGTGGCACCACCGCAGCATTGGCCGAGGCTGGCACCGAGGCTGAAGCGCTCCAGATGGGTGTCCTGTTTGCCGCTGGCCAGCATTTCGCGGGCGATCTGCATGGCCTTGTATTCCAGGTGTCCGCCACCGATGGTGTCGAAGGCCTGGTTCGCGCTGATGACCATCTTCGAGCCGGCATTGCGCGGCGTCGAGCCGAGCTCTTCGATGATGGTTATCAGCACGCAGGGCTCACCCCGGTTTTGCAGGTCGGCGAGGGCGTCGATCCAGTTGTACATGTTCACCTCGACATCGTTGTTGTCTGTTCGGGCCTCTTCGCGAGCAAGCCCGCTCCCACAGGGGATTGCATTCCAAATGTGGGAACGGGCTTGCTCGCGAAGGCGGCGCCTCGGTCTTAGAGCGAAGCCAGCTCGGTTTCAGCCTCGACAGCCTTCGCCGCCTTCAACTGGCGCATCTGCTCACAGCCCCACAACACCCGCTCCGGGGTCGCCGGTGCATCGATTTTCGGTTGATGCCTGTAATCGCCCAGGCTCGCCACCGCGTCCTTGATTGCACACCACGAGGCGATGCCAAGCATGAACGGCGGCTCGCCCACGGCCTTGGAATGGAACACCGTGTCTTCCGGGTTCTTGCGGTTTTCCACCAGCTTCACCCGCAGGTCCAGCGGCATGTCCGCCACGGCGGGGATCTTGTAGCTGGCCGGGCCGTTGGTCATCAGCTTGCCCTTGTTGTTCCACACCAGCTCTTCCATGGTCAGCCAGCCCATGCCCTGGATGAAACCACCCTCGACCTGACCGATGTCGATGGCCGGGTTCAGCGAGGCGCCGACGTCGTGGAGGATGTCGGTGCGCAGCATCTTGTATTCGCCGGTCAGGGTGTCGACCAGCACTTCGCAGCACGCCGCACCGAAGGCGTAGTAGTAGAACGGCCGGCCACGGGCCTGGCTGCGGTCGTAGTAGATTTTCGGGGTCTTGTAGAACCCGGTGCTCGACAGCGACACCTGAGCGAAGTACGCCTGCTGGATCAGTGCTTCGAAGGTCAGGATATGGTCGCGTACGCGCACGTGGCCGTTGTGGAATTCCACGTCCTCTTCGCTGACCTTGTATTGGCGGGCAGCGAATTCCACCAGGCGTTGCTTGATGGTTTCCGCCGCGTTCTGCGCGGCCTTACCGTTAAGGTCGGCACCGCTGGAAGCGGCGGTCGGCGAGGTGTTCGGTACTTTGTCGGTGTTGGTCGCGGTGATTTGCACGCGGTCCATTTCCACCTGGAACACTTCGGCCACGACCTGCGCGACCTTGGTGTTCAGGCCCTGGCCCATTTCCGTGCCGCCGTGGTTGAGGTGGATGCTGCCGTCGGTGTAGACGTGGACCAAGGCGCCTGCCTGGTTGAGGAAGCTGGCGGTGAAGGAAATACCGAATTTCACCGGGGTCAGCGCCAGGCCTTTTTTCAGGATCGGGCTGTTGGCGTTGTAGCGACGGATGGCTTCGCGACGCTCGGCGTACTGGCTGCTTTCTTCCAGTTCGGCGGTCATCTCCTCGAGCATGTTGTGCTCGACGGTCTGGTAGTAATGGGTGACGTTGCGCTCGGTCTTGCCGTAGTAGTTGGCCTTGCGCACCGCCAGCGGGTCGAGGGCCAGGTGACGGGCGATGGCGTCCATCACTTCCTCGATGGCGACCATGCCTTGCGGGCCGCCGAAACCACGGTAGGCGGTGTTCGACGCAGTGTTCGTCTTGCAGCGATAACCGTTGATGGTCGCGTCGCCCAAGTAGTACGAGTTGTCGGAGTGGAACATGGCACGGTCAACAATCGAGTTCGACAGGTCCGGCGAGCAGCCGCAGTTACCCGCCAGTTCCAGCTGGATGCCATGCAGGCGCCCGCTGTCGTCGAAGCCCACGTCGTATTCGACATAGAACGGATGGCGCTTGCCGGTCATCAGCATGTCTTCGACCCGTGGCAGGCGCATCTTGGTCGGTTGGCCGGTCAGGTGCGCGATCACCGCGCACAGGCAGGCCGGGCTCGCGGCCTGGGTTTCCTTGCCGCCGAAACCGCCGCCCATGCGGCGCATGTCGACGACGATCTTGTTCATCGACACGTCCAGCACTTCCGCCACCAGTTTTTGCACTTCGGTGGGGTTCTGCGTGGAGCAGTAGACGATCATGCCGCCGTCTTCGGTGGGCATTACCGAAGAGATCTGGGTTTCGAGGTAGAAGTGCTCCTGGCCGCCGATGTGCAGCGTGCCCTGGATACGGTTTTTCGCGGTCGCCAATGCCCCTGTCGAATCACCGCGTTGATGGGTGTGGGTGTCCAGCACGAAATGCTTTTTGCGATAGGCCTCGACCACGTCCAGCACCGGCTCCAGGTCTTCGTATTCGATCACGGCGGCCATGGCGGCCTTGCGTGCGGTCTCCAGGTCGCGGGCGGCCACGGCCACCACTACCTGACCGACGAACTGTACCGTGTCGATGGCCAGCAACGGGTCGCCGGGCATCAATGGGCCGATGTCTTTCAGGCCCGGTACGTCTTCGTGGGTAATGGCGATGCGCACGCCTTCGAAGGCGTAGCAGGGCGCGGTGTCGATGCTGATGATGCGGGCATGGGCGCGGTCCGACATGCGCGCATAAACGTGCAACTGGTTCGGAAACTCCAGGCGGTCGTCGATGTACTGCGCTTCACCGGCGACATGCTTGGCGGCGCTATCGTGCTTGACGCTGCGGCCGACACCGGTGGTCAGGTCCTTGGCGAACAGTTCAGCCAATTCGGCTTGGGTCTTCTCTACGGCGTGATGATTAGACATAAGCGGTCACCCGAGTCTCGATGTGCGGTGTTTGCAGTTCGATGAAGTATTTGCGCAGCAGGTTCTGCGCGCTGAGCAGGCGATATTCCTTGCTGGCGCGGAAGTCCGAGAGCGGCGTGAAATCTTCGCCCAGGGCAGCGCAGGCACGTTCAACGGTGGCGTTGTTGAATGGCGAACCAAGCAACGCGGCTTCGCAGGCTGCGGCGCGTTTCGGAATGGCTGCCATGCCGCCGAAGGCGACGCGGGCCTCGGCCACCACGCCGTTTTCCAGGCGAATGTTGAAGGCGGCGCACACAGCAGAAATGTCGTCGTCCAGACGCTTGGAGACTTTGTAGGCGCGGAACAGTTTTTCGACGCTGGCGCGCGGCACGATGATCTTCTCGATGAACTCGCTTTCCTGGCGCGCGGTGACGCGGTAATCGATGAAGTAATCTTCCAGCGCCAGGGTGCGGCGGGTTTCGCCTTTGCACAGCACGATTTGCGCACCGAGGGCGATCAGCAGGGGCGGCGAGTCACCAATCGGCGAGGCGTTGCCGATGTTGCCGCCGAGGGTGCCCTGGTTGCGGATCTGCAAGGAGGCGAAGCGGTGCAGCAATTCACCGAAGTCCGGGTACTCGGCGTTCAAGGCCTCGTAGCAATCGGAAAGGGCCGTAGCGGCGCCGATTTCCAGACGATCGTCAAAACGTTCGATGCGTTTCATTTCGGCGACGTTGCCGACGTAGATCATCACCGGCAGGGTGCGGTGGAACTGCGTGACTTCCAGCGCCAGGTCGGTACCGCCGGCCAACAGGCGGGCCTGTGGATAAGCGTCGTAGAGGTCGGCCAGGTCGGCCACGGTCAGTGGCACCAGGCAGCGTTTGTCGCCGCTGTTGAGTTCGCCGATATCGGTAGGGGCAATGGCTTTCAGGCGCGCGATGGTGTCGGCCTCGCGGGCGTCGAACTGGTCCGGTTGCTTGCCGCAGCAGGACTGTTCGGCGGCTTCCAGGATCGGCCGGTAGCCGGTGCAGCGGCAGAGGTTGCCGGCCAGTGCTTCGTGGGCCTTGGCATGATCCGGTGCATCGCTGTTCTTTTGCAGGGCAAACAGCGACATCACGAAGCCAGGGGTACAGAAACCGCATTGCGAGCCGTGGCATTCGACCATGGCTTTCTGCACGCTGTGCAGTTGACCTTTGTGCTTGAGGTCTTCAACGCTGATCAGCTGTTTGCCGTGCAGGGACGAGACGAAGGTCAGGCACGAGTTGAGGCTGCGATAGCGAATGTGTTCGCGGCCGTCATCATCCGTTTGCAATTCGCCGACCACCACGGTGCAGGCGCCGCAGTCACCGCTGGCGCAGCCTTCTTTGGTGCCGGGTTTGCCCACATGGTCGCGCAGATAATTGAGCACGGTCAGGTTCGGGTCCAGGGCGTGCTCGCTACGGAGTTCCTGGTTTAGTAAAAACTGGATCACGGAAGGCCTCGCAGACTCATTATTGTTGTTAACCGATAGGACCGAATTTAGCAGGTCTGACTTTTCGGTCAATGATTTTCTGACTTAAAGGTCAGGAAATTGCATTTTGTCGATCAACCACCTGTTCCTTAATTATTGTCGCTGGTTCGATAGCCTGCCTTTTTGCTTGAATTAGCTTGAATCGTGCCAAAAACCTCCGGGCGGGCACTCCGCCATGAGGCAGCAATTGCGCTACACTGCGCGGCTTGTACAGATCGAAGAGTTTGAAGAACAGCCATGACGTTCAAGGCGCCGGACAGCCTCGCCGAGCAAATCGCTCACCACCTCGCCGAACGCATCATTCGCGGCGAAATGAAGCCCGGGGAGCGCATCCAGGAACAGAAGGTCACACTGGCCCTCAATGTCAGTCGTGGTTCGGTCCGCGAGGCTCTGCTGATCCTCGAGCGTCGGCACCTGATCGCGATCCTGCCGCGACGTGGCGCCCATGTGACCGAGCTCACGCCGCACAAGGTGCAGAGCCTGTGCACGCTGATGAGCGAGATGTACATCCTGCTGGCCAATTCCGTGGCCAGTGGCTGGAAAGTCGAGGCTGACCTCGCGCCGTTCGTGCAGATCCAGCAGCGCCTGACCGCCAGCTACGAGCGCCAGGACATCCACACCTTCGTCGACGATAGTTTCAGCGTGATGCGTGCCACCTATGGGTTTGCCAACAACCCGTACCTGCAGGAAACCGTCGAGAATCTGCAGCCGGCCATGAGTCGTGCCTATTTCCTTGCCCTGGACCAGCGCAAGGCGTCGATGAGCGAGTTCCTGGAACTGTTCGAACGCTTGCTCGCGGCCGTGATCGCCCGTGACTTTGTGCAGATTCGCGTGGTGCTGACGGCTTACGCCCAGCGCAGTTGCGAGCTGGTGATCTCCGCTCTGACGGACGCCTGAGCGTGCGCCTAAAGTGCATCAAGCTGGCGGGGTTCAAGTCCTTCGTCGACCCGACCACGGTGAACTTCCCCAGTAACATGGCGGCGGTGGTCGGACCCAATGGCTGCGGCAAGTCGAACATCATCGACGCCGTGCGCTGGGTAATGGGCGAAAGTTCGGCGAAGAACCTGCGCGGCGAGTCGATGACCGACGTCATCTTCAATGGCTCTACCAGTCGCAAGCCGGTGAGCCAGGCGAGCATCGAGCTGGTGTTCGATAACTCCGACGGGACACTGCTCGGCGAGTACGCTGCCTACGCGGAAATTTCCATTCGCCGCAAAGTGACCCGCGACAGCCAGACCACCTATTACCTCAACGGCACCAAATGCCGGCGTCGTGACATTACTGACATCTTCCTCGGCACCGGCCTTGGTCCGCGCAGTTACTCGATCATCGAGCAGGGGATGATCTCCAAGCTGATCGAATCCAAGCCCGAAGACCTGCGTAACTTCATCGAAGAAGCCGCGGGCATCTCCAAGTACAAGGAGCGCCGGCGCGAGACGGAAAACCGTATCCGCCGCACCCACGAAAACCTTGAGCGCCTCACCGACCTGCGTGAAGAGCTTGAGCGTCAGCTCGAACGCTTGCACCGCCAGGCCGAGGCCGCCAAGAAGTATCAGGAATTCAAGGGCGAGGAGCGTCAGCTCAAGGCCCAGCTGTCAGCCCTGCGCTGGCAGGCGCTGAACGATCAGGTCGGCCAGCGTGAAGCGATCATCGGTAATCAGGAAGTTTCCTTCGAAGCCCTGGTGGCCGAGCAACGCAATGCCGACGCGAGCATCGAGCGCCTGCGTGACGGGCACCACGACCTGTCGGAGCGCTTCAATCTGGTGCAAGGGCGCTTCTACTCGGTCGGCGGCGACATTGCCCGGGTCGAGCAGAGCATCCAGCACGGCCAGCAGCGTCTGCGGCAATTGCAGGACGACCTGAAAGAAGCCGAGCGCGCACGCCTGGAAACCGAATCCCACCTGGGCCACGACCGCACGTTGCTGCTGACCCTCGGCGAAGAGCTGGACATGCTCACCCCGGAACAGGAAGTCACCAGCGCCGCCGCCGAAGAGGCCGCTGCCGCGCTGGAAGAATCCGAAACCACCATGCATGGCTGGCAGGAGCAGTGGGATACGTTCAACCTCAGCGCCGCCGAGCCGCGCCGTCAGGCCGAAGTGCAGCAATCGCGGATCCAGCAGCTGGAAACCAGCCTTGAGCGTCTGGCCGATCGCCAGAAGCGTCTTGGTGAAGAGCGCGCCTTGCTCTCGGCGGACCCGGAAGACGCGGCGATCATGGAACTCAGCGAGCAGCTCGCTGAATCCGAAGCGACCCTTGAGGATTTGCAGACCAGCGAAGAAGCGCAGGTCGAAAAACTTGAGCAATTGCGTCAGGAGCTGCAGCAGGCGCTGTCGGCGCAACAGCAGGCCCAAGGTGATTTGCAGCGGCTCAACGGGCGGCTGGCTTCGCTTGAAGCCTTGCAGCAAGCCGCGCTCGACCCGGGTACCGGTACCGCCGAATGGCTGCGCGAGCAGCACCTGGCGGATCGTCCGCGCCTGGCCGAAGGGCTGAAGGTTGAAGCCGGTTGGGAGCTGGCGGTGGAAACCGTGCTCGGTGCCGACTTGCAAGCGGTGCTGGTGGACGATTTCAACGATTTCGATCTGTCGGGCTTTGCCCAGGGCGATTTGCGTTTGCTCAGCCCGGCCAGCGATGGCGTACGAGTGCCGGGCAGCTTGCTGGACAAGGTTGAAGCGCAGATCGACCTGTCGCCATGGCTGGGGCAGGTCAAGCCGGTCGACAGCCTTGAACAGGCCTTGGCCTTGCGCGGGCAACTGGCTGCCGGGCAGAGCCTGATCAGTCGTGACGGTTACTGGGTCGGTCGGCATTTTCTGCGGGTGCGCCGGGCCAGTGAAGCGGAAAGCGGCGTGCTCGCCCGTGGTCAGGAAATCCAGCAACTGGGCCTTGAGCGCGAAGCGCTTGAAGCCGCTGTCGAAACCCTGGAAACCCAACTGCAGAATCTCAGGGCCCAGCAGCGTCAGCAGGAAAACGGTCGCGAACATTTGCGCCGCTTGCTGCAGGACGAAGCGCGTCAGCAAGGTGAGTTGAAGGCTCAATTGTCGGCCGGCAAAGCCAAGGTCGAGCAATTGACCCTGCGCCGTACCCGCCTCGACGAAGAGCTCACCGAGCTGGACGAACAACGCGCCCTGGAGCACGAAAACATCGGCGAAGCGCGCCTGCAATTGCAGGAAGCCCTCGACAGCATGGCGCTGGACACTGAGCAGCGTGAGTTGCTGCTGGCGCAGCGCGACAGTTTGCGTGAGCGCCTGGACCGGGTGCGTCAGGAAGCGCGGCAACACAAGGATCACGCCCACCAGTTGGCGGTGCGTTTAGGTTCGCTCAAGGCACAGCATGATTCGACGCGCCAGGCGCTGGAGCGTCTGGAGATGCAGTCCGAGCGGCTGACCGAAAAGCGCGAGCAACTGAGCCTCAATCTGGAGGAGGGCGAAGCGCCACTGGAAGAATTGCGTTTGAAGCTCGAGGAGTTGCTCGACAAACGCATGACCGTCGACGAAGAGCTCAAGACCGCGCAGATCGCCCTTGAAGACGCCGACCGCGAATTGCGCGACGCCGAGAAGCGCCGCAGCCAGGCCGAACAACAATCCCAGTTGATTCGCAGTCAGCTCGAAACCCAACGCATGGAATGGCAAGCCCTGACCGTGCGCCGCAAGACCTTGCACGACCAGTTGCTGGAAGACGGCTACGATCTCCACGGCGTACTTGCGACATTGACTGCCGAGGCCAGCGAGAAGGAAGCCGAGGAAGAACTTGAGCGCATCGCCGCGAGGATTCAGCGCCTGGGCGCGATCAACCTGGCGGCCATCGATGAGTACCAGCAACAATCGGAGCGTAAACGTTATCTGGATGCCCAGAATGACGATCTGGTGGAAGCGCTCGACACCCTTGAGAACGTGATTCGCAAGATCGACAAGGAAACCCGCAACCGTTTCAAGGATACCTTTGATCAGATCAATGGCGGTTTACAGGCGCTTTTCCCAAAAGTTTTCGGTGGAGGTCGCGCGTATTTGGAACTGACGGGCGAAGATTTACTCGATACAGGGGTAACAATCATGGCGCAGCCGCCCGGAAAGAAGAACAGCACCATCCATTTGCTCTCCGGCGGCGAAAAAGCCCTGACCGCATTGGCCCTGGTTTTTGCGATCTTCAAATTGAATCCGGCGCCGTTCTGCATGCTCGATGAAGTTGACGCGCCGCTGGATGACGCTAACGTTGGACGCTACGCGCGATTGGTAAAAGAGATGTCACAGACAGTGCAGTTCATCTATATCACCCACAACAAGATCGCCATGGAAATGGCCGAACAACTGATGGGTGTGACGATGCACGAACCCGGTTGTTCACGTCTGGTGGCAGTGGATGTCGAGGAGGCGATGGCGATGGTGGACGCCTGAGTCGTGATTGCAGGAAGAGTGTTTACGGTTCGTAGGACTCTTTTCCACGCTTCGACTTGCTGGCCAATCGACATATTCGCGCTAGCCGACGTGGTAGACGGTGTAAAGTTACCTTTGGTCGTGCTAGTTTAATGTCAATTTTTCGTATACGTGGGCAAAACGCCTGTCAGAACATAGAGTTGGCGCCACGTTTTAAAGCGGTTTACAGGTTGTAAACCCCTTATTTTTCAGCATTTTTCATAGAGGCACGGGATTACATGGAAATCGGTCTGCGCGAGTGGCTGATCGTCATCGGCATAATTGTCATTGCCGGTATTCTTTTCGATGGCTGGCGCCGTATGCGCGGCGGCAAGGGAAAACTGAAGTTCCGTCTTGATCGAAGTCTGTCCAACCTGCCGGACGAGGACAGCAGCGCCGAGCTGCTGGGCCCGCCGCGAGTGCTGGACACCCATAAAGAGCCGCAACTGGACGAGCAGGACCTGCCGTCGGTGAGCATGCCGGCCCGGGAGCCTCGCGAGTCGGGCTCCAAGCGCGGCAAGCGTGGCCACAGCGAGCCTTCCCAGGGCGACATGAACCTCAGCCTGGATCTGGACGGCGGCCCGAGTTTCAGCAGCCGCGACGATGATTTCCCGGCCGAAACCAAGTCCTCGCCATCGGTCGGCGACAAGGAACAGCCGCAAGCTGAAGAAGTGCTGGTGATCAGCGTGATCTGCCGCGACGCTGCCGGCTTCAAGGGCCCTGCGCTGTTGCAGAACATTCTGGAAAGCGGCCTGCGTTTCGGCGAGATGGATATTTTCCACCGTCACGAAAGCATGGCGGGCAACGGTGAAGTCCTGTTCTCCATGGCCAACGCCGTCAAGCCGGGCGTATTCGACCTGGACGACATCGACCACTTCAGCACCCCGGCGGTGAGCTTCTTCCTGGGCCTGCCAGGCCCTCGCCATCCGAAGCAAGCCTTCGACGTGATGGTGGCCGCGGCGCGTAAACTGTCCCAGGAGCTCAACGGCGAACTGAAGGACGACCAGCGCAGCGTACTGACCGCCCAGACGATCGAGCACTACCGTCAGCGCATCGTGGAATTCGAACGCCGCGCCCTGACCCAGAAGCGTTGATTGAAATGGTTATTCCCGCGCGGCGCGCGGGATGATCGGCAAAACGGATTGAGCAGCCTCGGCTGCTCTTTTGCTTTATGAGAGAACACCCATGACCGCCGCCAAGAACCGTATTTTAGAGCTGCGCGCTGAGCTGGATCAGCACAACTATCGTTACCATGTGCTCGACGAGCCGAGCATTCCGGACGCCGAATACGACCGCTTGTTCAACGAGCTCAAGGCGCTGGAAGCGGCCAATCCCGAACTGATCACCAGCGACTCGCCCACCCAGCGAGTGGGCAGCGCGGCGCTGTCGGCGTTTACCCAGGTGCGCCACGAAGTACCGATGCTCAGCCTCGGCAACGCCTTCGAAGAAACCGACATGCGTGAGTTCGACCGTCGGGTGACCGAAGGCCTGGATTTGCCGGCGGGCGACCTGTTCGGTGGCGGCGCAACCGTTGAATATAGCTGTGAACCCAAGCTCGATGGCCTGGCCGTCAGCCTGCTGTATCAGGATGGCATCCTGGTGCGCGGCGCGACCCGCGGTGATGGCACGACTGGCGAAGACATCAGCGTCAACGTGCGCACGGTACGCAATATTCCGCTCAAGCTGCACGGCACTGGCTGGCCGGCGACCCTGGAAGTGCGTGGCGAAGTGTTCATGTCCAAGGCCGGTTTCGAGCGGCTCAATGCCACGCAGCTGGAAGTCGGCGGCAAGACCTTCGCCAACCCGCGCAACGCGGCGGCAGGCAGTTTGCGCCAGCTGGATTCGAAGATCACCGCCAATCGTCCGCTGGAATTCTGCTGCTATGGCATCGGCCAGGTGTCGGCGGACATTGCCGACACGCACGCCGGCAATTTGCAGCAACTCCAGGCCTGGGGCATGCCGATCAGTCATGAGCTGAAGCTGGCGCAGGGTATCGCCGAATGTCTGGATTACTACCGCGACATCGGTGAGCGGCGCAGCGCGCTACCTTATGAAATCGACGGTGTGGTGTTCAAGGTCAACAGCATTGCCTCCCAGCGCGAACTGGGTTTTCGCGCCCGTGAGCCGCGTTGGGCCATCGCCCACAAATTCCCGGCGATGGAAGAACTCACCGAACTGCTCGATGTGGAGTTCCAGGTCGGCCGAACCGGTGCGGTGACGCCGGTGGCGCGTCTGAAACCGGTCAAGGTCGCCGGTGTCACGGTGGCCAACGCCACGCTGCACAACATGGATGAAGTGGCGCGCCTGGGCCTGATGATCGGTGACACGGTGATCATCCGTCGTGCGGGTGACGTGATTCCGCAAGTGGTGCAAGTGGTCATGGAGCGTCGTCCGGAAAGCGCCCGGCCTGTGCAGATTCCCGAGCAGTGCCCGGTGTGCGGTTCCCATGTCGAGCGCACGCAACTGATCAAGCGCAGCAAGGGCCGTGAGACGGTCAGCGAAGGCGCGGTGTATCGCTGCGTCGGCCGCCTGGCCTGTGGCGCGCAACTCAAACAGGCAATCATTCACTTCGTGTCCCGGCGCGCCATGGACATCGAGGGCCTGGGTGAGAAGAGTGTCGAGCAACTGGTGGACGAAGGCCTGGTGAGTTCGCCGGCCGATCTGTACGCCCTGACGTTCGAGCAGATCGTCGATCTGGAAGGCTTTGCCGAGCTGTCGAGCAAGAACCTGCTCGGCGCCATCGAAGACAGCAAGAAGCCAGGCCTGGCACGGTTCATCTACGCCCTCGGCATTCCCGATGTCGGCGAGGAGACGGCCAAGGTGCTGGCCCGCTCCCTGGGTTCGCTGGAGCGGGTGCAACAGGCCTTGCCACAGGTGCTGACGTACTTGCCGGACGTCGGGCTGGAAGTCGCGTACGAGATCCACAGCTTCTTCGAGGACGCGCACAACCAGCAGGTGATCGCCGATTTGCTCAAGCATGGCATGCAGATTCAGGATCAGGGCGAGTTGGGTGCCGAGTTTGCCGCAAGTACGACATTGGGCGGTTTCCTCGACAAGCTGCATATTCCGTCGGTCGGTCCGGGGGGGGCGCAGAAACTGGCGGACAAGTTCGGCTCGTTGCAGGCGGTGATCGGCGCTGACTGGCTCGACATGCGTCAGGCGCTACCGGAGAAACAAGCCAATTCGGTGCGCGAGTTCTTTGCGCTCGAAGAAAATCGCCAATTGGCCGAAGCGGCCGAGAAGCAACTGGTCGATTTTGGCATGCACTGGCAGAGCGAGAAGAAGGTTGTCGAAGGCTTGCCGCTGGCCGGGCAGACCTGGGTGCTGACCGGCTCCCTGGAGCTGATGAGCCGCGATGTGGCCAAGGACAAGCTCGAAAGCCTGGGGGCCAAGGTCGCCGGCTCCGTGTCGGCCAAGACCCATTGCGTGGTGGCTGGACCCGGCGCGGGCTCCAAGTTGACCAAGGCTAATGAGCTGGGCTTGAAAGTGCTGGATGAAGAGGCGTTTGTTGAAACATTGCGCGGGTACGGCAAGGTAGATTGAGCAGCAATTCAACCTGTAGGAGCGAGCCTGCTCGCGATGGTGGATCAGGCGCATTGATGTCGACTGACACTCCATCGCGAGCAGGCTCGCTCCTACAGGGGTTGCGTTCGACCTGGGAACGATCCTCCTTGGGAAATGATCTAGTCTTGGCAAGCCCAGGGAGAGATCGCCATGTACCGTTTCTTCGAACAGCTCAGCTCGCGCATCACCGCGCCGTTCATGGGTGAAAGTTCGCGCAACAGCAAGGTGTGGTCGTGTCGTTGCGGGCAGTCGCTGTTTTTTCGCAACAGCCAGTGCCTGGCCTGTTCGGCGGCGTTGGGTTATCAGCCGGAGCAGAGTCGCTTGTCCTCACTGCAGCCGGGTGCGCAAGCGGGCACCTGGCTGCTTGATGTCGATCCGGAGGCTGGCCTGTTTCGACGTTGCGCCAACCTCGATTCCCCGGCGGCCTGTAATTGGTTGCTGCCTGCCAATGACCATGAGGCCTTGTGCGTTGCCTGCAGCCTCAATCGCACCATTCCCGATTTGTCGATAGCCGCCAACCACGAGCGCTGGCGCAAGGTGGAAACCGCCAAGCGGCGTCTGGTCGCGCAACTGGTCAGCCTGGGGTTGCAGGTGCTTCCCAGGACAGTCGATGAAGAGGCTGGTCTTGCCTTCGATTTCATCGGCATGGACCTCGAAGGCAAACCGCCCACCACGGGGCATGCCAATGGCTTGATCACCCTCGATATCAAGGAAGCCGACGACGCGCACCGCGAGCAGATGCGAGTGCATTTGCACGAACCCTATCGCACGCTGCTCGGGCATTTTCGTCACGAGGTCGGGCATTACTACTGGGACCGCTTGATTGCCAGCAGCCATTGGCTGGAGCCTTTTCGCCGGTTGTTCGGCGATGAGCGCGCCAGCTATGCCGAAGCCATTGAGCGACATTATCAGCAGGGTGCGCCGCCCGACTGGCAACAGCACTACGTCAGCGCCTACGCAACCATGCACCCGTGGGAAGACTGGGCGGAAACCTGGGCGCATTACCTGCACATGATGGATGCCGTGGACACCGCGCTGGGCTTTGGCATGAGCGCTCGGGAACTGGAATTCGACTATCAGCCGTTTCCGCCTGAAACCCTCTACGATCCGCAGCATCCAGGTGGCGGGGCTTTTCTGTCATTCGTCAATGCGTGGATCGAACTGGCCGGCATGCTCAATGAACTGTCACGCAGCATGGGGCAGCCGGATTTCTATCCGTTCGTCCTGCCGCCTGCGGTGATCGCCAGGCTGCACTTTATCCACCTGGTGATTCAGCAGGAGGGCGGCAGGGCGGACGAGGTGCTTCAGGCGCAATAGCAAGTGCTTGAACCCCCTCATATTTTTAATCCTAACCAACGGTTGTAACTTCGCCTCAGATAGGTACAATGGCGCGGCTCGCCGTCAGGTGAGCGTCGTTATGGTGACCCCATCGGTCCCCCCGCAACGATCAGCCGTGAACCCGGTCAGGCCTGGAAGGGAGCAGCCGCAGCGGTGACATTGTGTGCCGGGGTGTGGCTGGTGGGGTCGCCACCTATCTCTAAATCCTTGAGTCTACAAGGATTTGTCAGTAAAAAATCTCGAAGTGTGACTGCGTTCTGGTACGCCAAAGTGGTGCGCCATGCGAGCGTGCAGGCTTTACGTTTGCACTCTTCAAAACCTTACTGCGCTCTCCAATTGCCTTGCTGTGGCATCTTTGCACACCTTCTCGCTGCTGGCCCAGGTTGGCAAACACTCCACACTCCATTGGCTACGTGTCCTGGTCCGATCAGGGGCAATCTTCCGTTGATTTTTTGGGTTTACCGGAGTCATCGCCATAGGCAAATCGAATAGTTGGCCATGTTGTTATGAAGATTCGATATTTGCACGGATTGATATCTGGTCCTATTGGTTATTATGGGTAAATGCTTAGTTCTATCAAGTTGTAAGGAACGATAGTTTCAAGGCATTAAGGCAGGCGTGCGTTTTGAAAGGAATCGTGAAAGTGTCGGAGTTTTGACTTGTCGCTGAGTCGGGCGGGGACGGACTTCAGTCTTGCCATTAGAGTGTTTTCAAGGTGGAGGCTTGAGGTCTGATTTTTAGCTAGGCTGTGATGAACAGTGGTGACGTAATCGCAGTGTCGACAATGTCAGTGGGTAAGGGGGTGCAAATCAAGGCACCTCAAAACGGATTTTGGTTGCTTTTCGGGCGGGAGTGTCTGGCATGAGTTCATTGTCTACAGTGCTGCAGTCGAGATGGGTCGGATTTTATAGCGGAGTTATCCTGGCGGGGGTGTGGAGTGTTTTTGCTTATGCTCATCTGGTCCGATTTCAGGAAACGCATGAACTGACCATGCTTTTGTTCTGTCTCGCCGAGACGCTGACAGCAGTTTTGTACATTTTTCGAAGCGAGCCAAAGACGGTTTCGGTCATTCCGCTCGACTGGTTGATGGCGGCAGGTGGGACGTTTGCCCCATTATTTTTCCGGCCGGAGGCTTGGGGAATACTCCCGTGGGCGAGTTTTCTGATTGTTGTGGGAACGGTCATTCAGGTGCTGGGGGTGCTTTCTCTAAACCGCAGCTTTGCGATCGTTGCAGCGAAGCGGGTTATCAAGACTGCATGGATGTATCGCGTGGTGCGTCATCCTATCTATGCCAGTTATTGTCTGACGTTTACGGGCTATGTGTTGGAAAATACATCGCTGGCGAATGTAACGATCTATGCAGCAACTATCGGTTTTCTGGTCGCGCGAATATTTCGAGAGGAAGCGCATCTTTCTCTTGATCCATTATATCGAGAGTATATGCAGGGTGTTCGTTTTCGGCTTGTTCCATTCATATTTTAGTTTCCGGGTGTTGACTGGCACGCTTACATGTGGGGTTGCCACCTTAACGCCAGGCGAGTGTTCTCTCGCGTTATCTTTCTGAAAACACCCTTTGGCTAGTTGCCAGGATCTTGTCCGGGGCGGTTTTTTGTTGTTTCCGATTTATCCACAGCCACAGGCTCGCCACCGATATACAACCGAACAGTCTCATCGATCTCCCCGGACATCTTCATCCGCACCAGTGTGCGCAGAATGCGCTCCACCGGCACTTGCGGGTCGTTGCGTACGTAGCAGCCGATATTCTGCTCCTGCAGCACCGCCACACTGTGCAGTTGTTGTTCCGGCAGCAGGCGCTGATTGAACCAGTCCAGGCTCCATTGATTGCTGACTGCATAGCGGTTGCGGCCGGCGAGGAGTTTTTCCAGCACCTGTTCCTGGCTGCGTGCGTCGTCGCGATGCAACTGGTTGGTGTCGAACAGCGGTTGCAGGGTCGGGTAGCTGTAGCTCAGCACGGTGCCGATGGACTGGTTTGGCAGATCTGCCGGGTTCACGGCGTCGGGCTGCGCATGCCGGGCGACCAACAGGTCGGGCTGGGTAAAGAGCGGGATGCTCCAGATGTAGTCGCCGGACTGCCGGGGCAGCCACGATTGCGCGGCATAACAGCGGACATCGACCTCGCCTTGCTCCATGGCGCTTTGCACTCGCCCGCGGGGCAATACATGGAATTCGGCCGGTAAGCCGACCTGGGTCGCGAGACTGAGCATCACGTCATACAGGATGCCCTGGGTCGGTTTGCCCCGTTCCAGTTGCACCATGGGCATGGTCCAACTGTCGCTTATCACGAAGCGCAGCGGTGCTGGCGCGGCCGCTCCGTCCAGGCTGATCAACAGCAATGCCCCCATGGCCAGCCTCATAAACACTCCGTTAAAAGCCCCCGATGTGCAGCTTGGCCAGAATACACGAGCGCACCGGATGCAATTTGTGCCTTGCTCCGCTAGCATTAGCCGCTTCTGCTTCCTTCGCTGCGACGGTTTTCGATGAGTTATCAGGTTCTTGCACGTAAATGGCGTCCGCGCTCGTTCCGCGAAATGGTCGGCCAGACCCATGTGCTCAAGGCTCTGATCAATGCCTTGGACAGCCAGCGGCTGCACCACGCCTACCTCTTTACCGGTACCCGTGGGGTCGGCAAGACCACCATCGCGCGGATCATTGCCAAATGCCTGAACTGTGAAACAGGTATCACTTCGACCCCCTGCGGTGAATGCTCGGTGTGCCGCGAAATCGACGAAGGCCGCTTTGTCGACCTGATCGAAATCGACGCCGCGAGCCGCACCAAGGTCGAAGATACCCGCGAATTGCTCGACAACGTGCAGTACGCCCCGAGCCGCGGGCGCTTCAAGGTCTACCTGATCGACGAAGTGCACATGCTCTCCAGCCATTCGTTCAACGCGCTGCTCAAAACCCTTGAGGAACCGCCACCCTACGTCAAGTTCATCCTGGCGACCACTGATCCGCAGAAACTTCCGGCAACGATTCTGTCGCGGTGCCTGCAGTTCTCCCTGAAGAACATGACGCCGGAACGCGTTGTCGAGCACTTGACCCACGTGCTGGGTGCCGAGAACGTACCGTTCGAAGACGATGCGCTGTGGTTGCTGGGCCGTGCCGCCGACGGATCGATGCGTGATGCCATGAGCCTGACCGATCAGGCCATTGCCTTCGGTGAAGGCAAGGTCCTGGCGGCCGACGTGCGGGCGATGCTCGGGACGCTCGATCACGGGCAGGTCTACGACGTCCTGCATGCGCTGATCGAAGGCGATGCCAAGGCGTTGCTCGAAGCCGTCCGCCACCTGGCCGAACAGGGCCCGGACTGGAACGGCGTGCTTTCGGAAATTCTCAATGTGCTGCACCGCGTTGCCATCGCCCAGGCGTTGCCGGAAGGTGTCGATAACGGTCATGGCGACCGTGATCGCGTGCTGGCACTGGCCCAGGCGTTGCCGGCCGAAGACGTGCAGTTCTACTACCAGATGGGCCTGATCGGCCGCCGCGACTTGCCGCTGGCGCCGGATCCCCGGGGCGGTTTTGAAATGGTGTTGCTGCGGATGCTGGCATTCCGGCCCGCAGACACCGCGGATGCCCCAAGGCAACCGCTAAAGCCAGTGGGGATCAGCCAGGCCACAGTTGATTCCGCAAATTCAGTGGCTGCCGCGCCGGTTGTTGCGCCGGTAGTCGCTGCGGCCGTAGCACCGATAGCGGCTGTGCCGGTGGCGGCGCCAGCGCCTGCGCCGGAACCGGAAGCGCCGGTCGTTGTGCCAGAGCCTGCGCCTGCGCCTGTGGTTGAAGCGGTGGTGGTTGAAGAGGTTGTCGACCTGCCATGGAATGACCCGGTCGAGCCCGCGCCCGTTCAGCAACCGGCGGTGGAGCCTGTACTGGAAACCGCCAGCGAACAACCCGAATTACCGCCGATGCCGTTGCCGACGCCGGACAGCGTGGTGCCGGACGCCCCTGAGTGGGCTGCCGCGCCGATCCCGGAACCTTCGGTGGCCGACGTCGATGCCGCGACGCCGGGCATGGACCTGGATGACGAGCCGCCGCTGGACGAGGATTACATCGAGCCGGACATGGATTCGGCCTACAGTTACCTCGACGAACTGGCCAGCGAGCATGCTGCTGACCCGGCTCCGGAACCCGAGCCTGAGCCCGCGGCAATGCCGGCCACCGGTCTGGCCCTGCAATGGCTGGAGCTGTTCCCGAAATTGCCGATTTCCGGCATGACCGGCAGTATCGCCGCCAACTGCACGCTGATCGCGGTGGATGGCGACAATTGGCTGATGCACCTGGACCCGGCACACAGTGCCTTGTTCAACGCCACTCAGCAGCGTCGTCTCAACGATGCGCTGAACCAGTATCACCAGCGCACGCTGACCCTGAACATCGAGCTGATCAAGCCCGAGCAGGAAACTCCGGCACAGGCGGCTTCTCGGCGCCGCGCCGACCGTCAGCGCGAGGCGGAGGAATCGATCCACGGTGATCCGTTCATCCAGCAAATGATGCAGCAGTTCGGTGCGGTGATCCGTAACGATACTATTGAGCCTGTCGACGCCCTGGTCACTCAGGGCTAATAACTGAAGGTGCTCGGCCGCATGGGCCGGGCGCTGTTTTGATCCAAGTACTTTTGAGGTGATTACCATGATGAAAGGTGGCATGGCCGGCCTGATGAAGCAGGCGCAGCAGATGCAGGAAAAAATGGCCAAGATGCAGGAAGAACTGGCCAACGCCGAAGTCACCGGTAAGGCCGGTGGCGATATGGTCACCGTGGTGATGACCGGTCGCCATGACGTCAAGAGCGTCACCATCGACCCAAGCCTGGTTGAAGGCCTGAGCGAGGACGACAAGGAAATGCTCGAAGCGGTCGTCGCTGCCGCCGTCAACGACGCCGTGCGCAAGATCGAAGCCAACAGCCAGGAAAAAATGGGCAGCATGACTGCCGGCATGCAACTGCCGCCGGGCATGAAACTGCCATTCTGATTCGCCTTCAGGCGGCAGATGAGCTACAAAAATGCCAGGCATTGCGCCTGGCATTTTTGTTTCTGGCTGACAGATATGTGTGGCTGACAGATATGTGTGGCTGACATGCCGCCATCGTCGGATCGCCGCCCGGAGCAAGCCCGCTCCCACAGGGGATTGCATTCCAAATGTGGGAGCGGGCTTGCTCGCGAAGAAGTCGCCTCGGTCTTGCTGAATAAACATCGAACGCCAAACCACCACAAAGGTCTGCTCCCTATATCACCGAACCTCATCGATTACAGGAGACGCTGCCATGTCCGACCCCATGACCCTCAATCAACGTATTGTCCTGGCTTCTCGCCCGGTAGGCGCGCCAACGCCGGAAAACTTCCGAATGGAGCGGGTACCGCTGCCGGATCTGGCCGACGGTCAGGTGCTGCTCAAGACCGTTTTCCTGTCGCTGGATCCCTACATGCGCGGACGCATGAGTGACGCACCTTCCTACGCTGCACCGGTGGAAATCGGCGAAGTCATGACCGGGGGCGCTGTCAGCCGGGTCGAGCGATCGCTCAATCCGAAGTTTCAGGAAGGTGATCTGGTGGTCGGTGCCACCGGTTGGCAAAGCCACAGCATCAATGACGGACGCAGCATCATCCCGGTGCCCTCGGGATTGCCAAGTGCGTCGATGGCCCTTGGGGTGTTGGGGATGCCGGGCATGACCGCGTACATGGGACTGATGGACATCGGCCAGCCCAAGGCCGGCGAGACCCTGGTGGTTGCAGCGGCGTCCGGCGCGGTGGGTTCGGTGGTCGGCCAGGTGGCGAAAATCAAGGGACTGCGTGTGGTCGGCGTGGCCGGCGACGCGGACAAGTGCCGGTATGTGGTCGATGAATTGGGTTTCGACGCCTGCATCGACCACAAGAGCCCCGATTTTGCTGAAGAACTGGCACACGCCTGTCCCAAAGGCATCGACATTTATTATGAAAACGTCGGCGGCAAAGTGTTCGACGCCGTGGTGCCGTTGCTCAATCCCAAGGCGCGGATTCCACTGTGCGGCCTGATTGCCTCCTATAACGCCTATGAAGCGCCGAGCGGGCCGGATCGCCTGCCGCTGTTGCAGCGCACCTTGTTGACCAAGCGGGTGCGCATCCAGGGCTTCATCGTGTTCGATGACTATGGTGATCGCCAGCCGGAATTCCTCAGTGCCATGGCGCCCTGGGTGCGCGATGGCAAAGTGAAATTCCGCGAAGATGTGGTCCATGGCCTGGAGCAGGCTCCCGATGCGTTCATCGGCATGCTGGAAGGGCGCAACTTCGGCAAACTGGTGGTTCAGGTTTCCCGGGACTGAGTTATTGACGCTGCAATTTGACGCTTAACCGAGGCGCGGGTATAAACCGCGTCTCGTTGTTTTGTCGGACTTTTCCACCATGAGCTTCAGCCCTTTGATTCGCCAACTGATCGACGCCCTGCGAATTTTGCCAGGCGTGGGTCAGAAAACCGCCCAGCGCATGGCGTTGCAGTTGCTCGAACGCGACCGCAGCGGCGGCTCGCGACTGGCTCTGGCCCTGAGCCAGGCCATGGAAGGGGTCGGTCACTGCCGCTTGTGCCGTACGCTGACTGAAGATGATCTGTGCCCGCAATGCGCCGATACCCGTCGCGACGACACCTTGCTCTGCGTGGTGGAAGGCCCGATGGACGTCTATGCCGTGGAGCAGACCGGTTTCCGCGGGCGCTATTTCGTGCTCAAGGGCCATCTGTCGCCGCTCGACGGCCTGGGGCCGGAAGCCATCGGCATTCCGCAATTGATGGCACGGATCGAAGAGGCCGGCACTTTCACCGAAGTCATCCTGGCCACCAACCCGACCGTGGAAGGTGAAGCCACGGCGCACTACATCGCCCAATTGCTCAGCAGCAAAGGCCTGATCGCCTCGCGTATCGCCCATGGCGTGCCGCTCGGTGGCGAGCTGGAACTGGTCGATGGCGGCACGCTGGCGCATTCGTTTGCCGGGCGCAAGCCGATTTCGCTCTGAGTTTTGTGGTGTCTTTTCTGGCGCCTTCGTCGGATCGCCGCCCGGAGCAAGCCCGCTCCCACATATGGAATGCAATCCCCTGTGGGAGCGGGCTTGCTCGCGAAGGGCGCGCCTCGGTTTCACTGATTCACACAATCCTGTTGAAAACCAAGCAAGCGCTCGGTTAACTTCACTGACCCCTTCAGTGGAGCTCGCCGATGCCTGCCTTTCAGGAATACTTCGACCCCAGCCACCAATTGGTCCGCGACAGCGTCAGACGTTTCGTCGAGCGCGAGATTCTTCCTGATATCGAGCAGTGGGAAGAAGCCGAAAGCTTTCCTCGCGAGCTCTACCTCAAGGCCGGCACGGCGGGGATTCTCGGCATCGGTTACCCGGAGGTTTATGGCGGCAGCCACGAAGGGGATCTGTTCGCCAAGGTTGCCGCCAGTGAAGAGTTGATGCGCTGCGGCTCGGGCGGCCTGGTTGCCGGCCTGGGTTCGCTGGATATCGGCTTGCCGCCCATTCTCAAGTGGGCCCGGCCCGAAGTGCGTGATCGTGTGCTGCCGCAGGTGCTGTCGGGAGAAAAGATCAGCGCCCTGGCCATCACCGAGCCCGGTGGCGGCTCCGACGTCGCCAACCTGCAGACTCGTGCCGTGCGAGAGGGCGATTTTTACCGGGTCAGTGGCAGCAAGACCTTTATCACCAGCGGTGTGCGCGCGGATTTTTATACCGTCGCGGTGCGAACCGGCGAGCCAGGTTTCGCTGGCATTAGCCTGTTGCTGATCGAGAAAGGCACACCCGGTTTCACCGTAGGACGGCAACTGAAGAAAATGGGCTGGTGGGCGTCAGACACGGCGGAACTGTTCTTCGATGATTGCCGAGTGCCCGCGGGAAATCTGATAGGCGCCGAGAACATGGGCTTTGCCTGCATCATGGGCAATTTCCAGAGTGAACGCCTTGCCCTGGCATTGATGGCCAACATGACCGCACAACTGGCGCTGGAGGAGAGCCTGAAGTGGGCACGCCAGCGTGAAGCCTTTGGCAAACCGATCGGCAAGTTTCAGGTGATCAGGCACCGTCTCGCCGAGATGGCGACCGGGCTGGAAGTGTCCCGGGAGTTCACTTACCGCCAGGCCGCGAAAATGGCGGCGGGGCAGAGCGTGATCAAGGAGATTTCCATGGCCAAGAACTTTGCGACCGATACGGCAGACCGGATCGTCACCGATGCGGTGCAGATACTCGGTGGGCTGGGTTACATGCGCGAGAGTCTGGTGGAGCGGCTGTACCGCGACAACCGGATCCTGTCGATTGGCGGCGGGACGCGGGAAGTGATGAACGAGATCATCGGCAAGCAGATGGGGCTGTAATCGGCGGTGTGGCGGCTGACGCCATTCGTCGGATCGCCGCCCGGAGCAAGCCCGCTCCCACACTTGACCGCGTACTGTCAGGAACAATGCAATGCACTGTGGGAGCGGGCTTGCTCGCGAAGGC
Organism: Pseudomonas sp. Pseusp16; assembly: GCF_047324915.1. Lineage (NCBI taxonomy): Bacteria > Pseudomonadati > Pseudomonadota > Gammaproteobacteria > Pseudomonadales > Pseudomonadaceae > Pseudomonas > Pseudomonas sp. Pseusp16. Next base: position 3,109,289 of record NZ_CP168522.1, on the reverse strand, counting down.
GTCAGTACAGGCGCCAGATTACTTGTCAGTCAACGCAAACTGCGTCAGGCAGAACGTAGGAATGCCCATGTCTTCCAGGCGCTGCGAGCCACCCAGTTCCGGCAGATCGATAATCGCCGCCGCTTCATGCACCCGGGCGCCCATGCGGCGGATCAGGTTTGCGGCGGCAATCAGGGTGCCGCCGGTCGCGATCAGGTCATCGAACATCACCACCGAATCCCCCTCGCACAGGCTGTCGGCGTGCACTTCCAGGAAGGCTTCGCCGTATTCGGTCGCATAGCCCTCGGCCAGCACGTCAGCCGGCAGCTTGCCTTGCTTGCGGAACAGCACCAGCGGCTTGTTCAACTGATAGGCCAGTACCGAACCGATCAGGAAGCCACGGGCATCCATCGCGCCGATATGGGTGAAGTCAGCCTCGACGTAACGGTGAGCGAAGCTGTCCATCACCAGGCGCAGGGCCGTGGGCGACTGGAACAGCGGGGTGATGTCGCGAAAAATCACACCCGGTTTCGGGAAGTCGATGACAGGGCGAATCAGGGATTTGATGTCGAAGGAGTCGAAGGCCATAGTCGGAGAATCCTGGCAGGGCTGCAAACGACGAAGTATAACGGCGGCTGAACCGTTTCGCTCAGCCGCAACGGTTTGATTCAGCTTTCCAGTGAGCCACCGGCCAGGGCACAAAGCTGGATCGGGTCGATGATCCGGATTTCCTTGCCTTCTGCCGCGATCAATTCGTTTTGCTGGAAGCGCGTAAAGACGCGGGACACGGTCTCTACCGCCAGGCCCAGGTAGTTGCCGATTTCGTTACGCGACATGCTCAGGCGGAACTGATTGGCGGAAAAACCCCGGGCGCGAAAACGTGCCGAGAGGTTGACCAGGAACGTGGCGATGCGTTCGTCGGCGGTCTTTTTCGACAACAGCAGCATCATCTGCTGGTCGTCACGGATTTCGCGGCTCATCACGCGCATCAACTGACGGCGCAACTGCGGCAGTTGCAGGGCCAGTTCGTCGAGGCGTTCAAAGGGGATTTCACACACCGAAGTGGTTTCCAGGGCTTGAGCCGACACCGGGTGCTTTTCGGTGTCCATGCCCGACAGACCGACCAGTTCGCTGGGCAGGTGGAAACCGGTGAGCTGTTCTTCACCGGTGTCGCTCAGGCTGAAGGTCTTGAGGGCGCCAGAACGGACTGCGTAGACAGAATCGAAGGTATCGCCCTGGCGAAACAGAAACTCACCTTTTTTCAGCGGTCGGCCGCGCTTGACGATTTCGTCCAGTGCATCCATGTCTTCCAGATTCAGCGAAAGTGGCAGGCAAAGAGGGGCCAGGCTGCAATCCTTGCAATGGGCTTGATTATGAGCGCGCAGTTTTACTGGCTCGGACATTTCTTCAATCCTTGTGGGAATTCACACATAAGACGTAAGGGTAACTCACCCGAGGACATTGGGGCCAGCCTGTGGCGCTTTTGTCGCAGTGCTCTAGATCACCCGTGAGAATCGTTGCCGGCTGTGTTGTTCCAGGTACGCGTCGAAGACCATGCACACCGAGCGCACCAACAGTCGCCCGGCGGGCAGGATGGTGATCCTGTCGCGATCGAGCTCGATCAGTCCGTCTTTGGCCATGTCTTGCAGTTGGGGCCAGAGTTCGCCGAAGTAGCCTTGAAAATCGATGTTGAAGGCCTGTTCGATGTCGGCGTATTCGAGACTGAAATGGCAGATCAACTGCTGGATGACCGCACGCCGCAACCGGTCATCGGCATTGCACAGCAGGCCGCGGCTGGTGGCCAGTTGCATTGATGCAAGGGCGTTCTGATAGTGGTTCAGGTCGCTGCTGTTCTGGCAGTAAAGGTCGCCGATCTGGCTGATTGCCGAGACGCCGAGACCGATCAAGTCGCAGTGACCATGGGTGGTGTAGCCCTGGAAATTGCGTTGCAGGGTCGATTCTTCCTGGGCAATCGCCAGCTCATCGTCGGGCAGGGCGAAGTGGTCCATGCCGATGTAGCGGTAGCCGGCGCTGATCAACTGCTCAATGGTGCGCTGTAGCATTTCCAGTTTCTGCGCGGGTGTCGGCAGTTCATTGCTGTTGATGCGCCGCTGCGGCATGAAGCGTTCCGGCAGGTGGGCGTAGTTGAACACCGATAATCTGTCCGGTTGCAGGCGGATGACCTCTTCGACGGTGCGGGCGAAGTTCTCCGGCGTCTGTCTCGGCAGGCCGTAGATCAGGTCGATGTTGATCGAGCGAAACTGCAAGGTACGGGCAGCGTCGATCACTGCGCGGGTTTCTTCCAGGCTTTGCAGGCGATTGACTGCGCGCTGGACCGCCGGGTCGAGGTCTTGCAGGCCGATGCTGACCCGATTGAAGCCCAGATCGCGCAGCAGGCCCATGGTCGACCAGTCGGCCTCACGCGGGTCTATCTCGATGCCGTAGTCGCCGGAATCGTCGTCCAGCAAATTGAAGTGTTTGCGCAAGTGCGCCATCAATTGGCGCAGTTCGTCATGGCTGAGAAAGGTCGGCGTGCCGCCACCGAAGTGCAGTTGCTCGACTTTCTGCGTGGGGTCGAGGTGGCAGGCGATCAAGCGGATCTCCTGTTCCAGGCGCTGCAAATACGGCTGCGCCCGGCCGCGATCCTTGGTGATCACCTTGTTGCAGGCGCAGTAATAGCAAATGTTCGCGCAGAACGGCACGTGCACGTACAGTGACAGCGGGCGTTGGGCCTTGCGGCTGTCGCGCAGGGCGTGAAACAGGTCGAAGGTGCCGACCTGGCTGTTGAATTGCACGGCGGTCGGGTACGAGGTGTAACGCGGTCCCGCCAGGTCATAACGGCGGATCAGATCGGTGTCCCAACGAATGGCGTCGAGCATCATGCGGGCATTCCCCCGGATAGGCTGGCAGTGTCGGCCATTTTATGCGAGGGCGGGTCGGGGGATCTTGATTTGCATCAAGGGTCAAGAATTGTGGTACCTGTACCGGCCCCTTCGCGAGCAAGCCCGCTCCCACAGGGAAGTGGGAGCGGGCTTGCTCGCGAAGGGGCGCGCCGCCGATCAATGCCCCATCAGCCAATGTTGATGGGGTCCCGGCAAGGTCCAGATGCCGAACAGCATGACCAACAAGCCGCCGGCCATCCGCACGCTGCGTTTGCGCAAAAGTGCGGTGATGCGCTCTGCGGCAAGGCCTGTGGCCAGCAGCACCGGCCAGGTGCCGAGCCCGAACGCGAGCATCAACAACGCACTGTCCAGCGCGTTGCCCTGACTGGCCGACCATAACAAGGTGCTGTAGACCAGGCCGCACGGCAGCCAGCCCCAAAGTGCACCCAACAGCAGCGCGCGCGGCACGCTCGATACCGGCAGCAACCGGTTGGCGACTGGCTGGATGTGCCGCCACAAGCCTCGACCGAGGCTTTCGATACGGGTCAGGCCGCTCCACCAGCCGGCCAGGTACAGGCCCATGGCGACCAGCAGCAGTCCGGCGAGGATACGCAGGAACATCGCCGCCGGGCTGCTGGCCACGGCCCATCCGGCCAGGCCGATCAGCAGTCCGGCGCAGGCATAGCTCAGAATCCGTCCCAGGTTGTAGGCCAGCAGCAGGCGAAAGCGGCGGCTGCGTTGTTCCTTGGGAATCGCCAGGGTCAGCGCGCCCATCAAGCCGCCGCACATGCCCAGGCAATGGCCGCCGCCAAGCAAGCCGAGGATCACCGCAGACACCAGCAGGGGCGCCAATTCAAGCATGGGGCGGGGCCTTGTCTTGCGGTTTGGCCGGATTGGTTGGTTGACCGCTGGCCTCATCGACGGCGGCGGTGTGGTTCGGGTCCTGGTCGTCGAACAGGATGCTGTGGGCCGGGCCGTCGAGGTCGTCGTACTGACCGCTGTCGACCGCCCAGAAGAAGATATAGACGGCGATGGCCACGATCAGCAGCGCAGCGGGAATCATCACGTAAAGAGCTGGCATCTGGACTCCATGCCCGCGCGGCTCAGGCCGGCAGCGGGCGGGTTTCTGGCGTGGTGGAGTGGGCGGGCGCGCTCGGCATCCGAGTCAGGCGCAGCGCGTTCAACACCACGGTCAACGAACTGATCGACATGCCCACCGCAGCCCATACCGGAGTGATCCAGCCGAGGGCGGCGAAGGGCAACATGAGGCCATTGTACAACCCGGCCCACAGCAGGTTCTCGATAATGACCCGACGGGTGCGCCGCGCCAGGCTGAAGGCTTGCACCAGCGCGTCGAGGCGGTTGGACAGCAACACGGCATCGGCACTGGTTTTCGCCAGGTCGGTGGCCGAGCCCATGGCGACGCTGATATCCGCAGCCGCCAGTACCGGCACGTCATTGACCCCGTCACCGAGCATCAACACCTTGCGACCTTCCTTGTGCAGTCGTTGCAGGACCTGCAGTTTATCGTCCGGCCGCAAACCGCCGCGGGCTTCATCGATACCGAGTTGCGCCGCCACGCTGGCGACCATCGGCGAGCTGTCACCGGACAACAACAGCGTGCGCCAGCCACGCGCCTTGCACGCGGCCAGCAATGCGGGCGCATCGGCACGCAAGCGATCATCGAGGACGAACCAGGCCAGCGGTCCCTGGCGGTCGCCGAGCAGCAGCCATTGGCCGGCTTCTTCGGGTATCGACGGCACCCCGGCGCCGCTGAGTTCACAGACGAAACGCGGTTGGCCGATGCGCAGGCGTCGCCCCTCGACCACTCCCTCCAGGCCCAGGCCCGGAGTGCTGTGGACTTCTTCAGCGGCCAGTGGCGCGCGTCCGAACGCACGGGCGATCGGATGTTCGGAACGGTTCTCCAGGGCGGCGGCGAGGCTCAGGCATCGATCACTGTCGAGCGCGCCGAGCGGGCGGATCGAGCGCAATGCCAGGCGGCCTTCGGTGAGGGTGCCGGTCTTGTCGAAAATCACTGTGTCGATCTGGTTCAGGCCTTCCAGGACATGGCCGCGGGTCAGCAACAAACCGAGTTTGTGCAGCGTGCCGGTGGCCGCGGTGAGGGCGGTCGGCGTCGCCAGCGACAAGGCGCAAGGGCAGGTCGCCACCAGCATCGCCAGCACAATCCAGAAGGCTCGCGAGGCATCCAGTTGCCACCACAGCAGACCAATCGCGGCGGCGGCGATCAGCGACAACAGCAGGAACCATTGCGCGGCGCGGTCGGCGATTTCCGCCAGGCGCGGCTTTTCGGCCTGGGCACGATCAAGCAGGCGAACGATGGCCGAGAGGCGAGTGTCCTGGCCCAGGGCCTGAACCTCGACGGTCAGTGCGCCTTCGACGTTCAGGGTGCCAGCGGTGACCGCATCGCCGAGGGTGCGTGGTTGCGGCAGGTATTCGCCGGTCAGCAGCGACTCGTCGACACTCGACTGACCGTCGAGGATCTTGCCGTCAGCCGGGAGAATGGCACCCGGATGAACCAGCACGCGGTCGCTGACACGCAGTTCGCTGAGCAGAATGCGTTCGCTCTGGCCGTCATCCATCAATCGCAGGCACGAAGCGGGCAACAGATTCACCAGCTGTGCAGTGGCGGCAGCCGTGCGCTCGCGGGCGCGCCGTTCCAGATAGCGCCCGGCCAGCAGGAACAGGGCAAACATGCCGACGGCATCGAAATACAGTTCGCCGACCCCGGTGATCGACGTCCAGATCCCGGCAATGTAGGCGCTGCCGATGGCCAGCGACACGGAAACGTCCATGGTCAGGTGGCGGGTGCGCAGATCGCGCATGGCGCCTTTGAAAAACGGCGCGCAACTGTAGAACACGATCGGGGTGGTGAGGAACAGGGCGACCCAGCGCAGGATGGTGTGCAGTTCAGGGCTGAGGTCGATGTTGAATTCAGGCCAGGTGGCCATGGTTGCCATCATCGCCTGGAACCACAACAGCCCGGCCACACCGAGCTGACGCAGGGCCAGGCGGTTTTCGCTGGCCAGTTGTTCGCTGGCCCGGTCGGCCTGATACGGGTGTGCGGCGTAACCGATCTGGCGCAGTTCGCTGAGGACGTGGCTCAGCGGTAACTGCGCATCGGTCCAGCGTACGTGCAGGCGATGGTTGGACAGGTTCAGGCGCGCTTCGGCCACGGCCGGCAAGGCGCGCAGGTGTTTTTCGATCAGCCAGCCACAGGCTGCGCAACTGATGCCTTCCATCAACAGCGTGGCTTCGGCGAGTTCGCCATCGTGGCGGACAAAGGGCTGCTGCACATCGGCGCGGTCGTACAGCGCCAGTTCGTCCACCAGTTGCACCGGCAGCGCTTCGGGGTTGGCCGAGGCTTCGCTGCGGTGCTGGTAATAGCTTTCCAGGCCGCCGGCGACAATGGCTTCGGCCACGGCCTGGCAACCCGGGCAGCAGAACTCGCGGGACTCCCCGAGCACGACGGCGGTGAAGCGACTGCCGGTCGGGACGGGCAGGGCGCAGTGATAGCAGGGCAGAGGGGTGGTCATGAGGTTTTCATTAATGCCGCTGGAACTCTGTCGTCAGGTAGGGCCTCTTCGCGAGCAAGCCCGCTCCCACAGGGATCAACTGTGGGAGCGGGCTTGCTCGCGAAGCGCAGGCTTTTTACTTCTTCAGGTCTTCCGCACCTTGCAGCGGTTCATCACCGAGCAGCAGATCCTTGTCATGGCTGACCGGTTCCTCTTCGAACATGCGCCAGATGTGGTCGTCCTGAGTACCGAGCAATTCGACAAAACGCCGGCCTTCAATCTTGTCGCTCAACTGGCCGATGTAGCGGCCCTGTTCGGTTTCGCTGCGGGTGAGGGTGATCTTGCGATCCTTCTCCGGCTGGGTCGGCGAGATCAGATTGAGCTCCAGGGTCTTGGGCTGGCTCTCGCCGCTCAGGCGCAGGTCAACTTCGCCGGTCAAGTCATCGAGATGCACGCTGGCGCGCATTTTCAGGGTCTGGGCCAGCAGCTCACGGTCGAGGGAGCGGTTGATGCCTTTGCCGGCCTCGTAGTAGTTGTCGTTGACCAGATTGTCCGGGTTGTTCACCGCAATGGTCACCATGGACAAGGTCAGGGTCACCGAGCAGGCCAGGATCCCGATGATGATCCATGGCCAGAGGTGCTTGTACCAGGGACTTGCGGCAGTTGCAGCGGGCATGTTCAGTTCTCTCAACGATTTTGTGGGCCGATGAACCGGCTCTTGGCTTCAATGTGGACGCTGTCGTCATCGGCATCCTTGAGGATGAATTTCACCTCGTTGGTGCTCGACGGCAGTTTTTCCGGTGCGACGGACAGTTCGGCAGGCTGGCTGACGATCTCGCCGGCCGCGACCTTGATCTCGCGCCGGCCCTGCAATTTGAGATCCGGCAGGCCAGAGGCTTCGAGCACGTAGGTATGGTCGCGCTGGTCCTTGTTCATGATTTTCAGGCTGTAGACGTTTTCGATCCGGCCTTCGGCGTTCTCGCGGTACAGCACGCGGTCCTTGCTGACATCGAAACCCACCAGCGAACGCATGAAGAACGCCGTCACCAGCAAACTGATCATCGCCAGCAGCACCACGGCATAGCCGATCAGGCGCGGGCGCAGTTTATGGGTTTTCTGCCCGGACAGGTTGTGCTCGGTGGTGTAGCTGATCAATCCGCGCGGGTATTCCATTTTGTCCATGACGGCGTCGCAGGCATCGACGCAGGCGGCGCAACCGATGCATTCGATTTGCAGGCCGTCGCGGATATCGATACCGGTCGGGCAGACCTGGACGCACATGGTGCAGTCGATGCAGTCACCCAGGCCCTGGGCCTTGTAGTCGATACCTTTTTTGCGCGGGCCACGGGACTCGCCACGGCGCGGGTCGTAGGAGACGATCAGGGTGTCCTTGTCGAACATCACGCTCTGGAAGCGCGCGTACGGGCACATGTAGATGCACACCTGTTCGCGCAACCAGCCGGCATTGCCGTAAGTGGCGAGAGTGAAGAAGCCGACCCAGAAGTACGACCAGCCATCCGCTTCACCGATAAAGAAGTCGATGGTCAATTCGCGGATCGGCGAGAAGTAGCCGACGAAGGTCATGCCGGTGACGAAGCCGATCAGCAGCCACATGACGTGTTTGCTGAATTTGCGCAGGAACTTGTTGGCGCTCATCGGCGCCTTGTCGAGCTTGATGCGTTGGTTGCGGTCGCCTTCGGTGACCTTTTCGCACCACATGAAAATCCAGGTCCAGACGCTCTGCGGGCAGGTGTAGCCGCACCAGACCCGGCCTGCATAGACCGTAATGAAGAACAGGCCGAACGCGGCGATGATCAACATGCCCGACAGCAGGATGAAATCCTGGGGCCAGAAGGTGGCGCCGAAAATGAAGAACTTGCGCTCCGGCAGGTTCCACCAGACCGCCTGGTGACCGCCCCAATTCAGCCACACCGTGCCGAAATACAGCAGGAACAACACGGCACCGCCGGTCATCCGCAGGTTGCGGAACAGGCCGGTGAAGGCACGGGTGTAGATTTTTTCTCTGGAGGCGTAGAGGTCGACGCTGTTGTTCGCGTTCTTGTTGGGTGGAGTGATGTCGTGTACCGGAATCTGGTTGCTCATCATTGCATCCCACGGCAGTGGAAAAATGCCTCGGTCAGTACGTGCCGGCCGGGGTCAAAAAGGGGTGTTGCAGTGGCTTAATGATACGCCTGTCGCTCTGGCTCAAGGGTGTGACCTTTGGTCGCGTTGGGGAAAAATCACGAATGGTGTAGCGAATGTAACAAAGGATGATGCAGGTCAATTGACTTGTTGAGTATGGACGGATTTCTGCCGGGTGTTGTTGTCAGGTGGGGCTGCGGCGTCCTACATGCCTTGAGACAAAGATGGATTGAAGGACTAATTGCCACGGCTGTATTGTTTTTTGTGCCGCTTATGGCATTAAACGTGCGCCGCAAAATTGATTGCTGATGTTTCTGCGGTGGGCTTTTTTCAAGGAAGAAAGATTATGGATGACGCTATGGAACAGGAATCGGATGTTGGCCGGGAAATCGATGTGTTAAGGACAATCCTCAGCATGGGAATTCCGGGAGCTCCGTTGCTGAACGCTTATCTTGAAACGGCTCTTGCCACGCTTGAGTCAGAGGGTGCCTTTCCCAAGGTCGAGGCTTCCACTGGCCTGGGGGGCGGCATGACTGACAACCCGCTGAAGGAGTCCGGCAGGAGCACGGGTTCGGGCTCTCTGGATAGTCTGGGGGGCGGCAATATTCTCTGAGTCAGTCCCGGGAATCGCATGATCGATCCGGGAATCCTCTCGCAAGCTTGAATGAAAACGGCCCCGCCAATTCACATTGGCGGGGCCGTTTTTTGTTGCTTCAAGCGTTTGCCTTACTGGGCGTCCGCTGCCTTCTCGCCGTGAGACAGGCTGTAGACGTAAGCGGCCAGCAGGTGAACCTTGTCGTTGCCTTGCAGCTGTTCTTGCGCAGGCATCTGGCCCTGACGGCCGTAACGGATGGTCTGCTGCAGTTGAGCGAAGCTCGAACCGTAGATGAACGCGGCAGGGTGAGTCAGGTCAGGTGCGCCCATCGCTGGCGTGCCTTTGCCTTCCGGACCGTGGCACGCCACGCAGTTGGTGGCGAACAGTTTCTGCCCGGCAGCCGGGTCGGCCTTGGTGCCTTCCGGCAGCTTGCGGCCATCGAGGTTGGTCAGCACGAATGCGGCCACGTCGGCCACGCCTTGCTCGCCGATCACTTCAGCCCACGCAGGCATCACGGCATGACGGCCGCCCATGATGGTGGTCTTGATGGTTTGCGGCTCGCCGCCCCAGCGCCAGTCGGCGTCGGTCAGGTTAGGGAAGCCATAGGCGCCCTTGGCATCGGAACCATGGCAAACCGAGCAGTTGGAGGCGAACAGGCGGCCACCCATCTTCAGGGCTTGCGGGTCCTTGGCCACTTCTTCGATTGGCATGGCCGCGAACTTGGCGAAGATCGGACCGAACTTGGCGTCCGACCTGGCCATTTCCTTTTCCCACTCGTGAACGCCGGTCCAGCCGGTCTGGCCGTTGGCGAACGGGGTCTGCTTCTCGTTGTCGAGGTAGCCGTAACCCGGCAGCAGGCCTTTCCAGTTACCCAGGCCCGGATACAGCGCCAGGTAGCCCAATGCGAAGATGATGGTGCCCACGAACAGCATGAACCACCATTTCGGCAGCGGGTTGTCGTACTCCTCGATCCCGTCGAAGGAGTGCCCCACGGTCTCGTCCGTTTGCTCTGCGCGCTGGCCCTTGCGGGTCGACAGCAGCAGCCAGGTCAGGGAAAAGATCGTACCGAGACTGAGGACTGTGACGTACAGACTCCAGAATGTAGTCATTCTTTGTTACTCCTAGAAGCTTGCTCGACGTGCTTGATGGCTTCGGGATCATCCGCGAAAGGCAGCAAGGTCGCGTCTTCAAACTCCGACTTGCGCTTGGGGCTGAACACCCACAGTGCCAGTCCGATGAAGGCCACCATGACAACTACGGTGCCCAGGCCACGAATCATCCCGATATCCATTTAGATCACCGTTTGCTTTTGATGATGGTGCCCAGGCCTTGCAGATAGGCCACCAGCGCGTCCATTTCGGTTTTGCCCTTCACGGCATCCTTGGCACCGGCGATGTCTTCGTCGGTGTAAGGGACGCCGAGCGTGCGCAAGACTTCCATTTTCTTGGCGGTGTCTTTGCCGTCGAGCTTGTTTTCCACGAGGAACGGGTAGGCCGGCATTTTCGACTCAGGCACTACGTTGCGCGGGTTGTACAAGTGCGCACGCTGCCAGTCATCGGAGTAACGACCGCCGACACGGGCCAGGTCCGGACCGGTACGCTTGGAACCCCACAGGAACGGGTGGTCCCAGACGCTTTCACCGGCGACCGAGTAGTGGCCGTAGCGTTCGGTCTCGGCGCGGAACGGACGGATCATCTGCGAGTGGCAGCCGACACAACCGTTGGCGATATAAACGTCCCGGCCTTCCAGTTCAAGGGCGGTGCGGGGCTTCATGCCCTCGACCGGCTTGTTGGTGACATCCTGGAAAAACAGCGGAACGATCTGGGTCAGGCCGCCAACGCTGACGGCGATGACCATGAAGAAGGCCAGCAGGCCAATATTCTTCTCGACTGCTTCATGCTTCATCAGTGAGCTCCAACTACAACGATCTGTTCGGCGGCTTCAGCTTCTGCCGGGTTCGAGGCGCGTACGGTGCGGAAAACGTTGTAAGCCATGAACAGCATGCCGGTGGCGAAGAACGCACCGCCCAGGGCGCGAACGATGAAGCCAGGGTGGCTGGCTTGCAGCGCTTCGACGAACGAGTAGGTGAGGGTGCCGTCGTCGTTGATTGCACGCCACATCAGGCCTTGGGTGATGCCGTTGACCCACATCGAAGCGATGTACAGAACGGTACCGATGGTCGCGAGCCAGAAGTGCGTGTTGATCAGGCCGGTGCTGTGCATCTGCGCACGACCGAACAGTTTCGGGATCATGTGGTAGATCGCGCCGATCGAGATCATCGCCACCCAGCCCAGAGCGCCGGCGTGTACGTGGCCGATGGTCCAGTCGGTGTAGTGCGAGAGCGAGTTGACGGTCTTGATCGCCATCATCGGACCTTCGAAGGTCGACATGCCGTAGAACGCCAGGGACACCACCAGGAAGCGCAGGATCGGGTCGGTGCGCAGCTTATGCCAGGCGCCCGACAGGGTCATCATGCCGTTGATCATGCCGCCCCAGCTTGGAGCCAGCAGGATGATCGACATGGCCATGCCCAGGGACTGAGCCCAGTCCGGCAGTGCGGTGTAGTGCAGGTGGTGCGGACCGGCCCAGATGTACAGGGTGATCAGCGCCCAGAAGTGCACGATCGACAGGCGATAGGAGTAGATCGGACGCTCGGCCTGTTTCGGCACGAAGTAGTACATCATCCCCAGGAAGCCGGTGGTCAGGAAGAAGCCCACGGCGTTGTGGCCGTACCACCACTGGATCATCGCGTCGGTGGCACCCGAGTAGGCCGAGTAGGACTTGAACAGGCTGACCGGCAGCGACATGTGGTTGACGATGTGCAGCATCGCGGTCACGACGATGAACGCGCCGTAGAACCAGTTACCCACATAGATGTGCTTGGTCTTGCGCTTGACGATGGTGCCGAAGAACACCAGACCGTAGGTGACCCAGACAATGGCCAGCAGAATAGCCAGGGGCCATTCCAGTTCCGCGTATTCCTTGGTGGTGGTGAAACCCATCGGCAAGGTAATGATCGCGCCGACAATCACCGCTTGCCATCCCCAGAAGGTGAAGGCGGCGAGGCTGTCGGAAATCAGTCGCGTTTGGCAGGTTCGCTGCACGACGTAATAAGAAGTGGCAAACAGTGCACATCCACCGAAGGCGAAAATCACCAGGTTGGTGTGCAGCGGGCGCAGGCGTCCAAAGCTCGTCCACGGCAGACCGAAGTTCAACTCCGGCCAGACCAGTTGCGAGGCGATGAAGACACCGAGCCCCATGCCAAGGATCCCCCAGACCACCGTCATGATGGCGAACTGGCGGACTACCTTATAGTTATAAGCAGTCGGACTGATTGCTGTGCTCATTCTAAGGTTCCACGGTTTGGGTGTTTTATTAGGATTAAAAATCGGCCGCAAGTATGGAGAAAGCAGGGGGTCATTGCAACGCGCCATGACCTGGGTCAATGCTTTCAAATGCTGATTCTGCGGCCTTTCCATGCGCCGCGTAGGGACAAAAATACCCGTGGGCAAAACGTCCCGTCGGACTGATCAGGCGAGGGGGTCAGGTCGGATGTAACGGGGTGTGTTCAAACGCAACGTTTGGCTGACCGAAGGCAACTGGCGCGACAGCCGGTATCTACCAGCCTTTGCGGCCTGTCATCGGGCAGATTCGTCGAACACATCGTTCAGGGTCGACCTGGAACCGGCACCGGCCAGTCCGCATGGGGGGAAGCTTAGACTCGAATCCGGGGTTCCGAAAGAAAGTCTGTGCGAGGGTGCGACAATGGGTCGCAAAGGGGCAGGGAACTGCCGCATCCGGGAGAATGCGGCAGCAGAGCGCTCGGGATTTATTCGCGGTTGTGTTCAGCCTGCAGGCGCTCGGTATTCAAACCGTGGGACAGGCTGTACACATACGCGGCCAGCAATTGCACCTTGTCATTGCCGAGCAGTTCATTTTGCGCCGGCATATGGCCCTGGCGACCATGCCGAATCGTTTGTTCAAGCTGCGTCAGGCTGGTGCCGTAGATGAAGCCGGTCGGGTGCGTGAGGTTCGGCGCGCCCATGGCTTCAGTGCCCTGGCCGTTTGCCCCGTGACAGGCGACGCAGGTGGTGCTGAATGCCTGCTGTCCGGCCTGCAGGTCGGCTTTGCTGTCGGCAGGCAACGGCAGGCGGGCCAGGTCATGGCGCACATAAGCGGCGACGTTCTTCACGCCTTCTTCCCCCAGGACTTCACCCCAGGCCGGCATCGCCGCCATCCGGCCACCCATGATGGTGGTCTTGATGGTTTCTGCGCTGCCGCCCCAGCGCCAGTCGCTGTCGGTCAGGTTGGGGAAGCCGTATGCACCCTTGGCATCCGAGCCGTGGCACACCGAGCAGTTGGAGGCAAACAGGCGGCCACCCATTTTCAGCGCCTGTGGGTCCTTGGCCACTTCTTCCACGGGCATCGCCGCGAACCTGGCGAAGATCGGCCCGAACTTCGCGTCAGCCTTGGCCATTTCCTTTTCCCACTCGTGCACGCCGGTCCAGCCGTTTTCATAGCCGGGGAGGATGCCTTTCCAGTTGCCCAGGCCGGGATAGAGGATCAGGTAACCGACCGCAAACACCAGGGTGCCGGCGAACAGCATGAACCACCATTGCGGCAACGGGTTGTCGTACTCCTCGATGCCGTCGAAGCTGTGGCCCATGGTCTGGTCGACGCTGCCCTTGGTTTCGCCCTTGCGGGTGCCGATCAGCAGCCAGGTCAGGCCGATCAGGCTGCCGATGGTCAGTACGCAGATCCACGTACTCCAGAAGGTGGTCATGGCCGGGTACTCCTTGTTGCTGATTCTTCGGTGATGTCGGGTTGTGGCTCGTCGGCGAACGGCAGCAGGCGCGCTTCGGCGAATTCCGGGCCGCGCTTGCCGCTGAACACCCAAAGGGTCAGGCCGACGAAGGCCACGAACACCACGACCGTGCCCAGGCCGCGGATCATTCCAGTGCTCATTTCAATGAACATTGCTCACCTCTTGCTCTTGATGGCAGTGCCGAGCACTTGCAGGTAGGCGACCAGCGCATCCATTTCGCTCTTGCCTTTGAGCGAGGTGACGGCACCGGTGATGTCCTCGTCGGTGTACGGCACGCCCAGGGTGCGCATGGCGCGCAGCTTGGTTTCGGTATGACTGCTGTCGAGCTGGTTGGCCACCAGCCACGGGTAGGCCGGCATCTTCGACTCCGGCACGACGTTGCGCGGGTTGTACAGGTGCGCCCGGTGCCAGTCATCCGAGTAGCGCGCGCCGACCCGTGCCAGGTCCGGTCCGGTGCGTTTCGAGCCCCACAGGAACGGGTGATCCCAAACGCTTTCACCGGCCACCGAGTAGTGCCCGTAGCGTTCGGTTTCGGCGCGGAACGGACGGATCATCTGTGAATGACAGCCGACGCAGCCTTCGCGGATATAGATGTCGCGACCTTCCAGTTGCAGCGCGGTGTAGGGCTTCATGCCTTCCACCGGTTTGTTGGTCACGTCCTGGAAGAACAGCGGGACGATCTGGGTCAGGCCGCCGATGCTCACGGCCAGGATCATCAGCAGCAGCAACAGGCCGACGTTTTTCTCGATAGTTTCGTGTTTCATGGCGGACTCCTCAGGCCATCTGCGCGGCAGCGGCGACTTCGGCAGGCTGCGAGGCCCGCACGGTGCGCCAGGTGTTGTAGGCCATCAGCAACATGCCGCTGAGGAAGATCGCCCCGCCCACCAGCCGCACGACGAAGCCTGGATGGCTGGCCACCAGGGTTTCGACGAAGGAGTAAGTCAGCGTGCCGTCCTCGTTCACCGCACGCCACATCAGGCCCTGGGCGATACCGTTGACCCACATCGAGGCGATGTACAGAACGGTGCCGATAGTGGCGAGCCAGAAGTGCGCGTTGATCAGGCCGATGCTGTGCATCTGCTCGCGGCCGAAGACTTTCGGGATCATGTGGTACAGCGCGCCGATGGAGATCATCGCCACCCAGCCGAGCGCGCCGGCGTGTACGTGGCCGATGGTCCAGTCGGTGTAGTGGGAGAGGGCGTTGACGGTCTTGATCGCCATCATCGGCCCTTCGAAGGTCGACATGCCGTAGAACGCCAGCGACACCACGAGGAAGCGCAGGATCGGGTCGCTGCGCAACTTATGCCAGGCGCCCGACAGGGTCATCATGCCGTTGATCATCCCGCCCCAGCTCGGCGCCAGCAGGATCAGCGACATCACCATGCCCAGCGACTGCGCCCAGTCCGGCAGTGCGGTGTAGTGCAAGTGGTGCGGACCGGCCCAGATGTACAACGTGATCAGCGCCCAGAAGTGCACGATCGACAGGCGATAGGAATACACCGGGCGCTCGGCCTGTTTCGGCACGAAGTAGTACATCATCCCCAGGAAGCCGGCGGTGAGGAAGAAGCCTACGGCGTTGTGGCCGTACCACCACTGGACCATCGCATCGGTGGCGCCCGAGTACAGCGAGTAGGACTTGGTGAAGCTGACCGGCAATTCCATGTTGTTGACGATGTGCAGGATCGCCACGGTGATGATGAATCCGCCGAAGAACCAGTTACCGACATAGATGTGCTTGGTCTTGCGCTGCATGATCGTGCCGAAGAACACGATGGCGTAGGCGACCCAGACGATGGTGATCAGGATGTCGATCGGCCATTCCAGCTCGGCGTATTCCTTGGAACTGGTGTAGCCCAGCGGCAGGCTGATGGCCGCCAGGAGAATTACAAGCTGCCAGCCCCAGAAACAGAACGCGGCGATTTTCGGTGCGAACAACCGGGTCTGGCAGGTGCGTTGCACCGAATAGAACGAACTGGCAAACAACGCGCAGCCACCAAAGGCGAAGATCACCGCGTTGGTGTGCAGCGGGCGCAAGCGGCCGAAGCTGGTCCACGGCAAATTGAAGTTGAGTTCGGGCCAGACCAACTGGGCAGCGAGAAAAACCCCGAGCCCCATGCCGACGATGCCCCACACCACCGTCATAATGGCGAATTGGCGGACCACCTTGTAGTTGTAGGCGGTACTGATAGAAGTGTTCATGGTTCCCCATCCACGGTTCAGCCGAAGTGGGCGCGCTCGCGCAAGGCAGTGCACCCTTCGGCCGGAGTTATAGGCAGACTGAAAGCGAGGCAAGCATGGACAAAGGGCACAAGGCCGGTATTGACGGGGATCAATGGGCGCAGTGCGTGCGGGAACATGGATGGTTGTGGAATGCCGCGGCTGGCAAGGCTGCGGCGACGCTGATCCTCGCCCACGGCGCCGGCGCACCGATGGACAGCGACTGGATGAGCGACATGGCTGCACGCCTCGCCGTTCAAGGCATCAACGTGTTGCGTTTCGAATTTCCGTACATGGCGCAGCGGCGTGTGGATGGCGGCAAGCGCCCGCCGAACCCGGCGCCGAAACTGCTGGAATGCTGGCGCGAGGTGTATGCCCAGGTGCGACGCCATGTCACTGGGCCGCTGGCCATGGGCGGCAAGTCCATGGGCGGGCGGATGGCCAGTCTGCTGGCCGATGAGTTGGGGGCGCACGCGCTGGTGTGCCTGGGTTATCCGTTCTATGCGGTGGGCAAACCGGAGAAACCGCGGGTCGAGCATTTGGCCGGGTTGAAGACTCGGACCCTGATCGTGCAGGGCGAGCGCGATGCACTGGGCAATCGTGAGGCGGTCGAGGGGTATGCGCTATCGCCGGGTATCGAAGTGTTCTGGCTGGTGGCGGGGGATCATGACTTGAAGCCGTTGAAGGCTTCGGGGTTTACCCATGAGCAGCATTTGGCGGCTGCGGCGCAGAGAGTGGCTGCATTTCTTCGGTGAGATTTTTAATGCCCTTGAGAGCCACTTCGCGAGCAAGCCCGCTCCCACAGTTGACCGGGTTCTAACAGAGAAATACGGTCGAATGTGGGAGCGGGCTTGCTCGCGAATGCGACCTGCCAGGCAACATCACTTTCAGAGTGGCAATAAAAAACCCGGAAGTTTCCACTGTCCGGGTTTTTTATGAATCAACCACAATCAGCGGTTAAACCGCTCCACCAACGAGTACTGGGTATTGGCTGTCTTGGTCAGCTCTTCACTCAGCAATGCCGAGTTCTGCGCCTGTTCCGAGGTCTGGTCCGCCAGCTCCGAGATGTTGCTGATGTTGCGGCTGATTTCTTCGGCCACGGCGCTTTGCTCTTCGGTCGCGGCAGCGATCTGGGTGGTCATGTCGGTAATGTTGGCCACCGCTTCGCTGATCCCTACCAGTGCCTGGTCCGCTTCCAGTACCCGCGCCACGCCTTCTTCCGCCTGACGATGCCCGGCTTCCATGGTCTGCACGGCGGTGCTGGCGGTTTGCTGGAGCTTGGCGATCAGTGCATGAATCTGCCCGGTGGACTCACTGGTTCGTTGCGCCAGCTGACGGACTTCGTCGGCAACCACCGCAAAGCCACGCCCCATTTCGCCGGCACGGGCCGCTTCGATGGCGGCGTTCAGGGCCAGCAGGTTGGTCTGGTCGGCAATGCCTTTGATCACGTCGACCACGCCACCGATTTCGTTGCTGTCCTTGGCCAGTTGGGTCACGGTCACGCCGGTTTCACCGACCACCACCGACAGGCGCTGGATGGCTTCGCGGGTTTCCCCGGCGATGTCACGACCGCGACCGGTCAGGCGATTGGCTTCCTGGGTGGCGTCAGCGGTGCGTTGCACGTGGCTGGCGACTTCCTGGGTGGTAGCGGCCATCTGGTTGACCGCGGTGGCCACTTGCTCGGTTTCGACGCGTTGACGTTCCAGACCGCTGGAGCTGTTGTGCGCCAGGGTATCGGACTGCCTGGCCTGGTCGGTCAGGTGTTCGGCCGTGTCCTGCAGGCGCGTCAGGCAGGTTTTCAGGCGTGCTTCCTGGCTGAGGATGGACATTTCCAGACGCGCCTGGGCGCCGCGACTGTCGGTGTACATCTGTGCGATCAACGGGTCGGAGGTCGTCTGCTCGGCCAGGCGCAGCAAGCGCTTGAGGCCGCGTTGTTGCCACTGAAGGCCCATCAGGCCCAGCGGCACCGAGAGCCCGGCTGCCAGGGCAAACCCCCAATGGGAGTTCAGCGACGCACCGATCATGAAGCTCAATTGGCTGACCAGAATGAACGGCAGCCAGTCCTGCAGGATCGGCAGCCATTTATCCGACGAGGGTACGGCCGACTTGCCCTGGTTGATGCGTTGGTAGAGCGCCTCGGCGCGGCGGATCTGTTCGGCGGTGGGCTTGACCCGCACCGACTCGTAACCGATCACCTGATTGCCTTCGAAGATCGGTGTCACATAGGCGTTCACCCAGTAATGATCACCGGTCTTGCAGCGATTCTTGACAATGCCCATCCATGGCAAGCCTTGTTTCAGTGTGCCCCACATGTGTGCGAACACCGCGGCCGGCACATCAGGGTGACGGACCAGGTTGTGCGGTGCGCGGATCAGCTCCTCTCGGGAAAACCCGCTGATTTCGACGAATGCGTCGTTACAGTAGGTAATCATGCCCTTGGCATCGGTGGTGGAAATCAACCGTTGCTGAGCCGGGAAGGTCCGCTCGCGTTGTGTAATTGGCTGGTTGTTACGCATGGCTTTCTTAATCCGCAAGGCTTTCAAGTGCTGTATCGGCAAGATCGGCGGATTGTTGAGATTATTTTTCGATAATCAGCCATGCGTCGCAAAATGACCCATGCGTCAGCCGGCGAGCATCGGATAGGTGAACAGGCCGAAGTGCAGCAGGTTCAAGCCAAAGTGGCTGGCGATTGCGGCCGCCAGCCCACCGAAACGGTAGGCCAGGCCATAGCCGACCCCGGCCAGCGTTGCCAGTAACACCCACTGCCATCCTGCGCCGATATGGGCCAGGCCGAAGGCCGATGACGCCAGCAACAGGGCGAGGTTTTCACCCTGGGGGCGGTGTTTCAGGCACCGGCTCAGGCCGCCCTGGATGTAGCCACGAAACAGTGCTTCCTCGACCAGCGTCACCAGCAGCAGATTGTTCAGCAACCACAACCAGGCTTGATCCGGCCATTTCGGCGCCCAGGCGATGACCCCCAGCAACAGCGCGCCGCCCAGTGCCAGCAGGGCGCTCAAGGTCAGTGCCAGTGAGGTGGCATACAGCGCTGGCCGAAGCGAACGGCGGCCGACAATCCACGGGCAAACCAGCAACAGCCAGAAGCCGATCAGCGGTTTGTCCAGATTCAGGTGCATCGCAAATAACACGGCGTTATCGGTGAAACGCTGGGGATCGATACCGCGACCGTTGTAGAAGCCGGGAAGCCAATGTGTCGCCAGGGTCAAAGCCAGGACGATAAACAGCCCGTGGCCGAGATAGCGAACAAAAGGAATTTCGCGCTGGCGAACCGCCGCACCGGCGACCAGTAACAGGAACACCGAGATTGCAGAGAGCCAACCGAGATGGCCGTAAGTCAGCGCCAGTCCATAGCCGAGGGTGAGCAGGGCCAGAAACGTCCATGGCAGGGCAATCATTTGAAGTCCTTGTGTCGGGATTTGCGGCGCGCGGCCACCGTCTGTGGGAGCGGGCTTGCTCGCGATAGCTTACTGACTGTCCCCAACAAAAACACCGCCCGAAGGCGGTGTCTTTGTCAGCGCTCGGTCAAGACGCGATCAATTGCCGCAACACGTAGTGCAGAATCCCTCCGGACTTGAAGTACTCCACCTCGTTGAGCGTATCGATGCGGCACAGCACTTCGACTTTTTCGCTGCTGCCGTTTTCACGGGTTATGACCAGGTTCAGGTTCATCCGTGGAGTCAGCTCGACGCCAGTCAGGCCGAGGATGTCCAGGGTTTCACTGCCGTTGAGTTTCAGGCTCTTGCGGTTCTGATCCAGCTTGAACTGCAACGGCAGCACGCCCATGCCTACCAGGTTGGAACGGTGAATCCGTTCGAAGCTTTCGGCGATGACCGCCTTCACTCCCAGCAGGTTGGTGCCTTTGGCCGCCCAGTCGCGACTCGATCCGGTGCCGTATTCCTGGCCGGCGATCACCACCAGCGGCGTGCCCGAAGCCTGATAACGCATGGCGGCGTCGTAGATCGGCATTTTCTCCCCGGTGGGTATGTAGCGGGTGTTGCCGCCTTCCTCGCCGCCGAGCATTTCGTTGCGTATGCGGATGTTGGCGAAGGTGCCGCGCATCATCACTTCATGGTTGCCGCGCCGCGAGCCGTAGGAGTTGAAGTCCCGCGGTTCCACGCCTTTGTCGCGCAGGTATTGCCCGGCCGGGCTGTCCGCCTTGATGTTGCCGGCGGGGGAGATGTGGTCGGTGGTCACCGAGTCGCCGAGCAGTGCCAGGACGCGCGCGCCGCTGACATCCTTGACCACTGGCGGTGGGCCGCCGATGTCGTCGAAAAACGGTGGATGCTGGATGTAGGTTGAGTCGTTCTGCCAGACATAGGTCGCCGCTTGCGGGACTTCAATTGCCTGCCATTGCTCGTCACCGGCGAACACTTCGGCGTATTCCTTGTGGAACATCGCGGTGTTGACCTGGGTGACCGCGTCGGCAATTTCCTTGCTGCTTGGCCAGATGTCCCGCAGGTAAACCGGTTTGCCGTCCTTGTCATTGCCCAATGGCTCGCGGCTGAGGTCGGTACGTACCGTGCCCGCCAGCGCATAGGCGACCACCAGCGGCGGGGAGGCCAGCCAGTTGGTTTTCACCAATGGATGCACCCGGCCTTCGAAGTTGCGATTACCCGAGAGCACGGAAGCCACTGTGAGGTCGGCTTGCTGGATGGCTTTCTCGATGGGCTCCGACAGCGGCCCGGAGTTGCCGATGCAGGTGGTGCAGCCATAGCCGACCAGGGCAAAGCCCAATTCATCGAGGTATTGGGTCAGGCCGGCCGCCTTGTAGTAGTCGGTGACCACTTTCGAGCCGGGGGCCAGCGAACTCTTTACCCAAGGCTTGCGCTTCAGGCCTTTTTCCACGGCTTTCTTCGCCACCAGCCCGGCCGCCATCATCACGCTCGGGTTCGAGGTATTGGTGCAGGAGGTGATGGCGGCAATCACCACCGCGCCGTTTTTCAGACGATAGGTCTGGCCTTCGTGGTGGTAATCCGCTTCACCGGCCATATCGGCGTTGCCGACGGCGACGCCGCCACCGCCTTCGCTTTCCAGGCGGCCTTCTTCCTTGCTGGTGGGCTTGAATTGCAGGTCGATGAAGTCACTGAAGGCTTGGGCGACATTCGGCAGCGACACCCGGTCCTGCGGGCGTTTCGGTCCCGCGAGGCTGGCTTCGACACTGCCCATGTCCAGCGCCAGGCTGTCGGTGAACAGCGGCTCCTGGCCGGGCAGGCGCCACAAGCCCTGAGCCTTGCTGTAGGCCTCGACCAGTTGCACCGTTTCGAGGGTACGGCCAGACAGGCGCAGGTACTCCAGCGTTACCTCGTCCACCGGGAAGAAACCGCAGGTGGCGCCGTATTCCGGAGCCATGTTGGCGATGGTCGCGCGGTCGGCCAGCGGCAGGTCGGCGAGGCCGTCGCCGTAGAATTCGACGAATTTGCCCACCACGCCTTTCTTGCGCAGCATCTGGGTGACGGTCAGCACCAGGTCGGTGGCGGTGATGCCTTCCTTGAGCTTGCCGGTGAGTTTGAAACCGATCACTTCCGGAATCAGCATCGACACCGGTTGCCCGAGCATCGCCGCTTCCGCCTCGATACCGCCGACACCCCAGCCGAGCACGCCGAGGCCGTTGATCATGGTGGTGTGGGAATCGGTGCCCACCAACGTGTCGGGGAAGGCATAGGTGTGGCCGTCCTCGTCCTTGGTCCAGACCGTGCGGCCGAGGTATTCAAGATTCACCTGGTGGCAGATCCCGGTGCCCGGCGGCACCACGCTGAAATTATCGAAGGCACTCTGGCCCCAGCGCAGGAACGCATAACGCTCGCCATTGCGCTGCATTTCAATGTCGACGTTTTGCTCGAAGGCGCTGCTGCTGGCGAACTTGTCGACCATTACCGAGTGGTCGATCACCAGGTCCACCGGCGACAAGGGGTTGATCCGCTGCGGATTGCCGCCGGCCTTGGCCATCGCCGCACGCATGGCGGCCAGGTCGACCACCGCCGGTACGCCGGTGAAGTCTTGCATCAGCACCCGCGCCGGGCGGTACTGGATTTCGCGGTCAGAGCGACGCTCCTTGAGCCACGCGGCCAGGGCCTTGAGGTCGGCGCCGGTGACGGTTTTTTCGTCCTCCCAGCGCAGCAGGTTTTCCAGCAGTACCTTCAACGACATCGGCAACTTGTCCAGCTCGCCCAGGCTCCTGGCGGCAGCGGGCAGGCTGAAGTAATGGTAGGTCTTGTTGCCGACTTGCAGGGTTTTCAAAGTCTTCAGGCTATCGAGGGACGGCATTGCAATCACTCCTTTAAGTCCGCACGGCTACGGTCTGAGGGAACGGACAGAGCCTTAAACCTAGCCCTGTTTTCGGTAGCTGGCTAATAACCGGACTCTATCGACAAGCTCCAGCTCCCGATCTCGGCTATCATGCGCCGGTTTTCGTGACAGGCTTTGCTTCAGGGCAAGCGGTCTCTCTTTGTAGGAGCGAGCCTGCTCGCGATGGACGTTAACGATAACGCGTGTTTCCTGAATACATGCGCCGCCCTTGAGTCCATCGCGAGCCTGCTCGCTCCTACAGGGTCCAGGAGTAAGAATGAACACCCTATTCATGCATTGCCGGCCGGGCTTCGAAGGTGAAGTCTGTTCCGAGATTTCCGACCTTGCCGCACGGCTGAACGTGGCCGGTTATGCCAAGGCCAAGGCCGCCACGGCTTGCGCCGAATTCGTCTGCACCGAAGAAGACGGCGCCGAGCGCCTGATGCGCGGGCAGCGTTTCGCCGAGCTGATCTTCCCGCGCCAGTGGGCCCGGGGGATATTCATCGACCTGCCGGAAACCGACCGCATCAGCGTGATCCTCGATCATATGGCGGACTTTCCGCTGTGCGGCAGCCTGTGGCTGGAAATGGTCGACACCAACGATGGCAAGGAACTGTCGAACTTCTGCAAGAAATTCGAAGTGCACCTGCGCAAGGCGCTGATGGCTGCTGGCAAACTGGTGGAGGACGCGCACAAGCCGCGTCTGCTGCTGACCTTCAAAAGCGGTCGTGAAGTGTTCATGGGCCTGGCCGAATCGAACAACTCGGCCATGTGGCCGATGGGCATTCCCCGTTTGAAGTTTCCACGGGAGGCGCCGAGCCGCTCGACCCTGAAGCTGGAAGAGGCCTGGCACCACTTCATCCCGCGCGACCAGTGGGACGAGCGCCTGCACAGCGACATGACCGGCGTCGACCTGGGGGCCGCTCCCGGTGGCTGGACCTGGCAACTGGTCAACCGCGGCATGCTGGTGACCGCCATCGACAACGGCCCGATGGCCGAAAGCCTGATGGACACCGGTCTGGTGCAACATCTGATGGCCGACGGTTTCACCTTCAAGCCCAAGCAGCCGGTGGACTGGATGGTCTGCGACATCGTCGAGAAGCCGGCGCGTAACGCCGCGATGCTGGAAGAGTGGATCGGCGACGGCCATTGCCGCGAGGCGGTGGTCAACCTCAAGCTGCCGATGAAACAGCGTTATGCCGAAGTGAAACGGTTGCTGGAGCGTATTGCCGATGGCTTCAAGGCACGGGGCATCAAGGTCGAGATCGGCTGCAAGCAGCTGTACCACGACCGCGAGGAAGTGACGTGCCATTTGCGTCGGCTGGACGTGAAGAAACCCAAGTCCCGCTGATTGACGAGACCCCCTGTGGGAGCGGGCTTGCTCGCGAAGGCGTCGTGTCAGTCGACATCAACGTTGCTGATACACCGCTTTCGCGAGCAAGCCCGCTCCCACAGGTCAGTGGTAATCCCACCAGGGCGGCGTTTTGCCACAGATGACGTTGCACCCGGCAATGCGCGACAATGCCGGCCAGTTTCAGGAGTGAATCATGAGTGAAATGCTTGATACGCCGGTAGACGGCACCCTCGACGCCACCGGCCTCAACTGCCCCGAGCCGGTGATGATGCTGCACCAGCACATCCGTGACCTGGTGCCCGGCGGCCTGCTCAAGGTGATCGCCACCGACCCGTCGACCCGTCGCGACATTCCCAAGTTCTGTGTGTTTCTCGACCACGAACTGGTGGGGCAGCATGAGGAGGAAGGCACCTACCTCTACTGGATTCGCAAGAAGTCTGTTTAAGCTCGCATCATGACGCCACTGTAGGAGCGAGCTTGCTCGCGAAAATAACGAAGGTGCCGTTGGGCATCTGGTTTTTGCGCGTTATCGTTCACGACCTTCGCGAGCAAGCTCGCTCCTACAATTTTCGCAAGTCAACCGGCCGAGCGGCTGTTACGAATCCGTTTGCGCGCACTTAGCGTCAGGCGGATCGACAGCATCAGCGCCGCACAGCTCAAGCCGGCGATCAGCCCTTCCCACAGCCCGCTCGGGCCGCTGGCCGGGCCGAACCAGTCGGTCAGCCCCAGCACGTAGCCGACCGGCAGGCCGATGCCCCAATAGGCGAACAAGGTCAGGATCATCGTCACCCGGGTGTCCTGGTAGCCACGCAACGCGCCCGCGCAAATCACCTGGATGGCATCGGAAAACTGATACAGCGCGGCATAGACAATCAGCATCGACGCAATCTGGATCACCTTCCTGTCAGGTGTGTAGATCGAGGCGATAGGCTCGCGCAAAAGCAGGATCAGGCTCGCCGAGAATGCCGCGAACACCAGTGCCGCGCCGAGCCCGACCTTCGCCGCAAAGCGTGCCTGCCAGGGATTGCCGGCCCCCAGTGCCTGACCCACCCTCACCGTTACCGCCATGCCCAGCGAGTAAGGAATCATGAACAGCAAGGAGCTGATATTGAGAGCGATTTGATGCCCGGCCACCACGGTAGAACCGAGACTGCCGATCAACAGGGCGATGACCGCGAAGATGCTGGACTCGGCGAAGACCGCGATACCGATCGGCAGGCCAATGCCGACCAGGCGCTTGATCACCGCCCATTGCGGACGGTCGAAGCGCACCAGCACGCGGGTGCGGGCATAGAAGGGGGCCCAGAACGTCCAGCCGGCCATGCTCAAGGCCATGAACCACATCACGATACCGCTGGCCCAACCGCAACCGACGCCACCCAGGGCCGGTGCACCGAAATGGCCATAGATCAACGCATAGTTCAGCGGGATGTTCAGCAGCAGGCCGCACAGGCCGATGACCATGCTCGGACGGGTCCGCCCCATGCCATCGCTGTAGCAGCGCAGTACGTAATAAAACGCCATGCCCGGCAAGCCGAAGGCGATACCGTGCAGGTAACCCATGCTCGGCTCGATCAATTGTGGATCGACTTTCATCCAGTGCAGGATCGGCTCGGCGCCTAGCAGCAGGCCACTGCCGATCAGCCCGACACACAGTGCGAGCCACAGTGCCTGGCGCACCAGTGGCCCGATCTCGTCAAACTGCCTGGCGCCAAAGCGTTGTGCGACCTTGGGTGTGGTCGCCAGCAGCACACCGGACATCAATAGGTAGACCGGAATCCAGATCGAGTTGCCCAGGGCCACGGAGGCCAGGTCCCGCGGGCTGACGCGGCCGGCCATGACTGCATCGACGAAGCCCATGGCGGTGGTGGCCAGTTGCGCGATCATGATGGGCAGGGCCAGGCCGAGCAGGCCCTTGAGTTCCAGGCGAACCGGGGTCGTGCGTGGGGTGGCGGTAGTGTCAGTCACGGAATTCACAAGCGAAGCGTCCAGAGGTTTTGATGCGCAGGGCCGCGCATTCTACGCGTTGACGCAGCGGTCAGGAAAAGACTGTGTTGGGTATTTGTAATCGCACCGCTCTCCCCGTAGGAGCGAGCTCGCTCGCGAT
Source organism: Pseudomonas sp. Pseusp16 (assembly GCF_047324915.1). NCBI lineage: Bacteria > Pseudomonadati > Pseudomonadota > Gammaproteobacteria > Pseudomonadales > Pseudomonadaceae > Pseudomonas > Pseudomonas sp. Pseusp16. Next base: position 3,083,352 of record NZ_CP168522.1, on the reverse strand, counting down.
GAATGTCAGGGCATCGAGTTCATTCAGGCAGCCCTCGTTATCGTTAACGCCCATCGCGAGCATGCTCGCTCCTACACAGGGATGCATTCTGCGCCTACACTGCCAACCCGCCAAAGGAGCCTGCCATGCTGATTGTTGCCGACGAAAATATCCCCCTGTTCGATGCTTTCTTTGAAGGCTTCGGTGAAATCCGCCGGATGCCGGGGCGCGCCATCGACCGTGCCACGGTCGAGCAGGCCGATGTGCTGCTGGTGCGTTCGGTGACCAACGTCAATCGCGCGCTGCTCGAAGGCAGCAAGGTGCGCTTTGTCGGTACGTGCACCATCGGCACCGATCATCTGGATCTGGATTACTTTCAGCAGGCCGGTATCACCTGGGCCAGCGCGCCGGGCTGCAATGCCCGCGGCGTGGTCGACTATGTGCTCGGCAGCTTGCTGACCCTGGCCGAAATCGAAGGCGCCGACCTGACCCGGCGGACCTACGGTGTGGTCGGTGCCGGTGAAGTGGGCGGACGGCTGGTCAAGGTCCTGCAAGGCCTGGGCTGGAAGGTGCTGGTGTGCGATCCACCACGGCAAGCGGCTGAAGGCGGTGACTACGTCAGCCTCGAGCAGATCATCGAGACGTGCGACGTCATCAGTCTGCACACGCCATTGACCAAGCAGGGCCAGCAGTCGACCTGGCATTTGTTCGATGAAAAACGTCTGAACCAGCTCAGGTCCGGCACCTGGCTGATCAATGCCAGTCGCGGACCTGTGGTCAACAACGCGGCACTGCGCGATGTGCTGCTGGAGCGCGAAGACCTGCAAGCGGTGCTCGATGTCTGGGAAGGCGAGCCTGAAGTCGACGTGGCGCTCGCCGAACTGTGCGTGCTGGCAACGCCGCACATTGCCGGTTACAGCCTCGATGGCAGGCAGCGGGGGACCGCGCAGATCTATCAGGCGTATTGCGACTTCCTCGGGCAACCGGCCCGCGTCAGCCTGAGCGATTTGCTGCCGGCGCCGTGGCTGTCGCACGTGACCCTGGATGCGCAAACCGACCCGGCCTGGGCGTTGGCGATGCTCTGCCGTGGCGTGTATGACCCGCGTCGTGACGATGCGGATTTCCGTCGCAGCCTTGTCGGCAGTGTCAGCGAGCAGCGTGCGGCATTCGATGTGCTGCGCAAGCAATACCCGTCGCGCCGTGAGATCGACGGGTTGCAGGTGCGGATCGAGGGTGACTCGGCTGAGCTGCAGAGGATTGTGGCGGCGTTGGGGGCGACGGCAATCTGATGGACCGCGGTGGCCCCTTCGCGAGCAGGATCTTCATGCACCACAAATCCCCTGTAGGAGCGAGCATGCTCGCGATGGTCGCCAACGATGACGCGGGAAACCTGACACCCCGCGGTGCTCTCAGGTTCATCGCGAGCAAGCTCGCTCCTACAGAGAGGGGGTAATTGCTTTTTTTGCCGGCAATAAAAAACCCGGCCAACAATGGGCCGGGTCAAGAAGACGGTGGCTATATCACTTTTGTTCGGCAGGTTTGACCAATCGCTTTTCCAGTTCGCGGCAAGCGGTCTGGATCATCTTTTCAGTGATCGGTACTTCGCGACCCTGCTCGTCAATAATCGAGCAACCCAGAGACTGGTCTGGTTGCGTGCGGATCACTTGAATCTTGTCATCGCTGCTGTGTTGCAAGGACATGGCCTGTCTCCTCATCAGGTTGTGTGCTTACTGTAGAACCGCCAGGTGACCGGGCTATGACAACTCCCTGCGATCTTTCCCGGGGGACAGAACCAGTCCACCAGAAATGCCACCACGTGGCTAGCCGAACTTTAGACCAATAGCGTCTAGCCTCTAGTGTTGGCGGACATAATTAACCTGACTCATTGTGATTTGCAGCGAGCCACCCCATTGAGCGGTGTAGGCTGACTCTATTGACTGCTTTGTCCTGGATGAATTCGATGCTCTCTGTTCGTCACCGCCGTGCCTTTCGCCTGGCCAGTCGTTTTATCGAGCCATATCGCTGGCCGGCCTTCGGCGCCTTGCTGGCGTTGATCGTCACCGCTGGCATCACCTTGTCCATGGGGCAGGGCATTCGCCTGCTGGTGGACAAGGGGTTCATGACCCAGTCACCGCATCTGCTCAACCAGTCCATCGCTCTGTTCATGTTGCTGGTCATGGGGCTGGCGATCGGTACGTTTGTGCGGTTTTACCTGGTGTCGTGGATCGGCGAGCGCTGCGTCGCCGACATACGGCGTCAGGTGTTCAATCATCTGATTTATCTGCACCCCGGGTTTTACGAAGACAATCGCAGTTCCGAAATCCAGTCCCGCCTGACCGCCGATACCACGCTGCTGCAGTCGGTCATCGGTTCTTCGCTGTCGTTGTTCTTGCGCAATCTGCTGATGGTGATCGGCGGGATCGTCCTGTTGTTCATCACCAACCCCAAGCTCACCAGCATCGTGGTGGTGGCCTTGCCCCTGGTGATCGCGCCGATCCTGATCTTCGGACGCCGGGTGCGTAACCTCTCGCGCCTGAGTCAGGACCGGATTGCCGATATCGGCAGTTATGTGTCGGAAACCCTTGGCCAGATCAAGACCGTGCAGGCCTACAACCATCAGGCCCAGGACGAGGGACGGTTTGCCGTGACGGTGGAGGAGGCCTTCAACACCGCGCGCAAGCGTATCTTCCAGCGGGCGTGGCTGATTACCCTGGTGATCGTCCTGGTATTGGGCGCGGTCGGGGTGATGCTCTGGGTTGGCGGCATGGACGTCATCGCCGGGCGAATTTCTGCCGGCGAGCTGGCGGCATTCGTGTTCTACAGCCTGATCGTCGGCAGTGCGTTCGGCACGTTGAGCGAGGTGATCGGCGAATTGCAGCGGGCAGCCGGCGCGGCCGAACGGATTGCCGAGTTACTGCGCTCGGAAAACATCATTCTGCCACCGGTGTCGGGCGCGGTGACGCTGCCGGAACGGGTCGACGGCCACCTGCAATTGCAGAATGTGCGTTTTTCCTACCCGTCGCGGCCGGAAAGTTATGCTGTCGACGGCCTGAACCTGACCGTCAATGCCGGCGAGACGCTGGCGCTGGTCGGGCCATCAGGGGCCGGCAAGTCGACGGTATATGACTTGCTGCTGCGCTTTTACGACCCGGCCGAGGGACGCATCCTGCTCGATGGCGTGCCGTTGACTCAACTCGATCCACTGGATCTGCGCCGCTGCTTCGCCCTGGTGTCACAAACCCCGGCGCTGTTTTTCGGCAGCATTGAAGAAAACATTCGCTACGGTAATCCGAAGGCGACTTCGGCCGAGGTGCAGGAAGCGGCAAAAATCGCTTACGCCCATGACTTTATCGAAGCCATGCCCAACGGTTACCAGACGCATCTGGGGGATGGCGGGCTCGGCCTGTCCGGTGGCCAGCGCCAACGCCTGGCCATCGCCCGTGCGCTGCTGGTGGACGCCCCGATCCTGCTCCTCGACGAAGCCACCAGCGCCCTCGACGCCCAGAGCGAACACCTGATTCAGCAGGCGCTGCCGAGCCTGATGAAAAACCGTACCACCCTGGTGATCGCCCATCGCCTGGCCACGGTGAAAAACGCCGACCGGATCGCGGTGATGGATCAGGGGAAACTGGTGGCGGTGGGGACGCATCAGGAGCTTATCGCCAGCAATGCGTTGTATGCGCGGTTGGCGGCGTTGCAGTTCAGTGATGGATTGATTAACGCTGGGGAACTCTTGTAGGAGCGAGCCTGCTCGCGATGGTCGTCAATGATGACGCGGGATGCCTGACACCCGGCGGCACTCTAATGTCCATCGCGAGCATGCTCGTTCCTACAGTGATCATTGATCATCGAAGTACCGCTCATGCCAATCCACGATCGGTTGTGGCGAATTGAGCTTCTGACCGTAGATCACCGAGTACGACAATACGTTTTGCACGTACTGGCGGGTTTCGTCGAACGGGATGCTTTCTACCCACACGTCGAAACTCAGGTGGTCCGCACCGCGCAGCCATTGGCGTACGCGGCCGGGGCCGGCGTTGTAGGCGGCGGAGGCAAGCACACGGTTGCCGTTGAACTGGCTGTGCACCTGGCTCAGGTAGGCGGCACCGAGCTGGATGTTCTTGTCCGGATCGAACAATTGCTGTGGCGAGCTATAGGGAATGCTGAACTTGCGTGCGGTTTCCTTGGCGGTGGCGGGCATCAGTTGCATCAGGCCCGAGGCGCCGACCCCGGAGCGGGCGTCATCCATGAACGCACTTTCCTGGCGGGTGATGGCGAACGCCCAGCTCGGATGCAGGCCGCGGTTCTTCGCTTCACGCACCAGCGTTTCTCGGTGAGCCATCGGGAAACGGATATCCAGGTCGTCCCAATACTGCGCCTGACTGATGGTGCGGATCGCCGGGAAGTACCATTTCAGGTCGTAGGCCAGCTTGGCCTGGGCGACCATTTCGTCGCGGCTGAAGTGACGGCTGACGTAATACCACTCGCGGCGACCATCGACGACCTGCCCGCGGGCGTGCAGCTCCAGGGCGCGGCGCACGCCAGGGGTGTTGCGCACTTTGTTGATGGTGGCCTGGCTGAGCACCAGCGGTTTGTTGAGCAGCGAGTAGGGCGACTGTGAGCGATCGGCGGCGAGGAAGCCGTAGAAGTCGCGTTCGCGGGCCAGGCTTTTATAGAGCGTCTGCGCTTCCGGATTCTGCGGTTGCGCCAGTTCCAGGCTACGGGCCTGCCAGTAGCGCCAGCGGTTGGTGGTGGCCAGGTCCTGGGGCAGGCGGCGGGTCAACTGATAGGCATCGTCCCAGCGCGCCAGGCGCAGGAGCAGGCGCAAGCGCCATTCGGAAACCGTGTTGTCGCGCAGCTCGGGGTCGTATTTGGTCATGACATCCAGCGCACGGCTGTCGAAACGTCGCGCAAGAGTCAGGCCGATTTCCCGGGCGATCGCCACTTTTTCATCCCGGGAGAAGTGCATGCTGCTGGCGTAGCCATCAAGCAGGTCCATGGCCTTGTCCGGGTCCTGGCGAGCCAGGCGGCGCAGGCCGAGGCTGACCACGTCGGACATGGCTTCATCGGCCGGGGTGAAGCGTGACGGCTGGTTGAGCAGTTCCGGTTTCTGCGCGACGTCCACCAGCAGGCGACCGCGAGGGGCGAGGGTGGTCATGCCGTTGACCAGGCTGTTGGCCAGCGGGTAGTTGCGCGCCTGGGCCGCGAGTTTGGCGCGTTCCCAGCGTTTTTGCTCGGTCAACTGGCCGTCCGCGGCCCACATGCCGAACAAGGCATCGCAGGCCTCGGGTTGGGATTTGCCGGTCAACCAGAGCTTTTCAGTGTTGGCATAACCTTCGGATTTGAGGTTATGGCTGACCTGGTACTGCGCATTCAGGCAGTCCAGTTCGGTGAAGTTCATCTTGGGGTCGTAATACCTGACGAAGGTCGCCCAGTCGCCCCGTTCCGCCAGCCAGCGCAACCAGCGCAGTTTCATCCAGTTGGCCTGGGGCAGGTCGCCGTGTTCGGCGAGGAATTTCTCGATTTCGGCGTTGCTCGCGGTTTTCAGGCGTGCTGTCAGCTCGTCGTAAGCCAGGTACGGTTCCAGTGGATAATCGGCGAGGGCCTGGCTGTAACGGAAGTACGGGCCGCTATCGCCCTTGGCTAGGGCGCGTTTGGCTTCATCGTAATACTGGCGTTGGGTGGAAAGGTCCACCGCCTGGGCGGATTGAACGGCAGCGGCAGAGAGAAGAAAACAGGATAAAAGTCTGAAGAGGCGACTGCGCATGAGACGTCCGGGCAGAGAAATCATGACAAGTGCGGGCCAGGCCCGCACTGAATTGTCTGTAGCTTAGCCTTTTGCCAGCAGCCGGCGAAAGCTTTGCGGGTCTTCCCGCATCAGTTCGCAACATTTGTCGTTCAGAGTGCTACGAGAGTGAAATTGCCGGCCTTGTGAAGCCTCAAGTCAGGTAGAATGCGCGCCCGGTTTTTGGAGAAGCTCATGACCCTGCTCAAATTCAGCGATGTGTCCCTTGCTTTCGGCGCTATGCCGTTGTTGGACAAGGTGTCCTGGCAGATCGCCCGTGGTGAGCGGGTGTGCATCATCGGCCGCAACGGCACTGGCAAGTCCAGCATGATGAAGCTCGTCAAGGGCGACCAGAAGCCCGATGACGGCTCCGTTTGGCGCGCACCCGGGCTCAAGATCGGCGAATTGCCGCAAGAATTGCCGGTAGCCGACGAGCGGACAGTGTTCGACGTGGTGGCCGAAGGCCTGGATGGCGTCGGTGCGTTGCTCGCCGAGTATCACCACCTGAGCCAGAACATCGTCACCGATGCCGATCTGGACAAGCTGATGCACGTCCAGCACGACCTCGAAGCCCGCGATGGCTGGCGCTTGCAGACGCTTGTCGACAGCACCTTGAGCCGCCTGCAACTGCCGGCCGACAAGACCCTCGCCGAGTTGTCCGGCGGCTGGCGTCGTCGCGTCCTGCTGGCCCAGGCCCTGGTGTCCGAGCCGGACCTGCTGCTGCTCGACGAACCGACCAACCACCTGGACATCGGTGCCATCGCCTGGCTTGAAGAAGCGCTCAAGGATTTCCAGGGCGCCGTGCTGTTCATCACGCACGACCGTTCTTTCCTGCAGAACCTGGCAACCCGCATCCTTGAACTGGATCGCGGCGGCCTGATCGACTGGAACGGCGACTACGCCAGCTTCCTCGTGCACAAAGAAGCCGCACTGGCCGCCGAAGAAACCGCCAACGCGTTGTTCGACAAGCGCCTGGCCCAGGAAGAAGTGTGGATTCGCCAGGGTATCAAGGCCCGTCGTACCCGTAACGAAGGCCGCGTACGTGCGCTGAAAGCCTTGCGTGTCGAGCGCAGCGAGCGTCGTGAGCGTACCGGCAAGGCCAATATCCAGCTGGAAACCGCCGACAAGTCCGGCAAGCAGGTGATGGTGCTCGATAACGTGAGCTTCGCTCACCCGGACGGTCCGTTCCTGATCAAGGACTTCTCCATGGTGCTGCAGCGCGGCGACCGTATCGGTCTGCTCGGCGCCAACGGTACCGGCAAGACCACGCTGCTGAAGCTGATGCTCAGCGGCTTGCAGCCAACCAGCGGCAAAGTGGAAGAGGGCACCCGGATCGATGTCGCCTACTTCGACCAGTTGCGCCATCAGCTGGACCTGGAAAAAACCGTGATCGACAACGTCGCCGAAGGTCGCGACTTCATCGACATCGACGGCCAGAGCCGCCATGTGCTGAGTTACCTCGGCGACTTCCTGTTCAGCCCGCAGCGTGCGCGTACGCCGGTCAAGGCGCTGTCCGGTGGTGAGCGTGCCCGTCTGTTGCTGGCCAAATTGTTCAGCAAGCCGGCAAACCTGCTGGTACTCGACGAACCGACCAACGACCTCGACGTCGAGACCCTCGAATTGCTCGAAGAGGTCCTGCTGACCTTCAACGGCACCGTACTGATGGTCAGCCACGACCGGGCATTCCTCGACAACGTGGTCACCAGTACCCTGGTCTTCGAAGGCGAAGGCAAGGTGCGCGAGTACGTCGGTGGCTACCAGGACTGGCTGCGTCAGGGCGGCTCGCCGCGCCTGCTGGGCGTGACCGAGAGCAAGTCGGGCAAGGCCGACCTGAACTCCGCTGTGGTGAAGGCCGAGCCTGCGCCGGTGGCGGCAGCCGTCGAAGCGCCAGTGGCGAAGAAAAAGCTCAGCTACAAGTTGCAGCGCGAGCTGGAAGCGTTGCCGGGGCAGATCGAAGCCATGGAGCAGCAGATTGCCGCCGTTGAAGCACAGATGGCGGATGCGGGCTTCTATCAGCGTCCTGCTGCCGAAACGGCTGCGGTGATTGCTCAGCTGGAACAGTTGCAGGCTGAGCTCGACATCATGGTCGAGCGTTGGGCCGAGCTGGATGCCTGATTGATCCGTTAATAAAAAAGCCCGGCTTCACACATGTGAACGCCGGGTTTTTCATATGAAACCCGATCCCCTGTAGGAGCGAGCTTGCTCGCGATGAACCTGAGAGCACCGCGGGGTGTCAGGCTGCCCGCGTCATCGTTGGCGACCATCGCGAGCAAGCTCGCTCCTACAGGGGGGGCTGTGTTTTCAGCTTTTGTTTTGCAGGCGCACCGCAAGCACATCGCAAGGCGCGCCATGCAGCACGTCATTGGCGGTGGAGCCCAGAAGCAGTGCCAGGCCGTGGCGGCCATGACTGCCTACGACGATCAGGTCGCATTCCTGTTCCTTGGCCATGTGATGGATTTCCTGGCGTGGTTGGCCATAGGTCAGGTGGCTGTACTCTTTCGAGAGTTCAGGATACTTGTTGATCAACCGGTCAAGGCGCTCCTTGGCCTGATCGAACTGCTGCTGTTGCAGTTGTGACAGGTCCATTGGCACGTCGCCACCGAAGGCCATCGCCATCGGCTCGACAATGTGCACCAGTGACAGTTTCGCGCCGTTGCTCACCGACAGCTCGCGAGCGCGGTGGATCACAGGGTCGCACTCTTCGGTCAGATCTACAGCGACCAGAATATGGTTGTAGGGCATGAGGTGCTCCTCCTGAGGATTGCAATATTGGTAAGTATGGCTGGTTTCAAGCGCATTGGTTCCAAAGTGACACAATGGGCTCATCAAGAATCGGGAGTACAGATATGACGGTCTGGATAGTGGTGTCAATCCTGCTGGTGGTACTCAGCCCGCTGGCATGGTTGCGTCCCTCACGTGCCCAGAGTGGGCGTATCGGCCTGCGGATGGAGGCCCGGCGCATCGGCCTGGCCATGCAACTGGCGCCGCAGGAATGGCCGCACTGGCTGAGCCAGGAGCCGCCAAGCCCGTGCGCCCAGTACCATCGTCCGCGCCGCGGCAATCAGCCAGCGTGCTGGAGCTACTGGCAAAAATCACCGGGTCTGTGGGTGAATCAATGGCAGGAAGCCTGTGAGGACAGGGCGCTGCTCGATCATTTCGAAAAATTGCCGGCCAACGTCTACAAAGTCGAGGCGGACAAGCAAATGATCACGTTGTACTGGGGCGAGAAGGGTGAGGCCGAGGTATTGCAACAAATCGATGCCACCCTCAAGGCACTCGCCTGAAACCCGACCCCCTGTAGGAGCGAGCTCGCTCGCGATGGTCGTCAACGATGACGTGGGAAGCCTGACACCCTGTGGTGCTCTCAGGTTCATCGCGAGCGAGCTCGCTCCTACAGAGAGGGGCAATTGCCGTTTTTTTAGCAGGCAATAAAAAGCCCGACATTCATCATCGGGCTGGAGTTGGCCAGGCAGGCCGGTAAAAACGGTGTGGGCTGATCTTACGCTGGGCGTTCGCCAAAGCGTTCAACTTTTTCCCCTGGTTCCGCCAGCGTAGCCTGTTAAGCACGGGCTGCAGCGAATTAGGGCGAATTTTCTAATGATTGATCTTATGAATGTCTCCACATGCAGCCGCGTGTTGCAGGCCTTCGTCTTACAGAAATGACCGCAAAGTCGCTTTTCAACCCGCATTCTGGGCGATTGACAATTGGCGGAAATTCCGTGAAGGTGGCGTACCCAAATCAAACGGGCGTATGAATTGAGCGTTTGTTTTCAGATCGCTCCTACAGAATCCCGACTATCGCGTTGGCGGGTGTGCCGGGCAGATTGGCGTAGCATCGACGTTTAACGTCCTGCCAAGCCGGTCGCCTGCTTCCGACGTGTACTGTTCAGCTTCCATATCGTGGAGATCAGTTGATGATTTACGAAGGTAAAGCCATCACGGTTAAGGCTCTTGAAAGTGGCATCGTCGAACTGAAGTTCGACCTCAAGGGTGAGTCCGTCAACAAGTTCAACCGTCTAACCCTGAACGAACTGCGTCAGGCCGTAGACACCATCAAGGCAGATGCTTCGATCAAGGGCGTGATCGTCAGCAGTGGCAAGGACGTGTTCATCGTCGGTGCCGACATCACCGAATTTGTCGACAACTTCAAGCTGCCGGATGCAGAACTTGTTGCTGGCAACCTCGAAGCCAACAAGATTTTCAGCGATTTCGAAGACCTCAACGTCCCGACCGTCGCCGCGATCAACGGCATCGCGCTGGGTGGTGGTCTGGAAATGTGCCTGGCGGCGGACTACCGCGTCATGTCCACTACGGCCAAGATCGGTCTGCCGGAAGTCAAGCTGGGCATCTACCCGGGCTTCGGCGGTACTGTGCGCCTGCCGCGCCTGATCGGTGCCGACAATGCCATCGAGTGGATTGCCGCCGGCAAGGAAAACCGTCCTGAAGACGCGCTGAAAGTTGGCGCTGTCGACGCCGTGGTTGCTCCTGAGCAGCTGCAAGACGCCGCGCTGGAACTGATCAAGCGCGCCATCTCCGGTGAATTCGACTACAAGGCCAAACGCCAGCCGAAGCTGGAAAAGCTGAAGCTGAACGCCATCGAACAAATGATGGCTTTCGAAACCGCCAAAGGTTTCGTGGCCGGCCAGGCTGGCCCGAACTACCCGGCGCCGGTTGAAGCGATCAAGACCATCCAGAAAGCTGCGAACTTCGGTCGCGACAAGGCGCTTGAAGTCGAAGCCGCAGGTTTCGTGAAGCTGGCCAAGACCTCTGCTGCGCAGAGCCTGATCGGTCTGTTCCTGAACGATCAGGAACTCAAGAAAAAGGCCAAGGCCTACGACGAAATCGCCAAGGACGTGAAGCAGGCTGCCGTACTGGGCGCCGGCATCATGGGTGGCGGTATTGCCTATCAGTCGGCTTCCAAAGGCACGCCGATCCTGATGAAGGACATCAACGAGCACGGTATCGAGCAGGGTCTGGCCGAAGCCGCCAAACTGCTGGTCGGCCGCGTTGATAAAGGTCGCATGACCGCCGCGAAAATGGCTGAAGTGCTCAACGGCATTCGTCCAACCCTGTCGTACGGTGATTTCGGTCACGTGGACCTGGTGGTGGAAGCGGTCGTCGAAAACCCCAAGGTCAAGCAGGCTGTACTGGCTGAAGTTGAAGACCAGGTCAAAGAGGACACCATCCTGGCGTCCAACACCTCGACCATTTCCATCACTTTGCTGGCCAAGGCCCTCAAGCGTCCGGAAAACTTCGTCGGCATGCACTTCTTCAACCCGGTGCACATGATGCCGCTGGTGGAAGTGATTCGTGGCGAGAAGTCCAGTGAACTGGCCGTCGCGACTACCGTTGCCTACGCCAAGAAAATGGGCAAGAACCCGATCGTCGTCAATGACTGCCCGGGCTTCCTGGTCAACCGCGTGCTGTTCCCGTACTTCGGCGGTTTCGCCAAGTTGGTCAGCGCCGGTGTGGACTTCGTCCGTATCGACAAGATCATGGAAAAGTTCGGCTGGCCAATGGGCCCGGCCTACCTGATGGACGTGGTCGGCATCGACACTGGCCACCACGGTCGTGACGTGATGGCCGAAGGCTTCCCGGACCGCATGAAAGACGACCGTCGCTCGGCCGTTGACGTGCTCTACGAAGCCAAGCGCCTGGGCCAGAAGAACGGCAAGGGCTTCTACGCCTACGAGACCGACAAGAAAGGCAAGCAGAAGAAAGTCGCCGATCCTTCGGTACTGGAAGTGCTCAAGCCGATCGTTTACGAGCAGCGCGAAGTCACCGACGAAGACATCATCAACTGGATGATGATCCCGCTGTGCCTGGAAACCGTGCGTTGCCTGGAAGACGGCATCGTCGAAACCGCTGCCGAAGCCGACATGGGTCTGGTCTACGGTATTGGTTTCCCTCCATTCCGTGGCGGTGCGCTGCGCTACATCGATTCCATCGGTGTGGCAGAGTTCGTTGCCCTGGCTGACCAGTACGCTGATTTGGGCGCGCTGTACCACCCGACCGCGAAGCTGCGCGAAATGGCCAAGAACGGCCAGAGCTTCTTCGGTTAAGCGCCCCCAACTAGAGTGAGAGTGAACTTATGAGCTTGAATCCTAGAGACGTCGTGATTGTCGACTTCGGTCGTACTCCGATGGGCCGCTCCAAGGGCGGCATGCACCGCAACACCCGCGCCGAAGACATGTCGGCGCACCTGATCAGCAAACTGCTGGAACGTAACGTCAAGGTCGACCCGAACGAAGTCGAAGACGTGATCTGGGGCTGTGTGAACCAGACCCTGGAGCAGGGCTGGAACATCGCGCGCATGGCGTCGCTGATGACCCAGATCCCGCACACGTCGGCCGGCCAGACCGTTAGCCGCCTGTGCGGCTCGTCGATGAGCGCTCTGCACACTGCAGCGCAAGCGATCATGACCGGCAATGGTGACGTATTCGTTGTTGGCGGCGTCGAGCATATGGGTCATGTAAGCATGATGCACGGTGTCGATCCGAACCCGCACATGTCGCTGTACGCGGCGAAAGCCTCGGGCATGATGGGCCTGACCGCGGAAATGCTGGGCAAAATGCACGGCATCACTCGCGAGCAACAGGACGCTTTCGGCGTGCGCTCCCACCAACTCGCCCACAAGGCGACCGTGGAAGGCAAGTTCAAAGACGAAATCATCCCGATGCAGGGCTACGACGAGAACGGTTTCCTGAAAACCTTCGACTACGACGAAACCATTCGTCCGGAAACTACCCTGGAAAGCCTGGCGGCTCTGAAGCCGGCGTTCAATCCGAAGGGTGGCACCGTGACAGCGGGTACTTCGTCGCAGATCACCGATGGTGCTTCGTGCATGATCGTGATGTCGGCACAGCGCGCACAGGACCTGGGTATCCAGCCTCTGGCAGTGATTCGCTCGATGGCAGTGGCAGGTGTGGATCCGGCAATCATGGGCTATGGTCCAGTACCGGCCACACAAAAAGCATTGAAACGCGCGGGTCTGGGTATCTCCGACATCGACTTCTTCGAGCTCAACGAAGCTTTCGCCGCACAGGCCCTGCCAGTGCTGAAAGATCTGAAAGTGCTCGACAAGATGAACGAGAAGGTTAACCTGCACGGTGGCGCCATCGCCCTGGGCCACCCGTTCGGTTGCTCCGGTGCGCGTATCTCCGGCACTTTGCTCAATGTAATGAAGCAGAATGGCGGCACCTTCGGGGTGGCCACCATGTGCATTGGTCTCGGCCAAGGCATCTCCACCGTCTTCGAACGCGTTTAAGCGTCTCGTTGATGGAAGCCGGGGCCAAGTGCCCCGGTTTTTGTTTTTCCGGATTTATTTTGTTTTTTATTTGAAAAAATTTGAGTGAGGGCCAAAGCATGCCGATACAACCTGGGCTCTACCAACATTACAAAGGTCCGCAGTACCGCGTATTCAGTGTTGCGCGGCATTCGGAAACCGAAGAAGAAGTGGTCTTCTATCAAGCCCTGTATGGCGATTACGGCTTTTGGGTACGTCCCTTGAGCATGTTCCTGGAGTCCGTCGAGGTTGACGGTGAACAGGTGCCACGCTTTGCTTTGGTGCAGGCTGAAGAAAGCCTTTTTACCAAGCCATAAGCTGAGTTCGCGCAATACCCTGCGCTTGACCTCACCTTGTTGCCACTATATATAGCGGTGCCGCGTCAGGCGCCAATCGCCTTTCACTTCTCGAATTCAGGAATTTTCTGATCCATGGGCAAATCGCTGGTCATTGTGGAATCCCCGGCTAAGGCCAAGACCATCAACAAGTATTTGGGCAACGAATACGTGGTGAAGTCGAGTATCGGCCATATCCGAGACCTGCCCACCAGCGGTTCGGCTAGCGCCAGCAAAGAGCCAGCCGCCAAGCGCGGCAAGGCTGCTGCGGGTGAAGCGCCGGCACTGTCGCCGAAAGAAAAGGCGCGCAAGCAGCTGGTCGCGCGCATGGGTGTCGATCCCGATCATGGCTGGAAAGCCAAGTACGAGATCCTCCCAGGCAAGGAAAAAGTCATCGAAGAGCTGCGCCGGCTCGCCAAGGATGCTGACACCATCTATCTCGCAACCGACTTGGACCGCGAGGGGGAAGCCATTGCCTGGCACCTGCGCGAAGCCATCGGTGGTGACGACAGCCGCTACAAGCGCGTGGTGTTCAACGAAATCACCAAGAAGGCGATTCAGGAAGCCTTCTCCCAGCCGGGCGAGCTGGATATCGACCGTGTCAACGCCCAGCAGGCACGTCGCTTCCTCGACCGCGTCGTGGGTTACATGGTTTCGCCACTGCTGTGGGCCAAGATCGCTCGTGGTCTGTCCGCCGGTCGCGTGCAGTCGGTTGCCGTGAAGCTGGTGGTTGAGCGTGAGCGTGAAATCCGCGCGTTCATCCCGGAAGAGTACTGGGAAGTTCACGCCGACCTCGGCACCGCCAAAGGCGCGACCGTGCGTTTCGACGTGGCCCGCGAGAAAGGCGAAGCCTTCAAGCCGCTCAATGAAACCCAGGCCATGGCGGCGCTGGAGAAGCTCAAGGCTTCCAGCTACAGCATCGTCAAGCGCGAAGACAAACCGACCAGCAGCAAGCCGTCGGCACCGTTCATCACCTCCACCCTGCAGCAGGCCGCGAGCAACCGCCTGGGCTTCGGTGTGAAGAAAACCATGATGATGGCCCAGCGTTTGTACGAAGCCGGCTACATCACCTACATGCGTACCGACTCCACCAACCTCTCGGTTGATGCCGTGGCGATGGCGCGTACCTATATTGAAGGCGAGTTCGGCAAGAAGTACCTGCCGGAAACCCCGAACGTCTACAGCAGCAAGGAAGGCGCACAGGAGGCTCACGAAGCGATTCGTCCGTCCGACGCCAATACCGAGCCAAGCAAGCTGTCGGGCATGGAGCGTGACGCTGAGCGCCTCTACGAGCTGATCTGGCGCCAGTTCCTCGCTTGCCAGATGCTGCCGGCGCAATACCTGTCGACTACCGTCACTGTGGGTGCCGGTGACTTCGAGCTGCGCGCCAAGGGCCGCATCCTGAAGTTTGACGGTTACACCCGCGTCATGCCGCAAATCGCCAAGCCGGGCGACGACGACGTATTGCCGGACATGGCCCAGGGCGACGCGATGAAGCTGATCAAGCTTGATCCGTCCCAGCATTTCACCAAGCCGCCGGCGCGCTACTCGGAAGCCAGCCTGGTGAAGGAAATGGAAAAGCGCGGTATCGGTCGTCCTTCGACCTACGCGGCGATCATTTCGACCATCCAGGACCGCGGCTACGTGGCGCTGCACAACCGTCGTTTCTACTCGGAAAAGATGGGCGACATCGTCACCGAGCGTCTGGCAGAGAGCTTCTCCAACCTGATGGACTACGGTTTCACTGCGGGCATGGAAGAGCATCTCGATGACGTGGCCCAGGGCGAACGTGACTGGAAAAACGTGCTCGACGAGTTCTACGGCGACTTCAAGAAGAAACTCGAAGTGGCCGAAAGCCCGGAAAGCGGCATGCGTGCCAACCAGCCGGTGATGACCGACATCCCGTGCACCACCTGCGGTCGCCCGATGCAGATCCGTACCGCGTCGACCGGTGTGTTCCTCGGTTGCTCGGGTTACAGCCTGCCACCAAAAGAACGCTGCAAGGCCACCGTGAACCTGGTGCCGGGCGATGAAATCGCTGCGGACGACGAGGGTGAATCGGAGTCGCTGGTGTTGCGTGGCAAGCATCGCTGCCCGATCTGCAGCACGGCGATGGATGCCTACCTGCTCGATGAGAAGCGCAAGTTGCACATCTGCGGTAACAACCCGGATTGCGATGGCTACGAAATCGAAGAGGGCACTTACCGCATCAAGGGCTATGAAGGTCCGAGCCTGGAGTGCGACAAGTGTGGCAGCGAAATGCAACTCAAGACTGGCCGTTTCGGCAAGTTCTTCGGTTGCACCAATGCCACCTGCAAGAACACCCGCAAACTGCTGAAGAGCGGTGATGCGGCGCCGCCGAAGATGGACCCGGTGAAGATGCCTGAGCTGAAGTGCGAAAAGGTCAACGACACCTACATTCTGCGCGACGGTGCATCCGGCCTGTTCCTGGCGGCCAGCCAGTTCCCGAAAAACCGCGAGACTCGTGCTCCGCTGGTGATGGAAATCATCCCGCACAAGGATGAGATCGATCCGAAGTATCACTTCCTCTGCGAAGCGCCGAAGAAAGATCCGGATGGCCTCCCGGCTGTGATTCGTTACAGTCGCAAGACCAAGGAGCAGTACGTACAGACCGAGGTCGACGGTAAGCCGACTGGCTGGAAAGCGTTCTACGACGGCGGCAAGTGGGCGGTCGAAGACAAGCGTCCGGCAGCCAAGGCGTAAAGCCGCCACCCCTGTAGGAGCGAGCTTGCTCGCGATGGACCTGAGAGCAACGCGGGCATCCTGTAGGCCCGCGTCATCGTTGACGACCATCGTCGGAACGCCGCCCGGAGCAAGCTCGCTCCTACAGTCAGTGCGCAAGGCCGCATGAGAACCTTCGGGTTTTCATGCGGCCTTTTTGTTTTGGGCTTGCGGTCGGATCGGGTGATCCACGACACTGTCATACCTGCATGAAGCAATTATTTCGTTGTGGAGGCTGCCGTCATGGCCCACGAACTTTATACCCGCACCAATCAGAAGATTTACTTCGCCGGCTTGTCGCTGGAAGCACTGGCCCGTACTGAAGAAAGTCGGGCAATGAATTCGCTGGCGCTGATCCAGGCCGGACGCGAATCCGCGCTGTTTCACCTGTACGGCGCGCTGTTGGGCCTGTGTCACGAAATCGCCGGTTTCTATCGCTTGCCTCAGGCCAATGCGTCCCGTGCAGAGTTGTTGCTGACTCGCGAGGTGCTGGAAACCATCGCCATTCCGGAAATGGCCGAGATGGTCGAGCTGGCCAATAACCCGGAGACCTGGCTGGCCAGACTGTTGGCCGCCCATGCTGCGCTGTTTCAGCCACCACGCGCGCCGCACAAGCCGAAAGGGGACGTGACTCAGCCACTGATTCAGGCTGTCAATCTGGATGAAGAGGACGCGCCGGAGGAACTGAGTCGGGAGGAGCTGGAGAGCTGGCGTCAGAACCTGAAAGCGTTGGCGATCCGGTTTCGTGAAGGGTTGAACGAGTGCTGACACTCGCCGTCGGGTGATGACATCTGGTCAAGATCCCAAGCGAAGCCCGAGCGATGCCTATATAATCCCCGCCTTTCGTGGAGAACAGTCCTTTATGCCAACGTCCTTTCTAGAAATTGTCGAGTTACCAGACGGCCGAATCGAGCTGCGCAGGGCCGAGGACGAGGGTTCTCTGGTTACTTTGGATTTCTCCGAGGACGCCAAAGCGTTCCTGCAAGGGCAGCACGTGGAAGTCGCCAAGGCGATGTTGAGCGTCGGTGTGCAGATGGCAGGTCGCCTGGTTGAAGGCGAATTCGACAAGGAAGAGGGGACACGGGTTCTGCATTGATCCCCGTCTGTCGTTTTTCTTGATATCGCTACTCATCGGCTTCTCTGTCCTTGGAGAAGCCTCGCGCGGTGAAGCCCGCGTTTTGCCTGTCAGTTAACCCAGTCGAATATTCAGGCTCTGAGCGTCCCCGGTGCGGGCGGCGCTGATCAGTTGTTGCCGCGATTGGGAGCTCAGCGGGTTGATCCAGCTGACCACCGTATGGCTGCGCCCCAGGCGCAACGCTTCGCAGGTCAGTTGCTGGGCGCTCTGGCTGCCCCGCGGTTGCAACAACAGGATGCGCTCGCGGTTGAGGCCGGCATCTCGCAGCCAGGCTTGGGTCAGGCTGGCGGGCGGCGCGATCAGTGTCAGCCAGCGAGCATCCTGGTCCTGGCTCAATTCCCTGAGGATGGGGGCCAGAAGGCTCAGGCAGTTCCCGGCTGCACCACGCAGTGACAGCTCGCTGAAAACGTCAGGTTCGGCGCTCCAGGGGGACTCGACTACGTCTTTCAGAATCGGCGCCAATGGCTGTGCCATGAACGCTTCGAACAACGGCAGTTGGGCTTGCTGTGGTGATGTCTGTGGGAACTGCATGGTGCCTCCTTTAGCGGCGAATGACGCCGACACTCAAGCCTTCGATCACCAGTTCCTGATCTTGAAGGTTCACTTCAATAGGGGCGAACTCGGGGTTCTCGGCGATCAGCCAGACTTTGCTGCCGTCACGCTTGAAGCGCTTGACGGTCACTTCGTCGCCGATTCGCGCAACCACGATCTGGCCGTTGCGGGCTTCGCGGGTGGTGTGGACCGCCAGCAGGTCGCCGTCGAAAATGCCGACATCTTTCATGCTCATCCCATGGACGCGCAGCAGGTAGTCGGCACGCGGATGGAAGAAGGCAGGATTGATGTTGCAGGACTCTTCGATGTGTTGCTGCGCAAGAATCGGGGCACCGGCTGCGACCCGGCCAATGATCGGCAGGGTGGAGTCGTCGGCCTTGGCTTCGAAGCCAGGGATGCGAATGCCACGGGAGGCGCCAGGCGTCATCTCGATGGCACCCTTGCGGGCCAGCGCCTTGAGGTGCTCTTCCGCTGCATTGGGTGACTTGAAACCCAGTTCCTGAGCGATTTCCGCGCGGGTGGGTGGATATCCGTTGTCTTCCAGGCAGCGTTTGATGAAAGCCAGAATCTCTGCTTGTCGTGGCGTCAGCTTTAGCATATTGATCGCTCTGTTTTTTTATACAGTGACTGGGATTATATACAGTAAGGCGGTCTTGGCAATGCTCCTTTTTTCAGTCGCCGCCGGACGGTCAATCAGTCAGTGGATTGAAGCTTTGTCGTTGTGTGGTTAAATGTCTGACCGACCATTCCCAAAACGAACTGCCAGACTTGACAAGGCACAGGCTGAAACGTATGTTTCAAACAAGTGTTTGTCAGGCGGAGTAGCCATGGCCCAGTCGGAAACCGTTGAACGCATTCTTGATGCCGCCGAGCAGTTGTTCGCGGAAAAAGGTTTCGCTGAAACCTCGTTGCGTCTGATCACCAGCAAGGCGGGTGTCAACCTGGCGGCGGTGAACTATCACTTCGGTTCGAAGAAGGCGTTGATCCAGGCGGTTTTCTCGCGGTTCCTCGGGCCGTTCTGCATCAGTCTCGATAAAGAGCTGGAGCGGCGTCAGGCCAAGCCTGAAATCAGGCCGACACTCGAAGAGTTGCTGGAAATCCTCGTCGAGCAGGCACTGGTGGTGCAGCCGCGCAGTGGCAACGACCTGTCTATCTTCATGCGTTTGCTGGGGCTGGCGTTCAGTCAGAGCCAGGGCCACCTGCGTCGTTATCTGGAAGACATGTACGGCAAGGTGTTCCGCCGCTACATGACGCTGGTCAACGAAGCGGCGCCGCGCATTCCCCCCATCGAACTGTTCTGGCGCGTGCACTTCATGCTCGGTGCGGCAGCGTTCAGCATGTCCGGCATCAAGGCCTTGCGGGCGATTGCTGAAACCGACTTTGGCGTGAACACTTCGATCGAGCAGGTCATGCGCCTGATGGTGCCATTCCTGGCCGCCGGCATGCGCGCCGAATCCGGTGTGACGGATGCGGCCATGGCCACAGCCCAGTTGCGTCCGCGCACTAAATCGACGCCGGTTGCCGCCAAGGTTTAACCGTACACGGGTGGGCGCGGCAGCTGACATCCGCTAAGCTAGCCGCCCATGCCGACTCTGTTTCTGAACCCGTTTCCCATTGATACCGCCGACCTGCCGGGCACTGCCCCCGGCGGCGAATTCGTGTGGGGCGGGTTTTCTGTTATCAAGGAAAAACTATGACTGCTGGCTTGCAAGGCTCGTTGATGGTGGACGTCGCCGGTACCTGGCTGACGGCTGAAGATCGCCAATTGTTGCGCCAGCCCGAAGTGGGTGGCTTGATCATCTTTGCCCGTAACATCGAGCATCCGCGTCAAGTGCGCGAGCTGAGTGCAGCCATTCGCGCCATTCGTCCCGATCTGCTGTTGGCGGTGGATCAAGAGGGCGGTCGCGTGCAGCGCCTGCGCCAGGGTTTCGTGCGGTTGCCCGCCATGCGCGCCATTGCCGACAACCCGAACGCCGAATACCTGGCCGAGCAGTGTGGCTGGATCATGGCGACCGAAGTGTTGGCCGTTGGCCTGGACCTGAGTTTCGCCCCGGTGCTCGACCTCGATTACCAACGCAGCGCGGTGGTGGGTACCCGTTCGTTCGAGGGTGACCCGGAGCGCGCCGCCCGGTTGGCCGGTGCTTTCATCCGCGGGATGAACAGCGCAGGCATGGCGGCCACCGGCAAGCACTTCCCCGGTCACGGCTGGGCCGAAGCGGATTCCCACGTCGCGATCCCCAACGACGAACGCAGTCTCGATGAGATCCGCGCCAACGATCTGGTGCCGTTTGCCAGATTGAGCAAGCAACTGGCCGCGGTCATGCCCGCCCATGTGATCTATCCACAAGTCGACGCCCAGCCGGCCGGTTTTTCCCGTCGCTGGTTGCAGGAAATCCTGCGCGGCGAGTTGCAATTCGACGGGGTGATTTTCAGTGATGACTTGTCCATGGCGGGGGCTCACGTGGTCGGCGATGCCGCCAGTCGAATCGAGTCAGCGCTGACTGCCGGCTGCGACATGGGCCTGGTGTGCAACGACCGTGCGGCCGCCGAGCTCGCCCTGAGCGCTGCCCAGCGTCTGAAGGTCAAGCCATCCGAGCGTATTGCGCGGATGCGCGGCCAGTCGTTCGCCAGCACCGAATACCGTCAGGACCCGCGCTGGCTGACCGCTGTCGGCGCGCTCAAAGAAGCTCAATTGATTGATTAAGGACTGTTCGTTATGACGGTTTACGCGATTATCGGTGGCACTGGCCTGACTCAGCTCGAAGGCCTGAGCATTCGTCAGTCACTGACAGTGGACACGCCTTACGGTGCACCTTCGGCCGACGTTCAGATCGGCGAATATGCCGGCAAGGAAGTGCTGTTCCTTGCACGTCACGGTCATCCGCATCGTTTTCCGCCGCATCAGGTCAACTACCGCGCCAACCTCTGGGCGTTGAAGCAGGCCGGGGCGCAGGCGATTCTCGCGGTCAATGCCGTGGGTGGAATTCATTCCGCCATGGGCACAGGGCATTTCTGCGTGCCGCATCAGTTGATCGACTACACCAGCGGTCGTGAACACACTTACTTTGCCGATGATCTGGAGCACGTCACCCATATCGACTTCAGCTACCCCTACAGCGAACCATTGCGCCAGCAACTGATCGCGGCATTGGCGGCGGAAGGCGTGGGCTACAGCAGTCATGGCGTGTATGCGTGCACTCAAGGGCCGCGCCTGGAGACGGTGGCTGAAATCGCCCGGCTGGAGCGCGATGGCTGCGACATCGTCGGTATGACGGGTATGCCCGAAGCAGCCCTGGCCCGCGAACTGGAACTGGATTACGCCTGCCTGGCGCTGGTGGTGAACCCGGCGGCGGGCAAGTCGACGGCCGTAATCACCATGGCCGAGATCGAGCAGGCATTGCATGACGGTATGGGCAAGGTGAAATCGACGTTGGCGCGGGTGCTCAAGGGCTGAGTCAGGCGCTATGCCGAGTCGCCCCCTTCGCGAGCAAGCCCGCTCCCACAGTGGTTTTGTGTTGCCTCCACTGTTGAGGCTAAACACAAATCAAATGTGGGAGCGGGCTTGCTCGCGAAGAGGCCGGTTCAGACGCCGCAAATCTCAGCGTTTTTCGAGGTTTTTCGGCAGCGGCGCAAACAGCGCCTCGATATCATCGTTCTGCAGTTTCCAGTCCCCGGCCTTGCGCCCATCCAGCACGCCGGCCGCGAGGTCGGATTTTTCCTTTTGCAGGTGCTGAATCTTTTCTTCCACCGTGCCGCGGGCAATCATTTTGTAAACGAACACCGGCTTCTCCTGGCCGATGCGATACGCCCGGTCGGTCGCCTGGTTCTCCGTCGCCGGGTTCCACCACGGGTCGTAATGAATCACCGTGTCCGCTTCGGTCAGGTTCAGGCCCACGCCACCTGCCTTCAAGCTGATCAGGAAAATCTGACGCTTGCCGCTCTGGAATTCCTTCACGGGTGTGCGGCGATCACGGGTCTGGCCGGTCAGCAGGGCATAGGCCACGCCGCGTTTGTTCAGTTCGTCTTCGATCAGCGACAGCATTGAAGTGAACTGGGAGAACAGCAGGATCCGCCGACCTTCCTCGAACAATTCCTCGAGCATTTCCATCAGGCTGTCGAGCTTGCCTGACGTGCTGCCACGGCTCGGCAGGGTCGCCTCGTTGACCAGGCGCAAATCGCAGCACACCTGACGCAGCTTGAGCAGTGCTTCCAGAATGATGATCTGGCTGCGGGCCACGCCTTTGCGGGTGATTTCGTCGCGGACTTTCTTGTCCATGGCCAGGCGCATGGTTTCGTAGACGTCGCGTTGGGCCTCGTTGAGCTCGACCCAGTGGATGATCTCGGTTTTCGGTGGCAACTCGGTGGCCACCTGTTCCTTGGTGCGGCGCAGCAGGAACGGCTTGATCCGGCCGTTGAGGTGCTGAAGCCTGACCTCGCTGGTGCGTTTTTCAATCGGCACGCGGTAATCGCGGTTGAAGCTTTTGACGTCGCCCAGCCAGCCGGGCAAGAGAAAGTGAAACAGCGACCACAGTTCACCGAGATGGTTTTCCAGCGGTGTGCCGCTCAGGCACAGGCGCTGCCGGGCGTTGAGCTCGCGGGCAGCCTGGGCCGCCTTGCTGCCGGGGTTCTTGATGTATTGCGCTTCATCCAGCACCAGTATGTGCAAGGGCTGCGCCGCGAGGCGTTCGACATCCTTGGGCAGCAGTGCATAGGTGGTCAGGATCAGATCGTAATCGGCCAACTTGTCGAAGTGCTTTTTGCGGCTGGCACCGTATAGCGCCAGTACTTTGAGCTGGGGCGTAAAGTGCGCCGCTTCGTCGAGCCAGTTGGGGATCAGGCTGGTCGGCATCACGACCATGCACGGCCGATCGAGGCGGCCGGCGTTTTTCTCGCTCAGGACGTGCGCCAGTGTCTGCAGGGTTTTGCCCAGGCCCATGTCGTCCGCGAGAATTCCGCCCACTTCCAGCTGCCGCAGTGATTGCATCCAGCTCAAGCCTTCGAGCTGATACGGACGCAGCGTCGCATTCAGGCCGTCCGGGGCAATGGCCGTGTGGTCCTTGATGTCGCGCAGGCGCTGGGCAAAGGTGCGGATCTGCTCTCCACCCTCCCAGAGCAGTGGCATGTCTTCCAGCGGGTTCAGGCGCGTGGCATCGGCCTTGCTCAGGCGCAGCGTGGTTTCGCCGGGCTCCTGCAGGTAGAACTCGCCAAGGGTTGCCAGCACCGGCTTCAAGCGGCCGAAGGGCAGGGCGACTTGCAGTGGCCCGTGTTCGGAGTTCGGGCGATTGGGAATATTGACCAGGATCAGCTCGTCGTCGCGTCGTCGGGCAAGGCGTTCCGGATTGAGGATTTCGCTGTGGGAGCGCATCAGGTTGAGCAGGATCGGCAACAGGCTCAGGCGTTCGCCGTTGACGATGATCCCCAGCTCCAGATCGAACCAGTCTCGCTCCGGTACCTGTTCGACCGTGGCGTACCAGTCGTCTACCGCCGTCAGGTCGAAACCGAAGTCCTCGTCGATCTGCAATTCCCAGCCCTGGGTGCGCAACTTCGGCAGTTCATTGAGGGTAAAAGTCAGCCAGGCGCTGTCATTGACCATCTCGAACAGCTCGCCGGCACTTTCCGGCAAGGCCTTGCTTTGCCGGGTGGCCACTTTGAAGCCGAGGATTCGCAGTTGTTCCCGGTAGGACTGTTCCACTTCCGGGTGGCGTTTTATCCGCAGCGTCTGGGTCTCCTGACGAATCAGGATGTCGGCGTTTTTCTGACCGGAAACGTACTCGTCCAGATAGCTGAAAGACAGCGCCGCGCGATGCTGAATGTAACGCTGCATTCGACCGTTGCGCGGTTCGAACGCACTGAACTCGATGCTGGCGAGCCACAGGCGCGGGACGGGTTGCACATTGTCCACCAGCACTTGTGGCGGGGCTTTCGGGCTGCGGTTTTCCAGGACTGCCTGGAGTTTTTCCAGGAGTTCGGCGTCTTTGGCGGCGGCTGGGTAGTCGAGGGTTTCCTGCACTTGCAGGAGCACCGCTGCGCAATGTTTGCAGTTGTTGTGGACCGGGCAGGAGCAAGTGGCGTCGACCATCAGCAGGGTGCCCTTGGCTGACTCGCGCAGGCGAATGGTCTGACGGTAAACGTTACCGCCAGAGCCTTCGCACGCGGCGATGATCGTGGCATCGCCGGCTTCAACGATCCTGACGCGATTCTCCAGCGCGTAGCGGCGGCCACGCTCCAGGCTCTGTTCCTTGAATCGGCTGACCCAGGACGGTGCCAGGGGTTTGCTCAGGGTCGCGGACATAGGGACTTCAATCAGTCCGGAATTTCTTCGGGAGCTGGGCGGGGGGCTGGGGCGGTCAGCGAGGTGATCTTGATCAGCAGGCCGAGGTGGCCGTTGTCGAGGAAGTTCAGCTGGCCGTTCTTGGTGTGGCTTTCCTGTTTCAAGCGCTCGCTGGCGGTCACCATGCCATTGGCATCGATCTGATTGACCCAGAAATCGGCGTCGACATCGGTAAAGCGTCCCAGCTTCATGTTCAGCGTGCCCTCGATCGGGAACTGACCATATTGTTCCTTGCCGTCGCTGATCGCCACTTTGCTGCCAGCTTCGCCGAGGGTCTGTTGCCAGGCTTTGTGCAGCAACACCGTGTAGTCGGCGCTGCTGGTGAGTTTTTCCACCTCGCCATTCAGGCTTGGCGTACGCAGGCTGTCGGGGCTGACCGGTTGTGCGCCAGCTGCCCAGTCTTCCGGCGCGGCACGGCTGACAATCGCCGGTACGGCGTTTTGACGGACCAGAATCATTTCGACCTGATACAGGTCATCGGCAAATGCCGTAGGTGCGACCAATGCTGGCATCAACAGGGTCAGCAAGGTCAGTGAGCGAAACAGGCGCATGCGGCGTCCTTCAAGCAGTTTTCGGAACGAGGTGCTCGAAGAGCGCCTCTACAGTATTAAAGCGCTCTTCCGGGCGCTCCATCGGAACCATGAACTTGAACATCGTGGCGCCTTCGAATTTGTAGCGTTTTGGCTGGCTCTGGATCAGCTTGATCAGGGTCAGCGGGTCGACCGGCGTCTGTGCGGCGAACTCGACGCGACCGCCCTGGGGGCCGCCATCGACTTTCTTGATGCCCAGTTGCTCGGCCTGCAACTTCAGTGCAGTGATGCGGATCAGGTTCTTGGTCGGTTCCGGCAACAGGCCGAAACGATCGATCATCTCCACCTGCAAATCCTTGAGACCGTCTTCATCGGTGGCCGAGGCAATGCGCTTGTAGAGAATCAGGCGGGCGTGGACATCCGGCAGGTAGTCTTCCGGAATCAGTGCCGGTACCCGCAAGTTGACTTCCGGGCCACCGCCCAGCGGTTGATCGAGGTTCGGTTGCTCGCCCTTGCGGATCGACTTCACTGCGCGCTCGAGCATTTCCATGTACAGCGTGAAACCGACAGCCTGGATCTGCCCGCTCTGGCCGTCACCGAGCAGTTCGCCGGCGCCACGGATTTCCAGGTCGTTGGTGGCGAGCACGAAGCCCGCGCCGAGGTCCTGGGTGTTGGCAATCGCTTCCAGGCGCTTTTCCGCGTCCGGGGTGATTTGCTGGCGCGGTGGCGTCAGCAGGTAGGCGTACGCCTGGTGGTGGCTACGTCCGACCCGACCGCGCAACTGGTGCAACTGCGCCAGGCCGAACTTGTCGGCGCGCTCGATGATGATGGTGTTGGCGCTCGGTACGTCGATGCCGGTCTCGATGATGGTCGAGGCGATCAGCACGTTGAAGCGCTTGTGGTAGAAGTCGCTCATCACCTGTTCGAGTTCGCGTTCGCGCATCTGCCCGTGACCGATGCCGATTCGGGCTTCCGGTACCAGTTCGGCGAGGTCGGCGGCGCACTTCTCGATGGTCTTCACGTCGTTGTGCAGGTAGTAGACCTGGCCGCCACGCAGCAATTCACGCAGCAAGGCCTCTTTGACCGTGCTCTTGTTCTGCTCCATGACGAAGGTGCGTACCGACAGGCGACGGGCCGGCGGAGTGGCGATGATCGACAGGTCGCGCATGCCCGACACCGCCATGTTCAGCGTGCGCGGAATCGGCGTGGCGGTGAGGGTCAGGATGTCGACTTCGCTGCGCAGCGCCTTGAGCTGTTCTTTCTGGCGCACGCCGAAACGGTGTTCCTCATCGATGATCACAAGGCCCAGGTTTTTGATTTTGACGTCGTCCTGCAGCAGCTTGTGCGTGCCGATGACGATGTCGATCTTGCCTTCGGCCAGGTCCGCGACCGCCGCGTTCACTTCCTTGGCCGACTTGAAGCGGCTCATCACTTCCACGGTCACCGGCCAGTCGGCGAAACGGTCGCGGAAGCTGTTGTAGTGCTGCTGGGCGAGCAGGGTGGTCGGCACCAGGATCGCCACTTGCCTGCCGCCATGCACGGCAATGAACGCGGCGCGCATCGCCACTTCGGTCTTGCCGAAGCCGACGTCGCCGCACACCAGGCGATCCATGGGCTTGGGCGCGAGCATATCGTCGCGCACCGCTTCGATAGTGGTTTGCTGGTCCGGGGTTTCTTCAAACGGGAAACCCGCGCTGAAGGTGGCGTAGTCAGCTTTCGGATCGGCGAAGGCGTAGCCTTCACGGGCCGCACGGCGTGCATAGATGTCGAGCAACTCGGCGGCCACGTCGCGAACCTGTTCGGCGGCCTTGCGCTTGGCTTTCTGCCAGGTCTCGGAGCCGAGGCGGTGCAGCGGGGCCAGGGCGTCGTCGCTGCCGGTGTAGCGGGCGATCAGGTGCAGGTTGGCCACCGGCACATACAGCTTGGCGCCTTCAGCGTATTCCAGGGCGAGGAACTCGGCGGTCTGGTTGTCGATTTCCAGGGTCGCCAGGCCCAGGTAGCGGCCGACACCGTGGTCGATATGCACCACCGGCGCACCTTCGCGCAGCTCGGTGAGGTTCTTGATGACGGCATCGTTGTTGGCATCGGCGCGCTTTTCGCGACGCCGACGCTGCATCACGCGCTGACCGAACAATGGGCTTTCGGCAACCAGGGCCAGGGCCGGGTCGTCGAGCTGCAGGCCTTCATCGAGTGGTGCGATGGTGATGGCCAGACGCTCCTTGCCGGCGACAAAGTCCGGCCAGCTGTCGACGGTTTTCGGTCGCAGCTTCAGGCGTTCCAGCAGTTCCAGCAGCACTTCGCGGCGGCCTGCGGATTCGGCGGTAAACAGCACGCGTCCGGGGAATTCGTCGAGGAAACCAGCCAGTGCCGCCAATGGCTGGGTGGCCTTGGCTTCGATGGCCAGGTTCGGCAGTTCTCGAGCCGGGAAGCGCTCGCGGCCGCCACCGCTTTCAATGTCCTGTTGGCTGGCCACTACGCGCGGCCAGTTCTTCAGGCGCGCGAAGCAGTCTTCCACTGGAAGGAACAGCTCGGCTGGCGGTAATAAAGGGCGGGAAGGATCGACACGGCGTTCTTCATAGCGATTACGCACATCGTTCCAGAAATTCTCGGCGGCCTGTTCGATGCCCGGCAGGGAAAACACTTGCGTGTCCTGTGGCAGGTAATCGAACAGCGTCGAGGTTTCTTCGAAGAACAATGGCAGGTAGTACTCGATACCGGCCGGGGTGATCCCGCTGTTCAAGTCCTGGAAGATCGGGCAGCGACGGAAATCGACATCGAAGCGCTCGCGAAAACGCGCCTTGAAGCGGGTCACGGCTTCTTTCTCCAGCGGGAACTCCTTGGCCGGCAGCAGCTTGACCGAGTCGACCTTGTCGATGGAGCGTTGATTCTCCGGGTCGAAGGTGCGCAGGGTTTCGATTTCGTCGTCGAACAGGTCGATGCGGTATGGCAGTTTGCTGCCCATCGGGAACAGGTCGATCAACGAGCCGCGGACCGTGAACTCGCCATGCTCGTACACGGTATCGACATAGCGATAACCGGTGGCTTCAAGCCGGGTGCGCATTTGCTCGACGTCGAGCTTCTGGCCGACATCCAGCACCAAACTGCTGCCGAGCAGGAATTTGGTGGGCGCCAGGCGGTGCAGGGCCGTGGTGATCGGCACCACCAGCACGCCATGACTCAACTCCGGCAGTCGATAGAGCGCCGAGATACGCTGGGAAATGATGTCCTGGTGCGGTGAGAACAGGTCGTAGGGCAGGGTTTCCCAATCGGGAAAGTGCAGTACGGGCAAATCCGGGGCGAAGAAACCCAGCTCCTGTTCCAGCCGTTCGGCACTTTGGCTGTCGGCGGTCAGCAGCAGGGTAAAGCGCTTGGCAGCGCTGGCGGCCTCGGCAATGGCCAGGCTCAGGGCGGCACCGGGCAGGTTGCCCCAGTGCTGTTTACCTGCCGCGGCAGGGAGAAGCGGTAGACGCAGAACGGGCACGGAAGGTTGAGCTCCAAGCGTTGCGACAAAGTCGGTAATTGTAGCGGTCTACGATGCCGCCTGTCAGTTGCTGACTGTGTCTAAAGCACGGGTTTGGCGAAATGTAGTGGTAAAGACAAAATTCTGCGCTTTTTTACCTAGAATTAATGAATATGTAGTGGCAAAAACAACGAGTGTTACGGAGGGTTACGGACAACGAGACTTTGGCTCCAAAAAATTGACTGTGCTGAAAGCCCCGGTTTTACTGGGCTGGAGCGAGGCGTAATTTTTTTGAACGACGATTTGTTACGTAAAGCACGACGGGCGCGCATTGCTACCGCTGTCACTCGGCGGCATAATGTAGCCCCTTTTTTCTGCCCCTACATGTGGAAGGTTCCCGTGACTCAGAAGCCCGACCAGTGTCTTGGTGAATGGATCGACCGTGAAGCACTCGCAGAAGCGATGATTCCGCTTATCGGTCAGCTCTACCGCAATAACAACGTGGTGAGCTCGATCTATGGCCGCAGCCTGATCAACCGCTCGGTGATTTCGATCCTCAAAGCGCACCGCTTTGCCCGTCATCGCCAGACCGACGAAACCGAACTCTCCGTCCACGAAACATTCCCGCTGCTCAAGGCGATGAGCGAGCTCAAGCTCGGCGCCGCTTCGGTAGACCTGGGCAAGCTGGCGGCCAAATACAAGGCCGAAGGCAATGGCCGTAGTGCCGAGCAGTTCGTCCGTGAAGAGATGGCCGACGTGGTTGGCCAGCAGAACGCTTCCGCCCGCAAAGGCACCGACGTTGTCCTTTACGGCTTCGGTCGTATCGGCCGTCTGCTGGCACGCATCCTGATCGAGAAAACCGGTGGTGGCGACGGCCTGCGACTGCGCGCCATCGTTGTCCGCAAGGGCGCCGAGAACGACCTGGTCAAGCGCGCCAGCCTGCTGCGTCGTGACTCGGTCCATGGTCCGTTCGATGGCACCATCACCATCGATGAAGCCAACAACACCATCACCGCCAACGGCAACCTGATCCAGGTTATCTACGCCAAGAGCCCGAGCGAAGTCGACTACACCCAGTACGGCATCGAAAACGCGCTGATCGTCGACAACACCGGTGTATGGCGTGACGCCGACGGCCTGGGCCAGCACCTGGGCTGCCCGGGCGCTGCTCGCGTGATCCTCACCGCACCTGGCAAGGGCGCGCTGAAGAACATCGTTCACGGCATCAACCATGGCGACATTACCCCTGACGACAAGATCATCTCGGCGGCTTCCTGCACCACCAACGCCATCGTGCCGGTGCTCAAGGCAGTCAACGACAAGTACGGCATCGTCAACGGCCACGTCGAAACCGTTCACTCGTTCACCAACGACCAGAACCTGATCGACAACTTCCACAAGGGCAGCCGTCGTGGCCGCGCCGCGCCGCTGAACATGGTAATCACCGAGACCGGTGCCGCCACCGCAGCCGCCAAGGCGCTGCCAGTGCTCAAGGGCAAGCTGACCGGCAACGCGATTCGCGTTCCTACGCCGAACGTGTCGATGGCTATCCTGAACCTGAACCTGGAAAAGGCCACCACTCGCGAAGAGATCAACGAGTACCTGCGCCAGATGGCCATGCACTCGGACCTGCACAAGCAGATCGACTACGTGAGCTCCCAGGAAGTGGTTTCCACCGACTTCGTTGGCTCGCGCCACGCAGGCGTAGTGGACGCTGAAGCGACCATCACCCAGGATAACCGCGTTGTTCTGTACGTTTGGTACGACAACGAGTTCGGTTACAGCTGCCAGGTGGTTCGCGTGATGGAAGACATGGCCGGTGTAAACCCGCCAGCATTCCCGCGCTAAGCCTTAGCTGCACATGAAAACGCCCCGACCTTGGTCGGGGCGTTTTTGTTTGTGCGCCCCGCATGGGCGCAACGTCCTGTGGGTATGCGTGGTTCGACAGGCCGTTTTTTCATGCCGATTGTTATCGACCCCTCTGACTTTTCTTTCCGAAGAAATCCGCTTTAGAAACACTCTTGTAGGAAATGGATTGTTTCTTTTGGCGAAATTTCCTGATCGTCCTGCAGGCCCTGCCGTTGGGGTCGCGACGCTGTTAGCGTCCACCGCATTATTGCGGACGGCCGAATGATAAGGAGAAGTAACAGTGAGCAAGGGTTATTACATTGGCCTGGACGACAAGACCACCTGTGGCGGCAAGGTCCTGGATGGTGACACCCGGATCATGATGTACGGCATTGCCCATGCCCGCGATGGTGATCGAGTCACCTGTGGCAAGGACGGCAAGACTTAGAAAATTGTCGGCGGCATTTCGCACATGATCAGTCATGGCAAAGCCATGGCGGGCACGCTGGACAGCCATAGTGGTTGCCCCTGTAAAGCGCAACTGATTCCCTCGGTGTTCACCGCCAGCTATCGGAATAAGGCCAGTCCTGCACGGCAAGCCACCAGCGCCGCCGGGTCGCCAACGACTCAAGCGGATAGCGGGTTTACGACGAAATCCGGGGTGGCCGATCCAAAGCTTGCAGAAAAAGTCACTGCCCCACTCGGCAACCTTGATGGAGGCGGAGCCTGTAACCATCCTGATCAAATGGAAGAGCTTGCCGCCTACATTGCCGGCGAGATGAATCGAAACATCACCCATGCTTCGGTGCTGAAAATGAAGGAGTTGAATAGCTATAACCCTGAGGCTGAAACAAGTAAATACATGGAAATTCCATTTTATCTCCGACTCGGCCGTCAACCCAATTTCCACAGCATCGCCCTTGCCAAAAAAGCCGAGGCTTTTGCGCTGTGGGCAGAGCGGGTTGGGCAGAATCGGTCTTGGGATCACAAGCCGAAGATAAAGGCCAACTTTGGAGGTGATGTTCGCCACAAACAGGGAAGGTACGATTATTTTTATGACATTTGGTCGAATATTCATTATGGCTACGTAGGAATGGCTGCAGGTTTTTCCGAGCGGGTGTTGCTGGATGGCGCAGGTGCTGAGCAGATCATTTCCGACGCGGTCCGTAAGCTTCAGGATTGGGAAAATAGGCCCGGCCCTAATCGTTCAGAGGACATAAAGGGATTAAGGGCATGGGATGACATACCGGATAGGAAGTCTATAGCTATTGGTGTAAGCCTTTTCAGAATTTATTCAACCGAAGGGGTCAGTGCCAAGATAATTATGGATGAAGTGCTTGCCGGGGATCCTGCTGATTGGGGGAAAGGTATAAGTGTCCACAAATGCGAATAAAAGGTGCTGCATTTGTTTATGCGTAGACTGCTAGTAATATTGTTTCTGATGTATTTTATCTGGTATGTCTCCGTGCCGAGGGTAAAAATCTATTTCTCAAAGGAGGGAGGCGGGAAGTTGGAGTTTGTTCTAAATACCCAGCACGATATATTTCGAGGGGAAATTTTCCCCGGCCAATCTACAGGAGGCCCCGGCCATCTTGTTGCAAATGATGATTTTTTTATGCGGTTTGACTGGACTGCCTCAGGAAAAAGTCATTGTATAGCTATAAATCCTAAGTGGCCTACGACTAGTATATATATTGGGGCAGATGGATCTCTCGATAGCAGTCACGCTAGCGGAACCGATTCAGATCGATTAAAGGAATGCCCTCAGAAATGAGTGCGATATTAAAAAATATAACGCCCGACCCTCATTTTATGGTCGGTCCTTATGCTGAGTTGCGAGCGTGGGATGATATAGCTGATAGAGTGTCGATAAGCACCGGTATAAAACCCGCCAATCAGCACCCTGATGGCGGGATAATAGCGCAGATGATCATGAATAAAGTGTTAGCAGTTGCTCCAGAGAACTGGGGGGAGGGAATCCGTGTCCATGTCTGCAAGTAAACCGCGAAGATCGCACAAGTGGTGGCTATGGATCCCAGTTGTTTTTCTGGTCATTACCCAATGGGATATTGGGTTGCCTACTGTGACTATCCATTACCCCAAAGATGCTAAAGAGGAACTTAAATACATCTGGAACGTACAGCACCGGATATTCAAAGGGCGGATGCAGCCTGGGGGCGGTACACGTGATTATGGCTTCTTGTTTCCAGATGAGAAATTTTTCATGGAGATTTCCTGGTGGAACGATGGCGCTCTCCGACACTGCGTTAACGTAACCCCTAAGTGGCCCAATACGCACATTTACCTTGACGCCAATGGCGACATTGATCGCAGCGAAGGCAGTGGCACGGATTCGGGTCGCTTGAAACAATGCATCACGGATACCGCGACTCCATGAAGAGGCAAGGTGATAAAAGAAGACTGCACTTTTTGTAGCGCGATTCTGGGGAGATGGAGTCTGTGTCCACGTCTGCAAATAAACCCCGAATACGGCACAATCGATGGCTGTGGATTCTCGCTGTGCTTCTGGCTCTCGACCATTGGGATATCGCACTTCCGACCGTGACCATTCACTACTCCGAAAATGGAAGGGAGGAACTCAGGTACATCTGGAATGTCCAGCACCGGATATACAAGGGCGGGATGCAGCCCGGCGGAGGTACAGTCGATAACGGTTTTCTGTTTCCTGATGACGATTTTTTTATGGAAATATCCTGGTGGAGCAAAAACGTTCGTGCCCACTGCGTCAACATTACTCCGAGGTGGCCGAATACGAACATCTACCTTGATGCCAACGGCGATATTGATCTCAGCGAAGGCAGCGGCACGGATTCGGATCGACTAAAACAATGCACCACAGACACGGCTAGCCCATGAAAGAGGCAAAGGAATAAAAACGACTACACATTTTGTAGCGCGACTTTGGGGATATGAAGTCCGTGTCCACGCCTAAAAAACCTCGGTCGCGTTACATTCGGTGGCTATGGATTCCGTTGCTACCGCTATTACTGCCCCTGCTGGTGCTTTTGCTGATTGTCCTCTGGCGAATTATTGTGTTGCCTACCGCAACCGTCCATTACTCCAAGAACGGCGCTGACGAACTGCGGTTCATCTGGAATGTGCAACACCGGATTTACAAAGGAGGCCTCCCTCCAGGCAGCAGCACACGGGATCATGGGTCCTTGTTTCCAGATGAGAAGTTTTTCATGGAGATCTCTTGGTGGAACGATAAAGATCTCCGACACTGCGTAAATATCACCCCGACATGGTCCTATACGCACATATACCTCGATGCCAGCGGCGACATTGATCTCAGCGAAGGCAGTGGCACGGATTCGGGTCGCTTGAAACAATGCACCACGGATACCGCGACTCCATGAAAAGACCAACATTGGCAGCCAGTACTGTTCGGTTAAGAACTTTGTAGGAGCGAGCTTGCTCGCGATGGAGTCAAGAGCGCTGCGTTTAACCAGTCAGCACGCGTTATCGTTGACGACCATCGCGAGCAAGCTCGCTCCTACACATTGAGCATTTGCAGTCGTCTTTACCGGTAAGCCGGTTCAGGGGTGGTGCATAATGGTCGGCCTTGGGGCTATGTCGGGGCGGGCTGTAAAAGATGGATGTATTGAGCTGGCGCCTGGGCGGTCTGATCGTTTGGATTGGCCTGTTGTCTGGTTGCGGCCATGGCGATTCGATGGAGTCTTTCGGCGGCCCCACCATGGGCAGCACGTATTCGATCAAGTACGTCCGTCACGCCGGTGTTCCCGCGCCGGCAGTCGTCCAGATAGAAGTCGAAAAGATCCTGGCCGAAGTCGACCGGCAAATGTCGACTTACCGCAGCGATTCCGACATCGAGCGCTTCAACGCACTGCCGGCCAACCGCTGTCAGGCGATGCCGGTGTCGATCCTCGAGCTGGTCCGCGTGGGCGAGCAACTGTCGGTGCAAAGCGATGGTTCCTACGATCTGACGGTGGAGCCGTTGCTGAACCTCTGGGGATTTGGTCCGCAGGCCCGTGAGGAAAAAGTCCCGACCGCCGAAGCGCTCGCCGAGGTCCGCCAGCGCGTTGGCCACGAACACTTGCGCATCGATGGCGACCAGTTGTGCAAGGACGCCGCCGTGGAGGTCGATTTCAACAGCATCGCCGCCGGTTATGCGGTGGACACGATTGCCGCAAGACTCGAGGCAATGGGCATTCACGATTATCTCGCCGAAGCGACGGGGGAGCTCAAGGCGTCCGGCAGGAAGGCCGACGGTTCGCCATGGCGGATCGCCCTGGAAGAGCCTCGGGATGACCGGCAAGTCGCCGAGCGCGTCATGTTTGTCGACGGTTATGGCCTATCTACCTCCGGCGACTACCGAAATTATTTCGAGCAGGGCGGTCGGCGTTTTTCCCACACTTTCGATGCGCGTACCGGTGCGCCGGTCTCACATGCCCTGGCATCTGTCACGGTGATTCATCCTTCGGCGTTGATGGCCGATGGCTTATCGACGCTGTTGCTGATTCTCGGCCCGGAGCGCGGTTGGGACTACGCAGAAAAGCACGATATCGGTGCATTTTTTGTGATTCGTGCCGATACAGGTTTCGTCACACGCAGCAGTCACGCTTTTGAACGCCTCAGTGGCGAAAAAACCGAGTGATTGTGGCGATTCGAGCATTGAAAACTGGCGTTGTAGTGCAGGCAAAAGTAGCCTACGACGCGACCAAGGGTTAATGTGCGCGGCGTTGACGCTTCTATAGACTGTGTCCGGGTTCTGCACAGGCCCCAAATTGTTCCTTCATGCCACAGGTTGGCGTGATTTAGCCGCAGGTGCCGAGGGTGCCGCGGCCTGTTCTGAGGAGTACGCATGGCTGTCTACAACTACGACGTGGTGGTGTTGGGTTCCGGCCCGGCGGGGGAAGGCGCGGCAATGAACGCCGCCAAGGCAGGGCGCAAGGTGGCGATGGTCGATAGCCGTCGCCAGGTCGGCGGCAACTGCACTCACTTGGGCACCATCCCGTCCAAGGCACTGCGTCACTCGGTGCGGCAGATCATGCAGTTCAACACCAACCCGATGTTCCGGGCCATTGGTGAGCCGCGCTGGTTCTCGTTCCCGGACGTGCTGAAAAGCGCCGAGAAAGTCATCTCCAAGCAAGTCGCTTCGCGCACCGGCTACTACGCCCGTAACCGTGTCGACGTGTTCTTCGGCACCGGCAGCTTCGCCGACGAGCAAACCATCGAAGTGGTCTGCGCCAACGGTGTGGTCGAAAAACTGGTGGCCAAGCACATCATCATCGCTACCGGTTCGCGCCCTTATCGCCCGGCGGACATCGATTTCCACCACCCGCGTATCTACGATAGCGACACCATCCTCAGCCTCGGCCACACCCCGCGCAAACTCATCGTTTACGGCGCTGGCGTGATCGGCTGCGAATACGCCTCGATCTTCAGCGGCCTGGGTGTGCTGGTCGAGCTGGTGGATAACCGTGGTCAGTTGCTGAGCTTCCTGGATTCGGAAATTTCCCAGGCCCTGAGTTATCACTTCAGCAACAACAACATCACGGTTCGCCATAACGAAGACTATGACCGCGTCGAAGGCGTGGACAATGGCGTGATCCTGCACCTCAAGTCCGGCAAGAAGATCAAGGCCGACGCCTTGCTCTGGTGCAACGGTCGTACCGGCAACACCGACCAGTTGGGTCTGGAAAACATCGGCGTGAAGGTCAACAGCCGTGGCCAGATCGAAGTCGACGAGGCGTACCGCACTTGTGTGCCGAACATCTACGGCGCCGGTGACGTGATCGGCTGGCCAAGCCTGGCCAGTGCCGCCCACGACCAGGGGCGTTCGGCTGCCGGCAGCATCGTGGACAACGGTAGCTGGCGCTTTGTGAATGACGTGCCGACCGGCATCTACACCATTCCTGAGATCAGCTCGATCGGCAAGAACGAGCAGGAGCTGACCCAGGCCAAGGTGCCATACGAAGTCGGCAAGGCGTTCTTCAAGAGCATGGCGCGTGCGCAGATCGCCGGCGAGCCGCAAGGCATGCTGAAGATCCTGTTCCACCGTGAAACCCTGGAAGTGCTGGGCGTTCACTGCTTCGGTTATCAGGCGTCGGAGATCGTGCACATCGGTCAGGCGATCATGAACCAGCCGGGCGAGCTGAACACGCTCAAGTACTTCGTCAACACCACGTTCAACTACCCGACCATGGCTGAAGCCTATCGGGTAGCGGCCTACGACGGCCTCAACCGGCTTTTTTGAGCGGCTCCGGCCGGTGGCCTGAGCCGGCCGGGGAGACCGATTTCAGCAATTCTCGAGCGTGGCGGTGGCCAAACCGGGAAAGTCTGTAATCAGGCTGTCAACGCCGAAGTCGGCGAGTCTGCGCATCAGCGCAGGCTCGTTGACGGTCCACACCGACACATGCAGCCCCTGACGCTGCGCCCTCTGCAGGCGTTCCGGCGTGCACAGGGTCCAGTTCAGCGCCAGAATTTCACAGCCGTAACTGGCCGCGACCTTCAGCGGGTCGAGCCAGGCATATTCGGCCACCAGCCCCCGGGACACATCCGGCACCAACTCCAGCGCGGCCTTGAGCACTTCACGGGAGCTCGAGGTGATGGTCACCTTGTCCATCAGGCCATGACGCTGGACCATCTCGCGAATCGCCAGCACGGTGGTCGCGGCACGCATCCGTGATGCGCTTTTGACTTCCAGCTGCCAGTGATCGAAGTCGCATTTCTCGAACAGTTCTTCCAGGGTCGGAATCGGGCAGGGCTTGATCCAGCCCGGGCCACCCTTGCGTGCGTCATAGGTCACAAGCTCGGCCGCCGTGTGCTCGACGACCTTGCCGCGACGGTCAGTGGTGCGTTTGAGGGTCGGGTCGTGGATGACCATCAGCTCGCCGTCCATGGACAGGTGCAGGTCCAGTTCGCAGCGACGCACGCCGTGCTTGAGACATTCCTGAAAGCTGGTCAGGGTGTTTTCCGGTGCTTCGCCCTTGGCGCCGCGATGGCCGTAGATGAGAGTCACGGTTCTTCCTTAAATTAATTGCCTGATTCGAGTTGTTCGCGGGCCAGGCGTCGTTCCTGGGCCTGCTTTTGCAAGATGTGGCGGGCCAACAGTTGGCGCTGGGCGTCGGTCAGGTGCTCGAACTCGGTGCCGACGTCATAACCATCGCCCTTGCGGTCGCAATGGGTGACGCGAGCACGCAGCAGCAGACCCAGGGCTTGCGGCATCAACACCAGCTTGACCGACAGGCGTGCGCCGGTGGCAATGGGCGATGGATGCTGAAAGTCGACACCGCCTTCGGAGATGATCACCGGCTGCGGTTCGCCGATTTGCCCGAGCGCGGTGATGGCGATCACCTGGCTCAGCAAATCGATGCGTCTGTTCTGGGATTTGAGGAACGCCGCGATGGTCCGGTCGCGTTCGCTGATCTGGCGCAACAGGTGTTGCGACTCGAATTCGCTCAGGTGCAGTTCGCTGAGCAAGTTGAAGAGTGGGGAAGCATCCTGCAACACTTCCTGGCCTGCGGCTTCAGTAGCGGACAGGGGCCGAATTTCCAGTGCGATCGTATCCTCGATACGGTAGTATTCGCGGCGATCTTCTTCATCTAATGTCGACATGGCGAACCCATGGTAGCGGCGGTGGTCTGAGTGTAAAGCTGGTTATCGACCCCCGCCACAAGGACGTTCCTTTTCCCTCCGAACAAGCCCCGACATGTTCAGACCTCTCTTCGTATTTATCGGCACGCGTTACACCCGTGCAAAGCGTCGCAATCATTTTGTGTCATTCATTTCCCTGACTTCGATGATCGGGCTCGCCCTTGGCGTAGTCGTGATGATCGTGGTGCTGTCGGTGATGAACGGCTTCGATCATGAGATGCGCACCCGCGTGCTGGGCATGGTGCCCCACGCGACTATCGAGTCCGGCGAGCCGATCAGCGACTGGCAAAGCCTGGCGGCCAAGGTCAGGCAGAACCCGCAGGTGACGGCCGTGGCGCCGTTTACGCAAATGCAGGGTTTGCTGACCAATAACGGCAAGGTCTCGAAAGTCCTGCTCAATGCCATCGACCCGGTGCAAGAGCGCCAGGTGTCGATCATTGATCACTTCATGACGCAGGGAAAACTCGACGATCTGGTGCCGGGCGAGTTCGGCATCGTCATCGGCGACAAGGCCGCGGCCAAGCTCGGTGCCGCCGTCGGCGACAAGCTGACCTTCGTCGCCCCGGAGGTCACCGTGACCCCGGCCGGGATGTTCCCGCGCATGAAGCGCTTTACCGTGGTCGGCATTTTCCATGTCGGCGCCGGTGAGCTCGATGGCTATCTCGGCGTCACCAACCTGCAGGATCTGGCCCGGCTGCATCGTTGGAAACCGGATCAGGTCCAGGGCCTGCGCCTGAAGTTCGACGACCTGTTCCAGGCACCGCGCACCGCGTGGAGCATCGCCCGCGATCTTGGCGAAGACCGTTTCTATGCCCGCGACTGGACCCGTACCCACGGCAACCTGTACCAGGCGATCCGCATGGAAAAAGCCATGATCGGCCTGTTGCTGCTGCTGATCGTTGCCGTCGCCGCGTTCAACATCATTTCCACTCTGGTGATGGTGGTGAACGACAAGAAGGGCGACATCGCGATCCTGCGCACACTGGGTGCCACGCCGGGCACGATCATGCGCACGTTCATGGTGCAGGGCACTGTGATTGGCGTGGTTGGCACGGCCATCGGCGCCGTGGTCGGCATCTTCGCCGCGCTGAATGTCAGTGCCGCGATCTCGGCCCTCGAAGGCCTGATCGGCCACAAGTTCCTCAACGCCGACGTGTACTTCATCGATTACCTGCCGTCGCAGGTGCAGAGCCAGGACGTCGTGATGGTCTGCTCCGCGGCGTTGGTCCTGAGTTTCCTCGCCACCCTGTATCCAGCCTGGCGTGCCGCGCGCACCCAGCCGGCGGAGGCGCTACGTTATGAGTGAGTCGGGCATGAGTGATAAAGCAATCTTGAGCTGCCGCAACCTGGGCAAATCCTACGAGGAAGGTCCGGAGTCGGTAGAGGTCCTGGCCGGTCTGCAACTGGAAATGCATCCGGGCGAGCGTGTGGCGATTGTCGGCAAGTCGGGCTCGGGTAAAAGTACCTTGCTCAATCTGCTGGGTGGCCTCGATACACCGACCAAGGGCAGCGTCTGGCTCGACGGTGAAGAACTGTCGGCGCTGAGCGAGAAGAAGCGCGGCCTGTTGCGCAATCGCGCCCTCGGCTTCGTGTACCAGTTCCACCACTTGCTGCCGGAATTCACCGCCCTGGAAAATGTCTGCATGCCGTTGCTGATTGGCAAGACGGCGATCCCTGAAGCGCGTCAACGGGCCACGGCGTTGCTGGAGCGGGTAGGCCTGGGCCATCGCCTGGAGCACAAGCCGGCCGAACTGTCCGGTGGTGAGCGTCAGCGTGTGGCCATCGCCCGCGCCCTGGTGAACAAACCGGGCCTGGTGATGCTCGACGAGCCGACTGGCAACCTTGACGCCCACACCGCCCAGGGCATCCAGGACTTGATGCTGGAGCTCAGCACCTCGATGCGCACGGCGTTCCTGGTGGTGACCCACGACATGAACCTGGCCCGCCAGATGGATCGCGTCCTGCACCTGCAGGAAGGCTGTCTAACCCCCATCTGATTGGCTGAAACCCGGTGCCTGAAAGGGCATCGGGTCTTTTATTCTTATACGGTGCCCCAGCGAATGTTCAGACCGTTATCGATCTTTATCGGCACGCGCTATACCCGCGCCAAGCGCCGCAATCGCTTTGTTTCCTTCATCTCGATGACCTCGATGATCGGCCTCGCCCTCGGCGTACTGGCGATGATCGTGGTGTTGTCGGTGATGAACGGCTTTCAGCGCGAAATGAGTTCGCGCATCCTCGGCATGGTGCCTCACGCCACCATCGTCGGCGTCAACCCGATCGATGACTGGCAGCCGGTGGCAGCGGCGGCGATGAAAAACCCGGAGGTGACGGCGGCGGTGCCGTTCACCGAGATGGAAGGCATGCTCTCTTACAAGGGCACGATGCAGCCAATCCAGGTCAGCGGTGTCGACCCGGCGCTGGAAGGCCAGGTGTCGATTGTTGCCAAGCATATCGTCCAGGGCAGTCTCGAAGCCCTGAAGCCGGGCGAGTTCGGCGTGGTGATCGGCGAGATCACGGCGCGCCGCTTCCGCTTGAACGTTGGCGACAAGATCACCCTGATCGTGCCGGAAGTCAGCAATGCGCCGGGCGGCATTACCCCACGCATGCAACGCCTGAATGTGGTCGGCGTGTTCAAGGTCGGCGCCGAACTGGATGGCACGATGGCGCTGATCCACATGGCCGATGCCGCGCAGATGCAGCACTGGGAGCCGAATCAGGTGCAGAGCGTGCGCCTGGCGGTGAAGGACCTGTATGCCGCGCCACAAGTGTCGAGCGACATCGCCACGGGGTTGGGCGCCGCCTACAAGGCTGACGACTGGACCCACACCCAGGGCAGCCTGTTCAGTGCAATGAAAATGGAAAAAACCATGATCGGCCTGCTGTTGCTGATGATCGTCGCGGTGGCGGCGTTCAACATCATCGCGACCCTGATCATGGTGGTGAACGATAAGGGCGCGGACATCGCGATCCTGCGTACCATCGGTGCCACGCCGCGGGAGATCATGGCGATCTTCATGGTGCAGGGCACCGTGATCGGCATCGTCGGCACCTTGATTGGCGGTGTGTTGGGCGTGATCGCCGCATTGAACGTCAGCGAGATGGTCGGCTGGGTCGAACGGGTCAGCGGGCAGCACATCTTCAGTTCCGATGTGTATTTCGTCAGCAACCTGCCGTCCGAGCTGCAAGGCGCCGACGTGGCGCTGATCTGCACGGCGGGCTTCGTCATGAGCTTCCTGGCCACGGTTTACCCGGCATGGCGGGCGGCGAAGATCGAGCCGGCTACCGCTCTGCGGTATTCGTAAGCCGTTACACCGCCAGCTCTTCGTAGGAGCTGGCTTGCCAGCGAAGAGGCCGGGCCTGCTAGCCTCTATGACACTTGCGGAAACCGCTTTCGCTGGCAAGCCAGCTCCTACAGGTGACGCAAGCCGGCCCTGCCGGCCTCAATCCCCCCTTGGCAACTCGATCACAAACCGCGTCCATCCACGCTCCGATTCACAACGAATCTGCCCGCCATGGGCGCGGATGATCGACCGGGTGATCGCCAACCCCAATCCCGCATGTTCACTGCTGCCTTCGCGGCGTGCCGGGTCAGCCCGGTAAAAACGGTCGAACAAGCGCGGCAGCAACTGCGGATCAATGCCGTCTCCCGAGTTTTCCACCCGCAGGCTCAGGCAATCGGCTTGCTCGTCAATCGTGACCTGTACCGTGCCCTGGGCCGGGGTGAAGCGCAGCGCGTTGTCCAGCAGGTTGGACAGTGCCCGTCGTAACATGCTGCGGTCACCTTCCATGCGTCCGAGGCCTTCGCGGCTAAGCCTGACCTGGGCGTCTTCCGCCAGCGGCGCAAAAAACTCCAGCAGCAGGTCTGTCTCTTCCGCCAGTTCCAGCGATTCGCGTTTGGGAATCAACAGGCCATGGTCAGCCTTGGCCAGATAGAGCATGTCGTTGACCAGTTGCGCCATCCACTGCAGCTCCTCGAGGTTGCTGTGCAGGGCTTCGCGGTAGTCCTCGATGGGGCGAGGGCGGGTGAGGGTGACCTGGGTGTGGGTCAGCAGGTTCGACAGTGGCGTGCGCAGTTCATGGGCAATGTCGGCGGAAAACGCCGACAGGCGCTGAAACGAGTCGTCGAGGCGTCCGAGCATGGCGTTGAAGTTGTGGGCCATTTCCGCCAGTTCCGGCGGCATGTTGTCTTCCGGCAACCGCGAGTTCAGCGATTGCGCGCAAACACCGCTGGCGACCGCACTGATCCGCCGCAACGGGCGCAGGCCACTGCGTGCCGCCCAGGCGCCCAGCAGCGCAGTGGCGAGGGCTGACAGGCCGACGGTCAGCCAGATCAAATGTTGCATGCGTTGCAGGAAGTGCTGGTGGTGGGTGATGTCCAGCAGCAGGGTCAGTTGCGGTGATTCGGGTTTGTCCGGGAAAAGCGGCGCATTCAGGACGCGATAATCCGTGCCTTCGTGGCTCACCGTCGACAATCCGGACTGGCTCGGCAATGCCTGCGGAAGGTTTGTCGAGCTGTCATACCAGCGTCGGCCGTCGCTGCCAGTGATTCGCAGGGACAGATCAGCCTGGCGGCTCAGTTGCTCCACCAGCTTCACTTCGCCGTCACTCGACTGAAAGTCGTGCAGGGCCCGACGCAAGCCAATCAACTTGCCGTCCAGCAACTGCTGGTCGAGTTCAATGAAATGCGCCTCACTGGCGCGGCTGAACAGCACCCCGGCGAACAGCGACACCACGGCGGTGCATGCGGCAAACAGCAGCGCCAACCGGCTGCTCAAGGACAGACGGCGCATCAAGCGGGGCGCTCTTCAAGGACATAACCCATGCCGCGCACGGTGTGAATCAGCTTGTTGGGGAATTCATCGTCGATCTTCAGGCGCAGACGACGGATCGCCACCTCGATGACATTGGTGTCGCTGTCGAAGTTCATGTCCCAGACCTGGGACGCAATCAGCGACTTGGGCAGGACTTCGCCCTGGCGGCGCAGGAGCATTTCCAGCAGGGCGAATTCCTTGGCGGTCAGGTCGATACGCTGGCCGCTGCGTTCGACCCGGCGACGGATCAGGTCCAGGCGCAAATCGGCCAGTTGCAGGCTGGTTTCCTGCGGCGTGGCGCTACCGCGGCGCAACAGGCTGCGCACTCGCGCCAGCAACTCGGAGAAGGCAAACGGCTTGACCAGATAATCGTCGGCGCCCAGTTCAAGGCCGTGAACCCTGTCTTCCACGGCGTCACGCGCAGTCAGAAAAAGTACCGGCGTGTCCAGGCCAGCGCTGCGCACCGCTTGAAGAATCTGCCAGCCATCACGACCGGGCAGCATCACATCGAGAATCAGCAGGGCATATTCGCCGCTGAGGGCCAATTGCTGACCGGTGTTGCCGTCGACCACCAGTTCAGTGTTGAACCCGGCCTCGGCCAAGCCCTGGCGCAGGTAATGGCCGGTTTTCGGTTGGTCTTCGACGATCAGCAGTTTCATGGGCGACTCGTGGCAAATGGTACGAACGCTTTATACCGTGGGCAGCGTTCACACAGGTCAACCTGACAAAGTTGTAATCTGGCTGTCAGGTTGCGGGCAGTGGCAGCAGTTTAGAGTTTTGTGCATGCTGAGCCTTATCTTGTTGGAGTACGACGATGTTTTTACGCAAATCCGTGGCGCAAATCGTGTGTTTGCTGGCGCTAGGTTCACCGGTGTGGGCGGACGCCGGGCATACCTACGACTTCGGCCAACCGGCCCCGGCGGCCAAGGCGACCCGCAGTGTCGAGGTGGTCATGGGTGACATGTCCTTCACGCCGCAGGCCATCGACATCAAGGCCGGGGAAACCGTGCGCTTCGTACTGGTCAATAAAGGCCAGTTGTTGCATGAGTTCAATCTCGGGGATGCGGCGATGCATGCCAGGCACCAGCAGGAAATGTTGCAGATGCAACAGAGCGGCATGCTGACGCCGACCGCCATGAAGGCAATGGGCCATGGCGACATGGCCGGCATGGATCACGGCAAAATGGATCACGGCATGAAGCATGACGATCCGAACAGCGTGCTGGTGGAGCCGGGCCAGACCGCCGAGCTGACCTGGACTTTCAGCAAGGCCACCAACCTCGAGTTTGCCTGCAACATCCCCGGCCATTATCAGGCCGGCATGGTCGGTAAACTGACTGTCAGTCAGTAAGCACTCAAAGGCGGGAGCAAAGGCTGATAGAATCCGCTGATTCTTCAGTCAGGTTTCCGCCATGCATCCCGCAGCCGAACACTCGCCGCTGGGCAAGTCCAGCGAATACATCGCCACTTACACGCCGTCCTTGCTGTTCCCGATCCCGCGCACCGCGAAGTGGGCCGAACTGGGCCTGACGGCGCAAACCCTGCCGTATAAAGGCGTGGACTTCTGGAACTGCTTCGAGCTGTCCTGGCTGCTGCCGTCGGGCAAGCCCGTGGTGGCGATCGGCGAATTCAGCATTCCGGCGGATTCGCCGAACATCATCGAATCGAAGTCGTTCAAGCTGTACCTCAACTCCCTGAACCAGACGCCGTTTGCCGATACCGCGAGCCTTGAGGCGACGCTGGCCAGGGATTTGTCGGTGGCTGCCGGCAAGCCGGTGGGTGTGCGCATCCGCAGTCTCAAGGATGTCGAGAGCGAAGGCGTCGTGGCGTTGCCGGGCGTGTG
Organism: Pseudomonas sp. Pseusp16; assembly: GCF_047324915.1. Classification (NCBI taxonomy): domain Bacteria; kingdom Pseudomonadati; phylum Pseudomonadota; class Gammaproteobacteria; order Pseudomonadales; family Pseudomonadaceae; genus Pseudomonas; species Pseudomonas sp. Pseusp16. Next base: position 3,039,072 of record NZ_CP168522.1, on the reverse strand, counting down.
CATCGATGAGCTGGATATCAGCGTCAGCAACTACGAGCATCCACGCCCGGAACTGCTGCGTTGCGATGATTCGCACATTGTCGAGGAGTGCGTGCACAGCCATCTGCTCAAGTCCAACTGCCCGGTCACCAGCCAGCCGGACTGGGGCAGCGTGGCGGTGGAGTACCGTGGTGCGGCGCTGGATCACGCGAGCCTGCTCGAGTACATCGTCAGCTTCCGTCAGCATTCGGATTTCCATGAGCAATGTGTGGAGCGGATCTTCCTTGACCTGCAACGGTTGCTCAAACCCGAGAAACTGACGGTGTATGCGCGTTATGTGCGTCGTGGCGGGCTGGATATCAACCCGTACCGCAGCACTGAAGAAGTGCAGCTGCCGAACCATCGCCTGGTCCGCCAGTAAATTGCCAATGTGGGAGTGGGCTTGCTCGCGAAGGCGGTGTGTCAGTCGAGACTTCATTGGCTGACACTACGCCTTCGCGAGCAAGCCCGCTCCCACAGGGGATTTGTGGGTTGCCAATCGTGGAAATGAAAAAGCCCTGCTATCGCCAGCAGGGCTTTTTTCATTCAGGGAAGGGGTGTCAGACACCCATGCTGACCAAGGCGTTCACGATGTTGCGCAAGGTGCCAGCGATGGCGGGGTGATCGACTTCAAAGCGCTCAACGGCCAGGTTGACGCCGTCGGCGAGGCTGGAGTCCTGGGTTTTGGTTTCAAGCTCAAGCTTCAGTTCAATCTGCTGCATGAGCTCGTACAGTTCGGCGCGTTCTTCTTCAGACAACGGAGGATTCTGTTCCAATTGCTCGCGCAGGGCATTGAGCTGTTCTTGCAGTTCGCGGGCAGGCATGGCGTTCTTCCTTTTCTCGATAGGCACTGGCATAGACCGCAGCGGCACGCCAAGGCGGCACGCCAAAGATCTATGGCTTCCCTTTAGATTAATCCACTCGCGCGCAACCTGCATGATCTCGGTCAGGGCTTTTCGCCCTTGAGCCGACGCAAGCTGATATCGGCCAGGCAGGTGTCGAGTTCACCGAGGTGATCGATCACCGAATGCACGCCCAGGCCGAACAGCTGCATCGTCGCCTTGGCGCGTTTGATGTCGCGGTCCTGCTGGGTCAACGCGTGCCATTCCTGAGGCGTCAACCCGCACAGCGAGCCGCAGGACGCCAGGCCGATGGTCCACAACCCGGCATTGAGCCCCGCTTGCAGCAAGCGGGGCTCACCGCTCACCAGTACACAGCCGTCGAGTCGGTCGACGTTCAGGGCCATCAAGGCCTGCCAGCAGGCATTCGGGGCGGGCCAAGGAATGTATGTTTCTGGATGTTGCGATGGTTTGATCCACTCCGGCAGCGCAGCGGCCAGGGATTGGCTGAGGGCAGGGGGCAGTTCATCGAGCCAGGCGCAGGGGATTTTCTGGCGCTGCAAGCTGCGCAGGCTATCCAGTGCACCGGGCGTGGCCTCGGCGTGTTCGGCCGAATGGCTGCCGTGCCGGCGCGTGTGTGCGCCGAAATCCACCAGGCAGCCACTGAGGCCGAACAGTACGGCGGTAAGGCTGGGGGCAGTTTGGAGCAAGGCTTCGGCGAGTGGCATGAGGACGTCCCTGAAATAGCCTGAAGGCTAGTGGGCGACGGTGACAGTTGAGTGACATGGGTGTGAATCGCTCACATTTGGCACGATTCCGTCGGTGTGGCTTTTGTGCAAAGTGCCTTAAACGGCGTTTACGTCATATACTTACCAACTTATTGCCTGGGCCAAGCGCCCGAGCCGGTACAGACCAAGGAGTTTTTTTCTATGCGCTGGAGCAATCATCTAGCCAGGATTTGTGTATGCGCCAGTGCGATGCTGGTTCCGTTCGTTGCCCAGGCAGCCACGGAAGAGGATCCTTGGGAAAGCGTCAACCGCCCGATCTACAAGTTCAACGATGTGATCGACACCTACGCGCTGAAACCCCTGGCCCAGGGCTACCAGTACGTGACGCCGCAGTTTGTCGAAGACGGCGTTCACAACTTCTTCCGCAACATCGGCGATGTGCGCAACCTGGCCAACGATATCCTGCAGGCCAAACCTCGCGCCGCAGGCGTTGATACCGCACGAATCATCTTCAACACCACCTTCGGCTTGCTGGGCGTCATTGATGTCGGCACCAAGATGGGCCTGCAGCGCAATGATGAAGACTTCGGTCAGACGCTGGGTTACTGGGGTGTCGGCAGCGGCCCTTACGTGATGCTGCCACTGCTGGGGCCAAGCACCTTGCGTGATGCGCCGTCCAAGTACGTCGACAGCTATACCGGTGCTTATCGTTACGTCAACGACGTGCCTGTGCGTAACTCGTTCTTCGCCCTGGACATCATCGATACCCGTGCCAACCTGCTGTCGAGCGAGAAGCTGATCACCGGCGACAAGTACACCTTCATTCGTAACGCGTACTTGCAGAACCGTGAATTCAAGGTGAAAGACGGTCAGGTCGAAGACGATTTTTAACGTCGACCGGTAAATTGAAAAGGCGACCCTCAAGGTCGCCTTTTTTTATTCGCGAAGCGCGGCTTGACCGGAATCGATCCCCATGCGGATGAAATCGGGCTTTTCGCTGTGGTCCCGAGCGGTTTGACTCATGGGTTCGATCCTTCCATTGGGTTACGGATTTGTCTGTTCTTATAACTCTCGGTGATTTGACAAATAAAGACGTCAAGCGACCATCGGCGTGAGCTTGAAACGCCCCGCGGATGGGAGTACCGTCTGCGCCTTAGAAGGGCACCTCTGGTGAACATGTGTGTAGGGCAAATGCCCGAAAGCGGTGCGACAGAGAGGCTAGAAAGCGAATCCAGTAGTCAGTGCCGGGCTGTAGTCCCCGCCTGCTACGCCAACCTAATTCTGGCGCCGTTTGCCCACATGCCAAAAACCAGTGCCACGCTGCTGATAATCGATGATGACGAAGTAGTGCGCGCGAGCCTCGCCGCCTATTTGGAAGACAGTGGATTCAGCGTCTTGCAGGCCAGCAATGGTCAGCAGGGTCTTCAGGTATTCGAGCAAGACAAGCCCGATTTGGTCATCTGCGATCTGCGCATGCCGCAGATGGGCGGACTCGAACTCATCCGCCAGGTCACCGAGCTGTCGCCGCAAACGCCGGTGATTGTGGTTTCGGGTGCGGGCGTGATGAACGACGCGGTCGAAGCCCTGCGCCTGGGCGCAGCGGACTACCTGATCAAGCCTCTCGAAGATCTGGCCGTGCTCGAGCACTCTGTGCGCCGGGCCCTGGATCGTGCGCGCCTGTTGCTGGAGAACCAGCGCTATCGCGAGAAGCTGGAGAAGGCCAACCGCGAGCTCGCCGCCAGCCTTAACCTGCTCCAGGAGGACCAGAACGCCGGTCGCCAGGTGCAGATGAACATGCTGCCGGTCAGCCCGTGGGCCATCGACGAGTTCAAGTTCGCTCACCAGATCATCCCGTCGCTGTACCTGTCGGGTGATTTCGTCGACTACTTTCGGGTCGACGAGCGCCGGGTAGCCTTTTACCTGGCGGACGTTTCCGGTCATGGCGCCTCTTCAGCCTTCGTCACGGTGCTGTTGAAGTTCATGACCACGCGCCTGCTGTTCGAATCCAAGCGCAGCGGCACCTTGCCGGAATTCAAGCCTTCAGAGGTTCTTGGTCATATCAACCGGGGCCTGATCAGTTGTAAGCTGGGTAAACACGTCACAATGGTCGGTGGAGTCATCGACGAGGAGACAGGTTTGTTGACCTATAGCATCGGCGGTCATCTGCCGTTGCCAGTGTTGTACACGCCAGACAGTGTTCGTTATCTGGATGGGCGTGGTCTGCCGGTGGGCCTTTTCAACGAGGCCACTTACGAAGACCACGTGCTGGAACTGCCACCGACGTTCAGCCTGACGCTAATGTCTGATGGCATTCTGGATCTTTTGCCAGAACCCACACTCAAAGAAAAAGAAGCGGCGTTGCCCCAACGGGTCAAGGCTGCGGGCGGCACCCTGGATGGGTTGCGGCAGGTTTTTGGATTGGCCACGCTAGGGGAGATGCCGGATGATATCGCCCTGTTGGTGTTGAGCAGGAATCTTTGATGAGTACTGGTAGAATCCAGTTCGCCGAGCAGGATGGCACCTTCGTCCTGAAGTTCGTCGGTGAAGTTCGCCTGACCTTGTGTTCGGCGTTGGATGCGACTATCGAGCGGATCTTCAACGCGTTGAATTTCAACGCGATCGTGATCGATCTGACCGAAACCCGCAGCATCGACAGCACCACGCTTGGCCTGCTGGCCAAGCTGTCGATCCTGTCGCGGCAGAAAGTCGGCCTGCTGCCGACCGTCGTCACCACCCACGAAGACATCACGCGTCTACTGCAGTCCATGGGCTTCGAGCAGGTGTTCAACATCGTTGACAAGCCTGTACCGTGCCCGGAATGCCTGGACGACCTGCCAGACCAGGATCAGTCCGAAGAAGTGGTGCGGATCAAAGTGCTCGAAGCGCACAAAATCCTCATGGGCCTGAACGACACCAATCGCGAAGCCTTCCATGACCTGGTGAATGCCCTCGAGCGGCACTGATCCCCTGTAGGAGCGAGCTTGCTCGCGATGGCGTCCTGACAGTCACCAGGCACATACAAAAAAAAGGGCGAACCTGTGAGGGTTCGCCCTTTTTGCGTTGGCCTGTCAGCTGTTACAGCTTGGCCTGCAACAACGCCTCGAGCTTCTCCTGATCCCGCGCGAACTGACGAATGCCTTCAGCCAGTTTTTCGGTCGCCATCGCATCTTCGTTGGACAGCCAGCGGAACTGCGATTCGTTGAGGCTCAGGCGCGCTTCACCGGCATTGCCCGGCACCAGCTTGCGCTCCAGCTTGCCGGTATCCGCCGCCAGCTTGTCGATCAGGTCCGGGCTGATGGTCAGGCGGTCGCAGCCGGCCAGTTGTTCGATCTGGCCCAGATTGCGGAAGCTCGCCCCCATGACCACGGTCTTGTAGTCATTGGCCTTGTAGTAGTTGTAGATGCGCGTCACCGACTGCACGCCCGGATCATCCGCGCCGGTGTAGTCGTTGCCGTTGGCTTTCTTGTACCAGTCATAGATACGGCCCACGAACGGCGAAATCAGGAACACTCCGGCGTCGGCACAAGCGGCGGCCTGAGCGAAGGAGAACAGCAGGGTCAGGTTGGTCTGGATGCCTTCCTTTTCCAGGATTTCGGCAGCGCGGATGCCTTCCCAGGTGGATGCGATCTTGATCAGTACGCGGCCACGGCCAATGCCAGCCTTGTCGTACAGCTCGATCAGGCGATGCGCGCGCTTCAACATGGCGTCAGTGTCGAACGACAGACGCGCATCCACTTCGGTGGAAATACGGCCCGGGATCACTTTCAGGATTTCTTGCCCCACGGCCACGCCAAAGCGGTCGCTGGCCAGGCCGACATCGCCCTTGCAGTCATTGACGCTGGCGTTCAGCAACTCGGCATACGCGGGAATGGCCGCGGCCTTGAGCAGCAGTGAAGGGTTGGTGGTGGCGTCCACGGGTTTAACGCGAGCGATAGCTTCGAAGTCGCCGGTGTCGGCAACCACGGTTGTCATTTGTTTGAGTTGTTCCAGCTTGGAAGTCATGGGCGTGCTCTGTCCTATGGGTCTGATGACATTACCCGAGCGCTGACAGCCACTCAAGGGCGTGTACGTGTATCGGCGGCCCCTGCGGCAACAACCTGAAAACGGCTGTTTGAAAGGCGGGGCATGGTATCGATGAATAAGATGCCAAGCGGGCTCACAGGTTCAACTGACCGGACGGTTAACGCCTTGCAACCGGATCACCTGGCCCCTGAATCCTCTGATAACTCACGCATCACCTTGCGCGTAATTATCGATATCGTTGAAGTCTATATAGTTCGAATGCGGGCTCAATAATTGTTATAAAAAGTCAATTAATACCTTGGTCAAGTTAGTCTTTGCGCTAACAAGTGTAATGTTATCTGGCAGAGGTCTTGATCGTTAGAATACGTCCAGTACATATATAAAATAAAGTGTAATGTAATAATTGCGAATATGTGTTTGTAGAAATAACTTCACAACGTGAAGAGGAATATGTTTTTGGATGCATTTGATGATTTGATGCTTGGCTACGCACTAAAAAAACTGACCGGCGTGTTTGAAGAAATCATGGAGGTTTCGAAAGGCACCGCTTCGGACAAGGCGACCTGCGTGCTGAGTATCGGACAATCCAAAAGCGCAAAAAAAATCCCCGTCTGGTTGGGGCGTCTGAGAGTCAACACCCCTTATCAAGTCACGCATGTCCTGATCGATCAGATGCACGCGTCTCGAAAACTCAATCGCGACCTGCGCTTCGCGGCACAGGCTGCCTTGCTGGAAGCCCTGATAGAGGACGGGCTGGCAATGCACATCGCGAGTTATTCGGTGGTTGTCGTAGAGAATCGTCTGAAGTGCTTTTCGGATCGATGAGCATTGTGTCTTCTGAACACGCACCCAGTGTCCATTACTCTGGAAAATTGCACGAGGCGTGAGGAAGTAGATTGGTCTCAAAACTGTACATCACACAATACGCCGGAATCACCGTCATGCTTCCAGCGGCCATGGTCGTCGCTGGTTGGTTATGGTGCACCGCATCGAGAAAACTCGCCCTCTTATGGCTAGGCGTACTGTTCATAGCCTATTTCGTCGTAGGTATCAGTAAAGTACTGTTCAAGGGCTGGGGAATCGGCCTGGAAAGCCTGGATATCGCAGTCATCAGCGGCCACGCAATGAACGCCTGCCTGGTGTCGACCGTTGTGCTGAGTTTGCTGTTGCGCCAACTGGATCATCGTCTTCGCTGGCTGGCACTGGGGGCGGGGCTGCTGTCGACCTGGTGGTTCAGCGTCCAGTATGTCGGGCAGACGATTCATCCCCTGCCGGAAGCCATTGCCGGGGCGGTGGTGGGGTCAGCCGCGGCGTGCGTATTTCTTTTCAGGCTGGAGAGAAAGGAGGTCCGCAAGATTCCCCGGACGGCCCTCATGCTGGGGCTCGCGATTATCATGCTGAGTACGAGCATTCCAAAATATACAGCTGAGAAGCTCTTGAACTCTTTCGCAGTAACTCTTTCGGGGGCAGAAAAGGCATTCATGCAGCCTCACTGGCGCACTGCCGGCGAATCATCAAGGTTGTAGATTTTGCTTCGATTGTGAGTTCTGGCGAAGTGGCGTTACCAGCACTCACTACTATTTTTGTCTTCGATCCGATCCAGCAGCTCTGCAGTCTTTTTCTGCATCAGTGCAACATCGCCTCGACTCTCAACCTTCAGCAGGATCTCGCTCTCCGCTGGGCAGATCTTGAAGCGCCATTGAGCGAACGTCAGGCTTAGGCCGTCACTGTCATCGACATCCAGTGCTTCACCGGCATACAGGGTTCGCAAGTGTTCGAGTACCGCAACGGGATTGCCGACCATGCGCCGAATATCACCCGAGGAAGGAAAGAGCCCGATGCGCTCCACCAACAGCTTTGGCTCCGGGGTGATAGTGGAGGGAGCATTTTCGTAGGTCCGCAACCAGGCCATCAATCCACTGTTGCCCTCGGTGAACTTCTGCCCCAAAACCATATTGCCGGGTGCAAAAGGGTCCAGCGATTTATAGACAGAGTCGATCGGTGATCTGGAAGCGTTCATAGTGGTCTGCCTTGCAAAAGATTGATGGCCGCTCAGAAGCGCGGCACCCAAGAGCTGAAAAAATTCCGTTTACAGGCCTTTCTTGTACAAATTCTCACCAACAGAAATTGGTCGCGTCGATTCAGTGCTTTGATGTTTGCAGGCGTGTTCTCGCTATGCTCACGGACGAAGCCATAGTCTTGAGTGTCCGGGAACTGAGTGGACTGTTTGACTGGCCGCCTAACGGTTTCGCTCTGTAATGCGATGCATTACATCGAGAACTTCTGACTGCTTGCACGACCAATGGCGCATCCAGCGCCACGCCATCAAGCCGATCAGCACACCGACAGTATTCGCCAAGGCGTCGTAAGGTGATGCCGTGCGCAGCGGCATCAGTCCTTGTGCATATTCGATCAGGATCCCCGTCAGCAGACAGCCCAAGGCAATCCAGCGCGCCTTGACCCGAGGGAAGGCCAGCCGGCAACTAAACGACAACGCGAAAAAACCAACCAAGTGATGCAGTTTGTCTTCCTGGGCAAAGGCTTCGGGAATCGGTTGCGCTCGCAATCCGGCTGTCAGCAAGACCACGCCAACACCGATGAAAAACAGCGTTCGTATCCATTGGGGAAGTTGTGTGACACCCAGGAACAACGAACTCATTCGGTAATTTTCTCAAAGTTTTTATAGAACGCGTCTTTGTCGCGGCCATCGGTCATGGTGTGCAGCGAATACTGGCGGTTAAGACGCGCGCCACCATCGCGAGTCAGCGGAGCCCAGACCAAATTGGCGCGACGCATCGTGGACACGCTCATCAGCTCGTCGAAGGGGACCGAGATATAGATACCTTTGTCGAAGCTGCCCTCGCCGAACTCTTCAGACGAGGCCGTGGTGCGGGTGACCCAGCCACCGAACTTCACGCCGTTACTGAATTCATGTGACACATCAAACGTGGCACCCCAATCGCGCGCCAGGTAACGTCCGACACTGACCGCCGCCTGCAAATCGAACGGCAATTCCGTATAGGTAGTGATGTGACCGGTCACGGTCTTGTACCCGCGCAGGCCAAACCCCTGGTCAAACTCACGCTGGCGTACATAGTTCAAGTCAGCACCCAAGGCCCAGCGCTCGCCCATGGGGCGGTACAGCAATTCACCACCGACCCCGGCGAACATTGACTCCAGATAGCCGCCATACACCATGCCATACAAGTCCTGATCCAGTTGCTTGGCATGGTTGAGCTGAAATGTCGGCATCGTTACATCAGAGGTGATGACGTACTTGCGCAAATCGGTCCGTACTCGGGGCAGTTTGCTCGGCGCGTCGTACTTGAACTTGTCGAAGTTGTTCAGGAGATTGGTGCTTATGACCGCGCTTGTCCACGTGCTGCGGGTAAAGCGGTATTCTGCGTCCACATCAGCGGTCAACTGGTACAGCAAGCCGTCAGGGCCGCCAATGTTTTGCTTGTAACCCAAGCCGATACCATAGGTAAAACGCTCAAGGCCCTGGGTGTACAGCGTGTTTTCAATGTGCGGCGTGGCCCGGTTCACTTCGGTGGTGCGGTGCAGGTCCGCAAGGTCTTGCCGGTTGTTCACCACTTCCCGGAAGGTTTCGCGCGGCACACTGGTTTCTTCCACGGGCATGTCGTAACGCTTGTTCACCAGCGTGAACCAGTCGATTTCGTCATTCGCGCTGTTGTCCAGAATCCGGCTGGCCCGGCCAACGCCTTTGGCTGAGTAGAAGTAGCGCGACTGCTCGCCATACACAATCAGCTCGGAATCGCGCTGAGCAATGCGTTCTACCTTGTAACCTGCGTTGTCTTCCAGTCGTTTGGAAACCCCGGCCCAGTCGACCTGATCGAGCGGCATAGTCGGCGCGTGCGCAGGAAGCGCTTCGATAGCAGGGTCGTAGCGCTTGGCCGGTGCCTTGCGGCTGGCGAAATTGGTATGAAAAGTGATGCCGAACAACGCGGTATTGCCGCGCTCCCAACCGGCGGTCAAATCGACAGAGTCACTCAGCTTGAAGACCGCCCCGATGTTGATGGGCGAGTCCTGTTTCTGGCTACTGTCCAGCGGCTCGTGCTTGTAGTCGTTACCGTCGAACTCGAGTTTCAGGCTCAGTGGTGACCAGGGTGTCTGATAGGCCACGCCGCCAAACAACGCGGGCGAGCCTCGAAAATACGAGTTGGTATTGACGTTGCCCGCGTCCGCGCCCGTATTTACCGGGCGTGTATCAAAGCGCTCATCGAGGTACCCCAGCGGGTTCTCGAAATCCCCGCGGTTACCGATGTAGCCCCAAGCAACGCCCAGGCTGAAATCCAGGTCGTAGTAACGTTTGTTCGCAACAAAGTATTCGCTGGAAAACAGGCCGGTACCCCCGACGTCACGAAAACCGAGCGCGACTTCGGGCAGCCAATGGCTTTCTTGCCAGAGGCGGGCTTTGACATCGACCGCCTTGTCTTTATAGGTCTGATCGCCGCTTAATGCCTCGGCCCCGTATTTGTGGTTGCCGATGGAGGTATAACGGAAAGTGCCTTCCAGCCAATCAAGGGGCTGTAGTGAAATGCTATAGCGCGAATAAGGGTCTGTCCGGTTGGCGTTCAAGCTGAACTCACCGGCGGGTGCCATCCGTGCGGTAGGGGTTTGCAACAAACCCACACCACCGAAATCATTCTGGGTAAAACGCGGCTCTCCATGAGCCAGGCTGTAGGGCAACAACACTACGGCGGCAAAACGTAACTTCAAGGGGCCACCTCGGGCAGCGGTTGGGTGGCGAGAAACTGGGCAAGCTGCTCGTTCAAATCGGGTGTGGGCAGATCCGGATCATCGTTTCGCACGGGCACCAGAATTGTGCTGCCGGCGGCGGCAATCACTCTGTCTTCGCGGTTCCAGGCAGCGATACCGACTCGCTGGACCTGGCCATCGGGCTGAATCAACCACAGATAATCGGCATCTGCGTCGATCACCGGCAGGCAGCTTTCGAGATATTCATGGGCTGGCTGGAGGGCGCGATAAGGCAGCGTGCAGGGCTTTTCAACTGCGCCCAGGACAGTGACCGTAGTCGGGCGTTGGGGGTAAATCAGCTGGTCGCCGTCACTGAGCGGGTAATTGCGAGCGAACGCGACCTCCAGCGCCACAGGGTCGAGCACCGCGACTTTTCGGCCGGTGACGGGCAGTCGGCTGACCTCTGCAAACAAGCGCGCAGCCAGGGCCGCAAGGCTGCTTTTTTCTTCCAGCAAGGCGCCACGTTGCAGCAATTTCAGATCGAACAGCACGCCGGCTTTAAGGCGGGTTTGCTGCTCCAACAGTGGCTGATGCAGCCAGGCGGCGGCCAGCCAGTAACTTTCGGCGTTCGGGCGCCCCTGGCTGACGGCATCGAGCAAGCGTGCACCTGGCACGAACGCGAAGGATCCGGCGTTCAGTACATCACCCGTGACGGTGACAGCGGCCTGAGTCATCGCAGAACTTGCCAGCAACAGGCAAGCCGACAGCGTTTTCGAATATCTCACCGAGCCGTCTCCCGATCAGGGCGCAATTGCACAATCTTCAAGAACAGTTCCGGCGTGAGATGTTGTTCGCTCTGCAGGATCAAGCCATCGTCTGGCCTGACCCAAAAACGGTTGGTGGCCTTGAATCCCAGCTCGGGTATGTCGACGCGTTCGTCTATGCGCAGCAGCGCATAGTCCTTGTCGAGGATGGTGACGTTTTCGATGTCTTGTCGGCTGAAGCGACTGTTGACAGCCAGCCCGACCCGCGGACCGTGATAGACATCGATCCAGCGAGTACTGCTGTACCCGTCGGGCAATCGCTGCAAGCCAAGCTTGAACGGCGACTCACCGTCGAAGCGCGTGCCATCGAGATTGATGCCCAGGCCGACAGTGCGCACGACCAGACCATCGCGCATCAACAACACCTGCTTGCCGGAGGCGACCCAGAACTCCAGGTCGTCCTGCTGGCGAAGCTTCGCCAACACACCTTCGCTGGAGTCCGTGGTGACCTTGATCTGCGCATAGGGCACGGCCTCCACTTGCGCAGCAGTCACTGCCAGCGGCTGGACGCCCAATGCGGTGGTTTTAAAGGTGTCCAGGGACGCCTGCATCAACGGATTGCAGCCACACAGCAGTAAACCCACCGCCAGGCATGAGCTGTTACGCAAAGTTTTCAAAGCGGCTCAAACCTTATCGACTGCTGGCTTCACTGAGATTGTTTGTGGCCGCGGCTCCGGTACCCAGGATAGCGGCCGATGGCAGCAATTGGCTGATCAGGCGGTTCCAGCGGGTCACGCCTGCAGGGCCGACGTAGACAATGTCCTGGGGTTGCAGATCGAAGCGGCTGGCGAGAGCAAACGCGGTCGGCGATTCGGCGTCCAGTTGAAAGACTTTTGCCGGCTCGGTTTCAAGGTTTTCGGCGCCTCGAATCACATACAGCGCGTTGCCATTGGACGTGGTCTGGTTCAGACCACCGACCGTGCCGACCGCATCCGCCAGATTCATCCGATTGATTTTGTATGTGAGCGCCCGAGGCTGGTTGACCTCACCCATGACGTAGATCTTCTTGCGGTCGTTGTAGGGCAAGTACAACTGATCGCCGTCTTTCAAATAGACGCTATGCAACTGCGAGCCTTTGCTGTTCAGCGAGTCCAGGTCCAGCGGATACTCACGTCCGTCCCGGGTCAGCGTCAGGCCGGCAAGGTCGGCATTCAATGGGTCGACCGTCGCGATACCCATGGCTTCGACGACGCTGAGCGGCGAAGTGGTAATGGGCTGTTGACCGGCTTTCAAAATCGCACCGGAAATAACGACTTTTTGACTGGCAAACCGCAAGACACTCAAATCAACCTGAGGGCTGTCGACGAATTGCGTCAGGCGCTCGGCAATAAAACCGCGAAGCTCCTCGATGGTTTTACCCGCAGCGTGAATATTGCCGATATAGGGGTAAAACATGGTGCCGTCCGGGCGTACCAGGCGACCGTTCGCATCAATTTGCTGTTGCGCACCCGATGGCGCAGTCAACTCGGGATGGTCCCACACAGTGATGTACAACACATCATTGGCACCAATCCGGTAAGCCCCCGGCCTGTACGCCAACAACTCAGCGGGCACCGAGGCTTGCACTTTTGTCGCCGCGTTCTGGGCAATCAATTTGGGCGTTATCGGAATCAACTCGATCCGACTGCTTTCCGGTGAGCCATCACGGCCGACCTGGCTGGTATCCAGGTGTTGACCGGGTGAGAACATACAGCCTTGCAGGGCTATACCTGCAAGCACAGCGAGCGACAAACTACGAATCATGATTGAGGACACTTGTGGAGGGAACACGTCAGAACGGAACCACCCGGATTGCTCCGGGTGGTAGAAGGCTATCGACCTTGCGGTGCGCTTAGCGTGTACCGGTGGTGCCGGTAGTGCCGGTAGTTCCGCCGCCATTGTTGTTGCTGCTGCCACCACTGGATGACAGAGCAGCAGCACCGGCTACAACCGCCGCGCCGATGCCGAGAGCAGTCCCAGTGGTCAGGCTGCCCACGAGGGGAGTGGACAGGCTCAAAGGAGCGTTTGCTGCGGGTTTTACAGGTGTGCCTGGAGCAGAAGAGGCTGCAGGAGGCTCAGCGGCCAAAACGGAGGCACTTAAAGAAAGCATTAGAGCGGAAGCAAGTAGTTTGGTCATAGTGGATTCCTTTTTGATGCATCGTCGGTATTGGCGGTAAAACTAAGAAGCGAGCGTGCGAGGCCAAAAACTCTGAGCGTCCATTAACGTTAAGGATAGTATTGATTCGAACTCGATGAGAGTGGACCTTTGGGTCATTCCTCAGTGAGATTAATCCTGCAACTATTGCCCTAAGAATACCTTTGTAGGACGCCTGACAGGTCTGACGTTTTATAACGCGCAGCCATCATTTCTAACATTGCTCGGCCACGTCATGAGTAAGGCGATGATATTCAAGACCGCTTGAGCTTTTCTTTGATGAGCAACCAGGCGAACTTGCTGTTGGTGGTCAAGTAGCGCTTCCACATCCTGCCGGGTTCCTGGATAACGCGGTACAGCCATTCCAGCCCGTACTTCTGCATCCATTGCGGCGCGCGCTTTACCTTCCCCGCGACCACATCGAACGTTCCGCCCACCCCCATGACAAAGGTGACCCCCAACTGATCGCGCCAACGGTTGATAAAATTTTCTTTCATCGGCGAGGTGATGGCGACGAACAGCAGCTGCGCACCTGAGGCTCGAACCTTCTCGACCAGTGCGGCTTCGTCATCCCAGAAATAGCCATGGTGATATCCGGCGACTTTCAGCCCAGGGTAAAGCGCCTTCACCTTGCTGGCAGCGGTGGAAACGACGTCGTCCTTGGCACCCAACAAAAACACCGAAAAGTGGTTGGCCGCGCTCATCGCCAGCAATTCATGAAACAGGTCGACGCCCGCGACGCGTTCAGGTACTGAGTGGCCGAGAAAGCGGGCTCCCAACACCACACCCATGCCGTCGATATTGATGATGTCGCAAGAACGAACGGATTCGCTCAACTGAGGGTCGTCGCGCATGTTTACAAGCTTGGCGACATTCACTACTACGTGCTGGGTGAACTGGCCGGCAGTAATCGCGCTACGAATTGTCTCGACGGTGTTGTCCATGGAGGCGACATCCATGGGGCAGTCCAAAATTTCGATTCTTTGCATGTTTAATCTCGTAGTCATATTTTGGCCGCGCTGTCTGAATTTGATTGAAGTATCCTAACTATCATGCAACCAACGATGATTCCCACTGATGCTGACTGGTAGGATATAGCATAAGTAAAGAATACAATAAGTAGATATGCCGAAAGCGAAAGCTTAATCGATTTTGGAGTTAGAGATACAAGTGATATTGAAATTGATGTGAGGTAGAGTATTCCGAGAAGTCCATATTTCGCGAAGAATGTGAGGTAGGTGCTGTCAACGAAGTTGTTCTTGGTGTCTAGTGATCTGTACTCAAACCATGTTATGTCGAATACAGTGCCGAAGCCGTTTCCAAATAAATAGTTAGATGATTCAAAAGAAGATATAACGTCTAAGGCTGGCCCGTACCGAGTTGCGAACTGCTGTAGTAACCCATTCATGGTGAGTCCTTCAGATACCCTTGCGGCACCGAAATACTCGGCCAAAAAAATAAAGGCAAGTATGGCAATGGCAAAAACCATTATTATCTGGATGAGTTTTTTGGGGCTCTTGGCCGAGGCTAAGGTGGCCGCGATAATTGTTGCCAGAGCGAGTATTCTATATCCGGATAATATGACTGAAAGCAATGAGGCAGTGATTGCCAGAGTCTGTCTTAGGTTAAGTGTCAGCTTGCGTTCTGGGTGTTTGATAGGTTTTGTTTTTGAGAAAAAATACATTATGAATAATGCGGATATGTAAGTGCTTGCATCAAAGTACTTAAAACTGTTTGTCGTATAGTATTGGTCTTCTGATGACATTATCCCAGCGATAGAAAGAGCAAGCCAGACCAGGTTTGTTGTTCCGGCTAGAGTGACTATTGTGAGGATTTTGTCGTTTGATAATTTTATTTTTGGTGACTTTAATAATAGCGAGGCTGCAATTAGCTCAAGGGAAAATATGGCTGGTCTGTAATCGCGCAAAAAATATACATCAAGGGGGGTGTTAGAAAAAAGCGAGATGGCCGAATAAGTAATTATTATTAAAAACGAAAGCGTTGCCCATTTTGGTGCTTTCATGGTGCTGGCTTTGTTGGCTATCCCCTTAAGACTAATTGAGATAAGTAGTCCGAAGAAAAAATAATCAAAAGAGTAAAGCCCGTATTGATAGAAATAGAGAGAAAAAGAGTTCGAAAATGGTAAGCAAGAAAGCAGCGCGAGGAAAGCCCAAAGCCCTTTTTCTCTCAGAAGGCCTAAACTAAAAAATAGCAGGGAAAGAACGATGTAAGTCATTATAAGACTGATCCAAGTGCTTGTAGATCTTTGATTTATTCGGCGTCGCCAGTGGCAGAGCGATATAGAGGCGGCGGATACGATGGGGCGCGTTCAGGTTATGCTAGTGGACAAGACCGTCAATGAATGCTCCAGAAGCTAAAGCCGCATCCTGTGGGTACACAGGCTGCTGTCGCGTTTGCGGATCAAGTTGATATTCCTGCGCGGGAGGATGGGCGCGTGGATCCTGCCCTTAATCGTTGAATGGAGGCTGGTGTGCCTCTTCGCACGACCGGTGATGCTGTTTTGGTCTTTATCACAAGTCGGTACCTGTCTTGTCCCGTGGAAATGGGCTAGAAAGTTTGCCTGTATGGCGCTAAGAATAGTTTCAGTAGGCATTTCAAAATGCTCATTCTTGGAGCTTTTGATGCGCGAGCATCGGGTGACGAGGTTGACCGTTCGCAGAAACGGACGCCGTTAGTGATAGCAGGGGGCTACTTGCATTAGCTGGCATGACCTATGGAAGAACTTTATTCATGTTAAAAACATTTGAATTGGAATTTTTTTCTGGTTGTTTTTTTGTACAGTCCTGTCTCAGGTTTTTATCACAAAACCATTGATCCATCAGTTGTTCATTTTGTATGTCGCTGAAAGTGTTAAGTCGGGCTACATTCCTATTTGAGTCGTCACGAACTCGGATGGGTGAGCCGCAAAGATTTGTAAAGCTGTTATGTTGGATTGAGTTGTCGCTTGAATGATGTGCTAAGTAAACAGAGTGTAGTAAATTACAGTCCTGAACATTTTTTATATTCAGGAAAATATTTCCACGAATCTCGTTCGCGCGGGAGTTTACCAGCCGGATCACAGCCGTACTAGGAGGGGAGCTTCGTGAGGTCTGCCCAATATTCTCGAAGCGCATGTTTAGGATTTTGTTCTCGGCATTAAATTTATTTGGGTCTTCTCTATCTCCTTCAATCGATATGGCGGTGACATAGTTTGTTATTTTTAATCCGCTAATAGTAACGCTCGTACCAAATCCGTTTGTGGAGATTATTTTTAGCCAAGTAAGTTGTTGTCGATGTCCGTCGAAACTCGGAAGGTGCTCTCCACTTGATGCGGAAGTGAACTCGTAATGAATCCCATGCTTTGGACGAAGAGTGGCAGCTTGTATGTTGTAAGTGCCTTCATGGATTAAAAATTTAATGGATGTGACGTTTGGTGAAGAAATGGTGTAAGAATAATCAATAGCCTGCTGAAGGGACGAGTGCGTCAGATTTCCTTGAAATGCATATGGCCATATATCAACCTCAGCGACATTACGATTCTCAGAAACCCCGGCATGACAAATGAAGGGGGTGCTCAGGATAAGCATGGAAATAAATTTAACCAATTGGGGGCTTCCGAGATGCATATCAAAAAAAACCAATCTGCTCACAGCATGTTGCGATATAATTCACGATACTTTTCACCGTTTTTCGACCAAAGGCGTTTTTCGGTAACGAATGTGAAACCCTTTCTCACTAAAGCCTGGTGCTTATGCTTGTCTAAATATACCTCAAGCATTGCTTGCGCAAGTAAAGCTGGGCTATCGGGCTGGACGTAAATAGCGTGATCGCCGTCAAGGATTTCTTTATATCCTCCTACGTCTGAACATATAAGAGTTTTTCTATGCAGCAGAGCCTCGAGAGGTTTTAGTGGAGTGACCTTATCGCTTATCTCTCCTGCCTTTCGGTAGTTTATGATAGTGTCTAACTTGTGGTAGATAGTTTTTGCGTCGTCAGGGTGAAATTTTCCATGAAAATGGACTTTGACTCCGAGCGAAGTACTTAAGTTTTCGAGCGACTCCCGAGCGCTACCATCGCCGTATATATGGAATTCAATTATCACACCTTTATCGTATAATATTTTTAATGCTTGGATCACATAATGCAATCCTTCAAGTTCTATAACCGAGCCGATATAGCCAAACCGCTGCCCAATTTCTTCCTGGCATGCTAGTTCGTTGAGTACTATAGAATCATCGTCTATTCCGTTTTTAATCGTTTTCACCGAACGGTTTTTTTTGCTTGGGAGCGCTGCGACATATTCTGCTAAACCGTCAGAGATTGTTACGATGCGTTCGGAACTGTTTAAGCAGTATCTTTCGAGTGCTGCTGCAAATATTCTAGTGAATTTGCTGGCTTTAAAATTTTCATTGTCGAACCAAAGACTCCTCAGTTCGTAAACAACTGGTTTCTTGAAAACCCATCCTAAAATAATTGCTGGCATAGCGCATAGAAAGGTTGCATGCGCATGAAGAATGTCCGGATTTTCTTTTTTAATTATGCAAGCTGTTCGAATAAAAAAATAAGGTAAGGTAGCAGCCTTTTTTATTTTTATGAGAAAGTTGCTTCCCGCACCTACGCTTAAGTTCTTGAAAATATAGCTTCGATACACTTTAACCCCAATACCTGGAAAGTATTCAGCTTTTGTGGCTGCTCTCGGAGAAAAAGGCTCTTGAAATGGTGATGTAATTGCTATGTTTTCAATTCCATGCCCAGATGTCCATTTCAGAATCAAATTGGTTCGGGTAGAGGACCCGCTAATATTAGGGGCAGACTGATGAAGTAGGTGTAATATTTTAAGCATCGTTTTTTCTCAGAAAAAAGCAGTTCAAAACAAAGCAATAATGGTGATCGCAAATCATTCTGGGTCTATGACTCCCGCAGAATGGCTCTTTGAAAAAATCGGCGAGGGTAATAATCCCTAGTGCTATGTAATACGTGTGACCTAGAAAAAAACTGCCGTGATTCCTTGGCTAAACTGCTGCTACCGATACGCCCTATCTAAGTGCCAGAAAATTTTGCCTGCTGCGTCATGGTTTTCGGTAGCAGTGTATAGATGTCCTCAAGACCTTTGCCCGATTACTTTTGCAGGAACACCCGCTACAATGGAATAAGGAGGCATGTTATGGGTTACAACACTCCCAGCGGCTATAACGCAACCGTCTCCTATGGCCACTCCAGGTAGTAACGTCGCATTGCAGGCGATCCAGACATCATTTCCGATTACTACAGATTTTCTTTCATATCCTTGGAGTCGTATATCTATCGACTTTTCTTTATATGCATGATTCTGAGAGTATATAGTTACATTTGGGCCTATTAGCGTTTTACTTCCTATGGAAACCCCTCCGCCAGCATTGATGAGGCAGTTTCTATTAATTGAGACATCATCTCCAATCGTTAATTTTGATGGGGAATCAATGTGAATGCCGTCCCAGATTTTAACATTCACGCCTCGCTTGTAGGGTAATACCGCATTTCTAATTCTGCATCCGATGGCGCCTGGGATAATAGAGGTTAGCTTCATTGTCCACAAAATTATTTCATATTTAATCATGTTGTTTGGAAAGCACCATGTTTGTAAAAATAATTGTTCTAGAAGCCCATAGGACGATAAATAGCATTAGTAGGCTATTTATTGTTATGTCGTTGTCGAGCATGATAAATATTGCGGTGATTGCAATTATAGCGACTGCTGAATAAATGTTTGAAGTCCAGATTTCCTTGGCCGTCGCTCGACTTCCCATTACAGATGAGAATATCGAGTAAATGCACTTGGTGCATACTAAGAAATAGCTTAATGTCATGTTCTGCCATGTGGTTTTTAAATTAATCAGGGGGGATAGAAAATAAACGCACCCGCCAAAAATGACGAACAAGATAGTTATTTTTACAAATAAACTCCATGCTTTTCTTTTGATAAGGTCGGCAGAGAACTTGTTCTTAAAAAATATCGCCTCTCTAAAGCCTACATAGGAAGCAATCATGTTGAATGGAAAAATTAAAATCATAGAAAAATAGACATACTCTGCGAATAAGGTTTGGCCAGAAAGTTTTTCGGCCAGTACTCGATCGAATGTGCCCAGTACCGTCATTATTGCTAAAGAAAAAGAGAACGCCAGCCCGGTACTTATCGTTGAGCTCCGGCCTTTAACTACCACCAAAGAACTAATGTTTTTCTTGATCAAATATATATTCAGAGCGCCTGCGACCACCATGCCGACTAATAAAGCAGTCTGTAAGTTGTCGCTAAGTTTTATGCAGCATACAAAAACACCCAAAAACGCAGCAATTTTCCACATGCCTGAGGAAATTTGAGCCTCTACAAATCCGCTTCTCACTCTGGCTACGTTGTAGTTGATCAGTGTGAGGGAAAAACTGAGCGTTAGGAGTAAAATCCATGGCGCAGCTAAGCTAGAGGGTAAGAGGGTTGTTGTTATTAATGGGGATGCAATGAGCGAAATTATCATTGCGGCAATTATCGAGATTAGTGACGTTTTGTCTATTTCTATTGTGTTGTTCGTATGTTTGCAGTAACGAATTATTAGTTGTTCCATTCCGCCCAGTGCAAATGAGCTTAATATGGTGGTGATTGTAATAAAATAGGATAGGAATAAATAGTCTTGGGGGGAGAGGTATCTTTTGGTCAATAGGTTTGAAAGGAATAGCGCCCCGGAACCTGCGCACATTAACAGGAAGGATGAATGCCCTAAAGCTTTTGATACTATGTTTTTCAATGTTGCTCTATACCTCCCTGAATGTTTGTAAAGGGACTTCTCTTTCCCATGGCCAAAGTTGCTGCCTCCCATAAATCTTTACGCCCTTGCTGTAAGTGTTTATGAAGTAAACTATTACCATCGAATAGCCTGTTCATTTTTTTGCGCTCACACGATGGCTTTCGGGGTGAGATCGGGCAATGTTTTCAAACATCCGGACTCGAGTCGTTTGAAGTAAAGGTTGTTGCACTTTCAATACGGTTTTTCGCCCGAATTCAGTGGGAATACAGAAAAAAACGCACTAATTCGAATATAGCAACATTATATCCAGTACGACGAGAGCTGCCGAGTTGTCGTTTAAGCCCATCCGAACTCGACCACCGTCACACGGTCTGGTGACAGACCTAGTATGGTGATTGAGCCCGGTGTGCTTTTCTGAGGCCAGGGCAACCTTAGTCGCTCACTGGTTCGCCATCAATAGATTCCGCGAGTGTCCACAAATGCGAGTTTCTCGATCTTGGCAATAGGTATTTCTTTGAATTCTTTGTGATCCACAAGCAATACCAACACATCTGTCTCGGACAGAGCGGTCTCGATGTCTGCAAAGTTGAGCTTACCTGCCAGCTTGCTCGGCAGTTCACTGATATTTGGCTCTACTGCCAGTACCCGGCCAGTATGAATTTCCGAGATTTGCTGAGTAATGGCGAGGGCCGGACTTTCACGCAGGTCGTCAATATCCGGTTTGAACGCTAAACCGAAGCAGGCAATAGTCACTTCGCGGGCAGTCTTTTCAGGGTTCGCCTGTAGGAAATGAGTAACGGCCTGTTTGACTTTGTCGATTACCCATTGTGGCTTGCTGTCATTCACTTCCCGGGCACTACGGATCAGGTGTGCCTGTTCCGGTGTTTTGCTGACGATAAACCAGGGGTCTACAGCAATGCAGTGGCCGCCGACGCCTGGGCCGGGTTGCAGGATATTGACCCTTGGGTGACGGTTGGCAAGGCGGATCAGTTCCCAGACGCTGATATCCAGTTTGTCGCAAATCATCGAGAGTTCGTTGGCGAAGGCGATGTTCACGTCGCGAAAGCTGTTCTCGGTGAGTTTGCACATTTCCGCAGTGCGAGCGTTGGTGACGATGCATTCGCCCTGGACGAAGATCTTGTAAAGGCTGATGGCCAATGCGGAGCATTTTGGTGTCATGCCACCGATAACACGGTCGTTCTGCACCAGTTCGTGCAGCACATGGCCGGGCAGTACGCGTTCCGGGCAGTGGGCAATGCGGATGTCGGAGCTTTCACCGTGGGTTTGCGGAAAACTCAGGTCCGGGCGAGCCTCGGCGAGCCAGGCGGCCATCTGTTCGGTGGCGCCGACCGGGGAGGTCGATTCAAGAATGACCAGATCGCCTTTCTTCAACACCGGGGCAATGCTCTTGCTGGCCGATTCGATGTAGCTCAGGTCCGGTTCATGATCACCCTTGAACGGTGTAGGCACTGCAATCAGAAAGGCATCGGCGGGTTCCGGCCGGGTGGAGGCACGCAGGTAGCCTTCAGTCACGGCGGCATGCACCACCATGTCCAGGTCTGGCTCAACGATATGAATCTGACCGCGGTTGATGATATCGACCGCATTTTGATTGACGTCGACGCCGATCACTTGTTTTTTGCGTGAAGCGAAGACAGCCGCAGTGGGCAAGCCGATATACCCGAGGCCAACGACGGAGATGGTTTTGAAAGGCATGGGACGTCCTTGAATGGTGTTGTGTAGATACGTTTTTCAAGCGAGATAACAGCCGGGCAAAGCCACGGCTGTTAAGTAAGGGAGGGGGTTAACGAGCGAGCAGCGCATCGATGATGCGCTGGCAGGCGTTACCGTCGCCGTAAGGGTTATGGGCGCGACTCATTGTTTGGTAGGCGGCCGTATCGGTCAGCAAGCGGTTCAACTCGCGGGCTATATCGGCGGTTTCGGTGCCGACCAGCTTTACGGTGCCTGCGGCAACGGCCTCTGGCCGTTCTGTGGTATCGCGCATTACCAGTACGGGTTTGCCCAGTGACGGCGCTTCCTCCTGGATGCCTCCGGAGTCGGTCAGGATGATATGCGCACGGCTCATCATGTGGACGAAAGGCAGGTAGTCCAGGGGTTCGATCAGGTGAATGTTGTTAATGCCAGTCAGCAGGCGATTGACCGGCTCGCGCACATTGGGATTGAGGTGCACGGGATATACGATATCGACCTCTGGATGTTGCTGGGCAACTTCCATCAGCGCCTGACAAATGCGCTCGAAGCCGTCACCGAAACTTTCCCGGCGATGGCCTGTAACCAGAATCAGTTTTCGAGACGGGTTCAGGAAGGCTGCCGGTGCAGATGCCTGGGCAAGTAGTGCCTGGTCCTGATCGAGACGCTTGACGACATCCAGCAGGGCATCGATCACTGTGTTGCCAGTGACGACGATAGTGTCTGGAGCAACGCCTTCGCGCAGCAGATTGGCTTGCGACGTTTCGGTTGGCGCGAAGTGCAGGTTGGCCAACGCCCCCGTGAGTTTACGATTGCCTTCTTCCGGCCACGGAGAGTAGAGGTTACCTGTGCGCAAACCGGCTTCCACGTGCGCAACCGGAATCTGCTGGTAGTAGGCCGCGAGGCTGGCAGCAAAGGTGGTGGCGGTATCACCGTGAACCAGCACGATATCGGGTTTGAATTCTGCCAGGACTTTTTTCAGGCCCTGCAGGATCGCGCTGGTCACATCAGTCAGGTCCTGACCGGGTTTCATGATGTTCAGGTCGAAGTCCGGCTCAATGGCAAACAAACCCAACACTTGATCGAGCATTTCACGGTGTTGGCCGGTGACGCAGACTTTTGCCTCAAAGCGTTCGTCTGCCGTCAGTGCCAACGCAAGTGGAGCCATTTTAATGGCCTCAGGACGGGTTCCAAATATGCATAAAGTCTTCATAGGGCGATCCATTGATATGTTCGTAACTGAAGGGGGAGAGATGTTTGGACTGACATAACAAATGTCGTTTCAGATCAATGTTGTATAAAAAACTGTGGCCAAGTTTTCTTGGTCCAGAGAAATACGCCGAATTAACGGATAACCATCGACGGGGGCTGCACGAATTTGATTTTTTCCACGCTACCGCCCCAGGATTAACTGCCAGTCCCTGAGAGCGTCACTATTTACTAATGTGTCTGCGTCTTTTTTCAGCTGCAGGTAGGAAGGTGGAGTTGATACGGCTACCGCCAAGCACTTCTGCTTGACGGTAGCGGGGTTAGATAACGGTTATTTAACTAAACGTTCTCTGATTTATATTCGTAGTTGTAATAACCATAATCGGCATAGCCATATTTGGCCGAGGCGCGTTTTTCAACGCCATTGAAAATGGCGCCTTTCAAATCAATGCCATTTTGCGCAAAACGACGCATGGTCAATTCAATTTCACGAACCGGGTTCAGCGCAAAGCGCGTCACAATCAAGCTGGTGCCCGACTGGCGACCGACAATCGCCGCATCCGTCACCGCCAGCAACGGTGGAGTATCCAGAATCACCAGGTCGTACTGGGCACTGACTTCGTCCAGAAAGGCACTGAAGTTTGCGTGCATTAACAGTTCTGAAGGGTTGGGCGGTATTTGTCCGCGGCCGATAACGTCAAGGTGCTCGAATTCGGTTTTATTGATCGCGGTTGCCAGGTCGCAGCGCTTGACCAGTAAATCTGAAAGCCCGTTTTCAGCGGGAGTTCCGAATACTTTATGCAAATAGCCTTTGCGCATATCCACGTCGATCAGCAATACACGCTGACCAGTCTGGGCGATGACTGCGGCGAGGTTGGCGGAAACGAATGTTTTACCTACCTTGGGGCTCGGGCCGGAGACCATCAGGCGATTATTGCTGGCTTCGAGCATGGCGAAGTGCAGACTGGTGCGCAGGCTGCGCAATCCTTCTATGGCCAGGTCGGTCGGGTGACTGCTGGCCAGTATCGGCGCTACGTTGTTGGCGCGGCCTCGGCCACTACGGAGGGTTTTGCTTTCTTCAGTTTTTTGCAGTGTGCTGAAAGGAATGGATGCGTACACCGGCAACCCCAGTTGCTCGATTTGATCCGGATTTTCCACGCCACGGTTAAGGGCTCTGCGGAAAAGCACCACTGCAATCGCCAGGAAAGCGCCGAACAGGGTGGCAATGAGTACGATCAGGGGTTTCTTGGGTTTGACGGGCTTGAGCAGATCCACATCGGCGGTATCGATCAAGCGCACGTTGCCCACGGTGCCGGCGCGCATCACATCCAGTTCCTGGGATTTATTCAGGAGTTGGGTATAGATTTCGGTGCTGACTTTTACATCGCGGGTGAGGCTAAGAAGTTCTTGCTGTGTTGAAGGCAGGCCCTCGACTTTTTTGGCCAGGCCATTCTGCTTGGCTGTCAGCTCGCCCAATTGGCTGAGCAAGGCCCGATAGGCGGGATGCTGACGGGTAAACTTGCGATCCATTTCCGCTTGCTGCAATTTCAGTTCGGAGATGCTGGTATCCAGCGCCACGATCTGATCGAGAATGGCCTTGGCTTCCAGGCTGATATCGATGGATTTGCTACGAATTTGATACTTGTTAAGAGCGTTTTCGGCTTTTTCCAGGTCTTGACGGACCTGAGGCAGTTGATCCTTCAGAAACTCCAGGCTTTGAGCGGCTTCGGCCGATGTCCGCTCGACATTCTGTCGTACATAGAGCTTGGCAATTTCATTGAGGATTTGAATGGCTTTAGCCGGCTCTTCGCTCTCAAGAGCAAGCCCGATCATGCCGGATTCTTTACCACGCTCTGATACATCAAGCACCTTTTGGTACTTCAGAATACTGGTCAGGCGTGGGTCACGCACAATGCTGAACGTTGTACCTGGATTCGCCTGCAACACTTCGACCTGCAGTTTAATGCCGTCTTGGTCATAGGCTTGGCCTACCTGGCTTTGGACCAGGACATTGTCGTCTTCATCCAGCAACGTGAAGCGACCGTTGTCACCGGTGACCAATGTAAGCGTCTTGCTCAGAAGCTCTTGTGGGAGTTCGAGCTGAAATATTTTCAGGGTTTCGCCGCCCCAGGCATAGCTGCTCATGCCAAGCCATGGCGTCGCGACCGTATCAACAGTGTCTGGCTTGAACCGGCGAGCAATAAAGTCGCCGATCACCGGAAAACGGTTCGGCTCGACGGTAATATCGAGCGATAGATTATCGACAACCTTGCCGATGATGGCGCGCGATTTGATTAATTCAATTTCTGTAGCTGAAGGCGACTCTTTACCCAGCATGCTATTGATATCGGAGAAACCGAGCATGTCATTTTTCTTTGCCTCCACCTGTATCAAGGCAGTTGCCTGGTAAACAGGATTGGCCAACACGGCATACGCCGTGCCAACGGCCATGGAGGCAGCAGTGATCCCGGCAATCAACCATTTATGATCGACCAGTGTCCCGAGTAGGCCCATCAAGTCGATTTCATCATCGTCATGTGAGGTTAATGCTGGAGTTTGCTGCATAAGTGAGTTCTTTTTTAACAAGTATTCGGGGGAATGGTTTAGCGTGCGAGACGCTTTGCCCAGGCGGTTGCTGCTTCTTCAATCAACGCGTATGCATGTACAAAGGCAGGTTTGCCTTGACGGTAGGGGTCGCTGATTTCGCGGTTGTCCTGCCATTTGCCCAGCAAGAGGACCTTGCCTCGTGCTTCAGGCGCGATCTTGAGAACACGGTCTATGTGCGACTGCTCCATCACCAGGATCAGATCCGATTCGCTGATGGCTGCATGGGTCAGTTGATTGGCCTTGTGCTCTTCTGGCAGATGGCCATGCTCTTCCAGTACGATCCGGGCGGTGGGTTCGATCGGGTGATCTTGTAGTGCGCCAAGACCGGCGGAGCTAACTTCGATATCGGACTGCCCCAGCGCTGCTCGCAACAAATGTTCGGCAGTGGGGCTTCGGCAAATGTTGCCAATGCAAACGATTAGAATCTTGTTAAACAAGGCAACCTCCCTGGAAATTTCACACTTGCGGTGATCGTGCAATTGGAAAGACTGAAACTATGCTTTTCTTCAATGGCACTTTTGTGACGGCTTGCAGCTATTGGGTGTGTGCCTCTTTCCGTGAGGAGTTACCGTGCTGGATGAAGCTTTTGACTGCAAAGACTCTGGCCTGCTGGAATCTGGACTTGGCGCGTGCTTGACAGTTTCTGTGCTAAAAATCATAACTGGCAACCCACGACAACATCAACCATTAAATGCCACGCAAATATTGAATGCATATGGCAGAAAAAATTCCATATATAAAGTCAGATATTAAATAACAGTTAAATAACATTATCGCTTTTGGACTGACGATTTATAACGTTTTTGGCTTTTTTGTGTTGTCCCGTATTGGAGTGTGTTAAATGTCTTGATAGGTAGTTTGATGCTGAAGATGTTCGGGGTTTTGCCTTGGGCGCAGGATTCTCTGGCGTTCGTGTTTTGCTAATAAGTTTCGCAAGTTTTTGAAGGGTGAAGTTTCCATGATCGGCCAACTCCGTTTTTCAGGGGCATTTCCATCCCCGGGAGAAACCCGTCGCAAGATCGATGAGAAAACCAAGGAGCTGCTTGACCACATAGGTGCAGAAGGGGCTGATTGTGTCCATCCATAGTGCTTCGACTGTTCAAATGACCTTGCCTGAGGGTCTCACCTCTAGCGCATGGTATCTGGTGCAATGCAAGGCGAGCCAGGACGAGCGTGCAGAGATCAACCTGGTAAACCAGGGATATACCTGTTTTCGCCCTACGCATCGGCGCGAGCGTGATTTGCAGGGGCGCAGGAGCGTTGTTCGCGAATCGCTGTTCCCGGGTTATCTGTTTATCCAGCTCGGTGCAGGTGAGAGCTGGGCGCCTTTGCGTTCTACCCGCGGTGTGTTGCGAATTGTCAGTTTTGGAGGCAAGCCGCTACCCGTAGGTGATGACTTGATCGCACAACTTCATGAGCACGATAGCGGAGCCCCTGTGGAGGCCCGGTTTGCTTGTGGAGAGCGGGTGCGTATTAACGAGGGGCCTTTTGTCGATGTGGAAGCGATCTTCCTGGCGATGGAGGGCGAGCAGCGAGTGTTGCTCCTGATGACATTGCTGCAACGTGAGCAGAAAATCAGCATGCCCTTGGTTGGTATCAGTAAGCATTGACTCGGAGCATTGCTCCCGGCCAGCTAATCAACAAGCAGATAGCGTTCTGGCAACAAGGTCAGTTGCCCCCGTCTTCACTCCTCCCTCCCCAGTAGGCATTGAGTTTTATTCACAGCGCCAGGAAAGCAGCGGTCTCAGCCAGGGCCGCAGCTTTGCGGCATGGCTGACGCTGCCGTTGGCGAATGCAGTGTTTGTCGCCACGCGATTACCCCGGACCCACTTTTTTAGCGGACAACTGCTGCTGTTGCGCCTGCCTGAAGGTAAGCCCGGGCGTGCCGGTACCGCCCTGAATCTGGTCAAAAAGCTGTACGGTATCGAGCGGAGACTTAAAAGAAGTTGGCGATGAACATCGCCAAGAGAGCCGGCAGCAGAACAACCTGCCGGTGTTGGTGCAGTTGCAGGTATGGCTGGAGAAGGCCCTGCCTCAAGTGACGGCGCAAACGCACTGGCTAAATGGTTTGCGCCCCCTGGTTAACCTGCAGGCGCACCCTCAATAAATGTCTTTTGACAGCAAGGTGAACGGCGTCTTCACCAGGATTTTCACATCCAGCCACAACGACCAGTTGTTGATGTACTTGAGGTCGATCTCGACGCGCTTCTGCATCTTGTCGATGGTGTCGGTCTCGCCGCGGCAGCCGTTGATTTGAGCCAGCCCGGTGATCCCCGGTTTGATTCGGTGGCGAGCCATGTAGGCGAGAATCTTGCCGGAGTAGTAGTTGTTGTGCGCAACGGCATGAGGACGTGGTCCGACCAGCGCCATATGACCTTGCAAGACATTGAACAGCTGCGGCAACTCATCGATGGAAGTGCGACGGATAAAGCGCCCGATCGGGGTAATCCGCGAGTCGTTACGACTGGCTTGCTTCACCTCGTGATCGTCATGCACGCGCATGGAGCGAAACTTCCAGACTTTGATGACCTTCCCGTTCCATCCGTGGCGGTCCTGTTTGAAAAATACCGGACCATGGGAGGTGAATTTGACGGCCAGGCCAATGATCAACAGTAACGGGCTTAGAGCGATAATGGCCATCAGCGCCACGCTTTTATCGAGCAGGCTTTTGCTCAGCGCGGCAGTGGGTTGGCTGGTCAGCGGGCATTCAATCAAGTGGATTGCCGGCATGCCATCCACATCACTGACCGAGTGATTGAGCAGCGTCAGGCTGTTCAAGTCCGGGACCCAGACAACATCGACGTGGGCATCCAGCAAATCGACATACATTTCTTCGATTTGTGCCGCTTCGCTCAGGGGGAGCGTGATGTACAGGCGTCGGATGTCATGCGTCTTGATCAGTTCGAGCAGTTCGTCTTGCGGGCCTACGACAGGTAATGCGCCTGTCTCCGGCAAAGGCGTGGTGTCGGAGCTTACCAGGCCGACCAATGGGAAGTGCTCGAGGGCACGAAGCTTGTTGGCCAGTCCCAGCGCGAGCTCGCCAGTACCCACAATCAGCGTTCTACGCTCAATTTGACGCGCCCGTTGGTAGTACTTTGAAAAACCATGCAGCGGGACGTACAACAGCGCCTGTCCGATGTAGCAGCAGACCGCCCATATCAGAATGATTTGACGAGAAAACAGTTCATTGGCCTTGCAGAGAAAGGCGACAATAGCTAACGCTGCCAGTGTCATTGACCAACCCATCAGTAGTCTTATCAACCCCTCCAGGTAATTGTCCTTCTTTGCATAGACGCCGCACCATGTATAGGCCGGAACCGATGCAAGCACAGTAAGCGTTGCGCATACTCGATAATAGAACTCTACCGTTCCATTCTGGTAATAAACCAATAGAAGTAACAGGGCGACTACAAAGCCCTGACCCAGTGCCCACTGTCCCCAGAAGGTCAGTCCTTTGAGGGTGGTATTTCGATTGATACGAAGATTGTTAACCATACGGTATCCCCAAAATACGTCCATTCGTGTTTCGACAGACAAGAGCCAAAATCAATGCAGTAAGAGTTATTGTTCATATTAGATGGCGGTGCATTGACGATCGAAGCGCCAAAATAGCGGCGCAGTCATCAGTGGGTAGATTAATTTATTGGGGCGAGCACTGTCTGACGACTTTTAACGAGTGGTTTCTGTATCTGGTTGATATGTCTGGGCGAGAAGGGCGTTAGAAATAGTCTGGATTCAGCTTTTATAACGCGGATTTACAGGAGGGTGCTGAGGGGGCATGGAGGGGATAAAATGGCGTGCTTTATTGTTGTTGTATTGCACTGCCGGAGCGAACCATTTTAATTGTTCAGGCTAGATTTTTACGCGTACGATTTTTTGTATCAGGCAGTACCCGCGATTCCTGACTGCACGAAAAAGGCGTTCGCCGTTGCTGGCGTTTTTAAACTTTTCCTGTAATCGGCTCAGGCACATTTCCAGACCCCGATATTGCTCAGGTTCTCTGCCGATGCTACGGATAAGGTCCTCCTTGCTGACCACGCGATCATCATGGTGCAGCATCTTTTTAAGCAGCGTGGCCTCAAGGCCGGTCAAGACAATTTCCACGTCATCTTTGATCAACGCGCCGCTGACATCGCTCAGTCGCCAGGTTTCCGCCACCGGAACGTGCGGTTTGGCCGGTTGGGAGACGCATTCCCTGGTGTCATCTCTGGAGTTGACTGCGGTTGATGTGAAGTGAGTAAATTTCGTTACGGATTGAGCGGCTTGCCATTCGGACTTGAACGTCGAAAGTACGCGCTGAGTATCATGCTTGATAACCGGAGGAACCATTCTGGCCACTTGCGGGGAAATGAGTTCCATAAGCTTGGGGGCGGAAGTGGGTGGAGCAACACCTTCAAAAAACATCTTTGCCTGTGACGTGCCGTAGCTGTTGTATCGCTTGCTGGACAGTAATGCCTCAAGCTCTAGTTGTAGTGCGGGGTTGTGGGTAACCACAACAAAGTATTTTCTGGGGAGGTTTGTGCTGCTATCCATGGCTCTCTCCTTAGGTGCACGTCTGGGTGTTGGTTCAAAGGTTGTCGGCAGGGGAGTAATGACTCCCCTGGAAGTAATCAAAGGGCAACGCGCGAGCCAGTATATGGCTGGCAGCATGCTCGACTCTGTCCGCTATAAAGGAGACTTTTGTGTTGTGAGTGAGCATGGTCATGCGTTCGTGCAGGCGATTGAATAACTCTGGGTTGCCACTGAGCTTGAGGCTCAAGTCTAGAGAGGAAATCGGGATCTTTATATAGTCGAATAAATTCAGGGTTGTAAAGATTTCGATACTTTCATCGTCGATTTTGTAGTCGTCGAACGCGATTTCTATGCCGTGATCTTTCAACAGATATATGTTGTGAAGGATTTTCTTTTTTTCAGCAAAACTGATTGCCGAGAGGGGGAGTTCATTGAGTGCGATAACCAGCGTCTGGCCGAATTCGCGCAGAGCGGCGCCGGTCTGTATCAACTCTTCCGTGAGTGCGGAGTTGGCGAGATCCGACTGTCCTACGCAAACAAATCTACGGCTCAGGTATTTATTTCCGTTAGCCGTGTTGCGGTCTTTCAGCGAAAAGGCAATCAGCCTGGTTTGCATCAGTACTTCACTGTAGATCCCACTCATCTGATACGGCTCAGGCGCGCAAGTCGCGGAAACAGAGTCGTCAAAATGTATTCTGATCTCGCTGCCAAACGGGCAGTCATCCCGAGTGAGGATCAATTGTCGAGACAGGTAATGCTCTGCGTGATCATAGATTGGCACGCTCCCTGTTGCGCTCATAATACAGAAACTCCCTTCTACATTAAAAATCAGGTTGTCGAGATCAGACCCCTGATTAAACGATATCCATGCCCGCGGATGCTTTGAATGGCGTTGGTGCCATACATGCCTTTTATTTTGCCTCGAAGGCGACTGATCGACTTTTCCAAGGCTCTTGGGTCATAAAAATTTATATTCAGCCCCATGATTCTGGCGATTTCATCATGGCTCAATATCTGGTTTTTTGTCTGAGAGAAAGCCTCAAGGATTTTCATTTCTGCAAACGATACATCCAGTTTTTTATAGTCGCCAATAAGGCACATGCGAGTGGGGTCCAAAAGCAGATTATGCTTTTTTTGCCATTCTGGACTGTTAAAAAATTCGGACAGCGCGTCAGTATTTTCGTCTGCAGAAGTGTCGCAATTAATACAGTAGTCGGCCCCGGCAAGATAATATTTCATCTTGTTGTAGGTGCCTCTGCCGGTGATGGCTATGGAAATTATTGACGCCAGATTTTCGGCGCGAATATTTTCTACCAGGGTGAGGCTTTCAACAAACGCTTGTGGGCTGTCGATAACGATAAAAATTGCCCGGTACGAATCAGGACTCTTGTTTCTTTTGAGTGGGTTGCTAAAGCACATTGTATCAACGGCAATATCCTTGCCTACGTGACTTTCGACTAATTCCCTGAAGCCCTCAGCTAGCGTATGGGTTCGTCCAATGGTGAGAATACCTGTCTCCTCCTTCACGTCACTGTGGCCTGTAGTCGTTATTTTCCCTGTAAGCATCATGCTTTGACTCGGATGGGTGCTGGCATTTGAATGTTAAAGCACCAATTCTCGTTTGTGACTGACAATTGGTAACATTTCACTGTTTTTTCAGACGGTCGTCTCGTTTTTTTAACATTGCCGGTGATTCTGGCGTGATCGGTTGCCCGCCTGTGGTTCGAGATGCCTAATCATCGATGGCAATCTCGTGATTTGACATGGTATAGCGATGTGCCATCTTTTGTCCCGGCCCCCGCATTTTCGCACCAATACGACCGTGCATGTCGCTAAAGTTCCCGTTACTTGAGTTTTTTTGATTGGGTGCCATGAGGCTGCAAGGATTTGTTGTCTTAAGTGCGGGGTATTGCTCTTGCTTGACTCGGTACCATCCAATATTAACTGTTATATAACGCTCCTGTTGGTGGTGTCGGTCATGGACGTTTCATAACATAGAGTTTTATTAGTCGGCCTAATGCGCTTTACTTTCGTGTTGGCGTTGAATTAGAGCGAAGGCGCCGCATTGGTATTTGTCGATGAGGGGGGATTGATGGATCTTTGGACAACCATAACGGTGTTGATTTTAGGGGTGGTCGAAGGTCTGACGGAGTTTTTGCCTATATCCAGTACAGGGCACCAGATTATTGTCGCGGACTTGCTCGGCTTCGGCGGTGAGCGAGCCATGGCCTTTAACATCATCATTCAATTGGGCGCGATCCTCGCGGTAGTCTGGGAGTTCCGCCGCAAGATTCTCGAGATCGTTACCGGCTTGCCGACCCAGCGCAATGCACAGCGTTTCACCTTGAATCTATTAATCGGTTTTCTCCCGGCAGTGGTCCTGGGGGTGTTGTTTGCCGATAAGATCCATGAGTATCTGTTTAATCCGATCACTGTAGCTGTGGCATTAGTGGTGGGTGGCATCATCATGTTGTGGGCCGAGCAGCGGGAACATGTGGTGTATGTCGACCATGTTGACGATATGCGCTGGACTGACGCCCTCAAGGTCGGTTTCGCACAATGCCTGGCGATGATTCCGGGCACTTCGCGTTCTGGATCGACGATTATCGGTGGGTTGCTGTTTGGTCTGTCACGTAAGGCTGCCACGGAGTTTTCGTTCTTTCTGGCGATGCCGACCATGGTCGGTGCCGCAGTGTATTCAGGCTATAAGTATCGGGACCTGTTTCAGGCTGGCGACCTGCCAGTGTTTGCGCTGGGTTTCGTCGCGGCGTTCTTTTTCGCCATGATCGCCGTACGCGGTTTGCTCAAGTTCATCGCCAGCCACAGTTACGCCGTATTCGCCTGGTACCGGATCGGATTCGGTTTGCTGATTCTGGCAACGTGGGTATTCGGTTGGGTTGACTGGAGCGGGGCTGCAGCGCTCTGACAATTGCACCAGGCTTGCAGGACATGCAGCCTGGTCCGCAGGGGGCGCGGTTAACCGTTAACGCCCCTCAAGCAGCCCCGCCGCCTGATCCAGCAAGGCCAAAGGCTCTTTGGCCTTGTGGATATCCACCGACAACAACTGCCGGAACTTGCGCGCCCCCGGGAACCCGGTGCCCAGCCCCAACACATGTCGGGTGATGTGGTGCATCGAACCACCGGCATCGATATGCGCTGCAATATAAGGCCGCAACTGCGCCAACGCCTCGGCGCGGCTGATCACCGGCGCCGTGCTGCCAAACAGCTGTTGATCCACCTCGGCCATCACATAAGGGTTGTGATACGCCTCGCGGCCCAGCATCACGCCATCGAAGGTCTGCAAATGTTCGTGGCAGGCTTCCAGCGTCTTGATCCCGCCGTTGAGAATGATCTCCAGCTCCGGAAAGTCTGCCTTCAATCGCGCCGCCACGTCATAACGCAGGGGTGGAATGTCGCGGTTTTCCTTGGGTGACAACCCCTCCAGGATCGCAATCCGCGCGTGCACGGTAAAACTGGTGCACCCGGCATCCCGCACCGTGCCGACGAAATCACACAGCTCCTCGTAGCTGTCCCGCCCGTTGATCCCGATACGGTGCTTGACCGTCACCGGAATCGACACCGCATCACGCATCGCCTTCACACAATCGGCCACCAACTGCGGATGTCCCATCAGGCACGCGCCGATCATATTGTTCTGCACCCGATCGCTCGGGCAGCCGACATTCAGGTTCACCTCGTCGTAACCATGCTCCTGCGCCATGCGCGCACACGCGGCCAGGTCCAGCGGCACGCTACCGCCAAGCTGCAACGCCAGCGGGTGCTCGGCCTCGTTGTGCCGCAGAAAACGCTCGTGATCGCCATTGAGCAGGGCACCGGTGGTGACCATTTCGGTATAGAGCAGGGCGTTCCTCGACAGCAGACGCAGGAAATAGCGGCAGTGGCGGTCGGTCCAATCCATCATGGGCGCAACAGAAAACCTCCTGGATACCGAATCTGCTGGATAGGCTAGGTTTTCTGTGGATTTCATCGGCATTTAGCTACTTCTCATTTGCTACGACTTACTACGGTTTTTGCTTAATGTTGAGAGAGCCTTGCTGCAATGTAGCAACGCAAACCACTCGTGCAGCAAAATCCAAGGGATCAATCACCGTTCGCAAGCGCAAGAATGGCTCTGCAGCGTACACCGCACAGATCCGCATCAGGCAAAGGGTGTGACAGTTTATCAGGAAAGCCAGGCTTACGATCGCAAGACCACGGCCCAAGTCTGGCTCGGGCGGCGCGAAACTCAGTTGGCTGCTTGCCGAGTTTGGATCGATTGTGCCGCAAGGAATCACCCGCATTGCTACGCGACCCCCGAGTCGTAATCGAAGGTGCGGCTTATGAGCTACCGGTCTCGTTCCGGCAGCTTATAGAGCGATTGATCGAGCACTTTCAGGTGCTGGAAAAAGAAGTCGAGGAGATGAGTCGCGGATCAAGGCATGGCACCGGGCCGACGAGATCAGCCGCAATTGAGGCGTTGATCAGCAGGGAGCGTCCATATGCGCCGGCATGCTTGGGCGCGCGATTACCTGATGCGTCGAAATCCCTCGGCCTCCCGTTTCCGGGGTGCCGAGAGCAATAAAGCCGGTAACGCCAGTCAGATTTTACTGAAATTGACACAGCAGTAGCCCATATCGTCCTTCTGCTGCGCCTGCCGGAAATCATACGGCACCCATTCGCAGCGCGTGACCAGGCCTGGGCTATTCAGTCCTTTGAGAAATGGCAGCAGCCTGCCGTTACTCAAGTCGCCACCGTAGCCAATCTCAGACACGTAGAGCACGTGGATAGGTTTCTTGTCGCGCAAAAAGGCAAAATATGTCATGTGGTCCACTACGACATTTTCTGCCGACTCTGCAGGGATGCCACATGACGTCCCCAGCTTGCTGATTGAATCCAAATGAAGCTGAGTCCCCAGCACCGGAATCGAAAGCGGCTGCCCTGGCAAACTCGATTGAGCGAAGGAGGAGTTGCGTGTAATGCCAGGGGTCACGAGGGTTAACAGTGTCACCATCGACGCCATGGATAGCAGCAACAACAGTGAATAGGCTGTTAACGTGAGGGGGTTACTCGGCTTCACTGCGCGCCGGGAATGCATCAAAAGGGCGGTGATGATGATCGACACAGGCATGAATTGAATGCCTGCATAAAAATTCTGGATGTTGTAAAAAAACGCATTGATTAAATCCGCGCCGACCAACAATAGCGCCAGCACGACAGGCGCAGTTACTTGGCGGCGAACCACTTGCAACAGAAATACCAGGATGCTTACAACGTGGATTCCGATAATAAACGCGTACAGGGAATAATAAATGGCAAGATTGAGGTACGGCAACAATTCAAAGCTGTCAACGATAGGAGGCAACCAGCCTGATTGAAAAGTGGCATTAAAGGTCAGATGTATCAGCAGCCGGTCAGGAAAGCTTATTAAATTGTTGTATGCGGCGCTGACAAACTCAACTGGTGCAGAGAACAACATACCCGGTAACAATGTGTTGGCCGCCAGCATTTTTTGAATGTACGGCGCATCCTGACAGCCCGCAAGCGCATTGAAATAGTGAAAGTTCTGAACGCACAGAACCACGACGAACAGCCACAAACCATAGCGAATCGCTTTGTGGTAGTTTGCCGTCGCCAACCACACGGCCGCTAGCGCGAATGGCGCATAGAACATGCTCTTCGGGTGCGAATAGAAAAATAACGTCAGCAACAATGCAAGTCCGGCAGTCATCGCCACCTGCGCGCGCGCAGACTTCCGCTCCTTGAAGAAGAGTGCCAACAAACAAAACACCAGGATCGGCAGCATCAGAAATTGTTCAGGACGCGACAAGACCCACAGATAGGGTAGGACACCCAGTGAAGCCACCGCGACCAATCCAGCGAAACGCTGAAGAGCCCCTCCAGCATCACGCGCCTGCGTCAAGCACCAATAAGCGAGCAAGGCAAACCAGATCAGCGATAAAGTAATACCGCTCACTCTCAAGCCAAAAGGACCCAGGTGGGCATAGATCGCCGACAGTAATATGCCGGCCGGATAGAATATCCATGAAACTGTCCGCCCTACAGTTGTTGTGCATTGTGGATAAAGAGTAACTGCATTCCCGCCCTCCAGAAAGAGCCGCGCAACCCTGAATTTTGTCATGACTTCATCGGAGTAAACCGGAAGAAATACCCCGCTGAGTAATACAGCAAAGAACAATGCCAGAACAATTATTGGAATTTTATTTGTTAAAACATCTCTCATTCTTCAACACCCGGTCGATTTAAAAATCGATTATTCCATCTTCGTCAGTAAAGGTTTATTAATCGGCGCCAATGATAGCCCAATCCCGGCGTTGGACCTACATTGCATCCATCGAACCTGAAAGCTCTCTGGAAACCCCGAGTAAGTCCTTGGATGTGCTGAAATGCGCTCTGACTGCCTGAAGCGAGCCCCGCATGAGCGAGATGAGATTTTCCGACTTCGAATATGCCTGCAAGTGTGAGCAAACCCGGCATGAGCGTTTTCTGGCTGAAATGGATCGGGTGGTGCTTCATCTGCTGCAAAACTGGTTTGCATTGGGCGATCCGGCGATGGAAGAGGCGTTTTATAAAATCACTTCGTTGCGCCAGTTCAGCCGGTAATCCCTCATTTTTAGTACTCGCCAGAAGTAGCGGTCAGGTCATTGGTGTGCTGAGCGGTTAGTGCATTTAGCTACTGGTAACGATGTACCGTGCATCCAATGTCATGGGTGCAGCTACGCAGTGTGCAGATCAGCAATTGCACGCTGCGTGTTCCCTTCAGGAAATGGCGCGCTGTAGCGAGTCGACGATACCTGCCTGTTGCTCCTTTGTCAGCCCCACCCACAGTGGCAAGCGAATCAAGCGCTCCGACAGGGTGTCTGTATTTGTCATCGCGCCATGTTTTCGGCCATAGCGCAGTCCTGCCGGTGAGGAATGCAGCGGAACGTAATGGAACACCGGGTGGATATTGTCGTGTTTAAGCTTCTCTAGCGTGCGTTGGCGATCGATGCCGGGAGCAAGCAAGACATAGTACATGTGTGCATTGTGTGTGCAATCTGCCGGAATGATCGGGCGGCGTACTGCACCTGTCAATTCAAGCCCTTCGAGCACTTGGTGATAGTGGTTCCAGCTATCCAGGCGATTTTGTGTAATTGACTGTGCCTCTTCCAGCTGCGCCCAAAGAAAAGCGGCGGTCAATTCACCTGGCAGGTAGGAAGAACCGACTTCCTGCCAGGTGTACTTGTCCACTTCACCTCTGAAGAATCGGCTTCGGTCGGTACCTTTCTCTCGAATAACCTCGGCGCGTAATGACAGTGCCGGGTCGTTAACCAATAGCGCGCCCCCTTCGCCGGATATCACGTTCTTGGTTTCGTGGAAGCTATATGCGCCAAGATCACCAATACTGCCCAAGGCTCTTCCTTTATAGGAGGCCATGACCCCCTGCGCAGCGTCCTCAACCACGTGGAGACCGTGCCGGCGGGCGATCTCCATAATCGTGTCCATTTCGCATGCGACGCCAGCGTAGTGAACCGGAACGATTGCCTTGGTGCGAGGTGTAATCGCAGCCTCGATCAAGCGCTCGTCCAGATTCAGTGTGTCGTTTCTGATATCGACAAACACCGGTATTCCACCGCGCAATACAAAAGCGTTAGCAGTGGAGACGAAGGTGTAGGAGGGCATGATGATCTCATCCCCAGGTTCAATATTCAGCAATAGGGCTGACATCTCCAGAGCAGCAGTGCAAGAGTGCGTCAACAATGCCTTTTCGCTGTTGGTGTGCTGTTCAAGCCACTGATGGCAGCGTCGAGTGAAGGGGCCGTCACCAGCAAGCTTATTAAGGAACTTCGCTTCTGCAATATAGTAAAGTTCCTTTCCCGTCATGTAAGGGCGATTGAAGGGAATTTTAAAGTCGCTCACTGTAGGTCTCCAGATTATCGTTTTTTGGCTAACAGCAAGAGTGAGCCGCCGAGGGGAAAGGTGATACCTGCCTTCAAAAGGCCAAACTCTATCTTCATAACGAACTCAAGGAGTCGATTGGTCCGGTCAGAAATATCGAGCTCGCTGTTTACTTCCGCATTTTTTTGACCGGGGCGCTGTCGTGCCAGCCACAGCCAGCGATGCTGGGGGGCGGTCTGCAATAGCTGGCCATCCTTATGCGGTGCGCGGGAAAGATTCGCCAGCACCTGTTCATCTTCATCGATATGTTCGATGACATCAAAAGCGCCAATTCCATCAAATCGCTCGGCATCGTTCATGGCACGCGCCTCCAGCTTTTCTAAGCTTGCGCTGGGCACGTGTCGACGCACGTGCATCAGGCCTTTATCGAAAGACTCGGTGCCGGAGAGTATCGTTTCGGGATACTCCTGGTGAATCCCTTCCAGCACAAAGCTGCGTGCCTCTGCCAGGGCAAGCGCCTCAAAGGCGGACTTGGGGAACGGGGTGCGATCTGGGGGCATCAATGTGGCTCTCTGTTTTAGTTTTTGTCCTTCTGGCGATTTTCCCGAATAGTATCCCACAAATAAATAAAGCCACCGCAAGTGGCAGGGATCAGCGCCATTAGAATGTAGTTTGCCAGGGAGGCGCCCACGGCTATATTGGCTGGTACGTCCAGTAGGCCATAAAAATAAACAAAAAAACCTTCGCGTACCCCAAGCCCGCCCACTGTTATTGGAACCATGGTCAGGATGGCGATGACTGGATAGAGAGCAAAGTGCTGAATGAAGGGGATGTCATAGCCATAGGCACGAAATACCAGATAAACTACCGATATCAGAGATATTTGATAACAGCAGATAAAAAGCAGGGATGACGTGAGCGCCTGCCGGTAGGGGAAGTTTATCGTGCTGGCATGAAGCTTTTGAATATACACCAGCAATAGAGTAAGTAACGGGTTTTTGACGGTGCGGCGGCTATAAAGTGCATGAATTTTTTTGCTGGTCAATATAATCTGGGTCACTACTGCTATGCTGCTGACGACTCCGACGGTCATGATGAGCAGCGTGTAGTTGTCTGATGCAGGTAAGAAGGGCAGGGCAAAAAGGGTAAAGGTACATAACACCAATAGTCCAATCATGCGCTCAATAATTACCGTACTGCCTGCGGTACCCCGCTTTTTCGGGTGGCGTCGTTCGATGTGAAGCATACGAAAGGCATCCGCTCCCTGTGTTGAGGGTAAAATCAAACCTTGAAATTGAGAGACCAGATTTATTTTCCAGAGGTTTGTTAACGCTTCGTCAATCGAATTGAGCCGCAGGAACACTTGCCAGCGGTTGGCAGAAAAAAAAGAACTCAAAGTGATTGGGATAACAGCAGCCAGCGCAAGGTAGTGCCATGCTGTAATGTCGCTGATTAATGCCGTTAGCTTAAGGTCAAATGTGTGTATGAGAAATGCATAGATAAAAATTACGATCAACAACTTCAAAAGCATTAAAGGCATGCTGGGTGCTCAACGTAGGAGGGTGACGCTAACGTTGTGTCGATAATAGGTTGGCGAGCCCTGTCACGGTCGAGAACAGCATGAGGGAGAGTGAACATACTGTCTGCCTCCCTCCCTTACATGACAAGGGATGTCGGTTATTGCAGTTTTGATTTTATGTAGTCGGCCAGGTCATTGATGGATTTAAGGTCTTCAATATCCTCGTCAGGGATCTCGATGGCGTAGTGATCCTGGATAGACAGAATGATGTTGAACATGCCGAGAGAGTCAATGCCCTGGTCGCTCAGGTTGATGTTGTCGCGCAGCGTTGAGGCATCTGCTACAACATCAGCCTGGGAAATAATGTTGATAAGTTGTTCTTTTGTCTGGGGCATGGTTAGTGTTTCATCGTGTAGGTGTTGAAGTTACCCCGGCCGGTACGTTTGTACTGCGGGAGGAGCTTAGTGGCATTGCTGGCAGTTGACGAGGTTGTCTGCAGGCCACTGAGCTGAA
Organism: Pseudomonas sp. Pseusp16; assembly: GCF_047324915.1. Taxonomy (NCBI): domain Bacteria; kingdom Pseudomonadati; phylum Pseudomonadota; class Gammaproteobacteria; order Pseudomonadales; family Pseudomonadaceae; genus Pseudomonas; species Pseudomonas sp. Pseusp16. The sequence continues at coordinate 2,999,045 of NZ_CP168522.1, read as the reverse complement.
CGGTGGTCATGTTGCCACACTCCATGCAACAAAGGGGGCCTGCTCTGTTGCCTGCTTCAAAAAGATGCAGGACATTAGCATCTGTCGAGAGAGGTGTGTAGTGTTGGCCGTCGAGCCATAAGCCTCGCTGAATTGGTACCTCGCCTTACTGCAAGGTTCGTATGCTGGCGGTAGGCTACTCGACTTTGAGGGCACTGAAATAGAGCATGCCGATATGATCTGCATTGAGCTGGATGCGACTACGGGTCAATCGGGTGCCCAGCGTCTGCTCAAGTGTCAGCTCTACCCCGCTCAAGCCAAAGCACGGCGGCCACTTCGGGCTTTCCCAGCGACAGAAAACCCACTGGCTGCCACTGGGTATGCTCAACTCCTTGAGATGCAGTGCCTTGTTCATGGATACCAGTACTTCGATCGGAGAGAAGTCATCTGGCATGGTCGTCAGGCTCACTGACCGATGGGCGGGTGTGAAAACACATTGTTTTTCAACCAGTGACTCGTCGTAAGCACGTCGTGTATCGGCGCAACCTTCGCCTTGAATCAATTTGCCTTCATGATCAATACCATCGAGTTGAAAGGTGAAGGTAGCGACAGCCTCACCCGGCAATGATCGAGGGGTTGATCTCGGCCACCAGTGACAGGTGAGTAGATGTCTGGTCATTGTACTGATTCTGAAGTCCAGCTTTTCGATGCGTGCGTGCGGTGCGTGGCGAGTGATTGCCTGCATCGCGGCATTGAGCATGTCGGCCCCTTGTATGTAGGTTCGTTCGCCTTTGAATCCCAGTGATAGCTCGATGGAGTGCATCACTTTTGTTTCCTGAGGTGGGCTGTCATGTTGGTCCTGTGATTGATTGCGAAGTTTCCGGAGACGACGCTGTTTGGCGCGATGTCGCCGATGACGACCGAGCCCATTTTTATTTGTACCGCGTCGCCAATCACAAGGCCCTGTGCGATGGAGCAAGAGGCACCAACCCATACACCGGCCCCCAGGCGTGTGCGTCCTGCAATAACGGTATTGCCGGAAATCACCGAGTTCTTGCCAATCACGGCGCCATGACCAACATTGGTCATGATGCCGATCTGGCAATTTTCGCTGATGGTTGTCGGTTGCTGGAACAAGGACCTGGCGATTACTGCGCCAGCAAGTATCTGGCAACCCGATTCAATGCGTACACCGCCCTGATGTTTGACCACCATCAGCGTGCCGTTGTCGTTGCGTAGCGTGATCAAGCCCTCGGCGCCTACCACCGCATTTGAACCGATGTAGACATTGTCCCCGATCTCGACAGGGCCTTCGATCACCACATTTGCTGAAATTTCGACATTGTTACCCAGTGTGGCCAGTGGCGAGATAACGGCGCTGGGGTGCAGCGTGCAATTTTTGCCGATGGTCGGTGCTTGCGCAGTTGCGCACTTTTTTTCTTCACTCAAACGGTTGTAGAGGTGAAAAAAAGAAGCGCGTGGGTCGGCACAGAACACAATTGATTTTTCAGTCGCTAATTCTTCATTTTTCAAACTTTCGGGGCACAGGGCACACGCGACGTTGGGTGTAGCCAAGGCTTTTTGCAAATAGTGCAAGTTCTGACAGTACACCAGTGCGCCAGGTGTTTGCGCATCGATTTCGTCGAGGTGTGCAAAGACCCCATCGTTTAAAATGTGTTCAGCAGGGAAGTAATCCACGACGCGGTAAGCGGATGTCATCATTACTCCACATGCTCTTCAATAATGGGGAACTGACTAAGGTGGGTTGCATTTTCGACCAGTCTTCCGAGGTACTCGCCTTGCACACCCAGTGCCAGAAGGATGTTACCGGCGAGGAATGACAGCAAGATCGCCAGCGATGCCCAGCCTGGTACTACATGATCGGTCAGGAGGGTGCGCAGCAGAACATACATGGCGAAAAAAATGCTCGACGCGCTGACCAAAAAGCCCCAGATCGACACATAGCGAAGTGGCAACAGGGAATAATTGACGATAAGGAACGAAAGCGTTTTGAACATCTTGCCAAGGGTGTAAGTGCTCGGGCCGCCATCGGCGCGCGGCGCGTGGCGAATGCTCACGTTCGCCATCATGCTGACGGGCACCGAATTAAAAAGCATCGCGGCGATATGTGGGTGGGAACCCTGATACCTGACGAGCTGTTTTGCCACCTGTTGACTCATGGCCCTGTAGCTCGAGAGGCTGAAACCGGTCGGTTTGCCCATGACCTTGCTAACCAGTTTCTGGTTGATGCGCGAAGCAATGTTGCGCCAGGCGCTGTGCTGTTTTTCAGCCATCGGGATCTTTCCGATGACGACATGCTTGCCGGCTTGAAGTTGATCAATAAACAGTGGGAGGTCTTCGGGGAAACACTGAAGGTCATCGTCGATTGTCACGACAAAGCGTTTGCAGGCATAGCCGATGCCGCACAGCGTGGCATGTTGTTGCCCCTTGTTCTTCGCGAAGCGAACGACTTTGACTCTGCGGTCTTGTTCGTGAAGTGCCAGAGCTGCAAGCCACGTCTGGTCCGGGCTCGCGTCATCGACAAGAATAATCTCCCAGTCGTCGCAAATCTGATCAAGAGTCGCGCGCGCGCGTTCGTAAAATTGCGGGAGCGTACTAGCGCTTTTATAAACGGGTACCACCAAGCTTACTGAGACGGTTTTATTATTCACCTTGAGCCTCATCCTGATCATTCGATTGTGCGATGACGCATGCTGCTAACGCGTCCTGCCTGGACTTACAGGCTTGTAGAGTTGTTGTTTGCTACTTGGCATCACGTGCAGAGGGGGGGATGCCATATGCCAACCGATTGGTAATCCTCAGGGAACCGGCCACCGAACACATGAACTGCATTACCGCTCATGTAAAGTGGGCCATCAGGCTCTACCAGCAACCAGGTGTCGGACAACTGTGTACAGGGCACCGAACGAGGCATGTTGATAGGTCGCTTAAAGGCGCGGATTTTAAGCTATGGGGGGAAGGGTGTCACGGTGCTGGAACCTTTACCTCTCGTTTTCAATCTGTTCGGGGGTGTAGTGGTCTTCAGTCTGGCGTTGTCGATTCAGCAACTGGCTGTGGTGGGGGAGTTGTTAGTGAATCGAACATTGGACAATGTCGATCCGCAAGGCAGTGGGGGTGAAATATCGCCAGGTGCACACGTTTCCTGAACCAACGCTGTCGCCCCACAAAATTTCATGATCCCCGGCACAGACGAGGCATAGGATGACCGCCAAATGTCATGTCCCCGCGCCTCAATCCACAGGAGTAGAAAAATGATCGCAAACCTCGTCAAAGTTTCGCTGATCGCCGGTGCTTTGTTGTTGAGCGCCTGTTCGGGCGTGAGCTCCCGTAGCGATTATTCGGTCGACTCCGTGCAGCCAGCCGGCTTTGGTCCGGGGCCGACCAGCAGCAACCCCGGCAAGATGAATTTCCATGGCAGTGCGCTCGGCAATAGCTTCGGCGAATACGGCTCGGGTTTGCTGCACGACGACTGATACGGGAACCGCAATGAAGAAGGGCGCTCCTCTGGGAGCGCCCTTTTTTGTGCGGGAAACAACGATCGGTTATTTCGCGCCGGGCACGGCCAGCCACTGCCGCAGAATCTTCTGGTAGTTGCCCGTAGCCTTGGCCAGGTGCAGCCACTGGTCGACGTACTGTTTCCAGGTGATGTCGTCCCGGGGCAGCAGGTAGGCTTTTTCGCCGTATTGCATGTAGTGCGTCGGGTTGACTGCGCACAGACCCGGTTTGAGCTTCTGCTGATACAGCGCCTCCGATGCATCGGTGATCATCACGTCGGCTTTTTTATCCAGCAGTTGCTGAAAAATGCTGATGTTGTCGCGAAGCTGCAATTGCGCCAGGGGCAGGTAGGCGTGGACGAACGCCTCGTTGGTGCCGCCGGCAGGTTCGACCAGGCGAACCGAGGGCTGGTTGATCTGGTCGACGGTCTGGTACAGCGCCTGGTCTTCGCAGCGCACCAGCGGGATTTTGCCGTCGACGTCCAGGGCGGTGCTGAAGAAGGCTTTTTTCTGCCGTTCCAGGGTGACCGAGATGCCGCCCATGGCGATGTCGCACTTGCCGGCGAGCATGTCGGGCATCAGGGTTTTCCAGGTGGTGGGCACCCACTCGACCTTGACGCCCAGGCTTTCGGCCAGGGTGCGGGCCATGGCGATGTCGATGCCGGAATACTCGCCGTTCTCGGCTTTGAAGGTGTAGGGCTTGTAGTCGCCGGTGGTGCAAACGCGCAGTTGTCCCTGTTGCATGACGCTGTCCAGATGCGAAGGTTCTGCCTGGACGCCAAGGGAGAGTGCGAGCAGGCCGCCGAGCATCATTGCTCTTGTGCTGTTTTTCATTGTTATCGGGCTTTTGTGCTGGTGTGGGGTTGAAGCGGGGGAGTGTAGTGAATCTTTCACCGGTGTGAAAAATCAACGTCCCCCTGAAGATTGCTCATTCCCCTTCCGGGCTCAATGTCCCCAACCATGCCACCAACCCCACAATCAATACCGCAGCAGCCATCTCGACTACCACGCTGCGCCGAAGGGCAAGGGCCGCCACGCGATATTGGCCCTCTCGCAACGACCGCTCCAGCAGGGGCCCAAGATGAAAGCGGTTCAATGCCGCCAGCACCAGCATCCCGGCAAACAGCAGCACTTTGATCGCCAGCAAAATTCCGTAGTGGCCGAATAAAACCTCATCGAGTTTCGGTCCTACGATGAACAGGTAGTTCACCACGCCCGTCACGGTGATGATCACAACGATCAAGGCACCAACAAGTTCAAATCGCCTGACTGCGCGAGCCAGCAAGCGAATGTTTGCTGGCGATTGCAGGGCGCGAGTTTTAGCCATCAGGGCAAACGCCAGCAACGCGCCGAGCCAGGCGCCCGCCGCCAACAGGTGCAGGATGTCCGCTGCAAAGTGCCAGAAACGGCGACCGCCTTCGTCCATGGCGCCATGCCCGCTCCAGGCCAGGCTGGCGAGGGCGATGCCGCCGGCAGTGGCGGCGATCACCAGGCTGATGCCGGGGGCGCGCGGGTTGAGCATCAAGGCCAATCCCGCGACCGTCAATGCAATCATCCGCACGGCCCAGGCCAATCCGACGTCTGTCTCCAGCAGCATCATCTCGATGTGAGGGCGCAACTCGGCAATGTCTGATTCGCCGCTCATGGCGCGGACCATCAGTACCATGCCAGCGAAGGACAGCAGCGCGCCGAGCCCGGCTGTTCCCGTCAACAATCGGCGAAACGGCAGCACCGTCCCGGATAGCCGTTCCTGTCCTTTAAAGCTGAAAAGCCCGAACAACGCCACGCCAAACAACAGCATCAAATCCACATACAACACAAACCGCAGCACGACGTTGGCCGATTCGCTCATCGATCATTTCACTTTGAACGTGACGTTGCCGGTGATCGGGTGGGTGTCCGACGACACCGCGCGCCATTCGACCTTGTAAGTGCCGGCAGTCAAGGGTGCTGTCGGCATGATGAACATGGTCTTCGGATCACTGCCGCCGCTGACTTTGGCCTTGACCGGCATCGGGGCGTGGGCCATGCCGGACATTTCGGTCATCAGCAGTTTTGCGCCGGAAAACTGAGTGACGAGGTTTTCGGAAAAGTGCAGTTCGATCTTGTCGGGTGACGCACCTTCGACGCCTTCCGCCGGAGTGGAGGAGAGCAGTTTGGGATGCGCTTGAGCGAGGCTGCTCATGAGCAGGCCAGTGATCAGCGCGATGGCGACGGTGGTGGGTTTGATGAGGCGCATGCAAGGTCCTTTACCGCTTGAAGCGGTTGTTGTTGGTTTGAGGTGAATCTGTTCAGAACCACAGCCGAATGCCGAGCACCAGGCGTGCTTCGCTGCGGTCCTCGCCTTCGTCGTTGGCAAAGTCGGCGGTGTTGCCGTAGGTGCGGTTCCAGGTGACGCCGAGGTAGGGTGCGATTTCCCGGCGGATTTCGTAGCGCAGGCGCAGGCCGGCTTCGGTGTTGGACAGCCCCGCGCCGATGCCTCGTTGCGGATCGTTTTTACCGTAGGCGTTGAGTTCGACGGTCGGCTGCAGGATCAGCCGATTGGTCAGCAGGATGTCGTAGTCGCCTTCCAGCCGCAAGGCGCTCTGGCCGCCTTCGCCAATGAAGGCTGTGGCTTCGGCTTCGAAGTTGTACAGCGCCATGCCTTGCACGCCGAGCGCGGCCCAGGTTTGCGGGGCGCCGGGCTTGAAGTCCTGGCGCACGCCGCTGACGACGTCCCACCAGGGGGAAATGGCGTGGCCCCACAGGGCCTGGATTTCCGCGTCTTCGGTCACGCCGTTGCTGCGTTCGCCTTCGGAGCGCAGCCACAGGCGATCAATGTCACCGCCGACCCAACCGGACAAATCCCAGGCCAGGGTGCTGCCATCGTCGGCGTCCTGCCATTCCAGTTTGTCGGCGAGGAAAAACGAATTGAGCGTGTTGTCATGTACGTGGTGACCGGCGGGATCGGCATACACCGCAGCGCGATCGGCATCGGTCAGCCGCGGAATCGGCGTGCGACTTTCACTGGGCGCGGCGGGCTGCATCTGGCCTTCGTCCATGCTTTGCATCTGGCTGTGATCCATCTGGCTATGATCCATGCCTTGCATCTGGCTGTGGTCCATCTGGCTGTGATCCATGCCTTGCATGTCATCGCTGGCGGCCATCGCCGTCGAGGTCGCGAGGGCGAAAAAAAACGGGGTGAATCGAATCATGGGGTGCGCCTCATTCTTCCACGCGAACTTCACGGAACATGCCCATTTCCATGTGGTACAGGAGATGGCAGTGATAGGCCCAGCGGCCGAGCGCATCGGCAGTGACCCGATAGCTGCGCCGGGAACCCGGTGGCATGTCGATGGTGTGTTTGCGCACCATGAACTGGCCGTTCTCGTCCTCGAGGTCGCTCCACATTCCATGCAGGTGGATGGGGTGCATCATCATCGTGTCGTTGACCAGCACGATCCGCAGTCGCTCGCCGTACTTGAGGCGCAGCGGCTGTGCATCGGAGAACTTCACGCCGTTGAACGACCAGGCGAATTTTTCCATGTGCCCGGTCAGGTGCAGTTCCAGGGTGCGGCCGGGCTCGCGGCCGTCGGGGTCGTCGAAGGTGCTGCGCAGGTCGGAATAGGTGAGGACGCGACGACCGTTGTTGCGCAGGCCCATGCCGGGGTCGTCGAGTTTCGGCGAGGTGGACATGGCTTGCATGTCCACCAGCGGGTTGTCGCTTTCCGAGGCAGGGTGGGCCTGCATGCCGGGCATGTCGCCCATGGCCATGGTGCTGTGATCCATGCCCGCCATGCTGCCGTGGTCCATGCCGCCCATGCCCATGTCATCCATGGTCACCAGGGGGCGCGGGTCCAGTGGTGGCAGCGGCGCAACCTGTCCGGTCTTCACCGCCAGGGTGCCCCGTGCGTAGCCGGTGCGATCCATCGCCTGGGCGAACAGGGTGTAGGCCGCTTCGGTCGGTTCGACGATGACGTCGAAGGTTTCCGCCACGGCAATGCGAAACTCGTCGACGCTCACCGGTTTGACGTGCAGGCCATCGGCGGCGACCACGGTCATTTTCAGGCCGGGGATGCGCACGTCGAAGTAGGTCATGGCCGAGCCGTTGATGAAGCGCAGCCGTAGCTTTTCCCCCGGGCGGAACACTCCGGTCCAGTTCGTGTCCGGTGCCTGGCCGTTCAACAGGTAGGTGTAAGTGGCGCCGCCGACGTCCGCCAGGTCAGTGGGGTTCATCTTCATCCCGGCCCACATTTTGCGATCGGCGACGGTCGGCCCCCAGCCTTTTTCGCTGACGTCGTGGATGAAGTCGCCCACGGTGCGTTTGTTGAAGTTGTAGTAATCGGACTGTTTTTTCAGGGTCTTCATCAGGCCGACCGGGTCTTCGTCGGTCCAGTCGCTGAGCATCACCACGTAGTCGCGGTCGTACTGGAATGGCTCCGGGTCCTTGGCGTCGATCACCAGCGGACCGTAGACGCCGGATTGCTCCTGAAGCCCCGAATGGCTGTGATACCAGTAGGTGCCGTTCTGCCGCACGATGAACTGGTAGACGTACAGGCCGCCCGGCTCGATGCCCTTGAAGCTCAGCCCCGGCACGCCGTCCATGTTGGCTGGCAGCAGGATGCCGTGCCAGTGAATCGACGTGCTGTCCTTGAGCTTGTTGCGCACCCGCAGCGTCACCGTATCGCCTTCACGCCAGCGCAGCAGCGGGCCGGGAATGCCGCCGTTGATGGTCATCGCGGTGCGTGGCTGCCCGGTGAAGTTGACCGGGGATTCGCCGATGAGCAGGTCGAAATCGTTATCGGCCAACACCTGCGGTTCGCCTGGGCTGCTGAGCGCCCAGACCGGCGTGCGCCATAACCCGAGGCCGCCGAAGAGCCCGCCGATGGCCAGCCCTTTGACGAAGGTGCGTCTTGAAGTGTGGGAGTGCATGCCGTGTGTTCCGCCCGTCAGCCTGTTGAACTTGTCGACGAGGCTAGCGGGCGGTGCCTTTCAGCAGGCTGAGGCGGGGATTACAGTTTTGACAGGTGGGGGCGTTGCTTACTGGCGTGAAGTGGACTTTTCCCTTGAGGCCACAGTGTCGCTGCCGCAGTTGATGTAGGAAGACGATTTCAACCAGCGCTGGTCCGGGTAGTAGGAAAACAACAACTGCCCGTCCTTCATCGAATCGATCAGCCGATGGGCAATCGCCGGTCTCACGGCCGGGCAACCCAGGCTGCGGCCGATCCGCCCGTTGGCGCGGGCCAGCACCGGGCTGACATAGGGCGCGCCGTGGATGACGATGGCCCGGTCATAGGCGTTATCGTTGAAGCCGGGCTCCAGGCCTTCCATGCGCAGCGAGTAACCGTTCTGGCCGAGGTAGCTCTCTTGTGTGCGGAACAGGCCGAGGCTGGTGGCATGGCTTTCGTTGCGGTTGGAGAACAGCGTGGCCATGTTTTCGCCGCTGTTGCGGCCATGGGCGACTAGTTCGTGAAACAGCAACTTGCGTCGTTTAAGGTCGAATACCCACAGGCGTTGTTCGGTCGAGGGCAGGGAATAATCGATCACTGCCAGCCTTTGGGCTGGGGCGATACCCTGGGCGCGGCTGCATTGAGTGGCGCGAACGGCCAGGGCAATCACTTTGGCGTCGGCGCCTGGCGCTGCTTTGACCAGCGCGTTTTCAAGCGAATCGGCGTAGGCTGACGTTACTGAAAGGCACGTCAGTAAAATGGCAAATAAAAGGCCAAAGCGGTTTAGCGCCATAGTCGGGTCTCATCATGATAATTTCGAGTCTAGCAGCGAGCGGAAAGTTGGCCGCTTGAAACGGGGGATTAAGGATTATCCATGGTGCAGTTAACAAGGTCATTCGTCATAAGCCGCATATTTTTTATGGGCTTTCTGATCAGCGGTGCGGCGATTGGGCAAACTTCGCCGATTGAGCCGGTATCTGCGGCGAGCAGCACAATCGATGCCGCGGCCCCCGACGACGTGGTCGGCCAGGCGATTCAGGCGACGCTGGAACCGCTGCGTTCGGCCTTTCCGCCGTTGCTCACGTCCAGGCGCCATCAGCGTGTGGATGTCAGCCGGGTGGTGCTGGATTTCTATATGCATCGCAACTATCGCGCGGCGTGGACGGACGACCGTGATGTGGCCCAGTTACTCAAGAGCCTCGAAGACACCCGGATCGACGGCCTGAATCCGGCGGATTTCCGCATCTCCGAACTCGCCCAGGCCCATCAATCGCTGATGGCCGCCGCGCCTTCCACGGCGCAACGGGCGATGTTCGACATGGCGGCCACCCGCACGTTCATCACCGCACTGCTGCAACTGCGACGGGGCAAGGTCGATCCGTCGCGGCTGGACATTCACTGGAACTTCGACCCAGCCGGCGGCGCCCGCGAGGACATGAACAACCTGTTCGCCGCCCTCGATACCCATGACGTGGCACGCGCATTCGCCGAGGCGCCTCCTCAGGAAGAGATTTACCGCAACTTGCGTGAAGGCCTGGCCCGGTTGCGCCAGGTCCGTGATGCGGGCGGCTGGCCGAAAGTCACCGAAGGGCAATCGCTCAAGCCCGGCATGGACGGGGTGGCTGTCGCCCAATTGCGTGCGCGCCTGGTGGCGGGCGGTTACCTGAACCCGCACCTGTCGAAAAAAACCGGTTACGACGACAAGGTCGTTGCCGCGGTGAAGAAATACCAGGCCGAGCAATACCTGGGAGCCGATGGCGTGGCGGGGGCGGCGACGCTGGCGGCGCTGAACGTGCCGGTCGAGGCGCGGATCGATCAGGTGCGGGTCAACATGGAGCGTGCCCGCTGGCTGTTGTACAAGCTTCAGGGCACGTTCGTGATCGTTGATATCGCCGGATACAAGGTGGCGATGTACCGCGACGGCCTGCCGATCTGGCGTTCGCGGGTGCAAGTCGGTAAACCGGTGCGCAGTACGCCGGTGTTCCAGGCCGAAATCACCTACGTCACGTTCAACCCGACCTGGACCGTGCCGCCGACCATCCTCAAGCAGGATGTGATTCCGAAAGTCCAGAACGATCCGGGTTATCTGGCGGCCAACCGGATTCGCGTGTTCGATCGCGAAGGCAATGAGCTCGATCCGTCGAGCGTTGACTGGAGTAACCCGCGAGGCATCCACCTGCGTCAGGATGCCGGGCCTGACAGCTCGCTGGGGCAGGTGGTGATCCGCTTCCCCAACGACTATGCGATTTACCTGCATGACACGCCGCACCGCGAACTGTTTGCGAAAACGGTTCGGGCCACCAGTTCAGGCTGCATCCGCGTGGAAAACCCGTTGCAACTGGTCGAGTTGTTGTTCAACGACCCGGTGCGCTGGAACAGCGCCGGCATTCAGAAGCAGTTGGCCAATGGCAGGACCGAGAACATCGTGCTACCGGTGAAAGTGCCGGTGCTGTTGGCCTATTGGACCGTGGACCTGAGCGTTGACGGGCGGGTGACATTCAAGCCCGACATTTATGATTACGATGCCAGGGTGTTGCAGGGCTTGAGTCAGCCTGTGAAGTTGCCGGCCCTGGACTTGCGTCGTGCAGAGATACCGCTGATGGTGACAGGGCAGAACAAGCTATAACGGAAGACTGGAAACGGGCGCCTATGGAGCGTAATGCTGAAAACGGGCGGCTATGGGCTAATGCTGAAAACGGACGCCCATGGGCTAATACTGTAGGAGCGAGCTTGCTCGCGATGGACTCGAGAGCGCTGCGTTTAGTCAGTAAGCACGCGTCATCGTTAACGACCATCGCGAGCAAGCTCGCTCCTACAGGTATTACCAGGCCGTTCGGCAAACTCCCTAAAGCGCCAATCCTTGCTGCACCACTGCCAGCAGATCGGTTTCCGTCAGCGCCACCGCGTCCAGCTGCGCTGTGGCCTGTTCGATCGTTTGTAGCCACCAGTGTGTTTCACCGCGTTCGTCCACGGTGCGCAACAGGGCGAACTCGTTGGTTTGTGAGTGAATTTCGATCCGTCCCTCGCCATCGGCTGTGAAGCGCGCAACCGGGTCAAAGGTAAGGCTGTGGGCGTTTCCGGAGATTACCAGCTGGTCGATGGCATAGCGGTAAGTGCCCCGGGTCGGGCAAATCTCGATCACATGGGTGGGGTTGCGCCGCAGGACCAGGCCAACTTCGGTCAAGGGCTGCAGCCAGCCCTCTATCCGGTGATACAGTTCGTAGACCTGGCCCGGCCAGGTATCGATCGCCTGATCCGCGCCGGCAAGCCGTGTTTGTTTCAATTTTGCCGCGAGCTCGTCTGCCTTGCTCATGTCGATTCCCTGTATTGATGTCATTCTAATCGTAGCTCGTTGGCGCGCAGGCAGTGCTGCCCTGGGTCATGTTTGCAGCACCACCGGGCAAGTGTAACCACCGGGCAAGTGATCGCCCATTTGTCATGGATAACCCCGTAAACTAGGCCCCAAGAAGACTGAGGGCTTTGGGTCGTTGCCCATGCCTTGCCCCGACAGGATGAACTTTTGCCCACACGCTTTAACGACCCGGACCACGCCCCAGGCGTCGCATTGAAACGTCTGCCGCTGCGCAAGGCCGCGGTACTGTTCATTGCCACGGTGTGCCTGTGCCTGTGCGGTTTGCTCTACCTGCAACTGGAACAGTCCCGTCGCCATGACCTGAGCCTGGCGCAAGTGGCGTCTTCGAACCTGACGCGGGCCATGGCGCAGCAAGCCGAAGACACCTTCATGAAGGCCGACCTGGTGCTGACCAGCCTGGTGGACTGGATTCAAGTCGACGGTTTCGGCCCGGATCAACTGCCGCGCTTGCAGCAGACCTTCGCCCGGCGAGTGCTGGCCCTGGATCAACTGCACGGCATCCTGCTGTTCGACCAGAAGGGCCAGTGGGTGGTGACCTCTTTTGAAAACCTGCCCCGGGGGCCCGGCGTCGCGGATCGCGAGTACTTCAAGTATCACCAGCAGAACGTATCGTCGGTGGCGCATATCGGCCCGGCTATCCGCAGTCGGGAAAACGGTGAGTGGATCATTCCGATTTCCAAACGGGTCAACGACAGGAACGGCCATTTCCAGGGCGTATTGCTGGCCGGCATCAAGATGTCGTACTTCGACCAGTTCTTCAAAAGCTTCAGCCTCGACGACAACGGCTCGATGTTTCTCGGCTTGACCGATGGCACGCTATTGGCGCGTCGACCTTTTGTAGAGGCGCAGATCGGCACGTCGCTGGCCCAGAGCGAGATTTTCCAGAAGTCGCTGCCACTGGCCACCTCCGGCAATGCGACGTTCACGTCCATCATCGATGGTGTGACACGCATGTACGGTTACCGACAGCTGGAGGCGTATCCGCTGGTGGTCACCGCCGCGTCGTCCACCGATTCCATTCTCGCGGGCTGGTATGACACGGCGTTTCGCTCCAGTCTCATCGTTGCCCTGGTGTTAGTGGGCGTGGGGTTGTTCGGTTGGGTATTCATTCATCAGGTGCGTGTGGGCGAGCGGGTCGAGTCGGATTTGCGCAGGGCCCAGGAAGCGCTGGAACTGATCGCCACCCACGACAGCCTGACCGGGCTGGCCAACCGCCGCTTGTTCGAGCGGGCGCTGGACGTCGAGTTCGGGCGCGGCGCCCGGCAGGCGAGCCCCTTGAGCCTGATCATGCTCGATATCGATTACTTCAAGCGCTACAACGACACCTACGGCCACGTGGTGGGGGATCACTGCCTGGCCGAAGTGGCACGCGCGCTGAAGAGTTGCTGCCACCGCAAGGCCGATCTGGCGGTGCGTTACGGCGGTGAAGAGTTTGCGGTGCTGCTGCCCGACACCGACATCCACGGCGCCATGACGATTGCCGAGCAGATCCGCCGCAGCGTCATCGACAAGAGCATCAGTCACACCGGCTCGCCCAACGGTTACGTGACGGTCAGCCTGGGTTGCTATTCGTTCGTGCCGTCGGGGCGTGACAGCATGAACGTGTTTGTCGAGCGGGCGGATGCGGCGTTGTATCAAGCCAAGCATTCGGGGCGAAACCGTGTGGCAACGTTGTCGATGGCCGGCGGTGTCGAGGCGTTGATGCGTTCCGATCGCTGAAGTGTTCCTCCTGCCGGTTGTCCGTCTCTCGGGCCTGGCGGAATTGATCGTCTAGAGTTTCGTAAGTTCTGTCGAATCCGGCAGACTCCCCTTCGTACGGACGATCGCCAACATGTTGATACCTCAAACATTGACAGCTGTTGCTTTGACCGTCGCAGCGGCTGCCATTTTCCCGCTGGCCAGCCACGCGCAATCGAAAATCACCGCCGAAGAAGCTCATGCGATCGGCGTGGATGCCTACATCTATTTTTACCCGCTGTTGAGCATGGACATTACCCGCAAGCAATTCACCAACATCGAGCCGGGCAAGGAGTTCGGCAAAGGCCCGATGAACATGTTTGTGAGTGTGCCGCAGTACCCGCCTGCCGAATTCAAAGGGGTGGTGCGCTCTAACTTCGACACACTGTATTCGATTGCCTGGCTGGACTTGACCAACGAACCGCTGGTGATCGCCGCGCCGGATACCGAAGGGCGTTTCTACCTGTTGCCGATGCTCGATATGTGGACGGATGTGTTCGCTTCGCCGGGCTGGCGCACCACGGGCACCGAGGCCGGGCAATTCCTGGTGACGCCGCCGGGGTGGTCCGGCACCGTGCCCGCCGGGATGAATCACCTGCCGGCGCCAACCCCGTTTGTCTGGGTCATCGGCCGTACCAAGACGGACGGTGCGGCGGATTACGCGGCGGTGCACAAGATCCAGGCTGGCTACACGGTGACGCCGTTGTCCCGGTTGGGTAAGGAGCCTGAAGCCGTCACCGTGAAAATCGACCCGGCGGTGGACATGAAGACGCCGCCGAAGATTCAGGTCGACTCCATGTCGGCTGCCAACTACTTCACCTACGCTGCCGACCTGCTGAAGGTGAACCCGCCGCACAGCACCGACCAGCCCATGCTGTCGCAGATCAAGCGTCTTGGAATCGAAGCTGGCAAGCCGTTCGACATGGACGCGCTGGATCCGCAAATCCAGGCCGCGCTACAAACGGTGCCCCAGGATGCGCAGGCGCTGATGACCTGGAAAGTGCCGACCCTGGCGCGGGAGGTCAATGGCTGGTCGATGAACACCGACACCATGGGCGTCTATGGCAACTACTACCTCAAGCGCGCCATCGTTACGCAGGTGGGACTCGGTGCCAACCTGCCCGAGGATGCGATTTATCCGTTGAACATCGGCGACAGCAACGGCAAGCCGCTCGACGGAGCAAACAAATACGTGCTGCATTTCAACAAGGGTGAGACGCCGCCGGTGAACGCCTTCTGGTCGATCACCCTGTATGACCCGGAAGGCTTCCAGATCGCCAATTCACTCAATCGTTTTGCGGTCAGTAGCTGGATGCCGTTCAAGGGCAACGCCGATGGCTCGCTGGACCTCTATTTCCAGAACGAAAGCCCCGGCAAGGATCTTGAGGCCAACTGGCTGCCGGCGCCCAAGGGGCCGTTCAACCTGACCATGCGCTTGTACGGCCCGAAAGCCGAGGCGCTGAATGGCAAATGGAACCCGCCGGCGGTCCAGCCGATGTAGACCGCAGACGACAAGAAGCAGCCAACGACTGCCTGTCATTGGCTGCTTTTGCCTGTCCAGCTGCCCGTCCCGCCACCGGCGCCACCGGTTCCGCCGCCGGGGGCGCCGGTGCCACCGCCCGCGCCACTGCCCGGACCATTGACGCCGGTGGTGCCGATTGACGAGCTGGAGCCTTGACCGCGGCTGTAGTCGCCCGAAGGGGCGCTGGGCCTTTTGTTGTCTGGCAGCATGGTTGAGTTGCGGGTTGCGCCCGATGTCGTGTTGGTCGTGCCAGCGCCATCGCCGGACGCCGCAAACGCAGCCAGGGGCGTTGCCGACAACAATCCCGCCAAGAGCAGCGAAGTCATTCTGATGTTCATCATGGTCGTCTCCTGGGATGAGTCGTTACCTGATGTTGGTGCGAAGGGGGCGCAGTTGGATTCGCACAAGCCGCGTTGAGTTTTTCATGCCGGGTGATTGGCTAAATCAATTGTCGGCGGCAGTGCCTGATCCCGTATACATAGCGGCCACTGGCGGAGCAATCCGCCGCTTGCGTGCAAAAGGATTGAACGATGAGCGAGCCACGCCTGACTGACCGTGCTTTGTATCTGCAACGCCTGGGCTTCGATGCGCCCCCGGCACCGACCCTGGACACCTTGCGCCAACTGCAACTGCGCCATACCGGCGCTTTTCCGTTTGAAAACCTCACCACATTATCCGGCGAACCGGTGCTGATCGACTTGCCGTCCATCGAACAGAAGGTCTTGCACGATGGTCGTGGCGGCTACTGCTACGAACTCAACAATCTGTTCCTGGCCTTGCTTCAATCGTTGGGTTTCGACGCCCGTGCCATCAGTGGCCGGGTGGTGATGGGCCAGCCGGAGGGGGCCTGGACTGCCCGGACCCATCGCCTGAGCCTGGTCATCATCGACGACGTACGCTACATCACCGACGTCGGCTTCGGTGGCATGGTGCCGACCGCGCCACTGTTGCTCGATTCCCGCGCCGAACAACTCACTCCTCACGAGCCGTATCGCATCGACCTGCACGTCGACGGCTTTACCCTGCGCGCCAATGTTGCGGGTGAATGGCGAGCGATGTACATCTTCGACCTGCAACGCCAGGAAGACATCGATTTTGCCGTGGGCAACTGGTACGTCTCGACCCACCCTGAGTCGACTTTCGCCAAACAACTGATGGTGGCGCGCACCGGGGAGGGGTGGCGCCGTACGCTCAATAACGGCAGCTTCGCGATTCACCGGATTGGCCATGACAGCGAGCGGCGAGAGGTGAGGGATGTGCAGGAATTGATTGGCTTGCTGGACAGCGAGTTCGGCATTCGCGTACCGGAACAGGCGCAGTTGGTGCGGACCCTGGAACGCTTGATCGCAGCGCCGCAATAGTAGGCCGATCGAATACGTCACATCGCCAAGGGCTGATCCGATCGATCAGCCCTTTACGTTTCAGGGCCGAACTCCCGGCTCCATCACCCGCTGAATTTCACTCAAGGCCTCTGCCAGTTTCTGCTCCAGGCCCTTGAGTTCGGCAGGGGTGATTGTTGGTTTTAGCTGTGCAGGCTTGGCTTCGTTGAGCAGGGCTCGGCGCAACGTATTGTTGATCGCCGTCTGGTAGCCGTACCCCTCGTTTTCTGCCAGTGCCCGGGCGGCTTCGATGACGGCGTCATCGAGCATGATGGTAATGCGGGTCTTGCCTTTGGCGGGCGCCACGGCCCCGCGTTTGGCGTTACTGAAATCGTATTGGTCTTTCATCGGTCATGCCTCCAGGTACTGACGGCGTTCGCTTTTGGTGGCGATGCGCGCGGAAATGATTCGAACGAAATTCGGATCGCGCCAGGTGTACGCGACGACCAGCAAACGGCCTTTGGCATCCAGCCCCATGGTGATCCAGCGTTGTTCATCATGGTGGTTGTCCTCGAGGGTCAGCGCTCGTTCGTCATGGAATACCGGTTCGGTCTCTGCGAGGCTGATGCCTTGGTGCTTGAGTTTGTTGGCTGCGTTCTTTGCCTTGTGGAACTGAATCTCGAATGACTTCATTATGCATACTTTATATGTATGTGAAAGAGGTGGCTTTGCTGATGAGCGCCAGGAGCCGAAAAGACTAGTCAGCAACAGGGGTTGCCCGGGAAGGGATGTGTTTCAAGGTTTCAGGCGGGGGCTGCGCTTGTGGCAACCAGGGGAAATGGACAGGTATCCATTTCGTGACTGATAAGTTGTATACAACTCTATAGACATTTGTCCTGACTATTGCATACAGTGTGCGCATAACAAAAACCAGGGAACCCCCTACCATGAAAACGCCCCATGTTTCACACCAACGGCCCGAGGACGAAAATCTTGGGATCGGCGCGAATATGGCTTATGGCCTGCAACATGTTCTGACCATGTATGGCGGTATCGTCGCGGTGCCATTGATCATCGGCCAGGCGGCCGGGCTCTCGCCGGCGGACATCGGTTTGTTGATTGCTGCTTCATTGTTTGCGGGGGGGCTGGCAACGCTGCTGCAAACCCTGGGTTTACCGTTTTTTGGTTGTCAGTTGCCGCTGGTGCAGGGCGTGTCCTTCTCTGGCGTCGCGACCATGGTGGCGATTGTCAGCAGCGGCGGGGAGGGCGGGTTTCAGTCGGTGCTGGGCGCGGTCATAGCGGCGTCCCTGATCGGGTTGCTGATAACCCCGGTGTTCTCGCGCATCACCAGGTTCTTCCCGCCGCTGGTGACCGGCATCGTGATTACCACCATCGGCCTGACGCTGATGCCGGTAGCCGCGCGCTGGGCCATGGGCGGCAACAGTCACGCACCGGACTTCGGCAGCATGGCGAATATCGGCCTGGCGGCGGTGACACTGGTGCTGGTGCTGCTGCTGAGCAAAATCGGCAGTGCGACCATCTCCCGTCTGTCGATTCTGCTGGCCATGGTCATCGGCACGATCATCGCGGTGTTCCTCGGCATGGCGGATTTCTCATCCGTGACCCAAGGCCCGATGTTCGGCTTCCCGACGCCGTTCCACTTCGGTATGCCGACCTTCCACTTCGCTGCGATCCTGTCGATGTGCATCGTGGTGATGGTGACGCTGGTGGAGACTTCGGCGGATATCCTTGCCGTCGGTGAGATCATCGGCACCAAGGTTGACTCCAAGCGCCTGGGCAACGGTCTGCGCGCCGACATGCTGTCGAGCATGTTCGCGCCGATTTTCGGTTCCTTCACCCAAAGCGCCTTTGCCCAGAACGTCGGGCTGGTGGCGGTCACCGGCATCAAGAGCCGCTATGTGGTGGCAACCGGCGGTCTGTTCCTGGTGATCCTCGGCCTGCTGCCATTCATGGGCCGGGTCATCGCCGCCGTGCCGACCTCCGTACTGGGTGGCGCCGGCATCGTGCTGTTTGGCACCGTTGCGGCCAGCGGCATTCGGACCCTGTCCAAGGTCGACTACCGCAACAACGTCAATCTGATCATTGTCGCCACCTCCATCGGCTTCGGCATGATCCCGATCGCGGCGCCGAACTTCTACGATCACTTCCCAAGCTGGTTCGCGACCATTTTCCATTCGGGCATCAGCTCTTCGGCGATCATGGCCATCGTGCTGAACCTGACCTTCAACCATCTCACTGCCGGTAACTCCGACCAGCAATCGGTCTTTGCGGCCGGTACCGAGCGGGTGCTGCGTTATCAGGATCTGGCGGCGTTGCGTGAAGGGGACTATTTCAGCGACGGTAAACTGCACGATTGCGACGGCAAGGAGATTCCGGTGCTGGATTCGGAACACGGCGTGGCAGAACCACGGGCGGTGCACGTCAAAAGCAGTGAACACGTCTGACGTTCACGGCAACTGAAAAGGGCCGATCTGTTGAATAGACAGATCGGCTTTTTGCTTTTCAGGAGTTGGCTTTTCAATCGGCCACAAAAAAGCCCCTGGATCTTTCGATTCAGGGGCTCTTCGATGTTGCTGTCTGGCTCCACGACCTGGACTCGAACCAGGGACCCAGTGATTAACAGTCACTTGCTCTACCAACTGAGCTATCGCGGAATGGCGCGTATCTTACTGATTCAAAAAGAGAAGTCAAGCATCGAATAACAATTTGAGTGAATCATCGGGACGGACGGTGGTTTGGCGGCGATTGGCGGTTACCAGGATCGCCCCAGAGGTCTACCATGGCCGCCCGGAAGTGGTGACACGCGCTGCCGGCCATTCGCCGAAAAGGTACGCGCCATGAATCATTTGACCCTCACACCTCTACACCATGGGGTGTACCCATGAGCATCTCTCAGATCAGCCTGCCCAAAGGTGTCGGCCCTCACGCCGAAAAGTTGTTCGACGCCATCACTCAGGCCGGCACCGCTGAAGCATTGAACCGCGCGGGTGGCAAGGCGGAAGGTTTTGTCCTGGGCCTGGAAAGCACTAAAGCGATCAAGAGCCAGGTCGCGGAATTGCTGTATGTCGCCTACGACGACGCTGCCAGCCAGCGTGCGACCGAACTGGCTTAACCGCCGAAGGTAATCGTGCCAAGCATCAGTTTGGCGTAGAGCGCCGTGGCACCCAATTGCACCAGCCACAGGGCCAGGCCGCCGAGGAATACACCTGCAGCGACTTGCATTACCAGGTTGTTGCCACGTTTTGTCGGGGCGCGGGGGATGAAGTGATCCAGGTCATCCAGGTCATCGCGGTCGGCGCGCAGGTCATCGTTTTTCATGTGGGTTCTCGGGAATGCTTGGTACATAAATCCTGTGGGAGCGGGCTTGCTCGCGAAAGCGGTGGGTCAGGTTGTACAAGTATTGAATGTGCTGCCGTCTTCGCGAGCAAGCCCGCTCCCACATTTGACTTGTGTGGAGTTTAGAGGGCTGGGTCGTTGCATTGAGAATTATCTGTGACAAATAAAAAACGGGAAGTCACATGGCTTCCCGTTTTTCATTTCAAGGTGTCATCAAATGACTTGGACAATCGCGTCCGTCACAACCTTGATGTTGCTCTGGTTCAGTGCGGCCACGCAGATGCGGCCGGTGTCCAGGGCGTAGATGCCGAACTCATTGCGCAGGCGGTGCACTTGCTCAACGGACAGACCCGAGTAGGAGAACATGCCGCACTGACGACCGACGAAGCTGAAATCGCGCTGCGGCGCTTTTTGTGCCAGCAGGTCGACCATCTGGGTACGCATGCCACGAATGCGCAGGCGCATTTCGGCCAGTTCGGCTTCCCACTGGGCGCGCAGTTCCGGACTGTTCAGCACCGCAGCGACAACGCTGGCACCGTGGGTCGGCGGGTTGGAGTAGTTGGTGCGGATCACGCGTTTGACTTGCGACAGCACGCGCGCGCTTTCTTCTTTCGATTCGCTGACGATCGACAGGGCACCCACGCGCTCGCCGTACAGCGAGAACGACTTGGAGAACGAGCTGGAAGCGAAGAAAGTCAGGCCCGACTCGGCAAACAGGCGCACGGCCGCGGCGTCTTCGTCGATGCCATCGCCGAAACCTTGATACGCCATGTCGAGGAATGGCACGTGGCCTTTGGCTTTAACCACGTCCAGCACGTTTTTCCAGTCCGCCGGGCTCAGGTCCACGCCGGTCGGGTTGTGGCAGCAGGCGTGCAGCACAATGATCGAGCCGTTTGGCAGCGCGTTGAGGTCTTCCAGCATGCCGGCACGGTTCACGTCGTGGGTGGCAGCGTCGTAGTAACGGTAGTTCTGCACCGGGAAACCGGCGGTTTCGAACAGGGCGCGGTGGTTTTCCCAGCTCGGGTCGCTGATCGCCACAACGGCGTTCGGCAGTAGTTGCTTGAGGAAGTCAGCACCGATTTTCAGGGCGCCAGTACCGCCAACGGCCTGGGTGGTGATCACACGGCCGGCGGCGATCAGCGGCGAATCTTTGCCGAACAGCAATTTCTGCACAGCCTGGTCGTAGGCGGCGATGCCGTCGATTGGCAAGTAGCCACGGGAAACGTGTTGAGCGGCACGAATGGTTTCGGCTTCGACAACGGCGCGCAGGAGTGGAATTCGCCCCTCCTCGTTGCAGTAAACACCGACCCCCAGGTTGACTTTGTTGGTGCGGGTATCGGCGTTGAATGCTTCGTTGAGGCCCAGGATTGGATCGCGTGGTGCCATTTCGACAGCGGAGAACAGGCTCATTATTGCGGCGGCTCTGAATGGAAAGTGGAGGGACGTGTCGCGCTCCAGCCGAATGCACTAGAGCGGTGCACAAACGGGGAGCTAGTATAGAGGCCATCCGCGATCAATGGCGACAGGCGATTCGGCTTTTAAGGTAAGTTTTTCCGATTATTTTGCGACCGTTAGTCGAATGGCGTCGGCAAAGGTTTTGCGCGATGTAGGACGTTTGCCTTGAAAGCGCTGGCAATCGGCTCCACATTGAGCACAATCCAGTTTTTTCCTCGGGCGACATCGGTCGTTTGCGGTCTTTCTCGTTCATGCCGGTTTGGCCGGCAAGAGTGATCCAGAGGTATTTAATGTCTGAATTCCAGCTAGTCACCCGTTTCGAGCCTGCCGGCGATCAGCCGGAAGCCATCCGCCTGATGGTCGAGGGCATCGAGGCCGGGCTGGCGCACCAGACGCTGCTCGGTGTGACCGGCTCGGGCAAGACGTTCAGCATCGCCAACGTGATCGCCCAGGTGCAGCGCCCGACCCTGGTGCTGGCGCCGAACAAGACCCTGGCGGCGCAGTTGTACGGCGAGTTCAAGGCGTTCTTCCCGAACAACGCGGTGGAATATTTCGTTTCCTACTACGACTACTACCAGCCTGAAGCCTACGTGCCGTCCTCGGACACCTTCATCGAGAAGGACGCCTCGATCAACGACCACATCGAACAGATGCGTTTGTCGGCGACCAAGGCATTGCTTGAGCGCAAGGACGCGATCATCGTCACCACGGTGTCCTGCATCTACGGTCTGGGCAGCCCGGAAACCTATTTGAAGATGGTGCTGCACGTGGATCGCGGCGACCGGCTCGATCAGCGTGAATTGCTGCGACGCCTGGCCGACCTGCAATACACCCGCAACGACATGGACTTTGCCCGTGCGACCTTTCGCGTGCGTGGCGATGTGATCGATATCCATCCGGCGGAATCCGATTTTGAAGCGATCCGCATCGAGCTCTTCGACGATGAGGTGGAAAGCCTGTCGGCATTCGATCCGCTGACCGGCGAAGTCATTCGCAAGCTGCCGCGCTTTACCTTCTACCCGAAGAGCCACTACGTGACGCCACGGGAAACCCTGATGGGCGCGGTCGAAGGCATCAAGGTCGAGTTGCAGGAGCGCCTGGAATACCTGCGTTCCAACAACAAGCTGGTGGAAGCCCAGCGCCTGGAGCAGCGCACCCGTTTCGATCTGGAGATGATCCTCGAACTGGGTTACTGCAACGGCATCGAAAACTACTCGCGTTATCTGTCCGGTCGCGAAGCCGGCGCGCCGCCGCCGACGCTTTATGACTACCTGCCGCCGGATGCCTTGCTGGTGATCGACGAGTCCCATGTCAGCGTTCCGCAGGTTGGCGCCATGTACAAGGGCGACCGTTCGCGAAAAGAGACGCTGGTCGAGTACGGTTTCCGCCTGCCCTCGGCCCTGGACAACCGGCCGATGCGTTTCGATGAGTGGGAAAGCATCAGCCCGCAGACGATTTTCGTCTCGGCGACCCCCGGCAACTATGAAGCCGAACACGCCGGGCGCGTCATTGACATGGTGGTGCGTCCGACCGGGCTGGTGGACCCGCAAATAGAGATCCGCCCGGCATTGACCCAGGTCGACGACTTGCTGTCGGAAATCACCAAGCGCGTCGCTCTGGAAGAGCGAGTGCTGGTCACCACGCTGACCAAGCGCATGGCCGAGGATTTGACCGATTACCTGGCCGACCACGGCGTGCGCGTGCGCTACCTGCACTCGGACATCGACACCGTGGAGCGCGTAGAGATCATCCGCGACCTGCGCCTCGGCACTTTCGATGTGTTGGTGGGCATCAACCTGCTGCGCGAAGGTCTGGACATGCCGGAAGTCTCGCTGGTAGCGATCCTCGATGCCGACAAGGAAGGCTTCCTGCGTTCCGAGCGCTCGCTGATCCAGACCATCGGGCGCGCGGCACGTAACCTCAATGGCCGGGCGATTCTGTATGCCGACCGGATTACCGGTTCCATGGAGCGCGCGATCGGCGAAACCGAGCGTCGCCGCGACAAGCAGATCGCCTTCAACCTGGCTAACGGCATCACGCCAAAAGGCGTGTTCAAGGACGTTGCCGACATCATGGAAGGCGCCACCGTGCCTGGCTCGCGCAGCAAGAAGCGCAAGGGCATGGCCAAGGCGGCCGAGGAAAATGCCAAATACGAAGCCGAATTGCGCACACCGGGCGAGATTGCCAAGCGTATCAAGGCCCTGGAAGAGAAGATGTATGCGTTGGCGCGTGATCTGGAGTTTGAAGCGGCAGCGCAAATGCGCGATGAGATTGGCAAGTTGCGGGAGCGGTTGATTACAGTCTGAGATTTGTGGTGAGTGTGCGGGCCTCTTCGCGAGCAAGCCCGCTCCCACAAGGTTCTGTGGCGTTCACAAAAACTGTGGGAGCGGCGGTGCGGCGATCCGACTTGCTCGCGAAGAGGCCAGTCAGGGCGCTACAAGAAAGACTGACTAGTGCGCTTCGCCAGCCTTGAGGCCAGCCGGCAGTTTTTTGGTCAGCAACACCGCCACCATGCTGATCCCCAGCGCAATCCCGACAAAATGAAACGCATCGTTATAGGCCATGATCGACGCCTGTTGATGCGCTATCTCGCTGAGCTTGCCCAGTGCTGCGGTTTCATTGCCCAGCGTGTTGGTCAACGATGCCAGGCGTTCAGCCACCTGCGGATTGCTCGGCACGATGGATTCACGCAGGTAGTCAAAGTAGACCTTGGTCCGCGCATCCAGCAGCGTGGCGAGCAGGGCGATGCCGATGGCCCCGCCGAGGTTGCGCAGGATGTTGAACAGGCTCGACGCCGATCCCGCATCCTGGGGCAGGATGTAGGAGGTGGCGATCAGCGAGATGGTCACC
Organism: Pseudomonas sp. Pseusp16; assembly: GCF_047324915.1. Lineage (NCBI taxonomy): Bacteria > Pseudomonadati > Pseudomonadota > Gammaproteobacteria > Pseudomonadales > Pseudomonadaceae > Pseudomonas > Pseudomonas sp. Pseusp16. The sequence goes on along the minus strand of NZ_CP168522.1, from coordinate 2,975,010 downwards.
ATGATCAGTGGCTGCCCCAGGGCGCGGATGATCTGGATCTGATTGAACTGTGGCCCGGCAAAGTCCGGGTTCAGCACGCCTGAAGAGAAACTCGCCAACCCGAACAGCCCGAAGCCCAGGGTGCACAGCCATTTCGGCGAGACAAATTTCATCAGCTTGGGCACCAGCGGAATCAGAAACAGCTGCGGCACGCCCATCCACATGATCACTTCGCCGATCTGCAGGGCGTTGTAGTTCTGGATCTGCGCCAGGTACAGCGGCAACAGGTAGATCGAGCCGTACAGCCCGACCCCCATCCCGACGCTGGAAATACTGGACAAGCCGAAGTTGCGGTTGCCGAGGATGCCGAGGTTGATCAGCGGATTGGGTTTGGAAAACTGTACGATCACAAAGGTGATCAGGCTGACCAGCGCGATGCTGCCCAGGGTCATGATCAGGTTCGACTCCAGCCAGTCCTTGCGATGGCCTTCCTCCAGAAACACCTGCAGGCAGCCGAGCCCGACGCCTAGGGTGAGAATGCCGGCGTAGTCGGTGCTTTTCAGCAACTCCCAGTGCGCTTGTTTCTTCTCCAGGCCGTACATCAGGCCGGCGATCATGATCAGGCCGGGCGGGATGTTGATGTAGAAGATGTATTCCCAGCCCCAGTTCTCCGTCAGCCAGCCGCCGAGGGTCGGACCTATGGAGGGGGCGAAGGTGGCCGTCATGGCGAACATGGCCATGCCTTTGGCGCGGTGGTGTTCCGGGAGCTTGATCAGGGTCAGGGTGAACGCCAGTGGAATCAGCGCGCCACCGGTAAACCCTTGCAGGGCGCGGAACACGATCATGCTTTCCAGGCTCCAGGCCATGGAGCAGAGCAGGGATGCCGCGAGAAACCCGAGGGATACCCAAACCGCCAGGCGCCGCGCCGACAGCAGCTGCACCAGCCAGGCGGTGAGCGGGATCATGATGATTTCCGCTACCAGGTACGAGGTGGAGATCCACGAGCCTTCTTCCAGGGTTGCCGACAGCGCGCCCTGGATATCCTTGAGCGAGGAGTTGGTGATCTGGATGTCCAGCACCGCCATGAAGGCGCCGAGCATCACGCTCATCACCGCAATCCAGTCGCGCCGGGTCGGTTCGCCGGCCGGGCGGATCAGTTGATCACCGGCCATCGTCAGGGGCGTCTTTGCTGCTCACTTTGGTGGTGACGTCGTCAGGGGCGTCCTTGATGTTCACCTTGGCGGTCACCGACATGCCCGGGCGGATCTTGCCGCGCAGCGGGTTATCGGCGGCGAAGGTCAGTTTTACCGGAATCCGTTGTACGACTTTGGTGAAGTTGCCGGTGGCATTGTCCGGCGGCAACAGGCTGAACTGCGCGCCCGAGGCGGCGAACAGGCTGTCGACCCGGGCTTCTATCGGGGTGTCGCTGTAGGCGTCGAAGGTCAGCTCGGCTTTCTGCCCGGGCTGCATGTGGCCGATCTGGGTTTCCTTGAAGTTGGCCTGAATCCAGATGTCTTCGTCCGGCACGATCGACAGCAGGTAGGCGCCGGCCTGCACGAATTGGCCTTCGCGGGCTGCACGCTGGCCGATCAGGCCGCTGATGGGCGCGTGGATTTCGCTGCGGGTCAGGTTCAGTTCAGCCTGGGCGAGGTCGGTCCTGGCGTTGGCGATCTGCGCGTCGAGGCGTTTGATTTCGGCGGTCAGTGCGTTGACCTGCTGACGCTGGCTTTGCGCGTCCGCCTGGGCCTTGGCCAGTTGCGAACGGGCAATGTGGTTGTCGGCGGAGAGGGTGGTCACCCGTTCTTCCGAGACATAACCGGGTTTACGCAAGGTCTCGGCGCGGGTGAGGTCGATCTGCGAGCGACCCAGGCTGGCCTGGCTGGACTCAACTTGCGCTTCGCTGGCGGCAATCAGGCTGGCCTGCTGGGTCAGTTTGCTCTGGGCTTGCAGGCGTTCGGCCTCGCGGGTGGCGAGGGTCGCGTTGGCACGGTTGACAGCGAGTCGGAAGTCGTCGCCTTCGAGTTTGATCAGCAACTGGCCTTTCTCGACATGCTGGTTGTCCTGCACCAGCACCCGATCGATGCGCGCGCCCAATTGGCTCGACACACGGGTGATCTCGCCCTGGACATAAGCGTTGTCGGTGCTTTCATAAAAGCGCCCCTTGAAGAACCAGTGGGCAAACAGGCCCCCGCCAATCAACAGGACAATCAGCAGGAAGGTGAAGAGGCGACGCTTGAGTTGGGCAGGCATGGGCAAACTGTAGTCGAGAAATTGTAAGAGAAGTTATCAGCAGGCAAATCTGGCATACAGCCGATAAGCGGTAAATGCCATCGGCTGATATTCGGCCATTCACCGCGCCATACGGGCGTTACAGACGCAACCTTGGCTTAAATGCCCTGTTCGCTGGAGCCTGGCCTGTGTCGCCTGTTACCATTCGCCTCTTGTTTGACGTTCGCTTTGAACTTCGCTTTTTATCTTTTCGAGACATGCCATGACCACCGTCCGCACTCGCATCGCGCCATCGCCTACCGGGGATCCCCACGTAGGTACCGCCTACATCGCCTTGTTCAACTACTGCTTTGCCAAGCAGCACGGCGGTGAGTTCATCCTGCGGATCGAAGACACCGACCAGCTGCGTTCGACCCGCGAGTCCGAACAGCAGATTTTCGACGCCTTGCGCTGGCTGGGGATCGACTGGAGCGAAGGCCCGGACGTCGGCGGCCCGCACGGTCCGTATCGTCAAAGCGAGCGCGGCGACATTTACCAGAAGTACTGCCAGCAACTGGTCGACATGGGACACGCCTTCCCGTGCTTCTGCACCGCCGAAGAGCTGGACCAGATGCGCGCCGAGCAGATGGCTCGCGGTGAAACCCCGCGTTACGACGGCCGCGCGCTGCTGTTGTCCAAGGAAGAAGTCGCCCGTCGCCTGGCGGCTGGCGAGCCGCACGTCATCCGTATGAAAGTACCGAGCGAAGGCGTTTGCGTGGTGCCGGACATGCTACGCGGCGACGTTGAAATCCCGTGGGACCGCATGGACATGCAAGTCCTGATGAAGACCGACGGCCTGCCGACGTACTTCCTGGCCAACGTGGTCGACGATCACCTGATGGGCATCACCCACGTATTGCGCGGCGAAGAGTGGCTGCCATCGGCACCGAAGCTGATCCTGCTTTACGAGTACTTCGGTTGGGAACAGCCGGAACTGTGCTACATGCCGCTGCTGCGTAACCCGGACAAGAGCAAGCTGTCCAAGCGCAAGAACCCGACCTCGGTGACGTTCTACGAGCGCATGGGCTTCATGCCCGAGGCGATGCTCAACTACCTGGGGCGCATGGGCTGGTCGATGCCGGACGAGCGCGAGAAGTTTTCGTTGCAGGAAATGGTCGACAACTTCGATCTGAAGCGCGTGTCCCTTGGCGGGCCGATCTTCGACATCGAGAAACTGTCGTGGCTCAACGGTCAGTGGCTGCGTGACCTGCCGGTGGAAGAGTTCGCCGCACGCGTGCAGAAGTGGGCGTTCAATTCCGACTACATGATGAAGATCGCGCCGCACGTGCAGGGCCGGGTCGAAACCTTCAGCCAGGTGGCACCGCTGGCCGGGTTCTTCTTTGCCGGTGGCGTGAACCCGGATGCGAAGTTGTTCGAATCCAAGAAGCTGTCGGGCGACCAGGTCCGCCAGCTGATGCAGTTGATCCTGTGGAAGCTCGAAAGCCTGCGTCAGTGGGAGAAGGACAGCATCACCGCGACCATTCAGGCAGTGGTCGAGTCCCTGGAGCTGAAGCTGCGTGATGCCATGCCGCTGATGTTCGCCGCGATCACGGGCCAGGCCAGTTCGGTGTCGGTGCTTGATGCGATGGAAATTCTCGGGCCGGACCTGACCCGTTTCCGTCTGCGCCAGGCCATTGACCTGTTGGGCGGCGTGTCGAAGAAAGAAAACAAAGAGTGGGAAAAGCTGTTGGGCGCTATCGCCTGACACGCTTGATGCAGGACTGATGGCCATTGTGTACGCCCGTCGTTGGGCGCGCAGTGGTCCTCAGACCCCCGATTTTTCGGGGGGAGGGCGGTAAGTGATTGTTATGTCGGCAAAAAATTTTAAATTTTTTGAAAAATAAGTTTGACAGGCTTTCGATACGCCCTTAAGATTCGCCCCGTCCTCAGCGATGACATCAACGATGAGGGGCTATAGCTCAGCTGGGAGAGCGCTTGCATGGCATGCAAGAGGTCGACGGTTCGATCCCGTCTAGCTCCACCAATTTACACTTCGAAGCCTGGCCACACCGGCTTCGAAGCGATCAACACTCAGCGTTGATCAGTTGTATAGAAGGGTTTGCGTCCCCTTCGTCTAGTGGCCTAGGACACCGCCCTTTCACGGCGGTAACAGGGGTTCGAGTCCCCTAGGGGACGCCAGTTTTACAGAAGCGATGTTGCAAGATGTCGCTCCGCCGCGAGGCGAAAAATCCGGGGCTATAGCTCAGCTGGGAGAGCGCCTGCATGGCATGCAGGAGGTCAGCGGTTCGATCCCGCTTAGCTCCACCAATTTTACAGTTCAAGGTCTGGCCACACCGGCCTTGAATCGATCAGCTCTCAGCACTGATCAGTTGTATAGAAGGGTTTGTGTCCCCTTCGTCTAGTGGCCTAGGACACCGCCCTTTCACGGCGGTAACAGGGGTTCGAGTCCCCTAGGGGACGCCACGATTACCCGCTTTGCGGGATTTATAAGGGTCATTCAATTATTGAATGGCCCTTTTGTTTGTCTGGCGTTTGGCCAAATCTCCCATTTCTTTCCAGACTGTTCTTCAGACCAGCGGTCACATCCACGACTTGCGTAAAATTATTATGAGAATAATATTCTAGTCGTAATATTCGGAGGCAACGATGAACGATAAAAAAGCTCAAACCCGCGAACGCATCCTCAAGGCTGCCAGCGCAGCGCTGATTCAGCGTGGCCCGGCCGAGCCAAGTGTGGGCGAAGTGATGGGTGCGGCGGGCCTGACGGTCGGCGGCTTCTACGCACACTTCGAAAGCAAGGACGCGATGATGCTCGAGGCGTTCAAGCAATTGCTCAGTCATCGTCGCGACCTGATTGCCGACATGGACGCGGAGTTGACCGGCGAAGAGCGCCGCGCTCTGGTGGCTGCGTTTTATCTGTCGCGCAAGCATCGTGATTCCTCCGAATCGGCCTGTCCGATCCCGGCATCTGTCGGCGAACTGGGGCGGCTGCCGGAAGCCTTTCGTGTCGCGCTGAATGAGCATGTGGAAATGATGGTCGCGCAGCTGGCGGCCAGTCCTGAAGAAACCGAAAAAGCCCTGGCCGATATGGCCTTGATGGTGGGTGGGCTGGCTCTGGCGCGGGCGCTGGGGCCGGGAGAGCTGTCCGATCGATTGCTGCGCGCCGCCAAATCGGCAGTGCGCTGACCTGAAGGCTGCGGCCTGAGGAGAATGCGATGAGCGCGTTAAAGTGGGTTCGTGGCGTTAATGGCACCTTGGGCTGGTTTGCCCCGAAACTGGTCGCTAGCAAAATGCGACTGGCCTTCATGACTCCGCGGAATCTGCCGCCCCGTGACTGGGAGCTGCCGTTGTTGGCGAGATCCGAGCGCATTACCCTGCGGTTTGGTCTTTCGGCCTTGCGCTGGGGGCAAGGCCCGGCAGTGATGCTGATGCACGGCTGGGAAGGTCGGCCGACACAATTTGCCAGCCTGATCACCGCGCTGGTCGATGCCGGTTACTCGGTCGTCGCCCTGGATGGTCCGGCCCACGGCCGCTCACCTGGCAACGAGGCGAATGTGGTGCTGTTCGCCCGCGCCATGCTTGAAGCAGCTTCCGAGTTGCCACCCTTGCAAGCGGTCATCGGCCACTCCATGGGAGGCGCCAGTGCCATGCTTGCAGTGCAGTTGGGCTTGCGCACGGAAACCCTGGTCAGCATTGCCGCCCCGGCGCGGATTCTTGGCGTGCTGCGTGGTTTCGCCCGTTATGTGGGGCTGCCGCCGAAGGCCCGCTCGGCGTTCATTCGCCAGGTGGAGAGCGATGTCGGCATGCGCGCCGCCATGCTGGATGTTGCGCACTATCAGCTCGACATGCCCGGCCTGATCGTTCACGCCGAAGATGACAACTTTGTCCCGGTCAGCGAGTCGGAGTTGATCCACGAAGCGTGGTTCGACAGCCGCTTGTTGCGCTTGAAGGACGGTGGTCATCAGCGTGTATTGGCCGACCCGCGAGTGATTGATGGCGTGTTATCACTGCTGGCCGGTCGCAGTCTGCAATCGCGCCAATCCGCTTGAGCATCCGTTACACTGCCCCGGTCGAATTTATCTGACCGGGGGAATGGGGCATGGGCTGGGATCGGGAAACGCCATTTATCATTGATCTGCAAGTGGGCGCCGAGGACATCGACGGGTTGGGGCATGCGAACAACGCGGTCTACGTGACCTGGCTCGAACGCTGTGCCTGGCGCCACTCCCAGCGCCTTGGCCTGGATCTGGTCGAGTACCGGCGGCTGGATCGGGCGATGGCGGTGGTGCGCCACGAGATCGATTACCTGGCAGCAGCCTACGAAGACGATGAGTTGCAATTGGCGACCTGGATCGTCGATTGGGACCAGCGCCTGAAAATGACCCGTCACTTCCAGTTGAAGCGCCCCAGTGATAATTCGACGTTGCTGCGGGCACAGACCACTTTCGTCTGCATCGAACTGTCCACGGGCAAGCCCAAGCGCATGCCGGCGGAGTTCATCGAGGGTTACTGCCCGGCGTTGCTATCGCTCCAGCCAATGTAGGAGCGAGCTCGCTCGCGATGGTCGTCAACGATAACGCGACCAGTCTGGCTCCCCACGGTGGTCTCGGGTTTTTCGCGAGCAGGCTCGCTCCTACAGGGGGGCTGCGAGCATGCCGGCGGAGTTCATCGAGGGGTACGGCCCGGCGTTGCTATCGCTCCAGCCAATGTAGGAGCGAGCTCGCTCGCGATGGTCGTCAACGATAACGCGACCAGTCTGGCTCCCCACGGTGGTCTCGGGTTTTTCGCGAGCAGGCTCGCTCCTACAGGGGGGCTGCGAGCATGCCGGCGGAGTTCATCGAGGGGTACGGCCCGGCGTTGCTATCGCTCCAGCCAATGTAGGAGCGAGCTCGCTCGCGATGGTCGTCAACGATAACGCGACCAGTCTGGCTCCCCACGGTGGTCTCGGGTTTTTCGCGAGCAGGCTCGCTCCTACAGGGGGGGCTGCGAGCATGCCGGCGGAGTTCATCGAGGGGTACGGCCCGGCGTTGCTATCGCTCCAGCCAATGTAGGGGCGAGCTCGCTCGCGATGGTCGTCAACGATAACGCGACCAGTCTGGCTCCCCACGGTGGTCTCGGGTTTTTCACGAGCAGGCTCGCTCCTACAGGGGGATCTGCGATGTTCTGCAGAGTCCTGCTGAAACCAGTAAACTGCTGCACGTTTTTCCTCGAGTGTGTTTTTCATGCAAATTGCTTTGGCGCCCATGGAGGGGTTGGTCGACGACATCCTGCGCGATGTGCTGACCCGCGTGGGCGGTATTGACTGGTGCGTGACCGAGTTCATTCGGGTCAACGACCAGTTGCTGACACCAGCCTATTTCCACAAATTCGGCCCGGAGCTGCTCAACGGTGCCCGGACGGCCTCCGGCGTGCCGCTGCGTGTGCAACTGCTCGGTTCCGATCCGGTGTGTCTGGCAGAAAATGCCGCGCTGGCTTGCGAACTGGGTTCCGAAGTGATCGACCTGAACTTCGGCTGTCCGGCCAAGACCGTCAACAAATCCCGTGGTGGCGCGGTACTGCTCAAGGAACCCGAGCTGCTCAACCGGATCGTCGAACAGGTTCGTCGCGCCGTACCCGCGCACATTCCGGTCACCGCCAAGATGCGCCTCGGCTTCGACAGCCCGGACGGTTCGCTGGTGTGCGCCACGGCCCTGGCCGAAGGCGGTGCGGAACATATCGTGGTGCATGCACGGACCAAGGTGGATGGCTACAAGCCGCCGGCGCACTGGGAGTGGATTCCGCGCGTGCAGGACGTGGTCAAGGTGCCGGTGTTCGCCAATGGTGACATCTGGAGCGTCGAAGACTGGCGTCGCTGCCGCGAGATCAGCGGCGTGGAAGACATCATGCTCGGTCGTGGCCTGGTTTCGCGCCCCGATCTGGCGAAGCAGATAGCCGCTGCCCGTGCTGGTGAAGAGGTCGTGGAGATGACCTGGAACGAGCTGCTGCCACTGATCCAGGACTTCTGGCTGCAAGCCAAGGCGCAGATGACGCCCCGCCAATCACCGGGGCGCCTGAAGCAATGGCTGGCGATGCTGACCCGCAATTATCCCGAAGCGGTGGAGCTCTTCACTGTCCTGCGGCGTGAGACCGAACTGGATAACGTCTCGCGCTTGTTGGGGCTGCCGGTGGCTGAGGCCGCCTGAAACTTTTTTTAAAAAAAGCAGAAAATACTCTCTTGAAATGCAATCAGCGGTCCCTATCTAAGGGGTACGCGATGCCGAATTCGGGTCGCGGAGACAAAAAACCTTGCTGATTGTTTTCAGGAGATTTGAACCATGAGTACTGCATTTTCCCTCGCGCCACTGTTCCGTTCCTCGGTAGGTTTCGACCGCTTCAACGACCTGTTCGAAACCGCCCTGCGCAATGAGCCAGGCAGCACCTATCCCCCTTACAACGTGGAAAAGCACGGTGACGATCAATATCGCATCGTCGTAGCCGCCGCCGGTTTCCAGGAAGATGACCTGGAGCTGCAAGTCGAGAAGGGTGTGCTGACCATCAGTGGTGGCAAACGTGACGCCAACGAAGGCGTGACCTTCCTGCACCAGGGCATTGCCCAGCGTGCGTTCAAGCTGTCCTTCCGTCTGGCGGACCACATCGAGATCAAGGCTGCCGGCCTGAGCAACGGTCTGTTGAGCATCGACCTGCTGCGGGTGATCCCGGAAGAGGCAAAAGCCAAGCGCATCCCGATCAACGGGGTGCAGAAACCGGCTCTGCAACACTGAGTCAGAGCAAGAGAAAAGGGCGCCATTGGCGCCCTTTTTTGTGACCGTGTGCCGTCACTTCAGGAGTTTTTGAAACGCCTCCACCGGCAACGGCTGACTGTGCAGATACCCCTGGTAGAAGTGACAATCCAACCCCTGCAAGAACTCCAGTTGCTCCGCTGTTTCCACCCCTTCGGCAATCACTTTCAAATCCAGGCTGTGGGCCATGGCGACGATGGCGCGAATGATCTCGGCGTCGTTCGGGTCGCTGGTGGCGTCGCGGATGAACGACTTGTCGATTTTCAGGGTGTCGACCGGCAAGCGCTTGAGGTAGGTCAGCGAGGAATAGCCGGTGCCGAAGTCGTCCATGGCGAAGCTCACGCCGAGTTTTTTCAGGCGGCGCATTTTGTTGATGGTGTCTTCCAGGTTCTGGATCACGATGCCTTCGGTGATTTCCAGCTTCAGCAACGTGCAGGGTAGCCCGTAGGTGGCGAGGCTGTTTTCGACCCGTTCGACGAAATCGTTCTGGCGGAACTGGCGCGGGCTGATGTTCACGCACAGGCTGAATTTGTATGGATTCACCAGTCCGTCGTCGATCAATTTCTTGAAGGCCTTGCAGGCTTCGTCGAGGATCCAGGTGCCGACCTCCAGAATCAGTCCGCTGTCTTCCAGCACCTTGATGAAGTCGGTGGGCGATTGCGCGCCGAGCTCCGGATGATTCCAGCGCACCAGGGCCTCGGCGCCGACGATGCGGTCGCCCCGGGCGTCGACCTGGGGTTGGTAATGCACGTGAAACTCGCCCCGGGACAGGGCCAGGCGCAAGTCGGTTTCCATGCGCAGGCGTTCGCTCGCGGCTTTCTGCATGGTGTTGTGGTACATCTGCGCGGTATTGCGACCCGAGTCCTTGGCGCGATAGAGCGCGATGTCGGCGCGCTTGAGCAGGTCGGTCGGGGTCGAACCGTGATCAGGGATCAGCGCGATGCCGATGCTTGGCGTCACTTGCAGGCGCTGGCCGTCGAGGAACATAGGTTCCGACAGCAGCTCGCGGATGGTGTCGGCCAGTTCGCGAACCTGATCACTGACTTCGCTGCGCGAGCCTTCGAGACCGCTGAGCAGCACCACGAATTCGTCACCGCCCAGGCGCGCAACGGTGTCCTCCATGCGCACGCTGGCTTCCAGGCGCGCGGTGATGATTTTCAGCACGGTATCGCCAACCGGGTGCCCGAGGGAGTCGTTGATGTGCTTGAAATGGTCGAGGTCGAGAAACATCAGCGCGCCGCGCAGGTTGTGACGCTTGAGCAGGGCGATCTGCTGGCTCAGGCGGTCCATCAGCAATGCGCGATTGGGCAGGTTGGTCAGTGGGTCGTGGTAGGCCAGGTGGCGAATCTGCGCTTCGGCGTTTTTCAGCAGGCTCACGTCTCGCGCGGTCAACAGCAGGCAGGCGGTTTCGTTGAGGGTGATCGGCTCCACCGAGACTTCGACGGTGAGCAGTTCGCCGCGCTTGTTGCGCCCGAGCATTTCCTGATGATGAACCCGACCCTTGATTTGCAGTTCCGCCAGCAGTGCCGAGCGTTGTTTTTCTTCCGCCCAGATCCCGACCTGGTACACCGTGCGGCCCACCACTTCCTCGGCGCGGTAGCCGGTCAGGCGGCAGAAGCCGTCATTGACCTCCAGATAGCGCCCGGTGTCGCGTTCGGTGATGGTGATGGCGTCGGGGCTTGAGTGGAAGGCCTTGGCGAATTTTTCTTCACTGGCCTTGAGCGCCGCTTCCGAACGCTGTTGCTGGGTGATATCGCGCAGCGTGGTGACGATGCAGGGCTGGTCGCCAACGCTGATCTGGCGGCTGGAAATCACGCAAGTCAGGGCCTGTCCATCCTTGTGCTGGACCAGAATGGCGACATTGTTCAGGCCTTGTTCGCGGATCACTTGTTCGATCCGTCGCAGGCTTTTCGCCGAGGCGTCCCACAGGCCGATTTCGTCGGCGCTGCGGCCAATCACATCGGCGGTGCTCCAGCCGAAGGTCTGGGTGAAGCTGGAGTTGATTTCAATGAACAGGCCGCTGTCCTGGTGGGTGACGCAGATCGGATCGGGGCTGACCTGGAACAGCGTGGCGAATTTCTCTTCGGAGGCCACCAGCCGTTGTTCGCGCTCCACCTGGTCCGTGATGTCGAGCAATGTGCCGGCCATGCGCACCGGCACGCCGTTTTCATCGCGGTAGAGGCGGGCGCGGCTTTCCAGGTAGCGCGAGCTGCCGTCGGGCAATTGCACGCGGTAGGTCAATTGATAGTTGCCGGCCGGGCCTTCACGCAGGCTGCGGTAGGCGTCGCGCATGGTGTCGCGTTCTTCGCCGGGCACGCCTTCGAAGAACTCGTCGAAGGATTCGTGGAAGGGTTTGGCGTCCAGTCCGTGCAGTTGGGCGGCCCGTGCCGATCCGTAGAGCATGCCGCTGGGAATGTGCCAGTCCCAGGTGCCGAGTTGCGCCGAGTCCAGGGCCAGGTCGAGGCGCTCCTGGCTGTCCTTGAGGGCCTGTTCGGCGACTTTGCGTTCGGTGGTGTCAAGGAACGTGCTCAGCAGATAGGGCTGGCCTTCGAGCTCGACTTTTTGCGCACTGAGGATGCCGTCATGGATCTGGCCGTTGCTGGCGCGAAACTGCACTTCCATGCTGACCAGGTCGCCTTTGGCTTTAGTGGCCTTGACCAGGTCGGCCCGTTGCTCGGGATGCACCCACAGCCCCAGTTCGAGGGTGGTGCGGCCGATCGCGTTTTGCACCGGCCAGCCGAACAGGCTTTCGAAATACTGGTTGGCTTCGGAGATCAGGCCGTCTTCCTGGCGGGTCAGCAGGACCATGTTCGGGCACAGGTGAAACAGGGTGGCGAAGCGTTTTTCCGAACTGCTCAGCGCCTGTTCGCGCTGGCGCTGGTGAGTGATTTCGCGGATCACGCCGATCATTCGTGGCCTGCCGTGCTTGTCCGGCAACAGGCTGCCGCTGATTTCCAGCCAGTGCAGGCTGCCATCGGGCCAGCGAATGCGGTGGTGCATGGCCTGCTCCAGCGGTGCGCCGGCGATGACCGCATGGAAGGCGCGAAGGGTTTTCGCGCGGTCTTCCGGCGGCAACAGGTCGAGGTATTCCAGATCATGTGGCAGCGGTTTCCGGGGATCGAAGCCGAACAGTGCCTGCGTGCCCCGGGACCAGCTGATCTGCCCGCGCTCGATGTCCCAATACCAGGCGCCCAGGCGCGCGCCGTTGAGCGCGGCCAGTAATTGCGAGGCGCTTTCCCAGCTCTGTTCGGAGCTTTTCGGGTCAAGTGCCTGAATACGCGGCATCGGCGGAATACGGTCAACAGATTTCGGCATTGGTAAGCCTTGAGCTGAGTTTGGGCATTTGTTGCAGGTGTTCGCGGCTCTATAGGAGTAGCACAAGTTAGCCTTGAGTCCCTGGCAGTTCGAGTTGAGCGTCCAGCAAGGCCATGAAGGCCCGCGCAGCATTCGACAGCGTCCTTTCCGTGTGCAGGATATAGCCTAGCTGGCGAGTGAGCTGTATGCCCGGCAAAGGTATGCGCGCCACCTGGTCATCGAGCATGGTGCGCGGCAAAACACTCCACGCCAGGCCGATCGATACCATCATCTTGATGGTTTCCAGGTAGTTGGTGCTCATGGCAATGTTTGGCGTCAGGCCCTGGGCTTCGAACAGCCGTTGCACGATGTGGTGGGTGAACGTGTTGCCACCGGGGAATACCGCCGGGTGTCGGGCGATGTCCGCCAGGCTGACCTTGCCGTTGTTGAGCAGAGAATGCTCCGGGGCGACCACGAAATCCAGCGGGTCGTCCCACACCGGCGTGGCCTTGACCAGTGCATGGGGTTCCGGTGCCAGGGTAATGACCGCCAGTTCGGCGCGGCCATGCAGGATTTCCTCGTAGGCCACTTCCGAATCGAGAAACTGGATATCCAGCGCGACGTCAGGGTAGCGTCGGGTGAACTCCCTCAATAAAGGCGGCAAACGGTGCAGGCCGATGTGGTGACTGGTGGCCAGGGTCAGACGACCGGTCACCTCGCCGGTGAGGTTGGTCAGGGCCCGGCGCGTATCATCGAGGACGTTCAGAATCTGATAGGCCCGCGGCAACAGGGCGCGCCCGGCTTCGGTCAGGCCCACTTCACGACCCAGTCGGTCGAACAGCCGCACCTTCAATTGCTGCTCCAGCCCGGCGATGCGTTTGCTGATGGCGGGTTGGGTCAGGTGCAGGCGTTCGCCGGCGCCGGAGAAGCTTCCGGTCTCGGCGATGGCGATAAAGGCATTGAGATTGGCCAGGTCCATGGATGCATTCCAGTTGGTTATCCAAAGCATAAAAAATATGAATTTGAGTTATTTAATGTAACCCCCTAGGATCGACCTCACAAGCCAAAGGGTTATTGAAATCGTCAAAGCCCGGGGCATAGAAACAAGCTGATGAGGAAACCGTCTGATGGCCGGCAAAACGCTCTACGACAAGCTCTGGGATTCGCATTTGGTCAAGCAGCGCGACGATGGCTCTGCGCTGATCTACATCGATCGTCACATCATCCACGAAGTGACCTCGCCGCAAGCCTTTGAAGGCCTGCGTCTGGCCGGGCGCAAGCCATGGCGCATCGATGCCAACATCGCGACCCCGGACCACAACGTACCGACCACGCCGGAGCGCAAGGGCGGCATCGACGCCATCGTTGACCAGGTCTCGCGTCTGCAAGTCCAGACCCTCGATGACAACTGCGACGAGTACGGCATCGTCGAATTCAAGATGAATGACGTTCGCCAGGGCATCGTCCACGTCATCGGCCCGGAGCAGGGCGCAACCTTGCCGGGCATGACCGTGGTCTGCGGCGACTCCCATACTTCGACCCATGGCGCATTCGGCGCATTGGCTCATGGTATCGGCACCTCCGAGGTCGAGCACGTGCTCGCCACCCAGTGCCTGGTCGCCAAGAAAATGAAGAACATGCTGGTGCGCGTCGAAGGCCAATTGCCGTTCGGCGTCACCGCCAAGGACATCGTGCTTGCCGTGATCGGCAAGATCGGTACCGCTGGCGGTAACGGCCACGCCATCGAATTCGCCGGCAGCGCGATTCGCGACCTGTCCGTGGAAGGCCGCATGACCATCTGCAACATGTCCATCGAAGCCGGCGCTCGCGTTGGGCTGGTAGCCGCCGACGAAAAAACCGTGGCCTATGTGAAGGGCCGTCCATTTGCTCCGAAGGGCGCGGAGTGGGATCTGGCCGTTGAGGCCTGGAAAGATCTGGTCTCCGACGCCGATGCCAGGTTCGACACCATCGTTGAGCTCGACGCCACCCAGATCAAGCCGCAAGTCAGCTGGGGTACTTCGCCGGAAATGGTCCTGGCGGTCGATCAGAACGTGCCGGACCCTGCGAAGGAAATGGACCTGGTCAAGCGCGATTCCATCGTGCGCGCCTTGAAGTACATGGGTTTGACCGCCAATCAGGCGATCACCGACATTCAGCTCGACCGCGTGTTCATCGGTTCCTGCACCAACTCGCGGATCGAAGACTTGCGTGCTGCGGCCGTGATCGCCAAGGGCCGCAAGGTGGCTTCGACCATCAAGCAGGCCATCGTGGTGCCGGGCTCGGGCCTGGTGAAGGCGCAGGCCGAATTGGAAGGCCTGGACAAGATTTTCCTCGAAGCCGGTTTCGAATGGCGCGAGCCGGGTTGCTCGATGTGCCTGGCGATGAACCCGGACCGTTTGGAGTCGGGCGAGCATTGCGCCTCGACCTCCAACCGCAACTTCGAAGGCCGTCAGGGCGCCGGCGGTCGTACCCACCTCGTCAGCCCGGCCATGGCCGCGGCCGCCGCTGTGAACGGTCGTTTCGTCGACGTCCGTGAAATGATTCAGGGAGCGCAGTAAGCATGAGAGCATTTACCCAACATACTGGTCTTGTTGCACCTTTGGATCGTGCCAACGTCGATACCGACCAGATCATCCCGAAGCAGTTCCTGAAGTCGATCAAGCGTACGGGCTTCGGCCCGAACCTGTTCGATGAGTGGCGCTACCTGGATGTGGGGCAGCCGTACCAGGACAACTCCAGGCGTCCGCTGAACAAGGACTTCGTCCTCAACGCCGAACGTTACCAGGGCGCCAGCGTCTTGCTGGCCCGCGAGAACTTCGGTTGCGGCTCCAGCCGTGAGCACGCGCCGTGGGCGCTCGAAGAGTACGGTTTCCGCAGCATCATCGCGCCGAGCTATGCCGACATCTTCTTCAACAACAGCTTCAAGAACGGCTTGTTGCCGATCATCTTGAGCGATGCCGAAGTTGACGAACTGTTCCAGCAGGTCGAGGCCAATCCGGGCTATCAGCTGCAGGTCGATCTGCAGGCCCAGACCGTGACCCGCCCTGACGGCAAGGTGTTGAGCTTCGAAATAGACGCGTTCCGCAAGCATTGCCTGCTCAATGGCCTGGACGATATCGGCCTGACCTTGCAGGACGGCGATGCGATTGCTGCGTTCGAAGCCAGGCATCGGGCGAGCCAGCCGTGGTTGTTTCGCGACGCTTGATTGATCCGGGATTTGTATAGATAGGGCCGGCCTCTTCGCGAGCAAGCCCGCTCCCACATTTTGAAATGCATTCCAATGTGGGAGCGGGCTTGCTCGCGAAGACGGCCGCCCAGACACCACAAGACTCACCCCAAAAGGAAGTCCCAATGACCAGCACCGCCCAGCACACCCAGGTAGTCCAAAAGCAATTCGGTGAACAGGCTTCGGCCTACCTGAGCAGCGCCGTACACGCCCAGGGCACTGAATTCGCGCTGCTACAGGCGGAACTGGCAGGGCAGGGCGAAGCCCGGGTGCTGGATTTGGGCTGCGGCGCCGGTCACGTGAGTTTTCATGTGGCGCCGCTGGTCAGGGAAGTGGTGGCCTACGACCTGTCGCAGCAGATGCTTGACGTAGTGGCTGGCGCTGCTGTCGATCGTGGCTTGAGCAACGTGACCACGGTCAAGGGTGCCGCCGAGCGCCTGCCGTTCGCCGATGGCGAGTTTGATTTCGTCTTCAGCCGCTATTCGGCGCACCATTGGAGCGATCTTGGTGTTGCCCTGCGGGAAGTGCGTCGGGTGTTGAAGCCGGGCGGGGTGGCGGCGTTCATCGACGTGTTGTCACCGGGCAGCCCGCTGTTCGACACTTACCTGCAAAGCGTCGAAGTGCTGCGCGACACCAGCCATGTGCGTGATTACTCCGCCGGTGAGTGGTTGCGCCAGGTCAGCGAGGCGGGGCTGCATACGCGCAGTACCACCCGTCAGCGCTTGCGCCTGGAGTACAACAGCTGGGTCGAACGCATGCGCACACCTGAAGTGATGCGCGCGGCGATCCGGGCGTTGCAGCAGTCGATGGGCAGTGAAGTGCGCGAATATTTCGAGATTGAGGCCGATGGTTCGTTCAGTACCGATGTGCTGGTGCTGATGGCTGAACGATAAGCTCTGAACGATAGAATTTTTCCGGGCGCGCCCAAGGGCGCACCGACTGATGACATGAGGAAAGCATGAGCAAGCAGATTCTGATTCTCCCAGGTGACGGTATTGGCCCGGAAATCATGGCCGAGGCGGTCAAGGTTCTGGAATTGGCCAGCGACAAGTTCGCCCTGGGCTTCGAGCTGAGCTTTGATGTGATCGGTGGCGCGGCCATCGACAAGCACGGCGTGCCGCTGGCCGACGAGACCCTGGAACGTGCCCGTGCAGCCGATGCGGTGTTGCTGGGCGCCGTTGGCGGCCCGAAATGGGACACGATCGAGCGTGACATCCGCCCTGAGCGCGGCCTGCTGAAAATCCGTGCGCAACTGGGCCTGTTCGGCAACCTGCGTCCGGCGATCCTGTACCCGCAACTGGCCGAGGCTTCCAGCCTGAAGCCGGAAATCGTTGCCGGGCTGGACATCCTGATCGTTCGCGAACTGACCGGCGGCATCTACTTCGGCGCGCCACGTGGTACCCGTACCCTGGAAAACGGCGAGCGTCAGTCCTACGACACCCTGCCGTACAGCGAAAGCGAAATCCGCCGTATCGCCCGAGTCGGTTTCGACATGGCCATGGTGCGTGGCAAGAAGCTGTGCTCGGTGGACAAGGCCAACGTACTGGCGTCCAGCCAGCTGTGGCGTGAAGTGGTCGAACAAGTGGCCAAGGATTACCCTGAAGTCGAACTGAGCCACATGTACGTCGACAACGCCGCCATGCAACTGGTGCGTGCACCGAAGCAGTTCGACGTGATCGTCACCGACAACATGTTCGGCGACATCCTGTCCGACCAGGCCTCGATGCTCACCGGCTCCATCGGCATGCTGCCGTCGGCGTCCCTGGACACCAACAACAAAGGCATGTACGAGCCGTGCCACGGTTCGGCGCCGGACATCGCGGGCAAGGGCATTGCCAACCCGCTGGCGACCATTTTGTCGGTGTCGATGATGTTGCGTTACAGCTTCAACCAGCAGGCTGCGGCCGATGCCATCGAGAAAGCCGTCAGCCTGGTGCTGGATCAGGGCTTGCGCACCGGTGACATCTGGTCGGCCGGTTGCACTAAAGTCGGTACGCAGGAAATGGGTGACGCAGTAGTCGCCGCGCTGCGGAATCTGTAATCTCTCGGGCCCGCTGCCAAATTCAAGACAAGGCAGCGGCCCACATTTCAAGAAGGTGTAGTTGCGATGAAACGTGTAGGTCTGATCGGTTGGCGCGGTATGGTCGGTTCCGTGCTCATGCAGCGGATGCTGGAAGAGCAGGATTTCGATCTAATCGAGCCGGTGTTTTTCACCACTTCCAATGTCGGTGGCCAAGGCCCGTCCGTGGGCAAGGACATTGCTCCGCTCAAGGACGCTTACAGCATTGAAGAGCTGAAAACCCTCGACGTGATTCTGACCTGCCAGGGTGGCGACTACACCAGCGAAGTCTTCCCCAAGCTGCGCGAAGCCGGCTGGCAGGGCTACTGGATCGACGCCGCGTCCAGCCTGCGCATGCAGGATGACGCAGTGATCGTTCTGGACCCGGTGAACCGCAAGGTCATCGACCAGCAACTGGACGCGGGCACCAAGAACTACATCGGCGGCAACTGCACCGTCAGCCTGATGCTGATGGGCCTCGGTGGCCTGTTCGAAGCTGGCCTGGTGGAGTGGATGAGCGCCATGACCTATCAGGCGGCCTC
This sequence comes from Pseudomonas sp. Pseusp16, assembly GCF_047324915.1. Taxonomy (NCBI): domain Bacteria; kingdom Pseudomonadati; phylum Pseudomonadota; class Gammaproteobacteria; order Pseudomonadales; family Pseudomonadaceae; genus Pseudomonas; species Pseudomonas sp. Pseusp16. The sequence continues at coordinate 2,956,902 of NZ_CP168522.1, read as the reverse complement.
CGGTGCCGGCGCGCAGAACATGCGTGAACTGATCAAGCAAATGGGCGCGACCCACGCCTCTGTCGCCGATCAATTGGCCGATCCGGCCAGCGCGATCCTCGACATCGACCGTCGTGTTGCCGAAGCCATGCGCAGCGATGCATACCCGACCGAAAACTTCGGCGTACCGCTGGCCGGCAGCCTGATCCCGTGGATCGACAAGGAACTGCCGAACGGCCAGAGCCGCGAAGAGTGGAAGGCCCAGGCCGAGACCAACAAGATCCTCGGTCGCTTCAAGAGCCCGATCCCGGTCGATGGCATCTGCGTGCGTATCGGCGCCATGCGCTGCCACAGCCAGGCACTGACCATCAAGCTGAACAAAGATGTACCGATCGCTGATATCGAAGGGTTGATCAGCCAGCACAACCCTTGGGTCAAGCTGGTGCCGAACAACCGTGAGACCAGCATTCAGGAGCTGAGCCCGAACAAGGTCACCGGCACCCTGAACATCCCGGTTGGCCGTCTGCGCAAGCTGAACATGGGTTCGCAATTCGTCGGCGCGTTTACCGTCGGCGACCAGCTGCTGTGGGGCGCGGCCGAACCGCTGCGTCGCATGCTGCGGATCCTGCTCGAGCGTTGATTGTTTGAAGCAATGAAAGAACCCGCGCTTTGAGAGAGGCGCGGGTTTTTTTATCCTTGTGGGAGCGGGCTTGCTCGCGAAGGGGCCATCACAGCCAACACAAGGCTCGGCCGAATTGCCTGCATGCCAGTCACCCGGTAAAGTGCCGCTCCCCCCGTTTCGCCAGAGGTCAAACCATGAGCCAGTCCATTGATATTGCCGTGATCGGCGCCACCGGTACTGTTGGCGAAACACTTGTGCAGATTCTCGAAGAGCGCGATTTCCCGATCGGCACCCTTCACCTGTTGGCCAGCAGCGAATCGGCTGGCAGTTCCGTACCGTTTCGCGGCAAGAACGTGCGGGTGCGGGAAGTCGATGAGTTCGACTTCAGCAAGGTGCAGTTGGCATTCTTTGCCGCCGGCCCGGCGGTTTCGTTGAGTTTTGCTTCCCGTGCGACCGATGTCGGTTGCTCGGTGATCGATCTCTCCGGTGCCTTGCCGGCGGAAAAGGCGCCGCAGGTCGTGCCCGAGGCCAACGCTCAGGTGTTGGCCGGCTTGAAAAGACCGTTTCAGGTCAGCAGTCCAAGTCCGTCGGCCACCACGCTGGCGGTGGTGCTCGCGCCGCTGATGGAATTGCTCGATTTGCAGCGCATCAGCCTGACCGCCAGCCTGGCAGTATCGGCCCAGGGCCGCGAAGCGGTGACCGAACTCGCCCGGCAAACCGCCGAACTGCTGAATGTGCGGCCGCTGGAACCGAAATTCTTTGATCGGCAAATGGCCTTCAACCTGTTGGCCCAGGTCGGCAAACCGGATGAGCAAGGTCATACGTTGCTGGAAAAGCGCCTGGTGCGTGAGCTGCGCCAGGTCATGGCGTTGCCTTCATTGAAGATTTCCGTCACTTGCATTCAAGCCCCGGTGTTTTTTGGCGATAGCTATAGCGTGACCCTGCAGTCCGCGAGTGAAATCGACCTGGCGAAGGTCAATGCAGCCCTGGAGGACGCACCCGGAATCGAGCTGGTGGAAGCCGGCGATTACCCGACGCCGGTGGGCGATGCGGTAGGGCAGGATGTGGTTTATGTGGGTCGGGTTCGCCAGGGTATCGACGACCTGTCGGAACTTAATTTGTGGCTGACGTCAGATAACGTACGCAAAGGCGCAGCGCTCAACGCTGTGCAGCTGGCTGAGTTGTTGATAAAAGACCTGCTGTAAAAGATACTTTGCAACAATTTGTCGAATGATTCCGGGCGAGCCTATGCTTGCCGGAATGCTGAAGGCGAGCCACTTTGCGGGGCTTTCCGGGGCATCAATGAAATGACCGCGCGCGACGACTCTCGCCGTTGCGCGCAATGCCTTACGGCAGCGGCTATCAATACCTTCTCGCTGGCCGAGGAATGTTCAAACTAAGGATGAGCTAATGGTTCAAGTTCGCAAACTGGTGTTAGCAATAGCGGCCGCCTCGGCGCTGTCCTCCGGTATGGCGCATGCCCTCGGGCTCGGGGAGTTGACCCTGAAATCGACGCTCAACCAGCCGCTGGTAGCGGAAATCGAGCTGCTCGATGTCAAGGACCTCACCGCTGCTGAAGTGGTGCCGAGCCTGGCTTCGCCGGAAGATTTCACCAAGGCCGGTGTCGATCGCCAGGCGTTTCTCAATGACTTGACCTTCACCCCGGTGCTTAACGCCAGCGGCAAAAGCATCCTGCGCGTGACCTCCAGCAAGCCACTTTCCGAACCCATGGTGAAGTTCCTGGTTCAGGTCATGTGGCCGAACGGCCGTTTGCTGCGCGACTACAGTGTGTTGCTCGATCCATCGAAATTCTCGCCGCAGACCGCCGAGGCGGCTGCGCAGCCTGTACCGACTCAATCCGTCGCCGCGCCGGTTACCGGTGCGACCAAGCCGTCCCGATACACCACCACGCCACGGGATACCCTGTGGGAAATCGCCGCAAAAGCGCGTAATGGCGGTTCGATCCAGCAAACCATGCTGGCCATCCAGGCACTGAACCCGGACGCCTTCATTGACGGCAACATCAACCGCTTGAAAACCGGCCAGGTGCTGCGCCTGCCGGACCAGGCGCAGAGCACGAACCTGGCGCAACCCAAGGCCATTGCCGAAGTGGCCGCGCAAAACAAGGCCTGGCGTCAGGGCCGCCGTTATGTGGCCAAGCCCGGGGCAGGGCAGCAGCAGATCGACGCCACCAATCGCGCTCGCACCGATGGTGCTGCGGCTCAAGCGGCCGTTGACAAGCTGAGCCTGGTTTCCGCCGAATCCGGCAAGAACCGTGGCAAAGGTGCTGCCGGAGATGCCACGGCCCTCGCCAACAAGCTGGCGCTGACCCAGGAAAGCCTCGACACCAGTCGTCGTGATAACGCCGAACTGAAAAGCCGCATGGCCGACCTGCAAAGTCAGGTGGACAAGCTGCAACGCCTGATCGAGTTGAAGAACAATCAACTGGCCAAGTTGCAGGTCGAGGGCGCGAATGGCGCACCCGCCGCCGCAGCGGCCCCGGCAATGTCGGCCGAGCTGGCTGCAAGCCCGGTGGCCGCGCCTGCTCCGGCAGAAGCTGCGGCGCCAGTGGCCACGGCGCCCGAGGCAGCTCCGGCGCCGGCCGAGAAACCTGTCGAGGCGACACCGGTCGCCTCCGACGATCAGAAATTCAATGAGTTGCTGACCAATCCTGTGCTGCTGGGCTTGGTGGGTGGCGGTGCGGTGATTCTGCTGCTCTTGCTGCTGTTGCTGGCGCGCCGCCGCAAAGCCCAGCAAGAAGCCGAGAAACATATGCGCATGGCGCGTGCCTTGGCCGAAGAACAGCCGTTCTCGGCCGATCTCGATTTGCCGGAAAGCAGCTTCGAAGGCCTGGAAGTTCCGCCGCCGAGCGTGAAGCTGGCGACTGCACCGACGCCTGCTCCCGCGCCAGCGCCGGTGGTTGCCCCGGTCGTGATGACCACGCCGATCGCCGCGCCATTGGTGGCGCCGGCTGCCGAGCGCTCCGATGACGTGCTGGGCCAGGCTCAGTCGCACATCAATGCCGGTCGCCTGAACCAGGCTGCCGCATTGCTGGAGGATGGCGTCAAGCAAGAGCCCAAGCGCAGCGACCTGCGCTTGAAGCTGATGGAAGTCTACGGCCAGCAAGGCGACCGCGATGCGTTCGTCGGCCAGGAGCGTCAGTTGGTGGCCAATGGCGACAACTTCGCCCAGGTTGAAAAACTCAAAAGCCGCTTCCCGGCCATGGCGCTGGTGGCTGCCGGTGGCATCGCCGCAGCCGCCGTTGCTGCCGAGCTGGACGCGCAATACGTCAAGGATCTGTTGCTCGACGAGCCACAGGCACCGGCACCAGAGCCGGCACCGTTCGAGGACGATCTCGACAGCGCCTTCGACCTGAGCCTGGACGATCTGGACACGATCACACCGGTGGCGCCTGCAGCTGCGCCGGAGCCTGAAGTGACGGCGCTGGCGGATCTGGAAGAATTCCCGCTGGATGACGACCTGAGTTTCGAGTCGGTGTTGCAGCAACAGACTGAAATCAAGGAAAGCCTCGACGATCTGTCGGACTTCGATCTTGACCTGGATCTTGGTGCGCAACCGTCGCCGGCGATGCTGGCTGAAGACGATTTCCTGCTGGATCTGGATGCAGGGGTGAAGGATTTCCCGGTTGCCGAAACCCCGGCTGTTCCTGAGGTCGCGCTGGATGATCTGGAATTGCCGGCCGATTTCGATCTGTCGCTGGCCGACGAAATGGACGCGCCGGATGCGTTCGCGGCAGAGCTGGATGATGTCAACGCCGAGCTGGAGAGCCTGTCCAACGACATCGGCGAGCCGACCTTTACCGAGGCCGATGCCGCGCTGGGAGGCGATGATGACTTCGACTTCCTCTCGGGTACTGACGAGGCCGCTACCAAGCTCGATCTGGCCCAGGCCTATATCGACATGGGCGACAGCGATGGCGCCCGCGACATCCTCAAAGAGGTCGTGAGCGAAGGCAGTGCCGAGCAGAAGAGCGAAGCCAGGGAAATGCTTTCGCGCCTGGCTTGAGTGCACGTCAAGTTGTAGACAGAGCGGCAGCCCATTGAGGCTGCCGTTTTTGTTTGGCCGCAAGAGCGATGTCGACATCCAGGCCGCCTTCGCGAGCAAGCCCGCTCCCACCGGGTTCTGTGGCGCTCACAAAACCTTGTGGGAGCGGGCTTGCCCGCGAAGAGGCCGGAACAGTCAGTGGAGATCTCTCTGGCATCCCCGCCCGGCGGCCTTATAATGCCCGCCTTTGGTACATCAGCAGGCTGTCCCTCCTTGGCAAATATAGATAACCCGGCCGCCGAAATGGCAGCCGACGGCTTTTTCCGGATCGCGCTGGGCGTCGAATACAAGGGCTCGCGCTACCGCGGCTGGCAGCGCCAGGCGTCCGGGGTGCTCACCGTGCAGGAAACCCTCGAAAACGCCTTGTCCAAAGTCGCCGACTCACCCGTTTCGCTGATGTGCGCCGGGCGTACCGACGCCGGGGTGCATGCCTGCGGACAGGTGGTGCATTTCGACACCCAGGTCGAGCGTTCGATGAAGGCCTGGACCATGGGTGCCAACATCAACTTGCCCCACGACGTCAGTGTCAGTTGGGCCAAGGTCATGCCGGCGCATTTCCATGCGCGGTTCAAGGCCATTGCCCGGCGTTATCGCTATGTGATCTACAACGATCAGATCCGCCCGGCGCACCTGAACGAAGAAGTGACCTGGAACCACCGCCCGCTGGACGTCGAGCGCATGGCCGAGGCCGCTCAGTACTTGCTCGGCACCCATGATTTCAGCGCTTTTCGCGCCGGCCAGTGCCAGGCCAAGTCGCCGATCAAGGAGCTGCACCACCTGCGCGTCACCCGTCACGGCAAAATGATCGTGCTGGATATTCGCGCCAGCGCCTTCCTGCATCACATGGTGCGCAACATTGCCGGCGTGCTGATGACCATCGGTGCCGGTGAGCGTCCGGTGGAGTGGATGAAAGAGGTGCTGGAAAGCCGGATTCGACGGACCGGTGGCGTGACCGCGCATCCATTCGGTTTGTATCTGGTCCAGGTCGAGTACCGTGACGAATTCGAGTTGCCCGAGCGTTACATCGGTCCGCACTTCCTGACCGGCTTCTCGGAACTTGGCGGCTGACGCCCTCGAACGCTTTTGCTACCATCCGGGACTTTCCCGGATTTGTCTTGGAGTTATGTCGACATGTCAGCCGTTCGCAGCAAGATCTGTGGGATTACCCGCATGGAAGATGCGTTGGCAGCCGTCGAGGCCGGGGCGGATGCCATCGGATTCGTGTTTTACGCCAAAAGTCCCCGTGCGGTGACGTTCCAGCAGGCGCGCTCGATCATCAAGGCGCTGCCGCCGTTCGTGACCACCGTGGGCTTGTTCGTCAATGCCAGCCGTTGCGAGCTGGGGGAAATCCTCGACGCCGTGCCCCTGGACCTGTTGCAGTTCCATGGCGACGAAACCGCCGCCGAGTGTGAAGGCTGGCACCGGCCGTACATCAAGGCATTGCGGGTCAAGGCCGGTGATGACATCGCGGCAGCTTGTGATGCCTATCCAGGTGCCAGCGGTATTTTGCTCGACACCTATGTCGAAGGTATTCCCGGAGGAACCGGTGAGGCATTCGACTGGTCATTGATACCGCAAGGTCTGAGCAAACCGATCATTCTGGCGGGCGGTCTGACGCCGGATAACGTCGCCGAGGCGGTTGCGCGCGTTCGGCCTTACGCCGTGGATGTCAGCGGCGGGGTAGAGGCGAGCAAGGGCATCAAGGACCACGCAAAGATTCAGGCATTCATCAAAGCGGTACGCGGTAGCACCTGTTGATGTGACGGCTGGCAGACTGCCGCCGTCCACTGCACTGTACAAAGCGGATGCACTGCACAAAGCAGGCATATCCGAGGGTTTCTGGTTGCACGCAGGTCATGTTTCGCGCTGACCGTGGCAGTCCATCGATCGTCGCCGCACACATGAATTTAGCGCTAGGGCATACACGGGGCTGCGAACCAGAGCGTTCGGGCCGCCGGTACTGGAGAAAGAAAGCATGAGCAACTGGTTAGTAGACAAACTGATCCCTTCGATCATGCGTTCCGAGGTCAAGAAGAGCTCGGTGCCTGAAGGTCTTTGGCACAAATGCCCGTCTTGCGAGGCTGTGCTGTATCGTCCGGAGTTGGAAAAGACCCTGGACGTTTGCCCCAAGTGCAACCATCACATGCGTATCGGCGCCCGCGCCCGTATCGACATCTTCCTCGACGTCGAAGGCCGTACCGAGCTGGGTGCGGACCTGGAGCCGGTTGACCGTCTGAAATTCCGCGACGGCAAGAAATACAAGGACCGCCTGACCGCTGCACAAAAGCAGACCGGCGAAAAAGACGCGCTGGTTTCCATGAGCGGCACTTTGCTGGGCATGCCGATCGTGGTTTCGGCGTTCGAGTTTTCCTTCATGGGCGGTTCGATGGGCGCCATCGTCGGTGAGCGTTTCGTGCGCGCCGCCAACTACGCCCTGGAAAAACGTTGCCCGATGGTCTGCTTCTCGGCTTCCGGCGGTGCGCGGATGCAGGAAGCGCTGATTTCCCTGATGCAAATGGCCAAGACCTCCGCGGTACTGGCGCGTCTGCGTGAAGAAGGCATTCCGTTCATCTCCGTGTTGACCGACCCGGTCTACGGCGGCGTTTCCGCCAGTCTGGCGATGCTGGGCGACGTGATTGTCGGCGAGCCGAAGGCGTTGATCGGTTTTGCCGGTCCGCGTGTGATCGAGCAGACCGTGCGCGAAAAACTGCCGGAAGGCTTCCAGCGCAGCGAATTCCTGCTGGAGCACGGTGCCATCGACATGATCATCGACCGTCAGGAGCTGCGTCCGCGTCTGGGCAACCTGTTGGCACAAATGATGGGCCTGCCGACGCCTAAGTTCGTTGCTGCCCCTATCGAACCGATCGTGGTTCCGCCGGTGCCAGCCAGTCTATGACCCAACGTACCCTTGGCGAATGGCTCGCCTACCTTGAGCAGTTGCACCCTTCAGCCATCGACATGGGCCTGGAGCGGTCGCAGCAGGTAGCGTCCCGTATGGGACTGGGCAAGCCGGCGCCTCGGGTGATTACGGTCACCGGGACCAACGGCAAGGGTTCCACCTGTGCGTTCGTGGCGTCCTTGCTGCGGGCCCAGGGCTTGAAGGTGGGGGTTTACAACTCCCCGCACCTGCTGCGTTACAACGAGCGGGTGCAGGTCAATGGCATCGAAGCCACTGATGCCGAGCTGTGCGAGGCCTTTGCCGCGGTAGAGGCCGGGCGCGGCGACACCTCCCTGACTTACTTCGAAATGGGCACCCTGGCGGCATTCTGGCTGTTCCAGCGCTCCGGGCTCGATGCCGTGGTGCTGGAAGTCGGTCTGGGCGGTCGTCTGGACACGGTCAACGTGGTGGACGCCGACATGGCGCTGGTCACCAGTATTGGTGTCGATCATGCGGATTACCTCGGTGATACCCGTGAGTCCGTGGCCTTCGAGAAGGCCGGTATTTTCCGTCAGGGCGCGCCTGCGCTCTGCGGCGACCTGAATCCGCCACAACCTCTGCTGGACAAGGCGCGCGAGCTCAATTGCCCGTTTTTCCTGCGTGGGCGCGATTTTGACCTCGGTGTGACCGATCACAACTGGCAGTGGCGCGGTGTCGATGCAAAAGGGCATGCAGTCGAGTTGCGCGACTTGCCGCTGCTCGATCTGCCGATGGAAAACGCTGCGCTGGCGTTGCAGGCTTACTTGTTGCTCGGCTTGCCTTGGGTGGATACGCAGATTGTCGAGGCACTGCGGGCAACCAGGGTGGTCGGTCGTCTGGATCGCCGCGAGTTCGAGTGGCAAGGCAAGCGCTTGAATCTATTGCTGGATGTGGGGCATAACCCCCATGCGGCGGAGTATCTGGCTCGTCGCCTGGCCAGTCGCCCGCCGGTCGGCAAGCGATTGGCGGTGTTCGGGCTGCTGGCGGACAAGGACCTGGGTGGTGTTGTCGGCGAATTGAATGCTAGTGTCCAGCACTGGGCTGTCGCACCTCTGGATTCGCCTCGGGCGCGTCCGGTTGCGGATTTGCACGATGCGTTGCAAGGTCTGGGTGCTTCGGTCACGTCATACGAAAGTGTAGCGGCCGCCCTGGAAGGGCAGTGTGCCCAGGCCACGAACGACGACGAAATCCTGTTGTTCGGATCATTTTATTGTGTCGCCGAGGCCCTTGAATGGCTGGCCCGGCGCTCCACGGAGGACGCGGCAAATGGCATTGCTGGATAAGGCATACAAACAGCGCATGGTTGGCGCCCTGGTGTTGGTTGCGCTGGCGGTGATTTTTCTGCCGATGCTGTTTTCCCGCCAGGACGAACAGCGCCAGGTGACGGTCGAAGCCCCTGCGGCTCCGCAGGCGCCTGTGATGCCTCAGGTGCAGGTCGAACCCGTGGTGGTGCCTGAGCCGCAAGCCTTGCCTCAGGAGCCCGTGCCGAGCGATGACGAAATCGCCCAGCAGGAAGCACAGGCGGTGCCAGCTGTGCCGGTGGCGCCAGCTCCTGCTACCGCTGCGGCTGCCAAACCGGTTGCACCGCCGCCTGCGCCAGCCCCGGTCCCGGCTCTGGCCGCCAAGCCTGCGACAGCGCCTGCCCAGCCCATTACAGCGGCACCGGGCAAGCCGGACACCACGCAAAGCCGCGTCGATGCCAATGGCTTGTCTGTCAGCTGGTCGGTGCAACTGGCGAGCCTGTCGAGTCGTGAAAGCGCGGAAAAACTGCAGAAAACCCTGCGCAGCCAGGGTTACAACGCCTACATCCGTACCGCCGACGGCAAAAACCGGGTGTTTGTCGGGCCGCTGATCGAGCGCGCTGAAGCCGACCGTCTGCGTGACTTGCTCAACCGCCAGCAGAACCTCAAGGGGTTTGTCGTGCGCTTTCAGCCGGAACGTGGTTAAAACTATCGCCCCGATATGAAATGCACTGACAATCGCAGCTTACCGATAAGCATGGGCTCTGCTAAAATGCGCCGCCTTATCCGTCTGTAGGCTGCACTGTGCCATTTACCTGGGTTGACTGGGCGATCGTAGCAATCGTCGCCATCTCCGCATTGATCAGTCTGAGCCGCGGCTTCGTCAAGGAAGCTCTGTCGCTGGTGACCTGGATCATCGCAGGAGTCGTAGCCTGGATGTTCGGTGGCTCACTGTCCGAGTACCTGGGCGGGTACATTCAAACACCGTCGGCCCGTATAATCACGGGCTGTGCCATCATGTTTGTCGCCACTTTAATCGTAGGCGCAATGATCAATTATCTTATCGGCGAACTGGTTCGCGTCACCGGGCTCTCCGGGACCGACCGATTCCTCGGCATGGCCTTCGGCGCCGCGCGTGGCGGGTTGCTGGTGGTTGTCGCCGTCGGGCTGTTGAGCCTGGGGCCGGTACAGCAGGACGGGTGGTGGAAAGAGTCACAGCTCGTGCCAAAATTTCTATTGGTCGCCGACTGGTCCAAAAACCTGATCCTCGGGTGGAGCAGTCAGTGGCTTGCCAGCGGAATCAGCGTACCCGCTGATATTCCGTTCAAGGAGCAACTCTTGCCGATGGCCAAAACGCCTCAGTGAGTAGTGCTCAGTTCAGATCCATTAAGTAGGGGTTGCGTCGCATGTGTGGCATCGTCGGTATCGTCGGTAAGTCGAACGTCAATCAGGCGCTGTATGACGCGCTAACCGTCCTCCAGCACCGCGGCCAGGACGCTGCCGGTATCGTGACCAGCCATGATGGCCGGTTATTCCTGCGCAAGGACAACGGTCTGGTGCGTGACGTGTTCCAGCAGCGTCACATGCAGCGCCTGGTCGGCCACATGGGCATTGGCCATGTGCGTTATCCGACCGCGGGCAGCTCGACGTCGGCTGAAGCTCAACCGTTTTACGTCAACTCGCCTTACGGCATCACCCTGGCGCACAACGGTAACCTGACCAACGTTGAACAACTGGCCAAGGAGATTTACGAATCCGACCTGCGCCACGTCAACACCAGTTCCGATTCGGAAGTGCTGCTCAACGTGTTTGCGCACGAACTGGCCCAGCGCGGCAAGTTGCAGCCGACCGAAGAAGACGTGTTCGCCGCCGTCACTGACGTGCACAACCGTTGCGTCGGTGGTTATGCCGTCGTAGCGATGATCACCGGCTACGGCATCGTCGGCTTCCGCGACCCGCACGGCATCCGCCCGATCGTTTTCGGCCAGCGTCACACCGACGAAGGCGTCGAGTACATGATCGCCTCGGAAAGCGTTTCCCTGGACGTGCTCGGCTTCACCCTGATTCGCGACCTGGCTCCCGGCGAAGCGGTCTACATCACTGAAGAGGGCAAGCTGTACACCCGTCAGTGCGCGACCAACCCGTCCCTCACCCCGTGCATCTTCGAACACGTCTACCTGGCGCGTCCGGATTCGATCATCGACGGCGTGTCGGTCTACAAGGCCCGTCTGCGCATGGGTGAGAAACTCGCCGAGAAGATCCAGCGCGAGCGTCCGGATCACGACATCGACGTGGTCATCCCGATTCCGGACACCAGCCGCACCGCGGCGCTGGAACTGGCGAACCACCTGGGCGTGAAGTTCCGCGAAGGCTTCGTGAAGAACCGCTACATCGGCCGGACCTTCATCATGCCGGGCCAGGCCGCGCGGAAAAAATCCGTACGCCAGAAACTCAACGCCATCGAGCTGGAATTTCGCGGCAAGAACGTGATGCTGGTGGATGACTCCATCGTTCGCGGTACCACTTGCAAGCAGATCATCCAGATGGCCCGCGAAGCCGGCGCGAAGAACGTTTACTTCTGTTCCGCGGCTCCAGCGGTTCGCTACCCGAACGTCTACGGCATCGACATGCCGAGCGCCCACGAACTGATCGCCCACAACCGTTCGACCCAGGACGTGGCTGACCTGATCGGCGCCGACTGGCTGGTCTATCAGGACCTGCCTGACTTGATCGAAGCGGTCGGTGGCGGCAAGATCAAGATCGACAAGTTCGATTGCGCGGTGTTCGATGGCCAGTACGTCACCGGCGACGTCGACGAGGCTTACCTGAACAAGATCGAGCAGGCACGCAACGATGCCTCCAAGGTCAAGACGCAGGCAGTCAGTGCGATCATCGATCTGTACAACAACTGAGTGACTACCGGCCCTGAGGGGCCGGTTTTGTATCTGGCAAAAAGACTTTCATCTATCAAGAGCAGGGCAAGGAGTGACAGCATGAGTCAGGAATGGGATGCCGGTCGGCTGGACAGCGACCTCGAAGGTGTAGCGTTCGATACCCTGGCCGTACGCGCCGGTCAGCACCGCACGCCGGAAGGCGAACACGGTGATCCGATGTTCTTCACCTCCAGCTACGTATTCCGTACCGCCGCCGACGCCGCTGCGCGCTTCGCTGGCGAAGTACCGGGCAACGTCTATTCGCGCTACACCAACCCGACCGTGCGCGCGTTCGAAGAGCGCATCGCCGCGCTGGAAAGCGCTGAGCAGGCCGTGGCCACGGCCACCGGCATGGCGGCCATCATGGCCGTGGTGATGAGCCTGTGCAGCGCCGGTGATCATGTGCTGGTGTCGCGCAGCGTTTTCGGCTCGACCATCAGTCTGTTCGAAAAGTACTTCAAGCGCTTCGGCATCGAAGTCGACTACGTCGCCCTGGCCGATCTGTCCGGTTGGGATGCGGCGATCAAGGCCAACACCAAGCTGCTGTTCGTCGAATCGCCGTCCAATCCGTTGGCCGAGTTGGTGGACATTGCGGCTCTGTCGGAAATCGCGCATGCCAAAGGCGCGATGCTGGTGGTCGACAACTGCTTCTGCACGCCGGCACTGCAACAGCCGCTGAAAATGGGCGCGGACATCGTCGTGCACTCGGCCACCAAGTTCATCGACGGCCAGGGCCGTTGCATGGGCGGCGTGGTCGCCGGTCGTAGCGAGCAGATGAAAGAAGTGGTGGGCTTCCTGCGTACCGCGGGGCCGACCCTGAGCCCGTTCAACGCCTGGATCTTCCTCAAGGGTCTGGAAACCCTGAACCTGCGGATGAAAGCGCATTGCGCCAATGCCCAGCAACTGGCCGAGTGGCTGGAGCAGCAGGCAGGCATCGAGAAAGTCCATTACGCCGGCCTCAAGAGCCATCCGCAGCACGAGCTGGCGCTGCGTCAGCAGAAGGGTTTCGGTGCTGTCGTCAGTTTTGAGGTGAAGGGTGGCAAAGAGGGGGCCTGGCGTTTTATCGATGCCACGCGCCTGATTTCGATCACCGCCAACCTGGGTGACAGCAAGACCACCATCACGCATCCGAGCACCACGTCCCATGGCCGCCTGGCGCCGCAAGAGCGTGAAGCGGCGGGCATTCGTGACAGCCTGATCCGCATTGCGGTCGGTCTTGAGGACGTGGCGGACCTGCAAGCCGATCTGGCGCGCGGCCTGGCTGCGCTGTGATCGAGTTGGCTACGCCGACCACGAGCTCGAATGGCCGCGTAGCGCTGGTGACCGGTGCTGCGCGGGGCATTGGCCTGGGGATCTCGGCCTGGCTGATCAGTGAAGGCTGGCAAGTCGTGCTGACGGATCTGGACCGGGAGCGCGGCTCGAAAGTGGCGAAAGTGCTGGGCGACAACGCCTGGTTCATCGCCATGGATGTCGCCAACGAAGGGCAGGTCGCGCTGGGCGTGGCCGAGGTGCTCGGCCAGTTCGGGCGCCTCGATGCGCTGGTGTGCAATGCGGCAGTTGCCGATCCACACAACATCACGCTGGAAAGCCTGGATCTGGCGCACTGGAATCGGGTGTTGGCGGTGAACCTCAGTGGGCCGATGTTGCTGGCCAAGCACTGTGCACCGTACCTGCGCGCTCACAGCGGTGCCATCGTCAACCTGGCCTCGACCCGCGCCGGGCAGTCGGAACCCGACACGGAAGCCTATGCGGCGAGCAAGGGCGGTTTGTTGGCCCTGACTCACGCGTTGGCCATCAGTCTTGGTCCGGAGATCCGGGTCAATGCCGTCAGTCCTGGCTGGATCGACGCGCGCGACCCCTCGGTGCGGCGGGCTGAACCATTGACCGAGGCCGATCATGCCCAGCATCCGGCGGGCAGGGTGGGTACGGTTGAGGATGTCGCGGCGATGGTCGCCTGGCTGCTGTCGAGGAATGCCGGATTTGTCACCGGTCAGGAATTCGTGGTCGATGGCGGCATGACCAAGAAGATGATTTACAGCGAGTAATCGGCCAAGGACGCTGTCTGCGGCATTGATGTTGAAAGTGCCACCGTCTTCGCGAGCAAGCCCGCTCCCACATTGGATTGTGTTGTGTCTGAAAGAACGCGGTCCAATGTGGGAGCGGGCTTGCTCGCGAAAGCGGTCTGACTGCTGTAGGTGCCCTCCCGATTGAAAGAATTTTGTCTTTTTCAGAAAAACTTCAAGCAGGGTATTGACTTAGGTTCGTTACCTGCGTAAATTTCGCGGCCTCGGAGATGCAAACGGGTGATTAGCTCAGCTGGGAGAGCGTCTGCCTTACAAGCAGAATGTCGGCGGTTCGATCCCGTCATCACCCACCACTCCCGAGATACTTGCGAAAGCAAGAGGTAGGCTGAAATGCCTCCACCGACGCGCAGCGGTAGTTCAGTCGGTTAGAATACCGGCCTGTCACGCCGGGGGTCGCGGGTTCGAGTCCCGTCCGCTGCGCCATATTTTCCGAGTCAGGCACGCCTGGCTCGAGATTGAAAAGCTACTGAGTTTTCAATCAGACGAGTTACTTGAGCATCTGCTCAAAGCGATACGCAGCGGTAGTTCAGTCGGTTAGAATACCGGCCTGTCACGCCGGGGGTCGCGGGTTCGAGTCCCGTCCGCTGCGCCATATCTGCCCCGAGGCCCACTGAACGCCTTGGAGCTACGAAGAAGCCATTGGCTGCTTCGAGTCGATAGCAAAGACCCTGGTCGAAAGACCGGGGTTTTTTGTTTCTGAAATTTGATTTTTCCCTTCCTGTATTTTTCCTCTCAGCCCTTTCTGCTTGCCTGTTCTCGGGCAGGGCGAATCTTGTTCTCGTCTTCCGTCGATACCCTCAATGCACTGCGCCAAAAAGTCGCATTTTTTTGATTTTCTGGTCAGTTTTTGGTTTTCCGCAGGGTCGTAAGTCTATAAACTTAACCTTTCGGTCAGCTTTGCACTGTCATTACAGCCCTTTGCCACGTCCAGAAGGGCTTCTGCAAGACTCGAGATTTCCAGTACATAATCAGAAGGGCGGACCCCATGACCGCCCAGAGGATGATCCATGTCCAACCGTGATATATCCCGGCGCTCGTTCCTTCAGGGCGGGCTGGTAGCGGGTGTGAGCGTGACGCTCACGCCATTGAGCAGCCAGGCGCTGGCCGCCTTGATGGAAAACAGCGTGACCGTGCCGTCCGAGCAGTGGCTCGGCAACAATGGCAAGGCGCGCGCCCGTAACGATGCCTTGTCCAAGGTCTGCGGCAGCAAAGTCTTTGCCCGCGACATCCGCGCCAAGGACATGCCGGGCTGGCCGCAGCAACAAGGCCACGCCATGTTGCTCAAAACCATCAAGGCCGACCACATCTTTGCAGGCATCGATCTGTCATGGCTCGGTGCCGAGTTGCAGCCGGACCGCATCGTTACCGCCGAAGACCTGGTCAAGGACGGTATCGTGTTCCCTGAGGAGCATGCACCGGATCCACTGTTGCCGGCCGGCAAGGTGCCGATGTTTATCGGGCACCCCGTGGCGATCCTGATCTGGAACGATTTCGAGCGTTTCCGTCAGGCCAAGAACAAGCTCAAGTTCAATGACAAGGCAATCCGCTACGGCGACAAAGTGCCGTTCTACGAAGGCGATCCGTACGGCAGCTTCCGTTACGTGCGCGTTGGCGGGGCGACCTCGGCGGATGAAGATGAGTTCGCCAGCCTCAAGGACTCGATCCTGTTCCCGATGCTGAAAAACCGTCGTCCGGTGTGGAACTCCCAGCCGAACCTGCACGGCAACCTGACCGAGCGCGGGTTGTTCTACGCCGAGCGCATGAAGCAGCAGATCGATGCGCCGCCGGACAACTGGCTGGTGTTCGATGAGCGCTACAAGACCCCGTCGATCGAACCGGCCGCCATGGAACCGGACAACGGCAACGGCTGGTACGACCCGGCCACCAAGACCCTGCATTTCGTCGTCGCCACCCAGTGCCCGCTGGAAGCTGCGACCGAAACCGCGAAAATGATCGCGCCGTCGCGTTTCGGCCTGGCCAACCTGAACATGCACCCGGGCTATACCGTCGGTTACGGCTCCAAAGACCACAACATCTTCGTCTACTACGCAGCGCTGGCGGCGTTGTACGGCGCCGGTGTGCCGGTGCGCCTGGCCAACGACCGCTATGAGCAGTTCCAGAGCGGCATCAAGCGTCACCCGTTCGACATTCGCTATCAATTGGCGGTGGACAAGAACGACTACAGCTTCAAGATCTTCCGCGCTGAAATGAGCGTCGACGGTGGCGGGCGCATCAACTACAGCCCTTCGGTGGCTGCAGTGGGCGCCACGGCAGCACAGTCGATCTACTACATGCCGCAGAACGATCTGCAGGTCACCGCTTACCATTCCCGCGCGGTAGAAGCCGGGTCGATGCGTGGCTACGGCACCCTGCAGAGCATGGCGTCGACCGAAATGATGGTCGACGAAATCGCCGATCGCCTCGGCGTCGATGCCATTGAGCTGCGCCGCAAGAATGCACTGCGCTCGGGTATGAAAAACACCCAGGGTGCAATCCCGGCCGGTGCGTTGCGCCTGCACGAGATTCTCGACAAGGCGGCCGTCCACGACACCTGGAAGAACCGCGACGCGATCAAGCAGCAGCGCGAAGCCGCCGATCCGGACAACTGGTACGGGGTGGGCTTCGCCATCTGCCAGAAAGACTTCGGTACCGGTTCGGAAGCACCGATGGCCAGCATCGAATTCACCGCTGAAGGGCGCATCAACTTGCGTCACATCGGCATCGAGATCGGCACCGGCATGTCCACTTCACAAGCGATGGTAGTGGCCGACTTCCTCGGTCTGCCTGCGCACGAAGTGAAGACCGGCGAAACCGACTGGAAGGAAATGCAGCTGATCACCGGCGGCAACCCTTACATCATGAGCCAGGCCGAGCAGGACAACTTCCTGCGTAACCCGCGCTGGGTCGGCAAAATCGCTTCGGCGTCGTCGGCGACCAACTCCGCCTACTACTTCAGCCACGCCACCCGTGAAGCGGCGCGCGTGCTGTTCAACCACGGCCTGTGGCCGGCGGCGCTGGAGATCTGGCGACAAGGCCCTTACGGCGGCCAGGCCAACCCATACGTGGTGCGTCGCGAAGACGCCCATTGGGTCGACGGCAAGCTCACCGCCAACGGCATGGAACCGTTGCCGTTTGCGATGCTGGCCAAGCGTGCCCACGAGCGCGGGCTGGTGACTGGCGCGACCGTGCATGGCTTCAACCGCTGGAGCTGGGCCGAGGCTGAATTCAGCATCGACGGCGTGCGTGAGCGTCTGCCGCTCGACGGGCTGGCGGTCAAGTATGGCGACGGTGCGCCAAAGGCCAAGCAGGCGCAGATGAACAGCGCCGGTTTCCATTTGCTGGATCGGCAGAACATCGCCTACCCGGCGACCCAGTTGAACAACGCGGCAGTGACTTACTACAGCCCGGTCGCGACGCTGGTGGAAGTGAAGGTCAACAAAGGTACGGCAGAAGTGTCGGTGCTCAATCATCACTCGTGGGTCGAGTGCGGTCGGGTGCTGGTGGAAGAACTGGTCAAGGGCCAGCTCGAGGGCGGTATCGCCATGGGCATCGGCCATGCGTTGATGGAAGAGATGCCGCTGTATGAGGGCGGGCCGGGGGAGGGTGACTGGAACTTCAACCGTTACCGCCTGCCAATGGCGCGTCACGTTGCGGTGTGGAAACAGACCGCGGACATCCTGCCGCCACTGTCGCCGAGCGACCCGTCCAAGGGCATCGCCGAGGTGGTGATGATCCCGGTGGTCGGTGCCATCGGCAACGCCGTGGCCCATGCCATCGGTAAACGTGTCCGCGACCTGCCTATCACTTCTGCACGCATCAAGGAGGCCCTCAATGGCTAACCGTCCGCTTCAACTGACCCTCAACGGTCAATCCGTCGGCCCAGTGGACATCCCTGATGACCTGCCGATGATCGACTACCTGCACGAGTACAAGAACCTCACCGGTTCGCGCCTGGGTTGCGGCCAGGGCATCTGCCACGCTTGCGTGGTGATCGTCGACAACCCCGACGGCACCAGCGAAGAAGTGCGCACCTGCATCACCGGCGCGCACTATTTCGAAGGCAAGAAGGTCCGGACCATCGAAGGCCATGCGACCCGCGACGAGCAGGGCAAGGTCACCGAGCTGAACCCGGTCCAGCAGCGCTTCGTCGATGAATTCGCTTTCCAGTGCAGCTACTGCGCGCCGGGCTTCGTGAATGCCGCGACCGTGCTGGTGGAAAAGCTGCAGCGTCAGCCCATCGTCAAAAGCCAGCTGGAAAAAGTCATCGAGGACAGCCTCGGTCATCACATCTGCCGTTGCACCGGATATGTGCGCTACTACAGCGCCACACGCAACGTGCTGACCGATCTCGGCCTGGTCAAGGAGGGTTAAGGATGAAACTTCTACTTAGCCGCCTGGCGTTGGCGGTCGGCCTGGCTGCGCCTGCATTGCTGGCCCACGCCGATGATGCGCAGGTCAAGCAAGGCCAATACCTCGCCCGCGCCGCCGATTGCATGGCGTGCCACACCGCACCGGGCGGCGCGCCCTTTGCGGGCGGCCTGCCGATCGTGTCGCCGTTCGGCACGATCTACGGCACCAACATCACCCCGAGCAAAGAACACGGCATCGGCCTGTACAGTGACGACGAGTTCTTTGCCGCGCTGACCGAAGGCAAGCGCCGGGATGGCGCCAACCTGTATCCGGCGATGCCGTACACCTCGTATCACCTGATGCCTCGTGCCGACTCGGACGCGATCCATGCCTACCTGAAAACCGTCGAGCCGATCGAGCGTGCAGCACCGGTCACCAGCCTGAGCTTCCCGTTCAACGTGCGCCTGGGCCTGATGGGCTGGAACATGATGTACGGCAAGGATGTGAAGCTGGAGCCTGCCGAGGGCAAGAGCGAAGCCTGGAAGCGCGGCCAGTACATGGTCGACGTGCTTGGCCACTGCGGCGAATGCCATACGCCGCGGGGCTTGCCGGGTGCGATGCAGCAGGACAAGCGCATGACCGGTGGCCTTCTCAATGGTTATCTGGCGCCAAGCCTGCTGGCCACTGACCTGGCGGCTCGTGGCTGGAATCATCAGGACCTGAGCTCGTTCCTCAAGCACGGCATGAGCGCCCAGGGCACGATGTTCAACGAGATGTTCCCGGTGTTCCACAACAGCACCCAGGGCCTCAACGATCCGGATCTGGCGGCGATGGCGACTTTCCTGCTCGGCGATCAGCCGCCAGCGGCGAAAGTGCTCACCGAAGTGCCATTGGACAAGCTGAGCGCAAGTGCCCAGCGCGGCCGTCAGGAATATTTGAACGTCTGCGCCGGATGCCATGCGCCTGGCGGCGAGGGTAAACCACACATCGCCGTGGCCATGCGCGGCAACACCACGTTGCGCCTGGAAGATCCGCGTAACCTGGTGCGGGTGATCGATGACGGTATCGGTGAGCAAAAGTTCTCCGGTTTCGAACACATGCAGCCGATGCCAGGGTTCGCCGAGAAGTTGAGCGCCGAGCAACTCACGGATCTGTTGAACTACCTGCGTCAGGGATGGGGTGGTCAGCCGAATGATCTGGCGGTGAACGACGTGCAGAAGTTGCGGGCCGATGCGCCGCCGCTCGAGCACAAGGCGCACTGACATGCAGCATCTCGATCTGCAAGTCGTGCGCCGGGCGCTGGAGTGGTCGGCGGCCGGTCAGCGCATCTGGCTGTGTACGGTGCTGGCCACCTATGGCTCGGCGCCGCGCGCACCGGGCTCGCTGCTGGCGGTGAACACTGATGGGCACTGGATTGGCTCGCTGTCGGGTGGCTGTGTCGAGGAAGACTTTCTCGAGCGAGTCGCCGAGGGCGCGTTTCTGGAATCGGTCAGCGTTGTTCGTTACGGTGAAGGCGACGATCCACGTTCCCGCGTCAGCCTGCCGTGCGGCGGGGTGCTGGACGTGCTGGTCGAGAAGCTTGACGCCGATTGCGAGGTGCAGGCGCACCTGCGCGAACTGGAGTCGGCACTGTTGGGTCGACGCCGGTTGATCCGCGAAGTTGATTTGCTCAGCGGTGCGCGCAGTCTGTTCGATGATCGTGAGCAGGGTGTGCGTATCGAGCGTGAAATCGATCGGGTGCGTGTGCGTATCGGCGCCGCCCAGCGCTTGCTGCTGGCCGGGTATTCCAGTGTCGCTCAGGCCTGTGCCGAGTTTGCCGTGGGCCTGGGGTTCGAGGTGATTCTGTGTGACCCGCGAGACGAAGTGCTGGAGGGCGTCGTACTGGAAAACGTGGAGATTCGCCGCCAACTGCCGTCGGTGTTCATTGCCGATGGTGGCTGCCACAGCGATACGGCGGTTGTGGCCTTGACCCACGATCCGCGCATCGATGACCTGGCGATGATGGAGGCGGTGCGCACCGAGGCGTTCTATATCGGCGTGATGGGCTCCATGCAGACCTCGCAGAAGCGCTTCGAGCGGTTGCGGCGCATTGGTGGGCTGGGAGACGTCGAGTTGGGGCGGATTCATGCGCCAATTGGGCTGAACCTGGGCAGCAAGACGCCAGCGGAGATTGCCCTGGCGGTGCTGGCGGACATCCTGCGGATTCGCAGCGGTATCGCGCGGGACCGGTTGTAAAACATCGCTGAACAAAAAAGGGCCACCATGTGCGTGACCCACACTGTAGGAGCGAGCTTGCTCGCGATGGTCATTAACGATAACGCGTGTTTACTGGCTAAACGCAGCGCTCTTGAGTCCATCGCGAGCAAGCTCGCTCCTACAGTGTGGGTCACGCGCATTGCGGCCCTTTTTGCATCTATCGGTCACACGCCGAGCTTGTCCCGCAATCCATAGTACCAGGCACCCAGCGCCGCGAACGGGGTGCGCAGCATTTGTCCGCCAGGGAACGGGTAGTGGGGCAGGTCGGCAAACGCGTCAAAACGCTCGGCCTGGCCGCGCAGGGCTTCGGCCAGGACCTTGCCCGCCAGGTGCGTGTAGGTCACGCCATGGCCGCTGCAGCCCTGGGAATAGTAAATGTTGTCGCCCAGGCGTCCGACCTGAGGCAGGCGCGACAGGGTCAGCAGGAAGTTGCCCGTCCACGCGTAATCGATCTTCACGTCCTTGAGTTGCGGGAACGCCTTGAGCATCTTCGGTCGAATGATCGCTTCGATGTTCGCCGGATCCCGCGCGCCGTATACCACGCCGCCACCGAAAATCAGGCGCTTGTCGCCGCTGAGACGGTAGTAGTCGAGCAAGTAGTTGCAGTCCTCGACACAGTAGTCCTGAGGCAGCAAGGCCTTCGCCAGCTCTTCGCCCAGTGGCTCGGTGGTAATCACTTGAGTGCCACAAGGCATCGACTTGGCGGCCAGTTCCGGCACCAGATTGCCCAGATAAGCGTTGCCGGCGACGATGATGAACCTGGCCCTGACCTTGCCTTGCGGCGTGTGCACGACCGGGGTGGCGCCGCGCTCGATGCGTATGGCCGGCGACTGCTCATAAATCGTCCCGCCCAGAGATTCCACCGCTGCGGCCTCTCCCAGCGCCAGGTTAAGCGGATGGATATGGCCGCCACTCATGTCGAGCATGCCGCCGACGTATTGATCGCAAGCCACTACTTCGCGAATACGGCGTTGATCCATCAGCTCGAGCTGGGTATGCCCGAATCGCTCCCACAGGCGCTTCTGGGATTCGAGATGGCCCATCTGCCTGGCAGTCATGGCGGCGAACACGCCACCGTCCTTCAAGTCGCACTGAATGTTGTATCTGGCGACGCGCTCACGAATGATCCGGCCACCTTCAAAGGCCATCTGCCCCAGCAACTGAGCTTGCTTGGGGCCGACCGTGCGCTCGATGACATCGATATCGCGGCTGTAGCTGTTGACGATCTGGCCGCCATTACGCCCGGACGCCCCGAAACCCACCTTGGCGGCCTCGAGCACCGTGACCTTGAAGCCGCTCTCCAGCAGGAACAGGGCAGAGGACAGCCCCGTATAACCGGCGCCAATTACACAGACATCGGTCTCGACGTCATCCTGCAACGCCGGGCGCGGCGGAACCGCATTGGCCGATGCGGCGTAGTAGGACTCTGGGTAGGGGGTGTTCGCCATCCTGCAGCCTCTGTTTAATATATTTTACGAGTGCGTTGATCCTACCCGAGTTGAAAATCGGCCGCCAGCCACCCGGAAAATCTTCTTTGTACCCGTGAAATTAAATATTTTGCATATTCATAGGGTTAGCTCGAAAAAAGGTGTTGACACCCCTCCGGAATTCCGTAGAATGCCGCCTCACAGCAGGCACGTAGCTCAGTTGGTTAGAGCACCACCTTGACATGGTGGGGGTCGTTGGTTCGAGTCCAATCGCGCCTACCAAACAAAATCCGCTCTGCTGGGCGGTCTGGAAGGGTCCACCGAAAGGTGGGCCCTTTTTGTTGCCTTGGATTTCATGCAGAACGTTCACAAAATATCGGGTTCGTTCACACTGGGCAATGTGAATGCCGATAACGACTTATTCCGAGCTGATTTTGTTCCTCTGTAGTCACGGCGGAGCAGGGCGGTGAACAACCCTGTCCATGCTGCAATCGTGCAGCAGGCTATCAATCTTGATCACCACCCATCGTCCTTGTCTTGAGCGTCGTCACTGGCACCTATACTGTTTGCATATACAGTTAATGGCGTGTGCGTAATGACAGACGATTTGATCGATGACAGCGGGTTTGAACTGGGGATGCCCTCCTACACGGAGATGCTGAAGCACCAGTGCGACCTACTGTGTGCGGAGCTGGAGACGACACGCCGGGACTTACGGAAGGCCCACCAGAACATCGCCAGCCTGATCGTCATGCACCGGGACAGTTCGACGGAGCTGGCAGCGTTGAAGGTTGAACACGAACGGTTGAAATGGGCGCTCAGTGACATGTACAGCCGGGAACGTGAACGGGAAACGTCACGGATGGGATACGCCTACGGTGATCACACGGGACAGCCCAAGGCTTAGTCCCAGGTCATCAATGTGACGCAATGGCAGGCAGCTACGGCAGCCGGTAAGCTCGCAACTCATCTCATCTAGGGACAGAATATGACAGCAGAATTCGACAGAGGCGAAGAGCTCGCACTGAAGGCACTGGAAAAGTCAGACACAATCGATCATTTCCTACTCGGAATCACCGTTGCAATCTGTGCTTACCTCGCACAGACAAACGCTTATGCCCCGCTGGGTCTGAACAGAGAGACATTCCTGTTGCTTAGCCTGCTCATATTCGCCCTTAGTGCTGTGTTCGGGCTGATGCGCCTTCAATCGACAGTCGATGTCCTTCGTACGAACTCCAAGCTTGACCACGTGACCGAGGAGAAACAGAAATCAATCAGGGACAAGGCGAATGACCAGCTCGGAAAGGCGATTACGTACAACCACATCAGGAACGGGCTACTGCTTGCCGGACTATGTTGCTACGTGCTCACGAAGGTAGTAGCTAGCTACCAGAACAACGGATGGATTCCGGTCCACTAACCCAATGCACCTGTCGAGAGTATGCCGTGATGGCAAGGTGCCCAGAGAGCGGCTAAAATCGCGAAATCTTCTCTAGCAGGTAACGACATGAAAGCAGGGATAGCGGCAGCGATTGCAACCATCGGTATTGCCATTTCAACAACTGCCAGTGCTGATTGGTATACAACGACACAAGACGACATCTTCTCAGGTGGCAAGAAGGCAATGATGCTCGGCTCCATAAGCCCCGCCCAATCGGTTGCATTCGACTGCGACTCGGAAAGCCTGTCCCTCGCACTCTTGCAGAAAGAAAAATGGACAGAGGGACGGAACAGCTCAGCTTGGAAACTTCTGATCAAGGTCGACAAAGGTGAGATTCATCGCTTCACAGCGCAGAGCGCCAAGCGCAATAGCGATTACGCTCAGTACGTCACTTTCGAGAAAGATGAAATCCTGAAGGTCTTAGCTGACCTCCGTGAAGCGAAGTCGGTGGTTCAACTGGGACTTCAATCCGAAGAGTTCAATTCCAAGTGGTCTGGAACCGTATCCGTAGGTGGATCAACACGAGAAACAGACAAATTCATACAAGCGTGCAATCTGAAGTGAGTGGACAGCAGCGGCTGTGCAATCTCGGCAGCTCGTCACAGTATGAAGAGAATGATCATGAAGGCATGGATTGGAGCGGTTGCACTGGCTGGGGTGCTGGTGAGCGGCGAGACTATGGCAGCGTCAGACGGAAACCATCTCCTACTGGCCTGCAAATCGGCCATTAAGACGATAGAGGGTGAAAAGGCTGTTAACCCCTTCGAAGCAGGTTACTGTGCTGGAATTGTTGAAGCGGTTGAATCAACTCTGGCAGTCGTAAACAGCTCTCTACCAAAAGAGTATCGGACCTGCTTCCCAAAAACGGGAACGACCATCAGCCAAAATGCCCGGATCGTAATCAAATATCTAGAAGACAACCCCGCTCATCTAAGTGAGCCAGCCACGGTACTCGCCATCAAGGCTTACAAGACCGCCTACTTTTGCGAATAGCCAAGACTGCTTTCCACAGGATTTTGGCCCCGCCGTTTTTCGGACTTTGCATGGGGTGGGGGTCGATCTGTACGCCAGCCGAATAAATAATGATGGGGCTCCCCCGGCGTGACGTACTGACATCCAGCGAAGACGGGCACTGCACACACCGGGCGAGCGAGGCGATTGTAGGAGATTTACTCGGAAACCGCCGAACCGCTAAGCAGCGTGCAGAGGGGGCGAATGGAAACGTCTGAAAAAACAAAATAAGTTGAGCACCCTGCTGGACCGCCTGTGGGGCTCTACAGCACCACTACAGACGACCTACAACAGTGCTTCCTCTGGGTCAAAGGTGTGACGGATCATCACGAGAATGACCCAGCATGGCCTCACACAACCTCACAACGCTGCTTGTTTCGATGGGAACGTGAGGGCCAGGTTCTCCATCACGCGCTTCACTTGCATCGATGACCACTTACCGCCCCGGCTTGTGGTGATGCCCTTGCCGTTCAGGCAGTCAGCCACCTGTTGGAGTGTACTGCCGTTATCGTGCAGGCATTCAGTGATGTGTGGGCGTACCGACTTCAGCCACAGTTTTGCACGCTCTTGAATAGCCACATTCCCCTTAGCCCGGTTGGCATCATTACGACCCAACTCCAGTGCAGCAGTACGGCGGGCGATCTTCTCTACCGACTGCACATCACCCTCATCAGCACGCTTCTGTAGGGCTGCCAGAGCTTCCTTGGTGCGGTTAGCGATGAATGTCCGCTCCTGTTCTGCCAGTGCTGCAAACAAGTGAAGTTGGAACTTGTCAGCCTGTGGCATGGTTGCCACTTTGAAATCCATCGCCTCATCCAGCAGACGGGCGATATGGTGAACGGAACGGGACAACCGGTCCAACTTGGCTACAACCAGCTTTGCCTTCGTCTGTTTACACAGGGCCAAAGCCTTGGCACCTTCAGGGCGATCCTCGATAGCCAACTTACCCGACACGACATCCACGAACTCACCGACGATGTTCCAGCCGTTCTGCTGGGCTGCACGAGCGATGTACTCCCGCTGAGCCTCAAGGCCCAAACCTGACTCACCCTGTCCAGTGCTGGACACACGGCAGTAGCTCACTACGTCGATGGTGTTGGTGGTCATGTCTTGGCTCCTGAAAGTGTGTCTGGGAACCAATATAACACTGCATGAACGGTCGTTCTAGGTTTGTTATGAGTGCTCTTGACGAAGAATCCTTATCGCACTGGCTATGCCTTCAGCGTTCGAGTCTAGTACTTGCAGGGCTGTCACTGCGTTGTCTGCAACATCCACAGAGCCACGCCCAGCCACCCACTTGGCGAGCTCTTCGATGGCAGCACCAATGCCGTTCTGGCTGATCACCAGCAGCTCTAGGGCGTTGGCTATGGCTTCGTTCTGGTCTGACATGGCGATCTTCCTTGAGGGCTGGAACCAGCAGCCTAGACCAGTGACGACATCCTGCCTGTCGGGGAGTGCTCAGGGCCATGAACCGCTGTCGCCTTGCACGAATTCGAGGATTCTGGCCGCAATATGTATTTCTGGTGCAAAAACTCTAATCTGGGAGCGCTTGACGCGAATAGCTTAACCCTCGCTGACACAACCCCTTATGGAATGCGGGCTGGAGCGATGGGCACCCTCTCTGCCCCAGGTTGATCGTGTGACAGGCGTAGGGGTTTCCCTAAGTTAAACAGGGATTATTCGGATGTTTCCATTAATCACTATCGGAGCCCGGTGACATCATGGATACTGGCACCAACTATATAGCCGGCGAATAAAATGAAACAGCCTCTTGTGTTACTCGCCTTGCTTGCACCACTTACGGCAATAGCTGGTGATGATATTTGCACAAAACTGATACCAGATATCATTTCCAACTACAGGGTTGAAAACTTAGTATTGCGTAACGGGAATCCGCCCGCATCTAAAGTTATAGTAGTCTGTGCATATACAGCTACAACCCCTGATCCGTACGGGGATAGGCATGTTACTGTCCTAGCAACCCTGAATACAGCCAACCACCGTTTTACTGTTGAAATAGACTAATCTACTGATCCAATCTAGGCATGACGATAAGGAGAGCGGTATGCAAGTAAACGGTATGAATGGATGGCAGCGGTTGTGGGTGCTAGTGAGCTTCATCCTTGGGATCGCAACAATGATCTTGGGTTACAGCAACATGGAGACGGAAAACGGGCTGACCACTGGGTACAAAGTTGATCTCGCCATGCGACAGATGGAAATCGAAAACATCAGAGATAAAGAAACCGGACACAAGCCCGCTAACATTTACGAAGATTCCAGACACACCATTGGTGAAGTAGAGGACATCATCAAGAAGGTGGGCGAGCGTTATCAGAAAGATATCGAAGAGCTGCCCGCCAAGCAGCTCAAACACGTACTGACCTATCTGGGTGCATGGCTTGGCATCTGCATTGGAATGTACATCGTTGGCTTGATGCTGAACTGGGTATACCGAGGCTTCCGCCCCAAGAAGGCTTGACCCTCTCTCGACGCGAACTGTTTACAGCGCCGCTGTTAGGGTAATCAACGCTCCTGCACAGTCAGTCTGCCCAAACTCATTACCGAAGAGATTCTCTTAAGTGGGGGGATACCTTTCCTAAGAAGCCTTTTAGGATTACTCCCCCCCCCCAGCACTACCTCAAGCAGCGATTGGGTTATCTCTCCAGTTCCTGATGGTCTTTGGTGTAACGCTGGTTCTGCGTGCAATTTCTTTCACTCCAACTTTTTTTGCCAGTAAGTCGAGCACTGCCGGACGAAGAGGATGCTCTTTCTTGCGACCATCGGGCTTGACTGGGATTTTGTTGCTCAATGACCAGTCAATCACCGCATCAGACATATAGGTATCCACCAGATATCGTGCAACTCGTTCATCCTGCACATATAGCCGAATCGGATTCTTATTGTCGCTCCGACGTATGGCTGTACGGGTCACAGCTTGCAAGGATGGCTCCAACAGTCTGGTAGTGACGAATGCGTCCAGCATCTCCTGTATATCGACTTCATATTTTTCACTGAGGTTCTCCAACCCTTTTCTGTCCGAGGGGCTGGGGTTGCCGCCAAATAACAGTATCGCTTCTGTAGCTGTGTCGTAGCCGTTCAGGCCGCGGGAATCCATCGGAGCCTGGTGTACTCGGCTCTTTTGCGTATGCCGAACCCAGTTGTTTGCGAACAGAAGCGGCTTGCTGCTGGTTTCCTTAAGAATCATGTCCAGTGCAACATCATAGAGTTTGTTGCCCTCCAGGTCGGAGTTCATCTTTGCTTTGCTGAAAATCTGCCCCTTCGGCATGATCGGTTTAATATGCACTGGGCTGGTGTATTGCCCAGCCATGGGCGTGAAGATCGACACTGTGAAAGTGAATCCGTGAATTCGGGCGAACTGCTCGAACTCCCCCCCAGCAATGTTTGCAGCCAGAACATGCACTTCATCAGCGAAAGATAAAATTTTCCACCAATCGAGAAACTCTTCAACCGCACGAACATGTCGACGATCATCGATTTGAGCCTTGTCAATGAAGACCGCAACGTCACACAGCAATAGCCGGAAGATGTGTGCTGCAGGGTCGCCCAAGGTGGAGCAGTCAGCCCCAGTCGAGTCTGCACGATTGGTGCTCACTTGATCTTGGACCAACTGCTCTAAGTCATCTTTGATCCACAGCTGCCCACTCGCTTCATACGTGTATTCAAACACACGATTCAGCTCAATCGGATTCAAGGGGTAGTCAGGGTAATCGACTACCTTGGGCACTTCGTCGATGACAAGCATCCACCCGCGTAACAGCGAATGTTCTACACGCCGAACAGCCTCCTGAGTGCAAATGATGAGCGAGTCCTGTTTTTCACGCAGGGCAGCTTCCAGTTGAGGGGCTACAAGGTCACCATTTCGATGATCGACAATACGACACGATATGGATGCACTTGATGCTCGCTGCTCAATGTGGTCAATCAGTGCAAGAGTTGGAAGTGCCAGGACAACGCGCTTGCCTGCTTCTTGAATGGCTGGAAGATTGCGTAACAGGGCTTCCGTCTTTCCAGCGCCGGGGCGTGCGATAGCGGTATGGATTGCTTTATTGCGGACGATATTGCTCATCAAGAATTCTCCTTCAAGTTCATGTCATGGGCAGTCCCTCATTGGGTGGTGCCGGTAGGGTAGTCAAATCGCAGGCGCAGTAAGACCGAGCTGACTGGGCGAGGGCGGTGACACCCTCGCTTTGGTCTGCCGGAATCTCAGCGATGAATGTGAGGTTAGTGCGTCTTCAGTTGCTCAATGGCGCGATTGAAGACATCCCTTACTTCAATGCCTTCGGCCCTGCACTCAGGGATAAGGACGTTCTTGATGTAGGAATTGAAGTGACGCAGGCGTCCACGCTCAATGGCGGTGGCGGGTCTGCCAAATATGGCCTGCTCATTCTCTCTACGGGCAGCATGGGCTGCTGTGGCTCTCGCTGAACGCATAGCGGAGTCACGCTTCGCACGGTTCAACGCAGCGGCATCGAGCGGAATGAGACTAGGGCTAGGGCTTCTGGTAATGCTGGGACTGATTAGATTGGTGCTGCGAGGGGTGTTGCGGAGGGAGGTGTTACGGGCTTTTGCGGTGTTCTTACGGGTGTTGCGGGCTGCTGCGGTCATATGGTTCTCCTGGAGTAAAGTTCAATGTCATGGCGTTACCTTCAATTGGGTTGGCGTTGAATGCCGGATATCGGGGGCCAGCTACATGCTGGCAATTGGCCTGTCCCCTTCAGAACAGGCAGCGAATACTACACAGGACGAAAACGCCTGTCAATTGCTTACTTAAAAGAAAGATTGACATTTGAGCAGCACTTGGTGAGCAACCCTGTCGTCGCTCCCCCCTGAATGAATTTGCTCGTGCACTTGAATAGCACGAGCAAGAAAGCCCTGCTCCGAACTTGGAAGGGCGCTACTCATTAACTCCGGCATACTCTTTGAGGCCGAGATGCAACTTAAACGAATCGGCGTTTTCGTCCCACTTGGAACCCGTATCTTTGTATCGGAAGGACCAGCCACTTCCACCATACCCTGAAGACACTTTGTAGGTTCCGACAACCGAAAACTCGTAAAGAACCTTTATTGCCTCTTCGCTCGGAACCATCTTCGCTAAGTTTGTCGCGTTATACGCTGCCGTAAATGCCGATTTTGTAAAAGAAAGCTTTCCAAGCCCAGAAATCACTAACAATGCTTGACTCCATTCCTCCCAGTGTGGATTGATCTCATCATCTAGTTCCGCCTTGAGATAGTTGGAGTAATCAGTCCTGGCTGCCACCACATCTTTATTGGTGAAGACCGACAACTCACCGGGCTGGGCTCGACGCTCTCTTGATATTTCAAGCATATTATTCATAAAGCTGATTACGTCACGAGGCCGATCGAATGTGCGAGCAACAATGTGTGTAAGTTTCGGTTGACGCCCCCTCATCAACTCGTCATCGCATATTTCTGTCCAGGTTGCATTTGGTATATATTTCTGTATTCGAAGATCAATGAGCCTGCGTAGCGATTCCTCTCCCCACTTGATTTCCGACTTATTGGTCATCGTGATTTTATTCTTATCAGAGAATGTAAGTCGCTCCCACATATCTGATCGAAGATAAACTATTGACTTCAAACTTACAGAATTCCTCACTGACATTTGATTAACGCTTCTGCAAGCCAAAATCAAACCGATCAACATAAGCTGTCGTTGCTCGTCATAGTCAACCATTCCTTGGTCAAGTTCGTCGAAGTGCAGCAGTATCTTTTCCAACCCCTCTCTTTTGCTAACGTATGATGCCGCTTCAAATATCGCATCGGACAATGCATTGAGTTCGCGCGACAACCCAACCTGATCATTATCCCTTTCCAAACTGATAGAGAAAAGCTTACACCCTAGAATGGTGGGTTCAAATGACGCTTTAGAAAGCTGCAATGCGACAGGCCGTAAAATATCATCCAGAGTGACGTTAATTCCGCCGTAATTTTGCTGAAAGAACGACTGAAGAGATTTAGCTTGATCTGTCCATTTTGATGTGCCCGTCATCTTCGAAAGAACCATTTGGGCAAACTCTGTAACAATTACGTATTTCCAGCTTGCCTCATACTGTTCTGCTGTAGCGGCTTCTGGATCGTTTCGTCTTGCATGCATCGCCCATGGATAACCACGAAGATTGAGCGCTAACGACAAACTACCGGCTGGTTGTCTTTCGTTGAAATAACGGAACAGAGCTGTCTTACCTGAACCCTTCCGACCAAGAATCAGAAATTTGATTCCATTGACTACAGTATCAACAGAGTCGGTTTGTACAAAATATTCGAGAATAGCATCATCTTCCGCAGCCACCTCACCAAAAGTTGGAATATTACTAACATCGGACTTTGCCATAATCGAACATCCCTGATTTTTTGTATGTGATCACCCCAGTTTACGCTATCAACCCGATTTCAGGAACCAGCACAAAACTATTTTTTGGAACGGCACTTACTTCGCTGGCACCATCGAACACACGACCACAAACTCCGATTCAAGGCATCAACCAGGTAAAGCCACCCACCATCACGTTTTGCCACTGAGAGCGACAATGAAACATTACCGCACCAACGAAGCACCGATTCGCCAGCAAGATTGCTAAAGGATCATGATTCATCTGGACGCTCCGTAGCCTCTTGATGTTTGCACGCCCCCCTCTAACTGCGACTGCACGACGGCGTGAAACAACTTACGGGCCGAACCACGATACAACAGAGACTCTGTATAACCGCCTGTCTCTCTGTACGAGGACAAGAAACTGGACACAATCTCTGTAACTACAAGTGGGCCACTCACTGCAAGCAGGACGCCACCTTCAACTCTGACCCAAACAGATTTGTATTTGGATACGTCCAGCATTGAACGCATACGTTCCCTCAGAGCCTTGTTCAATTTACGAGGGCTAAAATTAACCGCCGTCGTAAGGAGGTATGCATTTCTATGCGAATGTTCGTCCAATCGACACAGGTGCTGCTGTAGCGTGGACGTCATTCCGCCTCTCCTTCTGGTACTACGAGAACCCAGCTATCTGCTGGAATCCCGAACATGGTTGCTGGAAGTTGGTAACTGTAACTCATGTACTCTGGATACACAGAGTTAAACTCATCACACGCTTTCGTGATTTGCTTATCGGTGTACAGGGCAGATGACATTACGACTACAATCCGCATCTTCCCATCTTCACTCTTAACCACGTTAACTGGGTCAGCTTGTTTTTCTACGTGAGCCGATTGCGGTTGATTCACCCATTCAAGTAGCGGGTTAGTCGGGTCATACTTCAACATCAAGATTCTGGTAGTGGCATCCAACATATTATTTACCCCCTTTCAGGGCGGCTCTCACTTCGGCTTCAAGCTCAGCTTCAAGGGCTGCGTCTGCTGCCTTGGCTGCTTCTTCACGTTCTTTCAACACTTGAGCCTTACGCTGAGCAACGGTGTTGGCAATGATTTCCTCATTCGCCTTCTCGACTCGTGCACGCAATTCGTCTTCAGCCTCCCTCAACACAAAAACCAAATCAGCCTGAATCTCCGCCTCTGGCTTTAACAAATACACGAAGTGCTCAATTCCGTAACTTGTAGCCTCTGTGTCGCATCGCTTGTAGCCCTGTGCAACTTTCTCAAACACAAGATCAAGAAGTGCGTTAATACCCGTAGCAGTGAACTCAACTCGTGCACCTCGGAATAGTTTGCGTGGGAGATTTCCGCGCTCATCAGGCTCTGCCCCGAAGATCACGTCGTGTCCGCCAACGCGGCTAAGGTAGTCGCGTTCAGCAGCAGCTCTACACTCAGCGATCATTTGTTTTGTTGCTGTGATTAGTACGGTGTTTGTCATATGTGTTTCCTCTCAATAGATGTATGTTTGCCAAAAAGTTGGCGATAGTTGTTTGCCAGCCCGATATAGGCTGTGATGTGGCGATAATTGGGTGTTTGGTGTCCGGAATTCGGGGCGTGTAGCAGCGGAAAAGTGGTAACTGGGGTAGCCCATTGGATTGCCACTTTTATAACCGTTTGAGGCAGCAAGTAGGCGTGGATCAAGGGCGGTATTTAACGATGTATGCTCGTGCCACAGTGATCCCCAGGCAGAACTCAAAATCCAAATTCCATGCGTTGGCACTTGGATGTGATTCAATCCAACAGCGAATTTTCTCTTCGCGATTCACAGGCTTGCACACAGGCTCGTCGCGGTATCGATTACGCTGGACTGTTGCACTACCTGTACGACCCGTTGAAACTTGATCAGACACATGCGGACTTCGTGACATGAGTTCGCCAATGTCCATCAGCAGGTCTGGATTTTTCTTACAATATTTGTAGTAGGTGGTTAGAGACTTCTCAGATGCCAGAACAAATCGGGTGAGCTTGGTGTCGGCTAGTGAGTAGCTGGTACTAACTACTGATGTGATCAGGTTGGATGGAGCGTTGACGACAAAGTATATTGCCATGGTGGTAAGTTCCTTTTCATAGTGTTTTGGTTGTCCTCCTTTAGATGTGGGTGAGTGTGTAGTGTATTAACGAACTGGGTTAGGCCAGTGCATCTTCACCGCAAACAGCGGCACCTGAAGTTCTTCGCTAATCTGCTCTGGTGTCATTCGCCCGCAATGTCTGGCGATGTACGCCTTCAGGTATTCAAGTGAATCCTGTTTCTTCTGTTCACCCTTCATTTGTTTGCTCCTCCGATTGTGGTGGGTTGATTGTGTCGAGGTTGATTAGTTTGCGTTTCTTCGAGCGGTGGAATTCTTTGTTACATGTCTGCGAACAGTACAACGCTCGCTGAGTCTTACTTGGGAATGGCGTGCAGCAGTGCTTACACAGCCGAATTACTACGGCCATAAGTTCTCCTATGGAAATGGGGTGGAACGAACAAGCGAGCAAAAGAAAACGCATAACAGGTGGTAGCCTCTTATGCGTCTCAAGTTCACGCGATGTCTAGATGTATGTGTGTTGCGAAGTTGTTGCCGATGAGTTGAAAGCCTACAACTCTTGAACGCTACGGCGGGAACGTCGATGGTGAATCAGACCATCGACCGAGTGTGAGCCATGTTACCCGGTTGAACATCTGGAACCCCTGAAGGTTGGCTGTTCGGCCTGACTTGGAATGATCAGCACCGAACGTAAGTCAGAGTGTTTGTTTCTCTGTGCTTATACGGTATTTTACCATCATTTTCGGGTTTTGTCTATAGTTGGCACGAATAATGCTTAAATTATGTTTAAGCGGATGTTTGATTTATTGCTGTCACTTTGTTGTGGCAACACCAACAACGACATATTGGCAGTGGTGCGTGCTCGCACATGGGCAAACTGCCAGCCGGATGGTTGGCTGGCAGAAGGCGGTTAGTGAATATCAGTCGATGAGATGAAGCACGTCCTTGACATTCAGATGGGAGTATCGCGCTACGGATCGAGTGTCTCGGTGTCCCGATACAATCATGATCTGAGCGTTGTTGAATCCCTTTTTCGCGACATTCGTGATTCTGGTGTGTCTGAGTTGGTGAAGTCGAACGCTACTGTCTAAGCCTGCCTTCACGCGTGCCAAGCGCACAGCCTGAGTTACGGCGTGCGGTGTAACCGTAAACACTTGGCCGTTCGGGTGGCGTCCCACAGTGGCCCACAGTTGGGCAAGTTGGAGAATTTCAACAGCCCGGTGGGTGAGGGGGACTGATCGTGTGCCGTTCTTCCCGTCGATCACATCGGCAATGCGGTCATTGAGGTGCAGGCAGTCCTTCGTCAGCTTCAGGATTTCGGAGCGTCGCATTGCCGTCTCGTATGCCAGTTCCACAATGAGTTGCATGGTGGGAGATAGTTTCGCCAGTAATCGCTCAAGCTCGCTTGCACGGATCACCTTGTCAGAAGATCGGTCAGGCTTTGGAAGGGCAATGTCACTGACAGGGTTATGAATGTCGATCAACAACCCACGTTTGGCGAACCGGTAGAATCGCGACATGAATGCGAGCTGCGTTCTGCACGTAGACGGCTTGACCTTCTTCAATCGCATGATCTTGAAGTCGTTGATCATCTGCGGGGTGATTTCATGGATTGGTTGTGTGAAGTGCCTGCCCAGATGCTCCACGATTTTCAGTGCGTGGTCGTAGCTGCCTTTTCCCTTGAGCATCGTTTCGCAGTAGGTCATGCCCAGCGTGTAAATGGTGTGATGCTTGCGATCCATCGTCACGGCTTCGATCTGTTTCGCCCATGACTCTGCTTCAGCCTTGGTGCTGAAGGTTTTCGACTGGGGAGATTTACCTTTTACCCGTACTTGAGCGTTCCAGTTGCCGGACGGAAGGGAGCGAATATTGGCCATTGTTGACGCCTCATGATGTGAATGGGCGTTCTGTGAAAGCCAAGAGCACCAGGGCTTGTAGCTTGCTCAAGCAGACATTGACATGGTGGGGGTCGTTGGTTCGAGTCCAATCGCGCCTACCAAACAAAATCCGCTCTGCTGGGCGGTCTGGAAGGGCTCACCGAAAGGTGGGCCCTTTTTTGTTGTCATTTGGAAAAGCGTTGGAATCGATTTGGAAAGACGAACCACTTTTCAAGGTTTCAAATCAGTCTTCACCTTCCTGTAAGCCACCTCATCATCACTGTGTCCAGGCTGATAATGCTCGGTGCCCCATCAGACCCTGAATGTATTCCTGCTCAAAACCTTGCTGCTCATACAGCTGGGCACCGAGCGCGCGGATTTCATGGAAAGTAGGGCGCTCACCGGCCGGCAACTCATCGTAGG
The DNA here is from genome assembly GCF_047324915.1 of Pseudomonas sp. Pseusp16. NCBI lineage: Bacteria > Pseudomonadati > Pseudomonadota > Gammaproteobacteria > Pseudomonadales > Pseudomonadaceae > Pseudomonas > Pseudomonas sp. Pseusp16. The sequence goes on along the minus strand of NZ_CP168522.1, from coordinate 2,921,835 downwards.
CCTTCGAGTCGTCCTGCGCCTGGACAAGCGACTTGGTCGGGTGGTCCGGTGTCACTGCGTTCCAGTGTAGCTTGGCGTCCATCCGGGTGCGTTTGCACACCTTCGGCGAGTAGTGGGTAGACCTTCGGCGACTTCACGCACTCCAGCGCCACCTTCCGCAGCGCCTGGTCCATGACAAGCTCCAGGTGCACTGGCTTCCCATGGTTCTGTGTCTTCCCGGGACCTTGCCCGCCGTTCACCGGCAGACTCAATGTTAATTTTGTTCAGGATTGTGTTCGGGACACTTGGCGCTGCGCTGGGTAAAGTCATGACCGCTCGCCCGGCCTGGTGTGTTTCAGATGGATTACTGAATGGCCAGCAACTGGTCAGGGTGGGCACCAATTCAGACAGGATGAAGGCGCCTGGCTAAGCAATTCAGCTAGCGTTTAATCGTTTGCCTCGCCAGCTGCGTCAAACGCAGCTCCCCTCCTGAAGTGGCTGGCGGGGCGAACCCTTGCCGCCATGGCCCCTTGTAGCAGTACACGTAGGTGAGCCAGGCCGGGGCGATCATTGCGCCATATGCCCCTGAGATATCGGGCTCAATCAGGATGTATTACCTGGGTGAGGCAGTAACCACGATTTCTTACTGGCCGAAAGAGGTTATCGCCCTTGGTAACTTTCTTGAACTTTGCTTGTAGCCTGCTTAGGCACATGCGCAATCCTTTATAGTTGCCAGGGTCCTTGTTTAACCTTACAAGGATTTCTTCGTTACTTACAACGCGTTCAGTTCCACTTGCTAATAAGTCCAGTACTATGCATTCCGTGGGAGTCAGGTTGATAGTCGTTTCATCGCCAATCAGCAAGCATTCTGGTTTGTTGAACGACCAGGGTTGCAGGTTCGCCATGAGTGATTCGAGGGAGTTGTTTTTTTCAACAGGGCTTGGCAAGTCGAAGGCGGGTGTTGGTGTTTTTTTATCTACGATCATTGTGATGGCGTTGTCTCTTTGCATCCGTTGGCTCATGGACCTGCTCGCACACATCGCTCCGGGCAGGAGCGATATTCGGAAGGTGTTGAGGCGGGTGGTGGCGCAGATCAAAGCGCGGGTACTTTGTGGCTGACTCGATAATTTCGCTGATGATACGTTTCATCTTTAGTAAAATCTTTAAAAAGCCGCGAACGTACGTTTGTTTTGGTTAGGGGGATTGGCTGCGCAGTGCGTCTGGATGGGGGGTTCGGTAACCAGGGCTGTGACATGGAAAAGTCACTCCATCATCTTGATGGGTTCTTCGTTTCGGGTCGCCTTGACAGGGTAGGGGGCGTTAGTTCGAGCCCAATCGCGCCTGCCAAACAAAATCCGCACTGCTGGACGGTGTGAAGGGGAATCCGAAAGGGTTCCCCTTTTTTCTTTGCCTTGTCTCGTCCTGAATAAGGTTTAAACCTTCTGACCCACTCTCAGGTGGACGCCATTAACGATAGCCACTCTTGTTTTATTTCCTCGTGTTTAATGTTTTTCAGGCGCCAAATATTTGAACTTTTACAGTTGTTCGAAAAGCGATTGACCTTAGTGCGATTTATTCATACGCGTCATTGCGATCTCAGCCATAAGTATGAAAACGTCGAACTAGAGCAAGTGGCGAGGAGTACTGCAACCCGATAAAAGTCAAAATACTGACAACAAAAAACAGTCACATTCTCCCTATTAAGTCGGTGATATATCATGATCAAGATCATGGCCTACTTTTTAATTGGAGCTGTAACTGCAGGATGCAACGGCATCGTTAAACCCGACTTTTCGGGGCCTACTAATGATTCATATTTTTCAGTCTATTCGGGCTTCCCTGTGCCGTATCTATACATGGCCTCGGCCGTGCAATGGAACGAGGACTACGCCGTAACCACGCGCCACACTCCGTTCATCCCCAACGTGAAGTACAGTTGCAGCACAGGCTGCGATCTCGTCTTCATCCAGCACAAGGCCAACGGCCATTACCCATCATGGCGCGCACCGCGTGTGGGCGAGAGCATAACTGCCGCTGGGGCGAGTCCTTACCTCATGACCGCTGCCGGGAAAGGCAAGGTGTACCAAACGCCATTCATCAATGCCGATGAACACAGCGGTGATCTCTATGCCATTCATGATGCCCCGCTGGTCAAGGGCATGTCGGGTGGGCCGGTTCTTGCCAGCGACGGCTGTATTGTCGGCATCAATGTCGGCTTCTACTCAACCACACTGAACGATGTGAGCGATCACCCCGGCGTAAAGGGGGCTGAGAGGCTCAGCATCTTTATTCCTTACTCGATCATTCGGCGCGAGTGGGGGATGTTGCAGGCAAAACTCAACGATCCACACGGCGCGAAGTACGTGGTGAAGTAACTTTCAGCGGTCAAACAATGAGTCGTGTCTGACAAACAAGATCCGCTCTGCCGGGCGGCCTGGCTCACGCAGAGCCGCGCCCAAGGTGATCTTCAGGTGGAAAGGGTTGCCGTAGCCCTGGGTCTTCCCGGGGGATACCGTCAGCGTGTTCTTTTCCATATTGATCCGGTCAGAGGCAGCTGCTTTGCGGGTGCCTTATGTTTGGTTCAGTCCAATAGGTGAGGGTGGCTCAGGCACCGACCTCCGTAACCGGATTCGACGAGGTGTAGTGGCACTTTGATTGCTTGTGAGCTATTTATTTCTATGGCCGGCATGGAGCCGGGTCAAGGAGATGAAATGGTCACCGATCGTGAAATTGCACTTGAGCAAGCGCTTGTAGCAATTTTTGGAGCGGCCGTCGCCAGCGGGCTTGATGTAAAAAGCCTGATGGACAACGCGGCTGCCGGCTTGCTTGGAAATGCCTCATACCGCTGGGTTGGACATCCGCATGTGTCAAATGCCCTTCAAGTGATGATTGATGCTTACACGCAGGCATTGGACACCATGCCCCCGCAGTAGCTGAAGGTTCAGGTTTCGATACCTGTCATGGCGAACTTTTCTGAAGCGACAGGTGGAGATACCAGGTTTTGGTGTGCGGCTATGCTTTGAGCACTATGTTCAAGAAATGGATTTCACCATGAGCAGCGTAAGAAAACCGACACAGCGAGAAATCTCCGATGCCCTGGAACTTAGCGAAAGCGAGGTCGCGTTGTACGTTGCAGAGGTAGAGGAAAAGGTCGATGGGTCAGGGCACTGGATCTTTTTCAGTGTATCAACGCCTAACGACATACTGTTCTGGCTCAGGGTCGGTAACAACCTGATGCTTGAAACTGATGCCATAAACCTCCTCTGGACAAAACAATCACCGAGTATCGCTCGGTAGGTCTTCGGGATCGCGCAGCTTGTCGCTGTGCCGGGTGCCTGACATCATCTTCCGTTCACCACTGATGCCCGGGGCAATCTCCTGCTCCTTTCTGCCGACATGCCGCAGTTTCCCGTATTCGCTTGCCTGCATGAGGCGCGGCAACTTGAGCGTAATTTGGGTCAGTACTTTTGCCATGATGATGCTCTGTGTTGCGTGGCGACAGAGCGTGGCTTTCAGGGTGATTTCGTACGAAAAAGTGTCTGGCAAGTGGCATCTTTTCGGGAATTGAGACCCCGGAAATAGCGTACCAATTTTTTTCCCCTCCATTGTTCTCGTCGAAACTTGAACAGAAAGGAGGCCGCAATGATGATGCGTAGAAGTTCCAGGTTTTGGCACTGGGCGGATTGCGAATTGCACTGTCGGTCGCACGACGAGGTGTTTGGGGACGGCAATGTCATTGATGTTCAGACCAGGGTTTCCAGCAAGGGACAAACGCAACTGTTCATTGGCATTTACGACAAAAGCGGGTGGCCCGTTTTTGAAGAGACACACGATAATTTGCCAAACGATACGATGACCACCGCGCTTGAATGGGGAGTAGGTCGTGCACGAGCCATTGCCGCTAGCCTCATTGTGATTGGTGCCCACGTTTTGGCTAATCGTTCTTCAAGTACTGACTCGCGGCGATCATCCGCGTCCTGAATTCATCCCGCCGTTGGCGGTCAGCGCCGCACCGATTGTTTGATCGGTGCGGACGCTATGAACATTTGGTCAGGCAGGTTGCATGCAGATGGCATGTTCCATTGCCAGCGCTGCCCTCGCTTACCTGTTGTCGGGTACATCGACCGGGGTCTCGCCTGCCTCATGAAAGGTCAGAGTGAGAAACCCGTCGCATGAGCAAGATGGACCTCCTGCGCTCCGGCGATCAGGTGCATTGGAATGTTCTGCTGTACTTCAATGGACGGTACCTCGAAGCTCCCTACGATCTGGAGGTGTCGCTCGCTCAGTTCGGTCGTCTCTGCTGCCTTTTCCTTAGCCATTCTCGCGTGGTTCATTGCGATTTCGTTGAGCGTTGACACGTTACATCTCCCGGTGACTGACCAAGCGTATCGCTGGAGTCCTTAAGCATTGATTGAATGGCTGCGGCGTCAGAATCATGTCGTTCCCGCGCTGCTACGCGCGTACTTTGCAATCCTCAAGCCACGGATGCGAGTGATTTCTGCGCTGGATTTTCGCAGGCGACGAATGGCGGGCCACTGTGGGTGATAGCCCGGTTTCTTTGTCATTCCGGCGTAAACTAGTAGTGCTGCCTCATTGAAAGGAGCCGCCCATGAACGCCGATCAAATCATCAAGCAGGCATCTGTGGACAAGACTGTTTGGGATCAATACTTCTGCGCTGCATTGATTGCCGAAAGCAATTTGACTGCCCCGGTTGTTGGCGGGGCTACTCACGAAGACAGGCAAAACCTGTTGATCGAGAGGGCCAAAACCCTTGCTGACAAAATGATGGAAAACCGAAGATAAACAGAGCCCAGCCACCGCGCTGGGCTCTTTGCATGCGGGGTTGTACTCCGATGCGGGCGACGTGCGTATTGCGGTTCAGGCGATCAGTTCTACCTTGCCGCTCGCCAGGCGATAGATACCTCCCACGATCTTCAGCATGCCCTTGCTCTGTGCGTCGGTTAGCAAGGGCGAAGCATGTTTCAGGCTGTTGACAGTGTTTTTGACGTTCTGCGCGGTGGCGTTTTCCATCAGGCTCCCGGGCTGCTTCAGCACTGTCTCGATAGCCGACTTGAGTGCATCAGTCAGTTTCGGGATATGGCCCGGGAATACCGTATGATCCTTCACTGCCTTGATACCTGCCTCGATGGCGCCGCAGCTCTCATGCCCCAGTACGAGAATCAACGGGGCGCCAAGTACCGCAACCCCGTATTCAAGACTGCCCAGGCCTTCCGGAGTCACGAAGTTGCCCGCGACACGGATGGAGAAAAGATCGCCGCGCGCGGTGTCGAACGCGTATTCCGGGGCGATCCGCGAGTCAGAGCAGCTCAGTACTGCCACGAACGGATTTTGACCGGATACCAGGGCCTCTCGCTCAGCCTTGAAATCGTGTGTCGTGGAAGTGCCGCTTACATAGCGTTCATTGCCCTCCATCAGTCTTTTCAATGCCATATCGGGACTGATTACGTTTTGAGGTTTTGGTGGGGCTGTCGCTTTTTCGGCTGCCTGGATGAACTGGCCGGGCAGAGTACCGGTCAGCAGCAGGGCGCCTGCGCTCAATCCGGCAATTTGAAGAAAACGACGGCGGCCTGTTGTGTTTGAAGCAGAGCTTGAATCACATGATTTACACATGATTTTGTTTACTCAGTTCAATGAGGTGGGAGTGAGTTGCTGTTGGGGGCTGGTACTGCCGCGGATGCTCAATACCAGCGAAGTGGAGTTTAGTTGGTCTGTCATATTGTGTTCCGGGCATTGTCCACGGATGCCGTGCAAGCAGCCATTTCATGGGCTACTACTGACAGGCTCATACAACTTCGATCTGGCAGGAGTTTCTCGATGCTGACTCACTGGTTACTCGCGGCGGTTCATCTTCTGGCAGTTGCCTTGGGATTTTGGGCGGTGCTGGTTCGCGGCAGCGCTTTTCGGCGCTTGGCCGATGGGGCCGCGCAAGTGCGCAGTGTTCTGGTAGCGGACAATATCTGGGGTATTTCAGCTGTCGTCTTGCTGATCAGCGGGGGGATGCGAGCCTTTGGCGGGTACGAGAAAGGCACGGACTATTACCTGCATCAGCCGCTGTTTCATCTGAAGATGACGCTGTTCGTCCTGATCTTGCTGTTGGAAATTGCGCCAATGGTGACGTTGATCAAATGGCGGATAGCGCTGGGGCGTAAAGTGGCTTTCGATACTGGCCGTGCGAAGCTGTTTGCACGGATCAGTCATGTCGAGGCGCTGCTGGTGTTGTTGATGGTGGTGGCGGCGACTGGCATGGCGCGTGGCGTGATGTTCGGTTAACCACGGAGCGAACGCGTCCTTCCTTGGTGCAAACCAGAAAGGTCTGACAGCCAGGGTGTTGAGCTTGTCGCTAGTATCGACCCCTGGAAGCTTGTGTGGGAAAGCAAGCGGAAGCGAAGCGATGCGATGCTGAATCTTTAGCCAGCCGTGATTCCGGACCGAACGGGCTGGCTACTGACTGCAACAGAATTCAGGATTGCGGCTTTTCCGGGGCGGTCAGGCCGGCCTGAATGCGCTGATAAATTTCTTCACGGTGCACTGCAACGTCCTTCGGAGCGTTGATGCCGATCCTGACTTGCTGGCCGCTTACGCCCAGAATGGTGATCGTAATGTCATCACCTATGTTTATGCTTTCACCGACTTTGCGGGTGAGTATCAGCATGGTCTTCTCCTTGATTGCTATGTGGGGCACCTGATTCGGACAGTGCAGAGGTCGGTGGTATGTATAGATTAGTGCGAAGTCTCACGGTTTGGGTGCCTCTTTCTGACGCGCAGATGCAGCATTAATTCCCAAGGCGTAACTATACAGAGGCCGCAACCATCATTCTCGTAGTTTTGAGCCCATTTTACGGCACTCGTTAAGTATTCATGGATGTTAAAATCGCCGCTTTATGCATTCAGAGGGAAACGCCGTGCGCAAAATGGTTCTGGTAATCGCGATATTGGCACTGGCGGGGTGCGGCGAGGGCAGTAGTGTGGATGCGCCGAAGCCTAAACCGGCCATGGCTGCCGTACCCGCGGCAGTGTCCGGCCCACAATGGGATCTTGAAGTGCGGGGCGAAACCCCTCAGGCAGTCAGCGATTTGAGTGGCTGGCTGATCGAGCACAGTTTCATGTCCAGCGTCGTCAAGGACAATGGCAATACGCGAATCCTGATGGGGCCGTTCAATTCGAAAGCCGAGGCCGAAGCCAAGCAGGATGAAGTCCGTGCGGCGCTCACTCGCGCCAAGAAGCAGAACATCGAATTGCTGGTGCTTGAGCGTCCGGCCGCTCAATAACATCCTGTAGCGCGGACGTTGAACAAACTAAAAGGCCTCGGGTGTTCAGTTCCGAGGCCTTTTTGGTTTCAGGCGTAGCCTGGATTCAGCCGCAGGCCTTCATGTCTACCGGGCCGACGAACTCGTTGCCGCGCCCCATGACACACGCCACGCTCTGGTTGCGTTGGCGCTCCCAGGCCTGTACCGGATAGGTTTTATCCCAGGCTTCGTACAGTTGCCGATCCTGTTTCGACAGGCGCAAGCCATATTGCTTGCTCATATAGAAGTAGGTGCGGGCGATCATGCCGCGAATCGAAGGGCGGGGCATGACCTTCCTGGCCTTGAAGTCGATCTGGGTCAGGCAGGAGCCATACTGCCCCGACTGCTCGGGCAGCCAGCCGTAACTGAAGTTGCTGCGATCGCCATTGACCTCGCCAATGCTGGGCACCAGGTTGTGCAAGTCAGCCTCGGCCTTCTGGTAAACCGGGTCGTAGCGGGCGCAGTTCTTGCGGCCGCCCGCTTGCCAGCACTGGCGTTGATGACCGATTTGCCAGGCCGGAACGATATGCTCCCATTCGATGCGGGATGCGCGTTTGGCATTTTTACGTGGCACATAACCGCAGGCGGCCAGGTTTACCCGGTTGCCGGTGTACTTGCAGCCACAGTAAAACTCGGTGGATTGGGGGGCGTAGAGCTTCCATGCGACCTTTTTCGCTTCGGTGAACGTGCGCGGAGCATCGGCTTGCGCGCCCATGGCAAAAAACAGAAACAACACAGCAAGCCAGCGGACACTCATCGACTCAATCTTCCTTCGGCACAACCCAGAAAATCTGCACGCCGCCATCGTCGCGATAGGCGAGGGTGACGTTGTCGTTCTCGTCGATTTCTTCCAGCAAGCGTTCCCATTCATCCACCGGCTCATCAGGAAGGCGGAAGATCAGCGCTGCCCTGGCCTTTTGTGCGGTGGGAGAGTTGATGATTTTCTGAACGCGCAGGCCCATGCGTACATAGGTGTCAGGAGAGGTAGAGGTGGTGTCCACGGAGTTTTCCTTATTAAGCTGTACGTGCATACAGTATTTAACTGTAGGCCATTTCGCAACTGCTTAAAAATCGAGAAAATCCTCTGACAACGGTTTGTTGCATTTGGCGTAAGGCGAAGGGAGTTTTTTGTCAGATCCAGTGGCAGCCACTCGCCAGGGTTGGCGAATGGCGCACGTGGTGCCCGACCGGATCCGGTCGGGCGAGGGTGAATCAGTATTCCCAGAACATCCGTTGCAGCTCTTTGCTGTCATTGGTTTTGGTCAACGCGACCATCGCCAGGACCCGGGCTTTTTGCGGATTCAGGTCGTTGGCCACGACCCAGTCGTATTTGTCGTCAGGCTGTTCGGCGTTGCGCAATACAAAACCGCCGGCGTTGACGTGGGAGGAGCGAATGATCTGCACGCCATCCTTGCGCAGGGCTTGCAGGGCGGGGACCACTCGCGACGATACCGAGCCATTGCCGGTGCCGGCGTGGATGATGGCTTTGGCGCCGGACTGAGCCAGGGCCTTGTAGGCGGTGTCGCTGACGTTGCCATAGGAATAGGCGATCTCGACGTCAGGCAGACTCTTGATGGTCTTGATGTCGAATTCGGAATCCATGGTGTGACGCTTGGCCGGCAGGCGGTACCAGTAGGATTTGCCTTCTACCACCATGCCCAGCGGACCCCAGGCACTTTTGAACGCTTCGGTCTTGATGTTGATCATTTTGCTGACGTCGCGACCCGACTGGATTTCATCGTTCATGGTCACCAGCACGCCTTTGCCCCGTGCATCTTTGCTGCCGGCCACGGCCACCGCGTTATACAGGTTCAGCATGCCATCGGCGGACATCGCGGTGCCCGGGCGCATGGAGCCCACGACAATGATCGGCTTGTCGGTTTTTTCCACCAGGTTCAGGAAGTATGCGGTTTCTTCCAGGGTGTCGGTGCCGTGGGTGATCACGATGCCATCAACGTCTTTGCTGTCGGCCAGCTCGGCTACGCGGCGACCCAGTTGCAGCAGATTTTCGTTGGTGATGCTTTCGGAGGCGATTTGCATGACCTGTTCGCCGCGAACGTTAGCCAATTGGCTCAGTTCAGGAACGCCGGCGATCAACTGTTCAATGCCGACTTTCGCCGCCTGGTAGGTCGCGCTGTTGGCGGCGCTGGCGCCAGCGCCGGCAATGGTGCCGCCGGTGGCCAGGATCACCACGTTGGCCAGTTTCTGTCGGGTTTCGGCTTCTTTGGCCTGAAGGGCAGTGGGCAGAAGCAGCAGGAGGGCCAAGGCGCCCGGAACAAAGGTCTTGAGTGCAGATGTCATTATTTTTCTCTTCTAGTTGTGAGACGGTGCTGATGCAGGTTCATCTAGATATGCCCCTGGCGAATCTGAGCGCCGGGGTACGAGGAGAAGAGCAGGATCTGTACCAGTAATACTTTGAATCGAAAAACACGCGTAACTTAATGATTTGTAATGGTATTGCTGTTTGTGTTCCATGTGATTTCGAGGCTGGATGTTCGGATTGCCGAACATGTTCGGCTTTTGCGTTCGGCTCTCCGAAACGGATGGCAGTCCTGTTTAAGATTTCAACGCATCAAAACGTCGTTAATGACTAAAGAAACGCGTGCGTCGGTCGATGCTCCTTCAAGGGATCTTTTTCTGCAGGAGTTCACATGTCGTTAACTATTGGCTTCCCAAATGCCGCGGGCATCACCATCGGGGGAAAGTCTGCGACCACCATTCGTGCTTTGGGCGATGCGACAGAGGATGTGGCTGCTCAAGCGCAGGGGACAAAGGAAGGCGGCGCCCGGGTTAAAACGGGCCCAATAGGGTTGGGAGGGAGTGCCGGCGCACAGGCCGAAACGCAAACGAGCGACAACACCAGCGTTGCGGTGAAGGTCTTGCTTAAACGTCTGAAGGAGCTGCAACAGCAATTGCGTGAGCAACAGCAGCAACTGGCGCAGGCCCAGGCGGCGTCCTATCCGACTCCGGAAGCCAGGACCACCGCGGTAGCCGCCATTCAGGGGCAGGTTGCCGACACCAACGGCGCCATCCTGCAAGTGAGTGCGAGCCTGATCAAAGAGCTGACCAAGGGTTCTGGCACGGGATCGGTGGTCAACACCACGGCATGAGCTGAATGCCGTTTTTTTCGCAGAACATCTCTGAAAGCATTTTTCAGGTCGTTGACAAATAGCGGCAGGGTTCGCATAGTTCGGTTCGCGCAAACGTTTGCGCGGCTCTAGTGATGACTATTCATCGCGGTGGGTCGTGGAACTTACGCCAGCGCACGCGTTGCTCACAATAATCATAAGATCGGAGTGAACCCATGAAGCTGCCATTCGCTGGACGCCTTCTCGCTGTCGCTATGCTGGCGGCCGCATCCGCTGCACTGCCTGTCTCTTCGGCTTTTGCCGAAACTGCTGAAAAACCGAAAGTCGCACTGGTCATGAAATCCCTGGCCAACGAGTTCTTCCTGACAATGGAGGACGGCGCCAAGGCCTACCAGAAGGATCACTCCGGCGAATTCGAGCTCATCTCCAACGGCATCAAGGATGAAACCGACACCGCAGGCCAGACGCGCATCGTCGAGCAAATGATCCTGGCCAAGGTCAATGCACTGGTCATCGCGCCAGCAGACTCCAAAGCCATGGTTCCGGTGATCAAGAAAGCCATCGATGCCGGCATCACCGTGATCAACATCGATAACCAGCTGGACCCCGCCGTCGTCAAAAGCAAAAACATCAACGTTCCGTTCGTGGGCCCGGACAATCGCAAGGGTGCACGACTGGTGGGCGATTACCTGGCCAGACAGCTGAAGGCCGGAGACGAAGTCGGCATCATCGAAGGCGTGTCCACCACCACCAATGCCCAGCAGCGGACCGCAGGTTTCAAGGATGCGATGGAAGCGGCGCAGATCAAGGTCGTGTCCCTGCAGTCCGGTGACTGGGAGATCGACAAAGGTAACAAGGTGGCCGCGTCGATTCTCAGTGAATACCCGCAAACCAAGGCCCTGCTGGCCGGCAACGACAGCATGGCGGTCGGTGCGGTGTCTGCGGTGCGCGCCGCGGGCAAGGCCGGCAAGGTGCAAGTGGTCGGCTACGACAACATCAACGCCATCCAGCCAATGCTCAAGGATGGTCGTGTGCTGGCCACGGCAGACCAGTTTGCGGCCAGGCAAGCAGTGTTCGGCATCGAGACGGCATTGAAAATTCTCAAGGGCGACAAGGTCGACGGCGGCGCCAATGGCGTGATCGAAACACCGGTAGAGCTGGTTACCAAGTAAGCTTCTGGCGACGCAACGGCGCTCGTCCAGCCGGACGGGCGCATGGAGAATTTTTATGTCCGCTTGCGCTACGAACGCTGTCCTCTCGGTCAGCGGTATCGGCAAGACCTACGCCCAACCGGTTCTGGCCGGCATTGACCTGACGCTCATGCGCGGTGAAGTGCTGGCGTTGACTGGCGAGAACGGCGCAGGCAAAAGCACGCTTTCGAAGATTATTGGCGGGCTGGTCACGCCGACCACCGGTCACATGCAGTTTCAAGGGCAGGACTACCGCCCGGGTAGCCGGGCTCAGGCTGAAGAGCTGGGTATCCGCATGGTCATGCAGGAACTCAACCTGCTGCCGACCTTGTCGGTGGCGGAAAACCTGTTTCTCCACAATCTGCCGAGCAACGGCGGCTGGATCAGTCGCAAGCAGTTACGCAACGCTGCCATCGAGGCCATGGCTCAGGTCGGACTCGACGCCATTGACCCGGACACCCTGGTCGGTGAGCTGGGCATCGGCCACCAGCAAATGGTCGAGATCGCCCGCAACCTGATTGGCGATTGTCAGGTGCTGATTCTCGATGAGCCGACGGCGATGCTCACTGCGCGCGAAGTCGAAATGCTGTTCGAGCAGATCACCCGCCTGCAGGCTCGCGGCGTATCGATCATCTACATCTCCCATCGCCTCGAAGAGTTGGCGCGGGTCGCGCAGCGCATTGCCGTGCTACGCGATGGCAACCTGGTCTGTGTCGAACCGATGGCCAACTACAACAGCGAGCAACTGGTCACCTTGATGGTCGGGCGCGAGCTCGGCGAACACATCGATATGGGCGTGCGCAAGATCGGCGCTCCGGTGTTGACGGTCAAGGGCCTGTCCCGTGCCGACAAGGTTCGCGACGTGTCGTTCGAAGTCCGTGCCGGTGAGATTTTCGGCATTTCCGGTTTGATCGGCGCGGGTCGCACCGAGTTGCTGCGACTGATCTTCGGTGCCGATATCGCCGACAGCGGTACGATCGCCCTGGGCGCGCCGGCGCAAGTCGTCAGCATTCGCTCGCCAGTGGATGCGGTCGGGCATGGCATCGCGTTGATCACAGAGGATCGCAAGGGCGAAGGCCTTTTGTTGACGCAGTCAATCGGCGCCAATATCGCTTTGGGCAACATGCCCGGCATCTCCGGCGCGGGCTTTGTCGACAACGATAAGGAGCGCGCCCTGGCCCAGCGTCAGATTGACGCCATGCGCATTCGCAGCTCCGGTCCGGCACAGTTGGTGTCCGAGCTGTCCGGCGGCAATCAGCAGAAAGTTGTCATCGGCCGTTGGCTGGAACGCGACTGCTCGGTGCTGCTGTTCGACGAGCCGACCCGAGGTATCGACGTCGGCGCCAAGTTCGATATCTACAACCTGCTCGGTGAGTTGACCCGCCAGGGCAAGGCGCTGGTGGTGGTCTCCAGCGACTTGCGTGAGCTGATGCTGATCTGCGACCGGATCGGTGTGCTGTCGGCAGGAAGCCTGATCGATACATTCGATCGCGATAGCTGGACCCAGGATGAGTTGCTTGCCGCGGCTTTCGCCGGCTACCAAAAACGTGATGCGCAGCTCTTTGAAGCCGCGCCTAGGGATCTTCCATGAATACCGCTTCTTTCGCCGGCAAACGTAATGCCAGCTTCTACGGCCTGGGCACCTATCTGGGCCTGGCGGGTGCCTTGTTGGCGATGATCGTGCTGTTCTCGGTGCTGAGCAGTCATTTCCTCTCGTACGATACTTTCAGCACCCTGGCGAACCAGATTCCGGACCTGATGGTGTTGGCGGTCGGAATGACCTTCGTGTTGATCATCGGTGGCATCGACCTGTCGGTAGGCTCGGTGCTGGCGCTGGCGGCCTCGACCGTGAGCGTGGCGATTCTTGGCTGGGGCTGGGGCGTTCTGCCGGCGGCGCTGCTGGGCATGGCCATCGCGGCGCTCGCCGGTACCATCACCGGCTCGATCACTGTGGCGTGGCGGATACCGTCATTCATCGTGTCCCTGGGCGTGCTGGAAATGGCTCGCGGGTTGGCGTATCAGATGACCGGCTCGCGCACGGCCTACATCGGCGATGCATTCGCCTGGTTGTCCAATCCGATCGCCTTCGGCATTTCGCCGTCGTTCATCATTGCGTTGCTGATCATTTTCATTGCTCAGGCCGTGTTGACCCGCACGGTGTTCGGACGCTACCTGATCGGTATCGGTACCAACGAAGAGGCCGTGCGGCTGGCGGGGATCAATCCAAAACCCTATAAAATCCTGGTCTTCAGCCTGATGGGGTTGCTGGCCGGTATTGCTGCGTTGTTCCAGATTTCTCGCCTGGAAGCCGCCGACCCGAACGCAGGCTCCGGTCTTGAGTTACAAGTGATTGCAGCCGTGGTGATCGGCGGGACCAGCCTGATGGGCGGCCGCGGCTCGGTGATCAGCACGTTTTTTGGTGTCCTGATCATTTCCGTGCTGGCCGCGGGGCTGGCGCAGATCGGGGCAACCGAGCCGACCAAGCGCATCATTACCGGCGCGGTGATTGTGGTGGCGGTTGTGCTGGACACTTATCGCAGTCAACGCGCAAGCCGGCGGACCTGAGTCATGGCGACTATCAAAGATGTGGCAGCCCTGGCGGGCATTTCCTACACCACGGTTTCCCATGTGGTGAACAAGACCCGCCCGGTCAGTAAAGAGGTGCGGATCAAGGTCGAGGCGGCGATCAAGACCCTCGACTACGTTCCCAGTGCCGTGGCCCGTTCACTCAAGGCCAAAACCACGGCGACCATCGGCCTGTTGGTCCCCAACAACCTCAACCCGTATTTCGCCGAACTGGCCAGGGGTATCGAGGATTACTGCGAGCGAAACGGTTACTGCGTCATCCTGTGCAACTCCGACGACAATCCGGACAAGCAGCGCAGCTACCTGCGTGTGCTGCTGGAAAAACGCATCGACGGCCTGATTGTCGCCTCGGCCGGCGGTGACATTGGCCTGGCGCAAGGCCTGAAAGGCGTGCGCACACCCATGGTGATCGTCGACCGTGGACTGGACGGTGTCGATGCGGACCTGGTGCGCATCGACCATGAATACGGCGCGTACCTGGCGACCAGGCACCTGCTGGAGTTGGGGCATCGGGATATCGCCACGATCAGCGGGCCGGAAAACACCAGTGTGGCGCAGATGCGTCTGGCGGGTTATTGCCGGGCCTTGAGAGAGGCGGGTGTCGAAGTCTCTCCCGGGCGCATGCTGGAAAGCGATTTCACCAGCACTGGCGGCTACAGCGCTGCCGCGGTTTTGCTGGAAAGCAATCCGCCTAGCGCCATTTTTGCCGCCAACGACATGATCGGCATCGGCGTACTGCGGGCCGCCGCCGAGCGCAATATCCGCGTACCAAGCGAGTTGTCGGTGATCGGCTTCGACGATATCCAGATGAGTCGGTATGTCTACCCGTCGTTGACCACGGTCGGGCAATCGATCCTGCAACTCGGCGAAATGGCCGCCGAAGTGCTGTTACGGCGCATCGCCACGCCGGACCTGGTGACCGATCAGCGGATCGTGACGCCGAGTATCGTCATACGTGAATCGACTGCGCCGCTGGCCGGCGTGTTTGCCCAATTCCGTTGAAACAGAGAGCCGTTGAAAACAGAAAGCCGCTGACCCAACAGCGCCGCCGAAACAGAATCGATGAGTAGCAATGTATGCCAGCAAAAGTAGTGGTAATAGGCAGTTTGAACATGGACCTGGTGACCCGGGCGCCGCGCTTGCCCAAGGGCGGTGAAACATTGATTGGTCAGTCGTTTGCCACCGTCTCCGGCGGCAAGGGTGCCAATCAGGCCGTGGCTGCTGCGCGGCTGGGAGCCGAGGTGTCGATGATCGGGTGCGTGGGCAATGACGCGTATGGTGAGGCGCTGCGCGGTGCGCTGTTGGCTGAGCAGATCGATTGCCAGGCAGTCAGCACCGTTGACGGTTCCAGCGGCGTGGCGTTGATTGTGGTCGACGACAGCAGCCAGAACTCCATCGTGATCGTCCCCGGTGCCAACGGTGCATTGACCGCTGAAGCCATTGGCCGTTTTGATTCGGTGATTCAGGCGGCGGACGTGCTCATCTGTCAGCTGGAAGTGCCCGATGCGTCTGTTGGCCATGCGCTCAAGCGCGGCCGCGAGCTGGGCAAGACGGTTATCCTCAACCCGGCACCGGTCAGCCGTCCGCTGCCATCGGACTGGTACGCGTCTATCGATTACCTGATCCCCAACGAGAGCGAAGCGTCGGCCCTGAGCGGTCTTGCGGTCGACTCCCTGGAGGCAGCGCAAGCCGCAGCAACCCGGCTGATTGCCCTGGGCGCCGGCAAGGTGATCATCACTCTCGGTGCGCAAGGTTCGCTGTTTGCCGATGGCCAACGCTTCGAGCATTTCCCCGCGCCCGCCGTAAAGGCTGTCGATACCACCGCGGCGGGCGATACATTCGTGGGCGGTTTCGCTGCGGCGCTGGCCGCGGGTAAAGACGAGGCGCAGGCGATCCGCTTCGGACAGGTGGCCGCAGCGCTGTCGGTCACCCGTGCCGGTGCACAACCTTCGATTCCCGCCTTGAGCGAAGTGCAGGCGTTTAAAACACCATGAAAAAGA
Source organism: Pseudomonas sp. Pseusp16 (assembly GCF_047324915.1). Lineage (NCBI taxonomy): Bacteria > Pseudomonadati > Pseudomonadota > Gammaproteobacteria > Pseudomonadales > Pseudomonadaceae > Pseudomonas > Pseudomonas sp. Pseusp16. The sequence continues at coordinate 2,905,683 of NZ_CP168522.1, read as the reverse complement.
CCCCACTGCTTAACATTGCGCTGTCGCGGCTGATCGCCTCATTGGGGCATGGCGACAGGGTCGTCATCGGGGATGCAGGGTTGCCGGTTCCTCCAGGCGTTGAATTGATCGACCTGGCCTTGACCCATGGCATTCCGGATTTTGTCAGCACCTTGAAGGTGGTGCTCAGTGAGATGCAGGTTGAAAGCCATGTGCTGGCTCAGGAAATCTTCGATAAAAAGCCGACGACCCTTGTCGCACTGGATGAGCTGGACGGCGAAGGTGCGCTGGGGCGGCGCGAGGTGCTCACCCATGAACAGTTCAAGATCCTGAGCCGACAAGCGAGAGCGATTGTTCGTACCGGCGAGTGCCAGCCGTACTGCAACATTGTGCTGGTCGCTGGCGTAACATTTTGACTGACGGCCCGCGTTTTGATTTTCCCGGCGCAAGGAGTGCGCCACGTATCGCCATGTTCGGAAACTGCACCCACTGCTCCGGAGTCTTCCGCTTTTGTCCCTGATGACCGCAACGAACGCCCAGGCGGCGCAAAAGATCGACTTGATCATCGACACCGATCCAGGGGCCGACGATGTCGTTGCCTTGTTGTTCGCCCTGGCATCGCCGGACGAGCTGAATGTTCGGGCATTGACCACCGTTGCGGGCAACGTTCGCCTGGACAAGACCTCGCGCAATGCGCGATTGGCCCTGGAGTGGGCGGGGCGCGAAGAGGTGCCGGTCTATGCGGGGGCACCCAGGCCCCTGATGCGTGCACCCGTCTACGCCGAGGACATTCATGGCAAGGAAGGGTTGTCGGGCATTGCCGTGCATGAGCCCAGGCAGGAGCTGGCCAAGGGCAGCGCCATCACTTATCTGATTGAGACCCTTAAATCGGCCAGGCCCCACAGCATCACTATCGCCATGCTTGGGCCGCAGACCAATCTGGCCCTGGCGCTGATCCAGGAGCCGGGAATTGTCCAGGGCATCAAGGAAGTGGTGGTCATGGGCGGTGCGCACTTCAATGGCGGCAACATCACGCCGGTGGCCGAGTTCAACCTGTTCGCCGATCCGCACGCCGCCGAAGTGGTGCTCAACAGTGGCGTGAAGCTGACCTACCTGCCGCTGGACGTGACCCACAAGATCCTCACCAGCGAAGCGCGCCTGAAACAGATTGCCGCGCTTAATAACAACGCCAGCCGATTGGTGGGCGACATTCTCAATGAATACATCAAGGGCGACATGGAGCACTACGGCATTCCGGGCGGTCCGGTGCATGACGCCACGGTTGTCGCTTACCTGCTCAAGCCGCAATTGTTCAGCGGTCGCTCGGTCAACGTGGTGGTCGACAGCCGCGAAGGACCGACCTTCGGGCAAACCATCGTTGACTGGTATGACGGCTTGAAAGCGCCAAGGAATGCCTTCTGGGTTGAAAATGGCGATGCCCAGGGCTTTTTCGACCTGCTGGTCGAGCGTCTGGCCCGCCTGAAATAGGCAGCATATCCCGCAGGTGCCCGCTTGCGGGTTTCACTCCCGCCCGCTGACGGCTCAGGCCTTCTGGGCCGACCGGTGTTTCTCGAAAATCTGCTCGATGAACGATTGGGCGGCTTCGGTTCCAAGGTCCCTGACCAATAGGTCGATACCGATAATGGCAAGCTCTTCCGTGCTGCTTGGACTGTAGGAGCTGTGGCCGTCCTGCCACTTGGCCTTGATGTCAGCGTCGATGCTTACGGTGGTCATGTTGGCACTCGTGAAGTCGGGGAGAAGTCTGAGTGCCGAGTTAACCATTTCGCGGGGCTTTTGACACGCCGACTTAGGCAGGAAAGGAGTGCTATGCGACACTTGGTCTTTGATCAATATTCAAGGAATGCGCTGTGCAGATCGATCTGAACTCTCCAGATGGCCTGACCCTTGAGGCTGTGCGTCAGTTGCTGGCCAGCGCCAGTGACGATGAGCACACTCAGTTGCGGGTCACCAAGGGAGGCATTGCCTACATCTCCTCGGGCGTCGTGGGCGGTACCGATATCGACGGGCTGTTGTTTCGTCTCGAAACCTGGGCCAAGGGCTCCGGTTATGTCGGGCGGGTCGCGGCCAGCGATGAAGTCTGGGTCATGCAAATCTTCAACGCCTTGAAAGCAAACTGGCCCAATCCGCCTTACGACTATATCGACGTCTATTGAGCGTCGTTCATATTCAGTCACGATTCAGTGATCAAGGGGAGGGCGCTGCTCAGGCAAAATCGCGGCTCGTCCGGATTGCAGGCAGGGTGCTGGCACCGCCTGTGAAACCAAACGCCAGTCTGGTGGTCGCACGATCTCAGCATAATCTTTGAAAAAAGGAGGCTTCATGCCTTGGAAGCTCGCGTCATTGGGTACTTTGTTGGCCGTTGCCACGCTGGCCGGTTGCAGTACCGCCTCTACGGAGTCGGCAACAACTGATGTTGCGACGACTGACACGGGTCACAGCCGTTGTGAAGCGAAGGCTGCCGAGTTCACCATCGGCAAGCAGGCATCGCCGCAGTTGCTTGAGCAGGCGCGTACCCGCGCAGGGGCACAAAACGCACGGTTCCTGCTGCCAACCGACATGGTGACGCTGGAGTACCGTTCCGATCGCCTGAACCTGAACACCGATGCCAACAGGGTGGTCACCCGCGTCAACTGCGGCTGATCCTTCGGCTTTTGTTTCACCCATAAAAAACCCCGTCACATGGACGGGGTTTTTTTAGTGCGCCTGGAAATTACTCTGGGCGAACTTGAGCAGCTTGCATACCCTTTTGGCCTTTCTCAGCCACGAAGGAAACGGTCTGGCCTTCTTTCAGGCTTTTGAAACCGTCGCTTTCGATAGCTTTGAAGTGTACGAACAGGTCGTCACCGCCACCTTGAGGAGTGATGAAGCCGAAGCCTTTTTCATCGTTGAACCATTTAACGGTGCCGGTTTGGCGATTAGACATGGTGTATCTCCAAGAAACATATATTTTCAGTAGTACTGTGCTGCTCAGGCCAACTGGGCACACCCGAGTATCATAGTCGAAATGTTCGCTTTGGGACCCCCCCAGACGTGTTGTTTGCTTTCATATTGCACGTCTTTCACTGTCGTGAATGGCTGAGAGCCCCGGTTTCAGGGGGTTTGCGCTACAAAATAGGGGAGTAAAAAAACCCGTAAAAGCTGCGTAAATTATGCAAATCAGCCGATATTTGGCTGTATTGGCCCCCTGGACTCCTCAAAAACGTCCTGCAAAGCTCTATTTCTGGACTCTGCACACCGAAATTTCTTTCAGGGCGCGCTGGCCCAGATCAGCGCTTGGCGGGTTGTTTTTGTCCATCAGTTGCGCGATCTCTTGTGTGGTGAATTTCTTTTCCAGCACGTCGGCGCCGCATGCGCAGTGTTTCTTTGCTTCGGCCGGATTAATGCTTTGGCTTGCGGCTTTTGTGCAGTCACCCATGTACTGCGCTTTCACGCCCGCAGGCCAAGCGGCGTGGGCGCTCAGCGGCAACAGCAGGGCAAGTGGGGCGGCAACGGCAAAAAGACGGGTAAGGCGCATGACATGAACTCCTTGGGATCGGTATCTGTGGCGATTCTCAGTCAATTTGAGGCGACTCGTACATCTCAAGTTCACTCTGCGTCATAAGAGTGAGTAAATCTTCACGGTCTGAATGCGTGCAAGTCGATAACCGTTCATCTGTGCTAGCATGCCTCGCTCGGGCGTTTGCAGGCTCCGACGGACCTTCAGTCCCGGTAGCGGCAGATGCGCGATTAACCCTGATTTGAATCCCAGTCACTCTGGTTCGGTTTTCCGGTTGGCCGCAAGGCTCCTGCCGCTGTAAGGCAGGCGTTCGTCATTGAATGGCCTGGACCGGATCTTGTACTGGCTCATCCCAACCCACGTGACCTTTGGTAGGGGTCACCACTAGGAGAGGAGGCGCCATGCCAACTATTACTCTTCCCGACGGCAGTCAGCGTTCATTCGATCACCCGGTTTCCGTAGCCGAGGTCGCCGCATCCATCGGTGCAGGCCTGGCCAAGGCCACCGTCGCCGGCAAGGTCAATGGCAAGCTGGTCGACGCCAGCGACATCATCGACAGCGACGCGTCGCTGCAAATCATCACGCCAAAGGATGAAGAGGGGCTGGAGATCATTCGCCACTCTTGCGCCCACCTGGTTGGCCACGCGGTCAAGCAGTTGTACCCGACCGCCAAAATGGTCATCGGTCCGGTCATCGACGAAGGTTTCTATTACGACATCGCCTTCGAACGTCCTTTCACCCCGGACGACCTGGCGGCCATCGAGCAGCGCATGCAGCAGCTGATCGAGAAAGATTACGACGTGATCAAGAAAGTCACTCCGCGCGCCGAAGTGATCGAAGTGTTCCAGGCCCGTGGCGAAGACTACAAGTTGCGCCTGGTCGAGGACATGCCGAACGAGCAGGCCATGGGTCTGTACTATCACGAAGAATACGTCGACATGTGCCGCGGTCCGCACGTGCCGAACACTCGCTTCCTGAAATCCTTCAAGCTGACCAAACTGTCCGGCGCCTACTGGCGCGGCGATGCCAAGAACGAGCAATTGCAACGCGTCTACGGCACCGCTTGGGCGGACAAGAAGCAACTGGCGGCTTACATCCAGCGCATTGAAGAAGCCGAAAAACGCGATCACCGCAAGATCGGCAAGCGCCTGGGCCTGTTCCACACCCAGGAAGAGTCGCCGGGCATGGTGTTCTGGCACCCCAATGGCTGGACTTTGTACCAGGTTCTCGAGCAGTACATGCGCAAGGTTCAGCGCGACAACGGCTATCTCGAAATCAAGACGCCGCAAGTCGTTGACCGCAGCCTGTGGGAGAAATCCGGGCACTGGGCCAACTACGCCGACAACATGTTCACCACGCAGTCGGAAAACCGCGACTACGCGATCAAGCCAATGAACTGCCCTTGCCATGTGCAGGTGTTCAACCAGGGCCTGAAAAGCTACCGCGAGTTGCCGATGCGCCTGGCCGAGTTCGGTGCCTGCCACCGTAACGAGCCGTCGGGTGCCTTGCACGGCATCATGCGCGTGCGTGCATTCACTCAAGACGACGCCCACATCTTCTGTACTGAAGAGCAGATGCAGGCCGAGTCCGCTGCGTTCATCAAGCTGACCATGGACGTCTACGCCGACTTCGGCTTTAAAGAAGTCGAAATGAAACTGTCCACTCGTCCGGAAAAACGCGTCGGTTCCGATGAGCTTTGGGATCGCGCCGAAGCGGCATTGGCTGCAGCCCTTGATAGCGCAGGCCTGCCGTACGATCTGCAGCCGGGCGAGGGTGCGTTCTACGGTCCGAAGATCGAGTTCTCGCTGAAAGATTGCCTCGGTCGCGTCTGGCAGTGTGGTACCCTGCAGCTCGATTTTAACCTGCCTGTCCGTCTGGGAGCCGAATACGTCTCCGAAGATAACAGCCGCAAGCACCCGGTCATGCTGCACCGGGCGATCCTGGGGTCTTTCGAGCGTTTCGTCGGAATTCTGATCGAGAACTACGAGGGCGCATTCCCGGCGTGGCTGGCTCCGACCCAGGCAGTGGTGATGAACATCACTGATAAACAGGCAGATTTTGCCGCCGAAGTCGAAAAAACTCTCAACGAAAGCGGGTTTCGTGCCAAGTCCGACTTGAGAAATGAAAAGATCGGCTTTAAAATCCGCGAGCATACTTTGCTCAAGGTTCCTTATCTCTTGGTTATCGGAGATCGGGAAGTCGAGATGCAGACTGTCGCTGTGCGTACTCGTGAAGGTGCTGACCTGGGCTCGATGCCCGTCGCCCAGTTCGCTGAGTTCCTCGCCCAAGCGGTTTCCCGGCGTGGTCGCCAAGATTCGGAGTAATTATTATTAAGCGTGAAATGAGACAAGATAAACGAACTGCACCGAAAGCCCCGATCAACGAGAATATCTCGGCACGCGAGGTTCGGTTAATTGGGGCTGAAGGTGAACAGCTCGGGATTGTGTCAATCGAAGACGCGCTTCTTAAGGCTGAAGAGGCCAAGCTGGATCTGGTGGAGATTTCCGCCGATGCAGTACCACCTGTTTGCAAACTGATGGACTACGGCAAATCGATCTTCGAAAAGAAGAAGCAGATTGCTGCGGCCAAGAAAAACCAGAAGCAGATTCAGGTTAAAGAAATCAAGTTTCGTCCAGGGACGGAGGAAGGGGATTACCAGGTAAAACTGCGCAACCTGGTACGTTTCCTGAGTGACGGGGACAGGGCCAAGGTATCCTTGCGATTCCGCGGCCGTGAGATGGCCCACCAGGAGCTGGGGATGGAACTCCTCAAGCGAGTTGAAGGTGACTTGCTCGAGTACGGTTCGGTCGAACAGCATCCTAAGATGGAAGGACGCCAGCTGATCATGGTCATCGCCCCGAAAAAGAAGAAGTAATCAACAGGGCACGGCAGGCCTTCTGATTATGTTTATCAACTGAATGCGGAGTATCCGAACATGCCAAAAATGAAGACCAAAAGTGGTGCTGCTAAGCGGTTTCTGAAAACTGCTAACGGTATCAAGCACAAGCACGCTTTCAAGAGCCACATCCTGACCAAAATGTCGACCAAGCGTAAGCGTCAACTGCGCGGTAGCAGCTTGCTGCATCCGTCTGACGTGGCAAAAGTCGAGCGCATGCTGCGCCTTCGTTAATTTTAGTCAAGAATAGAGGAAGTAACTCATGGCTCGTGTAAAGCGTGGCGTCATTGCCCGTAAACGTCACAAAAAAATTCTGAAACTTGCTAAAGGCTACTACGGCGCTCGCTCGCGCGTATTCCGTGTTGCCAAGCAAGCGGTAATCAAGGCAGGCCAATACGCCTACCGTGACCGTCGTCAGAAAAAACGTCAGTTCCGCGCTCTGTGGATCGCTCGTATCAACGCTGGTGCTCGTATCAACGGTCTGTCCTACAGCCGTTTCATCGCCGGCCTGAAAAAAGCGTCCATCGAGATCGACCGTAAGGTTCTGGCTGATCTGGCAGTGAACGAAAAAGCGGCGTTTGCTGCGATTGTCGAGAAAGCTAAAGCCACCTTGGCTTAAGTACCCCCGACAGTCACCCGGCCTCGCATCTGTGGGGTCAGGTGTTAAACGTCATAAATAGGGGAAGAGCCTTCAAGCTCTTCCCCTATTTTGTATCTGGAGTCTGTACATGGAAAACCTGGATGCGCTCGTCTCTCAAGCTCTAGAGGCTGTGCAAAGCGCTGAAGATATCAATGCCCTGGAGCAAATCCGGGTTCACTACCTTGGCAAGAAGGGTGAATTGACTCAGGTGATGAAGACCCTGGGGAATTTGCCAGCAGAGGAGCGTCCGCAGGTCGGTGCTCTGATCAACGTTGCCAAGGAACGTGTCACAGAGGTCCTTAATGCGCGCAAGGCATTGTTTGAAGAAGCCGACCTGGCTGCCAAACTCTCTGCCGAGTCCATTGACGTGACCCTGCCTGGCCGCGGTCAGACCTCCGGTGGTCTGCATCCGGTCACCCGCACTCTGGAACGCGTCGAACAGTTCTTCACCCGTATTGGCTACGGCATCGCCGAAGGCCCTGAGGTCGAAGACGATTATCACAACTTCGAAGCGCTCAACATCCCAGGCCATCACCCGGCCCGGTCGATGCATGACACCTTCTATTTCAATGCGAACATGTTGTTGCGCACCCATACCTCGCCGGTACAGGTCCGCACCATGGAGTCGAAACAGCCGCCGATCCGCATCGTCTGCCCAGGCCGCGTATACCGTAGCGACTCCGATATCACCCACTCGCCGATGTTCCACCAGGTCGAAGGCCTGCTGGTCGATCGCGACATCAATTTCGCCGACCTCAAAGGCACCATCGAAGAGTTCCTGCGGGTGTTCTTCGAAAAAGAACTGGCCGTGCGTTTCCGTCCTTCGTACTTCCCGTTCACCGAGCCATCCGCTGAAGTCGACATGGAATGCGTGATGTGCAGCGGTAAAGGCTGCCGCGTCTGCAAGCAGACCGGCTGGCTGGAAGTGATGGGCTGCGGCATGGTTCACCCGAACGTGCTGCGCATGTCCGGTATCGACCCGGAAGAGTTCTCGGGCTTTGCCTTCGGCATGGGCGTTGAGCGTCTGGCCATGCTGCGTTACGGCGTGAACGACTTGCGTCTGTTCTTCGACAACGACTTGCGGTTCCTTGCGCAATTTCGCTAGTCGTAACGAATTCTTAGGAGAGCAGGATGAAATTCAGTGAACAATGGCTGCGTGGCTGGGTTAGCCCGCAGGTAAGTCGCGACGAGCTGGTTGCTCGTCTGTCGATGGCCGGTCTTGAGGTCGATAGCGTTACGCCGGCCGCCGGTGTTTTCAGCGGCGTGGTCGTTGGCGAGGTGTTGAGCACCGAGCAGCACCCGGACGCCGACAAGCTGCGCGTGTGCCAGGTCAGCAACGGTTCGGAAACCTTCCAGGTTGTTTGCGGTGCGCCAAACGTGCGCCCGGGCCTGAAGATTCCTTTCGCCATGATCGGCGCCGAGCTGCCAGGCGACTTCAAGATCAAGAAGGCCAAGCTGCGTGGCGTTGAATCCAACGGCATGCTGTGCTCGCAAACCGAGCTGCAGGTTGGTGAAGGCAATGACGGTCTGATGGAACTGCCGGCCGATGCGCCGGTGGGTGAGGATTTCCGTGTTTACCTGGATCTGGAAGACGCCAGCATCGAGGTCGATCTGACCCCGAACCGTGGTGACTGCCTGTCCCTGGCGGGTCTGGCGCGTGAAGTCGGTGCGCTGTACGCAGCGCCGGTAGTCCGTCCGGTGGTGGCTCCGGTTCCTGCCGCGCACGACGAAGTGCGCTCGGTAGAGGTGCTGGCACCCGCCGCGTGCCCGCGTTACCTGGGTCGTGTGATTCGTAACGTCGACCTGTCCCGGCCTACGCCGCTGTGGATGGTTGAGCGCCTGCGTCGCGCCGAAGTGCGCAGCATCGACGCCGCCGTCGACATCACCAACTACGTGATGCTGGAACTGGGTCAGCCGCTGCACGCTTTCGATCTCGCCGAAATCAACGGTGGCATCCGTGTGCGCATGGCCGAAGAAGGCGAGAAGCTGGTATTGCTCGACGGTCAGGAAGTCAGCCTGCGTAGCGATACGCTGGTGATTGCCGACCATTCCCGCGCTCTGGCGATTGCCGGTGTCATGGGTGGCGAGCACAGCGGTGTGTCCGCGACCACGCGCGATGTATTCCTGGAAAGCGCGTTCTTCGACCAGATCGCCGTCGCTGGCAAGGCCCGTTCCTATGGCCTGCATACCGACGCCTCGCATCGCTACGAGCGTGGCGTGGACTGGAAGCTGGCCCGTGAAGCCATGGAGCGCGCCACTGGCCTGCTGCTGGAAATCACCGGTGGCGAAGCGGGCCCGATTGTCGAAACCGTCAGCGAACAACACTTGCCGTCGATCGCGCCGATCACCCTGCGCGCCCAACGCATCATCCAGATGCTGGGCATGGAAATGGATTCGGCCGAAGTCGAGCGTCTGCTCGGTGCTTTGGGCCTGACCATTACTGCCGATGGGGCAGGGCAGTGGCGCGTTGAAGTGCCAAGCTTCCGTTTTGATATCAGCCTGGAAGTCGACCTGATCGAAGAGCTGGCCCGTCTGTACGGTTACAATCGTCTGCCGGTTCGCTACCCGCAAGCCCGTCTGGCGCCACAAGCCAAGGCCGAAGCGCGCAGCGATCTGCCTGAACTGCGCCGCCTGCTGGTGGCCCGTGGTTATCAGGAAGCGATCACCTACAGCTTCATCGATCCGAAACAGTTCGAGCTGTTTAATCCAGGCGCGGAGCCATTGCTGCTCGCCAACCCGATTTCCAACGACATGGCCGCCATGCGTTCGTCCCTGTGGCCGGGTCTGGTCAAGGCGCTTCAGCACAACCTGAACCGTCAGCAGGATCGCGTGCGTCTGTTCGAAAGCGGCCTGCGTTTCGTTGGCCAGCTCGAAGGCCTGAAGCAAGAGCCGATGTTGGCGGGTGTTGTCTGCGGTAGCCGCCTGCCGGAAGGCTGGGCGCAGGGGCGCGATACCGTCGACTTCTTCGACGTCAAGGCCGATGTCGAAGCGGTGCTGGGTTTTGCCGGTGCACTCGATTCCTTCACCTTCGTACCGGGCAAGCATCCGGCGCTGCACCCGGGCCAAACCGCGCGCATCGAGCGTGAAGGTCGTCTGGTCGGCTTCATTGGCGCTATCCATCCTGAGTTGTCGAAAAACCTCGGTCTCGACCGTCCGGTCTTCGTCTTCGAGCTGGTTCTGGCGGAAGTGGCGCTGGGCAAAATGCCTGAATTCCACGAGTTATCGCGCTTTCCTGAAGTGCGTCGTGACCTTGCACTGATTGCACACAAAGACGTCGCAGCCACGGCTGTGCTGGATGTAATCCGTGAAAATGCAGGTGAATGGCTGACAGACCTCAGGCTATTTGACGTGTATCAGGGTAAAGGCATTGATCCTGATAGAAAAAGCCTCGCAGTCGGCTTGACCTGGCAGCATCCATCGCGCACTCTTAATGACGATGAGGTGAATACCGCAACGCAAAACATCCTCACCTCGCTCGAACAAAGGTTGAACGCCACGTTAAGGAAGTGACGTATGGGGGCTCTGACGAAAGCTGAGATGGCGGAACGTCTGTATGAAGAGCTGGGCCTGAACAAACGGGAGGCCAAGGAATTGGTCGAACTGTTTTTTGAAGAAATCAGGCACGCGCTCGAAGACAACGAACAAGTCAAATTGTCCGGTTTCGGCAATTTCGACCTTCGGGACAAACGCCAGCGGCCTGGCCGCAATCCGAAAACGGGGGAAGAAATCCCGATCACGGCTCGCCGTGTGGTCACCTTTCGTCCAGGGCAGAAGTTGAAGGCCCGAGTTGAGGCTTATGCTGGAACCAAGTCATAACGACGAGCTCCCCGTCATCCCGGGCAAACGCTACTTCACCATAGGTGAAGTCAGCGAGCTGTGTGCGGTCAAACCACACGTGCTGCGCTACTGGGAGCAGGAGTTTCCTCAGCTCAACCCTGTCAAACGCCGCGGAAACCGCCGGTATTATCAGCGCCAGGACGTGCTGATGATCCGGCAGATCCGCGCGCTTCTTTACGATCAGGGGTTCACCATCGGCGGCGCACGCTTGCGTTTGTCCGGCGATGAAGCCAAAGACGACACAACCCAATACAAGCAAATGATCCGCCAGATGATCGCCGAGCTCGAAGATGTTCTGGTGGTGCTCAAGAAATAAATTCCTGCTTTTAAATACTTCCAGTTTTCAAAAGCTTGCGATATATTCTTAAGCGTTCCTCGAGATGAGGGACAGGTTTCACGCCTAGTCGGGGCGTAGCGCAGTCCGGTAGCGCACTAGCATGGGGTGCTAGGGGTCGAGTGTTCGAATCACTCCGTCCCGACCATATTTTTCAATGACTTAGCCCAATCTGAAAAGATTGGGCTTTTTCATGTCTGAAAAAATACTCCCACATTTACTCCCACGGATATTCTGGATCTAGTTAGCTTCGACGTCTGAGGGAGTGTAATGGGGCACTGCCTTGTCTCTGCTGATCTACGCCTGTCAGTGCTACAGGTTGGAGCCCGCTTGTGGCCGAGCTACCGGTCGCGACAGGATGCTAACTACCAAATGTAGCCTTTAGTCCTCGCTGCATCCGAACATGCTGGTGATTCACAAGCTGGTCCGCGGCACCGAGTACCGACAGTTATGGAATAATGCATTCACGTGGCGGTTTTCGGGGCTTTCTAATTCTAAGCGGCGTGAGCCTAAGGAGGGCTTTGGCAGTCGGCTCCACTCAAGCAAGCCCGATGTGTTCCATTGAATGGCAATATGGCATAGTGGTAGCACAAGTCTGTTGCATGCTCGCAACGTGGGCGCAACGCCGAAAAAGAATATTGCCGAAGCTCCTCATGCCCAAGAAACCGGCCCCAAATCAACTCGTCGTCAAGCGCGGAGCAGTCCCTCCCTCAGTGTATCTGATGCATATATCGGATAAAGAATGGGAGCTTTTTATCGAGGATGCGTGCCGGCATGGCGGAAGGTATATTCAGGTTAAGCGGCTGGGTAATGCCAATGACAAAGGACGGGATGTAGAAGCGCGCTTCCAGGGTGCGCTTGTGGCTGATGGTTGGGACCTTTTTCAAGCAAAACACTATAAAGACCGATTGACGCCCAGTGAAGCCTTTCCGGAAATAGCTAAATTTCTTGGCCATTTACTGTCGAAAAGTTACCCGGTTCCTCGTAAGTATTATTTTTGTGCCCCTCTTAATGCAGGGCCTGATCTTCATGATTTGCTGGCTGACCCTCAAAAGCTTCGCGAAACGTTTCTTACTGCATGGAGGTCGGGTTCCCAGGGCCTAGGGCCTGAGAAGGCGAAGCTGACTCCAGAGATGGAGGCGTTTGTGATCGCGTTCGATTTCAGCCGTTTCGAAGAGTGCTTGGTTCATGACCTCCTCGCATGGCACGAGCAAGATTCCTCCGCACACTACAAGCTATTCGGCATCGAGCCTGAGCGCGGTGACGATCCCGAAGTGCCGAATGAAGCTCAAGCATACGAGATGGTGTATGTGACTGAGCTCCTTAATTTGTATGGTGAGCTCGATGGTACGCCAATATCATTGAAGGATGTTCTCGACTCAGAAATTTACAACGACCATTTTGCTGCTGCTCGCGAGACTTTTTACTCTGCGGAAGGGCTAAAACGGTTTAGCCGCGATATTTACCTAGAGGACGAGTTCGCAAAACTTCTCGATATGGTTAGAAAAGGGATCAAGCTAAAGGTGTACAGCCCAAGTTTAAAAACGGGGATGGAGCGCCATGATGCAGCCATAGGTGCAGTTAGTAGCGTCGCTCTCACAGATAGTGCTCTGCATCCTCGACTTCGGGGCGGAGATTTGCCGGGCACATGCCATCACTTAGTTAATGACAAGCACTTAAAATGGGTTCGATAAAATCAAGGAAGCAACCCGAACTGTTCAATACCCCTTTCGAGCTGGGGCTAAGGATGGTTTACCTGCTGTCAGCGCTTCGACCTGAAGGCGCTGATCTTCAAAAATTGGTGTTATTGGATTATGCAATTGTGTACTCGAGCGACGTTGGAGGGCCCGATAGTCTTCATACTCCAGTACCCTTTCGTAACGCCGAGTTGTTCAGCAGACGTGAGCGAATCGAGCAGGGTTTGTACCTGATGAGCACGCGTGGCTTGGTCGATGTTGTACTGGATGATCGAGGTATGACCTATGTGGCTGGGCCAAGCAGCTTCACGATGGTTGGCTCCCTATCCTCAAAGTACTGGCGAGAGCTCGAGACTAGATGCAGGTGGGTTGCAACTCGATTCGGAGCAAAAGAGTCAAGCGCGTTGCAGAGTGAGTTCGCTGAAAAAGGGCACCTGTGGGGTGCCGAACTTGAGACCGTAAGGAGGCTATTGTAGACATGGCTGTCGCGCTTATTCAGCTGAAGGCATCCGGACCGGGAAAGCCAGACGCGCTCATTGATTTTAAGTTTCCAGCAACACTCGTCCGTGGGCCAAGTGACACGGGTAAATCCTACATTCGCGACTGTTTATGGGTACTCCTTGGTGGCGAGAAAAACCCCAAGAAAATCCCTCAGGCAACCGGATACGACACCCTTACCTTGCAGCTGGATGGTGATGGGCAGTTGTATGAAATTCGCCGGGCATTGGCTGGAGCGGAAACAAGGCTGAGCTCACTTACATTAGCCGCGGACGGTGCGCATGCTCGTGAGGAGCTTGAAGAAGATATAGGTGATTTTCTTGTAAAAATGTCGGGTGCTGCTGGCAAGCTTTTACTTCGATCTCGTGCAAAAAAGGGATCTGTAACGGGCGGGGATTTACGTCACTGGTTTCTTCTATCGCAGCCGAACATGATCAGTGAAGACCCGACTAGTGGCCAGGTGGTATCGGCGACTCAGCGTATTGCCGCATTCCACATGTTCATCACTGGCAGCGATGACGCTGCGATTGAGCTGACCAAGTCAAACGCGGAAAAACAACAGATTGTTGGGAAAGTATTAGGAGCCGAAGAAAGCTTAAAACGAGTGCGATCGGAACTGCCATCCGATCAGAGCCGTGACGAGATAGTCGATGCTCTTGAAAGGGTGGATAGCGTTCTAGGAGCCATGACACAACGTTATGATGAGCGGGCGTCGCATCTGCGTGATGTTCGTGAGCAGATTTATAGTGTCGAAAGACAACTGATCGATGCTCGATCCAAACGTGAGCACAGTCGAGCTATGGCCGACCGTTTTGAGTTGCTTGATGAAAAGTATCGTAGTGATAGTGAGCGGCTAGGCGCAACCTGGGAGGGTGTGTCTATGTTTCAAGCGCTAACTGAGGTGCCATGCCCCTTGTGCTGCGCTCCGCCTGGAGTGCAAACCGATCAGCGACAGCTTATTCAAGGTAATCAAGATCTCTACAGACGAGCCCTGAAGGTGGAGCTGGAAAAAATCTCTGTTTTACGTCACGGATTGGCTGATGCCCTGAAACGCGAGCTCCAACGCGTTTCGGAGATTGATGCCCAAAGCCGAGAGTGGAGCGAAAGCCTTAAACAGTTGGAACAAGAAGAGCGTAAACGTTCAGCATCAACGCATCAGGAGTTCAGCGGAGATCCTAAGTCTCTAGCCTTGCGTCGCAGTGAGCTTTCTGAATATCTAGCCAAATTCGAAGAGGAAAGCCACCTAATCGCCGAAATTGAACGCCTGTCAAAATTCAAAGGCGGCAAGCAAACGCGTCTCGAGCGTAATGTCGGCGATGCCGCCACAGATGTAGCTTCGCTTGCAAAGGAGTATTTGCATGCTTGGGGTTTTGAACTGATCGATTCTGTATTGCTAGATGCGAATGTATGCGACCTCACCATTAACGGTCGTGCACGCCTTGATTTTGGTGCAGGTAAACGATCCATTTTCTTGGCAGCGCTAACCGTTGCCGTAATGGCTCATGCTATAGAAAAGGGGTACCCGCATCTCGGATTCGTCGTCATTGACTCGCCTTTAAAGTCTTATGCGGACCCCAAAAGTAAGGAGCAGCGAGATGTTGCAGTCCTCACGGTAACTGACCGCTTCTATAGCTGGCTTGCAAATTGGTCCGGCCCGGGCCAGATCATCATTCTTGAAAATCAGGATCTGAAGCAGATCGCGCGTGAATTGCTTAAACCTATTGAGTTTGTTGGAGATGCAGGGGACGAGGGACGTACTGGTTTTTACCCGTAGGGTCAAACAGGTATTGAAATTATGCAGGTCGAGAAAACAAAGGGATTAATGACAGCCATTGAGCACCACGGGAATTAATCTGTTTCGATTTTAAGAAAAGGGTTATCGGGTGGTATCAATTCAAAAAATAGTTTCGGCTCCTTAATTAGATACCCCTTCAGGATGGTTTTCTTCCTAGGGCCTTGCACTTGGCACGCCCAGATATTCAGACCGTTGTCTCGCTTCCTGTGGATCTTCAGCTTCTCAAACTGCTTCTGCACCCAGCGCCATTCTTCAACTTCTTGATCGGCCCCCTGTGAGATACCAGGAAACTCCTGCGCGTAGCGTTGGAAGAGGTCAGGTGTGACCAGAAATACGCTGCCACACACTGTGTGGATTTTAGCTTTGCTGTCATTGATGATCAGCTTGTGATTCTGGATGCCTTCTCTGACCCAATTTAGGAATGCCTGGCCAGGGTCATCCGATGGGAGGGGGGAGGTTTCGGGTGGGCTTTCTGACGGCGAGTCACTGGCCTCTGGCCCCTCCAACTCGAACATATCGAGCAGAGTTCCGAGGTAGTCGGTATCTTCCATCGCCATGGGATCTCTCGGCGAAGAGCTCTGACGCGATCCTGTACTGACAATCTTCGGCGCCGGTGGTGATGCCGAAGCGTCATTCGAGTGGTCATCAGCTATAACGCCCACCGTTCCGCTGAAGGCATCAGGCCGAATTTCGCTCCCCCAAATCAACGCCGGTTGAAGGCGCAGAAAGGTAAATCTCTGCTGCCATTCTCCCTGTGTCACTTGCGCAGTCCAGATAGCTTTGCCTTCTGGTGTGGGCTCGACCAGCCCATGCGATTGCAGCTCGTCAAACACAGCGGTGTTGGATGAGGGAATGCCTTCAATCGCTTGCGACAGCAGATAGGCTCGCAGCTTGTCCGTGACCGTCTTGCTGACGAGCCAGAGTGCGTCCTGTGTCAGCCATCCTGCGGCACCTGGCTGGTTGAGTTTCAGCTCGTGCTGAACCAGATGACGCAGTCCGCTGATCAAGTGATGTTGCAGCGAATGAATCGGGGCCTGCAGCGCCTTGCTTGGGTTGCCACCGATGTTTTGCGCGGTGGAGACACGGTCGGCCTGCATCACCAACTCACCGAGCACTCCAGCACGTTCGTACTGACCGGCCAGGACATACAGCAGACTGGCCCATAGTGGCGGAAATCCACTCAGCCAGTCCAAGATAGGTCGGTCGAGAATTTGGGTGTAGAGCAAACCTGCGGCGGCGCCGTGCAGGTGGTAGTCACGACCTTTGAGGTAGCGAAAACGGTAGGGCTGATCCAGTGGCCCCTGCCAGGGATGCCAAGGACTACCGTCCTGGCGTTCAACCAGCAGGTCCACGGCGATCTTGCCGATGTCATGCAGCAGCGCACCATAGGCGATGCCTGCGGACCAAGCGTCGGTCTGGGCAGCCTGGTCTTCGGGCGCGGCGCCAGTGGGAAGCAGATACGACTGACGCAGTTTCAAACTGCAAGCGATCAGCTCCAGGCCATGGTCGAGCATGCCGCCGAGATACGCATGGTGGTGTGTCTCGCTGGCCGGGAGTTGCTGGACCAGTTCGGCATAGCGATGGATCGGATTTAAATAGAGCTGGGTGAATTGGGCGTGGGAGAGGGCGGTGTACTGCCAGATGCGATCGAGTAACTGGCGGCGGTGCTCCGTTGCTAACAAGCTGTGGGCTGACTCGATGGGCAGGTAACCGTCGGCGACGTTCACGGTCGGCGGCGGAGGGGGCTTCTGCCTTTTGGGGCGAAACAGGCTGAGCATCGTGACCTCCGGGAGGTGGTTGGGTCAGTGGCCTATTAGCCTTTTCGGATAGAGCTCTTACCCTTGAGTCCCCATTCCCTTCCAACCCTTACTCACCCTTTTGGCTCGTGTCCCTTTGTACCGCAATCGGAATATGGATACTGCTCGACATCGTTTTGTTGGGGGGCTGGTACTGCAAAGAAAGGAGTCGGTACACTGCGGTGCATATTTTTTGGGTCTTGCTATGAACCTCACTGACGCCACGCTCGTGTTGCTGCTCGCAGCACGTATCCATGGGACCGACGAAGCCGTCAGGGCCTCGGCGAAGAGCAGTTGCCGCGCAGTAAACGCGATCTGATCTACAAAGTGATCGACAGCCGAAGCCCGCTCGAGCTGGTGGATTTTCTGGCGCAGAACCTGGATACGTAACGGCATGCTGCGTGTGTGCGCCGCCTCTCTTATTTTTTACGTCAGGGTCCTGCGGCATGGGAATTTTCTGCGCGCAGAAAAAAGGGCTCAACTCGCGTTGGGCCCTGTGAAGCGTTTGCAGCGGTGAGGTAACGATCAAGCTCCATCGTTCATGCATAGTGAGTCATCCACGACCGCTTGCTTTAGTTGCTGCTCCAGGTTGAGTACATACTCCGAGGCGCTTCGGGCCTGGCCACTGGTGCGGAAGATCGCGCGTTTGTCAGCCTTGAGCAGGCCGAGCCAGGAGTCAATGTAGCCCTCGTGCCTAAGTTCTCCCTGTATACCGGTGTAGGCACATAAAAACGCAGCGCCCATTTCGGCGATCAACTCCTCAAATGCGTAGCCTGGCGAGCCGAACGGACAGGATGACGTCACGCCTTCGCGCTGCAACCGAGAGTGATGCCCGGTCCAGTGGATCAGCTCGTGAAGTGCGGTGGCGTAGTACCCACCTTCATCGTGGAATTGCGCTTTTGTCGGCAGTTGGATGAGATCCCTGATCGGGTGGTAAAAGGCTTCGTCTGCAGATCGATGAACGATGTGTGCACCTGAACTTAACAGCAGATTTTCCGCGGCGCTGTTGGGCTGGAAGGGATCACTCTGTTCCGTCTCGAGCAGGGTTTCATTGAGCATTTCGAGTCCCTCTGTTTGCTCGATGTTGAACAGGAAATGCGTCCTGAGAATACCGAAGTGAGCGACCTTGGGCTGACCGTTTTCATCGAGTACGGGTTGGCCTGACTCGGTCTGTTCCTCGCGCTCCATCGGCTTGTAGAGCACAGCCAGAGTACTGTGCTCACCCTTACGGATGTGCCCACCGGCCTTTTTGGCTTGATTGAAGGTCAGCCAACGATCTTGAGTGAATCCCTGCAATCTGGCCTCGGCCCAGAGCAACGGTAAATTGATACCCGAGTAGGGACGCCGCGTGATGGCGTTGATGGGGTAGGGGTGATGATGACCGACGTCAGCTGAGCCACTTGAGGAGCAGGGTTTGATCCAGGGGGCAACGCCTTGGTCTAACGCAGTAACGATCTTATCAGTCACGTCTTGGTAGATATCGCGCATGGCATTTTCCTCGAGAGAAGACGGAGGAACGCCTTGCCCGTCGGGGAGGGTTCCCCGGTTGGGTGAT
The DNA here is from genome assembly GCF_047324915.1 of Pseudomonas sp. Pseusp16. Taxonomy (NCBI): domain Bacteria; kingdom Pseudomonadati; phylum Pseudomonadota; class Gammaproteobacteria; order Pseudomonadales; family Pseudomonadaceae; genus Pseudomonas; species Pseudomonas sp. Pseusp16. The sequence goes on along the minus strand of NZ_CP168522.1, from coordinate 2,887,139 downwards.
GGGTGGATTGATGCAGGACTTGCATGCCATCTAAGTGTGGATCTGGGGGCCGAGTACGGCCGTAGGCGTTTAGCGCTGATGCTCTCCCACGAGAGCGATTAGCAAGGCGTCAGGCTGCTCTGGCTCGAGGAGCAGGCGGAGGCTCAGCTGCAGCAACAGATCATGGTCGGGATGCCCCGTTGATGCGATGTGGGCTACCTCGAACACCACATAGGGCTCGTGTGGATAGGCCAGGTGAGCCTCGAAGGCTGCGCGCAATATGTTGCTCAGCCGATCGACCTGCAGCTTCTCAGGATGAACGGAGCGCTCGAACAGTACTGCGTGTTGCCAAGCTCCAGGCGTGAACACAATGGGCAGCCGAAGAGTGTTCAGTGCATCCGGTGTAAGTGAGTCGGACATGGTGTACCTCCGTTGAAAACGCGAAGAAACCTGTCCCGTGCGGGAAAGAATTTCCCGGCAGTGGGTTGAAGAAAAACAAGAAGGTTTGCTTGGCGAGCAGCGCTCGAAAGGCGCTCTGGAGAGCAGTAGGCGTTCATCACCGTAGAAACGGTCACCGTGCGAGCCACCGAACGCTAATCGCACTTGGGGAGAACCACCACGGAAGTGACGTAGCCTTGAAGGCTCTGGCTACCTGGGCAGGTGCTGTCGATAACAGCGATCCGTACTCATATTTAGCTTAGGGGGTTATGCGGATCAACCACTTCAGAGGAGCTATCTCACGAAAGTTGTCTACTCGTTTCCAGAGTGGATTTTCCAGGCGAGTGAACTGATAGACGGTCAAGTGTGAAATTGCTTTTGACCTGAACAGGAGTAGGTCACTACGGGGGACCATTTGAATCTGACGTATCGCTGGTTTTGCTGGTTGAACCTTGAAATGAAGTACCCAATCACTCTACTTTTTTCCAAAAATCGACACGGCTGTTTTCGGGGCAGCAATCTGTTTCGCTGTTATCCAATGAAGTGCTGCGTCGCTAGATGGGCGCAGGCCAAAAGCGAAGGATCTGCCGTGGATGCCAGCATCATCAAAGCGGATGCGAGTCGGCAGCGCGGTGTACCGGGAGATGAACAGATCAACTGGAGCGATCCGGCCCTGAGCTCCCGGGCTGTGCATGAGTACCTTGAGGCACTGGATGAGGAGGCCCTGACCGAAATGCTACCGAAGCGCCTATCGCGGACAGATCCTCAAGCCCGCGGGACCGCCACTCCGGACGGCCCAGTATTTTCGCCTACTCTACGAACTACCTGATCGATACCGAGCACAGTGTCATCGTGGATGTGGAACCCACACCGGCTCATCGAACGGCTGAGTCGAAAGTACCAATACCATGGTTGAGCGTGTCGAAGAGCCATTCGATATTAAGCCAGAGCAGCTCGTCGGCGACACCACCTATGGTACGGCGTCGATGGAAAAAAGCGTCGAGCAGCATGTACTGGTGTGGGACAAAACGGAGCGCAACAACGGCAGTCTCTCGAGCAATAACTTCCACTGGAATGAAGAGGCTGAGGAATACCGCTGCCCAACTGGCAATGCTTTGTGCAGCACATGGCGAGCCTTCAAAAAACTGCGTTCGCACGTCACCAAAGCCAACACCATCTCTTACGATCCAGGCAATGCGCTCTGGCCATGCGGTTGCAGTGCGGCGTTGTGCTACGGCATTGATAGCCACGCAGTGCTGTCCCGCAGGGGAGCCTGCGTGGAGGGCTGCGCGAAGTAAGGGGGTTGCAGGCGTCGCCAATGCTTCAGCTAGAGAGGGCGGGTATGCTCGCTTTGGCCGACCCGTTTAATCTCAAATTTATGCGGCGCTGCCCATTCCTTGCACCAGCATGATCTCGGCGATGATCGGCACCGGCGTCATCAGGTGAGTGCGCATCATAGTGCTGGCCCGTTGCGCATCGCGCGCCAGAATAGCTTCAACCAACGCGGCATGTTCCTTGCGCTTCAACGCTAGTGCTTCTTCGGAGAAGACTGTCCGGGTCAGCCAAAGGTGGCGGTAACGTTCGGCCTGGTCAAACAAATAACCGCGCGCCTGTAACAGGTGTTTTGAGCCACAACCGGCGGCGATGGCCGTGTGGAAGGCCTTGTGCCGTTCGTCCCAGACATCCAAGACCTGCTCTCGGGTTTTCACGTCCATGACTTTGGACAGGGTGTGGGACTGGGCCAGGATCTGCGCCTCCCAAGCGTCGTCACCGCGCTCGATAGCCAAGCCTACGATCATCGCCTCGAGGTTGGCGCGGGCGTCGTAGATGTCCTGCATTTCCTGCAACGACATGGGCGCGACCCGGTAGCCCTTCTGGCTGATCACCACTACCAGATGCTCGGCCACCAATTGCGAAAGCGCCTCTCGCAGCGGGCCGACACCCAGGTCATAACGCTCCTTGAGCCCGCTCATGAGGAGCTTCTCACCGGGCTTGAAGACACCACGAATGATGTCCTGTTTGAGCCGCTCATACCCGCTAAATGCAGAGTTCTGCTTGGGGGCGAGGCTATCCAAAGGTACTGCTCCTGATATCGACAAGGTCCAATCATACCTAAACAGCTGTCATACGAGAAATGCAAGACGGAATGTGATTTTGTCGATCAACAATAAAAATGTAGACATTATTAATTTATGGCGATATTTTTCTCTGCGCCTGATCCAGATCAATGCTGGAGGGGCTAATCCCTACCTTCTGCCTAGGAACTGCCATGAACGCCTTTACTCAGATTCAGGACCTTGTGATGCCACTCCCATCGGAAACTAAGGGCTTCATCCTTACCCCTTCCAGCCAGTCGCCGCGCCTGCTTGAGCTGAAATTCGCCAAGGAAACCGTCGACGCATTCGTCAAGGCGGTGGCTGAATGGCCGGTCCAGGCTCTGGAGTACAAGTCGTTCCTGCGTTTCCGGGTCGGTCAGATCCTTGACGAGCTGTGCGAAGGCACCTTGCGCCCGGTGTTGGTCAACACCATTCTGGACCGCACCACCGGCGGCATGCTGATCACGCCTGAAGGTTTGAATGACGTGACCCAAGCCGATGACATGGTCAAGTTCTCCTCCGCCGTCGCACACCTGATCGGTCGGTCCAACTTCGATGCCATGAGCGGACAGTTCTACGCGCGCTTCGCAGTGGTCAACACCGACAATTCCGACAGTTACCTGCGCCAGCCACACCGGGTCATGGAACTGCACAACGACGGCACCTTCGTTCAGGAACGTACCGACTACGTGCTGATGATGAAGATCGACGAGCAGAACATGGAAGGCGGCAACACCCTGCTGCTGCACCTGGACGACTGGGAAGACCTCAACCACTACTACACGCACCCACTGGCCCGCCGTGAAATGCGCTTCACTGCGCCACCGAGTAAGAACGTGCGTGAAGACGTATTCCACGCGGTGTTCGATAACGACGCCGAAGGCCGCCCGACCATGCGCTACATCGATCAGTTTGTGCAGCCTAAGGACTTCGAGGAAGGCATCTGGCTGACTGCCATGAGCGAATCCTTGGAAGGCAGCCAGAAGAAGGTTTCGATACCGGTGCCGGTCGGCAGCTTCGTGCTGGTCAATAACATGTTCTGGTTGCACGGCCGTGATCGCTTCACCGCCCACCCGGGCCTGCGTCGTGAACTGATGCGCCAGCGCGGCTACATCAGCTACCAGAAAACCATGTACCAACGCGGCCAATAAGGTTTGCCAAACGCTGAAACGACCAGGGCCACGACGTACGGCCCTCGTCGTGCTACCAACAAAAATGTAACTCAAGTGGGTGCACTAATGGCTGCGTACGACTTCATCATCATCGGTGGCGGCATTGTGGGCATGTCCACGGCCATGCAACTGACCCAGGTTTACCCGGACGCAAAAATCCTCCTGCTGGAGAAAGAGTCCGGCCCGGCCAAGCACCAGACCGGCCACAACAGTGGAGTGATCCATGCCGGTGTTTACTACACCCCCGGCAGTCTGAAGGCACGTTTCTGCCTGGAAGGGAACGAGGCCACTAAGGCCTTCTGCGACAAGCACAGCATCCGTTACGACGAGTGCGGCAAGCTACTGGTGGCCACCAACGAGCTGGAAATGCAGCGCATGAGCGCGTTGTGGGACCGCACCGAAGCCAATGGACTGAGGCGTGGATGGCTGTCGGCCGCCGAGCTGCGCGAGCGCGAGCCGAATATCGTCGGCCTGGGCGGTATCTACGTGCCTTCGAGCGGCATCGTGAACTACGCCGAGGTCACCGCGGCCATGGGGCGGGAATTCGAAGCCGCTGGTGGCGAGATCCGCTACAACAGCGAAGTGGTTGCCATCGATGAGCGTCCGGATGAAGTAGTGGTGCGCACTGACACTCTGGAGCACCACGGGCGTTTCCTGATCACCTGCTCGGGCCTGATGGCTGACCGCGTGGTGCGCATGCTCGGGATCAAGCCCAACTTCATCATCTGCCCGTTTCGCGGCGAGTATTATCTGCTGCCCAAACAGCATAATCAGATCGTCAACCATCTGATTTACCCGATCCCGGATCCGGCCATGCCATTTCTCGGTGTGCACCTGACCCGCATGATCGACGGCACCGTCACCGTCGGCCCCAACGCGGTGCTGGCAATGAAGCGCGAAGGCTATCTCAAGACCGATTTCTCGCTGTCGGACATGTTCGAAACCCTGACCACCCCGGGCATTCTCAAGGTGCTGATGAAGAACCTGCGTCCCGGCCTGATCGAGATGAAAAACTCACTGTTCAAGGGCGGCTACCTGAAGGAAGTACAGAAGTACTGCCCGAGCATCAACAAGAGCGACCTCACCACTTACCCGGCCGGTGTGCGCGCCCAGGCGGTCTCGCTGGACGGCAAGTTGATCGACGACTTCCTGTTCGTCAACACCGCCCGTAGCGTCAGCGTCTGCAACGCCCCGTCGCCCGCAGCGACCTCCGCGATCCCGATCGGCGCATACATCGTCGATAAGGTCCGAGAGCAGCTCGCCAGCACAGGCGTCAGTTTTGTCAAATCCGCCAACTCCACTCGGACCGCCCCGATGGCGGCCTCCGTCGCAACCCGCTAATGAGGAATTTCGCGTGCAACTCAACGATCCGAAACTGTTCCGCCAGCAAGCCTATATCGAAGGTGCCTGGGTAGATGCCGACAATGGCCAGACGCTTAAGGTCAACAACCCGGCCACCGGTGAAATCATCGGCAGCGTGCCGAAGATGGGCGCTACCGAGACCCGTCGAGCCATCGAAGCCGCCGACAGGGCGCTGCCGGCCTGGCGTACCCTGACCGCCAAGGAACGAGCCAACAAACTGCGTAAGTGGTTCGATCTGATGATGGTCAACCAGGAAGACCTGGCCCGCCTGATGACCCTCGAACAAGGCAAGCCGCTGACCGAGTCACGTGGCGAAATCGCTTACGCTGCTTCCTTTCTGGAATGGTTCGGCGAAGAGGCCAAGCGCGTGTATGGCGACATGATCCCCGGTCACCAGGTCGACAAGCGACTGATGGTGCTCAAGCAGCCGATCGGTGTTACCGCCGCCATCACTCCGTGGAACTTCCCTTCGGCGATGATCACCCGCAAGGCCGGTCCGGCCATGGCCGCCGGATGCACCATGGTCCTCAAGCCGGCCTCGCAAACGCCTTACTCGGCCCTGGCCTTGGCGGAGCTGGCCGAGCGCGCCGGTATTCCGAAAGGTGTGTTCAGCGTGGTCACCGGCAGTGCCGGCGAAGTCGGCAGCGAGCTGACCGGTAACCCGCTCGTGCGCAAGCTGACCTTCACCGGCTCCACCGAAATCGGCCGTCAGTTGATGGTCGAGTGCGCCAAGGATATCAAGAAGGTCTCGTTGGAACTGGGTGGCAATGCCCCCTTCATCGTGTTCGATGACGCCGACCTGGACGCCGCCGTCGAGGGCGCGCTGGTCTCCAAGTACCGTAACAATGGCCAGACATGCGTCTGTGCCAATCGTCTGTATATCCAGGATGGTGTCTACGATGCCTTCGTCAAAAAACTCACCGCGGCCGTGGCCAAGTTGAACATTGGTAATGGCCTGGAACACGGCATCACCACCGGCCCCCTGATTGATGCCAAAGCCATGGCCAAGGTTCAGGAGCACATTGAAGACGCTGTCAGCAAAGGCGCTCGCGTGGTTGCCGGCGGCAAGCCACATACCCTGGGCGGGACCTTCTTCGAACCGACCGTACTGGTTGATGTACCGCGCAACGCCGCCGTTGCCAAGGAAGAAACTTTCGGTCCGCTGGCACCGCTGTTCCGCTTCAAGGATGAAGCCGATGTGATCGCCATGGCCAACGACACCGAATTCGGCTTGGCGTCCTACTTCTATGCCCGCGACCTGAGCCGGGTGTTCCGTGTGGGCGAAGCCCTGGAATACGGCATTGTCGGCGTCAACACCGGGACCATCTCCAACGAAGTGGCGCCGTTCGGTGGCATCAAGGCCTCAGGTCTGGGGCGTGAAGGCTCCAAGTACGGCATTGAGGACTATTTGGAAATCAAATACCTCTGTATCGGCGTGTGATCACGGCGGACATTCATCAAGCGTCAAGAGGGGTGGAAATGAACACCCACCAAAGCCTGCAACAACGCCATATGGCCGTCATTCCCCGGAGTTCCTTAACATGAATCACTCGTATCTTTCTCTCGCCGAAAAGGATGTTCAGCATCAACTCCACCCCTACACGGATGCGCGTCTGCACCAGGAAGTAGGCCCGCTGATCATCGAGCGTGGCGAGGGCATTTACGTCTATGACAACCAGGGCAAGCGTTATCTCGAAGCGATGTCAGGTCTTTGGAGTGTGGCGCTGGGGTTCAGTAATGAGCGCTTGATCAAGGCGGCAGAGCAGCAGCTACGCAAACTTCCCTTTTATCACCTCTTCAGCCACAAGGCTCACACACCCAGTATCGAATTGGCCGAGAAGCTGATCGAACTCGCCCCGGTGCCGATGAGCAAGGTCTTCTTTACTAACTCAGGCTCTGAAGCCAACGACACCGTCGTCAAGATGATCTGGTATCGCAATAATGCCATTGGTAAGCCTGGCAAAAAGAAGTTCATCAGCCGTCACAATGCGTATCACGGCATTACTGCTGTCAGCGCCAGTCTGACCGGGTTGCAGGCGAACCAACGTGGCTTTGATGTGCCGCTGCCCGGCTTCTTTCACGTCGCTTGTCCGCACCACTATCGCAATGCCAAGCCTGGCGAGACCGATGAACAATTTGCTGATCGCCTGGCAACTGAACTGGAAAATGTCATCCTCCGAGAGGGCCCTGATACCGTAGCCGCTTTTTACGGCGAACCGCTTATGGGGGCGGGCGGCGTGATCGTGCCTCCGCGCACATATTGGGACAAGGTTCAGGCGGTGTGCCGCAAATATGATGTGTTGGTTGTCGCGGATGAAGTCATTTGCGGCTTCGGTCGTACCGGCAAGATGTTTGGCTGCGAAACCTTCGGCATCAAGCCAGACGTCATGGTAGTTTCCAAGCAATTATCTTCTTCGTATCAACCGATCGCGGCAGTCCTGATCAACGATAAGGTCTTCGAGGGGATTGCCGATCAGAGCCACACCTTCGGTACTCTGGGCCATGGGTTCACCGGCAGCGGCCACCCGGTTGCGACTGCAGTTGCGCTGGAAAACATAAAGATCATCCAAGAAGAGCGGCTTGTCGAGCATGCCTGCGAGTTGGGCGAACAACTTCAAGCCGGACTGGCTCAATTTGCTGATCATCCGTTGGTAGGGGAGGTTAGGGGCTGTGGATTGATCGCTGCTGTGGAGCTCGTTGCGGATCGTCGGACAAAGGAGCCGATGGATACGGTTGGGAAGCTGGGGCGCTACCTGGCGGGACGTGCGCAGGAGTACGGCATGATCACAAGGGCGATGGGAGACTCGATCGCATTCTGCCCGCCGTTGATTTCCACGAAAGAAGAAATACAGCTCGTGGTTGATATTTTCAGCCGTGCACTCGACGACACAGACCGCTGGTTTGGCCTGGGTGTCAACCAAAGCATGTGGCATCAGTGGGAGGGCTACACGCACAACTCCTGATAGCGTCACTTGGTGTCATAAAGTCGTATCGGTCATCGGCGCGGCGCAGGGTGCTGGTCGCGCCACGACCTTCGTTTCGTGAGTAAAAAAATGATTCTTCACGGATTACCGGGAAAGACGCTCTTGATCTTCATGAAAAAGAGTTCGCTGTCCCGGTAGCCGTACACCATCCGTTTGATGACCATGATTTATTCCTTTTAATTGACCGGTGTGCATTGACCAATGAACCCGGCTCACAATGCCTCTAGATGAACCTGTTGTTCCGTCTTCTTCAGGTTCTCTGGATTGTGCAGCAGTAAACAGCGGGTTTGCTTGATAACCTAATAGGGCAGGTTTGTTGTGATGCAGTCGATTGGTCTCGTCGACTCGCACCTGATTGATCACTGCTCGGCCATATTTGATGACCCCGTAGAAAAGGTTGTAGGCCTACCGTGCTTTCAGGCAATGCTGGCTAACCTCCAGGTCAAAAGCTGTATTCATGTTCACCGCAGCGGCCTCGATTTGAGCTCAGTCCTCTGGCTCCATTCTTCGAAAAATGATCTGACCGCGGTGCGGGTTTTAGACAGGTCCGACAGGCAGGAAACGTGTGGCATGACGCATCAAAGTTCTTGTTTCTGTCGTTCCCGGGCTTCGTGAAGAACCTCAGTGGCTGCGCGACCACCTGCGGCTACGCGAATGACAGTCCTTCTAGAGGTGGTGTTCTTCCAGTGCCGCGGCGAGCGAGCACAGCCTTGCCAAGTTGGTTGAGTTGGTTCTGGTGCAATAGCTTGACGGGATAGGCGGCTGGATGGGGGGCGCTTTCGGTAGCGGAGTGCATGGCGACCACCAGCCATCCATGGCAGGAGCTTTCATTCGACGGGATTCTTCCTGAAACGCATGGGTTGAGATTTGGTTCTTCAAACCAAGATGGAGTCTTAATCAGCACCTTGGCACAGGCCGCTCCACGACGCTCCAATATGACGATGTGTCAATAAGGCTCAGGACGCGACCCTGTTCGTTGTCCAGGCTCAGGGTACCTCGGATCAAATCACCGGCCAGCCAACTCGGTGTGTTAGCCGCCAGCACTCGACCTTCGGCATTGAGTAACAACGCCTCGTTACTGACCCGCATAAGGCTGCGCACGAGCAAGGGTTCCAGGGAGTGCAGAGAAATATCGGCAGCCGCTACACCAATGAAGCGATCTGCGAAAAAAATAGGAACCGAGAAGGCAACGATGTACTGCTCCGTGCCGTACAAATCCACAAATGGGCCGTCTATGGAGGGCTGCCGGGTTTGCTGGGGGCGGGTGTACCAAGGCATGTGCAGGTAATCGTAAAAACGGTCGCTACGGCTATTAAAATTCAGTGTCAGAGGCTGGATCTCTTCTTTTTGGGTTCGGCACCACCACTCCAGATGCATCTCGCGATCTTCCAGCTCACCAGGAGCGAAGACAACTCCGGCGCCATGAAACTTGAGGCTCTCCGAGTTCAGGATTTTCCGGATAATAGGCAGCAATGGCTTGAGGTCGCCTTGGCTGGGGCGCTTTGTGTTGCAACACAGATGTTCCCAAATGCTCAATACTTGGGCGCTCATATCGTTGAGCCCCTTGAATACGTTACTAATGGAAGCGTTGATCAACGTGGCACATTGGGACAACTCGTTTGCTGACATTTCGTTAGCCATGGCTCTACCTCATGACTCAGAGAAGACAATGCGGTGCCTGCAGTCGGCGAGGTATGCGACGCCGTGCTGCATAGCGAGCGAGTAATTCAGCAAGTTTCGTTCCATTCATAAGTCGCCTTCTGCCATTTGTTGTAGTCGTAGGGTGCTTAGGCGGCGAACGCCTCTTGTTACATGTGCTTCTGCCAGGGCGCCCGCCAGATTGGCGTCGTTCGCTACGATAGCTTCCAGGATAGCTCTATGTTCCCGTTCGATAGTCTGTGGATCCGGTTGACCGGCAAACGGCAGCCATAACAGTTCCCCAAGTTCCGCCTGCAAGCGCGCTTCGCTGTGAGTCAGGCGCACAGACTGCGCTGCCACGGCTATTTCGATATGGAATCTGGCGTCGGCTCGTCGGCGGTCTCGCCGCTCTTGAGCGTTGGCCAGAGCGTCGACAAAGCTGCTCAGTCTTGCATGTTGCTCAGGCCCGGCGCGCTGAGCCGCTAGTCGGGCGGCCGCGCCTGAAATGGCAGCGTGTTCATCGGCGAGGTCGCGCAGTTCAAGCGTACTGATTTCACGAAGTTGATCGAACAGAGACTGATCTGAGGTTTGCGGCGCGGCGCAGATGAAGCTCCCGCCGCTGCGTCCGCGACGGGTTTCGATAACCCCGCGCTCGCGCAAGACCGCCAACGCGTCCCGCAGTGTGACCGTGGCAACGCCGAGTTGTGTGGCCAGGACACTTTCATTGGGGAGCTGTTCGCCTTCTGTGAACAAACCCAGATCGATCATTTCTATCAGGCGACGGGTGACAGACTCCGTTTTACCTTCCTGGTTAAGGCGTATGAGGCTTGAAGTAGGGCTCATGGTTGATTCATTCATGGGCGGCGCCGTTTTACGCCTGTGGCAATAGTCCGATGTAGCGTCAAGCGCGTCCGGATGTGTGTTTCTTTTAAAATTCTATTTCATATTTAATGTTGTTTTTGTACATGTTCGTGTGGTGATTCTAGAGTTTTAACGCATAAAAAGTCAAAAAAATCACCTTCAATCCGCTTTTTTGGGGTTCTCATGGATTAAAAGATATGGTTCCATAGGTTTAAGGCGATTTGAGATCGCATCCATCCGAACCCAGGAGCACTTTTAACCATGAGTCAGTTGACCCGATCAGAGTGGGAAGCCAGAGCCAAGGCGCTGAGCATCGAAGGGCGAGCCTTTATCAATGGCGAATATGTGTCGGCCAGTTCAGGTGCAACCTTCGAGTGCATAAGTCCTATCGATGGGTGTGTGCTTGCCCTGGTCGCGAGTTGCGATGCGGCGGATGCCGATTTGGCGGTAGCCAGCGCCCGGTCGGCGTTCGAGTCCGGCGTTTGGTCACGCCAAGCACCTGCAATGCGCAAGGCCGTGATGGTGCGATTTTCCGAATTGTTGCAGGCCCATGCCGAAGAGCTAGCTCTGCTGGAAACATTGGACATGGGCAAGCCGATTTCCGATTCGCTGTCTGTCGACCTCCCGGGGACCATTGACAGTATCCGCTGGTGCGGTGAGGCAATCGACAAGATCTACGATGAGGTGGCAGCAACCTCGGTCGATCAGCTCGGGCTGGTTACCCGGGAGCCGGTCGGGGTGGTCGCTACTATCGTGCCGTGGAATTTCCCACTGATGATGGCGTCCTGGAAGTTGGGGCCGGCGCTGGCTGCCGGTAACTCGGTGATCCTCAAACCCTCGGAGCGTTCTCCGCTGACCGCTATCCGCATCGCACAGCTTGCTCTGGAGGCGGGTCTGCCAGCGGGTGTCCTCAATGTTCTGCCGGGCTATGGCAACACCGTGGGCAAGGCGTTGGCCTTGCACGGTGACGTTGATACCTTGGCGTTTACCGGGTCTACCCAAGTGGCCAAGCAATTACTGGTTTATGCGGGTGAGTCAAACATGAAACGGGTCTGGCTCGAGGCCGGCGGCAAGAGTCCCAACATTGTATTTGCCGATGCCCCTGATCTGCAGGTGGCGGCCGAAGCTGCAGCGGCAGCCATCGCCTTCAACCAGGGCGAGGTTTGCACCGCCGGTTCACGTTTGCTCGTGCAGGCGTCAATCAAGGAGCGTTTTGTACCAATGGTTGTCGAGGCCATGAAGGGCTGGAAGCCGGGACATCCGCTCGACCCTGATACTAATGTCGGTGCACTGGTGGACGGCCGTCATCTGGAAGGGGTGTTGCAGTACATCCAAGAGGGTCAGGTACAAGGTGCGCGGCTATTGCTGGGTGGACATGCGGCACTGGCAGAAACCGGCGGCAGTTATGTCGAGCCGACCCTGTTCGACAATGTCAGCAACTCGATGAAAATCGCCCGGGAAGAGATCTTTGGTCCTGTACTGTCAGTGATCGAATTTGACGAAGCCGAGGATGCGATACGCATTGCCAATGACACTCCTTATGGACTGGCAGCAGCCGTCTGGACGGCTGACCTGTCTCGAGCCCACAACATGGCCCGCGCACTTCGTGCCGGGAGTGTTTGGGTCAACCTCTATGACGGCGGTGACATGATGGCGCCGTTCGGCGGCTTTAAACAGTCCGGTAATGGCCGTGATAAATCCCTGCATGCCTTTGATAAGTACACCGAGATCAAGGCCACCTGGATACAACTCTGAGGCAACGCTCGTTAACTGCGCTACGGGCGGAATTGCGCCGTCCGATCAACGCCTACTAAAACAAATTCCTTTTTGAAGGATGTTGGAATGAACAGCTCAATAAGTCCTAATGTGGCTGTGGACCAGGATGCGGAGCAACTCCGTGCTCTTGGGTACACCTCGAATTTCGAACGTAGTATGAGTCTGTGGCAAAACTTTGCCCTTGGGTTTACCTATCTGTCCCCGGTGGTAGGGGTCTACACCTTGTTCGGCCTGTGCTTGGCCGCCGGCGGGCCACCAATGTTTTGGTCCTACCTGCTGGTGGGGTTCGGCCAGATGCTGGTGTGTCTGATTTTTTGCGAAGTGGTATCTCAATACCCGATTTCCGGTGGCGTCTATCCTTGGGCCCGTCGTCTGGTCGGCAAGAAGTGGGCGTGGATGGTCGGGTGGATCTATGCCATCTCTCTATGCGTCACCATTGCTGCCGTCGCGCTGGGTGCTGGTCCCTACATCGCTAACCTTCTAGGTTTCGAGTCGTCGCCGGTGACTAATACATTGGTCGCGCTATTTCTGACGGCCACGGCGACGGTCTTGAATCTCAGTGGTACCAAGCTGTTAGCTCGGGTGGCGATGTTTGGTTTTCTTTGCGAATTGGTCGGGGCTTTGTTGATCGGTGGATACCTACTGATCTTCGAACGCCACCAGTCCTTGAGCGTATTGTTCGACACTTTTGACATTTCCATCGACGGGGCCTATTGGCCAGCCTTCCTTACAGCCTCGTTGGCGGGGATGTTCCTCTACTACGGCTTTGAAGCCTGTGGCGATGTAGCCGAGGAAACCCCAAATCCTAGCCGCCAGGTTCCAAAGGCCATGCGGATGACTATTTGGATCGGCGGCGCCGCCTCGATCTTTGCGGCCTTGGCATTGATCCTGGCAGTGCCGGACATGGCCGCAGTTATTTCCGGACAAGACAAGGACCCGATGTCCACGATATTCGGCGCGGCGTTCGGTCCTGTTGGCTCTCGGGTCGTTATGGCGGTGATTACAGTTTCGTTCGTTTCCTGCGTGCTGAGTTTGCAGGCATCTGCCAGTCGTTTGCTCTATGCCTATGCTCGAGACGAAATGCTCATGGGCAGTAATGTGCTGAAAAAGCTCTCGCCTACGACGCACGTCCCGACCGCAGCCCTGGTGGTGTGTGGGGTGCTGCCGGCGATCATTGTGTGTGTGGGCTTCTACCTTCAGAACGCTATTGCGCTGGTGGTGAGCTTTGCCGCCATCGGTATCTACCTGGCGTTCCAGATGATTGTTGGCGGTGCGCTGTACGCCCGTATCCGTGGGTGGAGACCCAAGGGCCAGTTCACCATGGGACGTTGGGGTTGGGTAGTTAACATCGCTGCCCTCTGCTACGGCATGTTCGCCATCGTCAATATGTCCTGGCCGCGTACCCCGGATGCGCCCTGGTACGTGAACTACGGCATCGCACTTGTCGGTGCCATCGTCATCCTCGTCGGAGTCCTATACATGAGCCTGTTTCGTCCCTATGAAAAGGGCAGGGCCCCAGCTTCGGATGCTTGGAAAAACCGCTAATTGACATCAATACCTGCCGCTGAGCGCGGCAGGCAACCCCATCTTCTGACAACAAGGTTGAAGGCTATGATGTTTCGAATCCACTCACTGCTGTTCGGACTGCTTCTGGTTTTGGCCAGTCATGCAAGTTTTGCGGCTGGACAAAACACGACCCTTGATGTGGTCCATGACTACATGAAGGCTTGGAATGCCCATAATGCGGATGCCGCGTCCGAGTACTTTTCTGACAACGTTGAGTTCCTCGACGCCTCGGTGGGCACACCTCAGGTTGGTCGCGAAAACGCCAAGACTCAGGTCATTGAAGTGTTCATGCAGGCAGTGCCAGATCTGCAATGGAAAATGTTCGGCGAGCCGATTGTCAACGGCGAGAGCATTGCCTTCGAATGGGAATTCAACGGTACCAATACCGGCCCCTGGAGTACCGAGACCCCGGCCACTCAGCGCCGTCTCAGCTTTAAGGGCGTTAGTTTCATACATCTCAAGAACGGCAAGATTCTCACGCAGCATGACTACTACGACGCCCTTGGTTTTAACAAGCAATTGGGGTGGTGACGGGGGTGTTACAGTTTGCAGTATTAGCGGCAGCCAGCTTACGCAGTGACGTCGCCCACGGCAGGGTGTTGTCGATAATAGCGATCCGTATTTGTATTTAGTGGAGCGTTTTATGTGGGGTAACCTCCGCAGAGAAGCTGTGTTGCGAGGTTTGTCTTACGTTGTCCAGTGAGGGTTTTTCGGCTGGGCAAACTGATAAGCGGTCAGGCATGGGCTGCTTTCAGTAGTAGGCTATTACTCCTGTCTCAACCATGAAAACGCTCAGAAGAGGGCGAGACCATGCCGACTCAGCAATCGGATCAGAATTCACGTGCCCACCGCTGGGCGTATGCCTGTGGCATGTTGATAAAACGCGGGTATCTCAAGTTGATAGCGTTTGAGTCCCGCGTGGCTGAGCGTGCGGTGACGGCAGGTATGCCCGCAGGTAAATTACTTGTTCGCGGGAGCTTCCTGACTGCCAAGTTGGCGTTGGTTGGGGGGCTGCTCTTTGTTAGTGTTTGGCTGGTTACTTTTATTGTGATGACGCTGGCTGTCATCACTTTGCTATGGTTCAGGGGCTTTATTGGTTCCGATAATCAAGAGGAAAATCCAGGGCCAGACTATCTAGGTGCTGATCTCTACATCGGTGACTTTGACGACAATGGGCATTATATAGGTGACAGCAAGTCATCTAATTGAGCGCTTAGCAGCATCCAATATTTGATCCGTACCTTTGCTCGCTGAATCACTTGCGGCTTTGCTACCGTTCGCCAACATGCCTTGAATTCCGTTGCCAACTGAATATCCTGCCCAACTCATGGCCCCTAGAAACAGCATCGGCAGCACGATGAACATCGCCCCCATCACATACTCAATTACCTGCGCCGTGACCGTCCCATCCATGAAGCCGGATGTGGGCAGCGACAACAGCACTTGATTGGAAACCGACACCTGGTTGTACAGGGTATCGAGCATGCTGGAGTCGACCCAGCGGGCCAGCTCCCACCAGAAGCTCAACATGTGCAGCGTGAACAGTGCGAACGTCACCGTCATGACGGTCTTCAACTGGTAGGTACTGACCAGCAGAATCAGCGGCAAGCTGATGATGACGCCCATGATAAGGAAAGCCTGCACCATCGGTAGCGCGGCGCGTAACGCATTCATCGCCGGGAAGTTGCTGAAGGAGCCAAGGGCTAGCCCAGTATTGGTGGCCAGGTTATTGAGCCCCTGATTGATCGAGCCGCCACGAGCGCTGGAGCCATAGTCCTGGTACACCTGTCCGGGCGGCATGGACATCGATTGCTGGCGCGGGCTGACCAGCTCACGCAGGGTGGCATCCTCGATCTCGTTGCTCGAACGACCAGTCAACCAACCTTTCAGCTGAGTCAGCAACGAAGGATCGACCTGCTGGATCAAGCGCTCGCGCAACCCAACACCGCTATCACTCCACCACTGCTTGCAGGTGGGGTAGCCCGCGCCATTCTCCAGCCGAGGTAAGGAAACATCGCGGCTTTCGTCATACGGCCAGCTGACTCGCGGTGTGCGTGAATGATCCGTATCGTAGTAGCCGGGCGTGTCGAGAAAATAGCTTGAGCCGATCCAAGATGCGTCGTGACTTTGTGCCTTGTTCAACTGCGGACGGTTGGTGAATAGCCGAGAACGTGAATAGCCATAGCAGTCGCGAGTGAAGTCGGCGACTTCCTGCAGCAGTACCTGGCTGTCGATGCGCGAACTGTCGATCTCCATGCGCATCTGCCGGATATCCGGTGCGCAGGGGATAGAGGCAGTAGCTGCCGCAGTCACGCCTTTGCTCAAGGTATGCACCAGAAACCACCAGATCGGCACGTTAGCGGAGCGTTCGCCGATGGTATTGAAGGTCGCCCCCCAAGCAGTTTCCGCTGGCTTGGCCACACTGACACCGCAGCGCTGGCTCGCCACGTCATCGAACGCTATTGAGGTGAGGCTCAACGGAAAGACGGGCGCGCAGCCGAACAATACGACGATATAGGCCAGCCACAGCCGGTTCTCGATCCGCGGCACCGATAGCAGACCCTTGTTGCCTTCATCCGCGCCTTGCTGACGGGCCGACAACCATTCTTGCAAAATGATTGCACCAAAGGGCGCGGCAAATAGCCCGGTATCGGACAGGATGCTCCAAAGGCCGTTGTTGATGATCCAGGCCAGCAGGGAGAGGTAAAACTCCAGGTAGCTGTTGGTGCTCATGAGCATCGTGGTGGCCTCACAATCGGGTGAGTTCGACGCAGGTAAAGAGCACGAGCCCTATTGCTCCGATGCGCTTCACGCGCAGTCGATCCTGTGGTCGATGTCGGTAGCGCCGAAGCAGATCCCACCAGAGTACAAAGAGGGCGCCGTAGAGCAGGGCACGCCACCACCGCAGATAGGGCCGTACGGATTCGAATGCCTGCTGCCAGACCTCGAAACTACCCAGCGCAGTGCGGCCGATCCATGCGACCAGCGCAGCGGTTAAAATCATCACCGCGGCAATCCCCAGACTCGAAAGCAAAGTGAATAGCAGTGAGTGTTTCATGGCTTACTTGCGCCTGGCGTCAGCATCATTGAGTCGACCGGGCTCGGGGTCGCCTTGCTCGACGGTACGCGAAGCATCGGCACCACCGGCATGCCGATCGAGCACTAGGCTGGCGGTGTTGGTGGCCAGTATCTGCCGGACCTGCAGTTCGGCCTGCAACAGGCGGATTTCGCGCTCCAAGACGTCGATGTTTTTCGTCAAGGCGGCTTGTGCCGGCTCGGCGGAGGCGATGTTCGGTTCGTGACTACCCGCCAGCAGCGTGCGCAGTAGCAGCAGTGCCTTGTCGAGCACGCTGGACAGAGCAGTCTCACTGGCCAGGCGTCGCGTTAACAGATCCTGATCGGGATCGTCGCGTAGCGCTTCAATCACACCGCGGGTCACTGGCAGCATCGGGCTGGAGGCCTTAGCCAGGTTGTCAGGAGTAGGCGGCAGTGAACCTGACAGCATTCCTTGTATGGCTTTCAGCCGCTCGCTGTAGGCCTCCTGAATCAGTGGCGTCAATCCGCTGCCAGCGGTAGCACGCAGGGTTTCGCAGGTGTCGCAGGTCGCGACTTCGTTCTCGCCCAACACGCGAACGGCCCATTCGGATTCCTCCTGGGGCGAAGCCCATGTCTGGCAAATGGCTCCACCCAAACAGTCACTGCTACTAATCGACGTACTGTCATCTACCGTCCGGTTATGCAGCAAGTTGTAGCCCGCGCGCACTACGTCGGAGGTCACCCGAATGGGTGTCTGCCCATTCCCACCAGCCTTCGAACCGCCAACCCAGGACACCCCATTATTGCCGTTATGGGACTCGGTATTTTTCACCGTGGCCACTGCATCACCGCCGGTTTGCTCCAGATTACTCTGCATCTCCTGGTTCTTGGCTAGCGCGCCCCAGCCGGCTTGACCGACCTTGTCCGCCATCTTTTCGGCCATGGCTTGACAGGTCAGCTTGGAGCGGTCGAAGTCGATACGTCCCTGCATGACGCCGTTGCTCAACAACTCATAGAGGCCGGGATTGGCGCGCTGGATGATCAACGCTGGCAGCGACATCACGGCTTGGGTCGCGTTCTGCACGATGCTGCCCATGATCTGCTGGAAGCCTTCGGTGACGCCATTCAGTTGGTTTTGCAGGGTGTTGGTGAGGCTCATGTTGCCGCACATCATGTTTGCTCGCCAGGAGCTGCCGACGCCGAGACCGCTGGGTCGGTAGAGCGAGCTCGGTGAGCCCGCTGCCGAACCACCACCGATGGTGTACATCACCCGGTCGTCGAGCACTTCGCTTTGAGTGCCCAGGCGGTAATCGCCTTCGGCGGCGGGGACATGCGTGGCCATGGTCAACAGTCCGCAGAGCACCAGACTCGTCACGCCCAACCATGGTCGTGTGAGAAGCCGACTCATGAAGCACGGCCTTCGAAGTCGATGCTGAACAGAAAGGTCTGCCCCTCACGTTTGCAGCAGCTGTAAGGACGCCACAGCGACCAGGCGTAGCCGCCATCCACGCTCTGTACCGGATCGCTGGGGAAGATGGCGCACGTGGGCTGAACCTGAGGGTAGAGCAATTGCCATTTGTGGGTCGAAGCTTCGTTTTCAACGATCGGGCCAGGCGGCCAGTAGCCGTCGTGCTTGGCGGGCGTGAGCGGTACATACACATGCGGCTGCCCGTTACGGGTAATCACATCGCCGGCCCGTTGCGCCATGACTGCGGCCGCCTTGAAATCGTCGGGCTGTACCAGAAAGCCTTGGCGGGGATAGACGTTGCCCCACATGTTTCCCGAGGTCTGACTACCAATTTCACGGATCCCCGGCATGAGCGACTCGGGGTAGAAAACTTCCGGAATGCCATGGCGCCAGGCCAGCGAATCTAGGATGCTCAGGTAGTAGGGCATGAACGCAGTAGCACCGCTGGCGCAGGCGTAGCCGGATTGCGAGGCCAGTTGCGTGGCGGCCCAGCCACCCGGGTGGCCGATACCATCGACGTTCTTGAAGCGGGGCAGGTTGTTGCGGCGGGTGTTCGGCGTGATCAGATTGCCGCCACCCTCCGCGCCACTGATAGGAGAGGAGAGGGCGGCCATCTCTATCCAGGGGTTGCCGCCGGTTGTGGCGTAGCTCGAGACCACGAGTTCCGGAATGAAATGACGAACCTTGGTCGAGGTTTTGACCTTGCAGCCGACAGGCGTGCAGAGGAGCCAGAAACAAATGCCGACGACCCTGTATTCGAGACAGTTTGGAGAAAGCACGGAGGACGTGATGCTACCGGTATCCAGCGCCATGCTTGGGCCGCATGCCAGCAGGACGCTCAGCGCCAAGGGCCGTAGCTTTGTGGGCGGGATTGACGAGCAGGCAACAGGCATGATCCAGGCTCTCGGTGTATGGCCTGGGCAGGTTCGGTTAGGGAGTGAAGACTGTCAGTGGAAATTATGAAGGTGGATCTATCGGATTTGTGAGACGCGAGACTATTATTTGACGTGAAGGGCGCTGCGCAGGATATCGGAATCCACAAGTAACTGATCGGCGGTAATTTCGAAAATATTGGCGAGCTTGCACAGGACCAGCAGCGACGGATTGCCCGTGCATCGTTCGATTTGACTGACGTAGGTGCGATCCACCTCGGCCATGAGCGCCAGTTGCTCCTGGGTCAGGTTTTTCACGCGCCGCATCAAGCGGATGTTTTCCGCCAGATGAAGACGAAGCTGTTCGTAGTCTTGAGTCATGCGCGCAAATTGCGCCTTGAGGGACTCTCAATCCACGGGATATAGTCTACATTGGTGTGATCTAGGCCATTTGAAGCTGAAGTCTGTTATCAAGCATTCATTTGGTTTCGTTATGATTTCGAGGCTGGGTCCAGCGTCTAATAATAAAGTCAGAAATCTAGGGTGTGTATGGACGAAAACTATATTGCAATTCCTGCGGCGGATGGTTGCCCAAGTCTTCTGACACCTTGGGGCAACGAATTCGCCCCAATGATCGAACGTGGTGTGCAATGCGCCCAGGCTTGGCTTGATGCGCCCGGTGAGATTCCACTGTGGTGGGAGCTGGCTCAAACACGCAAGACCTTTCCTATCGGTGATTGCCAAGATGCGTTTGAAGCCGCATTCCTGTTGAGGATTCAGCAGCGGCTTCGGAGCGTGCCACAGTAACCCTGTTGCTCATAGGCGATTGCATCGTATTGATCGTCCGTTCGCCTTCAACCTGGCGATATCGGTACAGGCCAGCTGATTGCAGTTTAAGAATGATCGTCGCTTCTAGCTGCACGTTTTGTCCAACGGCTGAAAGACTTGTCAGGGAATCACACTTTCCTCCCTTGGTTGAGGGCGGTACTTACCTCAAATGCCGCCGGTTATGCATCGAACGGGAAAATCTCTTGAAAGGTATGGTTCCAGACGCCATTCCTCTAGAATGGGGGCTGACAGAAGTAGCTTTCGCCCTGTTACAAACAGGTTTACGTAGCTAAGATTCTGATTAAGTGCAGATTCTGCACGCTCTGAGAACGTGGAGCGCGATATGAAAGCCAAAAGAGTGTTGAGTGACGATCTGGTGAGTCGACTGGAGGATAAGATCCCGGTCATGGCTGAAGGCGCCATCAATACTGCCTATATCAACGCGCTGGCTGCCGGCCGCAGTGTGATGGAAGTCATGAACGGCATGCTTGTTGAAACGACTGCCGATGGTAAGCACAAAGTCATTCGGGTGGCAAAACCCAAGCACAAAGTAACTCTGGGTGGCGTAATTAAGGTGCGCCGCTGCTCATGACGGTTCCCCGGTTGAGGGTTTTTGCTGGACCCAATGGCTCCGGCAAGAGCACGATGAAAAGTGCCATCCCTTCCCATCTGATTGGTATCTACATTAACCCGGATGAAATCGAGAAGGCTGCCAAAGAGAGCGGTCGTCTGGAGTTTAGTGATTTTCAATTGGAAGCTGAGGGCGATGAAGTCCTCGCTTTTCTTAGGGAACATCGACTGGTCAAGTCCTCCCAGCTCGATGAGGAGGTAGCCAAAATAGGCTTTAGTAGCAACGGCCTGAATTTCCAGACGGTCGCGATGAACTCCTATTTTGCATCGGTGCTCTCTGACTTCATCCGGAACAAGCTTCTGGAAGAGCAGCTGTCTTTCACCTTTGAAACGGTGATGTCCAGCGACGATAAAATCGCTTTTATGCTCAAGGCAAGAGCGTCTGGATATCGCACGTACCTCTACTTCGTGGCAACTGAAGACCCTGACATCAATATCAACAGGGTCAGGAACCGTGTAGCGGCAGGTGGGCACCCAGTTCCCACAGAGAAAATTGTCCAGCGCTACGGCCGTTGCCTGAGCTTACTGCCTGCGGCCATTGCCGCTTCGAACCGGGCCTACATCTTCGATAACTCCGGAGCTGACCTGGTACTGCTTGCCGAAGTTACGGATGGGACTGACCTTGAATTCAAGGTTGACGAGGTCCCTGACTGGTTCATGGATGCCTACGTTGAAAAGGTGTCCAACGGCTAGCAGCCGGGGTGGCCAAAGCCGGGAGTCACTTCCCCTTATATTGGCTCTATTCCTCGCGTTCTATCGATCCGTTCAGCTACCTGGTAAACCGCCTCCAATTCCGAGCAACCGTTGTTCTGCATCAGTGTCCAGCGCTCGGCCTTTTCCTCAGGCTCGGTCATGGCCAGGGCGAGGTAAAGACTGGGCGGCACAGCCCGAAACAGCGTTTCGAGCTTTTTCGACAGCACCACCCCCTCGGTGTATTTGCCCGGTTCCTTGCTAGCGGAAAGCAACAGGGCTTTTTGTGCCGGGGTGAGCTTCTTGAAGCGAGCGATTTCTTCAATCTCCGCGGGCGGCATGTTCAAACAAACCCACCACTCGATCATGTTGAGCATGGTCTGCGCGGCAGTGGGGAAGTCGGCAAGGTTTTGCGTCGCCAGCCAGAACCACGCGCCAAGCTTGCGCCACATCTTCGTGCCCTTGACCACGAACGGCGCCAACAACGGGTTCTTGGTGATGATATGACCCTCGTCGGTGACCATGATGATAGGCCGGCCCAGATACTGATCGCGCTCGGCGAGATTGTTCACGGTGTTCATCAGGCTGATGTAGCTGATGGACATCTGTGCCTCGTAGCCTTCGCGAGCGTAAGTGGCTAGGTCGACAATGGTCACATCGCTCTCGGGCCAAGGCGTGCCCTCGCGATCGAACAGTTCGCCCTCGAAACCCTGGCAAAACAAGTCGAAGGACTCGCCCATTTCCTGGGCGCGCTCGCGACGTTTCTCCGGCAAGTGTGTGTTAGCAGCGACGCGCAGCAAGGCGTCGCGCACGTCGCGGGTAAGTACTTGACGGCCTGCTGCGGTACAGGTCTGCGCCGCATCGAGAATGCACTCACGGATCAAGCTGCGATCGGCTCGGCTCAGACGCGCCTCTTCCTTGGCCTCGCCGCCGGTGATCATCAGGCGGGCGGTGATCTCCAATTCGCCGAGAATATCGCGCTGGTCTTCGCGACTGGCTACCGCCTCATCGTCCCACTCATCAACCGACAGACTTGCCACCTGATCTGGCTGCTCGACCAGACGCCAAGCATCGACAAAGGGGGCGAGGCTGACCGAGGCACCAGGTTTCAATTGGACCTTGTTGACTGACAGGCCCTGTGTCGCGAAGTAGTCGCCCTGCAAGCCGAATGAGTTGCCGGCTTCGACGATAAACAGGCGAGGGCGGTACACGGCCATGACCTGCATCAGCAGGGTGACCAATGTGGCCGACTTGCCGGCGCCGGTCGGGCCGAACAACAGCAGGTGGCCGTTCATGGCCCGGTCTAGGCGTGACAACGGATCGAAGCTCAGCGGCGAACCGCCGCGGTTGAACAGGGTGATGCCCGGGTGGCCGGTGCCTGTGCTGCGGCCCCAGACTGGAACCAGGTTCGCCAGGTGCTGGGCGAACATCAGGCGGGTGTACCAATTGCGCGTGTCGCGGGCCGGGTTGTAAGCCATTGGTAACCAACGCAGGTAGCTGTTGCAGGCGGCGACTTCATCGCCTTCGCGTACCGGTTGCAGACCCGCACCCAACAGTGCGTTGGCAAGGCTGACCGAGCGCAGGTGCAAATGTTGTTCATCGTGACCGCGCAGGTAGAACGCCAGGGTGCCGCGGTACAGCTTGTGCTGGCGGCCGATGATCGCACGAGCCTCTTCAACATCTTGGCGGGTCTGAGTCGAGGCCAGGTTTTCACCGATGGCTTTGCGCGCCAGGCGATTCAACTGATCCTCAAGCACGTCCTGAGGCTTGACCACCAGGGTCAGGCTCATCACCGTGCCTTCAGGTAACTGGTCGAATAGCGCATTCACCGCGTCGCCCTTGCGAGTTTCTCCGGTGAGTT
Organism: Pseudomonas sp. Pseusp16; assembly: GCF_047324915.1. Lineage (NCBI taxonomy): Bacteria > Pseudomonadati > Pseudomonadota > Gammaproteobacteria > Pseudomonadales > Pseudomonadaceae > Pseudomonas > Pseudomonas sp. Pseusp16. The sequence goes on along the minus strand of NZ_CP168522.1, from coordinate 2,863,882 downwards.
GACCAATCGACGGTGCCCGTCGCAGTTTGTCCACCACCATCACCCGATGGGGTTGACCATCGAAGCACCAGAGTCCGCGCTGCACATCCGAATGCGGCTCATTGAAAAATAGGCGCTCGGCGAAATCGTGATCGAAGGGCAGATCCAGCGACTTACCGTCGCCCGACTCCGGGTAGGCCACGCGGCGGTAGAACTCCTCGGGTGCGTCATTGGTGAGCCTGGGCGCAGGATTGAACCAGGGCAGCAGCCAGGCATAAAGACCTCGGCCATCGACTCGCGTCGATTGCACCCCACACGTCTGTAGCGAAGACACAATTCGTTCGCAAGTCTGTTGCAGGAATTGCACTGGGGTGAGCCCCGTTTCCTCACCGTCAGACTCAAGCCAGCGATAGACCACCAGGCGTACCCGGCGGTTATTGCCACGCCAGGGCAGGCGTGTCACCACCTTATCCTCAAACAGCCCTCCGGGCTTGGCGATGGCCTTCAGATGACAGCGGCTAAGCTCCAAATAGGCCTCGGTGAAGATCGTGCCTCGCGCGCTGTCCTGAATATAATTGGTGAGCCGGGTAATGTAGGGGCTAAAGTCGTTGTCGTCCTGGCAGAAAAACTGCGCCACCCAAGGCGCTTGATCCAGCTCGTCAAAGCTATCCTGCAGGGCATCCTCGAGGGCATCGCGGGCCGCCATCAGCCAATCAGGTTCGCGCCCTTCGGTGCCGATGGGCAGTAACTCGAACACCGCACCCACCGAGCGATTGTCATCGAGTAGAAAACACTGTTCGGTGTCGAGGTATTCGACCCAAGGCAGGTGATCGGTGAAGCTGGGGTTGTGCGCATACAGTGCAGCTTCATCGGCCAACGTGGCGCGAGGGCGCAATGGGTTGCGGCAGGCTTTCCCCGCGGGAGTGCGGTTACCCGAATCGCCGGTACGCACTACAAGTCATCCTGACGTTCACCAGGCAATGCGTACTGCACCCGTTGGTAGAACGGAAAGACGGTCGAGTAACCCGGGACCGGTACCTGCTCGGTACCACTCAAATGCGGATACACGTACAACACCAAATCGGGATTGGGCAGGCGAGGGAACAGGTTGCGGATCTCGTTCGCCGCTGTGCGAGTGTACGGTTCCTGGAGAGAGGAGGAAAAATCTACCTGAGCCAGCGGGCGTCGTAACGGTTGCCGAGCATCCAGCAGTTGCTGCTGAGTGCCTTGCGAACCGGCACTGTTCCAGATGTCCAGCATGGTTTGCTCGCCATGGGGCAAAAGCGTGCCCTTGTCGGTGGAACACCCCGTCAGGACCCAGCAGAACACGCTAATCCATGTCAGGCAGAGAGGCATGGTCTTTTTCATGGCGAACACTCCGGCCCTTGGGCTCGTAGTCGATGGTGATTTCATGGTCGAGGTGGAGTGCGACCTGTGCTGCCGGGGGCACGTACACCGCAGCAAAGGCCTCGCCATAAAGCTTGTTGACCCACTCGCGGATGTCGCTGACCCCACCACTGAGGATTGAATTCAGTGCGCTATTGCCACTGCTGCTGGTAACCCCGAGCGTACTGCCACCCGAACTGATCACACTGCTGTTGTTCTGCTCATCCCCGAGCAAGGCGGCGACACCGGCACCAGCCGCAGTGATCAGGCTCTGGCTGCCGAGGTACTGCTGGGCGTTCGAGCGGCGCTCGCCGGTGATGCAAGGAATGCCATACGGATCGGACAGGTAGCCGAGTCCGCCACGGATCTTGTCGGTGCTCGAACTCTGGGTGTTGGAGGCATTACGGCTGGCTACCACCTTTGGCTGAGGCACCGTGCGGATAGTGCCATCGGTAAACACAAAGGTGATCGACTCGACTTGCCCGCGCACGCAGGACAGAGTCCAGTCACCGGACGCCGTGCCGCTCATTACGGCACCTGCGACGTCCGGCAGGTCGATGCCGTTGGCGGTCAGGTTCTCGGGGCCGACCAGCACCTTGAAGGGATAGGGATCATTCACTGTGCCGTCTACCGGGACTCGGCCGATCAGCGCGGTCATGGCGACCGAGCCCATCAATGTCGCGTTTTCAGGAATGGTGTAGACCGGCTTCGCACCTTCGGTACGATCAGCGGATCGTGTCAGGTCACGTTCACCCTGGGTGACCGCACGTAGCTGTTTCTGGCTGCGATCAATAGCGTTATCTTTCAAGCCCTCCAGTGAGTTGAAGGCGGTAGGCAGACTCAGTGCGGAGGAGGTCTTGGTTTTGCCTCGGGCGTCGGTGGGCGGAGCATCCGAGGGTTCAATCCACTGCAGCGCATCATTGGCAGAATGTTGCCCGTCGAACTGAGCCCCATCGCCAGGCTCAAGCCCCAATCCGATCGGCATGTCCTTGCTTTTGCCGGTCAGCCCCGACAACTGTTCCTGCAATTGCGTCAGCAGACCACGGGCCTGGCGGCTGTCTTGTTCCGCTTTGAGTCGGGCCTCGTTGGCTTGTCGGCGGCCTTCGTCGACCTGCTGGGTCACGCTGCCAAGCGCGGTCTGGATACGCGAATCGACGCTGTTTTCCCGCTCGCGCAGGCGGTTGTTCTCCGTCTGCAGTGAATCGTTGTGTTTCTTCAACCCGAGCATGTCGCTGCGCATGGCCTTCACCTGACCGACCAGGGTGGCGACCGTATCGCGTGGGGTATCGCCAGCAATGCCGAGCGACTTGGCTTGCTCGGCGGATAACTGAAGGTTGCCCTGATCAACTGGGTGCTCTGGGGAGGGCGTGCTACTCCCCACGACCCAGGTTTTCAGGATGATCACCACCACGGCCAGTAGCGCAGCCGGTACCAGCCATTTGAGCAAGACGTTAGCCTTCATCGTCAGCACCTCGCGCAAGGTGCGGAAGCAGCACGGCTCGTTCGAGGCCAGCACCGCGGGTGACGAGGTAGGCAATCGTGGTGTCTTCAGCGCTGCCGACTGGTCCGAGGAAAGCATGCTGGAAGGTGGCGGCGAACAGGGTGGCCTGAAGCCGACGCGGATCGAGTTGCACCGTCGCTGAACCATGATTGTGCAACTTCACCGCCGTCACCCAGTAATCACCGAGTCGCCAGGCTGCTATAGGTGTGCTGGACACATGTTCGGTCGGCAGCAGGGTTGGCAGTTCGCTGCGCAGTTTGAGCGGTACGTGGCGTACGCCGGGCAGGGATTCTACGGTGCGCAGCGGCGCGTACAGGCTCTGTGCGGCGTAGCGCGTCAAAGCGACTGGGATCGGCGTACGATCTGGAACAGGGACGGTGCTAGATTCCGTCTCGGTAGCCTGCACCTGAGCATTCTTGAGAATACGCACTGGCTCCAGTGGTTGATCACCAGGTGTGGTCGCGATATCCAGCAGGATGATCTCGCCCGTCGCGACCGATTGCAGTTGCAGTCGGGTCGGGGCAATGGCTTGCGACGCGCGCAGGTACAGCGTGCCGCCAGTTGATTGCACGCGCAGCTTGCCCGTGAGGGTTGAGGGTACGCCGACTCGAACATCCTCATTGATAAAGACCACTCGTTCTTGATTGATCACCAACGGGACCGCGAGGGGTAGGCGTTCCCAGCGCATCAGCTCGACGGCCTGCGCTGCAGCTCCCCATAGCATCAGTGCGACGGTGAGTCCCAGGGTAGACATCCACTTCATGGCTCAACTCCAGGCAGGGAGATTTTTTGCGGCGTGCCTTGATAACAATCCAGTGCCAGTCCCCACTTGTTGCGCTCAGGATCCAGGTCGAAACGCACTACGCGTAATGGATAACGCACCACCACCCGTTTCACCGGTTCGGCGGCGTAATACTCATCGGCGTTGAGGTCGAGCTTGACCAACCAGCTGTCGCGGTCGAGTTGCTTGACCCTGAGTTCTGGATCCTCGCTGTAGCCACGGCCCAGAATTTCGTAGACGCCACGCACCCGCTGGCGCAGCTCGCCAGCAGCCTTGCGGTACTCATAATCGCCGTCGAGAAAGGCTTTGCAGGCGGGTGTCAGGTAGGACTGCAAGCCATAGATGGCGCGTCGATAATCCAGCTCGCCATCCGAGGGCCAGCGGTTGAGTTGGCCAAAGATGTACAGGGCAAAGGCATAGACATTCTCTGAGGGGATATCCCACCACTTGCGAGTGCTGCCCGAGCGCAGATCCGGTGGCACGTGCACGGTCAGATCGGTCGGTGCCGAGCGCCAGCCATACCAGAGTCCGGCACAGATCAGAGCCAGAATCAGCACTGCCAGGCGCAGGCTGAAGATATGGGCGTTCTGGGCATCCACCTTGTTCCGAAACCGGCTCATCGCTGCCACCGAGACAGGGCAGGGCGCAGTCGACGCGAACGACGGACCGTCCAGGCGCCGGAGTGGAGAATCAAACTTCCGCGATCCAGGCGCCAACGGCTGGCGAGTATCCATTCGAGCTTGCGGTACAACCACGTCTCGGGGCGAGCCCGTTTGGCCCGCCGCAGTAGCGTGCCTCCGGCCAATAACACCACCGTCATGCTTGCGATTATGCTTGTCGGTGCCGCGGCAATGGAGGCGGTGGCAATCGCCAGAGGAACACCCAGCATCAGGCCAATGACTGCGCCGGCACCGAGCGCCACCCACATTTCATCATTGGTTAAACCACGCAATACGGCAGGATCACGATTGAGTCGCTCTGGTAGAAAAACCAAGGTGCCGTCGGCAAGGCGTTCGATAGTGTCGTTCATCTTGACCTCACAGAATCGCGGCAGCCTTGGTCAGGAACCAGATGATGATCACCACCAACAGGGCCCCGATGCCGACTACAGCACCCAAGTCCTTCCAGGTCTTGCGTTGGTTCTGCACATCGGCATACACCGTCAGCGAATGCCAGGCTACGCCGAGAAAAGCGAGTAGGGCGATTAGCAGACCGAGCAAAATGCCGCCGTCGTAGGCGTAGTTTTTGATCGTCTCGATCAACCCGGATCCTTCGCCGCGCGAAGGCGCTTCCATGGTGGGGAGTTCGGCAAAAGCCAGGCTTGGGCCGAGCACCAACAGCAGACTAATCAAGCGCTGGCTCGCACCATCACGCAGGTTGTTTTTCAGAGGGGCAAGGCACTTGAGCATGACGGTGATCTCCTGGATTAGGACAGGGTGAAGAACATCAGGACGAGTAGGGCGAGCAAGACGCGCGTGGCACTGCCGCCGAAGGCTCCAAAGCGCACACTGCCTGTCGCCCAACCCCGGTAGGCCGTCCACATCACCCAGGCACACCAAAGCAAAGCCAGGACGAGAACCAAGGAAAGCCATAGCGTCGAGCTGCTCTGCACCGAGAAACCGGAGGCGTTTTGGAACGCTGAGGTCTGGGCGTCAGTCATGCTCATGGCGAAGGCTCCGTGGACGGAGTGTCGAGGCGGTAATCGCCGACCAGTTCAGTGGGATCGCGGGGTTGAGCACGGGATGGAGAGAGATAGTTCTGCACACCTTGGCGGATGCGCTGAATGTCCTGAGACAGGCGTGGGTAGTCGAAACGATAGCGCTCGTCTAGTTCTGACGTGCTGGCTGTCTCCGCTCGTGTTGCAAGGCGTTCGATAGTATTGAGTTGCTGCTGAATTAGGCTGAGCTGTATCTGCTCATCAGCTGGTGCCGCATAGCTACTGCCATGAACGCAGGCCAGTGAAAGGAGTAAAGAACAGCGAAAAATGGTAGTCGACATGATGCTGGTCCACATGGATATGGAGCCAGCATCAAGTTAGAGGTTGAATTATTCAGTATTAAACGTGACATGGGATGTATCGCTTTTTTGCAGCCGTGCGGAAGAAGTTTGCTCACACATACGCCAGCTATCGATTGGGCGAAAAAGAGAGCCCAGTTTAGCAATCCTTCCCCGTTAATAATGCGTCGTTCATGCAGTATGAGTAGATTAACTCCTGCTTGAAAGCTGCATGGGTGACGAAGAGCTGATCATCGCTTAGTATGGGAATGTTCGTTTCCTCGTTCCCCTAACCTGAAGGAAGTTTCACATGTCTCGTTTGGCTGAATTTCGCAAGCTTGAGCAACAACTGGCCGAACAGCTAGCAGAGCTCGAGTCGATGAAAAGTGATTCCGGTCTGAAAAAAGAAATGGAATTTGAGAGCAAGCTACGTGCGCTGCTTGGCGAGTACGGCTTCAGCTTGAAGAACATCATTGGCATCCTGGATCCAGAAGCTGGCCGTCGGACCTCGACACCTGTAGCCGCCCCCGTAAAGGCAGTCCGTAAGGCTCGCGAAGTGAAGATCTACAAAAATCCGAACTCTGGAGAGGTGATCGAAACCAAGGGAGGAAATCATCGTCGACTGAAGGAATGGAAAGCCGAGTTTGGCGCAGACGTTGTTGACTCGTGGCGTACTCAGTAAAATCGAGTTGATGACAAGGGGCCTGTAAAGGCCCTTTTTTCTCGATGAGAATGATAAGTCCTGAATGCAAGTCTTGACCCAGTCCTGCGCCAGTTTAATTGGTGGTTAGATCCTTAATACTCCTCAAAATTTTGGACGTCTGCATTTCACTTGATGCTCTAACTCATAGTGGGATTTGAGAACGACCTTTAGCAGCTTAATTTGCATTCGTGTGGTGTATCAGTTTTCGGTCGCGGGATAACTATCCAAGCATCGGGATATGTAAATGAAACTTTGGTTTTTTCCGAATCAGAGATACTTCTTGAATGTAGTTGCCGTGATGGCCGTGGTGATGCCGAGCGTCACCGCACAAGGCAAAAATACGGCCGTGGGATCGAGCGAAAAGGGCAGAGACAGGTAAATGACCCAGGGCACGATCAGTAGTGGTATCACGGCTCGTTTAGCACGATGGTAGACAAAGCTGCTTTCTCGCCCAGCGCCAAATTTTCGTAGGTCTCGGCGCATCAGTCCATCGACAAAACCAGTAAACATTGCCAGCAGAAACAGGGGGGTGGCCAGGACCAGTATGGTCAGGCGCACGACGAAAGTGAAGGTCACATACACCGCGGCCAGCACGAAATTCTCAATGCTCACGTAGAGCTGGTTGATCCAGCTCCAGACGCCGTTGCCCTGGCTCGACACCCGCGCCTGCAGGGCAAAATCCGCAAAGCCGGTCTTGACCAGCAGCCACTGATTTAGGAAATCCAGCCACTGGACAATCGTTTGCCCGGGTTGTTGGAGGATGAGTGACGATTTGAAGTGCTCGCTGAGCCAGCCCAGTTCGCTGGTCAGCATGGCCTGACTATGCAGCCAGCCTTGATCTCCCCAGAAGAGCAACAGACCGACGAATTCGATGAGGATCGAAAACAGCAATGAGGCGACCAGCAAACCAATGATGCGCAGCATCAGGCTAATCGTTGAGACAATTAGCCCTGGATGTTGGATCGGTTGTGGCGGCGTGTTTTGTGTGGAAGTCGCCATCATTCACTCCATTGCGCGCCGCAGAGTTGATGCCGTCCTGACGCCTTCAGAATGTGTGTTTGCTTAATCGGAACCTAGTCAGAGTAGGGCTACCGCACCTGATCTAAATCGAAGTTAATTGTTGGGCCGCCACCACTCGCGCTCCACCATTGCCCTGCCTGCTCGTTGTAGGTCGCCCGCATCCGTTGAGTGAGTTCCTGCAAATCCTTGGGCATGGCATCGTCGTTGGAGGGTTTAGGCAAAGGCATACGGACTTTCCAGAGCTGGCCACCGACCTGGAAGGAGAACATTTGCCCTTTTGGCAAACTGACGATGTGTGCAGGCTCGATCAACGGCACGCTGGTGCTACTGACGCGGTCCTGTGAGGATGAGGTGAAGTCCGTGTTGGCCTCGGGATCGGAGGTGTCGGTGGCACCCGACACCAGGGTCTTGGTCAACACGTTTACCTTGGGCAATTGTTGAGTAAGCAGCTCCGCGGTGGCGGTCTCGCGTACACGGAGCATCTGCAGGGTGTTGAAGTTGCCGATGACCTGACCGGCCTTGGCGCGGTTGCCGATGCGCGCTTCGATATCACTGAGGGTCTGGGTGTAGGCTGTCACCTGGATGCCAGCGCCACCGCCTTTGTTGATCAGCGGGATGAATTCATCGCCCATCAGCTCATTGAACTCGTCAGCGTGCAGGTTGATCGGCAGCTTGTCGGTGCTCCTGCTCGATGTAGGCAGACCATGGTCGATACCATGTTTGTAGATATGGCCCGCGACCGAGACCAGATCGGCGAACATGGAGTTGCCCACGGCGGCAGCGACCTCGGCATCGGTCAGCGCATCCAGACCGACGTAGACGATGCCGCGTTTTCGGATGATCTGCATCCAGTCGAAGATCGGCCGTGGGTCATCTAGATCGGTGTAGTTGGGAGCCAGTAACTGGGCGGTCTTGCCGGTGGTGAGTTTCTCCAGCAGCGGTAGTAGCGAGGCGACGATTTTGTCGAAGTAGGTGCGGTCATACCGCACCGCTGAACGCAGTCCGTCCATTACCGGATCAAATACCCGCTTTACCGCCAGGTACTGTTCTATGGCCACCACCCGCTTTTCGCGCCCGATCATATGCCGGGGAATGTTCTTCTCGGTGAGCTTGCCTTCAAGCTGGACGATCACTTCCCACGCTTTTGAGTCAGTCTTGGCGAAAAACTGCTGGGCGTACTCGATGAACAGGGCGTCGATGTTGACCACATGCCGTTGGATCTGCAGGTAATCCGGGCGTCGGCCCAGCTCGATCAGGGCGCGGGCGATGATGTTGACGAAACGCCAGGCGAACTCACGAAAGGCCGCAGAGTTACCTTCACCACTGAGCTGTCCAGCAATGCGCGACGCCACTTCCGAGATGCGCCCGAAACGTCCCACGGCGTTGTAACGCGCGGAGATCTCTGGCCAGCCCAGATGGAACACATAAAATTCCTTTTCCCGACCGGCCCGTTTGGCTTCGACGTACATCCGCTTGAGCAGGTCAGCGTCGCCCTTCGGATCGAAAACGATCACTACCTCGTGTTCGATGCGGTGGATGTCCTGAGTAATGTACACCTCGGCGAGTCGTGTCTTGCCGACGCGGGTGGTGCCCAGCACCAGGGTATGCCCGACCCGTTCGCCCAGCGGCAGGCTGACTTCCGTTTCGTCGGGCTCGACCCCGTGCAACAGCGGCGAGCCACCGACCGGGGGCAAAGGGCGCAACGGATTGCAAGCATTGTCCCAGGCAGTGACACGCGCCAGTGACGAGAGTGGAAACGGTGCATGTTCCAGGCGCCGTTCGAGTCCACGTGCCAGGCGGTAACGGGTCGGTTGGTCGACATAGTGGGCGACTGCCGGATCCTGGGCCTCGACCAAGCGCTGGGTGTGCAGGCGGGTCCAGCGAAAGCCTCGGCCCATGAACAGAAGCTTGCGGCTGACCGGAATCTGTCGGCTGGTCAGCTCGTAGCGGGGCAGCCGGCGGATATTGCGCCGATAGCGCAGTACCTCCCAAGCTTGTTGCAGTCGGATCAGGCCGAACAGGGCATAGGCCAGCGCGGCAACCAGACCGATCTCGGGTGACAGGGCCACAGCCCAGGGCGAGTACACACACAACACCGCGGCGGCGATGCAGATCGCTACGGTATACAGCTCCACCGCTGGCCGGAGCTTGGACTCCATTGCATGCTCGGCCATGACCTGGGCTTACTGTTCTAGTGAGGTGGCAGTGATCAAGATGGGGTAGTGCTCGATCTGCAGGCGGGTGGCGATGTCGTTGCCGTTGACCGGCAAAATGGTGATGCCCGGAGCGGCTGCTCGAATCCGGGCCAGGGCTTCATTATCAGTCACCTCGACGGCGAGGCCATCTGCACCCATTTCCTGCAGTTCAGCCGCGCGTTGACGCAGCCAAGTCAGCGATTGGGGATCCTCACCGACCAGAAAAAATGGCCGCAAGCCCGGCATGTTCAGGGAGCGAGACGTGATCTGGCCGGGGCTCAAGTGAGAACTGCGGATGGGCAGTATCCAGGCTTCATCGGCAAACGTGGACAGGTCCGCATGCATGGCCCGATCAGGTTGGATCTTGTTGTTTATGGGCGGCCTGGAAACTTGAAAATGGGGTCGGGTGAAGTTGCTAGGCTGATCCTCGGCAACGGTCAGTTCCGGCTGGGCGAAAGGTGCCAAGAGCAGGATGCAATAACAGGCAATGGCGATTCGTTTCATGGTGGTGTGCCCAGTTCAAAGGAAATCAGCAGCTGTTCGAGTCTCTGGGAAAAGCCAGCACGGTAGCGTGCTGCCGGCGCGCCCCCTGCCGGACGGTGATAGCGCCCGGCAGCCAAGACCCAATCACCGGTGGCATCGTGATGCTCCTGCAACAGCGCGGCGGTCACGGCAAGATTTCGGTAGGGGTCGAGGGCTTCGCAAGGGCTGGAAAAACGTTTTCCGTGGTAGCCCAGGTTGGTTTGCCCAAGTCCAGCATCGACCCGCTTGGCGTCATACTGATTGAGCGCCTGGAGCAAGGCGTGACAGGCGGCCTGGTGAGTGGCGAAGCGGTAGGGGGTTCCGGCGATGTTCAAGGTCCAAGGCCAGGGCAGCAATCGACCACGGACGCGGATACCACTCTCCTGCAAGGCAATGGCGAACAGCACCGTAGAAGGGATGTCGGCGTCATGCGCCGCCAGTTGGTAGGCAGGAGGCGGAAGTTCGTCAGCCTGGACGGCAAGCACCGTCAGCAGGAGCGCAATACCACTCAGTCGAGGCGTTGCCATTGTCCATTCACCTGTTGAAATGTGGCAGGCAATGGCCCCGGAGCCCCCAGGCTGAACCAGCGACCCCGGTCATGGTTCAGGGTGATCTGACGGCGTTGGACCTTGGCCGGATCGATGTCTGCTTGCCGAGCCCAGCTACGGATGCGTTCATCCTCGCCTTGGCTGCCCACCAGGTAGATATCGAACGCCGTGTCACTGCTTTGCAGACGCTGCACTTCGGCGGTGCACGCGGGGCAGTGGTCCTCCACAAACAGGGCTTGGCGCGGCGCGACCGCTGAGCTGGCGGGGGACGGGGATGCCATGCCCTGGATTGGCAGCAGCCCAGGAAACAGCTTGGCCCAGGCCGCGGTGTAAGCGTTTTGGTAGGCCAACTCGCGCTCGGCGCGCTTGGCTTCCAGTGCTACCTGTAGTTCGGCATAGCGCTGGCGCTCTTGGTCGGTCTGGGCTTCGACTCCGAGTGCGGTCAACGGATCGAGGTTCGGGCTCCAGAAACCGCGCGGGCCAGCTTGGATCTGTTCAAAGCGCGTCCACTCCTGCTCCGTCAGACCCCAGCTCGCAGCCTGCTCAGAGTGAGAGCTCTCCAGCGGAGCGGACTGTGTGTCCTGGATCCGTGACTGTGTGGTGATGGGGTTACCCATCGCAACACCCGTGGTCAGCAGCGAAACCAGACAAACGACGAGGAGGAGTGGCGCTCTGTTCATGATTGCTGCTCAAGGGACTTGCACGGTCTGGTCTGGCTGAGCGGCCACCGCGAAGATGGCTGAGTTCAGCTCCAGCACTTTCAGACGCCAAGCGCCGAGTTGCTCACCGCTATGCAGCAGCCGGACATCCGTGAGCGAGCGACTGTCATGAGGTGCAACCGCCAGAAAACGCTCATCCCCGCGGGACTCGACACTCAACACTGAGAACGGTGGCGAGAGCGGGACGGGTTTGGGGCGAGCCTTCTGTTTCGGCTTGGTCGCGGAAGACGTTGGTGGTGGGGGTGATGGCTGGGTCTTGAGGTCCAGGAACTGCTGCTCGACGTACTCAAAACGTGCGCGTAGCGCTGTCAGGTCTGCCACGGTGGCGCGGTCTGCCAGACCGTCGTGCAGTTCCTGTATTTCTTGTGCCCATTGATCCAGCATCGGATCGAGGGTATTGGTCTGTTGCTCACCGGAATCGACCACCTGCTTCAGGTCTTTCAGCGCGTACTGCAGTTTTTCCTGTGCATCCTTGAGTGCGTTCGCATCACGTTGCAGGGTGTCCAGGGCTTGTTGGTATTGCGTGTTCGTGCTCTGTAGCTCGGCCACGCGCTGATACTGGTTATACAAACCACCACTCAGGCCGGCAATTACCAGGCAAAGAAGTCCGACAATGACGGTTTGAAACGTCGAGGCTTTCACGGGCGTGCCTCCGACTGATGAGGCAAGACGGGTGTGACCTGCACGACCCCGGCAACCATTTTCTGCTGTTCGAAGCAGACCGAACGGCTGACTTCGTCGGTCGTGAGTTGCCAGGCGGGGCCAGCCAGCACTTGCAACGCGCGGCGCAAAGAGATTGGGCCAAGCCGGTAATGGGCTGCGGGCAGAGACCGGGTAAAAAGTACCTTGACTGGATCGGCGGCAGGGCAGAGTGAATAACCCGAGCGCTGCAGCACAAAGTGCATTGCCTCCAGTACCGAAGGATTCAGGTTGGACGGGATACTCACGTCGATGATTTGGGCGAGAACATCGCGTTGTTCCGTGGTGGGCTCGGTGCTGACCAGCGTATAGCGGCCATAGCGGAGCACTCCCGGAGAGCTTCTTTCGGCTTTGCCCTTCCAGAGATAGGGTCGATTGGAGCCGCTGTCGATTTCTGGATTGATCGGCAATGAGGTGGGGATTGGCGCGGTGCAGGCGCTCAACAAGCCCAGCAGGCAGGCAGGCGTGAAAAAACGCTCCATGGAAAAAACCTCATGTCAGATTCAGTGCAGAACTTGACATGAGGTGATGGAGTGATTCAGTGATAAAACCGAGTCATAGCTAATCGCTTTAGAAGAGAGCGTTCGATTCATCCTCCATGATTTGATCTCATGATCGACTTGGGGGCATATCAAGGATCAAAACAGCGCCAGTGCATAGGAAACGATAAAGCGATTCTCATCGCGACGTCCTGTCGCATCACCGACCAGTTCGACGTTACGCAATCTGAACGACAGGTCTTTGAAGGTGCCGCTCTGGATGGTGTAACTGAGGTCGATGTTACGTTCCCATTCTTGACCGTCTTGTCCGTTAATCTTGAAGTTATCGCCATGAACATAACGTGCCATTGCCACCAGGCCTGGCAAGCCGACGCCTGCAAAGTCAAAGTCGTAACGTGCTTGCCATGAGCGCTCTTGCGCGCGATCGAAACGCAGCACCTGGACTGCGTTGGCCACACCGGGGAGGTCGGTGTCGTGAAGAAATGGCAAGGCGCTATCGCCCGCGTTGTACTGCAAACCAAAACGGAATGTTTGTGGGCCCAGATTGGCAGACAGCAGGGTCGACGCCATGCGACTGTCGAGCTTGCCTGCGAGTTCTTCGCCGGCTTCGCTGGAGGCAAGGTAATTGACCACGGCGCCGAGCTTCCAGGCGCCTACCGGTTGGTTGAGGGTGGTGGTGTAGAGCGTCTGACGATAAACGTCTTTCAGTTCGCCTTCCCACACGCCAACCGAGGCATTCGGCGCAATCCGCCAGGTCCCCCCAAGGTAGTTGAAACGGTCGCTTTCTACCGACAGGTAGTTACCGGTTTGCATCTTGCGGCTGCCGCTGAATTCACGATAGTTGACCGCGCGCATCTGGCCGAGATCGATATCGACATGGTCGAACTCGCGAACGCTGAGCATGGCGCCTTCGAAAAACTGTGGTAGCAGGCGCGCGTCACCGGCAGACACCAGCGGGATTTTTGGGAACAGGCCACCGACCTTCAGTTCGCTTTTCGATACTTTCATTTTTAGCGCACCGGTCGCCTCGGAATACTCATCAACGGAACGTGGATCGGCATTGCGCGGGCCGCCCGCGCGGTTGTAGGCACCGGGGAGCAAGGCCGAGCCGCTGCGGTCGGGCGAGGAGTCGAGCTTGATCCCGAGACCGGCATACATGTCCAGACCCAATCCGACCGTGCCTTCGGTGTAACCCGATTCAGCCTTGAGAATGAAGCCTTGCGCCCACTCCTCGATCTTCGATTGAGCCGGAGCTTTTGAATCCCGAAGGTCATGGTTGTAGTAAAAATTGCGCATCAGCACGGTGGCTTTGCTGTCGCTGACGAAATCGGCATGGGCCGCCAATGGCATGGCGCAGAGTGTCATGCAGAGGGTCATGGCGTGAGGCGATGAGGGTTTGATTTTCATTTTTTTGTTCTTTTTAGAGATGAGTGAACTCACCACCCGAGATTCTCGGGCGGGCAGGTAGGCGTCAGTTAACGGTTGAAGGTCAGGCTGAGAGGTTATCCGGGCCGTTGTGGGGGCTCGATCCATTCGAAACACAGGTCGGCCGAGAAGCATTCTCCAGGCGCCACGACTTGGGTGCCGCTCAGTTCTCCAAGCAGCGGTTGCAGGTTGAAACCATCCGCCAGGTGTGAAACCGGCTCGATGCACAGATAAGGCGAGCCTACTGGAGCGAACACCACCAGATGCGATAGTTCAGGGCTGGCTGTCAGGCGCAGGCGGCCCTGCGGATAGTCGAGATCGACCTTGCCCGCCCATTGCGACAGGTAATGGGCACAGGTCTCGGTTTGCCAGGACTGACTGTCGAATTGCATCGCCACGTCACCTGTCAGGTGCTGTCCGGTGCTCAGGTAATCCGCTGTGATCTGCCATTGGCGAGTGCAACTCAAACTGGCTTGCAGTTGCGGGTGAGCGAGGAAATACGGGTGCAGACCTAAACCGGCCGGCATCGGTGTTTCCCCTTTATTGAACAGTGCAAGCCGGATCCGCAAACTGCCGCCGTTCAGCTCGAAATGCTGCTCGGCCCGAATCGGCCATGGCCAGTGTGGGCCGCTGTAGTCCAGGCTCAGGCTAGCCTGGGTCGTCGACTGGCTATCGACTTGCCAGGCTTGGGTATGGCTGATGCCATGTAAGGTGTGCGGCAAAGCCTGCGGATGAGCGGGCAGCGCATAGTCCCGACCCTCGAAGCGCAACTGCGCGTTAGCAATTCGATTGGAGTAGGGGATGAGCGGATAGGCGCCGCCCTTGGGCCAGATCAGTGGGTCCAGCGACTGAGAGGCATCGATCGGCTGCAAAATTTCCAGGGCATGCTTGCGCACTTGCAGGCGACCGATTCGGCCGCCGTGCTCGGGGAGCAATTGCAGGCTCAGTTCGGCGTTTTGCAGGGTCAGTTGCTGAAAGCGGGTCGACATTGTCTGCTCCTGATTCAAGCGCGACGGAAGCGATCGAAGACGTTTTGATCCATCTGCTGGCCCAGACCAACGCCTTGCGGAATCTCGAACAAATGGCCTTTGCGCATGCCTTCGATGTCGTACAACCAGGCGTCCGGTTCGACGAACAGGTACTCGATCTGTGCGACCTGTTCTTGAGCGACCGCCAGGTGCAAGGTGGCGAGGAAGCCGGGGCCAAAGTAAGGGCAGTGTGGCAAGACCGGGGTGTTGTACTGCCGTGCGAGTTCGGCAATGCGCAAGCATTCACTGATGCCGCCGACTTTGGTCACGCTCGGCTGCACCGAGTCGACCGCTCCAGCCTTGAGCGCCTGCTCGAACTGGAAGGCGCTGCACCAGTTTTCACCGGCAGACAGCGAAACCCCCTGGCCGCGCAAGCTGTTCAAGGTCACGAAATCCTCCGGCGGGAAGATCGGCTCTTCCAGCCAGGCCAGCTGAAGATCTGCAAGCTTCGGTAGCCAGGCGCGGGTATCGGCAATTGACCAACTGCAATTCACATCAGTGGACAGCGGCACGTCGTAGCCGATGGCGTCCCGACATTGGGCGATTTCCCCCAGGGTCACTTCATGCAGCTTGATGTCCTTGAAACCCATGTTCAGTGCCTTGCGGCAGATGTCCGGCGCGACCTCGCCATCGGCGTAGCGCACCAGGCTCGCGTAGGCTGGCACATGGTTGCGCAGCTTGTCGGTAAACAGGCGATGCAGCGGCACGCCACGGCGCTGGGCCGCCAGATCCCAAAGCGCGATGTCCACCCCGGAAATGGCGAACATCGTCACGCCGTAACGACCGAACAGATGCAGCTGACGCTGAGTCTTCAGGTTCCAGGCGCCAATGTCCTCGACCGTGCTGCCCTCCAGCACTGGTGCGATTAATCGATCAATGGTGGCCTTGGTGGCATCTGCAGTGAAGTAACCAAATGCTTCACCCCAGCCTACATGCCCCTGATCATCCTCGATGCGCACCAGCACATTTTCCAGCGTGCGCCAGGTGGTGGGCGTGATGCCTTGGCCTTTGCCGCCGTCGTGAAAAGGGATTTCGACAATGAAGGTATCAACCTTGCGAATAATCATGCGGACTCCAGGCAGCTGGCCAGTGGGCTGACCGCATAGGCACCACCGAGGAGGTCTCGGCCGGAGCTTTGCGCGCACATGGCGTCGTAGTCGAGGTAGCCGGGAGCGATGAAGTCCTTGGCATTGTCCAGCGGGCGATAGCCCAGTTCCCTGGCTCGGGTGTTTTTGAAAAGTGGCTGTGGGCTTTCGGAGACCCCGTAAAGCACCTCGAAACGAATCTGCGGGTGCTCCATGCCGATGCACACCAACTGCGCCAGGTCACGGGAACTGACCCAGAGGCGCAACCGGCGGGCATCGCTGACCAGAGGGTCGGCGTTACCGATGCGAATCGCGCAGATCGCCATGTCGTAGCGTTGGGCATAGGTTGCGCAGGACGCCTCGCCAAACACTTTGCTCAGCGCGTAGTAGCTGTCCGGTGCCACGGGCAAATCGTCGAACGACTCGGCGGCATCAGTGCGATATTGCCCCAGCACATGATGACTACTGGCGAAGATAAACCGTTTCACACCGGACTTTTGCGCGGCCTCAAGCAATTGCATAGTCGCGTTGTAGTTGGGCTTGAGGGTGCTCTCGAAATGGATGTCGGTGCCGTGAGCGCAAGCCAGGTGCAGTACGCCGTCGACACCCTCGACCGCTTCGAGGATGTCTGCGGTGCGGGTCAGGTCACCGCAAAAGGCGCTTTCGTTTTCCGCCAAGTCGGTGATCGGCAGGCGATCGAACAGGCGCAGGGCGTAGTGCTCACGCAACAAGGGGCGCAGTGCCTTGCCGACAATGCCTGCGGCACCGGTAATCAGGATGGTTTGCATGTTTCGCTCCTCAAATGTGTTTGCGCATTGCTCAGCGAGGGTTCAGGCCGGCGAAAGGGATGGGGTCAAGGATTTTGGCTGGCCGACGAAGATCGCCACAATCAGCGCTCCGAGAATGCCCAGTCCACCAGCCAGGGCGAAGCCGCTGGCATAAGTACCGGACGTTTGGATGATGATCCCGGTGGCGGTTGGTGCGACGATCCCCGACAGGTTGGCCAGACCATGCATGAAGCCGCCGGCGGTACCGACTTGATGATCCGGCACGGCGTCCTGAATCAGCGACCAATAGGCGGGGGCGGTCAGCATCAGGAAGCCGATGGCGACGGTCATGACCACCACGCTTTGTGTCACGTCTTCGACCTGGCCGGTCAGTGCGATGCAGCACGCTGCTATCAGCAGGCAGGTCACCAGTACGACTTTGCGCGAGAACAACTGCTTGCCGGTGCGCTTGTAGATGTAGTCGATCAGCACACCACCACACAGGAAGCCGACGGTGCCCACCAGCCAGGGCAGCGCAGTGACGATACTCATGGACTTCAGATCGATGCCTTTGGCGTCGATCAGATAGCTGGGGAACCAGGTCATAAAGAAGTACAGGATGTAGTTGTAGCAAAACAGCGACACGCCGGTAACCAGTACCGAGCGCTGCAAAATGATTTCCAGCACCGGCGTACGTGGCGCTTCTGCAGCGGTCATGACCGGGACATCGCGTGCGGCGTTGATCAGGGCGATTTCTTCGGCGCTGACTTTCGGGTGTTCCTGGGGCGTTGAGGTTGCCATACGGAACCAGCAGACAGCCCAGATCAGGCCCATCACGGCCATCACGATAAAGGCCACGCGCCAGCCCAGCCAAAGAGCTAGGAAACCGACAATCGGCCCAGCCAATGCACCGCCCAGAGGGCCGCCCGCCTGGTTGATACCGATGGCGCGCGCCCGTTCCTTGATCGGGAACCAGTTGTTCACGGTTTTGTTGGCCGTGGTGGATACCGGGCCTTCACCCACACCGAACAGCGCGCGAACAATCAGCAGCGACCAGAAGTTGAAGGCCAGTGCGGTCAAACCGCAGAGGATCGACCAGCCGCTCATGGCGTAGGTGAGTACGCGCTTTGGGCCGTAGCGGTCGGCCAGATAACCGCCAACGAAGCAGAACAGCGCATAACCGATGAAGAAGCTGCTGAAGATCATGCCTTTTTCGGAAGGCGTGAGGTGGTATTCCTGGGTGATGAAGGGCATGGCGATGGACAGGGCAGCACGGTCCACGTAGTTGATGATCATGGCGATGAACAGCATCGTCAGGATCGTCCAGCGGTAGTTCTTTTTCTTGTGCATGTTGAATCTCCGGCCGGCATCTGGAGCATGCCGATTATTGTTTTTTTAGTGTTCGTTCGATCAGCTAGACGGACGTTCTTTTTGAGAACGCCCGTTTGAATCAGCCTCCATTCGGTGAAGTCCGATGAGGGCTCTGGCGACTGCTGACAGGTCAGTCGCTGTAATCGATGGCAGCCCATTCAAAGTATTTTTTCAGCTCTGCCACCAACGCCATGTGGGCAGGGTGAGGCAGGTAGCGCTGGACCGCTTCGGCATCATCGAACGTGGCTTCGAGCAGGTAGTCCCAGCAAATTGGCCGGTCCAGTTCGTTGGCCGAGACTTTCCAGTCGCGAACGAAATCGATGTCCTTTTCCAGGCCGTGCATCCACTGGACCAGGCGGGCTTCGAGTTCAAGGTTGGTGCTCACGTCGGGCAAACGACGGAACATCACAATGTGTTTCATCATGCTGTTTGCTCCTTATTCTTCGAGTGCCCAGGCCGGCGCGTCTTGCAGTGCCAGCGGCCGCAAAAAGCGTTGCAGAGCGGCATAACCGACCGATGTGGTTTGCGGTTGGGTCGACGCCGGCCATGGGCCGCCATGGTGTTGTGCGTGAGTCACAGCAACACCGGTCGGCACGCCGCTGAACAACACCCGACCGGCAATGCGTCGGGCGGCGCGGTACAAGCTTCGGGTCGGCTCGTCGGGGTTGTCGAAACCCCACAGGGTGACTGTCAATGTTCCGCCAATCGCCTCGATCACCTCGATTGCTTGCTCAATGGAGGCGACTTTGACCACTACGGCTGCGGGACCGAAGACTTCTTCGCGTAGTGTGGCGTTCTCGATAAATGCCTGCGCCGCTATTTCGAACAGTCGTGGTGCCGGGCCTTCGCCGTTGGCGTGAGGCGTAAACAGTGAGTGCGCGGCACTGGCCTGTTCCAGACTGGCAATGCCGTGATCGAAACCGCGACGCATGCTCGGCGTCAGCATGGGATGCGTTGGCAAAGGCTGCAAAGCGTCTGTCAGTTGCTTGATGAAACGCTCGCTGGCAGGGTGCTCCAGCAACACGATCACACCCGGGCTGGTGCAGAACTGACCGCAGCCCATGGTGATTGAGCCAGCCAGCGTTTTGGCCAGATGCTCACCGTCACGTTCGAGAATCTGCGGAAGGGCCACCAGCGGGTTGATCGAGCCCAGCTCACCAAAGAATGGAATCGGCCGAGGTCGCTCGTTGGTCGCTTTCCACAGTGCGCTGCCGCCCTGGAAGGAACCGGTAAAGGCCACTGCAGCAATCTGCGGATGTTCCACCAAGCGAACTCCGGCGGCCCGCGAAGCGCCTTCGACCAGCCCTAGAAGGCCTTGTGGTAATCCTTGTTCGGCGAGGACGCCAAGCGCGATCTCATACACGGCACGCGACAGTTGTGGATGGCCGGAATGGGCTTTGATTACCACAGGGCAGCCTGCGGCTAATGCAGATGCGGTATCACCTCCGAGCACCGAGAAGGCAAAGGGGAAATTGCTCGCGGAAAACATCGCCACCGGCCCCAGCGGTTCGGATACGCGGGTCAGCTGTGGCCGACCGACTGGAGGCGTGCCTGCTACCGCTTGATCATCAACACGGGCATAAGGCACTCCATTCAACACTTCAGTGGCGAACCCGCGGAGCTGGAAAGCCGTGCGGGTCACTTCACCGGTCAAGCGTGCCGTGCCCAAGTGAGTTTCCTCATCGGCCAGCGCAATCAATCGCGTTTGATGGCCTTCCAGTGCTGCGGCCAGGCCTTCGAGCAGTGCCGCGCGAACCTGAGGGCTGGATTGTGCCCAGAATGTCGCTGTGTCGGCGGCTTGCGCGACCACTTGGTCGATCTGAATCAGTTCTGATGTGCTCATTTCAAGCCTCCATTGAGAGGGTTGAGGTGGTAGCCCCGCGCTTGATAGTCGAAGTCCACCAGTTCATTGATGGCGACTTCCTTGTCTGCAGGCGAGGCGTAGTACGCCCGGATCTCTTTGATCAGTCCGCTGTGCGGGTCAAAGATGTACCACTCATCCCCACGCAAGGCCGTGCCGAGCTTGCCTTTCCAGTGGGTCCACTCGATCACCGCTTCGTGGCTGTCGTGGCTGACCAGAATTTTTTCGATGGTCCACTGCGAGCCCAGATTCTCCACACACCAGACCCACTTGGCGGCGATGGTTTCGGCGCTGCGCCAAGGGATTTCCGGCAAGCCGGCGGGGAAGTAATGCACGGCGTCCGGAGTGAAGCAGGCCACCAGTTCGTCGTGATCGGCGGCATTGCACGCAGCGAAGTAGCGGCGGATCAGGGCGGCGTATGGGTGTTCGGCGGGGGCTGACATCAGTTGCCCTCCTGCTGAGCGATGATGCTCGGAATCGGTTTGCGACCGTCAGCGATCCAGGCATGGTAAGCGGCAATGGCCTCCGGACCTGGCGGATAAACACCCCATAAGGCCTCGCCAGAAGCGATGCGCATGGCCAGGTAGTTTTCCAGATCGTCCTGGATCGAGCAGTACTCGGCCAGCTCCTCCGCGAGGTGGGCGGGAACCACGGTGATACCGTCCGCGTCGCCGACGATGACATCGCCCGGGTACACCGCGACGCCTGCGCAGCCAATAGGCACCTGCAAGTCCGCCACATGGTGGTACGAGATACGGGTGGTGGCGGTGATTTCCCGGGCATAGGCGGGTAGCGGCAGGGCGGCGATTTCGCTGCCGTCGCGCAGGGCTCCGTCGGTGATGATCGCTTTGGCGCCGCGAGCCAGCAGGCGGGTTACCAGAATGTTGCCGGCCGAGGCAGCGCGGGGATCATTTTGGCTGTCGATGACCAGCACATCCCCGGGCTGAATCTGCTCTACACCCTGCCATTGCAGGTTGTCGCCATTAGGCTTGGTGGTCATGGTGCCGTAAGTGTCGATGTCTTCCCGTGCCGGGATGAACCGCATGGTATAGGCGCGCCCGGCGAAGGGTTTGATGTTTTTGCTCAGGGCGCGCAGGCCGACCAGCGCCGGCTGGCGGAAACCGAGTTTGAACAATTGGGTGGTCAGCGAGCCGCTGCTGCAGCCGGCGAGCATGGTCAGCACTTCATCGCTGACCGTTACCTTGCGGTTCGCGGAATTGTCATACGCGTCAGCGTATTGGTGAATCTGCGTCATTCTTGTTCTCCTGGCTGAGTCATGCCGCTCAAATGCAGCGCGCATCTGGATGTTTATTCCCACAATTTGGGACTTATCTTCGGTGTTTTGTCTCGGGTTGAATTCGATGCTAAGACTTAATTGACTCGCGGAAAACGACGTTTATTCTGCGCAGACCGGTTTGTTCCAACGAGTGGGAATTTCTGATGACTACGTCCTCTGACGGCACTGGCGCCCTCGAAAAAGCCATGGATGTGCTTGAAGCCATTGGCTCAAAACCTGATGGCTTGTCCCAGGCCGATCTCGGCGCCCAACTGGGTCTGCCACGCACCACGCTGTACCGGATCATTGCCAGCTTGATCGAGCGCGGCATGATTCGCCGCGATCCGCTACGCAAGGTTTATCGGTTGGGGTTCCGCTATTTGGAACTGGTGCGCAACGCCTACCTGATGCCGGATCTGGTGGCCGCCGCCAGTTTCGAGTTGCGCTCGTTACGCGACCTGACCGGCGAAACGTCCTATCTTGCGGTACTCGATGGCAATCAGGTCATGTCGCTGGAGCGTTGCGATGGGGCACACACCCAGCGTTCGGCCGCAGCATTGGGTCAGAGCAAGCCGGTCTATTGCACGGGGCAGGGCAAGGCAATATTGGCGGCACTGGACGAAGTCAGCCGCGAAGAAATTCTCAAGGGGCTGACCCTCACCGCGCTTACCCCACTGACCATCATTGACCGGCGTCGCTTGCACACCGAACTGAAGATCACCCGGGCACGCGGTTATGCCATCGACGATGAGGAAATAGTGCTGGGGGTGCGCTGTGTCGCTGCCGCCATTCGTGACAACGCGGGCAGGGTTCGCGGCGCACTGAGTGTCGCCGGACCGGCTTACCGGTTGACCCTCGATCGCCTCGAATTGCTGGGCCCGGAACTGGCCGATGCGGCGCGGCGGGTAGGGGCGCAGCTGAGTGAATCCAGTGTTCGTATCGCCGACAGTGAAGTCGAGCTGGTGGAGGGTGCCTGGTCATTCAATGGCGCTTTTCCCCGTTGGTGTGAAGCGAGCCAAAGACTGTATTGGGCGGACACCCTGGCCCCGGCAATCTGGGTGCTCGATGCGCAGAGTGAACGAATTTTTGCCCGACTTGACGCCCCGATTTGTGCCATGGAACTGCATCGCGATGGCTTGCTGATCGCCCATGCCAACGGTTGGTCACTACTCGATAAGCAAGGGCAAGAGCATCCTTTGGTCAACTGGCCCGGCAAGCAACTGCTTGGCCTGGCCAGTCATCCCTCTGGCGCGCTTTGGGCTTGTCGGAGCAATGCAGGTGGCTGCTCACTTGGTGAGCTGGATACCCAAGGCGAGTTGCGTTCGTCATGGCAATTTCAGGAGCGCATCAGCGCGTTCTGTTGGGATGCGAACGGTGAGTCGTTGTTTGCCGTGGGACCTGACTCCGGCACCTTGTTCATCATGCAGACGGGGGCAAGCTCGGTGCGACGGTTCGCGTCTCTACCCAAAGGCTCAGGACGCTTGAGCGGCTTGGCGCTGGATGATCAGGGGGGCGTGTGGACGACCTTGCGCGATGGCTGGAGCCTGGTGCGCTTCAGCGAAGACGGCGGGCTCGACCGGACGATCGGTTTGCCGGTGCCAAGCCCCACGGATCTGGCGTTTGCTGGGCCGGAAAAAGACATGTTGTACATCACCAGTTCTCGTCACGACCTGACCATGGAAACCCTGAGCAACGCCCCTGCGTCGGGGCGTCTTTTTCGTGTTCGACCAGAGCTGACCGGTTTGGTGGCCAGGTGCACTGACTGGCGTGGTTAAAAGAACACTCGAATACGACTCACCCCCCTCACTCATTACACAGGCCATCCGTCCTATGAGCGTGTCTCAACGCGAGCGTTATCCTTTGTCACTCGAGATGCAGGAGTTTGTGCGCGTCAACCAAGGCTTCGCGGCCGCCGACGCCAGCCTCAACGCCAGACGTGAGGCGTTTCTACGAGGCTGTCGGCATTTCACCCCGGTCAAACCTCAGGGCCTGCAGGTCACCGACACGGCGCTTGGCAATCTACCTATTCGCCTTTACAAGCCTTCGGGCGGTGCCCCAAAACAAGCCTGGCCGGTACTGCTTTATTTGCATGGCGGCGGTTGGGATCTAGGCCACCTGGATACCCACGACTGGTTCGTTTATGCGCTGGCCAAACGGTTGAACCTGGTTATTGTCGCAGTGGCTTATCGTTTGGCGCCCGAGCATCCCTATCCTGCGGCGCTGGACGACTGCCTGACGGTCTGGAATGCCTTGCGGGCCGGTGAGTTAGGGGATGATTTGAGTCGCCAACAACTGGTGGTCTGTGGCGACAGTGCCGGAGGTACATTGGCAGCGGGACTGTGCATGACGTTACGTGCCAAGGGGGAGTCGCAGCCCTTGGGGCAGGCCTTGGTTTATCCCGTATTGACCACCGAAACCTTCCAGCCTTCTGCCACCCTCTATGCCGACGCGCCGTTGCTGTCGACTACGGGGCTAGAAGGTTCTTTCGAACGCTACCTCCCCGTTGCTCAAATGCGTAGCGAAGCATTGGCAATGCCGTTGATGGCCAACAATTTTAGAGGGCTCGCACCGGCTTTCATTGGTGTCGCCGAGTTCGACATTCTGCGTGACGAAGGCTACGCCTACCGGGATGCACTTGAGGCTGACCATGTTCCAGTCAGCCTCTACCTGGGCAAAGGCTTGCTGCACGGCAGTCTGCGTGCGCAGGGTGTCGAGCCAGTGGAGGCTTTTTACGATGCATTGGCGCAGTCAATTTCAACGTTTCTAGCGAACGCAAATGACTCCATTAAAGGGACGCCAAACGTTACAGATCTCGGTTGAGATCAGCTCTGATCTCAAGAGAGGGCAGTTCATAGTGACTCTCTGGACCACGAAAATGAACAAGGCGCCCGAAGGCGCCTGTAAGGGTTAAAGCCAGCCATGTTCGGCAAGGGAGAGAGGGTGACCTTCACCTACGATGAAGTGATCCAGTACGCGCACTTCGATCAAGGCCAAGGTCTCTTTCAACCGTGCGGTTAAGACGCGATCCGCCTGGCTGGGTTCTGTACAACCTGAGGGGTGGTTGTGAACTAAAATGGCGGCCGCAGCGTTATGCGCTAGGGAGCGCTTAACGACTTGGCGGGGGTAAACGCTGGCACCATCAATGCTGCCGTGAAAGAGCACTTCGAACGCCAGCACCCGGTGCTTGGCATCGAGAAAAATCACACCGAAGACTTCATGCTCTTGTTGCGCAAGGTGCAGTTTTAGGTATGAGGCCACAGCGTCAGGCGACGTCAGGTCAGGGCCACGGGTGAACAGCCGGCGATCTAGAATATGCAGCGCTTCGTCGATCACCTGGTTTTCTTGGACGATACGATCAGCCTCGAAATCCGAGGTTTCAATCAGTGTGAGTTGGGTGCTCATGGTGGTACCTCCGAAGGGAACAATCAGGGGTACACACCCGAAGGGAGTGGTGTCCCCGAGGTGGATAGAGAGTGGCGGGCATTAACCGATTGCGCGCTGTTTACAGCCGAGTGAATCGGTGGCGTTGACCGTGCAGGGGTGAGTCACAACCGTCGCAGGGCAATGGGGAAAAGGCTTTGATTCCCCAGCCGGTTTCGGGATCGAAGTCGGCACTGAAGGGCAATAACCGAACCAGTCCACGATGGATACCGGCGATACGCTTCCCGATTTCATCCGTCGTGTAGTAGAGCGATAACGTGCTGTAGTCCTCGTAAGCAGCCGCGAACAGGCAGTCGTCGCAAAGCCAGAAGGATTCCATGTAGGTTCTCCTGTGCTGATTACAGAAAAGGCGCTCGAGAGAGCGCCTTGATGAGGAACATCGTGGCTTGTTCAGGCGGACTGAACGGTAGGGGTGGCATCACGGTGGGCCGTGCGTGGAGCGGGTAGAGATTCAGGTTCAACCCGAGCCTCTGTTGGGTATTCGGTCTCCTCAGCTTCGGCATCAACCGACGTTGGAGAGGGTTCATTGATCGGCGCTTGCTCAGCAGGTGCTGTTGCTTCCTGCCTGGCGGGCGCTTTGTACTCGAACGTGCCGTTGACCTTGATCCAGTCGATGAACAGCAAACGACCTTTCAGGCTGGCGCCCGGTTGGCCTTGTTTATCGCCTTTCTCGTAGAGAAATGGATCGATCCACAGATCGCCGATACGGAACGACAGCAAGACCTTTTTCTCGGTGTTGACGGCGTCCATATAGAGACGAATCAAACGTTCAGCTTCACCCCCAGCGACTTTGCAGTCAAAGCGGGTGTACTCGACCGCATCGGTGGCACCGTGCAGGGCGGCGATATCGCAGGCCATGAACGGCTGGCCGCGGCGGACTTGTACTTCACGAACACGGTTGAGGTAACCGATACCGACAGTGTGCAGATTGAAGTATGTAGTTGCTTCTTGGGAGTGGTTGGCGTGGACCATGGTGGTTCTCCTGTTTCAAGGGAAAACGGTGACGCACAGTCCCTGACGGGGAAGTGAGCCCCCGTCAGGGTGGGTAAGGTGAAGGCAAGCGATGAGCGACTCGTCACCGGCAAGCCGATGACGATCAGAACGATGTGTCTGGGGAATAGCGGTGAAGCAGAAGAAAATCCGCGGTAGTGATCCGCGAACTTGCGGTAGTGGGCATTCATCACCGCTGAAGCGGTAACCGTGCGAGCCTCCGAACGCTGATCGCACTTGGGTAAACCACCACGAATGTGGCGTAGCCTTGAAGGTTCAAGCTACCTGGGCTGGGCCGTCAACGACAGCGAACCACGCCCTTTGTATAAGCCTGTCACAGGGGAGCGTCAAGACGCTGCAACCCGATTTTTTATGGCCGGAATACAGTGGTAGTCACTGGACTGAAGAAAGTGAAGAGTGGGCCTGGCGGGGTGCCAGGCGAGGAACAGAAAAGCCACCTTTGGCGGTCTTATGCAGTCACAAGCTCCTCGTAAAACTTGGTCTAACTGCGCCATGATTCGCCAACCGACCCTTGTCGTGGCCTGGGTCAGAACATGCTGGCACGCATCCGCGCACAAAAGGTGCCCAGTGTTTCCCCGGCGAGCTCCGGGACTGAATACGATCGCCGAAGCAGATGACCACTGTTGCCCTAGGGCAACAGTGGTCATCTGCCTCTACGATCAGGTCGAGCACAAAACGGGAACGACATCCCGCAAAAGAGAAGGCTCCGAACTCTAAGAGTTCGACCGAGCTGCCCGGAGCGAGTCGGTCTTGGGTCGCCGTTGGCGATGATCCTGCGGCACTACAGCAGAGAGGGTGGGACGACGTCAAGGCAGAAGGCGTCCCCCTTCGGCAGCCCCTATATCGAATGCGAGTGCATAAGCTCACTTGTTGGCGAGATGAGTAGCCAGGATAAAGGCAGGGGCGCTTTCTTTCAGACCGCTCAGCAGACCCGCGATCATCTGGCCCTGGTCATTGAGACGATTGCTCAACTCCGTCAGCAGTTCATCCATCCTGCAGTCGAAAATATCCGCTAACTGCATCAGCTTGACCACGGAAAGCTCCACCACACCCCGCTCCAGGAGCGATATGGCTTCACTGCCGATCCCCATGCGCTCAGCCACCTCTTCTTGGGTCAGATTACGCTAGGTCCGGTGTTTCGCGATCATGCGCCCGATTTGGGCTTGGGTTGGATGTTTATGTGCCAAGTGATGAGTTCTCCAGTTCAACTTGAATGGTTGAGCAAAGACCCATTGACATGAACATCCTTAACGGTTTGGTATCGACTTTTAAGGTTTATATATTGACTGAGATAGCTGTATGTCGCGACGTGACTTCTATTCTTCCAGGAATCAGAGCCCCGCAAGTCGCCAGTGAGAATGAGCGGTCTTATAGGGCCAAACGGAGGAAAGGTTGTGCGTGGGTGCAAAATTGCACGCCATTTGACCGCCAGAAGCATTCCCGTTGACCAAGCATTTGCATTTCCACTGACCACCAAATGGCGGAGGGGGGCATAACGGCAGGGGGTAAACGGGCGGGTCAGACGCGTTACGGATGAAGGGCGCATTGCGCCGAGACCACGCCCTGAAACCGGGCGTGGCGGTTTTCGTTTGCGTTAATGCCATTGAGCAAGCATGCGTAGATGTTGCCCGTGCGCGACCTCCTGGACGACAGGCGATAAACGCAGTTCGGCGCCCGGCAGGCACTGCGCTAAGCGAGCCAGCGAGCGCGGGGTCAAGGCGCCCAGGCGTGGGTAGCCGCCGATGGTCTGGCGGTCGTTGAGCAGGATGATCGGCTGGCCGTCCGGCGGCACCTGGATAGCCCCCAGGGGAATGCCCTCTGAGATCAGCGCTGTGCCTTGGTAGTGCAGGGCTGGGCCGAGTAGGCGCACACCCATGCGATCGGCCCTCGAGTCGACTTGCCAGGGGCTATTGAAGGCATCGAACAGGCTCTGCCCGGCGAAATCGGCGATCTGCGCGCCAAGCACGGTCTCCAGGGGCTTGGCCGAGCTTAGGTCAGGGATCTGGGTCGCCTCCAGTTCCCGTGGTGCCGGGGGTGGGGCGGACCAGCCGAGCCGATCGCCCGCCGTCAGCGCCCGTCCCGAGCCATCGAGGCCGCCCAGGCCTTCACGGCAGACGGTGGCCTTGCTGCCCATGACAGGCGTCGCATCGAAACCACCGGGGGCCGCCAGGTAGGCGCGCGCGCCCTGGACCGGCTGGCTGAACACGAGGCGTTGGCCACGGCGCACGAGAAAACTGCGCCAGGGTTGCAGCGGCTGACCGTCGAGGCTGGCGCCGAGGTCGGCACCGGCCAGGGCCAGGCAGGCATCCTGCTGGGCAATCAGACTGAGACCGCCGAGGGTGATTTCGATCACCGCCGCCTCCAGTGGGTTGCCCAGCAGCCAGTTGGCCCAGAACATGGAGATCCAGTCAGTGGAGCCTCCCTGGGTCACGCCGAGTTGGCGAATGCCAAAACGGCCGCTGTCTTGCAGTAGGATTAACGGGGTGCTGCGTTCTACCAGCAAGCCACTCATGGGTGCGCCTCCAGTGGTGTGTCGTCGCCGCCGAGACGGATGAACTCGTCATGGCTGACCGCTTCGAAGCGCACCCGGTCACCCGGTTGCAGCAGACTGTAACCATCCAGCGCGTGGTCGAACAGCCGTACCGGCGTGCGTCCTATCAGGTTCCAGCCGCCGGGCGAGGCTTGTGGGTAAGCGGCGGTCTGGCGTTCGGCAATGCCGACGCTGCCGGCCGCCACACGTTTGCGCGGGGTATTCAGGCGCGGGCTGGCGAGGATTTCCTCGACCAGGCCCATAAAGGCGAAGCCGGGTACGAATCCGAGGGCAAACACCTGGTACTCGTGGCCGCTGTGGCGCTCGATGACTTCATTGATGGACAGCCCGCTGCGGTGTGCCAGCAACTTCAGCTCGGGACCCACACAGGGGTCGTACCAGGTTGGCAGGCTGTGGCTGCGGCCACTGCCGCCAGCATCGGGCTGCAGGTTGTCGAGGGCCTGGGCGATCAGCCCTCGGGCCTTGCTCACCTGCAACTGGCGCAGATCGTAGTGCACCATCAGCGTGGTGTAGGAGGGCACCAGGTCGATCAGGCCCTGGCCGAAGCATTCGTGCAAACGCCGGGACGCCGCCAGCAGCCAGGGCATGTGGGCTTCGTCGATGGTGTCGAACAACCGCACCATCAGGCAGTCTACAGCGACGATTTCGATGCGGATCTTCATGCTTCTTGCAGCTCCCCGAGGGCCAGGCGAATGCGCTGTACGGCAGCGATCGAGCTGTCGTTGTCACCGTGCACGCAGATTGTATCGGCCTGCAGATGCAGAGCGCTGCCGTCATTGGCCATCAGCTCTTCGCCACGGGCCAGGGTCAGGGCCTGGTCGATCACGGTTTTTGCGTCGTGGTGAACCGCGCCGGGCAGGCTGCGTGATACCAGGTGCCCGGCCGGGTCGTAAGCACGATCGGCGAAGGCTTCGAACCAGACCGGTACGCCGAACTCGGCGCTCAGGGCCAAGGCCGTGGTGTTATCGCGTTGGGCCATCAGCATCAGCCGCAACTCGCCCTCGTAGGCGGCCGCGGCCTTGAAAACCGCACGCAGTGTTCTGGCATCGCGCATCATGTCGTTGTACAGCGCGCCGTGAGGTTTGACGTATTGCACTCGTCCGCCCAGTGCGCGGCAAATACCTTCCAGCGCACCAATCTGGTAGAGCATCAAATCTTCGACTTCTTGCGGCGAACAGCTCATGGAGCG
Organism: Pseudomonas sp. Pseusp16; assembly: GCF_047324915.1. NCBI lineage: Bacteria > Pseudomonadati > Pseudomonadota > Gammaproteobacteria > Pseudomonadales > Pseudomonadaceae > Pseudomonas > Pseudomonas sp. Pseusp16. Next base: position 2,834,329 of record NZ_CP168522.1, on the reverse strand, counting down.
GCGGCCAAAGCCGACCAGGTCCGGGTAGGCGGGATGGGCACCTATGCGCACGTCGTGGGCCAGGGCCAGGGTTACGGTCTTGCGCATGGTGCTGGGGTCGGAGGCGTGGAAGCCGCAGGCGATGTTGGCGCAATCGATAAAGGGCATGATGTCGGCGTCGCAGCCTGTGGTCCAGGCGCCGAATCTTTCGCCGATATCGCAGTTTAGTAGTGGTGTGTTCATGGTCGTTGACTCCTGCCTTGGCTGTGCGGCCAGTCTGCGAGACACCCGGGGCGAGTGGGTGCCCCAGGTGTCGATTTAGCCTGTCGTTATTTTTCCCACTCGGCTTTAGGAATCAGCAGGCCGTGGTTGCCGTTGTATGACGCGCGCTCGGGTTGTTTCCAACCGTCCAACAGCGACTCGTCGAGGCGGTAGATTTCCACGCCCAGTGGGCGGCAGACCTTCAGCGGATCCTCGGCGTCGGGGCCCCACATCGGCAGCGACAGGTCACCGCCCGGGCAGGTGGAGAGAGCACACAGCAGATCGATTTCGGCGAAGAACTCCAGGTAGTCGCCCTGTTTCGCCGGGCAGGCTTTCATGAAGTACATGTCGTCGTGATTGAGGCCGGTGCACTGGAAGATGTTCAGTACGTCGTGCACGTCGAACTCGGTCAGGCCATGGGGCAACACGGCACGAGTCAGGTTTGAATGGCAGTGGTGGTGGAAGTCCTCGCCGGTGAGCATCTTGTTCACGTAAGGGTCGCAACGGGTGCCCAGCAAGTCGTGCAGACGACCGCCGTGTTCGTCGATGCCGTAGTCGGCCAGGCTGTCGTCGGTGATGGTGACCATCGGCCTCAGGAAGGGAAGGTTCGACCACAGGCGGTCGTAAGTGGTGACGTGGGCGCCTTGCAGCTGGCGAGTACGGGCCGCCCACATGCGTTCGCGCGGGTCGTTAGCGCTCCACACGTTGAAGTCTCCAACCTGTGGGCCGACCGGTGTGGTCACGCGAAACACGTGGCCCGCTGGCACTTTCCAGGCGCGGCCGGTGCGGATCGGTACTTCGAATTGCTCGATCAGGGTGCGGCCATCCCTGGACTCGCGCACGCGGTCATAGAAGGCTTTGTCGACCTGCAATGCGGCGCCTTTGCTGAGTTGATAGGCCGCTGGATAGTCCTTGTACATGGGGGGATCCTCTTTTCAGTGTTTGGGGATGTTGCTCAGAATGTCCAGCAGCACCAATTCGGAGTCGTTGAGGTAGCTGCTCATGGCTTCCTCGGCTTCTTTCTTGCGGCCATCACCCAGTAGGTCGTGGATATGCCGGTCGCGTTCGAGCCAGGGTTTCTGAAAGGTTTCCTCGCTGGGAGCGTTGGAAAACACCAGACGCATCTGGGCCGCAACGTGGGTGAAGAATTCGTCGAACAGCGGGCTGCGCAACAGGCCGACGATGTGCTGGTGAAAACGCAAACTGTGGGTGCCGAAGGCTTGCCAGTTCTCACGGTCTTGGGCCAGTTGCGCGGCCTCGATGGCTTCGAGCATCAGGTCGGACTGGTATTCGCGCAGCGGCTTGCTCGCGGCGATCGCCTGCAATTCGAGGGTGCGGCGGACCTTGAAGATATCGCGCACGTCGTCGATGCCCAGCCGGCGCACCATCACGCCTTTGTTGCGCACGTAGCTGGTCAGGCCTTCACGACCCAGCTGGTGCAACGCTTCGCGCACAGTATTGCGCGAGGCGTTGTAAGCGTTGACCAGTTCGCTTTCTACCAGCGGCATACCTGGCAACAGGCGTCCGCCAATGATGTCTTCGCGCAGTTCGATGGCAACCTGATCGACCAGCGACAGACTTTTTTCCTTGGGTTGACTCACCGTTGTGCCCCCTCGGCTCACGCCAGTTGTACGTCTTTGAGGAACTTGGTCATGCGCTCGCTGCGCTGCTCCAGCATCTCTTGCGGCGCGGCGTTCTGGATAATCTCGCCGCCCTCCATAAACACCACCCGATCGGAGAGCTTGAAGGCGAAGTTCATTTCGTGGGTGACGATCACCATGGTCATGCCTTCGCGGGCCAGTTCCTCGATTACAGCCAGTACATCACCGACTAGCTCTGGGTCGAGGGCCGAGGTCGGCTCGTCGAACAGCATGACTGAAGGTCGCATCGCCAGCGCCCGGGCAATCGCCACGCGCTGCTGCTGGCCGCCGGAAAGCTGGTGCGGATATTTGCCGGCATGCTCGAGCATGCCGACCTTGCGTAGCAGTGCCAAGCTCAACAAGCGCAGCTCTTCGCCACCGCCATGGGCGTGATAGACCGGTGCGAGCATGACGTTTTCCAGGGCGGTCTTGTGCGGGAACAAATTGAAGCCCTGGAAGACCATCCCGACATGCACGATGCCCTGCATATGCACTTTGTTACCCAGGGCGCCCTCCGGTGCTTTGGTGCCACGCAGGAATGGTTGGCCTTGCAGGGTGATTTCGCCATGATCCAGGCTTTCCAGGCCATTCATGGTGCGAATCAGCGTGGTTTTGCCTGAGCCCGATGGGCCGATGATCGACACGACCTCGCCCCAACGCACATTCAGCTCGACGCCCTTGAGTACTTCCAGCTCGCCATAAGACTTGCGCACACCCCGCGCCTGCAGAGCAAATTCGCCTGGCTCGGACTGGCCGGCGGCACGCCGGGTCGCCACTTGCCCGAGTTCGGCGGGGGCGATGTTCTTCGGTTTGCGCCGGGTTACGTCCAGGTGGTTCTCCAGCAGGCGCAATAGGCGGCTGAACACGGTGACAATAAACACGTAGTAGAAGGCCACCGCGAACATGGTCTCCATGACCAGGAAATTCTGGGTATAGAGCTGTTGGCCTACCAGAAGGATTTCCGACAGCGAAATCACCGAGACCAACGATGTGAGCTTGACGATGGTGATGTATTCATTGGCCAGGGTCGGCAGGGCTACGCGTAGCGCCTGGGGCACCACGATCAGTCGCTGAACGCCGCGATAGCCGATGCCCAGGGCCTTGCCTGCTTCCAGTTGACCCTTGGCCACCGCCAGCAGGCCGCCGCGGTGAATCTCGGCGATGTACGCCGCTTCACTGAGCACCAGGGCGATCAGGCCTGCCGAGTAGGGATTGGACAGCAGCGCACTGGTGGATGGAAACACCTGGGGCAGGTTGTAGACGAAGATCAGCAGAACCAGCAGCGGCAGACTGCGGAAAAACCAGATATAGAGGCCGGCCGCATCCCGCAGAAAACGCCGCTGCGACTGTCGCGCCAAGGCCAGAAGAAAGCCGAAGACGATACCCAGCAGCCAGGTTTCCAGGCTCAGTTCGACCACGGTTGCCACGGCCCGCCAGAAGTCGCCGTTCCACAATAGGCCCAAGGTGTAATACCAATCGAATTGCATGTACTTACTCCGCGTTGCTGTGATTTTTCCGCAGAGCGGAAAAAATCAATGAATCCGCTACTGGATGCGTCCGGCGCAGGGTTTCAGGGTGTGGTGGTGCCCAACGCCGCGTTGATTTCTTCGGCATTCGGTTCGTCCAGGTTGTAGCGGGCGAGCAGCTCGTCGTAGCTGCCGTTCTGTTTGATCTGGTCGAGCGCTGTGGTCAGTTCTTCCAGTAGCGCCTGGTTGCCTTTGCGCACCGCCAGCCCGATGACGACTGGATAGATCAACTCGTTGGAGCTGATAACGGTTTTGCCCTGCAGTTTTTCTACGGTGATTTTGGCGACTGCGGGATCTTCCATCTGCACATCCACAGCCTGGGCCAACAAGGCCTGTGCCGCTTCGGGCGAGGTCGGGAATTCACGAGACTGGATCGCCGGCTTGCCCGAGGCCAGGCAGTATTCGGCGGAAACCTTGTTGAGCTTGGGCACCCAGGATGCGCCCTTGATCGAGCCCACGCGCTTGCCGCAAAGGTCTTCGGGTCGCTGTGGCCTGAAGTTGCTGGCACTGAGCACCATCAAAGAGGAGCCGGTCTTCAGGTAGCTGATGAAATCCACCTGCTTGGCGCGTTCCGGGGTGACATAGAGCGCCGAGGCGACCACGTCGAAGCGCTGGGCATTAACGCCCAGGATCAGGTTGGCAAAGCGGGTGTCGAGGAAACGCGGCTCCAATTGCAATTGTTTGCCCATCAACTGCATGAACTCGGGGTCGAAGCCACTTGGCTGCTTTTGCTCCAGATAGGTGTAGGGCGGATAGGTCAGGTCGGAACCGACTGACAGCTCTCCCTGTTTGAGCGTGCCCTTGATCTCTGCCGCAGACAGTAGCGGCACCACGCAAGCCAGGGAGATCGTCAACGCCAAGTTGCGCGTGGTTTTCTTGCTCGTCAGACCTTTTTGCATGTTCGTATCCTCGGTTTCTGAACGCAGTGAGTAAGGATGATTGTTCAACAATCTCATAGGTACACATATGCCTTTATCGTGCCAACTATTGAATTTTAGGTCTATTTGAACGCTTTCTGTAGGCGAAACACGTTTCATGAGCAGGCGGGGGCACTAAAGCGGCGCTATTTGTTACCGAACGCCACATCGTGGAGCACAAGAAGGTATTTTTGCGCGGGTGAGGTCCAGAGCTGTTACCGAGGGCGCGCGGCACCCGCATAGCTCGTAGCTGATGGAGGGCGGCAATGGACTGATCGTCATGCTTTGGGTCGAGATGCTACGTAATCCATCGCTGGTCAGTGCGAATGCAAATGCCTGCTCAACGGGAATGCAAGCCGGTGGTCTAGATAAAGCAATTACCCATCTGATCTGGGATCGAACGCTGGAGCTGTTCATCAAGATTCATGATTACCCTGATAACCCCGAGCACTTCGACAGCCTTGTTCATTGGCTCAACGAAAATCCTGTTCACCTTAAAGCGTTCAACGAACTGGGGCAGATATGGATTTCGACAGGTAGCGCCTTGGTCCGTGAAATCGGACAGCCTCTAAGCGACTAAGAGAGGGATCGGTTGCCGTTGATGATGCTCTGACCAGTCCATAGCCCCAATACTCATGTTGATCTCCAATGGAGCATTATGGGTGACGTGCATCTTTTCTGATCGGTACAGCACCCTTGCAATCCGGGTAGTGGGAGCATGACCAGAACGGCGCTGATTTCCCCTTTCGCCTGAGCATTGAGGCGTTGCAAATGGGGCAGGTCGGGCCGGCCTCGACAGGAATGGCTAAAGTAAGGGGGCCGCAGTGTGCGACTAACTGCGCAATCCAGTTCGCCTGCTTGGCGACGAACGCATCAAGAGTCAGACATCCCGCTTCGATTTCGTCCAGGGCCTGTTCCCAGATCGCGGTCATGCCCGGATCTGCGATTGCAGCGGGTACTGCCTCGATCAGGGTATGGGCCGCTGCGGAGGCCATCAAGGCGCGTTTTTTCTTCAGCAAATAACCGCGATCAATCAACCCCTTGATGATACCGGCTCGCGTGGCTTCGGTGCCGATACCGGTGGTGTCCCGAAGCTTCTGTTTCAGGCGTGGGTCGTTGACCAGCTTGGCCACATTTTTCATCGCCTTGATCAGATCGCCCTCGGTGAGGGGTTTGGGCGCGGCAGTGCGCATGGACTTGAGTTCGACGTCGTCCACTGCGCACTGCGTGCCCTGTTGCAAGACGGGCAATACTTGGGACTTGTGACTGGGCTCATCCTCTTCGGTATTTTCGCAGAGCAAGCCTTTCCAGCCCTGGACCAGGATCTGTTTGCCAACAGCGGTCAATCGCTCTCCGCTGCACTCCAGTTCCACCTGGGTTCGATCAAACTCATGATGCGGAAGAAATTGCGCGAGGTAGTGGCTACGGATCAGTTCGTAGACTTGGCGTTCTTGTTCGGACATCCGCACAAGGTTCGCCGGCTCGGTGGTGGGGATGATGGCGTGGTGTGCGGTGACCTTGGCATCGTTCCACACGCGGGAGTGCAGTGATCGATCGAGTCTTCCCAATGCGGGCTGCAGGGCGGGATCCGTTTTGAGCAGGGCATCGAATACCGCGGGTACCTCGTTGAACATACTCTCTGGCAAATAGCGGCAATCGCTGCGCGGGTAGGTGGTGGCTTTGTGGGTTTCATACAGTGCCTGGGCGATGTTCATGACTTCCTGGACTCCGAGCCCCAACTTGCGCGAGCAGACTTCTTGCAGTGTGCTCAGGTCAAAGGGCAGGGGTGGCGGTTCGTGGGAATGCTCAGTCTGCAGCGAGAGTACTGTGGCAGTCTTACCGCCAGAAATCTTTTGGGCCGCCTGAATGCCCAGCGCTCGTTGCAGGCAACGACCTGCCTCGTCCTGCCCTGAGCTGGGTGGTAACCACGACGCGATGAATGGTTGCCCCATTGAAGACAGGTGCACCTCCACGTCCCAGTAGGGCACCGAGACGAAGCTGGCAATCGCACGATCCCGATCGACTACCAGACATAAAGTGGGTGTCTGGACGCGTCCAACCGACAATACACCGTCGTAGCCCGCCCGCCGACCAAGAAGGGTAAACAAACGACTCAGGTTCATGCCGATCAGCCAATCGGCACGGCTGCGGGCGAGGGCTGAGTGGTAAAGCAGGAAGGTCTCCTGACCAGACTTCAGTGAGGACAGTGCCTTGCGAATCGACGCCTCGTTGAGTGCGGACAACCAAAGTCGTTGAACGGGACCTCGATACTTGCAGAGTTCCAGTAGCTCGCGGGCAATCAGTTCACCTTCGCGATCGGCGTCGGTCGCGATCACGACGGTGGAGGCTTCACTGAGCAGGCGCTTGATGACTTTGAACTGCGCCGTAGTCTTGGGTTTGATCTCGACCTGCCACTGCGCGGGAATGATCGGTAGATGATCCAACGACCAGTTCTTGTACTGAGTGCAATAGGCTTCGGGTGGGGCCGTCTCCAGCAGATGGCCGATACACCAGGTGACGGTTGAGTCGGTGCCGATCAGGCAACCATCACCGCGCTGGGTGGCTCCGAGTACTTTGGCGATGTCTCGACCTTGGGAAGGTTTCTCACAGAGGAAGAGGCGCATAGAACTGCTCCGGATTGAGTTCGGAGCAGCGTTGTTGGAAACAGCCGTTGCGAGATACGAGAAACCTGAATTCCAGGTTCCTCATATTAGTCGGAGAGGGCAGGCTTAAAGCCCGAGGCTACTACCCAGTTTTAGCGTGGACGACAGGGTGGATCTTCACGAGCAGCGAGTAGTAACAGGCCATCAACTTCGCGCAGAGGCGCAATTTTTATGCCTGAAGTCTGTCAGTCCGTAGATGGCTGCCCTCTGCGTTTTTTGGGTTTCGACGCAGGTGAGCTGGTCTGCTCTGTATGTTGCCCGACGTGTATTGCAGATGCCGCCGCTTCACTGGAGCGTTCCCGCATGACCACGCTGTGCACCCTGTGAGGCAGGATGCCGACGCGACGGGCCTCGATCTTGAAGGTCACCCGCGCATTGTCTTCGCTGTCCTCCCACTCATCGCGCACGGTGCGGCCTTCGACCAACACGCGCATGCCTTTCTGGTACAGCGTGCTCCAGTGTTCAGCCTCGCGGTGCCATAGCTCAACCGGCGCCCAATAGCCGCCTCGATCTTCATAGCTGCCCTCGCGTGGTACGGGGTTGTCGAAGTACACATTCAGCCGTAGCAAACGTCGTGGTTCGTCATTGCCTGACGGAAATTCCTGGAACTCTGGCGCACTGCCGATATTGCCTTCGCCGACAAAAAAAGTACTCATCGTGATACCTCCGCTGCGGTTGTGAGTTGGCGCAATAACCGTTCGGCACTGGCCATTTTGATCGCGCAGGTGGTGGCCTGGCGGTAAAGCGAATGCACCACGCTCATCTGCAGGTTCAGTGCAATGCGGTTGCATTCGAAACAGTGCAATCCCTCGTGTACGGCCAGCGGCAGGACTTTGTTGCTCACCTGGCGTTCCCAGATCGAAACCCCCATGCGGGCGTAGTCACGGGTGCGCCAACGCAAAAAGGTGCTGCCAGCGCTGGTGTTCTGCAGCACCAATCGAATATCCAGCAGTGAGTAAGGGGGCTGTCCGGCCTGCTGCACCACAGCCTCCATCAGGTGGCATAACTGCGCCTCGATTTCCCTCGCCACTTGCGCCAGATGCTCCAACTCCCCCTTACCCTTAAAAGGTTTTAAAAGGCCTTTTAGGGAGGCTGCGTGTTCGAGCTGCCGATAGGCATCCGGTGTCAATGCTTCGAAGGGCATCGGCTGAGCCGAAGTCAGGGGATTCATGCTTCGTCCTCAGGCTCATCCACCGTTGCAGATAGCTCTCCCATCTCCTCTGCCAACACGTCAGCATCATCCACTGCCACAGCACCACGGCGAATGATTGGCGGCGCGAACTGGGAGCGGCGATGCCCTTCAAGGATGTCCATTGGGGGCAAACCCATTTTCTCGATGGCCGCAATGGCACGGGCGTTGTTCTCCGCCATGTCATCACGTGTGACGCCGGCATGCCGATAACGCTGCGCCTGGCCGAACAAGCTACGCAGCAGATGGGCACCGTCATCGATCCAGGCTTCCATGTCCCTGCGACCGATCAAGGCGGTGTGATGGGCCAATAGGGTCCGGCGCACGAGGGTGTCGTAGTCGGTTAGCAGGTAGACCGCCAGAAAACCCAGCTGGCTGCTGATGTACAACGGCAAGGTGACGGGGTGAATGTTGAGGTTGTCGCTCATGTCGATCTGTGTCGGCAGGTCCTGCCTGATTCGATCCAGCTGCTGGGTCAGTTCCAGCATTCCAGCCTTGGCCTGCATCAGTTTTTCTTCGAGCTGCACGATAGCCCAATCGGCATAAGGGTCGTCCTGGGCCGCGGTTTGTTTGATCAGATTGGTGACGCTGATGTAGCCGGCCATACCCATGATCGAGTGGACGCCTTCACGTGCGGTTCGACCTTGCCAGATACGGGCGGCGTGGTGGGTGTGCAGGGTCAGGGTGATGCTGCTGCGCAATGAGCCCAAGTTGAGCTGATAGTGATCGGCCACGGTGTTGTCCTCGCATAGGCTTGGACGGGAACGTTGCGACAGATAAAGGTCAAGGACAGCCAAAAAGCTGAATGCGGTCTATTCGGTTTGAGAGGGTTAATTTCGGAGACGTTCGCGAGTGACGCCGGTGGCATCATTTCCAGGGATGGTGATGGCTGTATCGCTCGGCTTGCGCAGATTCGGCCCTTTGCGATCTCACATTAGAACTCAGTAGATTTGATGCCACTGGCATCAAATCTACTGACGTCCAGAGCGTTTGCCGCTCAGTTGGCGTAGCTCATTCAGGCACGCTTGGGCGAGGGCGGAAGCGGGTTCGCCCTGTTTTCGGGACGGGCGTGACGGTGCTGTTGGGGGCGGTTCTGCAACGGGTGAAGGCTTTGTCTGAGCTGCCCAAGGACGAAAGTCGCCTTTCAGTGCGCGCTGTATCAGGCCCATCAGATAGGCCGCTGGCTTGCGAATACCTCCTGCCGTACAGCGTGCACCCGCTTCGTTGAGCACCGCCTGACGATCCGCTGGTTTGAGCTTGTTCAGCGCCACGGCAACGGCCTGACGCTCGCTTGGACTCAGGTGCAGCGGCTCGGGCCAGTGAAGGTTATCCACCGCTGGGGTCGCGCGCGGTACAGTACAAGTACTTTCTTTTAGTACAGTACAGGCGGCGTTCGGATTCTGAACGGGGCCGGAAACAATGGCGTTCAAGCCTGGTTCGGATTCCGGACGAGGGCCTGCACGATTCCGAACGCGGTGATCGCCACCCAGTTCGGAATCGTGTAAGGCGTCCTCAGTTGCGAGATCCAATCCTTGCTGCGTCCAGTGTTCGCCCCAGCTGTCGAGCCGCGTCGGTAGTCGACCCTGATCGATATCCGTGTCTTGGCGGATTTCTTCCAGAACATGCTGAGCAACAATGCGCACAGCCTTGGTCGCATGACAGAGGGCATGTCCGACCAGTTCCAGGTAGTCCTGATCCAGCTCCATAGCTTCGGCGGGGGTTAACGGTTCATCGTGCAGGACGTATAGAGAACCTTGTAGGCGCCCGCTGAGCTGATCGCGGCCACGACTCACCAAGCTGAGCCAGCGGGTGAGCCTGAGCATCGTCAACACGCGAGCAATGGTTTCACGGGAGGCTGACGCGCCATAGGGCACGCTCGACAGATAAGGTTGCAAATCCTCATAGCGCGGCGTGACCATGCCTTGCCCTTGCAGCATAAGTCGAAACACCTGCCAGGCATTCCGTTCCAATGGCGTCAGCCGAGTATCTAACAGTAGCCGACGCGGTACGACTTCGTGTGATTGGCCACTGAATAGAAAACCAGCCTGTAGAGCCTGGCTGGAGGGTTGTTCAGTGGTCGGGCGTGGGGGCCAGCGTTCACTCAGCTGCTGGGTACATTGCTGCAGGACACGCTGCCAGCGACTGGAAGGGGCGGTGTTCATGCTCCATTGCTGTACTGGTCGATCTGCTGCCAAACGATGGTCAAGCTGATCTGCTGTTCTTCGGCCAGCATCATCATGGCGTCGAGCTGATCCTCGGTACCGTCCTGAGCGCGTAGCTGGCACCATCGCTGCCAGAGCGCATGTTCCTGCGCTTCGCTCAAATTTTGGGGACGACCTTTTCGGGTTTCTATCTTAAGCAGGCGGCGACGCAGGGCGGTTTCCGAATGCGCCAGGCCGAAGCACTGATACATGATAGTGCTGCTGGCGCCGAGCGTGAGCGCCCGGTTGATCAAGCGCTCGTTCTGTTCGTCGCGTTCGACTTGCTCAATCAACCGATGCAGCACCGGCGAGTCAATCTTGACCTCAACCCAGGGGACGGAGGCATGGGCCAGACGCGACAGCGTGGTGGGCGGTAAGGATTGCAACAGGTAGATGTCGTCCTCACCCAGTCCGAGTGCCTTGCAGCGTTGCAAATTACCCAGGCGCAGTTCATGCAGCACCTGGGTCAGCATGGCCTGGTTGAGCACATTGAAGGAGAGGTTCATGGCAGCTCCTGCGGTGAGTCGTCTTCAGGCGGAAGCGTTAAGTCGATCAGGCGTCGGGCCAGGCGGATCAGGCGATACAGTTTGATTAACAGACCGTCGGGCAGTCGCTCCAGCCCTACGTCCATGGCGGGACGATCGGTCAGCGGGAGTTGATAGACCCCCAATAACAGTTGCCCGAACAGGGCGGAGGGCAGTTGCTTGCGATCTTCCCAGTCCACGTCGTCTTGAGCGCGCGACAGGGCCAGGAGCAGCAGGTGAACGCCGGTCGCGCGAGGCGCTGCAAGATCCAGTCGCTCGATGTTCAGGGCGAAGCCCAAGCCATGCTGCTGATCGATGATGCTCTCGGGATGTCCGGCATAGGCCGCCATTTCCCGAGCCAGTCCGGCAATGGCTAAACGCAGTTGTTCGGGGCTATCCAGTGTTGGTGCGATGATCCAGATGTCGGCGATCGTGCACATTTCGACGGTCGATTCTGCTTCGGCGGATGTCTCTCGATCGATCTGCTCGCGAATCTGCTGAACTCGCGACGCAGGGCAAACTGCTGATATGACTTTCGTTTCGGGTGGAGTGAGCAGCTCCTCTCGAGCGGTTTCGGTCTGGGTTCTGATCTCAGCTGATTGGGGACGGGACTCGGAGGAGGGCGATCCTGCCGCAGCTTCATCAACGCTCGGCAGATGACTGCTCTCTGAGGGGGCTGCGACGACAACGCCAGGCGTCGAGATGACCCGATGGGTATCGCTCAGCTCCAGGGCCAACATACGATAGGACGATCCGAGCAAGCGGCTCATGCGTTCGAGCAGTTCATCCTGGATTTGCTCAAGATCGAAGGACTCGGGGTCAGTATCGAAGTAGCCCAGGGTATCGAGCCAAAACTCGGTGAACGCAACGGTGGCGGTTGGATAACGGTTCCAGGTTCGCTCTGCCTGACTACGTAGAGCGATCAGGCGTTCTATCTGGGGTTTACCCAGCCCGGCATACAGGGTTTGCGGAATGGCCGGCAGTAGGTGTTCGAGGGTGTCGAGCATCCGGCTGATGTGCGACTGTGAAATTGGATAGCCTCCAGCGGCAAGACGTCGTGCCAGCTCACGTTGCGAGAGTACTGCTCCATCTGGTTCGAGCATGGTTTTGAGTTTGGCTACCGCCAATGCACGTTCGATGAAGGTGAGTTGGCCGTGTAGATCGCTTTCGGCTAGATGGCCGAGTAGGGTGGTGATTTCATTGGTCCAGGGTCGGAACAGGCAATGAATGCGGAAGAAGCGCTCGTCGCGAGTTTCCTGCCATAGCTCGCCGAGAATCGCCAAACGCGTATTACCGCCGTTGCGGATGATGAAATAGGTTTCTCCCGGGCGGCGAGTAATCGGCGGCGGTTGATCCAGCCCGCGTTCACGGATGGACGCCTTGATATCGTCATACAGCGGATTGCGGATGAAGCGTGGGTTGAGTTCGTAGGGCCGCAACTGCTCCAGCGTGACCAGCATAGGTGTGTCGATGAGTGGATCGGACAGCCGCTCCAGTTCTGGGCCCCGAGGGAAGTGGTCCTGGTGCAGCTTGTCAGTGATCTCCTCCTGACTGAGCTTTTTCATCGGAACAACCTCAGTTAACGCCGGGTGCGCAAAAGGTCACCGACCTCGAACTTGACGATTTCGACGGTCCCCGAACCTTCGAAATGTCGGGAGATTTCTGCGAGGAACCACGCCGTGACCGAGCGCCCACCCTGCAGGTGAAAGACCACAGTGCAGTACTCCTCGCAAGGTGGGAGTAGTGGTCGAATGGATGGTTGGACGATGATGGGCAGTTGATCCAACATCAAAAGACTCCTTGCCAAACGCTGTTGGCCTCAAGGTCGATAAAAAAATGACTTGGCGAGAAATGGTGGCTTGATGATTCGTCTCATTGATCCTCCGCGCACCTGCTGACCGTAGCGATCGCTTCGCGCCATTCCGGAAACAACTCGATGGCCAGCGCCTGCATGATTTCCAACGCTGAGTGCGAGCCTCGTTCACGTGACCGACGCGTTTCGATTCGGTGGACCGGTAGGCCGAGGGAGGCAGCATTGAGATACGCGACTCGATCGGGAATTACGGTATTTAGGACCAAGATGTGGGTAGCCCCAGCGAAGGTCTCGCGCAGGCCTTGGATGATCATCCGGGTATCCACCCGAATGGCGTTCACCCGGTTTAGTAGCAGTCGCAAGGATGGTGGTGGAATGCCCAGGTAGCTGAACGGTTCGAGTTCGCTGAGCAGCTTCAAGGTGCCGCGCCGCAGTTCGCGGGCGGCGAGCATTTCAGGCGTGATGGGAGAAAGGGCGAGATCGGAGGCGAGGATGGCCATCTCCAGCAGCACGCTACGTGCGCCTTGGGTGTCGATCAAAAGCAGGTCATAACTGGAACGGAAATGGTCGAGCAAGTTGCGCAGCCGTAATCGCCCGTCAGGAACGTGCAGCAGCAAGGTGCTCAGTCGGCTTTGGTCGTCGTTGGAGAGGATCAGGTCGAGACCGACGACCTCAGTCGTGGAAATTATCTGCGCGGGATCTGTCTGGTTGAGCGCAATGAGTTCGTACGCACCCGCGATGGCCTCGTGGTTCAAGGCGTAATAGCTGGAGAGGGTGGGTTGGCTATCCAGATCGAGCAGCAGGACGCGTAGGCCAGCATCCGCCAGCAGACCGCCGAGGTTCGCAGCGACTGTGGTTTTCCCCACCCCACCTTTGGTAGAAACCACCGATACAACTCGCATGGCATCAGGCCTGCTGGTCCAGGCGTTCAACGATCCACCGTTCGATCTCCCGCGAGTCCCAGCCGACAGCACGCAATCCAATGCGTTTAGCCTGAGGGAATTTACCTACTTTCATCAGGTTGTAGATGTGCGCACGCTTGAAGCCGGTTTTTCGCTCTACCTCGTCACGGCGCATGATGTGACGTTCGACTTGTAGTTGAGGAGCTTCAGTGATGGGGGAAGGTTGACTAGACATGCTGGTCACTCCTGGCGCCGATTGGCGCGTTATGGGAAGTGACCCGAATTGAATACTAGAAGTGGGATCGAGTCATTGCACTGCAATCGGGTGGATTGCAGCGCAATTTCTTGGATTATTTGCTTTTTTTGAGACTGCGGTTAGCTGTAGCAAATTTTTCGTCCAGTGTCCGTTTGCTAATGCCTGGCACATCTTTATAGCGTGCGATAATGGCATCGACGATTGCTGCTTGATTCTTAAATACGGAAAGAGGCTTTCCAGCGGGAGAATGATCCAGGAGTAGGTTGACCAAAACACCGATGATGTTTTGGTATGTGAGTTCGCTACGCTCGCTGAGTTGTCCGTGCGTTTTGACAAACACTTTGAGGTCATCCCGTTCAACCCCTATCGCCTGAAGATCTACCAAAATATCCTGATGGTGAAGACGTAGCGTGTTGAGCTCCTGCAATAGGATATCTCTATCCGCCTGTAGCGCCAGGAACGTCCCTAAACTGACTTTTTCATGTGAGTCTCTGCCTGACTCAAACAAGAAGCTAGGTTTCTGATCGGGGTAGTAAATCTCCATCCATTGGCGTAAATCTGAGTGACGTATTGTTAATTGATAGGGTTCCACGTAAGTCCCCATGGGAACCGAAATACCGAGGCAACCATAAGGCAATTCTCTATTACGTACCGCATCGTAGATTTTTTCGGTGGTTGCGTGTAGGCCTGGCCATTGCGGGAATAGGGACGCAAGTTTCCCAGGACAAGACCATGCAGCTTGCACTATTTGTGCTTCATAACGGATGAGGTTGCACCACCGCAATGCTGCGTCGATGGGGCGGTAGAAGGTTTTTGTCTGCGGATTGTAAATATAAACGGACATGTACGGATGGATCTCCATTCCTGATGGATAGGCCTCCCGCGAATCATCTGTATATCAACCTAGCTGATGGCAGCGGCTGTTTTACTCGACTCTGTCACTCGGTGAGGTCATTCCATTTACCTATCACTCACTATGATCTTCATGATTGTTTGTTCAACCCCTATCCCTTGGTGGATGGATAGGTTCTCGCGATCTGTTTTCCATTTCTGAGCCTAGATACCGAGGATCGATTTCACGGTCAGTGAAGTACAGGTGGCTAGGCTAATTTGCAGACAATCGATTTCGGGTTAGGTTCAAGCAGTGAATCGGTTGTCGATGACCCAAGACAAGGGGGCAGACACGATCTCTCTAGGAAGTACGTCCAGAACTTCTCGCGAAAAGCTGTGGAATGTCGAGCGGTACCTATGCGGCTTGTTCGATACTCGCAACTCATCGACGCGGTGAGAAATATCAACGAAGCCTTCTCGTTATTGATCAGTAGGTCGTGTGCGGTCGCCAAGGTGGTGTGGCCGCAAAAATCGAATTCATGCGCTGGAGCAAACCGGCGCAGATCCCATTCCCCATCGGGCCGGGCTTTGAAAAAAAACCGTTTCGGCGAGATTGTTGTCCTGTGTAATAGTCAGGTACCAGGTCGTCCGGCTGCCAGTCTTCAAGTACGAGAACGGCAGCTGGGTTCCGGGAAAAAAGCCGGCGGTGAAGGCATCGACTTGATGCATTCGCATGCTTAGATCTTTGGTCATAGGTGGCTTGCCTGTTAGTGGTCTCGACAGACTCATTCCTGCTGCTCATCGAGATACCTGCAATCCAGATGCGAGGTGCATCGCCGATGTTCCAGCCGCGCTCAATGCGGGCTTGCAGTCTCAGTTGACAACGGTAATAGCGCCAATCGCGATGGCGGCCACCAGCATGACCAGGACTGTCCCGAGTGTCCATTTCAGGGAGACTCGCTGGTTGATGCAACCAGAGGGCTGAGGAGGTGAAGGTTGGCCGACGAGTGAAGCAATCGCCATTTCATTCGGGCCGCTTCCATAGTGAGCCGCCGTCGCGGCGAGAACGGGTAGCACGCCAAAATAAAACGCATCGTTTGTCAGTACATGAGTGAAAGGCACGCTTAGCAAGGCGGTGATCAACGACATGTAATGCCCAGCCTGTGCCGGCAGGATCGTGATGATGTTGTCCGAGTTGCCTTGATCATCCCGGTGCCACTCATGATGCCGACGAATATGCCCGCGCCGAAGATCAGCAGGGTAACCGCCATAACGTTGTCGGCATGACGAGCGATGACCTCTTTCTGCTGTTTCAGGCTTGGGTAATTGACCAGGCAAGCCAGGCCAAATGCCAGCATGAACAGGATCGACAGGGGCATCCACCTGGGCAAGATGATGGGCAAGCGAGCATCACTGCATACCACCTCGTTGAGAGACCGTTCTCTGGTGGCCAAACAAGCCATTGTCGCCGGCGTTTTGCGCGACGCCTGGCCTCATATTGAGGCAGGGCGGGTAGTTCCCGTGATTGACGATGTGTTTAACTTCGAGGAGATCGTGGAGGCACACAGGCACACAGGCACACAGGCACATGGACTCAGGCGATCACATAGGGAAGATCGTCGTCCGAATGCCAGGTCGATAGGCCATTGGAGCCCGCTCTAAAGGGCAGGGCGGGCTTACTTGCTACAGAGATCGTCGTGGTTAAACGAGTTGCACACCTTAGCGCAGTGCCATTTTATCGGCGAGCTTTCCTGTTTTTCCACCCCGCCCTTCCGGCTACTCTTTTCAGCCCGCCGACCTTGCCGACGCAGCGCTCGATTCGTGTACCGGGAACCACGAAGCGATCGAGACGTCGGTTCACCTGGCGACTGCACTAGGGGCCGACCAAGCGTAGCGCCTGCAGGGCGATGCCGAACAGGCCGAGGCCTCATTTTCAGGTAGGGAGAGGGCTACCAGTCGGGGGGGGAGGGCGATTGCAATTCATCATCAGAGAGAACGTATCGAGGTGCTGATTGCGTGGGCACACTTTACGACCGCTGGAGCTATCTGTCGTTGCGCCTCCTCTAACGTCCATCGGCTGGTCGGCGCAACCACGTGCACCGAGGCCACGGGTTTATGGTGGCTGTTGATGACAGGCGCCGCAATGGTCATATCCCCGAGGTAAAGCTCCTCAAGGTTGACGGCATAACCTTTGTCTCTGACCGCCTGAATCGCGCTGACAATCTCGTCCACCCTTGTCAGGGTGTGTTGCGTATGCCGCTTCAGATCACTGGCAGCCAGCACCTCACCAAGCCCCTCATCGCTTAAGGTGCTTAGATAAGCCCTGCCAGAAGCGGTGCAATACATCGGTATGCGACTGCCGATAGGCAGGTGGATCGGAATGAACTTAGGGGCTACGAAACGAGCCACATAGATCATTTCCAGGCCGACCGGTTCGGTGAGGTTCGTGGATTCCCCCGTGAGCTGAGCCAGTTCGGCGAGAAAAGGATTGGCGACGTCTACCAGCGTATCTGCGGCCAGATAGTTGTAACCAATTTCCATGACGCGGGGAGTGAGCTGGAAACGCCTGGATTGAGGGTTTTTGCACACGTACCCCAGCGTCTCCAAGGTGAAAATCATGCGCTGTGCAGAGCTCTTGTTGATGCCTGCGGCCTCGGCAATTTCCGCCAGATTCATTGTCCGCTGGCGCGCGTTGAATGCACGCAGCACTGCTAGCCCCTTCTCTAGAGACTGATTGAAGAGGCTGTTTTCGTTCTCACTCATGGCTCATCTCTCTGGCTTGATTGGTTTTAATATCGATATGCGATACTTATAAACCGCTTTACGATTTTTGTAAATCGTATATATTTAATTCAAGGCCGACTTTTGATACGAGAAGGCTGTCCATCACGCACAACTACAACAAACCGCGTCAAACTGGAGTATTCGACATGTATCCTCGTCTTCGTGTGTTCGCCTGTACCATTGCTCTGTTCGCTGGCTGTACTGCTTCGCTTGTTGCTCAAGCGGAAACGTTCAAGGTCGGTGCCACCGCCACCGGAGTACCCTTCACCTTCCTGGATGTGAAAAGCAACAATATCCAGGGCATGATGATCGACACCGTCGAAGCCGTCTCCAAGGCTGCTGGCTTCGAGGTGGATATCGCGCAAACCACCTTCGCTTCGCTTATCCCGTCCCTGACAGCCAGTAAAATTGACATGATCTCAGCAGCGATGGTGCGTACCCCGGAGCGCGAGAAAATCGTGCAGTTTTCCGATCCGGTTTTCGAGTACGGCGAGGGTTTGGTAGTGCGGGCTGACGACAATACGCCGTACACCGGCATGGATGACTTCAAGGGTGAGGTGGTGGGTGCCCAGGTCGGCACCATTTTCCTCGATGCGCTCAATAAGCGCGGCATCTACAAGGAAGTACGTGGCTATGACTCGATCGCGGACCTGACCCGCGACCTGTCCCTGGGGCGGATCAAGGCCGGTTTCGCCGACCGCCCCATCCTGGCGTACCAGATGTCTTCAGGCACCCTGCAGAAGGTGCGGCTGGTTGACTCCTATCAGCCTCAGATCAAGGGTGAGGTATGCCTGATTCTGCGCAAGGGCGATGAGCAGGCGCTCACCAAAGTGAATAAGGGCATCGCCACTATCAGGGCAGATGGCACCCTCGCACGCATTGTCGAGAAGTGGAAGCTTAACTAAGCGCCTTTGTTGGCCTGGTACCTCGCCAGGCCTTGGTTGAACTCGCCTCATGGATAATCCTATGTTTCTCCAGAATGCTCTGGACTTCCTTCCCATTCTCTTGAGCGGGGCGGTGGTCACTTTGCAGGTTACGGTTGCATCCTTCCTGCTCAGTTCGGTCATCGGCCTGGTTTTGGCCTTGATGATGGTGTCCAAGGTCCGCACCATTTCGTTGTTCGCGATCACCGTGGTCAACTTGATCCGCGGTCTTCCAATCATCGTTCAACTGTTCTACATCTATTTCGTACTACCCGAATTCGGCATTCAACTGACAGCTATGCAGGCCGGCATTATCGGTCTCGGTATTGCCTACTCGGCCTACCAGGCAGAGAACTTCAGGGCCGGCATACAGGCTATTCAGCAAGGGCAAATCGAGGCCGCGGAATCGCTGGGTATGCGCAGTTACATGGTGATGCGCCGTGTTGTCCTTCCGCAAGCATTCCGTATCGCTTTGCCACCCTACGGCAACACCTTGGTAATGATGCTCAAGGACTCATCGCTGGTGTCCACTATTACCGTTGTGGAGATGACCCGAGCAGGTCAACTGATCGCCTCATCCACATTCGAAAACATGACGGTCTATACCCTGGTAGCGCTGCTCTACCTCACTTTGAGCCTGCCGCTGTCCTTCGCGTTACGCCGCCTTGAGAAGCGGCTTGGAATGAGGAAATCGTCATGATAGAGATCAAAGCCCTGCGCAAGAGCTACGGCAACACCTGCGTGCTCGAAGGTATCGACCTGCAAGTTAATAGCGGTGAAGTGGTTTGTCTGATCGGTCCGTCAGGCTCTGGTAAATCCACGCTTCTTCGGTGCATCAATGGCCTGGAGACTTATGAGGGCGGGGACATCCTGGTGTCCTCCGAACGCGTTGATCGTCACGCCAAAAGCATCCACGAGATCCGTACTCAGGTTGCCATGGTTTTCCAGCGTTTCAATCTGTTCCCTCATCGCACCGCCCTTGAGAACGTGATGGAGGGCCCGATCTATGTGAAAAAGGAAAACCCTCAAGAAGCTCGCGAGCACGCTCGCCAGCTATTGGAGAAGGTTGGCCTTTCGCATCGTATCGATGCCTTCCCGGACGAGCTTTCGGGCGGTCAGCAGCAACGGGTAGCGATCGCGCGTGCATTGGCGATGCGCCCGAAGGCCATCCTTTTCGATGAACCGACCTCTGCGCTCGACCCTGAATTGGTGGGTGAAGTACTGGCGGTAATGCGCAAACTGGCCGACGAAGGCATGACCATGGTGGTGGTGACTCATGAGATGGGATTTGCCCGGGAGGTTGCTGATAAGGTCTGCTTCCTTTATGGCGGTCGTATCGTGGAAGAAGGTCCTGCCCAGGAAGTTCTGGGTGCACCCAAGCATGCACGAACTCAAGATTTTTTGCGCCGTCTGCTCAACACCGATGAGGTGTCGGCATGACCGGGCAGCCGTTGGCATTACCTCCTTCTCTCTGGGCATCCACGGCCGCTACCGGGCCGGTGACACCGCGGCTTGGTGAAAACAAGCAGGTAGACGTTGCTATCGTCGGGGCCGGCTATACCGGCCTGGTAACGGCCCTGCACCTGGCGGCAGGTGGTGCGAATGTGTGCGTTCTGGACGCAGCCGAGCCTGGCTGGGGAGCGTCGGGACGCAATGGAGGCCAGGTAATTCCGGGGCTTAAGCACGATCCGGACGATTTGCTAAGGATGTTTGGGGGCGAGCTCGCCGAGGCCCTGATCGATGTGGTAGGCAATGCGGCTGACGAAGTGTTCGAACTGATCGATCGCTACGGTATTGAATGCGATGCCACCCGTAAAGGTTGGATTCAACCAGGTGTATCCGCTACGGCAATGCGAAATATCGAGAGCCGGGCAGAGCAATGGCGACGACGTGGCGTGCCTGTGGAAATGCTTGATAAAGCCAGCGTGACCAAGCGAATCGGCAGTCATGATTACTTGGGGGCCTGGGTCGATCCACGTGCCGGTAGCGTGCACCCATTGAACTATGCCCGTGGACTGGCTCGCATCGCCCTCAACCACGGTGCTGAAATTTATGGTCACAGCCCGGTCGTTAAGCTGGAGTCCAGGGACGGCTATTGGAATTTGACGACGGGCCAAGGTTGCAAGGTCCGAGCCCAGCATGTGGTACTCGCGACTAATGGATACACCGACAACCTCTGGCCAGGTTTGCGGCAGACGGTCCTTGCCGCCAACAGCTTCATTATCGCGACCCGGCCTCTGCCCGAAAAGCTTAGGAAAACGGTATTACCTGGTGGCGAAGTCTGCTCCGACGCCCGTCGGCTGCTGACCTATTTTAAGCAAGATGCTCAAGGTCGAGTTCTGTTTGGTGGTCGTGGGCCATTTTCAGAGCCAAGGTCGAATACTGACTGGGCTCATCTGGAGCGATCATTGACAGGCGTCTTTCCACAACTGGAAGGCGTGCCTTTGGAATATCGCTGGAGCGGTCGCGTAGCACTGACAAAGGATTTCCTGCCTCATGTCCATCAGCCAAAGCCGGGCTTGAGTATGCTGCTTGGCTATAACGGACGCGGTATTGCACTTTCAACCAGCCTGGGTCGCCATTTAGCCATGAACATTCTCGGTAACGGGCAGAAATTCCCTTTTCCGATTACCGGCATCAAGCCGATTCCGTTTCATGGCCTGCAGCGTTTGTATGTCGGCCTGGGTATCGCTTGGTACCGTCTGCTCGACGCTTTGACCTGACGTCCAGTGGCGCCCAACTGACTCAGCATCTCGGGGGCAGCCGCTGTCGATCAAAATCCCCGCATCGCCTATTCGACGTAAAACATCAAGGAGACCAACATGTCCGTTGTCCGCATCCGTTTGCATGACCAAAGCACATTTTCCCCCAAAACTCCGGTGGGGCAGCCTATTGGAGAGCCCATCGCGATGACCCGTACAGCCGAACACATTCCCCTGGAAGGCTGCGACGCAGTGACAGGTTTCTGGGAGTGCAGCCCAGGGCAATTCCGCCGTCAAGTGGTAGGCGCCGAGTACAGCTACATTGTCAGTGGTGAGGGCACGTTCACGCCGGATAATGGAGAAGCCATCCAGTTCAAGCCAGGCGATGCACTCTTTTTCGAGGCCAACTCCCACGGTACCTGGGATATCCGCGAAGCGGTGCTCAAGACTTATCTGATATTCGAGTGATTGTCGATCACACATGGAGACATCCGGGCGCACATACCCTCTGCTGTGCAAGATTGAACACGTCGAAGTGCGCCTTTCAGTCTCCCGCCAGCACCCGAACTTGTTGCCGTCGTCCGGAAACCGACAAGCAGTTCACAACGACGCCTACTCAACTTTTGAGCAGGAGTACACTGAGTGATCAGTACGGACATGACAGGAAAAATCGGCGGATGTAATTGTGCGACAAGCTGTCGCTGCGTCAGTTCGCCAAACGTTCGGGGCTGTCGCGTAATACTCTCGCCACTGGAGATCGTGCCGCTGCAGCTGCGGTGCACCATGGGCGTTTGCGGGGATCGTAGTCAGCCGGCCGGTTGCCGGCCGGGATCGAATACATTGCGCCTTCCGCGGAACCGAACTGAGTGAAGGCGTAGCGCTCTGAGTAGCTAGTCAGCGAAATGCTCTGCAATACCGATGGACCAGAGGTCCCGTCTCTGCCGATAGTTTCAGAAAGCGCCTGTAACGTATCGATTTGGCCGTTGAGCCAAGTACTGATACCGGCGGCCATTAACTTCCCAGTCTTGGATAACTGAGCGACTGCCTCTTTGTTCAAGAGCTCCATTTGCCGAAAATTATTCAGTCCGACCGACGCGGCGAATGCCCCCAGCAGAACACTCGCGACGACCAAAAGCAGCTTACTTTGAAAAGATAAACTCACCACTGTACTCCGTATTCAGTGTTCAAAAGCCATAGCGATGGCTTGGCCACCGCCGATGCACAGCCACGAGTTTTTTCCGCTTTCGCCTTTCATCATCTCCTGTAGCCGTGAAACAACGATTTGGCAGCCAGCGGCTCTTGAAGCTATTGCATCTGGTTGGTCAACGATCCTTAAAAGGTACCGATCGCGTCGCGGCATGGATTGCAACGTCTGCACTCAGTGCTCCGAGTGCCTGTTACGGAGTCAATGAGTAAGGATTTTTGAAAGGAATTGTTGAGCCCGATCTGACTCGGGTGAATCGAAGAACTCTTGGGAATTTCGGTCTTCGATAATTTCGCCCTGGTCCATGAAGATCACGCGGTTGGCGACCTTGCGTGCAAAACCCATTTCGTGGGTAACACACATCATCGTCATTCCCTCTTCGGCCAGTTCAACCATAACGTCCAAAACCTCATTGACCATTTCCGGATCGAGCGCGGAGGTCGGCTCATCAAACAGCATGCAGATCGGATCCATCGCCAGTGCTCGTGCGATCGCAACGCGCTGTTGCTGCCCACCAGACAGTTGACCCGGGTGCTTATGTGCGTGCGCTTGAAGTCCGACACGCTTTAACAGGCCCTGAGCTTTGCACATTGCCTCTTCGCGAGAGCGTTTCAGGACTTTGACCTGCGCGATGGCGAGGTTTTCGGTAATACTCATATGTGGGAACAGCTCAAAATGCTGAAACACCATGCCGACTCTTGAGCGAAGGCGTGGCAGGTTTATTTTCCCATCGGTCACGCTTGTACCGTCCACCGAAATGCTGCCCGACTGGATAGGCTCCAGTGCGTTGACGCATTTGATCAGCGTTGATTTGCCCGAGCCAGAAGGTCCGCAGACAACAACCACTTCGCCTTTTTTCACTTCTGTGCTGCAGTTCTTCAGGACCTGGAATGGGCCGTAGTGTTTTGAGATATTCTCAATTTTGATCACGATTCAACTCCTAGGCGTTAGCGCTGCTGCGGTTGAGTCGTGACTGGTAACGGCGCACGACTTTGGACAGGGTGAAACAGATGACGAAATATACGATTGCTACAAAGGTGTAGAACTCAACGAGTCGACTATCCCGCTGGGCAACCTTAGAGGCGGCGCCAAGAAAATCAGTTGCGGAAATGACGTACAGCAGCGAAGTGTCCTGAAAAAGGATGATGACTTGGGTAAGCAGCACAGGAATCATGGCTCGAAATGCCTGGGGCAAAATGACGTATCGCATGTTCTGCACGTAAGTGAAGCCGACGGCCTGTCCTGCCGCGCTTTGCCCTTTCGCAACGGATTGGATACCAGCACGAATGACTTCGCAAAAGTAGGCGGCCTCAAAAATCGTGAAGGCAATGAACGCGGTTTTTGTGGTGCCGACTTGGACTGGTTCAGGAGATCCTAACAGCCAAGCGACAATTTCCGGTACCAGGAAGAAGATCCAGAATATCGCCAGGATTAGAGGGATCGAACGCATCAGATTGACGTATGCGCCTGCCAAGGATCGCAACCAGACAAGTTGGCTCAAGCGCGCAAGCGCCAAAAGCGTCCCGAAGATGATGCCGCCGATCATCGCGACCGCCGTGACTTGCAAGGTAAACAGCATGCCTTGTGCGAGGTAGGGCAGAGCGTTGAGAACGACGCTGAAATCGAGGTTTTGCATGACTAGCGCTCCTGGGTTGCCGTACCGGGGATGTAGCTGGCACGTTCGATCATCGCCATCAGTCGGTTGACTGTCAGCGCTACCAAGACGTAGATCAGTGTCGCTGCACCGAAGGCTTCGTAGGTCCGGAAAGTGAATTCATTCATCTGCTGGGCTTGTGCGGTCAGCTCAATAACACCGATGGTCAAAGCAACCGAAGAGTTCTTGAAGATGGTCATGAACTCGCTGGTCAGTGGTGGGATGATCCTGCGTCCGGCCATAGGCAGCAGCACATAGCGATACGCTTGAGTCAGGGTCATACCCATCGCAAGTGCAGCAGCACGTTGTCCCTTCGCCAACGAGTTGATACCGGCCCGCACCTGTTCGCTGATACGTCCGGAGGTAAAGAGACCCAGGACAATCATCGCAGTGAAGAATGGTCCCCATGGAGCGCCGAACGATTTGATCCAGTCTCCCAGGTCAGTCGGTAGAAGCTCAGGTAAAACGAAATAAAACAGGAACAGTTGCACCAGCAACGGAATGTTTCGAAACAGCTCGACATAGCCATTTCCCAGGCGCACCAGCCAAGGGTAGGGAAGCGTCCGTGCAACACCGACCAGTGTCCCCATCACCAGCGCAATGATCCACGCTGAGAGAGCCAACGCCACGGTCCAAGCGAGGCCGGAGCCCAGCAGGCCAATGTAAGTCATCCCGGGCTCAGGCGATTGCTGGAGATACACGTCGAAATTAAATGACATCGGGAACTCCACGCCGCACCACGCTTCGTCCGGGAAGCGTGCGTGGGCTATAAATCAGAGGGCATGCCGTTTCCTCGGCATCAGGAGATCAATTAGCTGGAAGCCTTGTCCGAAGGCGCAGCAAACAGCTCCTTGAGGCGGCCGGGCATAGGGAAACCTATGGTGATGCCGGCAGGCGGGATAGGGCTCAGGAACCATTTCTCATACAGTTTAGTTGCCTGCCCATCGCTCATCATTTCACCGAGCGTGGCATCGACTTGAGCTTTGAATTGCGGATCGTCCTTGCGGAACATCAGCGCATAGGGATCGCCGCCAAAAGAGTCGTTCAGCAACTTCAAGGATGCAGGATCGCGCTCCTTCGCTCGAAGGCTTGAGACTAGGATGTCGTCTTCCATAAACGCTGCGGCGCGGCCCGTGGTGACCATGAGCAGTGATTCCGCGTGATCTTTACCTGCCTGGATTCGAAGGTCCAGGTTACGCTCTTCATTAATCTTGCGGATCAGCAGGGCCGTGTCGGTGCCTTGGGTTACAACAACAGGCTTACCCTTGAGGTCATCGATAGTTTTGTATGGTGAGTCGGCCTTGGTGATTAACCGCTTGGAGACCCAGAACGTAGAGTCGGAGAAGGCGACCTCTTTCTGTCTCTCCAGATAGTTTGCCGTCGAGCCGCACTCAAGATCCACCGTGCCGTTTTTCACGAGCGCGATGCGGTTGGATGAGTTGACTGGCTGGAAGCGGACGCTCAGGTTGTCCAAACCTAGCTTCTGCTTGATGGCCGTAACTACTGCCATGCAAAGATCCATGGAGTAACCCACGGGTTTCTGCTGGTCGTCATAGTACGAGAACGGCATTGATGATTCACGATGCCCGAGCACGATGGTGCCGGATTTCTGGATTTTATCGAGGGTTCCGGACAACGATTCTGCCGCCTGCACATTGAGCGCAGCGCCGAGGGTCAAGATACCTATAACTTTATAGAAGCGCTTCATAAGACAATCCCTATTATTTTCTGGGTGACAGTACTGTTGAAGGCAGAGAATGGTGCAAATGCAGGTTTTTTTTGTATTGGCTATCTGCATATGCACATGTAATCATGCATATTGAATATTTGCAATGAAAATTTGCATTTTGCGGACGAGCGTATGGGGGCGCAAATGGCGACGTAGCAAGCCCGACGGAGGGCGCAGTTCGCTACAGGGAAGAGTTGAGCTCAGTGATCAATGTTTCTCGATACTTCAGGGCGGCTACGCCTTCTTCGCCCAGTCGTCCGGCAACGGCGGTCAATAGCCCCTGAGCCAAGAGCATGAATGCACACATGCTGTTGCTGAAAAAAAGGCTGTGGTTGGGCACGTAAAATCGGTGCATCGCGACCTTGGCCAAGGGTGAGCTTGCAGAGTCGGTCAGAGCAACCACCTTGATCCCGTGCCGTGCTGCGACTTCGGCCGTTGCGATTACGCTAGGCGTATAGGGGAAGCAGCTGGATACGACAAGAACGTCGCCCTCATCGAGTTGCGCAATTGCATCGGCTACCCCTTGGCGACTTGAGTCCAGGGCGGCAACGTCAGGCCTCAGCATGCCCAACCCGTATGCCATGAAAAGCGCGAGGGAATTGAATTGACGCATGCCATGTATTCGAACGCGGTGCGCAGTGCTCAGCAACTCAACGGTTTCCAAAAAAGTCTGCGGATCAACATGCTCGATCATGCTCGCGATGTTGGCGCTTTCTTGGCGACCAAGTCGGGTGAGCTGATTCATCGCGTCGTGGTCAATAGAGGTCAGCATCAAACGACTCGCTTGGTCGCTATAGAAGCTTTTGCCTTCGGTGATTTCCCTACGAAAGACATCTTGCAGTTTGCTGAAGCCTCCATAGCCAAGACGCTGAGCCAGGCGCGAAAGAGTTGAAGCGTTAACTTCAAGCTGAGCTGCCAGCTCACTTATCGAAGACACAGCTGCACGCTGAGGCGACTCGATCAACGCCATCAGCACACGCCTTGAGCTCCCGCCTAGAACGATCTCCGACTCCCTGCGCTCAATCGACTCAAGGAGTTGCTTTAGACCGGCGAGAGTTTCGGGAACCACATCTTGCAACCGTGTCATGGTCGATTTCCATCTTGTGGGGGGGGGCTTTTGGGCGCGAACGCCAAGCATCCCAGCAAGTAAACCTCCCATGGTCTCCTAATGCAATTTTTCCGTGCAAAACGGCGTGCATAAAAGGCAGCCTCACGCATTAACGGATGCAAATAAAAACTGCTTGTCGGATAAAATGCAAAAAAACATTGCACAATAGCTTTGTGCATTTATGATTTGCACAAACCCGGAGGACATCATGAGCCACGTATTTCACCGCAGTCTCAAACAACAATATCCAACTGCCGTCAAAGGTGATGGTCCCTACCTGATCGATGCTCAAGGGCGTCGCTATCTGGATGCCAGTGGTGGTGCGGCGGTGTCCTGTCTAGGGCATAGCGACCCCGAGGTGGCCCAGGCGATCAACGCGCAGGTGGCAAAGGTCGCATACGCGCACACATCCTTCTTCACTACCGAGGTCATGGAAGAGCTCGCCGATTTTCTTGTTGCTCGCGCACCTGAGGGTATCGATTCGGTCTACTTCGTCTCAGGTGGATCGGAAGCTGTCGAGGCTGCGCTCAAGCTGGCTCGACAATACTTTGTTGAAGTTGGCCAGCCTCAGCGCAAACATGTAATCGCGCGCCGTCAGAGCTATCACGGCAACACGTTGGGTGCCCTCGCAACTGGCGGCAACGAATGGCGTCGTCAACAGTTCGAGCCGTTGCTGATTGATGTAACGCATGTAACTCCATGCTATGCCTATCGCGAGCAGCGCCCAGGAGAAACTCCGGAAGCTTTGGGTGTCCGACTCGCTGCCGAACTCGACTCGCAAATTCAGGAGCTGGGTGCCGAGAATGTTATGGCGTTTGTTGCTGAGCCTGTGGTTGGTGCGACGCTGGGTGCCGTAACAGCCGTACCAGGCTACTTCAAACGTGTGCGGGAGGTCTGCGATCGCCATGGTGTGCTGCTGATTTTGGATGAAGTTATGTGCGGCATGGGCCGCACCGGCACTCTTTTCGCTGCTGAACAAGAAGGTGTCACCGCCGACCTGATCACCATCGCCAAAGGGCTGGGTGCCGGCTACCAGCCTATCGGGGCAACACTGGTGAGTGCGCGAATTCGTGATGCAATCGCGCAAGGCTCCGGCTTCTTCCAGCACGGTCATACATACATTGGCCACGCCACGGCCTGCGCTGCCGCACTGGCGGTACAGAAGATCATCGAATCCAAAGGTCTGCTCCAGCAGGTGAACTACCTGGGAGAGCGTCTGCGTGATCGTCTAGTCGAAGTGTTTGGCACCCATCCGAACGTGGGTGATATACGCGGACGCGGCCTGTTTCAGGGTATTGAATTCGTAACTGACCGTTCAACTAAGGAGCCTTTTGATCCAGCTCTTAAGCTCCATGCACGACTTAAAAAAGCGGCGATGGCTGAGGGACTGATGTGTTACCCGATGGGCGGGACCATTGATGGCCTACGCGGTGACCACATCCTTCTCGCGCCTCCATTCATTCTGAATGACCTCCATCTGGAAGAACTCACCGGCAAGCTGGTTACAGCGGTTCGCAAGACGTTAGCCGAGGTCTGAGGAAAACATTATGAACATTCAGTCTCGCCTCACCGATTTGAACGAATCACAGATGGATGACGCACAGCGCGAGGTCCTGAAGGAAATCCTTTCGGGGCCCCGCGGTAATCTGGATGGGCCGTTTCTAGCCTGGATTCATAGCCCGGCCTTGGCAAACCATGCTCAGCGTCTTGGGGCTTTTTGCAGGTATCACACCAAGCTTGAGTTACGCCTTAGCGAGTTGGCCATCCTAGTGACTGCGGCTTGGTGGCAGTCTCAGGCTGAGTGGCAAATTCATGAGCCGATTGCGCGCAAGGCGGGCTTGGCTGAACAAGTGATAGACGCTGTGCGTGAGCAACGTAGTCCGGCGTTCCAGCGCAGAGACGAGGCCATCGTCTATCGAGTCGGTGAAGAGCTATATCGGACGCGCAGAGTCAGCGAGCAGCTGTACGCCGAGGCAGTCGATGTATTCGGTGAGCCGGCGGTGGTCGAGCTGGTAGGGATATTTGGCTATTACGCACTGGTTGCGATGACATTGAACGTTTTTGCCGTGCGTCGAGATACGGACATCCCACTCCCATTTATCGAGCCCTAAAGGTTTATGGGGGGCTTCGGTTTCACGTCACCGCGGCACCCCTTTTTTATTCAGCGTGATAGGCAACACCGTAAAGCAGGTAGTACAACATGAACAAAATCTACCCTGAATCATCACCGACCTTGCGGTCATGGACGTTTGCGAGCAGGGGCTTCGACTTGTCGAACTCACCCCAGGCGTTAGTCAGGATCAGGTTCAAGCCGTCTCAGGCTGCAAGCCTGATCTGATTTCCTCGAGGTTGTCATAGTCAGCTTTAAACCGCGGCTACTGATGACCTTTTTTTGCGAACGTCTATAGCCATGAGGTTCCGGCATGCTCTCTCTCACGCTGCCCCAGACATCTGAAAAGTCCGAGTCCCAAGCGCGATTCGATGCTGCAATTGCTGATCTGGTTACCCCCGAAATGCGTGCGCAGATTAGTCTTTTCGCTCAGCAATTTTTCAACGTGATTGCGATTGAGGAACTGAATCAGCGACGTCTTGCGGACCTGATCGGTTGCACGCTGTTTTCTTGGAACATGCTCCAGGATTTTCACGTGGTCGCCCCTAAAGTAGTCGTCTTCAATCCTGATTACGAAAAGAACGGTTGGCAGTCGACTCACAGCGTAGCCCTCATTCTTCATGCGGATTGTCCTTTCCTGGTCGACTCAGTTCGTACAGAGATCACTCGTCGCGGATATAGCATTCACGTGCTGCAGAACAGCGTGCTGAGCACGCGCCGCGACGAACACAGCAGGTTGCAGGAGCTGGTTGCTGATGCTGAGCAGGTAGAGGCAGTCGGTCGTGAGTCTCTGATGTTCATCGAGTTAGACCGTTGTGCGACTGCGGCCGAGCTGACCGCTCTCCAGGACGCGCTTGAAGATGTTCTAGCCGAAGTGCGTCTGGTGGTTCAGGACCATCAGGCGATGCGTGAACGGGTTATTGATCTGCGGAATCAACTTCGTAAGAGCAAATCGCTCTCTTCAGAGCAGACGCTCGAAGAAACCGAGTTTCTGGATTGGATGCTCGAGGATCGTTTTACCTTCCTCGGATACGAAGAGTTTAAATTGGCCGAAAATCACGAAGGTGCTCGCGTGGTTTACGATCAATCATCGCTGCTGGGGCTTTCAAAGCGCCTCCGTTTAGGACTCGACGAAGCAGTGGTTGAGCCTTTTGTAGCAGCTTATCTGCGCGAGCCGCTGCTGCTTTCGTTTGCCAAGGAAGACAGTTTGAGCCGGGTGCACAGACCTGCTTATCCAGATTTGGTTTCCATTCGGATTGCGACTCCAAAAGGTAAGGTGCTGAAGGAATGCCGTTTTGTAGGCATTTTTGCAAGCCGGACCTACAACGAAAGTGTTCGTGATATTCCGCTTATCCGGAACAAGGTCACTCAGATCGCCAAGGGCTCCGGATTCATTCCACGCAGCCACCTGAGCAAAGAACTCATCAAGGTTCTGGAAGTACTTCCTCGGGATGATCTGTTCCAGACTCCAATTGATGATCTTCTTGCCACTGCGGTCGCGATCAGCCCTTGTCCATTAACCACTCAAGATGGGCAGCTTATCAAGCCGACCTTGAATGTCGTAGTTTTCAGGTAGGTAGGGAGCGGCTGAAGTACAGGTGTTTTTCTGGTAGTAATGATCAATCCGAATGCAGTGAAGACTTCAAAATAAGGGAGGCGCAGTGCATAGACATAAGGCAGACCTGAGCGCCGCATGTGCATTGCCGATTTACGCCAAAATAGATTGAGCCAGGTCCGTGACATGGGGATATATGAACTATCCGGATTGGAGTCTTTAGGCCCCGTTTGGAGGATACGAGCAGTCTGGGAGCAGAAGAAAACCCCTGACTGGGGCCTCCATGATTATCTTGAGATAAAAGAGGCTTCCGGAGGGCTCCTGTAGCCCATTTATCAACATGTGATCAGCACTGGAGCCCCAAAAACATGAGGCTCAGTCATCTGGTGCTCAGTTATAAACCCAAAGCACTCGTGTAACGACCTCACTTTTATTAGCGCAGCGACAAGGTATTCCAGCCGGAATCTGAAATCCGTCCCCTGAGCCGATACGTATCTCTTCCTCATTGACCCAAAGGGTCAACTCACCTTCCAGTACATAGCCGCCCTGTTCTGAACTGTCAATGATATTGCGGTCGCCGAAATCCGATCCCGGATCCAGTGTGGTCTCGAGCATGATCAGCTGGTTGGACATTGATGGAGATATCACCTGATCGGTTACGCCTCGTGCATACGTCAGCGTCCGTCGCTCGTCAGGATGAGTTATCCACTGTTGCTGAGGTGAGGCGACAGGGTCCATGAAGTATTTGTAAGGAACGTTCAAGGCCCGGCTGATAGCGTCGAGATCCTCCACGCTGGGTTGCGAAAGTCCGCGCTCGATTTGGGAAATAAATCCGATTGAGCGGTCAATCTTACTCGCTAACTGACGGACCGTGACATTCTTGCGGGTGCGTAAATCACGGATTATCTTAGCCAAATAAGCTGTGTCAGGCGTGGTCATGCAGGGCTGTCCCTGGTTCTGAGAGAAACGTAGCGCAATTATGCCGGGTCTCTGGTTGGACACAAGGTGCCTGGCTACTGAATGCCTTAGTAAAATCCTAAGATCTCATGGTGGAGATGATCATTTACGGAGGTTGATCGCCTCTAGCCTCGGGGGAGTACGCCGTTTTTCATCTCTGGGGTGCCATTGGCCCCGCTTTTAAGAGAGGGCCAACGAGCCTCGTCGAGGCCAGCCAAGGGTTGCCGGTGATCCCAATGTAGCTCGTGACGAGCCTCATATTTTTGTATGAGGCTCGCTCATCAGTTTGCTCCAAACAGACGATTGTTGCCGGCGTGGGGAAGGGCCACTGTGAACCACCTACAGGTCAAGCATGGATTACAACAATGAAACGATCCTTGTGGTTGGAGGAAATCGGTTCCGAGCTGACGCCTCTACCCTCATTGAAGGGCAATCTCTCTGTCGATGTAGCCATCGTCGGGGGTGGTTTCGTGGGGCTGTGGACTGCGTTGAAGCTGCTAGAGCAGGAGCCTGGTTGCCAAATCGCAATTATTGAACGTGATATTTGCGGCGGTGGTGCCTCAGGGCGAAATGGCGGCTTTGTCATGTCGTGGTGGCCAAAAATTAGCTCTCTTTCTGCGCAGTGTGGAAAAGAGGAAGCCGTACGCTTAGCTAGAGCTTCGGTTGCCGCCATTGGTGAGATCGAACATTTTTGCCAGGCCCACGGCATCGATGCCCACTTTCGTCGTGCAGGCTGGCTGTGGACAGCGACCACTGACGCCCAACGCGGTGCGTGGAACGATGTATTAAAAACGTGCCAAAAGCTGGGTGAGGCTGTCTTTAGCCCATTATCCAATGCCGAAGTCGCCAGGCGTGCTGGATCAGCTGCGCACTTGGAAGGTGTGCTCGAAATCAGCAATGCAACCGTGCAGCCGGCACGGCTGGTGCGTGGATTGCGCCGGGTTGCGTTGGAAAAAGGGGTAAAGATTTTCGAGAACACTGCAATGATCAGCCTTGAGCGGACCGCGCCGGCAGTTCTAAACGTGCCGGGTGGGACGTTGACTGCACGAAGCGTAGTTTTGGCTCATAACGCCTGGGCCGCTGGGATCCCTGAGCTGAGCAGTACGATATTGCCGGTTACCAGTACGATTGTGGCAACAGCCCCGATCCCTGAGCGCCTCAAGGACATCGGCTGGACCGGAGGAGAGACCATCACGGATTCGCAGTTGATGGTGGATTATTACCGGACGACTTTGGATGGTCGCATCGCCTTCGGTAAAGGGACGGGGATGATCAGCTACGGCAGCCGGATTAACGCTGGTTATGACGATAACCCGCGGCTGAGTGCCGATACTGAGCAAGATTTCCGACGCACTTATCCGCAGCTCAAAGATTTGGCGATCACCCATACTTGGTGTGGGCCGATCGATCGCACGTACGACAGCCTTCCAGTGTTTGGTCATTTGAAGAATGCCCCAAACATCGTTTATGGAATCGGTTGGAGTGGTAATGGTGTGGGGCCGAGCCGTTTGGGCGGGAAAATACTCGCCAGTCTCGCGCTGGGCCGTAAAGACGAGTGGAGTAGCTGTGGTTTAGTGGGTCGTAATCCTAAATGCTTCCCTCCTGAACCATTCCGATACCTAGGCGGGCTTTTGGTGCGCAGTGCGGTTAAACGCAAAGAAGCGGCAGAAGCTGAAGGCAGCAGCCCAGCTTGGCTTGATCGTCAACTCGCGGGGCTGGCACCTGCGGGCCTCGAAGACAAAAACCTTTAAGATAAGGAGAACCTGATGCCTCAACCTTTGTTGTTTGGTGCTCCGGCCACTATGGAATTACCGGCTTCCGTTCCAGTAGTTGAGCCGCTTGGCGCGCAGGTCGCGGCGACCTCCACTCATGCCGTCGAGGGAGAGGACAGCGTGCTCGCGGGGGGTTGGGAGTGTTCCCCAGGACGCTGGCGGCGGAAAATTCTCTCGAAGGAATTCAGCCATTTCATCGCTGGCCATTGTATTTTTACCCCTGATGGGGGGAGCCTATCGAGCTTCGTGCCGGCGATGCAGTATTTTTCCCTGCGAACTGTGAGGGGACTTGGGAGATCATTGAAACCGTGCGTAAAAGTTTTGTCATCATTCGCTGACTCCAGAAATTCCCGCAATTTCGGCGGAGCAGAATGCAATCCGTAGGATTGCGACATCTTCTGTCAGGTCCAGAGACCGACCTGTAATCTCCTCAATACGTCGAATCCGATATACCAGCGTCTGTTTGTGCACATTCAGGCGCTGGGCAGACTTTTGCCAAGCCCGATTCTGCTCCAAGAAAACCCGTAACGTGTGCTGGAGCTGTCCGCCTTGTTGAAGGTCGTAGTCAGCGAGTGCGCCAAGCACGCGTCGGTGTAGCCTGCGCGCCTCATCCAGCGTGCTAGGCAGCCATGACTGCTCATCTTGCGCCTCGGCATAGAAAACCAGCGGCCGCTCTTGGGTCCGTGCGCAAGTGCCAATCGCGCCTCGCGCAGTGCCTCTACGGTACGCAGGCCTCTCAGTAGAGCATTACTCACTCCTAGGGGGCATTGCAGCTGGTGCTGCAAGAGCTGTGCATCGGCGCGATCCTTCAGCAGCAAGATCAACTCTCCCCCTTGCTTGCGTATTAGTACCTCAAGTCCTTCCCTGCGCAGCTGTAACGGCCATTGAGCCGCCAGCTCGGTCTTAGGGCGCGCCAGTACAAGACACGCTTGATCAAGGGGGAAATTCAGCTGTTCCAATCGCTCTTGTGCAAAGCGCTCGGTCAAGCGTTCTTGTAGCAGCTCATCGATCAATTCTGAGCCGACTCTGAGCACACGCTCATGCTCCACCTGCAAGCGTTCGAGTTCGATCCCTAGTACGGCGACAAGGTGATGCAGTAATCCGTAATCGATCAGGTCTCCTCCAGTTGCGAGTATCGAGCAATTGTCCAAAGACGGCAGGGCCATGACTAGCGCATCGGAAGTGCCATCGGTGCATCGGATGATTATGGCCTGAGTGAGCAAACAATCAACGTTGTCATGTGAACATTATTTGGTTAATGTTCATGAACACACATGGTTTTTTGTTCACAGGTGCCCAACATGTCTCGTTCTCTTCCTCCCCATGCCCGTGCAGTCATCATCGGCGGCGGCGCCATGGGTACCAGCATTGCCTACCACCTTGCCAAGCTAGGCTGGACCGACATCGTTCTTCTAGAGCGGGATCAACTGACCTCCGGGACCACATGGCATGCGGCAGGGCTAATCGCCTCTGCCGGTATGTCATGCGAAACGTTGCTCTGGTCGCAGCAGTACACACGCAAGCTTTACGAGAACCTTGAGGCTGAGACGGGATTGTCTACAGGCTTCAAGCGTATTGGTCACCTGCACATCGCTACTAATGCAACTCGTAGAGAGGTCCAGCGCCGTGAGATTAATTTCGCGCGCTCCCAGGGTCTTGATAAATTCGAGCTGGGTCCAGATGAGATCAAAGAGCTGTTTCCACTGATCGAAACGGCTGGACTTGTCTCTGGCAGCTACACCCCTTCAGATGGCCGCGCCAACCCTGTTGACGTGACGATGTCTTTGGCTAAGGGGGCTCGGATGCATGGGGTGCGCATTTTCGAGGACGTCCAGGTTCAAGACGTCATCGTGACGAACCAACGCGTGACAGGGGTAAAAACCAATCTGGGTGACATTACGTCCGAGGTGGTAATTTTGGCTGCCGGCATGTGGTCACGTCAGCTTGGAGCGAAGCTCGGCGTCTCTGTCCCGTTACAAGCCGCAGAGCACTACTACCTCCTTACCGAGGACATTGAGGGCGCTCACCCTAATCTTCCTGTGGTGGAAGATCCTGATACGTATTCATATGTTCGAGAGGAGAACGGAGGGTTGCTGTTTGGCCTCTTCGAACCGCAAGGAGCTGTATGGTCTCCGCAAGGGATCGCAGACAATGCAAGTTTTCTGCACCTTCAGCCTGATTGGGACCGGATGACTCCGTTCTTGGAAAAAGCGTTCGAACGATTCCCCGTTATGAATGACGCCGGAATTCGGACATTCTTCTGTGGGCCAGAAAGCTTTACTCCCGACGGGTCCTTCCTGATGGGCGAGGCTCCTGAGGTTGATGGTCTCTACGTTGCAAGTGGATTGAATTCACTTGGTATTCTATCTGCGGGTGGCATGGGGCGTTTGGTGGCCGAGCAAATAGTGTTCGGTAACGCCTCTCAGGACATGACCGGCGTCACCCTCGCGCGTACGCCTCGACATGAATCGACGCGTTCATTCCTTGCTGATCGCATTCCTAGCGCCCTTGGCTATACGTTCAGCCACGCTTCATTGCCCAATTACAAGCATAAGAGTGCGAGGGGCGTGCGCCGCTTGGCATTGCACGACCGTTACGCTGCTAGAGGTGCTTACTTTGTAACACTGAGTGGTTGGGAAATGCCGTATTGGTTCAGCCAGGACGGCGAAATGCCGGAAGTTGAGTATCGCTTTGGACGGCAGAAGTGGTTCAAATATTCTGAAGCTGAACACCGTGCCACTCGCGATGCAGTGGCACTGTTCGATAAATCGTTCATGGGGAAATTCATCGTTCAAGGACCGGACGCAGAAAAGGTTCTTAATCGTGTCAGTGCAAACTCTGTTTCGATTCCGGTGGGTCGAAACATCTACACTCAATGGTTGAACTCCCAAGGCGGCATCGTTTCTGATCTGACGATTACAAGACTTTCCGAACAGGAATACATGCTAGTTACCGGCGATGTGCTACAGCGCATTACTCTCTCCTGGTTACGGAAGCACACGTCCAATGGAGAGATCTGTACGGTTACGGACGTGACCTCTGCTTATACGTTACTCAGCTTGCAGGGTCCAAAGTCTCGTGACGTACTGCAAAAAGTGACCGGGGCAGATCTATCGACTGAGACATTGCCTTTCAGGGCAAGTTGTGAGGTTGAACTCGGTTATGCCCGCATTCTGCTGGTCCGGGTTACGTACATGGGAGAGTTGGGGTATGAGCTTTACATTCCGACCGAATATAGCCACTGCGCTTATGACACATTGCTCAATGGCGTGGAGGCTCAAGGTACGCCGCTAGTACATGCTGGTCTCATGGCCTTGGAAAGCCTCCGCTTGGAAAAGGGTTATCGCGATTTCGGAGTAGATATCGACAACACCGACACCCCGCTGGAGGTGGGGCTCAGCTTTGTTGTTGACTTCAACAAGGACGAATTCATTGGTCGTGATGTACTAGTAAAACAACGCGAGGAAGGTCCTCTGAAAAAGCGTCTCGTGCAATTCCTGCTCAAAGACCCTGAACCGCTTTTTCATGGGCAAGAACCCATCCTTTGCAATGGTAATTATGTGGGTTACATGCGGTCAGGTGCTTTCGGTCATACCTTAGGCGCTTCCGTCGGGCTCGGCGTAATCGAGTTGGAGGTCGGTATTACGGGTGAGCAGCTTCGTAACTGTCACTTTGAAATCGAAATCAATGATAAGCGGGTCGAGGCTGTTGCATCACTTGCTCCGCTCTATGATCCAAAAAGTGAGCGTATTCGTATCTAATTTCTAATGATGCTGCTGCGCACGGCCTGGGCAGGAAGTGCGTAGCTGCATCCAAGAAGCATTTTAAAGGTGCTTATATCTGCTGCGTTAGCAGGTGAAATGCCCCGCCTTGCTATCTGCTAATGATCAAAACAGGAATGCCGTCATGTTGCTCAAGGCACCAGTTGAAAATGATGAACATACCTCCACCTATTATGCAGCCACACTGGGCGGACACGTCACGTACCCTGAACTTATGGGGCAAGAGCGCGCAGATGTTTGCGTTATTGGTGGTGGGTGTTCCGGCGTCTCTACAGCTCTCCATTTGGCTGAAAGAGGCTATAGGGTGATACTGCTTGAGGCGGCTCGCATTGGGTGGGGCGCTAGCGGGCGTAACGGGGGGCAGATTCTGGGTGGGTTCTCCACAAGCGCTGAATCACTAGGTGAAAAATTGACCGAGGATGAGGCTCGCCTTTTTTGGGAAATGGGCAACGAGGCTGTCGATATCATCAAGGCGCGCATAGGAACCTACAAAATCGACTGCGATTTGGCCTGGGGTTATTGCGCATTGGCCTTGTTGGTGCTCCAGATTCTGTTTCGTCTGATGTTATGAAGGCCTCGTATCATCTTCCTAATAACGCTCAATGGTGAGGCCGTTGTAGACGAGGGGAAACTGTGCAAAACAACACAGTGGAGTTCTCCCATGCGCCTGGCGTCTTCTCGCCCTCTGACACGTAGCTACTGGCTACAGAGTCTGGAGGAAGATCTCCAACCATCATCCCCCCTTAATGGCGAATACTCTGCCGACATTGCAATCGTCGGTGGCGGTTTCGTTGGTCTGTGGACGGCTCTCACGCTCAAAGAGCGCGAACCCAACATCGATGTCGTTGTATTGGAGCAGGATATTTGCGGTGGCGGGGCGTCCGGTCGTAATGGCGGCTTCGTAATGTCCTGGTGGCCTAAGATTGGCTCGCTGCTGAACTTCTGTTCCAAGGAACAGGCGCTCTTCCTGGCAAACGCCGCCGAGCACGCCATCACTGAGTTAGGCGAGTTTTGCGAAAAGCATCAGATCGATGCGCACTACACACGTAAAGGCTGGCTCTGGACGGCGACGACGCCGGCTCATATTGATAGCTGGAATGGGACGCTTGAGACCTGCGCTCGCCTTGGTGTCGAGCCCTTCGAGCGGTTGTCGGCGGGTGCTGTTGCCAAAATGACTGGCTCCGATGTGCACCTTGCCGGGGTTTATGAGCGCAGCAACGCCACGGTGCAGCCGGGTGCGCTAGTTCGTGGCATGCGGCAAGTTGCAATGGAAGCCGGGATCCGCATCTACGAACAGACGCCGGTCATTTGCATAGAACCAGGCAGAACGGTGCGCCTGACCTCCAACTCGGGCTCTGTCAGCGCGGATAACGTTGTGCTGGCCACCAATGCCTGGGCGGCGGCCATTCCCGAGTTGGCAAAGCTGATCGTACCGGTGAACAGCT
Organism: Pseudomonas sp. Pseusp16; assembly: GCF_047324915.1. NCBI lineage: Bacteria > Pseudomonadati > Pseudomonadota > Gammaproteobacteria > Pseudomonadales > Pseudomonadaceae > Pseudomonas > Pseudomonas sp. Pseusp16. The sequence goes on along the minus strand of NZ_CP168522.1, from coordinate 2,795,902 downwards.
CGATCGTGGTTACCGAACCCATTCCTTCGAAGCTGGAAAAGATGGGTTGGACGGGGCAGCAATCGATCACCGACTCGCAGTTGATGGTCGACTACTACCGCACTACTCGTGATGGTCGCATCGCATTTGGCAAGGGCACAGGTGCCTTAGCTTATGGTTCGCGAATTGATGACACGTTCAGCCAGCACCAGGACAGCATCGAGCTGACCGAGGCTGACTTCCGCCGTACCTATCCAGGCTTGGCTTCGACTCAGCTTACGAATGGTTGGTCAGGGCCAATCGATCGTACTTACGACAGCCTGCCGTTGTTCGGCACTCTAGCCGGCACCCAGAACATCCATTACGGCATTGGCTGGAGCGGTAATGGAGTCGGGCCCAGTCGACTCGGTGGGCGCATCCTCGCAAGCCTTGCACTCGGGATCAAGGATGAATGGAGTACTTGCCCACTGGTTAACCGCCGCTGCAAAACCTTTCCTCGGGAGCCATTCCGTTACCTGGGTGGCAGCCTCGTCCGAAACGCCGTCATCCGCAAAGAGCGCGCAGAAATGAGCGGCGCTCAACCTTCCATTATTGACCGCATGCTGGCCGGGCTTGCCCCAGCCGGACTTGAAGATAAAGCCTGACCATACAGGAGCCAACAGCATGACCCCAATTGTTAAACGCCTTACTGCAGATACTCCATTTTCCGCGCATGCACCAGTTGCTCAGCCTCTCGGTGATCTGATTTCCCAATCCCGTCTCGCCATTGATGAGGTAGTTGAAGACCCGCGTTTTTCGCTGGGTGTCTGGGAATGCTCGCCCGGTGCATGGCGGCGTCAGGTGCTTCAGGCTGAATACAGCTATTTCATCAGCGGCAAAGGAATTTTCACGCCTGACGATGGTCAGGCCATCCACTTCCAGGCCGGGGACGCCGTGTACTTCGCGCCAAATACAACCGGTGTTTGGGAGATCGAGGAAACGGTCACCAAGCACTACTTCATCGTTGGCTGACTGCCTTTGACACCTCCATAAGTTTAATAAGAAAGGTCTTTATATGAGTGTATTCGATATAATCGAAAATTCTCCTGTCTCAAAGTTTCACCGCAAATTACTTCTTGCCTGCTGCGGTGGCCCATTCTTGGACGGCTACATCCTCAGCCTGATCGGCATCGCCCTAATCGGTTTTGCCAATGACATTCCAGCTACGCCTGTTGAAACCGGACTCATTGGTGCAGCTTCATTGCTGGGTATCTTCTTTGGCGCGACGGTGTTCGGTGCGGTCACAGACCGGATCGGTCGCGAGACCATGTATGCGCTGGATTTGACTGTACTCATCATCGCGTGCGGTCTGAGCGCTTTTGTGACTGATGCTTGGCAGTTGATCTTGTTGCGATTCGTCATAGGCTTGGCGGTCGGTGCGGACTATCCCATCGCGACCTCGTTGCTTACTGAGTTCACACCCTCGAAGCGTCGCGGCTTCATGATCGGATTGTCTGGCCTAGCTTGGTCAGTAGGTGCGATGACGGCGTTCGTGGTGGGCTACCTAGTGGTCAACTTTAGTGGCGACCACTCGTTGTGGCGCTGGATGTTGTTCAGCGGTGCTGTGGTCGGCTTGATAGTCGTGATTATGCGTCGTGGTATTCCCGAATCACCACGCTGGCTGGCCAGCAAGGGTCGTGTGCATGAAGCGGAAGAGGTCATTCGCAAGGTCTACGGCAAGTCCGTAAAGATCACTCAATATGATATTGATCAGCTCAATGATGGAGGGCGACCACGCTCCATGCTCGCAGATCTGAAAATGATTTCTTCGGGTGGCTACCTCAAACGCACCATCATGTGTGGCGTGCTTTATTTTGCTCAGATTACCCCTCAGTACGTGCTATACACCTTTGGTGGAATGATCCTGATATCCGCCGGCATCAAAGGCACAAACGCGTCGACGTTGGGCGAACTGTTGATCGCCACACTGTTCGCAGTCGGGGTGATTCCAGCGCTGAAGCTCGTGGAAACATGGGGTCGTCGTCCCATGGTATTGGTGCCGTTCGCGTTGATGGCGATCCCGTTGTTCGTCCTAGGTCTTTGGGCGGATGCCCCGCCCTGGTTCATCATCGGCGCCTTCGCGTTCTACGCCTTCGTATCGGGTGGGCCAAGCATCCTGGAGTGGATCTACCCCAACGAACTGTTTCCCACCTCCGTTCGCGCTACAGCTGTCGGCGTAGCGGTGGGTATCAGTCGCATAGGAGCTGCAGCCGGTACCTACCTGACTCCAATCAGTATCGAGTCGATCGGTCTGCAAGCGACTTTGATGATCGGTGCCGGTGTAACCCTGCTTGCCTTCTTCGTTTGCTTGGCCTGGGCTCCGGAAACCAAAGGTCGATCCCTGCAACAATCTGCGTCGCTGAGCATGGCGACATAATTGAATTCCCCAAGCACTTTTCTGGCTCGACGTTCGCAGGGCGTCACTGATAGGGTGGGGGCGGAACCTAACGGCGTTGGTGGCTACAAGTCATCTACGCCGCTGGGCGTTTCTGCAGGCTCAGCTTGGCAGCCCATTACTATGCCTTTCAGTATCCAGGACATCATCGACAACGTATCGCTGCGCACTCGCTTACTGACCGGCGCGGAAGGTGCGCTGCGAACCTTGCGATGGGCCCACGTATGCGAACTGTCTGACCCAAGCGAGTGGTTCGGGGAGGGTGACCTGCTGATGACCACAGGCATTGGTATACCTCCTGATGCCGAGCAGCAACGTGCATACGTCACTAGACTCTCCGAAGCCAAAGTGGCAGGCATGATGATCGGTGAGAACATGCAAGCCCCGGAAGACATCTCGGGCCTGCGTGACCAAGCATCGCTGTTAGGTTTTCCAGTACTGATCACTCATTACTCCGTGCCATTTTCTGCGGTCACGAAAGCCATTCTGGATGCAAGGCAACAGAACGAAGATCAGCGCCGAAGAGCTGTTGTACGGCTTTATGAGAGCGCAAGGATCGGGCTACGGCATCTCGGCCTGGATGGTCTTTTGCTAAGGCTCTCAGCCGATGTCATGGCAGACCTGTACCTGTTTGACACTCACACCTTAGGGCCTTGGGAAGAGGGACTTGCGCCGCTGCCTGAGCAATGGCGCGAAGTTCTCAGCTCCCGTGTACGACTCACCTACGATCTAACACGCTGTAATACCGGTGAAAGCGAAGCATTGGTTATGGCGCTACCAGCTCTGCCACAGTGCGCCATCCTTGCGACGGGTGGTCAGCTGCTTGATTACGGCATCCTCCACCACATTGCCTCAGTTCTGGCGATCGAACTGGAGCGCCTTCAGAGCGAGCACGAGCGGATGCTTCGATTGGGTTCTGAGCTCGTGGATGATCTTCTGAACAATAGGCTTACCGAGCGAGCTGCATCCGAGCGGCTGGAGCAATTGGATTGTCCACCTGGAACCGCCCATCTTGTTCTTGCCCGATTAGAGCATGAGGCACCAAACAACTGGCAGCTGGAGCTGAGTAGGCAGAGCTTGAAGTTGCTAGTCCGGCAGTCCGGTGATGAGCTCGTGATCTTGCTGACAAATCCTGCCGCGTGCCAACCACTACAAGCGGCTTTGGGATGTTGCATGGGAGTAAGCGCTGTGCTGGGAACGGGGCTCAGGGTGCAAGAGGCGCTACGGGAGGCCCGTCTAGCGCTTGCCCATTCGACACCGACACGGCAAATCGTTGAATACGGCAGTGCCTTGGACGAAGCGTTCTGGCTGCCCGGTGATCTCGAGCAAGCCAACAGAATGTATCGTCGGGTCATTGGCAGTCTAGTTGACTACGATGTTCAAAACGGAAGTCAGCTCATCCATACCTTGCGGGTGTTCCTGGAGCAGAATCGCTCGTGGCAAAAGTCCTCGCAGATTCTCAATGTTCACAAGCAGACGTTGATTTATCGTGTGCACCGGATTGAGGAAATCACCGGGCGATCGTTGGACGACACGGAAGGCGTGGTCGAGTTTTGGATTGCGTTGCGTTCAATGGACATAGCCGCAGAATCGCAGCCCTAGGCAATCGTGTGTAGGTGAGCAGGGAGGACCGATCAGCAGGCCGAATTCCCCTGAGAGACGCTAGGCGGCACCAATATTTCAAATGGCAATCCGAGCCCTTTCGGTTGTAGTGCGGGCGTCAGCGTCTTGGACGCTTCAACAATCGCATTTAGCATATATGGCTCCATAGGGCTTGCCTTCCGCAGCTTGGTGTCAACGTGGAGCATCATATGTTCCCCGGTCGCCACTGTGATATCTCCTTACATCCACGACATACGTGTACGGGTGCAATCGTACATCATCGTACCCGATGATTTCCGTATACACCTCAAGAGGTGCCAACTGTGCATTCTTTTAGATTTCGCTGCCGACCCTGGACCTTGAAAAAGCTATAGCCTCAGTCGATACTCTTCTGTGAAGCCTACCTTCCTGAGGAGCACCTCTCCTGCATCGGCCATGACTTTGTAATAATGCCATTCAGTCATGTGACCGTTGAGTCCCTTGAAGGCGTACTTGAAGTCAGCAATGCCACAGTACAACCCGATAGACTGGTTCGCGGTCTGCGCCGGGTAGCGCTTGAAAAGGGCATTAAAATTTTCGAGAACACCTCGATGGACAGCCTCGATCGCTCGGCTCCAGCAGTCCTAAAGACTCCTAAGGGTTCGATCACTGCCAACCGCCTCGTGCTTGCCCGCAATGCGTGGGCTGCCCAAATCCCTGAACTGCGCCGAACAATTCTTCGGTTACAAGCACGATAGTTGCCACTTCGCCTATCCCGGATCGACTGCAAAAAAATGGTTAGACAAGTGGAGAGGCAATTACCGACTCCCAGCTCATGGTTAATTACTACCGTATCACTAAGGATGCCCGTATAGCATTCGGCAAGAATACCGGGATGATTAGTTACGCCAGCCGCGTGGGTGGGGGGTATGCCAACGATCCAAATTTTAGCGAAGACACCGAGCGCGATTTCCGCCGCACCAATCCGGAACTCAACGATGAACCAACCACCCCACTCCTGGTGTGGCCCAATTGATCGCACTTACGACAGCCTGCCGGTCTTTGGAGGCCTGGGTGGCACCCGGCATATTTTAATATTCTCAAGATGTCTTTATGCCCCCGTGGCTCTCTGGCGTGGAATAGCAAATTCTTAGCAAGTGTTATCTGATTCCTAATCCCTCTAGGTAGATCCCTCGTTCATACGATTTTATAAATCGCATACCACCAATTTTGTTTTCCGTCTGGTGGTCAACACTGCGAAGGGTGCACACACTCGACTTGCATTCAGCGACTTGGGCTCCGGTGCCCAACCTCATTTGCGGAGAAAATAATGAATAATAAGCTCGCGCTCACCCTCGCATTAGCCTCAGCACCATTTTTTGGCCAGTATGCCATGGCAGACATCACTGTTATGTCCCATGGAGGAGCTAACAAGGAGGCCCAGGCCGTTGCGTTCTATAAGCCATATACCGATGAAGTGGGAACCAAGATTATTGCCGGTGAGTTCAATGGCGAGATGGCCAAGATCAAAGCAATGGTAGACACAGGTACCGTCACATGGGATGTGGTGGAGATGGAAATGCCTGTTTTGAGCCGCGCCTGTGATGAGGGCTTGCTTGAGGAATTCAGCCCGAATCCTTCAGTCGCTCAGCAGCTACTGCCTGAGGCTTTGAACACCTGTGGCGTGGGTTTCTTTGTGTGGTCGACAGTGCTCGCCTATAACGCGGATAAATTGAAAGTAGCGCCTACTGGTTGGGCGGACTTCTGGGATCTGAAAAAGTTTCCAGGGAAGAGGGGCCTCAGAAAAGGAGCGCTCAACACCTTAGAGTTTGCACTGTTGGCTGATGGTGTGCCTGCAGCTGATGTGTATACCGTGTTAGCAACCAAAGAAGGCCAAGATCGCGCATTTCGTAAACTTGATGAGATCAAACCAAGTATTCAATGGTGGGAAGCAGGTGCTCAACCGCCGCAGTTTCTGGCCGCAGGTGATGTTGTCATGAGCTCCGCTTGGAATGGTCGGATTAGCGCAGTACAAAAAGATAGTAACCTGCGTATTGTTTGGAACGGTGGGATTTACGACATGGATGCCTGGGTGATTCCTAAGGGATCTAAAAACGTTGCTGAAGCCAAGAAATTCATTGATTTCACGCTGGCATCTCAGCAGCAAAAAGCATTCTCCGAGAAAGTTAGCTACGGCCCGGTTAACATTTATGCCCTAAAATTACTGCCTACTGAACGGCGGGACTCTCTGCCAACAGCAGACGCGAATCTGTCGCAACAACTTCACGTGAATGCCGCTTTCTGGGCGGATTATGGCGAGCAACTGGAGCAACGTTTCAACTCTTGGGCGGCTCGATAATCGCTGACATTGCTTACCGATAGTGTACAAGACGCGGTGGTGATCTATCACTGCGTCCGAATTACAATTTTTACAAATTATAAAGTACTTTGATCTGGCTTAGCGGAAAGAAAATATTGAGGTGAATCCTAAATTCACTGCGAGCATAAAACTCATGCTATTTTGGAGTAAGAGTAAAGCAGTGCGAAAACGTATTCGCTCATACTTTAAATCTCTTTCGCGTGCTTTGCAGGGTTTAACGCACCGCAACATGTTACGACTGTTGCGGTTTTTTTCATTAGCTGTTGAGTTCCATCGATCTCTTCGTCCGAGCGAAGTCGGTTTGTCATGGTGATGCTTCACACTACAGACGGCAGAAAGAAGGGGTAAAGGCGCGTCGTTCGTCCGGTATGCCGCACGATCCATTACGTGATCAAACGATAAGTTATTCAAAATGGAATTCACGCTCACAAGTCGTAGTGAAATATCAAAACGACGCTGGTAATGTCCTGGCGTAAGCGCCCGGTAGCCACACCTTGACCACACGATTTTCCCCTGTGTTCCTCAAAACCACGCTCATTTGCAAGGCTTTAGTAAGCGCTTGGTAAGTCACCGTAGTTCGGAATCCCGCGCTTAGAGAACTCAAGAAGTAGTGAAGTGGGACGCCTCAGACCTCGACAGATGGTGCGGAGAAGATAAAGATTCGGTTGTCTTGGATTACCCGTACTCCGCGCCTTAGCTTCGGTCATCAGCGCCCATTATCAGACTGAGGGCTTTTTAGCAGGTCAATTCCCAGCGCGAGAATGTTCGTTCTTGCTACTGCCCTTGTGCCGATGAGGTTGCCAGATTTGCCCGGGCCCACTCCTCAGCGGTCGTGACTTGAATCGACTGCTGCGCGTTGAAAGTGCCTGCTTTAGGCCAGGCCACGCCTCTGCCCTGGGCGAACACAGCGCGGTACTTCTTGATGTGATGCGTTGGGTCTTTCTCCAGTTCTTGGAGCAAGTACGGAACAGTCCACACGTTACGTTTGAACGGGCGGCCCAGTACACGTTCGAGGAGGCTCGCAACCTCTCCGTACGTCACTGTGTCTCCCGAGAGGTACACAATCTGATTGCGGAAGCGAGGTTTGAAGAAGACGATTTCCGCTGCCAGTGCACCAATGTCGTCTGGAGTCGTGAGCGTCACGCTGGTCTCAAGACTGCCTAGTGCGTTCACGGTATCGTTTTCGAAGTCCACAACCTCGAATACAGGCTCGAACAGAAAGCTGGTGAACATTCCCGTCGAGATGATTACCCATTCAGTTTTATCCTGGGCACGAAGCAATTCGCGAACATCAAGCTGAGCATCGAACAGATCCTGAGGACTGCCCCGACCGATTACCTCGAAGTCGACACCAAACTGCCACGGGAAGTAGCGCTTCACACCGGACTTCAGAGCAGCGGTAGCCAGTTTCATCGGGGTTTCCCGGCCTGCAACCATGCCTGCACAGCCTATTACGGTATCGAAACGTGCGAATACTTCAGCCAGCTGATCGATTGAGTCATTCACGAGGTCTGCGGCCACCATCTGGATGCCGAGGCCCCGAAGCTCATCGATTTCGACCTTTTTCTCGGGCACTTGAGTGTTGATGGTCGAATCCCTGAGCAGGACGCTGATTGTGGAACCGGGCGCGCGCTTTGCTACTCGCGCAAGATTGCGCAGAACCGGCAGCCCAAGCTCACCGGCGCCTAGAACGAGAATGGATTGTGGGGAAAACTGGGTCACTTCGGTCATAATTTCTCCTGAGACCTGTTGCCTGTAAGATGAACAGATGCTTGCACGATTAGGCGACGTTCGTAAGAAGGCACACCTGTGATACCAGAGAATGAAATGACCAATCAGGATGTTCTCAGCCAGGCAGAGACAATCTGCCGGACGCTTAGAGAAGATGATGATGGCGTCAGGCGGGAGGTGCTTGCTCACGCAGGGAGCCGCTGGTCGTTAGGTATCCTGCATGCCTTGGGGGTGTACGGCACGATGCGCCATGCCGAAATAAAAAGGCAGATGACTGGTGTGACTCAGCGGATGCTGACGAAAACGCTCCGCTCTATGGAGCGGGATGGCCTGGTAGCTCGGCGGGAATTTGGTGAAATTCCCCCACGCGTTGAGTACGAGCTGACGCCGTTGGGGATGGAGCTGTTGATCCGCATGTCCCCTATCTGGACTTGGGTTGTCGAAAACGTTGAGGATTTCCGCAAGGCCCGACGCATTTTCGACAGCCAGGACGGCAAACAACCCGCATGGCAAACACCCACATCGACACCATTAGATTCAGAAGCGTCTGACTAATGGCTATTAAGAGCCCGGTGCCCATCGATGCGGTAGTAGTTGGTCAATCGCGCTGGCCTTTTGTGTCGGCAACCGCGTCAGTACATCCTTGAGGTACGCGAACGGATCATGCCCGTTCATGCGTGCCGACTGAATCAAGCTCATTATTGCCGCAGCCCGTTTGCCGCTCCGCAGCGATCCGGCGAACAGCCAATTGGAACGCCCAAGTGCCCACGGCCTGATCGTGTTTTCCACCGGGTTGTTGTCGATGGGCACAGCACCATCATCTAGGTAGCGCGTCAGCGCTACCCAGCGTTTCAAGCTGTAGTCCAAAGTCTTGGCCGTAGCCGACCCTTCAGGCACAAGCTCGCGTTGAGCCCGCATCCATTCGTGCAACTTCCCAGCGATGGGCACCGCCATTTCCTGGCGTAATCGCCTGCGATCTTCATCGCTCAATTCCTTGGCTTGCCGCTCGACATCGTACAGGCCGCCGATTGAGCGCAGTGCCCGTTCGGCCAGTTGGCTTTTGTTCGCCACATGCAGGTCGAAGAACTTGCGGCGGGCGTGGGCCATGCAGCCAATTTCGGTGATACCCAGTTCGAAGCTGGCCTTGTAACCCGCGAAGTCATCGCAGACCAGTTTGCCACTCCACGTGCCAAGGAAGTTACGCGCATGCTCGCCAGCACGGCTGGGGCTGAAGTCGTAAACCACGGCCCTCAGTGCCGAGAACGGCGTGGTGCAGTAAGCCCAAACATAGGCGCGGTGCGTTTTCTTCTCGCCGGGCGCCAGCATCTTTACAGGAGTTTCATCGGCATGAACGACTCGCTGAGCCAGCACCACCTTGCGCAGCGCATCCACCAGCGGCTGAAGTTGCACGCCGGTTTGACCTACCCACTGAGCTAGCGTTGAGCGCGGGATGGCCAGGCCAGCTCGGCCAAAGATCTTTTCTTGCCGATAAAGTGGAAGATGGTCGGCGAACTTGGCCACCATCACATGGGCCAACAGCCCGGCAGTGGGAATGCCCTTGTCGATCACCTGTGCCGGTATCGGCGCCTGGGTCAGAGTTTCGCACTGACGACAGGCCCACTTCCCACGCACATGTTGCTCAACGGTAAACACGCCCGGCGTGTAATCCAGTTTCTCGCTGACGTCTTCGCCGATACGCTGAAGTTGGCAGCCGCAGGCGCACTGAGTGCTTTCCGGTTCATGACGGATTACGGTACGTGGGAACTGCGCAGGCAACGGAGCACGCTTGGGCTGCTGACTGGGTTTGTCGGGCGCCGGGGCGGGACGAAGTGCTTTCAACTCGGCGTCGATGGCTTCGAGGTCGGTGCTGAGCAGGTCATCCAGCAAGCTGCCTTGCGCCGGGCTTATTTGCTCGCTGCGCTTGGCAAACTTGTGCCGTTTAAGGATCGCGATTTCGTGAGAGAGCTGCTCGATGATCGTCTCGTCACGATGAATCTTTCGGCCCATGGTGTCGACCTTCGACAGCAACTGCGCAGCGAGGGCGCGCAGTTGTTCAGGCGTCATGTGGTCGAGATTGGGCGAGGAAGTCATGCCGTGGATTTTACCAAAGCAGCCTACCCTGCCACAGCTGAAAGCCGAGGCTAAATCAATGTAATTGCGCCGTTAGAGCCAACCCGCAGCCATGGCAAACCGAGCACCAGCGCTTGCAGTTGTTCAGCGTCGAGTTCGACTTCCAGGCCGCGATGAGTGCCAGGCCAATGGAATTTCCCTTGGTTCAATCTCCGTGCTGCAAGCCAGATGCCCACGCCATCGTGTACGAGAACTTTCATTCGGTTAGCGCGGCGGTTGGCAAACAGATAGGCGCAGTGCGGCTTCGCCGCACCAAATACCGCGACAACACGGGCCAGTGCTGTTTCGGTGCCGGCACGCATGTCCATGGGCTCGGTGGCGAGCCAGATAGCGTCGATGCGTATCATTGCGAGAAGCTGCGAATGAAGCGGGCGCAGCCGTCCGGGTCGGAGACCGGCCATTTGACCGTCATGGATTTGTCGCCCAGCGGCAGCGTGATAACTACCACCTCATCAACGTGACGCTTGGGCATCGGTTGCAGGGGTACGAATGCTGGCAGCGATGCTGCGCGCTTGTCGCGGTAAATAGGCAGCCACTTGCGGATGACGTTGGCGTTGATACCGTGGCTGATGGCGACGCTCGAAACCGTGGCGCCAGGTTGGAGGCATTCCTGCACTACCTGAGTTTTAAAGGGTTTGGAATAAGAGCTTCGTTGGCGCATGGAAATCCTAGCAATAAGGGTGATCGCGTCCGCTAAAAATTAGGCGGACACCATCGGCCTTAATGCAGGAGTTCGGAAGGTGAGTTCGCCAGACGCTTAGTGCGCCAGTTAAAGCTGGCGGAGGATAGTCGATGAAAGTTCGATACTGGTAAGAAATGGCGAATCAACCAGACCCCGAGTCATGCACGTTGCACCGTGAGGTGCAGGGTGAAGCGTTGACAGGGGAAACCGATGGGCCAGCCATTGAGCCGCGTAATCAGGAATTCGGGATGCCGATGCTGTTAAGCGAAGCAGAAGGCAACACGGAGCATGGCGTTATACGCCAGTCATGCTCTGATCCCGCGCGGTCGGAGACCCTGTGCACGTCGGGAAGTCCACCGCACAGAAACTGGGAGATCTCAGCGGCGCCCAGTGCACAAGCACCGGGCGGAGCAGGAAAGGCCAAAAGCCGTAACCCTGCTGTTCACGTCGCTGAGAAGTCGGATACGTCCGTAGTACCTGAGAAGCCATCGAACAAAGGGCCTGGCCCGGCGGAGGTAGTGGAGGAAAGGGACGTAGCCAAGGGAAACACCGACACGCCCCCCGCGCCCCGGACACTGAGCCGGATCAGTTGCGCGTCGATGGGACTTGAAGGTGTACGTGAAGCAGCCCGAAGGAACAAGGGCATGCAGTTCACGGCATTGCTGCACCACATTACACCGCAGTTATTGGCGCAGAGCTTTTATGCGCTTCGCCGCGATGCGGCGGTGGGGGTGGACGGCATGTCGTGGCGAGAATATGAAGAAGGTCTTCTCCAGCGGGTAACCGATTTGCACGCAAGGCTCCACAGTGGAGCCTATCGGGCAACGCCATCGCGGCGGGTCTACGTTCCCAAAGCCGATGGCAGGCAACGCCCGTTGGGCATTGCCTCTCTGGAGGACAAGATCGTACAGCAGGCAGTCGTTACAGTTCTGAATGCGATCTATGAAGAGGACTTTCTGGGATTCTCGTACGGGTTTCGGCCGGGACGCAGCCAGCATGATGCGCTGGATGCGTTGACGGTCGCGCTGAAGGGCCAGAAGGTAAACTGGATATTGGATGCGGATATCACGTCGTTCTTTGATGAGATCGACCATGAATGGATGCTGATGTTTCTGGGACACCGGATTGCAGACCGGCGCCTGCTCGGGCTTATCTGCAAATGGCTCCAAGCGGGTGTTATGGAGGATGGCCGTAGGGTGGCTGCGACCAAGGGGACTCCCCAAGGCGCAGTGATCTCGCCATTGTTGGCGAATATCTATCTTCACTACGTGCTGGATCTGTGGGCAAGGCAGTGGCGCCAGCGGCATGCCCGTGGCGATGTGATTGTTGTGCGATACGCGGACGACAGCGTGGTGGGTTTCAGGTCGCAATGGCAGGCTCAGCAGTTTCTGGTGCAGTTGGAGGAACGCTTGGCCAGGTTCGGTTTATCCCTCAACGCCTCGAAGACACGGCTGATTGAGTTTGGTCGTTTTGCTGCGAGAAATTGTAGGAAGCGAGGGTTAGGTAAACCGGAGACGTTTGACTTCCTGGGCTTCACGCACTGTTGCAGTACCAACAGAAGCGGTGGTTTTCAAATACTGCGACTGACGGTCAAGAAGCGAATGCGTGCGACGCTGCTGGCTATTCGGAATGAGCTGAAGCGCCGACGTCATGAGCCCATCCGGGCTCATGGGCAATGGCTTACTCGGGTGGTCAGGGGCTACTTCAATTACCACGCGGTGCCGGGAAACCTGATACGCCTTGGTGGTTTTCGTTCAGCGGTCTGCCGTCTATGGCGGCAAGCCCTCAAACGTCGCAGCCAGCGTCATCGGCTTCAATGGTCACGCTACGGACGCCTTGCCGACCTCTACATACCTAGACCTAGAAATGCACATCCTTACCCTGAGGATCGCTTCGCGTCACATACCCGAGGCAGGAGCCGTATGCGGTAGTTCCGCACGTACGGATCTGTGCGGGGGGCGGCAGGTAACTGCCGTCCCTACCGCGACCGTCCTGGCCACGTTCGTCGAGCCATTAAAGGATGGAGGCGCAAATAGAAGCCCTGGAGCCGCGAACCTCCGGGGCTTCATTTTTTCAACAGATTTTTGGGCTATCGACTCGTTGCTTTGCCATTGCTTTTGTCCATATCTACTACCTTCAAGAGCTTTAAGAAGTTGAATATGGCGGAGGAGCGCAGTCAGACTCACACGCATGGCAGGAGAAATCGCTTCTTCGCGACGTATGTCGCGGCTAGATTTTTGCTTTGAACCACCCTAAAACCAGATCGGATTGTCGATATTGCTGGCCTAACGCGAAGGACTACATTGAGGCGTTCAGTAAACCGTCGGGAATGGTTTGAGAAGTGACTGAGGCTCGTGACTTAAAGGACAGGAATAAGGGCACATTGGTCTGATACAGGGTAGTGCTGAACCTTTTGCCTGACTGCTCATTTCTCCTCGGCGTTACCAGGCTGCCCGCTATCCCAGGCTTCAGTGAGCTCGTCTATTCGATCCGCGATTTGAGGCTTTTTTGATAGGACTAGGCACCGCGTGTTGCCGACAAATTCCTCTATCAAATACAGCGAGTCGCCAACATCAAGCTCGAGCTCCTGCAATGCTTCATCGGGAATTCGAATCGCACCGTCACCATCCCATTCTTCGATCATGATTTTCACAGGTGGCTTTATCACGTGTGGTCTCCGTTACGTTCAGTCGGCAAGCCGTTCCCGCCTGTAAATTCTCAGCAGCACTTTTTACAGGCCTGGGTAATCATCAAGTCTAAGGCTAGGAGCGGATCCATCCTCAGACTCGCACTTAGGCGTGTGTATTACTCCAGCTTCAGCGTCCGCACGCATCTGCTCGAGCTCTTTATGAAATGCTTTGTCCTGTACCGTGGGTTTGCTGGTGTATGGTTTACGCTCTGGTACAGGCTTGGCTGCATAAGTCGTTAACGCGTCTGGGTCGTGCTGCAGCTTTTCTTGTACTTGCGATTCGAGCATCGCACGGAGGGCGTCTTTATCGGGACGGCTAAGCATTTTTGTACTCCTAATTGGCAGCCAGCGATTAGCTCATCGGATGATGAAAGATGGCGCGTCCAAGCCTTAGCTGCAATCGCCTGCGGTGAATGGCTTTATCAAGTATGAAAATCGCAAAAAAAGGACGCATGTCTCAGTCTAATTTTGGGGGCCGGCCTCGGTTTAGCAAGGCCGACTTTCAACAAGCAGCAACTATTTGCAGTTGCCGGCCTTTCGATATCCCGCTGCCTGGGCCTCAGATTCTGACGTGAAGGAGATCTGATTTTTTTCGGACACCTGGCCATAACTAGGGCACCCCACTGAGAGGTGATACACCTGGCTCTTCCGATTACCGATGATCACACCTGTACCGGTCGCGCTCGCCAGGGTTTGCTGGGCTGCTACTCGCGGAGGATTGACGGGAAGGGCACTAACTACCCCATCACCAACTGCCTTGTAGCCTTGCGACCAGCGACGCTCGCCAGTTACAAACGGATTGGAGTGCCCCATGATTGCCGCGATACGGCGATCCCGTTCTTTTTCCCAAGCCGAAACCGGGTACTGCTTGTCCCAGGCCATCAGGAGCTGTTGCTGCTGACGTGACATGCTCAGTTTGTATCTGTCGAACATGTAAAAGGTTGTCCTCGCGACCAGCCCTTTGACTTCGTCACGCGGTTCCGCAGCACGTTGCTCAAAATCAACCCGCGTCTTGCACTGTCCGTACTGCGGCGCAATCCCGGAGGTCATGCCGTAGTTGAAATTACTACGGTCGCCATTCACCTCCCCAACAGATGGGTAGAGGTTGAACAGATCAGCTTCCATGGCTCGGAAAACGGGATCATCATCCACACAATGCTCTCGACCACCGTTCTGCCAGCATTGGCGCTGGTTACCGAATGTCCACGCAGGAACGATGTGTTCCCATTCAGTCCGTTCCGCTCGGCTCTGTTGTTTCCTGGTTTGATAGCCGCAAGATTCAGCATCAATCCGACCACCCGACTTACCTACCCATGTCCATTTGCAGCCGCAATACAGCTCGCCCATGGCACTGTTCGCCTGGTCAAGGTAGATCTTTTGCTTGGCGATGACCTTGGCTTCGGAAAAGGTCGATGGAGGGCTTGAGAAGGCGGGGGGGATTACTGAGAAGGTCAGCAGCGCTATTACGGAAAGCAGTTTTTTCATTGGAAAGCATTAGCCAATTAAGGGCGCGCATTGTACTCATGACGCCCATGCCCACTGCAGATTTTTCTCAGGAAAACGCAGCCTCGATAAATGCCTCTAGCGCTTTATCTTCCAGTATCTCAATAGAGAAGTGACCGAAGCGTTTGGGCAACCAAATGATGCGTGCCCCAGACGGGGATCGCAGGTTCGCACGAGCCAATGGCTTTCCATTTTCGTCTTCTGGCTGAACACCTGCAGCCATCAATTCGTCATAAGCTTTCTCGATGTCCGGCGTCGAGTAGCAGTGGCGGTAAATAATCCCTTCACCCGACGTATCCAATAGCTCTTTCAGGGTCCCCGCCAACGGCTGTACCAACATGAAGCGCTCTTGGCCCATCAGCGCAATCGCGTAGCGCACATGCAGACCGCCTCGTTCCCAGACGAGCGTTTTGGAGATACTGGCGTTGAGTATTTGCGCGTAGTAGGCACAGGCTTCGTCGAGATTCTTGACCAGTACATCTACGTGACTGAATTTCAGATCCATTTGCAGTCCTCCTGTTGAAACGGCGTCCATGGTAAACACGTCGCTGATCGAACACGTTTATCCAAAGTCGTAGTGAAATATCAAAACGACGCTGGTAATGTCCTGATCACGTTCGTCAAACCATTAAGGGATGGAGGCGAAAATAGAGGCCTTGGAGCCGCGAACCTCCGGGGCCTCGCTTCTAACCGAAATGCTCGCGTTTACGTTTGAAGCGTTCGGGCTGGCCGTGCGAATGGGCTGCTTTCAGGTCACGCCAGAAGGTCGACTAGGCGAATCACGCAAGCGAATCGCCGTCGCCTCATTTCTCCTAGGCATTGCCATATTGTCCGCTATCCGATGCTTCAGTGAGCGCGTCAATTCGATCCGCAATTTGAGGATTTTTGAGATAGGACTAGGCAGGGTGTGTTGCTGACAAGCTCGTATATCAAAAGTCACGAGTCACCAACATCTAGCTCCAACTCCTGCAATTCCTAATCGGGGACGTGTTGGGCGTATGCTTGCTAAATAGCAGTGGTAGGGCGCATTAAGTTAAACTTGAGGGGTGCCGATTCTTCATGAGCCGTCTAATGAGGGTAGTTAATTGAACAGTAAAGCTTCTTATGGAGAGTTGAAGTCAAAGCCGACATTGCGTGAGGATAAGGTGCTTCAACGCCAGTCCAGCATTCTTCGAGCGGTATTGGATGTAATTTCACAACAAGGGCTCACGGGGATCACAATGGGGGCGATTGCTAAGGCTGCTGGGTGCAGTTTTGGTGTGGTCGCGTTTCATTTCAAATCCAAAGAAGGTGTGATACTTGCGGCCCTTGATTACTTGGCCGAAGAGTATGATCAGCAACGGCGGCAGGTAATTTCTCCCACTGCAACACCTTTGGAAAATCTAAATGCTTTAATTGAAAACGACTTTGATACGCATGTCTGCACGCCCAGAAGCGCGGCACTTTGGTTGGCATTTTGGGCTGAATCAGTGAGAGTGGAAAGCTATAGAAAAAAATGCGCGGATATCAAGGCGCGGTATATTGAGCTGGACGGGGAGCTGATTTCAGCGCTCGCAAAGCAGCGATCGCTAAATCTGGATAGTACCTTTGTTGCCCACTCGTTGAATGCCCTGATCCATGGCCTTTGGACGTCGAACCTTGTGTTGAGAAATACAGGAGTCGAATGGCAGAAACTATCGAAAAACTCCTGCCGTGATTTACTAAGATCTTATTTTCCGGACGACTTCTAGTAACAATCTTTATCGTAGTTCCATTTCGAGCCAGCTGCAAAAAGCTTGAGCAGCAGCTGAAAGAGGTTTGTTGAATGGCTTGAGAAGGAAGAACCGTGCATGGCTGTCAATTGATAGGGGAGTTGGTGAGCCGAGCTGCCCTCGAAGTGTAGACATCTCTATCAATTCTTCATTCAACAAACAAATACCCGCACCTTCTATAGCCATACTGACAGCTATCCCGTAACTGTCGACATAATATCTTTGATAGCTTTCTGATTCATTATGCGGATGTGTGGCCAGCCAATCGCTCCAACCACTAGGGGTTCCCAGAACGTCAATTAATGGGAAATCCATAAAGTCAGAACCGCTTTCTTTCAGTCGGGAGGCGATTGCGTTCGAGCAATAAGGCCTTAATATAGAAGAAATTAGTGGGGTGATGTCGTATTGTGGCCAGTTACCAAGTCCATACCGAATATCCAGTTCTGCTTTTGACGGTGGGGCGTCTGCTTCCCAGTTTACTCCATAGATACGTAAGGATATTTGTGGGTACAAAGCAGTGAACCTGGACATGCGAGGTGCAAGCCAAAGTTGAGCAAAAGAGTTGTTGACGCTGATCTCAAGAACTCCTTGGGCAACTGAACTAAAGATATTCACTACACCTTGATGAATATGCCACAGTCCCTCGCGAACTACGCTTAAATAAGCGCGGCCGGCTATCGTTAACTGAATAGACCGGGTCTTGCGAACAAAAAGGTCTTTTCCCAGTTTATTTTCGAGCAGCCTAATTTGTTGGCTGACGGCAGACTGACTCATGTTCAACTCATCTGCTGCATCAGAAAAGCTCATATGCCGGCCAACCGCCTCAAACGTACGCAGCCAGTTCAATTGTAGATTTGAGAGCGACATATTGGCGAGTCCAAATTTATCTTACGAGAAACAGCAGCAGAGAAGAACCAACAAAGAAATTCCCTGAGTAATTCAGCCAGTGCATTTCTGCCGCTGGCTGAATGACTTCAGCAGCTTCTGCCCTCAAAACCAAGAAGTACATTCACCGCATTTACCCCTATATCCGACACGGCATACCCCCCTTCCATTATGAAAAGGGTGGGTAGCCCGAGATCAGCTATTCGCTCACCCATCCGTATGAAGTCCGTCGAGCGGAGCTTGAACTGTGAAATGGGATCGCCTTCAAAGGTATCAACGCCCAATGAAATTAAGATTGCGTCAGGGGCGTAAGCAGAGATTTTTTTACATGCGTCTTCCAACGCGGCAGACCATTCTTGCCAAGCGATTCCAAGCTCTAATGGATAGTTGAAATTGAACCCCTCACCGTCGCTTTCGCCACGTTCGTCCTTGTGCCCTACAAAATATGGGTACTCAGCTTGGGGGGTCGCATGTATGGACGCGAATAACACATCTTTACGCTGGTAGAAAATGTCTTGAGTACCGTTACCATGGTGGTAATCAACGTCAAGAATGGCGACACGCTTTGCTCCTTGCTCCAAAAAAGCCTGTGCGGCTAGAGCTGCATTGTTCAAGTAGCAATAGCCCCCCATAAAATTGGTGCCAGCGTGATGACCAGGAGGGCGGCACAATCCAAATGCGGCTCGAGCACCTTGCCGAATATGGTCTTGAGCGGTGAGTGCCACTTGGGCGGATCCGTATACCGCCTTCCATGTCCCTTCGCTAATTGGGGCTTCGTTATCAAAACTGTAGTAGCCCATCTGCCCAACAATGGCATCGGAAATCGGGCCTTGTCGGGACATTTTATGTGTCGGAAAGGTTGATGGGAAAATGTAGCCGGATCGGCCAGCGGCGACCCACCGGCCCCATGCTTCCCGGATGAAGGACACGTAGGCTTCGTCATGAACTTTGTGGATCACATCAAGCCCGAAATCATGTGGCGCCACGATGTCCCCTAGATTCTCCGACATCACTCGGTTTAGTACCATGTCTGCGCGACTCGGCTTCTCAAACCAGGGCTCAACTTTTCCGCGAAACATTTCAGACGGCCCGAAGTGTAGGCGGTGATCTTCACAGAAAACAGTTAGCATTGTAGTAATGCTCCTTTGAGTAACTTCGCGTTCGGTACGCACTGGAACAAAAATAAATTATAGAAGTTCTTCGGCGGCCAGTTTGATCCCTTTCCTCAAAATGCTGATGATGTCGTCGATCTGCTCTCGGGTGATAATCAAAGGTGGCGAGATGACGCACATATTAGCAATCGGACGCACAATTAAACCCAGGTCGAAGCATATGTCGTCGACCCTATTGGCGAATGCTTTATCTGCATCACTTGCAATTACAGAATCCTGCTGAGTCATGCATTCTACGCAACCCACCAGGCCGACTGAGCGAACATCAACAACGCCAGGAAGGTCTGCTAAAGTTCTTAATTGATTTTGGAAATATGGTGCTAACTCACGTGTATGTTCGAGAAGGTTTTCTTTTTCAATTAAGTCCATGTTTGCCAATGCAGCAGCACAGCTCACCGCATGGCCGCTCCAGGTATATCCATTTGTGAAGAAACCGCCCTTTGATGAGTCTCCGGACACTCGCGAGATTAGTTTTTCGGACACAGCCATCCCCCCGAGTGGTACATATCCAGAGGTAACACCTTTGGCGAAAGTGATGATGTCAGGTACGAAGCCAAAAGTTTTTTCTGAAGCAAACCACTCGCCGCATCGCCCAAAGGCTGAAACTACCTCGTCGGAGATATAGATGATGTCGAACTTCTCACAGAGCGCTTTAATACGAGAGTGGTAGCCTTTTGGCGGGATAATAACGCCACCTGATGCAAGGAAAGGCTCTGCAAGAAATGCAGCCACGGTGTCGGCGCCTAACTCCATAATTGTTGTTTCGAATTCAGTCACCAGCTGATCTAAGAAACGTTCTTCGGTCAAGCCGTTTGCCAAACGTATATTCGGGCTCGATATGAAACGAATGCGATCCTGATGGATATCGAAGTTTTGCCAATTACCTTCACGCCCAGAGCATGCAGCTGTCAGGTATGTGCTTCCATGGTAGCCGTCTTTTCGAACAATGATTCGCTTCTTCATTGGACGGCCAAGTACATTGTTGAAGTACTCAGTGAAACGCAATGCTGAGTCTACTGCGGTGGAGCCCCCAGTTGTAAAAAAAAACCGATTGAGGTCGCCTGGGGTGACGCGAGCAATTCTCTCCGCCAAGAGTGCTGCCGGGGAGTTTGTTGTGTACCACGGTGAGTTATAAGACAAACTCATCGCCTGCTTTGCGATCGCGTCAGCCATCTCGCCGCGCGAGTATCCGATTTGGGTGCACCACATCCCTGCCGGGCCATCAATCAGCCTGCGGCCCTCTGGTGTCGTTACATAAATCCCATCACCACTGGCTAGCATCGGGCGAGACGTGCTTCCAAGAGTCGACATGTTCTCAGCGGGCGTCAGCAGATGGCGTTTCGCCTTTTCATCAGTCGCAGTATTCATTTGTGCAGAATTCATCAAAGCCTCCAATTGATAACGACGCATGAGCTCGACTGACCTCCACATGGGCAGATCGGCTCTGCGCCAGAATTGTGGGTGGCAGAGTCTAGATATCAGAAAACTGATTGATCAATCAATCACAATCTGGGCTTTTCGAACGGTGGCTGCGTGTATCGTTGTCATCTCGTCAGTGGATCTCTATTGCGGCGGGTCGTATTACTTATGATGCGATTTTTTTGGTTCTGAGCATTTCCAGCTTGTCAAGCATCTGGTAGTACGTAGAGGTAGCTACGATTCCGACTCGACGGAAGGCATGAAACGCGAATGGGTCTAGCGCAGTAATCGGGCAGGACAGGGTGTCACGGCATGCCCCACTCACAAGCGCTGCCATTTCCCGGCCCAGGAATGTTGCATTGGCCACCCCACGTCCGTTGCAGCCGAGTGCTGCAAAGAGATTTGGCTCTAAAATATGTATATGTGGCATTGAGTCTTTGGTGAGCGCGACTTTGCCACTCCACACGTATTCCATTTCGATGCCTTCGACCTGTGGGAAGGTTTTGGTTAGCGCTCGATAAATGTTCTTCGCGTCATGGAATGTAGGCGCATCCTCAACAGGGCAGCGGCCGCCCATTAATAGACGACCATCTCCATCGAGTCGGAAATAGTGCAACAGGCGCCTGGTATCCGTTATTCCTTGACGACCTGGAAGGATGGAATCTAACTGCTGTACTGATAATGGTTTCGTTGCCAGTTGGAAACTTGTGACTGGTACTACCGTTTTGCTCAGCCCTGGTACCAATGACCCGGTGTAGGCGTTAGTTGCAATGATTACCTTGGCTGCGTTGATTGTGGTCGACGGTGTTTTAATTAGGTACCCGGCACCGCTACGTTCCATAGACAGGGCAGGGCAGTGCTTTATGATGCGCCCACCCATAGCCATAACGGAATTCGCCAAGCCTCGGGCGTAACTCAGAGGTTGCAGAGTTCCACCACGAGGGTCGAACCATCCGCCGACATATTCTCCTTTGGAAGAGCCTACAAGCCCTGCAACCTCATCGCGGTTTAAGAGTCGGCCTTGAATGCCTTCCAAACACCATTCTTGGTGCCTCGGAACTAAGGTATTGATGTAGGATTTGTCAGCGTGAGCGACTTGGATCCAGCCGGTTTTGACTAAGTTGCAATCAATGTTATACCGCTCCACCAACGAGTACAGCAACTCACCACTTGAACCAAACCCCTTAATTATTTTGTCTCCTACTTCTTTACCAAAAGTGGCTCGCAAATCACTGGGTAGCTGCTTCAAACCAGAAATTATCTGTCCGCCATTTCTTCCTGACGCACCCCAACCCGGTTCAGCTGAGTCAATGACCAAGACGTCCTGTTCTCCTTTCTCAAGAAGATGGAGTGCGGTGCTTAGCCCAACGTAGCCAGCACCGATAATCAAGTGGTGGGTTCTGACGCTATTCGGTAATTCTTGGCAGGAATTAAGAGCTGCAGCAGTCGCTGCCCAGAGACTGTTCGGTAGTGCTGCGGTTTCTGCTGACATGTTCTCACCTTCTAAAAATCGATGTATTGGACTAGGAAATGTGGTCGAAACGGCTTCGCTGTGTGACTAGCCGGTAAGGCGTCCGTAGGCATCTCCTTCAATTTCCTCAGCAGCGCTCAAGGTGTTTTTCATCAAGCAAGCGACTGTCATTGGGCCAACACCACCAGGAACGGGGGCTATAGCAGATGCGACCCGCATGACTGATTGTTGATCAACATCTCCCACCAATTTGACGATGCCGTCGACTTCGACTCGATTTATGCCGACATCTATAACAATAGCTCCTGGTTTTATGGCTGCTGCAGAGAGAAAGCCTGGCCTCCCCACGGCTACAATTACTATGTCAGCCTGTCGGCATTCTGCTTCCAAATTCTTTGTGTGAGAGTGCGCAAGAGTCACGGTGCAATTGGCCTGCGTGAGGAGAGCTGCCATAGGTTTTCCAACGATGTTGGATCGCCCCACTACGACAACCTTTGCTCCTTGCAAATCCCCGTAATGATGTTTCAACATGGTCATGCATCCCTGAGGTGTGCAGGGCACGAACCTGGAGTGACCTTGGGCGAGTAAGCCGACATTAATAGGGTGAAATCCATCAACATCTTTTGACGGAGAGAGGGCAGAAACTATTTTTGACTCATCAATGTGGGCAGGAAGCGGCAGTTGCACCAGTATCCCATGCACGAACCGGTCTTCATTCAGTTTCTGGATGAGGGCGAGCACCTCCTCTTCGGACGTTGATTCTTCAAGAAAATGAGGGAAAGACTCTATTCCCGAGTCTTGAGCCTTCTTGATCTTGTTGCGCACATACATTTGGCTTGCAGAATGCGCTCCAACCAGAATTACTGCCAGTCCCGGCGGATAGCCGCGACGGACACGAAATGCAACGGCACGAGCTGCCGTTTCTAACCGCAGACTCTCTGCCATCGCCTTCCCATCGATCAGGCTCGCGTTTGGCAAGTTCTCTTGCTCTGACTCGCAGATTGTAATATTAGCCACTTGGCACCTTTTCACGTAATTGAATAAATCGCATGGGGTACCGACGTGCACGGCAGGGTTTTCACGCGGTATTCGTATTTTGGGAAAATGCTACCTCGCTGACTTGCACGTCGACAAACGATCAATATCGGTGCCATGAATAAGATTGGCTTATAAGAAATTTCTCTTGGTAATCTGCTAAGTCATCTGGTGGCCAGGTTGTATGTTCTTGTGAGCGCATAGACTTAATCTTAGGTATGGGGTTTTTCTTTCAATGTCATAGAGTTAGCGTTGGGGCCTAACAAGTAATTTTTGTGTCTTTGCCAATCGATAAGGCTGACTAATCCATAGGCACTGAATCCATCGTTTGTCACAAGTTTTAACCTTCCCTAGGATCGCCTCCAAAGTATGCGAGGTTTCCGGGGGCTTTATGCAAGTGTTGGTCGCTGTCAAGCGTGTGGTGGATGCGAACATTCAAGTCAGGGTCAAGCCCGACGGTTTGGGCGTCGAACTTAGTAATCTCAAAATGGCGATCAACCCGTTCTGCGAAGTCGCAGTTGAGGCCGCTGTCCGTCTGAAGGAGGCAGGTAAGGCGTCGGAAGTAATTGCTGTCTCAGTCGGCAGTGAGGCGTGTCAGGAGCAGTTGCGCATGGCGCTTGCCATGGGGGTCGACCGTGCAGTGTTGGTTCGGGCGGCGGACGGGCTGGAGCCGCTGACGGTTGCCAAACTTCTACAGGTCATCGTCCAGAAAGAGAACGCTGACTTAATACTGCTTGGAAAGCAATCAATTGATGGTGATAACAACCAGACCGGTCAAATGCTGGCGGCGCTTATGGGGATTTCCCAAGGTGTATCTGCCTCGCATATCGAGGTGGCTGGTGTTGGTTTAAAAGTCACCCGTGAAGTCGATGGTGGAGTGGAAGTTCTTCACCTTAGTCTTCCTGCGGTAATAACCGCTGATTTGCGGTTGAACGAGCCACGTTACGCCTCGCTGCCGAACATCATGAAGGCGAAAAAAAAGCCGTTGGATGTTTTGCCTGTTGAGGGACTTGGGGTTGATTTGACCCCACACCTAAAAGTATTGGCGGTCTCTTCGCCACCGGTGCGCTTGGCAGGTAAGCAAGTGCAATCCGTCCACGAGCTAGTAGATAAACTAAAGAATGAAGCGGGGGTAATCTGATGGCCGTTTTGATTGTTGCAGATCATGACAACCACGTTTTGAAGCCTATTACTCTCAACACGTTAACTGCTGCCGTGGAGTTAGGTGCTCCAGTGGACATCTTGGTCGCAGGCCACTGCTGCGATGAGGTGGTTCAGCAGGTTGCGAAGCTAAATGGTGTATCTCGAGTTCGGGTTGCTGATGATGCGGCATATTCCGCTCAGTTAGCCGAAAACGTAGCGGCTCTAGTAGTGCGGCTTGTAGAGCAAGAGCATTACAGTCACGTCATTTCGGCTGCTAGTGTCTCTGGAAAAAATCTCCTGCCACGCGTAGCTGCTCTCCTAGATGTCGCGCAAATTTCTGACGTGGTGGAAGTTGTTTCTTCAGACACCTTCATACGCCCCATCTACGCCGGTAACGCGTTAGTTAAGGTGCAGAGCCAAGACTCGGTGAAAGTTATCAGTGTGCGTGGTAGTGCCTTCCTGTCGAGCCATCAGGGGGAGGGATGCGCAGTTATTGATGAAATCACAGATTGCCATGATCTTGGCTTATCGCAATTTGTTAGTGCTGAGCTGAGGGACTCAACAGGGGTCGACTTGAGCAGCGCCAGGATTGTGATCTCTGGCGGAAGAGGAATGGGCAGCGGGTCGAATTTCGCACTCATCGAGAAAGTAGCCTGCAAACTCGGTGCAGCAGTTGGGGCGTCTCGGGCCGCTGTGGACGCAGGTTTTGCAGACAATGATATGCAAGTTGGGCAAACCGGAAAAATTGTAGCGCCGGATCTGTACATCGCCGTTGGTATTTCTGGCGCCATTCAGCATCTGGCAGGGATGAAGGATTCGAAGGTAATCGTCGCCATTAATCAGGACGTAGATGCGCCGATCTTTCGTGTAGCGGATTACGCGTTAGTAGATGACCTGTTCGAGGCCTTGCCGGCACTTGAAGCCGCCCTTTCATAGTCATTTGAGCACATGATCATGGATCGTACTTATTGTCTTGCTTTCGACTGCCCCGACAAGGTGGGCATAGTTGCCCGGGTCTCGGGGATATTTGCAGATAATGGTGGCTGGATAGCTGAGGCCTCGCATCACTCCGACGAAGAAAGTCGCCGCTTTTTCAGTCGTATCCTGATTCGCGCAGACAGTGTTCCGTTCGACTATGAAGCCCTCAAACGCAAGATTTTACCGCTTGCTGAGGAACTGCAGATGAATTGGCGCCTAGTCGACAGTCACCGTAGAAAGCGGGTTGTGCTGATGTGCAGCAGGGGATCGCACTGTATGACTGATCTCCTGGATCGCTGGAAAAGTGGTGATCTCCATTGCGATATCGCGTGTGTCATTTCCAATCACGAAGATATGCGTGGATTAGCAGATTGGTTCGACATTCCGTTTCACTATGTCCCTATCGAAAAACATAACAAGGCTGAAGGTTTTGACCGGACTGAGGCGCTCATTGACGAGTATCAGGCTGATTGCATCGTGCTTGCTCGTTATATGCAAATCCTTCCACAAAATCTTTGTGAGAGATACCGCCACAAGGTGATCAACATTCACCATAGTTTCCTGCCCTCATTTATCGGTGCGAAGCCATATCACCAGGCTTCCCGTCGCGGGGTAAAACTCATTGGGGCGACCTGCCATTACGTCACTGAAGACTTAGACGAAGGCCCGATCATTGATCAAGACGTCGTCCGCGTGAGCCACCAGCAAAACGTCGATGATCTTGTGCGCCTAGGTAAGGACGTCGAGAAGACAGTCCTCGCTCGAGGTTTGCGTAGTCATCTGGAAGATCGGGTTCTTGTCTATGGCAACAAAACAGTCGTTTTCTAACCACTACCCATTGGAGTTGAAAAGTGAGTAATTCCGTACCGAGTTCGGCTCGAGTGGTGATTGTAGGCGGCGGAGTAATCGGCTGCAGTGTTGCATATCATCTGACGAAATTAGGCATAAAGGATGTCGTGCTACTTGAGCGCAAAACCCTAACTTGCGGCACTACCTGGCACGCAGCAGGTTTGGTGCCGACGTTACGCGCGACATACAACATGAGCATGCTCGCCAAATATAGCGCTGGCCTGTATGAGTCACTGGAACAGGAGACTGGTCAGGCAACGGGTTTCGTGCGCAATGGTTCGTTGAGCATTGCCACCCATGCTGAGCGTTTGACCGAGCTGAAGCGTGGTGCTTCCATGGCTAAACTCTGCGGTTTTCCTTGTGATGTTGTAAGTCCAGAGCAAGCTCTGGATTTGTGGCCGCTGCTGAATATTGAAGACGTCGTCGGCGGTATTTACCTGCCTATGGACGGCATCGTGAACCCTGTCGACGTATCCCAGGCGCTTGCCAAGGGGGCGCGGATGGGGGGCGCGAAAATTATTGAGAACACGAAGGTTCTTGATATAAAAATAAAAGATGGTAGAGCCGCAGGTGTCGTTACCGAATTTGGCGACATTGATGCCGAGTTTGTGGTGAATTGCGCCGGTATGTGGGCTCGGAATTTCGGAAAGAAGGCAGGCGTTAATATCCCCTTGCATGCTGCCGAACATTATTACGTGGTTACTGAACCGATGGCAGAAGTCACTGGTGTTTTGCCTACGTTGCGTGATCTTGACTCCTGTAACTACTTCAAAACCGACGCCGGCAAACTTCTGATTGGTACCTTTGAACCCAACGCCAAACCTTGGGGCCATGAGGGCATTCCGGATAGCTTCAGCTTCGATGAACTTCCGGCTGATATGGAGCATCTTGAACCTTATCTGGAGAACGCAATTCGGCGCATTCCAGCGCTTGAGAAAACCGGACTTCAGGTGTTTTTCAACGGCCCAGAGAGCTTTACTCAGGACGATCGCTATCATCTCGGCGAAGCACCAGAGCTGCGCAATTATTTCGTGGCTGCGGGCTTTAACTCGGTGGGTATACAGTCCGCCGGTGGTGCTGGGAAAGTTCTAGCTGAGTGGATTGTGAAGGGCCATGCTCCCATGGATTTGTGGGACGTAGACATTCGCCGCAGCATGCCATTTCAAGGAGCGCCGAAATATCTCTTTGATCGCACGACTGAAGGTCTAGGGCTGCTGTATGCCATGCACTGGCCATTCCGCCAATTTGAGACTGCGCGAAATGTACGGAAAAGTATTCTCCATGACCGCCTGGTAAAGGAGAACGCTTGCTATGGCGAGGTCTCTGGGTGGGAGAGAGCGAATTTCTTCGCGCCTAAAGGTGTAAAGCCGGAATACCAATATAGCTGGGGTAAGCAGAACTGGTTCGAGTGGTCTGCTGCTGAGCATCGAGCAGTTCGCGAAAATGTAGGTCTTTTTGACCAAAGTTCGTTCGCCAAAATTTTGGTGCAAGGGCGTGATGCGATGCCGATGCTCAATCGTATCTGCAGCAATGACATAAATGTTGAACCAGGAAAGATTGTCTATACCCAGTGGCTGAACGAGAGAGGAGGAATTGAAGCAGACCTTACCGTTACACGTCTCTCTGAAGAATCATTTCTCGTCGTTACTGGCCCCACTACTCAGACTCGTGACTTGAACTGGCTGCGCCGCAATACTCCACATGATGCGGCAGTGGTGGTCACAGATGTGACCTCCTCGATGGCGGTAATTAGTGTGATGGGCCCCAACTCAAGGGCTCTGTTGCAGTCGCTCACCGAAGACGACCTTTCCAACGAGGGCTTCCCGTTTGCAACGTCAAGGGAGATCGAACTGGGTTATGCCCGCATACGTGCATCTCGCATCACCTACGTCGGTGAGCTGGGCTGGGAGTTGTACATCCCTACAGAATTCGCTCCCGATGTATTCGACTGCATTTTTGAGGCGGGTAAAGCGTTTGAATTGAAGTTATGTGGCTACCACGCGCTCAATTCCCTGCGTATGGAAAAGGGTTATCGCCACTTTGGCCACGATGTGATGGAGGAGGATAGCCCCCTGGAGGCTGGGTTGGGATTCGCATCTGACTTCACCAAGGCTGGTGGTTTTATTGGCAAGGAAGCCTTGGAGGCACAGAAGCTCAAAGGCATCACTCGTCGCATGGTGCTTTTTCGTTTCATCGACCCTGATGGAATTAGCTACCACGAGGAGCCCATCTATAGAGATGGTTTAATTGTGGGGCGCACCACTTCTGGCATGTACGGTCATTACGTCGGAAGCAACATTGCAATGGGCTATGTCATCAATCAGTCCGGCGCTACACCTGACTGGATCAAACAAGGTGATTACGAAATCGAGATCGCCTGTAAGCGTTACAAGGTTGAGGCAAGTCTTCGAGCTTTCTATGACCCAGAAATGACGCGCATCAAGTGCTGATTGGATTTTTTTGTGATGCAGCGTAGCAGTGATAGACAGCGACATAGATCGTTGCTTTGAAGTATGTCCAACCGTTTCACCTCAACTGTCTAATTATCAAAAAAAATACGGAGTTGAAAATGAAGCGATACAAAATAAAAAGTCTTTTTGCTATAGCTGCCTCGTCCTTGGTATGTATGAGTGCTTTAGCAGCGGAAACAATGACGTTTGCAGGGTGGGGCGGAGTATTGCAGGACGCTCAAAGAAAAGCCTATCTCGTACCTGCGTCCGAGAAGCTTGGAATTAAAATCAATGAAGATACACTTGATGGATTGGCCGCTCTTCGTGCACAAGTTCTATCGGGAAAACCTACTTGGGATTTGGTTGAGCTAGGCACCAGCGAATGTACACAAGCCGAAGAGGAGGGTCTGGTTGAACCGCTTGACTTCAAAGTGATTAACGTCGAAGGCGTAGATCCGGCGGTCGTCAGTAAAACCTGGGTGGGGATTTTTGCGTACGCTACAGTGGTTGCGTGGGCGAAGGACACAGGTAAACCCGTTGCTCACAACTGGAAAGAGTTCTTCGATCCAAATGTAAAAGGAGCTCGAGCGCTGTATCGCCAACCTCACCTTACACTCGAAGCTGCACTACTTGGTGATGGTGTTGCTCCAAAAGATCTGTATCCGCTTGATGTTGACCGGGCATTTAAAGCGCTCGAAAGAATCAAGCCACAAGTGGTTAGCTGGTGGAGTGCTGGTGCAGACTCGGCGCAACTACTGCGCAGTCGCGAGGTGGATTTCCTGGCAATTTGGAATGGGCGGGTTGCGGATATAAAGGCCCAAGATGACCAAGTTGACTTCAGTATGGATGGGGGGATTCTCAACCATGACTGTGTTGTCATCCCTAAAGGCGCAGCGAACAAAGCCCTAGCGATGAAGTTAATCAATGAAATTCTCCAACCTAAAAGTCAGGCGACATTAGCTACCTTGGTTCCTTATGCACCTGTCAACTCAAAGGCTTATGAGTTAGGCCTAATTTCCCCAGAGCTCAGCCGTAAACTTCCAACTTCACCTGAAAATATCGGGAAAGTTGCAACTGTCGATCCCTACTACTGGATGAAAAACGAGGCAGCTTTGCGACAGCGCTTCAGCTTGTTCATCGTCAATTGATGTTCGGTGGCGGGCTCTTGTCCCGCCCGAATTTTGAGCTCACATGATTTAGATGAAATGAGGTGAGTATGACCACTGATAATAACCTTTCGTCCTCGATCACCATTGAGGGTGTGACAAAAAAATATGGTGAGTTCGTTGCTCTCGACAACGTTTCCCTAAATGTCCGCAGTGGAGAATTCCTTTCACTGCTCGGAGCGTCAGGATCCGGCAAGACCACTCTGCTAATGGCGCTCGCAGGATTTGTTCAGCCGGATACCGGGAGCGTTCGCTTCGGCGAGCGCGAAATGGTATTTGAGCCGCCACACAAACGTGATTTGGGCATGATGTTCCAGAATTACGCTTTGTTCCCTCACATGAATGTTTTTCAAAACGTCGCCTATCCATTGAAATTGCGCGGCTACTCGAGCAGCGACATCAAGAAACGGGTTCAAAACGTGTTAGAGATGGTCGAGTTGGCGCATCTTTCAATGCGGCGCATCGACGAGATGTCTGGCGGTCAACGGCAACGGATAGCTCTTGCCAGGGCAATCGTTTTTGAACCAAAGATCTTGCTAATGGATGAACCTCTTTCTGCTTTGGATAAGCGCCTTCGTGAATCCATGCAGCTTGAACTTCGGCGTCTGCATGAGCGTCTAGGGATGACTGTTGTATACGTAACTCACGATCAGCGTGAGGCATTGACTATGTCTGATCGCATCGCGGTTATGCAGGCAGGTCGTATTCAACAAATAGATATTCCGGAGGTTCTCTATGAGCGTCCTGCCAGCCGTTTCATCGCCGAGTTCGTTGGAGAGTCGTCTTGCATTCCGGTCGCCATGCGAGATGGCACTGCATGGTTCAGAGATAAACCGGTGAACGCCTTTGTAGTTCCAGGCGCAATGAAAAATCCTTGCCTGGTGATTCGCCCTGAGAAGTTGCGGTTTATTAGCTCGGAAGACGGCTCATACAATCAATTTCATGGGCGAGTCTTGGACATTATCTATCAGGGTGAAAGCCTGCTGTTGGAGGTGGATTTGGGTCAAGGCGAGCGTGTATCTATCCGCCGACCATCTCGTAATAAAGAAGGTGCTCCATTGCCACTTCGCGGGGACGCGGTAGTGCTTGGTCTTCATCCACAAGATAGTCTCGTGGTTGGGGATGCAGCATGACGGCACTAAACATGCAAAGTACGTTATATACAAGCGAGTTGCGTCGAGCACGAAAACGCCAAGGTTGGTTGCTGCTGACACCTATGCTCCCGGCTGTATTACTGGTGTGTTTCACGTTCGTGTTGCCTTTGCTTTGGCTAGGTGGGATGTCTTTCCTTGACGCGGAAGGCAACCTTAGTTTTGAAAACTACACGCGCCTTGTCCAACCCATTTACGTATTGGCTTTCACGCAAACTTTTAAAATCAGCCTTCTAGTAACTGCGGCATGCGTCTTTATAGGCTATCCGTATGCCTACTTCATGGTACATGGCCCTCGCAAGCTTGCGGGGCTGGCAATGGCTATCCTATTGATCTCTCTCTGGACATCGCTGTTGGTGCGAACTTATGCCTGGCTGGTATTGCTGCAGAGACGTGGATTGGTTAATGACTTGTTAATGTCGTTTGGTTTCGTTGATTCACCGCTCACGTTAGTACACAACGAAGTCGGCACGATGATTGGTATGGTGCACATCATGTTACCGTTCATTATCCTGCCGTTGTACGCAGCGATGAAGAGCATAAATCCGATCTATGTCCAAGCGGCTGCAGCTTTCGGTGCTTCTCCTTTGCGGGCATTCTTTGGCGTGTTCTTACCCCTGTCGTTACCTGGTCTCGCTGCCGGCGCAACTCTTGTATTTGTCTTGTGTCTTGGGTTCTACGTCACCCCATCACTTTTGGGGGGAGGACGAGTTCAGGTGCTGTCGATGCGAATCGAAAGTGACGTGTCTCTGAGCGCTAACTGGGGGGTGGCTTCGTCGCTGGGCGTCGTGCTTTTGGTAACGACCTTAGTCTTGCTGTTCACCGTTAAGAGAATTGCCGATAGAAGTCGGCGAAATGGGTGACCTCATGAAATCTAATTTCAAACGCAGACTAACTAGCGTTGCCAGTCAATCCTGGCTATATGCGCTTGTGATCCTCGCAATGTTGTTCTTACTGATACCGACACTAATCGTCATTCCGATGTCGTTTTCTGATGCTCGCTATCTTAGCTTTCCACCAAAGACGCTGAGCTTTCAGGCATATTTGAATTATGTGGCATCGGTGGAATGGCGATCCTCCACCACCGTGTCTCTGATCACAGCTACGATTACGACACTGCTGGCAACGATTTTGGGCACGGCTGCCTCTTATGCACTACATAACAGCACGCAGCGCTATGTCAGGATACTGCGTGGTCTGATGATGGCACCCATGATTGTGCCGACTATTTTCACCGCGCTCGGTCTGTTTTTTGTCTTTGCCCGTTTTGGCTTAAACAATTCAATACCAGGGCTAGTCATTGGGCACACTCTATTGGCGTTGCCCTACGTAATCATCAATGTAAGCGCTGGCCTCAAGACCTACGATATGACTCAAGAGCACGCTGCATGCATCCTCGGCGCATCTCGTATTCGCGCTTTTGTGGATATTACCCTCCCTCAAATCCGGTTTTCGGTAATCGCCGCTGCGTTGTTTTCCTTCGCCGTGTCGCTGGATGAAGCAGTTGTATCGCTTTTCATAAGTGGTGGTGATGGCGCAACGCTCACCAAGCGCATGTTTACCTCGCTTCGTTCGGACATTGATCCGGTAATAGCTGTGGTCGCGACCATCATGACGTTGCTCTCATGCGTCATGCTTGCAATTACCCTAATGAGCCAGCGGCGCGCGCGACGTTACGAAAACGTAACTGAAGCGTAAAGGAGAGAGCTGCTGATGGAGTCCAAGTGTAAAGAATACGATTACATTATCGTTGGGGCCGGGTCTGCCGGTTGTGTCCTCGCTAATCGACTTTCTGAAGATCCAGAGATTTCGGTGCTTCTGCTCGAAGCAGGTGGGAATGACAACAACTTATTCATCCACATGCCGGGAGGCGTGTACAAGGCTTGGCACGATGCGAGGTTTAATTGGAACTACGTGAGCCAGGCAGAAGCCCAAATGGAAAACCGGCGCATACCGATTCCGCGTGGGAAAGTTTTGGGCGGTAGCTCGTCTATCAACTCAATGGTGTACCTGAGAGGGCATCCATCTGACTACGACAGCTGGGCCAAAGATTTTGGTCTACACGATTGGGATTACGCCCACTGTCTCCCGTATTTCAAAAAGGCTGAACGTAGTGAGCGTGGTGCCAACGATTGGCACGGGGGAGATGGCCCTTTGGGCGTTAGCGTAAGCAGTTCCCCAAACGTGCTATATGACGCGTTTGTCGAGGCGGGAGCGGAATCAGGTTACGGGGCATCGGAGGATTTGAATGGTTACCGACCAGAAGGATTAGGTCGCTACGACAGTACCAAGTGGAATGGCCAACGCTGTTCCACTGCGGTGAGTTACCTGCGTCCTGCCATGCAGCGGGCGAATCTGACGGTTTTGACTCACGCGACAGTGCAGAAGGTAGTTCTCGAAGGGGCAAAAGCTACTGGCGTGCGCTTCCTTAAGGATGGCAGCCAACTATTGGCGTCCGCCAAGCTAGAAATTCTGCTGTGTGGTGGCGCGATCAATTCTCCGCAGTTACTCCTGCTCTCAGGGATAGGGCCAAGCGCGCATTTAGGCAGGATGGGGCTCAGAACTCTTATCGAGTTAGAAGGAGTTGGAATGAACCTGCAAGATCATGTCGACTTCATGATGCAATGGAATTGTCCTGAGCCCGTAACATTGGCGTATCTGCAGAATCCATTCGTAAAAGCTGTGGTTGGGGCTCAATGGCTCGTTACAAAAAAGGGCCCGGTTGCATCCAATATTTGGGAAGCTGGCGGCTTGGTTAGAACCGACTCGCGTATCTCTGTTCCAAATATCCAATTCCATTTTGCCCCTGTCGGTATTAACAGCGTTAACGGCCAACTGAAGTTAACACAAGGATTTCAGCTGCACGTAAGTCAGTTACGTCAAGAGTCTCGCGGCCGGGTAGAGCTTGCCGATGCCAATCCTAAATCTCCTCCAAAAATTATTTTCAACTTCCTCAATACAGAAAATGACAAGAGGGAGTTAATCGACGCAGTTCGTGTGGCTCGGCACATCATCGGCCAACCATCCATGAGCAAATTTCGAGGGAAGGAAATCTATCCAGGTGAGGCCGTGAGCACTGACCAGGATATTCTTCGGTTTATACGTCAGTGTGCGAATACCGAGTTCCATCCGTCCTGCACCTGTCGAATGGGAACTGATAGGGGGTCAGTAGTCGGGCCTGACTTGAGGGTACATGGTGTTGAAGGCCTGCGGGTAATCGACGCATCTGTCATGCCGAACGTGATCAGTGCCAACCTCAATGCGACAGTGATCATGATTGCAGAAAAAGCCTCCGACCTAATCAAGCGGCGAGAACCGCTTGCTGCCTACCGACCCCGTTTCTTTTTCGACGAATCTGCAGCAGATAAAGATTTTTGTTTCAGTGCCTCGTAACCCATATTCGGAGTTCTTTGATGCAGTCATATCTGAAATTTTACATTGACGGGTGTTGGGTTGAGTCTCAGGCATCCCTAAGGCTTGATGTTGTTAACCCCTCGAGCGAGGAAACAATTGCTCAAATAGCGTGCGGGGGAGCTGCTGATGTTGATATGGCGGTCGACTCTGCGAAACGAGCCTTCCATTCTTTCTCGCAGACCACAAGGCAGGAGCGTCTTGATTTGCTCCGCAAAATATTAGTGGCATACAACGAGCGTTACGAAGATCTCGTACAAGCCGTCAGTCAAGAGATGGGTGCTCCATTAGCATTTGCTCGTTCTGCACAGGTTTACTCCGGACGTGCTCATTTAGAGGAAAACATTCGGGCTTTGGAAGCATTCAGCTTCGAAGAGCGGCTCGGAAATACCCTCGTGATCAGAGAGCCCATTGGAGTGTGTGCACTTATCACTCCATGGAACTGGCCTTTAAACCAGATCGTCTGCAAAGTTGCGCCCGCACTGGCGGCGGGCTGTGCAGTAGTGCTGAAGCCTAGCGAGGTGGCTCCCCTTAGCGGAATTATTTTTGCAGAGATAATCCATGCCGCTGGTGTTCCACCAGGTGTCTTCAATCTAATAAACGGTACAGGTGCTCAAGTCGGTGAGCACTTGGTCAGCCATCCTCTAGTTGATATGGTCTCATTTACCGGGTCAACCAGAGCAGGGGTCAGTATTGCCAAAGCAGCAGCAGATACCGTCAAGCGAGTGACCCAGGAGCTAGGCGGAAAGTCCGCGAATATCCTGCTAGAAGACGCTGATTTTGAAATGGCTGTCAGTAAGGGTGTTCAAGCTTGCTTCTCGAACACAGGGCAGTCGTGCGACGCGCCCACTCGCATGTTGGTTCCAGCGAGTCGGCAAGACGAGGTGATCGAGATTGCCAAGCGTACCGCATCGCAAATAGTTACCGGGGATCCACGTCACGAAAATACCAATCTTGGGCCTGTTGTCAGCCTTCTCCAATACGAAAAGATTCAGGAACTGATATCCAGTGGCCTAGATGAGGGGGCTACCCCAGTTTGTGGCGGGCTGGGACGTCCGAACGGACTAACGTCGGGCTACTATGTGCGCCCCACGATTTTTGCCGATGTCACTCCTGGAATGCGAGTGGCTCGTGAGGAGATCTTCGGCCCAGTGCTGGTGATCATGCCCTATACAACAGAAGAGGAGGCCATCAGCATGGCCAACGACACTGTGTATGGCCTAGCTGCATATGTGCAGTCCACGGACAAAGCGAGGGCTCGAGAGGTTGCAAAACGCATGCGTGCCGGATCGGTATATTTGAATTATCCAGAGTGGAACATCCAAGCTCCTTTTGGAGGCTACAAGCAGTCCGGTAATGGACGGGAATATGCTCACTGGGGGATCCATGACTATCTTGAGATAAAAGGGGCTGTGGGCTGGTTCGCATCGGCCTAAATTCAGAGCATCGATAATGAGTGCGGAAGCTCCCCTCTCACCCTGAGCTATGTTATGCGGTCAAGTTAATTGGCCGCCTTTGGATGAAGTCAGCCATAGACTCGAATAGAGGAGATACTCGGTCGAACAGCGCCTGTCCCGATGCGATTAAGCAAATTCCTCGGCCATCTCTCCGAAACAGCGGGAAGTCAAACCAGTCTTCCAGGTTGCGGATCTGGTGCCTTACAGGGGCGTGAGTGTTGCCGCTGACCGAAAACTGACCCAGTAAAGGCTGTTCTGCCGACTGAAAACTGACCCAGGTGTTCAACTGCTTCTGCTCACTTTTCGAGCAGGAGAACACAGGGTGATCAGCATGGAAATGTTGGGAAAAATCCGGCGGATGTACTTCCGCGACAAGCTCTCGCTGCATCAGATAGCCAAGCGTACCGGACTGTCGAGAAATACCATTCGAAAATGGGTCAGAGCATCCGAAGCCACCCAGCCAGCGTACCAGCGGTGCGCAACCTTCAACAAACTCAGTCCATTTCACGAGACGCTGGAGCAGGCGCTCAAGGCCGATTCGTTTCGGGCAAAGCACAACCGCAGAAGTGCCAAAGCACTCTTCGAACAGATCAAGGCCGAGGGCTACGACGGCGGCTACAGTCAGCTCACCGCCTTCATACGCTCGTGGCGCGGCGAGCAAGGCAAGTCTTTACGGGCCTTTGTGTCGCTGACCTTTGCACTCGGGGAGGCCTTTCAATTCGACTGGAGCGAAGAAGGTCTGCTGATCGGCGGCCTGTTCCGACGCATCCAGGTCTCCCATATGAAGCTGTGCGCCAGTCGCGCATTTTGGTTGGTTGCGTATCCCAGCCAAGGCCACGAGATGTTGTTCGATGCCCATACCCGCTCGTTTGGCGCGTTAGGTGGGGTGCCGCGTCGCGGCATCTACGACAACATGAAAACGGCTGTCGACAAGGTCAACAAAGGCAAAGGCCGCACGGCCAATGCCCGGTTTGCCGTTATGTGTACCCACTACCTATTCGATCCGGACTTCTGCAACGTGGCCTCCGGCTGGGAAAAAGGCATCGTTGAAAAGAACGTCCAAGACAGCCGACGGCGCATCTGGCTCGATGCTCAAAACTGCATGTTCCATACCTTCGAGGAACTGAATGCCTGGCTCGGCCAACGCTGCCGTGTGCTCTGGGACGAACTGGTGCACCCGCAGTACAACGGGCTGACAGTGGCGGACGTCCTGGAGCTGAAACGCGCCGAATTGATGTCGATGCCCACCGCCTTTGATGGCTACGTCGAGCGCACCGTACGGGTCTCCAGCACCTGCCTGATCAGCGTGGCGCGAAATCGCTACTCGGTGCCGTGTGAGCGGGTCGGTCAGTGGGTCAGCAGCCGCTTGTATCCCACGCGGGTGGTGGTGATCGCCGAAGAAACGATGATTGCCTGTCACGAGCGCCTGTTTGATCGAGATCAGGTCAGTTTTGACTGGCAGCATTACATCCCGCTCATCGAACGCAAGCCCGGTGCGCTGCGCAATGGCGCTCCATTTGCCGATCTGCCGAAGCCGTTGCAACTACTAAAACGCGGTCTAAGGCGTCACACCAATGGTGATCGAGTCATGACGCAGGTACTAGCGGCGGTTCCCATCGCCGGGCTCGACGCCGTATTGGTGGCTGTGGAGTTGGTACTTGAATCAGGCAGCTTGACTGCTGACCACATCCTGAATGTCCTGGCTCGACTGACATCGACAGCAGCCCCTCCGTCCGCCGAAACCAGCCTTCAACTGAAGATAGCGCCTGTCGCCAATACGGCGCGCTACGACCGGCTCCGTACCACCGATGAGGAGACTCGCAATGCGTGATCTGATGGCTGAACTCAAAGAACTACGCCTGCATGGCATGGCCAGCGCCTGGGAAGAACTGGCGTCTCAAGGAGAAGCCTCGACAGCGTCGTCGAAATGGCTACTTGAGCATCTTCTCCAACAAGAACATGCGGATCGGGCGGTACGCTCAGTGAACCACCAGATGAACATGGCCAAACTGCCCATGCATCGAGATTTGGCCGGCTTCGACTTCAGCGCTTCCAGCGCAGACGCCCGCCTGATCAAGGATCTGTCCAACCTCGAGTTCACCGATACCGCACAAAATGTCGTGTTCATCGGCGGGCCTGGCACAGGAAAAACACATCTCGCCACCGCCTTGGCCGTTTCCGGGATCACGACGCATCACAAACGCGTGCGCTTCTACTCCACGGTGGATCTGGTCAATTTAGTGGAGCGCGAAAAGTACGACGGCAAGACAGGCCGAATCGCTCAAGGGCTGCTACGAACAGACCTGGTGATACTCGATGAACTGGGGTATTTGCCCTTCAGCCAGAGCGGTGGCGCCCTGTTATTTCACCTGCTATCCAAGCTGTACGAACACACCAGCGTGGTGATCACCACCAACCTCAGCTTCTCGGAATGGTCGAGTGTGTTTGGCGACGCCAAGATGACCACGGCGTTGCTGGATCGGCTGACACATCACTGCCACATCGTCGAAACGGGCAACGAGTCCTACCGTCTGCAACACAGCAGCCTGGTCGCCCAGACCAAGATCAAATCACGTGAACGAAAGCGCAAAGACGATGATGGTGCCGAGGACGATGAGCTGTTTTGATCTGCACCGAAAATACCCTGCCGCATGCCCACATGCGGTGGGGCTAAATGCCCCTTCCATCGGGACACGACTGCTAAGCTTATCCACAATTGCTGATGCCAAAATCAGCAATCCGCCCTAGGTCAATTTTCAATCGGCAGGGTGGGTCAGTTTTCAATCAGCGCCGACACATCCATCCATGCTAGTGCTTCTTGAGCATTGGAAATTGTGCGCGGCATAAAAGACCTCACTATCGGCAGTGGTGTAAAACATCGTCGGCTTCGCCGGGTGGTATCAATTGTCAATGGCTGCGGCAAGCGACTTTGCTGCAATTAGCGTGTTTTTCATTAAGCAAACTACTGTCATTGGGCCAACTCCTCCTGGAACAGGTGTTATCGCGCCGGCAACACTCAGAGCTGAGGCGTAATCAACATCTCCAACGAGCTGTTTGCCACTGTCGTCATCAATACGATTGATCCCGACGTCAATTACCACGGCGCCTGGCTTTATGTAGTTAGAGGAAATAAAGCGCGGCCGCCCAACAGCTACTACTAGTATGTCAGCCTTTGAACATTCATACCGCAGGTTCCGTGATCGTGAGTGTACGATGGTCACGGTGCAGTTTTCGTTCAATAGCAGGCTCGCCATAGGCTTTCCTACGATGTTCGACCTCCCCACTATTACCGCCTTCTTTCCCGCCAAATCTCCTAAGCGATCCTTCAGAAGCAGCAGGCATCCTAAAGGTGTACAAGGGACCAATTTAGGGTGCCCTTGACTAAGCATCCCCACGTTAACGGGATGGAAACCATCGACATCCTTAGCAGGATCGATCGCGGTCGTGATCAACCGTTCATCAATTTCGGGAGGGAGTGGTAATTGAACCAAGATGCCGTGAACTAAAGGGTCGCTGTTAAGTTTGCAAATGAGCGAGAGAATCTCCTCCTCGCTGCTGGTTGACTCCAGGAAGTACGGGTAGGATTTAATCCCCGCCTCCTCAGCTTTTTTCATTTTCGTAGACACATAGACTTGGCTGGCGGCGTCCTGTCCTACCAAGATGACAGCAAGCCCAGGAGCATGTCCATGCTGGTCACGGAATTCGAATGCCTCCACTGAAACCGTCTCAAGTAGACGAGCGGCGAAAGATTTTCCATCGATAATCAGGTCGGATTTTGTCATTGTTTTTTCTCAGGGAGTCGGGTAGAGAAATATTTACGATTAATTTCTTGGTAGCATTTTTCGCTATTTTTAGCCCGGTGCTGGATTGAGCATTCGCAGGATCTGGCGTTGCCCATGGCAAATAATTTCAGTGCTGGAGATTTCCAAAGTGCTCAAATGGTTAAGCATTGCTATGATGCTGGTCTTCGTGCACCGTAGATCGTCGTAAGCAAAAAGACCCACGTTCTTTCCCTGCTGCAATATGCAATTCAGCGAATGCTGCCAACGCTCGCGAGATTCTCGGATAACAACCTGCTGGTTAGGCGTTAGATTTCTATGCTCAAGCACCGCCAGTTGGAAATTCTCCGAATGGCTAGACAGGAAGCTTAAATATCGCTTGATGAAATCAAGAAGCTGAATCTTCGGAGTTGCTCCTCTTACAGCTTTAAGGGCCGCAGCCAGGGCGTACTCATGTTCCTCGAGTAGGTCGAAAAGCAGCGCTTGCTTACTCTCAAAATGGTGATAAAGCGAACCAGCGTGGATGCCCAGCTGATCGCCAAGCTTCCGCAAGCTTACCCCATGAAACCCTTTTGAAAGGAATAAGGTAGTGGCAGTGCTATACAGAAGCGAGCTACCGGATTCGATATTACGCCTTTTGTTTCCAGCAAAAGCCGAGGATTCAAGAACGGTATTGTTCATGGCTCGCATTCATCCGCGATGTTTAAATTTGCGCTCAAATTAAGCCTCCAAGTCTTAATTTTCGGGAGGCCGGATTGATGAATTAAATGCTTATGGGCAAGCTCTTGAAGAAAATACGAGCCGTTGTCAGCGGAAAATAATGGTCCGACTGCCGTTCATGAATACACGGCGTTCGATATGCCATTTCACCGCTCGAGAGAGGGCGAGAGTTTCGGTGTCACGGCCAACCGCGACCAATGCCTCGGCAACGTATGCGTGATCGACGCGTTGCACCTCTTGCTCGATTATTGGACCTTCGTCCAAATCGCTGGTGACGTAGTGTGCAGTAGCGCCGATGAGTTTCACGCCGCGTTCATATGCTTGATGGTACGGCTTCGCTCCTTTAAAGCCAGGAAGGAAGGAATGGTGAATATTGATAGCGCGTCCGGACAGCTGCTTGCACAGATTGTCGGAGAGAATTTGCATGTAGCGCGCTAGTACAACCAGTTCCGTGCCAGTGTCCTGCACGATTTTCATTAATGCAGCCTCCTGTTGCGCCTTTGTTTCCTTTGTTATTGGCAGGTAAACAAATCTGATTCCCTCGCGCTCTACCATGGGGCGTAAGTCCAGATGATTGGACACAACCGCAGTAATCTCCATTTCGAGATCCCCTTTGGCGCGTCGGTATAATAGATCAGAGAGGCAGTGGTCGAATTTACTCACCATTAAAAGCACCCGCATCGGGTCATTCTCGGGATGAATAGACCAGTGCATATCGAATCTTTCGGCGATCGAAGCGAAATCGTTTCGCACAGAATTGAGATCGATAGCCGCTCCATCGTTGCAGCGGAACAACGCGCGTGTGAAAAACCTTCCATTTTGCTCGTCGTCATACTGTGCCATTTCACTAATATAGAAACCGCTCTCAGCAAGGAAAGAGGAAATCGCTGAGATTATCCCCGACGTAGCCGGACAGCTTACGTTTAAAATGTAATTGTTGGCTGTAGTTTGCATAATCTCATCCCGATATGATTTGTGATTTGCCTAGTGGTCAAAACCGCCGATGTGACAATGTTATGACCGTGATGAATTCATTACCTGGAGCGGCCTCAGTATCAATCAGCTTCGGATGGCCAAATCCACCCAACCTGCCGCTGAGATCCAGGTAGGGCTCACACATCGCCACGGCGCATGGGCTTTCAGGGGATGGGAGCCTGGATGCTGGACGCTCGTGAACTATATTCTGATTTTGTTCATGAACGATAGAGTATTTCCGTTCATTGAGCAAGCTGCCAATCTTGATGTAGCGGTCGCGCCGTATGCCTGATGGGGCAAGAATGGGAGCGGGGGAACGCTGATGATGGCAACTGCTCAACACGGATCTGCGGGGGGGGCGTAGCTGCCGTTAAGCTTGTATGACGGCTATCTGGTTTTATGGGGGCCTTTCAGGGGGGATGCCTCTCGGCGCCTTTCTCCGAGATGAAACTGCCTCCTCAGTAGGCTGTGGCCGCCTGAGTGTTGGTCACGGTTTTACCGTATACCAGCTTGATCACCGCTTCTGCTTCTTTCACGCGGCCTTTGCTGGCCAGCCAACGGGGCGACTCAGGGATGCCGCGGCGGATTATCACCACGATCAGACCCACTACTGCGCCACTGAACAACATCCAACGCCACATAGAGTGGTCGCCAGTCCAGGCCACTACGACATAACCACGATGAAGGCTGTCATAGCGCCTACTGACCATGCCAGGCCTGACAGTCCGATCATGAAAACTCGCCCTTCGTGGTGGCCCTGCAAGGCCGTAACCAGGTCGCGGTCCATGCCGGGGTAGAGGGTGTCCTGCAGAACATCACTGTTTCGCTGCCGTATTTCGATCAGGTGAGCAAAATCAAGTGAGGGCGGGAGCTTCTCGCGGGATACAAGTGACCGGTAGCGGACTGTTGACGCTGTTGGTCACGCTCGTCGGCCTGTTGTTTTTCACCTTTGTGCTGACCACCTTGTCACCCGTGGATCCGGCATTACGCATCGCCGGCGACCGCGCCAGTGAATCAACCCTGACTCAGGTGCGTACGGATCTGGGGCTCGATCAGCCCTGGCCGGTGCGATTCGGTCGCTACCTCAAGCAGCTGACACAGGGCACCTGGGCGTTTCGAATACATCCAGCCAACCTGTGCTGGATGATTTGAAACGTGCACTGCCCGCGACGCTGGAACTGGCGACCCTGGCGATCATTCTGGGCGCCAGCCTGGGATTGTCGTTGGGGCTGCTGGCTGCGTGGCGGCCAGGTGGCTGGGTCGACACTCTGGTGCGATTGTTTTCCCTGATTGGTTATTCGGTGCCGGTGTTCTGGCTTGGCTTGCTGATGTTGTTGCTGTTCTACGCAAAGTTGCAGTGGGCAGGAGGTCCGGGACGCCTGGATGATGGGTATTTCTACAGCATCGAATTGTCCAGCGGCTGGGTGCTCTGGGGTACCTGGCGCTCCGGTGAGTCGGGAGCGTTGGCGAATGCGTTTTCGCACCTGGTGTTGCCGGTGTTGGTCTTGGGTTTTTATGCCATGCCGGTATTTGCCGGCTCACGTGCTCTGCGTTGCTGGGTGAGATGGGCAAGGAATATGTGATGACCGCATTGGCTAAGGGCGCCGGGCGCGGGCGGGTGTTGTTGCGCCATGTTTTGCCCAATGTCGCCGGCACGTTGGTAGTGGTGGTTGCGCTGTCCTACGCCAGTTTGCTCGAAGGATCGATTCTTACTGAAACCGTATTTGCCTGGCCGGGCATTGGCCGCTATTTGACCACGGCGTTGTTCGCCGGCGATGTACCGGCGATTCTGTTGATCGGACTGTGTTTCGTGGTCGTCAATGGCCTGGCTGATGTGCTGGCAGGCCTTATCGATCCACGTATCCGGGAGGTGTCATGAGTGTTTCCGTTGCCTTCGACGGCGTATTGGTCCGGCGCTGGTGGCGCAGCTCGCCTGCTTTGGCGCTGGGTGTATCGCTGATCGTCGTGCTGGTATTGGTGGCGGTGTTCGCGCCGCTGTTGAACGGCTTTGATCCGAACCAGCAAAATATTCAGGAACGCCTGTTGCCACCTTCGGCCCAACATTGGTTGGGTACCGACGGTTTTGGCCGAGACCTCTTCACGCGTTTGCTCTACGGCACCCGTCCAACCTTGTTGCTGGTGTCACTGGTCTTGCTGCTGACCTTGCCAATCGGCGTGCTGGTCGGTGTCACGGCGGGCTTCTATGGCTGCTCGACGAGCCAACCTCGGCGTTGGACATGACTGTCCAGGCCGAGATCCTCAACCTGCTCCAGACGCTGCGTCGTGACACCGGCATGACCATGATCCTGGTCAGCCACGATATGAACACGGTTGCTCATCTCTGTGACATAGCGCTGTTGATCAAGCAGGGCGGTATCGAGCAGCGACTCGATCGTGCTCAGTTAAGAACCGTAATCGCTCCAACCCCAATGGCGGCGATCAACATCACCAGTACTGTCCCGACCGTCCATTTCAGTGAGACGCGCTGATTGTCGCCGTAGTCGATATCCAGCAGTCCGCACAGCAAATACGTGGACGCAACCAGTGGGCTGAGCAAATGCACGGGCTGACCGATCAGTGAAGCGATCGCCATCTCGTGTCGATCTATTCCATAGTGAGCCGCCGTTTCTGCCAGGATGGGCAGCACGCCAAAATAGAAAGCATCATTGGTCAGAACGTAGGTAAACGGCATGCTGAGCAGTGCGGTAATCACCGACATGTAGTGACCCGACTGCTGCGGCAGGAGGGAGACCAGGTTTTCCGAGATGGCCTTGATCATCCCGGTGCCGCCCTTGATGCCGACGAAAATGCCCGCCGCGAAGATCAGCAAGGTGACGGCCATGACGTTGTCCGCATGCCGGGCGATGACTTCCTTTTGTTGTTTCAGCGTCGGGAAATTGACCAGGCATGCGAGGCCAAAGGCAATCATGAACAGGATTGGCAATGGCATCAGACTCAGCATCATGCAAGCGATCAGCGTAAGGGTGAGCGAGAGGTTGAACAGAAAGCGCGGATCATTCAGGCGAATATGAGCATAGCCTTTGAGCACTTCGTCCTCGCTCACGCTGACTCGCCCCAGGCGGCGATATTCCATGCGCCCCAGCCACCAGGCGGCAAAAATGACCCATAGCCCACCGGCGACCATAATCGGAATCATCTGCACGAACAATTCGGTGATGTCGACATGCATGGCGCTGGCGGCACGGGAAAACGGCCCTGCCCAAGGCAGGATGTTCATCACGCCAATGGCCATCAGCAACACCGTCGCCATCACCTGCAAGCGGATGCCCGTCAATCGGTACAGTGGCAGCAGCGCGGCGGTGGCGATGATGTAGGTGGTAGCGCCATCGCCATCCAGCCCGACGCATAGCCCGAGCACGGCCGTGCCGACGCCGGATCGCCCTGGACCAGTCGCAGGAGTACCTTGATGAGCGGGTTGAACAACCCCGCGTCGGTCATCATGCAGAAATAAAGGATCGCGAAGGTCAACATGATGCCGGTGGGGGCCAGCATCTTCACGCCATCGAACATCATGGTGCCCAGTTGCGGGGCGAAACCGGCCAGGCAGCCAAATGCGATGGGTACAAGCAGCAACGCCACCAGCGGTGACAGGCGCTTACTCATGATCAGGTACA
Source organism: Pseudomonas sp. Pseusp16 (assembly GCF_047324915.1). Lineage (NCBI taxonomy): Bacteria > Pseudomonadati > Pseudomonadota > Gammaproteobacteria > Pseudomonadales > Pseudomonadaceae > Pseudomonas > Pseudomonas sp. Pseusp16. Next base: position 2,751,346 of record NZ_CP168522.1, on the reverse strand, counting down.
TGAAGCAAGTGATCATGGCATAGCTGAGAAAGATCAACATGGGATGCCCCCTTTTATTGGTTTTGTCGGGTGCGGGCAGGTGGCGCCCGCTTTTTTCAGGTCGAGCGAACCCCGTGCGCATTGCGCACAAGGTCTGCGTTTTAGGGAATTCAGCTGTGGGAGTACATGGGCTGGCCAGCGTGCTCGAGATCGGCGACCAGAATCGCGCTGCTGGATGAGTCGGTGATAAACAGCTGTTTATTGCCTTGGCCGCCAAAGGCCAGGTTAGTAACGGTGCGACCCTGGGTGCAGGCACGAATGCGGTAGAGCGGCACGGCGTGGGAATCGAAAACCCACACGCAGCCATTGCCCGCGTCGCATACGTACAGGTTGCCGTCGGTGTCCAGTGCCATACCGTCCGCGCCACTGACGCCGCCCGCCATGGCGGTGAAAATTCCGACCTTGCTGGTACTGCCATCGCGCTTGATCGGCAGCCGCCAGACCGCGTTCCCGCGGGTCATGGCCACAAATAGCGCATTCTGAGCGACGTCCATCACCAGCCCGTTCGGGCTGGGGCCGTTGTCGATCAGGCAGGTCAGCATTTCTTTATCCAGATCGTAGGTGAACACCCGGCCAGTGGGATCGTGCTGGCCTGTCTGTCCTTGATCGGTGAAGTAGAGTTTGCCGGCAGCGTCGAAAAACAGGTCGTTGACCCCTTTGAATCCTTCGCTGCGGTTATGAGTGAGAAACGGGTTGATCACGCCACTGTGAGGGTCCAGTACCAGGATGCCGCGTTTGTAGTCGGCGATGAAGATTCGGCCATCGCGATGGATCTTCAGTCCGTTGGGCCAGCCCTCGTATTCGACCACCAGCGTCCACGTGCCCTGCGGATTAATACGAAAGATTCGGCCATAGGGAATGTCGGTCACGTAAAGGTTGCCATGTACATCGAACGATGGACCTTCCAGAAAGCTCTCGACCCTTTGCCCGGGTTTGTTCGCCCGCACCCAGTCTGAGTCGCCATCCTTGTGGAATGCTCGGGGAAGGGTGGTGAATAAACGCGTGGTTAAATCGCGCGGGGGGGCATACAGGCTCACTGGGACGTCTCCTGGCAGGCGAAGAAACGCGCACCGGTTTTGCGGCTGCGAGCGCTTCGTTAGGTCTTGTTGTTCTGTCTAATAGAATTATATGCCTACAGACAGAACAAATGTCGATGTTATTGGCCCATCTGTCAACCGTTCGATCGTCATTCGTCGCCCCACTGTTCCCCGATTGCCGATCCGGTTTGCGCTGTGTGCATGCCATGTTTATTCGAATTCCGGATAGACGGTGCGTTGACAGCGGAAAAGACCAGGCTCATTCTATAAACAGAACGACGTTCTGGCTAATAGAACTATCTGATTTATACATCCGGAGACCGGGCGATGAACCATAAGAAAAACATCGACATTTTGATCAGTGAGGTAGGTCCGCGAGACGGGCTGCAAAGTGTCAGTGCGACAATGCCTACCGAATTGAAGCTTCAATGGCTAACCGCCCTGGCGGACGCGGGACTGGGGGAAATCGAAATCGGCTCCTTCGTATCGCCCAAGCTTTTGCCGCAAATGGCCGACGCCGCGCAGTTGGTCGAACACATGCGTCAGCGACCGGAAGTGTTCGTCACTGCCCTGGTACCCAATCTCAAAGGGGCACAGGCCGCGTTCGCTGCCGGAGTGCAAAAAATCACGTTGCCGATCTCGGTCAGCGAGCCGCACTCGATCGCCAACATCCGCAAGACGCATGATCAGGTCTACGAAGAGGTGCGCTCGATTGTCGCCCTGCGTAATGAGCGATACACCCATGTGGAAATTGAAGCGGGCTTGTCCACGGTGTTTGGCTGCACGATCCAGGGCGAGGTACGCGAAGACGATGTGATTCGCATGGCGCTGATCATGGCGCGCCTGGGCGTTGACGAGGTGGGGTTGGCCGATACCGTTGGTTATGCCAATCCAATGCAGGTCCGCAGTGTGTTCACGAGATTACGCCAGGAAATCGGGGGCATGGCCGGCAGTGCGCACTTCCACAACACTCGAGGGCAAGGCCTGGCAAACGTAGTGGCGGCGCTGGAAGTGGGCGTCACGACGATAGATGCTTCCCAGGGTGGCATTGGCGGGTGCCCATACGCGCCAGGCGCATCGGGCAATATCGTCACCGAGGACCTGGTCTACCTGCTCGAATCCATGGGGCTGCGTACCGGCGTCGATATCGACAAGCTGGTGGCGGCGCGGGAATGGTTGAAGAAAGGGTTGCCCGGTGAGCCGCTGTACGGATTCGTCCCCGATGCCGGTGTAGGCAAGAACTTCCACTATGCCGGGGGTGCACGATGAGTGCCCGTAACGCTAACCTGCAAACCTTGCCACTAGCCGGTGTGCGCGTCATTGAGTTCGTGCATATGGTCATGGGACCGACCTGTGGTCTGGTCCTGGCCGACCTGGGGGCCGAAGTCATCAAGGTGGAGCCTACTCCCGAGGGTGATAACACGCGTCGCTTGACCGGTTCAGGCGCCGGATACTGGGTGACGTACAACCGCAACAAGAAAAGCTTCGCCGTCGATATCAAGACGACTGATGGCATGGCCGCCGTACGCAAGCTGATAGAAACCGCTGACGTAGTCACCGAGAACTTTCGGCCTGGGGCGATGGAAAAGCTTGGCTTGGGATACGAGCAGGTCAAGGCCATCAAGCCCGATATCATTTACAGCTCCATGAAGGGCTTTTTGCCAGGGCCTTACGCGCACCGTACCGCACTGGATGAAGTGGTGCAGATGATGACCGGCCTGGCGTATATGACCGGGCCTGAGGGGCGACCCTTGCGGGCGGGCGCCTCGGTCAATGACGTGATGGGCGGAATGTTCAGCGCCATTTCGATCCTGGCTGCGCTCTGGCAGCGCAAGGCGACCGGGGAAGGGCAGTTCGTGCAGACCGGCCTCTTTGAGAACTCGGCGTTCCTGGTAGGCCAGCACATGATGCAAATGGCGACCACGGGCAAGCCCGCGGCACCGATGCCCAGCCGGCTTTCGGCGTGGGCCATCTACGACGTTTTTGATACCTGTGATGATCAACAAGTGTTCATGGGCGTTGTCAGCGACAGCCAGTGGCTGAGCTTTTGCCAGGCATTTGGTTTCGAGCAGTTTGGGCAAGATCCCTTGCTGGCTAAAAATACTCAGCGTGTGCAGGCACGCTCGACGATCCTGCCTGTGGTCAGAGAACGTCTTTCGCAACTGAGCAAGCAGTCTGTCATGGACATGTGTGAGCAGGCAGGTCTTCCTTTCTCGCCCATCCAGCGTCCCCAGGACCTGTTTGACGACGTCCATCTGAATCAATCCGGTGGTCTGGCGCATCTGGCTCTGGATAACGGCGACGAGGTGAAAGTGCCGATGCTGCCCTTTGAAATGAATGGCCAGCGTTTCGATGCGCGTCTCAATGTGCCTGCCCTGGGAAGCCATTCCGAGGAGCTACTCATGCAAATGGGCTATGCCGAGACGGACATCGACGAACTGCGCGCGCGCGGCATCGTTCGCTGATCAAAGCCGGCAGGCATCACAATCGCTGGTGGTAATTCCCGCCACCGGCCCTATAAAAATAATCCGAGGAACCTGTCATGGCGATTGTCACGGCAACCCCAAAACGTGCCGGTAGCACCGACTCGCAGTCACTGAGCGAGCAACAGACACGCGTACTGCACAAGGCCGCATGGCGCTTGATCCCGCTGCTTGCCCTGGCCTATTTTTTTAACTATCTGGACCGCACCAGCGTCGGTTATGCCGCCTTGCAGATGACTGAAGACCTGGGGCTGACTGCAACGCAGTTTGGTCTGGGCGCGGGCATCATGTTTTTTGGCTATTGCTTGTGCGAAGTCCCCAGTAACCTCGCCATGTACCGGTATGGCGCCAGGCTTTGGATGGCCCGGATCATGATCACCTGGGGGCTGGCTGCCGCGGCAACGGCGCTGGTGGTCGGGCCCAACAGTTTTTACGTGGTGAGGCTGATTCTCGGGATTGCCGAGGCGGGTTTCTTTCCCGGCGTCATATTTTTTCTGACCCTGTGGTTTCCGGCTCAATACCGAACCCGCGTACTTGCATGGTTTACCGTCGCCACGCCCATTTCATTCCTAGTTGGCGGTCCATTGTCAGTCTGGCTGCTGCAAATGCATGGCATTCTGGGGCTTGCGGGCTGGCAGTGGATGTTTCTGATCGAAGGGATTCCGGCCTGCATCCTCGGGCTGGTCACGCTGAAGGTGCTGACCAGTACACCCGCACAAGCCAAGTGGCTTTCCGATGACGAGCGTGAGCTGCTCAATGGCATGCTGGCGCAGGAGCAGAGCAAAGGTCAGCACAGCCACGGTTTCAAGGCGGCGTTGAAAGACCCTCGAGTATGGATTCTCAGTTCGATCACCTTCAGCTTTACGCTGGGCTCCTATGGCATCGGCATTTGGCTGCCGCAGATGCTCAAGGCTCACGGCGTAGAGGTGAGCATGATTGGTTGGGTTGCAGCCATTCCGTATTTCTTTGCAACCATTGGTTTGTTGATCTGGGCGAAACATGTCGATCGCACTGGCAAAGGCATTTTCAACCTGACCCTGGCCATGCTTCTGGCAGGCCTGGCGCTGGTGGTGGCCCTGCAGATGGATGCCCTGGTTCCCGCTTTGATCGGCATCACCTTGGCATTGGTCGGTACGATTGCCGGCAAGACTATTTTCTACACCCTGCCAGGCAAGTTTCTTCGTGGCCAGGCGGCGGCTGGAGGCATTGCGTTGATCAACTCGATCGGTGCCTTCGGCGGGTTCGTCGGCCCCTACCTGATGGGCTTTCTCAAGGATTACACCGGCTCTTTCACGGCTGGCTTGATGGTCATGGGCTGCATCATGTTTTTCGCTGCGGGGATGGTGACGTTGTTGCGTTTCTTTCTGCGCGAGGATTGATCCAGTGGCGGCAGTCGGGATTGAAAGGGTATGTTACTGCGACTGAAAAATGTCTGACGCGACGGTTGGACAAGGCCGTCCCTTTCGGTCGTCGACTATCTAGAGCTTGCGAGTAACCATGAAGAGTGACCCAGACAAGAATCCAGCGGAGCAAACCAGCCAATCCGAAGGAGGTGTAGCGGCAGTTGATCGTGCGTTTGCGATCCTCGGTGCATTCAATATCGATCATGAATACTTGAGCCTGGCGGAGATCGCGCGACGTACCGGGCTCTATAAAAGCACCATCCTGCGCCTGATTGCCTCGCTGGAAAAAGCCGGATTCGTGCGCCGCTCGAGCGATGGCAACTATTCGGTCGGTCCGGAGCCATTGCGCCTTTCCCAGTTGTACCAGGCGTCATTCCGGTTGCGTGACGTGATCCACCCGTTGCTGGAATCGATCACTGAAGAGAGCGGCGAAACCTCTTCCTTTTATGTGCTTGAAAACGGCAGTCGCGTGGTGCTCTTCCGCGTCGAGCCAAAGCGTGCCGTGCGGGTTTCCGTATTGGAAGGCGCACGCTTTGCGCTGCACTCAGGGGCCTCCGGGAAAATCCTGAGGGCATTCCTGCGCCACGCAGATCCAGCGCTGGCAGAGGTTCGGGAACGGTATTGGGCATGTTCCTTCGGAGAGCGAGACCCGGAGACCACGGCGGTGTCCGTACCCGTGTTTGCCATGGGCGGCGAATTGAAGGGAGCGCTCACACTTTCAGGGCCATCCGATCGGTTGGTGAAAGACCACATCGAGCACGCGGCGGCTGTCCTTCTTCGCAATGCGGTGATCGCCACCAGCGCTTTGGGTGGCAACAGTGCAGAGCTGCGAGCGGCATTGGAAAGACTCAGTCTGTAGGCCCGTCAGGCCGGGCCAGAACCTCGCGCAAATGCCCGAACTCAAACGGTTGGCAGCCTTGTGCTACTACGTCGTGGGCCGGGAATTGCCTGAGTCGACTTCTGCTGAAGACGACGAGCAGATCCTCACCATCCTGCGCCACAGTTGGTGCTTGCACGGTCGGGTCGCCAACGGCGAACGGGTCCATGTGCCCTCGCGCTTTGCCCAGCATCGACCCTGGCTGGATCGATTCCTGAGCGGGTGGCGTTAGGGATCGAGGATTGGCTGGCGCGCCCGAACATACCCGCCGGGTCTCTTCACCTGCGAACTCGGCCCGCCGCCTTATGCGATCACAGGGGCTGATGGGCGTGATATCACGGATCGCTGGGCAGAGGTGTTGATGTTGAAGGAGCTGGTGCGTGGGGTTTGGCGTAAAGTGTCGCGCGGCCAGAGCCGCGCGCAGTCGTGTTGAGGAATTACCAGAGTGGCAGCACGTAACTGAGGATCAGGCGGTTTTCATCCAGATCGTTGCCGAAATGGCTGGACCGCACGGTCGCGTTGCGCCACTTCACGCCGACGTTCTTCAACGGTCCGCTCTGTACTACGTAGCCGATGTCGGTGTCGCGTTCCCACTCCTTGCCTTCGGGTCGGCCGGCGCCCAACTCGATGTTGTCGCCGGACAGGTAGCGGGTCATGAAGGTCAGGCCGGGCATCCCGAGCGCAGCAAAATCGTAGTCGTAGCGGGCCTGCCAGGACTTCTCGTCACGGTTGGCGAAATCGCCGATCTGGACGAAGTTGACCAGGAAGGCATCGGCGCCGCCGATGTAGGCGAAGCCGGTGTCGCCGCTCATCGATTGATAACCGGCGCCGAAGCCGTGCCCGCCCAGGGTGTAGGTCAGCAGGGCGCCGAAGGCGCGGTTGTCGACGTTGCTGTGGCCGTCGTCGTCGGAGCGGGCATACCGCAGATCGGTCTTGAGCGACTGTCCTTGGCTGATCGGCAGCACATGCACGAGGTTGACGATGTGCTGGTCGTAGAGTCCGTCGAGCTTGGCGTAGCTGTAGCCGGTGGTGAGTTGCGGTGTCCACTTGTAGCTCAGGCCGGCGAAGTCGAACTGGTCGCTGGTAGCACTGGCGACAATGCCGCGCGCGTTGCCGGTGGTGACGGTCATGTCCTCGCGGTTGGAGGAGTCGCGCTGGCTCACTTGGCGCAAGCGGCCGCCGTCGAAAGTCAGGCCGGCGAACTCGCTGGAGTTCAGGTGCGCCCCTTCGAAGGTCTGCTGCAGCAGGCGCGAATCGTTGGCCAGTACGGTGGGCAGCTTGGGCAGCAGGGTGCCGACCTTGAGCACGCTTTTGGAGGCGCGCAACTTGGCGGTCAGGCCCAGCTCGCTGTAGTTGTCCGGCGCGCCGTTGACCCTTTCCCGATCGCGCGGTAGCAGGCCGGAGCCCGCGCGGTCGGGGCTGGAGTCGAGCTTCACGCCGAGCAGGCCAAGGGCGTCGACCCCCACGCCGATGGTGCCTTCGGTGTAGCCGGATTCGTAGCGCAGCAGGAAGCCCTGTGCCCATTCTTCCTGTTTGGATTGCGGGGCGTTGTCCTGGCGGAAGTCGCGGTTGAAGTAGAAGTTGCGCAGCTCGACGCTGGCTTTGCTGTTGGCAAGAAACTCGGCGAAGGCCTGGGGCGAGAGCGCGAGGGTGGAGCCCAGTGTGGCGAGAATAGCGGCACGGCTCATTAGTGATCTCCTGGCACGGCACCGTTTGCGAAGCGGGACCAGCCGTGGTGTCCGCAGAGGTGGATTCGCATTCGGGCAGCCTTGATTGTTGTTATGTCGGCTATGCGGGCTTAAGCCGCGTCGGCGACATAGCGAAGACCGTGCCAGATCTGTAATCGATTGACTTCCATGGCTTATTTTTGAAATCGAAGAAAACAAGGGATGATGGGAGTCTTTAAATCAAGACGGTCTTTGTGCTTTTTTCCTTTAAAGGCCAGCCCAATCGCGCAGGAAGAAAAATCTCTTTTTGGAGATATTTCTCTGTTTCGAGATGAGAGATGTCGCGTGAGCGTCTTCATACGGCGTCGAATGTCCGCGTGAATGGCTCGTTTCTGCCACGCTACGGGGCCTGCGCGCTCGAACTGGGCCTATGCCCTCGATGGTTCGTTGGCGAACACCTCGCGGATGATCTGCAGGTACCGTTGGGCACCCAGACCCAGCGGCTCCGACTTGATCCAGATGACATCGACCCACAGCCGCAGTCGGCTGGCCATGTTTGTCGAAGTGCACTTCCCTCAAGGCGCCCGAGGCGATCAGAGGTTGCACCAATGGCTGGGGCAGGTAGGCCCAGGCCGGACTGGACCAGATCCAGGGTGGCCAGGTAGCTGTCGGTCAGCCAGATCTGTCGGGACAGCACGATACGTGGATCGGAACCTGTGGGGGTTCCCGAGGTCACGATGATCTGGCGCTGCTTGGCAAGTTGTTCCTCGCTCAATGGAACGCCGTTTCCTTGCGCGACGGGATGCCGGGGCGAGGCAATCGCCACCAGCAACTGGCTGCCCGCCTCGAGAAAAGACTCGCGCTCATCGATGCCGGGCCGTTCGAAGACCAGAGCCAACTGCACGCTGCCTTCGTGCAGCATGCGTACCGCTTCGGTCTGCGAGGCCGAGCGCAGTTCGATCTGCAGATTGGGGAACTCCTGGGCCAGGCGTTCCAGGGGTTGGCTCCAGTTGCCGGTTTGCAGCTCTGGCGCCATGGCGATGCTCAAGCGCTTTTCCAGTCCCTTGTGCAGTTGCAGGGCCTGGGCGTCGAGCGCATTCAGCTGGCAGATGACCTGCCGTGCCTGGGGCTCAAGGGCGAGGGCCGCCGCCGTCGGCAGGGCCTTGCGCGTGGCCCGGTCGAACAGTTGCAAGTCCAGCTCCGCTTCCAATTGGGCGATCGCCCTGCCGATCGCCTAGGATACGCGGCCCAGTTTGCGTGCCGCATGCACAGCCGGCACCGGCAATCCTTGTTCGCGCAGGAAGGTCAGGGCCGCCTGTTGCGCTTCGAGTTCGACCCGGGCGTAGCTGCCGTGGCAGACCTTGAACACGAAGCGCCCTTGCCGCGTATCCAGTCGGTAATTGAGATCCTGTTGGCTACCGAGCGTTTGCAGGGCGCCTTCAAGGCCATAGTGCGCCCGCAGCAAGGCCTGGGCCTGGACTGCACTAAGTGAAGGGGCTGGTTGGCTGGAGCGTGTGAGCAGGGTGGTCGGGGGCGAAACGGGCACTTCTTGGGAGAACATGGACGTTACCATTGGGCAGGCAGTTGAGCGTGCCAATCTATGTCCGTCTCGCCTGATGAAAAAAGCTGATCATCATCAGTATTCCTGACAACACATGCCTTGGCGGATCGTCGCTCCTGCCGGGCGCCGGGCTTGTTTTTGGTCAGGAATGAGAAGGGGGTCATACGACCCCCTTCGGATTAATGAAACTCGTGGTCGACTTCGGACCAGAGGCTGACTCTCTGGCCTCGGCCTTTGAAAAACTCGATTTCGCGCTTGATGCCGGAGCTGATCTCCCAGCCTGGCAGGTCAAGGATGATGAGTTCTTCCATGACGTCCATGAACACCGCATCGACAGGGGCCCAGAGTTTACCGATTGCGGCGTTGTCCTTACCTGTAAACGCAAGGTTGATCGGGTGCGACATCGTCACTTGGCTGAAAACAGCGTTGCCCGACTCTACGATTTTGGCCGCCACCTGGTTGCAGGCCTGGAAGCGCTCGTGGATCACCTTGGCATCGGTATGGCTGTAAGGACAGGCCAGGAAAATCTTACGCATTTCTACCTCTTTCAATTTGGCGAGTCGCTCGCCTTCGTGGGTTGGCAATTACGCGGAGCGAGGAACCGGCATGTCTGCGCAGTCCTGCTCTTTATCTTGAGTGCGCTCCGCCGCCTCGTAGCGCTGGGCAGCCGGAACGGAGAACTTGATCGCGATACCCACTGCCAGCAGTCCGCCAAACAGTTTGGCCAGCAGAACGGGCATGATCAGCGAGGGCTGGAAGTTCGCAGTGAACGCCAGATGATCGCCGATGGTGGCCTGGGCACAGACGCCCAGGGCGACGCACAAGACTTTGTCGCGGGCGTTGAGATTCTTGAACACGTGGTACACGGCGATGATGTTGGCGAACACCATCACGAAGGCCGCGGCACCCGAGGGCGACAGGCCGAAGTGCCGGCCCAGTATGGTCATCGGTTTGCGGCAGTACTTCTGGAACAGGTAGCAGATGGGGAAGGTGCCGGCCAGCATGATGCCGATGTAGCCTGCAATCTCGATGGCTCGGAACAGCTCCTTCTGGTCGGCGAACATGGGGTCGAATCCCCAGAAGCCGAAATGCTTCATGAAGAAACCGGTGAAATGCTCCACGATCGCCAGGGCCAGGATGATCTTGATGAAGGCATCCATCGCCTTGCCGAACACCAGGAAGCCAGTGACCATCAGGTTCGCCTGGTATCGCAGCCCCGCAGCGAGGACGAAACAGAAGACGAACAGGGGCGCCAGCAGTTTCAGGCAGGCGACAAAGTCCAGGGTCAGGTAATGCAGGGCGGGCGAACTGGTCGACACGATTTCGCGCACGGGAATGTTGAAACTCGTGATCATCAGCATCGCGGTCAGGACAGCAAAGGGGATACTGATCAAACCGGCCATTGCGCCGAGGGCAAGGTACTTGTGGTCCTTGTGCTCGAGCATCATGAGGCCGACCGGAATCAGATAGACGATCGTTGCCCCCGAGGTGTAGCCAACGATCATGGCGGTGATCCAGACATCGCGGTTGGCCGCGATTGCATCGGCCAACTGGTAGCCGCCCATGTCCACGGCGATGATCGACAGTGCTGCGATCGAGACGTCGGAGCCCATCAGGCTGAAGTAGGGGCCAAGGGCCATCTCGATGAACTTCGACAGGAAGGGGATCGAGATCATGATCCCTGCCTGGGCCAGGAACACCGGTCCGATCGAGTGGATGCCATTCACGAACTCTTTTCCCAGACCGCTTTGCGGCTTCAGGACAGACGCAAAGGCGCCAACCATCGCGCCTATCATGATCAGGTAGATCACATAGTTTCCAAACTCAGCCATTGCTTCACCTTCTCTCACCGTGCCGGCGGGCTCCGCCCTGAGGGCGTCCCGCATGAACTTGTTGTTGTTTCGGTACCGATCTGGTCGCAGACCACATGCAGTCTTCCTGTGAAACCTGGCCTTGGCTGGGGTCGAGTACAGCCTTTTATGTTGAGGTTTCTGAGTGTTTACTAACCACTTCGCATGCCATTCGTTGTTTTGCTGTGGTTTTGCGGAATCTACTTACTGGATTCGGTCAATTCGACGGCGTAGTCTTCGACGAAACGCCTTGGACGCTGGGCGTGACGGAGTGGGAGCCATTTGTGTATTCCAACGCATCCGGCGCAACCAAGCAGTCCAGTCCTGAAGCGCAACGGTTACCCATGCCTCATCTGTGTTCCTCGGTAACAGAAGTGCGCGGTGATGGGGCAATGACGACATAACAGAGGAGTAACGATGCGTCCCAATGAACGACAGCAACACATACTGGAACTGTTGAGGCAGCGAGAAAGGATCTCGGTCGAGGAGCTGGCTCGAACCCTCGGTACATCTCAGGAGACGATTCGCCGAGACCTCACTACCTTGTCTGAAGGGGGGCAAGTCACCAAGTACCATGGGGGCGCATCGTTGCCCCCCAGAGGTGAGCACGAGAACGCATTCCAGACGCGGATGAACGAGTTCTCCATCGAGAAGCGCGCGGTGGCGCGTTATGCCGCTGGCTTATACTCGCCCGGCGACAGCATCCTGATCGATACCGGTACGACCACCTTGTTCTTCGCCCGGGAGCTGGCCAAGCTCAGCCGTATCACGGTCATCACCAACTCGCTGATGATTGCCGAAAGTATCGGTGCCAGTGGTAACCGGGTTTTCATGATCGGGGGCGAATACCGGCCGGACTCTGCCCAGAATACGGGGGCGCTGGCGATGGAGCAGATTGCGCGTTTCAACGCCGAGCATGCGGTCGTGACGATCGGGGCGTTGAGTGCTGATGGCGCTTTCGACTTCTCGATCGAGGAGGCCGAGATCACTCGGGCCATGATCGCGCGCACGCGCTTCCTGACGGTGATTGCGGACTCCTCGAAGATGGGCAAGCGTGCTTTGTTCCAGGTTTTTCCGCTGGAGCGCATCGATCGCTTGATCATCGACCGCAAGCCGGCAGGAGAGTTGGCGAGGGCGTTGGCCGAAGCCCATGTCGATGTGCACGAAGCACCATTGGCTGGCCGGCTGGAAGGGTGACAAGGCGTTGGAACGGCGGGGCAGAGTCAACCTGGCAGCAAGGCTTGCCCCGCTACCAGTTTCAAACTCTCCCGTGGACTTACCTCCAATCCCTGCAGCGTTTCACGGCGTCGGAAAATGTTTCGCGCCATTGCTGCGCTTGTCCGCTGTCGATGCGAGGACGGAACTTCGTGCTGGTGTTGCGAGGAGGCGTCAGCTCAATGCCCAGGCCCTTTGCGGCCAGGGCGGCACAGCCGAACGACGTCAACTCGTCGAAACGCTGCGTGACGATGCAGCGCTGCAGTGCATCGGCGAGGAACTGGGCGAAATACGGGCTGCGCGCGAGACCTCCATCGATGGACAGCTGGTCGGTCACATTCAGGAAGGCGTCCATGGCGGAGATGACCTCGACACTGCGCAGCGCGACGCCTTCCAGCAACGCCTGGCACATGTCCTGGCGAGTGGTACCACCGTTCATGCCGACCCACAGGGCGGCGGCACTGCGATCCCAGTGCGGGCAAGCCAGGCCCGACAGCGCCGGTACGAACGTCAGGCGCCGTGAAATGGCAGGTGCTTGCTCGAATGCGGCGAGTTCGGAAAAGTCGCTGAACAGGCCCAGTCGCCCGGCCCATTCGACGGCTGCGCTGGCATCGTAGACGCCACCGTCCATGGCATAGGTGGGCTTGCCGGCAATCTGCCAGGCGATGGTTGCCAGCAGGCCTTTCTCCGGTGCCTGGATGATCTGGTCTCCGGTGACGGTCAGCGCAAAGGCGCCAGTACCGAAGGTGATCTTGGCGTCGCCACCGGTCCGGCAGCCATGGCCATACAGGGACGCCTGTTGGTCGACGATGGACGCGGTGACAGGGGTAACCCCGATCTCGCCGAAGAAGCCGACGGTGTCGCGTATTTCCGGCAAGGTTTCCAGCGGTACGCCAAACAGCTCGCACAGTTCGCTGTCCCATTGTCCGGTGGCCAGGTTCATCAGGGAGGTCCGCGAGGCGGTCGTCACGTCGGTGGCGAACACCCCGGTGAGTCGGTCCAGGAAGTACGCGTCAGTGGTACCCAGACGCAGGCGTTTGGCCTTGAGCGCACTCTGGGCGGCGGGCAGGTTCTGGACGATCCAGGCCAGCTTGCTCGCGGAGAAGTACGGGTCCAGCGCAAGTCCCGCCCTGGACAGTGTCAGGGCCTCGGCGCCAGTGGCTCGCAGGCGGTTGATTTCTGCCGCGGTGCGGTTGTCCTGCCAAACAATCACTGGCGATAGAGGCTCGCCCGTTCTGGCATCCCAGGCCAGGCAGCTTTCGCCCTGGTTGGCGATGCCGATCGCATCGACCTTGCCGGTCGACTCCAGGCAGCGCTGCAGGTTGTTGAGCAGCTCGATCGGGTCATGTTCCACCCAGCCTGGGTGAGGATGGTGCTGTTGATGCCTCAGTGATAACTGAATATCGGCCGAGCCATTCTGATTGACGACCAGGACACGGGTGCTGGTGGTGCCTTGGTCTATTGCGGCAATACGCATTTCTTTTAGTCTCCTCGGCTATTGTCTTACTCGCCGACAAAGTCGACTTCAATCTGGCGCACGCCTGGCGCAACGTTCAACGCGGCAATGGGAACGAGAATCCGGCGCTCCGGCAGCGCCGAGATACTGCGCGACCAGAGTTCCTTGCCATCAGCGCTGATCAGTAGACGACCACGGCTGGCGCAGCTTACGCGCATCTGCAGGTTCTTCATGCCTTCGACCGGCGCAAGGCTCAGGCGCTGAGGCACGCAGAGCTTGAGCGGAGCCTTGCAGACGACCTCGATTTCCTGACCAGGCGCCGGCAGTGGGTCGCGCAGATCACGGGCCATCAGGGTCGCGATCTTGCGACCTTCGCGGTATGACCAGCCTGCGGTTTCAATCGGGCGCAAAAGGTTCCCGGCGGCGAAGTAGGCCGGGTCGGAACAGCGCCCGTACTGGTCAATGGCAGGGCCACCGCTCCTGGTGTCCAGCTTGAGGTCACTCAGCCTGACTAGGCTTGACTCGGGCACGAAACGTCCGGTCAACAGCACGCCATCGCACTCGAATTCCCTGACACTGCCATCCGCCAGCTTGACGCTTGCTCCCTCTACACGGCCTGTGCCGTGGATTTCCTGGAGCTGTGCGCCGAAGTACATGGGCACGCCGCAGAGCCGGGGGAACAGCGAGAGGGGCCAGCGCGCGGTGGCACGTTGATTGGCTTCAATCATCGCCACGGGCTGGATGCCTGCTTTGCGGCAACTCAGCACGGAGGAGAGGCTGACCAGTTCAGTGCCGACAATCAATGGCCGCTCGAACGGCTTGAGGTGCTTGAGGTAGAGGTAGGACTGGAAGGCCCCGGTATTGATGATGCCAAGGGGGCGATCGCCTCCGACCAGGCGTGCCGAGCGTGGCATCTCGCGTGCACCGGTCGCGATGAGCACCCGGCGGGCATGGATGCGCAGCGGACCTTGCGGGCTCACGACCTCCAGTTGTCCATGGGCACCCAGGCGGGTCACCGAATGCAGGACGCGTATGTCGACGCCGGCCTTTTTTGCTTCGTCGACATTGCGCTTGGCGTAGTCGGGACCGGAGTAGACGCGGCCGTATTCCCAGAACCCGAACGGCGGGTGCCCGCAGTGGCGAGGAATACCGCCTGCCTCGGGTTCGCGCTCGATGACCAGCACCTTGCCGATACCCTGCCTGCGCAGCTCGATGGCGGCAGAAAGTCCGGAGGGGCCACCTCCGACAATGGCGACGTCGACGTTTTCGATCTCAGTGGGACTCATGGCAATCACCTGTAGCGAGAGGAATGGCGAGATGGCCGGCGCTCAGCTCGGCGACGCGTGCCCCGCAGTAGAAACCCTGGCAACGGCCCATGCAGGCGCGGGTTCTACGCTTGAGCCCACCGAGGTCGCCTGGAGGGAGAGGGCTGCGCAGCGCTGCATCGATTTCGCGAAGCGTGACCATTTCGCAATGGCAAACGATCTCTCCATACCCAGGCTGCTGATAGTCCCGAGGCAAGTGTTCCGCCAGGTTCGGCATCGATGGCCACTGCTGATTGGCCGGGGGGCAGTGCTGGGTGTCATAAAGGCTGAAGACATGTTTAGCGATGCCCAGCGCAGCGGTCAGGCCAGTCGAGCGGATACCTCCTACGGTAATCCAGTTCTTGCCCTCGACCTTGCGTACCCGGTACTCCTTTTTCTCCGATGCCGGACGCAGGGCGGCATAGGTTGCGGTGACCGGCATGCCTTCGAGCGCCGGGATACGCTCGACTGCCGCGGCAATCAGTTGGCTGAGGACTTCGCTGTCGAGCCGGGCATGGAGGCGATCATCCTGTTCTTCGGCGGTTGGACCGACGAGCAGGTTGCCGTACACGGTCCTGGTGAGCACGATGCCCTTGGTGCGTTCGTTCGGTACGGGGAGCACGATGTTCTTCAGGTAGCGCGAGGCAGCCTTGTCGAACACCACGAATTGCCCTTTGCGAGGGTGAATCGAGAAACTGGATTGGCCGAGGAGCTTCTGCTCCAGGTGGTCGCCGAACAACCCGGCGCAATTGATGACCGTCCGCGTCAGGAACACCCCGCGAGAGGTTAACAGGCGCCATACGCCGCCATCGAATTGGCCGTTCGTGACCTCGGCGTTGAACTGCGTGTTCGCGCCATGCATCAGCGCCTGTTGGAGATAGGCCAGGGGGGCAGACCATGGATCGATCAGGAATTCGCCCGGCACTTCGGCGGCCCCAAGCGCGTGAGCGGCCAGGTGAGGTTCCAGGGCCCGAACCCGTTCACGGTCGATGATCCTGACGTCCGCGACGCCATTGTCATGAGCCTGCTCAACGATGCCGTCGAGCTTCCGCAGATCTTCCTCGCTCCAGGCGACCACCATGGCCCCCGATTTCAGTAACGGCAGGTTCATCCTGGCATGAATGTCCAGGTACTCCTGGTAGCCGTCCTGCATGCAACGCAGTTCAAGGCTGTCCCGAGGCGCATCGAAGCCGGTGTGGAGGATCGCACTGTTGCCCTTGCTGGCCCCCGACAGGATGTCAGAGCTCTTTTCCAACAGCAGCACGCGAGCCCCTTCCAGAGTGAATCGCCGCACCAATGCGCATCCCACGACACCGCCGCCGACGACGATAACGTCGTAGACATCGGTGCGATCAGCTAAGGGTTTCGTCATGTTATTGCTCGTTCGGATAAATCATTCATGGCAACGGAGGTGCATCCCCTATGCCGCTGACCGAATCAGTGCTGAATTGACCGGATCAGGACGATTGATCAGTCAATATGGGGCGTCTTTTCTGGCAACAGTGCAGGGCGGGCAAGAATACCCGATGTCTTTAACGGCCTTGAATGGTGGATCTATGCCCATTGCCTGGCGGTTTCAGGCAGGAACTGCCCGAGTCAGAAGTGACCGAGTAGATTCGGTCAGGAGCGGTAAGTGGTCAGCTGTTTGTGGTTTCAGTCATAAATCCCTCGGTTTGATACCGCGCTACACAGTAGCGCGCGTCAGTGTTACTGACGCGCGCTTGTGTCGCTGATCTGGAAGCGTGTTGAGCAAACGCTATCAGCGGAGTCACTTACCTCTCGGGAAGGGAAATCGTGGCCTCCATGAACGTCACGGCATTTCCAACCAGAAACACCCGATCCCCGGACAGTTCACAGTCGAGCCAGCCGCCTCGCATGGATGCCTGGTAAGCCAGGAGACAATTGCGACCCAGTCGGCCAGCCCAGTAAGGCACAAGAGTGGCGTGAATCGACCCGGTAACAGGGTCTTCGGGAATACCTGCGCCGGGGGCGAAGTAGCGTGAGACGAACTGCGCTTTTGAGCCTTCCGACTCTTGTCCCGTCACAACGAGTCCGACAGGACCGAGACGAGCGATCGCGATGAGGTCGGGAACGAAACGGCGCACTGCGTCGGCACTGCCGAGGTCGACAAATAGGTTCTCGAAGTTGCGGAAGATACGCGCAGGCGGCAGCTCGAAGATATCGGCGATTTCTCCTGGAAGGGCGTCCAGCGCCTCTGGCGAAAGGCAGGGAATATCGAGCTTGTATCCACGGACCTCTTTCGATACCCGCAACTCTCCGACGCGAGTGTGAAACACCAATGGAGCCTTCTCGTTCTTGCTCAATAGAACATGTGCGGTCGCCAAGGTAGCGTGGCCGCAGAAATCGACTTCATGCGCCGGAGCGAACCAGCGCAGATCCCACTCCCCGTCGGATCGGGCTTTGACAAAAGCCGTTTCGGCGAGGTTGTTTTCCTGGGTGATCGCTAGCATCAGGTCATCTGGCAGCCAGTCCTCGAGCACAAGAACGGCAGCGGGGTTTCCGGAAAAAAGCCGGTCGGTAAAGGCATCGACTTGATACATACGCATGATTGGGTCCTTGCTTGCAGAGGGTTCGTCGGCTTGTGGCGAGCGTTCAGTCAACAGCTGAGGTGATCTTCTACCTGACGCTGTCCTGCCCTTTCCATGGGGGCGTTCAGCCATTCAGGTATACAGGCTTTCAGGTGATGAAGGGCGAGGCGCTATTTTGGTATTCCCCGAGCGAATTCAAACCTTAGTTCGAGCGATACCTGGCGACGCTGGAACCCTGCGCGCCTCAATGGCCTCGCGACGTCTCTCAACGCTGGCGCCGAAGGCCTCGGCGATCCTCAGTAGGTGAACGCAATGGGCGGTGCATTGCCGTTGAGCAGGTAGTCGCCGATGGCCTTGTACTTGTAAGCCAGGGCATCATGGGTGGTGTGGGTGCGGGCGTTACGCCAGTGGCGATCGAAGTTGTAGCGCGATTGGGTGGTGGCGGCGCCGCCGACTTCGTACAGGCGCTCGCACACGTGCAAGGCAGCGCGGGTTGAAGCGATCTTGGCTTCTGCCACGGCAATCGAGGCGCGCACCAGAATCTCCTCCAGTTCGGCACCTTGCGCCAAGCCTTGCAATTGGCTGCGAGCGGCCAGGTCGACGGCGCCGGCAGCCTTCTCCATCAGCGCCTCGGCCCCATGGATGCGGGCCGCCAGATCACCCACGGTGTGCAGGATGTAAGGGTCGTTGCGTGCCTGATCGACGCCACTTTCACGCACCGGGCGCGAGCCGGTACGCGCCCAGAGCACCGCGTCGTCGAGAGCTGCCAGGCCGATACCGATATCGATGGCGCAATGAATCAGCTGCGCGCTGGCGCCGACGTAGTTACGCCGCTGGTACCACTGGGCCAGAGGGATCACTTGCTCCGGGCGTACCGAGACATTTTCCAGCAAGGTACTGCCGCTGGCGGTGACCCGTTGGCCCATGCCGTCCCAGTCGTCGAGCATGGAGATGCCCGGTGTATCGGCCGGCAGGATCACGTAGACCGCGTGGCCATCCTCGTCCACGGCCTGGACTTTGAGCAGGTCGGCGAACAGGCAACCGGTGCTGTAGAACTTGCTGCCATTGAGCACCAGACGCTCGCCATTCCGCTCCAGCCGGGTGTGGATGTCCCCGCGGAAGGTACCACTGCGTTCGGCAATGGCCCCCGAGGACAGCTGGCGCTCGACGAAGGCTCCGAGGTACAGGCGCTGCTGCTCGGGGCTGGCGATAAGACGCAGGTGCTCGACGGTGGCGAAATGCGGGAACAGCGCCTGGGCGACACTGGGATCGGCCTTGCCCAGGGCGATGAAGATCTGCGCCACCTGCAACTGGCTGATGTCGCCGCCGCCCAGCTCGGCAGGAACCCGGGCGGCGCCCAGGCCCGAATTGCGGATCAGGTCGAGTTGCGCATAGGGCAGGAGCCTGCCGGCATCGCGCTCGGCGGCGCCAGGTTGGATCTGAGTGGCCAGTTGTTGGGCAAGGTCGAGGTAATCGGTCATGGAAGTGTCCATCGAGAAGGTCAGGAAGCGTCGCGCAGGGCGTGCCGTGGCACGCCGAACAAAAGGATCAGGGTGCCGCTGGCCACCAGGGCCGCGACGATGTAGAGCGCCAGGCTGATATCGCCGGTACCGGTCTTGATCGCACCGATCATGATCGGCGTCAGCAGGCTGCTGATCTGCCCGCAGCAGTTGACCAGCGCCAGGCCGGCAGCTTTGGCGCGGTCCGACAGGTAGTAGGTGGGAATGGTCCAGAAGATCGCCGTGGCCACCAGGTAGCCGCTGGTCATCAGGGTCAGCACGGCAATCGCCGAGTAAGGGCTGAACAGGAAGCCGGGCAGAATCAGCATTGCCAGCGCCGCGCTCAGGCCACCTAGGGCGAAGTGCCAACGGCGCTCCTGATGCAGATCCGAATGCCGACAGGCCCATAGCATCAAGGTGACACCCACCACATAGGGCACGGCCGAGAGCAGCCCCAGTTGCCCGAGGTGACTGATCCCCGACTCGCGAATGATCGAGGGTGCCCAGATGTTGGTGACATTGCCGGTGCACATGATGGTCAGGCAGTAGGCCAGGGTGATGAACCAGACCTTGCGGTCCTTGAGGGCTTCGACGAAGCGCTGATGACCGCCGGGTTTGCGCTGTTGCCGTTCATGGGCCAGGGCCTGCGCGATGGCGTACTTTTCTGCATCGCTCAACCAATTGGCGGTGGCCGGCTTGTCATCCAGCCAATACCAGGCGAACAGCCCGGCGAGCACCGGGGGAATGCCAGTCACCACGAACAGCCATTGCCAGCCGGTAAAACCACCGAGCCCGGCGAAGTGCCCCATGATCGAGGTTGACAGCGGGCCACCGATGATCCCGCAGACGGCGATCGCCATGATGAACCGCGAGGTGATCCGCGCCCGGTGGGTCGCGGGAAACCAGTAGGTCAGGTACAGGATCACGCCGGGAAAGAACCCGGCTTCGGCTGCCCCCAGCAAGATCCGCAGCACATAGAACTGCGCCGGAGTCTGGGCGAACGCGGTGGCGATGGTCACCAGCCCCCAGAGGATCATGATTCGGGTCATGGTTTTCTTCGCGCCGATTTTCTCCAGCAACAGGTTGCTGGGGATCTCGAACAGCAGGTAGCCAATGGAGAACACCCCGACGATGATGCCGAAGGTGGCGTCGCTGATGTTCAGGTCGGTCTTGAACTGCAAATGCGCGAAGCCGATGTTGACCCGGTCCAGCCAGTTGAGGACAAAACAAAGGAACAGGAACGGCATGATGCGCCACACCAGTTTTCGATACAGGCGCTGGTCGAAGGCCGGTACCGCGCTGTCGGCGTGCGGATGAGCATGGGCGCTCAAGGTGCTGGGAGTGTTCATTGGCCCTTACCAGCTCACGTCGACTTTGGCGAAGTAATAGGCGCCTTCCAGACCGTAGGGCGAGTACCAGCTGTAGGTCGGGTTGTCGGTGGGGAAGAAGTAGAAGCGCTTGGCTTCGTCGTTGAGCTGCTGGGGCCGGCGGTCGAAGATGTTTTCCCCACCGATGGTCAGTTTCACCGCGTCGCTCAGGTAGTAGCCCAGGCTCAGGTCGGTGATGAAGGCCGGGCGGATTTCTTCGTCGCGGCTGGCGGAAATCTGATTGCGCCCGGTGACTTTGGAGTAACGGGTTTCCTTGAGCGTGAGGTCGAAGTCGCCCAGTTGCCAGGCGGCGGTCAGGGAGGTGACGTTCTTCGGGTAGGCGTCGGTCAGGTTGCCCTGGCGGTCGCGGCCGACCGCGCTGATCCCGGTGCCGGCCAGTGCCGCGGGCTCCTTGATCTTCTCGATGGTCTGCAGGCTCTGGTTGCTGAGCAGGGTCCACTTGGTCTTGCCATAACGGCCCAGGTCGTAACGGTAGTCGGCCACCAGGTCGATGCCGCGGGTGCGGGTATCGGCGAGGTTGCCGAAGTAGGAAACGATCTGGTTGGGGTTCAGTCCCTGGGTGGCCAGCAGGTTGGAAACCGCCGTACCTTGCAGGTTGCTGGTTTGCAGGATGCGATCCTTGATATCGATCTGATACAGGTCGACGGTGACGTCCAGGTTCTCGGTCGGCGTGGCGACAAAGCCCAGGCTGTAGTTCATCGAGCGTTCCGGTTTCAGATCCTTGGCGCCCAAGGCTTGCCCGGCTGCGTCGTCGACGGTCACATAACGCGTGGTCGCCTGCTCCAGTACGCCGCTGAACGGATTGGTGCGCCATGCGGTGAGTGACGAGGAGTAGTACTGCTGTTGCAGGGACGGTGCGCGAAAACCGTTGCTGATAGTGCCGCGCACGGCGAATTGCGGGGTAAAGGCATAGCGTGTCGAGAACTTGCCGCTACCGGTATCGCCGAAGTCGCTGTAGTGCTCGAAACGACCGGCCAGGCTCATGTCCCACTTATCGGTCAGGCTCTGGTTGAAGTCGACGTAGCCGGCGGTATTGGTTCGCGAGTAATTATGCGCGTCGGCCGGGGTGAAACCCACCAGCCCTGGCGCGCCCGGGTTGGGACGTTGGCCCGCCAGGGGGTGTCCGACCGGGAACACATAGCCGCCATCGGCGTAAGATGCGTACTCGCCGTCCTGGATTTCAAACCCATCGCGACGAAACTCCAGGCCTGTAGACACGTTCAACGGCTTGGCGAACAGCCCGGTGTCGAACGAGCGGGTCAGGTCCAGGTTGTTGGTCCATTGGCTGGCGATCAGGTTGCCACCATCCATGTTGCGGGGGCTGTTCGGCCCCAGGGACGGGTTGAGCGAGCGTTCGTTGCGGGTGTTGGCGTTGTTGTAGCCATAGCTGGTGCTCAGGTCCCAATGCCAGCCCAGCAGATCGTCGTTGCGTACACCGAACACGTTCTGGAAGTCGTCTTCCTCGACCACGAAACGCGGCGAGAAACCGTCCGGGTACACCGAGACGATGTTTTGCGGCGAGTTGGCGGTGCGATAGGTGCCCCAACTGGTGGAGTTGCGGTGGCTCAGGGTCGAGAACGAGTACAGGGTATAGGCGTCGTTGAGCGGCAGTTCGGTGTTATAGGCGAAATCGTAGGTCTGCGCCCGAGGCTGGCCCAGTTGCTGGCGATAGCGGCTTTCGCTGGTTTCCCGCGGATCGGGCCGGCCGTTCTGGCGAAAATAGATACTGGTGCGGTCTGGAACCGCGCCCGCGACGTTGGAGCTTTCCTGAATGCCGATATCGGCGCTGAGACTGAAGAAACCGTCGTTGGGCAGTTCGAAGCCCTGGTTGATCTGGCCCTGGCCGCGGGCGCCGAAATTGCCCTTGCCGCCAACCCGCTCCTTGTACTGCCCATACAGTGCACTGGCGCTACCACCGGAACGGTTGTCCTTGAGGATGATATTGATCACCCCGGCGATGGCGTCCGAGCCGTATTGTGCCGCCGCACCGTCGCGCAGCACTTCGACGTGATCCACGGCGCTGATGGGGATCAGGTCGAGATCTGCGGGTGACTGGCCGCTGGAGGCGGCGGCGTTCTGTACGAAAATCAGCGAGGTGTTGTGCCGGCGTTTGCCATTGACCAGCACCAGTACATGGTTGCCGCCCAACCCGCGCAGTGTCGCGGACTTGACCGACAGGCCGGTGCCGCCGGTGAAGCCCGCGGCGTTGGTATAGGACGGCACGCTGGCGGCCAGGGCGTCGCGCAGATTCTGTTTGCCAGAGCGAGCCAGGTCGTCGGCACTGATGACGTCGATAGGGGCCAGGCTCTTGGCCACGGTGCGGCCGCTGTCCCGGGCGCCGGTAACGACCACGGTCTGCAGGGCGGTTTCGTTGGCAGCCGCCGGTCGTGGTCTGTCTTCTTCGGCCAGGGTCACCTGGCTGGCGCAGAGCCCGAGGAGGCTGGCGCTTAGCAGGCTGAGCCTGGGATAAAAACGGGTGCAGGGGTGAGACATGGTGAGGCTCCAATGAAGAGGTGCCGCTTTCCATTCCTGGTGGTGGGTGTGCCTGACAGTACTGGCGAAGCTGGGTGTGTTGGTTTTTCGCTTATTGATGGGCGCTACCGGTCGCGCATGACGTCCTGGCGAGCCTGGTCGACCAGCGCCATATGGCGTTGCAGGCGGCTTTTCCTTTCCGCCAGTAACAAGGCCTTGGTCCATTCGACAGCCTTGCCGGAGTGCGCGGCCAGGCGTGTAGCCAGTTCCACGGCGCTGTCATAGGGGTTGTCGACCACGCGATTGACCAGGCCCATGGCCAGCGCCTGATCGGCATCGAACTGACGGGCGCTGAGCATGATGTCCAGGGCCGCCGCTTCGCCAATCAGGCTCGGCAGGGTGATAGCGCTGAAGCCGGACAGCATACCGTGCTGCACTTCCGGAAAATTGAATCGGGTGTCATGCCGAGCAATGCGGAAATCGCAATGGATGGCCAGGCTGATGCCCAGCCCCAGGGTGTAGCCGTGCAAGGCGGCAATCACCGGTTTGTTCAGGTCATGGCCAACGCCGGGCAGGGCGCGGGCGAGCAGCTCGCTGCTGACGGTCTCGCCGGTGGTGGCTATTTCCTTGAGGTCGGAGCCTGCGCAGAAGGCTCTCTCGCCAGCGCCCCGCAGAACGATTGCGCGAACGGCACGATCGTTCTGCGCGCGCTGCCAGGCCTCGCCCAGCTCATATTTGGCCTGGCTGTCCAGGGCGTTCAGGCGCTCCTGCCGATTGAGGGTGACCACCAGAACACCTTCGCCAACCTGTTGATACTCGACTGTCATGACTTCGATTTCATTGAGTGTGAAAGAAAGACGCATTGCCCCTTGAGGTCCGCGTCAAAGTGGGGAAAACTTAATTTATGCGCACAATGCGCACAACATGTTTGTTATACGAACATATTCTTACCAAATTACTAACGGTTATAAAAAATGAAAGCGATAGTTCTAAAAGCCTTTGGAGGGCCGGAGCAGTTGCAAGTGCAAGAGGTGCCGACACCCCAGGCCGGCCCGGGTGAAGTCTTGGTCAAGGTGCAGGCGGCCGGGGTTTGTCACCACGATCTGCTGCACCGCGCCGGTCATCTGCCAGGGGCGCATGTCGGGGTAGTGCTGGGCCATGAAGTGGCGGGCGACGTGGTCGAGGTCGGGGCGGGGGTGTTGCAACTGGCCGTGGGCGCCAGGGTCGTGATCTACCAGCGACGTTTTTGCGGGCAATGCCGGGACTGCCTGCGCGGGCGCCAGGATCTGTGCCGGGCCTTGGGCCTGCCCTCGGTGGACACCGAAGGGGCCTATGCGCAATACCTGCGGGTGCCGGCTATCTTGGCCGTCGAACTGCCCGAGGGCCTGGACTATGCCCAGGCTGCGCTGGCGTCATGCCCGATCGCGACCAGCGTCCGGGCCTTGCAGGGCGAAGCGGCCCTCAAGCCCGGCGAAACCGTGTTGATCAACGGTGCCAGTGGCGGTCTGGGAGCGCACCAGATTCAACTGGCTCGGGCGCTGGGCGCCAGGGTGATTGCCGTTACGGGCAGCCCGGAGAAACGCGACTTCCTGCATGCGCTGGGGGCCCATGAGGTGATCGTGGCGAACGAGGGATACAGCGCCCAGGTCTGGACGCTGACCGGCAAGCGCGGCGTGGACGCGGCCATGGATAACCTCGGGCATACCCTGCAAGACACTCTGCGCTGCATGGCCCTGGGGGGGCGGGTGGTGGTGCTGGGCAACGTGCGCCCTGGCAGCGTCCCAATCAATCCGGGCCTGTTGATCGGACGGCGGCTCAAGGTTCAGGGTTCGGGCAGTGCGACGCTTGAAGAGTTGCGCATGGCGCTGGCGCTGATCCACAGCGGCCACGTCAGGCCGTTGATCGACCGGGTGCTGCCTTTTCATGAAGTGGCCCTGGCCCATGCGCTGCTGGAGTCGCGTCAGGTCAGTGGACGTATCGTCCTGAGCGGGTGGTAGCCATGGACATCAGTACGCTGCTTGCCCAGGCCGCCTGCAAATGGCCAAACGAAACGGCGCTGCGGGAACCGTCCAGTGCTCGGACCCTGACCTTCCTGGAGCTCGATCGGGCCCTCGATGCTGTCGGCCACGCCTTGGACGGGCTGCGGATCGCCCCCGGAGCCCGGGTCGCGCTGTTGGCCGACGCCAGCATCGACTACCTGCTCGCCGACTATGGCTGCATGGCCAACGGCCGGGTACGGGTGCCCCTCGATCCGGCGCTGGCCGCGGACGAATTGCTGGCCCAACTGCGCGACGCCGGCGCCGTGTTGTTGCTGTTTTCACCCGCGTACACGGCACTGGTCGAAGACTTGCGCCTGGCGGGTATCGAGTGCCGGCCCTTGAGTTCAGTGAGTGAAGCCGCGCCCCCGGCAGGGCAGCCACGGCCAGCGCAATCCCCCCAGGCGCTGGCCTCACTGAATTACACCGGCGGCACCACCGGCGCGCCCAAGGCGGTCATGCACCGGCATGCGAGCCTTTGCGCGGTGCTGCAGAACATCGTCATGGCCCGCGGCGCCTCAGCCGGCGATGTGCTGTTGAATGTCCGCCCGTTGTGGCCGATCGCCGCTGTCGCGGTATTGGCGCATCTGCTCAGCGGTGGGCAAGTGGTGCTGGACGGGCGCTTCGATGGCGAACGCTTTATCGCGCAACTGCACGAGTATCGGGTCGCCTTCAGTTCGCTGGTGCCGACCCAGCTTTTGCGGCTGATACGCGAAGCGGGTGCCGGCCCCGAGGACTTGCCCTTCTTCAAGAGCCTCGACGTGGGGGCCGCCGCGCTGGCGAGCGACGTCCTGGACGGCGCGTACCAGTTGTTTGGCGAGCGGATCAGCGTGCTTTACGGCATGACCGAAGCGCCCTGGAGCTGCTACCTCTCGGCTTCGCAGATGGCTGCGGCACGGCGTGCCGGAGAGAGCGCCGAAGGCCTGGTGGGACGTCCGGTATTTGCTGCGGCGGTGCGTATCGACCAGGCCGATGCCAATGGCGTCGGCGAAATCCTGCTCGGCGGACCGCAGTTGATGAGCGGCTATTGGCAACTCGAAGCCCTCAGCGCCCAGACACTCGACCAGGGCTGGCTGCGCAGCGGCGATCTGGGGCGGCTTCGCGATGACGGGCAATTGCTGGTCCTGGGGCGCTGTAAGGACATCATTCGCAGCGGTGGAAAATCGGTACAGCCCGGCGAGGTCGAACAGAGCCTGTTGGGCCATCCCGGCGTGGCCGACGCCCATGTGTTCGGCCTGCCGGACGTCGAGTGGGGAGAACAGGTCTGTGCCGCGGTGGTGCTGGATGGCACGCGGCAAGTGTCGGCAGCGCAATTGATTGAGCACTGCCGCGCGCAGTTGTCGCGGTACAAGGTGCCGCGGCGGATTTACTTCACCGATCAGTTGCCACGTTCGCACTACGGCAAGGTGCAGAAGAACCGGTTGCTGGCGGCTCTCGGCCCCGACCTGCTGTCCTAAAGGCTGCCCAACTGCGCCGCGATGCCTTCGCAAGCTCGGCGCACATGGCTGGCCAGGGAGGAACCGGAGTGGGTCTCGTCCTCCATCTCCAGCCCGGCCACTACCACGGCGCCCATGGCGATTGTGGCCTCGGGCCGGATGGGGAAGGCCACCGAGGACAGGCCGGGCTTGAACTCACCGTGACCGAAGGCAAAGTCCGCCTCGCGGCGAATCTGCTCGAGGGCTGGCAGCACCCTGGCATAGCGCTCTTCACCCAGGATGGCCAGGGCCGTCGATTCGCCGTAGGTGGCCAGTATCGCCCGCCCGCTGGGGCTGCCGTCGATGGGAAACTGGTCGGCCAGGTCTACGATCACGTTGAGCGGAGTCGACGGGGTCCACATCCGTTCTATCAGCACCACTTGATCGCCTACGGGAACCGACAACGAAACGATGGCCTGGCGCTCGCCGATGACGCGCTGCAACTCGATGGCATAGGGCAGGGCGATCTTCCTCAGGTTCAAGCGATTCAGATAGGCCGCCGAATAGATCAGGCTCTCGGGTCCGATGCGGTAGGTGCCGCCCTGGGACTCGATCAGGCTCCAGTAGGTCAGGGTCTTGAGCAGGCGGTGGATGGTCGTCCGGTCGATCCCGGTCAGGCGCGCCAAGTCCAGCGCACTGGCGCCATGCTTGAGCCCGGCAAGGGTGCGCAGCAGCACAATCGAGCGGTCAATGACCTGAACGCGTCCGCCTCCAGCGTTGTCCTTGCCGTTGTTGAGTGCGGGTTGAGTCGAAGAAATATCCATTGTGGCAGTGGTTTCCGAAAGCTTTTTGATCGGCTGGCACGGAATGCCGGCTCGGCCGGAGGCCAAGGTTAACGGTGATCTGCGACGGGGTGAAGAGGAGAGTGAAGTAAACCTGGGTTAGTGCTTGGACATCTGGACGGTTGTGCACCGATCAGCGCCTACATCGCCACAGAGAAAGCGCGCAGCTCGGCCCTCGGTCGCCGCGAAACGAAGGGCGACGAGGATATGGTCAACGGAGGGCGCAGTGCCTTTTTGTCTGCACCGATGCTGACCTCTCTGGAAGGAGGGGTACTGGTGCTGATCGATGGCCAGGTGGTCGGTGCGATTGGCGTTTCCGGGGTCAAGGCCGATCAGGACGCGAAAGTCGCCCATGCCGCGGGCTCGGCCCTGGTGTGAATCGATCCATTAGCAACTGCGCCAGGACAGCATGGAACGCGATGAACCCAAAAAAGAGCCACAGGCCAGGCTAAGGCGCTGCGGCTAAAGGGTGATATCGGACAATCAGGTCTAAATTGCCCAGCCGACCTTCATTCCTTCGTAGATGGCTTCCTCGGCACTGCGAGGGGCAAGGCAGTCGCCGGCGCGATGAATTGCAATGCTGTCGTCCAGTTGATCAGCCAGATCGTCGATTGATTCGTGCCCGTTGCACAGAACCAGGGTGTCAATGTTCTCGAAGATGATGGGTTCGCCGCTCGCCGTGTGCTGCATGTAGACGGTGGAGTCATCGCAACCGTAAAGCCGGGCATAGGTGGTCACCGCGATCTTCAACTTG
This sequence comes from Pseudomonas sp. Pseusp16, assembly GCF_047324915.1. NCBI lineage: Bacteria > Pseudomonadati > Pseudomonadota > Gammaproteobacteria > Pseudomonadales > Pseudomonadaceae > Pseudomonas > Pseudomonas sp. Pseusp16. Next base: position 2,723,499 of record NZ_CP168522.1, on the reverse strand, counting down.
TGCATTTCACCGACCATGTTGTCGCGGACGTAGAGTGGCAGGATCTCACCGACGTTGAGTCCATTCACCGCAAGCTGAACGTTGTGGCCAGCCCTGGTCAGGATTTCGGCTATGCCGGGCCCGATCCAATCGCAGCGCCAATCCACGACGACAACGGAACGGCCCACCTTCACTTCGTTGCGAAGTATTTGCCAGGCGTTGACGACCTGCAGATCCCCGCCCGCTTCGTAGCAAGGGGTGTATGGCTTCGCGCCGGTTGCGAAGACGACAGCGTCAGGTTTGGCCTCATTGATGATTTGCGCTGTTACGCGGGTGTTCTTGAACACCTTGACGTTGGCCAGTTCAAGTTCGCGTTGGAGGTTCGTGCTTGCGCCGCCGAATTCGCTTCGCCGGGGAAGTAGTTGAGCGAGGAGGACCTGCCCGCCGAGTTGCGAAGTCGCTTCGTACAGGGACACGTCATGGCCTCGCTGCGCCGCGGTGGCAGCCGCCTTCATGCCGGCGGGGCCACCACCGATAACCATCACCTGCTTTTTTACCTGGGCCGCAGTGACAACGCCGTAGCGCAGCTCACGGCCGGTCTCGGGGCGCTGGATGCAGGAGATCGGGAAACCCTTGTGGAAGTGACCTATGCACGCCTGGTTGCAAGCGATACAGGCGCGTACGTCGTCGGCCTCCCCGCTGGAGGTCTTGTTTGGCATCTGCGGATCACAGATCAGAGCCCTTGTCATACCGCAGACATCCGCCTGTCCCCGGGCAAGGATCAGTTCGGCCTCCTGGGGCGCATTGATTCGCCCGGTCACGAACAGCGCAATGGACAGCTTCGACTTGAAACGGGCGGCTTCATTCGCTAGGTATGCCGCTTCAACCGCCATCGGCGGAACGATATGAATCGCACCGCCGAGTGTTGCTGACGTACCGGCGACGATATGCACGTAGTCCAGACGATCCTGGAGCCGTTGTGCGGCCTGAAGAGACTCCTCTTCAGTCAGGCCATCGGCATCGCGTTCATCAGCCGAAATGCGCATCCCGACCACGAAGTTTTCGCTCGTCCGGGCCCGCACCGCCTCGATGATTTCATCCATGAATCGCAGTCTGTCCGCGATGTCACCGTTATACTGGTCCGTGCGCCGATTGATGCGCGGGTTCAAGAACTGCGACGGCAGGTATCCGTGGCTGGCAACAATCTCCACGCCATCGATGCCTGCGGCCTCCAGCCTGCGAGCGGCTTCACCATACCCAGCAACGATCTCGTCGATCATTTTCTGATCGAGCGTTCGGGGCATGACGTGAAAGCGTTCATTCGGCGTGGCGGAGGCCGAGTAGGCGACGGCCAAGGGGCCATCGCTGGACTCCATGATCTCGCGTCCCGGGTGGAATATCTGCGAAAAGACCACCGTCCCATTCGCGTGGCAGATATCGGCGATCCGACGATAGCCGGCAATGCAGTCGTCATCGGTGGCCATCAGCACATGAGAAGTGTACCGGGCACTTTCGTGTACACCTGCAACTTGCAGAATAATGAGCCCTGCGCCACCTTCGGCTCGGGCCTTGTGGTACGCGACTAACTGCTCGTTAACCAGGTTGTCGGTGGGCATGGAGGTGTCATGCCCGGTAGACATGATCCGGTTCTTCAGGCGCTTGTTACGTATTTGAAGAGGTGAAAACAGGTGCGGGTACGCATCTTTTGAGGCAGGCATCTTAGAGGTCCTATCAGCGTGTTTAACAATGACGTGCTTTTAGTTGCTCCAGTTGACTGGGTACAGCGCGTAAAAGACCTTGGCTTTTTTGCCCGAGTAAGCGAGGGGTGTCTTTTCTGGAATCCAGATAACATCACCCGGTTTTGCAGCTATCGTGGTTTCGCCGAGAACGAGTTCAAACTCACCTTCCAGGACGACGATCAGCTCATCGTAAAGCACAGTCCAGTTGATCGAGATGTCATCGAAATAAGCGATTCCGGCGCCCATCGTCTGGCTTTCATCGGTGCCTACCAGGCGACAAATGGCAGCCCTGTTCAGGGGCTGTCCGCCATAAGACGAATAGACCATCTCATCACGCTTGAAGTGAATGGTGTTGGACATAGATCAGACCTCTGGGTGGTGTTTCCATTATTTATTGCACCAAAGTTGCATAGGGTTCTTGAGTGCGAACTAACGGGCTGGGTGGCAGTGCTTTGCCTGAGAGCGTTCCAGTGCAACAAGAACCCCATAGGCGACTGCTGTCATAATGATCATGATGTACGGTAGCCAGGCAAATACACCCTCGGATTCGATCATGAAGTAATAAGCCAGGATGACGGCAAACGTCAGGCCGCCGATGGCAATTGCCGGGATATTTATTACATTCTGCTCCCCGGATTTAATGATTTCTTTAATGGCATCTATGCTGAGCAAGACATATGGAATGATCCAGAACAGAGAGAACAGCGTAGAAAGATAGTTCGCCGAAAGGATCGGTGGTGCACCTGCAAAAACCTGAAGTGCCAGCGGAATAATCGCAGCCGAAGTAGCCATCAGAATCGTCGCGGCCGTGGGCGATCCAAACTCGGGATGCACACTCGAAAAGACCGAGGGAAGAAACTTCTCGGTTGCCGAGGTGGCAATACTCGGCTCCCATAGTTCATGAACGCTACAAGACTGGCAAATGCGGCTCCGGTAAGCAGAAGAGGAAGGCATCCGGCAGCCATTGCTGCGCTGGGGACAACTTGTTGGCCGGATAGGCCCAGCAGGGTTACTCGAAACAGAGACTTTGGTGGGGTATTAGCCTTGAGCGTTTCTGATGTATAGGATTCAAATGCCGTGCCGGCGTCTTGATATTTCGTCATGTTGTCTCGGACCTTAATTATTATTGTCAGCGGCCTGTAAGCCGGAAATAAAATCCATTGACGCTAGAGGCAATGCAGATAACGGCGTCTGCACTTCCATGTGCAGCCCGCAGGGCACTAAAAGTTAGTGCTTGATCATTACGTGGCGGATGGAGGTGTAATCTTCCAGGCCGTACATGGACAGATCTTTCCCATATCCCGACATCTTTTGCCCGCCATGAGGCATTTCGTTGAGCAGCATGAAGTGGGTGTTGACCCAGGTGCATCCGTACTGAAGGCGAGCACTAAGGCGATGGGCACGGCCCACGTCCTGCGTCCAAACAGAGGATGCCAATCCGTAGTCGGAGTCGTTGGCCCAGGCCAGTACCTGGGCTTCGTCGGTGAACTTGGTGACCGACACGACGGGGCCAAAGACTTCGCGCCGTACGATTTCATCGTCTTGCTTCGCGTCAGCAAGCACCGTCGGCTCGAAGAAGTAGCCGGGGCCATCAACCGGCTTGCCGCCAGTGACTACTCGGATGTGCGGTTGAGCAATCGCGCGATCGACCAACTCTTTCACCCGGTCACGATGTTGGGAGGTGATCAGCGGGCCCAGTTCGACACTGTCTTCATCCTGAAGACCGTACTTGAGGGTGCTTACCGCTGCGCCCAGTTTCTCCACGAACTGTTCGTAAATGCCTTCCTGGGCATAGATGCGGGTGGCGGCGGTGCAGTCCTGGCCCGCATTGTAGAAACCAAAGGTCCTGATCCCTTCGACTGCCGCATCGATATCGGCGTCATCGAAAATTAGCACGGGTGCCTTGCCTCCCAGCTCCATGTGCATGCGCTTGATCTCGCTACTGGTGCTCGAAATGATGTTCGCGCCAGTCGCGACGGAGCCGGTAAGCGAGACCATCCGAACTTTCGGGTGAGTCACGAGCGTCGCCCCAACCGAGGGTCCGCGACCGAAGACAATGTTGAGCGTACCTTGAGGCAGGACTGTGTTTACGAGTTCGGCCAGGCGCAGTGCCGTGAGCGGGGTTTGTTCCGAGGGCTTGAGGACGACCGTGTTACCGGCGACCAGTGCAGGTGCGATCTTCCACGCAACCATCATCAGCGGATAGTTCCAGGGTGCGATGGACGCGATGACGCCGATGGGATCGCGGCGAATCATCGAGGTATACCCCGGCAGGTATTCGCCGGCGGCGCTACCGTTCAGGCATCGAGCGGCCCCCGCAAAGAAACGAAACACGTCAGCCACGGCAGGCAGTTCATCGTTGAGCACGGCGGGATAAGGCTTGCCGCAGTTCAGCGACTCAAGGCGGGCAAGTTCTTCAGCGTGTAGGTCAATGAGATCGGCAATCTTGAGCAGTGCTGCGCTACGGTCTTTGGGCGAGAGGCGAGACCAGCCTTCAAACGCCGCTTCGGCGGCGTCGATGGCCGCATTGACCTGGCTGGCGTCAGCTTCGGGGATTTCGATGATGACCTCGCCGGTCGACGGATTCAGGACCGCCTGGGACGCACCAAGACCGGATATCAGTTTGCCATCGATCAGTAGTTTGGTTTGCATTGTTGTACCCATATTTATTGTTTGATCAGGGAATTACATGTTGGCGTAGTTGGGACCGCCGGTTCCTTCCGGGGCCACCCAGGTGATGTTCTGGGCCGGGTCCTTGATGTCGCAGGTTTTACAGTGCACACAGTTCTGGGCGTTGATCTGGAAGCGCTTGATCCCGTCATCGTTGTTCAACACTTCGTAAACACCTGCCGGGCAGTAGCGCTGCGCGGGTTCGTCGTAGAGGGGCAGGTTCTTGACGAGCGGGATGCTCGCGTCAGCCAGGCGCAGATGCACCGGTTGGTCTTCTTCATGGTTGGTGCTGGAGAGGAACACCGAAGAGAGTTTGTCGAAGCTGATCTTTGAGTCCGGCTTCGGATACTCGATGCGTGGGGACTCGGCGGCTGGCTTCAGGCAGGCGTAGTCCGGCTTGTTGTCGCGCAAGGTGAAGGGAGTTTTGCCACCAAACCAATTCTGGTCGATGTAGTTGAAGGCACCGCCGACCAAGGCGCCGAATTTGTGAATGGCGGCGCCGAAGTTGCGGCTGCGAAACAGTTCGTCAAACAGCCAACTGGATTTGAAGGCATCGACGTAGCCGGTGAGCTCGTCACCCTTGCGACCTGCAGCCAGCGCTTCAGCGGTCGCTTGCGCAGCCAGCATGCCCGACTTCATGGCGGTGTGGCTGCCCTTGATCTTGGCGAAGTTCAGAGTGCCCAGATCGCAACCGATCAGCGCGCCGCCTGGGAAGACCATCTTCGGCAGGGCGTTCAGGCCACCCTTGCAGATAGCGCGGGCGCCATAGGCCACACGCTTGCCGCCTTCCAGGTACTGCTTGACGACCGGATGGTGCTTGTAGCGCTGGAACTCGCCGAACGGCGACAGGTACGGGTTGCTATAGGACAGGTCGACAATCAGGCCGACGACCACCTGGTTGTTCTCCAGGTGATAGAGGAAGGAGCCACCTGGATTCTCGTCGTTCAGTGGCCAGCCGGCAGTGTGAACCACCAGGCCGGGCTGGTGTTTGCTCGGATCGATGTCCCAGACTTCCTTGATGCCAATGCCGTAGTGCTGGGTGTCGGCGTCGCAATCCAGGTTGTACTTCTTGATCAGTTGCTTGCCGAGGTGACCACGGCAACCTTCGGCGAACAGGGTGTACTTGGCGCGTAGCTCCATGCCGAGGGTGTAGTAACCTTCTTTCGGGTTGCCTTCGCGGTCGACGCCGAGATCGCCGGTGACGATGCCGCAAACAACACCGCCCTGGTCGAACAGCACTTCCTGGGCGGCGAAACCCGGATAGATCTCCACACCCAGGCCTTCCGCCTGTCGGGCCAGCCAGCGGCAGAGGTTGCCCAGGGAAATGATGTAATTTCCCACGTTGTGCAGGGTCTTCGGGACGAAAAAATGGGGAATTCGCTTAGCGTTTTCCGGTCCTTGGAGCAGGTAGATGTCGTCGCGGGCTACAGGGGTATTCAACGGGGCGCCCAGGTCTTTCCAGTCAGGGAAGAGTTCGTTCAGGGCGCGAGGTTCGAATACGGCGCCGGAGAGGATGTGGGCACCGATCTCCGAACCTTTCTCGACCACGCATACGCTGATCTCCTGTCCCGTTGCGGCGGCCTGCTGCTTCAGTCGGCATGCGGCAGAAAGCCCGGCAGGGCCAGCACCGACGATGACGACGTCATATTCCATAAATTCACGCATGTGCTTCGTACTTATTATAAGAGTGGCGTGTAAAAAGAAGCCGGCAGAACCGGCTAAAGCGGGAACCGTTGTTTCGAGAGCGGCAACCTATCCCTTAAAGGGCTTTCTCCAGCTCTGGAATGAGCTCGAACAGATCACCGACCAGGCCGTAGTCCGCGACCTGGAAAATCGGCGCCTCTTCGTCTTTGTTGATCGCGACGATGACCTTGGAATCCTTCATGCCTGCAAGGTGTTGGATGGCGCCGGAGATACCTACGGCGATGTACAGCTGCGGCGCGACAATCTTGCCGGTCTGGCCGACCTGCATATCGTTCGGTACAAAGCCAGCATCGACGGCAGCACGGGAGGCACCCACGCCGGCACCGAGCTTGTCCGCCAGGGAATAGAGCAGGCTGAAGTTGTCGCCATTGCCCATGCCCCGACCGCCGGACACGACGATCTTGGCGACGGTCAGTTCCGGGCGGTCGGACTTGGCCAGCTCTTCGCCGACGAAGGCGGATTTGCCTGCATCAGTGACGATATTGATCGCTTCAACCACGGCGTTACCGCCCTCAGCGGCGGCGGCGTCGAACCCGGTGGCACGCACGGTGATCACTTTCACGGCAGCCGAGGACTGCACGGTGGCGATGGCGTTGCCGGCGTAGATCGTACGCTTGAAGGTGTCGGCGCTTACAACAGCGATGATTTCGGAGAGCTGGTCGACGTTCAACAGTGCGGCTACGCGCGGCAGGTAGTTCTTGCCGTTGGTCGTAGCCGGGGCCAGTACGTGGCTGTAGTCCTTGCCCAAGGTGGCAATCAACGGCGCAACGTTTTCCGGCAACTGATGCGCATAAGCGGTGTTGTCGGCAACAAGTACCCGAGACACGCCAGCAACCTTGGCAGCGGCTTCGGCGGCAGCGCCGACATTGGAACCCGCAACCAGCACGTGGATGTCGTCACCCATCTTCTGAGCGGCAGTGACGGTATTCAGAGTCGCAGCGCCCAAGACGCCGTCGTTGAGTTCAGCGATTACCAGGATTGCCATCTCAGATCACCTTCGCTTCGTTTTTCAGTTTCTCAACCAGTTCAGCCACGGACTTGACCTTGATGCCGGCCTGGCGCGTGGTCGGCGCTTCAACTTTCAGGATTTTGACGGTAGATGCGGTGGATACGCCGAGGGCGTCCGGTGTGACCACGTCCAGCGGCTTCTTCTTTGCTTTCATGATGTTCGGCAGCGATGCGTAACGCGGCTCGTTCAAGCGCAGGTCTGTGGTAACGATGGCGGGCTGGTCCAGCACGATGGTTTGCAGGCCACCATCGATCTCACGAGTCACATTGACCTTGTCGCCCGTCACTTCGACCCTGGAAGCGAAAGTACCCTGTGCATAGCCGCTCAGGGCGCCCAGCATCTGGCCGGTCTGGTTGTTGTCGCTGTCGATGGCTTGCTTTCCGAGGATGACCAGTTGCGGCTGTTCCTTGTCGAGCACGGCCTTGAGCAGCTTGGCCACGGCCAGAGCGTTCAGCTCGTCGTCGGACTCAACCAGTACAGCGCGGTCAGCGCCCAGGGCCAGGGCAGTACGCAGTTGCTCCTGGGCGGCGTTCGGACCAATGGTGACGACGACGATTTCGCTCGCAATGCCTTTCTCTTTCAAGCGTACGGCCTCTTCCACGGCGATTTCGCAGAAGGGGTTCATCGACATCTTGACGTTGGCGAGATCAACACCGGAGTTGTCCGCCTTCACGCGGACCTTCACGTTGTAATCAACGACCCGTTTTATCGCTACCAATACTTTCATCTTGTTATTACCTAGCCTGCTGGAGGTGTAGCAATGCGTATTTGGAGCCATCTGCGTGGAGCGATGGCCGCGCTTTTTGGGTGACGGAACTCACGAACCGAGCCTGCGCGGGCTTCCTTTCGAAGGAGCAGGGAAAAGCGCTGACGGTACGAGAGATGCTCGTGAAATTTTATACGTTTTTTCACGGCGCCAGGCAAGCGGTTTGAAATGAGAGCTCGTCGATTTGAAAAAAACGTTATAAATCAGTTGATTACGCGGACGGTGAGAGGCTGGGCCCGCGTGAAAAACTCGGGGCCAGAGCTGGAAGGGGGGAGTGAAGAGCGGTGGATGTGCCCAAATAGGCGAATGAAATGGGGTTAGCGGAGGGCAAATACCCAAACAATTTTGGTTGGTATTTGGCCCTTGTTGACGTAGCTGTGCGGGGTGCTGGACGTGAAATGGAAGCTGTCACCCTCAACCAGGTGAAGTGTTTCTCCATTGATTGTCAGTTCCAGTTCACCATCCAGAACCAGGCCGCCTTGTTCTCCCGCATCCGTCATCAGATCGTCGCTTGATCTGGAGCCCGGGGCAATTTCTGTCAGCAGCATATGAAACTTGCCAGAAATATCGGGCGACAGAAGTTGGTCCTTTATGCCCCCGCGATAATCAAGCGCCGAGCGCTCCCGGCGTTTCACCAGGACAGGGTGCTTAGGCAGTTCCTGCTCGGAAGTAAAAAAGCTCAAGTAGTCGACTTCCAAAAGCTGAGCGATCGCCCCGATGTCTTCAATGCTCGGTTGGGAAAGTCCTCGTTCGATCTGAGAGACAAAACCAATCGATCTGCCAATTCGATCAGCTACCTGCTGAAGACTGAGACCTTTTTTCTTGCGCAGATATTTGATTCTCAGGCCTGCAACGTGGTCGTTCATTCTTGGCTCCAAGGGGTACACGCGGATGGCGAGTAGGTTTTAAGGGGTGGGGGATAGCGGGTGTTGCCGCAAATGATAACCAATGTCGGTTTTTGGTCGGGACGGCCTGCAGTATACCGGACGTCGTGAAAACTTCAGATTTTGTTCATGGGATTTTCACATTGGTGCTCTGACAAAGTCAGGGATGAGCAGCTCCTGACGGCCGCACAGGCCACTTGACCACAGGCTGTGCGCACTGGCGCCAATCGCCAGGTAGCCGGGCTCAGTCTGAGCGGGTGTGAAATAAATATATTTCCTTCATGAAATATATTGCATATTTTCATATGCTGTTTCACAGTGATGGCCATAACAACGTAAGGAGCGCCAAGCTCCTGGTCATCCAGAGGTACGTCCTGTGACGACAGATCCGCGCTATTCCATTCTCTTCGAGCCCGTGAAAATTGGGCCCGTCACGGCTCCCAACCGTTTTTTCCAGGTTCCTCATTGCAATGGCATGGGACACGTCCGGCCAAACATGCTCGCGGCTATGCGAGGCGTGAAAGCGGAAGGTGGTTGGGGGACGATCTGCACGGAAATTACTGACATTCACCCCACCTCTGACCAAGGGCCCTATGCCGAGGGCCGGCTTTGGGATGATGCCGACATCCCTGCCGTCCATGCCATGACCCGGGCTGTTCAGGCGCATGGAGCCTTGGCGGGGATCGAGTTGGCGCATGTGGGCCTGGCTTTTGGCAACCAGGACTCGCGGATGCCGCCAATCGCGCCGTCCCACCGGTCAATTGCTATGGAAGAGCCGATTCAGGCGCGGGGGATGTCGCTTCGAGACATCAAGGACTTCAGAACCTGGCATCGAAATGCCGCGCTGCGCGCCAAGCGTGCTGGCTTCAACATTATCTACGTCTACGCGGCGCATAACCTTTCGATCCTTCAGCAGTTCCTGCTTCCTCGCTACAACACTCGTACCGATCATTACGGCGGCAGCCTTAAAAATCGTGTTCGCCTGCTGCGTGAAGTGCTCGAAGACACTAAGGATGCTGTGGGCGACACCTGTGCGGTCGCGTTGCGTTTTTCGGTTGAAGAGCTCATGGGGGACGACGGCATTCAGCATGACGCCGAAGGACGTGAAATCGTCGAAATGCTGGCCGAGCTTCCCGATCTCTGGGACGTGAACGTTGGTGACTGGGAACACGACTCGGCACCCTCGCGTTTCTCGCAGGAGGGTTACCAGGAACCGTACATCTCCTTTGTAAAGCGAGTCACCAGCAAGCCTGTCGTCGGGGTAGGCCGGTACACCTCACCCGACACGATGGTTCGCCTGATCAAGGCTGGCGTCATGGACCTCGTCGGTGCAGCCAGGCCCTCCATCGCCGACCCGTTCCTGCCGAACAAGATCAAGGAAAATCGCCTTGAGGATATCCGCGAGTGCATCGGCTGCAACATCTGTGTTTCGTCCGACCAGAACATGGTTCCGCTGCGTTGTACGCAGAACCCGACCATGGGGGAGGAGTGGCGTCGAGGCTGGCACCCGGAGCGTATGAATCCGAAGCGTTCCGATGATTCGGTTCTGGTCATCGGCGCCGGTCCTTCGGGCCTCGAGGCGGCGCGTGCGTTGGGCGAGCGGGGTTATACCGTTGCCCTGGCCGAGGCCTCGGCTGAGTTGGGCGGTCGTGTATTGAAAGAAGGTGGCCTGCCGGGGTTGGCGGAGTGGCGTCGTGTTGCGGATTACCGTGTGCAGCAGCTTCTGAAATCCACGAAAGTAGACATTTACCGAGAGAGCAACCTTTCAACGGAGGACGTTCTGGGTTTTGGTTTCCAGCATGTACTGCTGGCAACCGGCGCGACCTGGCGGGGCGATGGTGTGGGTCGAAGCCTTCATCAGCCGGTACCTGGACTTGGCACCATCCCCGTCTTCACGCCCGACGACATCATGGGCGGCAACCTGCCCAAAGGCGAGGTAGTGGTGTTCGATGACGACACTTACTACATGGGCAGCGTTATCTGCGAGTTGCTGGCGAAGAAGGGATGCCGGGTTCGCCTTGTAACTCCCTTCCCCGTTGTTTCTCCCTGGTCCTATTTCACTTGGGAGCAAAGGCGAACGCAGGTACGCCTGATGGAGCTTGGGGTGGAAATCAACACTAACCGTTCGCTGTGCAAGCTGACGGATAACGGTGTCGTGACTGCCTGTACCTACACAGGGCAGGAATATGAGATTGCAAGTGCAGCCGTGGTGCTGGTTACCGAGCGTCTACCGAATGAAGGTCTCTACCTCGATCTGGTCAAAGACAGTTCTGCGCTTGACGTTGCGGGAATCAAATCGGTCCGTGCAATAGGCGACTGTTATGCGCCAGGAATTATCGCCAGTGCTGTTTACAGCGGTCATCTGGCGGCGCGTGAACTGCAGGAAACGGAAGAGGCAATTGCCTTCCGTCGCGAACGAATCATCGTCCACTCGTGAGTAAAAAAATGAACAAGAAACATGTAGAAGACGTGGTGTCTTTCTGCCGCTCTGCTGTGGAGCCGGCCATTGAGACTGTCAATCACGCTAACGTTCTCTCGGGAGAATACATCTCCACAACGTGGCTTCATTATTACGATGCTGAATCTGGATACTCTGTTGGTGTCTGGGAGGCAGGGAGTTTCCGGGAGGCATTTATCTCGGAGCAAAACGAATATTGCCATTTGCTCGAAGGCGTCGTTCGGCTGACCGACAGTGAAGGAAAGTCCGAGGATTATTCACAAGGAGACTCGTTCGTTATTCCAGCCGGCTTCGATGGAGTCTGGGAGAACATCGTTACGGTCAGGAAGTACTTCGTGATTAGCTAAAATATTTAACATATGAGCCGTGGAAGCGGCTCATATGCTTGGGTAAGTACTTTCTTCTTCATGTGTGTGGAGTCAGAAATGAATAAGATCCTGGCGTTTTCAGTTTTTGCTTTTGCGTTTGGTCTGAGTGCAGTTCAGGCACAGGAAAAACCTTCTGGTAATGTTGTAAATATCTATAACTGGGGGGATTACATTGACCCTGCTTTGAAAGAGCAGTTTCAAAAGGAAACGGGCATCACTGTCGTTTATGATGTCTTTGATTCTAATGAAACTCTGGAGGGCAAGCTCCTCTCGGGGAATACAGGATATGATCTTGTAGTTCCGTCAATTCAATTTCTAGCCCGGCAGGTCAAGGCAGGCGTTTATCGAAAGCTCGATAAGGAGAAGATTCCCAATCTCTCGAACCTGGACCCTGCAATGCTGAAGCTGATCGAGTCCAGCGATCCTGGTAACGTTTATGGGGTTCCTTACCTCTGGGCCTCGAATGGCATTATCTACAACCCGGTAAAGGTCAAGGAGACTCTGGGTATAGACGCTATTGACTCTTGGTCTGCGGTTTTTGATGTTGAAAATATCAAAAAGTTATCCAAATGTGGCGTGGCTTTTTTCGAATCGCCTGACGAGATTTTTCCTGCTGTACTTCAGTACCTCGGAAAGGACCCCAATACGACTGACCTGAAGGATTACAAGGAGGCGTCAGACCTTCTGGAGAAGGTAAAACCCTACGTAACCTATTTCAACTCGTCGAAGTATGTTTCCGATCTTGCCAATGGAAATATTTGCCTCGCCATTGGCTATTCCGGCGACCCGGGACTCATTAATTCGCGAGCTGAAGAGGCAGGTAATGGCGTTCATGTTAACTTCGCCGTCCCGAAAGAAGGGTCAAAGCTAAGTGTCGACATGATGGCGATTCCTGCGGATTCAAAGAATCCGGAAAATGCCGAGAAATTCATTAATTTCGTGCTCGACCAGAAGGTAATGGCGGCGATTACAAACTACGTTCACTACCCAAACGCAGTGCCAGGTTCAAAGCAGTTCACTTTGCCAGAAATTTCCAATGATCCAGTGATTTATCCGCCGGAAGACGTTGCTCAACGCCTGGTTGTCATTAAGTCACGTTCGCCTGAACTAGTAAGATTTATCACTAGGTCTTGGAATAAAATTAAGAGCGGTAGTTGAACTGTCGTTCACGGGTATGTTGGGAGTAATTCGATGACTGTTGCTGCTGTTGTTTCTGAATCAATGGATCAATCACGAAGTGAGATTGTTCTCAAGATTCAAGGGGTGTCGAAAAAGTTCGACGGTGTCGTTGCGGTTGATGATGTCAACCTGGAAATTCGGCGGGGTGAGATCTTTGCTCTGCTTGGGGGATCCGGTTCGGGGAAGTCGACCTTGCTGCGAATGTTGGCGGGTTTCGAACGGCCCACCGAGGGACAGATTCTCTTGGAGGGAGAGTCCATTGCAGATGTCCCTCCCTATGATCGCCCTATCAATATGATGTTCCAGTCCTATGCGTTATTTCCGCATATGACAGTCGAGCAGAATATTGCATTTGGCTTGAAGCAGGATGGGAAAGGGAAAGTCGAAATCGGCAAAATCGTGAAAGAAATGCTGAAGCTGGTTCAGATGACCAGCTTTGCAAAGCGCAAGCCTCATCAACTATCGGGAGGGCAGCGCCAGCGCGTTGCCCTGGCTCGTTCGTTGGCCAAGCGCCCCAAGCTTCTTCTTCTCGATGAGCCGATGGGGGCGCTGGACAAAAAACTGCGTACGCAAATGCAGCTCGAGCTCGTTGAGATCATCAGCCGAGTGGGGGTTACCTGCGTGATGGTGACCCATGACCAGGAAGAAGCCATGTCGATGGCTCAACGTATTGCCATCATGAACAACGGCCGTATCGAGCAAGTCGGGAGTCCTGTCGATATCTACGAGACCCCGATCAATCGTCACGTATGCGAGTTCATCGGTAGCGTTAACGTCTTTGACGGCGAGTTGGTCGAGGATCTGGAAGATCGTGCCTTGATCTCGTCACCCGTGCTCCAACAGCTCATATACATTGGCCATGGCATCAGTACCCGCGCTCAAAGCAAGTCAATTTCCTATGCAATTCGTCCGGAAAAAATGCTTATGACGTTGGAACGCCCTGATTCCGACTTCAATTGGACGCTCGGTTGTGTTGATGAAGTAGCGTACCTGGGTGGGCACACCAATTACTTTGTAAGGGTGGAGTCGGGAAAGAAAATCCAGGTACAGATCCCAAACAGTGAGCGGCATCTGAAGCGACCGACATTGCGTCAGCAAGTTTATATCTCTTGGTACGATGATGCTGGCGTGGTACTGCAATCATGAACATCGTTAAATTCATTGAGGCACGACGGCCAAGAGGGAGGCACGTCGTAATCGGTGTGCCGTTCTTCTGGCTGTTCCTGTTCTTCCTGCTGCCCTTCGCAATCGTGCTGAAAATCAGCCTGGCTTCGGCCGACGTTGCCATTCCGCCTTACATCGAAGTGGTCCAGTACGCCAACCAGTCCCTTCAGATCTTACTGAACTTGGGCAACTATCTGATATTGACGGGCGACCCGCTCTATATCGACGCCTACCTGGGATCGCTGAAGATGGCGGCGATCAGCACGGTCCTGTGCCTGTTGATCGGTTATCCAATGGCCTATGGCATCGCCCGTGCCAACAAGGAAATGCAGACCGTGCTGATGCTGTTGATCATGATGCCGACCTGGACGGCGATCTTGATCCGCGTGTACGCCTGGATGGGTATCCTCTCCAACAACGGTTTGCTCAATAGCTTGCTGATGTTCCTGGGGATCATTCCGGAGCCTTTGGTCATCCTCAACACGAACCTGGCGGTGTACATCGGCATCGTTTATTCGTATCTGCCGTTCATGGTCATGCCGCTCTACGCCAACCTGGTGAAGCACGACTTGAGTTTGCTGGAAGCTGCATCCGACCTTGGTGCGCGCAACTTCACCAGCTTCTGGAAGATCACCGTCCCGCTGTCCAAGAACGGCATCATCGCCGGCTGCATGTTGGTGTTCATTCCTGTGGTGGGCGAGTTCGTGATTCCGGAACTGCTCGGCGGCCCCGAGACGCTGATGATCGGCAAGGTGCTGTGGCAGGAGTTCTTCAACAACCGTGACTGGCCGGTGGCTTCCGCCCTCGCCGTGGTGATGCTGGCGATCCTGATCGTGCCCATCATCCTGTTCAACAAAAACCAGGCGAAAGAGCTGGAGGGCAAGGTATGAACAAGCGTTGGTCGTTTTCCAGCATCATGCTGGTGTTGGGTCTGCTCTTCATCTACCTGCCGATGGTCATCCTGGTCATCAACTCGTTCAACGCCTCCAAGCTGGTGACTGTCTGGGGCGGCTGGTCGGTGAAGTGGTATGTCGGACTGCTGGACAACCGACAATTGGTGGGGTCGGTGTTCCGCTCGCTGGAGATCGCCCTCTATACCGCGGTTGCCGCTGTTGCCTTGGGCACCCTGGCCGCCTTCGTGCTGACCCGCATTCCACGCTTCCGTGGCCGTACGCTGTTCGGCGGCATGGTCACGGCGCCGCTGGTCATGCCCGAGGTGATCACCGGTCTGTCGCTGCTGCTGTTGTTCGTCGCCATGGCCCAGTTGATCGGCTGGCCGCAGGAGCGCGGCATCGTGACCATCTGGATTGCCCACACCAGCTTCTGTTCGTCCTACGTGGCGGTCGTGGTTTCGGCGCGCCTGCGTGAGTTGGACCTTTCCATCGAGGAAGCGGCCATGGACCTGGGCGCCAGGCCCTGGAAAGTGTTCCTGCTGATCACCATCCCGATGATCGCGCCATCGCTAGCGGCGGGCGGCATGATGTCCTTTGCCCTGTCGCTGGATGATCTGGTACTCGCCAGCTTCGTGTCCGGTCCGGGTGCCACCACGCTGCCAATGGAAGTGTTCTCTGCCGTACGCCTTGGCGTGAAGCCGGAGATCAACGCGGTGGCCAGCCTGATCCTATTATCTGTATCGCTGTTCACTTTCTTCGCATGGTATTTCACCCGTAGAGGTGAGCAGCGCAGACGGCGGTCCGTCCAACTGATGCATGAGGACGTTTCGGCAAAAGCACCACTGCCGCAGTTACAGGCGGCGTAAGCCCGACAGCACGGCGGGAGGCGGTGCAGGAGATGCAGGAGATGCAGGTGTAAACCGGCACCGTTTGTCAGTTGATCGGGCTGTCCCGCCTAGTGTCGCGCTGTTGGTCGTGAAGTTCGTGAAAATACAAAAAATAATTCATGAAAAATATTGCATAATTTCATGAATGGTTTCACAGTGATGGCCATAACAACGTAAGGAGCGCCGAGCTCCTGGTCATCCTGAGGTACGTCCTGTGACGACAGATCCGCGCTATTCCATTCTCTTCGAGCCCGTGAAAATCGGGCCCGTCACGGCTCCCAACCGTTTTTTCCAGGTTCCTCATTGCAATGGCATGGGACACGTCCGGCCAAACATGCTCGCTACCATGCGGGGCGTGAAAGCGGAAGGTGGCTGGGGGACGATCTGTACTGAGAACACTGATATTCACCCCACCTCTGACCAAGGGCCCTATGCCGAGGGCCGGCTTTGGGATGATGCTGACATTCCTGCTGTCCAAGCCATGACCCGGGCTGTTCAGGCGCATGGAGCCTTGGCAGGGATCGAGTTGGGGCATCTGGGCCTGGCTTTTGGTAACCAGGACTCGCGTATGCCGCCAATCGCGCCATCCCACCGGTCAATTATTCTGGATGAGCCGATTCAGGCGCGGGGGATGTCGCTTCGAGACATCAAGGACTTTAGAACCTGGCATCGTAATGCCGCGCTGCGTGCCAAGCGTGCTGGCTTCAACATTATCTACGTCTACGCGGCGCATAACCTTTCAATCCTTCAGCAGTTCCTGCTTCCTCGCTACAACACTCGTACCGATCATTACGGCGGCAGCCTTAAAAATCGTGTTCGCCTGCTGCGTGAAGTGCTCGAAGACACTAAGGATGCTGTGGGCGACACCTGTGCGGTCGCGTTGCGTTTTTCGGTTGAAGAGCTCATGGGGGACGACGGCATTCAGCATGACGCCGAAGGACGTGAAATCGTCGAAATGCTGGCCGAGCTTCCCGATCTCTGGGACGTGAACGTTGGTGACTGGGAACACGACTCGGCACCCTCGCGTTTCTCGCAGGAGGGTTACCAGGAACCGTACATCTCCTTTGTAAAGCGAGTCACCAGCAAGCCTGTCGTCGGGGTAGGCCGGTACACCTCACCCGACACGATGGTTCGCCTGATCAAGGCTGGCGTCATGGACCTCGTCGGTGCAGCCAGGCCCTCCATCGCCGACCCGTTCCTGCCGAACAAGATCAAGGAAAATCGCCTTGAGGATATCCGCGAGTGCATCGGCTGCAACATCTGTGTTTCGTCCGACCAGAACATGGTTCCGCTGCGTTGTACGCAGAACCCGACCATGGGGGAGGAGTGGCGTCGAGGCTGGCACCCGGAGCGTATGAATCCGAAGCGTTCCGATGATTCGGTTCTGGTCATCGGCGCCGGTCCTTCGGGCCTCGAGGCGGCGCGTGCGTTGGGCGAGCGGGGTTATACCGTTGCCCTGGCCGAGGCCTCGGCTGAGTTGGGCGGTCGTGTATTGAAAGAAGGTGGCCTGCCGGGGTTGGCGGAGTGGCGTCGTGTTGCGGATTACCGTGTGCAGCAGCTTCTGAAATCCACGAAAGTAGACATTTACCGAGAGAGCAACCTTTCAACGGAGGACGTTCTGGGTTTTGGTTTCCAGCATGTACTGCTGGCAACCGGCGCGACCTGGCGGGGCGATGGTGTGGGTCGAAGCCTTCATCAGCCGGTACCTGGACTTGGCACCATCCCCGTCTTCACGCCCGACGACATCATGGGCGGCAACCTGCCCAAAGGCGAGGTAGTGGTGTTCGATGACGACACTTACTACATGGGCAGCGTTATCTGCGAGTTGCTGGCGAAGAAGGGATGCCGGGTTCGCCTTGTAACTCCCTTCCCCGTTGTTTCTCCCTGGTCCTATTTCACTTGGGAGCAAAGGCGAACGCAGGTACGCCTGATGGAGCTTGGGGTGGAAATCAACACTAACCGTTCGCTGTGCAAGCTGACGGATAACGGTGTCGTGACTGCCTGTACCTACACAGGGCAGGAATATGAGATTGCAAGTGCAGCCGTGGTGCTGGTTACCGAGCGTCTACCGAATGAAGGTCTCTACCTCGATCTGGTCAAAGACAGTTCTGCGCTTGACGTTGCGGGAATCAAATCGGTCCGTGCAATAGGCGACTGTTATGCGCCAGGAATTATCGCCAGTGCTGTTTACAGCGGTCATCTGGCGGCGCGTGAACTGCAGGAAACGGAAGAGGCAATTGCCTTCCGTCGCGAACGAGTCATTGTCCACTCTTAAGTTAAAGATGAATACAGAAGCATACGCTTCCTCTTCAATAGGCAGCATGCGCTAATACCGCTGAGGACAGAATGAACGATTTGACATATGACGTAGTAGTGATTGGTGGCGGGCATAATGGGCTGGTTACAGCTAACTATCTGGCCAAGGCGGGATTTCGCGTCTGCGTTTTAGAGCAGCGCCATATCGTTGGCGGGGCGGCAGTCAGCGAGGAGTTTTTCCCGGGTTATAGAAACTCGATAGCATCCTATGTGGTCAGCCTTCTGCGGCCAGAAGTGATTTCGGACTTACAGCTCGAGGCATACGGCTACGAGACAATGCCACTGGAAAATTCGTTCTATCCAGATATCAATGGTGAGTACCTATTACTTACAGCAGACGAAGAAGAGAATAAGCGACAATTCGCGAAGTTTTCAGGAACTGATTATTCTGCCTACCAGCAGTTCGAGCATCTTGTTGGAAAGGTTGGAGATATAGTTCGGGGGCAATGGCTACGAGAGCCGCCGAAGCTGGCCGGTGGAGGTATTCAGGATCTTTTTAGTGGACTGAAGTTGGGGCTGGACCTTTATAAAACAGACTCGGAAACACGGCATCGAATGCTGCAACTATTTCTCGGGACACCCAGCAGCATGATCGATCGCTGGTTCGAGAGTAAAAAAATCCAGTCAGTCATGGCTACGCATTGTATGCCGGCAACATTTGCTTCGCTGCATCAGCCGGGTGCTTGTATGCCGATGTTGCACCATGCGGTTGGTGAGTTGAACGGACGCAGAGGTGCTTGGGGAATAGTCAAGGGTGGGATGGGCTCGATAACGCAGGCTATGGCAAAGTCAGCTGTCGCTAAAGGCGTCGAGATACGTGTAAACAGCGAGGTCGAGAACATACTGGTTGAAAATGGCGCTGTGCGTGGAGTGCGCCTCAAAGGGGGCGAGCAGATATCAGCAAAAATAGTAGCTGCAAACACCGACCCAAAGCGCACGTTCCTGAATTTACTGGGAGAGCAGCATCTTCCCACTTCGTTTGCGGAAGATATCAAGGTGTTCCGCCAAGAATCAGCATCCTTGCGAATGAACCTCGCATTGAAGGGTATCCCGGAGTTTGCATGTATACCCTCGAAGGGAATTGGGTCGCACCATAAGGGCGGGATCTACTTCATAGAAGGAAAGGAGCATGTGGAGCGTGCCTATTATTCGGCTCGAAGCGGAATTCCTGCAAATCCCCCAATCGTTGAAGCGTTGATGCCGAGTACGATTGACGACACGCTTGCCCCGGCTGGCCATCATGTAATGAGTCTGCTGTGTAAATATATGCCTTACGACCTGTCTGAAGGAAGACATTGGGATGATGTAAAGAAGGAAGTGGCCGAAAATATCATCGATTATGTTGCGCGTTACATTCCTAATCTAAGAGAGATTCTGGTTGGCTATCAGTGCCTGACCCCTCTTGACTTGGAACGCATGTTTGGCATGACTCGCGGGGACATCTGTCATGGAAGACTCGAGCCAGATCAGTTATTCAGCTCTCGTCCTCATCCTGATGCCGCTCAATACTCGACCCCCGTAGCAGGTTTGTATCTATGCGGATCGGGTGCCCATCCAGGAGGAGGCGTTACAGGTGCGCCTGGGTACAATGCTGCAAAGCGCATCATAAAGGATAACTGATACTTGTAGTGCGGCCAGGGCCTGTCAATGGTTATTAGCCGGTTGACGCTGATGCGATATTGAAGCTGCCCGCCGGCGTTCATTCGCCTACCCGAATACTCGGCAAGAATGCTCTTGCGCTCTATTTGATGGGCAACATACCGGGCAATAAAAATAAGCCACGGTCAAAATCGCATTAGCCTCAACAAGTTTGAGTAACAGAAAGCTGTTTTTTGCGTTGTGTTGCCAGCACGACACTGCGAGTTCACGCAATAGAGATGTTGGAGCGGAATCGAGGCGATGAATGGCGCCTCTCCCAGACGGCATTACTTGATCTGCAACAACAATAACGGAGGAAGCAGATGAACATGAAGCAGATGCTGCACGCACTACTGGCAGTAGGCATCACGCTCGGCACATGCGCGTTTGCCGAGGAGCGTCAGGTCAATATCTACAACTGGACGGATTACATCGGCGATACGACGCTGGCTGATTTCCGCAAGGAGACCGGCATCAAGACTGTCTACGATGTCTTTGAGGCCAACGAAACCCTCGAGGCAAAACTACTTACGGGTAATACCGGCTACGACATCGTCGTGCCAAGCAGCCATTTCCTGCCTCGGCAAATCAAGGCTGGCGTTTACGCGAAGCTGGACCGTTCCAAGCTTACGAACTACAAGAACCTCGACAGCACTATTCTCAAGCGCCTTGAGGAAAATGATCCGGGGAATCAATACACCATTCCTTACATGTGGGGCACGAGCGGTATTGCTTATAACAAGGATAAGATCAAGCAGGCCCTGGGCGTCGACCACATCGATTCCTGGACGGCTCTGTTCGATCCGGAGGTCGTCAAGAAGCTCCATCGCTGCGGCGTGGCAGTGATGGACTCATCGGACGAGCTGTTTGGCGCAGTGCTCCACTTCATGGGCAAGAGCCCCAACAGCGCCAACATCAAGGATTACGAGGAAGCGTTGGATCTGATGAAGAAGATCCGCCCCTACATCACCTACTTCCACTCTTCAAAATTCATCAGTGACCTGGCCAACGGCGATATCTGTATCGCGATGGCAAACTCTGGCGACGGCTTCCAGGCCATGAAGCGCGCTGAAGAAGCTCACAGTGGCGCCCGAATTGAATACGTTGTGCCAAAGGAGGGTGGCAATCTCTGGATCGACGTGTTGGCAATTCCGGCAGACGCGAAGCACAAAGACGAAGCGCACGTGTTCCTCAACTTCCTGCTGGATCCTCGTAACATAGCCAAGGTCAGCGATTACATCGGTTATGCCAATCCCAACACTGTTGCAGATCCCTTGGTCTTGAAGGAACTGCTCGAGAATCCTGCGGTTTATCCGAATAAAGAGGTGATTGACCGTCTCTACGTCTCCACCTTGCTTCCTCAGAACGTGGTGCGTTGGATGACTCGTGCCTGGACTAATCTGAAAAACACTCAGTAATTTGGCTCGCTGGCGTCTATTGCAGACGGCTATAAGCATGGTTTGAAATAGACGTCGTATTATCCTGCTGGCAGCGCAGGATGAAACTCGAGAGGAGATTGCACGACTGACCGGGTTTTCTTGCCCGACGATCAGACTTGAAGCCTCACCTGACCCGCACCTTCAAGCTATCAAACGACCCGCAGTTCGAACACAAATTCTGGGATGTTATCGGGCTTTACCTGGCACCGCCGGATAAGGCATTGGTGCTGTGTTGCGATGAAAAAAGTCAGGTTAAGGCCCTGGAGCGAACGCAGCCCGGATTGCCTTTAGGCATCGGCCACATCCGGACAAAATCCCATGATTACACGCGCCACGGCACGGTTACGTTATTCGCAGCGCTGGATTACCTACAGGGCAAACTGATCAGCAGCATCGAGCGTCAACACCGTCATCAAGAATGGTTGGCCTTCCTCAAGAAAATCAGCAAGCAGACCCCCAAGCACCTCCAGCTCCATCTGATCGTTGATAATTACGCGACGCACAAGCACGCCGCCGTGAAAGCCTGGCTGGCGAAGCATCCGCGCTTTCATATGCACTTCACACCGACGTCCTGTTCCTGGACGAACATGGTCGAACGGTTTTTTCGAGACATTACGGTGTATCTACGGGACGGTAGCTTTGCCTCCGTGCGCGAGTTGGAAAGCTCGATTACAACGTTCATGGCATTACGAAATGCACAGCCGACCCGATACGTTTGGAGCGCAAAGGGTGAGGAGATTTTGAGCAAAAATCCAACGGGCTCTTGGGGTGCTTGAAGCCGTGCAAGAAAGGTAAATTATTTCGAGAACAGCACACTAGTAGGCACTTTCAAATAACTGCATTGGCTCTTTACAGACGAAATCGAATGTTCGCTCCTGGCCCAGTGTGTAAAAACTCTTTTGTATCTTGAGTGCGTCAACCAGACGTTCCTGGGCGATGCGATTGCCCAAGCGTTTGCCGCGATAAGCATTACTGATGGTCCAAAGGGGTTATGGAGCGGTTTAGCACCTTCTGGAGCAGAGAAAACCGAGGCTTTACGCCGCCATCGCCTTCCGGGTGCTAGCGGGTGAGATTGATCATAGGGACTATGTCCTCAGCGATGAGGAGCGAGCTTCCAATGCGGTCATTCTGCAGTGTGTTTCACGTGCCAAGTCATCAAGGCTGGTGCTTGATATCTGACTGACACTCCACGTCACTCTTTGATTGGTAGGCAAGAATTAGTAGTTGTGAACTGAATGCTATCCGTAATGAACTGCTCTCTCGAAGAGAAAATCCTCCTGGGTCGCTGCAGCAGGCTCGTAAGGGTTTTGACCACTTGTGCAAGCGTTTTTCGCCTCCGTCCGATTGCAGCTCCACGGCGCCGACACTCGATGGAGTTCCTGTGGGGAGGTTAACCGGTGTGAAGTCCCGGCGCTCTCTGCTCTATGTCCACGGTGGTAGTTTCATGGTGGGTAGCGCTGAAGGTTTTGAGGGAATCGCCGGCGCGCTTGCTGCCGGTACATCTTCCACGGCTTATGTCGTTGATTATCGACTGGCACCTGAACATGCATACCCTAGTACGCAGCAAGATGTTCTTGCTGCGTATGCGGCGTTACTCGCTAACAGCGAAGGAGCAAACGATAATGCTTTGGTGGGGGATTCGGCGGGAGGCCATTTGATCATGGCCGCCCTGATTCAGGCCAGGACCATGGGAATGTAAATGCCAGGTTGCGTGGTGATGTTTTCTCCTTGGCTGGATCTGGCTCTTACCGGAGAAAGCATCCATACCAAGACTGCAGTGGACTGCTTTCTTATACCTCAGAAGTTGCAAGTCAGTGCTGACGCCTACCTGGGAGATCAGGTCGAGACTGCTACCTTCAACCTGGAGGCTGACCTGCAGGGGTTGCCGCCGATGATGATTCAAGTGGGGGAGTGTGAAATCCTTCTTGATGATGCAGTACGTCTGGTGAGAAACGCAGGATCAGCGGACGTGGACACCAGGCTGGAGGTATGGCCCGGTATGTTTCATGTCTGGCAGGCGTATGCGCCGGCGCTCTCCGAGGGGCGTGAGGCGCTCGCCGCTGCCGTCAATTTCATAAACGGGGTGCTAGTACGGCAAGGGTCGTAGGCGGTTGACTCGCGTTGCAGGTGATTGCTTTGCGCTACCGAATCAGGAAGGCCGTCTGGTTTCATAGTTATGCCGTTAAAGGCTGAGGAAGTTTACTAGCTTGCATCGAGTTGAACGGCACCTGGGGGCAGGTGCCTTTTGAGTGCGGTTACAGCCAACCTTTAATCTGTGCGCAAACGGCTTGAGTTGAGATTCCGTAACGATCATGCAGCGTCGGCAGGGCACCTGCGTCAAGGAACGCGTCGGGCAAAGCAATCTGCCTGAAAGTGGGCGTCACTCCGTTACGCAGTAGCACCCCTGCAACGGCCTCGCCCAAGCCGCCAATGATCGAGCTGTTTTCAGCAGTGACCACCAGGCGACCTGACTTTCTCGCCTCGGCAAGAATGGTTTGTTCATCCAGTGGTTTTATCGTCGGCACGTGCAGCACGGCGACGTCGACGCCGTCGGCTTGCAGTGCCTTGGCCGCTTCCAGCGAGCGCATGGTCATCAGGCCAGTGGAGATGATCAGCACATCGTTGCCGGTGCGCAGGGTCTTGGCCTTGCCGATCTCGAACTGGTAGCCGTACTCGTCCAGCACCAGCGGCACGTTGCCGCGCAGCAAACGCATGTAGACCGGCCCCTGATGCGCGGCGATGGCGGGTACTGCCTGTTCGATTTCGAGTGCATCGCACGGATCGACGATCATCAAGTTAGGCATGGCGCGGAAGATCGCCAGGTCGTCCGTGGCCTGGTGGCTCGGGCCGTAGCCGGTGGTGAGGCCGGGCAGGCCGCAGACGATCTTGACGTTGAGGTTTTCCTCCGCGATGGCCATGCAGATGAAGTCATAGGCGCGGCGCGAAGCGAACACGGCGTAGGTGGTGGCGAAGGGCACGAAGCCTTCGCGGGCCATACCGGCAGCCGCGCTCATCAGCAATTGTTCGGCCATGCCCATTTGATAGAAGCGATCGGGATGGGCCTTGGCGAAAATATGCAGGTCGGTGTACTTGGACAGGTCGGCGGACAGGCCGACGATGTCCGATCGTTGATCCGCCAGCGCAGCCAGTGCATGACCAAACGGCGCAGATTGGGTGGCTTGGCCTTCCGAGGCAATCGAGGCGATCATCGCCGAAGTGGTCAGGCGCTTCTTGGCAGGCGTAGCCGTGGAAGTCGGAGTGTTGGCTGCGTTGCTCATTGGTTTTTTCCTTCTTCAAGGTTGTTCAGTGCCAGGTCCCATTCGTGTTCTTCCACGCGAATGAAGTGCGTCTTCTCACGGGTTTCCAGGAAGGGCACGCCTTTGCCCATTTTGGTGTCGCAGATGATCACTCGTGGCTGGGCGCCGGGATGATTGCGAGCGGCATCGAATGCCGCGACCAGTGCATCGATGTCGTTGCCATCGACACGCTGGGTGAACCAGCCGAATGCTTGCCAGCGATCGACAATGGGCTCGAACGACAGGATTTCACTTGAGTAGCCATCGGCTTGCTGATTGTTGACGTCGACGATGGCGATCAGATTGTCGAGCTTCCAGTGCGACGCCGACATCACCGCTTCCCAGGTCGAACCTTCATTCAGCTCGCCGTCCGACAGCAGGTTGTAGACGAAGGAGGCCGAGCCTTTGCGCTTGAGACCCAGGCAGGCACCGACCGCAATGCCTAGGCCCTGACCGAGCGAGCCTCCGGTGATTTCCATGCCCGGGGTGTAGGCGGCCATGCCCGACATCGGCAAGCGGCTGTCGTCCGAACCGTAGGTTTCCAGTTCATCGAGCGGGATGATTTCGGCTTCGATCAGGGCGGCGTACAGCGCAATGGCGTAGTGACCGATGGAGAGGTAGAAGCGATCACGCTGCTCCCATTCCGGGTCTTCGGGTTTATGGTTCAAAGCATGGAAGTAGGAGACCGCCAGCAGGTCGGCCGCACCGAGGGCCTGGCCGACATAACCCTGGCCCTGGACTTGCCCCATGCGCAGCGCGTGACGCCGGATGTTGTGGGCGCGCTGCGCCAGATTCTTGCTTGAAACCGGTGAAGATTGGGTTGTCATGATGAAACTCCGTTAACTCAACGATTGACCAGGGCGGCGGGAATGCGCAGGACTAGCAGGGCGCCGCTCACCAGCACACCGGTGATCAGGTACATGCCGATGGCGCTGGAGCCGGTCTGTGTTGTGATCCAGCCAATCAGGTATGGCGAGCAGAAGCCGGCGAGGTTGGCGAAGCTGTTGACTGCCGCGATGCCTGCGGCGGCAGAGACGCCCCCCAGCAGCGTGGTCGGCAGCATCCAGAACAGCGACGTCGCGGACAGAATGCCGGAGGCGGCCAGGCAGAGACTGAGGATGGAGAGCGTCACATTTCCTCCCATCAATGCCGCCAGGCTCAGCCCGATAGCGCCAGCGATCATCGGCACGATCAGATGCCAGCGGCGTTCGCGGTGCTTATCGCCACTGCGTCCGACCAGCAGCATCGCTACGATCGCGCAGAGGTAGGGCAGGCTGGTCAGGAAGCCGATATGCAGTGGATCGGAAACCCCAGCGTTGCGTACCAGCGTCGGTAGCCAGAAGGTGATTGCGTACTGACCCATCACGACGCAGAAGTAGATGGCGGCCAGCAACCACAAACGGCGATCACGAATGAACTCACCCACGGAGGCATGTGTGACTTTCTGCTGGTTGTCTTCAGCCAACTCGCGAGTGATCAGCTCCTTTTCTTCGTCGTTGAGCCAAGTGGCCTGATGCACCCCGTCCTTGAGATAACTCAGCACCAACAATCCGACCAGCACCGTCGGCACGGCTTCCAGGACGAACATCCATTGCCAGCCGGCCCAACCATGCATGCCGGCGAAGTGGTTCATGATCCAGCCGGAAAGAGGGCCACCCACCATGCCCGACAGCGGAATGGCGATGAACCACAACACGGTCATGCGTGCACGCCGGTAGGACGGGAACCAGTAGGTCAGGTACAGCAACAGACCCGGCGCCAGACCGGCTTCGGCGATGCCCAGCAGAAAGCGCAGAGCATAGAACTGCCAGGCGGTTTCGACGAAGGCGAACAGGGCGGAGACGATGCCCCAGGTGATCATGATGCGGGCGATCCAGACCCGTGCGCCGACCTTGTGCAGGATGATGTTGCTCGGCACTTCGCAGAGGAAATAACCGATGAAGAACATGCCTGCACCCAGGCCGTAGACCGTCTCGCTGAGGGCCAGGTCGTTCATCATTTGCAGCTTGGCGAAGCCGACGTTGACGCGGTCCAGATAGGCGCACAGATAGCACAGCATCAGGAACGGCATCAGGCGCCAGGCCGTTTTACGGTAGGCGGAGGAGCGCACGGTCGAAACCGCTTCGAGCGACAGGGTTGTCATGATGGTTCGATCTCTTGTTTTTATTGACCGCCAGGCCCTGAGGCCCGGCTGCATCATCGATCCAGAACCGCACGGGCCAGGCAGGCCCGCCCAGGTGTAGTCAGTGAATCAGCATGCCGCCGTTCACATCCAGGGTGATGCCGGTCAGGTAGGAGGATAGGTCGCTGGCCAGGAACAGCGCGGCGTTGGCAACGTCCTGCGCTTCGCCCAGGCGCCCCAGCGGGATGCCGTCGATGATCGCGTGACGGCGATCGTCCTGCATCAGGCCGCCGGTAATGTCGGTGTGAATCAAGCCAGGGGCGATGGAGTTGACACGAATGTTGTCGGGTCCCAGCTCCCGCGCCATGGCTTTGCCCAAGCCCAGCACACCGGCCTTGGCCGCACTGTAATGGGGGCCGCCAAAGATGCCGCCGCCTCGTTGCGCGGACACCGAGGACATGCAGACGATGCTGCCGGAAGAGTGTTGGCGCATGAATGGAATCACCGCCTGGGACATCAGCAGGGTGCCGCGCAGGCTAACGTCCAGCACCTTGTCGTAGTCCGAAGGGCGAATATCCAGGGTTTTCAGCGGCTGGGTAATGCCGGCGTTATTGATCAGAATGTCGATGCGGCCGAAATGCTCGATGATTTTTGCCACGGCCTGTTGGACCTGCGATTCATCAGCGACGTTGGCCGCCAGACCAAGATGACCTTCGCCCAGGCAGGCGGCGGCATCGCGGGCAGCGGATTCATCCAGGTCGAGGATCACCACATGGGCACCCTGTTGCGCGAAGGTGGTCGCTGTCGCACGGCCAATGCCACGTGCGGAGGCTGCACCGGTGATGATTGCGACTTTGCCTTGGAGAAGCATGGGAGTACCTCATTGTTCTTATTGGAGAGTGTTGTTGGGTCGATCCGCAGCGAACCGATGACCCAGCTTGTGCTCCACCCCGTCCCTGAGCAATAACGCAAACCTCACTGGGTGCTGAAAAAAATTCAGCACTCGTCATTTGTGCCGTTGGCTGGTTGAATGGCACGACGCCCAGTACACGCCACTTGCAGCGGAACAATGCTCATCATGCGCTCAGACGACGATGCTCCCGCCACACTGCCACCCCTGAAAGCCATTCAGGCCTTTGAGCAAACAGCACGCTTCGGCAACGTCGCCCGTGCCGCCGAATTGCTCGACCTGACACCCTCGGCCGTGAGTCATCAATTGGCCAAACTTGAGGCATTGATCGGACGACAGCTGTTTTTCCGAACTGCGAGAGGCGTGACCTTGACCCCAGTCGGTGAGCAGTACCTGACCGACGTGTCCGGCATCCTGCACAGTCTTGCGGTGGCAACCGAGCGCGCCACCAGTGATGTCAGCCTCGATTGCCTACGTTTACATTCATCGCCCAGTTTCGGGCTGCTGTGGTTGATGCCGCGTCTTGAACAATTTCGCCAGAGTCATCCTGACATTCAGCTCAACCTTTCGTGTTCCTATGAGTCACTGCACTTCAGCCGGGACAAGATCGACGTGGACATCCGCCACGGAATGCCCAACTGGCCCAGTTTCGAAGTGCGCACGGTGCGCAATGAAAAAATCGCGGTCATGGCGTCTCCCAAACTCCTGGAAAAACGACCCATCCGTGCCGTTGCGGATTTGTTGGACTGCAACCTGATTCTGTCGGAGGCGACGCTGATCAAGTGGCCACAGTTGTTTGCACAACATGGTCTGTCGCGCCCTGAAAAGCCTTACACACTGAGTTTTGACCGTTCCTATATGACGCTGGAGGCAGCCAGCCACGGTCTTGGATTTGCCCTGGAAAGCACACTGCTTGCGCAGGATTATCTAGCGCGTGGAACGTTGGTCGAGGTAGCGCCGGAGTTGAGTGCGGCAATCACCGCACACCACCTGGTTTTCCCGAGAGCGCATTCCAACTTCCCACGGGTCAGAAGATTTCTGGAGTGGATGCAGGCGGAGTTGGGGCATGACTTCAATTATTGATCTGGATGTCATTACACGCCGCGTCTCATCAGATTGCCTGGTGAGTGTCCGCTTTTGGCCGTGGCAGATGTGTAACTTGTGTCGATCTCGCAGAGCGAGACGAGGGTTTGGAGCCTTAGTGATACGTCTTATCAGTGAGGCCATGGAGCAAAATTTATAGCGCAGTGATGAATGCGTGTAGGTGAGGGCGCATGTTTTATAGACATACACCACCTCACCCACTATCGCCGGCTTACAAGCCGCCCAGTGCGACGTACTTGATTTCCAGGTAATCGTCGATCCCGTATTTTGAGCCTTCCCGGCCAAGTCCGGAGGTCTTCACGCCGCCAAAGGGTGCAACTTCTGTAGAGATCATCCCCTCGTTGACGCCCACCATGCCGAACTCAAGATTGTCGACGACACGGAAGATCAGACCCACGTCACGTGCGTACACATAGGCTGCCAAGCCAAAAGGTGTGTCGTTGGCCATCGCAATTGCCTCGTCCTCAGTCTCGAAACGGAAGAGGGGAGCAACAGGGCCGAAGGTTTCATCGTTGAAGATGAGTGCATCGCGTGGCACATCGGTGAGCACCGTTGGCTCGAAGTAACTACCGCCCAAGGAGTGACGCTTGCCTCCGGTAGCAATGCGCGCACCTTTTTCCACCGCATCGGCAATGTGCTCTTCAACCTTTTGCACTGCGTCCTCATTGATGAGCGGACCCAGTACCACCCCGTCATGCATGCCATTACCGACCCTGAGCGCGGCGGCGGCATCCGCGAGCTTCTTCGCAAACTGATCGTAGACACCCGATTGCACAAGCATGCGGTTGGCGGCAACACAAGCCTGGCCTGTGTTGCGGTACTTGGCGGCCAGTGCACCCTTTACTGCAGCATCGATATCAGCATCGTCAAAGACGATGAACGGCGCGTTGCCGCCCAGTTCCATGCTTGCTTTTTTGATGGTCGGAGCGCACTGGGCCAGCAGCAGCGATCCCACTTCGGTCGAACCTGTGAAGGACAACTTGCGAACGACCGGGTTTGCGGTGAGCTCCCCGCCGATTGCGCGGGCCGAGCCTGTGACGACGTTGCACACACCAGGCGGCAGACCGGCGCGCTCGGCGAGTACGGCCAGAGCTAGTGCCGAGAGCGGTGTCTGACTGGCCGGCTTGATAACTCCTGCGCAACCAACCGCCCAGCCTGGGCCGGCTTTGCGTGTAATCATCGCGGAAGGGAAGTTCCACGGTGTGATGGCTGCAAACACGCCGATAGGGGCTTTCTGCACGAGAATGCGCCGACCGTCCACATTCTGCGGAATGATGTCGCCATTCACACGCTTCGCTTCTTCCCCGAACCATTCGATGAAGCTTGCGGCGTAAAGGATTTCGCCACGGGATTCCACCAAGGGCTTGCCCTGTTCGGCCGTCAGTATGACCGCCAGGTCCTCGATGTTTTCAAGCATCAGCTCATAGAGCTTGCGCAGGACCTTTGCACGCTCCTTTGGCAGCGTCTTGCGCCATCCCTGCATGGCGCGTTCGGCCGCTGCGATTGCGCGCCGAGTCTCGGACTCGCCTCCATTTGGTACGCGCGCCACCAATTCACCGGTGGCTGGATTGCGGACCTCAATTGTCTGGCCACTTTCTGCCTGGACCCATTCGCCGTCGATCAACATCGCCTGACGCAGCAGGTCCGGGTCTTTCAGATTCAAGGTTGCGGTGCTATTCATCGGGCAGACCTCAAATGGAGTTACGACCGATGAAGAAGGCTTCATCGAGATCGGTGGTCGGGTTCAGCCCAGCAGCTTCCAGTCCTTTACGTAACACCGCCATGTCGCGTTGGTACACGCGTTGGGTAGGGTGCGGCATAGGACCGCCGTTGTAACCCTGCAACCAGCCTTGGTATTTCCACATCATGCGATTGAGAAGTCCGTTTGCCGCCATTGGCAGGCTTGCAAACGCTTTGCGTGCCGGATCCATTTTGTACCAGAGCTGAGTTGCCTCATCGTAGTTGCCCGCGCGGATCAACTTGTGGATCTGTGGAAGCAACGGGCCGTAATAAGAGGAGTAGTTAGTTCCACAGAACGGGATGTCCATGACCTGTGCCAAAGGCACGTACTCATACTCAAGCGGAGATGAGATAACGACTTCCTCATGGAACTCGCGGTGAACTTCGATCGCCGACATGATGTAAGGCAGTCCGCCTTCGGCTTTGATTGCAACGACGTTGGGGATCTCGTCGACCATTCGACGCAGCACTGCCAGTGGAATGTCAGCAGGGTGCAAGCGGCTGAAGCCCCAAGCCGGCAGCGGGAAGATTATTACGCCGAGGTTCGTCGCGGCGCAGATCGCCTTGGTGTACTCGAATACTTCGTCATAGGACTTCGGATAGAAGAACGGAGGATAGCCAAGCAGTACAAGATCGGCGCCGGCAGCTTCGGCTCGCTGCACGGCCTCAATGTTATCTTCCAGTGTGTTGAACACCGCGTGGTGAACGATCACGAGACGGCCGGCTGCTTGATCGGCCATGATTTGACAGAACTCGCCGTATTGCTCTTGGGTAATGGCTACCTCGGAGCAAGACAGCGAGCCGACGAAGCCGTGCTTGATTGCCAGTTCTACGTCGTGGCGAACAGCTTTCTCATTGATGCGTTTGAAGTCGGAGGTCATTGTTGGAATCGTAACGTTGGCGACCCCAACGAGTTTCTCGCGTGCCCAGTCTCGAGCGTCTTTCTTGTTGTAATTGGCCATGTAAGGCTCCTGTTAGTCAGGGTGGGTGATAGTCGTCGCTGTTCGCTCAGCGCTTGGTTTCAAAATCGATTGGCAATGGCGTTGCCAGTCCGGCTTCCAGTGCCTTGGTCAGGATGAGTTCCGCTACCACGATGTCTTGAAGACCACCGCCGACTGACTTGAACATCGGGGCCTTGGCTTGCTTCAACTGTTCGCTGCAGCCGCCGCTCATCAGGTCGGACAGGCTGAAGGCTTTGTGGCGGAATTCGATCCCGGCGGCATGGGCAGCAAGCATGTCTCCTGTCTCTTCCAGCACTTCTTCCAGGGTGTCGCAGATGATCAAGTCGCTGCGTTCCACCACTGAAACGTCTATTTCTCGCTGCTCCGGGATGGTCGAGCCGATCGAAACGACGGTGGCGCCCGGCTTCAACCAATCGCCAAACAGAATCGGCTTTTCATCGCGTGAGCGTGCGGCAGTCAGCACGATGTCGGCGCCTTCCACGGCCTGTTGTGCCGAGCCAACACCGCGAGCGGGTACACCGAGATCTCGTGTCGCCGCTTTGGCAAACGCTTCGCGCCGTTCAGGGGTCGGGCTGTAGACGGTTATTTCGGTCAGTTCGCGGACACTTGCGAACGCACGGGTGTGCATCGAGGCTTCCAACCCACTTCCAATGACGGCAAGACGAACAGCTTTCTGTGGGGCGAGGCGGTCAAGGGCCGCTGCCGACGTAGCTGCAGTCCGGAATCCAGTCACCAGATTTGCGTCAATGAAAGCGGCAATGCGATTGGTCGTTCGATCAAACAGAACGATGACGTATTCGATCCCCGGTGGCGCATCGCCCATGTTCGACCCCATCAGCTTGGCGCCGAAGTAGCGTCCACCTGCCGGAATTGCCGGCAAGGTGCGAAGCCAGGTTTTTTCAAGACTTGCAACGGTACGGGGCGGGGTAGCTCTGGCTGGCAAGTGTTGCCCGTAAGCGGCCTGAAGCGCGGCAATCGCATCTTTCCAACGGAAAACGGCCTGCGCGGCAGCGCTTGAAACGAACACGGGAGACTGGGAATTAGCGGTCATGCGTCGAGCTCCGAAACGGCAGAGTTGAAGTAAACACCAGGCGGCCTACGTAAGCCGCGCTCCGGCTATGAATAGCTATCTAACTGAAGGTAGCACTAACAAAACGATGCGTATACAAAGTATTGTTGTCTGAGATTGCCGTTGTCAATGGCTCCATTGCGTAAATCTAGGTTTTACTCGGCATGGTTGCGGAAACAAAACGGAACGTATAGATTTGATTTGTTCTTAGCAACGCCGATGTCTGGTGAGCGACATGAAGCGCGGGATGCGAGGGTAGTTGAAGGCTTGGACAGTCCTGCCCAGTGGATTTGCTCGTCGCTGCACTTGAAGCAGTACTGCGCGACGCCTGAAGGCTTGCCGCATATGACTACACGAGGGCTATACCCGGTCGCGGATGTCTCTTGCCGAGGCGTACTTCGATGTACCGGAACTGGCAAACAAGCTGTGTAATTGAATAGCAGCTACCACCCGCCATAGAAGCGGAGAGGAGACAAGAATGAGTCAAGTTAAACGCGTTTTGATTGTGGGCAGCGGAATCGGCGGTGCCACCGCAGCTTATGCACTGCGCAGGGCGGGAGTGGACGTCCACTGTATCGATATCAAACCGGGGATTCCCTCGGCAGGGTCGGGCATTTGCCTGTTACACAACACGGTCCGAGCATTGGACATGATCGGATTGGCGGAGCCTTGTCTCGACAGTGGTATGCGATTCGACGCGTTTCGGC
Organism: Pseudomonas sp. Pseusp16; assembly: GCF_047324915.1. Lineage (NCBI taxonomy): Bacteria > Pseudomonadati > Pseudomonadota > Gammaproteobacteria > Pseudomonadales > Pseudomonadaceae > Pseudomonas > Pseudomonas sp. Pseusp16. The sequence goes on along the minus strand of NZ_CP168522.1, from coordinate 2,690,496 downwards.
AATTCGATTCCTCAGGTCAACTCCTGCGATCGGACCCTGCACCTCCCAGCTGTGGCATCCGTCGGCCGGAACTTGCTCGAATCCTGGAGTCGGCAGCGCAAGGGGCAGGGGCAGTTCTGGATAAAGGGTTGACGATCGAACATCTCGACGACCGTGGGGACTGCGTCGAAGTTAAATTCTCGGATGGTCGCGAGGCTACCTATGACTTGGTGGTGGCTGCGGATGGTGCCTACTCCAAGCTGCGCGATCAGGTTTTCGGTGCTGAGTGCAGGCCGCAATTTGCAGGTCAGAGTGTCTGGCGTTTCAACGCGCCGCGTCCGGCTCAGATTGATGGGTTCTGTTTGTACCGCAGCCCGACAGGGAAAACGGTGGGTTCTTTCCCGACATCGCAGGACAGCTGCTACCTGTTTTATCTCGAGAACAGCGTAGAGCCTCTGCGGGTACCAGAGGATCAAGCGGGCGCGATGATTCGCGAACGCCTTGCCGAATATACCGCGCCCGCTGTATTGGAAGCTCTTGAGCAGGTGACCGATGCCAGGCAGGTTATCTTCCGTCCGCTGGATATCACGCTGGTGCCGGCACCTTGGTACCGCGGCCGAGTAGTGCTCATCGGTGATGCTGCACATTCACCAACACCGCATATGACGTCTGGAGGTGGCATGGCCATCGAAGATGCCGTGGTGCTTGCAGACTGCATATCCAAGACCCAATCAGTTAACGAGGCATTGGCGATGTATAGCGAGCGCCGATTTGAACGATGCAAAATCATTTGTGATGCTTCATTGCAACTTTGTCGCTACGAGCAGGAAGACCCACTGAAAAATAGAGAGCAGTCGGCGGCTCTATTGCTGAAAACCTATCAATACTTGGGGCAGCCTATCTAAAGCACCAAGTTTACTTTATCTGTCAAAAAGTCCCGATTCACCTCTCAGGGTGAATGGGGACTGAGTCAACTCATACTTTTATAACGATCAGCAGCCAACAGTGCTGTTCAGTTTTCTGAGTTAGTTACTCCCAGCAAGTGGTATATGTAGTCGATATGCGACTTGGCAAATTCCTCGTTTAATGGGGCGTGGCCAACCAACAAGCGCATGTAGACTGCTGAGTAGATGATGTCCATAAGCGACTCGACATCGGTATCGCTTGGGATCTCACCGCTGCGTTTCCATTCTTCAAGTGTTTCTTTAACTATCGCGCGTCGCCCATAGTGGAATCGCTCTCGAAAGGCTCGTAATACTGAAGGGTCAGATTGTCCCTCGGCTATGATTTGAGCAAGTACTCGGCCTGGCCATCCAGAAAACTGTTCTACCAGTGTGCGGAAGTGCGCAGCGATGGCCTTTTGGGGACCGAGTTCAATTGGCAGTGGGGTCTTCAGAAGATGGTTTTCAATGAAGGCGTCAATCACGAGCAACGCTTTAGAGTCCCACCATCTGTAGATCGTTGCTTTGCTGACACCGGCTTCCTTTGCAATTGCCTCAATCGAGATGGCCTGAATAGAGTTCTCGTGTAGCAACTTGATGGTCGAATTCAGTATTTGCAGTCGAGTAGCTTCGCTGCGTGGTCGTCCTAAAGACTTCTCCTGCATAAAGTATTCCTTGATAAATGATTAATTTTAACAGGAGCGTAATGCTGCATTGCTCACTCTGCGGCGTGGGCGGCTGCCCGCTGAAATCGAGCTGAGACGTTTCTGATCGTAGCCAACAGACCACTCAAGAAGCAATGTAAAAAACGCTTTGGGTCTGGCTTGGCGAGTGTGGAAGGCCCGTGTGGGCTGACTCCGTGGGCAGATGAAGGCTGCCAGCTGACGAAATCGAAAAAAGTAAGCTTGCACAAAACGATACGGATCGTATATGTTTGTTCCGCGCATATGAAGCCCATCACGGGCACAACAACAAGAACGCGCGTAGGAGACAAACATGCATCAGGGTTCGAGCCTGAAAGGCGATGTTGCGACCGTTACCAGTGTGGGCAGCATCTGGCACTCAACCAGTGAGCAGGTGGCTGAACGTGACAAGCACTTCGCGTCCGCTGGTTTCCAAAAATTCCCCGTCAGCGCTGCCTCGGCGCGCGAAACCACCGGCTCGATCCTCGACACCGATCTCAGTCTTTCAATCGGCGTTCAGAGCTCCGCTAGATTCCTCAACGTTTTCGGGGAGTGAGTATGTCGATCCCCAATATTTCCAATCTCAGATTTGGGCGACGCAAGTTGCTCGTGTCCACCGCAAGTGCCGCTGCGCTCGCCATGCTGGGGGCGCTACCGGTGTTCGCGAAGCCATCCCGAGAGATTGCTCGAAAACCATTCGAAACCAGTCAGTTTGACGTTCGCTTTGTCGTGACCGACCGCCGATTACCGCAAAGCCTGGCTTTTGCCATTGAGCATGCCGAGAAGGGCAGTGCGCGGCTTGAAGTCACGAACGGGCTCACAAGGCTTTGGCAGGAATCGCTTGTGCCCTTATGGCGTGAGCAAGGTGGCGCTGTCACCGGACTCACCACGCGCGAGGTTTGGCATTGCCTTTCAGAACAAGCACGCAGCCAGTCGCGCCGTACGGTTGTGCTGCATCAGTACGACGTACCGGCGAGCCAACCCAATCCTTTGGTTTCATGGGTCATCGCGTGAAATATGAGAACACCCCCGAATGTTTCCCCCGAAGTTTTTTCCGTCGCGCTACAGGCGTTTGCTGGTGTAGTCGGAAAAGAATGGGTCTTCGTTGAGGACGAGGATCTGTTTCCCTACCGTGATTCTTATTCCCCGCTGCGCGACACGCCTGAGGATCGAAGCGCATCAGCTGCCGTGGCGCCCGGTTCGGTTGAAGAGGTGCAGGCGGTCGTGCGCATTGCCGATAAGCACCGCATACCGCTTTATACGATTTCCACCGGCAAAAACCTCGGCTACGGCGGTTCAGCGCCCAATCATGGCGGCAGTGTTGTGCTGGATCTGAAGCGGATGAACCGCATCATTGAGGTCAGCGAAAGCAACGGCTACGCAATCGTGGAGCCCGGCGTCAGCTATTTCGATCTGTATAACTACATCCAGGAACGTGGCCTGAAAGTGTGGTTGGATGTCGCCGACCCGGGCTGGGGCAGTGTGGTTGGCAATGCGCTTGATCATGGCGTGGGTCACACGTTGTCGCGCTTTCGCAACCACTTCGATTCGCACTGCGGAATGGAGGTGGTGCTGGCCAATGGGGAGGTGGTTCGCACAGGAATGGGAGCGCTTCCCGGTTCCCAGACGTGGGGGCAATTCAAGATGGGCATGGGGCCGATCCTGGATGGCATTTTTTCCCAGTCCAATTTCGGCGTTGTCACCAAGATGGGCATTTGGTTAATGCCGGCACCAGAAGCCTTCATGCACGGCATGGTGATGGCCGCGCGTTATGACGACCTGCACGCGGTAGTGGAATTGCTCAAGTACGTCGAGAACACTGGTTTGGCTCCTGGTGCGCCGGAGATGGGCAGTCCGCTGCTCGGTATCAGCAATTACACGAAACATCTAGTGGATGCCTTTTACGATGGTCCGCCGCAATTGCAGAAGCAGCATGCTGACTTGGTTGCGAAAGCCAGGATCGGTTATTCGGCTGAATTGCAGAAGTATGGGCAAGACAACAACATTCCTTACTGGGTGCTCAACCTGAAGTTCTACGGACCGCAGAAGGTGATCCAGGCGCAGTGGGAAGTGGTGCAGGAGCTGGCGGCAAAGTCGATCAAGGGCGTGCGCTTTCAGGTTGGCCAGGTTCAGACCGATCCGCGCAAAGCTTCTGCTGAGTGGACGGTTTATCCCCAGGATGTGGGTGTGCCGAACATGGATTTCTTCGGTATGGGCACCCGTGCCGGAGGCAACCCGCATCCGATGCGCGGCCATATGTGGTTCTCTCCAGTCATACCACAGACTGCACAAGGCATCCTCGAAGCCAACCGTGTCTTCGACGAAGCGCACCGCACCATGCCTGCGCTGCAGAATGTGCCGATCTGGAATCTCAGGCCTTTTGCGTTGCCTGCGCCGTTTTTCGAGCGCGCTTTCCTTTTCATCGTGGGCTTCCCGATCACCGATGATACGGCGATGAACAAGGCCTCCATCAAGGCGTATCGGACGCTGCTGGATATCGGCGCACAGCATGGCTGGGGCGAATATCGCTGCCACCCGGAATTCCAGGACCAGGCCATGGGCCTGTATTCGTACAACAACAACAGCCTGCTGCGCTTGAACGAGGTCATCAAGGACGCCATCGATCCTAACGGGACTCTTTCGCCGGGCCGCTACGGCATCTGGCCCAGGCACTTGAGGAAGGACGCCAAATGAAGACGATCCGTCTCATCGTGCTGATGATGCTGGCATGCATGGCTGGTCTGGCGGTCGCCTCCGAGCCGGCCAGACAAGCTATGTCGGCGCATCCTGGCAACCCGATTTTCGATCAATGGTGCGCGATCTGTCACGCCGCAGCGCCACGTATGCCCGGCACTGCTTCGCTGGCGGCCAAGTACGGCGGCAGCTTACCGGCTGCCTTGGAAGACCGCACTGACATGCCCCCGGTCTTCATCAAACATTTCGTTCGCAACGGCGTACTGATCATGCCGGCATTTCGTAAAACCGAAATAACCGACGCCGACCTTCAATTGCTCGTCGACTACCTAAAGGCTAAAGACCAATGAGCTCACATACTGTTTCTGACACCTTGAGCAAAGCTGCTGGCAACCGGAGGGCATCGCGCAACGGCACCGCAGCGCTCGTCATCGGGCATTGCGCTGGCCTGATGGATATCACCACTTTGCCGATCTGGGTTGGAATCGTCCTGATCGGGCAACTGGCACTTGATCCGCAGCGTGCTGGATTCCTGCTGACTCTTTTCCTCGGGTCGGTCGTGCTTAGCAGTCTGTGTATCGCACCAAAACTGTCCCGACTCAACCGCAAGCGCATGGCATCGGCAGCCTATGCAGTGGCTGGTATGGCCTTTGCCAGCATGCCAAGCGCGAGCGCCAGCTATATCCTTCTGGCTTCTGCGCATGTCGTCGCAGGCCTGGCGGTCGGCTGCGGCCTGTCGATAGTTCACGGGACGATGGGGGCGACCGCCAATCCGCACCGCACAGCGGCAATGGCTTTCAGCTCGTTGAGCCTGGTGTCCATCTTGGTGATGGCGACGCTGCCTCCGCTAGTGGGCAAGATCGGCCCGAACATATTCTTCTACACGATGTCGGGCATCATGTTCACTGCCGCACTGGCCGCACTGCTGGCTTTTCCGAACGTTGCCCGTACGGTCCAGCACGATGGATCCACTCTCAACCGGTTGCCTACCCGAGTGTGGTTCGGCATTGCCGGCGTGAGTCTTCTGATGGTGAGCCATTCGATGGTCTTCGGCTTTATCGAGCGTGTAGGCGGCTGGCATGGATTCGGCGCGGCGCAGATCACCACGGTGCTTGTCATCAGTGGTTTCGTGAATCTCGTACCTGTCGCCCTTTCCAGCCTGCTCGAACGCCACTTGCCGGCCTCGGGCGTAGTCATCGCCGGTCCCCTGATCCAAGCCACCGCAGCTGTCGCAGTGACCCAGTTCAGTGGTTACGGGGTTTACATCGTAGCAACCTCAGTGCTCATCGCGGTCGTTACATTTACCCATGTGTTCGCATTCGGGGTGCTGGCGCGACTGGACCCGTCCGGTCGCGTGGTCGCGGCCACCCCGGTGATGGTCATGGCGGGTTCGGCTACTGGCCCACTCCTTGGGGGCGTGCTCGCCCTGCATATTGGTTATGGCAGCTTGGGCTGGGCGGCATTGGTATTGGGCCTTCTGTCGGCCATCTGCTTTCGCCTTGGTACCCGCAAGGCTTGACGACAAACAACAATAATATGAAGTCCCTTACTAGAGGTTTGGCATGAGCAAGCGATTGCAGGACAAGGTCGTTTTACTGACTGGCATTGGCAGTGGGATGGGGCGCGAGACAGCTCGGCTTTTCGCCAGCGAAGGCGCGATCGTCGTTGGGTGCGACATCAATCTGCAGACGGCCGCAGAAACCGCGAAGCTGGTAGAAAACGATGGTCATTGCATCGACGTGGTTGCTCCTGTCGACCTCGGTAATCGCGACGATGTAGCGCGTTGGATCGATGGTGCGGCGGCTCGGCATGGCCGCATCGACGCGCTGTACAACAACGCCAGTCTGCCGCGCTTTGCGCCTTTTGCGGTGCAGAGCGACGCCGACTATGTCTTCACGATCCAGAATGAACTCGATCTTGTCTGGCGTGCTTGCCAGCTTGCCTGGCCACATCTGGTGAAGTCCAAAGGTGCCATCGTCAACATCGGCTCCGGTGCTGGCATGCAGGGGGCGAGAACGTTGCCGCAGGCTGCGCATGCCGCGGCGAAGGGGGCGGTCCTTGCCCTGACGCGCCAGCTGGCCGCAGAAGGCATAGCTGTTGGTGTACGGGTTAACTCGGTCAGCCCTGGTGTAATGAACACCCCGCCGGTTCAGGCGATGTATCGGGAGTTTGGTGACAAGGCACCCGTGGCCCCGATCGTGGAACGCACCCTGACGGGTAAGCCGGGCGAGCCGATCGCTGTCGCTTGGGCAGGTCTTTACCTGACCTCTGATGAGTCTAAATGGGTCACCGGGATCAATATTCCCGTGGACGGTGGTGCCAGCTCAATCATGTAAGTCGAGTTGGATTCAGCTGATTGAACCCGCAAGCCGACTCTAAACAGGCAAGAGTAGTTTTGACCATGTCCAACATTTCCATGAATACAAGCAATGCAGCAAAGGTGCTGGCAAGCTCGCTGCAGATCAATGGATTGCAGATAAAAAACCGCATTATCCTTGGGCCGATGGCGGTGCTTCGCCCGACCGAAGACGGCCGCCCAAGTGAGCAGACCATCGCGTTCCTCAAGCGTCGTGCGCAGGGCGGGGTGGGCCTGGTCATCGTTGGTGGATCGGTGTGCAGCGAACGCGCCTGGAACGAGTCACCGTTTGCGCCAAACCTGCGCTTTGACAAGGACGAATTTGTCGATGATCTCAAGCGCCTGACCGACGCCGTACATGAAAGCGGTGCGGCAGTGTTCGCACAGCTGTTTCCGAGTTTCGGCCGCATGGGCGTGCCGCGAAACGGCCAGTGGATTTTGGCGGCCAGCCCGAAGCCGGTGAACCTGGGGGCCGGTGGCTTGCCCAACCATCTCTACATCCCCGGCGGCCGAATCACACCGGTGCCACACGAGGCAAGCATCCAGGAGATCAAGGACATCGAGGCGAGCGTCGTCAGTGGTGCACGCCGGGCCAAGGCTTGTGGTTTCGATGGCGTCGAGATTGGCGCACACATGTGCTACTTCTACTCGTCCTTTTTGTCCCCGCTGGCCAATCAGCGCACCGATGAATATGGCGGCTCGGTGGCCAATCGCGCAAGAGCGTTGCGCGACGTGGTTGCAGCGGTGCGCGCCGAAGTCGGCCCGGATTATCCGGTGGGTGTGCGCATGAGTGTGAATGACCATATGCCCGGTGGCCAGGGGCCTGAGGGTTACGCTGAAGTGGCAGCGCACATCGCCGAAGTCGGCCTGGACTTCATCTCGCTCAGCGAGGGCAACTACGAGTCGATGCGTGACAATGTGCCGAGCACTTCCGGCAACATGCTGACCCACGGAGAGCCGCAGGCCTTTCGCAAGGCGCTCGGTAGCGGGGTGCTCCTGTTCCTTTCCAGTACTCCAGACCCCCGGCAAGCGGCGGCGGCTATTTGGGACGGTGATGTCGATGCAAGCATGCTGGCGCGGCAGATGCTGGCCGATCCTGATTATGCGGTGAAGGTAATCGAAGGTCGTGAGGCTGAGATCGTGTGGTGCGACCATGCCAATTCCTGTTTACGCAGGCTGATACTCAACGCGCCGGTTGCCTGTCATAAAAACCCGGAGATGGGACGCGAGGATCCGAAGGCCAAACGTTCCAGTCCGGTTCAGAACCTGGGCGTCTGGGTAGCCGGTAACAACGTGCTGATGGGCGTTGCCGATAAGCTCGCCCGCGCCACGAAAAAGAAATGACCCAATTGGGGCGAGCACTTCGATCAGTCTTATAGCGAGATGAGCGGGGTGTTCGTTTCCAATGGCTCCACGTCGGTATCCGATCAACTCAACGCTTGCGCACTGAACTTGATCAACAACGATCAGGCCTCGGGGTCAGTGCTCTTGACACCCAGTAAGTGGTACACAAAGTTTATGTGAGACTCGGCAAACGCCTGGTTAAGTGGGGCGTGTCCAATCATGAGTCGCATGTAAACGGCCCCGTAAATCAAATCCATCAGTATCTCGATATCCGTATCGGGAGATATCTCGCCGCTCACCCTCCATTCTTCTAGTGTTTCTCGAATTATCGCGCGCCTTCCATAATGAAACCGCTCTCGAAAATCTCTCAAAATAGAGGGATCTGATTGACCTTCCGCGAGTATTTGTGCGACCAGTCGACCGGCCCAACCAGAGTATTGGTCTACGAGTGAGCGGAAGTGCTGAGCAATTGCCTCTCTCGGACCCAGCTCTCGTGGCAAGACTGTCTTCAACATTTGGTTGTCTATGAATGCGTCGATAACGACTAACGCTTTGGAGTCCCACCACCGGTATATGGTTGATTTACTAACGCCAGCTTCTCGTGCTATCGCCTCGATCGAGATGGCTTGAATGGATTTTTCCTGCAGCAGCCTGATGGTGGCGTCCAGGATCTGACGGCGCGTAGCTTCGCTTCGTGGGCGACCCACTATCGATTTGGTGGTCGATACAGGTTTGTAAGTCGACATTTTCAAGATCCCTTACCCAGGTGCATTTGTTTCTAAAAAAAAAGCCCAGGATGGCTCTCGTCAAGAAATAATTAGTATACGCAGTGTTTAGTATATTGCCTGTGTGTGAAAAATTCTACCTTGGCTGTGCTCAATCCAGCAGGAAAATGTTCGCTCGAAATAAGCTTGTTTTGTTGTTTTTAGCGCGGTCTAGGGTGCTCAAGCTGAAGGCTCTGTTGCAGTGTAAATTGCTTCGCTTGGTCGACTCTCTACAAGTCATTACGTTTCGTTTGTATGAGGTTTTTTGCTCGGATCTGTTGTCGGTAAGTCGGCGGCGTGGGGGCAAGCCAGGAGGGAAGGGCAGCGGCCATTTTTAAACAGTCAGCGATGAACATCACTTTCAGGTCCATTTTTCTTCGCGTTTTGTTCGTTGCTTAAAGACTCTATGAAAAGTGCAATCTTCTATTTGTAACGTGCATTTTTCGTAGTGCCCCAGCACCTCATACTGAACAGGTGCTGACGCGCGTACCCGCTTGCCATCTACCGTACGGTGCCTTCTGGCGCTGTTCGCAAGCGCCTGCCAAGCGGAGCGCTACTATCCAATAATAAAGAGACCGCCCATGAAAACTCCAAACCCGCTGCTGGAAGACCTGAAAGGTGTTCTGCCTACTATCGCGGCTAATGCCTTCGAGGCCGAACGCTCGCGTTGTGTTCCCGCCGAAAATATCGCCCTGCTCAAAGGCATTGGTATGCACCATGCGCTGCAGCCGAAAAAGTACGGCGGCATGGAGATCTCTTTGCCTCAGTTTGCCGACTGCATCGCATTGTTGGCCGGTTCCTGTGCCAGTACGGCCTGGGCCATGAGCCTTCTATGTACTCACAGTCATCAAATCGCAATGTTTTCCAGCAAGCTGCAGGATGAGATGTGGGGAAATGACCCCGATGCCACTGCCAGCAGCAGCATCGCGCCTTTTGGTCGCACCGAGGAGGTGGAGGGTGGCGTCACTTTCAGTGGCGAGATGGGATGGAGTTCAGGCTGTGATCATGCCGAATGGGCCATCATGGGGTTCTTTCGCGAGAATACCGAAGGTACTCGGGATTATTGTTTCGCGGTGCTGCCAAGCAGTGACTACGAAATTCGTGATGACTGGTTTGCCGTTGGTATGCGCGGTAGTGGTAGCAAAACCCTGATCGTCAAGAATGCTTTCGTGCCCGAGCACCGAATCCAGAAAGCCAAGGACATGATCGAAGGCAAGTCGGCGGGCTTTGGTTTGTATCCGGACAGCAAGATTTTCTTCGCCCCTTATCGACCTTATTTCGCCAGCGGTTTTTCGACCGTCAGCCTGGGTATTGCCGAGCGTATGCTGGATGTCTTCCGCGAGAAAACCCGCAACCGCGTCCGTGCCTACACCGGTGCCGCTGTCGGTGCCGCCACCCCGGCATTGATGCGCCTGGCCGAGTCCACGCATCAGGTTGCGGCCGCCCGAGCGTTGCTGGAGAAAAGCTGGGAGGAGATTGCCGAATACAGTGAGCGCCACGAGTACCCTAGCCGCACCACGCTCACGTTCTGGCGTACCAATCAAGGCTATGCCACGAAAATGTGTATCCAGGCCGTGGACCGTCTAATGGAAGCGGCCGGCGGCGGTGCCTGGTTTGAAACCAACGAGTTGCAACGCCTTTTCCGCGATTCACATCTGACGGGTGCGCATGCATACACCGACTATGACGTCTGTGCACAGATACTCGGTCGCGAACTGATGGGTCTCGAGCCCGATCCGTCAATGGCCTGAGGCCGTTCGCCGCCAAGCCATAAGCCCCTCATAAAAAAATTCAGAGTACGCCTCAGGGTGTGCTCGGGAGCCTTGCATGTCCGATATCAATGAGATTGCCGTTTCTTCTGCCTTCGATGCCCGTGCATTTCGCCGCGCATTAGGTAACTTCGCCACCGGTGTAACCGTGGTGACAGCCGCCGACCACAACGGCCGCAAAGTGGGGGTGACGGCCAACAGTTTCAACTCGGTGTCGCTCGATCCTCCGTTAATTCTCTGGAGTATCGATAAACGATCTACAAGTCACGACGTATTTGCTGCCGCTACGCATTTTGCCGTGAACGTGCTTGCTGCCGATCAAATTGATTTGTCGAACAATTTCGCCCGTCCGAAAGACGATCGTTTTGATGGCATCGAATACGAATCAGGTCACGGGGGGGCGCCAATTCTTGTTGATTGTTCAGCGCGCTTTCAGTGCAAAAAGCATCAGCAGGTGGACGGCGGTGATCATTGGATCATGATTGGCAGGGTAGTGGCTTTTGATGATTTTGGTCGTTCGCCGTTGCTTTACCACCAGGGTGCTTACTCCATGGTGCTGCCCCACACACGCATGACAAAAAGTGCCGAAGGTCAGCCGCCGAGCAGCCACTTCCAGGGGAGGCTGAGCCACAATTTGTACTACCTCATGACCCAAGCGTTGCGCGCTTATCAGGCAAGCTACCAGCCGCGGCAATTGTCGACAGGTTTGCGGACCAGTGAGGCACGTATGCTGATGGTGCTGGAAAATGATGCGGGTTTAAGCCTCATCGATCTGCAACGCGAGGTGGCGATGCCCGTGCGGGAGATCGAAGAGGCCGTTGCCAATCTCACTCGCAAGGGGCTGGTCTGTGAGGAGGATGGGCGCTTGCGTCTGACGGTTAAAGGTATCGATGAAACAGAAGGATTGTGGTCAATAGCCCGAGAACAGCAGGAAAAAGTCTTCAGCCAGTTCAGCGACGACCAATTGGAAACCTTCAAGACTGTGTTGAAAGCGGTTATCAGGCTCTGAATTGCTCTGGTCAGTGATCAAATGGACGGCGCCAAAGGCGCCGTTTTTTTATGGAAGCAAGAAGCTTTATGGGTATCTCAGCGTGATAATATCATTAACATGCTAACTAAATTAGAGTCATATTAAATGTCCAGGCACCGACAGTCTTTGACACTCAACTTGCTCCAGGCCCGTGAAGTCGCCATGAGCTTTTTCCGGCCCTCTCTGAAGGATATAGGCCTCACTGAGCAACAATGGCGGGTGGTGCGAATTCTCAGTCAACAGGGCGAACTGGAGATCAATCGCCTGGCGGACCTGGCGTGCATTCTCAAGCCCAGCATGACAGGCGTACTGGCGCGGATGGAGACCGCAGAGTTGGTCGAACGACGGCGCTCAGAACACGACCAGCGTCGAGTGCTGGTGAAACTGACGGGGGCCGGAGATAGTTGTTTTGAAAGTATGAGGGGGCGCATGGAAGAGAACTATGAGCGCTTGCAGGAGCGCTTCGGCGCAGAAAAATTGCAGACGTTGTTGGGGTTGCTCAACGATTTGAAGTCACTGAAGCGTTGATCTGCGGAGGATCACTGCTGGCAGAAACGACCGCCAGCAGCGACTATCTGCAATTGACCTGAAATCAGTAAACGCCGCCAGTACTGAGGGTGGCCGGGGTATTTTTGAACTTGCTTGTCAGTGCTTGCAGGCCTTGCATCAGTACAGTGGTGTCGACGCCCACCGCTACGAATGCCGCGCCGAGCTCGATGTAGCGCCTGGCCAGTTTTTCATCAGCGCTGAGAATGCCGGGCGCTTTTCCCGCATCGCGGATTCGAATGATCGTGTCTTCAATGACTGCCTGAACTTCGGGATGGCCCGGGTTGCCGCGATGGCCCATTGCAGCGCTGAGGTCGGCGGGGCCGATAAACACCCCGTCAACACCTTCGACGTTGACGATGGCTTCCAGATTGGCCAGGCCTTTGAGGCTTTCAATCTGTACCAGCAGGCATATCTGCTCGTCAGCCTTGTCCAGGTATCCGGGCACGGTGTTCCAGCGCGATGCCCGTGCCAATGCGCTGCCTACACCGCGCACGCCACTGGGTGGATAGCGCACGGCGCGCACCAGTTCTCGCGCTTGCTCGGCGCTTTCGACCATCGGCACCAGCAAGGTCTGGGTACCGATGTCCAAAATCTGTTTGATCAACGTCGTGTCGCCAGCGACAGGGCGGATCACCGGATGACTGGCGTAGGGCGCTATCGCCTGCAGCTGGCCGAGCATGCTGCGTACGTCATTGGGCGCATGCTCGCCGTCGATCAATAGCCAATCGAAATCGGCATTGGCTGCCAGCTCTGCGCAGTAAGGGGTGGCCAGGCCGAGCCAAAGGCCGATCTGCGCTTTGCCGCTTTTCAGGCGTTGCTTGAATGTGTTGATGGGCATATCCATGAATCAGTCCTCCAGGAGTCAGACGAAGCGGCAGGAGATGGAGCCCAGCATGTCGTAGTCGACATGGAAGGTATCGCCTGGGCTGGCAGACACGGGACGGGTAAACGACCCGCTCAGAATAATTTTCCCCGGTTGCAACGTGACGTCGTAGGGGGCGAGTTTGTTGGCCAGCCAGGCGACACCTTTCGCCGGGTGATTGAGCACGGCGGCAGAAACCCCTGACTCCTCGATCACGCCATTGCGGTACAAGACAGCTGGCACCTTGCGCAGGTCGACTTCATGAGGGCGCACGGCACGGCCACCCATGACCACCCCTGCGTTCGCCGCATTGTCGGAAATGGTGTCGAAGACCTTGCGCGTTGCTTTGGTCTCGGGATCGATCTGCTGGATACGCGCGTCAATGATTTCCAGGGCAGGGATCACCCATTCAGTAGCATCCAGCACATCGAAAATAGTCACGTTGGGGCCTTTGAGCGGCTTGCCAAGGATGAATGCCAGCTCCACTTCAACCCGTGGCACGATAAAGCGGTTGAAGGGGATATCGGTGCCTTCGTCGAACAGCATGTCGTCAAGCAACGCCCCGTAATCCGGTTCTGTAATATTTGATGAAACCTGCATGGCCCGAGAGGTCAGGCCAATCTTGTGCCCCACTAGCTTGCGTCCGTTCTTTATTTTTTGCGCCACCCAGGCTCGCTGAATGGCATAGGCATCTTCGATGGTGATCTGTGGATGTGCGAGGGAGAACTGCCCGACTTGTTCACGAGTGCGTTCGGCGTTGTCCAGTTGAGCTGCGGCTTGCTGGATGAGTTCTTGATCAAGCATGACGTGGATCTCTCAATGAGGGTTGACGATGGCGGCGGGCGTGCGCAGCACCAGGAAGGCGCCTGCGACGATCAATGCCGCGAGGACGTAGAGGGCAAGACTGGCGCTGTGGGTCGTGTCACGCATCCAGCCAATTAGATTGGGTGTCAGAAACGAGGCAATGCTTCCCAGTGAACTGATCAGGGCGATGCCCGCCGCTTGGGTACTGTTTGACAGGAAAGCGGGTGGTAACTGCCAAAACATCGGTAGGGCGGCGCTCGCGCCCATGCCCGCAATCACCAAACCGCCGATTACCATGAAGGGATCGCCAGGCATCAGGCCAGCTACGGCGATACCGAGGGCTGACATGAGCAATGGCACACTCAAGTGCCACCGACGTTCGCGGCGCCGATCAGATGAACGTCCGCAGGCGATCATGAAACCGCAGCCGGCCAGGTAGGGCAGGGCACTGAGCAGGCCGACCTTGCCATCGCTGCCAATCCCGGAGCTGTGAATCAGGGTAGGCATCCAGAAAGCCAGCGTATTGACCGCCAACATGACCGCGCAATAGATGCCGACCAGCAGCCAGACTTGCGGATCTCGCAGAATTCCGCCAAAGGAGACGATGGATTTGCGTTGCTCTTCGCTAGCCAATTGGCTGCGCAGTTGGTCTTTCTGCTCGTTGCTCAGCCAGCTGACTGACTCGAAGTTGTCAGGCAACACCTTGAGTACCAGCAAGCCGAGAAGCACGACTGGCGCGCCTTCAATCAGGAACATCCACTGCCACCCACGCAGGCTCCCGACATCATGAAAGCCTTGCAGGATACCGCCCGATAGAGGGCCACCGACGACCCCGGCCAGCGGCACGGCAATTGCAAACAACGCGGTGACTTGGGCGCGCCTGCTGGTTGGATACCAGCGGTTCAGGTACACCAGAATGCCCGGGAAAAATCCGGCCTCGGCGACGCCGAGCAAGAAGCGCAACGCGTAGAAACCCTCAGCGGTTTTGATCAACAGCATGCTGGTCGAAAGGGTTCCCCAGACGACCATCAGCAGAGCGATCCAGCGTCGTGGGCCAATGCGATCCAGGGCAATGTTGCTGGGTACACCGAACATCGCGTAGGCAACAAAGAACAGGCCCGCACCAAAGCCGTAGACGGTATCGCTGAACTGCAGGTCGGCGCCCATCTGCATCTTGGCGAAACCAATGTTGATCCGGTCAAGATGAGCAAACAGGTAACACACCAGCAACAGTGGCATCAGCCGCCAGGTTACTGCGCGGTGGGTCGACATTGAGGCATCGCTCAAAGGCTGTGTAGCGGAAGTGGCTATGCTCATGATTTTGTACTTTTTGTGAGAGAGGCCGTGGGGGGGCTTGCTAATTCGCCTGCTGCTTGAGGAAGGCATGCACGTTGTTGAGCTTGAAGTTCAACTCGGGGTGCAGCTCGATCATTTCAAACGACAGCGCCAGCAGACGTTCTGCCTGCAGCGGTGCAAAGTGGGCGGTAATGACTTCGAACAGCTTTTCAGCGACCTGTTGGCGTGTCGCCAGGTCGCGGCCATGACCAACCTTCAGCGTCATGTGCACGAAGGCGTAATCGTGTTTGCCGTCGGCCATACGCCAGGTATCCAGTCGAACGCCTCGGCTACGGATACCCCCCAGCGGAAATACACCGCTGCCCCCAAGTGTCGCGTGAACTTTTTCGAACAGGCCCGGCAAGTCGGCCTGTTGCTCGACGTTGTCGGTGAATTCAGCAATAAAATGCGGCATGTGCCCTCCTGGTAGGCAGTTGCGCTGAACGGCGGGCGCGCCCCTGCCGCTTGAGCGAAATTCAGAGCGGGAAAATGGCGTTGATCTGGCCTGTTCCGGAGCTGCCAAAGGGCTCTGTGAGCACTTCGACCGGCTTGTTGTAGTCCGGGCCACCCAGCAGACCCAGAAGCATGGCGGTGTCGTGCATCTTGCCTTCGCCGAAGCAGTGTTCGGCGTAATCAGGAAGCATCGCGCAGAACTCTTTGAATCGACCTTCACGCCACAGCTTGACTACGTGCATGTCGACCTGCTTGTCGAATTCGCGCGTCCAGTTGTGGATATTGGCTTCTGCTTCGCGATCGTCAGAGAAGCGATGCGACAGTGAACCGGAGGCCAGCACCAGTACTTTGCGGTCGCTCTTCTCGATTGCGCGGCGCACGGCGGCGCCGAAAGTGAAGCTGTCTTCCAGACGATGCCAGGCACACCAGGCCGCGATGGAAATGACCTTGAGTTTGTCGGCGGCAGGTACATCCATGTGCATATAACGCATGGGCACCAGGGTGCCGTATTCCAGTTCCAGGCTCGGGATGTTATGCGACAGCGTGCGCACACCGGCTGCGTTGGCTTCTTCGGCGATCAGTTGTCCGAGTTCCGGGCAGCCTGGGTAGTGGTAAACCATGTCCTTGATGAAATGCGGCAGTTCATTGCTTGTGTAAACACCACTGAAGTGCTCACCGTTGTTCACGTGGTAGCCGCTGTTGACGAGCCAATGCACGTCGAACACGACGGCAGTGTCGGCACCCAATTCGCGCGCACGGCGACCTATTTCCTTATGCCCTGCGATGGCTGCGGCACGACAGCCGTGGTGTTTGCCCGGCAGTTCGGACAAGTACATTGACGGCACATGACAGACTTTTGCTGCCAGGACGACTTCGCCCATGATGATTCTCCTGAAATTATTCTTGTCGGTTCAATTCAGCGGCCAGTGAAAACTGCGATGAGCCGATGCGCGACTCATCGAAGCCTTCAGCAGCGGCTATCGGCTGCTCACAATCCCCAGCGAGGGATGTGATGATTGCCCATGGAAATGCAAACGTTCTTGATTTCGGCGAAAACTTCGAAGCTGTATTGGCCACCTTCGCGCCCGGTACCGGAACCTTTCACACCACCGAATGGTTGACGTAGATCTCGCACGTTCTGGCTATTGATGAATACCATACCGGCTTCGATACCGTAGGCCAGGCGATGAGCCTTGCCGATGTCCTGGGTCCAGATGTAGGACGCGAGGCCGTACTCGGTGTCGTTCGCCAGTTGAAGGGCCTCGGCTTCATCCTTGAACGGAATCAGGCACACCACCGGACCGAAGATTTCTTCCTGGGCAATGCGCATTTTATTGTTCACATCGGCGAACACCGTCGGCTGGATAAACTGACCTTTGCTCAGGTGAGCTGGCAGGTTCGCCGGACGTTCCAAGCCGCCGGCGAGGAGGGTGGCGCCTTCTTCGAGGCCGATCTTGATGTAGCCGGTGACCTTGTCGTAGTGAGCCTGGGTGATCATCGAGCCGACTTGGGTTTTCGGGTCTTGAGGATCACCAACGATCAAGCGTTTGGCACGTGCCGCGAACTCAGCCACGAACTGCGGGTAAACACTTTCCTGGATGAAGATACGGCTACCGGCGGTGCAGCGCTCGCCATTGAGCGAGAAGATGGTGAACAACGCCGCGTCGAGGGCACGCTCCAGATCGGCATCTTCAAAGATCAATACCGGGGACTTGCCGCCCAGTTCCATGGAGTACTTTTTCAGGCCGGCGGTTTGCATGATTTTCTTGCCGGTGGCGGTGCCGCCGGTGAAGGAAATCGCTCGTACGTCCGGGTGCCGAACTAGCGCGTCACCGGCAGTAGCGCCATAGCCCTGGATGACGTTGAGTACACCGTTCGGAATGCCAGCTTCGACGGCCAGGCGACCCAGTTCGTTGGCCGTCAGCGGCGACAGCTCGGACATTTTCAGCACGGCAGTGTTGCCCAGTGCCAGGCACGGCGCAGTCTTCCAGGTCGCCGTCATGAACGGCACGTTCCAGGGTGACACCAGGCCGCAAACGCCCACCGGTTGGTACAAGGTGTAGTTGAGCATCTGGTCGTCGACCGGGTAACTGTGACCGTCCATGCGGGTGCAGACTTCGGCGAAAAAATCGAAGTTGTGCGAAGCGCGAGGGATCAACACGTTCTTGGTCTGATGGATCGGCAAACCAGTGTCCAGGGTTTCCAGCTCGGCCAGATGTGGAACGTTTTGCTCAATCAACTCGCCAAGTCTGCGCATCAGTCGTGCGCGCTCTTTGGCGGGCGTATTGGCCCATTTAGGAAAGGCTTCCTTGGCCGCCGCCACCGCTTGTGCGACTTCTTCAGCACCGCCACTGGCCACTTCACCAATCGCTTCGCCGGTGGCCGGATTGTAGTTGGTGAAGGTGTCTTTGCTTTCGACCTCACGGCCATTGATCCAATGTTTGATCATATTGCTCAAGCCTCTTTACGTGCGGAGAAAAAATCCGCTTCGCTGACAATTCGATTAACGAGGCGACCAACACCTTCGACTTCCACGATCACTTCATCGCCTGGAACTACGTCTGCGAGGCCTTCCGGTGTACCGGTGGCGATCATGTCGCCTGGCTGCAGGGTCATGAAACTGGACAGGTATTCGATCAGGTAGGGGATGTCGAAGATCATGTCTTTGGTCGAGCCTTCCTGGCGAAGCTCACCATTGATCCAAGTGCGCAGTTTCAGATTTCCCGGATCGGGGACATCTGCAACATCGACAATCCATGGACCGACCGGGGTCGTGGCGTCACGGTTTTTTACCCGCAAATTCGGGCGGTAGTAGTTTTCCAGGTAATCGCGGATCGCGTAGTCGTTACACAGGGTGTAACCCGCCAGATAGCTCAGCGCATCTTCACGCTTGACGTTGCGCGCAGGCTTGCCGATGACCGCAACCAGCTCGCACTCATAGTGCATGTAGGCAACGTTGTCAGGTCGCCAGGTGACCTGATTGTGGCCGGTGTAGGTACCCGGTGATTTAACGAACACCAAAGGTTCGGTGGGCGGCGAGAAGGCGAGTTCGGCAGCATGATCGGCATAGTTCAGGCCGAGGGCAAACATGCTGCCATTGGCCGGTGGCAGCCACTCGACCTTGTCTTCGCTGAGGGAGCGGCCATCGCTCAGATGCACGATGTTGTCTGCATCAACTGTGACGGAATGTATTTGGCTTTCGAATCGGATACGAGCGTGTTTCATACGGTGCCCTCCTGCTCGGCAACGATGATATTGGTCAGGCATCCCAGACCCTGGATTTCTACGTCTACGCGGTCACCTGGCAGGACATCGACACGACCCAAAGGTGTCCCGGTGATCAACACATCTCCGGCATACAAGGTCATGAACTCGCTGATTTCGGCGATCAGCTGAGGAATCTTGCGTACGAAGTTTGCGGTGGAGTCTTCTTGTCGAAGCTCGCCATTGACTCGTAGTTGCAGGGTCAGGTCATGCGGATTGGCAAGCTGTTCACGTGGTACGAGTTCCGGGCCGATGGCGCAGAAGCCATCGCGACATTTTGCTTTCACGGCAGGGCGGTAATAGCTCTCTTCCGGAAGGCTGAATTCGTTGACGATGGTATAGCCGGCAACATGATCCAGAGCCTCGTCAGCACTGACTCGACTGGCATCCTTGCCGATCACCACCCCCAGGGCCGGACCAGGTTGCAATGAAACGCCTGCACCGGGATGCACCACGGTGCCGCCATGTACGTTGCGCGTATTGGGGGTCTTGATGAATAGAACCGGTTTGACAGGCAGCTTTTGATACGGCGGCTGCTCGAACTCAGAAACGCGTTTCAGCAGCAATCTCTGGTAGTTCAGCGCTACACCGAGCAGGGTGCCGGTCGCAACGTCATGCAAGGCATGGCTCATGCTTCTCTCCTGGCAATGGCGGGACTGGAGGTGTCCGGCCTAATTATCGTTAACATGTTATCGTTATAGTTAATATGTTAATGATCGTCAAGCACCTTCTCGTTCGTGGCGATTTACTCGCAACGGGTGCACCATGGGGCGGGGATGTCGGGACTAAAAAAATAATGAGTAGTGCGTGATGAACGATCGGTATCCAATTCCTAACATCAACATCGGCCAGGTCTACGATCAGCGCTACAGCGATAGCGAGGTGCATTACGACAAGCTCGGCAACCTGGCGGGTTTCTTTGGGCGCAACATGCCAGTGCACCGCCACGATCGATTTTTCCAGGTGCATTACGTCAAGAGCGGAACGGTGAGGGTCTATCTTGATGACCAGCAGTACGTCGAGTCGGGCCCCATGTTTTTTCTCACTCCACCGACGATTCCCCATTCTTTCGTGACGGAGGCGGACAGCGACGGCCACGTGCTTACCGTTCGCCAGCAGTTGATCTGGCAATTGATCGAAAGCGATCCCGGGCTGGCACCGGGTCCGCAACCACCCCCTGCTTGTGTGGCGCTTGATCACCTGAAGCCTGAGCTGCAAAGCGAAGCACGGCGCCTGGCATTTCTTTTCGAAGAGCTGCGAGGGGAGATGAACAGTGGGGCCGCCGGTCACAGTGACGCGGTGCTAAGCCTGACTCGACTGGTCATGGTCGGCGTATTACGGTTGTGCGCAAACCCACTCGAAGCGACGCCCACGCGACGTGAAGACTTACAGATCTTTCATCGATTTAATGCACTGATTGAAGAGCATTATCTGGAGCACTGGGCGCTTGGCCGCTATGCGCAGGCCATTGGTGTTAACGAAGCGCGGCTTAACGACGTGTGTAGACGTATTGCCGATTTGCCGTCCAAACGCCTGGTGTTCGAAAGAGTCATGCAGGAAGCCAAACGTTTGCTGTTGTTCACGGGCAGCTCGGCAAATGAAATCTGCTACCTGCTGGGTTTCAGGGATCCGGCGTATTTCAGTCGTTTTTTTCAACGCAATGCACAAATGACGCCAGGAGAGTATCGCCAGCGACATTCGGGGTTTCGCTGACGACCTGTATTTTGGGTGACTGAATCGTGTTTGTTTCAGGGTAAAGGGGCGCGGCCGATTTCCAGCCGGTTGCGCTACTGAAGCACCAACCGTAAGCTGTTGGCTTGTTCACATAGTCCACTCAATATGCCCAATCCCCGACCTTCCCTGACACTCACTTTGCTCCAGGCACGCGAAGCGGTAATGACGTTTTTCCGTCCTGGCCTGAACGATCATGACTTGACCGAGCAGCAGTGGCGAGTCATTCGAATCCTGCGCCAACAGGGCGAACTGGAAAGTCACCAGTTGGCGCATCAGGCTTGTATTCTAAAACCCAGCATGAGCGGTGTGCTCAAGCGCCTGGAGCGCGACGGCCTGGTCATTCGCAGGAAATCGGCTGAAGATCAGCGCCGCATTTTCCTCAACCTGACCGAGCAAGGGCATGATTGCTTTTTGTCGATGAGCGAGGGGATGGAGCGCAATTACCTCGAGATCCAGCGGCAGTTTGGCGAGAAGAAATTGCAGAAGTTGCTCGAATTACTCGAGGATCTTAAAAAGATCAAGCCCTGAAAAGGGCTACCTGCTTTTTCAAATCGGCGACATCCGCTCATCCGCAGTCATGGATTGCTCATCACAGACCGGGATCGTCAGAGCGTGCGAGCGGGTTTTCACTGAGGGGAGTGATCTCCATCCACCCGGCTTCCAACGAATGCAACAGATGGCCAATCTGATCAAGCTCACCTTCTTTGCTATCGAGCGAAGCGAGGCATTTGGAGCTTGATTCCGCCAGGCGGGTGATAGCGACATCAACCAGGCGCATTCCTTCCTCACTCAATTGAATCAATTGACCTCGGCGATCACGTGGATCGGGAATCCGGTTGGCGACGCCGCGTTCCACCAATTTGTCCGCTCGATAGGTGGCAGCGCCTGACGTCACCTTCAGCAGGCGAAAAACATCGGTAGGGCGCATGCAATAAGGCGGGCCGCTTCGCCGTAAAGCGAACAGCAGCATAAGATCCTTCATTCCCAGTTCAAGGTCGTCCGCGATGACCTCGATGTGGTGATCGATCAGCATGGCCAGGCTTCGGATCCGAAGCGTAATTGCCAGTCCATGGTGATCCAGATCCGGGCGTTCGTTACGCCACGCTTGCGCCACGGCCTCAGGGCTGGCGGCAGGAAACAATAAATCGTTCATGCAAAATCCATCAGGTGGCTTTGAGGTGATCATACCTCAGTGTGAACCAGGCGTGCCCTGCAGCTATGGCGCTGCCAGGGATGTCATTGAGGCGATGAACCCCAGTGCATGGGGGGGGGGGGCGACGGAGCGCTCACGGCAAAGCGTTAACATGCTAACGAATTTTCTTGACGAGCTCTAAAAGCGAGCATAGCCTAAAACTATCTTAAAGACTGAGATACTTTGTTATTAAGATAGTTTTGGCCGCCTAGCTGCGGCTCTTCTAAAAAACAAGAACGGGGCTCGCTATGCTGACCGCTGAACAGAACCGCCTGCTGACGGACGTTTCCCCTGGCACACCTCTGCACAGGTATTGGAAAAGGCAATGGATTCCTGCATTGCGCAGTGAGGCGCTTGAGCCGGGAGGAACGCCACAACGTGTCGAATTGCTATGCGAAAAATATGTCGCCTTTCGCGCGGATGATGGTCATGTCGGATTCCTCCATGAGGCATGCCCCCATCGCGGCGTTTCGCTCGCGCTCGGTCGAAATGAAGGTAACCGCCTGACTTGCATCTTCCATGGCTGGAGTTTTGACACGCAGGGCAACTGCACCAAAATGCCAACCGAGAAGGACCAGGCTTTTTGCAAAAAGGTAAAGGGCCAGGGGTTCAGGGTGCGAGAGGGTGGCGGTATTGTCTGGGTGTACTTGGGTGAGGGCGAAGCGCCGGCCTTCACTGATTATGCATTCACCTATTTTGATCGTAAGCACGCCAGACCGCGGGCTTCCTATAACGAAGCGAACTGGTTGCAAAACGTCGAAACGTTGATGGACTCGGCCCATATCGGACTGCTGCACCATGACACCACGGCGAACCCGGAGCTTCCCCAGGCCGGGCTTCAGCTCGTCACTGGCAACGACACCCCCAAGTACACACTGGAAAGCAAGCCGTATGGCTTACGGTCGTATTCGTTGCGCACCACTGGTCAGGAGCAGGACTACCTTCGGGTGACCGAGTTTGTAGCACCGGCGACCGCGTTCATTGGTACCACCGAACAAGAAGCAGGATTTCTGATCATCGTAGTGCCGGTCAACAACACGCGCAGTCTTCAGTGGTACGTCTATTGGGATTCGCGCCAACCCATCGATGAAAACCTCCCGGATTTCGCGCTGCTGGGTACCGATGAATCCGACGACAACTTCGCAGCGTCCCGCCAAGGTCTTCCCAACTATGGGCAAGATCGCGAAGCAATGCGTGCCGGTCGGAGCTGGACAGGCGTTCCGGGCGTTATTTTTGAGGATTACGCCGTTGCAGAGAGCATCCCCATCGTCGATCGGACGCGGGAGTTTCTGGGTAGCGGGGATCTCGCAATTGTCCGTTTACGGCGTGAATTGATGGAGCGGATCCGTCAATCGGAAGCCAGTGAAGACAGCGTCCAGGCGCAAGCGAGCGACTACCGTTCATTGAGGGCGTTGGCTGACATGATTCCTGTTGGGACCGTCATTCAGGACTACACGGAGCAGAAGCGTCAAGAACGCAGAATGACTTATCTCTGAGCCCGTTCGGCCGTCAGCTCGATGAGCTGGCGGCCGAACGCTCCAATAACAATCATGGTTCAGGTTAGGTTGCGAAATGCCAAACACATTCCAGGTGTACATCAAATCAGTTACCCATGAGGCAGATGGGGTACTGGCGTATGAGCTAAAAGGGCTGGAGGGCGTAACGCTTCCTGCCTTTACTCCAGGGGCCCACATTGACGTCATCGCTGAGGGTATTCCTCTGCGCAGTTACTCCTTGCTCAACGATCCGTCTGAGAGAAATCGTTACGTCATAGCGGTCGCCAAGGACCCTAAAAGTCGTGGTGGATCGATCATGATTCACGATCGCTTGCGTCCCGGAGACAGGTTGCAGGTCAGTGAGCCTAGAAATCTGTTCCCCGTCTCTGAAGGCGAGCATCGTTCTGTCCTGATTGCGGGTGGGATAGGGGTTACGCCGCTTTGGTGTATGGCACAGCATTTAAATAGCAAAAAAATGGACTGGGAGCTGCATTACTTCGCTCGCAGTGTTAACCACGCCGCGTTGATTGACGCGATGCAAGGTCATATTACCCAGGACAAGGTCCAGTTGCTGTTGGGGTACGACGTCGAGGCTACTGTCGCTCATATCCAAGAGGTTTTCCGTGGTGATGATGGAACCCGGCATTACTATTGTTGCGGGCCTGCGGGGATGATTCAGGCCTATTCCCAGCAAGCAAAGGCGCTTTCCATCTCTGATAGCAGAGTTCACTTCGAGAGCTTTATACCGCTGCAGGAAGCCGCGACGTCGGGTGGATATGAGATCGTACTGGCGAAGACCGGGAAGACCCTCAAGATGGAGCAGGGCAAAAGCATACTCGATGCGCTGATTGAAAACGGTGTAGAAGTGATGCACTCCTGTCGCGAAGGCATCTGTGGTGCTTGTGAAGTGCGGGTGTTGGAGGGCACGCCAGACCACCGCGATTCAATTCTCAGCGACGCGGAAAAGCAGGCGGGCAAGACGTTGTTTGTCTGCTGCTCAGGAAGCAAGACACCTCGTATGGTGTTAGACCTATAACCCGCCTTCAAGCGGGTTAATCAAGCATCGGTAGGTTCGTTGACAATACGGTACGTATAGTTTTATATATGGGTACTTTCAACGAGAATAAAAAATGCCCAACGACTCTCTCCGTGTGATGTGGTTTGTCCCTCCCGCCATTGCGGTAGCAGCCTCGTGGCAAATGCCGGCGGATTTGCGCCTCGAGTCTTCAATGACTCAATCGTCTGATGAGCAGTACTCGTCACTTTGTGCAGGAGGGGTCGACGCGGTCGTAACGTCGATCGACAACGTTCTGCACTGGAACCGCCGGCAAGGTCCACAAGACTTCGTGGTGATTGCTCAAATTGAAACCACCACGCCGTTACAGCTGGTCGGCTCCTCGGCCATGTCAGCTCCTGCGGATTTGCGCGGTGCCAACATTCTGGTGGATGCCCCCGAGAACGGTTTTGTCATTGCACTTCGAGCGCTTCTCAAGGAAGTAGGACTCGGTGCTGACGACTATCGCCTGACACCCGTTGGCGGGGTGCGAGAGCGGTTCTCGGCTCTTGTTGCGGGGGAGGGTGATGCGACTTTGCTGGGGCCGCCTTTCGACACCATGGCGGTGCAGCGGGGACTCAATAAAATTGCAACGATTCAGGATGTATTTGCCAATTTTCCGGGTCAAGGATTGGTCGTAAGGAAATCGGTGACCCATACGAACGAAGTGCTGAAAGCGTGGGTACGCATCCTCAACGCATCGCTAACGACTCTGCCTGGCGACACAGCCAGGCTGACCGAGGCTTTGGGGTTGCTTGGCATGCCTGCCGAAGCAGTAACAGCATTGGTTAATGCATTCCCTGTAACTCTGACGCCTTCTCGCGAGGGTATCGAACTGCTTATTGGTCAAAGAGCTCTACTTGGGTTACCCGGTGCGGATTTTACCTATGAGCAAATTGTCGACTGCTCATTCCTACAATAATTCGGAGATGCACATGAAGAAGTTCTCGCTCGGTACATTTTCTTTAAAAACCAATCCGCATCACCGCTTTGCTGGTCTGGTTGTCGACGCAAAGGTTGTTCCAGTCAGCAGCGTGGCAGAGGCGTTCGATGTTGATATTCTCCGAGAAAAAAATGTGCTATCGCTACTTGAAAACTGGGATGCTAGCTACACCGCTCTCGAATCGATTGTGAGTAAAGCCACTACTTCCTCTTGGTATAATGAAGATCAACTCACGTTTCATCCTGCGATTGACCTGCCGCGGCAAGTGTTCTGCACCGGTGCAAACTATCGAAAGCATGTAGTGGATTTGACCGTTGATTCCAATGTCGGTCCAGAAGGACTGAGCAAGGAAGAATTAAGAAAGTGGGCCGAAGACATGATGGATCAGAGGGTGACTAATGGAGAACCCTATGTATTCACCAAACCCGTCTCTGCAATTTCGGGTGCCTATGAAGACTTGGTTCTTCCACCCACAACCAGCAAACCAGATTGGGAGTTGGAACTGGCCGTAGTAATAGGCAAGGAGGGGTACAATATCCGGGCGGAAGACGCCATGGATTATGTCGCCGGTTATACGATCGTCAATGACATCTCTGCTCGTGATCTGATTCCACGCACTGACTACAAGATGCTCGGTACCGACTGGCTGAGATCGAAAGGGCAGCCAGGCTTTCTTCCGCTTGGTCCGTATCTGGTTCCCAAGCAGTTCGTTGAAAATCCACACAACCTATCGATGCAACTGACAGTGTCCGGCAAAACAATGCAGGATGAGACCACTGCTGATATGCTTTTTGGAATTGAACAACAAATTGCATACATCTCGAAGTACGCAAAGCTATTGCCAGGTGATGTGATTTGTACTGGATCACCTGCAGGCAATGGAACTCATTACAATCGTTTCTTGCTCGACGGCGATATTATGGTTGGCACAATTGCCGGACTGGGTGAGCAGCGACAGAAGTGCATCAGTTATCCAGGTTGAGGCAACGTATTATGCAAACGATCGATGACAATCCAGATCGGGCCTTTTTGGAACGTGTTATTTCAGAGACCCAATTCGACATCCCGTTTGAATTGACTGCTGGACTAAGTGCGCTTGGCGCCCGGTTGGTTCATGGCCGCCCTGGAGTTGTCGAGCTCAGTTTCGAAGCGCCAGTTTCAGCCATTCAGGGTAATGGTGTTATAGCCGGTGGCACCTTGATGACCATGCTCGACTATGCCATGGCTTTTGCAGTGCTCAGCATGCTGCCGTGTGGGCAAACCTGTGCCACTACCAGTATCACGGTGAATATGCAGGCGGCTGCGAAACCGTCGTTGTTGAAAGCAAAAGCAACAGTTGAACGTGTGGGTCGTCAAATTGCGTTCGCCAGAGCCGAACTGCATGACCCTCAGCGAGAAGTGCTGGTCGCCAGTTCGTCAGCAACATTTGTGGTTATGCCAGTGAGTCGCCTGAAGGCGCCCTGAGTCAAAAAAAATTTAACCTATTACGAAACTAAACGAACCGTTTTTGAGGTTGTATGATGAATAACATTACCGAAGTGGCCTATAAGCCAGTACGGAGAATTGTCACTGGTCATAACGAAGCTGGTGAGTCGATTTTTACCAGTGACGCAGATACTCCAAATGTTCTGGCACAAGCGGGTAAACCGGTTGCACAGGTCGTTTGGGCGACGGGGGCGGGGCGCGCGGACGGTCTGGATCCAGCGCCAGCCGGACACAAATTTGGTTTTCATTCTGACGATGGTTCGCTTCTTCGGATAGTCGACTTCCCATCAGATGAGGTTTATGACCAGGAAAAGTTGGTCGAATTTCTGGATAAAGAAGGTGTTCGCGACAAGAAGGAGCCCCGACATTTCTGGTTCCACAAAACGCAATCGCTTGATTACGCGGTGGTGCTCGAGGGCGAGATTGTCGCAATGATGGATCACGGTGAGACCGTTATGCGGCCAGGAGACGTACTGGTACAGCGAGCAACGAATCACAGTTGGTCGAATCGTTCAGGGCGTAACTGTCGAATGCTGTTTGTCCTGTTAGCGCTGAAAGAAGGAGAAGAACTGTGAGAAAAATTATCATAACCGCCGCTATCACAGGTGGTGCTCATACGCCGTCGATGTCTCCTCATCTGCCGGTGACTCCCGAAGAGATTGGCGATCAGGCGATCGAAGCAGTAAAAGCGGGAGCGGCGATCGTTCATCTTCACGCCCGAAACCCTGAGGATGGTCGGCCTACTGGCGATCCTGAAATTTTCCGTCAATTCGTGTCTCGAATTAAGGCCGAAACGGATGCAATCGTGAACATTTCTACGGGCGGTGGTGGTCCGGGAATGGCCATTAGCGAGCGTGCGGCAGCAGGTGTTGCGCTGCAACCGGAGATGTGTTCCCTGAACATGGGGTCTATAAACCTCAACCTTTCCGAAATGGCCAGCAAGGATCGAGAGTGGCGTTACAGCTGGGAGGTGGAGCATCTTAATGCCACAAAGGATCTTGTCTTCCGCAATACTTTTGCCGATATCGAATGGATCCTGCGAACCATTGGAGATAGCGGTACTCGCTTTGAGTTCGAGTGTTACGACGTCAGCCACTTGTACACGCTAAAGTATTTCCTGGATAAAGGATTGGTTAAACCGCCATTGTTCATCCAGACAATTTTTGGATTGCGTGGTGCCATGGGTGCTCATATTGAAGATGTGATGCATCAGAAGCGAACCGCAGACCGTCTATTTGGCGATCAGTATCACTGGTCGGTATTGGGCGCAGGTAAAGACCAGATGTCACTAGCGACACTCGCGGCCATTATGGGCGGCAACGTCAGAGTGGGTCTTGAAGATAGCTTGTACATTGGGCGCGGTGAGTTGGCGGTTTCTAATGCCGCACAAGTACGGAAAATCCGAAGTATCGTGGAGCAGTTGGGCTTTGAAATTGCTACGCCTCAAGAGGCAAGGGAAATGCTCGCGCTAAAAGGAAAGGCAAATACTGCGTTCTAGATCCAGCAGGCTCACAAAGTGACTGGGCATCCTGTAGATATAGCATTGACTCCGTTGTGAAATGTAAATGCCGGCCATCAGGCCGGCATTTTATTTTGGAAGCTATAACGATCTTCAGAATTTAGAGCCCAACAGTTCGCATATGTAATTGAAATGTGATTCAGCGAAGGATTCGTCTAGAGGGGCGTGACCTATCATCAGGCGCATATAAGCCGGCCCATAGATCAAGTCCATAAGCACTTCGACATTTGAATCTTTTGAAATGTCGCCGCTGTTTTTCCACTCTTCAAGCATCTCTCTGACGACTGCTCTGCGGCCGTAATGAAATCGCTCACGGAAGACTCGAAGAATGGCAGGATCAGATTGACCCTCGGCAATGATTTGAGCGACGAGCCGTCCAGGCCATCCCGAATACTGCGCCACCAAAGAACGGAAATGATGTGCTATGGCGTCGCGTGGACACATTCCACGAGGAAACTTTGTTTTAACCAAATGCTGCTCAATAAACGCATCAATCACCACGGAAGCCTTGGATTCCCACCATCGATAAATGGTCGCCTTACTCACTCCTGCCTCTCGAGCTATCGCTTCGATAGAGATCGCTTGAATCGATTTGTCCTGGAGGAGGCTGATAGCCGCATCTAGGATCTGTCGGCGCGTTGCTTCACTACGAGGGCGTCCAGCAGGCAATGAGGTTTTCTTAACCTGCATTGGTGGGTTCCTTGGCGCTGCGGCCTTGAGATGGTCTGACTGATTCATTGTAGGAACTTATAATCGAAACGAGACGAGTAGTATATTTGTCGTCTGCCTGACTTATCAATTCGACTGTTTCAGTCCCTCCCGATGCCTATTGATCTGTCTGAGCCAGGGGCTTGATGTATCAGCGGGACCTTCGAAATTGTACCAATTTTTGCTCTTTACAAAACGGTGCGTGTCGTTTAGCTTTAGGTCCTGGAAAGCTGATTCAGGCTCATTCAAGTCAATAAAAAGAGGGGAATCACATGAAGCTAGGTCGAATTTCTGTTAACGGGCCCGACGGCGCGGAAGCGCGCCTGGTGCTGGTATTTCCAGAGGAGCATCGGGTCATCGACCTGAAGCGCGCGCTCCATGAGCAGTTGGTCAAGGGCGGTTCTTCCCGGGAAAGCGCTCTGCAATATGCAAATGCTGTTTTCCCCGGCAGCATGTCGGCGGCAATTGCACTGGGCACGCCGTTTATCGAGGCGGCAGAAAAAATCAATGCAAAACGGCCAGATGCACATTCGATCTCATTCGATAGCGTGCAGTGGTTGCCAGCCTCGGATCCTTCTGTGGTGCGAGATGGACTGACATTCGTGGGCCACATCAAAGGCTTCCATGAAAAAATTGGCCAGCCGCCCACTCCAAATCTCTTGAAGGTGCCTGGCTATTTCAAAGGTACGCCGCATACAGTGATTGGGCATGAAGCGGAAGTTCCGTGGCCAGGATACATCCAGCACATGGACTACGAGTTGGAGCTTGGTTACGTCATCGGCAAGCGTGGAGAAAGCCTGCGCCCTGAAAACGCCCTTGATCACTTGTTTGGTATCACCATCTTCAATGACTTTAGTGCCCGCGATTGTCAGGCGGTCGAAATGCCGATTGGGATGGGCCCCACCAAGTGCAAAGACTTCGCCTACGGTATCGGGCCTTGGATTACCACCGTCGATGAATTCAAAGATCTGGACCGGATCGGCATGGAAGTCCGCGTCAATGGCGAGACTTGGGGTAAGGGTGACAGCTCCAACAAACTTTGGACGATTGGTGAGCTGATTGCCTGGGCCAGCCTTGGTGAAGCCATCGTGCCTGGCGATGTAATCGGCTCGGGTACGATGGGCGGTGGTTCAGCTCTGGAGCTCGATCGCAGGCTCCAGCCCGGTGATGTCGTCGAAATCATCGTTGATGGCGTTGGAACTTTGCGCAACAAGATGGGGCAACCTATCTCCGGTCTATGGTGGCCTGAAGAGCGCAAGCCATTCATGTGACGTGTATTTGAAACTCACGCGCGCATCAGAGATCTCAGGCCCTGCAATGGTTCGGGCCTGACATAACAAAAACGCATTCTTTGACAGGTGTTGAAATGAACATCCTTGGCCCGGACACTTTGTATTTTGGTGTTGACGATGTCGCGCTCTGCGAGCGCTTCCTGGAGGATTACGGCCTTGAGCCGGTAGGGGGCGGACGCTTTGAGGCATTGGATGGAACTGGTGTAGTTATCAAACATCGTGACGATCCCTCGCTACCTGCCTGGAATTTGCCGACCGCGAACATGTTGCGCAAGACAATGTATGGCGTAAAAGACGTCGCGACTCTCGCGAGCATCCGGAAGGAATTTGAGGGCGAGCGAGAAGTCAAGGTTCTGGCTGATGGTTCACTGGAGTTAGTGGACGATCTCGGATTCGCCCTGGGCTTTCAAGTTTCGATGAGAAAGCCGCACAAACTGCCTGCCGAGCGCGTAAACGCGCCTGGAGATATTCACCGTCCTGCAAACAAAACCGGTGTGGATGAAAGTTCCGAGCTCGCTCCGAAGCCACGAACGCTCTCCCACGTTGTCTATTTCGTTCCAGATATCGAAAAGGCCGAGCGCTTCTATGCGGATCGTCTGGGCTTCAAACTCACCGACAAATTTGTCGGGATGGGGCCATTTCTGCGTCCTGCGGGTACTTTCGACCACCACACCCTTTTCTTCATTCAAACCCCGCCGCATTTGCAGGGATGCGAACACTTTACCTTCCATATGGGGGGGCCGCAGGAAGTACTGCAAGCCGGCTATGCGTTTGCAGCTAAAGGTTATGAGTCATATTGGGGGCCAGGGCGACATAAGTTTGGGTCTAACTGGTTCTGGTACTTCAACACCCCATTGGGCTGCCACATCGAGTACGACGCCGATATGGATCAGCACGACGATGACTGGTCGCCGCGCGTAGCCCCTGCAATCATGGATAACTCCCAAGTGTTCCTGTTCCAATGGCGTGAAAAATGGGCTCCTGGCGGCAAGCCTGATTAATAAGGAGGGAAGTTAAAGATGGCAAAATCTGATCGCCGCAGGCTTTGCCATCTCGAGCAAATTGCGCCAGGCCAATCTTTGGGGTTCAGGAAGGGAAGCATAGGCCCCGACGACATTTTTTTAGTCAATGACTGCGGGAATATTTTTGGCTATAAAAACTCTTGTCCCCATTGGCCGGGCTCAACTATGCCAGTGCGCAAGAATCGATATCTCGACGGCGAGTCCAGGCATATCGTTTGTAGTGGTCATGGTGCGTTGTTTGAAATTAGTTCGGGTTTGTGCATAAAAGGTCCCTGTCTTGGCTTGCGTTTGATTCCTGTAAGTTTGGAAATTACTGAGGTGGGAGAAATATTTTTCCTGGAAGAGTAGCAGCCAAAGGATTTTTGGCAGACTCTTGTATTGCTTGATTGCGTCAATTTCCATTGCTAAGAACAAAAACAAGAAAGGAACGTGTGATGAAGACTCCCGCTGATTTTCGCCAGGTGATTTGTTTTGGTGTATTGCTGTTTGCCGCCAAATCGATGGCGCTTGAAGGAGGTGCTTCAAGTTATCCATTGGGTATTGTAACTGTCATGAGTGGGGCAGTAGGTGCTCCAGGCGAAACCCATGCCTATACATACAATAAAACTGTTGCCATAGATTCAATTCGCGATGGACAAGGAAGTAAGGTATTTCAAAAGGCTAAAGGAAGAGTTCACTCTCATGCTTTGAGAGTAGTACACACGCTTGATGGGCCAACACTACTTGGCGGGAACGTATCATTGCAGCTCGCAGTTCCTTACGTTGCCGGTCACCTGGATATTCCTGCATTGGGAGCATTTGGTAGAGACTCCTCGAATGGAATGGGCGACCCATTATTCGGTGCCTTGGTCAGTTGGCAGTCTCCAACCTATCTTCATAACATTGAGTTAGATTTTGTAGCGCCTTGGGGTAAATATGATGAACATGCCTTGATTAATCCAGGAAGCAATAGTAAGGCAATTTATGCTGCTTACGCCTTTACGTGGTTTCCAATGCCGAAAGTTGAGGTTAGCTCGAAGATCAGTGTTAACTATAGTTACGAAAATCCAAAGACTGACTATAAATCTGGAGTGCAGGTCGTTGCAGACTATGGATTTAACTATCGGCTGACCCAGAACTGGCTGGCAGGTATTGGTGGGTATTTATCGACCCAGGTGAATGATGACCAGTCCCAGGGGAATGATGTAGGTAATCGAACCAAATCCATAAAGGTCGGCCCGCAAGTGGGCTACGCAAGTCGGGATTTTGGAATAGTACTCGGCTATCAAAAAGATGTTTATGCTCGAAATACTTCGGAGGGCGACACGGTGATGCTCAATGGAATGCTTAAATTTTAATTAGGTGCTGCAACTTTACGCTTGGCTTCTAGTGCAAGCGTTTTTTTAATAAAATCATTGTGGCGATTTAGCTTTACGGCCCTTGACGCCACCTACCATTCAGCGCGTATCGATTCCCAGAGTATAGAGAAGCGATACGTGACGCTATTTTGTCCCCTTCAGGTTGACCTCTAAACCTTAACTTTTCTTGCAGTCATCTTGCAGAACATGACAAATGGGAACGCACTAAACGGTACGTTCTGTTTTATTTGTGCTTGTCGCCGCTTAGCAGATGAATGGTGAGATTGCGCCTGCGCGTCGCCTGTTAACACGGCAGGAAAGGGGGCGGCGACTTCCCAATCTCAAAAGATTACAACTATCTCTCCTTTAGCGCTTTCTGCTGGTGGGTCCGCGGATTTTGAGGCTGCCGGGGTACGCTATGCCAGCCAAAATCCCCCCAACAGGGAACCGTAGGCAAAACACCTCACCCTGGGCTTGACAGGCCTGGTTGATAGCTGTAAGTATACGAAACGTCCCGTATCGTTAAATCTTATGGGAATGGTCATATCGCTGGTGCTCGGTGAGACCCGGGTAGGTATATGAGTTTTTGGAAGGAGCGGTTAAGCAGCGTCAAATTTAAATTTAGCGAAGCCTAATACAAAAACAAAAGAGGTTCGTATATGCGTGTAATCAAGTCTACTGCGTACTCATATCCGTCGCCTTCAGGGCGGCCAAAGTTCTTATCATGCGTTCTCGCAGGTGGTGCGCTGAGTGTGATATCGATGAGTGCCAGTGCATTTCAAATTGATACGGGTGACAACGATCTTAGTGCACGCTGGGATAACACCCTCAAGTACAGTTCTGCATGGCGTCTGAAGGACCCAAGCAGCAAGCTTTCGAAAAGCCAAGTCAGCCTGAACCAGGATGACGGTGACCGTGCTTTTGATAAGGGCCTCATCTCTAACCGTTTCGACCTGCTCTCGGAAATGGATATCGGTTACCGCAATTTTGGTGGTCGTCTAAGCGGGGCAGCCTGGTTCGACACCGAATACCAGAAGGACAACGATAACAACAACCCCGCGCGCGCGAATCAGGTGTCGGTTGCCTATGACGAATTCACTGATGACACTCGACATCTACACGGCGGTGATGGTGAGTTATTAGATGCATTCGTCTATTGGAATGGTGAAGTTGCGGATCGAGCTTTGTCCTTTCGTTTGGGTCGGCATGGCCTAATTTGGGGGGAAAGTCTGTTTTTCGGGTCCAACGGGATTGCTGGCGGAATGGCTCCGGTGGACGTGGTAAAGGCTATTTCAGTACCCAACACCCAGTTCAAGGAAATCACCAGGCCAGTCAGTCAGTTGTCTACTTCCTACCAACTTACTGATGAGCTTTCGTTGGGTGCGTTCTATCAGTTTGAGTGGGAACAAACACGACTACCTGCGGCGGGTAGCTATTTTTCCACGCTCGACATGATGGGAGAGGGGGCTGAGCGCCTTATTGTTGGTGAGCCATTCCCGGATTTTCTCGGTGGTAATCCAAGCAGCCCCGCGGCCTTTTTTCATGGTAAGGACAAAAAAGCCCGGAATTCTGGACAGGGTGGCCTGCAGTTGCGCTATGCAGCAGAAACTGTCGATTACGGGCTTTATGCTATCCAATACCACGATAAAACCCCCCAGTTGTACCTGCGCCCTGGCGTAGGCGCCCCTAATTTTGCAACCGGGCAAGTAGGTGAGTTCTTCTGGGTGTATCCGGAGGATATACGCGCACTGGGTGCAAGTTTTACCACATCAGTGGGTGAGTATAACTTTGCCGGGGAAGCGTCTATGCGCTGGAATATGCCCCTGGTATCGAATGGTCAGGTCGTACTGCCTGATGTAGAAGCTGACAACGACAAGCATCCACTGTACGCGGTCGGGCGGACTGCCCATGTGAATTTGAACGTGCTCGCTTCTCTCGAGCCAACTTTCATATCCAATGAGGCTAGCTTGATCGGTGAAATTGCCTGGAATCGTTTGTTGAAGGTTACTGAAAACCGATCGGCACTGGATCCGAATGCTACAGACGACGGGGTAGGGCTCAAGTTGGTGTATACACCAACTTATCGTCAGGTCTTCCCAGGCATCGACCTTGGTGTTCCGCTGGGCGTCAGCTATTTCCCTATGGGTAAGTCTGCTGTAGTTGGCGCTTTCGGTCCTGATAAAGGTGGTGATTTCAATATCGGTGTAACCGCCACCTATCTTGATCGTGTCACTTGCGGTTTGACGTACACACATTATTACGGTCCATCTGACACTACGCTCAATGAGGCCAGCCAGTTTAATTATAAGCAATCATTTAAAGATCGGGATTACCTGGCCTTCTCTATCAAGAGCACTTTCTAAGAGGACTTGAGCATGATTTCTCGAATTAAATTCAGTGCCGCTTATTTTTTCATAGTGAGTGCTGTTGCTTTCAGTGCGTCCGCGATGGCTACCGGAGTAGATGATTTAGGTAAAAGCCTGACTCCCTTTGGCGCTGAGCGGGCTGGTAACGCGGATAAAACTATCCCGGCATGGGAGGGTGGATATACCACCGTTGATCCGTCGTATCAGAAGGGTGGTAAACGTGGCGATCCTTTCGCCGCGGATAAACCACTGTTCAGCATTACTTCGAAGAACATGGCTCAATACGCAGATAAGTTGAGCGATGGTGTTAAAGAAATGTTCAAGCGGTATCCAGACACCTATCGAATGGATATCTACCCAACACGTCGAACAGCAGCGGCTCCGCAGTGGGTATATGACAATACAGTCAAGAATGCGGTTAATGCCAAGCTGGTAGAGGGGAGCGCGGGTCCAATGCCCGAAGGGGCTTATGGCGGCATCCCATTTCCGATTCCGAAAAATGGTGACGAGGCGATGTGGAACCATCTGCTGAGTTGGAGCGGTACTTCCATTACGCGGGACGCTCGCTTTTATTTGATGACTGCCGATGGTCAACAAGTAATGACTACCGATGGTAAGGCTATCCAAGAGATGCCGTATTACTTTCAGGATGGCTCGGCGCAGACTTTCGATGGCGATTACTGGATGATTCGCCTGCTTAATATTGGCCCACCGATTCGTGCTGGTGAGCAGGCGATGGATCGGGCCAATCTCAATGCCGATAAGTCACAGACGCATATCTACCTTGCCGGTCAACGGCGAGTGCGCAAGGTACCTAACTCCTGTTGCGACACGCCAGCGCCTTCAACAGCAGGCGTGATGGCCTATGATGAACTGTCCGTTTATAAAGGGCGGCTCAACAGGTTCAATTGGAAGTTGGTAGGGAAAAAGGAACTATATATTCCCTATAACACCAATAAGTTCTTTACCGCAGGCAAACCGGAAGACGTACTTGGTAAGCGGCATCTTAATCCTGACGTCTTGCGCTGGGAACTGCATCGTGTGTGGGTTGTCGAGGCAAATCTGAAGCCTGGCGAGCGCCATCAAATGGTTAAAAGCCGTTACTACCTGGATGAAGATACCTGGCAAGCGTTGTTGGGCGATCGTTGGGATGCAAGTGGTCAATTGGCCAAAACACTGTGGGCGCTACCGGCAGTCATGCCAGATATCCCTGCCCAGGCTTCTGTCTCGTCGGGGTTCTATGACTTTATGTCCGGTACTTGGTTTGTACTTGACCTGCTCACTGGACAGCCCTCGCAATGGGGGATTGTCGATCGTTTCAAGAAGTCTGACTTCTCGCCAACAGTAATGGCGGGGCAGGGTGTGCGTTAACGCTAATACTCTCTGAAAAGCTCCGACAATCTCGGTTGTCGGTGCTTTTGCAACACGCGATTCAAGAGATAATAAAAATGATAATAAACAGTCGTTTAAGTGCCTTGGCATTAGCTTTGGCTTTGTCTGCTATAGCTTCGCTTGCTTGTGCTGAGGGTGGTGCCGTTGGCTCTGTCCTGAGCTCACCGGCGATGCAAATCGCCACACCCGCTCATGCTGTTCTGATTGATTTGGCACGTGCTGGTGATCGACTGATTGCGGTTGGTGAAAGAGGCGTCATTGTACTTTCCGATGACAATGGCCAGTCCTGGCGACAGGTGCAGGTACCGGTCTCAGTCAGTCTGGTTGCGGTTCAGTTCATCGATGACAAACATGGCTGGGCAGTCGGACACGGTGGCACCGTGTTGGCCACTGCGGACGGTGGTGAGCGCTGGAGCCTCCAGCTCACGGGTATACAGGCTGCAGAGATTGAGTTGAAGGCAGCTCAAGATAACAAGGCTGATGCAGTCGATGCCGACACAGCTGATATGCGCATTTCCAATGCCGAACGCCTGGTAGCAGATGGGCCGGATAAACCATTTCTTGCGCTGCATTTTCTTGATACCAGGCATGGCCTCGTAGCCGGCTCCTACGGAATGGTTTTTTCTACTCAGGATGGTGGGGCAACATGGCAGTCGCTGATAGGCCGCATCGAAAATCCGTCGCTTGTACACATCTACGCGATCGCTCGGAAAGACCACCTTTGGTTCCTGGCCGGTGAACAAGGTTATGTAGCTCGCTCAACAGATGACGGAGAGTCTTTCTCTCAATTGCCAAGCCCATATAACGGTAGCTTTTTCACCGCCAATATACGGGGTGACGGAGCTCTGCTGATTGCGGGTCTTAAAGGCCATGCCTATTTGTCATCTGATGATGGTGCCAGCTTTAATCAATTGAAGGTGGCTTGGCTGAATTCGATCAGTAGTTCCACTCGATTGCCAGATGGAAGTGTATTACTAGCCAATCAAACTGGAGATTTGTTCAGTAGCTCCGCCTCAAATGGTTTAGCACTTAATCCGGTGGGCAATCCGCTGGGAATTCCCGTGAGCAGCATTGTTGAGGCGGTCGACGGTAGTCTGATTGCCTCCGGTTTTGCTGGATTGTCACGTTTTTCACATCCCGCCACTGAAGTTTCGGAGTGAGCATATGAATTCCGCTCGTCATCCTTCCCTGCCTGAGTCAGGCATATTTGATCCAAGGTCAGGGACCTTGGTTGAGCGTGCTCTATTCAACCATCGCCACTGGGTGCTTCTGCTATGTCTACTGACGACGGTCCTGCTCGGCTGGCAATCCACTCGACTGGGATTGAACGCTAGTTTCGAGAAGATGATCCCGACTGGTCATCCCTACATTGCCAATTATCTAGCCAATCAAAAGGAGCTCTCCGGACTCGGTAATACGGTGCGTATCGCTGTTGCCAACAAGAAAGGGGATATCTACGACACTGATTACCTGCGTACTTTGCAGTCCATGAACGATCGTATCTTTTTGCTGCCAGGCGTGGACCGCGTTTACATGAAGTCGCTATGGACGCCTTCCACCCGCTGGGTTTCGGTGACGGAGGATGGGCTCGATGGTGGACCGGTCATTCCTGACAAGTACGACGGCAGCCCTGCATCCCTCGCTGAGTTACGCAGCAATGTGCAGTTGTCCAACGAGATAGGCCAACTGGTAGCCTTCGACCAACGGTCCAGCATCATTTCCATTCCTTTGCTGTCACGCACGCCGGACGGCCAGCCGCTCGACTACGCCAAACTTTCTGCTCAGCTGGAAGCGCTTCGCGCCGAGTTTCAAAGTGACAACATTGACATTCACATCACGGGGTTCGCAAAGAAGGTAGGTGACCTGATAGATGGACTGGGGCAAATCATGCTGTTCTTTGCCGCCGCCATCGCTATCACGACAGTAGTGCTATATGGCTACACCCGATGCCTGCGGAGCACATTTCTGGTTGTGCTTTGCTCAGTAGTGGCGGTTGTCTGGCAGCTTGGTTTGCTGCCGTTGCTGGGGTATGAGCTTGACCCATATTCGGTCCTGGTGCCCTTTCTGGTGTTTGCCATTGGCATGAGTCATGGTGCCCAGAAAATGAACGGAATCATGCAGGATATTGGTCGTGGAATGCACCGAGTGGTTGCCGCGCGCTTCACGTTTCGTCGACTGTTTCTTGCCGGCCTGACTGCGCTGCTTTGTGATGCGGTGGGTTTCGCCGTGTTAATGATCATTCAGATCAAAGTCATTCAAGACTTGGCCATTATCGCCAGCATTGGCGTTGCCGTGCTGATTTTTACCAACCTCATTCTGCTACCCGTCCTGCTCTCCTATATCGGCGTCAATCGCTGCGCGGCCGAACTGAGCCTCAAGAGCGAACGGGCAGAGCAGAGTGGTCAAGCGCGACACGGTTTTTGGCGATTCCTTGATCTTTTCACTCGCAAGCCATGGGCCTTGGTCAGCGTGGGTGTCAGCCTGGTGGCTGCTGTGCTGGGTTTTATGGTCAGCTTGCATCTGGCCATTGGCGATCTGGATGCGGGTGCGCCAGAGCTCCGTCCGGATTCGCGTTATAACCTGGATGATGCCTTCATGACGCGCAGCTACGGAGCCAGTAGTGACCTGTTCGCGATAATGGTGAAGACGCCGAAAGGTGCCTGCTCTCGCTACGACATCTTACGTAAGGTCGACGATCTGGATTGGCAGTTGCGTAGTTTGCCTGGGGTAGATTCAACGAACTCCATGGCGCTGCTAAATCGTCGTATGTTGGTGGGGCTGTCTGAGGGCAACTCGAAGTGGTACGAGCTGCAAAACAACCAGGCAATGCTCAACATGATTACCGCCAGCGCGCCGCGTGGACTTTACAACGAGTCCTGCAGCCTGCTGACGCTTTACGTTTTCCTTAAAGACCATAAGGCCGAAACTCTTACGCGCCTGGTAAATCACGTCGAGGCTTTTGCAGCGGCTAATGACACCGATGAAGTCAAATTCCAGCTTGCCGCCGGTAATGCGGGAATTGAGGCGGCAACGAACATTGTGGTTAAAGAGGCCAATCGCGAAATGCTGTTTTGGGTGTACGGCGCAGTTATTTTGCTCTGCCTCATCACCTTCAGGTCTTGGCGAGCGACTTTGTGTGCCGTAATTCCGCTCATGCTCACGTCGATACTGTGTGAGGCATTGATGGTCGGGTTAGGTATTGGCGTAAAAGTGGCGACCTTGCCGGTAATCGCTCTAGGTGTCGGTATCGGGGTTGATTACGCGCTGTATGTAATGACCATCATGCTGGGTTTCTTGCGCGAAGGAAAAAGCCTCTCCGAAGCTTACTACCGAGCCTTGGTCTCCACTGGGAAGGTTGTAATGCTCACAGGGATAACTTTGGCGATAGGTGTTGGTACCTGGATATTTTCCCCCATCAAGTTCCAGGCTGACATGGGTGTGCTCCTGGCGTTCATGTTTGTCTGGAACATGGTGGGGGCTCTTCTCCTGCTGCCGGCACTGGCTTACTTTCTTTTGCCTTCCACACCCCGCAGCGATGCTTCCAGCAGCAAGGTGGCCAACGCCGGTGGCGTTGAGTGAACAACCTACTTCAGGTCAACCACTGCGTCTGCACAGCGCCAACGCCTGATCGGCGCGCCACGGCGTATTACGGTTGATCAAGGGCTTTCACAACAACTGCCGTGGAGGAATATAGCGCCCGGATAATCCTGGACCTGGTTCAGGCTTATCCGGCCAGTGACGCTGCCTCCGTCGGCAAAGCAGTAGTGGCTCCGCCAATGGGCATATTTTCCTGTTCCTGGGTGCACCACCACTAGCGTGAAGAGGAGATTTGTATGTCTTTAGTGAGCCGGCTACTGGGTAATCTCTCGGTAGGAGCCAAGCTGTCGATCGGTTTTGGGTTGGTGTTGCTATTCACTCTCGGGGTGGGGATTACCGCCTTCCATTCTTTGAGTCTGTTAGGGCTTCGTGGTGAACAACTTCGTACCGAGGATTGGATTCAAACGTTGATCCTGCAGGCTCGTATCGCGGAAAAAGAATATGCGCTGAGTCTTTCTCCTCAGGCGCAGGATCAAGTGCGAGGGGCAGTTGAGCAGCTCACTCGGCATTTTGATGGCCTCTCCCAAAAAAATAGCGCCGACATCGCGATGCAGGATGCGTCCAGCGACTATTTAAAGCAGTTCCTAAGTTATGCCGAGTCTCTTCAGCAAGCACGAGAGGCTCGCATGCGCATGCAAACACTCGCGCAGACAGCGGGAGAAAGCTTCACCTTGGTATTTCTCGACCAGTTGGATGCGTTGAGTGCGCAACAGGAACGAGGTACCCCTCCGGACAGCGGGCAACTGTTGTTGCTGGAACAGACCGCTGCTCTGCGTGACAAGCTGGCCAGGCTCCGTGACAGTGAGCTGTATTATTCGTTGGATGGTGAGGAGCGCTTCCGTAGCGATTGGGAGATGAGCATGAGCGACCTGCTGTCTTCGATGCAGGTGCTCAATCTCGATGATCAGGAGAAGGTTTCGCTGCAGGCTGCAAGTCACGCACTGGGAGATTATCGAAAAGCCTTCGAACAGTTTGTTGCCAGCCGCAAGCAAAGCGCTCGTAGCAGCGAAGCGATGAACATGCAAACTCAGCAAGTCAGCGAGTTGTTGGATAAGGCCAACCAATTTCAGAGCCAGGCGATACAACGCGATAGTCGCAACGCATACAGTCAGCTTGGCCTCATTAGTCTACTGGCGTTAGCGCTGGGTATTGGCGCGAGTTTATTAATACGTCATTTGATACTGCAGCCGTTGCGTCGGGCTGTTCATCTTGCCCAGCAGGTTGCCGCAGGTGATCTGAGTTGTGTGCCTGATGGTGCAAGCGTTCGACACGATGAGCTTGGGCAGCTATTGGATACCGTCAATAGCATGCTAGGTAGTCTGAGAGGCCTGGTGGGTCGAATTGGTACCGGGGTAGGCCTGCTCAATGGAACAGCAGGGAGCCTGGCAGAAGTTATTCAGCGCAGCAGCCGGGGAGTTGAGAGACAACGACAGGAGACTGAAATCGCCGCTACCGCAATGCAACAGATGAATGCGATGGCCGGCGAAGTCGCACGTAACGTCAAGGACGCCAGTGCTGCAGTAGCCCTTGCTGATGACCAGGCGCGCGAAGGTGACGACTTAGCACGCCAAGCGGGGTCCAAGATCAACCAACTGGCTTTGGAAATGACCGGCTGCACTGACGCAATGCAATCGTTGCTGGCAGAAAGTACTGCTATTGGCGGTGTGCTTGATGTGATTAAAGCTGTAGCAGAACAGACTAATTTACTGGCGTTAAATGCGGCCATAGAAGCCGCGCGAGCAGGAGAGCACGGTCGTGGATTCGCTGTAGTAGCTGACGAAGTGCGTGGTCTGGCACGCCGCACGCAGAGTTCTACCGCCGAAATCGAAGACTTGATCAGTCGCCTGCGTGGCGTCGCCCAGCAGGCAACTGAACGGCTACTGGGTAGCCATGCACTGACAGGTGAAACAGTGATCCTTGCTGGTCAGGCATCTCAGGCGTTGACACGAATTACTCGCGCCGTTTCGAGCATTGAACAGATGAACAAACAAATCTCAGGGGCCGCGGAGCAACAACGGATTTTGGCGGAACAGGCTAGCCAGAACATAGTTCGGGTGCGCGAGGTGGCAGAGGAAAGCGCCCAAGAAAGTGAGAAGTTGCAGATTTTGACGCTTGAACTCCAGCGGGTGGATCAGGAGTTGAATGCAGCGGTCGGTCACTTTCGCACATAAATATTAACGATTAAGGCGAAAGATGATCGTCGTTGGATGGCTGAATCAATGTCGAGCAGGCTGCCATGGTCGAGGCTCAGTTGTTCGCTTGGGGATGGCGATTGGTGGGGGAAGTTGTCCGTTGATCGTCTCAAAGCGTTGGATTTTCTGGCCCATGAAATCGACTTGGTACAGCAACTGCATCACCTGCTGGGGTAAAGATGGCGGAGGTGTGTCTCAAGTCCCTACAAATCATCCTGGTCGATCATGATCTCAGAGAGCTTCTCGCTCAGCAGGCTCCAGGCTGCTTTTTTCTCTTCGGCATAATCATGATGTAAGTAGTGCCGGCGGACCCGAGAACCTGCGAGCACATGGTTCCGGCAGCGATCTATCACGTCAAGGCTTATGCCCCAGGCTTGCATCATGGTTGCTCCTGTTCGTCTCAAGTCATGGGGTGTCCATTCTCCATTCGCACCATCGGACAACACCAGGGTGTCATTATGTCGGCGACGGGAAAGCAGTTTGCGATTTTTGAAGCGTGATTGGCGGTCTCCCACCTGTTTGCTGACGACCTTGAGATCGACATGCCCATCATGATGCTTTACGGGGAAGCACCATTGAGAGTGTCCCGTGAGCAGCCGAAGCTTGCTGAAATAGTGGGTCACGAACACAGATACCTACAAGCAAATTTACACGAATTGCACGCACCATCGCAGTGCGCAAGATGGTCTACAAAAGGTCTGGCACTAAATCCGCCCGTCTGAGCTGGAACAAATAAGGACTGACCGTCTAGTGATCGCATGCACCGACAATGTGCGCCGCCTAAAAGGAAAGATTTCCTTTCCATATACGAAAAAATAAACAGCTTTTTTTTCCTTTCTGTGTCTCGCATATTCGATCTGCACCGCGTTTTTCAGTACGGCACTAGCCCGGGACTGAATCACGTTTCAGATACCTACAAGAATTTTTCGAGGCACAGATGAAACTCGCATTTATAGGCGTTGGACGAATGGGGTCGCGTATGGCGGCTCGCCTTGTCGAAGCTGGCCACGAGGTCCGTGTTTTTGACCCGAACTCAGAGGCGGTCAGCGAGCTAGTTAAAGTCGGAGCTGTCGCAGCGCAAAGCCCGGCCGGTGCAGCAGAAGGTGCAAACTTCGCGCTGTTGAGTTTGCCAAGTCCCAAGACTTTGGTAGATGCCGTAACAGGCGCCTCCGGTGTGCTCAAAACCATTTCTGCGGGCACTACAA
The DNA here is from genome assembly GCF_047324915.1 of Pseudomonas sp. Pseusp16. Taxonomy (NCBI): domain Bacteria; kingdom Pseudomonadati; phylum Pseudomonadota; class Gammaproteobacteria; order Pseudomonadales; family Pseudomonadaceae; genus Pseudomonas; species Pseudomonas sp. Pseusp16. The sequence goes on along the minus strand of NZ_CP168522.1, from coordinate 2,647,135 downwards.
TCATCGATTTCAGCACCGTTGATCCCGCTACTTCCAAGGCTATGGCGCTTGAGTGCGCGAAGAAAGACGTATCTTTCATCGACAGCCCAGTCAGCGGTGGCGTTGCCGGTGCCGCATCGGGCAATTTGGTTTTGATGATTGGTGGTAAAGATTCCGTCATCGAAAACGCCCGTCCCGTCCTGGAAGTGCTTGCAAGCCGTATCGTTAAGTGCGGCTCAATTGGCGCAGGCCAGCTGACCAAACTAAGTCACAACCTGCTGACCGCCATTAACACGGTCGCGCTGGGTGAGGTGCTCTCGGTCAGCGTCAAAGCCGGCGCAGATCTCAAAGTTCTGTGTGATGTTTTCAGCGCAGGGCTGGCTGGCAGCAAAATGCTGGATTACCTCCCTCGCACGCTGTTCACCGAAGAGCGTCCCGCCAATTTCGCGATCGACCTGATGCACAAGGACATCTCCCTGTGCCTGCAGGAGTTCGCCAGTTACTCGATGCCTCTGGGGCAATTGGTCCTGCAAACCTATAACGCTGCACGTCTCAAAGGTCTTGGCGGAAAGGATTCGACTTCCGTCAACGAGCTGTACGAACAGTTGCTGGACCTTCGTCTGAGCCTGCCTGCCGCCTGAACATGTACTCGAGGAAAATTCAAATGACTGCGAATCAGATTAAAGTAGTTCTGCCTGATGCAGGCATCACGGGCTTGTTCGTGAATGGTGAGTGGCGCAAACCGGCGAAAGGCAAGTTCCTTTCCGTGGAAAACCCCTGTTTCCGTAACGAACTGGCCCGCGTCGGGGCAAGTGATGAACAGGATGTTGCCGCGGCAGTTGCCGCAGCGAAAGCTGCTTTTCCGGCTTGGCGCAAGCTGGCTGCTCGAACTCGTGGTGCGCTGTTGACAGAGCTGGGCAACCGCATCACCGCCAACGTGGAAGAGATCGCTCGCGTCTTGGCTGCCGAAACCGGTAATGCCCTGCGTACCCAGAGCCGCCCTGAGACCCAAAGCGCTGCTGAGGTCCTGCGTTACTACGGTGGCACCATCGCCGAGCAGAAAGGCGAAACCCTTCCCCTTGGCCCAGGTCTGTTCAGTTACACCACCCGCGAACCGCTGGGTGTCGTCGGTGCAATCATTCCTTGGAACTCACCGCTGGTACTGGCCGCTGTGAAGATCGCTATGGCACTGGGCACGGGTAATACACTCGTGCTCAAGCCGGCGGAGGATGCGCCACTGGCAGTGTTGAAGATCATTGAATTGGCCGCTGACCTGTTCCCTGCGGGCGTACTCAACGTTGTGACAGGTACTGGCATTGAAGCCGGCGCTTCACTGTCGAAGCATGATGATGTCGCCAAGGTCTCGTTTACCGGTTCCTTGGAAGTCGGCCAATTGATCGCCCATGCCGTAGCCGACCGTATTGGTCGCGCTACTCTCGAGCTGGGCGGCAAGAGCCCTTGTATCGTCTATCCGGACGCAGCAACCCCTGAGCGCATCGATACCACCGTCAACGGCATCATCGCTGCCATGCGTTTTGCTCGCCAAGGGCAATCGTGCACAGCAGGTTCCCGCCTGTTCGTTCACCGTTCGGTCTGGGACGAAGTGATGACTCGCGTAGTCGCCGAAGTGCGCAAGCTTAAGGTCGGCGACGCGTTGGACGAGTCAACAGATATCGGCGCTGTGATCAATGCGGAGCGCTACACCGAAATCCGCGAATTCATCAAAGAAGCATTCCAGCAAAACGCCGAGGTGCTGACTGGAGATGTTCCTGAGGCTTTGGGTGTGGCGAAGGGTTACTACCCGCAACCTGTAATTTTGACTGGCGTAGACAACTCCTGGCGTGTGTGCCGAGAGGAAATCTTCGGTCCAGTGCTCGTGGCCATTCCGTGGGATGACGAGGAGCAGGTAGTTCAGTGGGCCAACGACACCGTTTACGGTTTGGCAGCATATGTGTTCACCAATGATCTGACCACCGCGATGCGCGTCACTGGCCAGATCGACGCCGGCTGGCTGCAGGTCAATCGCGCAGGTGGGCAGATTCCAGGGATGTCATATGGCGGTGCCAAGCGGAGCGGCATCGGTGCGGAATATTCGATTGAAAGTGCACTGGAGAGTTATACATCGCGTAAGAGCGTCACCATCAACGTATAAAAATTATTAGCGCATGGCCGATGCCATGCGCACCCCTGAGGTGAGTTGCCATGATAATAAATACACAGGCAGAGCATGTTCCCGCAGGCACCCAGCAGGAGTCCGCGCATAGCACTTCTGTAAAAGCGGCCTGGGGCTCTTTCATCGGAACGACCATCGAGTGGTACGACTACTTTATCTACGGTACCGCCGCGGCAATTGTCTTCCCCAAAGTCTTCTTCAGCAACCTTTCGCCAGAAATGGCGACATTGATGTCGATGATTTCGTTCTCCGTCGCCTTCGCAGTACGGCCTATTGGTGGACTGGTAATTGGTCACTTTGGTGACCGCATGGGACGCAAAAAACTTCTGGTGTTCACCCTCATGCTGATGGGGTTATGCACAGCGGGTATCGGATTTCTTCCCACCTATGAGCAGGCCGGATTTTGGGCACCTGCGCTGCTGATTCTGCTTCGGATCATCCAAGGCTTTGCTTTAGGAGGCGAATGGGGTGGAGCAGCTCTGATGTCCGTGGAACACGCACCTCCGGGCCGACGGGGCCTCTGGGGCGCCACTATGCAAATGGGCGTTCCTGCCGGTCTGCTAGTTTCGGCCGGAGCCTTCGCACTGGTCTCTTCTCTGCCCGACGAACAATTTTTTGGCTGGGCGTGGCGCCTGCCTTTCATCGCCAGTTTGTTACTTCTGGTGATAGGGATGTACATCCGCTTGCAGGTGTCAGAGCCGCCGGCATTCGAGAAAGTGAGTAAGTCTGGCCAGACCGAAAACATGCCACTGCTGAGCGTACTCAAATTTGAAAAGAAGAAGACCGTCATCATGGCGTTCTTACAGAGTGCTGCTAACGTCGGCTACTTCCTGATTACCGTTTACTCGCTGACATACATCACTGGCACGTTGGGCCTTCCGCGAAGTGTAGCCACGACGGCATTGCTGGTGGGTGCTTCTGTTGACCTGCTGATGCAGCCCATCTTCGGCATGCTGTCGGACAGATACGGTCGCAAGAAAGTCTACGGGTTCGGTGCGCTGTTCTTTGCCTTCTATGCTTTCCCGTTCTTTGCGCTACTTAACACGGGCGATCCTGTGTGGATCACCTTGGCCTTGACCTTGGGCTTGGGTATTGGCCACGCCTCGACAGGTTCGTTGCACGGAGTGGTCTATGCCGAGCAGTACCCGACCAAATATCGCTTCAGTGGCGCCTCGGCTGCTTACCAATTGGCCGGCATCGTCTCCAGCGCGCCTACACCAATCATTGCGGCCTGGTTAGTAGCAACCACTGGCAACTCTATGGCTGTGTCCTGGTTCGTCGTTGCTTCCGCAGCGATCACGTTGTTGTGCCTGTTCTCGATCAAGGAAACCTACAAGGTAGATATCAATGAATAGCCACCCTCTCACCCATGATCAGCTATTGGTCGGCGATCGCATTGATAGATTGATGACAGTGGAGTTTCGACCGTTGTCCGGTGGCCTACCACCCGGGTACGTAGAGCCCCTTTATCAGGTTTGCCGAAATCATCATGGCGTCCCGCTCTCCATGTTGGCCGGTTCGAAACTGAAGAACACTGTAGGAGCCGCTGACACCGTTTACATCTGCACAGGAGCAGGTATCGCACCTAACCTGCCTTTTGGAGAAACCGATGGGCCGCCGGGCGCAGCAGTTCTGGCGCGGGCTCTCGTCCTGGGGCTGGGCTGTTCAGTGGTCATGGTTACCGAGCAACAACATCTTGCTCCAGTGCAAGCGTGCGTGGACGTAATCAACGCGGATTTGCCAGGCTCCGCTGCGGTTACCTGCGTTGCCTTCTCTAAAGGGCTTGGGCCGGGTCGATCAGAAGCTGCGGAGTTGTTTGCCGCGACTCCGCCAAAAGCGGTGATTTTCGTAGAGCGTGACGGGCCTAATGCCGAAGGATATTTCCATGGTGTCAGGGGCGACTTCCGGCAGCCTGAAGACGTTGGGCATGTTTATCTACTGGCTGATTTAGCCAGGGATAACGGCGTGCTCTCCATCGGCATCGGTGACGGGGGCAATGAGGTAGGTTTTGGTGACGTCCGTGCTGCGGTTGCCAATGCGCATCCTTTCAAAGGAATGTCGAAAGGTGGATTCGAGTCTGGCTTAGTAACTGTCACAGCTACGGATGTAGTAGTGGCCGCTTCGGTATCTAACTGGGGCGCTTATGGTGTGGCTGCCGGCCTTGCTTATCTGTGTAAGCAGATTGAGCTCATTCATTCGCCAGGTATGGAACGCGACTTGGTTGAAGCAAGTGTGCGCCACGGAGCACGCGATGGGGCTACTTCACGGCAAGAGAATGCCGTTGATGGTCTGGACCTAGAGGGCCATGCCGCGTTCGTCCACCTGCTCAGCGCGCTGATCAGCATTTCTTTGTAAAAACTCTCAACGAGTATTTGATATGAAACATTCAATTCAAGGTGCCCAAACCGGAGCGCCCACGGATTCGTTCGGCAATCTAATTGATCCGGTGGTGGGTTTTGCGCGAGGCAGCATCATCCGATCCAGCACGGACGAGGGTCGCCGGCTGCGCCAGGGCCAGGCAGTTGCTGCTCAACGTGTTGAAACCATGGGGTCTGCGTCTGTCGGAATATTTACAGGTAACCAGCGTGATTTTTTGGTGCGGCCTGAAGATTTGAACACTTACTGCGAGGAATGGGTGGGGCCTGGGTTATGCGCTGAAGCACTACGCAGAGCAGCAATCGAGCACCTGGGCGGCAATGACGACGATGCAGTGGCGGTATTCAATCGCACCAGTGCGGGCATTGTATCTGCCATCGCCTCCCTGGCTGACAACAAGGCCGTTGTCTCGATCGTACCTCAGGGAGGCCGCTCGCACGCATCCGTCAATCGAGGCGCGAAACTTGCGGGGGTCACCGTCACTGAAGTTCAAGGCATGTCTGATTGGCGTGCGGCCATTGATGCGGTCGAGCCGAGACTGGTAGTAGTCACCACCGTGACCAGTAGCCTTGAGCGTCTTGACGACAACATCACATTGCAGGTTGTGGAGTACAGCAAGAAATACAAGGCCCGCGTCTTCTTAGACGAAGCCTACGGCGCCCGCTTGAGAACGGTGCTTCATGGAGGGCTCAAGAGTCTCAAGTTGGGTGCTGATCTGACAGTCACCAACTGTGACAAGGCCGGTTTGCCTGGGCCGAGGGCTGGCGTCATGGTCGGCCGCCGCGATTTGGTCGCTGCTGCCGCTGCCAAAGGCTCCGAATACGGCATGGAGGCCAGGGCTCCAATCACGGCAGGTGTACTGCGCTCGCTGCAAAGTTTCCAGCCTGAGCATCTTCGCGACGAAGCACGTGCGGGCCAAGCGTTGGCCGCGGCGCTGCGGACCCAGCTCGGTGACTGCGTAAAAACCAGCGACTTGGGACCAATGGTTCATGAAGACGATGTCATGCGCATCATCCTGAACCGTGCAGGTGTCAACCCGACGCAAACGAACATCGTGCCATGCGAGGCCACTTCGGCCCTGGGCATGATACTACTGCGTGACTACGGCATTCTGACCGTGAACACCCATGGGCAGCCTGGCGCACGCATTTCGCTGCGACTGAAACCGTCGGGTGACTCGGTCGAGCGTATCGGAGGGCAAGCGAAAGTCGTGCAGGCAGTGGACGAGGCGTTATCCAAGGTCGCGGATCTGATAGTGGCTCCGCAGCAACTGGCCAAACTGATTTTTGGAGAAGGTTGATGTCTGTTAATCAATTCGATGCTTATGACAATCGACTGGATCAGCTCATTTCCCTTGATCTGGGCGGTCGAGGAGTAGAAGACCTGTTCGGGCTGGCCCGAGAAATCATTGGCCGCCCGCTTGTGGGTGCTGCTGCTGATGCAATGCTGGAGGCACCTGAAGGTTCCACGGTGGTGGTAACTACCGGTTCAGTATCGCGCGCCTGGCTTTCGCCAGAGATCGGTGAGAACGACGGTCCCGCTGGAGCGGCAGCCATCGTCCGCGCCTTGGTATTGGCGCGTAACGTGACCTGTGTTCTGTTAATCGAAGAGACGTTACGCAAGCCTATGGAGGCTGTACTGACGGCTGCTGGCTTGACCGTACTGCCTTACGAACAAGCCCGACTTGCTACACAGGATCGAAGCCTGGCTACTGTTTGCGTGCAGTCGTTCCCCGTTACTGACGAAGCTGCCTTGCCGGCCGCACGCGAGTTGCTCGACACCCTGCAACCGTCGGTACTGTTCTCAACGGAACGAGTGGGCCGAAACCGTAACGGCATCTACTACAGCATGCGAGGGATTGACTATGGCATGGAGCGCGCACGCATCGATTTTGTGTTTGAAGAAGCATCCAGGCGCGGAATGCGGACGGTAGCTGTTGGAGACGGCGGCAATGAAATCGGCATGGGGCTAGTTGATGTGGCTGTGCAGCGTTCGGTCAAATTTGGATCCGAGGGTTCTTGCAAGTGCGGCGGCGGCATCGGCGCTGTCACCGCCACCGACGTGCTAGTGACTGCTGCCTGTTCAAACTGGGGTTGCTACGCCATTGTCGCGGCCATGGCTATGCGTACCGGCAACCCAAAACTGCTACACACCGCAGATATGGAAGCGAACTTGCTACGCCGTGGAGTTGATGTCGGTCTGATCAACTCGGTCAATGGAGTGACGGATGCGAACGTTGACGGCATTCCGGTTTCCACCCATTTGGCGGTGACCGAGATGCTAGCCGCTATCGTGCGGCCAAAGTTGAACTGATATGTATCCTCTGAACTTTTTTGTGAGTGTTCAAGTGTCCCAGAGTCAGGACGACCGAGAGGCCTCTGCGGAGGACGTGGCGGTCCTGGGGTACAACTGAGGGGTGTGTACGCCTTAGGCCAAAGTGTTTGAGGCGTACATCCAATTCATTGGTTCCATCATCTTCTTTTTTCACAATAGCGTGCGGTTGCGGGCAGGCTGGCGCGCTTTGGTTCCTAAAAATGAAATATCGAATTGTGATCGTTGGCGGCGGCGCAGGTGGGCTGGAGCTTGCTACGCGCTTGGGTACAGCGTTCGGCGGCAACACTAAGGTCAACGTTACTCTGGTTGACTCCAATCTGACTCACATCTGGAAGCCGCTCTTTCACGAGGTGGCCGCGGGGTCACTCAATACAGGTACTGATGAAGTGAACTACCTTGCACAGGCACGGTGGAGCGGATTCGCCTTTCAGCATGGACAATTAACGAAACTTTGCCGGACGGAGAAATTGATCACCCTGAAGGATCCGTTCTCGAATGCTACTCGGACACTGGCATACGACACGCTGGTGATCTCGGTTGGAAGTTTGAGTAACGATTTTGGCACGCTCGGTGTGCAGGAGCATTGCCTGTTTCTCGACAGCCGCACCCAAGCAGAACGTTTGCAAAAAAAACTGCTGCAGCGCCATTTGAGATCTCATGCTGAAACCGTAGCCACACCGCTGCGTATTGCGATTGTCGGTGCAGGTGCAACGGGCGTGGAGCTCAGTGCTGAATTGCATCATGCAATGGTCCTTATCAACAGTTATGGAATGTGTAACTCGGACCGACAGTCTCTTCATGTAAGTCTGATCGAGGCGGCCCCTAGGGTCTTACCAGCCCTTAATGAGCGTATTTCCGATCGCGTAACGCGAAGCTTGAAGGAAATGGGCGTCTCGGTGCGTACCAGTGTCGCGGTGAAAGAGGTGACCGAGAACGGGCTGACATTCGTCGACGGCTCTTCACTCGACGCGGACTTCAAAATCTGGGCCGCAGGGATTCGCGCTCCAGCTTTTCTAAAAGAGCTCGATGGCTTGGAAGTGAACCGCATTAATCAGCTAGTCGTCAGACCGACGCTGCAGTCCAGCTTCGATGACAACATCTTTGCTCTGGGTGATTGCGCGGCTTGCCCGATGCCAGGGGAAGATAAAAAATTCGTCCCGCCGAGAGCACAAGCAGCTAACCAACAAGCGAAGTTTCTGGCCAGTAGTCTGCAGAAAGTTGTAGCGGGTCGAGCATTGCCGGAGTTCGTATATCGGGACAAGGGTACGCTAATTTCGCTCGCTTCATTCAACGCCGTGGGTGTCATCGGGCGTGAGAAACTGACCCAGGGACGTGTTGCCCGCCTATTGTACCGGTCGCTGTATCGCGCACATCAAGGGGTACTGTTCGGAGTGAACAGAACTCTGCTCAAGATTTCTTCGGAAATGCTGCAGAGAAAAACCAAACCTAGGCTTCGGCTGCATTGAGCGCGGACTTGGTGGACCGATACTGTCGACTGGGATATAGATAGCCGCTCGTTGGTCAAGGGGCTGCATCATGTTAAATCTGAATCGTCTTCATCTGTTGTCGGAGTTGTCAGTGCTGGGGACCATCTCGGCAGTGGCTGAAGCAGTCCATCTGACTCGTCCAGCAGTATCACAGCAGTTGGCGATGCTTGAACAAGAGCTTGACGTTACGCTTTTCCAGCGTGCCGGCCGCACAGTCGAATTGACCCCGGTAGGACGGAGACTCGCTTACCGGGCGACTGAAATCTTCAGATTGGTCAATGAAATCGAAGCCGAACTGGACCAGGGCAAAGATCAGATTACAGGTGATGTTCGTATCGCTGCTTTCGGTTCTGTTGCAGTTGGTATCGTGCCTAACGCCATCAGGAGCTTACTGGAATCCCAGCCTCAATTGAACGTAACCCTGATTGAGCAAGAACCTTCTGAGGGGGTCAAGGCGGCAGCGGCAAATCAGGTGGACTTATCGATTATCGATGATCTAACCAACGCAGAACCTTACGTCTCCAAGCTCGATTTTTTTCCACTCTGTATCGATTACTTTGATTTAGTAACCAGCTCTAACCATCGACTTGCCAACCGCAAACTGCTTCATTTAAACGAATTGGCGGGCGAGCGCTGGGCAATGAACACCTCAGCCACCACTTACTACTCTTTTCTCAATAGCGCGTTTCATGCAGCTGGATTTGAACCAAATGTCATTAGTAACTGCAGGAACATGGCCGCGACGCTTGAAATGGTGCGAACCGGTATCGCAGTCACGCTTCTACCTAGGCTGACACTGCAACGAACTTATCAAGATCCGGACTTCCAGTGTATCCGAGTCAAAGCTCCGCTAACACGAAGAATCTTCATGGTCGTGCCCAAGGGCGCCGCCAGGCGACCGTCAGTCAATGCAGTGATCAAAGCGCTGCAAGAAGCGGTACCGGTCAGCCTTGCAGAAGATGCTCCATCCATTTGAATCTGCCTGGATGTTGAGGCCTCTGGGTCTAGCAACGTGGTAAGGGTTCAAGACGGTGTGTTCTTGATCCAATGAATACTGCTTCTTACCGACTCCTCTGAAAAAGGAAAATCCCTCCTTGGTCAGGCAAATCTCTGCCTGGACCAATGGGAAATTTGCAAAGTACAGGGACCGTGATCGGGTGAGCAAAGCGATTGTTCGACCTTAAACAACTCCCTAAGTGGCCACGACATGCACCCGTTACGACAACGCCTTCACAACGAACTACACGCACGTCCGTCTCTTTATTTTGATGAGCCGGCGCATGTGTTTCACCTGGCTTTCCTCGGCAGGGAGGAGGTGTGTAATTCATTCCTCCACAATCTTTGCCCTTCCAACCTCGACCTCAATGCTGCTCAAGGTATTACTCAGTTCGATGGCAGTGCGTTGAAATGGGAACGCCATGCAGAATTTTTCACCCTAACTTTGGTTTCCACGACATCCTGCAATGATCCGTCTTGGACGACGATGCCTGCGGTACTGGCGCAGAAGATCGACAATTATTTATCGACGCTGATCAATTCGGTCCAAATAGTAGTGCGACGTGAAGCGGGGCTGGATTTGCCTCGTTACGGATTCAAAGATCCTTGTGGCTCATGCGTAGGTGGGGGCGATGCGGTGGTCTGGAGCGATTTTCGAATCAACGAGGCGGGTAACAACCGCATATTGTTCGTCAACCGACGCCTCAATGCGTATCGACAAGGCCGAATGATTCGCCGTCTTCTGGAAATCGAGACCTACCGGATGATGGCTTCGTTATCTCTGACCATGGCCAAGAACTTAACCGCTCAATTGAATGTTTTTGACGAGACGCTCGTGGTCCTTTCTGAACGCAACGCAGACCCCAAGGGCAGCAATGCGAAAGCGCTGCTTGCAGACATTTCCAATCTATCCGCGCAAGTGGTTAGCTGCACTGCAAAGTCCCGCCAGCGCTTCAGTGCCACACAAGCTTACGCCCAACTGGTGTTCGAACGTTTAGGGGAATTACGCGAAAGTCATGTGGGCGACTGCCAACGCCTTGGCGTATTTATCGAGCGTCGCTTCAAACCCACCGTCAGATATTGCGCTGCTACCGAACAAAGGTTGGAGCACCTTGCAAAGAGCGTAGCGAACCTAAGTGATTTGCTGCAGGCAAGAGTTCAGGTGGAAATGGAGGAACAGAACTCGGAAATACTCAAAAGCCTGAATGCCCGAGCCGATGCGCAGATCAAGATCCAGCATGCAGTGGAAGGTCTGTCTATTATCGCGATTACGTACTATCTAATTAGCCTGCTAAAACTGGGCTATTCAGGCCTTCATGTGCTTGGTGTCTCGATGACCCCGCGAGAGGCGATGCTGGCCATGACACCGATAACGATCGCAATTCTTACATTGATCGTGATCCGCATTAGGAAAGTCAAAGGGCATTGAGTCAATACGTTGGTTGGTGGGTTTGGTCAAACATTGATAATCCACCCCAGCTTGTGCTGGCTATGGCCGGCAGAGAACGGCCCAAAGCTGCCCCATATCCCTCCATAACGAAAGAGCCCAGCCGAAGCTGGGCTCTGTTTGCATGCTATTTCAGAGGCCAGTTGGCCTGGCCGTGGGCGATCACGCCAGGAGTGCGACCGTAGCGCTGGGCAAGAGAGGGAGCCAATTCGGGAAGCAGATCTTCGATGTACGGGACCATCATGGCCCCGTATTCCTCGAAGGATGGGTGCTTGCGCCATTGGCCTTCTTCGATAACGTTGCGATACGATCGATCAAACCATCCCAGTGCCCCCTCAATACGATCTTCTAGGGGGCCGACACTTCGCGCCTTAGTGTGGCCATCCTTTTTCAAAATTTCGCGCTCCACGTAAGTGCCAGGGCGATAACCAGTGATTTCGTGGACCTCCATGATCCTCTCGTGAATCTCACGGTGATGGCGCCTGACTCGCGAGCCTGCCGACACATAACTGAATCCGTTACTTCCTTGGTTGACCGAAACCTATCATTTCTTGAGTTGAGAATCGGCCGTCGGTTGAGCGCGAATGCTGAGCCACAGCACGAACTTATTGCTGATATTGAGATCCGGAGAACTCTGGATGCGGTTCATCTATGAGGGTGTCGCGACCCTGTCGCCGCGTACGCTGGAAAAGACAGCATCGACTCGTTCGGCGTGTGCTCATAGGTTGAGGACAGCACGGCACTGAGCCCGTCGCCCAACAGGTTCCAGGCACACTTCTTCTCTTCGGCATAGTCGTGATGCAGGTAATGGCGCCTCACCCGCGAACCGGCCAGCACATGGTTTTGGCAGCGGTCGATGACGTCCAGGCTGACCCCCAAGGCCTGCATCATGGTCGCGCCGGTGCGGCGCAGATCATGTGGCGTCCAGTCACCGTTCTGGCCGTCGGCAAGGACCAGGGTGTCGTCGTGACGCCGTCTTGAGAGGGCCTTGCGGTTTTTGAATCGGGCCTGGCGATCGCCGACCTGTTTGCTCACCACTTTCAGGTCCACATGCCCATCATCCTGCTTGTTCGGAAAGCACCACTGAGAGTCGCCCGTGAGGGTCTTGAGTTCCTGAAAGAAATGCAGGGCGAAGGGGGAGAGGAAGACATGGTGGTCTTGTTTCTTGCCTCGGGTGCCTTTGACGTTTTCACTGGGGAGGAACCAGGTCTGCCGGTCCAGATCGACATTTTTCCATTCGGCCTGCAGCAACTCGCCAATCCGGCACAAGGTGCCCAGGCTGATCCAGAGCGCGAGCTGCGTTTCCTTCTTTAATGGACGAATACCGCCGTACTTTTGGCCGGCGGGGAGGGCGTTGTAATCGGCGGTCATTTGCTGGAAGCGGCTGTGCAGTTCCAACAGCTCCGGCGGGGAAAGGATCCGACTTCGTTCGGCTTCGTAGTCGGCAGGGATCAAGGGGGAGATCTCGACCAGTTCCGTCGGATCACCCTCAACCAGTAACGCCCGCCAAGGTTGGCGCTTTCTCGCCCAACTAAACATCTGGGTGAGGTCGGCGAAGAAGCTGATGGCTTGCCGGTGAGCGCCGCGGTTGACCACAGCCCGGACCAGCGCCCGAACATCGTGCTCGGAAACATTGTTCACCGCTGTTCTACCGAGTGCTGGCAAAAGATCCTTGTTAAAGCGTCGTTGCAACTCGGCATTGCCGTCTTTACGCGCGACGCCATCCAGCAGCCAGGCCGTGGCCAGATCCTGGACGGTCAGTATTTGCGCCTTGCGCGTCTTTTCCTGTTCGGCCTCTACGGTAGCCGCGGCGTGCGCCTGTACCTTGGCGGCCTTCTTGTGCTCGTTGGGATTGATTTGCTCATCGATAAGCGCGCGTGCCTGGTTACGCGCCTTGCGGATGTCGGTAAGGGATTTTCGGGGCCAGGTTCCGCAGGCGTACTCTTTGTTCTGCTCGCCCCACCGATACCGATAGAAAAAGCTGACCGACACACCGTCCTTGCGGACTGAGATTCGACCGGCGAGATTGCCATCCTCCCTGAGTATTCGGCCTACATCATTGGCGGTCAGCGACTCGAGTTCTTTGATGGTGATTTTGGCCATAAAACGGACTCCCCCTACTTTTACCCCCACAAAAGTGTCGGCTCTTGATGGACGTTACTGGACTTTTTTAGAGCAGAACACCGCTGGAGCTCAAGTAAATACTAGCTTAGAAAAATCCAGAGTAAAATTTTGGAAGCTTTCAAGAAGTATGAAAAAGGAGATGGGGTGCTAGGGGTCGAGTGTTCGAATCACTCCGTCCCGACCATATAATTCAAGGGGTTGCGAGATTTTATCTCGCGACCCCTTTTTTATTTTTAAGGCGTTTTTACCCCTACAAAACGACTGGCTCTCGGTGGAGCCTTGGTCGCGCGTAGTTTCTGGAAAGGCTGAAAAAGGGGGGCGCGTAGGAAATTCCACTCGAGGTTCGCCCCAGGTCCGAACGTTATGCTTTAAATCGATCAGGCACTCAAAGAACAGGTGGCCGACGCACTGAATAGCACCTCGGATAAGATATGTTCTGCGCAACTCACAGTTCACCGAACTGTAGCGAGGAGGGTAAGTAACTTTGGGTTCACGCCTATAGAGCTTTGGATGTTCGTTGATCAGCGCTGGAATGATTTCGCTCTGCAGTCCCAGTGACCGAACTGGGGACTGCGGGGCTTTGGGGCTGAAACAGCCTTCGGACGAACGCCCGAAAGCGGCCGTTCATGAATGACCGCTATTGGCTGTGGATTCAACCGGTCGATGCAACAGATTGGCTCCCTAAAACATGACAGGGGGATTCGGCGCGCGCGGGAAATTCAGTGCGAGCGGCGCAGTTACGGTTCAATTCGGCACCTTACTCCTTTGATGCTAAAGAAACGAAGATTGGTTGTTGAGGACCAGTGAAACTCGACTTGATAGTCGACGACCCCCGGCACCCACCAATCGCGCAATTGATTGACCGGCCCGTCTTTGTCGATATTGACGTTCCTGAATGGAAACAATGGGCGATTCGCGGGTAGCGCCACATCAACTGACGAAGCCTCGCTTCCATCGCTCCTGAAGTAGGCTTGTGGTGTCTCGACACGCTGTTCGTGCGATATCGTGATGCTGAGATCGTGTGATCGCCACTCGCTGTCATTCGTGAGGATGGCCCGCCGGCCGTTGAGGCCGTTGTCGTTTGTGAAGTCGTGTTCCGTAAGCAGGAGTTCTGAGACGAGTTGCTCGACGGTAAGCGAGCTGGCAGCCAATTCAATGGACTCGTTCTGATAAACATCGACCACCGCTTCGATTGACAGTGGATCCGTGTTCGAAAGCTGTTCGCTGCTCATCCCGAACTCCGGAGCAAAAATGCGCCCCGGTGCAGCGCTGCCCGCAGTCATCGAGTTACGGGTTTGCAGCGCTTCAACCTGGTAACTGCGCCATACGGGTAGCTCTGCAAGAACGATCAGGACCAACGTACGTGCGGCCGCGTCTGCGTCATTGCGCAGTAAATGGGCTGTCACCCCTCCATCCTTGTGCGGCCACTCGTTGGGGACAATATCAATTTCAATTGTGTTGCCTGTCGATGCAGTCTTGAAATTGAGTGTGAGCCACTTCTCGCTTTCCTGTAGCGACGGAATCGTTGCAGGCAGAGCACTTTTACTCATCTGTATGAAGATGTCAGGCGATATTGCGAGATCGAAATCGTCCTTGGCTCTGTTGAAATCGATGGTGTCCGATAGCCGTTTGGCGAAATCGCTTTCGGCCTTCTGGGCCATGTTGGAGTTTTTAGGTTGATCCGGCATTACGACGTCGAGATTGATTCGCAGGGAATCGCTGTTCAGGCTTTCCATAAGCGTCTCTTCGTCGCCTTCGATCGTCATGATGAGGGCGACCATCGGATCGTCGAGACGATTGCTCAGCGGGGCAGGGAATGAGGAGCCGATCCAGCGGTACGCGTTGTTCTCATCCTTGTCTTTATCCTCCAGTCGGCCGTGTTTAAGCGCCGTGAGGCCGAATAGTTTGGTCCTGTCGAGATTGGTCCAGCCTGGCACTTCTTCAATCTTGATTGGGAGCGCTGCTAGCAGTTGAGGCATCTCGACTCGTTTTCGCGACGCCAGGAAAATGGAAGGCTGGGTAGCCGCTCCCATGACCCCATTCGGGATCGTGCATTGCGCGATGGGAATCGCAACGGTCGGTGAATCTTTATCAAATTGGCCGATCGATTTGTCGATGATGGCTTCGAAGGTTTGAAGCACCGGCACGGCCACTGTAAATTCATCGTCATAGCGGCGATCAGACAAGGGTTCGAGGAAGCCGAACTGCTCGACATTTGGGGAAAAACTTTCCGACACAGAAAGTGTGACCTGATCCTCGACGGCTGCAGTAGGGCCATCCTCTTTCGCGATCTGCCTGGAAGCCGACATTCGAAAGAAACTTGCGGGCAGCATTTTGTTAGCCGCTTCATCACCGGCGAGGCAGGAGTAGAGATAGGCTTTAGAGTCGAAAAATACGCTTGGATCGCGTTTGAAGTCCATTGCGATACGCGTGACCAACTGTGCCCGGACAACACCCCCGGTCGCCGTCGCTCGCGCCAGATCGATAATGGCTGTTGGAAAAATCGGCTTGTCCTGGGGGTCGACGCAAGCCGGATCGTGCATCGGCCACGCCAGCGCGGCGAGATTATCCATAAGTGCTGAATAGCCGTGAGCATCCTGCCCGTAATCATAAAGCGCCTTGAAGTATTGCGACCAGTCTGGCGCCGTGTTGGCCCCTGCGAGCTCTATGTTGCTGCAGTTGATCAGGCATCCAATCCACTGCAGGTAACGACGGTACATCGTGTCGGTTTTCGCGCCAAAGAGGGGATGAAACTGGAGTGGCCGGAATCCGATCGGCATCAATGTGACTTGTGCTTTGCCTGGTGCCGGGTCAACCGGCCCCTCGGGCACGATCCAGTCGTCAACGTCTACAACATCTTGCGGCGAGAGCCTGGTATCAGCGCTACTCGCCGCGCTTCCGCCAAGAAGACTGCGAAAAACCCGTGTCTCGGCCGTTTCCGAGCTGTCTGCGTCGATGCCATCCGATCGATTCTTGAGATTGCCAAGCCAGTCTGCGAACCCTGCTTTGATCCGCGAATCATCCGGGTCCGTTGTGTCGACGTTGCGCACCAAGCGACCTTCATGATCGTAAGTGTCGTCCAACGGCAACGGCTCACCGTCATCTTTCGTGGTCAGAAGACGCACCAGGGTCCAGGAAGACGGCCCCCCGACGGGAATTTTCTCCGCCGGCCGCTCGATGTCGAGCCGGAACTCGACCGCGTTTGAAAGCCGGTAGATGCGGTTCGCGTCACCGCTACGACTCATTACCACCTGAAGTTCCAGATCATCTTCCGGGATGGCGTCGTTGGGAATGCTGTAGAGCCTGGAGAGTTTGCTCTGCACCGCTGTCTTGATGTCATGAGCGAATTGGCCACGTGCCACCGGCTGTAGGGAATCTCCCAACCTGAACTTGCCCTCCCGGCCAAGACCGGAACGGAAATCGTAGCGGACGAGGTAAGGGGCGAGAAAAATCTTGTCCGCCGCGCAAAGCTCGGCCACCGCATTCCAGGCCTCGACAAAAAGTGCTTGTCGATCAGTGTTCGCGCCGACGTTATTCGCTTTCAAAAAGCGTTGTCTGAAAATCAGTGTGGCGACCTCGTCCTCTGTGTATGGCGCGGTTGCCGGGCTCGAGAATCTTACCGTCAGGAATTTGAGTGCTTCCTGACTCGTGCCGCTTTCAACCTTGGTGCTGACAGTCGTGGCCATGTTGATGGGAAAGTCGAGCGGGCGCGCAACGTGGAGGTCTGGAAGCATGACCTGCGTCGCACCGGAGATGTCGTTGTGTCCATCCAGCTCCGGCCCGAGTACGTGGGCAAGACGCGGTGACAGGGTGTAGGCCGTAGACTGCGATGATGCGCGGTCATACAGCGCCTTGAAATGGTCTGGAATCGAATGGAGATCCAATTCCTTTCCATCGGTGGTCATCGCACTGGCTGCCGTCGAAAAGTGATAGGTGTGCAATCGGCACTTCGCGTTCGCAAAGTCCTCCTGATAGACAGGATAGAGGTTTCCTCGGCCGGTCAGATCCTCAACCGGTTCACTTGAAACATGGCCGGAAAGCCGCAAATTGACGTAACTCACAAGATCGTCCTGGAACTCTTCGGACGGCGTGACCGTTTCTATCGCCTCGTGTTTGTCGTGGATGAGTGGGTAAGTGACCTTTGCCACGGCCTCGACACGGCTTGACGATTGGGCGAAGTGGAAAGTGATGTCCCCCGCCAATCCTATCGACGGAATCAGGTACTTTTGTTCGTCTTTCGGCACAGGAGTGACAAGTTTGAGACGATGGAATTCCTCCTTGTTATTCGATCCTCCAGGAGGTATCGGATATCGAGTCTCCCAATAGGGCGGATCAGCAGAACGCTGCAGTGCGGTCAGTCGTGTGGATCTGCCGATAAGTAGCGTGACCCCGTTGCCGTTCAAGTCGGCGTCCGCTTCTGGTTTTACAAAGAACAGCAGTGTCGGCAGTGCATCGCCGTTGATAGCATCCCAAGGCAGCTCTCCCCAGAAGACAAACTGGGGCTTTTCGCTTAAGGGACGGTCGTTCTCGTTCTCCCAGTCAACCTCATCGATGAAGAACTGGTGTAGCCTCGTCTGTTGCGCGGCCCAATCCAAGCCGTGTATCACGCGATTCAGTTCCGCGAGGAAATCGGCACGATCCTCGGCATGGGGTATCAGGCGCATGAGCGCGAAACCACTCGGGCCAGCTGTCTTGGGGAAACCGCGATAGAGACGCAGCCGACATTGCAGCGCAACAAATGGCCGAAACTCCAGCAGAGGCGGAATCACCGAGAGCCCGGACGCAGTTGATGGCGTGCGAGCGCTCAACTGGTCTGGCAAACGGACATCGACCCTCAAGCGCCGGACATCAGCCAGAGAGAGGTCATTCTCGGGCATGCCGGGCGCGGCTTCGCGGCGGCGCACGAAGCATTCTCCGGCGGCGCGATAGGGAAACGTCGTCAGCCCGTCGTTTACGTAGATGCGCCTGGCAAGATCCGGCATCCAGTTCAGGTCCACCTTGCCGGGAAACTGTGTATCGAGAGCGGCGAAGAAGCTTGCGATGCTGTCCTGCCCTGGTGTAACGAGGGTTGAAAAACGGAACTCTTTCAATACCACACCAGCGCTCTCGAGCGTGATCTTGAGGTCGGTGACGGTTTTCAGTTTCGCGAGGTCGGATCGTGCCCCCAGGCGTAATGTATGGCCAAGCAGACTATGAAGGCTTGCGGCCGTGACCCCTTTTTGTGGTGCAACAATCGGAATGATGGCTGTGTCTGTCGACACTCCCGCGATCATCGCATCAGTCGCGAGAAATGTTCGACCGAGTGTCTGAGCGCGCATCATCTCGTCAGCTAGGGTCTCAAGCGGCGCATTCTTCCTCAGCGCATCGTTGAGACTCTCGATGTAACCATAGGCAAACGCCTTCCCCTGTTTCGGAGGCTGAGGGGGTTCGGACTCGATTTTGTTCTCACCTTCGCCGTCGACTCCAGGTTTATTCAATTCGTAAAGCCCGTCGGGATCGACGACGCTCAGGCGTTTCGACCGCTGAACGATGTCGATTTCCGACCACGCTCCGCCGTCGTATTGAATGGCAACTTTTATGTCCACATCGCTGGGAAACGTAACCGGCTGGAAGCGTGCGGGAGGGGGGGGCACTACGACTTCCGAGACCATCTTGTAGTCGACGTCATTGCCGGTATGGCCGGCGACGATCCAGTCCTTGAAGTCTTCTTCGAATGCATCGGGATGGTTGACGTCGCCAATGATCACATGCGGCCGGAAAGAGAGCCACAACCCGCCTCTGGCAGGGCTCCCCCAGTCGGCAAAGAAGAGGTCTGAGGCGATCAGAAGAAGAGGGCGGCTCATTGTTTACCTCAGAACGAGGCGATGCCTGAATGGCATCGAGATTGAAGTGCTGATGCCGCGGCAAACCTTGAACCAGCCTGAGCCGATACAGGCACTTGCTGACGCGCGCGCGGAAAGCATGAAGTCCAGCTGTAAAGCGACATCGTCAACTCTGGGGAGGTTGACGTTTTCCGGATCCAATCCCCAGAGAAGGGTTGCACGCGCTTCCGCCTGAGCAATCACGGAGACATGCGCCGAGATGATCCACCAGCGTAGCGACCCATGACCTTCTACAAGAATTCCGACTGCACCGACGAGCCTAAGCCCTTTGAGAGCTTTGTTGTCAAGGTCGAGCACCACGGCGCCTTCGGCGACGACGTAAATCCCCGCTCTCACCCATACCTCGAAAATCCCACCGCCAAAGCTCGCTCCCAGACCCGCCTGCAGCGCGTAGCCACCGGCGAAAATAAGGTATTTGTCGGTGGTGTGGACGTCTGTTGTCTTGCGATATCGAACGTAGAGGCCGCCAGAACCCTGAAACGGCGTACAGATAGCGCCGAAGGTCCGGTTCCATGCACGTATTCCGTTGGGTGTCGTCCACGGGAAACCGACATCGAGTACAAAGCTGCCATTCGCTGCGATCTCGACCGACACCACACCGCCCATGAAGCGAAACGAGCCTGTCTGGACCGCTGGCACCGTAAAGGAAACGATGAAGCTGTCTTCCTCGGGTCGCTCGCGCTTCAAATAGAGGCAGGAAATCGCGAAGGGGTAGCCGAACCATTCATCGAACAGCGTGCCGCGCAACATCAGGCCGTAGAAAGCCCGATCCTGGAATAGGAATTTGCCGTCCAGAAGACCTTTCAGAACCGAAAAGCCGGCGGCGAACAACCAAGGCTCCGCATTCTGGTTGATGTCGAGCGGGAAGATACTTTCGTCTTGAATCGCTTTCGCGATGCTGGTTCTGGTTTCGTCCGAAGAACTCCATTCGCTGATATCGGTGTCAATGCTGATCAGGTCCTTCGCGAGCGCTTTATTCAGCGTCAAATTGTTACCGACGAGTAGCCAGGAGAAGTCCAGGAAGTTGTTCCCCGGTGGCGCAGGTTTCGCTGTTCCATCCAGTGGGTTACCGAAGAAGCAGACAAATCCACGGCGTCCGGTTTTCGGCACTGAGAAGAATGCAAGCGTGAGATCCGAGAGGATGGTTTTATCCAGAATCTTCAGTTCGACGCCTTCCATGATGATCCATGGCGTTTCGATGCCGTCCTTGTAGGTTTTCTTCTCGAGCACCAGCTTCGTGATATGCAGTTCGAGGATGCGGGCGAGATCAAGATGGAAATTATCGAAGCCGGCGGCGGAGAGTCCGATCTGTAAAGCGTCGGGCGAGAAGCCGAAATCGGGTCCCGACAGCACCTGTCCAAGGCCGAGCGAGAAGTCGAGGTTCAGTTTGTCGAAAAGCTTGCCTGCCAGTTCCGGCAGATCGGCGGCGGTGAGGCGAATGTCGACGAGGAAGATGCGCTTTGGATCGGCGGCCTTCCAACCTTTCAGAACCAATGTCTTTTCCCACCCAAACTTATTCTCCCAATCGACTCCAATGCGGCGGATCTTGAGGGCAAGCTGCGGCAGGTTGAACAACTGAAAATGCGGAACGTTGACGTCGAGCTTGATGGCGGGGTAGCTGATCCGTAGCCAGCTGAGATCCAGGCTCATTGTTTTGGGCAGGCCGATGCCTAGCCTCTCGAATGAGATCCGTCCGTTACCCCCCGAGTCGACGTTGAAGAAATCGTTGAACTTTGGATCAAGATCAAGCTTGCCAAGCTTGATGTCTCCATCAAAATCGATCCGCGCTCCTTTTTCCGGGTCGTAAACGACTTCCGCACCTTTAAACCATATTTGTTCAATGAGGCCGGGCGGGTTGCGTGGCTCAAGAAGTGCGATCTCTTGTTCGATCTCACCCCTGAAACGGATACGCGGCTCCCCCTCGTTCCTGGGGGGAACTTCCAGGCGTCCACGCAGCTTGACACTCCTCCAATCTTTGGGCTGCCCCTTATGTTTTGGGTACTGCATACCGAAGACACTTTGGAAAGAAAGCGTTGCTCCGGCATCGAAGCGCACGAGCCGACTGTCGCGCCACAAGGCGTCGACATAATCGAACCTGTAGGTCGTCTCATCGTCGTCGTCCTTCTGGGCAGGCAGTTTCGGATCCTCTTGGTTTTGGTACCAGACCCGTCCGTTAAGACTGGTGCCGCTCTCATCGCCTGACTTCGACGGAGTAAGGGCGAGGTAGCGGAAGCGGAGAGTAGGGGGGATGCCTGGAGGAGGAGCGGGCAGCAACGACCGAATGACTGGATGGTCGGAAAAAACGAAATCCAGGTTGAAGAGGATGAGTCCGAGCCAGGCCTTGGCTTTGATGGGGTGATCGACCACGTCGTTCAGAAAGTCTGCTGAACGCCCTTGAATTTCGAGATCGCGAACTGGCTTGAGACCAAGGCTTTCTCGCTCGAAAATTTCTTTAAGCGAGTAGCGTTCACTGAGTTTCAACACGGCGAGCGGAAGATCGGTTGCGGGCTCATCGTGAGCCACTGGCATTTCGAATTTCAACTCAGGGAATCGGTGCGAGTCTGGCGCAAGGGGTTTGGCTGGCGGGTGGATTATGAAGTCGGCAGTGCCTGATTTTCGGAGAATCAGGTAGTCGGGCGCTTTTCCCGCTGGAATTTTTACCTCAACCTTGAACAAGCCATAGTCGCGAATGACCTCATAGGCTGCGGGCTGCAAACCGTCTGCCTGAACGTTCACGGACGCGACCGCGACTGTTACCGCGGAGTGTGTTTCTGGCGCAAAGAGCTGCGTTAGCGTCATCCTTTGTACTCCGCCCGCCGGACTCTCGATTAGCGAGGTATCGTGCCTGGCAGAACCCAGCTGATGCGACAACGTGGCGGCGCGAGCATTTAGGTGGGCGTAGTACAGTTGGCGGACATCGTTCGTTGTGGTTACCGCGTGACGAGCGAGATTGTCCGCAATTAAAGCGAGGCCAATCTTGCCGTCCGCGAACTTCCAGACGTCTACAGATTCAGAGCCCGCCGTGTAAGCATCGCCCGCCTTGGGGTGCTCAAGACAGGTATCGAACTCGATCCACGGCAACGTGACATCGCGCAGCATCCGCGATGCGACAGGCGGAAACACTGCGCCGGGGAACGCGTGGGATTGCGTTTCATGCTCACAGCAGAGATGGGCGACTCCTTTCGACTCTACGCGCGCCTTGGCGAGTAAGCCGTGAACCGCTCCGCACGCCAGCTTGACGCGAACACCTTTGTCGGTGGGAAGTGACGCCGCGACCAGCAATGAGCCAATCTGCTTGTTTTGATGCAGTCTGGCCGACAAGGACAGCGGCTGACTCAGTTCTACTTCGATCGGTTTGTTGTCTGCCGACAAAAGCCCGAACAGTGTCATCGTCGGGCCACCGGCTCCGCCTGATCCGGCCAAGGTGGCGGCCGACAAAATCGTGCCGCTGCCGTTGCGCTCCAGATCGGTGATCAGCCGATAGTTATCCGCCCGAATCGGAACCCATACTGGATTTTCGGCAGACACAGCGGCTGCCCGGTCGTGGATATCCGCATTGAGCGGCAACCCGAACTTGGCCGGCTGCGAATCGAACTCGAGTTGCAATGTTCCGATGGTGGCTGACAGATTGAGAGTATGCGCGCGAGAGATATGCCTGCGCTTGAACAACCATGCTGTTATACCGTCCGGACGCTTAGCGACGATCCCTGTCTGCGCGGCACAGAAATTTTCTTCCAGTTGGATGCACATCGCGCCGAGGTTGGGCACGGCTCGGCCCTTCTCCAGACTTATCTCCAAGGGTAGTTCGCTGGGCTTCAGGATGTGGGTTGCCACCGAGCCAAAGCTTTGCCCGATCCAGCCTCCCTTCACGGTAACTGCATTCTTTGCCGTCGCATTGCCTGCGAGTTGCAGCGGGGGGACGGAGAGCGAAAGGGTGCCGCTTCCTTGGCCATTTTGCTCGATCGTCAGGCGACTGATAGATTCTGGAACGCCATCCTCGAGACGCCAGGTACCACCGTTTTTCACAACATGCATCGTGGCGCGCATGATGATCTTTGTGGATGAGGCTTGGACCTGGAGTTCGAGGTCGGCCCTGAGTTTTTTATCGGCGATGTGCACGACCCAAGCGTTCACCGTGAGGCCGTGAATCGCAGGGGGAGTGACCGTTCCGTCCTGTTTGACGGTGAGATCGAGACCGAGAAGTGAAATAGTGGACATAGAACTCCTTTCCCCGCCCATGCGTTATTGAGCCCAGAAGGAACCAAGGATCTGTTTGCGATGGCCTACAAGCAGGACGTCGCGGTGTGCGAGCAGCACGCTTTCCGGGCAAGCGTTCATCTCTGCACAGAGATTGGTTGCGTCGACCAGCTTGCCGCCGGGCGCCGCTGTCGCGCCAGAACGCAGCTCGATGGAGTAATAACCGTCGGGGCTCACTGTCGATTTATCGCTCCCTCTCAACGTGATGAGTCCGTCAGCGGTTGCGTCGCTCTCTTTGCCCTTCATCGTAAAATTGGATTGTTCTCGCCACAGGCCAACAATCTCGATTCCGAACATGCGCTCTATATCCGCGACCGTGGTGCATGGCGGGACATAACGTACTCCCTCCTCGCTGCTCAGGCGAACGGCGATACTTAGTTCGATATTGTTGCGCGCGCGCGCGGGCGTCGAGAGCGTGTACCTCATAAATTCGCTTCCCCGTTTTGCATCGATGACACCAACTTGGTCGGCGTAAAACCAGTCGTCCGATCCAATGGCAATAGCGCGCGGACCGTCATTTCCAGCGGGGAGTGTCACATGCAGGGTCCGGCTCGCAAGGCCGTTTCCTATCGTAGGATCTTGCACATCGGCGGAGCAGAACACACGCTTTGCGAGTTGAGACGTGGTTCTCTTCGGGATACCGCTCTTTTCTACAAACTGATAGTCGACACGCATCTTTTCCAGAAATGGTTTGAGAATACGGGTGGCATAGATTCCTGGCGCAGTCTTCACTCGACTGGAATAGGATTCGCTGTCGTTGCCATACATGAGCTGCCACGCGCCCGGATCATCGCGATCCTGTTCGGACATCGAGAGCAACGTTGTCATGAAGAAGGCATTCTCGCGCCCAAGAGCGAGGCCGTCGGCCATCGCTCCATCCACATCAGGCACCGTGTAGGTGTACGACGAAGGGAGGGTTTGTTGCTCTACTTTTTCGTTGCCGGAGGGGAGGGCAATTGAGTCGAGGCGGATCCTCATCCCGGCTCCAACATCAAGCTGACAGGAGCGCGCTGATTCCTGATTGTCGGGGTTCCAACAGTTCTTGTCGTTCAAACCCAGATAAGCGATGCGCTGATTCAGTGCATCCACTCCACCAGTAAGTCTTGCTGTGCATCCGGTCAAAGCCACTGCCATGACCACAGCAAAAAGAACTCCGTTCTTCATTATCGCCTCCGTTCCAACTCAGGAAATGTTCGCCACCATCGTTTCTCTAAATAGCGGGCAAGCTTCGGTCAGGCTGTTATTGACGTCTGTGTAAACCGACCAAGAACGGCAGGTCGTTTTCTAACAACGAAATACGGATGAAATTGCTCTGTTGGGTTTGTTCTTTCTAGCGCTGCGCAATATTAAAAAGTAAGCGACGACGCCAATCCTAGTCTCTAAATCTATGCCAATGTGCTTTGCTATCCAGTTCGAGGACTGCACTTCTCAGATGTAAACCAGACCTGGCCCTATAAAACGTCGGATGCGCCCCACCTAAACGACGCCCCGACTGGCGTAGGTAACACTATCGCGAGAAGCTTGGTCCCAGGCCCAGTTCACCGTCTTGTTGAATCCGGCATTCGCCGGGTCATTGAGCTTGCCCCAGTAGGCAAACGGGTACTTTCCGTGTGCGAGGGGGGAGCCTGCTACAACAACCACAACGTGTCCGTTACCCGTCTCCTTCCGCGCTCCGATCACGAACTCGCCTCTTGCGGCAGCTGCAGCAGCTCTTTGTCCAGCCTGAGCATCCGATCCCAATTCTGTCCAGCCATTGGCTGAGGTCAACTGACCGACAATGTCATTGGCCTGTCCGGTCAATGTGATTGCAAATTCCTGAGCTACTGCCTTGGCGAAACCTGAGCAATCGGAAGCGTTTTCAGGGATTTTCAAAAGCTTCTCGCAGCTTTGCTTGATTCGGTCTGTGCTTGAGATGGTGGTGAAGAACTCGGTAGTAGAATGCAGGGAGCGCGGACTCATGGTCGGGACAAGTGGTTGCCCCCCCCATTTCGGTAGTTGTGTGCGGACAAATCCCTCAATGAAATCGGTACCCGCATAGCCAATACCCACAACACCGAAGAACATCTCGGCAGAGATATTGATAGCGGCGCTTGCTTGGAAACCAGTTATGGTGAGGATGCCGATGCCGCCAGCGATCGCCCCAATAAAGAGACTGAAGATTAAACGAGAAACGTCCAGCCCTTCCGAGCGAAGTGTCGTTCCTTCTGCCGCTGCTTCATCGCTCGCCTTCTTGAGGCCGACGATCGTGCGTAGCCCTTGCCCAAATGCGCCGGCAATGACACCGATCACGATAAGCTGCAAAAGCTCATATCCAGCCATGGCTTTTTCCTCTCATCCTTAATGTTTGGTAGATGGTAGACGAACCTTTCGATTGGTCAAAAAAAGACCTACCAGAGATGGTTTGAAGTAACCATGTATTTGGGCCGACTTGATCCATCAAGCGATTCTAAAAGAGTAGAATCCACCGTAGCGCGCCGACACACCGCTCGATTCTGTGTTTCAAGCCGATGCAAGCACCTCGTAACAGCCATGCCCCAGCATAGGTACGGAATAGTCTTCCGGTAATATTCAGGCGCCACTCGGTCCGGGGTGTGGTTCCTAGATTTGTGGACGACTGGCCGCCTTAGGTTAGGTTCAATCGGTTCCAAGAGGCAGCTATCGGCCGACTCTGTTGAAAAAGTCGGATTTTCGGCTTGCTTGAACTCAGGCACGCCAACCAGTGGAGAACCTTGCAGACCGCTGGTAATCCGTCGTCGGTGCTGAATTCACTTGCCCCGAAACCCATCCACACCCCTTATCACTTGCACAAAAACGGCACCAGAGTACGCTTCAACCGGATCCAAAGGAGGGATTGCGGTGCCGAATTTTTTTGTTGAGCAAGCGGGGACGCTGAATTTGTTTCAACAGCAGCGTACTCCCAATCATGGATTCAGACCTGGGCAGCTGGGTGCGTTGCACTCCGTTTTGGCGCATTTCTCCGTACAGGACGACCCTGCCATCGTCTGTTTGCCCACAGGCTATGGAAAGACCTCCTTGATGATGGCGCTTCCCATGTTGCTGGGGCCGGCGCGTGTACTGATAGTGGAACCTTCAAGTGCCTTGAGAAATCAGGTGCATTCACATATTTCGGTCATGTCCACGCTCCGACGGATTGGAGCGCTGGCTGAAGATTGTCCGCTTCCTGACGTGCACCTGCATATCGGCCGTACTCAGTCCCTTGAAGAATGGCAATCGCTTCGAACCTACGACGTCGTCGTTTCGACACCTTCAAGCTCATCCCCCGACCTAGCCCCTGGTGCGCCCCCGGATTTCTTCGATCTTGTGATTTTCGATGAAGCGCATCATGCCCCGGCCGATTCCTGGATGGCCTACGTCGAACACTTCACAAAAGCTCGGTTCTTGTTTCTCGCGGCAACGCCCTTTCGACGAGATGGGCGCGTCATTCCAGGGAAGCTCGTTTATCGATATCCCGTAATGCGGGCTGTCGATGAGGGGGCCTTTGAGCCAATTAACTTCTGTGCGGCGCCGATCGAGGACGAACTCGATGATGAACACGTTGATCAAGCCATAGCTCGGGCGGCTGTTCAGCAGCTTAACGAGGACAGGGCAAACGGGTTCGATCATAGGCTGTTTATACGCGCAGGGACTATCAAGGCCGCGCAGGATCTAGTGCCGCTATATCAAGGCCTGGGCATAGCGGTCGAGGCCATTAGCAGCAAACTTACGAAGCGTCAGCAGGAGGCGATTGAGGAAAGGCTGATCAACGGTACACTGGCAGCGATCGTTTGCGTGGACATGTTCGGGGAGGGTTATGACTTTCCGAAACTCAAGGTGGCGGCGCTCCATGCTCCCCACCAGTCTCTGGTGCCCACAATTCAATTCATTGGACGTTTCGCCCGTGTGGACGAAACTACAGGCCCTCCAACGCTGATTGCACCAACTTTCCGTATCAAGGAAGCAACAGCGTCTCTTCTCAAGGAAGGCGTAAATCTTGCGCAGATGATTGATGAGGCTGCGGTCGCTCAACTGGCGGGATCTCTGGAGGAACAGGAGTTTATGGAAAGGCTCCCTGTGAGGAAGATTGCCGAATCTGACTATGAATCTGTCTCGCCACTGTCCTTTAACTTGTATGCCCATGTACGTGTTTTCGAGTGTGACGAGCCACCGAGTTTTGGGCTCCTTGACTCCACGATTGGGCGGCATTTGCGGATTGTGAAGCAGTGGGGAACCCAAGATGGGACAATCTCGTTGGTTTTGACGGCAGACGAGACGTCTCCCAATTGGGCCATCTCTGATGCTCTGATCGACGTGCGTCACGACGTGTTTCTCTTGATGTTTTTCGAGGCTGCAAAACTCTGCTACATAGGGTCGACCCGTCGAACGGAGAAGCTTTACCTCTGCATCATGGATACGATTTCTCCCGGTGGTTGCAGACCGCTCAGCTACCAACAGACCAGCAGGGCGCGCGCGGGCTTGGAGGAGGTCAAGTTTTACAACGTTGGGCTGAAGAACACGACGTTCAACTCGCAGGGAGAGACTTATCGAACCCTCACTGGCCCCCAGGCGGAGAGGGCGGTGACAGCCGGCGACAGTCGAGTCTTCTCCCAAGGACACTTCTTCGGCAGCGGTATGAATGGACAGGTCAAGGAAACGATTGGCGCAAGCAGCAGTTCCCGGATATGGAGCAATCAGCGCCTCTCGATCCTTGATTTCGTTGAGTGGGTGCAAACCCTGAACGGACGCCTCTCCGGTAATGCACCTTTTAGCGCAACCCAGTTAGACATCGTGCGCTCTAGCAAGCCTTTGAGTCGGTTACCAGATGTGGTCATAGCGGCGAACTGGCCTAAAAGCGGTTTCAAAAACAACCCGAAAGTACGCTTTCGGGCTGTCGCCCAGCAGCGCGTTCAATATTCGAGATTGGTTGAGTGGGACATCCAGAACTTTCAGTGCGACATACAGGCGGGGCAATTAGCCTTTTCGCTGGTTAGCGCCTTCGGCGTAGTGCCAATGCGATTTCACTTGGCAAACGCACTAATGGTGACGTGTCTGGATCCTGACGTCTCCATCGAGATCGAGTCTGCCCACGACTCCTGGGTTGCAATGGCGGACTGGCTCTGCGAGCACAGTCCAGTGTTCTACGCCGCCGACAAATCATCCTTTGAGGGGATGAATTTGATGGCCGCACCGTTGCTGCAAACCGAACGTTTGGCTCCTGGCGATGCAGAGATCATCGACTGGAGGGGCTGTGGCATACACATCGAATTTCTACCCCAGGATCAATCCCCCGAGACGCTGCGAAAGCGAGCCCTGCTCGCCGGAAACCTGACCGTGCAGGAGCACCTGGAGCGACACCTGGTCAACCTGCCGGATGTTCAAGGACTCTTCTACGACCACAGGGCGGGGGAGGCCGCCGATTATATCTGCGTAACCAAGAATGCTGAGGATGAGGTTAACGTTAGCTTCTACCACTGCAAAGGTGCGGGTGGGCCACCAAGTGGAGGCCGTGTGGGTGATGTCTACGAGGTGGCAGGACAGTTGGTCAAGTCGGTCTATTACTGCAACGTGCCGACGATTCTTCAGCACATGGAAGATAGGATGCTTCCAAGGCACACATCACCCTCCTACTTTGTTCGCGGCAACAGAGCTGACGTTACTCAGCTGTTGAAAACTACACCGGCCACCAAGCTCACGTTTTCCGTGATCGGCGTTCAGCCTGGCATTCGCCGCTCGGCGATCAATGCTCACCTGAGTGATCTTATGGCGTTCTGTATCAGTTACGCGAGGCAGGGAGGGGCAGCGAAGGCTTACTGGCTGGTCAACGAACCAGAGAATTGACTCCACGAAGCAGCTGAGGAGTACGCCGGCCTCTTCTTGTATTTCGCCATCGTGGATGACCTAGATTTGCCTATTGTTTAGCTCCACGGGCGGCTTTTGGTTCTTCGCATTTCCAGATTGCAGTCTTTACAGACGGTCTGTAACCAGCGGTTTTGCGTGCTACCAGCATGTGATCAATGCGGGATTTTGAATAGGCCGATCACAATGCTTTTCGCTCCACTAGCCGAAATACGAGAATGCTTCAGCGACGTCAGTCGGCGACAGTTATTTACTTGGCGTATATGTGTTATCGCAGATAGGTGCGTTTGGTACGCGTCATATTGATCATGAACGTATCTTCGTACAGACCATTGGTCTCTAGGACAATCTTGTCCTTCGTTGTGCTGCGAATGTCATATCGTTGTGACTGGGCGAGCATGATTTTTGGGCCAAGGTCCAGCGCAGGGCTGTCTGCGGGTAGTCCAATATCGCTGGCTGGAATGGTCGTTCCTCCGCGGTCTACGCGAGATGCTGGTGCCTTGACGTTTAGAGCTTTTATCACGAGTTCAGTGTTGGTCGCTTGCCACTCTCCATTTCCGTCATAGTCGTAGTGGATGACGAATGGAATACCCGGTACGGTACTGATCGCTTTCAAGTCGCCGGTGACCCTGTAGGTCTTGTTCGTGAAGTACTGGATGGTGCCTTGGAAATGGACGATGAAACCACGGTCTGGAAACTCGAACTCCTGGTACCAGTTTCCAAGAAGTGCTGGATTGATGCCGTCGGGTGATTTAGGTGGAAACAGGTATGGTAGAAGTGGGCCAGAGATGGTGGCTGTCGTCTCCAGTACCGATACGAGAACTATCACAGCCGGCAATGCTGTCAGCCACATAGCGCGGCTCTTCAACCATTTATTCATGTGTTCCCTATTTTACGGAGTCAAAGGTTTGCGCTTCGTCGATAGCGTTCTTCCCGCGCCCGCAGAATCTATGGGACGGGGATTGCCCGCCCTTTAATTTTTTCAAGCCCGTTACTGTATCTCCTTCGTTTGGATAACGATCTGCACGCGGCGATCCATTGCCAAGCATTCCTTGAGTTCTTGTTTGGGCAGATTGCGTGCGCAGGTTGAGATCGGCATGTGAGAACCTGCCGCCTTGATTTTTAACTGCAATTCGGGGCCAAGGGTTTTGAGTTTTTCGACGACACTCTCAGCCCGGCGGCGTGACAGCTTCTGATTACTATCGTTAGAAGCAAGCACTGGGTTCCGATCACTGTGACCGGTGACGGTGACTGCGATGACTTTGCGCTTGGACTCTTCCAGATAGGTTTTTACTTTCTCTGCAAAGGCTGTAAGAGCCGCGTCGCCATCTGGCGTCAGGGTGGAAGCAAAACTTTCGAACAGCAAGTCATTGCCTAGCGTAAAGCACAATGGAATGCCGCCCTTGTTGTCCGGGCGGCGAATGACATTCACTCCCGATCTGTTTAGTTCGAATTGGTATGCCGATCCGCTGCTGTCGGTCAGAAATGGCATTTCGATCAGAGTGCGCTCGCCCATTCCATGCCAGAGGACGTTGACATGGTGCACAACCTGTTCAGGGTGACTACTGTTGCCGCAGCTATGTAGCGTGAGATCTAACTCATCCACTACGCTCTTTATGATGTTTTGGTTGGTTGTATCTAGGCTCAGCGATACATCCATCTGCCGGAAGCCGAGGCGCTGCATTGAGTTCGAAATGATGTTGGCTGTGAGATCGGGTACGAAGAGCATCGGCAAAACGATTGCAATCAGTACGATCAGAATTTTTAGGCGCTGGTTTTTTTGCACTTGCGCAACTGGTGTGTAAAGCGGCAGGGGCTTCCAGTACCAGGGAATGATCAAAAGGATCATCGCACCCAGTAGCGGAGCCAATATTTTCACATTGTGAGCAGCCCAAGCGGCGATGCCGAGTACCGATGTCAACGCGATGCCGAGAATAAAGAGACCGCTGTCGAACTTGATCTGATCCGAGCGCCAATGGAAGACTCCGTGAACTGCACCGAGTGCGAGCAGATACCAGAGACCGTAGAAAAGTCCGAACATCAAGGCGGCAAAAACGAAGAGCAAGCTTTCACTTATCGTTATGCCGGTCGGGTAAAAATTTATGATGAGGGCCCAGTAGGCGAAAACCACGATCACGCCAAGGGTGATGGTGACTTGTAGCAGTGTGGCGGCATAGGCTTTGAACAGATCGAGCAGATACTTCAACGGTACTTCCTAGTCATTTTTTGTGGCGCTATGCCACTATACCGCTCCCTCCTCAAAAGCTACCAGGCGTATTGAAGGATTAATCGTCAATGAAGCTCACCACTGGCTGGTTGAAACCGCCTTATGCGAGCACCGGAATCGATCATCTGGGTACTCAGGCGCCCTGTGGGATGATCTATAGCCAGTTGCTTCCAGGCATCACCAACGTTACTGATCGGGCGCGCTACTACTCTTTCTACCCTTGGCTGGTCTGGTCTTATGACCAACGCTATTTGAAAGACGACCATGCCCATTTTGTTGAGCGTTTCCGGCGGGCAGATTGCCTGTTCACTTTGATTGCCGAGCGACACTCGCAGGTCAGTGATCAAGAGGGTGAGCAGCATGGCATTGCGATGGTTGGGCGCATCAAGCTCGTTCCGGCATTGGCTCGTTTGAAGGCCAGTGAGTCTCTATGTTTGTCGAAGTACGCAACGACCGAGAACTCTGCGGACCGTTACTTTGTGAATAAGTTGGGTGGTCTTTCTCAGTATTACGCTGGCACCTTGGCCAACTTGATGATCATGCAGTCTTCCACAACGTCATGGGCCACTTACAGCGAGGAGTACGGCGAGCTGCTGGCGAAAAACTTCGATGCGGACATTCCAGGCCAACGTTTCTGGGAGATAGTCGAGGGGGATCAAGTCACTCTGGCGGATCTGGATGAGCTTAGTGGCTTTTGCGCTTGCAATATCCCTTCAAGTTTCGCGGAGTGCCAGCAGCTCACCGATATTTTTTTCGACAACAAACGTGCATACGCGGAAGAGGGCGAGCAGCGTCGCCGAAGTCTGGCATTGATCCAGCAGTTGGTGGATGCACTGCCGGGTGGTCGGGATCTTACTGAGGACAATTTCCGTGCTTGTGTGTATACCCGCACGTTGCCAGCGGGTGAGCCATGGGTTATTCCTCAGGCACTGCAGAGTACCTGCGCACATTGGGTCGTATACGTACGTAACGATCTTCTATCAGTCGCTTTCCAGACCATCTTTGCCATTTGCTTGCAGGAGCTACAGTCACTGACGTCCGATCAACGCCAGGTGTTTGGATCGATTGAATCATTCGCCAATTGGTTTGCTCACTCTGAAAGCATGGCTGAAGTGGTGAATGCTTTAGGGAATACGAGCTTCGAGGCGTTGGTAACTCACACAAGGGTGCATGGACCGGACTTAGCTGACTGGGAAAACGCGGCACATGAAATTCAACTCGGTATGCAGTTGATCGCCGGGTGGGCGGGTGGAGAGGAAGTCACGTTGTTGCTCGCCAAAAGCCTTGAGTTGCTGGCCATGCTCGTCGCTCGTGATGATCTGAGTCGGCTGCCATATTCGGGGCTTGCGATAAGTAAGGAGTGGCTACGGGATTACCCAATCAATTTAACGAGCTTTCGCGATCGTTGCATCGACTGGCAGAAGATGTCTCTTGAAAAGGTGATGAGCGAGTTGATGCTCTGGAGCATGGATACTCATCTGCGCGTGGCACTGCGCAAGCTTCGGCAGTCAAGCCGATCAACTTTTCAGTTGCGGCCTTCGGAGCGAGGTTTGGAAGTTGTGTGCGATCAGGTTCCACCTCCCTCCCAGACAACGCCGAGATTCCGGCAAGCAGTACGCATCTTGCACGACTTGGGATTGTTGATGCGTGATGATGAGGGTAAGACTCGACTCACCGATTCGGGTAGGAGTCTGATGGAGGTGACCAGTGTCTGAAGTCGTCTC
The DNA here is from genome assembly GCF_047324915.1 of Pseudomonas sp. Pseusp16. Classification (NCBI taxonomy): domain Bacteria; kingdom Pseudomonadati; phylum Pseudomonadota; class Gammaproteobacteria; order Pseudomonadales; family Pseudomonadaceae; genus Pseudomonas; species Pseudomonas sp. Pseusp16. The sequence goes on along the minus strand of NZ_CP168522.1, from coordinate 2,614,276 downwards.
GATTCTGGATGTGATCAAGCGAGGAGGGTATGAAGCTTCGCTGATCACCACCTTCAACGCAACACTGCCCTTTTACGAAGAGGTATTGCTACGTAAGTTAGTGAGTGCTGGATGCCGGCATAACGTGGTGCTGATGGATCGTCGGCAATGTGCCGTCGCGTGGGAGAGTCGGGCGACCCGACCTCGTTTGGCTGGCCATGCGTACACGCTTTTGCCAATCGGGGTAAGTGGGGCCTTCCACCCCAAGATCTGTCTGTTGCTGGGGGCGAAGAAAGCCGCGATCCTGGTTGGTAGTCACAACCTTACTCTGTCCGGATTAGGCTTTAATCGCGAGATTACCAATTGGGTTGAGGTGGATGGCGTTAAGGATAGAGAGGGTGCCGCTATTCTCAGATCGCTCTGGCAGATGCTTCGGCACTGGATCAATCTGGAGCATGGCAAGGTGCCTGCGCCGATTCTGGAATCTGCACTGGCGATCAATCGCTTCGTCACGCCTTTGATCGCCACCTCAATGTCTCATGTAATCACGCCGGCGTTGCTAGGGCAGGGAGCGGGATCCCCATCGCTCATTGATCAAGTTGCGGCGTTTGTGACTGAACCGGTGCGAAGGATTGCAGTGTTGGGGGCGTTTTTTGATTCCAGGTTACTTCTTATTAGGAAGTTGAAGGATCGTTGGCCTGAAGCCCAAGTCGTAGTCGGCATTGACCCTGAGACAGTGCAGCTTCCCGGCGTTTATGCCGTCGAAGGGGTGCGGCACGTTGATGCAAGGGCTTTGTGGTGCCATCAGATTGGCTATCTGCATGCGAAGGTTTTCTACTTTGAGTGCGATCATGCGGCCGGCGACATCTTTGTCAGTGGCAGTGCGAACCCGAGTCGTCCTGCCTGGATGAGCGGCGAGGGGGATGGCAACGTCGAAGCCGTTCTACTGCAGAGTGGTGATCTTGCCCGCGAGGCCGCAGAGGCCACCTTGATGAGTGGGCTGTTCGATCTGCCTGACCTGGATCAAGAGGCGTTCGAACAGATCCGCCAGCGGAATTTGCTCAAAGAGAACACGTATCAAGAAGAGGGTCTGCCGATCCTCTCAGGTTTTTCCAACCCGCTGGGGTTGATACGAATCACGCTCCGAGGAGCTCCTCTCATTGTCACAAGTGCGGTGTTACTTGGTCCTAACCAGGAGGAGTTGGAGCGAGTCTATGTGATCGACTGTAGCGACAAGGAAGTCGAGTTCAGAACGACAATCGAGCCCACCGACATTCGCTCCTGCTTGCTGGAGGAGGACGGTTGCGCTGTTGCTCGTGCAATGATTCTGCATCCCTCCGTCATTGAGATGACTGCACAATCTTCCAGGCATTATCAGGTTCGTTCAGCGCTTAGCGAATTGGGATCGAGTGATGCCGATATTTCTCAGCTCATTGCTAGTGTTGAACGAGTCATTTTTGCGGAACAGACGAATCGAGAGATCGAGGAAGCTGTGCGCGAACATCGCGCAAGGACGGACAACTCTGAAGCTGGCTCATCTCCGGATACCCTGGCGATCAGCATCAGTGACATGACCAAAGGCAAGCACAAACCGCGCCTGCTGAAGTCGGGTGATTTGGCCTATTTGATCGATGTGTTGATGCGACGCTTAAATGAAGGTCTTGAGGCGCAAAGTATTGGGGTCGATCACGTTGGACGAACCGAAGAGGAGCAGGTAGGGCAGGAGGATGAAACGTCAGAGGATGACGTTATTGTCCCTGCTGAAGAAGCCAAGCTTTCAGATGCTGGCATCGCGCATATAGTCGCAAAAAAATCACGGGCATTGTGCAGGAAAATGGTTCAGCAGTTAGAGCTGGCAAGTCGAGATGAATCGCGACAGATCGTTACTCCAATCCAGTTGATTGCGGTGTTGGCGTTGATTCGAGAGTTGCGCCATTTGGACAAGCAGAAACGCTGGGCGGCCACGGGACTGCCTTTCGTCGAAGAGCGTGACCGCCGCTATCTGCTCAATGAGAGCCTCAAATATCTGTTGGGATCGCAATCACGATTACTTGCTGCGGTAGACGAGGCCGCTGCTGATTCTGTTGATGAGTCGATGCAGTTGCGGACGTTGCTTGTCTGGCTCGCGTGGGATCTGGGGGACGAGCTGACGGATCATGCAAATCGCATCTGGGAGTCATACGAAAGGCTTCCCATGTTGCAGGCCAATGCTATGTTTTTGGCACTTATGCCGGCTATCGCGGCTGACAGACAGGCCAGTACGGCGCTGCATGACAGCATTCAACGAACAATCAAAAGCACTCCAGTTGCCTCAATGCGGGCGGAGAAGTGGTTGAGGCAGCATATGGACTATGGCACCTCCTGGTCGGTGGGTGCACAGGAGTGTGACGAGATGAAGGTGGGTGGGTATTGCAGAGTGAAAGGATTGTACGAGGAACCACGGGTAGTCTTGGAGGTTACTCAACTGGCGGTGGGATTTTGGGATTTTGACCAAGAGCGGAAATTCATGCGGGAACATGTGGTTGCAGTGGTGCCAGGTCGTTAAGTGGGAGAGGTGGCGAATTGCTCATAATGTGATTGGTGAGTACAGATTTTTGAAGTTGGTGAGCTGTTCGTGGATCGTCGATTCAGTGTCTGCTTTCGTCCCGGAGTGTGTAAAAGCGCAGACATCAGGGCTCGGCCTGAGCTGGAGCACAAATGGCTCGAGTAGTCGGATCCACACATCAGAAGATGTCCGCTTTTGGCCGGTTGCTGTCTGTCATCAAGGGCAGTGATCGACCCATTGCAGCCGGTCAGCAGCGGCAGAGTTCACCAAAAGCAGTCATTCCGATGCGTCTACGAAATTAGTGGCGATTCAGTTCAAGCCTTCTCTATGGCGGAAGGTCTCCGATACAAAGTCGATGAAGGCAACCGCGGAAGCTACAGCAAGCCGAGCATGCCGCGGCTGAAGTCCGCGATGTTGACCGTCTCTCCCATGTCCTGTGCCGTATAGTCCACGCAACTGAGCAAGGTTGTTCGTGAGTTGGGTAAGATTCCGAAGAATCAAACGAATGTTATCCGCCCCCTTCGTAGCATCCGTAATGCCCTCTGGGACGAGCTGCAGCTCCTTCGCGACTTTCTTTGTGAGATCGCCGAGATCCTCGGATTTGGTAAATGGAATAGCCCGCTTTGTCAGAATGGATTTGCAGCATGTTTCAATGAGCTCTTTTGCTGTACCAATCGCTAAGGCAGGGTCTCGATCAACAGAATGTTCCAGGCGCTCGATTTCCTTCGCCATCCAGCCTGCGTCGAGGGCCTCTGCGACGGTCTTAGCTCTTAGAACGGCTCGGGACGAGCTGCTGCGCTGCCGGAAGGAAAAGCGTGGTCGACCGGCAATGCGCTCCTCTTCATAGATCTCCCAACCAGCAGATCGAAGCTGATCGTTGAAATGGAGCACTAATTTAAGTGCCTCATCGCGATCGGGACGGACAATTGGATGCACGACCTCACAGAGAAAACGTAGGAACTGTTCCACCGGGCCGTCAATCAGCTGAAAGCGAGAATCTGTGTAGACCCAGTCATTTTCCCAATCATCATTGTTATAACGATGCTGCCAGATATCACCTGCCGCATCCTTGAACCTACTGTCTGTGGACGGAAGTTGCTGAAGGTCGAACAGACGACTCAAGAACTCGACGTCGTCGAGCTGACCATACCAAGCCACATCTTCCAAACGTAGGCCATCCAAGATGTTAACGCGGACTTGCCGGGGGAGATCTGATGAGTCAGATCTCCAGTCAGTACGCTGTTCTCTTGCCGGCACGATTTTGGCTGAGTACCAATCCTGTGTTTCAGGCTCAATAGCAGTCCTCAGTCGAGCTGTAATTTGCTCTTCTAATTGGCTGCGTTTCGCTCCTAGCCGGGCGTAATCCTGAGCGGGCAGCTTGAACTGCACATCACAGATGTTTGTACCACCATTCCAATTGTCGTAACCCGTCTGCTCAATATGCGCCGGATACTCGCGTACGATGGCAGCCGCTTCGCTCATGCCCTCTGCACGTAGGAGCGCGTGGACCGTTGCAAGTATCTGTTCTGTCTGTTCCATCGCAACTGCTCCTATCCTTGCTGGTGATTGAGAATCTATGTACCCGCGCATAGCGATGTCCGCGCTAGGCCAAAAGCAGACGTATTTGCGCTAGGCACTGCTGCCCGATATGAGGTTCAGAGGTGCCCGCGCAACTAGGCGCGATTCTGGATCAGCACGGATGAAAAACAGTAAACCCTGCTTGATCGAGTCAGGTCTAGGCACCTTTGGGTAATACTCTCCGATCCGATGCCATGTCCTCGTTGAAGCCATCTGGCACAGGCTTGAAACCTGACGCTGGCGAGCGGTGGCTGGACTGGAACTGGCGCAGGCTCAGTACGTCGATTTCACCTGTAATGCAGTAGTCGTGGTTACCTCCCTTGACTCGTAATATGTCGCGCTTCCAGCGCTCCTTGTAAGGTGCGCGGATACGGCTATCACCGAAGCGGCGGTTGTTGCATTGGATGATGTAAGCATGAATATCCAGGGCGGCAGACTCCACCAGTGCGTTGAATGTGTCGGTGTCGCTGTTCCACTCTGGAACAAACAGCGCGTCGACCTGACCGCGTAGAGCCGCACGATAACGAATATTGGTCAGCTCGCTACAGATCATAATGGCAAAGCGGAAATCACCATGCTGGATTACCGGAGGCTTTTGCCACTGTTGCTCTTGAGTCGGCTGCATCTGCAGGCCTGCTAGGCGAAAGAGTTCTTGCTCCTCATGGAATGCTGGACGCTGTTTATCCTGGCGATAGAGCATCAGCGAAGGGAACCCAAGACCGTCGTGCGTTAGCGAAGCCCAAACCTGGTGGCGCACATACTTTCTCGGCGCGTGGAGGTACTCCACCCCGGTGATCAAAGATATGCCACGGCCCTTTAGCTTGTCGGCGATACGCATAAACCATTGGGGTGGTAGAGACACTTCCGGGAGGATCAAGTAACCAGCGCCGTCAGGCCGAGAGATAAGTTCGTTGATCAGGCGATTGATGCGTTGGTAACGGTGCAGGCCGTCCGGATCGGGTAACCCCATGATGGCGGCGGTAAAGCTTTCATCTTTGGTTTCCAAACTGGCCACAGCGATGGTCTGTTTGGCATTGGGTTCTCCGTCCGGGATATGCAAAACCTGCTTTTTGTCGAGGTGCGGCATCTTGTGCGCGGTCAGCTCAAAACCTCGCAGTGCTTGCACCACCAACCCCAGTGTTTGGCGGCTGGAGGCGGCAAAAGGAGTGGGAGCGATGAGGTAAAGCTCATTGAGGCTGAATGGGCGAGTGGCGAAGGTTAGTCCAGGTGGGGTGCCGCGTTTAAGCCTGAGCCAGTTCGCCAGTGTGGCGATGCCGTCGCTCATCTCGTCAGGCAATAGCTCTTCTGCGTCAAAAGTTGCGAGGTTTTTACGGAGTGGAATACCGCGCTGGCTGACCATTTCCTGAGGCAGGCCTGTAAAGCGCAAGGGGATATGGGCGAGATCGAAGCTGAACAGCCGAGCTTGAAGCTTCTGTATGTGCTGGCTGGTGATGTTCGTTGGCCTGTCCAGGAAGTTATTCCAAATGACGAAGGCAAGGCTCTCCATATGGCCGGTCATTTGGTTCTTCCAGGCGGTAGTCCCCGATTTGCTTAGGCGGGGCGGAAACGCAGAGACGATGCTCTGCGCTGTCACTTCCCAGATGGATCGCTTCCATAAATGTCGGGCTTCGGCTGGCACGTTGGCAGCAGCCAGGCTTTTGATCGCCAGAGTGCAGTCGCTCTCTACTTTATTGATCAGGCCACCCAGTGCATTGATGATTTTGTCTAGGTATTCAAAATCTTCACAGGCGGTTGCCATGCGGATGATGCGTGGGAGGTATTGAGCCAGTTCGAAAAACTTAACTGGGGTGAGCAAATGCTCGATGACTGCGGCGAAAAAGGCATGGCGGTGTGCTTGCCAATCCTTTGGGGGGATATCGCGTTCGAAGGCTTCGTAGTTGCGAAGGCTAAGGGCAAAACCGGCGCGGTGCAGCGTCAGTGCATCAGTCTTTCGCAGATTGTCTGCTTGCTCTCCAGCAAGGTTGGTAGCTTTGAGCAAATCCGTAGCCACGGTGTTGGGCGAATTCGGCAGGTCGGGTAACGCGCGCCATTCGCTTGCACGTTGGTTGATCTGTTCGGAAATGGCGTTGACCAGAGCAGTACCTGCAGACCCTGCAAGGATGAACAGCTTGTTTTTGCTGTTTTCAAAAGCGATGCGGTCTTCTTTGAGGTATCCAGGTTTGAACAGGATGCTGCCGTTATCTTTTTTGAGCAGGTCCTTGCCGCCGTCACGACTGAAGATCCACTCCCAAAACTGCTCAGTGGTTTTGATATCGCTGGCGTTTTCCATAACCAGCAGAATGTCGTCCACATAACGACCGTAATACAGTGGCACTACTTGTTGCTCGATGAACTGGTCGAGCCTGATTAGCGCCGCGTTTGCGACCACAGCAGACGCAGGCAAACCTACAGGTAAACCTTTTCGTAGTGGCGTTTCTTGTGCCCAGGCCAACAAGGCGGAAATGAACAGGCGGTTCAGTTTGGACTGCGATTCGCTCAGTTCAATTTTGGCTAATTTGAGGAAGCTATCGTCGAGCATAAAGCCGGGGCTTAGCTCGTGATAGAAACTGCTTACATCGGCTGTGAGTGCCAATACTTTTTTCTTCTCGCTCAGGGCCGTGCGCATCGCCTTGATGCCACCGTCGCGCCATTCACGGAAGGGTCTGAGATAGGGCTTGAATGATCCAAGGGCCCACGTGTTGATCTCATCGTGCCGGTTGCGGCGTAGGCGGCTGCCAAAGACGTTGCTGCTGAGCTGCTTGTCGAAGAGATCGCCGACTTCCATCATCCATAGTGATGACAGCACGTGAAAGTCGATGCTGCAGCGGGCCATGAGGCGGAATACGGCAGTGGGATGGTTACCGACCTCAGTCGCGCTTAGCCACTCGGCTTCCGGTGAGGCAAAGATCAGACTTTGATCCTGCTTTCCTTTCACAATCTGGATTTCTTTTGGTGCCAGCGTCCAAGTGCCGAGAAATGCAGGGTCTTTCACCCAATCCTCGTTCATCGCTTCGATCTGCTCTTTCAGGCGAGTGAGGTTTTTGCTCAGGTCGTCTTCATAGTTGGCAATGTCGAACAGCGACGGGTTGGTTGAGTAGTAGAGGTCAACCTTGGCCTTGCGATAGGCGAGGCCAAGGTCGTGCAGCGATAACGACATCTGGATGACGTCCATTTCTTAACCTTCGGCAATCCTGAGATATCCCGGATATTACCGAAAGCAAGCATGAGTGGGCTAAAGCATTGCAAGGCGCTCTATCTCTACTCACCGATTGTCATGACTGGACCACTGAGCAGCCCCTAGTTTAGTAGGCGCTTTAACGGGCCGCTTTTGGCCGATTGTTGACTGTCAGAAGGGCTGCAACCGACCCAAGCAGCCCTATCGCGCGACCAGCAGAAAACGAACCGAGGCGGGCATCCAAGAACGATCAAACACGGATAATTCATAGCTTTGTGCCATCTGCTAGAGTCAGGAGTGCAACTGCACGCCGATGTGCATGCTTGCCAAGGAGGGGGCTATGTACGACACACTGAAACAGACTCTAGACGCTGAGGGGCTGACGGTCGTCGAGCGATTTGTGTTGCCATCACGCCCGGCGGCTTATGCGCCGGTACCTCCGCTATTAGCCACCACCGCTGTCGGTGCATACCTTGCACTCACTGCTCCCGAAGGTCTTTGGCAGCATCAGGCAGCGGCTCTTGAAGCGTTGGGCCACCATCGGAATGTAGTCATTCCAACGGGGACTGCATCTGGCAAGAGCCTGATCTTCAGGTCTATTGCATTCCATCGTATTTTGAGTAACCCAAACTGTCGGGTGTTGGTGTTCTACCCGCTCAAGGCATTGGCGAGTGATCAAATGCGCGGATGGCGGGCCATGGCGCGGGCCCTTGGCATGCCAGACGAAACCATAGGTCGGATCGACGGCTCTGTATTGGTAACACAGCGCGACAACATCCTGCAGAAGGCGCGGATTGTGGTGATGACACCGGACGTGTGTCATGCCTGGTTAATGTCGCGGCTGGCTATGCCGGTGATAAAGCAATTTCTCTCCCAGCTTGCCGTAGTGGTAATGGATGAGGCGCACACACTGGAAGGTGTTTTCGGCAGCAATTTTGCCTATTTGATTCGCCGGTTGCAGGTCGCAAGACATCATTTGCAGAAGCAGGTCGAGACTCCTCAGGAGCTGCAGTTCATAGCCGCTACGGCAACGATCCTACATCCGGATGAGCATTTAGCTTCATTGACGGGGGTTCAGTTTGACGTCGTGCCAGAGACACTTGATGGATCACCACGATCAGAGCGTATTTGTGCGCACGTTGCAGCCCCACCAGGCGAAGAGATGGAACTCGCTAGGGAACTACACAATTTGCTCCTGAACGGAAAGGGAGTTGGCGGGTTCATAACCTTCATGGACTCCCGCAAGGGAGTCGAAATGCTCGCACGCTCCAACACTACAGAAATCGAGAATCTCTTGGGATCGGCAGACGTGCTGCCCTACCGGGCGGGATACGCAGCAGAGGACCGCGAGAAGATTGAGGAGCGCCTGCAGGCAGGCAAATTGCGTGGCGTGGTATCGACGTCGGCGCTGGAAGTGGGCATCGATCTGCCACACCTAACTGTGGGGATTAATGTCGGTGTTCCTGCTACGCGTAAAGGCTATCGCCAGCGACTCGGTCGTGCCGGGCGGGCATCCCCCGGCGCGTTTATTATCGTGGCCGGACCGAATGCCTTTACAAGCTACGGGATGTCCTTTCGAGAGTATCACGATCATTCGGTCGAAGATTCCTATCTGTATCTTGACAACCGGTTCATGCAGTTCGCACATGCCCGCTGCCTAGTGGACGAACTCGAGGCGCTCGGCTCCGGATTAACCCTACCACTCAAGGCAAGTTGGCCAGAAGGCTTTCAAGAAATATACGACTGGGCCAAGCCAGGCGGTAATCGCCCTCCAGCGTTTGACGCGATCGCACAGATTGGAGGGGACGCTCCGCATTACAGTTATCCACTGCGAAATGTCGGCGAGCTTAATTTTCGTATCGCGCAGGGAGATGGTGCATCTGCAGTTGCCATTGGTGAGGTCAATGAGCTACAGGCCCTGCGAGAGTGCTATCCGGGGGCAACATACTGGCACTTAGGCCGAGCCTATGAAGTCCAGGCATGGCAGACGAGCGGTTTTACCGGCCCACTTATTCGCGTAAAGCTGGGGGCTCCGAACCGATCGACGCGTCCACGGATTCGAACCTGGATCAACGCAGGAGTTACTTCGGTCGATCTACTAGAGGGACATTATCTTCGAGGAGAGTTTGGGTTTATTGCCGAATGTCAGATGCAGGTGACACAAAAAGTAGAGGGCTACGATGACGTGAGTGCCGGTGTCTATCGCCCATACAGCGAGTTACGACAGGGTAATCCAAATATGCGCGCCCGTATTCGGAACTTTCGAACCAGTGGCGTACTATTATGTATCGCTGAATCATGGTTCAGTACCGGTGAGGCAAAGAGTCGATTCGTAGAGCGTCTGAATGCTGTGTTTGCCCGTGAGTACAGTATCCTTCCGCAGGATGTCGGCTGCGCAGCAACTAACATTTCGGTGAGATCCATTAATGGCGGAGGACCGCGTAGCGACTGCATTGTGGTATTTGACCAGGTCTACGGCAGCTTGCGACTCACTGAGCGTCTTTACCTTCACTTCGACCTCCTGCTAAATCGTTTGGAGCGCGCTGCGTCAGTCGAAGCTGAGTCCGGCGACGAAGATTTTCTCTGTGACGTCCGAAAGATCCGCGACATCTTTGCCTCATTCTCAACTACAACCAGCGAGTCTTTGCTCGAGGCCGCTGGCATGATAGGTAAGCACATCCGCGTATTCACTCCAGAATCACGCGTTAGCTATCGTGAGAACGGAAAAATGGGGTCGGAAGTTGAAATCATTCGGCCGACAGTTATGAATGGAAAATTGATGTACCAAGTCAAGTGTCCTACCAGGCTATCCACCAATGTCTCAGCCAAGCAATGGGTTGCTGCGGAATATATTGAGCCCACCGCTGGCGATGGTGAGTGGGATCAGGCTTGGTGGAACTCGGAATCTGAGGAGTATGAAGATCCTCCCGACTCATTAGACGAATTAGCGAATGGTCAAAACTAACTGTGTTATCTTCTCACGGGATGATTGATGACGCTCTAGAGTGCTCGGAGCAGACGGTGGTGTGACCACCCTGGCAGTCGGTAGCAACCGCTAGGCGTCGAGGTAGGAGCGATTAATCAAGCGCGGACAAGTGCACTTTACCGGAAAGGATGCTAAGAATTAATGGATGTCATTCGGCGTGTCACTTATTTGCGCTTTTGGTAGCTAACCATCTTTATCATTAGTTCTTGATGTGGGTAAGGGAGTGGATCAATGACTGGGCACAATTTTGTCGTTGACAGGCGATACACGAAGGACGATATCTATCATGTTTGTAGGGTTCCAGTCGAAAAGCAGAAGGGAAATTGGAACACCGGATATACCAACTGGCAAGGAGATTGGTTCATATTCTGCAATATAGGTGCCGCTGGGCGAACGGGTCACGACTACAATAACAAATTCGAAGGCAGCCAATTGCACTGGTACGGAAAGACTGGATCACACCTCGGTCAAAGTTCCATTCAGAGTATGCTAAGACCAATAGGCAAGGTACATATCTTCTACCGTACTGATGATAGAAGCCCATTTAGCTATGCGGGTGCGGCTACTGCGGTAGCGTATAAAGATACCATCCCCGTCCAAATAACATGGGGGTTTCGGGATTCAAATAAGCCTTTCTCATCTGTTCAGTCTGATAACCAGGGTTCTCGTGCATCAGAGCCTCTTGAAGGAGGAGAGACACAATTCCCTGAGGAAATCGTAGATCCTGGTGTTTACTCAGAGGGGGCGGTAAAACAGATTTCGATTAATGCCTATGAGCGAAGCGCAAAGGCTATAGCTGCATGCAAAAAGCACTATGGCGCAACTTGCTTCGTTTGCGGATTTGAATTTGGGAGGGTGTATGGCGAAATTGGACGAGGGTATATCCACATCCACCACTTAACGCAGATTGCAGACGTTGGCAGAAAATACGAAGTTGACCCGGTAAAGGATCTGCGCCCTGTTTGCCCAAACTGTCACGCCATGCTCCATCAAAAGCGTCCGCCCCTTAGCATTGAAGAGCTGAAATCGCTATTAATTCGCAGCTAACAACTCACCGCTGGCGCGACAGCCCTGACGGGCAGCGGCCTTGATTCAGCCGTTAGCAAATCCGCATTGTGTGGCCTCCAAATGACCGCTTTTGGCTGTGGCTGCCTGTTGTCAATAGCTGAAGGCAGTCTGAGCATGCCGTCATCGGTCGAGTTGCAGCAGTAAATTTAGGCAGTCACCCAACGGGATTGTTTGGATACTTTTACCTGCGGAGGAATTAAACAGCGCGCGCCTTGTGACCCGCAGACGAAGTCACTCCGGCGCCATCAGCACCGCGAGTGTCATATTGATAAACTCTTCGTTCCTACTGATTGCTTCTAAGGCGCCGCGAACGTTATCGGCGACTTCTGCGGATCCGCGCTGCTCGACCCATAGAGTTAACTCCATGATGGCAGCCTCGAGGGCGAGTTGGTTTTGATTGATTTTGAAAAGCAGGGAAGGGAGCAGGTCTGAATTAGGCATTGGTTTTCCTCCGTGAGAGGATAGCGTAGCAGCAGGATAATTTGAGCCGACCAATTGTCTGTACGTTACGATCAGAGCCCATTCAAAGGCGCGTTACCTGAGTTTTACATCGCCGGCTGTGAAAGCCCGTTCAGCATCAACTAGGGATGACAATTACGCTACTAATCGCCAATTACTCAGGCCACCAACCTTTCTCTGCTTGTCCGTAGTGTGAACCACTGAACCAGCTTTCTAGTTGTACGTCCAAGGTGGTGATCAATGCCAGACTCTCCTGCAGAGGATCCAGAAGGTCAGCCTGCTTGTGCGCCCAATCGATCCAGGCCTGTGCCATCTCCTGATCTGCGAGTGGGGCAAATTTCAGGCAGTTTTCCACCCCTTTTATGAAGGCTCGTAAGCGCTCAGCGCGTTCCCATCGCTCTGTATGTTTAACGAGGCTTCGTCTGAGGCGACGTTGTGTTTCTGATTCTCGGGCATGTTCAAGGCGTCGTCTTTCATCTTCAACCCATTCACGTTCTCTTGCCTCCTCCTTCTCTCGGAGGGCCTTGATAGAAACTGATGCGGAACTCAAGCCCACCAGGATGCTAGAAAGTTTTTTCTCGAGCTGTGTGGTCTTGGTGTCCTTCCAGTTTTTCCGTTCTCCGTAATCCATCCGCGCTTCGATCTGAAACGTCAGTTCACCCGTTGAGGTCCATTCAAACTGTGGGCTTCGCAGGGACATGAAATTAGGCTCCCAAGGAGCACCTGGGCGGCGTTTGGGGGGAGGCGGTGGTGGTAACGGGAGTTTGTCTAATCGCTCAACGAGTCGTACGGCCATGCTCTCGCCGTTAACAGTGGCAATGGTTTTTCCTTCAGCGTTGATCTTCCATGAATAACCTTCAGCCTCACCCTCTTTGATCAGTGCATCAAAAAGGATTGCGCAGCGTTCGATCAATGTCGACGAGATCATCACGTTCAATACACGCTTGCCTCCGTAATCGAGATAACCTTCCTTGAGCTTCGACACTTCTGCAGTCTTTAGCCATTGGCTCACTAGCGCGTGGGGCTCAGTCAATTGAGAGGGGGCTTCAATCGTTCGCCGGGTTTTTGGTGAGTTCGAACCAGTGCCAGTCTTACCGGGCAGAGTGTCACGGTCGAGAACCTGGAATCGGACCTTGCCTTCGATCTGAGGAGGCTTGGGTTTGCGTTGTCGCTGCTTTTCCGATTTTGCCCAGTGGCCACGGCCAGGGAGAGGGATGCCGGCTTTCCGGCAAGCTTTGGCTACGGCGACGTCGGAAACACCAATGTCGTGGGCCAATTTGACCATGGGCGTTTGCCATACTTTTTCGAACAGTTCCGCAACGGTGAAACTCACGAATGTGTACATGCAGTCTGTCACCTTTGCTCATCGCGAATTCAAGGCCACAACACGGGTTGTCGCGGATGTTAAATTCTGGAGAACACTGGGTGCAACAGCCCTATGAGAGTGTCCGCGTCTCTGGCGCCGCGTACGCTGGAAAAGACAGCATCGACTCGTTCGGCGTGTGCTCATAGGTTGAGGACAGCACGGCACTGAGTCGATCGCCCAACAGGTTCCAGGCACACTTCTTCTCTTCGGCATAGTCGTGATGCAGGTAATGGCGCCTCACCCGCGAACCGGCCAGCACATGGTTTTGGCAGCGGTCGATGACGTCCAGGCTGACCCCCAAGGCCTGCATCATGGTCGCGCCGGTGCGGCGCAGGTCATGCGGGGTCCAGTCGCCGTTTTGGCCGTCGACCAGGACCAGGGTGTCGTCGTGACGCCGTCTGGAGAGGGCTTTGCGGTTTTTGAATCGGGCCTGGCGATCGCCGACCTGTTTACTCACCACCTTTACGTCCACATGCCCATCATCCTGCTTGTTCGGAAAGCACCATTGGGAGTCTCCAGTGAGGGTCTTGAGCTCCTGAAAGAAATGCAGCGCAAAGGGCGAGAGGAACACATGGTGGTCTTGTTTCTTGCCACGTGTGCCTTTGACGTTTTCACTGGGGAGGAACCAGGTCTGCCGGTCCAGGTCGACATTTTTCCATTCGGCCTGCAGCAACTCGCCAATCCGGCACAAGGTGCCCAGGCTGATCCAGAGCGCGAGTTGCGTTTCCTTCTTTAATGGACGAATACCCTCGTACTTTTGGCCTGCGGGGAGGGCGTTGTAATCGGCGGTCATTTGCTGGAAGCGGTTGTACAGTTCCAATAGCTCCGCCGGGGAAAGGATCCGACTTCGTTCGGCTTCGTAGTCGGCAGGGATCAGGGGAGTGATGTCGACCAGCTCCGTCGGATCGCCCTCGATCAATAAGGCCCGCCAGGGCTGACGTTTTCTGGCCCAGCTGAACATCTGGGTGAGGTCGGCGAAAAAGCTGATCGCTTGCCGGTGAGCGCCGCGGTTGACCACGGTGCGGATCAGCGCCCGAACATCGTGTTCGGATACGCTGCTCACTGCGGTCTTACCGAGTGCTGGCAAAAGGTCCTTGTTAAAGCGTCGTTGCAACTCGGCATTGCCGTCTTTACGCGCGACGCCATCCAACAGCCAGGCCTTGGCCAGATCCTGGACGGTCAGCGTTTGCACCTTCGTCGTTTTTACTTGTTCGGCCTCTACGTTAGCCGCGGCGTAGGCCTTTGCCTTGGCGGTTTTCTTGTGTTCGTTGGGATTGATCTGCTCATCAATGAGCACCCTGGCCTGGTTACGCGCCTTACGGATGTCCGTCAGGGATTTGCGTGGCCAGGTTCCGCAGGCGTACTCTTTGTTCTGGTCGCCCCAGCGATACCGATAGAAAAAGCTGACTGATATACCGTCCTTACGCACGGAGATTCGACCGGCGAGATTGCCAGCTTCCCGGAGGATGCGGCCGGCATCTTCAGCGGTCAGCGACTCGAGTTCTTTGATGGTGATTTTGGCCATAAAATGGACTCCCCCTACTTTTACCCCCACAAAAACGTCGGCTCTTGTTGGACATTCCTGGACTCTCGTAGAGCAGAACACCGCTGGAGCTCAAGTAAATACTAGCTTAGAAGAATCCAGAGTAAAATTTTGGAATCTTTCAAGAAGTATGAAAAAGGAGATGGGGTGCTAGGGGTAGAGTGTTCGAATCACTCCGTCCCGACCATATTTTTCAATGACTTAGCCCAACTCTAGCAAGTTGGGCTTTTTCATTGGTGGGGAGTTTTTCGGGACTTCATCCTGTTTTCCTCTTCAAGATCGTCAGCACCGGTCCGCGTGAGTCGGTTGCTGATACCATATTCGCAGCTTCAATCAGATGCCCGAGCTCAGCGCCCGAGTAGTGACTGGTGATGCTGCCGTTCTTGTGTCCCAGAAGTGCCTTGCGGTCTTCCTGCATGACACCTGCCGCCCGAAGGCGACGGCCAAACGTATGTTTCAAGTCATGCACCCTGATGGATGCGTATCCGGGGTGAGCGGGGCGAAGGTTTTCCTCCTGCCAGAGTTTCGCCGCTCTCACCCGCGCTTTCTTCCAGGCCGAGTCGTTCATCCGGTGCATTGCGTTGCCGTTGTACGGAAAAACCCAGTCCTTGCTCAGGCCGCGCTGCTTGTCGATGATCGATTTCGCCACGCTGTTCAGCACGACCAGTCGCTCATCGCCATTTTTCACACCTGACCGCTCGTTTCGGCCGCCAAAGTCGGAGGGGATCAGGAACACGCTGGTCCCGAGTTCCGGTACCGAAATTTCCCAGTCCCACCTCAATTTGCAGACCTCCTGCTCGCGGCAACCTGTGTTCACCTTGAACAGGGCCATCGTTTGCAGATGCGCAGGTTTGCGGTTTGCCAGATAAGGTGAGGCGATATCGTCGCGGCATTTACTGATGACAGCCTGCAACTCTGCAGCGGGGAGGCCAAATGAAAAAGCCCGATACGAGGCCGGGCTATGTGAGAGTAGAGCTTCAATAGACAATAGCTAAAGTGTGAATCCGCCGAAAAGGCGTCACTCAGCACAAGCTCCCGGGTCTTTATAGGCTTCGCACCAAACGGGTTTCAGTAAGGCTTGGCACTGGGCATCATACTTATCTCTGAAGTTTGCAACATTTTCGGAGGTCATTTTCCCAGGCATTTCTTTGCCAAGATCCACCATTTTCTGCGCAATGCGTTCCTGGACCTCGGGAGTATCTCCGGCATGCTTTAGAAATGCGTAAAAGGCTCGTGAGGACTGTTTGCGACTGATATCTGGTTGGTCACCAGCTACTGACAGTATTTCGTAGTAAGCCGCGCAGTGAATCCCCTTCTCATTTGAAGCATTGGCCAGGGCTATAGACGAGGCGCTGCAGCAGAGGACAGCAAGTAGCCAAGAACTTCTGATCATTACCTTCTTCCATAAAATATGTTGAGCAAAGTATGCAGTCGCAGTATCGGCGAGAAGGTGAGGGGCTTGAGTGCGGGAGGGGGGCAGTCAAAAAAGACCCTGCACCTGTGGGTGTTAAGTCTGTTGAATGTTGTGTCGGGCGGATGTGTCTAAATATTTCATTGACGTGTTTTTCTGATAACTCGAACTAACGTGCCAGGACACGCTTGACTCTGTCCTGCGGGACAGACTTTATGATTTTCTAGATCCTGAACAGAATGGTTCTCTTCCAGAAGAAGGAGTTTCAGTGAGCAAGTTATGTCTGGTCACGGGCGCCAATGGGCATTTGGGCAATACGTTGGTCAGAGCATTGCTCAGTCAGGGCTACAGAGTCCGAGCCGGAGTGCGTGACGTCGGTAACACGGCGCCCTTCGCGGGGCTTGATTGCGAGCTGGTCTATGCCGAATTGCTGGACGGGCCTGCAATGCTCAAGGCATTGGACGGTGTCGACGTGCTGTTTCAAGTGGCGGCGGTTTTCAAGCATTGGGCCAAAAGCCCGGAAACCGAGATTGTCGAGCCCAATGTGCGGGGGGCACGTAGTGTGTTGGAGGCCGCTGCACGGGCGGGCGTCAAGCGTGTCGTCCATGTCGGTTCCGTCGCCGCGGTTGGTCATGACGGCAGTGCTCTGGATGAAGCGCATTGGAATGACGAGGCCGATAATGCCTACTACAAATCCAAGATTCTCTCCGAGCAAATGGCCTGGCGGACCGCCAACGACCTGGGGCTCTGGATGGTGTCGGTACTGCCCTCGGCGATGGTGGGGCCAAACGCGACCCGGCTGACCGATACCATGGGGTTTCTGGAATCAGTCAGGCAGCGTCAGATCCCGCTGGACCCAGGGTTCCATTTCAATTTCGTGGATGTGCGCGACGTGGCGGAGGGTTTGATTCTGGCCGCCGAAAAGGGCCGGGCAGGGCAGCGCTATATTCTTGCGAATGAGCGCTCATCGTCGCTCGCCAATCTGGTCAAGGCCGTCAATGCGCTTTCACCGGGTTATCGCCAGCCACCGCGAGCCCCGCAGTGGCTATTGGTCTGCATTGCCTGGATGCAGGAACGGGCCGCGCAACTGACTGGCAAGCCTGCCAGGTTACTGCTCAGCCAGGTGCGCCTGTTCCATAACGTTCGGCAGGAGTACAGCATCGTCAAGGCGAAGACTGAATTGGGGTTCAATCCGCGACCGCCCGAAGAGGCGCTGATGTCAGCTTTTGTCTATCTGGGCAGGCGATCGACCCAGCCTTATGAAGAACTGACGTCGGTGCAGGACCGAACAATGAGTTCATCTCGCCTTTGAGCTCGTTTTTGGCGCTGATCAGGGGGCTCATCTCTGCCAGTTTGAAACCGGCAATTTGTGCCCTGCGAATGAGGTGGACGATTTCCAGATGGTGAGCGTTGTAGGTCCGGTATCGACCGTCGCGTTCCGGCTCGTTTATCAAGCCCATCTGTTCATACAGTCGAATGGCTTTTGGTGTGCAGCCGGTCAATCTGGCGAGTCGTCCAATGAACATTCTTAAATTCCTTTTTTAAATGTGTTGAATGCCTTGTCCGTTTGATTGCCTGTCAGCCCGTAACCGTCACAACCGTCATGCGGAGCACGCGGGTGATGTGGGTCTTTCGAATATGCCAGCCTGCGGCGACTCAGTAGTACCGTCGCGGGTCGGACTCGATCAGGCTGGCCAGTTTGGTCAGGGCGAAGCGCAATTCGTCCTGGCTCGTGGGCGACATCAATACCAGCCGTACACAACGGGAAATCCCGGAGCGTTCAGCCTGGAACTGGGTGCCACTGAGTACCAGCACACCGTTGGCCCGGGCGAGCATGGTGAACTCGTCGCTGGTCCACGGCTCGGGCAGCGTCAACCAGATGTGGTACGAATAGGGCTGGGTCTTGAGTTCGAAATTGGCAAAGATTTCCCGGGCAATCGCTTGTCGCCCGGCGGCTTCGTTGCGCTGGATGCGGATCAGTTTTTTGTCCAGGCCTTCGGTAATCACATTGCTGGCCAGTTGTGCGGTCAACGGCGACGGCATCCAGACGCTGCTGCGCACCATCGAGGTCAGGCGTGACAGCAGTTTCGGCGGGCTATGGATATAACCGACGCGCAGCGCCGGCATGATCGATTTCGACAGGCTGGTCAGGTACACCGAACGGTCCGGCGCAAATGCCGACAGCGGCTTGATTGACGGATCGGTGGCGAGGAAGCCATAGATGTCGTCGTCGAGGATGATGAAGTCGAATTCTTCGGCCAGTGCCGCGATTTGGGCCCGACGCTTTTGCGACATGATCGCCGCCGTCGGATTCTGGCAGGTCGCCACGCAAACCAGCATCGCTGGTTTCTCTCGCTCGCACAGTTCGCGCAACGCTTCGGGAATGATCCCTTCGTCGTCCATCGGTACGCCACGCAGGCGGCGCTCAAGGCCGTGGGCCAGGGAAATGATACCGGGGTAGCAAAGCGCTTCGCAGAGCACCAGGTCACCGGCGTTGGTCAGGGCGCTCATCGCGACCATCAAGCCATGCTGGGCCCCGGCGGTGATCACCACTTGCTGCCATTGCGCATCGGGCAACGAATGGCGCAACCACTGCGCGCCCGCCTCGCGATGCGCCGGGTGACCGCCGTCCGGCGCGTAATCCAGGGCTCGGGCGAAATCGGTGCTTTTGGCCATCCCCACAAGGGCGTCGCGCAACCAGTACTCCAGGGTTTCGCTATAGGGCTTGATGATCGACAGATCGAGTAACTCGGATTGCCCCAGATTGAGCGGTGCGGCGCTGTTGCTCGCCGGCAGTTCCAGCTGCTTCTGGTTGAGCACATAAGTACCGCGGCCCACTTCCCCCTGCACCAGGCGACGTCGATGGGCTTCGCTATAGGCCCGGCTGATGGTGCCCGGCGTGACATTCAGGGTAGTGGCCAGCTCCCGCAGGGTCGGCAAGCGATCGCCTTCATTCAACACGCCGTTGCTGATATCGCGCGCCAACGCATCGGCAATCGACAAATACATCGGCTGGTTGAACTCGCTTAGCTGGGGAACCCACATGAATGATCACTGCCCATCGTAGAAATGATGAATATCCGAGCATATCACATGGAGGTTAAGCAGCTGATAAATCGACTCAATCGATAAATTGATTCGATTGATCCTGTGATTGAGTCGATATCCAATGCTCAAAAAAGATATTTTTCACACGGCTAATTCGCTTGTAAATCATATATTTAAGCAGTAAATAGAGAAAAATCAGCCATTGATAGCAAAAAAACATCTCGTAACAACTCTGTCACCTATTGAATCAACTCAATTCTTTCAAATACACTCATATAGAATCGAAGCAATCGACTCAATCCTCCCTGTTCACTGCGCGACTCTGTCGTGCCAAGTCGAGACATCATGGACACACTCAGAAAGGATCTATCT
This sequence comes from Pseudomonas sp. Pseusp16, assembly GCF_047324915.1. Lineage (NCBI taxonomy): Bacteria > Pseudomonadati > Pseudomonadota > Gammaproteobacteria > Pseudomonadales > Pseudomonadaceae > Pseudomonas > Pseudomonas sp. Pseusp16. The sequence continues at coordinate 2,594,746 of NZ_CP168522.1, read as the reverse complement.
CTGTCAGCCGTCATCGCGGGCTTTATTGCCGTGATCATTTCCTACGCCGGCCCTTTGATCATTGTGTTTCAGGCAGCCAAGGAGGCGCACCTGCCCAACGACTTGGTGTCTTCGTGGATCTGGGCCATTTCCATCGGCAGTGGTATTACCGGCCTGTTCCTGAGCTGGCGCCTGCGAGTTCCGGTGATCACCGCGTGGTCGACGCCGGGTGCGGCGTTGCTGGTGACGATGCTGCCCACCGTCACCCTGCCGCAGGCCATCGGCGCCTATGTCGTGGCGTCGGTGATCATTGCCGTGGTCGGTTTGTCCGGGGCGTTCGACAAACTGATGAAACGCCTGCCCAAAGCCATCGCCGCCGCCATGCTCGCGGGCATTCTGTTCCGCTTCGGCGCCGAGCTGTTCACTTCGATCAAGCTGCAACCGGAACTGGTGCTGTCGATGATCGCGGCCTACCTGATCTTCAAACGCTTTTCGCCGCGCTACGCGATTCTCTCGGTACTGATTGTTGGCTGTGCAGTGGCGGCCTCGTTCGGTGAACTCAACGGCAGCTCGATCACCATCGCCGTGGCCCATCCGGTCTTCATCGCCCCCGAGTGGAGCTGGCACGCGATCATCAACATTGGCCTGCCATTGGCGCTGGTGACCCTGACCGGCCAGTACGTGCCGGGCATGGCGGTGTTGCGCACCTCGGGTTACAACACCCCCGCGCGCTCGATCATTTCGGTCACCGCGATCGGCTCGGTCCTGATGGCGCCGTTCGGCTCCCACGGCTTTAACCTCGCAGCAATCACAGCAGCGATCTGCACCGGCCGCGAAGCCCACGAAGACCGCGACAAACGCTACATCGCCGGGATTGCCTGCGGGCTGTTCTACATTCTGATGGGCACCTTCGGCGCGACCCTGGCCTCGGTGTTTTCCGCCCTGCCCAAAGAGTTGATTGCCTCCCTTGCCGGCCTGGCCTTGTTCGGTGCAATCAGCGCCGGGCTGACCGGCGCCATGGCAGATGAGAAACAACGGGAAGCGGCGCTGATTACCTTCCTGGTGACGGCCTCGGGCATGAGCTTCCTCGGTTTGGCCGCTGCGTTCTGGGGGTTGATCTTCGGCCTCGTGGCGAACTTCGTACTGACCTGCACCCGGGAAAGCAAAACCGCTGCCCTCGCTGAGGGCCGCCGACCATGAGCCTGCAACATTTAGATCCCGCCATTGCCCGCCTGATCGACCACGAACGCAATCGCCAGGAAACCCACCTGGAGCTGATCGCTTCAGAAAATTATGTCAGCGCAGAAGTGCTCCAGGCCCAAGGGTCGGTGCTGACCAACAAGTACGCCGAAGGTTATCCGGGCAAGCGCTACTACGGCGGCTGCAAGGTCGTCGACGAGATCGAAAACCTGGCCATCGAACGCGCCCGCAAACTGTTCAACTGTGAATATGTCAACGTCCAGCCGCACTCCGGATCCCAGGCCAACCAAGCCGTTTTTCTGGCGGTGCTCGAACCCGGCGATACGATTCTGGGGATGTCACTGGCTCGCGGCGGGCATCTGACCCACGGTGCCTCGGTGAATTTTTCCGGCAAGTTCTACCGGGCGTTTTCCTACGGGCTGGAGAAAGAAACCGAAACCCTCGACTACGCCGAAATGGAAGCCCTGGCCCGGGAGCATCGGCCGAAAATGATCATCGCCGCCAAGGCCGTGGCGTTCAATGAAGCCTTGAGCGATGGGTTCAAGCATTACCAGCAACGGGTGATCAGCAACGCCAGGACCATGGCCGACATCCTCACCCGACGGGGTTTGCGGGTGGTGTCCGGGGGCACCGATTGCCATATGTTCCTGCTCGATCTGCGTTCGATGAACATCACCGGCAAAGATGCCGAAGCGCTGCTGGAAAGTGCCCACATCACGTTGAACAAAAACGCGATACCCGACGATCCGCAGAAACCGGCGATCACCAGTGGCATTCGCATCGGCACGCCGGCGTTGACCACCCGCGGTTTTGGTGAAGCGGAATGTGCGGAAGTGGCGAACCTGATCGCCGATCTGCTGGAGCAGCCGAACAACGCGGCGCTGCTGGATAACACCCGGCGTCGGGTGATGCATTTGTGTGAATGCTTTCCGGTGTATCTGCTGATTTGATTGCTGGAGGAGCTGTCTGCTTTTGGCCCGGAGTGTGTAAAAACGCTCACGGGCCTTATCGTCGTGGAGCATCGACGTTCATTGGATTGGCGATCGGCGCGAAACATTCCCGAGTACAACCGGCTGCCTGAGCGGCGTATGGCCCTCGATCACCAGAGGCAAGTCTTGATGGATGCTGGCGTACCAGCCTTGCTCGATGCCGGACAGCTCGTAGACCCCATCCACCACCATTGATGAAGTGCATGCTGCATTGATTACCCCGTTCTGCAGCAGGCACATTGATCCCCCTTCACCGTCTAGCCACATCCGAAAAGTAAAACTTGTCCAGGGTGTGCCTCGACTCGGTGTACTCGAACTGACGGCCGTCCTGCAAAAAGGTCTGGTTGCTGACCACGATCACATGGCTCTGCCCCTCCAGGTCCAGGTGCTGCTGGTCGTCCTTGCCTCGCGGTACGGCTTCGATGGTGCGCTGGGCGTAGCTGATTTGCAGTTGCAGCGTCTGTTCGATGAAGGCATAGATCGAATGCTCGGCAATCTCGCTATTGAGCCCCGGAATGAGATCGGCGACGAAGTGGTTGATGTCGAGGATGACCCGTTTGCCATCGATTCGACGCACGCGTTTGATCCGGGTGATCAGGCTGCCTTCTTCGGCTTTCAGGTGTTCACGCAAGGCACCTTGCAGGGGGAACTGCTCGAACGCCACCACCTCGGTGCTGACGTCATTGCCCAGCCTTGGGTGGGTTTCCTGGAAGCTGACGATGCCGCCGAGCTGGAATTCGATCGGATTGGGCGAAAGCACGAAGGTGCCTTTACCGTGAATTTTTTGCGCGAAGCCGCGTTCCTGAAGCATTTCTATGGCTTTGCGCACAGTACCGCGACTGGCCTGGTAGCTGTCCATCAATTCGGTTTCGGAAGGCAGCCGGGCGCCGGGTTCCAGACGTTCGGTGGTGATGCTGGTAAGCAGATCGCTGTAGATCTGGTTGTATTTGCTCATGGGAGTGGCTGCGTTGTGCTCAAGGCAGGAACCTTAGGGAACGCGTGAGGGTTTGTCTATTGCACGAATGGCGGGGCGGTCGTGGCTGTCGGAAATATTACCGCTGGGCGGGTTATTGATAAATAAATCCAAACTCGTCTGTACGAGTTGTTGCTTTAACTCGTACAGACGAGTATTTTTCGCTTCGGTGTGCTGCCAAACAACAAAAAAACACAGTGGATGAAAAGCATGAGCCATGATTACGCGACGATCGCCAGCGAGCTGCTTCATAGCCTCGGTGGTGCCGACAACCTTGAGCAGGCCGCACATTGCGTCACGCGCCTGCGCCTGGCCCTCAAAGACCCGCAGCGGGTCGACAGTACGACGCTGAATCAGATCGATTTGGTCAAAGGCTCGTTTTTCACGGGCGGCCTGTTTCAGGTGGTCATCGGTCCCGGCGAGGTCGAGAAGGTTTACGCCGCGCTGCGCGCGCAGACAGGGCTTGCGGCGTCGACCATCGCCGACGTGAAACAGAAGGGCGCCGATAAAACCAATGCCATGCAGCGGCTGGTGCGGGTGTTCTCCGATGTGTTCATGCCGATTCTGCCGGCGCTGATCATTGCCGGCCTGCTGATGGGGGTGAACAACCTGATCGGCGCCAAAGGCATGTTCATTGCCGGCAAGACTCTGCTTGAGGCCTACCCGACGCTGGACGGTGTCTGGAGCTTGATCAATCTGATGGCCAACACCTCGTTCGTGTTCCTCCCGGCGCTGGTCGGCTGGTCGGCGGCCAAGCGTTTTGGCGGCAGTGAAATCCTTGGCATCGTGCTGGGTCTGATGCTGGTTCACCCGGACCTGCTCAACGCCTGGAACTACGGCAAGGCAGTGGCCGGGCTGGACGGCCAGAGCCTGCCGTACTTCGATATTCTTGGCTGGTTCAAGATCGAGAAGGTCGGCTACCAAGGCCAGATTCTGCCGATCCTGCTGGCCGCCTACGTCATGAGCGTCATTGAAAAATGGCTGCGGGCGCGGGTACCCAATGCCATTCAACTGCTGGTGGTGCCGATTACCACGATCGTCGTGACCGGGGTGTTGGCGCTGGCCGTGATCGGTCCGGTGACCCGTCACCTGGGGATTCTGATCACCGAAGGCGTGGTGACCTTGTTTGACCTGGCGCCGATGGTCGGCGGGGCGATTTTCGGTCTGCTGTATGCGCCGCTGGTGATTACCGGCATGCACCACATGTTTCTTGCGGTCGACTTGCAGCTTATTTCCACTCAGGGCGGCACCTTCATCTGGCCGATGATCGTCATGTCCAACCTCGCACAAGGCAGCGCGGCACTCGGGGTGTTCTACATGACCCGCAGTGCGCGGGATAAAAGCATGGCCTCGACCTCAGCGATTTCCGCCTATTTCGGCATCACCGAACCGGCCATGTTCGGCGTCAATCTGCGCTACAAGTTTCCGTTCTACGCAGCGTTGATCGGCTCGGCGCTGGGCTGCATGTTCCTGTCGCTGAACAAGGTCCAGGCCTCGGCGATCGGTGTCGGTGGCTTGCCCGGTTTCATCTCGATCATCCCGCAGTTCATTCCGATGTTCGTGGTCGGGATGGTGATTGCCATGGTCGTGCCGTTCGTTCTGACCTGCGGGCTGAGCATGAAAATTGTCCGGCCTGGGTATCGGGTCGCCTGACAGATCGCATTCGTCAGTACATATTCAAAAAGGAATCCGCCATGCAAGACTGGCAGCGTTCGGTGATCTACCAGATCTACCCGAAGAGTTTTCACAGCCACGCCGGCAACCCCACGGGGGATTTGCTCGGTGTGGTAGCCAAGCTCGATTACCTGCACTGGCTGGGTGTCGATTGCCTGTGGATCACGCCGTTCCTGCGTTCGCCCCAGCGTGACAACGGTTATGACATCAGCGATTACTACGCCATCGACCCGAGCTACGGAACCATGGCCGACTGCGAATTGCTGATCGCCGAGGCCGGCAAGCGCGGGATCAAGCTGATGCTCGACATCGTGGTCAACCACACTTCGATCGAACACACCTGGTTCCAGCAGGCCCGCAGCAGCCTCGATAACCCTTACCGTGACTTCTACATCTGGCGCGACGAGCCGAATAACTGGGAATCCAAGTTCGGCGGTTCGGCCTGGGAGTACGAAGCCCAGACCGGTCAGTATTACCTGCATTTGTTCGACCACACTCAGGCCGACCTGAACTGGGACAACCCCAAGGTGCGCGCCGAAGTCTTCAACATGATGCGCTTCTGGCGTGACAAGGGCGTGGGCGGTTTCCGCCTGGACGTGATCAACCTGATCTCCAAGCCAGCAGATTTTCCCGAGGACAGCACCGATGGCCGGCGTTTCTACACCGACGGCCCGAACGTGCACGACTACTTGCAGGAAATGCACCGCGAAGTCTTCGAAGGCCATGACCTGATCAACGTCGGCGAGATGTCTTCCACCAGCCTGGAACATTGCATTCGTTACTCGCGGCCGGACTCGAAAGAGCTGTCGATGACCTTCAACTTTCATCACCTGAAAGTTGATTACCCGAACCTGCAGAAGTGGGTTCGCGCTGCCTTCGACTTCCTCGAACTCAAGCGCATCCTTTCCGACTGGCAGACCGGCATGCAGGCCGGTGGCGGCTGGAATGCATTGTTCTGGTGTAACCACGATCAGCCGCGAGTGGTTTCGCGGTTTGGCGATGACGGCGAACACCGTGTGGTATCGGCGAAGATGCTTGGCACCGCGCTGCATTTTCTTCAGGGCACGCCGTTCATCTATCAGGGTGAAGAGTTGGGCATGACCAACCCGGGCTTTGAGAGCATCGAGCAGTACCGCGATGTCGAGACGCTGAACATCTTCCGGCTCAAGCGCAATGCCGGGGAGTCCGAGGCGACGAGCATGAGCGCGATCATGCAGAAATCCCGCGACAACAGTCGCACCCCGATGCACTGGAGCACGCAAGCCAATGCCGGATTCAGCCGTGCCGAACCCTGGATCGGCGTGCCGGCCAACGCCATGCAGATCAACGTCGAAAACCAACTCGACGACACGACTTCGGTGCTGCACCACTATCGCCGGTTGATTGCCCTGCGCCGCAGCGAACCGCTGATTCAGGACGGCGTGTATCGCCAGCTCTTGCCCACGCACCCGCAGGTCTGGGTGTACCTGCGCGAAGGCGAAGGCGAGCATCTGCTGGTGGTGAACAACTTCTATGGCACGGCGTGTGAAGTCGAGTTGCCGGAACGGGTAATTACCGACGGCATGTTGCAACGCCTGGTGATCAGCAACTACCCGGATTGTGATACGCGTAGTCGGCAACTATTCCTGCGGCCGTACGAGTCGTTTGTTCTGCACCTCACCGATAACTAAACAAAACGATCTTCAAACAACTCGCAGAGCACTGCGCGGGGGCTTCCTGCGCGCAGGTTTTACCGGATGAGCACAATAAAAATAATGGGGTGGCTCTTGAAAACAACAATTAATCGCAGCCTTGCGGCATCGTGCGTGTGTCTGGTGTTGCCGTTCCCGGCACAGGCTTTGGAGTTCGCCGGTTACTTGCGTAGCGGCGTCGGGACTTCGGTCAACAGCGGTTCTCAACAGTGTTTTCAACTGCCGGGTGCCCAGTCGAAATACCGCTTGGGCAACGAATGTGAGCAGTACGCCGAACTGGAGTTGCGTCAGGACTTGTTCACCCTGGACGATGGCTCTGTGCTGAGCGTCGACGGCATGGCTTCGTTGTATAACCAGTACGATAAAGACCTGACGTTCAACGGTGATAACGGCTCGGTGCGCATGCCACAGATGTACGCACAATGGTCGAACTTGCCGAGTCTCAATGGTGGTTCGTTGTGGGCCGGTCGGCGTTACTACAAACGAAACGACATCCATATTTCCGACTTCTACTACTGGAACCAGAGCGCCACGGGTGGTGGTATCGAGGATGTGAAGATCGGCGACCTGAAATACAGCTACGCCTTTTCGCGCAAGGACAACCTGTACCAGAAGGATTATGTCACCCGGCAGGATTTCAACGTCGCGGGTTTTCAGACCAACCCCGGCGGTGAACTGGAGTTTGGCCTGAGTTACATCGAAAAGCCTGACCGCAACGATGCGCACGCAGGTTGGGCAATCACCGCCCAGCATGTGCAGAAAAACTTCCTTGGCGGCAAGAACAAACTGGCGCTGCAATACGGCGAAGGGCCTGGTACCGGGTTGGGTTACACCGGCGATGTGGGCCTGGACGACAGCAACAAGAGCTACCGGCTGGTGGAGTTTTTCGACTGGCAAGTGACACCGCGTTTTGGTGGTCAGGTCGAAGCGGTCTATCAGAAGGACATCCGCCCGGACGGTAACGCCCAGAACTGGATTTCCCTGGGCGTTCGCCCGGCTTACGCGATCACCGATCAATTCAAGCTGGTGACTGAGCTGGGACACGATCAGGTCGAGGCCCCGGGGGGGACGCGCAAGTTGAGCAAGTTCACCTTTGCCCCGACCTGGTCGCCAAACGGCCCGGGGTTCTGGGAACGTCCCGAGGTGCGTTTGTACTACACCTATGCCAGCTGGAACGAAGCGGCCAAGCGTGCGGCCAATGAACTGGCGCAAGGTTCAGCGTTGTCCGATACCGGCGCGTTCGGCACGGCGCTGCATGGTGCGAACGTCGGATTGCAAGTCGAGTACTGGTGGAAATAAGCGATGCTGTCGGAGCTCGCGCTCCATCGGCACTTCAAAGAATAAAACCGCAGGTGAAGTCATGACCATAACCCAACCATTGCAATTGCTGGCGCCGCTGTCCGGGGTGCTGGTGCCACTTGAGCACGTGCCGGATCCGGTGTTCGCCAGCCGGGTGATCGGCGACGGCCTGTGCATCGATCCGACCTCGCAGACCCTTTGCGCGCCGTTGGCCGGCGTGGTCAGCAACCTTCAACACAGTGGCCATGCGATCAGCATCACCGACGACAGCGGCGTACAGGTGCTGCTGCACATTGGTCTGGACACCGTGAACCTGGCGGGTAAGGGGTTCAATGCCTTGGTCGGGCAGGGCCAGCGTGTCGAGGCCGGACAGCCGTTGATCGAGTTCGATGCCGACTATGTAGCCCTGCATGCCCGCAGCCTGTTGACCTTGATGCTGGTGGTCAGTGGCGAGCCCTTCAGCCTGCTGGCACCTGACAACGGCCTGGTGGCCTGTGCACAGCCCGTGTTGCGCCTGAGCCTGGGCGATCCGCGTTCCAGCGTTGCGCAGGAGGAGGGCGAAGCGCTGTTCTCCAAACCGGTTCACCTGCCCAACCCCAATGGCCTGCACGCGCGGCCGGCGGCGATTTTTGCGCAGGCGGCGAAAGGTTTTGCGGCAAGCATTTGCCTGCACAAGCAGCAGGACAGTGCCAACGCCAAGTCCCTGGTGGCGATCATGGCGTTGCAGACGGTTCACGGCGATGCACTGCAGGTCAGTGCGGTGGGCGAAGATGCCGAACTGGCAATCAGCACGTTGGCCCAACTGCTGGCCGATGGCTGCGGTGAGGCCGTGACGGCGGTGGAGGTCGTCGCGCCAGTGGTTCAGGTGCAGGATGTGTCGACGAAGTTGTTGCGCGGTGTCTGTGCTTCGGCGGGTTCGGCCTTTGGGCAGGTGGTGCAGGTGGTTGAGAGCACCCTGGAGGTGCCTGAGTTTGCCGCGGATCAACGCGGGGAGCGCGAGTCGCTGGAGCGTGCGCTGGCACACGCGACGCAGGCGCTGCAACACTTGCGCGACAACGCCGAAGGCAAGGCGCAGGGGGATATCTTCAAGGCTCATCAGGAGTTACTGGAGGACCCGAGTCTGCTGGAGCAAGCCCAGGCCCTGATTGCCGAGGGCAAGAGTGCGGCGTTTGCCTGGAACAGTGCCACTCAAGCCACCGCTACGCTGTTCAAGTCACTGGGCAACACGTTGTTGGCCGAGCGGGCGTTGGACCTGATGGATGTCGGCCAGCGTGTGCTCAAGCTGATTCTCGGGGTGCCGGACGGTGTCTGGGAGTTGCCGGATCAGGCGATTTTGATTGCCGAACAACTGACACCGTCGCAGACCGCTGCCCTGGATAGCGGCAAAGTGTTGGGTTTCGCCACGGTGGGCGGAGGTGCGACCAGCCATGTAGCGATACTGGCCCAGGCCTTGGGTTTGCCGGCGGTGTGTGGTTTACCGGCGCAGGTGCTGTCGCTGGCCAGCGGAACCCGAGTGCTGCTTGATGCGGACAAGGGCGAGTTGCACCTGGACCCTGATCTGTCGGCCATCGAACAGCTGTACGCCAAACGTCAGCAGCAACGGCAACGGCATCAGCGCGAACTCGAGCAGGCTTCGCTGGCGGCCTGTACCCGTGACGGCCATCACTTCGAGGTGACAGCCAACGTTGCCTCGCTGCTGGAGGTCGAACAGGCGATGATGCTGGGCGGCGAGGGTGTCGGTCTGCTGCGTTCGGAGTTTCTTTATCTGGAGCGCAACAACGCGCCCAGCCATAACGAGCAAGCGGTCACTTACAGCGCCATTGCCCGGGCCCTTGGGCCAGAGCGCAATCTGGTGGTGCGCACACTGGATGTGGGCGGCGACAAACCGCTGGCCTACGTGCCAATGGACAGCGAGGCCAATCCGTTTCTGGGCATGCGCGGAATTCGCTTGTGCCTGGAGCGTCCGCAACTGTTGCGCGAGCAGTTCCGGGCAATTCTGAGCAGCGCCGGTCTGGCCCGTCTGCACATCATGCTGCCTATGGTCAGCCAGTTGTCGGAGCTGCGTCTGGCGCGGCAGATGCTGGAAGAAGAGGCGCTGGCGCTCGGGCTCAAGGCGCTGCCGAAACTGGGCATCATGATCGAAGTCCCGTCCGCGGCATTGATGGCGGACCTGTTTGCCCCCGAGGTGGACTTCTTCTCCATTGGCACCAACGACCTGACCCAATACACCCTGGCCATGGACCGCGATCACCCACGCCTGGCCAGCCAGGCCGACAGTTTTCACCCCTCGGTACTGCGTCTTATCGCCGGCACCGTGAAGGCCGCCCATGCCCACGGCAAGTGGGTCGGGGTGTGTGGCGCGCTGGCTTCGGAGACTCTGGCGGTGCCGCTGTTGCTGGGGCTTGGGGTGGATGAACTGTCGGTCAGCGTGCCGCTGATTCCGGCGATCAAGGCCGCGATTCGCGAGGTCGAACTCAGCGACTGTCAGGCTGTCGCGCATCGGATACTCGGGCTGGAGAGCGCTGAGCAGGTCCGCGAGGCCTTGTCTTCGCAGCAGCAGGCGATGGTCGAAACTTCACAGGTGTTGGAGAACTGAACATGTTCGAGAAAATGCAACGGGCGTTCTGGAGGGCATTGACCCCGGATCTGCTGGTGGATGAGCCGAAGGTAGCTGCCCTGCCTTCTACGGAGCTGCCGTCGAGTGTGGTCTGCGCGCTGGGTGGGCTGGAAAACCTGGCGTCGCAACAGCGCATTGCGATAACGCGAGTGCGGGTCCAGTTGCGTGATGTAACCCGACTGGACGAACAGGCCTTGCGTGCGGCGGGTGTGCCGGGGGTGATGGTGCTGGCGGATGGCGTGGTGCATGTATTGACCCGGCGCCCAAGTTGGGGCTGACTGGCGGCGCCGGTCGCTCTCGACGCGCGGGTCAACGCCTGCGCCAACGGCCAGGGCGACTGGCATTCCTGAAACTGAAAGGTCCATGTCAATGCAGTTTCAGTGCCTTATTTTTGCACTTTAGCCACCCGACGACCGCTCATGAAGCACAGGAACCCACCCATCGCGGTCAGTGCGCTCAAGGCATAGAACATCGTGGGCGCGGGGGTGTGCATCAATAGAAAGCCGCAAATCACCGGGCTCAGGGCACCACCGAGGGCTGCCAGGTTCTGGGCGCCGTAGTAACTGCCGCGCAGCTCTTCCGGGGCCAGGGTGTCGACGAAGAGGAATTCGGCCGGGTAAATGATCATTTCACCGAGGGTGAAGATGAACATCGCCACGCACCAGCTCAGCATGCTGTCGGCCAGGCTGAAACCGATCAGGCCAAGGATGAACAGGCTGGTGCCTGCGGCAATCCAGTAGCGCAACTTTTCGCGATTGAGGAACCGGCCGATCTGGTACTGCAGCAGGATCACGCTGATGGCGTTGCAGGCGAGCAGGGCGGCCATGATCTCCAGGGCGCGTTTGGAATCGTGGGTCACCAGCAGGTATTGGGACAAGTAGAGGGTGTAACGCCCGTGCACCACGGTGCTGAGCAGGCAGCCGCAAGTGAACATGATCAGGGTGCGGTCGTTTTTCAGGGTGACCAGGGTTTTCAGGAAACTCTGGGGTTGCCCGATGGCGGGTGCCTGCGCCGAATCCCTGGGAATGCCTGTCATCAGGAAGATGCTGAAGAACGCGATGCCACCGGCAATCAGGAACGGTGCAACCGGATAGACCCCGGCAATCACCACGCCGAGCATGGGACCTGTGGCATAGCCGATGTTGGTCAGCGTGTAGCGCAAGGAAAACGCCTTGGCCCGCTGGCCCATGGGCAGGTTTTCGCTGAGGATCGCTTTGGAGCCGATGAGGAACAGCGCTGACGCGGTCTCGGTGATCACCAGGGTGGCGGTGGTCAGGTAGAGGTTTTCGGCAAAGGTCAGCAGCACGAAGCCGATAGCGCTGGAGAGCATCGCCAGGATCAGCAGCCGGCGCTTTTCCAGGCGGTCGATGATGTAGCCGCCGTAAAGCGCGAGCAGGGTGGCGATGAACACCGCGATACCGAGCAGCAAGCCAACGTCCTGTTGGTTGAGGCCCAGCTTGTTGCTCAGGAACAGCGTGAGCAAGGGGCTGGTAATGGCGCGGCTGACCACGATGGTCAGTGAAACGATCATCAAGCGGCGGATAACGAGCGAGTAAGTAACCACGGTGGGGCAAATGTCCTTATTCAGATTGTTGGTGTTCGCCGCAATATCGCGTCGCTGCCATCGCGGGCAAGTCGGCTCGTACCTGTAGGAGCGGGCTTGCCCGCGATGAGGCCCTTGCGGATGGCACAAACATCAAGTCAGCCACCGATCCAGAGTACGAACCGATTCCAGTTCTTCAATCCGCCACAACTGCCCGAGCAGTTCCTCAACCCGCTCCCGGGACATGACCCGCATCGCCAAACTGAAAAACTTCTCCTCCAGCGCCACATCACTCAGCGGATTACCCGGCGCGCCCAACGGCACTTCAACGCACAGGCTCGCTTGCCGACCGTCCACGGTCCGCAGTGTCACCACGGGCTCGCCGTCCTCTGACAGTTGCGGGTCCACTTCAAGGCGAATGCGTGACATCCACTGGACAATGCGTGGATCGTTGCGCGCCTCATCGTCATAGGCCTGCAATCGACAATGGCCATGTACCAGCCGTGCCGCCAGTGCATACGCCAGGCTCATCTGCGCCGCCGCGAGGGTGCCGACATCCTGGCCGCCACACATGTCCTGGAGAAAACCGCACAGCGAAACCTGTATGTCTTCGACCTGATCGACTGGCACATTCAATTGGTCGAGCAAAAGCCCCAACGCATCGATGGCCGAATGCGTGCCGCGACACGAGGCGTAGGGCTTGATCGAGCAGCGGGCAAGTTTCCATACGGTGCCGAGGTCGGCATCCAGTGCTTCGGGGGTTGAGGTGGCGGCGGCAAGTGTCTGCAAAAAGCCGCCCCAGACATCCTCGAACAACCTGGTTGGACCACTGATGCCCTGCTGCGCAAACCGCGCCGCCAGCAACCCCCCTTCGGCGGCCCGGCCACTGTGCAGTTTTTTACTTTGTGAACCGTCGTGGATGAAAGCCCACAAGCCACCGCTGAAGCTGCCGGCGATGCCCAGTGCCGACAAGGTTTGCCCGGCATTCAATCGAAAGATCCGGGCACTGGCGGCTGCCGCGCCGAACACTCCGCAGGTCGCCGTGGAGTGCCAGCCAGCGCCGTTATGGGCTGAGTAGCCGCCGCAGGCTTCGAGCACCCGGCGCCCGACTTCGTAACCGATCACCACGGCCGTGATGAACTCGTGGCCGCTCACCGGTTGCCCGGTCATCGACACCGCCGCCATGACCGCCGGCAGCACTACGGCGCCGGAGTGGTCGCAGCCACCGGTGTCGTCCAGTTCCAGGGCATGGGCGGCGATGCCGTTGAGCATGGCGGCCTGAGCGGCGCCGACCCGCTGGCGAGTACCCCAGACCAGGGTGTCGCCCGTTTCGTCTTCGAATACCTGCCTTGCCGTTTTCGCGACTTCGCTGTCTGCCCCGGCGAGGGTCGCGCCGAAAGTATCGAGGATATGACGCTTGGCTTGTTCCACCAGTGCGGTCGGCAGGTCCTCGAACCGCGTATCCACGCAAAATTGCGCCAGTCGTTGCATGCGTTCGGTCATGACCGATAATCCCGATAGTGCCGCTCATACACTGACGCCGGATGATCCTCGGTCACTGGCGCAGCCGACTGCTCCCACCACTGGGCGACCTCGCTACCTGTGGCGATCCACACGTCATCGTGCTGCAAAATTCCCTCAAGCAATTCACGCAACACACCAATCCGTCCCGGCGTGGCGATGATCTCCGGGTGCAGGCGCAGCACGTAGCACAGGCCGAAGCGATGAAACCCGGCGAAGTCCATTTGCAGGTTGCCCAGGGTGTGGCTGTAGGATGCGATCCGCGATTGCGCCGGAGGCACCGCCGGGCTGAGGTTGAAGGCGAAATAGGGTTCGTCTTCCAGCTCGTAATGCAGGGGCAACTCGATCACGTCGGGTGCGGTCGGGTGAGCGAAGGGCAAGTCATCACCACGCCAAGATGACGACCAGCGAATTCCTTGATCCCTCAACGCCTCGATGAAGCCGGGTGCACCGTTACCGGCGGGGATGCGGAAACCAGTGGGACGCTGACCGGTCAGCGTCGTCAACGCCTCACAACCCTTGGCAATGTCAGCGCTCTGCGCGGCGAGGTCGAGGGTGTCGTAGTTCTGATGGTGATACCCGGCGCAGGCAATCTCATGCCCGCCCGCTTGGATCGCACGAATATGCTCGGGGTTTTCCTCGGCGACGATACCGGGTACGAACCAGCTGCTGGACACTCCGAGCTCCTTGAACAACGCGAGCAAACGCTCGACCCCGCGTTGGGTGCCGTAGCGCCAGACCGACAGGGTCTTGTCACGCCCGGCAACTTGCGGGGCCTGAGTGAGGATGCCGTGGATGTCGTTGTAGTCGACGGTCAGCACTACCGCGCAGCGATAGCCCTTGGGCCAGACAGTGGAATCAGCCATGGTGATGCTCCTTCAGCCACCACTGGGCGACATCGCGGCAGGTGGCGAACCACACGTCGTCGCGTCGGCGCATGTGTTCAAAGAGTTTTTCCAGCAGCAGGATGCGCCCAGGCTTGCCGGTGATCTTGGGGTGGAACAGGGTGGTCAGGCACAGCCCTTCATCCATGGCGCCGTCGTATTCACGGCACCAGTTGTCCAGGGTCAGGGCGTAGCTGGCGGTGCGGTCCAGCCCGGACGGGAAGTCCGGGGCCCGTGTGTAGGCGATGGAGGCGTAGTCGTCCATTTCCCAGCGGCCGGGGATTTCCACCAGCGGCGTGGCATGGCCCGGCACATTGACCAGGTAAGGCCGGTCATCGCCGCGCATGCTGCTGGAGTAAGTCACGCCGGCCTCCACCAGCATCGCCGGGGTTTCGGCCCGCCAGTCGCCGGACGGCGTGCGGAAACCTTCGGCGCGGATGTGCAGGTGCTTCCAGAACACCTCGCGGGACAGCTTCATCACGTCCTTTTGCTGTTCCAGCGTCAGGGCGTAGAAGGATTCGTGTTTGTAGCCGTGATAAGCCACCTCATGCCCACGCTCGACAATCGCCTGGCACTGTTTCGGCCAGTTCTCCACGACCCAGGCCGGGACGAAGAAGGTCGTCGGTATATGGAACTCGTCGAGCAGATCGAGAATCCGCGGCAGCGCCCGGTACGGGCCGTAACCGCCGAAACCGAAATACTCGGGCTTGCGCCAGATCGAGCCATTGAGCATGGCATCGCCGGTAGGGCCGTCGAGGTCGAAGGCCAGGGCCAGACAGGCCTTGTGCCGGTCGGGCCAGGTGGGTTGGGGTGAGGAGGACATCGTTAGTGCTCCGGTGATCCATAAACAATCACAAGACCTTGTGGGAGCGCCGCACTGGCGCTCCCACAGGTATTGCATTTATCCCTGCAAACTTACTTCCCGGCGTTAACCGTCACAGTCTTGATCGCACCCAGTTCCAGGTCCCATTTCTTCAGGATCGCCTGGTAGCTGCCGTCGTCGATCATGCTCTGCAGCGCAACCTTCACCGCTTCACTGAGCTCAGGTTTTTTCTTGCTCACGCCCATCCCGGTGTACTGCTCGGAGATCGGCAGGCCCACGGTTTTGTACATATCCTTTTCCTGGGTCTTGAGGTAGGGCAGGGTTTCGCTGCCCTGCATGGCGGCGTCGATGCGGCTCTGGCGCAGTTGCGCACGGGCATCGGCCGAGCCTTCGGTGCCGATCACATTGATCGCAGGCTTGCCGGCGGCTTCACAGTTGGCCTTGCTCCACTCGGCGATTTCCGCCGGGAAGGTGGTACGGCGGCTGGTGCCGACTTTCTTGCCGCACAGGTCGACGATCTCGTTGGTGTCCTTGTTTTTCTGCAAGGTGTAGAACTGCGGACCGCTGGTGAAGTAGTCGACGAAGGTCACGCTGGCCTGACGTTCGGCGGTGTCGGTCATGCCCGACAGCACCATGTCCACTCGGTCGGTGGTCAGGGCGTTGATCATTTGTTCGAAGCCGGTTTCCTGCCATTTGATCTTCACCCCCAGACGTTCGGCCAGGGCATTGCCCAGGTCATAGTCCAGGCCGGTGAGGGTGTTGGTGGCCGGGTCCTTGAAATCCATCGGCGGGTAGTTCGGCATGATCGCTACGACGATTTCGCCCTTGGCCTTGATGCTGGCCGGCAATTCGGCAGCGAAGGTGAAGCCGGATGCCATAACGCCGGCGAGTACTGCTGGAATAACGAAGTTCTTCATGGTCGTTCTCTTATGAGTGTTGTGAGGCGGCTCTTGTTTTCCAAGCACGGCCCTTAGGTTCGAACGGCAGAAATGAAGCTTTGGGTGCGAGGGTTTTGCGGACTTATTAGTATTTCTTCGGGGCTTCCAGCCTCCACGATCTGCCCGCCGTCCATGAACACCATGCGGTTGGAAACCTCGCGAGCGAAGCCCAGCTCATGGGTGACGACGATCATGGTCATGCCGGTCTGCGCCAGATCGCGCATTACCGACAGCACCTCACCGACCAGTTCCGGGTCGAGTGCCGAAGTGGGTTCATCGAACAGCATCAGCTTGGGGCGCATGGCCAATGCACGGGCAATGGCGACGCGTTGTTGCTGACCACCCGACAGTTCGATCGGGTAGCTGTTGCGCTTGTCGGCCAGGCCGACGCGAGCGAGCAGTTCCACGGCTTCTTCGTGCGCCTCTTTGGGCGAACGCTTGAGCACCTGGCACGGCCCTTCGATGATGTTTTGCAGCACGGTCATGTGCGGGAACAGGTTGAAACGCTGGAACACCATGCCGGTGGACAGGCGCTGGCGGGCGATCTGCGTTTCGTTGAGTTCGTGCAGCTTGTTGCCGACGATCCGGTAACCCACCAGCTCGCCGTCAACCCACAGGCCGCCCTTGTCGATCTTTTCCAGCTGGTTGACGCAACGCAGCAAGGTGCTCTTGCCGGAACCGGACGGGCCGATGATGCACAGCACTTCGCCTTGCTCGACTTCGATGTTGATGTCCTTGAGTGCGTGGAACTGGTCGTAATACTTGTTCAGGCTCACGGCCTTGACGATGCTTCTCATGTCGGATTCCTCAAGAACGCTTGCCGGCGCCGCGGGCGAAACGACGCTCCAGACGGCTTTGACCGAAGGACAGGACGGTGACGGTGGCCAGGTACCAGATACCGGCGACGATCAGCAGCTCCATCACGCGGGCGTTGGCGTAGTAGATGTTCTGCGCGTTGTAGAGCAGTTCCGAGTACTGGATGACGCTCGCCAGCGAGGTCATTTTCACCATGCCGATGAACTCGTTGCCCACCGGCGGAATGATGATGCGCATGGCCTGGGGCAGGATGATCCGGCGCAGTGCCTGCAGGCGCGGCATGCCGATCGACTTGGCGGCTTCGTATTGCCCGGTGTCCACCGAGAGCAGGCCGGCGCGCACCACTTCGGCGGTGTAGGCGCCCTGGTTGATGCTCAAGCCGAGCAGGGCCGCCACGAACGGCGTCATCAGGCTCACGGTGTCCATTTCGAACAGGCCGGGGATGCCGATGGTGGGGAAGATCAGCGCCAGGTTGAACCACAACAGCAGTTGCAGAATCAGTGGCGTACCGCGAAACAGCCAGGTGTAGGTCAGCGCCACATAGCGCAGGATCGGGTTGGCCGACATGCGCATGATCGCGGTGATCACCCCGAACACGATGCCCAGGGCCATCGCCAGCACCGCCATGACGATGGTGTTGAGCAAGCCCCACATGATCGCCTGGGAGGTGAGGAACTGGCCGATATACGACCATTCGATCTTGCCTTCGGCGAAGGCGCGCACCAGGCCAATGATCGCGATGACGATCACCGTGGCAAAGAAAATCCGCCCGTAGTAACGCCGCGGTACATGATCGTACTGGGTGATATCAAACTGGTTTTCCGCCAGTTTGCGCTCCGCCTGGAGTCGCTCTGCCTGTGTCTGGCTCATGGTTGTTTCTCCGTACACTTTATTCGGGTCAAACACTTATCCCTTGTAGGAGCGAGCTTGCTCGCGATGGTCGCCAACGATAACGCTGGGAACCTGACACCCCGTGGCGCTCTCAGGTCCATCGCGAGCAGGCTCGCTCCTACAGGAGTTTTGTGTTTTGGCTCAGAGGCGGAAGCCCTGATAGTTCTCGGTCCATGCTTGCTGGGCGGCGAGGGCGGTTTTCAAACGGCCGATCTGCTCGCGCACCTGTTGCGGCGCGGTGCCACCCCAGCCACTGCGGGCGGCGATGGCGGCTTCGAGGGTCAGGCTGTCGCGCACTTGCGGGGTCAGGCGTGGATCGATCTCGGCCAACAGTGTCGGCGAGGCTTCCCACAATTCGATGTCGTGTTTCTCACAAGCCTGGACCAACGCGCCGGTGATTTCGTGGGCTTCCTTGAACGGCACGCCGCGTACGGCCAGCCAGTCGGCGACTTCGGTAGCGAGGGTGAACCCCATAGGTGCCTGACGACGCAGCTCTTCGACGTTGACCTTCATGGTCGCGACCATTCCAGCCATGGCCGGCAGCACCAGCAGCAGGGTGTCGACGCTGTCGAGCACGCCGTTCTTGTCTTCGCTCAAGTCGCGGTTGTAGGACAGCGGCAGGGATTTGAGGGTGGACAACAGGCCGGTCAGGTTGCCGATCAGGCGACCCGCCTTGCCCCGCGCCAGTTCGGCGATGTCCGGGTTCTTTTTCTGCGGCATGATCGAGCTGCCGGTGGCGTAGGCGTCGTCCAGCGCGACCCAGCGGAATTGCCGCGACGACCACAGGCAGAACTCTTCGGCGAGGCGCGAGATGTTGATGCCGAGCATGCTGGCGATGAACAGGAACTCGGCGACGTGATCGCGGCTGGCCACGGCGTCGATGGAGTTTTCGCAAACACCGCTGTAACCCATTTCTTTCGCCGATTGCTGCGGCAGGCGAGCGATGGCAGACCCGGCCATCGCGGCTGCGCCAAGTGGCGATAGCGAGGTGCGAGCGTCCCAGTCCACCAGGCGCTGCACGTCACGCAGCATCGATTGCGAATGAGCCAGCAGGTGATGAGCAAACACGATCGGTTGTGCCTGCTGCAGGTGGGTGAAGCCGGGGCAGATGGTTTCAATGTGTTGTTCGGCCTGAGCCACCAGCGCCTGTTGCAAGGCCAGCACTTCGGCGGCCAGGGTGCGTACGTGATCGCGCAGAAACAGACGCAGGTCGTTGGCGGTCTGGTCGTTGCGCGAACGACCGGCGCGCAGCTTGCCACCGAGGGCGCCAAGGCGTTCGGTCAGCAGACGCTCGATGAAGGTGTGGACGTCTTCGTCGTCCAGGGTCGGGGCGATGCTGCCGGCGCGAAAGTCAGCGCCGATACGTTCCAGGGCGTCGAGCATGGTCCGGGTTTCTTGCTCGCTCAGCAGTCCGGCGCGCTGCAGTTCCCGGGCATGGGCCTTGGAGCCGGCGAGGTCGTACGGGGTGAGCCGGAAGTAGCGCTCAGGGCAACGGGACAGGGCCGCCAAGGCTTCGGACGGGCCGCTTTTGAAGCGAGCACCCCAGAGACGGTCGGTGGTTTGAGACATTGTTGTTTTCCTCGTCGGTAACGCGAACTGAAATGGGGATGCCGGGCCGCAACGTCGCTACAAAGTCAGCGAGCGAAATCAGGCCAGGGCAGTTTTCAAGAGGGCAGTTGCAAAGGAGCGAGAACTGATCGAAGTGTCAGCTTTTAATATTTTGAGATCAGTGGTTTGGCACTGATGTTCGGGATTTATTGGCGGTTGCCAAGCCTGGTTTTCTGTGTTCATTATTTATTAGGCCAGCTATGTTTTTGTTGTTGGGCACAGATTGTTGAATAGGGCGCCAGAGGTAAATAAGCATTATGGAAACCCCACTTTCCAATTCCGGAAACCCGCCGCCGAAAACCCTGCAACGGGCACCGTTAGCCCTCAGCGGGCTGGACTTCAAATTGCTCAAAGTGTTCAAGGCCGTGGTCGAGGCTGGAGGCTTCAGTGCCGCGCAAAATGAGCTGAATGTGGGGCTGGCAGCCATCAGCAAACAAATTTCCGACCTGGAAATCCGTATCGGCATGCGCCTTTGCACGCGAGGGCGAGAGGGCTTTCACCTGACGGAAGAAGGGCGTCTGGTGTATCAGGCGTCAATAGACTTATTTGCTTCGGTCGACAACTTTCGTGACCGCCTTAGTTCGGCGCAAAACGAACTTGTCGGTGATCTTGGTGTGGGGGTTATTGATAACACCATCTCTGACGCCAATTCGCCGTTAGTTGCCGCGCTTAGACGTATAAACGAACAGTCTCCCAAGGTTAGATTTCAACTTCAGGCAACGCAGCTTGATGAGGTTGAAAGAGGTGTCGTCGAGGGGCGGTTAGTTGCGGGGATTGTGCCGGTTTATCAAAAGCGCGAGGAGTTCGATTACTACGCGCTATACGAAGAACGCTCGGAGGTTTATTGCGCGCTCGGCCACCCGCTGTTCTCCATGGCGGACGCGGACATGGGTAGTAATGTGCTCAAGGATTACGAATGCATCAACCATCGCTACGCGATTCATCGCGACAAATTGAAATTTGCCCACTACGACAGCTTTTCCGCCTCGGCAACCCAGGTGGAGGCCGTTGCGCTGCTGATCAAGACTGGTCGTTTCCTGGGTTTCCTGCCCCAGCATTACGCCGCGCCGATGGTGGCGCGGGGAGAGTTTCGCGCGGTGCGCCCGGACCTGATCAACATCGTCACGCCGTTCAGTCTGATCCTGCGCCATAACACTGTGCGCAGCCCCTTGGTGAAGGCATTTGCCCAGGCGCTGGGCGTGGATTTAAAAGCCTCGGTTTGATTGTTCACCACGTTGAACACCAACTAACGAACACTGGCGGCCAATGGGGATGACTGGGCCTGGCATAAGGTTTCAGAATGTGCAGCAACACGAAATCGTCTTTATCGAAACGTTCGCTCAATACTGCTTGTAGAGTTCCCAATGCCGTGCCGTGAAGAGCGTGATATTCGCCTGGATCCATCATCACACAAGCAGGCGCCGCAACACTTTTCAGTCTCGGGATCGACTCGGCGCCCGGTTCGACCGGCAGCGACTGGATCAAAACAGTTTCTTCAGACATGACTTCGCCCTTGCCGTGTTAGCGGCTGACTTTGAAGGGGGGGAGTGGTGTTACTTGAGGGGCGAGGCAGAGATTTTGGAGTAAGTGTCGATATCAGTTGTAGCAAGAAGGGAGCGGCCATCCTTGAATTTTGCGTAGAAGGTTATTTCCCTTTCTTTATCACATAGCAACCAGCCCGCAACCAGTCCAATCGGCCCTAAAAGCAATGCTCCAGCCAGGCTCCATCGAATGACGCTTCCTTTCTTGTTAACGACCTCTTCGGTTGCTGTTTCCAGGGCTTCCAGTTTTGAAATGGATATCGTTAATTCGCGAGAAGGTTTTAATGCGGATTTTAGAGTGAACCGTCCAGATTGAAATTCGGCATCACCTGCCAGAAAGTCACCGGATATCACTGTAATTTTAGACATGGTGTTTCTCTTCTGATCAGGTTTAGCCGGCTGATAACTGAGCTCCCAAGGCCCCTGTCAGTCAATCGACTTGCGACAAAAGGTGAGGCCGATGATCACTCCATCGATACCAGATCATGGGCATTCACAGCCGGTGAAATCGAAACCTTCGCAGGGCGGTCCGAACGGCAGAACCTCTTTGCCTTGGGCTAGCGCCACCGGGCTGGCGTGATTCGAGTTTTTGGGCTATTGCTTGATGGCCCTTCATGAGTCCGGAAGACAGGGGACTACTAATGAAAACGCTGATAGTTGATCACTCTTGGAGCAAAATCATCGAGCGAGATGAGTTCGCCAAGGTCGCGCTGGCGGCAAAGATTGAGCAGATCGAAGAAATCGAAGCTGCCATTCGAGCGGTTGAAGGTGAAGAGGCAGCCCGTAATGTTCTAAATGATGGCTTGATAAAGCATGCATTAACGCGCTGCCTGGAGAACTTGCAGGGATCTGCATCCGTAACGGAGCAGGACTTCTGGGTCTGTTACGAGTTCGCGACAACCGCTGCGCAGAATGCAGAGCGAACCATTGACGAAGAACTTTCGCACATAGGGTCGTGATCGTATCTGCGAATGCACGCCTGGATGACATTGGAAACGGGCATGGGAACGGTGTCAGGGGGAAAGCTACTTGAGCATCAAACCTGCGGGTGGCGGCTCCCTGGCCCATAGTCACCAACATCTCAAGCGATGGATGTAATGGCTTGAATATCGAGAGGTGCGCCGTGAAGATGAACGCTTTCATGGGTACTGTTAGCACCACTGAATGCACGACCCGGAACTTGCAGCTCAGTCGAGGTAACTGATTGCAGGAATGACCGTTCAGGACGCGAAGTGCTCGTCACCCGGGTCCCTGCGCAGCTCCCGCAAACTTTCATTTCGAAACATCCGCACCACATTTCCTTCTCGTCGTACTCGATCCGCTTCTATGCAGCGTTCGCCGATCGTTCCTGTCCACTCTTGGCCATGGCCTGCCTCTTCAATTCCGTGGGCCGGTAGACCCAGCCATGTCTGTCGTCGGTGCTGGCGCAACGTGGTTGCTGCTGAGCAGCGCCCGGCAGGACTGCTCGATCCGTACCCGCATGTTGTCGGGCTTGCGTTTGCTCATAGTGAACTGGAAGTGAAGAGGGCGGCGCAATGACTGGTAAAATCAGCGTTAACAGCCAAGCCAGGCTCGCTGAGGCTATCACGAGGCTGAACACCATGTTCCGGGATAAGAAGTACGCTGTGGTCTCTCTGCGTCCGGGCAAGGACCATATCCTCGACCAGAATGCCCTCTGGTTTGCCCTTTACCAGCGTGTTGCCAAGATGACGCAGATCAATACACGGACCGCATCGTGGCTGATTTCACTGCGCGCGGTGTGGTGTTCACCGATCTGCTGGGCGAGGTGGCGGCATGAACCGGATTGATCGCTTCAAAATCAACGAAATCGGCCGGGACTTTGCGGTTGGTGATATCCATGGTTGCTTCTCCAGGTTGCAAGCCGCCTTGGATGCAGTTCAGTTCAATCCTGATGTTGACCGGCTTTTCAGCGTCGGCGATCTCGTGGATCGCGGGCCGGAGTCGGAGCAGGTTGACTCTTGGCTGGGCAAGCCATGGTTTCACGCCGTGCGCGGAAATCATGAGCAGATGGCAGTAGATGCCTACCGTGCAGACCCTGAAGGTCGCATGAAGGTAATGCACCTCATCAACGGTGGTTCTTGGCTTTATGCGCGCTCGTCTGTTGAGCAAGCTTGGTATTCCGAGCTGTTGGCCGACTTGCCACTGGTGATCGAAGTGTGGACGCCAGCGGGCCTTATCGGGATCGTCCACGCCGACTGCCCCTATGACCACTGGAATGAATTCGTACAGGTGATCGAGCAGGGAAGCTCCGTGGAAGCAGCTCACGTTGCAGCGATTGCCCAATGGTCGAGGAAGCGTATTTCTGAAGAAAGCTCCCAGGTGGTTAGCGGGGTCAGGGCTGTTGTGGTTGGTCATACACCGGTGCGCCAGCCAGCAGTTCTCGGCAACGTCTACCACATCGACACCGGCGGCTGGATGGACGGCCACTTCACCCTGCTGAATCTGCATACCCTCCAGCCGTCGCTGTGCTTATCGACGCGTTCAAGCGCGCTGACCAACGAGCGTTTGACCTGGCTGCAATTGCTGACCAAGCCAGAGCCCGGGGAGTGACTTGCGAGCAGGCGTACATTTCGCTTGAGGAAAAATTGGTAGGGTGGTGGCTAATTAGTATAATTGAGGTGCTGTTATTTCAGTGGGCGCCAGACATACGCGATCCCTAACCCTTTCAATCCACTCTCCACGACGAACCACAAACCACGGCGCATCTGCCCCGTCTTCGAATATGTCGTCGCTTTTGGAGCCTGTCCCTATATAGCGATATTGTGGTTTTGAACTGGCCTAATGATTTTGGACGCTTCATTCGGGCGTTATGCTTGCGAGGGCAGCTGCGTCCTGATTCCCGACAATGACCTGTACAACTCCTGCAAGGGTAGAGACCAAAAGGCACACGCTGCGAGTGCACCTTTCGCATCCTGCCACTGCCATTGGCGGCAGCCTTATCGGCGATCAGATCTCGCTGATATTGACCCAACGCTGTTCCCGTGCCGCCAATCGAATCGCCGTCGCCAGTCGCTCCACTTCCAGGGCTTGCTCGAAATCAGTGCCGGCTTGTCCTTGGCCGGCCAAGGCCATGATCAACTCATGCACTTCCAGCGTTTTCAACTCGTTGTAGCCCAGTTGATGCCCCGGCGCCGGACTGAACGCGGCATATCCGGGCAGGTTCGGCCCGGCCAGTAAGCGCTGGAAACCGTCCTGGCCGACACGGCACAGGCGTAACTCATTCAAACGCTCCTGATCGAATGACAGGGTCCCTTGGGTTCCACTGATCTCGAAACTCAGGTGATTCTTGTAGCCGTGCTTGAGCCAACTGCTGCTGAAGGTGCCACGTGCACCGTTGGCGAAGCGCAGCAAGGCATGGGCCTGATCGTCGACAGCAATGCTGCGCTGTTCCTGGCTACCGGCCGTGACCGGGCGCAGGCGGTGCACAGTCTGGGAATCGGCGCACACCGCTTCGACATTACCCAGCAGATGGCGCGCCATGGCGAGCAAGTGACTGCCCAGATCCGCCAGCGCCCCGCCGGCATGTCCGGCCTCGCAGCGCCACGACCAGGGGGACGCTGGATCGGCCATGAAGTCTTCGCTGAATTCGCCTTGAAAGCTGATGATTTCGCCGAGTTCACCGCTCTGAATCAACTCGCGCGCCAGGCCGATGATCGGGTTGTGCTGGTAGTTGTAGCCGACACGGGTGACCACGCCGGCATCCTTGGCCGCCAGGTACATGGCATTGGCCTGTTCAAGGTTCACCGCCAGCGGTTTTTCGCAGTACACCGGCTTGCCAGCGGCAATTGCGGCCATGGCCATCGGGTAGTGCAGGTGGTTGGGCGTGGTAATGGCGATCAGGGTGACCTTGGGATCGTCGATTAATTGCTGCCAGTCGCCATAGGCCTGCTCAAAACCCCAGGCAGTGGCGCATGCTTGCGCACGAACGGGATCGGCGTCAGCCAGGGCAGCGAGGCGAAGCGTGAAGGGCAGTTCGAATGCCGCACTGACGTTGCGAAAGGCCAGGGCATGGGCACGCCCCATGAAACCCGTGCCGATAAGTCCGATTCCGAGTTCGCGCATGACAGGATCCTTTGAATTCTTGTTTTCAGAGATCCAACTTATAGAATAAATATTCCCTAACATCAATTTTTAGAATAAAGATTTACAGCAGATCGCTGAATCGCTGCCGGTGAGTTGTGCGGGGAGCCGTAACGCCAGTGTCTCGGTCAGTCTTCGAACCCGACCTGCTCGTGAATCTCGTCGACCTTCAACTCCAGTCGATAGGCCACGGCGATAAACAGCGCCTGGCACAGGCACAGGGTCGCGCTCAATGAACGAAACGCAAACGAGCTGCCTTCGTTAACCAGCAGCAGGGTGTTGGCGCGCTTGGCCAGGGGCGAGAGATTGCTGTCGGTGATGATCAGGGTTTTCGCCTGATTATGCTGGGCGATGCGCAGGCAGTGCTGGGTTTCCTTGCCGTACGGCGTGAAGCTGATGGCGATCACCAGGTCGTTGGCGCGCACGCTGCGCATTTGCTCGCGGTAGCTGCCGCCGAGCCCCGACACCAGGTGAATGCGCTTGTTGGTGTGTTGCAGGTTGTAGACCAGGTAATCGGCTACCGCGAACGAGCGGCGCACACCGACCACGTAGATGTTGTCGGCATTGACCACCAGGTCCACTGCCTTGTCGAAGGCCTGGTCATCGAGTTCCAGCCCCAGTCGTTCGATGCCCGACAGGGTCGCGTTGATGCACTCGCGCGCCAGATCGCCACCGCTGGCTTTCTGCGACTTGTTGGCGATCATGCTGCGAATGCGTTGCTGGTAGTTCTGCACCGGGGTGGTTTTGTGGGTATACGCCTCGCGGAACAGCGCCTGCATTTCGCTGAAGCCGCTGAAGCCGAAACGTTGGGAAAACCGCACGATGGCCGACGGGTGTACTTCGCACTCGCGGGCGATGTCGCTGATGCGGTCGACCATGATCCGGTCGCTTTGCTGGCTCATGTAACTGGCGATGCGTTTGAGTTGGCGCGGCAGGCTTTCGTATTCCTGGGTGATCAGCTGCAGCAGACTCTCGGCATTGATCGGGGGGCTGGCAAGATCGCTCTCGGGCGTGCTCTCGGTCGAATCCGGCTGATCGGTGCGGGACATAGGGAATCCTTCTGGCTTGTTCTTGGCTTGTTCTTATAGCGACGATGTTTCACCGCGTCCCAGGACAATAGGTTGGCTGTGCGCAGTCTACAGGGTAGGCCCGAACAAAATCTTGAGCTTGCAGCAGTCAGCAGCTTGCTGAAACGATGCACTGCGTCTGGAACGCTTGTACTGAAGTTTATTGGAAAAAATATTCCACGTAAAAAATATTTGGAATAATTATTGATTGTTCGATCCCTGTCGTTTTAGTCTGCATCCACCAAGAGTGTTCGGCGCGGTCATCGTCCTGAACACAGGCTGATAAAAATAACAGGAGCCAGCATGGGCCAGACTCGTTTTGCCAGTGGACGTCAATTGGATCTGATTTGCCTGGGGCGCCTTGGCGTCGACCTTTATGCACAGCAGGTCGGGGCGCGGCTGGAGGATGTGAGCAGCTTCGCCAAATACCTCGGTGGATCGTCCGCCAACATCGCTTTCGGCACCGCTCGCCTGGGGCTGAAGTCAGCGATGCTGAGCCGGGTAGGGGACGACCACATGGGGCGTTTCCTGGTCGAGTCCCTGGCCCGCGAAGGCTGCGACACCAGCGCTATCAAGGTTGATCCGGAGCGCCTGACGGCGATGGTGTTGCTCGGCCTCAAGGACCGCGAAACCTTTCCTCTGGTGTTCTACCGCGAAAATTGCGCCGACATGGCGCTACGGGCCGAAGACATCAGTGAAGCCTTTATCGCCTCCAGCAAGGCCTTGCTGATCACCGGCACGCATTTCTCTACCGACGGCGTCTACAAGGCGAGCATCCAGGCACTGGACTATGCACAGAAGCATAACGTCAAACGGGTGCTGGACATCGACTACCGCCCGGTGCTCTGGGGTTTGGCTGGCAAGGCGGACGGTGAAACCCGTTTCGTCGCTGACCAGAACGTCAGTCAGCATGTGCAGAAAATCCTCCCGCGTTTCGATCTCATTGTCGGCACCGAAGAAGAGTTTCTGATTGCCGGTGGTTCCGGGGATTTGCTCACCGCGCTGCGCAATGTCCGTCGATTGAGCGACGCGACCCTGGTGATCAAGCTCGGCCCGCAAGGCTGCACGGTGATTCATGGAGAGATCCCGGCCCGTCTTGAAGACGGTGCGATTTATCCTGGCGTGCGTGTGGAGGTGCTTAACGTGCTGGGGGCCGGCGATGCCTTCATGTCGGGCTTCCTCAGCGGTTGGCTGGAGGACGCCAGCGATGAGCGCTGCTGCCAGCTGGCCAATGCCTGCGGTGGCCTGGTGGTGTCGCGCCATGCCTGCGCCCCGGCGATGCCGACCCGCGCCGAACTGGATTACCTGTTCAACAGCCCGGTACCGATTACGCGTCCGGATCAGGACGTAATGTTGCAACGCCTGCATCAGGTCAGCGTGCCGCGCAAACAGTGGAAGCAACTGTTCATCTTTGCGTTCGACCATCGCTGGCAATTGGTGGAGTTGGCCCATAAGGGCGGCCGTGACCTCAACTCCATCAGCGAGCTCAAGCAGCTTTTTATCCGGGCCGTGGAGCGGGTCGACGCCGATTTGCAAAAGCAAGGCATCGATGCCGATGTCGGGCTGCTGGCCGATCAACGTTTCGGCCAGGATTCACTGAACGCCGCCACCGGTCGCGGCTGGTGGGTGGCGCGGCCGGTCGAGGTACAAGGCTCCCGTCCGTTGGCCTTCGAACACGGGCGTTCGATCGGCAGCAACCTGATCGCCTGGCCACAAGAGCAGATCATCAAGTGCCTGGTGCAATTTCACCCCGATGACGAACCGTTACTGCGCCTGGAACAGGAGGCGCAGATCAAGGGTTTGTATCAGGCGTCCCAGGTCAGCGGTCATGAACTGCTGCTGGAAATCATCCCGCCCAAGGATCACCCCTCGACGCACCCGGACGTGTTGTATCGCGCCCTCAAACGCCTCTACAACCTGGGCATCTACCCGGCGTGGTGGAAGATCGAAGCGCAAAGCGCCGAGGAGTGGAAGCAACTCGACGAACTGATTCAGGAGCGTGATCCGTACTGCCGTGGTGTGGTGTTGCTGGGCTTGAATGCCCCGGCATCAGCGTTGGCCGAAGGCTTTCAACAGGCCAGCCAGAGCCGGACATGCCGTGGGTTCGCCGTGGGCCGGACGATTTTCCAGGAGCCCAGCCGCGCGTGGCTGGCCGGTGAGATCGACGATGAGGCGCTGATTCGACAGGTGCAGGGCACCTTCGTCGAATTGATCGATGCCTGGCGTACTGCCCGCGCTTGATGGAACACCGCGCGATCCCACAGGGGTGCAGCGCCAGACTTGATGGTTAATGTAAAAACAATAAAAGGTGCAGCCATGCCCGCTATCCGAATTGGCATCAACCCGATCTCCTGGAGCAACGACGACCTGCCGTCCCTCGGTGGCGAGACGCCATTGAGCACCGCCCTGAGCGAAGGCAAGGAAATCGGTTACGAAGGTTTTGAACTCAACGGAAAATTCCCCAAGGACGCCAAGGGCGTTGGCGATGTGCTGCGACCGTATGACCTGGCGCTGGTGTCCGGCTGGTATTCCAGTCGTCTGGCCCACCGCTCGGTGGCCGAGGAAATCGACGCCATCGGCAACCATGTCGAACTGCTGGCGAAGAACGGCGCCAAGGTGCTGGTCTATGGCGAGGTCGCGGACTCCATCCAGGGCCAGCGCATTCCCCTGGTCGAACGCCCGCGTTTTCACACCGAACAGGCCTGGCAGGAATACGCCGACAAGCTCACCGAGCTGGCGCGTTTCACCTTGTCCCAGGGCGTACGTCTGGCCTATCACCACCATATGGGCGCCTACGTCGAATCCCCGGCGGACATCGACAAGCTGATGGCGTTGACCGGCAGCGAAGTCGGCCTGCTGTTCGATTCGGGCCATTGCTACATGGGCGGCGGTGAACCCTTGCAGGTGCTGCGCAAACACATCTCACGCATCTGCCATGTGCATTTCAAGGACGTGCGCAAACCGGTGGTGCAGCTGGCGCGCAACAATCTGTGGAGCTTCCCGGACTGCATCATCAACGGCACCTTCACCGTGCCGGGAGATGGCGACATCGACTTCGCTGAGCTGCTCGACGTGCTGCTGGCGGCCGATTACCACGGCTGGCTGGTGGTCGAGGCCGAGCAGGACCCGGCGGTGGCCCCAAGCTACGCCTATGCCAAAAAAGGCTTCGACACCTTGCGCGCGCTGCTCGACGAGAGGACTGCACGATGAGCCTGCTGGTCAAAAGCAATGCCCGTGGCCGGACCATGGTCGAGTTGGGCAAGGGTGAGCTTGAATACGTCGGTTTCGCCGCTTACCGCTTGAGCCTCGGCGAAACCCTGCCGGTCGCTGCCGGTGACAAGGAACTGTGCCTGGTGCTGCTCAGCGGCCGGGTCAGCATCAAGGGTGAAGCGTCGGGGCAGGGCGCATTCGACTGGGACAACCTTGGCGATCGGCAGTCGGTGTTCGAAGACAAGTCTCCGGTCGCCGCGTACTTGCCGCCCGGCAGTCAAGCCCAGGTGGTCGCCCTGAGCGATGTGCAAATTGCCGTGTGCGCTGCGCCTGGTTCGACCACCGAAACCCTCGGCCCCCGCCTGATCAAACCTGAAACCATGAAACGCAGTGTGCGCGGCAAGGGCGCCAACACCCGTTACGTCTGCGACATCCTGCCGGACACCGAGCCGGCCCATTCGCTGCTGGTGGTGGAAGTGCGTACGCCCTCGGGGCACTCGTCGAGCTACCCGCCGCACAAGCACGACACCGACGATCTGCCGCACCAGAGCTTTCTCGAAGAAACCTATTACCACCAGATCAACCCGCCCCAGGGCTTCGTGTTCCAGCGGGTGTATACCGACGATCGCAGCATCGATCAGGCCATGGCCGTGGAAAACGGCGACCTGGTGGTCGTGCCCAAGGGCTATCACCCGGTCAGCGTGCCCTACGGCTACGAGTCGTATTACCTGAACGTGATGGCCGGTCCGAAACGCGTCTGGCAGTTCCATAACGATCCGCAGCACAGCTGGCTGCTGGATCTCTGAATTCCACTATCTGCACGGAGAGCAATAACGATGAGCGACGCCCCGGTAATCGGCCATTACATCGACGGTCAGGTGCAGGACAGCGGTAACGAGCGGTTCAGCAACGTCTTCAACCCGGCCACTGGCAGCGTGCAGGCGCGCGTCGGGCTGGCCAGCGACAAGACCGTGGACGAGGCGGTCGCCTCGGCCCTGAAAGCCTTTCCGGCCTGGTCCGAGCAATCGTCCCTGCGGCGTTCGCGGGTGATGTTCAAGTTCAAGGAGCTGCTCGATCGCCATCACGACGAACTGGCAGAAATCATCAGCCGCGAACACGGCAAGGTCTTTTCGGACGCCAAAGGCGAAGTCACCCGCGGCATCGAAATCGTCGAATACGCTTGCGGTGCGCCGAACCTGCTGAAGACCGAGTTCAGCGACAACATCGGTGGCGGCATCGACAACTGGAACCTGCGTCAGCCCCTGGGTGTTTGCGCCGGGGTGACGCCGTTCAACTTCCCCGTGATGGTGCCGCTGTGGATGATTCCGTTGGCGCTGGTTACCGGTAACTGCTTCATCCTCAAACCCTCCGAGCGCGATCCGTCCGCCAGTTTGCTGATGGCCCGTCTGCTGACCGAAGCCGGCTTGCCGGATGGTGTGTTCAACGTGGTCCAGGGTGACAAGACGGCGGTCGACGCCTTGCTGCAACACCCGGACATCGAGGCGATTTCGTTTGTCGGTTCGACGCCGATTGCCGAGTACATCCACCAGCAAGCCACTTCACGCGGCAAGCGCGTGCAGGCGCTGGGCGGGGCGAAGAACCACATGATCGTCATGCCCGATGCCGATCTCGATCAAGCGGCGGATGCCTTGATTGGCGCCGCTTACGGCTCGGCGGGCGAGCGCTGCATGGCGATCTCGATTGCCGTCGCGGTCGGCGATGTCGGCGACCGCTTGATCGCCAAACTGCTGCCGCGTATCGATCAATTGAAAGTCGGCAATGGCCTGCTGGGTGACACCGACATGGGGCCGCTGGTCACTGCCGAACACAAGGCCAAGGTTGAAGGCTTCATCGATCAGGGCGTGGCCCAGGGTGCACAGCTGATCGTCGACGGCCGCCACTTCAAGGTGCCGGGGGCCGAGAATGGTTTCTTCGTCGGCGCGACACTGTTCGATAACGTCACGACCGAGATGAGCATTTATCAGCAGGAAATCTTCGGCCCGGTGCTTGGCATCGTTCGCGTGCCGGACTTTGCCAGCGCCGTGGCCCTGATCAACGCCCATGAATTCGGCAACGGCGTGTCCTGCTTCACCAGCGATGGCGGCATTGCTCGCTCGTTTGCCCGCAGCATCAAGGTGGGCATGGTCGGTATCAACGTACCGATTCCGGTGCCCATGGCCTGGCACTCGTTCGGCGGCTGGAAGCGCTCGCTGTTCGGTGATCACCACGCATACGGCGAAGAAGGCATCCGCTTCTACAGCCGCTACAAAAGCGTGATGCAACGCTGGCCCGACAGTATCGCCAAGGGCCCTGAATTCAGCATGCCAACGGCCAAATAATTCACCTGTGCGGAGAACAACAATAATGAGCAAACCCCTGCGTTTCGCCCTGAACCGTATGGTTGCCCCACGTTTGTCCCTGCCCGCGTTCATCGAGTTGGCGGTGACCCTGAAGGCGGACGCCATCGAGATCCGCAACGACCTCAAAGGCGTCGAGATCGAGGACGGCACCGCGCCCGAGCGTGTGCGCGAGTTGTGCGCAGCCAAAGGCATCACCGTGCTGTCGATCAACGCGCTGTATCCGTTTGATGTGTGGAGTGACGAGCGCCGTGCGCAAACCTTGAAGCTCGCTGCCTATGCCAGGGACTGTGGCGCCCAAGGGCTGGTCATGTGCCCGTTGAACGATCGTGCCGACCTGCGTACCGAAGCCGAGCGCGCTTCAGGCCTGCGCACGGCATTGAGTCAGCTGGCGCCGATCCTGCGCGATCACGGCATCCTCGGTTTCATCGAGCCGCTGGGTTTCGAAGAATGTTCGCTGCGCCGCAAACGCACGGCCGTCGATGCGATCAAGGTCATCGGCGGGCTGGATGTGTTCCGCCTGGTGCATGACACCTTTCACCATCACCTGGCCAGCGAGCATGAGTTCTTTCCCGAGCTGACCGGGCTGGTGCACATCTCCGGCGTCGAGGATGCCGAGGCGCCGCTGGCGACCATTCGTGACGGCCATCGGGTGCTGGTGGGCGAGGGTGACATTCTCGGCAACGCGGCACAAATCGACACCTTGCTCAGCAGCGGCTACAGCGGCTACCTGTCGTTCGAACCCTTTGCTGACAGCGTCCATGGCCTGACAGATATCGAACGGGCGATCGGCGCGAGCATGGATCACCTGCAGAAATCTCAAGGTTGATGGAGATCCCCTGTGGGAGCGGGCTTGCCCGCGATGACGGCAGCACATTCAAGATTGATGTGTCAGGTAGATCGCTATCGCGGGCAAGCCCGCTCCCACAGTGATTGGTTTTCACCGCACACCCCGGATTCGGCCTCAAAGGAAGGTGCAAGCATGACCACAACAAGACTGACCATGGCCCAGGCCCTGGTGAAATTCCTCGACAACCAGTACATCGAGGTCGATGGGGTTCAGAGCAAGTTCGTCGCCGGGATCTTTACCATCTTCGGCCACGGCAACGTGCTGGGCCTGGGGCAGGCCCTGGAGCAAGACAGCGGTGACCTGATCGTCCATCAGGGCCGCAATGAGCAAGGCATGGCTCACGCGGCGATCGGTTTCGCCAAACAACACCTGCGGCGCAGGATCTACGCCTGTACTTCATCCGTGGGGCCAGGTGCGGCGAACATGTTGACCGCTGCCGCCACCGCGACAGCCAACCGCATTCCATTGCTTTTGTTGCCCGGTGATGTCTACGCCTGTCGCCAACCGGACCCGGTGCTGCAACAGATCGAGCAGTTCCACGACCTGAGTATCAGCACCAACGATGCATTCAAGGCTGTGAGCAAATACTGGGATCGCATCAACCGTCCCGAGCAACTGATGACGGCGGCAATCCACGCCATGCGTGTGCTCACCGATCCGGCCGAAACCGGCGCCGTGACCCTGGCCTTGCCGCAGGACGTGCAGGCCGAGGCGTACGACTATCCCGATTACTTCCTGCAAAAACGCGTGCACCGCATCGAGCGTCGTCCAGTCACCGAGGCCATGCTGGGTGATGCGCTGGCGCTGTTCAAAGGCAAGCGCAAACCGCTGGTTATTTGCGGTGGCGGGGTCAAGTACTCTGGCGCCAACAGCGCGTTGCAAGCGTTTGCCGAGCGCTTCGATATTCCCTTCGCCGAAACCCAGGCGGGCAAGAGTGCGCTGGTGTCCAGCCATCCGCTGAACGTCGGAGGCATTGGTGAAACCGGTTGCCTGGCGGCGAACCTGTTGGCCAGGGATGCTGATCTGATCATCGGTATCGGCACCCGTTACAGCGATTTCACCACCGCTTCGAAATCCTTGTTCAAACACCCCGAGGTTCAGTTCCTCAATCTTAATATCAGTCCCTGCGACGTTCTGAAACTCGACGGGGTGCAACTGCTGGCCGACGCCAAAACCGGCTTGAACGCCTTGGCTGATGCCCTGGGTGACTATCGCTCCAGTTGGGGTGATCAGCCGCGTCAGGCCAAGGCGCAACTGGATGAAGAAGTCGATCGCATCTATCAGGTGGAGTATCAGGCAAAGGATTTCGTCCCGGAAATCAACGACCACATGGACCCGGCCGTCCTGCGCGAATTCATCGAACTGACCGGTTCCTGCCTGACCCAGAGCCGCGTGCTCGGCGTGCTCAATGAAACCCTGGCGGACGACGCAGTGATCGTCGCCGCTGCCGGCAGCCTGCCTGGCGACTTGCAGCGCAGTTGGCGCAGCAAGGGTGTGAACACCTACCACGTCGAGTACGGCTATTCCTGCATGGGTTACGAGGTCAACGCCGCGTTGGGTGTGAAGCTCGCCGAGCCGGAGCGTGAGGTCTATGCGCTGGTCGGCGACGGCTCTTACATGATGCTGCACTCGGAGCTGGCGACCTCGATTCAGGAACGACGCAAGATCAACGTGGTGTTGCTCGACAACATGACCTTCGGTTGCATCAACAACCTGCAGATGGGCAACGGCATGGACAGCTTCGGCACCGAGTTCCGGTTCCGCAACCCGCAAACCGGCAAGCTCGACGGCGGGTTCGTGCCGGTGGATTTCGCCATGAGCGCAGCGGCTTATGGCTGCAAGACCTACAAGGTGACCACGGTCGAAGAACTGAAGGCGGCATTGGCCGATGCGCGCTTGCAGACGGTGTCGACGCTGATCGACATCAAGGTGCTGCCCAAAACTATGATTCACGGCTACCTGTCGTGGTGGCGGGTCGGCGTGGCGCAAGTCTCCACCAGCGCCCGCACCGAGGCGGTGGCCAAGACCCTGAATGAACGACTGGCCAAAGCCCGTCAGTACTGATTGCCCTGAACGAACAGCAACAAATCTAGGAGTCATTAAATGTCTTTGAAGCTTGGCGTCATCGGTACCGGGGCCATCGGCCAGGATCACATTCGTCGTTGCAGCCAGACCTTGCTCAATAGTCAGGTCGTCGCTGTAACCGACATCAACTTGCAGCAAGCCGCGAAGGTCGTTTCCGACCTGAAACTGACCGCCGAGGTCTATCCCGACGGCCACGCGTTGATCAAAGCGCCGGAGGTTGAAGCGATCCTCGTCACCTCCTGGGGCCCGAGCCACGAAGAGTTCGTATTGGCCGCGATTGCCGCTGGTAAGCCGGTGTTCTGCGAGAAGCCGCTGGCGGTCACCGCTGAAGGCTGCCGCAAAATCGTCGAGGCCGAAGTGGCCTACGGCAAACGCTTGGTCCAGGTCGGTTTCATGCGCCCGTATGACGAAGGTTATCGGGCACTGAAGGCCGTGATCGACAGTGGTCAGATTGGCGAGCCATTGATGTTGCACTGCGCGCACCGCAACCCGACCGTGGGTGAAAACTACAAGACCGACATGGCGATCACCGACACGCTGATCCATGAGCTGGACGTGTTGCGCTGGTTGCTCGACGACGATTACGTGTCGGTGCAAGTGGTGTTCCCACGCAAGAGCAGCAAGGCGCTCGCGCATTTGAAAGACCCGCAGATCGTGCTGCTGGAAACTGCCAAGGGCACGCGCATCGACGTGGAAGTGTTCGTTAACTGCCAGTACGGCTACGACATCCAGTGCGAAGTGGTGGGGGAGACCGGCATCGCCAAGCTGCCGGAGCCGTCCCAGGTTCAACTGCGTAGCGGGGCGAAGCTGTCCAACGCGATTCTGATGGACTGGAAGGATCGGTTCATCGCGGCGTATGACGTTGAGTTGCAGGCGTTCATCGATGGCGTGCGCGCCGGGCAGGTTGGCGGGCCTTCGGCGTGGGATGGCTTCGCAGCGGCGGTGGCGGCGGATGCGTGCATCGAGGCGCAGAACAGCGGAGCGATTGTCAAAGTTGCACTCCCTGATCGCCCCCGCTTCTACGGCTAACCGCAATACCTGTGGGAGCGGGCTTGCTCGCGAAAGCGGTCCTTCAGTCGACAAAGATGTTGCCTGACACACCGCCTTCGCGAGCAAGCCCGCTCCCACAGGGTCCGCGTTCTTTCAGGGGAAATACTTTCATGCGTATCGGACTTGTCGGTTACGGCCATGGCGGCCGGTTTTTCCATGCTCCGCTGATCAGCAGTTTGCCGGGTGCAACCTTCGTCGGTGTGGTTACCCGTTCAACGGAGCGGCGCCAGTTGCTGGCGGCAGAACACCCCGGCGTGCCGGCCTTCGACAGCATCGGCCAACTGGTCGAAGCCGAGGTTGATGTGCTGGTGGTGTCCACGCCGCTCAAAGGTCGCCCGGCGCTGGTGCTCGACGCCATCGAACACAATGTTGCGGTGGTCAGCGACAAGCCGTTCGCCGCCGACGCGCAACAGGCGCAAACCTTGATCACCATGGCCGAGCGCCAGGGTGTGCAACTGAGCGTCTACCAGAACCGGCGTTGGGACTCGGACTTTCTCACCGTGCGCAAACTCATCGAGTCCGGTGCGCTGGGCCAGGTCACCCGCTTCGAATCGCGAATCGAACGCTATTCGCCATCGTCGGTGAACAACGGCAGTGGCGGCGGTTTCCTGCGCGATCTGGGTAGCCATCTGGTGGATCAGGCGCTGCTGCTTTTCGGCCCCGTCACTCGGGTGTACGCCGAACTGGATTACGTCGAAAAAGGCCAGGTCTTCGACAACGGCTTCTTTATGTCCCTGGTTCACGTCAACGGCGTGACCTCGCACCTGGGTGGCAGTTGCCTGCAAAACACTCCCGGCCCGCGCTTTCGCGTGACCGGAACTCAGGGTTGCTACAGCGTCGATGGCCTGGACGGGCAGGAGGCGTCGGTGCTCGCCGGGCTCACACCGAAATCCGAAGGTGAACGCTGGGGCGTGGAAGAGCATCGCCGCTGGGGCTGGTTCGAACAGGGCGAAGTGCGCGAAAGGGTTTCCTCCGAGCGCGGTTGCTGGAATCAGTTCTATTTACAGCTGCAAACCGCATTGCAGAGCGGTGGCCCAATGCCTGTGGACGCCCGTGATGCACTGGCGACCACCCGTGTGCTAGACGCTGCGCGGCTGAGTGCCGAGCGCCATCAGGTGGTGCAATTGAGCCCACTCGAACGTCAATGAACAAAATCATAATAAAATTCTAAAATGAGTTGATATGGAAAATATTTTCCAATAAAGTCATTTCCAGTGAGCTGCCTCGCTCCCGGTTCCGACTCTTTTCCCGCTTGTCCGCTTACTGAAATCGTCACGCCTTATCCATAAAAACCAACAAGAATGTGGAGAAAGACTTTTCATGAAGACCAAGATCCGTTTCGCCTCACTCGCCTTGTCCCTGATGTTCGCCAGTGGTGCCGCACTCGCTGACATGAAGATCGGCGTCAGCATGTCGCAGTTCGATGACACCTGGCTGACCTACCTGCGCGAATCCATGGACACAAAAGCCAAATCCTATCCCGATGGCGTCAAGCTGCAGTTCGAAGACGCGCGCAGCGACGTGGTCCGGCAGTTGAGCCAGGTGGAAAGCTTCATCAGTCAGAAGGTCGACGCCATTGTGGTCAACCCGGTGGATACCGCCGCGACCAAGAAAATCACTGAATCGGCGGTCAAGGCCGGCATTCCGCTGGTGTACGTCAACCGCCGTCCCGATGACCTGAACCTGCCCAAAGGCGTGGTCACCGTCGCCTCCAACGACCTGGAGGCGGGGCAGATGCAGATGCAATACCTGGCCGACAAAATGGGCGGCAAGGGCGACATCGTGATTCTGCTGGGCGACCTGGCGAACAACTCCACCACCAACCGTACCAAGGGCGTCAAAGAGGTGTTGGCCAAGTACCCCAACATCAAGATCGAGCAAGAGCAAACCGGCATCTGGTTGAGGGACAAGGGCATGACCCTGGTCAACGACTGGCTGACACAGGGCCGCAAGTTCGATGCGGTCGTCTCCAACAACGACGAGATGGCCATCGGTGCCGCGATGGCTCTGCAACAGGCCGGAGTGGAAAAGGGCAGTATTCTGATCGCCGGTGTCGACGGTACGCCTGACGGTTTGAACGCCGTGAAGAAGGGGTCTCTGGTCGTCTCTGTGTTTCAGGACGCCAAGGGTCAGGCAGACGGTTCGATCGAGACAGCAGTGAAAATGGCCAAAAACGAGCCGGTCGAGCCGGCCGTATGGGTACCGTATCGCTTGATCACGCTGCAAAACGTTGACCAGTTCAAATAGTCCGTCCGTTCAATAACAACAATAAACACGCAAGGTGGCAACCGCGACCTTGCTGATGGAGTACCTGATCATGTTCGCTTCAGCGACTGCTTCGAGCACCCCGTTGATGGGGGGGCAGCCAACCGCAATACCTGTCGATGAGCCGTACCTGTTGGAGATCGTCAACGTCAGCAAGGGATTCCCCGGGGTGGTGGCCTTGTCCGACGTACAACTGCGGGTACGCCCCGGTTCCGTGCTGGCCCTGATGGGCGAGAACGGCGCTGGCAAATCCACCTTGATGAAAATCATCGCCGGCATCTACCAGCCGGACGCCGGCGAACTGCGCCTGCGGGGCAAGCCGGTGGTGTTCGAAACGCCCCTGGCGGCGCTGCAGGCCGGGATCGCGATGATCCATCAGGAGCTCAACCTGATGCCGCACATGAGCATCGCCGAGAACATCTGGATTGGCCGTGAGCAGCTCAACGCTTTCCACATGATCGACCACCGGGAAATGCACCGTTGCACGGCGAAGCTGCTTGAGCGCCTGCGCATCAACCTTGATCCGGAAGAACAGGTCGGCAACCTGAGCATCGCCGAACGGCAGATGGTCGAGATCGCCAAGGCAGTGTCCTACGATTCCGACATCCTGATCATGGACGAACCGACCTCGGCCATCACCGTCAAGGAAGTCGCCCACCTGTTTTCGATCATTGCCGACCTCAAGCGCCAGGGCAAAGGCATCATCTATATCACCCACAAAATGAATGAGGTGTTCAGCATCGCCGACGAAGTGGCAGTGTTCCGCGACGGCGCCTACATCGGCCTGCAACGGGCCGACAGCATGGACGGCGACAGCCTGATTTCGATGATGGTCGGGCGTGAACTGAGCCAGTTATTCCCGGTGCGCGAGACGCCGATCGGCGATCTGCTGCTGTCGGTACGCGACCTCAGGCTCGATGGCATTTTCAAGGACGTTTCCTTCGATCTGCATGCCGGCGAGATCCTCGGCATTGCCGGGTTGATGGGCTCGGGACGGACCAACATCGCCGAGGCGATCTTTGGCATCACCCCGAGCGACGGTGGCGAGATTCGCCTCGACGGTGAAGTGGTGCGCATTACCGATCCGCACATGGCCATCGAGAAGGGGTTCGCCCTGTTGACCGAGGATCGCAAGCTCAGCGGCCTGTTCCCGTGCCTGTCGGTGCTGGAGAATATGGAGATGGCGGTGCTGCCGCACTACGCCGGCCACGGTTTCATCCAGCAAAAAGCCCTGCGCGCCCTGTGCGAAGACATGTGCAAGAAGTTGCGGGTGAAAACCCCGTCGCTCGAGCAATGCATCGACACGCTGTCCGGCGGTAATCAGCAGAAGGCCTTGCTGGCGCGCTGGCTGATGACCAATCCACGAATCCTGATTCTCGACGAGCCGACCCGCGGCATCGATGTCGGCGCCAAGGCCGAGATCTACCGGCTTATCTCCTACCTCGCCAGCGAAGGCATGGCGGTGATCATGATTTCCTCGGAGCTGCCGGAAGTACTCGGCATGAGTGATCGGGTCATGGTCATGCATGAGGGCGACCTGATGGGCACCCTCGACCGCAGCGAAGCGACTCAGGAGCGAGTGATGCAACTGGCCTCGGGCATGTCCGTGGTTCACTAATGGATGCCGGCGCTGGCTCGGCCAGCGTCGACGATGCGATAGAAGGGTGAGTGGTTATGAACGCGATACTGGAAAACAAGCCAGCAACGGCACCGGTCAAGAGTCGTCGGCGCTTTCCGACCGAGCTGAGCATCTTCCTGGTGCTGATCGGCATCGGCCTGGTGTTCGAAATGTTCGGCTGGATCGTGCGCGACCAGAGCTTCCTGATGAACTCCCAGCGGCTGGTCTTGATGATCCTGCAAGTGTCGATCATTGGCCTGCTGGCAATTGGCGTGACCCAGGTGATCATCACCACCGGCATCGACCTGTCGTCGGGCTCGGTGCTGGCCTTATCGGCGATGATCGCTGCCAGCCTGGCGCAGACCTCGGATTTCGCTCGGGCAGTATTCCCGTCTCTGACCGACTTGCCGGTGTGGATTCCAGTGATTGTCGGGCTCGGTGTCGGGCTGCTGGCGGGGGCAATCAACGGCAGTATCATTGCGATCACCGGGATTCCACCGTTCATTGCCACCTTGGGCATGATGGTCTCGGCCCGTGGCCTGGCGCGTTACTACACCGAAGGCCAGCCGGTGAGCATGCTATCGGATTCCTACACGGCCATCGGTCACGGCGCGATGCCGGTGATCATTTTCCTGGTGGTGGCGGTGATCTTCCACATCGCGCTGCGCTACACCAAGTACGGCAAATACACCTACGCCATCGGCGGCAACATGCAGGCGGCGCGTACGTCCGGTATCAACGTCAAACGCCATCTGGTCATCGTCTACAGCATCGCCGGGTTGCTGGCGGGACTGGCGGGCGTGGTCGCTTCGGCCCGTGCTGCCACCGGGCAGGCCGGGATGGGCATGTCCTATGAACTGGATGCGATTGCCGCAGCGGTTATCGGCGGTACCAGCCTGGCGGGCGGGGTGGGGCGCATCACCGGCACCGTCATCGGTGCACTGATCCTTGGGGTGATGGCCAGCGGGTTCACTTTCGTCGGGGTCGATGCCTACATCCAGGACATCATCAAGGGCCTGATCATCGTAGTCGCGGTGGTTATCGACCAATACCGTAACAAGCGCAAACTCAAGCGCTGAATTTGACTGCAAAAACAGCGAGGGCCAGTTCTGGCTCTCGCTTTGCATTACCCCCCATCACGTATTGAAGTAAAACTGGAAACTGCTTGCCATCGATTCCAGGCTATCAACTGGGGGATCGGGCGGCACCGTTGGCGGAATCTCCCTCAGCAATCATCTGCTTGAGGCATTCACGCTCTTCAGCTCCGGGTAGCACTCCGGTCGTAGTCGCCTCCAGCACTGTGATTCCCTCTGCGTTGAGTATTCTGACCTCGGCTTTTGCGTGACCGCGTTCATCGATGTCAGTGATGAGCCAGTGGCAGGTGATCTGTTCTCCCGCATACACCGGTCGTTTGAATGCGAAAGTCATCCCGGTTGCCAGCCAACCGATTTGCCCGCCAATTTCGGTGACGAGGCTGGCTGTCAGAAGTCCGTGGGCGATGGGCTCCTTGAACCTGCATATCACGGCGTAGCGCGTATCACAGTGAACCGGATTGTAGTCTCGTGAAATCTGCGCGAATTGACGAATATCGTCATCTGAAAAGCAGCGGACTATCGTGAAGCGGTCTCTGACCTGGAGGCCTTCGGCAGCGCGTTCTCTCGGACTCTTCATAACGACTTCCTGGCTAAAAAGTGTGTTCGGGGCCAGGAAATGTTCCTGCCTCCACCTCAAGTGCAAAATCCCTTGCCGCGGTGTGAAGTACCGAACGAAGGTCGGCGTACTGTTTGACGAATCGCGGCATGCGGCCGGTGCGTAGTCCAGTCATGTCCTGCCAGACCAGAACCTGAGCGTCGCACTGGTTGCCAGCGCCAATCCCGACGGTCGGAATTGAAATCGCTTCGGTGATCGCTCGACCTACATTACCCGGCACCATTTCGATCAAGATAGCGAATGCGCCAGCTGCTTCTAACGCTTTGGCACTGTCTATCAGTCGCTGCGCGTCCTCACCCCGGCCCTGAACGCGATAGCCACCTAATTGATGCTCCTGCTGTGGTGTGAAGCCGATGTGCGCCATGACGGGTATGCCTGAACTGGCGAGTTTCTCGACTTGAGGTAGTACTTCGATCCCCCCCTCAAGTTTGACCGCATGCGCACCGGCCTCTTTCATGAATCGCACGGCAGTGTGGAAGCATTGCTCCACCGAGCCCTGGTAAGAGCCGAAAGGAAGGTCGGCAATCACCAGTGCCCGTTGAGTCGAGCGGGTGACGGCGCGAACCAGAGGGATCAGTTCGTCAACGGTGACGGATAACGTGGACTCGTTGCCATAAACGTTGTTGGAGGCCGAGTCGCCTACCAGCAGGACGGGTATTCCGGCTTCTTCGAAAATGGCTGCGCTGTACATGTCATACGCGGTGAGCATTGCCCATTTCTGGCCCTCCACTTTCATCTGTTTCAGGTGCGGTATTCGGATGCGTGTCGTCTGCCGGGCGAGAGGGGTGTTGCCATAGGGTGAAGGCTGATCGTTCATGGGAGGCTCGTTGAAGGTGAATTAACCCAGCAGTTGTTCGGCAAACAGAGCCACTGCGATGAGGATCATGGCCGCTCCAGAAAAACGACTGACCAGGCGTGCGGCGGCCGGGCGTGCCCGAAGAACAACCTGCGAGCCAAATCCGACCAGAAGGTAGATCACGCCACAACTGAAAGTGTGGACGAGCCCGAGTGCAATCATCTGCATCGGTACAGGCCAGGGTGCAGTGGCGTCGGCAAATTGAGGCAGGAGCGCCAGGAACAGCAGAAACACTTTTGGATTCAGCCCGCTGACGCAAAGCCCTTTGAGCGCCCAGCGCTTCCATGAGCCTGACGCCTGAACCTCATCCGCGTGCGGTGTGGCGGGGCGCACGAGCATGTTGATACCCAGCCAAAGCAGGTAACCCGCCCCGGTAATCGTTAGCACGGACATGGCCACGGGGTGGTTGGCGACCAGAGTGCCAACACCGCCGGCTACCACCATTGTGGCGATCAAGTGGCCGGACAACAGTCCGCCGACAGCGGGTATGACGACTCGATGCTTCAAACCGGCCGATATCGCGTAGGCCCAATCGGCTCCGGGTGTGATGACGAACAAAATCGACACCGCCCAGAAGGCAACAAAAACACTGAAGGTCATGGCGTCACCTGCGCCGGTTCATCATTCACCGCGTAATTCATCATCCCGTCTCTCACATCTAAGGCCGCCCCTCTTGTTTTCTGAAGAGGGGTACGGTTGTTAATGATCGGAGGAAGATTAATGAAATATGGTTAGAATTATCTTTCAAAGATGGTCGTTTTTAGTTTGTAGATTGGGAGATTGTTCTGCGTGGACAGAATTGACCGGAAGATTCTTGCTGAGCTGCAAAAGGATGGCCGTCTTTCGGTCACTGAGCTTGCCGAGCGAGTTGGGTTGAGCCTTTCCCCTTGCCATCGGCGAGTACGGGCACTGGAAGAGTCAGGTGTGTTGCTTGGCTACAGGGCACAGCTGGACCCAGGCGCACTCGGCCTGAATTTTTCAGCGATGGTGTTTGCCACGCTTCGTGAGGGCGACCGGCAGGCTGTCGAGGCTTTCGAGACGGCGCTCGTTGAGATCCCGCAAGTGGTCGATGCCCAGAGGTTATTTGGGGAGCCGGACTACCTGCTGCACGTCATCACTCAGGATTTGCCAGCCTTCCAACAGCTATACGATGAGAGCCTTTCGACCTTGCCCAACGTACAACGGTTGACCTCGACCCTCGTTATGAAACGGGTCATTCAGGATAGGCCGCTTCCTTTGTGATGGTGGTAAAACGCAGGTACAGGCGGCGTGTCGTCTTGACGTCGTCTAGAGAGGGCCTTACGGTTTTTTAATCGGGCCTGGCAATCACCCACCGGCTTGCCTACCACTTTCACGTCCACATGCCCATCATCCTGCTTGTTGGGAAAGCCCCGACAGAACTATCGATCATTCAACAACTCGGCGACCCCGCGCGTGATGAATTCCAGGTTTTCATCCAGCTTGGTCAGTGAGTTGCGGATTCTGGCTCCGTCTTCAGCGGGCCCATGCAGCTGTTCAATCCAAACGGACAGATCTTCCACGGCCGCAGCTATGGCGAGTTGGTTTTCGTTGAGTTTGTAGATCAGGGAAGGGACGAGGTCGTTGGTCGGCATGGCTTGATCCTCCTGTAGGAGCGAGCTTGCTCCGGGCGGCGTTCCGACGATGGTCGTTAACGATGCCGCGTGTTTACTGACTAAACGCAGCGCTCTTGAGCCATAGCTTGGCAGGCAGCAAAAAGCCCGCGCGGTGGCGGGCTTTTTGTGTGGGGTCAAGTCCTTTTGTCCGTTTAATCTGCGCTCCATTCTGTGAGCGTTTCGTGAAAAGCATGTCGCTGGAATGAAAAAAACCTGCTCAGTGGCCGCCTGTCTGCGATGTAGCACTGATCCATCAGTCGAGGTCGCCACCTGGAAGAAGGACCATGGATCATGTCAGTGCCCTGACATGCACCTCAGGCGTAAACTAAACACGGTGCAGCATGCACTGAAAAGCGCTGCACGTGGAGGTGAGCCATGCGCTCAATACCCGTTTGCACCTCGATCGCACTGGTTGCGCTGTTTATGGTGCCAATTGCCACCGCAGCGTCTTCGGTCGAAGTCGAATTCAAGAACCCCGAAAAATTCAGCGATGCCAGCCTGGATAGTCCAGGTTATGAGCGTGGTGCCGATGCTTTTGTCATGAAAGAGCTGCGCAGCTACATCCAGAAGCTTGGCGAACGGTACCTGCCAGCCGGCCAGCAGCTGCAAATTGAAATACGTAACATCGATCTGGCCGGTCGTTACGAACCCTGGAGGCTAAATGCCTATCAGGTGCGCTTCATGCGCGACATTACCTGGCCGAGCATCGATCTGCATTACGTGCTCAAACAAAACGGCCAGATCGTGAGCCAGGCCGACGCCAGGGTCATGGATCAGCTCTACCTCCAACGTCCGGGGCGCGCCAACAGAAGTGACAGACTCTACTCCGAGAAGGCCATGCTCTCGGACTGGTTCCACAGACAATTCGCCGGGCAACATCAGACCGGGTTGAATTGAACCACTCTGCATT
Source organism: Pseudomonas sp. Pseusp16 (assembly GCF_047324915.1). Classification (NCBI taxonomy): domain Bacteria; kingdom Pseudomonadati; phylum Pseudomonadota; class Gammaproteobacteria; order Pseudomonadales; family Pseudomonadaceae; genus Pseudomonas; species Pseudomonas sp. Pseusp16. Next base: position 2,550,046 of record NZ_CP168522.1, on the reverse strand, counting down.
GTGAATCACCCTTGCGACATGGGAGGCATGGGGCAGAAACGAAAAGCCCGGCACTGGCCGGGCTTTCTGTAGATGGGCCAAATCCCTTTGGCTGAGTGCATTGTGCCTGGCAGGTGTGACGAAGGTGTGACAGGGCAGATACGAAAAGCCCAGTACCGGGTGTCGGTTCGGCTGGTTGCGATTGGCCTACCGCAACGAGCGATAGGTAATGGGGTCGACGTAAGGCGTCTGCAGGTCCCGCTCCGGGATCTCCCAGATGATTTGCCTTGGCGGCGTTTCCTTGGAGGCCGGGTTGTTCAGGTAGCTGTTGGCAGCGCCAGAGAACGCTCCGCCGTCTTTGGCGAAGTTGCCTATGGGGGCGCCCAGCGCCTGCTGCAGAAACCCGGCGAAGTTGGAGTTGCGTGAGAATGAAGTGCCGATGAGCACGGTATCGGGGAGGTCGGCATCGCCAAAGAGGTCTGCCTCTGTGTCAGGGCTGGTGGCTGATGCTACGGGAAGTTCGTGGGTGCTGGTCTGGGCGACCATTTCGGGGGCGGGTTGCCATTTGAGCGGCAGCCAGTCGATGCCCGCCAGATGGACCAGATCGCCAGGTCGCACCGCGAGCGGGGCATGACTTTCGTTGAACGACCTGCGTGGCGTTGCGCTGATGCCCAGGGTCTTCAGGCGCTGCGCGATGGCCTCGGCCGCCGCCTTCGCGCCGGATTCGCTCCAGTGCGTATCGGTGCGCAACCAGGCACTGGCCCCCAGTGGCGTCAGCGCAGCGGTGAGGTCCAGATTCGACACGCCAGCCACAGCCAGCTTCGAGGTCCAGGCCTGGATGCGCCCTTCGAGAGCGGCTGGGCGGTGCAGTGCGCAACGCTGCTCAGCAGCGATGCGGCTCTTGTCTGGAACGATGACCACCAACAGGCGGATGCCACGCTGGGAGAGCTGCTGCTGCAGATCGATCACTGCCTGGACTTTGGCCTCGGCATTGCGCTGCGCGTGATGATGGACCTTGAGCTCATCGGCCAAAAACAACCAGTCAGGACAACCCGGGCGAACCCTCGGCCCGGTGTCACCGAGGAGCAGCCAACTGACACCGCGCTCCAGTTCGGCGAAGGTCGTGGGGAGTTGAGCGTTCGACAGTTCCTTGGCGATCCGATGCGTGATATCGCCATCAAAAAACTGCGGAGCCTGCACTTTATCGGCCGACAGCGAGATCTGCCCTGAAACGATCAGGCTGCCAGAGGACAGCAGTCCGACGAACAGGAATATCAGCAGCGCCACGCCTGCCAACCGACTGCTGCGTGTCGCCAGATCATCTGGCTGATTGGGGGGCGGGGTGTGCCTTGGGATCGTCATCAGAATTGGAAGTACAGGAAGGGTACGGTTTCGCGACTGGCGATCAGGGCGAACGACAGCATGAAACCGGCGATGGGCCAAAGGGTGGCGGCGAAGAGCACAAGGCCGCCCGGTCGTTTCTCACAGTAAGGGCGCAGCAGCGGTGCGACGATACCGAACACCCCCAGCAACCCCGCGAGGCCGAGTACCGGGCGCAGGGTCGCGGACAGTTCGTCACCGAGGGCGATGCCCTGCAGGCCGAACTGTCCGGCGTACAGGTTCAGCGCGCCATGAAAGTCGGGGGCGCGGAACAGTGTCCAGGCCAGGCAGACGAACAACAATGTCAGTCCATGGGACAGCACCGGCGGTACTGAGGGCAGGGTGGAACGGCTCCAGGCACGATCAACGCATAACGCCAGGCCATGGGCGCAGCCCCACAGCAGATAGTTCCAGCTGTCGCCACCGTGCCAGAGTCCGGCGATGGCCATGATCAGGAACAGGTTGCGGTAGGTTTTCCAGGTGCCGTTGCGATTGCCGCCCAGCGGAATATACAGATAGTCACGTAGCCAACTGGACAGCGACAGGTGCCAGCGGCGCCAGAAGTCCTGGATGCTGTTGGCCAGATACGGACGGTCGAAGTTCTCGGGAAAGTGAAAGCCCAGCATCAATCCCAGCCCAATGGCCATGGCGCTGTAGCCGGCGAAGTCGAAGAACAGTTGCAACGAATAGGCAAGGCAGCCAACCCAGGCGTCGAGGAAACTGGGGGCCGGCAAACTGAACGCCACATCGACCACGGGCGACAGGGTGTCGGCCACCAGGACCTTCATGCACATCCCGACCATACACCTGCGTGCGCCCAGCGAGAAATTCTGCAGGTTGAAGTAACGTTGATTCAGCTCACGCCGAACCCAGTCATAGCGAATGATGGGGCCGGCGACCGAATGGCCGAACATCGAAATATAGGTGGCGTAGTTGATGAAGCTGCGTTCAACCGGCACGGTATGGCGATGCACATCCACCAGATAGGAAATCGCCTGCAAGACGATAAACGACAGCCCGGCCGGCATGATGACCCGCTGCCAGTCCAGGGGCATGGCGCCATACCAGGTGGCGGCATCGATCAACGTGCCGGCTACGATGTTGGCGTACTTGTACCAGCACAGCACCGCCGTATTGAGCACGATCAGCGTTGCGAGCAACCGCACGCGGCCCTTGCCTTCTTCCCGCAAGGCGTCAATCAGCAAGCCGCCGACCCATGCCGTGATCGTCAGCGCCACATGCACAGCGAGGAACCGTGGGCTCAACCAGCCATAGAACAGCCAGCTGCCGATCAGTAGCGTGACGTTGCGCCAGGCGGCCGGGCACAGTGCATAGGCACACAGGAACAGCGGCAGGAACAACGTCAGAAACTCGAGAGAAGCAAAAACCATGGTGGTGGCGCGATCCGATCAGTGGGCCAGGACGTCAGTCGCGAGCAACAGGTAAGGGCCATTTGCGCCAGGCAGCAGCACAACGCTGTAGCGCTCGCCAGCCTTGAGCTGACCCAGGTCAAGCGGGGCACCGACGTTGGTTTGGGCGCAGACCAATTGAACCGACAGGCTGACCGGGTTGATTGCGCGACGTTGCACGCTGCCGTCGGCCACCTCCTTGAACAGCTCGGCGTTTTTCCCGGCAGCGCGCAAACCGGCCTGGGTGCACGCGGGATCGGCGCTGATAAACGCCAGTGAGGCTCTCAGGCTATTGAAGTCGTCGGGTTGCTCACGGATGACGACCTGGCGGATACCTTGTGCGCTGTCCGGCAAGGCGATCACGCTGGCGAACTCGCCTGCCGCCACCTGGATGTCCAGCGGCTGGCTCTTGCCGTTGCGTTCCAGGGTGCCCTTGATCGGCTGGTTGGCGGGCACGGGCAGGTAGTCGGACACGGCATTGCTGCCTTCCAGCTTGAGGCTTGCCCGCGAGCCTTCGGCCAGCAGGTGCAGGGGGCGGTCGGCGGCGTTGATAAAACGCAGGAAGGCCGAGTCCTGATCCGGGCCCGTCGGGTACAGGGCAATGTCGGCGGCCTCGGCGTGCAGGCTGAGCATCAAGGGCGCGAACAGCGCCCAGCTGAATGCGGATCGGATCATTTGCCGGCTCCCGTGCTGCTGACGCGCTCGGCGGGCAGTTTGGCCAGGGCATCACCGATTGCATTGCCCCAGGATTGATAACCGGCGACGGTGAAGTGCTGCCCGTCGGTGGTGATCCACTGCCCGGGTTTGGAGAGCGTCAGCGAATCGATATAGGTACAAGGCGCCACGTTCGCGGCCAAAAACTGCGACATCAATTGAGTGCGGGCATCATTCTTCTGGTACATGCCACCGGCTTTGCCCCAGGCCGGGCCCACCCAGGCGCAACGGGTCCCGGTGGCCGCGATGGCCTTGGCCAGGCCGGTGACGCTTTGCCACGCCCAGGCCTTCGGGAACACCGGCTTGTCATAGGACGCCATGGTGTCGCCGATGACCAGTACCACCAGGTCGGGCTTGTCGGCGGCGATCAGGTCCTGGATCGGTGTGGTGGTTGCCTCGCGCCCTTTGATCACAATCTTGTCGTTGCCTTTGCGCTCGGCACCGCAGTCGACCTTTTTGCTGATCAGCCAGTCACCGGCGCTGGCGCCGCAGGCACCGATGGAATGGACCTGGGCGCCTTGGCGAGTCAGGTTGTCGTGCAGCGGCTCCAGCAAATGGTCCGCGAGGCTCATATGGCTCTCCCCAAGGACAAGGAGAGTCAGACCGGCAAGGGCAGAAGTGGGCATCGAAAGCTCCAGAATGATCAGTTGGAATAAGGCGAGGTGTACGGGCTGACCGGCAGGCTCATGGGGCCGCCGATCTCTTCGAACTGGTAGCGCAAGGACAGGGCACCGCTGAGTTGTTGGTAGTCGCGGGCGTTGTCCAGGCCCAGATTGGCGCCCAGCAGGAAGTTTGAAGCGACCTTGTATTCAGCCGCCGCGGCGACGCTGTAGCCGATCCCGGTTTTGTTTTGCCCTGCGTAGCGCAGGCCCGAGGCCGCCTGCAGGGCTTTGTCGGTCGGGAAATAGTCGACGCTGTCCTGCTCGAAATGCTGCACGCCGACCGAGCCCTTGACTTGATACGTCAAGCGCCCGGTGCGTTGTGCCCAGGTCACCGGCACACCCAGGGCGAAGAACGTCTGCGGGCTGAAATAGCCGCCGTGGCCGTAGGTGAAAAAGTCCTGATTGTTGGCGTAGCTGATGCCGGTCATGCTCAGGCCGACGGTCAGCTTGCTGTCCGTTGCATTTTGCAGGTACCAGTACACACCGCTGCCCAGTTCACTGCGGCTGTTGGATTCGACATGGTTGCCCAATAGCTGGTGCCAGGAGGCGTAGCCATAGGCGCCGACTTCGTTGTCGTCATAGCTCAACTGGCCACGCCCGCCGTTGGCGGTCACACCGCCCCAGGACTGCCCGCTGCGTTTGTCCGTGGCGCCGGCAAACGAGGTGAGGCTGTCAGTCACCGGACGCCGGGAAACGCTCACCCCGTAGCGGACATTGGAGGCGTCGCTGATGGGGCGATCAACGCTGATGCCGCCGGTGGCGGTGGTGTATTTGAAGCCGAGCGGGGTGGTGCCGAGATCGGCTTTGAGCCCATCCGCGGGCCGTTGCATGGCGACGGAAAGGCCGACACCCTCGGCTTTCTGCGAGCCGACGCTGCCGCTCTGCGCACCGTTACCGAAACGCGACAGCGCCTCGCCGCTGGCACTGCCGGCGTTCAGCCAGACCGGCGTCACGCGCAGGGCGACGCGGCTTTCATCCAGCGGAATACTGATTTCCAGCGGTGTTTCAACATCGGTCAGTTTGCTCAACCCCGACTCACTGTTGTTGCTGCGAATGCTCACGCCCTGGGTGACGTAGGCACTGCGCTCCTGAAGGATTTTATTCAGCGCCAGTTGCGCGGGGCTGATGTCCTCGCTCACCAGTGCTGCGCGCGGCAGCTGCGACTCGAATGGATTGCTCGCCTGCTGCGGCCTTGGCGGGGCGTCGATGCCAAAAGGGCTGTGAGACCTCACGCTGCCCGGCATCTCCTGAGCCGGTGGCGGGATCGCTGCCAACAAGGTGTCGCGACTGACCTCGCTACGTGGACCCGACACCCCGGCAAAAGGGTTGGGCGCCACTGTCGAACCTGCCAGTTGGCCGCCCTGGTTTCTGCGTTTCTCGCTCTGTTCGATGGCCACTGCCTTGCGCAGCAGATCGGCGGCCATGCCGGTCTTGCCCATGTTCTGGTAGAGACGTGCGGCCTCGGTCAGCGTTTGAGGGTTACCGGATTCGGTCTTGAGCAGCTGTTGCAGCGCCTGTTCGGCAAAGGCCGTGTCATGTGCCAACACCGCCGCGTCGGCAGCACCCAGCAGCAGTTGCGGGTCGCTGGGCTGGCGCTGCAACAGCGGTTTGTAGAGTTCGAGGGCTTTTGCCGTGTCGCCGTTGGCCGAGTACATCCGCGCCAGGGCCGCGACGGCAGCGCTGTCACCGGGACGTTGCGCCAGTGCGGGCGCCAGCGTGTCATAGGCGTTGGCCAGATCGCCGCGTTCACGCAGCTGGTCAGCCTGGCGGATGCGATAGCGATACAGCAGGTCGTCGAAACGCTTGCGCGCGGGCGCGTTCAGGGGCCTGTTCTGAAGGTCGCGCAGAATCTCGTTGACCTGGGCGTCTTCTCCGGATTCAAGCAGGACAGCGGCGTATTGCAGGATGAAGTCCGCCGAGGGCGCCGTGGTGTTTTGCAACTGGCCGCGCATGAGGGCCAGTGCACGGGTCGGCTCACCGACGGCGACATAGGCCGAGGCCAGGCTCGCGGTGCGATCCGGGCTGTTGTTGGCCATCGGCTGAATACGCTCGAGCAGGGTCAGGGCTTCCTGGCGCTGTCCGCGCTTGCCCAGGTCGATCGCCTGGCTGAGTTGCAGGTTGAGGCTGACATCTGCGGCCAGCGCTTGCATGTCCGGGGTGCGCTGGTCGGGACGCACGCGTCCCAAGGTGGTCTGGGCGGCTTTCCACTCACCCATCTGGACCGACAGCAAGGCGCTGACGTAAAGCGCATCGGCATTGTCGGGGTGGGCCTGGAGCATGGCGTTGATCAGGTCCCGAGCCTTTTGCGGTTCGCCCATCGCCAGGTTCAGGCGGGCCAGGGCGAAGCGCGTCCAGATGTTGTCCGGTTCGTAGCGCAGCGCGTCTTGCAGGGCGTTGCGCGCAGCGGGCAGATCGTTGCGCTGTTCGGCGAGGGCGGCCTGTTGCGTCGCGCGCAAGGCTTGCAGGCGTGCGGACTGGCCGTTCCTGGTCTGTCCAGTGGCTGGCAGAGTGTTGATCAGTTGCAGGGCTTCATCGTTCTTGCCGCTCTTGAGCAGCACGTTGACCAGCCCTTCCTGTGCTTGCGGGTCGTCGCGGCGCAGGCTCAGCACCTGGCGATAGTTGCCCTGAGCGTCATCGAACTGGCCCGCGCTGGCCTGAATGTCCGCCAGGGCGAGGCGAGCGTCGACCCCGTTCGGGGTAAGGCGCAGCGCCTGGTTTACCAGGGCTTGTGCCTGGGCTGTCTGGCCTTTGGCCTGGGCGTCCCGAGCCTGCTGCAACGCAGACCAGTAGCGCACTTCGTTCAACGCGACTTGCCACTGGCTGCCGCCAGGTTGTCGCGTGGCCTGACCCAGGAGCTTTTCCGCTTCGGCCAATCGGTGTTGCTGCTGGCGAACAACTCCAAGGCCACCCAGCGCGTCGGCATCGTCGGGGCGGGTTTTCAGGCGCGCTTGAAAAGCCTGTTCAGCGGTGGCCTGATCACCTTCTTTGAGCGCCTTCAGGCCGCGCGCGACTTCGGCGGGCGGTTGCCATGCCTTGCTGGCCGTCGTTGCCAGCTGTTGCTTGCCCTTGTTCATCTGCGCGCGGATTTCCGCGTCATCCGGATGCGTCTTGAGGTACGCCTCGAACAATGGCACTTGTGCCGGATTGGGCGGGCCGATCCAGGTCAGCGCCAGGCGCCAGCTTTCGTCGGCATCACCGGCAATGTCGGTACGCTGGGTCAGCGCGGCCAGGGCGCGGATGCCCTCGGCACGACTGTCTTCATGGCGCACCAGATGCTTGGCGTAAAACAGCGCGACGATCGAGTCATTGGGCATCTCACGTTGCAGGCGCTGAAATCCGCCGCGTGCTTCGGCCCAGTCAGCCTGATTGAAGGCAAGGTTGTTGTAATACTCGCGGCCGATCGTACCTTGAGGCGGACGGCCATCGAACAGCGAGCGAAACAAGACGGTCGCCTTGTCACGCTCACCGGCATCGACGAGGCGCCGAGCCTCTTCCAGGCGCTGCTGGTTCTGCGGTTGTGCCAGGGCGATGTCCTGCGCCAGTTGCAATGCCTGCCGAGGCGCTGGCTGGATGGCCTGCAAGCGGGCGAGGTATTGCTGCGCCTGTTGTGGCTTGCCCTGTTGCACGCCGATCAAGCCCAGGCCATACAGTGCGTCAACCTGGACCGGGTCCAGCAACAGGACTTTCAGCCAGACTTCCGCCGCGCGTTGAGGGTTGTTGTGCAACTGCCAGTACTGCCCTTGCTCGACGAGTAATGTCTGTGGCGTCGGACTTTGAGCGTGGGCAGCAGCGGCCGTCCACGCGCTCATGACGGCGATGGCTAGCGTGCGGTGGTGCGGGTGCATGCGGTCTCCCAGGAGAGTTTCAGCGTTCCGTCTTCCCGGAATCGATATTGTTTATCGGCCCAGCCGAGCGCGAACAGGCTGAGCATCAAGTCGTAGTAACGCGGCGCACCGGCGGCGGCATCAGGCCTGGCCAGCGCTTCGCGCAGGGCGAGTTCCACGCGGCTTCGTTGTTGATCGGCCAACTTGGGTTGCCCCTTGGCCTGAAGGTAGGGAATCAGTGCGGCCCGGAATCCGAACGGGCTCTGACCCTGAACACTGCCGTGGAGAACCTGGACTGTTTCCGGGGGGGAACCCGTCGCGACAGTGCTGCGGGCCATACCGTCCAGCCGCTTGAGCAGCAGCGCTGCCAGCGGTTCGGAGGTATCACTCATGCCCAGCCAGAGGTACACGCGAATGGCGTCGTAGCTGCCCGTGTCGCCATTGACCGGATCGCTGACGAAGACACCCGATTGCGCTGAAGTGCCTTGATAACCGACCCAGTCGGCGACGAAGCCGTGGCGGCTGGATTGGGCAATCATCGTCGCGGTGTTGTGGGCAATCGCTTGCCACGGCCCGGACGGTGCTTCCTTGGCCAGCCGCCGTAACAGCGGCAGTGGCAGGTAGCTGGGGTTCAGGCGCCAGAGTGCGTCCGGCTGGACGAAACCCTGTGGTCCAGGCAATACCATCGGGCCCAGCCCGGGTAGGTTGATGACCAATTGCGCTTCGATCGTCGCCATCAGGTGCAGGGCGTCCTGGCGATAGTCCGGCCGATGCCACAGGCGTGCGGCTTCGAGCAGGGCGTAGGCGATCCACAGGTCGGCGTCGGCGGCCGAATTGGCGTCTTGCAGGCGCCACTGACCGTCCGTGCCTTGCCCCCATAACCAGCCCGGCAGGCGTGTGGCGATGTCTGCGCCGGCGAGGTTGGCCGAGGTCCAGCGCCAGAGCGTGTCGAAGCGTGGCTGATCGTTGCCGATCAGCGCAAAGAGCATGCCGTAGGACTGCCCTTCAGAGGTGCTGTGATTGCTCTTCAGGCTCGATTCGAGAACCCGGCCGTCGTCCTGGACAAAGCGCGTTGCGTAGGTTTGCCAAAGTGGCCAGGCTGGCGACTCGCAGGATTGTGCGGCCGCTATCGCCGGCGCCAGCAGGGCAAGCGCAAGCACGGCGCTCAGCCTGCGCGCGTTACCGCGCAGGCCCTGGCGAAGTGAAGTACCCCGGCTGCTCATGGACGACACAGGCCTGTGCGGCTCATTGGCCAAGACGACGTTTGGCCCGCAGGCGCAGGGCCAGGTAGGCCATCGAAGCCAGCAGCAGGACCCCGAGGAGGGTGAACAGCATGAGCGCCATTACGTTCTGCGAGAGGTACCACTGCAGATAGCGCAACGGACCCAGGCGCCCGACGTAGTAATCCTGTTCGGCGACCAGCGATTCGACATGCTTGCCCCTGACAACCACCAGGCTGCCTTGCAAATCCTGGGCATTTTCTTCGCTGCTGAGCAGGGCGTTGGTCACGTCGGCCAGGCCGCCTGGCCTTGTGCCGGCGATAAACACCACGCTGCGCCCACTCTTGAGCGGCGATTCGAATCCGGTCAGATAAGCACTGCCGTCTTCGGCACTGAACCTGAAGCTGCTGCGCGCTTCACGCAGATTGGTCTTCGTATCCGGGCTGATCCAGTTGCGCAGGCGCAAGGGCAGGTCAGACAGTTCAAAGTACTGCGCAGCATCTACGTCCCTGGCCGGCAGAAGGTTTTGCCATTGCTCCAGCAGCGGCTGATTGTTGCCCGAGGCGAGCACCAGCAAATCCCGGTCGCTTTGCTCGGCCACCTGGTCGGCGTGGACCACCTTCACGCCGGTGGCCGGATAACCGGTGGAGTCGCCGAAGCGGCCCAGCAGGGTCAGATAGGCACTCAGCTCGGCCGGGGCTGGCTCGTTGGGCAGGATCACCGATGTTTCCGACAGGTCGGCCATGCGGGTGAACGGGAAGCCACTGTCCTTGAACACCCCGAGGTTGGGCATGGCCATGAAATGCTCGTACTGGCTGAGGTCCAGGGTCGAGTCCGGGTCGATCACGCCGCGCATGTTGTCGATGATGATGTCGCGGCATTCGCCCTGTTTGATGTAGTCATACATGAAGCGAAATTGCAGGCGCGATTGCAGCGCGACTGAATTGAGTGGCAACAGCATGCGCGACGTGCGGGCCAGGCTGTCGTCGGTCTTGAGCATCGACAGCAGGCTATCGCTGTTGCCGAGTTTCTCGATCGAAGGCAGGTCGATCGACTTGATGAAGGTGTCGTTGAAACTGATCAGCAACGAAGAGTTGGTGGAGACCGGTTGCGGCGTGTAGCGGTATTTCAGGTCAAGTTGCGCACCGGGCTCACGCCAGTTGAACAGGTCGGGTGGCAGGCGTAGCGCAACCGTCATTTGTCCCGGGTTATATCCCGACACATTGAGTTCTGCGGGCTTCGCCAGTTCACCCAGGCGAACCGGGCGATCGGACGGCAGCCAGTTTGGCGCGTCGTACGGTTGGCGTGGCTTGAGCGAGTCGATCCGGTCGATCACCACGCTCTGCCCGGAAAAAGCCGAGCCGCCGAGGGCCAGCGCTGTCGCGGCGACCTTGAGATCGGCGCCATCGCGCCCGGAGACGATCAACAGTTTGCCCTGGGCATCATTCGGGTTGCTCACCAGGGTCAACGTCGGCCCCGTGGCCTCTTTGATCGGCAAGCCGCTCAAGGCCGTTGATTCGCTGCCGCTGACAAACACCACCGCGTTGCCTTTGGCCGGCAGGCTGGTGAGGCTGGCGGGGAAGGTTGCGCCACGGTAGCTGGCCAGGGCGCCAAACCAGGACGACAGGATACCGGCGGCCTCAAGCTCAGGACCGCCCGGGCGCGCGGCGAACACGAAGGGCAGTGTCAGGGGCGAGGCGTCTCGACGATCGAACAGGGGCAGCGGCAGAGCGGACAGATCGTTGGGCTGTTTAATCGACGACACCTGAAGGCTCAACTGGCTCTCGTTGCCGATCCTGGCCCAGAGGCTGGAGTGCAATGGGTCTTCACATTGCATCGTGTAGTGACCGATGAACTGCAGGCTGAGCCGGTTGAATTCGGTGATGGTCTGCGGCGGAATCTGCACGGTCCGGGTCTGCAGTTTACCGGCCTCTTCCTTCGGGAGGGGCAGGCTGGCGGCCACTTGATCGTTGATCAGCACGTTGATTTGCGAAAGGTCGGCCAGCAGTGCCGGTGAGTAGCTGTACTGCAGCGTGACCTGGGCAGCCGTGACGACTTCATCGGCGCGCACATCGAAATTCACACTGTCGGTAGCCTCCACGCCTTTAAGGGTCATCGAATAGCTTTTGCCCAGCTCCTTGAGGGTGCGGGTATAGCTGTTGCCCGGGGCATCGGCCACGGGCAACGATGCGGCCGGCAACACCGCCGGCTCTGTGGCGCTGATTTGGGTGGCAGCACTCAACGCCCAGCCGCTCCAGCCCATTAGCGAGCAGGCAATCAGCAGGAGTGAGCGACGAGGAGGAAAGGTCCGGCGAGTGGAAGGCTTCAAGATCGTTGCGTGTCCGCGGTGGAGTCGATAGGTGATGGCGCGCCCGGGCGTTTGCGCAGCAGCGCCCGGCTGTCTTTCAGGGTTGCAACAAACAGGCGCAGGATGGCGCGCAAGCCAATGCTGCTGACCTCGCGCAACGCCGACATGGGCGCGTCGAGGCGGCCGTTACCCCAGGTATTGGCCCAGGTGTCGGCCCGTGAAAAGGTCAGTCGCACCAATTCACTTTGCTGGCGCAGGGTCAAACCCTCGAATTGCACGCCCGCAACGCCATCGTTGCTGAAGATCGTTGTTGCGGGAAAGAGGCTTGAAGGCGGCGTGCGCAGAATGCACAGCCGCAGCTTCTCATCGACGCTGAGCTGAACCTGCGGTGGCAGCGCCAGACCCACGCCGTTTTGTGAGAAGTCCTGGGTTTTGCAATCGAACCAGGTGCCGTCTTCGCGGTAGACACGCAGGGGCAGGTCAGCGGGCACCCTGGGTTCGTTGCGCACCTGAGAGGACTCAGTGGCCACCGCTATGGCGGTGCTGACGATGATGATGTTGTACAGGGTCCAGGCCAGGTTGATCAGCAGGGTCGTGGCCTCGGCCGAATCACTCGCGATCAGCTTCACCACGCCAATCACCAGACCGGTCATGTTCAGGGTCAGCAGCACGATGTAAGGCCGTGCGAGCTTCCAGTCGAAATAGTCCTTTTCGATGGTGCCGCCCTTGTCAGTCACGTTGAACTTGCCCAGCGAAGGGCTGATCAGGGCCATCAGTACGGGCCGCATGATGTACCAGGCCAACACCGACTCATACACTTCGTTCCAGAAGGAATGGCGGAAACGCCCCTGGATGGCGGAGTTGGTCAGGTTGGAATGCAAAATATGCGGCAGTACATAGACCGCGACCATCAACGCCGAGGCATGGAAAATCTGCGCGTCGAAAAACAGGTAGGCCAGGGGTGCGGTCAAGAACACCAGGCGGGGCAGGCTGTAGAAAAAGTGCATCATGGCGTTGAGGTAGCAGATGCGCTGCCCCAGGTTCAGTCCTTTGCCAAACAATGGATTGTCGGTCCGGAAAATCTGCGCCATGCCCCGCGCCCAGCGTATGCGCTGGCTGATGTGTCGGGAAAGGCTTTCGGTGGCCAGGCCCGCCGCCTGTGGAATGGCGAGGTAAGCGGTATTGAAACCACGGCGATTGAGCTTGAGTGCCGTGTGCGCGTCCTCGGTCACGGTTTCGGTGGCGATGCCGCCGACTTCCAGCAAGTGAGTCCGCCGGATGACCGCGCAGGAGCCGCAGAAGAATGCCGCGTTCCACAGGTCGTTGCCGTCCTGCACCAGGCCGTAGAACAGCTCACCTTCATTGGGTACCGAGCGAAAGGTATCGAGGTTCTTTTCGAACGGATCGGGTGAATAGAAGAAGTGCGGCGTTTGCAGCAACGCCAGGTTCGGGTCCTTTAAAAACCAGCCCATGGTGATTTGCAGGAAGGAGCGGGTGGGCACGTGGTCGGCGTCGAATATGGCGATGAACTCGCCATCGGTGACCTTGAGTGCCTCGTTGAGGTTGCCGGCCTTGGCATGTTGATTGTTGTCGCGGGTGATGTAGTTGACACCAATCTGCTGACAGAAAGCCTTGAACTCCTCCCGGCGTCCGTCATCGAGCACGTGCACCCGCAGTTTGCCCTCGGGCCAGTCGATGGCCTGAGCGGCGAGCACCACCAGTTTGACGATGCCCAACGCTTCGTTATAGGTGGGAATGAAGACATCCACCGTTGGCCATTGCGCGGGCGGCTGTTGCAGAAACTGCGGTTTGCGGTGCAGCGGCCAGGCGGTCTGTACGTAACCGAAGACTAGGACGAGCAAGGCATACAGCTCGGCCAGCACCAGCCCGTAGCCAAATACGGCATCCTGCCAGTTGTCGAAGCCCAGGGTGTCGGTCAGGCGCCAGTACATGTAGCGCAGCGAAGCGATCAGCGAGAGGGTGATCAGGGTCAGGATCGCCAGACGCCCGGCTCGCTTGCGGATGATCAGGCTGGTGGCGAAACAGACGGCGGCAAACGCAGCCTGGGAATACAGGTTCAGCGGCGCAATGAGGATACCCAGCACCAACAATGCGGCGATCAGCCCGGCCGAGAGCTTCAGGCCCTGGCGCCAAAGCAGGGGCCATCGACTGACGCGAGCCTGGAAACTATCCAATAGTTCTTCCAGCCACCACGCCTTCGCGGGTGCCTGATCAAGCCGGGCGGTCATGGCGTGCCCTGCTGGCTGGAATCATCCGCGCATAGCAGCGCATGGACCGCGCCTGTCAGCGAGAGAATATCCTGGCTGCCAATGCTCCCGGGTGCGTACTGCAGCAGGTCCCGACCATAGGCAAGCGACTCGTTGAACTGGTGATCGAGGCGAATCGTGCCGATCAGGTTGGCGCCGAGCCGCCGCCGAAACAGCACGCCCATGTCCCTGCAGAACGAACGCGACTCATCCCGTTGGTTGAGCACATACCGGTGCTGCTGCGCGCGTCGCCGGCTGGTTTCCAGCCACTGGGTCATGGAGTCCAGTGCCAGGTAGGAGGCCGCGTCAGCCACCGTCATCACCAGCACCAGATCGGCGGCATCGAGTGCCTGTTGCGAATAGACGGTCGCACCCGAAGGGGTGTCCAGGATCACGGTATCGTTTTCGCTGAGGTTCATTGACGCAAGGTGCTCATTCAACCAGGCAGAATCTTCAAGCATCAACTGCTTGAGCAGTCGGCGATCGTTCACCTCGCCAGTGCCGAAGGGCAGGCACTCGCTGTCGCTGAAGCCCGGCAGGCGATGAGCGCCCCAGTCGGCGTCCTGCTCTTTGAGCTGGATCAGCCCGGGAACCTGCCGGGTGATACCCAAGTGGCTGGACAGCGCGTTCTGAGGGTCCAGATCAATCGCGATGGTTCGCCCGCCAGGGCGCCGAAGTGTTTTTGCGAGGCCGGCGGCGACGGTGCTTTTACCCACCCCACCATTCGCCGAAACGATAGCGATGACCTTCGCCCTGGTCCGCTTGCGAGTCGTTTCTGGCAGACCGTCTCGACGAACCTGGTTGAGTTCGCGCAACAGATCGCTCAATCGCTGACGGTCACCCGTAGCAGAACTTGCAGGTGGCTTGGCCAGAGGCGGGGATTTGGGCGAAGGTTGCGAGAGTGCAGCATTCTTCACAGGCTCGACCGGCGCGCCAATCAATAAAGAAGGCTGTGGCTGGTCCAGTAGAAATACAGGGGATGCTGGTGTTGGGGGAGGCAAGGCCGCCGACGGTTCTGGCTCAGCCAGCGCAGGTGTAGCCGGATCGTCTTTGAAATCTTTGTAGTTCGGTTGTATTTCCTGGTAGCTCTCCGCATTGGCGCCAAAACGTGTGAAGAGTTTCGCAATATCGTCTACATATTTCATGCGTTGTACCAGGAATGGAATAACTCAGAAACTCAGCATTCCATTAACTTTAAATCATCAACTTGAAAAGTTTATGTGTCGTCTGGATGTTGGCAGAGTGCCATTAATCTAGAGTGTCTAAATCTAAGTGTCAACGAATGTTATAAGAAGTCAGCGATGTTTGTTGCTGTGGGGTTGGGCGTTATTGGGGTGTTATATTGCTCGTGGAAAGTTTGAATGTTGGAGTGCGCTCGGTAATGACTGTTCAAAGTGGTGCAGTGTAATGATGGGTAGTGGGGGCGGGGCGATGACTTTCGGTGCGGCGGTGCGTGAATGTTGATCGGCTTTGATGGTTTTATGCCGGCTTATGTATTAAAGAGGTTGGCTGGTATTTATTAAGGAATAGTGGTGGTTTTAAAATAATACTCTTCCGTTTTTACCGGGTGTCGAGTGATGGGCGTCTGATGGCGAGAGTTTCAAGGGAAATACGCGGCCCCGGTTGGCTGGTGTTCGGTGAGGATCCGACTCCAGCGCTATTGATACCGTCAGCCTGATGAGTGCTGTTTCGATTGGTTGTAAATAGAACTTGGTGACATGGCTTGCGATCATTCCATTGCGCAGGTGTTGTGATCTTCATGTAGGGTTGGAATGATGGTGAAAATAACTATCAATTACAGTGTGTCGCCGATACCAAGAGCATGATTTGCTTTTTTTAACCGGCCTTGTCAGAGCGTTCCAAGCGTCAACTCCATCGCCAGTACAGTGGACAACGCCAGCGCAATCAACAACGCTATAAACATCAGGCTCAGCTGAGCGACATGCTTATAACGGGGTATCGGTCTATTCGTGATTCGAGCAATTGATTTATTAGTGGAAGCCATCGCCAATCCTCACTTTTCCGCGGAACACGTAATGGCTGCAGAGGGTGTACATCAGGATCACCGGCAGGATGAGCAGTGCGCGCCAGTCAGGGCGAACCGCTGACTGGTGGTGTCGCGCGTTGCATATTTCACCCCTCGCGTCATGCCGACTCTGGCAAGCCCCGCCGTCTCCATGATGTCCCGGACGGCAGCTGTTACGGGTACGAGGAGGGGGTGCAACTAATGAGCCATTTCAATAGAGCGAAAAAAGTTCAACTTAATTAATAGACTGCTTCCGGGCGTTTCGAGCTGGAGAAAGGGTGAGTGGGGAATATTCCTCAAATCAGGTGGTAAACGCCCGGTTGGGTGGGTGTATTGCCCCATTTATGGAGACAGTAGCGGCCCTGTTTCACCGACCGCTCTTGGTAGGGGCTGCTTGCCCTGAGGCAACAGTTTTGGATTGCTGGATTTCAAAAATGAATCATTGAGTTACTGAGTGGTCATAATTACGGCTGGATGCTGTCCGGATGAAATTCCCGGAGAGCGACAACCGTCCCTGTAGCCCTGACCATTTAGGACGTTCAAATGAAGCGCGCAGTAATGATGATCTTGGCCATTTCAGGTTTGCTCTTGCTGGGAGGCTGCGGTCCTCACTGGGAAGACGGAGGGAGGTACGGTCGGGATTATGATCATGATTATCGTCGTGGATACGACCAGGGGAATGACGATGATCAAGGTTATTATCGTCGACATGATCGTCGTGACTATGATCGCTACCACCGCCAGTATCGCGATCGCGACGACAGAGACGATTGATCCTCCCGCTCATTGAGCTAGCGCTGTTACTGCAGGAGCGAGCAAGCTCGCTCCTGCAGAACCCTTAACGCCGATCCAGCCAGACCGTTTGTGCGTTACAGAATTCGCGCACCCCGAAATGCGAGAGTTCCCGGCCAAAGCCACTCTTCTTCACTCCACCAAAACTGACGCGCGGATCGCTGGCGCTATAGCCATTGATGAACACGCCGCCGGTTTCAAGTTCGCCGGCCATCTGCCGCGCAAGTTCGACATTGCGCGTGTAGAGGGTGGCGGTGAGGCCGAATTCGCTGTCATTGGCCAGTTCCAGTGCATGGGCTGCGTCTCTGGCGGTGATGATTGCAGCCACAGGACCAAACAACTCCTGTTTGAATGATGTCATCTGGTCGGTCACGTCGCCGAGTACAGTGGGTTCATAGTAATTGCCGGGGCCTTCGGCCTTCTTTCCACCCATCAGCAATGTCGCGCCTTCTTCCAGCGTGTCGCGCACCTGTTGATCCAGTTCGTCGCGCAGATCGAAACGAGCCATCGGGCCGATGTAGGTGTTGGCGGCCAGTGGATCACCGACGACCAGTTGTCGGGTGGCCTCGACGAACTTGCGGGTAAATTCCCGGGCAATGCCTTGCTCGACAATCAGGCGTTTGGCGGCGGCGCAGACTTGTCCGGTGTTCTGATAGCGCCCGATCACGGCGGCTTTTACCGCCTCATCGAGGTCCGCGTCGTCGAGCACGATAAACGGGTCGGAGCCACCCAGTTCCAATACGCATTTCTTCAGTGCTGCTCCAGCCTGAGCACCGATGGCCATGCCCGCACGGACGCTACCGGTGAGGGTGACAGCTGCGATACGTGGATCGGCGATCGCCCTGGATACCCCCTCCGGCGTGACATTGATGACCTCGAAAACACCTTCGGGAAAGTCCGCTTGCTTGACGGCTTCCAGCAGCAGGTAGGCGCTGCCCATGACGTTTGGCGCGTGCTTGAGCACGTAGGTATTGCCGGCGAGCAGGGTGGGGACCGCACCGCGCAGGACTTGCCAGATGGGGAAGTTCCACGGCATGACGGCGAGAATCGGGCCGAGCGGGCGATATTCAATGCGTGCCTTGCCGCCTTCAACCAGGGTCGGTTCCGGGTTCAGCATGGCGGGGCCGTGCTCGGCGTACCATTCGCAGAGCTGCGCGCATTTTTCAATTTCACCGCGGGCCTGAGTGATCGGTTTACCCATTTCCCGGGTGATCATGTTCGCCATGGCCTCTACGTTGTTGCGCAAGGCCTGGCCGAGGTTGATCAAAAGCTGTGCGCGTTGTTCAACCGGTTTGCTGCGCCAGCTACGAAACCCGGCAGCGGCCCGCGCCAGCGTGGCCTGCAATGCTGAATCGGATTCGAAAGGGTACTGGCCGATCTGTTCGCCGGTAGTCGGGTTGATCGAAATGGCATGGGTAAGGCTGGAAACGTTGGTCATGGCACCGTCCTGCGAGGTGGGGATGGGCTCAGGTTATGGGGCTATATGTTTTATGGAAACTGAATAATACTGAGCATAACGTTCACGTTTGGAGAATGACTTGGATCTGGTTCAGCTCGAAATCTTCAAGGCTGTTGCCGAGCACGGCAGCATTAGCGTGGCCGCCCAGCATATTCATCGGGTGCCATCGAATCTCACGACCAGAATCAAGCAGCTTGAGCTGGACCTGGGGGTGGACCTGTTTATCCGCGAGAAGAGTCGCCTGCGCCTGTCGCCGGCCGGCTGGAGCTTTCTGGATTACGCTCGACGCATTCTCGACCTGGTCCAGGAGGCCCGGGCCACAGTGGCGGGTGAAGAGCCGCAAGGAGCATTCGCCCTGGGGTCGCTGGAAAGTACTGCAGCGGTACGTATCCCGGAGCTATTGGCCGCCTATAACCAGAAACACGCCAAGGTCGAACTGGACCTGTCCACCGGGCCCTCCGGGACCATGATCGATGGGGTGCTGTCAGGGCGGCTGGCCGCTGCATTTGTCGATGGCCCGGTGTTGCATCCGGCGCTGGAGGGGGTACCGGCGTTCGAGGAGGAAATGGTCTTGATCGCACCACTCAATCATGACCCGATTCATCGGGCGAAGGATGTGAATGGCGAAAACATCTATGCGTTCCGCTCCAACTGCTCCTATCGCCATCATTTCGAAAGCTGGTTCGCCAATGGCGCGGCGGTGCCCGGCAAGATTTTCGAAATGGAGTCCTATCACGGCATGCTGGCCTGCGTCAGCGCCGGTGCCGGTCTGGCGCTGATGCCCCGCAGCATGCTCGAAAGCATGCCTGGATGCACGACGGTCAGCGTCTGGCCATTGTCGGAGTCGTTCCGCTATTTACGCACCTGGCTGGTGTGGCGCAGGGGGACGGTGTCGCAGAGTCTGACGATGTTTGTGCGCTTGCTTGAGGATCGCGGGGTGGTGTTGGTCGAAAAATAGTGGAAAGTTAACGGTCTGTGCTGAAAAACCGGATAATGGCGGCCAAATCGTATAGCTCGTTATTCTGGTAAGCACGCATGGAAATCAAGGTCAACTTTCTCGACAACCTTCGACTTGAGGCCAAGTTCGACGACTTCACGGTGATTGCCGATCAACCCATTCGCTACAAGGGCGATGGCTCGGCACCGGGGCCGTTCGATTACTTCCTGGCTTCGTCGGCGTTGTGCGCGGCGTATTTCGTGAAGTTATATTGCGAAACCCGCAATATCCCCACCGAAAATATCCGCCTGTCGCAGAACAACATTGTTGATCCGGAAAACCGCTACAACCAGATTTTCAAGATTCAGGTCGAGTTGCCGGCGGACATCTCTGCCAAGGATCGGCAGGGGATCTTGCGCTCCATCGACCGTTGCACAGTAAAAAAGGTGGTGCAAACCGGGCCCGAGTTTGTGATTGAAGAGGTCGAAAACCTCGACGCCGATGCCCAGGCATTGCTGATGCCACACTCGACTGGCGTAGCGGGCACCTACATTGCGGGCAAGGACCTGCCACTGGAACAGACCATCGCCAACATGTCGGGCATCCTGGCCGACCTGGGCATGAAGATTGAAATCGCTTCGTGGCGCAACATCGTTCCCAATGTGTGGTCGCTGCACATCCGCGATGCGCACTCGCCGATGTGTTTTACCAACGGCAAAGGCGCGACCAAAGAAGGCGCGCTGGCATCGGCACTGGGCGAGTTCATCGAGCGGCTCAACTGCAACTTCTTCTATAACGATCAGTTCTGGGGCGAGGACATCGCCAATGCGGCGTTTGTGCATTACCCGGACGAGCGCTGGTTCAAGGCTGGCCCGAAGGACGAACTGCCGACCGAAATCCTCGACGAGTACTGCCTGAAGATTTACGACCGGGACGGCGAGTTGCGTGGCTCGCATCTGTACGACACCAACTCCGGCAACACCCAGCGTGGCATTTGTTCACTGCCGTTTGTGCGCCAGTCGGACAATGAGGTGGTGTACTTCCCGTCCAATCTGATCGAAAACCTGTTCCTGAGTAATGGCATGAGTGCTGGCAACACGCTAGCCGAAGCCCAGGTGCAATGCCTGTCCGAGATCTTCGAGCGTGCGGTCAAACGCGAAATCCTCGAAGGCGAAATGGCCCTGCCGGATGTGCCGCAGGAAGTGCTGGCCAAGTACCCGGGCATTCTGGCGGGTATCCAGGCCCTGGAAGAGCAGGGCTTCCCGGTGCTGGTCAAGGATGCGTCGCTGGGCGGGGAGTTCCCGGTGATGTGTGTCACCTTGATGAACCCGCGTACCGGGGGCGTGTTCGCCTCGTTCGGTGCGCACCCAAGCCTGGAAGTGGCTCTTGAGCGCAGCCTGACGGAACTGCTGCAAGGCCGCAGTTTTGAAGGCTTGAACGATCTGCCCCAGCCGACCTTCGAAGGTCAGGCGGTGACTGAGCCAAACAACTTCGTCGAGCACTTTATCGATTCCAGCGGTGTGGTCTCGTGGCGTTTCTTCAGCGCCAGGCCGGATTTCGAATTCGTTGAGTGGGATTTCTCCGGTCAAGGCGAAAACTCCAATGCTGAAGAAGCCGCAACGTTGTTCGGCATTCTCGAAGACATGGGCAAGGAAGTGTACATGGCGGTCTATGAGCACATCGGTGCCAAGGCCTGTCGCATTCTGGTGCCGGATTATTCGGAGATTTACCCGGTAGAAGATTTGATCTGGGATAACACCAACAAAGCGCTGCAGTTCCGCGCCGACATCCTCAATCTGCACAGCCTGAGCAAAGTCGGTCTGAGAACGCTGGCCAAGGGTCTGGAAAACAGCGAGCTGGATGATTACACCGACATCACCACTCTGATCGGCATCGAGTTTGACGACAACACGCCTTGGGGCAAATTGACGATCCTGGAGCTGAGGCTGCTGATTTATCTCGCCTTGCAGAAGTTTGATCAGGCGAAAGATCTGGTGGAAGCCTTTTTGCAATACAACGACAACACCGTCGAACGCGGCTTGTTTTATCAAGCCGTGAACGTCGTGCTGGAAATGCAACTGGACGATGATCTGGAGCTGAGCGATTACGAAGCCAACTTCCGCCGGATGTTCGGCAACGAGCGGATGGACGCGGCGATAGGGTCCGTGGATGGCAGCGTACGTTTCTACGGCCTGACACCGACGAGCATGAAACTGGAAGGGCTCGACAGGCACCTTCGGCTGGTCGACAGCTACAAGAAGCTGCATATGGCGCGGGCCAGGGTGGCGGCTTTATATAGCTGATGGCAGCAACAAAAAAGCACCTTGGGTGCTTTTTTGTTTTTTGGCGGCCAGCCAATCGTCTGCGCGCGTTGGCCTTGTTTTTTTGGCTATGTCAGGGGTAGTGGCTGCCTATGAGGAAGTCCTTCTATATAGAAGGAGCATTTTGGCTCCTCTATACAGGCTTCCTTTGGGCGTTCTGGTGCTTTCTGCAAGTTATTGATAGAAAAGCGGAATCAGTGCTTGACGGCAGATTCTGGAGGCCTATAATTCGCCCCACTTCCGGCGCAGTCGAAACGGAAAACTCCTTGGAAAACAAAGAGTTACCCAGGTTTCGGCAGCAGGTTGCTTCAGGTCATCGAAGCCGAAAGGAAGTTGAAAAAGAGGTGTTGACAGCAGCGTGTAACGCTGTAGAATTCGCCTCCCGCTGACGAGAGATCTGAAGCGCAAGTGGTTGAAGTTGTTAAGGATTCCTTGAAAACTTCTGAAAATAATCACTTGACAGTAAATGAGGCTGCTGTAGAATGCGCGCCTCGGTTGAGACGAAAGATCTTAACCAACCGCTCTTTAACAACTGAATCAAGCAATTCGTGTGGGTGCTTGTGGAGTCAGACTGCTAGTCAACAGATTATCAGCATCACAAGTTACTCCGCGAGAAATCAAAGATGTAACCAACGATTGCTGAGCCAAGTTTAGGGTTTTCTCAAAACCCAAAGATGTTTGAACTGAAGAGTTTGATCATGGCTCAGATTGAACGCTGGCGGCAGGCCTAACACATGCAAGTCGAGCGGATGACGGGAGCTTGCTCCCGAATTCAGCGGCGGACGGGTGAGTAATGCCTAGGAATCTGCCTGGTAGTGGGGGACAACGTCTCGAAAGGGACGCTAATACCGCATACGTCCTACGGGAGAAAGCAGGGGACCTTCGGGCCTTGCGCTATCAGATGAGCCTAGGTCGGATTAGCTAGTTGGTGAGGTAATGGCTCACCAAGGCGACGATCCGTAACTGGTCTGAGAGGATGATCAGTCACACTGGAACTGAGACACGGTCCAGACTCCTACGGGAGGCAGCAGTGGGGAATATTGGACAATGGGCGAAAGCCTGATCCAGCCATGCCGCGTGTGTGAAGAAGGTCTTCGGATTGTAAAGCACTTTAAGTTGGGAGGAAGGGCATTAACCTAATACGTTAGTGTTTTGACGTTACCGACAGAATAAGCACCGGCTAACTCTGTGCCAGCAGCCGCGGTAATACAGAGGGTGCAAGCGTTAATCGGAATTACTGGGCGTAAAGCGCGCGTAGGTGGTTTGTTAAGTTGGATGTGAAAGCCCCGGGCTCAACCTGGGAACTGCATTCAAAACTGACAAGCTAGAGTATGGTAGAGGGTGGTGGAATTTCCTGTGTAGCGGTGAAATGCGTAGATATAGGAAGGAACACCAGTGGCGAAGGCGACCACCTGGACTGATACTGACACTGAGGTGCGAAAGCGTGGGGAGCAAACAGGATTAGATACCCTGGTAGTCCACGCCGTAAACGATGTCAACTAGCCGTTGGGAGCCTTGAGCTCTTAGTGGCGCAGCTAACGCATTAAGTTGACCGCCTGGGGAGTACGGCCGCAAGGTTAAAACTCAAATGAATTGACGGGGGCCCGCACAAGCGGTGGAGCATGTGGTTTAATTCGAAGCAACGCGAAGAACCTTACCAGGCCTTGACATCCAATGAACTTTCCAGAGATGGATTGGTGCCTTCGGGAGCATTGAGACAGGTGCTGCATGGCTGTCGTCAGCTCGTGTCGTGAGATGTTGGGTTAAGTCCCGTAACGAGCGCAACCCTTGTCCTTAGTTACCAGCACGTTATGGTGGGCACTCTAAGGAGACTGCCGGTGACAAACCGGAGGAAGGTGGGGATGACGTCAAGTCATCATGGCCCTTACGGCCTGGGCTACACACGTGCTACAATGGTCGGTACAGAGGGTTGCCAAGCCGCGAGGTGGAGCTAATCCCACAAAACCGATCGTAGTCCGGATCGCAGTCTGCAACTCGACTGCGTGAAGTCGGAATCGCTAGTAATCGCGAATCAGAATGTCGCGGTGAATACGTTCCCGGGCCTTGTACACACCGCCCGTCACACCATGGGAGTGGGTTGCACCAGAAGTAGCTAGTCTAACCTTCGGGGGGACGGTTACCACGGTGTGATTCATGACTGGGGTGAAGTCGTAACAAGGTAGCCGTAGGGGAACCTGCGGCTGGATCACCTCCTTAATCGACGACTCAGCTGCTCCATAAGTTCCCACACGAATTGCTTGATTCATTGAAGAAGACGATAGAAGCAGCTTTAAGCTCCAAGCTGATAGCTCACGCTAACAGTTACAAGCTCGAAATTGGGTCTGTAGCTCAGTTGGTTAGAGCGCACCCCTGATAAGGGTGAGGTCGGCAGTTCGAATCTGCCCAGACCCACCAATTTTGTATGGGGCCATAGCTCAGCTGGGAGAGCGCCTGCCTTGCACGCAGGAGGTCAGCGGTTCGATCCCGCTTGGCTCCACCATAAACTGCTTCAACGTGTCGAAGAGTTTAGAAATGAATATTCCGCGATGAATATTGATTTCTAGTCTTTTGATTAGATCGTTCTTTAAAAATTTGGGTATGTGATAGAAAGATAGACTGAACGTTACTTTCACTGGTAACGGATCAGGCTAAGGTAAAATTTGTGAGTTGCTCTTAGAGCAAGTGCGAATTTTCGGCGAATGTCGTCTTCATAGTATAACCAGATTGCTTGGGGTTATATGGTCAAGTGAAGAAGCGCATACGGTGGATGCCTTGGCAGTCAGAGGCGATGAAAGACGCGGTAGCCTGCGAAAAGCTTCGGGGAGTCGGCAAACAGACTTTGATCCGGAGATGTCTGAATGGGGGAACCCAGCCATCATAAGATGGTTATCTTGTACTGAATACATAGGTGCAAGAGGCGAACCAGGGGAACTGAAACATCTAAGTACCCTGAGGAAAAGAAATCAACCGAGATTCCCTTAGTAGTGGCGAGCGAACGGGGACTAGCCCTTAAGTGGCTTTGAGATTAGCGGAACGCTCTGGAAAGTGCGGCCATAGTGGGTGATAGCCCTGTACGCGAAAATCTCTTATCAATGAAATCGAGTAGGACGGAGCACGAGAAACTTTGTCTGAATATGGGGGGACCATCCTCCAAGGCTAAATACTACTGACTGACCGATAGTGAACTAGTACCGTGAGGGAAAGGCGAAAAGAACCCCGGAGAGGGGAGTGAAATAGATCCTGAAACCGTATGCGTACAAGCAGTGGGAGCCCACTTTGTTGGGTGACTGCGTACCTTTTGTATAATGGGTCAGCGACTTATTTTCAGTGGCGAGCTTAACCGAATAGGGGAGGCGTAGCGAAAGCGAGTCTTAATAGGGCGTCTAGTCGCTGGGAATAGACCCGAAACCGGGCGATCTATCCATGGGCAGGTTGAAGGTTAGGTAACACTGACTGGAGGACCGAACCGACTACCGTTGAAAAGTTAGCGGATGACCTGTGGATCGGAGTGAAAGGCTAATCAAGCTCGGAGATAGCTGGTTCTCCTCGAAAGCTATTTAGGTAGCGCCTCATGTATCACTGTAGGGGGTAGAGCACTGTTTCGGCTAGGGGGTCATCCCGACTTACCAAACCGATGCAAACTCCGAATACCTACAAGTGCCGAGCATGGGAGACACACGGCGGGTGCTAACGTCCGTCGTGAAAAGGGAAACAACCCAGACCGTCAGCTAAGGTCCCAAAGTTATGGTTAAGTGGGAAACGATGTGGGAAGGCTTAGACAGCTAGGAGGTTGGCTTAGAAGCAGCCACCCTTTAAAGAAAGCGTAATAGCTCACTAGTCGAGTCGGCCTGCGCGGAAGATGTAACGGGGCTCAAACCATACACCGAAGCTACGGGTATCACGCAAGTGATGCGGTAGAGGAGCGTTCTGTAAGCCTGTGAAGGTGAGTTGAGAAGCTTGCTGGAGGTATCAGAAGTGCGAATGCTGACATGAGTAACGACAATGGGTGTGAAAAACACCCACGCCGAAAGACCAAGGTTTCCTGCGCAACGTTAATCGACGCAGGGTTAGTCGGTCCCTAAGGCGAGGCTGAAAAGCGTAGTCGATGGAAAACAGGTTAATATTCCTGTACTTCTGGTTATTGCGATGGAGGGACGGAGAAGGCTAGGCCAGCTTGGCGTTGGTTGTCCAAGTTTAAGGTGGTAGGCTGAGATCTTAGGTAAATCCGGGATCTTAAGGCCGAGAGCTGATGACGAGTTACCCTTTGGGTGACGAAGTGGTTGATGCCATGCTTCCAAGAAAAGCTTCTAAGCTTCAGGTAACCAGGAACCGTACCCCAAACCGACACAGGTGGTTGGGTAGAGAATACCAAGGCGCTTGAGAGAACTCGGGTGAAGGAACTAGGCAAAATGGCACCGTAACTTCGGGAGAAGGTGCGCCGGTGAGGGTGAAGCATTTACTGCGTAAGCCCACGCCGGTCGAAGATACCAGGCCGCTGCGACTGTTTATTAAAAACACAGCACTCTGCAAACACGAAAGTGGACGTATAGGGTGTGACGCCTGCCCGGTGCCGGAAGGTTAATTGATGGGGTTAGCTAACGCGAAGCTCTTGATCGAAGCCCCGGTAAACGGCGGCCGTAACTATAACGGTCCTAAGGTAGCGAAATTCCTTGTCGGGTAAGTTCCGACCTGCACGAATGGCGTAACGATGGCGGCGCTGTCTCCACCCGAGACTCAGTGAAATTGAAATCGCTGTGAAGATGCAGTGTATCCGCGGCTAGACGGAAAGACCCCGTGAACCTTTACTATAGCTTTGCACTGGACTTTGAATTTGCTTGTGTAGGATAGGTGGGAGGCTTTGAAGCGTGGACGCCAGTTCGCGTGGAGCCATCCTTGAAATACCACCCTGGCAACTTTGAGGTTCTAACTCAGGTCCGTTATCCGGATCGAGGACAGTGTATGGTGGGTAGTTTGACTGGGGCGGTCTCCTCCTAAAGAGTAACGGAGGAGTACGAAGGTGCGCTCAGACCGGTCGGAAATCGGTCGTAGAGTATAAAGGCAAAAGCGCGCTTGACTGCGAGACAGACACGTCGAGCAGGTACGAAAGTAGGTCTTAGTGATCCGGTGGTTCTGTATGGAAGGGCCATCGCTCAACGGATAAAAGGTACTCCGGGGATAACAGGCTGATACCGCCCAAGAGTTCATATCGACGGCGGTGTTTGGCACCTCGATGTCGGCTCATCACATCCTGGGGCTGAAGCCGGTCCCAAGGGTATGGCTGTTCGCCATTTAAAGTGGTACGCGAGCTGGGTTTAGAACGTCGTGAGACAGTTCGGTCCCTATCTGCCGTGGACGTTTGAGATTTGAGAGGGGCTGCTCCTAGTACGAGAGGACCGGAGTGGACGAACCTCTGGTGTTCCGGTTGTCACGCCAGTGGCATTGCCGGGTAGCTATGTTCGGAAAAGATAACCGCTGAAAGCATCTAAGCGGGAAACTTGCCTCAAGATGAGATCTCACTGGGACCTTGAGTCCCCTGAAGGGCCGTCGAAGACTACGACGTTGATAGGTTGGGTGTGTAAGCGCTGTGAGGCGTTGAGCTAACCAATACTAATTGCCCGTGAGGCTTGACCATATAACACCCAAGCAATTTGTGAACTCGAAAGAGGCCAGATTGCGGTGTGTGAAGACGAAAGAACCGAAAGTTCGACGCTCACAAAACACCGATTTCCATCACATACCCAATTTGCTGAAGCGAGGCCAACCGGTCACGACTCAGTACCCGAATTTCTTGACGACCATAGAGCGTTGGAACCACCTGATCCCATCCCGAACTCAGCAGTGAAACGATGCATCGCCGATGGTAGTGTGGGGTTTCCCCATGTGAGAGTAGGTCATCGTCAAGATTAAATTCCGAAACCCCTATCTGCATCTGCAGGTAGGGGTTTTGTTTTTACCCCCCCAATCCCCTGTAGGAGCGAGCTTGCTCGCGAAAAAACCGAGCGCACCGCGGGGCCTCAGGTTTCCCGCGTCATCGTTAACGTCCATCGCGAGCCAGCTCGCTCCTACAACTGATCCTTTTCGCAGTTAACCATCCACGACACACCAAAACGGTCGACCAGCATGCCGAAGCGCGCCGCCCAGAACGTGGCCTCCAGTGGCATTTGCACGGTGCCGCCGCCAGCCAGCGCATTGAAGACCCGTTCGGCCTCGGCAATGCTGTCGACGTTGAGTGAAATCGAGCAGGCGCTCATTTTATCGACGGGGCGATCAGGTGTGGTATCCGACCCCATGATGGCCTGATCGCCCACTATCAGGCGGGTATGAATGATCAGGTTGTGCAGATCCTTGGGGACATGCCCAGCGGCAGGGGTTTCACCGAAGGACAACATGGCTTCGAGCTGGCCTTGCAGGCACTGCGCATAGAACGTGAAGGCGTCTTTGCAGTCGCCGTTGAAGATAAGGTAGGGATTGATTTTCATGGTCGGCTCCAGGTGCTCAAGTGCACACATCGGTTTGGACGCCGGGATTGTCGGCGAATTCCGATTGTGTCGAGCCGACAAGCAAAGCGCTAAATCGTCGCTGGAGCCTGGGTTTCTTTAGACGTTTTTTCTATAGGCCGCGCCAGGCTTATCGCCTCCGGCGCACGCCGCGGCGCAAGCACGCGTTCGATGGCGCCGCTGACCATGCTCTCCAGCAGCTCATCACGTTCCTGCTCGTCCAGCACATGGGGCGTCAGCCAACTGGGCGCGCTGTTGAGCAGGGCGCCAATGGCATGTCCGGCGGCCAGCAGGCCTTGCTCGCTGAAACGGGACTTCGCGCCCAGCATCTTCAGCAGCGTGCGTTCGTATTGCTCGCGCAATTGCCGGACCCGAGCCTGTTGCTCTTCGTTCAGGCAACCGCTGTCGCGCTCCACCAGGCGAAAATGCCAAGGCATCTCCCGATGCAGATTCAAGTGCGCGCGGATCAGGCTGTTGAGCTTGTCGCGTTTGGCCGGCGCTTTCTGCTGAATGCGCCCCAGGGTGGCCAGCAACTCCTCGTAGAACTCCTCGATCAGGTCGAGCAGCAGATGCTGTTTGCTGGGGTAATGGTGATACAGCGAGCCTGGGGAGAGCCCCAGGCTCGTCGCGAGCTCACGCATGCCGACCTGGCCGAACCCCTTGCAGGCAAACAGCTCCAGGACCTTGTCCCGGTACTCGGCAAAGCGCGAGCAACGCTCAGGCATAGGCATGGAAGCCGCGCCCCGTTTTGCGCCCCAGGTAACCGGCCGCGACCATTTCCTTGAGCAGCGGCGCGGGGCGATATTTGCTGTCGTTGAAACCGTCATAGAAGGCTTCGAGGATCGACAACAGGGTATCCAGACCAATCAGGTCCGCCAGGGCCAACGGACCGATAGGCTGATTGCAACCCAGACGCATGCCAGCGTCGATGTCTTCGGCGCTGGCCAGGCCTTCCTGGAACACCAGGATCGCTTCGTTGATCATCGGCACCAGGATCCGGTTGACCACGAAGCCCGGACGGTTGCCGGCGGTAATCGCGGTTTTGCCAAGGGTGGTCGCCATGTCCAGCGCCAGTTTGTGGGTCGCGTCACTGGTTTGCAGGCCGCGGATGACTTCGATCAGGCCCATCACAGGCACCGGGTTGAAGAAATGCAGGCCGATGAAGCGCTCGGGCTGGCTGACACTGGCGGCGAGTTGAGTGATCGACAGCGACGAGGTATTGGAGGCAATCACGCATTCGCTGCTGACTTGCGCGGCGATCTGTTGCAGCACACGCAGTTTCAGGTCGAGATTTTCCGTCGCCGCTTCGATGACCAACTGCGCATTTTGCAGACTGCTGTAGTCGGTGCTGGTGCGGATTTTGTCGAGGGCGGCCTGTTTCTGCTCCTGCGTCAGGGTTTCCTTGGCGATCTGCCGGTCCAGGTTTTTACCGACTGTTGCGACGGCTTTTTGCAAAGCGCTTTCGGAAATGTCGAGCAAGGTCACGTTGAAACCGGCCATGGCGCAGACTTGTGCAATGCCATTGCCCATGGTGCCCGCACCAATCACCCCGATGTTTTGCAGATTCATGTTCCCATCCTTCGATCAAACCCTGCGATACCTTGGCCGCGACGGCAGCCGAAGGCGTACTATTGCCGCGAGTCTAGAGCCGGCAGGGCCGTTGTCCTATGCCAAAACTGTTCAACGGCAATGATGTTTTTTGCCATTCGGGTGATGAGAGAGAAGCGTACCAATGCGGGAAAAGGACTCGGTTGCCGCCTATTTCGTGCAGGCAATGATCCATGGGCTGAGGGATGATCCGCAGCGCGTGACGGCGATGCTCGAACAGGCGGGCATTGATCCGGCGGTCATGAACGAACCCACGGCGCGGGTGCCGGCCAATGCGTTTGCCGCCTTGTGGCTGATTCAGATCCGCGAACTCGATGACGAGTTTTTCGGGCTCGATTCCCATGGCATGCCGCCGGGCAGTTTCGCCCTGATTTGCCGAGCACTGATTCAGGAACCCGATCTGCACAAGGCCATGCGTCAGTGCCTGGCCAACTTCGGGTTGTTCCTGCGCGATTTTCGCGGCTCGCTGGCCGTACGGGGCAAGCGTGCGGTCATCAGCCTGGAAACCTGTTCGACGGACAACGACGCCAGCCGGTTTGGTGAAGAAACGTTCCTGGTGTTGATGATCAGTCTGATGTGCTGGCTGGGCGGCCGGCGCATTCCCATAGACCGCGCGGACTTCCGCCATTCGCGCCTGTCGCTTGGCGACGACCGTCTGCTTTGGGGCCCCAACCTGACCTTTGGTGCCGAGCGCACCGAAATCGAATTTGCCAGCCATTACTTGCGCCTGCCGGTGGTTCAGGATCTGGCCTCGCTGAAAGTGTTTCTGCGTACCGCGCCGCAATGGCTGGTGATCCGCTTCCGAAACCAGCATGGCCTGGCCTCGCAGGTTCATCAGCGCTTGCGCGGCAATCATTACAGTGAATGGCCGACGTTGCAGGCCTTTGCCCTGGAACAGCATCTGAGCCCCAGCACCTTCCGCCGCAAACTGGAGCGTGAAGGCTGCTCCTATCAGGAGATCAAGGACGAAGTACGGCGCGGTGTGGCCTTCGAGCAATTGCGTGAGAGCGATGCGAGCATCAGCGATATCGCCGAGCGACTGGGGTTCCAGGAACCCAGCGCCTTCCATCGGGCATTCAAGAAGTGGACCGGGGAAAGTCCGGGGCGCTATCGGGCCCGTTATCAGGGGGAGCGGGGCGCAGAAGCGACCAACCTTCAGG
The DNA here is from genome assembly GCF_047324915.1 of Pseudomonas sp. Pseusp16. Lineage (NCBI taxonomy): Bacteria > Pseudomonadati > Pseudomonadota > Gammaproteobacteria > Pseudomonadales > Pseudomonadaceae > Pseudomonas > Pseudomonas sp. Pseusp16. Next base: position 2,519,483 of record NZ_CP168522.1, on the reverse strand, counting down.
AGTCCTGCGAGCCCTGAACCAGCGCCTGTCCGGCCACCTGATGGGGGCTTGCCTTCAGCAAGCCATCAAGTGCCTGGCGATACTGGCTGCCACCCAGGCTCATGCTGTTGTTGTGTGTACCGCCGGGTATCAGCAGCAGGCGCTTGGGTTCATGGGCGGCATTGAACAGTTGCTGGCTGAATCGTGAGGGCATGAACGGATCAGCCAGGCCGTGCACCACCAGCAGCGGCATATCGATGTCGACGATCTTGTCGATTGAGTCGAACTTCTGCGACAACAGCCAGCGCACTGGCAACCCGCTCATCGGCAGGTTGTTGTTGGCCACCTCCGCGACCGCATCGCCCAACGAGGTGAAAGAAGACTCGATGACCAGACCGCGCACCGGCACCGGGACGTGCTGCTGCTTAGCCTGTGCAGCCAGGTCCGCCGCGAGTTCGATGGCCACTGCACTGCCCAGTGAGTGTCCGTAGATCAGACGCTTGCTGGCATCCGGTTGCATCGCGACAAAGCGTTCCCAGGCGACGTGCGCGTCTTCATACACACTGGCTTCCGAGGGCAAATCGCCTTTGCTCTGACCGAAGCCACGGTAGTCGATGGCCAGCACCGAATAGCCCATGGCCCGCAATTGCTCGATGCGAAACGCCTGGCCCGTGAGGTTCCAGCGCACGCCATGCAGGTAGAGAATTGCCGGCGCATCGCGGCGGGCGGCCGGCCACCACCAGGCATGCAGGTTTTGCCCGGCCTTGAAGCTGGCGGGCTGGATATCGAATTCCTGAACGTCCTGCGGCAAGCCGCGATACCAGCCTGCCGTGCCCGGTTCGATGCGGAACAGCAACTCGCGCTCTTTGTATTTGAGCGCCCCACAACTCACCGGCAAGCCGACGACCAGCACGGCCATGCACAGCAACGACAACCAGCGTCGGCGCAAGAGAGCGAGGAGGGGAGCAGACATCGGACGGTCCATCAGAATGGGAAGCACGGGTTTTAACAGATGAACCCGTGCACCAGGAGATTTTTCCGACCACCGTTGAGGCGCAATGGTTAAACGTCGCTGCCTGCCGAAGTTGGCACCGGCTCAGTCCACCCGCAGGACAATCTTGCCGATGTGCTCTCCCGCTTCCATCCGGGCATGGGCCTGTGCCGCTTCAGCGAGTGGGTAAACCTGGTCGATCATCGGCAGGCAGCGTCCGGCAGTCAGCACCGGCCATACGTGTTCGTGCAGTTGTCGGGCGATGGCGGCTTTTTCTTCCCCGGTTCTTGAGCGTAACAGGGAGCCGGTGACAACGGCGCGTTTGGCCATGATCGCCAGCAAGTCGACATCCCTGGCGTAAGCACCACCGAGGAAACCGAGCATCACCAGGCGACCTTCCAGGGCCAGGGCGGCCACATTGTTGTTGAGGTACGAGCCGCCCATGATGTCGAGTACCACGTTGACGCCCTGGCCCGCGGTTTTTTCCGCGATGACCTGCACAAAGTCCTGATCGCGATAGTTGATTGCCTCAGCGCCCAATTCGCAGATCGCTGCGCATTTTTCTTCACTGCCGGCGGTGGCGAATGCTTCGATGCCGAGCTCGCGGCACAGCATCAACGCGGTGGTGCCGATGCCGCTGGTGCCACCGTGGATCAACACACGCTGACCCTGGCGTGCACCGCCAAGACCGAACAGGTTGGCCCACACCGTGAAGTAGGTTTCCGGGATGGCCGCCGCCTGCAACCAGTCCATGCCTTTGGGGATCGGCAGGGCCTGACTGGCCGGGACCACGCAGTATTGCGCGTATCCGCCGCCATTGGTCAGGGCGCAGACCTTGTCACCCGGCGCAAACTCGCTGACGCCCGCGCCAATCGCCACCACTTCACCGGCCACTTCCAGTCCCGGAATCGGGTTCATGCCGGGTTTCAACGGGTATTTGCCGGCCCGTTGAAGCGCGTCCGGGCGATTGACCCCGGCGGCGTGCACGCGGATCAGAATCTCGCCGGCCGCTGCAACGGGCACAGACGCCTGGCGCGGTTGCAGGACGTCGGGGCCACCGGGTTCGGTGATTTCGATCAGGGTCATGGTCTGGGGCAGTGTCATTTCATATACCTGTATTGAGTGTTAATGATTCGGAAGAACGGCTGAGCAGTCGGCTGCCAAGTTCCAGCAACAGCGCTACAACAATGGCACCGGCGGCGATCACGAACATCAAGGCATGCTGGCCGCCACTGGCGTTGAACAGCGCCGAATAAGCGAACCCGGAGAGGGCCTGGAAGGTAGCGAACGAAACGGTGGCACGACTCCAGGCAACCTGTTGCCGGTGATGCTCCGGGATCAGCTCATGCACCCGCGCCAACGCCAGCGGCACGATGCCTGGCGGGAAGGAGCCGAGGATCACCGCCAGTACAGCCAGCGCCGCGAACGAACTGCTGATCGATAGCAGGCCAACCGCCAGCGCCTGCACCACCAGCACGATGCGGATACCCGTTTTCGCGCCCAGTTGGTCGGCCAGAAAACCGTAGCTCACCGGCCCGACAATCGCGCCCAGGCCATACATCACCCAGATCAGCGCGCCGACATGCGCCCCGGCATTGAGCCCTCGGGCGACGTAATCCACCAGGAACACCATGGCCGGTACCAGCCCGGCGGCCATGAACGCGTATTGGGCGAACAGCAGGTAAACGCTCGGGTCGGTTGGGCTCGACGACGATGTATTCGACGGCGCAGCGGCTGTCGGGTGCGTGGCGGGTGGCCAGCCAAACCAGCTGGCAGCGGTCAGAATCAGAGCCAGCACACCAAGGCCGAACCAGGTTTGCTGCAAGCCGAGGCTCAGCAGCGGCGGCACGATTGTCCCCGACCCGGCAATGCCCAAGCCGATGCCCAGGAAAATCGCGCCGCTGGCCAGGCCTTTGCGGGCCGCCGGCACGTGGGGCAATACGGTTGCCGCCACCAGTACCATGATCGCGCCACCGGCAATACCCGACAGCAGGCGCCAGCCGAAGAACCAGCTCACCGACAACGGAAAACCACAGGCGAAAAACGCCAGCGTCACTGCCAGCATCATCAGGCGCAGGGCGGTCTTGTTCGAGGTTCGGCGTGCCAGTGGATGGCCGATCAGTGCGCCGATCAGGTAACCCACCAGATTGGCGGCACCGAGGTACACCACGTCGCTGGCGGAAAACCACTGAGCCTGGATCAGCGAAGGTATCAACGGTGTATAGGCGAAACGCGCCAGGCCGATGCTGACCAGGCTGGCGCAGAGACCGGCGAAGATCGGCAGCCAGATCGAGCTGCGTGCAGGGGTAACCGGAGGCGATGAACTGTGCATGCGCATTGTCCTGTGGGGTAACTCAGGCTTTCAGCATATCGAGATTCTTCGAAGCATTAATGCAGCGATTACGCGCTATGCTGATGCGTAATTGCATCATCAGGAGAGCGGTATGAATTGGGATGACGCCCGGGTATTTCTCGCGGTTTGCCGCGAATTCACGTTGCGTGGCGCGGCGCGGGTGTTGGGGGTCGATCAGGCCACGGTCGGCCGGCGCATCACGGCGCTGGAGAAGTCATTGAGCGCGACCTTGTTCCTGCGCACCTCCGAAGGTTACGCGCTGACGGCTGTTGGCGAAGCGGCGCTCAAGGCGGTGGAGAAGATGGAACATTCGGCCCTGGAGCTGGAACGCCGGATCCAGGGCCTGGACGATCGCTTGAGTGGCACGGTACGCGTCAGTACCACCGATACCCTGGCGATTGATTTCCTGATCCCGGCGATTGCCCGCCTGCATCGACAACACCCGGATGTACGGGTGCAACTGGACGCCACCACACAGATTCTCAGCCTGGCCAAACGCGAGGCGGACATCGCCGTGCGCAACACCCGACCGGACAACCCGGACCTGATTGCCCGGCGCATCGCGCGCTGGCCGGTGGGTCTGTTTGCCTCGCAAGCCTATGTCGATGCCCACGGCGTACCGGAGCCTGGCTCGGCGTTCGCCGGGCATGATTTGGTGGTGTATCAACCGTACTTGCAGGGCAACAAAGACCTGACGCTGGTCTCTGAGCCGGTGGCGCGCGGGCGGATTGTCGCGAGCCTCAGTTCCAGCCTGCTGGTGCGCCGTTCGATTGCGGCGGGGATCGGGGTCGGGGAGGTTCCGGTGTACATGGGGGAGCGAGACGGACTGGTCAGGCTGTGGCCAGAACGCGCACGACCGTTGCCCTATGACATCTGGCTGGTGACCCACGCGGACCTGCGGCATACGGCCCGGGTCCGGGCGGTGATTGATGAGATTGTCGCGGGGTTCGCCGGGACCGGCGAATAAATCCGGGGACCACACAACCTGTGGGAGCGGGCTTGCTCGCGAAGGCGGAGTGTCAGACGACATCTCTGTTGAATGACACTGCGCCTTCGTCGGATCGCCGCCCGGAGCAAGCCCGCTCCCACAGGGTTTTGTCATGGCATTTCCGGCAATTCCTGTGGGCGCAGGTCGAAGACCAGTACTTCAGCGTCCACGCCGTTGCTCAAGGTCAGCGCCTGTTCTTCGCGGACCCGCACACCGTCGCCTTCCTGCAACAACACTCCGTTGAGTTCGACGCTACCTCGGGCCACGTGTACATAGGCGTAGCGGTTGGCGGCGAGCTCCAGGGTGGCGCTTTCCTTGCCGTCGATCAGGCCGGCATACACCCGCGCATCCTGACGCACCTTCAGCGAACCCTTGGCACCGTCCGGCGAGATGATCAGTTGCAGGCGCCCGCGTTTCTTCTGGGTGCTGAAGTGCTCTTGCTGATAGCGCGGTTTGGCGCCGCTGACGTCGGGCACGATCCAGATCTGAAGAAAGTGCACCGGCCGGGTGGTGGAGTGGTTGAACTCACTGTGGGCCACGCCGCTGCCGGCGCTCATCAGTTGCACGTCGCCGGGTCGGATCACCGAACCGGTGCCCAGGGTGTCCTTGTGTTCCAGGGCTCCTTCAAGCACGTAGGAGAAAATCTCCATGTCGCGGTGCGGGTGCTGGCCGAAGCCTTTACCGGCGGCGACGCGGTCGTCGTTGATCACCAACAGGTCAGAAAAACCCTGCTCTTTCGGGTTGCGATAGTTGGCGAAGGAAAAGGTATGGAACGACTTCAACCAGCCGTGATTGGCCAGGCCACGATCCGAGGCTTTGCGAAGAGTCAGCATGATGAAATCTCCTGTGGGGACGTGAATTCGTCCGACTGAGGAGAAGGTTAATGTTTACCTGTTGGTTCAATAAGTAGATGAAAATTGAAATACTGTCTCTGTCAGGTTGACAGTTGTTTGTAAAATGAGCCACCGGTATTTGAGGCATAATCTGCCATAAATCACGGCAACCAAACCTGTGGGAGCGGGCTTGCCCGCGATGACTGACTTCCAGTCGACATTGATGTTGGCTGACACACTGCTATCGTGGGCAAGCCCGCTCCCACAGGTTTCAATACCGGTCAATGTTTCCGCCTTTGATCCCAGTGAATTCCAATCCATGAAAACCGTGGCAATGGTGCTGTTTCCCGACTTTCTCCTGCTCGACATGGCCGGGCCCATGGAAGTGTTTTCCATCGCCAACCGTTATCTGAAACCCGAAGATCACTATGTGCTGACGACCATCGGCACCGAGCCCGGCGCACTGCGGGCGTCCAACGGAGTGAGCGTGCACGCCGACCGGCACATCGATCAGGCCTGCGAGGGTTTTGATTTGCTGCTGGTACCCGGTGGCCCCGGCGCCTACAACGAAAAGCATCCGCCATTGCTCGACTGGCTCAGGCACAACGTCAGCCGGTCCGCCGGTTATGGTTCCATCTGTACCGGGGCGTTCGTGTTGGGGCATGCCGGTTTGCTCGATGGCTATCGCGTCACCACCCACTGGCACTACACCGAGCGACTGATCAAGGCCTTTCCGAAAGCGACTGTCGAGACCGATCAGATCTTTGTTCAGGACCGTAGCCTGATCACTTCCGGCGGCGTGACTGCCGGAATCGACCTGGCGTTGTCGGTGGTGGCGCAGGACCACGGCAAGAAGGTCGCCCAGGATGTGGCCAAGGTGCTGCTGGTGGTGATGAAGCGCCAGGGCGGGCAGGCGCAGTTCAGCCCGTTGATGGCAGCGGTGGCCCCCCAGGAAACGGCGATTACCCGCGTGCAGAACCATGTGCTTGAGCACCTTGATGAAACCTACAGCATCGAGTCCATGGCCGGGCTGGCCAACATGAGCCCGCGTCATTTCGCCAGGGTGTTTGCCAGGGATGTGAACATGACGCCAATGGAGTTTCTGCAAAGCGCCCGCATCGATTGCGCCAGGAACCTGCTGGAAACCACGGAATTGCCGCTCAAGACCGTGGCGTTCAAAAGCGGCTTCGGCAGCGTGCGGCACATGCGGTTTCTGTTCAGTGAAAAACTTGGCCTGACCCCGACTCAATACCGCGAGCAGTTCAGCTAGCTGGCGCGTGTCCGTCGCGCGCACCGCAATGGCCGTGACGCTCCTCCCGTGACAGTTGTACGGTCACCGAGGCCTGCCAAGATACCGCTGAACTTATTGCAAGGAAGATGTGGAGCCAGGATACAAGCCAGGTTTCCAGCGGGTGACAGCCCATGAACAGCCTCAGAGATGTAAACAGCGAAGCGGTGCTGCGATTTGGTCCCTACGTCTTTCACCTAAGTCAGCGACTGGTGCTGGACGGCGATCGACCACTGCGCCTGGGCGGCCGTGCCCTTGATGTGTTGCAGGTGCTGGTCGAGCACGCGGGCTCGGTGGTCAGCAAGGAGGAGTTGATTGCGCAGGTCTGGCCGCGCTCGGTGGTCGAAGAGATCAACCTGCGCGTACACATTGCTGCCCTGCGCCGTGCCCTGTGCGACGGGCAGAACGGCCAGTGCTACATCGTCAACATTCCCCAGCGCGGCTACAGTTTTGTCGCCCCGGTACAGCACTCGCCAGAGCCTGCATCGTTCCCGAGCGAGACCGTACAAAAACCTGTGCACAACCTGCCGACACGGCTCACGCCGATTACCGGACGCGATGCCGTTGTCGGCAGTCTGGTGCGGCAATTACCGGTGCGGCGATTCATGACCCTGGTCGGGCCATGCGGGATTGGCAAGACCACCGTAGCCCTGCGTGTGGCCGAACTGTTGTTGCAGCACTATCGGCACGGCGTGTGGCTGGTGGACCTGGCGGCAATCGATGACCCGGCGCAAGTGACCGATCACCTCACGCGAACCCTTGAACTGAAGGTCGGCACCACGTTGGAAGCGCTGTCGCAACGGCACGCCTTGTTGGTCCTGGACAACTGCGAGCATCTGCTCGAACGCTGCCGGACGCTGATCGGGACACTGCTGCATTCGATGCCTCGACTGTCGATCCTCGCCACCAGCCGCGAGCCGCTCAAGGCGGCGGGTGAAACCGTGTTGCGTCTGCCACCGCTGGCGGTGCCGCCGGCATCAGCGCTGCGCAGTGTTGCCGAGGTCATGGGTTATACGGCGGTGCAGTTGTTTGTCAGCCGTGCCCGGGCCCGTCAGCAAGGCTTTAACCTGCGTGAACAAGACCTCAAGGTCGTGCGCGAAATCTGCTGGCGCCTGGATGGCTTGCCACTGGCGATTGAACTGGCCGCGGCGCAGATCGATGCGTTGGCGCTGGTGGGGTTGCAGGCCCAGCTCGACAACTGTTTTCAGTTGCTGACCCAGGGCCGTCGCACGGCCGTTCCCCGGCATCAGACCCTCAAGGCCGCGCTGGACTGGAGCTACGAGCGGTTGGCTGCAGTGGAACAAACCGTGTTGCAGCGCCTGGCGGTGTTCAAAATGGCGTTTACCCAGGACGCAGCGATTGGCGTGATCTGTTGCGACAGGCTGCTCGCCGCCGACTTGATCAAGGTGCTGGAAAGCCTGGCATTCAAGTCACTGCTGTCCCGGGAGCAGGTGAGTGGAGTGATCCGTTACCGCTTCCTCAACACCACCCGCACCTACGCGCTGGAAAAACTCGAACTCAGTGGTGAGTTGCGCACCCTCGAAGTGCGTTATGCCGGTTACATCAGTCAAATGCGCTGGCCTTCAGGCGGGCAGGCGGCATTGCAACTCGTCGAGTAACTGGCGAACCGTCATCAGGTCTGGCGTGGCAAAACCTTCGGTGAAGCGCTGGTAGACCGGTGCCAGCAATTGATACGCCCGTTGGGAGTGGCCCTGACGCTGCCACATCTGCGCCAGCGAGGTGGCGCTGCGCAGCTCCCAGGCCAGGGCACCCTGGGCCTTTGCCACGTCGAGTGCATTGAGCAGCACCGCTTCGGCCGTCGCGGCCTTGACCGGACAATCCGTTGCGAGCAACGTCCTGGCTTTGGCCCGCAGAATCTCTGCCGTGCTCCAGCCCGACGCACCGCTTTGCGCGCGTTCGAGCAAATCATCGTCGACGCAGGTCGGATCCAGCGTGACCATGATGTCTTTGATCAAACCGACACTTTGGCGGCCGGTTGGCCGAACATCGGTGCCGCCGATCACCTGCGCATAGTGTTGCGCCCAGTTGTAGAACAGAGGAACCGAATGTTTCTGCGCCTGTTCCAGCAGCAGGCGCAGGAGTTCGCGGGCACTGCGGGTGTCGCCGTTGTAGTAGGCGATCAGGCAGCCGGAGAGCGCCAGGGTGTAGCAGATCGACGTGCCGTGGTTGATCTGCAACGCGATGTCCAGCGCCTGCCGGGCCGTGCGCCAGGCCTGTTCCGGTTGGCCTTGCAGCCAGAGGACGCGCGCGTGGATGGTCAGCGCCGCAACGCCCTGGTCGTATTGCACGCCGAAACCATGGGTGAAACGGTTGAGATGGCCGCTGTGGGCCATGCGTTGCAGCACCTGTTCGGCATGCTCCCGAGCCTGATGCTGGTCGCCGGAGAAGTGCAGGGCCAGCACGCGCAATCGGTTCGTGCTGAGGGACATCAGGGCGTCGTCATGCAGCCCGAGCTGATCGAATTGCCCGCTCTGTTCCAGGGCCATCTGGTAATGACCGCAGCTGAGATTGACGGCCAGGTGACCGGAAATCGCCCGCAGCTGACCCGCCACATCGTCAAGTTGTCTGGCCAGGGCTCTGGCGCTGACAAAGGCGCCAACGGTTTCGGCGCTACCACCCTGAGCGTGGTAACAGGCACTGCCCAGGGCCAGCTTGAGGGCCATCTTCAAGCGCGGGCAAGGCTCGGGTGACTGATCGAGCAAGGCCAGCGCCTTGCGCACATAACCGCCATGTTCCTTGAGCAGTGACAGCTCCTGCCACAAGGGGGTGGACGCCGCGGCCAGGCGTATCGCCAGTGCCCTCGGCCCTTGCGCGTGCAAACCCCAGTCGAGGGCCGCGCGGATATCGTCCAGGGCGCGGCCATAGCGCTCGATCCACAGGCCGGTCGAGGTTTTCTCCCAGGCGTCCTGCGCCTGTTGCATCAGCGCCAGGCAGCGCTCGGCGTGCCGCTCCCGCGTGCCGGACAGGTCGGTGGTTTGCGTGAGCTTTTCCAGGGCGTAGTGGCGGGTGGTATCGAGCAAGCGGTAGTACACGTCTTCGTCGCCCACCTCCACGTTCAATAACGACTTGGCGACCAGTTGCGTGATTGAGCCGAACACCACGCGGGGTTCGATGTGTTCGCCGACAATCACTGCCGCTGCCGACTCCAGGGTGAAGCCACCGCGAAACACACTCAGTCGGCACAGGCAGGTCTTTTCGCAGGCGTTGAGCAGTTCGAAGCTCCAGTCCAGGGTTGCGCGCAAGGTCTGATGGCGCGCCAGGGGCGTCTGGCAGGGCTGGGTCAGCACCCGGAAACTGCTTTGCAACTGCGCCAGCAAGCCGTGCAATCCGAAGTTGCCCACTTGCGCCGCTGCCAGTTCGATGGCCAGTGGAATGCCGTCCAGACGGTGGCAGATGTCGATCAACAGCGGCAGCTCATCGTCCGTCAGTTCAAAGCTGTCATGGCTGGCCATGGCCCGTTCGACGAACAGTTGCACGGCGGAAAAGGTCATGGCCTGGGCGCGGTCGAGGACGGCGATGGGCGGCGGGCAGTCGAGTGACTCCAGACGCTGGACGAATTCCCCTTCGGCCCGCAGGCTCTCGCGGCTGGTGGCGAGGATGTGCACTTGCGGCGCACTGCGCAGAATGTTTTCGCTGAGCTGGGCAATGGCGTCGACCAGGTGCTCGCAATTGTCGATGACCAGCAGCATGTGGCGGTCGCGCAGGTAGTCTGCAAGCCCGCTCAGGGGTTCATCGTCGTGCAGGGCCAGTTCGAGCAATGTCGCCAGATGGCCGTCGATCATCAGCGGGCAGTTGACCGGGGCCAGGTCCAGCAGGCGAATGCCGTCCCGGTAGCGACCGATCATCTGTTCGGCGACCCGCAGGGCTACGGTGGTCTTGCCGATGCCGCCGGGACCGACGAGGGTGATGAAGCGCTGGCGTGGCAGTTGCATCATCAGATGGTCGACCAGCGTCTGCCGGCCGATCATGCGCGTACGGCGCACCGGCAGGTTATGTCGGCTCGGCGCATACGCCTCGGGCGCTGGCGGTTGCCCGGCCTGCTCCAGTGAGTGCGGTGCGACGAAACTGTACCCGCGCTGGGCCACGGTGATGATATAGCGCTGGCCGGCCTGGCCGTCGCCGAGCGCCTTGCGCAACGCGGCCATGTGCACCCGCAGGTTGATGTCTTCGACCACGCTGTCGGGCCAGACCCGGGCGATCAATTGTTGCTTGCTGACCACGTTGCCGGCGTGTTCCAGCAGGATCAACAGGATGTCCATGGCGCGCCGACCCAGGCGCAAGGGCTGGTCAGCCTCCATCACCAGGCGTTGTCCGGGGTAGACCCGGTAGGGGCCGAAATGCACAACCTGTTCGGGGGATAGGGTCAACGAGTCACTCCTGGAGCATCCGTCTGGTACGCGGTTTTCGAGCATATTCCTCAGGTTTTTCACTAAGCGCAATGCGCCGACCGGGTGACTGTCGGGTGCAGGCAATGACTCTAACGTACAGGCCCGGGACCGTCAGCCCCGAGATCATTGGGCGCGACAGATGGACAGCGATTGCCGGGGCTTTTTGCGCACCATGGAAAATTAACAACGTTTAACTCGTCCTGCGCCCGACTGCGCCCAAAACTCTCTACCTGTAGGAGCGAGCTTGCTCGCGATGGTGTGTCAGCCACATTGGTGTCGACTGATATTCCATCGTCGGAACGCCGCCCGGAGCAAGCTCGCTCCTACAAGGGAATTAAATCCATCTCAAGGACAAACCAATGAGCAACGTGGTGGTGGTCTATCACAGTGGCTACGGGCACACCCGGGTCATGGCCGAAGCTGTGGCCGGGGGCGTGGAACGGCACCTGGGCAGCACCTGCCAGTTGATACCGGTCGAGGAAGTGCACGAGCACTGGGAGCGCCTGCACAACGCCGATGCCATTATCTTCGGCGCGCCGACCTACATGGGCAGCGCCTCGGCGGCCTTCAAGGCGTTCATGGAGGCCACGGCGGCGTTCTACCTGGCCCAGCCCTGGCGCGACAAACTCGCCGCGGGGTTCACCAATTCCGGCTGCCTGTGCGGCGACAAACTCAACACCTTGCTGCAGATGGCGGTGTTCGCCGCCCAGCACTCGATGATCTGGGTCGGCCTTGACCTGTTGCCGGCGCGCTCCAGCACCGGCGCGTTCAACGGCCAACTCAATCGCTTGGGCAGCTCACTGGGCGCCATGGCCCAGTCGAATGTCGAGCAATCCCCCGACGATGCCCCTCCGCCCGAGGATCGCTGCACCGCCGCGCACCTGGGCGAGCGTGTGGCGCGCCTGGCGGATCGCATGAAGCAACTACCGGTTTGATTCCCCCCCCAACCCTCGTTTAGGAGGCATCACCCATGAGCACCTTTACCACCCGCGACGGCGTCGAGATTTACTACAAGGACTGGGGCACCGGACAGCCGATTGTCTTCAGTCACGGCTGGCCATTGAATGCTGACAGCTGGGAATCGCAGATGATCTTCCTGGCCTCCAGGGGCTACCGGGTCATCGCTCACGACCGTCGCGGTCATGGACGTTCCAGCCAGCCGTGGTCGGGCAATGACATGGACCATTACGCCGACGATCTGGCGCAGTTGATCGAGCTGCTCGATCTGCAGGACGCCGTGCTGTTCGGCTTCTCCACCGGCGGTGGCGAGGTGGCACGATACATCGGTCGCCACGGCACCGGCCGCGTGGCCAAGGCCGGGCTGATTTCCGCCGTGCCGCCGCTGATGCTCAAGACCGAAGCCAACCCCGGTGGCTTGCCGCTGGAGGTGTTCGACGGCATCCGCCAGGCCTCGCTGGCCGATCGCTCGCAGCTGTACATCGACCTCGCCAGCGGCCCGTTCTTCGGCTTCAACAAAACTGACGCAAAACCATCCCAAGGCATGATCGACTGGTTCTGGATGCAGGGCATGATGGCCGGCCACAAGAACGCCTATGACTGCATCAAGGCGTTCTCGGAAACCGACTTCACCGAAGACCTGAAGAAGTTCGACGTGCCGACCCTGGTGGTGCATGGCGACGCGGATCAGGTCGTGCCGTACGAGGCGGCGGGCGTCTCCAGCGCCAAACTGGTGAAGGGCTCGACCCTGAAGATTTACCCGGGTGCCCCTCACGGTTTGACGGACACCCATAAGGATCAGCTCAACGCGGATCTGCTGGCGTTCCTCAAGGGGTGATATCCGACTGAAAGATCGCAGGTGCAGCCTGCGATCTTTTACCGCTCGACGAGGTGCCGCGGACAAACTGACAGCGCCAGGCAAACGGGGTGATGCCTTCGCTGCGGGTGAAAATGTGGCAGAAGTGCGCCTGATCGCAGAAGCCACACTCGAGGCTGATCTGCGTAAGGCTCATGTCGGTATACTGGATCAATTGCTTGGCCAGGGTAATGCGTTGCTGGCGAATCCAGTCCTGCGGCGAGAGGCCGGTGCTGCACTTGAAAGCGCGGGAGAAGTGACTGCGCGAGAGGGCGCAGGCCTGTGCCAGATCGGTGACTTCCAGGCTGTCACCGAGGCGATCGAGGATCAGTTGCTTGACCAGTTTTTCGCGCTGCGGGCTGAGGCCGCCGGTACTGGTCTTGCGAGGCTCGCTGGCAAGTGCGCGGGTAGTGATGTGCTGTGGGTAAGCCATGGCCATTGTCCGTTCGGGGGAGGAAAAGCACTGGCGCCCGGCTTGAGCGATCAGCACCGTTACTCTGGAAAAAAAACAGTTCTGCGCTGAGGGCTTCATTGTTGGAGTTGCCCTCAGCGTCTGACGAGTTAAACGTTGTTAATTCCATCCCCCGAAGGTATGAACACAGCACATCGCTGCAAGTGTGAGCAACGGCGATGGGCACAAGATGCGCAGCATGGAGCGGGCCATCTCGGACCGCTGGCTGGCTTGAAAAGGTGAGCAGATGAAACGGACATGGCAGGGAACGCTGGGGGCCATTGGCCTGGTTCTGATATCCACCAGCGCGCTGGCCCAGGCGCCCGCGCAGGCGGGTACGCAAGTACCCGGGTACTTCCGGCTGGCGCTGGGGGATTACGAAGTGACGGCGCTGTTCGATGGTTACAACGACCTGTCGCCGAAGCTGTTGCAAGGCATGAGCCAGAGCCAGATCCGCGCTCTGCTGGCCCGTCGTTCGATTGAAACCCCGGGTGTGCAGACCGCCTTCAACGCGTTTCTGGTCAACACCGGTAAACAGCTTGTGCTGATTGATACCGGGGCAGGGCAGTGCATCGGTCCTACCGCCGGCCAGCTCCCGGCCAATCTGCAAGCGGCCGGCTACAAACCTGAGCAGGTGGACGCCATCCTGATCACTCACCTGCACCTGGATCACGTCTGCGGTCTGGTGGACGGCCAGCAACAACCGGTGTTCGCCAACGCCACGGTGTATGCGGCCAAGGCCGAAGCCGACTACTGGCTCGATCCGCAAGCATTGACCAAGGCGCCGGAAGCGGCCAAGGGCTACTTCAAGATCGCTCAGGATTCCACGGCCCCTTACGTTACCGCCGGTCGTTTCAAGACCTTCACCCCCGGTCAGTCACCACTGCCGGGTGTGGTCGAGGCGCAACTGGAAGCCGGGCACACGCCGGGCAGCACCACGTACCGTTTCACTTCCCAAGGGCAAAGCATCCTGTTCATAGGGGACCTGGTGCACAACCTCGCCGTGCAGTTCCTGCACCCTGAGGTATCGATCGGTTTCGACGTCAACAGCCAGCAAGCGATCAACAGTCGCAACCAGGTGTTCAGTGCCGCGGCCGCCAGCAAGACCTGGGTGACGGCGGCGCATCTGCCGTTCCCCGGCATCGGTCATATCAGCGCACAAGGCAAGCATTTCGAGTGGGTGCCGGTGGAGTACGGACCGTACAAACGCGCGGCGAACGTGCCGTTGATCGAGTACAAAAGTCACACACACACACACACGTGTGTGTGTGCCCGCCCCCCACACACACACACACACACACACACACACACACACACACACACACACACACACACAAAAAAAAATAAAAAATAAAAAAAAAAAATAAAAAAAAAAAAAAAAAAAAAAAAAAACAAAAAAAAAAAAAAAAAAAAAAAAAAAAAAAAAAAAAAAAAAAAAAAAAAAAAAAAAAAAAAAAAAAAAAACAAAAAAAAAAAAAAAAAACAAAAAGCAGCATTTTTACTAGCCCACACACACACAAAAAATTACAAACTTATTTCTTACATATGAGCTCTTCTTCCATCGTATGTTTGTGATAATTTTCAGCCCTGTCCTAAAGAACCCAACCACTCTTCTGGCGCTTCTTCTTTGGTGACAGCGTGAAAACGCTGCATTTTCGAACATTTGCAATCTGTTATTAAAACAATACTTTGCTGTCTTGTTGCTGTTTCTTTTGTGGATAAAGATTGCGTAGACGTCAGGCCTGGCCTTCAGCACCGTCGATCGGTTAAAATTAATCCGGCGACCAGTTGTGATATCGCTCACCGTCGACCTCGGTTGTTGAACCGAACATTTCCATCCCACCTGCGCCAGATAAAAGCTTCTTCCGTTTTCCTCGTCAATGTTGGCAGAACCAGCCCTGTAAACCATACCGTCGAGAGAGACCTGAATGAGCAACCACGCGGATACCGTAATGCCAGCACCAGACTTCGTCTCCCATGCCAGCGCGCATCGCGTCTGCCCATTGAGGTATTCAGGTAAAATTTTAACGGCCATTGCCGGTGAGCCGCTCTTCTCCGGGAACCCGTGCGACCACCAGTGAATCCAGCGAAGAATAAGATAATAATCAGCAGCGGTGAATTTGCGGCGTTCGTTGATTGTGGTGCATTGTCCATAGACTGCCAGTTGTTCTGCCGTGCCTGATTGCCGCGGCCTGTGCGTTGGTGGAGGGGTGTGGGTTGCGGGCTGAGGATCCGCCGTTCGAGATTGAGGCGGCGCAGTTGTCGATGGCCTGGAGCGGGGTGCATGACAATGATCCGGCTGAGCGGTGGTTGCGGGCGCGGATCAGTCAGTTCATGTCTGCTTCTTTGGATATTCCCTCCTGACTGCGTACATATCCGTTTTTTTGTTATGGCGGCTTATGGTTTCGCCCTTACGGCGAGTCCCTTTTGGCAAACGCCCCAAAAGGAACCAAAAGGTCTCGCCCCGAACGTCCGGCCCCTCGCTTAGGCTCGGGGTTCCTTCGCTCCGGTATTCATCCGGGGGCATTGCCCTCCGGTCGGCTGCGCGCGACCTGCATGCAATGAGTTCGACTGCGTCGAACGGCGCTGCGCGCCATTCCCCGGATGAACACCTCCGCTCAGCCTGCCGAGGGGGCGGGTGGATCAAGATCAAGAGCGGCAGGCGAGCTAACGCTCGGCCTGTTGAATGGTGAAAAGCGTGGGGGTATGCCGACCTGCTTTTGCTCTGCTCTGCTCTTCTGTAGGAGCGAGCTTGCTCGCGATGGTCGGCAACGATGACGTGGGCTGCCTGAATGCCCGCGGTGTCCTGGCGTTTTTCGCGAGCAAGCTCGCTCCTACAGGGGAAGGGCGTTCGGTTGTGGTCAGGCCGCCTCGCTTTTGCTTTTGCTTTTGCTTTTGCTTTTGCTTTGGCTTTTGATCTGCTTGCCCCCTCGAGAGGCCGAGCGCAGGTTCTGCGCAGTGGGCAACCCGGCATGGATGCCGGGTTAGCCGCGTACGGCCAGGGATGGCCGATCGCGGCGGGCCCACGGAGCAGGACCGGAGCGAGGGAATGCCGAGCCTTGGCGAGGCACCGAACGTCAGGGGCAAGAGCGTTTGGTTACTTTGCGCTTTTCAAAGTGACCCGCCGTAAGGGCGGAACCCTAAGTGGCCGTTACCGCAGCAATGGATATGTACACCCTCAAAAATCCACACCACCCAACAATCCACCATCGCGAGCAGGCTCGCTCCCACAGGGATCTGCATCGCTGGGCAGTTCTCGGCCCACATTGCAAACAGAGCACGTACATTCAATTTTTCCCCCTCCTGCCCCGGCACTATTTAACCCTGTGCCGGCGGCTGGTCGCCGGTGGTTATTCATTTGTGCGGGTAGGCCATGGACGCTTCGCGACGTGATGATCGGGCGCAAGACTGGGGGCTGCTGTTCCTGCGGGTCAGCGGCGGGTTGTTCCTGTTGTGGGTACATGGTTTGCCCAAGCTGCTTCACTACAGTGCCGAGTTGCAAAACATCGAAGACCCTTTCCATCTGGGCGCGAACCTGACGCTGGTGTTGGCGATTTTCGCCGAGGTCGTATGCCCGCTGCTGATCGTCGTCGGGTTGCTGGTGCGTCTGGCGTGTTTGCCTATTCTGTTTCTGCTGTGGGTGTCGATGTTGATTGTGCATCCGCAGTGGACACTCTTCGAAGGCCAGTTCGGCTGGCTGTTGTTGATTGTGTTCACCAGCATTTTCATCGCCGGGCCGGGACGCCTGGCACTCAATGTCCGTTTCGCCGGAGCCTTGCGTTATGTCTGAATCCAATCGCCGTGAGCCGGCAAGTCCGGGGCCTGATGAGGTGGTGACGCTGATCGTCAAACACCGGGTCAAGGCCGGTTTCGAAGTGCCTTATGCAGCCTGGCTGCGCAACATTGTCAAGGTGGCCGCGCAGAGCGACGGGCACCTGGGCGTGGATGTGGTGCGCGGCAAGAACGCCGGCCTCGACACCTACACTTGCGTGCTGCGCTTTTGCTCGACCGAGGCGATGCAGAACTGGCTCGATTCACCACAGCGCCAGGCGCTGGTCGACGAAGCTGCGCAGATGCTGGCCGATGGCGACCAGACCGAGGTCAATCCGGTCAACGAGTTCTGGTTCTCGCCCCAGGCCGAAGCCGGTACGCCACCGCCGCGCTGGAAGCAGGCGGTGGTGACGCTGCTGGTGATCCTGCCGCACACCTTGCTGGTGCCGCTGCTCTGGGGGCCGCTGCTCAAACTCAACATCTTTCTGTCCAATTACGTGGTCGCCACGTTCCTGATCACCCTGACCATCGTGGTTTCTGTGGTCTACCTGTTCATGCCCATGGCGACGCGCCTGTTCGCGCCCTGGCTGTCTCCCGCCGCTTTACACGAGGAACCGTGATGAACGCCGATCTGATTCTGTTCAATGGTCAATTCCATACCGTTGACCGCGAAAAACCGCTCGCCAGCGCCGTTGCGATCAGCGACGGGCGCTTCGTCGCGGTCGGCAACGATGCACAAGCCATGGCCCTGCGTGGCGCGAACACACAGGTGATCGACCTCAAGGGTCGTTGTGTGATCCCCGGGCTCAACGACTCGCACCTGCACCTGATCCGTGGCGGCTTGAACTACAACCTCGAACTGCGCTGGGAAGGTGTGCCGTCCCTGGCCGATGCCATGCGCATGCTCAAGGAGCAGGCCGATCGCACGCCGACGCCGCAGTGGGTGCGGGTGGTCGGTGGCTGGAACGAATTCCAGTTCGCCGAGAAGCGCATGCCGACTCTCGAAGAACTCAACCAGGCGGCACCGGACACGCCGGTGTTCGTTCTGCACCTGTACGACCGCGCCTTGCTCAACCGCGCCGCGCTGCGTGTCGCCGGTTACACCCGTGACACACCCAACCCACCAGGCGGCGAGATCGTGCGTGATGCCAACGGCAACCCGACCGGCATGCTGGTGGCGCGGCCGAACGCAATGATTCTCTACTCGACGCTGGCCAAGGGGCCGAAGCTGCCGCTGGAGTATCAGGTCAACTCGACCCGTCAGTTCATGCGCGAACTCAATCGCCTGGGCCTGACCAGCGCCATCGATGCCGGCGGCGGTTTCCAGAACTACCCGGACGATTACCAGGTCATCGAGCAACTGGCCAAGGACGAGCAACTGACCGTCCGTATCGCCTACAACCTGTTCACCCAGAAACCGAAGCAAGAGTTGACCGACTTCAAGAACTGGACCGGCAGCGTGAAGCTGCACCAGGGCGACGATTTCCTGCGGCACAACGGCGCCGGGGAAATGCTGGTGTTTTCGGCGGCGGATTTCGAAGACTTCCTCGAACCGCGCCCGGACTTGCCGCAGACCATGGAAGCCGAACTGGAGCCGGTGGTGCGCCACCTGGTCGAGCAACGCTGGCCGTTCCGTCTGCATGCGACTTACAACGAATCCATCAGCCGCATGCTCGACGTGTTCGAGAAGGTCAACCGCGACATTCCGTTCAACGGCTTGCCGTGGTTTTTCGACCATGCCGAAACCATCACCCCGCAGAACATCGAGCGGGTGAGGGCGCTGGGGGGCGGCATTGCGATTCAGGATCGCATGGCGTTCCAGGGTGAATATTTTGTCGACCGCTACGGCAAGCAGGCCGCCGAAGCCACGCCGCCGATCAAGCGCATGCTCGCCGAAGGCGTGCCGGTCGGTGCGGGTACCGACGCCACCCGAGTCTCCAGCTACAACCCATGGACATCGCTGTACTGGATGGTCAGCGGCCGTACCGTCGGCGGTCTGGCGCTGTACGAGGAAGGGTTGCCGCGCACCACGGCACTGGAGCTGTTTACCCACGGCAGCGCCTGGTTTTCGTCGGAACAGGGCAACAAAGGCCAGATCAAGGTCGGGCAACTGGCGGACCTGGCCGCACTGAGCGCGGACTTCTTCAGCGTCGAGGAAGAAGCGATCAAGTGGATCGAGTCGGTACTGACCGTGGTCGGCGGCAAGATTGTCTACGGTGCCGGCGACTTCGAAAAACTCGGGCCTGTCAGCCTGCCGGTGCTGCCGGACTGGTCGCCGGTGGCGAAGGTTCCGGGGCACTGGCGGCCGAACGCGCCGCTGCAGGCGCAGGTTCACCAGTGCAGCGGCCCGTGCGCCGTGCATACCCACAGCCATGAGAAGGCCCGTATGTCGAACGTGCCGGTGAGTGACTTCGCCGGTTTCTGGGGCGCCTTCGGCTGTTCCTGCTTCGCGTTCTGAGTCTCAACAAAGCGTCGGCCATCGTGGTCGACGCTTCACCTCACCACCCTCCGAGGAGTTTCAAATGAGCAACGTTCCTTACAAACGCCTGAACAAAGACGATGCCGTTGTGCTGCTGGTCGACCACCAGACCGGTCTGATCTCGCTGGTACAGGATTTCTCGCCCAACGAGTTCAAGAACAACGTGCTGGCGCTGGGCGACATCGCCAAGTTCTTCAAGCTGCCAACCATCCTCACCACCAGCTTCGACAGCGGCCCGAACGGCCCGATCGTGCCGGAGCTCAAGGCGCAGTTCCCGGACGCGCCGTTCATTGCACGCCCGGGCCAGATCAATGCCTGGGACAACGAAGATTTCGTCAAGGCGATCAAGGCTACCGGCCGCAAGCAACTGATCATCGCGGGTGTGGTGACCGACGTGTGCGTGGCGTTCCCGACCCTGTCGGCCATTGCCGAAGGCTTTGAGGTGTTTGTGGTGACCGACGCTTCCGGCACCTTCAACACCACCGTGCAACAAGCGGCCTGGGCGCGGATGTCGGCTGCCGGTGCTCACCTGCTGAACTGGTTCGCTGTGGCCTGCGAGCTGCAAGGCGACTGGCGCAACGACATGGAAGGCCTGGCCAACCTGCTGTCGGAACGCCTGCCGAACTACCGCAACCTGATCAACAGCTACATGAAATTTACCGCCAAGTAAGACCTGACCTGTGGGAGCGGGCTTGCTCGCGAAGAGGGAGTGTCAGTCACAGCAATGTTGCCTGACACACCGCTTTCGCGAGCAAGCCCGCTCCCACCGGGTTTTGTGTTCACAGTCGCTCAGCGACTCAGCAACCACCCCGGAAAACCACCTTTCCTGACCGCCACCGAGTGCGCCGATGACATCCTGCTACAGCCGGCCACCACAGAAAAGCCCGTCGCCACACCGCGCCTTGAACACAGATTAATAGTGTGTCTGGAAGGGAAAAACAGCTATAAAATGCTTGACTGTCAACCGGGAAGTGACAATGAACCCCTTCGAAGATATGCGCATTTTTTGCCAGGTGATGGACTCCGGCAGCTTCACTTCGGCCGCCGATCAATTGGGCCTGTCCAAGCAGTTTGTCAGCCGCCGCTTGATGCAACTTGAAGAGCGCCTGGGCGTGCGATTGCTCAATCGTTCGACCCGGCGGCTGGATGTCACGCCGCTGGGGCAAAGCTATTACGAGTCAGCCTTGCGCCTGCTCAGCGAAGTCGAACAAGTGGAACAGGGCATTGCCGGCCAGACCACCGAGCCACGGGGAACCATTCGTGTGAGTGCGCCGCTGTCGTTCGCACTGGCACATCTGGGGTGCCTGCTGCCGGTGTTTTTGCAGCGCTATCGCGACGTGACGGTGGAGATGGATTTGAGCGATCGGCCTGTGGATTTGCTGGGTGAGGGTTACGACCTGGCGTTGCGCATCGGTACGCTCGAGGACTCGACGTTGATTGCCCGGCGGATCGCGTCGATCCAGCGGGTGTATTGCGCCAGCCCGGCGTACCTGGCCGAACGCGGTACTCCGCTCAAACCTGAGGATTTGCACGGTCATGACTGTCTGCCGTACGGCCATGGTCGACAGGTGCAATGGCGTTTTGCCGGGCAGGGCAAGCCGCTGACGGTCAACGTCAGCGGGCGGATGCGGGTCAACAATGGCGAAGTACTCAAGGATGCGGCCATCGCCGGGCTGGGGATCACGTATTTGCCGACGTTCATTGTCGGTTCGGCACTGAAGGATGGACGGCTGGTGCAAGTGCTGGGGGATTTCCGGCCGGAGGCGCTGACGTTGTCTGCGGTGTATCCGCAACACCGGCAGAGTTCGCGGCCGGTGCAGGCGCTGGTTGAGTTCTTGCGCGAGCGCCTGGATCGGGTTGAGGGTGGGGTGTAAAAACGCGGAGTGCCTGACTCAAGCGAACCTGTGGGAGCGGGCTTGCTCGCGAATGCGGTGTGTCAGTCGACATCAATGTTCGATGACCCACCGCATTCGCGAGCAAGTCGGATCGCCGCACCACCGCTCCCACAGGGTTTTGTGTGTATGGGGATCAGTTGGAATCAGGTCCTTTTGTCATCGCCGGGCTCGACATGGACACCCCGTTTATCCCCTGGCTGGGCATGGACGCCACGGTCATCCCCTGGCTGGGCATGGACACCTCGGTCATCGCCGACTTCGCCGTTGGCATGAACGCCTCGGTCATCGCCGACTTCGCCGTTGGCATGAACGCCACGATCGTCGCCGACTTCACCAGCGCGATGCACGCCGCGGTCATCCCCGGGTTCATCATGGGTGCCGCTGCGTCCTGAGGACGAGGCCGATCCGGAGTGACCCGAACCGCTGTTGGCACTGCCATGGCCGCTGTTGCTGCCATGGTCGCCACCGTGGCCGCTGCCGCCACCACTGCCACCACCGCCACTTCCGCCGCCACCGCCGCTGCCTCCACCGCCGCCTCCACCGCCGCCTCCACCACCACTGCCGCCACCACCACCGCCACTACCCCCTTCCTTGGCCTGAGCACTGGATACCCCGGACAGGTGGTCCGGAATCAGTACGGTAGACGCCGACAGAACCGCGCCAATAGCTACTGCGAGTAAAAGCTTATTGATGTGCATGTCGTTCTCCGTCTCTTGTTCAGATTGGAACGTTGATGAACATTGCTACGTGCTGCTTTCTTCCCATGGGAACTTGTTAAACACCTCGCTGGACTGATTTATTCAATTGGCGGTTGAAAAAATGCAACGGGCAGCGCGACCCTGTTGCATAAGGTCAGTGGATGCTCGAGGCCAGCTCGAAAATCGGGATGTACATCAGGATCACGATCACCCCGATCAACAGGCCGATGAAGGTCATGAGCAAGGGTTCGAACAGCCGCACGAACCACTCGATCCAGCGGCTGATTTCTTCGTCGTAGAAGTCGGCGCTGCGCTCCATCATCTGCCCGAGATTGCCGGACTGTTCGCCAGCGCGCAGCAGGCGCAGCGACACGGGGGTCACCAGGTGGTTGAGTTCCAGCGCGGTAGAGAGTGACTGCCCCTCGCGTACCCGCTCGCACGCCTGGTCCAGGCGCGCGCGGGAGGCGACGGTGAGCAAGCCACGGACCATGCCCATGGCGGTGACCAGAGGAATGCCGCCTTGCAGCAGAATCCCCAGCGAACGGTAGAAGCGCGCCAGCTCATACATGAAGATGCGCTGGTGCACCGCCGGGAGCTTTTCGATCAGGCGGTCCAGCCCCCGACGAAAGGCCGGTTGGCGCTGGAGCAGGACGAGGGCGACGATGATGGCCAGCAGGCCGCCGAAGAATTCGCCCTGGTGGGAGTGAAGGAACATGCCGCTGCTCATCAGGATCTGCGACATCCATGGCAGGTTCGACCCCAGCCCCTCGAATACCAGACTGAAGCGCGGTACGACATAACCCATCAGAAACAACACCACGCCACCGCCCACCACCAGCAACAGCATGGGGTAGATCGACGCGCTTACGATCTTCTGGCGAACCTCGTCCATGCGTTGGCGATAGCTGACATACCGGCCCAGGGCATCGCCCACGGCACCGGTCTTTTCACTGGACTGCACCAGCGCAACGTACAGCGCAGGGAAAACGGCCGACAGCTGACTCAAAGCCTGGGAAAACGATTTGCCCTCGTAAAGCAAACGCACCAGCTCGCTCAAGGTTTTACGGGCCTGTGGCGCGGTTTCTTTTTCCGCCAGGCTTTCCAGCGCATCGATCAACGGCAGGCCGGCGTTGAGCAAGGTGGTCAGTTCCTGGCTGAACAACACCAGGTTGAACGTCTCGCGCCGGTGCAGGCGCAACGCGCGCCAATGTCGCTCGGCGTGCAGGCTGACGACGCGCAGGCCCTGGTCTTCGGCGATGCGCCTGGCTTCGCTGTGCCCTGGTGCCTCGACGGTCATTGACACGACACCTGCCTTGCCGACGGCTTTGAGATGAAAGCGCATGGTCGCCATTCCCGTCAGTTCCAGTTGGTGACTTCGGCGTTCTCGCCTTCACCGCCGGGTTGTCCGTCCTTGCCCATGGACAGCAGGTCGTACTCGCTGTTTTCACCCGGGTAGCGATAGGTGTAGTTGTGGCCCCAGGGGTCTAGCGGGAGTTTTTTCTGCAGGTATGGGCCGGTCCAGCGCGGTTCGTCGGCGGGGGCAGTGACCAGCGCCTGCAAACCCTGTTCGGTCGACGGGTAATGGCCGACCTCCAGGCGATAAAGGTCCAGGGCTTTGCTCAAGCCTTCTATTTGCGCCTTGGCCACTTTCACTTCGGAACGACCCAGTTGGGCGAAATACTTCGGCGCCACGATGCCAGCCAACAACCCCAGCACCACCAGCACCACCAACAGTTCGAGCAGGGTGAACCCGCTTTGGGTCCGCCGGGCATAACACAGTCGCTGATTCATGATGACCTCACACAGTCGGCGGCACAGTTGTCATGTATACGCATGCAATTGCCATGCTCACGTTTGGTGATCCTTCTGCACCCCCCGTACTACGGGCCTTCTCACTTACGGCACAGTGCTTGCGTATGGCTGTTGCACGACTGGCCATTGGGGCAATACCCCCATTTTTCGGGGCCGGAAAGGGGAGGTATAACAATGAAATCACTCACCACCGGGTTGCTGGGTCTGCTTGTGTTGACCGGCGCCGCACAGGCCGATGTGTTTGTTTCCGTGGACGCCAATGGCAGCTACGTCCTGTCCAATGTCCACCGCCCCGGACGCCACTATGAACGGGTGATCCATGAACCTGATGCGGCGGTCGTCAGCCTCGACCAGCAACCGCAGATGATCGCCGCGCAACCCTATGCCGAGCTGGTGTCGGCGGCGGCCACGGCCAACGAACTCCCGGCGGCGCTGCTGCACGCAGTGATCAAGACCGAATCCAGATACAACGCCCGCGCAACCTCACCCAGGGGCGCTCGCGGGCTGATGCAATTGATGCCCGACACCGCCCGCGAAATGGGCGTGACCAACGTCTACGACCCCAAGGCCAACATCCAGGGTGGCGCCCGTTATCTCAAGCGCCTGATGACGATGTTCGACAACGATATCCGCCTCGCCGTGGCGGCCTACAACGCCGGTCCGCAAGCGGTGCTCAGCCGGGGCAACGTGGTCCCGCCGTTCGCCGAAACCCAGCGTTATGTGCCCAGCGTGCTGAACCAGTATCGGCTTTTGCAGGGGTTGTCCGCGGATGCGCCGCTGTGATCGAAACCCCGGGGCGATTTTCCCCAATAGTGGGGAATAGTGGCCCCAGCGAGAAAGTGGGGGTTGGGTGGGGAATATCCCCCCCGGTTTATCAAGTCATTATCATAACTAGATGATTAATAACGTAATTTTTTGTGGCATGCAGATTGCTCTGGACGATTTATCGAGAAGCTCACCCCGGATGATCCGCAACGAGGCCCGAGACTATGATCGGCATATCTCGCGCCCCGTCCCTGATTGATTTGCCGTTGTTGGTGACATCGATGCCCGGCATCGGGATTGCCTGCGCAATTGCACGTTGCGAGCGCAAGCGACGGTATTCATGAAGCCCCGGTGACCCTCGACCAGAACGGTGCCTGGTACCTGCACGTGCCGGTGGCGTCCCTCGGTTCGAGTTTCGACGACAAGACCATTGCCAGCGTTCGGGTCATACCCGGCGATACCCACCAAGAGGAAGCTGACATGAACCGATTCGCACATTGCGGCCTGCTGACGTTCTGTCTGTTGGCCATCGGTATCGGCCAGGCGCTGGCTCACTCGTCGGATGAACATGACGGGCACGACATGGCCGCCGGGAAGGCCAGTCCGGAGACCACCCGGATCAAGTTTGCCGACGTGGACCTGCTGGACCAGGACGGCAAGGTCGTCAGTCTGGAAAAAGACCTGGTGAGGCACAAGATCGTGGTCATGGGCTTCATCTACACCAGTTGCACCACGGTCTGCCCGATGGTGTCCTCGATCATGGGCAAGGTGCAGAAGCAGTTGGGTGCGCGGGTCGGCACCGAGGTGCAACTGGTGTCGATCAGCATCGACCCGCAGCGTGATGATCCCCAGCGCCTGAGCGACTACGCCCGCACGTTCCAGGCTGGGCCGGGCTGGAGCTGGCTGACCGGTTCGCCGCAGTCGGTCGATGCCACCCTCAAGGGGCTCGCCTACAGCGGTGACTTCAAGAATCACTCGCCGCAGATTCTGGTGGGGGACGGCAACAACCGTTTCTGGACCCGTTACTACGGACTCACCGACCCGAAGGAGCTGGCCCGGGCCGTCGAAAAGCTCAGTGGTGAACGCAACACCCACGCCAAGCACACGGCCATCGCCTTGGAGCAGCAGCCATGAGAGCCATCGACTGGTTTGCCGACGCGCCGTTGCAGGACCAGGTGGTGCTGCGCAATGTGATTTTCACCCGTTGCAACGATGCTTGCCCGCTGATTGCCCGCAAGCTCAATAAAATACGTGAAGCGTTGGGCGACAAGGCCGACGGCATCTCCTTTATCTCCCTTACCAGTGATCCGCTGCGGGACACCCCGGCGGTACTCAAGGTTTACACCTTGAAAGAGGGCATCGATGGGCCCCACTGGTTTTTTCTTACCGGCGACAAGGCGCAAATGGACCTTGGGTTGTTGACAATGCCTGTGGCCGGTCGCTGAGCCATGGCCATGAATACTGCCCTGGTCCTTGGCCTGCTGCTCCTCGGGAGCCTTACGTTCAGCGCCCAGGCGCTGCCGCTGAGCCTCAGCGAAATTGCCGGCAAGCGGTTGTACCGCGAAGGTGTGTCGGCCAGTGGCGAGCCGATCATGGCCCGGGTTGGCGTATCCAACATGGTGCTACCGGCCACCCAACTGCCGTGCGCCAGTTGTCATGGCGACGACGGCCTCGGTCGCCCGGAAGGCAGGGTGCGACCACCGGACTTGAGCTGGTCGCGGCTGGCCAGCACTCCCGGCCAGCAGCAGGTCAACGGCCGCAGTTATCCGGCCTACAGCGACAGCACCCTGGCGCGGGCGGTACAGGAGGGGCGCGACCCCGGCAACAACCGGCTCGATCCGACAATGCCACGGTTCGTGTTGTCGACGAACGATCAACGCAACCTCACGGCGTACCTCAAGCGTCTGGCCGAAGACCGCGATCCGGGCCTGAGCCCCGACACTCTGCACCTGGGCACTTTGTTGCCGGGTGCCGGGCCATTGAGCGAGGAGGGGGCCACGGTGGCGGCGGTGCTCAACGGCTGCGTGGCGCGTATCAACGAGGCGGGCGGAATTCATGGCCGGCAGTTGCGCCTGACCATCCTTGATCCCGGCACCGACCGCGTCAGTGCCGAAAAGGCGTTGGACCGGTTGATCGATGAGGAGCAGGTGTTTGCCCTGATTGCCCCGCTGGCGCCAGCATTGGACATGGACCTTGCCGCGCGTCTGGAAGAGGCCGGCATTCCCCTGATCGGGCCGCTGTCCTTGCAGGGCACGCCCCACACCAGCCCGCAGATATTCGAACCGCTGCCGGGGCTTCGCGAGCAATTGATCGCCCTGGCCGAATACGCCGGTGCCAGCCTGCGGGTGCTTCAGGGGCCGACGCTGATCGCCTATCCGGACGAATCCGGTCAACGGCTGGCGGCGCAGGAACTTGGCCGGTACTTGCAGGGGCACGCCTGGCAGAAGGTGCGCCTGCAAGCCTATGACCCGACCGGGGATGATTTGCCCCTGGGGTCGCGCTCGGTGTTTTACCTGGGCAGCAGCAGCGGTTTCAGTCGACTGGCCGAGCGCTTGCAAACGGCGGGGCAGGTGCCTTACCTGTTCGCCACCTCGAACCAGGTGGCGGGCAATCTGACGCAGGTGCCCAGTGGATTTTCCCGGCGGGTGTTCCTGGCCTATCCGTTCGTGCCCAGCGACTGGACCCTGGCCGGGCGCCTGGCCCTGACCCAATTGCGCGAACACCAGGGCCTCGGTGGCCAGCACGCGGTGCTGCAAGTGGGGGCGTTCAGTTCGATGATGCTGCTCAGCGAAGGCATGAAGCAGGCCGGGCGGGATGCCAGCCGCGGCAAGCTGGTCAGTGCCCTGGAAGGCCTGCATGACTTCGATACCGGGCTGACGCCACTGATCAGCTTTGGTCCTGGCCGACGCCTGGGCTTGAGCGGTGCCCATATCGTCACGGTGGATCTGCCGGACCAGCGTTTTTATCTGGTCGCCCCCTATAAGCCCATTGCTGCCACGCCCTGACGGGAGGCCGATCATGAAACTCAACACTTTGCTGGTCCTGTTGACGCTGTGGGGGCCCGTGGCGTGGTGCAGCAATGGCCCGGCCGCGGCGCGGGTCAATGGCGAGGAAATTTCCCGGTTACGCCTGGAGCGCTATTTCGCCGAATACCTGGAAGACCAGGGCCGGGTGGAAGGCAGCATTGACAATCCCAAAGCCTACCGGCAACTGCGCAAGGCCGCGCTGGATGCCTTGATCGACCGCGAATTGTTGTGGCAGGAAGCCATCAAGCGCGGCGTGGTGATCAGTGATGCCGTGGTCAAGGACCGGATCGATCAGACCCGCCAGGCCATGGGCGGTGCCGAGGTGTTTGCCAGGCGTCTTGAAGATGCCGGTTACACCGAATACACCCGCCGTGAACTGGCGGCCCGGCAAGTGTTCAATGACCTCACCCAGGCCGGTGAGCCAGACGAAAAACAGGTCCGGGCGTTCTACGAAGAGCACCGTGCCGAGATGAACCGGCCCGAAGCAGTGCAGGCCCGGCATATCCTGGTCAAGGTAGGGCCCGGCGCAGACCCTTCCACTGTCGAAGCCGCGCGGCTACGCTTGATGGGAATGCGGGCGTCCATCGTTGCCGGGGCCGATTTCGCCAGCCTTGCCCGCAGCGGGTCCGAAGACGCGTCGGCCAGCGAAGGTGGCGACTTGGGCTACTTTCCCCGTGGACGGATGCTGCCGGAGTTCGAGGCTGTCGCGTTTGCCCTGGCACCGGGGGCTGTCAGCGAACCTGTGCGTACGTCGGTGGGCTGGCATTTGATTTATCTGGAAAACCACATGGAGGCGACCAATGTCCCGCAGGAGCAAGGGCTTGAAATGGTTCGGGCTTACCTCGCCCGGCAACAACAGGTTCAAGCGCGCTTGCAGGCACTGGCGCAATTGCGCTCGCGCAATCGAATCGAGCGGATTGACGATGAATAGGGGGGTTCCCCAAAAGTGGGGGAAAAACGTCAGCGACGATCCGATCGCTTCCCCCGTGTTTGGGGGGATCGAATGCCTGTACGAGAAGGCATTGTTTTTAAATTCAAGGACATGAAGACCTGACATTACCGGCGCTCAGCCTGGCATGAAGTGTGCGTAAGTCCTGTCAAGGCGCGCACTCGGCCAGGTTCAATCCCGGACCTGCGGTTTCAAGGAGTCGACCTTGTTGAACAAAGTACTGGTTGTTGATGACGAACAGTTGCTGGCGGAAAACCTCCAGGGTTACCTGCAGGCGCAAGCACTGGAAGTCCGGATTGCTCACGACGGTGCACAAGGAATCGCCGAAGCTGACGATTTCGCACCCGATGTGATGGTGTTCGATTACCGCTTGCCCGATATGGAAGGCTTTCAGGTGCTCGATGCCGTCCGCCAGAACAGGAATTGTCATTTTGTGCTGATCACTGGGCATCCAACCGCGGAAGTTTGCGAGCGGGCCCGGCAACTGGGAGTCAGCCATATCCTGTTCAAACCGTTTCCACTGGCGGAACTGGCCCGTGCAGTACTTGATCTTCTGGGCAGGAAGCGCGAACCCAGACCGGGTGTGAGCACTTGCGAAGGATTCGTCGAACGACGCCAGAGCAGGACCGAAAGTTTCCCGCTGCAGTTGTACGACGGTAGTTGGGTGCTTGCAGATCGCCGAAAAAATACATCGGCCTCCATGGCACCGGACGACGAACAATTGCTCACCGGGGAGTAGTGGCGCGACACGCCGTTCCGGCCCCCGCCGAAATTGCTCGTCGCGCCGACAGGGCTCAAAGCCCCGGGCGTTGGAGAGCATGCCATGGACCGTCTATCCCTTGTTGTAGAACCGGCGCAACAGGAATGTGTACCGACTCGATTTACCAGTGAACAACTGGCCCAGGCCCGGGCCCAGGCCACCAGTTCCGGCGAGCGGATGCTGGACACCCTCGGGGAGTTGAGTGGACTGGCTCCCATGCCTTTCATCCAGTGCCTGGGTGTAACCCTGCACTATCCGGTGCTCGACACCGACAGCCTGTTCAACTCCACCCCGGTGTTCGACCGGGTGACCCTGGCCCAATGCCTCAAGCGCGAATTCATCCTGCTGCGCCATGACGATGCGGTCATCGGTGTGTTCGCCGACCCTTTTGACAGTGCGCGCCTGGCCTGGATCGATGAATGCCTGCACGGCGCGCCGCTGTACCTGGTGCATGCCGACGACCTGAAGGCCTACCTGGCGCGGCACGAAGAAAGTTTCCATGCGGTGGAGTCGCTCAACGCCCAGGCCGAGGCCGGAACCGAAATCGACACCGTGCAAAGCCTGTCCCTGACCAGCATCAGCGAAGACTCCAGCGTGGTGGTCAAACTGGTCAACTCGACCCTGTACGACGCGCTGAAAATGCACGCCAGCGACATCCACCTCGGCACCACCGGCAGCGGCCTGGTGATCAAGTACCGGATCGACGGCGTGCTCAACAACATCAGCAAGATCCAGGGCAGCGAGTTCGCCGAGCAGGTGATTTCCCGGGTCAAGGTCATGGCCGAACTGGACATCGGCGAAAAGCGTGTGCCCCAGGATGGTCGTTTCAAAGTCGGTATCAGCGGCCGGCAGATCGACTTCCGGGTGTCGATCATGCCGAGCATCTTCGGCGAAGACGCGGTACTGCGGGTACTCGACAAACAAGACCTCGCCGACAAGGTCTGTGGCGTGCAACTGCAGGCCCTGGGCTTTGAAGACGAAACCCTGCGCCAGCTGCGCCGGCTGGCCGCCGAACCCTACGGCATGGTGCTGGTGACCGGGCCTACCGGTAGCGGCAAGACCACCACCCTGTACGCGATGATCACCGAGATCAACCATGGCGTGGACAAGATCATCACCATTGAAGACCCGGTGGAATATCAACTGCCGGGCGTGCTGCAAATCCCGGTCAACGAGAAAAAAGGCCTGACGTTCGCCCGGGGCCTGCGCTCGATCCTGCGGCATGATCCGGACAAGATCATGGTCGGTGAAATCCGCGACCCGGACACCGCACAGATCGCCGTGCAATCGGCGCTCACCGGTCACCTGGTGTTCACCACCATTCACGCCAACAACGTGTTCGACGTGATCAGCCGTTTCACCCAGATGGAAATCGACCCCTACAGCCTGGTCTCGGCGCTCAATGCCGTGCTGGCCCAGCGTTTGATCCGCCTGGTCTGTACCAGTTGCAGCGCCCCGTACAGCCCGACAGTCGAAGAGCTGGAGGTCTCGGGGCTCGATCCGCAAAAGGTCGCTCACTTCCAGTTCGTCCACGGCAAGGGCTGCGGGCATTGCCGCGGCACCGGTTATCGCGGGCGTAGCGCGATTGCCGAGCTGCTGCACCTGGACGACGAGCTGCGGCAAATGATCGTCGAGCGCCAACCCATTTCCAGAATCAAGGCCCATGCCTGCAAACATGGCTTGCGTCTGTTGCGCGAGTCGGCGCTGGAACTGGTGGAACAAGGCCGGACCACTCTCGAGGAGATCAATCGTGTCACTTTTATCTCGTGAGCAATTTGTCGCCGTGCTCGGCGCCAGCGGTGTCGGCCTGGGGCAACGGCAGGGCAGTGCAACCCACTGGCTGGGCAGCGTCGGCTACATCGACGAAGGTTTCCAGGCCTGGACGGTGGCCCTCGACACCCTCGACCGTTTGCTGGCCGAACATGCCGTTGCCAGGGCAGAACTGACCGTGGTGATCTCCGGACACTTCAGCCGCTATTGCCTGGTGCCCTGGAGCGAGCAGATCAGCAGCCCGGCCGAATTGCTCGGCTTCGCCCAACTGTGTTTCGAAGACCTCTACGGTGCCCCGGCGCAACCCTGGAGCATGGTGCTGTCGCCCGAACCCGCCGGTTACGACCGTATCGCCACCGCGCTGCCACAGGACTTGCTCGAACGCCTGCGCGCCGTGGTCAGCGCTCGCGGCCTGCGCTTGCGTTCGGTGCAGCCGTACCTGATGGCGGCGTTCAACCATTTCGATAAAAGCCTTGATGCCGGAGACTTCCTGTTCGTGGTCGCCGAACCGGTACGCAGCATTTTGCTGCTGGCCCGGGAGGGGCGCTGGACCTCGGTGCGCTCGGTGGGCAGCAGCGACAGCGATGCCGCGCTGAGCGCACTGATCGGCCGTGAAAACCAGTTGCAGGCATCCACCAGCGATCGGCCGTTGAATGTCTACCTGCATGCACCGGCGCGCATCGATTCGCCCCCTGACGTGCCCGGTGCGCATCTGCGCACCCTCGAAGAGGACCGGACAGCCGTACGCGATTGCCTGTACGTCATGTCTCGGGCGGTGGCCTGACATGCGCCCCCTGATGCTCGACTTTCAGCCGCGTCGCCGTTGCGGTCCTCTGGGCTGGAGCCTGCTGGCCGGTGGCGTGGTGCTGACACTGACTTGCCTGCTGGTGCAGCAGCACCTGAGCAACGAGGCCGAACAACAGCAAGGCCACCTGCAAACCACACAGCGGGTGCTCACTGGCGATAACGGCAGCAAGGTCAGCCTGACCCCGGCGCAAATCCGCGAGCAGGCACAGAACCTGGCTGAAATGCGCAAGGTCTCGCAGCAGCTGCGCCGCCCCTGGGAACGCTTGTTCGCCACCCTCGAAGCCATGCCGCGGGACAACATTGCCCTGCTGAGCCTGACCCCCGATGCCCGCAAGGGCCAGGTGCGGATCAGCGCCGAGGCGCTGGACCTGGACGCCATGCTCGATTTCCACCGCCGCCTCGAAGCCAGCGGCGAGCTGTCCGACGTGTCGCTGCTGGACCACGAAATTGTCGCCAACGTGCCGGAACACCCGGTGCAGTTCAACCTGTCGGCTACCTGGGAGATCGGCGATGCAAATCCATAAATTGATCGTCCACGAATACCTGCAAGGCCTGGGCGTTCCGGGGCTGGCAGGGCTGGGCATGCTGGTGCTGGCGCTGAGCTATGGCCTGGTCGGGTTGCTGCCGGACTGGGAGTCGCTGCAAAACCTCAACCAGCAGACCCGCGAAGCCACCGAGTACCTGGCCAAGGTCGAAGACGGCACCGTGGCTGCACCGGTTGTGCCGCAGCGCCAGCTCGACGACTTCCGCAGCAAGTTACCGTCCCAGCCTCAGGCCACGGTGGTCATCGACAGGATCTATGCCCTGGCCGCCCAGGAGCGCATCACCTTGTCCCGGGGTGAATACTCCCTGGGCGTGGACCCCAAGACGCACCTGGCCCGTTATCAGATCCTGCTGCCGGTACGGGGCAGCTATCCGCAACTGCGGCGTTTCCTGCACGCCTTGCTTGGCCAGTTGCCGGCGGTGGTACTGGAGGATGTGGAGTTCCAGCGCAAGAACATCGCCGAAACCGACCTGACCGGGCGAATCCGCATGACCCTTTACCTGTCGAGGTCATGATGAATACCAAACGAGTGGTGGGTTGGGTGGTGTTCTTCGGTGTAGCGGCAGCGCTCGCCTGGTTCCCCGAATACTTCAAACAGGCTGACGACAGCGAGCCCGCGGTGGCCACCGTAGCCACGCCAACCAGAGACAAGACCCCTGGCGCATCGGCGGCGGCATCGACTGCCGCTGCGGTGACGCCGATCAAGGATCTGAGCCCGGCCGGCGACCTGTTCGCCGCCCGCAGCTGGAAAGCGGCAGCGGCCCCCGGCACCGGCACCGTCACTGAACAATCGGAAATCGTTAATCCGGTGGTGCAAACCCCCACTGCACCGCCGTTGCCCTTCCAGTTTGTCGGCAGGCTGGATGACCGTTCCGATCTGCAGGTGTTCTTGCAGAACGGCGAAAAAATATACGTCGTGCGCAAAGGGGATGTAATCGACGACACCTGGCGGATCGAGCGGATTTCCGATGAGGAGCTGAGCCTGGTCTACCTGCCTCTGCGTTTAGCGCAGACCTTGCCTGTGGGGAGTACGGAATGAACAAATCCCGTTTGCTGATGAGCCTCTGCCTGTGCGCAGGGTTGGCCGCGTGCAGTTCGGCGCAGGTTGCCAGGGACGAAGCTTCGGCCCTGATGGAGTCGGGTCAGTACGAAGCCGGTCTGGCCCGCATCGAACAGGGATTGCGTGAAAACCCTCGCGATACCGATCTGCACATGGCCCTCAACAGCGGTCGGGCCCGCGCCGTGACGGCGCTGCTGACCCAGGCTGACATGGACCGGGCCCAGCGTAATTTCGCCGGGGCCCGCATGACTTACAGCCGGGTATTGACCATCGAACCGCACAACCGTCGTGCCCAGGATTCCCTGCACCAGCTCGACTACCTGCGCAGCATGGATGAGAAACTCGAACTGGCCCGTGGCGACCTGCGTCGCGGTGACATCTACGGAGCCGACCGCCAGGTCAAACAGATTCTCGAACTGGACCCGAATAACCAAGGTGCCCTGGAGCTGCAAGACAGCATCCGCCTGGTGCAGAGCCGCAATGTGGTGCAGTACCCGCAGTTGCGTACGCGCCTGGACCGGCCGGTGACCCTGGAATTTCGCGATGCCAACCTCAAGACCATTTTCGAAGTGCTGTCCCAGGTCGCCGGCCTGAACTTCATCTTCGACAAGGATCTGCGCCCGGACATGAAAGCCACGATCTTCGTACGCGACGTACGTATCGAAGACGCCGTGGAGCTGCTGCTGCAACAGAATCAGCTGCATCAGAAAGTGGTGAATGAAAACACCCTGCTGATCTACCCGGACTCGCCGCAGAAGCTCAAGGATTATCAGGAGCTGGTGATGCGCACCTTCTACCTGACCAGCATCGATGCCAACACGGCGCTGAACATGATCAAAACCATGCTCAAGACCCGCGACGTGTTCGTTGACGAGCGCCTCAACACTCTGACCATGCGCGATACCGGTGACGCGGTGCGCATGGCGGAAAAACTCCTGCAGTCCCAGGACCAGTCCAACCCGGAAGTGGTGCTGGAAGTGGAAGTGATGGAAGTCGCCCGTCAGCGCATTCTCGACCTTGGCCTGCAATGGCCCAACACCTTCGGTGTGATCAACAGCGACGGCTCGCCAGTGTCCATTCTTGACCAACTCAAGGGCATCGACTCCAGCCGGATTTCCATCTCGCCAGCGCCGCAGGCCAAGATCAATGCCCAGGACAAGGACATCAACACCCTGGCCAGCCCGGTGATTCGGGTGAGTAACCGTGAACAGGCGCGCATCCACATCGGTCAGCGTGTGCCGATCATCAGCGCCACGTCGGTGCCTTCGACCCAGGGCCCGGTGATCACCGAAAGCGTGACCTACCTCGACGTCGGTCTCAAGCTCGAAGTGCAACCGATCGTGCACCTGAACAACGAAGTGGCGATCAAGGTCGCGCTGGAAGTCAGTAACGCCACGCCGCTGGAACCGACCCGCCAGGGCACCATTCCGGTCCAGGTCGATACCCGCAACGCCCAGACCACCTTGCGTCTGCATGACGGCGAAACCCAGATCCTCGCCGGTCTGGTGCGCAACGACCATGGCGCCACCGGCAACAAGATTCCCGGCCTGGGTGACATTCCCGGCCTGGGTCGCCTGTTCGGCAGCAACAAGGATGACGTCAGCAAGTCCGAGCTGGTGCTGTCGATCACCCCGCGGATCGTGCGCAACCTGCCGTACCAGAGCCCGTCGGATATGGAATTCCCGACCGGTACCGAAACCAGCATGCACATCCAGGCACCGGACCGCTCGATGAGCACGACGGTTCAGACGAACCCCATGAGCACACCGATCGCCACCACGGTTACTGTCGGGAAGCCTTGATCATGAACGCCTCGCAACGCGGTTTCAGCCTGATCGAAGTCGTGGTGACGCTGGCCCTGGTGGGCCTGCTGGCCAGCATGGCCGCACCGCTGACCGAGACCGTGGTGCGCCGGGGCAAAGAACAGGAACTGCGGACCGCGCTGTACCAGATCCGCGACGGCATCGACGCCTACAAACGTGCCTTCGACGCCGGCTACATCGAGAAGTCGCTCGACAGCAATGGCTACCCGCCGAACCTGAAAGTGCTGGTCGACGGTGTGCGTGACGTGCGTAGCGCCAAGGGTGCCAAGTTCTATTTCCTGCGGCGCATCCCCCGTGACCCGTTGGCCACCATCAAGCGTGACGACAATGGTGGCTGGGGCCTGCGTTCCTATGACAGTTCCGCTGAGAACCCGCGGGAGGGCCAGGACGTCTTTGACGTTTACTCCAAGGCCCGGGGCAAGGGTCTCAACGGCATCGCCTACCGAGAGTGGTGAGCATATGCGTCGGCAAAAGGGTTTTACCCTCATTGAACTGATGGTGGTCCTGGCAATCATCGCGACCCTGATGACGATTGCCTTGCCACGCTACTTCAACAGTCTGGAGGCCTCGAAAGAGACCACCCTGCACCAGAGCCTGTCGTCCATGCGCGAGGCGCTGGACCACTATTACGGGGACACCGGGCGTTATCCCGACTCCATCGAACAGCTGGTCGAACTGCGCTACCTGCGTAACCAGCCGCTGGACCCGATTGTCGAGCGCAAGGACGCCTGGGTTGTGGTTGCACCACCGGATGGCGTGGCGGGCGGGGTGGCTGACATCAAGAGTGGGGCCAAAGGGAGGGCACGTGATGGCAGCCTTTATTCCGAGTGGTAAGCCATCGGACCAGGATGGCTTCACCTACCTGGGGGTGCTGTTTCTGATCGTCGTGATTGGCATGGGCCTGGCCAGTGCCGGCGAGTTGTGGGCCACCGCCGCGCGCCGGGATCGCGAAAACCAGTTGCTCTGGGTCGGTACGCAGTATGCCCAGGCGCTGCGCAGCTATTACCGAAGTTCGCCCGGTGTGGCGCAGTACCCGAAAGAACTCGCGGACCTGTTGCAGGACGAGCGTTTTCCGTCGGCCAGGCACCATATCCGGCAGTTGTACCCGGAGCCGATGACAGGTGGCGAATGGGAGCTGATTCGCGGTATCGACGGGCGTATCAGCGGTGTGTATTGCCCGTCCACGGAGAAGCCGCTCAAGCAGGTGAACTTTCCCAGCCAGTGGTCGGACTTCAACGGCATGGCCAGCTACAAGGACTGGCAGTTCGTGGCCGAGAAAGCCTCCCTCGAGGAAACCGAGGGGCCGCCGAAAGCACAGTCCACCGAGCCCCAGGCTTTGCAGCCATGAATCGTCGCTGACTGGGGGCATTTGTGTATGCCGATCTGCCTTCGCTCTGCTCTTCTGTGGGAGCGGGCTTGCTCGCGAAGGCGGCCTGACTGGGTACATATCCGTTTTTTGGGTTACGGCGACTTAGGGTTTCGCCCTTACGGCGACTCACTTTTTTACAAGCGCCTAAAAAAAGTAAGCAAAAAAACGCTCGCCCCGAACGTCCGGCCCCTCGCCAAGGCTCGGGGTTCCTTCGCTCCGGCATTCATCCGGGGGCATTGCCCTCCGGTCGGCTGCGCTCGACCTACATGCAATGAGTTCGACTGCGTCGAACGGCGCTGCGCGCCCATCCCCGGATGAACACCTCCACTCAGCCT
The DNA here is from genome assembly GCF_047324915.1 of Pseudomonas sp. Pseusp16. Taxonomy (NCBI): domain Bacteria; kingdom Pseudomonadati; phylum Pseudomonadota; class Gammaproteobacteria; order Pseudomonadales; family Pseudomonadaceae; genus Pseudomonas; species Pseudomonas sp. Pseusp16. Next base: position 2,482,515 of record NZ_CP168522.1, on the reverse strand, counting down.
GCCGAGGGGGCGGGTGGATCAAGATCAAGAGCGGCAGGCGAGCTAACGCTCGGCCTGTTGAATGGTGAAGAGCGTGGGCGTACGCCGATCTGCTTTTGCTCTGCTCTTCTGTAGGAGCGAGCGTGCTCGCGATGGGCGTCAACGATAACGCGGGCGGCCTGAATCCCCGCGTTGTCCTGGCGTTTTTCGCGAGCAAGCTCGCTCCTACAGGGAAACGCGTTCAATTGCGATCAGGCCGGCCAGTAGGCCGCCTCGCTTTGGCTTTTGATCTGCTTGCCCCTCGAGAGGCCGAGCGCAGGTTCTGCGCAGTGGGCAACCCGGCATGGATGCCGGGTTAGCCGCGTACGGCCATGGATGGCCGATCGCGGCGGGCCCACGGAGCAGGACCGGAGCGAGGGAATGCCGAGCCTGGGCGAGGCACCGAACGTCAGGGGCAAGAACCCTTGGTTACTTGGGGCTTTTCCAAGTAACCCGCCGTCAGGGCGGAACCCTAAGCCGCCGTTGCCGCATAAACGGATATGTACACCGGTAAAAGACACGTCACCCAACACCCCGGCATCGCGAGCAGGCTCGCTCCCACAGGGATCTTCAGTGGCCACAAGTATCGAGTAAAAACCGGGAACCCGATTGTGGGAGCGAGCCTGCTCGCGATAGCGGCCTAGCATCAACGAAAATTTTCAGGCTCACACCCGTCATGTGGCGAGGGAGCTTGCTCCCGTTCGGCTGCGCAGCAGTCGTAAAGCCGGAGCGTTTACAGTGACTTTGATCTTTGATCTTTGATCTTGGCGGCTTTCGGGCCGACCAGGCTTTTGTGGGTGAATGCGATCCCCTGTGGGAGCTAGCCTGCTCGCGAAGGCGGGCTGACTGAGTACATATCCATTATTTGGGTAGCGACGGCTGGCGGTTTCGCCCTTACGGCGACTCACTTTTTTTACAAGCGCCTAAAAAAAGTAAGCAAAAAAACGCTCGCCCCGAACGTCCGGCCCCTCGCCAGGGCTCGGGGTTCCTTCGCTCCGGCATTCATCCGGGGGCATTGCTCTACGGTTTGCTTCGCTGCACCTCCCTGCAATGTGTGCGGCTTCGCCGCACGGCGCTGCGCGCCATTCCCCGGATGAACACCTCCACTCAGCCTGCCGAGGGGGCGGGTGGATCAAGAGCTGCAGGCGAGCTAACGCTCGGCCTGTTGAGTGGTGAGGAGCGTGGGGGGACGCCGATCTGCCTTTGCTCTGCTCTTCTGTAGGAGCGAGCTTGCTCGCGATGGACGTCAACGATAACGCGGGCTGTCTGAATGCCCGCGGTGTCCTGGCGTTTTTCGCGAGCAAGCTCGCTCCTACAGGGAAACGCGTTCAATTGCGATCAGGCCGGCCAGTAGGCCGCCTCGCTTTTGCTTTTGCTTTGGCTTTTGATCTGCTTGCCCCCTCGAGAGGCTTCGTTCCGGTTCTGCGCAGTGGGCAACCCGGCATGGATGCCGGGTTAGCCGCGTACGGCCAGGGATGGCCGATCGCGGCGGGCCCACGGAGCAGGACCGGAGCGAGGGAATGCCGAGCCTTGGCGAGGCACCGAACGTCAGGGGCAAGAGCCCTTGGTTACTTGGGGCTTTTCCAAGTAACCCGCCGTAAGGGCGGAACCCTAAGTAGCCGTGACCGCAGAAACGGATATGTACACAACAAAACGTCGCCCAACACTCCGCCATCGCGAGCAGGCTACTCGCGAAGGCGGCTTGGCATCTAACGAAAATCTTCAAGCTCCCTCACCACTGAGGTTGGGGATGTCTGTACGATCTTCAGACGTTTTCCAGCATCTCGATCAACTGCTCCGGCCACACCGTTTCGCGGGTCTCCCGTAGCTCTGCCACCGACCACCATTTATGGTCCGCCATCACCCGAACCTCGTGAGCCGTCCACCCCTCACGGGACAGGCGTTCACTATCGGTATGAACCACGAAATAGCGCTCAACGGACAACACCGTTTCACCGCTTGGCAGCATCATTGGAAAACTGCGATCGGCAATGCTCGAACCTATGGTGTCGACGTGGAGGCCCGTTTCTTCAAACAGTTCACGGACCGCCGCAGCCTCAAAGGATTCACCCTGCTCGAGCCCACCACCGGGTGTCGCCCAGTGGCTTTTGCCGGCGAGGGCATCGTTTGTGTGCTGGAAGTGAAACAGCAGAACCTGTTGCGAGGGATTGATCACCAGCAGTCTGGCGGACTTGCGTTGGCGCATTTTTTTCTTTCCATAGAGTGCCGCGAACCGCAGCTTTCACTGCGGTCCGCGACGGTAAAGCTCATGTTGGCGTTGCTACACCGATTTTGTTACGCCACCACCCGATAACACGGCACATACGCCGCGCCGCCCGGCAGTTTCATGCGGTGCTGGGCGACGAAGGCCTTGAGCAGCAGGTCCAGCGGCTGCATGATCGCCGCGTCGCCACGGATCTGGTACGGCCCGTGTTCTTCGATCAGACGGATGCCCTTGTCCTTGACGTTGCCGGCGACGATGCCGGAGAACGCGCGGCGCAGGTTGGCCGCCAGTTCATGGGATGGCTGGTCGAGGCTGAGTTTCAGGTTGGCCATGTTTTCGTGGGTCGGGTCGAACGGGCGCTGGAAGCCCTCGTCGATTTTCAGCAGCCAGTTGAAGTGGAACGCATCGTTGCGCTCGCGACGGAATTGCTTGACCGCTTTGAGGCCCTGGGTCATTTGCCGCGCCACTTCGGCCGGGTTATCGATGATGATCTGGTAGTGCTGCTTGGCGGCGTCACCCAGGGTGGCGCCGACGAACGCGTCCAGTTGTTCCAGGTACGGCGCGGCATGTTTCGGCCCGGTGAGGATGACCGGGAAGGGCAGGCCTTCGTTGCCCGGGTGCATCAGGATGCCGAGCAGGTACAGGAACTCTTCGGCCGTCCCGGCGCCGCCCGGGAAGATGATGATGCCGTGGCCGACGCGGACAAAGGCTTCCAGGCGTTTTTCGATATCCGGCAGGATCACCAGTTCGTTGACGATCGGGTTCGGCGCTTCGGCGGCGATGATTCCGGGTTCGGTCAGGCCCAGGTAGCGGCCGCCGTGGATGCGTTGCTTGGCGTGGGCGATGGTCGCGCCTTTCATTGGGCCTTTCATCACGCCGGGGCCGCAACCGGTGCAGATGTCCAGGCTGCGCAGGCCCAGTTCGTGGCCGACTTTCTTGGTGTATTTGTATTCTTCGGTGTTGATCGAGTGCCCGCCCCAGCACACCACGATCTTCGGCTCGACGCCGGGGCGCAGGGTGCGGGCGTTGCGCAGCAGGTGGAAGACGTAATCGCTGATGCCCTGGGAATTGCTCAGGTCGATGCGTTGGCTGTCGAGTTCGTTTTCGGTGTAGACGATGTCACGCAGGGCGCTGAACAGCATTTCCCGGGTGCTGGCGATCATTTCGCCGTCAACGAAGGCGTCGGCCGGGGCGTTCAGCAGTTCGAGGCGTACGCCGCGGTCCTGTTGGTGAATGCGGATTTCAAAATCTTTATAGGCTTCAAGAATGGTCTTGGCGTTGTCGACATGGGCGCCGGTATTGAGGATGGCCAGGGCGCACTGGCGGAAGAGGGTGTAGGTGCTGCCGGAACCGGCTTCGCTCAACTGCTGGACTTCCCGTTGCGAGAGCGTTTCCAGGCTGCCTTTGGGGCTGACGGAGGCGTTGATAACTTGGCGTTGGGTCATTCATTGATCCTTAAAACGATGTCATTCACACAGCAACCACGAATGGCATCCGAATAATGTGTATTCATGAAAGAAGATGGCACGAACTGCACGGTCTCGCCATGTCCCCCGCTTGACGATGAAAAGATGAAAAGGAGCCCCAGCATAGCTAAATCCCTCGCAGAGGCGATAATGGCCCGCAGTCTTTTTACTTCAGACCCCTTTTTACCATTGAAGCTCAGGAAACCCGACGCAATGTTCGAAATCCAGCCGATGAACGCCGATACCTACCGGCAACAGACGCGGCGCAGCACGATCATCATTGCCCTGATCTTTCTGGCGCTGGCGATGGGCCTGTCCACGGTGGCGGTGGCTCTGTTCGGAGTGCCAGGGGGTGACAATCTGCGCTTCAACGTCGGTGGCGTGTTTGTCGCGGTGCTGGCGATGGCGGCGCTGATGCGCAAAGTGTTCTGGCACCAGGAATGGATGGCGCCGGCGGTCTACGCTTGGCAGCTCAAGCGCAGCCTGATGAGCATCACCAATGTCATGCATCATGTAACGGCGGCCGTGGAGAAGGGTGATCCGGTTGCCATGAAGCTGTTGCGTTTCTACCATCTGGGGCTGGACCAGATGCATCAACTGGACGGCAACTCCAGTGACCACAGCCAGTTGATCCGCGAAATGGACCGGCACAAGGAGCGGATGCAGGCGCTGGGCATCGATACCGGGCAGACGCGCCTGGATCCGGCGTGGCTGGAGGCGGTAAAGCCAGCGTCGCGCTAACATCATCGCGAGCCTGGACCAGGCATAGTGAGCAAAAGAGGCGATCAGGAAGATTCGCCCTGTCACAGACAATCAGGGAGCACCATGGGACATCCGTCGATCAACGATAATATTGAAATGCTCCGGCCAGCGGTGCCCCGGCTCAAGGTCCGCTCGGCGGTGATCCTGCTGCTCGCTGTGTGCCTGTCGATGGTGGTTATCGTGATCTGGGAAGCCTGGAGCTCACGCCAGTACCGTCTGCATGACAAGGAAGTGGTGATGTCCAACCTTGCGCAGACCCTGGCTTCGCAAGCGCAGGCAACAATCAAGCAGGCCGACACGCTGCTGTTCACTCTGGTCGACCGTCTGGAGCACGACGGTATGGATCAGTCCCGGCTGCCGCAATTGCTCAACGCCCAACGCAGTGAGTTGAGCCAGCTCCACGGCCTGTTCGTTTTCGACGAAAAAGGGCAGTGGATCGCCAATTCCAATGGCGTCGGCCAAACCGGCGTCAATAACTCCGACCGCGAATATTTCATCTTCCATCGCGACAACCCCAGCCGCGGGCCCCACATCGGACCGTCGATCAAGAGCCGTTCGAGCGGTGAATGGATCGTGACGGTTTCGCGCCGGGTCAATCATCCCGATGGCAGCTTTGCCGGCGTGGCACTGGCGTCGATTTACCTCAGCCATTTCCTGCAACTCTACGACAGCATCGACATGGGCAGTAACGGCGTGATCAACCTGATCGCCGACAATGCCAGCATTGTCATTCGCAGACCCTTCAAGGAGACGGATATCGGTACCAGCCTTGCCAAAAGCCCGTTGTTCACCCGGTTGTTGCCCAAGGGCGACTCGGGCACGGCCACGATCACTTCGATCGTCGACGGTGTCGAGCGGGTGACGGGGTACCACCGGGTCGAGGGTTACCCGTTAATCGTTTTTACCGCGTTGAACAAGGATGAAGTGCTGGCCGGTTGGCGCCGGGAAACCCTGCTCAGCGTCTGCATCGTCACGTTGTTGCTGAGTGTTCTCGGGGTACTGGGGTTTCGGCTCATCAAGTTGATGAAGCAGCAGAATCTGGTACAGGTCGAGTTGCTGGACACCCAGGACAAGCTCCTGGAGGTCAATCGCAACCTCGAAGGCCTGGCCCTCAAGGATGCGCTGACGGGGCTGGCCAACCGGCGTCAGCTCGATGCGTTCATCGATGCCGAAATGGGGCGTGCCCGGCGCAGCCAGACCGGATTAGCGCTGCTGATGATTGATGTCGATCATTTCAAACCGTTCAATGACCGCTACGGCCATCTGGCCGGTGATGAGTGTTTGCGCAAGGTCGGTGCGATCATCACGGACAACATCAATCACCCCGTTGACCTGGCCGCCCGTTATGGTGGCGAAGAGTTTGCCGTGGTGCTGCCCGGAACCGACTACGTGGGGGCATTTCTGATGGCGGAGAAAATCCGTCGCGCGGTGCTACAGGCCGAATTTGCCCACAGCGACAGCCCGGAAGGCAGCGTGACGGTCAGTGTCGGTGTGTGTGCCAGCAATGCCACTTCCCAGGTTCGCCCCGAAGACCTGATCGGTGCGGCAGACAAGGCGCTGTACGTGGCCAAGGCCAGCGGGCGCAACATGAGCGTGATCGCCAACTGAACGTCAGGCGTCAGGCAAACCGGTCCGTTCCCTGAACCAGCCGGGTAGCCAGGTTGGGCTTTTCAAGCTGCTCCAGCCACCAGCCCAGGGCGCGACCGTCATGGTCGCCACGCCAACCGGCGTACAGGATGTTCGGTTCGCGCGGGTCGGCCATCGGCTTTTCAACCAGCATGCCGTTTTTCAGCAGCGAGCCAACCCGGTGTCGCGGCAGCCAACCTACCCCCAGCGCATTGCACTGGGCGAGGATCTTTGCGCGCATGGTCGGCACGGCCAGCACCGGTTGCCCCCCGGTGACGCCGTAGGTGCTGCCCTCGGTGGCTCTGGAGGAATCGGCCACCACAATCGCCCGGTGCTGCGCGACCATGGCCCGGGTAATCGGGCCTTTGGCCTTGGCCAGCGGGTGTTTGGGCGACACCGCAAACACCCACTCCATTTCCCCCAGTTGCATCCAGCGCAAGGACGGGATCGCCGGAGGCTCGTTGGTGGCGCCGATGATCAGGTCCGCGCGGCCTTCGCGCAGGGCTTCCCAGACCCCTTTGAGCACTTCCTGGGTGATGCGCAGCGGTACGCCCGATTGCAGCGCATCGAATTGGTCGATCACCGGGATCAGGGTTTCGAACTCCAGCAGTTCGTCGGTCACGATCCACAAGCGACTCTCCCAGCCGTTGGCGACTTGCCGGACCCGCTGGGTCAGGCGCGAGACGTCCTGCATCAGCCGCGCCGCTTCGTTGACCAGCAACTCACCCGCCGGGGTCAGTTGCAAACGGTAGCGGCGGCGGTCGAACAGCAATGCATCGAAACGCTCCTCCAGCTGCCGAGCCGCATAGGACACGGTCGACGGCGCCTTGCCCAGGTGGGCCGCCGCCCGCGACAGACTGCCGGTTTTGCGGATGGCCTCGAGCAGTGCCAGGTCTTCGGTCGACAGCATGTGTTCAGTCCTTGGCGGGTGGTTGAAGTTTCAGGCGGCCCATTGCCGGATCAATCGAAGATAGACCAGCACGTTGATCGCCAGCACCACGGCGCCCAGGCCCAACTGAATGCCGGGTGTCAGGCCGGCGGGATAGATGACCGGCCAGAGGTAATGCTCGATGAATCCACCACCATAGCCGGATTGCCCGGCCCCGTGGCGCAGACGGTTTTCCCAGTCGGTCAGCGGGCAGGGCAAGTGGAAGAATTCCACCGCCATGCCCCACAGCGCTGCAGGCGGATGCCACCAGATCAGGTGGCGCCATTTGAGCACCAGCAACCCGCCGAACAACATAAACACAATGAACAACAGGTGAAACAGCATCAGCCCATCGGCTGCGATTCGGTACAGCATATCGGTGCCCCTGAAGGCTGAACGAATCGCTCCATGGTACTCGGACCGGTGTCGGGCGCTCTAGCGATTGTCGCGACCCAATGCGCTGAGCACGCCTTTCATACGTTCGGTCATCGATTCACTGCTGCGTTGCATCGGCGCACGCAGTTCGTCACCGATCAAGCCTTGCAGGGCCAGCGCGGTTTTCACCGGGGCCGGGTTGGGCTCCAGGAACAGGCTGTTGATCAACGGCAGCAAACGGAAAAACGTGGCGCGGCCGTCCGCCAACCGGTTGTCGCGGATCTGCCGGTGCAACTGCACGAACAGTTCGGGATGAACATGCGCCGACGCGGCAATCGCGCCTTTGGCGCCCAGGCACAGGGCATTGAAGATCTGGTTGTCCTCACCGCACAGCACGTCGACTTGGCCGCTATCGAGCAAGGCCAGGGTGTTGGAAAAATTACCGCCGCAATCCTTGATGGCGACGATGCGCTCGTGGGCGACGATGTTCAGCAGGGTCGCCTGTTCGAAGGCCACGCCGGTACGGTAGGGGATGTCGTAGAGGATCAGCGGAACGCTGGAGGCATCGGCGACCGTGCGGAAAAACGCTTCCAGGCCAGCCTGGGAAGGGCGGATGTAATACGGCGCCGGTACCAGCAGGCCAGCCACCGGGCGCTTGAGAATCTCGCTCTGGAACTGCAACAACTCGGTCAGGTTGTTACCCGCCAGACCCATGACCACCTGCTGTGCCGGCACAAGTTCGAGCACCGCATCGAGCACCGCCAGTTGCTCATGTTTGTCCATGGCGGCCGGTTCGCCGGTGGTGCCGCAAACGATGAGGCCGTCGACGCCTTTTTCCAGCAGATGGCTGACCAGCCGGCGCAAGCCGACGAAATCGATGGCGCCGTTGTGGAATGGTGTGACCAGTGGAACCCAGATACCTTGAAACGCAGACATGCACTTTCTCCTGATGGTTGACCGATTTCGTCACCGTCAGGAGCGTAGAAGGAGAGTAAGCAAGGGGAGGGTGGTCCGTCGCGCTCAATGTCCTGTCAGCTCATCTGACGGGACAGCGCGCCCCGGTCACATGAGCGACTGTTTCTTCGATTTGAGGGCGTGCGCAACGCAACCTTGCGCCTTGGCAATCAAGCCAAAGACAGAAAAGTTGAAGTTGAAGGTTGCGGACATGCTTGCTTACACCCTGAGTGAGGCGCCCAGTTTTAAAAGCCGGCGCGCTGTTTGTCAATCACGAAAATCAGCGAACTCGGCGCGCATCCGACCCTCGTGCTTGGCCTTGTAGAGCAATTGATCGACCTGGTCGACGAACTCCAGCGCCGTGGCATGGATCGAAACGGCGGTGGTGCCGACGCCCAGGCTGACGCTCAGCAGGTTCGACACGTTCGAGAATTCATGGGGGATCTGCTGCTGGCGAATCAGGTGCAGGCATTTGTGCGCCACCAGCCTGGCGGATTCGGCATCGCTTTCCGGGAGTAACCAGACGAACTCTTCGCCGCCGATCCGGGCGATGAAGTCCCGTGGCCGGTTCGCCGCCAGGGACAGGGTTTGCGCGACGCGGCGCAGGCATTCGTCGCCCTTGATGTGGCCGTAATGGTCGTTGTACTGCTTGAAGTAATCGATATCCAGCACGATCACCGACAACGGCGAGCCCGTGCGCTGGGCATTGCTCCACTCGCGTTCCAGCACAGTGTCGAACATGCGCCGGTTGGCGATGCCGGTCAGGCCGTCCTGGAAGGAATACTCTTCGAGCTGCTTTTGCAGGCGGCTCAGGTGTTCTTCGGTTTTCTTGCGCTCGCTGATATCGAACATGAAACCCACCAGCGCTTCGACTTCGCCGTCCTTGCGCACCACGTGCACCACATCGCGAATCCACACGTACTCGCCGCTGTCGGTCAGCGCCCGATAGTCAGCCTCGTGATCGAGACCGGCGCGCGATTGCGAGACGCAGAAGTCCATCACGTAGTTGCGATCATCAGGGTGCATGCGTTCGACCCAGTCGTTGACCGTGGTCCAGCTGTCCTGCTTCCAGCCCAGCAGCTCCTCGATCTGCGGCCCGATATAGCTGAAAGTCATGGTTTTCCAGTCGATGCGCCAGGGAATCGCCCGGGTTGACTCAAGCAGGGTTTTATAAACGTCGCTGTCGGTTTCGACTGAACTCATGAAGGGACTGCCTCGATGAAAATGCAGCGCCATCATGTTGTTGTCACTTTGGCGAATCAAGCGGGCAGCCGATGAATGGCACGCAGTCCTGTCAGTGAGCAAGATTGTTCAAGCCATTGGCCGCCATAGCTGGCAAAGTCTGGGGTCTTTCCCTGTCTGTAGAACGTCATGTCCAACTCAATGATGCCGCGCAGTGCCTTTCTGCGTGGCGCTGCGGCGATCATGCCGCTGTCCCTGGCCACCGCGCCCTGGGGCTTGCTGGCCGGCTCCATGGCCATCGAGGCCAACCTCACGCCCCTGCAAGGCCAGGGGCTGTCGAGCATTGTGTTTGCCGGAGCCGCGCAACTGGTGGCCATCGGCATGCTCAAGGGCGGAGCCGGGATCTTTTCGATTCTGCTCACCACGTTGCTGCTGACCTCCCAGCATCTGCTTTACGGAATGAGCATGCGTTCGGTGATTTCTCCGTTGCCGGGGCACTGGCGTGCAGGCCTGGGTTTTTTGCTCACCGATGAGTTGTTCGCCCTGACCAGCCAGCACGACAAGCAGCAATTCAACCGTTGGTACGCCTTGGGCGTGGGGTTGACGTTCTACATCGCCTGGAACCTGTTCACCTTGGCGGGCATTGTGCTTGGCAGCAGCATCCCGGGCCTCGAACACCTGGGCCTGGATTTCTCCATCGCGGCCACCTTCATTGCCCTGATCACCCCGGTGGTCCGTAACGTGCCGACCGTGGTGTGCGTGGCAGTGTCGCTGTTCTGCTCGGTGCTGTTCAGCTACTGGCAATGGGGCTCGGCGCTGGTGTTGTCGGGGCTGGCGGGCATGACCGCCGGGTTTGTCTGCAATAAATTCCATGGTGGACGCACATGATGGTCTGGGCAGTGATTGTCGGCATGGGCGTGTTGGTGTTCCTCAATCGCTATGTTTTTCTGGAGCCGCGACTGCCGGTGCGCCTGAGCAGCAATGCCCGGCAATTCCTCGGGTTTGCCGTACCGGGCATGTTGACCGCCATCTGCGGGCCGATTGTGTTCATGCCGGAAAAACAGTTGAACCTGCAATGGGACAACCCTTATCTGATCAGTTCACTGGTCGCCGTCGGCCTGGTGCTCTACACCCGCAACACCTTGCTCAGCATGCTGTTGAGCATGGGCTTCTTCTTTTTGCTGCGCTGGTGGCTGTGAGCCGGTCGACGGAAACTGTTCTACGCTTAAAGTGGATGACCGATCCCTTCAGGAAGAGAGGTGAACATGGCCAATGACCCCAAGCGTCCGGATCTGGAAGAAGAAGAGGACGAACCCACGGAAGAAGAGATTGAGCAACAGAAGCGCTCGGTACCGGACTGGAAGCATCCTGACGACGGCAAGGAACTGTCAGAGCCTGACCGCAAATTTTGAGCTGCACGCGAATACAACAAAGCCCCGCCATTGTGCGTAATGCTGCTGTAGGAGCGAGCTTGCTCGCGATGGACTCAAGAGCACCGCGTTTAGCCAGTAAACACGCGTAATCGTTAACGTCCATCGCGAGCAAGCTCGCTCCTACAGCAATTCCGCTAGTGAGCGGGGCTTTGTCATGTGATGTTGTTGAATTTCAGTTTGCATGCGCAGCTGTCGTTATTGATAAGTTCATGGAACTTCTTTAATCAGCGCGGCGCCCTGGTTCCTGACATTGCCAACCGCCTTGTCGACCTTGTACCACTCAAATACGTTACTGGCCTCGCCCTGGGACAGCGCCATTTCCTCGGCTCGTTCCTTGGGCGTGGCCGGGTCCAGCCATTCCCGCGCCAGCTCGGGCGAGAACACCACCGGGCGTCGGTCATGCACGTCAAGCATCCCGCCCGCGCTGTCGGCCGTGAGGATGACGAAACCGTCGTGCTCCCGGTGAGGGGCTCCGCCGATCGGGTACTGGCCGATGGCCGCGCAAAAAGCCGGTGCCCGGTTGCGTCGCCGAATCAGCCACGGTTGTTTGTTACCGTCACCGTCGTCGACCCATTCGAACCAGTTATCGATCGGGCAGATCGCGCGATGGGGCCAGATCGCCCGGAAGTACGGGCCGTGGGCGACTTTCTCGACCCGGGCATTGATCGGCGCCACGCGATCCGTCGCCCAGTGCGGTCGCCAACCCCAGCACACGGCGTCGGCGTGCAGCCGCTCATTCTCAAGGTGCAACAGGGCGAGTTGCGTGGTGGGCGCAGCGTTATAGTGCGCCAGGGGTTCGTTGCCGACGCGGTTGACCAGCGCATCGGGGATGCTCAGCACCGCCACGAAGTCGTGGATTCCACGGTATTGCGACAGTCGTCCGCACATGGCCTGACACTCTGGTTGAGCGTTTTTTTCAGTTTAGTCGGTGGCGACGAAATGGGCCTGGCAAGCACTGGAACCAAACTCTGTGTACCTTATCCAACCTCGGCTCGCCGTCTCGATGCGGGCTGACGACGGATGAACGGGCGAAGGATTCTTGCCAGTTGACGTATCGACCGTGATGGTCTGGCCCAAGGCAGAAGATGAAACAGTTGTTCAAATGTTTAACGGTGTGCGCTTTGGCAGTGAGTCTGCTGGGCTGTATCGCAGCACCGATTGAAATGACTCCACAGACCGAACAGCGTTTGCGTGAGCAACCCCCCGTCCGGTTTCTGCTGACCTTCGATGACGGCCCCAGCGCATCGAGCTGGTGGAATCCGACTGTCACAGTGCTTGAGAGCCTGGCGCAAAACCCGCTGCAACCGGGCATCAAAGCCGTGTTCTTCGTGCAAACACGCGCACCGCGAGCCGGCGGCAGCGAGTTGGGCCGGGACATCATGCGGCGCGAAAACGCCGAAGGTCACATTCTGGGGTTCCACACGGCGACGCCCTGGCACACCAACCATCGCTCGCTGGAGCCGCAAGAGCTGGAACAGGCCCTGACCGATGGCAGCGCCGACATCGCGGCGATCACCGGCGCCCCCCCGATCCTGCTGCGCCCGCCATTCTGGAACTACGACAAACGCACTTTCGCCGCCTATCAGCAGCATGGCCTGCATGTACTGCTGACGGACTTGAGCGCCAATGACGGCAAGATCTGGGGCTTCAACGCCAGCCCCCGCCGCCGGTCGCACATGCTGCGCTCGATGTCCGAAGTACGCGAACGCATTGCCCGTGGCGAATTGCCAGTGGTCGATGGCGTGATTCCGGTGGTGGTGACCTTCCACGACCTCAACCGGTACACCGCCCGGCATACCCGTGAGTACCTGCAGATACTGCTCGACAGCGCCCGGGAGACCGGGGTGAAAACCGCGGACAAGCCATTCTACGAGGATCAGGCCGCGTTGCTGCGGGCCGCCATGGCGCGAACCGTGCGCGACGATTCACAGCCTGTCGAGTTGCCGGGGTTCTGGAACTGGATCTGGGGCGGGAACACCCATTAGAAAACGTGCAGATAGGGCCGCTGCGCGCAGGAGCACCAGCCCGGCCCAGCGGGAGCAAGCTCCCTCGCCACAGGTATTTATTGCCTTAAATCCCTGGTGGCAGCAGTTCATCAATCATCCGCAAACAATGGTTCAACCCCGGCGACACATCGCCCACCCGTCGGCTGAGAATGATCGGCGAGGTGGCGTTGTCTTCCAGCAGCGGGGTGAAGCCGATGTCGTCGCGGTGCAGCAACTGCACCGAGGCCGGCACCAGCGTGACCCCGATTCCTGCCCCCACCAGACCGATCGCCGTTTGCAACTCGTTGGTCCATTGCGCGACGTGGATGCTCACGCCATAGGACTCAAACAGGGCAATCACATGGTCGGCGTAACTCGGCCGTGGATTGCCGGGGTACAGCACAAAGGGTTCCCTTGCCAGTTCCCGCAGGCTGATGGGGCCTGCGAGCAACGGGTGCCCGGCGGGCAGGGCGGCGACCAGGCGGTCTTCGGTGAGCACGGTCTGGATAATGGCCGGGTCGTCGATACGGATTCGGCCGAAACCGATGTCGATGCGCCCGGCCTTCAATGCCTGCACCTGTTGCAGGGTGGTCATTTCCGACAGACCCAACTCCAGCTCCAGCGGCTCGCCACTGCGTAACCGCCGGATCAGTTCCGGCAGCACGCCATACAGTGTCGATGGCGCAAAGCCGATACCCAGCCAGGTTTTCTCACCCGAGCCGATACGCCGCGTGTTGTCGCAGACCTTGCTCAGTTGTTCGAGCAGGGCAGTGGAGTGCTCGTGGAAAAACCGCCCGGCGTCAGTCAACTTCAGCGGTCGGCCGCGCTCCAGCAGCATCACCCCCAACTCGTCCTCCAGTTGCTGGATCTGCCGGCTCAACGGCGGTTGGGCAATGTGCAGGTGCTCGGCGGCGCGAGTGAAGTTGAGGGTTTGAGCCAGCACCTGAAAGTAACGCAGGTGACGCAGTTCCATGGGGCCTCCGGATTTTCAATTGAATACCTTTAAGGTATCAAGCCAGACCAATTCTATATTGGCCGCCCGGAAAAAGCCGTATGAGAATCCGACTCAGAACTTCAAGAACCTGACGGGTATCGAAATGCTAGCAACCGCCATTGAGTCGATCGAGACGATCATCGTCGATCTGCCGACCATCCGCCCGCACAAGCTGGCGATGCACACCATGCAGAACCAGACCCTGGTGATCATTCGCGTGCGTTGCGTTGACGGCATCGAAGGCATTGGCGAATCCACCACCATCGGTGGCCTGGCCTACGGCAATGAAAGCCCGGACAGCATCAAGACCAATATCGATACGCACTTCGCACCGCTGTTGATCGGCCAGGACAGTGGCAACGTCAACGCCGCCATGTTGCGCCTGGAGCGCAGCATCCGTGGCAACACCTTTGCCAAATCCGGTATCGAAACCGCGCTGCTCGACGCCCAGGGCAAACGCCTCGGCCTGCCGGTCAGCGAATTGCTCGGCGGCCGTGTTCGCGACTCGCTGCCCGTGGCCTGGACCCTGGCCAGCGGTGACACCGAAAAAGACATCGCCGAAGCGGAAAAAATGCTCGACCTGCGCCGCCATCGCATCTTCAAACTGAAGATCGGTGCCGGTGAGGTCAACCGCGACCTGGCCCATGTGATTGCCATCAAGAAAGCCCTGGGTGATCGCGCCAGCGTGCGGGTCGACGTCAACCAGGCGTGGGACGAAGCCGTCGCGATACGTGCCTGCCGAGTCCTCGGCAGCAACGGAATCGACCTGATCGAACAGCCGATCTCGCGCAACAACCGCGCTGGCATGGCCCGCCTGAACGCCATGAGCCCGGCGCCGATCATGGCCGATGAATCCATCGAAAGCGTGGAAGATGCGTTCAACCTGGCCCGCGAAGGCGCGGCTTCGGTGTTCGCCCTGAAAATCGCCAAGAACGGTGGCCCACGCGCCGTGTTGCGTACCGCCGCCATCGCTGAAGCGGCCGGCATCGCTCTGTACGGCGGCACCATGCTTGAAGGCGGCCTGGGCACCATGGCTTCGGCCCATGCCTTCGTCACCCTGAACAAACTGGCGTGGGACACCGAGCTGTTCGGCCCGTTGCTGCTGACCGAAGACATTCTCAGCGAACCGCTGGTGTATCGCGATTTTGAACTGCACGTGCCGAAAACGCCGGGCCTGGGCCTGAGCCTGGATGAAGAGCGCCTGGCGTTCTTCCGCCGCGACAAGACCATTCATCAAGCCTGAGGAGAGCATTATGCTGTTCCACGTAAAAATGACCGTGAACCTGCCGGTCGACATGAATCCTGAAGCGGCCGCCAGGCTCAAGGCTGACGAAAAAGCCCTGGCCCAGCGCCTGCAAGAGCAGGGCAAGTGGCGCCACCTGTGGCGCATCGCCGGGCACTACGCCAACTACAGCGTGTTCGATGTCGACAGCGTTCAGGAACTGCATGACCTGCTGATGCAATTGCCACTGTTCCCGTACATGGCCATCGAAATCGACGCGATGTGCCGGCATCCTTCTTCCATCCGTGACGATGACCGCTGAGCCCAGCCTGTTCAGTTCGCTACGCTAATAATTACAAGATGAGGAACCCTGCAAAATGAACGTCAAGATTTCCCACACTGCCGAAGTCCAGAAATTTCTCGAAGAGGCCAGCGGCCTGCTCAATGACGCCGGCAACCCACGGACCAAGGCGCTGGTCTACCGCATCCTGCGTGACTCGGTGAACATCATCGAAGACCTGGCGGTGACCCCGGAAGAATTCTGGAAAGCCGTCAACTACCTCAACGTGCTGGGTGCGCGCCAGGAGGCCGGGCTGGTGGTGGCCGGTCTCGGTCTGGAGCATTACCTCGACCTGCTGATGGACGCCGAAGACGAACAGGCCGGCAAGTCCGGCGGCACGCCGCGAACCATCGAAGGCCCGCTGTACGTGGCGGGCGCGCCGCTGTCGGTCGGCGAAGCGCGCCTCGACGATGGCGTCGATCCGGGTGTGACCCTGTTCATGCAAGGCCGCGTGTTCAACACCGCTGGCGAGCCCCTGGCCGGCGCCGTCGTCGACGTCTGGCACGCCAATACCGGTGGCACCTACTCGTACTTCGATACCACGCAATCGGAATTCAACCTGCGTCGCCGTATCGTGACCGACTCCGAAGGCCGCTATCGTTTGCGCAGCATCGTGCCGTCGGGCTACGGCTGCCCGCCGGACGGTCCGACCCAGCAACTGCTCGATCAACTGGGCCGTCATGGCCAGCGCCCGGCGCATGTGCACTTCTTCATTTCCGCGCCGGATCACCGCCACCTGACGACCCAGATCAACCTCGACGGTGATCAGTACCTGCACGACGATTTCGCCTACGCCACCCGTGACGAGTTGATCGCCAAAATCACCTTCAGCGACGATCAGCAGCGCGCGGCGGCCCATGGCGTGAGCGGTCGCTTTGCCGAAATCGACTTCGACTTCACCCTGCAGTCGTCCGCCCAGCCCGAGGAACAACAGCGCCACGAACGGGTCCGCGCACTCGAGGACTGATTGTCCCGATCCCCTGTAGGAGCGAGCCTGCTCGCGATGGACGTTAACGATGACGCTGGGTGCCTGATTCCCCGCGGCGTTCTCAAGTCCATCGCGAGCAAGCTCGCTCCTACAGAGGGTTCGGTTCTAGAATGGATCGACGCAACCGATAACAAAAACGAGAGTGACCCGATGATGCAAGCGCAACTGTTGAGTCAGCGCAGCGCCGTATTCGACCACGCCGACCCCTACGCGGTGTCGGGCTACGTCAATCAGCATGTCGGTAATCATTGCATCCTGATGCCCCGGGCCGGGCGCCCGCTGGCCAGCCTCAATCATCGAAAGTTCGCCAGCCTCGACCTGTGCCGCATCAGCTACGGCGGCAGCGTTCGCGTCACCTCGGGCGCGCTGGAAAGCATCTATCACTTGCAAGTGTTGTTGCAGGGCAATTGCCTGTGGCGCGGTCACGGGCAGGAGCATTACTTCGCCCCCGGCGAGTTGCTGCTGATCAACCCCGACGATCCGGTCGACCTGACGTACTCGGACGACTGCGAAAAATTCATCCTCAAAGTCCCCACTTCATTGCTCGAATCTGTCTGCAACGAGCAGCGCTGGCGATATCCGGGGCAGGGCGTACGGTTCCTGGAGAACCGTTATCAGCTCAATGAACTGGAAGGTTTTGTCGGCCTGCTGGCGATGATTTGCCAGGAGGCCGAGGCCACCGAGCAGATTCCCCGGGTGCAGGAACATTACGCGCAGATCATCGTCAGCAAGATGCTGAGCCTGATGAAAACCAACGTCAGCCGCCTCGAAATCGGCTCGCAGGCCGCCACGTTCGAAGCGATTGCCGATTACATTGCCAGGAATCTCAAGCAGGACATCGACAGCGAAGAGCTGGCGCGCCAGGCCAGCATGAGCCTGCGCTCGTTGTATGGCCTGTTCGAACGCAACGCGAGCACCACACCGAAAAACTACATCCGCCAGAAACGCCTGGAACGCGTCAACGCCTGCCTCAGCGACCCGACCTGCAACGTGCGCAACGTCACTGAAATCGCAATGGACTACGGCTTCCTGCACCTGGGGCGATTCTCCGACAGCTACCGCAAGCAGTTCGGCGAATTGCCGTCGGATACCCTCAAGCGCCGGCATTGAGTGGGGCCCTCATACGACTTGCGCAGCCGCCTCGAAAACCTGTGGGAGCGGGCTTGCTCGCGAAGGCGGTGTGTCAGGCAAGGTCAATGCCGGCTGACACTCCCTCTTCGCGAGCAAGCCCGCTCCCACAGGTTCCGAGTCTTGATGGATGTGCATGGCGGCAAACCTGGTCTCTACAAAAAATCCCCCTGCACAAAACGGATAAAGGTCTGCACCCAGCGGATATTCCAGCCTGATCCCCCGTCCTAGCATGGCCCTGCCTGAACAATAACAATGGAGGCGGCGGCCATGTCCCTGCGACCCGAATATTTGCATTCCCTGCTTGAAGACGATCCCGAGCAGGGCCTCTATCGCTGCAAGCGCGAGATGTTCACCGACCCCCGGTTGTTCGATCTGGAGATGCAGCACATCTTCGAAGGCAACTGGCTGTATCTGGCCCACGAAAGCCAGATCCCCAACATCAACGATTTCTACACCACCACCATGGGGCGTCAGTCGATCTTTATCGCACGCAACAAGGACGGTGTACTGAACGCGTTCATCAATGCCTGCAGCCATCGCGGCGCGACCCTGTGCCGGCACAAGTCCGGCAACAAAAGCTCCTACACCTGCCCGTTCCACGGCTGGACGTTCAACAACTCCGGCAAGCTGCTCAAGGTCAAGGACCCGGCGAACGCCGGCTACCCGTCGAGCTTCAACTGCGAAGGCTCCCACGACCTGACCCGCGTGGCGCGTTTCGAGTCGTATCGTGGCTTCCTGTTCGGCAGTCTCAACGCCGATGTACTGCCGCTGGTCGAGCACCTTGGCGAGTCGGCGAAGATCATCGACATGATCGTCGACCAGTCCGCCGATGGCCTGGAAGTGCTGCGCGGTTCTTCCAGCTACATCTACGAAGGCAACTGGAAGCTCACCGCCGAAAACGGCGCCGACGGCTACCACGTCAGCTCCGTGCACTGGAACTACGCCGCCACCCAGAACCAGCGCAAACAGCGCGAAGCCGGTGACGAAAACCCGACCATGAGCGCCGGCAGCTGGGCCAAGCAGGGCGGCGGTTTCTATTCCTTCGACAAGGGCCACATGTTGCTCTGGACCCGGTGGGCCAACCCCGAGGACCGCCCGCTGTACGAACGTCGCGACGAACTGGCCCAGGACTTCGGCAAGGCCCGCGCCGACTGGATGATCGAGAACTCACGCAACCTGTGCCTGTACCCCAACGTGTACCTGATGGACCAGTTCAGCTCGCAGATCCGCATCGCCCGGCCGATCTCGGTCAACCGCACGGAAATCACCATCTACTGCATCGCGCCCAAAGGCGAAAGCGACCACGCGCGGTCCAGCCGGATTCGCCAGTACGAAGACTTCTTCAACGTCAGCGGCATGGCCACGCCGGACGATCTGGAAGAGTTCCGCTCCTGCCAGACCAGCTACCAGGGCAGCGTCACCACCTGGAACGACATGTCCCGTGGCGCTGAGCACTGGATCGAAGGCGCCGACGAGGCAGCCAGGGAAATCGACCTGCATCCGCTGCTCAGTGGTGTGCGCACCGAAGACGAGGGCCTGTTCGTGCTGCAACACAAGTACTGGCAGCAGACCATGCTCAAGGCCCTGGCCGCCGAGCAGTCGAAGTTGATCGCCGTGGAGGACGTGCAATGAGCATTTCCTTTGATACCGTGCGCGACTTTCTCTACCGCGAAGCCCGTTACCTCGATGACCGGCAGTGGGACGAGTGGCTGGAGCTTTACGCCCCGGACGCAACGTTCTGGATGCCGTCCTGGGATGACAACGACGAGTTGACCGAAGACCCGCAGCGGGAAATCTCGCTGATCTGGTACGGCAACCGCACCGGCCTGGAAGACCGTATCTTCCGCATCAAGACCGAGCGCTCCAGCGCCAGCGTGCCGGACACCCGCACGTCTCACAACATCAGCAACATCGAGCTGCTCGAACAGGCCGACGGATTGTGCAAGGTGCGCTTCAACTGGCACACCCTGAGCTTTCGCTACAAGACCGTCGACAGCTATTTCGGCAGCAGTTTCTACACCCTCGACGTGCGCGGTGAAAACCCGCTGATCCTGGCCAAGAAAGTGATCCTGAAGAACGACTACGTTCGCCAGGTCATCGATGTTTACCACTTGTGAGGCGGCCGTCATGACCCATTCCATCGCGTTCAATTTTGAAGACGGCGTCACCCGTTTCATCGACGCCAATGCCGGCGAAACCGTGGCCGACGCCGCGTATCGCCAGGGCATCAACATCCCGCTGGACTGCCGCGACGGCGCCTGCGGCACCTGCAAGTGTTTTGCCGAGGCTGGCACCTATGATCTGGGCGAGGAGTACATCGAAGACGCCCTCAGCCCCGAAGAGGCCGAGCAGGGTTTTGTCCTGACCTGCCAGATGCGCGCCCGGAGTGACTGCGTGGTGCGGGTGCCGACGTCCTCGGAAGTCTGTCGTACCCGCCAGGCCAGTTACGACGCGACCATCAGCGCCGTGCGCCAGTTGTCCGACAGCACCATCGCGCTGTCGATCAAGGGTGAGTCCTTGAGCAAGCTGGCGTTCCTGCCGGGGCAATACGTGAATCTGGGGATCCCCGGCAGCGAGCAGACCCGGGCTTATTCATTCAGTTCGTTGCAGCGCGATGGCGAGGTCAGCTTCCTGATCCGCAACGTGCCGGGCGGCTTGATGAGCAGTTTCCTCACCGGCATGGCCAAGGCCGGCGACAGCATGCGCCTGGCAGGACCGTTGGGCAGTTTTTACCTGCGTGACATTCGCCGTCCATTGCTGCTGTTGGCCGGTGGCACCGGGCTGGCGCCGTTCACCGCAATGCTGGAGAAGATCGCCGAGCAGGGCAGCGATCACCCGCTGCATCTGATCTACGGCGTGACCCACGATTTCGATCTGGTGGAGCTCGATCGTCTGGCAGCCTTCGCCGCGCGCATCCCCAACTTCACCTTCAGCACCTGTGTCGCCAGCCCCGAGAGCCAACATCCGCTCAAGGGCTACGTGACCCAGCACATCGAGCCAGGGCATTTGAACGATGGCGACGTCGACGTCTACCTGTGCGGCCCGCCGCCGATGGTCGAGGCCGTCAGCAAGTACATTGGCGAGCAAGGCATCAAGCCGGCGAACTTTTACTTTGAGAAATTCGCCGCCAGCGCGGCTTGAGTCGCGCACAAATACCCAATGTGGGAGCGGGCTTGCTCGCGAAGAGGCCAGAGCATTCAACATCGATATTGCCCGTTAGACCGCTTTCGCGAGCAAGCCCGCTCCCACAGTTGGTAGTGGTCGTACACAAATGCCGTGCCCGACACAGGACGCATGTGGGAGCGGGCTTGCTCGCGAAGAGGCCGGAACATCCAACCTTGATATTGCCCGTGACACCGCTTTCGCGAGCGGGTGATTGAAACCGTACACAGATATCGGGCCCGACAAAGAGAGGTACACATGAACAGATTTCACGAAAAAGTCGCACTGATCACCGGCGCCGCCCAAGGCATCGGGCGGCGGGTGGCCGAGCGTATGGCCGCGGAAGGGGCGAAGCTGATCCTGGTGGATCGTTCCGAACTGGTGTTCGAAGTGCAGCAACACCTGGCGCCAACCGGCCAGGTTCTGGCCCTGACCGCCGACCTTGAGCAATACGAGGAATGCTGCCGGGTGATGCAAACCGCCGTCGAGCGATTCGGACGCCTCGACGTGTTGATCAACAACGTCGGCGGCACGATCTGGGCCAAGCCGTTCGAGCACTATGAAGCGTCGCAGATCGAGGCCGAGGTTCGCCGTTCGCTGTTCCCGACCTTGTGGTGTTGCCATGCGGCGCTGCCGTTCATGCTGGAGCAGGGCAGCGGGGCGATCGTCAACGTATCGTCCATCGCCACCCGCAGTCTCAACCGCGTGCCCTACGGTGCGGCAAAGGGTGGGGTGAATGCCTTGACCGCTTGTCTGGCATTCGAAACCGCCGGTCGTGGTGTGCGGGTCAACGCCACTGCACCTGGCGGCACCGAAGCACCGCCGCGACGCATACCGCGCAACGGTGCCGAGCAGAGTGAGCAGGAAAAACACTGGTACCAGCAGATCGTCGACCAGACCCTCGACAGCAGTTTGATGAAACGCTACGGCACCCTGGATGAGCAGGCGGGGGCTATTCTGTTTCTGGCCAGCGACGAAGCGTCCTATATCACCGGCATGGTCATGCCCGTGGGCGGCGGCGATCAGGGCTGACGCGAGCGACAGACAACCCCATCCGCAATCGGAGACATGATGATGAGTGTCAAACCCACGATCGTGCTGGTCCATGGTTTTTGGGGCGGCGCTGCCCACTGGAACAAGGTCATCGTCAAATTGCTCGGCCGGGGTGACACGCACATTCGTGCCGTCGAGTTGCCGCTGACGTCCCTGGCCGAGGATGCCGAGCGTACACGCAAGATGGTCGCCCAGCTGCCCGGTCCGGTGCTGCTGGTGGGGCATTCCTATGGCGGTGCGGTGATCACTGAAGCGGGTGATTTGCCGAATGTGGTTGGGCTGGTGTACATCGCCGCCTTCGCGCCGGACGCTGGTGAAAGCCCCGGTAGTATCACGGAACGGCATCTGCCTGCGGCGGCGGCCAACCTGGCTCCCGACAGCGATGGATACCTGTGGGTCAAGCCTGAGCTCTATCACGAAAGCTTCTGCCAGGACCTGCCGGCGACCGAAGGGTTGGTCATGGGGGTCACCCAGAAAGCGCCGCTGGCCAGGACCTTCGGTGACGTCATCAGCAAGGTGGCCTGGAAGAAAAAACCATCGTGGTATCAGATTTCCAGCGCAGACCGGATGATCGCGCCGCAAAACCAGCAATGGATGGCCGAGCGGCTCAACGCCCGGGAGATTCTGACCTTGAACGCCAGCCATGCGTCATTGGCGTCGATGCCCGCCGAAGTGGCGGCATTGATCGACAGGGCAGCGACGGCGTTGGCCGAGGGTTAAGGTCCAAATGCAACCGGAATGGGGAATTTCCATGGCGACATCTGGTCGGTATTTCACAGAAGGGTGGGTGTAAGGTAAGCAAGTCAACCTGAGAACACTGCCCAGGAGGAGGTGACTATGAGCGTTCCGATGTTGAACAAAATGCATATGAACGGTTACGACGTACTCAGCGTGAACAACGGCCCCTGGCGGGTATGCACCCAGGGTGACCGGCTTGGCTCGTTTGGCAGTCGGGAAGAGGCACTGGCGTTTGCCGCGTCGTTGCCCGGCTACAGGGCTCGTGCAGGCAGGCCAGCGGGCAGCCATCAAACAAAATGAACTCATGCCCGAAGCCTCGGTTCGCCGGTAATCGCCTGTAGGAGCGAGCTTGCTCGCGATGGTCGCTAACGATAACGCGTGTTTCCTGGCTAAACTCGGCGCGTTTGAGTCCATCGCGAGCAGGCTCGCTCCTACAAAATCCGTGAGGGCGCTAGTAGCCACCGCCTCCGCTGGGGCGGGAGGGTTCCCGGGCTTTTTGCTGCATGTGGCTCCATTCCGCGCAGGTCATGAAGCTCTTGTGGTCAACCATGCCACGGCCGTCGAAGCTGACGTTGTACGGCTGCTGATGGCCGGCCTGAGTCAGCCTGTAGTCAAAGCACGTACCGGGTTCGACGGTACGATCGGTGACCGCCATGGGCTGGCCGCCGATTTGCCGGACTTGCTCCTGAGTCATGCCGGTGTTGACTTTCGCAACCAGCGGCTGGTCCTGGTAGATCGAGTTGGTGCTGCAGCCTGTCAACGCCGTCAGTGCAACGACCAGCGTGAATAGAGGCCTGTTCATGGCAGCGCTCCCGCTATTGAGCCTTGTTGCGGCTAATGACCTTGGCTTTCACTTCCTCGGCATAGCCGGACAGTTTTGCTTCATCGCCCTGAAATAAAGAACACAGTCTTTTAACGGCTTGCGCGTCGGCTTCGCTCCCGAGCAGGCGCAATTGCTCCTCTATGCGCAGAAGCTCCACTGCCGACCAGCGCAAATCTGACGCAAGCCCTTGCAGATCACGCCGAAGCTGCTGTTCCGATTCGTTAAGCCACATGATGACCTCCTGAATACTACACTCCGGAATTTTAGACCCGTTTACCGGATGTTGTGTTCGTCTGAATCAGCCGGGCTTCCTTTGGTCGGGGAACTAACCGAGAGAAGCGATATCAATGACAGTCGCCGAATCGTCGGGATGGCTGTACGGCCGACGGCAAGCTACATTTTCTTATTTCGAATTCAAGGAAACAGCATGCGGATGTTGATGGGGGGAGTCGCGCTGGCATTGCTGGCCGGGTGTTCGTTGCCGGCATCGCTGGTTCCGGGCGAGCCGAATGTCAGCAAGCACAGCGCGAAGGCGCCAAAAGAGTATGCGGCGTGTGTGTTGCCTGCCTGGCAAAAGGAAGTAGCGAATACGACCCAGGTTTCGATATCCAACGGATATCGGATCACCGCGCCCAGCGTGATCACGGCCGACGAAGTGCTGGATATCGTGAAGTACAAGGATGGCAGCCGGATTTCGCTGTATCAGGGGCCACCCTGGGCCAAATCCGGCGACCTGCGCCAAATCGTCCGCGACTGTTTGTAAGCGCGCAAGAGTGAAAAAAACCGGATGCCTGGCGTGCATCCGGTTTTTTGTGTGGGTCAGTCTGAAAGATCGGTCGTCGGGATGAGTTGCTCACTGCCCTGGGCGGCACTTTTGCGCTCCCGGCGCTCGTTCATCCAGTTTTCCACCTTTACACCGAATTCCGGCGGGGCTTTGCGCCCGAGCTTCCTGGCGATGTCCAGGATGGTCTGTTGGGCGAGGGCCTCTTCCATGCGTTTTTGCGCAACCATCATTGCGCCATGGACCGCGCACGGACCGTCCAGTGCCCATTCAGGCGGGGCACCGTCAAACACGGCGCAACGGCCACGGATCTCCCGACAATCGAAAATCGACTTGCGACCGTCGATGGCGTTGACGATATCCAGCAGGGTTATTTCGTCAGCGGGCCGGGCCAGCTTGAAGCCGCCGCGCATGCCCTCGGTGGCGACCACCAGTTTGCCTTTGGCCAGTTTGGTGAAGATTTTCGCCAGATAGTCCAGGGGAACGCCTTGCAGTTCGGCAAGGTCGCGCACGCTCGCCTCGCGAGAGTCGCCGCCATTGCCTACGAGAAAAAGCAGGCAGTGGATGCCGTACTCGACACCCGCGCTGTAAAGAGACATACAGATCTCCGACTTGATTAGTCGCCAATTCTAACAGCCGAAAGCAAGCCGGGCAACGAATCGTCGCGTCCTGAATTTTCTTTTCCAGCGTGAAACGCCGGCGCCATACGCGTTCTTGAGCCTTTTCTGAGAAGGCATCGTTGCTTTCGATGCCTGTCATCAAAAAATACGGGTTGCAGAATTTAACTTGGATCAATACAGTCGTAGTTATTCGAGCGGCACAGGTGAGCGATTTTCGAACGACACCGACCTCATGCCCGCTCCCGATGAGCGTGACCCATCACGATCGACAACACTTGTTTATCCTCTGGAGTTAAAAATGAAACAGCACATTCTGGTGATCGGCGCAGGTTTCGGTGGCATGTGGACCGCTTTGAGTGCCACGCGTCTGTTCGACATTCATGGCCACAACGATGTTGAAGTGACCGTGCTGGCTCCTCAGGCCGAACTGCGTGTGCGTCCGCGCTTCTACGAGCCGAACGCCCATCAACTGGCCGCGCCGATTGGCGATCTGTTCGATGCTGTAGGGGTCAGGTTCATCAAGGGTGCGGCGCAGACCATCAACGTCGCGCAGAAGCAGATCGGCTATGTCGATGCCGCAGGGACCCCGCAAGTCTGCAGCTACGACAAACTCGTTCTGGCTACCGGCAGTCGCCTGGCTTCGTCGAACACCCCGGGCGTGGCCGAACATGCCTTCGACGTCGATCAGATCGAACAGGCCGTGCGCCTGGAAAACCACCTCAAGGCGCTGGCCAATCAGCCCGAAAGCACGGCACGCAACACGGTGGTAGTGGCCGGTGGCGGTTTCACCGGGATCGAAACCGCGACTGAAATGCCGACCCGCCTGCGGGCCATCTTCGGTGACCGTGCCGACATCAATGTGATCATCGTTGACCGCGGCGACAAGGTTGGCGGCTCGATGGGTGAGCAAATCGCAGAGTCGATCGTCGAGGCCAGCGTGGCGACCGGCGTGAAATGGCACTTGAAAGCCTCGGTCGTGTCGGTCGATGCCAACGGCGTGACCCTGTCCGACGGTGCGCGAATCGATACCAAGACCGTGGTCTGGACCACCGGCGTTCGCGCCAGCTCCCTGACCGAGCAGATTCCGGCCGAACGCGATCACCTGGGCCGCCTGCATGTCGACGCACACCTGAAAGTCATTGGCCAGGACGACATCTTCGCCACCGGCGACGTTGCCTGTGCGGCCAGTGACGAGATCGGCAACTACGCCTTGATGACCTGCCAGCACGCGATTTCCCTGGGCCGCCATGCAGGTAACAACGTCGCGGCGCAGATTCTCGGTGTCGACCCGACGCCGTACAGCCAGCCGAAATACGTGACCTGCCTCGATCTGGGCGCCTGGGGCGCGGTCTACACCGAGGGTTGGGATCGTCAGGTCAAGTTGGTCAAGCATGAAGCCAAGGCATTGAAGACGCAGATCAACACCCAGTGGATCTACCCGCCAGCGGCTGACCGTGTCACTGCATTGGCTTCGGCGGACCCGATGATTCCCGTGGCCTGATTCGAATATCGCGTCTGAAGAAAAAATCCCGCTCGGGTTCGCCTGAGCGGGATTTTTTTACGCCCTGATTGCCTGTGTGAAATTTACCGTGTATTTTTTCATGAAATTATAAATACAAAATTTCACGAGGCCGTATGTTTCAGCAATCCACCCGGCATGTCGCCAGTTACTACGCCCATTCCTGCGCCGATCGTCTGGTCGATCGAGCCGCACTGGAAGGTGAGCAAGACACTGAAGTGCTGATCATCGGGGCCGGTTTCAGCGGTTTGCACACGGCGTTGCGCCTGGCGCTGGCCGGCAAGCGCGTGACCTTGCTCGAAGCCAGCCGGGTGGCCTGGGCCGCGTCCGGGCGTAATGGCGGACAGGCGATTCTCGGCTGGTCGTGCGACATGCCACCGCTGGAAGCGGCGCTGGGATACGAACGGGCGCGACGACTGTGGGACGGCATGCGCTGGGCCGCGCGCGAACTGCGTGATTTGCCCGGTCGCCATGAATTCGATTGCGACTACCGCGCCGGCCATCTCTGGACTTCGGTGATGCCGCGGCGAGTGGGGCTGCTGACCGAGTGGCAAGACGAGGCGAGCCACAAGTGGGGCCATGACAAACTGCAATTTATCGAGCGCAGCGATTTGCCGCAGTGGGTCGCCAGCGAGCGTTATCAGGCCGGCCTGTTCGATCCCGAGGGCGGGCATTTGAACCCGCTGAAACTGGCCCTGGGCCTCGCAGATGCGATTGAGCGGGCCGGTGGCCGCATCCATGAGCAAAGCAAGGCGCTGAGCTATGGCGAGGAGGGCGACGGCTTTGTGGTGACCACCGAGCGCGGTCGCATCCGCGCCGATGTGCTGGTGCTGGCGTGCAACGCTTACCTCGATCGACTCGACCCGCAACTGGCCAGTTGCGTGTTGCCGGTCGGGACGTATCAGGTCGCGACCGCGCCGCTGACGACGGAGCAAGCCACCGCGCTGCTGCCGAGCAACGTGTGTGTGACCGACAACCAGTTCGTGCTCGACTATTTCCGGCGCACCCCGGATAACCGCCTGCTGTTCGGTGGCGGTTGCACATACCTGGGCGGGATGCCAAAGGACATCGCAGCGGCGACCCGGCCGTTCCTGGAGCGCGTGTTTCCGCAGCTCACGGGCGTCGAACTGGAGTTTGCCTGGGGCGGACACATCGACCTGACCCTCAAGCGCACACCGGATATCGGACGGCGCGGCGACCTGTACTGGATGCAGGGCTATTCCGGGCATGGCGTGCTGCCGACGCTGGCCGCGGCGCGGGCGGTGTCCGACGCGGTACTTGGTCAACCCGACGAGCTGTCCCTGTACCAGGGCCTGAACAACGGCAGTTTTCCCGGCGGCAAATACCTGGCCGCGCCGCTGGAAGCCATCGGCAAGGCCTGGTATCGACTGCGCGACAGTATTTGAAGCGACACTTTCTGGAAGCCTCAAGATGGACATGCAAGAAGAAATCTCGGCGCTGGCGATCCTGATCCAGGACCTGCGCAAACACAAGAAGTACACCCTGAAGGAACTGGCGGACAAAATCGGTCGCTCCGTCGGTTTCCTGTCCCAGGTCGAGCGCGGACTGTCGCGCCCGACGGTGGCGGACCTGACCGCCATCAGCGAAACCCTGGGCGTGCCGACCACCTATTTCTACAGCCTGCCCAAACCCATGGCCCTGTCCTGGGTCACCCGCCCGGACGAGCGCCGCACGCTGTACTACGCCGACGGCATTACCGACATCCTCGTTTCGCCAAAAATGCGCGCCTCGTTCTCGATGCTCGAAAGCCGGCTCGAGCCCGGTGCCAGCAGCGGCGACCGGCACATGAAGGACAGCTCGGAGCAGGGCGGTTACGTCCTGGAAGGCGAGTTGACCCTGTGGCTCGACGACAACCAACCGGTGACCCTGCATCCCGGCGACAGCTTTCAACTGGCCAGCCATGCGCACTGCCGCTACGGCAACCTGTCCGACCAACCGACCCGCGTGCTCTGGGTTTACACCTGATAACAACAAGGAACAAATCGATGGATGCTGTGTGCTCTGAACTGCTGGCCGAGGTTCGCAACTTCCGCCACTGCAACCCCGAAGTGCGTTACGTCGACCTGATCTCCCTGGACATTCCGGGGCATTTCTACGGCAAGCGCTACCCGATCGAGATGCTCGAAAAAGTCGCTGCCGGCAGCGTGCTCAAGCTACCGCAGAACTGCGTATTGCTCGGCACCCAGGGCGGGTTGTTCAAGATCGGTGATTACTGCTTCAACGACGGCGACCCGGATGCGCCCCGTCGCCTGGTGCCCGGCACGCTGAAACGGGTGAATTGGGAAAAACAGCCATTGGGCCAGATGCTGATCACCTCCGACGGCACGCAAAAACCGATTGTCTTCGAGCCCCGCGAGGTACTGGCGCAGGTGCTGGAGCGGCTCAAGCGCAAGGGTATTCATCCGGTGGTGGCGTTCGAACTGGAGTTCTACCTGTTCGACAGCCGCCTGAAGGACGGCTTGCCGCAATTTCCCCGTGACGAGCTGACCGGCGATGCCGATGATCAACCGAACATGCACATCGAACGCTTGTCGCGATTTGCCCCGGTGCTCGATGAAATGGTCGAGACCGCGCGTGAACAAGGCGTCGATGCCACGGTGATCACTGCCGAGCTCGGCCCGGGGCAGTTCGAAATCAACTTCGGCCATTGCGATGACGGCCTGCGCGCCGCCGATTGGGCCGCCCTGTTCTGCCGCAGCACCCGGGGCGTGGCGCTCAAGCACAACCTGCGCGCCAGCTTCATGGCCAAACCTTACTTGCAGCACCCCGGCAGCGGCATGCACGTGCATGTCAGCCTGTATGACGAGGCCGGCAACAATCTGTTGGCAGCGAACGGGCAGCGGGCGCTGCGTCATGCGGTGGCTGGTTGTCTGGATGTGTTGCCGCATTGCATGCCGATTTTTGCCCCGAACCACAATGCCATGCGCCGCCTGAGCGGCACGGTGAACGTCGCGTCGCGCGCCAGTTGGGGCTTCGAGGATCGCGATGCGTGTTTGCGCATACCGGAGTCGGACGTCAAGAACCTGCGCATTGAACACCGCCTGGCGGGCGCCGATGCCAACCCGTATCTGGCGTTGGCGGCGATTCTGGTGGGGTTGGAGCAAGGTCTGGAAGCGGAGCGCGAGCCGATTGCGCCGCTCAACGAAGACCGCAGCAGTGGCATCGACTTTCCGTTGGAAATGCTCGAAGCGGTGCAGTCCATGCAAAGTCATGCATCGCTGCGCGAAGGCTTGGGGGCGGAGTTTGTGGACGTCTATTGCGAAAACAAACGTCAGGATCATCTGGCATTTCTGCATGACATCAGCGCGCGGGAATATCGCTGGTTCCTCTAGTCAGCCTTAGAAAATATGTGGATATTTAAGGACTTGGAACGTTTATTAACTAGATAGTGAATAAAAATATCTTGTTACAGCGTGAAATATTCCGTAATATCCGCGCCGCGTTCACCACCACGGTTTATGCATTTTTAAATCCCAGGCGTCCATCAGCTGCCTGGGATTTTTTTTGCCTGGAATTTAGTCGGCTGCTGACTCCAGCATCGGTGCATGCTTGCCGAGCTTCATCAGCCAGTAATAACTCAGCGCCGGCACCAGCAGCCCGACGATCCACGCCAGGTCCACCCCGTCCAGCGCCGTGGCCACCGGGCCGACGTACAGCGTGGTGTTCATGAACGGAATTTCCAGGGCAATCGCCAGCAGGAAGCTGCCGCAGGCAATCCGGTTAACGCACCCGTAGATCCCGTTAACGTCGAAGATGTCGTCAATCCGGTACTGGCCTTTGCGCAGGCAGTAGTAGTCCACCAGGTTGATCGCCGTCCACGGGATCAGGAAGTAGCTCATGAAGAAGATGAAGTTCAGGAAGAAGTTGATGAAGTCGTCCTGACCGATGGTGCACAGGGCCGTGGCCACCAGGCTGATCAGCAGCATGAACACGCCGCGTACCCGCGGGGTCACCTTGAGTCGGGCGAAAGGTTCGATCACGGTGATGGTCGACATGAACGCGCCGTACAGGTTGAACACGTTGATCGACACCTGGCCGTAGACGATGAAGGCGAATAGCAGTACCGCGCCACTGCCGAACAGACCGGCGACATGCCCGCCGACGTTGCTGGAAAAGTCGCCGATGCCGACGCTCAGGATCGCCCCGAGAATCATCATCCACGCGCCGCCGCTGACCGTGCCCGCGTAGCTGTACCAGAACACCCGGGCGGTCGGCGTGCTGCTCGGCAGGTAGCGCGAGTAGTCGGCGACGTAAGGCGCATAGGACAGTTGCCAGGTCACGGCAATGCTCACCGCCACCAGGAACTTCGACAACGAGAAGCCGGTCGGTAGCCACTGTTCGGTCGGGATCGGCAACTGCAAGGCGAGCACCGTGGCGGCCACGAACACCACCAGCGACAGTATCGACAGCAGCTTCTGCAAGCGGTGAATCAACCGATAGCCATAGAGCGCGACGACGAAGCACAGCGCGCCGATCAGGTAGATGTTGCCGGACATCGGCAGCGGGCTGACGGACTCCAGTGCCTGGGCTGCGAGCAAGGTGTTGCTGACGAAGAAGCCCAGGTAAATCAGCATCACGAACAGCAGCGGCAACACGGCCCCCAACACGCCGAATTGCGCCCGGCTCTGGATCATTTGCGGAATGCCCAGCTTCGGTCCCTGTGCCGAGTGGGAGGCCATGAAAATCGCCCCCAGCAACGAGCCGACGATGATCGCCAGTGCGCTCCAGAACAGGTTGAGCCCCATCACCACCGGCAACACACCGGAGGCGATGGTGGTGATGTTCATGTTGGCGCCGAACCAGATGTAGAACAGCGAGCCCGGCTTGCCGTGGCGTTCGGTCTCGGGGATGAAATCGATGCTTCTTTTTTCGACTTGCATGGCGATCACTCCTGAGTCCGGACGAGGTGGGAATGCAGGCGGGCGATGGTGCCGGGCAGCTCATGGGGCTGGTGGGCAAACAGGTCCGGACGCTCGGGGATCAGGCTCAGGTAGTCGCGCTGTTCCAGGGCGCGCTGGCACTCGGTGGTGGTGAGGATTTCCAGCGAGTAGACCCAGTTGGCCATGATCAGCAGGGCCGAATAATGCCCGGCCTCGCTGGTCGTGGTGCAGGCATCACTGACCAGGCGCACGCGATAGCCCAGGGCGAAGGCATCGAACACGCTGGTCAGCACGCAGACGTCCGTCAGCACACCGCAGACGATCAGCGTATCGACCTCCAGTGCCTTGAGTCGGGCATCGAGGTCGGTGCGGTGAAAGGCACTGTAGCGGCCCTTGTCGATGATCAATTCACCGGACTGCGGCGTCAGCGACTCGATGATTTCCACTTGCCGGGTGCCGGCGCGGTAACTGCCGGGGCCACCGTCGGCGGCCAGGGGTTCACCGTGGGGCAGGTCACTGCCATCGGCCTGATTGATGTGGCGGGTATAGATGACCGGCATCCGCTGGTTGCGTGCGGTATCGAGCAGGGCGGCGGTATGGGCGACCACCCTGTCGAAGTTTTCCAGGACGAAACCGTCCTCCTGCTGCATGTCGATGATCAACAGCGCGTTGTTATTGTTCATTGGGCAAACCTGATCAAAGGCGAAACACAAGGCACCGCACACGCCATGCAATGGCGAGACGTAGGGTGCGTGATTGGCTGTTCGGGTGGGCTCAGTGAACTATTTGCCAGAAGCCGTTCTGCTTGGCCGAAACGCTGGCGCGCAGGCGCTTGAAATGCAGGTGCGAAGCGGTCCATTCACCGCGCAGGTAAGCCCGCGCGGCGCCGGAGGGAAGGGCGAGTGATGGGAGACGACCAGTCATCATTGGAATCGACCCTTGTAGGAGCGAGCTCGCTCGCGAAAAACTCTAGACAACGCAGTCATCCAGACGGCACGCATTATCGTTGGCGTCCATCGCGAGCGAGCTCGCTCCTACAGTTGAGGTGTTCTGCAACCCCGGCTTCGCGTCCGGGGGAGCAGGGTGGCGCATTCAGCGGAACGCTGGCACCACATGCTTGATGAACAGCTCCAGGGATTTTTTCTTCTCCGCGTGGGGCAGGCTGTTATCGCACCAGAAGCTGAATTCGTCGACCCCCAGTTCCTGGTAGTACTTGATGCGCGGAATGATTTCTTCCGGGGTGCCGATCATGGCGGTCTTGTGCAGGCTTTCCAGTTCGAACTCGGGGCGACCGGCGAATTTCTCTTCCGGACTCGGCGCGAGGAAGCCGTTGACCGGGGTGGTCTTGTTGCCGAACCAGGCATCGAACGTGCGGTAGAACTTCGAGATCGCCCGAGCCCCGACTTCCCAGCCTTGCGGGTCGTCGGCGGTGTGCACGTGGGTGTGACGCAGCACCATCAGTTGCGGGCGCGGCACGCCAGGATTGTTGTCCAGGGCAGCCTGGAATTTGTTCTTCAGGTCGAGGACTTCTTCGTCGCCTTTCATCAGCGGCGTGACCATGACGTTGCAGCCGTTGGCCACGGCGAAGTTGTGCGAGTCCGGGTCGCGGGCGGCGATCCACATCGGCGGGTTCGGCTGCTGGATCGGCTTGGGCACGCTGGTGGACGTCGGGAATTTCCAGATATCGCCGTCATGGGCGTAATCGCCGTTCCACAGTGCGCGCACCACCGGCACCATTTCGCGCAATGCCTGGCCGCCGGAGGAGGCTGGCATGCCGCCGGCCATGCGGTCGAATTCGATCTGGTAGGCGCCACGGGCCAGACCGACTTCCATGCGGCCATTGCTGATCACGTCGAGCAATGCGCATTCGCCGGCCACCCGCAGCGGGTGCCAGAACGGCGCGATGATGGTGCCGGCGCCCAGGTGAATGGTGGTGGTCTTGCCCGCCAGATAAGCCAGCAGTGGCATCGGGCTTGGCGAGATGGTGTATTCCATGGAGTGGTGTTCGCCAATCCACACGGTGCTGAAACCACCGGCCTCGGCCATCAGGGTCAGTTCGGTCAGGTCTTCGAACAACTGGCGGTGGCTGACGCTTTCGTCCCAACGTTCCATGTGTACGAACAGGGAAAACTTCATGACGTTTACCTCGGATCTTTTGTTATCGGCCTGTCGACTGCGGGCTCGTTGAATATTGGTATACCATAATACATATTTTCCGCAAATGACTTCTCATCGCGGCTAACGCTAACCAGTGTGGGAGCGGGCTTGCTCGCGAAGACGGAGTGTCAGTCAACACATATGCCGCCTGGCAGTTCGCTTTCGCGAGCAAGCCCGCTCCCACAGGGGTATGCGGTGATATCAGAGGGATCAGGCAAGCACCGGTAAAGCGCCCATCTTGCCGTGGCAATACACCAGTGGCCCGCTGCTCTGGCGGGGCACGATCAGGTTTTTCACGGCGCCGACCATGATGGCGTGGTCGCCACCTTCATATTCGCGCCACAGCTCACATTCGATGACCGCCGTGGCATTGGCCAGAATCGGGTTGCCCAGTTCGCTGAGCGTCCACTCGATCCCCTGGGCCTTGTCCTTGCCTTTGCGCGCGAAGGCATAGGCTTCGTTTTGCTGGCCGCCGGAGAGCACGTGGATGGCAAAACGCTTGTTCTTGATCAAGACCGGGTAGGAGTCGGAGCTGTAGTTCGGGCAGAACAGCACCAGGGCCGGGTCCATCGACAGCGAGCTGAAGGCGCTGGCGGTCAGGCCGACGATTTGCCCATCGTCATCCAGGGTGGTGATCACGGTCACTCCGGACGGGAACGAACCCATGACTTGTTTGTAGATGGCGGCATCGATCATTGGACGGTCCTCGGGTGGTGTGACGCGTTTTTTATGTGTTTGTAGGTCTGATGGTATACCGTAATACATCGATTGCAAGGTCTTTTTGGGTGAACCGATAAACGTACGTCTTTCGTCGGGAACTCAATGATTACGGGGCTTTAAGCTATCCAGAGCTGGCGTGAATCGGGCAGGATGCCGGTTCAGATGCGTGCTCAAAGACCGGTTCAGTCTTGTTTAAAGTTTGGAATACCATAATATGGTCGGCATCTGAGGGGCGGCCAGAGAGTCCCCCCGGTTTGGCTTCATACAAAGATAAGAACAGACCAACTCGAGTTCATGCACATGTCCCAGATGTCCCGGCAAGATCCGTTGATCGAGAATCACACGGTCGACTACGTTCCACTCGCAGAGCGCCACGGGAAGGCCCGCGATCTTTTCACCCTGTGGTTCAGCACCAACATCGCGCCACTGCCCATCGTCACCGGCGCCATGGTGGTCCAGGTGTTCCACCTCAATCTGTTCTGGGGCCTGCTGGCGATTGCGCTCGGGCACATGGTCGGTGGCCTGGTGATTGCGCTCGCGTCGGCCCAGGGGCCGTGCATGGGCATTCCGCAGATGGTGCAGAGTCGTGGTCAGTTCGGCCGCTATGGCGCGCTGCTGATCGTATTCTTCGCGGCGTTGATCTACATCGGGTTCTTCATTTCCAATATCGTGTTGGCCGGCAAGTCGATTGTCGGCATTGCGCCGTCGGTACCGGTACCGGCCAGCATTCTCATCGGAGCCCTCAGCGCCACGGCCATCGGGGTGATCGGTTATCGCTTCATCCACACCCTCAACCGCATCGGCACCTGGGTCATGGGCAGTGCCTTGCTGGCCGGCTTCCTCTATATCTTTGCCCATGACCTGCCGGTGGACTTCTTCACTCGTGGCGGGTTCAACCTGTCCGGCTGGCTGGCCACGGTCTCGCTGGGCATCATCTGGCAAATCAGTTTCTCGCCGTATGTGTCGGACTACTCGCGCTACCTGCCGGCGGATATCGGCATCACCCGGCCGTTCTTCGCCACCTATCTGGGGGCGACTTTGGGCACGATCCTGTCATTCACTTTCGGTGCCGTGGCGGTACTGGCTACCCCGGAAGGCACCGAGGCGATGGCAGCGGTGAAGCAGTCCACCGGTTGGCTGGGGCCGATCCTGATGGTGCTGTTCCTGCTCAACATCATCAGCCACAACGCCTTGAATCTGTATGGCGCGGTGCTGTCGATCATCACGTCGATCCAGACCTTCGCCAGCCAGTGGACGCCCAGCATCAAGGTGCGCGTGGTGTTGTCGAGCATCGTGCTGGCGGGTTGCTGCGTGGTGGCGCTGGGTGCCTCGGCGAATTTCATCTCGCAGTTCATCGGCCTGATCCTGGCGCTGTTGCTGGTGTTGGTGCCGTGGGCCTCGATCAACCTGATCGACTTTTACCTGATCAAGGGTCGTCGCTATGACATCGCGTCGATCTTCCGGGCCGACGGCGGCATCTACGGTCGCTTCAACCTGCACGCGATCATTGCCTACTTCATCGGCATCATCGTGCAGCTGCCATTCGCCAATACTTCACTGTACGTCGGCCCGTACGCCAATCTGGTAGATGGCGCGGACCTGTCGTGGCTGGTGGGGCTGGTGGTGACGTGCCCGTTGTATTACTGCCTCGCTACGCGAAGCCAGGTGCAGGAAAGTCGCTCGGTGAAACTCGGCTACGCCGACTGAGGCGAAATCGTTTCGTGTTCGTGAGAAAATGCCCGGCATATTACGTCACTGTAGGAGCGAGCTTGCTCGCGATGGACTCAAGAGCACTGCGTTTAGTCAGTAAACACGCGTAATCGTTAACGACCATCGCGAGCAAGCTCGCTCCTACAGTGACGGCGACTCTCAGGAATGGTTGAACACATTCAGGCCGCGTTGCAGCGCCGGCCTGGCTTCGACCCTGTCGAACCAGCGCGATAGCTGAGGCAGTTGCGTCCAGTCCAGTCGATCACGGAACGCGGTGGCGATGGTGAACGCCATAATGTCGGCCATGGAGAACTGCTCTCCGGCCATGAATTCGTCCGTCAAAAAACCTTCCGACCAGGTCAGTTGCTCGATCACCCGCAGATCGATGATCGCCGCCGCCTTATCCTGCCCCGCCTGGTGCAGGAAAAACGCGGCATGGCTGGGGGCGATGACATCGGTCACGAAAAAGAAATAGCGGTCGATCACCCGGATGCGCTCGGGCCCTGGCTGCGCCGGTGCCAGCCGTCCAGGCACCTTGGCATCGGCGTACTGGATGATGGCGTTGGACTGGTTGATGATCAGCATCGGCGTAGTCCCGTGATCGATCAGGGTCGGGACTTTCCCGGCCGGGTTTAGCGCCAGGAAGGCCGGCCCACGCTGCTCCTGTGCATACAGGTCCAGCTTGCGTGCCGTGTAGGCGATGCCCGACTCTTCCAGGGCAATCGCTGCCCGCAGACTGTTGCCCGTGTTGGCACCGAACAGCTCGATTTGATCGTTCATGAGTCATTGCTCTTGTCGGGACATGCAGGCAGTCGCCGAACACTGCCGATGAAATCAGTATGGTGAAAATTCGCCACACCGATATGCAAAAACAGTGACCGTCCATACCCCGGCGCGACAAGCCGTATCCCTCCACGAAAACTACTTTCGTCGCGTTTGATAATAGCCTCTCGAAATGTTTTAAGAGTTTCACAAGCCAGCCAGTCAACCCTCACCTCGAACGTCCCATGACTGATGTCACTCATCGAGCGCGCCTGATTTCGCGCCCGTGTTGAGCGCTGTTGCGTGGGCGGAAATCGGGTCCTGTCTGGCGGTGAAACCTTCAAATAACGATAAGAAACACCCAGGAGCACCGTATGTTCAAACGAGCGATTCCCACTGCAGTCCTGCTGGCCACCAGTTCGCTGTGCGTACAGGCCGCCGATAGCGCAGCCCATGGTTTTCTCGAAGACAGCAAGGCCAGCCTCTCGATGCGTACCCTGTACTTCAACAGCGACAATCGCGACGGCACGGCTGATCCTTCGAAAACCGAAGAAGCGGCCCAAGGGTTTGTGTTGCGCTATGAATCCGGGTTTACCCAGGGCGCGCTGGGGTTCGGGCTCGATGCCCAGGCATTGCTCGGCATCACACTGGACAGCGGAGCGGGGCGCCACGTCGGTAGCGGCATGATTCCTTCTGACGGCGACGGCGCGGCCGACGCCTGGAGCAGCTTCGGCCCTACGGCGAAGATGCGCCTTGCCAGGACAGAATTTCGCTACGGCACCTTGCTGCCAAAGTTGCCGATCCTTCTGGCGAACGATGCGCGTGTGTTGCCGCAATCGTTTACCGGTGCGCAGGTCACCTCGAACGACATCGATGGCCTGACGTTGACCAGCGGTGTGCTTGAACACGCGGTAGGGCGCGCCTCGACGGACCGCACAGGTTTGTCGGTCGCCGGCAGCACGCGCGAGAGCAACAAGTTCTATTACGCCGGTGGTGACTACAACCTCACCAAAACGCTTAAGACCCAGTATTACTTCGCGCAGCTGGAGGACTTCTAC
This sequence comes from Pseudomonas sp. Pseusp16, assembly GCF_047324915.1. Lineage (NCBI taxonomy): Bacteria > Pseudomonadati > Pseudomonadota > Gammaproteobacteria > Pseudomonadales > Pseudomonadaceae > Pseudomonas > Pseudomonas sp. Pseusp16. Next base: position 2,444,883 of record NZ_CP168522.1, on the reverse strand, counting down.
AACCAGAACTTCCTCGGCCTGACGCACATCCTGCCAATCGACAGCGCCAACTCACTGACCACCGACCTGCGCTACTTCCGCACCACCTCGAGCGGTGCCAACAGCTCGGCCTCCGGCCGCGCGCAAGGCTATCGGGTATCGGGCTACACCGACGACAACGACGGTGAAATCGACAACAGCACCTGGTCGGCGATGGTCACCTACACCCATGGCGGCCACGCGGTGTCGGTGGGGCATCAGCGTGTGGGCGATGGCAGCAACTTCGTCCAGCCCAACCAGGGCAGCCTGGTGGACAAAGGGGCGGGCGGCGGCAGTGTCTACCTGCCCACCGACAAGATGATCCAGAACTTTGCCCGGGCCGGCGAACAGACCAACTTCGGGCAGTACACCTACGACTTCGCGCCCTTGGGCGTGCCGGGCCTGAAAGCCTCGATCGTGTATTTGAAGGGCACGGACATCAAAGCGCAAAACGCCAGCGATCAGTCCGAGTGGGAGCGCGACATGACCCTGGACTACGTGTTGCAGTCGGGCACGTTCAAAGGGGTGGGTTTCACACTGCGTAACGCCAGGTCGAACACTGACACGGGCCGCAACGTGGATCAGAACCGGTTCATCATTAATTACACCTTGTCGCTGTTGTAGTCACATCACAACCCCAGTGGGAGCGAGCCTGCTCGCGAAGCGATGTGTCAGGCAGCACACCTAAGGTTTGCGGACCACCGCGGCGCTGATCAATACGGACACGTATTTTGGCCGTTTCGGTCTCCTTTTGGCCTGCCTCACGCTGTGAACCGGCCACGCCGTCAGCAAGAATCAGACGCGGGTTGCCGGTTCGGCAACCCCAGGTCAAATCACAACCAGACGCTTCACTTCCTTGCCCTTGGCAATTTTCAAGGCTGCTGCCGTGTACAGAACATAAAAACCATCGTACTCACGCCACACTTGGGGAAATGATCCATGGACTCAATGAAACGCATACTGGGCGCCACCGTTTGCGGGCTGTCGCTGCTGGCCAGCGCGGTGCAAGCCGAACAGCACGAATTGCGGGTGTACAACTGGGCGGACTACATCCTGCCGTCCGTGCCCAAGGATTTTGCCAAGGACACCGGGATCAAGGTGACCTGGGACACCTTCGACACCAACGAGTCCCTGGAAGCCAAGCTGCTCACCGGCAACTCGGGCTACGACCTGGTGGTGCCATCGAACCAGTTCATCGAAACCCAGATCAAGGCGGGGGTGTTCCAGAAACTCGACAAGTCCAGACTGCCGAACTGGTCGCACCAGGACCCGGCCTTGCTCAAGCTGCTGGACAAGAACGACCCCGGCAACCAGTACGGCGTGCCCTACATGTACGGCACCGTGCTGATCGGTTTCAACCCGGCCAAGGTCAAGGCGGCGCTTGGCGAGAATGCGCCGGTGGACAGCTGGGACCTGGTGTTCAAGCCCGAGAACATGGAGAAGCTCAAGGCCTGTGGCGTGGCGATGCTCGATTCGCCGTCGGAGATCCTGCCGCTGGCCCTGCATTACCTGGGGCTGGACCCGAACAGCCAGAACCCGGATGACTACGAAAAGGCCAAGGCGCTGATGCTCAAGGTTCGCCCTTACGTCACCTACTTCAACTCCGCCAAATACATGACCGACATCGCCAACGGCGATATCTGCGTGGCCATCGGTTACTCAGGCAGCTTCTATCAATTCGGCAATCGCGCCAAAGAGGCGGGCAACGGCGTGGTCGTCGACTGGCGCCTGCCCAAAGAAGGCGCGCCGATCTGGTTCGACACCTTCGCCATCCCGAAAAGCGCGAAGAACGTGGTCGAAGCCCACGAGTTCCTCAACAACCTGCTGGACCCGAAAGTCATCGCGCCGATCAGCGACTTCCTCGGTTACCCGAATGCCAACAAGGACTCGCTGGCGCTGATCGACAAGGACATCACCGGCAACCCGAACCTGACGCCGACCAGCGAGGCATTGAAGACGCTGTACGTCGTGCAGCCACTGCCGCAAAAGCTTGAGCGGGTGCGTACCCGGGTCTGGACCAGCATCAAGTCCGATCAGTAACACCAGGATCCTTGTGGGAGCGGGCTTGCTCGCGAATGCGGGGTCTCAGTCAATACATGTGTCGACTGACCCACCGCTTTCGCGAGCAAGCCCGCTCCCACATTCAATTGATGTCGAACACAAATCCCATGTCCGACAAAAAACACTGTGGGAGCGGGCTTGCTCGCGAATGCAGAGTGTCAGTCAATACATGGGGGACTGACCCACCGCTTTCGCGAGCAAGCCCGCTCCCACGGGGTTCTGTTTGAGCAGTCAGCGGAAGAACTCCCCCGGTGTTTCGCCGAACTGCTGGCGGAAGGCGGCGATGAATGCCGACGTCGAGTCATAGCCACAAGCCAATGCGACGTCGGTCACTCGTTCGCCCTGTTCCAGTGGCGTCAGGGCGCCGAGCAGGCGCAAGCGCTGTCGCCAGGCGCGAAAGGTCAGGCCGGTGTCGCGCAGGAACAGGCGACTGAGGGTTTTCTCGGTGACGCCGAATTTGTCGCTCCAGTGACTGAGCGTGGTCTGTTGCTCCGGGTGCGACTCCAGGCTCTGCGCGATCTGCCGCAATCGGCTGTCCTGGGGCAGTGGCAGCATCAAGTCGATCTGCGGCGCCTCGGCCAACTGATCCAGAATCACCTGGGCCAACCGACCGTGCGGACCGTTCTGATCGTATTCCACCGGAATCTGGCTGAAGGCACGGATCAACTCGCGCAGCAAATCGCTGACCCCCAACACATGACAGCCCGGCGACGCCCAAGTCGAGACGCTGCAGTCGATGTACAGGCTGCGCATTTCCGTACGCGGCGAACTGAACACCCGGTGCGGCATGCCCGCCGGAATCCACACCGCACGCTCCGGCGGGGCCACGAAACGCCCGGCGCCGGTCTGTATTTCGAGCACGCCCTGGATCGCATAGGACAGCTGCACCCAAGGGTGGCTGTGGCGCCGGGTCAATGCGCGATTGGGCAGCGATTCGGTCCGGCCGTAGAGTGGCCGTGGCAGGCTGGACAGCCCGGGAATACTGCGCCGGATACTTTTGTCATGTCCTTTAGGCGGCATCTGCTGGCTCATCGGCGTTAGTCGGTAATTCACAAGCACGTTAGAGTCGCTTTCACGTACTGGCAACCCCCGGATGATCAAACCCATGACTCGCCCCCGCTTGTTACCCGACAACTTCACCCTGACCCTGATCGGCGTGGTGACGCTCGCCAGCCTGCTGCCCGCCAGCGGCCAGGTTGCGGTCGGTTTTGGCTGGTTGACCAACATCGCCATCGCGCTGTTGTTTTTCCTGCATGGCGCCAAGCTGTCCCGCGAGTCGATCATTGCCGGTGCCGGGCACTGGCGCCTGCATGTGCTGGTGTTCAGCCTGACTTTCGTGGTGTTTCCGTTGCTCGGTCTGGCGCTCAAGCCGCTGCTGTCGCCGCTGATTGGCAATGACCTGTACATGGGTATGCTTTACCTGTGTGCGCTGCCCGCCACGGTGCAGTCGGCGATTGCCTTTACTTCACTGGCGCGGGGCAACATCCCGGCGGCGATTTGCAGCGCGGCGGCGTCCAGCCTGTTCGGGATTTTTCTCACGCCGTTGCTGGTGACCTTGCTGCTGAATGTGCATGGCGAAGGCTCCTCGACCCTCGACGCCATCCTCAAGATCAGCGTGCAGTTGCTGCTGCCGTTCATTGCCGGGCAAATCGCGCGGCGCTGGATTGGCAACTGGGTGGCGCGCAACAAGAGCTGGCTGAAGTTCGTCGATCAGGGCTCGATTCTGTTGGTGGTCTACGGCGCGTTCAGCGAGGCGGTGATCGAGGGCCTCTGGCATCAGATTCCATTGCTGGATCTGCTCGGGCTGGTGGTGGCGTGCTGCGTGGTCCTGGGGCTGGTGCTGGTGGCCTCGACCGTACTGGGCAAGGCATTCGGTTTCAATCAGGAAGACCGCATCACCATTCTCTTCTGCGGCTCGAAGAAAAGCCTGGCAACCGGTGTGCCGATGGCGCAGGTGTTGTTTGCCGGTAGCACCATTGGCGTGCTGATCCTGCCGCTGATGCTGTTCCACCAGATTCAACTGATGGTCTGTGCGGTGCTGGCGCAGCGTTTTGCCAATCGGCCGGAATCGATTCCGGAACTGATGGCTCAGGTTGATCCCTGATAATCCCGGGAAGCTGTAGGAGCCGGCTTGCCGGCGATGGACTCAAGTACGCCGCGTTTATCCAGCTCGAACGCGTTATCGTTAACGACCATCGCTGGCAAGCCAGCTCCTACAAGGGAGCGTCCAAACCAGTGAAAGAACCTTTTTACTGTTGGTCAGCCGCCAATGGCGGGGTACGCGGCGGGATCATGCGTTTGCTGCCGGTCGACTCGAACGCCGACGCCAGGTGCAGCAGCCTGGAGTCGTCATAGGCGCGACCGGCAAACGTCAGGCCGACCGGCATGCCGATGTCCGGCATCACGCCCATCGGCACGGTGACCGTTGGCACGCCGAGGTGACGGATGGCGAGGTTGCCGTTGGCGACCCAGACGCCGTTGCTCCAGGCGATATCTGCCGATTGCGGATCGACATCGGCATTCGCCGGGCCCACATCGGCGACCGTCGGGAACAGCACCGCGTCGAGGCCCAGGCGATCCATCCAGTCTTCCAGATCGATCTTGCGGGTCTTTTCCAGTCCGCGCAGGCCGTCCGGCACCGTGCTGATCTGGTCCCACGGGGTGATGCCGCGTTCGGCCATGCGCACGTATTCGTCCATGCCGGCGGCGAGGTCGCCCTCGCGGTTGGGCAGGGTGCCCGGGTCGTGAGGGAAGATCTGCGGGCCGTCGACATCGACGAGGCGATTCAGTTTGGGATCGCCGTTCGCTTGCAGGAAATCATCGAAGGCCCAGGCAGTCAGGTCCCACAGTTCATGGTGTAAAAATTCCTTGGAGACGATGCCGCGATTGAACACGGTCGGTGCGCCAGGGCGATCGCCTTCGCAATTGGAAACCAGCGGGAAGTCCACTTCGAGCACTTCGGCACCCGCGGCTTCGAGGGCCTTGCGCGCCTGTTCCCAGAGCCCGATCACCGAAGGACGGGTGTTGATGCGCTGGCCGGTTGGCCCGCCGATGCCCGGCGCTTCGGAAGTGCCCGCTTCAGGGTCGGCGTTGATGTACATGCGCGGAATGCCGAACTTCTTGCCTTTGAGCGCTTCGCTGTTCGCCGCCAGCGCGGCATAGGATTCAGGGCGTACCTCAGACGATTTCGGAATGGGCACCCAAGGCTGCAAGCGCCACAGGTCACCGCGGGTGTCCGGGTCATCGGCCACTACCACGTCGAGCACTTCGAGCAGGTCGGCCATGGTCCGGGCAAACGGCACGACCACGTCCATGGTCGGGGTCAACGGCCAGTTGCCGCGTACCGAGATCACCCCGCGTGAGGGGGTGTAGGCGCACAAACCATTGTTCGAGGCCGGGCCACGGCCGCTCGACCAGGTTTCTTCCGCCAGGCCGAAGGCCGAGAAACTGGCCGCGGTCGCCGTACCGGCACCGTTCGACGAGCCGGAAGCGAAAGGGGCGGTGAGGTAGTCGGCGTTGTACGGGCTTTCGGCACGGCCGTAGACACCGCGCTGCATCCCGCCGTTGGCCATCGGCGGCATGTTGGTCTTGCCCAGGCAGATCGCCCCGGCGGCGCGCAGGCGTTCGATGGTGAACGCATCGCGATAGGCGACCAGGTCCTTGAAGGCCGGGCTGCCGGAAGCGGCGGTGAGGCCCTTGACCAGATAACTGTCCTTGGCGGTGTAAGGGATGCCGTCCAGCGGCCCCAGCACCTGGCCCTTGGCGCGACGGGCGTCGGCGGCCTGTGCTTCGGCGAGGGCCTCGGGGTTGCGCACTACAACTGCGTTCAGCGCCGTGGCGGTTTCGGGGCCGTCATAGGCGTCGATTCGCGCAAGATAAGCCTGGACCAGCTCAACCGAGGTAGTCTGGCCGGATTCGAGCGCGGCGCGCAGCTCGGCAATGGAAACTTCGGTGACTTCGATCATGCTGCCACCGCCATTTGCAGGTGGAGGGTCCCAAACACTTCACTTTTCTCGAAATGGACATTCATATCGTTATTCTCGTTGCACTGTGTGGCACGACAGGGTCGGGTGTTAAAAATACTGAGCACTATTTAGCATTAAACCGGGATTTTAGGAATCCGTTGTCCAATTTATCTTACAGGCGACAGAAAAAAGGTTCTTCACTCATTCTCGGGAAACACCGATAACGCAATACCTGTAGGAGCCGGCTTGCCGGCGATGGACTCCAGTGCGCCGCGTTTATCCGGTTTACAGCGTTATCGTTAACGACCATCGCTGCGATGCGGCGACCCGACAAGCCAGCTCCTACAGGGGACCGCGTCCGAGTCGAAAATGATGTGAACTCCAAAGCCGTGAAAGAACCAGAAAAAAGGCCACCACAACCCGACGTTGTGGTGGCCCGAGGGTGACTCATTATAGTGGCCCGCACGCGCAGGCCAATGGATCAGTGAGCGCCGGCGGCCTTGTTCAGGTCGCTTTCGGCCCATTCGGTGTACACGCAGGCGTCCGCCGTGGCCCAGCGCACCCGCACCGGGTCACCGGACTTGAGCGGCATGCCGGCAGCGGACAGTGCCTTGACCGTCATCGAGGTGCCGCCAGCGGTGACCACGCTGCAGGTCTGGCTTTCGCCGAGAAACAGCACTTCCACGACCTTGGCCGAGACTTCGTTCCAGCCGGCGGCCAGCGGTTCGGCAATCGCCTGGTCATTGCTCAGGGCCAGGGCTTTTTCCGGACGCACCATCAGCAGCACGTCCTGATTGGTTTGCAGGCCGGCGGTGAGCCGGATCGACAGCGCCTGACCTTCGAACGTTGCCACCGCATTTCCCTGGGCCTTGAGCTTGAGGAAGTTCGAATTGCCGAGGAACGATGCGACAAAGGCGTTCGGCGGGTTCTGGTAAAGGTCGTAGCCGCTGCCCAGGCCGACGATCTTGCCGTGGCTGAAAATCGCGATGCGCTGGGACAGGCGCATGGCTTCTTCCTGATCGTGGGTCACGTAGACGATGGTGATGCCCAGGCGCCGATGCAGCTGACGCAGTTCATCCTGCAAGTCTTCGCGCAGTTTTTTGTCGAGTGCTCCCAGCGGTTCGTCCATCAGCAGGATGCGTGGCTCATAGACCAGTGCCCGGGCAATGGCGACCCGTTGCTGCTGGCCACCGGACAGTTGCGAAGGGCGGCGATGGGCGAATTGCTCCAGCTGCACCAGTTTGAGCATCGCGTCGACGCGCTTGTCACGTTCGGCGGCGGCGAGTTTGCGGATTGCCAGCGGGAAGGCGATGTTGTCGCGCACCGACAGATGCGGGAACAGCGAATAGCGCTGGAACACCATGCCGATGTCGCGCTTGTGCGGCGGCACGTTGACCAGCGACTGGCCGCTGACCAGGATCTCGCCGCTGCTCGGGGTTTCGAAGCCGGCAAGCATCGACAGCGTGGTGCTTTTGCCCGAGCCGCTGGAACCGAGGAAGGTGAGGAATTCACCGTCCTTGATGTCCAGCGAGATGTTGTCCACGGCGGCAAAGTCGCCGTAGTGCTTGTTCAGGTTACGCAGGCTGACCAGGGGCTTGTCATTTTGCTGCGCGGAATCTTTGATCACTGCACTCATGTCGTACTCCTGGCGCTCAGGCGCTGATTTCGTTGCGCCGGCGCAGAGCGGCGGCGATCACCATGACCAATACCGAGAGGCCGATCAGCAGCGTCGAGGCGACGGCGATCACGGGCGTCAGGTCCTGGCGCAGGGTGGTCCACATTTTCACGGGAAGGGTTTGCAGGGTCGGGCTGGCCATCATCACGCTCAGCACCACTTCATCCCACGAGACGAGGAAGGCGAAGAGGGCGCCGGCCACCATGCCCGGACGGATCGCCGGGAAGGTCACCTTGAACACCGCTTGCAGGCGCGAGGCGCCGCAGATCACCGCCGCATCCTCGATCGACTGATCGAACAGCTTCAGCGAGTTGATGATCGAGATGATGGTGAACGGCAGCGCGACGATGACGTGGCTGACCACGAAGGCGAACATGGTCCCGGTGTAGCCGAGTTTCAGGAACAGCGCGTACACCGCCACGGCAATGATCACCAGGGGCACGATCATCGGCAGGGTGAACAGGCCGTAGAGCATTTCCCGGCCGGGGAAACGGCCGCGAACCAGGGCGAACGCAGTCGGCAGGCCCAATGCGACGGCGAAGAACGTCGTCAGCACCGCGACCTTGAGGCTGGCCATCGCCGCGTTCATCCAGTCGGCATTGGAGAAGAACTGGCCGTACCATTTCAGCGTCCAGCCTGGTGGCGGGAACACCAGCCATTGTGAGGAACCGAACGACAGCAGCACGATGAACACGATCGGCAGCAGCAGGAACAGCCCGATCAGCCCGGTGGTGGCATACAGGCCGAAGCGCATGCGCCGGCTCATGGCATTGGGAGTCAGGAGCATGACGGCTTACCTCGCGTTGCTGGCGCCAACCGGGGATTCCGGCTGAAGCTTCAGGTAGAAGTAGAACAGCACCAGCGTGATCACGATCAGCAACGCGGCGCCGGCGCTGGCCAGGCCCCAGTTGAGGAACGACTGCACCTGCTGAATGATGAACTCGGGGAGCATCATGTTCTGCGCGCCGCCCAGCAAGGCCGGGGTCACGTAGTAACCGAGGGACATCACGAACACCATCAGGCCGCCGGAGAACAGCCCCGGCCGGCACAGCGGCAGGAACACCCGGAAGAAGTTGGTCCAGGGGCTGGCGCCGCAGATGGAACCTGCCTGCAGGATCATCGGGTCGATGGCCTGCATGGTCGCCTGCAACGGCAGCACGATGAACGGGATCATGATGTAGCTCATGCCTATCACCACGCCGGTGAGGTTGTGCACCATCTCCAGCGGTTGATCGATGATGCCCAGCGCCATCAGCGCCTTGTTGATCACCCCGGAGGCTTGCAGCAACACCAGCCAGGAGTAGGTGCGGGCAAGCAGGCTGGTCCACATCGATAGCAGCACGATGTTCAGGATCCAGCGACCCCAGCCGCGCGGCACCAGGGTGATCGCCCAGGCCAGCGGGAAGCCCAGCAACAGGCTGAACAACGTCACCAGGCCGGCCACCGAGAAGGTGTTCAGCAGTACCCGTGCGTAGGCCGAGTTGGCGAACAGTTGCTCGTAGTTGCCCAGGCCCGGCACCGGTTCCAGCACGCCGCGCAACAGCAGGCCAATCAGCGGCGCGAGAAAGAACAGGCCAAGAAACAGCAGCGCCGGGACCAGGTTGCTGGCGCCACGCCAACGCTGTTTCAGCGACGGCGAGGGTTGCCTGGCTAGGGGCTGGCCTGGTGCCGAACCGGCAGCGCCAGTGGCGCTCCCGGTGGCGGTGGATGGATGAGACGCGGTTGCCGTCATTTTCATTTGACCAGCCATTCGTTCCACCGTGTCGCGATGGCCGGACCGTTCTTGGCCCAGTACGCGAAATCAAGAGTGATCTGATCCTTTGCGTAAGCGGTCGGCAGGTTAGGGGCCAGCACCGAATCCAGGCGCGCCACGCTGTCGACGTTGACCGGGGCGTAGGCGGTCAGGTTGGAGAAGTCCGCCTGACCCTTGGCACTGCTGGCGTTGGCCAGGAACTTCATCGCCGCGTCCTTGTTTTTCGAACCCTTGGGAATGACCAGGATGTCGGCCATGACCAGGTTCTGCTGCCAGCTTACGCCGACCGGGGCGCCGTCTTCCTGCAGCGCATGAATCCGGCCGTTCCAGAACTGGCCCATGCTTGCTTCACCGGAGGCCAGCAGTTGCTGCGACTGCGCGCCGCCACCCCACCAGACGATGTCTTTCTTGATGGAGTCGAGTTTTTTGAACGCGCGGTCCAGGTCCAGCGGGTAGAGCTTGTCGGCCGGCACGCCATCGGCCAGCAGCGCCAGTTCGAGCACGCCAGGGCTTGGCCATTTGTACAGGGCGCGTTTGCCGGGGTAGGTCTTGGTGTCGAACAGGGCGGACCAGTTCTGAGGTTTGCTGGCGCCGAGCTTGCCTTCGTTGTAGCCGAGGACGAAGGAGAAGAAGAACGAGCCGACGCCGTGATCGGAGACAAAACGCGGGTCGATCTTGTCACGTTCGATGACTTTGAAATCGAGGGGTTCGAGCAAGCCTTCGGAGGCGGCGCGCAGGGCGAAGTCGGCTTCGACGTCAACCACGTCCCACTGCACGTTGCCGCTTTCGACCATGGCCTTGAGCTTGCCGTAGTCGGTCGGGCCATCCTGCACAACGGTGATGCCGGTGGCTTTGCTGAACGGATCGGCCCAGGCCTGCTTTTGCGCATCCTGGGTGCTGCCGCCCCAACTCACGAAGTTGACGCTTTCAGCCGCCAGCAATGCCTGGCTGGTCACACTCAGCAGTCCCGCAAAAAGAACCGCGGTCGCACGTTTGTTCAACACCATTTTCACGCCCTCATTGTTGTGTTTATGAGCGGGGCTTTTGAGTGCCCGCCTATCGGGAGCAACAGGTCCGTCAAGTCAGCTTCGACTGTCCGGTCTATGGAATATCATATTATGGTATTCCAAACTTTGTGCAAGCACTTTGCCGTACCGGCTATCAGCCAAAAACGCAATTTTCAGCGTCGACACATTCTTCCTGTGGGAGCGGGCTTGCTCGCGAAGGCGGTGTAACAGTCAACGAAGATGTTGGATGTACCGGCCTCTTCGCGAGCAAGCCCGCTCCCACAGGGGATGCGTCAACCCGCGAATGGAATACTCTCCACCACCTCCAGGTCGTAGCCGGTCAAGCCCGCATATTTCAGCGGCGGCCCAAGGTGGCGCAGCTTGCCCACGCCAAGGTTTTGCAGGATCTGCGCACCGGTGCCCACCTCCGAGTAGATCCGCGACTGCGAACGGCTGAATTGCCGGGATGACTGGGTCAATTGCGGCACACGTTCGAGCAACGCTTGCGAGGATTCGTGATTGGCCAGCACCACCACCACGCCGTGGCCTTCGGTGGCGACACGCTGCAAGGCCGCCCACAAGGTCCAGTTGCTCGGCCCGCTGTACTCGGCACCGACCAGGTCGCGCAACGGGTCAATCACATGCACGCGCACCAGCGTCGGCTCATCGCGGCGCAGATCGCCCATGACCATGGCCATGTGGACACCGCCTTCGATGCGATCCTCAAAGGTGATCAGACGAAAGGTGCCGTGTACGGTTGGCAGATCACGTTCACCGATGCGCACGATGGTGTGTTCGGTGCTGAGGCGGTAGTGGATCAGGTCGGCGATGGTGCCGATCCTGATCCCGTGCTTGCGTGCAAACACTTCCAGGTCGGGGCGGCGGGCCATGGTGCCGTCGTCGTTCATCACTTCGACGATCACCGAAGCGGGCGTGAAGCCGGCCAGGCGGGCCAGGTCGCAACCGGCCTCGGTATGACCGGCGCGGGTCAGCACGCCGCCTTCGCGGGCGCGCAACGGGAAGATATGACCGGGTTGCACGATGTCGGCGGGGCCGGCGTTGGCGGCGACGGCGGCGGCGATGGTGCAGGCACGATCTGCAGCGGAGATGCCGGTGGTCACACCGACGGCGGCCTCGATGGACACGGTGAATGCGGTGCTGAACACACTGCCATTGCTCGGCACCATCTGCTCCAGGCCCAGGCGTTTGCAGTGTTCGTCGGTCAAGGTCAGGCAGATCAGGCCGCGGGCTTCACGGGCCATGAAGCTTATCGCCTCGGGTGTGCAGCAATCGGCGGCCAGCAACAGGTCGCCTTCGTTTTCCCGGTCTTCGTCGTCGACCAGCAGGACCATTTTGCCGAGGCGGTAATCTTCGATGATTTCTTCGATGCTGTTGAAGGCCATGCTGGAGTCTCGGTTTTTGTTGGATGGATAATGTGGTATACCATAATACAAAATAAACCGAGAGGTCACTATGAAGGCGTACTGGATTGCTCATGTGGATGTCACTGATCCCGATCAATACAGCCAATACACGCAGCGCGCGCCGAAGGCGTTTGCCTTGTATGGCGGTCGGATTCTGGCGCGGGGTGGGCGTAGCGAGGCGATGGAAGGCCGATCGACGCCGCAACGCAGTGTGGTGATCGAGTTTGATTCCTATGAGCAGGCGGTGGCTTGCTATCACTCGGCGTTGTATCAGGAGGCTAGGGGGTATCGCGAAGGCGTGGCTTTGGCTGAGGTGATTATTGTCGAGGGGGTACATATCTGATTTTTTGGTAACGGCGGCTGGCGGTTTCGCCCTTACGGCGAGTCCCTTTTGGCAAACGCCCCAAAAGGAACCAAAAGGTCTCGCCCCTTACGTCCGGCCCCTCGCCTGGGCTCGGGGTTCCTTCGCTCCGGCATTCATCCGGGGGCATTGCCCTCCGGTCGGCTGCGCGCGACCTGCATGCAATGAGTTCGACTGCGTCGAACGGCGCTGCGCGCCATTCCCCGGATGAACACCTCCACTCAGCCTGCCGAGGGGGCGGGTGGATCAAGATCAAGAGCTGCAGGCGAGCTAACGCTCGGCCTGTTGAATGGTGAAAAGCGTGGGGGTATGCCGACCTACTTTTGCTCTGCTCTTCTCTCTTCTGTAGGAGCGAGCTTGCTCGCGATGGTCGTCAACGATGACGCGGGCTGTCTGAATGCCCGCGTTGTCCTGGCGTTTTTCGCGAGCTAGCTCGCTCCTACAGGAGAACGCGTTCAATTGCGATCAGGCCGGCCAGTAGGCCGCCTTGCTTTTGCTTTTGATCTTCTTGCCCCCTTGAGGCACCGAACGTCAGGGGCAAGAGCCCTTGGTTACTTGGGGCCGGGCGGTGCTCCGCTCTTCCAAGTAACCCGCCGTAAGGGCGGAACCATAAGCCGCCGTTACCGCAGAAACGGATATGTACACCTTCAAAAACCCACACCGCCTGCTCGCGAAAGTCATTCAACAGACAAAACAGAGGCTACAGCTTAACCCTGTGTTTCCTGTTCCAGCTCTTCCTCGACCGCAGCCGTCTTACCCTTGGTCTTCAACTCGCTGACAATCACCGCCGCCACAATCAATCCGGCGCCGACCAGGGCAATCGCCGGCAGGCGTTCCCCGGCGATGCGCCCGACTATCCCGGCCCATACCGGCTCACCGGCATAGATCAGGGTGGCGCGGGTCGGTGACACGCTTTTCTGTGCCCAGTTCATCGCCACCTGAATCGCCGCACTCGCGGCCCCAAGGCCCAGTGCGCTGCACAGCAGCAACCAGGAGAAGTCCGGAATCGCTTCGTTGGTCGGCACCACCATCAGGAACGACAGTACCGAAGTGACCGCCAGTTGTACCGCTGTCACCCGGCGCACATCGACCTGGCCGGCATAGGTGCTGATCAGGATGATCTCGGCCGCGATGGCCACGGCGCTGATCAAGGTGGCGATTTCACCGGGGCTGAAGTTGAACGACGCACCGGCCGGCCCGGACAACAGCATCAGCCCGGTAAAGGCCAGCATGATGCCGATGCTGGGCATCAACCCCGGACGCCGTCCCAGCACCAGCCATTGCAGCAACGGCACAAACGGGACATACAGCGCGGTAATGAACGCCGATTGGCTGCTGGGAATGCTCTGCAACCCGACCGTCTGCAAGCCGTAGCCGAGCATGATCGCCACGCCGATGAATGACCCGGCCTTGAGTTCGAACAGGGTCAGGTCGCGCAGGTGGCGCCAGGAAAACAGCGCGACAATGCTCGCGGCGGCGGCAAAGCGCAGGCCGACGAAAAACATCGGGCCGCTGACGGTCATCGCATGCTGCACCAGCAGGAAGGTACCGCCCCAGACCATCGTGATCAGCACCAGCACGCATTCGGCCTTGCTGAACCTTGTAAAACGGGAGGAAGCCTTTGGGGAATTCACCGACGTCATGACCTTGCACGCTACTGGAGGGAGACGCACAATGCGCCGAATGTTGCGCAGTATACTGCCCAACCCCACTCAGTGAGCAATATAGTGCACAAAGATTCTACCCAACGGGCATCGGTCCTCCAGCACGTCAGTCAAAACGTCCGTCGCTTGCGTCATGCCGCCGACCTGAGCCAGACCGCGCTGGCGGAAAAGTCCGGTGTCAGCCGTCGAATGCTGGTGGCGATCGAGGCGGGGGAAAAGAACGTCAGCCTGACCACCCTCGACCGGGTGGCCGAAGCCCTCGACGTTGCCTTCAGTGATTTGATCCAGGCCCCCGACGCCCGCGATCCGAGCCGTATCAATGAACTGGCCTGGACCGGCACGATTCCCGGCAGCAAGGCGGTGCTGCTTTCCAAGGCCCAGGCCAGCCGCGAAGTCGAGCAGTGGGAGTGGTGCCTGCAACCGGGCGAGGTGTATCCGTCGGAGCCGGACGCCGATGGCTGGAGCGAGCAGATTTATGTCTTTGAAGGTTGCCTGACCGTTATGCTCGGCGACCAGCCACAGCATATTGCGGCAGGTGAATTCTTCATGTTCGCCAGCAACCAGCCGCACTGTTATCGCAACGACGGCGCAGTGGCGGCGCGGTTTGTGCGAAATGTAGTGATCTGAACAGGGAGTGCACGATGGACCAGACCTTGACCAATGACGCGGACATCCTGATTGTCGGCGGCGGCCTCAGTGGCGCGATGCTGGCGGCGCAGTTGATGCGTTTGCCGGGCCAGCGCCGGGTGCTGGTGATCGAGCCCCGGGCCGAGCTGGGGCGGGGCGAAGCCTACAGCGCGGTGGAGCCGGGCCATACGCTCAACGGCAATGCGGCGCGGATGAGTGTCGACCCGGACAACGCCGACGACCTGACCCAATGGTTGACCGAGTACATCGAGGCGGGCGGCTGGCCGGAATCGGATCAGCAGCACGTACCGGTCAGCGAGCTGTTTCCACCGCGGGGCGTTTTCGGCCTGTATGCCCGGCAGCGCCTGGCGGAAGCGCAGGCGGTGGGTGCCTTGAACGGTTCGACGGTCGGGCATGTGCAGGCCGAGGTGGTCGATCTGCAAACCGATGCCGACGCCGTACGATTGACCCTGAGCGATGGCCGATGCGTGCAGGGCGCTTTTGCGGTACTGGCCACCGGGATGTTTCCCGCCGCGCGCACGCCACAAACCCGGTCCAGTGGTTTGAACGCGGCGGCCCTCGATCCGTGGGATGTGGCGGCCATGCAGCAACTCGATCCGCAATCGACGGTCATGATCATCGGCTCGGGCCTGACCATGGTCGACGCCGTGGTGTCCCTTGAACAGGCCGGACACCGTGGGCCGATCGAAGTGTTTTCCCGCCATGGACTGTTGCCCCATGTGCGGCGCCAGCCACCGGCCTGGGTGGATTTTCTCGCTGAGGACCCGAGCATCCGCACACCCCGCCAGTTGATGCGCGAGCTGCGTCGACACTGCCGGGACGCCATCGCCCAGGGCATCGATTGGCAGGCGCCACTGGACACGGTGCGAGCACACATTGGCCGCTTGTGGCATCAGGCGACGGATGAGCAGCGTCGGCAGTTCGTGCGGCATGTGCGGCCGTGGTGGGAAAGTCATCACCACCGCTCGCCACCTCTGAGCGCCGAATTGGTGGAACGCTTGTATAAAGAAGGGCGGCTACGTATTCACGCAGCCTCGTACAAGGGCCTTGAGCCTGCGATGAATGGCGGGGTGAGTATCCGCCTTCGGCGGCGCGGCGAGGCGCAGACCTGTGTGGTCAGCGGTGCCGCCCTGATCAACTCCAGCGGTATCGAATACGACTGGCGCCGGGTCGCGCGACCGTTGCCCCGGCAACTGCTTGCCCGAGGCCTGGTGCAGCCGGGGCCGTTGGCCCTGGGCATCGCGGCAGAGGTTGATGGCGCGGTCCTGAACGCCGAGGGGCAGCCGGCCCGCCGTCTGTTTGCCATGGGGCCGCCGTTGCGTGGCATGTGGTGGGAAAGTACTGCCGTCACCGATGTGGCGAGCCAGGCCAAGGCGTTGGCCGAGCGGTTGGTGCGCTAATCAGGTTGTGGGGCTGAGTGCATATCCGTTGCTTGGGTAACGGCGGCTGATGGTTTCGCCCTTACGGCGACTCACTTTTTTTGACAAACGCCTCAAAAAAAGTAAGCAAAAAAAAACGCTCGCCCCGAACGTCTGGCCCCTCGCCGGGGCTCGGGGTTCCTTCGCTCCGGCATTCATCCGGGGGCATTGCCCTCCGGTCGGCTGCGCGCGACCTGCATGCAATGAATGGTGAAAAGCGTGGGTCTACGCCGACCCATTGTAGGAGCAAGCTTGCTCGCGATGCACGTCAACGATGACGCGGTCTGCCTGAATCCCCGCGGTGTCTCGGCGTTTTTCGCGAGCAAGCACGCTCCTACAGGGGAACGCGTTCAATTGCGAACAGGCCGGCCAGCAGGCCGCCTCGCTTTTGCTTTGGCTTTTGATCTTCTTGCCCCCTCGAGAGGCCGAACGTCAGGGGCAAGAGCCCTTGGTTACTTGGGGCCGGGCGGCGCTCCGCTCTTCCAAGTAACCCGCCGTAAGGGCGGAACCATAAGCCGCCATTACCAAAGATCCGGATATGTACACCTTCAAAGCGTAAGCTGCCCCCCACCCGAGGTCGCGGTTTTCCATAGGGTTGAAGCCAGCCCCATCAGCCAGCGTGGCTGATGGGGCGCAGGCTCAGTTGGCGATCACCGGCACCGTCTGCACGGAGCCTTGGGACGAGCTGACCGTGGCGGTCGGGTTCGCTGACGGAACGACCGTGGTGGTGTTGTTCACCGTCAGCTTCCAGCGACCGTTCGCCGGTACGGCGGTGGTGCCCAGGGTGACCAGTCCGGTCGGAGTGGTGACCTTGATGGTGATGGTGTTGCCGGTGGTCACCGATGAGGTACCGGCAAAGTTCCAGGTGAAGCGGTTGTTGGAGCGGGCGCTCACCGTTGCGGTAGTCACTGCGAAGGTTTCCGCAACAGGCCGTGGCGAGACCTGCACCGTGACCGTGGCCGGCGACGTCGACTGGGCACCGAAGCTGTCCCGGGCGATGTAGGTGAAGGTCGTGGTGAAGGCCGTGGGGAAGGTGGCCGGTGGGGTGTAGGTGAGCACTGTGCCGTTACTGCTGACGATGCCGCGACCTGTCGGTGGTTGAGTGAAGCTGGCGACCGCTAGCGGCAGGTTGCCTTCCGGATCGGTGTCGTTGGCCAGCACGTTGATTGGAATCGCCACACCCAGTGTGGTGACGGCATCGGCGACTGCCACCGGTGGCCGGTTAGGCGCCACGGTGATGGTCACGGTTGCCGCCGTCGTCGAGGCCAGGCCTTTGACGTCCTGGGCCTTGTAGGTGAAGGTCGTGGTCAGCGGCGCGTTGACCACAGCGGGAGGGGTGTAGACCACCGCCGTAGTGCCGCTCAATGCTACGGTGCCCTGGCCGGCGGTCGGCGGGGTCAGCGCGGTAATGCTCAGCGGCGTATTGCCGTCCGGGTCCCTGTCGTTGGCCAGCAGGTTGAGGGTGATCGGCACGCCGAAGCTGGTGCTGCCGGTATCGGCGACGGAGATCGGTGCCTGGTTCGCGCCGGTGTCCGGTGCGGTACCGACCACTACGACCGGCTCGGTGTCACTGCCGCCGGCAGCGGATTTCACCGTAACGGTTGCAGGGGGTTGGCTCAGGTCAGCCACCGTCAGGCGTTGCAGGGTGCCGGTTTTCGATAGCCTTCCGTAGCCCTGGGCGACCATGTCCGGTACCACCACTTCGTCTGTGGAGGTGGCCTCGATCAGCAGGCTGTGGTTGCTCCAGTTGTAAAGGGCGGTCTGGATTTTCACCACGTCCGAGAGCTTGCTCGACACCGCGGTCGGGCGGGTGGTCCCTGCCGGGTTGGTGGCAGTGACCACCACGACCGGAGGCACGGTTGCGTTGGTCAGCAGATGTTGGGCGAAGAACACGCCGTTGTTATCGCTCAGCATGTTGGTCTGGCAAGGCGATACAGGCGGGCCGGGCACCAGCGCGATGCTTTCACGGAAGCACAGGGTCGAACCGTTGGCGGCTTTGGCAAACACTTCGACCCGGGTGGTGTTGCCGCCCGTGCCTGCTGTGCGGCGGTAGGTGGCTCGGGTCATGTCCACCGCGGTTTGCGCGCGGTTGTCGAGCACCTTGCCGGACAGGGTGAAGAGGTTGGTCTGGATGGTCCCGGCCGGACCCTGGATGCGCACGAAGTTGGTGTTGTTGGGGCTGCCGGTCACGGCTTCGGTGAGGTTCGGGTCGCCGACGAAGGTCTCGATGGCGCCGGTGTCCGGGTTCACCGCGGTATAGGGGCCGTTGACGCTGCGCAGGAACGGCCCGATCGCTCCGTTCACTGCACCGCTGAAAACCCCCGGTGCACCGACGCCGACGTCCCGGGTGATGTTGATCGCACGACGGCCTGGGGTGGTGACGTTGACCGTTTCCACGCCGTAGGGGTGGGTAATGGTGTAGGTCCCGGCAGTGGGAATGTTCACCCGCATACGAATCCGCGCGAAGCTGATCTGGTCGCCGTCGACCGGATTACCGCCAGCAAAGGCAGCCTCGATCCCGGCGACATAAGCGTCCATGCCATAGCCGGCGGCGTTGTTGGGGATGCTGGTCTCGGCGAGGAACCAGAAGGCTTCGTCTGGCCAGTTATCCGGGAACACCATTGGCAGGGTGTCGTCGAAAATGCCTGGTGTCGGCAACAGGGTGCACATGTAGGCCGGTGGCACACTGGCTGGCACCCGTGTGCTGACGGCTCGGGACTGGCACAGCTCCATCGACAGCTGGTTCTGGTCCTGATACCAGATCGGGAATTTCCCGGTGGCAAAGGTGTAAGGGCCGGGATCGACGGCGGCAAGTTGCGCGAAAGCACTGCCGGACAGCGATAGAGTCAGTCCCAGGGCGTTGAGCGCCAGGCGTGGCCAATTGTTCATGATGCCTCCTGATGAGGATCTGGGCATGTGAGCGTTCATTGCACGATGACCACTTCTTCGGTATCGCTGCCGCCATTGGATGACGTCACGCGAACCTGGGCTGGCGGAATCGGCGAGATGCCGGTGGCCAGGCTTTTCACTGCACCGTCGCCACTCAGGGCGCCGATGGCGAGACCGGTGCCAGTGGTAGCGGTGAGTACCGGTGGCGACGTTTCATCGCTGGTCGAGGCCGTGATGGTGATTTGCCCGGTGCTCAGGCTGTATTCGGCACGTGAGATCGTCACCAGGTCGGTCAGCGGCATGGGCAGGGTGGTCGGCGTGCTGCTGGCGATGGCCAGGTGGTTGTCGGCGGTTACCTGCAAGGTGCTCGGCAGCGTCGGATCGTTCGGTGACTGCGCATACCAGTGGCCGGTGGTGTTCGCTTCGGTGAAGTTCAGGACCGGGTTGTTGCTGGCCAGGGTCACAGTGGCCGGTGGTGGCGGGGCCAGCACGAACACGTCCTGCTGGGCCACCGGTGCACTGGTACCGGCATGCCGCGAGTAGGTGCTGCGCTCGGCGATCACCGGGGTTGGCCGGACCACCGACGACAACTTGCCGGAAACGGCAAAGAGGGTGGTGCGCAAGTCCAGGCCATTGGGGCCTTCGATGCGCACGTAGTTGGTGTTGAACGGGCTGCCGGTGACCGCTTCATTGAGGTTCGGATCGCCGACGAACTGTTCGGCCTGGCCCGTGGTCGGATTGGTCTCGGTATAGGGGCCATTGACGCTGCGCAGAAACGGCCCGACGTCGCCTTTGAGCGCACCATCGTAGGTTTTTGGCGCACCGATGCCGATGTCCCGGGTCATATTGATCGCCCGTCGGCCGGGGGTGTCGACATTGAACACTTCGACGCCGTAGGGGTGGGTGATGACATAAGTGCCGGCGGTAGGCACGTCGATGCGAATACGGATACGGGCGAAGCTGATCTGGTCGCCCTCCAGTGGATCACCGCCACTGAAGGCGGCTTCGAGCGCCGACACATAGGTCAGGTCGATGCCTCGGGCGGCATCGACGATGGTCGTTTCGCCTGTAGCCCAGAACGCTTCGTCGGGGAAATTGGTCGGGAAGACCAAAGGTTTGGTGTCATCGAAAATGCCGGGATTAGGGATCAACGAGCACATGTAAGTCGGGGCGCCTGGTGCGCTGGCAACCCTGGAACTGACAGCCTTTGATAAGCACAGGTCAAGGGTTCGGCCGTGGCTATCCTGATACCAGGCGGCGAAATTGCCATTGGCTGGCAGGTAGGGTCCGGGGTCTACGGCAAACAGCGCTGCCTGGGCAATGCCTTGGGCTAGAGCGGTAAAAACCAGGGCGGTCGCGGTTTTGCACAGTAAAGGGTGCATGAGTATTCCCTCTATCGAAGTACCTGCCCCTTGGGGATGGGTCAGTTGGCTGGGAGTTTGGCAACTTCCATACCAATCAGCGAAAACGCCCGTGATAGGCCCGAACTACAGGCGTTGGCGCAGTCGCGGGTGACAGACTGGAAAGTTCGAGATCGGGCGGTTTTCCCCAACATTGGGGGTGGATTGGGCGGCGGGGCGGATGGGGAGTCGCAGTACCCAGGTTCGGGCAAACCGCCATGGGTGGGCTATAAACCTATAGGGGGGTAAACCGGGAACCGTGTCCATGACCACAATCGCCAAAGTGCTTGCGACCGAAAGCGAAGTCCGCTTGAACACGCGCAAGCAGCCGTTCGATCTGCTGCGCTGGTTTTCGCTGGTCAGCATGGCGGTGATCGGGACTGTGGCGGTGGCGCTGGGGGCGGTATCCACGCGGTTCGTGATTACCGAAAGCGTGCAGCGCGATGCGCTATTGACCTCACAATTCATTCAGGCGATTGCGTGGGCCGAGGTGCGCCATGCACCGATTCCCAACATCCGGACCATGGGCGACTTGCTCGACCCACGAAAAGACAAGGACTTTCCAGACGTCGACCCGCTGGCCCGCGCCAGTGCCCGTGGTGATTTCCTCGACCATATCGAAAATTTGCCGGACGTGATCCTGGTCAACATCTATGCCCCCGACCGCATGGTGATCTGGTCGACCAACCCGGCCTTGACGGGCACCACGATCCAAGGCGATGAGGACCTTGAGCGGGCGTTCAGCTCGAAGCTACCTGTGTCGACCAGCTACCACGATGTCGACAAAACCCGCATGGAGCAGAAGTTCAGGGTGCCACCCAAATACCTCTTCATCGAAAACTACATTCCCCTGTTCGATGTCGATGGCCGCACCGTCACGGCGATGGTCGAGGTATACAAGGAACCGCAGGACCTGATCAACCGCATGGAGCGCGGCCTGGTGCTGATCTGGCTGGCGACCGCCCTGGGCGGCGGTCTGATTTACCTGGGCCTGTACTGGATCGTGCGGCGGGCAGCGATCCTGCTGGCGACGCAGCAGAAGCAATTGATCACCAACGAAACCTTTGTGGCCCTGGGGGAAATGTCCTCGGCGGTCGCCCACAGTCTGCGCAATCCGTTGGCGACCATCCGTTCAAGCGCCGAGCTGGCGATAGAGTTCGACAACGGTCCGGCACACGGGAATATCAACGACATCATTAGCCAGGTCGATCGCATGTCGACATGGGTCCGGGATTTGCTCCAGTCCCTGCGACCGCTCAATGACGAGGCTGAGCCCGTGAACCTGGTGGCGGCACTGCATGACAGCCTGATGGCTTTCGAGCACCAGATCAGCAAGGCCAGGGTCAACGTGGTGTTCGAGCCGGACCAGACGCCCATGGTCCTGAGCCAGCAGGTGCAACTGACCCAGATCCTCAACAGCCTGCTGTCCAACGCGGTGGAAGCCATGGACAACGGCGGTACGCTGACCATCCAGATCGAGCCGCCAGATGCGCAGCGCGTCAGCGTGAGGGTGAGCGATACCGGCAAAGGCATGAGCGAAGAACAGCGCACCATGGCCTTCCGGCCGTTCTTCACCACCAAGCAGGGCGGGCTGGGCGTCGGGCTGGTGCTGGTCAAGCGGATCATGGAGCGTTTTGGTGGTGTAGTGACCCTCGACAGTCGCGAAGGCGCGGGCACCACTGTTCGTCTGTCGTTCAAGTTGGCCCCATGAACATTCCCCGTTAGTGGGGGTCAGTCCCCGGTCATTTCCATGGTCAATGGCATATTGATTTTGATAAGTCATTGTTTTATCGAGTGTTAATGCTTTTATATAAGTCAGTCAAAAAGTTGGCGAGGTCCTTGCATCGTCACCATCACCTCCTACACGATTGCGAGGCGGCTGGTGATGGCAAAAAAAGCGCGCTACAACTTCAAGCGTTCAGGAGCGTTTACGCCTTTGAAGCTGCATTCACCACGCTCGCGGGCCTTGGGCATGCACCTGGTGCTGATGCTGGTGACCGGTTTGCTGGCCAGCCAGCTGCTGGTCGCCAGCCAGCCATTATCGACGCCCGAACCTGCTCCGGCATCCACTCCCGTACCCGCTGTCGCTGAAGCCGATACCCCGTGGGGCGGCAACTATTTCCCCAACACCCTGCTGACTGACCAGGACGGCCAGCAGCTGCGTTTTTTCGATGACATGATCAAAGGCAAGGTGGTGGTGATCAACTTCATCTTCACCTCGTGCAGTGACTCCTGCCCGCTGGAAACCGCGCGCCTGCGCCAGGTGCAGAAATTGCTGGGGGATCGGGTCGGCAAGGACATCTTCTTCTATTCCATCAGCATCGACCCTCTGAGTGATACACCCGAAGTGCTGAAGGCTTATGCGCAACGCTTCCAGGTCGGGCCGGGCTGGAAATTCCTCACCGGGGAGTTCGCCGACGTCACCGATCTGCGCAAGAAACTGGGATTGTTCATTGAAGGCATCGATAACGGGCGCAACAAGGACCACAACCTGAGCCTGATCGTCGGCAACCAGGAAACGGGCCGCTGGATGAAAGCCTCGCCGTTCGAAAACCCGTGGATGCTGGCCGACCAACTGGCCAATACCCTGCAGAACTGGAAGCAGCCCAGCGTCGAAGAAAGCTACGCCGATGCTCCGCAAATCCGCCCGCCGAGCAATGGCGAAGAGCTGTTCCGCACCCGTTGCGCGTCTTGCCACAGCCTCGGTCCGCTGGATGGACAGGGCATCGGCTTGCGCAGCATCGGCCCGGACCTCATCGGCGTGACCCATAGGCGCGAACTGGCCTGGCTCATCCGCTGGATCCGCGAACCGGATCGCATGCTCGTGGAAAAGGACCCGATTGCGATGGAACTGTTCGATAGCTACAACAGGATCCCGATGCCCAACCTGCGGCTGGATGAGCATTCCGCCCGGTCCATCATCGATTTCCTGCATGAAGAGACTGACCGTCAGCATTCGCCAGCGGCCAGTGGTAACGAGGAGCCTGAGCACCATCATTCGGTCGCGCAACCCGAGATGAGCCAGGCGCAATAGTGTCAAGAAAATTACATTGGCCAGTCAGTTGCTATCAATGCCACCTACACTGATGCAGACAGCGGCTGAACAGGCTCGATTTCAAGCATCCAGGACACCGCCATGCAGATACTGGAACAACAAAAAGTAGCTGCGCCGCAGGCTCCGGCAGCACCGCGCAAGGGGTGGCGGCCGCAGTTCAACCTGCTCCGCTGGTTCTCCCTGGCAAGCTTTTTCATCATTGCCGCGGTGGCGTTGGGGCTGGGTTACATCTCCACGCGCTTTGTGGTCGATGAAAGCATCGAGCGCGATTCAATGCTGACCGCGCAGTTCATTCAATCCATTGGCGAGGCCGAAATCCGTCATGCCGGGATTCTGCCGGGCAGAACCATGGGTGAAATGCTCGACCCGCGCCTGGACCATGCCGATCCCGACATCAACCCCGAATCCCGGGCCGCCGCGCGCGTCGAGTTTCTCGACCATGTGGAGCATCTGCCGGACATCCTGCTGGCGACGGTATATGCCCTGGACCGCACCGTGGTCTGGTCGACCAACGCCGAGTTGATCGGCGTGCGCATCGAAGACGACAGTGAGTTGGACGAGTCCTTCGAAATGAAATCGCCGGTGTCCACCAGCTACCACCAGATCGATGAGGAACGTCCCGAACAGCGTCTGCTGCGCGAACCGGAATACCTGTTCGTCGAGAACTACATTCCGATGTTCAACGCCGACAGAAGCAAAGTGATTGCCATGGTGGAGATCTACAAGGAACCGGTGGACCTGGTGGAACGCATCCAGCGTGGCTTCAAGGCGATCTGGCTGGCCACCCTGATCGGTGGGGCGGCCATTTACCTGGGGCTGTTCTGGATCGTCCGGCGCGCGGCAATACTGCTGCAGAGCCAGCAAAAACAACTGATCGCCAACGAAACCTTTGTCGCCCTGGGGGAAATGTCCTCGGCGGTGGCCCACAGCCTGCGCAATCCGCTGGCGAACATCCGTTCCAGCGCCGAACTGGCCCAGGACATCGCCAGCCAGACCGCACAGAAAAACATTGGCGACATCATCAGTCAGGTCGACCGCATGTCGCGTTGGGTCCGTGAATTGCTGGTGTCGTTGCGACCGATGAATGACGACTTCGAAACGGTCGACCTGGTACTGGCCCTGGAAGACACCTTGAGTGCCTTTGAGTCCTTGATCAAACGTTCGAACGTCGAGGTGCGCTTTTCTCCCGCCAGCGTGCCACCGGTCGTCAGCCAACAGGTGCTGCTCACGCAAATACTCAATAGCCTGTTTGCCAATGCACTGGAAGCCATGCCCAAAGGGGGCGTGCTGAAGATCGAGATCGACTCCTCGGTTCCTGGCGACGTGAGCATGATCCTGACCGACACCGGCAAGGGGATGTCCAAACAACAACAGCAAATGGTCTTCAAGCCGTTTTTCACCACCAAACAAGGCGGATTGGGCGTTGGCCTGGCCCTGGTCAAAAGAATAATGGAGCGGTTTGACGGTTCGGTCGAACTGACCAGCCGGGAGCAGGAAGGAACCCGCGTTTGTCTCAATTTCAGAGTGGCAACGGGAGGGGAGTATGGAGCACAGCATTCTGCTGGTCGAGGATGACGAAATCCTCGCCGAGAATATTCAGACTTACCTGGAGCGCAAGGACTTCGAGGTGACCGTCTGCCACTCGGCTGAAGATGCACTGGAGCAATTGGGTTCTTTCGCTCCTGACGTGGTACTGACCGACAACTCGTTGCCGGGCATGAGTGGTCACGACCTGATCCAGAAGCTGCGCATCAGTGCGCCGGATCTGAAAGTGATCATGATGACCGGCTACGGCAACGTCGAAGACGCCGTGGTGGCGATGAAAGAGGGCGCTTTTCACTACGTCACCAAGCCGGTGGCCCTGCCGGAGCTCAAACTGCTGCTGGACAAGGCCCTGGCCACCGACCGCATGGAGCGCACGCTGTCGTTTTACCAGGAGCGCGAGGCCCAGAAGTCGGGGGTGCAGGCACTGATTGGCGAGTCGGCCCCGATGGCGTACCTCAAGAGCACCATCAGCCAGTTGCTCGACGCCGAACGGCGGATGGCCAACAGCGATCTGCCGCCGGTGCTGGTGGAAGGCGAGACCGGCACCGGCAAGGAACTGGTGGCCCGGGCCTTGCATTTCGACGGCCCGCGCAGCAAGGGCCCGTTCATTGAATTCAACTGCGCTTCGATCCCGTCCAATCTGGTGGAATCAGAGCTGTTCGGCCACGAGAAGGGCGCCTTCACCGACGCCAAGGATCGTCGCATGGGGCTGGTGGAAGCGGCCGATGGCGGCACGTTGTTCCTCGACGAAATCGGTGAAATGGACCTGCTGTTGCAAGCCAAGCTGCTGAAACTGCTGGAAGACCGGACCATTCGCCGGGTCGGCTCAGTGAAGGAGCGCAAGGTCGATCTGCGGGTGATCAGCGCCACCAACTGCAATCTCGAACAAATGGTCCAGCAAGGCAAATTCCGCCGCGATCTGTTTTTCCGCCTGCGCATCATTTCGATCAAGGTGCCGCGCCTGTATGCCCGTGGCGCCGACATCCTGCTGCTGGCCCGGCACTTCCTGGCACTGCATGGCAAACGCTACGGCAAGCCGAACCTGCATTTCAGCGACCAGGCCGAAGAGTTGCTGCTCAGCTACAGCTGGCCGGGCAACGTACGCGAATTGCGCAACATGCTGGAGCAAACCGTGCTGCTGGCGCAAAGCGACACCATTGCCGCCCATCAACTCAACGTTTGTTTGAGCCTGGTGGATGAGCCACCGAAGTTTCATCATGAACCACAACACTTCAGCGAACCGCGTCCGTCCTACAACAGCAGCGAATCCATGAACCTGCCGGAAGTGGAGCGCGACATGGTGCGCAAGATGCTCGACAAGACCGACTGGAACGTCACCAAATCGGCACGCCTGCTGGGTCTGAGCCGCGACATGTTGCGCTACCGGATCGAAAAACTCGGCCTCGCCCGCCCGGACAAACGCCAGTGGTAGGGAAACTGATTGAGAACGCCCCCTGGTGCTCACTGCAACACCGGGCCCTGCCTCAGGCAGGACAGCATGCAATCGGGATTCTCGACTTCCTGGTTCACGTAGACGCCATGCTCCGGATCGTAGGAGCGGATAAACACCCGAACCGTGGCGTCGGCCACGGTCGGCAGGCGCGAATCGTAGAACACATGCTCGCTTGAAACCGGGATGAAATCCCCGGGTGCGGTCGGAATGTATGTGCCCGGCGGCACGCTGCTCATGGACGGTGGTACGGGGTGTGCGAAGGGTTGGTCGGCGCCGTAATAGTTGAATTCACTGCTGTAGTCAGTGGTGGCTGGCAAGTCGTCGGCACGGGCGACAGCGGTCGCGCTCAGGCAGACGGCGAGCAAAAGCCTCAGGTCGATTATTTTCATGGCAACACCTGCGAAATCGGTTTAACCGCATGTCCCCAAGGTCATTAACTATAGCTGTCGCCGTGGGCAGTCGTCGGCGCTGCGCGGATTACAAGTTCGCAACATCTGCCAGGATGGGGTTGATCTAGACTTCGGCCGGTCAAATCGACGACCCGAACCCTGGAGCGTGCAATGGAAATGCCGACAAAAGAACAAGCCATCGCCAGTAACCGCGAGGCCTGGAATGACTCTGCCCGTCACCACAAGGATTCCGGCGAATGGCAAGCCTTGTTGAAGGATGTGGCGCACGCGGATTTTTCCTGCCTGGATGAGACCCTGACCGCTTTGCTGACCCAGACAGGCGTCGACGGCAAGGAGGTGGTGCAACTGGGCTGCAACAACGGCCGCGAAAGCCTGTCACTGTTCGCCTTGGGCGCGCGCAGCGTGGTGGGTGTCGACCAGTCTGAAGCATTTCTCGAGCAGGCTCGGGAGCTGGCGTCCCGCTCGCCCCATGCGCCGCAATTCATCGAAGCGGACATTCACCACCTGCCTGCGCAACTGCAGGAGCGCTTTGACCTGGCGCTGATCACCATCGGGGTCTTGAACTGGATGCCTGACATCGGCGAATTCTTCCGCCATGTGGCGAGCACGCTGAAGCCGGGTGGGGCGCTGGTGGTGTACGAAACCCACCCGTTCCTGGAAATGTTCGACCCCGAGGCAACCGATCCTTTTCGCCTGGACAGTTCATATTTCCGTCGCGAACCGTTCGTGCAACACGAACCGATCGTCTACGAAGGCAGGATCGAACAGCCATCGGCGGCATCCTACTGGTTCGTCCATACCCTGAGCGACCTCTTCAGCGCCGCCATTGCGGCAGGGCTGCAGATTCGTCACTTCAAGGAATACCCGCACTCCAACCGCGAAGAACTCTATGATCGTTATCAGCAGCAGGCAGCGCAGTTGCCGTTGTGTTTTACGTGGGTGGTGGTGAAGAGCTGAGTAGCGGCTGTTGACTGTGTACATATCCGGTTTTTTGGTAACGGCGACTTGGGGTTTCGCCCTTACGGCGAGTTCCTTTTGTCAAACGACACAAAAGGAACCAAAAGGTCTCGCCCCGAACGTCCGGCCCCTCGCCAGGGCTCGGGGTTCCTTCGCTCCGGCATTCATCCGGGGGCATTGCCCTCCGGTCGGCTGCGCTCGACCTACATGCAATGGGTTCGACTGCGTCGAACGGCGCTGCGCGCCCATCCCCGGATGAACGCCTCCACTCAGCCTGCCGAGGGGGTGGGTGGATCAAGATCAAGAGCTGCAGGCGAGCTAACGCTCGGCCTGTTGAGTGGTGAGGAGCGTGGGGGGACGCCGATCTGCTTTTGCTCGGCTCTTCTGTGGGAGCGAGCTTGCTCGCGATGGACGTCAACGATGACGCGGGCTGTCTGAATGCCCGCGGTGTCCCGGCGTTTTTCGCGAGCAAGCTCGCTCCTACAGGGGCACGCGTTCATTTGTAGTCAGGTCGGCTGTCAGGCCGCCTCGCTTTTGCTTTGGCTTTGGCTTTTGATCTTCTTGCCCCCTCGAGAGGCCGAGTGGAGGTTCTGCGCAGTGGGCAACCCGGCATGGATGCCGGGTTAGCCGCGTACGGCCAGGGATGGCCGATCGCGGCGGGCCCACGGAGCAGGACCGGAGCGAGGGAATGCCGAGCCTGGGCGAGGCACCGAACGTCAGGGGCAAGAGCCCTTGGTTACTTGGGGCTTTTCCAAGTAACCCGCCGTAAAGGCGGAACCTTAAGTGGCCGTGACCGCAGCAACGGATATGTACACTATTAAAAACACGTCGCCTAATACACCGACATAGCGGGCAAGCCACACTCCCACAGGGATTGCGGATTACTCCAAAACAGCCTGCGCACGGCGAGGTGCCGCGTCGCCCGCAGCGGTATAGGCCACTCGCGGTACACCCGGCAAACGCTGTTCCAGCAACGCGCTCAAGGACTCTCCCGGTTCCAGGTAGGCATCGCCGAAGTCGGCGCCGAGCTGGTTCGGGTGGGCGACGATTTCCAGCAGTCCGTCGGCTGGCGGCTCGGCGTTGCGCAGATCCACCGGGGTGCACACGTAGTCGGCGGTGGCGCCGGCCAGGTTACTCAGGCGCCGATTGAGCAGGTCCTTGAACACGCGCTTGGGCAGGCTGAGGTTTTGTCCCAGGTTGCGCGCCAGTCGCACCGGCACCCCCTGGCGGGCGGCGAAGCGCGCGACAATCTCGCCGATCGGCCAGATGTTGTGCACGTGTTGATGGGAGTCCAGGTGACTGGGGCGCAAACCGTTGTCCAGGCAGCGCTGCCACTGGGCTTCGAGTTCTTCCAGTACGGCGTGGCGATCCCGGCGCCCGAGCCAGAGACGGGTACGGGGCAGGTTGAGGTCGAACACGCCGGCACCGTCGCAAAACGTCGGGCGCTGCACAATGCTCTGGCTCAACGGACGGCCATAGGTCAGGTTGAAGTGCAGGCCGATGCGGCCTTCGAGTAACGGATGCCGGGCCAGGACGCAGGCCGCTTCGAATGCCGGCATGTTGGCCATGGCGGTGGCGGAGCTGATGAGCCCGGCCTGGAACGCGCCAAGGATCACCGCGTTTTCGCAGGCACTGAGGCCGAAATCGTCAGCGTTGACTATCACTTGCCGAGGCATGTCCACCCTCCTTGAGTTTTTCCGTAGGCGCAGGCGTTTTGACCGCCGGTGTCGCGACAGGCGCCGGGGTTGCTGCGGTCGCCGCGCGTCGGGCGCGCCATTGCTGCAATCGGGGTTTCAAGCGTTGCCAGACCCGCAAGGCCAGCCCCAGCACCAGGCCGCCTGGACGCCAGGAGTAAAAACTCCAGCGCCAGTGTTCCAGTTGCCCGGTCATGCGTTCGTGCAGTTGATGGCTGGAGTTTTCCAGGCTGACCCGGGACGCATCGATCCAGCACCAGTTGTCTTCCAGGCCCCAGCGAATCCACTCTTCGAGCAGCACCCGGCCGCTGCCCAGGTCGGCATATTGCGGCAGGAACGCCAAATTGTAGTCGTACAGTCGACCCTGTTCCAGCAAGCCAAGGCGATAGCTGATGCAGCGCCCCTCCAGTTCCAGCACCACCACGCGCACCAGGCCTCGGGCCGCGAGGGCGGTGAAGGCGCGGTCCATCCACTGGCGATGGCGCGCATCGGAAAAGATCCCGACGCCTTCATCGCCTTTCCAGCTCACCGCTTCGACCTCACTGATTTCCTGCAACAGCGGCCCCATGGTCAGGGCGTCGGGAGTAATCCGCCGCACCTGGGCACCGCACGCGGCAATGCGTTTGCGTGCGCGGCGCAGTTTGTAGCGCGGGTCGCCGGAGACTTCCTGATGGTCGGCCTCGCTGATCAGGTGCACCGGCACTCGACAGCTCAGGCGTTGTTCGAAGGTCGAACTCAGCGCCTGCCACGGTGCCAGGGCCTGTGCCTGGGCCGTGGAACCGGCCAGTTCGTTGAGTTGCAGCACGGCATGGGGCAGGCGTTGACGGATCTGCGTCAGCGCCTTGCGTAAATTGTCACTGTCCAGCCTTGTCAGCAGTGCGAGGCGGTCGGCGAGGGGATAGCCCAAATGATGCAGGACCCGAAACGGCAAACGCGCAAAGCGCTCCATGGATGCCACCAGCGGCAGGCACAGCGCCAGTTCGTCACCCTGCCAGCCGAGCAGCACGTGCAACTGCGCGTCGGGCTTGAGTGCCAGTTCCGATGCGTACAACCAGGCCAGGGTGTTGAACGGCGTGTGGTCCGTTACGCGCTGGCGCAACGCTTCGTAAGCCGCTACCGGAAAATCGTCGGTGCACAGGGAAGTGCGCCATTCGAATCGTGCAGACATAAGGTCAGCTCGCCTCGGCCGGAACAGGAGAGGGTGCCGGTTTGCGCAAGGCATCCAGGCGTGAACCGCTGTAGCGGGTTTCGCGGAAGAAGCGCCAGCCGAACAGGTGGTAGATGTTCATGATCCGTCCTTGCTCGCGATACCCCATGCGCATGTGCAGCTTGAGCGCGGGAATGTTGTGGGACTCGCAGATATCCACCACTTTGTTGCAGCCTTGATCAGCCATGGCTTTCCACAGGTTCAGCTGGAAATCGACCGACAGCGTGGTGCCCCGGTAGGCAGGAATCTGCTCGAGAGCGAACTCGAAGAACTCGCCTGGCTTCACCGGGAACAAGCAGCCGTAGTAATGACGGTCGAGATAATCGCGTGTGCTGCCCCAGATAAAGGCCACGGCATCGCCGTTTTCATCCAGGTACATGTGCCCGGTGTACCCTTCGCACGCCAACTCGGCCATGGTGCCCACGCGATCACCGAAGTGCCTGGCGAACGCTACGGCGTTTTGTGGAGTGATGGTTTCCAGTCGCAGCGGTGAATAGGGCCGAAGCTTGTGTGGCGGTACCGGGCTCACCAGGTCGCGCTCCATCCACAACAGTTCTTCGTGGAAAAACACGTAGTGTTTCCACAACTTGCCGACGGTGGCGCGCAGGCCTTTTTGCTTGATGTGGTCGCTGAGTTTTTTCAGAACATTCATGTTTTTGACTCCTCACGGTGTTGGTCGCGAGTGGAGTGACTCAATGCACGACGAATCGTCTACACGGCAAAAATCAATGACGTTCATGTGGCGCTCCAGCTGAGGGTAAACAGGGTTTCTCCTGGCAAATCGAAGCTGATGCGACCCTCCAGGCATTTGAAAGATGCGTCGCGACTGCGGTTGTCGGCGCCGAAATAGCGCAATGATCCCAGGGTCAATGGGCATTGCGCGCCAGCCAGGCTCACACGTTGCAAGCGCGAGCCTTTGTTGACGCCAAGCAGGCTGCGTTGCTGCCCGGCAGACATGGCCAGCACGTCAACCTCGAAGGCGTCGTTATCCAGGCGCATGACATCCTGCAGCCAATGCTGGCGGATAAATTGCTGCGCCAGGCCTACGGGCTTGAGCTCGAATTCATCCTTGCCGAGCACGCGGAACATGCCCTTGGGATACTCGGGTTCGTCGTCGGCCTGGAACCAGCCGAGCATGTCGAGCAAGCCGTCCCGGGACGCATTGATGATGACCGAGGCCCACCATAACGAGGCGTAGTGAGTTTCCTGATCGTAAGGGCTGAGGCTGGCCCCGCTGGACATGTTGGTCTGGTCCAGCAACAAGGCCTTGCGCGGTCGTCCCTGGGCGTCGAGCCCCACCAGCTCTGCCGCTTTGCGTACGCTATCGCGGTAGACACGGGTCGCCAGCAGGTCGCGGACCATCCATTCGTGCCACGCCAGCGCATCGATCCTGTCGCCGGACTCGGCCAGCAGGCGTCGGGCCCAGTCGATGCCGCGCTTGTCGGCGGCATTGTCGACGAACGGGCCATTGACGAACCGGGAGCTGGCCGGCATGGCGATGCGTACGCCGGCTTTGGCGTTGTCCGGGTTGCTGCGCACTTGCCAGGCCATGCTGTTGAAGATGCGCTGGTAGCTGGCGTAGTCCGGGTAGTTGAGGTTCGGTTCGTCGGCAAAGCTGATGTAGTGCGTGCCCTTGCCGCCCAGTGCGCGCGTGGCGGCGAGCCAGGCGTCGAGGCCGGCGTTGCTGGTGGCGTCGGCGCGCAGTTTGGCCTGGCGCTGACTGCCGGCCAGCAGGGTGATGTCCTGAATGATGCCGAAGCGATCCTGATACAGGCGGCGGAACACGTCTTCGTAATGTGGCCGCGTGGCCATGATGTCGACCAGGCTGTAATAGGTTCCAGCCTGTGGTTGCAGGGCATCGAGCACGGTGAAACTGGAATCCGGCGGCCGCGCATAGGGCAGGGCGATACCCAGGTTCGGGGTCTTGCCGAGCACCTCCTGGTGCAGCGTCAGCCGGGTCTCGCCCTCGTCTTCGCGCAAGGGTTTGAGCTGTTGCGGATTCCGGGCGAACAGGTTGGCCGTGCCGTCGAGCCAGAATGCGACCTTGCCGCTGCCGAGCAGGTGCAGGCGCCAGACTTGATCGGTGGTTGCAACGGGCAACCCGACTTTGTCGAACTGCCAATAGGCGGGGTAAGGCTTCAGAGGCAGCGAAAGTTGTTGGCCGTCACTCACGCGCTGCGCTTGCAACGCGCCGACGCCGCCGTGGAATTTGCCGGCCAGCACCGCGTGTTCACCGGCCGCGACCTTGAAATACAACTCGTCACCGTCCCGGGACTCGGTGCTGAAATGCACCTTGGCCGGGGCGAACAGTGCGACGGTGCGGTCGTCGTGCTCAACGGTATAACGACGGAAGCTGTAGCCAGGAATTTCCAGTCGATAACTGGCGGCGCCCGGCGCCAGGTCCCAGCGTTGACTGCCGCGGGGCTCGTTGGCGGCAATCAGGCGTTCGCTCTGGAGTTTGCCCTGGCCGTCGAGCAAGTAGAGGTGTTCTTCGTTGGCTTCAGCCTGCCACGCCGGGGCCCAGAGCACGGTCAGGCTGTCGGGGCGGTCCGTTTGCAGGTACAGGCTGCCGTCGCGGATATCGGCCCAACGCATGGGCGCAGCTTCGGCGCTCAGCCCCAGGCCAAGACTCACCAGCAATAACAGGTGCTTCATGCCGATTTCCGTTGCAGCATCAGCAGCATCGGCGCGATGTCGCCAGGCAGGACGATGAGCGTTTGCCAGACCGGCACGTGGCTCAACCGGCAATACACCACCAACAGTGCCAGGGTCACGGCCAGGTACGCGATAGAGGACGCGGCTGCTGCGCCGACGATGCCATAGGTGGGGATCAGCAGCACATTGAGCGCCAGGTTGAGCAGGGCGCTGAGGCCCATCAACAGCGAAATCGTGCCGGGCCGGTTTTTGCCCAGCAGGTCCAGGCGCAGAATGCTCGCGTAGCACAGGCCCAACAGGCCTGGCAGCAGCGCCAGCAACGCCGGGTATGCAGGCTGATAGGCCTCGCCAAACAGCGTCACGATCAACCATTCACCGACCACTGCCATGGCCAGGCAAGCGCCGATCATCACCGTAGCGGTCAAGCGCAAGGCCAGTGGCGTGACTTTTTCGATGCCTTCCTCCTGTTGCAGCAGGCGCTTCATCAGCGGCGTGGTCACTGCTTCCGGAACGATCAGCAGCAACTCGGCGGCCGCGCTGGCCATGGCGTAGTGACCCAGTGCCGTGGTGCCGAGCAGGGCGCCGATGAACAGGTAGTCGGAGCGCAGGATCACTTGCTGGAACAGCAGGTCCGGATGGCTGCGGGCGCTGTAGCGCAGCAGTTCGTTTTGACTGGCGCGGTCCCATTGCAGGCTCAGCGGATGCACGCGCCTGAGCCAGACCCAACCGGTCAGCACCACCAGGCCGATCCCCGCCAGCCAACTGATCAACGCCGCCTCCAGGGCCGCGCTTTTCCACATCCAGAACAGGGCAAGGAACACCAGCAGCGGTGCCAGCGACTCGATCAGGCGCAAGGCATTGAAGGCGACCACGCCGCCCGAGGCGTTGTGCAGGGTCAGCAAACCGCTTTTGAGCACGGTCAGCGGCACCGCCAGCAGCAACAGCCAGGCGAGCAGGCCCAATTGCGTGGTGATTTCCAGTTCGCTGCCGAACTCGCGAGTCAGTGCCACCACCAGCAAGGTCAGCAACGCCGCCAGCAGACAACCGAACAGCAGCACCTGGCTGAGCAGCAAGCCCATTGGTCGTTGCTTGGCCGCCTGATAGCCCACCGCTGAATTCAGGCCGCCGCTGGTGGCGGCGCTGATCAGGTCGGGCAGGGCGCTGAGCAAGGCAAACAAGCCACGTTCGCTGGGGCCGAGAATCCGTGCCAGCAACACGTTACGCAGCAAGCGCAGGGCGATCATCGCCAGTTTGGTGCCCATGCTCAGGGCCAGGTGCCTGAGGTAGTTGTTGCGGCTCATGGACGTGCACCACGATAGATGCGCCAGGACAGCAACTCGGGATTGCGCGCGGTACGCTGGCTGACGCCGAAGCGTGGCAGGGCCAGTGGATCTTCGGCCCCTCGATAAATCCCGGTGCCGGTACCCAGGGCAAACGGGAAGTCATGCCTGGCCACCTGTTGGCGCACCCGCGCATCGTTGTCGCCATTGGGGTAGCAGTAAACCGGCAACGGCCGGTTGCAGCCATGGAGCAGCGCGTCGCGACTGCGGCTCAGTTCTTCATCCAGGCGTTGATCGTCGAGGCCGGTGAGGATGGCGTGGCTGGCACCGTGGGGGCCGAAGCGCACCAGGCCGGAGGCTTCCAGGTAACGCACTTGCTGCCAGTCCAGCGCCTGGGGCAACGACTCGTGCGGGCAGTCGTCGGTCAGGCGATTGAGGTCCAGCGGCGACAGGGTTTTGAGGCTCTGCAAAAAGTTCAGCAACGCCAGGCTGCGGCGTTGCGGATCCGGGTCATCGCAGCGTGTCGGCAACGGGCGCCCCAGGTGCTGCAAGCGTTCGACCAGTTTCTGCCGTGCCTGTTCGCCATGGCTGTTCCACAGGGTTTCGCCGATGCTTTCCCACCAGAACCGCTGGCGGCTACCGATGAAGTCGGTGGACAGAAAGATGCTCGCCGGCACCTGGTGTTTCTGCAGCAACGGGAAGGCGTTCAGCGCGTTGTCGCGCCAGCCGTCGTCGAAGGTCAGCGCCACTTTCGGCCGCTGCCAGCGCTGCGTATCGGGTTGCAGAATGTCCATCAGCGGCACGCAGTCGAAGTGTTTTTTCAACCACACCAGTAAATGTTCAAACGCCTTTGGCCCGACGCACAGTTCATTGCGGTGGGGCAGTTCGGCGGCCTGGTCACTGGCCAGCACCCGGTGCAGCATCAGGATCACACCGGCGCCGTGCAGTTGATTGCGCCCGACCGGGGAGTTGAGGTACAGCCAGCCACTGGTGCGTTTCAACAGTTGTTTGATCGCCACGGCACGCACCTCTCATCGATTTTGCTCGGGATTCCATTGGGCGTAACGCTGACCGCGCAGGAACTGCCACAGGCCGATGCTCATCCCGGCCAGGGTCACCAGGAGGAACGCGGCCAGGCGAAAGGGTTTGGGCAAGCGGTGTTGCGAATCCAGCAGGCCGGCAATGGCCGCCGTGTAACCGAGCAGTTGTGCGATCAGGCTCAGGCGATAAAAGCCGTGATCCTCCCACAGCCAGAAATTGCTCAGCAGCAACGGCAACAACAGGATCGGCGCCAGCCGACGGATCAGCTTGTGGCTGATCAAGGCAATCGCATACAGGCCGTGGGTCAGTGGATTCAGCAGCTCCCGGCGCTGGGCCAGGCTTTGCAGGCCGCCCACCGTGACCCGCTGACGGCGGCGGAATTGCTTGTCGGCTTCGTCCACACCCTGGTCGATTACCCGGGCCTGGGGCACGTAGACAATGCGCTTGAACGCGACCGGCGCGCAGGTGCTGATAAAAAAATCGTCGTTGACCTCAGCCGGCACGTTCTGGAACAGCTCGCGGCGCAGAGCGAGCAATGCGCCATCGGCGGAGACCATGCAGCCGGTGCGATTTTCCACGTAGCGCAGCCAGCCTTCGTAGTGCCGATACAGGCTGTCGCCAATGCTCAAACCCTTGCCGGTCACCGGGATCTCCATGTGCCCGGCGCAGCCACCGACTTGCGGGTCGTTGAGCGGCGCGAGCAAATGGCCGAGGGTGTCGGTCGACCACTGATTGTCGGCGTCGGTGAACACCAGGATCGCGCCGCAGCTGATCGCGACTCCGGCATTGAGCGTCGCCGCCTTGCCCTGGCGGGGCAGATCGAGCACGGTGATGCGCGGGTCCTCGACCCGGTGCGCGCAGGCCACTGTGTCATCGGTCGAGCCGTCGCTGGCGAGGATGATTTGCAGCGAGCGTGCCTGATAATCCTGGGCCAGCACGGTGCGCAGTTTTTCTTCGATATGCCGTGCTTCGTTGTGCGCGGCAATCACGATGCTCACGTCCATCGGTTGTGCCGGTCCATGGCGCGGTGCCGGGTAAAACGGTGCCAGCAACGTTAATAACAGGGGATAACCGAGGTAGGCGTATACCGGTAGCAACAGGCACAACCAGAAAATGAATTCAGCCACGGGCGGGCCTCCTGGCATTCCAATGACAAAGGCTGAGGATTAACCCGGCGCCCGCCAGGTGCAGGCGCACCCAGTGCAGGCCCCAGAGTTGCAGGGTCAGGAGCGTGTCGCGGTGCCTGGCGCTCTGACGCAGGCTCAATGCCAGGGCGGGCAGGACGGTCAGCAGCAGCATCAGCACGGTATGGCGGGGGAAACCGTCGAACAGGGCGGAAATGGCCATGAAGTCGATCACCCAGACGGCAATCGACAGCAGCGGAAAACGCAGCAGGCGCAGGCTCGGGCCATGGGTGCGCAGCAATTGCAGATGACTGCCCTGACGCCACAATTCCTTGCCCACCCATTCCCGCCAACTGCCTTCGTAGCCCCAATGCAGCGCCACGCTTTGGTTGACCGAGAGCAGTTTCGCGCCCGCGTCGGACAGACGCATGGTCAGGTCCTTGTCCTCGCCGGTGCGCAGTTGTTCATTGAAACCACCGACCTTGTCGAACCAGCGACGACGCATCAGCAGGTTGGAACTGGGCAGCCATTGCGCGACATGCAGCGGCTGCGTCTCGGGACGCAAGGTGCGGCGCTGCCAGGCGTCGGCGTACCACGGCGCTTCGGCGGGGGTGTGCAGGTCAAGGCCGAAGACATCGGCCTGGCCGCCGGACTCGAGGTCGAACAGCAGCTTGAGCCAGTTCTCGGGCATCTCGATGTCGGCATCGATGAAGGCCAGCCACTCGCCACTGGCGATCGCCGCTCCGCGATTGCGCAATGCGCCGATGAGCAGGCCGGGCAGGACCAGAACCTGGACGCCGAACTGTCGGGCAATGTCCGGGCCCAGGTCGTCGGAGCCGTTATCGACCACGATCAACTCGCATTCGACGTTGGCCGCCTCGGCGGCATGGCGTGCCGCGAGCAGGGTTCGGGCGATGTGCCGGGCCTCGTTGTACATCGGGATGACGATGCTGATGCGGTTCATGCCCTGACCTCCGTCAGAGGAGCTTCTTCGGCTTTAGTGCGCAGCACGCTGCTCAACGCGAGCATGATCCACAGGTACTTGTGGTTCGGCGCGCTGAGGAACGCCAGGAACAGGGTCAACGACAGAAAACTCATGCTCAGGTGGGTCATCAGATCGGCCTGATGCCCGTCTCGTCGCAACAGCCAGGCGCGGCGGGCGCGAATCAGGTTGTACAAACCCACGGCCAGCATGCCGACGAACATCAGGCCGGCGGGAATCCCCAGTTCACTGAAGATCTCCAGGTAGGTGTTGTGGGCGCGACGGTACAGGTCTTCGATCTTGCCGGTCATGGCAAAGGTCTTGGCATAACCGGTAGTGGCGTAGTGCAGCGGGAACGTGCCGGGGCCGGTGCCAAGCAAGGGGTTCTCGGCGATCATGGCGCTGCCGACCACAACGTAGGAGGCGCGACGGCCAAGTGACTGGTCCTGACTCTTGGCCCCGGAGCTGAGGATGCTCAGCGACTGGATACGCTCCACGTAACCGGCCGGCATCGCATAGAGCCCAAGCGGAATCACAATTGCCAGGCCGAGCATGGCAAAGCCCAGGTGGCGCGGACGAATGCCTGGCAACTGCGCGCGGTAATGCCACGCGCCGATCAACAGGCTGAGGAGCAACACCACCAGCCCCGAACGGGATTCGGTCTTGGTCATGCCGCCCAGCAGCAAGAGGGCACAGGCCCCCCAGAACAGCCGGTGCAACCGGTTCGGGCTGCGGACCACCAGCCACAGCGCCATGGGCACGGCGAAGGCGATCAACAGGGCAAAGTGGTTCGGGTCGTTGAGCATGCCCGACGCACGGCCATCGTCCTGGTATTTGGCAGAGAACATCGCCATGGCGCAGGTCACCGCGACACTGATGGCAACCAGTTTGGCGAACATCTCGAGGTTCAACTCACGCCCGACCAGCAGGGTGATGACAAACAGAATCAGGCCGACGCTCAATTCGCGCAGGTGGTCCAGGGAGAAGCCCATGTCGTCGGTGTTGAGCATGCTGAGCAGGTACAACGCCATGAACCCGATCAGCAAACGCCAGATATTGCTGCGCAGGCGCTCGGCCGGCAGTTGGTGAATCGCCAGTTGCAGCATCAGGATCAGCGCCAGCGAAGCCCCGAGGAACTTGGAACCCGACAAGGCGTTGTCCTTGAACAGACCTTCGAAAGGCAGGATGGCGACAATGCCCAGCAGGCCCCAGGCCGGCTTGCGGTACAGCGCCACGACGCCCACCAGGCCCAGCACCGCCCCCGGTGCCAGATACGGATAAGGGCTGGCCAGCAAACCGAGGCAGACCAGGCCAAGCAAGCTGACGATCGAGAGCGGAACAATCACGCGCGCGGCTCCCGTGCAGTCCGGATGTAAAGCTGCGACCAGCGTTCGGCCAGGGCCTTGATGTCGTAGCGATCCCGTTGCGTACGTTTTGCGTTGTCGATCAACTCGCCAGCCAGGGCCGGGTCATCCAGCAGCGCGCCGATCTGGCGGGCAAGGGCGGCACTGTCGGTGGGCGCGGCGAGCAGGCCGTTGTGGTGGTCCTGCAAGACATCGGGAATCCCGCCGACGCCGAAGGCCACAACCGGTACCCCGGCCTGCATCGCTTCGAGCAGAATCATTGGCGTGCCTTCGGTGCGCGAGCTGATCACCAGCGCATCGAGTTGCTGCCACCAGGCGCGCATGTCGGTCTGATAGCCCGGCAATGTGATGCGCGCCTGCAAGCCTGCCTCGTCGATCCGTGCCTGCAGGCTTTCGCGCTCCGGCCCATCGCCGAGCATCACTGCATCAAGTTGCGGGTACTGCTGACACAACGGGATCAGCGCATCGAGAAACAGGTCAGGGCCTTTTTCGCTACTCAGGCGCCCGACGTATCCGGCCAGCCAGCGTTGACGTTCGCCACTGTGCGGCAGCAAATCGTGGGTCGCCGGCAGGCCATTGGGGATCACTTGCAGTTTGTCCGCGCGCACATTGGCCTGACGGTGCAGCGCGGCAATGCTTTCGGCGACACACACTACCCGGTCCACCGAGGCTGTGCGGCACAGTTGCAGGCTCAGCCAGGTGTAGAACTTCTGCTTGCGACTGCGCGGGGTGAAGCCGTGCTGGGTGATCACCAGTGGCAGGCGCAACAGCGTCGCGCCGACCCAGCCGAACAACAGGCCCTTGAAGTTGTGCGTATTGATCAGTGGCCGCTGGTCCCGTCGCCGGCGCAAATGCCCCAGCAACGCGACCAGGCCTGCACAGCCGAGGCAATCGACGCCGGCCTCGCGAAAACGCGCGATCAGTTCTGGCGGCGCATCAAGAAACAGCACCTGGTGCTGCGCCGGCGTCGCCAGGCAATGATCCAGCAGCATCCGCTCGGCCCCATAGAAGCCGCCACTGCTGAGCAAATGAATGATCGGCAGGTCGTGGGTGGTGCCGAGCGGCGCGTTCAATTGCGCACCCAATGCACGAGGGCCGGCACACTCCATTTCTTGTGCGGGTTGTTCGCCAGGGTGCTTTGATCGTTGATCACCAGCAGCACCGGCAAGCCCAGTTCATGGGTGATTTGCGCAGGGTGCTTGAAGCGGTGGTCGAAGAACTCACGCACATAGACCAGGGCGATCGCCAGCAGCAAACCGGTGAACAGCCCGAACGGAATGATCAGCATCGGCTTGGGGAACGCCGCTTCGGTCGGTTCGAACGGCGGGCTGAGCACCCGTGCGTTGGACAGGTCGTTGTCCAGCGCGCGCGCCGTGCTGCTTTCGGCGAAGCGCTGGGCATAGGTGCCGAACGCCTTGTGCAGCGCGTTGATTTCGGTGTCCATCTGCCGCAGCTTGCTCCGGGTTTCCTGCAACTGGTGGATGCGGTTCTTGAACTCGGCAATGCGTGCGTTTTTCTGTTCGATGACCGAGCTGATCGTCGCCAGGTCGCTGGAGCGCTCCTGAATCCGGTTGCTGACAATCTTCAGGAATTGCCCACGGGCCCGGATGATTTGTTCGCGGGCCCTTTGCATCGGCTCACTGCCGGGCTGAAAGACCGCCAGGTCGTCCCTGTAGCGGCTGACCAGGGTCGTCAGTTGCTCACCCAGTTGCTTGATCTCGCGGTCTTCGAAAGCGACGTTGTCGACCGTGGTGGTGAAGGTGTAGGGGAAGGTGTAGTCGTTGAACCGGGCGTTGTTGGCGGTCGCCAGGTTGGTTTTCAGGTAATCGAGCCAGCGCTGGCTTTGCAGCAGTCGGTCCTGATACAGGTTGAGTGCCTGCTCCTCGGTGTTGATCGCATTGAGGCGGAACGTGATTTCTTCCTTGGGGTCGGACGAACCGATGCTTTCGAGCAAGGCCAGGCGATTGGCTTCCAGGCCATCGAGACGCACCTGGTACTGCAACTTCTTGGTTTCGTAGAAGCTCTGCGGCAGGTCGATGGATTGCATTTCCTGGCGGCCGACCAGGTAATTTTGCAGCAGGGCGCTGACGAATCGGGTGCCTTGGGCCGGGTCGGGGAACCTGTAGACGATCGAGATCACGTTGGAGCCCGACAAGGTTTCAACCTTGAGGGCAGCGGACGCTTGCTGCGTGAGGGCATCGAGCGCGGTGTCGCGTACCGGGTCGGTCTGCAGCCCGAGCAGACTGCGAACCGGGTTGATCACGTGCTCGCGGACGGGGTTGCTCACAAACCGTTTGAACGGCTGCACCAGCAGTTTGTTGAAGGCGCTCACGGGCAGCGTGTACTCACCCTTTTCGCGTAACTGGCCGATGGTCTGGCGGATCAAGGCCGGCGAACGCAGGATATTGCTCTCGGTTTCCATGTCCGCCAGCGACGGCGGAATGAAGGAAGCGTTTTCCTGGTTGAGGGTGCTGGTGGCATCCCCCTGGGAGATTTTCTTGGACTGCACTATCACCTGGGCGGTGATATCAAAGCTTTGCTTGAGCAACAGCGGCAAGACCACGGCGATCACTGCAAAGACCAGGAAGACTCGCTTCACCAACTGCTTGTTGGCGAAGAAGATCCTGAAGAACTCATGCAGGTAGTTTTCCTTTGGATTCATGGGTCACCTGAGAGTCAGTTGTTGCCGCTGCTGTCGTTTTTATTGTCGACGCGGTAGCTGAAGCTGAAGCCCACGCCCTGGAACAGCACGACGTCCGCCAGTTGCCGCGCGAGCTCACCGGCGCTGGCCAGTTTGGTCTTGGGCACGTACAGCATGTCGTCCGCTTGCAGGTAGGCGATCTGGCTGGCGTCGCCGGACAAGGCCTTTTCCACGTCGTAACGGTGCGCGACCACCTGGTTGCCGTTACGCCGCATGATCATCACCGAGTCCAGGCGTGCCTTGACGTTGGAACCGCGGGCCATGGTCAGGGCTTCGAGCACCGACACCGGGCGGCGGATCGGGTAGGAGCCCGGCTGGCCGACTTCACCCAGTACATAGATTTCGTTGCCGGCGGTGGACTTGAGCAGTACGTCCACGGTCATGCGCCCTGGCAGGGTGGCGTAGCGTTTATTGAGGTAGGCCTGCAGCTGGTTGAGGGTCATGCCTTGCAGCGGTACGGCGCCGATTTCCGGGAAACTGGCGTAGCCGTCGGTGCCCACGGTGATTTCCCGGCTCATGCCGGTGGTGGGGTGGTTGAGCACGGACTTGAGGTTCCACTCATTGGCCAGCGGGTTCACCACCATCACTGACAGCTGATTGCGGTTGGGCTGGAACAGCTGTTTGCGATCGTAGGCGCGCTGAATCTCGTCCCGTGCTTCATCGCGGGTCAGGCCCTCGATTTTCACCGTGGTATTGGCCCCCGGCAGTTCGATGGTGCCATCGGGCAGCACCAGCTGGTTGCCGTTGAACTGGCTGGCAGCGGTGAAGTTCAGCGCGATCGTGTCCCCGGACTGCACGCGATAGGCGGCCGAGCCACTGGTGCTGATGTGGAAGATCACGTCCAGCACATCCTGTGGGCGCAGGGTCTGCTCGACCTTGGGCACGTC
The DNA here is from genome assembly GCF_047324915.1 of Pseudomonas sp. Pseusp16. Classification (NCBI taxonomy): domain Bacteria; kingdom Pseudomonadati; phylum Pseudomonadota; class Gammaproteobacteria; order Pseudomonadales; family Pseudomonadaceae; genus Pseudomonas; species Pseudomonas sp. Pseusp16. Next base: position 2,402,245 of record NZ_CP168522.1, on the reverse strand, counting down.
AGTGGCCTGGGCGTTGGCCGGTGGAGCCGTGAGGATTTGCACCGGCATGCTTTGGGATTCGTCGGAGGAAGTGCTGGAGCAACCTGCAAGGGGCAGCAAAAGCAGGACAAGCATCTTGGCGTTCATGGCGTCATCCTTGTCTGATTGCTCACAGGTTTCTGTACAGCCATTCGGGCATGTAGTACTTGCGTCGGTTGAACACGCTGCCGACCAGCTTCGCGCCCGCCTGGCTCAAGCGCTGGGCGGCGGCCTGGGCCACTTCCCAGCGGGTGTCTTCCGCGCGCACGACCAGGACCACGCCGTCCACCTGGGTGCTGATGACCAGGGTGTCGGTGGCCGAATACACCGCGTCGCCGTCGATCACCACGAAGCGGTAGCGGATGCCGAGTTGATCGAGCAGCGGGCTCAGGCGCTCGGGTGTCAGGTGTTCGTTGCCACGGAAGTAGCGGCCGAATGGCAGAACGTGAAAGGGCAGGCTGGAGACGTCCACCACGCAGTCCTGCAACAAGGGCGGGCTCTGGGTGTTGAACAACAAGTCGCGAAACCCCCGTTCCTTGCTCAGCCCCAATTGTTGCGTGAGGTTGGTCGCCGACTGGCTGGCATCCACCAGCAGCACCAGGCCGCTGCTCATCTTCGCCAGTTGACTGGCCAGCGCCAGGGCGCTGGTGGTGGTGCCTGCGCCGGGGTTGGCGGCGGTCAGGAAAAGGATCCGCAGGTTCTGGTCGAGCACGGTCGATGTCAGGTTGGACTCGCTCGGGCTGGCAATGCTTAGGCTTTTGGCCGTTGAACCATCCATCTAACTCGCTCCGTGGCCGCTGAAAACCTTGAAGGGAGTTTTCAGCAGAATCTTCAAATCAAGCTGCAGGCTCTGCTGTGCGATGTAGGTGAGATCAAGCTCGACGCGCTGGTCGAAATCGATATTGCTGCGCCCGGAGATTTGCCACAGGCCGGTCATGCCGGGGTAGATGCTCAGGCGCGCGAGGTGTTTGTTCTTGTAGCGGTAGGCATTGAACGAAGTCGGCCGGGGGCCTACCAGGCGCATGTCGCCCGTCACCACGTTGATCAGGTTCGGTAGCTCGTCGAGACTGGTGCGCCGCAGGAAGCCGCCAATACCGGTGATGCGCGGGTCCTTGTCGATCTTGAAGTCGATGGCGTCGGCGCCGTGCTTGTTCAGGTGCCGCAGGGACTCCTTGAGCTCCTCGGCGTTGACCACCATGGTGCGGAATTTGTACATGCCGAACATGCGGCCGCGATAACCGGTGCGTTTCTGCACGAACATCACCGGCCCGGGGCTTGTGAGCTTGATGGCCAGCGCCAGCCCCAGCAGCACCGGGGAAATCAGCACCAGGACCAGCAGCGCGCCGAAGCAGGCCAGGACGCGGTTGGTGCGCGACAGGGTCCACGGCCGGCCACCTTCGCGACCGGTTATCCAGCCACAGCCCTGCATATGGATGGCGGCATCCATGCGCATGCGCTGCTCGGGGTCCAGGCGCTTGTCCCTGCGCATATTGGTAACAGGCACACTTTTTTCGTGTCCGGACATAAATCCTCCGCAGTGTTCAGCCGCACGCGGCGTGGGCGACGGGTAGTCAATAGTCAGTGCGGAACCAGGCAACGAAACGCCCCGGTCCCTCATCCAGTTCGATACACGGCTGGAAACCGGCCGCTGTGGTGACGAGAGTCTTCATGGACGTACGGCCTCGGGCACGATGTGACGCAAGCCAATGCCGCTGTAGTGCAGGCCGGCGGCCGCCACCTGTTCCGGGCTGTACAGGTTGCGCCCGTCCACGATCACCCGTTGACGCAGTTTGTTCGCCAACATGTCGAAGTCGACCACGCGGAAGTTCTTCCACTCGGTGCAGATCACCAGGGCGTCAGCGTCTTCGAGGGTGTCATCGCGGGTGGCGCACAGGTGCAGGTCGTCGCGGTAACCGTAAATGCGCCGGCATTCGGACATGGCTTCCGGGTCGTAGGCCTGCACGCTCGCGCCTTCGGCCCAGAGCGCTTCCATCAGGTAGCGGCTGGGTGCTTCGCGCATGTCATCGGTGTTGGGCTTGAACGCCAGGCCCCACACGGCGATGGATTTGCCAGCCAGCCCACCGGGAAATTGCGCCTTGAGTTTGCTGAACAGAATATGCCGCTGGTGGTCGTTGACGTCGGTTACGCTACGCAGCAACTTCAGGGGCATGCCGGCGTGTTCGGCGGTGTGCAACAGGGCGCGCAGGTCCTTGGGGAAACACGAACCGCCGAAGCCGCAACCGGGGTAGATGAAGTGGTAACCGATGCGCGGGTCCGAACCGATGCCTTTGCGTACGGCTTCGATATCGGCCCCCAGCAACTCGGTGAGGTTGGCCAGTTCGTTCATGAAACTGATGCGCGTGGCCAGCATCGCGTTCGCCGCGTACTTGGTCAGCTCGGCGCTGCGGTTGTCCATGAACATCAATTTGTCGTGGTTGCGGCAGAATGGCGCGTAGAGCTCGCTCATCTGAGCACGGGCGTGATCGTCACCGGTGCCGACGATGATCCGGTCCGGGCGCATGCAATCGGCCAGGGCACTGCCTTCCTTGAGAAACTCCGGGTTGGATACCACCCGTACCTTCAGCGAACCTTTGCCGCCGCGCTGCAACTCCTCAATGGCAGTAGCGCTGACCTGGTCCGCCGTACCCACCGGCACCGTAGACTTGATGATCAGGGTGCGGTCGGCCTCCATGAAACTGGCGATCTGCCGGGCCACGTTCAGCACATGGCTGAGGTCGGCTGAACCGTCTTCGTCGGCGGGCGTACCGACGGCGATGAAAATCAGCTCGGCGTGCTCCACCGCATCGCTGGCCTGGGTGGTGAAGAACAGGCGACCGGCCTTGATGTTTTCTTCAAGGGTGCCCGACAGCCCCGGCTCACTGATCGGTGGCACGGCCTGTTGCAGTTGCCGGATCTTGTTCGGATCGATGTCGACACACAGGACGCGATGTCCGACATCGGCCAGTGCAGCTGCTTGTATCAGGCCAACATAGCCTGTACCAAATACGCTCACGTCCATATTTGCGTGCCTCGTAAGACGGTGGAGATTTGCAACAAAAGACTGTCAAAAGGGGGTATAGACCAGCTTCGGCGAATCGTGTCGGCAGACCGGTATGTCAAATGGGCAAGCCCCCCCGATTTTGGTAGTTCGGCGAAAATCCCAAGAAAGCGCCAGGCGGTCGTGGGCCTTGAAATACAAGGGTTGTAGCTGAGTGTGTCAGGTTTGAGTCACCGGGTTAATAACGAATTCATCGCAAAGTCCGACAGTTTTTAACGGTGGATGGCGTAGTGCTGTTATCTAAAAGCGGCCGACAATTCATTGGCCAGTTCAGCTTGCTCGCGAAGGCGGCCTGACTGGGTACATATCCGTTTTTTGGGTGACGGCGACTGGCGGTTTCGCCCTTACGGCGACTCACTTTTTTTACAAGCGCCTAAAAAAGTAAGCAAAAAAACGCTCGCCCCGAACGTCCGGCCCCTCGCCAGGGCTCGGGGTTCCTTCGCTCCGCTCAGCCTGCCGAGGGGGCGGGTGGATCAAGATCAAGAGCGGCAGGCGAGCTAACGCTCGGCCTTGTAGGAGCGAGCTTGCTCGCGATGGACGTCAACGATGACGCGGGCTGCCTGAATGCCTGCGGTGTCCTGGCGTTTTTCGCGAGCAAGCTCGCTCCTACAGAGGGAACGCGTTCAGTTGCGATCAGGTCGGCTGTCAGGCCGCCTTGGTTTGGCTTTTGCTTTTGATCTTCTTGCCCCCTCGAGAGGCCGAACGTCAGGGGCAAGAGCCCTTGGTTACTTGGGGCCGAGCGGGGCGATGAGCGTCACCGGACAAATACCATTGCGGGCCGCTATCCTTGGGCCAAGCATATCCAACAGGTTGCCCCATGCTTGAAGTCCACGGCGTTTTCAAAAGCTACGCCACACCGCAAGGGCCGCTGCCGGTGCTGCAAGGCGTCGACCTCACGCTCGGGCCCGGCAGCAGCTTGGCGCTGATGGGCGAGTCGGGCAGTGGCAAAAGCACCTTGCTGCACTTGATCGCCGGGCTGGACAAGGTCGATCGCGGCAGCATCCGCAGTGGCGAGCATCGTCTGGAGCAGATGAATGAAGGGCAACTGGCGAACTGGCGCCGTACGGAAATCGGCCTGGTGTTCCAGCAATTCAACCTGATCGGCAGCCTGCGGGTCGAAGACAACCTGGCGATTCAGGCGCGACTGGCGGGACGCCATGACTCACGCTGGCAAGCGCATCTGGTGCGGCGCCTGGGCTTGGGCGAGTTGCTGCGGCGCTACCCGGAGCAACTGTCCGGCGGTCAGCAGCAACGGGTCGCACTGGGCCGGGCGCTGGCGTCACGCCCGCCATTGCTGCTGGCCGACGAGCCCACCGGCAGCCTCGATGAAACCACCGGCGCCGAGGTGTTGCAGTTGCTTCTGGAATTGCTCGACGACAGCCCCACCAGCCTGTTGATGGTCACCCACAGTCCCGGCGTGGCGGCGCGGCTGGCGGAAAAAGCCTTGCTGTGCGGTGGTCGCCTGGCCAGTGCGGGCGAGCGCTGACATGCGCATCTTTGGCGAAACCCTGCGCGCACTACTCAGCCACTGGCGGCAGCACCCGGTGCAGTTTTTCAGTGTGCTGACCGGGTTGTGGCTGGCCACCAGTCTGTTGACCGGCGTCCAGGCACTCAACAGCCAGGCCCGCGACAGCTATGCCCGCGCCAGTCAGTTGATCGGCGGCGAACCTCAGGCCAGCCTCGGTGCGCCCGGTGGCGGCTCCTTCCCTCAGCAATGGTTTATCGATCTGCGCCAGGCGGGGTGGCCCGTGTCACCGGTGCTGCAAGGGCGGGTCACCCTCAAGGGGCACGAAGAACAGCGCTTGCAGCTGATGGGCATCGAGCCGGTGTCGCTGCCGGCCGGCGCGGCGGTGGCCGGGCAGGCCTTGGCGATTGAGCAGGTTGTCGGCTTTTTCAGCCCGCCGGGCAGTACCTGGATCTCGTCACAGACTTTGCAGGCACTGGGTTTGCGCGAAGGTGACCGGCCCTTGAACCTGGCTGGCGTGGCACTGCCGCCGCTGCATGTGCAGGCCGATATGGCGCCTGGTGTGCTGCTGATGGACATCGGTTTTGCCCAGCAGATTCTGGGGTTGCCGGATCAACTGTCGCGACTGCTGTTACCGAAGGGTTTCACCGCGCCGCTGCCGGAAGCGTTCAAGGGACAGTTGCAACTCAAGAGCGCCGGTGAAGAAAACAACCTGACGCGCCTCACCGAAAGCTTTCACCTGAACCTCGATGCCCTGGGGGTACTGTCGTTCGTGGTCGGTCTGTTCATCGTGCACGCGGCCATCGGGTTGGCACTGGAGCAGCGGCGAAGCTTGCTCCGGACCTTGCGTGCCTGCGGTGTGAGTGCGCGGATGCTGATCGCTTGCCTCACCGTCGAACTGGGCGGATTGGCCCTGATCGGCGGTGTGGCCGGGGTGGTCAGCGGCTACCTGCTGGCCGGCATGCTGTTGCCGGATGTCGCCGCCAGCCTGCGCGGCTTGTACGGTGCCGAAGTGGCGGGGCAGTTGAGCCTCAGCCTGGCATGGTGGTTCAGCGGTATCGGCCTGAGCTTGATCGGCGCGATGCTGGCCGGGGTCAACAGTCTGCTGCGGGCAGCGCGTTTGCCCTTGTTGGCGCTGGCCGACCCGCAGGCCTGGCATCAGGCCCATGCCCGCTGGTTGCTGCGCCAGGGCGCGGTGGCGGCAATGGCCGGGGTGATTGCGCTGCTGGCGCTGATCTTCGGCGACAGCCTGGTCAGTGGCTTCGTCTTGATGGCGGCGCTGTTGATCGGCGCCGCACTGGCACTGCCGGTGGTGCTCAGTTCGCTGCTCAATTTCGGCTCGCAGCGCAGTCGCTCGGTGCTTGGCCAATGGTTTGTCGCCGATTGCCGCCAGCAATTACCGGCGCTGAGCCTGGCATTGATGGCACTGCTGTTGGCCATGGCGGCGAATATCGGGGCCGGCAGCATGACTGCCGGGTTTCGCCAGACCTTCAGCGACTGGCTCGAACAACGGCTGACGGCCGAGCTTTACCTCAACCCACAGAACCCGGCCCAGGCCCGGGAGCTGCACAGCTGGCTCAACCAGCAGCCGCAACTGGCGGCGGTGCTGCCCAACTGGCAGGTGTCGATCCAGTTGCAGGGTTGGCCGACGGACCTGTCCGGGATCATCGACCACCTGACCTATCGCCAGCACTGGCCACTGCTCGAAGCCTTGGGCGATGACCCTTGGGAGCGACTGGCCAAGGACGATGCGGTGATGCTCAGCGAACAACTGGCCCGGCGCCTGCACGTGCGACTGGGCGATCACCTGACGCTGCCGACGCCCCTGGGCTCGTGGTCGCCACGAGTCGTCGGGATCTACGCCGACTATGGCAATCCCAAGGGCCACATTCTGGTGAATATCGGCCACCTGTTGCGCGGCTGGCCGCAACTGACTCCGAACCGCTTCAACCTGCGCATCGATCCGGCGTCGATCCCGGCGTTCGTCACGGCGTTGCAGGCGCGTTTTACCCTGGACGACAGCCGTATCGTCGATCAGGCGCGGCTCAAGGGCTGGTCCACGCAAGTCTTCGAACGCACCTTCGCCGCCACCGCCGCGCTCAACAGCCTGACGCTGTGTGTGGCCGGGGTGGCGTTGTTCATCAGTCTGTTGACTCAAAGCCAGAGTCGTCTCGGGCAACTGGCGCCGCTGTGGGCGCTGGGCGTGACACGTCGGCATCTGATGTTGCTCAACCTCGGGCAGACATGGTTGCTGGCGCTGCTGACCCTGGTGCTGGCGTTGCCGTTGGGCATCGCCCTGGCGTGGTGCCTGGACACGGTGATCAACGTGCAGGCCTTTGGCTGGCGCCTGCCGCTGCGGGTGTTTCCATGGCAACTGCTGCAGTTGATGGGGCTGGCGCTGGTGGCGACGTTACTGGCCTCGGCCTGGCCGTTGTACCGTTTGTACCGCACGCAACCAGCGGATCTGCTGCGGACGTTTGCCCATGAAGATTAAGCTCGGCGTGTTGCTCCTGGCGCTGCTGGCGAGCGGTTGCGATCAACCGGCACCGGCAGAAAAGGGTTTTGCCGGGCTGGGCAACCAGGCTGCTGCGTTCACCCCGGTGGTGCCCGGTCGGGTGTTCAGCTTCCCGGCGGATCACGGCCCGCACGACGGCTTTCGCATCGAATGGTGGTACATCACGGCCAACCTCAAGGACGATCAGGGGCATGAGTTCGGCGCACAATGGACGTTGTTCCGCAGTGCCTTGAAAGCCGCCCCCGAACTGACAGGTTGGCAGAATCAAACAATCTGGCTCGGTCACGCGGCGGTGACGTCGGCGACGGCGCATCACGCGGCTGAGCGTTATGCCCGTGGCGGCGTCGGCCAGGCCGGTGTCAGCGTCGCGCCGTTCAATGCATGGATCGACGACTGGCAATTGCGCAGTCAGGCGACTGCCGACAATCCGTTGGCCGACCTGCTGCTCAGCGCTCGCGACCAGCGTTTCAGCTACCGCTTGCGGTTGACCTCGACAGGTCCGCTGGTGCTTCAGGGGGACCAGGGCTTCAGCCAGAAATCCGAACAGGGCCAAGCCTCCTATTACTACAGCCAGCCGTTTTTCCAAGCCAGCGGCACCCTGGACATCGATGGCCAAACCTATCAGGTCAGCGGCCCGGCCTGGCTCGACCGCGAATGGAGCAGCCAGCCCCTGACGGCCAACCAGAGCGGCTGGGACTGGTTCTCCCTGCACCTGGACAGCGGCGAGCAGGTGATGCTGTATCGCATGCGGCAAAAGGATGGCGCGCCTTACCTCACCGGCACCTGGATCGACGCCCGGGGCCAGACACAATTGCTCCACGCCAGCGACATCAGCCTGACGCCGCAAGACACCGCCCGCGTGGCCGGGCGCGAAATGCCCGTGCGCTGGTTGATCAAGATCCCCGCCAGACACCTTGATATCGCCATCACCGCGCTCAATCCCCAGGCCTGGATGGATTTGCGCATTCCTTACTGGGAAGGCCCGATACGTCTCAGTGGCAGCCATGCCGGGAACGGATATCTGGAAATGACCGGGTATTAGTACCCTGCGCCACGAAAGTCAGCGGCCCGCCGCGACCACTCGCTAAACAGCGTCTATGCTCATCGCACACATGGCGTTGAGCCTGTTTCAACGTCGTCTGTTGCCATCTATCACAGGGAACGTTCTGCCTATGAAACGCCACGTACTGACCAAAGCCATCACCCTCGCTACTTTGCTGTCGACCGCCAGTTTTGCCGCGGTAGCCGCCGATATCCCGTTGTCCGAAGTCGTGGTGGTTGATAAGGTTTCCACCAAAGTCGTTTCCGTAGATACCGCGAACCATTCCGTGGTCCTTAAAGGCCCGCAGGGTAATGAGTTCCCGGTGCAATTGACCGAAAAGGCGAAAAACCTCAAAAACCTCAAGGTCGGCGATACCGTCGATATCAAGGTCACCAGCGCCGTTGCAGCCTACCTCGACACTGACGTCGACAAAGGCCTGCCAGGCACCGCCGAAGCCAGTGGCGAAGTGCGCGCAGCACCCGGTAGCGCCAACCCCGGCGGCGAAGCTTACCGTCAGGTGAAAGTGCAGCTGAAAATCACCCATATTGACCTGAAGAAAAACCAGGTGACCTTCGAAAACCCGGAAGGCAAGTCCAAGACGGTTGACGTCAAGCGACCTGAAGTTCAGGCCAAACTCAAGGACCTGAAAGTCGGGCAAAGCGTGAACGTGGTTTACACCGATATATTGACGGTGACCAGCAAGCACTGAAATTGAATATTGGCTCTAAACGGGTTGATTGTTTTTGTGCGGGTTTTGTATAGGAATAATCAACTCTATTGGTCGAACTGGTGAGTTCGTTGTTCTGTGCTGGATTGGATTTAAATCGACATCTAATTAAATATGGTGTCGATAAATTTCATGTTCAGCACACGGACATATTTAGCTACTTCTACTAAAATGCTTTCCGTTCGCCCAGTGCAGGGCTCTTTACCAGTGCATGGATTGCCGAGGCCAGTGCACTGGGCGAACCCTTTGTATGCTGTATTGAAAGTTTCGGATATAAAAAAACGGGCGTCCTGCAGGTCGCCCGTTTTTTTTGCCGAGTCCTGTTTTTACACAGTTGTGAAATGTCGTTCAGTCCTGTTTTTTATTGACTTGAACAACATCGGCCAACGCGGCGAAACACTGTTCGATCGAACGCTGCTGGCTCTGGGCATACAGCCCCAGTTCATCGATCGTCGGCCGGCCCAGGGCCTTTTCGAACGCCTGCTGATTGGAGTGCACACCGTAGCGGGCCTGCGCCGCGTCCCCCAGGTTTGACTGGAAAATCCCCGCCGCGCTGACCGGCAGGAAATCTTCGTACACCAGCGGTTCAACCCGCAGGTAACCGCCGCTGAGCAGGTCTTCCAGGGCGGCGTTTTTCAGGTCGCCTGCCGCCAGGCCTTTTTCCGTCACGAAGTAGCGGAAGTAAGCCAGGTCCTGTTGGCGCATGCCTTCCCAGGTGTCGGGGAACTCGTTGAAATGCTGCGCCATCAGGGCGTTGTAGCGCGCGGCGTTGGCTTCGCTGGGGAAGTCCTTGAGTTCGTCCCGTGCGGCATTGAGCAAGCGGTCGTACAGTGCGCGGCCCTTGGGCGTGAGGGCGGCACCGCGCTGTTCGATCTCGCCGAAGCGGGCGCTGTGACTGCCGCGAGCCTCGTTTTGATCGGTGAAGGCAATCGGTTCGTCGAGGGCCTTGAAACTGGTCTGGCGCAGCAGGATCGGGCACTGGCGGCGGGGCGGGCCTTCGATCACCGCTTTGGGGGTGATGCCATGGACCGGCATTTGCGCCTGGACGATGTCAATGTCCAGGGTCCGTGGTGTCAGGTGATTGATGTGCGGTCCCTTGAACGCCACCACGTCGGCGATCAGCCGATGCTGGGCGCTGAGCTTTTGATACTGCTCGGCGGTGACAGTGGCGCTGTGGTGCCAGCGAAAGGTTTCCAGGGCCTGTTCGACGAACTCCAGGGCTTCCTGTTCGGTCAGGCCACCCCGGGTTTCGGCACGCTCGATGAGCGTGAGGGCCGTGGGGGTGAAGATCGAGCGCTGGTCGAGCATCGACTGGGCAAACGCACGCAGTTCCAGGTCTTCGATCAATTCCAGGCGCAGAAGCGAGGTGAACACCCGGAACGGGCTGACCTGCAACGACGCTTCGTGCACCGCGCGAAACGCCGTGGAATGTACCGGCACGCCGGCCGGTGTCAGGTCGTAGTAACCCACCGGTTGCATGCCCATCACCGCGAACAGGCGGGCGAGGGTCGCCAGTTCATCGGCCGTACCGACACGGATCGCCCCATGTCGCTCCAGGTCCAGGCGCTCGATTTCGCCGGTACTCGTGAGCTGCTGCAGGAGTTGCGGGTCGCTTTCCAGCGCGTGACGGTTGGTCTGTTCCACCAGTTCCATCAACGCGCCGTACAACGGCACTTCCTCGCGGTACATGTCGGACATCGCTTTGGAGAAGCGTTGGCGGATCAGGTCAGGGCTGACGAAGTTCGGGTGATTCATGAACAGGATTCCTGGCGCGGTGACGTAAAGGATGGACGAAAGATCGCAGCCTTCAGCGACGCCGACAAACGAAGTTTCTGACGAACTTCATTCTGCAAAGGACTGCAAGGGGGCGTTCTCAATTAGTTTCCCCACCGCGTTGTCGCCTTAAAGCTGGCCAGGCAAGGCGTAGGCCGCTGGGAATGGTTGTTCCCTTTCCAAGGCCTGCAACGCAGCATGGCCAGCTTTAAGGCACAACCCGAAGGGCCGGGCCTGCTGTTGTGCAGGGCTGTGTTGCTCGAAGCTGATTTGGAATGACCAAACTGCGCTTCTCGCGCCTTGCCCTGCACAACAGCAGACCCGGCGCGGTGGGGAAACTAATTGAGAACGCCCCCTAATGCTGTCGTTGATCCTGTGGGCTCTCCGAGCGCAGCGATGCCAAAAACTCGCGATACAGACGCGCCGAACCGGTGGGGGCTTCCACCATGGGCATGTGCCCGATGGCGTCCCAGATATGCACGCGCAAGTCGACGATGCCCTTGCTCCAGACCGCTACGCTGCTGACATCGATCAGCCGGTCCTTGCGCCCCCACAGCAACAGCGCCGGGGCGCTGATGTCGGACAGGTGCGGTTCCATCGGCGGGCTGGCACGGAACTCCCGGAAGATTTCTTCCAGCTCCTCGCGGGACTGTTCATAACGCTGGGCGACGGCATCGAGCACCAGCTTCGGTACCCAGGGTGGCGAAGCCATGGTCATGGCGTAGAAACGCCGGAATTCTTCCCGCGAATGAATCAGAAACGGGTTGTGGCCCTTGGCCAGATGCCGCTCGAGGTCACTGGGCTCGGGCGAGGTGACGCCGGCCGGGTCGATCAGGGCCACGGACACAATGCGCTCCGGGTAGTTGGCCGCGAGCCACGCGGCCATGTAGCCGCCCATGGAGTTGCCGATGACATGCACTTTCTCGACCCCGCACACGTCCAGCAGCTGGATCATGCGCTTGGCCTGCAGCGGGATGTCGTAGCCGCCGCCGGCCTTGAATCCGGTTTCGCCATGGCCGGCGATGTCCGGGATGATCACCCGATGGCTGCCGACAAAGTGCCGGGCGAAACGCAGCCAGAGGTTCTTGTCGGCGCTGAAGCCATGGAGCATCAGCACATTGCTGGTGGCTTCGTATGGCCCGCCTTGCCAGGTCGAGACGGTCATCTCGGGGATGGGCACGACGATTTTGTGCAACCGGTACAGCTTGGCCTCGGCCGCCATGTTCAAGTCGTAGAGCCAGTAGCCGATGGCCGGGTAGGTCAGCCAGCTCCAGGCGACGAAAACTGCGAGAACGACGAATAACAAAAGCATCATGCGTCTCCCTTCTATCTGCTCAGGACAAAATGTGATCGGCGGGTTTCAGCGCTCGGGTCAAGCGATGAAAACTGAAGCTGAACCCCGGAAACATGGCAATCACATGACCGCTCTTGCTTTGGTACCAACTGTGGCAACCACCGGACTTCCACACGGTACGTTCCATTTCCCGGTGGATCATTTCAGTGTAGGTACGTTCCGCCTCATGGCGAACTTCGATGCTGCGTAAACCTCGAGTCTTCAAGGTGCGAATGCAATCGAGGATGTAGTTCATCTGGGATTCGATGATGAACAGCGCCGAGGTGTGGCCGATGCCGGTGTTCGGCCCGGTGACGATGAACAGATTGGGGAAGTCGGGCAGGGCGGTGCCGAGGTAGGCCCGCGGGTATTGCGCCCAGACCTCTTGCAGACGGGTACCGTTTTTGCCCGTTACCGGGTAGGAAATCACCCCGTCGGTGGCGTCGTAGCCGGTGGACCAGACGATCAGGTCCAGGTCGATGTGGTGGCCATCGAGGCTAACGATGCCTGTTTCGTCGATGGACGCGATGCCTTGCTCGCGGCTGTGCAGCGTCACGTTGCGGCGGGCCAGTGCCGGGTACAGCGTGCTGGACAGGATCACCCGTTTGCAGCCGATGGTGTAGTCCGGCGTCAGTTTGCGCCGCAGTTCGGCGTCCGGTACCTGGCGTTTGAGAAAGCGCAGGGCCTGGCGCTGGACCATGTGCACCGCCGGCTTCGAATACTTGAAGGCGATCACCCGGGTTTCGAATTGCCAGTAGATTCCCCAGCGCAGCAGCTTGTAGGCGGGCTTGAGCCCCAGCAGCCAGCGCTGCAAGCGGCCGAAGCTGCGGTCAGCCCGAGGCAGTACCCAGTGAGGCGTGCGCTGGAATACATGCAAGTGCCCGACGTCCGGGGCAATCGCTGGAATGACCTGGGCCGCACTGGCACCGCTGCCGACGATGGCCACGCGTTTTTGCCGGTAGTCGCAGGTGTGATCCCAGTTGTTGGTGTGGAAAGTCTTGCCCCGAAAGCGCTCCTGTCCGTCGAAGTGCGGCACCACCGGTTGACTCAGCGGCCCGGTCGCGTTGATCAGGAACTGCGCGCAAAACGTGCCTTTGCCCGCGGTGAACACCGTCCAGCGCCTGTTGGCCTCGTCCCATTCGATGCGCACGACATTGGCGTCCAGTTCCACTTTGTCCCGCAGGCCGAAGTGTTCCACCACATGGCGGGTGTAGCGATGCAGTTCGGCCTGTCCGGCGAACATTTGCGTCCATTGATACGGGGCGAAAGACAAGGAGTACAGCGGCGAGGGCACGTCGACTGCCGCGCCGGGGTAGGTGTTCTGGCACCAGGTGCCACCGAAGAAGTCCCGTCGCTCCAGCAGGCGGAAATCGTCGATGCCGGCCTTGAGCAAATTGATTGCGGCACATTGGCCACCAAAACCGCTGCCGATGATCAATACTTGAAAGGTCTGCATGGGCCTCCTCTTATGGTCATTGATCAATCCCTTCTTTCATGTATAGCCGTTTCTGGAGACGAGGCTTTTGCTTTTATGCGAGCGTGATGCAGCGATATTCAGCCCGCAAGCCGGTGATGGCTATTTAATCTCACCCTGATAGACTCCAGAGCAGAGGCACAGGCTGTTATCGCATTCCGTCGAGTGGTACAGAGGCCCTATGGCAAAAACGGGAGGAAGGGGGGTTTCATTAGCCAGGAGGCTCTATACATCGCGAATCCTGGGGTTGGCCCTGGGATTGGTGTGCGTGAGCGCGGCGATGTATCCACTCGATCCAGCGCCTTGGGTCTGGGGTTTCATGTGGTTCAATGGCCTGGTCTGGCCGCACCTGGCATACCAATGGGCGCGCCGGGCCAGGACGCCCTATCATGCCGAACACCGCAACCTGCTGATCGATGCCTTTCTCGGTGGCTTCTGGATTGCCGCGATGCAATTCAATCCACTGCCCAGCGCGACCACCATTTCCATGATGGCCATGAACAACGTGGCCATCGGCGGCTTGCGCTTCCTGCTGGCCGGGACGGCCGCGCAAGTACTGGGCATCTGTGTCGGCCTGCAGATTTTCGCCCCGGCGTTCATTCCTGCCACCAGCCCGGTGCAGCTCTATGCCTGTTTGCCGTTGCTGTGCCTGTATCCGCTGGCGCTGGGCTGGATCTGCTTTCGTCAGGCCCATACCCTTGGCCGTCAAAAACGTGAGCTGCTGGCACTGAGCCGCACCGACAGCCTGACCGGCCTGCTGAACCATGGCGCCTGGAAGGACCAGCTGGAAGTCGAGTTCCAGCGTTGCAAACACCAGCAAAAAGGCGGGGCGATTGCCCTGATCGACATCGACCATTTCAAGGCCATCAACGACACCTGCGGCCATGTTGCCGGCGATATCGTCTTGCGCCAATTGAGCAAAATGCTCAAGCAGAACCTGCGGGCGACCGATGTGGCAGGGCGCTACGGCGGTGACGAGTTCTGCGTGATCCTTCCGGACCTGCCCCTGAACCGCGCCGCCGCCGTCATGGATGCCCTGCGTGATCGCTTCGCCACCTTGGGGTACGAGCAGAGCCCGGCGCTGAAAGTCAGCCTGAGCATTGGCCTGGCGTCATTCAATCCGGCCCATTGCGACGCGACGCTTTGGCTCAACGACGCCGATCATGCGCTATACGAAGCCAAGACCACCGGGCGTAACCGGGTGATCTGTTGCGGTGACGGGAAACCCTATCGCGAACTGCTCGACTCGGCGTGACCGCTCACCGCAAAACCTGTGGGAGCGGGCTTGCCCGCGAAGGCGGTGTGTCAGGCAGCGTGGGTGTTGGCTGTGATGGCCTCTTCGCGAGCAAGCCCGCTCCCACAAATGATCGCGGGTGGACCCAAATGATCTGCTCACCGCAAGCCCACTGTGGGAGCGGGCTTGCTCCGGGCGGCGATCCGACGAAGGCGGCGTGTCGGTTTAAAGCGTCATTCCTTCACGCTCATGAACTCCTCCGCGTAGCGGATGTATTCCTCCGGTTGCGTGTAGGTGTGCGTCAGCTCGGTCGCGCTCAGGTCCGATGTCTGGGTGAGGATCTGGCGTTGCTCGCGCAGGCTGTCGTAGGTCGCCTTGATCGCGGCGAAGTACGCGCCATGGCCGTCGATGGTTACGCGCACACCCAGTTCGGCCAGGCGCTTGTCATCGCGTAGCAGCGGGTTGCCGTAGGTCACCAGCATCAGCGGCACGCTCAGGTGCTCGGCGATCTGCTCCAGATGGTCGAAGTCCTTTACACCCACCATGCAGATGCCGTCGGCCCCGGCGCGCTGGTATTGGCGTGTGCGGCTGATGATTTCCTGAACCGGCAGGATCCCCGCGTGGGTACGGGCGATGATCGCCATTTCCTTATCGCAGCGGGCTTCCAGTGCCGCACGGATCTTGCCGACGCCTTCGGCGACCGTGATCAGGTCGGTGGATTTGCGGCCGAACTGCGCGGGCAGCAGGGTGTCTTCGATGGTCAGCGCGGCGACGCCGGCACGCTCGAGTTCGACGATGGTGCGCATGACGTTGAGCGCGTTGCCGTAGCCGTGGTCGGCGTCGGCAATCACCGGCAACTGGGCGACGCGGCCGATACGGGTGGCCTGTTCTGCGAACTCGCTGAGGGTGATCAGGGCAAAGTCAGGGGCGCCCAGCACTTGCAACGAGGCAACCGAACCACCGAGGATCCCGACTTCGAAGCCCAGGTCGGCGGCGATACGGGCCGACATCGGGTCGAAAACCGAGGCTGTGTGGTAGCAGGTGTCGGAGGCGAGCAGTTGGCGAAAATTGCGGCGCAAATCTTGATGGGAAAGCCTGGACATATGAGTTCCACCAATGGAATGGAAGGGCTTGAGCAAAAGTGTCAACGCCGAAGAAATAAAAGGCTATCACGCGCGTAGGGGGAGAATGATGACGAATTTGCCGGGTTCGGCAGATTGACGTTGCAACGATGAACCTGATGAGTCACGCCGCCACGGTCTGTTGCCGTTGGTCAAGCAACGGCACGGCGCGCACCGAGTCACCGGGTTGCAGTTGCAAGCGCTTGGCGGTCAGGCGATCAACCACCAGGCTGTTGCCCGCCTGTAGGGCCGTGGCGCAGGTAATGCGACAGTTTTCCAGGCGGCGATTGTGAATCAGCCAGATCGGCGCTTTATCGTCTGGCGAGCCGATGACCAGAGACAGCGGTTGGCTGTCGCGCACGGTGCGGATCGCGGAAACCGGGGCTTCAATGACCGGTCCGCCGTCGAAGATATCGATGTGGCCCTTATGGGCAAAGCCTTCGGCGCTGAGGATTTTCAGGGCCGGCGCGGTATTCGGGTGGGCCTTGCCGATCACCGCTTGGGCCTGTTCGGTGAGCAGGCAGGTGTACAGCGGCTGGCGTGGCATCAGTTCGGCGATGAACGATTTGTTGCCCAGCCCGGACAAGTGGTCGGCATGACTGAAATCCATCTTGAAAAAGTGCCGGCCGAGGCTGTCCCAAAACGGTGAGCCACCTCGTTCGTCGGCACTTCCGCGTAATTCGGCGATGAGCCGGTCGCCAAACAGCTGGGTAAATTCGGCCACAAACAACAAACGCCCGAGCGACAGCAAGCGACCGTTGCTTCCCTGGCGCTGATCGGGGCGCAGGTACAACGAGCAGACTTCCGATTGCCCAGTCAATTCATTGCTCAGGAACAGGGTCGGGATCTGGCGCTGGATACCCAGGTCCGGTGAAGTACTGACCGTCAGTCCGACCCGGTAGTTGTACCAGGGCTCGCGCAGGCCGACCCCACCTTTCAGGGCGCTGACGCCCACCACTTGCTGCTCGTCGTCCTCGAGCACGAACAGATAATCGGCATCGGCCCGATCGACCTGCCCGGCGAAAGTACGTTGGGCCCAGCGGATCCGATGGGCCAGGCGTTCTTCGTCGGCCGGCAGGCTGGTCAGCCCCGGAGCCGCCTGACGCACCAGTATGAGTACGGCGGGCAGGTCGGTGATCTGGACCGGACGGACAATCATGCGGCTGTTCCTTGTTCGCGTGTGCTCGGGCGTTGGCGTTGACCCTGGCGGGTATTCACAGGGCGATCAGCCTGATCGGGCTGCCCTCGGTCACCTTCAGCGCCTCACACATGGCCGCATCCAGTGTCACGGGTTGCCCGGCGGTGTAATCAAGATCGGCGACGATGGCCCGATAGTCCTTCAAGGATTCGTTGCTCACCAGAAAGCGGCCACGAGCATCGATCACCGGCCCAGGCAGCGTGACGCCGCGCTGGCTGTGGGCGATGGAACGAATACCCGACGTGCGCGCAAACAGCGTGGGGCCTCCATCGAACAGATCGATGTAGCTGTTGGTTTCGAAACCTTCACGTTCGAGGATATCGAAGGCTTCCTGGCCATCGGGATGGATGCTGCCGATGCAGTCCTGTGCCGCCTGGGGCAGCATTGGCACGTAAATCGGATAGTGTGGCATCAGTTCGGCGAGAAACGTGCGGCTCTGCAGGCCGCAAAGCCGTTCGGCCTCGACGTAGGGCAAGTCGAAGAAATGCTTGCCTACGGCATCCCAAAATGGCGAGTGGCCTTCATCACTGCTGTAGCCCACGATCTCGGTGATCACCGTTTCGGAAAAACGCCGGGCGTGGGCGGCGATGAACAACAGGCGCGCCCGCGACAGCAGCTCGGAGTGCGCGGTGCGTACCCGCGCGGCATCGATATGGAAACCCCGCAACAAGGTGTGGCCACTGAGGTCGTGACACAACGACAGGGCCGGTACGCCGTGCTCAATGTTCAGTTCCCTGGAGGCACTGGTGAAGTGTCGGTTGCGCAGGCTGTAGAACGGCTCGTTGTACCCGGCCGTGGCGAGGATTTCCGAGCAGCCGACCAGGTGTTGCGTGGTCAGGTCTTCGAGCACGAAGAAATAGTTTTCCGGGCCATGACCCTCGATGTCCTTCTCGAACGAGGCACAGGAATCAAGGATTTTTCCGCGTAATCGTTCGCTATCGTCGGGCAGGGATGTGACGCCTACGAGGCTTTCACGAGCCAGCTTCTGCAACTGGGGCAGGTCGGCCAACTCGACTGGACGCAAGACCAGCATGGAGACACTCCTGTATCAAACGATTCGGCGGTTTGAGCCGAACCTGACTATCACTGTCGGTTTTTCCACACATCAAATCGGTGGTCGTCTGAACGTAGTCAGGCGCCACTGTTATTCTTGTCAGATGTTCTTGAGAGGGGCCGAGTTAAACAAGGATCGGGCGCTTCGGCCGGATGCGATACCTGGCCAGGCGCGTTGATCGGGGGTTCGAGAAAGGGCATCCGGGCTCCTGCTGGATGAGTGTGGCTCATGTTTTAACAGTCCGTTGAAAGGAGTATTTAATTATCGCGCACTGCCTGTCTAGTTAATTTTCGCAGGGTCTGGCCGTGCCCGAAAAAGCGGCGAAGTGCCTATACCAAGGGACTACAGCGATCTCGTAAAGTCTTGTAGGTGATTGCCTCTATTGCAGTCAGCCATCACAGAAAACCTGGCAGGATTTGACTGAACGAATCCGTTTCATGCAGGAATATTAAACACCCCCCCAAGGCGTGCTTTCTTGCGGCACAATTGCGCAATGGCGCTCACCTGACGCCGTCGTTCCTTTCCATCCATGGAGTGATTGCCGGTGCAGGCAACCCGTTTAACCCTGATTTGTCACGCTCGAACCGTCGCCCAGAAATTGGCGCGCTTTCCATTGGACGAGCCTCTGGAGATGGATTGGCACGCGTTCAGGCTTTCCCGTTGCAATCAGTTCAAGGGCGCCGCGCGTCTTGTCTGCGGCCCGGAATTGCGCACCCGGCAAACCGCTGAACTGTTCGGCAGTGCGCCGCAGATTGTCGATGCGTTGAAGGACTGCGATTTCGGGCGCTGGGGCGGTGAGCGCATCGGCGACCTGCAAAAAAACGACCCGGAGGCGCTCCAGCATTGGCTGGGGGATCCCGCTTCAGCACCCCACGGTGGCGAGTCGCTGGTGCAACTGGGCGAGCGAGTGGGCGCCTGGTTGACAGCGTTGCAGTCGACGCCAGGGCACATCGTTGCCATTACACATCCCTTTGTCATCCGCGCCGCGCTGACGCAGGTGTTGCAGGGTGGATCGTCCAGCCTGATCGACGTCGAGCCCCTGTCGGCGCTCGAGTTGAGGTTTCATGGTCGCTGGCGCCTGCGCTTGCCGGGCACTGATGCCGAGGAGCTGCCATGATGAAAAAACTCCTGGTCATCGGCATCGGTGCCGGCAATCCCGACTACATCACGATGCAAGCGGTGAAGGCGCTGAATCGGGTCGATGTTTTTTTTCTCATGGACAAGGGCCAGAGCAAGGACAAACTCATCGATCTGCGGCGCGAAATCTGCGAACGCTACATCACCGACCACGATTACCGTTTTGTCGAAGCCCACAGCCCTGAGCGCGAGCGCGGTGAGGTGGACTACAAGACCAGTGTCGACGACTTGAACCTGGCCAGGCAGCAGACCTTCGAACGGCTGATCAATGAAGAAGTGTCCGATGGCCAGTGTGGTGGTTTTCTGGTGTGGGGCGACCCTGCGTTGTACGACAGCACCATTCGCATCCTGCAGGCCATCCAGGCTTCCGCTGCCTGCACGTTCGAGTTCGAGGTGGTCCCCGGCATTACCAGCGTCCAGGCGTTGGCGGCACAGCACAGGGTGCCGCTCAACCAGATTGGCCGCTCCGTTGAAATCACCACGGGCCGGCGCCTGGCGGCAGGGCAGGTGAGCGATGCCGACAGCCTGGTGGTGATGCTCGATGCTCAGGATGCTTACTGTCAGGTGGTGGATCAGGACACCGAGATTTACTGGGGGGCGTACCTGGGGACGCCAGATGAAATCCTGATCAGTGGCAAGCTCAAGGATGTGGCGGATGAAATCGAACGGGTGCGCAAGGCCGCGCGGCTGGCCAATGGCTGGATCATGGATACCTATCTGCTGCGAAAACCCTGAGGTTTGTGGTAGCCAGACCGACGTCTTCGCGAGCAAGCCCGCTCCCACATTTGAAATGCATTTCCCAGTGGGAGCGGGCTTGCTCGCGAAGAGGTCCTCGAGAACACCTCAAGAAGCAGCATTACCCCCACGCCCAAACCGCTCCCGATACACCGACGGCGGCACGCCGACCACCGTGCGAAACGCCACCCGGAAGCTTTCCACCGAGCGATAACCACAACGCTCGGCAATCTGCTCGGTGTTCTGGTCGCTGCTTTCCAGCAGTTCGCGGGCTCGGCCCAAACGTTCATGCTGCAACCAGGTTTTCGGCGACTGCCCACTGGCTTCGCTGAAGCGGCGCAGGAACGTGCGTTCGCTCATTGCAGCTTCGCAGGCCAGGTCGCGCACCTCCAGCGGTTCGTGCAAACGCTCACGTGCCCATTGCATGACGCGGGAAAGATCGCTGCGCGGTGTGGGGCTGACAGGCGTCGGAATGAATTGTGCCTGGCCACCGCTGCGTTGCGGCGACATGACCAGGCGCCGGGCCACGGAATTGGCCACCTGCGTGCCGAAATCCCGTGCCACCAGATGCAGGCAGGCATCGATGCCCGCCGCGCTGCCGGCGGAAGTGATCAATTGGCCGGAATCGACATACAGCACGTCCGGGTCCACCAGGATGCCGGGAAACCGCTCGGCCAGTTCCGAGGTGTAGCGCCAGTGCGTGGTCGCGCCGCGCCCGTCGAGCAACCCGGTGGCGGCGAGGACGAAAACACCGGAGCAGATCGACAGCAACCGCGCCCCCCGCGCATGGGCCTGGCGCAGGGCGGCGATCAACTGCGCAGGCACCGCGGCGCTACGGTCGCGCCAGCCGGGAATGATGATGGTGCGGGCATCGGCGAGCAATTCCATGCCGCCATCGGCCAGTACCTGGATGCCGCCCATGGCCCGCATCGGGCCTTGATCGACAGCGACGATACGATGCTCGTACCACGGAAAATCGAATTCAGGTCGGGGCAGGCCGAAGATCTCCACGGCAATGCCGAACTCGAACGTGCAGAGGCCGTCGTAGACCAGAATCGCCACCATTCCAGGGGTAGGGTGCATTTGGCGGAAAGTTCCCGGTGAGTGTCTTGTGCGCCACTGTAGCCGCAAGTGACGGACGGATAAAGTCTTCCCACACCCACCGCTACTTTGGAGTACAGCCCATGACCAGCCTGGTTCGCGAAATTCCCGCCGCCCCATCGGCCATCGCCCTGATGCACTTCAGCAACCGTCTGACGTTCGAAACCGATTGTTCCGACGTCCACGCCAGCCAGCAGGGCGGTGAAGTCGATTTCGTTCTGGTGGATGTTCGTGGCCCACTGGCGTTCGAACGCGGACATGTGCCGGGAGCGATCAACATTCCCGGGCGCTTGCTGAGCGCCGAAGGCTTGGCGGCTTATCCGAAAAACAGCCTGTTTGTGGTCTATTGCGCCGGGCCTCATTGCAACGGTGCCAACAAGGCAGCAGTGAAACTGGCGGCCCTGGGTTATCCGGTCAAGGAGATGATCGGCGGCGTGACCGGATGGCTGGATGAAGGGTTTGAGTTGAGTGTCGAGGTGCCACGGCCGGCGAATGCTGCGATCGGTTGCGAATGCTGATCTTCAAACGCCATTGATCAGTGTGACTTGGAGGCCGCCCACCACTCATCCAGAGTTACCTGCAACCACGCCAACACATCGGCGTAGGCAGCAGCGTCCTGCGGCCCTCGGGGCAACGGCGACTCATCGCCAAAATGCGCATTGAGCATGGCCACCGACTCGGCGTTCCACTCTGGATGAAACTGCAACCCCAGCAGCGTTGGCCCGGCGCGGTACATCTGTTGCACACAGTGTTCGCTGCTGGCCAGCAGTTGCGCGGCAGGCGGCAGGTTGATGGCGTCTTCGTGCCACTCCAGTACCTTCAGCGTTTGCCCATCGATAAATCTCACCGTGGTCCATCCGGTTTCGCTGTGCTCCATCCGCCGTACATTGCCGCCCAGACTCAATGCCAGCAACTGAGCCCCCAGGCATATGGCGAACACGGCCCCACCCAGATCCAGACTGCCTTTGAGCCATTGCCGTTCGGCCTCCAGCCAGGCCGGACCGGCATTGGATTCGTAAGGCCCGCCCAACAGGATCACCGGATCGGCGCTGACGGCCGGCAACTCACCGAGGTCGGCGCGAAACACCTTCAGCGTCAGCCCCCGGGACTCGGCCCAAAAGGCAATGGCACCCGGACCTTCGGCGGGGTGGTGCTGGATCAGGTTCAACGTGGGCATCGCGCTACTCTCGATGGGACGCAAGGGGGCTCAATGTGCCGTAAAACATCGGGTATCGCCAGTCGGTTCATTTCATTGGAATAGGCCGAAAAACCTCAGGGTCCGGGCTGAAAACGCGATATGTCTGACAGACATTTCACTGTCATTGAGGCTTAACCTCAATACCTCCGTCTTGGTGCCACTTTTCTGTAAATATTTGTCGCCTCGGCGTAATTTACCCTCCTGTAGCCGCTCTAGACTGCCGGCCACTTCGGTTCCCGCCCACAAAGCGATGACCGAACGCTGCCAATCGAAGCTGCCAATAAAAGCCTCCGCGCACAGGAGTTATAAATGAAGAAGCTAGTGATGTTCGGTGCCCTGGCACTGTCGATGTTGTCCCTGACCGCCGTGGCTGAAGACGCCAAGCCGATCCGCATCGGTATCGAAGCCGGCTACCCGCCATTCTCGATGAAAACCCCTGACGGCAAACTCACCGGTTTCGACGTGGACATCGGCGACGCCCTGTGCGAGCAGATGAAAGTGAAGTGCACCTGGGTCGAGCAAGAGTTCGACGGACTGATCCCTGCGCTCAAGGTCAAGAAAATCGACGCCATCCTGTCGTCCATGACCATCACTGACGACCGCAAGAAGAACGTCGATTTCACCATCAAGTACTACCATACCCCGGCACGCTTCGTGATGAAGGAAGGTTCCAGCATCAAGGACCCGCTGACCGAACTCAAGGGCAAGAAAGTCGGTGTGCTGCGCGCCAGTACCCACGACCGCTTCGCCACGGAAGTGCTGGTACCCGCCGGCATCGACCTGGTGCGCTACGGCTCCCAGCAGGAAGCCAACCTGGACATGGTCTCCGGCCGCATTGACGCGCTGCTGGCCGACTCGGTCAACCTGGACGACGGTTTCCTGAAAACCGACGCCGGTAAAGGTTTTGCCTTCGTCGGCCCTGAGTACAACGATCCGAAATACTTCGGTGGCGGCGCCGGCATTGCCGTGCGCAAGGGCGATACCGCCCTGGCCGAGCAATTCAACAAAGCCATCACCGACATCCGCGCCAACGGCAAGTACAAGCAAGTGCAGGACAAGTACTTCAAGTTTGACGTTTACGGCGAGTAAGCGAGCGGGTTGAAAAAATGGCAACCGTTGGCGCGGTTGCCATTTTTTTTGTGCTTTCTTTCTATTGAAACGAGAAACCTGTGGGAGCGCGAAGGCGTCGTGTCAGGCAACATCGATGTTGAATGTACCGACGCCTTCGCGAGCAAGCCCGCTCCCACAGGTGATCTCGCCGTTCTGACATCAGGAGTTCCCCCTATGCAACGCATCGACCACCAGCTTCCCTGGAGCCACCTGGGCACAGAGCGCACCCTCAGCGTGTTCCGTTATGGCGCGGGCCCGCGCAAGGTGTACATCCAGGCCAGCCTGCACGCTGACGAACTGCCGGGCATGCGCACGGCCTGGGAGTTGAAGAAACGCCTGGCCGAACTTGAACGACAGGGACAATTGAACGGTGTGATCGAACTGGTGCCGGTGGCCAATCCCATTGGCCTCGATCAGCACCTGCAAGGCAGCCACATGGGGCGTTTCGAGCTGGGCAGCGGCAAGAACTTCAACCGCTCGTTCGTTGAGCTCAGTGTGCCGGTGGCCGAGTTGATCGGTGATCGCCTCGGCAACGATGCCCAGGCCAACATCGCGCTGATTCGCCAGACCATGGGCCAGGTCCTCGGCGACTTGCCGGCAGCGACATCGCAGCTCGAAGCGATGCACCGCCTGTTGCTGCGCCATGCCTGCGACGCCGACATCACCCTCGACCTGCATTGCGATTTCATTGCTGCGATTCACCTCTACGCCTTGCCGCAGCACTGGCCACAATGGCAATCCCTGGCGGCGCGCTTGAAGGCTGGCGTGGCGTTGTTGTGCGAAGACTCCGGCGGCAGCTCGTTCGATGAGTCCTGTTCTTCGCCATGGTTGCGTCTGGCCAGGGCGTTCCCGGCGGCGGCGATTCCACCGGCGAACCTGGCGACCACGCTGGAGCTGGGCAGCATGGGTGATACCCGCGTCGACCAGGCCCAGGCCAATTGCGAGGCCATTCTCGGGTTCCTCGCCGAGCAGGGCTTCATCTCCGGCAGCTGGCCGGCGGCACCGGACGAATGCTGTGAAGGCATGCCGTTCGAAGGCACCCAATACCTGTTCGCACCGCACCACGGCGTGGTCAGTTTCTTGCGTGAAGCCGGGGAATGGGTGGAGAAGGGCGATGCGCTGTTCGAGGTGGTCGATCCGTTGAACGACAAGGTCACCACCGTGCAGGCCGGTACCAGCGGTGTGCTGTTTGCCATCGACCGTGGGCGCTACACCCAGCCCGGCACCTGGCAGGCGAAAGTCGCCGGGCGCGAGCCGATTCGGGTGGGGAAGTTGATCAACGACTGATCCGGGAATTTTTGCCGACTGTTCGGGCCTCTTCGCGAGCAAGCCCGCTCCCACACTGGATCTTCAGTGAACACAGAATAGGTGTGCAACGACGATCCAGTGTGGGAGCGGGCTTGCTCGCGAAGGCGGCATCAGACACACCCGAGATGTTCCTGTCTGATTCTCAGTGTTAGGCTCTTCCCCGAATCCTGCATTCCGTGAAGGAAGACCCATGTTGAAGATTCTCGCGCTGCTCACGCTGTTGGCATCCACTGTCGTTCACGCCCAAACCCCGCTGCAAACCGACTTGCCGCTCAAGTACCTGGAGCAGGCCAATGCCGATTCGAACCATCAACCCCTGGTGATTTTCCTCCACGGTTACGGCAGTAACGAGCAGGATCTGTTCGGCATCAAGGATGACTTGCCTGCGTCCTACACCTACCTGTCGGTGCGGGCACCTTTGGTGATGGAGGCGGGCAGCTATCAGTGGTTTCGCAAGAAGGGCGAAGGGGCCTACAACGGTGAGACCGATGATCTGAAGTCCAGTGGCCAGGTGCTGCTGGATTTTGTCGCACAGGCCACGAAGAAATATCACACCGAACCCGAGAAGGTGTTCCTGGTCGGCTTCAGCCAGGGCGCGATCATGTCCTACGAAGTGGGCCTGCGGCATCCCGAGGCGCTTGGCGGGATCGCTGCGTTGAGCGGGCGGGTTCTGCCGGTGCTCAAGGCCGAGCTCACACCGGATGAAAAACGCCAGTCGCTGGCGATTTTCATCGGTCATGGCGAGCAGGACAAACGCCTTCCCTACAGCGACGGCACGGAAGCCAACAGCCTGTTGCAGAGCGTGTCACTCGAACCCGAGTTTCACGGCTACCCCGGTGTCGGCCATAACATCAGCGCCGAGGAGATACAGGACTTGAGCGCCTGGTTGCAGCGCTTGAACCCCTGAGCCTCATTTTCCGCTGACGATCTGTTTGATCAGGGTTTCGTGGGCCGCCATGTCGCCGGGACGGGAGATCACCTGGATTACCGTCATGCGGGTGCCGGATGCCGCCATCAGCGTGGTGGTAAGGGTCATGCCGCCGCCCTGTGTGGCGGTGCCGTCGACCTGGCGCAGGCCCAATCCGCTTTTCCGGGTCAGGGACTTCTCGCTCAGTTTGTTGTAGTCGGGCAGGGATGTGTGTTGCGCCGAATCGAAGTCGGCCACGGTGCTGTCGAGGAACTGGCCGTCGTTGTCTTTGACACTGATGCCATCGGGCAGGTTGTTTTCCGCGGCTATGACCACGGTCTTGGTCGTCGCGTTGCTGTACAGGGTGCCCGTCGCACCGCCCGGGTTGGCGGGCAGCGGGTTGGCGATGAAACCCTTGGGCAGGTTGAACGTGAACTTGCCGCCGAGCATCGAGATTTGTTGGGCGGGCGCGTTATCGCTGGAAGTGGCCTTGGCGGCCTGCGCATTCAAAGCCCCCAGGCCGGTAGCCGCGGCCAGTAGCAGGACAAGGGCTTTTTTACTCAACAATGACATCGGAATCTCCAGGGATGGGCGCGCGGTGGGGCGCGATCATCCCACGGAGGTTGTGCTGCATTCCAGTGTGCGCTAACGAGCGGTCGCTTTGTGCTTACGCCTGGTTTTGCGGGAACAGGTTGCGACGGGTTTCTTCGTCGAATTCGGCCTTGAGCACCAGTTTCTCTTTCAGGCCGTGGGCGCGTCGGGCGGCCGGCCGGGCGCTGATTTCATCGTACAGGCGCTGGACGTTCGGGTACGCCGCCAGACCGCTCTCGCCGAGGATGTAGGGCGCGTAGTTGGCCCAGCCCCACAGGGCCATGTCGGCGATGCTGTAGGTGTCGCCAGCCAGGTACTGAAGCCGGGCCAGGCGCTCGTCGAGGATGCGGTAGTGGCGTTCGACTTCCTTCAAATAGCGGTTTTTCGCGTAAGGCAGATCTTCCGGTGCGTGGTGCAGGAAGTGCACCGCCTGGCCGGAGAACGGCGACAGGCCGGTGCCGATGAACATCAGCCACGAGAGCATTTCGGCCTGGCCGGCAATGGACGTGGGCAGGAAGCGCTGATGTTTCTGCGCCAGGTGCAGCAGGATCGCCTGGGAGTCGAACACGCTGGCATCGCCATCAACCAGTGCGGGTACCTTGGCGTTCGGGTTGATCGCCAGAAAGGCCGGTTGGTGTTGCTCGCCCTTGAAGGTGTCGACGCCGATCAATTCGTAAGGCGTTTGCAGCTCTTCGAGCAGCAGGGCAACTTTCATCGGGTTCGGCGAAGGGTGGAAAAAGAATTTCATGGTGCAGGCCTCAGTCGGGTAGGGGTTGGAACTGAGGCTGATGTTGAAGCAAACCCGTTCGATTGACGTGCAGGGTTATTGTTCTGGTCGTGCAAAACTATCGAACGGGTTTCGGTGCTTTGACGGTTCCTTCAGCGTCCGTCGTCGGGCCCACGGGCCGTGCCAGCAAGCGTTTGGTCACACCCAGCATGGCCACCGACACGGCGATGCCCAGGACAAAAGCGTTCATTCCCATCGTCGGCAACGCCAGCGCCAACACCAGGCAGAAGGCGGCGAACGAGTACATGCCGGTGGCGGTGGCGCGCAGCAATGCGGCGGTAAAGGCCGGGCCACGGGTTTGCTGGGAGAACACCGCCATGACGCTGCCCAATACCGGGAACACCGCCAGCAAGCCGCTCCAGCGGTCGCCGACGGTGCTGGCCAGCAGCGTCACGACCAGCGTGAGCAATGCACCGGCCACCATGCGCAGCAGGAGCTTGTCGGATTTCGGCACAGGACCACTGGGCACCGGTTGCACGGTTGGGAACAGGTAGGGTGCGGCGAGCAGCGCGCTGGCGGCGGCGCACACCGAAAACACCAGGGATGTCGGGATCAGCGACAGCACAATTGCCACCACCGCCCAGACCGACAGTGAGACCATCAACGCCAGCGGCCATCCGGCCCGTTGTGCGACCTGGGCGTAGGTCACGCAAAACGCAATCATCGCGAACATGGCCGACAGCGCAGCGGTGGCCGATTGCGCAGCGAACGCCTGGCCTTGTTCAAGGGCGAGGAACAACAGAATCGGCCCGACTACCACCGGCAACCCCGATAACCAGCCGGCCACGCTCGGCCCCCAGCGTTTGCCAGCCAGGGAAATCAGCAGCAGGAAGCCTGGGATCACCAGCAGTTTGAGAATCAACACGCGCACGTCTCCGACCTGTGTGAGGTGGCAACGGTAACATTGCGTCGGGTAGATTGCTTTATGTGTGTGCGAGTTTTGTATACAAAAATAAGGCTCGTTCGAAATTTGTACGGAAGGGTCTTTTGCGCCTACGACTTATCCGGGCATCCACAAAGAGGCCAACCCGCCATGAACCATCAACGATCGCTGCTGCGCCATGGCCTGTGGCTACTTGTTTTGCTGAGCTGTCAGGCCCTGGCCAATTGGCAGGAATCGCTGCCCGGCGCGCAAGTCCTCGGCAGTGGCGAGTTTCGCAAGTACGGCTTCGATGTCTACAGCGCGCGGCTCTGGAGTACGTCGCGGCCCTTGGCGAACGATCAGCCGTTTGCCCTGGAGTTGATCTACCAGCGCAGCATTTCCCGTGATGACCTGGTAAGCGCCAGTGTCAGGGAAATCAAGCGGCTCGCCGGTACCGCGATCAGTGCCGGGCAACTGGCGTCCTGGCAGGCGCAGATGCAACAGTCGTTCGTCGATGTGCAGGCTGGCACGCGGCTGACCTGTGTCTATCTGCCAGGGCAGGGCGCGCGGTTTTTCCTCGGCCAGCAGTTGTTGCGTGAAGTGACGGACCTGCAATTCGCCCAGGCATTTTTTGCCATCTGGCTCGATCCGCGAACCAACAACCCCGAGCTGCGCCAGCAGTTGCTGGGTGTGGTGCCCTGAGCCTGTTGATTCTGCGATTTTTGGGGTGACGGATCTGGCCCCTTCGCGGGCAAGCCCGCTCCCACAGGGGATTTGTGACCTCTGATAAACACGCGGGCAAAAAAGAACCCGGTGCAACTTGCGTCACACCGGGTGTTTTTCCAGGCGGCGACGGTTCTTCGTGGGTCCCCGTGCCGTCTGTTGAACGCTGTTGGCTTACGCCCGCTCGAGCGCCAGCGCCACGCCCTGACCACCACCGATACACAGGGTGGCGAGGCCTTTTTTGGCGTCACGCTTGAGCATTTCATGCAGCAGCGTCACCAGCACACGGCAACCCGAGGCACCGATCGGGTGACCCAAGGCGATGGCGCCGCCGTTGACGTTGACCTTGTTCAAGTCCCACTCCAGGTCCTTGGCCACGGCCAGGGATTGTGCGGCGAAGGCTTCGTTGGCTTCAACCAGCTCAAGCTGGTCGATGGACCAGCCTGCCTTGTCCAGGCAACGGCGAGTGGCCGATACCGGGCCGATGCCCATGATTGCCGGATCGACGCCCGCGTTGGCGTAAGCAGCGATTTTCGCCAGTACCGGCAGGCCGAGGGCCTTGGCTTTGTCGGCGCTCATCAGGATCACGGCGGCGGCACCGTCGTTCAGTGACGAAGCGTTGCCGGCTGTCACCGAACCATCCTTCTTGAAGGCCGGCTTGAGCTTGCCCAGGGAGTCGGCGGTAGTGCCGGTCCGTGGCTGCTCGTCGGTGGCGAAGGACAGTGGATCGCCCTTGCGCTGCGGGATCAGGATCGGTGTGATTTCGTCAACGAAACGCCCGGCTTCGATGGCGGCCACGGCTTTCTGCTGCGAGGCGGCGGCGAACGCGTCCTGCTGCTCGCGGCTCAGGCTGTATTTCTCGGCCAGGTTCTCGGCGGTGATGCCCATGTGGTAGTCGTTGAACGCATCCCACAGGCCATCGCTGATCATGGTGTCGACGATTTGCGCGTGGCCCATGCGCAGGCCGGTGCGGGCACCTGGCATGACGTAGTTGGCCAGGCTCATGTTTTCCTGGCCACCGGCGATGATCACCTCGGCATCGCCGCAGCGAATCGCCTGGGCGCCCAGGTGCAGGGCCTTGAGGCCCGAGCCGCAGACCTTGTTCAAGGTCATGGCCGGTACGGCGAAGGGCAGGCCGGCCTTGATGGCTGCCTGGCGCGCAGGGTTCTGCCCGGCGCCGGCGGTCAGCACCTGGCCCATGATCACTTCATCGACTTGCGCCGGGTCCAGGCCGGTCTGGGCCAGCAGCTGGCGGATTACCGCGGCACCCAGTTCGACGGCGGAGACATTGGCCAGGGAACCCTGGAAGCTGCCGATCGCGGTGCGCGTGGCGGCAACAATGACGACTTCTTGCATGGAATGATTCCTCACTGGGCAGCGAACTGCATTTCCGGTACATGGTCCGGCACGATCAGTTTACCGGCAGTCTTGGCGACGATCTCTTCGACGCTGACACCCGGCGCACGTTCTTTCAGGATGAACGCACCGTTTTCGATTTCCAGGTAAGCCAGGTCAGTCAGCACGCGCTTGATGCACCCGGCGCCGGTCAGCGGCAGGCTGCATTGGGACAGCAGCTTGGATTCACCGTCCTTGGACGCATGGGTCATGATGACGATGATGTTGTCTGCGCCGGCCACCAGGTCCATCGCGCCGCCCATGCCCTTGACCAGTTTGCCGGGGATCATCCACGAGGCGATGTTGCCTTGCACGTCCACTTCAAAGGCGCCCAGCACGGTCAGGTCGACATGACCGCCGCGGATCATCGCGAAGGACTCGGCCGAGGAAAAAATCGAAGCACCGATACGTGCGGTCACGGTTTGTTTGCCGGCGTTGATCATGTCGGCATCGATGGTTTCTTCAGTAGGAAAGGGACCCATGCCCAGCAGGCCGTTTTCCGACTGCAGCATGACTTCCATGCCTTCGGGGATGTAGTTGGCGACCAGGGTCGGAATGCCGATGCCCAGGTTCACGTAGAAGCCGTCCTGCATTTCGCGGGCGACGCGTTGAGCCATTTGTTCGCGGGAAAGTGCCATTGTTGTTATTCCTTCATTCGGTCCGGGGGCAGGGGATCACTTACGCACGGTGCGCTGTTCGATGCGCTTCTCGAACGTGCCGCAGATGATCCGGTCGACGTAGATGCCAGGGGTGTGGATCTGCGCCGGGTCCAGCTCGCCGGGTTCGACGATTTCTTCGACTTCGACCACGGTGATCTTGCCGGCGGTGGCGGCCAGCGGATTGAAGTTCTGCGCGGTGTGGCGATAGATCACGTTACCGAAATGGTCGGCTTTCCAGCCTTTGACGATGGCGAAGTCGCCGGTGATGGACTCTTCCATCAGGTACTTGCGGCCATGGAATTCGCGGACTTCCTTGCCTTCTGCGACCGGAGTGCCGACGCCGGTGGCGGTGAAGAAGGCCGGAATGCCGGCGCCGCCTGCGCGCATTTTTTCCGCGAGGGTGCCTTGCGGGGTCAGGATGACTTCGATTTCGCCCTTGAGCAGTTGCTCTTCGAACAGCTTGTTTTCGCCGACGTAGGAGGCCACCACCTTGCTGATCTGGCGGTCGGTCAGCAGTACGCCCAGGCCGAAACCGTCGACGCCGCAGTTGTTGGAAACTACCGTGAGGTCGCGAGTGCCCTTGCGCTTGATCTCGTTGATCAGGTTCTCCGGAATCCCGCACAGGCCGAAGCCGCCGGCGATCACGGTCATGCCGTCTTCAAGACCTGCCAGAGCTTCCTCATAGGAACTCACGCGCTTGTCGAAACCTGCCATATGCACCTCTTTTATTCTTTGTGGGCGGCTGGCTAGCCGAATGGAGTTGAGTGTCGCGCTGCTTGATTCATTTGTTAAGTTGATTTTTAAGGTTGATTGATAGATAAAACTCAACAAACCGCTGCTCTAAACTTGCAGCTTGAAGCTAGCAGCTTACAACTTGAGCGTAGCGAGATGACCATCAAGCAGATCCGCGCCTTCCTGGCCGTGGCCCAGAGCCTGAGTTTCGCCGTGGCCTGCGAGCGCCTGCACCTGTCGCAGTCGGCCCTGAGCCTGACCATCAAGGCGCTGGAGGAGGGCCTGGGCGGGCGGCTGTTCACCCGCAACACCCGTAACGTCGCGCTGACCGCCGAAGGCGAATCCCTGCTGCCGTTGGCGCGCCGGCTGATTGCTGACTGGGACAATGCCGAGGACGAGATGCGCCAGCGCTTCACCCTGCAACGCGGCCGCGTGACCCTGGCGGCCATGCCATCGTTCGCCGGCAATCTGCTGCCGCCGATCCTCAAGACATTCCGCGCCCGCTATCCGAACGTCAACGTCACGGTCAACGATGTGATCAACGAGCAGGTGCTGGAAATGGTCCGGGATCGGCAGGTGGAACTGGGGGTGGCGTTCGAGCCGACGCAGAGTTCGTCGCTGCAATTCACGCCGTTGTACATCGACCGTTTCGTCGCGGTGGTGCCCCTGGATTCGGCGCTGGCCGGGCTGGATGACATCGAATGGCAGACCCTGCTCAAGGAGCCGTTCATTACCTTGCAGCGACCTTCCACCGTGCGGGTAATGTTGGAAGAGCACTTGCAGGCCCGCGGCATGAAGCTGCCGGTGGAGTTTGAAAGCCATCAACTGGCGACGGTCGGGCGCATGGTCGCCAGTGGCCTGGGCGTAAGCGCGGTGCCGGCCTTGTGTGCCGGGCAAATGCGTGAGCTGGGCGCGCGTTGCATCACGTTGCGTGACCCGGTAGTGGAGCGGGCACTTGGGGTGCTGACATTGCCGGGGGGAGAGCTGTCGGCGGCGGCGCAGGCGATGTTTGATGTGCTGAAAGCGGAAAATTTCAGTCACCAACTTACATGAACAAATCAAAATGCCCCTGTGGGAGCGGGCTTGCTCGCGAAGGCGACGTGTCAGTCGACATCTACTAACCTGATACACCGCTTTCGCGAGCAAGCCCGCTCCCACAGGGATTGGGTCTTGTCAGTTGTTGAGTCGTTCGGCCAGCAGCGGTAAAAGCTGCTCGCACGACCCCTCGATCTTCACATCCAGCATCTCGTCTGCCCGGGTCTTGCCCAGGTTGATCGCAATCAACGGCTTGCCCTGATCCACCACCGCCCGGCACAAGCGAAACGCCGAATAGGCCATCAACGACGAGCCGACCACCAACAGCCCGGCAGCCTGCTCGACGGTGGCCATCGCCCTGGCCGCCGTGGCCTGTGCGACGTTTTCGCCAAAAAACACTACATCCGGCTTCATCCGTTCCCCGGCGCAATGCGGGCAGTGCGGGACCTGGAAGCGTGCCTCGAAAGCCGGGTCGAGCAAGGTGTCGCCGTCCGGCGCCTGTACTGCGTCGACGCCGGCCAGGTACGGGTTCTGTGTTTCCATCAAGCGCTGGATCGAATCGCGCTCGCTGCGCCGGCCGCAATCCAGGCACAACACCCGGTGCAAACTGCCGTGGAGTTCGATCACGTCATGGCTGCCGGCCTGGTCGTGCAGGGTGTCGACGTTCTGGGTGATCAACCCGCTGATCTGGCGCGTGCCTTGCAGACTGGCCAGTGTGTCGTGGGCCACGTTCGGCTGCGCCTGACGCACCCGTGGCCAGCCGAGCATCGCCCGCGCCCAATAGCGTCGCCGGGATTGCGCTGCAGAGAGAAACTCCTGGTACATCATCGGCTGCCGGCCACGGCGCACGCCCTGGTTGTCGCGATAATCCGGGATGCCCGAGGGCGTGCTGATGCCAGCCCCGGTCAGGACCGCGAACGGCGCGTCGGCCATGAGCCGGTGGAGGCGATCGAGCTGTTCGTGGATCAGGTTGTCGAACATGTTGTGCAGGCCTGTAGGAGCGAGCTCGCTCGCGATGGTCGTCAACGATAACACTGTAATCCTGACACCCCGCGGCGTGATCGCGTTTATCGCGAGCAAGCTCGCTCCTACACCTACAGAGATGGCGGGGGTGTTTATTTACGCGCCTCCAGAATCAGGTTGAACGGCGTTTCGGTGGCCCGGCGAAAGCGCGTGAAACCAGCCTCTGTAAACACTTTGCGCAACCGCGCTTCGCCGGCCTGGGCGCCGAGGCCGAGGCCGACTTCCTGGGACAGCGAGTTCGGCGTGCAAATAAACGTCGAGGCGGCGTAGAACAGGCGTCCGACCGGGTTGACGTTGTCGTCGAGCAAGTCGTTGGCGTAGGGCTCGACCAGCAGCACCGTGCCGTCGTCTTTCAGCGATTCATAAGCATGTCTGGCCGCGCCCACCGGGTCGCCCATGTCGTGCAGGCAGTCGAAGTAGCAGATCAGGTCGTAGTCGTTGCCGGGGTAGCTTTTGGCCGTGCCCTGGAAGAATCGGGCCCGACCGGACACACCGCCTTCTTCGGCCCTTTGGGTGGCGACGGTAATGGAGGGCGCGTGGTAGTCGAAGCCGACGAATCGCGAATCCGCAAACGCCTGGGCCATGATCACCGTCGAGGCGCCATGGCCGCAGCCGATGTCCGCCACTTTGGCCCCGGCTTCCAGTTTGGCCACCACGCCGTCGAGGGCCGGCAACCATTCGGCGACCAAATGGGCTTTGTAACCTGGGCGGAAGAAGCGTTCGGTTCCGCTGAACATGCACGGATGGTGTTCTCCCCAAGGCAGGGCGCCGTTGCCGCGCATGGCGTTGACCAGCTTGTCCTTGTCGTGGAAAAACGACGCGACGACACCGATGCCCCCGGCGATATAGACCGGTGAGTCTTCGATGGCCAAGGCCATGGCTTGCTCTTCGGGCAGGCGGAACTGGCCGTCGTGGTGTTCCATGTAGCCGGAGGCGGCATGGGCGCTGAGCCATTCGCGCAGCAGGCGGGTGTTGCAGCCGGTTTTCGCGGCAAGGGTTTCGGGGGTGATTGGCTGACTGTCGGCCATCGCCCGGTACAGGCCGAGCTCTTCGCCGAGGATGACGTTGGCGAGCATCGCCGCGCCGCCCATGTCGTTCACCAGTTTGCCCATGAAATCGTTGAGTCTGGCCTCGTCCATCACGTGTGCTCCTTCAACGGGATCACGGTCCAGGGGCATTATCTGGCGAGGCGCTCGCCGCTGGGCGGTGGTCGTGGGAATGTGCAGGGCACCAAGCGGGTCCTGTGTGCATACAGTTTAGTTCGGGCCTTGTACTGCGCGGTCTGGCGCGACGAAAGCGACGTTTTCCCTGCGGGCACATGACTCTGTAGGGGGGATGTATCTCACTGTATCTCACCCGCCTTTCGATACAGTCCCGCGCAACTTCAGGCACCAGCCGAACACAGACCCGATACAAACCTGCGATGAACTGTGAAGGCCGTTTTGGCGCCGCTATTGCGTGGCGGCCAAAACTCTTTCCCTGGCCGTCGCAACCGACGGTCGTACGCTCCTGACTCTGTTCCGCGCCTGATGCGGTCAAGGGGATTTCCATGACAACGCTTGTGTCTCAGCCCGATCCCAACGTCACACCCGTGGATCGCCTGCGGGTCGATCACTACACCAATGGCATCATCGGCCCAAGCCAGCCGATGCTCGGGCCATTGGCCGACGGCGGCACGCTGATCACCGGTACACCACCGGGCTGTTGGGGGCCAATGATCACGCCAGCCTTCGAGGGCGGGCATGAAGTGACGCAACCGGTGGCGATCGCCGGGGCGCAAATCGGTGATGCGGTGGCCATCAAGATCAAAAGCATGCGCGTGACGTCGCTGGCGACTTCGTCCGGGGTCATGAAATTTGTCGAGGGGCGGTACAACGGCGATCCGTTCGTCTCGAAATTCTGCTCCACCTGTGGCACCGATCATCCCGCCAGCCATGTCGAAGGCATCGGCGCCGAGGCCATTCGCTGCAACCACTGTGGTGCCGAGGTCAGCGCGTTTCGTTTCAGCCACGGTTATGTGATCGTGTTCGATGCGCAGAACCAGGTCAGTCTGACGGTCAATCAGGACATCGCCAATCGTCTGGCGGGTAACGCTTCGGAAATGTCGGCACTGCCGGAGTTCGCTGCCCAGCATTCGATCCTGTCCCTGGCCCGTGCCGACATCCCCGGCGTTGCGGCTCACATGCGGCCGTTTCTCGGCAACATCGGTACCCTGCCATCCCGGGACTTGCCCGACTCCCACAACTGCGCCGACTTCGGCCAGTACCTGATCAATGCGCCGCACCGTTTCGGCATGACCCGCGAAGAACTGCACGCGGCGAAAACCGACGGCCACATGGACACCAACTCGATCCGCGAAGGCTGCGTACTGATTTGCCCGGTGAAAGTTTCCGGTGCCGGGGTGTACATGGGTGACATGCATGCCCAGCAGGGCAACGGCGAAATCGCCGGACACGCCACCGATTGCTCCGGGGAAACCGAAGTGGTGGTGGAAGTGGTGAAGAACCTGACCCTGGAGGGGCCGATCCTGTTGCAAAACCTGGATGACTTGCCGCCGATGGCGCGGCCAATGAGCGCCGGACAAAGGGCAAAAGTCCGTGAACTGGGCGAGCGTTGGGGCCAGCACGAGATCGAACAGAGCGGGCCGATCACCTTCATCGGCAGCGGCGAGAACCTCAATCTGGCGGTGGAAAACGGCCTGCAACGCGCCGCTTCCGTCACCGGCCTGCCTTATGACGAAGTCCTCAACCGCGCCACTATCACCGGCTCGATCGACATCAGTCGCCTGCCGGGCACCGTGCGCGTGACGTTCCTGTGCCCGATGGCGGTGCTCGATCGCATGGGCATCGGCCATCTGGTGCGTGAGAAATACGATCTGGCCTGACAGCCAATGGCGGGTTTGTACCACAGTGTGTATGGACTTGCCGGCGATACAGACGCTGGCATTTTCCGGCACAAGTGAACACAGGCCCGATACACCCCTTCGATTAACTGTGTCTGACGGCGAGCATCCATACGGTGCTCGCACCCCAGACACCGTTTGAGATCGATATCATGCAGACATCCATTCCCCCTGTAGCCAAGGCCAGCGCAGGGCTTGGCCTGCGTCGCGGTTTACTCAAAGACCTCCAGGCTGCACCGACAGGCGATTTCGACTTTCTGGAAGTCGCGCCGGAAAACTGGATCGGCATCGGCGGCGCCCATGGTGCGGCGTTGCGGGCACTGGCCGAGCGTTATCCGTTGTCCTGTCACGGCCTGTCCCTGTCCCTGGGCGGACCGTCGCCGCTGGACGTCGGGTTCTTGCAGGAAGTCCGGGGTTTTCTCGATCACTACAACGTGCCGCTGTACAGCGAGCATTTGAGCTATTGCAGCGATGACGGCCACCTGTACGACCTGTTGCCGCTGCCGTTTACTGAAGAAGCGGTGCACCACGTCGCCGCGCGGATTCGTCAGTCCCAGGACATCCTGGGTCGGCGTCTGGCGGTGGAAAACGTTTCCTATTACGCCGCTCCCCGACAGGACATGGACGAGGTGACCTTCACCAATGCGGTGTTGCGTGAGGCCGATTGCGACCTGCTGCTGGACGTCAACAATGTCTACGTCAATTCGATCAACCACGGTTTCGATCCCCAGGAATTTCTCGCCGGAATCGATTCGGGGCGGGTGGTGGCCATGCACATTGCCGGGCATTTCGACGAGTCCGATACCTTGAAGATCGACACCCATGGTGCTTCGGTAAAACCGGCGGTGTGGTCGTTGCTGGCCCAGGCGTATGCCCGGTTCGGTGCGCAACCGACCTTGCTGGAGCGCGATTTCAATTTTCCGGCATTCGCCGAACTGGTGGCGGAATTGCAGACCATTCGCCGTTTGCAACAGGAGGGCGTGAGCCGTGGATAAGTCGGGTCTCTTGCATCAGCAAACCACGATGGGCCTGTACCTGCGCGACCCTGAACACAACGCGCCACCCACCGGTATGGACCCGGCGCGGGCACAGGTTTACCGCGATCTGGTGTTCGCCAACCTGTCTTCGCTGCTCAGTGGCACCTTTCCGGTGTTGGTGAAGATTATCGGCAATGAACGCTGGGGTTCGCTGGTGCGGATCTTTTTGCGGGACTACCGGGCCCGCACACCGAAATTTGGTGAAATCGCTGAGGAGTTTGTCGAGTTTCTCGCGAGCGGGCCTGAGGCATTGAGCGATGGGGCGTGGCCGCCGTTCATGGTGGAGCTGGCGCATTACGAGTGGGTGGAAATGGTGTTGCAACAGTCCGATGCGCAGCCGCTGGTTGGTGGTGATGCGGCGTTGTTGCTGGATCGGCCTTTGCAGGTGTCGCCGCTGGCCTGGCCGTTGGCGTATGCCTGGCCGGTGCAGTTGTTGGGGCCCGATTTTCAGCCGGATGCTTTGCCTGATCAGCCGACGTTTTTGTTGGTGCGTCGGGATATGGACTGGAGTGTGAGGTTTTCCGGGTTGAGTCCGTTGGCGTGGCGGTTGTTGCAGCGGATTGTTGAGTTTCCGGAGTTGACCGGGGGGGCGCAGTTGCAGGGGGTGGCGGTGGAGGCTGGGCAGGTGGGTTCTTCGGTGTTTTTCGAGGGTGGTTTGGGGTTGTTGCGGCAGATGCATGAGGAGGGGGTTGTTGGGGGTGTTTGACCTTGGCGGCCTTTGGGCCGACCAGGTTCTTGGTTGATGGCGTACATATCCGTTTTTTGGGTGATGGCGACTTAGGGTTTCGCCCTTACGGCGACTCACTTTTTTTACAAGCGCCTAAAAAAAGTAAGCAAAAAAACGCTCGCCCCGAACGTCCGGCCCCTCGCTTGGGCTCGGGGTTCCTTCGCTCCGGCATTCATCCGGGGGCATTGCCCTCCGGTCGGCTGCGCGCGACCTGCATGCAATGAGTTCGACTGCGTCGAACGGCGCTGCGCGCCTATCCCCGGATGAACGCCTCCACTCAGCCTGCCGAGGGGGCGGGTGGATCAAGATCAAGAGCGGCAGGCGAGCTAACGCTCGGCCTGTTGATTGGTGAAGAGCGTGGGGGTATGCGGCCCTGCTTTGCTCTGCTCTTCTGTGGGAGCGGGCTTGCTCGCGATGGACGTCAACGATAACGCGGGCTGTCTGAATCCCCGCGGTGTCCCGGCGTTTTTCGCGAGCCAGCTCGCTCCTACAGGGGAACGCGTTCAATTGCGATCAGGCCGGCCGGTAGGCCGCCTCGCTTTTGCTTTGGCTTTTGATCTGCTTGCCCCCTCGAGAGGCTTCGTTCCGGTTCTGCGCAGTGGGCAACCCGGCATGGATGCCGGGTTAGCCGCGTACGGCCATGGATGGCCGATCGCGGCGGGCCCACGGAGCAGGACCGGAGCGAGGGAATGCCGAGCCTTGGCGAGGCACCGAACGTCAGGGGCAAGAGCCCTTGGTTACTTGGGGCCGGGCGGCGCTCCGCTCTTCCAAGTAACCCGCCGTAAGGGCGGAACCGCCAGCGGCCTTTACCGTAGCAACGGATATGTACACCCGTAAAAAACACGTCGCTCAACATACAGCCATCGCAAGCAGGCTTGCTCGCGAAGACGCCCTGCCAGCCAACCATTTCCTTACGCCTGGCCCGGCAACCTCAGCTCCGCACACAACCCACCGCCTTCACGATTGCTCAAGGTCAACGTCCCGCCAATCGCGATCGCCAGTTGCTGGGCAATCGCCAACCCCAACCCGGTGCCGCCGGTGCTGCGGTTGCGGGAGTTTTCCACGCGGTAGAAGGGTTCCATCACTTGCTTCAGTTCGTCCTCGGCGATCCCGGGGCCGCGGTCGAGGATTTTGATCGACAGGTTGCCATCGGCCTGTTTTTCCACCCGCAATTCGGCAGCACCGGCAAACTTCAGCGCATTGTCCGTCAGATTGACCAGCACCCGGCGCAAGGCGTGGGGGCGGGTGTCGATCACGGCGGCACTCTTGCCTGTGAGCTGTACGTCCTTGCCCATGTCCTGGTAGTCGAATACCAGGCTGTCGAGGAACGAGTCGAGGTCGGTGCGGCGGCTTTCTTCGGTGGCGCCGTGGATGCTGCGGGCGTAGGCCACGCCTTCGCGTACCAGGTGTTCCATCTCGCCCAGGTCGTTCCACAGTTTGTCTTTTTCGCTGGAGTCGTCCATGAATTCGGCGCGCAGTTTCATGCGGGTGATCGGGGTTTGCAGGTCGTGGGAAATCGCCGCCAGCAATTGCATGCGTTCCTTCAAGTACGCCGCGATGCGTGCCTGCATCGAGTTGAAGGCTCTGGCGGCATGGGCGACTTCAGTCGGGCCTTTTTCGTTCAGGAGCACTGGATGGGCATTGGGGTCCAGGTTCTCGACAGCATCGGCGAGGCGGGTGAGGGGGCGGATGGCGATTCTCACCGCCAGCCAGGAGCAGGCAAGCATCAGCGCCAGTTGTCCTAGCAACACGATGGGCAGCCAGGGCGACAACGGGACCATCGCCGGGCGGACGTCGATGGTCAGCGGGCTGCCATCGGCCAGGTTCAAGTGCACTTGAAAATGTTTGTTCGGCCCGGGGATGTCGGTAAAGGTCATCGGGTAATCGTGACCGATGGCGTCCTTGATCGAGGCGATGGCGATGGGCGCATCGGGCATGTCGGTGCGTATGGGCGTGCCCGGCGAACCTTCATTGAGCAGGTAACGGTAATTGCGTCGTTCCAGTTGTTGCAGCCATCCGGCTCGCTCATTGGCGGGCAAGCGGTCGAGGATGGCAATGGACGTGGAAACGTCGGTTTCCAGATTGCCGAGCATGGTGTTTTTCGACGATTCGTAGCGCTCGTAATATTGCGCGCCGAAGGACAACGCCTGGGCGAGGATCAGGCCGATCAGGAAAATCAGCGACAGCCGTGAGGCCAGGGTGCGCGGCCAATGCAACGCCTGCGTCATGATTGATCGCCCAGGATTTCCACCGGTAGGGAAAATACATAGCCTTCGCTACGCACGGTCTTGATGTAGGCCGGTTCGCGGGCGTCGTCCAGCAGGCGCTGGCGCAGACGACTGACCAGCAGGTCGATGGAGCGGTCGAACAGGTCGGCGTCGCGGCCCTGGGTCAGGTTGAGCAATTGATCACGGTTGAGCACCCGTTGCGGATGATCGAGAAATACCCGCAGCAATCGATATTCGGCGCCGCTCAAGGCAACCATGGTGCCGTCTGCATCGAGCAGGTGACGCGCCGAGGTGTCCAGGCGCCAGCGACCGAAGGCCAACAGGCGGCTGGCTTCGGTCACCACCAGGTTCGGCGGCAGCATGCGGGTGCGCCGCAGCACCGCGTTGATCCGCGCCAGCAGTTCACGGGCCGCGAACGGCTTGACCAGGTAGTCGTCGGCGCCCATTTCCAGGCCGAGGATGCGGTCGGTTTCATCGTTGCGGGCGGTGAGCATCAGCACCGGCGTGGCCTTGTGTTTGCCGGCGCGCAATTCGCGGCACAGCAGCAGGCCATCGTCACCCGGCATCATGATGTCCAGCACGATCAGGTCCACCGGGGTGGTTTCCAGAAAAGCGCGCATCTGCCGTCCATCCGCCACGACGGTGGTGCGCAGGCCGTTCTTCTTCAGGTAGTTGCCTACCAGCTCGCGGATTTCGCGGTCATCGTCAACGATGAGGATGTGATCAACGTGATCCATTGGGCCAAACCTCTGATGAATGGGGATTGCCACACAGTCTATCGAGCCAGGGCGGAGTCGCCTGCCGCCCTTTGTATTGCAGTGTATCCGGCTTGCCTGCGGATACACACGAAGGCAAAAAAGCCGGTTTCCGGCGGTTTTGTATTGCTTTGTATCCAGGCACCGTTCTGATACGTACCGATTGATTCTCGCCGATTCCCGACACAGACGAGATACCTCGCAGGCTTTTAATAGGTTCCATCGAGGCAAAGCAGAGCGCCTCGGCCCAACGAACAGTTGACCTGTTGAAACCTTGAGGAATCCGCCATGAACACCAAAGCCATCTACGCCGCCTGCCTGTTTGCCGCACTGAACATCTGCACCTTGTCGGCCCGTGCCGAAGCCGATGTCGCCCCCAAAACCTACACCTACGGCACCCAACTTGACATCAGGAAGGTGGTGTCGCTGACCGAAGACGCTACGCCTTCCTGCGGCGTGGTGAATGCGCGGCTGACGTACCTCGACGCTCAGTCCAAAACCCAGGTGCTGGATTACCGCAAATTCGCTGACAACTGCAACTCGGAAAACTGAGTGTTGCGATCAACCACCGCTTAATCCATTTGAAACAGGAAGGACATCATGAACAACTTTTCCCGCTACCTGACCGCCATCGCCTTTACCGTCGCCGGTGCGGCAGCCCATGCCAACGCCGCTGTCGAGCAAAGCGCCTGCGCCAGCAACACCTGCTTCCAGCTCACGCCGGTAGCAGAGAAGGGCACCCAGGGCTTCCTGGCGCAAGACGGTTCCAGCCGTACGCCGCAAGGGCAGATGCTCGCCGAGAACGGCACCAGCCGCACGCCTCAGGGGCATTTGCTGGATGAGCAAACTGCTTGAGAACACCCTCAATCCACTGTGGGAGCGGGCTTGCTCGCGAAAGCGGTGTGTCAGGCAATACATATGTCGACTGACACACCGTCTTCGCGAGCAAGCCCGCTCCCACATGGGTTGTGTGTCGCCCTTTAACCTGTATCTGGTGATCCCATGTTACTCATCGCTTTCCTGGGCGGCATATTGACCGTCCTCAGCCCGTGCATCCTGCCAGTCGTGCCTTTCCTGTTCGCCGGAGCCGACCGCACACGCTCTTCGATCCTGCTCACCCTCGGCGGCATGGTCCTGACCTTTGCCCTGGTCTCCAGCCTGGCCGTGGTCAGCAGTGAGTGGGTGATTCAGGCCAGCAACACCGGCCGCCATGTAGCGCTGGCGGTGATGGTGCTGTTTGCCCTGTCGCTGATCTCCGCCCGGGTCGGTGACTGGCTGGCCCGTCCCTTCGTTTTGCTGGGCAATCGCATCGACCCGGACTCGCGCAAGATGTCCGGGCCGCTGGCTTCGATCATGATCGGTGTCGCCACCGGGCTGCTCTGGGCGCCCTGCGCCGGGCCGATCCTCGGGGTGATTCTGACCAGCGCCATGCTGCAAGGCGCGAACGCCGGCACCAGTCTGTTGTTGGTGGCCTATGGCGCGGGCAGTGCACTTTCCCTGGGTACCTTGATCTTTGCCGGTCGCGGCCTGGTCAATCGCTTGAAACCGTCGATTCCGGTCACCGGCTGGTTGCGTCGCGGCGCCGGGGTTGCGGTGCTGGCCGGTGCGGCGGTGATTGCAACGGGGGCCAATGACGTGTTGCTGGCCAACACCTCATCCGAAGGTGTCAGCCGTGTCGAGAAAGGCGTGCTGGAAACCGTGCCGAAAGTCGTCGATTACCTGGTCAGCAAGGTCAAGGCCGACAGCTCCATGGACAATGCCCAGGGCGCGATGCCGTCGCTGTCCGGCGCAGTGGACTGGCTCAACTCGCCTGCACTGACCAACGAAGCCCTGAAAGGCAAAGTGGTGCTGGTGGACTTCTGGACCTTCGACTGCATCAACTGCAAGCACACCTTGCCGTACGTGAAGGACTGGGCGAAGAAGTATGAAAAGGACGGACTGGTGGTGATCGGCGTGCACACGCCTGAATACGGCTTTGAACGCATCATCGACAACGTCAAGGCCAAGGTGAAGGAGTACGGCATCACCTACCCGGTGGCGATCGACAACAACTACGCGATCTGGCGCAACTTCGACAACCAGTACTGGCCGGCGCACTACCTGATCGACGCCAAGGGGCAGGTGCGTTACACCCACTTTGG
The DNA here is from genome assembly GCF_047324915.1 of Pseudomonas sp. Pseusp16. NCBI lineage: Bacteria > Pseudomonadati > Pseudomonadota > Gammaproteobacteria > Pseudomonadales > Pseudomonadaceae > Pseudomonas > Pseudomonas sp. Pseusp16. Next base: position 2,359,140 of record NZ_CP168522.1, on the reverse strand, counting down.
TGAAGGCAGCTACGACACTCAGGAAAAAATCATTCAGCAGTTACTCGAGGAGGCCAAGGCCAGTGCGCCAGCGGCGTAATCCGCTCGATCAATGGCTCACAGGTCTCGCGCCATGAGCCGTTGATCTTTTTCCCACGCCTGAAAATGCTCCAGCAACACCCAGCCGCGCTTGGCGTAATAAGCGCTCTGGTCTTGGGTGTGCAGGTAGATCCTCTTCTCGCCGCCGGCTTTGGCTTGCGCGCAAATACCTTCGATCAAGCGCTCTGCCAGGCCCTTGCCGCGTGCCTCGGGGGTGATGAATACGCAAGCGAGCCACGGCCCCAGATCCGGGCGATGGGCCAGGTCGGCCCTGGCCAGTGCTGCGCCGCCCAATAGCTCGTCGTGGTCGAGGGCGATCAGGCATTTCCAGTCGCCATTGTCCTGGCCTTCGGCGAATTCCCGTTGCCAGTCGGGCAGGGGCTGTGCGGCGTATTCGTAGTGGAACTGCTGGTGGATCCACGAAGCGAATGTGTTGCTGTGTTGCATATGTCGAGCAAGCCAGTCCAGGCGGAGTGCCATGTTGTGAGTCCTTTCAGAGGTCAGTCGCTGGGTAGCGAGAGTAGCGGGCCCGAACGGTGCTGTCGCCTCCCCTGGCTCAGCGACCGTTCAACTGATTCGAGGCCGCCTGACCGCGTCGCCATGCCGCCGGCGGTGCTCCAAACTCGCGACGGAAAGCCCGGCTGAAGGCGGTATCGGTCTGGTAGCCGACTTCTTCGGCGATCCGCGTCAATGAGCTGTTGCTGCTGCGTAACAGATTGGCGGCGAGCAACATGCGCCATTGCGTCAGGTACTGCATCGGTGACATCCCCACCAGTTGCTGGAAGCGTTCGGCCAATACCGATCTTGAGGTGCTGGCGGTGCGCGCCAGTTCGTCCAGCGTCCAGGCGTGACAGGGTTTTTTGTGCAAGGCGTTGAGGGCGGCGCCGACGATGCGGTCACGTACGCCGGCCAGCCAGCCGGTGCGGCCTTCGCCTTGTTCATTCATGTACAGGCGCAGCACTTCGATGAACAGCACTTCGGCGAGTTTGGCCAATACCCCTTCGCCGCCGGGGCGGGGCGAACGGGCTTCGGCGAGGGCATAACGCACGGAGGACTCCAGCCAGACACCGGCACTCGAACCGCGCACATTGACCCGCACCGCGGCCGGCAATCCCTTGAGCAACATGCCCGCCAGCCGCGTGTCGCACGCCAGGTAGCCGCACACCAGGCGGGTGACCGCGCCACCGCCGCCATAACTCAACTGCCGGGGCCGGCGCGCCAGCACCGCATCCAGTCGCGCACCCGTGGCCGGGGGCAATCCCGGTCGGGAGCACATGCGATGGGCATCGCCCTGGGGGAAGATCACCACGTCGCCCGCGCTCAGCAGCAGCGGCGGGTCATCGCCCAGTTCGACGTAGCACTCGCCCTCGGTGATCAGGTGAAAGATCACCACCCGTTCCGCATCGGGCTCCAGAAACGGCGCCGCCGTGTCGGCACTGGGCGACTGGTAGCACCAGGGCGCGGTGAACCGGGCGTTGATGAAGATCGCGCCGACCAGGTGCACGACTCGCAGGGTCTGTGACAGGGCGTCCATTGGGGATTTCCCGTGGAAGGAGTTCTGATTGTGAGCGCCTCGGCGTGCAACGTGGAATCTCCGGACGATCGGGCAGGCTTGGGCGACGATCGGACAGGACGCGAGCGTCCGTCAGGACGATAGTTGGTTCACAGGGTCTGTACCGGCCCTGCCACCCACAACAAGAAAAGAGAGGTTGCCATGCCGAAGTTCGTGATTGAACGTGAGATCCAGGGCGCCGGAGCTCTGTCGGAAAGGGATTTGAAAGCCGCTTCGCTAAAGTCTTGCCAGGCTTTGCGTGAGCTGCCGGAGGTGCAGTGGCTGCAGAGTTATGTCACCGGTGACAAGCTCTACTGCGTGTATATCTCGCCGAGCGAGGCGCAGATCCAGGAGCACGCCAGAATCAGTGGTTTTCCCGCCAACCGCATTTCCCAGGTCATGAACATCATCGATCCGACGACGGCGGAGTAACCGCGGTCAGGCCCGATTCGTGTTTCAACCCAGAGACCGTCTCCATGAGTACACCCATTGATCTGACTGCCTTGAAAAACCGCCAGATGGCCTCCTGGGCCAGCGGCGACTACGCCGTGATCGGCACCACCCTGCAAATTGTCGGCGAGCAACTGGCCGAAGCCTGCGACCTGTTGTGCGATGAGCGCGTGCTCGACGTTGCCGCCGGCAACGGCAATGCGACCCTCGCTGCGGCGCGTCGTGGCTGCCAGGTGACGTCCACCGACTATGTCGCTGCCTTGCTCGAACGCGGCGAAGAGCGGGCCCGGGCAGAACGCCTGAACGTCGCCTTCCAGGTCGCCGATGCCGAAGCCTTGCCTTTTGCGGATGCGAGTTACGACGCCGTACTGTCGACCTTCGGCGTGATGTTCACGCCGGACCAGCCCAAAGCCGCCGCGGAGCTGGCGCGAGTCTGTCGCCCGGGTGGGCGGATCGGTCTGGCCAACTGGACGCCGGAAGGCTTCGTCGGCCAGATGTTCAAGACCCTGGGCCAACACCTGCCACCCCCGCCGGGAGCGAATCCACCCTCGCGCTGGGGCACCGAAGCCTGGCTGCACGAGCATTTTGACGAGCGCGAATTTCTGCTCCAGGTGACGCGCCGCACGTTTAATTTCCGCTATCGCTCGGCGGTGCATTTCATCGACACCTTCCGCGACTGGTACGGGCCGATGCACAAGGCCTTCGCCGCGCTGCCCGCCGACGGCGCCAAGGCCCTGGAGAAGGACCTGACCGAGCTGATCAACCGGATGAACCGGGCGGGTGAAAAGTCGCTGGTGGTGCCGAGTGAATACCTGGAGGTGGTGATTACGCGGCGTTGAGTGGCCATGCATAACCCCTTGTAGGAGCGAGCTTGCTCGCGATGGTCTTCCAGTCGCAGTTTCTGTGGCTGATACACCGCTTTCGCGAGCAAGCTCGCTCCTACAAAGGGCCCGTGTCAATGCCAGCTAAATGACCTTCGCACCACGCGCCACCAGCAACTCGCGCAACACCGACCGGTGACAATGCGCTTCATCCTCGCAATAACAGCCCACGGCCAGTGAAGTCTGATGGGACAGCGCGGCCAGCAGGTCGAGCATCTGACTGGCAGCGGGCTGGTTCATCTCGGCCTTGAACTTGCGTCTGAACACCTCCCAGGCCTTGGCATCCTGCGCAGCCTTGGCCTCGGCCACCAACTCCGTACTGGGCGACAGCAGCGGTTGCCAGACATCATAAAAATCCCGACAGGCGAATTCGGCTTTCGGAACGCCCCGGGGAGGGCGGCGTACCGTGCCCAGGCGCAATCCTTCGTCGGGGCGACGGGGTGATCCGAGTTGAACGATATGGACCGGCATGGCTACTTGAGCCGCGATTCGTCGAACCACTCCAGCGCGGTGCGCCAGAAGCAGATGCCCAGGAAATACGCCGACATCAGCAGCCACAGCCCCATCACCAACGGGTTGATCACTGGATGGTTGAGCACCAGCGACAGACTGCACAGCAGCCAGATCGCCGTCACCGCAATGTTGATCGGCATGAACCGGCGCACCCGAAACGGGTGCAGGAATTTCATCCGGGTCACGGTCAGCAGGGCCAGGCCAATGACCGTAATGAAGGTGATCCACGGCGACGGGGCAATGATGTACAGGCACAGGGCAACCACGTTCCAGGCGGCGGGGAAGCCCTGGAAGTAGTTGTCCTTGCTCTTCATGTTGACGTTGCAGAAGCAGAACAGCGACGACACCAGAATCACCGACACGCTCAGCAGCAAGGTGTAGTCCGGCAACGGGATGTAACGATAGATGAACAGTGCCGGGATAAACACATACGTCAGGTAATCGATCACCAGGTCGAGGATCGAGCCATCGAAGCTCGGCAACACCGTCTGCACGTTGACCTTGCGCGCCAGCGCACCGTCCAGTCCGTCGACGATCAGGGCGACGCCCAGCCACAGCAGGCAATGGGTCGGTTGGTTGTCCAGCAGCGACAGGGTGGCGAGGAAAGCGGTGACCACGCCAGTGGCAGTGAAACCATGGGCGCCCCATGCTTTGAGTCTGGCGATGTGCAGGGTTGAGATCACGGGGGCGTTCTCCAGTGAATGAAGCAAGCCGGTTGTCACCCCGCGAACGGGGGCGCTGGCAAAGCGGGTCGGGTTGCAGGTATCGACCGGGTATTGGGGAATAAGGTTCACCACCTATGAATCTTAGCTGCACGGCAAAAAAACACCCCGGACAAATCCGCGGTAGCACGGGCATGTCGGCCCAACGGTGCTGGTACATTCGCCTGCGAGGTCTATCGTTGCCTGACTGGATAAACCCCTTGCCAAGAGGACAAGCGTCATGAACACCAGCGATCTGCTCGAACAATTATTGCGCGCCGGCCAGGGTTCGATGGCGCAACAAGGCGGCACCTCGGCCCAAGGTGGGCTCGGCGACCTCGGTGGATTGCTCGGCGGGTTGTTGGGCGGTGGCGCAGGCGCGGGTGCTGGCGGCGGTGGCGCAGGGTTGGGCGGTTTGCTCGGTGGTTTGCTTGGCGGCGGTTCGCCGATGGGCGGTGCGCCGCAAGGCCGGTCCGGCGGCGGTACCAACTACGCGGCGCTGGCGTCCCTCGGCATGATGGCGTTCCAGGCGTACCAGGCCTGGCAGCGCAGTCAGGCGTCGGCGCCGCAAGAAGCGCCACGGACCGTGGACTTGCTGGCCGGCCCGCAAGTCGAGGAACACAGCCATGCGATCCTGCGGGCGTTGATTGCCGCGGCCAAGGCCGATGGCCGGATCGATGACGCCGAGAAGCAGATGATCAGCACTGAAATCGGGCGTCATACCGATGATCCGCAATTGCAGCAATGGCTGGACGATGAAGTTGCCAAGCCACTGGACGCCAGTGAAGTGGCGCAGTCGGCCACCGACCCTGGCATGGCTTCGGAGATGTACCTGGCCAGTGTGATGCTGGTGGACGATCAGCAGGACGCCGAGCGCAGCTATCTGGATGAACTGGCTGCGGCGTTGCAGATCGAGCCGGAACTGCAAGTGCATCTGGAGCAGCAGGCCAGGGGGACTGCCTGACGGGGTGCATCTCGGCGGGTCGGAATGAAAAAGTGATGGCTACGGTCAGGGGGGAACCCCATGTGGCGAGGGAACTTGCTCCCTCGCCACAAGAGCGTGTTACTTGAGGAACGCCTGGAAGTCGGTACCCATTTTGTCGATCGCCGCCTTGAAGTCCTTGGCGGTAACCTTCTGGCTCTCGTTTTCCAGGGCAGTGCCAAATACCTTGCGCACCACTTTGGCCACGGTCTGGTTGCTCTTTGCGTCGATGAACTCGGCTTCGATGAACAGGATGGTTTCCTGGTCACGGTGACCGGTGGCTGCCTGCGTTGCCCCGACTGCGGCCGCGATGGGGACCACTTCATACCACTTCATGCCTTCGTTTTCGGCGGTCACCCCGGTGATCGCCGCACGCATGATCAGGGGGCGGGAACCCGCCGGTGCAGCGGAGGAGTTAGGCACTACACGGTACTTCTGACCCAGCGTTGCCTTGGCCTTGCTGGTCATGTAGTTCTGAATGTCGGCCAGCGTCTGCTGGTTGACCCGCTCATTGGGTTTGGGCGCCGGGTACAGCTCCAGCTTGTTGAACACCACGGTGTCATAAGCGTTCGGGTTCCACGAAGGGCTGACCCAGCGCATCGCGGTTCCACCGCTCGGCGTCTGGACTTCCTGCAGGTTGTTGTAGTTGGACAGGAAACCTGAGTATTGCGCTTTCTCAGTCACTTTCGAGGTGCAACCGCCTAGCAACAGACTTGCCAGCGCAGCGCCGACCAGCAGTTTTCGGGACAGATTCATAGTGGTGTTTACTCCTTGGATGAAATCGTCGTTCTTTCGTTTGCAGTGCATCAGAATCGCCAGGTCATGTTCCCGGCCAAGGCTTGAATCCAGGCATTGTCGAATTGACCGGAAACTCGATTGCCCGATACGGATTTGGCCTGGTCCACCGGCATGTCGCCGAGCCAGACCATGGCCCAACTGACGTTGACATCGGTGTCCTCGTTCAGAGCATAGGTGGCTCCTGTCGCAATGCGCCAGGATTCGCTCATCGGCACGACCACGCTGCGATTGCTGTCCGAGACGGCACTGCTGTCGTAGGCCACGCCGAAGTTCCACAACCACTGCTCGGTGGCCTGGTATTGCGCGCCAAGGGAAAGATGCCAGGTGTCCTTGAAGCCGGCGTCGACGGTTTTCGATTGCGCTCCCAATGCCGTGGTGTCGACCTCTACGGCGATGTCGCCGAACCCGGACCAGTCCTGCCAGTTGGCCGAGGCCAGCAAGGCCCATTGTCGGTCCAGTTGCTGGAACAGGCTCAGGGTGACGGTCTGCGGCACCTGCATGTCGAGTTCGGTATCGGTGTTGTTGACGCGCTCGAGCAGGCGGCCGTCGCCCTTGACGTCCAGCCGGTCCTCGAAGTCCAGGTCGACCTGGCTGGTATAGGTCAGGCCGATGCGTGTGTCGGGTTGCGGGGCGTAGATCACCCCGACGTTGGCGCCATAGCCCCAGGTGTTGTCCCGGTATTTGAATTGACCGTCAGAGCGGTCGGTGAAGCCGAAAGGGGAGCGGTCGATAGCCGTGTCTGCCTTCAACATGCCGTACATGGCCTTGATGCCCAGGCCGACCGACCACTGTTCGTTGAAGCGATAAGCCACGCTCGGTACCAGCGACAAGCCGAGCAGGCTGGAGTTCTGCGCGAAATAGCGGCCCGACCAGTCGTTGTCGTAATTGACCGCCAGCCCGAAGTCGCCGTACTGGCCGAAACCGACGCTCCAGTGCTCGTCCAGTTCATGGCTGATGAAGAAGCTGCCACCTGGAATCGGATCGAGGGCATTGCCGCTGCCGCTGCCCGGGACGTTGGTGCCGGAGTCGCGGTCGAAGCTCAAATCGCCGTACAGGACCTGCAAGCCGGCAGTGATTTGCGTGCCGGGCAGGTAGCTCATGCCTGCCGGGTTGCTGGCGATGGTCGAGGGGCCCTGGGCTCGGGCGGCGGCACCGGCGTTGGCGAGGCCTGCGTTATCGGTGCCGATTTCGTACAGCATGATGCCGCCGGCCCAGGCCTGTTGACAGCACAGGGCGAGTAGCGCGCAAGCAGGCTGGGCAAGTGTTCTGGTCGGCACGTATCTACCTCGACAAATGTCCATTTCGAATACGGGTAACCTGTGCCGGCCACCCTGGATTCGGCTGTTTACCTGGCACCCGGCTGGTCGATGAAGCGGTACTTGAAGTCATCGATACGGATCGCGCCCAGGGCACTCTCTCCAAAGTAGAAGATTTCATGCCGGTTCGACGGACTTTTTCCCGTGATCATTGCCGTCCAAGTGAACCTTGAGCGTAGGTTTGAAATGAGAAATATCCAGTAATGAGTAGTCAGAAAGCGTTGATTCAAGTGCATCTAACCGAAAGAGTGCTCCGTCAAAGACACCGGCCAAATCGGGGCGGCGAGCGGAACTCGCCGCCTCAATCGCCATTACCGACCGGCAGTGGCGGCCAGCAATGGTGCGATTTGCTGATCGGTCAATGCGGCATGCACGTCCATGCTCATCAGGTCGTTCCACTCCAGCACCCATTTTTGAATCGGCACCAGATCGCTCGCCTCGGCAATGCCGAAGCCGGCCGAGCTCCCTACGGCGTGCCAGCGTCCGTGCATGGTGACGCCTTCGGGCGGCGCACCACCGGTCTTGAGAAAACGTGCGATTGCGGCATCACGGTTGTCCGGGCTGATTGTCCAACTGACGATGAATAACATTGGCCACCTCCTGTTACGGATTGGCACCGGTTTTCATGCGCGAACCTGGCTGGCGCCGGGGCCGTGGCCGCGCTTGGGTTTGCAGATCCGTGCTGGCTGGTTTGCGGCGGAATCTCCCATGGAAGGCATAGCAGCGCCCCGCGATTCATGTACGACCGCTGATCCTGTTCAGGTGGCTGTTCGAGGGGGTAACGGATGCGTGTTTCACCAGCGAAACATGGGCAGCGGCCGCAGCGGCGAGCGGATGAATTGTCGGGCTGAACGCTTTATCAGCATCGAGTGAAAACCATGGTCGGGAAAGATCGACTGTATGGTCTTGATGAAGCTTCGGGGCAAGCCGAAACGGACCAGGCCCAGGGACACATCCACCAGATCGGCCTGGCGGAAGAATTCGACGCTGTCGGCACAAGCGCCGCGATACCGGCGCACCTTGTGATGCTCAAGTATCAACGCACGGACTTCATCCTTCAGTTCCGGTCGTTGTTGGTGGTCGAGGTACTCGGTGGCCAGGGCAATGGATGGCGGCAGGTAGTCCAGGGTGTCATCGGTCCAGATACCCAGGTCGTGAAACGCCGCCGCGATCTGTACGGCATCCGAGGGCAAGCCTTCGGCACCGCTGAGGGCACTATGGAAATTCAGCACCCGGTAAATGTGGTTGCGGTAGCCCTGCAGGTCGGCACCGATGGCCAGGGCGAACGAGGTGAGGATCTCGTCGGTGCGAGGGAATTCGAGAATGGGCTTCATCAGGCGTCACGCAACAGGTCGTTGGCATTGAGCAGCTCGTAGGCTATCTCCGGGCGCTTTTCCATGGCACGGCGAATGGCTGCGGGGATGTTGGCGCGGGTCTTGCGGCACAGACCCGGCAGTTCGCCAATCTGGATACCGATGCCGCGCATGGTGCGCACTTCATTGAAGCCGGGGGCGATGTCCACGCGGATCCCCAACTGTTCGAACATGCGCCGTTGCACGTGCTCGAGATCGCTCAGGCTCTGCAGGTTCTCCAGGCGTTCGATCAGGCGTTTTTCTTCGTTGCGGGTCAGAAACAGAATGCGCAGGTCCGCCCCCGGTGTTTCCAGCAACGGGTCACGCCCGCAGTCGCAGGCACCGGGCGGGCAGGGTTGGCGAATCGGAGTGGAGACGTTCATGTGATTCAATCATAGAGCGCCGTGATCGAATTTGCCCATGGGTTTTTGGCGTGAGGGCGCTCCAAAAAAATGTGGGAGCGGGCTTGCTCGCGAAAGCGCCCTGTCAATCGACATTTGCGTCGACTGACACTACGCCTTCGCGAGCAAGCCCGCTCCCACAGGGGTTGCGGTGAACCTGCCTGACTTACTTCAGTACCAGCATCCGGTAAACGCCGTCTTCGACTTCGATCCCGTGGGTGTCATGAGTGAAGCCCGGGAAGGATTTGTCGAAGGCTTCCAGTGCCTTGAGATACGCCAGCAACGGACCGTCCGCAGGCCCTGCGTTCTCACCCGGCATGAGCAGCGGGATGCCTGGCGGGTACGGCACGATACCGGTGGCGGCCAGGCGCCCGGCAGCTTCGTTGAGGGTGACCAGTTCGATGTCGTTGCGCACCAGTTTTTCGTAGGCCTCCACCGGGCTGAATTCGGCTTTTGGCAGGGTGCCGAAGGCCTGGGACATGTTGGCGGTGGTCTTGTGTTTCTTCATGGCGGCGAAGATTTCGTCGGCCAGATCCTTCAGGCCCATGCCGGCATAGCGTTGTTGGTGGGCGTTGTACAGGTCGGGCAGGCACAGCTCGAGTTCGGCGTTGTCGTCGTAATCACGCTTGAAGTCGAGCAGGGCGTTGAGCAGCGTGCCCCACTTGCCTTTGGTGATGCCGATCGAGAACAGGAACAGGATGGTGAAGTCGGTGGTTTTCTCGACCACGATCCCCTGGCGGCCCAGGTACGCCGTGACCACGCAAGCGGGGATGCCGGACGCGAGCAGGGTGCCGTCGTCGCCCATGCCCGGGCTGAGCACCGAGACCTTGATCGGGTCGAGCATGCAGTAACCATCTTCGATGTCACCGAAACCGTGCCATACCGCGTTCGGGTGCAGGACCCAGCAGTTCGGATCGGTTTTAAGCGTAGCCGGGTCGACCTCATGGAACGGCACGGTCGCTGCGCCCACCTGTACGGTCGGTGGCTGCCAGCAGGTGAAGAACCAGTTGTCCTTGCTCAGCATCTCGTTGTGCATGCGCGAGAGCACCTGGCGGAAGCTGATGGCCTCTTCGATCGATTCGCTGGTGAGGATCTGCCCGCTCGGTGCTTCCATCATCGCCGAGCTGACGTCGCAAGACGCCATGATCGCGTAGTTCGGCGAGGTCGAGGCGTGCATCATGTACGACTCGTTGAAACGCGCATGTTCGATCGGGTTACGGCCGTCGCGTACGTGGATCATCGAGGCCTGGGACAGGGCGGCCAGCAACTTGTGGGTCGACTGGGTGGCGAACACGGTCGGCTTGGACTTGTCGTGATCGCCCGGGTCGCCGTGCATGGCATGGCGCCCGCTGTACAGCGGGTTGAAGCGCGCATAACCGTACCAGGCTTCGTCGAAGTGCAGGCGGTCAACGCTTTCGCCCAGCAGCTCTTCGACGCGGGTGACGTTGTAGGTCAGGCCGTCGTAAGTGGAGTTGGTGACAATGGCGTGCACCGGCGTCGGGTCGATGCCTGTCTTGACCAGCGGGTTGTTGGCGATGGCGGCTTTCACGCCTTCGGCGCTCAGGGTCTGCGGCAGGATCGGGCCGATGATGCCATAGCGGTTGCGGGTCGGCACCAGGTAGGTCGGAATCGCCCCGGACAGGGTCATCGCATGTTCTGCGGACTTGTGGCAATTGCGGTCGCACAGGGCGATCTGGTTGCGCGTGACGCTGGCCATGAGGATGACGCGGTTGGACATCGACGAACCGTTGGTCACATAGTACGTGCGGTGCGCGCCGAAGACCTTGGCGGCATAGCGTTCGCCCTGGCCGATGGGGCCGCTGTGATCGAGCAGGGAGCCCAGTTCGCCGACGGAGATCGACAGGTCGGAACGCAGCAGGTTCTCGCCGAAGAACTCGTAGAAGGCACGCCCGGCAGTGCTCTTGAGAAACGCCGTACCGCCGGCATGGCCGGGGGTGTGCCAGGAGTATTCATAGGTGCGGGCGAACTTCACCAGCGCGCCGAACATCGGCGGCAGGGCGGCCTGACGGTAACGTTCGATAGCGGCCAGGATGCGCCCGCTGAGGAAGCGTGAAGTGTCTTCGGGCAGCCAGATGAAGTCGTCGGCGTGTTGCATGACCAGCAGTGGAATGCTCGACGCGGTGGTGCGGTCGCTGATCAGGAACACCGGCACGCGTGTGTTGCGCTCGCGCAGCTTGACCAGCAGTTTGATGCAGTCGGCGTGGCCTTCGCTCGCGTCCATTTCCCATCGGATGAGCACGCATTGAACGGCAGGGTCCGAACGCAGGATCGAGGCGGCATCACTGAGGCTTTCCGAGGCCAGGACACTGACGCCACGTCCCTCCACGTCGTGGACCAGTTGATCCAGGGCGCGGCCGAACACCGTTCGCTTGTCCGGCGGACTGCTGACCAGTAGTGCCAGCATTCCGAGCGAGTGTTTATATTCCGTCATGATTGAACCTCCAGAATGGCTTTATTCAGATTGTTCACCGGCACTGGCTCGGCAGTGAGGTGCTGCGCGCTGACGGTTTGCGTCGGTACGCTGTTGTTGAGAGCTTCAAGGCGGATCAGGCGGTTGTTGACGAAGCCGAACAGGGTGTAGCCAAAGATGGTGGCCACGCCGCCCAGCATCAGCGCCTGCTCACCGGAGCTGTACAGCGCCAGATAGCTGTAGGCTGCCGCGACCAGGGCGATGACGTTGGTTGCCAGTGCCTTGCCTTCCGGCACGTTGGAGACTTTCTGCATGGTCATCAGCGCGGCCATGGACAGGATGTAAGGCACCAGGTTGGTGACCACTGCAAGGTTGACCAGGGTGTCGAACTGCTTGCTCAGGTCGGGACTGATGGTGAGCAGCGCCAGCGCGGTCTGTGCGGTGAGCAGTACCATCATGCCGACAATCGGCGTTCCCGCCTTGTTGGCCTTGGCGAAGATCGACAGGAAGTAACCGGTGTCAGCCGAGCTTTTGTACACCTGGGCGATGGTGAACTGCCAACCCAGCAGCGAGCCGATACAGGCGAGCACCATTGCCGCCATCACGATGTCGCCGACCATCGGGGTGAACATCTTGGCGAACACCAGGCCGAAAGGTGCGGTGGACGCGACCAGTTCTTCGTTGCCGACGATACCGAAGATGACGTTGGTGGAGACGATATAGATCACCGCAGCACCCAGGGTGCCGCCCAGCACGGCAATCGGTACGTTGCGCTCGGGGTTTTCCACCGCGTCGGTGTTGGCGCAAGCCGATTCCAGGCCGAGGAAGGCCCACAGGGTGATCGCCACCGAGGCACCTGCCGCTTCGAACCAGCTCTTGTCGTGGGGGTTCCAGCCGGCGGCGTAGACGCTGCTGTCGAACCAGAACCAGCCAACCGTGGATACCAGCACCACCGGTGCAATCACACCCCAGACCGTCACCGCGCCGATCCGGCCGGTAATTCTGGCGCCGCCAAAGTTGGCGAAGGTGGTGATCCATAACAAGGCGATGGTCGCCAGGCCTACTTGCAGGGAATCAAGCTTTATCCCGAACAACACCTGGATATAACCAACCGCAGTAATACTGATCGCCACGTTGGCAATCAACAGTGAGAGGCCGTAGGTGTAGTTGGTGATGTAGTTGCCAGCTTTACCAAACGTGTATTCGGCATAGCCGCCCATGCCGCCGGTCTTGCGGCTGAGCATCCCGCATCGCGCAAAGGCGTAGGCCAGAGCGAGGGAGCCGGTGGCCGTCACCAGCCAGGAAAGAATCGAAATTGCACCGACTTCCGCGAGTTTCGTCGGTAGCAGCACAATGCCGGAGCCCAACATGTTGACGGCAGTCAACATTGTCAGTTGCCCCACACTCATTTTCTTTGCGACTGACATTCCGTTGCCTCACTTAGTTGGCGATTGAGAGTCTTAGCTATAGCAAAGGATTGAAAACTCGCAAGAAATGGCGTCACTCATTTCGTTTTTGCACTAAATCGCAAAAAAGGCAGGATGCTGGCCCCCAAGTTTAAAAATCCTCCGCAAAATTAGTTCATTTTCAGCCAGTTAAATAGGTCAAGATGCGCAAGATATGGATCGCATTAATCCCGCTAGTTGTTGCGGGTACAGCCAATTCGGCTCACGCCAAAGAACTGGCCACCAATGATCAGTACATGTGCAGTTGGGGCGCGGGCACGGCTGCAAGGGCACAGGAACTCAAGCTTTCAGGCGTTTCTCTGTACGCCGCACGGCAAAAAATCCAGGCCTACAAGTTTGCCAAAACATGGATGCGCATGATGGCACTTGGCATTACCGAGCAAACTTATGACAGTTCGTCGCGATTGAAACCGACTGCTGTACGGCAGAGTTTTTATGAAGACTGCGTCAGGTACAAATTGGCGCGTAAGTAGAAAAGAAGCGAACGTCGGTCGGATCGACCACGGTATGGGCCTGTGACGTCTATATTGATTGACCATCCCAGCGACCGGATGGGGTGTTAAAACCGGTTTCTTACAACTCAATCAGGAGGTCACCATGAACCAGATCGATAAAGTGTTGTACACCGCCAAAACCCACACCACCGGCGGGCGTGACGGCGCCTCCCGCAGCTCCGACGGAATCCTCGATGTGAAGCTTTCGTCCCCGGGCGCGGGCGGCGGCGGAACCAATCCGGAGCAACTGTTCTCTGCCGGCTGGTCAGCCTGTTTTATCGGTGCGATGCAAGTGGCGGCCAGGGAAATGAAAGTGGCGCTGCCCAAGGATGTGGCCGTCGATGCCGAAGTCGACCTGGGCACCAACGAAGGCGGCTATCTGTTGCAGGCGCGGCTTAACGTCAGCCTGCCGGGGCTGGATCGTGAAACCGCGCAGAAAATCGTCGAGACTGGGCACCAGTACTGCCCGTACTCGAAAGCCACGCGCAACAACATCAACGTCGTGCTCAAGCTGGTTTGAGTTGACATGAAAAGGCCTTGGCGAACGACATGGGTTGTCGCCAAGGCCTGAAGTGCTTGCTGCCCCGATCCGACCTGCTCGCGAAGGCGGTGTTTCCGTCAGCCTGTCTCTTGTTGACGGTGTACATTTCCGTTGCTGCGGTAACGGCGACTTAGGGTTTCGCCCTGATGGCGACTCACTTTTTTTACAAGCGCCTAAAAAAAGTAAGCAAAAAAACGCTCGCCCCGAACGTCCGGCCCCTCGCCAAGGCTCGGGGTTCCTTCGCTCCGGTGTCCATCCGGGGGCATTGCCCTCCGGTCGGCTGCGCGCGACCTGCATGCAATGGGTTCGACCGCGTCGAACGGCGCTGCGCGCCATACCCCGGATGAACACCTCCGCTCAGCCTGCCGAGGGGGCGGGTGGATCAAGATCAAGAGCGGCAGGCGAGCTAACGCTCGGCCTGTTGAATGGTGAAAAGCGTGGGGGTATGCCGACCTGCTTTTGCTCTGCTCTTCTCTCTTCTGTAGGAGCGAGCTTGCTCGCGATGGTCGTCAACGATGACGCGGGCGGTCTGAATCCCCGCGGTGTCCTGGCGTTTTTCGCGAGCAAGCTCGCTCCTACAGGGGAACGCGTTCAATTGCGATCAGGCTGGCCAGCAGGCCGCCTCGCTTTGGCTTTTGATCTTCTTGCCCCCTCGAGAGGCCGAACGTCAGGGGCGGGTGGATCAAGATCAAGAGCGGCAGGCGAGCTAACGCTCGGCCCTGTAGGAGCGAGCCTGCTCGCGATGGACGTCAACGATGACGCGGGCTGTCTGAATCCCCGCGGTGTCCCGGCGTTTTTCGCGAGCAGGCTCGCTCCTACAGGTTCTGTGTGTTAGCTGGCGGAGCGATCAATTCATCTTGCTGTGATCATGCGTCATCGTGCTGTGATCCATGGTGCCGATCGCCTTGGCAACGGCTTCAACCTGAATCGACTCTTTCTCGCCCCTGGCGTCTTCCACGGTCAGGGTCAGCGGCACCTTGTCGCCTTCCTTGATCTGGGCCGTCAGGTTCATGAGCATGATGTGGTAGCCGTGGGGATCGAAGCTCACCGCCTCACCAGCCGGCAGCGCGACAGACTGAACCTGCTGCATTTTCATCACGTCGTCTTTCATGCTCATTTCATGAATCTGCACAAGTTTGGCAACCGGCGTTTGCACGCTCAGCAACTTGCTGTCGCCGCTCGCGGTGACGGTCATGAAGGCGCCACTCGACGGCTGGCCGGCTACGGTTGCGCGGACCCAGGCGTCTTCGACCCGGGTTTGTGCCGACACCTGAAAGGCCAGGCCGACCAGGGACAAGCCCAGCGCCAGTTGCTTGCAACGTTGCACGAAACGGTTTTTAGCCTGCGGGGCATTCATTTCAGCAAACCTCCATCACGGTGAGCAGGTCTTCTGCACACTCTTTGGCCGTCAGGGACGTGGACAGTCCCAGGCGCAGAGTGCCCCGGGAGTCGAAGACATAACTGGTCGCGGTATGGGAGAGGGTATAGGTGTCGCCGCTCGGCACTTTTTCAAAGAACACGCCGAATTCCTTGGCGGTGGCGGCGGTTTCTTCCAGGGTGCCGTACAGCGCTTCGAAACTCGGGTCGAAAGCCTTGACGTACTTGTCGAGCATCTCTGGCGTGTCGCGCTCAGGGTCCAGGGTGATGAAGATCACCTGCAGCCTTTCGCCATCGCGACCCATCAATTTCTTGGCCTGGGCCGCACGGGCCAGGGTGGTGGGGCATACGGCCGGGCACTGGGTGAAACCGAAGAACACCATCGGCATCAGGCCGCGATAGCTGCCCAGCATCCGGGTTTCGCCCTCGGCGTTCTTGAGCTTGAAGTTACGCCCCATGATCTTGTCGCTGAGGTCTTTTCCGTACTTGAACGACAGCTTGCTGCTGTCGTCGCAACCGGCGAGCAGGCCCAGGCTCAACAGGCCCATGCCTTGCAGGACGGTTCGGCGGGTATACAAGGTACTCATGAAGGAAAGCATCCTGTTGAACAGGCTGAAATGACAGCGTGATGACTGTACAGACGAAAAAATCCCGGGGATGTTAACAAACTGTGCCGGTGCCGGAGGGGGGGATACGACCATTGGACCGACGCAGAGGCGTGACATAGTGTCGCGCCGGAGCGAGGGGGCAGGACCAGCCGCCCCCTTGGGGCGAGCTTAACGACGCAGCTGCGCGCAGTGATCCTGTTCCGGTTGCGCCGCGGTGTACCAGACATAGTCCGCGCTCTCGCCAGTCACGGTCTTGCCCGCTTCGGCCAGGATCAGCACCGCATTGTCTGCACCGGCACCGAGGTCTTTCAGGTGCAGTGGCACCCCCAGGTCCTTGCGCACGTGGAAGGCACCGGCCAGCAGCAACGCTGGCGCCGGCGCGGCCATCAGGCGCTCGGCCATGCGCCGGTCGCGCTGTTGCTGCACGGCGAGCATGGCCGGCATCTGTGCTTCGGGCAGCAGGCCGCAATGGGATTGGCGGATGTCGTCCAGCAAGGTCGTCTGCACCTGTTGGGTGGTGGACGCTTCACCGGTGAGTACCGGGCGCTGTTTGTAGATCTGCATGATCTGCGCGCGGTCCAGGTTCGCCGCCAGCAGCGGATACGGTTGTCGCAGCGCGTAGGTGACGAGGGCGCCATAAACACTCCAGTCCCAATTGGCCTGCCAGGCCAGCGCCTCGAACGCATCGGCCGGTGGCTGGCCGGCGCGGGCCGCGGCTTGCGCGGCATCGACCCTGGCCTGTTGATCGGGGTTGAGCATTTCCATCAGCAGACTGCCCTGAGGGCGTTGTGCCGCCAGTTCGCGCAGCAGCCACAATTGCAGGGCGTGGTGGTCCGGGTTGTCGTGCTGTTCACCGACCAGGACACGCGGTGCAACGGCCAGGCGTTCGACCAGTTCCCGGGGCGTCAACGTGCGACCGGTCGCCAGTTCGCGGATGACTCCCAGGTCAGCGTGATCACGGCCTTGCGGAGCAATGGGCGCCGGGGGCGGTGTGACCTGATGGGTGGTTTGGCAGGCAGCCAGCAGGCTGAATGCACAGAGCAACAGAAAGCGCATCGGTTTTCCTTATTGGGCAGGTGCCCCCTCGATGACAGAGGAGGGGGCGATATCAGCGCGCGATGATCAAAGGGTGGCCGCGTTCCGGATGCTGATGAATCAGCACCTCCAGCCCATACACCGCCGCCAGTGCCTCGGCAGTCAACACGTCTGCCGGTGGGCCGTAGGCGTGGGGCAGGCCTTGTTGCAACAACAGTAGTTGATCGCAGTAACGTGCGGCCAGATTGAGGTCGTGCAGGATCACCAGTACGGCTGCCCCGCGCTCGGCGAAGTCGCGCACGGCTTGCAAAATGGTGTGTTGGTGCAGTGGATCGAGCATTGACGTCGGTTCATCGAGCAGCAGGGTCTGTCCTTCGGCCCCCGGCCAGAGTTGCGCGAGCACCCGCGCCAGATGCACGCGCTGGCGTTCACCGCCGGACAGGGCCAGGTAGCTGCGTCCGGCCAGATGAAGCGCATCGGCAGCCTTGAGCGCCTCGGCGACGATTTCGGCATCGCGCACGCGGCCGCTGGCGTGAGGCAAGCGACCCATGCCGACGACCTCATTGACCGAGAACGCAAAGTTCAGGCTCGAACTCTGCGGCAGCACGGCCAGGCGTTTGGCCCGTTCCTGACCCGGCCAGTCGGCGAGTTGACGTTCGTCGAGGCTGACCGTGCCTTCGCTGCTCGCCAGTTCGCCGCATAAAGCAGCGAGCAGGGTGCTTTTGCCGGCGCCATTGGGTCCCAGCACGCCGAGCACTTCACCGGGGCGCAATTGGATATCGATGTTCGCCAGTACCGTGCGGTTACCACGGCGAACCAGCAAGTTGTTTGCCCGCAGCATCAGGAGCGCCCTCGTACCAGCAGATAAAGAAAGAACGGAGCCCCGATCAGTGCCGTCACGATGCCGATGGGCAATTCAGCCGGCGCCAACAGCAGGCGCGCGGCCAGATCGGCCAGCAACAGCAGGCTCGCGCCGGCCAGCAACGATGCGGGCAACAACACCCGGTGATCCGGGCCGACCAGCAGGCGCATCAGATGCGGCACCACCAGGCCGATGAAACCGATCAGGCCGGCCGCCGCGACGGCTGCGCCGACGCCGAGCGCCGTGCACAGCACCAGCTCAAGCTTGATCCGCTCGATGTCGAAACCCAGGTGACGGGCCTCCGACTCACCCAGCAGCATTGCATTGAGTGCCGCCGCCCGACGTGGCAACCACAACGCCACGCCCACGGTGACGATCAGCAACGGCCACAGGCGCGGGTAGCTGGCACCGTTGAGGCTGCCCAGGTTCCAGAACGTCAGGGTGCGCAACGTTGCGTCATCGGCCAGGTAGGTGAACAGCCCCACGCCGGCACCCGCCATGGCCGTCATCGCCACACCCGCCAACAGCATGGTCGCCACGTCGGTTTGCCCGTCCCGGCGGCCGAAGCGATACACCACCGCCGTGACGATCAGGCCACCGGCGAAGGCACTGACCGACAGCAGATAAGGCTCGATGGCCGGTGGCACGCCACCGAGCAGGCTGCCGCCGACGATGGCAAGGGCGGCACCGAGTGCCGCGCCACCGGAAACGCCGACCAGACCCGGGTCCGCCAAGGGGTTGCGGAACAACCCCTGCATCGCCACGCCGGACAACGCCAGTACCGAACCCACGGCGATGCCGAGCAGGCTGCGCGGCAGACGAATCTGACCGAGGATCAGCTGCGCTTGCTGCGTGTCACCACCGTCGAGTGGCAACCCGAGCAGGCGCATCCCGGCCAGCAAGGTATCGCTCAGCGGCAGGCTGACCGGCCCGAGGGCCAGGGACAACCAGAACACCAGCACCAGCAACAGCAGCAAAAAGATCAACGTCGGACGCGGCCGGAAAATGGCCGTCATTGGCTGAGCCCGACGGTCTGCGCTTTGGCGTCCGGGTAGAGCGCCGTGGCACAGGCCAGAAGTGTTTTGATACGCATCGGGACTATTCCTTAGCCGATCAGAGCGGTGGCGGTTTCAGCCAGGGCACGCCAGTCGCCACGCTCAGGGATGCCCGGTTTGCGCACGTCGAACAACTGGATGACCAGTTCGCCTTCGGCATCGAAACCTTCGTAGCGGGTGATGATGCCATCGACGCTCGGCTTGCGCACACGCCACAGTTCGGTCACGCCAGTGGTTTTGCAGTGCCTCCGGTCGTAAAGCCGCGCAATTGAACTGGCGGTGCCTAGACTTTCAGCTTGATCAGCCTTGGGGAGACTGTCGGTCAACCTGCGCGAGCGGTGCGCGGACATGCAAACCAGAGGTTAAAACATGACTACTCAATCGATAGATACCGAACAGATCAACCAGGTGGTTCGCCATTACGTGGAAGGTATGGTCTTTGCCGATGAAGCGTTGCTGCGGCAGGCCTTTCATCCAGACTGTCGCATCATCGGTCACTTCCAAAAGGTGCTTGAATGGGCATCCCTGGATGAATTTGTCGTGGCCATCAAGGCCGAAATCCCGGCGCGTGCCGGGACGCAGCCGTTTTGGCAGGTGATCAATCTTGATGTCACCGGCGATGCCGCCGCAGTCAAGGTCATCGATGATTTCGCCGGGATACGGTTTACCGATTACCTGTCGTTGCTGAAGGTGGACGGGCGATGGGTGATCATTAACAAGCTCTACTACTACGAGGAGTAGTGCCTGGTTGCGACACATTCGACGCAAAGGCTTACGTCTATCTTCATGAAATAATCTCGTGATCATCACGATTTAAATGAGTTTGTCTCACTAAGGCTCGATTGCCGACAATGACGCCATTAACCACATGGAGTTTTTCGTCATGGCATTGGCCCATTCCCTTGGATTTCCGCGCATTGGCCGCGACCGCGAACTGAAAAAAGCCCAAGAGGCGTTCTGGAAAGGTGAATTGGACGAAGCCGGTCTGCGTGCCATTGGCCGCGACCTGCGCAAGACCCACTGGGACTTGCAGAAAAACGCCGGGATCGAACTGTTGCCGGTCGGCGACTTCGCCTGGTACGACCAGGTCCTGACCCACTCGCTGATGTTCGGTGTGATCCCGGAGCGTTTTCGCCCGCACGACGGCAAGGCCAGCCTGCAAACCCTGTTCGGCATGGCTCGCGGCGTAAGCGACAGCTGCTGCGGCGGCGCGCACGCCCAGGAAATGACCAAGTGGTTCGACACCAACTATCACTACCTCGTCCCCGAATTCAGCGCCGATCAGCAGTTTCAGCTTGGTTGGGAGCAGTTGTTCGAGGAAGTCGAGGAAGCCCGCGCACTGGGCCATAACGTCAAGCCGGTCATCATTGGCCCGCTGACTTACCTGTGGCTGGGCAAGGCCAAGGGTGTCGAGTTCGACAAGCTCGAACTGCTCGATCGCCTGCTGCCGCTGTACGGCCAGATCTTCCAGCGCCTGGCGGCACAAGGCGTTGAATGGGTACAAATCGACGAGCCGATCCTGGTTCTCGACCTGCCGCAAGCCTGGAAAAACGCCTTTGAGCGTGCCTACAACCTGATTCAGCGCGACCCGCTGAAGAAACTGATTGCCACTTACTTCGGTGGTCTGGAAGAAAACCTGGGCCTGGCCGCCAACCTGCCGGTGGACGGTCTGCACATCGATCTGGTGCGCGCCCCCGAGCAGTTCCCGACCATCCTCGATCGCCTGCCAGCCTACAAAGTGCTGTCGCTGGGCGTGGTCAACGGCCGTAATGTCTGGCGCTGCGACCTGCAAAACGCTTTGGCCACCTTGCAGCACGCAAACGAGCGTCTGGGTGATCGGCTGTGGGTCGCGCCATCCTGCTCGCTGCTGCACAGCCCGGTCGACCTGGGGCGTGAAGACCAGCTCGATAGCGAACTGAAAAGCTGGCTGGCGTTTGCCGTGCAGAAGTGTGAAGAAGTCGCGCTGCTGGCCCAGGCAGTCAACGAGCCGGAAGCGCAGAAGGTGCTTGAAGCGCTGACTCAAAGCCGTGCCGTGCAGGCCAGCCGTGCGGCATCGCCACGCATTCACAAGCCAGCCGTGCAGGCGCGTGTTGCCGCCATCACCGCCAGGGACAGCCAGCGGCACTCGCCGTTTGCCCGACGTATCGAGAAACAGCGCGCCGGCCTGAACCTGCCACTGTTCCCGACCACCACCATCGGTTCGTTCCCGCAAACCGCGTCGATCCGTCTGGCTCGCCAGTCGTTCAAGCAAGGCAAGCTGACCGAGGCCGAATACACCGAAGCGATGCACAGCGAGATCCGTCACGCCGTGCAAGTGCAGGAAAACCTGGGCCTGGACGTACTGGTGCACGGTGAGGCCGAGCGCAACGACATGGTCGAATACTTCGCCGAGCAACTCGACGGCTACGTGTTCACCCGTTTCGGCTGGGTCCAGAGCTACGGTTCGCGCTGCGTGAAACCAGCGGTGATCTTCGGCGACCTGAGCCGTCCGAAAGCCATGACTGTGGAGTGGATCCGCTATGCCCAAGGCCTCACCGACAAAGTGATGAAAGGCATGCTGACCGGTCCCGTGACCATGCTGATGTGGTCGTTCCCGCGTGAAGACGTGAGCCGCGAAGTGCAGGCCCGCCAGCTGGCCCTGGCCATTCGCGACGAAGTGGTGGACCTGGAAGCCGCCGGCATCAAGATCGTGCAGATCGACGAAGCCGCGTTCCGCGAAGGCTTGCCGTTGCGCCAGGCGCAGTGGCAGCACTACCTGGACTGGGCCACCGAAGTGTTCCGCCTGTGCGCCTCGGGGGTGCGTGACGAAACCCAGATCCACACCCACATGTGCTACAGCGAGTTCAACGATGTGATCGAGTCCATCGCCGCCATGGATGCCGACGTGATCACCATCGAAACCTCACGCTCGGACATGGAACTGCTGGATGCGTTCGAAGCCTTCGCTTACCCCAACGAAATCGGCCCGGGCGTGTACGACATCCATTCGCCACGGGTACCGGACTCCTCGGAAATGGCCAACCTGCTGCGCAAGGCAGCCAAACGCATTCCCGCCGACCGCCTGTGGGTCAACCCGGACTGTGGCCTGAAAACCCGCGGCTGGGCGGAAACCGAAGCGGCGCTGGTGCATATGGTCAATGCGGCGCGTCAACTGCGTAAAGAATGGGCCTGACGCTTTAGCAGCATGAGCAGGCCGGAGTACTTCACAGTGCTCCGGTTTCTATGTTGGCTGTGCCGACGTCTTCGCGGGCAAGCCCGCTCCCACAGTGATCGATGTCGACCACAAATATCGAGGCCGGCAAACAACCCTTGTGGGAGCGGCGGTGCGGCGATCCGACTTGCCCGCGAAAGCGGTAGGCCAGTCACCGATAATGTTGGCTGTGCAAACGCCTTCGCGGGCAAGCCCGCTCCTACAGCCGGGGCTCGGCCACCAGCAGCAACGACTGAGGTACGGGGCTTTGCGGGTGCTGTGGTTCCTGCAAGCTGGTCAGTGCAAAACCTGCCATGTCCAGTGCATTGAGCCAACTGGACAAGGTGCGGTAATACCATGGCATGGGTTGCCATTGCCCCTTGAACCCGGCGAAAGTCTCTTCCCGCCAGCCATCCTGATAGTCGCCGGCTGCAGCTGTCCACGGGTGCAGCGTCTGGATCAGCAGCGCGCCGCCAGGGGCGAGCAGGCTGTTCATGGCGGCGAGCAGGGGGATGATGTCCTGATGCAGCAGGGCGAAGTTGGCGCAGATCAGGTTGTAGCCGCGGCCGATGTCGACTTTCGCTTCTGCCAACTGTTCATGGCTCGCCAGATGCACCGGCGCAGTGCCCGCCGCCCGCGCCGCCTCCACCAGCGTCGCATCGCCATCAACACCGACTGCATCGATGCCACGTTCAGTCAGTGCACGCAATAACCAGCCTTCGCCGCAACCCAGGTCGAGCACACGCTCGGGCTGACGACCCAGAACCGCCAGCAGGATCGCCTGGTCAGTGACCTTGAGGCGGCTTTCGATGCTACCCGTGCGGATGGCGTCGATCCAGGCCTGGGCATTGTGGTGCCAGCTGTCGAGGAGGGTGGATTCGGGGGCGGGCATGGCGTTGTCCGGCGTGGTGGGTTGGATGAAAGGATAGGGCAAAGGCGCCGATCAGCCATTTCCAGTACAGATGATTTGCCGGTGGAACTGGCTCCACCGGCAGCGCAGCGAACGCCGGGCGGGCTAGCCGCTTTTGGTGGCTGCCAAATGATAGGCAACCAACGCGTTGGCGTGACCATGACCCATGCCGTGTTCGGTCTTGAGCCAGGCCACCATTTCCATGTGCTTCTTGTCGCTGACGGTCTTGAGCAGATCCAGCCAATGGGCGATCGGCTGACCATACTTCTTTTCGATTGACGGGAAATACGAAGCCGGTCCTTTGGTTTTTGTCTCTTCGGTCACGATGCAAACTCCCTTTTCGATTTTCCGGGTGTGAAAGCAGCGCCGGTTACGTTACTTATTTAACGTCAGAGAGTCCATCGTCCGGGTGGTCGAAGGTTTGTCCGGGACACCCCGCGTCAATAATTCATCCCGTCTTCGATAGCGATGCCCTGGGCACGCATGGCCTTGATCAATTCGCTTCGGGTGCCGGGCAGGTTGAGCATGGTCCTGGCGCGCAACTCCGTGACTTCCTCGGCGGTATACGGCTGATAGTCGGCCGGCAGGCTGTCGCCCGCCATGCCGTCTTTGCGCATCAGCCAGTTGAGCAAATCTGCCAGTTGCGCGTTGTTCAACGCCGACTGCGACATGCCCGGCACCCGCACGAGGAATTCGCGGCCACCGGGTACTTTCAGGAAGTTGCCGACAAAGCCTTTCATCCGCGGTGTGTCGTTGGCGGCGGAACCCGTGCCGTCGCCCAGGTGGCAACCGGCGCATTGCAATTGATAGTTCACGCCGACGCTGTACCCGGCCTGGGCAATCGGGGTTTGCAGTGATTCATTGCCCGGCGCGTGATGCTGGTTCGGGTCGGGAATGGCCCGGGCGAAAGCGAGCGGGGTGCTCAGGGCACAGACAAGACCGAGCAATATCAACCTACGCATAAAAAATCTCCGCTGATGACCGGTTTGGCACTTGTAGGTGTAGGAGCGAGCTTGCTCGCGATGGACGTCAACGATAACGCGGGCTATCTGGTTTAACGCGTCGCCCTTGCGTCCATCGCGAGCAAGCTCGCTCCTACAGGTACACATTCAAAGCAGTAAAAAAAGAACAGCAGCCACAGAAAAAAAGCCGCCGATTGCGCGAGCAACCGGCGGAAAGTGCGCGTTTATACGGCGACGCCGCGGATCACCGAAACGGTGCAGTGGTAGATGTGCGACTTGGCGGCCAGGCACCAGTTCACATCGTTGTTGTTGAACGGGCGGTAGGCCGGTTCTTCACTGTCGTTACGGGTACAGGCGCATTGCGCGCAACTCTGCTTACCGCAGCAGTCGTTGTACGAAATGATGTAGTCCTTGCCATCGGCCGGGTTGCGGCAGGTACCGATCCAGGTCACTTGCGAGGCTTCGGTGCCCGGTGGGCAGGAGGTCACCGACCCGCCGCAGCAGCTGCACAGGAAACCGTCGATGGAGCAGTAGCGCCAGTAGTCGCAGCTGTTCGGATCGCCAGGGTCGCCGGCTTTCGGGTCAGTGGCGGCCAGCGCCTTGCTGGTGCGATCCAGCGGCAGCAGTACGGGCAGAGCGGCACCGGCAACGATCAACGAGCCCATGCGTGCCAGCAGTTTGCGGCGCGAGGTAGTGTCGGCAACACGGCGCGAGGAGCGCTCGAACAACAGATCCAGCAGTTTCATAAACGTCTCCCTGCCTTATCAGTGGCTATGGCCGTGGCCGTGGCTGTGGTCGTGGGTGTGCGGTTGGGCATTGAGGTACTGCTGCAGCGTGGCGTGCTTGAGGTGCTCGACTTCGAACAGGCTGTCCAGGTGCTCGCGGGAGTTGACCAGGCCCTTGGCGCGCAGGGTGCCGGCCTTGTCGATCAGCGCGGCGTACGGCAGCTTGCCGATCTGGTAGGTCATGCCCACTTCCGGGCCGACCACATAGGTGGCGTCTTCCAGTTTGTGTTCACGGATCAGTGCTTGCTGGGCGTCCATGTCGCCATCGCTGACGAACACCACGTCAAGGCGATCAGCTTGTTCCTTGGCGATGGACTTGATCGCCGGCAGCAACGACTTGCAGATCGGGCAGGTCGGCGAGAGGAAGAACAGCAGTTGCGATTTCTCACCGGCATAACCGAAGTTCACCGGGCGACCGTTACGGTCGGCGGCGGTGATTTGCGGGGCGGCTTCGTTCACCGCCACGCCTTTGTCGACCATCAGCGCGCCAGCCGGGGCCAGGCGACCGTGCAATACGCCAATCTGCCGCACCAGACCCATGACGACAAACGCCACGGCCACCAGCAGCACCCAGAGCAGAACGTTGGAAACTATCAAGCCTTCCATTTCGATTACCTACCAATCAATTTGAGCAGAAAAGGGGAATTCGCCAGCAAGCCATCGGCGGCGGCGTAGATGAGCAGCGCGACGGCGGCGGCAGCCAGGGTCACGAAGCCATCGAATACAGTCATGTCGCGGACCACCGGTGCGACGCTTGCCAGCAGCGCCAGCGCCACCAGCACGCTGTTGCGCAGCAGCAGGACCGGGCGCAACGGTTGTGCCTGGTCGGGACCTGCGCAACCGCAGTCGATGTCCGCACGACCGCGCCACAGGTTGATGCCGATGGCGACGGCGTACAGCGCCAACAGGCTGGCGGCCCCCAGCGCGGCATAACCACGGCTGACCGGTACCAGCAAGGCGAAGGCAATGGCCAGTTCCAGCATGGGCACCAACCGTGCCGTCGGGCGCACCAGCGCTTGGGGCAGCAGTTGATAGTCCGCCAATTGCCGGGCGAAGCGGGCCGGCGCGCGCAATTTGTGGGTCGCGGCGCTGGCCAGCAACACCGCGATGGCGATGGCGTTGGCAATGATGAAGATCGGATCTGTGTGCATGGCCGAACCTCTTAGTAGCTCAGGACCTGAGTCGCGGTCTTCGCGACTTTCGGCATGCTGCCGGTGAGCTTGTTGGTCTTCAGATCGAAAATCTGCAAGCCACCTTCCACATCGGCACCGAGCAGCAGCGGCTTGTCGTCGTCGGTGGCCTGCATGCTCCAGATCGGGGCCGGGGCTTCCAGGGTGGCGATTTTCTTCTGAGTCTTGAGATCGAAGGCCCAGATCAGGGTGCTCGGGTCTTCCCACTTCATCGGTTCGTGGGCGTCATGCATCAGCACGTACAAGCGGTTCAGCTTCGGCGCGACTGCCATCAGCTGCCAGCCACCTGGAGCCCAACCCGCCTTCTTGTCTTCGTCGGAAACCAGCGACCAGCTCGGCAGGACCTTCGGTGCGTCGCCGCTGAAATCCACACCGCGTACGGTGCCGGTCGTGGTGGTGAAGTAGTAGGTGTCGCCGACGTTGACTGCGCGCTCTACCAGTTTTTCCGCGTTCGGATCAAAGAACGGCGTGCGGCTGCGCGCGGTTTCCTGGCCCTGATCGTTGAGGGTCACCACCTGCAGGCTGCCGTCGCCGCACAGCGAGGCGAAACGGCGGTTGCCGATCGGGTAGTTGAGCACGCAACCGGGGATGGAAATTTCCGTGGCAACCGCTTTGGCCTGGGTGTCGACCACGGTGACCGAAGTCGACGGGGTGAAGTTGTAGACGTAGACGAACTTGTCGTCGCCGCTCGGCTTGAGCGAGTAACGCTGGGTCAGCGACTCGGCGCGCTTGTTTGGAATCAGCACTTCCCAGGCCGGCGACAGGGTCGAACTGTCCCATGCGGTGAGCACGTCGGTGCGGGTGCCGCGGGTGCCGCGCGAATACCAGATGTCCGCACTGTAGATGGTTTTCTTGTCGTGACTGAGGGTCGACGGCGCAGCAAAGCCGGTCGGCACCATGCCGAGGATGCGCTTCTGGTCCGGATCGACCACGGTCACACGGCCTGCCACGAAGCTGTCGAACTCGACGTCGATGACGAACGCGCGGTGAGCTTCCGGGGGGAACGCCAGAACGGTCTGGCCAATCGTACCGGCGGGCAAGTCCGCGCGGGCACTGTTCAAACCTAGTACAAGCAGGCTCAGGCCAAGCGCTGACTGTACGGAGATCCTGTTTGTTCGCATAAGGGGAACTTCCTGAATTGTTGGTAACGCGGATCGCGGGTGCTTTGGCAGATTTTTACCCTTTGATTCTGCCGTGCCCCGCGATTGGGAGAATTGCCCTGCCTGCCAAGTGTTTGTGTGTCTGTGCCAGTGTCAGAAAACGCTTTATGTAGGAGCGAGCTCGCTCGCGAAAAACCCAGGGGCGCCGCTGGGCATCTGGTTTTACGCGTTATCGTTTACGACCATCGCGAGCGAGCTCGCTCCTACAGGGGGCTGGGAGAAGTAGCGAGGGGGAGGGAAAAACTGAACACGGCACCACAAGGCTCGAGGTTTTGCGCCCAGATATCGCCACGGTGGCGGCCGATGATGTTCTTGCACAACGCCAGGCCGATGCCGTTGCCGCTGACCTTTGACGAGAAGAAACCGTCGAACAGCTTCTCTTGTGCCTGGGCCTGGATGCCACGGCCGCAGTCTTCGATGCGCACTAGCGCCACGTCGTTGTCGCGGCTGGCATGGATGCGCAGCAACCGGCGTTCAGTCGGCAGGTCGGCCATTTCTTCAATCGCGTTGAACGCCAGGTTGAGGATCACCTGGCCGATCAGGACTTTCTCGCAACTGACTTGCAGCGGTTCCGGCGCGGTGACGATTTCCACGCGCACCAGGCTCGGATCGGCCCGCAGGCTGATGAAGTAGCGGGTTTCGCGCAGCAACTCGTTAAGGTCGACCAGCTCTTCGGTCTGCTCCAGCTTGACCACGTAGTCGCGCACGCTCTTGATGATCACCGACGCATGCTCGATTTGCCGCACCGCGCTCTGCAAACCCCAGGCGACGGCTTGATCGGTTTCGCCAGCACTGCCCAGGCGAATCACCGTGCCTTCGATGAAGTTGCGGGTGGCGGCCAGGGGCTGGCTCAGCTCGTGGGCGATGGCCACGGCCATTTCGCCCATGGCGTTGTAGCGCGCCAGGTACTCGAGTTTCTGCTCGCTGACCCGCCGCGCCTCTTCGGCCTGCACCTGCTCGGTCACGTCGCGGAACAGCAGCAGATGGCCGACCAGATCGTCTTCAATCTCGATGTAGCGGCAGGTTGCGTCATGCCAGCGCCATTCGCCGTCCCGGCGCTGCACCTTGTAGTGCACGCTGAAAGGCGCGTGCTCCGGCGTCTCATGGGCGAACTGTTGCAACAGGCGCTGGCGCGAAGCGTCGTCGCACCAGGCCAGGAAGTTCTTGCCCATCAGTTGGTGCACTTCGCTGTCGAGCAGGTGCGCGCCGGAGTCGCTGATAAAACCGATATCGCCCTCGGGGCCGAGCACCGCCACGCCTTCGGCCAGGTCCTGCATGAAGGCCTTGAGCCGGCTCTCGAAACGCTTGAGGTCGCGCTTGACCTTGTCCTCTTTGGAAATGTCGCGGAACTGCACCATCAACACATCGCGACCGTCCAGGTGCACCAGGGTCGCCACCGCTTCGGAAAGAATCTCCACCCCTTGCTTGGAGCGATAGCACCACTCGATGGCCCGTTGCCCGGTGCGCGCGGCCCGTTCGAGCCAGCGCAAACCTATGGAGCGCCGGTATTTCGGCGCATCGCGGGTCATGTCGGAGGCCTTCAGCGGCGTCAGTTCCTCCAGGGTAAAGCCCAGCGCCGCCAGGGCAGCGGCGTTGGCCCAGAGAATTTCCTTGGTGTGCGCGTCATGAAGAATGATGCACAGCGGCATGGCTTCGATCAGCGCATGAAAGTCGTTCGGTTTTGGCAAGTACATCGCACGGCCCTTGGCGGCAGAGTTTGCAGTATGGCGTTTTATACCTGCTCGCACAGAGGGATGCGCTCAGAGGTAACCGGCGTGGACCTAGGGGTTTTCTTTAGCGAGGGGGCTGCACGCCCCAATAGTGGTGCCCGGATGCGGTTTTTACACTGGACCTCAATGCAAGGGCAGCACCCCTTTCACTGTAGGAGCGAGCCTGCTCGCGAAAAACGCCTCGACAACGCGGTCATCCAGACAGGGCGCGTAATCGTTGGAGTCCATCGCGAGCAAGCTCGCTCCTACAGAGGTCGGTCGCGGTGTCGCCCCACTAACAATAAGCAAAACGGAGAAAGCCCATGCTGCGTTCAGCTGTCGCGCAAAAAGACCCCGTGTCCGGCCCGGTCGTGCCAATGGTCGAGAGCGAGCTATTTCAGCAGGTGCTGGATGAGGTTCGCCAACGCCGCGACGAATTCGACGCTGGCTCCCACGTGCCTCGGGACATGATCGAGCGCTTCAAGCAGGTGGGCATCTATCGCGCTGCCACGCCGAAATGCTTCGGCGGCGACGCCCTGGCACCGGCGCTGTTCCTGCAAATGATCGAGCGCATCTCCGAAGCCGACGGCTCGGCGGGCTGGGTGGCCAGCTTCGGCAGCGCCGGCGTCTACCTGGCGGCCTTGCCGCCGCAAACCCTGGCTGAAATCTACGCCGAGAGCCCCGACCTGGTGTTCGCCGGCGGGCTGTTCCCGTTGCAGCCTGCCGAAGCGGTCGAAGGCGGCTGGCAGGTCAACGGCACCTGGAAATTCGCCAGCGGCAGCAAAGGCGCGGACCTGCTGGGTGTCGGCATCGGCGTCAGCGCAGCGGGCGGCAAGCCACGCACGGCGGTGTTCCCGGCCAGTCAGGTCGAGATCGTCGAGAACTGGGACGTGGTCGGCCTCAAGGGCACCGGCAGCCACGATCTGCGCGTCACCGATAAATTCGTCGAGGACCGCTGGACGTTTATCCGGGGTGGGGCGGCAACCATTGATGAGCCGCTGTTCCGCTACCCGACGATTGCCTATGCCGCGCAAGTGCTGGCGGTGGTCAACCTCGGCCTGGCTCGTGCAGCGCTGGACGAAATCAGCCGCATGGCCGGTGCCGGCGGCATTACCGGCGCGCCGAAAATGGCCGACCGCGCCTACGTGCGCATCGAAATCGCCAAGGCCGAAGCCAGGCTCGCCGCCGCCCGCGGGTTCTTCTACAACGCCACCGAACAGGTATGGAACTCGATCCTGGCCGGCAACCCGGTGACGCCGGAGCAGACCAGCCTGCTGCGTCTGTCCGCGATTCACGTGTCCCAGGCCGGTGCCGCCGTGGTGCAGAGCGCCTACAGCCTGGCCGGGACCACCGCCATTTACCTGCGTCATCCGCTGCAACGTTACCTGCGCGACTCGATGGTGGTGACCCAGCACGCCTTCCTCAGCGAAGGCCTGTACGACGGCGCCGGCTCGGTGTTCCTCGGCGTGCCGCCGTTCCCGGGCTACATCTGAATTCCCTTCAACTTTTCAAGGATCCAGCGCCATGTCGCAAACCACTCAAGAACCGTTGCGCGTCGTCTTCTGCATCGGCATCACCCAGAACTTTTTCGACCTGCCCACCGGCGAAGGCCTGAGCGTCTGGAAAGGCTTCAGCCAGATGATGGGCTCCCTCGGCGCGATGCCCGGCATCACCGTGCTCGGCGCCATGGATGACGACCGCCTGATGGTCGGCCCGTCCACCACCTCGCCCTGGACCGTGTACATCATGGCCGACGTCGACTGCCACCAGTCGGTGATCGACGCCTGCAACCTGTTCCGCACCACCCCGGTCGGCGAATACAGCCTGTGGCGCTACGCGAAGGTCGAAGCACGCATCGGTCGTCCGCTGACCATCCCTGACGCGGCCAGGGTGTAAGCCATGGACGAGGCCTTGCTGCAGCGTCTGGCGACGCTCGAAGGGGAAAGCGCAGTGCGTCGCTTGATGGCGAGCTACATGGACCTGTGCGATGTGCCGCGGGCGGCGATTCATCTGAGCCAATTGGCGCAGTTGTTCACCGAGGATGCGATCTGGGAAGGCCTCGGCACCCAGACCGCGCAGACCTTCGGTCAGCATCACGGACGTGCGGCGGTGGCGACGTTCATCGGTGGTTACCTGCCGCCATCCGATCACTTCAAGTTGAACCTGCATTACCTCACCAGCGAGTCGATCGTGGTCGACGGCAAGGCTGCGCAGGGACAGTGGATCATGCAGCAGATCTCGACTTATGCCGATGGCCGCAACGAACTGTTCGGCACGCGCCTGAACATCGATTTCCGTTGTGTCGACGGTGTCTGGCTGATCGCGCATTTCCGCACGCAACGCTTGTTCAGCTCTCATTTATCAAAGCAGGAGCTGAGCGCATGAGTACCTTCATCAGCGAATTTCTGCTCGGTGGCAGCGGCAAACGTGTTGCCATCAAGGATTCCATCGACATCGCCGGCCACGCCACCCAATCCGGCAGCCGCGCCTTTGCCCGTGCTTTGCCAGCCCTGCGCAACGCTGAGGTGGTCGATGCGATCCTCGCGGCGGGTTGGCAGATCGTCGGCAAGACCAACATGCACGAGCTGGCGTTTGGCGTCACCGGCATCAACGACTGGACCGGCACACCGATCAACCCGCAGGCGCCGGATCGGGTGCCTGGCGGTTCGTCCAGCGGTTCGGCCGCCGCCGTTGCGGCGGGGCTGGCGGACATCGCCATCGGTTCTGACACTGGTGGTTCCGTTCGGGTACCAGCCGCCTGCTGCGGCATTGCCGGGTTGAAACCGACCTATGGTCGCGTCAGCCGAATGGGTGCACATCCGGCCGAATCCAGCCTCGATTGCGTGGGGCCATTTGCGGCCGACATGAATGACCTGATCGCTGCGATGCAAGTGATTTGTCCCGGTTTCCAGGCTCAGGGCTTGCCGTCGAGCAACGCCTCAGTCGGCTTTCTCGACGTTGCCTGCGACGCGCATTTGCAAGCGTGCCTCGGCGCTGCCGCCGACCGCGCCGGCTGGCGCCGCAGCAGCGTGCAGTTGAGTGAATTCGAAGCGGCGTTTGCCGCCGGTTTGACGGTGATCAACTTTGAAAACTGGGCCGCGTTCGGCCACCTCACCGGCCAGGGCCTGATCGGTGCGGACGTCGAGCTACGCCTGTTGGCCGCCAGCCGCACCAGCGCTGCCGATTTGGCGCAAGCCGAACAGGTCCGCACGCGCTTCAGCCAACAGGTGGATGCCGCGCTGGAGCAATTTGAAGTGCTGCTGTTGCCGACGATGCCGAGCCTGCCACCGACGCTGGTAGAAGCCCGCAGCGCAAGCAAGGCCGTGGCCGGGATGACGCCGCTGGTACGCCCCTTCAACTTGAGTGGCCACCCGGCGCTGACGGTGCCGGTGGAAATCGATTGCGGCGGCTTGAAAGTCGGCCTGCAAATCGTCGGCCGTAAAGGTCAGGACGAAGTGGTCTGCGCCTTCGGTGCGCAGCTGCAACAGAGCATGGCCCGTTAAGGGCCGGTCTCTACAACGAAATCATAAAAACAAGCCATGAGGAGAACCGCATGAGCACTTATGAATACCGGCTGATCGCAACGTCGAAAAGCCCCGAAGACCTGGTCCAGAGCGACCGCGTCGATGTCTCGCTGTACAACGATCCGGCGCTGTTCGAAGCCGAGCTGGAAAAGATTTTCTACCGCACCTGGGTATGGGTTGGCCACGAAAGCGAAGTGCGCAACAGC
Source organism: Pseudomonas sp. Pseusp16 (assembly GCF_047324915.1). NCBI lineage: Bacteria > Pseudomonadati > Pseudomonadota > Gammaproteobacteria > Pseudomonadales > Pseudomonadaceae > Pseudomonas > Pseudomonas sp. Pseusp16. The sequence goes on along the minus strand of NZ_CP168522.1, from coordinate 2,326,611 downwards.
GGCGACTTCAAGACCGCCACCATCGGCCGTCGCCCCGTGATCGTCGTGCGCGACAAGAAGAACAACATCAACGTTCTGGAAAACCGCTGCCGGCACCGTGGCGCCACCGTGTGCGAGAAGCACAAGGGCAATGCCAGCGGTTTCACCTGCCCGTATCACAGCTGGTCCTATGGCCTGGACGGCAAGCTGCGGGCGCTGCCTTATCCGGATGGCTACGAAGGCATCCTGGAGAAATCCGAACTGCCCCTCACCAGCCTGCGCGTCGAAAGTTACGCCGGCATGGTCTTCGCCAGCTATAACGACGAGATCGAACCGCTGGAAGACTTCCTCGGCGGCGCGAAACACTGGATGGACCTGTTCATGAAGCAGGGCGCCGGCTACCCGATCAAGACCCAGGGCGAACACAAGTTCAGCTTCAAGGGCAACTGGAAGATCCAGCTGGAAAACACCACCGACGGGTACCATTTCCCGATCGTGCACAAGTCGTTCATGTCGTCGGTGGATGAAGAAACCTCGGAAATGCTCTCGTTCATGACCGACGAGCAAGCCGTGACTCACTCCTTGGGCAACGGCCACAGCGTGATGGTGATGGTGCCGGAGCACGTCGACCTCGATCACGATGACGGCACCGAGCAGTTGCAGGAGCGCTTCGCTCACGTCACTGAAGAGCTGTCGAAAAGCATGCCGGCCGATCAGGTACGTCGCATCGTGCGTTCGTTGCACGGCGCCGGGTTCAACCTGAACCTGTTCCCCAATGTGGCCATGTCGATGTCGTTCTTCCGCGTGCTGCGCCCGGTGTCGGTCACCGAAACCGAGATTCGCCACGTTGCCCTCGGCATGGATGGCGGCCCGGAAATCGCCAACCGCGAACGCATGCGCATCCACGAACACTTCCAGGGCCCGTTCGGTTTTGGCAGCCCTGACGATGCCGAAGCCTGGGACCGCGTGCAGCGCGGCTCGTATGCCGGCGTCGATGCGCCAATCCTGGTCAACCGCGGCCTGAACCGCGAAATCACCGCTGAAAACGGCGACAAGGTCAGCCACGCCACCGACGAAGGCGGCATGCGCGGAGCCTACGACATGTGGAAAAGGATGATGAGCCAATGAGCAATCACGACACCCTGAACGGTTTTGCAGGTCCCTTGGCCCAGGCCATCGAATTCATCTGGCGCGAAGCCGAACTGCTCGACCACAAGAACTACGTCGAATGGGCGACCCTGTGGAGCGAAAGCGGTAAGTACATCGTGCCGATCGACCCGGACACCGAAGATTTCGAAGCAACCCTCAACTACGCCTACGACGATGCGCGCATGCGTGATCTGCGCATCGAGCGCCTGACTGCCGGTTACTCGCCGTCGGCGGTGGATGCAGCTAAAACCATCCGCACGATTTCGCGTTTCCGTCTGGTGGAAGCGGCCGGCGACATCGTCGAAGTCAATTCGGCGCAGTTGCTGTACGCCTACAAGCGCGGCGTGCACACGCCGTTCGTGGCCGACCTGAACCACCGCATCCGTTTCACCGACGGCGTGCCGTCGCTGGAGCGAAAAGTGGTGCGCCTGATCAACTCCACCGACAGCCTGAGCGCGCTCGGCTTCCTTTTGTGAGGGCAGAATCATGAGTCGAGTAGCCCTCGTAACGGGTGCCTCGCGCGGACTGGGCGAGTGCATCGCCCGACGTCTGCACGCAGCGGGTTATCGCGTCGGCCTGGCGGATGTGCGTCTCGATGGCGTGCGGCAACTGGCCGCCGAGCTGGATGGCAGCGGCACCACTGCCGTCGCCATCGAGCTGGATGTGCGCAGCAAGGCCGACTTCCAGCGCGCCCGTGACCTGCTCGCCACGCACTGGGGCGGCACCGACATTCTGGTGAACAACGCCGGTGTGTCGAAGGTCGCGGCGCTGATGGACATCACGCCGGAAGAGTTCGACGAGTCGATGGCGATCAACCTGCGCGGCACCTTCGTGGCCTGCCAGGTATTCGGCGCACATTTTGCCGAGCGTGGCTTCGGGCGCATCGTCAACATCGCGTCCCTGGCCGGACAGAACGGTGGCACCGCAACCGGTGCGCACTATGCGGCGGCCAAGGGTGGCGTGGCGACCCTGACCAAGGTCTTTGCCCGTGAACTGGCCCCGCAAGGCGTGACGGTCAACAGCATCTCGCCAGGTCCGTTGGACTTGCCGGTGGTGCGCGAAACCGTGGCGCCTGAGCGTCTGGAACAGATCCTGAAAATGATCCCGGCCGGCACCCTTGGCGATCCGTCGTACATCGCCGACAGCGTATTGCTGATGGTCGCCGACAACGCCGCCTCCGTAACGGGCGCGTGCTGGGACATCAACGGCGGCCTGTTCATGCGCTGAGACGCAGAAAAATGCCCCCCTGTAGGAGCGAGCCTGCTCGCGATGGTCGTCAACGATGACGCTGGAAACCTGGCACCCCGTGTTGTTCTCAGGTTCATCGCGAGCAAGCTCGCTCCTACAGGGGATCGGCCCAAGTCGTACCGTTAAACAAAAACAAGTATTCAGGTGATGCAATGATGAAGGTGAAGATCGAAAGGATCGTCGACGAAGCGCTGGATATCCGTTCCTTTCGCCTCGTGCGCAGTGACGGCCAGCCGCTCGACACCTATGAGCCGGGTGCCCACGTCGACCTGACCGGGCCGACCGGGGTGACCCGCCAGTATTCGCTGTGCAGCCCGCCCCAGGATCGCCGTGCGTATCTGGTGGCGGTAAAGAAAGAAGCGCAGTCGCGCGGTGGTTCGCTGGCGTTGCATGAGCAGGTTGAAGAGGGCATGGAGCTGGAAATGGGTGCGCCGCGCAACCTGTTCCGCCTCGATGAAAGTGCCGGCGAACACGTGCTGTTCGCCGCCGGTATCGGCGTGACGCCGCTGTTGAGCATGGCTTATCGACTGGCGGAAAGCGGTCAGCCGTACCGTCTGCACTATTTCGCCCGTTCGGCGCAGTACGCTGCGTTTACCCAGCTGTTGGCGACGAATTTTGCCGATCACGTGGAGTTCCACTACGGCGTGGAGCCTGCGGATCTGGACGGCGCGCTGAGCGAATGCCTGGAGCGCGCCGGCAGCGCCGCCCATGTCTACACCTGCGGCCCGGCACCGTTCATGAACAAAGTGGTGGAGGTGGCTTCGCGCAGTCGCCCGGATGATGCCATTCACCTGGAGCATTTCGCGGCGGCCCCGGCGGCCAACAGCGCGCCGGCCGGCACGTTCGAAGTGGAACTGGCCAGTTCCGGCGTGGTGCTGCAGGTGCCCGCCAACGCCAGTCTGGTCGACGTACTGCAGGCTCACGGTTGCGACATCGACACCGAGTGCCGTGAAGGCATTTGCGGCACCTGCATCGTCGAGGTCCTGGACGGTGTGCCGGAGCACCGCGACAACTGCCTGTCGAACAAGGAAAAGGCGTCCAACAAGCAGATTTGCGCTTGTGTATCACGGGCGCTTTCCGCTCGTCTGGTATTGGACCTTTAAGACCAGGAAGGCTGGAAAGCCTGCGCCGGAGCCTGTTGAATGGGCGCCCGGCGGCCGTCGAGGGAGGCGATGGCTACAGAAACAACGGTTTTGACGAACCGCTCGATGAAGCGGTCGAAAAATAACAACAAAAAACGTGAGGCATTGCGGACATGATTACAGCATCGACGGTGCGCAACGAGGCGTTCGAAAGCTGGTTGAGCCAGGTGAACCAGGCCTGTGGGCGTTTCGATGCCCGGGCGCTGGATACCGATTTCTACGGCGAACTGGCGGAATTTCGCAGCGGTGCGATCAACCTCAGTGTGGTCGACATGGCGCACGTGCATTTGTATCGCACCAGCAAGGACGTCAGCACCAGCAGCGACGGCCACTACTACGCGGTGTTCCAGATGCGGGGCAGCTCGCAACTGGAGCAGGGCGACAACCGTGCTCAATTGGGTTGTGGTGACATCGCGCTGATCGACGCCAGCCGTCCGAGCGACATGATCTACAACGACGATTGCCGCCAGCTTTCGTTGATTCTTCCACGCCAGGTGGTCGAGCGTGGTTCGCACTTCAATGCCGTCAACTGTGCCACGCGAATCGCGGCCAGCAGCCCTCTTGCGGCGATGGCCAACAAGCTGGTGCAGGGCACCCGCCAGCAGGAAGGGCTGGACATGCAGGAGAGCGAAGCCGTGCTCGATGCCCTGGCCAGCCTGTTGCTGCCGGGCATCAGCGCCCGCGACAGTGGCGCGGACCCGCACGAGCGACAATTTCGCAAGATCATCGCCTTCATCGACGCGCACCTGAGCGACGAAGAACTGTGCCCCGAACTGATTGCCCGTGAAGTGGGGATTTCCGTGCGCGGCCTGTACCGGATGTTCTCCAAGCGTGGCCTGGTGGTGGCGCAATACATCAAGCACCGACGCCTGGACTTCTGCGCCGAAAACCTGCGCCGCGCCGATGTCGAGCAGAAGCTTTCGGCACTGTGTTATGCCTGGGGCTTTTCTGACTCCAGCTATTTTTCCTCAGCGTTCAAATCACGCTTCGGCGTGTCGCCGGGTGCTTATCGCAAGCGTTATAGCCACAATTGATGTTGGATGTGCTGGCCCCTTCGCGAGCAAGCCCGCTCCCACATTGGATCTGCGCCGTACACAGAGCCAATGTGGGAGCGGGCTTGCTCGCGAAGGCGGCCTCATGACCGCCGCAGATCACTCAGTGCCGCACCGGCTCTTCAGTCGGCAAATGCAGCACCTCGCGCACCAGCATCGCAATGCTGGTCACGCCCATCTTTTCCTTGATCTTGGTGCGGTGCACGTCAACGGTCTTCACGCTGATGTTCAGCTCCCGCGCAATCACCTTGCTGGCCTTGCCATCGATCACCAGCATCAACACTTCCCGCTCACGGCTGGTCAGCAGTGCCAGTTTGCCTTGCAGGTTCTGCCGCTGCTGCTGATCGGCCTGGGCGTGTACGGCGGTCTTCAGCGCGGCCTGGATGCGGTCGATCATCTGCTGCGGGTTGTAGGGCTTCTCGACGAAATCCAGCGCACCGTTCTTCATCGCCGTGACCGACATCGGAATATCGCCATGGGCCGAGACGAAAATGGTCGGCAAGGTGCTGCCGCGCTGGTTGAGGATTTCCTGCAGCTGGAAGCCGCTGGTCTCCGGCATGCGCACGTCGAGCACCAGGCAGGCGGGCTGCCTGGGGTCGTATTGGCTGAGGAACTCTTCGGCGCCGGCAAAGCACTGCGCCTGCACGCTGACCGACTCTAGCAACCAGGCCAGGGAAGTGCGAAGGTCCTTGTCGTCGTCAACGATATAAACAATCGGTTTACGGGTTTCCATCGGGGCTGCCACGATAATTTCTAATTATTGTTTTCGCACGCGAACGCACGGCACGCATCGGCTCATCGTTCTGGAGCCTGTATGCAGAATACCCACTGTGGCCGGCCCTTGCGATAAAGAAACCACCTAGTCGACTAGCGGAAACCCAGCCTCACCATGGGGATCGTCAGAATGGTTGTGCCGCGCCCGCAGCCGTAGTCTTGTTCCATCACCTACGGGCCGCTTTCGACGCGGTCCTCCTGAAGGAAGGGGCATCGACATGGCCGACCTGAGCCAGCAGCAAATCGACTTTCGCAACGCCATGGCGCAGCTGCCGGCGGCGGTGAACATCATCACCACCAACGGCCCGGGCGGGCGCTGCGGCATCACCGCCAGCGCCGTGTGCTCGGTGACCGACTCGCCGCCCACCGTGCTGGTGTGCGTCAACCGCAACAGCGCCACCCACGACGTATTCCGCACCAACGGCCGGTTGTGCGTCAACGTGCTGTGTGGCGAGCAGGAAGAACTGGCCCGGCACTTCGCCGGCATGACCCAGGTGCCGATGGCCGAGCGTTTCGCCTGGGACCTGTGGGACGATGGCGCGGCCGACGTGCCGGTGCTGCGCGATGCCCTGGTGCAGCTGGAAGGGCGGATCAGCGAGTGCAAGGAAGTGGGGTCGCATTCGGTGATGTTTGTCGAGCTGGAAAAGGTCGGGGTGCGGGAGCCGCGCGATAGCCTGGTGTATTTCAACCGGTTGTTTCATCGCCTTGAGCATGCCAGCGCGGCTTGATCGGGACCGCGTTATCGTTCTTCGCGAGCAAGCCCGCTCCCACAATGGTTTATGTCGTACGCAAATGTTGTGTACATCAGAGATCCCTGTGGGAGCGGGCTTGCTCGCGAAAGCGGTATCCGTTCGAAGTACATGTTTAACGGCTGTCAGATTAACTTCCTGCAAGCTACAGCGCCTTGCGTCATAGCCTACAGGTACGCCAGAATCCGCCGGCTTGTGCGCCCTGGAGGCCATCGGTAACTTGGTCCGTGTCACTGATTCCCAGTGATCGGGTTTAGCAGCCCGTGGTATTTGAAGGTCGTACGAGTGTCCGTCAGGCAGGTATTCCATACCTGCATTTGATGGTGGCTGTGCGTAGGGCGCCCTTGGGCGCGCCGGCTTTCTTCTTTTCCCCGGTCTGCTAACCTGCGTACAGCCGCCACCCCCTCGTTTAGCAGCGACGGCGTGGCTGCATCACAACGGAAAAGAACATCATGTTCAAGGTTACGCCTGATCCACCAGACAACGATTCCTGCCCCAACCCGGCCGCTCATATCATGGCCACCCCGCATAAACCCTCCACACTGTTCACCATCAACCCCGACATCGACACCGAAACCCTGCTGGCCCACGCCTGCGAGTCACTCGCTTCAGCCAGTGTCATGGCCAACGATCTGGCGGGATTTCTGCAAGGCACGCACCGCAACACCCTGCTGGGCATCGCGCAAGTGATCATGCTGGGGGAGTTGGCGGTGAACCGGGCGCTGGATCGTCTCGATCCGTCTTGAGCGTGATCCGGGTTGCCCGCGATAGGGGTGTGTCAGTCGATATGGATGTTGGATGTGAGGGCCTCTTCGCGAGCAAGCCCGCTCCCACACTTTGATCACCGTCGCACACAGGATTTGTGTTCGCTGGAGATCCAGTGTGGGAGTGGGCTTGCTCGCGAAAGCGGTATATCAGGCCTGCAAATATTCCCGAGTCAACAAGCAAGCCCGTTCAATCAGCATCGGCGCCATTTCAATCGCCGTCGGCGTGCCCTGGCGGGTGTGAATCCAGCCCAGGTAGGTGGTGCCGCGCAGCATCAGAAACAACGCCAGGGTCTTGCGATCCGTCTCGGTCAGCGGCTTGACCGCGTTGTAGCCGTCGAGCAGCGCCGCCTTGATCTGCTCATAGCGCGGGTCATCCAGGCAGAAGTACAGCGCCGTGGCCAGCTCGAACATGTGCCAGCCAAACCCGGCATCGTCGAAGTCGATCAACCGCAGACGCGGCCCTTCGATCAGCAGGTTCTCGGGCACCAGGTCGGCGTGAATCATGCCGAAGTTGCCCAGGTGCCGACCATACTGGCGCAAGTCCTTGCGCGCCCTGCGCCGGGCCTGTTGCAGCAGATCCCGCTGCTCATCGCTGAGCTGTTCCAGTTCCCAGAAACGCCCCCAGAACGGGTTGGCGCCAATCAGGCCTTCCTCGTCCCAGGCATGTCGGACAAACTCGTCTGGCTGCTGCCAGTCCGCTGAATGCAGGTGAATGCGCGCGGCAATGGCGCCGGCTTCACTGAACAGGAAATCGATTTCGGTATCGGCCTGCACCCCGTTCTCCGAGGTGCCGGCGGTCGCGCCGGGCAGCCAGGCGAGCATGTCGATGTGGCGCGGTTCGCCGATGGCCTGATGGGTGACTTCGACCAGGTGACTTTGATCTTGCGCACGGATGATCTGCGGCACGGTGATGCCGGCGCCGGCCAGCGCTTCCATCCATTGCAGCTCGGAGCGCAGCGCGGCTTCGCAGTGATAGCCATTGCGATGGATGCGCAGGGCCACCCGCTGGCCGTCGTGGCGGTGGGCGGAAAACACCGCGTTCTCGCGAAACTTCACCAGTTCGATGTCGGCGAATTCGCCGTCCCACTGTTGCAGGGCATGGCGCGCCAGTTCGTGCAGACGGGCCACTTGCTGGTCATGGGACAAGGTGTGGAATTCAGTCATGGCAGGGCCTCAAATCGCGCTGAGCGCGCTGTCCAGGGTGTCGACGAACAGGTCCGCGTGGTCGCGGCCGAACACCAGCGGTGGGCGAAGCTTGAGAATGTTGTCGCCGGCGCCGATCTTGCTGATCAGCACGCCGTTCTCGCGCATGTCGTTGACCACCTTGCGCGCCTCCAGTCCGGCCGGCTCTTTGCTTGCGTGGTCGCGCACCAGTTCCATGGCGAAGAACAGGCCCTTGCCGCGCACGTCGCCGATGATCGAGTGCTTGTCGGCCAACACTTGCAGGCGTTGCTGCACATAGGCACCGACGCTTTGTGCGTTTTTCAGCAGTTGCTGCTCTTCGATCACATCCAGTACCGCCATGCCGACCGCAGCCGCCACGGGCGAACCGCCGAAGGTGTTGAAGTACATGGCGTGGCGCCCGAAGGATTCGACCAGCGCCTTGTGGGTGATCAACCCGGCCAGTGGATAGCCGTTACCCATCGGTTTGCCGAGGGTGACGATGTCCGGCACCACGCCGTGTGCCTGGTGGCCCCACAGGTGATCGCCGGTACGGCCAAAACCCGATTGCACTTCGTCGGCGATGAACAGACCGCCAGCGGCACGGATCAGCGCCGCGGCCTTGTTGACGAAACTGGCCGGCACCCGCGGCAGGCCTTCGTTGGCGAACAGGGTATCGATCAGCAATGCGGCCGGGCGAATGCCCTGGGCCTGCATCGAGGCAATCGCCGCTGCGATGTTGGCCGCATACTCCTCGGCCAGTTGTGCCTCGGTGGTGCCGGCCGGTGCGCGGTACAGGCACGGAATCGGCACGGCGCGCGCATGGGCGGCGAAGGGCTCCGGTGAGGGCAGGGCGGTGGTGACTTCTGCCAGCGATGCCGAATTGCCGTGGTAGTTGTAGTCACTGACGATGATGCCGGTGCCGCCACTGGCGAACCGCGCCAGGCGCAGCGCCAGTTCGTTGGCTTCGCTGCCGGTGCAGGTGAACATGGCGGTGTCCAGCGGCGCGGCGAAGGTCGCGGTCAGACGTTCGGCGTAGCGCACCACGTGTTCATCCAGGTAGCGGGTGTGGATGTTCAGCGTGGTGGCCTGGCGGTGCATGGCCTCGGTCACGTGGGGGTTGCAGTGACCGACGCAGGGCACGTTGTTGTAGACGTCGAGGTAGCGCCGGCCGTCGACGTCGAACAGCCAGACACCTTCGCCGCGCACCAGGTGCAAGGGCTTGTCGTAGAACAGCGGCGAGGCGCTGCCGAGTACGCGATGACGGCGGTGCAGGAGAGAGTCTTCAGGCATGGTCTGGAACCTCGATGACGGTGGTGCGGCGGTTGCGCAGCAGGTAATTGAAAATGCACAGGGTGAAGGTCACGGCGAGGGCGATCAGCATCAGCATGTCGAGCTGGAAGCAGGCGGCGATCACCACCAGCGTCAGGGCCAGGCCCAGCCACGCAACCAGTTTGCCGCCGACCAGGGTGAACGGCCGTTGCAGGTCCGGTTGGTTGCGCTTGATGTGCAGGTACGCGCCGAAGATGAACAGGTAGCAAACGTTGAGCAGCAGCACGACCGCGAGCATCACCGTAGCCGGGTCTATTTCGGACAGCGGTAGGCCGATGGCGCCGATCAGCAACAGCGCCGGGTAGGGCGTGCCGCGTTTGCCGGTCTTGCCCAGCCATTGCGGGAACAGGCCGTCGCGGGCCATGGCGAACAGTTGCCGGGAGGCGGCGTACACCAGGGAAAAGAAGGTAGCGATCAGGCCGAACACCGCGCCGCAGCCAATCACCCTGGCCAGCCATGAACCTTCACCGAAGGCGCTGTTGCTGGACATCGCGGCATACAGCGGGTCGCCAGCCGAGCCGACCAGCTCGACACCACCGGCACCCGGTGCACACACCAGCACCACCAGCGCGGTCACCAGCAAGGTGCCAATGGCCGCCAGAATGCCGCGGGGCATGGTGCGACCGGGGTTGTGCGCCTCTTCGGCGGCCGAGCCGGTTTGCTCAACGGTGATGAACAACCAGATCGCGAATGGCACGCAGGCGAAGATGCCGCCAAGGCTGACCGGTGTTGCGACGCTGGCGGGCAACTTCAGCAAGTTGGCCAACTCGACATGGGGCGCCATGGCCACGCCAAAAGTGAGCAGGGCGACAACGGCGATCACACCGGCAATGAACGTCAGGCCCATGGCTTCACCGACGCCACGCATGTGGATGCCGATGATTACCGCGAACAGGGCAATCTTCACCGGCCAGCCACCGAGGCCGAAAATCGATTCGGTGTAAGCGCAGATAAAGGTGGCCGCCGCGCCGGTGCCGATAGTCAGTGCCAGGGCACAGGCGAAACCGACGAGGTAACCCACGAACGGCCCGAACGCACTTTGCGCATACACGAACACACCACCGGCACTCGGTAGCGCCGTGGACAGTTCCGCCACGCACAAGGCCAGGCCGCCGCAGAGCAGGGCCATCAACAATGTGGCGACCAGCATGTTCAGCCAGCCACCGGCCGCCAACCCGAAGTTCCAGCCGGAAAACTGCCCGGCCACCACCAACGCAATTCCGAGGCCGGCAATCTTTGGCCAGCCCAGCGCACTTTTCTTGAGCACAGAAGTCTCCCGCGACCCGAAGGCCGAATTATTGTTTTAGTGAGGAATGGAGGGGTTCAGCGTTGCTTTGCGCCCATGGAATGGGGCTGGTCTCGATACTACGCGCGGGGCGCGGCGCGGCATGTTTGTGCGCATGCCATGTCGTTGGTTGTGGGTGCCAGATTTGATCCCGATGGTGATCCTCTTCGGGAGCCTGCATGCGAAGGCAACACCTCGGTCCAAGACGAGCAGAGATCTGCGCATCCCACCTGCAATGTCAGACCCGCCTGTCAGTTCATTCTGATTTTTCCAGCTCTAAGGATATGCAGGCCAACGGCTGTGTACTGTGTTGGCACTGTGTTTTAAGGAGGAGAGGAAGAGCATGGACACGTCTTCAAAGAAAACCGTATCAGGAGGTGCATTCCAACAAGCCCTGCTGCAGATCGATCTAACGGAAGCTGCCACGCCGGATCACGCTGTTCGGTTATTGCTGAAGGAAATCCTTCAAAAACTGACTGAAAAAGGCTGGCCGCAAGCGCAGCTACTGACAGGGCCACGAATTGTGTCCGCTGAAGAAAACTACGGGTTACTCGGTTATGACTCGTCAGAAGTTACGCTAGGGAGTGCACACACACGCTGGGTCGACGAGTGCTCGTTGTTGCGCACGCAAACCACCAGTCAAATTCCAGCAGCACTTCAGCGTGCGGCTCAAGTACGACAACCAGGAGAGACAATATTACTGGCCGCACCCGGCATCACTTTCCGCCGCGACAGTCGGGATCGTTGGCACTGTGCGGAACCACATCAGATGGATATCTGGGTGCTGGGTGATCCCGAGTTGTCGACGCATGAACATTTGCTGCGTCTGGTTAGCGATATCCTCAAATCAGCGGTGCCTGACAAGTCCTGGATCTACAACCAAAGTCCGCATCACTACACGGAGGGTGGAATCGAAGTGAATGTGTTGAACGACCGCGCTCAGGTCGAGGTGCTGGAGTGCGGTCGAATTGCGAAATCCTTGCTGGACCGACTGAAGATAGATCCTGTGCGTCATGGCGGGTTGGCGCTCGGAATGGGATTGGATCGTCTGACCATGTTGCGCAAAGGAATCCCGGATATTCGTTTGTTACGCGACAAGAACGAACGAGTGCAGGCGCAGATGCATGATTTGAATCCGTGGAGTGTTGTATCACGGTTGCCTTCGATTACTCGTGATATTTCGTTAGCGGTAACGCCGGGTTTGAGCGAGGAAGTGTTGACCGAAAGGATGTTGCAGGCTGCTGGCGACTGTTCTGACTGGATCGAAGAAATGCAGGTCAAGGGGCGTTGGCCATTCTCGGATTTACCTATGCAGGCAATTGAGCGCCTGGGGCTTCTGCCGGGACAGGAAAATGTGCTGCTGCGCGTTGTACTGAGGGATTGTTCGCGATCCATCACTACTGCTGAGGCGAACGCCTTGTATTCGAAAATTCAGTCGGCGCTGCATGAAGGTGCACTGGGCGCGGGTTATAGGATGGATCTTCCCAATGTTTAGTCGAGATTGATGTTGGATGTGCTGGCCTCTTCGCGAGCAAGCCCGCTCCCACAGGGATTTTCAGTGAACACAGAGTTTGTGTGCGACCTGGATCAAATGTGGGAGCGGGCTTGCTCGCGAAGGCGGCAGATCAGGCAACATCAATCCTCAGATCCGAAAACTCCCCACCAACTGATTCAACCGCGCCGCCTGTTGCTCCAGCTCGGTACAAGCGCGCAATGTCGATTGCAAATTCTCCACGCCTTGCTGGTTCAGGGTGTTGATTTGCGTGATGTCGACATTCAGGGCCTCGACCACCGCGGTCTGTTCTTCGGTGGCGGCGGCGACGGACTGGTTGACGTTGTCGATTTCGCCGATGCGCTGGGTCACGCTGCCCAGGCGGGAGCCGGCGAGGTTGGCGATGGTGACGCTTTCTTCGCTGTGGCGCTGGCTCTCTGTCATGGTGGTGACCGATTCCCGCGCGCCCACTTGCAGTTCCTCGATCATCTGCTGGATCTCCAGCGCCGATGTCTGGGTGCGTCCGGCCAGGCTGCGCACTTCGTCAGCGACGACAGCAAAACCACGGCCCGCTTCACCGGCCCGCGCCGCTTCGATCGCCGCGTTGAGCGCCAGCAGGTTGGTCTGCTGGGAGATGCCCTTGATCACCTCGAGGATCTGCCCGATGTTCACGGTCTTGTCGTTGAGCACTTCGATGTTGGTGCATGACGCACTGATCTTGCCAGACAGTTCGTTCATCACCTCGATCGTGCGCTGTACCACCTGGCGCCCATCCTCGGCCTGTTGCCGGGCATTGGAGGCCTGATGCGAGGCATCGGAGGCGTTATGGGCGATCTCCTGTGCGGCCGCGCCCAACTGGTTGATTGCCGCCGCCACGCTGTTGGTGCGGGTGGATTGATCGTCGAAATTGCTCATCGACGAGTTTGACGCATCCAGTACCCGCCGCGCGCCTTCGTTCACCCCCAGCGCCGCCGATGACACCTCGCGGATCGAATGGTGGATGCGCTCGACAAAGCGGTTGAAAGCGGTCGCCAGTTGCCCGATTTCATCCCGCGATTGCACTTGCAGGCGCCGGGTCAGATCGCCTTCGCCGAGGGAAATATCCTCCATGACCCGGGTCAGTACTTGCAGCGGCCGGGTGATGCGCAGCGCCGTGTACCAGATCAGCAGCAGGCCGAGCAGGGCCGAGCCGCCACCGAGCAGCAGTTCAAGCGCAGTGCTTTGCACGCCTTGGGCATCGAGTTCGTTTTGCAGTGTGGCGACTGGTGCCAGCAACACGTCCTGCGGCACACCGACCAACACACCCCATGGCGCGGCACCGGCAATCGGCGACAGCGGCTCAAGGACCTTGATCTGCCGGGCGTCGACAAACACTTCGGGTTTGCCCTGGCGCAAGGCGTCCATGACCTCGTTGCTGTCCATCGGTTGGCCCAGGCGATTGACATCCTGGCTGTTGGCGGAGATTACCCCACGCGGGCTGACGATGCTGATCCGACCGTTGCCATCGAACAGCGCACGGGCACTGGTTTCGCTGTTTTGTTGCAGGGCGGCGAGGTTGATATCCAGTCCCACCACGGCAATGACCTTGCCGTTTTCCAGCAGCGGGAAGGCAACGCTGGTCACCAGTTTGCGGCTGCCGGAGGCTTCGTCGAAATAGGGCTCCAGCACACAGGCCTGGCGGGTGTCGCGGGCGCAGGTATAGAAGGCGTTGTACGGCGCGCCGCTCGGCCCCGGCTCGGTGTTGGCGAGCAGGCCTTCGTCGCCGATCACCGCTTGCAGTTCGCCTGGTTTGCTCTGCACCCAATACAGCGAAAAGCGTCCGGTTTCATTGCTGCCAAGTTCCGCCTGGTTGGCGAAACCGGCGTCGGCGCCATCGAGTGCACCGGGTTCAAAAATGACATAAAGCCCGAGCAGGTCGGGCTTGTCGATCAAGGCCTGGTGAAGCTGGGTGCTCAGCTCCTGGCGCAGTTGTTGGCGGGTCAGGTTGCCCTTTTGTTGCAGTTGTCGCAGGTACAACAGGTAGCGCGATAACCCCTGGCCGTATTCGTGGGTCTGCATGAAGGTGCGTTGCACTTGCATGGCCTGCACTTTGCCCAGCGCTTGCATGTGTTCCCTGGCCGCATTGGCGAGCATGTCGCCGCTGGCTTGCGCCACTTGCTCGCTGCTCTTGTGGGTCTGATAGAGCGACAAACCCATCAGCAAGCCAACGACCAGCAGCAGGCAGAGGCCGGCGAGGAGGGCGATCTTGCTCTGGATCGTCAGGAATTTTTTGTGCATTGGAAATACCTTTTTCCACACGGGCAACGACAGCGCCGTTGCCCGTGACCGACATTAGAAACCAGTGACGAACAGCAGTTGGGCGTAGACGTTCCGGTCGTTGTTACCCAGTTGCGTGCCGCCGTTGTCAGCACTCTTGTCCGGTTGGTAGAAGCCCACCAGCGGCATCACGGTCAGGTGATCATTGACGTGCCATTCGGCATACAGGTCGACTTCGTGGCCGTCGGTGTTGCCCAGGCTGCGGTCGATGGTGTCGTAGTTGAAGTACAGCGCGCCGAGGTTCAGGTTCTCCAGCGGCGAGACTTTCAGCCCGACGTTCTGGATGCGCGAGTTGGTGTTGAACGGCCCGGCGTAGTTGCCTGCCACTTCGCCCTGGAACCAGGTGCCGTAACCACGGCTCATGCCGTAGAACAAGGTGTCGTAGCCTTCCGAGAAGCGGCTGTAGCGGTAGCTGACGTTCGGCGTCCAGGCAGCGTCGGAAAAGGTCCAGCCGGCTTCCAGGTACCAGGCGTTTTCGTCGGAGGCGTGGGGCTTGTCCTGCCTGGCGTATTCGCCGGAGAGGAACAGGTCTTTCACCCCGGCATTGCCTGCCGCGCGTACGCTGTAGGTTTTCATGCCGTCGCGTTCGAGTTGCGCCGGGGAGGCGAACTGTTCGTCGATGTCGGTGGTCTTGATGTAGGTCAGGCCGACCGTGCCGGCCTCGGCCACGTGCTCCAGGGTGCCGACGTACATTTCGGTCTTGGCCTGGGCGCGGTTGTCGGACTTGAGCCACATCAGGTCGCTGCGCCAGCCTTCCTTGCCACCCAGACGCAATATGGCGGTTTCGTCGAAGGCCTTGCGCGCCGCCAGGTAGTAGGCGCCGCCACGGTTGAATTCGCCGTCGGCCAGGCCTTTTCCTATGTTCAGCGCGTCGCCATTGATCAGGAAACCATCGCCGATCATGATGTTCTGGCGACCGAATGACAGGTCGACGCCGTCCTTGCCCAACGCCCCGAACAGGTCCGCGGAACGCCAGCCGAGGTAGGCATCTTCGAACTTGGTGGTGCGTTCCGAACCGTCGCTGAAGCCGGCGGCATCGCCGTCGCCCCAGGTGCCGGAGCTGAGCAGGTTGCCCGCGCCGTAAGCCGTGCCCGCACCGCCCAGGCCCTTGTCGAAACTCAAACCGTATTTGATGTAGCCCTCGCGCCACGACGACGAACCTTCGTCGAGGCGGCCGGACAGGGCGTAGTTTTCCTGGCTGTGGAAAATGCCGAACGCCGCTTCCAGGGTGGCGTTCAGATGGCTGTCGTCATCGGCGTACAGCTCATAGGCGCTGGCCTGGCCGGCGCTGATCATCAGCGCGAGAGTCGAGAGACGAAGCAAGGGGGACTTGAGCATGGTGTGGCATCCGTTCTTGTTCTTGAGCGCAGGTTTGCGGTCTTTTTAGATACTAAGGCCCGACTTTTCCCTGCCCTTTTCCCTGTTTGCCAATAAGTTGGCTGTGCATGCCAGATTCCCCGGTTTGGCAGCCCGGCCAATACAACTGGCACGCAGGGCAAAACCTGCGGGCCGGCGACCACCGACAATCCCTGACAACCTGCCGAAGCTCCCAGCCTCGGCATTATTAGTGTTGGCGTTCGCCTGCCGGCGAGCGCGCGGATTTTCAAGGTCGGTTTCTTATGTTCACTTCGCTGCGTTTGCCCTTGATCGGTTTGCTGTCCTTCACCCTGGTTCAGGCGGTGTCCGCTGCCGAGTGCGCCACCGATACCCACCGTGGTGCCGAAGTGTTTGCCACTGAATGCAGCGTCTGCCACGCGGTGACCAAGGGCACGACCGGCATGATGGGGCCGAACCTGTTCGGTGTGTATGGACGCAAGTCCGGCTCGCTGCCGGGCTTCAGCTACTCCCAGGCCATGCGCGACAAGGACGTCGACTGGCAAGCCGAGAACATCACGCAATTGATCACCCAGCCCCAGGCCTACGTGCCGGGCACTTACATGCCGTACATGGGCCTGGCCTCCGCCGACGACCGTCAGGCAGTCGCATGCTTCCTCAAAGAACAACACTGATCAGGCCGGATCTGCGCCTGAACACATCGTCTGAATGAAAGGTGAATTATGAGCAACGTTGAAATCCTGCCCCAGGTTGCTGCATTCCTCGAACGTCGCCACGGCTGCTTCATCGATGGCCAGTGGGTGTTTGCCGAGGGCGACAGTATCGCCGTGGTCAACCCGGCCACCGGGCAAACCCTGTGCGAAACCCTGGATGCACCGCTGGAAATCGTCGAGCGCGCCGTGCAGTCGTCCCACAAGGCCTTCAAGTCTGGCGTGTGGTCGGGCCTGCGTCCGGCGGACCGTGAGCGCATCCTGCTGAACTTCACCCGTCTGGTCGAAGAGCACGCCGAAGAACTGGCGCAGCTGGAAACCTTGAGCCAGGGCAAGTCTATCAACATGGCCCGCGCGCTGGACCTGAACGCCACCGTGGAATTCATGCGCTACATGTCCGGCTGGGCGACCAAGATCGAAGGCCAGACCTTCGATGTGTCGATCCCGTTGCCACCCGGTGCGAAGTTCACTGCCTTCACCAAGCGTGAGCCGGTGGGTGTGGTGGTCGGCATCGTGCCGTGGAACTTCCCGCTGCTGATCGCGGCCTGGAAACTGATGCCGGCCCTGGCCACCGGCTGCACCGTGATCATCAAACCGGCCATGGAAACCCCGTTGACCGCCATGCGCCTGGCTGAACTGGCGCTGGAAGCGGGCATCCCGGCCGGCGTATTCAACGTGGTCACCGGGGGTGGCGCTTCCGTCGGCGGCGCGCTGACCCAGCATCCTTTGGTGAACAAAGTGTCGTTCACCGGTTCCACCGCCGTGGGCAAGAGTGTCGGCGTGGCGTGCATGGAGAACATGACGCGCTTCTCCCTGGAACTGGGTGGCAAGAACCCGATGATCGTGCTCGCCGATGCCGACATCGAGAAAGCCGTGCAAGGCGCGATCCTCGGTGGCTTGCTGAACAACGGCCAGGTCTGCGCAGCGGCCTCGCGTTTCTATGTGCACCGTTCGATCCATGACCAGTTTGTCGAAGCCCTGGCGGCCGCCGTCTCGGCGATGCCGATTGGCGCGGGCATGAACTGCGAAGCGGCGATCAACCCGCTGGTGTCGCGCAAGCAACAGCAAAGCGTACTCAAGCACATCGAACTGGCCCGCAAGGAAGGTGCGCGGGTGGTGACGGGAGGTGAGTTGCTGCAAGGCGACGGCTTCTTCGTGCAGCCGACCATCCTGGCGGACATCGACCACAGCATGGCCGTGGCCCGCGAAGAAGTATTCGGTCCGGTGCTGGGCGTGATGCCGTTCGACGACGAAGACGCCGTGATCGAATTGGCCAACGACAACCGCTACGGCCTGGCCGCCAGCCTGTGGACCAACGACCTGGGCAAGGCCATGAACCTGGTGCCACGCATCGAGGCCGGCACCGTGTGGGTCAATGCCCACGTGCTGCTCGACCCGGCGATGCCGTTCGGCGGCGTCAAGCAATCGGGCATGGGCCGCGAGTTCGGCCGTGCGGTGATCGAGGCGTACACCGAGCTCAAGTCGGTGTGCATCGCGCATTGATGTAGCGACCGCCTGCCGCGTGATCGAATATCACGCAGCAGGCGGTTTCGCCAGTTCAATGCCAGCGGCACCCAGCCGCTTGAGAATTTCAAACAGCAGCTGGCTTTTGATCGCGCCGACCGTGCGGGGACTGCCGACATAGCCGGTGATAGTCAACGTGATGCCTTCGGGTTTCAGCTGGCTGAAGCGCAAAAATGGCACCGGTTTATCCAGAATGGATTCGTGTTCGGTGAAGGTGTCGTAGAGCAGGTTCTGTACTTGCTCAGGGTCGATGTCCAGCGGGAACATCAGTTCGAGTATCACCACGCCCTGGGCGCTGCCGCCGAGGGTGACGTTGCGCAGGTTCTGCGAAATCAGATGCGAGTTAGGCACGATCATGATCGAGCGGTCGGCGAGTTGTATTTCCGTGGCCCGCACGTTGATCCGTCGTATATCGCCTTCAACACCACTGATGCTGATCAGGTCGCCGACTTTCACCGGGCGCTCGGTCAGCAGGATCAGGCCGGAGATGAAGTTCTTCACGATCTCCTGAAGGCCGAAGCCGATGCCGACCGACAAGGCACTGACGATCCAGGCCAGGTTGGTCCACTTGATCCCCAGCGACGACAGCGTCAGCAGCACCACCGATGCGTAACCGATATTGGCAAACAGGGTGCTGAGCGAGGCGCACATGCCCGGGTCCATCTCGGTTTTCGGCAGGAACTCCTTGTCCAGCCAGCGGCGTAACGTGCGGATCAGATAGACACCGATCATCAGTGTCAGGACGGCACGCATCAAGTTGTCCGGGACGATGTTCAGCGCGCGCAGCCCTTCACCGCCGAGTACGGCCACAGTGCCGGTGACCAGTTGCCCCAGTGTCGTACCGATCCCGCCGACAAACAACGCAATGAGGCCAATCAGTATCAGGATCGCGCGTCCTGCCCCGGACAATACGGTGCAGATCTGCTCCAGGCGCGGATTGCCGATGCCCAGCAGCTGTTTGATGGTCCTGCCGGTGGGTTGCCGGGCTGAAAAAAGGTAATCGCAAGTATCCTGGTAAACCTGTGTGAGCAGGTAGAAACCGGCGAAGATGATGAATATCCAGACCAGTTCATAGGTGATGAACCGGGCCATCGTCACGTAGCCGATCACCAGGGCGAACAGCGACCCCACCACGGCAGCGCCGGTAAACGCATAAATCAGGCCGGCAAAGGTTGTGACACCTTCGGGGGCTTCTCCGGCAACGATCAGGTCTCTGCGGGTCTTGCTGACGCGCAACAGGAGCGCACCGATCACCAGGGCAGCGACCAACGCCACGATGCCCCGACCGAACAACACCACTTCGGCGCTCATGCCGGTGACATTACTCATCTGCACCAGTGTCACCAGCACCAGCAGCAGGCTTGCCAGCAACCTTGGATAGGGCGCCATCGCCAGGGCCACCGGATCGGCAATATCGGGCAGGCGCCATGAGGGATGTTTGGTCGACAGCAGTGCTCGGCTCAATCCGGTGATCAGCACGCAGGTATAGGCCAGCTTTTCCAGATACTGCGCCAGATCGGCCAGCAGCGGGGTGTAGGGCAGTTGCCGGGTCCCGGCAAAGTGCAGCAATTGCAAGGCTGCGCCGGCGGTCAGCACCGTCGCCAGTACCGACGCCAATGCAAGGGAGCTGCGCCGCAACCGGCCTTCAGGCATTCGATGGATGCACAGCCACGCCAGGCCCCGCCCGGCGAACCGTCGCCCAACGGTCCAGATGGCCAGGGCCAGTATCAGCAGTGCGGCCGTGATCCCGCGTTGTCCGGGTTGCCAGGCCGCCCGGTGCGTGGCCCCGAGTTGCTCGATGAGGGCACTGAAACGCTGGCGGTCTTCTGCCGGAAAATTGAACAAAGGTGACCAGAAAACCGGGTTCAGGATACTGGTGGTTTGCTGGGTCACCTCCGCTTCCAGCAGGCTGCGGCGAATACTGGCTATCTGGGTGATCAGCTCGGCGGCACTTTTTTTCAGCGCTTCCAGGGTTTTGAGTTGGCTATCGATCCTGTTTTTCTGCTCGCCGAGGGTGTCTCGCTGGGTGGTAATGGCAGACGTCACCTGTGCATTCTCGGCGAGGGGCACGGGCCCCAGCACGTTGAGTTGCGCCTGCAACTGCGCCTGCCCGGGCAGTAGCGATGCAGACAGGCTATCAATATCCTGGATCAGTACTTGCACCTGATCCTGTGCGCTTTCCAGTTGGGTGTAATTGGTGGCCAGGGAAACCTGCTGCTTGAGGCTGTTCAACTGGTTTTGCAGCCCCAGCAGATCGTTATCGGGGATGCTGATGACCGCGGGGGTGGCGGCGGGGGTAAGGGCGTCGGCCATGGGTGTCGCCAACAGCCAGCCCGGGCTTGCCGCCAGAAGCGCGAAGGCGATGCAGATCATTGACTTGAATACGTTGCACATCGGCGTGCTCGACGGGTTGTTGATCACTTAGCCAATGAGGTTAGGCCATGACACGCACCCTCGAGCGAAGTTTTGTCGCAAGTGACCCGGGTGGTTTTCGTTCAGGCGTTACTCATGCTGTTGTCGCGCCGGGAAAAACAGCTCGAAGCAGGTGATGCCGTCGGCACTGCTGACATGGCAGGCACCGTTGTGCAGTTGCATGATCGTCGCCACGATCGACAGGCCCAGGCCATTGGACTGGGACGAGCGTTCGCGGGACTCATCGACCCGGTAGAAGCGTTCGAACAACCGTGGCAGATGGTGCGGCGCGATGGTCGGACCGTGGTTGCGCACTTGCACCTGGATGCCGTCGGCAGTCGGGTTGGCGTGGATGCACAGCTCGGAATGCGGGGCGCCGTACTTGATGGCGTTGGCGCACAGGTTGGCCAGGGCACGGCGCAGCAACATGGGCTCGGCCCAGATCAGACCGCTGCCCTGGGCATTGATGCAGATGCCAACGTCGCCCGCCGGGCCTTCGAAGTAGTCGGCCATGCGTTGCATTTCGTCGGCGGCATCCAGTTCCTGACGCTGGCGCAAGGCGCTGCGCGGATCGGTGCGGGCCAGAAACAGCATGTTGTCGAGCATGCGCGCCAGGCGTTCAAGTTCTTCGACGTTCGAGGCCAACAGTTGCTGATAGGCGTCGGTGCTGCGGTTCTGCTGCAAGGCCACCTGGGTTTCACCCAGCAGGTTGTTGATCGGCGTGCGCAGTTCGTGGGCCATGTCGGTCGACACCTGGCCCAGTTGTATGAAGCCTTTGTCCAGCCGGTCGAGCATGGCGTTGAAAGCGTCGATCATCGGCAACAGCTCCAGTGGCGCGCCCTGGCTGTCGAGGCGTTCGTTTAGGTTGCCGACGTCGATGCTCTGGGTGTGACGGGCCAGGCGCCGCACGGGCAACAGGCCACGATGCACCAGCACATAACCGGACAGCGACAGCAGAATCGCCGCGACGCTGGCGAACAGGTACACGTTGAAGCGGTAGTCGGCGAGCACGGCGGTGCGTTCGGTCATCAAGCGCCCGGTCACCACTTGCAGGCTGCCCAGATCACCCGAGTCGATGGTCGCCGCCAAGGCGGAAAACGGCACGCCATTGACGTTGGGCAAGTGCTGCACGTCATTCAGGGTCAGGCGATGATCCATCGCCACCGGGGTCAGCACCGGCATTTTCAGGTTGCCCGGGTTGACCACCAGCAACGGCGGTTGGCCTGGGGTGCCGATGGTCAGCAGGGCCTCGCGGTTGCCCATCATGTTCTGGAACAGCGCCGGCTTGGCCTTGATCAGGTCCAGGGTATTGCTGTCGTTGAGGAAGGTACGCAACTGGTCGATGCGGGTGATCAGGGCAATGTCGTCGCGACGGATCAACTCGCGCTCCAGGTCGCGGTACAGCGCGACACCCAACAGCGCCAGCGAGACAAACGCCAGCAGGGCAAACACCAGCGCCAGACGCAAGGTCAGGGAGTGACTGAGGCGGGAAGCGGATTGCAGCGGTGTCATCGCATTCATGGCGGTATTCAGGGTTGAGTGTCGAAGCGGTAGCCGATGCCGCGCACGCTGTGGATCAACTTGAGCGGGAACGGATCATCGATTTTCAGGCGCAGGCGGCGCACCGCGACATCGACGACATTGGTGTCGCTGTCGAAATTCATGTCCCAGACCCGCGAGGCGATCATCGAGCGTGACAGCACTTCGCCCTGATGCGTGGCGAACAGGTGCAGCAGGGCAAATTCCTTGTTGGTCAGGGTGATGCGATTGCCGGCGCGGCTGACGCGTCGCTTGAGCACGTCGATCTGCAGGTCGTCGACGTGCAGGTGTTCTTCTTCCCGGGTAGGGCCGCGCCGGGTCAGGGTGCGCAGGCGTGCCACCAGTTCAGCGAAGGAAAACGGTTTGATCAGGTAATCGTCGGCGCCAAGTTCCAGGCCTTTGATGCGGTCGGCGATGTCGTCCCGGGCGGTGAGGAACAACACCGGTGTGTCGGCTTCCTTGCGCAAGCGACGCAGGACTTCCCAGCCATCCATCTTCGGCATCATGACGTCCAGCACGATCACATCGAAATCGTGTTCAAGGGCCAGGTGCAAACCATCGACGCCGTCGCGCGCCAGGCTCACGGTGTATCCGAGTTCCTGCAGGCCGTTGAGCAGGTAATTGCCGGCCTTGGGTTCGTCTTCGACTACGAGGATGTTCATGAAAGTCTGCCTGATTCGGTCGGGCTACAGGGGCAAGCCAGTGGCGCAAGTGTAGCCCGATCAATCGTCAATACAGGCATCCGATCAGTTCTCGCCAATGCAATTCACGCCCTGGACCTGATAGTCCAGCTGGTGCTCGCGCCCCTGGTGGTCGAGGTAATTGAACTGCGCCGGCACGATGCCGCACTTGCCATTGAGGTCGGTCATGGACAGCACTTTGGCGACATCCACGTCCACATAAAAACCGTCCTTGTCGTGGATGACGGGTGAAGTGGATTGAGTCGCGGCAAACGCCGAACCGGTGGCGAGCAGGGCGGCAAAACCAAGGATCAACATTTTCATGACGAATCTCTCTCTACAAGGGCAGGGTGGCTGCCGGTGGTTGGCCTGACAGTGAGTTCAGGTTAACGAGGCGATCCGGACAGCCGACCAACAGCTTGATGACAAAGTTGTAATGAAAGGATGGCGGGAGCACCCGGGACCCTGTGGGAGCGGGCTTGCTCGCGAAGGCGGTGTATCAGCCAACATCAATGTTGAATGTGATGGCCTCTTCGCGAGCAAGCCCGCTCCCACAAGGGGCAGCAGCGACATTGGAAAGTGGTTTCAGCAAAACGGACCGACCCACGGATCCATGGCCTAAGCTTGTTCGCAGGCCGATGTTCATCGAGTACGTCGATGGGCAAACGGCACCTATAAAAACAATGCAATCAGGAGATGCCCATGTCCGCTTTGATCCAACGTTTGAGTCGCTGCATGGCCGCCGGTTTGACCGCTGCCGTGCTGGTCGCACCAGCCTTCGCGCTGGATACCGTGAAATTCATGGCCCCGGGCTCCGTGGGCGGTGGTTACGACCAGACCGCCCGGGTACTGGGCAAGGCCATGCTCGAAGCCAATACGGCCAAGGCCGTGACCTTCGAGAACAAGGGCGGGGCCGGTGGGACCCTGGGGCTGGCACAGTTTGCCAACAGCACCAAGGGTGACCCGAACGCATTGCTGGTGGTTGGCGCGATCATGGTCGCGGGCATCGAACAGAACAAACCGCAGATCAGCCTGAAGGATGTGACGCCGATTGCGCGCCTGTTTACCGAATACAACGTGATTGCCGTGCGCAAGGATTCGCCATACAAGACCCTCGATGACCTGATCAAGGACTTCAAGGAAAAGCCCACTAGCGTCACTTTTGGCGGTGGTTCCAAGGGGTCGATCGACCACATCGGCATCGCCGAGCTGGCGGGCAAACTGGATGTCCCGGTCAACAAGGTCAATTACATCGCCACCGGCGGTGGGGGTGAAATCGTCGCCCAGACCCTGGGCGGCCAGATCAAGGTGCTCACCGGGGGCTACGCCGAACTGGGTCAATACATCAAGGCCGGCCAGATCCGGGTGCTGGCCATCGGTGCGCCCGAGCGTGTCCCGGGGATCGATGCGCCGACCCTCAAGGAAAGCGGCTACGACGTGATCATCGGCAATTGGCGCGGTGTCTACGGTGCTGCGAACCTCACAGCCGAGCAGCGTAAAGAAGTGACCGACGCGGTCGTGGCCGCCAGCAAAAGCAAAGTCTGGCAAGAGAACATCAAAACCAATGCCTGGACCGAGAGCGTGCTGACCGGTGATGACTTCGGCAAATTCGTCGACGAAGAGCACGTGCGTCTGCGGGCGATGCTGGTCAAGGTCGGGCTGCTTTGAGATGGCCGGGTCACGCGCAATCGTGCCGACGCAATTGGCGATCGGCCTTGGACTGATCGCCCTCAGCGCCTTGCTGGCCGTGGGAGCCAACCGCTTTCCGCCCGAGATGGGCTTCGTGATTCTGCCGGCTTACGTCTATCCCTGGATCGTCGCCGGCTTTCTCGGCGTGGTGGGCCTGCTGCTGAGTTATCAGGCGCTAACCGGCGGTTTTCGCGAACTGGACAGCGGCAATGGTGTGATCCCTGGCGGAAAATCCGGGGCCGCCTGGGTCACTGGCGGGTTGGTTGGGGTGGCGGTGCTGATCAACCTCATCGGCTTTGTGCTGGCCGCCGGGCTGCTGTTCGCCTGTTCGGCGCGGGGGTTTGGCAGTCGTCATCCGGTGCGGGACCTGGCCATCGGCATTGCCTTGACCCTGCCGATCTACTGGCTGTTCAACGCCGGGCTGGGGGTTTCCCTGCCATCGCTGATCAACATCTGGCTGTGAGAGGAGATCGACACCGTGGACATTCTTTCAAGCCTGATGATGGGGTTTTCAGCGGCGCTGACGCCGATCAACCTGATGTGGGGGTTCATCGGCTGCCTGCTCGGCACCGCCATCGGCGTGTTGCCGGGGATCGGTCCGGCGCTGACGGTGGCACTGCTGTTGCCGATCACCGCCAAGGTCGACCCGACCGGTGCGCTGATCATGTTCGCCGGGATTTATTACGGCGCACAGTTCGGTGGCTCCACCACCTCGATCCTGCTCAACACCCCCGGTGAATCGTCTTCGATGGTCACGGCCCTGGAAGGCAACCTGATGGCGCGCAACGGTCGGGCGGGACCTGCGTTGGCAACGGCGGCGATAGGTTCATTCGTCGCTGGGACCATCGCGACGATTTTGCTGACGCTGTTTGCACCCATCGTCGCCAGGCTGGCACTGAATTTCGGCCCGACCGAATATTTCGCGATCCTGGTGCTGTCGTTCACCACCGTGTCGGCGGTGCTTGGCGCTTCCATGCTCCGAGGGTTTGCTTCGCTCGGCGTCGGGCTGACCATCGGGCTGATCGGCCTGGACTCGACCTCGGGCATTGCCCGCTACACCCTCGGCGTGCCCGAACTGGTGGACGGGATCGAGGTGGTGCTGGTGGCGGTCGGGTTGTTCGCGGTTGGCGAGGCCTTGTACAGCCTGCTCTATCAAGGGGAATCAAACGAAGGACGGCACCGCCTGACTTCGTTGTGGATGACCCGCGCGGACTGGAAACGCTCGGTGCCCGCATGGCTTCGGGGCACGCTGATCGGTTTCCCGTTTGGTTCGATTCCGGCCGGTGGCGCCGAGATTCCAACCTTTTTGTCCTACTCCACCGAGCGCAAGCTCAGCCGCTACCCCAAGGAGTTTTCCGCCAACAAGGGCGAGGGCGCCATCGAAGGTGTCGCCGGCCCCGAAGCGGCCAACAACGCCAGCGCGACCGGATCCCTGGTGCCGTTGCTGACCCTGGGCATCCCGACGTCCGCTACCGCTGCGATCCTGCTGGCCGCGTTCCAGAACTACAACCTGCAACCGGGGCCGATGCTGTTCGAAACCTCCGCCGACCTGGTCTGGACGCTGGTGGCCTCGCTGTACATCGGCAACGTGATCCTGCTGGTGTTGAACCTGCCGCTGGTGGGACTGTGGGTCAGACTGCTGCAAATCCCCCGGCCGTACCTGAATGCCGGCATCCTCGTGTTCGCCACCATCGGCGTGTATGGCATGCGCCACTCATCCTTCGACCTGATCCTGATGTTGGCGATTGGCTGGGGCGGGGTGCTGATGCGGCGGTTCGACTTCCCCGTCGCCCCGGTGATCGTCGGCATGCTGCTGGGGCCGATGGCCGAGAAGCAACTGCGTAACGCCTTGTCCATCAGCCAGGGCGACTGGATGGTGTTCGTCACGCAACCGATCTCGGCGTTCTTCCTCGCCCTGACGCTGTTGGTGCTGGTGGTGCCCTATGTGTTGCATAAACGCGGCATCAAGTTGCATGAGGATGATTGAGGGCGATGAATGCCTGTCAGTCGAGTGCATACCTGTGGGAGCGGGCTTGCTCGCGAAAGCGGTGTGTCAGTGAAATAAGTGTCAACTGACCCGACGCCTTCGCGAGCAAGCCCGCTCCCACAGGGTCATGTGGTGGCTTGCGCGGTGAACCACTGCATCACCGCCCCGCAGGCCGGATGCGCGGCGGCCGAGGGTTGCAGGCACAGCGAATAGATCCCCCGGGTCTTCAACGGTTCGCCGAACGGAATCACCAGTTCGCCGCGTTGAATCGATTCGCCTGCCAGGGTCATGTCGGTCATCGCCACCCCCAGGCCACGCGCAGCGGCATCGAGTGCCAGTTCGTCGAGGTTGAAGGGGATATGCCGATAGTCCTGTAGCGACAGGCCGCCGTTGGCCAACAGCCAGGCCTGCCAGTCATGCTGGTCGGAAGAGCGGTGCAACAGGGCGAACCCCGATAAATCTTCCAGCGATGACATCGGCCGACCGGCGTTGCCCAGGCCCGGCGCGCACACCGGCACCAGGGCTTCCTCGAACAGGGTCAGGCAATCGGGCGCTGTGGATGGCTCTGGCAGATAGAGAATATAGGCGTCACTGTCACTGGCCGGCTCAACCACTTCGGTGGCCACGGTTTCGATTGCCAGGGATACGTCCGGGTGATGCCGGTAGAAATCGCTCAGTCTGGGCAGCAGCCAGCGCACCGCCAGTGACACGTGCATGCGGATGCGGAACGGGCGTTCCTGCGGCGCGAGCCGCTCTTCGAGGGTCCGTAGCTGTTCAAGGATGCTGCGGGCGCTGGCCAGTACCTGTTCACCCTCCGCGGTCAGTTGAATGCTGCGGCTGCTCCTGACAAACAGCGGTACGCCGAAGTGGCTCTCCAACTGCTGGATCTGTCGGCTCACGGCGCTTTGGGTCAGGCAGAGCTTTTGCGCCGCCTGGGTGAAGCTGCCTGACCCGGCGACCTCGACCAAGGCCTGCAAGCCCTGCAACGAGGGCACGTGGCGAATTTTATCCATGCGTTTTCAGAATGCCTCGATGATTTAATAACGTTGGTTGTCCGTGTTTTGACCCTTTAGATTCTAGTCATTGCCACCGTACTCGAAAACCACTTATGCGAATCCTGCATGCAGTGTTGTTTTGGATCGAGACGGCCGGCAGAACAAGAACCTGAGGTGACGCATGGAAAATATCTGTGGCTGGATTGCACAAGCGGGGAGTTCTCCGTTGCGCGATCCGCTCAAAGGCACGCAACAAGCCGACTGGCTGGTGATCGGTGGCGGCATTACCGGCCTCAGTGCGGCGCACGCTCTGGCGCAAATGCACCCCAAGGCCCGCATTGTGGTGGTTGATCGCCAGCGGGCTGCGCAAGGGGCATCGGCGCGCAACTCCGGTTTTGTGGTGGCCCATGAGCATCCCGCTGCTGGCGAACTGGTGGGTAGTGCCGGATTCGCCGGGTATCAAGTGGATACGGCCATCGGCCGCGCAGCCGCCGACGAAGTCCGCAAGCAGATTACCCGCCACGGTATCGAGTGCGACTTCAGGGAATCGGGTTATTTCTTCGCCGTCAGCGATCCACGCAAGCTGACCCACGTCGAGGCCAAGCTGCAGACCCTGCGTGCCGTTGGCGCCAGCGCGCATTTTCTGCAGGGCCAGGCATTGATCGAGAAACTCGGCAGCCGGCACTACCGCGCCGCGATCTGGTGCGGTAACGGCAATGCGCTGCTGCAACCGGCGAAGTACGTCAGGGGCTTGCTCGAGGCCTTGCCGCAGACAGTGA
The DNA here is from genome assembly GCF_047324915.1 of Pseudomonas sp. Pseusp16. Lineage (NCBI taxonomy): Bacteria > Pseudomonadati > Pseudomonadota > Gammaproteobacteria > Pseudomonadales > Pseudomonadaceae > Pseudomonas > Pseudomonas sp. Pseusp16. The sequence continues at coordinate 2,298,515 of NZ_CP168522.1, read as the reverse complement.
CGGTCTGTGAAAACACCGACATCACCGGCCTTGAGCGCCTGGGCGATGGCCGAATTCGCGCCCGTAGCCAAAACGGCTGCGTCGAGGCAAGGCAAGTACTGGTCTGTCTGAACGCCTTTGTGCCTCGGGCGGGTATCGAAGACAGCGGCACATTTGCCATGGAGCTCAGCGCCAGCCTCACGCGACCGCTCAGCGATCAAGAGTTTCAGGCCATGGGTGCGCCCGCGTCCTGGGGCGTGCTGTCGACCCGCCCGTTGGGCGCCACGGTGCGCCTGACGCCGGATCGCCGGGTGATGATCCGCAACACTGCGGAATACCGCGCCCGGGATCTGTCCCTGGGCGAATTGTCGAGCCGCCGCCAGCACCATGTGCTGGGGTTGCAGCGGCGGTTCCCGATGCTCGGTGAGCAGGACATCGAATACACCTGGACCGGCCATCTCAGCGCTTCGCGCTCCGGGCAAGCGTATTTCGCCAAGGTCGAGGAGGGCGTTTTTGCCGTGGCCGGGTGCAATGGCTCCGGCGTGGCCCGGGGCACGCTGTGGGGCCGCTTGCTGGCGGAGTGGGCCTCGGGTCGCGAATCGCCGCTGCTGCACTCGGTCATCCAACGGGCGCAGCCCGGCTGGCTGCCGCCCAAGCCGTTGCTCGATATCGGTGCCATGCTGCGTATGCGCGTGGAAGCGGTCCGGGCCAGAAGCGAAATATGAACACACCCGTTTAACGACAAGAACAAAAGCACTTCCCATCGAAGGTGATTCAACATGCGCGTCAATACGCTTTCCCTTGTGGCCCTGATCTCGACCTTTTCCGCCTCGACCTATGCAGACGAAACCGTCAACATTTCCAACTGGAACGGCTACATCGCCGACGACACCTTGCCCAGCTTCACCAAGGCAACCGGGATCAAGGCGACCTACGACATCCACGACAGCAACGAAGTGCTGGAGTCGAAGTTGATGACCGGCAACACCGGTTATGACGTGGTCAGCCCGTCGAACCACTTCCTGTCGCGCCTGATCAAGGCCGGGGCCATCCAGAAGCTCGACAAGAGTCAGTTGCCCGACTGGAAGAACCTTGACCCGGCGTTGATGAAGAAACTCGAGGTCAACGACCCGGGTAACCAGTACGGCTTCCCTTACATGTGGGGCACGGCGGGCATCGGTTATAACGTCGAGAAGATCAAGGCGATCTTCGGCAACACCGATGTCACCCATTCCTGGAGCCTGTTCTTCGACGAGAACAACATCAGGAAACTCAGCGAGTGCGGTGTGGCGATCATCGACAACCCGACGCAGATCCTGCCGATTACCCTCAATTACCTGGGCTTGCCACCCCACAGCCATGAGCCCGCCGATTACAAGAAAGCCGAGCAGGCCCTGCTGAAGATCCGCCCGTACGTGCAGTATTTCCATGCGTCCAAGTACATCAGCGACCTGGCCAACGGCAATGTCTGCGCGGTGATCGGTTTCAACGGCGACATCGTGCAGGCCGCCGCCAGCGCCAGGGAAGCCAAAAACGGGATCGATATTGCCTACTCGATCCCGGACGAAGGTTCCACGCTGTGGCTCGACATGGTGGTCATGCCCAAGAGCGCGCCCCATGAGCACAACGGCTACGCCTACATGAACTACCTGCTGCAGCCGAAGGTGATCGCCAACATCAGCAACAGCATCCACTACGCCAACCCCAACAGCGCGGCGGATGCCTATGTCGACCCGGCGGTGAAGCAGGACCTGGCGATTTACCCGCCGAAAACCGTGATGGACAAGCTGTTCACCGTCGAAGACTTGCCCGCGGCCATCGCACGTCTGAGCACGCGTTTGTGGACCAAGCTGAAAACCAATACCTGACCTGGTCAGGCCAGCATCGACATCAACCCACCCTGACGATCCAGTCTGGCCAGGTCGTCGAAACCGCCGATGTGCGTGTCGCCGATGAAAATCTGCGGCACGCTGCGGCGGTTGCTGCGGCTGAGCATTTCTTCGAACTTTCCGGGCTCGCTCTGGATGTTGATTTCTTCCATTACCGCGCCTTTGCTGGCGAGCAACGCCTTGGCGTTGCGGCAATAAGGGCAGGTGTCGGTGGTGTACAAGGTCACGGTATTCATGGTGGATTCTCCGTCGCTCAAGTCATTCAGGCGTCGATAGCCGGGAAGTCGATGTCGGTCAGCACAACGTTGTTCAGGTAGTTGGTCAGCGTCTGCGCAGCCACGTGGGCGATCACTTCAATGATCTTGCCGTCGCCGATACCGGCAGCACGGGCTGCGGCGATCTGCTCGACCGTCAGGTGGCCACGGCTTTCGGTGACCTGGCGGGCGAGGCTGGCATAGGCATTGAGTTCCCCCTGACGCGCGCTGAGGATGTCCTGGCCTGACAACCCGGCCTTGCCGGCGAACAGCGTGTGAGCCGCCAGGCAGTAGTCGCAGCCGTTGACCTGGGAAGTGGCGAGGAACACCGCTTCTTTTTCCGTGGCACTCAAGGACGTCTTGCCCAGTGCGGCGGAGTTTTGCAGGTACGAGGCCAACACCGCCGGGGCGTGGGCCAGTACCTTGAAGACGTTGGGCAAAAAGCCGATTTTCTTCTGCACGCCTTCCAGCAGCGGGCGGGTGGCGTCGGTGGCGTGTTCCAGGCTGATCGGGGCAATGCGGCTCATGGTGATACTCCGTGGTGTGAAGCGCGGAATGCGCTGGGTACGGAGCTGATGTTAGGGAGAGTGTCTGGCTTGTTGGGTGCAAATCGTCGAGGATATGCGACAGATCGTCCAGAACTGCCCTCGGGAGCCTTGTCATGGATCGCTTGTCCACGTTGCTCACACACTTTGGCGTCAATGCCGGCACGTTCCATAGCGGTACGTTTTGCGGTACCGCCGCCTTCGACGGCCAACAGGCCGGCGGTCATTTGCACCTGCTTCAGGCGGGTGAGTTGCTGCTCAGGTTGGGTGATCAGCCGGATCTGCAACTGACCGAACCGACCCTGATCTTTTTTCCTCGGCCCTATCGGCATCGCCTGCTCGCTTCAGAAGCGTCCGGCACGCAACTGGTCTGCGCGACCCTGGATTTCGACGGCGGTGCGGGCAATGCCCTGGCGGCGGCACTGCCTGATTACCTGGTGCTTAAGCTCGATGAAATCCCGGCGATGGCCGGGACCCTGGAATGGCTGTTCAACGAGGCGTTTGACGGTACATGCGGGCGTGAGGCGGTAATGGACCGGTTGTTTGAACTGCTGGTGATTCTGTTGCTGCGGCACATTCTGAGTACCGGTGGCCAGCAACCGGGCATGATGGCCGGCCTCGCCGATGCGCGCCTGGCGCGCCCTCTGAGCCTGATGCATCAAACCCCGGCCAAGGCCTGGAGCGTGGCCGAACTCTCGGTCGCCGCCAACATGTCGCGGGCCAGTTTCGCCGAACACTTTCGCCGGGTGGTCGGGCAGACGCCAGTGGATTACCTGGTGAGCTGGCGCATCAGCCTGGCGCAGAAACGCTTGCGCGAGGGCCGGCCGATTGCGCTGATTGCCGAGGAGGTTGGTTACGAGAGCCCCTCGGCACTGGCCCGGGCGTTTCGGCGCAAGACGGGATTGAGCCCGCGGGAATGGAAGGGCAGCTGACCACCGCCTATTCCCTTTGTGGGAGCGGGCTTGCCCGCGAAGAGGCCGGCGCATCCAGCAGGGAGGTTGACTGACACTCCGTCTTCGCGAGCAAGCCCGCTCCCACAGTTTGATCTCCAGTGAATGCCAATCCAGCGGCCGGCCAAAGTACCTGTGGGAGCGGGCTTGCTCGCGAAGAGGCCGGCACATCCAGCAGGGAGGTTGGCTGACACTCCGCCTTCGCGAGCAAGCCCGCTCCCACCGTTTGATCTCCAGTGCATGCCAATCCTGCGGCCGGCCAAAGTACCTGTGGGAGCGGGCTTGCCCGCGAAGAGGCCGGCACATCCAGCAGGGAGGTTGGCTGACACTGCGCCTTCGCGAGCAAGCCCGCTCCCACAGTTTGATCTCCAGTGCATGCCAATCCAGCGGCCGGCCAAAGTACCTGTGGGAGCGGGCTTGCTCGCGAAGAGGCCGGCACATCCAGCAGGGAGGTTGGCTGACACTCCGCCTTCGCGAGCAAGCCCGCTCCCACAGGTTTTGTGGTTGCCTTACGCGTGCATCAGAACTTGTACGCTTGCCGTCCCACCAACAGCCATTTGCCGTTCTGCTTTTGCCAGATCTGCAGGTTCTCGATTTCGGTTGGCACCACTTCGGTACCTTTGAGCGCTTGCGCCGAGAAGTGGTGGCGGACCAGCGCGACATCGCCCGAGACGGTGATGGTCTGGTTTTGCATCTCCAGGGTCTTGAAGGCGCTCTTGCCGGTTTCGATGTCGGCGATGAATGCCTGCTTGTCCTGGATCTTGCCGCTGGAGTGCCCGTAGGTCAGGTTCTCGGCGGTCAAGGCGTTCAGCTCCGGGATGTCTTTGTGCAGCATGGCCTGGGTCAGGTGGTCGACAGCCTGGGCGACGTCTTTGTCCGCGGCAGCCGGGGTGGCGGCGACGTAGCCGCTGAACAGGCACAGAAAACCAATCAGCACTGTTGTTTTTTTCATGGGTGTTTCCTTGTTGTTGTAGGGATGGCGCTATGACTGCTCGAGTATTCGTCAGTCATCGTACAACCTATCATGCGATGGAGGGAAAAAGCGAACTTGCCCTGCGGCCATGCCTCGAAGTTAAAAGGGCGATGCCCTGACTTCGAGGTATTGCACCATGCAGCCTGACCCGCGTTTACGGCACGACCTGACGTTGCTCATGGTGTTTCTGGTGATCGTCGTGGTGTCGGGTTTTGCTCCCCGCAGCCGGGTGGACTGGGCGCTGGAAAACCTGCTGGTGCTGTTGCTGGTGGGCACGCTGGTGGCGGTTTCGCGGCGGTTCCGTTTGTCGGCGACATCCATCACGCTGGTGTTTGCGTTTCTGTGCGTGCATGAGTTGGGTGCCCACTACACCTATTCCCTGGTGCCTTACGAACGCTGGTCTTCGGCGTGGTTGGGTTTCAGTTTCGAGCAGGCGTCAGGCGTTCACCGCAATCACTACGACCGACTGGTGCATCTGAGCTACGGACTGCTGCTGGCTTATCCGGTGCGCGAAGTGTTGTTGCGCCTGACCCCGCTACGCGGGTTCTGGCTGTTTTTCGTGACCCTGAACATCATGCTGTCGACCTCCTCCATGTATGAACTGGTGGAGTGGATCGGCGGTGCCTTTCTGGGCAATGACACGGCGAACGCCTTCGTCGGCGCACAAAACGACCCCTGGGACTCGCAAAAGGACATGGCCATCGCGCTCGCCGGTGCATTGGTCAGCCTGTTTCTGGTGTCCCTGCGCGGCATGGCGCAAAAACAGCCGCTGACGACCGCGTGTCGTAAAAAAAGCAATCTGTGGGAATAGGCTTCAACTACTGCTCGAACCCGTCGATACCCTCTTGAAGCGTGCCACCCGCGCGGGGCAAACCCCGTCGCCAAACGTGCCAGAGAGGAACCACAGAGTGTCCATAAAACTGCGTTTAATATTGTTGATCGGCACCGGATTGCTCACTGCGTTGATCATGAGCCTGGTCAGTTATCTGGGAAACACCCGGATGGCCGAGGCCGTGGACGACAACAACGTCAGCATGGCCGCGCTGCGCAATCACCTGGAAGGCGACATGATGCACGACGCGTTGCGCGCCGACGTGTTGTCGGCCATGTTGGTGGGCTTGAACAAAAGCACCAGCAGCAAGGCCGAGGTGCGCAGTTCCATCGAAGAGCACGCCCAACGCTTTCGCGAAGTGCTCGGGGAAAACCTCAAGCTGCCGGTCCACGACACCATTAAGGCCGGCCTGAACAAGATCAAGCCGAGCCTCGACACCTACATCAGTGCCGCCGAGCGCATCGCCGGGCTGGCGCTGGAAAACCCGGAAGCGGCACAACAGCAGCTGGGCACCTTCAACAACGCCTTCAGCCAGCTGGAAGACCAGATGGAGGCTCTCAGCGAGTTGATCGAAAGCAATTCGCAACAGACCAGCCAGGGTACGGCGCAAGTCATCAGCAACGCCAACCTGACCCTCGGCGGCATGCTGATCGCCGGTTTGTTGCTGCTGTTGGCCCTGGGGCGTTCGGCGATCCTGAGCATCATGGGCCCGCTGCAAACCGCCAGTCGCATTGCCCAGAGCATCGCCCATGGCAACCTCGGCGAGCCGATTGTCGAGCCCACCCGCAAGGACGAAGCCAGCGCATTGATTCGTAGCCTGGCAACCATGCAGCGGGATTTGCGCGGCATGATCGAGGTGGTGCGCAGCAACGCCCACGGTGTCAGTGGCATGAGCGCGCAACTGAGCAACGGTTGCCATGAGGTGGCCGGCAGCAGCCAGCAGCAAAGCGCGGCGGCCAGCACCATGGCCGCGGCCGCCAGCGAAATGACGGCGAGCATCGAGGAAATCACCCGGCATGCCGAGCGGGCGCTGAACATGGCCAATCAGGCCGAGGCGCTGGCCAAGGACGGTGGCCGGGTGATCCACCAAGTGGTCAGCGACATGGACGGCATCGCGCGTTCGGCGCAGCACTCGGCGCAGGTGATCCGCACGCTGGACAAAGAGTCCGAGGGGATCTTTAACATCATTCAGGTGATCAAGGGCATCGCTGACCAGACCAACCTGCTGGCCCTGAACGCCGCCATCGAAGCCGCCCGTGCCGGCGAGCAGGGCCGTGGTTTTGCCGTGGTGGCCGATGAGGTCCGCAGCCTGGCGGGGCGCACCAGCGCTTCCACCCAGGAAATCGCCAGCATGGTCGCACGCATCCAGCAAAGCACCCGCGAGGCGGTGATCAGCATGGAGGAGGGCGTGGCCCAGGTCGACAAAGGCATGGCGGTGACGGCCGATGTCGAGCGCGCCATTCGTGAAATCCTCGATGCCACGCTCAACACCACGCAACTGGTCAATGACATCAGCCGCACCATCGGCGAGCAAAGCCTGGCCAGCAACGAGATCGCCCATCAGGTGGAGATGATTGCCGGCATGTCGCAAGGCAACAGCAAGGTGATCGGGCAGACGGCTTCGACCACCGATGAGTTGTCGAGCCTGGCGGGGCAGTTGGCGCAGTCGGTGGATCGGTTCAGGCTTTGAGGTAGAGGTTGCCTGACAAGACGCCTTCGCGAGCAAGCCCGCTCCCACATTTGATCGCGGCCTAATGTGGGAGCGGGCTTGCTCGCGAAGGCGGCAGACCATACAACGCAAAACTACGGGCTACAGGTATTTGTCCGTCACAGCCCCCTCCGAAGCACTGGACACCGTCTTCGCATACTTGGCCAGCACCCCCCGTGTGTACTTGGCGGGCGGCGGCACCCAACGCGACTTGCGCTCGGCCAGCACAGCCTCGGAGACGTCCACGGTAATCTGCCGGGTTTGCGCATCGATGATGATCCTGTCGCCATTTTCGACCAGCGCAATCGGTCCGCCTTCGAAGGCTTCCGGCGTGATGTGGCCGACCACGAAACCGTGGGAGCCGCCGGAAAAACGCCCGTCGGTGATCAGCGCCACATCCTTGCCCAGGCCCTTGCCCATGACCGCCGAGGTCGGCGAGAGCATTTCGCGCATGCCCGGCCCACCCTTGGGGCCTTCGTAGCGGATCACGATCACTTCGCCGGGCTGTACCTCGCCATTGAGGATGCCGGCCAGCGCACCTTCCTCACCGTGATAGACCCGGGCCGTGCCTTCAAAACGCAGGCCTTCCTTGCCGGTGATCTTGGCCACGGCGCCGTTGGGCGAGAGGTTGCCGCGCAGAATGACCAGGTGGGAATCCTTTTTGATCGGCTGGTCGAAAGGCCGGATCACGTCCTGGCCGGCCGGGTAATCGGGCACGTTTGCCAGGTTTTCCGCCAGGGTCTGGCCGGTGACGGTCAGCACATCGCCGTGCAGCATGCCGGCATCGAGCATGCGCTTCATCAGCGGTTGAATACCGCCGATGGCCACCAGCTCGCTCATCATGTATTTGCCACTGGGGCGCAGGTCGGCGACCACCGGGGAAATCTTGCCCAGCTCGACGAAGTCATCCAGGGTCAGTTCGACATCCACCGCATTGGCCATGGCCAGCAAATGCAGCACGGCGTTGGTCGAGCCGGCGAGGGCGATCACCACGCGGATGGCATTCTCGAAGGCTTTGCGGGTCATGATGTCGCGGGGTTTGAGGTCGAGCTTGAGCAACTCCATGACCTGCTGGCCGGCCCGGTAGCTGTCCGATGCCTTGTCGGCGCCGATGGCGTCCTGGGAGCTGGAGCCGGGCAGGCTCATGCCCAATGCCTCAATGGCCGAGGCCATGGTGTTGGCGGTGTACATGCCGCCACAGGAACCGGGACCGGGAATCGCCACTTCCTCGATCTGCTTGACCTGAATCTCGTTGATGTCGCCCCGCGCGTGCTGGCCCACGGCCTCGAACACGGAAATGATGTCGGTATGACCGGCCCCCGGCTGGATGGTGCCGCCATAGACAAAGATCGACGGGCGATTCAGCCGCGCCATGCCGATCAGGCACCCCGGCATGTTCTTGTCGCAACCGCCGATGGTCACCAGGCCGTCGAAACCCTCGCAACCGGTGACCACTTCAATGGAGTCGGCGATCACCTCGCGGGACACCAGCGAATACTTCATGCCTTCGGTGCCGTTGGCGATGCCGTCGGAAATGGTAATGGTGTTGAAGATCAAGCCCTTGGCACCTGCGGCATTCGCGCCTTTTTCCGCTTCGAGCGCCAGCTTGTCGATGTGCATGTTGCAGGGGGTGACCATGGCCCAGGTCGAGGCGATGCCGACCTGCGGCTTGCTGAAGTCTGCATCGGTAAAGCCCACGGCCCGCAACATGGCGCGTGCGGGGGCGGCTTCCACGCCGTCGATCACTTGAGAGGAGTACTTGCGCAGATCGTCTTTGTCGCTCATGACTTGTCCTCACCTGCTCATCTGAAGACCACTGAGTATAGTCGCCGATCCGCCGTAACCTCGTGCACCGGAACCTGTAGGAGCCGGCTTGCCGGTGATGGCGGCCTCTGATGCGATACAACACTCAAGGCCGCCATCGCTGGCAAGCCAGCTCCTACAGAGTCGGGAACAGACGCGCGGGTAAGCCTTGTCGTGATATTCTTCGCGCCCACTTGGTTTGACCTGTTCAGTCGGCGTGTCCTCGAGACGTGCCGGCAGAATCACTGTCGCTCAAGTAGCTGAAGCCAATAAAGATAAAAAGTCAGTTCAGAAGGGACATTAAACGGGGGTCGACGCGGTTCGTCGGCCTTGTGTGCCCACCCTGCAATCCTTGAGTGCCGCACCCGTGACTGCCGTGAAACATGGGGCTGTGCGCGTGAGGATGGAAGGGCGGATGGCGTTTTATCATAGGTGCTACAGATGTTTAAGAAAGTGAACACGGCCCTGCTGGGGCTGGCGTTGTCGATGGGGATGACTTCCGTCCACGCAGAAGAGGCAAAGAAAGTCGATGTACTGCTGATTGGCGGCGGCATCATGAGCGCGACCCTGGGTGTGTGGCTCAATGAGCTGGAACCCGGCATGTCGATGGAAATGGTCGAGCGCCTCGACGGCGTCGCCCAGGAAAGCTCCAACGGCTGGAACAACGCCGGTACCGGTCACTCCGCCCTGGCCGAGCTGAACTACACCCCGGAAGACGAGAACGGCAAGGTCTCGATCCAGAAGGCCGTTGAAATCAACGAAGCGTTCCAGATCTCCCGTCAGTTCTGGGCCTGGCAGGTTCAGCAAGGCGTGCTGAAGAACCCGCGTTCGTTCATCAACTCCACTCCGCACATGAGTTTCGTGTGGGGCGATGACAACATCAAGTTCCTGAAAAAACGCTACGAAGCCCTGCAGGCGAGCCCGCTGTTCGCCGGCATGCAGTATTCCGAAGACCCGGCCGTGATCAAGCAGTGGGTACCGCTGATGATGGAAGGGCGTGACCCGAACCAGAAAATCGCGGCCACCTGGAGCCCGATCGGCACCGACATGAACTTCGGCGAAATCACGCGTCAGTTCGTTGCACACCTGCAGACCACGCCTAAATTCGACTTGAAGCTGTCCAGCGAAGTGCAGGACATCACCAGGAACGAAGACGGCAGCTGGCGCGTCAGCTACAAGAACCTGAAAGACGGCAGCAAGACCGAAACCGACGCGAAATTCGTGTTCATCGGCGCCGGCGGCGGTGCCCTGCACCTGCTGCAGAAGTCCGGCATTCCGGAAGCCAGGGAATACGCAGGCTTCCCGGTAGGCGGCTCGTTCCTGGTGACCGAGAACCCGACCATCGCCGAGCAACACCTGGCCAAGGCCTACGGCAAGGCTTCGGTAGGCGCTCCGCCGATGTCGGTTCCGCACCTGGACACCCGCGTGCTGGACGGCAAGCGCGTGATCCTGTTTGGCCCATTCGCGACCTTCAGCACCAAGTTCCTGAAAGAAGGTTCGTACCTGGACCTGCTGACCACCACGACCACGCACAACGTGTGGCCAATGACCAAGGTCGGCATCAAGGAATACCCGCTGGTCGAGTACCTTGCAGGCCAGTTGATGCTGTCTGACGAAGACCGCATGAACGCCCTGAAAGAATACTTCCCGAACGCCAAGGCTGAAGACTGGCGCCTGTGGCAAGCCGGCCAGCGCGTGCAGATCATCAAGCGTGATGAAGCGGCCGGTGGCGTGCTGAAACTGGGCACCGAGATCGTTGCTTCGCAAGACGGCAGTATTGCCGGCCTGCTGGGTGCCTCCCCAGGCGCTTCGACCGCTGCGCCGATCATGCTGACCGTGCTGCAGAAAGTGTTCAAGGACAAGGTTGCGACTCCTGACTGGCAGGCAAAACTGCACCAGATCGTGCCGAGCTACGGCACCCAGCTGAACGCCAGCCCGGAGAAAGTCGCTGAAGAGTGGGCTTATACCGCCAAGGTGCTGGAGCTGACTCCGCCACCAGCGGTGATCGCGCCGGCTGTGAAGCCAGTGACGGTCGACACGGCTGTAAAAGCGCCGAAGGCTAATGCTGCGAGTGATATGGCTCTGTGATTCGGATGTCCTGCCGTTGAGGTGGGGTGTTTGGGTTAGCTGACCCGTATAAAAGAAAGCCCGCTGAACCGGTTACGGTTGGCGGGTTTTTTTTTGCGTACATATCCGTTTCTGCGGTCACGGCCACTTAGGGTTCCGCCCTTACGGCGGGTTACTTGGAAGAGCGGAGCGCCGCCCGGCCCCAAGTAACCAAGGGCTCTTGCCCCTGACGTTCGGTGCCTCGCCAAGGCTCGGCATTCCCTCGCTCCGGTCCTGCTCCGTGGGCCCGCCGCGATCGGCCATCCCTGGCCGTACGCGGCTAACCCGGCATCCATGCCGGGTTGCCCACTGCACAGAACCTGCGCTCGGCCTCTCGAGGGGGCAAGCAGATCAAAAGCCAAAGCGAGGCGGCCTGACAGCCGACCTGACCGCGATTGAACGCGCTTCCCTGTAGGAGCGAGCCTGCTCGCGAAAAACGCCGGGACACCGCGGGGACTCAGACAGCCCACGTCATCGTTGACGACCATCGCGAGCAAGCTCGCTCCTACAGGCTGGCGTTCATCCTCTCCGGCCCTGAATGCAATTTGGCGCAGGGGATTCAATAGATGATTACCTTGGTGGCGATGTTGTTTTTGTGTGCGTATCCGTTTCTGCGGTCACGGCTACTTGTGGTTCCGCCTTTACGGCGGATTACTTGGAAGAGCGGAGCGCCGCCCGGCCCCAAGTAACCAAGGGCTCTTGCCCCTGACGTTCGGTGCCTCGCTCCGGTCCTGCTCCGTGGGCCCGCCACGATCGGCCATCCCTGGCCGTACGCGGCTAACCCGGCATCCATGCCGGGTTGCCCACTGCGCAGAACCTGCGCTCGGCCTCTCGAGGGGGCAAGCAGATCAAAAGCCAAAGCGAGGCGGCCTGCTGGCCGGCCTGATCGCAATTGAACGCTTCTCCCTGTAGGAGCGAGCTTGCTCGCGAAAAACGCCGGGACAACGCGGGCATTCAGGCAGCCTGCGTTATCGTTGACGTCCATCGCGAGCAAGCTCGCTCCTACAGGCTGGCGTTCATCCTCTCTGGCGCTGGGGATTCAACAGGCGATTGCCTTGGCGGTAGCAGGCGAGGGCAGTTTTTAGGCTAATGTGAAAAATAGCCACTGAGAGGGTGCCTCTCAATGCCGCTCCTTTCGGCTGCTCCTGTCATCAATTGCCAAGTCCCTGACGTTTAATGCGAAGCAACCCATGTGCACCTGACGATACTGGTTTGTTTATCGACATCGAACAATAAAGAGAACCCGCACTGGCACATCAAGGCTGATGCCTCTTCATCCTGACGAGGGACTGTCAGTTGCATCTCGATAAAACAATCAAGGAGAGCGTGCAATGAAGTTCAGTTTTGTAGACAGCAGCCAGCCGAGCCGGCGGCGGGTTTTACGCGATGCATTTACTCTGGCTGTGGCGGCTTCGCCGTTGGCCAATCTCGCCAGGGCAGCCGAGGAAAGCGGGGCAGCCAGTGAATCCGCCGAGGATGTGACCTTTGCCGCTGGCCCACGACCGCTGGTGCAATACCCGCAAAAGCGCCCGTTGACCCTGGTGACCACTCGGCCGCCGCATCTGGAGACGCCGTTCTCTGTCTTTAACGAAGGACCGATCACGCCCAATGACGCCTTTTTCGTGCGTTACCACCTGGCCAATTTCCCGACCAGCATCGACCCCGACACCTACCGCCTGACGATCAAGGGTGTGGTCGACACGCCGCTGTCACTGTCCCTCGCCGAGCTCAAGGCCCTCGCCGAGCCGGTGGAAGTGGTGGCCGTCAATCAGTGTTCGGGCAACAGCCGCGGCTTCTCGATGCCGCGCGTGTTCGGCGCTCAGTTGGGCAATGGCTCCATGGGCAATGCGCGTTGGCTGGGGGTGCCGCTCAAGGCGGTGCTGGAAAAGGCCGGCGTCAAGGCCGAGGCCCGGCAAGTAACTTTCCGTGGGCTGGATAAACCGGTGCTGCCGAGCACGCCGGAGTTCATCAAGGCGCTGGACATCAGCCATGCCATGGACGGCGAGCCGATGATTGCCTGGTCGATGAATGGCACCGACCTGCCATTTCTCAACGGTTATCCGATTCGTTTGGTGGTGCCTGGCTATTTCGGCACGTATTGGGTCAAGCACCTGAGCGAGATCGAAGTCGTCGACCATACCTACGACGGTTTCTTCATGGCCAAGGGTTATCGGGTTCCGGATAACGACTGCTTCTGCGTTGCTCCCGGCACTACGCCGGCGAAAACCCAGCCGATTTCAAAATTGCCGGTACGCAGTTTCATCACCAGCGTCAAGCACGGCGATGTATTGCCGCTGAACAAAAGCGTGGTGCTCAAGGGCATCGCGTTCGACGGCGGCGTCGGGGTGAACAAGGTGGAAGTGTCGATCGACGGCGGAAAAACCTGGCGCGAATCCGCCCTCGGGCAGGACCTTGGCCGTTTTTCCTTCCGCGAGTGGACGCTGCCGATCACCTTTACCAGCAAGGGTGCCACCCAGTTGATGGTGCGGGCCAGCAACAGTGCCGGCGAGACGCAACCGTTGCAAGCCGACTGGAACCCCGGTGGCTACCGCCGCCACGTCGTAGAAACCAGCCACGTCACCGTCGCCTGAGGAGGGCCGCATGAAACCAATGAAGTTCATGACTGCCTTGCTGTGTGCGGCTCAGGTCGGTCTGGCCAGCATGGCTGGCGCAGCACCACTTTCGATTACGCTGCCGCCCGAAACAGCTGCTTTGAAGCCCAGTACACTGCCTGGCTACCCATTGGCCCAGCAGAAGTGTTCCATCTGCCATTCGGCCGACTACATCAACTTCCAGCCGCCTGGCATGAGCCTGGCGCAGTGGACCGCCGAGGCGGGCAAGATGCAGCACGTGTACGGTGCGCCGATCAGCGACCAGGAGGTGAATGTCATCGGCGCCTACCTGGCGGTGACCTACGGCAGTGCCCAGGCGAGCGATGCCGATGTTCAGGCGGCCTCGAACCCGCCGGCGGATCAGCCACCGACGGTGTCGGTCGCGAAAGTCGCCTCGGCCTTGCTCAAGGACAACGCCTGCCTGTCCTGTCATGCGGTCGACCACAAGGTCGTCGGCCCGGCCTATCACGATGTGGCGACCAAATATGCCAATGACCCGCAGGCACTGGCCCGGGTCATGTCCAGCATTGAGCACGGCGGCAGCGGAAAGTGGGGGGATGTGCCCATGCCGCCTTTTGCGCAGTTGAGCTCGGACGACTTGAAAAGCCTGGCGACGTTCATCATGAGCCAGTGAGCCTGATGCAAAAAAGCCCGCTGAACCGGCGACGGTCAGTGGGCTTTTTTGTGGTCGGGTATGTGAGGTTCGTTCAAGACACCGAGGTGTTGTCCGCACTGAAGCGCTTGAGAATGTCCTGGTACATTCTGGTCCTTCGGTGATCCTGGCCATATCCGCCAGCGGCGGCGACGGTGCCGGCCTGAACGTGGTCCAGGTACTTGAATATTTTGCCCGGCGACAGAAACACTACCTTGTAGCCAAGCCCGATCACCCGATCCTGCAGTTCATAGCCGGGCACACGATCGTCGATCTGAAAATGCAGACCCTGTTGCTTCATCAGCCTGCAATTCCATAGCGTGCAAAAGCTTTTCAAGTGGGTTTCCCGGTAGGGTTTCGGTTCTTTTGATCGCAGGCCCAGCGACTGCTTCAGGCGTCGGTAATGGTGTTTGCAAAGGCGTGAACTGAAACGCCACGCGGTCCTTGGCAGTCCGCGATTGAGTTGCTCGGTGCATCCGACCGCTGCGACGTTTCGATCCTTTGTGCAGTGCTCCATCATCATCGCAAAGACATTGGCATCGAAGACGAAGGTGTCGGTGTGCATCAGGAACAGGTAGTCGGTATCGATCCTGGCCAGCGCCATATCCAGTGCCTTGCCATGGGCGATGTGCCCCGGCTCTTTGGTGGGCGCATCGCGTTCGATCAGGTTGATCCAGTCGAGTGAGCGCAAATACTCGACGCTGGCGTCCGCCGAATCGTTATCCACCACCCAGACGGCAATTCCGGCTTTTTGTACAGGCTCGCGCAAGAGGTCCAGGCAGATCCTGGTCAAATCAAGGGTTTTGTAATTAACCAGAACGATGCTGAACGGTGGTTTGGCGTTTGTATCGACACTACCCATCTGCGAAATGCTCGACGACTCAAAAGCGTCGAAGATTAAACAGGCAACCTTAGCCCAAGCTTAATT
This sequence comes from Pseudomonas sp. Pseusp16, assembly GCF_047324915.1. NCBI lineage: Bacteria > Pseudomonadati > Pseudomonadota > Gammaproteobacteria > Pseudomonadales > Pseudomonadaceae > Pseudomonas > Pseudomonas sp. Pseusp16. Next base: position 2,283,284 of record NZ_CP168522.1, on the reverse strand, counting down.
TCAGCCGGGCCGTTGGTATCGAGGCGGGTGCACGGTTTTGAGCCGTTGCCAGGGGCGCAGGCTATTGCTGCCTGACGCCCTCGAACGTACCTGTTCGCACCTCGCCGCTGCGGATGTAACGGGCGATCAGCACGCCCCCGGGCGAGCTGATCGAGCTCAGCATGGTGAAAGCCGATGCTTGGGCGTTGTCGTCGAACAGGCGCTTGCCGCGCCCCAGTAGGATCGGGTGAATCATCAGCCGCAATTCGTCCACCAGGCCGACGGCAAGCAGCTGGCGAACCAGATCGCCGCTGCCTTGTGTCAACAACCGGGGACCGTCCTGACGCTTGAGGGCGCTGATCGCGTCGACCAGGTTGCCCGGCAGCGCATGACTGTTCTGCCAGTCCAGCGAATCGGCGCGGTGCGTGGCCACATGCTTGGGCACGCCGTTGAACAGGTCGGCAATTGTTCGGTTGGTTGAGTCGGGCTGAATGCGCGGCCAGTAGGAGGCGAAGATGTCGTAGGTGCGACGCCCCAGCAACAAATCGAATGGCTGTGAGAACAGGTCCTGCACGGCCTGGCCGGTGGTTTTGTCGGCGTAGGGGACGATCCAGCCACCGAACCGGAATCCGCCAGCGCGATCCTCTTCAGGCCCGCCGGGCGCCTGCATGACACCGTCCAGACTGATGAACGCGGCAACGGTCAGTGTGCGCATGCTCTTCTCCTGATTCATCCGGGTGAAAGTGTCTATGCAGGGATATCTGCGACCCCTTGAGATCATATCCCTGTTAGATAGTCGAACCAGACGCTGCGAAATCGACACCAGGATGCGCGGTTTGTATTCAGCCCGGATAAAGTGAAGATCAAGTATCGCTACGACCCGCATTGTTCCACGCAATGACGCGTGGTATCTGTGATGTGATTGCTGCAATCTATGCACTAATGATCTGCACGCAACCCGTCTTGTTCATTGGAAGGTCAGTTCTCACACTGGCGGCATCTATGTGAAGGCAGCTTCTGACTGAAGGGGAAATGACAATGGTATCTGCGATCAGGTTTAACCAGTGCGGCAATCCTGAAGTACTGAACCTGGAGACACTGAGCGAACAATCGCCAGGGCCAGGCGAGGTCTGGCTTGAGCAGGAAGCCATTGGTGTCAACTTCCTCGACGTCACCCAGCGCAAGGGCGCGGTGCCCATTGCGTTGCCGTCCGGGCTTGGGCTGGAAGGCGCCGGGCGTGTCGCTGTTGTAGGTGCCGGTGTCAGCAATGTGCGGGTAGGGGATCGTGTCGTCTATGCCACCGGCCCCGTCGGTTCCTATGCTTGCGCCCGGCTTTATCCGGCGGAGCGCCTGGTCAGGATTCCGGATGCGCTCTCGTTCGATGATGCCGCAGCCGTCATGTTCAAGGGCATCACTGCGCAGTACCTTTTGAAAACCACCTATCCCGTAGGGCAGGGCACAACCATTCTCCTCTACGGTGTGGCTGGAGGGGTGGGGGAAATCATGGTGCCGTGGGCCAGGCACTTGGGTGCCACTGTGATTGGCGTGGTTTCAAAACAGGCCAGTGTCGAAAAGGCCAGAGCGTCGGGATGCGATGAAGTCCTGGTGTTTGATGCTGACAGCCTGGCATCGGATGTCGCACGGATCACCGGCGGGAAAAAGGTCGACGTCGTCTATGACCCGATAGGGCGTGTTTCTTTCCAGGCATCCCTGGACAGCTTGCGACCCCGTGGCCTGATGGTATCGTTCGGCGCTTCATCCGGTGCGCCGTCAGCCGTGGAGCTGTCGACACTCAACGCCAAGGGCTCGCTGTTCCTGACACGCCCCTCGTTGGCAGCCCATACGGCGAGTGTCGCGGAGTACCAGGAGCGTGCACAGGATGTTTTGGCCGCGATAGGCGCGGGAATTATCAAGCCCCGAATCCGGGCCAGCTACTCGCTGGCTGATGCAGCGTTGGCACATGCCGATCTGGAGTCGGGGCGTTCTTCGGGGGCGATCATTCTAAAACCATGAATCCTGATGTTCTGAACAATCAGCACAGTGACGAAATCGCTGCGTTTCTGGCCGTGGCCTCGCAAGGCTCATTTGTCGGTGCCGGCCGGCTATTGCAGCGACACCCCACAGTCGTTTCAAAGCGGCTCGCGGCAATGGAGAAGCGCCTTGGCGTTCGGCTCGTGGAGCGCTCGACCCGGCAGGTGCGAATCACTGAAGTCGGTGTCAGGCTGGAGCAGCGTCTTCGCTCAGCCATCGGGTTGATGAATGAAGCGCAACAGCAGGCGGCCGAAGGTGCCAGCGAAATTCGCGGTACTTTGCGAATTGCACTGCCAGCCGCCATGGGACGGCGTTGGCTCGGCCCGATGCTTCCGGAGTTTCTTGCGGCTCATCCTCATGTCTCGATCCATGCAGACTATAGCGAGCGTCTGGTGGACATCATTGATGAAGGATTTGACGCTGCAATCCGGATTGGAGAACTGGAAGACAACAGGTTGATCGCCAGGAAGCTGAGCGACCATCGCCGGATTCTGTGCGCCTCGCCTGCCTACATCAAAAAGCACGGCATGCCCGAAACCCCACAGGATCTGATCAAGCACAATTGCCTTCGCTTCAGTGGTCTTGCGTCTTTTCCCCTGTGGAGACTCCATCGCGGCAACGAACTTCAAGGGGTTTCTCCTAAAGGAAACCTGACTGCCAATGACAGCGAATCATTACTTGCCGCGGCCCGCGCCGATGCAGGAATCCTGGGGGCGGGCGACTGGTTGATGAGTCGTGATATTGCTGCCGGGAAACTGTTGCATGTGCTTCCTGACTGGCAACTGGATGCCGCAGGTGGGGTCTATCTGGTCAGGCCATCGGCCAAGTTTCCCGGTGCCGTGGTTGTCGCGTTCAAACAATGGATCGAGTCAAAGTTTATCCCTTCGCCTCCGTGGGCCATTTGACTGCTGCCATTGAGCCTGTCTGGTTTGCCGGGTCATGTTGAACCGCTGTTGAGGGTTGCAGTGGCCCTGGCCCCGGGTGAACAGATCAGGACAGAGCAGTGGATGACATGCCTTGCAATCTGGAGGGCGGTGGGTTGTTTGCGGTGCCTGACTCTCATGTTGATCTTCCTTTATTGGCCGTTGAGCAATGACGCGTGAGAAACCACAGAGTCAGGGCACTGGCGCTGATCAAGGCGCCCAGCAGGCTGACTGCCATCCAGCCCCATAGCGCATACACCTGGGTCGCGGCTGCGGCGCCCAGTGCGCTGCCAACCGAGTAGAAGCACATGTAGGCGCCGACCATGCGACTTTGAGCGTCGGGTCGTGCAGCGAAAATGATGCTCTGGTTGGTGACGTGTACTGCCTGCACCGCGAAGTCGAGCAGCACTACGCCGCAGACCAGCGCGACCAGGGATGTCTCGGCAAACATGATGGGCAGCCAGGACAACGTCAGGAGCCCCAGCGAAATACCGGTCACCCGTTGCCCCAGCCCTTGATCGGCCCAGCGACCGGCTCTTCCGGCAGCAAGCGCGCCGGCGACGCCAGCCAGGCCAAACAGGCCGATGGCCGTGTGTGAAAGCGACAGCGGCGGGGCGCTCAATGGCAGCACCATGGATGTCCATAGCACGGAGAAAGCGGCAAAGATCAGCAGGGCCAGCAGGCCCCTGACGCGCAGCGTGCGCTCGCTGATGAAGAGTTTGAAGAGCGAACCCACGAGCACCGGATAGGCGTCTTGATGCCTTGGCGACGCTGTGACAGGAACCGCTCTCCACAACACTGCCACGAGGATCAGCATCATTGCCGAGGACACAAAGTAAACGGCGCGCCAGCCAGCGATGTCCGCAATCAGGCCAGAGGTAAACCGCGCCAGCAGAATGCCCAGGACAATGCCACTGGTTACCGTCCCCACGGCCTGCCCGCGTTGTGATGGCGTTGCCAGCACCGCGGCGTATGCCACAAGCACCTGAACGACCACTGCCAGCAAGCCCATCACGATCATGGCCCCCAGCAGTGCCAGCCATTGCTGTGATGCGCCGACTGCCGCCAGCGCAATGGCAGACAGCAGTACTAGAGTCAGGATCAGCCGCTTACGGTTGACCAGATCGCCGAGCGGGACGATGAACAGCAACCCCAGCGCGTATCCAGCCTGAGTCGCAGTCACCACAACCCCGATCGTTGATGAGGCCACACCCAGACTCTGAGCCATGGAGTCGAGTAATGGTTGTGCGAAATAAACGTTGGTTACCGCAAGCGCGCAGGTGAAAGAAAACAACAACGTGAGCGACGGAGAAAGCCCCGGAGATCGCTCGGCCCTGCCGCTTTTTTCAATGTCCGCAGGCGGCAATGCCGAAGGCTGACTGGAGAAACGCGTGGTAGCTGAGTCGGCATCTGCTGTCATGTACGCCTCCATGGCGCTAAACTGGTTTCAATTCAAAACCTGTTCGATTGTTGTCGAATCTTGTTTCAAAATGCAACCACATTGTGCCGGGCCGGTGGACAGACTTGGCAAATCGAAATTCCGGAAGGTCAAAAAGATGGTCGCAGACACTTCACCGCAAAGCAGCGAATGCCCGGTAGCAAGAACACTTGAGGCCATCGGTGATCGCTGGTCGCTGATGATCATCCGCGACGCCTTTGACGACATTCGCCGCTTCAGCGAATTTCAAAAGAGCCTGGGCGTAGCCAAGAATATTCTGGCATCGCGACTGAAAACCCTGGTTGAAGTCGGGGTATTCGATGTTAGACCGGCGTCAGATGGCAGCGCCTACAAGGAGTACGTGCTGACGGAAAAAGGGCGGGAGATCTTTCCGGTTGTGGTCAGTATGAGGCAGTGGGGCGAACGTTTCCTGTTCAAGCCAGAGGAGGCGCGCTCTGTACTGCTGGATAACGAGTCCGGCCAGCCTCTGATGCCGCTTGATGTTCGTTCATCAAGCGGTCAGAAACTTGGCCCCTCTGATTGCCACAGGGTGAGACTCGTTGATGGCGGGTCTTGAGGCGACAACAGACTTGCTTCACACCTGAACGATCCTGGGGAATTCACGTCGGTATCCGTATATGAACTTGAACCAGGATGAAAACTGCAGTGGGTGCGCTGGAAGGAAAAGAATTTTTAGTGGGGGGTTGACCGCGTATTTTAATGCTGTAGTATTCGCCTCCCGCTGACGAGCAGTTTGCTGCTGGTCTGGCTTAAGTAGCTGATTTTATTAAGTAAAAACAGAAACTTTTAAGGTTGCTTTTTGAAAGAGGTGCTGTAGAATGCGCGCCTCGGTTGAGACGAAAGATCTTAACCAACCGCTCTTTAACAACTGAATCAAGCAATTCGTGTGGGTGCTTGTGGAGTCAGACTGCTAGTCAACAGATTATCAGCATCACAAGTTACTCCGCGAGAAATCAAAGATGTAACCAACGATTGCTGAGCCAAGTTTAGGGTTTTCTCAAAACCCAAAGATGTTTGAACTGAAGAGTTTGATCATGGCTCAGATTGAACGCTGGCGGCAGGCCTAACACATGCAAGTCGAGCGGATGACGGGAGCTTGCTCCCGAATTCAGCGGCGGACGGGTGAGTAATGCCTAGGAATCTGCCTGGTAGTGGGGGACAACGTCTCGAAAGGGACGCTAATACCGCATACGTCCTACGGGAGAAAGCAGGGGACCTTCGGGCCTTGCGCTATCAGATGAGCCTAGGTCGGATTAGCTAGTTGGTGAGGTAATGGCTCACCAAGGCGACGATCCGTAACTGGTCTGAGAGGATGATCAGTCACACTGGAACTGAGACACGGTCCAGACTCCTACGGGAGGCAGCAGTGGGGAATATTGGACAATGGGCGAAAGCCTGATCCAGCCATGCCGCGTGTGTGAAGAAGGTCTTCGGATTGTAAAGCACTTTAAGTTGGGAGGAAGGGCATTAACCTAATACGTTAGTGTTTTGACGTTACCGACAGAATAAGCACCGGCTAACTCTGTGCCAGCAGCCGCGGTAATACAGAGGGTGCAAGCGTTAATCGGAATTACTGGGCGTAAAGCGCGCGTAGGTGGTTTGTTAAGTTGGATGTGAAAGCCCCGGGCTCAACCTGGGAACTGCATTCAAAACTGACAAGCTAGAGTATGGTAGAGGGTGGTGGAATTTCCTGTGTAGCGGTGAAATGCGTAGATATAGGAAGGAACACCAGTGGCGAAGGCGACCACCTGGACTGATACTGACACTGAGGTGCGAAAGCGTGGGGAGCAAACAGGATTAGATACCCTGGTAGTCCACGCCGTAAACGATGTCAACTAGCCGTTGGGAGCCTTGAGCTCTTAGTGGCGCAGCTAACGCATTAAGTTGACCGCCTGGGGAGTACGGCCGCAAGGTTAAAACTCAAATGAATTGACGGGGGCCCGCACAAGCGGTGGAGCATGTGGTTTAATTCGAAGCAACGCGAAGAACCTTACCAGGCCTTGACATCCAATGAACTTTCCAGAGATGGATTGGTGCCTTCGGGAACATTGAGACAGGTGCTGCATGGCTGTCGTCAGCTCGTGTCGTGAGATGTTGGGTTAAGTCCCGTAACGAGCGCAACCCTTGTCCTTAGTTACCAGCACGTCATGGTGGGCACTCTAAGGAGACTGCCGGTGACAAACCGGAGGAAGGTGGGGATGACGTCAAGTCATCATGGCCCTTACGGCCTGGGCTACACACGTGCTACAATGGTCGGTACAGAGGGTTGCCAAGCCGCGAGGTGGAGCTAATCCCACAAAACCGATCGTAGTCCGGATCGCAGTCTGCAACTCGACTGCGTGAAGTCGGAATCGCTAGTAATCGCGAATCAGAATGTCGCGGTGAATACGTTCCCGGGCCTTGTACACACCGCCCGTCACACCATGGGAGTGGGTTGCACCAGAAGTAGCTAGTCTAACCTTCGGGAGGACGGTTACCACGGTGTGATTCATGACTGGGGTGAAGTCGTAACAAGGTAGCCGTAGGGGAACCTGCGGCTGGATCACCTCCTTAATCGACGACTCAGCTGCTCCATAAGTTCCCACACGAATTGCTTGATTCATTGAAGAAGACGAGAGACGAGCCTTTAAGGCGGTCTGTTTCGTTAGAGTTTAGAAATGAATATTCCAGTGTGAATGTTGATTTCTAGTCTTTGACTAGTTCGTTCTTTAAAAATTTGGGTATGTGATAGAAAGATAGACTGAACGTTACTTTCACTGGTAGCGGATCAGGCTAAGGTAAAATTTGTGAGTTGCTCTATGAGCAAGTGCGAATTTTCGGCGAATGTCGTCTTCATAGTATAACCAGATTGCTTGGGGTTATATGGTCAAGTGAAGAAGCGCATACGGTGGATGCCTTGGCAGTCAGAGGCGATGAAAGACGTGGTAGCCTGCGAAAAGCTTCGGGGAGTCGGCAAACAGACTTTGATCCGGAGATGTCTGAATGGGGGAACCCAGCCATCATAAGATGGTTATCTTGTACTGAATACATAGGTGCAAGAGGCGAACCAGGGGAACTGAAACATCTAAGTACCCTGAGGAAAAGAAATCAACCGAGATTCCCTTAGTAGTGGCGAGCGAACGGGGACTAGCCCTTAAGTGGCTTTGAGATTAGCGGAACGCTCTGGAAAGTGCGGCCATAGTGGGTGATAGCCCTGTACGCGAAAATCTCTTGGTCATGAAATCGAGTAGGACGGAGCACGAGAAACTTTGTCTGAATATGGGGGGACCATCCTCCAAGGCTAAATACTACTGACTGACCGATAGTGAACTAGTACCGTGAGGGAAAGGCGAAAAGAACCCCGGAGAGGGGAGTGAAATAGATCCTGAAACCGTATGCGTACAAGCAGTGGGAGCCCACTTTGTTGGGTGACTGCGTACCTTTTGTATAATGGGTCAGCGACTTATTTTCAGTGGCGAGCTTAACCGAATAGGGGAGGCGTAGCGAAAGCGAGTCTTAATAGGGCGTCTAGTCGCTGGGAATAGACCCGAAACCGGGCGATCTATCCATGGGCAGGTTGAAGGTTAGGTAACACTGACTGGAGGACCGAACCGACTACCGTTGAAAAGTTAGCGGATGACCTGTGGATCGGAGTGAAAGGCTAATCAAGCTCGGAGATAGCTGGTTCTCCTCGAAAGCTATTTAGGTAGCGCCTCATGTATCACTGTAGGGGGTAGAGCACTGTTTCGGCTAGGGGGTCATCCCGACTTACCAAACCGATGCAAACTCCGAATACCTACAAGTGCCGAGCATGGGAGACACACGGCGGGTGCTAACGTCCGTCGTGAAAAGGGAAACAACCCAGACCGTCAGCTAAGGTCCCAAAGTTATGGTTAAGTGGGAAACGATGTGGGAAGGCTTAGACAGCTAGGAGGTTGGCTTAGAAGCAGCCACCCTTTAAAGAAAGCGTAATAGCTCACTAGTCGAGTCGGCCTGCGCGGAAGATGTAACGGGGCTCAAACCATACACCGAAGCTACGGGTATCACGTAAGTGATGCGGTAGAGGAGCGTTCTGTAAGCCTGTGAAGGTGAGTTGAGAAGCTTGCTGGAGGTATCAGAAGTGCGAATGCTGACATGAGTAACGACAATGGGTGTGAAAAACACCCACGCCGAAAGACCAAGGTTTCCTGCGCAACGTTAATCGACGCAGGGTTAGTCGGTCCCTAAGGCGAGGCTGAAAAGCGTAGTCGATGGAAAACAGGTTAATATTCCTGTACTTCTGGTTATTGCGATGGAGGGACGGAGAAGGCTAGGCCAGCTTGGCGTTGGTTGTCCAAGTTTAAGGTGGTAGGCTGAGATCTTAGGTAAATCCGGGATCTTAAGGCCGAGAGCTGATGACGAGTTACCCTTTGGGTGACGAAGTGGTTGATGCCATGCTTCCAAGAAAAGCTTCTAAGCTTCAGGTAACCAGGAACCGTACCCCAAACCGACACAGGTGGTTGGGTAGAGAATACCAAGGCGCTTGAGAGAACTCGGGTGAAGGAACTAGGCAAAATGGCACCGTAACTTCGGGAGAAGGTGCGCCGGTGAGGGTGAAGCATTTACTGCGTAAGCCCACGCCGGTCGAAGATACCAGGCCGCTGCGACTGTTTATTAAAAACACAGCACTCTGCAAACACGAAAGTGGACGTATAGGGTGTGACGCCTGCCCGGTGCCGGAAGGTTAATTGATGGGGTTAGCTAACGCGAAGCTCTTGATCGAAGCCCCGGTAAACGGCGGCCGTAACTATAACGGTCCTAAGGTAGCGAAATTCCTTGTCGGGTAAGTTCCGACCTGCACGAATGGCGTAACGATGGCGGCGCTGTCTCCACCCGAGACTCAGTGAAATTGAAATCGCTGTGAAGATGCAGTGTATCCGCGGCTAGACGGAAAGACCCCGTGAACCTTTACTATAGCTTTGCACTGGACTTTGAATTTGCTTGTGTAGGATAGGTGGGAGGCTTTGAAGCGTGGACGCCAGTTCGCGTGGAGCCATCCTTGAAATACCACCCTGGCAACTTTGAGGTTCTAACTCAGGTCCGTTATCCGGATCGAGGACAGTGTATGGTGGGTAGTTTGACTGGGGCGGTCTCCTCCTAAAGAGTAACGGAGGAGTACGAAGGTGCGCTCAGACCGGTCGGAAATCGGTCGTAGAGTATAAAGGCAAAAGCGCGCTTGACTGCGAGACAGACACGTCGAGCAGGTACGAAAGTAGGTCTTAGTGATCCGGTGGTTCTGTATGGAAGGGCCATCGCTCAACGGATAAAAGGTACTCCGGGGATAACAGGCTGATACCGCCCAAGAGTTCATATCGACGGCGGTGTTTGGCACCTCGATGTCGGCTCATCACATCCTGGGGCTGAAGCCGGTCCCAAGGGTATGGCTGTTCGCCATTTAAAGTGGTACGCGAGCTGGGTTTAGAACGTCGTGAGACAGTTCGGTCCCTATCTGCCGTGGACGTTTGAGATTTGAGAGGGGCTGCTCCTAGTACGAGAGGACCGGAGTGGACGAACCTCTGGTGTTCCGGTTGTCACGCCAGTGGCATTGCCGGGTAGCTATGTTCGGAAAAGATAACCGCTGAAAGCATCTAAGCGGGAAACTTGCCTCAAGATGAGATCTCACTGGGACCTTGAGTCCCCTGAAGGGCCGTCGAAGACTACGACGTTGATAGGTTGGGTGTGTAAGCGCTGTGAGGCGTTGAGCTAACCAATACTAATTGCCCGTGAGGCTTGACCATATAACACCCAAGCAATTTGACTACTCGAAAGAGCATCAGATTGCGGTGTGTGAAGACGAAAGAACCGAAAGTTCGACGCTCACAAAACACCGATTTCCATCACATACCCAATTTGCTGAAGCGAGGCCAGCTGGCCACGACTCAGTACCCGAATTTCTTGACGACCATAGAGCGTTGGAACCACCTGATCCCATCCCGAACTCAGCAGTGAAACGATGCATCGCCGATGGTAGTGTGGGGTTTCCCCATGTGAGAGTAGGTCATCGTCAAGATTAAATTCCGAAACCCCTATCTGCATCTGCAGGTAGGGGTTTTGTTTTTGCCCCCCCAATCCCCTGTAGGAGCGAGCTTGCTCGCGAAAAACCCGAGCGCACCGCGGGGTACCAGGTTTCCCGCGCCATCGCTAACGTCCATCATCGAAACGCCGCCCGGCGTGCCACCGCAGTCCTCAGTCACTTGTGAAAAGCCCATGCTTGTGTGCGTAGGCATACAGATCCACGCGGTTCGTCAGGCCCAGCTTGCTGTAGATCGATGTCAAATGGTTGCGCAGCGTGTGCTCGCTGATGTGCAGCTTCTCGGCCACCAGCTTGCCAGGGGCTGAGGGGTCGCTGGCCAGCGATGCAATGGTCTGCTGCTCGCGACGCGTTAGCCTGGCGATTTTATGTTGCTCCGGATCTATATCCCGCTCGGCTTTCTTGCGCGCCAGTTCAAGGAAGATACGACTGGTCGCATTGCGGTCGATCCAGAGTTCGCCGTCATGCACTTTTTCTATGGCTTTGAGCAATGTTGAGGCGGATGCCGACTCCCGCTTATCCACTACACCACGTGCGCCCGCCAGCACCGCACTGTCATGTAGCGCCACGTCGCTCGACCCTGTCACTACCAGAATCTTGGCTTTGGTCTGGCTGTGCAAGTCGGCCAGCGACTCGATACAGTCCTCGCTGTCCAGGTCCAGTACCACCACATCTGGCGTGTATTGGTGCAGCGAAAGCAGGTATTGCGCCACCGACGACACCGAACCCGCCAGCATCAACCTCGGTTGAGCGCTTTCCACCAGACGCTCAAGACCCCAGGCCACGAGCGGTAGAGCAACTAGCAGGACTTGAATTGGCATGCGGTTCGCTGCCTCTTTAGGCGGGTTGTGTTAGCTGATCATGATAGCAATCGTTGCAGCCTGTAGCTTTTTTCTATAGCGCTTCGGGCAACCCCTCCCATGACATTTGTCCCGTAAAACACTGTTTTCATGGCTGATTGACTCCCAGAAAAAAGGGATAGCGCGCTCATGTAAAAAACAAGGGTCCTTTTAGACTGCAGCCATGAAAGGCACATACCGAGTTGAGCCCCGTGAACAAGTCACCCTGTCGCTGAAACTGACCGGTGGGAGCCACGGTGTCACCCGTGACATCAGCGCCTCCGGTTTGTATTTCGAAACCGATAGCGAGCAGCAACTGGGTAGCTTGATTGAATTCGAGATCGAACTCGACACTCCCGGCGGCCCCATGAAGTTCAAGGCGCAAGGACAAATCGTGCGCATTGAGCCACAGGGCGGCAGGACCGGGGCGGGCGTGAAACTGCTGACCAGCCGGCTGGTGCCGGTTGAGTGAGGTGTTCGTGGGGTGAGGAAGAATCGGCCTGTGGCTGTTAGCGGCCCACAGCGGTTTTTTGCTCAGGGTGACATTCTTGGGAGAAAGACATGGCTAGCACTACAACTACCAGCGGCGGAACCGTTACCTCGTTTTCCAACACGCCGCAGGCGAAGGATGACATCTTCAGCACCACTGAAAACCTGTTGGGGGTCGTCTATTGGGACGTCATGTCCAATGACCTCGGTGGAAACGCGAAGACACTCTGGTCACTCGACAACGCGGACAGTCTTTCTACGGCCACCAAGACTTATGCTCCGGCCGACCTCCTGACCCAGGATTCGGCGAGGGCCGAGGCGACAAGTTCTGACACCAGTTTGAATGGTGCAAAGATCTGGATCACCTCGGACGGTAAGGTCGGCTACGACGCCGCCACTTTCTCATCTGCGTTCAAGGAACAACTCCAGGCGCTTGCCACTGGCGAGCTCCTGACGGACAGCTTTACCTATGCGATTCGCCTCGGCAACGGAACGCTCAGTTGGGCTACTGCGACGGTGCAGTTTTCGGGCGTGAATAATGGTGTGACGATCAGTCTCGGCGCACAGGCCGGCACGGTGACCGAAGACGCCAACACCACTGCGAGCACGACCGACTCGCTGACGGCCAGCGGCACGATTGTCTTTAACGACGTCGACCTGAGTGACACGCACATGGTGACGTTCGCGCCGGCGGGGGGCAACGCTACTCATCTTGGTACGTTCATGCTCTCGTCGGTAAGCGAAGCCGCGAATGCTGCCAACGGTTCGGTGCAATGGACGTACAACCTGAACAATGCGGCAGCGCAGTACCTGGCCCAGGGACAGACAGTAACCGAAACTTACCTGGTCACCATCAGCGATGGTCATGGGTCGTCGGCAACGCAGAATGTGACCATCACTATTACCGGCACCAATGACGCACCGACGGTGACGGCGGCAGAAGTCGAAAGCGGGGCAGTGACCGAAGACGGCACCACGGTGGCCAGCGGCAGCTTCGCCTTCGGCGACGTCGACCTGGCTGATGATGCCCATGTGGCCAGCGTGAGTGCACCGTCCGGTGCGCTGGGTACGCTGGTGGCCAATGTCAGCGACGAGAGCACCGGCGACGCGGCGGGTAGCGTGGGCTGGACCTATACCCTGAACAACAGCGCGGCGCAGTACCTGGCCGCGGGCCAGACCAAGAGCGAAGTGTTCACGGTGACGCTGGCCGATGACTTCGGGGCGACGGTGAGCAAGAACGTGACGATCACCCTGACCGGCACCAATGATGCGCCGACAGTGACCGCGGCCGAAGTCGAAAGCGGGGCGGTGACCGAAGACGGCACCACGGTGGCCAGCGGCAGCTTTGCCTTCGGCGACGTCGATCTGGCCGATGACGCCCATGTGGCCAGCGTGAGCGCACCGTCCGGTGCGCTGGGTACGCTGGTGGCCAATGTCAGCGACGAGAGCACCGGCGACGCGGCGGGCAGCGTGGGCTGGACCTACACGCTGAGCAACAGCGCGGCGCAGTACCTGGCGGCGGGCCAGACCAAGACCGAAGTGTTCACGGTGACGCTGACCGACGACTTCGGGGCGACGGTGAGCAAGAATGTGACGATCACCCTGACCGGGACCAATGACGCGCCGACGGTGACGGCGGCAGAAGTCGAAAGCGGTGCGGTGACCGAAGACGGCACCACAGTGGCCAGTGGCAGCTTCGCCTTCGGCGACGTCGACCTGGCCGATGACGCCCATGTGGCCAGCGTGAGCACACCGGCCGGTGCGCTGGGTACGCTGGTGGCCAATGTCAGCGATGAGAGCACCGGCGACGCGGCGGGCAGCGTGGGCTGGACCTATACCCTGAACAACAGCGCGGCGCAGTACCTGGCCGCGGGCCAGACCAAGAGCGAAGTGTTCACGGTGACGCTGACCGATGACTTCGGGGCGACAGTGAGCAAGAGCGTGACGATCACGCTGACCGGGACCAACGACCGGCCAACGTTGACCATCGGCGACACGACCGGGGCGATGAGCGAAGGCAACGGTGTCGCCACCCTGAGCGACACCGGGGCACTGAGCTTCACCGACCTGGACAGCAATGACGTCGTCACGGTCAGTCAGAGTTCGAATCACGATATCGTCTGGAGCGGCGGCACCCTCGGTGCGGCGCAGGCCGCGGCGCTGGTGGCCGGCTTCTCGGTCGATCAGCACAACTGGCACTACAGCAGCAGCGAGAACCTGGACTTCCTGCGCGCTGGCGAAACCATCAGTTTCTCCTACAGCGTGGTCGCCAGCGACAACAGCGGCACGGCCAACGCCGTCTCGGCAGCGCAGACGGTGACCATCACCCTGACCGGCACCAATGACCGGCCGACGCTGAGCATCGGCGACACGAGCGGTGCGATGAACGAAGGCGACGGCGCGGCTACGCTGAGCGACAGCGGGGCGCTGAGCTTCGCCGACCTGGACAGCAATGACGTTGTCACGGTCAGTCAGAGTTCGAACCACGATATCGTCTGGAGCGGCGGCACCCTCGGTGCGGCGCAGGCTGCCGCGTTGGTCGCCGGTTTCTCGGTCGACCAGGTCAGCTGGCATTACAGCAGCAGCGAGAACCTGGATTTCCTGCGTGCCGGTGAAACCATCAGCTTCTCCTACAGCGTGGTCGCCAGCGACAACAGCGGTGCGGCCAACGCCGTATCGGCAGCGCAGACGGTGAGCATCACCCTGACCGGAACCAACGACCGGCCGACGCTGAGCATCGGCGACGCGAGCGGAGCGATGAACGAAGGCAACGGCGCCGCCACCCTGAGCGACAGCGGGGCCCTGAGCTTCGCCGACCTGGACAGCAATGACATCGTGACGGTCAGCCAGACCGCCAATAACGATCTGGTCTGGAGCGGCGGCACCCTCGGTGCGGTGCAGGCCGCCGCGCTGGTGGCCGGCTTCTCGGTCGATCAGTCCAGCTGGAGCTACAGCAGCAGCGAGAACCTGGATTTCCTGAGCGCCGGCGAAACCATCAGCTTCTCCTACAGCGTGGTGGCCAGCGACAACAGCGGCGCGGCCAACGCCGTCTCGGTAGCGCAGACGGTGACCATCACCCTGACCGGCACCAACGACCGGCCAACCCTGAGCGTCGGCGACGCGAGCGGAGCGATGAACGAAGGCAACGGCGCCGCCACGCTGAGCGACAGCGGGGTGCTGAGCTTCGCCGACCTGGACAGCAATGACGTCGTCACGGTCAGTCAGAGTTCGAACCACGATATCGTCTGGAGCGGCGGCACCCTCGGTGCGGCGCAGGCTGCGGCGCTGGTCGCCGGTTTCTCGGTCGATCAGACCAGCTGGCACTACAGCAGCAGCGAGAACCTGGATTTCCTGCGTGCCGGCGAAACCATCAGCTTCTCCTACAGCGTGGTGGCCAGCGACAACAGCGGTACGGCCAACGCAACCTCCGCGGCGCAGAGCGTCACCATCACCATTACCGGCAGCAATGACGCACCGGTACTCAGCTTCGCGACCGGCAACGATGTTGGCACCGTGCAGGAAGACACCACCCTCAGCGTCAGCGGTCAGTTCAGCTCGACCGACATCGATCACGATGCCACGACCAGCTGGACCATCAATGGCTCGCCAACTGGAACCTACGGCGCGATCGCGGTGGACAGCACCGGCCAATGGACGTACACCCTGGCCAACGGCACCGATGGCGTTGCCAGTGCGGTGCAGTCGCTGCAGGCCGGCGAGAGCCACGATGACGTGTTCAGCGTGCAGGTCAGCGATGGCCTCGGCGGGGTGGACACCCAGCTGGTGACCGTCACCGTCACCGGCAGCAACGATGCGCCAGTGCTCAGCTTCGCGACCGGCAACGATGTTGGCGCGGTGCAGGAAGACACCACGCTCAGCGTGAATGGCCAGTTCAGCTCGACCGACATCGACCACGACGCCACGGCGACCTGGAGCATTGCCGGGTCAAATACCGGCACCTTTGGCTCGATCGCCGTGGACCACACCGGCAAGTGGACTTACACCCTGGCCAACGGCAGCGACGGTGTCGCCAGTGCCGTGCAGTCGCTGCAGGCCGGCGAGAGCCATGATGACGTGTTTACCGTGCAGGTCAGCGACGGCCTCGGCGGGGTCGACACCCAGCTGGTGACCGTCACCGTCACCGGCAGCAACGATGCGCCAGTGCTCAGCTTCGCGACGGGCAATGATGCCGGCGCGGTGCAGGAAGACACCAAACTCAGCGTGAATGGCCAGTTCAGCTCGGCCGACATCGACCATGACGCCACGGCGACCTGGAGCATTGCCGGTACGGATACGGGCACCTACGGTTCGATCGCCGTGGACCACACCGGCAAGTGGACCTACACGCTGGCCAATGGCACCGACGGTGTCGCCAGCGCGGTGCAGTCGCTGCAGGCGGGCGAGAGTCACAACGAAGTGTTCAGCGTGCAGGTCAGCGACGGCCTCGGCGGGGTCGACACCCAGCTGGTGACCGTCACCGTCACCGGCAGCAACGATGCGCCAGTGCTCAGCTTCGCGACGGGCAATGATGCCGGCGCGGTGCAGGAAGACACCACGCTCAGCGTGAATGGCCAGTTCAGCTCGGCCGACATCGATCATGACGCCACGGCGACCTGGAGCATTGCGGGTACGGATACGGGCACCTACGGTTCGATCGCGGTGGACAACACCGGCAAGTGGACTTACACCCTGGCCAATGGCACCGACGGTGTCGCCAGTGCGGTGCAGTCGCTGCAGGCCGGCGAGAGCCACGATGACGTGTTCAGCGTGCAGGTCAGCGATGGCCTCGGCGGGGTCGACACCCAGCTGGTGACCGTCACCGTCACCGGCAGCAACGATGCGCCAGTGCTCAGTTTCGCGGAGGGCAATGCGGCCGGCGCGGTGCAGGAAGACACCACGCTCAGCGTCATCGGTCAGTTCAGCTCGACCGACATCGACCACGACGCCACGGCGACCTGGAGCATTGCCGGGTCAAATACCGGCACCTTTGGCTCGATCGCCGTGGACCACACCGGCAAGTGGACTTACACCCTGGCCAATGGCACCGACGGTGTCGCCAGCGCGGTGCAGTCGCTGCAGGCGGGCGAGAGTCACAACGAAGTGTTCAGCGTGCAGGTCAGCGACGGCCTCGGCGGGGTGGACACCCAGCTGGTGACCGTCACCGTCACCGGCAGCAATGACGCGCCCGTGCTCAGTTTCGCGGAGGGCAATGCGGCCGGCGCGGTGCAGGAAGACACCACGCTCAGCGTCATCGGTCAGTTCAGCTCGACCGACATCGACCACGACGCCACGGCGACCTGGAGCATTGCCGGGTCAAATACCGGCACCTTTGGCTCGATCGCCGTGGACCACACCGGCAAGTGGACTTACACCCTGGCCAACGGCAGCGACGGTGTCGCCAGTGCCGTGCAGTCGCTGCAGGCCGGCGAGAGCCATGATGACGTGTTTACCGTACAAGTCAGCGACGGCCTCGGCGGGGTCGACACCCAGCTGGTGACCGTCACCGTCACCGGCAGCAACGATGCGCCAGTGCTCAGCTTCGCGACGGGCAATGATGCCGGCGCGGTGCAGGAAGACACCAAACTCAGCGTGAATGGCCAGTTCAGCTCGGCCGACATCGATCATGACGCCACGGCGACCTGGAGCATTGCGGGTACGGATACGGGCACCTACGGTTCGATCGCGGTGGACAACACCGGCAAGTGGACTTACACCCTGGCCAATGGCACCGACGGTGTCGCCAGCGCGGTGCAGTCGCTGCAGGCGGGCGAGAGTCACAACGAAGTGTTCAGCGTGCAGGTCAGCGACGGCCTCGGCGGGGTGGACACCCAGCTGGTGACCGTCACCGTCACCGGCAGCAATGACGCGCCCGTGCTCAGTTTCGCGGAGGGCAATGCGGCCGGCGCGGTGCAGGAAGACACCACGCTCAGCGTCATCGGTCAGTTCAGCTCGACCGACATCGACCACGACGCCACGGCGACCTGGAGCATTGCCGGGTCAAATACCGGCACCTTTGGCTCGATCGCCGTGGACAACACCGGCAAGTGGACCTACACGCTGGCCAATGGCACCGACGGTGTCGCCAGCGCGGTGCAGTCGCTGCAGGCGGGCGAGAGTCACAACGAAGTGTTCAGCGTGCAGGTCAGCGATGGCCTCGGCGGGGTCGACACCCAGCTGGTGACCGTCACCGTCACCGGCAGCAACGATGCGCCAGTGCTCAGCTTCGCGACGGGCAATGATGCCGGCGCGGTGCAGGAAGACACCAAACTCAGCGTGAATGGCCAGTTCAGCTCGGCCGACATCGACCATGACGCCACGGCGACCTGGAGCATTGCCGGTACGGATACGGGCACCTACGGTTCGATCGCCGTGGACAACACCGGCAAGTGGACCTACACGCTGGCCAATGGCACCGACGGTGTCGCCAGCGCGGTGCAGTCGCTGCAGGCGGGCGAGAGTCACAACGAAGTGTTCAGCGTGCAGGTCAGCGACGGCCTCGGCGGGGTGGACACCCAGCTGGTGACCGTCACCGTCACCGGCAGCAACGATGCGCCAGTGCTCAGCTTCGCGACGGGCAATGATGCCGGCGCGGTGCAGGAAGACACCAAACTCAGCGTGAATGGCCAGTTCAGCTCGGCCGACATCGACCATGACGCCACGGCGACCTGGAGCATTGCCGGTACGGATACGGGCACCTACGGTTCGATCGCCGTGGACAACACCGGCAAGTGGACCTACACGCTGGCCAATGGCACCGACGGTGTCGCCAGCGCGGTGCAGTCGCTGCAGGCGGGCGAGAGTCACAACGAAGTGTTCAGCGTGCAGGTCAGCGACGGCCTCGGCGGCGTCGACACCCAACTGGTGACTATCACCGTCACCGGCAGCAACGACGCCGCCGTGCTGTCCTCGGCCAGCGTTACGCTGAGCGAAACCAATGCTCCGCTGACCACCGGCGGCAGCCTGACCATTAGCGATATCGACAGCCCGGAAAGCTTCCAGGCGCAGTCCAACACCGCCGGCAGCTACGGCCAGTTCTCCGTCGGCACCGGCGGTGCCTGGAGCTACGTCGCCAACTCCGCCCACAACGAGTTCGCCGCCGGTACCACCTACACCGACACCTTCGCGGTGAGCAGTGCCGATGGCACCCTCACTTCGGTCACCGTGCATATCCTCGGCACCAATGATGCGGCCGTGCTGTCCGCCAACATCGCCAACCTCACCGAGACCAATGCTGCGCTGACCACCGCCGGCACCCTGACCATCAGCGACGTCGACAGCGCCGCAACCTTCGTCGCGCAAACCAACACCGCCGGCAGCTACGGCCAGTTCTCCATCGGCACCGGCGGTGCCTGGACCTACGTCGCCAGTTCCGCCCACAACGAGTTCGCCGCCGGCACCACCTACACCGACACCTTCGCGGTGAGCAGTGCCGACGGCACCCTCACTTCGGTCACCGTGCATATCCTCGGCACCAACGATGCGGCCGTGCTGTCCGCCGACATCGCCAACCTCACCGAGACCAATACCGCCGTCGACATTTCCACCGGCGGCACCCTGACCATCAGCGACGTCGACAGCGCCGCAACCTTCGTCGCCCAAACCAACACCACCGGCAGCTACGGCCAGTTCTCCATCGGCACCGGCGGTGCCTGGACCTATGTCGCCAGTTCCGCCCACAACGAGTTCGCTGCCGGTACCACCTACACCGACACCTTCGCGGTGAGCAGTGCCGACGGCACCCTCACTTCGGTCACCGTGCATATCGCCGGCAGCAACGACTCACCGACGATCACCTCCAACGGTGGCGGTGCGACGGCTTCGATCAATGTGGCAGAGAACACCACGGCGGTCACGACGGTGGCGGCGACCGATGCTGATCTGCCGGCGCAAACGCTGGGCTACAGCATCGTCGGCGGAGCGGATGCCGCGAAGTTCTCGATCGTTTCAGGCACAGGCGTGCTGAGCTTTATCTCTGCACCCAACTTTGAAGCACCGACTGATTCGGGAACGAACAACGTTTATGACGTGATTGTGCGGGCGTCGGACGGCACGCTGTTTGACGACCAGGCGATCGCGGTAACCGTGACGGGAGTCAACGACAACTCCCCGGTGATCACCTCCAACGGTGGCGGTGCGACGGCTTCGATCAATGTGGCAGAGAACACCACGGCGGTCACGACGGTGGCGGCGACCGATGCTGATCTGCCGGCGCAAACGCTGGGCTACAGCATCGTCGGCGGAGCGGATGCCGCGAAGTTCTCGATCGTTTCAGGCACAGGCGTGCTGAGCTTTATCTCTGCACCCAACTTTGAAGCACCGACTGATTCGGGAACGAACAACGTCTATGACGTGATTGTGCGGGCGTCGGACGGCACGCTGTTTGACGACCAGGCGATCGCGGTAACCGTGACGGGCGTCAACGACAACTCACCGGTGATCAGCTCCAACGGTGGTGGTGCAACGGCTTCGGTCAACGTGGCGGAGAACACCACGGCGGTCACGACAGTGCTGGCGACCGATGCTGATCTGCCGGCGCAGACGCTGAGCTACTCGATCCTGAATACGGCCGGGACGGACTTCAGCAGGTTCTCGATCAGTTCGAGCGGGGTGCTGACGTTCACTTCGGCGCCCGATTACGAGAATCCCCAGGATATCGGTGGCACCGACGGCGACAACGCCTACGTTGTGGACGTTCAGGTGGCCGACGGCAATGGCGGAACCGACACGCAGACCATTACGGTAAACGTGCAGAACGTCGTTGAGACGCCAGTTGATACCGTGGCTCCAACAGTGACTTCCATTACTGCGTCCCCAATGTTAGAGAACAACGTAAGCGGCAAAATAACCATCACATTCAGTGAAGCTGTGATTAACTTCGATATCAGTGATTTCAGTGTCACCGCAGGCCGCGGAACCCTCAGCAACTTCTCCGGTAGCGGCACTACTTATACAGTGGATTTCACAAGAACCGGCAATGGATCTGTAAAAGCCAGCATTGCAAACACCTACACGGACTTGGCTGGTAATACGGGTGTTGCGTACACCTCTAGCGCAAATCTCCCGGCAGGTGTGGCTGGCGAACCCATCAATCTAGCCCTCAACGTTCCGTCGGCCGATATCAGCGGCCCGATAACGGTGGCCATCAGCGGTGTTCCCTCGGGCTGGAGGTTCAATGCAGGTACCGACAACGGCGACGGCACCTGGACCGTGCAAACCAGCGATCCCGGCGCATTGACTGTGACAACTCCAAGCGACTTCGCCGGTGCGTTGGTGCTCGATGTCAACATGCACTGGAGCAACAGCGATGGCAGCACCGCCAGCGCCAATGTGTTCAACAACGTCGAAGTCTATGCCCCGGGCACGCCGATCTTCGCCTTGTCCGCCGACGACAACCTGACCGGCTCGTCCGGTGCCGACACCTTCGTCTTCGCCCAGCCGATCGGCAACAACGTCATTTACAGCTTCGACGCGGCGGCGGACAAGATCGACTTGATCGGCTTCACGGGCGTCAACGATTTTGCGGATGTGAGTATCGTCAACGACGCGAACGGCAATGCCGTGCTCAGCATCAGCGCCGACCAGACGATCACGGTCAAAGGTGTGGATGCGGCGGCGTTGAGCGGGGCCAACCTGCTGTTCGATGTGGACCCGGTCACGACCAATACGGGCACCATCACCATTGCCGACGGCGCGATCATGCCGTTCGGTGGCCGCATCGACAACAGCGGCACCATAGCGCTCGGCTCCACCGGCCGCGGGACCGATCTCGAGATTCTGTTCCGTGGCGCGACGTTGACCGGTGGCGGCCAAGTGGTTCTGTCCGACAGCGCACATAACGTGATTTTTGGAGGCAGTGCAGACACGGTGCTCACCAATGCCGACAACACCATCTCGGGTGCCGGCCAGTTGGGTGCGGGGCAGATGATGCTGGTCAACTCGGGCCTGATCCTGGCCAGCGGCGTCAATGCGCTGGTGATCGATACCGGTAGCAACGCCGTCACCAACACTGGCGTGCTGCAAGCGAGCGGCAGCGGCGGATTGGTGATTGAAAGTGCGCTCGTCAACAGCGGCAGCCTGTGGGCGAACGATGGCAATATCACCATCCACGGAGATGCCACAGGCGCAGGAAACGCGACTATCAGCGGTTCGGCGATGCTGGAGTTCGGTGCTGCCTCCGATCAGCATGTGACGTTTGACAGCGGTGCGGCAGGCACGCTGAAGCTCGACATGTCGACGGCGTTCAGTGGCAGCGTCAGCGGATTTGCCGAAGGTGACAGGCTGGATTTTGGCGATATTGCGTTCGGCGCCAATACGCAGATTACCTATGCAGCGAATGACGCAGGCACCGGCGGCCTGTTGATCGTGAACGACGGCGCGCACGCGACGCAGGTCGCGCTCAATGGCCAATACGCGGCGGCGGGATTGCAGGCGAACACCGAGGGCAGCGGCAGTGAGCTCGCCTACGATGCAGCGGCGGCAAACCACACGATGCTGGGCGGCCTGGCCAACGACATTCTGGTCGGCGGTGCGGGTGACGATCTGTTCATCGGCGGGCTGGGCGACGACACGCTCAACGGCGGCCTCGGCAACGATACCTTCGCGTTTGCTGCCGCAGGCTTCGGCAACGACTCGATTCAGGGCTTCGACGTCGATCCGGCCGGAGGGCAGGACTTGCTCAACATCGCGGGGCTGGGGATCAGCAGCGAGACGTTCGCTGCCAACGTGAGCATTACGGCTGATGGGGCGGACACGCTGATCGGGATCGGAATGGACTCTATTCGCCTTGTCGGTGTTAACAGTGCGGGTATCGATCAGGCGGACTTTATCCTGTCGGCATGATGCGTTTGCTGCTGGTCGCACATTGATGCGCGGTTGCAGAGCCCATCGCGGATAAATCCGCGGTGGGCTCTGTGCGTGACGCTGGCAACTGCGCTCGCGCAAAGGCGGATCGGGTATCTCAACACGGTGCGTGCGTCGTTAGAAATCGAAGAACACCGTTTCCGATTCGCCTTGAAGGCGGATATCGAAGCGGTAGGCCAACTTCCCGTCAACCGTGCAGCGCCTGGCGATCAGGGATTCACGCCGATGTGGCTGTTCGATCAGGTTCAATACGGGATCCACTGCATTGGCCTCGGATTCGTCGTCGAAGTACATTCGCGTCTGCAAGTGAATGTTGATGCCCCGAGCGAACAGCGACACATTGATATGCGCTGCCATCGGCACACCCGAGGCGTTCTTCACCAGGCCAGGTTTCACGGTTTCGATCGTCCATTCACCGACATCCGTGGTGGCCGTACGGCCAAAGCCGTTGAATGGTTTTTCCTGATCGTAAGCGGTGTCGTAGAGGCCGTCGTGGTTCGCCTGCCAGAACTCCAGAAATGCGTCACGAATCAAATGCCCATTGCCATCGTAAACGTGACCCATCAATAGAATGTGCTCACCGGGCGCGCCCGGTTTAGCCATGACGTTCCAGATTTCCTGCTCGCGCGGCGGGTTGCCGGCCGCCTCCAGTGCCAGTCCGATATGCACATAGGGACCGGCTGTTTGCGACGGGGTTTCAGGCAGCAGTTGAACGGGCATGTGCAGGCCTCCTCAGCAGTTTTCGAAGTGAGTCTTGCGCTGGCCGCGCAGGACGATATCAAAGCGATAAGCCAGGCAATCCATAGGATTGGCCATGCTCATATCAAGCCTGGCGATCAGGCTCTGCACCGCGTCCGGATTGGCGATCGACTTGACGATCGGGCACATGGGGATGAGCGGATCACCTTCGAAATACAGCTGGGTAATCAGGCGCGTGGAAATTGACGGGCCACTGATGGAGACATGGATATGGGCCGGCCGCCAGTCGTTGGGGCCGTTGCGCCATGGATAGGGGCCGGGCTTGACCGTGCGGAAGCTGTAGTTGCCATCGCGGTCGGTCAATGCACGGCCGACGCCGCCGAAATTCGGATCAAGGGGAGCCAGATAACTGTCTTTTTTATGCCGGTAACGGCCACCGGCATTGGCTTGCCACATCTCCACCAGGGTATGGGGAATCGGCTTGCCGTACTGATCGCAAACCCGACCCGCGACAATGATGCGTTCGCCAACGGGCAAGCCGCCATGATTGAAGTTCACCAGCAGATCGTTATCGTGCCGGCCCAGTTTCAGGTGGGAAAAATCCGGACCGCTGGTTTCCGATAACGATTGAGGGATGCTCACCAGTGCCTGGCGGGGGGATCGCGGGATCGAAGTCTTGTAGTCAGGCGTCAGGGCTTTGGGGTGCCAGTTACGGTCACGAATGACGAAGCGGCTGTCATGCGCATCAGACATGTCGGTCTTCCTGTTGTCAGGGTTAGTCAGAGGCAAGCGCTACATTGGCGGCTACCTGTGGCTCAGTCTCCCTCGTTGCGCCCCAACCCGAAATTGAAAAAACCGACTTTATCCATATCCAAAAGGTTATGGATATTTCCCCTCACGATATTCTTGCCCGACCTCCCGCAGAGCCTCCACGCACCACTGCGCTGCCGGTGTCACAGGCATCGCAGGGTTTGTACATAACCCTACAGAACCGCCTGGCTCACGCATCCTCAGATCCAACTCCACCAACTCACCTTGCCGCAAGTCCTGTCGGACTGCGTCGAGAGGCGCGATCCAGATTGCCTGACTGCATTGCACGTAGCGCCGGCTCAGGGCTACCGACAGGGTTTCCAGGCGTTGGCGTGACGGGGTAATTCCGTGCTGCACAAACAGGCCGTCGGCGAATTTCCGGATCGTCGTTCCCGCCAATGGCAATACCACTGGATAGTCTTCGAGGTTTTTATGCCCCAGTGGATCGGTCAGCAGCGGATGGCCGCAACGTACCACCAGGGTCATGGATTCGCTGTAAAGGTGCTCGAACGACAAGCCGAGAATCGATGGGCTATCGGTCATTCTGCCAATCACCAGATCCAGCTCACCGACACGCAGTTGGGACAATAGGTAAGCGCTTGGCCCGGTCACGACACTGACCGTCAACGCGGGTTGTCGGTCGTGCAGACGGCAGACAACTTCAGGAACCAACAGGCTTTCGACGGTGGATAGCACGCCCAGTCGTACGGTAATCGGCTCATGTACACCGGAGCGCAGGCTGTTGACCCCTTCACGTAGCGATTGCACGCTCGGTCCCGCATAGTGCAA
Organism: Pseudomonas sp. Pseusp16; assembly: GCF_047324915.1. Taxonomy (NCBI): domain Bacteria; kingdom Pseudomonadati; phylum Pseudomonadota; class Gammaproteobacteria; order Pseudomonadales; family Pseudomonadaceae; genus Pseudomonas; species Pseudomonas sp. Pseusp16. The sequence continues at coordinate 2,258,357 of NZ_CP168522.1, read as the reverse complement.
AAAGGCCACTCCGGCCTCGGTCAGTGTCGAGCCCTTTTTTCCCCGCTCAAACAACGTGGCAGCCAGCAGGGTTTCCAGTTCCTTCAGCGTTTTGGAGAGCGCTGGCTGGCTGATTGCCAACTTGTCGCAAGCTCGTGCCAGGCTGCCCTGGCGCGCGACCTCGAGAAAGCAGACAAGATGACGGAATTTGATTCGGGTATCGATGTTCAATCTGTGCGCTGCCTTCGTGGTTATCGGTCGACATTCGGCAGTTCGCAGCCGGGGATCACTCGTCCCAGTTTGACCGCCTGGCGATAAAGCACCTGCATGAGCTGCATGGCGGATTCGCCAAGCGGCTCAAACCGCGAGTAGACAAAGCTGATATCGAAATGAATCGCCTCAACCAGCGGTACGACGATCAGGCCACTGTCCTGGGCCACGAACTCATCAATGATGGTCAGTCCCATGCCTTGCTTGACCAGGGCGACCGCTTCGTTGGCATTGGTGAAATTCAGCATGGAGCACAGGTTCAGGCCCTGGCGTTCGATCTCGTCGGCCAGCAGCCGGCCAAAAGGCATGTCGGGGCGAAACAGCAACAACGGCTGGTCGACCAGTTCGTGCAGTGACAATGAAGATCGGTGGGCAAAGGGGTGATCAGCCGGCATTACACAGACCATGCGTGCGCGCATGAAGGCCAGCGAGTGCAGGTGGTCATGGATCAGCGGCAGCGCCGAAACAGCCAGGTCGACTTTCTTCGAGAGGATCTGGTTGGGCATGTCGCCCATCAGCGTGGTTTGCCATTCAATGTTGAGCGATGGCAATTCCCGCTTGAGTCGGGCCAGGGCGAACGGGATGACCACCGTCGACAGTGAAGCACTGCAGCAGATGCGCAGCTGACGGTGGGGGCCGTTGGCCAGGGCCAACGCACACTCATTGACGGCCAGCGCAGCCTGGTAGACACGCTCGACTTCCCGGTAAAGGGTCACGGCTTCGGCGGTGGGCACCAGGCGATTGTTGATGCGCTGGAACAGGCGGTAGACCAGCCGACTCTCGATATAGGTGATCAGCTTGCTGACTGCCGGCTGTGACACGTAGAGCATTTTTGCCGCACCGCTGATCGAGCCGGTCAGCATCACCGCCCGGAACACTTCCATGTGCCGCAGTTTGAACAGCATCGTGTTGGCGTCCGGGCCTTCGCCGTAGGGCATGGGTCATTAACCTTTGGTTATTGTTCGTGCGATCTCTGTATGAGCGCTATTGATCGCCTGGTCGTATCTTCACTGCCACGGCATCGCCCACGCGGCGAACAATAACAAAGATCAGTGAGCAGGCGCAGTGACGCTTGGCGGGAGCAGCCTTGAGCATCTACGACGAACCCAAGATCGATTGCCATAACCATCTGTTTGACCCCGCGCGCTTTGCCTATCGCGCCGACACGATTTACGCACCCGCCGGGCAGGAGGTCGCGACCCTGGAGCAGTTCGGCCGGGTCATGGGCGCCTATGGTGTGCAACACGCTTTGCTGGTGGGGCCGAGCAGTGGCTACCGCACGGACAATCGTTGCCTGCTGCATGCGCTGGGGCAAAGCGAGGGCCGCTTCAAGGGGATTGCCGTTGTCGACCATGACACCGGCCTGGATGAACTGGCCGCGCTCAAGGAACAGGGCGTGGTGGGCATTGCGTTCAATCCCGCGCTGGAAGGCGTGGACGTCATGAGTGATGCGGCCGGGCTTTTCGGGCGGCTCGCCGAACTGGACCTGTTCGCCCAGATCCAGGTCCATGGCAACCAACTGGTCGAGTTGCTGGGCTTGATTGAATCGACTGCGCCGCGGCTGCTCATCGACCACTGTGGCCGTCCCGACGTCCGCGCAGGCCTCGGTCAGCCAGGGTTCCAGGCGCTACTGGGTCTGGCCGCGAGCGGCCGGGCCTGGGTGAAAATCTCCGGCATGCAGAAGTTCGCCGCTCACGATCATCTCGATGAGCAAGCCGGTGCCTACGTGCGGGCGCTGCTCCAGGCCTTTGGCCCGGATGCGTGCGTGTGGGGTTCGGATTGGCCGTTCATTCGCGAGCAATCGCGCGTGGACTACGGGCCGCTGCTCAAACTGGCCGAGCGACTGATGCCCGATTGCAGTGTAAGGCGAAAGGTGATGTGGGACACGCCACGGCGACTGTTCGGTTTTGGCGAGCATTGAGCCGACCCAGGGCAACAGCGCTACCTGTAATACCCCCGATAACAACAAGGAACAAAACGATGACGACCGACAATAGATTTGCGGCGGCAACGCTCGCCTGTCCGACGGCGCAAACCGCCAGAACCCGCACCCGATTCATGATCCTGGCGCTGATTTCCGGTGGCACCATGATCAACTACCTGGATCGCAGCGTCATGGGTATCGCCGCCCCCAGCATCAGTGCCGACCTGGGCCTGAATGCCGTCATGATGGGGCTCATCTTCTCGGCATTTTCCTGGACCTATGCCGCCGCGCAGATTCCCGGCGGCATCCTGATCGACCGGTTGGGCACGAAGTTCACCTATTGGCTGGCGCTGACGTTATGGTCGTTGTTCACCGGCCTGCAAGGTCTCGCCCAGGGATTTCTCTCGTTGCTGGGGTTTCGCCTGTTGGTGGGCGCCAGCGAAGCACCGTGCTTTCCCACCAATAGTCGGGTGGTCGCGACCTGGTTCCCGCAGAGCGAGCGCGCTCGGGCGACCGGCATCTATACCTTTGCCGAATACGTCGGGCTGGCGTTTCTCACGCCGTTGCTGTTCTGGGTGCTGCACGCCCATGGCTGGCGCGTACTGCTGATGGCGGTGGGCATCCTGGGTGTTCTTTATGGCCTGGTGTGGTGGCGCAAGTACCACGAGCCCCATGAGTCGACCACCGCCAATCAGGCTGAGCTTGACTACATCGCCGAAGGCGGCGGGGTGGTCGATGGGGGCCAGAAGGCCACGCGGTTCTCCTGGTCGCAGATTCCTGCATTGCTCAAGCATCGCAACATGCTGGGGATCTGCCTGGGGCAGTTTGCCTGTAACTCGACGAACGTGTTCTTCCTGACCTGGTTCCCCACGTATCTGGTCACCGAGCGGCACATGCCCTGGCTCAAGGTAGGCTGGGTGGCGGTGCTGCCGTTCATCGCGGCTTCCCTGGGTACCCTGGCCGGAGGCTGGCTGTCGGACGCACTGCTGCGCCGCGGTTACTCGTTGAATGTCGCGCGCAAGTTGCCGGTGATCGCAGGTCTTTTGACCGCATCGGTGATCGTGCTGGCCAATTACGTGGACTCCGACGCACTGGTGATCGCCATTCTGTGCGTGGCCTATTTCGCCCAGGGCATGTCGGCGCTGGCCTGGATGATCGTCTCCGATATCGCCCCCAAAGGCTTGCTCGGCTTGAGCGGTGGTGTGTTCAACCTGTTCGCCAATGCCGCCGGCATCGTCACCCCGTTGACCATCGGCGTCATTGTCACAACCACGGGCTCGTTCGTCTGGGCCCTGGCTTTCGTCTCCTCGATCACTGTACTGGGGGCGCTGTGTTACCTGTTCATGGTGCGCGATCTGCGCCGCCTGCCCGAAATCCAATCCGTTCAACAAGGAGCACTTTGATGACCCGATACCTTGAAGGCCAGACGGCCATCGTTACCGGCGGCATGCGTGGCATTGGCCTGGGCATTGCCCGTCGCTTGCACACGGCTGGCGCGCAGATCGTCATCTGGGACCTGGCGGTCGATGGCTGGGACAGCGTCGCCAACGGCTTTGAACCGGTGATGCGGCAAGCCGTCAATGTCGCCTCACTGGCGTCCGTCGAGGCGGCTTTCGGCGAGGTCGTTGCCCAGCAGGGCGGCGTCAAAATCCTGGTCAACAATGCCGGTATCAATGGACCGGTAGCCCCTTGCTGGGAGTACCCGACAGCGGCCTGGGACCAGGTCATCGCCATCGACCTGACGGGCGTGTTCCATTGCTGCCGCACGGTCATCCCGCACATGCGCAAGCGCGGCTACGGGCGCATCGTCAATGTCGCCTCAATGGCCGGCAAGGACGGCGTGCAATACATCTCCGGTTATTCGGCGGCAAAGGCCGGTGTCATCGCATTTACCAAGGCAGCGGCCAAGGAGTTGGCCCAGGACGGCGTGCTGCTCAATTGCATTGCTCCGGCCATGGTGGAAACCGGGCTGATGGCGGAAATGACCCCGGAACACATTGCCGCGAGCAAGGCCAAGATTCCCATGGGGCGTTTCCTGCAAATCGAGGAGATCGCCAACATGGTGACCTGGATCGCCGGGCCCGAGTGCAGCTTCACCACAGGCTTTGTGTTCGACCTCAGTGGCGGCAGGGCCACCTATTGAGTGGCCTGGGTGTCGCGCACCTCACCGCGCTGGAGCTGGCGCCCGATGCCCTGGTACGAGAGGCGGCGCGCGCCGGTTTCAGTTCGGTCGGCCTGCGCCTGCACCCGGCCATGGCGGGTGGTGTCGCTTACCCGCTGGCGCCGGGCAGTCAGGCGCTGCAGCAGTTGAAGACGATGCTGGATAGCGAAGGCGTGGTGGTCAACGAGATCGAATTCGTCGAGCTGACGCCGCAAGTGGACGTCGCCGGGTTTGCGTCGCTGCTCGAGTCCGGGGCACAACTGGGGGCGCGTTGCCTCACTGTGTCGGGCGACGATCCGGAGCAATGCCGGCTCACGGACAATTTCGCTGCCGTGTGCGAGTTGGCTGCCGCTCATGGCCTGCGTGTGGATCTGGAATTCATGCGCTGGCGTCACATTGGCAACCTGCAACAGGCCGTCGCTTTGATCGCGGCGGCGGGGCAGGCCAACGGCGGCGTGCTGCTGGATGCGTTGCACCTGTTCCGCTCCGGCGGCAACGCCGCTGCCGTGGCTCAACTGGATCGGCGTTACATCCACGGTGTGCAGTGGTGCGATGCGCCGGCGCTGGCGCCCACGGGGGAGGGGATCATCCGCGAAGCCCGCGAGGGTCGCCTGCCGCCCGGTCAGGGACAGTTGCCCTTGGCCGAGTTGCTCGATGTCCTGCCACCCCGGCTGCACTGGAGCGTGGAAATCCCATGCCCCGCGACATTCGCACCTGAGCGGCTGGCTCAGGCTTTCTCGATCACCCGGGCCTGGTTGGCCAGCCATTCCTGATCCCCGGTGTTGGCAGGCTGTCGTTCAAGTTATAAATGCTGCGGCTTTAAATCCGTTCCCGATTTTTGGAACAACGCCGCTCAGCACCATCCGGGTAATGGTCGCCGCTGCGCACTTGTAGTCTGCGTCGTTCGGTTTTTGTGTGCCGGTAATGAGTGACATCTGCCATCCCAGATTGGTATAGGTTCGGGTTGCCGACCAAATGAAGAGCATCAAATGTTCGGGATCAGCCGGCGCGAGCAGACCACGATCAATCCAGCTGCGCAGGCAATCGACGTTGCGCTGGGCCTCCACTTGCAGCAAGTTCTTGCACTCCTCAGGTAAATGTTTTCCACCAAACAACAGTTCGTGGCTAAAGACTTTTGAACTGAGAGGGTTTTCTTGAATGATGCGAATCCGGGTGTGTATGTAGGCCTGCAAGCCAGCCACCGGGTCGTCGCTTTCTCTTAATGCCGCTGAAGCTTTGAGCAGTGGCTCGACAAAACTCAGCAGTACTTGAGCGTATAGATTCTCTTTGCTTTGAAAGTAGTAATAGAGATTGGCCTTGGGAACCCCGGCACGGGCTGCGATATCACGGGTCTGGGTTGCGTCGAAGCCAGTCGCTGAAAACTCTTCGCTGGCGGCCTTCAGGATCAGGTGCTGATTGCGCTGGCGGATGCGAGTCACTGCGGGCTTGAGAGAGTGATCCAGCGCGCTGCATTGGTCACCGGTTGCGGTGTTGGCGATTGTCATAAGGTTGGGTCGAAGCCTGGGTCATGGCTTTATCTTTGAAATCAAGTATCGCAATATACAAAACTATATAGCGCATGGCCTGCACTTTCTTACCAAGGGAATGAATGATGAGTACGTTTTTGAGCGGCAAAGAAGCGGTAGGTGAGCGTTACGAACTGGAAACGATGCGTCATGCGCAGCAGATGACCTGGAAGGCTATCGACCGGATCGCCCGTGTCATCACACCCGGTATGCGTGAATCCGAGGCGCAGTTGCGAGGCAAAGAGATTCTGGCGGAACTGGGCATGGACCGGATCTGGCACCCGTTGCTGGTTCGCTTTGGCGCCAACACGCTCAAGACTTTCAAGCAACGCTCCGATGGCGACCCCGAGCTGGGGGCCGACGACATTTTCTTCATCGACATGGGGGTGGTGTGGCAAGGGCACGAAGGCGATGCCGGCGCGACCTTCACCACCGGCACCGATCCAGAAATGCTCGCCTGTGCCGCAGCGGCCAAGGAGCTGTTCAACCGGGTCGAAAGTTTCTGGCGCAGCGAGCGTGTTTCCGGGGTGGCGCTTTATGACTTTGCGGACGCTCAGGCACAGGCCATGGGATGGAAGCTCCACCTCGACATCAAAGGCCACAGAGTCAGCGATTTTCCCCACGCGATTTACCGGGGCGGCGACCTCGGGGATCTGGATCATTACCCGAACACCGGCCTGTGGATTCTGGAAATTCAGATCACCCATCCCGAGCGTCCGTTTGGCGCGTTCCATGAAGACTTGCTGATCTGAACAACTTCGGAGCTTCCATGTTCCATCCAACCGAGCAACCGGTAATGCTTTTCTCCTATGGCACCCTGCAAGATCAAGCCCTCCAGTTGTCCACTTTCGGGTTTGAGTCAAAAGGGCGGCCGGACAGCCTGCCGGGTCAAGTCAGGCTGAGTTTTCCGTGATGTTCCGGGTCAGGCGGTAAAGCCGAACAGGCGTTTTGGGGTTTCCCAAAGAATCTGCTGGCGGTCACTGGCATTCGGGAACATCTCGCCGAAGTTTGTCAGAACGGTACCTAACTCCATGTGTTGGTGCGCGCGCAAGAACGGCCAGTCCGTGCCCCACATGCAGTTTTCGGCAGTGAACGCCCGCAAAAGTGCAAGCTGGTATGGCTGGGCATCGGCATACGGGTAGCTCTGCCTGGAGTATTGCGACAGCCCGGAGAGTTTGACGAAGGTGCGTCCGTTGCCGGCAAGAGCCAGCAGTGCCTGGAAGGCCGGCTGTTGCAAGCCGACGCTGGCATCGGGCCGGCCGGAGTGGTCGATCAGCACGCGGGGGCGTGTGCGCTGCAGCAAGGGCAACAGTGCAAGCAGTTGATCGTCTTTCACCTGGATCTGGGCGAACAGGTCCAGCTCGGCCAGGCGTCCCATCAGGGTGTCGACCTTCAGGAAACGCTCGGGACCCAGCAGTGCCGCATTGAGCGCCACGCCGACTACACCTTGTGCCTTGTACTGCGCGAGCGTCTCGCTGGAGACATCGTTCGGCACCACGACGACACCTTTATGGCGGCCCTTGTTGCGCGCCAGCGTGTCCAGCAGACAACGGTTGTCGTAGCCATAGGCGGAGGTCGGCTGCACGATCACTGAATGGCGAATGCCATAGGCCTGCATGACCTGTTCGTAATACGCCGCGGGTCCGACCTCAGGCCCTGCCGGTTGGTAGGTGGAGTCAGTGGGGTAGGGGTATTGGGCAGGGTCGATCACATGATGGTGGCAATCGATCTTGGGTTGCGACAACAGGCTCAGTAGTTGGGAATCCATGACGGTGCCTGGCAATTGATGGGGGTCTTCCTTGTTGTTGAGTGAGGTGGCCTGGCTCAGGATCGGCATGCCGAGCGCGGTGCTGGCTGTCAGCACAATGGAGCTTTTCTTGAGCAGCGAGCGGCGGGAAAAACCGCCGTCATCGAGACGCGTGGTCATGTTCAAACCCCTGTTTTATTGGTATGTGCGGCTACAGAGCGTCAATCACCGCTACCGCCGTCAAGGCAGTAGCGTCGACCTTAAGGCAAGCGTTTCCCGATCGTCGCCTGTGAAGTCATTAAGCAGTTATCGGTTTTTTTTATCGGCATTCCTGTATGGCCGCGCGGCACGCCTCAAATATCCGATAAACAAAACAGATACCCGTTTAAGGATTTCCCAGAGGCGCGGCAGGCACCTGCGGCTTTAAAGTCACGCTCAACGTTCGGCTGTCGGGCGGCCTCTGGCCTGCGCCAATCCCCAAGCCGTTCGGCATTTCTATAAAAACAACAAGGTGAAAACATGAGTCACGAAACGGTCGACATCAAAGCGTGGATCGATAACCGTCCGGTTGCCAGGTACCAGTGGCTCATCATGAGCCTGTGTTTCTTCATTGTTCTATTCGATGGCCTCGATGTGGCGGTCATGGGGTTTATCGCGCCTTCACTGATTCAGGAATGGGGGTTGTCAAAAGCCGCATTCGGCCCGGTCATGAGCGCGGGCATGGTCGGGCTCGCCATTGGTGCGTTGACGGCCGGCCCTTACGCTGATCGCTTGGGACGCAAGAAGGTGCTGCTGTTTGCGGTGACCGGATTCAGCGTGCTGAGTCTTGCCTGTGCATTCGCCCGCAACCCCTACGAACTTGCGGCCTTGCGGCTGTTGACCGGCGTGGCCCTGGGCGCCGCGATGCCGAACACCACCACGCTGCTTGCCGAATACCTGCCAGAGCGCAACCGCTCGCTGTTCATCACCATCATGTTCACCGGTTTCAACATGGGCTCGGGAATGGGCGGTTTGGTCGCCGCCTGGTTGATTCCATTGCACGGCTGGCAATCGGTGTTGCTGGTCGGCGGCATCCTGCCACTGGTGTTGCTGCCTTTCCTCTGGTTGCTGTTGCCGGAATCCGCACGTTTCCTGGCGGCCCGCAATGCACCTGCTGCACAGATCGCCAAAGTGCTGAACAAGTTGGGTGGCACCTTTTCGGCCACCACGAAATTCACCATGACCGAGCCTCAGGCACAGCATAAAGCGCCGGTGCGCATGCTGTTCACCGAGGGCTTTCGGTTCGGCACTGTCGCACTGTGGATGACCTACTTCATGGGCCTGCTGGTGATCTACCTGACCATGGGCTGGATGCCGACCCTGTTGCGCGAAGGTGGCCTGTCCATCGAGCGGGCGGCGACCATCACCGGCCTGTTCCAGATTGGCGGTACGGTCGGCGCGATTGCGGTAGGTTGGGCCATGGACCGGCGCAATCCGAACAGGGTCATCGCCACGTCCTATGCCTTGGGCGGCGTGTTTATCCTGCTGTTGGGGGCGTTCAGTCTGGAATCGAGTCTGTTGGCGTTCGGTGTAGTCGCGGCAGGTTTTTGCATGAGCGGCGCGCAGACCGGACTCAACGCTTTTGCTCCCGGTTACTACCCGACCGATTTCCGCGCCACAGGCGTGAGCTGGATGCTGGGCATCGGTCGCTTCGGCGCTATCTTTGGTTCTCTCATCGGTGGTGCGGTGCTCAGTCTCGGGTTGGGCCTGCCGTTGCTGTTCGCCCTGTTGAGCGTGCCGGCCTTCATCGCCGCACTGGCGATCCTGGCCAACGGTCATGCGCGGCGCCAGGCCAACCAGGCCTTGCTGACGCAATAATCTTCTTCGCAAAAAGGAACTCATCATGGCACGCATCATCGGTGGCCTCGCTGTATCCCATACACCCACCATCGGCTTTGCCGTCGATCACGACAAACAGAATGAGGCCGCCTGGGCGCCGATCTTCGAAGGCTTCGAACCGATCAAGCTGTGGTTGAAGGAGCAACAACCGGATGTGTTGTTCTACATCTTCAACGACCACGTGACGTCGTTTTTCTTCGATCACTATGGTGCGTTCTCCCTCGGGGTCGATGAGCGTTACGAGGTGGCGGACGAGGGCGGTAACCCCCGCTCGCTGCCAGCGGTCGGCGGGCATGCGGCGCTGTCGCGGCATATTGGCCAAAGCCTGATGGCTGACGAGTTCGACATGAGCTTCTTCCGCGACAAGCCGCTGGACCACGGTTTCTTCTCGCCGATGTCGGCGCTGCTGCCTTGCGAACCTGAATGGCCGGTGGAAATCGTGCCGCTGCAGGTCGGCGTGTTGCAGTTCCCGATCCCCAGCGCCTTGCGCTGCTACAAGCTGGGCCTGGCCTTGCGCCGGGCCATTGAAAGCTATCCCGAAGACCTGAAAGTGGCCATTGTCGCCACCGGTGGCGTGTCTCATCAGGTGCATGGCGAGCGTTGCGGTTTCAATAATTCGCAGTGGGACGAGCAGTTCATTGATCTGCTGGTCAACGACCCGGTACGGCTGACCGAGATGACCCATGCCGAGTACGCCACCCTCGGGGGCATGGAGGGTTCGGAGGTGATCACCTGGTTGATCATGCGTGGCGCCTTGTCGGCCACGGTGAAAAACCTGCATCAGGACTATTACCTGCCGTCCATGACCGGCATCGCGACACTGTTGCTGGAGAACCAGGATCGGCCGGTTCCGGCTGATGTGAACACACGCCATTTGCAGCATATGCAACACCAGTTGGTCGGTATCGAGAAACTTGAAGGGACCTATCCGTTCACCCTGGAGCGCAGTGCCAAGGGTTATCGCCTGAACAAATTCCTGCATCGCATGATCGAGCCGCAATGGCGTCAACGCTTTCTCGATGCCCCGGAGGCGCTGTTCGAGGAAGGCCGCTTGAGCGAAGAGGAACGCGAACTGCTGCGGCGCCGTGACTGGCGCGGATTGATCCAGTACGGGGCGATCTTCTTCGTATTGGAAAAGCTTGCTGCGGTACTCGGCATTCCCAACTTGCAGGTCTACGCGGCGATGCGTGGGCAGAGCCTGGACGAGTTCATGAAAACCCGGAACCAGCAGGTGCTCTACTCGGTGGCGGGTAAAGCACCGCGCTGATCATCAGGGGCGACGGCCCCGTCAGTTCTCGGCGACCCTGCCCGGGTCGCCATCACCCATTTTTCGCTTGATCTCACCGTGCCCGGCAAATAAGGGCGCAGGGCATTCCTTTACCCAAAAACCGGAAAACAATAACAATGAAAATCACCGTTAATCATCGAGTCGTTTGCTCGCTGGCAGTTGCTTGCGTGTTACCTCTGGAAGGACAGGCTTCAGGTTTTATCGAAGACGCCAGCGCCAATCTGAACCTGCGTAACTTCTACATCAACCGCAACTTCACCAACCCGGCGTACCCGCAAGGGAAAGCCGAAGAGTGGACGCAGAACTTCATCCTCGATGCTCGTTCCGGTTTCACCCAAGGCACGGTGGGATTTGGCGTGGATGTGTTGGGGCTCTATTCGGTCAAGCTTGATGGCGGGCAGGGCACGGGGGGTACGCAGCTGTTGCCACTCGATAGCGATGGGCGTCCTGCCGATGACTTTGGCCGTCTGGCGGTCGCCGGAAAAATGAAAGTGGGGAAAACCGAACTGAAGGTCGGCGAGTGGATGCCGGTGCTGCCGATCTTGCGGTCCGATGACGGCCGCTCGTTGCCGCAAACCTTTCGCGGCGGCCAGGTCACCTCGCAGGATATCGATGGCTTGACCCTGTATGGCGGCCAGTTTCGGCAGAACAGCCCGCGCAACGACTCGAGCATGGAAGACATGTTCATGCAGGGTAAAACCGCGTTCACGTCCGATCGCTTCAACTTCGTCGGCGGTGAATACAGCTTCAACGACAAGCGTACCTTGATCGGCCTGTGGAATGCCGAGCTCAAGGATATCTATCAGCAGCAATACTTGCAGCTGGTCCACAGCCAGCCACTCGGTGCCTGGACGTTGGGCGCGAACCTCGGTTACTTCTGGGGGCGCGAGGATGGCAGTGCGCGGGCCGGCGATCTGGACAACCGTACCCTCTCGGTACTTCTCTCTGCGCGCTATGGCGGCAACACCTTCTACGTCGGCCTGCAGAAACTTAGCGGTGATGATGCGTGGATGCGGGTCAACGGCACCAGCGGCGGAACACTGGCCAACGACAGCTACAACAGCAGCTACGACAACGCCCGGGAGAAATCCTGGCAACTGCGCCATGACTACAATTTCGTCGCGCTGGGCATTCCCGGCCTGACCTTGATGAACCGCTACATCAGCGGCGACAATGTGCACACGGGCAGCGTCACCGATGGCAAGGAATGGGGGCGTGAGTCCGAACTGGGCTACACGGTACAGAGCGGCACCTTCAAAAGCCTCAGCCTGCGCCTGCGCAACTCCAGTATTCGCCGCGACTACAGCAGCAACGAGTTCGACGAAAACCGCCTGATCGTCAGCTATCCCTTCAGCCTGCTGTAGGAGCGAGCTCGCTCGCGATGGACATCAACGATAACGCGTGCAGTCTGAATGAACGTGTTTTCCGGACGTTTTTCGCGAGCAGGCTCGCTCCTACAGGGGATTGGCGTTGTATTCAAACGCTGCGCACGAACAACAACCAATGTAGGAGCGAGCCTGCTCGCGATGGACATCAACGATAACGCGTGCTGTCTGAATGAACGCGTTGTCCGGACGTTTTTCGCGAGCAGTGGATTGGCGTTGTACTCAGGCCCGGTGTACGACGAATAACCATTGTAGGAGCGAGCCTGCTCGCGATGGCTGTGCGTCAGTCACAAAGCAGATTTTGCTGTTCGCGGATCACCCGGCGAATCACATCCATCAGGGCTTGCGCCACGGGCGAGTGCAGACAACCACTGCGATAAGTCAGTCCGATGGCCCGGGTGGTCTGTTTCAACTCCAGCGGCAGGATGCACAACTCGCCCGAAGCAATCTCCTGTTCCAGTTGGTGGGCGGACACTGCCGCGAGCATGTCCGAGCGCAGCAACAGCCCGCGAATGATTGCCATGTCGCCGCTTTCCACTACCGGCCGGGGCGGCGCAATGCCGAATCGGGTGAAGCACTCATCGAGCATCCGCCGGGCTGGCGAGCCGGCACGTGGCAGCACCCACTGGGCCGCGCCGAGTTCATCGTGCAAGGTCGTTTTTGAATAGAGCGGATGATCACGCCGTGCCAATACCACCATGTCTTCCGTGAGCAGCGCCTCGCCGGTAAGGTCACTGGCATAGGCTTCCGGGCGCAGGGCGCCGAAAATGAAATCAACATCGCCAGCGCGTAGATCGGTCGCCAGCAAATCAAACGGACTTTCGTTGGTGATCACCCGGATCTGTGGATGATCGGCCATCATGCGCACAATGGCCTCGGGCAATATACGGGTGCGACCCAAGGGCAGGGCACCGATATGCACCACGCCTTGCAAGACGCCGCGCAGAGCGGTGATATCGGTCTCGATATGGCGCAATTCGTTCAGCGTCCGGCGGATCGGAAAGAGGATTTCCTGGCTGGCGCGGGTTGGCTGCAATCCGCGAGGCGTGCGCTCGAACAGCGCTTGGCCGCAGCCGTTTTCCATGACCTTGATGGTCGAACTGATCGCCGGCTGGCTCAGGCCGAGCAGGCTGGCGACGGTCTGCATATGCCGGGTTTCGCAGAGTTTGACGAACACTTGCAGGCGCCGGGCCTGGAACAGGTACAGCGGCTCGACCGCTCGTTTGTCCGCGCCATCCAGCATTCGCGGCACACTGTCCAGCTCGGCCAGCACGCGACGCGCCCGAGGCAGCAAGCGCTCGCCGAAAGCGGTCAAACGCATACCGTTGGCGTGGCGTTCGAACAAAGGCACATCGAGACGGCTCTCCAGCTCGGAGATCGACCGGGTCACGACTGACTGAGCACGAAATAGCGCCACAGAGGCCCTGGAAACACTCCCGTGATCAGCCACCCGGACAAAGGCGCGTACGTGCATCAGGCTGGGCAGTTCGGTGGATTCCATGGGGCGCGGACTCTTCAAATAGTCATTTCGAGCTGGACTATGCCGCCGCCCTGATTGAGTAGCAATAAAAAAAACGCATACCTCCAACACTTCAACGCATTACTCCTGGAGCAGGTCGCGGTGCGATGCTCGTTCGAAACGCAGGAGGAGTATCCGCAATGGTCGATTCACCGAAAAACGCGCTGGTCGTCAGCGCCCACTCTGCCGATTTCGTCTGGCGCGCGGGCGGTGCCATCGCGCTGCATGCACAACAGGGTTATGCCGTGCACATCGTCTGCCTGTCCTTCGGTGAGCGCGGTGAGTCCGCCAAGCTGTGGCGCAAGGGTGAGATGAGCGAAGAGAAAGTCAAAACCGCCCGGCGCCAGGAGGCTCAGGCCGCAGCGGATATCCTCGGTGCCAGTGTCGAGTTCTTCGACATCGGCGATTACCCGATGCGTGCCGACAAGGAAACGCTGTTTCGCCTGGCGGACGTGTTTCGTCGCGTCCAGCCCGAGTTCGTCCTCAGCCACTCGCTGAAAGACCCGTACAACTACGATCACCCGTTGGCCATGAACCTGACGCAAGAGGCACGTATCGTCGCCCAGGCCGAAGGCTACAAGCCGGGTGAGAAAATCGTCGGTGCACCACCGGTCTACAGCTTCGAGCCGCACCAGCCCGAGCAATGCGAATGGCGCCCCGATGTGTTGCTGGACATCACCTCGGTCTGGGACAAAAAGTACGCCGCCATCCAGTGCATGGCCGGTCAGGAACACCTGTGGGAGTACTACACTCGTGTCGCCCTGCAACGAGGTGTGCAGGCCAAGCGCAACGTCGGCATCACCTCCAGCCGTGACATCGTTTATGGCGAGGGTTACCAGAGCATCTTCCCGCGCGTGACGGAGAATCTGGCATGAGCGAGCTGATCGGAAAAACCGGTGTCGTCGTGTGTAACATCGCCAGGGCCGAGCAGGTTTTGGTCGATGAGCTGGGGCGCTTCGGTGTCGCGACCATCCACGAGTCGCAGGGGCGAAAAGGCCTGCTGACGTCTTCGATCACACCGATTCAACGAGGGGCGGCCATCAGCGGCTCGGCGGTGACGGTGCTGGTTGCCCCGGGCGATAACTGGATGTTCCATGTGGCGGTGGAGCAGTGCCGGCCCGGCGATATTCTGGTGGTTGCTCCCAGTTCTCCGTGCACCGACGGTTACTTCGGCGACCTGCTCGCCACTTCGCTCAAGGCCCACGGCGTGCGCGCCCTGGTGATCGATGCCGGCGTGCGTGATACCCACACCCTGCGCGAGATGGGCTTCCCGGTCTGGTCCCGCGCCATCAGCGCCCAGGGCACGATCAAGGAGACCCTTGGTTCGGTCAACCTGCCGCTGGTGTGCGGCGGTCAGTTGGTCAACCCCGGCGACGTGGTGGTAGCCGATGACGATGGTGTGGTCATCGTGCGTCGCGGCGAAGTTGCGCAGGTTGTCGAAGCCAGTCGTGCGCGCGCCGACCTCGAAGAGCAGAAGGCGTTGCGTCTGGCCAAGGGCGAATTGGGGCTGGACATATACAACATGCGCCAGCGGCTCGCGGAAAAGGGCTTGCGCTATGTCGACAGCCTTGACGAACTCGGAGATTGAGCATGGGCCAGACACGTATTCCTTGCCTGTTGATGCGTGGCGGGACGTCGAAAGGCGTTTACTTCCTGGCCCGCGACTTGCCCGATGAGCAAGCGCTTCGAGATCGCGTACTGCTGGCGGTCATGGGCTCGCCGGATGCGCGACAAATCGATGGCATTGGTGGCGGCGACTCACTCACCAGTAAGGTGGCGATCATCAAACCTTCCGCGCGCGCCGAAGCCGACGTCGACTTCCTTTTCGCCCAGGTACTGGTCGATGAACCGCGTGTCGATTACGGCCAGAACTGCGGCAACATTCTCGCCGGTGTCGGGCCGTTTGCCATTGAGCGCGGACTGGTGCCCGCGGCGGGTGATGTGACCCCGGTGCGCATTTTCATGGAAAACACCGGGCAGATCGCGATTGCTCATATACCGACGCCGGAGGGTACCGTCAGCTATTCTGGCGAAGCACGTATTGACGGTGTGCCCGGCAGCGGTGCGCCGCTGGTCGTTGAGTTCAAGGACATCGCCGGCTCCAGTTGCGGCGCATTGCTACCCACCGGTAACGCTGTCGATGTGTTCGATGGTGTCGAGGTCACCTGTGTCGACAATGGCATGCCGGTCATTGTTATCCGCGCCGAAGACCTCGGGCTCAGTGGCTACGAGCACCCTGAGCAACTGGATGCCGACACCGGGTTGAAGGCCCGACTTGAATCGATCCGATTGCAGGCCGGTCCACGCATGGATCTGGGGGACGTGAGCCAGCGCAATGTGCCCAAGATGTGCCTGATTGCGCCAGCACAAGCGGGTGGGGCACTCAGCACCCGCACCTTCATTCCGCACCGATGCCATACCAGCATCGGCGTGTTCGGTGCGGTCAGTGTGGCGGTTGCCTGCCTGGTCGAGGGCAGTGTGGCGGCGGGTGTGGCGTGTGTCGTTGAGGGTGACGTCAAGCAACTCTCGGTTGAACACCCCTCGGGAGAGTTCACCGTAGAATTGCGTCCTGGGCATGATCGTCTGATGAGTTGCGGTCTGATGAGAACAGCCCGATTGCTACTGGATGGGACCGTATGTATTCCGCGGACGCTATGGCCAGGCAACCAGGGCAGTTGAGCGTTGTGTTCAAGGGGGCAGTGGGTGGACGAGCGCTTCTGGTCGGTAGCTACCTGATGCGAAAGACTGTAATTGACCCAAAGAAACGATTTTCACGCGCTAACCCGGAATTAGCCATGCCCGGTATTTCCTGCATATTTAATCCAGGTATCAAGCTCTGTAACCATTTTACTGACCTCACTATCTTCCCGTTCCGAGGGGCGAACGATTGCGTTCCAGGCGATATCCAGGCCGTCATTCAGGGCGGCCCACGCAAGCTCCCCACGCTCCAGGCTGGGGGTTACCAAATCCCGTTGTAATATGCTGATTCCGTATCCCGAACGGACCAGTTCGACGATGGCTTCGATCAACTCCACCGTGATCATGCGGCGCGGCAAGATGCTGGCGGGGGCGAAGAAACGGTCGTACTCCCAGCCACTGGCGCGATCGGTCGAATACGTCACCAGGTTGTAAGTCTTGAAGTCTTGCGCGTAGATATTTTTCCTTCCCGCAAGGGGGTGATCGGTTGCCATGATTGCAATCAGGTCGTCCCGAAAAAGCGGCAACCTGGCGACACCGCTAGGCACCATGCCGTCATCGATAATGGACACATCCAGTCTGCCTTGCATCAGGCTCGCGTAAACGTCGTTACGGGGCACGGTCACCAGTGTGATTTCGATATCTGGTCGAAGACTTGAGTAGTGCTTGATGAACTTTGGAATCCAGCGAAACGGGCCGTAGGAGGTGACACCCATACGGACAAACGCTGTGACGCCACCGGCCATGGACCGGGCCTCGGACTCAGCCTCATTGAGTATGGCGATGATGTCTTTGGCGGCCCGTTCCAGGCGCACGCCGGCAGGGCTGAGCCTGAGCTTTCCTCCCGATCTTTCCGTCAGGCTCACACCTAGCCGCCGCTCCGCTTCGCGTATGCGGTGACTGACGGCTGAAGGTGTCAGCCATAAACGTTCGGCCACCGCGGTTATCGAATCGACTTCCGACAGGGTTTGCAACATCACCAAGTGATCCAGCGTCAGTCTCATGGGAATACGACCTGAAAATAATTCACAAAATTGCGTAAAATTATGAGCGTGACTTGTTTTTGGTGCCGATGCAATCTGAATCCAGCAGAGCCAACGGAGACCAACAACAATGACTACCCTGCCTTTCACACCTGCGCTAACCCTGGGCGATCTCGTCGATCTCGAGCGTTACCCAATCACCAATCGCACCAGCCCCGCTTATCTCGCACTGGTCACTCACAGTCAGTCGTTGCTGGGACAAGAGGGCGTTGCGATCTTTCCGGGTTTTGTGCGCGATCCATCGGTTGTCGCGATGGCGCAGCAGACACTTACACTGCACTCGCGCATGTTTCATTTTCGGGAAAACCACACGGTTTATTTCAAACCCCAGGATGAAAGCGTTGATCCGCAACATCCGCTACGACGCTTGATGAACACGGCAAAAGACACGGTTGCCTATGCCGATATTCCTGCCGACCATTTGATCCGGCAGATCTATGGGTCGGACGAAGTCCTTGCTTTCATCAAAGATGTTTTGGCTCTGGACACGCTCTATCGTCATGCCGATCCATTGGCCGCCCTTAACTTGCAGGGCTTCACGGCAGGGCAGGAGTTGGGGTGGCACTTTGATCGTTCCGACTTCAGCGTCACGCTGTCCCTTCAGGCTGCAAGCGCCGGTGGGGATTTCGAGTATGTGCGGATGCTGCGCAATGAAAGCGACGATTGCTATGACGCGGTCAGGCAATTCCTCGATGACTCGCAAACACAGCAGGTAGAGGTCCTGCCTCAAGTGCCTGGCACCCTGACATTGTTCCGCGGCCGCTATTCATTGCACCGGGTCACGCCGGTGGAAGGGGACAGGCTGAGGCTCAACGCGGTGTTTGCGTACGTGGACCAGCCCGATGTCGAATTCAGTGCTTATGCGCGCCAATTGTTCTACGGGCGTACGTCTGTAGATCCATTAGCTTGAGCTTCGCCAATAACCATAAAAGCAATTGATTCACGCCTTCGCCTCACGTGTTTGCGCACGTACTTGTCCATACTGAATCTGATGGACTCGTTTGCTCCTGTGTCGCACACAACAGTTCGCCCCCCCCCAATAATAATGATTCGGAGCGTCTGATCATGAAAAACAGGAAGAGTTTGTTGGCCTCTTTGCTCACCCTTGGCTTGCTTGTCGGTAGTGCTTCAAGCCAGGCATCAGGGTGGTGTGAATCGGGCAAGTCGGTGAAATTTGCCGGTCTGAACTGGGAGAGCGGGATGCTCCTTACCGACATCATGATGATCGTGCTCAAGGATGGTTATGGCTGTGCAACGGATCAGTTGGTGGGTAACACCATCATTCTTGAAACCGCACTGGCCGGCAATGACATTCAGGTGTTTGGCGAAGAGTGGATGGAGCGCAGCGAAGTCTGGAAAAAGGCGGCGGCGGCCGGAAAGGTTGTCGGGGTTGGCGCTCCGATCATTGGTGCGACTCAGGGCTGGTATGTGCCGCGTTACGTCGTTGAAGGGGACGCTAAACGTAACCGGCCAGCGCAGGCGCCCGACCTCAGGACCGTCGCTGACCTGAGCAAGTACGCGAGTGTTTTTCACGATGCGGAGGAACCGTCCAAGGGCCGCTTCTACAACTGTCCTGCGGGCTGGATTTGTGAGCAGGACAATACCGAGATGTTGAAAGAGTATGGCCTTGAAAACACGTTCACGAATTTCCGTCCAGGCACTGGTGCCGCATTGGATGCGGCTGTCTTGTCCAGCTATAAGCGCGGTGAACCGGTACTGTTCTACTACTGGTCACCGACGCCGTTGATGGGGCAGATCGATGCGATAAGGCTGGAGGAAAAGACCGGCGCCAACAAAGACGTCATCACCATGGTTGGACTCTCCAAGGCTTTTCATGAACAGGCTCCTGAACTGGTCTCGGTACTGGAGAAGGTCAACATTCCCATCGACTTGTTGAATCAGAATCTGGCGAGGATGACCCGGGAACGCATCGAATCGCCGAAGCTGGCCAGAATGTTCCTCAAGGAACACCCGGAAATCTGGCATGCCTGGGTCGACGAAGCCGCAGCAAAAAAGATCGAGGCATCGCTCTAATCGGCCTCAAGGGCAAGGACGCCCGCCCTCTGTTACGCCCCTCTGAACACCATCTCTTGACTGTTTCTACACAGGAACGGCGTCTCTTTGCGTCCGGGAATCATGAACATGATCAAATCACGAGCGGCCGTCGCCTTCGCGGCGAACCAGCCTCTGCAAATCGTCGAAGTCGATGTGGCACCCCCGCAGGCCGGGGAAGTGCTGGTGCGGATCATCGCAACCGGCGTCTGCCATACCGATGCGTTTACGTTGTCTGGCGCCGATCCCGAAGGGATCTTCCCCGTCATTCTTGGCCACGAAGGCGGCGGTATCGTCGAAGCGGTTGGCGAGGGGGTCACTTCACTGGCGGTGGGCGACCATGTGATCCCGCTCTACACCCCGGAATGTGGCGAGTGCAAATTCTGCACATCCGGCAAGACCAATCTTTGTCAGAAGATCCGTGCCACTCAAGGCAAAGGCTTGATGCCCGATGGCACCAGTCGGTTCTCTTATGAGGGGCGCCCAATCTTCCACTACATGGGCACGTCGACTTTCTCCGAATACACCGTGCTTCCCGAAATTTCCCTGGCCAAAATCCCCAAGGATGCGCCACTGGAGAAGGTCTGCCTGCTCGGTTGTGGTGTGACCACCGGCATTGGCGCGGTGATCAATACGGCCAAGGTGGAGGAGGGAGCCAGCGTGGCAATCTTCGGTCTGGGAGGCATCGGCCTGGCAGCCATTATCGGTGCGACCATGGCCAAGGCCGGCCGGATCATCGCGATCGACATCAACCCGGCCAAGTTCGACATTGCCAGGCAACTGGGGGCTACCGATTTCATCAATCCCAAGGATCATGACAGGCCGATCCAGGACGTGATCATCGAGATGACCGAGGGCGGTGTGGACTACTCCTTCGAATGCATTGGCAACGTCCATCTGATGCGCGCCGCCCTGGAGTGCTGCCACAAGGGCTGGGGCGAGTCGGTGATCATTGGCGTCGCCGGCGCAGGACAGGAAATCAGTACCCGTCCTTTCCAGCTGGTGACCGGGCGCGTCTGGCGCGGCTCGGCATTTGGCGGTGTGAAAGGACGTAGCGAGCTACCCAGCTATGTCGAGAACGCGCAAAAGGGCGAGATTCCTCTGGACAGTTTCATTACCCACACCATGGGGCTCGAGGAGATCAACAAAGCCTTCGACCTGATGCACCAAGGCGAAAGCATCCGCACCGTTATCCATTTCGATCGCTGACTCAACAGATTGGCGAAGCCCGTCAGGGCGAGTCAAAGGCGCGAAAACCTGCAACATCAACCCACCGTATCTACACTAAAGAGAGCACAAAGATGACCATTTTCACTCATGTGACCGTCGGTACCAACGACCTGCAAAAAGCGCGCAGCTTCTATGACAATGTCCTGGGTACCCTGGGCCAAAAACGCATCGCTGATCTGGACGAGAATGGATCGATCTGGGGTGAGAGCGCCCCGTCCTTCTTCGTTCTGAAGCCGGCGAACGGCGCCCCGGCCAGCGTGGGTAACGGTGTCACCATCAGCTTCGAGGCGCCGAATCGTGCCGCCATTGACGCTTTCCACGCCGCGGCGCTGGCCAGTGGCGGCACCGACGAAGGTGCACCGGGTCCGCGAGGCTGGGCACCTGACGCCTATGCGGCTTACGCGCGGGATCTCGATGGGAACAAACTGGCTGCGTACTGTTTCAAGCCGGCCTGAGTTTCAAGACGAGGCCGCATTGGCGCAACCGTTCGCGCTGTTTTCCCGCTGAATTGGCGTAGCCGGGAATGGCCAGCCACTGTTGGATACTCAACAGTGCTTCAACAGCAAGTGTCTGGCTGGCTATTCCGGTTTCCGCTGTTTTTTATAAGATATTGATATTTAACGATTAAATGTCATGGCATGGATCGTGCTCCATCCGGGTAAGGCTCCGTACCGACAGTCATTTGCAGGACTGTGCGGCCGTTGGCGGAGCCACCGATAGAGTGAGGAATCCATGTCAGTTTCAGCCGCATACCCGATCAATCCACCTTCGGCCCATGTGATCCGTGATGATGCCGAAGCCATTCGCATTGCCCATGAAATCGCTGCGCTGTTGCAGGCTGGCGCCTCCGAGCGCGATCTGGCGCGACAGGTGCCGGCCGAGGTGGTCGATGCTTTTTCCAACAGTGGACTGTGGGGCATTACGGTGCCTCGGGAGTACGGTGGCGCGCAGGTGTCTTATGCGACCCTGGCCCGGGTCATCGCGATTGTCTCGGCGGCCGACCCATCCCTTGGCCAGATACCGCAGAACCATTACTGCCTGCTGGAAGACATCCGTTTGCAGGGCAGTCACGATCAGAAGCGGTTCTTCTTCGACCTGGCACTTGCGGGTAATCGCTTCGCCAACGCGCTGTCGGAAACCGGTGGCAAGAACGTGCAGGACATCCGTACCCGGCTGGTCGCAGAGGGCGAGGGTTATCGCATCGATGGGCGCAAGGGTTACTGCACCGGGTCGCTCTATGCCCATTGGTTGGGTGTATTGGCCCTGGACAGCGAAGACCGTGCACAACTGGCCTTCGTACCGCGCCATGCCGAGGGTTTGAACGTAGTGGACGACTGGGACAGCATCGGTCAGCGCACCACCTCCAGCGGCACCGTGCTGGTCGAGGGGCTGTGGGTGCCGGCCTTCAACCTGTTCCCGACTTACCGCTCCTATGAACGCCCGACCCTGGCCGGGCCCTTTGCGCAGATCACCACGGCGGCCATTGATGCGGGCATTGCCCGTGCGGCAATGCACGACACCATCGGCTTTGTGCGTGAGCAGGCGCGGCCATGGATCGATGCCGGGGTGGAAAAGGCCAGTGAAGATCCGTTGACCATCATTCAGGTCGGCGCACTGGATATCCGTCTGGAAGCTGCCGAGGCGTTGCTGGAGCGTGCGGGCCTTGTGCTCGACCAGGCCCGGTCGGCGCCCGATGAGCAGTCAGTCGCGCAGGCATCGCTGGCGGTGGCCAGGGCGAAGGTGTTGACCACCGAAATCGCCATCGAGGCCAGCAACAAGCTGTTCGAACTGGGTGGCACCCGGTCGACGCTGCGCAAGCACAACCTCGATCGCCATTGGCGTAACGCGCGGGTTCATACCCTGCACGACCCGGTGCGCTGGAAGTACCACGTGATTGGCAACTGGCTGCTCAACGGCATCAAGCCTCCTCGCCATGACTGGTCTTGAGGTCGCGCAGATGCCCAAGCAAATTCGTCTCAACGCCTTCAGCATGAATACCGTAGGGCATTTGTCGCCCGGCCAGTGGCGGCACCCGCGTGATCAGTCCACGCGCTACACCGACATCCATTACTGGATCGAACTGGCGAAAACCCTGGAGCGCGGCAAGATCGACGGCCTGTTCATCGCCGATGTGCTCGGCGTCTATGACGTCTACCAGGGGAGTGCCGACGAGGCGCTGCGCAGTGCGGCGCAAGTGCCGGTCAACGATCCGTTGCAGCTGGTGCCGGCAATGGCCGCAGCCACTCGCCATCTGGGCTTTGGCGTCACCGCGTCGGTGTCGTTCGAGCATCCGTTTCCGTTCGCCAGGCGCATGTCGACCCTCGATCACCTGACGTCGGGACGTGCAGGCTGGAACATCGTCACCTCCTACCTGAGCAGTGGCGCGCGAAACATGGGCCAGGAGCGGCAATTGTCCCACGATCAGCGCTATGCGCTGGCCGAGGAGTACCTGCAGGTTTGCTACAAGCTCTGGGAAGCCAGCTGGGAGGAGGGCGCGGTGCAGGCCGACCGCGCCAGCGGAGTTTACGCCGATCCGCGCAAGGTGCACGGCATCGATCATCAGGGCGAGTTCTTTACCGTGCCCGGCTTCCACCTCAGCGAACCATCGCCACAGCGCACTCCGGTGATCTACCAGGCCGGCGCGTCGAGCCGTGGTCGGGTGTTCGCAGCGGCGAATGCCGAGTGCGTGTTTGTCGCCGCGCCGAGCAAGGTGGTGCTCAAACAACAGGTCGCGCAGCTGCGCGCCGCGGTTCAGGCGGCCGGTCGCAAGGCCGATCAGGTGCTGGTTTTCGAGCAGCTCACGGTCATCGTCGCCGCGACGGACGCCGAGGCCCTGGAGCGCTTGCGCGAGTACCGCGAGTACGCCAGTGCGAGCGGTGCCCTGGCCTTGATGTCGGGGTGGACCGGGATCGATTTCGGCGAATACACGCGGGACCAGGTGCTGCGTGAAGTGCCCAGCGATGCCATCCAGTCGGCCGTCGAGGCGTTCACCCGCGCCGACCCGAATCGAACCTGGACCACCGCGGAAATTGCCGACTACTGCGCGATCGGTGGTGACGGCCCGATCCTGGTGGGCTCGGCGCAGACGGTGGCGGATCAGCTACAGGAGTGGGTCGAGGAGACCGGTGTTGACGGCTTCAACCTGGCCAGCGTGGTCGCACCCGAGACCTTTGAGGCAGTGGTCGATCTGCTGGTGCCGGAGTTGCAGGCACGGGGGCTGTTCAAACATGAGTACGAGGAGGGCACCCTGCGTCACAAGCTCTTCGGTCAGGGCGATCGGCTGGCTGCGCCGCATCCGGTAGCGGCCTTGCGAGCGGGAGAGCGGCGATGAACGAGTGGTTCGCCCATGTCAACTGGAGCGAAGTGGCCGAGGCTTGCCTGGACACCTCGAGCATGCTCGGCGTGGCATTGGGCTGCACGGTGTTGCTGGGGATGCCGCTCGGCGTGCTGTTGTACCTGACGGGCCAGCGCCAGTTGCTCGAGTCGCCTCGGCTCTACCGGCTGTTGTCGGTGGTGGCCAACGTGCTGCGCTCGATGCCATTCATCATCCTGTTGATCGTGCTGATCCCGGTGACCACCCTGGTCACCGGAACTTCGCTGGGCGTACGCGGCGCCATTCCGCCACTGGTGGTCGGGTGTACGCCGTTCTTTGCCCGGCTCGTGGAAAGTGCCTTGCGCGAAGTCGATCGCGGTCTGGTTGAAGCCGTGCAATCAATGGGCGCGAGTACCCCGCAAATCATCCTGTACACACTGCTGCCTGAAGCCCGCACCGGGCTGATCGCCGCAGTCACGGTGACCGCCATCGTGCTGGTGGATTACACCGCCATGGCCGGGGTGGTGGGCGGTGGTGGCCTTGGGGACCTGGCGATTCGTTTCGGTTACCAGCGTTTCCAGACCGATGTGATGGTGGTCACCGTGCTGCTGCTGATCCTGCTGGTGCAGGCGTTGCAGATGAGCGGCGATCGCCTGGTACGACATTACACAAGGCGCTGAGCGCCCTGCATACCCGAACGCAGCAGCCGGGTACCGCTGCTGCAGGCCTTACGTCCACCTCACGACGGCCACTTTTCGATCATTCTGGAGTCATGAGCATGAAAAAGACCCTGGCCGCCCTCGCTGCCGTTTTATCCCTGAGCGCCCACGCCAACGAAAAGCTGGTGGTGGGTGCCACCCCGGTTCCGCACGCGGAGATTCTGGAATTCGTCAAACCGGCGCTCGCCAAAGAAGGTGTCGATCTGGATATCAAAGTCTTCAGCGACTTCATCCAGCCCAACCTGCAACTGGCCGAGAAAAACCTGGACGCCAACTACTACCAGTACCGGCCGTTCCTCGATGACTTCAACAAGACCCGCCATACCGATCTGGTGCCGGTAGTGGGTGTGCACATCGAGCCTTTCGGTGCCTATTCGACCCGGATCAAGAAACTGGCCGATCTGCCGGAAGGCGCCAGTGTCGCCATCCCCAACGACCCGGTGAATACCGGGCGCGCACTGGTGTTGTTGCACGAGGCGGGGTTGATCAAGCTCAAGGACCCGAGCAATACCCTGTCGACGCAACACGATATCGCCGAAAACCCGCACAAGCTGAAGATACGTGAACTGGAAGGTGCGTTGCTGGCCCGTGCGGTCAGCCAGGTGGATCTGGCCTTCGTATTTGCCAACTACGCACTGGAGGCCGGTATCGACACCAACAGCGCGCTGATCGTCGAGAAGGGCAAGGACCTGTACGTCGAGTTCCTGGTCGCCCGCCCGGACAACATCAAAGATCCCGGCATCCAGAAACTGGCCAAGGCACTGAACTCGCCGCAAGTGCGCGATTTCATCCTGACTCGCTACAAGGGCCAGATCGCTCCCGGCTTCTGACCGGTGGCCGGCGTGCCACCGGTGCCGTGAGGTGCCGGTGCACGCGTTTTAGCGTACGCCCCGCGGGTGTCGGGGGCGTGGTCACTTTTGTTTGTGCAGGACTTTCATTCATGGTCAGTTTCAATCCGCAGGCCCTGGCCGCTGCCGTGCATATACGCCTGGTGGGGCTGGGCAAGCATTACCGGGTCGGGCAGCAGAGCGTGCAAGCGTTGCACGACATCAATCTGGACATTCGCCGCGGTGAAGTGTTCGGCATCATTGGTCGCAGCGGCGCCGGAAAATCCTCGCTGCTGCGCTCACTCAACCGTCTGGAACAACCGAGCAGCGGCCAGGTATTGATCGAGGGCGAGGATATCGTCGGCTTCGATCGCGCACGCCTGGCCGGTTTGCGCCAGCGCACCGGGATGATTTTCCAGCATTTCAACTTGATGGCCTCCAGGACCGTCGGCGACAACGTTGGCCTGCCGCTGCGACTGGCGGGCATCGGGCGCGCCGAGCGCGAGCGAAGAGTTGACGAACTGTTGCGTCTGGTGAGTCTGGAGGACAAGCGTGACGCTTACCCGGCACAACTCTCCGGCGGGCAAAAACAGCGGGTCGGCATTGCCCGTGCGCTGGTGTTGCAGCCCGATTTGCTGCTGTGCGACGAGGCAACCTCGGCACTCGATCCGGAGAGTACCCAGGCGATTCTGGCGTTGCTGCGCGATATCAATCGGCGCCTGGGGCTGACCATCGTGCTGATCACCCACGAGATGGAGGTGATCCGCGATCTGTGTGACCGTGTGGTGGTCATGGAGCATGGCCGGGTGGTGGAGCAGGGCGACGTCTGGCAAGTGTTCGGTGACCCTCGACACCACGTCACCCGCGCCTTGCTTGGCACGTTGCTGCCTGCTGATCATGACGTGTCGTCAGCGCCGGAGCCATCAGCACAGGAACCGGCCGAAATACTGCTGGATCTGCACTACACCGGTGCCAGCGGCCACGAGCCGGAGCTGTCGGCCATCGCCGCGCTGTTCGGCTGCCGGACGCATTTGGTGCAAGGTGGTATCGAGCGCATCCAGGGTCGCGCGCTGGGTTGCCTGCGGGTGCGCGTGGAGGCCGCCGTTGGTGGGTTGGACGTGTTGCTGCAACAGGCACGACAGATTGCCGATCGGGTCGAGCAGGCCGGCGCCTGAGTCGGCCTTCGGCGGCGGCAGTGCCGGGCAATCAAATCGATAGCTGGATAACCCGATTGTCCGGCTCGTGATCGGTGGTGCGACGTTTGTTGACCACCAGTTCACCGATGGCAATCAGGCGTGCCCGGGTCACGTTGCGCGAGAGACCGAGCAAGCTGGCGGTATGCACCTGGTTGTGATGGCAGAACTGGTAGGCGGCGCGCAGCAAGCTGTCCTCGACCTTCTCGTAAAGCGCCCCCTGGTGTTCTTCGAATAGCCGTTTGAACGCCCGTTGCAGCAGCGCCTGGGCCGATTCTTCGGCGGTGCTGACTCTTTCTTCCTGGCGCTCGATACGCAAGTTCGACAGGCGCAGATCCTCCTGCCGCACGAGACCGTCGCGGCAGATCAGCAAGGTGTGGTGGATGACGTTTTCCAGTTCGCGAATGTTGCCGGGCCAGCCATAGTCAGCCAGCTTGCATTCGGCGTCGGCACTCAGGGCAATCTGCCCATATCC
Organism: Pseudomonas sp. Pseusp16; assembly: GCF_047324915.1. Taxonomy (NCBI): domain Bacteria; kingdom Pseudomonadati; phylum Pseudomonadota; class Gammaproteobacteria; order Pseudomonadales; family Pseudomonadaceae; genus Pseudomonas; species Pseudomonas sp. Pseusp16. The sequence continues at coordinate 2,231,131 of NZ_CP168522.1, read as the reverse complement.
CAGGCGTTCGCTGTAGGTGCGGATGAAGTGTCGGGTCAGGGGCAGAATGTCGCCGGGGCGGTCACGCAGCGGATGCAGATGCAGGCTGACCACGTTGAGGCGGTAGTAGAGGTCCTCGCGGAAATGTCCGGCGTTGATCGCTTTCTCCAGCTGCACATTGGTCGCCGCCAACACCCGGACGTTGATCGCGATGCTCTTGCGCGACCCCAGCCGAACCACTTCACGCTCCTGCAGCACACGCAGCAGCTTGACCTGTACAGGCATTGGCAGATCGCCAATTTCATCGAGGAACAAGGTGCCGCCGTTGGCCTCTTCGAACCAGCCCGGTTTGGCGCTGATGGCGCCGGTGAAGGCGCCTTTCTCATGGCCGAACAGTTCGGCCTCGACCAGTGATTCGGAAAAGGCGCCGCAGTTGACGGCCACAAACGGACCCTGGCTTCGCCGGCTGAGGTTATGGATATGGCGTGCGACCAACTCCTTCCCGGTTCCGGTTTCACCAATGATCAGGACGCTGGCCTCGCTCGGCGCAACCTGTTGCAAATGGGCGAGCAAGGCTTGCGACTTGGGGTCTTCGAAGACCTGGGCGGTGGCGCGGATCGACGTCGCCAACGATGGGGATGGGGGCAGAGTCAGCAGTTGCATGGGCTCCCTCGCTCATGAGTAAAAAGTAGGGGTAGGGCGGTTCTGGTTCAGCGCCCAGTCACCCAGTTCGTGAATCTTGTAGTCCACCGGGTCATGCAGCGTCTGGGTGCGCAGGTTGCGCCAATAACGGTCGAACCGCAGTGAGGCATGAGTCGCCCGCGCCCCGGTGACTTCAAACAGACGGGTGCACAGATCGAGGCCGGTACGGGTCGCTGCCACTTTGGCGCAGGCGATCGAAAGCGCCAGTTGCGCACGCTCTTCGCTGCCCAGGCCGTGTCCCTTGCGCCAGGCTTCGTCGAGTTGTGCCGCGGCACGCTCAACCAGCACACGCACGCTTTCCAGGCCGACCCAGAACTCGCCGTAGTGGCGCAGGATGTAGGGATCCTCGCTGACATGGCGGGCCTTGGAGGTGAACCACGGGCGTCCCTCCTTGAGGGTGTAATGCCGTGCTTCCTCGAACGCCCCTTCGGCGATGCCGAGGAAAATGTGGGCAAAGTGCAGTTGGGCGATCAGTGGGCGCAGACAGGCAAACGGCGTACTCAGGGGGCCTGGATCAAGCAGCAGCTCAGACTCTTCCACCCGTACGCGTTCAAAGGTGGCGCTGCCACTGTCCGTCTGCCGCTGGCCCATGTTGTCCCAGTCGCCATGCAGGGTGATGCCGGTCCGGCCACTGGGAATGGCAGCGATCAGCAGCTTGCCGCCGGCGTTTTCGTCGACCGCTGAAGCGATCAGCATTTCCGAGTCGCTGGCACCGGAGCAGAAACTTTTCTTGCCGGAAAACTCACGCCATCCATCAAACGATTTCACCACGGTGCGGGTGTCGAGCGGGTTGAGGGCATTGCCCCAAAACCAGTTGTTGCGGGCGGTCTGTTCGAACCAGGGTTGCCATTGTTCGGGCCGCGAGAACAGGCGCACGGTTGCCAGCATCAGGTGCTGGAAGCCGAAGACGTGGGCGATCGAGCTGTCGACCTTGGCAAACTCACGGACTACGCCGAGTGTCTCGCTCCAGTCGGCACCCAGGCCACCGAACCGGGTGGGGATGCTCAGGGCCAGCAAGCCGCTGTGGCGAAGGGCATCGCGCTCGGCCTTCGGCGTACCGCCGTGCTCGTCCCGTTCGGCGGCGGTTTGCGCGAAGGTGGCGGCCAGTTTGCGCGCGATCTGCAAGGGGCTCAGTACAGTCGTTTGTGGTTGGGGGCTCACGCGCAATTCCTCGTTGGTTCTGTGGTGGCTGGTGGGTGACAGGTTCATGCGTTCTGTGTCCGTGGCAGGACATCATTGGCGATCATTTCGCCGAAGGGCCCGGTGAGATTGGTCACTCCCCGGCCTGCCAGGTTGGCATAAGGTTCGGGTAGCAACGGGAACACCAGTTCGGCAAAGCGATAGGCTTCTTCGAGGTGCGGATAACCGGAAAAGATGAAGCTTTCGATGCCAAGGTCTGCGTATTCCTTGATGCGTGCGGCCACCTGTTGTGGATCGCCGACCAGTGCCGTGCCTGCGCCACCGCGCACCAGACCGACGCCAGCCCACAGGTTGGGGGCGATTTCCAGGTTGTCCCGGCGACCGTCATGCAGGGCGGCCATGCGACGCTGGCCTTCGGAGTCGAAGCGTGCGAATGACTTTTGCGCAGCGCTAATGGTCTCGTCGGATATGTGCTCGATCAGTCGGTCGGCGGCCTGCCAGGCTTCGGCTGCGCTCTCGCGCACGATGACATGCAGACGGATACCGAACTTCACGGTCCGTCCATGCCTGGCTGCACGGGCGCGGACATCGGCGATCTTTTCGGCCACCGCAGCCGGCGGCTCACCCCACGTCAGATAAACATCGAGCTGCTCGGCCGCCAGGTCATGGGCCGCGTCCGAAGAGCCACCGAAGTAGAGCGGGGGGTAAGGTCGCTGCACGGGTGGATAGAGCGCCTTGGCGTTTTCCACCTGGAAATGCTTGCCATGGAAATCCACGGATTCACCTTGCAGCACCCGGCGCCAGATCTGCAGGAATTCGTCGGTGACTTCATAACGCTCGGCATGGCTGAGGTGGATGCCATCGCCACGGTTTTCGTCGGGGTCACCACCGGTCACCACATTGATCAGCAAGCGCCCGCCAGATAACCGGTCAAGGGTGGCGGCCATGCGTGCGGACACCGTTGGCGAGATGATCCCCGGGCGAATCGCCACCAGATAGCGCAGGCGTTCGGTCAGCGGGGCCAGGGCCGATGCAATGACCCACGAGTCCTCGCAGGAGCGCCCGGTCGGAATCAACACCCCGTAATAGCCCAGGCCATCCGCCGCCTGGGCAATCTGCTTGAGGTAGTTGAGGGTCACCGGGCGAGCGCCCTGGCTGGTGCCAAGGAAGTGCCCGTCGCCGTGGGTTGGGAGGAACCAGAAAACATTCATCGTTCTGCTCCTCAGGCGCTCTGGCGCAAGCGTTGGTGGCTGCTGAAAAATGGCAGGGCGCGTTCTACGGCCAGGCCGATGCGGGCCTGGAGCAGGTCGCAGTTGATACGGTAATTGCTGAAGTCGGATTCGCTTGCATACACGCCCAACGGCAGGGTCAGCGATTGGAAGAAGCTGAACAGCGGCCGTAACTGGTGATCGATCACCAGCGCGTGACGAGGGCTGCCGCCAGTAGCGGCGAGCAGCACCGGCGTGTCGATCAGGGCGTCCTGGCCGATCAGGTCAAACAGGTGCTTCAACTGGCCCGGATAGGAACCGCGATAAACCGGCGAAGCGACAATCAACAGGTCGGCGTTTTCGATGGCCTGCAACTGTGCCTCGACTTCGGCAGGTAGCTCTTTGCGGCTGAGGGCGCCACCCACGGCGCGGGCGAGATCGGCAAGCTCGATGACCCGGCCAACGATATTCAGACGGTTTGCGACCTCGTCGAGAATGGCCTGGCTGAGAACCTGGGTACGAGAAGGGCGGTAGGCACCGCCGGATACTGCGATTACGTTCAAGGGGGCAGTCATTGTCTGATTCCTGTGCTGTCGCTCTACAAACAGAGTCGGTGGCAGTACTCAGCAAGAACCGAACCAATATTTATCTATATGAAACTAAAGGGTTTTATTTGATTTTTTTTGGTTGGTGTGTTGCTGCCGGGCAATTTTTGTTGAAGTGCTGTTTGCCAGGGAACACTTGCGAGGTGTCCGGTTTCGGACAGTTATAGGAGATTGTTTATATTCTTCAAAGGAATTAATAATTATTTTATTATTCCTATTGGTTTTATATGAGGGACTGCTTGACCGGCGCGGTGGGGGGCGGTTCATCGGAGACGAATCAGTCGAGACCCGGCACCCGCCTCACTGCTTGTAGCCAATCTGCCGCAACAGGTTCTTGCGCCACAGGATGTCTTCATCGCCTTCAATGTCAGTGGCACGCAAACCATCCACGACGCCCAGGATGGCGCGCCCTTGTTCCGTCTCGGCGAGAACCACCTCGGTTGGATTGGCCGTTGCACAAAAAATACGGCATACCTCCGGGACCATTTTGAGGGTGTTCAACACGTTCAGCGGATAGAAACCGTCGCCCAGGAAAACGATGAAGCTATGGCCTGCGGCGATGGCTTTTGCATTCTTCTGCGCAAGCTCGATCATTGAGGCATCGGTGCCAGACCACCGCACCAGGCATTTGCCGGAGGCTTCACAAAAGGCCACGCCAAACTGGATACCGGGCACGGCATTGACCAGCGCTTCGTGGATGTCCTCGACGGACTTGATGAAGTGCGTCTGACCCAAAATGAAGTTCGTCACTTCCGGCTTATCGATTTTCAACGTGATGAGTTGCATTTCAAACACCTCCTTTCACGATGTTGCTATCAGGGGCTGGCGACACATCAAGCATAGCTACTCATTGGTTATTGCTCCGTTCACGGACTCGATTCGCAAGTCCCTGGCGCTCCTGAATGCCTCTTCCTGTGGATTGGCAATGATTGAAAGCTTAATGACAAAAGCGTCAATATTGAAATATCTCTCAATATTGCATACCTTGGTGATGCCTGACGATGAGACCTGCGCGCCTCACGACTTCAATCACAACAAGGGCTCGAGATGAACAACAACAAAAAAGTTTCCCAATTGCCTCCCTCCGCCGTCGATGTGCTGGTCGTCGGTTACGGTCCGGTAGGTGCGACAATCGCGGCGCTGCTCGGCCGTTACGGGGTTACGACCCTGGTGCTGGACAAGCTCCATGAAATCGTACTGATGCCTCGTGCCATTGCTCTGGACAACGAGGCCCTGCGTATCCTGCAACTCGCCGGATTGTCGGAGGACGCTTTCGAGAAGATCGTTATCCCGGAAGTGAAGATGCACTCTCCGGTCCTCGGGCAATTCGGTCGAGCCAATACAGAAGGGTGTATCGACGGCCATCCCAAGCTTGTGACCTTCTATCAACCCGACCTCGAGCGAGCGATGCGTGGCCAGGTTTCCCGACTGAAATCAGTGACCAGCCTGGGTGGTTTCGAACTGGAGGGTCTGGTCGAGGAAGCCGATTGCGTGGTCGCCACCGTACGGGATCAGGATGGGCACTCGCATGCTGTTCGCGCCCGGTACCTGATCGGTGCGGATGGCGCCAGTTCCAGGGTCAGGGCGCTGATCGGCCAGGAGTTCGAAGGACAAACCTATGCAGAGGACTGGCTGATTGTCGATGCGAAAAACCGGCATCAGTCAGCCATTGATCACATTGAGTTTATCTGTAATCCGCAGCGGCCCACGCCACACATGCCTGCCCCCGGTGGAAGGGAACGCTGGGAATTCATGTTGCAACCCGGTGAATCCCGGGAGGAGCTGGAAAGCCCGGAAAGCATCGCGCGGCTCATTGCGCCATGGGTCAATCCGCAGGAACTGGAGATCGAGCGCAAGGCGGTGTATCGGTTCCACGCGCGTTGCTGCAAGCGATTCAGCAAGGGACGTACGTTCCTCGTCGGTGACGCCGCGCACATTACCCCTCCCTTCGTCGGACAGGGTCTCGTAGCGGGCCTTCGTGATGGCGCCAACCTTGCCTGGAAACTGGCTTGGGTCCTTCGTGGCCACGCCGCGCCGGCGATACTCGATACCTACGATGTAGAGCGTCGCCCGCATGCTCAGGCGATGATCAATCTGGCAAAAATGATGGGCCGTCTGGTCATGCCCAAGAACAGGATCGCAGCGTTCTTCATCCACGGCTTGATGCGCATGCTGGCGTTGACTCCCGCGACCAGAAGGTACTTCGAGCAGTTGGACATCAAACCGAAGAACACCTTCAAGCACGGCCTGTTCGTGCAACATCGTCGGGGTGACAAGCTGGTACGTGGCAGCCTGTTTCCCCAAGCCTGGATTCGCACCCTGCAAAAGCAGATCAAGCTGAGCGACGATGCACTGGGAGACAACCTGACCCTGGTTGGATTCGGTGTCGACCCGTTGTCACTGCTCACTACTGATCAGATCGTTTGCTGGGAAAAGATGGGCGGTCACTTCCTGGAGGTCCGTTCCCGCGGTCAACGCTCCGGCGGCCGTTGTGACTTCATCGAAGACATGAACCATGACATCCTGCCGCTGGCTGCGAAAGGAACGCTGGTCGCGGTTCGTCCTGACCGTATCATCATGCACCACGCCCCAGGCACAGAGGCCAGCAAGCTCCTTCGAGACTGTCGGGGCCTGCTGATGAGTGATGACGCCACTCCTGACGGCGTTTCCATTACTATCAACGAGCCGATTAAATTACGAGCTTGATCATGGATTTCCCCACACCTCCTTCAGAAGCTGCTGCGCCAGAACCTCTCACCAGGGGGCACAAGAAGCGTGAGCGTACCCGTCGCGGTCTGATGGACGCGGCATTGCGACTTGTCGCACGCAAGGAGGTGGGGGAGATCGCATTGTTCGAAGTCGCCGCCGAGGCGGCGGTATCCAACGGCACCATCTACAACTATTTCCGAACGCGTGATGAAGTCCTCGAAGCGGTGGGCATTGCCATGGCCGCCGAGTTCTCTGACGCCATTTCCGTCCTGAGCACGGACGTGCAGTGCGGAGCACAGCGGCTTTCGATTGGCGTACGCATGTTCGTGTGTCGGGCCGCTGCTGACCACCAATGGGCGAATGCGTTGCTGCGCATCATCCATTACGACCAGGCCATGCGCTCGCGTTTGGCTGACCATGTGCTTGGCGACCTGCGTGCAGGGCTGCGGGAGGGCATTTTCACTTACGAGGAAGAAGGCATCGCCCTGGATATGGTCGTATCGTGCACAACCGGGGCAATGCGCGCGATTGTCGAGGGCCGTGCAGTGCTGGAGCACGATGTGCGGGTCGCCGAAATGATCCTCCAGGCGCTGGGCGTAACGCCTCCCAAAGCCCGGAAAATCGCTGCAAAGCCACTACCTGCCTGATCTGGGTTCTTGCCTGATCAACGACGCGACTGGCATCAGGCGACTTGATGGACCGCCCTGCGACTGCATTAGCTCCTGAACATGCGTGTTCAAATATTTCAGTGCGAACGTATCTAAAATTCGCCCTATCGCCTTGAAAGCCCTTCGCTAAATAAGACAAATAAAGGGCGGTCGCGATTTTTATTCGAAAAAATAGCCTCTCATTGCAAAAACCAGATTGACGTCAATCGAACATGCGTGTTCAATTGACCCATAAGGCAATTCTGGAGAGAGACCGTGGAACTTCTGAATCCAACACAGCGCCGCATTCACCAGGCCGCTTTTCGCCTGTTCGCGGAAAAAGGCACCTCGCAAGTGAACATCCTCGACCTTGCGCAAGAGGCAGGGGTGGCGCGCGGCACGGTTTATAGCAACATCGAGAGCATGGAAGGCCTGTTCGAGGCGGTCGCCAGCCATCTCGCGAGAGAGATGCATGAACGGGTCAACAAGAGCTTCAACTCCCTCTCCGATCCCGCTCAACGCCTGGCCAATGGCATCCGGTTCTTCATCCGTCGGGCTCACGAAGACTCCCACTGGGGGGCATTCATCCATAAGTTCGCCATGAGCAACGCTTCGTTGCGTGAAATGTTTTCCAGCCAGGCGACGACGGATCTTCTGAGTGGACTTTCCACCGGCCGGTACCAGTTTCAGCAAGAGCAATTGCTCTCGGTTCTTACGCTGATATCGAGCAGTGTCCTCGGCTCCATTTTCCTGGTTCTGGAAGGGCACAGAACATGGCGCGAATCGGGATCTGACACGGCCGAACTCGTGCTGCGGGCCTTGGGCGTGCCTCTCGAGGAGGCTAGAGCGCTGGCGACCGTAGAGTTGCCGACGCTTCCTCCGATCGACTAAACGCAGTAACCGACACCACGAACAAACCCCTGGCATTTTCAGGGGTTCGGGGACGCTTTGCCCGAAAAAACCGGAAAACAAGAACAATGAACAACAAAAATGAAATCCCCCAGTTGACGACGCCACAACCTGCCCGACATCCGCAACCGACGGTGAAGGCCCAGGGTCTGACTCATCTGATTTTTCAAAGGCCGGACTTGAATGAGGCGGCGCACTTCCTGACGGACTTCGGTCTGACCGTCAGTCATCAGAACGCCGAAATGCTCTATCTGCGCGGCACAGCGCCAACTGCCTATTGTTACCGCGTGCACCGTGCAGAAAAGGCAGGTTTTATCGGGTTCGGCCTGGCAGTTCGATCGCTCAGGGATCTGGAAAAGCTGACGCAAATTCCAGGGGCATCTTCTGTCGAGGCCCCGACCCACCCTGGTGGCGGCCACTACGTCAGGCTGACCGATCCTTCCGGTTTTATTGTCGAGGCTGTTTGCGACCAGACGCCCAGTGAAAACCTGGAACACAGAGCTCCGCTTCCCTGGAATCTGGCGCAACAGCAATCGCGAATCAACGCCACGCAGCGCACGCCGATTGCACCGCCTGAAGTCATCAAACTGGGTCATATCGTCGTCGAAGTGGCCGACTATCAGGCGACCTGTGCCTGGTACACCCGGCATTTCGGGTTCATTCCCAGCGATGTGCAGGTACTCCCCGACGGCACGCCCATCGTCGCTTTCATGCGCCTCGATCTCGGTGACAAGCCTGCGGATCACCATACGCTCGCGATCGCCCAGGGGTTCATGGCGACCTACAGCCATAGCGCCTATGAGGTCGTCGACGCCGACGCGGTGGGCATGGGGCAACGGGTCCTGCGAGAGCGGGGTTGGGAGCACTCATGGGGAATCGGCCGGCACATCCTGGGCAGTCAGATCTTCGATTACTGGCAAGACCCCTGGGGTGACAAGCACGAGCACTACTGCGACGGGGATATTTTTACCGCCATGCAACCTACGGGCATCCATCCCGTGAGCCCCGAGGCAATGGCGCAGTGGGGCCAGCGCATGCCCAAGAGCTTTACCAAACCCAGGATGAGCTTCAGCAATGTACGAGCGCTGATCCGCAACCTGCGGCGCAGCCCGGACTTGACGATTCGCAAGTTGATCACGCTGATGCGGATGTTCGGGTAGAGCGGCCGCCATGTCGGGCAACGCTACACGGTATGGCCGGCGGCCCGTTGATCGACAGCGTCGCCAACTCACCCTCAGAACAACACCACAGTTCTCGCGCCATCGAGCGCGGGACAAACGCTGCTCCAGGAGTACCTTCAATGTCTGCTGTACACGTAGTCCGCTTTGAGTATGAGAACGGTATCCACTGGGGCGTGTTGCGCCAAGACCGTATCACGATTGTCCCGGGCACTTTTGAGACCACGGGTGACTTCATCTGCCAGAACAGTATCGATGACCTCGCTCAACTGAATGGTACTCAGTTGGAGGCGCACAAAGTGAAGCTGCTGTCGCCGGTGACCCGCAATCAACAGTTCGTCTGCCAAGGGGCCAACTACCGACAGCACATGATCGAGTCGGGCATGGACCCGGATGCGAAGAAATACAACATGATGTTCACCAAGGCGACCAGTTGCCTGGTGGCCGCAGACAGCGTCCTGATCAAGCCGCGCAACGTCCGTTTCCTTGACTATGAGATCGAACTCGGGCTGGTGATGAAACGCGTGATCAGCGGCGCAGTGACCGTCAACGACGCCAACCTGCATGAGTTCATTGCCGGTGTGGTCATCGTCAATGACTACTCGGCACGCGACATTCAGATCCCGCAGATGCAGTTCTACAAGGGCAAGAGCTTCCGCACGTTTGGCCCGGTCGGCCCGTATCTCTGCCTGCTGGGCGCCCAGGACATGCGTTACCTGAAAGCATTGCAGTTGCGCCTGACGGTCAACGGCGAGGTGCGACAAAGCGACAGCACGGCCAACCTGGTGTATGGCCCCGCTGAAACCCTGACCGAACTCTCCTCTGTCCAGGATCTCGCCCCCGGCGACCTGATCGCCACCGGTACTCCGGCGGGATGCGCGCTGACCATCCCTTCGCCCGCCAAACAGCGCATTGCGGCCCTGATGCCGGAAGCCACCAAGTGGAAGCTGTTCCTCAAGGCGCAGGAAGGGCGGACGCAGTATCTCAAGGCAGGAGACGTGGTCGAGGCACGCATTCGCAGTGCGGATGGCGTGATTGACCTGGGTGTGCAACGCAACCGAGTCGTAGAGGAAGCCTGAAGATGATGGTGCGATCTCTGAACGACATTGAAAGTATCGAGCAGGCTCCATTATCGGAGCGTGGCTTGGCTTGCAGCACCTATGAAGCACTGGCGCGTACGGCCGGGCTTTCTCCCAATGCGCCCGCACTGAGTTTCTTCGCCGACGCCACGTGCTTCAGAAACACCCACCGCTGGAGCTACTCCGAACTCGTCGAAGATATCACCCGCGCGGCGAATGCCTTCCACGACCTGGGCATTACCCCGGGTGAAGTGCTGGCCTTCATCCTGCCCAACCTGCCGGAAACCCACTTCACTATCTGGGGGGGGGAAGCGGCCGGTGTCGTCATGGCGATCAATCCGCTGCAGGAGGCCAAACAGATGGCGGCCTTGCTACGGGCCGCCAAGGCCAGCGTGGTGGTAACGCTCGCACCGACGCCGGGCAGCGACCTGTGGCCCAAGCTGGCCTCGCAGCTGGATCAACTTCCCGAGATCAAGCACGTCGTTTGGGTTGGCATGGGCCCCTATATCGATGTCGCTCAGCGCGAATCCCTTGAATCCCTGGCGGAGAAAGAACGTGAGTTGCACAGGGGGGCCACGATTCATGAATTACGAACGTTGATGGATGCTCAGCCAGGCTCGCACCTGAAGAGTGCCCGGCTGTTCCGCCCTGAGGATCGTTCCTCTTACTTCTGCACCGGCGGTACCACCGGGTTGCCCAAGATTGCGATGCGTACCCATGGGGCGGAGGTCTTCAACGCGTGGGCCATGGCCACTCACATGCAACCCCATGGCGGGGGTCAGGTCATTTTTTGCGGGTTGCCGCTGTTCCATGTAAATGCTCAGCTGGTGACAGGCCTGATGCCCTGGACGCAGGGTGATCATGTCATCCTCGGCACGCCGCAGGGTTATCGCGGTGAGGGTGTGATCCCACGCTTCTGGGAGATGGTCGAGCACTTCGGCATCAACTTCTTCTCCGGCGTTCCAACGGTCTATTCCGCACTGTTGCAAAACGATCTGGAAGGCCGCGACCTGTCCAGCCTGCGTTATGCCATGTGTGGTGCCGCGCCGATGCCGGTCGAACTTTTCCGGGAGTTTGAAGGCCGGACCGGGGTGAAGATCCTCGAAGGCTATGGACTCACGGAGGGCGCGTGCGTCTCCTCGGTCAATCCGCCCCATGGCGAGCGCCATATCGGCTCCATCGGTATACGGATTGCCTACCAGGACATGCGTGCAGTCATGCTCGATGACGCGGGAGATTATCTGCGCGACGCCGACATCGACGAAATTGGCCTGATCAGCATCACGGGTCCGAACCTGTTCGAGGGTTACGTTGAGGAAAGCCATAACCGGGGCCTGTGGATCGGGATCAATGGTCAGCGCTGGCTGAATACGGGCGATCTGGGGCGTCAGGATGAAAATGGCTACTTCTGGCTGACCGGGCGCAAAAAGGAACTGATCATCCGCGGCGGCCACAATATCGATCCCAAGCAAATCGAGGAAGCACTGCAAGCCCATCCAGCGGTGGCGTTGGCGGCTGCCATCGGCAGCCCGGACGCCTATTCGGGTGAAGTGCCGGTCGCCTACGTGCAACTGCGACCAGGTCACATCTGCGACGTTGAAGAACTTGAGCAGTTTGCCCAGCGTCACATCAGTGAGCGAGCGGCTGTTCCCAAGCGGATCGAAATCCTCGAGGCACTGCCATTGACGGCGGTGGGCAAGATCTTCAAACCCGCCTTGCAGCAGCATGAGGTCGCCCGAGTCATTCGGCAGGAAGTGCAGCGCATGTGCCTGAAGGACATTGCGGTCGAGGTGATTCAGCATGAACAACGTGGATTGGTCGCGTGCATCCGGGCCGGGCGAGAACAAGAGTCGCTGGCCCTTCTTCTAGGTCGCTACAGCTTTCAGGTGGAGTGGCTTGAATGATCCTGACGTTGTCTTCGTAAATTCGATACTCCGCCCCTGGTACTAATCCGCCAGGGCCTTTTTCGCAACTTCGATCAACGCCAACCGGCACTGCCAAGTGCACCGGAAGGCGAAGCTTTGCCTGCGCACCAATCAATAAAAACAATTCGAGGTGGGAAATGAAACTGAGCAACCGTGCAACCCAGTGTCTCTGCGCTGTGCAAAAAATGTCTTCCTGGATCAAATTCACAGGTGCCGCGGCAATACTCAGCGTTTCAACAAGCGCGGGCGCCAACGGCATTGCCTTGAACGAGCAAAGTGCAAGTAGTGCGGGTACTGCTTATGCGGGGAGGTCGTCTTCCGCGTTGGACGCCAGCACTATCTTTGGAAACCCTGCAGGTTTGACCAAATTGAAACGTGCCGAGGTTTCCGGCGGAGCCGCGGTCGTTTCGGTGAACGTTGACATCAGTGATGCGCAGAGCAGTGCCCAGGGAACGAATAAAGGGGACTCGGTCCCTTTGGGGGTTGTGCCCTTTGCCTATATGTCGACGCCGCTTGACGATCGTTTTTCGATTGGTCTGGGCCTGTATGCCCCGAGTGGTCTGATCAATGATTACGAGAGCAGTTTTCAAGGCCGTTACCATGGATCCTATAGCACGACCAAGGAAATAACCCTGCAGCCCACCATTGCCTGGCGGATCAATGATTACGTGTCCATTGGTGGCGGGCCGACCATAAACCACTTCGATGCAAAGCTTCAGAACTACCTGGCCACCGGCGCCCTGAACAACGGCGAAGACACGCTGGTCACCATCAAGGGCGATGACACGGCACTTGGCTACAACGTCGGGGTTTTGTTTGACTTGAGTGATGCCACCCGTTGGGGGATTAACTATCACTCGAAGGTGGATTATGAACTCAAAGGGCATACCGAGGTTAGCGGCTCCCCGAGCGTAATTCCGCTGGACGGAAAGTATGACAACAAGATAGACCTCACGATGCCCGAATCCGTCGACACCTCTATCACCCATCATTTCAACAGTCGCTGGACGGGATACCTGGGGGCCACCTGGAAGCGTTGGAGCCGGGTCAAGAAGGTCGAGGCAGTCAACAGCGGACTTTCCCCCCTGGGCCAGGCGGCGGGCCTGGGAAGTGTGACCGAAGAAATGAACTGGCATGACACTTGGGCCACCGCCGTTGGCGCATCCTTTCAATTGAACCGGCAATGGCTGCTGCGCGCAGGCTACGCCTATGATCCGTCGCCAATCGGCAATGCCGATCGTAGCGTGCGCGTTCCCGTCGGGAATCGCCAGGCCGTGACCCTGGGTGGCGCTTATTCGCCGAGTTCCGATCTGACGATCGACTTTGCTTACGGTTATCTCTGGGATTCCAAAGTCTCGGTGAAGCAGTCGAACAACTCAGGTCTTCAACCGGAATACAGTGCCAAATACGACAACAGTGCGAATGGGGTTTCAGTGCAGGCAACCTATCGGTACTGATCGGCTTGACCCAGAGCATTTCCACTACGAATTGATTGAATGGTTTTTCCAGCGCCCATAACTGAACTTGTCATGGGGGCTCCTTACAGCGGGCGGACGCTACGCGTTCCACGGCGTTAGTAGCCATGCCAAATCGAGGCGCTTCACCAGGCGCCTTGCTGTCGGTGCACTCTCCACAAGAGGGTCTCTGCTTTGTCTCTGCGCCTGTCTGAGGGTCGTCGCTATCCGTGGCGATCTGGAAGACCCCGAACTCGTGCTCCGCGAGTTCGGGACGGCGCCACCGAATCAGCAAATCAAAGTCTGCAGGTGTTGGATTGCCAGGCCACTGCGATTTACTTACGTGAAAGGTAGCTTTTGGCCTGTTTTTGCCTGTCACCAAGGGCAGCAATCGACCCTTTAAGCTACCTGCGATCCCTGTTGCGCGAACTACAGAGTGGCCAGGGCGACCACGCTCAACACCGGCCAAGTACTAGAATGCAATCGCACTGACGACAGGGCTGGCCCCATTGAAGAAGTGTTGCAATCCTCACAGCGGATCCTGATGACAAGTTCTGCTCGCTTTGACAAAAAACAGGACAAATGAGGTGAGGATTGACACTCCAGAGTGACCTGACGAAATGCCGGATTAATGCAACAACGAGCGGCGCCTCGCATAGGCGAAGTAGATCACCAGGCCAATTGCCAACCACGCCCCAAATACCAGCCAGGTCGTCTGCTTGAGGAAGGTCATCAAGGTTACGCAGAACACGATGGCGAGCAACGGAACAACGGGCACGCCCGGGCATCTGAATGCGCGAGGGAGATCGGGTCGGGTCTTGCGCAATACGATCACTGCCACCGAGATCAGACTGAACGCGGCCAACGTACCGATATTGATCAGCTCGGCGAGGACGTTCAGCGGAATCAGTGCCGAGATCAGCCCGAATGCTATTCCGACCATCCAAGTGGCGAAAAACGGGGTACCGAATCGTGGATGAACCCTGGAAAGGCGCTGGGGAAGCAGTCCGTCGCGCGACATCGCGTAGATGATCCTGGTTTGACCGTAAGCCATAACCAGAATGACAGTCGTCATGCCAATGATTGCGCCTAAATCGACGAACCCGGCAACCCAGCTTTCACCGGCATGTTGCAACGCCAATGAGACCGGGTGATCAACGCCAAGGAATTGGGCATAGGGCACGATGCCGGTCATGATCATTGAAACGGCAACGTACAACACCGCACAAACGGCCAGGGAACCGATAATGCCGATGGGGAGGTCACGCGCCGGTTTTTTCACTTCTTCGGCGGCAGAGGAAACTGCATCGAAACCAATAAAAGCAAAAAAAACCAAGGCCGAAGCACTCAAAATGCCTTGGCCACCGAAGGGAGCGAAAGGTTGCCAGTTAGCCGGCTGAACATGTCGCGCACCAACGGCGATGAAGAGCAGCACCACGGCGATCTTGATGATCACCATCACGTTGTTTACGCGCGCGGATTCCTTGATGCCCATGGAAAGCATCCAGGTAATTGCCAGCATAATCACCAGCGCGGGCAGGTTGAACCAGGTTTCCACACCGGGCAAAGAGCCTGGAGCCGCCGTAAGCACAACCGGAAGATTCAGCCCAAATCCGCTCAGCAGGGACTGGAAGTAACCCGACCACCCAACAGACACAGCCGAACTGGCCAGTCCGTATTCGAGCATCAGATCCCAGCCGATCATCCAGGCCACCAACTCTCCCAGCGTCGCGTAGCTGTAGGTGTAAATCGAGCCTGCTACCGGTACGGATGAGGCGAACTCGGCATAACAGAGCGCTGCAAATGCACAGGCCAACGCCGCTAACAGGAATGAAACCATGAGGGCCGGTCCCGCAGTCAATGCGCCGGTTCCGGTCAATACAAAGATGCCCGTCCCCACGATTGCACCGATACCAATCAGGACCAGATCCATCGGCCCCAGCACTTTTTTCAACCCGGAAGGCGCTCGGGCAGCAGCAATCATTGCGTCCAGGTCTTTTGTTCTGAAAATGCTCAATATTGCCTCCGTTGTTACTTGTTTTTATTGTCAGGGCGTGTGGCTTGGGTGTCGGAAGTGACAAGAAATTGTATTTCAGCGCCTCGAAAATTAGCTTTCGAAACGGATCTGTATTTAATTATTTTCAGACGTTAATTATCCAAAATGTGTTCGTTACGTAATTTTCTTTCTAATATCCGTTGTTTCTAGAAATGGATGCTTGATCAAGGACCTGCGGGATGGGGCCGATCGCCCTGCCGCGTACTCATTGTTAAAGGGAGAGAACACATGATGGAAATGGATAAGGTTGATCGTTCAATTCTGGAAATTCTGCAAACGAATGGTCGCCTGACGAACGCCGAGATCGCCGCTCGTGTCTGCCTGTCAGCGCCAGCCTGCTGGAAGCGCCTGAAGCGCCTGGAAGAGGAGGTGATTGTCGGGTATCACGCGCACTTGAACCCAAAGACCATGGGGCTGGGACTTTTTGCTTTCATCAGCGTCACCCTCGATAGTCACTCCGAGGACGCCATGGAGCATTTCGAAGCGGGCGTTCTGGCGCTGCCCAACATTATTGCCTGCCATAAAGTGTCGGGGAAATACGACTACCTCTTGCAGGTAGTCGTCAAAGACATGGAGGCATTCCATGAACTCGCCATGCATCGCATACGTACACTCGGCAGTATCAAGGAAATGTACACCGGGTTTTCGGTCAAGGAGATCAAGCACTGTAATACCTTGCCACTGTAAGTGCCGGGACTTGCCCCTTGCTCAGGACGAGTCAAGCATTACAAAAAAACCGGCAAGAGATCCTGAGGGTGTGACTCACCTACATAGGTAACAAAACAGTTCAAGCACATAGGTAACAGTTTTTACGTGCATGGGCAGGACGCCCACTGGAATCTCAAGAAGGCCCACAGGATTCTGCCGGGCGATCCGGTTTATGCCACAATCAATGCCGGGTTTGGCGGGGTCTTTGTATCCTCGAACTTGGTGCCGTCGATGTGGGCCGGCATTCTATCTAACGACAAAGCAACGACAGGGACCGTCATCAATGCAATCCAGTTTCAGCAAAGGCGTCATGTTTGCACTCTCCGCCGCGGCACTGAACGCGACGATCGGTGTGCTTAGCAAAGTCCTCATGAGTAATGGCTTCACTGCCAGCAGTGTGGCTGTCATCAAGACCCTGCTGGGTTGCATGCTACTTTCGATCCTGTTGCTTTTCCTCAAGCGCCCGGCGTCCACGGCCAAATGGACTCAGGCGGCAATCTGCGCCTTCCTGGGCATCTTCGTGCTGTTTCACTTCGAAACGTCCGCCTATCGGCATTACGCTGCGGCAGGTGTAGTGGTGGTGCTGATGGCCAGTGCCTCGATTTCCTCGATCATCCTGGGGCGCATTTTCCTCAAGGATGCCATCACCGCGAACGCGACCGTGGGCGCTGCACTGGCCATCGCCGGGATCGCGGTGATCTTTGGCGCCGACCTGCAACAGGGCTTTACCCTGCAAGGCGCTGCGCTTGCCTCCATGGCCGGCTGCGGCTATGGGGCCTTTTCGGTTGCCATGAAGCGGATGGGCGTGTCCGGGGGGCTGCACCTCACCCGGCAATTGCTGTTTTTTGGCAGTCTGTACCTGCTGATGCCGGCTGCGGCCGATGGTTTCGTGATCGGCGAGCTGTCGCCATTGGCGATCGCCGCACTGCTGGCGCTGGCCGCGCTGCCGACCATCCTCGGCTTCTTTTGCACCACCAAGGCCATCGAATATCTCAAGCCATCCCAAGTGCAGGCGCTGGAACTGACCGAGCCGCTGTTCGCCGCGCTGCTGGCGTTTGTGGTGCTCCATGAAGTACCACGCGAAAGCCTGTTCGCGGGGGCGGCACTGATCATCGTCGGACTGTGTTTCTCCAATGAGCTGATCCGCTTGGGCAGCAAAGCCCCGGCCCCGACGACTGAGTGAGCGATTGTCGGGTCCTTTGCTGGCATATTGATTTCAACGCTCCCTGTCACTACGTCACCACCCCACTTTAATGACGGGGCTCGATTTCCCTCGTTCTATATCAGGATGAGAGCACCGTCGAACAGTGTGACCATGGAAGGGAATGACCATGCTGGTAATGGATGATCTGGTACAACTCGGTAAGACGGAGCGCTTCGAGGACTGGCTGGGGAACCTCAAGACACTGACGTGTAGACTGGGTTACTCGAATTTCCTGCTGGGCGTAAAGCCTGGTCCTGTTGCGCCTGACGAGCAGGTATCGATTCAAAGCAACTACCCGGTAACCTGGCTGGCGCAATCATTACGACAGCCAGGCCTATGTCGCGATTGACCCGATCGTGCATCACTACCTCAACTCTGACCTGCTGTTGCCCTGGAACCGGGAGAACTATCGACAGCCCGCAGAATCGGCGTTCTTCGAAGAAGCCGCGATGCATGGGCTCCAGTTGGGGCTGGCAGCCATTTGCAACGGATTTGACCCGCCCCTCTAGCAACCATGACTGGCAGTGAACGGCCAGTTGCTGCCTGTCGCCACCTCCGGCTTGTGCAGTTTTCTCAAGTTCATGGCTCTGATGGGTAATTGCATCTGCTCTTTCGGCCAGGTGAAATACCCACCGATTCAAGCGCGGCGAGAATGTTGTGGACAGGAGATAAACCGGGCTGATGCGCTGTGGCTGTTTTGATACAACAACCGCACACATCAGACGCATGTGGAGCCTCTATCAATAAAAAGCCCGGCAGTGTCGCACTACCGGGCTTTGTTCTCAGTACCGCACTCAGAATCGATAGTTGGTGCTCAATTCCAGAGTCCGTGGCGCACCGGGTGTGATCAGGTCCACGGAGCCATGCGCCGAGGCGTAATAGTCCTTGTCGAAGACGTTACGCAAACGCAGGGCCATGTCCCATTTCGGCAGGTCGTAGAGCAAGGCTGCGTCCACGGTGGTGTAGGCCGGCATGACCACTTGGTTATCCAGGGAGGTGTAACGGTCATCGACATAGTTCGCCCCCATGCCTACACGCCATTGCTGTGTCAAAGAGCGTACCAACCACACATTGGCGCTGTGGCGCGGGGTCAGGGTCGGAGTCTGGCCTTCGTTGGCGACACCGTTGGTTCGGCTGTTGGATTTGGTGATCTCGGCATCCAGATAGGCGTAACCGGCATAGACCTGCCATTTGTCGCTCAACTGTCCGCTGGCGGTCAGTTCGAGGCCATCGGTACGCTGTTCACCCGCCAGTACCAGTTTGCTCGGGTTCGCCGGATCGCTGGTTTTCATATTGGTGCGTTCCAGACGGAACAGCGCCGCCGTCAACGCCAGGCGATTGTCGAGCAGGTCCCACTTGCCGCCGATCTCGAAGTTGGTGGTCTCTTCTGGTTCCAGGTCCTGGTTCGTCGTACTCAGGGCGAACATTTCAGCGGAAGGCTGGTAGGAACGACTCACCGAGACGTAATAGGACTGAACCTGATCAGGCTGATAAACCAGGCCGACTCGCGGGCTCCAGGTGGTATCGGTTCGGGACAGGGAGCTGTGCGTCAGGTCGTCGGAATATTCCTGGTCGAACACGTCATAACGCACGCCCACCAGCGCCTTCCACTTTGGCGCCAACTCGATGAGATCCTGGACGTAGAAACCGGCCGTGTCCTGGGTATTGGTGCCCTTGGCGGTTTGCCGGTTGGCCTGGAACGGCACGTCGACCAAGCCATCGCGGTACACCGGAACCTGCGCCACGTTGTTCTGGCTGAACACGGATTGGTCCTTGACCTGGCGCCCCAGTTCCACGCCATAAAGCAGGTTGTGGTTCATCCCGGCGAGCGTAGCCTGTTGCTTGAGCTCGGTCTGGTTGAACCAGCCATCCTCCTTGCGCTGCACATTGCCGCGGTTGAGCTTGACCAACAGTTCGCCATTGGCGGCGGTGACGAAGCGTGTCGGGCTGGAGTCGGCGAGTGTATTGTTGCGATCCAGGTCGTAGTGGTAGTAGCGGCTGGTGTTGCTCAGGCTGAAGTCGTCGTTGATCCGGTAGTCGACACCGGCCGTGAACGAAAACACCTCGCTGCGGGTGTAGTCGTCATCCGGGTCGGCAGCACCGAAGCGTTTGCCACGATCCACATCGACCGGACGATCGCCTCGCGCCGGGATGCCGAAGTCGATCAGGCGCCTGTCATACAGATAGCTGGCACCCAGGTTCAATTCCAGATCGTCGGAGAGCTTGAAGTAAGCCGAAGGTGCGATGGCCTTGCGGTCGATATAGCCGTCATCGCGGAAGGTGTCGCTGTTTTCCAGCGCACCGGTCACCCGGAACGCCTTGTCGTTCTGCTGTTGATCGGCCCAGCCAGCGTCGAACTGCGTGCGCTTTTTACCTTCGCTGTCGAAGCTGACACCCACTTCCTGTTTGGGGTCGAAGTTGGGCTTTTTGCTGATGCTGTTGATCAGGCCACCGGATGAGCCGCGGCCATAGAGCACCGCTGCGGGCCCCTTGATCACTTCCACGCGCTCGACGTTGGACAGATCGCGGAAGTACAGGGCGTCGTCACGGATACCGTCGATGTACATGTCGCCGATGGCGCTGAAGCCGCGGATGGTGACCTGGTCGCGCTGGCCATCGCCATTGGACAGACCGATCCCCGGAACATTCTTCAGCACGTCTTCCATCGACTGCGCGCCCTGGTCCTTGATCACGCTCTGGGGAATCACGTTCACCGTTTGCGGAATATCACGTAGCGGGGCATCGATCTTCAATGCACTCCTGCTCTCGGTCGACATATAGCTCTGCTCGTTGTACTCACTGTTTACAGCGGTTGCCGGCAGGGTCAGAGCAGTCTCGGTTTCTGCCTGTAGATCAGGTACGACCAGAACGCCCAGCAACGACAGAGAGGCTGGGTAAATGCGCGATAGAGCCACCATGGACACCTTTTGTGTGAATTTTCGCGCGAATAATAACGATTATCTTTTGTAAGTAAATACATATCATTTCGATACAAGCGACCGACACGAATCAGAACATTCGTCTCAATTTCGCCTGGCGGCTGTACTTTCAGAGGGAGGGTCGGTGGACGGCGTCGTGCGCAGGAATCAGGCTGTGGTAGCCAAACATGAACGCCGGCCGGCCACAGGCGATCCAGTCAATGCGTTTGAGGGGGGGGTTATAGGGGCGTTTTCAAAAAGCGCTGTTCATGATCAGGATCAGGCAACAGGCAGGTGTCGTATTTCCCGAAGAGACGATAACGATTGAGCGCAATGCGGTCGTATGCCCAGTCTCGAAGCTTGCGAGGGAAGATGCGCAACAGGTTCACGGGGCGCCAGCGTGCGGGAAACCGGGCAATGACTTCGAAAAATGCTTCCGAACGTTCCCAGTAGTGCCGGTCGCGGATCACCGCCATGGTGTTGAATTGATCCAGGGGTAAACCTGCCCACGCGAGCAGAGCCTGCCCCTCGGGTGACTGAACCGCCGCCAACCGCACGCGCCGCTGGCGGTCATGGCGAATCAGGAACCTCACCCAGCCATTGCACAGCTTGCAGATACCGTCGAACAAGACGACCGTTTCTCCAGGTTTGAGCAGTGGCGCGGGTAAGGGGCGGATATGCGAGGCTGGCATAAGCATGGTTCCAAGGGGATCTCGGTCAAACCAGCGCCAGCAGCACCTTGGGTGCTGCATTTGAGGGTTGAGGCCGCACATTTGCGGCGGCCTCCTGGCGCGTTACACGGATCAGCTGTTGCTGTGATCGGAGACCTTGGCTTTGCTTTGGGCTACAGCGGCTTCAGCTTTCTGTTTCTGGGCAACCTGGAAGGCTTCCATCGAGACTTTTCGGGCCGACTCCATGCGAGTGAAGGTGCGATCACCGCCACCTGTGGCCATTGCCAGAGAAGAAGCGGTCAGAGCGGCGGCTACGAAGAGAACTTTCATGGATTTCATTTGGGTTTCCTCAAATTGAGAGTTGGTAAATAACTAGAACTTGTAAATAACTAGAACTTGTAAATAACGAATAGCGGTATGTATTTGCTAACGCAGAACCTGCCTGTTCAACCTGGCCTTACCATCAAGCCAGGGCGGCGTTTCGTGCGATCCCGGTGTCTTGCTCCAGACGCCCTTCGCTGCCTTTGTTTTTTGCATAGGCGGTGAGCAGTACCATCATCGCGAATCCACCGACGATGAGAACCGGATAGGCTGCCAGCAACTCGACCAGCGAGTACTTCCAGGCCAACGGACGACCAACACCGAGCATGGCGGCATAGAACCACGACACGGCAGAGAGCGCACCGGAGAACAGCGCCAGCATGCGCAGGCTGAAGGAAAGATTAAGTATCGAACCGGCTTTTTTCAGCGCCGGCAATACAGCGCTATGCAACAGGAAGCCGTTAAAGGTCAACAGTACAACGATCCCGATCTTGGCCTGCAGTTTTGGATTGAGGAAGTATTCCATTCCTTTACCGGCATAATCGATCCCGACAATACCAATGCCGGTAATCCAAAGAGCCCAAAGTGCAAGTACTACGGTTTTTTGCAGGCTTTCCATGTGCGCGTCATCATGGTGACCTGACGCATCTCCCTTCAGGAGTTGCTTGACCATTGCGACGTCACTGGTCAAGACCAGGCCAATTGCAACACAGCAGGCGATTAGGTGGAAATATACAACGCCCAAACGAACATATTCCACGGTGGACGAAGAAAACATACTAAGTTCCATGGTGACCTCTTGGCTTCAATAGTGAATCAGCATGACGCTCGGCACGGCATGATTGGCGTTTGCCGTTGCTGATTGCAATTAAGATTCAGTAATCACTATTCATTAGTCTTGCGGCATTAGGCGGGCAAGATAATAGCGATTTTCGCGAATGAACTTTTAATCATTCGGTCATGTAAGTTTTCAGGTTACAAAAACATCAATTCGCACTGGGTGAATATGAAGTTCAACTTGCGCTTGCGGGGTAGGGCGTGGCCCGGAACCCTGGCGGCGAGCGGATCAGACAATGCTGGTTGGACTGGCAGGGCTTCCACCCCATTCGAGGAAACGGATCTTGTGGACCTCACCCTCGCTGTCTTCGTAGACCAGGGTCACCGGTACCATACCGGTCTTGTCGGATGTATCGGTGCGCTGCAGTACCCGCTTTACATCGATTTCCATTCCGTAGTGGTATTCGACGGCCGAGACATGCGCGCCGGGTTCTTGCAGGCCGTTCTGGTCAAAGACACTTGGGGCGAGACTGGAAATTACTGCACTTACTACTGTGGCGATGTTCATTAGGCTTTACCTCTTCTGAAGTTCGCTTGACGAGGACCTAATGTGACACGTGATGAACGCGAAGTTCACTAAACCGCGACGAACGCACCCAACCTGAGTCGCCTGTAGTGGCTTCAGGCTCCCGGCTATTCCCCGCGCTTGACGCCTTACGACCATTCGTCCATTAAACGCCGTATTTGTTGGGCGAAACGCCTTTTTTTGATGAGGTCATAACATGTCATGACGGATTTTTGCGCAAGATTTCACGCAGTAGATGTGACAGGACATGGACCGAAAATGACTGCAATCGGGCCACGGATCCACTCTGGGTTATCAACATCCGAGTGGCTCAAGCGACGTTCCGTTTGGCAATGAGACGGCGCAACCACCCATTCAGTCACAGACCGGCTGACCGGAGCATGTTTACGGAGGGCGGGGCAGGCAATCAGGCGAGGTCCACGGTTTCTACAGTGATTTGCGCAATCGCGTGAAACGGTGCGAGGGCAGCGTCATCGGCAGTTGCACAAGTAATCAATCGCCATTCGCGTTCGATAGGCGTCCAATGCTGCTGCCGCGCTCGCCCGAGTTTGTCGGTGTCGGCGAGAACGACGATCTGCGCAGCCCGCTTGATGATGCATTCCTTGAGATAAGCCTGCTGCGCACTCGCCTCGCACAAGCCGAATTCCGCGACGACGCCGTCTGCGCCGAGGAAGGCTTTGTCCACGCTCAGGCGGCTCAACGTCAGCTCGGCCAATGGCCCCAGGGTGCTCATGCTCGAACCGCGCAAATCACCGCCGATCAAGGTCAGGCGCACGCCCGGCGCGTTGGCCAGGGTCATTACGGCGAGCAGGTTGTTGGTCACCACATGCACGTCCTGGCGCGAGCACAAATGATGAGCCAGTGCGGCGCAAGTGGTGCCGCCGTCGAGCAGGACGGTGTCGCCGTCCTGGACGTGGGCAGCCGCTGCAAGGGCGATGGCGTCTTTCTGTTCCCACTGGCTGGTTTTGCGCTCTTCCAGCGAGGCTTCGGGTTCATGGACACCCACCACGGCGGTGGCGCCGCCGTAGGTGCGGACCAGGTGCCGCTGCTTGGCGAGCATGGTCAGGTCGCGCCGCACGGTCGCCTCCGAAACGCCGAGGGCCGCGCTCAATTGCTCGACGTTGGCATCGCCGATGCGTACGAGATCGAGGATGGCGCGGTGGCGTTCGGACACTTTCATGGCGGGGGCTCGTTGGTTGGGCGGTGGTCGATCTTACACGACAGTGCCGCTGCACCTCATCCCCGTCGTGTGGCCAGCTCAGCGCCCTGGCGCAGTGCTTCGAGCAGGCTGCGCTCATCGGCGATGCCCTTGCCGGCGATGTCGAAGGCGGTGCCGTGATCGACCGAGGTGCGGATCACTTCAAGGCCGACGGTCACGTTCACCCCGGCTTCGAGCCCCAGTACCTTGACGGGACCGTGGCCCTGGTCGTGATACATCGCCACCACCAGATCGAAGTCGCCACGCCCGGCGCGGAAGAACAGGGTGTCGGCCGGCAACGGGCCGGTCACGTCGAGGCCGCGTTCCTGCAGCAGCTTCACCGCCGGGATGATTTTCTCTTCCTCCTCGCCATAACCGAACAGGCCGTTTTCACCGGCATGCGGGTTGATCCCGCACACGCCAATCCGCGGACGGGCGATGCCTGCCTTGATCAGTGTGGCGTTGCCGCGCTCGATAGTGCGCTGGACCAGGCCCGGTTCGATCTTGCGGATCGCATCGATGATGCCGATGTGGGTCGTGACGTGAATCACCCGTAGCTGCGGTGCCACCAGCATCATCGACACTTCGTCGACGTGGGTCAGGTGCGCGAGCATTTCGGTGTGGCCGGGGTACTTGTGACCGCCGGCGTGCAACGCTTCCTTGTTCAGCGGCGCGGTGCAGATCGCATCGATCTGTTTGGCCTCGGCCAGTTCCACGGCGCGGGCGATGTATTGATAAGCAGCGTCACCGGCAATGGGTGACAGCTCGCCGAACGGCAGGTCATCGGGGATCAGGTCGAGATCGATGCAATCGATGGTGCCGGCCTCGTACAACGCCTGGGAGGCGTCTTCGATACGGCGCACTTTGGCGCTGCCGCCGACAATCACGTTGGCCTGCTCCAGGCGCCGCGCATCGCCGATCACCAATGGCCGGCATTGTTGGTAGACGATGTCGTGGGTCAGGCTCTTGACGATGATTTCCGGACCGACACCTGAGGCGTCGCCCATGGTGATGCCGATGATGGGGAGGTAGTTGCTCATAGCGTTCATTGGAGTCCTTGGATTCGGGTACGTTGGGGCGGGGAGCGATCGGCGCGTTCGCTCAAGTGCTGCCATGCCGCATACAAGGCGCGGTCAGTGCCGAATGCACCGGCCTTGGTGACAATGCCGGGACGATGCCCTTGCCGGGAAACGGTGGGGCGCGCGAAAGCCACGCCGGCTTCGATTTCCGTGAGCAATTGCAGGCTGTCGATGCCGACGGTGGTCAATATGGCCCGCGCCGTCTCGCCACCCGTGGCAATCAGGCCGCCGACCTTGGCGAAGTGCGGTTCTACCAGCACGGCCAATCGGGTTGAGAGTCGAGCGCCCTCCAGGGGATCGAACGCCTCGTCGCGTCCAATGCGCAGCAGCAGGTCGCTCCAGCCGTCCAGCCGCTCGCCGATGCGCGCTTGCCACAGCGCCCAATCGACGTGCGTCGTGCCTTGGCGCAGGACTTCGGGCGGGACCACCAGTTCGCTGACCCCGCCGCGCTCCTTGAGCAGTGCGCATTGCCGCTCGCAGACACCTGACAGGCTGCCGACCATGATCAGAATCGGTGCCTGGCTTTTTTCCTGTGCTGTGGGTTCGATTGCCGTGAAGCGTGCTTCGGAAAAATCCGCGAGACTGGCGATTTCCCGCGCCAGCCCACCCGAGCCGATCCAGAACAGCGGCTGTTCCATGGACGCGGTCAGGCGAGCGATCGTCAGCAGGTCGTCTTCGGTTTGTGTATCGACGATCAGCGCCTGGGTACCCTTGCTCGCCACTTCAGCGATGTGACGCACGAGTGTTTCTTCATTCCCGCGCAAGGTGTCGAGATCAAGCCTGGCAGTGCTCAGGCCTGCGGCCACCAGCATCGCCTCGACATCCGCCGGGCGATCGGCGTTTTCGAGCTTCCAGGTATCGGTGGTTTCCAGCGGCTGGCCGTTGACGAACACCCGGCCACCGCGCAACGTGCGCCCGGTTGCAGGAAACGCCGGGGCGACGATGGCCAGGCCCGCCAGCGGTTGCAGGGCGGCCACTTCCGCCGCCCAGTTGCCGCGCAAGGTCGAATCAATTTTCTTGTACAGCCGCTGACCGGGACGCTGCAGCGCCTTGTACGCAGCGACCGTGCGTTCGGCGGCTTGCGCCGGGGACAGGCGCCGTGTGTCCGTATCGGCGGCAATCACCTGGGCGTCAGCCTTGTCATGCAAAGGGTCGAGCGTGACGACCGTTTGCATCCCCGCGCTGGCAAAGCCGATGGCACAATCCGCCGCGCCCGACAGATCGTCTGCGATGATCAGAATGCTCATCGCAGGGCTTCCTGCTTTTGCGCCTGTAGGTCCGACTCGGGGATGACGGCGGGTTTGCGCTGTTGCACGCGTTTGGCCACCGCTGCGGTGAGCAACGGTGCGAGGATCGCGGTGACCACGACGCAGGCAGCCACCAGAATCGTCGCGCTCTTGGCCGCTTCGGCGTACACCGGATTCGCCGCTGCGATCAACGCCGGAACGGCGGCGGCATTGCCCGCTGTAGTGGCTGCCGCCACGCCGGCAACACCGGTGCCGCCGGTCAAACGATCGGCGAAGAACAGCGGAATGCCGGTCAGCACGACCACCGCGACACCCATGCCGAGCCCCAGCAAACCAGCCTGCCAGACGTTATGCAGGTCGAGGCTGGCACCCAGTGCGAGGGCGAAGAACGGGATCATCACCGGCACGGCCTTGGCCAGGAAGTCGCGCATGTCGCGGTCGAGGT
This sequence comes from Pseudomonas sp. Pseusp16, assembly GCF_047324915.1. Lineage (NCBI taxonomy): Bacteria > Pseudomonadati > Pseudomonadota > Gammaproteobacteria > Pseudomonadales > Pseudomonadaceae > Pseudomonas > Pseudomonas sp. Pseusp16. The sequence goes on along the minus strand of NZ_CP168522.1, from coordinate 2,204,386 downwards.
TGCCCAGCAGCATGCCCAGGGCCAGCGGCAGGATGCTGCCTACCAGCGTCGGCCAGGGGAAGGCTGACAAGCCGGCAATGCCGAGGGTCACCATGGTCAGAAAAGGCCCGGATTCCAGCGACATCACCGAATAGGCGCCGACGTCTTCGGAGCGGCCGTACTGCCCCATCAGCGCCATGTACAAGCCGCCGTTGGTGTCGTTCATTGCGGCGACCACCGCCAACGTGGAGATACCGGCGAAAAGCCCGGAGGATATGGGCTGCTCACCCAGGAAGTGGCCAAGCACGATGCCGATGAGCACGGCGATGCCGACTTTGGTGACGAGCAGCGTGCCGCCCTTTTTGAGCAGGTAAGGCGTGGCCTTGATATTGATGCTCGCGCCCATGCACACGTAGAACACCGCCAGAATGGGCAGTGCGCCGGTGAACAGCGCATTGGTGAATGATCCGAAAAATTTGGGCGTGTCAGGCAGGAATGTCGCCACGAGCGAGCCGATCAGCAGAGGCACGATCATCATGCCGCCGGGGATGCGTTCAATGGTGCGCTTGATAGGAATCTGGGCCACGAGGGTCTCCTTTTATAATTGTTTGGCAAGACGTGTTTCACCTCGAATCTGACTGAATCGATCATTGCGTGATTGATTCAGTCAGATTGATCTTAAGCCAACCACTGAAACTGCGCAATTCAATCATTCAAATGATCGTTTCGCTCATTTCTGATAAGGATTCCGATCAGTGCAAGCGGTTCGAACCCTCCTGTGGTGCGGGCCAGAGCCTTGCAACGCCCATAAAAAACCCCTCGTCACAGGTTTCCTGCTCGCCTGAAAATTGTCTTGGGTGAACAGCAATGCTGCGATTCTTCTCGCTTGTTGCTTTAAGCGCAGTGCTAAAGAGCTGAAATTCGATTGGCTTGGTTGTTGTCGCAAAACTGAAATATATCGGTCATAGAATTGACACGAGAGCTTACATTTCCTCAAGTCGGCCTTTGGCCGTTTTCATGGATGAGAAAACCCTATGCGTCGTGTTGTGTTCAATCAGAAAGGGGGCGTTGGGAAATCCAGCATTGCCTGCAACCTTGCCGCAGCGAGTGCTGCCGAAGGCTACCGAACGCTGCTGGTTGATCTCGATCCCCAGGCCAATTCGACTCACTACCTGACAGGCCTGATCAACGAAAGCATTCCAACGGGCATCGCTGACTTTTTCAGACAGACACTATCCGGCGGCTTCGAAGGCAGAAGGAATCGAGTGGTCATCACCGAGACCTCTTACGACAACCTTCACTTGGTGACTGCCTGCTCCGATCTGACGGACCTTCAGTCAAAACTCGAGTCCAAATACAAGATCAATAAGCTGCGCAAGCTGCTGGTTGAACTGTCCGAGGACTACGAGCGCATCTATATCGATACACCAGCGACACTCAACTTCTACACATTCAGTGCGCTGGTGGCGGCGGACAGATTGCTGATCCCATTCGATTGCGACAGCTTTTCGCGCCAGGCGCTGTACCGCGTCATCGCTCAGGCAGAGGAGCTACGTCTTGATCACAATGAATCACTGATAGTAGAGGGCGTGGTGGTCAACCAGTTCACCGGGCATACCGGCTTGCACCAGAATCTCGTTGATGAGTTGTTGGCCGAAGGTTTACCTGTGCTGCCGGTTTACCTGAGCAGCTCCATCAAGATGCGCGAGTCGCACGAAGTCTCAGTACCCCTTGTTCATTTGGCTCCCCGGCATAAGCTTTCGCGGGAATTTTTTGGATTGCTGGATACCTTGGAGCGGGCGGCCTAGCGTCATCACTGACGGGCCGACCCTTAAGGTCGTCCCTCCATCTCGTTCAGCTGAAACACTGACGAAACATTCCAGCCATATGATTCGCGTCACCGAAACCCAGGGGATTGGAGATGAATCGGCCATCAAGAAGCATGCGCAAACTGCTCGACTCAGTCGCCACTCACAATGAGGTAGCGGCGCTCGATGTGATGCGCGCAGCAGAGCAGCTCCAGGACGAGGTGCTTCGTCAACGCTTGCTCAACATGATTCACCAGCTCAACCAGGACGCCAATGATTTGCGAATGGCGCGCGACGATATCCAGGGCGGCACCATAAAGCTCGCGTGATCGGTCAGGGAAGCGTTTCCAGGTCGCTCTTTCGTGTCAACGAGGCCGAAACTTTCATCGGCCCTGGCGCAGGCGCACTGTCGACCCTTTTCAACGCCATTGCCGATGCCGGGCTGACGAACCATTTTCCTGTCAGTAATGCTGGCTTAATTCTGATCCGCTGAGATCGTGCGCAATCGGCGCTTTGTGCAAGGCAACCGAGAGCGTGTGTTCAATTGATTGTTAGTACTATTTCCGACGGCTACACTCCAACCCCATGAAACGCTACCTGCGGTTTTGCCTCATTTTCGTGATCAGCCTGGCGCTTCCCCTCAGCGGGATGGCGGGCGTTCAGGCGCCGACAGAGCCGTGCCCGATGAAAGCAATGGGCATGGCGATGATGGACGACATGGGGATGGACTGCTGCAACGATATGAAAAGCCCGACCGAGCACGGCAAACCCTGCAAGCCGGGGCAGGAGTGCAAGACGGGTGGCATGTTGCAAGTCTCGATCATCAAGCCTCCTGTTACGTTGTTCAGCCCCGTAGTGCTTTCCCTCATCGGCGATTCCGTACCTGTATCGACCCCTTCCGGGGTATGGCGACCGCCCCGCGTTTGATTCCTGACCCACATTGAGCGTCATTCCGTTTTAGCGGGATGGCATGGCTGTGCGCGTGTCCTTTGATGCGTGCAGTGGATGATCACAGGAATCGTAAACATGAACTCCAAGTGCTATTGCACAGGCTGGTCCCTCGTGGCCGGCCTGGCGGCAAGCGTACTGGCATTGCCGAGCTTCGCTGGCGCCTTGACACTCGACGAAGCGTTGCGGCTGGCGGAAAACAATGCGCCGTCGCTGACGGCACAAGACGCGAAAATTCAGGCTGCCAGCAGTGCAGCTATTCCAGCCGGTGAGCTACCCGACCCCAAGCTGCTGCTGGGTGTGCAGAACTACCCCGTGGGTGGTCCGGATCGCTGGAGCATCGACCAGGACTTCATGACCATGCAAATGGTCGGAGTCAGGCAGGAGATGCCCAACGGCGACAAGCGCAAAGCGCGCATTGAAGTTGCCGATGCGGCCGTTGATCGAGCTGCTGCAGAGCGGCGGGTCGAACGTCTGAACGTTCGTCAATCCACGGCATTGGCCTGGATAAATAGCTACTCGGTTGAGCGTAAAGACGCGCTATTCCAGGACTTTTACAAAGAAAATCGCCTGCTGACCGAGACCGTCCGGGCGCAGATTGCCGGTGGCCGCGCTCAACCCGCCGACGCAGTGACGCCCAGGCAAGAAGCAGCTCGGTTGGAGGAACAACAGGACGAGCTGATTCGCCAGAGAACGCAAGCACGAGCGGCGCTCAAGCGCTGGATCGGTCCTGCCGCCAACGATAAGCCTGTGGGCAGCTTGCCTGAATGGCCTGTCGATACCTCAAACTACACCCATAAGCTGCAACACCATCCCGAGTTGGCAGCGTTTGCGCCGATGACCCGCGAAGCGCAAGCCAAGGTTCGTGAGGCCATGTCGGAGAAGCGGTCGGACTGGAGCTGGGAAGTGGATTACCAGCACCGTGGCCGTGAGTTCGGCGACATGGTCAGCGTGCAGTTTTCCTGGGATCTGCCGCTGTTCCCTGACGCTCGCCAGAACCCCAGAATCGCCGCCAGACAGGCTGAACTCAGCCAGCTTGAGGCCGAGCGCGAAGCCCTGTCACGTGAGCATACCCAGCAACTGGAGAGCGAACTGGCCGACTACGAACGCTTGAATCGTGCAGTACAGCGAAACCGGCAAAGCCTGTTGCCGCTGGCCAGGGAAAAGGTCGAACTCAGCATGGCCAGTTATCGTGCCGGCAAGGGCGATTTGAATGCCGTTGTTGCCGCCCGACGTGAACTCATCGAAGCCCGCCTCAAACAGATCGACGTGGAAGAGCAACGAGCGCTGACCAGCGCGCGACTGTATTTTGCCTATGGGGAGTCCAGCCAATGATCCTGAATAAATGGAACGGGGCACTGCTGGTGGGCATCTCGCTGGCATTGGGGGTTGCCGGTGGTTATTGGTTCGCTCACCAGCGCATGGGCGAAGTACCCGTTGCCGCCCCGCAGCTGAGCCCCAATGCACCGGACGAACGCAAGGCGCTGTATTGGTACGACCCCATGTACCCGCAGCAAAAGTTCGATAAGCCGGGCAAGTCTCCCTTCATGGACATGCAACTGGTCCCGCAATATGCCAGTGGCGGCAGCGACCGTGCGACGGTCAGTATCGATCCGGGCCTGACTCAGAATCTCGGTCTGCGTTTTGCGACAGTCAGTCGCGGGATCTTTGATTCCAGTCTCGATGTGAGCGGTGTCCTGACATTCAACGAACGGGATGTCGCCGTGATACAGGCCCGCACTCCTGGCTTTGTGGAGCGGGTCTACGCCCATGCTCCAGGTGATGTGCTCAAAGCCAACGCGGCGTTGGCGGATATCCTGGTGCCCGAGTGGGTCGCCGCCCAGACCGAGTTCCTGGCGCTCAAGCGCAACGGCGATGCGGACTTGCTGGCTGCGGCCCGCCAGCGACTACTGCTCACAGGAATGCCGGCAACACTGATCACTCAGGTGGAGCGGGGCGGTAAGGTCCAACCCTACCTGACGCTGACCAGCCCGATTGGTGGTGTGCTGCAAGAGTTGAATGTCCGCACGGGAATGACCGTTGCAGCGGGCGAGACGCTGGCTCGCGTCAATGGTTTGAGCAATGTCTGGATGGCCGTGGCCGTTCCAGAGTCGGAGGCAGGAACCATCTCCGTAGGGCAAACGGTTGAAGCGCAATTGCCCGCATTCCCGGGGATAAAGCTCAATGGCAAGGTCAGCGCCATTCTGCCGGAGACCAATCCGGACAGCCGTACCCTGCGTGTGCGGGTGGAACTGCCCAACCCGGTCGGACGCTTCAGGCCGGGTTTGACCGCGCAGGTACGCTTGAACCGCTCAACGCAGCACAGTGTGTTGTGGGTGCCGAGCGAGGCCGTCATCCGCACGGGCCGGCGTGCCTTGGTGATGCTTGCCGAAGACGCGGGCCGCTACCGGCCGGTGGAAGTGCAGCCCGGGCAGGAAAGCGACGGCAAAACGGAGATATTGCAAGGCCTGGAAGATGGCCAGAAGGTCGTTACGTCCGGCCAGTTCCTGCTCGACTCGGAGGCCAGCCTGAAGGGCATTGTCGCAAGCCCGGAGCAAGAGTCGCCACCCGACGCAGCCGCCTCCGGCTTGCATGAAGCGGATGGGCAGATCGTCGAGATCAACGACAAGGAAGTCACGCTCGCCCATGGCCCTTTCAAGACGCTGGGCATGCCGGGTATGACGATGACGTTCCCGCTCGCCAATCCGGCGCTGACGCAGGGCCTCAAGCCGGGCGACAGGGTTCGGGTCGCGGTGAGCCAGACTGACGATGGCCTGCGGGTCGAGCGCCTGGAAAAAACCGGAGGCCAGCCATGATCGCCGCCCTCATACGTTGGTCCGTGGCCAACCGGTTCCTGGTGTTGTTGGCGACGCTGTTCGTCACGGCCTGGGGCATCTGGTCGGTGCAGAACACGCCCATCGATGCGTTGCCGGACCTCTCTGATGTCCAGGTCATCATCCGTACCCCTTTCGCGGGGCAGGCACCGCAGATCGTCGAGAACCAGGTGACCTATCCGTTGGCCACCACCATGCTCTCGGTGCCGGGGGCCAAGACGGTGCGTGGTTACTCGTTCTTTGGCGACAGCTTTGTCTATGTGCTGTTCGAGGACGGAACCGACCTGTACTGGGCTCGCTCGCGGGTCCTGGAATATTTGAGCCAGATACAAAGCCGCTTGCCAGCGAGTGCCAAACCGGCATTGGGGCCGGATGCGACGGGGGTGGGCTGGATCTATCAGTACGCACTGGTGGATCGCAGTGGCGGGCACGACCTGGCACAGCTGCGCGCACTTCAGGACTGGTTCCTCAAGTTCGAGCTCAAGACCCTCGCGAACGTCGCCGAGGTGGCGACAGTCGGCGGGATGGTCAAGCAGTATCAGGTGCAGCTGGATCCGCTCAAACTGGCCAGCCTCGGCATCACTCAGGCTGAGGTGACCGAGGCTATCGGCAAGGCCAACCAGGAAACGGGTGGCGCGGTGCTGGAGATGGCGGAGACCGAGTTCATCGTGCGGGCTTCCGGTTACCTGAAGTCGCTCAATGACTTTCGGGCGATCCCGCTCAAGCTCGGCGCGGGTAGGGTGCCCGTGACCCTCGGCTATGTCGCCACGATCCAGACGGGACCGGAAATGCGTCGTGGTATCAGCGAACTCGACGGCGAAGGGGAGACGGTCGGCGGCGTAGTGATCTTGCGCAGCGGCAAGAACGCTCGCCAGACCATTGCGGCGGTCAAGAGCAAACTTGACGAACTCAAAGGCAGTCTGCCGGCCGGCGTGGAAATCGTCACCACCTATGACCGCAGCAAGCTGATCGACCGCGCAGTGGAGAACCTCAGCCACAAGCTGCTCGAAGAGTTCATCGTTGTCGCGCTGGTGTGTGGCATCTTCCTCTGGCACTTGCGCTCATCCCTCGTGGCAATCATTTCCCTGCCGGTGGGGGTGCTCATTGCCTTCATCGTCATGCACTACCAAGGCATCAACGCCAACATCATGTCCTTGGGCGGGATTGCCATCGCCATCGGCGCCATGGTCGATGCCGCTGTGGTGATGATCGAGAACGCCCACAAGAAGATCGAGGCCTGGCACCTGGCCAATCCCGGGGAAGAACTGAAGGGGGAGCGTCATTGGCACGTCATGACCGAAGCGGCGGCAGAGGTGGGGCCGGCACTGTTCTTCTGTCTGTTGATCATCACCCTGTCGTTCATTCCGGTGTTCACCCTGGAGGCGCAGGAAGGGCGTCTGTTCGGTCCGCTGGCCTTCACCAAGACCTACGCCATGGCCGCCGCGGCGGGATTGTCGGTGACTTTGGTGCCAGTGCTGATGGGTTACTGGATTCGAGGACGAATCCCCAGTGAGCAACAGAACCCGTTGAACCGCTGGTTGATCCGGATCTATCAGCCAGCCCTGGATGCAGTCCTGCGTCGGCCAAAGATCACGCTGCTGCTGGCGCTATTGGTGTTTGTCAGTGCGCTATGGCCAATGTCTCGCTTGGGGGGCGAGTTTCTCCCGCCGTTGGACGAGGGCGACCTGCTCTATATGCCTTCGGCTCTGCCGGGGTTGTCGGCGCAGAAAGCGGCGCAACTGCTGCAACAGACCGACCGCTTGATCAAGACCATCCCGGAGGTCGAACATGTCTTCGGTAAAGCCGGTCGTGCCGAAAGCGCTACCGACCCGGCACCGCTGGAGATGTTCGAAACCACCATTCAATTCAAGCCCCATGCGCAATGGCGCCCGGGCATGACCCAGGAAAAACTGGTGGAGGAACTGGACCGTGTGGTGAACGTTCCCGGTTTGACCAACATCTGGATACCGCCGATTCGAAACCGTATCGACATGCTGGCGACGGGTATAAAGAGCCCGATCGGTGTGAAGGTTGCCGGCACCAATCTGGTGGAAATCGATGCGGTCACCCAGGCGGTCGAGCGAGTGGCCAAGGACGTGCCCGGTGTCAGTTCGGCGCTGGCCGAGCGGCTGACTGGCGGGCGCTATATCGATGTGGATATCGACCGCAAAGCCGCCGCCCGCTATGGGCTGAACATTGCCGATGTGCAGTCCATCGTCGCCGGTGCCATCGGTGGTGAAAATGTCGGCGAGACCATTGAAGGGCTTGCTCGCTTCCCGATCAACGTACGTTACCCACGAGAGTGGCGCGATTCGCTCGGTGCCCTGGAGCAACTGCCGATCTATACCCCGCTGGGCAGTCAGATCACCCTGGGCACGGTGGCGAAGGTCAAGGTCAGCGACGGTCCGCCGATGCTCAAGAGCGAAAACGCACGACCTTCGGGCTGGGTGTACATCGATGTGCGGGGTCGGGACATTGCCTCGGTGGTTGCCGATCTGCGTCGGGTCGTCAATGAACAGGTCAAGTTGCAACCGGGCATGAGCCTGAGTTACTCCGGGCAGTTCGAGTTTCTCGAAAGGGCCAACGCACGCCTCAAACTGGTGGTGCCGGCCACGCTGTTGATCATTTTCGTGCTGCTGTACCTGACGTTCGCCCGCTTCGACGAGGCCTTGTTGATCATGGCCACTCTGCCGTTCGCGCTGACTGGCGGGGCATGGTTCCTCTATCTGCTGGGGTTCAACCTGTCGGTCGCCACCGGGGTCGGCTTTATCGCCTTGGCCGGCGTTTCTGCCGAGTTTGGCGTGATCATGCTGCTCTATCTGAAGAACGCCTGGGCCGAACGTGAAGACCTCGGCGACAGCACTGAGCGCGGACTGGTGGCGGCGATTCGTGAAGGTGCCGTACAGCGTGTCAGACCCAAGGCCATGACCGTGGCCGTCATCATCGCCGGCCTGCTACCCATCCTGTTGGGCAGCGGAACGGGTAGCGAAGTGATGAGCCGCATCGCCGCACCCATGGTCGGCGGTATGGTCACGGCACCCTTGCTTTCCCTGTTTGTCATTCCGGCGGCGTATCGCTTGATGCGTCGCCGGCAACTCCAGATTGTACCCACCAATGTTCAAGGAAAAGTCGTATGAAACTGACCCTTATTGCAGTTGCAAGCACCGTATTTGCGCTATCGCTTTCTGCCCGCGCGGAGCATATGCCAGGTATGCAAATGGATGGTATGGAGGGCATGGAGATGAAGCAGGAGTCGAAGCAGGCTCCAGTCGCCAGCGCCGAGGGAACGATCAAGGCCATGGACACTGCAAAGCAAACGGTGACTCTCGCTCACGGTGCCGTTCCAGCTGTGCAATGGCCTCCGATGACCATGGCCTTTTCAGTGACGCAAGATCAGCTCAAAGGGCTGAAGGTTGGAGACCATGTATCGTTTTCCTTTCAGCTGGAGGGCGGTAGAGCCACGATTGTTTCCATAAAAAAATGAAGTATTGATATTGCTTGTGGCCGGTTGTCGCCTTTCGCGGGGCTGATACAGGATGCCCCAAGGAGACGGACAGCTATGCTGAAATCACTACTTGCTATCGCTATCGGCGCATCCCTCGGGGACCGGTAACGCGGGCTACACGTGGCAGGTTCGCTGGCGATGACCGTTGCAGGGCTTGTATCGCTTCAATTGATTGGCACACGCTAGAGAGGTGATGAGTCATGAAAGGCTTTTTGGTGATTTTCATTACCCAACAGAGCCGTCGACATCACGGAAAAATGCTGGGTGATTGGCTCGTCGACCTGGCCCAGGAGATGGGGCTGCGCGGTGCCACCCTGGCAACCGGTATCGAAGGCTTCGGGCATTCAGGGAAACTGCATTCCTCGCATTTTTTTGAGCTGGCCGATCAGCCTACCGAAATCCATATGGCAATTACCGAAGAAGAGTCAGTTCGCCTGTTTGAGCGACTTGAGGCCGAAGACATCTCCCTGTTTTACATAAAGACCCCGGTTGAATTCGGATCTGTCGGCAGGCAGGCGAACCAGCCCGCCATTTAGCGTAATGCAGTTCGGTCAAGAACTCTGTAGGAGCGAGCTGGCTCGCGATGGACTCAAGAGCGCCGCGTTTAGCCAGTAAACACGCGTAATCGTTAACGACCATCGTCGGAACGCCGCCCGGAGCAAGCTCGCTCCTACAGAGCCCTTGACTGAGCCGCCACTGACCTATTTGCCGATTTCCCCAGTCGTGCTGATAGCTGTCCTCGCGACCGCAACACTTCGTTTACTCTTACCCGCCTGAATGATCAGTCGAGGATTCCAATGTCATCGTTTGTCTGTGCCGAAACCCTTTGGATCGATACGCCACATGGGCGACTCTTTACCCGACGCTGGTTTCCGGCGGGCGTGGAATACAGCCAGGTAAAACCGCCGATCATTCTTTTTCATGATTCCCTGGGATGCGTCGAACTGTGGCGAGACTTTCCTGAACGACTCTGTCAAGCCACAAAACGCGAGGTGATTGCCTATGACCGACTCGGCTTCGGGCAGTCGGATCCGTACCCGGGGATCTTGCCCATGCATTTCATTCGCGACGAAGCCGAGCGCTTCTTCGCGTATGTAAGGGCCGAATTCCAGTTCGATCAGTTTGTCGCCCTGGGTCATAGTGTTGGCGGCGCGATGGCAACGAACTGCGCCTTTTTGTACCCGCAGAGCTGCGTTGCATTGATCACCGTTTCAGCACAAGCGTTCGTTGAAAAGCAGACGCTGCGCGGCATTCGGGATGCCAAGGCGCAGTTTGAGGCGCCGGGGCAAATGGCGCGTCTTGAGAAATATTATGGCGATAAAGCGCAATGGGTGCTGTCAGCCTGGACGGATACCTGGCTGTCGGAGGCATTCAGCGGCTGGACGATTGAAGATGCCATTGACTCGATTCACTGCCCGCTGCTTGCGCTTCATGGAGAGCAAGACGAGTACGGATCCGTTCTGCATCCCATGCGCATCGCCAGACTTGCGACCGCGCCCGGGGAATACCTGATACTGGAAAATTGCCATCATGTCCCCCATCGAGAGGCCCCGGACGTCGTTCTGGATGCAGTCGCTCGACTCCTTCGAATCAGCCATTGATGAATGACTGATTCTGGGCGATTGCTGTTTGTCACGAATGGCCGCTTTCGGCCCTGCCCTCATCCCGGACCAACAATCCGAGAGATTGCGTGGGCGCCTACGGCGTTTTCGGTGAGCCGCGGCAAGTCAGTACTGTCAGTTTACAAACTGTCTTTTTTGTAGCCAGGTGATTGCGCCAGAAACTCTGCTATCAGTGATGTAACTTGTTGCTGAATCAACCCACGAGCGCGACCGTTATCGCCATCCCGGCAAATGATGCCATCGCCTGGCACGTCTTCTTCGAGCATTGCTTGCGCACCAGGTTTGCACATCGACATGAAGCTGAAATGGCTTGCGTCGCTGATCTCGACGTAATGGCTTGACGCCGCAGGCAGGCGTTTGGCCAGGTTGGCAGACTCCAACTCCGCAGGAAGGTCGTGCGACGGTACGCCGGCAGCGATCACCAGAGCGGGTACAGGCAGTGCGGCCAGGCTTTCGTTGGTCAGGCCCCGTGAAAGGCCCAGGTCCAGTGTAACCACGGCAGTGACGCGTTTATCGCGCCAATCGGCGGCCAACGCGGCCTTTGATTCTGAGGTGTCTGCGGGGTTTATCTGTCCGTAAACGGTGCAACCGGCTAACTGCGGGTGGGCTTTGCAGTCATGGGCGAAGAGGTCTGGATCGAAACGAGCACCGGCGATCTCCAGGGCGGTCCAGCCGCCGAGTGAATGGCCCACTACTGCAATTCGGCCATTGGCGACCAGGCCAAATTTTTCAGGTTGAGTCGTGACCCTGTCAATGGCTCGGCGCAGATCAACCGGCCGCTGCCATAACTGTGCAGCTGCTTGAGGGCTGCGGTCATGGGTCGTGGTGCCAGGGTGATTGATTGCGGCGACGATGTAACCCTTTTTGGCCAGGGAACTGGCAAGCCAGGTCTGGTTGCCCCAGTTACCCCTGTATCCGTGGGATAGCACCACCAATGGATGTTCGCCGGCAGATGGCGGCGCGTTACGAACGGCAGAAGCACCGACAAACACCGCAGTGTCGGCGATCAGTTGCGTGGCTGCGGTAGTTGCACTCGGGTACCAGACCACCATCTCCAGTGCGCGGTCATTGTGCGAATCCGGCAGTGTGGAAGACTGGAAACCGACGGGGTACTCGTCAGCAAATGCGGTAGTCGTCAGCCAAGCCAACAACAGGGCGCCGAAAGATATTTTCAATGTCGTTTCTTCCTTGATCAGACAAGTGCATAGCACCTGACCCCGCCGTTAGGCGCATCCACCGTCCTGCGGAGTCGAAATTAATGGGGTTGCCTCTAAGCACGGACATTAAAGCCCAGATTCGAACCGCCGCGCATAATTTTCATCGTTAACTCTATTCGCGGTGTTGGCGAGAATCCTGACGTTCGCTTTTAACCCGAAGCAGCCGTTGAGATCTATTTGTTGTCGCTTTATGTTATTCGCTTTCATGGAGGATTCTGACTGATGGCACGCTTGGGCTTGATACTGACACCCGGTTTTGCGGACTGGGAATACGCTTTCATTGCAGGAACCGCATCGCCGTTTTACGGGATCGACGTCAGGTTTTTCGCCTCGACTACGGGGCAGTTCCGCTCGCAGGGTGGATTGGCTGTAACTGTGGATAGCAGCTTGCAACAATGCCTGGACTGGAAGCCGGACGTTGTTGCAGTCATCGGTGGAATGATCTGGGAGCGTGCAGATGCACCGGATATTCCGGACTTTCTTCATACCAGTCGTTCAAGTGGAGCGACAATTGCCGGTATCTGTGGAGGAACGCTGGCACTTGCGAGGGCCGGGCTTCTCGACACGGTTCCTCATACTTCGAACAGCGCTGACTTTTTACAACAGAATGCCGTAGGTTATGACGGGGCCGCGCTTTATCGAAGCAGTCAGGTTGCTGTGGTTGCTGACCGCATCATCACTGCTCCAGGTCCTGCCCCTGTTAGCTTTACCTGCGCAGTATTCGAAGCTGCCGGGTTATCTTCAGAGATCATTTCGCAGTTCAGGTCATTGTTGGCAGCGGAGCACGGGTGACCGCTTCGTCCTACAAAAACAGCCGATCAAGTTATGTGTTCGAGTGTCCGCTCTTTGGCTTTGCGGACATTAGAAAACGTCTGCACAGGGTCGTTTCAAGTAACTCACCCGTGATAGCTGGCCAGGTTAAAACCTTTGAACTCAAGGATGCCGAGGAGGTTCTGACTGGACCACGCTGGCTCTTAGCGCTTTGGCTACCTGGGTTTGAATCTCGTAAGCAGGCGCCTCGACGGCGGTGTAATCACGGGTATAGCGCGTAGAAAACTCCCGAACACCCCATTGCAGGTACTGCTGCACGTGCTTCAATTCATGCGCCCACAGCGCGACATTGTTAAGTGCATCATCGGCACTGCGAAAGACGATGATGTCTATAAGGGTGACTGCACTTACATCGGGATTCTGTAGCATGGTGTTTGCGGCGTTCAGCTCCACATCGTCGCCTACCTTGTAGCGAGCCGAATCAAGCACTTGAATGTCATAGTAGGGTTCGAGTTGGGCTCGGATATTCAGCGGGATTGTCTGAATATCGCCAGTTGCCGCGGTGTTGCGCGATTGCACAATCCAACTCTGTAATCCAGAGGAAGCCATTTGGTTCATGCTTTCAAAGATCGCCCCCGTTTCCTCTTTGGAGCCTGGAGCACAAAAGCAAGCGACCACGCAGGCTTCGTACTGCCCTTTTGGGCAGGCGTAAACAGAAAATGATGTACCTACGGAAAAGAACAGTACCGCTAAGCGGAAGACTTGACGCAAAAAGACAGCTGACAATTGGTTCTCCCAGAGGTAGTGGCGGTCGGCAGGTGATGCTTCTGGTATCTCGCACCCGGTGTCCAGCCACGCGTATGACCGCTGCGGCCACCGTTTGTTGCCTTAGCCCGGATTCATCCGCATTCAAACGCCAGTTCGGCACATCACCCAGTACTTGGCGCAGACAATCAGCATGAGAAGTTTCGGTGCCTGGCTCCCAATTGCTATTCGACCTTCAAGGCTCCCGACCCTGGCAAGTCCGTCACCAGATCGGCCCCCAGCAGCCTCGCGGGTGTGTAAGTGCCGCCAGCCGGACGCACCTGCAACAGGTAATCGACCACGGTCAACGCACCGTAGATCGTCAAGCTGTAGACGTTCGCGGTGTGCACGCGTGCCACTTTGCATTCTCCACGAGCGTTACGGGCTTCGCCCCACACGTAAGTGCCTTGATCTGCACGCTTTTCGTCATCCGGGCCGATCACCGTCTTGGCGATGCGTGCCTTTAGCAGCCTCTGCACGAACGACAAACCCAGCAGCGGACGAATGAAGTTGGCGAACCTGGCGCCGCGAATCATGCCAGCAGAGCCCGGTATGAACACCTTGATGTTGGGAATGCCGGTGGTGTGCCAGGCCGTGGAAACGTCACCCCAGGGAATGGTCATCGCCAGCTTCTCGCCGTCGCCGAAATCGATACGACGCACCTGATAGGCCAGCGGTACAGACACGATTTTCCCGTCGCGACGTATCTTGCCGCCTTGCGCCATGCCTTCGATTGACGTCTTGGCAGTGCCAGGCGAAAAGCTGGAGCGGGAATCAAAACCCAGTGCCAGATGCGTTGCATCCGGCAGCGCACTCTTGAGTGCAGCGGCGACACAGTCAGTGGGGATCACGTCGAAGCCGACGCCAGGGCAAATGACTACGCCCGCCGTTTGCGCACGTTCTTGCAGGGACTGGGCATGTTCGAAAACGGCAATTTCGCCGGTGATATCCAGGTAGTGCGCATTGGCACGCAAGCAAGCGTCCATCATCGGGGCGGCGGTCGCCGAAAACGGTCCTGCGCAATGCAGAACCAGACCATGGCCCTTGATCTGGGCGAGCAATCGCGCCTCGTCATCCAGTCCGAAAACACGGGCTTCAAGACCCAGCTCCCGGGCCAGGGCTTCGATCCTGTCGCGGCTTCGTCCCGCCAAAACCGGCCTGAGTCCGCGCTTGACGGCTTCGCGAGCGATCAACTCGCCGGTATAACCGTAGGCGCCATAGATCATCCATTTCATCTGCGTCACAGGGTTGTCTTGCTGACTCATGCATTGCTCCTGACAGGATTGATGAAGTGCGTCATTGCCTTGCCCAATCAGCGTCAGACGCTAACGTTAAAGTCAGGTTTAGAGTCAAGCAGAAGTGTGCCAGCGCCGGCAGGAAACTTTCAGAGGTGCAGGGGTTGACCTTAAAGTAAGGTTTAAGGTGAGCATGCGCGGACATGCATGACTGTTGGAACCCGGATGATGTTTAAGACCTTTCTTTCTTGTGCGTTGGTATTGATAGGCGGTGCTTTCATGACCTTTTCAAATGCTGAGCCGAACGCTTCCATTGCTATTGCAAAGGACCGCCAGATACTGGTGATCATGACCAATCACGCCAGCTATCCCTCACGAACCGATACCACGGGGCTGTGGCTGACCGAGCTGACGCATTTCACCGATGTTGTGGAAGCGGCAGGCTACACGACGGTTTTTGCCAGCCCCAAGGGTGGAGCTGTTCCTTTGGACGAACGCAGCCTCGGTTGGCTCTATATGGACAAGGCAGCCCGTGAGCATTTGCAGTCGCCGGCCTTTCGCGCTCGACTGAAAAACACGATTCCGGTTGCCGATATCGACCCGTCTCGATTCAGCGTCATCTATTTCACGGGGGGGCACGGTGTCATGTGGGACTTCCCCGCAAACCCGGACCTGCGTCGGGTCGCCGAAAAAATCTACAACCAGGGCGGCATCGTCTCTGCCGTCTGCCATGGCGTAGCGGGACTACTGGATCTTAAGGACGAGCAAGGCCAGTTGATCATCAACGGCAGAAACATCACCGGATTCTCTGATCGCGAAGAGCTGTTTTCAGGCATGAAGAGTCAGGTGCCTTTCTTCCTGGAGGACCGGCTGGTGAGCCAGGGTGCGCGTTACCGCAAGGCCTGGCTGCCCTTCACGCCATTTGCCATTACCGATGGAAGGCTCGTGACGGGCCAAAACCCTCAGTCGCCCAAGGCCGTGGCTGAAGCCGTATTGGCCTTGCTCTCCGCCGACACTGTAACTCGCTAAGCCTTTGTCGATGACACGCTGAAAACACGGCAGCGAGCGAACCAAAAAATCTGTCTCCCTGACGCTTGACATTAAAGTTAAGTTTAACGTTAAGGTTTCTTTCGGCAGGCCTTAAATCCATCAAGCAGATGCAATCACCGGGAGAGAGAAAGATTGAAACTCGCAAGCGCCGTTTTAACAGGATTGCTTTTCAACACTGTTGCCAACCATGCGTTGGCGGGGATGCCTGAAATGCCCAGCCAGACCGACACCACCATGATCGATATCGCAGGTCACCAGGTGCCTGTCGTCAAGGGCGGCTTGTACGACCGCTTTCGCTCCAACCCGCCTTTGTCGGTGATTGCGGCAGAAGTACCGGGCGTTGATTTAGGCTGGTTCAAAGGATTGGAAAAGAACAAGGTCGACATTGGCTTTGAATCGTACTCGCCAAACTTTTACTACGAGAACAGCCGCGTGACGGCGGTTTATACGGCGGATCTGGAAAAGCTCCGGGAACTCATGCCACCCGAGATACTGGCAACCGTCCAACCTCTGCAGATCTGGCCAGGCCGAGGCTTGATCGCATTTACCGCGTACACCTATGAGCACTGCGATAACGACGCTTATAACGAAGTCGCTGTATCGATCATCACCAACAAACCTGGCAAAGCCAATCTGGGTCCGTTCACGCTGATTGGCCAGTCGATGTCTGGAGATTTCTGGGGTTATGTGCTCAAGCTGCCGGTCAATACCGAGCTGGCGAGGGTTCGCGGTGTCGTCGGTTACAACCTGCCGAAATGGCTGACGGGCATTGATCGAAAAGAGGATGCCCAATCGGTGGTCTATGACATTACTGATAGCCAGACCGGCAAAGTGGACGTGTCTTTCAAAGCGAAGAAGCTCGACGACCTGTCCAGTGACGTCGATATTGTCACCAGCAGTTTCACCAATCTCGATCATCAAGGCCAACTGGCCTATGGGTATGCCGTTTCCCGCCAGCTCAGCCACGGCTCCAGCAGGAACGAGGATTCGGCAACCCTCACGCTGGGCGACGGCAGCCTGTCGAACTACATCCGCTCCTTGAAGCTGGGGAAAATGATGAAGTACGAATACGTGCCAGCGTTCCAAAGTGCGCTCTACGCGCCGAAGCCGTTAGCGGCACTGGCTAACGCGCATTGATTCAACGATCCGGCAAAAAACCTGTCAGGTTTCACTAGCCTGACAGGCCACGCTTCACTTGGACGACGCGATATCGCGGCCACGCGGTGCTGTCGCCGCACCTTCCTCGCGCAGACGATGCAATAACAACTGGGTGTTATCCACGCAGCCCATGCCTTCGGGCTTGCTTTCAACACCCTCGATCACCAGCAGCAGTTGCGCTTTGTTCCGGGCCAGCCGTTGCTGGAGGATTTCGATTTCCTCGACCTTGCGCTTGAGCCCGCTGAGCAGCTCTTCATGCTTCCAGCCGTTCGCATTCATCGGCAGTAATTGTCGGATTTCGTCCAATGAAAAACCCGCGGCCTGGGCGCCCGTGATGATCTCCAGAACCCATTCCGTGTCAGGTGCATAGTCGCGATACCCATTGGCTTTGCGCGCGACAGATTTGATCAGGCCGCTCGCTTCGTAAAAGCGGATGCGTGAAGGCGCCAGCCCACTGATTTTCGCCAGTTCGCCTATTCTCATATTCCCCCCCAAAAAGCCATTGACCTTAAAGTTGACTTTAAACCTAAAGTGATTTGGCGGCCAAGTGGCGCAGAGGTGATGCGTTGCTGAGACGCCATGGAATTCAGGGGTAGGGAAAACCAGACCAGGACCATTCCCTAGGAACCGCCTATTGGATGGACTGCACGTTATTCACCAAGGGCGAGGCTCAGCAAGGGTCAAGATCAGAACACGATTGGTCATGCCCTCCATTTCATTCGGGAGATGTGAACATGGGTTATGTCACTACGCAGGACGGTGTTGAGATATTTTACAAAGACTGGGGTCCACGCGATGCCCAGGTGATCTTCTTTCATCACGGATGGCCACTCAGTGCGGACGACTGGGATGCGCAGATGCTGTTTTTCCTGGCGAACGGCTACCGGGTCATTGCACACGACCGGCGTGGCCACGGGCGATCCAGTCAGGTCTGGGACGGGCATGACATGGATCACTATGCCGATGACGTCGCGGCCGTGGTCAACCATCTTGGGGTGCAAGGTGCAGCTCATGTGGGGCACTCCACCGGCGGTGGTGAAGTCATCCATTACATTGCGCGCCACGGCGAAGATCGAGTGTCGAAGGCCGCCATCATCAGCGCCGTGCCACCCTTGATGGTTCAGACGCCGAGCAATCCAGGCGGTTTGCCAAAGTCGGTTTTCGATGACTTGCAGGCACAGCTGAAGGCCAACCGCGCACAGTTCTACCATGACGTTCCAGCTGGACCTTTCTACGGTTATAACCGCCCTGGTGCAAAACCGTCCGAGGGCATCATCCGGAACTGGTGGCGACAAGGCATGATGGGCTGCGCAAAGGCACACTATGACGGGATCGTGGCCTTTTCCCAGACCGACTTTACCGAAGATCTAAAAAGCATCACGATCCCCGTGCTGGTGATGCATGGGGATGATGACCAGATCGTGCCTTATGAAGATTCTGGACTGTTGTCGGCCAAGCTATTGCAAAACAGCACGCTGAAAACCTATTCGGGCTTCCCGCACGGAATGCCTACGACGAACGCCGATACAATCAATGCCGATTTGCTCGCTTTCCTGCGAGGTTAGGCAACTTGGGGGGCAGGTAAAAAACTGCCCCCTGTTTTCTTCAAAGCCAAAAAATCGATGCGTTGAAGATTCGACCAAGTGGCTAAAAGTTGAGCTGACCGAGTGTCGGCTCGTGGCCGATAGCTACCCACTACAAAGCGCAGCTATCACCCCAAAATCCGCCCCACCATCAGCCCAACCTCTTCTGATAATAAAACCGCATATGCCCCGGCGGATAATCCGCCAAACGCCCGAATTCAACGTAACCAAGTTTTCGATAAAACCCGGGCGCCTGGAAACTGAAAGTCTCCAGCCAGATGCCAACGCACTGCTTCTCCCGCGCAACTTCTTCGGCCTTGCGCATCAACTGTTCTCCGATGCCTTGGCCGCGCATCGACTCGGGGACGCTGACCAGATCGATGAGCAGCCATCGATAAGAGATCTTCCCGTACAGCCCGCCAATGACTTCGTTACTGTCAGGGGCCCGAAGCAACAGGGCGAAAGTTTCATGGGCGTCGTCACCACCGTTGGCCAGGTTGTGGGCCAGCAACGGTGTCAGGATTGCCAGCCGCTCTGCTTCAGTCACATTTTCCGAACGTTCGATTTTCACAGACATGCTGCTCTCCCTGAGCAATGAGGAACGGGGTCGCCAAGGTATCCCATTCCGGTCATCCAAGGGAGAACCAGGGTATTGTCATGGCTTTACTCCTTGGCCATCGTCAGTGTGAGGGGCGTCGGTTGATTTCTTTTCCGGAACGCTGAAACTCACTGTCGTGCTGGTGAGGATCCTGTGATTCGGGTCGGCCACTTCCAGAAGAAGCTTGTGACTGCCGGGCTTGAGTCCGACCAGGATAATCGGGTCTTCACTGGTGTGTGCCCATGTGCCGCTCCAGTTGTCGACGGTCACGTGAAGGTGGCCGAGGCGGGGTGATACTTCTACAGCCTCTTTACCAAACACCGGCATGATCCTGGCGTGCTCGGTTCGATACTGGATAATCACAACGCCGCGAGCGAGCGGCTCGGCAAGTGGCGGATAGGCGGTGAGTATTGGCGCCGTTTCGGATTGCAATGGCAGTATCGCCGGTGGGGCGATGGAGTCTGCACTGCATGCGACTGTGCAAAAGAAGGCACCCATGGCAAGAACGGACAGATTTCCGAGAGCGAGGGACATGGTGTTTCTCCCGCAGGATGTCATTCAAGCCTAGATCAATCTTCGGACGCGCTCCTGCTGTAAAATCGTAGACATTGCAGTGTGCAAGCAAAGACGCACAGCTACACGACCACTCTCAAGACTCCGGGTCAAACCCAAAGACGCGCAGCTCTTGGTTGCAGCGACAGGCCCTCGCGATCCGCGCGGCCCATGCGACAGCCTCATCGCGCGAAGATAGCTACCGGTGAGCGTGGAAGTTCGGTTGAGCCATTCCCCGCCCGCCGTATGACCTATTGCGGGTTATGCGCCCTACGGTACTCGCGATCGTTGCGATAGCGTTCGGTCAAGGACTGCACGAGGGTGACGTAGGATTGCGTCTCGGCGTAGGGAGGCACCCCGTTGTACTCGACCACGGACGCTTCGCCGGCGTTGTAACCTGCCAACGCCAGCACCTGGTTGCCGTTGAAGCGCTTGAGCAGCCAGGCCAGGTAGCGCACGCCGCCACGAATGTTCTGTCGTGCGTCGAACGGATTGTCCACGGCGAAGCGCTCGGCGGTGGCGGGCATCAACTGCATCAGCCCCTGGGCGCCGGCTTCGGAAATGGCGTTGGGGCGAAACGCCGATTCGGCATGCATCACCGCGCGGATCAGCGCCCTGTCGACACCATAATGATCCGAAGCAGCTTCGATCTCCCGCCGATAGGAATGGGTGTCCAGGCGCAGTGAGGCGACCTTGAAATCCTTCGGCGCCATGCACAGATAGCAGCCCTTGATGTAATAGAGCTCAAGGACATCGACCCGTGCGGAGATCCCGACGGGGCGCCGGCTCACATATTGACGAATACCCTTGTGGATGAAGGTCCACACCCGAATCCGCACCGCGTCCGGGTTGTCGTCCCGCACAAGCCGTGGCAGGGCCATTGCCTTGGCGCCGACACCGGCGCCCGCCATGCCATTCAGGCGAGTGCAGCGGGCGCTGGCGATGGCTTGGCTGGTGTAGCTGATGGCTCCGTCCCTGGCCTGGCACTTGAACATGGCACTGGCGCACAGTGGAGCGACCAGCAAGGCCAGCTCTATGCAGCCAACAAGAAGGCTCTTGCGAGCCCATCGCCATGTTCTGGAACTCATCACATCGCTCCGCGCCGCAGGCGCCGATCAGGCTTGGGGCGCCTGGCCCGGGCGCTGCCTTTGGAGGGCCTGTTCCGGGTGACCCGCCTTTTGTTCTGATAGTTATACCCCTTGTAACCGGCCTTGGAACTTGCGTTGACGTACGGGCTGCCGGCGTTCCCAGGCGAGGCGCAGGCCTGATTGCTCGCACGACGCATCGTCCCGGCTTGCCAGGGCCGAACGCATCCGCGAATGAAATACACCTTGCGCCCCCGCGTGATGTTTTCCCGGGTTCCCTTGAACCCCGCCGCCACCACGAACGAATCCCCCCGGCCCGAAGGTCTTCGCCACGCCGTCCGCATCGGTCAGGCGCACGGTGCCTTCGAGGATGTGGCACATCTCGTCGTAGTCGCACTCGCATCTCGGTCTACGCACTGACCGAAACACGGCTGCTTCCTGCGAAGCCCCGGCGGTTCATCGAGTTCATACGCGACCATCTCAACAGTGCTTAATGCCTGACGACTGAATAGGGGGCATCCCGACGCAAACGAATGTCTCCTTCTGGCCGTTTTCTGCCTGTCATGAAGGGCGGCAAACAGCCGTTTTCTGCCTGTCATGACTAACAGAAATCGACCCAAAGGGACCAATACCGCGTCGACCGGCGACAAGGCCACAACGGCTAAGTCTGCTAGCGTTGAGTGCTTTGGGAGCTAATAGAAGGACTGATGATGCAGATGTTTAAAATCGAGGCGAGCGGATTGAGTCAACTCCGTGAGGCTCTGAGTCAAGCCGCATTGCCCTTTGATGATTTAAGCGAACCGGGTAGGCAGTTTTTCCGTTTTGAGATGGACGGAAAATGGATCGCGTACGGAGGACTGGAGGGTTGTGATCAAGACATGCTGCTTCGCTCACTAGTCGTTAGTGATTCGCATCGCGGGAAAGGGCTTGGCAAAGCAGTGCTGTCAGAGCTGGAGCGATATGCTGCCTTCCAAGGTGTGCTTCGGTTGCATTTGTTAACTCAAAGCGCGACTGGACTTTTTACAGCCAACGGGTATGAAATTTTCGATAGGGGTGAAGCGCCGGTCGCTATCAGTCAAACCCTCCAGTTCAAGCATTTGTGTCCTGCATCGGCAACCTATCTACGAAAGTCGTTAGGTACCGCGGTTGTTACGGAGTAGTTCGTCGATTCGCGCTAATGGACGGAATCCGTGTGTTCGCACTTGGTCGATTTCTGTTGCGTCGACCGGTTGAATCCACAACCCAAAGCTGCCTGTCATATCAGGCATCAACCGGCCAAAAACAGTCACCCCTTTGTAGTAACACGCCTATCTGTTACAGATTTCAAGACTGGCGATTGGGCTGCTCGGCCTTTTTACCGAAGGTCGCGAGTTCAACCAGATCCTTTGTACAACAAGCAGATAGACATGCCAGGTGGGGTTCGACCTTGCCTGTCTCTATAAGCTATGAATTTTCGCTGGCTCACAACGTCGAGGGAAAACATGCGGAGCCCCGATTCTCTCCTTGAGCCTGGTTGCATGGTCCTGAGCACTTTTTTCATGCCGAAACTGCACTCGTCGGATGCCAAGCCATACAGACCTAAGAGCTTTGCTTTGACTGGATAGAAGCTCGACCTTCACTGACATGATCATGTCTCCAGGGCGTAACCCGAGGGTTAAAAATGGATTTCAGCGGTCTTGAGTCCCAAGTCTCGAAGTTCGGCGATCAAGTCATCCAGATGCCCGAAAGACTCGACCTCCTCGTTGTCATCAACCAAGAAATAACTTCTGCCGGCGTCCTTCTTGAAGAACACAATCCACTCTTTGGGGTTGGTCGGGTTTGCGATCACATGGGTGTCAAAGGTCACGCCTTCGGCATGTTTGCTTTTCACAGCTTTACGATTCATGTCAGTCACCACGCTACACGCGCTCTCGAATTTTCTATTTGCAGTGCGCGCCCGTTCAGCCTCATGCGAGTCTTCGCTATAAACATTTCCAGCCGCACGACGCAGTGGGTCTAGGGTATTTCAATTAACACTGCATGTTAATATTATGCACATGCATCCACTGAGGAGCTAGCCATGATTGCGATAGGCGAGGCATGGAAGGCGGGGTTGTTGGGGCGAGGACACTGGCTTCGCAATATGGTGTCTGGCGTGATCGTAGGGGTAGTGGCACTCCCCCTGGCAATGGCGTTTGCCATTGCGTCTGGCGTCAAGCCAGAGCAAGGCATCTACACCGCAATCATCGGCGGCCTGCTGGTTTCACTCTTTGGGGGAAGCCGCCTGCAGATTGCCGGGCCGACAGGTGCGTTCATCGTGATTCTGGCGGGAGTCACGGCCAAGCATGGCGTTGACGGCCTGCAAATCGCCACGATGATGGCGGGGGCCATGTTGTTTTTGCTGGGTATTTCCCGGCTCGGTGCAATCATCAAGTTTATCCCCGATCCAGTGATCGTCGGATTCACCGCGGGCATCGGCGTGATCATCTGGGTCGGGCAGTGGAAAGACTTTTTCGGTTTACCGACGATCAGTGGAGAGCACTTCCATGAAAAGCTCTGGCATTTGCTACAGGCACTCCCGGATCTTCATATGGCCACCACCCTGCTGGCTGCGCTCAGTCTTTTCCTGGTAATCACCGCTTCCAAAATTCCCGGTCTCAAACGGGTGCCTGGCCCGCTAGTCGCAATGGCGGTCGCTACAGCGATACAGACAACCTTTCATTTCGAGGGAGTCGCCACGATTGGCAGCGCATTTGGTGGCATACCTCAAGGTCTTCCCGCGTTTAGCCTGCCTGAAATCACGTTGTCCCGCGTCATCGATTTGATTGGTCCGGCGTTCACTATCGCCATGCTTGGAGCAATCGAATCGCTGCTGTCCGCAATGGTGGCCGATGGTATGGCGGGCACTAAGCATAATTCCAATCAGGAACTGATCGGTCAGGGGGTGGCCAACCTGGTCACGCCATTGTTTGGCGGCTTCGCAGCTACCGGAGCCATTGCCCGTACTGCAACCAATATCCGTAACGGCGGCACGAGCCCACTGGCCGGCATTACGCACGCGGTCACCTTGGTGCTTATTATTCTGTTCCTGGCACCTCTAGCCTCAAACATCCCACTGTGCGCCCTGGCCGCCATTCTTTTCGTGGTCGCGTACAACATGAGCGAGTTGAAACACTTCAAGCGCATGGTCCAGCGAGCCCCACGCGCAGATGTATCCATCCTGCTCATCACCTGCAGCCTCACCGTGTTCAGTGACTTGGTGATCGCCGTGAATATCGGCGTCATTCTCGCGATGCTGCACTTTATGCGCCGCATGGCCTCATCTGTGGAGGTGCAGCAGATAGTCGAACACGAACTTGAAGAAGAGCTGAGGGCCAACGGGCATGCTCGCCTGCCGCCAGGGATACTGATTTATACGATTGAAGGGCCATTGTTCTTTGGCGCGGCTGAGACCTTCGAGCGTGTGTTAGCACAGACCCATACCGACCCACGCCTGCTGATTATTCGTCTGAAGCGCGTACCGTTCATGGATATCACGGGCTTGCAAGTGCTGGAGGAGGTTATTCAGCAGCTGCACAAGCGGAATATCGTGGTGAAACTCTGCGAAGCGAACACAAAGGTGCTCGGCAAACTCGATAGGGTGGGGATCCTGCAAGAAATCGGCCCGGAGCATTACCACGCCGATTTCAACATCGCACTGGCCAACGCGGTCAGTCACGTAGAGGGTACGTCGACTCTCTAGAGGCTAACTGTCCGTGTTGGATTATGACTTGGTGTTGGTGGCATGCTTACTCTTGGTCGAATAGCTGGCACCGTGAGTATCCAGGTAGTCACGAATCAGTTGACGGACCACCTGTGAAGGCGTCAGGTCTTGTGCTGCACAGAGTTCCTCGAAAGCTTTTTTCTTGATGGGGTCAATGAGTACAGTGAGGCGCGCAGTCTTGCTTTCCATGGGGTATTCAATCGCTTAAGTCGCTGGATGTTAATCAAATTGTAATTGCCTTGTTCTGTGCTGTCACTGTACAGGCGGCTTGCTGCTCGGTAGCTCGACTTTACTCACAAGTAAAGATTTGGTTCTCACGGTGGGTGATGAGCCGGATCTGCTTCGACTCAGCATGGATCCCCATCCGCGAGAAAGGGAACAGATTCATTCCACGCTGGCCGCCTGCCTGCACCGGGTCGACTGTGATCAGTCACGAGCGACCGGAAATGGCCGTTTTCTACCTGTTGCGACAGACTGAAAACGGCCAATTGCCGCTTGTTGCGAAGGGCAGCAAGCGATTCATCTGTCGATATGCGCTGAGACTCTTTTCAACGCATACAGAAATGCTGGTTGCCGCTTTCAAGGCAGGGCATAGAGCTTGAACAGCATCCGGGATGTGTCGCTGGTACCCCCTAAATGTTTGTCGTATGCGTGCTCAACCTCACCCGAGCGATACATCTCGCTGAGCGCGGTATCGACGAGCAAGCGGAAGTTTTCATCGTCTCGATCAACCATCAGCGAGGTCGCTGAATACTCAAATATTCGATCGAGCAGTACAATTTTTTCGTTGGAATATTTGTCGGCCAGGTCATGCGTGAGCATCGTGCGTTCGGCAAAGAAAACATCCGCCTTGCCATCGGCAACACGCTTGAGACCCGCGCTGGCGTCTGCCACCGTGACGAGTGTAGCGACCACGCCCAAGGACCGCATTTGTTGATTGATCCACTGCTCGGTTACCCCGCCAGCGATCGTGGCATAGGTCATGTTGGCCAGTGCGCGGTTGATGTCTGTGCGCCAGGTCGGGCCGGTTTTAGATACTTCACCTTTGAGAACCCTGAGCAACGCGTTGGGCGCATTTTTGCTGACAACGGCTGATAAGCCGGCAGTGTAGACAGGAATCGAGTAGCTGACTGTTTTACGGCGTTCCAGCGTTGCTGGCGTCGGTGTGCAGAGAATGTCGATTTTTCCCGTACTGACGGCGCTGGTTTCTTCGCCCAATTGAACGGGTTGGTAGCGCACTTGCAATGAAGGCAGGTTCAGCTCGGTCTTTATTGTGTTGACGATGTTCAAGCAGAGATCAATCGCATAACCGTTGGCTTTGTCACCCTGCTGGATACTGAAAGGGGCGAAGTCAGGCACATACCCCAGAACGACTGACTGATTGTTTCGTATCCGTTCAAGGGTCTCGGCGCCGGCGATCGCTGGCACGAATGCCAGCAGGCACACAAGAAACCGATGGGTAGCTTTGGTCAATTGAGCGTTCACTCCTCATTCTCCCGTTACCTGTTTTGTTGAAACGCGCTTTATCCATCGTTCAGATTTTTTCTGGGGAAACCACCCACACGCTGCAGGGTAACTTGTACAGCAGATGTTCCACCGTACTGCCAACCAACCGCTCCATGCCGCGGTGTCCAACGCGCCCCATGACAATCACATCGGTGTCATAGGCCCCCGCGTAGCTGGAAAGCACCTTGGCCGGATTGCCCATGATCATGTGCTGGTGTTCCGGCGGGATGCCATTGCGTTCAGAAAGGTCGCGAAACGCATCAGTCTGCGCATCGAATAATGTCTTGGCTTTTCCCGAGGAGAAAAACGCCGAGCCATTACTGAAACCGAATTCGTCCGCACTGATACTGGAAAGGTCATGGGCGTAGATCACGTCCAGTTTTGCGTTACAGGTGCTCGCCAGTTTGGAGGCCTCACGCAGAATTCTGTCGTTGAAGCCTTCGTATTGGTCATCAGAATGAAAAGGGTCAACGGCGGCGACGATCTTGCGCGGCAAAGCGTTGTGTAAATGACTGACAAAATGCAGGGGCACCGGGCATTCACGTAGCAGGTGGATATCCAGTGGCGTAAACATCAGGCGTGACAGCAGCGATTCGTGTTCCAACGCCTTGATCAGTACGGCCATCGGCTGTTCTTTGAGATGAATGAGGATTTCCTGCAAGGGCCTTTCGACCCAGATGACTTCCGTGGTGACATGCACACCGATCTTGCGCAAGGGGCGGGCCTGGTCTTCCAGCCACTGACGATGGCGCTCGACATAGCCCCGTCGCATCTGTTCCAGCGCCTGTTCGTTGACCATTCCGGCAGTCGCCAGCCCTTCAAGATAGTCGAACGCCACGATGTGCAGGGCAGCACCTGAAGCCTTGGCCAAAGCAGCGGCCCGGTCGAAGGCGGGGCTGTTTTCCATCAGCGGCGAGACGACCAGCATGAAGCGTAATTGATCAGACATGACGGATCTCCGGTAGGTAATCGCGCAATCGCATTGCCCCAATGCTGCGGCGTTATTGGGCAGTAAAGCCTTGCTCTTAGCCTGCCGCTGATTAGGGCGCCGGGTTTGATCTTTGTCAAAGGGAAGGGAATGGATGGTGTTGCCCGACGTGCGGTTGTCCGGGCTTTGTCCAGTGACGAAATTGTTGACCATTATCAATCTTTCGCCTGGCTCCCCGGTGCAGTCTTTGGGCTCGTGCTGAACTTTGGCTTACGCACTTAAAGAAGGGATCACCGTGGCAACCATGAGAGCGGCTGTTTTCGTTGAAAAGAACCGGATCGTGCTGGAAGACAAACCCGTCCCTGAAGTCGGACCGCTGGATGCATTGATCCGTATCACCACCACGACCATTTGCGGCACCGACGTGCACATCCTGCGCGGTGAATATCCAGTGGCCAAAGGGCTGACCGTGGGCCACGAGCCAGTGGGCGTCATTGAGCGACTGGGGTCGCAGGTGCGCGGTTTTTTCGAAGGGCAGCGGGTTATTGCCGGCGCCATCACGCCCAGCGGACAAAGTTACGCTTGCCTGTGCGGCTGCGGTTCCCAGGATGGGCCAGATACCCGCCATGGCTTTCGTGCTACCGGCGGCTGGAAGTTCGGCAACAGCATTGACGGTTGCCAGGCCGAGTACGTGCTGGTACCGGACGCACTTGCCAATTTATGCCCGATTCCCGACGGACTCAGCGACGAGCAGGTATTGATGTGTCCGGACATCATGTCCACCGGGTTTTCCGGTGCAGAGCGGGGCGAGGTGAATATCGGCGATACCGTTGCCGTGTTTGCCCTGGGTCCCATCGGCCTGTGCGCGGTGGCGGGAGCACGGCTCAAAGGCGCGACGACAATCATTGGCGTGGATGCCGTGGCCGAGCGGATGAGCGTCGCGCGACGGTTGGGTGCGACCCATGTCGTCAACTTCAAGGACGGCAATGTGGTCGAGCAGATCATGGCGCTGACCGATGGCCGTGGTGTTGATGTGTCCATCGAGGCATTGGGTACCCAGGGAACTTTCGAATCCGCGTTACGCGTGCTACGCCCGGGTGGTCGACTATCCAGCCTTGGCGTTTACTCCAGCGATCTTCGCATTCCCCAGGATGCCTTTGCCGCAGGATTGGGCGACTACAGCATTGTCACCACCCTGTGCCCGGGGGGGAAAGAGCGCATGCGCCGCTTGATGGCCGTAGTGCACAGTGGTGGTGTGGACCTGTCGCCACTGGTGACCCACCGCTTCAAACTCGATGATATTGAAGCGGCCTATGAATTGTTTGCCCACCAACGGGACGGTGTGATGAAGGTCGCAATCACCCCTTGAGGATGTCCGCGCTTACTCGAAGCAGTACGGAGGTATCTATGATCATTGATATCACGGAGAAGCCGGCAAGCCATTGCTGGGTCGTGTGCATGGATGCCTTGAAAGTGAACTTCAACAGCTTGGGAGAAGCACAGGCGTTTGTTGGCCTGCTCAAGGCACGTATCGAGGCGCCCCATGTCTGGCCAGTTGGTGCTCGCCTGGCAGACGACACAAGACGGATGTCTGGCTGTCAAATGGCTTATCCCAATGGCAAACGGGTTTGCGCCGACCGCATGGAGTAACAACGTGGACCAGTGCGGGGCGCAGTTCAAGCAGATGAAGATCCAATGAACGGAGCCATTGGGCTGACAGGAGCAGCCGCAGCGCTGGGGATTGGCATGCTCATCGGTCTTGAACGCGAACGGCATAAGGATCAGGGCGAGACCCGCGCTTGTGCCGGTTTACGGACGTTCGCCATTACGGTGTTGCTGGGTTATGTGGCGATGCAGGTCGGTGGCGGTTTGCTGGTGGGCATCGTGGTCATCGCTCTGGGATTGCTCGTCACTGTGGCTTATTGGCGAAGCCTGAGCGACGACCCCGGGGTGACCAGTGAAGTAGCATTATTTACGGTGCTGGTATTGGGGGCGTTGTGTGGCATGAACCCTGAGCTAGCGATTGCTATCGGCGTGGTGATGGCAGGGCTACTGACTTATCGAGAGAAGCTGCACCACTTTGCCCGCAGCCAATTGACTGATGCGGAATTAGGCGACGGCCTTATCCTCCTGACGGCTGCTCTTGTCGTGCTGCCCTTGGCACCGGACCGCTTTATCGGTCCCTACGTTGCCATCAATCTACGCACCATTTGCAGCCTGACCGTATTGCTGATGGCGGTGGGGGCGATTGGACATATTGCCGTTCGGACCCTGGGGACGCGGTACGGATATGCGATCAGCGCGATTGCCTCCGGTTTCGCTTCCAGCACCGTGACGATCGCTGCCATGGGCCATCTCGTCGCCCGGCAGCCCGACAATATCAAGGTCCTGAGTGCGGCAGCGATCCTGTCCAATATGGCCACCGTTACGCATGTCGGCTTGATTCTGGGGGCGGTCGACCCCGGTTTACTGAGCCATATGTGGGGGCCATTGATGTCCGGAGCGGCCGCCACGACGTTGTATGGGGTATGCCTGATGTTTCCCAAGTCAGCGACCGAGGCCAACCAGCCGATCAAAGTCGGTGGGGCGTTCAACCTCAAGTTGGCCCTGATCGTCACATTGACCATGACCGGCATTACCTTTGTTTCGTCTGTGATGCTCAGCCATTTCGGCCAGCTGGGGGTGATGTTGACGGCCACATTCAGCGGTTTTGCTGATGCGCATGCTTCCACGGCGTCGATTGCCACGCTGGCCAAGTCCGGTCAGTTGCCCTTCGATGCCATTGTCGGGCCTGTGCTGATTGCGATCAGCAGCAACTCCGTCAGCAAATGCGTGGTGGCGTGGGTAAGCGGCGGGCGACGCTTCGCCGCTTACGTGATCCCGGGCCAGGTGTTGCTGACCCTGGCGTTGTGGGCGGGGATGGGGCTGCTCTGAAGGATATCGCGTGCGCAACTGATAAAAATCAAGTGGTCGGAACAAGGAGCAATCAATCTGTGGTTCTACTCCTGGATTGAAATGGCCGTGTGCCGAGGTGCCCTATGTCGCAATCTCAGCGTTTACTCTTGATTGCTCCTTCAGCCATGACTCGGACACCGGCATTCGACCGGGCTGCCGCGCTTGCGCTTGTGATGCAATTGCCGTTACACATCGTTGCGTTCGACTATTCACAGGCCCTGGCGGTGGCCGGGCTGTTCGCCCCGGAACAATTCAGTCTAGCTCGGGACGGCTATCTGCAAACCCATCGCCAATGGCTCGTGGAGCAGGCCGGACTGATGAGCAAGCACGGCGTCGAGGTCACCAGCGAAGTGGTATGGGTACAGCATCCTTATGAGGAGATTCTGAACTTCATCAATGAGATGCCGCTGATGCTGATCATCAAGGACGCCCAGGAAGAATCGGCGCTCAAGCGCGTGTTTTTTACACCGCTGGATTGGCAGCTGCTGCGCGATTGTCCTGTGCCGGTGCATCTGGTGACTACTCCGCTGAATGCCCGACCACGCAACGTACTGGCCATCATTGATGTGTTGCGCGATGAGGATCAGGACCGTGTGTTCAACGACCAGATTATCGACGCTGCGGCGAAACTGGCCGCGGTCTGTGATGCCAGTCTTGAGTTGCTGCATGTGTATGACTGGACGGCTGTATACGTCCAGGACATGGGCTTTGCCGCATTGCCGTTGGACACCGGAACTTATGAAATGTTGGGAGCGGTTCAGCGTGAAGCATTTGCGGCCATCGCTGAACGCCACGGCGTGTCACCGGAGCGTCGTCACTTCATAGAGGGGGCACCCGTGCCGAGTATTTGTGAGTTTGTCTTCGAGTACCGCAGCGATGTCATTGTCATGGGCACGGTGCAGCACAAGGGCTTGAGCAAATTACTCGGAACCACGGCCGAGCAACTCCTGCATCGGGCGCCGTGCAGTGTGCTGGCGATCAAGCCAGGAAGAATACTGCAATCCTGAGGGATTGATCGCCCCTCGATGAGCCGTTGGCCGGAACATCGCGGGGGCGATTTTCTACAGGTAAAGACGATGAATCACCTGACGGCTGTCGTCGGGATCATTGTGCGTCTCGAATCCGAGCGCCTTGACCAGGTCGCGCATTGGGGTATTGCTGGAGGCGTCCACCGAATACATCTGGCGAAAGCCGTTTTTGCGGGCCGCCTTGATCAGATGTTCCATCAGCAATGTGCCCAGACCCAGGTACTGCCATTCATCGGCGACCGTTACGGCACATTCACATTCACACTCACACTCATGCTCGCGAGTGGCCGCGTAACGGCTGATGCCGATCTCGACCAGATGCCCGTTGTCATGGACCAAAGCGATGTAGGCCACACGCTGGTTATGATCCGTGTCCATCAACTGATTGAGCATCGCAGCACCGGGTTCGTTGATCTGCGCGAGAAAACGCATGTGGCGGGACTCGGGAGACAGCCGTTTGATGAATGCGTATTCACGGTCGCGATCCTTCTCCGCCAGTGGCCGAATCAGCAGGTATCGCCCGTCCCTGAGCGCTTCGATCCAGTATTGGCCGTCGACCGCGGCGGAGGGTGCCGCGGCCCGATCATTGTGGTCTTTGACGGTAAGCATGGGGTGTTCCTCCTGTGCGGTTTGAAAGGTTGGCATGCGGCAAAAGAACCGCGTTTGAATCCTTTTCTGCACCGCTGTCGATGCTTGAATCTGATCTGGATCAGACAGCTGTGCCGGCGGCACTGGTTTGCGTGTGCTTGATGTAAATCAAACCGCACGAGGTGATAGAGCGCAGTCTTGAAAGCATGCTGGCACTGTATGACCGGAGTCGAACGGAGGTGTGTGATGGGTCAATATCTACGTTTTCTGCTGATCTCTGACCAAACCCTGCATCAGTCTCCCGCCCAGTTGCGTGCCGTCGCATTGGCTAAGGCAGCCGGGGCCGTACTGGATGTGCGGGCCTTTGTCGAACCGGCGCCGGTGGTTCATTTATGGCAAGAAAAAGTCGACGACGCAGAGCAACAGCGGTACTTGCGTCACTACCGCCGCTGGGAGGCCGAAGAGCTCGATCGACTCAGCGACCTGGGGCTGGACGTGACGGTCAAAGCCGTCTTCACCACCCATCCGCTGCTGGATATTTTGAAGACGGTCGGAGATCTCAAGCCCGACCTGTTGATCAAGGATGTGACCTTTGAACCTGTGCTCAAGCGGGTGTTCATCACCCCGCTTGATTGTCACTTATTGCGTGAATGCCCGATCCCCGTGCATCTGGTCAACCATGTCCGGTACAGCTTGCCGCACCGAATCGTGGCAGCAGTGGATCCGTTCGATCCGTCGACACAAATCAGCGGATTGAACGACACCATCATTCAAACCGCCAACGCCCTGGCTCTGCAATGCGATGCGCCGTTACACCTGCTTTACGCCTATGATTTATCGCCCGCTTTCAACAGCGACGCGCCATTGGCCGGGGGCGGTTGGGGCGTGGATCTCAGCGAAGAGCTGCGTCAATCCTTGCACCAGGCGTTTGTTGCACTGGCGGAGCGCTACGGGGTGCCACCGGAGCGACGGCATTTCGTCATGGGACTGCCGGTGCCGGTGATCAGTGAGTTTGTCGAGCAATACCTGGCCGATGTAGTGGTGATGGGCACTGCGCATCGGGTGGGGCTCGACCGGTTGATCGGTAGCAACACAGAGCGAGCGCTGTACTCTGTGGCGGGCAGTATTTTGGTGGTCAGGTCGCGTGTCAGGGAATGAGCACTATTGCGCCGTTGAACTGACCTGTGCGCAACAGCGCCAGCCAGAACCATGGCACGCATGAAGGTTCTCCAGTCAACAGGTGTCAGCGGAGATTGCGATGGCAGCCCATGATCAGTTGCTTAAGCTCGTCCATGTTCAGGATGTTGACGTCGCGTCCGTTTATTTCCACCACTCCCTGGTCACGCAGGTGCGCGATGCCCCGACAGATGGTTTCAAGGCGCAGGCCCAGGTAAGAGCCAATTTCCTCCCGACGCATTTTCAGCACAAAGCTGCTGGACGAATAACCGCGGGTATTCAAGCGCTGCGACCAATTCAGGAGAAAAGCGGCCAAGCGTTCATCCGAGTTCATGTTACCCAGCATCATCAGCATGTCGTGATCGCGAACGATTTCCCTGCTGAGGATTTTGTTCAGGTTGTGCTGCAATGAAGGCAGTTCTCGAGCAAGTTTTTCCAGGTGAGAAAAATGGACGGGGCAGACCTCGCTATCTTCCAAGGCAACTGCATTACATGCATGCAGATCGGTGCTGATGGCGTCTAGACCAAGCATTTCGCCGGGGATCTGGAACCCTGTGACTTGCTCGCGACCATCGACCGAAAGCACGCTGGTCTTGAACGAACCGATTCGCACCGCATACAGCGAACGCAAAGGGTCGCCTGCGCGGTAAAGCGCCGCGCCCTTTTTGACCTTCAATCGTTGCACGATCAGTGTGTCCAGGCGTTCGATTTCCAGACCGGTAAGGCCAAGCGGCAGGCACAGTTCCAGGACGCTGCAGTTGGAACATGCAGACTTGAGGTTTTGACTTTGAAACGGCCTGGCTTCAGACATGACCTAAATGCCCCGAAATGGATGGGATAAGCATAGGTGCTACCTGCCCAAACCACCTTTTGTTCCAAACTATTGTGGGCGTAACAGACAAGCGGGTAAAAAACCGTTCCGTCGGCTGGCTCACATGCGCAATTCAGTTCATATGCAATCTTTGAGACTTGATGCAAATCAAGTCATGAGCGCTTCAGACTCTCAGAATCGAGGAAAAACCTGCTGGTTGCCTGATCCTCTGGCGGAGAAGTTCATGAGCGATTATCTAAGTGCCGAGCAACTGTAGGGACATGAAGCCTAGGCTGAGCCGGCAATGGACATTGATGGCCAATCACTGACGTCTACACAGAGTCGGCCTGCGTCGAATATCCACCCCACGGGAGATTTATCATGAGCCAGTATCAAAGCCTGTTACTGATCATCAACCCGGCCTTGCGCCATTCTCCAGCCATGAATCGTGCAGCGGCGCTGGCCAAGGCTAGCGGTGCAAGTTTGCATATCGCGGCGCTTATCCCCTCGTTCAAATGGTTATCGCTGCTTGAAGAGGGCGATCGAGAATCGGCTCGGGAGCGATACCTGCAGGACCATCGCGGCTGGCTTAAGGCTCAGGCCGAAAATTTGCGTGACAGGGGGATAGAGGTGACCTCCGAGGTGGCCTGGGTTGAAGACATGAAGCAAGACATCATTGATCACGTCACGGACATGCAGCCCGACTTGTTGATCAAGGAGGTTCAGCATGAGTCCGTGCTCAAGCGAGCCTTCTTCACCCCGTTGGATTGGCACTTGTTGCGTCACTGTCTGGTGCCGGTCTATCTGGTAGGCGGGAGCAGCTTCGTTTTGCCCCGCAAGGTTGTAGCAGCGGTCGAGGTATCGGATATCGAGTCAACCGACAATGGACTGAACGACCGAATCATCAAACAGGCTTGCAGCCTTGCGATGCAGTGCAACGCCGAGCTGCATTTGCTATACGCCTGCGATATCTCGGCCGCTTTTCTGGCGGACATGGGCGGCCTGACACTTGCTGACCTGACCAAAGCGCTTCGCAGAGACCTGGAAAATTCTTTTCTGGGGTTGGCAGGTCGGTTCGGAGTGCCCTCCGATCGTCGACATTTCATTGAGGGAAACCCGGTCACAGCGTTGAGTGAGTTTGCTAATGAACACAATGTGGATGTGATCGTGATGGGCAGAGTTCAGTCCCACGGTGTGGACAAGCTTCTGGGCAGCACGACCGAGCATATTCTGTATCAGGTGCCATGCTGCGTTCTGGCCGTCTAGATCGAGTCTATACCAGGCTTGATGGCACACCGTCAGTTCGACAGTTGAGTCTGATACGAGTCAGAAAGGGGATTATTTGCGCTTCCAGTACTTCTGCATTTCCAGAAACAGGAAGGATGCGGTCCACGTGATGAGCACCAGCCCGGTAAGGGCTTGTAGACCGGTCAAGTATTTGAGGTTACCCACAGGCGAAATATCGCCGAAGCCGATCGTCGTGTACGTCGTAAAGGAAAAGTAAACGCAGTCCATCAGCGAACCGTCGAAGTTTCCCGTCAGGCTGCCCCATCTCCCTGAGTGCACCATCAGGTAATAGACCAGCGCAAAGCACCAGACCTCTATTGCGTGGGCCAGGAGGGCGCCGAACACTCCAACTACGATTCTGAAGCGGCTCCACAGCTTGAGCCGGGGTAGCCAATCATTCAGGCGTAACAGGCATTCATAGTGGATCAATACGGTGATGATGACCACCAGCGTATTGATCAGCGTGACTGCCAGCATGGCAAATCTCCAGTGAAAGGGGAGACGGTGAATCAGAGTATTTCTACGCCAAGAAGCCGGAAAATCGTTGAGCTGAATCAACAAGGGTTTTAGTAATCGAGAGCCAGTCGTTCCGTTAACGATAGCTGCTGATTAGTTGATAAAAGTCAGGTTCCCCACGGCATAACTCCAAATAATCGAACTACCGCTTTCCAGTCGTAACAAGTCGACGGGACGATTATGAAAACGTACTTGTTCGTCGTATTGCCGGATATTTTGCTGGCTGCAGTCACGAGCTCACTCGAAGTAACAGGCGTTTGATTCAAGGCCCCGACAGCCAGGCGGGTTCGCACTCAGGCAGGTTTCAGGGCGAGGTATGTGATGCTCAAACTCAAACGCATTCTATTGATAGCCCCCAGCGAAATGACCCTGACCCCGGCGTTTGAGCGTGCACATGCCTTGGCTGGTGCAACCGCTGCCTTATTGCACATTGTCGCGTTCGATTATGTCCAGGCACTGGCGGTAGCCGGTCTGCTTGACCATGATGCGATGGCTCAGGCACGAGAAGGCTACCTGCAGGTGCACCGTCATTGGCTGGAGCAGCAGGCCCGGTTTCAACGATGTGGCGGCATACAGGTGACCACCGAAGTGGTCTGGGCCAAGTCGAGCCTGACAAACCTGCTTGAGTACGTGAACGACTTTCTTCCGGACCTGGTAATCAAGGACACCCATTATGTGCCGGCACTTGACCGTGCCTTTCACCGGCCTGTGGACTGGCGACTGCTACGCGAGTGTCCGACTCCCCTGCACCTGGTTACCAGCGCCAAAAATCCTAAACCCTTGAAAATTCTCGCGGCGATCGATTTATCCCATCTGGAAGAGCTGACTCGGGGATTAAATGACCGAATAATCGACCTGGCATCTACTCTGGCGGCCAGTTGTGGTGCCCAGTTGCACTTACTTAACGTCAGTCGTTGGTCAGAGATAAGCGATGTGCCGATGAGTGTGCCGACAGGCAGTCTTGATAACAGTTTGAGGGACGCAATTGAAGATGCCCAACAAGAGGCTTTCGATGTGCTTGCCGAGCGCTATTGCATCAGCAATACACGCCGACACTCACTGACAGGCGTCCCCCACAAGGTCATCGGACTTTTCGCTCAACAGAATGCCTTTGACATGGTGGTGCTGGGCACGGTTTATCACCGTGGGCGTGACCGGTTTATCGGCGATACTGCCGAGAGCGTGTTAAACCGGGCACCGTGCAGTTTGATGATCGTCAAGCCATTAGTCTTGCCCGATTGAAAGGAACGCCGTCGAGCTTGCAGTTGATAAAAATCAACTGTCTGAATCGCCCCTGATTTTGTAGACAATGAATGACCGTTATTGGCTGTGGATTACTGCCCGTCACCAAGTGCAGAAATCGACCCATTGCAAGCGATCGCAGCCAATACAGTTACGGTCAGTTTGCCCGCGCCGAGAGTCGCGTCGTGCAAGATCTACCCGGTTGCGCCGCACTAGAGCATCACGCTGCGTCAATGCCTGTTGCAACCGCCGAGCCACTGCTACGCCAGGACAATACGTTTGAGCTTGGCGTTCAGTGCGGCGAACGCCGCTTCGGTACTGGCCTTGTGGTTGGTGATGAGCACGTCGATGCGTTCTGGCGGGCAGAAAGCGACGCGGCTCTCCACGCCGATCTTGCTGTAGTCGGCGAGGATGACCACGCCTTCGGCATTGTCGGCCATGGCGCGCGCCACTTCGGCTTCGCGGTGGTCGTAGTTGCTGGCACCGCGCTGGGCGTCGATGCCGACGGGAGATAACAGCGCGAGGTCGGCCCGATAGCGGCCAATTTCCGCCACCGTGGTGCCGCCAACCGTAGCGGGAGCTCGGTCGTCGAGCGAACCGCCCAGTACGATCACCTCGTTGTGCTGGCCGCCTGGCACAGCGGGATTACGCAATTGCAACGCCACGTTGAACGAGTTGGTGATCACGGTCAGCCCTCCCAGCTTGGCCAGCTCTTCGGCGAGGATGACGGTGGTGGTGCCCGCGTCGATAAACAAAGTCTGTCCGTGCGACAGCAGGCTGACCGCTGCGCGCGCGAGGTCACGCTTGAATTTGACGTTGATATTCGCCCGCTCGGCGATGGGCGCTTCGTCTTCAACGCGGATGGCGCCGCCGTGTATCCGCTTCAACTCCCCCTGTTCTTCCAGAGCGACCAGGTCGCGTCGCACCGTCTCGCGTGAAACGTTCAGCTCCGTGACGATGCGGTCGGTGGTGACGCGCTGCAAAGTCGATAGCAGTGCGCGGATCCGCTGGTAACGCTCTTCTTGCCACATACCGGGTGTCCCTGCTGTTCGAGTCGCTGTCCGAGCACGCATTGTGGAGGGGCGTCAGTCGCTGTCAAGTTTGGCGCGGCCTCATGATCATTGGGCTGGCGCAGCCTGCGCGTCATATTTGTGGAATGCTGAGGCATCATTGTTTTTTTGTGTATTTGGAGCTAGCCTCGTGGCCGGACGATTTCTTCCCCTCGTCCGCATTTCGAAACACGCTTTCGCCATCGCCTCGGTTGTAACCTCTCATCTAGAAGTAGGAGCTATGCCATGCAGCGTCGCCAGTTTCTGAACACCCTCGCCACCGTTTCCGTTGTCAGTCCGCTGTTGTTGTCATCCCGCATAACGCAAGCCGCCACGCCCCCGGCCACACCAAGTGCGCTGGACCCGGCGCGCTGGTCGCCGCTCAACCAAAAGCGTCTGCAGGCGGTGATCGATGAGCACGGCGTCAAGAGCGCGTCCTACCGCCCTGACCAGCGCCCGTACGCGGTGTTCGACTGGGACAACACCTGCATCATGAACGACTGTGAAGAAGCACTGCTGGTCTACCAGATCAATCATCTGCAGTACAAGCTGACGCCCGATGAGTTCGCTGAGGTGGTGCGTCAGGACGTGCCGAACGGCGCATTCATGAAGGACTACACCACGGTGGACGGCAAGCCGGTCAAGATGGAAGACATCGCCAGCGACGTAGAAGCGGATTACCGCTGGTTGCACGCCAACTACAAGGGGCTCGCCGGCGACAAGAGCCTGGAAGAGATTCAGGCCAGCGAGCAGTACAAGGATTTTCTCGCCAAGCTCTACTTCATGTACGACGCAATCTGCGACAGTTACCCGGTGGAGATCGGCTATAAGTGGATTCTGTATTTCTACAAGAACATGACCACGGCTGAGTTGCAGGCGATGGCCGAGGCTTCCAACAATTACGCCATCGGCGACGCGCTGCGCAAGGTCAAGTACGAGAGCTCACGCACGTTGCCGGGCAAGGCCGGGGTGGTGGCGGATACGCACTTTCATGGCATCCGCATCCATGAGGAAATCCGCGGCCTGATGCACACGCTGCGCGCCAACGGCATCGACGTCTATGTCAGCACAGCCTCGATCGACGATGTGGTACGCGTGTTCGCGGGCAATCCTCATTACGGATACGGCGTGCCGCCTGAGAACGTGATCGGCCTGCGCATGGCGATGGAAGGCGGCAAGTACACCACTCGCTATCAGCCGGACTGGCACTTCAACTACGGGCCGGGCAAGACCGTCGGCATCAAGAACGTGCTGGTTAAACAGAAGGGCTATGGCCCGGTGTTGGTGGCTGGCGACAGCGATGGCGATGCCTGGATGCTGCGCGACTTCAACGATACGGCGGTGGGGGTGATCGTCAACCGCATGAAGAAGGGCGAGATCGGCACCGACAGCCAGCAGGCCGCTACCCAGTTGGGCACCCCGAACGCCCGCTTCATCCTGCAGGGGCGCAACGAGCACACTGGCCTGATGATTCCAGACGAGAAATCGCTCAAGTACGGTAAAGACGAGCTTAAGCTACTGGCTTGATGGCACTGGCTCGCGGGTGGCCGGCGGCCATCCGCGAGCCGCAGTGCAACTCGCCTTGTACCTGCGGTAATGATGATTCTGCGTCGGAAAGTCGATACCGCTACCGGCCCGAGTAAGTCAGTCGTATCGAGTCAAAATTGTGAGTGGCCCTGGATTTACGAGGCGCGCCCCACAGACCGCTTTTGGCCGTTTTTTGCCCGTCGCGAGAGGCAGAAAGCGACCCAGGACTGCCGTCTTGGAGAGGCCGATTAGAGTAGAAGAAATAAATATGCGCCCAGTTTTCAAACGAAGTAAGCGGTGGTTGAGCGCATTGTTAGCTGTCACCACCATCCGTTGCTATGTAGGACGGTTTTTTTGTAAAAGTCTATGTTTGCGCGGAGTGCATAAAATGCACTTACTCCATATTTGAGGGCATTGGATAATTCGGGGTATCCGAGCGCATCTAGAAGAAAACTTAGGACTATAATAATGGCAACTGACAAGATTAAGTATGTGATTGATTTCTTCCACATTCCTTTTGATAGGTAATATATTGGGCCGAAGAGATACGCCAATATGTTAAAAGAGAAGGCTTTTCTTCGCTCCGGCTTTGGAAGATTTTTGAGGTTGGGTAGCTTTGGCCCGCCTGCATGAGCGATTGCCTTGAAGCGCTCTTTCCAAACTGCAGAAATCGGTAGGTTTTCTATCATTTCGTCAGTTGGTTGTTCGTTTAGTTCGAGAACCACTGCAGTGGGTGGGGAGTAGGGATTATGAGATTCCATGAGGCTTCCTTATTATAAGTAGACGGCAGAAGTGGCGTAGTATTTTCCGTCGTTTCTGTCGCATAACGTTCCTTGCTCATGCGTAACTCCCTGTTTTGCTTGAGTGTCGCGCCAGAAACACGAAATGAGGCGAGTAGGAATGGCGGCATTGTCTTTGGCCTCATTGCGGAGTCTAGCAGCGCGTCCGAGGTCTGCTATGTAATGGCCGGTTGCTGCCGGTCAAAAAGGTCAGCTTGCGAACCAAAGTACTCCTTCCCTATGGTGGCGCTTTCAGCACGGTTGGGCGTTTAGGGCGAGGGCTGTACCGTTCTACCTCTCGAATGTACTCGCGCGCTTCGCGAAAATAGTAGCGCATCAAATGAGTTCGCAGGTTCTGTCGTAGACGCCAAGTACTGTATGCACTTGCGCAAAGAAAGACGAAAAAATAGATCCACTCATTAGTGTCAGATAAAAATAAAGCCAGACAAGTAAGCAGTATGAAAATTAATTGATCAGATGTATTGAGCCATCCACTGTCTATTTCCCGCTTTCTCAGGGTCCGAAGCAACCACCTATACATGGCGAAAAAAAGTGCACTCAAGAAAAAGAATACGAATCCTATAATCCAGCTTCCTGGTATGGGCGAAAAAAAGAAACTGACCCCAAAGCCCGCAAGGATAATACTTGTGGCGAATGCACCAAGAAGAGCATCCCACTGTTGATCGGCGTAGCGATACAACCGTCGTTTGATCTCGGCCCGGTGTATCTCGTGATAGCGAGGGTTCATAGGCCTAACCTAGGCTAGCTAGCCAGAAAACAAAAACGTGCCTTTGTTTGCCAAGTGTATGGTAGGTAGTGCTTTTGTCCAGGTTGTGCTCCCTACACGGAAGAGAATGAGAGATTGCCGCTTCCGGCCGGTCTCAGCCGGTCGCGACCGGCTGAGACCCATTGCTGCCGGTGGCGACAGGCAGCAATCGAAAGACTTCATTCGTCACGCTACCTGGAAGCATCACGCAAGAGATGACGGCCCTGGCCGCATAACCCCAACCCCAACACCGTGATCACCGAGTCACTCATTCTGCCCGAAGTCGGGGTGATTGGATTCTTGAGATCGGCCTGTATGACGTCAGCGGCGATCTAGTCGCCGTAGTCACGGAGGCTGCGATGTTCAATGTGTGTCAGTTGAAAGAATCTTAGGATGTCTGTGACAGCGTTCTCGGAGCTACACACAATCGATGGAAGTACGGGCTATATCAAGCAGGGACTAGCAAGGATTAAAGCGCCAGGACTCAGGAATGCAATCGGGTGAGTAGTCCTCTTCGGCTTCTAAACAAAAGATTCAGTGATAGCATTTTGATCTAAGAGTTTTTAATTCATCCGGCGCGCCTAGTCTACGCTCGCATTAGTGTTCCTTCGTCAGGGGCAGAGTCGAGTGGTGTTCATTTTGGCGCGATTGTAGATAAGGACGGAGGTACAGTCGCCGACGCTGTCAGCGTGTCCAATGATGCGATCGAAGATTAAAGGCTTGGTCTTTTATATAAAATCAGGATCTTGAAAAATAAAGTTCGGGTGATGGGGTGGGATATTCAGCTGTCACTTTTGGTGTCAGTTGCAGCTGAAGTAAAATCTGATAGCGGAAGGGTGATTGATTGTGTGCTAATTCCTCTTGGTCGCCATGTTTCTGGAAGTGCGAGGGATCAATAGCTATGAGGTTTTATTTTCTGATTGCGTTAGTGTTAACTACTTTGTCGGTATGGGGTAGGGTTGTGACTGAAAGTCAGCAAGTGAATTATTTTTTGGTAGACGGTGTGAAGTATTGTTTAAATTCAGATTTGATGTCGAAAGGAGTTAGTTCTAAAGATGGGAGTCAGACGGTTTTTATCAACGGTGTAAATGTCGTTGGTAGTAATGTTGGGAAGGTTAAGGTGTTTGTTGATCGCAATGATATTGGCAAGAATGACCCAGGTAGGTCTGCTTTCGAATTCATCAAAAGTTGGGGTGGGACCTTGGAGGTGGTAGAAGCGACGAATGATTTCGTGGTCTATCGCTCTGATGAGGTTGCCCGCAAGAAAGAATGGATTTTTAAAGACTTGCGTGATGATGAATATTTTTACTATGACTGTATATTTCAGCTTACCTGCTCTATTAATGGGGCTTATGAAGAGGAAATTGGATTGCGAGTGGATTTTAATCCTGGTGAGAAAGTACTTTCTAACAAAGAAGTTTTGGAAATTTATCGGGCGATTAAACAAATAGTCTTCGGGGCTTTCGCGAACCACCAATGTTGAGCTCATCGCTAAAGTAGGTTTGTTGAAAATGCTACTGCCAAACTCTGGAGCAGCAGATCTTTGGCGTCTTCTTCGAGTAAATCCTCGGCAAATGTTGCAGCGGCAAGTCTTCTGATTCTTGCATGAATTTGGGAATGACTGCTTTTGGCCGTTTTCTGCCTGTCGCGACCAGTTGAATCCACAACCCATAACGGACACTGAGGACGAGCGCCAAATGACGGTACCTCGATACCGCTGGAGGCCTTGAAAATAGTGGAGTGGGTGAACTGCTGCGGGAAAAGCGTGCAGCGCTAGAGTTGTGGCATGCTGAAATATCGAGGGTAATTGGAGAAAATCATGGCGGCTAAATACAGCGGCCAGCACTGCGCTGAGATGGCCCTCCACTGGGTTGCATATCAGCTCGGGCGCTCTGGGCTGTCCACACTTCCAACCGCGCGCAATGCTGCAGGGGCCGATCTATTTGTCTACGGCGATGATTGCGCCATGGCAATCGGCGTTCAAGTGAAAGGCAGACAAACACGCGGTGACGTCCCACTCGGCCACGACTTGGGGAAAATCAAAGGCGCGTTCTGGGTTATTGCGAGCAATGTAGGTTCAGACTCGCCGGTGTGCCATGTCCTGACCCCCGACGAGGTAAAGAACCAAGCCACTCGCGACAGTAATCCAAGCAAAGGCTCCGGGAAGCATCACTACTGGTTAAAGCCGTCTGCATTCGAGCAGGAGCAGTTTGTTGAGGCGTGGGAGCGAATAGCCCGAGCCATCAAGCTGCAGGCTGAGAAGGTCGGAGTATGACGCCGGGAGAGCTGAACCGCCGCAATGCTGCATTTTGGGAGAAATGCTATTCGAGAGATCTTTGACCAAACATGCGCGAGCTTTTAACAACTGGTCGGCTGTTGACCGTACAGTACAGCCCCCCGGCCAACACCAACCCCATCGCCCAACTAATGTCGGCGCCTAGCCAGTTCGCTACAAAGCCTGTGTAGAACGAGAGTTTCATGAAGGGAATCGTGCCGATTATCGAAACGGCATAGACCATAAGGGTTCGCCCGTTGAAGCGGGCGTAGCGGCCTTTAGGGTCGTACAGGTCACCTACTTCATAGTGACCGCGACACACCCAGTAATAATCAACCAGGTTGATCGCACTCCAGGGAATCAGCAAATACAACTGACCGATCAGAATGTCCGCAAAAAACGTGTCAAAACGGTACTGGGTGGCTATGGCGATCAGGGTCGCAGCAACGGTCAACATGGCCATCACCAACGCTTTTGCTGGAGCCGTGACGTATTTGAGCCCTCCAAAGGCTCCGAATATCGTGACCGAAGACATATAGGCGCTGTACAAGCAGAGTACGTTGTACTGGATGACACCAAGCGCGATCACGCCCAGTACCAAAGGTGCCCACGGGCCAAACAATGTGGCAATGGCGGTTGCAGGGTCGTGTTCAAGCGCTGCAGGTATCGCTACTGCCAGTAAAGCGCCTAATGCCATCATGGCAAAAGAGCCCAGTGCGCAACCGCAATAGGTTGTCCAGAACGTGGCGCGGGTGCTCACGTTCGCGGGGAGGTAACGCGAGTAGTCTGCCACGTAGGGGCCGTAACCTAAAGTCCAGGAGGCCGCCTGCGCTATGACCAGGTTAAAGGCGGCCAGCGTAAAGCCCGTACCTGAGACGGTTGTTGATGCCGCGTCGCTGGGGTGCAGCAGGATCAAGGCCAAGGCGCTTGCAAACACCAGGGTAGATAACAGGCTCATCCACGCCCCCATACGGTGGATCAGCTCGTAGCCTATAAAACCAATGATGAAAGTCAGAACGCCAACCACCACAATGGCCTGGTCGTCGCTCATTGGCACCAGCGCCTTTAAGGCATCGCGCATCAAGACGCCGCTGGCGGCAAGAAATAGCACCGCCGCCGTGACCATTACCAGCAAGGGGAT
Source organism: Pseudomonas sp. Pseusp16 (assembly GCF_047324915.1). Lineage (NCBI taxonomy): Bacteria > Pseudomonadati > Pseudomonadota > Gammaproteobacteria > Pseudomonadales > Pseudomonadaceae > Pseudomonas > Pseudomonas sp. Pseusp16. The sequence goes on along the minus strand of NZ_CP168522.1, from coordinate 2,160,321 downwards.
CGCGGCTCCGTAAACACCGAACTGTGCCCGGCTCTGGATCATTTGTGGAACCCCCAAGTGAGGGCCCTGGGCGGAGTGCGCGGCCATGAACACAGTGCCGACCAGATTGCCAATCAGCAGGCCCAGCAATGTCCAGCCGAAGCTCAACCCCGAGGCGATACCCAGCGTACCAACCATCAAAGCGGTCACTTGGAAATTGGAACTGAACCAGATGGTGAACAACCGCCGCGGCGTTCCGTAACGTTCACTGTGAGGGACAAACTCGATACTACGCTTTTCCAGCTTCACGACCGCCTCCTGATTTATTTTCGTGATTATCAGATAGGCATCGATAGCTTTTCGGCCCAGCTGCGAACGCCTCATAGCTAGTAGCGCCATACCCTCACTTAAATTGCAGGTGTTTTCACACAGCCTGGGTCGCGCTCTACCGGTCATGGATACGAAATGTGCAGGTCAAGTCCGATGCACATGGCTGGTCAGGTCGAATGCAAATGGGTGGTCAAGTCAGTGCAATTAACCAACTAACCTTCGCAGGTTGCGAGAGAATCACCCCTGGTTTCGTAGACAGACGGAATGACCACTTTTAGCCGCTAAAGTACTGACTCATGGAGCTTGGAGACGAGCAATGAAACTGAACCACAGGCCAGTGAAGGCTAGCGACGTAAAAATGATCTGCGGCTTTCCTCAGAACACTCAAGAGTTGTTTTTCATGTTTCCGAAGGCGCACTTTCCGCTAACGGAAACGCAGTTGAATACCGCGATCTCCCAACGCTTCGACTCTACTGTCGTGGAGATCAATGGGACTGTCGTTGGGTTTGCCAATTTCTATCGAGCTGAACGCAATGGCATTTGCTGTATCGGCAATGTCATCGTCTCGCCGAGCGCTCGGGGCGAAGGAGTAGCCACGTTTCTCGTAGAGACGATGACCGGCTTGGCATTCGAGCGTTACGGAGCCAACGAGGTGCAGATTTCCTGTTTTAACGAAAACACGGCAGGGCTGCTGCTCTACCCCAAGCTTGGGTTTGTGCCCTATGCCATTGAGGAGCGACCTTCTTCGGGAAACGGCCGATCGGCCCTCATACACATGACGCGCAGCAGAAGCTCGACAGATTGAATACACCGTCGATTGCTACCTTGGATGACAGGCAGAAATCGGCTGGTTCAGGGTGATGGAAAGCAATGGCATGTCCGCAAATGGCTGATGGCTGCCCTTGGTGAGAGGCAGCTTTTGGCTGTGGATTCAACCGGTCGACGCAACAGATTGGCTAAATCGTTCAGCCTGCTGTAATCGAACGTAAATACCGACATTTTCAGAGCGCTGTCTCACGAGCGGTAGATGATTGGTTTTTCCGGGAATTTGCAACCGGTGGCATGAGTCGCCTGCAATGCACCGTGGAGGGCACCCATGACGATCTCATGTAACAGCTTGCGCCGTGCTCCCTTGCTCGCCTGGGATTCTGCAATCCAGGCCGGCAGTTGGTTGAGCAGGGAAACGATGCTGCTCAAGGTATCACGCTGGGTGACGCTCAGCGGTGTACCCGTAAGCTGCTCTATCGTTCCCAACAGGTGTTCCTCATAGCGCCGACGTAAAGTCAGGATCAAGGCTTGCTGTTCGCTGCTTAGACAATGGAGGTCATACTCCGCCAGGCGGAAATGCGCTCCCATACGCTCATGCAGCAAGAGGTGCGCCTCAAGCAGGCCATGCAGCCGTACGGCGGGCGCGGATTTGCGACGGTTCACCTGGCTGGCGCCATGAAGCAACTGTTCGTAGAGTTCCTCGATCAGTTCGAACAGCAGTGCCTCCTTGCTTTCGATGTGGTTGTAAATGGAGCCGACCTTGATGCCCAGATAAGCAGCCAGGTCGCGCATGCTTACCCGGCTGAAACCACATCTGGCGAATAGCTCGAGTGCCTTGTGGCGGGTTTCCAGGTAGCGCGAGTGGTGCACGTGTTCGATGGGCCTCGCCAACAGTGCGTTCGGGCTGGCGCAACGGGGCGTGACTGGCTGGGGGGCAGTCATGGAATCAATACCTCCATCGTTGCTCATCCACCTCATACGCGAAACTGCCCCAATAACCGATTGAGCTGGCCCGCCAGCTGGCCCAATTCCAGGCTGGCCTCGTTGGACCGGTCTGCCGCCAGGGCATTCTCGTGGGCCAGCGAGGCTGCGCGGGTGACATTCTGGCTAATGTCCTCGACCACGTGGGACTGTTCCAGGGTGGCACTGGCGATCGAGGCGTTCAGTTCGGTGAGGTTGCGCAGCGCGCCGATGACCTGGTGCAGGCTTTCACCGGTTTCGCGGGCCTGTTCCACGGTTTGTTGAGCGGCTTGACTGCTGGCAGTGATGACATTGACCGCCGCTTCCGAGTTGCCCTGCAGGCGCTCGATCATGCCCTGGATTTGCGCGGTGGACTGCTGGGTGCGTTGTGCCAACAGGCGCACTTCGTCTGCCACCACGGCGAAGCCGCGACCCTGTTCGCCAGCGCGCGCCGCCTCGATTGCAGCGTTCAGCGCCAGCAGGTTGGTCTGCTCGGCGATGGCGCGGATCACTTCCAGCACGCTGCCGATCTGGGTGCTTTCCTGGGCCAGGCTCTGGATCACTTCGACGGCCTGGCCAATGGTCTCGGACAACTTATCGATCTGGTGCAGGCTGCTATCGATGTTGTGCTGGCCCTGGCGTGCCTGCTCATCGGCCTGGCGTACTTCGTTGGCGGCGTGCTCAGCGTTCTTCGCTACTTCCTGCACAGCGTAGGAAACCTCGTGAATGGCGGCGGCCACCAGTTCCATCTGCTGTGACTGCTGCTGACTGTGGCGCTGGCTGTCGCTGGCGATCTCACCGAGCGATTGCGAGGCCTTGTCCAGGCTGCCGGCACTCTGCATGGACTGGCCGATCACCGCGCGCAGCTTGCTGGTGAACGCATTGAAGTGGCCGCTCAAGGCGGTCAGCTCATCGCGCCAGCGACTGTCCAGGTTGTGCGTCAGGTCGGCTTCGCCGCTGGCGATGTTCTCCATGGCATTGACCACCTGCGCCAGTGGCGAGGCTATGCTGCGGGCAATCAGCAGGATCAGCACGCTGAGCAGCAGGGCGATCGTCACCAGAATGACGAAGGTCTGCATCAGCTGGCGGCGGAACTCGACTTGCACGTCGTCGATGTAAATGCCCGAACCCACAATCCAGCCCCAGGGCTTGAATAGTTCGACATAGGAAACCTTCTCCACCGGCGTGTCGGAGCCCGGCTTTGGCCAGCGGTAATGCACCAGACCGGAGCCGTCGCGCATTGCCACGGTCACCATCTCGTCGAACAGTGCCTTGCCATCAGGGTCGCGGGTGCCGGCCATGCGCTTGCCCTCGAGCTTGGCATTGGGGTGCATGACCATGCGCGTGTCGAGGTCTTCGATCCAGAAGTAGTCCTCGCGGTCGTAGCGCAGGTCGCGTATGACCGCGCGGGCCTGTTGTTGCGCCTGCTCACGATCCAGACCCTGGCTTTCCAGGTTTTGGAAGTGACGCAGGATGCCGCTGGCGGTCTCGACCACATGACGGGTTTTCAGCGCCTTGGCCGCGTAGAGGTCGTCATGGTTTTGCTTGAGCATCAGGCCGGCGAGAATCAGCAGCATCAGGATGGACGTCAGCAGGATCAACCATAGACGGTGGCTGATGGGAATATTGCGCAGGCCGGGCATGGGCAACTCCAGAAGGGGGTGGAAGAAGGGGCGGCCGGACGCAGCGGGCGCGTCCGGCCAACGGCTCAGAGCGCGTAGTGGGCCAGCTCGCGGGCGATCAGCAGGCGCTGGACCTCGCTGGTGCCTTCGTAGATCTGGGTGATGCGCGCATCGCGGTAATAGCGCTCTACCGGGTAGTCCTCCAGGTAGCCGTAGCCGCCATGGATCTGCATGGCGCTGGAGCACACGCGCTCGGCCATTTCCGAGGCGAACAGCTTGGCCTGGGACGCTTGCGACAGGCACGGTTGCCCGGCGCTTTTCAGGCGCGCGGCATGCAGCACCAGCAGGCGGGTAGCATTGAGCCGGGTGTGCATATCAGCGAGCAGGTTGGACACGCTCTGGTGCTCGATGATCGGCTTGCCGAACTGGATGCGTTCGCGGGCATAACCCAGGGCAGCCTCGAAGGCGGCGCGGGCGATTCCCAGAGCCTGGGCGGCGATGCCGATGCGACCGCCTTCGAGGTTGGACAGGGCAATGGCCAGGCCTTTGCCGCGCTCGCCCAGCAGATTGGCCTGGGGGATCATGCAGTCGCTCAGGGTCACCGCGCAGGTATCGGAGGCCTTGATGCCCATCTTGTGTTCGCTGCGGTCGACCACGAATCCGGGGTTGTCGGTTGGCACCAGGAAGGCCGACAGGCCCTTCTTGCCCAGCTCCGGATCGGTGACGGCGAAGACAATGGCCAGCTTGGCGCGTTTGCCGTTGCTGACGAACTGCTTGGCACCGTTGAGTACCCACTGGCCGTCGCGCAGCTCGGCGCGAGTGCGCAGGTTGTGTGCTTCGGTGCCGGCCTGTGGTTCGGTCAAGCAGAAGCAGCCGATTGCCTGGCCGCTGGCCAGAAGCGGCAGCCAGCTGTCTTGCTGGGACGGGGTGCCATATTTCAACAGAGGGCCGCAGCCCACTGAATTGTGGATGCTCATCAATGCGCCGAGGGCACCGTCGCCGGCCGAGATTTCCTCCACGGCCAGGGCGTAGGCCACATAGTCGGTGTAGCTGCCGCCCCAAGTGTCCGGCACCACCATGCCCAGCAGGCCCAGTTCACCCATCTGCGCCACCACGGCGTCATCGATCCAGCCTGCCTTCTCCCAGGCTTGGGCATGCGGGCCGACTTCGCTGCGGGCGAAGTCGCGTGCCATGTCGCGGATCATGCGTTGTTCTTCGGTCAATTCGATATCGTGCATTGCGTTGTCTCCTGCTGATCAGGCGATGCGAAGGGGAGGGCTGGAGGCTGGCCGGAAACCGCTGAAAAAGGCCTGCACCCGCGTTGGTGCCAGCTCTGCCAGGGTTGACGGATTCCAGCGGGGGCTTTTGTCCTTGTCGATGATCAGGGCGCGTATGCCTTCCATCAGGTCGCCCTTGTCGAACCACTGATAGTCCAGATGCAACTCCAGGGCGAAGCAGTCGGCCAGGTTCAGGAATCGACCGCGACGCAACAGCTCCAGTGTCGTGGCCATCGCCAGCGGCGAGCGGCTGTCGAGTAGCGCGACCGTCTGTTCGGCCCAGTCGCGCAGCTCGGGACGCTGCTCAAGTTGCAGCGCGTTGCGAATCGCCGACACATCAGGCAGGGCGAAATATTCATCGATTGCCTGGCGATACGCCTTGAGTTCCGACCCCGCTATACGCTCGGTAGCGAGGCCGTCGAGCAAGTCTCGCAGGTCTTCTTCAGGTGCACTGGTCCAACTCACATAGTCCAGAGCGGCATCCAGTTCCGCCAACCGCTCGCTGGACAGGCAGTAGTCAGCCAGATTGGCATAAAGCGCATCGGCGGCACGGACCTGGCAGCCTGTAACCCCCAGATAAATACCCAGCTCACCCGGAAGGCGCGGCAGGAAATAGCTGCTGCCGACATCGGGGAAAAAGCCGATGCCGACTTCCGGCATTCCCATCCTCGTGCGCTCGGTGATCACCCGCAGTGAGGCAGTCTGTGCCAGCCCCATGCCACCGCCCAGAACAAAACCATCCAGCAGCGCCAGCACCGGTTTGGAGTAGCCATGCAGGTACTCGTCCAGGGCGTACTCCTGCTCCAGGAACAGCTCGTGCAGATCGTCGCCGCCCTTGTGACTGTCGTACAGCATGCGGATGTCGCCACCGGCACAGAAGGCTTTTTCTCCGGCGCCACGGAGGGTCACGGCGACGATCTCCGGATCCCGTTCCCAGGCCGATAGATGCCGGTACAGCTGCGTCACCATGGTCAGGTCGAGGGTGTTCAACGCGCTCGGTCGATTCAGTGTCAGGTGGCCGATGCGGTTGCGCACACTGGCCAGCACCGGGGCTTGCTGCTCGCTCATGTTCAGGCTTCTCCGCGGAACAGTTTGATGATCGCGGAGAAGTCCAGGCCGCCATTACCCTGCAGGCTGAAGGTCTGGTACAGCTGCTGAGCGGCAGCACCGAGCACCACTGGTTGACGCGCATGTCTGGCTGCTTCGGTGGCCAGGCCGAGGTCCTTGAGCATCAGGTCGGTACCAAAGCCGCCACTGTAACCACGCGAGGCCGGCGCATTCTCCAGCACGCCCGGGAACGGATTGTTGATCTCCGAGCTCCAGCAGCGACCGGTGGAAGTGCCGATGACACCGGCCAGCACCTTGGCATCCATGCCCAGGGCCACACCCAGGGCCATGGCCTCGGCGACGCCGACCATGGAGATGCCGAGCAGCATGTTGTTGGCGATCTTGGCCACCTGACCGTTGCCTGCTGCGCCGCAGTGCACGATGTTCCTGCCCATGGCCGAGAGAATCGGCAGGGCCTGGTCGTACACACTGACCGGGCCGCCGACCATGAAGGTCAGGGTGCCTGCCGTCGCGCCGCCGGTTCCGCCGGATACCGGCGCGTCGAGCATCGGGTTGCCTTGGGCAAGGGCGAATTTGGCCACCTCGCGGGCACTGAGCGGGTCGATGGTCGAACTGTCGATCAACAGCACGCCTTGGCCAATATTGGCCAGCAGGCCGTCCTTGCCCCGATAGACCTGCTTCACGTGCTCGGCGGTTGGCAGCATGGTGATAATCACCCCGACCCCGGCTTTGGCCACGCCGGCAGGCGAGTCAGCGGCGCTGGCGCCGGCCTCGACCAGGGCGGCGACGGCTTGAGGGAAAGGATCGAAGACGGTCAGGCTGTGGCCAGCCTTGAGCAGGTTGCGAGCCATTGGGCCGCCCATGTTGCCCAGGCCGAGAAAACCGATATGCATGATGACTACCTTTAGCGAGTGGGGAGGCGCTACTGCGCATCGACCCGTTATGTCTGGTCTTGCACCGTTCAATTTCTGGCCGGCCGACGCTGGGCGCCGGCCGGCAGAGATCATTTAAGGGTGATGGTGGTGTTCACCGAGCCGCCGGTGTCATCCTCGTCGAACCAGCGCTGGGTGACCGTCTTGGTCTGGGTGTAGAACGTCACCACTTGCTTGCCGTAAGGGCCCAGGTCGCCGAGCTTGGAGGCGCGGGAACCGGAGAAGGAGAACAGCGGAACCGGTACCGGGATCGGCACGTTGATACCCACCTGGCCGACGTCGATTTCTTCCTGGAAGTGACGGGCAGCTGCGCCAGAGCGGGTGAACAGGGCGGTGCCGTTGCCATTCGGGTTGGCGTTGATGATCTCGATCGCCTCGTCCAGGCTGGCTGCGTGCATGACGCACAGTACCGGGCCGAAAATTTCTTCGCGGTACACAGACATTTGTGGAGTGACGCTGGAGAAGATGGTCGGGCCGACGAAGTTGCCGTCCTGGTAGCCAGGCACGCTTGGGTTGCGTCCATCCAGTTCGAGTTTGGCGCCTTCTTCGATGCCGCTGGCGATCAGGCTGTTGACGCGATCCAGCGCCGCGCAGGAGATCACCGGGCCGATGTCGGTGCCAGGCTCGGTGCCGCCATTGATCTTGAGGGTTTTGGTCCGCTCGATCAGGTCCGGCAACCAGGCCTGCGCTTCACCCACCAGGATCACCACCGGCAGGGCCATGCAGCGCTGACCGGCGGCGCCGAACGAGGCGCCCAGCAGGTTGTTCAGCGTCTGCTGTTTGTTGGCATCGGGCAGGACGATGGCGTGGTTCTTCGCGCCCATCATGCACTGTGCGCGTTTGCCATTCTGGGTGGCGCGGTTGTAGACATGGGTGCCGACCTTGGTCGAACCCACGAAGGACACGGCCTTGATGTCCGGATGATCACAAATCAGGTTCACCGCATCGACGCCGCCGTGGATGACATTGAGCACCCCCTTGGGTACACCGGCTTCCAGTGCCAGTTCGACCAGGCGCATGGTCACCAGCGGGTCCTGCTCGGACGGTTTGAGAATGAAGGTGTTGCCAGTGGCGATGGCCATCGGGAACATCCACAGCGGAATCATCGCCGGGAAGTTGAACGGGGTGATGCCGGCGCACACGCCCAGCGGCTGCATCAAGGTGTAGGTGTCGACGCCGTTGGCGACGTTGTTGGCCAACTCGCCCATCTGCAGGTTGCCAATGGAGGTGGCGTGCTCGACCACTTCCAGACCGCGGAACACATCGCCTTCGGCATCGGGCAGGGTTTTACCCTGTTCGGCGGTGAGCAGGGCGGCCAGTTCCTTGATGTTCTCGCGAATCAGTTGCTGGTATTTGAAGAAGATCCGGGAGCGGGCGCCGATCGGTGTCTTGCGCCAGGTCTTGAAGGCTTCCTTGGCGCTGGCGACGGCGGCGTCCATTTCCTCTGCGGTGGCGAAGGGCACGCGAGCGAGGACTTCCTGAGTGGCCGGATTGACCACGTCGCGCCACTGAGTGGTGCGCGATTCGACGAACTCGCCGTTGATCAGGAGCTTGACGCTTGGAACGATGGAAGTGGTCATTTTCGGGTCCTGCCTGGTTTCTTTGGGTCGAGTTAAGCCCCTCGGCCAGATTGGCCGAGCGGTCGGATTTGAATTCGGAAAGGCCGGCGTACCGGCCCCGGTTCAGCCCTTGAGCTGAGGGAAGTCTTCTTCGAAGTACTCTTGTGGGCCGCGCACGTCGCTCTGACGACGCTGCGTTTCCATCTGCCGCAGTTCTACCCGGCGGATCTTGCCGGAGATGGTCTTGGGCAGCTCGGTGACGAACTCGATGCGTCGTACCCGCTTGTAGGGCGCCAGGTGCTCGCGGGCGAAGGCGAGGATGTTGCCGGCCAACTCGGCGCTCCCGGGTTCGTCATGGGCCAGGATCAGAAACGCCTTGGGCACGGCCAGGCGCAGCGGGTCCGGGCTTGGCACCACGGCCACTTCCATCACCGCCGGGTGCTCGATCAGCGCGCTTTCCAGCTCGAAGGGGCTGATACGGTAGTCGGAGGCTTTGAACACGTCGTCGGCGCGACCGACAAAGGTGATGTAGCCATCCGCGTCGATCTGCGCGGTGTCGCCGGTACGGTAGTAGCCGTCGCGCATCACTTCGGCGGTTTTTTCCGGGCTGTCCTCGTAGCACAGCATCAGGCCGAGTGGTCGCACGTCCAGCGGCAGGGCAACTTCACCCTCATTGCCGGGGACGCCATCGGGGTCAAGCATTGTCACTCGGTAGCCTGGCAGCGGACGGCCCATGGAGCCCGCCTTGAGCGGCTGGCCGGGCGTGTTGCCAACCAGAGCGGTGGTTTCCGACTGACCGAACCCGTCGCGCAATGGAAGGCCCCAGGCATGCTGGATCTGCTCGATGATTTCCGGGTTGAGCGGCTCACCGGCTCCCACCAGTTCGCGCAGGCGCAGGCGTTCCTTTATACCAGCCAGATCCTCCTGGATCAGCATGCGCCATACGGTGGGCGGAGCGCACAGACTGGTGACGCCGTAGCGTTCCAGAGCGCCGAGCAGGGCTGGAGCGCTGAAGCGCGCGACATTGTGGATGAAGATGCAGGCGCCGGCGTTCCACGGCGCGAAGAGGCAGCTCCAGGCGTGCTTGGCCCAGCCCGGTGACGAGATGTTCAGATGCAGGTCGCCCGGCTGCAGGCCGATCCAGTACATGGTCGAAAGGTGGCCGACCGGGTAACTCTGGTGACTGTGCAACACCATCTTCGGCTTGGAGGTAGTGCCGGATGTGAAGTACAGCAGCATCGGGTCGGTGGCCAGCGTGCTGCCCTCGACTTCGAACTGTTCGGAGTGCTCGCTGGCGGCGCTGTGCGGCGTCCAGCCCGCGGGGGCCGGGCCGACGCAGATGCGGGTGCAGCCTTCACCCAGGCCGTCGAACTTGTCGACATGGGCGGCGCCGACCACCAAATGACGCACATGGCCACGCTCGATGCGATCACGCAAGTCTTCAGGGGTCAGCAGGGCGGTGGCGGGGATGACCACGGCGCCGAGCTTGAAGGCAGCCAGCATGGTTTCCCACAGGGCGATGTCGTTACCGAGCATCAGCAGGATGCGTTCGCCGCGGCGTACGCCAAGGGCACGCAGGTGATTGGCCACCTGATTGGAGCGCGAGGCCAGTTGCTGGAAGCTGTAGCATTGCTCGCTGCCGTCCTCTTCGACGATCCACAGGGCATTGGCCTGGTTACCCTCGGCCATGGCGTCAAAGTAATCCAGCGCCCAGTTGAATTCGTTCAGTTGCGGCCAGCGGAAGTCACGCACGGCAGTGGCGTAGTCGGTACGGTGGGCCAGCAGGAAGTCACGAGCGGCGAGGAAGGGTTGGCAGTTGTTGTTCATTGGAGTCTCCCGAGACGCGCGCGGGTACCTGAAAGTGGGGAGACGACGGTAAGCAAGGATGGCTTCACGGTGAGTGCCCTGTTTATTTTTATTGGGACTGACCTGGTTCATGACCAGGCGGTTGAATCGAGTATAGGCATGCATAAATCAAATAAGAACGCTCAAAAAATCCCGTGCGTTATGCAAAAAAACACAGGCTTGCGGCATCCCTGATGCGCCGCAAATGCACAAGGCGGGCGCTGCTCGCACCGTCAGGCGATGTGAGCGGCACCCGCCTTGTGCGGGGCTTACCAGAGCGCCAGGGTATAGCTGAGGATCAGGCGGTTCTCGTTGAGATCGTTACCGAAGTGGGCGGTGCGCACCGTAGCGTTGCGCCACTTGAAACCGAGGTTTTTCAGCGGGCCGCTCTGCACGACGTAGCCTATGTCGGTGTCGCGCTCCCATTCGCGACCGCCTGGCTTGCCGACGCCCAGATCGATGCTGTCGCCGGCCAGGTAGCGGGTCATGAAGGTCAGGCCGGGAATGCCCAGCGCCGCGAAGTTGTAGTCGTAGCGCGCCTGCCAGGAACGCTCGTCCTTGTTGGCGAAGTCGTTGATCTGCACGAAGTTGACCAGGTAAGCATCGCTGCCATTGACGTAGGCAAAGCCGGTGTCGCCGCTCATGCGTTGGTAGCCGAGACCGAAGGCGTGGCCGCCGAGGGCATAGGTGAACATGGCGCCGAAGGCGTTGTTGTCGATGTTGCTGCTGCCGTCGTCGGTGGAGCGGGCGTAGCGCAGGTCGCTCTTGAGCGTCTGGCCTGCGCCCAGCGGCAGCACGTGGACCAGACTGAACTGGTGTTGGTGGTAGAAGTTGTCCAGGCCGCCGTAGTTGTAGCCCGTGTTCAGCCGATCGTTCCACTGGTAGGCAAGGCCGGCGAAGTTGAAGGCGTCGCTGCGGGCCTGGCCACTGACAATGCCCTTGGCGCCGGTGGTGGTGATTGCCATTTTCTCGTAGTCCGAGGAGTCGCGCTGGTTGACCCGATCCACGCGCCCCGCATCGAAACTCAGGCCTTTGATCTCTTGAACGTTCAACTGGCCACCGCGAAATGTTTGCGGCAACAGGCGCGAGTCATTGGCCAGCAGTACCGGCAACTTCGGGGCAAGGGTGCCGAGCTTGAGCACGCTGTTGGACGCTTTGAACTTGGCCGTCAGGCCCAGTTCGCCATACTCGTCCTTGGCGCGCTTGGGCGGCTCGTTATCGCGTTTGAGCAGGCCGGAGCCGGCTCGATCGGGACTGGAGTCGAGCTTGATGCCGAGCTGGCCGAGGGCATCGATGCCGACGCCGATCATGCCGTCGGTATAGCCGGATTCGTAGCGCAGCAGGAAGCCCTGGGCCCATTCTTCTTGCTTGGACTGGGCGGCATTGGCCTGGCGGAAGTCGCGGTTGAAGTAGAAGTTGCGCGTTTCCAGTCTGGCCGTGCTGTCTGCCAGGAAGTCGGCGTGAGCCTGTGCGGCGAGGCCGCTGCCGGCCAGGAACAGGGTGAGGGTGGTGGGTTTCATTGGATGCCTTTTGTTATTTTTGTTGTCGACGAGCCGCTCCCGCGCCATTTGGAGTTGGCGAGGGAAGGGCGCTTTTGGGGTGTCCTGCGCCGAGTGGCGCAGGGCGGGCGTAAAAGAGCGCGAAGCAAAGGAGCGGACTCGCGCTCGGGGCGACAGCCCCGGAAAAGCAGGGTCAGTGACTGCTGGCCATGGCAGCTCCAAGGCCGGTCTGGGCACGGACGAACTGGTCGGCATAGGCGGCGCGTTCGCGGTCGGCGCGTTCGCTGCGGTCAAGCCTGGAAGCGACCACTATGACCAGGAAGGCCAGTGGCATGGAGAACAGCGCCGGCTGGTCGTAAGGGAAGAGCGCCTGGGCATGCCCCAGTACACCGACCCACACAGACGGCGAGCCGATCACCAGGGCCAGTGCGCTGACCAGGCCGGTCAGGCCGCCATAGAGAGCGCCGCGGGTGGTCAGGCCACCCCAGTACATGGCCATGATCAGTACCGGGAAATTCGCCGAGGCGGCAATGCCGAACGTCAGGCCGACCAGGAAGGCGATGTTCTGCCCCTCGAACAGAATACCGAGGGCAATCGCAACGATGCCCAGGCAGACGGTGGCGATGCGCGACACGCGCATTTCCTGTTTCTCGTCGGCGCAGCCCTTCTTCAATACCGAAGCGTAAAGGTCATGGGAGATGGCCGAGGCACCGGCCAGGGCCAGGCCAGCCACCACTGCGAGAATGGTGGCGAAAGCCACGGCAGAGAGGAAACCGAGAAACAGGTTACCGCCCACCGCCTTCGCCAGGTGCATGGCCACCATATTGCTGCCGCCAATCATGGTCCCACCGAGCTTGCCATCGACGTAGTACTGAGGATCCGTGCCGACGATGACGATGGCGGTATAGCCCAGGACGCAGACCACCAGGAAGAAGAAACCGATGAACACTGTGGCGAACAGCACGGATTTACGCGCCTCCTTGGCATTGGGCACAGTGAAGAAGCGCATCAGGATGTGCGGCAGGCCGGCAATGCCGAAGACCAGTCCAAGAGATAAGGACACCGCGTTGATCGGGTCGGCCAGCAAGGTGCCCGGGCCCATGATCTGCACGCCGCTGGCATGCACGGCCACAGCCTGGGCGGCCAGCGTCTCGAAGCTGAAGTCGAAGCGACTCAGGGCCATCAGCACCAGGGTAGTGCCGCCCGCCAGGAGCAGGACCGCCTTGGTGATCTGTACCCATGTGGTGGCGAGCATGCCGCCGAAGATCACATAGACCAGCATCAGCAGTCCGACTACCACCACCGCGGTGCGGTAGTCGAGACCGAACAGCAGTTTGATCAGTTGACCGGCACCGACCATCTGCACCACCAGATAGCAGCACACCACGGTCAGCGATCCGAGGGCGGCGAAGCTGCGCACGCGGGTTTGATCGAGGCGGTAGGAGACGATGTCGGCGAAGGTGTAGCGCCCCAGGTTGCGCAAGCGCTCGGCCATCAGGAAGGTGACGATGGGCCAGCCGACGAAGAAGCCGATGATGTAGACGAAGCCGTCGTAGCCCTTGGCGAAGACCAGGCTCGACAGGCCCAGCAGAGTTGCCGCCGACATGTAGTCGCCGGCGATTGCCAGGCCATTCTGGAAGCCGGTGATACCGCCACCGGCGCTGTAGAAATCGGCAGCGGAGCGGGTGCGTCGCGCCGCCCACCAGGTGATCAGCAGGGTGGCGAGGACGAAGACGAAAAACATGCCGATGGCGTGCAGGTTGAGCGGTTGCTTCTGCGCAATGATGGGCTCGGCATGGGCCAGCACAGGGCTGAGGGCGAGAAGGGCGGACAGGCGTTTCATGCGCGGGACTCCTGCAGGATCTGCGAGCTGAGTACGTCGAAGCGGGTGTTGGCGCTGTGCACGTACCAGGCGGTGAGTAGCCAGGACAACAGGATGATCGTCACGCCGATGGGCATGCCGAGGCTGAGGTGGCTGCCGTCGTACAGCGGCAGGTGCAGCCAGGCAGGGGCGAAAGCCACCACCATGATGAAGCTGTAATAGATAGCCAGGACCGCGGCGCTCAGCGTCCAGGCCAGCAGTGCACGCTGGCGCGCGAGCCGGTGGAACTTGGGGTTGGCCCTGACCCGTGCACAGGTCTGGACGTGGTTCGGATGGTCGGTCGTCATGGTGAGGCTCCGCATTTCTAGTTGTTTTTGTTGTTCGGCCTTTTGAGGGGCGTACGGGTACCCGGGCAGCGACCCGATGCGGGACGCCACCTGAATGCTGATGTGCTGGAGTTATTGCCGCCCGGATGACCTTGCGGTGGAGAGAGGGCGGTGCAGGAGGGCGGGGGCGATTCGCTGCGCTGCGAGCAGCGGATCGGGCCAACGGCAGACGAGAACCGTGGCCGCGATTGCGCTGTTGCGCAGCTGCTTGAGTCCGGCGTGCAAGCCGGTGTTTATCCATGCGCTCATGCTGTCAGCCCTCGATATTTATTATTGGGGTGGGGGGCTTTCCTGGCCTGAAAACGATGCTGGCCAAGTTGGGTGAGATGCGAGTATATAAGTGCATATTTCCCATATGTATTGGCGGAAAAGCCCGATGGATATGCAAAAATGCACAACGCAGAACCCACTGAACTGGGACGACTTGCGTTTCTTCCTCGAAGTTGCCCGTGCTCGCACCGCCAGCGGTGCGGCCCGTCGCCTGGGAGTGGACTACACCACCGTGTCGCGGCGTATCCGCGCACTGGAGCAGTGCCTGGGCGCCCTGCTGTTCGAGAAGTCGCGAACGTCCGGTTTTGTCCTGACCGTGGAGGGGCAGCGACTGGTCGGCCACGCCGAATCCCTGGAAAGTACGCTGCTGGTAGCCTGCGAGCAGGTTTTCGGCACCACCGGGGGGCTCGCCGGGCATCTGCGAATCGGCTGTACCGAAGCCTTCGGAACCTGTTTCATCACTGCGCAGATGAGCCACTTCCTTGAGCACTACCCGAATATCTCGGCGGATATTTTGCCGGTCCCGCATTTCATCAACCTGTCACGGCGCGAGGCGGATATCGCCATCACCCTGGAGCGGCCCGAGCGCGGTCCATACGTGTGCTCGCGATTGTGCGACTACCGCCTGCGCCTTTATGCGACGCCGGAGTACCTGGCGAATCATCCGCCGATCGGTTGCCGCGAGGACCTGGACGGCCACCCGTTTGTTACCTACGTCGAGGACCTGGCCTTCAGCTTCAAACTGCTCTACCTGAACGACCTGATGCCCGGAGCCATCAGCCGCCTGCGCAGCACCAGCGTGGTGGCCCATTACCACGCAGCCTTGGAAGGACGGGCGCTGGCCGTCCTGCCCTGCTTCCTCGCCGGCCCCGATCCCCGCCTGTGCGAAGTGCTGCCCGGTGAAGTGGAGATCACGCGACAATTCTGGATGTACTACAGCGAAGATCTGCGCAAGCTGAAACGGATCACCCTGGTGGCCGAGTACCTGCGCGCCTGCGCGGAACTGAATCGTCCGTTACTGATGGGCGAGTCACGCTTGATGAGCTATCTACCGTCACCCTGAGGGCGGTTCATCGGAGCCTGGCGATGAGGCGTGAGTTTCGTTCATTGCGAAAGGCCAGTTGGTCGATGGTCTGGGTTGCGTGTTCGGCTTCTTCGCGAGCCTTGAGGATCACGCCGTGTTGTGGCGACTTGCTGCACACCGGGTCGGCATTGCTGGCGTCACCCGTGAGCATGAACGCCTGGCAGCGGCAGCCGCCGAAGTCTTGTTCTTTCTCGTCACAGGAGCGGCACGGTTCGGGCATCCAGTCGTAACCGCGAAAGCGGTTGAAGCCGAACGAGTCGTACCAGATGTGTTGCATGCTGTGGTCGCGCACGTTGGGAAACTGTACTGGCAGCTGTCGGGCACCGTGACAGGGCAGGGCGGTGCCGTCGGGGGTGACCGTCAGAAAAATACTGCCCCAGCCATTCATGCAGGCTTTCGGGCGCTCTTCGTAATAGTCCGGGGTGACGAAAATCAGCTTGCACGGATGCCCTTCGGCTTCCAGTCTGGCGCGGTATTCATTGGTGATGCGTTCGGCGCGCACCAGTTGTTCTTTGGTCGGCAACAGCCCGACGCGATTGAGCTGTGCCCAGCCGTAGAACTGGCAAG
Organism: Pseudomonas sp. Pseusp16; assembly: GCF_047324915.1. NCBI lineage: Bacteria > Pseudomonadati > Pseudomonadota > Gammaproteobacteria > Pseudomonadales > Pseudomonadaceae > Pseudomonas > Pseudomonas sp. Pseusp16. The sequence goes on along the minus strand of NZ_CP168522.1, from coordinate 2,144,353 downwards.
TGGCGAGCTCGACAAAGTCCGCCTCAAGGGCGATGCACAGCTCGATGATACGGTCGATCTGGTCGATGTTGTGCCGATGGGTGACGAAATTCAGCACCATCGGATAACCGTGGGCCTTCACCGCCCGGGCCATTGCCAGTTTCTGCGCAAAGGCTTTTTTCGACCCGGCCAGCAGGTTGTTCACCTGCTCGTCGCTGGCCTGGAAACTGATCTGGATGTGATCGAGGCCGGCCTTCTTGAAGTCGCTGATTTTCTGCTCGGTCAGGCCGATGCCGGAGGTGATCAGGTTGGTGTAGAAACCCAGCTGGCGGGCTTCGGCAATCAGTTCGGCGAGGTCCTGGCGCACCAGCGGTTCGCCACCGGAAAAGCCCAGTTGCGCCGCACCCATTTCCCGCGCTTCGCGGAACACCTTGATCCATTGCTCGGTGCTCAGCTCCTGGCCTTGTTCGGCGAAATCCAGCGGATTGGAGCAGTAGGGGCATTGCAGCGGACAGCGATAGGTCAGCTCGGCCAGCAGCCACAGCGGCAGGCCGACTTCAGGTGTGGGCGGCACCTGCACCGATGCCTCAGGCAAGTTCGATCCAGTGCTGCGCACGGGCCACCTCCATGAATTGCTCGATGTCGTCACCGAGTTCGGGCACGCCGGGGAACTGTTGGTCGAGCTCATTGATGATCGCCGCGACATCCCGTTGCCCGTCAATCAAACCACCGATCAACGCGGCACTTTCGTTGAGCTTGATCATGCCTTCCGGGTACAGCAGCACATGGCCTTTTTGCGCCGGCTCGTACTGGAAGCGGTAGCCGGGGCGCCAGGTCGGGGTCTTGCTGCGATCGAAACTCATAAGGTGATTCCTTTGTGCCAGACCCGTTCCCCGGTCACGCTGTGATACGGCGGGCGTTTCAGTTCGTAGGCCATGCTCATGGCATCGAGCATGCTCCAAAGAATGTCCAGTTTGAACTGGAGAATTTCCAGCATGCGCTCCTGGCCTTCCCGGGTCGTGTAGTGCTGCAGGGTGATCGCCAGACCGTGCTCGACATCCCGCCGTGCCTGGCCCAGGCGCGTACGGAAATATTCGTAGCCGGCCGGATCGATCCACGGGTAATGCTGGGGCCAGCTGTCCAGGCGCGATTGGTGGATTTGCGGGGCGAACAGTTCGGTCAGCGAGCTGCTGGCGGCTTCCTGCCAACGGGCGCGGCGCGCGAAGTTGACGTAGGCGTCCACGGCGAAGCGCACGCCGGGCAGCACCAGCTCCTGGGAGCGTAACTGGTCCGGGTCGAGGCCCACGGCCTGGCCCAGGCGCAGCCAGGCTTCGATGCCGCCGTCCTCACCGGGCGCACCGTCGTGGTCGAGCAGGCGCTGAATCCACTCGCGGCGAATCTCGCGGTCCGGGCAATTGGCCAGAATGGCCGCGTCCTTCAGGGGAATGTTCACCTGATAGTAGAAGCGGTTGGCGACCCAGCCCTGGATCTGCTCACGGCTCGCCCGGCCTTCATACATCGCCACGTGGTAGGGGTGATGGATGTGGTAATAGGCGCCCTTGGCGCGCAGGGCCGCTTCGAATTCGGCGGGGGACAGCGGGGTGTCGGTCATTGCGGTTCTCCGGGGAACATCCGGTGGGTTCTTTGGTGTCTGGGCGGACGCCTTCGCGAGCAAGCCCGCTCCCACAGGGTTTTGTGTACGCCATAGACCCAATGTGGGAGCGGCGGTGCGGCGATCCGACTTGCTCGCGAAGGGGCCATCCGCTACAGCACAATACTCATGCCGTCATACGCCACTTCAACGTTGCGCCGCTCCAGCTCCGCCCGCTGCGGCGAGTCTTCGTCGAGAATCGGGTTGGTGTTGTTGATGTGGATAAGCACCTTGCGCTGTTCGGGCAGTTGTTCAAGCACTTCGAGCATGCCGCCGGGGCCGTTTTGCGCCAGATGGCCCATCTCCCGGCCGGTGCGGGTGCCGACGCCACGCCGCTGCATTTCATCGTCATCCCACAAGGTGCCGTCGACCAACAGGCAATCGCTGCCGGCCATGATCTCCAGCAGCGGCGCATCGACCTTGCCCAGCCCCGGCGCATAGAACAGCTTGCCGCCGGTGCCCCGGTCTTCGACGATCAGGCCGATGTTGTCGCCCGGATGGGGGTCGAAGCGGTGCGGCGAGTACGGCGGCGCGGCGCTGCGCAGAGGCAGCGGGGTGAAACGCAGGTTCGGGCAGGCGGGAATGGTGAAGCTTTGATCGAGCTCGATGCGGTTCCAGTTCAGCCCGCCGTTCCAGTGCGTCAGCATGGTGAACAGCGGAAAACCGCTGCTCAGGTCTTCGTGGACCATGTCGGTGCACCAGACCTGATGCGGGCACCCTTCACGCAGCATGAGCAGGCCGGTGGTGTGGTCGATCTGGCTGTCCATCAGGATGATCGCGCCGATCCCGGTATCGCGCAGGGTCCGGCCCGGCTGCATCGGGGCGAAGCTCTGGAGTTGGGCGCGGATGTCCGGGGAGGTGTTGCACAGCACCCAGTTCACGCCGTCATCGGAAATCGCGATGGACGATTGCGTCCGCGCGCTGGCCCGCAGGCTGCCGTCGCGAAAGCCTGCGCAGTTCACGCAGTTGCAGTTCCACTGGGGGAAGCCGCCGCCGGCGGCGGAACCTAGAATCTGGATAAACATGATTTGTTCCGACAAACAATCGCGTCAGGGCGCGACTGCGCAAAAAAAGTGCCCCGGCGCACCGGGGCCAAATTGATGCGGTGCCATGCCTGTGGAGTGGAGCAGCGCACAGCACCACGCTTGCGGGTCAGCGGCTGGCGAAGTACATGGTGACTTCAAAGCCGATACGCAGGTCGGTGTAGGCAGGTTTGGTCCACATGATCGAGTTCCTCACTATTGTTGGATGGTTCATCTCAAAAAGCTGTTGCGCATCCTTGCTCGACATGACGGCGAGCCCGGTCAGGCTGGCTCGCCGTCATCGCGTTAGCGAAGCGCGGTCATGGCGTGGCTTTGGCCGACTGTTGTGCCTTGAGGTAGTCCGCGTGCTCCCGGCTCATCACGTATTGCTTGATTTTCTCGACATCGGCGGGCTCCAGCGTGTCTTTGAATGAAGGCATGCCCAAAGGCTTCAACACGCCATCAAGGACGATCTGCTGGAACAGGCTGCGCCGCGACTCGTCGGACTTGCGCAGGTCGGGAATCAACCCGCCGCTGACTGCGCCCACGCCGTGGCAGACAGAGCAGTAGGTGCCGAACATCTGCTGGCCCGCGGCGAGGTCTGTGGCGGATGCGTCGACCGGCTTCGGAATGCGGCTGACGACCTGCGCTTTTTCGGGCAATGGCGGCAGTGAGTCTTTGCCGCCGAGTTTGAACACCAGCAGGCGACTGACGTTGCCCATCCCCGGCGCATTAGCGGCATCACCGCCGATCAGGGGCGCGACACCGCCCCAACCCGCCATCACGGCTATGTACTGCTCACCTTCGAAACGATAACTGATGGGGGCCGCGACGATGCCGGTCTGGGCGCCGAAGGACCACAGTTTCTTGCCTTTGTCCGCAGAGTAAGCGATGAGGTTGCCGTCTGCCGTTCCCTGGAAGACCAGATTGCCCGCGGTGCTCAGGGTGCCGCCGTTCCAGTAGTGCGAATAGGGCACGCGCCAGGCTTCTTTTTGCTTCACCGGGTCCCAGGCCAGCAGCGCACCGGATACAGCCTCACGCGGAATTTCAGTGGTGTCGGAGAACCCGGCGCCGGTGTTGAATGCCTTGCGCCTTACGAAGTCCTTGCCTTCGTTGCGGTAGACGCCCGGGATCTCCTGGTAGGGGATGTACACCAGGCCGGTCTGCGGGTTGAACGACATCGAATGCCATCCATGTGCGCCGAAGGGGCTCGGCCACATGACGACAGGTTTGTCGGTGTAACGCGCACCTGGGACCTCTACCGGCTTGCCGGTCGTCATGTCGATTTTTTCGGCCCAGGTCACCTTGCCGAATTTTTCAGCGGAGAGCAGCTTGCCGGTCTCGCGGTCCAGAACATAGAAGAAACCGTTCTTTGGCGCCTGCATGATGACCTTGCGTGGCTTGCCGGCAATGTCCAGCTCCGCCAGGGTCAGCTGTTGGGTGGCGGTGAAGTCCCAGCTGTCCCCTGGGGTGACCTGATAATGCCAGGCCAGTCGGCCGCTGTCGGGGTGGATGGCGAGGATCGATGACAGGTAGAGGTTGTCGCCGCCGCGCGGGCTGCGAATATTGCGGTTCCAGGGGCCGCCGTTGCCGGTGCCGATGTAGAGCAGGTCGAGTTGCGGATCGTAGGCCATGCTGTCCCACACGGTGCCGCCACCGCCAAACTTCCAGTACTGGTCACCGGTCCAGGTCTTGGCTGCCTCGGCCAGCTCCGGGTGCTCGTAGGGTTTGTTTGGGTCGCCCGGCACAGTGTAGAAGCGCCATTCCATTTTTCCGCTTTCGGCGTCGTAGGCAGAAAAGTAGCCGCGTACGCCATATTCGGCGCCGCCGTTGCCAATGATCACCTTGCCTTTGACCACCCGTGGCGCACCGGTAATGGTGTAGGGCAGGCTGTTGTCGGTTGTCTGCTGGCTCCACACCTGCTGACCGGTCTTGGCGTCAAGGGCGATAAGACGGCCGTCGAGGGTGCCGATATAGACTTTGCCGTTCCACAGTGCGACACCGCGGTTGACTGCATCGCAGCAGGCATCGCGGGCTTTGCCGCGATCAATCTGCGGGTCGAAGGACCATAGTTGCTTGCCGGTCTTGACGTCGATGGCGATGGCGCGGCTCCAGGACAGAGACGCATAAAGCACGCCGTCCGAGAATAGCGGCGTTGCTTCCAGGCCCCGGTGGTTATCGAGGTCCAGATGCCAGGCCAGGCCCAATTGATCGGCGTTTTGTTCGGTGATCTGCTTGAGCGGGCTGAAGCGCTGCTCGGCATAGGTACGACCGTGGCTGAGCCACTGGCTGCCGTCGTTCTCGCTGGCGACGATGGCGGCTTGATCGACCGGGGTGGCGCCGACCATCGGGGCCAGCAGAACCAGGGCAAGGCTGGCGATTTTCAGAGGTGCTGACTGCGTCTTGATCATTACGCAAGAGTCCTATTGTGCTTGTTGTAGGTAGATCGTTTTGCGTGCTGTGCGCGCGAACGCGTGAAAGCTAGAACAGTTGCAGGAGGCGTAGATTGATTCGCCTTTCCTCTTTGAAGCCATTGTCCACAGACATGTCCTGGCCGTAATTGACCATCAGCTGGGTGCTCGGCGTGACGAAGTAGGACGTGCCCACGGTGTATTTGCTGGTGCCGGGTTTGTCGTCCATGTCCAGCCCGGCGATTTCGCTTTCGCCGCCCCAGAGTTTCGATACTCCGGCGCGTACATCGAAGCGTTCGGTAAAGTTGTAGCGTAGAAAAGCCTGGCCCTGGTAGAGCGGATCCTGCTTTTGGGTAACGCCTGCGCTGCCGTAGTCATTGTTGTGGCCGAAAAGCGTTACATCGCCCACCAGATCGAGGGTCAGCTTGTCGGTCAGCCCAGTGATGTAGCCGCTCTGCAACGTGAACTTCCAGCGGTTCTCGCCCAAGTTGATCGCGTTGTGTTTGTCGTAGCTGCCGGTGGGCACGAAGAGAAAAGGGGTGATGCCGAAGTAGCGGCGTTTTTCGGGTTCATTCACCAGCCAGACGGTAGCGGCAAGGATCAGGTCGCCGATGCCGCTGTCGCTGCCCAGGTCCTTCAGGTCGTCCCTGGCCCGCAGGTTGCCGAATGGCAGGAGAAACTGTGGATCCACGATGTAATCGCCCAACTGCATGAAATGCACGCCACGCAGGATACCGATATCCGAATCCAGCCCGGCATGGATCGGCACCTTGTGGCCATCGGCATAGAGCGCATTGCGTTCGGCATGTTGGTAATAAAGCAGTCCCAGGTTGGTGTCCTTGGGAAGCGCGGTGTAATCGCCGGCATCGACATCCAGGGCCAGGGCGCCGCAGGAAAAACCGGCCATCAGGCTAAACAGCGAAGCGTGCAACAGATGCGCTTGAAGAAGCTCGCGCGATAACCGGCCCGGGTTGGCGCGAGCCGGCCCTGTGCTCATTTTCATGACATCACCTTTATTGTTTTTGTTTATGATTAACGCCAGGCCGGAGGGGATGTCCGGCTTGGTGATGTCATTGAGCAGGGCCTGTGCCAGTTTTTCTGTTTAGTGAAAAACTTCATATAAATCAATAATATGAATAACATTAAAAGTGATCGATGCAAGCGCGGGGGTTGTCCCGCTGTATCGCTGACTCAAACTGAGACAGTGGCTTGGGGTCAGGTCGACCCAGTTCGAGACACCCGCCCGCGAGATGCCTGCCATGCGCAAAATCAGCCACCCCTCTGAGACGCCTCCTTCGCGCAAACGATTCGTCGATTCCCAAGTTGTCGAACGCTCGTGGCAGCGTTCGCGGAACTACGGAATATGTCATCGCGACAACCTGCTTTTCGAAGCGCCGGTCGTCGCCAGCAGTTCGCAGATCGCCGAAAGCAATCGCCTGTTGTTGAGTTGTGCCACTCCTGAAATGGAACAACTGCACGCGGCCCTGTCGCCCAAGGACTGGGTGCTGGCGTGCCTTGATCTGGAAGGCGTGGTAATCAGCAGCCTGGGCCGACGCAACACAGAGAATCGTGAGTTGAACCAGGTCTTCCGGGTTGGCGCACAGATTTCCGAGCAGAATGTCGGTACTACCGCGCCCAGTTGCGTGCTGACCGAATGCGATTCGGTTTTTTTCGTCGGCGAGGAACACTATCTGGAAGAGGCACGCCAGTTTTCCTGCCTGGCCACGCCGATCTTCGGTCTGAACGGCAGCATCGTCGGTGTCCTGGATGCGAGCAGTAAGCAGGGGGCACCTTCGATCTACACCCTGGAGTCCCTGGTGTTTGCCGCCCGTGCCATAGAAAACCGCATGTTCGCCCAGCTTGGGGAGGTGCTGCTGGTGCATGTGCACCACCGCCTGGACATCCTTGGAACGCCCATGGAGGGGCTGCTGGCTTTCGACCCGGCCGGCAAGCTACGGTGCGCCAACCGCATCGCCGGTCAGTTGTTGAAGCTCGGAGAAATCCAGATCGGCCTGGATTTCTCCGAGCTGTTCGACATGCCCTTCATCCATGCCGCCTGCTACCGCCGTCACGACCTCAGCGCACCGCTGCGTCTGCGCAGCCACCATAACGGCGAGCTGCACGCTTGCATCACCATGACGCCTGGCCAGAAACCGGCGCGGCGCGAGCCTGCTAAGTTCCTGCCGGCCATCGTCGCCGAACAGCCTCCAGCGCCGCAATCCAGGCCCTGTCTGGAGGATCCTGCCTTGCAGGGTGCCCTGACCCGCGCACGCAAGGCCTTCGCCCACGACATCCCGGTGCTGGTCAACGGCGAAACCGGCACCGGCAAGGAGGTCTTCGCCCGACTGTTGCACGAAGGCAGTAACCGTGCTGGCGAGGCCTTCGTCGCGATCAACTGCTCGTCCATCCCGGCCAGCCTCATCGAGGCTGAGCTGTTCGGCCACGTTGAAGGTGCCTTTACCGGTAGCCGCAAGGGAGGCGCCAGCGGGAAGATCGAAGACGCCCACAAGGGCACGCTTTTTCTCGACGAGATCGGCGACATGCCCCTGGAGCTTCAGGGGCGGCTGCTGCGTGTTTTGCAAGAGCGCAGCCTGAGCCGTCTTGGCAGCAGCCAGTTGATCAAGGTCGATTGCGCGCTGATCTGTGCCACCCACCGCGACCTCAAACAACTCACGGACAACCGGGGCTTTCGAGAGGATCTTTACTACCGCATCAACGGCCTGCGTGTGTCCCTGCCAGCCCTGCGCGAACGCAGTGACCTTCAGGCACTGATCGGCCATTTGCTGCGCGCTGAAACCTCCGCACACCAGCCGGTTCAACTGAGCAACCAGGCGCTGCAGGCGCTGTTGGCCTACCGCTGGCCAGGCAATATCCGACAGCTTTACCAAACCCTGCGTCTGGCAGCCGCTCTGGCGGAAAATGAAGGGGAAATTGGCTTGCAGCACTTGCCGGATGAGGTCCTGGAAACCTGTACCGTTCAGACCGAAGTGGATCCTGACACACCGCATTCTCAGGAGCGGACGACCTTGCATGCCACCGAACTGCGTGCCATCAAGGCGGCGGTGGAAGCCAACGGCGGAAATCTCTCGGCGGCAGCGCGCAGCCTGGGTATCGGCCGGGCGACGCTGTACCGCAAGCTCAAAGGCATGGAGGAAGGTTGATGCTGTGAGCAAGGCTGCGCTCCAGCGGGGCGACAGCCTTGTTCACGCAGACGCTTTATTCGGCGGTGGTCGGGTCGATGATTTCAACCACTTCGGACACGCGGTTGGCCGGGAAGCCGCCCTGCGCGGCGTGCTCGCGAACCTGTTGCTCGTTCGGCGCGATGTACAGGCAGTAGATCTTGTCCTGCGTCACATAACTGTGCAGCCATTGAATCTGTGTCCCCAGGGTGCCAAGCACGGCACACGATTTTTGTGAGATCGCCTGGAGCTCTTGCGCCGAAAGTTTTCCGGCTCCAGGGATATCTCGTTCGATGACATATTTCGGCATGGTGGTTTCCTCGAAAGCAGTGAAGGGCGAGCCGCCCGGAATAAAAAACAGGCAGAGGCCGCGTGAGACGGCCCCGACCTGAAAGGGGGAATCAAAGTTTGATCATGACGGTTTTCAGTTCGGTGTAATGCTCGATGGCCGCCGCACCCATTTCGCGGCCGACACCGGAAAGCTTGTGGCCGCCAAAGGGCAGTACCGGGTCGAGGGCGCTGTGGCAGTTGACCCACACCGAGCCCGACTTGATGCGCGGGATCATGCGATGTACCGCCCCCAAGTCGTTAGACCAGATGCTCGCCCCCAGGCCGTAGGGGTTGTCGTTGGCCAACCGCACGACTTCGTCGATATCGTCGAAGGGCATTGCCACCAGCACCGGGCCGAAGATTTCCTCCTGGACCAGGCGATGTGTCTGGTCGACGTCGACGATCACCGTGGGTTTGACGAAGTAACCGGGGCCAGATTTCTCGCCACCGCAGGCGATGGTGGCGCCCGACTCGCGGCCCATCTCGATGTAGTGGTGCACCCGGTCCTGCTGTTTGGCGGAGATGAGCGGCCCCATGTCCACGCTCGGATCGAGGCCGTTGCCGAGCTTCATGCCATTGGCGACATCGACGATGTCACCCACCACCCGGTCGAAGTGCTTGCGCTGCACATACAGGCGCGAACCTGCGCAGCATACCTGGCCCTGATTGAAGAAGATGGCGTTGGCAGCGCCGGCGGCGGCCTGCTGCAGGTCGGCATCGGCGAGGACGATGGTGGGGGACTTGCCGCCCAGTTCCAGGGTAACGCGGGTCATGTTGTCCATGGCCGTCTTGCCGATCTGCTTGCCCACTTCGGTGGAGCCGGTGAACGTGAGCTTGTCCACGCCGGGGTGGCGGGTAAGGGCAGCACCGGCATTGAGCCCGGTTCCCGTGACCACGTTGAACACGCCGGCGGGATAACCAGCCTCCAGTACCAGTTCGGCCAGCTTGAGCGCACTGACCGGTGTCTCGTCGGCCGGCTTGAGTACCAGGCTGCAACCGGTGGCCAAGGCCGGGCCAAGTTTCCAGCACGCCAGCATGAAGGGAAAGTTCCAGGCAACGATGGCGCCGACCACACCTACTGCCTCACGACGGATGAAGGCGTGGAAGTCAGAATCGGGCATCAGCGGCAGAGACGGATCCACAGTACTGCCCGAGATTTTGGTCGCCCAGCCAGCCATGTAGCGCAGGAAGTCGATGGACAATTGCACGTCCACCGGGCGGGCCATCTGCACGCTCTTGCCGTTGTTCAGGCATTCGAGTTCGGCGATTACCTGGGCATCGCGTTCGATGAGTTCGGCCAGACGCCACAGCAGGTTTTGCCGCTCACGCGGGCGCATGCGACTCCAGGGGGAGTCGTCGAAGGCACGGCGCGCGGCTTGTACGGCGTGGTCCACATCGACATGGTCAGCGGATGGCACTTCCAGCAAGAGGTTGGCAGTAGCCGGATTGCGCACGGCCATGGTCGCGCCGCTGGAAGCAAACATCCATTCGGCGCCGATCAACATGCGCGGTTGCCTGGCAAGGAATTCGACGGTCTTGGGATGCAGCAGAAGATGGTCCATGGGTGAAGCCTCGTTGTTGTGGGTCTTGTTCGTGACCCTGGTGCAACGGGTGTGCCAGCCATGGGGAAGTGTCGTGGGAACCGGGCTCGGCTCTTGTCGGCAGACACCCAGGCAGTTACGGACGTGAAGGGGTTGTATCGAACCCGTACAACTGTCTCAGAAAGGGGCAGTCGCAAGGGATGCAGATACGATCATGTCTATGCATGATGATGGCGGTACAACTGTAAGAGCAGGCGTGTATTGGGGCCAACCACATCCATGCCCCTATCGTCATATGGAAAAGCCATGATGCGTTTTTTCAAATTGAACAGATAGAAATCACATCCGGGCTTAGGCTGTATCACGGCGAAGTCTTTAGCCAATGCACACCAAAGAATTGCTTGAAGCGGGATCACAGGCGCTTCAAATGCCACGTTGATCCAATGCTCCGGCTCATTTTCGCAGTACCACTCACCTGGATCTATTTCCTCGCTCCAGACTGACCGTTCAGTGGGTATGTCAATGCCAGCAGATCGAAGAGCGTGAATCGCGGCACGATGAGCAAATGGATTGCTTGCGGAGTGAATGCGTAGGCAAGCAACAAGTGTCGTTTCACCAACAAAGATATCGCTGCAAATCTTCGTTGATTTTCGCAGTGCCGAAAGGAACTGCTCTATCACCCAGCCGGTTTCGGAAAGTTCAAAGCGCAGCCCTCCTGGATACGAATAGAAAAGAGGTCTCTGCTTCATCTGCAACACTCCTTCTGCTCACACAGAATTTAGTTGTGTCGCATCGACCGGTTGAATCCACAACCGATTGCAGTCACTCCGGCGCCATCAACAGCGCGAGCGTCATCTTGATGAACTCTTCATTGCGGTCAATTGCTTCCAGAGCGCAGCGCACGTTTTCGGCGACCTCAGCTGACTCGCGTTGCTCGACCCAGTTGGAGAGATCAAGAGTTGCAGCCTCAAGGGCAAGCTGGTTTTCGTTGATTTTGAAAAGCAGGGAAGGGAGTAGGTCAGAATTTGGCATAACAGTTCCTCGGGTATGAGGTCAGCATAGCTCCAGACAGTAAAAGCAAAGCCCCGTAGGTTCGCGGCCACGGGGCTTCTATTTTCGCCTACATCCCTTAATGTCGAGCGAACGTGGCGGCGAGACTACCAGCGATTTTTTGATGGTTCACTACTGCGAAAGATGGATTGTGTTCAGTCGGCAGGACGCCGGAGGAAGGTAAATTTCGGTTGTCCTGGATTGGACGGACTTTCGAGGCAAGGAGGCCTGGCGGTTGAAAGAACTGAGTGCAACACCGCTATTGAGCTGATTTGAACATGCATCTGCATAGCATTTGACCAATCACGTATCAGGATTAAAGTCTATTGTCTGTGAGTAGCGACACAATAAAGGTCAGCTCCGTCAGTTTTTGATCCGTAGCGACTGTGATCACTCAGGCTCCTCAACGGCAAGTGCAGAAACGGAGTATTTCTCATGATCAAATACCTTCGAATGATGGCAATGATTTCAATCCTCGCAATCACTGCGGGCTGCCAAATGGATCAATCAACTTCCGCCTCTGGTACAAAGGCTGTGGACGCTGCGATGGACCAGGAAGCGAAAGCGGCGTTACAGAGTTTGTACACCAATACACCGAAATCCCGCGCCCTGGCGCAGCGAGCCAAGGGTATCCTCGTTTTCCCGGATGTGGTGAAAGCGGGGTTCATCGCCGGCGCTCACCATGGTGAAGGCGAATTGATCGAGAACGGCAAAGTCACGGGGTACTACTCGACTACAGCAGCCTCATACGGCCTTCAGGCAGGCGTGCAGAGGTTTGGGTACGTGATGTTCTTCATGAGTGATTCTGCGCTGCAGGATCTGAAAACTGGCAGTGGGTTTGAGGTCGGCGTGGGTCCAAGCATCGTGGTCGAAGATGCAGGCATGGCCAAGTCGCTGACTACTTCAACGATTCAGTCTGATATCTATGCGTTCATCTTTGATCAAAAGGGCTTAATGGCTGGGGTGGGATTGCAGGGTTCAAAGATTAGCAAGCTCAGTCGCTGAGACCGTCGGCTATGCACCGAGCTGATTTTTTGGGATGGTGTTGGTTCGGCAGAACGCCGGGGATGGCTGGGCCAATTCTTGGGCCAATCTTTCGGGGCGGGTCGGGGTAGTTCGGGGAATTGCGAGAGGCAGGAAACGACCCAATATAGATAGTCCGTCAGTAGTCTTGGAGGTTCTTTTCTTTGACCAGTTCATCGGCCCACCCCGGCTGCCGCTCGAATTCCTCGAACAGCTCGAAAATGGTCGACTTGACCTTCTGCACGGCATTGCTCTCTACAACCGTGTCATGCCAGCACAGCGAAAGATCCCGCTTGAACAGTCGATGATCGATCCTGGCCAGCTTGAGCCTGTGTTGCACAAGCTCAACATGGGCCGCGGCCCACGGCAGGATCGTGACACCGAGCTGCGCCTTGACGGCTGAGAACAACAGGTCGGTGGAGTTGGCTTCGAATTCAACCTCGCATTTCAGGCCGGCTTCCTGCAGTGCAAATTCGACCCGACTGCGAATGGAGTTCGGAGCACAAGGCAGCACCAGCGGCATCTTCGCCAATGCCTCAATCGACACCGGTTCATCCGATAATGGAAATTCCGGCCACGCCACCAAGTACAACGTTTCGGTTAACAGCCGCCGGAAAGCCATGCCCCGGGTTTCGACCGCATCGACATTCACCGCCAGAGCCACTCGCCCTACCGTGATCAGACGTCCGAGTTCGGCGCTCGGAGAATCGATCAATTCCAGCTTGATACCCGGATAACGGCTGCGAATTGTGCGCGCGAGCGGAATTGCCAGCATGCGCGCCGTACTCGACGGCATGCCGACCGAGACTTTGCCTCGCGGGAATTCGGCGTCCTGGCGCAGCAGTTCGTGGGTGCCGTCGGCCTGACGCAGAAGTTCGATGGCGTGCCGATAAAGCGTTTGCCCAGCCGCCGTGGGAACAACGCCATGCACGCTGCGCTCGAGCAGTTGCATGCCCATGTCCTGTTCCAGGTTGCGCATCTGCTGGCTGATGGCTGGCTGCGCGATATGCAGCGCTTCACTGGCACGGGTGATGTTGCCGCACTCGACCACTTTGATGAAATACCGCAATTGGCGCAGGTCCATGTGTACCCTCCCAAGCCATATGATTTTCCGATGAACTGAGAGGAATATCATATTTGAAGGATATGAGATACGGCGCCTAGACTCGCCTCACAACACGAAGCGCCAACGGCCGTCAAAGGCGAGCAGCGCTTCAAAGGCCTTGGCGCAATGGCCCGTATTCAACCCTTCAATGGAGAATCCCATGCAAGCTTTGCAAGGCGTGAAAATCGTCGACCTGAGTCGCGCACTGTCCGGGCCGTTCTGCACCATGGTGCTGGCAGACCTCGGTGCCGATGTGATCAAGATCGAGCCCGGCCCGACTGGCGATATGAGCCGCACCTGGGGCCCCTTCGACCGGGGCGTGAGCACCTACTATTTATCGTGTAACCGCAACAAGCGCGGCATGTGCATTGATTTGCGCAATCCCGAAGGGTTGACCACCATCCAGCAGCTGATCGATGACGCCGACGTCGTCATCGAGAACTTCAAACCTGGCACGCTGCAAAGCATGGGCCTCGGTTATGAGGTGCTCAGCGCCCGCAATCCGCGACTGGTAATGGGCAGCATCAACGCCTTTGGCGCCGACGGGCCGATGAGCAGTTGGCCGGGCTTCGACCAGATCGCCCAAGGCTACTCGGGGCTGATGAGCCTGACCGGTTTCGTCGATGGCGACCCGACACGCACCGGCACCGCCATCGGCGATTTGACTTCGGGCATGTGGTTGGTGACAGCGGTGCTGGCCGCGCTGCTCGAGCGCGAGCGCACCGGGCGTGGCCAACATGTCAGCACTTCGCTGCTGGCCAGTCTGGTCGGGTTGCTGAGTGTGCACGGCCAGCGCTACCTCAGCCTGGGGGATGTGCCGCGTCGCACCGGCAACGCCCATTCGGTGATTGCACCTTACGGCGTGTTCCAGACAAAGGATGGCCCGCTCAATCTGGCGCCGATCACCTCGGCCATGTGGGGGCGTTTGTGCATACTGCTCGATTTGCCCGAGCTGCCGGACGATTCGCGCTTCGCCACCAATGAAGCGAGGGTCGAACGTCGTGACGAATTGAGAGAGATTCTGGAAAGTCGTTTGAAAACCCGCAGCAAACGCGAGTGGACCTCGATGTTCGTCGACGCAGGATTGCCCGCCGGCCCGATCAACACACTCGATGAGGTCTTCGACGACCCGCAGGTGCTGCACAGCCAACTGACCGAGACACTCACGCACCCGACACTTGGTGCACTGCGTCAGGTAGTGACCCCGGTGTTCTGCGCCACTGACAGCGTTGTCAGCCGCCCACCGCCACTGCTTGGCGAACACACCGTCGAAGTATTGCGCGAAGCCGGTTTCGACGCTGCATCAATCAACGCACTGCTCGCCGCTAAAGTAGTGTTCCAGAACTCCGATGACGTGACCGGCGCGCAATCGACAGGAGCCGCACAATGAATCCAGCCTCTTCCACAACCGTGACCGTCAACCGGGTCGATGAACGCATCGCGCGGCTGGTCTTCAGCAACCCCACACACCGCAATGCACTCAGCGCGCAACTGCTGGCAGCGCTCGACGAAAGTCTCGTCGCCCTGGCGTCGCAACGCATCCCGGTGGTGATCCTCGGCAGCGAAGTCGGCCAACCCGTGTGGAGTGCCGGCCACGATATCCGCGAACTGCAACACGACCGCGACCCGATTGCCTATGGCAAACCGCTCGAACAGGTATTGCGCCGCATCCGCGCCTATCCCGGCGTGGTGATTGCCCTGGTGTCCGGCTCGGTGTGGGGCGGCGCGGTGG
The DNA here is from genome assembly GCF_047324915.1 of Pseudomonas sp. Pseusp16. NCBI lineage: Bacteria > Pseudomonadati > Pseudomonadota > Gammaproteobacteria > Pseudomonadales > Pseudomonadaceae > Pseudomonas > Pseudomonas sp. Pseusp16. Next base: position 2,129,330 of record NZ_CP168522.1, on the reverse strand, counting down.
ATCTGGTAATGAGCTGCGACATGGTCGTCGCGGACCGCAGCGCAAGCTTTGCCATGACGCCAGTGAACATTGGGCTGCCGTACACCACCAGTGGATTGCTGCGCTTCTTCAACAATTTGCCGATTCATGTGCTGAAGGAGATGTTTTTCACTGCACAAAAGCTCGATGCGGAGCGGGCGGAACGGTTCGGTCTGGTCAACCGGCTGGTCGACACCGATGTGCTGGAAGCGACCGCACTGGAACTGGCACACGGCATCGCCAGCAAAGCGCCGCTAGCCGTTGCGGCGGTCAAGGAACAGTTGCGTATCCTCGAAGACCTGCAACCGATTCCGGTGCAGGCGATGGAGCAGATTGCCGAACTGCGCCGACAAGCCTGCGAAAGTGCTGACTTTGGCGAAGGACTGGCAGCCTTTGCCGAGCGCCGGCCAGCAGCATTTAATGGCAATTAGCACGACAGATTTGAAAGCTTCTGTGTTTGTACGACCGACTTCGCAGGCAGCCACGCTTCCTCGTTTCGGCACGCTCGACCCGACGTGAGTCGATTGCTAAACATCCCGAAACAATAACAACAAGGACGGTACCTGCGGGACCGTCCGAATGCGGGGAGTCAGATTGAAATGAATAATGAAATTCTGTCGATTTTAGTGCTAGTGGTGATTTTCGGCATCGCCAGCGTGTTGCCCATCAACATGGGTGCGCTGGCGTTCGCGGCGGCCTTTATCGTCGGTTCGGTGATAATGGACATGACTTCGGCGACCATCTTCGCCGGCTTTCCCAGTGACCTGTTCCTGACGTTGGTCGGTGTCACCTATTTGTTCGGCATTGCCCAGAACAACGGCACCATCGACTGGCTGATCGAACGGGCAGTGTTGATGGTGCGTGGCCATGTCGCCTGGATACCCTGGGTGATGTTCGTGGTGGCGGCGCTGCTCACCGGTTTCGGTGCACTGAGCCCTGCGGTGGCAGCGATCCTCGCGCCTATTGCGCTCAACTTCGCCGTGCAGTACCGCATCAACCCGGTGCTCATGGGGCTGATGGTGATTCACGGCGCTCAAGGCGGCAGTTTCTCCCCTGTGAGTATTTTCGGTGGCATAACCAATCAGATCGTTGCGTCCTCCGGGCTGCCTTATGCACCGTTCACTCTGTTCATCGCCAGCCTGCTGTTCAACCTGGGGATTGCCATGGTGGTATTCGTAGCCTTCGGTGGTTTACGCAACGCTCGGCTGTCATTGGTGGTGGTCCCGTCCGGTCCCGAGTTGCATGCTTCCGGTGCATCGCTGGCCATTCTTGGCCACGGCGGTACGCCGGCGTCCCCTGCTTATCATCGTACTGACCTGACGGGTGCCGGTGCGCCGCTACATACCCTCAGCGGCCTGGACGGGGCCAAGCTGTCGACGCTGGTCGGGCTGTTGGCCCTGGCGATCTCGGCATTAGTGTTCAAGTTCAATATCGGGTTGGTGGCCATGACGGTCGCGGTAGTCCTGGCCATGTTCGCGCCCAAGGCGCAGAAGGCGGCCATTGACAAGGTCAGTTGGTCGACTGTTCTGCTGATCACCGGGATCATCACTTACATCGGAGTGATGCAGACCATCGGTACCATCGACTATGTCGCCCATGGCATCTCCGGCCTGGGTGAACCGCTGCTGGTCGCTTTGCTGCTGTGCTTCACTGCCGCAATCATCTCGTCCTTCGCTTCGTCCACGGCGTTGCTAGGGGTGATCATTCCCCTGGCCGTGCCATTCTTGAGCCAGGGCCACATCAGTGCGGTCGGCGTGGTCGCGGCTATCGCCATTTCCACCACCATTGTCGACACCAGCCCGTTCTCCACCAATGGTGCGCTGGTGGTTGCCAATACACCCCCGCAGGAGCGAGAAAAAGTGTTGCGCAGCCTGCTGATCTACAGCGCGGTGGTTGCCCTGGTGGGGCCCTGTGTTGCCTGGTTGACCCTGGTGGTGCCCGGGGTGCTCTGAGCTATCGGGTCAGGCCCTGATCAGCCTGATGGACTCAATTTTTCCGCCATCCGCCCTGGATAATTCAGCACAAACCGGACATGCGCCTTCACCCCTGTAGCCAGGGTCGCATCGTCCACGGTGAAGTAGGGGCTGTGATTGTTCGGGGCTTTCTGCATGTCCTGGTCTGTAGGCGTTGCCCCAAGGAGCACGAACAGACCCGGCACCTTCTCTGCGTAGACCGGAATAACGGCTTCTTTTCCGATTTCTGCCTGGCACGCCTGACCGGAAGCGATCCATGGCAGCCGGTGACAGGTTGCGAGATATGGCCAGAAGAGCGCCGCTTCGAACTCAGGCTGGTGATCACGAGTGTTGGACTGAAGACAAAGACAAGTGCTCCTGCGCCTGGAAGAATCGCTCAGGACGGCATGGGTCAAGGGCAGGAGATGCCTTGTCGTCGATGATCTCCTCGCTGGCAAGTCGGCCGACTATCGCCGCCAGAGTGACGCCAGGATGCATCGAGCAAACGTACACACCGCCAATATTGGGTAGATAGCCGATGATGGGGGTGCCATCGACAGGTATTGGCCTTAGTCCGACACACGCCAACTCAGGCTCAATGGAAACAACCCCGTAGAGTTCGTTCTGGATGGCCCAGGCAGTTCGTAGTGCTATCGCTTCCGGCTGGTTTTCCAGAGCGTCTCCCAAATAATCTTCCGCCGCCAGTAACGTACCGTCCGTGCTTTGCCTCACTTCCATTTCAGGGCTGGAGATGATGGTGTTCACGAGGTTGGGTTGTGTCTTGTAGCGGATGAATATTGCAGGAGAGGCTTCTATTGGAAGGGACGCGTTCAGCGTCTCTGTCAGCTGTGTGATGCCGGTCCCTGCTGCCAGTACGACAATGTCGGCCTCAATGTTGCCCATTACGGTTTCAACTCCGATCACCTTTGCACTCCGGGTCATGAAGCCGAGCACTCGAGTCTGTGTGAAAACCTTCGCCCCATGAGCCTGGGCACCTGCGATCAAGGCATGGGTTGCTTGCACGGCGTCCAGCGCGCCTTCTTCGGCTTCATACAAGGCATGCTGAGGGGGATTCCTGAGGTTCGGCTCCAAGGCGAGAATCCGGGAGCGGGATACCAGAGTTGCCGAAGGCTGTTGACCTGAGGCGGGCGGCACTTCACCCAGGCTCGCGCTGTAAGACAGGGACCCCGTCCATCGTATCTCCAGACTGGGCAGCTCGGTTTGGAGTTGGCGGTACTCTTTGATGGCTGCAGCGCGCAACTGTGCGATGGAGTCGGGCCCGTTGTGGGAGGTGTTGATCCATGCGAAAGAGCGTCCTGTCACGCCGGACGCTATGTCTTCAGCCTCGACCAGGATGACATTGGCACCTTTGCCAGCCAGGTGATACGCCAAGGACGCGCCCACTATGCCTGCGCCAATGACAACGACTCGTTTGCCTGCACCATTTCTCATATCAACCTCCGTTCTGTCGATCTGGCGATGGTACGACAGTCGGAGGATTGATTGACGTGAGAGCCTGGTCGTTCGTGACTTCTTTGAGTGCTCGCTTCTGGCTGTTCCTGCTACCGCCCATTGACTCTCCCGTTAAGGGCACACCCTATGTTGAAAGCTCCACTTTCAGGATGCAGTGATGATGAGCAAACGAGTACTGGTGATTCTGGGTCACCCCTCAATCGACAGTTTCTGTGGTGCGTTGACCGAGAGATATGTCGAAGCTGCAAGAAGTGCCGGGCATGATGTTCGTCTGTTACGACTGGATGCACTGAGCTTCGATCCGGTGTTGCACGATGGCTACATACAGACTCAGCAACTGGAACCCGATCTGCTCAAGGCCCAGGCCGATATCACTTGGGCTGAGCACCTGGCATTGGTCTATCCGATTTGGTGGGGGGGCATTCCGGCGTTGATGAAAGGTTTTTTCGACCGGGTATTCTTGCCCGGTTTTGCCTTCAAGTACCGCGAAGGTAAAGCCTTTCCCGACAAGCTTTTAAAGGGGCGGACGGCTCACCTGCTGGTTACGATGGATACTCCACCGTGGTACTTCAAATGGGTCTACCGCATGCCTGGCCTGCACCAGGTGCGCAAGACCACGCTGGAGTTCTGTGGCATCAAACCGTTGAAGACCCTGACGTTTGGGCCGCTGCTCGGCTCCAGACCCAACCAGCGGGAAGCCTGGCTCAAGCAAGCCGAGGATATCGCCAGTCACTGATACACACGATATGCAGCATCGTCCTTGCCAGTACTCTGCCATTTGACACCCTCGGGTTCCCGACTCCGCATCCGTATGCAAAGATGCGGCGCGCCAGTACACGCCCCCGTTCCTGTGCGAGAAAAAGGACTTTTCATGTATATCGGCAAAGCCGCCCGGTTGTCGGGCACGACCGTTAAAGCCATTCGCCACTATGAAGACATAGGCTTGCTGCCGCCGCCCCGGCGTGAAGGCAAATATCGGGTTTACAACCAGCAAAGCGTTGAACTGCTGACGTTCATCAAATGCGCTCAGCAATTGGGCTTCAAACTCAAGGAAATGCAGGCGATCCTCAAGGATCACCGGGGCCAGGAGCTGCCCTGGGATGTGGCGAACAAGGCGATCACCGACAAAAAACTGGAGCTGATGACCCGGATTCAAGGGTTGCAGAAGGTCTATGCGGGGCTGGAGGAATTTGAAGCCAGCCTCAAGGACGCCCGGTATCACTGCCAGTTTGAACATCTCGCCAAAACCGCTTGAACGATTCAGGCAATCTTTCAGCGGGTGTTTCGTAGTCTGGTGTTTTCCGAGGGCGGCGATTTATGCCACGGATAGCCCTTCGCGCTGAGTTGGAAAGCGTAATCGAATAAACGCTTCATGTACTCGCCATCGAATTTCTGATTGTGCGCAAAGTTAAAGTCGGAGCCAATGTACGCAAGATTGAAATCCGCTCCATCCTGCAGCGCCATACGGTAAATTCGCTCCAGGTCGCTGATCCCCTGAGTTTGAATCAACGCACTGATGGCTCGACCGCCGATGCTCAATGTACGGCGTTTCGTCCCGGACCACTGTGGCTCCAGTGTCCCATTGCGAATGACATAGAAATGACGTTCGAGTCGCAACGGTGCTCCGGTGGCTCTGTTCAGCGCCATCTTGGTGCCAGGTGGGTAAAGGAACACCTGAGTGATCACTCCTCCGTCCACGTGCATTTCCTGAAACTGTTTGCCGTCAACGTCCACATCGATCATCACGGGTGAGACTGCGCCGGGAATACTCATCGACGCGATCATGATGTTGCGGAAGAGGTCGAGCGCTCCCGGTGCTTCGCTAGAGGCAATGGTGCCCATGTTCCACGTGACTGGCCGCCCTGAATCAAGGTCGGTTGTGCCGATCAGCAGGATTCGTCCTTTGGCGTATTCCGTTGCAATCGCCGCAAGAATCTCCGCAGTGACGTACTTTGTAATGAGCCGTGACAGTGGCTTGCTGTCCGCTATACCGTCGCTGGCAAGACGGGTCAGCACGTTTCGCGAATGAAAAACGTCTTTTGGACCGATGGCGTTGGCGATATACCGAATGACGTCGTCGTACCCTGATCCCAGGTAAGCGAACGGGGCGAGCAGGGCGCCCGCGCTAATGCCCGTGACGACCTTGAACATGGGTCGAGTCCCATGCGTGGTCCACCCCGTAATGAGTCCCGCTGCGAATGTGCCAGCGTCACCGCCTCCCGAAACTGCCAGCATACTTGCCTGCGGCAGGACGTTGTTCGGTTTGCCAGCCCTGGCGAGAGCCTCGCTCTCGCGTTTGTTGCCCTCAATTGCATCCTGAATGAACAGAGTCAGGTCGTGGTCCAGCCAGTAGCGAGCATTTGGAATGCCTGGGATCACCGCTTTTTCCGTTAACGTTTGCGGCACAGCGTCACGGCGTGGCAATCCCCCTTGCAGGAACATGTTCAGAGTTGAGGCGCCAGGTCTTAGCGGGAATGGTTTCAAAACACCTCCTCCGGTCTCCTGTAGTCGACAGCAAGCGCGCTCATCGTGCCCGAGACTTTACCCATGGTGCCCGAGATGACTGCGCGCCAGTCGACTGCGACACGTCATTCGAACGCCAGGCAGCTCATTTTGCGCTCCTTTACATGATAAAAAAACTCATTGGCCGCGCGCTCCAGGTTCTATACGAAAGCCCTTGAAGTATCCAGGTTAATGGGCAGGGCGCGATATTCAGGACGGGTCACATCTTGAAAGGAGCAGTGTCTGCACAAACTTTCGGAGTTTCTTTGACGAGCTTCGCCATCAACTCGCGCGCGTTGTCGTGATGAATCAGAGGAGCAGACCTGCCTGCAGAGAAACGAAGTCATAGTGGCCTTGTCCCGGCCCTGCGTTTCCTGGCTTCCCCATAAACCAGACCTGGACAGGATACGGCGCGATTGGCTGACAGTTGCCCTTCGTGAGAGTCCGCTTCAGCCGTTTTCTGCCTGTCACCAAGGGCTGCAAGCAACTCATGGCAGCCGCTTTCCAATGGCGCTACGCTTGTGATCGCATCCCCCACGTTCTGATGACAACGACATGAACCGCCTTCTTTGTTGCCTGCGTGGCTGGGCCCGAAAGCTTAAACGGCAAACCATGGTGCTCCGGTTTTGTTATCAGCATCCGCAAACACCCTGGCTACCCAAGTGGGTCTCGGTTTTTGTCGTGGCCTATGCGTTGAGCCCAATCGACCTTATTCCCGATTTTATTCCAGTGCTTGGATACCTGGATGACGTGATTATTTTGCCGCTTGGCATTCTGCTTGCTGTCCGTCTGATGCCATCAGCGGTGCTGCAGGAGTGTCAGCTCAAAGCGGCGGAGTGGGAGGCTAGAGACTTGCAGTGCCCGGTGAACTGGTTTGCTGCGGTGCTCATCGTACTGACGTGGTCCATTGTCGCTATTGGGGCGTGGCGAGCGTTGGGGTGATTGGCAAAGGATCGACGCGAGTAGGGGGAGTGAAGCTGTCGTCCAGTTCGGTGAATGGTTGTAGCAGCACTTCTCCCGTCGGATCAAAACCAATGCAGGAGAGCAATGGTATACAACCAGCCGATGCAGAGAGTGATGATCAGGTAGATCACCACGAGCATCAGAGCGTAATTCCACATGACACTAACCTCCCATAATCGCGGTTTGAGGCGCGTTGGGGGCGTCTGATAAACCGAATAAACTTAAATCTATCCCGTACCACAGCATCCGCGCTGCTCCTGAATCGGTGGGCATTTCACCGTGCCAAACGAACAGAACACACAGCAGTCACCAGGATTCGGGCGTAGCAGGGTTTTGCAACTGCCACACTCGTAGAAGAACTGGCAGGCGTCCGTGGGCATGGCTTCCTGCTTGGCGAAGCCGCAATGCGGGCAGGTCAATATGGATTCGAGGATGACGGCGCTCATGGTTGCCTCACTTGTGCACGGTGGGGATTCTGAATGTCGAGCCTGATGGTTTCTGCTGGAGCCTGAGCCATCGTCTTCTCCATTGAATCGATCTAACCTAGAGTCACTCTACACTCCGTACCCGGGTACAGAATCAAGGGGCATGTGATGACAACAGGGCTGAGTATCGGCAAGTTGGCGCAAGCGGCCGGGGTGAACATCGAGACCATTCGCTATTACCAGCGACGCGGCTTGCTGGATGAGCCGGCAAAGCCGCTCGGCGGTTATCGGCACTATCTACCGGAGCAGGTCAAACGGCTGCGCTTCATCAAGAGGGCGCAGGCGCTGGGATTCACGCTGGATGAGGTGGGCATGCTGCTGACACTTGATGTGGCCTGCACCTGTAGCGAGACCCGGGCACTGGCCGTGCGCAAGCTGGCCATGATCGAGCAAAAGATGGCCGACCTTGCCGCAATGCAGCAGGTGCTGGGCGAACTGGTGCACAAATGCGATGCAGGCGACGGCGGGGCGTCTTGCCCAATCATCGATGTGTTGAACAGGGACTGATTCTTTTTTTGAACTCGGGCTGAAAGCACTTATCTAAAAAAAATGTGGGAATGTTTCCCACGTAACCATGCTGATTGGCTCTGAGGGATCGAGCGGATACCGCAGTTGCTCGTTATTGCTGCAGATTTATGTTCGGGCCGGTTGGCTGGCCGCTCCAAAGGGCGGCCGGAAACTCACTGGATATTGCGTTCAATACGGAGATGACGACGCAACTCCAAGCGGAGGTGCAACATGCTGCTCAAAAAATGTTTGTTGGCTCTGGCAATTGGCGGTGTCCTGTCGGCATCGACGATCCTGGTGCCCGATTACATCAGTAGTTTCTCCAGCGTGTACGCCAAAGATGGCGGCAGCGGTGGAGGTGGAGGCGGTGGTGGTCACGGTGGCGGTGGCTCCGGAGGCGGTGGTCACGGTGGCCACGGCGGTGACGGCGGAGGCGACCACGGTGGCAACGGCCATGGAGAGGGTGGCGATCATGGTGCTGCTGGCCATGGCGCTGACGGTCATGGAGGTCCAGGGCGTGGCGACGCTGATCATGGTGGTATGGCCGGGAACAGAGGCCCGGGCAATGCGCATGACAATGACAACGCCAATGACAATGACAACGACGCCGCCGATGCAGCGAGGGACGCTGCCCGAAACGACGCTGATGCAGCCAGGGACGCTGCCAGAGCTGATGCGGATGCAGCCCGGGACGCCGCCAAGGCTGATGCGGATGCAGCTCGGGACGCTGCAAAAGCTGCTGGCGTAGCAGGCGCCGATGCAGCCCGGGACGCTGCCCGGGCCGCGGCAGATGCAGCCCGGGATGCCGCCAAGGCAGACGCCGATGCGGCCAGGGACGCTGCCCGGGCTGCCGCAGATGCGGCCCGCAACGCTGCCAAAGTCGATGCGAAGGAAGCCAGAGAGGCTGCCAAGGTTGAGGCGAAGGAGGCCAGAGAGGCTGCCAAGGTTGAGGCGAACGAAGCCAGAGAGGATGTGGCGGACGCCCCGGACGCGCCGGATATCGACGTGGTTGAGGTAGAGCACTAAGCCTGCGCCTGATGTAATGAGCACGGCAGGCATACCCGCAGAAAACGTCCCGGGAGTCTGAGGGACGTATCGGCAAAGAGTCGCAAGCCCTGATGCATCGGGGTTTGCGACTTTTTTCGGCTATCGAGCCAAGGGGAAGACCTCTACATTCAGATCGACCGTTGATTCACGCGCTGAGTCAGTTCCTGCGCTGATTCTTTTCTTTCCGAGTAGCGGTCAACCAGATCGGGGCGATCCCGTAGCAGCAGGGTGAATTTCACCAGTTCCTCCATAACGTCCACCACCCTGTCGTACAGCGACGAGGGCTTCATGCGATTGGCGGCGTCAAACTCCAGAAAAGCCTTTGGCACGGATGATTGATTGGGGATTGTGAACATGCGCATCCAGCGCCCCAGCACACGGAGTTGATTCACCACATTAAAGGACTGGGAACCGCCGCAGACTTGCATGACAGCAAGGGTTTTTCCCTGGGTCGGGCGAATGGCCCCCAACGCCAACGGCACCCAGTCTATTTGTGCCTTGAATACGGCGGACATGGAGCCGTGGCGTTCTGGCGAGCACCAGACCTGTCCTTCAGACCACTGCATCAGTTCTAGCAGTTCCTGGACTTTCGGGTGATCGGTGGGCGCGTCGTCCGGTAACGGCAGGCCTGAAGGATTGAAGATCCGCGTCTCGGCGCCGAAGTGCTCGAGCAACCGGGCGGCTTCTTCGACCAACAGACGACTGAACGACCGCGCACGAGTGGAGCCGTATAGCAACAGGATGCGCGGCTTGTGCTGGTCGTCGCGTCCATCGGCGATGGGTTGAGTCAGTGAAGTGTCGAGATTGGGCAACGGATGGGTCATGGGGGCTCCGGTTACAGCGTGGCGATGCGGTCGAGTTCCCGCTTCAGCGCATCGCGGTCAAGTTGGGCAAAAGGCAGGTCCAGGAATGCCCGGCAGCGCGTTTCAATGTGCGCCAGGGTTGAGTGGAACGCCGCCGATACCGTTGCTTCATCGCCCTTTATGTCCGATGGGTCTTCCAGGCCCCAATGCGCTTTCAGTGCCGGTCCGAAGTACACGGGGCACACCTCGCCGGCGGCCTTGTCGCAGACCGTGATGACGATATCCGGAGGGTTGGTTTCGAAAGCGTCATTGCCTTTGCTGCTCAAGCCGTCGATGGCAATGCCGGCCTCTTGCAGCGTGCTCAGGCTGCGGGGCAGTACCTGTCCCCTGGGGAAGCTGCCGGCACTGATCGCCTGAAAACCTTGCGGGGCGAGATGGTTGAACATGGCTTCGGACAGGATGCTGCGACAGCTATTGGCGGTACACATAAACAGAACGCGCATGGTGACTCCTCTTTGCAGTCGCTCAGGGGCTAAACGCTCAGGCGCAGGGCCAGGGCGGACAAGGTGATGAGCAGGATCGGCAGCGTCAGGACCACGCCGACCCTGAAGTAGTAACCCCAGGTAATGCGGATGCCCTTGCGCTCCAGAACATGCAGCCAGAGCAGGGTAGCCAGGCTGCCGATGGGGGTGATTTTGGGGCCCAGGTCAGAGCCGATGACATTGGCGTAGATCATGGCTTCACGTACCACACCCGTGGCGTCGCTGGCTTGAATCGACAGGGCGCCCACCAGCACCGTGGGCATGTTGTTCATGCCCGATGACAGCAAAGCCGTGAGCAGGCCGGTGCCCAACGCGGCGCCCCAGATGCCGAATTCGGCCATGTGGTTCAGGGCCATTGTCATGGAGGTGGTCAGTCCGGCGTTTTTCAGCCCGTAAACCACCAGGTACATGCCCAGCGAAAAGATCACGACGTGCCAGGGCGCTTCACGCAGCACTCGTCGGGTGGAAATCACATGCCCGCGCGCAGCGACGGCGAACAGCATCGCGGCACAGACCGCTGCGATTGCGCTGATTGGAATGCCCAGGGGTTCCAGCGCAAACAGCCCGATCAGCAACAAGGCCAAAACAATCCAGCCGACGCGGAAGGTCAGGGGGTCTCGCACGGCACGTCGCGGATCCAGCACGTCTTCCAGTGAGTAGTGCCTGGGAATGTCACGCCGGAAAAACCAGTACAGCACCGCAAGAGTGGTCGCCACGGCAACGAAATTGACCGGCACCATGATCGAGGCGTATTCGCTGAAGCCCAGGTCGAAGTAGTCTGCCGAAACGATGTTGACCAGGTTGGACACCACCAGGGGCAAGCTCGCGGTGTCGGCAATAAAACCGGCCGCCATGACGAACGCCAGGGTCGACGCTGGCGAAAACCGCAACGCGAGCAGGATTGAAACAACGATGGGGGTCAGGATCAGCGCTGCACCGTCATTGGCAAACAGCGCGGATACGCCGGCTCCCAGCAGTATCGTGAATACGAACAGGCGCCGTCCGTCACCCTTGGCCCAGCGCGCCACATGCAATGCGGCCCATTGGAAAAATCCGGCCTCATCGAGCAACAAACTGATGATGATGAGCGAGATGAACGTCGCGGTGGCGTTCCAGACAATGCTCCACACCAGTGGAATATCGTCCAGCGTCACGACGCCCGCAAACAGGGCCAGAACGGCTCCCAGGGAGGCGCTCCAGCCGACACCCAGGCCCTTGGGTTGCCAGATGACCAGCACCATGGTGAGCAGGAAAATGCTAAATGCAGTCAACATGCACAGTCTCGACTAATGAAGGGTCAGCAGCAGGCGGAAGTGTTGAGAGGGCGGTCGCCCATCGCGTTCAGGCGAGTGTTGTTGTCTTCAAGCCAATCGGCGTTTGCCAGCAACGTTGTCTCGAGAACGTCACGAACCCACGCCGGCAGGTCAGGATTGAGCCGGTAATACACCCACTGCCCCTGGCGGCGGTCCAGCAGCAGGCCGCATCCGCGAAGCTGTGCAAGATGGCGGGAAATTTTAGGCTGGCTATCGTCCAGGGCACAGACCAGCTCACAAACGCATAACTCGCCTTCACGAGCGATGAGCAAGGTGGCCCGGGCGCGGGTTTCGTCGGACAGACATTTGAATACGGCGGCAGGATTGAGCATTTGCGGGGCTCGACACATATGGAAATACGAATATACGTTTATCCGTATATATTCTGCAAGCCGTTCGGGCTCTGGAAGGGGAAGGTCAGGCTCGGCAAGGTTGTTCAGGTATGAGATAAACTTGAGCCATTTCGGCGCACGACAAAGGAGAGGTGATGAATGGAATCGTTTAGCGTTCGCGAGCTGAAAAAGACTGACACTGAAGCGTTATTGGCGTTCGAAGTCCATAACCGTGAATGGTTTGAATCCCATATTGATGCGCGCGACCCTGCTTTTTACTCGTTGCGGGGTGTAGTCGATCATATCGAAAGCTATTTATCCGATTTTGCCATCGGCGCCTGGCACCCGTTTGTCATCGTGGACTCCAGTCAGACAATCGTTGGTCGAGCCAATCTGAAAAGTATCGACCTGGCGATGGGTTCTGCTGAAGTGGGCTATCGGATCGCTCAACGCGCGTGCGGGCAGGGCCTGGCAACGTTGGCGCTGAGGCATCTGATCCAGCAGGCTCAAGTGCGTTGGGGGCTTACGCAACTGGTTGCCTTTGCCTACAAGGAAAATGTGGGTTCAAGAACAGTCCTTGATCGGTGCGGTTTCAAGCTTGAGCAACCCACCTGTCACGACAACACGGGGAACGAAGAGCGATTCGTCCTGTTGATCTAGACAAGACCCCCCCTGCGATTCGGAGCGTCGCAGCAGGTCAGTGACGCCCCGGTCACTCCTGCGGCGCCTGATCTTCATCCACCTCTTTCCAGCTGTCATCCGGGTCAAAGCGCTTCATCGCTTTCGCCAGTTTTTCACCACCGGGTCCCAGGTCCTTCTCGAACACCTGGCCGTCATGGCTGATCATGAAACTCATCACTCCGGTGTCGTTGTATTTCGCTGGCCATGCGATCAGCGCAAAGCCTCGGCTCATCTTGTCACCGATGAGATAACTGTAGGCGCCACCCGGTGCCGAAGGTCCCTGGCCATCAAGGATGCGGAAGCGGTAACCATGCCAGTCTTCGTCGGCAATGGCTTTGCCGAACGAAGGCCCCAAGGGGCTGATCTGGTCGCTATCGTCTTCTGCCCAATAGAGTCCATCGTGCTTGCCGGGGGTGCTGAAGATTTTCTGCGCATACTCAAGAGCGCCATCACCGTCTCGATCGACTGACGCATAGTCCATCTGGGCGTCGTGATAGGCCAGCACCGACTGCACAGCGGCGAGTTCATTGCGGCCGATCTGACGTGCACGGATCTCGGCGCTACCGGCCTTCAAGTCAAAGCGCCAACCGTCGGTGGCTTTTGTCATGGGGATGGGCAGTGTCCAGTTCTTGCTGCCAACCGCCAGGACTGCCTTGCGGTCGCTGGTGTTTTCAATGTGATGTTGCTCACGGTATTGCTGCAAAAACGCATCCACATCTTCGCGCTGCACGCCTTCACGGGGGATGTAACTGTGCCAGTCACTGCCCAGCAGCTCGGTCAGGCGTGCCTGATCGGAATGTTCCGTGCCCAGCGCTTCAACGAACGCTTCAGCGGCCTTTTCTGGTGTTGGAAAGGCTTGCTGTGCCGTCGCCATGCACGACCACGCCAAGCCGACAGCTATCGCAAGGACATGAGGGAGCAAGCCCGTGAGTCCCTTCACTCGAGGATGGTTTTTCAACGGCGGCCCCCCCTTTGACGCGCTGGTGGACTGGACGGCCGACTGATCTGCTGACCAGCCGATCGTGAGGCACTGGGGCGCTGGGCGGATGCCTGGCTCGACCGGCCACGATTGGCCTGGAGGTTGGCCTGGGACGGTGAACGTGCGCCGGCGAAAGCATTGTTGCGGGCACTGCCGGCGCTGGCGGCCGGCCGCTTGTTGGTTCCTTGACGCGTCTGCACGGCGCCCTCTTTGCGCTGATTCAACTGGGCGCCCTGGTTCCTGGGTTGCTGATCGGCCTGACGATTCACGTTCCTGGGCTGCTGATTGTCCCGGGTGTTCCTGGCAGCACCCTGGCCTCTGTCAGCCGCCTTCGGTCTGTCTGCACCGGCCTGCAAGCGATTGCCGTCCGCAGTTCCGGACTGGAGTTTGCGCGCTTGATCACGGGCCTGGAGGTTGCTGGTGGCAGGTCGTTCGATACCGTGCCTGTCCATTGAGCTGCGGGCATTTTCACGGGCCTGAGCGCGCTGGGCGTTGTCCCCTCGATAGGCTTCACGCTGACTGGCACCGTTCAATTGGCGGCCGTACTGTTCGCGGCTCTTGTTGTCGCGATAGGGAACGCCATTGCGGTGCACCGGGTTGTGCTGCCATTTGTTCTGGTTGTTGGTGATGCGGTTGTTGGCGTTGATGTTGTTGTAGCGGTTGACGTCGATGTCGACGTCGTTATTGCCCCAGTCACATTCACCCCACAATGCCCCGACGATGGCCACGCCAGTGCCGAACGCCAGCCCCGCCATCAAGGCCTGACCGGGGTAATAGGCGGGCGGTGGTGGATAGTACACGGGCGGCGACGCCGGGTAGGCCCAGGTGCCGTAGGTGGTTGTCGGGTTATAGGTGGGGACGTACACCACCTGTGGATCTGAAGGCTGGATGATGATGGTGGAGCTGCTGGCCGGTGCCGCTTCCGGAGCTGGAGCCGTTGCCTGTGTTGTGGCGGTGGTTGCCTTGGCCGGTGCCGCGACATTCTGAATCGTCACGTTCTGGTATTGGTTGCTCTCCAGGTTGCCAGCAGCCTGGGCCTGACGACGCAAGCGTTGTACGCCGTTCATGACATCGTCGGGCTGCGCCAGGAAGGCATCACCCAGGCGTTGTACCCAGACGGGGTCCTGCCCCAGCGTTGCCAGAACCTGCGGGAAGGCGACCAGTGCCTGCACGCTCGGATCCCAGGGCTGGCTTGCGACTTGTTTGACCGCATCGTCACCCTTGGCATCGGGGTGCGCTTTGGACCAGCTGACCGCCTCACCGACTTCCCCGGGGTACGTGGTGGCCATCAGTACCTGTGCCAGCAGGGGGTCCGGGTAAAGCGCAATGGGCGCCAGCATTTGATCCAGTTGTTCTTGGGTGAACACGGGGTCCTTGGTCGCCGCTGTGACGGGCGCCGCATTGGCCGCGCTTGCCGGTGCCGGTGCGGCCGCGTCCGCACCCAGTGCCAGGCAGGAAGATCCGCTCAAAAGCAGTACAGCCGACAACGCGTAAAGTAATGGAATGTGCATTGCACCCCCCATGTGGTCAGGCAGGCTTGAAATGAGTGGATCATCCCTGGCAGGTGCAAGCCGGCTTTGCAAGCCACAGAGCTCGGCCTCGACACCGCTTCCTAATGGTAGCAGCTCATTTCAAGAACCCCGGTTGTCTTTAAAAGGCTGTGATCCCGATCAATGTGCGCTGGCATCGCTTTCGTGTTCTTCGGCGAATGCCATGAATACCTTCAGGTCCAGCACGTCCAGCTTGATCTGGGCGATGAACGCCGAGAAGGCCAGGTTGGCAGCCAGGATACGCAGATCAGAGGCCCAGGCCGGAAGGTAGACCGGTGCCTTGAGCCAGCCGGAGTCGAACAGTGGCGCCAGACGCAGGGTGTCAGCCAGGCTGAGGCGCCCTGCAAACAAATGCCCGACCAGTTCCGGCCGGTTATCGCGGATTGCAATGCGCAGCAGGGTGTGGACGCCGAGCAACCCGGTCAGGTAAGCGGCGTCCTTGGTAAACGCCGAACCGCCACGCAGATCGACGCCACGGAACACCCGTTGGGTTGAGCGGAAGGACTCTTCTTGTGTCTGCCCGGCCGCCAGGAAACCTTCGAACACCTGGATGAAGTCGGCGCCCTCCAGCGCCTGCTGGACGGCGAGTACGCGCAGGGCCAGGCGACGCAAGCGGTTGATGTCCATGCTGCCGGTGAACAGTTCGGCCAGGGTGGCAATGCCTTCCTGAGTCTGGGTCGTGCGCGGTGCGCCCAGACCCAGGCTTATGAGGTTGGGCTGCCGCGCGCCGTTTTGTGCCGTGGCGATATGCACGAAGGCTTCGTGTTGCAACAGCTGATTTTTGTCCAGCTCCGAGAACAGTGCGCTGGCCCGCAGGCGAATGCGACTCGATCCGGCGATGGCCTTGGCGGCCAGGTTCGGATCGAGCACGACCGTAATTTGTCCGACGCCGAAGAAGCGGTCCAGTTCCGGTTGAAGCCAGGCGGCGAACGCCTTGGCCGGAATTTCGGCCGGGCTTGGTGGAATCTGCGCACCGCCCAGCAGGGCGTCGGTGGTCTTGAGGAAGAAATTGGCCGCGTCGAGCATGCTCAGTTGCAAGCGCGTGTAATAGAAGTCCGGACGTCGGTACAGCGCTGACGAATAGTGGGTAAACGCCGGGGTTCCAATGGCGCCCAGCATGTGTCCGGCCGTGGCATAGCTACGGGCGGTCATGGCGAGGAAATTCCCGGCCGGATGCCCCACATCGCAGCGGCTGATAAAGGTTTCCAGGGCGGCGATATCGGCACTGTGGTCGCGGGGCTGCAACTCGACCCTGGGCAGTTCGGCACGCCCGCCGCGCCATTTCGCCAGGAAGTCTTCCTCGACCCCATCCGGCCAGGACAGGGCATCGAGCACGCGGATCTTGCGGGTCAGACCGGGCAGGGCAGCATCGAGCTCGGACAGGCTGGCGGCGCTCATGGATATCTCCTTGAGGGACGAAGTGACGTTACAAAAGCTTAGTCGTCGCGCGCAGTTACGTGTTGAGCTGGCTACGTGTTGAGCTGGCGGGTCGCCCGGGCGAAGTCGATGAATGCCTTGAGCGCTGCCGGCACATGGCGGCGACTCGGGTAATACAGGTGCAGGCCCGGATAGTAGGGGCACCAGTCGGCCAGCACCTGGATCAGGCGCGCATCGGCCAGATACCTGCCAACCATGTCCTCGAACACATAGGCCAAACCCACACCTTGCAATGCCGGCCCGATCATCAGGCTGACATCGCCGAGTGTGAGCGGGCCACTGACTTCGATTTCCTGGGTGATCCCACCGCGTTCGAATTCCCACCGGTACATCGCGCCGCTGGGGAAGCGGTGGCGGATGCACGGCAGGCCATGCAAGTCCTCGGGTTTGTGTGGTGCGACATGCCGTTCGAAGAATGCCGGTGAGCCCACGACCACCGAGCGCATGTTCGGCCCGATGGGCAGTGAAACCATGTCGGCTTCCAGGCGATTGCCAAAGCGTACCCCCGCGTCAAAACCGCCGGCGACCACGTCCACCAAGGCGTCGCTCTCGACGATCTCCAGGCGGATATCCGGGTACGCCTGCAGGAACTGGCTGACAATCGGCAGCAACACCAACTCACACGCCTGTCGACCTGCGGTAATGCGCAGGTTGCCTGAGGGCTTGTCGCGAAAGTTGTTGAGGTCTTCCAGTGCATCGTCGATGTCACGAAAGGCCGGTTTCAGCCGGGCGTAAAGTCGTTCCCCGGCGTCAGTCAAGGCCACGCTGCGGGTGGTGCGGTTGAACAGCCGTACGCCCAGGCGATTCTCCAGGGCGCGCAATGAGTGACTCAAGGCTGAGGGCGTGAGACCGAGTTCCACTGCCGCACGACTGAAGTTCAGGTGCCGGGCGATGCACAGGAAAATCGACAGGTCGGCGGTGGAGGGGGATTTCATTTGTGAGCGCCTTTCACTAAGACATGCAAAATTGCTGGGATTATCACATCAGTAGCACGCGCTTAAAGTCGCATCAACTCATCGAGAAGGCCCGGCAATGTCGCACGGGTCGCTGACAGGAGGAGTTGAAATGCGTACCTGGTTCATTACTGGCGCTTCCCGTGGTTTTGGCACCCTCATCGCAGAACACGCCTTGCGTGCCGGCGACGCCGTTATCGCCACTGCCCGCAATCCACAAGACATCACTGATCGCCTGGGTGATTACCCGAACCTGCTCGCCGTGCGGCTGGACGTCACTCGCGAGGAAGAGGCGCATCAGGCTGTCGCAGAAGGCATCAAGCGTTTCGGGCGCATTGACGTGCTGATCAACAACGCCGGTTTCGGTGTGCTGGGCGCGGTGGAAGAAACCAGTGCCAGCGAAACGGAGCGTCTGTTCGCCACCAACGTGTTCGGTGTACTCAATGTCACCCGCGCCGTACTGCCGCACATGCGGCGCCAGCGTAGTGGTCATGTCATCAACATCTCATCGATCGGCGGCTATCAGGCCTACATGGGCTGGGGTGTCTACGGCTCCACCAAGTTTGCGGTGGAGGGCATTACCGAAGCGCTGCATCAGGAACTGGCGCCCTTGGGCATCCATGCGACGGTTGTCGAGCCCGGGTTCTTCCGCACCGACTTCCTGGACGAGCAGTCGCTGATCAAGACCGCCCTGGAACTGCCGGACTACGAGGAAACCGTCGGCAAGATGCGCCAGTTTGCCGAAGGCGCCAACCATGCGCAGCCTGGCGATCCGGTGAAGTTTGCCGAAGCGATGCTCGCGCTGGTCAACGCCCCAGAGCCACCACAACGCCTGGCGCTGGGCAGCGACACCGTGGCCCGAATCGAGGCGAAAAACCGCTTTGTGCAGGCGGAACTGACCGAATGGAAAGCGCTGGCGCTGTCCACCGACTTCAAGGTCTGACGTGGCGGCCCAACGCTGGTTTCAACAGGTGCGTAAAAACCGGGCGAGTCCCGGTTTTTGCGTTTGTGCAGATAAGCTCACGCCGCTCTTTATTCCATGACCGGTGCCGGCTCTTTCTGTGTCTGGGGGCTTGGGGCTTTGATAATCAGCAACAATGGCATGACCGCCAGTGACAACAGCATCAGCAGCTTGAAGTCGTCCACGTAGGCGATCCAGCTGGCTTGCACGTTGACCAGGGCGTCCAGGGTGGCGCGGCCGGAGGCGGCCATCGGGTCCAGGTAACTCTTGATCGACCCTGCGTCGAAGGCCCGGTTGAAAGGCGTGACGTAGGCACCTATCTGCTCATGGTTAGCCTGGATGTTCTGGGTGAGCAGCACGGTCACGATGGAGATCCCGACGCTGGAACCGACATTTCGCGACAGGCTGTAAAGCCCGGTGCCTTCGGCGCGCAAGGAGGCGGGCAGGGTCGCGAAGGCAACCGTGGTCAGTGGCACAAACAGCATGCCCAGGCTGGTGCCCTGGATGAAGCCCACCCAGATGACGGTTTGCATCGACACATCAGGCGTCCAGCCGGTCATCAACCCCATCGACAGCGCTGACAATCCCAGGCCCGTCAGCAGTAACAGGCGGGTATCGACTTTGCCCAACAGTCGGCCGGCGAGGAACATGGTCAGCATCGTGCCCAAGCCTCGCGGGCCCATCACCATGCCGGCGGTCAGCACCGGATAGCCCATCAGGGTTTGCAGGTAAGGCGTCATCAGCGCCAGTGAGGCCAGGTAGGTAATACCGACGATGAAAATGAAGATGACGCTGATCGAAAAATTGCGATCCTTGAACAGCTTGGGACTGATAAAGGGGGTGTCTGTGGTGAAGGTGTGGACCAGGAACACATACAAGGCGACAGCGGCCACGATCGCTTCGACCAGGATTTCACCGGAAGCGAACCAGCCCAGTTGCTCACCCCGGTCGAGGAACAGTTGCAGGGCCATGATCGCCACGCTCAGCGAGCCGAAGCCGAGCCAGTCCAGGCGGGTCGTGGTGTCGGTGGTCGTTTCGCTGACGTAATAGACGATCCCGGCCAGCGCCAGCATTCCGATGGGCAAATTGATGAAGAACACCCAGCGCCAACTGAAGTGCTCAGTCAGCCAGCCACCGAGCATCGGCCCCAGCACGGGGCCGACCATGACCGACACACCGAACAGCGCCATGGCCGAACCGCGCTCCTTGAGGCTGTAGATGTCCAGCAGAATGCCTTGGGACAGAGGCACCAGCGCCGCGCCCGCCAGGCCCTGCAGCAGGCGGGCGAGAACGATTTCTTCCAGCGACTGCGCCAGGCCGCAAAGGATCGACGAGACCACAAAACCGATAATCGCCCACAGCAGCACGCGTTTGCGCCCGAAGCGTCGGGCCAGAAAGGCAGACGGCGGCGTCATGATTGCAGCGGCGACGATGTAGGACGTCAGCACCCAGTTGATCTGGTCGGAACTGGCCGAGATGCTGCCTTGCATGTAGGGCAGGGCGACGTTTGCAATGGTAGTGTCGAGCGCTTGCATGATCACGGCCAGCACGACGCACGCGGTGATCATCCCGCGATGGGCCACGGGTTCGGTCGCTGCCGGGTCATTCATGGGCCAGAGCCGGGGCAGAGACCTTGTCCGCCAGCAGCCCCGAGAACAGGTGCGGCAGGCCACGGGCCGAGCCAGTGTCGATTTCTGCCTGCACGCTCATGCCGGTGCGCAGCGGCGGTTTTTCTCCGGCGTCATCGATGCTGATGCGCACGGGAATCCGTTGCACGACCTTGACCCAGTTGCCCGTGGTGTTTTGCGCGGGCAGCAACGAGAAGCTCGAACCCGACGCCGGGCTGATGCTGTCGACGGTGCCGTGCCACTGCACGCCGGGGTAGCTGTCGACGCTGATCTGGACGGACTGGCCGGGTTTCATGTGGGTCAGTTCGGTTTCCTTCGGCGACGCCGCGACCCACAGGTGGTCGGCCGACACCAGGCTGATGCCCGATTGTGGTGGTTGCAGGTACGAGCCGACTTGCAGCGAATCGACGTTGGTCACGACTCCGTCAAACGCAGCCCTGACCACCGAGTTGTTCAGGTTGCGCTGTGCTTCGTCGACGGCGGCCTGGGCAACCAGATACGTGGACTGTTGTTCGACGGGGGTTGCGATATTTCCACCGAGTTGCGCCAGCACCATTTGTGCAGTGGCCTTGGCCACGGTGATTTTTTGCCGGGTGCTGTCCAGCGCATGCCTGGCATCGTCGTAGTTGGTTCTGGAAACCGCGGATACGCTGAGCAGGGTTTGCTGACGCTGGAAGCTGGCCTGGTAGTAGGCAAGGTCGATTTGCGCCTGGTCGATTTCGGCCTGCGCCTGCTTGTAATTGGCCTGGAGATTGAGGATCTGGTTACGCACATTGCTCAGTTGCGCCCTGGCACTGGCCAACGCAATCTCAAAGGGTTCGGGCTTGAGGGTGAACAGGACCTGGCCCTTGACCACCCGCTGGTTGTCCTTTACATCAACCGAGGCGACAAGCCCCGAGACATCGGTGGAGACGCCGACATGGTCGGCTTGTATGTAGGCATTGTCGGTGGAAATGATCTGCCCGCCCGTTACATACAGATAGCCGCCGACCACCAGCACGATGGGGAGCAAGGCGAAGAGCGTGGTGCGCACGAGTTGCCGTCTCTCAATCATGAC
The DNA here is from genome assembly GCF_047324915.1 of Pseudomonas sp. Pseusp16. Classification (NCBI taxonomy): domain Bacteria; kingdom Pseudomonadati; phylum Pseudomonadota; class Gammaproteobacteria; order Pseudomonadales; family Pseudomonadaceae; genus Pseudomonas; species Pseudomonas sp. Pseusp16. Next base: position 2,108,147 of record NZ_CP168522.1, on the reverse strand, counting down.
GATGCTCCTGTTCTTCAACGGGAAGATTGCAGGCTTCGATCAGGTTGGACCTCATCCGCTTCATCATCTGCAGTAGCAGTTGTTCCTCCTCGGCAGAGAATCCGCGCGTGGCTTCCTGACGGGTAACCCGGCCCATGTCCCGCATGAGTTGCAGCAGCGGATGAGCCTGCTCCGTCAAGAACAGCAGGGACAGGCGTCGATCCGTGGGGTGCCGACGTCGCTCGACCAAACCGCGCTCGGCCATTTTGTCCAGCAGACGCACGAGGGTGATCGATTCCAGCTCCAGCAGATCCGCGAGCCCTTTTTGATGGATACCTTCATGGGTCGACAGCATGGCCAGCACTTGCCACTGCGACCGGGTGAGGCCGACATGCCGCGCGCGCTGCTCAAACCGCTTGCGCATCAGCCGGGCGCTGTCATGCAGGGCAAAACCAAGGGTCAATGGGTCGGTCATGTTGAAATCTGCTGCTGATGAGTTAACTCATCATAGTTGAGCTTGTAATTAGTGAGCTATCTATATTTGCAAAATAATTGAGGTGAATCGATTCTCTCGACGGAGCCAGGGTGGCTGGCAGTGAGCGGCATCTTTCAGTACTCCGTGAGCGTGCCTTTCGAAGTGCCTTACGGCCGGTAAACCCGACCTCAGAGCAGGCTCCACGACACCCCGACGTACATCGCCATGCCTTCTCCGGGTGTGGATCGTGCCGCGTCCAGCCCTTTGTCGTCGTAGCCCGGCGTGACGGTGGCGGCATAGTGCTTGTCGGTCAGGTTGCGCAGGTCCAGCCAGGTCTGCCAGTCGCCCTTGGGGGCGTTGTAGCCCAGGGTCGCACCGAATATGGCGTAGGGATCGGCGTAGTAGCTGTTGGCGTAGTCGACGGCCACTTTGGACGCCCATTGCGTGTTGAGTGTGGCGAAAAAGCCTTGTGGCCAGTCGTAGCGCAGTTCGCCCTGGTAATAGTGCATCGGCAGGCCCGGCAGGCGGTTGTCGCCAAAGCGGTCATCGTCGCGATAGTGGAAGTCACTGAAGGTATAGCTCTGGCGCAGGCTCAATTGGCCGCCATCATCCGGTGACCAGAGCGGGCTCAGCAGGCTGGCTTCCACGCCCTGGTGCACGGTGGGGCTGGCGTTGAGCTCGTAGGGCGTGGTGGCATTGGCATCCGGCAACACCGAAAGCAATTCATGGCGCACCTGGGCGTAGTACCAGGCCAGGCTCCATTGCCCCAAGGTGCTGTCACCGCGGCCACCGATTTCCAGGGTGGTGGCGGTCTGGTTTTGCAGCTTCACCGGATCGCGCTGGGCTCCGGTGGCGACGCCGCTGCCTGCAGGGAGTCGAATGTTGGAGCTATAGATCAGCGACCAGGGGTGTGGCGCCTCGACCGAGCGGCTGAGATTGCCGAACAGTTGCAGGTCAGGTGTCAATTGATAGCGCAGGCCCACGCGCGGGGCGTAGTCCCAGTCGTGCAGGCTGGTCTTGCCACCTTCCTGCGGGTAGGTGACGTCGCTTTCACGGCGGGTGTAGATCGCAGCGAGGCCGGTGGTCAGCCACAGGTCGTCGGCGATCTCCAGGTCATTGCCGGCATGCAGGACGGTGTCCGAGCCCTGATAGGTGAAGTTGCGAATCGGCGTGCCCGGCGCGTAACCGGCAGTGTTGCCGGTGGGGATGCGCACGAACTCGCTGGCGCCGGCATTGGGCAGGTGTCTGGTCACGCGCAGGCCCAGCGTGCTTTGGCTTTGCAGACCCCAGAGCGTGTCGCGACGCTTGTAGTCGAAGGTGCCGCTGACGTCGGTGTATGCCACCTTCAGGCGATTTGGTCCCTCGCTCAAGTCCATGGGATAGTCGTGGTAGACCAGGCCGGTCTGGATGCTCGAATCGTCATCGATGTACCAGGTGGTCTTGTTGCCGATAAACGTGCTGCCCGGCTCGTCGCGGCGGTCATCCCGCGCCACGTAGGCGGGGTTGGCCGCCCGAGGGTCGTGCTCGATGGAGTGCTTGGTCACGCGTCCCGCGAGCTCGTTGTCGGTCTGGCGGTGGCGCAGGTAGAAGCGTGTTTCCAGGTCGGGATTGAGGCGATAACCGAAGTTGGCGATGACGCCTTGGCTCTCGCTGGCCGTATGGTCCTGGTAGCCGTCGGCGTTTGCCTCGGTCATGGCCACGTAGTAATCGAAGTCGCCGAGCACTTGCCCGGAACTGACCTGGCGCTGGAGGTAGCCGTGGCTGCCGGTCGCGTAGCGCACCTGCAACAACGGTGAGTCGTAGCCAGTGTGGCTGACGTAATCGATGGCACCGCCCAGGGCCAGTGCGCCCCGGTCGAATCCGTTGGCGCCGCGCAGCACTTCCACATGGTCGAGCCACAGCGGTTCCAGCAATTCATAGGGCGTGCCGCCAAGGCCGGTCAGAGGCAGACCGTCGAGCATGGCGTACAGTCCCGAGGCGTGGGCACCCGGTGCACGGTTGATGCCCGATCCGCGGATCGAAATCTTCACCCCTTCGTTACCCGCCGACTGGGCATGGATCCCGGGCTGGTAAGCCAGCACATCCTGGTTGCTGGCCACGCGCCCCTGCAGCGGGCGGCGCAGGTCGACCACATTGGTACCGCCGGGCACCTGGGCCAGCCGCGCCTTGGCGGCCTCGATCGTCTGGTCTTCGTCGCTCCGGTCCTCAGCCCCGATCAGCACTTGTCCCAGTTCCAGGCTCTGAGCCTCGGTCATGGCCGGACAAACAAGGGCCAGGCCCAGCAAGGCAGCGGGCAAGGATTCAGGCGAGGGCATTGGGGAAACTCCAGACATACGGCAACGGGCAATGAACAGTGCGACGCATGAAAGGACGAAGGAAACACATGGCAATCGCAGGAATCATTCCGGGCTATGCCGGCCTGACAACGCAGCAGATTCATGAAAAGGGGGAGGGAGCAGGAGGCCGCATTCTTGCTGCGGTGATTCGGGACGTGAAGCAGCCCTTCGCGAAAGGCTGCTTACTATTGTGGATTCAACGGGGTGATTCAACGAATTGGATTCTTGTAACCAGGATCCCGGCTAAACCCACACAGCGGCACCTTGGGTGCAGCATTTGAAGCTTGAGGCCGCACATTTCCGACGGCCTCGGGACTTGCTACACGGATCAGCTATTGCTGTGATCGGCGGCCTTGGCTTTGCTTTCGGCTACAGCGGCTTCAGCTTTCTGCTTCTGGGCAACCTGGAAGGCTTCCATCGAGACTTTCCGGGCCGACTCCATGCGAGTGAAGGTACGATCACCGCCACCTGTGGCCATTGCCAGGGAAGAAGCGGTCAGGGCGGCGACTACGAAGAGAACTTTCATGGATTTCATTTGGGTTTCCTCAAATTGAGAGTTGGTAAATAACTAGAATTTGTAAATAACGAATAGCGGTATGTATCTGCTAACGCAGAACCTGCCTGTTCAACCTGGCTTTACCATCAAGCCAGGGCGGCGTGTCGTGCGCTCCAGGTGTCTTGTTCCAGACGTCCTTCGCTGCCTTTGTTTTTTGCATAGGCGGTGAGCAGTACCATCGTCGCGAATCCACCGACGATGAGAACCGGATAGGCTGCCAGCAACTCGACCAGCGAGTATTTCCAGGCCAGCGGACGACCAACACCCAGCATGGCGGCATAGAACCACGACACCGCAGAGAGCGCACCGGAGAACAGCGCCAGCATGCGCAGGTTGAAGGAAAGATTAAGTAACGAACCGGCTTTTTTCAGCGCCGGCAATACAGCGCTATGCAACACGAAGCCGTTAAAGGTCAACAGTACAACGATCCCGATCTTGGCTTGCAGTTTTGGATTGAGGAAATACTCCATCCCCTTGCCGGCATAATCGATCCCGACAATACCAATGCCCGTAATCCAAAGGGCCCAAAGTGCAAGTACTACGGTTTTTTGCAGGCTTTCCATGTGTGCGTCATCATGGTGACCTGACGCATCTCCCTTCAGGAGTTGCTTGACCATTGCGACGTCACTGGTCAATACCAGGCCGATTGCCACACAGCAGGCGATAAGGTGGAAATACACAACGCCCAAACGAACATATTCCACGGCTGGCGAAGAAAGAAAACTAAGATCCATGGTTGCCTCTTTGTTTTAATAGTGAATCAACATGACGCTCGGCACGGATTAATTGGAATTTTCCGTTGCGGATGGCAGTCAATATCCACTCATTACTATTAATTAATCTTGCGGCGTTACGCGGCCAAGATAAATGTGAGTTTCACGAATGAACTATTAGTTAGTCATTCGACACTTCCATTTTTAGGTAACAAAAAACCCCAATCGCACTTGGTGCATATGAGGTTTAACTTCCGCTTCTGGGGGTCAGGTGAGGGTCAGAGCCGGTGTCACCTGCTGCGTATTCTGAACGGAAAAACCCGTCTCCGTTCATTTTTTGATCAGTTTTACTGACCAACGGCAGTGTCCATGGCTGATTGTACATTGCCATCTTTGGCGACGCGGCCCGCGTCGTTACTGGCTTTTCGACGAGTCGGAAGGTAGTCGATAGCACCGCCGATTTTTTCGTCTTTTTTTCCGGATTGCATGGGGAAAATCGGAGAGGTATGACCAAATCAGCCATGAAAAACCCCTTGGTCTGGTTAACCAACCAGTTAAAAGCACTGCCATTTTCCCCTCGAAAAAGCACATTTTCGGCATGGCCACAGTGGATGATTTTATATTGTGACCGGCAGCAATCGACCAATGGTCAGACATTCGCCTGGCTTTACCCGATGATGCACCGTTGTTGCCCCCTATTGAACATTGCGCTGCTCAAGCATTCCGTTCGATTGAAAAACTGAGTTGGCTGGCGGCCGCCGCTACGATGACTGTCGATCGTCATGACAGGTCAAGAATCGGACCCGCCACGAGGGCGGGTCCAAAGGGGGTCAGAGTTTCGGCAATTGCCCGATGCGGCCCATCATCTCGGTCACGATCTGCAAGTCCAGCAGGAACTGCCCGGTGGTCTTGAACTCGTTGTCGTTGTGACCGGTGTATTTGACGTCCGGCATGGCCAGGCCGAATTGCACGCCATTCGGCAGTTCGTGCACCGATGTGGCGCCGGCGGAGGTGCCGAACTTGTGTTCCATGCCGAGGTTTTCGCTGGCCGCCGCGAGCAGGGCCTTGACCCATTCACCCTCGGGGTTGCGGTACATCGGTTCAGCAATCGACAGGTCGAAGGCCGGTGCGATCCCGGTCTTCTTGCTCCAGGCGTCCAGCTTTCCGGCGATTTCGGATTTGAGTGCTTCAGGTGACTTGCCCTTCGGCACGCGCAGGTTCACCGCGAGCTTGAAGGCTTTGTCATTCATCCCGACATAGGTCAGGGAAGTGGTCAGCGGGCCCATGAACTCATCGGAAAAGCCGACACCCAATTTGCCACCCAGGTAATCCAGCCCCCAGTTGTCGGCGGCGTAGCGGGCAGCATCAGTGATCTGGTTGTGCTTGAGCGCCACCTTGCCGTCGAGGCTATTGATGAAGTCGAGCATCCTGGCCACCGGGTTCACGCCGGACTCGGGTTCGGAGGAGTGCGCGGACACGCCGGTGACCGTCAGTTTGACGTCCTTGCCGTCGACCTTGGCAGCCACCTCGAAGTTGCCGCCGTTGCGCTTGGCATACTCGGTGCCGGCCTTTTGCAGACTGGCGGCCAGTTCGGCGGGCTTGTCGGTCACCAGGGTCGCAACCGATGTCGACGGAATCTGGTTGGTGGCCAGGCCGCCGGTCATTGCGGTGATTTCCGCGCCCCGGCCTTGGGCGTTGCGCTTGGCGAAGCTGGCCATGACGGTGCCGTAGCCTTTCTCGGCGATCACCACCGGGTAGCCACCATCCAGCGCCAGGTTGTAGTCGGGGGTCGGGTTACGTTCGAAGTAGTAGGGGATGGCGTCGCCCGTTGTTTCTTCGGTGGTGTCGACCAGCAGCTTGAAGTTCCTGGCCAGCGGCAGTTTCTCTTCCTTGATGATCTTCATGGCGTAGAGCGCCACCACGATGCCGTTCTTGTCATCCTCGGTCCCGCGGCCATACATGCGATCGCCGACCAGGGTGACCTTGAATGGATCGAGGCGGGTGCCGTCCTGCAGCACCCAGTTCTCTGGCGTCACTGGCACCACATCGGCATGGGCGTGAATGCCCACGACTTCATCGCCGGTGCCTTCGAGGGAGATCTCATAGACGCGGTTGTCGATGTTGCGAAAATTCAGGTTGAACGCCTGGGCGAGGCCCTTGATCTTCTCGGCAATCCTGATGAATTCGGGGTTGTCGTGCTGGGCAACGCCGTCCACGCGCACGGTCGCAATGGCCACCAGCTCCTTCAGGGTTTCGGTGGCTGCGCTGCCGTATTTCACCCGGGCATAGAGGCCAAGCAAACGATGGATCTGGTTTTGCTGCTCGGCGGTAAGCGACTTGTTGTCGAGGAACGCACGGATGGCCGGACCGAGGTCGTCGGTTGTGGCTATATCGCTCTTGGCCAAACCTTCCAGGAACTGCCTGAAATCCTTGACCGACGCATCACTGAAGGACTTCAGGATGAGTGCGCTCTGTTGTGGCGTGATGTTGGCGTGGGCAGCGGTGGTGAACGATGAAAGGCTGGCGAGCATGAGAGTGGTCGCAGCCAGGTGCTTGAGTGAAAAATCCATTGCTGGGGGCATTCCTTTGCAGGTGGTTTGTAAGAAATATCTGATCGTTTGATCAGAAACATTTGCAAACTAACACCACAAGCGTGTGAAACGGGAGCCCCTGAAGTGGGATCTGTCGCACAGAAATGCAAAAGCGGCGCAGAAACGAAAAACCGCTCTATCAATGCTTACATTCCGAGAACGTCACTTTGCAGGTACCCGGCGTGCCGCCGGATCGGCCGGAATAGCGTATGCAATTATCCAGGGATTTCTGGCGAGCGATGTCCAAAGTGTCACCCCAGGCGAGGCCACCCTCGCCGACGGTGGGGAGTGCCTTTGCAAAGCAGACCGAGCCGATGTTTGCGGCTGGAGTTGGAGCTTGAGCCGTAACCGTAGCCGTGCTGGCTTTGCCTGAACATCCGGCCAGCAGCGCCAGATTGGCGGCGAGCAGGGAAAACAGGATCCATGACGAGCGTCGGCGCGCAGTTTGTCCTGTCATCCCGGTTCCCCCTGTCTCAAGAGGCGTGTTCAAGTTTGTGTCTATTCAGATTAGGCCCCTGTCAGGACATCATCCAACCTCGGCTGGTTTTTTCCTCAATCAAAAGAGTCATGTGTTTTTTAGCATTGGTCCTGTCCGATTGGCTCTATAGACCACTGAACATACTGATGATCACGGCATTGACCAGGTCAATGAAAAAGCCACACACCAGCGGCACGATCAGGAAGGCCTGGTGGGCCGCACCGTACTTTTGCGTCACGGTCGACATGTTGACGATGGCGGTCGCCGTGGATCCGAGGGCAATCCCGCCGAATCCGGAAGCAATCACGCTGGCTTCGTAATCGCGCCCCATGCAGCGGAAGACCACAAAATACGTATAGAGGACCGTCAGCAGAATCTGCAGGGTCAATGCGCACAGAATGAACATCAACGCGCCGCTGAGTTGCCATAGCTGAAGCCCCATCAGGGCCATGGTCAAAAACATGCCCAGACAGATATCGGAGATCAGCGACAGGCCCAGGCTGGCGCCGCTCCAGGTTTTCAGTCGTTGATCGCCCACAAAGGCGAGAACGAGGTGGTGAATGACGATGCCCGCGAACAGGCAACTGACAAATTTCGGCAAGGTGACGCCGGCTTCGACCAGCAGCAGGTTGAGCCCATAGCCGAGCATCAGGGTCAGGTTGAGCCACATCCAGGCCCAGAGCACGTCGTAATAGTCCAGTGGTTTGCTCGGTTGTTGCTCGAGAATGCCGACTTCCAGGTCCGCATCCCGCGACGGCGTCAGTTGATAGCGACGTATCAGTCGGTTGGCGATAGGGCCGCCGATGACGCATGCGGCAATCAGGCCGACGGTGTTGCTGGCGATGCCCAGCTCGTGCGCGTTACCGATGCCCAGTTTATCGACGAAAAGCGGTGCCCAGGCCAGGGTGGTGCCGACCCCGCCCGTGAGGGAAATGGAGCCCACCATCAAGCCGGCCTTGGGATCGAGCCCAAAAGCCTCGGCCACACCCATGCCCAGCGAGTTCTGCAGGAGAATGAACACCGCGGCGAGCAGCAGCAGGATCAGCAGCGGGCGCCCACCCTTGAGCAGTTGGCGCATGTCCGATTTCAAGCCAATGCCGGCAAAGAAATAGAGCAGCAGGGTGTCGCGAACTTGCAGATCGAATTCGATCTGGATATTCAGGCCGAAGTAAAGCAGGGACGTAACCGCCGCACAGACGAAGCCGCCGACGACCGACTCGGGGATGCAGTATTGACGGAGAAAGGCGTTGTGCTGGACGAGGGTTTTACCGAGGAAAAGCAGGAGGATGGCAAGGGTAAAACTCACGAGGCCGTGAACTTGCAAGAGCTGTGAAGTCATTTAAGGCCTGCCTAAAAACTGGAAAATCATTATCAGGATTCGGTCAGTCAATGTTTGGACCTGTATCAATGAATCGGTCGATACAGCAAATGCCAGCCTAGATTTTCCAGATGGCTGTCCGATTATCAGCTACGTCTGCGCGCCAGGAGTGAGGACAGCCTAGCCTAAATGGGAAAACCCGGCTGCGTTGGCATAGGCCGCCATAACGCTCCCAATGGCCAATCAAATATCTGACTTTAGCCGCTCGATCAGACTTGTAGGAGCGAGCTTGCTCGCGATGGACTCAAGAGCGCTGCGTTTAGTCAGTAATCACGCGGCATCGTTAACGACCATCGCGAGCAAGCTCGCTCCTACAGTAAGTAGATTGTTATCAATGTACGGCCGGAAATATGTTGACCTGACTGTTTCGTACCAACAGACTTTCGTTCTCTTGTGTATTTCCAATAGGTCTGTTTGATGCGTAAATCATTTTCCGTCGTAGCGTTAAGTTTTCTTGTATCGCAGTACTCCCTTGCCGGCGAAGCCACCAACACGGCGGTCGGTGGCGGTCTCGGCGGCGCCCTTGGAAGCGTGGTCGGCCAAGCCATGGGAGGTAGCACGGGCGCCGCGATCGGAGCCGGTGTAGGCGGCGCGGCTGGGGGCGCAATGACGGCGAAGAGCGGCAAGAAGACTGAATCGGCTATTGGTGGTGGTCTCGGTGCAGCGGGCGGTCAGGTCATCGGCAACAGTGTCGGCGGTTCCACTGGTGGCTTGATCGGCGCCGGACTGGGCGGCGCAGCAGGTGGTGCTATCGGCAACAATATGGCCGATGACGATGACCACCACAATTCCGACTACAAACATAAGAACAAGAATAAATATAAGCACAAACACAAGCATGACGACTGATTGCCGGTACTGAGATAGAGCTATCGAGACAGTTGTTTCAAAAGGGGGCGAGCATAACGCTCCCCCTGATTGCCGCCAACAGCGCAGGCCGGCGACCCGGCTACATTCATCTTCCACAGCAATGACCATCTCCATGTGTAAACACCGTCGTATTGCGATTGGTGCAGCACATGTTGATGAAAGCTTATCTTGAAAACGCAAATGCTAATTTGTATCATTAGTTTTCAAAATCAGCGAAGCAGGGAACGCAGCGCCCAAACAATAATAAGGTCAAGGCAATGCTCAAAATGCTTCTCGTATACGGTCATCTGCTCGCTACGTGTATTGCCCTGGGGAGGGTGTTGCAGGCGGATCACAAGCTTTGGAGTTGGCGCAAGGAAACACTGGATCAGGTGCGGCTTGAGTACGTTGAAGAAACTCAGAGGATCGTCAGCCTCGCCCTGCTGGCCCTTTGGGCAAGCGGATTGTTGCTGGTGCTCCAGGGGTATCTCAATGAAGGCGACGCGTATCTGCTCAATCAGAAACTCTGGGCCAAGGTGACTGTCGTCGCGCTACTTAGCCTGAACGGTGCATTGTTGCATCGAGTCGGCTTCCCGTTGCTGCAAAAGGCTCCATTCGTCGCACTGCGCAGTGCAGGCCGTACGCGGCTCGCGTTGTTGGGCGCGTTTTCCATGAGCGGTTGGCTGTTCGCCGCTTTCCTTGGGGTAGCTCGAGCCTGGAATCACGTGCTGCCTTATCAACATGTGATGGGCGCATTCGCTGCATTCTCGTTACTGGCTTGTTGCGTGGCACTTGCAGTCGCCGGCAGGGCGGGCAGTGTCGGTGCGCAAGAAAACTCGGTCCCGGGGTAGCTATCAATGACGTGCAGCCGGTTCGTTGGCTTAAACGAACTCCGTCGAATTGTGGCGGGCTTCAACGAATCGGGCTGCGGTCACGGGGCATTTGCGTAATCAAAGGATGCCTTCGTCCGGGAAGCAGAGGGCGAGTCCATCGACTGTTTGCAGACCTGCGGCTGTGCAAGAACTGCACCGGGATGTTCCTGGCCTGTGCCTCCAGTCGAAAAGGCTGATCAGCTGATGCTGGCAGTACTCCCCCCATTTCGGTGTTGCCCCAGCCGCCGTCACTTCCCGGTGATCGCCTGTGGTAGAGGCTTCTCGACCACTCGTCCTTTTTCCATGGCCAATTGGCCGTCCCCCGATAATTCGATGGCGTCCCCAACCGCCGGTCGGCTTTTTCCTGTGCCGGTTGACCCTGAGCCAGAAAGGGCTAATTTCAATACGTGGGAAAAAATCCCACGCGGAATATTCAAGATAGACTGTAAGTCTGACGGGTTGCTCCCTTGCCGCTCCCGGTTTGCAGCGCGGATAGCGTTGGCACTGCTCGCGGCAAATCATCAGGAGAATGCACGATGAACACTTACCTGCTTTTCAAGAAAGGTTTACTGGCGCTGGCCATCGGCGGCGTCCTCTCGGCTTCCATCGTTTTGGTACCGGATTTCGTTTCCCATGATTCGAGTGCCTATGCCAAGGATGGCGGCGGCGGCGGTGGTGGCGGTGGCGGTGGCCACGGCGGAGGCGGTAGCGGCGGTGGTGGCGGTGGTGGCAACGGCGGTAGCGGCGGTGGCGGCCACGGTGGCAACGGCGGTGGCGGTAGCAGTGGTGGAGGCCACGGTGGCAACGGCGGTGGCGGTAGCAGTGGTGGAGGCCATGGTGGCAACAGTGGTCACAGTGGCAGCGACCATGGGAATGGGAACTCAGGCAATTCCGGTCCTGGAAGTTCGAACTCCGGTCGCGGTGGCACCCATGCAGAAGCAGGTGACGATCACGGTGTCCACGTCGGCGGCGAGCCGGGTGATGACCGCGGTGTCCATGTCGGCGGCGAGCCGGGTGATGACCGCGGTGTCCACGTCGGCGGCGAGCCGGGTGATGATCGCGGTGTCCATGTCGGCGGCGAGCCGGGTGACGATCGCGGCGTCCATGTTGGCGGCGAACCCGGCGACGACAACAGCCAGATGTGAGGCGGGCTGATGACCTCATGCAAAACCCGGGGGACGGGCTTTGCATGAGGCACGGCAGAAATACATGCCTGCATTCATGGGATTATTTCCCACATGGCTATACTGGGGTTATCTGACCAGGAATGCACTGAATGCAATCGTCTACCTTGCCCACCTCGCTCCTCAAAGCCTTGCGGCATGTCATGCGGCCGCTGGTACGCTTGATGCTGCGTAAAGGTGTCACCTATCTGGTGTTTGCCGACCTGCTCAAGGAGGTTTTCGTCGAAGTGGCGGACCGTGAGTTTCGTCTGGGCGACAAGGCACCGACCGACAGCCGCATCAGCTTGCTCACTGGCGTGCACCGCAAGGATGTACGGCGTTTGCGCAACATCAGCGATCCCGCCTCCTCTACGCTTCCGGAAAACATCACCTTCGGTGCGCAACTGGTCAACGCCTGGACCAGCGCACCCTTCTGCAATGACGCCGGCCAGCCACTGCCGCTGCCTCGATTGGCCAGTGCTGGCGGCGACTGTTCCTTTGACGCCCTGGTGGCGAAGGTCAGCACGGATATCCGGGCGCGGGTAGTGCTGGACGAGTGGCTGCGCCTGGGCGTCGTCCGCCTGGACGAACAGGAGCGCGTGCATCTCGAAGCCCAGGCTTTCGTGCCGCAAAAGGGCTTCGATGAGAAAGCTGCGTACCTGGGGCATAATCTGCACGATCATGCCTGCGCCGCGGTCCATAATCTGAGCAGTGAAGGTCCGGCCTTTTTTGAACGCAGTGTCCACTATGACGCACTGGCCCCGACGAGCGTCGAGGCACTGCGCGAGGCCGTTGCCAGTGAGGGGATGCAGGCCCTGCTGAGCTTCAACCGACTCGCCGCCGAACTGGAGTTCCAGGACCTGCCAAGTCTTGAACCGCGCCAGCGCATCACGGTCGGCCTGTACTTCTACACTGAAGCTTCAGATCCCGATTCACCAACGGCCCCTAAGCCATGACAGTCAATTTGCGCCTGATTCGAGCAACCGCCCTCGCTCTGGGCCTCGGACTTCCGATTGCGTTGCAAGCCGCCCCAGCCTGTGTCAGCCAGAATGATGTGGGCACAATTGGAGTGCCGGTTATCCAGGCTCCTGGTGGCACCGGCGGTACGGGTGTGGCGCCTGGCGGCATGGGCGGTACTGGCATGGGCACCGACGACGGCGGGGTGGGCGGTACCGGCGCACCGCTCACAAAACGCCCCGGCGGCATTGGCGGTACCGGTGCCGTTGCAGGCGGCGTGGGTGGCACGGGCATCAGCGACGACAACGGCGGGATCGGTGGCACCGGCATTGTCGGCACCATCACCGGGTTCGCCTCGATCTGCGTCAATGGCGTGGAAGTGCACTTCAACAACAATGTGCCTGTCAGCGAGAACGGCATTGTCGCGACCAGCACCCAGTTGGCAGTAGGCCAAGTGGTTGCCGTGGAAGCGTTCAAATCCCGGCGCGGTCTGGAGGCCGGGCGCATTTCCATCCTGCACGTCTATGAGGGCCCCTTGACAGCCCTGCCACGCGCTTCCATGCCCATGCGCGTCATGGGGCAACCGGTACGCCTGGCCAGCGGTGCTCAAGTCGCTGCCGGTCTGCGCCTGGGTGATCCCGTACGGGTCAGCGGGCTGCGCGATGCCCGCGGTGAAGTGGTGGCCAGCCGCATCGACCGGGCGCCCGGGCTCAAGGAGGCCAGTGCCATCGGGCCGGTGGATCGCAGCGGTTACCTCCAGGGGCTCAAACTCAGCAATCACTCTGGCCCGGCGCAGGAAATGCTGGTGCGCGGCCAGTGGTCCGGTCGCGAGCTGGATGTGACCCAAAGCCGCCCCGACCCGAGCCTGCCCTTCATTGGCCGGGTACGCAATGCAGTGATCGAGGGCCTGGTACAGGGCCGGCAGGACCGCCATTTGGTGGTGGGTGGCTTTAATGTGACGCTGGCGCGCGACACCGTATTTGTGGGTGTGCAGCCTTCGCAGCTGGCGCTGGATCGACGCGTGCGGGTCACTGGCGTGTTCAGCGGCGCGCGGGATGTGCAGGCCACGCGTATTGAAATGCCCCGCGAGCGTTCCGATTCTCCAGCCGGCAACCAACACGGGAAACTCCGGGCCGGCGAGCAAAACACGGACGAGTCAAGTGGATCGAGTAACTCGGGCAGCTCCAACAGCCCGGACAACTCGGGTAACTCCGACAATTCCGGTAATTCCGCCAGTTCCGGCAGCTCGGGGGGCTCGGGCATTGACAGGAGCGGCCGCTCCGGCAGCGAAAACAGCGTCGGCGACGATACTCGCCGCGGGGGCAGTGACAGTCATGGCGGCGGCGACAGAACGGAAAGCGTGGACAAGTCCGGCAAGTCGGAGCGTGTCGAGCAACCCGACAAAGTCGAGAGGGTAGAGAGGGTAGAGAAAGCGGAAAAGGTCGAACGACCCGAAAAGGTTGAAAAGGTCGAACGCCCGGAGAAAGTCGAGAAAGTTGAACGGCCAGAAACAGTCGAGAAGGTAGAGAAAGTCGAAAAGGTCGAGCCGGTTGAAAAAATCGATCACTCTGGCAGGCCGGGTTAAAAGTGCAGTCGTGATGCACTATCGTCATAAGTGACTAGGCTGGGTAAGTCACACTACAAAACATGCGTGTGAACTTCGATGACGCAAGACACGAGGTGAACATGGACCGCAAGCGCATCCTGCTCGTCGGTTTGCTTGCCAGCCTGGCCTCGCCAGCCCAGGCCGATACTTTCTCGACCTCGATCGGCACCGACTACTCTCGGGGCGATTATGGCACCGGCACTACTTCCGAAACCTGGTACGTCCCGCTGGTGGGCAAATACCAGACCGGCCCCATGACCTACAAGCTCACCGTGCCCTGGTTGCGGATCACCAACCCTTCGGTCGGCCCTGACGGCGAGCCGCTGCCCGGCGGCTGCGGCAAAGTTGAAAGTGGTTTGGGCGACACTATCGCCGGTGCCGACTATGCCGTGTTTGAGGACAGTGTTGGCGGGCTGTTCGTGGACCTGATCGGCAAGGTCAAGTTGCCTACCGCCGACGAAGACAAGTGCCTGGGCACCGGCAAAACCGACTATTCCGCCCAGGTCGATGTCACCAAATCCTTTGGTTTTGTGACCGGATTTGCCACCCTGGGCTGGAAAAAATTCGGCGACCCGTCGGGATCCGACTTCGACGACCCGATATTCACCAGTCTGGGCTTCGCCATACCCGTGTTTGCGCGCACCTCGGCGGGCGCATCCTACGACTGGCGGCAGAAGGTTGTTTCCACGGGCGACCCGATCAAGGAACTCACCCTTTTCCTGACGCACAAGCTCAATCAGCACTGGAAGTTCCAGTTGTATGCCGTCAAGGGCTTTTCCGATGCCAGCCCGGATGGCGAGGCTGGACTGTTGTTCAGCCACACCTTCTGATACCCACCTGTTTTCCTGCACTGATCAGGCCGGGGCCGGCTGCACGCCCCGGTTCGGTGATGCCGGCCAGTAAGTTTTCATGTCCGTTAGAATCAGTCCCGATGTTCGGTCGTTGACACTCGGGCTGACAGCACTAATCTAAATATGTGGGAATATTTCCCACGCAACATTGCTAACTGGCTCTGAGGGATCATGCGGATACCGCAGGTGCTCGTTATTGCTGCAGATTTATGTTCGTGCCGGTTGGCTGGCCGCTCCAATGGGCGGCCGGGAACTCACTAGACATTGCGTTCGATACGGAGATGACGACGCAACTCCAAGTGGAGGTGCATCATGCTGCTCAAGAAATGTTTGTTGGCGGTGGCGATTGGCGGAGTCCTGTCGGCATCGACTGTCCTGGTGCCCGATTACATCGGTAGTTTCTCCAGCGTGTATGCCAAAGATGGCGGCAGCGGTGGAGGCGGTGGTGGTCACGGTGGCGGTGGCTCCGGAGGCGGTGGTCACGGTGGTGATGGCGGAGGTGGCCATGGCGGAGGCGGTAGCGGAGGCGGTGGTAACGGAGGAGGCGGTGGTCACGGCGGAGGTGTCGGTGGCGTTGGCTGAGGTGGTTCCGGAGGTGGTGGTCACGGTGGTGACGGCGGTGGCGGCCATGGAGAGGGAGGCGGCCATGGTGGTGCTGCAGGCCATGGCGGTGACGGCCATGGTGCTGACGGTCATGGAGGTCCAGGGCGCGGCGATGCCGACCATGGTATGGCCGGGAACCGCGGCCCAGGCAATGCGCGGGACAATGCGCGAGACAATGACGACGACAACGACAACGCCGCCGATGCAGCCAGGAACGACGCCAATGCGGCCAGGAACGCTGCCAGAGCTGATGCGGATGCAGCCAGGGATGCTGCCAGAGCTGCTGCGGATGCGGCCCGGGACGCCGCCAGAGCTGATGCGGACGCAGCTCGGGACGCTGCAAGAGCTGCTGGCGTAGTGGGCGCCGATGCAGCCCGGGACGCTGCCCGGGCCGCGGCAGATGCAGCCAGGAATGCCGCCAAGGCAGACGCCGATGCGGCCAGGGACGCTGCCCGGGCTGCTGCAGATGCGGCTCGGAACGCTGCCAAGGCTCAGGCGAAGGCAGCCAGAGAACCTAGAGAGGCTAGAGAAGCTAACGAGGAGGCTAACGAGGCGGCCAGAGAGGCAGCCAGAGAGGCTAACGAGGACGTTGGACAGGCGGCCAGAGAGGCTAACGAGGAGGCCAGAGAGGCAGCCAGAGAGGCTAACGAGGAGGTTGGACAGGCAGCCAGAGAGGCTAACGAGGCGGCTAGAGAGGCGGCCAGAGAGGCTGGAGAGGACGTCCCCGGTGCCCCGGACGCGCGTGATGTCGATGTAGTTGAGGTGCAAAACTAGGCCTGCACGTTGCGCAATGAACACGGCAGGCATACCTGAAAAATACGTCCCGGGGGGCTGAGGGACGTATTGGCAATGAGTCGCAAACCCTGTTGAGTCACGGGGTTTGCGACTTGTTTTTTGAACTGTTTGAAGTTCGTTTGGTGGTTAGGAAATGCCCGGCAAATCGCCGGGCATTTTCATTCCTGAAACCTTGGTCGCGGGGATCAGTTCGCAGTTTCCGGTCGTGACTCGGCGTTCACCCCTTGGCCGCCAGTGGCTTGCGTCTGGTGTTGACCCTGGCCCGACAAATACGTGAGCACAATCTGCGTTATGGGGGCAGTCCAGGCAGGCAAAAACGGTCATGGCTGCCGTCGTGAATAACGGTGGCAAATTAGTCGCTATGCTTGCTCAGGTACCTGTACGCGTTGGAGGGGAACACCGTCCAACAGGCTCGTGAAAACGTGATCACCTCTCTTCAGGCGTCATCACAATTTGCCCTTGTGCCACGGAGTCGTTACTGATATGAACAAAAAAAGAAGCTAAAGCCAAAATAAAAGACCTGCTCTCGTCCGGAGTCCCCAGATCGGAAGTATTCACTCAGCTTTCAGGCCAAGGGATCAAGGACAGTCTGCTTGCTCGCTTGATAGCTTCAACTGCCGACCCCTACCTCTGCGATATACATGACCGCAAGGTTAATGCCGCTATTACACTAATGTTTATCCAGGCTGCACTCGCTCTTCTAATCGGCTTTGGTATAGGTTCAGCTATTGGGCCTAACGCCAGATGGACAATTGGCTGTTTGAGCGCACTTGTTCCGCTCTTGTTCGCCTGGGGGTTCTACAATCATCTGGCAGGTGCTTACAATGCATACATTGTTCTATCAATGGGCTCGGCAGCGAGGCAAGTGGGAGGGTTGATTTCAGGCTCCATCTCAATGTTTATCGGCTCGGTTATAGGCATCGGAATGTTTGCTTTCGTATGTTACGTTCGCCAGAAGATATTTCCGGATTTGGTTTTTTTCACACCAAGAAAAATCAAGGGGCGATACGTGTTTTCCAACTAAAAAAACGGCTAAAGCCGTTCGGTTATCCCTGGCATTCAGCCGGCCCGATGCGCGCGGCTATCGGTCCAACAGAGGTGCCAGCAGTGCACACATGCCGCGCCAGTGCGAACCCTCCCAGTAAACCCGTTGGCAGGCGTCGCAGCGCAGGAAGTGTGAATAGAGAGTGCCAATGCGTGGTGGTACCTGCAGCCGGGCCAGTTCCGGGCTGATCTCGTGCAGCGGCAGATTGCAATGGAGGCACAGGCTGAATGGCCGCGCGCTACGCGCCAGATCGAGGCGCTCGTACAATTCGCGCAGTTGCAGTGAAGGTTTCAGGGCATGCACGTAACAGCCGTGGCTGATGATCCGCCGCTTGAGCAGTTCGCGGTCGCGGGTTAGCACGATGCGTCCTTGCTGCGCAGCGATCTCGGCGATTTCGCTATCCTCGAAGCCATTGTCGTAGAGGGTGTCGAAGCCGCTCATGCGCAGCAGGCTGGCCAGCCCGCCAAGGTGCGCATCAGCGACGAAGCGCAGCACCCGTAAAGGTTGTGCGCGAACCTTGAGCAGCGGGCTGATGTCCAGCGCTTCGAACTTGGGATACACCGCCAGCCGGTCACTGTCGAAGATCGCCCGCTCGAGGCCCACCGACTCGCCGTTGAGCAGCACCAGTTCGACCTCCGTGTGCGGTACTCCGAGCGCCTCGATCATGTGCTTGACCGTCGCCCCTTGCGCGCATTCGCAGGTGAAGGACTGCCGCCGTCGCTCGGCCGGCAGGAAATCGTTGAGCTCCTCGTAGAAGCGAAAAGTTGCACTGGTCATGCTGAACAGTATGGCAGGGCTGCAGGATAAGCGAGTCTGGTCCTGACATCTTGTCCGGCAGGCCCAAAACTACGAAACGCCCGCTGAAAGATTAAGCCGATCTTTCAACGGGGGGGGCAGATTATTTTTTCTTGATCAGTTTGCTCATGTAGTACTTTAGGCTTAAACGATCTTTGGGCCTTGGTTTATAGTGGGTTTTGTTTCTTTGTGTGGGGTCGATCGCCATGGTTGCAGCGGTGTAGTAATAAAGCGCTATGGACTTGCGGGTGATGTGCTCTGGAGTCGTTAAAGGCTCTGGGTGCCCGTGATTACTGTCTTTGTCTGTGTTGAAAATGACACAGCGATTGTAGATTGGCAGGACTTTTTTAAGGCAGGTCTTCATCTCGACATCCCAGAGCTCCAGGTTGCCGCCGTATTCCTCTCGCCAGTCTTCGCTCAGGTAAATGATGACATTCAGTCTGCGCTCGACATTAAGCTTCTTGTTGAGCCTGAAGTCCGAATGCACACCCAGGAAACCACCGCTTTTCGTTTCATGCAGGCCGCCGCCGGTAAAGTAGGGGTCGGGTATCAAGCCTTCGATGCCTGTGAGCTTTTCAAGAAACTGCAACATGGGAGCCGAATTGAACGCGTTGAAGATAGTCTTCAGATAGGGGGTGCATTCGTTGGGACTGATTTGACGTTTTCGTTGACCTTTATAGCCGCGCTCATAGAGCATTTCGTTGTTGGTTGGCTCGATTGGGAAGTGCGAGCAGATGCTCGCAATCAGGTCTTCGTGCAAGAAGTTATCGATGACGATGTGCGGAAATGGCGTAGCCTGAACATAGCGACTGGTCAATGAGCCACCAAAGGCGCTAGCAGCGTGTTGGTCGAAATCAAGCTCCGGGGACAGGGTCATAGGTAGTGCTTGAGTGATGGGTGCCATTACCGCTCCAATAACTTGATATAAAGACTTGTGGGTGACATCAAACAGAATTGAATGCACTGCTCGTTGCGTCAATTCGTAGCTTAACTTTTTCTGTCATCCTTGTTCAGGCGCTTAAGGATGTTGTTGTACATTTTGGTTCGTCTGTGAGTCTTTCCATAACCGCCAGCCGCTGCGACAGTGCCGGCCTGAATATGATCCAGATAGCTGAAGATTTTACGCGGCGATAACATTTCAACGGCATAGCCAAGCTCGGTCATGCGGTCCTGGAGAGTATAGCCTGGCACGCGATCATCCATTGAAAAGTGCATGTTGTGCTGCTTGACAAGTTTGCAGTTCCACAACGTGCAGAAACTTTTCAAGTAGGCTTCTTTGTACGGTTTTGGTTCTCTGGAACGCAATCCCATAGAGATTTTCAGGCGTCTGTAGTGGTGTTTGAATAGTCGTGAGCTAAAGCGCCAAAGCGTTCTCGTGGTGCCACGGTTTATTTGCTCGACACAACCGACGGCTACGACTTTTGGGTTTTTTGTGCATTTATTGAGCATCATCGGAAAAACATTTTTATCGAAAACAAATGTATCAGTGTGCATCAGGAATAAATAATCAGTTTCAACTCGCTCTAAAACCAGGTCAAGTGCCTTGCCATGCGCGATATGGCCAGCTTCCGGTTTGGAAACAGAGCGCTCGATTAAATTGATCCAGTCAAGCGTTCGTAAATACTCAGTGCTTTCATCGGCGGAATAGTTGTCGACTACCCAGACTGGCACGCCGTTACTGCCAAAATGCTGGTGCAATAAGTCCAGGCATATCTTGGTGATTTCTGGTGTTTTGTAATTTACTATAACTATGCTGAAAGTTTTAGGGTTTTCGGCCGAAAAATCAGGGTTGCTCATTGTTTAGGTGCTCAATATTATTGTATTTAATTGCAGTAATAATTTAACCTGCATGCAGCTTTTACTTGTCTTTTTGCACAAAATTTTGCGTGGATATAGAACATAATTTGTTAAGTCATTTTGTCTTGCATAATAACAATGGCTTGCTCAGGCCTGATGGAGAACCGTAGATGCGGACTTCATCGTATAAGGATCTGCTCTATAGGTAAACATCCGTGACTTGATTCGTTATATCCGGAGGCGTCAGGCGAGCGTCTTGGGGGGCGGCGACATAGACTGATCCACGCTGCTCGACCCGGTTCGAAAGCTCCATGATGGCGGCTTCGAGGGCGAGTTGATTTTCGTTGATCCTGAACAGTAGGGAAGGGCGCAGATCTGAGTTTGGCATCGCCAATCCTCGGTTATGAGGTCTGCGTAGTACCAGGTTCCAAGAAGGGTTTTTCACGATTGACGGAGCGCGGGGAGGGGGTAACCGGGCCTGGTTCTGGAGCGCCTTTCGTGTGGCAAGCTTTTTGCCAAACCCCGGAAACGACAAAGCGCTGAAAAATCAGGGCTTTGTCGTATAAAGATGGCGGAGGCGATGGGATTCGAACTCATGGACCTGTTACAGTCGACGGTTTCAAGTTCGAGATGCAAGCGTCCGAAATTCGTGGCCTGTAGCTTGATTTCGTTCTAATACGAGCATTTTTTGGCCCCGCTGCAGGCCGCATTCTACAAGGGGTGGCACTAACGCTTTGTAACACTTTTTTGGCTACTTTGAGGGCTTGGCAATGGTGCCTACACGACGGTTAGCCGATTGCTGCCTGTCGCGACAGGCAGAGAGCGACCGAATATAGATAGTCCGTCCCACCAAAGTAAGGTTGCAGCATGAGGCCTGACCTTTCGTTCAAGCGGGCCGGAGTCAACCGAACTGAATCTTGCATCCATTGATACGGGGCGGCGGTCACTGGTGAGGGGGTAACCCATGAGTAACCCCAACCCGAAACGCCAAGGGCCTGCGATCATGCAGGCCCAGTACACCGCGATGGGTAACCGCTGTGGTAACCCAACAGCGGCATTCTGCTTGGGGCCAGTATCTACGCGGCCTGCAGGCATTCAGTGTGCGACCTGTCAAGCGGCACTCGCCTCATTGGCAGGATTCAAATAGCAGGCCATCTCCCGTTCGACAACGTCGATCTCATTTAGCCCCCAGTTTGTCAGGGGCGCGGAAGGTTTGCCGGTCGACGCAAAACTCGCCGCCAGCAGACGGGTCATCAGCGTCTTTGCCAAGTCCAGTTGCTTCTGAAGCTCCTGAGTCGTGCGATCAGCCTTGTCCAGGCGCTGTTGCAGGGCATCGCGCCCGGCAGTGATCTGTCCGATACTGGCCATCGTTTCATGTGGGGCGACCATCACTGCCGCTTTTTCTTCCAAAGATTTATCACTCATCAATGTGCTCGTTCGCTCAGGTTCAAGGTCAGGCGCGCGCAGGCCTTGCCTCACTGATATCGGCACGAGAGTTTATTCCTATAGTTTTCTATCGCACCTCTGCGCAAGGCGCCGACCAACGGCAGCGTAACCCATCAGCGACCCCAGCCTGGTTGCGAACAAGCATCTCAGCTGGCACTGGGTTAAGTGCTCGTATCTATAAACG
Source organism: Pseudomonas sp. Pseusp16 (assembly GCF_047324915.1). Taxonomy (NCBI): domain Bacteria; kingdom Pseudomonadati; phylum Pseudomonadota; class Gammaproteobacteria; order Pseudomonadales; family Pseudomonadaceae; genus Pseudomonas; species Pseudomonas sp. Pseusp16. The sequence goes on along the minus strand of NZ_CP168522.1, from coordinate 2,086,678 downwards.
TCCGTTCCTGGCCGATTCTGTCGGTCGAGATCGGCAGCCATGGGTTGATCAGGGCTGATCGCAATAAGGACTGTCTGGAGTGCTCTGTAGGTGTTGCGCCTGGCACAGAGCGACCAAGGCGGATGTTCACGGGGACAGCGCTCTGACCGCAGGCAACGGCCGTACTATAATTAGTTTCTGTCAATGTTTGCGTGGCGAGCGTTCCAAAACGAATCAGGTATCCATAGCGTTCACCTGACAGGCAGAGGGCAGCACAGCTAATGGGATGGACAGTACGTCTGATTACGCGAGAGAGGGTTCAGCCATGAAAATTCACTCCTTCCAGCATTACTCTCATGGTCTGGAAATGGCCGTTCACGATGCATGGATTACCGCCAGGGTGAAGTCGGCCCTGGCATTTTCCGATCCGACCCTTAGCCTGCATATCAATGTCAAAACCCATGCGGGCAGAGTGGGGTTAAGCGGCCGCGTCAACACTCATAGACAGTGTGAACAGGCCATTGGTCTGGCCCGTTCGGTTCATGGTGTCGCCGAAGTCGATGCCAGCGACTTGCAGACCCATGTGTTCACGCCAGGGAGTTTTCCAGAAGCGCCCAACGCCGAAGAGAGCACAGAGCGCCGGCCACAATCGTCAACAAAGATGGACGACAAATGATAATGGCAACTTTGCAGGCGCCGCGCTCCCAGTCGGAAACCGAGGGCGGACGGAAGTTGATTTCCCGGGGCCTGATGAAGTCCACTCAGTTCGCAATCCCTAAGGGGGCAGGTCTGAGTCTGGCATCGAGAATCCTCGGTTATGAGGTCAGCGTAGCACTGCGTTTCATGAAGGATTTTTAACCGTTGGCAGGACGCCGGGGGAGAGGGAAAGTCAGGAAAGTTTTGTAGCGGTTACCAAATAGCTTTGTAACGCCCTCCAGAGGCTGCACGGATTCACAGACTCCAGAAACGACAAAGCCCTGAATAATCAGGGCTTTGTCGTATAAAGATGGCGGAGGCGATGGGATTCGAACTCATGGACCTGTTACAGTCGACGGTTTTCAAGACCGTTGCCTTAAACCACTCGGCCACACCTCCGTTTGCGTTGCGGGCGCCATAATACCTGAATGAAACACACTGTCAAACTCTCTGCATGGCTTGTTACAGAGCGTCTGTTATGATCTTTGCGACTGAACGTTTCAAACCAACAGGAGTGTCGCCATGCGCGAACAGGATTACGCAGTTAATAACAGCGTGCAGGCTGAGCAGCTAGAGGTTAGCCGCGTCCTGCGCAATACATACGGCTTGCTCGCCCTGACCCTCGCATTCAGCGGTGTGACGGCCTACGTTGCCCAGCAGATGCGTGTTGGCTACCCGAATATTTTCGTGGTGCTGATCGGCTTCTACGGTCTTTTCTTCCTCACCAACAAACTCCGTGATTCGGCGTGGGGCCTGGTGTCGGCATTTGCCCTGACCGGTTTCATGGGTTTCCTGCTTGGCCCGATCCTCAACCGTTACCTGGGCATGCAGGGCGGCGCTGAAGTGGTCAGCTCGGCGTTCGCGATGACGGCGCTGGTGTTTGGCGGCCTGTCGGCGTATGTGCTGATTACCCGCAAGGACATGAGCTTCCTCGGCGGTTTCATCACGGCAGGCTTCTTCGTGCTGCTGGGTGCAACGCTGGCGGGCATGTTCTTCCAGATCAGCGGTCTGCAACTGGCGATCAGCGCAGGTTTCGTGCTGTTCTCCTCGGTCTGCATCCTGTTCCAGACCAGCGCCATCATTCATGGCGGCGAGCGTAACTACATCATGGCTACCATCAGCCTGTATGTATCGATCTACAACCTGTTCGTCAGCCTGTTGCAGCTGTTCGGCATCATGGGGCGCGATGATTGATCGTCGGCCTTGAAGTAAAAAACCCGCTCAGGCGGGTTTTTTTATATTCGCAATTCAGGGCTATTCGACAATGACGATGCTGCCGTCGGCTTGCTGGCGGTAGATGGTGTAGGGCAGCAACAAGGTATCGAGTGCGCCGGAGATGACCACATCGATCAGCACAATAGCGGGGGCAGGGCCATGTACCTGCGCATCCCGGCCCTCTTCGAGGGGGGCATTCAGGAAGCAAAAATCGTAGGTCACGCCACTGTAGATGCGCGGTACCGCACCGCAGTAACTTTTTTGCTTCTTGAGGCTTTTTGCGGCCGCTTCGTCACTGCGCACAACTGTCTGAATCGTGCCGCAACCCGCAAGCATCAATGCCGCGAGTAGCATTACTGTGGTTTTCATACCGTCAATCCTTCGCCGGAAACCGTCAATCTACTTCAGTCTGAAACAAATATCACTCACGCCATGGGCGGCAACCGGCGCTTGACCGGAGTTTTCTTGACGATTGCCGTATTGGTTTCAGCGAGGGTGTTGAGGCGGTCGAGCAGGGTGTCCAGTTGTTCCATCGAGCGCACATGCAGGCGCGCAATGAAACAGTCGTCGCCGGTGACCTTGTCGCACTCGGTGAATTCGGGAATGGCCATGATTTGCCGTTCCACTTCCTGCAATTGCCCCGGCAACGGGCGAACGCGCACGATGGCCTGGAGTTGATAGCCAAAGCATTTCGGGTCGATTTCAACGGTGTAGCCCTTGAGTACTCCACGCTCTTCCAGGCGGCGCAGACGCTCGGCAACGCTGGGGGAGGACAGGCCACTGATTTGCGCCAGGGCCTTGAGCGAACGTCGCGAGTCTTCCATCAGAGCCGTGATCAGCACCTGGTCGATGTCATCGGTCATGGCAAAATCCTCTGTTAGGCACTTTTTCAAAACGGCCTTGATAAAAAAGGTCGATCTCGAGTTTAGCCTGCTTTTTGCTATGGAGTAGCGCCTGAGTGCATTGGCATACTTTGCCCACAAACACAGGAGTCTGATGATGGACAAAACCCTACGCCGCGGTTCGTTCGAAATGACGGCCGCCATGCTGATCTCCGGCACCATCGGTTGGTTCGTGCTGGTGTCCGGGCAACCGGTGCTGGATGTGGTGTTCTGGCGTTGCCTGTTCGGTGCCGGCACCTTGCTGCTGATTTGTGCCGCCTTCGGCTTTTTGCGCCCCGGTATTTTGACCCGCACCACCTTCTTGCTGGCGGTGCTCAGCGGTGTGGCGATTGTCGGCAACTGGGTGCTGTTGTTCGCCTCCTATTCCCGGGCGTCGATTGCCATCGGCACTGCCGTCTATAACGTCCAGCCGTTCATGCTGGTAGGGCTGGCGGCGCTGTTTCTCAATGAAAAGATCACCGCGCAGAAACTGGCTTGGCTGGGCGTGTCGTTTCTCGGAATGCTGGCGATTGTCAGCGCCCATGGCAGCCAGGGCGAGAGTGGCAACGATTACCTGACGGGTATTGCCCTGGCGTTGGGTGCGGCATTTCTCTACGCGATTGCCGCGCTGATCATCAAGCGCCTGACCGGCACTCCACCGCATTTGATTGCGCTGATCCAGGTCAGTACTGGTGTGTTGTTGCTCGCGCCATTCGCGCATTTTTCGGCATTGCCGCAGGCGCCGAGCGCGTGGGCCAGCCTGATGACGCTGGGCATGGTGCATACCGGCGTGATGTACGTGTTGCTGTACGGCGCCATTCAAAAGCTGCCGACGGCGTTGACGGGGGCGCTGTCCTTCATCTACCCGATCGCGGCGATTTTCGTCGACTGGTTTGCCTTCGGTCACCGCCTGGAGCCGCTGCAGTGGATCGGTGTCGCCGCGATCCTGCTGGCCGCGGCCGGCATGCAACAGGGCTGGTCGCTGAAGTTTCGGCGCACAGTGACGCCGTAACCCGCTACGTCGGCGTCAGATGTTCCAGCGCGGCGCGCTCCCGGCCAGTCGCTGGCGCATCTCGCCGACGTTGGCGGCCAGTTGTCGGGTCAGCAAGCTATACCCGTCCAGACTGTTGTAGATCGGCGCATCAAGGCTGACCAGCGGCAAGTCCATGGGCCGATTGAGCCGCTGGGCGGCACCTGATTTCAACGCCCGGGCCATGCCGATCAATTGCACGCGAATCTGTCGGTGCTCAGCTTTCAATGCCGTTTGCAGGAGCGTCATCGCCTCGGGGTCATTGGCATCCGGTCGGGTGTTGCCGAGGATTTCCAGGGTGCTGACGCACATGCGCAGGTTGCGCTGGATGGCATCCAGTTCGGTCATGGAAATCTTCACTTCCTTGGACACCGACGGCATCAGTGAGCGAAGTTGCACCATCACCGCGTTCAGGCGAGTCATGAGTTTGAGGTGTTCGTCGGCGGTGATGGCCTGGCCGTCAATGATGCGCCCGTAGGTTTTCGCGCAATCACGCAGCGCATCGGCCAGGTTGTAGCGCCAGGAATAAACCGCGTACAGCGGCAGGGCGAAGGAAAACGCCAGGGCCAGGGCAATGCCGATCAGGATATCCACTCCGCGCCACAAGCCATCGGTGACCGGGTTGTCGCCGTGCCCCGCGACGATGAACACGGTAATCGCCGACAGCAGCGCGGTGTAACCACCCTTGCCGATGGCGTGATACGAGAAAAAACCGCAGACCACCGACATCGCGAAATAGGTCAGCCAGGGCATCCCGAGCCAGGCCTGTTGTGCCACCAGCGCCAGGCCGACGCCGGCGCCGATCAAGGTGCCGATGGCACGCTCGGCGGCTTTCTTGCCGATGTTGCCGTGGTGCTGCAAGCCGCCGATCACCACCAGCATCGTCACCGACGCCCACTCACCGTGGGGCAGATGGATGCCGGTGGTCAGCAGGATCGTCGCCAGCAACCCGAGCGACACCCGCACCGCATGGATCACCCGGGCATGGCGATAGCGCCGGTACGGGTCCAGCAACGGCCGCAGCAATCGGCGCAGCAGCGGTGGCAATCGTTGGGCTCTGGATGTACTCAGGCTAGCTCTCCTCAGAAGATGTAGTCGGTGGTCAGGAAGCTCGAACTGCGGCCGCTGATGATCTCGCTGATCAGGTCCTTGTTGGTCTCCTGGAACTTGGTGGCCACCAGGGTGCGGATTGAAAACACCCGCAGTGCGTCATGGACCGACAAGGTGCCTTCGGCGGAGTTCTTGCGACCATTGAAGGGGTAGGTGTCCGGGCCGCGCTGGCATTGGGCATTGAGGTTGATGCGCCCGACCTGATTGGCAAAGGTATCCACCAGCCGGCCAACCGCCACCGGGTTGGTGCCGAAGATGCTCAATTGCTGGCCGAAGTCCGACTCCAGCACGTAATCGATCACGGTATCCAGATGACGGTACGGCACGATGGGGATGACCGGGCCGAACTGTTCTTCCTGATAAACGCGCATCTGCGGCGTGACCGGGTATAGCACCGCCGGGTAGAAGAACGACGCACGCGCCTCACCGCCGTTGGGGTTGACCACCTTGGCGCCTTTGCTTTCGGCGTCCGCCACCAGTGCATGCAAATAGTCGACCTTTCCCGATTCCGGCAGTGGCGTCAGGGATACGCCGCTTTCCCAGGGCATGCCGGGTTTGAGGTTGGCAAGTCTGGCATTGAATTTGTCGATGAAGGACTCGACCACGTCTTCGTGGACAAAAAGGATTTTGAGCGCTGTGCAGCGCTGGCCATTGAATGACAGCGAGCCCGTCACCGCTTCACTGACCGCATTGTCCAGATCCACTTCCGGCAGGATGATGCCCGGGTTTTTCGCATCCAGGCCCAGCGCTGCGCGCAAGCGGTGTGGTTTCGGATGGAGTTTTTTCAGGTCGCTGGCGGCCTTGTTGGTGCCAATGAAGGCAAAGATGTCGATCTTGCCGCTGGCCATCAGCGCGCTGACCGTCTCGCGGCCGCTGCCATAGATGACGTTGATCACCCCGGCCGGGAAGCTGTCGCGGAAGGCTTCCAGCAACGGGCGAATCAACAGCACGCCCAGTTTGGCCGGTTTGAACACCACGGTATTGCCCATGATCAGCGCCGGGATCAGCGTGGTGAAGGTTTCGTTCAACGGATAGTTGTAAGGACCCATGCACAGGGCGACGCCCAGCGGCACACGACGGATCTGGCCGAGGGTGTCCTGCTCCAGTTCGAAACGGCTGGAGCGGCGGTCGAGTTCTTTCAGCGCGTTGATGGTGTCGACGATGTAGTCGCAGGTTCGGTCGAATTCCTTTTCCGAATCCTTGAGATTCTTGCCGATTTCCCACATCAGCAACTTGACCACGGCGTCGCGCTGCTCGCGCATGCGCCCCAGGAAGGTTTCGACGTGCTGGATGCGCTCGGCCACGCGCATGGTCGGCCACAGTCCCTGGCCACGGTCGTAGGCGCGCACGGCAGCGTCGAGGGCGGTCAATGCGGTCTCGGCATCGAGCAACGGCGTGCTGCCCAGGATCACTTGCTCGTCGCCATTGGCGCCGGCCAGATACACCGGGCTGCGAACCTGGGCCAGTGGCCCGTTCCAGGTTTTCAGCACGCCATCGACCAGGTACTCACGCTGCTCGGTCTGGCCATCAAGGCGGTACTTTTCCGGGATGTCAGCGGGGCTTGGGAACAGGTTCTCGAGAATCTTGGCTGTGGTCATGTCGCTACCCCTCTGGATTGGATAATGCACTGATGAATCGTTTTAGCAGACCTCAGCGATGCTTGTCATGACTCATCTCAGCGTTTTGTCGCATAGCGTGATGGATGGCGGATTTATCGACGCCTTCCGTCATGGCCTCAGAAGCTCCCCTTGTTGGCCCCCAATGCCCTCAACCCGCCCATGCGGGGTGCCTTAGTGTTGACCTCTGCTTGATCACAACAAAAAAGTGCACCCGGCAGACCGGGCACCCAATGAGAGGACAGCCATGCAGGCAAGCCGGTTAACTGAAAAGCCTAGTCTTTGTTTGGCCTTGGCGGGGTGCGTCTTTGCTGCGTTGCTTGCGGGGTGCGGCGAAGAGCCGAAAAACCCGCCGAGCCGCAGTGAAGCAGGCGCCGCGAAGCCCGCCGACGCCGAGTTGGCGCAGGTTTACGACAACAGCTGCAAGCTTTGCCATGCCAACCCGGCGGCCGGGGCGCCGCTGACCGGCGACATAAAGGCCTGGGAGCCACGGGTGCAGCAGGGCGCCGACACACTGCTCGATCACGCGATCAACGGTTACAACGGCATGCCGCCGATGGGCATGTGCATGCAGTGTTCGCAAGAGCAGTTCCTGGCGCTGATTGCCTTTATGTCCGGCCAGCCAATCCAATAACAAGAAAGCAGGGTGCGATTCATGACGATGGACATGACACGGCGTCAGCTGTTGCAACGGGCGAGCGTCATTGGCGCCTTTACCGCGCTCGGCTCGACACCGGCATTGGCCGAACTGCTGCGCGCGCCACGGTTGATTCCCTGGCGCAACTGGTCGGGCGGCCAGAGTTGCCTGCCGGCAGCAAGGCTGGCGCCAAAGAACCTGGATGAGTTGACGCAAGTGGTGCGCCAGGCACCCGGCAAGATTCGTCCGGTGGGCTCGGCACACTCCTTCAGCGCGCTGGTGCCCACTGACGGGACTTTGCTGTCGCTGAGCTATTTCTCGGGTTTGCTCGATCATGATGCGAAAACCCTGCAAGCCGAGTTCGCCGCCGGTACGCCAATGTCACGCATGGGCACACCGCTCAAAGACATTGGCCAGGCCCTGCAAAACATGGCTGACATCGATTACCAGACCCTTGCCGGTGCGATCTCGACCTCGACCCACGGTACCGGCAAGAACTTTCAATCGTATTCGGCGCATGTCTGCGGCTTGCAATTGGTGGCCGCCAACGGCGACGTGCTGGAGTGTGACGCCAATCGTCACCCTGAAGTGTTCAGCGCCGCCCGGGTGTCGCTGGGGGTGTTGGGCGTGGTAACCAGGGTGCGCCTGCAAAACCGCCCGGCGTATCGCTTGCGGGAGCGGCAGTGGATCGCCAGGACTGAAGAGTTGCTGGAAGACCTGGACAAGAACACCCGGGAAAACCAGCACTGGGAAATGCTCGTGGTGACCCATTCCGACTACGCCTTGTCGATCGCCCTGAACGAAACCAGCGACCCGGCTACACCACCGGTCCCGGCAGATGAGGAGGGCGGCAACGAGTTCGTCACGCTGATCGAGAAAATCGACAAGTACGGCAGTGATTTCCCGGACCTGCGCCGCACGATGCTCAACAGCCTGCGCCACCTCGCCAGTTTCGATGATCGGGTGGGCGACTCGTTCGATATCTACGCCAACGTGCGCACGGTGCGTTTCAACGAAATGGAATATTCCGTGCCGGCCGAATACGGTCCAGCGTGTTTGCGCGAGATCCTTAAACTGATCCAGGACAAAGACCTGCGCACCTGGTTTCCGATTGAATACCGTTACGTCAAGGCCGACGACATTCCCCTGAGCATGTTCGAAGGCCGCGACAGCTGTTCGATCTCGGTCCACCAGCATTACCAGATGGATCATCACAACTTCTTCGCCGCCGTCGAGCCGATTTTCTGGAAGTACAACGGCCGGCCGCACTGGGGCAAGTTGCATACATTGAACGCGAAAAACCTGCAGCCGCTGTACCCGCGCTGGCAGGAATTCATCCAGGTACGGCAGGAACTCGACCCCAGTGGCAAATTCCTCAATGCGCATTTGTCATCGATTCTGGGGGTGAACTGATGGCCGTCAATCGCCGCAATTTCTTGCTTGGCAGCGCAGGCGTCGGCGCCTTGTTGGTGGGGCTCGGGGCATGGCTGCGGCCGGGGGACCGAGGTGCGCCGTACAGCGATTACTTCCGTACGCTGAACCGCGAACTCAAGGATCACGGCCCGATGCGACCGGTGATGCTGATCGACCTTGATCGGCTGGATCACAACATCGATGTGGTGATGCAATCGGTCAAGCGCGGCGGCAAGCACCTGCGGCTGGTGGAAAAATCGCTGCCGGCACCGGGGCTATTGGCCTACATCGCCCGGCGCGCCGGCACGCCACGCCTGATGTCCTTTCACCAACCCTTTCTCAATCATGACGCGGTGCAGTTTCCCGAGGCCGACATTCTGTTGGGCAAGCCGCTGCCGGTGCGTTCGGCCGAGTTGTTTTATCGTTCGCACAAGGGAGCTTTCGACCCTTCGAAGCAATTGCAATGGCTGCTCGATACGCCGCAACGCTTGCAGCAATACCTCGCCCTGGCTCAGGGGCTGGGCACGCGATTGCGGGTGAACATCGAACTGGATGTCGGACTGCATCGCGGTGGCGTCAGCGACCTTGGCGTACTCGGGCAGATGCTGACGCTGATCAGCCAGCATCCACAGCACCTGGAGTTCGCCGGGTTCATGGGCTACGACCCGTTCGTGGGCATGGGTGTACCGGGGATTCTGGGTTCGCCCGAGGAGTTGTTCGCCAAGGTGATGGTGATCTACAGCCGCTGCGTCGATTTCACGCGTCAGCAATACCCCGCTTTGTGGCATGGCGGGCTGACCCTCAATACGGCTGGCAGCCCGAGCTATCGCATGCATGAGCGCGAACAGCTCAGCAGCGAAGTGTCGGTGGGGACGGCGATGCTCAAGCCCGTTCACTATGATTTGCCGTCACTGGTGGAACATGTGCCAGCCGCCTACATCGCCACGCCGGTGTTAAAGAGCACCGGGGCGGTGAATATTCCGGCGCTGGATGACAAGTCCGGGTTATTTTTCTGGTGGGACACCAATCAGCGCCAGACGTTTTTTATCTATGGCGGTCACTGGATGGCGGAGTTCGAATCGCCGCCGGGGTTGCAGAGCAATGCTGTGTATGGCCGTAGCTCGAACCAGGAAATGGTCAATGGTTCGGCGGCGGTGGGGCTGACGGTTGAGGACCAGGTGTTTTTGCGGCCGACCCAGACGGAGTCGGTGTTGTTGCAGTTCGGGGATTTGCTGGCGGTTCGGGGTGGGAAGATTGTGGATAGCTGGCCGGTGTATTCCTGAAGGATTTTCAGTGCATTTGCCGCCGCCTTCGCGAGCAAGCCCGCTCCCACAAGAGCAACGCTGCACCCTGTGGGAGCGGGCTTGCTCGCGAAGGGGTCAATCAGAACGCATAGGGAATACTGACCTTGGCCCAAAGCATTTCCCCTTCAGGCCGGTTTTCCACGTCGAATTCCTTGGCCCAGCGAATCTCCGCGCTGGCGTATTTGAGAAAGGTCCAGTGCAGCGCCGGACCAATCGCAAACACCTGGCCGCGCACCCCGTCGTTCACGTCCTGGCCATTGAACTGCACGGTGTGGCCGAACTGTTTGTCATCGGTGGTTTGCTTCAGGTAGTAGCCGTTCAGCCCGAGCATCAGGTCGTCGGTGATCTTGAAACTGGCCGAATAGTCGAAGTGGAAAATCTGCCCCGACTTGTAATCGGTGTCCTTGTTTTTCTCGTTGAAACTGTAGGTGGTCTTCATCGACACCTCGGTTCTGTCCGTCGGCAGCCAGGTGAAGGAGAACAAGGGTTTGTAGGTGTAGAAGTTGTTGCTGGTATTGGCCAGGCGATCAACGCTGTATTCGCCGGTCGGCACGGTGACTTCAATGGCGGCGCCGAGGGTCAGGTTCGGGCCCATGTCCCAGAGAATGATCGGCGCGATCGTGGTGTCGCCCATGCCTTCGCGGGTGTCCTGCAAGCCGAACACCGCGACTTCCTGCTTGAGCCACGGTTGCGCGATGTAGCCGGCCAGCCGGCCGCCGAATACCCGCACCGGGCTGAGGTAATCCAGGCGCGGAATGACCGCCGTGGATTCGATCTCGACGTTTGGCACCTTGCCGCCGAGCGAGCTGATGTTCAGCTTCGTGGCTTTGTAGTGGTTGTAGTAGAGGTTGAACGCAACCATGTTGTCCGGAAGGCTGTCGGGCGAAAGCGGCAACATGAAAAAGCCGTCGGTGCCGGGGCCGATGTTGTCCACGCCAGCCTCGGTGGCCAGTGCCGGTTGCGGGGCGCAGACGCCGGCCAGGCCAATGACCAGTAGGGGAAGAGTCGTGCGGGTCGGGATCATGGGTGTCCTCATTATTATTGTTAGCGGGCTTTCCGGCGTCCATACGAGGGCCGCAACATAGAAATATGCTGTCTGTGCCCCGCAAGGTAGGGTATTGGCGGCCATTTAGGGGGGCATCTGCGGACAGCCTTCGAACCCTGTGCTAACTTCTTCCGACATAACCGGTTACAAAAATAAGAATGCAGCTCGACCCGGAATGTACAGTCCCATGCAAATGAAAGTGACCGACCCCACCTTTGAACTGGCGCTGGTGTCGCCGTTCCTCCTGCACACCCTGGCCGAAGTCGCCGAGCAAAAAGGCATCGACCCCGAGAGCCTGTGCCGAGGGTTGGGATTTGACTTTGAAGACCTTCAGGACCCGGCACAGCGCATTTCCTATCGCCAGGCCGTGGCCATGATTCAGCGAGCGCTCAAAGTCCTGCCCAATCAGGGGCTGGGCTTGTGGGTCGGCGCGCAGAATGTACTCGGAACGCTGGGGTTGTTGGGGCATGTATTGTCGCTGTGCAAGACCTTGCGCGATGCCTTTGAACTGGGCATCCGTCATCAACACACTTCCGGCAGCATTGTCGTGTCGAGCGTGGAGGAGGCGGGTGATCGGGTGTTTGTCGACGTTGAATGCCGCTTGCCGTTCGCCGACGTGCAGTTGTTCGCGGTCGAGGAGTTTTTCGCCAGCCTGCTGGTGTACGGCCGGGCGCTGGTCGGGGCGGATTTCAAGCCGATGGCCGTGGAGTTCATGCATGCCGCGCCGGACTATCTCAGCGAATATTCGCGCCTGCTGGGGCCGGACGTGCGTTTCGGTTGCCTGCAGAACCGCATGGTGATCGATGCGTATTGGCTGGACGTTCACTTGCCCAATCACCATTCCCTGGCCCTGCGTCAGGCAGTGAAGTTGCTCGAACTGGAAGCTGCGCAGGTGCACCGGAAAATGGATTTGATCCAGGCGGTTGAACGGGCGATTGCCCGGGACCTGACCGAGGGCAGCCACATCGAGAAAATCGCCGGCGACCTGAACATGAGCAGCCGCACCTTGCGCCGCCGCCTCACCGAACATGCCCTGACGTTCGAGACACTGCTGGAACAAGTGCGCCAGGCCCGCACCATGAGCCTGCTGGCCAACCCGGACATGTCCATCGAGCGCATCACCGAGGAAGTCGGCTACAGCGACGTGCGCAGCTTTCGCCGGGCTTTCAGGCGCTGGACCGGCATGAGCCCGAGTGCGTTCCGCAACGAAAGCCCCAGCGCGGTTTGATCTCCTTGTAATGAGAGGGGCTTGTGTGGCCTCTGACAGCACACAAACCCTCGTACTCCGGTTAAACTCCGAGCTCTTTTTCGAGGAGTTCATATGAGTCATTACCAGCCGGGCATTCTCGCCACCCCCGTTCCGCCTCAAGCCCGCCATATGTTCTTCGCTCTCGAATCCGTCGCTGCTCTACCGACCGCGCTCGATAACCTGCAAGGCTTGGTGGACGGCAAATCGGTGGTGGTCGGCTTCGGTGAATCCCTGGTCAAGGCGCTGGACGGGCAGATCGAAGGCCTGCGCGTTTTCCCGGCACTGACCGGTGTCGGCGTCGATAATCCATCGACCCAACAGGCGCTCTGGTGCTGGCTGCACGGTGAAGACCGTGGTGAGTTGCTCAACCGCAGCAACGCCATCGCAGCGGCATTGGCCCCGGCGTTGCGCCTGGTGCAGATGAACGAAACCTTCCGCCACATGAGCGGCCATGACCTGACCGGCTACGAGGATGGCACCGAGAACCCACACGACGAAGCCGCCGTGAGCGCCGCCGTGGTCGGTGAGGGCGCGGACGGTACGGTGGGTGGCAGCTTTGCCGCGATCCAGCAGTGGCAGCATGACTTGAAAGGTTTCCATGCGCTGTCGGCGGATGAAAAAGACAACATCATGGGCCGGCGCTTGAGCGATAACGAGGAGATCGACGACGCGCCGGTTTCCGCCCACGTCAAACGCACCGCCCAGGAAAGCTTTGCGCCTGAGGCCTTCGTGGTGCGCCGCTCGATGCCGTGGATCGAAGGTGACCGCGCCGGCCTGATGTTCCTGGCCTTCGGTTTTTCCCTCGATGCCTTCGAAGCCCAACTGCGTCGCATGAGTGGCCTGGAAGACGGCATCACCGACGGCCTGTACCGCATCAGCCGTCCGGTCACCGGCGGCTACTACTGGTGCCCGCCGCTCAAGGACGGTCGACCGGACCTGCGCGCATTGCGCATCGGCTGAGAAGCAGGGAGAGCCTATGAACGTGGTGCGCTGGGGCATGATCGGTTGTGGCAGTGTCGCTGAACGCAAAAGCGCACCGGCCTTCTACAAGGCATCCGGATCGGCGTTGGTGGCGGTGATGGGCCGGCGCCTGGAAGCCGTCACCGACTACGCCGCGCGCCACGGCATCGCTCGGGTCTACACCGATGCGCAAGCGCTGATCGACGATCCCGAGGTCGACGCGGTGTACATCGCCACGCCACCTGACAGCCATCACGCTTATGCCTTGCAGGTGGCCGCCGCCGGCAAGCATTGCTGCGTCGAGAAACCGATGGCGCTGAACGCCGGGCAAAGCCGCGAGATGCAGCAGGTGTTTGCCGATGCGGGGCTGCACCTGTTCGTGTCCTATTACCGACGTTCGCTGCCACGCTTCCGGCAAGTGCGGCAATGGCTGGAGGAGGGGCGGATCGGCGAGGTCCGGCACTTGAGCTGGACGCTCACCAAAGCCCCGTCGGCAGCGGACCGAAACGGCACCGATAACTGGCGCACTGACCCGACGATTGCCGGTGGCGGCTACTTCGCCGATCTGGCCAGCCATGGCCTGGACCTGTTTCAGTACCTGCTCGGCGATATCGTCGAAGTCGCCGGGTTCACCGCACGGCAGGCCGGCTTGTACGCGGCCGAAGATGCCGTCAGCGCCACCTGGCGGTTTGCCAGCGGGGCACTGGGGATGGGCTGCTGGAACTTCGTTGCCGATCGCCGTGAAGACCGGGTCGAAGTGATTGGCAGTAAAGGCCGGATCACGTTTTCAGTGTTCGACGAGCACCCGGTCGAGCTGCACACTGATGAACATCTCAGCCTGAACATCGAGCATCACGCGCACATCCAGTGGCACCACGTATTGGGCATGAATGCGCACATACGTGGTGACGCGCAGCATCCGGCCGTGGCCGGGCAGGCGTTGAAGACCGATTGGGTCATGGACCAGATCCTCAAGCGCCACTGATTCTTCAGACCGCACACAATCCCTTGTAGGAGCGAGCCTGCTCGCGATGGTCGTCAACGATAACGCTGGAAGCCTGACACCCCACGGCGTTCTCGGGTTTATCGCGAGCAGGCTCGCTCCTACAGTTTTGGATTGCGTTGTGCATCTAACCTTATGCGCATTCGGTATTTCTCAAGCTTGTCATTACCTCTCTAAGATCACGTCATAACTCGTTATAACAAGCGATCTGCCATGACCGATAACGTTCTATCCCTGAGCAGCGTCCCGTTGCACACCCAGCTGCGAGACGTGCTGCGCGCGCGCATCCTCGACGGTGAATACCCGCAAGACAGCCAGATGCCTTCCGAAAGCGAGCTTGGCGCGTTGTTCAAGGTCAGCCGCATCACCGTGCGCCAAGCCTTGGGTGACCTGCAAAAGGAAGGGCTGATTTTCAGGATCCACGGCAAAGGCACCTTCGTCGCCAAGCCGAAAACCTTCCAGAACGTCAGTACCCTGCAAGGCCTGGCCGAGTCCATGACCGGTCGAGGATATGAGGTGATCAACCGCCTGCGCAGCTTCAGGTTCATTGCCGCCGACAAGCTCGTCGCCGAGCGTTTGCAGGTCGCCGAAGGCGAGGTCGTGGCGCAGATCAAACGGGTGCGCCTGATCAATCGCGAGCCGATTTCCCTGGAAATCACTTACCTGCCCAAGGCCGTTGGCGAGCGCCTGGAAAAAGCCGACCTGGTCACTCGCGACATTTTCCAGATCCTGGAAAACGACTGCGGCCTGACCCTGGGGCACGCCGACCTGGCCATCGATGCGGTACTGGCCGACAGCGACCTGACTCGGGCGCTGAACGTCGAACCTGGCTCGCCGATCATGCGTATCGAGCGCCTGACCCACGATGCCGAGGGTCGGCCGCTGGACTTCGAACACCTTTACTACCGTGGCGATGCCTTCCAGTACCGCCTGCGGATCGACCGGCACAAAGGGGCTTGAACATGACACGCAACACCCTCGAACAGGAATACGACATCGTCGTGATCGGCGGCGGCACTGCCGGCCCGATGGCAGCGATCAAGGCCAAGGAACGCAACCGCGACCTGCGGGTGCTGTTGATCGACAAGGCCAACGTCAAGCGCAGCGGCGCGATCAGCATGGGCATGGACGGCCTGAACAACGCGATCATTCCCGGCCACTCGACGCCGGAGCAATACACCAAGGAAATCACCATCGCCAACGACGGCATCGTCAACCAGGCTGCGGTGTACGCCTACGCGACCCATAGCTTCGAAACCATCGAGCAGCTGGACCGCTGGGGCGTGAAATTCGAGAAGGACGAAACCGGCGACTACGCGGTGAAGAAGGTCCACCACATGGGCGCTTATGTGTTGCCGATGCCGGAAGGGCACGACATCAAAAAAGTCCTGTACCGGCAGCTCAAGCGCGCGCGGGTGACCATTACCAACCGGCTGGTCTGCACCCGATTGCTGACGGATCAAGAGGGTACGGTCAACGGCGTGATGGGCTTCGATTGCCGAACCGCTGACTTCCATGTGATCAAGGCCAAAGCGGTGATCCTCGCCTGCGGTGCCGCCGGACGCCTGGGGTTGCCATCCTCGGGCTACCTGATGGGCACCTACGAAAATCCGACCAATGCCGGCGATGGCTACTCAATGGCCTACCACGCCGGGGCCGAGCTGGCGAACCTGGAGTGTTTCCAGATCAACCCGCTGATCAAGGATTACAACGGCCCGGCCTGCGCCTACGTCACCGGTCCCTTGGGCGGCTACACCGCCAACAACAAGGGCGAGCGCTTCATCGAGTGTGACTACTGGAGTGGACAGATGATGTGGGAGTTCCATCAGGAACTGGAAAGCGGTAACGGTCCGGTGTTCCTCAAGCTCGATCACCTGGCCGAGGAAACCATCCAGAACATCGAGGAGATCCTGCACAGCAACGAGCGTCCGAGTCGCGGCCAGTTCCATGCCAATCGCGGCACCGACTACCGCACGCAGATGGTCGAGATGCACATCTCGGAAATCGGCTTTTGCAGCGGGCATTCGGCGTCGGGGGTGTGGGTCAACGAGAAGGCCGAGACCTCGGTCAAGGGCTTGTACTCGGCCGGTGACATGGCCGCGGTGCCGCACAACTACATGCTCGGCGCGTTCACCTACGGCTGGTTCGCCGGCCACAACGCGGCGGATTTTGTCGCCGGACGTGAGTTTTCAGCGCTGGATGCCCGGCAGATCGAAACCGAAAAACAACGGGTCTATGCGCCACTGGATCGCGAACACGGCCTGCCACCCGCGCAGGTCGAGTACAAGCTGCGGCGCTTCGTCAACGACTACCTGCAACCGCCGAAAGTGACGAAGAAGATGCAGATCGGCCTGCAACGTTTCAGCGACATCCAGCGCGACCTCGACCAGATCAAGGCCCACAACGCCCACGAGCTGATGCGTGCCATGGAAGTCAGCATGATCCGCGACTGCGCCGAAATGGCCGCCCGCGCTTCACTGTTCCGCGCCGAAAGTCGCTGGGGGCTGTACCACTATCGCGTCGATCACCCGCAGCGCAACGACAACGACTGGTTTTGCCATTGCCACTTGAAGAAAGGCGAAAACGGTTTGATGACCAGTTTCAAGAAAGCCGTCGAGCCCTACATCATCCCGCTCGACGCCGATGAAATGCAGGCCTACGACCGATTGCGGGTCGGCGCCGACGCGGCGTGATGCCGTCAACGAAAGAGAGAGTGAACATGGCCTATCAACCCCAGGAAATCTTCTTCCGCTCCAACGCACCGGTCACGGTCGACGAGGACCTTTGCATCGCCCACAAAGGCTGCACCGTCTGCGTCGACGTTTGCCCGATGGACCTGCTGGCGATCAACCCGGCCACGCAGAAGGCCTATATGGCGTTCGACGAATGCTGGTACTGCATGCCCTGTGAAAAGGACTGCCCGACCGGGGCGGTGAAAGTGGAGATTCCTTATTTATTGCGTTGACTGACAGGACGCCTTCGCGGGCAAGCCCGCTCCCACAGTGATTTGTGCTGTCCCTCAGATTGTGAAAACAACCACGAAACCTGTGGGAGCTGGCTTGCCAGCGATGAGGCCAGTAAATACGACACAAAAGCCATCCGGCCACCACCGGACGCCTGCTTCAAAACACCCCTCGTTTCCCACCGCGCCCTGATCGCGGCGGAGACGAACATCCAATAAATGATTCGAGGGGAAACACTCATGATGTTGCGTGCAGCTTTGGCCGGTCTGGTACTGGCTTCCTTCACCTTGTCGGCGTCAGCCGAAACCATCCGCATTGCCATCGGCACCCAGGACACCACCATCAACTGCGCCGCCGGTGGCCTGTTGATTCGTGAGTTGGGTCTGCTGGACAAATACCTGCCCCACGAGGGCCCCTATAAAGACGCCCAATACGACGTGCAGTGGAAAAACTTCACCAGCGGCGCACCCCTGACCAACGAGATGGTGGCCGGCAAACTCGACTTCGGCGCCATGGCCGATTTCCCCGGTGCGTTCAATGGTGTGGCTTTTGAAACGGCGGGCAAGCACAGCCTGTTTATCAGCGTGCTGTCGGGCAGCACCAAGGGCAGCGGCAACGGCATCGTGGTGCCGAGTGCATCCGGCGTGCAGTCGCTGGCCGAGCTCAAGGGCAAGAGCATCTCCGTGCCGTTCGCCTCCACCGCCCATGGCATGTTGCTGCGCGCCGTCGCGGCGCAGGGCTGGGACCCGCTCAAGGACGTGAACATCATCGCCCAGCCGCCGGAAGTCGCCGGCTCCGCGTTGCAGGCCGGCAAGATCGATGCTCACGCCGACTTCGTGCCCTTCGCCGAACTGTTCCCGAGCCGTGGTTTCGCCCGCAAGATTTATGACGGCTCCCAGGCCAACGCGCCGACCTTCCACGGTGCGCTGGTCGATCAGGCCTATGCCAGGCAGTACCCTGAAATCGTCGTCGCTTACCTGCGGGCGAGTATCGAAGCCAACCAGTTGCTGGCGGCTGAACCGGAGAAATACAGCGAGCTGATCGCCAAGGTCACCGGGGTCGATGCCGAGGTCAACTACCTGTTCCATGGCCCCCTCGGCGTGCAGACCCGTGACCTGAGCTGGAAGCCGGAATACCGTCAGGCCGTGGGCACTGCCATCGATACCCTGAAGTTGTTGAAGAAGGCCGATCGCGGTCTCGATCTGAATACCTTCATCGACGACCAATACATTCGCGCCGCGTTCAAGGCGTCGAACCTGGACTACACAGCGCAACTGGCCAACTACGCGCAGACGCCGCTTAAAGCGGTGGATGCGTCGAGCGGCAAAGGCATCACCGACTTCAGCCACGTGGCCGAGATCTGGGTCCGCGGCGAACCGAAAGTCCGCCAGTACGCGTCGGCGGAGCTGGCGTTCACGGCGTTGGCCGCCCTGAAGCAGGAAGGCAAAAACATCCGCGCGGTGTACACCCAGGCCAGCGACAGCGGGATCAAGTTGCTGGCGGATCAGGCGTGGTTTGCCAGTGATGCGAAAGGGCGACTCAGTGCGTTCCTGCTCAAGGGCCAGGCCCAGCAGTTCGCCACCGCCCAGGGCGGGAAAGTGTACGACTTCACCGATGCTACCGCACAAGCCGTGGCTGTTCGCTAACAGCCGAAACACCACAGCCCCCTGTAGGAGCGAGCTTGCTCGCTAAAAACGTCCGGACAACGCGATCCGTCAGACAGAGCGCGTAATCGTTGGCGTTCTTCGCGAGCAAGCTCGCTCCTACAGGAGGTGGGTTGAGAGGAATAATTGTGTACCGATCATATTCACGCTGGATCCCCAGAGCCGCGTCCTTGCTGCTCTGCCTGCTGTTCTGGCAACTCGCCGCCAGCCACCACTGGAACCTCGGCCTGGTGACCTTCGCCAACGTCCCGACACCCGTGGCGGTCATTGAAGCCGCCCTCGGCCTCGGCGACTCGGGCAAACTCGCGCAACACCTGGGCAGCAGCCTTGGCCGGGTATTCGCCGGCTACCTCGCCGCGCTGATCATCGGTGTGGCCCTGGGCCTGGCCATCGGTCGCTCGAAATGGGCCGAAGACCTGCTGCTGCCGCCCCTGGAAGTGCTGCGCCCGATCCCGGCGGTGGCGTGGATTCCCCTGGCGATCCTGATGTTTCCTTCGTCGGAACTGTCGATGGTGTTCATCACCTTCACCGGCGCACTGTTCCCGATCCTGCTCAACACCGTGCATGGCGTCGAAGGCGTCGACCCGCGGCTGATCGCCTCGGCGAAAAGCCTCGGGGCAGGGCGCCGGGCAATCCTGCTGGAGGTCGTACTTCCCGGGGCCGGACCCAGCATCATTACCGGCCTGGCCATCGGCATGGGCACCTCGTGGTTCTGCCTGGTCACGGCAGAAATGATCTCCGGCCAGTTCGGCATTGGTTATTACACCTGGGAGTCCTACACCATCCAGAACTACGCCGACATCGTCGTCGGCATGTTGCTGATCGGCGTGCTCGGCATGGGCAGCAGCCTGCTGATCAAACGTCTGGGCGGGCTGTTCACGCCCTGGCATCGACCACGAGGAAAAGCCTGATGAGCGTTTTTCAACACCTGCAAGGACGTATCGATATTCGCGGGCTGTCAATCAGCCTGGGCGAGGGCCAAGCGGCCTTCGAAGCGGTGCAGGGTCTCGATTGCCAGATCGAACCGGGACAGTTCGTGTGCATTCTCGGGCCGTCCGGCTGCGGCAAGTCGACTTTGCTCGGCGCGTTGGCGGGGCACCTGCAACCGCGCACCGGCACCTTGAACGTGGATGGCGCGCCGGTATCGGGGCCATCGCCACAACGCGGCATGGTGTTCCAGCAGCACACCTTGTTTCCGTGGCGCACGGTGCGTGACAACGTGGCGTTCGGCTTGAAAATGCGTGGCGTCGGCAAGGCCGAACGGCACAAGGCGGCGGATGAAATCCTCGCCCTGGTGGGGCTCGAAGGGTTTGCCGGGCGCTGGCCCGATCAGCTCTCCGGCGGCATGCAGCAACGGGTGGAAATTGCCCGGGTGCTGGTCAACCGCCCGCGCCTGTTGCTGATGGATGAACCCTTCGGTGCCCTCGATGCCCTGACCCGGTTGAACATGCAGGAACTGCTGCTGGACATCTGGACGCGCATCCGCACCACCGTGGTGTTTGTCACCCATGACATCGACGAAGCGCTGTTCCTCGCCGACCGCTTGCTGGTCATGAGTTCACGCCCCGGGCGGATCATCGAAGACCTGCGCCTGGACTTCCCCAGGCCGCGCAGCACGGAGCTGGTGACCCGCCCTGAATTCTCGCACCTGAAGCGTCATTGCCTCGAACTCCTGCGCCACGAAGACGGCCGGCAGCTGCCGCGCCTGAATCCGCTCGGCCTTCCCCCTGAAAACAAACTGCCGCGATTTGCCCTATGACCTCACTATTCGATGTAACCGATAACGACGACATTCTTGCCCTGCAGCCGCGCCTGACCGATGACGACCCCGGTGTACGCCGGATCGCGTTGATCGAGTTGGCCGATCTTGAGGAACCGGACGGCCTGCTGTGGTTGATCGATCGACTGGCCGAAGACCCGATTGCCGACGTTCGCGCCGAAGCCGCGCGGTTGCTGGAAGCCTGGGAGGACGAGCCCGTGGTCGAAGCGTTGTGCCAGGCGCTGACTGATCCATCCCCGGCGGTGCAGGCGGCCGCTGCGCAAAGCCTTAGCCTGCTCAAGAGCGAGGCGGCGGGCCGGGTCATACTGCCGTGGACCGGGCACGCCGACACTGGCGTACGCATTGCCGCGTTCAGGGCCTTGCGCGAGTTGCGTTGCCCCGATGCCGCCGATGCGGCTGCACGGGCATTGGACGATGAAAGCGCCGGTGTGCGCCGCGAAGCGGTAGGTGTGCTCGGCTGGCTTAAGCAACTCGAGGCCTTGCCGGCGCTGGCGCGGTTGGCCAGCGATGACCCGGACACCGACGTACGGCGTGCCGCCACCGGGGCGTTGGGCCTGGCGTCTGACGCGCAGGTGCTGCCGGCCCTGCGCCAAGCCTTGCGGGACACCGCCTGGCAAGTCCGCGAAGAAGCCGCCACCACCCTGGGCAAGGTCGGCCACCTCGACGCCGGCCCGGCCCTGATCGA
Organism: Pseudomonas sp. Pseusp16; assembly: GCF_047324915.1. Lineage (NCBI taxonomy): Bacteria > Pseudomonadati > Pseudomonadota > Gammaproteobacteria > Pseudomonadales > Pseudomonadaceae > Pseudomonas > Pseudomonas sp. Pseusp16. The sequence continues at coordinate 2,065,448 of NZ_CP168522.1, read as the reverse complement.
TGCCTTGGGTGACGATTACTGGCAAGTGCGCCTGCGCGCCACCCGCAGCCTCGGTCGCTTGCGATTTGTACCTGCGCTCGATGCGCTGATCGACACCCTCGGCCACCGCATCAGCAACCTGCGCAAGGAGGCCGCGCTGGCCCTGGGCGAATTGAACGACCCGCGGGCCATCGCGGCATTGCAGGCCGCACAGGACGACGGCGACCCGGAAGTGCGCAAGGCCGTGCGCATTGCCTTGAGTCAACTGCAATGAATCCGCTGGCGGTGGGTAATTCACGGAGCAAACAGCAGTTGCGACTGAACTGGCCGGATGGTCGCGAGCAGTGGCTGGACCACGCCGAACTGCGTCGGCAGTGCCCGTGTTCGCAGTGCCGGGCGTTTCGTATGCGGGGGATGACGCCGATGGTCGATGCGCGGGTTCGGGTTATTGAATTGCACTCGCAGGGGTATGGACTGCAACTGGTGTTCAGCGATGGTCATGAGCGCGGGATTTATCCGTGGGCATATCTTTCCGGTCTGGCCGGCCCCTCTGTAGGAGCGAGCTCGCTCGCGATGGACGCGAACGATAAAGCGATGCAATTGGAGGAACCGGTGCGCCTGGACGGTTTTCGCGAGCAGGCTCGCTCCTACACGGTCCTTGCCAGGCAAAAGCCAAAAGAGTACAAATGTACTCCATGACGACTCTGACTCCCCGCCGTACCGCCATCCTGACCTTCATCCGCGATCGCATCGCCGAGCATGGTCAGCCTCCGAGCCTCGCTGAAATCAGCGAGGTGTTCGGTTTTGCCTCCCGTAGCGTGGCGCGCAAGCATGTGCTGGCGCTGACCGAAGCCGGGTTTATCGAGGTCAACCCGCACCAGGCCCGGGGCATTCGCCTGCTCGGGCAGCCACCGCGTCCCGAGTTGCTGGACATCCCGGTGCTCGGCCGGGTTGCGGCCGGTGCGCCGATCGGGGCCGATGCGGAGGTCCATAGCCGCTTGCTGCTCGATCCGTCGATCTTCTCGCGGGTGCCGGACTACATGCTGCGGGTTCGGGGTGACTCGATGATCGAGGACGGTATTCTCGACGGCGATCTGGTGGGCGTGCACCGCAATCCGGAGGCGCTCAACGGCCAGATCGTCGTGGCGCGGCTTGACGGCGAAGTCACCATCAAGCGCTTCGAGCGGGTCGGCGATGTGGTTCGCCTGCTGCCACGCAACCCGGCCTACCAGCCGATTATTGTCGAAGCCGACCGGGACCTGGCCATCGAAGGCGTGTTCTGTGGCCTGGTGAGGCAAGGCTGATGGGTGCCGTCGTTGCGCTGGATACGCTGTTCAATGCTGGCCAGGTCTGGAAGGGCAGGCCTGCGCCAGCGGCCGCCAGCCCGCAACCCACCGGGCATGCCGCGCTGGACGCCGCATTGCCCAGCGGAGGCTGGCCGGAGGCGGCGCTGACGGAAATCCTCTTGGCCGGGCAGGGCGTGGGCGAGTTGCAACTGGTGTGGCCGACACTGGCACGGCTGTCGGCGGCGGGCGAGCGCATCGTGCTGGTGGCGCCGCCTTATTTGCCGTATCCCCAGGCGTGGCAGAGCGCCGGGGTCGATCTGCGTCAGTTGTCGATCATCCAGGCCGGCGAGCGCGATGCGCTGTGGGCCGCGGAACAATGCCTGCGCTCGGGCAGTTGCGGTGCGGTGCTGTGCTGGCCGCACAAGGCCGATGACCGCGCCTTGCGCCGCTTGCAGGTGGCGGCGGAAACCGGCCAGACCCTGGCCTTCGCCTATCGTCCCCTCAGTGAAGCGATCAACCCTTCGCCGGCGGCCTTGCGCATCGCCATCGATGCCCGACCGGCACAACTGCGTGTACTCAAGTGCCGTGGCGGCCTGGCCCGTTCGGCGCCGATTGCCTTCGCCGTGGGGCATTGAGGTTGCCATGCGCTGGGTCTGCATTGTTTTCCCGCAATTGGCGCTGGACGCGGTACTGCGTCAGCGCGCCGATCCCGAGGAACCCCTGGCGTTGCTGACCGGCCCGGCCCAGCGCCGGGTGCTGCAGGCAGTCAACGGTGCGGCGCGGGCGCTGGGCTTGCGTCCCGGCCAGTCCATGAGCGCGGCACAGGCCTTGAGCAAAGGTTTTGTCACGGCCGAATACGATGCCGCTGAAATCGAACACTGGCAGCAGTTTCTCGCCGCCTGGGCCTATCGCTTCAGTTCCCAGGTCAGCGTGCATTACCCCCGGGCCGTGGTGTTCGAGATCGAATCCAGTCTCGGCCTGTTCGGTGCCTGGCCGCAATTCGAAGCGCTTTTGCGCCGTGAGCTCGGTGAGCTGGGGTTTCGGCACCGCATCGTGGCCGCGCCCAACCCGGTGGCGGCGCGGGTGCTGGCCAACGTCTATGACGGTCTGGTGGTGCCGGACGATCAAGCCTTGCAGCATCATCTGGGGCAAATGCCCGTCGACCGGGTCGGCCTCGACGCATCGGTCGCCACGGCCTTGTCGCGCATGGGCCTGCGCACCTTGAGCCAGGTGCAGGCGTTGCCCAGGCACAGCCTGGCCCGGCGTTTCGAGGTCCAGGTGCTCAAGCATCTGGATGCCCTGTCCGGTTTGCGGCGGCTGGCGCTGGCGTTTTACTTGCCGCCGGACCGCTTCGATGTGCGTATCGAGCTCAATTTCGATGTGCAGTCCCATCAAGCCTTGCTGTTTCCGTTGCGCCGGTTGACTGGCGACCTGTCGGCGTTCCTCTGCGGTCGCGACAGCGGCGTACAGCGTTTCGACCTGCATCTGGAGCATGCCGGGTTGCCGGACACGGTCATCAAGGTCGGCCTGCTCAGCGCCGAGCGCGATCCGGCGATGCTCTTCGAGCTGGCCCGGGGGCGGCTGGAGCAAGTCCAGGTCGAGGCGCCGGTGCGCGGCTTTCGCTTGCGCGCCGAGGATTTGCCGGCCTTCGTGCCCCAGCATCGGGAACTGTTCGACGATCGCCCGCAACAGTCCCTGCCCTGGGAGCAGTTGCGCGAACGCCTGCGTGCACGGCTGGGGGATGACGCGGTGCATGGCTTGCGTTTCCAGGCCGATCACCGCCCCGAGTGCGCGTGGCAGGCCAGTGCCGACAGCCAGCCTTGCGCGGTGCCGGCCGCCGTGAAACGGCCGGGCTGGCTGCTGACTGAACCGCTGGCCGTGCATCAGGGCTCGGCGCGCATCCTCATGGGGCCGGAGCGTATCGAGTCCGGCTGGTGGGACGGTGACGACGTACGTCGTGACTATTACCTGATCGAAACCCGTGCCGGCCAACAGGGCTGGGCCTACCGGGCGGTCGGTGAGGACGGCCCGTTGTGGCTGCAGGGCTGGTTCGCATGAGCATCGAATATGCCGAATTGCACTGCCTGTCGAACTTCAGCTTCCAGCGCGGGGCTTCCAGCGCCCTCGAGCTGTTCCAGCGTGCGAAAGAACAGGGTTATCAAGCCCTGGCGATGACCGACGAGTGCACCCTGGCGGGCATCGTTCGCGCCTGGCAAGCGGCGAAGTCCGTGGAGTTGCCGCTGATCATCGGCAGTGAAATACGCATCGAGAACGGTCCGAAGCTGGTGCTGCTGGTGGAGAACCCCGAGGGCTATCAGGCGCTGTGCCGATTGATCACCCACGCCCGGCGGCGCACGCAGAAAGGCCAGTATCAGGTGCTGCGCGAGGACTTCAGCGAACCGTTGCCGGGGCTGTTGGCGTTGTGGGTGCCGGACGCGGTGGATGACTTCGAACAGGGCTGCTGGCTGAAGCAGGTTTTCGCCGAACGCCTGTGGCTGGCGGTGCAACTGCACCGCGGTCAGGACGATACCCAGCGTTTGAATAATCTGTTGACCCTGTCCAGGGAGCTGCGGATTCCCCCAGTGGCCAGCGGCGATGTGCACATGCACGCTCGCGGCCGGCGCGCCTTGCAGGACACCATGACGGCGATCCGTCATCACCTGCCGGTGGCCGATGCCGGGTTGCGCCTGCATCCCAACGGCGAACGCCATCTGCGCAGCCTCGACGTGCTGCAGGCGCTTTATCCGCCAGAGTTGCTGGCAGAAACGCTGACCATTGCCCGGCGCTGTACCTTTGATCTCGGCCAATTGCGTTATCAATATCCCCGCGAACTGGTACCGCAAGGGCACAGCGCGGAATCCTGGCTGCGGGAGTTGACCGAGCGCGGCATTCGCGAGCGATGGCCCGACGGTGCAAGCGACAAGGTTCGCGGGCTGATCGACAAGGAGCTCGGGCTGATCGCCGAGCTGGGTTATGAAAGCTATTTCCTGACCGTTCAGGACATCGTCGCCTTCGCCCGGCGCGAGAAGATTCTCTGCCAGGGCCGAGGCTCGGCGGCCAACTCGGCGGTGTGTTTCGCCCTGGGCATCACCGAGATCGACCCCGAGCGAATGAACATGCTGTTTGAACGATTTCTCTCCAGGGAGCGCAACGAGCCGCCGGATATCGATGTGGACTTCGAGCACGAACGCCGCGAAGAAGTCTTGCAGTACGTGTTCCAGCGCTATGGTCGAACCCGTGCGGCACTGACGGCCGTGGTCAGTACTTACCATGCAGCCGGTGCAGTGCGTGACGTGGCCAAGGCGTTGGGTCTGCCGCCAGACCAGATCAATGCCCTGGCCGATTGCTGTGGTCACTGGAGTGATGAAACACCGCCCGTGGAGCGCCTGCGTGAAGGCGGTTTCGACCCCGAAAGCCCGGTGCTGCGCCGGGTACTGAGTTTGACCCGGCAACTGATCGGGTTCCCCCGGCACCTGTCCCAGCACCCCGGCGGCTTCGTCATTTCCGAGCAGCCGCTGGACCACCTCGTGCCGGTGGAAAACGCCGCGATGGCCGAACGCACCATCATTCAGTGGGACAAGGACGACCTGGACGCGGTCGGTCTCCTGAAGGTCGATATCCTCGCTCTGGGTATGCTCAGTGCGATACGCCGTTGCTTTGATCTGTTGCGCCGTCATCGCAATCTGGATTTGAGTCTGGCGACGGTCCCCTCTGAAGACTCGCAAACCTACGACATGATCGGCCGCGCCGACACCATCGGCGTGTTCCAGATCGAATCCCGGGCGCAAATGTCGATGCTGCCCAGGCTCAAGCCCCGCAAGTTCTATGACCTGGTGATCGAGGTGGCCATCGTTCGCCCCGGACCTATTCAGGGCGGCATGGTGCATCCCTATCTGCGGCGACGAAACAAGGAAGAACTCGAAAGCTACCCCTCCGAAGAGTTGCGCGAGGTGTTGAAACGCACACTGGGTGTACCGCTGTTTCAGGAACAAGTGATGCAGATCGCCATCGTCGCCGCCGACTACAGCCCCGGCGAGGCCGATCAGTTGCGCCGCTCCATGGCCGCCTGGAAGCGCCATGGCGGGCTGGAACCGCACAAGGATCGACTGGCCGCCGGCATGAAAAAAAAGGGCTACACGCCGGAGTTTGCCGCGCAGATCTTCGAGCAGATCAAGGGCTTTGGCAGCTACGGTTTTCCCGAGTCCCACGCCGCCAGTTTTGCCTTGCTGACTTACGCCAGTTGCTGGTTGAAATGCCATGAGCCGGCGGCCTTCGCCTGTGCCCTGATCAACAGTTGGCCGATGGGGTTCTACAGCCCGGACCAGATTCTGCAGGACGTTCGCCGTCATCATTTGCAGGTTCGCCCGGTGGACGTGCGCGCCAGTGACTGGGATTGCAGCCTGGAACCGGTCAGTGGTGCGCAGCCGGCGATTCGCCTGGGCATGCGCATGATCAAGGGCTTTCGTGAGGACGATGCGCGGCGCATCGAGGTGGCCCGCTCGAAAGGCGCGTTTGCCGACATCGCCGACCTCGGCGAACGGGCGCGACTCGATGCCCGCGCCCGGGAGCAACTGGCCGATGCCGGCGCGTTGCGTGGCCTGGCCGGCGACCGGCACCGGGCACGCTGGGAAGTGGCCGGGGTACAAAAGCAGCTGGGTTTGTTTGCCGGCCTGCCGAGCCGGGAGGAGGACGCGGTGTCGTTGCCCAAACCCACCGTGGGCGAGGACCTGCAAGCCGATTACGCCAGTGTCGGCACCACCCTCGGACCGCATCCGCTGGCCCTGTTGCGCAGTGAGTTGAAGGCGCGGCGCTGCCGCAGTTCGCAGGAGTTGCTGGACGTCGAACACGGTCGGCCGGTCAGCGTCGCCGGGCTGGTCACCGGCCGACAACGCCCGGCCACCGCCAGCGGCGTGACGTTCGTCACCCTTGAGGACGAGTTCGGCAACGTCAACGTGGTGGTCTGGCGTGACCTGGCCGAGCGACAGCGCCGGGTGCTGGTCGGCTCGCAGTTGCTCAAGGTCGATGGGCGTTGGGAGAAAGAGGGCGAGGTCCGGCACCTGATTGCCGGGCGCTTGAGTGATTTGAGCCCGCTACTGGATGGCATCACTGTGCGTAGCCGGGATTTTCACTGACCCCCCCCTGTAGGAGCGAGCTTGCTCGCGATGAACCTGAGAGCGCCGCGGGGTGTCAGGTTACCAGCGGTATCGTTGACGACCATCGTCGGATCGCCGCCCGGAGCAAGCTCGCTCCTACAGGTTTATGTGTAACTGGCTACTTGCCCAGCGGCCAAAACCGTTCCCCACCGCCCGGTGCTTCCGTCCATGCCTGCAATGAGCGTGTCGGCAAATCGAAATAATCCCGCGTGCGTGAATAGCCATGCCCACCCATGCGTCCAATCGCATCCAGCCCCAATTGATCGATGTACAGGGTTTTCGGATCGATCAGTTCGTCGCGCACATGGGCCATCAGCACTTCACCGAAGATGATTTCCCGCGACTGGCCGATGGACAGCGCCATCATCCGCCGGCACTCCAGCGCCACCGGGGCTTCGCCGATGCGAGGGCATTTGACCGTGGTGCCTGGGATGGCGGTGAGGCCGGCGGCGGTCAATTCGTCGAAGCCGGGGGCGAAGGGCACGGCGCAGACGTTCATGGCTTCCACCAGTGCATCGCTGACGATATTGACGGTGAATTCCTGGTTGAGCTGAATGTTGCGGGTGGTGTCCTTGGGGCTTTGGTCGTCGTAGTTTTCCACGCCAAGGGCGAGGATGGGCGGGTCGGCCGACAGCGCATTGAAGAAGCTGAACGGTGCTGCGTTGACCCGGCCTTCGCCGTCGACGGTGGTGACCAGGGCAATCGGCCGTGGCACGACGCTGCCGATCAGGATCTTGTATTTGTCCCGGGGGCTCAGTTGGCTGAAGTCGAAGCTTTGCATGGGCAGAATTCTCTAAAAAAGGGGATCAATCGCGCTCAGTGGCGCCTGTGCGCTGTAGTCGTCGGCGAACGGGATGGCCGGCCGGAACAGGCTTTTCCAGTCCGGTTGGCCAAAGGCCCGGTCGCTGTGGCTGCGCATCAGCCTTTCGAATTGCCGTTGGGCCTGACGTTGCAGGGCGCAGTAGTCGATGCCCTTGACCTGGCCGTCCTGCATCACGCAGCGGCCATCGATGTAGCTGGCGATGCAGTCGTCACCGCGACCGGCCAGCACCAGATTTTTCAGCGGATCGAATAACGGTCCCAGGTGCATTGCGCGCAGGTTGAACACGGTGATGTCGGCCTTGCACCCCGGCGCCAGACGTCCGAGATCGTCGCGCCCCAAAGCGGTGGCGCCGCCGAGTGTCGCGGCGTTGTACAGGTCCAGCGTGCTGGTCAGGTCATTACCGCCCTCCATCAGGCGGGCGATGTTCAAGCCCTGACGCATGTTGTCCAGCAAGTCCGCCGGCCAGGTGTCGGTGCCCAGGGCGAAGTTGATGCCCTTGGCCCGATAGCGTCCGAACGAGTTCAGCGCCTCGCCATCGCGGGCGAACACCACCGGGCAATGCACCAGACTGGCGCCGCCGTCCACGACTCGCTGCAAGTCGTCATCGCCGTGGGTGTAGATGCCGTGGGGCAGCAGGCTGCGTGGGTTCAAAAGCCCAAGCTGCTGCAACCAGCCCAACGGTGAGGCGCCGCGCAGTTGCTCGACCATCGCCATTTCGCCCAGACCCTGACAGCAATGCAAACGCATCGGTGCATTCATTTCCTGGCTCAGCTTGGCGGTGCGCTGCAGCAGCGCCGGGGTGCAAGTCTGGATGCGGTCCGGCAGTAGCGCCCCGCGAATCAGGCCGTCATTCGCGCCGTCGAAATCGCGGAAAAACTGTTCAGCGGCATCCAGTCCCGCCATGCCCCGGGCTTCGTCCCAATGGTGCGCCAGCGTACCGTCGGCCTGCCAGTAACTCATGCCGCTCATGTAGCTGGGGCCGAGGTATGTGCGTAGCCCCAGCTCGGCCGACACATCGGCTACGGCCGCAAACTCGTCGTAGGTCTCGGCCCACTCGCGGTAATACATCGAGGTGATCGGCATGGCCGTGGTGATGCCGTTGCGGATCAGTTGCGTGAAGGCGTAGCGGTATTTGAAGACTTCTTCTTCGGGGCTGTAACTTTCCCGCGATCCACGCGCCAGATACTGCGCCGACCACATCCGGCCTATGTCGCGCTCGTCGCCGTTGTCCAGGGTCAGCACCGTGGAATCGAGGTCGCCGAGGGCATCCAGATCGATGAAGCCGGGGCCGATCAGCGCATTGCCGTAATCAACCCACTGATCGACCGGGCCCGGATAACCGCGCCCGACAAACTCAATGCGCGAGCCCGCGAACACCACTTCGCCGTCGCGCCACAGCACATGCCGGGTGCCGTCGAAGCCGACCACACAACTGGCCCGCAAGCCGATGCGCTTCACAGCCGGCTTTCCAGCAAACGGCCACCCGCAGCAATCAATTGACCCGTGCGATAGACCTGACGCAGCGGCCGCGAAACCACCGCTTCACCCAGTGTTTGCACCGGCATCAGCAGGAAATCCGCTGGCTGGCCGATCGCCAGGCGATTGGCTTCGCAACCCAGTGCCTGGGCGCCATTGGCGGTTGCCGCCGCGAACGCCGCCGCCAGTTCGTCGTCCTTGCTCAGGTCGAAGCGGAACGCCAGCAGCATCGCCCGTTCCAGCATGTCGCCGTTGCCCATGGGCGACCAGGCGTCGCGAATGCCGTCGGAGCCCAGGCACACATTCACACCGGTTTCGCGCAGGGCCAGGAACGGCGGCACCGCGCAATCGGCCGGGGCCGAACTCATCAGCGAAATACCCAGTACCGCCAGGCGCCCGGCCACCGGTTTGACCTGGCTCCACGGCAACATCCCCAGGCAGTACGCATGGCTGATCATCACCCGGCCCTGGCGAGCGAAGCGCTCGGTGTAGTCGGCGATCAGCGCGATCTGCCACAGGCCCAGCTCACCCTTGTCGTGCAGGTGAATATCGATGCCACGGTCGAATTCGCTGGCCAGCTTGAACACGAAATCCAGTTGCGCAAGCGGATCGTTATCGATGCCGCACGGGTCCAGGCCACCGACGTTCTCCACGCCCAGGGCCATGGCTTCGCGCATCAATTCGGCGGTGCCGGGGCGACTGATCAGGCCGGTTTGCGGGAACACCACCAGTTGCAGGTCGATCAGGTCGCGATATTGTTCGCGCAGCTGTTGCATGGCCTCGACATGACGCAGGCCGAACTCCGGGTCGATGTCGACGTGGCAACGCATGGTCAGCGAGCCACGGGCGATGCAGTTTTCCAGCAGGGCGCCGGCCCGTTGCGCAATCGGTGTGGTGACTTCGCGCAGGATGCGCCGTTCGTTGGCAATGTAGTCCTTGAGGGTCGGGCCGGCGCTATTGGGGCGCCATGGCTGGCCCCAGAGGGTTTTGTCCAGGTGCACGTGGCTTTCCACCAGTGCAGGCGTGAGCAACTGGTTCTGGCCGTCGATGTCGGTGGCCGACAGGGTTTCGTTCGAAGCGGGGCGGCGTTGGCTGAACCGGCCGTTTTCGATCAACAGGTCTTCGGCGGGGGCGCCGTAGGGGCGCACGTTGCGCAGCCAGTGGGGGTGGGTCATTGAATACCTCAAGTTGTATGTTGTCAGGGCCGGCCTCTTCGCGAGCAAGCCCGCTCCCACATCTGGAATGCGTTCCCTGTGGGAGCGGGCTTGCTCGCGAAGGCCGCGACTCGGTCTCGGATCAGCCCTTGAGTTTCGCCCAGATACGGTCTTGCAGCTCACGCGCCTTGTTGCTGCATTCCTTTTCCGGGCGCAGGCGCGAGGCGAATTCGTCGGGCATGTTGATGGCGTCCATGACTCGCCATTTGGCGTCGATCAGCTTGTCGCTCTGGATGCCGTTGGCGTAGGCGATGGCGTTGGACACGGCGGCGGCGTTTTCCGGTTTCATCATCCAGTCGATGAAGATCTTCGCGTTACCGGGGTGCGGCGCGCTTTTCGGTACGGCGAAGTTGTCCTGGAACATCGCCAGGCCTTCTTTCGGATACACGTACTTGATGGTGCTCTTCTGCAGGGTGGCCCGCGCTGTGGAGCCGTTCCAGTTCTGCATCATGATCACTTCACCGCTGGCCATACGGTCGACGGTGTTGTCCGAGCTGTACATCTTCAGGAACGGTTTCTGTTTTTGCAGCAGTTCGAGGATGCGCTTGGCGTCCTGCGGGTTTTCGCTGCATTCGTCGACATTCAGGTAGTGGCTGGCGGCGTTGATCACGCTGCTGGAGGTGTCGAGGGCGGCGAGTTGGCCTTGCAGTTCCTTGCGCGGCTCGAAGAACTCTTTCCACGAGTCGTCGAGTTTGCCACCGGGCACCCGTGCGCTGTCATAGGAGAACCCGGTGGTGCCCCACAGGTACGGCGCCGAGAACTTGCGGCCGGGGTCGAAGCCCGGGTCGCGGAACGCCGGTTTGACGTACTGGAAGTTTGGCAGGGTCGAGGCGTCGATCTCCAGCAGCAGGTTCTGGTTGATCAGGGTGCGCATGATCGATTGCGACGGCACGATCACGTCATAGGCCGCGCCGCCGGCCTGCAACTTGGCCAGCAGGGTCTCGTTACTGTCGTAGCCGTCCATGGTGACCTTGATGCCGGTCTCCTTTTCAAACTTGGCCAGCAGGTCGACCGGGTAGTAGTCGGTCCAGTTGTAGAAGAACAGTTCCTTGGGCTCGGCGGCCTGGGCGCTGAACGCCGTGAACGCGGTGAAGCAACTCAAGGCCAGACCGGCAACGGCGAAACTGGCAGCGGCGAAACGGGGGCTTTTCACTTTCTTGCTCATCAACGTAGTCTCCAGGCTTATTGTTGTTTACCGCGCTGTCCCAGCCAGAAGGCCAGCACCACCAGCACGATGGATATCACCAGCATCAGGGTCGAGATCGCGTTGATCTCCGGCGTCACGCCGGCCTTGATGGCTGAGAAGATGTACACCGGCAAGGTTGTCGAACCCGGTCCGGCGACGAAGAAGGTCATGATGAAATCGTCGAGGCTGACCACGAACGCCAGCACCGAACCGGACAGCACCGCCGGCCACAACAGCGGCAAGGTCACCCGGCGAAACACCTGCCAGGGGTTGGCGTACAGGTCGTTCGCCGCTTCCAGCAGGCTCTTGTCCAGGTCATTGAGCCGCGCACGTATCGGCAGGTAGGCAAAGGGAATGCAGAAGCCGATGTGGGCGATGATCACCGTCAGCAAACCGAGCTTGATCCCCAGTGCCATGAACAGCAGCAGGGTGGCCACGGCGGTGACGATTTCCGGCAGGATCAGCGGCAGGTTGATCCCGCCTTCGACCATTTTCTGTCCGTAGAACGGCCGGTAAGTCGCCAGCGCCGCGAGCAAGGCAATCGCCGTGGCGCACACCGTGGCGATGCTGGCGACGATGATCGAGTTCAGCGCGGCGGTCTGGATCGACGGGTTGGCCAGGATGCGCCCGTACCAGTCCAGCGAGAACTCGGTCCACACCGTCGCCGAGCGGTTGGCGTTGAAGCTGTAGGCGATCAACACGAAAATCGGCAGGTACAGATAGGCCAGCATCAACAGGCTGACTTCACGGGTCAGCGGCAGTTTTTTCAGGTGCAGGGCAATCATGCTTGGGCTCCCGGGCGGTGGGTCTTGGCGGCATTGCGGCTATAGAGGGCGTAAAGCACCAGGGACAGCAACATGATCCCCAGCAACAGGAACGACAGCGAGCTGCCCAACGGCCAGTTGCGCGCGGTGCCGAACTGCTGCTGGATCAGGTTGCCGATCATCAGCGTCTTGCCGCCGCCGAGGATGGCCGGGGTAATGAAGGCGCCCAGGCTTGGCACGAACACCAGCAACGCACCGGCAATCACCCCCGGCATCGACAGCGGCAGGATGATCCGGCGCAATGCGTGCCAGCGGTTGGCACCCAGGTCATAGGCCGCCTCCACCAGGCGCCAGTCGAGTTTTTCCAGGGTCGAATAGATCGGCAGAATCATGAACGGCAGGAAGCTGTAGACCAGCCCGACGCTGACCGCGAAGTCGTTGTAGAGCAGGGTGATACCGCCGGCCTGCGGCAACAGCGCGTTGAGGCTCTGGGCGACCCAGCCCTGTTCGCGCAGGATGATCAGCCACGCGTAGTTGCGGATCAGCAGGTTGGTCCAGAACGGGATGGTGATCAGCAACACCATCAGGTTGCGCCGCCGGGGCGTGAGGCTCGACATCCACAGCGCCACCGGGAAACCGAACAGGAAACACAGGACCGTGGTGCCGCCGGCCTGGAATACCGAACGGATCAGTGCCTGGGCGTAGACCCAATTGAGCTCAAGCTCACCGTCGAAACCTTCCTGGAAAAACAGCTGCACATAACTTTGCAATTGCCAGTTGGCCTGCCAGTCGACGCCACCATAGACGTTGCGCGGCAACAGGCTGATGTAGCCCATGATGCCCAGCGGAATGGCGATCAGGGCCAGCAGGGTCAGGACTACCGGGCTGAGCAACAGCGCGCGGTTGAGGGCTGGGGAAGTGCTGCTGACGCTCATCTCAGGCCTCCATCAACAGGCAGGCGTGGGGTGGCAGATTGACCGCGACGCGATCACCCACCGCCCGCCCGTGGCTCAGGCCTTCGTTGTTCTCGCGCAGCATGACCTTGATGTCGTTGTTCAAACGGCATTGGTAGAGCGTGGCCGTGCCGACATACAGCACGGCTTCGATCACGCCGCGCAGGTGGTGGGGCTGGGTTGGCTCGACCAGTTGCGAACGCTCGGGGCGGAACGCCAGTTGCACCTTGCTGCCGTCAAAGCCCTGGGCCGGGCAGGGGATTTCCACTGGCATGCCGCTGGGTACGAAGAGTTTTTCGTTCTGCTGGCCGCGCTTGAGGTGGCCAGGGAGGAAGTTGATATCGCCGATGAATTGCGCGACGAACTGGTGCTGCGGGCGTTCGTAGATTTCATTGGGCGTGCCGATTTGCAGGATTTTGCCGGCGGACATCACGGCAATGCGATCGGACAGGGTCAGCGCTTCTTCCTGATCGTGGGTGACAAAAATGAAGGTGATCCCGGCTTCTTTCTGTACGCGCTTGAGTTCGACCTGCATTTCCTTGCGCAGCTTGAGGTCCAGGGCCGACAGCGGTTCATCCAGCAGCAGCACTTTCGGCTTCGGCGCCAGGGCTCGGGCCAGAGCCACCCGTTGCTGTTGGCCGCCGGACAGTTCGGCTGGTTTGCGCCTGGCCAGGTGCTGCATTTGCACCAGCGCGAGCATCTCATCGACCCGCTGCGGGATCAGTTTGCGATCCAGGCCCTGCATCTCGAGGCCGAAGGCGATATTCTGCGCAACACTCATGTGCGGAAACAGTGCGTAACTCTGGAACACCGTGTTGACCCGACGCTTGAACGGCGGCAAGTCATTGACCGGCTCGCCCGCGAGGCGAATCTCGCCGTCGCTGACATGCTCGAAGCCGGCAATGGTGCGCAACAGGGTGGTCTTGCCACAGCCGGATGGGCCGAGCAGGGTGAAGAATTCGTTGTCGGCAATGTCCACCGATACATTATCGAGGGCGGGTGCAAGCCCCGGATCGTCGGAATAGCGTTTGGAGACGTTTCGCACTTCAATTGCAACTGGATGACCCATAATGGTGCATTCCTCTAATTATTGTATGCAAAATCTGGATGCAATTTAGAAATACCCGGATTAACCTGCTCGTGCAAGCCCCTTTTTCAATGGCCGTTCATTCGCCAGGGTTGTTTGCACAGGGCTGAAGGAGTTGATGAATGACGGAAAAGAAACTGGAAACCACGGTCGACCGCGTCTACCAAGGGGTTTACGAGGCGATCAGCAAACGCTCGCTGCGTCCGGGAATGAAGCTGGGCGAAGCCTCGTTGGCCGAGCTGTTCAATGTCAGCCGCACGTCTGTCCGGGCCGCGCTCAAGCAATTGGAAGCCGATGGACTGGTCACCACCGAGCCTAATAAAGGTGCATCGGTTTCGTTGCCCAGTGACGAGGAGATCCGTTCGCTGTTCGAAACCCGGCGTCTGGTCGAGATCGGTATCGTCAGTGAACTGTGCCGTCGTCGCGATACCGCGGTAACCCAGGACCTGCGCGATCACTTGCTGCTGGAGGATGAGGCGCATCAAAGCGGTGATCACGAGCGGCTGATTCACCTGCTCGGCGAGTTCCACATCAAGCTGGCCCGCAGCCTGAACAACCCGGTGCTGCTCGACTGGTTCCAGAAGCTGATTTCCCGGGCGTCGCTGTATGCCGCGGCACTGGATGACGACAGCCATGAGGCCTGCCGCGACGATGAACACCTGCGGCTGATCGAGTACATCGAAGCAGGCAACCAGAGCGCGGCCATCGAGCTGACCTGCATGCACCTGAATGGCATCGAGAAGGCCATTCTGGATGTCGCGGCCACGCTGAAAAGCAGTTACAACCCGCTCAAGCATTTGATTGAGGTCTAGTCCCCACTGAAGATCAAAAACTGTGGGAGCGGGCTTGCTCGCGAAAGCGGTGTGTCATTCAACCTGTTCGTCTGCTGATACACCGCCTTCGCGGGCAAGCCCGCTCCTACAGGGGATCTCCAGTGGCCCGTGAGAATCAGCTATACCTCTATGAAACGAATAGCATCCAGAATGCTCGAAACAAACGGGTGCAATTTACCGGGATTGGGCCAGTCGATGCAGTTTCTAGCGGATAGCCACGGGTGTGCCGGATGGAACGGCGAAATGGCCGAACGCATTCGTGCGTTCGACTGGAGCCTGACTGAACTTGGCCCACTCGACTCATGGTCGAAAAGCCTGAACAGTGCGGTGCAGTTGATGCTTGCCTCGCCGTTGCCGATGGTGATGCTCTGGGGACAGTCGGGGTACATGATCTACAACGACGCTTACTCCAAGTTTGCCGGTGGACGTCATCCGTACCTGCTGGGCTCTACGGTCGAACTGGGATGGCCCGAGGTGGCCGAATTCAATCGCCATGTGGTGGATACCTGCCTGGCGGGTGGCACCTTGTCCTATCGCAATAAAGTCCTGGTACTGCTGCGCGACGGCGTTCCCGAGGACGTCTGGCTCGACCTCTATTACAGCCCGGTGGCCGACGATGACGGTCGCCCGGCCGGGGTCATGGCCATGGTGGTGGAAACCACCGAATGGGTGATATCCGAACGTCGGCGACAGGCGGCCGAAGACGCCTATCACGCCGACAACGAACGAGTACGGCTGGCGCTGAACGCCGGGGCCTTGCTCGGCTCCTTCGTCTGGGATATCAAGACCAATGTGTTGTCGGGTGATGAGCGCTTCGCTCGCACGTTTTCCTATCCGCCCGGACAAGACCTGCAAAATCTGTCCCAGGACATCGCTGAAAGCCGGATCCATCCGGACGATCGCGCCTGGGTTCAGGAGCGCATCACACTGTCGGTCGAGACCGGTGAACCCTACAACGCCGAATACCGCATCCAGCGCCCCGATGACAGTTACCTCTGGGTACTCGCCAGCGGGTGTTGCGAGTTCGATGAGCAGGGCGAGGCGTTTCGTTTCCCCGCCGTGCTGATCGATATTCACGAACGCAAGACCGCCGAAGAATCCCTGCTCAAGTTCACTCGCAACCTGGAGCAACGGGTGGCTGATGAGGTCGAGGCGCGTCTGGCGGCAGAAGAACAATTGCGCCAGTCACAGAAACTCGAAGCCATCGGCGGCCTCACCGGCGGCGTGGCCCATGACTTCAACAACCTGTTGCAAGTGATCGCCGGCAACCTGCACCTGCTGGCGCGCCATGAGCCGGGTAACGCCAATGTGCAGCGCCGGGTCGCGGCGTCGATTGCCGCCGTCGAGCGCGGTGCCAAGCTGTCCTCGCAGTTGCTCGCGTTCGCCCGTCGCCAACCGTTGTCGCCCGCGGTCTTCACGCTGCGGCAGATTTTCGATGGCCTGGCGGAGCTGTTGCTGCGTGCCTTGGGTGAAACCCTTCAGGTGCACATGACGGCACCTGAAGATTCCTGGAGCGTGTTTGTCGATCGCAATCAACTGGAAAACGCCATTCTCAATTTGGCGATCAATGCCCGTGATGCCCTTCAAGGCGAGGGCAGGATTGACCTTTGCGCGGAAAACATCACCCTCGATCGCAAATTTTGCGCCGCAAAAGGCATTACCCCCGGGGACTATGTGCGGGTGTCCGTGGCGGATACCGGTGTCGGCATGCCGCCGCAGGTGCTCGCCCAGGCGTTCGAACCGTTCTTCACCACCAAAGCCGATGGGCAGGGCACCGGGTTGGGATTGAGCATGGTGTTTGGTTTCGTCAAGCAGAGTGGCGGTCATATCGAAATCGCCAGCGACGTCGGGCAGGGCACCCGGGTGCAGTTGTACTTCCCGCGCACCTTGCGCGTGGCAGCCAGCGAAACGCTGAACCCTGATATGCCGCAGCGGGGCGGGCACGAACGCATCCTGGTGGTTGAAGACAATGAGGCGGTGCGGGTGTCGGTGGTGGAGTTGTTGCGCGAAGAGGGTTATCAGATCCTCACGGCCACCAACGGTGACGTCGCCATGCAAATGTTGCTGGAAGGGCTGGCGGTGGACCTGATCTTCACCGACGTGGTCATGCCCGGGCTGATCAAGAGTTCGGACCTGGCAGCCTGGGCGAAAGTGCAGGAGCCTCCGGTGGCCGTGCTGTTCACCTCGGGGCATACCCGCGACATTATCTCGCGCAATCACCAGCTCAGCCCCGACACCCACCTGCTGAGCAAACCCTACAATCCCGAAGCACTTCGAAAAATGGTGCGCACGGTGCTTAACGGCTGACAAAAACAGCTGATTCCCCACACAGCATTCAAAAGGTTATCGAGTCATCGTCAGCCGGTGGAGGCGTCGGCGCAGGCGAAGGTTTTATGGCCTTTGCGACAGGACGACGAACGGACACCGCTGGTCTGACAGGTGGTCGACAGAACAGGCTAACCGAGGCCATTCTGATAGTTGGTGAACGCAATTGATCGCGTCTCGCTGTCGATCAACAAACGGAGGTGTTCCATGCCGGTGCCCCATGACCTTTATCAGGATCTGAAACGCTCAAAGGAAGAAATCCAGCAGAAACGCACCAAGGATCCGTTACTGGATTCACTGATCAACAAGTATTCCCTGGCTGATGCCGAAGTGGTGAAGGCGGAGGAGGCCAAATCCAGCGATGACACGGTGACGAAGCTCAAGGCGAAGCGCCTGGAGGTCAAGGACAAGATCGTCAGGCAACTTGGATCGTCGTCCTGATCCAGGCTGGAACGGCAACCAGAACCGGCACCTCGAATGCCCGGAGACCGATGTTACGGCTCTCGACGAGGTGCCTCATCATCCAGCCCAAATACCCCTGTGAACTGAACACCGCCCCCCTGTAGGAGCGAGCTTGCTCGCGATGGTCGTCAACGATAACGCTGGTTGGCAGGTGCCCCGCGGCGTTCTCGGGTTTATCGCGAGCAAGCTCGCTCCTACAGGATCAGAGGCGGGGCTTGCTCATTGCAGTGCCTTGCTCAACGGCAACCGCACCATGTTCTGCGCTTTCAGCGAACCGAAATACAACCAGTCCCCATACTCGCGCACCGTGGTGATGGGGGAGTAGTTGTCGCTGCTGCCGTCCTGCAAGTTGGCGATCACTTTGCCTTCAAGGTCCAGGCCCAGGGCAAACCCGCGTTTTTCCACGGGTTTGGGCAAGACGGTCATGGCTCGCACGATCATCTTGCGCACAAACGGATGCGCCGCCGTGCCGTCGAGCAAGGCGTTCCGGGGGGCATACAGTGCCACCCAGAACCGGTCGTGACCATTGAACGACAGGTTGTCCGGCAGCCCCGGCAGGTTGTCGATAAACAGGTCATGAGTGCCGGCCTTGGGGCCGCTGAGCCAATAACGGCTGATACGGTAGGCGCCGGTTTCATTGACCAGCACGTAGGCATCGTCCGGTCCCAGGGTCACGCCGTTGGCAAACTCCAGCTTGTCCAGCACAACCGATGTTTTGCCAGACTGGAAGTCATAACGCAGCAGACGGCCGTCACCGCCGTGTTCGAGCACGGCCTCACCGTCGTGGCCATAGCCGAAGCGGCTCGAAGCATCGCTGAAATAGGCGTAGTGACCCGGTTTGTCGATAACCACATCGTCGGTAAAGCCGAAGGGAACGCCGCCGGCTTCTGTGGTCAGGGCCACCAGGCGACCCTGGGCGTCGAGTGACAACAAGCCTTTGACGGCATCGGCGATCACCAGCAGGCCATTGGGATGCCGGGCCAGGCCCAGTGGCCGGCCACCGGTATCGACCAGGACTTTGGTGGTCTTGCCGTCCAGGCTGGTGCGGATCAGGCGACCGTCGTGCAGACCGGTGAGGAGTGTGTCGTTTTCCAGCAACAAGGCTTCCGGCCCATCGATGTCGGCGGCTCCGACGCGTTCCATACCCTTTAGTCGCTGGTTGTCGGCGTAGATTCCGCTGGTGAGGGAAGGCGCGGGTTGTGGCGCCCAGGCCACCGGTTGCACCCTGGTTGGCATCAGCAGCAGGAAGGCGCCGATGGCGACGATGACCAGCAACAGGCATTTGAAGATTCTGCTCACGCGCTGACCCCTGTCGCGACCAGATACTTCTGCGCCATGTCGCGCAATGCCTGCATCGACTCCGCCGATTCCCGATCGATGCGCCGCTGGAGCAACAACCGGTTGGCAATCCGCATCGCCAGACCGCTGAATTGATATTCCAGGGTCCGGACGAAACGTGTGTCCTGGCCTGTGGCATCGCATTCATAGGTCACCACCAGCGACAGGCCATGATCACCCCGGGCCCGGGCGCTCCAGCGCCGTCCGGGCAGGTACTCCGCTACCTCCCAACTCAAGCGCCCGTCGCGGCCACCGGCGCGGATGTCCTCCTCGAAACGTGCGCCGGCATGCAACGGGCCTTTTGGTCCATCGATATGCAGCGACGAGGGGTGCCATTGCGGCCATAGGCTCGCGGTACTGGCGTAGGCCAATACGTCCAGCGGGTTTCCGGCAATGACAATCTGATGCTGCATGCGGGTCATGGGCGTTCTCGGCGGGTTGAGTGGCGCAGGTTCCGGTTCCCAATAGAGGGTGCCGAACAGGTAGTCCATCAGCGGGAAAACGATGTTGAAATTACGCTCCTGCATCAGTTCGCGGCGGTGATGCAGCTCGTGCAGCCGGCGCATCTGGCGGATCCATGGCAATCGTGTGACCGGATTGCGCGGCGGCAGGTGCTCGCAGGCATGAAACACTTCATAAATCAGGTAACCGAGGACAAGCAAGCCGCCGGCCAATCCGGCAACGTTCGCATCCAATGGCTTGAGCAGCCACCAGAGGGGCAGGGCGACGGCGAGGGTGTGCAGCACGATCAGCCATGCCGGAAACAGAATCACCCGCCAGTCGCGGGCGCTGTCGTAGGTCATGTGGCCGGGGGTGAAAAAACTGTGGTGGTCGCCAGCGTGACGGGCATAAAACAGCCGGGCGAAACTCTTTTTATGATGCCCCAGGTGGCGATGCACCATGTACACGCCGAAGTTGAACAGCAGCAGCGTGACGGGCACCGCCAGCCATTGCGCCGGACGTACCTGATGCACGTTGCTCCAGAAAATGCTGATCGCCAGTGCCCCGAACGCCAGGACAAAAGCGCCGTGCAACCAGGGGTTGTAGAGCGGATGAATGTCGGCGCGGTAGCGGCTGCGGAATCCTGCGGTGGTCTGCCTCACTGCAATCACCTGTCGTTATTGTTATCTCTGCAGATTAGTCGATTCCAGCGTGTTGACTGGCCGAACCTTGAAGGCACATTGGCCATGATCCGGTGCAAACCGTTATCAGGTCAGTGGGTCCCAGCGCTGTGACCAGTCTTCGTCGGAATCGATGACCGTGCGCAGCAGGTCGAAGGCGTGTTGCAGGGTTGGCGAGTCGCGGTCGCGGGAATAGACCAGGTAGGTCGGATAACTGAATTCCGGAGCCTTGGGCACCAGTTCCAGCACACCGCTTTCCAGGTAGCGCTGTACCACGCGGGTGCGGAAATAGCCGCTCCCGCCGTTTTCGAGAATGTACTGCAAACCCAACGGGCCAAGGTTGAAGGTCAGCGCAGCCTTGGCTTTTTCCGGCAGGGCAGCGTCGTGCTGGCGGCGAAAGCCTGGGCCCCAATCGATGTACACGTAAGGCTCGGGCCGTTCGACTGAGCGCACGAGGATGAGCTTTTCTTCAAGAATCTGCTCGACCTGTAAGCGCGGCCAATACTCGGGCTGATACACCAGCGCGGCATCCAGTACGCCCAACTCCAGTTGGCGCAGCAGGTTTTCGCCATCACGGATTTCCATGCGCAAGGCGTGGCTGGGGATCTTTTCGCGGATTTCACCGGCCCAACCGAGCATCAGCGGATTGCACAGGCTGACCTCGCCACCGATGTGCAGTACATCGCGATAACCCTCGGGCAACGGCAAATCACGCCGTGCGGCTTCCCAGGTTTGCACCAGTTGATTGGCGTAGACCACGAAGGCTTCACCGTTGGGCGTCAGGCGGGCCCCGGCGCGATTGCGCACGAACAGGGTGCTGCCCAGTTGGCTCTCGAGTTTTTGCACCCGTGCAGTGATCGCGGTCTGGGTGACATGGAGCTTCTCGGCAGCCGCGGCCAGGCTGCCATGGCGGACGATTTCGAGGAAGGTGCGGGCGAGGTCGATGTCCATGGGGCGGCCGGTGTGGGAAGTGTTCGTATTGTAGGAGTGGGGGCCGGCAATCGGTACCCCGATTTTCGAAGGGCAAAAACGACGAATCCCGCCACGAGGGGCGGGATTCGTTTGCGGCCTTGCACGTTCCCGAAGAGCGGGAACCGGGTGCTTAGGACGGGAACAGCTCGGACAGTTTCATGGCCAGCATCATGTCGCCTTCAGCGCGCAGTTTGCCGCCCATGAACGCTTGCATGCCGTCGGTTTCGCCGCTGACGATGCCTTCCAGGGTTTCGCCGTCCATCACCAGGGTCACCTGGGCGTCCGGGTTCTCGCCTTCCTGCAGCTCGCAAGTCTGGTCTTTGACAATCAGCGAGAAGTTCTTGGTGTCGTCGATGCGAAAACCGAAGACCAGGTCCAGACCGGCAGCAGCGGCTGGGTTGAACTTGGCTTTCATTGCTTGTACGGCATCAGCTACGGAGGTCATGGTTCGATCCTTTCTTGGGTATTAAGAGCTGGTTGATTACAGCCAGGGTCACAATAGTCCGGACTCAGCGAAACGTGATGAGTTCCGGGGCCTTCAACAGCTGCAGGTGCGCATGACTGTTGAAGGAAGCCAGGGCCACCTCGCGACCACGAAACTTGAGTTGGTTGAGCGAGGTGTTGACGATTTGCCAGTTCAATTCAAAGGCCTGCCGGGCAGGCATTTGCGTAATCAGGTGGAGCAGGGCGGTGATGGTGCCGCCGGACGTGAACACGGCGATTTTCTGGGTGTTGTCGGCCTGGTCGAGGATGCGATGCAAGCCGGCCTGTACCCGCTCGACAAACCCCAGCCAGCTTTCCAGGCCCGGTGTGTCGTAGGTGCCGGTTAGCCAGCGTTCGATGATCAGGGCGAAGATACGCTGGAACTCACCCCGGTTTTGCGCGGCGTTGCGCAAGATATGCAACGCTTCGGGTTCGTCCGGCAGCATGGCCGGCAGCAGCGCGCGGATCACCGCATCGGCGTCGAATTCGTTGAAGGCGGAGTCGGTTTCCAGGAGCGGCACCGGCAGGCCCACTGCTGCGAACTGTTCCAGCGCGCTGTTGGCCGTGTGCTGCTGACGGCGCAAATCCCCCGCCAGGCAGCGGTCGAAGCTGATCCCGAGTTCGGCAAGGTGCCGGCCAAGGATTTCAGCCTGACGAATGCCGGTCGGCGACAGGACGTCGTAGTCGTCTGCACCGAAGGAGGCCTGGCCATGTCGAATCAAATAGATGCTGCCCACGTCCGCGTCATCCCGGTACGTTGAAGGTTTGGCGAGGTTATGAGGATGGCGGTGAGCTGTCAATGAAAAAACATACGCTTGTTTGAAATGCCCGTTACAGGCCTGTTGCCGGAGGTTACGCGACTGGTCGCAAGGCCGGCGCATGGGTATGCTGGAAGTATCCCGCGCGCGTTCGAGCCGCGCATCGTTTGAGGAGTCCCTGTGGAGTTTTTTTCCGAGTACGCCATTTTCCTGGCCAAGACCGTGACCCTGGTGATCGCCATTCTGGTGGTCCTGGCCAGTTTTGCGGCCTTGCGCAGCAAAGGGCGGCGCAAGTCGTCCGGTCAGTTGCAGGTCAGCAAGCTCAATGATTTCTACAAAGGGCTGCGCGAACGCCTGGAGCAAACCCTGCTCGACAAGGACCAGCTCAAGGCCTTGCGCAAGACCCAGGCTAAAACCGACAAGAAACAGAAGAAAAAAACCGAGGCCAAGCCCCGGGTGTTCGTGCTGGATTTCAATGGCGATATCAAGGCATCGGCCACCGAAAGCCTGCGCCACGAAATCACTGCCTTGCTGACCCTCGCCACTGCGAAGGACGAAGTGGTGCTGCGCCTGGAAAGCGGCGGCGGCATGGTTCACAGCTACGGCCTGGCTTCCTCGCAACTGGCACGTATCCGTGAAGCCGGCGTGCCCTTGACCGTGTGCATCGACAAGGTCGCGGCCAGCGGCGGCTACATGATGGCGTGCATTGGCCAGAAGATCATCAGTGCACCGTTCGCGATCCTCGGCTCGATTGGCGTGGTGGCGCAGTTGCCCAACGTCAATCGCTTGCTGAAAAAGCACGACATCGACTTCGAAGTGCTGACCGCCGGTGAGTACAAGCGCACCCTGACCGTGTTTGGCGAAAACACCGAGAAGGGGCGGGAGAAGTTCCAGCAAGACCTGGACATCACCCATCAACTGTTCAAGAACTTCGTGTCGCGCTATCGCCCGCAACTGGCGATCGATGAAGTGGCCACCGGCGAAATCTGGCTCGGCGTCGCGGCACTGGAAAAACACCTGGTCGACGAACTCAAGACCAGCGATGAATACCTCGCCGAGCGCGCCAGGCAGTCCGAGCTTTATCACCTGCACTATGCCGAGCGCAAAAGCCTGCAGGAGCGCATTGGCATGGCCGCCAGCGGTTCGGTCGACCGCCTGTTGCTGAGCTGGTGGAGCCGTTTGACCCAGCAACGCTTCTGGTAATTCTGCGCTCAATCGGCTAATCGCTATTGTCCGCTTTTGTATTTTGAACGATTAAAAGGCCTTGAGCGATGCCATGCAGGCAATGTTCAAGGCCACTTTTAATGGAGACTAATACCTTAAGAGGGCAAGTGTTGATTCGTTGCTCAGCGCTGCCATGTTATTTTCGGAATTCGGGCAAGGCTGTTATTGATATACCAATCCAGGATCCTTCCCTCATCGCCATAAGTGGCCGACGCCTTGATCAGTGAATCGATGTCGGCAAAGCGAATTTCATCCATTGCACTGATCAGTCCTTTTTTCAGGTAAACACTGTCGCCATCAAGCGATATTGGAAATGCCGATGGTCCTGGCGTGTATCCATTGAACTGAAACTGGAATCTATAGTCGCGGTCGAGTATAAACATCCCGGGCTCATTGAGTTGCTCTTGTAATGTAGTCGGGAGGTCAGAATATGAAGACCATGGCAGCTCTATGCTGTCCATTTCACCTGGAAGCTGTTTAAAGCCATTTGACTCCAGGGCTTCAAGCAGGTTCTCGAGGCTCTTGAAGCGAACATTGTCAACTTCTGGCCATTCCTCGTGTTGAATATGGATAAGAGTGTTATCTGTCTGGATGGGGATGTAGCCAATGTCGCCATTGGCATCGCAGTATAAAATGGCGAGATAACTAAAATCCTCTTCTTTCCAAAGTGTTTTGAGTGCAGAGTTTCGGGCTTCATCTGAAATATACATCGTGCAAGATCCTTTTGCGGTTAGCTGAGTTTTTCAAACTCTATCGCGTAAAATAAATAGCATTGTGCGGAATGTATTTCCGGGGTTTTCAAGTTGTAAAGTTATTACTGTGATGCTGGTTGTCTGGTTGGTCAATTAGCTTGAGTTGTGTCCCGCTTTTTTTGCCTGTGAATGCTTCTCCTGTGTGTCCTGTGTCCTCCACGGCATGGCGAAATCTCTGTAGGTAACAGGCGACAGTTCCTGCTTTCGGCAACGCGGCGGCTGGTTATGTTGGTGTTCCAAAAATAGTTGCCATGGAATGCACATGAATGACCCTCTGCGCGACCACGAAGCACCGCCGCATCCAGCTCGGCCCATGCGTGATGAATTGAAAACGGCGATTGCGACCGCACTGCCGCAAACGCCGGAGCAATTCGGTGCACAACTGATCCGGGAAAAGTGGGGGCAGGATATCGATCCAGATTCAGCCCTGTTGGTAACGCTTGACTACGACTCCGACGCGAGTGCCGGGCGGGGCGCGATCCATCAGGGGCGGGTAAACAACTCACGCACCCTGGTGCAGGCATTACTGTCGAATTATCAAACTGCGGCTGACGGCCGTTTCGGCGAAACGGCGTTCGGTTTGTATACACCTCCGGACATCGGGCCTGAGATTCATATCGTTGATCCAGTCGATGATGCGGCGGCCAGAGCCGTGGATTACTACCACGACTATGAAGGGATCTATCGGAGTACAACACCACAGACCTACGGTCCCTCGACACAAATCGCCCTCAGGCCGGCCGACTTCAAGAGGTGGGTTTGGGAGCTGGAGCTGCAGTCCCGCTATCAGGCCTATCTCGACCAAGCCTGGCCCTCCGCTGAGCGGATCGTGCGGGCCGAGCCTTACGCGATGAGGACATCGGTCAAGGCGGCTTTTGTCATGAGCGCTTGCCTGCAACATCAGGAAGGCAGCCTGAGCGAGGGCGGCCTGGCATTGGCGATGCAGGCGGCAGGATTGCCGGCGGAGCAGACCTGGGAAGCTTTGGCCATCGCCCAACTGCAAGCGCCAACCCGCGTTGGTACGCAGATCGAAGCGGGACGCCTGACGATCTACCGCTACACCTCGTCCGACATCTGGTTTTTTCGCCAGCGCAGCAGCGCCCGAGTGCTGCTGTATATCCCGGCCAACTCCTCGCCCTTGCATGAGTTCGCCGACATCCGGCACATGCGCGACTGGGTCGTGGCCCAAGGCAGGAATCGCGACACGCAACAGGCTCTGGCCAGCCATTTTGCCGAAGAAGACCGTGACGACGGCACCTTCCATGCGGGTGTACTGACTGCGCTGGAGGGCCTGGCGGCTTATCCGAATGAATACAGGCTGAAAAAGACCGCCGGGTTCTTCAATGACGACGGTTTTTGGGATCCGCAGGACTACATCGATTTCGAACGCTCTTCTGCGGCCACAGACCCTTTTGCACAACTGGTATTGACCATGAGGCAAGCGGCGATGGCCAGCGTCAAAACCATCCGCGACGATGCCCAGGTCAATCGTGACAACCTCAGTGCGGTGGTTGAACCGCTTGTGCGCTGGATCAACCAGTTCGGCCCGTTGGCCTTGTTTGTTCCTGGTGGCGAGGGCTTGCTGGTGCTGGCCGGAATCATCGATGCCGGCTACGGCCTCGATCAGGCCGTCAACGGAAAAACCCCGGAGCAGCGTTCCGAAGGCATCACCCGTACGGTATTCGGTTTGCTCAACGCGTTGCCGCTGGCCGGGGCGGGAGTTGCACTCAAGGGCGAAGGCTCAAGTGCCAAGGCACTGGGTGAAACGCTGCACGAACCCGGTGAACCGGTCCGTGAACCGGGCGCTCATTCTTTGCCTGATGTGACGATCAAACCTGTACCTGCTCCAGCGACGGTGGTGACCCGTCTGGAGTTGATGCGCGGTGTCTGCGCACCATTTGCTTCATTCAGCGATGAGGTGCTGGCACAGATCGGCAAGGTCAGCGCAGTCGATGACGACATGCTGCGCCTGATGCAGGCGGGTCGGGCACCCACCCCGTTGCTGGCCGATACCATTGAGCGCTTCAGGATCGATCAGGAGGTTTCAGTGCTCGCTGATTCATTGGTTGCACGTATCGAATTGTTCAATCAGCGCTACCAGGCGCTGCAGCAGTCCGAGCATGAGTGGGTGCGATTGTTCCAACGACAATATCCCGGGCTGCCCAAAGCTGCCGTGGAACAAATGCTCGATCGTCATGGCATCGATTTCAAGGTGCCATTGGATGTGGTCGAAGCCAAGCGAACGTTCAAGCAGCTGGACCACAAGGCACGCCAATACCAGAAGCATGTGCGCCTCAATCGTGCCTATGAAGGGTTATATCTTCGCGCGGCAACCAATCCCGAGTCGGACATATTGGCCATGCACTCCCTGAAAAACCTGCCCGGCTGGCCGAAGAGCCTGCGAATCGAAGTGCTCGATGGTTCACCCGGCGGTAGGGTCCTGGACCGTGGAGGGCCGCTCGAAGCGCCTGACTGTCGACGCCTGATCAAGGTGGGAGAGTATTATCAACCCTACGGCTTTTCGACTCGACCCTTCGTCGGCACGCCATTTCATGAGGCTATTGTCGGTGTCCTGTCCGAGGAGGAGCGTGCGGCCTTGCAGCTATCGTCGAATGATCCGGTTGCCGGGTTGAAACTTTGCGTCAGCGAATACGCGTTGTCCCGTCCGGAACTGGTCCTGGGGCTCGACAGAATGGACTCAGGGTTGCCCTTCGAAGCGCAGGGTCTCAGGGGAGGAGGTTATCCGGACACGCCTCGTGAGGGAGCCTTGACCCACGCCATGATGCGTATGCAGCTCAAGGAGATCTATCCCGAATTCTCCGACGACGAGGCCGACGGGGCGCTACGGCAATTGGGTAGCGGAGCCCAGGCGTATATCGACAGCTCAAAACTGCAGTTGCAGCAACTGTACACGGATCTGCAAGGCTGGCTCGACCAGGTGGCGGTGGATATCGACGACATGGATGTGCCTTTTTTGCAAATGGGTGATCCCGCAGCAGAGGGACTGACGCCTGCACAAATCGAACTGCGCAACACTGAGTTGCTGCAAGGCGTCATGGAGCACGAAGGCGAGTCCCGATACGAGCTGGGGGAAGAGCTGATTGCCATCTGGCAAAAGCGTGCTCCGCAGCACAACAGCCACTACTCGGGGGATTATCGACGCGGTTTCACGATTGACATGAGCCATGAGGACTATCATCGATTGCCGGTACTGAACGTGCGGTTCAGCGATGTAGTGGAGCTGAACCTGAAGAACTTCCACCTGACAGAACCAGGCACCCTCAATGGTTTTCTGGAGTGCTTCCCTGAGTTGCGCAGGTTGGACATGGAGGGCACCGACTTGAGATTGACCGATATCTCGGGGCAAGTGGAAAGCGCATTGCCATCGACGATCCCCCAGCTACAACATCTCGTTTCACTGAATCTTCGTTCCACGCACCTGACATTCCAGGAACATACCGCCGCGCAGTTGAGTCAGTTGGGCAATCTGCAATCGCTGGACCTGAGCGAGAACCCGTTGGGTGTCCCCCCGATGGTGTTTGGAATGAACCAGCTACGAATGCTGAAGCTGAACAATACGGGTATCACAACGTGTCCGGTGGGGGTCATGGAGCAGCCGTACCTGACCACTCTGGACCTGCGCGATAACCTGATTCATCGAGTACCACAGGCAGTCCTGAACCAGGCCATTGCCAGGGACCGTGTATTGCTGTGGAACAACCCCTTGACCGATGAGGACACGTTGCAGCGGCTGGTCAGGCATCGGGAACAAACGGGCATCAATCTTTGGCTGGGCACGCCAGGTCCCGACTATTTGCAACCGTCTGCCTGGTTGCATGGCATTGACGAGACGCAGCGGGATGCCCGGCTGCAGGTCTGGCAACGCCTGGCACTCAGGCCTCGTGGCCAGCGATTTCTGGGGACCGTGAGTTCATTGGCGCTCACTGCGGATTTCCAGGTGGATTATCCGGACCTTCAGGCGCGAGTATGGCGATTGTTGACTGAAGCAGACGCTTCGCAGGAATTGTGGGGGAGGCTGACTCAGGATGCACCGCTGCCCGCGGGTGCGTTCGACAATCCGTTTGCGGCGTTCACCGCACTGGAAGGCCGGGCGAAGCTCTACAGCGACTGGGTGGCTTTGGGTCGGCCGTTTCCGTTTCCGGAGAGTGGCCGGTAACAGCCGATGAGCCTTGAGCCCTGCCAAGGGCTCAAGGCATCACGGTCAGCGGCGACGGAACAGCGGCAGCGGTTCGTCAGTGGCGGCCTGGTAGGTCACCGAAAAGTCCTTGAGACCTTCCAACGCTTCATACGGGTCTTTATCGGGGCGTACGGCAAACGCGTCGAATCCACAGCGATGCATGTAGAACAACTGGTCGCGCAGCACGTCGCCAATGGCCCGCAATTCGCCCTTGAAACCATAACGGTCACGCAGCAGGCGGGCATTGGAGTAGTTGCGGCCATCGGTGAAGGCCGGGAAGTTCAGGGCGATGACCTGGAACTGCGCCACGTCTTCGCCGATTTCCTCGGCTTCTTCATCAGCGTCGAGCCAGATGCCCAGGCCACCGTCGCGGGCCAGGAGCATACGGCTGTGTTCGCGCCACAGCTGCAACGGGACGATGTAGTCGTCGCAGTTGGTGATCCCGTCGATATTGAAATCCTTGGGCAGCAGGTGCCAGGTCTCGTCGACGACCTCGTTGTTCTTAATTATTCGCTGCATAGACGCGTTCCTTGAAGAGGTCGATGCCAATACGCTGGTAGGTGTCGATGAAACGCTCGTCTTCGGTACGTTGTTCGATGTACACGTCGATCAGCTTCTCGATCACGTCAGGCATGGCTTCCTGGGCGAAGGACGGGCCGAGGATCTTGCCCAGGCTGGCGTCGCGACTGGCGCTGCCGCCGAGGGAAACCTGGTAGAACTCTTCGCCTTTCTTGTCCACCCCGAGAATGCCGATGTGGCCGACGTGGTGGTGACCACAGGCGTTCATGCAACCGGAGATGTTCAGGTCCAGTTCGCCGATGTCGAACAGGTAGTCCAGGTCGTCGAAACGGCGCTGGATCGATTCGGCGATCGGGATCGATTTGGCGTTGGCCAGGGAGCAGAAGTCACCACCCGGGCAGCAGATGATGTCGGTCAGCAAGCCGATGTTCGGCGTGGCGAAGCCTTGCTCGCGCAGCTCGCCCCACATGGCGAACAGCTTGTCCTGCTCGACGTCGGCCAGAATGATGTTCTGCTCGTGGGAGGTACGCAGTTGACCGAAGCTGTAACGGTCTGCCAGGTCGGCTACGGCGTCGAGCTGCTTGTCGGTGATGTCGCCCGGTGCAACGCCGGTTGGCTTCAGGGACAAGGTCACGGCCACGTAGCCTGGCTTCTTGTGGGCCAGGGTGTTGCGTGCGCGCCAACGGGCGAAGCCCGGGTGCTGCTGGTCGAGCTCGGCCAGGGCGGCGGTCTGGTTCTCCAGCGCCTTGTAGTCCGGGTCGACGAAGTGCTTGGCGACGCGCTGCACTTCGGCGTCGGTCAGTGTGGTCTGGCCACCGCGCAGGTGCTCCATTTCCGCATCGACTTTCTGCGCGAAGACTTCAGGCGTCAGCGCTTTGACCAGGATCTTGATCCGCGCCTTGTACTTGTTGTCGCGACGGCCGTAACGGTTGTAGACCCGCAGGATGGCATCGAGGTAGCTCAACAGGTCTTGCCATGGCAGGAATTCATTGATGAATGCACCCACCACCGGCGTACGGCCCAGGCCGCCGCCGACCAACACACGGAAGCCCAGTTCGCCAGCGGCGTTGTGCACAGGCTCAAGGCCGATGTCATGGACTTCGATGGCGGCGCGGTCGGAGGTCGAACCGTTGACGGCGATCTTGAATTTACGCGGCAGGTAGGCAAATTCCGGGTGGAACGTGGTCCACTGGCGAACGATTTCGCACCATGGGCGCGGGTCGATCAGTTCGTCCGCGGCGACGCCGGCAAACTGGTCGGTGGTGACGTTGCGCAGGCAGTTGCCGCTGGTCTGGATCGCGTGCATCTGCACGGTGGCCAGTTCAGCGAGAATGTCCGGAATGTCTTCCACGGCAGGCCAGTTGAACTGCACGTTCTGCCGGGTACTGATGTGGGCGTAGCCCTTGTCGTAGTCGCGGGCAATCCTGGCCATCATTCGCACTTGCCGCGAAGTCAGTTGGCCGTAAGGCACGGCGACTCGCAACATCGGTGCGAAACGCTGGATATAAAGGCCATTTTGCAGGCGCAGGGGGCGGAATTCTTCTTCGCTCAGCTCGCCTGCCAGATAGCGTCGGGTCTGATCACGGAACTGCTTGACGCGGTCCTCGATGATCCGCTGATCGTATTCGTCGTATACGTACATATAAGTCCTGTTCTCAGGCTTGGGTCGCTCGGATACAGCTGCGTTTTTGTGCTTGCCGGAGTCCGATGGAGCCTCTGCAATTCTGCGCGCACGGCCGCGCACTCCCTTCGGAGCCGGGGCAAGATAACAGTTTGCAGTTATGCGTAAAAGTGATGTTTGAGCATATGTAAAGAACCAAATCGCCTAATGAGAATCGTTGTTGCAAAGACCCTGTTTGTGGTGCGGGCAATCGTCGTCTTTACTCTGCTCGAGTCTTTATGCAATCACCGATAAAACCGACAAGAGGCGATGCAATGAGCAACCCAACCAAAGCACGGAAAAGCGATAGCACCGTTGATGCCTGGGCAATTTTGTTCCTGATCATCCTGGTCGTGGGGACGGCGGTTTTCTGGGTCAGCCATCAATAAACGACCCCGTCCGGGCCCGGTTCCGACGATTGTCCGACAATAAACGGATAATTCGCCGTTTTACGGGCGTTCGCTGGCTATAATGCGCAGCGAATTTCCGGGGGCTCGGACGACCAATGTTGAAGTTTCTGTGTGGAGTTTTACTGACGCTGGGCATGGTCGTGGGACCTTGTGCCCAGGCGGCGTCAGTGCTGTTCCTGAACCCGGGAACCCCCACGGAAGCTTTTTGGCTGAGTTACTCGCAGTTCATGCAGGCCGCGGCGACCGACCTGGGGATGGACTTGCGCATCCAGTATTCCGACCGCGTCTCCGAAAACACCATCCGCCAGGCTCGTGAAGCCCTTCAGGGCCACCATCGTCCCGACTACCTGGTCTTCGTCAACGAGCAGTACATCGCCCCCGAAGTCCTGCGGCTGGCCAAAGGCAGCGGTGTGAAGCTGTTCATGGTCAACAACGCCCTGACCCCGGACCAGATGAAGCTCGTCGGCGCACGACCTGACAAGTATCCCGACCTGCTCGGCAGCCTGGTGCCCAATGACGAGGAGGGCGGCTATCTGATGCTCAAGGAACTGATCCGACAGCACGGCCCGGCAGCTCCCGGCCAGACCATCGATTTGCTGGCTTTTTCCGGTTTGAAAATCACCCCGTCCGCGCAGTTTCGCGAGAAAGGCATGCGGCGCGCCCTGGCCGAGCACCCCGAGGTGCGTTTGCGGCAATTGGTATACGGCGGCTGGACCCGGCAACGCGCCTATGAGCAGGCCAGGTTGTTGTTAAAACGCTACCCGCAGACGTCGCTGGTCTGGGCCGCGAATGACGAAATGGCGTTCGGCGTGATGCAGGCATATGTCGAAGCTGGAGGCGTGCCGGGCAAAGGCGTGTTGTTCGGCGCGATCAACAATTCACCCGCGGCGCTGCAGGCACTGCTGGACGGTCGCCTCAGTGTGTTGCTGGGCGGGCACTTCACCCTCGGTGGCTGGGCGCTGGTGCAATTGCATGACTACGATGAAGGTGTGGACATCAGCCAGTACGGTGGCCGTGACCGGCAGGTTCCGTTGTTGCAGCTGATCGACCGGGCACAGGCCAGGCGGCTGCTGGCGATGGGCGCCGGGCAGGACTTCGGCGTGGATTTCCACAAGCTCTCGGCCAAGGGACGTCCCGCGTCCTGGCGTTACCCGTTCACCCTGCAAACCCTGATGCACTGAGTCGCCTCAAACCCCGGCCAGAAGCAGCACCAGCTTGACGATGCCGAACAGCGTCAATGCAAACACCACCGTGAACCCAATCCCCAGAATCACGAAATGACTCGGCTTGCCGTGAGTGAAATCACGGGTCCGGTTCTTCCCGCTCTGCACCCCGAAAGCCGCTGCCATGACGCTGTGCAGCATTTGCCAGAAGGTTGGCGGCTTGTTGTCGGCCGGATCGTCCATAAAACCCTCGCGTGAACGTAGTTCCTCAGAGCATAGCCAATCCGGCGCTTCGTGCAGGGGTTGAGCAGCCAGCTGTCGAAGCATCGGGTAATCAATCCTCGCGACCGCAATAACTATCTACCGCAGCAGCGGCCATCCGCAATGCTGTCATGTCGCTCCATTTGTCAGGAGAGACAGTATGTCCAGCCATTCCCCGACTTCGTCCACCGAGACGGATATTCACACCCAAACCTTGAACAATAAAAATCCTGTTCCAGGAAAAAGCAGTGTTCACCATCGACTTCTTCAGCTGATGGCTCCCGACTGGTTGGTTGACGCCACGCCGCAAAGGCGTGCTTCGATGAAAAACACCAATGCGCGCCTACCGGACTGGTATCAACAGGCCTCCGCGTATCAACAGCAGGTTTTGACCGACAGTTTCAACGCGAGCTTCACCGCGCAGACCCGATTGGACAAGACGATGTCGTTGCTGCAGGACATCGATACCTTCGCTGCACCGATACTCGCCAAAGCCCTGAAGGATCAGTTCGGTATTGAGGCAGACGTCAACAAAACAATGGTGTGCCTGCGGCGTCCCCTGGAAATTGGCGCCCTTGAGATAGAGGTCTCGACGTTCGAGGTCATGAAGCTGACGTTGTTGCAGGCCGCACTGCATAACTTCGAAGAATCCGAGTGTGAGGAGGGCGCATTTCACCGCAGCTCCGGGTTTGTCGTAGAAACATCGACGCCCGCTACGTTCGAAGTTGTCAGCGTCAATATGACGACCAGTCAGTTTTTGTCACTTTGTCGCACGCTGGATATCGGCGCGCAGTATCAAGCCCATATGAACGGCTTTTTCCACCCCGCGCAGGTGCAGAAGGAAACGACACTTCGTGAACAATTCATTGCCAGCCAAAAAACGGCGATGAGGGCGGCCGCTGAGCTGGCCTTGTTGAAACAGGATATCGAACCGCAAGACTACGCAATGATCCAGGAGGTGATTGATGGCGAAGTCCATCCGTGGCTTGGCGACAGGCAGGTCTGGTTTTGTGACCTGAGTTTGATGAAGCGGCGGATGACTGGCTGCGTTGTGTTCGGCATCTGTGAAAAATATCGTTATACCAATGATTTCATTGTCTACGTTCCCCACGACCCGGAGCATCCGCTCAAGCGCTACACGTCTTCGCAGATGAGGGAAGAATTCAAACGGCAGTTCACGGCCCGGGGGGCATCATCGCCAGATGACGCCACACCGACGGCGCACCAGCGTTTTTTCAGCCAGTTTGTGGCCTACGCCGACCGGCCTTATTATTTCAGTCAGTTCACCCGCAAAACGGCGGACTCGCCGTCTGACCCATTGCGGTCCAGCTGGGTGAAAGTCACCCAGTTCATTCCGCCTTTATCGACTTTTACCCGTATCAAAGAGCTGCCTCCAGAGCACCAGGGCAAGCGGGAACCGGTGGAAGATCCCTATCTCGACCCTCGCAGCGTCGTTCGCCAAGGGGCTGCCGGCATCTGGGCCCCCAACACCGACCTCTGGACATATCTCTATGAGCAAAACCGCGCGAAGGTCATTGCCGATGCGCGCAGCCATGCGGTCCCTACTGCGGATGTCGATGCAAAAGTACGCGCCGAGAAGCTCAATCATCTGCTGGAAATCGGCATGCTGGGGTTGAACCTGGTGTCGGTGTTCGTACCGGTTCTGGGCGAGGTCATGCTCACAGTGATGGCCGGGCAACTGTTGTACGAGTCCTTCGAAGGGGTCATCGAGTGGAGTGAGGGCGATCGCAACGCGGCGAAGGCGCATCTGATCGATGTGGCGGAAAACCTGGCACTGATAGGAGTGATGGCTGGGGTGGGCAAAGGCGTCGGCAAACTGGCAGCAGTGAAGCCCGAACCCATGATCGAGGGGATGGAGCAGATCCAGCGGGCCAATGGCGATACACGATTGTGGAAACCAGACCTTCGTGGTTATGAGAGTGATGTCGCGCTGGGGCGCGCCGCTGCTCCTGACGCGTTGGGACAGTACCGGGCCG
This sequence comes from Pseudomonas sp. Pseusp16, assembly GCF_047324915.1. Classification (NCBI taxonomy): domain Bacteria; kingdom Pseudomonadati; phylum Pseudomonadota; class Gammaproteobacteria; order Pseudomonadales; family Pseudomonadaceae; genus Pseudomonas; species Pseudomonas sp. Pseusp16. Next base: position 2,031,051 of record NZ_CP168522.1, on the reverse strand, counting down.
AAGGCAAGACTTACGTGCGGCAGAACGGCAAGCACTACGAGACAACCTACGATGAGTCGCTGAAAAAATGGCGAATCAACCATCCGACGGATGAGCAGGCCTGGCAACCCATTCTTGAACACAACGGGCATGGCGCCTGGCGCCATACGTTTGAACGTCCGCTTGGATGGGACCGACTGACCCTGTTGCGGCGTATGGGCCATGTCACCGATGAGCTCAGCGACGAGCAACTGCTCAAGGTTGCCGATGTCAGTGGCGTCAACGACAACGCCTTGCGCAAAATGCATATGGATCATTTGCCTCCGCCCCCTGAATTGCTTGATGCCCTACGGCTGTTCAAGGCCGATCCTGGGGGGGCTCCGGTCATCAAACAGACAGTTCACCGACAATCCATCGGTCGGTTACAGCGCGCTTGTCCTGGCCTCAGTGAGTCTGCTGCGAAAAGAGTTCTGCTGGATGCCAGCGCAGAGGAGCTCGCGCGCCTGGATTCCACTCGACGAATTCCGTTGAGAATGCTGGAGGAGGCCCGTTGGTATGCGCGGGTAGGGCGTACAAGCCAGGCTTTCGCCGGTCTGCATATGGAGAATATGGTGTCGACTGACAGCCAGTGGCTCGCATTGCGGGCACTGGAAAAACTGCCGGGCTGGTCCGGCGATGTGCGCCTGGAAATCCGCGACGGCCACATCAGCGGGCCGCTGATCGATGGCATTGGCAGCGAGACTGCCGCGACACGCAGGTATGTGGTGAAGCAGGGGCCGGCCTTTCAAGCGTTTGATGAACGGGGAATGGCACTCAACCGTGTACCTGGTCCCGGCGCCAGCTTTTTCGACTCTATCATGCACGCCTTGCCGGATGAGTCCCGCCGGGCATTGGGCGTTCCACATGTATGGCGGAGCGCCGAACTGCAGATGGCGATTATCGATTCTGCCGGCAAACATCGAATGGAGTTGGCGCAATTGCTGCAAAAGCGTTTCGGCAGCAACAGAAGGTTCAAACCACCCGTACGTGTAACAGAGCGCACCGTGGGCTACTACGCCAGCGGACGCGGGCAAGGCGTCAATCCTTCTCTGTTGACGCGCGTACAGGACCTTTATCCGGGGCTGTCCAATCAGCAAGCCAACGGTTTTATCCTGAGGCAGTTGCGGACGGGGAAAACCGATGCACAGATTTATGATCTGTTGCAGGCGCGTATGTGTGAGTGGGATGAACTTCAGACCACGCTCGATGAATGGGTGGGTGAGCCCGCAGCGAATCCTTTTTTGCAGTACATGCAGGGGGGCAAGACCTCGGTCGCGCGCAACATCAAGCAATGCTGGCGCAACTCACCGTTGGCCGAAGAGCTTCCCCATTCAAATTCACTGGAGTTGGTCTGCGATGATCCGCTTCCCTCTCTGACTGCGGACTTTTCACACGTGCGTGAACTGAGCGTTCGAGGGAGGTGCATCACTGACGCCAATGCCGATGCACTGCTGGCGAATTTTCCCGGGCTGAAAAGGCTACGAATAAATGCAACGAGCAGTGAGTTCACCAAGGTGCCGAAAGCATTGCGCGGAATGAGTGAGCTCACCGCTCTGGAGCTGTACTCATCCGCTTCCGTGGCAGCAGATCTGACATCAGAATTGAGTTCCCTGACATTGCTCGAGGAACTGAGTATTTATTCTTCGGGGTTCGCGCCGATGAACCTGGATGTCAGTCAGATGCGCAATCTGCGCACACTGGAGGTCGTTGCCCCTTCGTTGAACCAATGGCCGGCCGGAGTTCTTGAGCTGCCCCGCCTTGAACGCCTGAACCTCAAAGGTACAAGCATCAGCAGGCTACCCGACGGCATCTTCGAGGGGCATGAAAAGCTCTGGTCCGGGTTGTCGCTGGACTGGTCGCTGTTCCCGCGCGAAAACTTCAAGCTCGCGTATGAGTACGTCAAGAATCACCCGGAACATCTGGTTGATCAGGAGGAAATGGTCAGCGACTACTGCAAGGGTGAACTTACCCGTTTGGACGTGTTGAGGGGGAACGCTTCTTCTGGGGCGGTGTTCAACGGTTTCCTTCAGCAATGGTTGGGGGCCGAGCCAAGGTTCAAGGCGGTTGAAGCCATGAGCGAGGAATTCAATGCACTGGAGCGGCAATTGAATGACTGGATCAACCGTGCGCTACTGGATATGAATCAGTTTGTGGGGCGCTCGCGGACGGCCGGGTTTATCAAGTCCTGCTGGCGAAACGGAGTGTTCAAGCGGTACGGCTTGAATGTCGATGCCAGGGTGCTTGAGTTGACGAATCTGGACGTCAGTGAGCTTCCGGAGTTGCCCGCGGGTGCTTTCCCCCATGTGCGGACATTGAATCTGAGGGCGGCGCGCGTGCCCGTTGAACAATTTCGAGGCTTTGTCAGAGGATTCTCCGAACTTGAAAATCTCGACCTCAGTGGCAATGGTTTGACCGATGTACCGGTTGCAGCAGAGGACCTTGCGAAGTTGATCCGTCTGGATCTCTCCGGCAACCGGATAGTCGTCGGCCCGGCAGTTCAGCAAGCGTTCGAGGGTATGGGCGCTCTGGAATCCCTGGACTTGAGCGGCAACCCGCTGGACTCACTGGATGTAAGTGCAATGACTTCGCTCAAGGCCCTGAATCTGCGAGCGACGCAGCTGCATGAGTGGCCCGTTGGGGCACAGGATCTGCCGCAGCTGATCTGGATGGATTTGCGTGACAGCAAGGTTTCCTCGCTGCCGGCAACACTGCCGGATGAGGTGCTGCTGAAAATCGATTTGACCGGCACGCCGTTGAACCCGCAAGCCGTGACGGCTCTGAAAGGCGCCTGGCAGCGGATCGAATCCGCCGAAGGGCTGGAGGCCGGTTCATTGGAGAGATTCTCCCGGGAACAAGTGCCGCCGACCTTCCCGCCGAAGGAGAGCAGCTATTCGATCAGTCGTCATTTGTTGCCTCTGCCGCCTGTCCCAATGGGCGAGGGCAGCGTGCATTTCGCCAGGCGCCTGCAACGGTTGAAACCGACTCTGGCCGATGATGATGCCTTGCGAGTGATCGAACAGATGCGCGAGAACGGGGCAACCGACGTGCAGATCGGCGAGCGGTTTGACGGATGGGACCAGACGTTCGAAGCACTGACGCGCCGGGTGAATGGATGGCTGTTTACGCGGGAGTCACACGGTGATGGCTGGATAGTGTCGTCCGAAAGCCGCCGGGCGGCCGCCTTGCGAATCATGGAGTGCTGGCGCGAAGGGCTGACCGACACTGGTGCAGTGGCAGGCTCAAAGCTGGATTTCAATGGTCTGCAACTGGGTGATCTGCCTGAGCTGCCTGCAGGTTTTTCCCATGTGGATACCTTGAACCTGACCGGAGTAAGGCTTACCGCACAAGGCTCCAATGGCTTCTTCAGAGCCTTTGCAAAAGTGAAAACACTGGAGCTTAACGGCAATAAACTGCAGTACTTGCCTGAGCCGATCCAGTCCATGAGTCAGCTTGAACGGCTGGAGCTCTCCACTAACCGGTTGAGCGACACCGAGCACCTTTATACCTCGTTGAGCCGCCTGGAGCGTTTGCAATGGCTGGATCTGGGTTACAACGATCTGGAGACTTTCGATGTCAGTCATTTTGAGCGACTCGAGACACTCGATCTGCGTCGCAACGATCTGACCGCCTTCCCGGAGGGTGTGCTGCAAGCCCGCCATCTCAGAATCTTGAACCTGAGTGGTAACGACATCACAACGATTGCGCCAGAGGCCCTGGATAACAGTCACGAAGCTTTGATGGCCGGTACCGACCTGAGTGACAACCACAACCTGTCGCATGAGAGTCTTGAACTCCTGCGCGAATACCGCGAAACCGGCAGGCGCGACTCTGTGCTGGGGATCTCGCGCCCAGAACTTGACGATATGATGGCTGAACCCAGCGATGACAGCGAAAGTGAGAGCGCCGAATCAGATGAAGATCTCTCCGATATGGCGCTTGATTCTGCACAAGAAGCAGCGTGGCTGACCGATGCCTCCCCCGAAGAATCGGGCAGAAAAACGCGAATCTGGAACCAGCTCGCCGCGGAGCCGGACAATGCTGCGTTCTTCCATTTACTGTCGCGCTTACAGGATACGCAGGAGTTCAGGGTGGCCAAAGCGGACCTGACCCGACGGGTGTGGACGGTGCTGGAGGCCGCCGCCAGCAACAGTGAGCTGCGGGAAGTCCTGTTCGCCAGCTCCAGTACCCATGGCACCTGTGTCGATGGTCGAATCCTGACTTTCAGTGGCCTGGAGAGCAAAGTGTTCACCCACAATGCCTTGCTGGATATTCCGGTCGGGCGTCCGGCGGCCAAAGGTGTAGCGCTGTTGAAATTGTCCAGACAACTGTTCCGGTTGGACAAGGTCGACGATCTGGCGACCAAAGCTGCCACCCATGGCGGTCAGGATCAGGCAGAGGTGCGCCTGGGCTATCGAATCGGTTTGACGGGAGGGTGGGACGATGGTCTTGAGTTGCCCGGTCAGCCCAGGCACATGACGTATGCCTCGGGTGTAACACCCCAACAACTGGCTGATGCGCGTATGCAAGTCAGCAATGCCGAACAGAGCGATGGTTTTTTCGAAGACATCATCCTGCGCGATTACTGGGTGGACTACCTCAAGGAAAAATACCCGCAAGAGTTCAGGCAACTCGACGAGGCGGACGTTTCCGAGGAGGTGGATGACGCCGACGAAGCGGCAATGATGAGTCAGTTATTCGAACTTGCAGCCGCACGCAACAGCAAGATGATCGAGCTGTCTCGCAAGGAAGTCGAGGAAATGGGCCTGTCTGCCAGCGGGGCAGGGCAGTCGGGCACATCGGGGGATCTGCGGCGGGCGTGAAACATCACGGTTGGTAACCCCCGGCGCCGGTCTTCCCGGCGCCGGGGTTGTTTCCTGTCAGGTTCTCAGTTGTCGTAACCCAGGTTCGGCGCCAGCCAGCGTTCGGTCACGCTCAACTCCTGGCCTTTACGCGAGGTGTAGCTTTGCACCTGGTCCTTGTCGATCTTGCCCACGGCAAAGTATTGCGCCTGCGGGTGAGCGAAGTACCAGCCGCTGACTGCCGCCGCCGGGAACATGGCGTAGTGCTCGGTGAGGAATACACCACTGCGGCCGGCGCGCATTTCCTGGGCTTCTGGATCGAGCAGGGCAAACAGCTGGGCCTTCTCGGTGTGGTCCGGGCAGGCCGGATAACCCGGTGCCGGACGGATGCCGGTGTACTGCTCCTTGATCAGCGCCTCGTTATCGAGCACTTCATCCTTGGCGTAGCCCCAGTGTTCTTTACGCACTTGCTGGTGCAGCCACTCGGCGCATGCCTCGGCCAGGCGGTCGGCCAGGGCCTTGACCATGATCGAGTTGTAATCGTCGCCAGCGTCCTGGTAAGCCTTGGCCACTTCTTCGGCGCCGATGCCGGCGGTGGTGATGAAACCACCCACGTAGTCGGTCACTTCACTGTCTTTGGGCGCGACGAAGTCGGCCAGGGAGAAGTTCGGCTTGCCGTCGGTCTTGATGATCTGCTGGCGCAGGTGATGCAGCTTGGCCATTGGCTTGCCGTCATCGCCATAGAGCTCGATGTCGTCGTCATGCACCTGATTGGCCGGCCAGAAGCCGAACACCGCGCGTGCGCTGATCAGCTTTTCATCGATCAATTTGCGCAGCATTTCCCTTGCATCGTTGTACAGCGAGGTAGCGGCTTCACCGACCACTTCGTCCTGGAGGATGCGCGGGAACTTGCCGGCCAGGTCCCAGGAGATGAAGAACGGTGTCCAGTCGATGTATTCGGCCAGGACGTCGAGGTCGATGTTGTCCAGCACCCGCGAGCCGGTGAACGTCGGTTTGACCGGCGTGTAGGACGCCCAGTCGAATTGCGGCTTCTTGGCGATGGCCGCGCCATAGCTCAGGCGTTCGGTGCGGGCACTGCGGTTGGACGTACGCTCGCGAACCTCGATGTAATCCAGGCGGGTTTTCTCGACGAAACCGGCCTTGAGCTCCTTGGACAGCAACTGCGTCGCCACGCCCACGGCGCGGGAGGCGTCGGTGACGTAGATCACCGCATCGTTGCTGTACTTCGGCTCGATCTTCACCGCCGTGTGCGCCTTGGAGGTAGTGGCGCCACCGATCATCAACGGCAGGTGGAAGTCCTGACGCTGCATTTCGCGGGCGACATGGACCATCTCATCCAGCGACGGCGTGATCAGGCCGGACAGGCCGATGATGTCGCACTTCTGTTCTTTGGCCACCTGGAGGATTTTCTCCGCCGGGACCATCACGCCGAGGTCGACGATGTCATAGCCGTTGCAGCCCAGCACCACGCCAACGATGTTCTTGCCGATGTCGTGCACGTCGCCTTTTACGGTGGCCATCAGGATCTTGCCCTTGGCCTCCGGCTTGTCGCCCTTTTCCAGTTCGATGAACGGGATCAGGTGCGCCACGGCCTGCTTCATCACGCGGGCGGACTTGACCACCTGCGGCAGGAACATTTTACCGGCGCCGAACAGGTCGCCGACGATGTTCATGCCGGCCATCAACGGGCCTTCGATCACTTCGATCGGGCGGTTGAAGGACAGGCGCGATTCTTCGGTGTCTTCAACGATGTGGGTGGTGATGCCCTTGACCAGCGCATGCTCCAGACGCTTGTTGACGTCCCAGTTGCGCCACTCTTCGGTCTCGGCTTCTTTGACGCTGCCGTCACCCTTGTACTTGTCGGCGATGGCGAGGAGGGCGTCGGTGCCTTCCGGGGTGCGGTTGAGGATCACGTCTTCGACGGCGTCGCGCAGTTCCACCGGGATCTGGTCGTAGATCTCCAGCTGGCCGGCGTTGACGATGCCCATGGTCAGCCCGGCGCGGATCGCGTACAGCAGGAACACCGAGTGGATCGCCTCGCGCACCGGGTTGTTGCCGCGGAACGAGAACGACACGTTGGACACGCCACCGGAGGTCAGCGCATACGGCAGCTCGTCACGGATGTAGGCACAGGCGTTGATGAAATCGACGGCGTAGTTGTTGTGCTCTTCGATACCGGTGGCCACGGCGAAGATGTTCGGGTCGAAGATGATGTCTTCCGGCGGGAAGTCCACTTCGTTGACCAGAATGTCGTAGGAGCGCTTGCAGATTTCTTTCTTGCGCGCTTCGGTGTCGGCCTGGCCGGCTTCGTCGAAGGCCATCACCACCACTGCGGCACCATAGCGCTTGCACAGTTTGGCATGGTGAATGAACTGCTCGACGCCTTCTTTCATGCTGATCGAGTTGACGATGCCCTTGCCCTGGATGCACTTGAGGCCGGCTTCGATCACTTCCCACTTCGAGGAGTCGATCATGATCGGTACGCGGGAGATGTCCGGTTCGCCGGCAATCAGATTGAGGAAGGTCACCATGGCCTTCTTCGAATCGAGCATCCCTTCGTCCATGTTGATGTCGATTACCTGGGCGCCGGCTTCGACCTGCTGCAGGGCGACTTCCAGGGCTTCGGTGTAGTTGTCTTCGCGGATCAGGCGGGCGAACTTGGCGGAACCGGTGATGTTGGTGCGTTCGCCAACGTTGACGAACAGCGAGCTGCGATCGATGGTGAAGGGTTCCAGGCCAGAGAGGCGGCAAGCCTTGGGAATGTCCGGAATTTCGCGCGGCGCATAACCGGCCACGGCCTTGGCGATGGCTTCGATGTGGCCCGGCGTGGTGCCGCAGCAGCCGCCGACGATGTTGAGGAAGCCGCTTTGGGCGAATTCTTCGATGACCTTGGCGGTTTCCGATGGTAGCTCGTCGTACTCACCGAATTCGTTCGGCAGGCCGGCGTTCGGGTGCGCGGAGACGTGGGTATTGGCCTTGTTCGACAGCTCTTCGAGGTACGGGCGCAATTCACGGGCGCCGAGGGCGCAGTTCAGGCCGACGGAAATCGGCTTGGCGTGGGCCACGGAGTTCCAGAACGCTTCGGTGGTCTGGCCGGACAGGGTGCGGCCCGAGGCGTCGGTGATGGTGCCGGAAATCATGATCGGCAGTTCGACGCCCAGTTCCTCGAACACGCCTTGGACGGCGAAGATCGCGGCCTTGGCGTTCAGGGTGTCGAAAATGGTTTCGATCAGGATCAGGTCGGCGCCGCCTTCGATCAGGCCCTTGGTGGACTCGGTGTAGTTTTCCACCAGCTCATCGAAGGTCACGTTGCGGTAGCCGGGGTTGTTCACGTCCGGGGACAACGAGCAGGTGCGGCTGGTCGGGCCGAGTACGCCGGCAACGAAACGCGGCTTGCCCGGGTTCTCGTGGGTTTTCGCATCGGCGACCTTGCGCGCCAGGCGAGCGCCTTCTACGTTCAACTCGTAGGCCAGTTCTTCCATGCCGTAATCGGCCATGGAAATCCGGGTGGCGTTGAAGGTGTTGGTTTCCAGAATGTCGGCGCCTGCGTCCAGGTAGGCTTTTTCAATGCCGCCAATCACGTCCGGACGAGTCAGTACCAACAAGTCGTTGTTGCCTTTGACATCGCTCGGCCAGTCAGCGAAGCGTTTGCCACGGTAATCCTGTTCTTCGAGCTTGTAGCTCTGGATCATCGTGCCCATACCGCCATCGAGAATCAGGATGCGCTCTTTGAGGGCGTGCTTGAGAGCTTGAAGGCGAACGCTGCGATCGGACATTTGGACTACTCGGTAAGACCATGACGAAGGGCCGGGATGATAGCAAACCTGTGCGCTTTTAGAGCATGGCTCGGTTTTGCATGAATATCGTTCATGTTGGCAGGGGTGACAGACCGGTAGAATCGCGGCGTTTTTCAGGATTCGGGACCAGGGACATGTCGTATCGCTTCGTCATCGGCACATTGCTGTTGTTTTTAAGCTGGGGCGCCGTGGCGCAAAGTCCGGCGATTTCCTCTGCCATTTCCTACAGCCGCGATATTCAACCGATCTTCACTGAGAAGTGCGTGGCCTGCCACGCCTGCAACGACGCCGCCTGTCAGCTCAACCTGGGCAGCGGCGAGGGCGCGGCGCGTGGCGCGACGAAAGTCCCGGTCTACGACGGGGACCGCCGCCAGGCGGTTGCACCGACCCGGCTGTTCTATGACGCCTCAGGCAAACAGGCCTGGCAGCAAAAAGGCTTCTATTCGGTACTCGATGCCCAGGGCAGCCAGGCTGCATTGATGGCGCGGATGCTGGAGCTGGGCCATAAAACCCCGTTGCAACCCAACGCGAAGCTGCCGGAAGACATCGTCCTGGGCCTGAACCGGGAAAACATGTGTGCCATGCCCGCGGAGTTCGACGGCTACACCGCCAAGCATCCGAAGGAGGGCATGCCGCTGGCAGTGACCGGCCTGACCGACCAGCAGTACCAGACACTGCAACGCTGGTTGGCGGCGGGCGCGCCCATCGACCGGCAGGACCTTGCCCCCAGCGCAACGGAAGCCCGGCAAGTGGTCCAGTGGGAAAACCTGCTCAATTCGCCGGGCGCCCGGGAAAGTCTGGTGGGGCGCTGGCTGTACGAGCACTGGTTCCTCGCCCATCTCTATTTCAAGGATGGCGAGCCCGGGCATTTCTTCCAGTGGGTACGTTCGCGCACCCCGACCGGCCAGCCGATCGACCTGATCAACACCCGTCGCCCGAACGATGATCCGGGCACGCAGTTTTACTACCGCTTGTGGCCGGTGCAGGGCGTGATCGTGCACAAGACCCACATCACCTACCCCCTGAATGCGGCGAAGCTGGCGCGGGTCAAGAGCCTGTTCTACAGCGGCAACTGGCAGGTCGACGCATTGCCGGGCTATGGGCCGCAGAGCCGGGCCAACCCGTTTGCCACCTTCGAAGCGATTCCGGCCCAGGCGCGCTACCAGTTCATGCTCGATAACGCCGAGTACTTTGTGCGCACGTTTATCCGTGGGCCAGTGTGTCGTGGCCAGATCGCCACCGACGTGATCCGCGATAATTTCTGGGCGTTGTTCCAGGCACCCGAGCACGACCTCTATGTCACTGATCCGAACTATCGCGGGCAGGCTACGCCGCTGCTGGCCATGCCGGGGCAGAACGACGATGTCGGCAGCGTCCTCAGCCTGTGGCACGACTACCGCGACAAACGCAATGAATACGAAGCCTTGCGCCGGGACAGCTACGCCGACCAGCCTGCGCCGAGCTGGTCGACCCTGTGGGCCGGCAACGACAATGCGTTGCTGAGTATCTTCCGCCATTTCGACAGTGCTTCGGTGACCAAGGGCCTGATCGGCGAGGTGCCGCAAACGATGTGGCTGTTCGACTATCCGCTGCTGGAGCGCACCTACTATCAACTGGCAGTGAACTTCGATGTGTTCGGCAACGTCTCCCACCAGGCCCAGACGCGCCTGTATTTCGACTTGATCCGCAACGGTGCCGAGCAAAACTTCCTGCGCCTGATGCCCGCCGATTCCCGGGATGGCTACCTCGATGACTGGTATCAGAACAGTGGCAAATTCAAGATGTGGCTGGACTACGAGTCCATCGACGATGACAAGCCGACTGCACTGAAGCTTGATCCGCGGGATCCAAAGCGGGATTTCGCCCAACAATTGCTGGCCCGTTATGGCGATCTCAATGCCAGGCCCGACCCGATCAACCGCTGCGATGGCGCCTACTGCTCGCGGCCGAATATCGATCCGGACCTGCAAAGTGCCGAACAGGCGTTGAGCCGCCTGGCTTCGCGCCCGGCGGCGGGACTCAAAGTCATCGATCAATTGCCGGAAGCGACCCTGCTGCGGATCGAGACCCGTAGCGGCAAACGCGAGGTCTACAGCCTGCTGCGCAATCGTGCCCACAGTAACGTCGCGTTCCTGCTCGGCGAATCGCTGCGCTATCAGCCTGGGCTCGACACCCTGACGATTTTCCCGGGCGTGCTCAGCAGCTACCCGAACTTCATGTTCAACATCCCGGCCGGGCAAGTGCCGGCGTTTGTGGATGCGATGGAGAACGCCAGGGATACCGACAGCTTCGAGAAAATCGTCGAACGCTGGGGGATACGCCGCAGTCATCCGCAATTCTGGTCTTATTTCCACGATATGAGCCGCTACATCCATGAAACCGATCCGGTGGAAGAGGGCGTGCTGGACATGAACCGCTACGAGAACCTCTGAAACACCACTTGAGCCCCTGTGGGAGCGGGCTTGCTCGCGAAAGCGTTGTATCAGTCGCCATCGCGGTTGCCTGACACGACGTCTTCGCGAGCAAGCCCGCTCCCACAAGGGGAATTGTCGGAATCTTTCCCGACAAAAATACTAGGACTTTGTCCGGCGCGTTGATTGGCGTAAACTGCGCCCAAGCCTGCGAGGAGTTTCCATGACCGCTATTACCATCACTGACGCCGCCCACGATTATCTGGCTGATCTGCTCTCCAAGCAGAACACCCCGGGCATCGGCATCCGCGTCTTCATCACCCAGCCTGGCACCCAGTACGCCGAAACCTGCATTGCCTACTGCAAGCCGGGCGAAGAAAAACCCGAAGACACCGCGCTGGGGCTGAAAAGCTTCACCGCGTACATCGACCACTTCAGCGAAGCTTTCCTGGACGATGCCGTTGTCGACTACGCCACCGACCGCATGGGCGGTCAGCTGACCATCAAGGCGCCAAACGCCAAGGTACCGATGGTCAACGCCGACAGCCCGGTGAACGAGCGCATCAACTACTACCTGCAAACCGAGATCAACCCGGGGCTGGCCAGCCACGGCGGTCAGGTCAGCCTGATCGACGTGGTCGAAGACGGCATCGCCGTCCTGCAGTTCGGCGGTGGTTGCCAGGGCTGTGGCCAGGCCGACGTGACGCTGAAGGAAGGTATCGAGCGTACCTTGCTCGAGCGTATTCCCGAGCTCAAAGGCGTTCGCGACGTGACCGACCACACGCAGAAAGAAAACGCCTACTACTAAGGTGTTCGCTGCGGCATAAAAAACGGCGCCCCGTGAGCGCCGTTTTTTTATGGGTTGAACTCACTGACGCCTTCGCGAGCAAGTCGGATCGCCGCACCGCCGCTCCCACATTTGCAATGCATTCCCCTGTGGGAGCGGGCTTGCTCGCGAAGAGGGCTTATGGGCGATAGAGATGCGCATGCCCCGCACGATACAGCGATGACTCGCTGAAGTGGTCACTGCCCAGCACCCGACCCACCAGAATCAACGCCGTACGGCGAAAGCCCTTGGCTTGAACCTTCCCGGCAATATCCTCAAGCGTCCCGACCACCCAATCCTGATCCGGCCAGCTCGCGCGGTGCACCACCGCAATCGGGCAATCGGCGCCGTAATGCGGCAGCAGTTCCTCAACGATCTTCGGCAGGTGACTGACCCCCAAATGAATCGCCATGGTTGCGCCGTGCTGCGCCAGGCTGGAGAACTCCTCTCCGGGTGGCATGGCGGTTTTGTCGGCGTAGCGCGTCAGGATCACACTCTGTGAAATATCCGGCAGTGTCAGTTCTGCGCCCAAAAGCGCTGCACAAGCGGCTGTGGCCGTAACGCCCGGTACGATTTCGAACGCAATGCCCAGCTCACGCAGATAGCGAATCTGCTCGCCAATGGCGCCATACAGGCTCGGATCGCCGGAATGCACCCGGGCAACATCCTGACCCTTGGCGTGGGCGGTCCTGATCAGGTCGATGATCTGTTCCAGGTGCAGTTCGGCGCTGTTGACCACCTGTTCGGCACAATGACCTTCCAGTACGGCGGCAGGCACCAGGGAGCCGGCATAAATGATCACCGGGCAGCTGCGAATCAGACGCTGGCCCTTGACGGTAATCAGTTCGGGGTCGCCGGGACCTGCGCCAATAAAGTAGACGGTCATCGTCGGTTCCTGTGGGGAAAAAAGGGGCTGAACAGGGCTTCAGATGAAGAATGTTCATGATCGATGGCGGGGATTATCGGGGATTTCAGGCGGCGCCGGCCAATGCCAGTGTTGCCTGGGCATATTTTTGTCGTGGAATCAGTAGTTTTGCCGGGGCCTGAGCCAGTTGTTCTGCCAGGGCCAGTGCGGCGCTTTCCGCCACGCCGTAGCAACCGGTGCGCTCAAACGCTATTTGCGATTGATGACTGAGTTGCGCCTCATAAACGGCCAGTTGTTCGCTGCTGAAGTACATCAATTCCAGGCCAAGTTGCGTCGCCAACTCGATCAGTGCCGGTTCGTCGCGTTTCTGGTCGATGCTGGCCAGGGCCTTGATTTCATGCAACGGGATTTGATGCGCCGCCAACGCCTGGTCGAGCAGCGCCCGCAACGTGCTGACAGGGCAGCCCCGCTGGCAGCCCAGGCCGACCACCAGGGTCGGCGCTGTGCTGACATCCGTCATGCGCGGTATTGGCCATCGCTTTTGCGACGGAACAACCAGGCGCTGATCAGGCCCAGGGCCAGCCAGAACGCCATGTTGGTCAGTTGCGAAGCGATTTTGAATTGTGCTTCCAGCGCCTCGGGAGCGAGCATCGAATGCACTTCCGGTTGCGGTGCGCCAATCACATGGGGAACGGCGAGGATGGCCGCGCCGAGGACTTTCATCAGCCAGTGACGGCTGAATACGATCAGGGCGATACCGACGGCGGTGGAGGCGGCGGTACCGATCCACCACAGTTGCCGTTGCGCCAGGTCGGCTGCGGCAGTGCCGGGCAATTCAGGTGGCAGGCCGAGGGTTGGCGCGAGCACGAATGTCGCATAACCGGCCAGGCCCCAGAGCAGGCCCTGGGAGGTTCTGGTCGGCGCGCGCAAGGTGTACAGGCCGGCCAGCATCAGGGCGAAACCGACAGCCACCACCAGGTTACCGCCGGTGGTAGATAGTACGCGTTGCCAGCCGTCTTCCGGCTCCCAGGCTTCGGCATCATGAGTGTGGGCAGCCATCGCACCGTCGGCATGTTCATGCATTTCAACAGCGGCCGGTTCGGCTTTTTCGTAGGTTTCGGCTTGCAGAATCAGGGGAGCGACCCAGAAACTTTGCAGCAGGGTCAGCAACAGGGCGGCCAGCAGCCCGGTGAAACCTGCTGTTTGCGCAATACGCTTGATCATATTGGCAGGTCTCAATGGCACGGGAACGCGGAGCTGTGACGGGTATCGTGGGCGGCGTTGTGCACCGCTTCGATGTGCGAGAAGCCGGCGAAATACACCAGGCACGCGCCGAGGATCGACGCGCAGACGGCGGCGGTCAGGCGTTGAGCCAGGGTAGAAGTGGTGCTGGTTGTAGTGTGGCCGGTGCTGCTGATGATCGACATGGCGTTTCCCTCTGGTCTGTCAGCGGGGAATGAGAGCGCATGCAAAAACCTGCACGGCCAGGCGCGCAGCGTTTCAAACAGCGCCCGCCCACCGCGGGTTTGTTGTTTCAGTGACCGTTCTGGTCACTTTTGTGTTGCGGGCCGGTCTCCGGGCTCACGAGGGGGCAGGCATCGCCTGATCCTGCAAGCATCACCTTCCCATGCCGTGATGGCACAGTGGATCTGATGCTTCGCTCGCTTACCGTTGCGGGGGCAGCACCGGACTGACATGGCTTAGAAGTAAAGCACATGATTCACCGGTTTCCCGTTTCACCCTGTGAAGGGCACCCGTAACAAGGTGTGTAGGAGAGCATGGGCGGGGGTTGGGCGTCAATTGGCAGGGGTTCTCAACTGGAAACCGAGTTGCGTTCTTCGCGAGCAAGCCCGCTCCCACACTTGACCCTTTTCCCCTGAAAGAACCCGATCAAATGTGGGAGCGGGCTTGCTCGCGAAGGGCACACCGCAGAAGTCACGTGAACATTGACCCGCCCCAATACCATGCGTAGCCTTGCGCTTTCGAGGTTCTTCGGCGTTTGTCGAAGCTAAGAAGGGAACGCGGTCGATGCCGCGGCTGCCCCCGCAACTGTGAACGGTGATGTTCGTTGCCACGCCACTGCAGGCTCAATCCATGAGACCGGCGGGAAGGCGCAGCGAATGCCAGGCTCAAGGCCGGCACACCGTCAGCCAGGAGACCTGCCTCGACACAGATTCTCACTTTCAACCGGGCGGGGTGATCCGGTGGCGAACTCTTCAGGCAACCGCATGCGCGTTGCCGGTTGTCGTCCCGTATGCCCGCCACCTTAGCCATAGGGCATCCGATGAAAACACTGGCCAAACTCCCTGTCACCATCGTTACCGGCTTTCTCGGCTCGGGCAAAACCACGCTGCTACGGCACATGCTCGACAACGCCCAGGGTCGCCGCATCGCGGTGATCGTCAACGAGTTCGGTGAATTGGGCATTGATGGCGAAATCCTCAAGCAGTGCTCGATCGGTTGCACCGAAGAAGAAGCCAGCGGCCGTGTCTATGAGCTGGCCAACGGCTGCCTGTGCTGCACCGTCCAGGAAGAATTCTTCCCGGTGATGCGCGAACTGGTGGCCCGTCGCGGCGATCTCGACCACATCCTCATCGAAACCTCCGGCCTGGCCCTGCCAAAGCCGCTGGTGCAAGCCTTCCAGTGGCCGGAAATCCGCAGCGCCTGCACCGTTGACGCGGTCATCACTGTGGTCGACAGCCCGGCCGTGGCCGCCGGCACCTTTGCCGCGTTCCCGGACCAGGTCGACGCCCAGCGCAAACTCGACCCGAACCTGGACCACGAATCGCCGCTGCACGAACTGTTCGCTGACCAACTGGCCAGCGCCGACCTGGTGATCCTCAACAAAACTGACCTGATCGCCCCGGCAGACCTCGCCCGCGTGCGCCTGGAAGTCGCCGAAGAGTTGCCGCCAGCGGTGAAAATCGTCGAAGCCAGCAGCGGTCGCTTGCCGCTGGACGTGCTGATCGGCCTCGGTGCCGGCTCCGAAGAACACATCGACAGCCGTCACAGCCACCACGACCATCACCACGATGGCGACGACGATCATGATGACCACGATCACGACGCCTTCGATTCGATTTCCATCGAACTGCCGCAAGCCGACGAAAGCCTGCTGATGGACGCGCTGACCCAACTGGTGGTCCAGCACGGCATCCTGCGCGTCAAAGGCTTCGCCGCCGTTCCGAACAAGCCGATGCGCCTGCTGATCCAGGGCGTGGGCACGCGTTTCGACAAGCACTTCGACCGCCAGTGGGGTGCTGAAGAAGCGCGCATCACCCGCCTGGTGCTGATCGGCCAGGAGCTCGACGCTACTGTTCTCGAAGCGCAACTGCGCGCCGCGCTCAGCGTGTAAGCCATGCACCTGCTCAGGACCCAGCCCGGCGGTTTCGTGTCGGATGACAACATCGCCGACCTTGGACAAACCCCCGCCGAGCTGGTGGTCCTGTGCAGCGGCGATTCCAGCCTGGCGCTGCTCGCCGAGGCAGCGCAGCAGTTGCCCGACGATTATCCGGGCGTGCGCCTGGCCAACCCGATGCAGGTGCAGAACCATGCCTCGGTCGATTTGTACGTCGACGAAGTGCTGCGTCACGCCAAGGTGATCCTGATTTCACTGCACGGCGGCATCGCCTATTGGCGTTACGGCATCGAGCGTCTGGTCGAACTGTCGCAGCGCGGCGTGCAGGTCATTCTGGTACCGGGCGATGATCGCCCGGACCCGGAGCTCAGCGACCTGAGCACCGTCGGCGTCGAGGATCGCGACCGGCTCTGGCAATTTCTGCGTCAGGGTGGCATGGGTAACGCCCTGGACTTCTTCCGCTGTCTGGCCAATCGCTGGCTGGCACGTGATTACACCTGGGGCGAACCGCAAACCCTGCCACGCACAGCGATTTACCATCCGCACAAACATTCTGCCGCACTGCGCGACTGGCAGGCCGACTGGTACGCCGATCAACCCGTGGCGGCGGTGCTGTTTTACCGCTCGCATTTGCAGGCGGCGAACACCGCTTTCATTGATGTTTTTTGCCAGCGTTTGCAGGCAGCGGGGTTGAATCCGTTGCCGATCGCGCTGGCGAGCCTGAAAGAGCCCGGCTGCCTTGGCGTGGTCGAGGACTGGCTCGACGAGGCCAACGTCTCGGTGATTCTGAATACCACCGGCTTCGCCCAATCCAGCCCGGAAGCACCCCATCTGCGCCCGTTTCGCCGCAATATTCCGGTGATCCAGGCGATTTGCGCCCAGGACAACGAACCGGGTTGGCGCGCCAGTGAACAGGGGCTTGGTCCTCGCGACCTGGCGATGCACATCGCCTTGCCGGAACTGGACGGGCGCATCATCAGCCGCCCAATCAGCTTCAAGGACCTGGCGTGGCGCAGTGAGCGCAGTCAGTCGGATGTGGTGTGCTACCGGCCACAGCCGGAACGCATGGACTTCGTTGCCGAACTGGCACGGCGCTGGGTCGAACTGGCGCGGGTGCCGAACGCCGAGAAACGCATTGCCCTGATTCTCGCCAATTACCCGACCCGCGACGGTCGCATCGGCAATGGCGTCGGCCTCGACACCCCGGCCGCTGCGCTGAATATCCTGCGGGCACTGCATGCCGAAGGTTATCCGTTGCCGGCAGAGTTGCCGGACAGCGGCACCCGCCTGATCCAGCAGTTGCTGGGCGGGGTCAGCAACGATCTCGACACCCTCGACTTGCGTCCGTGCCAACAAAGCCTGGCCATGGACGATTACCTGGCGATGTTCAACGCACTGCCCGAAGCCAACCGCGCGGCGGTAGAAGAACGTTGGGGGGCGCCGGAGAACGACCCGATGTGTCGTAGCGGGCGAATGATGATCGCCGGCCTGCGTTTCGGTCTGACCTTCGTCGGCATTCAACCGGCCCGGGGTTATCAGGTCGACCCGAGCGCTGTGTACCACGATCCGGACCTGGTACCGCCCCACGGTTACCTGGCGTTTTACTTCTGGCTGCGCAACACCTATGGCGCCCACGGTGTGATCCACGTCGGCAAACACGGTAACCTTGAATGGCTGCCGGGCAAGGGTGTCGGGCTCTCGGAACACTGCTGGCCGGATGCACTGCTCGGGCCGCTGCCGAACATCTATCCGTTCATCGTCAACGACCCGGGCGAGGGTGCCCAGGCCAAGCGGCGGACCCAAGCGGTTATCATCGATCACTTGATGCCACCACTGACCCGCGCCGAAACCTATGGTCCGCTGCGCAACCTCGAACTGTTGGCAGACGAATATTACGAAGCGCAGCTGCTCGATCCGCGCCGCGCCCGAGAGTTGCAGCGCGACATCCTGCAACTGGTGCGCGACACGCACATCGACCGTGAACTGCAACTGGACGAGCAACTCGACAGCGATGCCGACGCAGCGATCTGGTTGCCGCGTCTGGACACTTACCTGTGTGACTTGAAAGAGTCGCAGATCCGCGACGGCCTGCATGTGTTCGGCGAATCGCCCACCGGGCGCTTGCGCATTGACACTTTGCTCGCGCTGTTGCGCATTCCACGGGGCGATGGCCGTGGGGCGCAGTCGAGTCTGCTGCGGGCGTTGGCCAAGGCTTTCGAGCTGGGGTTCGATCCGCTCGATTGTGCATTGGCCGAGCCGTGGACCGGGCCTCGACCGAATGCCTTGTTGTCGATCAGCCATGAACTCTGGCGCACCACTGGCGATACCCGCGAACGCCTCGAGCTGTTCGCCACACAACTGATCTCGCAGGCAGTGGATGCTCCCTCCCAAACCAAACCTGGCCCTTGTAGGAGCGAGCTTGCTCGCGATGTTGTGTCAGCCACATTGGTGTCGACTGACACTCCATCGCGAGCAAGCTTGCTCCTACAGGGGGCAGGCTGGATTGAGGTACAAGCCATCCTCGACAGCCTGCGCGAGGTGGTCGCCCCGCGTCTGGACGCCTGCGGCCCGGCGGAAATGCGCGGTTTGCTCGATGCCCTGAGCGGTCGCTTCGTCCCCGCTGGCCCGAGCGGTGCACCGAGTCGCGGTCGTCTGGACGTGCTGCCCACCGGGCGCAATTTTTACTCGGTGGACGTGCGCAACCTGCCGACCACCACGGCGTGGCGCATCGGTTTCCAGTCGGCCAACCTGATTCTCGAACGGCATCTGCAAGACCACGGCGATCATTTGCGCCAGCTCGGCCTGTCGGTATGGGGCACCGCGACCATGCGCACCGGCGGCGATGACATCGCCCAGGCGATGGCGTTGATGGGGGTGCGTCCGGTCTGGGCGACCGGCAGTCAGCGGGTCGATGATTTCGAGATTCTGCCGTTGAGTTTGCTTGACCGTCCGCGGGTGGACGTGACCTTGCGGGTGTCCGGTTTCTTCCGTGATGCCTTCGCCAATCTGATTCGCTTGTTCGACGCGGCGGTGCAAGCGGTCGCCGACCTGGATGAGCCGGACGACCTCAATCCGCTGGCGGCCAAGGTGCGCGCCGAGCGTGCAGCCTTGTTGCAGGCAGGGCTCGATGAAGACGCGGCGCGACGTCAGGCCGGCTGGCGGATTTTCGGGGCCAAACCCGGTGCCTACGGCGCAGGCGTGCAGGGCGCCATCGATGGTCGGCTGTGGCAGACCCGCGAGGATTTGGCCGAGGTCTACCTCAACTGGGGTGGCTACGCTTACGGTGGTGCTGACGAGGGCACCGCCGCTCGTGAGCAGTTCACTCAGCGCCTGAGCCAGGTACAGGCGGTGCTGCAAAACCAGGATAACCGCGAGCACGATCTGCTCGACTCCAACGATTACTACCAGTTCCAGGGCGGCATGCTTGCGGCGGTGGAAAGCCTGAAAGGCGAGGTGGCGGCCAGTTATCATGGCGATCACAGTCAGCCGGACTTGCCGAAGATTCGCACCTTGAAGGAAGAGCTGAACCGGGTCATCCGCTCCCGGGCCGCCAATCCGAAATGGCTCGAAGGCGTTAAACGCCACGGCTACAAAGGTGCGTTCGAAATGGCCGCGACAGTCGATAACCTGTTCGCCTTCGATGCCACTACGCAGTTGATTGACGATCACCAGTACGCGTTGCTGGCCGATGCCTATTTGCTCGACCCGGACACCCGGGACTTCGTTCGCGAACACAATCCCCATGCCTTGCGCGACATGACTGAACGCATGCTCGAGGCGCAACAACGCGGGATGTGGAAGGACCCGGGCGAGTACCGCGAGGCGCTGGAGAATTTGTTGCTGGATATAGAAGAAGACAGCTGATGCGCCACATGGCACTCAAGTGACTGTGAAATTACCGACCATGACCGAGTATTGAAGATGACCTACACCCCGCATTTCCCCCTCTCCGCCGTGGTCGGCGCCGACGATTTGAAGCTGGCCCTGTACTTGACCGCCATCGACCCGAAAATCGGCGGTGTACTGATCGAAGGCCCGCGGGGCATGGCCAAGTCGACCCTGGCCCGCGGTCTGGCGGACCTGCTGGCCAGCGGTCAGTTCGTCACATTGCCCTTGGGTGCCACCGAGGAACGCCTGGTCGGTACCCTCGATCTCGACGTGGCGCTGGGCGAAGGTCGCGCGCAGTTTTCGCCCGGCGTACTGGCCAGGGCTGACGGCGGCGTGCTTTACGTCGACGAGGTCAATCTGTTGCCTGATCACCTCGTTGACCTGCTGCTCGATGTGGCCGCCAGCGGCACCAATCTGGTCGAGCGTGATGGCATTTCCCATCGGCACTCGGCGAAGTTCGTGCTGATTGGCACCATGAACCCGGAGGAGGGTGAACTGCGTCCGCAACTGCTCGACCGCTTCGGCTTGAACGTCGCCCTGAGTGGCCAAACAGCTCCGACAGAACGAGGCCAGATCATTCGCCGTCGCCTGGATTTCGACAGCGATCCGCAAGCTTTCTGCGTCGAATGGGAATCGGCGCAGGCGTCTCTGCGCGAACGTTGCCAGAACGCACGCAACGCCCTGGCAAGCATTCCCCTCGACGACCAGGCGCTGGCATGTATCACTGAACGTTGCTTTGCCGCCGGCGTCGATGGCTTGCGCGCCGATCTGGTCTGGCTGCGTGCCGCACGGGCTCACGCCGCCTGGCGCGGGGCAAACGCTATCGCCGAACAAGATATCGACGCAGTCGCCGAGTTCGCTTTGCGCCATCGCCGTCGCGAGCATTCGGCGCCGACGTCTCAGGAATCCCACGCGCCGCAATCCACTGCACCGCAGAACGCCAACCCGAGCGAAGGGCAGGGCCAGTGGGGCGAATTGCCTGCCCAGGCGCTGGCGGTCGGCGCCCGACGTGAAGTGCCGAGCTGGCCAAAAAAGCCCTAGGCATTCGCCCTCGCTCCGACGCGGGGGCGAATGCCAGACCTCGAGCCGGGCGGCTGGACCACGGCAAACTGGGCAAACGTCACGCAGCCCGCAGTGGTTCGGTCAACTGGCCCGGCACATTGCTCAATGGCCGGCCGCGTCAGCGCGACGATCTGTTGTTTCACCTGCGTACTCGCTCGCCCCATGAACTGTGGCTGGTGATCGTTGATGCCTCCGCATCGACCCGCCGTCATCAGGCATTGAGCGATGCCAAGGGCTTGCTGGCGCAACTGTTCGACGATGCCTATCGCCAGCGTGCACGCCTGGCCCTGCTCACGGCCAGCGGTTCTGCGCCCAAGTGGCAGGTGCAGGGCTTCAAGGCTTTCACGGGGCTGCGCCATTGGCTCGATGGCCTTGGCGCGGGTGGCGGCACGCCGTTGCTGGCGGCATTGAGCGAAGCAGGGCGATGGCTTGGCGCACGGCAAAAGCGCTTTCCGGCAGAGCAGCAGCGGTTGTTGTTGGTGACCGATGGCCGGCTGAAGGACTGGCCGCTGCTGCCGACGCTGGAATGTCCGGGGCTGTTGATCGACATCGAGCGCGGGCCGATCCGGCTTGGGCGCAGCAAGTTGCTGGCTGCGCAGTTGCAGGCTGAGTATCGGCACATTGACGAGCTGATTCCTGGCTGAGATCTGTTTCGCCTGTACTGGCCTCATCGCGGGCAAGCCCGCTCCCACAGGTTATTTGCCTTGCCTGAAACATTCGGTAGATGCCAAACCTTGTGGGAGCGGGCTTGCCCGCGAAAGCGGTGGGTCAGTCACCATCCATTTCGGATTACTTGCCCATCGCCTGCCGGTACTGCCGGGTACGCTTGCCAATGTACAGCTGGTCGAGAATCAACGCCCATAGCGCCGAGACTTCAGGCCGGGTTTTGCGCCCACGGCTCAAGCGATGCAGCTGGAACTTGACCACTGCCATGCTCGCCAGCGCTGCCAGGGGTTTACGCTTCCAGCGGATCGGCGGCAGTTGCGGATGGCTGTTCTGGCCTTCGCGCCAGTGTTTGACCAGTTGCGGTTCCACGGCCAGGGCGGTGCCGATGCCGGCCATGGCGAGGCCGCTGTCGAGGACCTGTTCGACGATTGCCAGACGCCGGATTCCGCCGGTCACCATCACCGGCATCCGCGCCACGCTGGCCAGTTCACCGGCCATTTCCAGAAAGTACGCCTCCCGTGCCAGGGTCCGGCCGTCGCGCGCTTCGCCCTGCATGGCCGGTGCTTCGTAACTGCCACCGGAGAGTTCCAGCAGGTCGATCGGTTGTTCGTTAAGCCACTGGATCACTTGCCGTGCATCATCGGCATCGAAACCACCGCGCTGGAAATCCGCTGAGTTGAGTTTTACCGATACACAGAATTGCGGCGACACCGCCTGGCGAACCGCCTCGACAACGGACAACAGCAGGCGCGCACGATTTTCCAGCGAACCGCCCCAATGATCGGTGCGCCGATTGGTGATCGGCGAAAGGAACTGGCTGATCAGGTAGCCATGGGCGGCGTGGATCTGCACACCGGTAAAGCCGGCTTTCTCCGCCAGTGCGGCGCTGGTGGCGAAGCGCCGGATCACCTCCTGGATGTCGTCCTCGCTCATGGGCTTGGGTTCGGCGAACATCTTCGAGAACTGGCCGAGATCCAGTGCAACCGCCGACGGCGCCAGAGCTTGCTGGCCAAGATTGGCCATGGTCTGGCGGCCAGGATGGTTGAGCTGCATCCAGAAGTGCGCACCGCCAGCCCGGCCGACAGTGGCCCACTGGCGAAAACGTTCCAGATGACGCTCGTCCTCCAGCGCTACACCACCGGGTCCGGTCATTGCACGGCGGTCGATCATTACATTGCCGGTCAGCAGCAAGCCGGCCTCGCCCTCGGCCCAGGCCTGGTACAGGCGAAACAGCGCCTGGTCGGGCACCTGATCGGTGTTGGCGAGGTTCTCTTCCATCGCGGCTTTGGCAATGCGATTACCGATGGTCTGGCCGTTGGGCAAATTCAAGGTTTGGAAGGGCGACATGCTTGACTCCTCGTAGTGATGAGCAGAGGCTAAGCTTAAAGTTAACTTTAATGTCAAGCAGGTAAATGAGATCCGTATGAAGATTGGTGAATTGGCACAGTTGAGCGGGCTGACCGCCTCGCGCATCCGTTTTTACGAGTCTCAGGGATTGATCCGGCAGGTCGAGCGTTCTGCCAACGGTTATCGGCGTTACTCGCAACAGGCGTTGCAAACCCTGCAAATCATCCAGTGTGCGCAACAAGCCGGTTTCAGCCTGGAGGAACTCAAGCAGTTACTGCCGGATAATCTGACGGGCGCGTTCAAGCACGATGAGTTGATGGCCGGCCTGCATCGCAAGATCGAGCAGATCGAAGAGATGCAACGGCACCTGGCCCATAGCAAGGCACAGTTGCTGGGCTGGATCGACACCATCCAGGCCCGGCCCGAAGGCATGAGTTGCGATGAAAATGCGGAACGGGTGATGACGTCATTCAAGCACTAGGTCGGGTCGGGATACGGGAGCGAGCCTGCTCGCGATTGGGTGGATCAGTTCATTGATGAAACGAATACCGACCCTTGCCCGTATGTTTTGACGCTTACAGGGCTTCATCGGCCTTGACCAGCGCCTGGTTCAGGGTGTCACCATCGAGTACCCGGGCCAGGCCGATGCTGATGGTTTTGTACATCGCCGACCTTGCTGTTGTGCTGGTTATCGAGGATCACCTTGCCCCACGGACGGTAGCGCAGGGAGAAAACCGATGTCAGGTGGCAACCCGGCGATGTCGATTGGGGGGGCATCGGTTCGGCGCGGAACGGTTGCCCGGCAGTGCTGACTTGCCGGAAGGCTTCCCTGACGATGCCAATGGAGCAGGGCAGAGCATTGGCGTAGCCGTTGCGAATCAAGAGTGGCAAACGTCCGGTGCCGGCGCCGTCCTGCCACCACACCTGAATTCCGGCGTTCGCCATTTCGCCCAGCCACTGACCATTGACTGGCGGCGCGAGTTTGCCGACGTTGAATACGCTGATGTGCAGCGGCGCGTCGAGTTTGCCGGAAAAGTCCTTGAGCTGGCGTTGCAGCGTTTGCCGGCGATCCAGCGGCAGAAAGTGCAGGTCATCCAGTTCCATGGGCAAATACCAGCCGCTGACCGGGAGTTTCCAGTCTTTGCGCAATTTCTGCTGTTGGGTCAGGGACTGCCCCAGTTGCGTCTGCCAGTACATTGCCAACCCGGCGCTGTCCAATTCATCGATGCGCTGGTAGTAGGCCGGGTCCATGCGCAGTCCCAGCACCAGTTTCAGGCCTTGGGCCTGGGCCAGTTTCAGGCTGTCGGCGAGCCAGCCGTTGGCACCGCCGAAGTCCGAATCACCGTAGGCCGTCCACTGCACGATCACCGTGTGCGCACCTTGGCGGGCGGTGTCTTGCCAGATTTGCTGCCATTGCGCCTGGCTCAGGTTGGCATCGACATTGAGTGGCTGATAGAAAATCCGCTCGTCAGCATGGCTCGCCACACCCCCCAGTAACAGGCAAAAAACCAAAAGAAATCGCCTCATCAGAAATTCAACTCCACGCCCACCAGCACACCGTTACCGCCTTCATACAGATTGCCGCCCAGCCATTGCTGATATTCGGTGCGCACCGACAGGTGTGCGCGATAGGCGTTGTAGTGGTCATCGTTGAACCACCATTGCCAACGCAAGCCCAACCCTGTGCGCAAGTCCTGGCGCCATTCGTTGCTCGGGTCCTGGGTGGCGAACTCGAGAAAACCGTACGGCATGAGGGTTTGCGCGCCGTTGAACGGCAGCTTCCAGGTGTGTCCCTGCTGGAAGCGTGACAGCCATTGATGCTCGCCGGCCTTGGTCCACCATGCCGCGTCAAGGTAGAGGAAGCGCTCTTCCCAATCGCTTTCATCGACCCGCCAATCGTTGCGCAATCGCCCCTGATCAAGGAACGACGCTGTTGTACGCAGCAGATAATCGGTGGTGGTGTGGCCGTCCTGACGATGATCGCTGACCTGATCGGAGAGTTTTTCCGGAACCAGCATTTGCCCAAGGCTCAGGCCGTGGTTGTCTTCAGCATCGAACTGGCTTTGTTTGTAGATCTCGCCGTAGAAGTTGATGTTGGCGGTGCCCCAGGGCTTGTAGCGCAGACCGACGCCGGTGCCGAGGGATTCGGCATAGCTTGACCGGCCCACACCACCGAGCAATACACGGCCGTAGACCGACAACGTGCTGCCGGCGCGGCTGGGTTCCTCGCCCAGCGCGTGGTCCCACATGGCCAGTTGCACGTTCTGCGAGCTGGAGCGGCGTTGCGTGCCGGTGCTGTCGTCGGGGCGCAGGATGTCGTTGGTCGATACCCCGGCCGGTGACCAGGTGCTGGCGATGGTGACGGAGTCGCGACGGGACAGGCTTTCGTGGGCGCGGCGCTGGCGATATCGACGCGCTTGCATGCTGCCATCCTCGTCATCGGTGGCTACCGGGTTCTGTTCCAGGTCGATCACCCGACGCAGTTCCTTGCGCGCCGAGGCGCTGTCTTCGACCTCGTCATAACGCCAGGCCAGGGTTTCGCCAAGGCGATAGTCCTCCGGGAAGTCCCGGGTGGCGCGTTGCAGGTACGGGATGGCTCGGGCGCGTTCTGCCTGGGTCCCGGCACCGGCCAGGCGCACGCCGTAGTCGGCGCGATAACGGGGGTTGTCCGGGGCGCGGCGCACGGCCTCGGCCAGCCATTCGGTACTTTGTTGCAGGTCGCCGGCCTTTTGCGCCGTGACCGAGGCCGCATAGAAATGCTCGGCATCCGGTACCAGCTGCAGGGCGGAACGCTGACGCTGTAGCGCGAGAGTGTGATCGCCCCGGGCATCGGCGATCGCCGCGCCCAACGCCCACTCATTGGCGCTGCGGGTGAGGCTTTGTTGCCAGTAGTGTTCGGCCGTTTGCGTGTCGCCGATGCTGAGGGCACCGCGGCTGGCAGTTAGGCGGGCATTGTCGCTGAGTTCGGCGTCCGGAAAACTGCGCCAGATGGCCAGGGCACCCGCCGAGTCTCCGCCAGCTTCCAGGGCGTAAGCCAGTGGCAAGCGACTGTTTTGGTCGCCCATTTTTTCGGCGGTCTGGTAATACACCACCGCTTCACCGGGGCGCTCGGGCATTGCACAACGGCCGAGGGCGCGGTAGTCGCCCGCGGCTTGCGGGAGATCGCCAATCGCCTGTTGAACAGCGTCGCACTGGCCGTTTTCCGCCAGTTGCGCGAGCAGTTGCCCGCGAGTGACGGGGTCGACGCGGTTGAGCAACGAAACGATGCGTTGCTGTTGTGCCGCGGTCGGCGTCGACGCGGCATATAACCCCGCCAACCGTTGTAGCAGGGCTGTTGGCAGCTTGCCGCCGTGATGGTCGTAGGCCGTTTCGAGTAACTGTTGCGCCTGTTCCTGTTGGCCGGCATTCAGCGCCAGATAGGTCGCCTGACCGAGCGAATCGAGGTTGCCGGTCTGCTGATAATGCCGCTCCCAGAAAGTCGCCGCTTCGCGGTTTCGACCCGAGGCCTGGAGCAGTTCGGCACGACGTTTCACCACGTCGGCGGTCTGCGGCTGGCCGGCGAGGTAGGCCATGATTTTGTCGCTGCGGCCCTCATTGTGCCAGACGTCGAGCAGGCGTTCGCGGCGGCGCGAGTCCCAGGGTTCCGGCAGGCGTGTCGCTTGCAACAGTTCGGTGGCTTGCAGGCGCTGGGCAAGGATCAGCCAGGTCTGCGGGTTTTCTTCGGGTTGGCAACTGTTCAGTTGGACGAGCGCAGCTTGTGGGTCGTGGCGGGACAACCACTCGGCCGTCTCAAGGCACGGACGCTGCAACTCGCCACTCAAGCGTTGCACCGTGGCGCTGTCGCCGGTCTGTCGCGCCAGTTCCCACAGGCGCTGGCGTTGCGCCGGATCGGCAAGGTCGGCAGGTGACAGCGACTGCATCCAGCGCTGCGCCTGCTGGACGTGGCCCGTGGCAATCGCCCGGTCGACCATGGCCAGTCGAACCTTGCGCGCCGCTTCCGGGCCAGGCGCTGTCTGCAGCAATTGCTGCAGGGGTTGCTCGTCGAGGCGTTGCACGTAGGCATTGGCCAGGCGTTGCCAGCCTTGATCATCGAGTTGTTGATTCGCGGCCAGGGGCGCCAGCTCTTTGATGGTGCCGTCCCAGTCGTGCAACTGTTCGGACCAATTGGCACGCGCCAGATGCAGAAGGCGCGCGTCACCTTTGGGCGGCAGTTGCGCCAGCCAGTCATGGGCTTTGGCCGCGCCGCCGTACCTGGCCAGGCTCAGGCTGTAGGCCTGCCACAAACGGATGCGCTGAGTGATGTCGCTGCTGGCGATCCACTGTTCCACCTGTTCGCTATCCGGCGGATCCTGTTCTATCCACGTCAGGCGCAGGTTGAGCAGGGCGTCGCTGTTGGCCGGATTGTCGGGCAGTGCCTGCACGGCGTCGTTGTAGCGTCGCTGTTTGACCAGCGATTGCACGAGCAGGGCCCGCGCTTCATCGTTTTCCGGCACGTTGCTCAGCAGGTGGCGCATCAGCCGTTCGACTTCCTTCCAGTTGCCGTTTTTCGCTTCGCGGTAACTGCGGTCCATATAGGGGTAACTGCGGAACCGATCGAAATCGGTCAAGGGTTCGGCTTGCACCCATGCCGTCGTGTTCAGGCAGAGCAACAGGCTACCGGCCATCAGGGTCTGACGATGGACAGGCTTCATGCAGCCTCCCGGGCAATGCAGTAGGCAGCGTGCTGCTCGCTCGTCTGATCGGCCAGGGCCTGTTCGAGGATTTCCTGTGTGATCATGCCGCGTTCAATCAAGTGTTCACCCAGAGACATTTTTTCCGCATCGAAATCGATCAGCGCCTGATTGAACAGGGTTGGCGGCACCATGCCACGTACTTGCAACAGATTGCCCAGCAACACTTGGTGATGGCTGACGCGCTCGATCAGGTCTTCGTCGTCCTGATGTTGCTCGAGCACCTCAAGCATCTGATGTACTTCCTCGCTTTGACGAGGGCTGGCGTACCAGTAGCGGATCCCCAGCGTAACCCGGCCTTGTGGTGCGAGGCGGCACCGCACCGGGCGTTTCAGTTGACGGCTGATGGCCCCCAGAGACACTTGGCTCACGGGACCTTCGGACGCCAACACCAGGGTTTCGTTGTCCTCGGCGACCGGCAGCACGCCGTAGTGCGTGGCGATTTTGCGTGGCACGGCGTCGATCAGGCGTTTGTCGAGCTTGAACGGATTGAGTGGGGCCCACTCAAGGTCCAGTTGTTCGGCCAGGGTTTGCACCAGTTGCGTGGTGTCGATGTGTCCGCGCAGCAGCAGTTCCTGACCCAGGCGCCGGCGTACCGGGTTGGTGATTGCGGCTTCGAGCTGATCTTCAGAGAGCAGGCCTTTTTCCACTAGTCGATGGCCCAGCGGGGTGCGTTGGGCCTCGGCCAGGGCCGGAAACTCATGAGTGGTCTTGTCCCAGGCGACGCGACGTGAATCGCCCATTTGCATCACCTGGCGCAGCGCCCGGAGGTTGGCGAAGAAGTTGACGAAATTGCTCCACATCATCCGGGGGGCCGACAGCAGTCCTTCGCCCAGACCGTAATAACGGGTGACAAACCATCCGCGCTGAAACAGCCGATTGAGCAGCATGAAGCCGTTGAGCCACAGCAGGGTCACCAACAACGTGGAGTCTGAGAGGATCGACGGGAACCGCCAGGCATTCGGCGTGATCACGGTGACCAGCCACATCGCCAGCAATACCACTAGCAGGATGTTCACCAGGAAACTCAACAGGTACGCAATCAGGCCACGGCGGTCACGCCACAGAAAATAATTGAGCAGGCCCTTGGGGCTCCAACCGAGGTTCTTGGTGCCCTGGAACACGATGCCAACGATCCATCGTGACTTCTGGCGGATCGCGTGCCGCAAATCCCGGGGGAAATGCTCGCGCACGCAGATCACCTGGGAAAACGCACGGTCCATCCCGAATACCCATGGCTGTTCCAGCGCCAGTTTCGGGTCGGTCACCGAGTAACGGGCGAAGATGCACTTCATGCCTTTTTGCTTGAGGCGAAAGCCGATGTCGTAGTCTTCGGTAAGACTCTGCACGTCGAAGGCAATACCGTCACCGTCCTCGAGCAGGGCAATGATGGCCTTGCGGCTGAAACAGGTGCCGACCCCGGCGCTGGGCACTTGCCCGGTCAATGCCTCGCGCACGATGACGTCCTTGCCGTGGTTCTCGGCGAACTCGTCGACGTAGTGCCCGGCGGTGAAGCCTTTCCATTCCGGGGCGTAGGGGTAGACCGGAATCTGGATCAGGTCCTTGGCCGGCAGCAGGTAGTTGAACAGACGCAATTCCATGGGCGAAATCACGTCCTCGGCATCATGCAGGATGAAGCCGGCGAACTGGATTTTCGCAGCGTTTTCAAAGCGCAGGATCGCGTCGATCACGTTGTTCAGGCAGTCAGCCTTGCT
Source organism: Pseudomonas sp. Pseusp16 (assembly GCF_047324915.1). Taxonomy (NCBI): domain Bacteria; kingdom Pseudomonadati; phylum Pseudomonadota; class Gammaproteobacteria; order Pseudomonadales; family Pseudomonadaceae; genus Pseudomonas; species Pseudomonas sp. Pseusp16. Next base: position 2,001,548 of record NZ_CP168522.1, on the reverse strand, counting down.
GGTCGGGCCGGGGCGCGCGCACACCACTTTGTGCACGTTGGGGTAGTGCAGGCACACCGCATCGACGTCGGCCTGGGTCTCGGCGTCGTTGGGGTAGGTGCCGACGAAAATCTGATAGTTCTCGTAGTCGATGGTCGAGGCGGCCAGGCGCGCCATTTCGCCGACCACGCCGACTTCGTTCCACGCCGGCACCATGATCGCCAGGGGTTTTTCGCCGATGGAATACAGCCGTTGCTCATCGGCGCGTTCGAATTTTTCATAGATCCGCCAGCGCCGGATCAGTTTGCGGGTCCAGTACACCAGGTCGATGAACAGATCATCGAGCCCAAGTATGAACATCAGCAGGGCCAGGATAATCGCGAGGTATTTGAGTCCGAACAACGCATAGGCAAAGAAGTCGACAAAAGCCAGGCTCATATGGCTTTACCCACCGCCGCACGGTGTTTCAGCCAGATGCCGAGGCGATTGGCAATGCGCTCGCTGGCGTGTCCGTCGCCATAAGGACTATGGACTCGGCTCATGCGCTGGAAGGTCGCGTGATCATCGAACAACAGGCTCGATTCCTTGACGATACGATCGGTGTCGGTGCCCACCAGCACCACCGTTCCGCCTTCGAGCGCCAATGGCCGCTCCGTGACATCGCGCAGCACCAACAGCGGTTTGCCAATGGCGGGGGCTTCCTCCTGGATGCCACCGGAATCGGTAAGAATGAAATACGCGCGGTCCATCAGCCAGACGAAATGCTGGTAATCCTGCGGTGCCACCAGATAGATATTGGGTTTGTCCGATAGCACGCTGTACACCGCGCTTTGCACCTGTGGATTGAGGTGCACCGGGTAAACGAATTGCACATCGGGATATCGTTCGGCGAGGGTGGCCAGGGCCAGGCAGATGTTGCGAAAACCGCCGCCGAAGTTCTCCCGGCGATGCCCGGTGATCAGCACCATGCGCCTGTTGTCGTCGAGCACGGCCAGCGGCGAGTCGGCGGCCGGGTGCCAGTGGATTTCCTGTTGGTGATTGCGCATCCATACCAGCGCATCAATCACCGTGTTACCGGTGACCTCAATGTTGGCCTTGGACACACCTTCGCGCAGCAAATTGTCTTCGTTATTGAGGGTCGGCACGAAATGCAGGTCGGCGATGACACCGGTCAGGCGCCGGTTCGCTTCCTCCGGCCAGGGTGCGCGCAAGTTGCCGGTACGCAACCCGGCCTCGACATGGCCGATGGGCAACTGGCGATTGAAGGCGGCGAGGGCGGCAATGAAGCTGGTGGTGGTGTCGCCGTGTACCAGCACGATATCCGGTTGCACCCGCTCGTAGGCTTTGTCGAGCTGCCCCAGCAGCTGTTCGGAGAGGCCGTTGAGGGTCTGGCCCTGGGTCATCACCTGCAAGTCTTCATCGACCGTCAGTTCAAACGAGTCGAGGACCTGCTTGAGCATTTCCCGGTGCTGGCCGGTGGAGCAGATGTTCAGGTCGATTCCGGGCCAGTTACGCAAGACCCGCGCCAGCGGTGCCATCTTGATAGCCTCCGGACGCGTGCCGAAAACCATCATGACTTTGAAGGACATGAACCTCTCCTGGGACTGCACACGCCGAAGCGACGCGGCTGTTGAGACCGATTATCACTGGAGCATTGAATAAAGCAGCCGGACGGGGGGTTGTCCAATGAGCGGCAGCGACTGGCAAATGTCCTGCCGTTTGCAGGGACTGCCCTGAGTTGGCTCATGGCGCGCCAGGTTGTGAACCAGATACCCGCCCTTTGTAGCCAACGGTAGCGGTCGGGGTTCTGTGCATTTGGTAGCGTTTTTTCCTGATTGTACGCATCCCCCTGATTCAAAACAAATTTCAATCCCCCTCACATTCCCTCCACATCCTGTGGCACACTTTCTGCTGTCTATTCCGTTGTTACATACCAAGTTCCGGTATAGCGGAATAAACATCACCCTGGAGTGCTTGCCATGCATCGCCGACCTTCGTTATTCAAAGCGTGTGTTTTTCTTTTCGCGGCATCCGCCGCTGCCATGGGCGTGGCTCAGGCGGCGGACAGTAAGCTCGACAGTGTTCTGGCCCGCGGCAAACTGATTGTAGGCACCGGCAGTACCAATGCGCCTTGGCACTTCCAGGGCGCGGATGGCAAGTTGCAAGGCTTTGATATTGATATCGGGCGCATGGTGGCCAAGGGGTTGTTCAACGATCCGGGCAAAGTCGAGTTCGTGGTGCAGTCGTCCGACGCGCGTATCCCCAACCTGCTGACTGACAAAGTCGACATGAGCTGCCAGTTCATCACTGTGACGGCCAGCCGTGCCCAGCAAGTGGCGTTCACCCTGCCGTACTACCGCGAAGGCGTCGGCCTGCTGCTGCCGGCCAACAGCAAGTACAAGGAAATCGACGACATGCAGGCCGCTGGCAGTGGCCTGACCGTGGCGGTGCTGCAAAACGTCTATGCCGAAGAACTGGTGCATCAGGCGCTGCCCAAGGCCAAGGTCGATCAGTACGACAGCGTGGACCTGATGTATCAGGCCGTGAACTCCGGCCGCGCCGACGCGGCGGCCACCGACCAGTCTTCGGTGAAATACCTGATGGTGCAGAACCCTGGCCGCTATCGCAGCCCGGCTTACGCCTGGAGCCCGCAGACCTATGCGTGCGCGGTCAAGCGCGGCGACCAGGACTGGCTGAACTTCGTCAACACCACACTGCATGAGGCCATGACCGGCGTTGAGTTCCCGACTTACGCGGCATCGTTCAAGCAGTGGTTCGGTGTCGATCTGCCTTCGCCGGCGATTGGCTTTCCCGTCGAATTCAAATGACTCCGTGAGAGTGGGGCGCCGCCGAGCGCCCCGCTCAAGGTACTGCTGACCATGAACTATCAGTTGAATTTTGCCGCCGTCTGGCGCGATTTCGACACCTTGCTGGCGGGGCTCGGTCTGGGCCTCGAACTGGCCCTGGTGTCGATCGCCATCGGCTGCGTGATTGGCCTGATGATGGCGTTTGCTTTGCTGTCGAAGCACCGCGCATTGCGGGTGCTGGCGTCGGTGTATGTCACGGTGATCCGTAATACGCCGATCCTGGTGTTGATTCTGTTGATCTACTTTGCGTTGCCGAGCCTGGGCATTCGTCTGGACAAGATTCCATCGTTCATCATCACCCTGTCGCTGTATGCCGGGGCCTACCTGACCGAAGTGTTCCGCGGCGGTCTGCTGAGCATTCCCAAGGGCCAGCGTGAAGCCGGCCTGGCCATTGGCCTCGGCGAATGGCAGGTCAAGGCCTACGTCACCGTGCCGGTGATGCTGCGCAATGTGTTGCCGGCGCTGTCGAACAACTTCATTTCGCTGTTCAAGGACACCTCGCTGGCGGCGGCAATCGCCGTACCGGAGCTGACCTATTACGCGCGCAAGATCAATGTCGAAAGCTACCGGGTGATTGAAACCTGGCTGGTGACCACGGCGCTCTATGTGGCGGCCTGTTACCTCATTGCCATGATGCTGCGTTACCTCGAGCAGCGTCTGGCGATTCGCCGATAGGAGGCTCCATGTACGAATCCCCCAGTTGGTTGCATGAGTTGTGGGTGGCGCGCGAAGTGCTGTGGCAAGGCTTTGTGACCAGTGTCCAGGTGTCGGTGCTGGCGATTTTGCTCGGCACGCTCGTTGGCGTCGTCGCCGGTCTGGTACTGACCTACGGCAAATTCTGGATGCGCGCACCGTTTCGTTTTTATGTCGATGTGATTCGCGGCACGCCAGTGTTCGTGCTGGTGTTGGCGTGCTTCTACATGGCGCCGGCACTCGGCTGGCAGATCAGCGCGTTCCAGGCTGGTGCACTGGGGTTGACGCTGTTCTGCGGCTCCCACGTCGCCGAGATCGTGCGCGGTGCGTTGCAGGCCTTGCCGCGCGGGCAAATGGAGGCGAGCAAGGCCATCGGCCTGACGTTCTTCCAGGCCCTCGGGTACGTGCTGTTGCCCCAGGCGTTGCGGCAGATCCTGCCGACCTGGGTCAATTCGTCTACCGAGATCGTCAAGGCCTCGACCCTGTTGTCGGTGATCGGTGTGGCGGAATTGCTGCTCAGTACCCAGCAGATCATTGCCCGGACCTTCATGACCCTGGAGTTTTACCTGTTCGCCGGTTTCCTGTTCTTCGTCATCAACTACGGCATCGAGTTACTCGGCCGGCACATTGAAAAGCGGGTGGCTTTGCCATGACTCAGACTCAATCCAATGCACAAAACGGCCAACCGCTGCTGGACATTCGCGGCCTGCACAAGCGCTACGACCAGCTCGAAGTGCTCAAGGGCGTCGACCTGACCATGCAGCGCGGCAACGTGGTGACACTGATCGGCTCCAGCGGCTCGGGCAAGACCACGCTGCTGCGCTGCGTGAACATGCTTGAAGAATTCCAGGGCGGGCAGATCCTGCTTGACGGTGAATCCATCGGTTATGACGAGGTCAACGGCAAACGCATTCGCCACCCGGAAAAGGTCATTGCCCGTCATCGCGCCATGACCGGCATGGCGTTCCAGCAGTTCAACCTGTTTCCGCACCTGACCGCGTTGCAGAACGTCACCCTGGGACTGCTCAAGGTCAAGAAGCTGCACAAGGACGAGGCGGTGGCCCTGGCCGAGAAATGGCTGGAGCGTGTCGGCCTGCTGGAACGGCGCGATCACTTTCCTGGTCAGTTGTCTGGCGGTCAGCAGCAGCGCGTGGCGATAGCCCGGGCGATTGCAATGAACCCGAGCCTGATGCTGTTCGACGAAGTGACCTCAGCGCTGGACCCGGAGCTGGTCAGCGAAGTGCTCAATGTGATCAAGGGCCTGGCGGATGATGGCATGACCATGCTGTTGGTGACCCACGAAATGCGCTTCGCCTTCGAGGTGTCGGACAAGATCGTTTTCATGAATCAGGGGCGAATCGAAGAGCAGGGGCCACCCAAGGACCTGTTCGAACGCCCGCAATCGCCACGACTGGCGGAATTCCTCAAAAGCACACGTTTTTGATCCTTTGATTTCAATCAGGAGAAACACCCATGAGCATTACTCGTTACGGCACCGGCAGCTCCGCCGCTGGCGGCACGCCTCGTCCTTTCGCCCGCGCCGTTGAAGCCGACGGCTGGTTGCACGTCTCCGGCCAGGTGCCGGCGGTGGATGGCGAGATCATTGTTGGCGGCATCGTCGAACAGACCCACCAGGCCATGAAGAACCTGATCGCGATTCTCGAAGAGGCCGGTTTCGGCCTGGAAGATGTGGTGCGTGCTGGTGTGTGGCTGGAGGATCCGCGGGATTTCACCAGTTTCAACAAGGTCTTCTCCGAGTACTTCAAGCCCGAACATGCCCCGGCCCGTGCCTGCGTGCAGGCGAACATGATGGTCGACTGCAAGGTCGAGATCGACTGCATTGCGTACAAGAAAAAGGCCTGAACCGAGGTGGCTTCATCGCTGGCAAGCCAGCTCCTACAGGTAAACTCCCGGCACTTTGAATGGGAACCACTGAAATGACCGAAGACACCATCAAGCGCCGGGCACGCGGTCTGGACCGGGCGTTCGATATCCTCGATTTCCTCAAGGAGATCGGCCAGCCCCTGCGCCCGAACGACATCGCCAACGGCATCGGCAGCCCCAAATCCACGGTCTACGAACTGGTGGCCTCGCTACTGGAACGGCGGATCCTGGAGCCGGTGGGCAAGGACGGTCATGTCTACCTCGGTCGTCAGTTGTACTTTCTCGGCCAGGCGCATTTGCGCCATTTCGACCTCACCCGCGAGGCCGATCACGCCTTGCAGGAAATCGTCAGCCAGACCCGTGAAACGGCGCAGATGTGCCTGCTCAACGGGCGCAAATACACCGTTGCGCTGATGAAGGAGGGGGAACGGCATTTCCGCATTTCCTCGGACATCGGCGAAAACGCGCCCATCCCCTGGACCGCATCCGGGCGCCTGTTGCTGGCGCACTTGAGCGACCAGGAAATCGTCGACCTGATCGACCACGACGACTTCATCCTGCCCGACGGCGAGCGTCTGCCGCTTGAGCAGTTCCTCAAGGAAATCCGTCAGGCCGGTATCGATGGTTTCTTTTCTTTCGATAGCGTCGCCGACACCTTTACCCATTGCTTCGCCGCGCCGGTCAAAGACCCCGGCGGCGTGGCCATCGCGACCCTGTGCATCGTCGCCCCCAGGGCCGATGCCAGGAACAACTACAACGAATATCGCCGGGTGCTGATCGAAAGCGCCAACAGCCTGGCCCGTCGCATCAACGAATAACAGCGGCTGCCTGCGGCCGCGTGAACGAGGAGTTCGACCATGTCTACTGCCCCCAATACAGCCAACGTGGATAAAGGCGCAGCCCCGATCGGTGCCAGCCTGGTGCGTGACGTCAGCCTGCCCGCGCTGGTACTGCACCGCGAGGCGCTGGAGCACAACATCCGCTGGATGCAGGCGTTCGTCAGTCACAGCGGTGCAGAGCTGGCGCCCCATGGCAAGACCAGCATGACCCCGGCATTGTTCCGTCGCCAACTGGACGCCGGTGCCTGGGGCATCACCCTGGCCAGTGCCACACAAACCCGTGCGGCCTACGCCCATGGCGTGCGTCGTGTGCTGATGGCCAACCAGTTGGTCGGCACACCGAACATGGCGCTGATCGCCGACCTGCTGGTCGATCCGACGTTCGACTTCTATTGCATGGTCGACCATCCGGACAACGTCGCCGACCTCGGCACCTATTTCGCCTCCCGCGGCGTGCGCCTCAACGTCATGATCGAATACGGCGTGGTCGGTGGTCGATGCGGTTGTCGCAGTGAGCAGGAGGTGCTGGATCTGGCCAAGGCCATCGCCGCACAACCGGCCCTGGCCCTGACCGGGATCGAAGGCTACGAAGGGGTGATTCATGGCGATCATGCCGTGACCGGTATTCGCGATTTCGCCGCGTCACTGGTGCGTCTGGCGGTGCAGTTGCAGGACAGCGGCGCGTTCGCCATTGCCAAGCCGATCATTACGGCATCGGGCTCGGCCTGGTACGACCTGATTGCCGAGTCCTTCGAAGCGCAGAACGCTGGTGGACGTTTCCTCAGCGTGTTGCGTCCCGGCAGTTATGTGGCTCACGATCATGGCATCTACAAGGAAGCTCAGTGCTGTGTGCTCGACCGGCGCAGCGACCTGCACGAAGGCCTGCGTCCGGCGCTGGAAGTGTGGGCGCACGTGCAGTCGTTGCCCGAACCCGGGTTTGCGGTGATTGCCCTGGGTAAACGCGACGTGGCCTATGACGCCGGTTTGCCGGTGCCGTTGCTGCGTTACAAGGCTGGCGTGGTGCCAGCTGTTGGCGATGATGTGAGTGCCTGCAAAGTCACCGCTGTGATGGACCAGCATGCGTTCATGACCGTGGCGCCTGGGGTTGATCTGCGGGTGGGCGACATCATTTCGTTCGGCACTTCGCACCCGTGCCTGACGTTCGACAAGTGGCGCATCGGCTGTCTGGTGGACGAGCAACTGAACGTCATCGAGACCATGGAAACCTGTTTCTAAGGCTTGAGAACGAGGCGCTCCGTTCGCGAGCAAGCCCGCTCCCACAGGGTTTTGTGTACACCGAAGATCCAATGTGGGAGCGGGCTTGCTCGCGAAGAGGCCCTACCAGACAAAAAGAGAAATCCGCGTATGAACACCATCAACACCCTCGGCCCCGACACCCCACGCATCGCCCTGATCGGCGAGTGCATGATCGAGTTGCAGCATCGCGCCGACGGCAGCCTGCAACAGAGCTTCGGTGGCGACACCTTGAACACGGCGGTGTACCTGTCCCGGGAACTGGGGGCGAACGGCATCGTGGACTACGTCACCGCCTTGGGCGATGACAGTTTCAGCGATGCGATGTGCCGCAGTTGGGCGGCGGAAAACATCGGGCTCGGCATGGTTCAGCGCTTGCCCGGGCGTCTGCCGGGTTTGTATTGCATCCAGACTGACGCGGCGGGTGAGCGGCGCTTCCTGTACTGGCGCAATGAAGCGGCGGTTCGCGATTGCTTCACTACGCCGGCCGCCGAGCCGATCCTGGCGGCGCTGCCGGATTATGACGTGCTGTACTTCAGCGGCATCACCCTGGCGGTGCTCGGCGAGCAAGGCCGGGGAAAACTGCTGGAAACCCTGATCGAAGCGCGCCAGCGTGATGCGCGAATCGTGTTCGACAACAACTACCGGCCACGGCTGTGGGCCTCGGTCGAGGACGCCCGGGCGGCGTATCGCCGAGTGCTGGCGTATGTCGACCTGGCGTTGCTGACACTGGATGACGAACAGGCGTTGTTCGGTTATGCCGATTGTGACGCGGTGTTTGCCGCGTATGAGCAGATCGGTACGCCGGAGGTGGTGCTCAAGCGCGGTGCTGAAGCGTGCCTGATTCGTTGTACGGGCGAGTCGTTCGAGGTGCCGGCGCAGAAAGTCGAGCGGGTGGTGGACACCACGGCGGCGGGGGATTCGTTCAGTGCGGCGTATCTGGCCTCGCGGCTGAAGGGTGGGAGTCCGGTGGAGGCGGCTGAAGCGGGACATCGGTTGGCGAGCCGGGTGATTCAGCTGCCGGGGGCGTTGATTCCGAAGTAAGCGTTGAATGGCCGCTGGCTGCGCCATCGGTTCGCGAGCAAGCCCGCTCCCACATGGATCCTCAGTGTTCACACGACCTGTGGGAGCGGGCTTGCTCGCGAAGAGGCCCTCAAGCCAAATGCATCAATCCCGGTAGAACACCTGCACCAGGTGATACCCGAACTTGCTCTTGATCGGCCCATGGACCACCCGCAGCGGCTTCTTGAAGATCACCGCGTCGATCACGCCGACCATCTGCCCCGGCCGCACTTCGCCGAGGTCACCGCCGCGCTTGCCCGATGGGCAGGTCGAATACTTCTTGGCCAGCACATCAAACGCTTCACCCTTGGCGATGCGTTGTTTGAGCTGCTCGGCTTCTTCCGAGGTTTTCACCAGAATATGGCGGGCTTGAGCTTTCATGTGGCGGTTACCTTGCAACGGTGGTGGCTATGTGGATGCCAGCGGGGGCGCGCGATTATGCCCCAACTCAGTCCGGTTGACCGATCATCGTGCGAATCTTGTTGGCCAGCAGGTCGATGGAAAACGGTTTGCTCACCATGTCCATGCCTTCTTCCAGGAATCCCTGGCGCTCGGCGGCGATCTCCGCGTAACCGGTCATGAACAGCACTTTCAGTCCGGGGCGATGCTGGCGGGCGATTTCTGCCAGTTGTCGGCCGTTCATGCCGGGCAATCCCACGTCGGTCACCAGCAGGTCCACCCGCAGGTCTGACTCCAGTACCGGCAGGGCGCCCCTGGCATCTTCGGCTTCATGGGCGCGATAACCGAGCTCCTTGAGCAGGTCCAGTACCAGCATGCGTACCGCCGCATCGTCCTCGACCAGCATCACGGTTTCGCCGGCAATCGCCGCCGGTGCCTCGCCGACGACGGGTGACAGGACCTTTTCCGGCTCGATCGAGTGCAGGCGCGGCAGGTACAAGCGCACGCTGGTGCCCCGACCGGGCAGGCTGAACAGACTGACGTGGCCCCCCGATTGCTGGGCGAAGCCGTAAATCATCGACAAGCCCAATCCGGTGCCCTGGCCGATGGGTTTGGTGGTGAAGAACGGGTCGAATGCCTTGGCCAGCACCGAGGGCGTCATGCCGGTGCCGTTGTCACTGACGGCAATCATCACGTAGTCACCGGCCTTGACCGGTTCCAGAGTCGTGAGGTCACTGCCGTCGAGGTACACGTTGGCCGTTTCGATCTGCAACTCACCGCCCTCGTGCATGGCGTCCCGGGCGTTGATCACCAGGTTGAGCAAGGCGTTTTCCAGCTGGCTGACATCGGTGTTGACCCGCCAGACGTTCTCGGCCAATTGCAGTTTGAGTTCGATGTGGTCGCCCTTGGTGCGACTGAGCAGCTCTTCGAGCGAATGAATCAGCTCGTTGGGATTCAGCGGCTTGCGGTTGAGCGATTGACGCCGAGAGAATGCCAGCAAGCGATGGGTGAGCGCGGCGGCACGGTTGGCCGAAGACACGGCCGCCTCGGTGAATCGGCCGATCTCGCTGAAACGCCCGTCGGCGATGTAGCGTTGCATCAGGTCGAGGCTGCCAATGATACCGGTGAGCATGTTGTTGAAGTCATGGGCGATGCCGCCGGTCAGCTGGCCGACCGCTTCCATTTTCTGGGCGTGGCGCAAGGCGTCTTCGGCGCGCTCACGCTCGAACATCTCGTTTTGCAAACGCTCGTTGGCCTCGGCCAGTTGCCGGGTGCGGGCGGCAACCCGTTCCTCAAGGGTTTCGTTCAGGTTGCGCAAGGCTTCTTCGGTCTTTTTGCGTTCGGTTTCGTCGATCACGAAGATGTAGAAGCCGTTCACCGCGCCGTCCGCACCGTGGCGTGGCAGGTAATTCATCAAGGCCTGGCGGATGCTGCCGTCGCGGTGTGGCGTGCTGATGCTGAAACAGCAGGGCCGGCCGGACAGCGCCTCGGTGATGTACGGGGCGCGCAGCGCATAGGCTTCTTCGCCGAGCACTTCAAGAATGGTTCGCCCGTAAAGCTCTTGCGGCGTCAGCCCGTACCAGTCGAGGTACGCCGAATTGTTCAGGCGAAAGCGTTCTTCGCGGTCGACGTAGCTGATCAGGATCGGCATGGCGTTGATGATCAGTTGCAACTCAGTTTGGCTTTGGCGCAGAGCCTGTTCGGTATGTTTGCGTTCGGTCAGGTCCAGGGCGGCGCCGAGGAAACGGGTCGGCCGGCCGTGGTGATCCTTGTAACAGCGACCGCGGGCAAACACCCAGCGCATCTGGCCGTCGGATTGCAGCAGGCGATATTCCTCGGCGTATTCGCTGCCGTGGGTGATGCAATGCTTGATGCTGCGGGCGATCAGGGCACGGTCTTGCGGATGTACGCCATGCAGGTACTCACTGATCGGCAACTGGTTGGCCATGGCCGGGTCGATGCCGTGCAACTGGGCAAAATGCGCATCGGCGATGAAACGGTCCTCGCTGATGTCCCAGTCCCAGGTACCGACCGCATCGGTGGCGGCGAGGGCCAGTTGCAGGCGCTCCTCGGTTTCACGTTGGGCCTTGAGGCTGGCCGCCGAGCGCTGTTCGAGCTCGAGGGCGATGCGCCGGCGTTCGTTGGTTTCGATGGCGGTGACCAGAATCCCGGCCACCTCGGCACTTTCGTCGCGGATCGGGCTGTAGGTCAGGTCGAGCCAGAAGTCGGACTCCCGCCCGTCACGTTGCAGGGTAAAGCGTTGTTCGCTGTAGGTTCGTACCTGACCCTGCAGGACGGCGCGGTAAATCGGGTCGGTAAAGTCTTTCAACTCAGGCCAGATCAGGTGTGCCGGTTGTCCGAAAGCATGTGGATGTTTGTTTCCGGCGAGCAGGGCGAAGCCGTCGTTGTAGATCTGCGTCAGTTGCGGGCCCCAAAGCAGCAGCATTGGCATCGGTGAGTGAATGACGATGTCCACGGCGGTTCGCAGGCTCTGTGGCCAGGTGCTGGCAGCGCCCAGCGGACTGTTTGCCCAGTCGAGCCGGGCTATCAGGGCCTGGGCATCACTGCCGGTCGGTATTGCGTTCATCAAGGAGTCCTGCGCCTGAGTCGCTTTATCTGGCAACCATTCTTGCACAGGTTGTTGTAGGAGCGAGCCCGCTCGCGATGGTCGTCAACGATTACGCTGGTTGCCAGGTGCCCCGCGGCGCTCTCGGGTTTATCGCGAGCAAGCTCGCTCCTACAGGTAACCATATTTCAATCCAGGAGTTCGGGTCTGTTCCGGTACTGCTCCAGCGCTTCGGGATTGGCCAGCGCATCGGTGTTCTTCACCTTCTGCCCATGCACCACATTACGCACCGCCAGCTCAACGACTTTGCCACTGATGGTCCGGGGAATGTCGGTGACCGCGACGATTTTCGCCGGTACATGACGCGGCGTGGTGTTGGCGCGAATCGTCTGGCGGATCTGCTGTTGCAATGCCTCGTCCAGTTCGAGCCCTTCGCGCAGCTTTACGAACAGCACCACCCGCACGTCATCCTGCCATTGTTGACCGATGGCCACGCTGTCGAGCACCTGCGGGATTTTTTCCACCTGGCGATAGATTTCCGCCGTGCCGATGCGCACGCCGCCGGGGTTGAGCACGGCATCCGAGCGGCCGTGGATCATCATCCCGCCATGGGGCAGTTGTTCGGCGTAGTCACCCTGGGCCCAGACGCCGGGGAACAGACTGAAATAGGATTTGCGCAGCTTTTCGCCATCGGCATCGTTCCACAGGCCAACGGGAATTGCCGGGAAGTGGCGGGTGCACACCAGTTCGCCTTTTTCGCCGATCACCGGTTGGCCGGCGTCGTTCCACACTTCGACGGCCATGCCCAGGCTCTTGCCCATGATTTCGCCACGCCGCACTGGCGACACAGGGTTGCCGTTGACGAAGCACGAGACGATGTCGGTGCCGCCGGACATCGAGGCCAGGCACACGTCAGCCTTGAAGTCGCGATAAACGAAGTCGTAACTCTGCGGCGACAGCGCCGAGCCGGTGCAAAGCAAGGTCTTGAGGCTGCCCAGGTCATGACTTTCACGCGGCTTGATGCCGCTGCTTTCCAGGGTCGCGAGAAATTTCGGGCTGGTGCCAAAGACATTGATGGACTCGTCGTCGATCAGGTCGATCAAGCGTTGCGGGTCGGGATGGAACGGCGAGCCGTCATACAGCACCACGGAGCTGCCTGTCGCCAACGCCGACACCAGCCAGTTCCACATCATCCAGCCGCAGGTGGTGTAGTAGAACAGGCGTTCGCCGGGGCCGAGATCACAATGCAAGCCGTGTTCCTTGACGTGTTGCAGGAGTACGCCGCCGGTGCTGTGGATGATGCATTTGGGTACGCCGGTGGTGCCGCTGGAGTAGAGGATGTACAGCGGGTGGGCGAAGGGCACCGGGACGAAATCCGGTTCGCCGCCGGGCTCGTAGAAATCGTCCCACAGCGTCACGTTGGCCGGGGTGCGGAAATGTTCGATCCGCGTATGCGGCCGCCCATACGGCAGGATGATCAACTGCTGCAACGACGGCAGGCGTTCGAGGATTTCGTTGACCTTGGCGGTCTGGTCGATCTCCTTGCCGGCATAGCGATAACCGGCGCAGGTCACCAGCACTTTCGGTTCGATCTGGCCGAAGCGGTCAACCACCCCTTGAGTGCCGAAGTCCGGTGAAGAACAGGACCAGACCGCGCCAAGACTGGTGGTGGCGAGCATCGCCACCAGGGTTTGCCAGGTGTTGGGCATGCAGGCGGCGACCCGGTCACCCACACCGACGCCGGCGGCGATCAAACCGTTCTGAAAACCGGCAACCTGTTCTGCCAGTTCGGCCCAGGTCAGGTGTTCGCGTTGACCGTTTTCCCCGATGGCGACCACGGCCACCGCATCGTCGCGACGCAGCAGCAAGTGTTCGGCAAAGTTCAGGGTCGCGCCGGGAAACCACTGGGCGCTGGGCATCTCAGGGCCTTCGAGCAGCACGGTGTCGGGTTGTTCATGAAAACGAATGTCGAAGAAATCGACGATCGCCTGCCAGAAGTCGGGACGTTGCTCGATGGACCATTGGTGCAGGGCAGGGTAGTCGTCAATCTTGAGGTGATACCGCTGATTGACGAAGCGCCGGAAAGCCTCCATGCGCGTCTTGCCAATGCGTTTGGCGTCGGGTTGCCAGAGGATGTCGGACATGGTTTGCCTCTTCTTATGTCTGTAGATCCATTCGCGAGCAAGCCCGCTCCCACATGGAAATGCGATCCCCTGTGGGAGCGGGCTTGCTCGCGAAGAACGATAACGCGGTCCATCGGCCAGTTACTGCGCCAGCCACCCACCATCCACATTCCACGCCGCGCCACGCACCTGGCTGCCGGCATCGCTGCACAGGAACAGCACCAGTTCACCCAGTTGCGGCGGCGTCACAAACTCCAGCGATGGCTGCTTCTCGGCGAGCAAATCGTGCTGCGCCTGCTGCAGATCGACTCCACTGGCGGCACGATCGTCGATCTGCTTTTGCACCAGTGGCGTCAGTACCCAGCCCGGGCAGATCGCGTTGCAGGTGACCTGGGTGGTCGCGGTTTCCAGGGCGACCACTTTGGTCAGGCCGATCACCCCATGCTTGGCCGCGACATAGGCTGACTTGCCCACCGAGCCGACCAGACCATGCACCGAGGCGATGTTGATCACCCGGCCCCAACCCTTGGCGCGCATGCCCGGCAGACTCAAACGGGTGCTGTGGAACACCGACGACAGGTTGATGGCAATGATCGAATCCCAGCGTTCCACCGGAAACTCATCCACCGCTGCCACGTGTTGAATACCAGCATTATTGACCAGAATGTCGACGCCGCCGAACTCGCGATCGGCGTAGGCGATCATGTCGGCAATTTGCGCCGGATCGCTGACATCGGCCGGGTGATGGCCGACCTTGCCGCCGAACTGTTGCACCTCGGCGATCACGCTGGAGGCATCGCCGAAGCCGTTGAGGATCAGGTTGGCCCCGGCCTTGGCCAGGCTGAGGGCAATCCCCAGGCCGATGCCGCTGGTGGAGCCGGTGACCAGTGCGGTCTTGCCCGAAAGAGTCGTCATGAATACCTCACACAATGCCAGTGGCGTAGAAGGTGCCGATCACCACGAAAACCGCCAGGGTCTTGATCAGCGTAATACAGAAAATGTCTTTATAAGCCTCGCGGTGGGTCAGCCCGGTGACGGCCAACAGGGTAATCACCGCGCCGTTGTGCGGCAGGGTGTCCATGCCGCCGCTGGCCATCGCGGCGACCCGGTGCAGCACTTCCAGCGGAATGTTCGCCGCATGGGCGGCGCTGATGAACTGCTCGGACATCGCCGCCAGCGCGATGCTCATGCCACCCGAGGCGGACCCGGTGATGCCGGCCAGCAGGGTCACGGTAATCGCTTCGTTGACCAATGGATTGGGAATGCTCTTGAGCCAGTCGGCCAACACCAGAAAGCCGGGCAGGGACGCGATCACGGCACCGAAACCATATTCCGAGGCGGTGTTCATGGCCGCCAGCAGCGCACCGCTGACCGCGCTTTTACTGCCTTCGGCGAGTTTGCGGCTGATCGCCTTGTAGCCGAACGCCAGCACCATGAGGATGCCCACCAACAGCGCAGCCTGGACCGCCCAGATCGCCGTGAGCTTGGCGATGTCCGTGGTCACCGGCGCGGCCATGCCCGGCAGCGCGAGGCTGTGGGTCTTGCCGTACCACTGGGGAATCCACTGGGTGAACAGCAGGTTCATGATGCCCACTGCCAGCAGCGGAGACAGGGCGATCCAAGGATTGGGCAGTTTGATGTCGGCGGCGGTTTCCGGCTCGTTGCGCAGGTCCGAACCATAGCCCTCACCGGTACGCTGGGCCTTGTTGCGCTGGCGCTGGAGAAACAGCATGCCGGCGCAGAACACGAAGATCGTGCCGATCACGCCCAGCCACGGTGCAGCCCAGGCAGTGGTGTTGAAGAAGGTGCTGGGGATGATGTTCTGGATCTGCGGCGTGCCAGGCAGGGCGTCCATGGTGAACGAGAAGGCGCCGAGGGCAATGGTCGCGGGAATCAGCCGCTTGGGGATGTTGCTCTGGCGGAACATTTCAGCGGCAAACGGATAGACCGCGAACACCACCACAAACAACGATACGCCGCCGTAGGTCAGCAGGGCGCAGACCAGCACGATCACCAGCATCGCCTGGCGGGTGCCGAGCAGGCGAATCGCGGCCGCGACGATGGAGCGCGAGAAGCCGGACAGTTCGATCAACTTGCCGAACACCGCGCCGAGCAGGAACACCGGGAAATACAGCTTGATGAAACCGACCATTTTTTCCATGAACACCCCGGTGAAAGCGGGGGCGACGGCAGACGGGTCGGTCAGCAGGACAGCGCCGAGGGCGGCAATCGGGGCAAAAAGGATAACGCTGTAGCCACGGTAGGCAGCCAGCATCAGCAGCGCGAGGGCTGCCAAGGCAATGATCACACTCATGGTGTGTCTCCTGGTTTGTTATTTTTGTAGGGTGAAACTTGACAGGAGAGGCGTATAGCGAGTTTTGTGCCAGATGCTTAACTTGTTGAAATATAAGGATATATTTTGATCTGGTTGATGCTGTAAGGAAATATTGTCTCTGTATTGAGACCTTTTTCGGTAGTGCCGGCCTCTTCGCGAGCAAGCCCGCTCCCACAGTTGACCGAGTTGGTCAGTGGAACACCCTATCCTGTAGGAGCGAGCTTGCTCGCGATGGACGTTCTATAAAAGGAGATATATGTCTCTTTAGTGAGACTCTGCAATTCCCAAAGCCACCATCTTTTTGTACAACGTCGACCGACCCAGCCCCAACCGCACCGCTGCATCAATCACCTTGCCCCCACATTGCGCGAGGGTCGTTTCGATCAGTTGCCGGTCAAACCGCTCCCGCGCCGCACTGAACGTCTCGTGGGCAATCGGTTCGATGGCCAATGGCGCCACGCGCTCCACCGGGGTGAACGTACCAATCGCTGCACGGATGTCCGCCACCGTCAGGCGCAAGTCATCACTGAGCAAAGCGGCCCGTTCCAGCACATTGCGCAGTTCCCGGATGTTCCCCGGCCAGGCGTGTTGCCCCAACAGTTCCAGGGCTTCGTGGTGCAGTTCATGCTGGCTGCGCAGCTCCTCAAGAATCGCCTCGCTGAGCGCCGGCACGTCATCGAGGCGATCGCGCAGGGGCGGAACCTGGATCGGCAACACATTGAGCCGGTAATACAGGTCGGCGCGGAATTCGCCACGCTTGATGGCCGCCTCGAGGTCCGTGGAGGTCGCGGCGATCACCCGCACATCGCTCTGGATCACCTCGTTGGAGCCCACCGGCTCGAATTCCTTTTCCTGCAATACCCGCAGCAGCTTGCTTTGCAGGGGCAGCGGCATGTCGCCGATTTCATCGAGGAACAACGTGCCGCCCTGGGCGATTTGCAGTTTGCCAGCACGGCCCTTGCGGTCGGCACCGGTATACGCGCCGGGGGCGGTGCCGAAGAATTCGGCTTCCAGCAACGATTCAGGAATCGCCGCGCTGTTGATGCTCACGAACGCCTTGTGCGCACGGGGCGAGGCGTTGTGGATGGCCTGGGCCAGCAACTCCTTGCCGGTACCGGTTTCGCCGAGCAGCAGCACCGGCGATTCGGTACTCGCACTGCGCCGGGCGCGACGTTTGACTTCCAGGCTGGCGGCACTGGTGCCGATGAAGTGGGCGAAGTTGTATTTGGTCTGTCGCGCCCGCAGCAGCGAGCGGGTGGAAGCCAGTTCTTCCTGCATGCTCATGTAGCGCTTGAGCATCGGCGACAGGCTGCGCAATTCGTCGAACAGGGCGAAACCGATGGCGCCGATCACCACGCCGGCATCGTCGTGAATCGGCAGGCGCATGACCACCAGCGGCTCTTTGGGGGTGTCTTGCATATCCAGCAAAATCGGCCGGCCGGTGCGCACCACCTCACGCAACAGGCTGCCGGGGATCACGCTTTCGCAGGGTTTGCCAATCGCCACTTGCGCCGATTGCAGGCCAAAGCGCCGGGCATAGCGCTCGTTCATCCAGACGATGTTGGCATCGCGGTCGACAATCACCGTGCCCTCGCTCGATTGCTCGATGATCTCGAACAACGAGCGGATTGCCAGCAAGCGAACGCGCTGGTAGTCCTTGAGGCTTTCGGTGGTGTTCATGGGGGCTGATCCTGATTATGTATTGCCTGTGCTGGCCTCTTCGCGAGCAAGCCCGCTCCCACAGGGGATTTGTGCACGACACAGATCAATTGTGGGAGCGGGCTTGCTCGCGAAGGCCGCGATGCGGTCTAACGGCAAGATTATGCCTGCCCCAACAACGCCGCCGCCAACAGCTCCTTGGTGTACGGATGCTGCGGTGAGGCAAACACCTCATGGCTGGCGCCGCGTTCCACCACTTTGCCGTCCTTGACCACGATCATGTCGTGGGCCAGGGCGCGCACCACCGCCAGGTCATGGCTGATGAACAGATAGGTCAAGCCGTGTTTTTCCTGAAGCTGGCGGAGCAGGGCGACCACCTGTTTCTGCACCGTGCGGTCCAGCGCCGAGGTCGGTTCGTCGAGCAGGATCAGCGCCGGCTTCAGCACCAGCGCCCGGGCGATGGCGATGCGCTGGCGCTGTCCACCGGAGAATTCGTGGGGATAGCGATGGCGGCTTTGCGGGTCGAGGCCGACTTCGCTCAGTGCCCGGATCACTTCGGCATTGCATTCTTCAGCGCTCAACTGGCTGTGCACTTCCAGGCCCTCGCTGATGATCTGCGCTACCGACATGCGCGGACTGAGGCTGCCGAAGGGGTCCTGGAACACCACCTGCATCTTCTTGCGCCATGGGCGTAGCTGCTTTTGCGTCAGGCCATCCAGCGCCTGGCCTTGAAAGCGGATGCTGCCTTCGGAGTCGAGCAAACGCAGGATCGCCTGGCCGAGTGTGGACTTGCCGGAACCGGATTCGCCGACAATGCCCAGGGTCTTGCCACGTTGAATGTTCAGGCTGATGCCATCGACGGCCCGCAGCCAGGTCTTGCGCTGAAACAGGCCTCCACCGACGGGAAACCGCACCTGCAGGTTATCCACCTCCAGCACGTTTTCGCGCGCGTCCCGGGGCAAGGCCTGGCCCTCGGGTTCGGCGTGCAGCAATACGCAGCTGTAAGGGTGCTTCGGCTCGGTGAAAAGGATCTCGCAAGGCGCCTGCTCGACGATTTCCCCGGCCTTCATCACGCACACGCGCTGGGCGATGCTGCGCACCAGATTGAGGTCATGGCTGATCAGCAGCAGCGACATGCCCAGCCGCTGTTGCAGGGATTTGAGCAACAGCAGGATCTTGCGCTGCACCGTCACGTCCAGCGCGGTGGTCGGCTCGTCGGCAATCAGCAGTTCCGGTTCGCACGCCAGGGCCATGGCGATCATCACCCGCTGGCGCTGGCCGCCGGACAATTGATGGGGATAGGCCTTGAGGCGTTCTTCGGGTTTCTGGATGCCCACCAGGTGCAGCAATTCAAGGATCCGCGCTTGCGCGGCTTTGCCCGCCAGGCCTTTGTGTACCAGCAAGGTTTCACCGATCTGCTTTTCGATGCTGTGCAGCGGGTTGAGGGAGGTCATCGGCTCCTGGAAAATCATCGCTATGCGATTGCCGCGCAGTTGTCGCAACTTGCCGGTATCGGCGCCCACCAGTTCCTGGCCGCGATAGCGAATGCTGCCGGTTGTCTCGGTGTCGGTTTGCGGCAGCAACTGGAGGATCGAGTGGGCCGTCACTGACTTGCCCGACCCCGATTCGCCCACCAGCGCCAGGCATTCGCCGGGGCGGATGTCCAGGCACAGATTGCGCACCACGGCCTGCCCGCTGAAGGCCACGCTGAGGTCACGGATTTCGATCAGGTTGGTCATATCAACATCCACATCATGACCGGGGATCAAACGCGTCGCGCAGTGCTTCGCCAATGAACACCAGTAAAGAAAGAATCAGCGCCAGGGTGAAGAACGCCGTCAGGCCCAGCCACGGCGCCTGCAGGTTTTGCTTGCCCTGACCGATCAGTTCACCCAGGGACGCGCTGCCGGCAGGCATGCCGAAGCCGAGGAAGTCCAGCGCGGTCAGGGTGGAAATCGCTCCGGTGAGAATGAACGGCAAGTAGCTCAAGGTCGCGTTCATCGCGTTGGGCAGAATGTGTCGCACGATGACTTTGCGGTCAGTCAGGCCCAGTGCGCGTGCGGCCTTGACGTATTCCAGGTTGCGCCCGCGCAGGAACTCCGCGCGCACCACGTCCACCAGGGCCAGCCATGAAAACAGCGCCATGATTCCCAGCAGCCACCAGAAATTCGGCTCGACGAAGCCCGACAGGATGATCAGCAGGTACAGCACTGGTAACCCCGACCACACCTCCAGCAGACGCTGGCCAAGCAAATCCACCCAGCCGCCGTAATAGCCTTGCAGTGCCCCGGCCGCGATGCCGATCAGGGCACTGACAAACGTCAGCATCAAGGCAAACAGGATCGACACCCGGGCACCGAAGATCACCCGGGCCAGCACGTCCCGTGCCTGGTCGTCGGTGCCCAGCCAATTGACGCTGGAGGGCGGACTGGGGGCGGGTTTGTTCAGGTCGTAATTAGGGGTGTCATCACTGAACGGAATCGGCGGAAACAGCAACCAGCCACCGTCCTTCTTGATCAGCTTCTGTACATAGTCGCTGCGGTAGTCGGCCTGAAACGGCAGTTGCCCGCCGAACTCCTGTTCGGTGTGGCGCTTGAAGACCGGGAAGTACCACTGGCCTTGATAGCTGACCAATAACGGTTTGTCATTGGCGATCAGCTCGCCGCCCAGGGTCATCAGGAACAGGCCGACAAACAGCCAGAGCGACCACCAGCCCCGACGGTTTTTCTTGAATCGCTCGAAACGGCGACGCGCCAGCGGTGAAAGCTTGAGCATCAGCCGTTCCTCGCGGCGAAGTCGATACGCGGGTCGACCAGGGTGTAGCAGAGGTCGCCGACCAGTTTTATCAGAAGGCCGAACAGGGTGAAGATGAACAACGAGCCGAACACCACCGGATAGTCCCGTGATACCGCCGCTTCGTAGCTCATGCGGCCCAGGCCGTCGAGGGAGAAGATCACTTCGATCAGCAGGGAACCGGCAAAAAAGACACTGATGAACGCCTGGGGAATGCCCGACACCACCAGCAGCATGGCGTTGCGGAATACGTGTCCATAGAGCACACGTCGTTCACTCAAACCCTTGGCCCGGGCAGTGACCACGTACTGGCGGGTGATTTCATTGAGGAACGAGTTCTTGGTGAGGATGGTCAGTGTGGCGAAACCGCCGATCACCAGCGCGGTCACCGGTAACACCAGATGCCAGAAGTAGTCGGCCACTTTGCCAACGGTCGACAGCGATTCGAAGTTGTCCGAGACCAACCCGCGGACCGGAAACCAGTTCAGCGAAGTGCCACCGGCAAAGACCACGATCAGGAACATCGCAAACAGGAACGCCGGCATGGCATAGCCGATGATGATCGCGGTACTGCTCCAGATGTCGAATTGGCTGCCATGGTGCACGGCCTTGCGGATGCCCAGGGGAATCGACACCAGGTAGGTGATCAGCGTCGCCCAGAGCCCGAGGGAAATGGTCACGGGCATTTTTTCGAGGATCAGGTCGGTGACGGTGGCGCCGCGGAAGAAACTCTTGCCGAAGTCCAGGCGCGCGTAGCTGGTGAGCATCAGCCAGAGGCGTTCGTGTGCCGGTTTATCGAAGCCGTACTGTTTTTCAATGTCCTTGATCAGCTGCGGATCGAGCCCGCGACTGGCCCGGGACTTGCCGCTCATGGTTTCGCCGGAGCCGCCGCCGACCGCAGCGCCGCCAATGCCTTGCAGGTGCGCTATGGCCTGTTCGACCGGCCCGCCCGGCGCGGCCTGGACGATGACAAAGTTGACCAGAAGAATGATCACCAGCGTCGGAATGATCAGCAGCAGGCGCCGTAATATGTAAGCCCACATCAGTGCGGCCCTCCGGGTTTGCCACGGCTGATACGCTCGGCGGTCATCTGTTGGTTGGTCAATGGCGTGGTGCTCATCTCCCACCAGCTTTCGATGGCTTCGTCATTGCTCGCTTGCACGTTCGGGATGCCGAAGCGGTTCCACCACACTGTAGAGGTTCCCGGCGGGTAGTAGTTGGGAATCCAGTAGTAGTTCCATTGCAGCACCCGGTCCAGGGCGTGGGCGTAATGCAGCATGTCGGCCTGGGTATTGGCGCGGATCAGCCCGGTGATCAGAGTGTCCACTGCCGGGTTCTTCAACACCATGTAATTGTTTGATCCCGGGTCGGTGGCCGCCGCCGAACTGAAATAGTTGAGCAGTTCGTTTCCCGGAGACGTGGTGACCGGGTAGCCGGTGACGATCATGTCGTAGTCGCGGCTCATCAGGCGATTGACGTACTGGGACGAGTCGATGCGGCGGATGTTCAGGTCGATGCCAATCTGTTTCAACGTGCGTTTATAGGGCAACAGCAGGCGGTCCATGCCGTTCTGACTGACCAGGAACGTAAAACTCAAAGGCTCGCCGTCGGCATTGACCAGTTGATCGCCTTTGGGTTTCCAGCCGGCCTGTTCGAGCAAGTCCAGGGCCTGCAACTGCTTGTCGCGAATCACGCCGCTGCCATCGGTCTTCGGCGCCTCGAACACTTTAGTGAAGACTTCGTCGGGAATCTGCCCGCGCAGCGGTTCGAGAATCGCCAGCTCACCCGCGTCCGGCAGTTTGCGGGCAGCAAGATCAGTATTGGAGAAAAAGCTCTGCTGGCGGATGTACATGTCGCGCATCATCTGCCGGTTGCTCCACTCGAAGTCCCACAGCATCACCAGGGCCTGGCGCACGCGACGGTCCTGGAACATGGGCTTTTGCAGATTGAACACAAAACCCTGGGCCGGCTGCGGCGCTTCGGTGGCGAGGTGGGCCTTTTGCAGGCGACCGTCGCTCAGGGCCGGGCTGTCGTAGCCGATGGAATAGCTGGTGGCGGAAAATTCGCGATTGTAGTCATAGGCGCCACCGCGCAGGACCTGGCGCGCCACGTCGGTATCGCCGAAGTACTCGATGCTGAAATGATCGAAGTTGTACAGGCCACGGCTGACCGGCAGGTCTTTACCCCACCAGTCGGGATTGCGCTCGAACGTGATGCTGCGCCCGGAATCGATCTTGCCGACTTTATAGGGACCGCTGCCCAACGGCGCTTCATAGCCGCCGCCACTGGCGAAGTCGCGGGTCTTCCACCAGTGTTCGGGAAACACCGGCAGGGTCGCGATATCCAGCGGCAGGGTGCGATTTTCGCTGTTCCTGAAATCAAAGCGGATGGTTAGCGGCGATTCCACTTCGACGCCTTTGACGTCGGCGAACTGGGTGCGGTAACGCAGGCTGCCCTGGGTCATCAGCAGGTCGAAGGTGTAGCGCACGTCTTCGGCGGTAATCGGTTTGCCATCGGCAAAGCGCGCTTTGGGGTTGAGGTAAAAGCGTAGCGACAGGCCGTCCCCGGAGCGCTCCATTTTCTCTGCCACCAGGCCGTACACGGTGTACGGCTCGTCCAGCGAGCGCTGGGCCAGCGGTGAATAGAGCAAGCCGTCGATCTGTGTGACGCCGATGCCTTTGTCGATGTAAGGCAAGACATGGTCGAACTGACCGATTTCGATTGCCGAGCGCCGCATCGTGCCGCCCTTGGGGGCCTGCGGGTTGGTGTAGGCGAAATGACTGAAGCCGGCAGGGTATTTTGCCGGTTCGCCGTACACGGTCATTGCCGGTTGCGGTGCTGCATTCACACCCGCGGCACCCGACAACAGGGCCACGGTCGTGAACAACAAGGTAGTGAAAGCCAGTCGCATTTTCAGCCTTAGAGCCGGGTGGTCGTTAACCACAATTTGTACGCTAGCGGCGCGTCCCTCGCCAGCCGAATTACGTGTCGGAAACACAACGGCCCACCAAAAGGCGGGCCGTTGTGTGAATAGCTCAAGCGTCGATCAGTCCTGACGGCTGGTCACTTCCAGCAGGTGGTAACCGAACTGGGTCTTGACCGGGCCCTGGACCACGTTGATCGGCGCGCTGAAGACCACGGTGTCGAATTCCTTGACCATCTGGCCCGGACCGAACGAACCCAGGTCACCGCCCTGGCGGCTGGAAGGGCAGGTGGAGTTTGCCTTGGCAACCTCGGCGAAGTCGGCGCCGGCCTCGATTTGAGCCTTGAGTTCGTTGCACTTGGCTTCCGAGGCAACAAGGATGTGACGGGCAGTGGCTTTAGCCATGGGAAAATACTCCTTTCAATACTCGATAAAGTGCTGAGCCTACCGGATTCAGTGAGCTATTTCTCCTCAAAGTTCCGTTCCACGCGGGATCCACGGCGGGTGACGCCTCAAAGACCGGCGTCTTTCAGTCGCCCGGCATGCTGGACATACAATTCAATCGGGTCGACTCCCGTGCGCAACTGGCCGGTCGGTTGGCCAATGGTGTCCAGATGATCCAGCGCATAGTCGGACCGGATGACCGTGCCCAGATGGGAACTGAAGCGACCGACCAAACCGTCGTTCTGCTCGCCTTCCGTGACGAAATAAACGGAAAGGGCCCGACACAGGGCATGGAGCGGATCGAGCGCATAGAGTCCTTCTTCGAGAACATTCGACTGCAGCACGCCGCTCCACGAGTAGTAACGAACACCGTTGACCCGTTCGCGCCCCTTGCCACCCCAAGTGGTCGGCAGGCCTTGCGGGTACTTGTCGTTGAATGCGCTTACGCCTTCGGTGGTCAGCGCATTGAGGGCCGCAATGGCACTCCGCGGTTGGTACTGATTGTCGCTTAATGTCGCGAGGAAGTCGGCGAAGACGGTCACCACCGTCTCGGCCACATGTTCCGGAAGGCAGCCCGGCGTCAAAGCCTTGCGCAGGAAATCGGCCAGTTCCGAGCCATGGTTCGGCCCGCTGACTGAAGTCACCGACGCGACCCTGTTTGGCGCAATCGCTGCGGCATAACGTGCAGTCAGTGCGCCCTGGCCATGGCCTATGAGGTTGACTTTGCTTGCACCGGTTCCTTCCAGTACCCGCTCGATCTGCGTGAGTAATTGGTCACCGCGTACCTCGTTGTCATGGGCGGCCGACAAATGGGGAACGAACACCCTTGCTCCGGCGTTCCTCAGCGCCTGCCTGATGTCGTGAAAGAGCTCGAACTTGCCGATTCTTTCGAAACCGAAAACGCCGTGGACCAGCAGTAACGGATAACAAGTGTTTGCATTCCTTTGCATATTCATACCTCAACGCAGAAGTTCATTGGGACTGCATGGCGTTTCACTCTAAAACACTCGAGGTTGGTGTGATGTATGAATAGTCCGCCGAAGCTTGCGAAAAGCGGAATAGAACAGGTACGAATGCTTAAGAGTGGTTGAGGCATTAGTCGGAATGGTTTGACGACTTTTCGCGGCAATCCGCTTGCTACTGATCAAAGACCTACTTCGGATATATCTTTTTTCCAGGCGAGCCGGAGCGAGGGGCTGACATCACTACTGTTGACCGTGAGATTAAATTGTCGTCATCCAACGCCGACCACCTGTTCGGCGTTCATTCCAGGGACTGGAGCGAATGAATGACTGTTTATGAACCCGATACCTTGAGTCTCGCGCAGCAACCTTTACCACTTCCCATACTTGAACAGGCGGAAAACGGCGTTCTGAACCCCGCTGACAGAAAAGCCGTCATCAGGGTTTTGCCTTATCCAGGCATGACCTGCGGCGACAAGTTGCTATTGCATTGGGCGGGGCTGGACGCCGATGGCCTTGCCTGCAATCTTCAGGTGGCACGCTTTGTCAGTGAGGACCGGGTCGGCGAGGACATGATCTTCACTGTGGGCAGCGCACCTATCGTGGCGCTTGACGGTGGCTCACTCGAAATCAGTTACTCACTCATGAGCAGCTGTTTTACGGAGCCTGTGAATTCCCATCGTTTGCAACTGTGCGTAGGTGATGTGCAATCGGACCTGTTGCCTGCGACGGTGAACGATACGATGGGTAGAACGCTTGATCCGGGTCGGGTGGAGGAAGGGGCGATCGTCACGATCAAACCCTATGCGCGCATGGCGGCAGGCGACTGGGTGTTGCTGTCCTGGGCTGGCGTTTCGATCGAAGGAAGTTTCAGTGACGCACTCAAGGTCGAGTCCTTTTCCGTGGGGGACGAACTGTCGTTTTGGGTGAGCCCGGAGTACATTGCGGCCAACCTGGGCTCCCGGGTTTCCGTCGACTATTGCGTCAAGCAAGCAGGGCATGGTCCCCGTTACTCTGAAGTAACGACACTGATGATCTGCAAGCCGGGGCGGGGGGCACTGCCAGCGCCCACTGTGCTGGAAGCAGACGAAGGTTGGGTGGATCTGCTTGATGCACAGGATGGCGTGACCATCGTCATCGAAAACCCCAGGGCTCAAAAAGGGGAGCTGGTTTACCTGAAATGTGACGGGGAGAGCTTCAATCACTGTGACGACCGCGAAATAACCAGAGACACGGCCGGCGAACCGTTGGTGTTCATAGTTCCCTACCGCTTCTGGATTGAGCATCGAGATTCTGCGATCCGTGTTTCCTATTCTGTCGAACGCCTTGATGACACTTGCCAGCATTCCGGGGCGACGCTGGTGAAGGTGCAGTCCCTGATGGGGCATTGATTGCCATTTGCCCTCCAGTCTTCGAATGAAGGCCGGAGGGCGGATGGATGATGCCGACTATCAGGCGTTGCCTTGCGCTCGCAGCCGATCTGCCGCTTCAAGCAACAGTTGTTCTGTTCCGGCCCAACCGAGGCAGCCATCGGTCACTGACACACCGTATTGCAATGACGAGCTCAACGGCTGGCAGCCCTCGAACAAATGGCTTTCGATCATCATGCCAATCAGCGAACGATCACCTTGCATACGTTGTTCAAGCACATCGTTGAACACGGCCGGCTGGCGCAACGGGTTTTTACCACTGTTGGCGTGACTGCAGTCGACCATGATACGAGCCGGAATCCTGAGCCTGGACAGGTCGCTGTTCACCTGCGCGACGCTGGCTCTGTCGTAGTTCGGTCCGCGATGGCCGCCGCGCAATACCAGGTGAGTGTCCGCATTGCCGGGGGTTTGAATGATCGCCGGGTGTCCCTGGCTATCGATACCGAAATGACGATGGGGGTGGGCCGCGGAGCGCATGGCGTCACTGGCGACAGCGACACCTCCGTCAGTCCCGTTCTTGAACCCTACAGGCATGCCCAGGCCGCTGGCCATTTCCCGATGGATCTGCGACTCCGTCGTCCGGGCGCCAATCGCCACCCAGCTCAACAGATCATCGAAGTAACCTGCCGCCATCGGTTGCAGCAGTTCAGTGGCCACGGGCAGGCCCAGGCGGAGCATTTCGCGCATCAGCTCGCGGGACAGCGTCAGGCCGGCGGCCATGTCATCGCTGCCATCCAGATGCGGGTCGTAGGCCAGGCCTTTCCAGCCAACCGTGGTACGGGGTTTTTCGACGTAGGCGCGCATCACCAGCAGCATCTGGTCGCTGACTTCGGCGGCGAGGCGGGCAAGGTTGCCGGCGTATTCGATGGCTGATTTCGGATCGTGTATCGAGCATGGGCCGACGATGACCAGCAGACGGGAATCTTCACCGTTGAGGATCGCCCGAACCGCTTGGCGGTGGGCGGCGACTTGCTGGATCAGGGCGTTGCCGAGGGGCAATTGCTGTTTGAGTTGCAATGAGCTGGGCAGGCGCAGGGTCAGCGCTTCATTGGCAGGGCTCAAGGTGGACAGCGGCAGTGCAGAGACGGACGAATTCATATTCAAGGCTTCCTGGGCTGGTGGCGGGTTCATGCCCGCGCGCTCGGCCCTACTGGGGTGTTCGACAATTGGCCAGATTGGCTGCGTGTGTGTGCTTGCCACCTGTGGGTGACCGATCGGAGGCGGCAGGCTGTCCCGAGCGGAGGGTGGTAAATCGCCAGGCGGTAAAACTGTCGTAACGGTAATAGGTGGCGTAGTTCATGTTCTGAATCCTCTGAATGACTGATGTGTCGCTAAAAGTGATGGGGCTGAAAAAACAAAACCCCCGGTCGGGAGGCCGACCGGGGGTTGAGAATTCTCTGGTGGCGACCCGTTTAAAGTGGGCGCCGTGTGGGTATCAGGCGCGCCAGTGGCTAAACCAATACCCAAAATAAAAGCTGACCGGAGCACAACCGTTGTTCACCCGGGCAGCCGCAACCGAGCGCAAGGCGCTGGCGGTACGAAGCTGCAAGAGAGTGTTGAACATGGTCTGTCTCCGATGGATGGACCGAGCTTACTAGAGGCCGGTACGCAGATTCAATCAGAAAATGCTATCGGCCAACGACGGCGCTTTCTATCACTTGAGTGCTCCGAAGGTTGTGACACACTCTGCACCTCAACAACAAACATATCGTCACAAGGACGCACCATGACCGTACTGACCCTCTCCGTGGAGCTGGAATGATGGAACGCCAATGGCGTCCGGCAACACCGGATGACCTGGAATTCGCCCGCGAACTGACCTGTAGAGGCATGCTGCGTTACTACATCGAGCATGATCTGTTGTGGCAGGACGAAGCGTTCGACGTGGCCTGGGCAGGACGAGACAACCGATTGATTGCAAGGGGCGACAATGTCCTGGGTTATGTCAGCCTGAGTCGTGATGCCAGAGCCTTGTATATCCGCGAATTGCATATCGTCGAAGCGTTTCGTGGGCAGGGCACAGGATCCTGGGCGATCGATCAGGTACTGGCTCTCGCGCGTAAGGAGCGGCGCCCGGCGTTGCGCCTGACGGTTTTCCAAAACAACCCGGCGCAAGTGCTGTACGAGCGCAAGGGACTGAGGGTGGCAGGCAAGGACGAATGTTTCCTGAGGATGCAGCTGGAGATCCCGGGCCCGCATTGCTGAAACACGCTTGCAACAAGCCTTTCAAGATGAATTGAAACTTTTAATCTGACGCTTTCCGCTAGGTCTGCCAGATGCTTTTTGCTAAGGTGTCTGGCAACCGAATAAGACCATATCGCGAGGTGTCTGCTTGATTAGGGTTCTAGTAGTCGATGACCATGATCTCGTTCGTACAGGCATTACACGAATGCTGGCTGACATCGATGGCCTGCAAGTAGTCGGCCAGGCCGAGTCGGGTGAAGAATCCCTGCTCAAGGCGCGTGAGCTGAAGCCCGATGTGGTGTTGATGGACGTCAAGATGCCGGGTATCGGCGGGCTCGAAGCCACTCGCAAATTGCTGCGCAGCCATCCGGATATCAAGGTCGTCGCGGTGACCGTGTGTGAAGAGGACCCGTTTCCTACACGGCTGTTGCAAGCCGGTGCGGCAGGGTACCTGACCAAAGGGGCAGGCTTGCCGGAAATGGTCCAGGCCATCCGCCTGGTGTTCGCCGGGCAACGTTACATCAGCCCGCAGATTGCCCAGCAGCTGGCGATCAAGTCATTCCAGCCCACCAACGATTCACCTTTCGATGCATTATCGGAGCGGGAAATCCAGATCGCGCTGATGATCGTCGGTTGCCAGAAAGTACAGATCATTTCCGACAAATTGTGCCTGTCCCCGAAAACCGTGAACACCTACCGTTACCGCATCTTCGAAAAGCTTTCGATCAGCAGTGATGTCGAGTTGACGCTGTTGGCGGTTCGACATGGCATGGTCGACGCCAGCCTCTGAAAATGACCGACACCTTTGATCCGAGCGCCTTTCTGTCGACCGTTAGCGGCCGCCCCGGCGTGTACCGCATGTTCGACAGCGAAGCGCGGTTGCTCTATGTCGGCAAGGCGAAAAACCTCAAGAATCGCCTGTCGAGCTACTTTCGCAAGACCGGGCTTGCCCCCAAGACCGCCGCACTGGTAGCGCGAATCGCCCAGGTCGAAACCACGATCACGGCCAACGAAACCGAAGCCTTGCTGCTTGAGCAGACGCTGATCAAGGAATGGCGCCCCCCCTACAACATCCTGCTGCGCGACGATAAGTCCTACCCTTACGTCTATCTCTCCGACGGAGAGTTTCCACGCCTGAGCATTCACCGCGGCGCGAAAAAGGCCAAGGGCAAGTATTTCGGTCCTTACCCGAGCGCCGGTGCGATCCGCGAAAGCCTGAGCCTGCTGCAAAAGACGTTTTTCGTTCGGCAATGCGAAGACAGTTATTACAAGAACCGAACCCGTCCCTGCCTGCAATACCAGATCAAACGTTGTAAGGCGCCCTGCGTCGGGCTGGTCGAACCCCAGGTGTATGCCGAGGATGTGCGTCACTCGGTGATGTTTCTTGAGGGGCGCAGCAATGCCCTGACTGACGAGTTGTCCGCCGGGATGGAAGAGGCGGCAATAAATCTCGAGTTCGAACGAGCAGCCGAGTTGCGGGATCAGATTGCGTTGCTGCGCCGGGTTCAGGATCAACAGAGCATGGAAGGCGGAACCGGAGACGTCGATGTGATTGCTGCCTTCGTCAACCCGGGCGGTGCCTGTGTTCACTTGATCAGCGTGCGGGGCGGGCGGGTACTGGGCAGCAAGAACTTCTTCCCTCAGGTTGGTATTGAGGAAGACGTTTCCGAAGTCATGGCCGCGTTTCTCGGCCAATATTTCATCAGCAGTCCTGAGCGCGACTTGCCGAGCGAACTGATCGTCAATGTGGTTCACGATGACTTTCCAACACTGATCGCCGCCATCGACGAGCTGCGCGGTCGTGAACTGACCATCAGCCATCGCGTGCGTGGTACGCGGGCGCGTTGGCAGCAATTGGCGGTGACCAATGCCGAGCAGGCACTGAGTGCGCGCCTGGCGAATCGTCAGCACATTACGGCACGCTTCGATGCGCTGGCAGAGGTGCTGAAGCTGGATGAGCCGCCGCAACGACTTGAGTGCTACGACATCAGTCATTCCAGTGGCGAGGCGACGGTGGCGTCCTGCGTGGTCTTCGGCCCCGAGGGCCCGATCAAGGCCGATTACCGTCGGTACAACATCGAGGGCGTTACCGCCGGTGATGATTACGCGGCGATGCATCAGGCGTTGACCCGACGCTTCAGCAAGCTGAAGGACGGGGAGGGCAAGTTGCCGGACATCCTGCTGGTCGATGGCGGTAAAGGCCAGTTGTCCATGGCCCGCGATGTGCTCGATGAATTGGCCGTACCTGATCTGATTCTGCTGGGCGTGGCAAAAGGCGCGACGCGCAAGGCCGGTTTCGAAACCCTGTACCTGAACGACGCTGCACATGAGTTCACGTTGCGCGGCGATTCTCCCGCGTTGCACCTGATCCAGCAGATTCGCGACGAAGCACACCGATTTGCCATCACCGGGCACCGCGCCCGACGTGGAAAAACCCGTCGGACGTCTACACTGGAAGGCGTCGCCGGCGTTGGACCAACACGTCGGCGGGATTTGTTGAAACATTTTGGTGGATTGCAGGAGCTGTCTCGTGCAAGCATCGAAGAAATTGCCAAAGCCCCCGGGATCAGTAAAAAGCTCGCAGAGTTGATTTATGCAAATCTGCACAGCGAGTAGAATGCCCCCTCACCTCGTAGCCAGTTGTGCCGATGAATATCCCTAATCTGATTACCGTTCTACGCGTTCTGCTCATACCGATCTTCATTTTGCTGTTCTACCTGCCTTACCAATGGAGCTACCTGGCATCCGCCTCGGTCTTCGCATTCGCTGCCGCCACCGACTGGCTGGATGGGTACCTGGCCCGCCGCCTGGAACAAAGCACACCGTTCGGGGCTTTTCTCGATCCGGTTGCCGACAAGCTGATGGTGGCGGTTGCACTGGTATTGTTGGTGCAGGAACACGGAAACCTGTGGCTCACGCTGCCTGCTGCCGTAATCATCGGGCGCGAGATTGTCGTCTCGGCACTGCGCGAATGGATGGCCGAACTGGGCGCTCGTGCCCACGTTGCCGTGTCGAACCTGGGCAAATGGAAAACCGCCGCGCAAATGCTGGCGTTGGTGATCCTGCTGGCCAATACCAAGGATTTCAGTTTCTGGGTCTTGCTGGGCTACACCTTGCTGATGGTGTCGGCTGGCCTGACTTTGTGGTCGATGGTCCAGTACCTGCGGGCTGCCTGGCCACATCTGAAGACCGACGTTGAAAAGAAATAAAACTTTTTTGAATCAAAGGGTTGACGGGGCTTCTGGATTCTATAGAATGCGCCACACCAAGACGCGGGAATAGCTCAGTTGGTAGAGCACGACCTTGCCAAGGTCGGGGTCGCGAGTTCGAGTCTCGTTTCCCGCTCCAAGTTTGTACGCATTTGATGTCGCGCTACTAGACACCAAATGTTTTGAGGCCGAGTAGCAAAATGGTTATGCAGCGGATTGCAAATCCGCCTACGCCGGTTCGATTCCGACCTCGGCCTCCACTAATAAACAAGCTCCGTAGATCTTTGATTTACGGAGCTTTTTTATTTGCAGTAGCCTGCAAGATTTAGTCTTGAAAAGGGTATTTGCGAACTTGCTTCACCGGGGCGGGATGTATATATTTCCACCTCTGCTGCACAGGCGTCAGAATTGCCAGATCGTTATTTGGCAGAGCCTGGACGCTTCACCGCGCTACCGCCCGAATGGCGAAACTGGTAGACGCATGGGACTTAAAATCCCCCGCTCGTAAGGGCGTGCCGGTTCGATTCCGGCTTCGGGCACCATATAAATCAAGGGTTTGCGAGCGAAAGCTAGGCAAGCCCTTGTTCGTTTCTGGTCCGCAATTATTGAATTGGTCCGCAATTCACTTGGTTGGTGAGACTTTCTTCCCCTTACGGTTTCGAATGTACTGCTCAGTCATTACGACGGTCGTATGCCCAAGTTGATCCCTGGCCTGCAAAATGTCGCCGCTTGATTCGGCCTTGTCAGTGCCAGCTTTAGCGCGTAAGTCGCGCATTTGGAACTCGGACTTTGCGACCCCGGCCGCTTCTCTGGCTAAGTCAAATCTTCCCCGCAACATTGCCACCGACATTGGTGTGCCATCCTCTGTAACGATCAGCCGCGTCGAGCGGACCTTGTGTCCTGACTTCCGGGACATAATTCGATCAATCAAAACCTTCAACTCACCAGTGATTTCAATTCGCCGCTTGGCGTTTGTCTTGCCCTGGAGGACCCATATCAGCCCTTCGCGGACGTCTCGCTCATCCATCAATCGTGTGTCGGTCACCCGTTGGCCAGTCAAATAAGCAAGGTCCATCGCATCCCGAAGACCCACATCTGCTTTCTCGTACACGCGCTTGAATAGTGCATCCTCGATATAGATGTCCCGCCCCGTCTCCTTGTTGCCCTTTATCCCGGCACAAGGATTAGCGAGTGCCGTATAGCCAATATCACGGGCGAAGTTCCAGATTGCACTGAGCAGGGCCTTCTCCCTATTGGCACGCACCGGAGCGGCCTTACGCCAGGTCAGGTACTGGCGGACATGCAGCGGCTGGATTGTTTCGAGCGGGGCCGGAGGGTCGTCGAAAAATGACATCAGATTTTTTAACTCCCTGACGTTGTCCTTTTGCGTTGCTGGTTTCTTTGACGGCACCACGTCTACTAAGTACTTCTCGGCCACGTAGCGGAAGGTAATCACCTTGGCCACTAAGTCGGTAGCGGTGCGATCACGCTCGAGTTTCGCGTACTCCATAATCGCAAGGCCGTAGTCGCTGCCTAACGGAATCTCTTTGCGGTCCTTGCCGCCGGTGTCGTAATAGTAGAAAACCCGGCCGCTGGCTTTCTTGCGCTCTCTAAACCGGGCAATTGATCCGGGTTTGCTTGGTCGTCGTCCCATGTCAGCTAGCCTTGCGTGGTTTCCATACGGGTTTCTCTGGCTCAAACATTCCGACCGCCGTCACAGCCAACGCCGTAACACTTGGCCAGCCATTCACCTTAATGGTGTGCCTGACGCCGTTCTTCTTCAGGTTAAGGATCTGGCCTGCCTTGGTCCGCGCGCCGGTAAGCTCGCAGACCTCCGTGTGGGAAAGAAACTGGATGTTCATGAGCGTCTCCATGCCGCGCGTGGCGGCAGAAGGTGGGTGAGTGGAGGTAGCAGTTCGTTTGCTTAAGGCACCAGGTTGGAGGCTGTCGCGCTGATGCTAATTAGCGATTTGCGGGTCCGGGTGAAACCGGGTGGATCGATTTTCTGTGGGCATGGGGATGTCCTTCGACGGTGATCAGCTACAGTTGATGGCTCACTGATATGGAGATCGGATATGAAATGCTTAATCTGTCAGGCTGCCGCCAGGATTGTTCACGCGCTTGGAGATTGGTCAGAGGTCAAATGCTCAGCAGGTTGTGGACACTTCAGGGTCTCAGCGAACCTTGTTGCGAAGATGAAGTTCAAGAGCGAGCTTTTTGACGTTGAACGAACAAGGCAATGGCTCGCGATGGCTCGGCGGGAGGGACCAGCACCGTTGATTTCGACCTACGATTACAATGTTTCTTTATTGCACCGCGCTGCTAATGAGCGATCCACCATCTTGGGGAGCCGCTCTGGTAAGTCGATAACTTCGGAATAAATGGACTTCTAACTTCGGCCCGCTGATGCGCTTGGTCATGCCCGGCCGGTGGAGGGTGGGTAGGGGGCTTACGCTGCGTCAGTCCGAGGAGGTGGCCTCCGAGAATTCCGCCACCAGAGCCTGCGAAAAGAGCCAGCTCATTCATTGATCCTCCATACAGCCATCGGCCTTGCCGGCTGGCGTGATTCGTTGAAGTGGGGTATTTGTGTTCGGCCCGGCATGGCGCCGGATAAAGGAAAGTTTGATGTCTGTGAAATTGTTCGATCGTTTGTGGATCAAGATCATTGGGCGTGATGCGTTCGCAAAGGCAGTACTGCGAAAAAAAATTGCAGCTGTTCAACAGCTGGAAGAGTCGATTCGCTCGAAAAAGGGCGAAGAAGCTTCTCGCAATGTCCTCAATGATGGACTGATCGTTCATGCACTGAAGCGCTGCCTAGAGAATTTGGAAGGCTCAAGCACAGTAACTGAGGAGGATTTTCGGGTGTTCTACGAGTTCGCGACTACTGCCGCTATAAAATCAGAAAGAATCCTCAACGAAACCTAAGACGAGGACGAAGATAGATGCCCAGTAGGCGCAATAGGTGTAGGTAGGGCAGGCGCATTAAAGGCCAGCGTACAGCCGGTCGAAGTCGAAACGCTTCTCGCGGGGAGGGGCGTTTTTAAGCGCTGCCTCGTAGCTCACCTTTGCCTGCTTTTGCGTTGAACACCACTCGCCGGTGGCGCGGCTGGTGCTGAATCTGAATTGCCGATCCTTCCCCCACCAGCCACTCGGCGAACGTACAGTCGATATCCTCATTCAGAAACTTTTCGTAGCGGGTTAGCTTTGGCTGTGGTGGCAGGCTACCAATTGCCACCCGCTCGCCATCGGGAGTCGCGCGATAAACCACGTCTGGCTGATCACAAAACGCGGAAGGCTTTCCTCAAGTCATAAAACCCGCAGCGACTGGCACGTCCAGGTTGTGGGTGTCGTCGTTTCCTGGACTGGTCAGGAAGTAATTGCGAGTTACGGTGCGGCGGTTGCGATCTTCCGAGCGGATACCCAGGGTGTGCCAAAGTAGTCCAAGCTGATCGTACTGATTTCTGAAAAGCCCATGGGTTATCTCCAGTGAGGCGCCGCCCTCCGTGACCGGGTGCGCAGCGTAGTGGTGAGATAATATTGCATTGTCTACAAAGGCATGGTTTTAATTCGTCCGATAACGGACTCAATCGGAGCATGTGCAATGGATTTCACAAGAGACCCAAACGATTTCCTCAGTTACATCACCACAGTCAAAAGGGACTGGGCTCGTGCTTCTTCTGAGTTGCTCGACCTCGTTGAGCATTGGCAAGATTTGTCGACGAAGCATTTCGCAGGTATGACTTCAATAGCTGCGAAGGAGCGCAGTATCGAGGGAGAAGTATTGGGTAAACAGTTTTCTATCGAGATCAACCCAATCTCCCTGGATAAAGCTGGGCTGGCAGAAGCTGTATTGTTCTTGCGCCAAGTCGGAGGTTCAAAATCGGAATTGGGTCGATTTAGCGTTCGTCGTGACGGAGCGATTTTAAGCAGCGATGGATCGGTTCTCGTATATCCGCAAGATGATCACTACAGCTACCAAATATTCACCACAATCATGCACGCTGTGATTGAGGCGCCCACTCCAGTCGATGCTGGATAACCGTCAGGTGTCATAGCTGCAGCCGCGCAACTCGTCATGCCTGTATGCCCGTTCCAATTTTCGCGACACGTTTTCGCTGATCGTGATTTCGTGTCGCGACATGTTGGCGAATCAGGCGGGCTCCTCGGTGGGAGCCGCTGCTAGGTGAAGGATGAAGGTTGACACCGTCTCCTGCCATTCCTCGAAGTCGTGCCGCTGGCCGCCACATATCCCAATCAGGCGCCGCACTCCGTGACCGGATGCGACAGGGTGTAGTGGTACTATTGTTGTGGGTGAGCTATTAATCTTTCAGGCCGGTATGGAGTCGGTTCAAGGAGATGAAATGGTCACTGATCGCGAAATTGCGCTTGAGCAAGCGCTTGTAGCAATTATTGGAGCGGCCATTGCCAGCGGGCTAGATGTAAAAAGCCTGATGGACAACGCGACAGCCGGCTTACTTGGAAATGCTTCATACCGCTGGGCTGAACATCCGCATGTGTTGAACGCCATTAAAGTGATGAATGATGCATATGATCAAGTAACGTAGTGGAAACCGTCTCCTGCCATTCCTCGAAGTCGTGGCGTTGGCCGAGCACCTGAAGTACATCAGTCAGCGCTTTCGACACTATCAGTGCGCGTTTCTCGGCCTATGCGGTCGAGCAAGGCCTGCTCCTTGGCGCACTTGTCGCTCTGAACATCCGTGCTGCTCTTGGCAATGGACTACCTCTTCAATTCCGTGAGCAGGTAGATCCAGCCATGTCTGTCGTCGGCGCTGACGTACCTGGTTGCTGATGCTTCTCATGCTGCCCTCTGCTGATTCCAAACACCCACGGCGTCGAACACCTGGGCGGCTTGCTCTTCAGTCAGCGATATTTCGGCGGGAATGGCGATCCAGCCCGAAGCAACCCGATGATTCGGATTGCTCTCGGCGACCAGGTCTTTGTAGGTGTCCTCGATCACGGCTTCGAGGTGCGCGGCCAGATAGTTACCTTGGGGAGCAACCTCTACTGATTTAGTGTAGCGGTGCCCTAGTTGATCGCGACACTGGACGCTGACATAGATCGTCCAGCGGTGGGCAATGTCGCAGACTGCTTCTGCCATGCGCTGCCCTGGCGGGATGCTCTTGCAGCTCTTTCTGTTGATCATCCCTTGGCGTCCGCTGGGGTCGATGTGGACCACCGCGACGTGATTGGCATTGAGCAGTGCCCGGCTCGCTCGCTCTAACCGGGTACGCATGTTATTAGGCTTTCGCTTTTTCATAGCGTCACTGCAATCTGGCGATTGGCCTTTGCTTCGAACTGCATGGCAAGGACGTGAGCGGACTTGTAGGTACCACGGAAGGCGCAAGTCTTGCCTGTGGTGAGATCTTTAATCTGGTACATGCCGAAGCTTCCGCCGACGATTTGGTAGCGCACCGGTTTGGCTGGGGCTGGTCGTCCAATATGGGCGAAGTGCCCGACCCGGACGGCACTTGATTGTTGCAGCGGCACACCGAGGTCATCGATGCGTTCTTGAAATGATGGATGCATGGCTGATCCCTCGGAGTAGGTTAGATGTATTCGTCAACACTCCGACCACTTGCTAGTGTCCATTGGGCAGGGAAGGGTGCTGATTGATAACGACAGGCGTAAAAAAGCCCGATCGGAATCGGGCCATTGTTTGCGTCACGAAGACCTGCCTAAGTGATTGCAGGTGTTGCCATCGGGGGAGTCGACAAACCTGCCTGGATGCGCTGGGTGATTTCTTCTCGATTTACCAGTACATCTTTTGGTGCGCTTGTTCCGATACGTACCTGTTTGCCGCTAACACCCAGCACTGTGATCGTGATGTCGTTGCCTATGTTGATGCTTTCGCCTTCTTTGCGAGTCAAAATCAGCATTGTCCATTTCCTTGCGTGAGTTAGTTTCCCAATGCCGCCTTGCAAGAAGCGGCATCAGTGAAGCATCACTGCGTTACGCGGATTTCAGTGCGAGGGAACCACTCACCGTCGAGCTTCACCATGCAGCCAACAAACGCGGCGTAGCGAGTCTCTCGGTCAGTCTGGAAGCCGTAGTAAGAGCAAGTGGCCCGAGAGGCAAGACTGCTCAGCAACATGCCACCCAGGATCAGTGCCAGGAGGATTAACAGAACCTTTGTCGCGTACTTCACGCCTCGATACCGTAGTCAGCCAGGCGCAGGCCGAAGTGCATGCTTATTTCCTTCAGCACCACAAACTCTGCTGGCTCGATCAGGCCGTCAGCCTGGGCAACGGCAAGAATGTTGACGAAGGCTTCCTCTGCATCGGCCGGAACGTTTTTGATGTCGGCCAGTTCCCGCTTGATCGCCAATCGGCCTACTTGAAAGTTGGCGTTCAACTGACCTGTAAAACGATTGATGGTTTCGGTGATCTCGCTGCCGAAGTGCGTCAAATTCGGGTTGGAGCGAATCAACTGATCCAGCTTGGAAACCTCGCTGGCTTCAATCTCACC
This sequence comes from Pseudomonas sp. Pseusp16, assembly GCF_047324915.1. Taxonomy (NCBI): domain Bacteria; kingdom Pseudomonadati; phylum Pseudomonadota; class Gammaproteobacteria; order Pseudomonadales; family Pseudomonadaceae; genus Pseudomonas; species Pseudomonas sp. Pseusp16. The sequence continues at coordinate 1,963,457 of NZ_CP168522.1, read as the reverse complement.
ATCAGCCGCAGCGACCAATAAGCCACCTCCGACAATGGCCTGCATCAAGTCGCGGTTAACGACCTTCTTCATTTCGGCCTGGGCGTTGCCGACTTGTTTTCCGAAGAGTTTTTTCATTCCGAACATGGTGTTTCCTCATACAGGGGAGGGGATTTCCCACATGGCCCTGTTGCCAAGGCCATGTAGTGAAATCTGTTTGAGCTGTCAGCGGGACTCAGATACGGCGCACTTAGGTGGGAGTCGCCCACGCCTGGTGCGTTAGTCTTTTTGCAGCTGACAGCTTTGAATCGATCGGGTTGTTAAAGAGCGGCGGGTGGCCCCGTATTGCCGCTGCGATTCACTGCGGCGAACAAATATTGCCGCCGGGGATATTTAAAGTCAATGCCGCCGGAGATATATTTCCGCTCTATGAAAAAAGCCCGTGCTGGACGGGCTTGCTTTGGGCTAGATGTTTGCGGGGAGGTCCCAAGAGATGCGCGCGGCGCAGTCATCTTCTCGATGCACTAGTACGTGCTCGGTTTCTGCTATCTCTTCAAGGAGCCGTTTCCAGTCCTCAAGGCATTCATCTGCTTCCTTGCAAATGACGGCCGTTTTTCGTTTTTGGGCGGCGGGGGCGCTGATGATTTTTTGGATGCGGAATCCAAGAAGCTCAAACGAATTCGGCGGTGTCGGTTTGTTTTTTGTCTTTGCCATAGCACTGCTCCTTTTATGTATGGATACACAGTGAATGGCTTGAACCCTAAGCGCTAAAGATTAACGATTAAAAACAATCATTTAATAGAAAGAAGCCCGCAATTTGCGGGCTTCAGGAGGGAGGTATCCAAGGGGATTAGAGACAAATCGAAGGGCTCAAATTTAGATTCTGCCCAGCACCTTGCTGGGGGCAAGAATTGCCCCTACGTAATGGATTCTCTCGATATCAATCCGAGCTACTGTCAGCCGCTCGCCGTAAGCGGAGTTGATCGACATGAGGCTGACCTCTTCTTCGGTCTCGAAGAGAAGTTCTTTAACCATGCTTTGTCCATCAACGGTGGTGACCATCACATACTCACCTGGCACTAGGCGGTGATTGGGTTCGCAGACAGCGACCCACCCGCTACGGATCGCTGGTGCCATTGAGTCACCCTTGAGCCGAAGTGCGTAGGCGTCCTCATCTCTGGAGTAGGTCTCAACCCAGCCAGCTGCCTGGTCAAGGCTTGTCCAATACCCCTCGCTGCCGAGCTGTGCGGTACCTTCGATATTGATTCTGCGAGGTGAGGAATAGATGGGGGGACCAGCCTCGACATTAGATTCGAAGCTGGACTGCGCCATTTTCGCAATCTCATCAGCCAGTCGAGGGCTGAATGACTCCACGGGTTTGGAAATCAATCCGGCAATTGCGCTAGCGACTTTCGCATTCAGTGCGTTGTAGCCGTTCAGGTACGAACTGACGGAGCCCTGATTTATGCCTAGGGCATCTGCGATTTTTCCCTGAGTCAGGGCGTCACGCCGCGATTTGCCTGTGTTGAAGGCATCCACAGCCGCTTTGAGTGCTGAGCACTCTTCTTTTTCCCAGTCTTCGAGTTCGCGTTTTTTCATTCCACGATTATTCCTAGCGGCGATATTTAATCAAATGCCGCCGGGCTTGATTAATTAAATTCCGCCGGAGATACTTGGTGGGTGTTTAATCAAGGAGATCGGTGAGATGAGCCGAAAAAGTCTGGATGAGTTTGCTCGTGCACGCGGGCAAACCAACGCAGCAAATCTGCTTGGGATGTCCCAAGGGTCGCTCAACAAAGCTCTGCAGGTTGGTCGTGACATTTTTGTTACTGAACACGCAGATGGCTCTTTCACAGCTGAAGAGCTCAGACCATTCCCGGTCCAAAGCGCAAAAAGGTCACGTCGCCGGATGCTGCCCAGCTAATGAGCCAACTTTGAGCGCAACGGCGCCGAGAGAAAACTAGACCATGAAAGTTTCAGTACTAGACACCCGTCGATTAGTGATGGTTGAGGTGGCAAAAAATTTCCCGGGTGGGCAGCCGTGCGCAGCGGCCCGTCTCGCTATCGATCCAAAGCGATTGAAAAACCAGATATACGAATCTGCAGGTTGCAGGTCACTCAGTGATGAGCAGATACAGGTTCTGGAAAGCGAGCAGGGCACCACGCACCTACCAGACTACATCTGCGCGATGTATGGCGGCGTATTCGTCCGCTTGCCTGAGTCTGGTGAGCTGGACAATGTGGACATGCATCACCGTTCTCTACATACGGCAGTGAAGCGGGGTCGGGTTGACCAGCTTATTGCCCTGGCGCTGGAGGATGGCGAAATCACCGCAGTGGAAGCATCGGAGATTTTGGCCTTGCATGCCAAACACTTGGCTGCCCGGCACGAGGAGGTGACGGCACTGATCGAATTGCACAAGTCGACACACCCAGCCCGCCCGCTAGGCGGGAAGGGGTGATATGCAGTTCACCATCACGATCAACCAAGTGAAAGCGCTGGAGTGGGGATTGAACTCCCAGCAGGCGCAATTGTTTTCCTTCGTCTACGAATGCCCCAGTTGGGCCAAAGCAATCAAGACCGATAACGGGATTTTCTTTGTCTTGACCAAGGCAAAGATCATTGAGGAATTGCCCCTGCTCACCGATAAACCCGATACGGCGTATCGGCTTCTCAAAGGGCTCGAAAAAGCAGGTTTGGTGGAGTTATCCAGCACCGCGAACGTTTCGTTGTTTCGCTTGACCGAGAAAGCCAAAGAATGGAATCGCAAGCTGGATGGGTCGGAAAAATATCCGACCTCTGAGGCGTTTGAGGGTCGGAAAAAAATCCGATCTACCTCGGAAAAATCTCCGAGCAAGGTCGGAAAAAAATCCGAACAGGGTCGGAAAAATATCCGAGGAGGGTCGGAAAAATTTCCGACAAATCAGGGTACCAGTAATCAGGGTACCAATCAGGTAACCAGTAATCAGGAAAAGCAGGGCGCTAACGCGCCAGGTAAATCATCAAAATTCGACCCGCTGACCGCCAAACCGGAAAACGTCAGCGTCGAGGTTTGGGGCGATTGGTGCCAGCACCGCAAGGAAATCCACAAACCCCTCACCGCCAAAAGCTGCGAACAACAGGCCAAGGCCTTGGCGAACCATCCAGCCCCCGATTCTGTTCTGGCCCTTTCGATCAGCAACGGATGGACGGGAATCTTCCCCGACAAAGCAGTCATCCCCACATCACTCCCGACCAGTCGCCATTCCGGCTTTGACACTCGTGATTACAAGGCCGGCACCAAGGAGAACGCCAATGGCACCTTCCGTCTCTAACTTCGGCGCTCACATGGACCGCAAATTCGGCGTCATCGGCCGTCAGCCAGCAAGCTGCTTGGATCATGGCGGTTACTCGTCGGTCATCCTCAAGGGCGGCAGCCTGTCTGGCTGTCCCATCTGCGCGAGCAACAAACGCGACATGCAGGAGCTTGAGCGCAAGCGCCTGCAGTTTCGGATTGTTCAGCATTCAAGCGCCCGGATTCCTAAGCGTTTCGCGGAAAAGACATTCGCCGATTTCGTCGTATCGAATCCGGCCCAGCAGATTGCCTTGGATGCGTGTACCGACTACGTCGACAACTTTTCGAAGCATCGCCGGGAAGGTCGCTGCATGTTGCTGTTGGGGAAGGTCGGTACCGGCAAGACTCACCTGGCCATTGCTTCGGCCAGTCACCTGATCAACGAATGCATGGTCAAGGCGATTTACCGCACGGTGGGCACGCTCATCGGCGAGATTCGGGCGACGTTCAATGATCGCTCAGGCGAGTCCGAGGCGCACATCTTGCGGGAGGTGATTGGCGCGGACCTGCTGGTGCTCGATGAAGTTGGTGCAACCAAGCAGAGTGAGTTCGAGCTGGCCACGCTGTTCAGCATCATCAATGGTCGTTACGAGCAATGCCGTCCGACGATCATTGTCAGCAACCTGTCTCCCACCGAACTGAACGACGCCATTGGTGCGCGATGTGTCGACCGCATCCGCGAAAACGGCTGCATTGGCGTGGCATTCGAGTGGGAATCTCAACGCGGTAAGGAGGGCTTCTGATGATCGATCGGTTTAGCGAGGGTGATGAGCAATGACAGCTCCGTTGAAAACCTTGACTGTGAAACTATCTGATGCAGTCATCAAACAGCATGCCATCGACCCGACCATAACCGAGCTGAAAGATCCGCGGCACCCGCTGCGGTTTCGTTATCGTCACGACCGTAGCAAAGGCAGTTGGCACCTTGTGCGTTTCGACAAGGGCGCCAAATGGAAAAAGGCTGCCAATTGGCCCGACGTGCCTGCGCGGGTGATGCTCGACAGCTTGCCGGTAGTGCAGGCCCGGTTGTTGGCCGATCCGACGGCAGCAGCCACAGTGGATGGCTGGGAGCGGGTCGGGCAGGTACTGGAGTGGTATGCCGCGCGCTTGTACACCGATAACAGTTTGTCCAAAAGCCGCCGGGGATCGTCGTTGTCGGCGATCCGCTGCCAGTTGTTGCCCGCTCTGGGTGATTTGCCCTTGTGCAAACTCAATGCCGATACCTTGGACCGACACTTGGTCTGGCACATGCAGGCCGAATACAGCCTGTCCTACGTCAAGTCGGTGTTGGACGTACTGAAGGTGGTGTTCGGCGCCGCCTTGACGCTGAAAAAGATCACCGTGAATCCACTACTCGGGGTGTCGTTCAGTCACTTCACCAAGGCCAAAATCAAGCCCAAGGGCGCGCGCTTGCGACACGTTGCCGTGGTGGACCTACTGGCCGAATGGGGCGAAGCGTTCAACGCGGAACCGGTGGCCGTGACGCTGCTGGTGTTGATGTTGACCCATGCCACGCGGATCACCGAAACACGTCTGGCAATGTGGAAAAACATCCACCTGGACGCGGGGGAGTGGTTCATCCCGGCCGATGACACGAAATCCAAGCGCGACCACCTGTTGCCGTTGACCACGCAGGCCGTGGCTTTTCTGGAGCGCTACCGAGCGCAGCAGCGGGCCGAGGGTTACGACGGGGCGTACCTGTTTCCGGCGACTTCACGTGCGGGGCGCCCGATATCACGCAGCCAGGCCTTTGCCATTTTTGCCCGGTTGGGGGCGGGTGAGTGGACCAGTCACGACCTGCGCAAACTGGCGCCTTCCATCTGGGCCAACCTCGGTGTCGATTCGCTGGTGGGCAAGCTGCTACTCAACCACGCCCTGACCGAATTGGAGCGCACTTACTTTCAGGCGATGGGCGAGGTGGTAAAGCGCAACGCTCTGGAGCGGTGGCACGGCTGGCTTGATGCACAGGGTTTTGATGCATTGCAGGACAAGACAGGAGCAAGACGCACGAGTAAGCCGGTTGCCCTGGACCCCTCGGGCTGGTTGGCCTGAAGCCGAAAACAGAAATTAATCTTACAAGAGGATTCAAACATGCAGAAAGGGCAGGGGTATGGCTTTAAGAGGGGGCGGATCGAGCTAGAGCCTTGCCCAACCTGCAAGGGCAAAGCGGTAGTGAATGGGCTGTTTTATGAGCTTATTTGTACTGCTTGCAACGGCTCTGGTTGGGTTATTCGAGGGAGTAGGTTGGTGCTTTCTTCGGACGAGTTAGTCACCCAGTTGAGCTTCAAATTGCAGCAGGCCCAGCGAGAGATTGAAGCGCTCCAGCATGGCTCGTCGATACCTGGTCCGGCCGAGTACTACCAACAGAACAACCGTCGCGGTGCCGGCGGTACAAATTACACAGGGGATTGAGAACATGATGATTCGAAAGCCAGCGGGCCGACCTTTGGGTGATACCGAATACCTGCTGGAACAGTGGGGATGGTGGCGGATGGATGGGGCAGGCGTTCCCAACTACATCTCACCAACATTTGCGCTAATGCGTCAGGCGATGCCGCAGGTGTCTGCGAGCAAAAGCTATTGCATTACAGATGAATGGGCCGGCGCTATTGATTACGCAGTTGCGCGCCTCTCACACCGTGATGGACAAATGGGCGACATTATTTGGCTCTACTACGGTGCTAAATGGCCGATGGTACGGGTTGGCAAGCACTACGGTATAAGCGAAGGGAAAGCGCGGGAGCTGGCGAGAGCAGGGGCGGCATGGATCGATTGTGCTGTCGATGAAATACGGAAAGCTGCCTAAGCTATTAGCCGATTGCTGCCTGTCGCGACAGGCAGAGACCGACCCATTGCTGCCAGTCATTTGCGTCTACAAAGTCAGGGGCGATTCATCTTTTATGTAGGGGGTCCAGATTGGCAAACGTCAATAACTTTAACTGCGACTTTGGGGCTTTCGTTTCTCAGTAAGTTGTCTAGCTCTGTATTGGTTATTGAGGTCGTCCCGGTTGTAGTGTTTGCCCTTCCGGCAACCAGTCAGCTTTCGAAGCGATAAAGGGCGTGCCAAGCCGATGCCTTTGGCCAATATAAATGACCTCGTTGATGCCTTCGTCTTTTGAGAATAAAAAATTATTTTTGCTCCTCTTGAATCGTTTTTCTCACATCGCTATATATTTTTGTACGCGATGCCGAAACCGGGTCGCGCCATAAATCACTTGGAGAAAACTCAGGAGATTTAGCTATGGCTAGTACCGTTTCGTTGGCCCCACTGTTCCGTCAGTCGGTAGGCTTTGATCGTTTCAACGACCTTTTTGAATCCGCGCTACGCAGCGAGGCGGCCTCGACTACCTACCCACCTCATAACGTCGAGAAGCACGGTGACGATCATTATCGAATCGTCATAGCTGCGGCGGGTCTGAGTGAGGAGGATTTGGACATTCAAGTCGAGAAGGAGGTTTTGACCATCGCCGGTGGCAAGCGAGAAAGCGATCAGGAGACGATTTACCTTCATCAGGGAATCGCTCAACGTGCATTTCGACTGTCTTTCCGTTTAGCGGATCACATTGAGGTTCAAAATGCATCGTTGTCCAATGGGCTGTTGAGCATTGATCTGCTGCGGGTTGTACCAGAGGAAGCCAAGCCTCGGCGCATCAACATTGATGGCTCGGGGAAGTCTGATCTGAAACAAATCAACTGATAGCAGCAAACGAGGCGCTCTTCGGAGCGCCTTTCTTAACTGCAGAATCGGCCAATAGAAGACATTCTCTGGCCTCTCAAAAGATATCCCACGAATATCTCCTAATTGAACGATTCCACGAGCATAGTCTAGCTTTACGAACCACCAGATTGGAGTCGATGGCCTGGCAGATCAGGATGAATCGGTCCCGATATCGTAGAGCCCATATGAGAGGCAGCTTTTGGCCGCTTGCTGCCCCTGACGAAGGGCAGTAGTCGACCCATTGCTGCCGGTCAGCAAGGGCAGAACTCAGCAAAAACTGTCGCTGGAAATGAAATAATGCGCAAATAGATCCAAGAGTTCACGGCCAGAAACATCTACGAAATCAGGGACGGTTCATAGCGTTGACGTTCTTCACCATCTATATCTATTGCGTCAGCCGATTTTCAGTCACTGCTAGGAAACTATCTAAAGAGATCTGCTATGTCCAAACTCGCAGAGATCCGTCAGCTTGAAAAGAACCTCGCCGAGCAGCGTCAAGCACTCGAGGCGCTGAAAGGTGATGCTGGTCTAGAGATAGAAATTGAGTTCGAAGCGAAGCTCCGCTCTCTGCTAGCTGAGTACGGCTACAGCTTGCCAAACGTGATCAAACTTCTTGATCCACAGGCTGGTCGAAGTGAACGTGCTCCCGAGCGCAAAGCCGGTACCCGTAAACCTCACCAAATGAAGGTCTACAAAAATCCGCACACTGGCATTTTCGTACATACCAAAAGTGGTAATCACAAAACGCTTAAAAACTGGAAAGCTGAGTACGGCTCCACGACTGTCGAGTCTTGGTTGACCAAATGATTTTGTTTTGAATAAAAAACGGCCCAAGAAGGGCCTTTTTTGTTGCTGTGGTTGACGGCGGTTCTGTAAACAGGGGTGGACGTCCTTTTTGGCCGATTTCTGCCTTCCACGACCGGCTGAAACCGACCCATTACTGTCACTCGGAATGATGCGAAGGGGTGATTCAACCGGGACTAGAGGCGGCGTAGAAATGATCTGAGAATTGATTTCGTAGCATCGCTTGTATCTAAGTCATGAAACGCGCTCAGAGAATGCCAAATGCACTCGGAGATCTCGTTTTGAGGTGCGGCGTTTTCGGCATCTGGGACAGAAGCTTCAAAAACATGGTGGCGTGTGTTGCCTGCATCGAACTCAAAAATGTACAGGAGCTGATCAACGTTCAGCCCGGTTTCTTCTTGGAGTTCTCGGACGGCAGCTCCAGCGATAGCTTCGCCAGCCTCCACCCTGCCACCAGGCAGAACCCATTTCGACTTCGGTTTTCGAACGAGCAAGATATGCCTATCTCTCTCGCATATGACTGTAGCTCTGACTTTCATCTTCTTACCCGGAAGGTTTGCCATTAAATTGTAATAAAAATGTCATCTTCAAGGCGCACTTATCGACGAATGCAACGTTTAGAGCTCGCCAAACTCAAAAAAGTGCCAGATTGTCTTAGCGGTGAGTGATTTTGATATGGCTTTGGCGACCGACCGCTTCTGGCCGATTGCCGCCTGTCGCGCAGACCTGATGTGCGTTATTTTCTATCCATCATTGTTCAAGCATATTGGGCAAATTTCATGTATCCGATGGTTAGGTCGAAGGCAAACGCGGTGGGCAGGTCGGGGGGTAATTTCGCATACGCTACGGAAAGACCTTTTCCGCACGGAATAGACCTGCTTTTATAGCAGCGTGTGTTGCTGTGAACGCAGCGAGACGCCTTTCAAGAGCCCGACCATTGAGTCGGGTTTTTTGTACCCTTTTATAAGCCCTGCCATCGAGCGGGGCTTTTTCGTTTTCGGCCCTATGCCTGGCTCTTTGCTTCGAGCGGATGACAGTGACATAGAGGCCGGACCTATTCGAGGACTACAGATGAACACAGAGCATCAGGCTCTCGCCGATGTGCCCCTTTGGCTATTGGTATTGTTGAGCATGGCCGGTTTGTCTGGGGAGATGTTGAGAGCCTCAGGTACTGACCTTGGTCTTCGACAGATCCTCCAGCGAGTAGCTCTGCGTTTTCTTGCGTCTGGCCTGTTGGGTATGGCTACGCTGTTGCTCGCGATGGCGCTGTGGAGCAGCTTCTATCTTGCCGCCGGTCTAGGCATCGTAATCGCGGTCATCGGTGCTGATGTAACCGGCGGTTTGTACACCCAGTTTCTGGCCAGGAAAGCTGGTATCAGATCGCATAATTCATAGCGTGGTAAAGCAGCCTGCATGACCCGCTCAACGGGACGCAAGACAGCTATTTCTCGGCTATCGCGGAAAACTAAATGGTCAAAATCAAGATCACGCCCAACATGCTGCCCGTGTCTGAAGCGCTGCTGGAGCTGGAGAAAAAGCACATTCCGCATGTGCTTGCCTTGACCGCTACACGCTTGGCTCAGCAGGTGAAGAAGGGTGAACTGGCCGTCATGGCGCAGCGCTTGGACCGGCCAACCCGAACTACGATGAACAGCCTGTTCGTCAAAATGGCCACCAAAAGCAAGCCAGCCGAAGTGTATTTCAAGGACTCTTGGACCTCGGGTATTCCCGCTGATACCTACCTTCAGCAGACTGTCAGGGGCGGGCCACGACCGCATAAGCGCTTTGAAAAGGCTCTGATCGCGCGTGGCTTTATGAAGTCCAGCCAGTTCGCGATCCCTAATCCCAATGTGCTCGACAAGCATGGCAACGTTTCCCGAGGAACGATGACCCGGATCTTGTCGGGCTTGGGGGCCGCTGAAACCTCGCGTGGCTATCAGGCCAATGCCTCGAACAGCAAGCGCAGTCAGCGCAAGGGCAATGCCAGGAGCTATTTCTCCGGCATCGTTGGAGGAACGGCCGGTGTGTGGGAGCGCAAAGAGACGGCGTTCGGTGATGCGATCAGGCCGATGTTTGTCTTCAGCCGGAGCGCGCCGATGTACCGCACGATCTTCCCGTTCTTCAAGATCGCCAACAACATCTGCAAGGCCAACTACAGCGCTGAGTTCCGCGATGCATTTGCCGATGCAATGGCCACTGCCAAGCCCTAACGACGAGCAAGAAAGACCGGTTCTGGCTGGTGATGCTCGACTTGTTTGCCCAGACGAAAATTTAACGGGTCCTCCCGAGGGGGCGGGGGGCAGGGGGTAATTCGGGCCCCGCTGCTTCGCTATATATGACCCATTTTTGAATCGAGGTTGTTGTTTAGTCCATGGCCAATCCGACCATCTCCCGCGAGCCTCATTGGCTGAACAAATCGCGCATGGCTACCAGCCTCGGCATCACGACTCAGGCCTTTGATAAATGGGGCGTTCAGCCTGTTGCGAAGATCGGCCGCGATGTCTTCTACGACGTCCGGTCGGTGCTGGATAACCGGCTCAAGCATCAGGTGACAAAAGACCAACCTGTCGACGACAACGGTGATCCGATCGATCCGCTCATTGAATACAAACAGGCGCAGCAAAAACTGCGACTGACAACTGAGCAGGCGGACGCTCAGGAAATGCGAAATAAGGTGAAGGCCAAGAAGCTGGTACCGGTCGATTTTTGCTTGTTCGCATTATCTCGCCTGAGCGCAAAGCTCGGGTCAACCCTCGATACCGTGCACTTGAAGGTTAAACGCAAGTGCCCCGACATCGAGGTGCGTCACCTTGAGGCGATCCAGCGTGAAGTCGCCGTGACGCGTAACGATGCGGTCGGCTTGGCTGATCTTTTGCCGGAGTTGCTTGATGAGTTTGTCGACACCTTGGATGAGGGCGCTGGTTGAGGGTGTCCGCAAGGGGCTCGCCGGACTCTACAAAGAGCCGCCGCGCACAGCGGTTGAGTGGGCTGATGAGCACTTCTATCTGTCGTCTGAGTCGTCCTATCAAGAGGGCGATTGGACGACGGCGCCTTTTCAGGTCGCGATTCTCAACGCGATGGGTAACGACCTGATCCGTGAAGTCAACGTGCTGAAATCGGCGCGGGTTGGCTACACCAAAATGCTGGTAGCCAACATGGGCTACAAGGTCCAGCACAAGAAACGCAACGTCATCGTCTGGTGCCCAACCGATGGCGACGCTGACGGGATGATGAAGCGGCACATCGAAACAATGATTCGTGACAGTCCTGTGGTGCGTGCCTTGGCGCCTTGGTATGGGGTGAAGCATCGCGATAACACACTGGATGAAAAACGGTTCGATAACGCCAAGATGCTTTGGTGCCTGGGTGGTACGGCGGCAAAAAACTACCGGGAGAAAAGCCCGGATGAAGTGATCTATGACGAGCTATCGAAGTTCAACGCGGACATCGAGGGCGAGGGGGCTCCGACCATTCTTGGCGACAAGCGCCTGGAAGGTGCCACGTTCAAAAAGTCCATACGCGGATCGACCCCGACGACAGTGGTTGTCGCTGACGACAATGAGGAAATTTCGGGGGAGGGTTGCCAGATCACGCGGGCGGCCAATGATTCCCCGCACTTTCTGCGTTTCAACATCATGTGCCCGTGCTGCGGGACCGAGCAATACCTGAAGTGGGGCGACCCGGCTACGCCGTTCGGTATCAAGTGGGCCGTGGATGAACTGGGGCAGGTGATTAAGGCCTGGTACCTGTGCGAGTCCGGCCATGGCTGTACCTTCGAATACCACGAAATGGTCGCTGCATCGGTGAACGGTCGTTACATCTGCGAGCGGACCGGTATCTGGACGCGTGACGGCATGGACTGGTTCACCGATGTGGACACTTCAATGCCGTCACCGCGTTCGGTGACTTTCCATATCTGGACGGTGTACTCGGAGTTTGTGACCTGGGCTGAAGTCGTCACGGAATGGCTCAAGATCAAGAAGGATCGGGGCAAGCTCAAAACTTTCGTCAACACCACGCTGGGCGAAGCGTGGGAAGAGGACCAAGGCGAGCAGTTGGAGTGGCAGCAGTTGCACGCGCGCCGGGAGATATACCCGCAAGTGCCGGCTAAAGCGGTTGCCCTGTTCGGCGGTATTGATACTCAGGATGACCGCTATGAGGGCCGGGTTTGGGCATTTGGCGCGGGTGAGGAAGCGTGGCTGGTCCATAAGTTCGTGCTTCAAGGTGACCCGGGCAGCATCGAGCTACGGGCCAAGGTCGGCATCGAAATCCACAAGACCTTCACCCGGGCGGATGGCACGGTGATGGGTGTGGAGCGTTGGTGTTGGGACCAAGGTGGTCACTACTGCGACGAAGTACGTGAGGAATGCATCAAGCACGGCACCCAGTGGGTGATCCCTGTATTCGGTGCCTCGACCTACGGCAAGCCGATTGCGACCTGGCCGCGTAAGAAAACCAAGGTCAAAGGCGGGCGTGTGTACCTGGTCGAAGTGGGTACCGACAATGCCAAAGAGCTGATTTATGGCCGTCTCAAGATGCAGCCGGACGGTTCGGGCGTGCCTGTGCCTGGCTGTATCCACTTGCCTGCCAACGAGATGATTTGCGGCGAAGACGAATTGCGGCAACTGACCGCCGAGCGCCGCAAGTGGGTGATCGTCAAACACCAGCGCGTCCAGCGTTGGGACGCAGGCGGGCGACGAAACGAAGCGCTCGATTGCCTGGTGTACGCGTTGGCAGCTCTACGCATAACACAGCAGCGCTTTGGCATGAATCTCGACCTGCTCGCACAGAAGTTGCCGTCAGGCACTTGGGTTGTGCCGGTGAGTATCGAGCAGGAAAGCAAACCGGCCACCGTTGCCGCACCGAAATCGGCCCCAGCCCCGGTGTCTCAGCTAGAGCCGGAACAATCATCCGACCAGCCCGCCGAGTCGGGTGGCTGGCTTAATACAGGGCAAGGCGCATGGCTATAACCGCTCAAGATATGGTGGACCGTTATCTGGAGGCCGAATTGGCCATCCTGCAGGGCAAAGAAATCCTCTTCAATGGTCGCAAACTGATCATGGATGATCTGGAAGAAATTCGCGCCGGCCGATTGGAATGGGAGCGCCGGCTGCGAGCACAACAGGCAGCAGCGGCGGGGCAACCGCCGTACGCCTTGGCGACATTCCGATGAACCTGCTGGATCGCGTGCTGGCCCCGGTATTTCCCGGGCTGGTGGCTGACCGTCTGCGTGCCCGTAGCACCATCATGGCCTTTGAAGCGGCGCAGGCGACCCGCACCCACCAAGCCAAAAAACAATCTGCCAGCGCGGACCGCTCGCTGCAGCGTTCGGCGCGCTCTTTGCGCGAGCAGTGCCGCAAGTTGGACGAAGACCATGACATCGTCACCGGCTTGTTCGATCGCCTGGAAGAGCGAGTGGTGGGCGGCATGGGCATCGCGGTCGAGCCGTTTCCCTTGAGTTACGCCGGGGAAGTGCATCTGGAGTTTGCGGCGCAGATCAAGGCACGCTGGGCCGAGTGGTCATTGCGCCCGGAAACGTCCGGCGAGCTGTCCCGACCACAGATGGAACGGCAGGTGTGCCGAACTTGGCTGCGCGATGGCGAAGCCTTGGCGCAGAAGCTCAAGGGGTGCGTGCCCAGCTATGAGCATTTGAGCGTAGTGCCCTTCGCTTTGGAGTTGCTGGAGCCGGATTACCTGCCGTGGGAATACAACGATGAAGCCAAGGGCATCGTGCAAGGAATCGAGCGCAATCAATGGCGGCGGGTCCGGGCCTATCACCTGGTCAAGCATCACCCCGGGCATGCCGCCGGTTTCCAGCTGACTTTGACTACTAAGCGCGTGCCGGTCGAACAGATGATTCACATCGCGCACCGTAAGCGCATCGGTCAAAACCGCGGCCAACCCTTGCTGCATGCCGTGCTGATTCGCCTGGCGGACATCAAGGATTACGAGGAAAGCGAACGAGTTGCCGCACGTATCAGCGCGGCACTGGCGATGTACATCAAAAAAGGCACACCGGACGACTACACCACGCCATCGGCAGTGAATGGCCAGGCTGCCGCTGCTCGCAGCATTCCCATCGGCCCGGGCATGGTATTCGACGGCCTGCTGCCCGGCGAGGACGTCGGCATGATCGAGAGCAATCGGCCCAACCCTTTTCTGGAAGGCTTCCGCAACGGTCAACTCAAGGCCGTGGCCGCCGGCACCCGAGGCACCTACTCCAGCGTGGCCCGCAGTTACGACGGCACCTATTCCGCACAGCGTCAGGAGCTGGTCGAGGGGCAGGCAGGTTATGACCTGCTGCAGCACGAATTTATCGACTACTGGAGCCGCCCGGTCTATCGCGAATGGCTGCACATGGCGATTGCCAGCGGGGTGATCAAGGTGCCGGTCGACGTTGATCCGGACACGGTGTTTGGCGCGATCTACCAAGGGCCAGTGATGCCTTGGATCAACCCGATCCATGAGGCCAATGCCTGGAAAATTCTGGTCGAGGCCGGCTTTTCCGATGAATCGGAAGTGGCGCGGGCGCGGCAGCGCAATCCGCAGGAACTCAAGCGTTCCCGGGCTTCGGAAATCAAAACCAACCGGGAACAGGGACTGGTCTTCAGTTCGGACTTCTATCACGAGACCTATGGAAAAACGCAAAGCAATGAACAGCAAAACAAAACGAAGCCTGCCGATGATGAGGCCGAGGGCCTCGATAACCCCGACGAATAAGCCCGGTGAAAGCTGGTACTCGCTCCGTGCGGCGCAGCAGCGCGGGGTGGTCGAGGTGATGCTGTACGACGAGATCGGCGCCTGGGGCATTACCGCCAAACAGTTCGCCCGCGATTTGGCCGCCATCGGCGATGTGTCTCAGATCAACCTGCACATTCACTCTCCGGGCGGCGACGTGTTTGAGGGGACCACCATGTACAACCTGCTGCGCGGCCATTCGGCGCGGGTGGTGGTGTACATCGACGGTCTCGCCGCTTCGATGGCCAGCGTGATTGCCATGGCCGGGGATGAAATCAACATGCCGGCCAACGCCATGATGATGATTCACAAGCCATGGGGTGGTCAGGTAGGTGATGCCGACGCCATGCGCGAGTACGCCGACTTACTCGACAAGGTCGAGAGCACGCTGATTCAGGCGTATACGCGCAAGTCGGGCAAGGCGATCGAGGACATTCAGGCGCTGCTCAAGGCGGAAACCTGGATGGATGGCAACGAAGCGGTGGCGGCCGGTTTCGCTGACAAGGTGCTCGATACGTTCAAGGCGGCCGCTCAACTCACTTCAAAACGCATGCAGGAGTTCACCAACATGCCTACCTCGGCACAAAATCTGTTCAATCCGCGCGCTTCCGCTCCAACCCCAGCACCGGCCCCAGCTCCAGCCCCGACCCCAGCGTCGACTGTCGATCCGGCGCCGGTCGCGCTAACCTTGGATCAGATGCGCACCCAGGTCATGGCGGCGGACGGGGAGCGCCGCACGGCAATCAATGCCGCGTTCTGCGGCTCACTGGTCACCAGCCACACCGAGCTACTCAACACCTGTCTCAATGACCTGAGCTGCACGGCCGAGATGGCGCGGGAAAAACTGCTGGTTGCGCTGGGCTCGACCACCACCCCAACGGGTGGACCTCACCACCATGGCCACATTAGCAACGGCAACTTGGTTGGCGATTCGGTGCGCGCCTCGCTGGCCGGTCGTTTGGGTCAGGCGGAAAACCAGAAAGACAACGCCTATAACCACATGAGCCTGCGCGAGCTGGCCCGTGCCTCGCTGCATGATCGCGGCATTCTAGTGGCCACCCTTGATCCGATGGCCATGGTCGGCTTGGCGTTCACCCATGACTCCAGCGACTTCGGCAACATCCTGGTGGACAGCGCCGCCAAGTCGGTCCTGCTCGGCTGGGACGAGGCGCCGGAGACCTATCACCTGTGGACCAAAAAGGGCCGCTTGAGTGACTTCAAGGTGGCGTCCCGGGTCGGCATGGGTGCGTTTCCGAGCCTGCGTGAAGTCCGCCCAGGGGCTGAATACAAATACATCACCACCAATGACCGTGGCGAAAAAATCCGCCTGGCAACCTACGGTGAGATGTTCAGCATCACCCGGCAGGCGATCATCAACGATGACCTCGACCAGTTGAGCACGGTGCCTTACAACATGGGTCTGGCCGCGCGCGGCACCATCGGTGATCTGGTCTATGACACGTTGATCCATTCACCGGTGATGAGCGACGGCAAAGCGCTGTTCGATGCTGAGCGCAACAACCTGTTCTCCGGTACCGGCGCGAATATGTCGATTGAGGCGCTGAGCAAGGCCAAGACCGCCATGGCCTTGCAGAAAACCGAGGTCGAGGGTGGCAAGGCCCGCACCCTGAACATTCGCCCGGCGTTTGTCCTGGTGCCGGTGGCGCTGGAAGACAAGACCAACCAACTGATCCGCTCGGCGTCGGTGCCTGGCGTCGACACCAATGCCGGCATCGACAACCCGATCCGCAATTTCGCCACGGTGATCGCCGAGCCACGCCTGGACGATGATTCGCCAGTCACCTGGTATGAAGCCGCCCGCCAAGGTACTGACACCATCGAAGTCGCTTACCTGGACGGCGTTGAACAGCCCTACATGGAGCAGCAGCAGGGTTTCACCATTGATGGCGTGACGAGCAAGGTGCGGATCGATGCCGGGGTCGCGGCGCTGGATTATCGCGGTCTGAACAAGTCAGTCGGTGCGGTAACAACTAAAGCCCGCTGACGGTAGTGATTCCCCTCAATACCCCGCCGCGAGCGGGGTTTGTTGTTTCTGTACAGGAGAAATGCGCATGTCCAAAAATTATTCGGGTCCCGGCAGCACGCTGACTTTTGTGGCGCCAGACGGTGGCGCGACGGCGGGGGTGCCGTTGGTGCTGGTTGATACGGTGGTCATCCCGATCGCCAGTGGTGTGGTGGGTGATGTCCTGGTTGGCCATCTCGACGGCGTCTGGCGCCTGCCTGCCGATGCGGCGCTGCTGCAGGGGCAAAAGGTGGCTCTGCAAGCCGGCGTGCTGGTTGATCCGCTCACGGCCACTGGTGAGACGGTGCCCTTCGGCAAGCTGATGAGTGCTCCGGTCGGCGGTATTGCCGAAGCGTTGTTGATTCAATGACCACGCTGGGCCGCTTTCGTGACGTCACGGCCCGGATGGATGCAGTGCTGGTCGATCGCCTCGGCGATCGCGCCATCAAGCCGGACGGCCTACCGTTGTCCGGTGCGTTCTTCTCGCCCTTTGTCGGTGCGGATGTGGGTGGCAAATCGAAGAGCGTGCGTCTGGGCAATGCCATCGTGACGGATAACGTCCTGGCGCCGACCTTCACCGCCCGCGTGGTGGAGGCGGTGGGCATCGAGAAAGACACTTTTCTTACCATTGATCTACCGGCGGAGCAGGGCGGCGGCCGTTACAAGGTCAGCAAGCGCGAGCCGGACGGTGCCGGCATGGTCACTTTCATACTGAGTTTGAACAATGGATGAGCTGACGACCTTACACAATGCGATCGAGGCGACGTTCCGCGCCGGCCTGCCGTCGGTGGTGAGCGTCGAGGCGTTTCCCGAGCTGAGTGCGGAAGTCGGTCTGCCGGCGGTGTTGTTTGCCCTGACGGAAATTGGCGAAGCACCCGACAATGGCAGCGGCAAAACTTCCCTAAGTGGCCGCTTTCAGGTGTGCATCATGGTCGATTCCACCATCAGCAAAGCGGCCTTGCAGGCCGCCATTCTGGCCGCCGAGATCAGCAAGATTTTGCGCGGGCAATATTGGGGGCTGGACTTTGTCGAAGAGGTGCAGGAGGTGCGTGCATTCCCGGACGACTCGATGCCGGAGCTGGCGCAATTTGTGGTGTGGATCGTTGAGTGGAAGCAGATATTCCAGATCGGTGAAACCGAATGGTTATGGCCAGTCGAGCCGCCGGGTTCTCTGTACCTGAACGTCGATGGCTGCACCGGTACCGGCAATGAAGATCACTATTTTCAACCGGAGGATCTGGCATGGTATACGCAAGCGCCGAACACGACCGGATGATCGCTGCGATGCTGCTGCCCTGCGTGGTGGTCGGCGTCGATCTGATGGCCGGGCGGGTGCGGGTCAAGGCCGGAACCTGGGTCAGTGCCTGGGTGCGCTGGCACAGCCTGGCGGCGGGTAAGGCCCGTCATTGGCGCGCACCGAGCCTGAATGAGCAGGGCATGCTGTTCAGCCCGAGCGGTGATCCGGCCATGGGCACCTTTATCCCGGGGCTGTATGGCAACGCCGGGGCCCCGCCGGACAACCGCGATCACGTCGAGGCCTGGTACTTCGACGATGGCGGCTCGCTGGTCTACGACTGGCAAGCCAGCAGCTACAGCATTGCGTTACCTGACGGCAGCCGCGCGACCATCACGGTCGGTGGCTCGGAGTTTGAAGTGACGCCGGATCAAGTGCGGGTGACGGCCAGCCAAATCACCTTGGCAGGTGAGGTGGCTATCGACGGATCGCTGAGCGTGTCCGGCGACATCAGCGGTGCCGGCACGATCATTGATGCCGGGGGCAACAGCAGCAACCACTCGCATTGAGTACACATTCACCTTCAGCCCGCCGCGCGCGGGCTTTTTCCTGTCTGGAGAAAAAGCATGACGAGTAAAACCAAGGCAGTTCCCGCCGCCACGGATGCAAGCGCGCCGGCCACGCTGAGTATCTTTCGCGACACGCTGTACACCTCGCGGGTGCTGATCCTGCTGGACGCCGGGCGCACCTTGAAAGTCGAAAAGGGCCAGGTCGCGGTGGCCTCGGACGACACGGTCGCGCTCGACTATTTGCATGGCCGCAAGGATTTTATCGCGGTCGAGGGCTGATCCCATGATCGGGATGATCGGACTGGACCGCCGCACCGGCCAACTCATTTCCGGCCTCGATCACCTGCGCCAGTCCATCGAGGACATCTTGTCCACGCCCTTGGGCAGCCGGCGCATGCGCCCGGAGTACGGCAGCAAGCTGCGGCGCTTTGTCGACCTGCCGGTCAATGACGGCTGGAAAAGCGCCGTGCAGGCGGAGGTGGCCAGTACGCTGGGTCGTTGGGAGCCACGGCTGAAACTCGGCCGGGTGCGCGCCGTGGCCATCCTCGACGGGCGTATCACCTTTGAGCTGACCGGGCAGTACCTAGGCAGCGACGTGACTTTGGAGGTGTCCGCATGACTATGGAACTGGCGGCCCTGCCGCCGCCGCAAGTGCTCGAAGACCTCGACTTTGAAGTGGTCTACCAGGAGAAGCTGGAAGCCTTCCGCCTGAGCATGGGCGACAACTGGAGTGCGGAGCTCGAAAGCGATCCGGTGCTCAAGCTGATCGAGCAGGCCGCGTATGGCGCCTTGCAGAACCGGGCGCGGGTCAACGACGCGGGCAAGGCTTTGCTTTTGGCCCATGCCGAGCGGGCCGACCTCGATCACCTCGCCGCCAACGTCAACCTGCAGCGCCTGGTGATTCAGGCTGGAGACCCGAGCACGGTGCCGCCTACGCCGCAGGTGCTTGAGGAAGACGATGCCCTGCGCGAGCGAGTGCAGCTGTCATATGAGGGGCTGACCACGGCGGGACCGCGAAACAGCTACATCCTGCATGCGCGCAACGCCTCGGGCCTGGTGGCCGATGCCACGGCGGAAAGTCCGTCACCCGCTGTGGTGGTGGTCACCGTGCTCAGCCTGGAAGGCAGCGGCGCCGCCTCGCCGGAACTGCTGGAAGAGGTCCGGCTGCACCTCAATGACGAAGACGTGCGACCGGTGGCCGACCGCCTCACGGTGCAGAGTGCGGTGGTTATTGATTACCACATTGAAGCGGTGCTGTACCCGCAGGCACCGGGGCCGGAAAACGAAGCCTACCTGGCCGAAAGCCAGAAACGCCTGAGCGAGTGGATCAACCCACGCCGTCGCCTCGGTCTGGAAGTGGCGCGCTCGGGGATCGATGCGCAATTGCACGTTCCCGGGATCGCCCGGGTTGAGCTGCTGGGCTGGACGGACGTCAGACCGAGCAAGGCCGAGGCGGCGTATTGCACGAGCTACAACGTGGTGTTGGGAGACAGTCTGACATGAGCAGTCAGTTGCCCCTCAACAGCACGCCGCTAGAGCTGGCCGTCGAGGCGGCCAACTATGAAAACACACTGATTCCGCTGCGCAGTTTGTACAACGCCGATACCTGCCCGGAACACCTGTTGCCGTATCTGGCGTCGGCCTGGTCGGTGGACCGCTGGAACAACAACTGGACGCAGGAGGCCAAGCGCACGGCAATCCGTTCGGCGTACGACGTGCATGCGCGCAAAGGCACCATCGGTGCGTTGCGCCGGGTGGTCGAGCCCTTGGGCTACCTGATCGACGTGGTCGAGTGGTTCGACACTGTGCCGGAAGGCGCGCCCGGCACCTTCGCCCTAGAAGTCGGCCTGAATGATTCGGGTATCACCGAGGAACTGTATGAGGAACTGGCGTGGTTGATCGACGACGCCCGTCCGGTCAGCCGGCACATGACCAACCTGGCGCTCAGCCTGCAGACCGAGGGGGTGCTGGGCATTGCCGTGTGCGTGCAAGAAGGTGAAGAGATCGACGTGTACCCGCCGGCCCCGAAAGACATCGACGTAACCGGAACTTTTGGCCCGGCGCTCTGCGTCGATGAAACCGATACTTTGGACGTTTATCCCTATGATTGATAAAACCAGTCAGTTTTTTGCCATTCTCACGGCGGTCGGTGAAGCCAAGCACGCCAATGCCATCGCCATGGGCCTGGACTGGATGTTCACCGAGATGGGCCTGGGCGATGCCAACGGCACCGACCCGATTCCCGATCGCCTGCAGACCCAGCTGATCAACGAATGGCGCCGGGCGCCGATCAACCAGATCCGGGTCGATCCGGACAATCCCAACACGGTGATCACTGAGCAGATCATTCCGCCGGAAGTGGGTGGTGAGTGGATTCGCGAGATCGGCCTGTACGATGTCGACGGTGATCTGGTGGCGGTGGCCAACTGCGCGCCGAGCTATAAACCATTGCTGGACCAGGGCAGTGGTAAAACCCAGGTCGTGCGGATGAATTTCATCGTCAGCAGCTCGGCGAACATCGTGCTGAAGATTGACCCGGCGGTGGTGCTGGCCACGCGTGAATACGTCGACCTGGCTATCAGTGAGGCGCTGGCCAAGCTGGATCACAAACAGTCAGCGCGGGTCGCGGCCACAATCCCCATCACCCTGAGCAATGTGCAAACCATCGATGGCGTGGCCGTGGCCGCCGGTGATCGCGTGCTGGTGACCGCCCAGACAGAGGCTCAGAGCAACGGTGTCTATGTTGCCAGCGCCGAAGGCTGGACGCGGGCCGTCGATGCCGACAACAGCCTGGAAGTGACATCGGGGCTGTTTATCCACGTCGAGCAGGGCACGAACAACGGCGACAGCCTCTGGCAGTTGGTCACCGACGCGCCGATCACCCTCGGCACCACCGGTTTGCAGTTTGAAATGATCGCGGGCGGCAGTGGGGGCGGTGTGGGCACTTTTCGCAGTGTCACCGTCGATGCCCTTGGGCGTGTGATCGCTGGCACCAATCCGACCACCTTGGCCGGCTACGGCATCACCGATGCCCTGGCGGTGAGTGAAAACCTGGGCGATGTTGCGGATGTGGTCGAGGCTCGGAATAACCTCGGGCTGGGCACCGCCGCGACCGCTGATGTACAGGTCTATCTGCACGATGGAACGCCTGATGCGCTGATGAAGGTCGGAGCGTTCGGCTGGGGCGGGCCCGCCTATGCGGTTAGCGATGTTGACATCGGTGGCTTGAACGCGGAGACGGCCCTCTATTTCATCAGCAATGGCATAGGGGGGCCAGGAGGTGGGATCTATGAGGGTTGGGTTCGCGTCTCGGCGATTACACCAGGTCAATACGCCTTCCAAGAGATTTATGGGAATGCCGACCACACCCTATACCGTCGGGCCTTGACTGCCGGTGTTTGGGGCCAATGGGAAAGCATCTGGGACTCAAACAATCTGGTTAAACAAACCTCTCCCCAAGATGACACGCCAGGCCGTGTATTGCTCACGGGGGCTTATGGCATCGGTCACGGGGGGATTGTCCTTCCCGACGGCACCGATCTAAACACAGTCACCACCGTGGGTATGTACCGAGTGAACCCCGGCCCGAACGTTCCAGCGGACGGTCAATTCTCCCCCATGCTGGTTACGGTCAGTCAAGACACCGTCTGGCAACAAATCATCGGCTATAACACCGGTACAGCGATTACTCGTGGCGGTGTTCGGGGCCAGGATGGGGTTTACATATTCACTGCGTGGGCAACCAGTTGGGACACTAATAACTTTAACCCTGCTGCGTACCAACCTGCGTTGGGCTTCGCTCCCGTGCAGCAAGGCGGGGGGGTGGGTCAAGACCCCAATAAAATTCACATCGGTTACAACAACGCCACGGGTCAAATAAAAATACAGGTTGATGCGTCTGATTTCGGGCATATCTGGACCCAGGCCAACTTTGATCCTGCTGCCATATTTTCGCTTCCCATCGGCGTGCCGTTTCCATGGCCAACTGCTACGCCACCGGACAAATGCGTGTTGATGGGGGGACAGCCGTTCAATGTCGAGTGGTACCCGGCATTGGCCGCCGTGTATCCCAGCGGCTTCCTGCCAGACATGCGCGCCGAGTCGATTCGTGGTCTGGACGGCGGGCGAGGAATTGACCCCGACTCTGGGCGCGCTGTGTTGAGCCTTCAACTCGACACGCTACAAAACATGACGGGTGAACTCAGGCTACAGGACGATGATTCGATGTTGCTGGTGAATACCGCGACCGGCGTATTTACGGCTACTGGCTACATGACGAGTGATATACCCGCTGCACCACGAGTCAGTACAACGGGCAACATGTCTGTAACTTTCAATCCATCGGCTGTCGCCCGTGTGAGCACGGAAACCCGCATGCGCAACGTGGCTTACAACTACATCTGCAGGATGTATTGATGACTACTTTAGTGAATGGTTTTTTTGAAGAGAGCGGCTGGATCGAGGTTTACACGTTCAGTGAAACCACCACCGAATACCTCGGCCAACACGAAACCTATGTCAGCTGTGGCTGCGGTCTTCCGGCGGGCGCCACGTTAGAGGAACCACCGCAAGCCGGGGATGGTGAGGTGGTCGTTTGGAGGGACGAGGCATGGGTGGTGGTGCCCGACTACCGTGGGGTGGCTTACCGCACCACCGATGGTACCGAGGTGACGCATTCGATGCCTGGTCAACTGCCGGCCGAGCTGACGACCTTGCCGCGACCGAGTGCGGCCTATGTCTGGGATGGTCTCGTTTGGGCGCTCGATGCGGCACGCGACCTGGCGCTTCAGAGCCGCCGAG
Source organism: Pseudomonas sp. Pseusp16 (assembly GCF_047324915.1). Taxonomy (NCBI): domain Bacteria; kingdom Pseudomonadati; phylum Pseudomonadota; class Gammaproteobacteria; order Pseudomonadales; family Pseudomonadaceae; genus Pseudomonas; species Pseudomonas sp. Pseusp16. The sequence goes on along the minus strand of NZ_CP168522.1, from coordinate 1,940,257 downwards.
AAAAGTCATGGATCGAAAACGAACTGCACTGGGCTGGCAGAGAGATCGACAAGCATCTGGATGCCGACCCGGCCGCGCTCAACACGGAGCTGGCCTGGCGCACCTACCGCAATGAACTGCGGGCTTGGCCAACTTCGCCAGACTTTCCAGGCATTGATAAACGGCCACTAAAGCCGGACGGGCAGACCCGCACCGCATCCTGACGCCCCGCATTGCCGGGGCGTTTTCTTTTCCGTTACGCGTCACGTCACTCACAGCTTCGCTTATGCGGGGCTTTTTCGTTTCTGGAGCATCACTCTATGAGTTTTTTTCACGGCGTCACCGTGACCCTGGTGGACACCGGGGCACGGCATATCGCCACCCCGTCCGCGTCGATCATCGGCCTGTGCAACACCTTCACCGTGGCGCCGCCGGCGACCGCGGCGGCTAACGAATTGCTGCTGATCACCCGCGAAAGCGAAGCGGTCGCCGCTTGGGGGCCGGATGCGGCGATCACCCAGGACTGCAAGGCCATTTTCAAACGGTCGAAGGCGGTGATTGTCGCTGTCGGTGTGCCGCTGTTGGACGACCCGGCCGAGCAGCTGTCAGCGATCATCGGCGGGGTCTGGGCCGATGGTAGCCGGACCGGCATGCAGGCGTTGCTCAACGGTAAAAGCAAGTTCAACGCCCAGCCACGGTTGTTGGTGACGCCGGGGTACTCGGCGACGCTGGCGGTGGCCACCGAGCTGGTGGCGCTGGGCGACAAGATGCGGGCGATGGCCATCCTCGACGGGCCGAACACCACCGACGAAGCGGCGATCGCCTATGCCGAAAACTTCGGCAGCAAACACGCGTACATGGTCGACCCGGGCGTGCAGTTCTGGGACACCGGAACCAGCGCTACCGTCAACGCACCAGCCTCGGCCTGGACCGCCGGCTTGTTTGCCTGGACCGATGCCACCTACGGTTTCTGGGCCTCGCCGTCGAACAAGGAGTTTGTCGGCATCACCGGCACCACGCGGCCGATCGAGTTTCTCGACGGCGATGCGTCCTGCCGGGCCAACGTGCTGAACAACGCCAACATCACCACGATCATCCGTGATGACGGGTACCGGCTGTGGGGCAACCGCACACTGTCCAGTGACCCGAAATGGAAGTTCGTCACCCGCGTGCGCACGCTGGATATCGTCATGGACGCCATCCTCTACGCGCACAAGTGGGCCGTCGACCGCTCGATCACCGCGACCTACGTCAAGGACGTCACCGAAGGCCTGCAGGCGTTCATGCGCGACCTGAAGAATCAGGGCGCGATCATCAACTTCGAAGTCTATGCCGACGAAGAGCTGAACACCTCCAGCGAACTCAGCGACGGCAAGGTGTATTGGAACATTCGTTTCACCGACGTGCCGCCAGCCGAAAACCCGAACTTCCGCGTGGAGGTGACCGATCAGTGGATCACTGAAGTGCTGGACACCGCTGCCTAAGGAGGCCGTTTTATGATTCCGGAAGTGCTCTACAACACCAACCTGTTCGTCGACGGCATCAGCCTGCAAGGCGATGTGCCGAGCCTGACTCTGCCCAAGTTGACCCTCAAGACTGACGAATATCGCGCAGGCGGCATGGACGCGGCGGTCGAACTCGACATGGGTATGGAGAAATTGGAAGCCAGCTTCCTCACCAATGGTGTGCGCCGCGAGGTGCTGAAGTTCTTCGGCCAGTCTGACCTGACCGGCTTCAACGCCTCGTTCCGTGGTGCCTTCAAGGGCCAGAAAGGTGTGGTCAAGTCGGTGGTCGCCACCCTGCGGGGCAGCCTCAAGGAAGTCGACCCGGGGGACTGGAAACCGGGTGAAAAAGGCGAGTTCAAGTACGCCGTCGCCGTGACCTATTACAAGCTGGAGATCGACGGCAGCGTGATGTTTGAAATCGATCCCCTCAACTCAATCCGCGTCATCGATGGCGTCGACCAACTGGCCGCCGTGCGGTCTGCCCTGGGCATGTGAGGAGCACCACCATGAGCAACGCAAAAGACAATGTTCTGCCCAAGTGGCTGCAACTCGGCGATGGCATCGCCACCGTCATCTTATCCAAACCGAGCGAGGCCAATGGCATCAAGGTCGACAAGCTGACCCTGCGCGAGCCAACGGTGCGTGAGATGCGCGCCGCGACCCTGCAGGGCGGAAGCAACGAAGAAGAACAGGAAATGGTCTTGTTCTGCAGCCTGGCGAGCATCGGCCGCGCGGATTTGGAGGGGCTGCTGATGCGTGATTACCGTCGTCTGCAGACCGCCTATTTTCGTCTGGGAGCAGACGACGGGGTTTAACCCCCGCCTGCAAAAGGCCCTGGCTAAACGCCTGGCCGTCGAGCTGAATTTTTCGGCGGCCGAGATTCAGGGGTTGTCGTTTTCCGAGATGGTCTGGTGGCTCACGGATTGAGCCCACCCCGTCGCACGTAGGTGATAAGCATGGCGAACAAACTCTCGCTCGGGCTGGTGATTGGTGGCGCCGTCGATTCTTCGCTCGGCGCCGCCTTCAAGAACGTCAGCGGCGAAATGAAAAAACTCGAGGCGCAAACCACGCGCGCCAAAGGTTTACAGAAAGTCATCGGCGAGACCATACGCCTGCGCGAGGAATGGAAAAAAGCCCACGACAGCGGGGCGGCCAATGCCGGCGTGCTGCTCAAAAAGCTGGAGGCCAATAACACCAGTCTGCGCAAGCAGGGGATTGAAGTCGGCCGCCTGCGTCAGGAGTACCTGGCGCTGGGCAAGGTGGTGCGCAGCGCCGAGTTCAAGGCCAAAGGGATGGGACAGGTCGAGGAGGGGCGGGAAAGTTTACGCAGCGGATTTGGCATGGCGGTGGCCGGCACCACCCTGGCTGCGGTGCCGACCAAAGTCAGTGCAGATTTTCAGGCGATCATTCGTGACATCGCAATCAAGTCCGGTACCGCCAATACTCAACAGGAAGTAAACACCGCGCGGGACATTGTGCAGACTTCGAAAGACACCGGCATGGCCAACACCCAGGTGGCCGAGCTGGTGAACCAACTGGTCGGTGGCGGCATGGATCTGACCGAAGCGCTGAAGTACGCCCCGGTGGCTGCCAAGTTTGCGGTCGGGCAGGGCGCGTCGGGGACCGACACGGCGAAGATGATTCTGGCGATGCAGAACAACGCCAAGATCACCGACCCGATAAAAATGGAGCAGGCCTTGGCGTCGGTCGCGTTGCTGGGCCAGCAAGGCAGCTTCGAAGCGGCCGACATGGCCAAGTGGTTTCCGGAACTGCTGGCGCAGATGGCCGGCAGCGGCATCACCGGTCAGGATGCGGTGACCCAGTTGGGCGCCATGCTGCAGGTGCAGATCAAGAGCGCCGGCAGTGCCGATGAGGCGGCGAACAACCTGAAAAACTGGATTGCGAAAATCGGTTCAGGGGAAACGGTCAAAGGTTATGCAGATGCCGGGATCGACTATCAGGGCTCGATGAATGCCGCCATTGGCAAGGGCCTGTCGACCTTTGAAGCCAGTTTTGAACTGGCTCGCCGGTACGTGGAAAAGACCGACCCGAAAAAGGCCAAGCAGCTGGATCAGGGCCTGACCAAAATTAACCAGGAGACGGACCCGGCCAAGGCGCAAGCGATGGCCGATGCCCTGGCCGCGACCCTGCGCACCGGCGACGTGTTTGCCGACATGCAGGTCAAGACCGCGCTGATGGCCTACACCCAGAACAAAAAGCTGTATGCGGACCTGAAAAGGGATGCCTCGAACCCCAACGGCCAACGCAAGGACATTCTCGACAAGAACCTGAGCGAGCGTCGCGAAGCCTCGTCACAACGCTGGGCCGAAACCGGTCAGGCGTTCAACGATTCGCTGCGGGCCATCGGGGATGCCTTGCGTCCGGCGACAGATGCGCTGGCTACCGGCACTGGCGCCGCAGCCCGTGGCTTGACCGCCTTGTCTGAGGAGACGCCCAAGGCGGTGCTGGGCCTGGCGGCACTCACGGCCGGTGCGTTGGTATTGGGCAAAGCCTGGGCCGCGCTGAAAATCGGTCGGGGGCTGGCCAACATCGCCCGTGGTTCGGCCGGCGACCGGTCCAACATCGTGCAGCGGGTGTTCGTGACTAACGCGAAGGACGGTGATGGCGGTGGGTTGGATCGCGATCCAGATCGAAAGGTAAAAGGTTCTGCCAATCGACTTTCCCGTGGCGTGAAAGCGGGCGGGGCGGTGGCGGTGGCTGCTGCCGGCTACCAGGTAGTGGACACTTACCTGAACGCCACCACCCGCGATGAAAAGGCTGAAGGTTACGGCGGGGCGGCGGGTAGCTTGGCTGGTGGCCTGGCGGGTGCAGCGGCCGGCGCGGCCATCGGTTCGATCATCCCACTGATCGGAACCGCGATTGGCGGGGTGATCGGTGGCATGGTCGGCGCGTGGGGCGGCGGTGACGTGGGCGCAACCATGGGCAAGGCCTTGTTTGGCGGGCCGGACACGCCGGCCAAAGCACCGATCGGCATCTTGCCCATGGGCGCCGGCCAAGGGGTGGGCGCGGTCGTGCGCTCGATGGAAAACGCCCCCGCCGCGCCGGTCACGGCGGCGGCATTGATGTCGACCACGGCAGCGAAGAAACCCGAATGGCCGAAGGTCGATCAGCAATTCACCTTCGCGCCGGCACCGGTTTTTCAGGTGCAAGGCGATGTGAAAGACCCGGCGCAGTTCGTCCAGGAATTGATGCCGTACCTGCGCCGTCAGTTTGACGACTTCGCTCGGGAGGCGCGTGACCGCCAGTTGTTTGATGCGCCCCATGTGGGCTAAGGAAGTGTTATGTCGGATGAAAAGACCTACCTGCAGCACTTGCAGGGCGGGCTCAAGTACATGGTCGATGCCGGTGAAGCCGGCCGTACGGACATCGAGTCGATGACCGGGCCCATGAATGGCGCACTCAATGAAATCAGCGGGGCGGCCGATGCGCTGGAAGGCTTGCCCTTCATCAGCGAAGACCTGAGCGACAAGACCCGGCGTCTGCAGGATGCGATCAATTCGGCGCAGGCCAAGATCGGCAAGGTGGCCAGCTACTACAACCAGACCCAGCGGGCACTGGCCCAGTTTGATGAGCATTTTTCCGCATTGACTGAGCAGATTGGCCGCTTTGGCGCGGCGTTCAACAAGGTCGCCGGCAAGGCCAACGCGGCGTTGGGCAACATCTTCCCCACGGAATGGTTTGCCGGCGATATGTCGCCGATTCCCGACGCGGTGAAGCCATTCCCGCACCTGCTGATCCTCTACCCGCTGAAAGCCAATGAGCGACCGTACTACTTCAACCTGGACACGGCAGCGTTCGATGAACTGCGCCGGCAGACCGCGTTTCGCTGGGCCGCGCAGGAACGTCTGACCCGGCGCCCAGCACAGCAGGCAGTGGGTCTGGGTGAGGAGAAAATCACCATCAAGGGCGCGATCTACCCGAGCTTCAAAGGTGGGCTGAAGCAGCTGGATAGGCTGCGCAGCATCGGTGCCAAGTTGCTGCCGCTGAACCTGACCACGGGTTATGGCGAGGTGCTGGGCAACTGGGTTTTGACCAATATCGAAGAAGAGCAAAGCGCTTTGCTGCCCGGGGCGATCCCGCGCAAGCAGGGCTTTTCACTGGAGTTTGTCCGTTATGGCGATGACCTGCAGAACGGCTGATGGGGATCTGCTCGATACCCTGTGCCACCACCATTACGGCCACCTGAACCGCAGCGTCGAGGCGGTGTTGGCCGCCAATCAGGGGCTGGCCGATGAGCCGCAACCGTTCCGGGCCGGCGTGCTGATCACGCTGCCGGACCTGGTGGTCGAGACCGACAGCGTCATTTCGTTGTGGGATTGATCCCGTTACCCAGCCCGCCGCGTGCGGGCTTTTTCTTGTCTGAGGCGCCGACATGCAACCACTTTTCCGCATCGCCGCCGACGGTGCCGACATCACCACCTTGATCAATGACCGGCTGGTCTCGCTGCAGCTGGCCGATCGGCCCGGCATGGCCTCAGATTCGTTTGAGCTGCGCATTGATGACCGCGACGGCGCGGTGTCGCTGCCCGTGCGTGGCGCGAGTATCGAGGTCTACCTGGGTTATGCCGGCGCCGACCTGACGCGCATGGGCCGCTACACCGTGGACGAAGTGGCCGTTTCCGGCCCGCCGGACACGCTGGTGATCAGCGGCAAGGCCAGCGACATGCGCGGCAGCGGCAAGACCACGCGCAGCGGCAGTTGGGAGGACGTCAGCTTGGCGCAGATCGTCGGTGATGTGGCCGCGCGCAATGGCTGGCAGCCGTCGTGCCCGGTCGATACCCGGGTGCCGCGCATGGACCAGCTCAACGAATCGGACTTCAATTTCATCACCCGAGTGGCCAAAAAACACGACTGCACCGCCAAGGTGGCCGACGGCAAGCTGCTGGTCCTGCCGCGACAGGGTGGGCAGAGCGCCAGTGGCAAGACCTTGGCTGTGATCACCTTGCAGCGGAGTGACGTGACCCGCTGGCAGTTTCGCTTGAGCGACCGTAGTACACACCAAGGCGTCAGCACCCAGTATCAGGACCCGGCCAGTGGAGAGCTGCTGATCTCGCACCTGGACAACCCCAACGTGCCGGAAGGCTTGCCGCCGGTGCACACCGACCGCCATCTCTACCCGGACAGAACAGCCGCTGATGAGGCGGCGAAGGCGCGTCTGGCGGCGTTCAATCGTTCCACCGCCTCGGTCCGCCTGGACCTGCCGGGCCGGACCGACCTTTTTGCCGAAAGCATGATCGAGGCGCTGGGCTTCAAGCGTGGGCTCGATGGTCAGTACCTGGTGGAGTCGGTCGATCACACCTTCACCCCGTCCGGGTGGACGGTGTCGGTCGAGTGCAATGGTGGCAAGGAGGGCAAGGCCAAGGCCTCCGGCAAGCCGCAGAAAGTTGTGCTTGAAGTGCCTGGTTGATCACCCGGGCGCATGAGTCGGTCCGAGTCAAAAGTTTCAAACTCAAAGTAAAAGGAGCGGCCAGTCTGGATGCGTCAACATCCAGGCTGGTCACCGTCCCCGCAGATTGTCCCTGCAAGTCCCGCCAAGGCTCCTGCTCTGTGCACAAAGCAGAGCGAGCCTAACACCTGTTTATTTATACAGTAAAGGTCTTGCTATCCATGTCTACCCCAATCATCCCTTGGATGGGCGGCAAACGCCGCCTGGCCGATCGCCTCATTCCGTTGTTTCCGCCCCATGAATGCTACGTCGAAGTCTTTGCCGGCGGCGCCGCGCTGTACTTCATGCGACCCCAGGCCGCACCCGTCGAAGTCCTCAATGACATCAACGGCGACCTGGTGACGTTGTACCGCGTGGTGCAAAACCACCTCGAAGAATTTGTGCGCCAATTCAAATGGGCGCTCAGTTCGCGCCAGGTGTTCGAGTGGCAGAAAATGACTCGCGTCGAAACCCTTACCGACATCCAGCGCGCCGCCCGATTTTTCTACCTGCAGCACCATGCCTTCGCCGGCAAGGTGTCCGGGCAGACTTTCGGTACCGCGACCACCACGCCGTCAATCAACTTGCTGCGGATCGAGGAAAATCTTTCGGCTGCTTGGCAGCGCCTGTCCGGTACCTACGTCGAAAATCTACCCTGGTTGGAGTGCGCGGAGCGCTACGACCGTGCCCATACCTTTCACTACATGGATCCTCCGTATTGGCAGACCGCTGGTTACGGCGTGGACTTTGTGTTTGAGAATTACGAGCGAATGGCCGACTTCATGCGCCGTTGCAAAGGCAAGGTGATGGTCAGCATCAATGATCATCCGGACATTCGCCGAGTCTTTGAGGGCTTTCATTTCGAGACGCTGGACATCCGCTATTGCAATACCAATCAGCGCCAGGGCAAGGCCGAGGTGAGTGGTGAGCTGGTTATCATGAACTGGGAACCTGCGGCGCTTGGAGGGTTGTTCTGAATGGGCGCTGTTTGAGTTATCTGCACAGCTAGTATGATCTGAGTCGATACAGACATGGCCTGCGGTCTCGACGGTGACGTTCTCACCGTCAGAGTTGAGAACATTCCGGAGATAATATGACAGATCGATTTCATAGTCGGATCAAACACCACGGCTAGTTTGCTGGGCAGTCTTTGTCGTAAGACTCCATCATTTCCTGCCTTGCACGCTTTTCCATTTCTTCACTGAAACCGTAGCGGCGAGCCACTGGCATGGTAATCGTATCGATCATTACCGCCGCATTGCGGAACACTTTCTGAATGGATTCAAGCTCGGAAATCATCTCGTTACGCCCGGAATGGTTCGTGAATGCAACTGACTTTTCCGAGAAGTATTTGTGCGCAAGTCGGTTTCGTTCGGTCAACGCATTAGCCAAAACAGTCTTGATTTCTTCGGTAGGTTGGCCAGCATCCTTGAACCTCTGAACAAGCTTTCCCATTGTTTTTCCAAGCTCTGTTGACTCATACCGGTCGAATTCTTGTTGCCAATGCTGTTGGTCCTTGAACTCTTTGACGTTTCGAGGAATGAAATCGAAAAACATCAGGTGAATGAATATTGATTGTTCAAGGCATTGGGCCAGATACATGGCTAGCCCGAAATGAGCGTAAACGTCGCGAGTCTGAGATTCGTCATCCATCGTCTTGTCTCACGGAAAGGGTGGTTGGTCACCGGGGACACAGCGACCGTCCGGATGATGCCTTAATCTGCGTAGCTATACGCACGGCCTTGCATCACTTCCAATGGTGTAAGCGTCACATTGACACGTTTGAACAGGGCGAAAAATTCAGCAAGTGTCAATTCTAAAGAAACACGGCGAACAGGTACCGGTTCGTCAACCGGAAGTGAGGCGATATGTTCCGCTACGGTATCGTAACTGCCAGCATCAAAAATGAGGAAGGTGACGTGAACTGGATCTCGATGCACGCCATGGTTTTCGCCGACGCTAAAGTCGATACCGACCAAGAATTCACTGTTGTTGATATGACCTTTTTGGCGAAGCCATTCCGCTGGAGCGACTCCGTCGGCACGATCAGCGGCAGCACCGCCTTTGTAGTCGCTGTATTGCGTTGCGGCGTGTAGTGACTCAATTGTCATATACCGATCCCTTTGTGTTTTGGTCGAACTGTATCGACTGTAGCAGAGGAAAGCGCATTGATCGGGACTTGCTCGGCGCATCTATATCTAGGATATGCCGGGCACAGCCGCAGTCTAGAGCAAGACTGATTTTTTAACTCTAGCCGAAAACGACCTAGCTAACAGCTTCATATTGGCAATCGTTAGAGTTCCCGGTTGCCACCGTAAACTCTCAATTCGATGGCCCCGATACCTGGCCAAGTGTCGGGGCTGATCTTACATAACAGGCGTTATGTGTGACACAACTCAGCGCACCGGAATCGGATTGACCGTAGGCACCTTGCGCTTTTCCAGACCTGGCAACGCCTCAGTGCCCTTAGCGCGGCCGAGCACATAGTCGGGGCCATTCTCACCTGCGACCACAGCCAGCAGCGTCCAGCCTTTATCCAGCAACTGATTGGCCGCCATGGCGGTGCGGGCCTGAGTCACTTCAGCCACGTCTTCGAATTTCATACTTTCTCCTTGTGATTACGCTGTGATGGCACCGCAGCTTGGCGCATGGCTCAACGGCGCAGGCTTTTCAGCCTTTCAACATATCCATCGACCGTTGCACACCAGCCATAGGTTTGCCTGGGCAACTTATATGGTGTGTTAAGTAGTGCTGTACGCTCTACAGCAATCCCAAGAGAACTGTAGCGCCGGCACCGACGATACTGGCCACCGTGCTGTTTTCTAACAACTTGCGCAATGTCGATTTCGCTTCCGGATCTCCGCTTTTGGCGATGGCTTCAGCAAGATTCTGAATACTGATATTGACGGTCTGAGAGTTGTTGTTTCCGACCTGTATCTGGTCCCCAGATATCGAACCTATGTGATAATTGGAGGAATGAGAGGTGGTCACATGAGGTTTCGCAGTAATATTCTCAACTTTCAGGGTCAGCATATTTTTATGGCTGGTGCCCACTCCCAGGCTGCCACCTGGCAGAAACTGAGCATCCACGACTTTTAGCTCAATCTCTCGCTGACCTGACTTCTGGATAATCACGTCACCAATCCCTATGTCCGGCTCGTCCGTGTACGGTATCAGGACGGTACCTTTCGACAGATGGCGTTGCCCATTAAACTCAGAGCCGCCGATAGTGAATTTGTCAGGGTAAGCAAGCGCATTGAAATTCATATTGCCTCCAGGTCAAGGTCATGCACAATTTTCAGAAAGGTCGCATCACATTTTAATAACGCTGCAATCGAAAAACTATCAGTCGGGTATTTCGTTGAGCAGTGCCGTACCGAAACTCTCTACACCGTTTATCCAGTTGGACACGTTAATGTTTCCAATTGACCGAACCGAGTGATTTCCTCTGCCGCCTGTTTCGTCACGATCAGCGCGATGAACGATAAGGTGCCGTCTGCTCATCACCTGAGCTAACTGAGTAAATTGCGCATTCACGTTGGGCAGCGAAACCCCAATGCTCGTAAGTAGACTCGCAACCTCGTCAACATTGTTGTAGTTCGAGCGTTCGAGGTAACCATGCACAGATTCTGATATCACAGTATCAACTGCCTTTCCGCGGTGAGCCGAAAGATCCCCCAAACTGAATTTGGCCGCAGGTGGCGCAGTGATCAGTGGGATCTTAGCCAACACATCCGCACTCGCTGAAGGCAATTTCCAGTAAGCCAGGCTTCGGAGCAGATCCTCTGTCGCCGCATGCAGCAAAACTACAGCCGCTCTCAAGACGTCTGTCTTGGCATGGCCACGACGTCCACCCCCTGTCCCAGCGAGATGGGTGGTATAGATTTCGACAAGGTTTCGAACTCGCGCAATATTTTCTGCAAATCGTCCGGCTATTCTGTCCTTCATTCCGCTTCCTATTCGCTGCGGTACCAAAATATTGGTGCTCGATGCACTAGATTTACCATATTTTGCACGAACCCTCGCACAGGGTTTAGGGCAGAGCACAGGCCGATGTAGGCCGTTTCATGCCCTGAAAAATTGTCGTTTTTCCCGGTTATATTGGCCTGTAGCGGCCTCCAAGCATTTCGGAAGGGGTTCAAATCCCTATCCGCACCTCCGCACCTCCGCATTTCAAGGGGCATATCCATAGGCTGCATTCGACCTATAGCTGCCAGCCATTAAGGTTAATTATCGATCCAATACTGATTTCGAAAAGTTAATCACACTGGTATCTACTACCTTGGCGAGTGCTAAAGCTGGGTACAAAAACTAAATCGGGCTAAAAATATGCAGTATAATTTTTAGCTATAAGTATGACTGTAAAAATTATATCTGTATTAGGCCAGACTTTTCAATTGCAAGTACTCCCTCAACACTATGGAGTTTCGCTAGCAGGTCGGGTTGAATGGTCCCAGTCACTACACCAACCCCCGATAATACACCCTCAAGGTGTAAACCTGCGGTCTCCAACTCGGAGGCGATACTGTGAATATGAGCTCTATCCGCGTCCTGAATGGTTATTATGACCTCAATGTCTGAAACGCTTGGAGCAGGCATGGGGGGATCCTCGTACAAAATGATCACACAAGTGTCGTGGCGCAACGACTTTAGGCGCCACGATCCTTTTTTGACAAAGCCTAACCAGCCTTGGTTCAAGGAGCTTGAACCAATCCTCTGCCGACATCAATAACTGGATCAGAAAGAGACTTTGCGTTCGATATCACTCGCTGCCATAAGGCTGCTCCTCGATCCCCTGTCGCTTCAGCCCAAAGGGCAGCTATACCGGCAACATGCGGTGTGGCCATACTGGTTCCGGAGATCACATTGAATTGGTCAGGCAATGGCCAAGACGAGTAAATGTCGACGCCGGGGCCTGCGATGTCAACAGCCGTGCCCGGAGCTAGCACCGTATCCCTTGCAGAAAAATTGGCTGTCTGAAGCCGATTCGCCAGGGCACCGACACTCATGAATGTTCGGCTATTCGCTGGGCGGCCTACAAAACCGAACTCGCCAACTTGTCGTCTTGCATTATTTCCCGCAGCTGCGACTATTAGAGTCCCTGCATCCAGTGCTCTCTGCCCTACGGCCTCATAGGCCGTAGAGGTTGACGTTATGTCAGCTCCTAGAGACATTGAGATTATTTCACTACCATTACTAATAGCCCAATCAATTGCAGCAAGGATTCCGCTATCGCGGCCGCTACCTTGATCTGAAAGGACTTTACCAACGAGTAGCTCTGCCTCGTGAGCTACGCCATATCGAGCACCTCGGATAGGAGACATCGGCCCACAGGCTGTTCCAGCGCAGTGTGTGCCATGACCATGCCCGTCTTGGACTGTAGGTACACCTGTGATAAACGACTGGCCTATTACATTCCTTCCAGAGAAATCCGGATGTAAAAGGTCTAATCCGGTGTCTAGTACCGCAACTTTAATGCCTAACCCTGAATATCTCGAGGAGCCGGCTTTTGTTGCCAATAGTCCCCAAGCTACTGTGGGGGTGTCTTGATAAAATTCTAATGCTCCAATATTAATGCTTTTCGACTCATCAAGAATTGCCTGCTCATATAGAGCGGTGGCCGCATCTTTAAAGCCTCGGAGATATTCTGATGAGATCGAGGAGTTGCTGATGGCATGCATTATGCCTTCTGGTTCAATTGCTAAAATTGCACTTCCACCACCTGATATCTCTTGAGCCAGTGAAATTGCGCTCATGGTCTCTATATTTACTACAGCGATACCCAGATTTTGGAATATAACTCCCCCAGTTTCCGGCGTTTGAGCTAGATTTACACCTAATACTCCGAAGTCAGAGCTGGACATAAGCTTTGACTTTGTAATTCCAGTCATCTTTTTTAGGGATGCAATGCCTTCTTCGGCAGCTCCCGTACGAAATGTAACGATAAAACTCCCGGTCGTGTCCATTTCACCTGATTTTACGCTTGGCATGACTAATACCTCAGTGTGTTATGTGAATGGCGAAGGTTGGCTATAGCTACTGCTATGAATCGCGTGCCTAGACTAATAGCGACGAAAGATGAAAACAGGCTCTGTGAGTCTAAACCGTGGTGCTATATTAATTTTTAAGATCGATAGCATCTTGACATTAGTAAAGATACCTCCTTTTGTCCAGGAGAGAGGGGGTATCCCTGCGTGCCATCGATAGGTGCCGCCGGCGCCACTGAAGCGGGGCCATTAGGGGAATTTCAGGGCGATCTGTGGATCGGTTGATTTTGAAGATGTAAAAGCGTCTTAAATCGAGTTTTCTTTCGGGTTCGAATAATAGGTCGCACGCTATTCCATGGCTGCATTGATTTATTTTCTAGCTTTGGCTAGCAACGTTGAAATTCATCAGCTATACCGAATGTGGCTAATGGCTGATGGCTAATGGCTATTTGTAGGAAATTTATAATGCAATAACAAGGAGCTACCGCGTCATGAAAAAACTAATAGTGCTAGGTTTTTTTGCGGTAATGTTAAGCGGATGTAACACTTGGGGAGTAATTTTCTCCCCTAAAGTTGATCCGTCAGACGCAAAGGGTGAATGGGATGCGGTTGTACCACTATCTCTGACTTCCTTCAGCGATGGAGGCCATGGTGAACCCAGTGTTTGGTCGAAGTTGTTTGATGGCAAGGCAGAAAAATACACTGGGCTGTGTAAAGGGAATAATGCAGGTGCAGCCGGCGTAGGAGTGGCAGTAGCGGCTGTCGGTGGTGCCGCGTGGGATATTGCAGTAAACGCGGCAAATAGCAAGGTGGACGAAATAAAGGCTAAGTCAATGAACACTTGGTCGGCGACATGGGCGGTAAGTGTTGCAGATGTGAAAGCAACTAAGTGTGTTGCCTTGGTTAGATATAAAAAATCTTCGAATGAATTTACGAATCCACAGATGGCTATTCTTCTTCATTTAAAAGACTTTGAAGGGGGCAAGGCATTTCAGGTTATCCCGTTATTCATACTATCCAAGACTAGTATTGCACTGACCAAAGATGAAGGAGGAGGGCAGGGGACGGTCGGGCTATCTATTGCGGTTGCGCAAGCTTCAATAGATGGTGAAGAGTTAAAGGAAAGCACTGGAGAGGCAGTAACGGTAGGTGGGGTTGTGGTGAAGGAGAATGGAGAAAATGAAATTGGAAGTGCCTTGGACGTTGGGATGGCGAAAGCAGATAACTCCATGCAAGGCTCGAAGCCAATTATTTATCCAAAAGGCACCGACGTTTACTTGAAGTTTGCGATAACTGAAACAGGCTCTTTGTCAGGGGATGATGCAAAAAGTAAGGCAGAACTCAAGGCTGTGACCGATGCACTTGGTCCAATTGCCAAGGAGGCGCTCAAGAAGCGATTTGCCCCAGATAACGGTGATTGACCCTCCAGATCCCCTTTGGCCATTGTCACGGGGGATTTGCCTACACTCCACTAAATTCGCTCAGACTATAGAGCGTTAAATCGCTCGGGTCATTGCGCAAATTTGCTTGCGTAAGGATGCTAGTCAGAGCAGGTTATATTGCGAATGTTCGCTTCAGCCAATTGCAGTCACTCAGGTGTCATTAACACCGCGAGCGTCATTTTAATGAACTCCTCATTGAGGTCGATCGCACCCAAAGCGCTGCGCACATTTTGGGCGACATCCGCAGCTCCGTGCTGATCGGCCCAGTTCGTGAGTTCCATGATGGCAGCTTCTAGAGCGAGTTGATTTTCGTTGATCTTGGACAGCAGGGAAGGGAGTAGGTCTGAGTTTGGCATCGCGATTCCTCCGTGGAGATATCAGCGTAGCAGCCGGCGATGATGAAGGAATGGGAGAGGGGTAACGGTCGGCTGGACGCCGGAAGGGTTGTGCGCAAAACCTCCGCTGGAAGCCGCGGATTATCGTTTGCAAAAGCACAAAAATACGGAAGTTTTGTCACTCTAAAACAGGCTGTATTCATTGTAAAACAATAAGTTAGGTGGCCGCTGGTCCATACAGGGATGCTAAGGGCTGAGAACCACACAGCGAAACGCTATGGTATGCGTGATCGGCATATCTGCGGTGTAAGTGGCTTCGGAGCGAAAACATACTTTGACGCTGAAATGGGTGATTTTTTACGGTCCGCAATCTCTGAAAGGTGTGCGGAAACATTGGCCTGGATGGCAGCCAAAAAGGCGCGATTGCGACCCGGAAAAACTATTGAGAGGTGCGGTCTGATTGATTTTCCCTTGGGACTTAAAATCCCCCGCTCGTAAGGGCGTGCCGGTTCGATTCCGGCTTCGGGCACCATGAATATCAAGGGCTTGCGTGAGATACCTCATTCAGGCCCTTAGTTTTTTTGCCGCACGCCTTATTTTGTAGATTTCACCTTCTTCCCCTTGCGGTTGCGGATGTATTGCTCAGTCATCACGACAGTGGTTTGACCAAGCTGGTCCATTACTTCCCGAATGTTGCCGGTTGAATCAGAAATAGCCCCGTCCGCGGATCGAAGCGGCGCACAAAGTGAACGTGCCTGGAATCGAAGGGCTGATTGCTGACCCCGGGCCCTCCGATCACCTCGAAGCTGTTTATCCGGTGGATCAGTACGAAGTGCCGGTTATCCATTGGTACGAAATGCTGGTTATCTATTAGTACGAAGTGCCGGTTATCCATTGGTACGAAATGCCGGTTGTTCATTGGTACGAAATGCCGGTTGCCCATTTGTACGAAATGCCGGTTTCCCATTGGCACGAAATGCCGGTTTCCCATATGAAACGAGCCACTGTGGAAATGGTGGAATTGCCCGCATTGCTGTGGCTGCCCACTGACCAGAACGGCCGGGTGAGGATTTTGACCTAGGCCGCCACTGCTGATTGCCTCCAGCGAGAGGCTACTTGCCAGAAGCCCCGCGACCAGGAGCAGGAGCTGCTTGAAGATACGCATAGCGCTACCTCCGACGGTCCCCCAACACTAAATTATAGTTCGTCATGGACCCCGGCCTGACCCTGGCCCTGGCGCTGAAGTAGGCAGCTAGTCAGACGGTGGTCCTTATTTCTTTGCATCGCAAAATCAAAAGTCTGCCCCGCAACTCATCCCGTTCTACATCCGAATGTCTGCAACAGGCACTTACAAAGCAGTCCCTCAATAAGGGTGACGCCACCAGGAAAGATGTCTTCTGAGGTTTTTGCCTGCAACTGCCTGACTCAGGCGCCTTGCAGTAAACGGAGGGCACCTTATGCCCTTGTTTTTGAGGATGATGAATGAAACAAGGACAAGTTTTACTGTTGGCTTTGTTGGTTACTTTTTTGACAGGTTGCACGACTACACCACCAAGGGATCAAGGCAATCTCTGCAGCATTTACCGTGAGTATCCCGACTGGTATGAGGACTCGCTAGAGATGCAGAGTGAATATGGGACGCCTCTGCATGTGGCCATGGCGATCATGAAGCAGGAAAGCAGCTTCGTGGCTGACGCATTGCCGCCTCGTGACTACCTGCTCTGGGTGATCCCCTGGGGGCGGGTCAGCTCGGCTTACGGTTATGCGCAGGCTCAGGATCCGGTGTGGGGCGAGTACAAGAACGATACTGCCAACGGCGGTTCGCGTGACAGCTTCGACGACGCGATCATGTTTATCGGTTGGTACACCGCTGGCACTCAGCGTCAGCTCGGAATCTCCAAATGGGACACCTACAATCAGTACCTGGCTTATCACGAGGGGCGTGGGGGCTTTAGCCGCAATTCCTATCGCAGTAAACCGTGGCTGATGCAGGTTGCCCAGAAAGTGCAAAAGCAGTCAGAGATTTACAACGCCCAACTCAAGCAGTGTCGCCAGGAACTGGAAGATGATCGTGGTGGGTGGTTTTAGCGCGGTAAAAAGTGACGGCCCCGACGTGAGTTCGTACGACCGGACTGGATGCGTCGATCTGGACTTTTGATGTGTTTGACAGGCCTGTCGGGCGTCAACTAAAAATCAAGGGCTTGCAGCGAAAGTGGATGCAAGCCCTTGTTTGTTTCTGCTCCATCATTTCTTTCTTGATCGTGGTTGCCTGATGCTATTCAGGACGCCGGGTCTGCCTTGCGGCGATCGCTGCCGGTCGGATTGCCGGTGTTGATCAGCCTTCTTTCCAGCAATTCGTTTTCCAGTGCCTGGCGGTCTGACGGGGTCAGTTGATGTTCTCGCTCCTTGAGCTCCAGCAGGATCGGGGTGGACCACTGGCGGTAGATTTGTTCGGCACTACGATTGAGTGACATGGGTTCCTCCTTGATCAGGCTCCTGCCAATTAAGGCGCCGCAGTTCGATACGCAAGAGACCCTAGCCGAGGAATCCTGTTCTCGCCAATGCGTTACGTCGGGCTTCCATCTCCCCAGATGCCCGTAGCGGCAGTGCGTTGCACATAGTCGCTGAAGTCGCGTGCCGGCCGCCCCAGTACCCGCTGTACGCCATCGGCAATTGGCGTGTTGCGGCCATCGAGCACAGTCGTGAAGAGATAGAGCACCAGGTCGATCAACTCCTGGGGAAGTTGTTCCTGTTCCATGGCCTGTCGATAGGCGTCCGCTGGTACGGCCACGAATTCGATGTTGCGACGGGTGGAGCGGGCAATATCGGTCACGGCATCGGCAAAGGTCAATGCTCGAGGGCCGGTCAATTCATAGAGCTGGTTGGTGTGTCCGGGTCGGGTCAGTGCAGCGATGGCACACTCGGCGATGTCTTCTGCATCGACAAAGGGCTCGGCGACCTGGCCGACGGGGAGTGCGAGTTCACCTTGCAGAATGGGTTCAAGAAAGTGCGCCTCGCTAAAGTTCTGGCAGAACCAGCTGGCCCGCAGAATCGTCCAGTCAATCCCGCTGTTCTGTACAACACGCTCAGCCTGTTCCGCTTCGATTTCGCCGCGCCCGGATAACAGAACCAGTTTGCGGACTCCGCTTTTGACCGCCAGGTCGGTGAAAGCCTGGATGGATTCCAGAGCGCCAGGAACGGCGAGATCAGGTTGAAAGCAAATGTAGACCGCATGCACGCCATCTATCACTGCGTCCCAGGTTGATCGATCTTCCCAGTCGAAAGGGGGATTCGCGTTACGGGAGCCTCGGCGGACGGCCAGGCCGGCAGCTTCGAGTCGTTGTGTGATTCGCCGCCTGGTTTTGCCCGTGGCACCAAGGACCAGTGTGATTGGTTGATCGGTTTTCATCGCGTTCATCTCCATCGGTTAATGTGAGTGATGCTCATGTTTAAAAGATGATAGATCCTCATGTTTTTCCGTCAACCCGTCAGTTCGAGTTCCCCGACGTGTGGTATCTGTTATTGGGCGTTGGGAGTGGCGATGCTAAGGTGAGTACATGTCACGTTATTGATCGGGAAATTCACTCGTGCGCAAAAAGACTCCTGAAGCCCTCGAACAGCCTGCTGCACAAGCGGTTCGACGCAATCCCACGCAACAGCGCAGCCGCGAACGTCAGGAGCGGATTTTGGCGACGGCGACTCAATTGATCGCGGAAAAGGGCAGCGATCAACTCAAGATGAGTGAAATCGCCGAGCGCTGCGGGATCTCGATCGGTTCTCTTTATCAGTATTTTCCCGACAAGAGTTCCGTCATCCGCACGCTGGCCGAACGCTACAACGCTGAGAGTCGTCGCTGCATTACAGAGGCGATAGAAGCTGTCGAGGATGCCCAGGGCTTGCGTGCCGCCTATTCGCAGTTGCTCGATCTGTATTACGAGATCGTGATGGCGACACCGGTGATGCGTGACATCTGGTCCGGCATGCAGGCCGACAAGCAGTTGTTGCAACTGGAGCTGGTGGAGAGCCGGGTGGCCAGCGCACTACTGGCCCAGGCGATGTTTCGCGTGTATCCCGACATCGATGAACAACAGGTTCAGGAGTCGGCGTTTTTGATCTGGCACCTGGGCGAGGCGACCATGCGCCTGGCGGTCACTTGTGCACCGGAGGAAGGGCGAGCACTGGTCGAGGCGTTCAAGCGCATGTCCCTGCGCGAGATCATGGGGCCGGCTCGCAAGGGCACCGACAGGCAATAAAATGACGCCTCTGTTTATGGATTTTTCCTCCGATTGAGTCCTCGCGCGGGCAAGCGGTCAGTCGCTCGGTCCAGGCTGAACGCCAGTTATTGGCGGTGTGGACGGCAGGTTTCGCGCAACAAAAAATCCCGGCGTCAGGCCGGGTTGTGGGAGAGGGTGAAAAACTGGCAGGCAGCCAAACGTTCGGAGACGTCACCGTCACCGATCATGCTGCCCGAATCGGGCCTGTCCTCGCACCGCAAATCCGTGACGGATCATCTGAACCGAGGCAGAGGTCGGTCGTCAGGCTTAAGGGACGACAGCGTGTGCCGGATCAGCGGCGTGTCCTTCTCGATGTCGTTCAGGCGATCACGAATTCTGAGGGCGGTGGGATGCCCGCCTTGATGATCGACCCAGTCGGCGATTTCCTTGCAAGCCGCAGCCAAGCGTACCTGACGGGAGTCCAGCAAGGTGAGCAGGGTGGTGATGGACTCTTTTTCGGACATGGGAGACACCTCCGTTCAAGAAACCTGGGTGTGGCAGCAAAAAGCCCGCCTGGAGCGAGCTATCTGCCGATGGGGTCGCTGATCCTTCAGGCATTTTCAGTATAGACCCGTTAAAAAATGGTGACAGGCCGTCAACCTTGCAGGGCTGTCACTCGTGATCTGGCATTCAACTGCCGGCAAACACGCAGTGCGTCCTCTTCAACAGCATAGCCATCTCCGATGAAGCCTTGGGTGCGGGTATCGGCGATGCGATACCAGGCCGCGGTATCCGGTGGCAGGTGGCCAATTTCACCCGCACGGCGAGCATGGATGATGATCTTGTTACAACGCTTCACGACGAAAATGTCTTCCATGGCGACTCCGTAGCGGATTCCTGTTCAGATCAACTATAGAAGCCATTGGTGATCGTGCAAAAAAACAGGCAGGTCAATTCGTCGGTTCAGGCGCTGCCGGCCCCGGTGCAGGCGTGTCGCCGGATTTACGCCAGTACCGCAACCGCTTTGATTTGCGCCCAGAGTTGCTGGCCAGGGTGGACGTTGAGTTGATCGCGCGAGTAACGCGTGATGCGCGCCAGCAGTGGCGTGCCTGCGGCATCCAGGCGAATCAGCACATGGGCGGCGTTGTCGGCGTTCATTTCACTGACCACGGTGACCGGCAGGCGATTGAGGATGCTGCTTTGCCCGGCACCGTGCAGGCTCAGGCTCACATCCCGCGCCTGGACCTTGCAGCGCAGTGCCTGGCCCGGATCCAGCGGCGTATGAGGCACACGAATGTTGAGGGTGGTGTCGGGCAATTGCAGGCTCAGCAATTGATAGTCGGCGTCATAGGCGCTGACGCGACCTTCGATCACCACGCCGGCGTCATCCCCCATCGCCAGCGGCAAGTCGAGGCGCGCCAGAGTCTGGCCGATCGGGCCGCTGGCCAGTGCCTTGCCGTTGCTCAGCAGCACGATATGGTCGGCCAGCCGCGCGACTTCATCCTGGGAGTGGCTGACGTACAGCACCGGGATCTCGAGCTCATCGTGCAGGCGTTGCAGATAGGGCAGGATTTCACTTTTGCGTTGGGCATCCAGCGCGGCCAGCGGCTCGTCCATCAACAACAGTTTCGGGCTGGTGAGCAAGGCGCGGGCGATGCCGACGCGCTGCCGCTCACCGCCCGAAAGGTTGTGTGGGTGCCGGTCCAGCAAATGGCTGATGCCCAGCAACTCGGTGGCGTGAGCCATGTCGACCCGGCGCTGCGGCTTCGGGATGCGCTTGAGACCGAACTCCAGGTTGGCCAGCACCGAGAGATGAGGAAACAGGCTGGCTTCCTGAAACACGTAGCCCAGCGCGCGTTTGTGCGGCGCGACGAAAACCTTGTTTTCGCTGTCTTGCCAGACTTCATCGTTGACCTGGATAAAGCCATGATCGGCCCGCTCCAGGCCGGCGATGCAACGCAGGCAAGTGGTCTTGCCCGAGCCGGAATGACCGTAAAGTGCCGTGACGCCACGGCCCGGCAGTTGCAGGTCGACGTCCAGGGCGAAGCCCGGGTAGCGTAGTTTCAGACGCATTTGAATCATCGGTCAGCTCCAGCCCGCTTTGGTTTTACGGCTGGAGTACAGCGCCAGCAGGACGGCAAACGAGAACACCAGCATCGCCCCGGCCAGCCAATGGGCCTGGGCGTATTCCATGGCTTCGACGTGATCGTAGATCTGCACCGAGACCACGCGGGTCTTTTCGGGAATATTGCCGCCGATCATCAACACCACGCCGAACTCGCCGACGGTGTGGGCGAAACCGAGAATGGTGGCGGTAATGACACCGGGGCGGGCCAGTGGCAGTGTCACGCTGAAAAAGGTGTCCCAGGGGTTTGCCCGCAATGTCGCGGCGACTTCGAGCGGGCGCGTGCCGATTGCGGAAAAAGCGTTCTGCAGCGGCTGGACTACGAATGGCATCGAATACAACACCGAACCGATGACCAACCCTGCAAAACTGAAAGTGAGGGTGCCAAGGCCGAGTGATTGGGTGAGCTGACCGACGAGCCCGTAAGGGCCGAGCGCCAGCAACAGATAAAAGCCAATCACCGTCGGTGGCAGCACCAGGGGCAGGGCGACAATCGCCCCGACCGGGCCGCGCAACCAGGAGCGGGTGCGCGCAAGCCATAACGCAATCGGAGTGCCGACAATCAGCAGGATAACGGTCGTCAGGGACGCCAGTTTCAGGGTCAGCCAAATGGCGGAATAATCGGCACTCGATAGCGACATCAGATTTCGTAGCCGTAGGACTTGATGACAGCTGCCGCTTTCGGCCCCTTGAGGTAGTCAACCAATGCCTTGGCGGCCGGGTTGTCCTTGCCCTTGTTGAGAATCACGGCGTCCTGTTTGATCGGGTCGTGCAGGCTGGCCGGAACGATCCAGGCCGAACCGCTGGTGATTTTTCCGTCCTTGTAGATCTGCGACAGGGCGACAAAACCCAGCTCGGCATTGCCGGTGGAGACGAATTGGTAGGCCTGGGTGATGTTCTGGCCTTCAACAATCTTGTCCTTGACCTTGTCGCTCAGCCCTTCCTTGGCCAACACCTGGGTAGCCGCCAGGCCATAAGGCGCAGCTTTCGGGTTGGCGATGGACAGGTGCTGATATTCGTTCTTTTTCAGCACATCGCCCTTGGCATCGACGTAGCCTTCTTTGGCCGACCACAGCGCCAGGGTACCGACCGCGTAGGTGAAGCGCGAGCCCTTGACGGAGTCGCCTTCGGCTTCAAGTTTTTGCGGGGTGCTGTCGTCTGCCGAGAGGAACACTTCGAACGGCGCGCCGTTTTTGATCTGGGTGTAGAACTGGCCGGTAGCACCAAACGAGGTGACCAGTTTATGCCCGGTGTCTTTTTCAAAGTCAGCGGCGATGGCCTGGATAGGCGCGGTGAAGTTGGCAGCGACCGCCACCTGGACTTCGTCCGCCTGGGCTGAGCCGAAGGCAAATACAGCGACAAGGCTTGCCAGGCAGGCAGGGGCAAAACGTGAGGCACGAATGGTCATGAAACGGCTCCGTTAAAGGCAATTGCAGCAGGGGTGAATCGTTATGTACAGAAATATATAGCGAATTGCCTTTAAACGGAATGTGCTGTCGAAAAAATTGTATACAATTTTAACGAAAGTGATGCTCAGGGGCGCCGCAGCAGTCTCGCTAATCCTCCTTCAGCCAGTTGTCGAGTCAGTGCCGCGGTGGTCAATTCGACTCCGAGGGTAAATGCCTGGCCGGCCCAGAGGTTGCTGAAGTCTGCTTCACCTTTGGCCCGCAGCGGCATCAGCGCGCCACCGGCCAGGGGGAAGGCCGGTGCCTTGGCGCTCATGGGGCCCAGTTCACGCATCACCCGATTGAGGATGCCCCGGGCCGGGCGACCGGTGAACACGTTGGTAATCGCCGTTTCGCTTTCTTTGGCGGTACGCAACGCTTTGTGATGGGACGGGCTGACCTTGGCCTCTGGCGTGAACAGGTAGGCCGTGCCGACCTGTACCGCCGAAGCGCCCAGCATGAAGGCGGCGGCGACACCTCGTGCATCAGCGATGCCGCCGGCGGCAATCACCGGCACTTTCACTGCATCGACGACCTGAGGCACCAGGGCGAACGTCCCCACCTGGCTGCTCAGGTCATCGCTGAGAAACATCCCGCGATGGCCCCCGGCTTCGGAGCCCATGGCAATGATTGCATCGCAGCCATGCTGCTCCAGCCACACCGCTTCTGCGACGGTAGTGGCCGAGGACAGCACTTTGGCACCCGTGGCCTTGACCCGGTCGAGCAGGGCTTTTTCCGGCAGGCCAAAGTGAAAGCTCACCACTTCAGGGCGAAATTCCTCGACCACTTCGCAGGCCGCGTGATCGAACGGCGCGCGGTTGGACACGGGCGTTGGCGCATCGAAATCGACACCGAGTTCCTGGTAGTAGGGTTGCAGCAGGTTTTTCCACTCCTGCGCGCGTTGTTCATCAGGGGCTGGAGGCTGATGACAGAAGAAGTTGACGTTGATCGGGCGCTGGGTGTGTTGGCGGATCGTTTTCAGTTCCTCGCGCAATTGATCGATGCTGAGCATCGCCGCTGGCATCGAGCCCAACCCGCCGGCATTGCAGGCTGCAATCACCATGGACGAGTTCGTGGCACCGGCCATCGGCCCTTGAATGATCGGCAGTTCGATCCCGAGCAGGTCAAGAATGCGGGTATCTGGCCATTGGTTCATGTGCTGTGTTCTCCGACGTTGAAAGCAGGGCAGGGACGGTAGAACAGGATTTGTAACGCAACGACTGGTGCAAGGCCAGTCGTCCTTTCGCAGGGTCCGGTTTTCTTCAGCGTCGATGGCAACCTCCACTTTCGCCATTGCGATCATGGGTACCGGGAATGGGCGGTTTGCC
Source organism: Pseudomonas sp. Pseusp16 (assembly GCF_047324915.1). Lineage (NCBI taxonomy): Bacteria > Pseudomonadati > Pseudomonadota > Gammaproteobacteria > Pseudomonadales > Pseudomonadaceae > Pseudomonas > Pseudomonas sp. Pseusp16. The sequence goes on along the minus strand of NZ_CP168522.1, from coordinate 1,916,451 downwards.
CGGTTGGCTTAAAGTCGGGTACGGCAATCTGTTGCGATGTGTTATTTCAATTGCACCACAACCAGACTGATTCCATTGAGAGGCCGTCATGTTCAAAGGCATTTTGATCGACAAAGACGACAGCGGTTACCGGGCCACACTGCAAGAGATCCAGGACGATCAGTTACCCGAGGGCGATGTCACGGTGCGTGTTGCCTACAGCACGCTGAATTTCAAGGATGGACTGGCGATCACCGGCAGCAGTCCGGTGGTGCGCAAATTCCCGATGGTGCCGGGCATCGACCTGGCCGGTGTCGTCGAAGTCAGCGGGCATCCGGACTACAAGGTCGGTGACCAGGTCCTGCTCAATGGCTGGGGTGTGGGTGAAGGACACTGGGGCGGATTGGCGCAGAAGGCTCGCCTGAACGGTGACTGGCTGATTCCGTTGCCCAAGGCGTTCACCGCTGCCCAGGCGATGGCCATCGGAACGGCGGGCTACACGGCCATGCTGTGCATCCTGGCTCTGGAGCACAACGGGGTGACGCCTGAGCAGGGCGAAATCCTGGTGACCGGCGCCAACGGTGGCGTCGGCAGTTTCGCCATCGCGTTGCTCAACAGGCTCGGCTATCGGGTGGTCGCGTCTACAGGGCGTACGTCGGAGCATGACTACCTGAAGCAACTGGGCGCTGGTGAAATCATCGACCGTGCCACGCTGTCCGAGCCAGGCAAGCCGTTGGCCAAAGAGCGCTGGGCGGCGGTCATCGATTCGGTCGGCAGCCACACCCTGGCCAATGCTTGCGCCAGCACCAAGGCCAATGGCACCGTCGCGGCATGCGGTTTGGCCCAGGGCATGGACTTTCCGGCATCCGTTGCACCGTTCATTTTGCGCGGTGTGACCTTGGCCGGTATCAACAGCGTGACCCAGCCCAAAGCCAGGCGAGTGGAGGCCTGGGGTCGACTGGCCAAGGATCTGGATTTCAACCTGTTGCCATTGATCAGTCACGAAATCGGCCTGAGCGAAGCCATCGAAGCCGCGCCGCGCTTGCTTGCCGGGCAATTGCGCGGGCGCGTGGTGGTGGATGTGAATCGCTGATTACTGCGACTCGCGTTCCAGCAACTGACGTTTGCGCTCGACACCCCAGCGATAGCCCGACAGGTGGCCATCGCTGCGCACCACGCGATGGCAAGGGATCGCCACGGCCAGGTTGTTGGCGCCGCAGGCTTGAGCCACGGCGCGAACGGCTTTCGGCGAGCCGATGCGCTGGGCGACGTCGGCGTAGCTGGCCGTGCTGCCAACGGGAATTTCCCTCAGCGCTTGCCAGACACGCTCCTGAAACGCCGTGCCGCGTACGTCCAGAGGTAAATCAAGGCCAATGGCCGGCGCCTCGATAAAGCCGACGACCCTGGCAATCAATTGCTCGAATTGATGATCGGCACCAATCAGGTTGGCGCGCCGGAATTTATCCTGCAGATCACAGACCAGTTGGTGCGGATCATCGCCCAACAGGATCGCGCAGACCCCGCGCTCACTCTGCGCCACCAGTATCGCCCCCAGTGAACACTGGCCGACGGCAAAACGAATGTCATTGTTTTGGCCGGCCGCGCGGTAGTCCCCGGGTTTCATTCCGAGCAGATGGTCTGCCGCTTCATAAAATCGACTGTTGGAGTTGAAGCCAGCGTCGTACAGGGCATCGGTCACCGAGCCTCCATCCGCCAGGCGCTCGCGCACCTTGCGTGAGCGATGAGCGTCGGCGTAGCCCTTGGGCGTCAGGCCGGTGACGGCCTTGAACACGCGATGGAAGTGGAAGCTGCTCAGCCCCGCCGCTTCGGCCAGCTCGCCAAGGGCAGGCAGCGTTTCCGCGCTTTCGATCTGGCGGCACGCGGCGGCCACGGTGGCGGCATGTTGCGCGGCGAGTTCGCTCTGGTCTTTGGTCGCGCGTTTGCTTGGGCGATAACCCGCCGCCTGTGCCTGCTCGGCGCTATCGAAGAATTCGACATTGTGTGGTTTGGGCAAGCGCGCAAGGCTGCTGGGGTTGCAGTAGATGCCGGTGGTCTTCACGGCATAGACAAACTGCCCGTCAGCCTTGGGATCGCGCGCGACCACGGCGGCCCAGCGCGGATCGTTTTCGGTGCTGATCTTGCTCGATTGGGTTGTCATGGCGTCATGTCCTTTGAGGAGTTGCCTGCACATTAACCATGGGGCAATTGCCACACACTCCGGCGCTTGCGGTCAAATTCGAAGTCTTTATCCGGCGGTACGGAAGGTGAAGTTGATGCGTTGCTCGCCGAGCCTCGGGTGATGACCGTCCTTGATCGGCAACACACCGTGATAACGCAGACGATCAACGCCACCCCAGACCACGATGTCGCCATGCAGCAAGGGGATGCGCTGGCTTTTGTCACTGCGTGCAAAACCGCCGAACAGGAACATCGCCGGCAAGCCCAGCGATACCGAAACGATAGGGGCTGCGTAGGAATGCTCGTCCTTATCCTGATGCAATGACATTTTTGCCCCGGGAATGTAACGGTTGATCAGGCAGGAGTCCGGCGCAAATTCGCTGAACCCCGCTGCCTGCGCCGCCGCTTGCGCCAACTGGAAAAACACCTCGGGCATCCTCGGCCAGGGCTGGCCGGTCTGCGGATCGTGGCGGGTGTACTGATAACCGCTGCGGTCAGTGGTCCAGCCGAATGTGCCACAACTGCTCAGGGCGACCGACATGGTAAAGCCGCCGGGCGTGATCATCTGCCGAAACGGCGCGGCCGTCAGCACCGCCTCCAGGGCGGGCAACAAACGCTCAAGCCAGGGCAGGGCGAAGCCTCTGAGCACATAGGATTGTTCGCCGATCTGCTCGCGCCTGGGCTGTTGCTCGGGCTCGGCATTGGCAAACAGATCGAAAGTCAGCGGATTCATGGGGTCATAACGCATCGTGAAAGATGATTCCAAGGGTATGCCGTTTGCCGCTGTGCAGGCGACTCACGCCGTGACGCAGGGTCACGCGGTAGTAACCGCGAACCCCTTTGACCGGCCGCTGGTTGACGGCAAATATCAGCCCGTCACCTTTCTTCAGGCCGATGACCATCGGGCGTGACTGCATGCGCGGGCGCTGTTCGGTCATGACAAATTCGCCGCCGGTGAAGTCTTCATCCGGGGCGGACAGAAGAATCGCCACTTGCAACGGGAAAACGTGCTCACCGTACAAGTCCTGATGCAGGCAGTTGTAGTCCTGCGGACCGTATTGCAGCAACAACGGCGTCGGACGGTTCTGACCAGCGGCATGACAGCGTTCGAGAAAGGCTTGATGAGCGTCTGGAAAGCGGGTCGGTAGATCCATCTGTTCATACCAGCGATTGGCGATGGGTACCAGCCATGGGTAGAGCGCGCTGCGCAGGCGGGCCACGAGGTCCGGCAATGGATAGCTGAAATACTTGTACTCGCCGCGGCCGAACCCGTGGCGAGCCATTACCACGTGCGAGCGAAAGGCTTCGGCCCCGGGGTACCAGGCGCTGACCTGATCGCAAGCCTTGTGGCTCAACAGTGACGGGATGACGGCGCAACCGTCCTGATCAAGTTGCTGTTCCAGCCGGGGCCAGTCCAGGTTGTCCAGATATTGCTCGCTCATTGCCGGGCCTCTTGTTGGTGAGGTGGCCAGTCTGGAGGGCAGGGGTGAAGCAGGCACTCCGGCGCTTGCGGTCGAATTGCGAGCGGGAGCCGACGTCCGTTGTCGCTCCGGATCGTGTTACAGCGCTTTGCTGACGCTGATTTCGCTGATGACGTCGTCCTGTCCATGAATGGCATCCAGCGCCGCCTTGGCTTCTTCTGCGGTGCCGTGTTCAAGCTGGGCAAACTCGAAGCGGCGCTCACCGTTGAGTTTGTATTTGATGACGTACTTGGTCGTTTGGGCCACGGTTGTATCTGCCTGTCGTTTGTTTCGGGTGCGCTGTTCAGCTCAGTTTCGAGCTGGAGCGGCGAATGATTTTGATCGAGTGTGTCAGGGTGGGTTTGCGGGTCACGCTGATAGGGCGACGGTTGACGGTATCGATCGTGATGTTCCAGAAACCGGTGCTCGGGGCGGTGATGCGCGCCGGAAACGTGTCGAATGCACCGCCGTGATAGGTGTGACGGCCGCCATTTTTAAAGCTGCGGAAGTTGGCGTCGTTCATCAAACGGATGTTGCACATTTGGGAGCATTGAATGACGACAATGTCGTCTTCATTGAGGTGCTCGCGCTGATGGATAAATTTCATGAGGCGCCTCCAGAAGGGCTTTTTCTACAAAATCAAAACGATAGCATGGGCGATTGGCGCAGTTTATCAGCCCCACCGCCTTATTATCCGGCCACTTTGACAATTAAAAACGCTAATTTCACGTTTGATGAGCGATAAAGCAGGTTGCCCTGGAGAAAAAACGCATCTGCGCTGTCCGAGCGTCTTTATAGGAGGTTTTGTATGAAATGGGGTTTTTCGTTTCTTTCGCTGGCGGTATTGGTGAGTGGTTGTGCGAACGTCTCTGAAATCAACGAGTCGCTGCCGACCATGAACGTGATTTCTGGCAAGAAGCCCCATGAATATGCGCAATGCCTCAGCGAAAAACTGGCCGACAGTCGTGGTGCCTTGCAAATCCAGCCGCACAAGGATGGATTGCGCGTGATCGTCCCGCTCAAGTTTTCCTCGGGTCCGTCTGCCGTATTCGACATTGAAGAGCGCTCGGGCGGCAGCAGCATCAAGCTGCACGAGAGCATGTCCAACGTCCCGGTACGTCCAAAGGACGTACAGAATGCCGCCACCGAGTGCATTTCCGGCTGATAGACTATCGACCAACAGCACCGATGCCGCCAAAGCCTGGCTTTGGCGGCATCGTTATTTCTGGAGTCGAGTATGAAGCGAGAGCAGGTCCGGGCGCGCCATGCAGAGGGGCTTATCTCTGCCACCCATGTGATTCAGAATCCGGCGGACCTTGGAGAGTGGATCGTGTTTTTCAAGAAAAGCGCCGGGCGCAGCTATTTCCTGGTGGATGACAATGATGAAGTCGAGTCCTTCGGTAAACTCGACGAATTGATCGAAACGCTGCGCGGACTCGGGATCAAGTTCGCCGAAATTCATCTGTAGGGTCGAGTGCCTGATTTGCAGACCACCACGACGCTGCGGCTCTTGAAATTGCCGATATCGGCCCCGAGGGTCTTTTCACTTTCCTTGAGCGATGGCGTGCCGTCGGTACCGACAATCCGGTAGCCGGTGCCCGCACAGGAGGCATCGGCTTTTTCGTAGCAGGCGGCCCAGGAATTGGCCTCTCCCGAGCAATCGATCGTCAAGCCCTGCTCTCCATTGTTCAGGTAGGTTTCTTCCGATGTTGCGCAGCCGTTCAGGGCCAATACCGTTAGCAAAGGCAAAATCTTGTTCATGGATTGATCATCGTCAGGGTGGTGGGGCAAGGCTGAGACAGCGCCGGGATCAAAAGGTTATAGCGAAAGGCCACTTCTTTTTCTGTATTCACAAAAAAGCCCTGTGCAATGACAGGGCTATTCGAAAGGGCGTCGGTCAGTTCTTGTCCTTGCCGCGTCGCTTGGGTTCCGGGTGCTCAAGCTCCAGTACCGAAGCCACTTCGATTGCCAGGGCTTCGGAAGGGAAAGGTCCGGCGATATTTTCACCGGCGACACTCGCCACCCACCATTGACCGTCTTTCACCTGATTGATCAGGAATCCGTTGACGCTTTTTGCTGCCGACATTTATTAACCTCGTGGTCTGGTTCAATCGCGCCATGATACCGCCAAACGCGCGCACCGGGTGCCATTGGGCGTATGGCGGGATGCCCCGGCTGAGGTAGAAAGCGTGCAATTGCGCGAATCTCTGCTATGCATAAGAGTTTGCCCGGTAATCTGCGCACCCGCGCAGGGAACTATCGGCAAGAATATTTCTCTATGTTGGCATCGGTTAGCCAGCGCGGGGCATTGTAAGGTGCACGCGGCCTGATTAGACTGCGCCGAAACTCGTACACACAGCCGTTACAAGGACTTATATGATCAAGAAATGCTTGTTCCCAGCAGCCGGTTACGGTACTCGCTTCCTGCCAGCGACTAAAGCCATGCCCAAGGAAATGCTGCCGGTGGTAAACAAGCCACTGATCCAGTACGGCGTCGAAGAGGCATTGGATGCCGGCTTGAACGAGATCTCCATCGTCACCGGTCGCGGCAAGCGCGCCCTGGAAGACCATTTCGACATCAGCTACGAGCTGGAAAACCAGATCAAGGGCACCGACAAGGAAAAATACCTGGTCGGCATCCGCCGCCTGTTGGATGAGTGCTCGTTCTCCTACACCCGTCAGACCGAAATGAAAGGTCTGGGCCACGCGATCCTGACCGGTCGCCCGCTGATCGGTGACGAGCCGTTCGCCGTGGTGCTGGCGGATGACCTGTGCGTCAACCTGGAAGGTGACGGCGTACTGAAGCAGATGGTCAAGCTGTACAAGCAGTACCGCTGCACCATCGTCGCGATCATGGAAGTGGACCCGCAGGAAACCAGCAAATACGGTGTGATTGCAGGCGACCTGATCGGTGACGACCTGTACCGCGTGCGTAACATGGTCGAGAAACCAAAACCGGAAGATGCCCCGTCGAACCTGGCGATCATCGGTCGTTACATCATGACGCCGGACATCTTCAGCCTGATCGAACAAACCGAGCCAGGCAAAGGCGGCGAGATCCAGATCACTGACGCCCTGATGAAGCAGGCACAGGATGGTTGCGTGATCGCTTACAAGTTCAAGGGCAAGCGTTTCGACTGCGGTGGCGCCGAAGGCTACATCGACGCGACCAACTTCTGCTTCGAGAACTTCTACAAGACGGGCAAGGCTTACTGATAGCCGAAGACCGGATTGTATTGAAAAGCCACCTTCGGGTGGCTTTTTCATTTTCCATCCCAATATCGTCTGCAGCGCTTGCCCCACAAATGTCTGCGGGTATGCTGGTCACCTGCCGAGGAGATTGAAAATGGCCTACGATTTTGACCTTTACGTGATTGGTGCCGGTTCTGGCGGTGTGCGGGCGGCGCGGTTTGCCGCCGGGTTCGGTGCGAAAGTGGCCGTGGCCGAGAGCCGCTACCTGGGCGGTACCTGTGTGAACGTCGGCTGCGTGCCGAAAAAGTTGCTGGTCTACGGTGCGCACTTCGCCGAAGACTTCGAGCAGGCTTCCGGTTTTGGCTGGAGCCTGGATGAGGCGCAGTTCGATTGGCCGACGCTGATCGCCAACAAGGACCGCGAGATCAATCGCCTCAATGGCATTTATCGCAATCTGCTGGTCAACAGTGGCGTGACCTTGCATGAAGGCCACGCCAGGATCGTCGATCCGCATCAGGTCGAGATCAATGGCGAGCGCTTTACCGCCAAAAATATCCTGATCGCTACCGGTGGCTGGCCGCAGATTCCGGATATCCCGGGACATGAGCATGCCATCAGTTCCAACCAGGCGTTCTTCCTTAAACAACTGCCCAAGCGAGTGTTGGTGGTGGGCGGGGGCTACATTGCGGTCGAGTTCGCCGGGATCTTCCACGGCCTGGGCGCCGAGACCACGCTGTTGTATCGCGGTGAACTGTTCCTGCGCGGCTTCGACACTTCCGTGCGCAAGCACTTGCAGGAAGAGTTGACCAAGCGCGGCATGGACCTGCAATTCAACGCGGACATCGAGCGCATCGACAAGCAGGCCGACGGCAGTCTGAAAGTCACGCTCAAGGATGGTCGCCAGCTGGAAGCCGATTGCGTGTTCTACGCCACGGGCCGTCGTCCGATGCTGGACAATCTCGGGCTGGAAAACACCGGGGTCAAACTCGACAGGAAAGGCTTTGTCGAGGTCGATGAGCTGTATCAGACGGCGGAGCCGTCGATCCTGGCGCTGGGCGATGTGATCGGTCGTGTTCAGCTGACACCGGTTGCCCTGGCAGAGGGCATGGCGGTTGCGCGACGCCTGTTCAAGCCGGAGCAGTATCGTCCAGTGGATTACAAGATGATCCCGACGGCGGTGTTCAGCCTGCCAAACATCGGCACCGTCGGGTTGACCGAGGAAGAGGCCCGCGAAGCCGGCCACGACGTGCAGATCTTCGAAAGCCGCTTCCGGCCGATGAAACTGACCCTGACTGAATGTCAGGAGCGCACGCTGATGAAGCTGGTGGTCGACGCCAGGACCGACAAGGTATTGGGTTGCCACATGGTCGGTCCGGATGCCGGTGAAATCGTCCAGGGTCTGGCGATTGCCTTGAAGGCCGGCGCCACCAAGCGCGACTTCGACGAAACCATCGGGGTGCACCCGACGGCCGCCGAAGAGTTCGTCACCATGCGTACGCCGGTCGCCGGTTAATCGTCCTTCGCTGCGTCTGCCGCTGCCGCAATGGTTGCGGCCAGACGTACGCGTTCTTCCAGATCCGTCCGGGTTCTGGTCAGCTCGATTTCCAGTGACCTGTTGAGCTGCGACTGCTCGTCGACGTTCTGTTTGAGGGCCTGGCTTTCCAGCAGGGCGACGCGCAGGCGTTCCTGGAGGAGGGTGCGCTCGCTGTCGACGCGGGTGGCCTGTTCCAGCAACTGATCCTGACGGGTATTGCTTTGCTTGAGCTGTTCTTGGAGCAGGCTCAGCTCGCGCAGCGTGCCGCGGTTTTCGGTCAGCAAGCGTTCGTTGTCGCGGTGCAATTGGGTGATTTCGTCCTGGCGCACCAGCGCGCTTTGTTGTGCCTGGCGCAGCTCCATCTGTATCTGTTGCACCTGGCCTTCATGGCGACTCAATTCCTGTTCGCGCTGTTCCTTGACCGCGTTGCGGTAGTGCTCCAGTGCGTCCCGAGTGTGCAGGTGTTTTTCTTCAAGGGAGCGAATCTGCTCGTCCTTGTCTTTCAAGCGTAATTCGAAATCGGCCAGCGCCTGGTTCAGCCCGGCGTTGCGGGTTTGCTCCGTTTGCAGCATGGCGCGGGTTTCTTGCAGGGCCTCGGATTCCTGAGTCAGCGCCAGGCTCTGAAACTCGTATTGCTGGTGCAGTTCGCTATTGGCTTCTTGCGCTTCGGCGAGCTGGTTTTCCAGCGCCTTGCGTTGTTCCTCGTACTGCGCGCGCGCCTGGTCGATGGGCTCCTGCGCTTGCTCCTTCAGGCGTTGTGCGAGCCGCGCCACCAGCGCCATCAGTTCGTCGTCAATCGGTTCCGCCGGTGGTTCGACCGGTTCGTTCCTGTCATCGAGCTCTTTGAGGTAGCGATGAATCGTGGTTTTCGAACCGGTATTGCCCATCTCGATCCGTACGGCATCGATGCTGGGGTTTTCGCCACGGGCGAGGATCGCCAACCGAGCGGCTTGCACCACCGCTTTATTTACACCGCCGCGTGCCATGAGTTCTCCCGGGATTTGATGATGTGGTACGTACCACGTAAATACACATTGTACCATTCAATCTGAAAAGTTAAATACTGAATGTAGCTGACACGGGATATACTGGTATTACCCCGTGTGATCACGGTTTCGAGGTATTCCTCGCGCTATTTCCGTACACAAACCCTGTAGGAGCGAGCTCGCTCGCGAAAAACCCGGGAACGCCGCGGGGCACCTGCCAGCCAGCGTTATCGTTGACGACCATCGCGAGCGAGCTCGCTCCTACAGAGTTTTGTGTTATTCGTGCCGCCGTAGGAGCGAGCTCGCTCGCGAAAAACCCGAGAACGCCGCGGGGCACCTGGCAACCAGCGTTATCGTTAACGATCATCGCGAGCGAGCTCGCTCCTACAGTCGGTCAAACAGGTTCATTTTCTATGAGCGATCTGGATCGCTATCTGCAAGCGGCGACTCGCGACAACACCCGTCGCAGCTATCGGGCAGCCATCGAACACTTCGAAGTCACGTGGGGCGGTTTTCTGCCGGCAACCGGCGACAGCGTGGCGCGCTACCTGGTGGCCCATGCCGGCGTGTTATCGATCAATACGCTGAAACTGCGTTTGTCGGCATTGGCGCAGTGGCACAACAGCCAGGGTTTTGCCGATCCCACCAAGGCGCCGGTGGTGCGCAAGGTGTTCAAGGGCATCCGCGCGCTGCACCCGGCCCAGGAAAAACAGGCCGAACCCTTGCAGCTTCAGCATCTGGAGCAGGTGGTCAGTTGTCTGGAGCAGGAAGTGCAAACCGCCAGGGCCGAAGGCGACCGACCGGGTTTGCTGCGGGCCAGGCGCGACATGGCGTTGATCCTGCTGGGCTTCTGGCGCGGCTTTCGTAGTGATGAGTTGTGCCGGCTGCGGGTTGAACACGTGCAGGCAAGCGCTGGTTCCGGCATCAGTCTCTATCTGCCGCGCAGCAAGAGTGATCGCGACAACCTCGGCAAGACGTATCAAACGCCGGCCTTGCAGCGTTTGTGTCCGGTGCAGGCTTACATCGACTGGATTACCGAGGCAGCCCTGGTGCGTGGGCCGGTATTCCGTAGCGTCGACCGCTGGGGGCATTTGGGCGAGGAGGGGTTGCACGCCAATAGCGTGATTCCGTTATTGCGTCAGGCGCTGGAGCGCGCCGGCATTGCCGCCGAACTCTACACCAGCCATTCCTTGCGCCGTGGCTTTGCGACTTGGGCGCATCAAAGTGGCTGGGATTTGAAGTCGCTCATGAGTTACGTGGGCTGGAAGGACATGAAGTCGGCCATGCGTTACATCGAGGCCAGTCCGTTCTTCGGGATGGCACGCATTACAGAAAGGCCGATTGAGTCCTAGATACCGTTTTCTTCTATTAATACAGCCGGCTAATAGCGAAAGCCAATCAGCAGCATGAGGTTTGCCAATGAGCCTTCTATCCGACGAGTGGGTAAAGTTCTCTCCATCAACTTCTTAACCCCCTGACGGAGAGTCAACGATGCCTATCATCAACAGCCAAGTTAAACCGTTCAAAGCTGACGCATTCAAAAATGGCGACTTCGTAAAAGTCTCGGACGCTGACCTGAAAGGCAAATGGTCTGTGGTTTTCTTCTACCCGGCAGACTTCACCTTCGTATGCCCGACCGAGCTGGAAGACCTGGCTGACAACTACGACGCTTTCCAGAAACTGGGCGTCGAGATCTATAGCGTTTCCACCGATACCCACTTTGCCCACGCTGCCTGGCACAACACTTCGCCAGCCATCGGCAAAATCCAGTACACCATGATCGGCGACCCGACCCACGCCATCTCCCGTAACTTCGACGTGCTGATCGAAGACGCCGGTCTGGCTGACCGTGGCACCTTCGTGATCAACCCGGAAGGCCAGATCAAGATCGTTGAACTGAACGATGGCGGTGTAGGCCGTGACGCTTCCGAGCTGCTGCGCAAAATCAAGGCTGCCCAGTACGTCGCTGCTCACCCGGGCCAGGTTTGCCCTGCCAAGTGGAAAGAAGGCGAGGCCACTCTGGCTCCGTCGCTGGACCTGGTTGGCAAGATCTAAGTCTGTGACTCGCTTCATCAGGGCGGACTTCCGCACCTTCTAAGCAAGCTGCACCGCCCAATAAAAACGCCCGGGCGAGATTCGCTCGGGCGTTTTTTTATGCCTGCTCCAAATGAATCAGCAAAAAGGAAATCGCCCGTATGTTGGACGCCAATCTTAAAGCCCAGTTGAAATCGTACCTGGAACGGGTCACCCAGCCGATCGAGATCGTTGCTTCCCTCGACGACGGTGCGAAATCCCGGGAAATGCTCGAACTATTGAAAGACGTTGCCAGTCTTTCCACCCAGATTACTTTGCTCGACAACGGCGATGATGCACGCAAGCCGTCGTTCTCGATCAATCGCCCGGGAGCGGATATCAGCCTGCGTTTCGCCGGCATCCCGATGGGCCATGAATTCACGTCCCTGGTGCTGGCCCTGCTGCAAGTCGGCGGTCACCCGTCCAAAGCCAGTGCGGAAGTGATCGAACAGATTCGCTCGCTCAAAGGCGAGTTCAACTTCGAGACTTACTTCTCGCTGTCATGCCAGAACTGCCCGGACGTGGTCCAGGCGTTGAACCTGATGGCGGTACTGAACCCGAACATTCGCCATGTCGCCATCGACGGTGCGCTGTTCCAGGCCGAAGTCGACGAGCGCCAGATCATGGCCGTGCCCAGCATTTACCTGAACGGTGTGAACTTCGGCCAGGGCCGCATGGGCCTGGAAGAAATCCTCGCCAGGATCGACACCAGCGGCATCGAACGCCAGGCCGAGAAAATCAGCGCCAAGGATGCCTTTGATGTGCTGGTGGTTGGCGGTGGCCCGGCCGGTGCTTCGGCGGCAATCTATGCGGCCCGCAAAGGTATTCGCACCGGTGTCGCGGCCGAACGTTTTGGTGGGCAGGTGCTGGACACCATGGCCATCGAGAACTTTATCTCGGTGCAGGAAACCGAGGGTCCGAAGCTGGCTGTGGCCCTGGAAGAGCACGTCAAGCAGTACGACGTGGACATCATGAACCTGCAACGTGCGGACAAATTGGTGCCTGGCAAGAATGGCGAGCTGCACCAGATACACTTCGCCAGCGGTGCATCGCTGAAGGCCAGGAGCGTGATTCTGGCAACCGGTGCGCGGTGGCGAGAAATGAATGTTCCAGGCGAGCAGGAATACCGCAACAAAGGCGTTGCCTACTGCCCGCACTGCGATGGCCCGCTGTTCAAGGGCAAGCGCGTGGCAGTGATTGGTGGCGGCAACTCGGGTGTCGAAGCGGCCATCGACCTGGCCGGTATCGTGGCTCATGTCACGCTGCTGGAGTTCGATGTGCAGTTGCGTGCCGATGCGGTATTGCAGCGCAAGTTGCACAGCCTGCCCAACGTCACCGTGATCACCAGCGCACAAACCACTGAAGTCACCGGTGACGGTCAGAAGGTCAACGGCCTGCGCTACAAGGATCGCCAGAACGACGAATTGCGCAGTGTGGAACTGGAAGGGATCTTCGTGCAGATCGGTCTGCTGCCGAACACCGATTGGCTCAAAGGCACCGTAGAGTTGTCGCCGCGCGGCGAGATCATCGTCGACGCTCGCGGTGAAACCTCGGTGCCGGGTGTGTTCGCTGCCGGCGACGTGACCACTGTTCCGTACAAGCAGATCGTGATCGCGGTGGGCGAGGGCGCCAAAGCTTCTCTCAGCGCCTTCGATCACTTGATCCGTACTTCCGCCCCGGCATAAAGCCCAGCGCTGAAAACACCAAACCCCATGATTGATCATGGGGTTTTTTTTTGCCCTGCACATCACCCATGTAGGAGCGAGCTCGCTCGCGATGGTCATTAACGATAACGCTGGTTGGCAGGTGCCCCGCGGCGTTCTCGGGTTTTTCGCGAGCAAGCTCGCTCCTACAAGGGGCATCGGCGCCGGCACTGAAAACACAACGACTGTAGGAGCGAGCTCGCTCGCGATGGTCGTTAACGATAACGCTGGTTGGCAGGCGCCCCGCGGCGTTCTCGGGTTTTTCGCGAGCAAGCTCGCTCCTACAAGGGGCATCGGCGCCGGCACTGAAAACACAACGCCTGTAGGAGCGAGCTCGCGATGGTCGTTAACGATAACGCGGGTTGGCAGGTGCCCCGCGGCGTTCTCGGGTTTTTTGCGAGCAAGCTCGCTCCTACAAGGGGCATCGGCGCCGGCACTGAAAACACAACGCCTGTAGGAGCGAGCTCGCTCGCGATGGTCGTTAACGATAACGCTGGTTGGCAGGTGTCCCGCGGCGTTCTCGGGTTTTTCGCGAGCAAGCTCGCTCCTACAAGGGGCATCGGCGCCGGCACTGAAAACACAACGCCTGTAGGAGCGAGCTCGCTCGCGATGGTCGTTAACGATAACGCGGGTTGGCAGGCGCCCCGCGGCGTTCTCGGGTTTTTCGCGGGCAAGCTCGCTCCTACAAGGGGCATCGGCGCCGGCACTGAAAACACAACGCCTGTAGGAGCGAGCTCGCTCGCGATGGTCGTTAACGATAACGCGGGTTGGCAGGTGCCCCGCGGCGTTCTCGGGTTTTTCGCGAGCAAGCTCGCTCCTACAAGGGGCATCGGCGCCGGCACTGAAAACACAACGCCTGTAGGAGCGAGCTCGCTCGCGATGGTCGTTAACGATAACGCGGGTTGGCAGGCGCCCCGCGGCGTTCTCGGGTTTTTCGCGGGCAAGCTCGCTCCTACAAGGGGCATCGGCGCCGGCACTGAAAACACAACGCCTGTAGGAGCGAGCTCGCTCGCGATGGTCGTTAACGATAACGCGGGTTGGCAGGTGCCCCGCGGCGTTCTCGGGTTTTTCGCGAGCAAGCTCGCTCCTACAGCGGAGTAGGCTGGATGATCTCTACCCAGTAGGCGTCCGGGTCCTTGATGAACGCCAGGCTCTTCATGCGACCATCGCTCAAGCGTTTCTGGAAGTCGCAGCCCAGTGCTTCAAAGCGCTCGCAAGCGGCGACGATATCCGGCACCGAGATGCAGATGTGGCCGAAACCGCGTGGGTCGGTATTGCCATTGTGGTAGGCGAAATCCGCATCGTTCTCTGTGCCATGGTTGTGGGTCAGTTCCAGAATGCCGGGGATCGATTTCATCCACTCGGTGCGCGCGGCGGCATCGGCCGGGATCTGGTTTTTGTCGACCAGCGCGAGGAAATACAGGCTGAACTCGGCTTCCAGGAAGTCGCGTTTTTCCACCAGGGTAAAACCCAGGATGCGCGTGTAGAAATCCAGGGACCTGGTGATGTCCTTGACCCGCAGCATGGTGTGGTTGAAGACGAATTTCTGCGTAGCGGCGTCCGGTTGGGCGGTGACGCCGGGGAAGGTGTTCAATTCGTGCAGGCTCATGGGCCCTCCGGGAAATATGTGGGCTAACAATTGGTGACAATGATACGCAAGGGTTCGGACATCACCAAACCCAAACAGTCGGCTATTGCCTGACAGCCGGCCTGGGCCCAGACTTTACAGCTTGATCCTTGAGTGCCCATTGCAATGATTCGAATCCGTAACGTGCTGTTCATCCTGCTAAGCGTGTTTTCGCTGGCTGGCGTTGCTCGCGCCGATGCGCCAGTAGTGACCTGGCCGGAAGGCTGGCAGGTCGAAGAAGTGCCTGAATCGGCGTTGGGGGTCAGCCGTCAGCGGGCGGTGAAAAATGATCAGAATGGATCGCCGCTCATGGTGATGGAACTGACCATGAGCCCGGTACAAAGCGATCACCAGGTAAACCTCGAAGGCGTATTGCTGGAGATGCGCAAGTCGGTTCAAAAAGACTTCTTTCAGGGTGGGTATCAAAGTGTCTGCACGCGAATTCATTCGACTACCTTGAGTCGATTGGCCGCGCTGGAAACAACCTGCACCGTCACGCAAAACGGCAGGCACGTGCTTTCTCAAACACTGGTGGCCGCGGTGGATGCCGATAAGGCCTATGTTCTTTCCTACGCAGGGCAGGCCGAGGCTTATAAGGCGAGCCAGGAAGAAATAGACGCTGCCCGTAACAGCTTGAAACTTTAGTTGGCGTCAGTGCTTTTTCGATGCATGAAGAAAATTTTAGATATCCAAATGGATTAAGCACAAAGTTGTTGGCAGTCAGGTAGTTGTCTGGTGCCTGCCCCGGGCATTTAGATAACCCATGAAAAAGCCCTGCATATGCAGGGCTTTTTTGTCACCGCGAGAGTTAGCCGCGCAGCCAGGAGTCAACGGTGGCTGCACCGTACTGTTCTTTCCAGGCTTTCAGGCCGCGGTGGTTGCCGCCCTTGGTTTCAATCAGCTCGCCGGTGTGCGGGTTCTGATAAACCTTGACCACACGGGCGCGGCGGGTTTTAGGTGCTGCTGCCTGCAGGCCGGATTTTGCCGGGTTGGGGTCGAGAATGGCGATGATGTCGCGCAGGCTCTTGCCATAGGTTTTCATCAAACCCTGGAGCTTCTCTTCGAATTCGATTTCTTTCTTGAGCCCGGCATCGTTCTTCAGGGATTCCAGCTGCTTGAGCTGCTCTTGAAGGGCCTTTTCGGCTGCACGAAATTCAGCGAGTCTGGACAATATCTTTACTCCAATAGTGTATTTGGCTGATACCAACCGCAAACAAAGCTATAAGCCAAGAGCCTTGAAGCGACTCGGTGATAGTGGCTCACCTGCCAAATTAGCGCAGGCATGAAAAATTGTAGTAGTTAATTGGCCAAGAGTAAATCCTGTCTTTTTTTTCATGTAACGGCAGTAGCGTTTTGATTCAAATTGGTGCGTGCAAGCGTTGTTTTATCAATTAAATTCGCGAGTTAATGGTCGCTTAATGCACTAATGAATTCCGCGCCGGGCATGGGTTTGCCGAATAGATAACCTTGCAGGAAGTTGACCTGATGAGCGCTCAGGTAATCACTCTGCTCACGGGTCTCGACACCTTCGGCCACCAGGGCAAGGTCGAGTTTGACTGCCAGTTCGATGATGCTGTCGAGGATGTGGCTCGAGAGTGTGTCGATACCGATCATGGCGACAAAACTCTGGTCGATTTTCAGGAAGTCCACATTGAACTGGCGCAGGTAGCCAAGGCTCGAGTGACCCGTGCCAAAATCGTCGATGGCGATTTTCACACCCAGTTCGCGAAGTTGCTCGAACAGTTGCAGGGTGATGGCCGTGGGCTCGATCAGTTCGCGCTCGGTCAGCTCCAGTACCAGATGGATCGAGCCCGGTTCGAACGTATCGAGAAAGTCACGACAGTCCTTGACCAGTTCCAGGTCCTGACAATGGCTGGCGGTGATGTTGATGCCAATGTGAAACGGTTTGTTGAATCTGGCGGATTGCGGGGCGAGCAGGGCAGCAGTCTGCCGCATCAGCGAGCGGGTCATCGGCACGATCAGTCCCGAGTGCTCGGCAAACGGGATGAACAGGTCCGGACGCACCAGGCCTTCCTTCGGATGTTTCCAGCGCATCAGCACTTCAGCACCGGACCAGCTTTTGCTGTCGCCATGCACCACGGGCTGGAAATAGGGAATGAACTCTGCGGCTTCCAGTGCCCGTTGCATTTCCTGGGTGGGTGCCGATGAGCGTTTTTGCAGGAAATGACCGATTGACCCGGCAATCACACCGAAGAAAATCAGCAGGCTGAACAGCGGCGGATATTCGCTGCTCATGTATCGCCAGGTTTCGCCTTCGGGGAAACCGGCTGCCACGGCAAATGCATAGTGCCCGGAGGTCAATCGGCTCGGCGCAACGGGCGGTTCAGGTACAGCACCGGTGTGAACCTTGCCATCGACGGACATCCAGTCCGGGCCGACCTGCAGCAACAGCAAGGTCTTGCGACCGATCAAGCGCAGAATGTTGCTCAAGTGATAACCATCGAGGGTTGTCAGCACGCCTTTTTTCCCTTCGCTCAGACGGTACACCAGCAAGGCGGTGTCGGGTGTCACCAGGTTGCCATTCATGAGCCACAAGGCGCCCTGGGTGTAGTCACCGGGGTTGACGTTCTCCTGGTAGTCGCCGAACAAAGAGCTGCAATAGAGGTTGTTGTCCCACACCAGATTGGTCGCGCGCACGAATGGGCGGCGAGTGACCTGTTCACGCAGAGCCAGTTTGACGTCAGCACAACTTTGGCCAGACAGCGGCAGCAGTTCGCGAGCGGCCTGGGAGTTGTTGTCGAGCATCAAGTCGAACTGGCGAATCGCTTCTTCGGCGGTTTGTTCGGCGTCTTGTTTGAGTGCACGGCCTGCTTGCATGTAAAGAATGGCGGCCCCCAGCAGCACCGGGAGCAATCCACTGATCAGGGTGACAGCAATTCTTGTACCGCGACTGCGGGTTTTGGCTTTCAGTGGCATTCGCGAATCCTGTCACGAAAAAAGTAGGGCTCTCAAACGCTGGCAGGGTAATACGCCTCCCATGAAGAGTTCGGGTATGGGCCATGATAGTTGGCCCTTGGCGGTTATGCCGTTCTATGGAAGTCAAGGCTTACGGCCAGATTGATAAAGGCCAGCGTCGCGGGTGATGCCTGGCGTCGATCGAGTACCGCCAGGCCGACCTGGCGCACCACCGCCGGCGACAGCGGTTTTTTCACGCAGCGGCTGTCAATCTGATTGGGTAATGAACCTTCGGCAACCACCGTCACCCCGTCGCCACGCGCGACAACATCCAGGGTGCTCATCAACTGCGAGCAGCGATAACGGATGTTGGGCATCAGTCGGGCCTCGGCGAACAGGCGTGAAACCAGCTCCGAAGAGCCGGCCTCGGTCAGCACAAACGGGGCGTGACACAGATCCTTCAGGCTCAGGCTGTCGTGAGCTGCCAGCGGATGGCCAGCGGGCAGCAGCGCGACCATCTGGTCTTCGATCAACGCGACCGTATCGAAACGCTCCTCGGGCAACACCACAAAGCCGATGTCGATCCGTCGTTCCTCCAGCCACTGGAGTACCTGGCGATCAGGGCCTTCGTCGATATGCACCTCGATGCCGGGATGGGCGACGCGGTACTGCTGCAGAATCAACGGCAGCAACTTGATCGATGAGGTCGGGCCGAAGGAACCGATGCGCAACGTGCCGCGTTTCATGCCCCGTGCATCGGCCGCTTCCTGGCGCAGGGTGTTGGCCAGGCCCAGCATCGCTCGGGCGCGCAGCAACAACTGCTGGCCAATGTCGCTTGGCTCGACCCGGGATTGATGCCGGCGCAACAACTCGACACCCAATTCCTGCTCCAGGGACTTCAAGGCATGGGACACCGCCGATTGGGAAATACCCAGGCGATTGGCCGCTGCCGTGAAGCCGTGGAGTTCGGCCACGATGGAGAAAATCTCCAGTTGAGTGAGAGTCATGAGTGTTTACTCATTTTACGATGACTGTGTATTAGTCGAATGATACGTCATCTCTCCGACATCCGGCCCTGGAATCTTATGACGATCTGCGAGCAAACCCTGTCAAAACCCTCGGATCTGCCGGTGTACCTAAAGCTGGCGGCGGTCACCATGGTGTGGGGTGGCACCTTCGTTGCCGGACGCTATCTGGCCGGCAGCCTCAGCCCGCTGCTGGCTGCCAGTCTGCGGTTCCTGCTGGCCAGCGTGGCGTTGCTACTGTTTGTGCGCCTGGCGCGGATACCGCTGGCCCGGCCCAGCGCCCGGCAATGGCTACAATTGTCATTGCTTGGCTTTTTCGGGATTTTTTTTTACAACCTGTGCTTCTTTTATGGCTTGCAGTACATCAACGCTTCACGGGCATCCTTGATCGTGGCTCTGAACCCGGCAGTGATCGGCCTGGCTTCCTGGCTACTGTTCAAGGAGCGTTTGAACCGGGCAAAAGTCGTCGGCATTGCGATCTGCATCGCAGGCGCGAGCCAGGTGATCGTCAGTCGCAACCCGCAATTATTGGCCGGTGGAGCCGACGCCTGGCTCGGTGATCTGCTGATTTTCGGCTGTGTCCTGGGCTGGGGCATCTACTCGCTGTGCTCCAGAGAACTGAACCAGACCCTGGGGCCGGTGCAAACAGTGACGTATTCGATTCTGCTGGGCACCGCCATGCTCTGGATGGCCTGCATCGTCCGTGGTGAGGCGAGTGTTGTCGCGATCGCCCACCTGGGTGCGCAGCAATGGTCGAGTCTTTTGTACCTCGGCGTGCTGGGATCGGCGCTGGCGTACATTGGCTATTACGACGGCATTCGCAAAATCGGTGCGACGCGTTCCGGGGTGTTCATTGCCCTGAACCCGTTGACGGCGGTGATTCTTGGCGCGCTGCTGCTGGATGAGCCGCTGACACTGGCCATGTGCCTGGGTGGCGGGCTGATACTGGCGGGGATTTTCCTCTGCAATAAACCCCTTGCGCGGGCAAGGAAAAAGGGGATTTGATACAGAAGGCGGACAAACTGATTTACGCTGTGTAGAATCAGGTTACGCATACAATAATAATCGTCTTCTGGCAGCAGAAGCCTCGCCCGCAAGAGCCTTGGGTCGATAATGAAGATATTCGGGTTTCAACTGATCTACGGTGATTTTCTCGCCCGCAGTGTGCGGGGCATCTCCTGTGCGCCACCCACCGGTCTCAGCATTGCTTACAACTAACCTTTGTTAATTGATAAAGAATGATGAGGCGCCAACCATGGCAGATTTATACGAAAACCCAATGGGCCTGATGGGCTTTGAATTCATCGAGCTCGCATCGCCGACCCCCAATACCCTGGAGCCGATCTTCGAGATCATGGGCTTCACCAAGGTGGCGACCCACCGCTCCAAGGACGTGCACCTGTATCGCCAGGGCGCGATCAACCTGATCCTCAACAATGAACCCCACAGCGTGGCCTCGTACTTCGCGGCCGAGCACGGTCCGTCGGTGTGCGGCATGGCGTTCCGGGTCAAGGATTCGCAAAAAGCCTACAAGCGCGCCCTGGAACTCGGCGCCCAGCCGATCCACATTGAAACCGGCCCGATGGAACTGAACCTGCCGGCGATCAAAGGCATCGGTGGTGCGCCACTGTACCTGATCGACCGTTTCGGTGAAGGCAACTCGATCTATGACATCGACTTCGTGTTCCTCGAAGGCGTTGACCGTCACCCGGTCGGTGCCGGCCTGAAGATCATCGATCACCTGACCCACAACGTGTATCGCGGTCGCATGGCCTACTGGGCCAACTTCTACGAGAAGCTGTTCAATTTCCGCGAAATCCGCTACTTCGACATCAAGGGCGAGTACACCGGCCTGACCTCCAAGGCCATGACCGCACCCGATGGCATGATCCGCATTCCGTTGAACGAAGAGTCGTCCAAGGGCGCCGGGCAGATCGAAGAGTTCCTGATGCAGTTCAACGGCGAGGGCATCCAGCACGTTGCTTTCCTGTCCGATGACCTGATCAAGACCTGGGATCACCTGAAAAGCATCGGCATGCGCTTCATGACCGCGCCACCGGACACCTACTACGAAATGCTCGAAGGCCGTTTGCCGAACCATGGCGAACCGGTGGGCGAACTGCAGGCACGGGGCATCCTGCTGGATGGTTCGTCCGAGTCGGGCGACAAGCGCCTGCTGTTGCAGATCTTCTCGGAAACCCTGATGGGGCCGGTGTTCTTCGAGTTCATCCAGCGCAAGGGCGACGATGGTTTCGGCGAAGGCAACTTCAAGGCGCTGTTCGAATCGATCGAGCGTGACCAGGTTCGTCGTGGTGTTCTCTCCACCGACTAATCCGTTGACGCTGTAAAAAAACTGTGGGAGCGGGCTTGCTCGCGAAGACGGAGTGCCAGTCGCCATCAATGCTGACTGATACACCGCCTTCGCGAGCAAGCCCGCTCCCACTTTGTTTTGTGTCGGTAGTTAAGGTCTGCGCTGCCGCACCAGATGCTTGAACCCTTCAAACACCAGCACCAGCACAGCCATCCAGATCGGGATGTAGGTCAGCCATTCGCCGGCCTTGATGCTCTCTCCCAACAGCAGCGCCACGCCCAGCAGCAACACCGGTTCGACGTAGCTCAACAAGCCGAACAGGCTGAACGGCAGCAGGCGACTGGCAATGATGTAGACCACCAGCGCCGACGCGCTGATCACGCCAAGCATCGGGATCAGCAGCGACAACCATGGATGCTGGTCAAACACCCCGAAACCTTGTGCGCCGCTCTGAACGAACCAGATCGCCACCGGCAGCGTCAATGCCATGTCCAGCCACAAGCCGCCGAGATTGTCCGTTGCCAGCCGTTTGCGAACGACGAAGTAAGTCGGATAGCCGATGCAGACCAGCAAGGTCGCCCAGGAAAAACCACCGACCTGATACACCTCGTTGATCACGCCCAGGCAGGCGAACACCACGGCGATTTTCTGCAGATAGGACAGGCGTTCGCCATAGGCGAGGCGGCCGGTCAGGACCATGGTCAGCGGCAGCAGGAAATAACCGAGGGACACGTCCAGGCTGTACCCGTTCAGCGGTGCCCACATGAACAGCCACAGCTGCACGGCGAGCAGGAAAGAGGAGGCGATCAGCGCGCCCATCAGTTTCGGATTGGCAACGACCCGCCGAACGATGTCCAACACGCGCTTCCATTCGCCGGACAGCACCATGAACACGGTCATGCACGGCACGGTCAGCAGCATGCGCCAACCGAAGATTTCCACACCGCTCAAGGGGGTGAGCAGCGACGTGTAGTAATACATGACGGCAAACAGCACCGAGGCTGAAACCGATAGAGCGATACCTTTAGACAAGCTGTCCTCGCGGGTTGAAGGTTAAACGGGGCGGGCAGGATACGTGGTTTTTGTGCTGAATATTGTCCGGATGATCAATATTTCCAACATCCACCCTGTAGGAGCGAGCTTGCTCGCGATGAACGACCAGACACCGCGGGCAGGCAGGCTCCCCCGCGTTATCGTTGACCACCATCGCGAGCAAGCTCGCTCCTACAGTGGTTTATGTTTCTTCAGTTAAGCGGTCTGCGGCCGGACACGAAGTGGCTCACATCATTGAACCCCGGTGTCGACGCATGTCCCGGCGTCACCAGCGAATCGATGAACGCCTCGTCATCGGTCGTAAGCTTCACCGTCTGCGCCTTAGTGTAGGCGTCCCACTGCGCTTCGGTACGCGGCCCGACAATGGCTGAGGTAACGGCGCTGTTGTTCAACACCCAGGCAATCGCGAACTCGACGATGCCTACGCCGCGTTCCTGAGTGTATTGCTGGATTTGCTGGGCGATGCGCAGGGACTCGACACGCCATTCGGTTTCCAGAATGCGTTTGTCTGCCCGCCCGGCGCGGCTGTTGGCGTCCGGTTTCACGTCCGGCGCGTACTTGCCGCTGAGCACCCCGCGCGCCAGCGGGCTGTAGGGCACCACGCCGAGACCGTAGTTTTGCGCAGCCGTGATCTGCTCGGATTCAGCCTGGCGGTTGACGATGTTGTACAGCGGCTGGCTGATCACCGGCCGGTCAACGCCCAGTTTGTCGGCGATGCGGATGACTTCGGCGATGCGCCAGCCACGGTAGTTCGACAGGCCCCAATAGCGGATTTTGCCATGGCGAATCAGATCGCCGATGGCCGACACCGTGACTTCCAGCGGCGTATTGTGGTCTTCGCGGTGCAGGTAATAGATGTCGAGGTAGTCGGTGCCCAGGCGCGTCAGGCTGGCGTCGATACCGTTGAACAGGTGCTTGCGACTCAGGCCGCTGCGGTTGGGGACGCCGTCCACGGGACCGAAGCCGACCTTGGTGGCCAGCACCCATTCGTGGCGGCGGCTGGCGATGGCCTCGCCGACGATCTCCTCGGAACGGCCGTTGGTGTAGACATCGGCGGTGTCGATGAAGTTGATGCCCTGATCCCAGGCCTTGTCGATGATGCGCAGGGAATCCTCGGTGCTGGTCTGTTCGCCGAACATCATGGTGCCCAGAGTCAGGGTGGACACCTGAAGACCCGAATGACCCAGTGTGCGGTAGCTCATGAGCAAATCCTTTTACCAATGGGAAAGGCTCAATCAAATACCAGAAACGCCTTTCGGGGCAATCTGAATCAGGGCGGCTTACAACGGATTGCCCTGGTTCCCCAGGCGAATGAATCCCGGCAGCAGCCCAAAGACCTCTACACCATCGAGGGTTGATCGTCCGGTGGAGACTGGGATTTGCTGGATGGGGCGATCCATTGCCTCCCGATAATCCACAACTTTGCTCAGACCCTCCAGGCGGATTGCCTGCGGCGGGATAATGATCGCCTGCTCATTGCGGTAAGTGATGATGGCCAGGCGTGCGCTCATGCCCAGCCGGACACGTTGCATCTGTTCAGGGGTCAATTTCGAGACTGACAGAGTTACCGAGAAACTCGCACCGCCGCTTGATTCGTCGCTCGGTTCGGCCAGGCTGCTGACCACCTGCACTGTGCCCTTCAGGCGTTCGCCCTCGAAACCATCGCCCTCTATCTCGACCTCTTGTCCCGGATGTAACTGATTGATGTCGAGCTCCGATACCGAGGCCACGATTTTCAGATGCTCGATATCGGCGAGTCCGAACAACGCTTGTCCCTGACTGAGTCTGGCCCCTGCCTGCAAAGGCCCGAGTGAGATTGCACCGGGGAGTTGCGAAGTACGGGCAGGCACGACCACTCCGGTGAAAGGTGCGAGGATGTTCTGGTCAGCGAGCAACGCTTGCAATCCTTCGTACCTGACTGTGGCATTCTTCAGTTCCATTTCTGCCACTCGCCGATGCTCGCCAGCCCCCTCATCCAATACGTGTTGCAACTCGTTTTGAGCTGCCACCAGTTCAAGCTCG
Source organism: Pseudomonas sp. Pseusp16 (assembly GCF_047324915.1). Lineage (NCBI taxonomy): Bacteria > Pseudomonadati > Pseudomonadota > Gammaproteobacteria > Pseudomonadales > Pseudomonadaceae > Pseudomonas > Pseudomonas sp. Pseusp16. The sequence goes on along the minus strand of NZ_CP168522.1, from coordinate 1,892,392 downwards.
TGCATCTGCATCTGCTGATTCAAATCGTCCAGCTCGCTGCGCGCAATGATGCCGCGCTTCAATAGTCGCTGAGTGTCGCCAAGCCGGCGCTGCAGATTGCTCACGGCTATTTCGGCCGTACGGACTGTTCGGCGTGCCCGTGCGACTTGCGCACTGTTCTCCCAATCTGTCAGCTCCCGGGCAGTACGCTGCGCCTTGAGCTGCGCCGAAAGGGCATCGCGCAGCTGCGATTCGATGGAAGCAGGGTCCATGGTCAACAGTGTCTGGCCTTGGTGCACCCGCTGTCCTTGCCCCACCCGGATTGTTTGAATGTTGCCTTCAAATGGCGCGGTCAGAAGGACAGTCTTATTGGGCTCTATTGTTCCTGCCAGGCCGATTTTGTGAACCAGTGATTCGTTGCGTATGCTCACCCAGTTTTCACCATCGGGTCTGCTGACAATCCATGCTTGCACATTGATGATCGCGATGCCTGCCAGGACCAACGATATCGACAGAGCAACCCAGACAAAGCGACTTGAGTACCAAATGACTGGGGCTTTGTTATCAGACGTCATTGAGTGCAATCTCCCAGCTTTCCAGGGTCATGCCGAGGGTCAGGTCGAGTTGGGTCTGGGCGTTCAAATACGAGATCAATGCACTCAGACGAGCATTTTCGGCGTTTCGCAGATCGCTCTCAAAGCTGATGATCTGAAAGTTGCTGGAGCGCCCGGCGTTGAGTTTTTCCTGTTCGATTTCAAGCTTGCGTCTGGACAGTTCGGTGGCTCGCTGCGCAATTTCATATTGGCGCCAGCGTGTGCCGAGCTCACGCACTGCGTTATTGACGTCGCGCTCCAGTTCCTGGCGAGCGTCTGCCAGATTGATTTCCTGCGTCTGCAAATTGATATGCGCGTGAATCTCGGCCTGGCGGGTACTGAGGGCACCTATGGGGATTTCCAGTTGCACACCGGCGTAGCTATCCCAGTTTCTTCCGGAACCGATGCCGTTGTCATAGCGACCATGAATCTGAGTGGCGCCGGCCACCAACGAGACATCCCAACGCGCCTGGTCTTTGGCGATGAGCAGGTTCAGATCGGCCTGATGGCTGCCGAGCAGCATGGATAAATATTGCGGTTGCTGAATCTGTGCCAGGCGCAGAGCTTCCGGCTGGTCGATCGTGATGCGGAATGCCTCCAGCACTTCGCTGGCGTGGAGTGGGGTAGACAAGTCCAGAGCCAGCAGACGCAGAAGATCCAGACGACTGATGTGCACCTGATTCTGTGCTTCTTCGACGTCCATTTCCTGCACAGCAATTTCGGCTTCGGTCTGGACGATTTCGAACTCGGCCATTCGCCCGGCAGTGATCAACGCCTTGTTCACATCCAGCAGCGATCGCGTTCGCCTGAGCGCCTCCTGAACAATGGCAAGTTGCTCTTGCGACCTGAGCAGTTCGCGGTAGGTCGTGATGATGTCGACAATTGCCTGGGAGACGCTGGTCTTGAGATTCAGGCGGTTCGCTTGCTCCTTGAGTTGTTCCAGGCGCAGGGGGGCAGTGGAGACATCCCGCCCCGCACCCCGCAGAAGTGGCTGAATCAACGTCATCTCCAGGCCGTCGCCGCGAAAGCGGCCTGCACGCTCGGCATCATTCAGCTGTCGGGTCCAGCTCACGCTCAGACGCGTACCGTATTCGCCAAGCAAACTGACACTGGGGGATAGCGACGTCTTTCGGGCCCGGTCTTCGCTGCCCTGGTTATCTGTGTAGTGTCCCTTGAGCAACAGCTTCGGACTGAACGCATCCTTGGCCACGCGCAAGTCGAATTTCTGTCCCACGCGTTGCAGATAAGCACTTCGAATTCCGCGATGATTGCGCAATCCGAGATACACGGCGTCGCCCAAGGATATGTGTGTCGCCTGCTGGCTCAACAGTGCACTGCGAGAGTGGCCGTCGTGTAACGTCGGCGCCGACAGCTGTCGGGTGATTTCCATTGACGCTTTGCCGCTCTGGGTAAAAAGGCAAAGCAGGGTGACCATCAAGGCTCGTCCGCTACTCATCGCGCAACGCCTCAACCGGTTGCAGCCGAGAAGCCAGTACGGCCGGATACAGACCAAAAAATACACCCACCCCCAGGGTGCTGATGACGCCGAGCGGTAGTGCAGCAGGTGCGAGGAAAAACGTCCAGTCAGACAAATGGGCGTACATGAATGCGAAGCCGATGCCCAGGACTCCACCGCAAAAGGCGCCCACGGCGGTCAGTGTGATCGCCTCCAGCATGAAAAGATTGCGAATGTCCCGCCGACATGCGCCCAGCGCCATGCGAACGCCGATCTCTCGTCGTCTTTGAGTCACGTTCATCAGCATGACGTTCATCACGCCGGTACCGCCTCCCACCAAAGAAATTGCCCCAAGCGCCAACAACAAGTAAGCGAAGGTACGGTTTTGACGCGACATTCCATCCATGAGCTGATGCGGGAGCAACATTGCGACATCTGTTACGCCTGGCAACTGTTTCAAAGGGTCGACTAATGCTGTAGCAGCCGCGTTGATCTCCTGATCGGGGGAGACCCGGATAATCACGTTACGTATTTGTGCCAAAGGGCTGATTCGGCGCATGCCGTTCAAGGTAAGGAACAAGGAGTCATTGGCCCTGATTGGAATGAGCAGGGTATCGGGCCTGTCCTGCAGAATGCCGATCACCTGAAACAGGTAATTGTTGATGCGAATCCGGTCCCCTGTACGCAGTGGTTCATCGGCCGCTCCCAGGGTCTCGGCGAGTGAGTGTCCAACCACCACGTAAGTTTCACCCTGATCGAATTCGGACATGAAGCGCCCCGCGCGGAGTGTTAAATCCATGGCATCCATCAACTCGCCTGTGCTGCCAATCAGGTCGGCGTTCAGACTGCGCCCCTTGAATACCACCGAAGCTCCGACGTACGCGGTCGGTGCAATGTTCAGAAGATTGGGTACTGCCTTGCGAAATTGCCCGGCATCAAAGGTCGCGTAAGCAGGTGTCCGTTTTTCGTTCGCCGTGGATAGATGGGCCACGAACGTGTTAACTCCCATTCCTTTGAAAATCATTGATGCTTCTTCGGCGGCGTTACTTGCGATGTTGATCATGGCAACCACCGACGAACTGCCAATGGCGATCCCCAGCAGCGCGAGAACCGAACGCTTGCCCAGCGTGCGGAGGCTGGAGCTGACGTCATGCATCAGCAGAAGTGCGCTTCGTCCGCGACCCGGCATCACGCGGGACAAGGACAGAGTTCCTGTACAGCACCGTTAGTAACGCGAATCTGCCGATTCAGGCGCCTGGCGATCGCCGAATCGTGGGTGACCACGACAAGCGTTACGTCATGTGCCCGGTTGAGCGAAATCAACAGGTCCATGATGTCATCAGCCGTGCCAGGGTCGAGGTTGCCGGTGGGTTCGTCAGCCAGTATCAAGGAGGGTTGACCTACAAGTGCCCGCGCAATCGCCAGTCGTTGTCGCTGACCACCCGACAAGTCTGCCGGGCGATGATGAGCTCGCTGTTCCAGACCGACCTCTGCGAGCATTTGCTGCGCTCGTTGTCGCGCATCACCAGGCTTCATTGAGCGATACCTTAGTGGCAATGCCACGTTTTCGATAGCGTTAAGGCGCGGTATCAGGTTGAAACTCTGAAAGACAAATCCGATCTGTTGATTGCGAATGGCTGCCAGTTCATCGGGGGTAGCGGAGCATACATCGTGACCGGCGAAGCGATACTCACCGGCATCAACTGAGTCCAGTAACCCGAGAATATTCAGCAGTGTGCTTTTACCTGATCCCGAAGCTCCCAAGAGAGCACAGCTTTCGCCTGTTTTTATGGTCAAAAATACATCTTGAAGGATGGGCAGGTAATTGTTGTTTATTTTATAACCTTTATTGATGCCCTTGAGGCTAATGAGGCTTTCAATGGTGGTGTTGTTCATTTAATTGATTGTGTGGGAGGGTGGGTTTATTTTGAGTTGTTGATTGAGGAAAGCCGAAAATCTCAAAAATCTTAATGGCAGGCTAGCTGGTTTGTTAAGGATTCTTTGAAAGTAATGAAGTTGCTCGCCGTATAAGTTGTCGGCGAGCAACGCAGACAGCGGATTTGCGCGAGCGGTAGAGGGATTCAACTACGCGCCAAATCGTATGAAGATATTGCCCTTGAAACTTTAAATGTTGGTTCGACTAGTACAGCGTGGGTCCGACCCGGATTTATCAAAAATAAACTCAACCCGGATCTGTGCGGAACTCCAAGGAGCGTGCATCACACTCAGGTCTTGAGCATTCCACTGACCGTCCTGCTTCATTCTGTCGGGAGACTTGACCTCTTTGCTCCCTCCACCATTGAAGTTGGCCACAACCAGGTTCACGTTTGCTTTGTTACCACCCGATTGGCCGTTGTGTTTAGTGATTCGGTACTCTTTCAAGTAGACACTTTTGCTGCTGCCATAATTAAAGTAATGCCCTTTGGCTTCCCCGGTGAAGTTGCCAGTCGAGCAGGAGACGTGAAAGGGTTTGGATACTGAACTGCCAAAGTTCGGGTTGCCAGGGTTAGGGCTGCCGATGTTCGGGTCGACAATGATCGGATTGCCAATGATCGAGTTGGTTGGGGTGGCAGCAAACCCTGTTAGCGGTATGCAGGCTATCGACAGCGACAATAGGATTTTTTTTGCGGAAAGCGCGCTCACTGAAATACATCCTCTTTTTAGTTTTTTTGTGCCTCTCTCAAATGAACCGTTACGGTTGGGAGAAATGAGGCGACGCAAGACTATCGCCTCTCAAAATTGATTAATGTAGGAGTCACCTTCAAGGCAAGTAGGAATTTTCTTACTTGCCGTGAAGTGATTTTCACCCGGCGAAAGCGAGTCTCTTAAACTCGCAGGGTCCGGGTCATACGCAACGCCAGCAAACTGCCGCAGACAATCACACCCGCCAACAGATACAGCGCCGCATCGGTCGAACCGGTGCTGTCCTTGACCCAACCCACCAGGTACGGGCTGAGGAAGCCGGCCATTTGCCCCATCGAGTTGATCAGCGCCAGGCCACCGGCGGCAGCACCCGCACTGAGCAGGGCGGTTGGCACCGGCCAGAACATCGGCAGGCCGGTGAGGGCGCCCATGGTGGCGATGGTCAGGCCGAGAATCGCGATGGCCGGGTTGGCGGCGAAGTTCACCGCAATCAGCAGCCCCAGCGCGCCCATCAACATCGGCACCACCAAATGCCAGCGGCGCTCTTTGCGCAGGTCCGCCGAGCGACCGACAAACAACATGAACAGCGCTGCCAGCAGGTACGGAATTGCACTCAGCCAGCCGATCACCAGGTTATCGCTGAAGCCCAGGTTCTTGATGATCGATGGCAACCAGAAGTTGATCGCATAGACGCCACTCTGGATGCAGAAGTAGATCAGGCCGAAGGCCCAGATCGCCGGGTTCTTGAATACCGCCAGTAGCGAATCGGTCGTGGTTTTCGGTTTGTTGGCGCGGTCTTCGGCGTGGTCGGCTTCCAGCACCGAACGCTCGAATGGGGTCAGCCATTTCGCATTGGCGTAACTGTCGCTGAGCAGGAAATAAGCCAGCGTACCGAGGATCACGGTCGGAATGCCTTGCAGCAGGAACATCCACTGCCAGCCCGCCAAACCACCCTGGCCCGCGGCGAAGTGATTGAGGATCCAGCCGGAGAGCGGACTGCCGAGCAGGCCGGATACCGGGATCGCCGACATGAACAGCGCCATGATGCGGCCACGGCGGAAGGTCGGGAACCACTGCGAGAGGTACAGCACCACACCCGGGAAGAATCCGGCTTCGGCGGCGCCGGTGAACAGGCGCAAGGTGTAGAACTCGTTCGGCGTGGAGACGAACAGCAGGCAGGTCGACAGTGTGCCCCAGACGATCATCATCAGCGCGATCCAGCGTCGCGGGCCGAATTTGGTCAGGGCAAGGTTGCTTGGCACGCCGCACAGTACGTAACCGATAAAGAAGATGCCGGCACCGAGGCCGTATACGGTTTCGCTGAATTTCAGCGCGTCGAGCATCTGCAGCTTTGCAAATCCAACGTTTACCCGGTCGAGGTAGTTGAACAGGTAGCAGATGAAAATGAAGGGGATCAAACGCAGGGTGATGCGCTTGTAGACGGCGTTTTTATCGTCAGCGATGGCGTCGGACGCTATGGCGCTCTGTGTCATGGCGGCTCTCTCTTTATTATGATTTTTTGCGATGCAAAGGGTAACGTTGATCGCCCTGAGAGTCTCGACCACCCTCAGGGTGGCTGTCTTTGTGCCTGAGCACAGGGTTTGCCACCAAGGCCTGTGCGGGTGAACAACCCGTTCCACCACTGTTTCAAGGATCCTCGCTATGTTCGAACTCGATCACGACCTGGCCCAGGACATCGTCGACCGGGCGATGGCCATTCTGCCGTACAACGTCAACGTCATGGACAGCCAGGGCTTGATCCTGGGCAGCGGGGAGCCGGAGCGGGTCAACACCCGGCATGAAGGTGCGCAACTGGTCCTGGCCAACGGTCGCGTGGTGGAGATCGATGCGCAGACGGCGATTCATCTCAAGGGCGTGCAGCCGGGCATCAACCTGCCGCTGTTGCTGGATCAGCGCCTGATCGGCGTGCTGGGGATCACCGGTGAGCCCGAACAACTGCGCACCTATGCCGAACTGGTGCGCATGACCGCCGAGATGCTGGTGGGCCAGCGCAACCAGCAGGCCGAGCAGCAATGGCGGCGCCAGCGTTGCGATGATTTGCTGGCGCTGCTGCTGAGCGAAGCCGGGGACTCTCCACGACTGGTCGATGAAGCGCAGCAGTTGGGCCTCAAGCCACAAATGACCCGGGTGCCGTACTTGTTCGAACTGGGCCTGGAACACGCACCAGGACAAACCGTCGAGGCACTGAGTGCCTGGTTGACGAGCCGTCATCCCGACAGTTGGTGCGTGAGCTCGGCCAAAACCTCATTGCTCTGGTGCCGGCCGGCCAGCCAGTCGGTCGAGAACGAGCGCTTGCTGGACAAACTCGACGGCCTGGGCTGGAACATCCTGCGCATCGCCGTGGGTGGACAAGCCGACGGGTTGGCGGGATTACGTCGCTGCTATCGTCGGGTCGGTGACTTGCTGGCCTACGGGCGCGAGGTGTTGCCACGGTCCCGGTTGTTGACGCTGAACCGCTATCGGCTGCCGGTGATGCTTTGGCGCCATCGCAACGACGACGCCCTCGATGAATTGCTCAACCCGCTGCGCAAGGTCATTGCCAAGGACAGCAACGGTCAGTTGCTGGCGACCCTGCGCAGCTGGTGTGAACACGACGGCCAGAGCCAGGCTTGCGCCGATGCCCTGGGGATTCATCGCAACAGCCTGCGTTATCGCATGGAGCGGATTGCCGAGCTGAGCGGGGTTGATCCGTTGCGACTGGACGGCATGCTCGCGTTGTATCTGGGCGTGCAACTGCTGCCCGAGTCAGACTCAATTTCGTGAGCGACAAAATCCCCCTGTAGGAGCGAGCTTGCTCGCGAAAAACCAGAGGACGCCGCGGTAAGTCTGATTTCCCGCGTCATCGTTACCCTCCATCGCGAGCAAGCTCGCTCCTACAGGTGAAACGTCTGCAACGGGTTTTGTGGAAATGAACAATAATCCTCATCGCCGTTTGTGCAGCGGACCGGCGTTATTGTTCATGGCGGCTGGCAGCATGTGGACATTGGAACTGGAGAATTCCCATGAAAATCGTGATCGCCCCCGATTCGTTCAAGGACAGCCTCAGCGCTCAAGGCGTGGCCGACGCCATTGCCTTGGGATTGGCGCAGGTCTGGCCTGATGCCCAACTGATCAAATGCCCGATGGCAGACGGCGGGGAAGGGACTGTCGAGTCGATTCTTGCCGCGTGTGAAGGCGAATTGCGCCGCTCGGTGGTTCGCGGGCCGCTGGGGACCATGGTGGATGCCGCCTGGGGCTGGTTGCCGCAGAGCCACACCGCGATCATCGAAATGGCCGAGGCCAGCGGTTTGCAGTTGGTCCCGCTGGCTCAACGGGATGCGTGCATCAGCAGCACCTTCGGTACCGGGCAACTGATCCGCGCCGCGCTGGAGGCCGGTGCACAACGGGTGATCCTGGCGATTGGCGGCAGTGCGACCAATGACGGCGGCGCCGGCGCCATGCAGGCCCTGGGCGTGAAACTGCTCGACGCTCAGGGGCAGACGCTGTCACCGGGCGGTCTCGCCCTTGCGCAATTGGCTCGCATCGACCTGAGCGACATTGATCCGCGCCTGGCCCGGGTACGCTTCGACATCGCCGCTGACGTCAACAACCCGTTGTGCGGCCCCCACGGCGCTTCGGCGATTTTCGGCCCGCAAAAAGGCGCCTCCCCTGAACAGGTTCAGTTACTGGATCACGCCCTCGGGCGCTTTGCCGATCACTGCGTCAACGTCCTGAACAAGGATGTGCGTGACGAGCCGGGCAGTGGTGCGGCGGGTGGTCTGGGCTTTGCGGCCAAGGCCTTTCTCGGTGCGAAGTTCAAGGCGGGGGTTGAAGTAGTCGCCGAACTGGTTGGCTTGGCCGACGCAGTGCAAAACGCTAATCTGGTCATCACCGGCGAAGGCCGTTTCGATGCCCAGACCCTGCGCGGGAAAACGCCTTTTGGTGTGGCGCGCATTGCCCGGCAACAAGGCGTGCCGGTGATCGTCATCGCCGGCACCCTGGGCGAGGGATATCAAACGCTGTACGAACACGGCATCGACGCCGCGTTCGCCCTGGCCAGTGGGCCGATGACCCTGGCCAAGGCCTGCAGCGAAGCACCGCAGTTGCTGCGCGAGCGGGCGAGCGATATCGCCCGGGTCTGGCGAGTGGCCTCGCGTAGAACCTGAACACACCCGCGTTTTGTAGGAGCGAGCTTGCTCGCGATGGACATGAGGACGCCGAGTTCACCCAGGCATCCCGCGTCATCGTTGAAGTCCATCGCGAGCAAGCTCGCTCCTGCAGTAGGCAAAAAAAATTTCTGCCACCCCCCCTGCAAAAACCCTCAAGCCCTGCCGATACAACGATCAGGCGCACACACACACCTAAAAAAACAGTGTCGCCCGACTGACCGGCGCGCCTCAACGCCTGCCCGCCAGTGATCATGGCAAGGACGCTCGAAGCCTCAATCACCCGAGTATCGTCCTATGTCCCTGCGTCATCTGAACATCGCGCCTCGAGCTTTCCTGGGGTTTGCCTTCATCGCCTTGCTGGTCATCGTGCTGGGTGTGTTTGCCGTCAATCGCATGAGTATCATCCGCCAGGCATCCGTGGACATGGGGGCCACGCAACTGCCCAGTGTCGGCTTCCTGGGCAACATGACCGAAAACGTCCTGCGCATGCGCATCCTCTCGTTCCGCATCCTGGTCAACCGTGACCCGGCCGCGTTGCAGGAAGCCCAGACCCGTATCGGCGTGCTCACCGACAAACTGCGAAGTGCCCGGCAAAGTTATGCCGCGCTGCCCGCCCAACCGGAAGAAGCCGCGCTGTACAAGACCTTCACCGCCACCCTCGACAACTACATGCAGGCCCAGAGCCAAATGATGGAGCTGTCGCGTGCAAACAGGCTCGATGAGATGCGCAGCCTGATCAACACGCGGATCAAGGACGGCACCGACCAGATGGGCGAGCAGCTCAACAAACTGGTGGCCCTCAATACCGACTACGCCCAGCGCGCGTTGGCCGAGGCGGGCGAGCAATACAACAACGCCATCACCGGCATCATTGTGGTCGCGGTGATCGCGGCACTGATGACCGTGTTGTTGGCATTGCTGCTGACCCGCAGCATCGTCACGCCGCTCAACCGCGCGCTGCAGATCGCCGTTACCATCGCCGGGGGCAACCTGACCAATGCCATCGAAGTGGACGGCAAGGATGAGCCGGCGCGCTTGCTTGGCGCTTTGTCCAGCATGCAGACCAGCCTGCGCAAAACCATCGAGCAGATCGCCGGTTCCGCTACCCAACTGGGAGCCGCCGCCGAAGAACTGAGCACCGTCACTCAGGAAGCCTCTCGCGGTCTGCAACAGCAGAACAACGAAATCGAACAGGCCGCTACCGCCGTCAATGAAATGACTGCCGCCGTGGAGGAAGTTGCACGCAACGCGGTATCCACTTCAGAAGCCTCGAACCAGTCGACCCAGGCTGCCCGGGAAGGTCGTGACCGTGTGGTGGAAACCGTCGATGCGATCCAGACCATGACCCATGACGTGCAGAACACGGCATTGATGATTGAAGGCTTGGCGACCCAGGGCCGTGACATCGGCAAAGTGCTCGACGTGATCCGCGCCATTGCGGAACAGACCAACCTGTTGGCGCTCAACGCCGCCATCGAAGCTGCCCGGGCCGGTGAGGCCGGGCGCGGATTTGCCGTGGTCGCCGACGAGGTGCGGGCGCTGGCCCATCGCACGGCACAGTCGACCCAGGAAATCGAAAAAATGGTCGCCGGCATTCAGAACGGTACTGGCCAGGCGGTGTCGTCGATGCAACAAAGCAATCAACGTACACAGACCACACTGGAAATGGCCCGCGCCGCCGGCATTGCCCTGGAACAGATCACCCAGTCGATCCACTTGATCAACGAACGCAACCTGGTGATCGCCAGTGCATCCGAAGAACAGGCCCAGGTGTCCCGTGAGGTGGATCGCAATCTGGTGAACATTCGCGACCTTGCTACCCAGTCCGCCGCCGGTGCCAATCAGACCAGTGCAGCGACCCACGAATTGTCGCGCCTGGCGGTGGATTTGAACGCCATGGTGGCGCGTTTCGTGATTTGAGATAGGGTTGTGGCTGGGAGCACCCGCGCGACAGGAGACAGACATGCGCTATTCAGCCTTGACCCAACGAATCGCCGGTGACGGAGCGGCGGCCTGGCAGATTCACGATCGAGCGCTGCAATTGCGCGAACAGGGCGTCGACGTCCTGCTGTTGTCAATTGGCGACCCGGACTTCGATACGCCGCAACCTATCGTCCAGGCCGCCATCGCCAGCCTGTTGGCCGGTGATACGCACTATCCTGAAGTGCGCGGCAGCCGAGGGCTGCGCGACAGCATTGCCCGTCGGCATCGGCACCGCAGCGGTCAGGTGGTGGATGCTGAACATGTGATCGTCTTTCCGGGCGCGCAGTGCGCGGTGTATTCGGTGGCGCAATGCCTGCTCGATCCGGGCGATGAAGTGATTGTCGCCGAGCCGATGTACGTGACCTATGAAGGCGTGATCGGCGCCTGTGCGGCCACCGTGGTGCCGGTGCCCGTGCGCCCGCAGAACGGGTTTCGCGTCGACCCGGCGGATGTCGCGGCCCGGATCACGGCAAAAACACGCGCCATCCTGCTCAACAGTCCGAACAATCCATCCGGCGCCAGTTTGCCACTGGCCACCTGGCAAGACCTGGCCGCGCTGTGCATTCATCATGATTTGTGGCTGATCAGTGACGAGGTCTACAGCGATCTGCTGTACGAGGGCGAGCACATCAGTCCGGCGAGCCTGCCGGGCATGGCCGAACGGACGGCGACGATCAACAGCCTGTCCAAGTCCCACGCCATGAGCGGCTGGCGGGTAGGCTGGGTGGTCGGGCCCAAACCCATGGCCGGGCACCTGGTCAATTTGTCGCTCAGCATGTTGTTCGGCATTCCGGATTTCGTGCAGAACGCCGCGCAATTGGCGCTGGACCGGGACCTGCCGGAAGTGGCCTCGATGCGCGAAGAGTATCGTCAGCGTCGAGACCTGGTGTGTGCAAGTCTGGGCCAATGTCAGGGCCTCAGGCCAATTCGCCCGGATGGCGGTATGTTCGTGATGGTCGATGTGCGCCAGACCGGTTTGTCGGCCCAGCGCTTCGCCGAACGACTGCTGGAAGACTATGGTGTGTCGGTGCTGGCCGGTGAAGCGTTCGGGCCGAGTGCGGCGGGGCATATCCGCATCGGGTTGGTGGTTGACCGGCCGAAACTGGCAGATGCTTGTCGGCGGATCGTACGGTGTGCGACGGATTTGCTGGAGGCACGGCGTGCCTGAAAGGTTGTGGTGGTCTGTGCCGGCCTCTTCGTCGGATCGCCGCCCGGAGCAAGCCCGCTCCCACATTGATCTGTGTCGAACACAAAACCAGTGTGGGAGCGGGCTTGCTCGCGAAGGCTGCCTGAAAAGCGCCGAATACCTCAGCCCTTCCACGCCCCGACATTCACCAGATTCACCGGTCGCTCACCCGCCAGCGCCGCCAACAGGTTGTCCACCGCGCATCTGGCCATGGCCTCCCGTGTTTCATGAGTGGCCGAGCCGATGTGCGGAGTCGCCACCACGTTGTTCAACTGCAACAACGGCGAGTCCGGATTCAAAGGTTCGCGTTCGAATACATCCAGCCCCGCCGCGCGAATCCGGCCCGCACGCAGGGTTTCAATCAGCGCTGCTTCATCCACCACCTTGCCCCGTGAAATATTGATGAAGATGGTCTCGGGACGCATCAGGGCGAACTGTTCTGCGCCGATCAGCCCTTCGGTATCAGCGGTCAGCGGCAGCGTCAGGCAAACGAAATCCGCCTGTTGCAACAACTCCGGCAGGCTGCGGTACTGCGCATCGAACCGCTGTTCCACCGCCGGTTTCGGTGACTGGCTGTGGTAAATCACCGGCATGCCGAAACCGAAATGCCCGCGTTGGGCCAGTGCCTCGCCAATACGACCCATGCCAATGATGCCCAGGGTTTTACCGTGCACGTCGCTGCCGAAATGCGCGGGGCCGATGTTGCGGGTCCACTTGCCTTCGCGAATCATGTTGGCCAGTTCCACGACGCGCCGGGCCGTTGCCAGGATCAGCGCGAAACCAGTGTCGGCGGTAGTTTCCGTCAATACATCCGGTGTGTTGCTGAGCAAGATGCGCCGCTCGGTCAGGTAGTCGATGTCGTAGTTGTCGACACCCACCGAAACGCTGGCAATGGCTTCAAGGTGGGGTGCCAGATCGAGCAGTCCGGCATCCAGCTTCAGGCTGGCACCCAGCAAACCATGGGCACGGGGCAGGGCATCGCGCAGTTTGGCCAGGCCCAAGGCATCAAGGTTTTCGATCAGCGTCACTTCGGTCTGCTCGTGCAGGCGAGCCATCAGCAGCGGCGAGAGTTTCTTGTACAGGACGACCTGCTTTTTCATCTTTGAGATCTCAGCTTCAATTCAGGAATGTGCCGTGGCGGTGCGCGTTACCGGGGCCGTGGGCCGCTCCCGATCGCTGGCGCCGGGCTTGAGGAAAAGGGTCAGCAACACCGAGAACATCAGCGCGCCGCTCATCAAAAGGTACGAAGCTCCGGGCGAGCCGGTGGAGCTGTTCAGGTAACCGACCAGATAAGAGCCGCCAAACGAACCGAGCGCTCCCATGCTGTTGATCAGCGCCATGGCGCCGCCCGCGACGTTGGCCGGGAGGATCTCCGGAATGATCGCGAAGAACGGTCCGTAAGGCGCGTACATGCAGGCGCCGGCAATCACCAGCAGGGTGTAGGACCACCAGAAGTGTTCGGCACCCAGGGCGTAGGAACCATAGAAGGCAATCGAGGCAATCAGCAGTGGCGGCCAGACGAAACGTTTACGTTTTTGCAACTTGTCCGAACCCCAGGACACCAGCAGCATGCCGATCACCGCCGCCAGGTACGGCAGCGCCGAAAGCCAGCCGGCCTGGACCATGTCCATCTGCGCGCCAGCCTTGAGAATCGACGGCAGCCACAACACAAATCCGTACACGCCAATGCTCCAGCAGAAAAACTGCAGGGCGAGGATGATCACTTTGGGGGAGCGGAACGCTTCGGCGTAGTTCTTCACGGCCTTGATGCCGACCTGTTCGGCGGCCAGTGCGCATTCCAGGTCCTGCTTTTCCTGATCGTTGAGCCACTTGGCTTGTGACGGACGATCATCGGCCAGGCGCCACCAGATGAATGCCCACAATACCGCCGGCAAACCTTCGATGATGAACATCCAGCGCCAGCTGTAGTGCTGCACCAGATAGCCCGAGACCACCGACATCCAGAGCATGGTCACCGGGTTGCCGAGGATCAGGAAGGTGTTGGCCCGCGAGCGTTCGGCGCGGGTGAACCAGTGGCACAGGTAGATCAGCATCGCCGGCATCACTGCCGCTTCGACCACGCCGAGCATGAAGCGGATGACGATCAGCCAGTAGGCATTGGAGACGATCCCGGTCAACGTCGCCAGGCTGCCCCAGAGGATCAGGCTGACGAAAATCAGCTTCTTCACACTGTGTTTCTGCGCGTAGATCGCGCCGGGTACCTGGAAGAAAAAGTAGCCGAGGAAGAACAGCGCGCCGAGCATCGACGACAGGCCTGGTGTGATCATCAGGTCCGCCGCCATGCCGGACGCGGCGGCAAACCCATAGTTGGCGCGGTCCAGATACGCCAGGCTATAGGTGATGAACACGATGGGCATGATGTACCACCAGCGGCGGGTGGCGAGCGTTGCGGTTTTCATGGTGGTGCTCCTGAGCTTGTTGTTTTTGTCGCAGCAGGTAACGGTTCTAAATCTTCAGTGACTGTTCTGGCCTATTCGCGAGCAAGCCCGCTCCCACAGGGAAACGCGTTCCAATGTGGGAGCGGCGGTGCGGCGATCCGACTTGCTCGCGAAGACGGCCTCGAATTCGCTGGCCATTTCGGGCCGGGCAGGCAACCCCTCCATATCCCCCCGACTCTGCACCGCACGGCTGCCTATCCAGTTGGCGCGTTTCACGGCGTCGGCGATGCTGTGGTTTTCCAGTAGCGCGCTGATCATGCCGACGGCAAACCCGTCACCGGCGCCCACGGTGTCGACCACCTTCTCCACAGGCACGCCCGCCACGAAGCCTTCATCCAGCTGCGTGCGGTAATACGCCCCGTGTGGGCCAAGCTTGATCGCCACGGCTTCGGCGCCCTGGTCGAGGTAGAAGGCGGCGATGTCGGCCGGGTCTTCGAAACCCGTGAGCAAGCGACCTTCGCTCAAGCCCGGCAGCACCCAGTGGGCGAGGGCGGCGAGGCGGTTGATCTCGGTGATCATCTGTTGCTCGCTGGCCCACAGGCTCGGGCGCAGGTTCGGGTCGAAGGACACACTGCGCCCGGCCTCGCGCATGCGGGTCATCAACTCGAACGACATCTGCCGTGCCGACTCCGACAGCGCCGGGGGAATGCCGGTGGCGTGCAGGTGCCGGGCCTTGAGCAATTCGGGCACGATCGAGTGCGGCGACAGGTGGCTGGCCGCCGAACCACGGCGGAAGTACTCGACCACCGGATCGCTGCCGTCGTCGGTGCGGGACTTGAGTTGAAAACCAGTCGGGTGGGCGGTGTCGATGTCGACGTGGCGGCAATCCAGGCCTTCCTGTTCCAGGGTGTCGACCACGAACCGGCCCAACGAATCGGCACCGACACGGCTCAGCCATGCCACGTTGAAGCCCAGTCGGGAAAGGCCAATGGCGACGTTGCTGTCAGCCCCGGCAATGCGTTTGTGGAAGGCGCCGACGCTGGCCAGGTCACCCGCCTGCTCGGCGACGAACATCGCCATGGTTTCGCCGAAAGACAGAATATCGATCTCAGACATGAGCACTCTCCAGCTGCGATTGGCCGAGGTGGGCGAGGGCAGCGACGTGCTCGGTGGTCAGTTGCACCAGGTCATCGCCTTGCAGCGGATATTCGGCGGCGCGCATAACGCCTTGGGCCATGTGCCGCAGCAGGTACTCCCACTGTTGCAGGTCACTGACCGCGGGCGGAGTGGCAACCAGTTTGCCGTCGGTACGGCGCATGACCGCTTTGCAGTGCACATAACCGACATGACGACCGAGCAACCGCGCGGCGCTGGCGGCGGACTGGTCCTGCCAGTGCCAATTGCCGATGTCGAAGGTCATTTTGATCGGCAGCTTGTGCTGCTCGACCTCCGCGAAAAAACGCTGGAAGGGTTCAATGCGCCCGCCGTGCAGGGTCTGGTCGTTTTCCACCAGCAACTGCACGGCGCTTTCGCCCAGCACGCGGGCGAGGGTTTGCAGATCGCTGTTGTCGGTGAAATAGCCCAGCGACACCTTCAGCCATTTGGCGCCGAACGCCTGGGCGCGTTGCAGGGCAGTGATCAGTTCGGAGTTGGGCAAGGATTGCCCGGCCAGCCACAATTCCATTGGCGACGAATACACACTCTCCAGGCCTTCTGCTTGAGTGGCATCGGCCAGTTGAGCGGGGTCCTCGGTGGTCAGTAATTCTTCGCGCCACTCAATGCGCGTGGCGCCGGCGGCGGCGAGAATTTCGATGAAGCTGCCCTGGCCGCGTTGACGCACGAGGTCGGCGCCGTAGCTGGAGAGGCTGATGGAAACGGCTGGTTTGTTCATTGTTTTTTTACCTCTGAAACCGGTTTCATTTTTGTTCAAAAAAAATTTCAGCGCTACTTAGGGCCTCTTCGTCGGATCGCCGCCCGGAGCAAGCCCGCTCCCACAGGTTCAGCTGTGTTCACAGATTTTGTGTACGACTCGAACACTGTGGGAGCGGGCTTGCTCGCGAAGGCGCCGGACCATTCACCGAAAATCCCCACGGGTCGAACCTCGCACAACCAGCCGCGCCGAAAAATCCAGCGTCCTCACCGGTCCGTCATCTCCACGCAAACGCTTGAGCAAGCATTCGAACGCGCTGGCGCCAATCTCCTCGGTCGGCTGCGCGAGGGCGGTAATGCCACTGCCCACCAACGGGTACCAATCCAGGTCATCGAGGGCGATCAAGCCCACGTCATCGAACAGGTTGCACTTGAGTTCACGCAACGCATGGGTAATGGCTAGCGCCGCTATCCCGTTCGCGCAAAACAGCGCCTTCGGGCCGGGACCTGGCGTGTCGAGGAAGGTTTTCAGCTGTGCGGTCAGTTCGCTGCCGGTTTCGATGTGCGTGCCGCGAAGCGCCGGTCGTTGTTCGATTTGCGCCTTGAAGCTGCTGACCCGCTCAATCCGCGAACTGGTGCCATCCAGCGGCTCAGTCACCAGCAGCACATCGCAGTAACCGCGTTCTTCAAGGTGGTCAAGGGCCATGTCGATGGCCTGCGGGTTGTTCAGCCCGACCATATCGCTTTCAAGGTGCTGCACCTTGCGATCCACCAGTACCAGGGGCATTTCCCGGTGCAGTTCGTGCAATTCGTCAGGGTGATGACCGAGGGTGTTCACGATCAGGCCTTCGATGTTGTACGAGCGCAGCAGGGCCAGGTGCTGGCGTTCCTGCTCGTCGTCACGGTCGGTGTTGCACACCACCAGGCTATAGCCGTGCTGACGGCAAGCGGTTTCCACCCCGTGCATCACGGCAATTGAATAAGGGTTGCGGATATCGGCCACCAGCATGCCGATCAGGCGGGTGCGCCCGCGTTTCAGGCCCCGGGCCATCTGGTTCGGGCGATAGCCGAGTTCGGCGATGGCCTGTTCGATGCGCTGGGCGATGGCATCGGAGAGCAGGGCACGATCATCGCCAATGAACCGCGAAACGCTGGCCTTGGAGACCTTGGCGTATTCGGCCACGTCGAGCATGGTCACGCGACTGCGCTGGGCGGCGGAGAAATCGTTCACGGTCTGAAACCTTCTTATTGGATTTATAAGGTCGAGTGGTTCGTGAGATCCACCTGAAACCGGTTTCAGGAGACACCAAAAGCCAATTCGCCGTCAAGCCCCGGATGATGGATTGTCGAACAACGACCGAGAAGTGGCCGTCAGGCCAGCACGCTCAACCATGCCGAACCCAGCAGCAACAGCGCCATGCAGCGATTGAAGCGTCGCATGGCACGGGGTGAGCGCAACCAGCGGCTCGATCCGGCACCGAGCACCGCCCAGACCGCGAGACATGGCAGGGAAACCAGAAAAAACACCAGCGACAAATACACCACCTGCATAGCGCGATGTTCGTCACTCCCGGCGAATACGCTGACCACCGCCAGCGCCATCATCCAGGTTTTCGGGTTGACCAGTTGCAGGCTGGCGGCACCCATCCATCCCAGGCGCGCTTCGCTGTTCCGGGCGGCAATGGCTGTCGCCGGAGCACTGTAGATCTGCCAGGCCAGATAGCTCAGCCACGCTACGCCGGCCCATTGCATGACGTTTTGCACGGTGGGCCATGCGCTGATCGATGAGCCGACACCCGTACCCACCAGCAACACAAGGGTCGCCGCGCTGGCACAGGCGCCGAAGATGATCGGTACGGCCGCGGCCAGACCATGACGGGCGCTGTTGCTCAGTACCAGGATGTTGGTCGGGCCGGGGGTGATCGAAGCCACGAAGGCAAACAGCAGGAAAGGCAGCATGGTCGGGAACGAGGGCAGCATCGCGGGCGAACTCCAGTGAAGATCAGTGAATCCGATCTTCACAATCCGCGGGCTTGCCTGTCTGGAAGATTTGAGCAACGTTTGCGGTACAACGCCGGCGTCAAGCCGTAGGCACGCATGAACCAGCGCCCCAGATGGCTCTGGTCGGCAAAGCCCAGTTGCATCGCCACCGCCGCCGGTTGTTCGCCACGGGCCAGCAGGCGTCGGGCGGTTGCCAGGCGCAATTGCACCAGATACGCGTGGGGCGCCATGCCGTAAGCAGCCTTGAACGCGCGGGTCAGGCGGAAGCGGTCGACGCCTGTGGCGGCTGCCAATTGATCGAGGCCGATATCGTATTGCGCGTTGGCATGCAGGTATTCCCGGGCCTTTAGTGCCACTCGTGGCAGACGCGGGTCCTGGCCATCGCGGGCGCGCCAATGCAAATGGCTGGTCAGGCGTTCGAGCAACCCGTCGAGGGCGGACTGGCGGACGATCTTCAGTTCGCCGTAATGCAGGGTTTCAAACGCCAGGCTGGTGGCCTGGGCCAGCCGAACATCGCTGGCCAGGGTGGCGGCGAAGCTCAGTTGGCTGTTGTCGGGGGCATGCTCGTACACGGTGCCGAGTTCGCGCTGCAGCCACTGCGGGTCGAGGTACAGCATGCGGTAGGTAAAGCCGTCGGCGGTCGGCGCTTCACCGTCATGGATGTCACCGGGTTCGAGCAAAAACACCTTGCCCGGCGTGCTTTGGTGCCTGGTCCGCCGACAATTGAATTGCTGGACCCCTTGCTCGGTGACGCCTACCAGATAGCTGTCATGCCAGTGCGGGTCATAGGCGTGACCTTCGAAATGCGCGCGCAGGGTTTCGATGCCGGTGTCGGCATCCTGGGCCAGGTCGAGCCAGTTGTGAGAAGTCATGCTGCACCTGCACGGCGGATTGACCGCTCCATTTAACGCCCGCACCGAGGGCGATGACTAGAACGTTTGTGCAGCTTTCAGTTGAACAGCCCGGCGGCGATGTTGATCGAGAACCCGAGAATGGCCGTGTTGAACAGAAAACCGATCAACGACTGCGCCAGCACGATCTTGCGCAAGTCACGAGTGGCCACGCCGACATCCGAGGTCTGCACCGCCACGCCGACGGTGAACGAGAAGTACAAAAAGTCCCAGTAGTTGGGCGTCGTCAGACCTTCGGCAAAACGTAGTGCCGGCTCCTTGCCTTCCCACGTGTAGAACAGCCGTGCGTAGTGCACGCTGAAAATCACCCCGATCAGCAACCAGGAGCCGATTACCGTCAACGCGGTGAAGCCGTAGTGCAGCAGTTTGCGGGTGGTTTCCAGGTCTTTGCCGCCGGCCAGTTCGAGAGTGATGGCTGCCAGGCTGGCAATTGCCGCAATGCACACCACGAACAGCACCAGCCCGGCGTTCTCGTCCTCGATTTCGGCAATGCGTTTCACATCAGTCGCTTTCGAACGCACGACGAGCCAAGACATCAGGATCAGGTAAGTCCAGACCCCGGCATTCCAGCCGATGAGTATTTTGCCGATGACCGAATCGGCCGGAACCAGGATGCCAGCTGCGATACCGAACGTCGTGGCGGCGGACAGGCGAGGGTGGGTGCGGGTGAGGAAGGACATGGAGACTCGATGGGTCGTGGCTGTGCAATCACCTTAGCCCAGGTGAGCACAATCTTGAAATCACCGGGATCCCCTGTGGGAGCGGGCTTGCTCGCGAAGGGGCCATCACATTCAACATCCATGTCGACTGACCATCCGCCTTCGCGAGCAAGCCCGCTCCCACATTGGGTAGGTGTTGTTGGTTAAATGTTTTTATGGCGCTTGCGCACCAGTTTCATCACCACCACAAAAAACACCGGCACGAACACCACGGCCAGGGTCGCCGTGATCATCCCGCCAATTACCCCGGTGCCGATGGCTTGCTGGCTCGCCGAACTGGCGCCGGTAGCGATCGCCAACGGCACTACGCCAAGGATGAACGCCAGCGAGGTCATAACGATCGGCCGCAACCGCAGGCGTGCCGCTTGCAGCGTCGCGTCGATCAGGTCATGGCCTTCGTCGTACAGGCTCTTGGCGAACTCGATGATCAGGATCGCGTTCTTTGCCGACAGACCGATGATGGTGATCAGCCCGACCTTGAAGAACACATCGTTGGGCATCCCGCGCAAGGTCACGGCCAGCACCGCGCCGAGCACGCCCAGCGGCACCACCAGCAGCACCGAGGTCGGGATCGACCAGCTCTCGTACAACGCCGCCAGGCACAGGAACACGATCAGCAGCGACAGCCCCAGCAGGATCGGCGCCTGGCTGCCGGATAGCCGTTCCTGCAACGACAACCCGGTCCATTCCTGGCCCAGGCCTGCCGGGCCTTGCGCCACCAGCCGCTCGATCTCGGCCATGGCCTCGCCGGTGCTGTGGCCCGGCGTCGGTTCACCGGAAATGCTGATCGCCGGGTAGCCGTTGTAGCGGGTCAATTGCGCCGGGCCCTGCGTCCACGTTGCCTGTACAAAGGCCGACAATGGCACCATTTTTTCGTGGGTGTTACGCACGTGAATGTTCAGCAGGTCTGCCACCTGACTGCGTTGATCGCCCTCGGCCTGCACCACGACGCGCTGCATCCGCCCCTGATTGGGGAAGTCGTTGATGTAGGCCGAGCCCACGGCCGTGGACAGCACACCGCCGACATCGGCAAAGGACACACCCAGCGCGTTGGCCTGCTTGCGGTCGACGATCAGTTGCACCTGCGGTGCCTCGGCCAGGGCGCTTTCGCGCACATTCATCAGGATCGGGCTTTTTTCGGCCGCTGCGAGTAGCTCGGTGCGAGCCGCCATCAACTTCTCATGACCGAGACCACCGCGATCCTGCAGCCGGAACTCGAATCCGCTGGACGTACCCAGGCCATCCACGGGCGGCGGCAGTACGGCGAACGTCACCGCATCCTTGATCTGGCTGAGGGCGACGTTGGCCCGGTCGGCGATCGAGGCGGCCGAGTCGTCGCTGTCTCGCTCGGACCAGTCTTTGAGCGTGCTGAATGCCAGCGCCGCATTCTGCCCGCTGCCAGAGAAGCTGAATCCGAGAATCACCACGCTGTTGCGAATACCCGGTTCGCCGGCGTTGTGCGCTTCAACCTGCTCGGCCACCTGTACCGTGCGGTTCTTGCTTGCGCCCGGCGGCAACTGGATGTCGGTGATGGTGTAACCCTGGTCTTCTACCGGCAGGAACGACGAGGGCAGGCGACTGAAGCACACGCCCAGCCCCACCAGCAACACGCCGTAGATCAGCAGGAAACGCCCGCTGCGTTTCAGTGCATGGGCGACCCAGCCCTGGTAGCGCTCGGTCAGTCGCTCGAAGCGACGGTTGAACCAGCCGAAGAACCCGGTCTTTTCGTGGTGTTCGCCTTGGGCAATCGGCTTGAGCAATGTCGCGCACAGGGCCGGGGTCAAGGTCAGGGCGAGGAATGCCGAGAACAGGATCGAAGTGGCCATCGACAGCGAGAACTGCTGATAGATCACCCCGACCGAACCCTGCATGAACGCCATCGGAATGAACACCGCGACCAGCACCAGGGTGATGCCGACGATGGCCCCGGTGATTTGCTGCATGGCCTTGCGCGTGGCCTCCCTGGGTGACAGACCCTCGGTGGCCATGATGCGCTCGACGTTCTCCACCACTACGATGGCGTCGTCCACCAGAATGCCGATGGCCAGCACCATGCCGAACATGGTCAGCACGTTGATCGAAAACCCCAGCGCCAGCATTGTCGCAAAAGTGCCCATCAACGCCACCGGCACCACCAGCGTCGGAATCAGCGTGTAGCGGATGTTTTGCAGGAACAGGAACATCACCGCGAACACCAGCAGCATCGCCTCGCCGAGGGTATAGACCACTTTGGTGATCGAGACCTTGACGAAGGGTGAAGTGTCGTACGGAATCGAGTAATCGACGTTCGCCGGGAAGTAGCGCTTGAGTTCGTCCATCTTCGCCCGCACCAGGGTCGCGGTGTTCAGCGCGTTGGCGCCAGGCGACAACTGCACGGCGACGGCGGTGGACGGTTTGCCGTTCAGGCGCGTGGAAAACTGGTATTCCTGGCTACCGATCTCGACCCGGGCAACATCGCTGATGCGCACGGTCGACCCGTCCGGGTTGGCCTTGAGGACGATGTCGGCAAACTCGTCGGGGGTCGACAGCTGGCCCTTGACCAGAATGGTCGCGGTGATTTCCTGGGTGGTGCGGGTCGGCAGATCGCCGATGCTGCCGGCCGACACCTGGGCGTTTTGCGCGACGATGGCGGCGTTGACGTCCGCCGGCGTCAGGTTGAAGGCGAGCAGTTTCTGCGGGTCGATCCAGATCCGCATCGCCCGTTCGGCGCCGTACAGCTGCGCCTTGCCGACGCCGTCCAGACGCTTGATCTCGTTCATCACGTTGCGCGCCAGGTAATCGCTGAGCGCCACGTCGTCGAGTTTGCCGTCGCTGGACGTCAGGGTGATCAACAGCAGGAAACCGGAGGAGACTTTCTCCACCTGCAAACCTTGCTGGTTCACGGCTTGCGGCAGGCGTGACTCCACGGCCTTGAGGCGGTTCTGCACATCCACTTGAGCCAGTTCCGGGTTGGTGCCCGGCTGGAACGTAGCCTTGATGGTGGCGCTGCCCAGGCTGCTCTGGGATTCGAAATACAACAGGTGATCGGCGCCATTGAGCTCTTCCTCGATCAGGCTGACCACGCTCTCGTCCACGGTTTGTGCCGAAGCGCCCGGGTACACGGCGTAGATTTCGATCTGTGGTGGCGCCACGTCGGGGTATTGCGCCACCGGCAGTTGCGGAATGGCCAGTGCCCCGGCCAGCAGGATGAACAGCGCAACCACCCAGGCGAACACCGGGCGGTCGATAAAGAACTGCGGCATAAAAAAGCGTCCTGCTTACTGACCAGTCACCTGGGCAAGTGGAAGAGGGGTGTCGTCGATCTGCACTTTCTCGCCGGGGCGGGCGTGTTGCAGGCCTTCGATGACGATGCGGTCGCCTGCCTTCAGGCCGCTGGTGACGATCCAGCGATCGTTCTGCACGGCACCCAGTTCGACCGGTTGCTGCCCGACGCGCTGTTCGGCGTCGAGCAGCAGCACCTGGGCGACGCCGGCGCTGTCGCGCTGGACGGCACGTTGCGGCACGCTGATGCCCTGCTGGTTGACCGCTTGTTCCAGGCGAACGCGCACGAAACTGCCGGGCAGCAAGTCGAGGTCGGGGTTGGGGAACTCGCTGCGCAGGATGATCTGGCCGGTGCCCGGGTCGACGGTGATGTCGCTGAACAGCATTTTGCCAGGTAACGGGTAGAGGCTGCCGTCATCCTGAATCAGCGTGGCCTTGGCCTGGTCCTGGCCGACTTGCTGCAACTGCCCGGAACGGAAGGCTCGGCGCAGTTCGTTGAGTTCGCGGGTGGACTGGGTCAGGTCGGCATGAATCGGGTTCAGTTGCTGGATCAGCGCCAGCGCAGTGGTTTCGTTTTGCCCGACCAACGCGCCTTCGGTGACCAGCGCCCGACCGATACGCCCGGAAATCGGTGCGGTGACGGTGGCGTAGCCAAGGTTCAACCGGGCGCGCTCCACCGCAGCCTTGCTGGCAGCAACGTCGGCGGCGGTCTGCCGTGCGTTGGCCCGGGCGTTGTCGTAGTCCTGGCCGCTGATGGCCTTGTCGTCGATCAACTGGGCGTAGCGTTGCTCCTGCAATCTGGCCTGGAACGCGTTGGCTTCGGCCTTGCGCAACGCCGCTTCGGCACTGTCCAGGTCAGCCTTGAACGGCGCCGGGTCGATGCGGAACAGGACATCACCCTGTTTCACGTCACTGCCTTCACGGAAGGTCCGTTGCAAGACCACGCCGGCGACCCGGGCACGCACTTCAGCGATGCGCGGGGCGGCAATCCGTCCGCTCAGTTCGCTGCTGATGGTCAGTGGCTGCGCTTCGATGGTTTCGATGCGAACCGTGGCCAGCGGCGCCTGTTCCTCGGCGTTCGAGGACTTGTCACACGCGCCCAGTGTCATCGCAAGCGCAATCAGGCTGAGCCTGGCAAGCAGATTTTTCGACATGTCATACCCCAATAAAGACTCCCGGCATCCTACTGGGCGCCAGCGAGGTTAGCGGTGAAGCTTTGTTGGTGCTGTGTGAAATTGTGTAAGGGTTTTACTCAGGGACGAGTGAGGGCGTATATCCTTCAGTCCTTGAATTTTATTGCGTCTGTCAGGCCGCCTTCGCGGGCAAGCCCGCTCCCACATTGAAATGCGGTCCCCTGTGGGAGCGGGCTTGCCCGCGAAGAGGCCGGTACAGGCGCCACGGCTCTTTCTGGAAACACCCCATGCCCAACATCCTCCTGGTCGAAGACGACACCGCCCTCGCCGAACTGATTGCCAGCTACCTGGAGCGCAACGGTTATTCCGTCAGCGTGATCGGTCGCGGTGATCAGGTGCGCGAACGTGCGCGGCTCAATCCGCCGGACCTGGTGATCCTCGACCTGATGCTGCCCGGCCTCGACGGCTTGCAGGTCTGTCGCCTGCTGCGCGCCGATTCGGCGACCTTGCCGATCCTGATGCTCACCGCCCGCGACGACAGCCACGACCAGGTACTGGGCCTGGAAATGGGCGCCGACGACTACGTCACCAAGCCGTGCGAACCGCGGGTGCTGCTGGCCCGGGTGCGGACCTTGTTGCGCCGCAGCAGCCTCAGCGAGCCGCAGACCGCCAATGACCGCATTCTGATGGGTAACCTGTGCATCGATTTGTCCGAACGCACCGTGACCTGGCGCGGGCAATTGGTGGAACTGTCCAGCGGCGAATACAACCTGCTGGTGGTGCTGGCCCGGCATGCCGGTGAGGTGTTGAGCCGCGACCAGATCCTGCAGCGCCTGCGCGGCATCGAATTCAACGGCACCGACCGTTCGGTGGACGTGGCGATTTCCAAGTTGCGGCGCAAATTCGACGACCACGCCGGCGAGGCGCGCAAGATCAAGACTGTGTGGGGCAAAGGCTACCTGTTCAGTCGTTCCGAGTGGGAATGTTGAGCCGATGTTCAGAATCCTCTTTCGTCTGTACCTGGTGACCATCGTCTCGTTCAGCGCGGCGATCTACCTGGTGCCGGATCTGGTGATCAAGGTGTTCCACGAACGCTTTGTCACCTACAACCTCGATTACTCCCGTGGGCTGCAAACGCTGATCGTCAAACAGTTTCACGCGGCCCCGGCCGAACAGTGGCCGGCCCTGGCCGCTGAAATGGACAAGGACTTCAATCCACTGCACATTGTGCTCAGTGACAATGACGACAGCAGCCTGACGCCTGATGAACAGCAGCGCTTGCGCCGTGGCGAGAACGTCGTGCGCGTGGGCGACTGGGGCTGGCGCACGCTGGCGGTCGCGCCGCTGAATGAGCGCACCGTGGTGCAAATGGTCGTGCCCCCGGATCCGCTGGACGTCAACCTGTTGTACTGGAGCATCAACGTCCTGATCGGCGCGACCATGCTCGCCTGCCTGTTGCTGTGGCTGCGCCCGCACTGGCGTGACCTGGAACGCCTCAAGGGCGCGGCCGAACGCTTTGGCAAGGGCCACTTGAGCGAACGCACGCAAATTTCCCCGAATTCCAACATCGGCAGCCTGGCCAGTGTGTTCGACACCATGGCCGGCGATATCGAGAACCTGCTCAACCAGCAGCGGGATTTGCTCAATGCGGTGTCCCACGAGTTGCGCACGCCGCTGACGCGCCTGGACTTCGGCCTGGCGCTGGCGCTGTCCGATGACTTGCCGGCGGCCAGCCGCGAGCGCTTGCAAAGCCTGGTGGCGCACATCCGGGAGCTCGATGAGTTGGTGTTGGAGCTGCTGTCCTACAGTCGCCTGCAAAACCCGGCGCGGCTGACGGAGCAGGTCGAGGTGTCGCTGGATGAATTCATCGACAGCATCCTTGGCAGCGTCGACGAAGAAATGGACTCCCCGGAAATTGTCATCGACGTGCTGCTGCACGGCCAGCTCGAACGCTTCAGCCTGGACCCGCGCCTGACCGCCCGTGCCTTGCAAAACCTGCTGCGCAACGCCCTGCGCTATTGCGAGAAGCGTATTCAGATCGGTGTGCAGGTGCACGCCGGCGGCTGTGAGATCTGGGTCGACGATGACGGCATCGGCATTCCGGATGACGAGCGCGAGCGGATTTTCGAGCCGTTCTACCGCCTCGACCGCAGCCGCGACCGCGCCACGGGTGGTTTCGGACTGGGTCTGGCGATCAGCCGCCGCGCGCTGGAGGTCCAGGGTGGCACGCTGACAGTGGAAGCCTCGCCGCTGGGCGGGGCGAGGTTTCGCTTGTGGTTGCCGCCTTCGGCCTGATGCGTCCAGGTGAAAAAAACGACTATCAAGCGCTCAGCCGACTGCGCAACAGCTTGGCCATCTCCTCCAGATCCGTCATCGACTGATGCCCGATCAGCATCCAGGCGTGTTCCATGTCTGCCCAATACACGATGTTCAGCTCGCGCCGCTGTTCCCGGGCGAAATGGCGGCTGCCGCTGTTGGAGCGGGTGACGCACAGCGCCATGGGGCCGTGCGCCGGATCGAGGTAGGTGATCTGGGCGATGGGCGCACCGTCGTACTCGAGGATTTGCGCACGCTTGAACTCGGCACGGGGCAGGCTCAGTTTTGCCGGTGCGAGGTCAAGGCCCAGGCGCGCATCGATGGTCCGCAGCTGTGCCCGTTGGCTGGCTTCATCAGCGGGTAAATGGTCCAGGGTTTCCGGCACGTAGAGCGCCATGTAATCGGCCACCAGGCCGCGCCAGTTGTGTGTCTTCTGGCTCGCTTGCCAGCCGAGGAACAAACGGTCCGCCAACACGCCGCCGGCCAACAGTCCGGCCGCCGCGGCAAGGAACCAGCGTCGATTGAGCGCAGGGCGGACCGGAGAGGGCAGCGTTGCGAGCATGGCCTGCAGGCGATCCACCGGGGCCTGCCGGGCCAGTTCATCGTAGGCTTCCTTGAACGGCAGGCTACTGCGATTCAGCCATTGCAGACGCAGGCCGAGCATAGGGTCGGCGATGATGGCCGCGTCGATGCGCGAGCGCTGCTCGGCATCGAGTTGGTTGTCGAGGTACGCCACCAGTTGTTCGTCCGAGGGTCTTGCGCTCATCAATGTTCTCCTCGGTTAGGGTTGGGCACCGAGTGCAACGGTGGGTATTCGGCCAATTTCGCACGAGCGGTGGCAAGGCGACTCATGACCGTGCCGATGGGCACTTGCAGCACATCGGCGACTTCGCGGTAGGACAACCCTTCGACGTAGGCGAGAAACACGGTTTCGCGCTGGGCCTCGGGCAATGCATCGACGCGCCGGATGACCTGTGCCGCCAACACGTGGGTCTGCGCCACGGATTCTCCATCGAACGACAAGGCCTGATCGGCATCCACCCAGCCCTGACCTTGACGCACCCGTTGGGCGCGGACTTCGTTGAGCCAGATCGAATGCAGAATGCTCAGCAGCCAGCGGTCCATGCGCGTTCCCTGCTCGTATTGTCCGGCCCGCTCAAGCGCCCGCACGCAGGTGGCCTGTACCAGGTCATCGGCGACATGCCGTTGTCGGGACAGCAGCAGGCCGTAGCGCCATAAACGCGCCAGGTGCTGGTACAGTTCCGTTCGTATTGTCTGATCGCTGGCGATGGCGAC
Source organism: Pseudomonas sp. Pseusp16 (assembly GCF_047324915.1). Classification (NCBI taxonomy): domain Bacteria; kingdom Pseudomonadati; phylum Pseudomonadota; class Gammaproteobacteria; order Pseudomonadales; family Pseudomonadaceae; genus Pseudomonas; species Pseudomonas sp. Pseusp16. The sequence goes on along the minus strand of NZ_CP168522.1, from coordinate 1,864,478 downwards.
CTCCGTCCGCTCGGGTTGTCAGGTTTTCGATGAATCGTTGATGGCTTCGGCCAGGTCCTGGTACTCCTCGCACCGGGTATTGCCGCAGATGGCTTTGATCTGCTGCAGTTGCTCCTGTGCAAGGTCCAGCCGGCCTTTGACCACATAGGCCTCGCCGAGGTATTCACGGACTTGCGCGTATTGCGGGTCGAGTTTTACCGATTGCAGGTAATAACCGATGCCTTCGTCGGTACGTCCCAGTTTACGCGTGGCGTAGCCGCGATAGTTCAACGCCTTTGCCGTATTTGGCTGTTTCAGTGTGTCAAGCAGGGCAAGGGCTTCTTCGTAACGCCCGTCCTTGGCCAGTTGATAGGCATAGTTGGTGCGGTCTTCGTCAGGCACCAGGTTGCTGGTCTGCCTGACGCAGCGCTGCGATCGGGTATCGAGCACCTGACCTTTCGGGCAATGGGGTCTGGGGGGAGGCTCGTCACCGCCGCCGCCACCGTTGGCCAGGGCGAGAGTGCCGGACAACGCAACGGTCAGCAACAGCGGGGTCATCAGAACAGCAAAACGAATACTCATGGGCTTGGCTCCACAGGTTCATGCGTTTCAGATCAGGTCGCGCCCGCCGGATGCAGCGCAAGGTCGAAACAGCCAACGGCTTGAACAATTGAAGGGGGCTGTCTGCCCCCGGCAATCTTATGTTCACGGTTGATGTCATGAGAACACCGCAGCAAGAACAATTATTCATTACGTACTGGCGGTATTTTCAAGGAAAGCTCATATCGGGGCGCAGGCATGGTTTTGAGCCTTGCGCAGCTTTGTGTGCGCTGAAGATCCCTGTGGGAGCGGGCTTGCTCGCGAAGGCGGTGTACCAGTCAATGATGATGTTGAATGTTACGGCCTCTTCGCGAGCAAGCCCGCTCCCACATGGGATTTTCGTCGAGCAAAACATCCGGGCGGTGTTTCGACGATGAACGTTGGCGCGCGATCAGCCCAGCAAACGAATGGGGGAGCCGGCAGACCAGGCCTGGATGTCCTCGATCATTTGCGAGAAAAACAGCTGGTAGTTCTGTTGGCTCACGTACCCGACATGGGGTGTTGCCAGCACGTTGTCCAGCGTCCTGAACGGGTGGTGGGCGGGCAGGGGCTCGTGTTCGAAGACGTCCAGAGCGGCACCAGCCAGCCGCTGTTTCTGCAGTGCCTTGATCAAGGCCGCTTCATCGACAATCGGCCCGCGAGCGGTGTTTACCAGCAGCGCCGTGGGCTTCATCCAGCCCAGTGCTTGCGCGTCCACCAGGCCTCGACTGCGGTCGCTGAGCACCAGGTGCACCGACAACACGTCGGCCTGTTCGAACAGTTCCTGCTTGCTGACATAGGTCACACCGACTTGCGCCGCACGTTCGGCGGTGAGGTTTTCACTCCAGGCAATGACGCGCATGCCGAACACCTGGCCGAACTGCGCGACGCGCTGGCCGATGCTGCCCAGACCGAGGATCGCCAGCGTCTTGCCATGCAGGTCGCCACCCAGGCCTTGTTGCCACTGGCCGGCGCGCAAGGCATTGGCTTCGACCACCAGGTTGCGGGTTGCGGCCATGATCAGCGCCCAGGTCAGTTCCGGTGCGGCGTGTTTGTAGCTGTCGGTGCCGCAGACCTGAATGCCCAGTGCGGCGGCGGCTTTCAGGTCAAGCGCGGCGTTGCGCATGCCGCCGGTCACCAGCAGTTTGAGCTTAGGCAGGCGGCGCAGCAGGTCTTCATCGAAGCGGGTGCGTTCGCGCATTACGCAAATCACCTCAAACCCGGCCAGGCGCTCGGCCAGGGATGGGTTATCGGTGGGGTAGTCATGGAGAAAGCTCACCTGGCCGACGCTGTCCAGCGCCGACCAGTCCACCACGTCCCGCGCCACATCCTGCCAATCATCAAGCACTGCAATCTGTACAGGCATCAGCCTTTCCTCTTCAACGCACGGGGTTGCTCTTGTTCAGCCAGGCGAGCAGGGCCTGGTGGAATTGTGCCGGTTGTTCCATCTGTGGCGCGTGGCCCATGCCAGGGAATTCGACCAGCGTGGACTGGGGAATCAGCCTGGCCACCTGTTTGCCGAGGACGTCGTAGTGCCCGATCTTCGCCTTGACCTCGGGAGGGGCGATGTCACTGCCGATGGCGGTGGTATCGGACGTTCCGATCAACAGCAGGGTCGGCATCCGCAGGTTGTGGAATTCGTAGTACACCGGCTGGGTGAAGATCATGTCGTAGATCAGCGCCGAGTTCCACGCGACTTGCGTATGCCCCGGGCCTTTGTTCAGGCCGGCGAGCATCTCGACCCAGCGATCGAATTCAGGTTTCCAGCGGCCGCCGTAATACGTGCTGCGTTCGTAGTTGCGGATACCGTCGGCGCTGAGTTTGAGTTCGCGTTCGTACCATTGATCAACCGTGCGATAGGGCACACCGAGGGCTTTCCAGTCCTCCAGGCCGATAGGGTTGACCAGCGCCAGTTGCTCAACTTGTTCGGGGTATTGCAAGGCATAGCGAGTGGCGAGCATGCCGCCGGTGGAATGCCCCAGCAGGGTGGCTTTCTGGATGCCCAGCGCCTTGAGCAATTGCTGGGTGTTCGTCGCCAGTTGCTGGAAGCTGTACTGATAGTGCGCCGGTTTGCTGGAGGTGCAGAAGCCGATCTGATCCGGGGCGATGACCCGATAGCCGGCGTCGCTGAGGGCTTTGATCGAACTGTCCCAGGTGGCGCCGCAGAAATTCTTGCCGTGCATCAGCACCACGCTGCGACCATTGGCCTTACCGTGGGCGGCGACGTCCATGTAACCCATTTGCAGGGACTGGCCCTGGGATTCGAACGCAAAGTGCTTGAGGGTGTACGGATAGTCGAAACCCTGGAGTTCGGGACCGTATGCCGGTCCTTCGGCTTGGGCGATGGCGGGCAGTGCGGCGGTCAGCAACAGGCCGTGTAACCAGCGGGAGAGGGGGCGCGGCATGGGGCAACTCCATGGAAAATCCGCCGATGCTGGATCGGCTCGATTAGGGCGACATTAAGCACAGGCAATCGCCGCCCTTGATGGTTCAACCCATCCAGCCCAATGTCGCCACGGCCAGTACACCATAACGGGCGCCTTTGGCCAGGGTGACGATCAGCAGGAACCGCCCCGGTGGCTCGCGCATGACCCCGGCGACCAGCGTCAGCGGATCGCCGATCACCGGTAGCCAACTGAGCAGTAATGACCAATGGCCGTAGCGTTGGTAATGAAACCGGGCTTTTTCCAGATGTCGGGGGCTCACCGGAAACCAGCGCCGGTCGCGGAACCGCTCGATCCCGCGCCCCAGCCACCAGTTAAGCAGCGACCCCAGGACGTTGCCCAGCGTTGCCACTGCCAGCAGCGCCCAGAGCCAATACCGATCGCTGAGCAGCAGTGCGACCAGCACGGCTTCGGATTGCAACGGCAGCAGCGTGGCGGCGCCGAATGCGGCGAAAAACAGCCCGAGGTATGCGCCGGACATCAATGGGCGGGGTAGTCCGCAACCACCACGTCAGTGCCGTCCTTTTTCAGGCCAATGACCTGATAGGCATCGCTCATGCCATCCATTTCCATGCCGGGCGACCCCATGGGCATGCCGGGGGCGGCGACACCGAGCAGATCGTCGCGCTTGCTCAAGGCCAGGACCTGATCGGCCGGGACATGACCTTCGACGAATTTGCCATTGATCAATGCGGTGTGGCACGACGCCAGGCGCGGCGGTACACCGTGCTGTTGCTTGAACTCACTCATGTTGGCTTCGACGTGGTCTTCGACCTTGAAGCCATTGGCCTCCAGGTGGGTGATCCACTTTTTGCAGCAACCACAATTGGCGTCGCGATGAACCTCGATCGGAATGAGGTCGGCGGCCTGGGCCAGGGAAGAAATGAACAGGGCGCTCAGGGCGATCAGACGCAGAGGGTTTCGCATGGGATTCGTCTCGGCTAACGGGCAAAAAACGCATTCTGACCATTTTTCCCGGTCAGGCATTCAAGGAGTGTTTCGAAGTACTACAAAGATCCGCCGTTCGATGATGGTAGATCAACGCTGTCAGGCAGATGAGGGGCACATTACAAAATCGTCAGGTGCAATGGTCTCCCGGCCAAGGCCTGAAGCCGTGTTACCCGGCCCGCCCGATTCATCGAACGGGCCGGTGACCCTTACCGGTCGAGCAGCTTCATGACTTCCTCCGGATAACGCAGGCCAGCGGTGGCATTAGCCGCAAAGACCGACTCCAGCGCGTGCAGCTCTTCGGCGCTCAGCGTCACCTGCAGTGCGGCCACGTTTTCTTCCAGGTATTTACGTTGCTTGGTGCCGGGAATCGGAATCAGGTAATCACCCTGGGCCAGCACCCACGCCAGCGCCAGTTGGCCCGCCGTCACGCCTTTTTCCGCCGCCAGGGCCTGCACTTGCTGCACCAGCAGCAGGTTCTTCGCGAAGTTTTCGCCCTGGAAGCGCGGGCTGAAACGGCGGTAATCGTCTGCGGCGAAATCATCCGGACTTTTCAATGCGCCGGTCAGAAACCCCCGGCCCAACGGGCTATAAGGCACAAAGGCGACGCCCAGGCGCTGGCAGGCTGCCAGGCAACCGTTTTCTTCCTGATCGCGGCTCCACAGCGAATATTCACTTTGCAACGCACTGATCGGATGAACCTTGTGCGCCCGTTCCAGTGTCGTCACCGAGGCCTCGCTCAATCCCAGATAACGGACTTTGCCGGCACTGACCAGATCGGCCATGGCGCCAACGGTTTCTTCAATGGCCACCTGCGGGTCGATGCGGTGCTGGTAATACAGGTCAAGGGTATCCACGCCGAGGCGTTTCAAGCTGCCGTCGATGGACTGGCGAATGTATTCCGGCCGACCGTTGACGCCCCGGGCGCCGGGGTTCGCCGGGTCGCGGACGATACCGAACTTGCTGGCCAGGAACACCTGGTCGCGCTTGCCGGCAATGGCCTTGCCAATCAGTTCTTCATTGCTGTGCGGGCCGTACATATCAGCGGTATCGAGCAGGTTGACGCCCAGTTCCAGCGCGCGATGCAGGGTGGCGGTGGCTTCGCGGGTGTCCGTGCCGGTGGTATAGAAATCGGTCATACCCATGCAACCCAGGCCGATGGCCGAAACCTGCGGACCGTTTTTTCCCAATTGACGTGTGTGCATGAAATCAGCTCCCTGTGAAGTGAATCGCCATTGTTCATCTCGACAAAAACAAGATAAACCGGCTAAAACGGCTATCACTATTCGTTAAATCTAAACAATCTGCCGGTGGAGCCAGCAATGGACCGTTTCAATGCCATGCGCGTCTTTACCCGAATCGTCGAGCTGGGTGGCTTTGCCAGGGCCGCCGACAGCCTGCAATTGCCCCGGGCCTCGGTAACCATCCTGATCAAGCAACTGGAGGCGCATCTGGGGGTGCAACTGTTGCAACGCACCACGCGGCAGATCAGCCTGACGCTCGACGGTGCGGCCTATTACCCACGTTGCGTACGCTTGCTGGCGGATCTTGAAGAGACCGAAGCGGTGTTCAGTGCAGCACGGCACAATCCCAAGGGGCTGTTGCGCGTGGACATGCCGGCGGGAGTGGGGCGCCTGGTGGTGATCCCGGCGCTGCCGCAATTCACCGCCCGCTATCCCTTGATCGAGCTGGAAATCGGCTTGAATGACCGGCCGGTCGACCTGATTCGCGAAGGTGTCGATTGCGTGTTGCGCGGTGGCTCGACGCTGGACGATTCGTTGGTGGCGCGGCCGCTGGTGATGATGGATCAGGTGACCTGTGCCAGCCCTGATTATCTGCAGCGGCACGGAACGCCTCGTTCCCTGGATGACCTGCGCGGGCATCAGGTGGTCGAGTACTTCTCCAGCAGCAGCGGAAAACGCTATGGGCTGGAGTTTGTCGTGGATGGCCAGGTGCAGTCGCTCGACCTGCCCAAGCAGGTGGCGGTCAACAGTGCCGATGGCTATCTGGCGGCGTGCGAGGCCGGATATGGTCTGGTGCAGACGCCGTACTATCATGTGGCGCGGCAGCTGGCGGAGGGGCGTTTGATTGAAGTGCTGAGGGAAGTGCCGCCACCGGGCATGCCGATGACGGCGCTGTATCCGCCGCACCGCCAGTTATCCCGGCGGGTGCGGGTGTTTGTCGATTGGCTGGTAGAGCTGTGTGCCCAGCCTGGCAATGACTTTTACAGAAAGGACTCGGGACATTGAGCCGCCGTTAACGATGTTGGTAGTAACCCGGTCCGCCATGGCCGTAGTAGTGATCGTGGTGCCGGCCCCCATGGGGGTAAATAATGCAACCGCTCAGGGTCAGGAGGGCAAACAGTGGAATCAGCAGTGTGATTCGACGCAACATTTTGGAAATCCTCATGTTATCGCCGTAATGAAGCTAAAAATCTTCATCGGCTGTAACATGAGACCGCGCTTATAGCAGGTCATTCCCGAAACAGGGTAAGCGCCTGGCATGCATGTCGATACAAACCGGATACATTTTTCAGATTCAGGAACCCGCAATGACTCAGTCGCAACGTTTGAAATACTCGATTCTGATCTCCCTGGTGGTACTGGGGATCATGTTTGGCCTTTCCTGGTTGCAGAATACCGGTGTCATCAGCGAAAAAATGTTCCAGTACATCGCCATAGGCGTGGCGGTGGTCGTGGTGGTCATCAATGGCGTGATGCGCCGCAAGGTCAAGCCCTGATCATTCGATCACGGGTTGCGCAGGATGGCGGCAGCCTGAGGGTGCAGGCTGTAGCTTTTGTCGGGGTTGAGGACAATCACGCCTTCGCTGCACAAGCGCTTTAGCACTTCACGCACGCTGAGAAAGGACAATGGAATATCCAGGTCCAGCAATTGGCTGTGCACGCCGCGTACGCCAAGGCTGCGGTCGCTTTCGGCGGCTGCCAGCAAGGCATCGATGACTTTCAGGCGGATCAGGCTGGTGCGCAGGCCATAGCTTTTGAGCAGGATCCTGATGCGCTCGTTGCCGTGGCGATCGCTACGCGGCTCGAATACGCCAACTCCCATGGAAGCACCCTTTGGCGCGTTGCTACCGTCCGTTGGCAGTCGCGAGTTGTACATTGCAAAAACTCCTTTTCAGAGCCTGATCAGGAAAAAGTGGGCGCTCTTACATGACTAGACGTATGAGCAGCGCAAATCATGAAGGCTCGAATGTAGAAATTTTGTCGCCACCGCGTGATCAACCTGTCAGTCCTTGCGCCAATGCGCGGTAAAACCCTAAATTTCTGGTGTGAGCTTCGTCCCTACAGGGAGGCACGGTGCGTGCGGGTATGCGCAGCAGTGGCCATCGTTTTTTCGATCAGGAGCGAGCGTGATTATTTCCAGCCAGTTAGCCAGGTTGAGCCTGGCGGGTGTGACACTGGGGTTGAGCCTGGGGCTGAGCCTTGCTGCGAGCGCGAGCGGTTCGCCTGCGCAAACGAGCGCGGACATCCGACGAACCGGTTTCGGCGTGCCGCACATCCGTGCCGACAACGAGCGCGGGCTCGGCTACGGCATCGGCTATGCCTACGCCCAGGACAACCTGTGCCTGCTGGCTAACGAGATCGCTACGGTCAATGGTGAGCGCTCACGGTATTTCGGACCGGATCAATTCACCGTCGAAGAGCGGGAGAACCGGGTCAGTGATGTGTTTTTCACCTGGTTGAATACACCACAGGCCGTGGCCGGTTTCTGGCAGGCGCAAATTCCGCAGGTCCGCGAACTCATTGAGGGTTACGTGGCGGGGTATAACCGTTCGCTGGCCGAACGTCGCGCACAGGGTTTGCCGGCGCAATGCCAGGGCGACTGGGTGCGGGATATCACGACGATGGATCTGGTGAAATTGACCCGGCGCCTGCTGGTCGAGGGCGGAGTCGGGCAATTTGCCGAGGCCCTGGCCGGAGCCGCGCCGCCTGAGGCGGTCACTCTGGCGTCAAACGCCGATTTCCAGGTGGCCGCCACGCGGATGCAGCGCTTTGCCCTGGACCGGGGCAGCAATGCCGTCGCGGTCGGCAGCGAGCGTTCTTTCAACGGGCGCGGCATGTTGCTGGCCAATCCGCACTTTCCGTGGGTGGGCGGCATGCGTTTTTATCAGATGCACCTGACCATTCCCGGCAAACTGGACGTGATGGGCGCGGCGTTGCCCGGCCTGCCGGTGATCAACATCGGTTTCAATCAACATCTGGCCTGGACCCACACCGTGGATTCCTCCAGGCACTTCACGCTGTACCGTCTGCAACTCGACCCCAAGGATTCGACCCGTTACCTGCTCGACGGCCAGTCCCTGCCAATGGACAAGCAAACCCTGACCGTCAACGTCAAACAGGCGGACGGGCAGGTCCAGGCGGTTTCCCGTGTGATCTACAGCTCGAAGTTCGGCCCGGTGGTGCAATGGCCAGGAAAGCTGGATTGGGACCACCGGTACGCCTACAGCCTGCGCGATGCCAACCTGGATAACGACCGCGTGCTGCAACAGTGGTACGCAATGAACCGCGCTGACAACCTCAAGGATTTCCAGGACTCGGTGCACAAGATCCAGGGGATTCCTTGGGTCAACACGCTGGCGGCGGACGATCAGGGGCAGACGCTGTACATGAACCTGTCGGTGGTGCCCAACGTCAGTGCTGCCAAGCTCGCCCAGTGCAGCGATCCGCGGATCGGCCTGCAGATGATCATCCTCGACGGTTCCAACAGTGCCTGTGCCTGGGACATCGACCCGCTGGCCGCGCAGGCCGGCATCTATGCCTCGGACAAACTACCGCAGTTGCTGCGCAAGGATTTTGTCCAGCACTCCAACGATTCGGCGTGGCTGGCCAACCCGGCACAACCACTGACCGGCTACTCGCCATTGATCAGCCAGGACAATCAGCCACTGGGCTTGCGTTCGCGTTTTGCGCTGGATCGCTTGCATACGCTGGCCAAGGTCGCGCCGGCGGACTTGCAACACATGGTCATGGACGATCAGGTTTATCAGGCCGCTCTAGTGATGCCTGATCTGCTGCAGTTTTGCGCGAAAAATCTCGGTGCCGACGCAAAAGCGCTCACGCCACTGTGCGCCAGCCTCAAAACGTGGGATCGCACGGCAAACCTGAACAGTGGCCTTGGCTTTGTCCACTTCCAGAATGTCATGGAGGCCTTGGAGCCGGTCCCTGATGTCTGGCGCGTGGCGTTCGATCCGCTAGACCCGCAACACACCCCGCGTGGCCTGGCGGTCGATCGTCCGAACGTGGCGCAGGCGCTGCGGGCGGCGATGCTGGCCTCGGTCGAACAAGTCAGCGCTGCTGGTCTCAAACCAGACAGCCGCTGGGGCGATATCCAGGTGGTCAGCAGCGGTAGCCAGCAAACATCGATTCACGGCGGGCCGGGCATGCTGGGGATCTATAACGCGATCCAGAGCGTGCCAAGGTCCGACGGCAAGCGTGAAGTGGTCAGCGGCACCAGCTACTTGCAGGTGGTGACCTTTGACGAGCAGGGGCCACAGGCCAAAGGGTTGTTGGCGTTTTCGTTATCGAGCGACCCGGCGTCGAAGTATTCCCGGGACCAGACCCAGGCGTTTTCGAACAAACAATTGAGCGTATTGCCGTTCACCGAGCAACAGATCACCGCCGATCCGCAGTATCAGCTACAGACCATCCGTCAGCAGGATGAAAAGCCCGCCAAGGTGGCCACGCAGTGATCTGAAGGGGTGCTGAAACGAACGAGGAAGGCCGCACCCGGCAAGGGTTGCGGCCTTTTCAGCTTTTTGGGGTCTTTTGCGGAATCGCGTTGACCACCAGATTGCCGTTGTCATTGCGCGTCAGGTACACCGGCAGCACGCGGGGCAGGGACTTCACCAGGCCGTTGATCTCCTTGATGCTGTAGATGCCGCCGATGTGGATCGAACCGGTGCTGTTGTCAGCGATCTTCAACGGCTTTTCCAGGTAACGGTTGATCAATGGCAATGCATCGGCCAGCGCCAGATCGTCGAGCACCAGTTTGCCCTGGCGCCAGGCCAGCGAACTGTCGTTGTCATAGGTATCGCTGATGCGCGGAGTGAAATCGCCGCGGCGATAGCTTGCCTGCATCGCCGGACCCAGCCGCAGTCCGTCGCCGGACAGGTTATCGTTGCTGCTGACCAGCACCGAGCCTTCGATCAGGTTCACCTTCACCTGGTCTTCATACATCCAGACGTTGAACTTGGTCCCGGTCACGCGTATGCGGCCTTCAGCCGCCTTGACGATAAACGGGTGACGAGTGTCATGGCTGACGCTGAAGAACGCCTCGCCTTTTTTCAGCGTGACTTGCCGCTGATTCTTGTAGTTGCTGTAGGTCAGCTCGCTGCCCAGGTTCAACTCAACCTGACTGCCATCGTTCAAGGTGACCGTGCGGACATTGTCGGTCGATTCGAAATGCTGGTACGAGTTGGGCAGCCAGCCCAGGTGCCAGCCGCTGTACGCGGCCAGCGGTAACGCCAGGGCACACACGGCAGCCGCTATGCCCATGGTGCGCCAGGGCGTCTGCGGTTTGGCATGAACCATCGGCATGACGGGGGCGGGGCAAGGCAGGTCCCCGGCAACATCCCAGATATCCAGCATCGCCTCGTACTCGAAGGCGTGGAGCGGATGCGCATCCCGCCATTGCGCGAACGCCTGGCGCTCTTGCTCAGTGCAATCATTGGCGTGCAGGCGCATGCACCAATGCGCTGCGGCATCGGTGATGGCGTCGTATTCGGCTTCCGAGAGCGTGTGGTCGGTCATTGGCTCATCCTGATTTCGTGCATTCTAACCTTGGGGGAAGTCTGCGAGAACATCAGTCATGGCAATTACCCATCAAAGTGCGTTTATTTTTCGCCAGAGTGCTGCGTTCTTTTCGGATGGGAGAATTCGTGGACCTGCCCGGTGGACCAACGTTGAGGCGCGGCGCAATACGCCAATGGAAGGAGCGTCGAGACGAAAAATCGGCGCCGGGGCGCAGGCGGTAGATAGTTAACGCATGGGCGGCTGGCGTTCGTGCCAGCCTGCGCAATCGAAGGGTTGACAGCTCGCTCCCGGCGCGTTGTTAATCGGCGGTCTACGTACGCTGTTGCCCCCTCCAATAATTAGTCTGGAGCTTCAGATGTCTGCGCCACACGATCACGCGTCCACTGCGGTCTCGCAATACCTGTCCCTTGAAGCGTTGAGCGCTTTGCTGGAGAAGATTTTCTTGCGTCACGGCACCTCGGCCGATGTCGCCAGGGTGCTGGCGCAAAACTGCGCGGGCGCCGAGCGCGACGGCGCGCACAGCCACGGCGTGTTCCGGATGCCGGGTTATGTGTCCACGCTGCAAAGTGGCTGGGTCAACGGCCAGGCCGTTCCGATCGTCGAAGATGTGGCTTCAGGTTTCGTGCGGGTCGATGCCGCCAACGGTTTTGCGCAACCGGCCCTGGCGGCCGCACGCGAGCTGTTGGTTGAGAAAGCGCGGAGCGCCGGAATCGCGGTACTGGCGATTCGCAACTCACACCATTTCGCTGCGCTGTGGCCGGATGTCGAACCTTTTGCCTATGAAGGCCTGGTGGCCTTGAGTGTGGTCAACAGCATGACCTGCGTGGTGCCCCACGGTGCCGACCGGCCGCTGTTCGGCACCAACCCGATTGCCTTCGCCGCCCCGCGGGCCGACGGCGAACCGATTGTCTTCGACCTTGCCACCAGTGCCATTGCCCATGGTGATGTGCAAATTGCCGCGCGCGAGGGTAAACGCTTGCCGGCAGGGATGGGCGTGGACAGCCTCGGCCAGCCGACCACAGACCCGAAAGCAATTCTCGAGGGCGGCGCGTTGCTGCCGTTTGGCGGGCACAAGGGCTCGGCGTTGTCGATGATGGTCGAGCTGCTGGCGGCGGCACTGACCGGGGGGAATTTTTCCTTCGAATTCGACTGGAAGAACCACCCTGGCGCCAAGACGCCCTGGACTGGCCAATTGCTGATCGTGATCGATCCGGGCAAAGCGGCGGGGCAAAGCTTTGCCGAACGCAGCCAGGAACTGGTGCGTCAAATGCACGGGGTCGGCTTGAAGCGCTTGCCGGGTGACCGGCGTCATCATCAGCGCGCCAGGTCGCAGGTCAACGGCATCGAGCTGGATGCCAAGACGCTGGCGAACCTGCGGGAGCTGGCGGGCGTCTGACGCTGTCAGCCTTGTGGGAGCGGGCTTGCTCGCGAAGGCGTCGTGTCAGCCGATAGCTTGGTTGCTGACACACCGCCTTCGCGAGCAAGCCCGCTCCCACACAGGGTTCAGTTTTTGCCAGTATTTAGCGCCGCCCCAACAACAACCCCACCACCAGGCCGAACCCGGCAGAAATCGCCACGGTTTGCCATGGATGCCCGCCGATATAGGTTTCAGTGGCCTCGACCGCGGGCAGCGTCCGGTCGCGCACGCTGGTTACCGAATCCCTGGCTTGCCGGAGTTTCAGCGCGATTTGTCCGCGAAGGGTCTCCGCTTCTTCCCCGACCAGTGAAGCGCTGCTTTTCAGCAGTTTTTCCGACTCTTCGATCAGCCGTTGAAGTTCGCTGAACGCCAGATCCTTGATTTGGTCTTCGGCGGCTTGCGCGGTGGTTTTGCGGACCATTGAAGTACTCCTTGCAGGTAAGTGGACAGTGAACAATGGAGTCTGCGGTTGTCGGAAAAGTTGCAGCTATTTTGCCCAGTGAGGCCATCTTGCTGAAAAACCGGCGCAGGACATTTCGTCCTACAGTGTAAGATGTCGCCTATTTTACGCAGCAGGAAAATCCCATGAGCTTCAATCTGGCCGACAAACCCCTCGCCGAGCGCGCTGCGCTTGAAGACGAGAAATCCCGTCTGTTCGAACTCTGGCAAAACAATCTGGGCAAAGCCAAGGGTGAGGCCGCGCGGTTGTTCGGCGAACGGGCCAAGCGCAAAGGCAAGTGGGCGGAATGGGTGCGCGCCGAGCTGGACGGTATGTCGCCCCCGGAATTCGCCAACATGGTGCGCAGTGAAGTCAATCGCCTGATGGCCGCCAACAAGTAATATCGGCTGTCACGCGAAACTTGCGACAATCGCTTCACGCACTTTCAACACCACCGGATCGAGTTGGGTGCTGGTGCGCCAGCCCAGCTCGATCGGGTAACGTGGCAACGCCAAGGGGCAGGGCAGCAACGCCAGTCCGCTGAGCGTTGCGATGCTTTGCGCCGCATGAGCCGGAATGGTCGCAACGGCCTGGCTGCCCTTGAGCAAATGCGGCAGCGCGGCAAAGTGCGTGGTCGAGGCGCACACCCGCCGACTCAACCCCAGCGCGGCCAACCCCTCGTCGGTAATCCCGATAAAACCGCCGGACGACACCAGAATGTGTTCGCGGGCGACAAACTCTTCAAGACTGATGCTCTGCTGGCCCGCGCCCAGGCTCGACGGGTCCGCCAGGCACAGGTATCCGCCTTCCCCCAGTACCTGACGGCTGAGCAGCCGCTCGGCAACCCCGCCCGCGGTGATCGCCAGGTCGATGCTGCGCTCCATCAACGCCTGGGCGACGATCTGGCTGTGGGTCTGGCGGAAAATCAGCCGCAGCTTCGGCGCGGTACGGGCGATTTCTTCAATCATCCGCCGGCCGTAGGCAATTTCGAAATCATCCGACATTCCCACAGTGACCGAGCGACCGTCGTACTGCTGTGCGGCCGGATCGACCATCGCCAGGCTCTGCCGGCATTTGTTCAGGGCATCGCTGACCACCGGCTTGAGCTGATTGGCCTTGAGCGAGGGGGCCAGGCCTCGTCCGGTGCGCACGAACAGCTGATCGCCATACACCTCGCGCAACCGCCGCAGTGCTGCACTGACCGCCGATTGCGTCACGCCCAGGCGCAAGGCGGCACGACTGGCGCTGGACTCCTCGTGCAGCGCTTCGAAGACTTTGAGCAGGTTGAGGTCGATGTCTGTGATATTCATTTGGCTCATATCATTCAGCAGTGAGTCGGTCTTTATTGATGATTGCGTGACGCTGGATAATGAGCAACACCTGATGCGAATGGAGTTTCCGATATGCCCAAATCAATCGTTGCGGCCCTGCAAATCGGCGCATTGCCCGGCGGCAAGGCTGAAACCCTGGAACAGATCCTGTCCTATGAAAACGCGATCATCGAATCCGGCGCCGGGTTGGTGGTGATGCCGGAAGCGCTGCTGGGCGGTTATCCCAAAGGTGAGGGCTTTGGTACGCAATTGGGTTATCGCCTGCCGGAAGGTCGCGAAGCCTTTGCCCGCTATTTTGCCAATGCCATCGACGTGCCCGGCGCGGAAACCGAGGCGTTGGCGGCGCTGTCCGCCCGCACTGGGGCCAATCTGGTGATCGGCGTGATCGAGCGTGCGGGCAGCACGTTGTACTGCACCGCGCTGTACTTTGATCCGCAGGCCGGGCTGGTGGCCAAGCACCGCAAACTGATGCCCACCGGCACCGAGCGGCTGATCTGGGGCAAGGGCGATGGTTCGACGCTGCCGGTGATCGACAGCCAGGTCGGGCGTGTCGGTGCGGCGGTGTGCTGGGAAAACATGATGCCGTTGCTGCGCACGGCGATGTACGCCAAGGGCGTGGAGGTGTGGTGCGCGCCGACCGTGGACGAACGGGAGATGTGGCAGGTCAGCATGCGCCACATCGCCCATGAGGGGCGTTGTTTCGTGGTCAGTGCCTGTCAGGTCCAGGCCTCACCCAAGGCCCTGGGCGTGGACATCGCCAACTGGCCGGCGGATCGGCCATTGATCGCCGGTGGCAGTGTGATCGTAGGTCCCATGGGCGACATCCTCGCCGGACCGTTGCGTGACAGCGCCGGTCTGCTCACCGCGCAAATCGACACTGACGACCTGGTACGCGCCCGCTACGACTATGACGTGGTCGGCCACTACGCGCGGCCGGATGTGTTCGAGCTGACCGTGGACGAACGCACCAAACCCGGGGTGCGTTTCATCGCTTGATACCCTGCGGGCTTTGGCCAAAGCAGTCAGACAACTTGATAACTTTGACCATTGCCCGACACCCCGCGCAGAGCGAGTATTTCCCTGTTGATTACGGTTCCCCCAACCTAATAAGAAACACAGAGGGATTCTGGCAATGCGCGATTACTTGTCTGCTACTTCTCAGTTCAATTATCAGCACACCGTCGACACCGCACTCGCAGGCGATCTGACCGCCCTCAACGCCTGTGTCGAATGTTGTGACCGGCATGCCTTGCCGGGCCGCATCGCGCTGTTCTGGGAAGGACGCGACGGCACCAGTGCGACCTATACCTTCACCGAACTGCAGGACAAGGCCGCGCGTTTCGCCAATTACCTGCAGGCCTTGGGCGTGAAGAAAGGCGACAAGGTGGCCGGCCTGTTGCCACGCAATATCGAACTGCTGATCACCGTGTTCGCCACCTGGCGCATCGGTGCGGTGTATCAACCGCTGTTTACCGCGTTCGGCCCCAAAGCCATCGAGCACCGCCTGAGCTGCTCTGGCGCCAAAGTGGTGGTCACCGATGCGGTGAACCGGCCGAAACTGGCTGAAGTCGCCGATTGCCCGACCACGGTGACCGTCACAGGCCCCAAAGGGCAGGGCCTGGTTCGTGGCGATTGCAGTTTCTGGGCCGAACTGGCCAACTATTCCGCCGACTGTGAGCCTGTATTGCTGACCGGGGAAGATCCGTTCCTGCTGATGTTCACTTCGGGCACCACCGGTCCGTCGAAAGCCCTGTCGGTGCCGCTCAAGGCCATCGTTGCGTTCCAGAGCTACACCCGCGATGCGGTGGATCTGCGCCCGGAAGACGCCTTCTGGAACGTCGCAGATCCGGGTTGGGCCTACGGTATCTATTTCGGTGTCACGGGGCCGATGGCCATGGGGCATCCGATCACCTTTTACGATGGCCCGTTCACCCTGGAAAGCACCTGCCGGGTGATCAACAAGTACGGGATTACCAATCTCACCGGTTCGCCGACCGCCTACCGTTTGCTGATTGCCGGCGGCGACGAATTCGCCAGATCGATCAAGGGCAAGCTGCGCATCGTCAGCAGCGCCGGCGAGCCGCTGAACCCGGAAGTGATCCGCTGGTTCGCCGACAACCTCGACGTGGTGATCCACGACCATTACGGCCAGACCGAACTGGGCATGGTGCTGTGCAACCACCACGGCCTTGAACATCCGATTCACATGGGCGCGGCCGGTTTTGCCTCGCCAGGCCACCGCATCGTGGTCCTGGATGACGAATACAAGGAACTGGGCGTTGGCCAGCCGGGCATTCTGGCCATCGACCGCAGCCAATCGCCGATGTGCTGGTTCGCCGGCTACGAAGGCGGGCCGACCAAGGCCTTTGTCGGCAACTATTACCTGAGTGGCGACACCGTCGAGTGGAACCCGGACGGCAGCATCAGCTTCGTCGGTCGCAGCGATGACGTGATCACCACCTCCGGTTACCGGGTCGGTCCGTTCGACGTGGAAAGCGCGCTGATCGAACACCCGGCCGTGGTCGAGGCCGCAGTGATCGGCAAACCCGATCCGGAGCGCACCGAACTGGTCAAGGCCTTTGTCGTGCTCAGCCCGCAATACCGCGCAGAACCTGCGTTGGCCGAAGAGCTGCGGCAACACGTGCGCAAGCGTCTGGCGGCGCATTCCTACCCCCGCGAAATCGAATTTGTCAGCGAGTTGCCGAAAACCCCAAGCGGCAAATTGCAGCGCTTTATCTTGCGCAACCAGGAAATCGCCAAGGCTCAAGAGGCCGCGGCGAAGAACGTTCCAGCTTGAATCCAGGGAAACAATGATGCAGATCGAGAACAAGATATTTATCGTCACGGGTGGCGCTTCCGGCCTTGGTGCAGCCACTGCCGAGGTGCTGGTTGCCGCAGGCGCGAAAGTGATGCTGGTGGACATGAACGCCGAAGCCGTTGCCGCCCAGGCCCAGCGCCTTGGCGCGCACAGCGTGGTGGCGGACATCAGCAACGAAGCAGCGGCCGAAGCCGCCGTGCAGGCGACGGTCAAGGCCTTTGGCGGCCTCAATGGCCTGGTCAATTGCGCCGGCATCGTGCGTGGCGAGAAGATTCTTGGCAAGAACGGCCCGCACGCGCTGGCCAGCTTCAGCCAGGTGATCAACGTCAACCTGATCGGCAGCTTCAATATGCTGCGCCTTGCGGCAGCGGCGATTGCGGAAACCGAAGCGGACGCCGATGGCGAACGCGGCGTGATCATCAATACCGCGTCTGCCGCGGCTTACGACGGTCAGATCGGTCAGGCGGCCTACTCGGCGTCCAAAGGTGCGATTGTCAGCCTGACCTTGCCCGCTGCCCGCGAACTGGCGCGTTTCGGCATCCGTGTCATGACGATCGCTCCCGGCATCTTCGAAACGCCGATGATGGCCGGCATGACCCAGGAAGTCCGCGACTCCCTGGCGGCTGGCGTGCCATTTCCGCCGCGCCTGGGCAAACCGGGCGAGTATGCCGCGCTGGTCAGGCATATCATTGAAAACAGCATGCTCAATGGCGAGGTGATCCGTCTCGACGGTGCCTTGCGCATGGCCGCCAAATAAGGAGGATTTGTCATGACAATGTCCAACGATCCGATTGTAATCGTCAGCGCCGTCCGCACCCCGATGGGCGGTTTCCAGGGCGAACTGAAAAGCCTGACGGCGCCGCAACTCGGCGCTGCCGCCATCAAGGCCGCGGTTGAACGTGCCGGCGTCGCCAGTGATAGCGTCGACGAAGTGCTGTTCGGCTGCGTACTGCCGGCAGGCCTCGGCCAGGCCCCGGCGCGTCAGGCGGCGCTGGGTGCCGGGCTGGATAAATCGACCCGCTGCACCACCTTGAACAAGATGTGCGGTTCCGGCATGGAAGCGGCGATCCTGGCCCACGACATGCTGGTGGCCGGCAGTGCCGACGTGGTGGTCGCCGGTGGCATGGAAAGCATGTCCAACGCGCCTTACCTGCTGGACCGCGCCCGTGCCGGCTACCGCATGGGCCATGGCCGGGTGCAGGACTCGATGTTCCTGGACGGCCTCGAAGACGCCTACGACAAGGGCCGCCTGATGGGCACCTTCGCCGAAGACTGCGCCGAAACCAACAGCTTCAGCCGTGAAGCCCAGGACGCGTTCGCCATCGCCTCGACCACTCGCGCCCAGCAGGCGATCAAGGACGGCAGCTTCAGGGACGAAATCGTGCCGCTCACCGTGACGGTCGGCAAAGAGCAGGTTGTGATCAGCAATGACGAGCAGCCGCCCAAAGCCAAGCTGGACAAGATCGCTTCGTTGAAACCGGCGTTCCGTGAAGGCGGTACGGTGACGGCGGCCAACTCCAGTTCGATCTCCGACGGTGCCGCCGCACTGGTGCTGATGCGCCAGTCGCAGGCACAGAAGCAAGGCCTGAAACCGTTGGCGGTGATTCATGGCCACGCTGCGTTCGCCGATACCCCGGGCCTGTTCCCGGTGGCACCGATTGGCGCAATCAGGAAGTTGATGAAGAAAACCGGCTGGTCGCTCAATGACGTAGATCTGGTGGAAGTCAACGAAGCCTTCGCCGTGGTCGGCATGGCCGCGATGACTCATCTGGAAATTCCCCACGAGAAACTCAACGTGCACGGCGGTGCTTGCGCCCTCGGTCATCCGATCGGGGCGTCCGGTGCGCGGATTCTCGTGACCTTGCTCTCGGCCCTGCGCCAGAAGGGCCTGAAGCGTGGTGTCGCGGCGATTTGCATTGGTGGCGGTGAAGCGACGGCGATGGCCGTGGAATGCCTGTATTAAGACTTGCGCAGTCCCTGTAGGAGCGAGCTTGCTCGCGAAGGGCGTCAACGATGACGAGGTCTGCCTGGATGAATGCGGCGCTCTCAGGCCCTTCGCGAGCAAGCTCGCTCCTACAGGGGGCGATTACATTTTTAAGGATTCACCATGATCCCCAATGACGACCAACAACAGATCCGCGACATGGCCCGGGACTTTGCCCAGGAACGGCTGAAACCGTTCGCGGCCGAGTGGGACCGTGAGCATCGCTTTCCCAAGGAAGCCATTGGCGAAATGGCCGGGCTGGGCTTCTTCGGCATGCTGGTGCCGGAGCAGTGGGGCGGATGCGACACCGGTTACCTGGCCTACGCCATGGCGCTGGAAGAAATCGCCGCCGGCGATGGCGCCTGTTCGACCATCATGAGTGTGCACAACTCCGTGGGTTGTGTGCCGATCCTCAACTACGGCACGGATGAGCAGAAAGAGCGCTTCCTCAAGCCGCTGGCCAGCGGCGCGATGCTCGGCGCATTCGCCCTGACTGAACCCCAGGCCGGTTCCGACGCCAGCGGCCTGAAAACCCGCGCGCGCCTGGAGGGCGATCATTACGTGCTCAACGGTTGCAAGCAGTTCATCACCTCCGGGCGCAATGCCGGGGTGGTGATCGTGTTTGCAGTGACCGATCCGGGCGCCGGCAAACGCGGTATCAGCGCTTTTATCGTGCCGACCGATTCGCCGGGCTACACCGTTGCGCGGGTCGAAGACAAGCTCGGTCAGCATGCGTCCGACACTTGCCAGATCCTTTTCGAAGACGTGAAGGTGCCGGTGGCCAATCGCTTGGGCGAGGAGGGCGAAGGCTACAGGATTGCCCTGGCCAACCTTGAAGGCGGCCGCGTCGGGATCGCTTCGCAATCGGTGGGCATGGCCCGCGCCGCGTTCGAAGCGGCTCGCGACTACGCCCGTGAGCGCGAGAGTTTCGGCAAGCCCATCATCGAGCACCAGGCCGTGGCGTTCCGCCTGGCGGACATGGCGACCCAGATCGCCGTGGCGCGGCAAATGGTGCACTACGCCGCCGCCCTGCGTGACAGCGGCAAGCCGGCGCTGGTCGAAGCGTCGATGGCCAAGTTGTTCGCCTCGGAAATGGCCGAGAAGGTATGCTCCTCGGCGCTGCAAACCCTTGGCGGTTACGGTTACCTCAACGACTTCCCGGTGGAGCGGATCTACCGCGACGTGCGGGTCTGCCAGATCTACGAAGGCACCAGCGATATTCAACGCATGGTCATTTCGCGCAATTTATAAGAAGGAGTCCCTTGTGAACTACGAAACGATTTTGTTGGAAACCCATGGCCGCGTTGGCCTGATCACCCTCAACCGTCCGCAAGCGTTGAACGCGTTGAATGCGCAGATCGTCAGCGAACTGAACCAGGCCCTCGACGGCTTTGAGGCTGACTCGAACATCGGCTGCATCGTCCTGACCGGTTCGAAAAAAGCCTTTGCCGCCGGTGCCGACATCAAGGAAATGGCTGAGCTGACCTATCCGCAGATCTACATCGACGACCTGTTCAGCGACAGCGACCGTGTGGCCAACCGCCGCAAGCCGATCATCGCGGCGGTCAACGGTTTCGCCCTGGGCGGCGGCTGTGAGCTGGCGTTGATGTGCGACTTCATCCTGGCGGGCGACAATGCCCGATTTGGTCAGCCGGAAATCAACCTCGGCGTGTTGCCGGGCATGGGCGGAACCCAGCGCCTGACTCGCGCCGTGGGCAAGGCCAAGGCCATGGAAATGTGCCTGAGCGGGCGTTTGATCGATGCCGTGGAAGCCGAGCGTTGCGGCATCGTGGCGCGTATCGTGCCGAGCGATGAGCTGTTGGATGAAGCGCTGAAAGTCGCCGCGTTGATCGCCAAGAAGTCGTTGCCGATTGCGATGATGGTCAAGGAAAGCGTCAACCGTGCCTTTGAAGTGAGCCTGGCCGAAGGCGTGCGCTTTGAGCGCCGGGTGTTCCATGCGGCATTTGCGACGCAGGATCAGAAGGAAGGGATGGCGGCGTTCATTGCCAAGCGTGAGGCGGAGTTCCAAGGCAAGTGATGCGGCGCTTTCGCTGACGCCATCGCGAGCGAGCTCGCTCCTACATTGAATCTCTGTAGGAGCGAGCCTGCTCGCGAAAAACCCAAGGGCACCGAGTAGATTCAGGTGCCCCGCGTCATCGTTGACCGCCATCGCGAGCGAGCTCGCTCCTACATTGAATCCCTGTAGGAGCGAGCCTGCTCGCGAAAAACCCAAGGGCACCGAGTAGATTCAGGTGCCCCGCGTCATCGTTGACTGCCATCGCGAGCAAGCTCGCTCCTACATTGGATCTCTGTAGGAGCGAGCCTGCTCGCGAAAAAACCAAGGGCTCCGAGTCGATTCAGGTGCCCCGCGTCATCGTTGACCGCCATCGCGAGCGAGCTCGCTCCTACATTGAATCCCTGTAGGAGCGAGCCTGCTCGCGAAAAACCCAAGGGCACCGAGTAGATTCAGGTGCCCCGCGTCATCGTTGACTGCCATCGCGAGCAAGCTCGCTCCTACATTGGATCTCTGTAGGAGCGAGCCTGCTCGCGAAAAAACCAAGGGCTCCGAGTCGATTCAGGTGCCCCGCGTCATCGTTGACTGCCATCGCGAGCAAGCTCGCTCCTACATTGGATCTCTGTAGGAGCGAGCCTGCTCGCGAAAAACCCAAGGGCACCGGGTTGATTCAGGTGCCCAGCGTTATCGTTGACCGCCATCGCGAGCGAGCTCGCTCCTACAGGTACAGGGCATCAAATCAGGTAGTTCTTCAGCTCGCGGGCGATCACCATCCGCTGTATCTCGCTCGACCCTTCGTAGATCTGCGTGATCCGCGCATCCCGGTAGTATCTTTCCACCGGATAGTCTTCCAGGTAGCCATAGCCGCCATGAATCTGAATGGCGGACGAGCAGACCTTTTCCGCCATTTCCGACGCAAACAGCTTGGCTTGTGAGGCCTCCGACAGGCAGGGTTTGCCGGCCGTGCGCAGGCGTGCGGCGTGCAGGATCATCAACCGTGCGGCGTTCAGTTGCATGTGCATGTCGGCCAGCAGGTTGGCGATGCTCTGGTGTTCATTGATGGTTTTGCCAAACTGCACCCGATCACGGGAGTAGGCCAGTGCCGCTTCGAACGCCGCGCGAGCAATGCCGAGTGCTTGCGCGGCGATGCCGATTCGCCCGCCTTCGAGGTTGGACAGGGCGATGGCCAGGCCCTTGCCGCGCTCACCCAGCAGATTGGCTTCGGGGATGGTGCAATTGTCGAGGGTCACGGCGCAGGTGTCGGAGGCGCGAATGCCCATCTTGTGTTCACTGCGGTCGACCTTGAAGCCAGGGGTGCTGGTGGGCACCAGGAATGCCGAGATGCCACGCTTGCCCAGGTCCGGATCGGTCACGGCAAATACAATCGCGAGCTTGGCCCGCTTGCCGTTACTGACGAATTGCTTGGCGCCGTTGATCACCCACTGGCCGTCGCGCAGTTCGGCGCGGGTGCGCAGGTTGTGCGCCTCGGAACCGGCCTGGGGTTCGGTCAGGCAGAAGCAACCGATGGCCTTGCCGCTGGACAGATCCGCCAGCCAGGTCTGTTTCTGTTCTTCGCTGCCGTAGTTGAGTACCGGCCCGCAGCCCACGGAGTTGTGGATGCTCATGAAGGCGCCGGTAGCACCGTCGCCGGCGGAAATCTCTTCAACCGCCAGCGCGTAGGCCACGTAGTCGACATAGGTTCCGCCCCATTCCTCGGGGACCACCATGCCCAGCAAGCCCAGTTCGCCCATCTTCGCCACCAGACCGTCATCGATCCAGCCGGCCTTTTCCCAGGCCTGGGCATGGGGCGCGATTTCGCCACGGGCAAAATCCCGGGCCATGTCGCGGATCATGACTTGCTCTTCGCTCAATTCGATATCGTGCATGGCTCAGCTCTCGCTCTGGTCAAACCCGCTGAAGAAGCTCGCCACGTGTTCGGCGTGCAGCGCCTGAAGGGTGGGCGGGTTCCAGCGTGGTGTCTTGTCTTTGTCGATCAGCAAGGCGCGCACGCCTTCGATCAGGTCGCCGCGCTCGAACCACTGGCGGTCCAGATGCAGCTCAAGGGCGAAACATTGCTCAAGCGGCAGCTCGCGTCCGCGACGGAGCATTTCCAGGGTCACGGCCATGGCCAGCGGCGAGCGGGTTTCCAGCAGGTCGGCGGTGGTGACAGCCCACGCATGGCTGTCGGCGACCGTTACCTGGCGCAGTTGTTCCACAATACTCGGCACGTCGGGCTGGGCGAAGAAGTGGTCGATGGCCGGGCGCAACGTTGCCAGTGGCGCATCAGGCAGTTGCTGAACGGCGAGTCTGGCCAGCAGGCCTTGCAGGTCCTTGAGCGGCGTGTCGTGCCATTCGAGCTGGTCGAGTTTCTCGTCCAGATCGCCCAGCCTGTCGCTTTCCAGGTACCAGTCGGCCAGACCGCAATACAGGGCATCGGCTGCGCGGATTTGTACGCCACTGACCCCAAGGTAAATCCCCAGTTCACCGGGAATGCGCGGCAGGAAATAACTGCCACCGACGTCAGGGAAATAACCGATGCCGACTTCCGGCATCGCCAGACGGCTTTTTTCGGTGACCACGCGCAAGTCAGCGCCTTGCACCAGGCCCATGCCGCCGCCGAGGACAAAGCCATCCATCAGGGCCAGCACCGGTTTGCGGTAGTGGTGGATCGCGAGGTCGAGGGCGTATTCCTCGACGAAGAAATCTTCATGCAGGGTGTCGCCGCTTTTGAAACTGTCATATAGCGAGCGTATGTCGCCACCAGCGCAGAAGGCTTTTTCGCCGGCACCACGCAAGACTACGGCATGGACTTGCGAATCCTGGGCCCAGGCGTCGAGCTGACGCTGCAGGTTGCGGATCATGTCCAGGGTGAGGGCATTGAGGCCGGCGGGGCGGTTGAGGGTCAGATGACCAATGTGGTTGCGAACCTCGGCCAGCACTTCGTTTTGCATGGCATCCATGGACTGAGTCCCCGGAGAAGACACCTGAGCAGTCATCACTAACTCCCTGCTTTTATTGTTCTTTATCGAGATGCTCGCGCGCGAGCGATGACGGATCGTATCAGTGCAAATTTGCCTTGTACAACCCGGATAAGTGCAGGTTATCTGTGCATTTTTGCATGGTGATGACCGGCACCGTTTCAGCGTAGACCACGGCGTATTCAGGCAAACGCCGCGAGCAGATCCTCTTCGAATGCCTTCTGCGCATCACCGGCCACCTGTGCCCGGTGCCGGGCCAGATGAAACGCGACATCGAAACTCATGTCGTTGCGCCGCACGGCCTTGAGCAAACCCTTGTCTTCCCAGGTACGGGCAAAGTGGCTGGGCAGGTAACCGACATGCTTGCCGGAAAGAATGAAGGCGAGGGTGCCTTCGACCTGCTCCGATCGTGCCGAACACAGCTTGCCTTGAAAGGGCTCGTCACTGCGCAGGAAGCGGTAGGGGTGACCGACCCGGTCGCAGGCCTGCAAATCCTCATCGTCCGGGGCCGCGTTGGTGAACAACGGGTGACCGGGGGCGCAATACAGATGCTGGGTTTCTATGAACAATTGGCGGTAGTCGAACGCGCTTTGCACTTGAGAGAAATAGCCGATGGCCAGGTCCAGCCGCTGTTGCAGCAGCAAGCGTTCCATTTCGCCGGGCATGGCGCTGATCAGTTCGATGCGCACCGATTCGTCCCTTTCACGGAAGCGCCGGATCGCCTCGGCCACCCGTTGCAGCACCGATTGATCGAGGGCTTCGGACAGACCCAGGCGCACTTCGCCGATCAAGCGTCCGGCCACGCCGTTGGATTGATGACGGAAGGCTTCGATGGACTCGAACAGTCCACGGGTGGCGCTGAGGAGCTGTTCGCCCTTGGGCGTGATCCTGAACCCTCCCTTGCCGCGACTGCATAGCCGGTAGCCAAGGCGGGTTTCCAGTTTGGCCATTTGCTGGCTGATGCTCGACTGGCTCAACCCCAGCTCGCCCTGGGCTGCGCTGAAACCGCCGCATTCCACCACGCTGACAAACAGTCGCAACAATTGCAGATCCAGATCGTGGAGTTGGCCGAGCATCAAACATTACTCCGTCGTAAAGTCAGGTTAATTAACTTGATATTTTATCAATGTATCCGACGACGCATCCTGCAACCACTTCCTCTGGTCAGGTGTTCGTCATGGCTCCCAAGTTCAAGCTGTGTTTATCCACGCTGTTGCTCGCCGTTGCTGTTTCGGCCCAGGCCGAGGACAAGGAGGTCAATCTGTACAGTTGGGCCGATTACGTCGCCCCCGAAACCCTGCAACGGTTCGAGCAGGAAACCGGTATCCATGTGCGCTACGACACCTTTGATTCATCTGAAGTGCTGGAGACCAAGTTGCTCACGGGCGGCAGCGGCTATGACGTGGTGGTGCCGTCCTCCAGCGTGCTGGCCCGGGGGCTTGCGGCCGGGGCGTTGAAACCGATTCCCCACGAAGGACTCAAGGGCTACGCCAACCTTGATGCGGATTTGCTGGAAAAACTCGCCGCTGTCGATCCGGGCAACCGCTACGGCGTGCCGTACACCTGGGGCACCCTGGGTTTGGGCATGAACGTCGAGGCGGTCAAGCAGCGCTTGCCGGACGTGCCGCTCAATAGCCTGGACCTGCTGTTCAAACCCGAGTACGCGAGCAAGTTGAAGGATTGCGGCATTGCCATTCTTGACTCACCGCAAGAGGTCATCGGACTGGCGCTGCATTACCTGGGTAAAGATCCCTACAGCACCGACAAGAACGATCTGTCAGCCGCCGAGGCGTTGCTGCATCAGCTACAACCGAATGTGTTGTACGTCGCCACCGGGCGGCAGATCAGCGACCTGGCCAATGGCAGTGTGTGCCTGGCGCTGACCTACAACGGGGACGCGAGCATGGCCGCCGACCAGGCACGCAAGGCCAACAAACCCTATGAAATTGCCTACCGGATTCCCAAGGAAGGCACCCTCGTGTGGCAGGACAACCTGGCGATCCCCAAGGACGCTCCGCACCCCGAAGCCGCCCGCGCTTTTATCGAGTTCATGTTGCGCCCCGAGTCCGTTGCGGCACTGACCAACACCTTGTTCTTCGCCACGGCGAACCAGGCCGCCACGCCGCTGGTGGATGAAGCGGTACGAACCGATCCGGACATCTACCCGCTAGCCGACGTGCGGGAACGGCTGTACGCCGACCGCAGCATGAGCCTCAAGGACATGCGCCAGCGCACCCGCCTGTGGACCACTTTCCGTAGCCGCCAATAAGAAAAAGACAAGGAGCCTTCAATGGACGTCCCGATGCAGAACGATCAAGCCATGACCCGTGACAGCCTTTACGGCACGGCCGCCGAAAGTACCTACGCCGGTATCACCAGCTTCATGCGTCGCCGCTACAGCCGTGACTTGCGCGGAGTCGACGTGGCCGTCAGCGGCGTGCCGTTCGACACCGCCACCAGCAACCGCCCCGGCGCACGCTTCGGGCCACGCGGCATTCGCGCCGCCTCTGCCGGGATCGCCTGGGAACGGCACTGGCCGTGGACGTTTGACCCGTTCGATCACTTGGCGGTGATCGACTATGGCGATTGCGATTTCGATTACGGCTCGCCGCAGTCGACGCCCGAAATGATCGAGGCCCACGCCGAACACATCCTCAATGCCGGCACGGCGATGCTGACGTTTGGCGGCGACCATTTCATTACCTATCCACTGCTCAAGGCCCATGCCCGCAAGCATGGGGCGTTGTCGCTGATCCACTTCGACGCCCACAGCGACACCTGGCCGGACGAGGAGGGCAAGCGCATCGACCACGGCACCATGTTCTGGCACGCAGCCAGGGAAGGGCTGGTCGCCCCGTCGCGCTCGGTACAAATCGGCTTGCGTACCACCAACGATGATCATCAGGGCTTTGAAGTGCTCGATGCGCGGCAGGTGCATCGACGTGGTTGCGAGGCGATTGTCGAGGCGATTCGCGCGCGAGTCGGCGACAACCCGGTGTACCTGACCTTCGACATCGACTGCCTCGATCCGGCATTCGCGCCTGGCACCGGAACACCGGTATGCGGCGGCTTGAGCACGGTACAGGCGCTGGAAATTCTCGGCGGTCTGCGCGGCATCAATCTGGTGGGCATGGACGTTGTGGAAGTGGCTCCGGCCTATGACAGCGCGGAGATCACCTCACTGGCGGCGGCGACGCTGGCGATGGAGATGCTGTGCCTGTATGCGGCCAGGCATAAGGTCGATCGGTAGTACAAAGCCCAATGTGGGCCCAGTGTGGGCGAAGCTACAACTTGACGACATTTAGACTTCCCCATCGCCAAGCTCAAGTGCCTTAACGATATTGGCATGGCGCCGGCAGTGTTTCAGGATATTCCCGCTAAATTTATCGACCAATTCCGGCAACGCTGTGTGGCCGAATCGATCCGTATATTGCAAATAACGAGGGTACTGCTGACACAGGGGGTCAACGTTCGTGAAGTGGCAATAAGGATCAAAATCGGGAAGACGACGCTCTACGACGCTTTGCGTGAGACCGATCAAGAACCCCAGCAAAGCTAAATGTCGTCAAATTGTAGCTTCGCCCACACTGGGCCCAGTCCCACGGCCAGCAGGCAGAGGGGGAGAAGCGCAATGACCCCGGCAATGACCGGCATTTTAAGGCCTGATGAAATCAGGTAGACGATAGGCGCGTAGAGTATCCCGCAGGCATAAGCGCCCAGCAGCATGATCGAATAGGAGATGTAGAGGCTTCGCAACAACATGGCGCAAGCCAGAAGCAGACCGGGGATGACGAACAGATAGGCAATGCTGGGGACGTAGAATGCAAGTGTTGCGCAGGCAATGCCGAACAGGACAATGGCCATGGGCCGCAGCACGGAATTCTTGCCCTGATCTTGGCGGCGAGTGCGGCAGCGTTGCGCCCAAAGACCGCAGAACACGAACGAGGCGATGCCCAGCGCATACATGGCGGGCAAAGGGAGTACCAGCAGTGTGCCGCCTGGCAGTGGGAAATAGGTTGCGTCCTCGTCAGCGCTCAGGGAGGAGAGGTCTATACCCTGGATAAAGTAGTTGCCCACTTCACGCACTGTCTTTTGGTAGCGAAACAAGGTCTCTGACGCAAGGTTCTCCACCGTGTCGCTCATGTGGTGGTAGTGTTGAAAACCCTCCACGACCGCAAAATTCAACCCCGCGATGTTCTTTTTCCTGAAGGCCGTAAAGTCTGTGTCGTTTTGCAGCATCTTGTAAATCAGGGGGGTGAATGAGAAGGAAATGATGTCCCGAACCCCTGCGTTCAGGTTCCTGATCAGGCTGTAGTCCATCTGCGAGGTCTCGAACAATAAAGGGATGCCCTGGTTACCCCTGGCTTCGAAGTTCAATACCAGGCGGATGGCTTCACGTTCCTGCGTGCTGAGCTGCGAGACGTAGTGCTCCGCTCCCAATAGGCCCAGTTCTTCGCCATCGGTAAATAGAAAGACAACATTGTTTTTGGCATCGCTGCGGGTAACGGTTTCCCGCATCAGCTGGAGTATCGAGGCGACGGCCATGCCATCGTCACTGGCCCCTGGGGCGGTTCCGACGCTGTCGTAATGCGCCATGAACAGGACCGTTGCGGTCGCTCCCGGTACGCGGCGTGAGGCTATCAGGTTGATTCCCTGGCCGCTGTCGCCTTCCAGCAGGCCGGAGCGAATTCGCACTTCCTTTTCAAAACTGTCCGCGCCCACCCGAGCCAGCTCGGCATCGAATGCTTGGCGCTGGTGCTCGTTCAGCTCGGCGTAGAGCATTTTCTGCCGGTTCACCATGCTTTCGATGGTAAATCGAAAGGGTTGTTCAACCACCTGGTAACCCATGCCCGCAATCGTTTCCTGCAAGTAATGCCTGACAGCGGCCTGGCGTGGTGACGCGGTGGGGTGGGGTGCAGCGGCGATGACGCCCAGGTTATTGCGTACATTCAGATAGCCGATATCGCGAGCATCGGCGGCTGTCAGGGCGGCGGGTTTCACCATCCCTGTTCCATGAACACTCGCCAGAGCGACAACGGCCAGCAAACATATACTCAATACCAAACGCTTCACTGGTTTCTTCCTTGGGGTCCGACGCTGCGAGTTTCGATACCCGATCGTCTTTTGGGTGTTAATCCGCTTTCACGTCCAGGACGCATTCCATGGCACCGCTCTGCAGCGTACGCTGTTTTCTGGGAACGACTTCAAACGCGCGGTCAACGGGCAGTACGGGAACGCCGGAGCCGAGAAAGATCGGAATGGTGGTGATGAACAGCTGCTGCAATTCCCCGGCGTCGGCAAAACAGGCTGCCGTTTTGCCGCCACCGACCAGCCAGACATTCTTGCCCTTCGCCGCTTGCCTGGCCCTGGCCGCGATCGCCCCGGCATCACCGCGTACGAAGGTGATATCCAGATTGGCGGGGACTGACCGATTCCGGTTGCTCATGACAAAGGCGGGTACATCCTGGTAGGGCCAGTCATCGGGAGCGTTCGACATGATCCAGTCATAGGTCTGCGACCCCATGACCACCGCTCCGACCGACTGATAAAAATCATCATAGGCCGTTGCGTCATCCCCCAGCGCAAAGTTCTCCAGCCAATCGAGTTTGTGTTGTTGAGTGGCAATATAACCATCCAAGGTGGCAGCTACGTAATAGACCAGCGTCGACATGTGTTTTCCTTGTAATCATGCAGGTGGGAAATGACCCGTAAATAAAGAGCCCCTCTGGAAAGTGGCGAGGGGCGATGGTGATCATTTATTTCGGGTAGGCGAAGATAATGCCGTGCCCACTTGGCAGGCGCTTTACCTGTTTGACGATAAAGCCGCTGTTCTCAATGAGGGTTCTGAATTCAACCTCGTTGCGCTCCTTGCCACCGGCGATACCGAACAAGGACAGCATGTAAAGATCCATCATTGCGCCTGTAGGATTGGGCTGGGCACTTTCACCCTGGTCAATCACCAGGTCCACTACAACCAGCAGCGCATTGTCCGGCATGCTCCGTCGGCAGGTGGCCAATATGGCCTGGCAGTCTTCGTCGCCCCAGTCGTGCAAGACATGGGACAGCAGGTAAGCGCTGCCATAGCTTGCTGTAAGCAGAGAACTTTTTGGCGTAATGAAGCTTGCACCGTATACCATCTCCTTTGTAGTTGGATAAGCGTTTTTACTTGTCGTGCTGATACGGCTAAGCAGCGGAGCTTTATGACTCATGCAGCTTGTAAAGTTTCCTTGATTACAAGATACAGTTGAATTTTTAACTTTGAATTTTAGGCGATGTGCGGTTGTTGAAGTTTGATTTATGATTGGCCATTTAGATTGCAAATCAAACGATAAGAAAGTAACAAAATATTGCGAGGCCAAAAAATGGGAATAGGAAGGCAGCTTTTAGGAATGAGCTGTAGGATTATTCTGAGGAACCCCAGCATCCAAAAAACAAGTTCTGGAAATGCGGGGGCTCCAGACAGATTTTTTGCAAAAGAGTGGGTTTTTTCAGAGTTTCTCTAGGGCGCGCCAGACTATTTAGGAGTAGCTCAAATGGGAGATTGGCGGCGGCAACGCTGGCGATGGAGATGCTGTGCCTGTATGCGGCAAGACATAAGGTCGATATGTAGTACACAAACCCTGTGGGAGCGAGCTTGCTCGCGATGGCGGTCGATCAGCCAACATAGTTGTTGAATGTTCCGCCCTCATCGCGAGCAAGCTCGCTCCCACAGTTTTGATGGGTGTCAGGCCACCGGAATGCTCGGTAACTCGAGGATCTGCCCCCCGCTAAAGCGTGCGAACGAACCGGAAATGGATTCGTGTGGCACACCTTTGGCCACGTCACTGACGCCATCCAGCCTTGCCATTTGCTCGGTGCTCAACTGCACATTCAGCGCGCCCAACGTGGCATCCAGTTGCTCGCGTGTGCGGGAACCGAGGATCGGAATCAGTGCCGTGGTCGAGCGTTTGGCCTTTTCCCGCAGCCAGGCGATGGCCACGTGGGTCGGGCTGGCATCGAGTGCTGCGGCGATGTCGATCAAGGTGTCGAGCAGGGCGGTTTCGCGGGCGCTTTTTTCAGCATGAATCAACACGCCGAGCTTGTTCGCGCGGTTGTCGCCTTCACTGTTGCGATACTTGCCGGTCAGGAAGCCGCCACCCAGCGGCGACCACAAGGTCGCGGCCAGGCCCAGGGCTTCGGCCATCGGCAGTTGTTCACGCTCGGCTGTGCGTTCGGCCAGGCTGTACTCGACCTGGATCGCGGCAATCGGCGCAAAACCACGCACCTCGGCCAACAGGTCGGCGCGGGCGATGCGCCACGCGGGGAAGTTCGACAGTCCGGCGTAATGAATCTTGCCGGCACTGACCAGGTCGTCGAAGCCGCGCAGGATCTCTTCCATGGGCGTGACGCCGTCGCTCATGTGAGCCCAGAACAGATCGATATGCTCGGTCTTCAGCCGTTTAAGGCTTTCTTCGACGGCGCGCACCATGTTCTTGCGGCTGTTGCCCGTGTGGGAAATGCCGGCCGCCGGGGTAGTCCCGAGGGTGTATTTGGTGGCGATGACCAGGCTATCGCGTTCCGCGGCGATGAATTCGCTGAGCATGGCCTCGGATTGCCCGCCCTGGTAACCATTGGCGGTATCGATGAAGTTGCCACCGGCTTGCAGGTAGCCATCAAAAATGCGTTTGGCTTCGTCACGCTCGGCGCCATGGCCCCAACCGGTACCGAAATTGCCGGCGCCCAGTGCCAGCTCGGAAACACGCAAGCCGGTTTTACGACCGAAAACTTTGTAGTGCATGGGATGACTCCAGAGGGATGACGTCAGGGTTATATATGTTGAGCGACATTTATAAATATGATGCTTGTAATTTAAGCCGTCAAGATGCTTTTCCCTTTCGCACAAAAGCGCCGATAACCGGTCACGTTATCAATGCGCAATGGCATACTGCCGCCCATGACTATCGATTCCCCCTTGAGCGCCTGGCAGCACGCCATCGAACAAAAGGGCTTCGTCCAGGACGAGGCCCAGGAACATGCCGTGTGGGCGTTGCAAAAATGCCACGAAGCGCTGCACGAAGGCCGCTCGGCCATTTCCGGGGTGTACCTGTGGGGGCCGGTGGGGCGGGGTAAAACCTGGTTGATGGACCAGTTCTACCAAAACCTGCGGGTACCGGCGCGGCGCCAGCACTTTCACCACTTCATGGGCTGGGTGCACCAGCGCTCGTTTCAACTGACCGGCACCGCCGACCCGCTCAAGGCGTTGGCCCGTGAATTGGCCGAAGAGGTTCGCGTGTTGTGTTTCGACGAGCTGTTCGTCAATGACATCGGCGACGCGATCATTCTCGGGCGCCTGTTCCAGGTGATGTTCGAACAGGGCGTGGTGGTGGTCTGCACGTCCAATCTGCCACCGGACCAGCTGTACGCCGACGGTTTCAATCGCGACCGTTTCATGCCCGCCATCGCGGCGATCAAGCAGCACATGCAGGTGATTGCAGTCGATGGCGGGGAAGACCATCGCCTGCATCCGGGTGCTGGTTCACAACGTTATTGGGTCGCCGAGCCCGGGCAGCCAGATGCGCTCACCGGGGTGTTCTCGGGGTTGGCCGTGAATCAGCCGGTGTCGAGCGAACCGGTCAAGGTCGGTTACCGCTCCCTCGAGGTGGTCAAGGCCAGCCCGACCGTGCTCTGGACCTGTTACGCCGCGTTGTGCGAGCAACCTTTCGCGGCCATGGATTTCATCGCCCTGTGCGATACCTACAGCGCTATTCTGTTGAGTGACGTACCCAACCTCAGCGCGCAAAAACGTGCCGGGCGCATCGCCCGTGGCACTGAGGACGGTGTCGAGCGGGTGGCAGCGGGGGACCGCGAGCTGCCACAGTTGTCGGTGCATGACGATGGTGTGCGACGGTTTATTGCCCTGGTGGACGAGTGCTACGACCGCAAGGTACCGCTGTACCTTGAAGCGCAAGTGCCGATGGCGTCGCTTTACACCGAGGGTTATCTGGAATTCCCGTTCCGCCGCACCCTCAGTCGATTGCAGGAAATGCAACTGCAGAGGTTTGCCGAAGTTTGATCGGGATTTGATCGGGAGCAGCGAACATGAATCAGCCCCTTTCGCACCATTTGCTGACCATGGCCTATCAGAACGCCTGGGCCAATCACCGACTGGCCAAGGCCTGGCGTCAGTTGAGCCCGCAGGAGCTGACTGCACCGCGGGTCAGCTTCTTCCCGACTATCCGCGCCACCCTCAACCACATCCTTACCTGTGACTGGTTTTATGTGGACGCCCTGGAGCGCGAACTGCGCGGCGACGATCCACATCCCGACTGCCGTGTATTTTTCAAGGAAGACGAGCCTTTTCTCATGGCGACGGACCTCGTTGGCGAGCAGGCCCACGTCGACCGCCGGCTGATCGCCTACTGCGAGCAGATGCGCGACGCCGACCTTGGCAAAATCGTGACCATCGCCCGCGACACCCCGCAACACGACAGTCGTTTGCGCCTGCTGTCCCATTTGTTTGAGCACCAGATCCATCACCGCGGCCAGGTTCACGCCATGCTCAGCGGAACTTCGGTCCGGCCACCGCAGCTCGACGAGTTTTTCTGCGCCGGAGAGTCACACTTGCGGGCCGAGGATTTTGCCGAGCTGGGATGGACCGAAGCCTTGATCTGGGGCGCTTGAGCGCCAAAAGATTTCCTCGGTTGCGATTGTCGTTGGCAGGGTGCTCGCGCTATGGTCAGCGCGCACTTCAGCGTGAAATACATGCTGGGGGCTACTTCATGTGTGATCGAGGATGGAAATGGACTCCGCAGAAATTCTTGTGCTTCAGGCCAGTTACACCAATCCGGTGCATGCCGAGGCTATTTGTCTGGTGTTGAACCACTACGCCGAGGATCCGATGGGGGGTGGTCAGTCGTTGCCAGCCAATGTACTGGAGCAACTCCCGGCAGAGCTTGCCAGGCGTCCCCACGCCTTCAGTGTGCTGGCGTTTGTCGGGGGCGAGCCAGCCGGGCTGGTCAATTGCTTCGAGGGGTTCTCGACCTTTGCCTGCCGGCCGTTGGTCAATGTGCACGATGTGTCGGTGGTGAAAAAATTTCGCGGGTTGGGCTTGAGCCGGAAGATGCTGCAAAAGGTCGAGGACATCGCCCGTCAGCGTGGTTGCTGCAAGCTCACCCTGGAGGTGCTGGAAGGCAATGCCGTGGCGCAGGGCGCTTATGCAAAAGCCGGTTTTGCCGCCGGCATGTTCGATCCGGCCCATGGACGCATGCTGTTCTGGACCAAGAGCCTCTGACTCAACAGGAAAAAAAGGGCGTCCATCAGGACGCCCGAACGATGTTCTCCAACTGTAGAGCCGCAGTCAGAGGTCCATGGATCATTTCGGTCTGTAGGTTTCAGTCATTTGTGCGGTTTGATCGTCGGGTACCCGCAGCTCAGAGCTTTGGATCGGATGGCCCAGGGCTTGTTGCTGGGCCAGTCGCAGACTTTCGTAGTAATAGCGCATGCGTTCGGCTCCACCCTCGGCAAATGCGCTGGCCGAGCCCAGTGCCATCAGGCCGGCGAGGATCGCGGCGGTGCGTTTCATGGTATGCCTCCCACTGAAGTTGTCGGATGCCTTTCGTCCATGAGCCAATGAATCAGTGTCGAAATGGCATTATCCGCCGATTCGGTTAAATGGGAATTAACTTCATCAACGGCTGCCATTTCCGAAGCGAGAAGATGAAAAAGGGGCCGGAAGCGGCCCCTGAAAGGATTACTGCTGAACAATTGCGGGTGGCGTTTTCGGCTTCATCAGGCTGAAGTCGATCAACGCGCGTTGCTCGCGCTCATACGGGTTGCCGATCATCAATGGCCGGGCCTTGAAACTGTCGCTGACCACACTTTTGCTTTGATCGAGTTCGTCGAAGCTCAGGCCTGCCAGATCGGCCCAGGTGTGGATCAGGTGCGAGCTGCTGTAAGGCCGCGAGAGATCACCGGCGAGGTTCCAGTCATGGCTTGCCCGCCATTTCGGCGAAGCCCAGGCCATGAACGGAATGGTGTACATCGGTGCTGTCGGCTTGTTCTCGTTGCGCCCCAGTGTGCTGTGGCCCACGGAATCGAACACGTCTTCGCCATGGTCGGACAGGTACAGCAGGAAGCCGTTCGGATCGGTCCTGGCGTAGTCCTTGATCAGGCTGGACACCACGAAGTCGTTGTACAGCACGGCATTGTCATAGCTGTTGTACGTCGGCAACTGGTCATCGCGAATGCCGGCCGGTACGCCAGTGCGGTCCTGGAACTTGTCGAAGGTCGGCGGGTAGCGGTACTGGTAGCTCATGTGCGTGCCGAGCAAATGCACGACGATGAGCTTGCGCGGTGCCCCGTCGGCCAAGGCCTTGTTGAATGGCTCGATCACGTCGCCATCGTACTGGGCGGCGTTCTGGTTGCGGTTGTTGTTCAGATACACCTGCTGGTCGGCCTGTTCGGAAAAGGTCGTGAGCATGGTGTTGCGCTTGGTCATGGTCTGCTGGTTGGTGATCCAGAAGGTCTTGTAACCGGCCTGTTTCATCATGCTGACCAGCGATGGCGTCGACAGGTACAGGTCCGGGTTTTCTTCGTCGGCGAAGGTCAGGACCTGCTGCAGCGCCTCGATGGTGTAGGGGCGCGGGGTGATGACGTTGTCGAAAACGTCCAGTTGATCCTTGAGCTTGTCCAGTTCCGGCGTGGTTGGCCGGGGATAGCCGTACAGGCTCATGCGCTGACGGTTGGTGGACTCGCCGATCACCAGCACCAGAGTCGCAGGCGTGTTGGCCATGGCATCCTTGAGGTTATGCAGTGGTGGAATCTTGCTGGCGCTTTCCAGCATGTCCTGCATACCGGCCAGGGTTTCCAGGTAACGGTGATAGGCCACGGCCATCTGCCACGGCACCGCAGGTTCGATGCGGGTTTCGAACTTCTCGAACCCGGCCGCGAAACTGCCGGTACGCTGGGTCTGCTTGATCAGCGGATAAGCGACCACGGAGACCAGAATGGCCACTGCTGCCACGATTGCCTTGCCGCGAGGCAGGTACACCGGGCGCAGGCGCGTCCACAGGAACCAGGAGAAAGCGCTGTGGGCCAGGAATGCCGGGACCATCCACCAGGCAAAATACTGGGTCATGTACTCGCCGGCTTCAGCCACGTTCGATTCGAACATGATGAAGATGACGCTCTGGGAAAATTCCTGCTGATAAATGAAGAAATAACCCAGGCTCGCCATGGAGCACGTCCACAGCACGACGCCGATCACTGCGGACATGACACGGGTTTGCCGGGGGAACAGCAACATGGGCGCCAGCCAGATGGCGCTCATGACGAAGGCCTGGCGGAATCCGCTAAAGCCGGAGGTGCCAGTCAGCTGGATCAGTAGTTGGGTAATGCCGGAAAAGTACCAGAAGAAAACAAACAGCCAGACGAATCCGGCCCAATCAAAAGCTGTCGCAGTAGTTTTACTGCGTTCAAACAAGGACATTCAGCGCTCCAGCCGAGAATTCACTACCACCGCCGGGACTTGGGTATCGCGGACGACGAACGATGGCCGCGCGGAATCGGGCGACCTAAACCAGTAATTATTGTGAAACAATTGTGAAAATTATGTGAGGTGCCAGGGAGGGCAGGGCGTGAGCCGGTGCGGAAGCAGTGCAGACTGCTCCCGCTTCAAAGGAGGGAATCAGGCGAGTGGGGCGCGCTGCACCACAGCCAGGGGCTGCACTTGATTGGCTTGCAGCAGCAGCCGCAATTGCGCCAGTTCCTGCTTCAACTGATCGCGTTCGTCCTTCAACTGGCGCAATTCATCGCGACGGATAGTGACGTAAAGGGTTTGTGCTGGCAGTGCGGTATGTACTGTGCCCATTGCTCACCTCGCAAATGGCGTGTCTCAACTGTAGGTACGCCTCGAAATCCGGGGCTGACCTACTATCGGCGCCAATTTTGATTTCTTTTGCCCCCGAAGGGAACTTTTTTATTTTTCATGGTCGTTGTGTCTTCGGTTTGATTCCCGACGTTATCCATCAGGATCGGGCACAATGCCCGGAAACTTCACGCCAACGCTCTGGACTAACCTCATGAGTCGCGTTGGGCTATAACCTTTGACACACTTTAATTTGTAGTAGGGAGCATCAGCACATGCAACTCGGGATTATTGGACTGGGCCGCATGGGCGGCAATATTGCGCGGCGCCTGATGCTCAACGGGCACACCACCGTTGTTTACGATCGCAATACCGCCTTTGTCGAAGCCCTGGCCACAGAGGGCTCCACTGGCGCCGCCGATCTGCCGGCGCTGGTTGCCGGCCTGGCCAGGCCGCGTGCGGTCTGGGTCATGCTGCCGGCCGGCGCGCCGACCGAAGAGACCATCGACACCCTGAGCACCTTGCTCGAACCCGGCGACACCATCATCGACGGCGGCAACACCTTCTATAAGGACGATATCCGCCGGGCGAAAACCCTGTCGGAAAAAGGCCTGCATTACATCGATGTCGGTACCTCCGGCGGCGTCTGGGGCCTGGAGCGCGGTTACTGCATGATGATCGGCGGCGATGCCGAGACCGTCAGGCGCCTTGACCCGCTGTTCGCAACCCTGGCCCCGGGCCTGGGCGACATCCCGCGCACCAAGGACCGCAAGTCCGACGACGATCGTGCCGAGCGTGGCTACATTCACGCCGGTCCCGCCGGTGCCGGGCATTTCGTGAAAATGATCCACAACGGCATCGAATACGGAATGATGCAGGCCTTCGCCGAAGGCTTCGACATCCTGCAAACCAAAAACAGTGAGAGCCTGCCACAAGACCAGCGCTTCGACCTGAACGTCGCCGACATCGCCGAAGTCTGGCGTCGTGGCAGCGTGGTGTCTTCGTGGTTGCTCGACCTGACCGCCGACGCCCTGGCCAGTGATCCGAAACTCGACGGCTTTTCCGGCTCCGTGGCCGACAGCGGTGAAGGTCGCTGGACCATCGAAGCCGCGATGGAGCAAGCGGTGCCGGTGCCGGTGCTGTCGAACTCGCTGTTCTCCCGCTACCGCTCCCGTGGGCAAGGTACCTTTGGCGACAAGATTCTCTCGGCCCAGCGCTTCGGCTTCGGCGGCCATGTGGAGACCTCGAAAAAATGACCCATGCGATCCGCAGGAAATCCAAGGCCGAGCCCGCACCACCGACGACGCTGTTTCTGTTTGGCGCCCACGGTGACCTGGTCAAGCGTCTGTTGGTACCGGCGCTGTATAACCTCAAGCGCAACGGCTTACTCGGGGATGGACTGCGGATCATCGGCGTTGACCACAACGCCATCAGCGATGAAGGCTTTGCGCAAAAGCTCGAAGACTTCATTCAGAACGAGATGGCTGGCAAGGGCGACCACACCCTTGATCCAGCGCTCTGGTCCAAACTTGCCAAAGGCATCAGCTACGTCCAGGGCGACTTCCTGGACGCCAGCACTTATCAAGCGCTGGCGGCGAAAATCGCCGACAGCGGAACCGGCAATGCGGTGTTCTACCTGGCTACCGCGCCGCGTTTCTTCAGTGAAGTGGCACGCCGCCTCGGTGCCGCCGGCTTGCTGGAGGAAACCCCCGAGGCTTTCAGAAGGGTCGTGATCGAAAAGCCCTTCGGCTCCGACTTGCAAACGGCCGAGGCCTTGAACGCCTGCCTGCTCAAGGTGATGACGGAAAAGCAGATCTACAGGATCGACCATTACCTGGGCAAGGAGACCGTACAGAACATTCTGGTCAGCCGGTTCTCCAACAGCCTGTTCGAAGCGTTCTGGAACAATCACTACATCGATCACGTGCAGATCACTGCCGCCGAAACCGTCGGCGTGGAAACCCGTGGCAGTTTTTATGAGCACACCGGCGCGCTACGGGACATGGTGCCCAATCACCTGTTCCAGTTGCTCGCGATGGTGGCGATGGAGCCTCCCGCCGCGTTTGGCGCCGATGCGGTCCGTGGCGAAAAAGCCAAGGTCGTCGGTGCGATCAGGCCCTGGACGGTCGAGGAGGCCCGCGCCAACTCGGTGCGTGGCCAATACGTCGCGGGTGAGATCGGCGGCAAGGCACTGCCGGGCTATCGCCAGGAAGACAAGGTCGCGCCCGACAGCAATACCGAAACCTATGTGGCCCTCAAGGTCATGATCGACAATTGGCGCTGGGTCGGGGTGCCGTTCTACCTGCGTACCGGCAAGCGCATGAGCGTGCGCGACACCGAGATCGTGATTTGCTTCAAACCGGCGCCCTATGCGCAGTTCCGCGATACCGAGGTCGATGAGTTGCAACCGACCTATTTGCGCATTCAGATCCAGCCCAACGAAGGCATGTGGTTCGACCTGTTGGCCAAGCGGCCCGGTCAGGCCCTGAAGATGGACAACATCGAGCTGGGGTTTGCCTACAAGGACTTCTTTGAGATGCAGCCATCCACCGGCTACGAAACCCTGATCTACGATTGCCTGACAGGCGATCAGACGTTGTTCCAGCGCGCCGACAACATCGAAAACGGCTGGCGCGCCGTACAGCCGTTCCTGGATGCCTGGCAGCAGGATTCCAGCGTGCAGAGCTATGCCGCCGGGGAAAACGGTCCCAAGGCCGGCGAAGAATTGCTCATCCGTGACGGTCGCGTCTGGCAC
This sequence comes from Pseudomonas sp. Pseusp16, assembly GCF_047324915.1. Lineage (NCBI taxonomy): Bacteria > Pseudomonadati > Pseudomonadota > Gammaproteobacteria > Pseudomonadales > Pseudomonadaceae > Pseudomonas > Pseudomonas sp. Pseusp16. Next base: position 1,825,172 of record NZ_CP168522.1, on the reverse strand, counting down.
CGTCTCGGATGAAGGAGGCCACGCAACGCCCCATTGGTTTTTTGCTCAGTGACATGGACGGCACGTTGCTGCTGCCCGATCATGGCCTGAGTCAGCGCACCATCGACGCCGTCCGCTCGTTGCGCGAGGCGGGTGTACTGTTCAGTCTGGCCACTGGCCGGCCACCCAAGGCCATGTTGCAAGTCATTGAAGCCCTGGGCGTCGACCTGCCGACGGCGGCCTTCAATGGCGGGACGCTGGTCAATCCGGACGGCAGTATTCTGGTTGCGCACTATTTGCCGGCTACTGCCGCATTAACCACATTGACGCTGCTTTGCGGCCTGCCAGAGGTTGAGGTCTGGGTGTTCAGTGGCGGCGACTGGCTGGTCAAGGATGCGAACGGCCCGATGGTGCCTCGTGAGCAACACGGCTTGGGGTACCCGCCGGTGGTGGTCGACAGTTTCGAACCCTATCTGGAGCGCATCGACAAGATCGTTGCCGCGAGCAACAACACCGGATTGTTGATCGAGCTCGAAGCGCGGCTGCTACAGCAGGTAGTAGGCCAGGCACAGGTGTCGCGCTCCCAACCGGTGTATCTGGATGTGACCGCCATGCAAGCCAACAAGGGAGAGGCATTGGTGACGCTGGCCAGGCATCTCGGTGTGCCGCTGGAACAGACGGCGGCGATAGGGGATGGCGGCAATGACCCGGCAATGTTTCAGGTTGCCGGGCTGTCGATTGCCATGGGGCAGGCGGAGGATGCGGTGCGGCGCCAGGCCGATGTGGTCACCGGTGCCAATACCGAAGACGGTGCTGCGCAGGCAATCGAGCAATACATCCTCCCTCGATAACAACGCAAAACCCCTGTGGGAGCGGGCTTGCTCGCGAATGCGGTGTGTCAGATACATCAATGTTGACTGACACACCGCATTCGCGAGCAAGTCGGATCGCCGCACCGCCGCTCCCATATTCTGTTTCGGGTCAGAGCCAGTAGCTCACCGCATACCACCCGAGCAAGCCCATCACCACGGTGTAAGGCAACGCCATCCAGACCATTCGCCCATAAGACAGGCGTACCAGCGGTGCGATCGCCGAGGTCAGCAGGAACAGGAACGCCGCCTGACCGTTGGGCGTCGCCACGCTCGGCAGGTTGGTGCCGGTATTGATCGCAATGGCCAGCGTCTCGAAATGCTCACGGGTCATCTCACCCGCCATGAATGCACGCTTCACTTCAGTGATGTAGATGGTTGCCACGAACACGTTGTCGCTGATGGCGGACAACAGGCCGTTGGCAATGAACAGCATGCCCGGCTGTTGGTCCGCTGGCAGTGTCAGCACCCAGTGGATCAGTGGGGCGAACAGTTGCTGATCGTGAATCACCGCGACGACGGCGAAAAACACCACCAACAACGCGGTGAACGGCATGGCGTCCTTGAACGCGGTGCCAAGGCGGTGTTCGTCGGTGATGCCGGTAAAGGCGGTGATCAATACGATCACCATCAGGCCGATCAAGCCCACTTCGGCGATGTGGAACGCCAGCCCGGCAATCAGAATCAATGCGGCAACGCCTTGCACCAGAAGCGCTGCACGTTGGCGAGTGGTGCGCTCGGCATTGTCTTCGGCGGCGTAGTTGGCCAGCACCGCATGGACGTTATCCGGCAGCAGCGTGCCGTATCCGAACCAGCGCAGCTTTTCCAGCAGGACACACGTTACCAGCCCGGTAACCAGTACCGGCAGGGATACCGGCGCAACCCGGGTAAAGAACTCGGAGAAGTGCCAGCCCATTTCATGGCCGATCAGCAGGTTCTGCGGTTCGCCGACCAGCGTGCAAACACCGCCCAGAGCAGTGCCCACGGCACCGTGCATCAGCAGGCTGCGCAGAAAGGCGCGGAACTGTTCGAGATCCCCCTGGTGCAGGGTAGGCAGATGCTGGTCGTCGCTGAACTCGCTGTCCTGACGCGGATCGTTACCCGAGGCAACGCGGTGATACACCGAGTAAAAGCCTACGGCGGCACTGATAATCACGGCGGTCACGGTCAGGGCATCGAGGAACGCCGACAGAAATGCTGACAAAAAGCAGAACATCAGGGCCAGCAGGGCCTTGGAGCGAACCCCCAACAGCAGGCGCGAGAACAGGTACAGCAACAAGTCCTTCATGAAATAGATACCGGCCACCATGAACATCAGCAGCAGGATCACCGGGAAGTTGTGCAACAACTCCTCGTACAACGCCTGGGGCGTAGTCATTTTCAGCAACAGGGCTTCAATCAGCAACAGGCCGCCGGGCATCAGCGGATAACACTTGAGTGCCATGGCCAGGGTGAAGATGAACTCCAGCACCAGTAGCCAGCCGGCAGCCATCGGGCCTGCGGCCCACAGCACCAGGGCATTGAGAATCAGAAAGCCGACGATGCAGGCCTTGTACCAACGGGGCGAGTTCCCGAGAAAGTTGTGTGCGAACGCCTGGGCCATTGAGCCGGACATCGGCTGCTCCTTGTTTTAAGAAGCGCGCAAGTTGCCGCAAGCAGCCTGGAAGATCAAGCGCAGTACTACTGCATCGGTTCAGCCCAGATATCGCGTGACTACTGCCTTGTAACTGCCATGCAACGAATAGCCACCAGCCACGATGTTGCCATCGGCCTGCACCGCGACACAGGTGGCAGTATCCAGGCTGGGGCCGAGGCGGCTCCGCACAAAGCCGCGGCCTGCACCAAAGCGGGGATCGAGATGGCCATTGGGCAGGTACCGTCCGACAATGAAGTCTGCCTCAACGCCGCCGATGGTCGCGCCCGCCGTGATCAAACGGCCATCGGGCTGTAATTGCGCGGCACTCCACTGGCAGCCGCTGCGGCCAATTTCCAGGCATCGCGGGTGGCCGCTGTTGCAGTGGTTGTCGGGGCGGCCGTTGCTGTGCATTTTAAAGGTCAGGCAATGCATCGGCTCATGACTGCTGCCCACACACAGGATATCGCCAGTGTGTTGCTGGACCACCTGACTGACTTGGGCACCATGCCCATGCGCCTTGAACGTCATGAATCCATCCACGGCAAAGCTCTCGTCGAGGCGCCCATCCGGGTGATAGCGGGCCAGCAAGCCTTCTTCAGGGAAGTTGATCGATCCACCCACCAGAATCCGACCGTCGCGTTGAACGGTCAGGCTGCTGAGCCAGGTATTCACCAGCAGGTGCCGTACCACGACAAAGCCGTTGCCATTGAACGAGCAGTCCAGCGAGCCTTCGACATCCAGCCGTATCAACAGGCCCACGTGATCGGCCAGTTCGTAGTAATGGTTGGCCAGGACCAGGATCCGGCCGTCTTGCTGTACGTCCACATCGCAGGCTTCTGCGCCTGGCACACCGGGAGGCAGCCAGATATCACGCATGCCCAGGGAAAGACCGCCAGGCAATCGTACGACGCGCTGGCCATTATCGCCAAAGCCGTGAACCAGATTGCCCCGCTGATCCAGCAATGCGAGGGCCGGGAGCGTGTGGTGCGCGTTTTCGTAGTGCAGACCGGCCAACAGGATATTGCCGTCGGGCATGACCACAACCTTGGCGCCCATGGCTTCGAATCCCGGTTCGAATTGCCCGATGATGCTGCCTTGCTTACCGAACGCGAGGTCCGCGGAACCATCCTCCAGCAAGCGGGCCAGGCCAAAGCGGCAGCCATCGGCCATGGTGACCTTCGCAGCCACCAGCAAACGGCCCTGGGCATCGATTGCGACGTCGTTGGCAATGCTGGAAAGGCTGTCGGCGAAATACACCTGGGTTTTGCCATTGGCGGCAAACGTTGCATCGAGGGTGCCGGCGGTTTTCCGGGTGGTGGGGTAGGCAATAGCGGGCCGGATTGACATGAACCGCATCTCCTTGCGAGTCGTCCGGATCCAGAAGTTTGGGTGGCGACGTAATAAGGAGACTATTCAATCCCTGAATGGGGAGATGCACAACAGTGAGAAGTAACAGACGGAGAGTCGCTGTGTGCCACAACAGTGTCTTTTCGAACCAATAGCGAGCCTGCGAAGTACCGGGTGCGTAAAAGTACGAACTTGCGGAGGTAATCAGTGCGGATGGGCGAGAGCGTTCAGCCCAACTAATGACAGGGGGAGGGTGCGGATTACCCCGGGGTAATCCGCAAAACGATTAGTGCGGCATCGACCACGACTGCAGTGTGTAACCTTCCTGGCTCAATTCGGCGCGGGCCTGTTCCAGCAGCAGTTCGAGTTGTGCCGGATCGGAATAAGCGCTGCTTGGAATCTGCTTGCGGCCAATGCTGGTGCTGGTGCGGTCGATAACGGTCAGGCTGAGTTCGCCATTACCGTCTTGTGGAGCCCAGGCCACGCATTTGAATGGTTTAAATGCGCGGTCGGCAATCAGAAGTGCTTCGTTGATACGCAGCGGGGCGTTCATAGGGTCTTCTCTCAGTTTGCCCAATCAAGTGATGTGCCGACGGTTGGGCTTACCGTTCAGCTGGTTACTTGTACTGATGCCCGCAACCGGGGGTTGGGTCACACACAATCAAAAGAATTTTCCACTTTATTTCATATACTCAAGTATGAGCCTGACATTGAAAGCTGAATGAAAGGAAAGAGTCGTTAGGTAACTATCAAAAGTGCTTCTTATAACCGGTTTTATGACAACGCTATAGTCAAACAGTTCAAGGGCCTGTCAAATTCTTGCTAATGTTACAGCCAGGTCCGCCAAACGACTGTTTTTAATAAATTTTCTTAAATTTGGCGCCAAGGAACAGTCATGAGCGATGCGCCTGCTTTACGACGTTTACTAGTGGTGGACCCCTGCGACGATTGCCATCGTCTGATCCCCGGATTGCGGGCTATCGGTTGGGACGTTGATAGCTGCACGCTGGAGAACGCCGCTGACCGATCCTGTGACGTGGGTTTGTTACGCTTGCAGCCCTTTCACCTACAGCACCCGGAAGCTGTCAAAGCGTTGATCAGCCGCAGTGGCACCGAGTGGATAGCCGTACTCAATCAGGAAGTGCTGCGACTGCAAAATGTCGGCGACTTTGTCTGTGAATGGTTTTTTGACTTTCATACCTTGCCATTCGATGTGTCCCGGGTCCAGGTAACATTGGGGCGCGCGTTTGGCATGGCGCGCTTGCGCGGGCAGGGCACGGTCTATGTCGACCAGCCCGAGCACGAATTGCTGGGCGACAGCAAGCCTATTCGTGAGCTGCGAAAGCTGTTGAGCAAACTGGCTCCGACCGAATCTCCGGTGTTGATTCGGGGTGAAAGCGGCACTGGCAAGGAACTGGTCGCACGAACCCTGCATCGTCAGTCCCAGCGTCACAACAAACCCTTCATTGCGATCAATTGTGGTGCGATTCCCGAACATTTGATCCAGTCCGAGCTGTTTGGCCATGAGAAAGGTGCATTCACCGGCGCGCACCAGCGCAAGGTCGGACGGATAGAAGCCGCCAACGGTGGCACCCTGTTTCTCGACGAGATTGGTGACCTGCCACTGGAGTTGCAGGCCAACCTGTTGCGGTTCCTCCAGGAAAAACACATCGAGCGGGTGGGTGGCAGTCAGCTGATTCCGGTGGATGTTCGGGTTCTGGCGGCAACACATACCGACCTTGAAGCCGCCATCGAGAAGAAGCGCTTTCGCGAAGACTTGTATTACCGCTTGAACGTACTGCAAGTGGCAACCGTTCCGCTGCGCGAGCGCCATGGCGACCTGGCGACGCTGGCCAACCACTTCTCCCATCTCTACAGCCATGAAACCGGGCGCCGCCCGCGCAGTTTCAGCGAAGACGCATTGATTGCCATGGGCAAACACGACTGGCCAGGCAATGTTCGCGAACTGGCCAACCGCGTTCGTCGCGGACTGGTGTTGGCCGAAGGCAGGCAGATCGAGGCCCGCGATCTGGGGTTGATCAGCCAGCATACAATCGCCGCGCCGATGGGGACCCTCGAAGAATACAAGTCCCGGGCCGAACGCCAGGCGTTGTGTGATGTATTGAATCGCCACAGCGATAACCTGAGTGTCGCCGCCAAAGTATTGGGTGTGTCGCGACCGACCTTCTATCGCTTGTTGCACAAGCACCAGATTCGCTGAACCGCAGCCTGAAAAAACCGTTGCGATTGCAATTGCAGCGGTTTTTTTGTTCGGGTCAGAAGTAGTAAGGGAGTTTCAGGCTGAACTGGAAGTCCGGGGCATCGTCCGTCATGCCGATGGACAGGTTGGGGACGATGGTCAGATTGTCGGTGGCCGCAATGGTCATGCCGATGTTGAAGTAGCCGGCGTTGGCATCGCTGGACACCACCGATTGCCAATCCCCGCCATCTTCCTTGAGCTTGCTTTTGCGTTGCACCAGGTCAGAGACCGAGAACGACATACTCATCTTTTCGTTCAAGGCGAACGCAATACCGGCGCCGATCTGGAAACTGTCGCCAATGCGGACTTTGCCCGGTGTCTTGACCGCCGGGTTGGAGCTGATGTCGTCGAAAGACTCTTCCAGGTTGTGCGTGTAGGACAGGCTGCCGAACAGCACTGCCGGATCGAACGTCTTGACCAGAGAGATCCCCGGCGTAATCGACCAGACGCCGTTACCGGTAGGCAAGGACTCAGGCACGGCCAGGTTGGAGTTATCGGCCGCCCGAATCAGCTTGATGCCGAACGGGTCTTTGCCGGTCGGTGCCTTGACGCGCAAGGTCACCACGGCATCCGGCGTGCTGGCCGATTCGTCGAGGAATTTGTAGGCGATACCGAAGTTGACGTCACCAATGGTCGGGTCTTCCTTGACCGTATCTTCGGTCGTGACGTTGGCGGTGCCGTTGTTGCCGCCACCGGACTGGTACGTGGATTGGCGGTAGACCACCGGCACGTTCAGGTCGAATTGCCAGCGATTGTTGAAGTTGTAGCGGCCGGTGAGGTCAAGCGTCCAGGTGTCGGCCTTGATCCGGTCCAGGTTGATGGAGCCCAGGAAGATCGAGTCCAGGGCGAGAAAGCCGTTGAGGATCAGTTGGCGGGTATCGTATCGGGAGTAGGTTATTCCGGTTTCGAAGCTGAACTTGCCACCGCCGAAGAATCCGCTGGCCTCGTCATACAGGTTTGAAACGCTTTGCGCCGGTTGAGAGTCATCGGCCAGCGATTGTCCATAAGAGCTGCCGCTGCCCCCGGCGGCGCCCCCTGAAGCCGCCGCGGCGCCGGTGCCGGTGGCGACTTTTGGATTGCCTTTGAGGTCCGCTGGCGACTTGGCCAGGCGTTTAGGGGGGGGCGCAGCGGGTTGGTCTTCGACCTGGCGGACCCGTTGTTCGAGAACCGCCAAGGCTTTTTGCTGTACTTCGTATCGCTGCTTCAACTCCAGAAGCTCTTGTTTGAGAGCCTCCATTTCCGGGTCAGGTGCTGCCTGCAACATCGCCGCGGGGAGTAGAGCACTCAAGCATGCAACTGCACGCAGTGATACTGATCGGTACATGAAATAAGCCGTCCATTTGTGCCCAATGCTCGAGACTCAGCGTAGTTCAATACCCCAGGGTCCGTAATGCAGCGAGTTGGTTCAGGTTGCAGTCCAATACACTGGCACTCGGGCCATTATTGTTGAGCACTACGTTGAGTTGAGTCATGTTGTCGACCACGTTGCTGCTGCCCAGCAACCGGGTATTTTGCAGCAACCCGCCTTGGGCGACCTGTTGCAGGCTTGAGCCCTGGTTATTGTTGGCAGTAATGGCCATCTGAACTCCGCCGCCCGTCGCGGACACGGCGACACTGCCTGCGGCATTGCCGCCGGTAATGGTTTGACCGGCTATCAGCGCCTGCCCCTGGCTCGGCACCAGTGCCGGGGCCGTGCTGGCCTCTTTGACGTTGATGGCGATGTTGTTGTTTGAGCTGTTGCCATCGCCTGCGGCCCGTGTGACCTGGGTGATGCCCCGAGAGGTGTTGAGTCCGGCGCCACCCATCACGTTACCGGTACCCTCGTTGTGCGAACGGCCTTTACCGGATTGTTTGATGGTCGAAACATAGAACTCGGGCTTGACCGTTTCGGCCTGGAGTTGCATCGAGGAGGATGCCCCGATCAGATCACCACTGGCGTTGCGCCAGGTACTGCTCATGACGACTCCGAAACTGATGATCCGCCCCGGCATAACATACCGGCCACGCAACTCGGCCAGTTCCTGGTCCTTGAGTTCGATGGGCCTGAATTCATCAGCAAAACCTGATGTGGTCGCTGCCAGACAGGCGGCGACCACCCAATACGAGGTTTTCATTTGCTGCTCCCGGAGCATCCTGCCCCCTATCATCTTGTTGGCGATTAAAAGAAGTCGCTCTGTATGAAGCCAAAATCCATCAATTCAGCGTCTTTGACCGGGTTGAAATTATCCATCTTGTTCTTGGCTGTCAGCGGTTCCGGCGGGCTGCGTAACGCATTGGACTTGTCGTAACCGGGACCGACGATGGCGAAGACAATGCCATTCCAGCCTTTGACAAAGTCATCATGGGAGTAGCGTTTGTGACCAAGTACCGGGTCGCCGATATAGACCCAGTTCCTGTCCGCCCGCTGCAACACCACGAAGTGCTTGTAGCCGCGAATTTCCATCAGTACCACCACCGGAATCGTCACTGAATCGAGTCTTTCAGGCGGGATTTTGTAGCCTCGGGCGCGCATGCCGATGCTTTCTATGTAGCGCTTCATGTCCAGCATGGAAAAACCCTGGGTACGTACAAGGTCCTGGTCGGCGTAGACCAGCATGCCTTTGATGATGTGCTCCTCATCGACGTCGAGCCAATAGGCCTGGCGCAGTATCGTTGCCAGCGCGGCGGCGCCACAGCTGAAATCGGTTTTCTGTTCGACGATGTCGCTGAACTTGCGCTCGCGCAAACTCTGTACGTGCTTGTACACCAGTACGCCACCCGGCAGGGCCGCAACCGGCATCTGTGCGGCCTGGGTCAGGCCAGACAGGCAGAGCAGGGCGAAAAGGGCCGTCTTACGCATGGACGATACGCCTCCAGACCGAGGAAAAGCGTCGTCGCCGAGGCTTTCATGACGGTCGCGATTATGGGCATGATTTGCAGCCTGCGGCGATGGACAGCGAGTTGCTTTGCTGGTTGCCGACGCCGGACGATACGTTGGCTCCGCCGTTGCCGGAGAAGCTGTTCATCGAGCCCGTGATCGAAGCATTGTTGGTTACAGGAGGTCTCCAGCCTTCTGGTGTCATCACTTGTTGTGTGGTTATGCCGGACAGACCGAGTACACCTACGGGTACGAAATCAGTCCTGGCGTTGTTGGTGACTTTCAGCCCGGACGTGCTTTGGTTCGCCGCCGCCGCGGCTACTGCTACACGGCCGCCGGAAACGGCAATCGCCAGGTTGTTTTTCTGTTGGTTGAAGTCGCCGGTGGTCACGTTGATGCCGATGTTGCCGGAACCGCTGTTGCCAGAGTTATTGAGCGTTGTGTTGTTGGTGTTGGAGTGGTTCCTGGCGGTGTTGCCGGTGCTCTTCTGAGTCGCGCTGGAGACGGTGACGGCGGAGCCGAAGATGAAGGCTTCGTCAGCCGTGGCAAGGGCGGCGGCGTTGTCTTGCTGGTTGCCGTTACCGGCTGCAACGTTGGCGCCCATGTTGCCGTTGGAGTTGTTCAGGGAGTTATCGATTTTGGCGTCGTTTTTGGTGCCCCGGTTCACTACCCCGCTGTCACTGCTTTCCTGCGAGTCCAGCACGGCGGCCCCGGCGCCTGCGGTAATCTGCAGAATCTGATCCAGCGATGGGCCATTAGGCGGTTGGTTGCTGCCCTGTCCATTGCCCTGCACGGGATCAGCCTGGGCTGCGAATGCCATCACTGCTGCCAGGGCGAAAGCCAGTGGTTTGAGAGCAGTTATCGGGTTCATGGTGATTCTCCGTGCTCATTAGTTGGTCAAGTGTTGGTACTTCCCCATTCGCACTGTATCGGGGTCAGTCAGAGACCCGGATACTCAGGGTGTTAGCCATTCGGTTCCCCACCCCGGCACTCTGGTTCACCTGGATCACGCCCCGGCTGCCGGTGAAGGCCTGGTCGCTTGTCACGACCTGGCGACTGCCGTTTGGGGTGCCAGTTGCTCCCGAGTTCGGTAGCAACGCCACGTTCTGTTGAGAAAGAGCACTGTCGTCGATGGCTTGCGGTGCAGCGCCGATGCTGATGCGCAGGGCGTTGACCATCTGGCTGTTCGCCCCGGCGCCCTGGTTGACGCCCAGCACGCCGCTGCCATTGCTGAAGGCGGTGCCGCCGATAGTGGCCGTCGCATCCATCGACGGATTGGCGGGCGTGGTGATTTTCTGCTGGACACTGGTGGTCGCACCGGCTTCGGTACCAATGGCGATCGCGCGGACGTTGGCCTGCTGCTGTTGATCACCCGCCGCCTGGTTGACGCTGAAGTTGCCTCGGTATTTAGTGCCGGAATCCTGGATGGAGGCGTTGTTCATTGAACGGACGCCCGAGTCGGCCATCACGCCGGTGCATCCGAGCAGGGCAAGTAACAGGAGGGAACGACTCATCTCATTGGCCTCCCGCCATTCTGCCCAGTGAGCCGAGGCCGCTGCTCATGGCACGATTGATGGTTCCGGAAATAGCGCCGCCACTGCCACCCCCTTGGCCGACAGACATGCCAGGCAAACCGTTGGGGTTGGTGACGACGTTGAAACCTTGCATGCCACCCAGGCTTTGCCCGTTGCTGTTGCGAAGGGCCGTTCCGGTGGTGACCCCGGCAATGTCGGCGTCACTGAGTTCGCCGGTGACGCGGGCCGACGGGTTGGCATTGACGGTGTTCGGGGTCGGATCCCTGCCGCCACTGCGACCGATGGGCGTTGTGTGAATGGTACGATCGAGCACGATGACACCGTTGCCTTCGGCTTGTACGTTCAAACTGAGAACAGTACTGGCAACACTTCCGATCAGCAGTAGGCAGGTCAAGCCTCTTTTTTTGAGAATCCCCACAGTGGTCATTCCTTCTTTCCTGGCTGGCCCTTGTCAGCCATGGAAGAAAGAGAGCGAAACCTGTGCCGGTTTTTGAATATGGCGTTGATTCAACGGCTTACGGAGTTTGTCAAAAAACACTTTGTCGGGGATGTTTCATCGGTGAGACAGCGCCCGTCGCGGGCAGCCCGCAAATGCGGATGCACCGCTCTGATGACCCCCTGTAGGAGCGAGCTTGCTCGCGATGGTCGTTAACGATGCCGCGTGTTAACTGACTAAACGCAGCGTCCTTGAGACCATCGCGAGCCAGCTCGCTCCTACAGAGTCCCTGACTGAATAGCATTGCCCTCTGGAGCGAGGGTTCCAGTGATTCTGTATCAATCCCTTAACAAATCCGCCGGCCAAACGATGAAGGGCGTTCAAATGGGCTGTTTGAGACAGGGAGGGTGTTTCAGGACCGGACATTTTTTCCCAAAACAGGGTGGGGGGAGTGGGGAAATCCCCCCAAATGCCGGTCAGGCGTCGAGCAATCGGGTCACGGCGTCCAGTGCACGGCGTCGGCGTTCTGCCCAATCTCCGTGCAGTACTTGAACCGGTTGTGCGTGGTGCTCAAGCCAGGCGAGGGTCTGGTCGAAAAAAGCCTGGCGCTCACTCAATCGGGGCTGACAACGCTGACCGTCGTCAGTCCATTTGACGTGTTCCGGCGACAGCAGCAGGTGCAAGTCGTAATGCCGGGCCAGAAGCGCTTGTTCAATCCAGGCGGGGCAATCGCCAAACAGGGTTTGGCTCCAGAGGATATTGCTCAGCAGGTGCGTGTCGAGGATGAGCAAGGACGGTTGTTGCGCCCGCGCTTGGTCTTCCCATGCCAGCTGACCGCGGGCGATGGGCGTAATGTCCGCCAGCGTGGTGTCCCGTGGATTCTGCTCGATGAACCAGCGCACATACTCGTCAACCAGAATCCCGCCGAAACGCTGTTGCAACTCGGCCGCCAGCCAGCTTTTACCGCTGGATTCGGGGCCTGTGAGTACCAGGACCTTCATGCGCGCAAAGCCGGATCGGCGCGCCATTCGCGCCAGCCCTGCACGGCGATAACGGTGAACAACCCGTACAGCGTGGCGGTCAGGTACAGGCCTTTATAGATGAACAACCCGACGAAAATCACATCCAGGGCGATCCACAGCGGCCAGCACTGGACACGTTTTTGCGCCATCCAGACCTGCGCCACCAGGCTGAATCCGGTCAGCGCCGCATCGAGCCAGGGTTGCGCTGCGTCGGTCCAATGGACCATGGCCGCTCCCAGCAACAGGCTGCCGAGTGCGCCAATGGCGAGGCTCACCGCCACGGACCGGCCATCGAGCCGACTGACTTCGCGGCCATGTGTCGTTTCACCAACCCGTGTCCACTGCCACCAGCCGTAAAGCTGCAAGGCGGCATAGACGACTTGCAGCAGCATGTCCGAATACAGCTTCACCTCGAAAAAGACCCAGCTATATAACAGCACCATGACCAGGCCGATGGGCCAGCACCAGGGGTTCTGTTTGACCGTCAGCCAGACGGCAATCACACCGAGGGCGGCGGCAAACAGTTCAAGCCCGGACATGGAGGTTCCTTGGGGAAATCGAAGAGGGGGCCGATTGTAACCGGATTGGCGTGCGCAATCTCGTGGCGAAGGGCATACGCCACTGGAACGTGAAACGGTCCTGAAATATGCCGTGGCCTGCCGGTTTCATCGGCTCCGATCGCCGCGGATTCTTGTTCCTGTCATAAACCATTGCCAGCATCCAGCCACGCCATGTCGCATGAGCCTGTACGAGCGCCGCCCGGACTTGTCTGCTAGGATTCCGGCCCCGCACGGGTAAACCTGATTCAGGGTGTTTTTTCACAGGATTTTTACAGTGCTGTGGTGATCCTTGATGCGTGGGGCTTCAGTACGCTGATCGCAATGAAAGCTTTTGAAAAATACTAACGGGGCATGCCGGCGCGCATAGCCTTTTGGGGGATTGATGGATCTTTGGACCGCCTTTCAGGCATTGATTCTTGGGGTTGTAGAAGGGCTGACCGAATTCCTGCCCATTTCCAGTACCGGCCACCAGATCATCGTCGCCGACTTGCTCGGCTTCGGGGGCGAACGGGCGATGGCGTTCAACATCATTATTCAGCTGGGTGCCATCCTGGCGGTGGTGTGGGAGTTTCGACGCAAGATCCTTGACGTGGTTATCGGCCTGCCGACCCAGCCGAGTGCGCGGCGGTTTACCGCGAACCTGTTGATCGCGTTCTTGCCGGCGGTAGTGTTGGGCGTCATCTTCGCCGACCTTATCCACAAATACCTGTTCAATCCCATCACCGTGGCAACGGCGCTGGTCGTGGGCGGGGTCATCATGTTGTGGGCCGAGCGCCGTCAACATGAAGTACATGCCGAATCGGTGGATGACATCACCTGGAAAGATGCCCTGAAAGTCGGCTTCGCCCAATGCCTGGCGATGATCCCGGGCACTTCGCGTTCGGGCTCGACGATCATCGGCGGGTTACTGTTTGGTCTGTCGCGCAAGACCGCTACCGAGTTTTCGTTCTTCCTGGCGATGCCAACCATGGTCGGCGCAGCGGTGTATTCGGGCTATAAGTACCGTCACCTGTTTGTCCCGGCGGATTTCCCGGTATTCGCAGTCGGCTTCGTCACGGCCTTCGTCTTCGCGATGATTGCGGTTCGCGGGTTGCTCAAGTTCATCGCCAACCACAGCTACGCGGCGTTTGCCTGGTATCGCATCGTGTTTGGCCTGTTTATTCTGGCGACCTGGCAATTCGGTTGGGTTGACTGGAGCGCGGCCAAGCCGTGAGTGACTCACGCTCGCGCAATAACCCCGGACGCCAGTCCGGGGGACAGATCCGTCATTCACGGTTGAAATGGCTGGTGTTTGCGATCCTGTGTGCGTTGCCGCTGTCGGGATCGCTGTCGTCATGGCTGCATGGAGAGTCGCTGATTCCCCTGGCGGCCTACGGCATCGTCAGCGTCGTGACGTTTTTCCTGTACTGGAGCGACAAGCGCAAGGCCCGCGCCGATCAATGGCGCACGCCGGAAAATGTCCTGCATGCGCTGGAGTTTGCCGCAGGCTGGCCCGGCGCATTGCTGGCCCAGCAGGTGTTTCGGCACAAAACGCGCAAAGTCTCGTTCCAGTTGGTGTTCTGGATCATCGTGCTACTGCACCAGGTGTTCTGGATCGATCACCTGTTCCTTGGCGCACACGTGTTCGCCTTGCTCCAATAACGAAGGCCCTACAGCAGGAGTCCGACTTGAGTGCGCTTTGGCAGTCTGCTCACCACCAATTGGTGGGAACGCTGCAGCAATTCCTGTAGTTCTTCGTTACCGAGCGGGTAGGGCGTTTCCATGATGATCCACTGGGCACGCGCCAGATAAGGCGCCGGGTGAATCCCCGGGCGGTCGCAATGACCAAGAAACACATCCTTGTCGACCTTGAAGGCCAGGGAGTCACCCCGCAGGCCCTGCAAGGCGAACATCTTGTTCCCGGCAATCGAAAACACCCGTACACCACCCCATTTGTAGTCTTCCCGCGTTCCAGGCAGGGCGAGGCAAAATTGCGCGACATCCTCTTCGCTCATCCGTCCAGCCTTCATAACAATCGTTCCCCACAGGCATTGAAAGATTCAACCAGATGATCAATCCAGGCGCGTACCGCCGGCATCACCCCGCGTCGATGAGGATAGACCGCTTGCAGCCAGCCACCGGGCAACGACCAGTCGGGCAACAACTGCACCAGTGAGCCGTTTTCCAGTTCCTGCTCGCAATACATCATGGGCAGCATGGTAAAGCCCTGGCCGGAGAGGGTACTGGCCTTGCGCACGATAAAGTCATCAATGCCCAGCCGGGCCTCGAGCGCGAGTTCACAACTTTTGCCTTTTTGATCCAGCATGCGGATGTGCACCATGCGGTCGGCTTCCAGTGCGCCGAGCACCGGCAGGCTTTTCAGATCCTCGGGATGGTTGATCTCACGTCCGACGAGAAAACCGGGACTGGCGACCATCAGCATCTGCGCCTGACGCAGCCGGCGGGTGACCAGCAGCGGGTCTTCGTCGCCCGGTTCCCGCACACGCAGGGCAACGTCAATGCCTTCGTTCACCAGGTCAACCCGCCGGTTGAGCAGCATGACCTCCAGCTGGACTTGTGGAAACCGTTCCAGAAAGTCGCTGATCACCCCCGGCAATATTTCGTGGGCCAGCCCGACCGGGCAGGACACCCGTAAACGCCCGCGGGGCTCGCTGGACATGCTGGCCACGGCCTCGTCGGCCATTTCCGCCTCCAGCAGCATTGCCTGGCAGTGCCTGAGGTAGCGTTCACCCACGGCGGTCAGCTTCAGCTGTCGAGTGGTGCGTTGCAGCAAGCGCGCGCCAAGGCGTTCTTCCAGTTCGGCGATGCGCCGTGACAGTCGTGACTTGGGGATGCCCAGCAATCGTCCGGCTGCCGCGAATCCCCCGGCTTCCACGACTTTGGCGAAGTAATACAGGTCGTTGAGGTCTTGCATGATGTGAGCCTGATTGTTCTATCTGTGAGACGAACTATCGCATTATTGCCGTCTAATCAGCTATTGGTTTCGTATGTAGGATTAGTCCCATCAGATCGCCCTTGTGGGCGATCCTCACTTGGAGATCCCACATGAAACTGCTGCATATCGATTCGAGCATTCTTGGCGACAACTCGGCTTCCCGTCAGTTGAGCGGCGAAGTCGTTAAAGCCTGGCAAACCGCCGAGCCAACCGCCGTGGTGACTTACCGCGACCTGGCCGCCGACGCGATCAGCCACTTCTCGGCCAACACTCTGGTCGCCGCCGGCACCACCGCTGAACTGCGTAATGCCGCACAACAGCACGAAGCCGAACTGAGCGCCTCGACCCTGGCCGAATTCCTCGCCGCCGATGCCGTGGTGATTGCCGCGCCGATGTACAACTTCACCATCCCGACTCAACTGAAGGCCTGGATCGACCGCATCGCCGTTGCCGGTCAGACCTTCCGTTACACCGAAGCCGGCCCTGAAGGCCTGTGCGGTGGCAAGAAAGTCGTGATCGTCTCGACTTCCGGCGGCATTCACGCCGGTCAGGCGACCGGTGTTGCCCACGAAGAATATTTGAAGTTGCTGTTCGGTTTCATCGGTATCACTGACATCGAAATCGTCCGCGCCGAAGGCCTGGCCTACGGTGACGACGTTCGCAACAAAGCCATGAGCGCTGCTCACACGCAAATCAGCGAGCAGCTGTTCGCCGCTGCGTAAGGCTTGCGTAAAGAACGCAACCGTTCAGGTAACACCCAAAAAAACTCTGTATTCTGGTTACGCAAGTACCAGTTACGGAGTTTTTTGTTTCTGGTCGTTTCAGATTGTGGCTCGACTTATGCAGTCAAGGGTTCACGTCTCAAGTCCGGTAACAAGGTGGGGCATCCCATGATGCGACTTTGTGCAACTTTACTGATTTGCCTGCTCAGCAGCCTGAATACAGTGCACGCAGCACCTGCACCGCATCCTCACTGGAGCGTCGGCTTCCATGAGATGACTTTTCTCGATCCGTTGGACCTGCAGCCGATGCGCGCCATCGCCTTCTATCCTTCCAGTGACTGGGAGCACACCAGCAAGCTAGAGGGTTACACCGTCGAAGCCGGGGAAGACAGCAAAGTCGCCATTGGCCGGTTCCCGATGCTGATGCTGTCCCACGGTAATACCGGCACCCCGCTGGCTCTGCACGATCTCGCCACATCACTGGCGCGTAAAGGCTTTGTCGTGGTGGCGGTGATCCATCCCGGTGACAACTCCAGGGACCACAGCCGCCTCGGTACTTTGAGTAACCTGTATGGCCGGCCGATCCAGATTTCCGAAGCCATAACCGCTACCCTGGGCGACCGTATGCTGTCGCCGTTCGTCAATGCCGATCAGGTGGGCGTCATTGGCTATTCGGCCGGTGGCGAGACCGCATTGATCCTGTCCGGCGCGACCCCGGACCTCGATCGCCTGCGCCGTTACTGCCAGGAACGTCCCGATGATCGCGACGCCTGTAACACCCGGGGTGAATTGATTGTCGACCGCGACGACCTGCAACCGGTGGCTGATCCTCGCGTCCACGCCTTGATGCTGATGGCGCCGCTGAGCCTGAAATTCGGCCGCCACACCCTGGCCGATGTGCATGTGCCGGTGCTGCTTTACAGCGGCGATGGCGACAAGCTGGTGGCTGTCGACAAGAACGCCGCAGCACTGGCGCGCAAACTGCCGACGGCGCCTGACTTCAAGCTACTGGCTGGAGCAGGGCACTTCGTCTTCATGGCTCCGTGCAATGACGAGCAGATCGTGATCATGCCGGCGCTGTGCACCGATGCCGATGGCGTCGATCGGCAAGACATTCACCGCAATCTGATCTCTGAAGCCGGAAGCTTCTTCTCACGGACTCTGGGCAGGGCGACCCGGGCCGGGATGCAGACCGCCGATCAGTAAACTTGTGATCGGCGATCGCAGGGTTCAATGACTTTTTGAAAAAACATTTTCCCATGTTGAGTTCGGAAAGATGGTTCGCGGACCGGTTTGATAAATGATGTCACTGATTTTTTAAAACACTGGAAAGTGCCCGCACATAGCAGGCACTCACTATGGATATGGTTTCTGACTTTCCGGGCGTTGGGCACTACTCCTCAGTTGCTCAACACTGAACGGGCAGCACTCATCGCCGATCTCGCCGAGATCATAGCAGACACCGTTATGGCAGATCTGCTGAGCGGAGTCTTGTGCATTTGCATTGGAGTAAAGTGAAATCAGCAAGGGCGGAACGAGCAGGGTCAGCGGTAATAGACGCATATCAATTTCCTGTATTTATAATCTAGGTGAGTTCAGCGCATGTGATTCTGCCTCCATCAATAATTAAAACAACGATAGCACTTTGAATTGATATGTTCGGGGTGTTTCATGTTTGTTTTAAATTGAAATGCATTAGTTGTTGTTTCTTTTTGGGCTGTTTCTAGTGCGATGCGCTCGCCGATTTACGTGCCAGCAATAAAGTCAGTCCCAAACCCGTCACCGACAACAACGCCGCACTGAAGAAAATCCACGCATAACCCAGGTTCAGCGCCACTGCGCCCATCAACGGGCCGGCGATGGCCAGCGCCAGGTCGAAAAACACCGCATAAGCACTCAAGCCCGCGCCCCGACTGGAGTCAGGTACCTGCTTGATGGCCTCGACACCCAGTGCCGGGTACACCAGGGACAGGCCGAATCCGGTCAGGCCGGCGCCAATGAGCGCATACCCGGTCGAAGGAGCCAGCCACAGCAGCACCAGGCCAACCGTCTCGATGCACATGCAGGCAATGGCGGACGTGAACCCGCCGAAACGGCTGATGGCGGAAATGAACAGCAGCCGCGACAGAATGAAACACACCCCGAACACGGTCAGGCAGTAAGCTGCGCCGGTCCAGCCGCGATTGACGTAATACAAGGTGATAAAGGTCGTCAGGGTGCCGTAGCCAATGGACGCCAGGCTCAGGCTCGCGCCAAACGGCGCAATGCGCCCGAACACCGCCCAGAACGGCAGACGCTCACCGCGCACCACGGGCACCGAGGGCTTGTTGCGAATCAGCAGCAGTGCGGCCAGGGCCAGCAGCGACAGGGCGATGCCGAGGCTGGTGAAACCGAGTTGTTGCACCATTACCACGCCCAGCGGTGCACCGATGGCAATCGCACCATAGGACGCAATGCCGTTCCAGGAGATCGACCGCGCGGTATGCTCAGCGCCCACCTGGCCCATGCACCAACTGATGGTGCCGACACCGATCAACCCTTGGGCGATCCCCAGCAACAGGCGCCCGGCGATCAAGATCAGCAGACTGAGCAAGGGAAAGCCTTGCAACAGAGTCGACAGCAAGGTCAACACGCCACTGAGCACGATGCCGGACAAGCCATAGATGATTGCGCGCTTGGTGCCGACGCTGTCGGACATCCGCCCGGCCATGGGCCGGCTGAGCAGGGTAGCGAGGTATTGTGAGCCGATGGTCAACCCGGCCACGATGGCGCTGAATCCGAGTTGTTCGTGGACATAACCCGGCAATACCGCAATCGGCAAACCGATGCAGAGGAAGGCAATGAAGGTATAGAAAACGATGGAGACGATCTGCAGGGTGATCGCCATGGAGCTTTGCGGAGCAGCTTGCTGCACAGACATGAGGGCTCGTTCGCGGGCGGCGGTGGGAGAGCTGCATGATGGCGCGGCGTTGCGATAAAAGAAAGCAGGCTAACTAATTTTTGCAGTTAACCTGACTGTAGGAGCGAGCTTGCTCGCGATGGACGACAACGATAACGCGTGCAACCTGAATGCACGCGTTATCCAGACTTTTTTCGCGAGCAAGCTCGCTCCTACAAGTGCAAGTGCAGCGAGGTGTTTTTAGAACACCACACCCTGGCTGCGCAGGTAGTCGTCGTAGGTGCCGCTGAAGTCGGTCACGCCATTAGGGCTCAACTCGATGATGCGGGTGGCCAGGGACGATACGAACTCACGGTCGTGGCTGACGAAGATCAGCGTGCCCGGATAGTTTTCCAGCGCCAGGTTCAGCGCCTCGATCGATTCCATGTCCAGGTGGTTGGTCGGTTCGTCCATTACCAGTACGTTCGGCTTTTGCAGGATCAGCTTGCCGAACAGCATGCGGCCTTGCTCACCACCGGAGATGACCTTGACCGACTTGAGGATCTCGTCGTTGGAGAACAGCATGCGACCCAGTGTGCCGCGAATGATCTGCTCGCCCTGAGTCCACTGGCCCATCCAGTCGAACAGGCTGACGTCGTCTTCGAAGTCATGGGCGTGGTCCTGAGCGTAGTAGCCCAGCTCCGCGCTTTCGGTCCACTTCACGGAGCCGGCGTCCGGGGTCAGCTCGCCCATCAGGGTGCGCAGCAGGGTGGTCTTGCCGATACCGTTCGGGCCGATGATCGCTACGCGCTCGCCGGCCTCGACGGTGAAGCTGAAGTTCTTGAACAGGGTCTTGCCGTCGAAGCCCTTGGACATCTGCTCGATGGTCACGGCCTGGCGGTGCAGTTTCTTGGTCTGTTCGAAGCGGATGAACGGGCTCACGCGGCTCGATGGCTTGACTTCGGCCAGCTGGATCTTGTCGATCTGCTTGGCGCGGGAGGTGGCCTGCTTGGCTTTCGAGGCGTTGGCCGAGAAGCGGCTGACGAACGTTTGCAGTTCGGCAATCTGGGCTTTCTTCTTGGCGTTGTCCGAAAGCAATTGCTCGCGGGACTGGGTCGCCGCGGTCATGTACTCGTCGTAGTTGCCCGGGAACAGGCGCAGCTCACCGTAGTCCAGGTCGGCCATGTGGGTGCAGACGCTGTTGAGGAAGTGACGGTCGTGGGAAATGATGATCATGGTGCTGTTACGCACCGTGAGAATCGATTCCAGCCAGCGAATGGTGTTGATGTCCAGGTGGTTGGTTGGTTCGTCGAGCAACAGCACTTCCGGATCGGAGAACAGTGCCTGAGCCAGCAACACCCGCAGTTTCCAGCCCGGAGCCACTTCGGACATCGGACCGAAATGCTGTTCCAGTGGAATACCCAGGCCCAGCAGCAGCTCACCGGCGCGGGATTCGGCGGTGTAGCCGTCCATTTCGGCGAATTCGGTTTCCAGCTCGGCCACGGCCATGCCGTCTTCTTCACTCATTTCCGGCAGCGAATAGATACGGTCGCGCTCGGCCTTGACCTTCCACAGCTCTTCGTGACCCATGATCACGGTGTCGATCACGGTGAATTCTTCGTAGGCGAACTGGTCCTGGCGCAATTTACCCAGGCGCACGTTCGGCTCCAGCATGACCTGGCCGCCGGACGGCTCGAGGTCACCGCCGAGAATCTTCATGAAGGTCGACTTGCCGCAACCGTTGGCGCCGATCAGGCCGTAACGGTTGCCACCGTTGAACTTGACCGAAACGTTTTCGAAGAGCGGCTTGGCGCCGAACTGCATCGTGATGTTAGCTGTAGAAATCAAAGGTTTTTCCTGCGAAGCATTCAGAGTAGCTAGGGTTGCGGCAGTACCGGTTCAGTACCCGTTTCCACTGTCCGGACCCCGGGACATTCATCCCGATCGGCAGTGGAAGATCCATCTGGCATTAAGTGGACAGCAGCATGTGGCGCGCCTGGCCCGAGTCAACGTGCGCTGAAAGGGGGAGGTTTCCCGCTCTCAACCTGGGGACGCGTAAAGTTTGGCGGCGATTGTACTGGTCTGGCTCTTTAAACGATAGGGCGTTGAGGCCTGTGCAACGCTTTGGCGGATTTTTGCGGCGACATTTTCGCCGTTGCAGGTTAACTATTGGTTACAAACTGTGGCTAAAATGCCATCTATCGGCCGGATGCCGACCATCGGTATGGTTCGATGGCATCACAGGGCCTCTGTTTCGTATTCAGCCGCTGCACAAGACCGGGAGACCGGGATGCCGGTAAAGGGTGCAGTTTGTTTACTTCTGATGTGTGACGATTTCCGTGAAACTGATCATTGCCGTTATCTACGTTGTCTCCATTGCGTATGTCCATCTGCGTGGTCAAGTGCGCCATAAGCTGGGTCGCCAGTTGAGTGATCACTCGACGTTTCTGGCGCCGATAAACTGCTTTCTTTATCTGTTCTCGAAAATCCCCAACAAGCCGTATCTCGACCCGGCCGACTTCCCCGACCTGCGTCCGTTGCAGGCACACTGGGAAGAAATTCGTGCCGAAGGCCAGAATTTGCTTCACGCCGGCGAGATCAAGCGTTCGAACCAATACGACGACGTCGGTTTCAACTCGTTTTTCAAGACCGGTTGGAAGCGCTTCTATCTCAAGTGGTATGGCGACAGCCACCCCTCGGCCATGAAGCTCTGCCCGCGCACCACCGAGCTGTTGCAGGGTATTGACTCGATCAAGGCGGCGATGTTCGCCGAATTGCCGCCGGGCTCCAGACTGGTGCGCCACCGCGATCCGTATGCCGGTTCGTACCGTTATCACCTGGGCCTGGATACACCCAACGCCGACGGTTGCTACATCAATGTCGATGGCCAGAACTACCACTGGCGCGATGGCGAAGTGGTGATGTTCGATGAGACCTACATTCATTACGCGGAAAACACCACGCCGCACAATCGCATCATTTTGTTCTGCGACGTCGAGAGGCCGATGAAGTATCGGTGGGCAGCGGCATTCAATCGCTGGTTCAGTCGCAATGTCATGTCGGCGGCTGGCGCGCCGAACGAGGCGGGCGACAGGACCGGAGGGCTCAACCGACTGTTCGGCAGGATCTACAAGGTTCGCCTGCGCGGCAAGCAACTGAAAAAGCGTAACCGCACGCTTTACTACCTCGAAAAATGGACGATCTTTGCCGGATTGCTGGCAGTCTTCATTCTGATCTGAGAGGTGTTCTGTTACATCTTCCCGGGGAGGTTTTTGTTAACAAATCCGAACCCCGGGCGTAGCGTGGTATCGAAGTCCTTATCCACGCGACGTAGAGAGGCACCCCATGAACCGATACGTGTTTGGCGCCATTGCGCTAGCCTTGAGTGCCATTCTGGGCCCCCAGGCACAGGCCGATGCCTCTGCTTCGTTGCAATTGGCCCAGAACCTGCCAGGCCGCACCAACAACAACCCTTACAACAGTCCGGTTCAGCGGGCCAATCCCAACAGCATGCAAGGCACTCAACCCAGTGCCCCGGCTATACGCGGACCGAACACCGTTCCGGTCCAGCGCTCGCCGACGCTGGACAACGGCGGCATCGGTAATCGCTATCCCGAGCGGAGCGTTCCCGCCAACCCGCCGAAGTTCATTGCCAATCCACCCCCACGAGACATCGGTAACAACATCCCTTGAGTGGCAGGCAGGTCGTCTGCCCGCTGTTTTCAGCAGACCTCATGTTGATCAGAAAAGGAATCGTGCATGTTGCGCAAAAACTTATTGGCACCCCTCTGTGCCGGCGCATTGATCACCGTCACGTGCACTGTGCTTGCCGCGCCCATCCAGACGATGAAAAGCGAAGAAGGCACCCTTGAGGCCACCCCGATCGTGACGGGGCTGGAGCACCCTTGGGCGCTGGCGTTCTTGCCGGATGGTAAAAGCATGCTGGTAACCGAACGCCCCGGCAACCTGCGGCTGGTCACTGCCGACGGCAAGCTGTCGGCACCGCTCAATGGCGTACCAACGGTCTGGGCCAAGGGGCAGGGCGGCTTGCTGGACGTGGCGTTGTCACCGGACTTCAAGCAGGACCGGATGGTCTACCTGTCCTATGCCGAAGGGGGTGGCGAAGGTAACAAGGCCGGTACTGCGGTGGGCCGCGGCCGGCTCTCCGAAGATATGACGGCGCTCAAGGATTTCCAGGTGATCCTGCGTCAGGAACCCAAACTCTCGGTCGGCAACCATTTTGGCTCGCGGCTGGTGTTCGATCGCGACGGCTATCTGTTCGTGACCCTGGGGGAAAACAATGACCGCCCGACCGCCCAGGACCTCGACAAACTGCAAGGCAAAGTGGTGCGAATCTACCCGGACGGCACGGTGCCCAAGGACAACCCCTTTGTCGGCCAGGCCAACGTACGCCCGGAAATCTGGTCCTACGGGCAGCGTAACCCGCAAGGCGCGGCGCTCAATCCGTGGAACGGCACACTGTGGGAAAACGAACACGGCCCTCGGGGCGGCGATGAAATCAACATCATCGAGCGTGGCAAGAATTACGGCTGGCCGCTGGCGACCCATGGCATCAACTACTCCGGTCTACCGATTCCCGAAGCCAGGGGCGATACCGTCGAAGGCACAGTTTCCCCGAACCATGTCTGGGAAAAGTCCCCGGGCCTGAGTGGCATGGCGTTTTACGATGCCGACCGCTTCAAGGCCTGGCAGGGCAACGTGTTTATCGGCGCGTTGGCCAGCCAGGAACTGATTCGCCTGGAGTTCAATGGCGACAAGGTGGTGCACGAGGAGCGTCTGCTCGGGGAGCTGAAAAAGCGCATTCGTGATGTGCGACAAGGGCCGGATGGGTATTTGTATGTGCTGACCGATGAAGAGGATGGTGCCTTGTATAAAGTCGGATTGAAATGAAACTCACCCGCCGCCTTCGCGAGCAAGCCCGCTCACACATAGATTCCTACAGGTCCTGAAGATCCGATAGTCCAACATCACGGACGCGTCCTACACGCATTTCGGAAGCCTCCTATTTCAACGCCTGTCCGCTTCCAGAAAGCTGTCGAGCGCTTGAACGGGGATGGAAATGAAGCCTCCCCGAACGCCCAGGGAGGCCCATACTTGAACACCGTTCCGCCCGTCTTCTTCGACCACAGCCGCCACAAACTCTGGGTCGACGAGCTCGAGACCCACCTCGACGTCCTCGCCTTTGACGGCCAGGAGCACCTGAGCCAACCCTTCAGCTACCACATCGAATTCACCAGCACCGAGCAGGACCTCGCCCCGGAACAACTGCTTGGCAAGCAAGCCCGTTTCAGCCTGTACGCCACCAAACAGCCACCGGTGATCAAAGGCCTGCCCATCCCTGTAATCACACCGCTGCGCACCCTGCACGGCGTGATCACCGCCTTGCAACGCCTCTCCGGCTCCCGCGACGAAGCGCGTTATGAAGTCACCCTGCAACCACGCCTGGCCCTGCTCGAGCGCGGCCGCCAATACCGCATCTACCAGCACCAGTCGGTGCCGGAGATCGTCGAGCACGTCCTGCGCAGCCGCCACCAGTTTGCGTATCAGGACTTCGTCTTCGACCTGACCCGCGAATACCCCCGGCGCGAACAGGTCATGCAGTATGGCGAAAGCGATCTGGCGTTCATCAGCCGGCTGCTGGCCGAGGTCGGCATCTGGTACCGCTTCACCAGCCATGAACGCTTGAAGATCGACGTGGTGAATTTCTGCGACGGCCAGCGCGGCTACCAGTTCGACGTCGAGCTGCCGTTGCGCCCGCCGGCCGGCCTGAGCAGCAGCGAAGACGGCGTGTGGGCGCTCAAGACCCGCCACCAGGTGGTGGAAAAACACGTCAGCGTCCGCGCCTACCAGCATCGCGACGCCCGAGCCTACCTCGACGCCGATGTCGACCAGACCCGCGGCGCCACGACCACCTACGGCGAGGCCTACCACTACGCCGAACCCTACCGCGAGCTCGGCGACCGCTACCAGTTCTATCACGAGCTGCCCGCTGACAACGGCTACTTTTATGCCCGTCTGGCCCACGAGCGCTACCTCAACCGGCAGACCCTCATGAGCGGCACCAGCAGCAGCGCCACTCTGGCGCCGGGCCAGGTGCTGACCATCAGCGACGGCGCGCCCCAGGCCTTCAGCCCGCGTTGCACGATCATCGGCGTGCGGACCCGCGCCGCCCGCGATGCCAGCTTCGAATGCGATTTCGAAGCCATGCCTTACTCGGAATACCTGTGCTTTCGCCCGCCACTCGTGGCCAAACCGCAAATCGCCGGCACCGTCCCGGCCCGGGTCACCAGCGGCCAAGCCCACGACAAATACGCCGAGATCGACAAGGAAGGCCGCTACAAGGTCAACTTCCTGTTCGACCGCGACAGCTGGAAACTCGGCCAGGAAAGCCTGTGGCTGCGTCTGGCCCGGCCCTACGCCGGCGACACCCACGGCCTGCACCTGCCCCTCATCTGCGGCACCGAAGTCGCCATCGCCTTCGAACAGGGCGACCCCGACCGCCCGTACATCGCCCACGCCCTGCACGACAGCGAACACCCGGACCACGTCACCCTGGCCAAGCGCGACTACACCCGCAACGTGCTGCGCACCCCGGCCAACAACAAGCTGCGCATGGAAGACGAGCGGGGGCAGGAGCACGTCAAACTCAGCACCGAATACGGCGGCAAGAGCCAGCTCAACCTGGGGCATCTGGTGAATGCCGAGAAGCAGAAGCGCGGGGAAGGCTTTGAGCTGCGCACGGATGATTGGGGGGCGCTACGCGCGGGCAAGGGGCTGTTCATCAGTGCCGACGGCCAACCCAAGACGCAAGGCCAAGTGCTGGACATGAGCGCCGCCGTGGACCGCCTGCAACAAGCCGGCGAACAACTGCAAAAACTCTCGGTCGACGCCCAGGCCGCCGGCGCCGAGCCGGCGGACGTAAGCGCGCAACTGCAACTGCTGCGCGAAGATCTGGAAGAGTTGAAGTCTTCAGTGCTGCTGCTCAGCGCCCCGCAAGGCATCGCCCTGACCAGCGGCCAGCACCTGCAACTGGCCGCACAAAACAACCTGATGCTCAACGCCGGCGGCGAAGCCGACCTCAGCGTGGTCAAGCGCCTGTTCATCGGCGTCGGCCAGGGCCTGAGCCTGTTCGTGCGCAAGCTGGGGCTCAAGCTGATCGCCAATCAGGGGCCGGTGCAGATTCAGGCGCAGAACGACAAATTGGAATTGTTCGCCCGCCATGGGCTGGACATCACCAGCACCGAGGATGAAATCCGCATCACGGCCAAGAAGAAAATCCTCCTCAATGGCGGGGGCAGCTACTTCAGCCTGGAACAGTGCGGTATCGAGTCGGGCACGGCGGGGGATTACAAGGTCAAGGCCGCGCATTACGAGTACAGCGGACCGGCCAAGCAAGTGCTGGAGACACCCGTGATGCCGCCGTTGAGCGAATACGCGACCAAGCGCCTGGGTCTGACCAAAATCTCCGGCTAATCCGGAACGCCATCGCCTCGTACAACGGCGGCTTCATCACAAGGAACGGATCACCATGCTCGGCTACATTTTTGAGGTCATCAAGGACGAGATCAGCTATCGACGCGAGCGAGCCCGGCGCGCCGCGCTGCCACCCCCTGCACCGGAGACGAAGTCGAGTCCCGCCACACCGTCACTCGGCATGCGCATACTCTCGCCACCTCCGCGACCGGCACCCTCAATGCCGCCGCTAAAGAACTGGAGTCACCCCTTCGGCGACCGTGGCAACCCGTTGCAGCAATTGACCCAACTGGCCAACGCCCAAGCCGGTTACTACCCGTTGGGTCGCAATGGCATGTGGCATGGCGGTGTGCATTTCGATTCCGGTACCACAGGCTCCGATGCTCTGTTTCAGGTGCACTGCCTGGCTGACGGCGAGGTCATGGCCTACCGCGTTCCCGAGCACACACCGCTTAGCACCTTTTATCCGGAAGCGGGGGGCACCCTCGAAGCGCCGTTTGCTTCGGGGTTCGTGCTGGTCCGGCATCACCTGCAAGCGCCGAAGATGGATGGCAGCGGTGATGAACCGCCTGGCCTGACCTTCTTCAGCCTGTACATGCACCTGGAAGATTGGGCGCGTTATCAGGCGGACCCAGCGCTAGCACGTCCCGGCTTCTGGCCTCCTGCCCCGGTTCTTCGCGTCAAACCAGACGCGCCCGACAGAATGCCCGGCCACCCGGAACAACGGGGGGCGAATGTCTGGCATAAAGACCATCAGGGCCAAGTAATCGATTTCCTGCCTGTTGGCACTGAGGTGACAATCAGTGGCACCGGTAACTTCCGCAAGCTGGAAAACAGCCGTGGCCCAGCGACCCTGCGCAATGAGGATGATGCGTTACGGGGTTATGTTTCATTCAGCCACCTTGCGCCGAATCACGCAGGCAGTTATCGCGTCAATGTGATCAACGATCCACTTGTGGTCCGTGCTGAACCCGACAGGCATAGCGCAAAGATTGGAGAGTTGCCGAAGGGCACTGAAGTCACCATCAGCGGCGAAGGTGACTTCCGCAAGCTGGAAAGCATTGCCCAGTACGTGCAATTCAAATCGTTGCAGAGTGAGCGCAAACCGCAGGTTTTCGATGACGTGGTGGTACTCGATCAACCAGTGCCCATCAACGCCGGCGAACTGATCGGGCATCTCGGTCGGTATCAGGAATGCGACGAAACCGCGCCAAAGCAAAAGCTGCATCTGGAGGTCTTCAGCGATGATGACGTGCAAGCCTTCTTCGCCGCCAGCCGTGCCTGGGCCCAGCACCTGCCGGACAAACACAAGACCTGGCTGAAGCTCGCCAAGGGCACGACCGTGGCAGCGCATCAAGATCGCATCAGCGCCAGCCTTTTGCCCATCTGGAGCAGCGACAACCCCCGCAGTGATGCCGACCTGCTGGTACCTAAAAGCCTGCTCGACGGCTTGCCGCCCGAGCGGAAAATCCAGGTGCCCACCGGTGCCAGCGGCAAAACCTACAACTGGTACCGCCTGGAGGGCCTGCTCCATGACGCAGCCGGAAACCTGCTGGACGACGGCTGGGTGCGTGAGGAAGTGGGTGTCACGCCCTGGATCAGTCCCTGGTCCTGGGAAGGGCACGACGTTCTCTACAACTACGCACTGCCGCAGTTGAGCCTGTCCTATCTGCTGAGTGTCACGGGCATGCTCGGTGAGGAGTCGCAGGACCGCCTGCGCGACCGGGCGGAAAAGTGGGACAAGGGGCGGATGCAGACGCGCTTGTACGAAATCATCGACCGAGACCGCAACGGCAAAATGACCGCCGACGAATTGCAAGCGGCATTGCGCATGCCCGCGAAGGCACAGGCACTGGCGCAGTTGGTGATCTTTAGCGAAAGCGAATGGAACTACCAACAGAGCAAGTGGGATGCCCTGGACGAGGTGTTGGGGCATACCAATTCGGCACCGATTTTGAATTGGGTGGCGGAGAAACAGCGAATGAAGCAGTTGAGCTGGTGGGGTGAGGTGGCGGGGAAGGTGGGGTTGTCTAAAGAGGGGATGGTGTTTCACTTTCATCCGGTGCGTTTAGTCGGTGGTTTTTTGAGTAATAACTATAAGATTACCGTCAGTTTAATAGAAAAAGTAACAGGCAAGACTGGGGCGTGGTTTACGGGGAAAGGTGGTAGCAGAAGGTTCACCAAAGAGTTCCAAGAAAATTATCCGAATGTCTATGGGTTCGATAAGCATAAATTTATTGATCTGCTCAACGATGCATTTGAGCGGCATGGCATAGTTACACCCTATCAGCAAGCGCACTTTGTAGCCCAGTGTTTTCACGAGTCCGCACACTTTGAAACAACGATCGAATTTGCTACGGGAGATGGATACGACCCTGGGGCGCACACTAGTGCTATTGCCAACGGAAATACGGAAGTCGGAGATGGCCAAAAATATAAAGGTAAAGGGCTAATCCAGCTGACATGGAAGAACAACTACAAGGCCTACTCGGAATTCAAAAGCATAGACCTTGTTTCAAGTCCGAATCTAATTGCGGAAAACATGCACTTAGCCATTGATGTTTCGTGTTGGTTCTGGAGAAAAAAAGGCGCCGTATATAAAAAGCATGAAGCTAAAGGTGATATCAATATACTGATTGACAAGGAGCCGTTCAATGTCAGCCTTGTCACGCTTGCTGTAAATGGCGGAAGTAACGGATTGGGTGAACGAACCGATATATTTAATGCGCTAATGAAGGAGTGGGGGCTAAAGTGAGTTTTCATCAAAGAAATATCTTCTGGTTAATTGTTTTTTTCATGGGTGTCGACCCTCTGTGCAATGTCACTTTGGCTGCTGAAAAAGCTCCAGTAGTGAAAATAGAAAGTCGATCACCTCTTTCTGTTTCATTGCTAGAGCGAGGAGTAAAATACAACCTTTCAATTTCAAAAAAAATCAATGATGAAGTTGAGGGGATCTACACTGATTTGCACCTGCAAGATCTTAATGGCGATGGCATGCATGAAGTTGTGGCAACACTAGATGATCATGGGGGAGTAAACCAATGTTCAAAAGCCTACGTAGTAAATCTGACCGATTACTCACTGGACAACCTGGTTTTCGATAGTGGCCCATTGTGCAACCATAAAGTTGACCACGAATACTTGATTAGCTCGTACAGAGACGGCGCGATCTGGAGAGAAGACATTTACAAAGTTGAAGGGCGTGCGACACAAATAATTTTTGCGGATAGTTGTATAGGGTGTGGCGAGGTCTTAAGAAAAAAATTCGACTTAGGCGGAAATTATTTTCAATATCTTGCACGTGATAACGGGGACTTTAAAGAGCGTCATCCAATATTTGCAGTGGTTTCTTCGATGAGGGCTGAAGTTTTTAGCAGTCCCGGAGTCTTGTCCAGAAAATATTTGACACGTGGGGACAAAGTGATAGTGGTTCAAGTGGATGATTCAAATTCAGGCATCCCCTGGATTCAAGTCAGATTTGAAGGAGAGATAACTACCGATGGGTGGATTAAATGCAGTGACATTGAAAATTGCAATAATCTGTAGGTTTAAACGATAGGTGACTAATCTTTAGTGTGCAGAAGTAAACCGTCAGAAGCACTCATTATCCCAATCCTCTTGTGAAGGAAAAGGGATCTCGGAGTACTGATAGCTCACCGAGAAAAAAGAGGAAACTCAATTTGAGAGGGCTTTAAAATGCGATTGTTGGGATTGATTATATATTGCTTTAGCTTTTTTTGGATTTTGACTGCTATTGCCGCAGAGAGACATCTGGCATTTAAACACAACGGCATTCCAGTCGCCCTTGACGGTCATTCATGCGCCTGTGGTTGCGCATTGATTTCCTCGTTGCCTGAAGCGGAAGCGAGTTAGTCATGCCGGTCAGACTAGATAAAGTACCTCCTCTCGCACTGCGTCCTGCACAACCCGGTTTTTTGCGTTGGCTCGGCTTGCTGTTGCTGTTGCTGTGTTTGTTGCTGGGTGTGGGCGGGGGATTAGTATTTGGTGATGAACCCTTGCCCCAGTGGCCTGTTGATTTCTGGGGCTTGGCCGTAGGTATACCAATCTTCGGTTGGTGTCTGCTGGGTTTCTTGCGAGTGGCGTTGTATCTCGGCCAACAGGGCGTTGCCGATGGTTGGGATGAGGCGCGTGAGGAAGACCTGATCCGTAAAATTCGCCAGGGTCGGCGCTCTCAGCAACTGTTGAGTGTGAGCCTGTACACCGCTTTTCGAAATCCAGAAGATCAGCCAGATGCGCAGTTGAATAAGTTGCGCAGCGGAACTCAATCTCTGAAGGCTCAAGCGACCCGACTGGGCGAAGCACCATTACGCCATAGTCGTTTGCATTGTGGTGCGGATGAATCGTCGAACGACTTGCTGCTGCGGGTGGTGACGCAGGTACTGAGCGACCTGGCGCAAACTCTGGCTCAGGTGCCTGACGACAGGCTATTGGCTTTATTGTTGGAGATCGAAAGCAGCTTTTCGGAAGATTTGTTGTGCCGAGTGTGGCAACAGGCGTGGGCTGAGTCGGGTATTCGCCAAACAACGGTACTCGTCGAGGGCAGTGGATTGGCCGCAGTGGATCACTGGCTCGACCAACGCATCAACGATCAGGCCATGCTGATGGTTGTAGCGTTACATCTTGCGCCGGAGCAGCCCGAAGACACGGCAGAGGTCGCCGTGGGCTTGTTGCTGGGCAACCGCCTGACGCAAACCACCCTGGCGCCGATCGCCTACCTCCACCGTCCTGAGCAGGAGCGCGCGGCGACCGATATCGATCTGCTCTACGCCACGCGCCAGGCCCTCGACTGGGTGCCGCTGCAAGCGCAGGCGGTCGAACGGGTCTGGCGGGCGGGGATCGATGCGCAACGTCAGGCCTCCATCGCCACCGCGTTGATGGACGTGCCCATGCCGGTCCAGCCACCACAGGGTTTGTGCAACCTCGATGCGGTGCTCGGGCAGCCGGGGAAAACCTCCCCCTGGCTGGCCATCGCCGCCGCGGCGCAATCGATTGAGCGCGGTGCTGGGCCGCAATTCATTTTCAGTGGTGGTGGCGCTGCCACGGCCGGGCTTTGGGGCACGGTGTTGATGCCGGTGTCTCCACTTTCGACATAGGAAATTTCGAATGCAGTTTCGACGCTCTGTAGGGATCGGTGTGCTGATCGGCGGGCTGTTGCTCACCGGTCTGGTCTTGGCGGGAGTGCTCTGGCGCCATCCCGAATGGCTGGGGATGGCCGCCGGCAGTGACCGGCAAAGGATCTGGCTGGCGGTGACCTCGGTCCTCACCCTCGGGGTGATGTTTTGGGGTGGCTACCATTGGCTGGGGCGGCAACTGGGGCGCGCCGATTATCTTCAGTTCGACGGGGATGATGCTCGCCAAGCGGCGCCAGTCTCCCTTGAGGAGTCCGTCGAGTCCCGGGTGGCACGTACCATCGCGACGATCAATGCGGACCTGCGCGAACAACACGGCCTGCTCTGGCGCTTCAAGGTTCGCGTGTTCCTGGTGGTCGGCGAACCGGAGCAGATCGACGCCATCGCTCCCGGCTTGGCCCACCACCAATGGCTGACCAGTCACGACACCCTCCTGCTCTGGGGCGGCAGTACGCAAACCGCGGCCAGCGACAGGGTACTGCACCTGTGCCAATGGCTGACCCGCTGGCGCCCCCTCGACGGTGTCATCTGGGCCCTGAATAAACCACAAAGCGCCGACGCCGCCGCGATGGACATCGGCGCCCGCCACCTGCAAGCCCTGGCGCTCAAGCTGCGCTGGCAGTTGCCGCTGCACCTGTGGCAGGTCTGCGACAGCCAGTGGCAACAGGACCAGCGCCAGCCGGTCGGCTGCCTGCTGCCCACCCCCGTGACGCCGCCGGATGTGGAGGACGCGCTGGACAGCCTCCTGCAACCCCTGCGCCACGCCGGCTGGCTGCAGATGCAGGACTCGGTGGACAACGATTTCCTCGTGCGCCTGGCCCGCGATCTGCAGGTCGAGGGCATTGCCCGTTGGCGTCAGGTGCTGGCACCGTTGTTTCGGATTTTTGCCCGGGGCGTGCCGTTGCGTGGTCTGTGGTTCAGCCTGGCGGTGCCGGGCGGCACGGCAGAGGCCGGGCGTCTGTGGCATGTCACGCCGCCCTGGGAGGGCGTGCTCGGTGACCAAACCGTGCACCGTCGCCGCCTGGGCTGGGGCGCCGTGCGCATCGGCTACGCAATGGCCCTGGCCCTGATCGCGGTGTGGGGTGTTGGCCTGCTGCTGTCGTTCGCCAGCAACCGCGTGCACATCACCCAGGTACAGAGCGCCATCACCTCGATGCAACAGGCGCAAAGCGCCGACCAACAACTGCTGGCCCTGCACCAGCTGACCCTAGAGCTGGGGCGCCTGGATGACCGCGTCGAACACGGCACGCCCTGGTACCAGCGGTTTGGCCTGAACAAAAACGACGCGCTGTTCGAGGCGCTGTGGCCGCGTTATGTCGAGGCCAATAACCGGCTGCTGCGCGACCCGGTGGCGGCCACTCTGCAACAGCAGCTCGACGCCCTGATCAAGTTGCCGCCCGCCAGCCCCGAGCGCGCCCGCCGGGCCCCGGCGGCCTACGCCCAGCTCAAGGCCTACCTGATGCTGACGCGGCCGGAAAAGGTCGACCCGACCTTCCTGACCCAAGCCCTGAGCGAGGCGCAACCGCAACGCGCCGAGATCTCGCCCGGCCTGTGGCAACACCTGTCGCCGATCCTGTGGCAGTTCTATGCCGAACAGCTGGCGGCGCATCCCGACTGGCGCATCGAGGCCGACCCGCGACTGGTGGCGCAAGCCCGCCAGGTGCTGCTTGGCCAACTCGGCCAGCGCAACGCCCAGGCCAGCCTCTATCAAAAAGTCCTCGACGACACGGCCAATCATTACCCGGCGCTGAGCCTGCCACAGATGGTCGGCGACACCGATGCCCGGGCGCTGTTTGCCAGCCAAAAAACCGTGCCCGGCGTGTTCACCCGCCAGGCCTGGGAAGGGCAAGTGCGTGGGGCCATCAACGCCATCGCCGAGGCCCGTCGCGAGGAAATCGACTGGGTGCTCAGCGACCGCCCGGCAGACCTCGCCGCCGAGCTGACCCCGGAGCAACTCAAGGAACGCCTGACCGAGCGCTACTTCCAGGACTACGCCAACGCCTGGCTGGATTTCCTCAACAGCCTGCGCTGGCAAGAGGTCGACAGCCTCGGCGAGGTCATCGACCAGCTGGCGCTGATGAGCGACGTGCGCCAGTCGCCGCTGCTCGCGCTGCTGAACACCCTGGCGTATCAGGGCCAGGCCGGCGCGCGCGGCCAGGCGCTCGGCGATTCGCTGGTCAAGTCGGCGCAGAAGCTGATCGGCCAGGACCAGGTGCCGCTGATAGAACTGCCAGCGCCAAGCCAGCCGCTGGACGCCAGCTTCGGCCCGTGGCTCACGCTGCTGGGCAAGGACGCCGACGGCAAGGCCGACAGCGAGCGCTTGAGCCTGCACGGCTTCCTCAACCGCGTGACCCGGGTACGCTTGAAATTGCAGCAAATGATCCAGGCGAGCAACCCGCAGGCTATGACCCAGGCCCTGGCGCAGAGCGTGTTCCAGGGCCAGCAGGTCGACCTGACCGACACCCAGGCCTACGGCAGCCTGGTCGCCGCCAACCTGGGCGCGCAGTGGGACGGCGCCGGTCACGCGCTGTTCGTGCAGCCGCTGGAACAGGCCTGGCAGCGGGTCCTGCAACCCTCGGTCGCCGGCCTCAACAGCCAGTGGCAACGGGCGGTGGTCAACGACTGGCAGGGCGCCTTCGCCGGTCGCTACCCCTTCGCGGCGACCGCCAGTGACGCCTCGTTGCCGATGCTGGGGCAGATGATCCGCGCCGATTCCGGGCGCATCGAACAATTCCTGCAGCAACAACTGGGCGGCGTGCTGCGCAAGGAAGGCAGCCGTTGGGTGGCCGATGCCCGGCACAGCCAGGGCCTGCGTTTCAACCCGCAGTTCCTCAGCGCGATCAACCAGCTCAGCCAC
Organism: Pseudomonas sp. Pseusp16; assembly: GCF_047324915.1. NCBI lineage: Bacteria > Pseudomonadati > Pseudomonadota > Gammaproteobacteria > Pseudomonadales > Pseudomonadaceae > Pseudomonas > Pseudomonas sp. Pseusp16. Next base: position 1,790,635 of record NZ_CP168522.1, on the reverse strand, counting down.
CTGGCCGACGTGCTCTACACCGACGGCGGCATGGGCCTGAGCTTCGAGCTGCAGGGCAAGGCCGTGCGCGACGTGGTGCAGACGACCTTCGTGCTCAACGGTGAGAAACACCACTACTTCAACCAGAAAGAGCGCTGGCAACGCTTCGCCTGGCCAGGCTTCAGCAGCCACCCGGGCACCAGCCTGACCTGGACCAGTGTCCACGCCGGCGAGCGCCTGTACGGCGATTTCCAGGGCACCTGGGGCTTGATCCGCCTGCTGGAACAAGCCCGGGTCACGCCGTTGACCGACAGCGACAGCCACTACCGCGTGCAACTCAAGGCGCCGGACGGCATCGACCTGACCTGGAACCTGCGCACGGAACTGGGCGCGGGGCCGTTGGCGCTGCTCAAGCTGCGGGGCTTCAAGATACCGACGCAGATCTTTGTGGGGGAGAGCGATGCCTCAACAGCTGCTGCGAGAAGCGGCAGGTCTGGGTGAGATGAACATCTCTCCGGAAACCGTGCGTATGCACCGCAAGAACTTGTATTTGAAGTTGGAGGTCGGGGCGCAGTCGGAGTTGTTTGCGTTGTTTATCGAGTGGTTGCGTAAGCATTGAGAGTCAAAAGATCGCAACCTGCGGCCGCTCCTACCGGGAATGCATTTCCCCTGTGGGAGCGGCGATCCGACTTGCTCGCGAAGGCGGTGTCAGGGCTACCACCAAAGTAGCTGCTACCTCTGACCATACAAAATCACAGCCGCCCTCAATTTGTCCCGGCCAAAGCTGCACATCTTCTCGAACTCCCCATGGCTGACCGGCAGGTGCTGGCAGTCCATGGCCTGGCGATGCTGGCTGTGGTCCACATCGGGATCATGCAGATAGACAAATTCTTCATCGCAATCGGTCACCATCACCCAGTGCGGCGATTTGGAGCGGGTCAGGCGATAGCTACTGATCAGCACCAACGGCTGCCCGCCATGCTCCAGCAGTTGAGGAAGATTCAGTGGCCCGCCGATCTCACACACGACGTCACTGGCAAGCAACTGCGCGGTGAACTCTTCGTGCACCAGACGCATTACGTCTTTTTTATGCACATCGCGCACCCCGTCAAGGAACAACGGCCCGGCCATGCTCAGTTGCAGGCGCACCCGAAACCCGCGGCGCCAGGCCGCCAATGCCAGGCCTTGCGGGCTGCAGCCACCGTGGCCGGAGGTCATGAACACGGTGGTTGCCTCGCGCCAGATTTGCAGTTCTTCACGCCGCTCCAGCAAACGCCCCCGCTGCAACGCGCCCATGGCCATGAGCAGGCAGGCCGGACCGCAGGTGAAATCGGTGGTCTGTGGGTAGTAGGGCACTTGAATGTTGCGTGATTCGCGGTGCTGGAGAATGCGTTTTTCCAGGCGCAACGCATCGGCGTGGTCCTGATAGTAGTCATGGATCAGGGCAAAGCGCCGGTAACCGTTACGTTCATACAGGGCAATTGCCGGCGGATTGTCGATACGCACCTCCAAACGCAAATAGGCGCAATCGTGTTCCAGGGCAATGGCTTCGGCGCGATCGAGCAACTGCTTGCCCAAGCCATTGCCCCGCGCCTGAGCCGCGATGGCAATCGAATACAGGCGCGCCAGCGACGTACCTCGATGGAAAAGTACCACGGCGTAACCCAGCAGATGCTCGCCGTGCTGGGCCACGAGCAGTTGCCCGTTGGCGCGGCTGATCATCCATTGAAAGCTACGACTGTTGAGCCGATCGGTGGTAAAGCATTGCTCTTCAAGTTGCAGCAGTGCGGGTAAGTCTTCTATTACCGCCAAACGAAAAACTGTATTCATACTGACCGCCGTAAAAGTTGCGTAACGAAACGGGACTTTCGAATAAGTTCGTGCTTAATAGGAAAGGTCTTGTTCTCCAACGGATCAATCACTATGTCAGCGGTACAAGGTCATTGGCGCGAAGTATCCGAGCAAACTGTGCCGACAGCAATCACTTCGGCAACTTATTTAAATGATGCGAATAAAACTTCCAGCCAGTTGATTATCATCGTCGAACGCAAGGAAGACTGGGCCAACTATTTTCCCAGCGAGGACATTGTCACGGCCCAGGAGTATCTGGAACAAACCCGCGACAACGAGCAGGGCAAGCGCGTGCAGGTCATCAACCTGTGCCGTAGCTACAAGTACCTGGGGCACGGTTATTACTGCTCGCTGCTGGCTGAAGCCCGTGGGCACAAGGTCATTCCGTCGGTGCGAACCATCAGCGAACTGACCCGCAAATCCCTTTACGGACTGGCGCTGGATGACCTGGATAAAACCCTGGAAAAAGCCCTCAGTCATCATGCCTACAGCGACACTGAAGGCTTTACCCTGACGTTGTATTTCGGCAAGACCAATATCGAACCTTTGCAGGATTTGGCCAGGCAATTATTTGAAGTGTTTGCCTGTCCGATCTTGTTAGTTGAGTTTCGTCGAACTAACGGCTGGCATATCGAAGGCATCAAGTCCGGTGCGTTGCACAAGTTACGAGAGGATCAGGAAGATCAATTTGCCCACTCTCTCGATAGTTTCAGTCGCAAGATCTGGCGTCTGCCGCGCTCACGACGGCTGGCCCGCTACGACCTGGCCATCCTGCGCGATCCTCAGGAAGCCTTGCCACCGTCGAATGCCAAGGCGCTGGACAACTTCGTCCGGGTCGGCAGGACGCTGGGTATCGACGTCGAGCTGATCGAGCGCAAGGACTACGCACGGATTGCAGAATACGACGGTTTGTTGATCCGCGAGACCACCAGCGTCGACAACCATACTTATCGCTTCGCCAAGAAAGCCGAGAGCGAAGGGCTGGTGGTAATGGACGACCCGACGTCGATTCTGCGCTGTACCAACAAGGTGTACCTGACCGACCTGCTCAAGAGTCATCAATTGGGCATGCCCGCCACCGAAATCCTCTACAAGGAGCGACCGGAAGACTTCGAACGGGTTGGTGAGCGTCTGGGCTTTCCGCTGGTGTTGAAAATCCCCGACGGTTGTTTCTCCCGGGGCGTGATCAAGGTCGAAAGCCAGCAAGCCTTGCTCGAAGCCACCGCTGAACTGTTCGAACACTCGGTGCTGTTGCTGGCCCAGGAGTTCTTCTACACCGAGTACGACTGGCGCATTGGCGTGCTCAACCGCAAACCGATCTTTGCCTGCCAATACTTCATGTCCAAGGGCCACTGGCAAATCTACAACCACAAGGCCAAGGGTCAGGACATCAACGGTGAATGCCGCACCCTGGCGGTTCACGAAGCGCCTCGGGCGCTGGTGGAACTGGCAGTCAAAACCGCCAACCTGATCGGCGATGGCCTCTACGGCGTCGACCTCAAACAGTCCGGCGACAAAGTGGTGGTGATCGAGGTCAACGACAACCCGAACATGGACGCCGGCATCGAAGACGCCTACCTGCAGGACGATCTGTATTCACTGGTGCTGGAAGAGTTCGTCCGCCGCCTGGAGCTCAAACGTCGCGGCCAGGCCTGGTGAGCGAGCAATGATCAAGAGTTTCGATTTGGCTCACGGCGCACTGCACGCCGTTGAACGCCTGGACGCCGATGTCATGCTGTTCAGCAACCCCGATGCAGCCGAGCGCGACTTGCTGCACAGTCACTTCAAACTCGATGAACACGCGTTGGCCTCGGCGCTGGACCCTGATGAGGTGTCGCGCATCGAGTTCCACCCAGACAACCTGTTCCTGATCTGGAAGCGTCCGGACAGTTACTCAGGCGCCGACAGCCTGGGGTTCCAGGTGTCCTCTTGTGGTCTGCTGTTTTCTCCGGGCCGGTTGCTGGTGATCGCCACCGATGACGCCCCGCTCAACGGGCTCGGCAAGCGTCAGGCGCTCAATACGCCACTGGATGTCTTGCTCGATCTGCTGTTCAACAACATTCATCATTACCTGGGGCACTTGAAGGTCATCAAGCTGATCGCCCGGGAATTGCAGCAGAAATTCAACGCCTCGATGCAGAACCAGCATCTGATCCAGATGTTCAACCTCAGCGAAAGCCTGATCTATTACATCAACGCGATTCACAGCAATGGCGCCGTCCTGACCCGACTGCGCAATCATGCGCAAAAACAGTGTTTCAGCGCTGAGGCCATCGGCCTGATAGATGACCTGATCATCGAAAACAACCAGTGTTACAAGCAGGCGGAAATCTATTCAACGGTGTTCTCCGGACTCATCGACGCCCGGGGCAACCTGATGAACAACAGCATGAACAACCTGCTGCGCAAGCTGACGTTGATCAACGTGGTGTTTCTGCCATTGAATCTGCTGGCGAGCATTGGCGGCATGTCCGAGTTCAGCATGATGACGGCGGGAACGCCTTGGTGGGTTTCGCACCCGTTGCTGCTGTCGGCGATGATGATCGGGGCGGCGGCGATGGTGGTGGGGCTCAAGCGCTTGGCGAAATGATGGCGGTGCAAGTTGACCGCCATGGCCCCCACTGGGGCCGAGTCAGATCTGTCGAGTCGTGGCAACTAATGCCTTTCGATCCTGAAACCCGCGCACAACCAGATACAACAATGGCCCAATCGACACAAAAACAGCGGTGATCAATAGATAAGGCACCACTGAAAGCGCCGACTGCCCGCGCTTTCGTGCATCCCGGTATATCCAGATGCTCGCCAGTACCGCCAGCAAGTAAAGATCGATCACCACCTGTGCGGTATCCGGGCTGGACATCAGGCTGATGCCGAAATCGATCAGCGATTGCTCGGCCTGGAGCATCACCGAAACGGTATAGCCGGCAAAGGCGATCAGGGCGATAAAGGGCAGGGCGATAGCCTTCATGGTTTCCTTCCTTGGACAATGAATTTGATAGAGTCAGCAGCCTATAGCGCGCAGCGCAAACTTGCCATTGACTTGCCATCAATGCCCGGCTAATTTCGAGCCATGACTTCCTCCGTATTGCGCTGCCAGCCAAGCATTATTACCGCCATTCCTCATCTGGCGGGCTAGCTCACGACTGCAGCACCCAACCCGCCCCAGAGGCGGGTTTTTACTTTCTGTCTCCCGGGCCCCGATCAACGTCAGGAGACGACGATGAGTTTTACAACCGATCAGCAAGCCCTGCTTGAACGCTACGTCAAAAAAATCCTTGCCGCGCCGGTGTATGAGCTGGCGGTGCGCACGCCGTTGCAACCGGCGTCGGCCTTGTCTGAAGCCTTGGACAACCAGGTCCTGCTCAAGCGCGAAGACTTGCAACCAACCTTCTCCTTCAAGATCCGCGGCGCCTACAACAAGCTGGTGCAACTGAGCGAAGCGCAAAAGGCTCGCGGCGTGGTCACGGCTTCTGCCGGCAATCATGCGCAGGGTGTGGCCCTGGCCGCTCGGGAACTGGGGATCAATGCCTCCATCGTCATGCCCTGCACGACGCCGCAACTGAAGGTCATCGGGGTGCGCAGTCGTGGCGCTGATGCGCTATTGCACGGGGAAAGCTTTCCGTTTGCACTGGCCTATGCACTGGATCTGGCCAGGGAAACCGGTCGCACCTTTGTTTCACCCTTCGACGATCCGCAGGTGATCGCGGGCCAAGGCACGGTGGCGATGGAAATCCTGCGCCAGCATCAAGGTCCGCTGGATGCGATCTTCGTGCCGGTGGGTGGCGGAGGGCTGATCGCGGGGATCGCCGCCTACATCAAATACTTGCGGCCGGAAATTCGCATCATCGGCGTCGAGTCGGAGCATTCCGCGTGTCTGCAAGCCGCGTTGCTGGCCGGTGAGCGAGTGATCCTGCCCAGCGTCGGCACCTTCGCCGACGGGGTGGCGGTGGCGCAGATCGGCGCCTACGGCTTCGAGGTCTGCCGCTTTTGCGTCGATGACGTAGTGACGGTCAGCAACGATGAGCTTTGCGCTGCGATCAAGAATATCTACGACGATACCCGCTCGATCACCGAACCTTCCGGCGCGCTGGCGGTGGCCGGAATCAAGAAGTACGTGGCACGGAGCGGCGCTCGTGGTCAGACCCTGGTCGCCATCGACTCGGGTGCCAACATCAATTTCGACAGCCTGGGGCATGTGGCAGAGCGCGCCGCGTTGAGCGGCGCACCCGCATGACGCTTGCGCAGGCCGCCAGCGGACGCCGCGAGGGTCCGCCCGATGGCCAGGTCATTCCTGAATGGCTTTCTCGACCTTGTCCGACGCCGACCAGATTCGGTAGCGCACTTCGATGTCCTTGGGTACGTACAGCACGAGCGGCAGCTTGCTGTTGTAGCGCAGCAGGAAGCCATCACCGACCACCGGTACGAAATCCTGTTTGCTCGTGCCGTCCGGGCAGGCCATCAGCGTGCTCATCGGGCCAATGATTTTTTCCAGGCGATAGAACGGGTAGCCCCAACCTTCGAGGTTTTTCTCCTCGAGGATGCCGCCCAGACGCGGGTGGTTGCAGTCTACGGTCATTGTTTTGCCGGCCAGGATCTCGACCTGAAAGTCGTTTTCCCGGGGCTGTGGCGCGAGGTGAATCACCTGGCGGGTAAACCCGCTCTCGGCCTTCGGATAGGGCGCGGTCTCTTCGAGTTTGGCGGCGTGCGCCACGCCAGCAAGCCCCAGTGCGAATAGCGCTGTGCAAGCGTTAACGGTCAAAGAACTCATGATGCCTCCTTGCTTGAAGTGAAGGGCGGCATTCTCACTGTCGTGTGCAGTGAATGCAAATCCGGGGGGGGGGCCAGTGTGCAAATTGCAGGGGCGCCAGCGGCAACTATTGCAAACTGCACGGCAGGCTTTACCGGTGATTGGTCTAAACCCTTGAATTGCCGATGAGCTGCACAGCGAAATCCACGGTATGTTTTATGCTGTACCTGTCCTCGAAGCTTGCCGGGATCTCATAGGAGCGAGCATTGATCGTTATTGGCAGTCTCACAAAGGAGAGAGTCGCCATGTTTCTTTCTGCCCTGGAACTTCGAAACATCATCGAAAGCAGTTTTCTACCCAAGCGCTGCCAGTGCACGCTGTCACCGGATCTATCGATGACCGTCAAGGTCTATGCCGACGGGCAAACCGATCACCTGGATCTATTGGTCACCGGCATCGATGCCTCCGGGCTCAATGGTTGTCGGGAAATAAACGAGTTGATTGCCCAACTGCGGTCCAGACAGCACCACATGGAGGTCGAGCCGCACTCCATGCTGGGCAAGGCGCTTTAACCTGCGGTTTCGAGTTCCACCGATACACGCCGGGTCTGGAAGAACCCCAGGCCCAGCGCCAGTTCAAGCTCGACGGCCAGTAAAATGCCCGGCCCGGCATGGCCAATCCCCAACGGACGTTTCGGTCAGCCTTGGTTCTCGCAGGCGTCGGAAAGTTTACGGTAGGTGATTTCTGCCGGTTTTCCCGTGTCATCGATGTACTTCATTTCGGCCTTCACCACTTTGCACTCCAGGGTGTCGGGCTCGGTCAGTGAAATCACTTTGCTGACATGCAATGGCATGCCGTAGTGATAGGGCACGGCTTGAGAGGTCGTGGTGTCATTGGCCTGAGCCAGGCCGGCAAACGCCGTGCAGGCAAGGGCGGTGGTAACCAGCAGGGTGCGAGTGTTCATCAGCGATCTCCGGTGCGAACGGAATGTCAGTTCGATGTGTGGCTTGTCGAACCTGCCGCACTGGGCGTCAGAACAGTCTGAGGGCGTGCGGTCCAGTGAAGTGTTGGACCGCACGGTTAAGCGAGGGTTAACCCGGTTGAACGCCGCCTGCCGCGATTGCGCGATCCTGTGTATTAGTTAAGACCATCGGGCGCCTGATAGAAAGTCATCGCGAGCAAGCTCGCTCCCACAATGCCCGAGCGTCGACACAAATGTTGTGAACGACCCGCAACCCTGTGGGAGCGAGCTTGCTCGCGATGAGGGCATCAGTGTCAGCTCATCTCCAACTGCTGCCGATAAGGCAAATCCGGCCCGGTCTTGCTGCACGTCAACGCGGCCGCCTGTACGGCGAACCTCAGCATGCGGTCGATCTGCTCGCGGCCAAGTTGCTTCACACCCTCCACCGAATCCAGCTGCTGTTCGGTCAGCCAGGTAATCAGCGCCGCCTGAAAGGTATCGCCCGCGCCCACGGTGTCGGCGATCTTTACCGAACAGGCGGGAACCGACCACGAACCATGGGCCCGGCTGAACACGGTCGCGCCTTCGCCGCCCCGGGTCAGGAATACCAGCTGACAGCGGTGCTGCAACCAACCTTCGATCACCTGCGCCGGGTCCTGGCCGGGATACAACAGATGCAGGTCCTCGTCACTGACCTTGATCAGGTCAGCCAGTTCTACCAGCGTCGCGATCCGCGTGCGCCATAGTTCGATGTCCGGCTCCGGATTCAGACGCACGTTCGGGTCGAGGCTGATCAGGCGCTTGCCGCTTTCCCGGCGCACCAATGCCAATAGTGTGTCGGCGATCGGCTGCACCACCAGGGAAAACGAGCCGATATGCAAGCCGCGCACTTCAGGCCCGAGTGCCGGCAGGTGCTCCGGTTGCAATTGCCGATCCGCGCAGCCTTCGCCACGGAAGCTGTACTGCGGCGAGCCATTGGCCCCGACCGCGACCATCGCCAGGGTGGTCGGCGCGGCAAAGTCGAGCAGGAATTCCTGGCGCACGCCTTCATCCTGCAACACTTGAAGCAAGCGCCGGCCCAGGTAGTCGGTGGACAACCCGGCAAACAGCGCCGCGTCCACGCCCAACCGGCGCAATCCCACTGCCACGTTGAACGGCGAGCCGCCGGCAATGGCTTTGAAACTCACTTTGGAAGCCATACCGCTGGCGTCGTTTTCACTGAAAAAATCGAACAGCGCTTCGCCACACACCAGGTACATAGTTGTTCACTCTTCAAATTGGGTTGCGACATGCTGTCGATAGCGTTCATAAGCCTGCTGACAGGCTTGCACATTGTCGGCGACCGGCAGGGTTTCACTGGCCGGGTCGAGTTTCACGCAGCGTTCGCACAAGTCCGCCAGGCTGTCTTCGCGTCCGTTCGCCCGGGCTACGCACCAGGCCGCCTGAATCGCTGCACCGAGGGCCGCGGCTTCGCTTTGTTCGGTGCTGATCACCGGTGTATTCATGGTGTCGGCGATGATTTGCCGCCAGACCGCACTTTTCGAGCCGCCGCCGATCAGGCAAATGCTGCGGCTTTGTAAGCCATTGTGGCGTAGCAGGTCCAGTCCGTATCGCAATCCGAACGTCGTGCCTTCGACCACCGCGCGGCACAGGTTGGCCCGGGTCAGGTTGGTCATGGTCAAGCCCGACAGGCTGGCGCTGGCATGGGGCAGGGCGGGCACCCGCTCGCCGTTGAAGAACGGCAGCATGCTCACACCTTCGGCACCGATGGGGGCCTTGGCAACGAGCGTATTGAACTGGTCGATGTCCAGGTCCAGCAGGTCACGAATCAGTCCGGTGGCATTGGTCAGGTTCATGGTGCAGATCAAAGGCAGCCAGCCACCGCTTGAAGAACAGAACGTGGCAACCGCAGCATCTGGGGCGACGATCGGCTGATCGGCATAGGCGTACACCGTGCCTGACGACCCGAGGCTCATGGTGATTGCACCGGGCTGGATATTGCCGGTGCCGATGGCGCCCATCATGTTGTCGCCGCCGCCACTGGACACCAGTGCCCGTGGGTTGATACCCAGGTGTTCGGCAATGCCCGGCAGAATCGTGCCGACCGCCTGGTGGGCATCGATCAGCTCCGGCAGGGCGGCTTGCAGGCGTCCGCTCGGGTCGATGTCACGCAACAAGTGCACATCCCACTGGCGCGTACGCACATTGAAATACCCGGTGCCCGAGGCATCACCGTATTCGCTGCAACTGCGGCCGGTGAGCCAATGGTTGAGGTAGTCGTGGGGCAGCAAAATGCGGGCGATGCGGGGAAAAATCTCGGGGTGCTGCTCTTTGGTCCATAACAGCTTGGACAGGGTGTAGCCTGGCGCGATGACCACGCCGAGGCGTTCCAGCGAAGCCTTTTCGCCACCCAGGTGGGCCAGCAGGCGGTCATTCTCCGGGGTGGTTTCAGTGTCGCACCAGAGTTTGGCCGGCCGCAGCACCTTGCCATGCTCGTCGAGCAGCACCAGGCCATGTTGCTGGCCGGACACACCAATGCCGAGGATCGACTGGCCATCGACGCTGGCCGCGAGCAAGGCGCGGCGGGTGGCGCTGGCGAAGGCTTCCAGCCACTGCTGGGTGTCCTGTTCGCGGCGACCATTGGCAGCGCTGATCAGGCTGTGGCTGGCAGCTCCCTGGCCGAGCACTTCACCAGTGGCCGCGTCGAGGATGATGGCTTTGGTGCCCTGGGTGCCGCAGTCGATGCCGAGGAAGAGTTGTCGGGTTGTCATGGAGGATCCTTGGTCGTCAGCTTGATACAAGTCTGGATTCAGTATCACCGGTGCCTGTCTGGCCGCCTTCGCGAGCAAGCCCGCTCCCACAAGGAACACCAAACCCTGTGGGAGCGGGCTTGCTCGCGAAGACGGCAGTAGCCACACCACCGACACTACGCCAAGACCCGCTCCAGAGTTCTTGTCACACCCACTTCGCGCAAACTGTTACAGCACCACTCGAACGCCGCGACAAACTCCGGCGAACGCGAAATAGCCGTACCAAAAATCTCCTCGACCGCCAGCAAGCGCTGGGTGATCAGCACATCATCGGCCACCAGCACCTGGCAGAATGCCGCCCGTGGGTCCGGGATCGAGTAAGTCTCGCCATGCTCATCCACGCCCTTGAGGTACAGTGCCCACGCCGCCACCACCAAGGCCGCACGCCTGGTCTCGCGGCCATCGGCGATCAGGCGGTTGATGGTGGGTACGGTGAATTTAGGAAACTTTGACGAACCGTCCGAGCAAACGCGCTCCAGTTGATCGGCAATCGCCTGATTGGAGAAACGCGCCACCAGGGTGTTTTTGTACTCGGTCAGGTCAATTCCCGGCACCGCCGACAGTTGTGGCGTCACGTCCAGGTCCATGTAGGCGCGGATGTAACGCACGAACAGCGGGTCGTTCATGGTTTCGTGGACGAAACGGTAACCCTTCAGGAATCCAAGGTACGTCAGCGCCAGATGACTACCGTTGAGCAGCTTGATCTTCATTTCTTCGTAGGGCGTAACGTCGTCGGTGAACTGCACGCCAACCTTTTCCCAGGCCGGGCGACCGTTGACGAATTTGTCTTCCAGCACCCATTGCACAAAGGGTTCGCAGACCACCGGCCAGGCATCGTCCACCCCATGTTTGTCGGCCAGTTGCAGGCGGTGTTCGGTGCTGGTCATCGGTGTGATGCGGTCGACCATGGCGTTGGGAAAGCTCACGTTGCGCTCGATCCAGTCCCGCAGACCGGCATCGCGCAACGCGGCGAATGCCAGCAAGGCCTTGCGGGTGACAGCGCCGTTGTGCGGCAGGTTATCGCAGGACATCAGGGTGAAGGCCGCTGTGCCGGAGGCGCGGCGCTTGGCCAGCGCGGCACAGAGGAAGCCGAACACGGTTTTCGGGGTGTCCGGGTGCGCCAGGTCATGCTGGATTGGCGGCAAGTGCGCCATGAACTCACCGGTGCTGTCGTCGATGCAGTAACCGCCTTCGGTGATGGTCAACGAGACAATGCGGATCTCGGGGCTGGCCAGTTTGTCGATCAACGCCTGGGCGTCGTCTTCAGCCAGCAGCATGTCGCGGACGGCCCCGATTACCCGGACTTCGGTGTCGTCGCCATCGCCGAGTTCGAACAGGGTGAACAGGCAGTCCTGATCCTTGAGTTCATCACGGGCGCGGCGGTCCTCGGCGCGCAAGCCGATGCCACAAATGGCCCAGTCCAGACCGTCTCCGGTGTTCATCAGCGCATCGGTGTAAAACGCCTGGTGGGCGCGATGGAAACCGCCGACGCCGATGTGCGCGATGCCTTGGCGGGTGTCGCCCAACACGTAGGCGGGCAGGACCACTTCGGGCGCGAGGCGGTTGAGGTTGTGTTTGTTGAGTTTCATCGCGTGCTCTCTGAAGTCAGGCAGCAATGCGCAACGGGCGGGTCAACGCCACGCCGTCGGCATCGAACAAATGGCAGTGTTGCGCATCCAGGTGCAGGCTCAGGGTTTCACCGTAGCGGCTGGCCAGATCGCCGCGAACACGCAGGGTCAGGGGTTCACCGGACGAAGTCAGGACGTGGCAGAACGTGTCGCTGCCCAGGCGTTCGCTGACATCGGCGGTGACCTGCAAGGTGCAGTCACCCGGTTTGGCCAGTTCCAGATGCTCCGGGCGGATACCCAGCGTCACTGCACCGCCGACGCTCAGACGGCCGCCGTTCAATGGCAGGCTGATGCGGGTTCCGGCGTCCAGTTGCACTTCGCAGCCCTGGCTATCGGTGCGGGTGACCTTGCCTTTGAGAAAGCCCATTTTCGGCGTGCCCAGAAACCCCGCGACAAACAGGTTGGCCGGCTGGTGATACAGCTCCAGTGGCGAGCCGACCTGTTCGACCCTGCCGCCATTCAACACGACGACCTTGTCCGCCAGGGTCATGGCCTCGACCTGATCGTGGGTCACGTAGATCATGGTCGCCTGCAGCTCCTTGTGCAGTCGCGCCAGCTCCAGGCGCATCTGCACGCGCAGGGCGGCATCGAGGTTGGACAGCGGTTCGTCGAACAGGAAGATTTTCGGATTGCGCACGATGGCCCGGCCAATCGCCACACGCTGGCGCTGGCCGCCGGAGAGTTGCTTGGGTTTGCGCTCCAGCATCGGCCCCAGCTCAAGGATGCGCGCCGCTTCGCTGACCTTTTTCTCCACTTCGGTTTTTGCTACACCCGCCAGGTCGAGGGCGAACGACATGTTCTTGCGCACGCTCATGTGCGGGTACAAGGCGTAGGTCTGGAACACCATCGCCAGATCGCGCTTGGCCGGGCTCACTTCAGTGATGTCGCGGCCATCGAGTTCGATGGTGCCGCCGCTGACTTCCTCCAGCCCCGCGATCAAACGCAGCAGGGTGGATTTGCCGCAGCCCGAAGGACCGACGAAAACCACGAATTCCTTGTCATTCACTTCCAGGTCGATGCCCTTGATGATGGAAAAGCCTTCGAAGCCTTTTTGCAGATTCTTGATTCTCAGGTTGGCCATGGTGATGGGCCTCCATTTTCGTTATTCGGTTGAACCTGTAGGAGCGAGCTTGCTCGCGATGAACTTGCGGGCGGCGCGTTCATCCAGGTGGTACACGTCATCGTTCACGTCCATCGCGAGCGAGCTCGCTCCTACAGCAATCGAGTCGATCTTCATTTCACTGCGCCGAACGACAGGCCGCGCACCAGCTGTTTCTGGCTGATCCAGCCGAAGATCAGGATCGGCGCACAGGCCAGGGTCGAGACCGCCGACAACTTGGCCCAGAACAACCCTTCGGGGCTCGAATACGAGGCGATCAACGCGGTCAGTGGCGCGGCTTTCGACGAGGTCAGGTTCAGCGACCAGAACGCCTCGTTCCAGCACAGGATCAGCGACAGCAGCACCGTGGACGCCAGGCCGCCCTTGGCGATTGGCAGCAGCACCCGGAGCATTTCCTGCGCCAGCGTCGCGCCGTCCAGCCTTGCGGCTTCGAGGATGTCCCTGGGAATGTCCTTGAAGTAGGTGTAAATCATCCAGACCACGATCGGCAGGTTGATCAGCGTGTAGATGACGATCAGGGCAATGCGCGTATCGAGCAGGCCGAAACTCTTGGCCAGCAGGTAGATCGGCATCAGCACGCCCACCGGCGGCAGCATTTTGGTCGAGAGCATCCACAGCAGCGTGCCTTTGGTGCGTTGGGTTTCGTAGAACGCCATGGAGTAGGCCGCGGGCACTGCGATCAGCAGGCACAGGGCCGTGGCGCTGAAGGAAATCACCACCGAGTTCCAGGCAAAACTGAAGTAGTCACTGCGCTCGTTGATGTGCAGGTAGTTCTCCAGCGTCGGCATGAAAATGAACTGCGGCGGCGTGGCGAAGGCATCGATTTCGGTCTTGAAACTGGTCAGCACCATCCAGAAGATCGGGAAGAAAATCAGGATCGCAATGGCCCAGGCCAACGTACCGAGCAACAGGCTTTGCAAGCGACGGGATTGTTGAAGAGTCATGGCAGGCCTCAGGCTTTGTCGGTCAGGTTTTTGCCGATCATCCGCACCAGAATGATCGCGGCGATGTTGGCGATGACCACGGCGATCAAACCGCCCGCCGAAGCCATGCCGACGTCAAACTGCACCAGCGCCTGGTTGTAGATCAGGTAGGCGAGGTTGGTCGAGGCGTAGCCGGGGCCGCCGTTGGTGGTGGTGAAGATTTCGGCGAACACCGAGAGCAGGAAGATGGTTTCGATCATCACCACCACCGCAATCGGCCGCGCCAGGTGCGGCAGGGTCAAGTGCCAGAAGATCGCGATGGGCCCGGCACCGTCCAGGCGCGCGGCTTCCTTCTGTTCCTGGTCGAGGGACTGCATGGCGGTCATCAGGATCAGGATCGCGAAGGGCAGCCATTGCCACGAGACAATGACGATGATCGACAGCAGCGGGTAGTGCGCCAGCCAGTCCACCGGTTGCGCGCCAAACAGCTTCCAGACGTAGGCAAGAATCCCCGACACCGGATGGAATATCAGGTTTTTCCAGATCAGCGCGCCGACGGTGGGCATGATGAAAAACGGCGAGATCAGCATCACCCGCACGATACCGCGACCGAAAAACTCACTGGCCTCGAGCAAGGCACTGATCAGCACGCCCAGCACCACACTGATCAGCAGCACGCTGCCCACCAGCAACAGGGTGTTGCTGGCGCCGGGCAGGAAGCCCGAATCGGTGAGGAAGTAGGTGAAGTTTTCCAGCCCGACGAACTCGTTCTCGCCGGGATTGAGCAAGTTGTAGCGAATCATCGAAAAGTAGACGGTCATGCCCAGCGGGACAATCATCCACAGCAGCAACAACGCCACCGAAGGGCTGACCAGAAACCAGCCGGGGTTGGCCACGCGGCTTTTGCGCTGGGGTTGGACAATGTCCATGTGAGCTTTGGCAGTTGATGTATTCATGGTGATCAGAACCGGTTGATTACAGGCATATGAAGATCAATTGTGGGAGCGGGCTTGCTCGCGAAGGCGGCATTCCAATCGCAAAAATTGTGTCGGATGTACTGGCCTCTTCGCGAGCAAGCCCGCTCCTACATTGGGTACGGGGTTACTTGGGATAACCCGCGCGCTTCATTTCGCGTTCAGTGGTTTGCTGGGCCGCCGCCAAGGCCTGGTCGACCGTGGTCTGGCCGATCAGCGCCGCAGAGAAGGATTTGCCAACCTGCGTGCCAATGCCCTGGAACTCGGGAATGGTCACCAACTGAATACCGATGTAAGGCACCGGCCTGGCCCCCGGCTTGCCCGGGTCCGCGGCTTTGAGCGACTCCAGCGTGACCCTGGCGAACGGCGCTGCGTTCATGTACGTCTCGCTGTAGGTGGAGGCCCGGGTGCCCGGCGGCACGTTGGCGATGCCGTCCTTTTCCGCGACCAGCGCGCTGTATTCCCTGGAAGTGGCCCAGGCACTGAAGGTTTTCGCTGCGTCCTTGGCTTTGGAACTGGTCGGAATGGCTAGCGCCCAGGAGTACAACCAGGCCGAGCCCTTGTCAGTGACTTGATGCGGCGCGAAGGTGAAACCGACGTGATCGGCGACCTTGCTCTGGGTCTTGTCGGTGACGAACGAGCCGGCGACGCTGGCATCGACCCAGATCGCGCATTTGCCGCTGTTGAACAACGCCAGGTTTTCATTGAAACCATTGCTCGAGGCACCCGGCGGACCGGATTTTTTCATGGTGTCGACGTAGAAGTTCAGCGCATTTTTCCACTCGGGCCCGCTGAATTCCGGTTGCCACTGTTCATCGAACCAGCGCGCGCCATAAGCGTTGGCAACGGTGGTGACCAACGCCATGTTCTCGCCCCAGCCAGCCTTGCCGCGCAGGCAGATGCCGTACTGTTCTTTGTCTTTGTGGGTGAGTTTGCTGGCGAATTCGCTGATCTGTTCCCAGGTCGGGCGCTCGGGCATGTTCAGGCCGGCGTCCTTGAACAGGTCGGTACGGTAATAGGTGATCGAGCTTTCGGCGTAGAACGGCAGGGCATACAGCCAACCCTTCACCGACAGGCCCTCGCGCACCGACGGGAACACGTCGTCGAGGGCATAACCGGCCGGCAGATCCTTCATCGGCTCCAGCCAGCCCTTGGCGCCCCAGAGTGCGGCTTCGTACATGCCGATGGTCAGCACGTCGAACTGTCCGCCCTGGGTGGCGATGTCGGTGGTGAGGCGCTGGCGCAGGACGTTTTCTTCGAGGACCACCCAGTTGAGCTTGATGTCCGGGTGCTCGGCCTCGAAGGTTTTCGAGAGCTTTTGCATGCGGATCATGTCGCTGTTGTTGACGGTGGCAATGGTCAGGGTCTGGGCGCCAAGGCTGACGCTGCTGAGGGTCATGCAGGTGAGGGCAAGCAGGGTTTTTACCGAAGGTTGCATCGTGCACTCCTTTTCTGCGCCCGGCGGGGTACAGAAGGACAGTTATTGTTTTTGTGTCTTCCGAAGGCAGGAAGAATGTGCACTGATTACATCCTTCAATGGAGGGCGAAACAAATCATCCATCGCACTTGTTTCGATACTTTTTTGCACTGGGCTTTAGGGCGCTAGACGCTGGGAAGGGCTTTTCAGCGAGGAAACGATATCGAATACGTACAGGTTTCAGGCTTGGCTACGACCTCTTGTAGGAGCGGGCTTGCTCGCGAAAGCGTAGTGCCAGGCGATATTTCTCAACCTGACACTGCGCTTTCGCGAGCAAGCCCGCTCCCACATCGGGTCGCGTTTAACCGAGGTTTTGCTCGGTCAACCGCTGCACCACCAACCGCCGGTAGTGTGAAGGCGTCATGCCCTTTAGTTGCTGGAAGCGCCGGTTGAAGTTGGAAATATTGTTGAAGCCCGATTCGAAGCACACGTCAGTGACCGGTTTGTCGCCGTCGGCCAGCAACTCGCAGGCCTTGCTGATGCGCAGGCGATTGACGAACTCGATGAAATTGCGCCCGGTGGCCTGCTTGAATACGCGGCTGAAATAGGTGGGCTTCATGTCCAGGTGCTCGGCAACTTCTTCCAGCGGCAGTTCCCGGGCGTAATGGGCGAAGATGTAATCCACTGCGCGGTTGGTGCGATCGATGTTGTGCTCGTCGGCCAGTTGCGGGGTCGTGGCGCCAGAGAGCAATTGGTAGTCGTCGGTGGCCGCGAGCAACTCCAGCAGAATGAAAAAGTGCCCGAGCCGGGTGATGCCGCTGGTATCGGCGATGCGCTGCATCAGCTCGGTCGCTTTGCCGATGGTGTGCTTGCAGCGAAACTCGATGCCGTACTGCGCGCGTTCCAGCAACGGCGCCAGGGTCTTGAGTTCGGCGAATACCTGATAACCGCTATCGAACAACTCGTCGGTGAAATTGACCAGCATGTCGCGCTTGGGCACCACTTCGTCCTCGGCCACCTGGCTGATCCAGTTGTGGGGCAGATTGGGGCCGGTCAGGAACAGGGTATGCGGGTAGAAGTTGCCGATGTAGTCACCGATGAACACCTTGCCGGAACTGGCGACGATAAGGTGCAGTTCGTATTCCTTGTGGAAATGCCAGCGCACCAGCGGGCAGGGAAAACCGTGCTGGCGGTAAATGATGGACAAGCCGTTGTGGTCGTCCATCAATTCATAGGAAGGGTCGGTGATTCTGGCAATACGGGGCATGTCGATACACTTTTCTTGTTATCGCGCCCTGATCATGCCTCTTGTGGGGAGGCTAATGCCAGTTGTCGATGTCGCGCAACCTGACGGGAGCCTTCTCGGCTTTCGGGACTATCCGGCTTTTCTGGCTCTTCTGGCATTTATCAAGCTTGCGCTTCGGCAACAGGAAACCAGTTTCGATTCTTCCATGAAATCGACATTGATAATGTTGCACCTTTCGCTTCTGGAGTGGGTGACGGGATCAAACCAGGTGTCCAGTTCATCATGGATATCGACGGGGCCTCCCAGCTTCGAGTAGCTTGTGGCGGACAGTGACCACAAGGTGGTGCGCGGAGGTGGAGCCTTCAATACGTTCGTGATGTGCTGCTCCAGTTCCTGGACATTTGTGTCGCCAATCCCGCTCCATTTGTGTTCGATTTTCTTGCAGAACCAGGCGGGATCCAACTCCGGATGTTGTTCGGCAGTTACCAGAACTCGTTGCTCGCCGCTGATTTTCTTAAGCACGCCAAGTGGCAGGCCTCTATTGTCGGCAGGGATTATTCTCTGGCCAAGATAACGGAGCATCATCTCGTTGAAGAGTGCGTAGTCGAACGATTGTTGTCCGTCCTTGAGTTCATGGAAATCCAGAATCACAAACTCGTCAGGGTTGGCGCGCAAAAACAGATTCACAGCCGCAAATAAACCTAGCACGTTACGAGATGAGCGAAAGCCATTGTGCTGGAAACGGAATTTTTCAAACTCCATGGCCGGCTCGTCAAAGTCCAGTCGTAAATCGAGTACGCGCGAACCATTGTTGAGTTGAGCGGCGAACGAATCGTGCTGGCAAGCCAGCCAGTGTGCGCCGGGGATCAATGAATAGGTCGCTTGCAAGTCGCACCCGGCATTGTGCGTGCCGGGTAGTGTAAGCTCGCCAAGCGACAGGTTATCGATTGCCGGCGTAGCGCTCATCCAGTTATTGAGTGCGTAATTGTCTTCGGTTGTATTGTTCATTAATGCATCCTTGCATTGATTGATGAATAACAAGTTGCGCCAAAGCAGTGTTAGTTGACGGTGATCAATTATTTTGTCATTGGATGTACGCGGTCAATAATCAACTTTATTCGGAATGTTGGTTTCGGTTTTTCGCCTCGATCCATTGCGCCATATACTGGGTACTTTTGTGCTGATGATGGCGCAACATGCTGCCGGTGAAGTTATCGCGCCTGATATGTGGCAGATTCCTTTGGCATTCGACCAGCCTTTCGATCAACGCAGGACCATGGATGGACTGCGGGTAGCGGCTGGCCAACAAGTGCCGGGCCTGCGCCTGGGCAGCCAGCCACTGAGTCTTGTCTTGATAAAGTTGCACGGCACTCTCAGCGAACTCGCGTGCCGTACGGGTTACGGCACCGGGCCAGGGCTCTTCGCCGTGCATGGCTTCCGCGCCGACCGGCGTGGTGACATTGGGCGTGCCGCAGAGCATCGCATCGACGATCTTGCCTTTGATACCTGCACCGAAGCGCAGCGGTGCCAGGCACACCCGCGTCTTCGACATCACGTGCAAGGCATCTTCCGCCCAGTTCATCACATGAAAGCCCTGTGCCGCGTTGTGCAGGGCGGTGGCCTTGGGCGGGGTATACGCGCCATAGATGTGCAACTGTGCATCAGGCAGTTGCGCGCGAATCAGCGGCCAGATCGCGGTTTTCAGCCAGAGCACGGCATCCCAGTTGGGCGCATGGCGAAAATTGCCGATGTGCAGAAAATGCGCGCGATCTTCGTACTCTCCCGGCGCGCCGGTCGGCAGATCGACCATCAATGGGCACCAATGCAACAGGTTACGCGGGATCCTGAACTGCTCGACCAGCAATTCGATTTCCACCTCGGAAACCATCAGCGTCAAATCACAGCGATAAAATGAGGCGATTTCGCGCTTGGCCAGATCGGTATTGGCCATGTGTTCGAATTCTTCACGCGACGCCGGGGTGAACAGGCCGCTGAAGTCATTGTTGTCCTCGCTGGCCTTCAAGCGCTCCTTGAGGCGTTGATGCCGGCCGTGCCTGAGGCTCTGCAGGTCGCAACTTTCGAGCACGCGCAAGGCATCGGGACAATGCTTCTCGACCCGCCAGCCGAACTGCTCCTCCATCATGAATTGATCGAACAACACGATGTCCGGCGCCAGTTCGCTGATGAAAGCGTCGAAACTGCTGTTGTTCAGCTCGATAGGTACTTCGCGAATTCCCAGCGCCGTCAGGTCCGCGCGTTGCTCGCCATAGCTGGCCGGGCTGCTGAACGTGATGTCCCAGCCTTGTTGCAGGAACACCTCGAGTATTTGCATGACGTGCCCGCTGGCCGCGGAAGAGCGGGGCTCGGGCCAGACGTAACCAATGACCAGGACTCTGGTTGCGCGGGGCTGATTCATGTACGGGAATTCCTTGGAGCGGAGACAGGGCAGGGACGAAAAAGGCGCGCATTAAACCACAGCGGATTGCAGGGTCACTCCAGAATGCTTTTGACTTTATCGCGCAACTGATCGATGGAGAACGGTTTGCCGATCGCGTGCATGCCTTGAGGCACTTCGATGTTTTCGGCATACCCGCTGGCAAACAGGATCCGCAAGGCCGGACGCAAAGCCCGTGCTTCATTGGCCAGTTCGCGACCGTCCATGTTCGGCAAGCCCACATCGGTCATCATCAGATCAATATGCTGGTTCGAGTCCCTGAGCCGCTCCAGCGCCTGTTCGCTGCCATCGGCTTGCAGCACGTTGAATTCCAGTTCCTCCAGTACGTCGACGATCAGCATGCGCACAATGGCATCGTCTTCGACGACGAGGATAATGGACGCGTTGGCGGAGGACATATATGGCTTTCCTGAAAATGACGGGTTTTCTGGCGAGTGAAATCGCTGGCCTCTTGCATCAGTAAGTAGCGGATCCCGACAAGTTCCCGGCGTCGTGAAAAAGAATTGCACTGCAGGTCGCGCAAGGATAACCCGTGTACCTGAACGGGAGCAGCGGAATGTAGGACCTTGCGCTAAAACACGTCAGAAAATTGGATCAATGTGCCAGATATGGGGCAAACTCCTTGCAATCTGACAGTTCGACAAGGCCTGCCCCATGCCCTCAGCGTCCTCGGTTGATGAACAACGATTTCATAAACTCCTGAGCCGCAACATCAGCCTGCCATTGGGGCTGGGCCTCATCAGCGCGGTGTTCTTCGTTTCGCTGATCACCTATCTGCTGTCGACGATCAAGTGGGTGGAACACACCGACCGGGTGATCAATAACGCCAATGAAGCGGTCAAGCTGACCGTGGACCTGGAAACCGGAATGCGCGGTTTCCTGCTAAGTGGCGATGAACATTTCCTCGATCCCTACGAAACCGCCAAGCCGCGAATTGCCGTGGCCCTCGACACTTTGCTTGAGCTGACCGCGGATAATCCAGTGCAAACCGACCGCCTGCTGCGGTTGCAGGCATTGCAGCTGGAGTGGGCCAACTATGCGCAATCGATGATCGATTTGCAGCGCAGCAGCGGTGACTATCGCGCCGTGGTCAAGGCCGGACGCGGCAAGCGCCTGACCGATGAAATTCGCAAGCAGTTCGAGGAAGTGATCGACACCGAACAGCATTTGCGCACCGCTCGCAATGAAGAGGTGCGGCAGAGCACAGTCTGGAGCATCAGCCTCTATCTGTTGTTCATTGCCGGCGTCAGCGGCTTGCTGGCGTATGTCGGGCGCCGCGATCTGCTCAATCTCTCGCAAAGTTACAGCGTCAATCTCGCTGCCCAACAAGCCAGCGCCCATCACCTGGAGCAGCAGGCCTGGCTGCGCAACGGCCAGACCGAGCTCGCGGAGCAGGTGCTGGGGCAATTGAGCCTTAACCTGCTGGGACGCAACATCCTGCAATTTTGCGCGCAGTACCTGGGCACCGCCGTGGGGGCGATTTATGTCCGGGAAGATCATGGAGGCCTCAAACGCATTGCCTCCTATGGTTTCTCCCGTGAACAGGAAACCCTTGGACAACAGATCTACAGCGACGAAGGCATAGTCGGCCAGGTGGTGCAACAGGCGCGGCTGATTCGCCTCGACGAGGTGCCGGGCGATTATTTCAAGGTCAGCTCCGGCCTCGGCGAAGGTTTGCCGCGCAGCGTGCTGGTGGTGCCGACCAGTGACGATGACCGGGTCAACGGCGTGATCGAACTGGGCTTTCTGCGCCCTCTGAGTGACCGCGACACCGAACTGCTGGAACTGATAGCCGGCAACATCGGCACCTCCATCGAAGCGGCGCGCTATCGTCAGCGTCTGCAGGACGTGCTGGCCGAAACCCAACAGCTCAACGAAGAACTGCAAGTGCAGCAGGAAGAGCTCAAGACCGCCAACGAGGAACTCGAAGAGCAGTCGCGGATTCTCAAGGAATCGCAAGCTCACCTGGAAACCCAGCAGGTGGAGCTTGAGCAAACCAATGAACAACTCGCCGAGCAGGCGCAGGTGCTGGCCGATCAGCGTGATGCCATGGACTTGAAGAACACCGAGCTCAACCAGGCGCAGATCCAGCTTGAAGAACGCGCGGTCGAGTTGCAGCGCTCAAGCAAGTACAAGTCCGAATTCCTCGCCAACATGTCCCACGAGCTGCGCACTCCGCTGAACAGCTCGTTGATCCTGGCCAGGCTGTTGGCCCAAAACACGGAGCAAAACCTCAGCGCCGAGCAGGTCAAGTTCGCCGAGTCGATCTACTCCGCCGGCAATGACTTGCTCCACCTGATCAACGACATTCTGGATATTTCCAAAGTCGAGGCCGGGAAACTGGAAATCCGTCCAGAGAACACCAGCGTGGTGCGTCTGGTGGATGGCCTGCATGACCTGTTCCAGCCATTGGCCACGGACAAGCGGCTGGATTTCCAGGTGGATATGCAGGAGGGTGTGCCGCTGATGCTGTTCACCGACCACCAGCGTCTGGAGCAAGTCCTCAAGAATCTGCTGTCCAACGCGCTGAAATTCACGCAAAGCGGTAGCGTCAGCCTGTCCGTCGCCCCCGTGCTGAACGACGGCATCGCGTTCAGCGTGCGTGATTCCGGGATTGGCATTGCGCCAGACCAGCACGAAAGCATCTTCGAAGCGTTCCGCCAGGCCGATGGCACCACCAATCGGCGTTATGGCGGCACCGGGCTGGGTTTGTCGATCTCCCGTGATCTGGCGGCCTTGCTCGGCGGCTCCATCAGTGTGGCCAGTACACCGGGGCAGGGCAGTGTGTTTACCCTGGTGTTGCCGCAGCAATACGTAGAACCCGGTGAAGTGCCTGTTGAACCGATGCGAGCCGCTCCTGTGGCGGCTGCGCCGAGGGTATCGCCACCCACGTTGTCGCCACTGATAGCCGAAGTCGACATTCCGCGTTTCGACGATGATCGCAACAACGGTCCGTTCAGCAGCCGCTGCATACTGGTGGTGGAAGATGAAGCGAACTTTGCGCACATCCTCTACGATCTTGCCCATGAACTGGGTTATCAGTGCCTGGTGGCCCATGGCGCCGACGAAGGCTACGACCTGGCCAGGACGTTCATCCCCGATGCGATTCTGCTGGACATGCGCCTGCCGGATCATTCCGGCCTGACCGTGCTGCAACGCCTGAAGGAACACGCCGAAACCCGGCATATCCCGGTGCATGTGATTTCGGTCGAAGACCGGGTCGAAGCGGCTATGCACATGGGCGCCATTGGCTATGCGGTCAAACCGACCACCCGCGAGGAACTCAAGGATGTATTTGCCCGCGTTGAGGCCAAGCTGACCCAGAAGGTCAAGCGCGTGCTGCTGGTCGAGGACGACGATTTGCAGCGCGACAGCATTGCCCGCCTGATCGGCGACGATGACATCGAGATCACTGCCGTTGGCCTGGCACAGGAGGCGTTGGACCTGCTGCGCACGTGCGTATTCGATTGCATGATCATCGACCTCAAACTGCCGGACATGCTCGGCAATGACTTGCTCAAGCGCATGTCCACCGAAGACATCTGCTCATTTCCGCCCGTCATCGTCTATACCGGGCGCAACCTGACCCGCAATGAAGAGGCCGAGCTGCGCAAGTATTCGCGTTCGATCATCATCAAGGGCGCACGCTCTCCGGAGCGGCTGCTGGACGAGGTGACGCTTTTTCTGCACAAAATCGAATCACGGTTGTCCCATGAGCGGCAGCAGATGCTCAAGGTCGCCCGCAGCCGCGACAAGGTCTTCGAAGGCCGCAAGGTGCTGCTGGTGGACGACGATGTGCGCAACATTTTCGCCCTCACCAGCGCGCTGGAGCAAAAGGGCGCAGTTGTGGTCATTGGCCGCAACGGCCTTGAAGCGATTGAACGATTGAATGAAGTGGAGGACATCGATCTGGTGTTGATGGATGTGATGATGCCGCAGATGGATGGTTTTGAAGCCACGGCTGAAATCCGCAAGGACCCGCGCTGGCGCAAGCTGCCGATCATCGCGGTGACCGCCAAGGCCATGAAGGACGATCAGGAGCGGTGCCTGCAAGCCGGCGCCAACGATTACCTGGCCAAGCCCATCGACCTGGATCGACTGTTTTCGCTGATTCGTGTGTGGTTACCGAAGATGGAACGCATCTAGTGGAGCGCAGTTTTTCAGTGGAGCGAAACAGCGATATCGAATTGCGATTGTTGATCGAGGCGATCTACCTCAAGTACAGCTACGATTTTCGTGATTATTCCGGCGCTTCAATCAAGCGCCGGGTCAACCATGCGATGAGTCAGTTCGAGTGCAGTACCATCTCGGCGCTGCAGGAAAAGGTCCTGCACGATCCGACGGCCTTCATGCAATTGCTGCAATTGCTGACTATTCCGGTCAGCGAGATGTTTCGCGACCCTTCGCACTTCATGGCCATCCGCAAGGAAGTGGTGCCGCTGCTTCGAACCTATCCTTCGATCAAGATCTGGATCGCCGGATGCAGCACCGGTGAAGAGGTGTATTCGATGGCCATTCTGCTGCGCGAAGAGGGCCTGCTCGACCGCACGATCATCTATGCCACCGACATCAATCCGCGCTCCCTGGAAAAAGCCAGGCAAGGGATTTTCTCGATGGAGAATGTCCGCGCCTACACTGCTAATTATCAGCAGGCCGGTGGCCAGTGTTCGTTTGCCGACTACTATACGGCGGCCTATGGGTACGCGATTTTCGATAAGACCCTGAGCGAGAACGTGACCTTCGCCGATCACAGCCTGGCGACGGACAGCGTATTTTCAGAAACTCAATTAATTTCATGTCGTAACGTACTGATTTATTTCAATAAAAAACTTCAGAATCGGGCATTCGGACTGTTTTATGAATCCCTCTGCCATCGCGGTTTTCTGGTGTTGGGCAGTAAGGAAACCCCGAGTTTTTCAGCCTTCGGCAATCAGTTCGAGCCGCTGGTCAAACAAGAACGGATCTACCGAAAATCATGAGCAGTGCAACGAACCTTACAGTTATCGAAGCGATCGTGATCGGTGCCTCGTACGCGGCATTGGCCGTCTGCTTGTCGAGCTGGAACGAATCGCATGCTGAGTAATATCCCGGCCAAACTGCTGATCGTCGACGATCTGCCGGAGAATCTGCTGGCGCTCGAAGCGCTGATCAAGTGTGAGGACCGGATCGTGTACAAGGCGTTGTCCGCCGACGAAGCCTTGTCACTGCTGTTGCAACACGAATTCGCCATGGCCATCCTCGATGTGCAGATGCCCGGCATGAATGGCTTCGAGTTGGCCGAGCTGATGCGTGGCACGGAAAAAACCAGGAACATCCCGATTGTTTTCGTCAGCGCCGCCGGGCGTGAACGGAACTACGCGTTCAAGGGCTATGAAAGCGGTGCCGTGGACTTCCTGCACAAACCGCTGGACATCCATGCGGTCAAGAGCAAGGTCAATGTGTTCGTCGACCTGTATCGCCAGAGCAAGGCGATGCAGGAACAGGTGTTGGCCCTGGAGCAGAGCCGCCGAGAGCAGGAGGCATTGCTCGAGCAACTGCAAAACACCCGGCTGGAACTGGAACAGGCGGTGCGCATGCGCGATGACTTCATGTCTGTCGTCGCCCACGAAGTGCGCACGCCGCTCAACGGCCTGATCCTTGAAACCCAGTTGCGCAAGATGCACCTGGCCCGGGACAACGCCGCCGCCTTCACCCTGGACAAGATGCACGCCATGGTCGACCGCGACGAACGGCAGATCAAAAGCCTCATTCGCTTGATCGAAGACATGCTCGATGTTTCGCGCATTCGCACCGGAAAGTTGTCGATCCGGCCGACACGGTTCGACCTTTGCGCGTTGATTCGCGACCTGTTGCATAATTTTTCCCGGCAAATCGACGCCGCCGAGGCGTCGGTCACGCTGGATGCCGAGCAGCCGGTGATCGGAAACTGGGATGAATTTCGTATTGAACAGGTCATTTCCAACCTGTTGACCAACGCCTTGCGCTATGGGGCCAAGAGCCCGGTCTCGGTGAAGGTCTACAGTGAAGGGAGCACGGCGCTGGTGGACGTGCGGGACCAGGGGATCGGCATCGGCGAGGAAAACCAGAAGCGGATTTTCCAGCAGTTCGAACGGATATCGGCCAGGCACGCCGTTGCCGGACTGGGCCTGGGATTGTTTATTTCAGAACAGATTGTCACCGCCCATGGCGGTACTATTACGGTCCAGAGCAGGATTGGCGAAGGCGCCTTGTTTCGCGTTTGTCTGCCGCTGCAGGAAAACAGCCAGCCAAACGCAACCTCTGATCGACCCCACGGTCGTATCAGCAGCAAACGACCGAACAAAGGCTTCCCATGAGCGAAGATGCACAAGATGTAGTACTCGTCGTCGAGGACGATCCGTCGATTCTGATGGTGCTGTCCGCTTATCTGTCAGGCGAGGGTTACCGCGTATTGCAGGCCGAAAACGGCGAGCAGGCTTTTGAGATCCTGGCGAGCAAGCCGCACCTGGACATGATGATCACCGACTTCCGCCTGCCCGGTGGAATCTCCGGCGTGCAGATCGCCGAGCCCGCCGTGAAGCTGCGACCGGAGCTCAAGGTGATCTTCATCAGCGGCTATGCCCAGGAAATCCGCGAGACCGACAGCCCGATCACCCGCAAGGCGCCGATCCTGGACAAGCCATTCGATCTGGATAAGTTGCAGGAACTGATGCAGGACATGCTTTCGTAAGCGTGTTGGTCATGCGCGTACCTGTAGTTTCTGACAGTTGACGGTGGTGTTGTATCAGCAGATAAACGTTTCGGACGTCATGTGATCCGGAGCGAGCGCAATGCACCGTCATACACCAACACTTTCAGTGATTGATCCGCGTCGCTCCGTCGTACGTGAAATTGCCTATCATCGGTGCTCGGTCAGCCAAGCCCCTCAAGCACGCATCACCCAACATATCTACAGCATCCGCAACCGCGCCAGTCACAGCCGCGATCCCCGGCTTTTTGCTCTTCATGATCACGATGGGTCCGCACCCGCCAATCAAACCACAGTCACCACTCTCACCGGGCAGCCTTTGCTCTCTGTGAATCTGGACGCCGGATGGCGGGTTAGTATTTACGGTGCTGCCCAGCAAAGGCTGGAAAATTGGGACCAGAAACTTAATCACCTGCGCATGACCTACGATTTCTCTTTGCGCCCGGAGGGCGTTTTTGAATCGGCGACAGGTGAAGAGCAGCGCACGGCTTGTTTTGTGTATGGCGACGATTCGCCAGAGTCCGCCAGGCACAATCGCTGCGGTCAGTTGATCCGTCACGATGACGGTGCGGGTACTCAGCACTTCAGCGAATTCAGTTTGTTCGGTGCATGTTTGCAGCAGACTCGTTGCTTTCTGGCGCAAGTTCAATTGCCTGACTGGCCAGTGAACGAAACCGAGCGCGATAAATTGCTCGAGCCTCAAGGGGCGCTCACACAAATAGGTTTTAACAGTGTCGGCGAGTGGGTACGGCATATTGATGCTTTGGGCAACGAACAACTCCAGCGTCAGACCGTTGCCGGTCAATTGTTCGAAACCCGCATCAAGCTGGCTGACGCCGATGATGAAATCACCCTGATGGGTGACATTCAATACAACGCTTTCGGACAAATCGTGCAGCAAACCGCCGGTAACGGCGTAGTCACTCGCGCCGTTTTCGATCCCGAGGATGGGCGGCTGGCAACGCTGCAAGCGCAACTGGCAGGTCAGCCACCGTTACAGAGTCTGACGTATGCCTATGATCCAGTCGGTAACCCGATTCGTATCACTGACAACACCCAGTCGATCCGCTACTCGCGCAATCAACGCGTTGCCGCGATCAGTACCTGGCAGTACGACACCCTCGGTCAACTCATCGAAGCCAGCGGTCGACAACGTTGCAATGCCTCGGGCGGCCCCCATTTGCCGGCATTCGTTTCGCCACCGGACCCTGGCCAACTGGAGAACTATCTCCAGACGTTCAACTACGACGCCAGTGGCAATCTGGATACCCTGCATCACTACGCTGACAGCGCAAATCGATCCGAGCGAACGGCTGTTGCAACCTTGAGCAACCGAAGCCTGCCGTGGGGCGATGGCATCGAATCACCAGGGGACAGTGAAATTGCTGCTGCGTATGACGCCTGCGGCAATCTCAAGGTGCTTCAACGGGGACAGACACTGCACTGGGATACACGCAACCGCTTGCGTCAGGTCGATCAGGTGGTGCGCGAGGACGAACCTGCTGACATGGAAGTTTATGTCTATGACGGCGATGACCAACGTGTGCGAAAAATCCGTACGGCTTACACCGGCACATTGACCCGTACCCATGAAACCCGCTACTTGCCGGGTGTGGAGATTCGTACAAGTCCCGATGAGACTCTGCATGTCATCAGTGTCCAGTGCGGTAGATGCACCGTGCGGATCCTTCACTGGGAAAGGGGCTCGTCACCGGAAGGTGCCCGGCATCAGTTGCGTTACTGCCTTGCCGATCATCTGGAATCCTGCACGCTGGAACTGGATAAAGACGCCAGACTCATCAGCCAGGAAAGCTACTATCCCTACGGCGGCACAGCCTGGTGGGCGGGTAGGGACAAGGTTGAGGCCAGCTACAAGACGATTCGGTATTCAGGAAAGGAGCGGGACGCAACGGGGCTGTATTACTACGGATTTCGGTATTACATGCCGTGGCGACAGCGTTGGTTGAACGCCGATCCGGCGGGAACGCTAGATGGGTTGAACCTGTATCGGATGGTGGGGGGCAATCCACTCGGGCATGTCGACTGGCTCGGATTGGCCAAAACCCGGATTGGCAAAGTGAAGCGCATCACTGCGACCCTCGCTGCAATTGGCCGGGGAACTGTCAAGGCGGCCGCAGGATATGGCGCAAAGCAACTGGTAAGAAAGGCCTTGAAAGCATCGCTGGGGCGAATGGCAAGTTACCCCGTCGCAATAATGTCAGGCATGGCGGCGGGCTATGTAGGTGGCTCGACTGTGGCCCATGTTCTGGAACGCGAAGATTACAGCGTTATCCGCAAAAATCTGACCGTCGCGGGTGTGGGAATTCTCAGCTTTGGTGTGGGATTCACCCTTGGTTTAACAGCACCCGACCCAATCAGTATGGTTGAAGGGGTTGTCAAATCAATGGGGACGAAGGCGGTTGGGCGGGTAGTTTCCAGGATAGGTCCCAGCATTGCTCCGGATATCAGCACGCGAGGTGCGCTGGCCGTTAATACGATTGCCAATTTGAGCGGCAATATGGCTAAGGGTATGTGGTCCGCAAGCGCGCCTGAAGGCGTTCATCCGATACTGAACTCTGTCGCCGGTATCGTGATGAAAACTGCAGTGAGCGATGCGATTCGCTTTGTTGGCGGTGTGAGCTCTCGACTCAAGGAAAGTAGGCATCACCAATTGATGACCGTGCCGACAGGCGGGGAGTTGATCGACGCCGGAAAATCGTTGATTCACGAAACGGCGGTGCAGTCGGTTTACAAGCTGGGCAATACCGAAGTCGACAAAGGGCTGACCGCTGTATTGGGGTTGCAGACCTCAGAGTCGGCATGGCGGGCCGGGATCAGGCAGTTGAAACCCGCTAATGAGGTCAGCGCTGTGGGGATCTACTTAAACAACGAACAACAAAACGGGCAGGTGATCGCGGCGCATAAAAAAGTATCCGGTACGACAATGCAGGTGTGACGGCGGGAACATTGAGAAGTCCATCACTCGCATTCAGGCGCTGATTATCTCCCGCACTTTCGCTGTCAACAGATCGAAGGTAAATGGCTTGGTGATCATCTGCATTTCCGGATCGAGGAAGCCGCCGCGCGCTGCTGCGACGAGCTGCCTGTTCACTTGACCCTTGGTCGAGACATCGGCTCAACGAAATGTCAGTCGAGGTCAAAGCCCTTGTTGCAATGCCGGATCATCGGGGTTCATCTGTTCGAGTTGGGCCAACAGGATCTGCACGTTTTGCAGCTGCCCGCTTTCCTTCCAGTAATTGATCAGCAGCACCCGGGCCTTGCGATCGTTCGGATGGCGCTGAACGATTTCCTGCAACTGTTTCTGTGCCGCATCCAGTTCCTGCTCGACATGCAACGTGGTGGCCAGGTCGTAGCGGTAATCCCGGTTGTTCGGCTCAAGTTCAACGGCCCTGGACAGGCCGAGGAGGGCGAACTCGCTTTGGTCGTGATGCAGCAACCAGAGACCCAGGGCATGTTGCAGGTAGGCCGAATCGGGTTGCGCCTGGAGCTGCCTGGCCAGCAGTTGCCGGGCGGCGTCGTTCTGACCCTGTTTGTCCAGCACTTCGATTTGCAGCACCAGCGCCGGAAGGTTGTCCGGCGCCAGGCGCAGGGTGTTGTCCAGCGCCTGTTGCGCGTCCTTGAGCTCGGCGTTGTGCAGGTGCAGCCGGGCCAGTTGGTATTGGTTGTCGGCGTTTTGCGGCTCACTCTTGAGCACTTGCTCCCAGGCATCGATGGCTTGCTCCAGCGGCCCGAAATACAAACCGAGTTCATCCGGGGACAAACCCAGCAGCGCGTTGATCGCGGCCAGCCGCACGCTTTGTTCGCTGTCATCGAGCAATGGCCCCAGCAATAAACTGCGCTGGCCGTTCGGTACCAGGCCGCTGATGCTCCTGATCGCGGCGATTCGCACCTCGGGCGACTCGTTCTGCAAGTCGGCATTCGCCAGCTTCAGGGCCACCGAGCTTGGATAATTGGGCAACTCGGCATGCAACCAGACACGGCGCTTGGGGGGAAGGTCCGCACGCCCCAACTGCTGATAGAGCACCCGCGCAGCACCTGGTTGACCGGCCCGGGCAGCCGCCAGCGCTTCGCTGTAGCCACGCTGAATAGCTTCGGGAACCATCGGGGTGGTATCGCGCAGGGAAAACCACGCAAGGCCGATGACGAGCAGGGCGAAGAGGCTGATAAACAGATAGCGGCGGGACTTGGGCATGCAGGAATCCGGAAGCTGGCTAACTTTTGCAAAGGCGCCAGCTTCGGTCAGGCCGGGCTTTGAGTCAAACCTTGACGACGTTCACTGACGATTCAATGGGCCTGCAAGCGGTGTCGACGGCAAAACCTGTCGAGGCCCCGCTGCAGTGACTACGCTTGCTGGAGGCGTCTCGACGAGTGTTCCCATGCAAGCGTTGTTGCAGTACTTCAAGGCCATTCTCAACCCCGGCCCCGGGGTATTGCTGTTTGCCTTGCGAACCATGGCGGCCGGGTTGTTGACCCTGTACCTGGCGTTTTTGTTCGATCTGGAGCAACCCAAGTGGTCGATCATGGCCGTGGTCATCATCAGCCAGCCACTGGGCGGCATGGTGCTGGCCCGCAGTTTTGGCCAGGTGATCGGCACCACGGCGGGCGCGGCCGTGGCGGTGTTGATCATGGCGATCTTTCCCCAGGCGCCGCTGCCGTTCATCACCACCCTGGCGTTGTGGCTGGCGCTGTGCACCGCCGGTGGCACGCTGTTGCGCTACACCAGTTCCGGGGCGTTCGTGCTCAGTGGCTACACCGCCGTGGTCATCGCGTTGCTGGCGATTCCCGATCAGGACGGTACCTTTTTGCTGGCGGTGACCCGCCTCACCGAAACCTTGCTGGCGGTTGCCTGCGTGTGTGTGGTCAGCCTGCTCACCGCCAGGCCGGAAGCCGTGGCCCGGGATTACTTCGCCAGGATCGATCAGATCACCCGGTTGCTGGCCACCCATGCCAGCGCGGTCATCCGCACTGAAGAGAGCGAAGCTGACTTTCAGCTGCGGCAAATGCAGCTGCTGGGCCAGATCAGCGGCCTGGAGGGCGTACGCCGACACATGTACTTCGATGCGCCACGGTTACGCAGTGCCAACGGCCTGGTGCAACTGTTGGGTAACCAATTGGTGTTGTTGACCGCGCGCCTGACAGCTCTGCGCCACCAGCGCCTGCTGTTGACCGAGCGCTGGGAGGGCGAACTGCCTGAAGAAATTCAACGGTTGCGCGCCGAGGAACTGGCCTTTCTCGATGAACTGGCGCGTAAGGGGCGATCGCTGTCCAGTGAACAGCGCCATTACTTCACGTCGTTGCAACAACGCTTTGATGAGCTGGCCTACAGAGCCGAACAATTGACCGAGCCGCTGCCGGCCACCTTGCGCTCGCTGGCCTGGTCGCTGCGCTGGGAGCAGGCACGCCTGCTACAGCAGCTTGAGCAGATTCTGGAGTTGAGTGATGCCATCCAGAGCGGACGACCCGCCAGCAGCGTGTTTCGCGGGCGCGAAAATCCGCTGCACCTGGACTTCACCCTGGCGACCATGAATGCCATCCGGGCCTTTTCCGCGCTGTTGATCGCCGGCCTGATCTGGATCGAAACCGGCTGGGACGGTGCACGAGCCGGCATGGTGCTGCTGGGTATCCTGTGCTCGCTGATGTCGACGTTTCCCCGGCCGCTGCTGGCCGTTCAAAGCTATGCGCGGGGATTCGTGCTGGCGCTGGTGGCCTCGGCGCTCCTTCAGTTCATGTTTGTTCCGATGATCAGCAATTTCGAGATGCTTGCCTTGCTGCTGGCGCCCTTGCTCTATGCCGTTGCAGTGGGGTTGGCCAGTCCACCCACTACCGGTACCGGCATGGGCCTGGGGCTCACGACTTTTCTGCTGCTCGGACCGTTGAACGTGGGGATCGGTCAAAACACCGCGACCCAGTGGTTCGAATTTGCCGGGGCTTATACCTGCGCGACCGTGCTCGCGTTGAGTGTGTATGTGCTGATCTTTCCGTTCATGCCGGACTTGCGCATGCGCCGGCTGCATAGAGAGAACTGCGAGCAGGTGTATGCCTTGCTGAAAACCTCGGCAACCGATGAACAGCAGTTTGCTTTCGAGAGTCGAATGGTTGATCGCCTGACCATGATGCTGGGGCTGCTGCCAGCGACCCAGGAGCCACAATCGCGTGAGCGGTTTCAAACCAGCCTGGGCTGCATGGCACTGGGTATTGCCTTGAATCAGCTGCGGCAGCAGGGGCAGAACAACGCACTGTTGAGTGCGGATCTGCAAAGTCGGCTGTTTTCGACCGTCCGGGACACCGGAAGGCTGGTTGCCGGCCGGCCCGGAGTCGAAGTGGCGCAGGTACTCGACAACCTGCGCGCCTTGGGCGACGAACTGGATGCCCTGCATACCGATGTTCATGAGCGCTTGTGGTCGGTGTTCCGCATGCGTGTGGCGCTGCTGATCGTGGTGTCGTTCGTCGAGCGGTATCGCGGCTACTTTCAACCCGCTGGCCTTGAAGGAGACCCTGTCCTTGCCCATTGATCTGGAAGTGGGTGGTGCCTATCTGCCCCCGATTGCTCAGGCGCTGCTGTTGGGCCTGCCGATTTTCCTGTTGCTGGACTGGACGTTGCGCCGTCTCGGTGTGCTGCAGTTTGTCTGGCATGAGGCATTGTTCGAAGGCGCGTTGTACGTTTGTGTCTGCGCCACGTTGATACTGGTGATGGGAGCCTGATGCCTTGAAGAACATCCTTTCCCGACTCACGACGGTCGCGGTGGTGCTGCTGGCGGTTATCCTGGGCTGGTTCGCCTGGGAGCATTACACCCGTGCGCCCTGGACCCGGGATGCCCGGGTGCGTGCCGATGTGGTGACCTTGTCCGCCGATGTTTCCGGGCGGATCGTCAGTCTGGCCGTGCAGGACAACCAACACGTGAACAAAGGCCAGGCGCTGCTGGAGATCGATCCGGCGCGTTACACGCTGGCAGTGGAACATGCCAAACGTGCGGTTGAGGTGTCGAAAGCCTCGCTCGGGCAGGCCCAGGCGAACATTACCGCCAGCGAAGCCTTGCTCAAGCAACGTCAGAGCGAGGAACAACGGCGGCGCACGCTCAAGGATCGTTCGGCGATTTCCGGCGAAGAGTGGGAAAAAGCCAACACCGATGTGTCGGTGGCCCAGGCTGACCTGCTGCGTAATCAGGCCAATCTGGTGTTGGCCCAGGCCAACGTGCAACTGGCCATCGCGGCACTGACCCAGTCCGAGCTCGACTTGCAGCGTACCCACGTCGTCTCCCCGGTGACCGGCTACGTCACCAATCTGCTGACCCGGGAGGGCGACTACGCTTCGGCCGGCGGTCCATTGCTGGCACTGGTGGACAGCGATTCGTTCTATGTCAGTGGTTACTTTGAAGAAACCAAGCTGCCGCGGATCGGGGAGGGCGACCGGGTCAAGATCGAGTTGATGAGTGGCGAAACGTTCGGCGGCAAAGTGCAGAGCATTGCCTTCGCCATCGCCGACCGGGAAAACCTGCCGGGCGGACGATTGCTGGCGAATATCAACCCCAGTTACACCTGGGTCAAACTGGCACAAAGGGTGCCGGTGCGGATCGAGATCGATGCCGATTATGCCGGTAAAGACAAATTGCGCGCCGGGACCACCGCGACGGTGACCGTCCAGGAACACCCCTGATCCCTGTAGGAGCGAGCTTGCTCGCGATGGTCGTTAACGATGTCGCGTGTTAACTGACTAAACGCGGCGCTCTTGAGTCCATCGCGAGCAAGCTCGCTCCTACAAGAGATATGCGTTGCCTGGACAAGGCAAAAAAAAGCCCCGCGACCGAATGAGACGCAGGGCAAGGAAACTGGTTGGTTGCGGCCAACCCTGTAGGAGCGAGCTTGCTCGCGATGGTGGTCAACGATGACGCGGGAGCCCTGAAAAAACGCGGCGCCCTGGAGTTTTTCGCGAGCAAGCTCGCTCCTGCAAGGGATTTGCGTTGTCTGCAAAGTCAAAAAAAAGCCCCGCGACCGAATGAGACGCAGGGCTAAGGAATTGGTTAGTTGCGGCCAACCCTGTAGGAGCGAGCTTGCTCGCGATGGTCGACAACGATGACGCGGGAGCCCTGAAAAAACGCGGCGCCCTCGAGTTTTTCGCGAGCAAGCTCGCTCCTACAAGGGATTTGCGTTGTCTGCAAAGGCAAAAAAAGCCCCGCGACCGAATGAGACGCAGGGCAAGGAAATTGGTTGGTTGCGGCCAACCAAAGGAGCGCTTTAAGGCATCGGGTCAGTTGCTCGCGACCGTCTCCGGCTGCCAGCCACCTCCGAGGGCCTTGTAGATCGCGACTATGCCGCGATACAGGTCCACTTCAGCCTGGGCCTGGGTGTCTTCGGCCGCCAGGCGTTCTCGCTGGGCATCGAGCAGCACGAGGAAATCGGACGTGCCTTCGCGGTAGCGGATTTGCGCGAGGTCGGCGGCCGAGCGGCTGGACTCGCTCTGACGGATCAGCGAGATCAGGCGCTGTTGGCGTTTGCCGTAGTCGCTGAAGGCGTTTTCCGATTCTTCCAGGGCCAGCAACACATGCTGCTCGTAGGTCGCCAGGGCGCCTTCGGCATCGGCGTCGGCGCCACGTATGCGGGCTTTTACGCTACCCAGGTCAAACGCGGCCCAGGTGATGCTCGGGCCCAGCGCCCAGGCGTTGGCCGCCGAAGAACCAATCTGCGAACCACGTCCGGCGGTCCAGCCGAGGAAGCCGCTGAGGCTGACCCGAGGGAACAGATCCGCCTTGGCCACGCCGATACGCGCGGTGGCCGAAGCCAGTTGGCGTTCGGCGCTGAGGATGTCCGGACGGCGTTGCAGCAGCTCGCCCGGATCGCCGATCGGCAAGGCCTTGGCAATCGCCGGCAGGTCTTTGGGGCTCAAGTCCACGGTCAGCTTGTCCGGACGTTCACCCAGCAGGGTGGCGATACGGTTTTTCTGCCGCACCTGTTCGGCCTGCAGTTGCGGCACGCTGGCTTCAACCGACGCCAGTCGCGCGTCGGCACGCTCCACATCGAGCTGGTCGCCGACGCCGGCATCACGCAGGCTGACCGTGATCTTGCGCGACTCGCGCTGGTTTTCCAGGTTGGCCAGGGCGATTTTCTCCCGCAGTTGCGCGCCGCGCAGTTGCCCGTAGGAGTCCACCAGTTCGGCAATCATGGTCACTTGCAGCTGGTACAGGTCGGCTTCGAACGCCTGTTGCTCGGCGTTGGCCGACTCCAGGTTGCGCTGGATGCGACCGAACAGATCAATCTCCCAGGCCATGTCCAGGCCCAGGTCATAGCGTTCGCTGTTGACCCGCTTGGTGGTCTGGCCCGGGATCTGGCCTTTGCCCAGGTCACTGCTGACGCGGCTGGTGATGGTCGGCATGGCGTCGTTGCTGACGTCATCGCGGATCGCCCGCGCAGCTTTCCAGCGGGCGAAGGCAACGCGCAGATCGCGGTTGCCTTGCAGTGATTGCGTCACCAACTGGTTGAGGGTCGGGTCTTCGAACTGTTGCCACCAGATGCCTTCGAAATGTGAACGGTCAAAGTTCTTCTGGCCGGCGGCGCCATCGGTGGCGGCCGTGATGTTGGCCGCCTCGGTGGTTGGAGTCTTGTAGTCGGGGCCCACGGCACAGGCACTCAAGGCCAGTGCCAGCAGGCTCGGCAGGAACGCTTTCAAACTCATCAGTGCGACTCCAGCTTCAGGTTGGCCTTGGCAGCTTTGCGTGTCTGGCCGCGCTCGACAAAGTTACGAATCAATACGTAGAACACTGGCGTCAGCAACAGGCCGAAGAAGGTCACCCCGAGCATCCCGGAGAACACCGCCACACCCATGGCATGACGCATTTCGGCACCGGCACCGCTGGAGAACACCAAAGGCACGACACCCATGATGAACGCGAAGGAGGTCATCAGGATCGGCCGCAGACGCAGGCGGCAGGCTTCGAGGACCGCAGCCAGCGGGTTGAGGCCCTCGAGCTGTTTGTCCTTGGCGAACTCGACGATCAGGATCGCGTTCTTGCACGCCAGGCCCACCAGTACGATCAGGCCGATCTGGGTGAAGATGTTGTTGTCACCGCCGGAGGCAATCACACCGGTGATGGCCGACAGCAGGGTCATCGGTACGATCAGGATCACCGCCAGTGGCAGGCTCCAGCTTTCGTATTGAGCCGCCAGTACCAGGAACGCCAGCAGCACGCAGAGCGGGAACACGAACAGCGCGGTGTTGCCGGACAGGATCTGCTGGTAGGTCAGGTCGGTCCATTCGTAGGTCATGCCGTTGGGCAGTTCTTCCTTGAGCAGTTTCTCGATGGCTTTTTCGGCCTGGCCGGAGCTGTAGCCAGGGGCTGCCGCACCGTTGATTTCAGCGGTGATGAAGCCGTTGTAGTGCATCACGCGGTCCGGGCCCGAGGTGTCGCTGACCTTGATGAAGGTCGCCAGCGGGATCATCTCGCCCTTGTTGTTACGCACTTTCAGCTGGCCGATCTGGTCGGATTCGAGGCGGAACTGTTGTTCGGCCTGGACGTTGACCTGATAGGTGCGACCGAAGCGGTTGAAGTCGTTGGCATACAGCGAGCCCAGGTAGATTTGCAGGGTGTCGAAGATGTCGCTGACGGCCACGCCGTGGGTCTTGGCTTTTTCGCGGTCAATAGCCGCATCGACCTGTGGCACGTTCACCGTGTAGCTGGTGAACAGACCGGCCAGTTCCGGAACGCTGTGGCTCTTGGCAATGATGTTCATGGTTTCCTTGTACAGCTCTTCGTAGCCCAGGTTGCCCCGGTCTTCGATCTGCAGGCGGAAACCGCCGATGGTGCCCAGGCCTTGTACCGGCGGCGGCGGGAAGATCGCCATGTAGGCTTCCTGGATGTTCGCGTACTGGCCGTTCAAGGCACCGGCAATGGCCCCTGCGGACATGCTCGGGTCTTTGCGTTCGTCGAACGGTTTGAGGGTCACGAACACGATGCCGGCGTTCGGGCTGTTGGTAAACCCGTTGATCGACAGGCCAGGGAAGGCCACCGCACTTTCCACGCCAGGCTGTTTCAGCGCCAGCTCGGACATGCGCTTGATCACGTCTTCGGTGCGATCCAGGCTCGAGGCATCTGGCAATTGCGCGAAGGCCACCAGGTATTGCTTGTCCTGGCCGGGTACGAAACCGGTCGGGGTGCTGGAAAAACCGAAGAAGGTCAGGACCATCAGGCCGGCGTACAGCAGCAGGGCGATGCCGCTGGAGCGGATCACACGGGCAACGGTGCCGACATAACCATGGCTGGCCTTTTCAAAGAAGCGGTTGAACGGGCGGAACAGCCAGCCGCCAAAAATCTTGTCCAGCACCTTGGAGAAACGGTCTTTCGGCGCGTCGTGGCCCTTGAGCAATACCGCGGCAAGCGCCGGCGACAGGGTCAAGGAGTTGAAGGCCGAGATCACCGTGGAAATCGCAATGGTCAGGGCGAACTGCTTGTAGAACTGCCCGGTCAGGCCGGAGATGAACGCCGCCGGAACAAACACCGCACACAGCACCAGCGCCGTGGCAATGATGGGACCGGTCACTTCACGCATGGCGCGTTTGGTGGCTTCCACCGGGGTCAGTCCGAGTTCGATGTTGCGCTCGACGTTCTCCACCACCACGATGGCGTCGTCCACCACGATACCGATCGCCAAGACCAGGCCGAACAGCGACAGGGCGTTGAGCGAGAATCCAAACAGGTGCATCACGGCAAAGGTACCGATCAGCGAGACCGGCACAGCCACCAACGGAATGATCGAGGCGCGCCAGGTTTGCAGGAACAGGATCACCACCAGTACCACGAGGATCAGCGCTTCGAAGAGGGTGTGGACCACCGCCTCGATGGAGCCGCGCACGAAGATCGTCGGGTCATAGACGATGCTGAAGTCCATGCCTTCGGGGAAGCTCTTCTTCAGTTCGGCCATTTTGGCCCGCACTTCATTGGAGATCTCGATGGCGTTGGAGCCAGGGCGCTGGAAGATCGGGATCGCCACCGCCGGCTGATTGTTCAGCAGCGAACGCAGGGCGTACTGGCTGGAGCCCAGCTCGACGCGAGCGATGTCCTTGAGGCGAGTGATTTCACCGTTTTCGCCGGAGCGAATGATGATGTTCTCGAACTCTTCCTCACTGACCAGACGGCCCTGGGTGTTGACCGACAGCTGGAAGCTTTGCGCATTCGGGGCAGGGGGAGCGCCCAATGCACCGGCGGCCACCTGGCGGTTCTGTTCACGAATGGCCGTTACCACGTCAGTGGCGGTCAGGTTGCGCGAAGCGGTTTTGTTCGGGTCGAGCCAGACTCGCAGCGAGTAGTCGCCCATGCCGAACAGTTGCACGTCACCGACACCGCCCAGCCTCGCCAGCTCGTCCTTGATGTTGAGGATCGCGTAGTTGGACAGGTAGAGCATGTCGTAGCGTTTGTCCGGCGAGGTCAAGTGCACAACCATCGTCAGGTCGGGCGACGCCTTGTCCACGGTGATACCGATGCGCGTCACTTCCTCGGGAAGTTTCGGCTCGGTCCGGGTCACGCGGTTCTGTACCTGTACCTGTGCGTTGTCCAGGTCCGTACCCAGGGCAAAGGTGATGGTCAGGGTGATCTTGCCGTCAGCGGTGGATTGCGAGGACATGTACAGCATGTTCTCGACGCCGGTGATGGCTTGCTCCAGCGGAGCGGCCACGGTTTCGCCGATGACTTTCGGGTTGGCACCCGGGAAGTTGGCGCGTACCACCACGGTGGGCGGCACGACTTCCGGGTATTCGCTGATCGGCAACTGGAACAGCGAGATCGCACCGGCGATCAGGATCAGCAGCGACAGCACCGCTGCGAAGATCGGCCGCGAAATGAAGAATTGGGAAAAATTCATCTTGGAAATCCCTTAACCGCGTGGGGTCGTGGCAGCCAGTTTCACAGCCGTACCCGGTGCAACCCTGGCAGGCGCGACTTGGGGCAGGTTGCTGGCTTCCAGCGCTTGGCGTTGTTGTGCGAGTGCCGCGAGGGTTTGTTCGCTGGCCATCGGAATCACTTCAGGGGTGACCGGTGAACCAGGACGTACCCGTTGCAGGCCCTTGACGATAATGGTGTCGTCCTTGCTCAGGCCGTTGCGCACGATGCGCAAGCCTTCGATCTTCGGACCCAGTTCCACGGCGCGGTAGGCGGTCTTGTTGTCGCCATCCATCACGATCACGAACTTCTTGCCCAGGTCGGTGCCGACCGCTTCATCGTTGATCAGCATGGCGCTGTAGGTACCGCTGCCCACCAGTTTCAGGCGTGCATACAAGCCCGGGGTGTAGCTGCCATCGCTGTTGTCGAATACGGCGCGACCACGGATGGTGCCGGTTTTCGGGTTGACCTGGTTGTCGACGAAGTTCATCACGCCCTGGTGCGGGTTGCCGTCCTCGTTGGACAGGCCCATGTAAACCGGGGTGGTGGCGCCGCGCTTGCCCTGGCGAGCGAGCTCCGTGTACTTGAGGAACACACGTTCGTCGGCGTCGAAGTAGGCGTACACCTTGTCAGTGGAGACCACGCTGGTCAGCGGGGTCGTGTCGGCGGTCACCAGGTTGCCGGCGGTGATTTCCGCACGGCTGACGCGGCCGCTGATCGGTGCGGTGACGCGGGTGAAGCTCAGGTTCAATTTAGCCAGATCAAGCTGCGCTTGCAGGGCACCGACGGCGGCGCGGGCTTCCTGTGCGGCGCTGGTACGCGAATCGGCCAGTTCGGCGGAAATGGCGTTGCTGGTGCGCAGGCGCTCACCGCGCTGGGCTTCGTTTTCACTGCGGGTGGCATTGGCGCGCGATTGAGCAACCAGTGCTTCGAGGCGGCGGACCTCAGCCTGGAACGGACGCGGGTCGATCTGGAACAGCAGGTCGCCTTTCTTGACCAGGGCGCCTTCAGTGAAGGCCACTTCATCGATCTGGCCGGAGACCCGTGGACGAATCTCGACGGTTTCCGGCGCTTCGAGGCGACCAGTGAATTCGTCCCATTCGTTGACCGGTTGTTCCAGCACCTTGGCCACGCTGACCTTGGCTGCGGGCATGCTGGCGGCAGTTTGCGGGGCCTTGCCGCAAGCGCTGATCACCACTACGGCCAACAAAGCCAACGGGAAGCGCAAATGTTTGAGTGACTGTTCCATGGATGCATCCGCCAATGTGTTGAGATTGGCGAATGATGCGCGGCGGGTTTGTATCTCACGAATCGAATGGGGCGAAGGTAACTATCATTCGGAATGATATGAGGCCCAAGCCAGCCCTCTAGCCTGCGCCTTGCGTTCGGTTGTCATCAACTGGATTGATGACAATTGTGTGTTGCATTGGATGCAATAGTCAGACTTGGAACCGTGTTGCGGCTTTCGCGAGCAGGCTCGCTCCTACAGGGATCCTTGTCGTTCCCAAATCGCTGTGGGCTTGCCTGCGCTGTGCCAATTTCGTCACCGCCAAGGCCCAAACCCATCAAGCCATAACGCCTCGGACGGACCACTCTGACCGGTCT
This sequence comes from Pseudomonas sp. Pseusp16, assembly GCF_047324915.1. Lineage (NCBI taxonomy): Bacteria > Pseudomonadati > Pseudomonadota > Gammaproteobacteria > Pseudomonadales > Pseudomonadaceae > Pseudomonas > Pseudomonas sp. Pseusp16. The sequence goes on along the minus strand of NZ_CP168522.1, from coordinate 1,749,308 downwards.
GTCCAAGGAGATGACCATGATCCGACTGACCCTGATCGAAGCCCGTGAGTTGGCCGAATCGATCTTGTTGCACAACGGTTTTAATCTGGCCCACGCACAAGCGGTGGCGGCGACGGTGATTGCTGGCGAACGTGATGGCTGTGCCTCCCACGGTTTGTACCGGATTCTGGGGTGTGTGAATTCCCTGCGTGCCGGCAAGGTGTCAGCCGATGCCGAGCCGCAGGTGGTCGACCAGGCGCCGTCGATTGTGCGGGTGGATGCTGGCGGTGGCTTTTCGCAGTTGGCGTTTCAGGCGGGGTTGCCGTTGCTGGCGCAGAAAACCCGGGCCAACGGCATTGCGGCGTTGGCAATCAACCGCTGTGTACATTTCTCGGCGCTGTGGGTGGAGATCGAGCAACTGACTGCTGCCGGTCTGGTGGCACTGGCGTGTAATCCGAGCCACGCCTGGGTGGCGCCGGCCGGAGGACGACTGCCGGTGTTCGGCACCAATCCCATTGCCTTCGGTTGGCCGCGTGCGGGGCAGGATCCGTTTGTGTTCGACTTCGCCACCAGCGCGATTGCCCGTGGTGATATCGAACTGCACCGGCGTGCCGGCAAGGCGATTCCCGAAGGTTGGGGCGTCGACGCCCAGGGCCGGCCGACCACCGATGCCAACGTGGTGCTCGACAGCGGCGCGATGCTGACGTTCGGCGGGCACAAGGGTTCGGCGCTGGCGGCGATGGTGGAGTTGATTGCCGGGCCGCTGATTGGTGACCTGACCAGTGCCGAGTCGTTGACTTACGACGGGGGCAGCAAGTCGTCGCCGTACCATGGCGAGTTGATCATCGCCCTGGACCCTCGGCGCTTTCTGGGGGACGCCACTGAAGAACATTTGGCCCGGGCCGAAACGTTGTTCGAGGGCATTGAAGGGCAGGGCGCACGCTTACCGTCGCAACGACGTTACGCGGCGCGGGTACGCAGCCTGGTGGAGGGCGTGCAAATTCCCGAGGCGCTGTACAACGACCTCAAGGCCTTGCTCGCCTGATTCAGTAGGAGCGAGCTTGCTCGCGAAAAACGCAAGGACAACGTTTCCATTCAGGCAACACGCGTTATCGTTGACGTCCATCGCGAGCAAGCTCGCTCCTACAGGGATTTACTCAGGCCAGAGAGTCGGCTCGGCGTGGGCTAGTCGAGGCTGGGTCCAGCGCAGCAACCCGCGCCGCCGACTCGGCATCCACCTGGCGCAATGATTTGCCACGGGTCTCGCGGGTCAGGCCGACAGCCACCACGGAAATCAGCGCGGCGCCCACCAGATACCAGGCGATCGGAGTCGAGCTCTGGTACTTGTTGAGCAAGGTGATGGCGATCAGCGGTGCCAGGGAACCGGCGAAGATCGGCGCCACCTGGTAGCACAGGGACAGCGCGGTGTAGCGTACGTGGGTCGGGAACAGTTCAGCCATCAGCGCCGAGTAAGGCGCGTAAGTCATCGACTCGATGGCCAGGCCCAGAGTGATGGCGGCCATGATCAGCCAGTTGTTGCCGGTGTCCATCATCGGGAAACCGATGAAACCCCAGAACGCGGTGAGCACCGCGCCGGTCAGGTACACCGGCTTGCGCCCGACGATGTCCGACAGATAGCCCATCAGCGGGATCAGGAAAAAGTGCACCAGGTGCGCGCCGAACATCAGCAGCAGAATTTGCGAAGTGTCCTTGTGCACCACCAGTTTCAGATAGGTAATCGAGAACGTCACCACGGTGTAGTAGAGGATGTTCTCGGCAAAGCGTGCGCCGATTCCCACCAGCACCGAACGCCAGTGATGACGCAGCACTTCCACCACACCGAGCTGTTGCTGTTTGGTCTGTGCCTGACGAGCCTGGGCTTCTTTGAAGATCGGCGCGTCATCGACGCTGGTGCGAATCCAGTAACCGATCAACACGACTACCGCCGAGAACCAGAACGCCACGCGCCAGCCCCAGGCAAGGAACTGTTGCTCTGACAGGTTCGACGACAACAGCAGCAGGGCGACCGTGGCCACCAGGTTGCCGGCCGGCACCCCGGCTTGCGGCCAACTGGCCCAGAAACCCCGACGATTGTCCGGGCAGTGTTCGGACACCAGCAGAATCGCGCCGCCCCATTCGCCACCGAAAGCGAAGCCTTGGATCAACCGCAACAGCACCAGTAGCACCGGCGCGGCGTAACCGATCTGGTCGAAGCCAGGCAGGCAACCCATCAGGAAGGTGGTGATGCCGACCACTACCAGGCTCAGTTGCAGCAGGCGTTTGCGGCCGAATTTGTCACCGTAGTGACCGAATACCAGACCGCCCAGCGGCCGGGCGAGAAAGCCGACCGCGTACAAGGCGAAGGCGGCGATGATGCCGTCGATGGGGTTGTCGGTCTGGCGGAAGAACAGCTTGCCGAAAACTAATGCCGAGGCGGTGCCGTAGAGAAAGAATTCATACCACTCGGCGACGGTGCCTGCCATGGCGGCGGCCACTACGCGTTTGAGTCCCGAGGGCGTGGTTGCGCTTTGCGTGTGTTGAGGATTCGACATGCTGACGTACCTTGTTAAGACGCAAAAAAAACGGGCAGCCGGGCGGGGCCAGTAAAGGCCCGCCCGGCAATCACTCAGAGACCGACGTCCGGTAGTTCCGGGCGGTTGGCCAACGCCTTGGCCATGATTTGCTCGACAAATACGCGGTCGGCTTCCGGCAGGGCCAGGCGTGGCGGACGGGTCAAGGCGCTGCCGCGACCGGCGATGGCTTCACACAGCTTGATGCATTGCACCAGGTCGGCACGGGCATCGAGGTGCAGGATCGGCATCAGCCATTCGTAGATCGGCATGGCTTCGGCGAAACGACCGGCCTTGGCCAGGCGGAAGATGGTTTCGCCTTCTTTCGGGAACACGTTGGACATGCCCGAGACCCAACCTTCGGCACCCACGGCGATGCTTTCCAGCACCACGTCGTCGAGGCCGGCGAACAGCACGAAACGGTCACCGACTTCGTTGCGCACGTCGATGAAGCGGCGGGTGTCGCCGGAGGAATCCTTGAAGCACACCACGTTGTCGCAGTCGGCCAGGGAAATCAGGATGTCCGGGGTGACGTCGTTCTTATAGATAGGCGGGTTGTTGTAGACCATCAGCGGCACGTCGGCGTTTTTCGCCACGTAGCGGTAATGCTCGGCGGTCTCGAACGGCTTGGAACCGTAGACCAGCGCCGGCATCAGCATCACGCCATCGACGCCGACCCGGCGTACGGCATTGGCGACCTTGGCCGCTTGCAGGCTGGTGAACTCGGCCACGCCGCAAATCACCGGTACGCGACCACGGGCGGCATCGACAGCGACTTCAGTCACGGCGATTTTCTCTTCGGCGGTCAGCGAGGTGTTTTCACCCACCGAGCCGCAGACCACCAGGCCCGACACGCCGTCGCGGATCACGTTGGAAATCACCTGATGGGTTTTTTCCAGGTTGATAGAGTAGTCATCGTTGAATTGAGTGGTCACCGCCGGGAAGACGCCACTCCAGTTAATGCGCTTGCTCATTGTTGTCTCCGATTCGTTAATAGTATTTCGTATACGACATTTAAAATGACAATGCTCGGCCAGTGCTTTTTCTGGTTTTCAGGGGTTTTTACTGGCCGATGGTCTGGGGGGGCAGGGATTGCGTGATCAGGCGCCGGGCCAAGTGTCGGACAGGCGATAGCCTTGTGGCCACGGATCGCTTGGGTCGAGCAGCAATTGATGGGTGCCGGTGATCCACGCCCGGCCGGAAATGCACGGGTAAATCGCGGCGCGGCCGGCGACTTCGGTCAACGAATCAATGCGGCAGTGGAACTCGGAGCCGATAATCGAACGGCCGACAAAACGCTCGCCAACCTGCATCAAGCCTTTGGCCTGCAACACCGCCATGCGCGCCGAGCAACCCGTGCCGGTGGGGGAGCGGTCGATCTTGCCCGGTTGAATCACCACCGCATTGGCGCCGGTGGCGACGCCGTTCTCATTGACGATCGGCGCGGCGATCTGGCAGAAGGAAATGTGCGACCACTCGGGATTCAGCGGATGCACGAAGCCCAGTTGTTCGTTGGCCGCTCGAGTGATTTTCAGCCCGACCGCCACCAGATCGGCCGCTTCATCCGGGCGGATGGAGAAACCCAGGCCTTTGGCATCGGCAATCACAAAACTGTCGCCACCATAAGCGGTGTCAACCTTCAGCGAGCCGATGCCTTCGACTTCAATCCACGCATCCAGTCGATCAGCGAAGGACGGCACGTTTTTCACTTCCACCCGTTTCACCTTGCCATCCCGGCAGTCGGCCACGGCTTCGATCAGGCCGCCGGGCGCTTCCAGCACCAGGCGTGTTTGCGGCTCGGTCATGGGCAGGATGCCGCTGTCGAGCAATACGGTGGCGACGCACAACGAGTTGGAGCCGGACATCGGCGGGGTGTCCGCCGGTTCCATGATGATCCAGGCCATCTGCGCCCGTGGGTCCTTGGCCGGAACCAGCAGGTTGACGTGGCGAAACACGCCGCCGCGGGGTTCGTTGAGGACGAAGTTGCGCAGGGTTTCGTCCCGGGCGATCCAGCGTGACTGTTCCCACACGGTGGCGCCTGGCGGCTGGGCGACACCGCCCACGATCACGTCGCCGACTTCGCCTTCGGCGTGGCAGCTGACTACATGAATGACTTTTGATGAACGCATGGTTTGCTCCTTGTTTCGCCTGTGAAGGCCTCAGTCGCTATTTCACTGATTTCAGAAACTCTGCAGTCTCCGCACGCACCGGATTGCCAATCACCTGGTCCGGCGAACCAATCTCATGCACCAGGCCATTGCGGAAGAACGCCACACGGTCGGACACGTCCCGGGCAAAGCGGATTTCGTGGGTCACCAACACCATGGTCATGCCGTCTTCGGCGAGCATGCGCATGGTGTCCAGCACTTCACCTACCAACTGCGGATCGAGGGCCGAGGTGGCTTCGTCAAACAACATGTAGTCCGGTGACATGGCCAGGGCGCGGGCGATGGCCATGCGTTGTTGCTGTCCACCGGACAGCTTGCCAGGGAAGGTCTTGAGCTTGTCGCCCAGACCGACGTGGGTCAGTTGCTTCACCGCTAGCTCTTCTGCTTCAGCCTTGCTTTTACCCAGCACTTTGCGCGGAGCGAGCATGACGTTTTCCAGCACCGTCAGGTGCGGGAAGGCATTCCATTGCTGGAACACAATGCCGATTTTCTGCCGCAGGCGATTGAGGTCGGTGGCGCTGTGATGGACCTCGACGCCGTCAACGCGGATGTTGCCTTTCTGGATCGGTTCCAGGCCGTTGATGCACATCAGCAAGGTCGATTTGCCGGAGCCGGAGCCGCCAATGATCGACACCACTTCGCCCTTGTTCACCGTCAGGTTGACGCCCTTGACCACTTCGAGGTTGCCGAAGGATTTATGTACGTTGTCGATCTCAATCATTTTCTTGCCACCTTCTTTCCAGACGAGCGCCCAGGCGTGCGACCACCAGGCTCATGACGTAGTAGATAAGGCCCGCGATGCACAGCACCAGCAACGGTTCCTGGATGCGCGTGACGATGGTTTGCGAGGCGCGCAGCAGTTCGACGATACCGATCCACATCACCAGCGCAGTGTCTTTCATTACACCGAGCACCAGGTTCAGCCAGCCGGGGAACGCTACTCGGGTGGCCATCGGCAGAACGATCCAGCGCAAGTCCTGCAAGAAGCTCAGCCCCAGCGAACGGCTGGCCCGGCGCACTGTGAACGGCACCGCCAGCACGCCGGCACGCACGATCTCGGTGAAGTACGCCGCAGCGTAAACCCCCAACACAATGCAGCCGACGCTAAAGGCGCTGATGTTCAAACCGATGATGCTTTTGAGTGAGTTGAACAGTACGAACTGGATCAGCAACGGCACGCTGCGAAACACGTCCAGCACCCAGGCCAACGGCCGGCTGGCCCGTGGCAACAAGGCCCGCAGCAGGCCGAAGACCAACCCGGCCAAGGAGCCGAGAATGATCGACCAGAACGTCAGTTGCATCGTGACCCACGCACCGTTGAGCAGGAACATCAGGTCATTCGAGGAAAAATCGGTGGAAAACATGGACAGCTCCTCAGTAACGGAACAACCGCCAGGCCATCAGCCGGGCTGCCGCGACGATCGCCTTGGCAATCAAGTAATACAGCACCGCTGCAATGGCGAAATACTCGAAGGTGCGGAAGGTTTTGACGTTGTATTCCTGGGTCACACCGGTCAGGTCATTGTTTAGTCCGACGATCACCCCCAGCGACGTCATCAACACCGCCCAGACCATCTGATTGGTCAGCGGGTAGAACACGACCCGCAGCAGTTGCGGGACGATGATCATGCGGTAGGCCTGGAAGGCACTCATGCCGAGGGAACGCGCCGCACGCACCTGCGTGTCAGGCACGGCCTTGAGGCCGCCGCGAAAGTTCTCCGCCAGATACCCGGCATTGTTGAAGGTGATCCCGGCCAGCAGGGCGAACCAGGAACTGACGTGCAGGTTCAGCGAGCCGAGGCCGAAGTAGAGGATGTAGATCTGGAACAGCGACGGGGTGTTGCGGGCAATCGATACCCAACCGTTGCCGAACCCGCGCAGTAATGGGTGTTTGGCCTCGCGCATCACCGTCAGGACCAGGGCGATCAGCACGCCGAAGATCATCGACAGCGCGGCGGTTTCGAAGGTGACGATGGCACCGGCAAGCATGTCCGGCAGGGCGCGCAAGGCGGAGCGCCATTGGAAGCTGTAGTCAAACATGCGCAGGGGTCTCCAGTAGGGCTGCAGGTTGTAACCAGGCCGGCAAACGTCCGCTGGCCATTGCGGTGCAGGCCGCGTCGACGCATTCGGCAAGGCTGGCGAAGTGCACCTTGCGGCCGACCAGGCCCGGTGCGTAGTGGGCGTATTTGCCCGAGTTGGTCATCAGGGTTTTAGCCGCCAGGGGGATTACGGGTTCGCCGAGCATGCACCAGCAGGTGTCGGTGACCAGGGTCGCGCCAAACGCTTCGATCACGGCGATGTGCCCGGCCTCGCGGGCCTGCTCCAGCACGGCACGGCCGCAGGTGATGGCAAGCACCACATCCGGGTGTCTTTGTCGTCCCCGGCACAGTTGCGCCAGGTGAGCGAACTCGCTGAGGGAAAAGTGCGGGTTACCCAGCGACACCACATCCACCCGGTTATCGCGAGCACTGTTTAGTTTGCGCCAGCTCGACAGCAGGTCCTTCAGGCGGATTTTTTCCACGGCAATGGCAGTGTCCGCATCCAGCACCTGCGCCGGGTCAATGGCCTCCGGGGTGACCCCGGCGATGTGGAACAGTGGTGCCGCAGAGGTGGTGGCGAAGGCCGCGCCAAAGGCTTTGAGGTCGTCCAGGCTCGGCTTGCGTTTTTCCAGTCCCAGCACCAGCGGCATGCGACTGCCGGCCAGGGCACCAATGTGGTAACCCAGCAGCGGGTAGAAGGCATCGTCCAGTTCACCGAGGGCAGGCAACTCGAGCTGCAACCGGGCCTTGCGTTGTGCGTCCAGGTGGCAGCCGATCAGCGGGGCGCGACCGGTGAGGGCGATGCAGATGTCCAGGTAATCCGGGTATTTCAGGGTGCGTGCACCGAGCACGCTGTTGGCGTAGACCACTGCGTTGGATTCCGCCCAGACGATTTGCTCGCCAGCCTTCGGTGCAGTGTCGAGCAGGTACGGCGCGCAAGTGAAACTGAGCTGTGCGCCCATCGCCATATAAGCATCGCCCAAGGCACTGGCCGGTTCACCCAGTGCCGGATCGATACCCAGTTCGCGCCAACGGCGCTGGTCGACGGAAATTGAATTGAGGGTGGTGGGCACTCGCACTTTTGCTCCCCATTGCACCAGTTGCCCGGCAAAGCGCAGGCTCGCCGGTCCGGTGTAAATGCAGCCGTCGATGTGTGCTTGAGTGACATCCACCAATTGGTCGGCACCCTGCAGTTCGGCCATACGCAGGACGATCTGCATGGCCATTTTCGCGGCCTTGCCATGCCGGCCATCGAGCATCGCCCGATCGTGCCCGGTGAGCCTGATCGAGGCGCTGCTGTCAGTGTTTGGTAATGGGCTGTCGAGCGCTTGCCAGGCGTCGCCCGGCAGGTGATCGAACAGGCTCAGCGTTGTATTTTCGACCCGGGCGAAGGCCTGGCCGCGCAAGGCGGCGAAGGCCTCCCTGCCGATGCACAGCACCGGCAGGGAACGGGCAAAAATGGTTTGCGCCACCAGCACGCCCAAGGTCAGGATCTCGTCGGCTTCGGCCAGCACCAATGCTGTCGGTGCATGGCCGTTGCTGATCAGTTCCATCAACACACTGCTGCCGGTGCACGAGCCGCGACCACTGGGAATCGCCAGCACGCGGCCGGCCAGGTGTTGGCCGCTGAGCGGGTGATGGCGGTCGATGACTTCACCCGTGCAGGGATCGACTCCGCCCCAGAAACTCAAGCCGACATCGGCGAACAGCAGGGCGCCTTGCGCGGCACCCGCCACCAGGCTGCGCCCGGTCAGAGAAATTGGCCCAGGCATGCCGGACATCTCAGTAGTAGACCTGAGGCACGGTCAGGTTGGTCGGCGGGATCTCGGTGCCGACCCATTTAACGAACAGCTCCTTGTAGCGACCGTTGCGCACTTGTTGGTTGACAAACAGGTTGAGGTAGTTGAGCAGGCCGTACTCGCTGCGCTTGGCACCCAGGGACACGTAGTCGATGACGTACGGGGCGTTACCGGCGACTTTCAGGTTTTTGTATTTGCCCGACTTGAGGGTGGCGGCGGCCACGGTGTTGGTGACCACAGTGGCATCGATGTGGCCTTGGGCGACGGCTAGCAGGGTATCGCTCTGCGACTGGTAGGCTCGGAAACTGCCCGAGCCCCAGTTCTTCACGTCTTTCTCCAGGGCGATGGCCTCATAGGTGCCGCTGGTGTTGCCCACTGCTTTGCCCTTGAGGTCGTCGAAGCCGTTGATGCCGGTGTCGTCGCGGGTCAGCACTACCATCTGGAAGGCAAAGTAGGGCACGGTCAGGCCAACGGTCTTGGCGCGTTCGAGGGTGTCGGAGGTAGACGCGACGATCACGTCAGCCCGCCCGGAGACCAGTGCCGGAATGCGATCCGGGAACGGCGTTTCCACCACTTCGGCCTCGACCCCGAGGATCTTCGCCAGGTCGCGGCAATAGTCCACATCGAAGCCGGCCGGCGAGTTGCTGGCATCGCGAAAGCCCATGGGCGGGAAGTCCAGGGTCACCGCGCAGCGCAGCTTGCCCGAACCGATGATGTCGTCGAGCTTGTCGGCCTGGGCAGTGGCGATAAAGGAGGTACTGAGAACAGCGCTGAGGGCTACGGCAAATGCGGGGTTTTTCATAGAGGCCTCGTTGATGTGAAGTGCTGTTGAATATCGTATTGGGGATTTCGTATACGATATCAACAATAGCAATCAACGTGCCTATTTCCAGTCCGAGGTGTGAATTAGTTGTCAGGCCTTGGCGTAGAGGTTTTGTAGCGCTGCAACTCGTAGCGCGGTGACGCCAAGGCAGTGAGGACAGGTGTTACATTTGGGAGCAGCGGTAGCGTGGGCGCACCTTTAAGGAACACTGGTCAATGCTGTGTGCGGCCTTGAGCCACCGATGTCAGAACAATCGCTGAAGATCAAAAACGGATATGCCCCCAAACCTAACGCTGGTTGTCGCGATACTGACTCGGCGACAAACTGGTCAGCGCCCGAAACTGCCGGCTGAAGGCACTGTGGTCGGTGTAACCACAGCGCAAGGCAATCTCGGTAATCGGCAACCCGGTGTGCAGTAATAACCGCGAACCTTCTTCCAGGCGCGCCTTGTGAATCATTTGCCGTGGAGTGAGCTGGAACACCCGTTTGCAATGCCGCTCCAATTGCGCCACGGAATAGCCACCGATGGCGGTCAGTTCGGCGAGGCTGATGGAGCGGGCGAAGTGGCGGCGGATATGGGCATCCACGGCGGCGAGTTTCTGGAACGCGGGATGGTTGGACTGCGGCGATTGCAGGTCGCGGGAGATACCGGCCAGGCCCACGATTCGACCCTGTTCATTTTTCAAGGCAAGTTTGTGGGTCAGGCACCAGATCGGCTGATTGCCATAATACAAATGCAGCTCCAGCTGATCGGCCAGTTCGCGACCGCTGGACAGCACTCGCCGATCCTGCTCGGTGTACAGCGGACCGAAGCGTTCCGGGAAGACCATTTCGGCGGTGCGCCCCAGCAGTTCGTCCCTGTGTTTGAAACCACAACGCCGGGCCAGGGTCTGGTTGACGAAGGCGTAGCGGGCCTCGCAGTCCTTGATGAAAAACACCACGTCCGACAGGGTGTCGAGCAATAGCGCGATGGGCTGAAGGCTATTAAGCAGCGTCGGCAGATCGCATGGTTTAAAGGTGGTGAGCGAGGGATACATGGTGCTGGGGGTCTGAGGGGGACCCCCGGGATCATAGACACTCGGCAGCGTGGCCGAAACCCCAGGCGTGGTCATCACGCTGACGGGGTATCGTCCAGGGACATCAAGGTTTCGATCCGCGCCGGGCTGAAGGGTGGGCGCGGTGCCGAGGGCTGCCAACCAAACAAATGCTGTACTGCGCCGCCACACACCCGGCCCTGGCAGGCACCCATGCCGCAGCGACTGGCGAGTTTGGCTTCGCGCCAGCCAGAGTGACCGGTCAATGCCGCGTAGGGCACGTCTTCGCAGCGGCAAACCAGGGTGTCGGGTTGGGCCAGGGACTTGAGTCGCGGGTCGAGGGCGAACGCGCTGTTCAGCGCCTTGGCGAAACCCTGCCAGCGCGCCCGCCGCGGCCAGAATTGCTTGGCGGCTTCCAGATTGCCGACCGCAGCGTGGCCGGCAATTGCACCTTCCACCAAGGCCAGTTCACTGCCGCCGAACCCTGTGCATTCGCCCGCCGCATAATGATCGGCGCGGTTGCTGGCCTGCCAGGCATCCACCGTGATGGCTTGATCTTCGATGGCGCAACCCAGTGCCTGACCCAACTGAATATTGGGAATCAACCCGAAAGAACAGGCCAGCCGATCACATTCCAACTCAACAATGTTGCCTTGTTGTTGCAGGCGCACGCCTTCCACTCGGTCGGTGCCAAGCGCTGCCAATACGTGGGTGGCGGTGCGGTAGTGGTGGTCGAACAGGCTGAACGATTGCAGCCATTTGCCGGGCCAGCGCGGCAGTTGCGCTGCGAAACCGGCGACGGCGCTGCGGCTGGCCTGTTCGGCGATGCGTTGCACTTGCGCGCCATGCTGTTTGGCGGTGGCGGCACTGGCCAGTAACAGCGGGCCGCTGCCGGCGATCACCACGCGCTCGTTCTGAACCGGCAAACCGGCCTTGATCAGCGCCTGCAAACCACCCGCACCGGTGACTCCCGGCAGGGTCCAGCCGGGGAAGGGCAGCAGCAATTCACGGGCGCCGGTGCACAGAATCAGTTTGTCGTAGCTGATCAACCAGCCATGGTCGTCATCTTCGACCAGCAGTTGTTTCGCGCCGGGGGCGGCGATCACCCGGGTACCGGCGTGATGGCGGATGTTGTTGCACGACGCCAGACGCTCGCGCAGGCGCCGGGCCTGACCGGGCACGTTGGCTTGAGGTCCGGCGCGCCAGATTTGCCCGCCCGGCAGCGGGTTGTCGTCGAGCATGACAATGCGGGCGCCGCTGGGGGCGGCGGCAAGGGCGGCGCCCATCCCGGCAGGGCCAGCGCCAATGATCAACAGATCAGCGTATTCATTCATGGGCGAGTCTCCACCTGCATGCCGTCACGGCACAGGGTCTGGCAAGCCAGGCGACGCCGGCCATCGATGGTCACCCGGCATTCCTGACAAATGCCCATGCCGCACAGCGGCGCACGGCGCTGACCGCTGACTGAGGTGCGCGTGCAGCCGTCACTGGCCAACGCCAGGGCAGCGGCGACGCTGGTGCCTTCGGCGACTTTCAGGACGTGGCCGTCCAGCAACAACTCAGGCATAGACCGGTTCTCCGAGAAAACGCTGGGGCAGATAAGGTTGTGCGGCCAGTGGCGGGGTTTCGTTGAACAGTTGCGCCACCAGTAAATCGGCGGTGCCGGGGGCGGTGGTTACGCCCAGTCCTTCGTGACCGACTGCCAGCCACAAGCCTTGACGTTGTGGATGTTGGCCCACCAGCGGCAAGCCGTCGGGGCTGGCGGCGCGCAAACCGGTCCAGGCACGGATGCCATTGAGCCGGGCCAGCCCCGGCATGTACTCGGCGGCACGCTTGAGCATTTTCGCGAGCATCCAGCCTTCGACCTGCGGGTCGGTGGTGCCGAATTGCCGCGAGGCGCCGATGAACAGTTGCCCGGTGGGGCGCGGCTGGATATTGCAGGCGGTCGACGGCCCCGAGGCGTTGTGGGCACTGGTGACGTAACCCAGTTCCACCAGCGTATGGGTGACTCTGCCGGGGTAGCGGTCAGTGATAAGCAAGTGGCCTTTTTTCGGCTCGATGGGCAATTCCGGGCACAACTCGTTGGCTTGAATACCGTTGGCCAACACCACGGCATCGGCACTCAACCAGTGACCATCATCGAGGCAGACGCGGTTGCCATCGACCGCACTGACCCGTGCCCGGCGCTGGCGGATGTTCGGTGTTTCGAGCATCCATCCGGCCGTGGCCGGGGCGTATAGAATGCCGTCGCCAATGATCAGCAAGCCGCCTTCCAGTCCTTCGCTCAGTTCCGGTTCGCGCTGGCGCAGGGCATTGGCGCCGATCAGTTCGCACGCCACGCCCTGGGCTTGCAGGTTCAGGAATTTGCTGTGGGCCACCGCCATTTCTTCGACATTCGCTGCCAGCCACAGCGTGCCGTTGCAGCGGTAGGCACAGCTGTCGGGCAGGTCCGCGCCCAGTTCGCGCCAGCGCTGCAACGAATATTGACTCAGGGCCAGTTCGGCGGGGTTGTCGTCGAGTACCAGCAAGTGGCCCATGCCGGCGGCTGTGGCGCCGTGCAGGCCGGCGTCCAAAACCAGCACCTGCAAGCCGCGACGGGCCAGCGCCTGGGCACAGGCGGCGCCGATAATGCCGGCGCCGATCACGATCACATCGGCTACCTGGCCCTCGTTCATGAACGAATGCCCCAGGCGAACGGGTCGTCCTGTTCGATGATCAGGCTCGCCTCGGCACTGATGAACGCGCGACCACGAATGGTCGGCACGATGCGCTCACCCTGCAGTTCGTAGGAACCCTCGAACTCGCTGCCGATGACGCTGGCCTGGCGCCAGATCTGCCCCGGTTGCAACTTGTCGTCGGCGGCCAGGCATGCCAGTTTGGCACTGGTGCCGGTGCCGCAGGGCGAACGGTCATAGGCTTTGCCGGGGCAGAGCACGAAGTTGCGGCTGTCGGCGTGATCGTCATCGGCGAACAACTCGACGTGATCGATCAAGCCGCCGTCTTCACCGCGAATGCCTTGGGCTTCCAGTGCTTGCTGCACGGCGAAGGTGTAAGCGGTCAGTGCTTCGAGGTTGTCGCCGGCCACCCGCAGGCCATGCTCGGCGATCAGGAAAAACCAGTTGCCGCCCCAAGCGATATCACCGACCACCTGGCCGATGCCCGGCACCTGCACCGCCAGCGCTTTGCGATAACGGTAGGCCGGCACGTTGCGCACGCTCACCGAATGGTCTTCGTGCAGGGTTGCCTGCACCGTGCCCACCGGCGTTTCGATGCGGTGCACACCGGGGCCGATCTTGCCCAGGTGCGCCAACGACGCCACCAGGCCGATGGTGCCATGGCCGCACATGCCCAGATAACCGGTGTTGTTGAAGAAAATCACCCCGGCACAGGCGCCAGGGTCCACCGGCGCGCAGAGTAGGGCGCCCACCAGTACGTCACTGCCCCGTGGTTCCAGCATACAGGCGGCGCGCCATTGATCATGCTGTTCGCTCAATACCTTGCGCCGTTCGACCATGCTGCCAGTGCCCAGGTCAGGAAAGCCGGCGGTCACCAGGCGGGTCGGTTCGCCGCCGGTGTGGGAGTCGATCACAGAGATGCGTTTCATGGGTGGGCCACGTCCATTCGGTTGAGTGAACGCAAGAGTGGCCCGTGCGGCGGGTGTCGGCTTGATGGATTTAGTCTGTGTCGATGACGAAATCGGCACAGCTTCCGCAGCTGTCAGTGGGTGTGGGGCAGGTGCTCGAACAGGGTCGTGCAGACGCCGGCAATGTGCTCGTCCAGAAGCTTCACCGCCAGGTCCACATCCCCGGCGCGGCAGGCCGCCAGGATCTCGCGGTGTTCGTGATCGGCCCGCTCCTTACCGGCCGACAAGCTCATCTGCATGCGTAGATAACGCTCCAGCTTGTCGTTGACCGAACGGATCAGGCTCACCAGAAACGGTCGCTGCGCCGGCTCGTACAGGCAGGAATGCAGTTCCCAGTTGAGCTCGGCCCAGCGCCCCACGTCGTCCTCGCCGATGAACTCCTGACAGATGCGCTCGGCACGGGCGAAGGTCTCTTCGGTCATGTTCGGAATGGCCAGGCGCAGAATCTTGTCCTCCAGCAACATCCGCACTTCGAACATCTGCGCCAGTTCCGCATCGGAAACCCGCGTGACCATTGCCCCGCGATTGCGCTGGAACATCACCAACCCTTCGGCCTCCAGCCGCTTGAGGGCTTCGCGCACAGGGATCTTGCTGACATTGAACTGGCGGGCGATGTCGTCCTGGCGGATCGGCTCATCCTCGGCAAAATGCCCGGCGACAATCGCATCCCGCAGATGGCGCGTGATGATTTCCGAAGTCGAAGGCGTGTTACCAAGGTCGGGTGCGTTGAGTTTGGGTAGGTTCACGGCGGCGGTCATTTGGAGTGAGATAGCGCTAGGGTATACGAAATTCTTTTGCTGATCTTCCCCGGTTCGACGTCGATGCACCCGATGTCGGTCATGCAACCCGCTACAACAAAACGGGCGCCCGCTGAGGCGCCCGTTTTCATTCAGGCCTGCGCCAAACCTGGTCCCCTTGGAGGTATTCTACAAGCCTTCTCAGAGGCTATCCGGATCCCCGAAGAACATCTGAATCCGCGACCTTAACCAGCGCTCCCCCGGATCATTGTCTTGGGACCCGCGCCAGGCCATGTGCAGTTCGAAACTGCGTACCGGCAACGGCGGATCTTCGGCCCGTACACCACCGGCGGCAGTCAGTGCTTCGGCGGTGTAGTCCGGTACCGTAGCCACGATGTCGGTGCCGGAGAGCAGGGTACTCAAACCGTTGAACTGCGGCACCGCGAGCACCACATGACGTTTGCGCCCGAGCTTTTCCAGCTCTTCATCTATGAAGCCGCTGAGGTCGCCGGCAAACGACACCAGTGCATGGGGGCGGGCGCAGTAGTCATCCAGGCTCAACGGCCCCGGCACGGTGTCGGCACGCAACAGCTTCGGCTGGCTGCGGCGCAGTACCTTGCGCTTGGCATTGGCCGGCAGGTCGGTGGTGTAACTGACGCCGATGGAGATCTCACCGGATGCCAGCAACCCCGGCATCAGGATGTAGTTGACCCTGCGCACCACCAGCACAATCCCCGGCGATTCGGCACGCAGGCGCTTGAGCAGCATGGGCAGCAAGGCGAATTCGACATCGTCCGACAGGCCGATGCGGAACACGGCGGTACTTGTGGCAGGATCGAACTCGGCGGCACGGCTGACCGCGGTGGAAATCGAATCCAGTGCCGGCGACAGCAGGGCGAAAATCTCGATCGCCCGGGCGGACGGCTCCATGCTGCGGCCGGTACGCACAAACAAAGGATCATCGAACAACCCGCGCAGGCGCGAGAGCGCCGCACTGATGGCTGGCTGGCCGAGGAACAGTTTTTCCGCGGCACGGGTCACGCTGCGTTCGTGCATCAATGTTTCGAAAACGATCAACAGGTTCAGGTCGACACGACGTAGGTCATTACGATTCATCTGGAGTCCTGGCAGAGTCAGCAAACTTGACGTGAGCGGCCATATGAGAACAATGGCCAGCAGGAATATTACGGGGAAAGGCTGGTACTCTGCACCGGGTAATTCCGATTTCCTGCCAAGGAGGCCGGATTCCTGCGGCATTTGACGATGCTGTGGAATCAATGACAGGCATGTCGACTATTAATAGCCACTGATAGTGTTGGGTTGAAAGCCCAGCTAGAGTTCAAGGCATTAGAGGTTCATTTGGCGAGGTTTGCGATGTCCCGCACGATCCGTTTTCACAAGTTTGGTCCAGCCGAGGTGCTCAAATGCGAAGAGCATGCGGCGGCTCTGCCTGCACCGGGCGAAGTGCAGGTGCGCGTCGAAGCGATCGGCATCAGCTGGTATGACATTCTCTGGCGCCAGAACCTGGCCTCGTCCCATGCTCGCCTGCCTTCAGGCCTTGGTCATGAAATGGCCGGTATCGTCACCGCCGTCGGCGAGGGCGTGGATGACCTGGCGGTTGGTGACAAGGTTGCCAGCTTTCCGGCCCAAAGCCCGAACGATTACCCGGTCTACGGCGAGCAGATCGTTCTGCCGCGCTCGGCTCTGACCCGCTACCCGGATGTGCTCAGCCCGATTGAAGCCAGCGTGCACTACACACCGTTGCTGGTTGCCTATTTCGGCTATACGGATCTGGCACGGGTCAAACCCGGGCAGTTTGCCCTGGTGACCGACGCCAGCCACTGCGCAGGCCCCTCGTTCGTACAACTGGGCAAGGCCTTGGGTGTTCGAGTGATCGCCGCGACCAAGAGCGCGGAGGAACGTGAATACCTGCTGTCGCTGGGTGCCGAGAAAGTCATCGTCACCGAGGAAGAAGATCTGCTGATGCGGATCAACAAAATCACCGATAACCGCGGCGTGGATGTGGTGTTCGATGGTTTGGGCGGTCCTCAGATGTCGTTGCTTGGCGATGTGCTGGCGCCGCGCGGCAGCCTGGTGCTGTACGGCCTGCAAGGTGGCAACCAGACGCCGTTCCCGGCCTGCGCAGCGTTCCAGAAGAACATTCAGTTCTTCGTGCACTGTATCGGCAACTTCACGGGCAAGCCGGAACTGGGCATCACCCAGGACCAGGCAGCACTGCAACGTGCCTTGCGCGACATCAATCAGCTGACCGCCGATCGCGTTCTGCTGCCGCTCAAGACTCGGGTCTTCCCGTTTGCCGAGTTTGTCGAAGCGCACCGCTACATGGACGAATGCCCGTGTCGCGAAAGGGTTGCGCTGCAGGTCGAACCGGCATAACGCTCACCCAGGACCCGATCCAGTAACCCCGCTCAAGAGTCCGTGCCCACACGGACTCTTTCGTTTCAGCCCTCCGAAACCCGTCGATCCGCAGACCGGTCCAGCAACTGAACTGGTTTTTGCTCGTAATCTGTAGCTTCTAATCAGCCACTAAGCCCTGATAATTGAATGATTACTTTCATCTCAAGGAATGAGTCATGGCTGGGTGTCAGGCTGTAACTTTTCAACGTGCGCCGTGGGTGCAAATCTCCAAATTAGTTCGTTGTTGTGTAGTTGCCAAAAAGACAATGACAACTTTCTTCTTTATTTCTTGTGTTAAGTGTCTGTGGGACTTTGTCGGACGTTTCCTAGGACTACGAAATCAATCGACAAAACCCCTGCCAGCCGGGCGCTATAGCCTCGCCTTCGCCATTAAGCCGAGGGGGTGCTGCGATCATTTCAAATGATTTCCGGAAATTTCAAGTGCTAGCATTTGGCAATAAGGTCCATGACTCCATTCGTGCAGACAGTCCAATGGGATTTGCTGTCTGCGCGATGTTGAACTTACGAGTATCAGGTAAATAAAGATGACCAGCATCCATGACCAAGCGATGAACTATGTCTATCAACAAGTGCTGCAGCGATTGCTGGGATATTTCTCGCGCGCTGAACGTACCGCATTGCAATTGTTGATTCAGCGCCTGGCGGTAGCGGCGGGGGGCATGGAGCACATTGGCGATTACAAGGTGTTGGCGATCCAGTCCGGGGCCCGTGACAACTGCTACACCCTGGCACTGTTGCGTGCTGCGCAGTTGACCATTGCCACGCGGGCGCCAGCGACATTCCAGTTGCGCATCGCCTCGTTGCGGTTGAACGGAACAAGCTGCGCAGCCGAGGAAAACATGCACCGGACCAACAGCGCATTGTTTGTCTATGACGATCCCCGGGTCGAGGTGTTGATGGTCGATGATCGCGAAGTCTTGCCGTTCAACCACCTGACGCCGATCTCCGACGCCGGTCGCGAGTCCAGCCGCCTGAACCAGCTGTTGATCGGCCATCGCCGGGAATGGCGCGGAGGGTTCGACCTATGGGATGACGGTTATCTGGCCACGGGGGAGTTCTACGGACAAATCGCCCGCTGGGACGGTGGTGTCGATGCATTGCTCATCAGTGACACGCCGCGTCAGCAGAAACAGTTCATCGACGGTTTGAAGCGTGCCGCCATCAAGGCCGGGCTCAAGCCTTCGCACGCGGGCGAGGCTGGTTATGCGGGGTTGTTCGCATTGCTCGACGAGCTGGGCAGCGACTGTTATCAGGCGTTCTACGTGGATTACGGCCAGGTCCCATGGCGTCCGCAAGAGCGCTTTGAGACCTGTCGTCGTACGGCTTGCATCGACATTCACGACCTGCTGGTCACTAACCTGGAAGAGCGCTGGCCATTGCTGACTGAATTTCTCGGGTTCCAGCCTGACGAAATGTTCGCGCAGATCAGCGACAACGAATTCGTCAGCCCTTCGATCTCGGCGCACGTCCGGGGGTTGCAGGCGAGCTTCGTTCAGGGGCGCAGTTACGAGTCCGGCGTTGCGCAATACCTGCAACACGCCTTGGTGATGATGCGCCGCAAGCACTTGCCTGAACGTTTGTGCGAGCAGGCCATCGAGGTGTTCGGCAACCCGGCGACAATGAGCGAGCGGCGCGCCCGAGCGGCGGCCGAGGCGCAAAAGAACCTGGGCTTGAGCGAAACACAACTGGTGTGCCTGCTTTTTGCGCCTTTTGTCGAAAAAGGTGCGGGGCTCAAGCGTTTTCTGCGTCAGTGCCATCCGGGCATGCTGGTGGCCATGCCCGAGTTGCACCGGGCCATGCAGGGGCATCCGGTCGCCGAACAGATCATGCAATGGATGAGTGATGTCAGCGGATTGCCCGTCAGCCTGATTGGCCAGCTTTATCGCATGGAGGGGGCGCCCGCAAGCGCAAGCGGAGCACCTCAAACACCCGGCCATAGGGCTGCATTGCAAAATACTGCGGACGATCCTGGCGCTGATCAAACGTTGGTGGATGAATGGTCAGCAGGTCACTGAACGTGGGCGGATTTTCAGCCACTGCGGTCGGCCTTCAACCATGAAAGGTCCACGAGAAACGGATTTTGCCTATCAGGCGGTTTATCGATACCTGGCCAGCCTGATCAACGAGTCAGAAGGGGATACACCCATCCGTCTGCCGTCACTGCGGCATCTGGCGGAGCGCCTCAATGTGTCGATCTCGACCATCCAGTACGCCTACTCGCTGCTGGAGAAAGAAGGACGCGTCTATTCGGTGGCCAAGTCCGGCTACTACGCGCTGCCAGTGTCCTCAATCAACCTGCAGGACAGCGGCAGCGACCTGCTGGAAGCCGTCTACGTCAACGCCAGGCGCCCGGGGATGCTGGTCCTGAGCGCCGATGAACCGGCGTTGTTGCAGCCGCTCGACAGTCCTTTGTTGCTGCTGGAGCGAGAGTTGCTGCGCCAGTATCCCCGGCAGCCGCAGTCGCCTTCGCAACCCTGCGGCGAGCTTGAATTGCGCACCGCCCTGGCAGCACGCTACACCACGTCTCCCATGCGTTACTGGCACGCCGATGATGTGTACGTCGGCGCCGACCTTCGCGGTGTAATGGAAATCCTGATCGCCGTGCTGGGCTTGAAAGATGCCACCGTGGTGGTCGAATCGCCGTGCGACTGGACGATCCTGCGTTTGTTTCAAGCCGCCTGCGTGCGGGTGATCGAGTTGCCCGTGCAAGCCGATGGCTGCCTCGATCCGGAACGGCTCAAAATGCTGCTGGCTACGGAACCTGTGCGGCTGGTGATGCTGTCATCGGCCCTGAACATGCCCCGTGGCAGCCTGGCGTCTGACGAAAACAGACAAGACATTGCCCGGCTTTTGGCCGCGCATGACAGTTGGGTTCTGGAAAACGACTGTTATGGCGAACTCGGGTTCGACTTGGGCGGTGTGCGTTTTCGCGACTTGCTGGACCCTGAGCGGCTGATGGTGTTTTCCACATTCGAGAAAACCATCGGTGCGGAAGCGCCCTTCGGTTACCTGCTTTCAAGGCATTTGAGCGCTGAGCTGCAACGGCACTTTCTGCTGCGTTCCTTTCGTCTCTCGCCGATTCGCCAGAAAGCCATCGCCCGTTTGTACAGCAGCGGTCGCATCGACCAGCACCTGCTGGTGCTGCGACGGCTACTCAAGGAACGCAAGAGTCAAATGACCCTGTTGTTACAGGAGCGCCTGGCTGATGCCTTGCATTTCGTCGAGCCGCAAGGCGGTGCAACGATCTGGGTGCGCTCGTTGCGTCGGGTCAATGTACGGCGTGTGTTCCAGCGCCTGCTGGCGCATCAAGTGGTCATCGCACCGGGCGAACTGTTCAGCCTCCACGGTCTGCACGGGCAGCATTTGCGCTTGAGTCATACGTTCGGCGGCGATCACAATCTGCCGGCCGCACTCGGCTTGTTGGGGGATGCGCTGCGTCTGGAATCGATCGAGTGAGACAAGAAATAACATCCTTCACTCTGTAGGATCGATCCCATCGCGTTGCGGTCAAACTGCCAGTAAACTGCGACCCAATCCCTGAACCACTCTATTCCAGAGGTTTTGCATGACACTCAGTCCTTTTGCGGGTAAACCGGCACCGGCAGAATTGTTGGTCGACATCCCGCGACTGGTAACGGCCTATTACACCGGCCAGCCTGATGCGGCGATTTCGACCCAGCGCGTTGCCTTTGGCACATCCGGGCACCGCGGCAGCTCGTTCGACTTGAGTTTCAACGAATGGCACGTGCTGGCAATCAGCCAGGCAATCTGCCTGTATCGCCAAGCTCAAGGCATCGATGGCCCGCTGTTTGTCGGTATCGACACCCATGCGCTGTCCACGCCGGCCGGCGCCAGCGCCCTCGAAGTACTGGCGGCCAACGGCGTGACCGTAATGATCGCCGCTGGCGACGAGTACACGCCGACGCCAGCCATTTCCCATGCGATTCTCTGCTACAACCGTGGTCGCACCACCGGCCTGGCGGACGGCATTGTCATCACGCCGTCCCACAACCCGCCGCAAAGCGGTGGCTACAAGTACAACCCAACCAACGGCGGCCCGGCCGATACCCACATCACCAAGTGGATCGAAGCCAAGGCCAACGAACTGCTGGCCAACAAGCTCGCCGGCGTCAAACGCATCAGCTACGAGCAGGCACTGAAGGCCAGCACCACCCATCGTCACGACTACCTCAACACCTATGTCGCCGACCTGATCAACGTGATCGACTTCGACGCCATCCGCGATGCCAAGTTGCGCCTGGGTGTCGATCCGCTGGGTGGAGCGGGGGTGCGCTACTGGTCGGCGATTGCCGAGCATTACCGTCTGGACCTGGATGTGGTGAACAAAGAGGTCGACTCGACCTTCCGCTTCATGACCGTCGACTGGGACGGCCAGATCCGCATGGACCCATCGTCCAGCCACGCCATGCAAGGCCTGATTGGCCTGAAAGAACGCTTCGACGTGGCGTTTGCCTGTGATCCGGACCACGACCGCCATGGCATCGTCACGCCGTCCGGTGGTTTGCTGGCACCGAACAACTACCTCGCGGTTGCCATCGACTACCTGTTCCAGAATCGCCCGCAATGGCGCGCCGATGCTGCCGTGGGCAAAACCGTGGTCAGCAGCGGCTTGATCGATCGCGTGGCCAGGCGCCTGGGTCGCCGCCTGTACGAAGTGCCGGTTGGCTTCAAATGGTTTGCCGATGGCCTGTTCGATGGTTCCCTGGGTTTTGGCGGCGAAGAAAGCGCCGGTGCCTCGTTCCTGCGCAAGGACGGCAGCGTCTGGTGCACTGACAAGGACGGTTTGATCCCGGCCTTGCTGGCTGCCGAGATGACTGCCCGGACAGGTCGCGACCCGAGCCAGGCGTATCGTGCCTTGACCGATGAACTGGGTCAGCCGTTCTCGGTGCGGGTCGACGCCAAGGCCAACCCGGAGCAGAAATCGCTGTTGAGCAAGCTGTCGCCGCAACAGGTCACCTCGACCCAATTGGCCGGCGAACCGATCCAGAGCATCCTCAGCCATGCACCGGGCAATGACCAGGCCATTGGCGGCCTCAAGGTCATGACCGAAAACGGCTGGTTCGCTGCGCGTCCGTCGGGCACGGAAGACATCTACAAGATCTACGCCGAAAGCTTTGTCAGCGACGACCACCTAAAGCAACTGGTGGCAGAGGCGCAAACGCTGGTGGATGGTGCCATTTCCGCGAAATAACGACATAACCCTGTGGGAGCGGGCTTGCTCGCGAAGGTGTGTCAGCTGCATGGGCGTCGACTGACACTCCATCGCAAGCAGGCTCGCTCCTACAAGGGGTGGTGGTTCGGGCACAAAAAAAGGGGCGCATTCGATGCGCCCCTTTTTGTTGCGTTCAGCAGGTCAAGCCAGGTCCACCAGAACGATCTCGCTGTCCTCGATGGCAGTCACCCGCAACACGGGTTCATCGGCAACGGCTACACCGTCTCGAGCTTGTGCACGCAAGCCATTGACCTCAATGACACCCGTGGCCGGTACCAGGTAGGCGCGACGACTGTTGTCCAGGTGGTACTCGGCGGTTTCGCCGGCCTTCAGGTTGGCCGCTACCAGCCGGGCATCGGCGCGAATACGCAGGCTTTGATCGTCGCCTTCCTTGCCGCTGGCCAGGGTGACAAAACCTTCGCGGTTGCCTTTCGGGAACGGTTTGGCGCCCCAGGAAGGCGCCAGACCGGACTCATTCGGGATAATCCAGATCTGGAAAATCCTGGTCGGCGTCGCTTCCAGGTTGTACTCGCTGTGGGCAATCCCGGTACCGGCGCTCATGACCTGGACGTCACCCGCTTCGGTGCGGCCCTTGTTGCCAAGGTTGTCCTGGTGGGTGATTGCGCCTTCGCGGACATAGGTGATGATTTCCATGTCACGGTGCGGGTGTTGCGGGAAACCGGTGCCGGGAGCGATCACGTCATCATTCCAGACCCGCAGGTTGCCCCAGTTCATGCGCTTGGGATCGTAGTATTCGGCGAACGAAAAATGGTGGTGAGCATCCAACCAGCCGTGGTGAGCACCGCCGAGCGAGTTGAAAGGTCTGAGTTCAAGCATGATCGTCTCCAGAAAAGGTTCGTCATGGGGCGAGGCGCCTGGGCCATGAAGCGAGACCGGTGAGTGATGACAGCCATCATCCAACAGGCAACAATCGATAAAAAGCGTAAAAAATGCTGCATTCCCATCGAATGGATTGATATGAAATAACCTCGAAAGTTTCTCATCCAACCTTCACTTCATCGCATAAGCCAATGAGTCATAAGCAATTCACTAGAACTCGACGGCAAATGCAGACACCATAGCGCTCAACAGCCTCACACCCTGGAGTCAGTCCGCGTGCCGCAACACACCCCCGATCTCCCGCCCGAACTTCGCCCCTTGGCCGAGATGCCGCTGATCAAGCGATTGCTCGCCCGATTCTTCGGTTACAGCCTGACCCGCCTGCACGCACAGCATCGGGTGTCGTGGTTGCATGGCCAGGCCGACGGTTTTCGCAGCGGTCACAGTGCCGGGGTCGATTACGGCTATAAGGAAGGCAAGCTCGAAGGGCTGGAGGAGGGTCGACAGGTCCTGCTGATCCGCGACTCGCGCTCCACTGAACACCGACCACCGAATGTCGACGAACTGTTGTTCGATGATTGGCGCCTGCCGTTGAGCGCCGAGTTGAAGAAGCGCATGAAGGCTGATGTCGCCCGGTTGTTGCCAGCCCATGCCCAACCCAGCACTGCACAGTGGAAAATGATTTTCAGCGACACGCCGTCCACTTCGGTGATCGCGGGTGCCGGCGCAGGCAAGTCGACCACGCTGGTGCTGCGTATCCTGCTGCTGACCCATTATCTTGGCTTCGAGCTGAGCTCGATGACGGTGGTGACCTTCACCCGTGAGTCGCGCAAGGACTTCATCAACAAGCTGATCGAACTGTTTGCGCTCTGGGGACGAGCGATCAGTTTCAAGGAGGCGCGGGATCTGGTGCGCACCTTCCACTCTCGGATCCTGCCGATGGTGCGCAGTCTTCCGGGTTTCGAGCGTTTGCAGGCCTTCGAAAACCTCAGCCTGCGGGCAGCGCAGGGGGACGAGGAGGTCGACAGCAATCCATTCGATTTGCGCATCAACGACGCTCAACGCCAACAGCTCAACGCCTGCTATCACCGCCTGCACAGTGACAATGAACGTTTTCGCGAGTTGATCAAACCCTTGTCCCGGCATGCCTTGCAACTCAGGGAGCTGGAGCGCGATCACCCGGATGTGCAGAAACGCATGGGCGTCACCGAACTGGCGGCCAAGCGCGATGAAGAACTGTGCGACGCCATTGAAGACCTGTGGTTTCGCGCCGGTGCCTGGCCCATCAAGGGGATCGAACCGAAACGTCAGTCGTTCGATATCAACGGTTCAAAATTCCATTGTCACGGCTACATCCCGACTCTGGATGCGTGGGTTGTACTGGGGTTCGATC
Organism: Pseudomonas sp. Pseusp16; assembly: GCF_047324915.1. Taxonomy (NCBI): domain Bacteria; kingdom Pseudomonadati; phylum Pseudomonadota; class Gammaproteobacteria; order Pseudomonadales; family Pseudomonadaceae; genus Pseudomonas; species Pseudomonas sp. Pseusp16. The sequence goes on along the minus strand of NZ_CP168522.1, from coordinate 1,724,611 downwards.
CTCGGGAAAACCCGCAGGTCACGCGACCAAACGCCAAGCTGTCGGTGCGCGCAGAGTGGGCAGTAAAGCGCACCCTGTTTCAAGCTTTCTGTCGTAAGCCATTGATATGGATAGATAGTTACGAATCGTCAAAACGTGTTTTAGCCTCGCTTGCCGGCGATGCCAGCGCCGGACCGGGCTTCGATTACAAGGTCAAGGGCGAGCTCGCCTCTGCACCGCTGCTGGATTGCTTTGTCGCTGCCGCCGGGTTCATCGAGAACCTCGGGCTGGATGTGCCGGACGCCGTGGCCCGGATGAGTTTCGCCAAGGACGATCCCGACCGGTTCTTCTTCGAGGCCTTGAGCCTTTACTGGCGAGCGCTGGAAGATCATTTGCTTGATCAGAAACCGCCGATCATGACCTACAACCGGATGTTTGCCCTGTTCAGCGAGCATTCGCCGGAGAATCTCAAACTGCTCGGCGATGAGCTGCTGCGACCGTTGTCACACCTGATGATCGACGAATTTCAGGACGTCTCGCCGCAGATCGTCTCCTGGATCAGGGCCAGCCTGGCAGAGATCCGCAGTCGCGGACCGGCCATGCACGTCGGACGCGCAGCCCAGCGTTCCTCGCTGCTCTGTGTGGGCGATGACTGGCAGTCCATCTACGGTTGGCGCGGCAGTTCGCCGACCTACTTCATGGAGTTCAACAAGGAGTTCCCGTCGCCAAGTACCACCAAGGTCATGCTCAGCGACAACTATCGCAGCCATCAGCACATCATTGATGCCGCCGAGCACATCGTGCGCGCGGCACCGGCGATTGCCGGCAAGAAAGCCAAGGCCAGCGGTGAACCCAAGGCCTTGTTGCCAGTGAACGTCCTCGATCGCGATGACCAAGGCATGGCCCAACGCCTGATGGAGCATTATCGAAAGGGCGATTCAATCTTGATGCTTTATCGAAAAAGCAGCGATAAGTTATTGATAGAAGAACATATTCAGTCTGTAGTTAATGTTGATTCGAGGTTGCCGCATGAGGCGCGCAGGCTCAAGCAACTGACGTATCACAGCGCCAAGGGCCTCCAGGCCGATGCGGTGTTTTTGCTCGGCGACTGCCAGCACCTCACCAGTTCGCCCTACAAAAATCAGGTCTACCGGATGGCGGGCCTGGGCAAGGCCGGTGACAGTGAACCCTACGACAACGCCCAGAAGGACGAGATCCTGCGGCTGGCGTATGTGGGTATCACCCGCGCTGTCAGCCATTGCTACTGGTACGTTGATGCGCAGGACTCCCAGGCCGCGAACCTGCCCAAGGCATCCGACCGGATCGGCAAGGGCAAAGCGTTTTTTGCCGACCAGCGTAAAAGCCAAATCACCGCCTGACTTCTGTAGGTGTAGGAGCGAGCTTGCTCGCGATGGTCGTTAACGATGCCGCGTGTTTACTGACTAAACGCAGCGCCCTTGAGTCCATCGCGAGCAAGCTCGCTCCTACAGGTACAGGTACAGGTACAGCGTTCAACAAAAAGCCCACATAAAGTGGGCCTTTCAACAACCGAGCCTTCAGGCGTAACTCCTGAAGGCCTCCGGTGGGGTGAAGGTTTCAAGCTCATCTTCTACTGCTTCGATTATTCGTTCTACATCCGCGGCATTCATGACGGTGGCGCATGGAATACCGGCAATGGCGATCATGGTCTCGCCAGTGGCACGGTCAAAAAGACGGGCAATCATACTGCCCGGCGCGTCCATGCTCGCCTCGAAACCCATGGGATGAAAATGCCAGCGCATCAGCTGGCAGGCGTTTGGAAACGTGACTTTACTGAACCCTCTATTCATGTGTTGCCCGCCTTCATTTTCGAGCGCTTCCTTTAGCTCATGGTAGGGGGGAGAACCTTCATTGGTTCAACCAGTGGCAGTTTTTAAAAGTAGCATCCGGATGTGAAATAAATGTGGATTTTTCAGTTCGTTTGGCGATTGCTGCCATTGTTTTGATTCAGCTCAGTCTTGTTCGCCATTGGCGGGTACCCGCCATCCTCTGTTTAGTCGTTGAAGACATAGAGGAAGTTGGGCAAGCTCGGTTTTTTCCCGTCGAGACATCCAATGCACGCCGATGATGATGGCCCGTTGCAAACCCAGGCCACGGGCGAGACGGTCATGCGCTATCACTTGCGCTGGAAGCACCGGGATCTGGATGGCGTCATGGCGCTTTATCACCCCGAAGTCCAGTACAACGACTTTTTCCAGAACCGGGTCATGGGCCTGGCCGAACTGCGCGAATACGTGCGCAGCAGCATGCCCCGGGATCCGGATGAAGCACTGGAGCACTCCGACCGCATTCGTCTGGACGGCAATACCGCGTTCATTCAATACCGAATCACCTTGCGCGGTGGTGAAGGACTGGTGTCGTTTCGCGCCAGCGAAGCGATCACCGTCAGGGACGGGTTGATCTGGCGGGTCAATGAATATGCTTCACTGGTGCACGAACAACCCGGCAGCAAGACTTCCGGCAACCAGCGCCCGGCGGTCAGTCGACTCGGCCTGTCACCTCGCCAATTGAGCTTCATGGCTGATGACCTGCAGCAATATTTCCAGCGCCAACAGCCGTACCTTGACCCGGAGCTCGATCTGCAACGGGTGGCGAAGGAGTGCGGGTATAGCCGCAACCAGATTTCCTATCTGTTGAATCAGGTGCTGGGCCAGAGCTTCTACCGCTACGTCAACCAGGCGCGCCTGCAACATTTGCTTGCTGCGCTGGATGCCGCCACTCCGCCACTGCGTATCGATGAGCTGGCCTTCGCTGCCGGATTCAATTCGCTGTCGGCGTTCTACAGCTGTTTCCGCCAGCACACCGGCCAGTCACCCAAGGCCTACGTCAAACAAATTTCTTTGCGTGCACGCGCGCAAGACAGCCCCTGAGCCCACGCACTAGGATCGCCGTCATCGAAGTTTGAGTGGCGGAGTCTTGCATGCCGGCGTGGCGCACTATCAGTTTGTGGATGGACCAGCTCGACGAGCCGCTATTGGCGCGTCCGGCGCTGGAGCGGGATCTGGATGTGGACGTGGCAATCATCGGCGCGGGCTACACCGGCCTCTGGACTGCGTACTACCTCAAGCGGCAGAAACCTGAACTGAACATTGCCATCGTCGAAGCGCAAACCGCCGGTTTCGGCGCGTCGGGGCGCAATGGCGGCTGGCTGATGGGCAATTTGCTGGGTGAAGATCGCCTGCTGGCCGATCTTGCGGTCGAAGAGCGCCGCGCTTCCTACGATTTGCTGCACAGCATTCCGGATGAAGTGGAGATTGTCCTCAAACGCGAGGGCATCGACTGCGATTACCGTAAAGGCGGGGTGCTGTATTGCGCGGCGCGCTATCCGGAGCAGGAGGCTAGCCTTCGCCGCTACCTGGACGATCTTCACCGCCAGGGCCTCGACGACAGCCACTATCGCTGGCTGAGCCCGGAACAACTGGTGCAACAGATCCGCGTCGCCAAACCCTATGGCGGTATCTACGCACCGCACGTTGCGACCATCCACCCAGCCAGGCTGGTTCGCGGGTTGGCCCGGGCCGTTGAGCGGCTGGGGGTCAACATTTACGAAAACAGCCCGGTCACCCATTGGCAGTCCGGTAGCCTGCGCACGGCGAAAGCCTCGGTGCGCAGCCGCTGGATAGTGCCGGCGGTAGAAGGCTACTCCGTCACCTTGCCGCCATTGGGGCGTTATCAGATGCCGGTGCAGAGCCTGATTGTCGCGACCGAGCCGTTGTCTGCGGCCACCTGGGACGAAATCGGCCTGAGCCGCGGCCAGGCGTTCAGCGAGGCCAGTCGCCAGGTCACCTATGGCCAGCGTACCGCTGACAACCGTTTGATCTTTGGCGCCCGGGGCGGCTATCAGTTCGCCGGCAAGCTTCGCCACGACTTCGACCTGACCACGGATGAAAAAGAGCTGCGGCGCTATCTGTTCGGCGAGTTGTTCCCGCAGTTGAAGAACGTGCAGATCACCCATTCCTGGGGCGGCAACCTGGGCATGTCCCGGCACTTCAAGCCGCACATGCTCTGCGACCGGGTCAACGGCATCGCCTTGTCGGGCGGCTATGGCGGGGAGGGCGTCGGCGCCAGCAACCTGGGAGGACGGACGCTGGCCGACCTGATCCTGGGGCGCGACACCGATCTGGTACGCCAACCGTGGGTCATCCCGCAGCGAGGCCTGGACGCGCTCAGGGCCTGGGAGCCGGAACCCATCCGCTGGCTCGGCTACAACGCAATCATCCGCAGCTTTGTCCATGAGGACCAGACCCTGGCCAACCCGGCCACTGCACCTTGGCGGCGCAAGCTGGCCAGCGGGGTTGCCGGTTTCATGGAAGGTTTCATGCACTGAGCGGCGCGCTCTTCATCTACAGGCTACATCGACAGGTATTCCCATGAGCATCACACAATTCAAGAACACCGCAACCCTGAAACTGCAAGAGTCCAACCCGGTCGCCGTGCCCCTGGGGACTCCAGTGGCCGTGGCTTCGACCACCAGCGTCGAACGCGACGATGGCGTCGAGACCGGTGTCTGGGAATGCACGCCCGGGCGCTGGCGGCGGCAGATCGTCGCCCAGGAATTTTGTCACTTCATCCAGGGCCGCTGCACCTTCACACCCGACGGCGGCGAACCGATGCACATCGAGGCCGGCGACGCGCTGATGCTGCCAGCCAATAGCCTCGGTATCTGGGACATCCAGGAAACCGTGCGCAAGACCTACGTTTTGATTTTTTGAATGCTTTTGAAATTTGAAAGCTGATCTTTTGATTGCCTGCCAATAACAACAACCTCTACAGGAATCGACTCATGATCCGAAAGACCCTGACTCTGGCTCCGCTGATGCTGGTTGCATCCATCAGCCAGGCCGCCGAAACCGTCAAAATCTACAACTGGTCGGATTACATCGCGCCAGACACCACGAAAAATTTCCAGAAAGAAACCGGCATCGGCTTCACCTACGACGTCTACGACAGCAACGAAACCCTCGATGGCAAGCTGATGACCGGTAAATCCGGGTACGACGTGGTGTTTCCGTCCAACCACTTCATGGCGCGGCAGATTGAAGGCGGCGCACTGAAGAAGCTCGACAAGAGTCAGTTGCCGAACTGGAAGAACCTCAACCCGGTATTGCTCAAGGCATTGCAGACCAACGACCCGGGCAACGAGCACGGCTTCCCGTATCTGTGGGGCAGCACCGGCATCGGCTACAACATTGCCAAGGTCAAAGCGGTGCTGGGCGACAACGCCCCGGTGGATTCCTGGGACCTGATCTTCAAGCCCGAGAACATGCAGAAGTTGCAGAAGTGCGGCGTGGCCATCCTCGACAACGGCCCCGAACTGCTGCCGGCCGCGTTGAACTACCTCGGTTTGCCGCATCACAGCAAGAACCCGGAAGACTACAAAAAGGCCGAAGCGCTGCTGATGAAAGTGCGGCCATATGTCAGCTATTTCCACTCGTCCAAGTACACCAGTGACCTGGCCAATGGCGACATCTGCGTCGCGGTCGGTTTCTCCGGCGACATCCTGCAAGCGGAAAACCGCGCCAGGGAAGCCAACAATGGAATCGACATCGGCTACTCGATTCCCAAGGAAGGCGCAGCGATCTGGTTCGATATGGTCGCGATGCCGGCCGACGCCCCGGACGACAAGGCTGGCTACGCCTTCATGGACTACCTGCTGCGCCCGGACGTCATGGCCAGCGTCAGCAACTACGTGCATTACGCCAATGGCAACGAGAAAGCCGACAGCCTGATCGACCCTGCGATCAAGAACGACACCAAGGTTTACCCAAGTCCTGAAATGATGGGCAAGCTGTTTGCGCTGGAAGCGATGCCACTGAACATCGACCGGGTGCGTACCCGGGTCTGGAACAAGATCCGTACCGGCAGCTGAAGCGTTGAGCGGACATCGGGACCGGACGTCCCGATGCCATCGTCATCAACTGACCGGCTCGGCTGCACAACTCATCTGGCCTGAGCCGGGAATCTGCAAAAACACGTCATTGTCGATTTGCCAGAAGCTGTAGTTGCCTTTGTAATCCTTGCCCGTGTACTGGGTTCCGGAATGGCTCGGCACCTGGTTCAGGGTGATGGAGGTGTTCGCCCATTTCAGGAACACAACGCCCGGTTCGACCGTAAAGAAGGTCGCAGCAACCAATGCGTTAAACCCTGCGCAACGATAAGCCACCGGGCCTTCCGTGAGCCTGCTTGGGTCCTTGGTTCTCGCAATGGCCGAGCCCTGGCGCAGCTGGAACGCACGCTCGGCATAACTTCGGATGACGCACGCCTTGGCTTGAGTCCCGCCACCACACTGGTTACGGGACTCCATCCAGAACCGCTGATCAATCTCGACTTTATCCGGGCGCGGCACTGAATGGTCATCGGTGAGCGCCAGGAGATAAAGACGATCGAGTTCCAGGTCCATGCGCGCCAGTTGCGCGTCGTGACAGACAAGTTTTTCGGCGGATGCCTGGGGGTTGGCGCAATCGAAACTGGTTTTGTACGTTGGCAAGGGCTTTGGCTTGGCCTTTGTCTTTGTGGCGGCGTCACACAGGCTCGCCGTCACGCACGCGCTGACGGCGAGCACAGAGACCAGAAGTGGCGTGACCATTTTCATGTCGGCTTCACCCGGATCATTTCGTGAGGCCCGTGGTGTAAGGCAATCCATCGAACCCTTGCACCGTCATTCGTTCATGGGCTGTATCGCAGTTTAAGGCAGTGTGCAAAACCTGCCACACCGGGGAGGGTTCCAGTGGGGCGACAACGCCGGTTGTGCAGCCTTTGCGGAGCTGAAATGGTTATTGCCTGATGGTCATTCGTTGCCTGCTCGCGAAGAACGATAACCCGGTATTCAGAGGTGATCACCTCATTGGAATGTTTAACGGATTAAACATAAATAGTCGGACGATTCGAGTGCCCGGAAACTTACCTATATTTAATAATTAAATTGTCGATTGTCCGACAATAACTCCCGTCTAATATTTTTCAACTCGATACTTTCTCAGTAAACCCACTGTTTACGGGCACATTCCTGAATGCACAAATTTGACGTCAAAAAAGTAGTGGACGTTTGATTTCTAATTGTGTCAGTTTTCCTACGCCTTCAATGGGCGAGTGATAGGACGATCTCGCCAGGGATCGTCGCTATCTGACAAAAAACTGTTCCATAGCTAAACAAGGAAGTGTGTTTATGTCGAAAGTAAAAGATCACGCTATTGATTCCGCCGAACAGGTGCTGTTGCCACTGTCAGCATTGGCGGCAAGCAGTTCTGCATTTAATCAGATCAATAGTTTCAGCCATCAGTATGATCGGGGCGGCAACCTCACGGTCAATGGCAAACCGTCGTTCTCCGTCGATCAGGCAGCCAACCAATTGCTGCGCGACGGCGCTGCTTACCAGGACAAGGATGGTAGCGGCAAAATAGAGCTGACCTATACCTTCCTGACTTCGGCATCGTCCAGCACGATGTACAAACACGGGATTACCGGGTTCAGTCAGTTCAGCGCGCAGCAGAAAGCCCAGGCCGTGCTTGCCATGCAATCCTGGGCCGACGTGGCCAATGTTACCTTCACAGATAAGGCCAGCGGCGGCGATGGCCACATGACCTTCGGCAACTACAGCGGCGGTCAGGACGGCGCGGCTGCGTTTGCCTACCTGCCTGGTACCGGGGCCGGTTACGACGGGACTTCCTGGTACCTGATCAACAACAGTTACACGCCCAACAAGACCCCGGACCTGAACAACTATGGCCGGCAAACCCTGACCCACGAAATCGGCCACTCCCTGGGCCTGGCCCACCCCGGCGACTACAACGCCGGCGAGGGTGCACCGACCTACAATGACGCGTCCTACGGGCAAGACACCCGCGGCTACAGCGTCATGAGCTACTGGAGTGAAAGCAACACCAGTCAGAACTTCAGCAAGGGCGGCGTCGAAGCCTACGCGTCCGGCCCGCTGATTGACGATATCGCTGCCATCCAGCAGCTCTACGGTGCCAACACCACCACTCGCACCGGCGACACTACCTACGGTTTCAACTCCAACGCCGGTCGCGACTTCCTTGGCGCGTCTTCGTCGGCGGACAAGGTGGTGTTTTCGGTCTGGGATGCAGGCGGCAAGGACACCCTGGACTTTTCCGGGTTTACCCAGAACCAGAAGATCAACCTCAATGAAACGTCGTTCTCGGACGTCGGCGGCCTGGTGGGTAACGTCTCCATCGCCAAGGGTGTCACCGTCGAGAACGCCATTGGCGGTTCGGGCAACGACTTGCTGATCGGTAACAACGTGTCCAACGAGCTCAAAGGCGGTGCCGGCAACGACATCCTTTACGGCGCTGGCGGCGCGGACAAACTGTGGGGCGGCGCAGGTTCGGACACCTTCGTGTTTGCGGCCAGCAGTGACTCCAGGCCTGGTACGGTCGACCAGATCCTCGACTTTGTCAGCGGTCTGGACAAGATCGACCTGACCGGCATCACCAGCGGCGCGGGCCTGCACTTTGTCAGCGCCTTCACCGGGGCGGTGGGCGATGCGGTGCTCAGCACCTCGGGCGGCAACAGTTTGTTGTCGGTCGACTTCTCCGGGCATGGCGTGGCTCATTTCCTGGTCAGTACCGTGGGCCAGGCGGCGTACTCGGACATCGTGGCTTGATGTGAGGTGAACAAGGAGGGCGGCGCTCGATGCGCCGCTCTCTTACCGTAAGCAGGGTTGCGGCCCGGAGTACAAAAACCTATGACGCACAGCGTCTTTTCCCGCAAGGCAAGCGCGTGGCTTCTGGCAGCGCTGATGATTTCTACTGGAGATGCAACCATGGCAAGCAGTCTGAAACTGGCGGATCCGTCGGAGTTGGCTGGCAATTGGCTGGCCACGTTGAATGCCGCACAAGACACGGACAAATCACCGTTCGTTGCGTCGAATGATTGCTTGATCGAGCTTCAGCCAAACCAGACCCTGGGCGCCGGCGCGGACTGCTTTACCGCCTGGCTTGGGGAGCAGGCAATCGGCTGGTTTCCTGAACCGGACGGCATTGCAATCACCGGCAGGGAAGGCTCAAAAATCCTGTTCTTCAGCCGCCAGTTCGAAGGGCTTTATCAAGGCACTTTGCAGTCAGGGCAGACCATTACCCTCAAGCGGTCGACGCGATAGCCGCAAAAGCAGTCAGCGCAATCCCCCGGCACTTTATCGATCACAAAACATTGTTCGTTATTTGTAAACGATAACGGGCAAACAATGTCTCGACCGTGTGTGGACAGTTAACTGGAACCTCGCCCACGCGTGGCGATAAATATCAGCTCAGGAATAACCAATGAAGATGGCGAAGGCCCCAGCCACCGCACCATTAATCAAGGCACTGGGGGACTATAAGAGCATCTTGATCAGCGTCGGTTGTTTTACCGCCCTGATCAATATTCTGATGTTGGCGCCCTCTATCTACATGCTGCAAGTCTATGACCGGGTACTGTCTTCGCAGAATGAAACAACACTGGTCATGTTGTCGCTGATGATTGTCGGGTTCTTTGCCTTTATCGGTTTGCTGGAAGTTGTCCGCAGTTTCATCGTTATCCGTATCGGCAGTCAGTTGGAGCGACGGTTCAATCTGCGGGTCTATCGGGCGGCGTTCGAGCGCAACCTGTTCAAAGGCGAAGGCAATGCGGGACAGGCGCTGGGGGATCTGACACATATTCGCCAGTTCGTCACCGGCCCTGCGTTGTTCGCGTTTTTCGATGCGCCGTGGTTCCCGGTGTACCTGTTGGTGATTTATCTGTTCAACATCTGGCTCGGCGTTTTTGCCACGGCGGGGGCTTTGTTACTGATTGCGCTGGCCTGGCTTAATGAGTCCATGACCAAAAAACCGCTGGGTGAAGCCGCCGCGTGTTCCCAGCGATCCAGCCAATTGGCCACCAGCCATTTGCATAACGCCGAAACCATTCAGGCCATGGGTATGCTGGGGGCGTTGCGCAATCGCTGGTTCCAGGTGCATTCACGGTTCCTCGGCCTGCAAAACCAGGCCAGCGACACGGGCGCCGTCATCAGTTCCTTGAGCAAAACCCTGCGCCTGTGCCTGCAATCGTTGGTGCTGGGCCTTGGCGCGTTGCTGGTGATCAAGGGTGACATGACCGCCGGAATGATGATTGCCGGTTCGATCCTGATGGGCCGTGTGTTGAGTCCTATCGATCAGTTGATCGCCGTATGGAAGCAGTGGAGCGGCGCCAAGCTGGCTTACCGCCGTCTCGACGCCTTGCTGCAAGCCTTCCCGTCGGGCGACGAGGCCATGGCGCTGCCGGCGCCGAAGGGCCAGATCACTTTTGAGCAGGTCAGCGCGGCGCCTCCGGGGCAACGGGCGGCGACCCTGCACCTGGTCAGTTTCAGCCTCGCTGCGGGTGAGGTAATGGGCGTGCTCGGTGCTTCCGGTTCCGGTAAATCGACACTGGCACGGGTACTGGTGGGTGTCTGGCCGACGCTCGGCGGTACTGTGCGGCTCGACGGTGCGGACATCCATCGCTGGAACCGCGACGACCTCGGGCCTTACATCGGTTACCTGCCGCAGGACATCGAGTTGTTCAGCGGCAGCATCGCGCAAAACATCGCGCGTTTCCGCGAGGCCGATCCACATAGCGTCGTGGCCGCCGCACAGCAGGCCGGGGTGCATGAACTGATCCTGCGCCTGCCGCAGGGGTACGACACCACGCTCGGCGAAGACGGCAGCGGCCTTTCCGGCGGGCAGAAACAACGGGTGGCCCTGGCCCGTGCGCTGTACGGCCAGCCGCGCCTGGTGGTGCTGGATGAGCCGAACTCCAACCTCGACACCGTGGGTGAAGCGGCGTTGGCCAGCGCGATTGCGCAAATGAAGGCCCAGGGCACCAGTGTGATCCTGGTGACCCATCGTTCTTGCGCGTTGGCCCAGGCCGACAAGTTGCTGGTGCTCAACGACGGGCGCTTGCAGGCGTTTGGTTCGAGCCAGGACGTGCTCAAGGCACTCTCGGGGGCTCAGCAAGCACAACATGAAAAAACCGCGCAAGCGCCGGGCGGGCTCAGCATGAGCTGGCAGTCTCAGCCCGCGACAAGGAGTTCGGGCGTATGAGCCGTAGCCAGGTAAACCCTCAAAACGAAGCGACGATGGAGCACGACCACCTGGCTGGACAGCCTGAACGCGACGCGCGTTACTTCGCTCGCCTGGGCTGGATACTGGCGATTGTCGGCGCTGGCAGTTTCTTCACCTGGGCCAGCCTGGCCCCCCTCGACCAGGGCATACCGGTACAGGGCACAGTGGTGGTCTCGGGCAAGCGCAAGGCCGTGCAGTCGATGAGCAACGGCGTGGTCAGCCAGATACTGGTGAGCGAAGGCCAGCGGGTAAAACAGGGCCAGCCGCTGTTCCGGCTCGACCAGACTCAGGTCGCCGCGGACGTGCAATCGCTGCAAGCGCAGTACCGCATGGCCTGGGCCAGCCTTGCCCGTTGGCAAAGCGAGCGGGACAACCTCAAGCAGGTGAGTTTCCCCGCCGAGCTAAGCAATGATCCCGACCCGCGTCTGGCGTTGGTGCTCGAAGGCCAGCGCCAGTTGTTCAGCAGTCGTCGCGATGCCTTCGCCCGCGAGCAGGCCGCGTTGGGCGCCAGCATCGAAGGCGCCGGCGCGCAACTGGCCGGCATGCGCCGTGCCCGTACCGACTTGAGTGCTCAGGCCGATTCCCTGCAACAACAGCTAAGCAATCTGACGCCACTGGCGGAAAACGGCTACATCCCGCGCAATCGGTTGATGGAGTACCAGCGGCAACTGTCGCAAGTGCAACAACAGTTGGCAGAAAATCTCGGCGAAAGCGGCCGGGTGGAGCAGGGTATTGTCGAGTCTCGCTTGAAGCTGCAACAGCATATCGAGGAGTACCAGAAAGAAGTACGCACCCAACTGGCCGAAGCGCAGCTCAAAAGCGTGACGCTGGAAGAACAGTTGAACTCCGCCGGGTTCGATCTGCAGCACAGCGAGATCATTGCCACGGCTGACGGCATTGCGGTCAATCTGGGGGTGCACACGGTAGGCGCAGTGGTGCGTCAGGGCGACAACCTGCTGGAGATCGTACCTCAGGACACGCGCCTGGAAGTGGAAGGGCACCTGCCGGTCAACCTGATCGACAAGGTCGGTCCGCACCTGCCGGTGGATATCCTGTTCACCGCCTTCAACCAGAGCCGCACCCCGCGTGTACCGGGCGAAGTCAGCCTGGTCTCCGCCGACCAGTTGCTCGATGAGAAAAGCGGCGCACCGTACTACGTGCTGCGCAGCAGCGTCAGTGACCAGGCCATGGAGAAACTCAATGGCTTGGTGATCAAGCCCGGCATGCCAGCGGAGATGTTCGTGCGTACCGGTGAACGTTCGCTCCTCAATTATTTGTTCAAACCGCTGCTCGACCGGGCAGGCTCCGCGTTGACCGAGGAATAAGGATGTTCGGCAGTATGAATAAGCTTTCGATGCTCGGGGCGGCGTGGATGTTGTTCGCGGGCAACCAGGCCGTGGCGGCCATGGGACCGTTCGAGGTCTATGAACAGGCATTGCGCAATGATCCGGTATTCCTCGGCGCCATCAAGGAACGTGATGCAGGCCTTGAGAACCGTGCCATCGGCCGCGCCGGGCTGTTGCCAAGACTGGGTTACAACTACAACAAGGGCCGCAATAGCTCCAAGGTCACCTACCTCGACGAGCGCAGGCAAAACCAGAGCGATGACCGCAACTACAGCAGTTACGGTTCCAGCCTGACCTTGCAACAACCGTTGCTCGACTACGAGGCCTACGCGGCTTATCGCAAGGGCGTCGCGCAATCGCTGTTTGCCGACGAAAATTTTCGTGGCAAGAGCCAGCAATTGCTGGTGCGGGTGCTGGAAAACTACACCAAGGCGTTGTTCGCCCAGGACCAGATCGATATCGCCCTGGCCAAGAAGAAAGCTTTCGAGCAGCAGTTCCAGCAGAACGAGCAGATGTTTCGCCAGGGCGAAGGTACTCGCACCGACATTCTCGAAGCCGAATCGCGCTACGAACTGGCTATCGCCGAAGAAATCGAAGCGCGTAATGAACAGGATGCATCTCTGCGCGAACTTGGCGCGCTGATCGGTGTGCCGGCGATCGACATTGCCGACCTTGCACCACTGGATCAAAACTTCCAGACCTTCACCCTGCAGCCGGCCAATTACGACACCTGGCATGAGATGGCCGTGGCCAATAACCCCAACCTGGCTTCCCAGCGCCAGGCGCTTGAAGTGGCGCGCTACGAGGTCGAGCGCAACCGGGCCGGGCACCTGCCCAAGGTCAGCGCCTACGCCTCGGTGCGTCAGAATGAATCGGAAAGCGGCAACACCTACAACCAGCGCTACGACACCAACACCATCGGCATCGAAATCAATGTGCCGCTGTACGCCGGCGGTGGTGTTTCTGCATCGACCCGCCAGGCAAGCCGTGCGATGGAGCAGGCCGAGTACGAACTGGATGGCAAGACCCGGGAAACCCTGATCGAGTTGCGACGGCAGTTCAGCGCCTGCCTGACAGGGGTGAGCAAGCTGCGTGCCTATCAGAAAGCCCTGACCTCCGCCGAAGCGCTGGTGGTCTCGACCAGGCAAAGCATTCTGGGCGGTGAGCGGGTCAACCTCGATGCGCTCAATGCCGAGCAACAATTGTTTACCACCCGCCGGGATCTGGCCCAGGCGCGCTACGACTATCTGATGGCCTGGACCAAGTTGCATTACTACGCCGGGACCTTGAATGAACAGGATCTGGCCAGGGTCGACGAGGCGTTCGGACAAGGCCTTCAAACCCGATGATTGCCCCCGTAGGAGCTGCCGCAGGCTGCGATCTTCTGATCTTCAGCGTTTTCGTTGACGCAAAAAGATCGCAGCCTTCGGCAGCTCCTGCAAAAAGCGAAATACAGCCGGAAATAAATGGAAAGGTAACGACATGGGACTGTTTGATTACAAAAACGCCGGAAGCGAAGCCGGCAAGGCGTTGTACAGCGATGCCATCGCCTTGACGCTTTATGCGTACACGCCCACCGGCCAGCCACTACCAGCCGGCGGTTGGGCGCCGATAAGCGCCACGACGCTGGGCTATCAGGGCAAGGTTGGCGCCCAAGGTACCTTCTATGGCGAGAAGGACGGCTTCACCAGCGCCGAAGCCGAAATCCTCGGTAAATACGACGGCGCCGGGAACCTGATTGGCCTGGGCATCGCCTTCCGTGGCACCGGTGGCCTGGGGTACGGCGACACCTTTGGCGACATGAAAAACAACCTGTTGGCCGCGGTCGGCCCGGTGGATTATGCGAGCAACTACGCGAAAAACGCTTTCGACAGCCTGCTCAAGAGCGTCGCTGCATTCGCTATCGCCCACGGCCTGAGTGCCAGGGACGTTGTGGTCAGCGGGCATAGCCTTGGCGGGTTGGGGGTCAACAGCCTGGCGGAGTTGAGTGGTAATAACTGGGGCGGTTTCTTCAAGGACGCCAACTACATCGCCTTCGCTTCGCCAACCCAAAGCACCACCGGCAACAACGTGCTCAACATCGGTTACGAGAACGACCCGGTGTTTCGGGTGCTCGACGGCACTACCTTCAGCAGTGGCTCACTGGGCAAGCACGATGGTCATCAGGATTCAGCGACCAACAACGTCGTCAACTTCAATGACCAGTACGCCTCCACCGCGCAGAACCTGGTGCCCTTCAGCATTCTCAACCCGCTGAACTGGTCGGCCCATGGATCGCTGGGTTACGCCGACGGACTGAACCGGGTGATCGACTCTGCCTTCTATGACCTGACCGGGAAGGATTCGACCCTGATCGTCTCCAACCTGTCGGTGTCGACTCGCGGCGCCACCTGGGTCGAGGACCTCGGGCGCAGTGGCGAGCCGCACACAGGCAGCACGTTTATCATCGGCACCGACAGCGCCGATTGGCTCAAGGGCGGCGCCGGCAATGACTTCATCGAAGGCCGGGACGGCAACGACCGTTTCCGCGACGACGGCGGCTTCAACATACTTTTGGGCGGCAAGGGCAACAACACGTTCGAACTGCTCAAGCCACTGCAGAACTTCAGCTTCGCCAACGATGGCGATGGCACGCTGTTCGTACGTGACGCCTATGGCGGCATCAGCATGACCCGGGACATCGGCGCGCTGGTGAGCCAGGAATCCGGATCATGGTGGAGCACCAGGGACATCACCTGGACCGTCACCGGCAACGGCCTGCTCAACGGCAACGAACTGACCCGCTACAGTCATTCGCTCAACGGCGATGCCCTCGGCAATACGCTGTTAGCCGACGTCCAGGGTGACTGGCTGTTCGGCAACGGCGGCGATGACGTATTGCGCAGCGACAAGGGCCACGTGACCTTCGTCGGCGGCAACGGCAACGACGTGATGCATTCCACCGGGGACGGCAGCAATACCTTCCTGTTCAGCGGCGCTTTCGGATTTGATGCGATCAATGGCTACCAGGGCAGCGACACCCTGGTGTTCATGGGCGTTGAAGGCGCGGGGCAGGGCTATGACTACCGACAGCATGCCTCCCAGGCCGGTCAAGACACGGTGCTGAAGGTTGGCGACTTTTCCGTGACCCTGGTCGGGGTGGGGCTGGATAACCTGTCGACTTCCGGCTTTGTGTTTGCCTGACAGATTTTTGTAACAGCACTGGAGGCTCCGGGCATCTCGCGATCGAGGTGTCCCGGCAGTGAGCTATCTCTGACAATTCCAACAAAGAGAGAGGCAATACCCATGGGTGTGTACGACTACAAGAACCTTGGTACAGCAGACGCCAAAGCGTTGTTCACCGACGCGATGGCAATCACGCTGTACTCCTATCACAACCTCGACAACGGCTTTGCCACCGGTTACCAGCACAACGGTTTCGGCGTGGGCCTGCCGGCAACGTTGGTGACCGCGCTGATTGGCGGCACCGACTCCCAAGGGGTGATTCCCGGTATCCCCTGGAACCCAGATTCGGAAAAAGCTGCACTGGAGGCGGTACAGAAAGCCGGTTGGACACCCATCACCGCCGCGCAGTTGGGTTATGACGGCAAAGTCGATGCACGGGGAACCTTCTTCGGCGAAAAAGCCGGCTATACCAGCGCCCAGGTGGAAATCCTCGGTAAATACGACGCCCAAGGGCACCTCACGGAAATCGGCATCGCCTTTCGCGGCACCAGTGGCCCTCGTGAAAACCAGATCAGTGACTCCATCGGCGATGTCATCAATGACCTGTTGGCGGCATTGGGTCCACAGGATTACGCGAAAAACTATGTGGGTGAAGCGTTCGGGAAGCTGCTCGCCGACGTCGCGGCGTTTGCCCGGGCCAACGGGCTGTCCGGTAATGACGTGCTGGTCAGCGGTCACAGTCTCGGCGGGCTGGCAGTCAATAGCCTGGCAGATTTGAGCCGCGAAAAATGGGGCGGCTTCTTCCAGGACTCCAACTACATTGCCTACGCCTCGCCAACTCAAGGCAGCAGCGACAAGGTGCTGAACATCGGCTATGAAAACGATCCAGTGTTCCGTGCGCTGGACGGTTCGGCGTTCAACCTGGCATCGGTCGGTGTGCACGATACCAATCAAGCCTCGGCCACCAACAACATTGTCAGCTTCAATGACCACTACGCGTCGACCGCATGGAATCTGCTGCCGTTTTCCATCCTCAACATCCCGACCTGGATTTCCCACTTGCCGACCGGTTACGGCGACGGCATGACCCGGGTGCTGGAATCGCGGTTCTACGACCTCACCAGCAAAGACTCGACCATTATTGTTGCCAACCTCTCGGACCCGGCGCGGGCCCACACCTGGGTCCAGGACCTGAACCGCAATGCCGACACCCACAAAGGCAGCACTTTCATTATCGGCAGTGACGGCAACGACCTGATCCAGGGCGGCAAGGGCAACGACTATCTGGAAGGCCGCGACGGCAACGACACCTTCCGCGATGCCGGTGGCTACAACGTCCTTTTGGGCGGCAAGGGGCACAACGTGCTCGACTTGCAGCAGTCGGTGAAAAACTTCGACTTTGCCAACGACGGCGCCGGCAACCTGTACATCCGCGATGCCAATGGCGGCATCAGTATCACCCGTGACATCGGCAGCATCATGAGCAAGGAGCCGGGCTTTTTATGGGGGCTGGTCAAGGATGACGTGACCCACAGCGTCACCGCCAACGGGCTGGCGGACGGTAACCAGCTGACCCGGTACGAGTCGTCGATAAAGGGGGGCATGGGGAACGATACGCTCAAGGCGCAGGCGCTCGGCGATTGGTTGTTCGGTCTCGACGGCAACGATCATTTGATCGCAGGCAAGGGCAACGACGTGTTGATCGGCGGGGCCGGCAACGACCTGCTGGAATCGGGGGGCGGGATCGATACGTTCCTGTTCAGCGGCGCGTTTGGCCACGACCGGGTGCTGGGTTATCAGGCGAACGACAAACTGGTGTTTCTCGGGGTACAGGGTGTTACGCCGGACGACGACTTCCGGGCCCATGCCAGCGTGGTGGGGCAGGATACCGTGCTGACGTTTGGCAATGATTCAGTGACATTGGTCGGGGTCGGGCTGGACAGTTTGTCGGGTGTGGGGATTGTGATCGCCTGATGGTGAGTTGGCGCCGGTAAGGGCCTCTTCGTCGGAGCGCCGCCCGGACCAGTCCCGCTCCCGCAAGGTTGGCGCATACCTTGTGGGAGCGGGCTTTCCCGCGATGAACGATAACGCGAAATTCAGTCTTCCTTGCGGATCGTGGCCACTTCATCAGCCTTGACTTTCACTTTCGCCCCGGAAATATCTTCGAACTCGAAGAAGCCATCCTTTGTCTTGGTTTTCGGCATGTCCTTGGTCAAATACTGGGTGCCGTTCTGCAGGGTCACCACCGTTGGCGTCGAGCAGCCGGCCAGCATCAGCAGGGCCGCTGCCGCCAGGGGCAAGCCCAAAGTCTTGATGTCCATGATCACCTCCCGTACGTTTTGAAGCAGTGCCGTCAGTTCGAGGCTGTCACCGCATCTTTCTGGCGGTTGGTGCTGCCGGGGCGCAGAAAGTTCTACTGCCCTGAAAAATACCGTACAGCGCCGCCATTTATCCTTTTCCGATTGCACCGGGCAGGGCGGAACTGGTATCTGTACGCATAACCAGTACTCGCTCGCCATGGCCCATTTCCCTGTGACTGCAAATCCCCTCGACGATCCGTTCTACTACTTGAACAACTTCATGCAAGTGCTTGATTGGCTTGAGCAGCGCTCCAGCGATGTGTTGAGCGTCGAAGAGCAGCGCTTTATTGATGAGTTTAAGCGGTTGCCCCGTGAGTCGCAGGCACTGCTGGTCAGAATGGTGATGCGCAAAGGCGTACATTTCCGGGCGAGCAAGCTGCATTACGACGAAATCGGCGATATCGGCATAGCCGCCGGCCCGCTGCTCGAACTGGGTTGGGTCGACGGGCAAATGCCCATCGCCATCGACGAACTGTTCGAGGTGCTGCTCAAGGCAGAAATCCTCCAGACCTTCGCCACTGTCATCGATCAACCCAAAGGCAAGAAAGCCGATTGGTTGCCGACGCTCTGCGAGCAGTTTCCCCAGGCGCAAAGCTTCAACGCCTGGTGCCCGTGGCTGGATGAGCGCCTGTTCAGCCTGACCATCATGGAGTTGTGCGATCGCCTGCGCCTGATGTTCTTCGGCAACCTGTACCAGGACTGGTCGGAATTCGTGTTGGCCGATCTCGGCATTTATACCTATGAAAAAGTCGAATTCTGTGCCGAATCCCGTGGCTTGCGCAGCCGGGAAGACGTGGACGCCTGTGTCCTCCTGCATGCGTACCAGCAACAATTCGAGGCCGGTGAAGCGCTGGAAGAGGTGGTCGAGCGTATCAAGGGGCTGGTGCTGGACAATCCATGGTTGCAACGGCGGCGTGGCAAGCTGCTGTTCCAGATGGGGCAGTATTGCGAGCGCATCGTGGATTTCGCCATGGCCCTGAACCTCTACCGCGAATGTGCCTATCCGGGCGCGCGTTCGCGATTGATTCGCGTGCTGGAACGCAGTGGCGAGTTTGAGTTGGCGATGGACCTGGCCACACAGGCCGAACAGGCTCCGGAAAGTGCCGCGGAACACCAGCAGTTGCTCCGCGTGTTGCCACGCCTGCGGCGCAAGCTCGGCGGGCCGCCCATCAAGCGGGCAGCGCCTCGGCAAATGCAGCGTCTGGACCTGCAATTACCGAGGACAGACCCGGCGCTACCGGTGGAACTTCACGTCCAGGCGCATTTGGCGCAAGCGTCGGCGCCAGTGCACTACGTCGAAAACAGCCTGGTCAATTCACTGTTTGGCCTGCTGTGTTGGCCCGCGATTTTCGCGCCTTTGCCGGGGGCCTTTTTTCACCCGTTCCAGCGCGGGCCGGTGGATTTGCTCAGCGAAGACTTCCATGGACGCCGGGCCGAACTGTTTCAGGCTTGTCTGGCCGAACTCGACGACGGGCGCTATCGGCAGACCATCCGCGAACGGTATGCCGCCAAGTGGGGCGTGCAGTCCCCATTCGTGTTCTGGAGCGTGCTCGACGAAGAACTGCTGGAGCAAGCACTGGATTGCCTCCCGGCCGAGCACCTCAAGCATTGGTTCAACCGCCTGTTGCTGGACATCAAGGCCAATCGCGCCGGCATGCCGGACCTGATCCAGTTCTGGCCGCAGCAAAAGACCTACCGCATGATTGAAGTCAAAGGCCCGGGCGATCGCCTGCAGGACAACCAGTTGCGCTGGCTGGAATTCTGCCATGAGCACCAGATGCCGATTGCCGTGTGCTACGTGCAATGGGCGGAGCAGGGCGCTTGAGCTACAGCATTGCGGTACGGGCGTTGTGTGAGTTCACCGCCAAGACCGGCGACCTCGATCTGCGCTTCACACCGTCGCCCACCGCGCTGGAGGGCATCGTCGGGCACCGTACGGTGGCATCACGGCGCAGCGAGGGCTATCAAAGCGAAGTCGCCCTTGAAGGCCAGTATCAGACCTTGACGGTCAAGGGCAGGGCCGATGGCTATGACCCTGGGCAGAACTGCCTGGAAGAGGTCAAGACCTACCGCGGAGACTTGAGCAAACAACCGGCCAACCACCGTCAATTGCATTGGGCCCAGGCGAAAATCTACGGCTGGTTGATGTGCCGGAAACTGGATCTGCCCCGGATCAACCTGGCGCTGGTGTATTTCGACATCGTCAGCGAAAAGGAAACCTGCCTGGTCGAGCCCTTCGAGGCCGCGCAGCTGCAACAGTTCTTCGAGCGGCACTGCGCGCGCTTCCTCCAATGGGCGCAACAGGAAGTCGCCCATCGTGACGGGCGCAATCTAGCGGCGCAGCATCTTGCGTTTCCCCACGCCGGTTTTCGGACGGGGCAGCGCCACCTGGCCGAGTCGGTGTTCAAGGCTGTCAGCACGGGGCGCTGCCTGATGGCCCAGGCGCCCACTGGAATCGGTAAAACCCTGGGCACCCTGTTTCCCATGCTCAAGGCGCTGGCGCCGCAGCAACTGGACAAAGTGTTCTTCCTCACGGCGAAAACCCCGGGACGCAAACTGGCCCTGGACGCCGCGCAAGTGATTCTGGCCAGCACCGATGCGCCGCCGTTGCGGGTGCTGGAAATGATCGCCCGGGACAAGGCCTGCGAACACCCGGACAAGGCCTGCCACGGCGAGTCCTGTCCACTGGCCCGGGGTTTCTACGATCGCCTGCCCGCCGCACGGCAGGCGGCCAGTCAACTGAGCCTGTTGAACCAGGGCGCCTTGCGCGAGGTCGCCCTGGCACACGATGTCTGTCCGTATTACCTGAGCCAGGAAATGGCGCGCTGGGCCGACGTGGTGGTTGCCGACTACAACTATTACTTCGATTTCAGCGCGCTACTGTTCGGTCTGGCCCAGGCCAACAACTGGAAAGTCGCGGTGCTGGTCGACGAAGCCCATAACCTGGTGGAACGCGGCCGGCAGATGTACAGCGCGAGCCTTGATCAGGCGACCTTCAACGGTGTGCGCCAAACCGCACCCGAATTGCTGAAAAAGTCGATGCAGCGAGTCAACCGCGAGTGGAATGCCCTGCATAACGCGCAAACCGGCGCCTACCAGGCTTATGACAAGGCGCCGGAAAAGCTCCTTCAGGCACTGTCATCGTGCAGCGCCAGCATTGGTGACTACCTGAACGATCACCCGCAAGGACTGGACAGCACACTGCAGGGCTTTTACTTCGACATGCTGCATTTTTGCCGGGTGGCCGAGCTTTTCGACGAAAATTTCCTGTTCGACATCAGCAAGCGCGACCTTGAACGCAAGCGCAATCTCTCGCAGCTGTGCCTGCGCAATGTGGTTCCCGCCGGGTTCATCCGCCCGCGCCTGACTGCCGCTCGCAGCACGGTGCTGTTTTCCGCGACCCTCAGCCCCCGGCACTATTACGCCGATTTACTGGGAACACCGGCGGACACGGTATGTATCGACGTCGAGTCGCCGTTTCATGCCGATCAATTGCAAGTGCACATCGTCAGCCAGATCTCCACGCGGTTCGTACATCGCCAGTCCTCTCTCGAACCGATTGTGGATTTGATCGCCAGACAGTTCTGCAAGCGTCCCGGCAACTACCTGGCGTTTTTCAGCAGCTTCGAATACTTGCAGCAAGTGGCGCAGTTACTCACCGAGAAACATCCGCACATCAGCCTGTGGTCGCAGTCCCGGGGCATGGGCGAAGCGCAACGTCAGCAGTTTCTCGATCAATTCCACGCCGACGGCCAGGGTGTCGGCTTTGCGGTACTGGGCGGGGCCTTTGGCGAAGGCATCGATTTGCCCGGTGCCCGGTTGATCGGCGCATTTATCGCCACGTTGGGGCTGGCACAGCTCAATCCGGTGAACGAGCAACTGAAGCAGCGCATGGCCGCCATTTTTGGCGCCGGCTACGACTATACGTATCTGTTTCCCGGCGTACAGAAAGTGGTGCAGGCCGCTGGACGGGTCATCCGTACGCAACAGGACCAAGGGGTGGTGATGCTGATCGATGACCGTTTTGGCGAGAGCAAGGTCAAGCAGTTGTTGCCGCGTTGGTGGGCTTTCCAAAAACCCGGTATGACGCATACTCCAGAGAAACAATGAAGCGGTGGGATCAATGAGCGAAGATCGAACCAGGGTCAGTGCCATCGAAGACGGTCGTTTTCGGCTATTGATCGATGCGGTGATCGACTACGCGATCTACATGATCGATCCCGATGGCATCATCACCAGCTGGAATGCCGGCGCCAGGCGTTTCAAGGGGTATGAGGAGGCCGAGATCCTCGGCCAGCATTTCTCGCGTTTCTATACCGATGAAGATCGTCGTGCCGGCTTGCCCCAGCGGGCACTGGACACGGCGATTCGTGAAGGGCGGTTCGAGGGCGAAGGCTGGCGGGTGCGCAAGGACGGTACGCGTTTCTGGTCCCATGTGGTCATCGATCCGATTCTCGACCCGTCGGGCACGTTACTGGGGTTCGCCAAGATCACCCGGGACCTGACCGATCGCAAAATGGCCGAGGAAGTCCTCAAACAGAGCGAGCAGCAATTCCGCCTGCTGGTGCAGAGCGTTACTGACTACGCGATCTATATGCTTTCGCCGGACGGACGCGTGAGCAACTGGAATCCTGGCGCCCAGCGCATCAAGGGTTACTTGCCGGAAGAAGTCATTGGCCAGCATTTTTCGATGTTCTATACCCCGGAGGATCGCGAAGCCCGCGAGCCACAACGGACGCTGGACATCGCCGTTCGTGAAGGGCGTTTTGAAAACAAGGGCTGGCGGATGCGCAAGGACGGTACGCGGTTCCTCGCCCATGTCATTGTCGACCCGATCTGGGGCGACACCGGCACCTTGCTCGGTTTTGCCAAGATTACCCGCGATATCACTGAGGTCACGCAAGCGCAGCAGGCGCTGGAGCAAACCCGGGAGGCCTTGTTCCAGGCGCAGAAAATGCAGGCCATCGGTCAGCTCAGCGGCGGCATCGCTCACGATTTCAACAACCTGCTGACGGTGATCCTCGGCAACCTGGAAATCCTGCGCAAGCGGGTGACGGACGATCCCAAAATTACCCGCTTGATCGACAACGCCACCCAAGGTGCCTTGCGCGGTGTTTCCCTGACCCAGCGCATGCTGGCGTTTGCCCGACGCCAGGAGCTCAAGTCGGAACCGGTGCGGATACCGGCATTGGTGGAAGGCATTTCCGGGCTGTTGCGCAGCTCCCTCGGGCCTTCGGTGAAAATCGAAACGCGTTTTCCCGAGGGGCTCGAACCCGTGATGGCTGACCTCAACCAGCTGGAACTGGCGGTCCTGAACCTGGCGACCAATGCCCGTGATGCCATGCCCCACGGCGGGACCCTCAGCTTCAGTGCCAGAACCGATGAAGTGACCGACAGCTCCACCTCATCCCTGGCGTTGGGGCGTTACGTCTGCCTGAGTATTGCCGATACGGGCGAGGGCATGGACGAAACCACGCTGGCCTCGGCGATGGACCCGTTCTTTACCACCAAGGGCGTGGGTAAAGGCACGGGCCTGGGGTTGTCGATGGTCCACGGCTTTATCGAGCAATTGGGTGGCCGCTTCATCCTCAAGAGCCGGAAGGATCAGGGCACGACCGCCGAACTCTGGTTGCCGGTCGCCGCCAGTGGCTCGGCCGTCCAACCGGTTTCCAAGGCATCGGCCGTGACGGTGCCTCGCCTGTGCGTACTGGTGGTGGACGATGACAGCCTGGTGTTGACCAGCACCAGCCTGCTGCTCGAGGACCTCGGGCACCGGGTCATCAGTGCGGCCTGCGGTGCCACGGCGCTGGAGCTGTTTGAAAGTGGACCGGAGATTGATCTGGTCATCACCGACATGGCCATGCCACAGATGAATGGCGCGCAACTGGCCAATGCCATCAGGATCATTCGACCGGGCGTGCCGATCATCCTCGCCACCGGTTATGCCGAACGGCTGGAAGGCTTTGCCGCCCATCTGCCACGGTTGTCGAAACCTTTTACCCAACTCAACCTGGTGGAAGTCATTGCCTTGGCGATGAAGTGACGCGGCAGACCAGATTGCCCGGTATCTGTAGGAGCGAGCTTGCTCGCGATGGAGTGTCAGTCGACACTCACTCAGCTGACACACCTTCGCGAGCAAGCTCGCTCCTACAGATGGCGCAAGCTGCGCTCCATCCGCGCAATGCCTTCTTCCAGCAGCGACCGTGGGCAGCCGAAATTCAGGCGCACGAACTGCTTGCAGTCATCGCCGAAGTCCAGACCGGCGCTCAATCCGACCCTGGCCTGTTCCAGGAAGAACTGCTGTGGGTTGTCCAGCCCCAGTGCCGTGCAGTCCAGCCATGCCAGGTAGGTGCTTTGCGGCAGGTTCATGGTGATGCCCGGCAGGCGGGTGCGCACGGCCTCGGCGAGGAAATCGCGGTTGTCCTGCAGGTAGACCTTCAGCGCTGCCAGCCATGGCGCAGCTTCGCTGTAGGCGACGCGGGTGGCTTCCATGCCCAGCGGATTGACACTGTCGACCATGCCGCAACGGGCGTGGTTGACCTTCTCGCGCAGGTGACGGTCCTGGATGATCATGAACGAGGTTTTCAGGCCGGCGATGTTGTAGGCCTTACTTGCCGACATCAGCGTGATGGTGCGCTGGGCGATTTGCGGGCTCAGGGTAGCCATCGGAATGTGCGTGCGGCCGTCGAAGCACAACTCGGCGTGGATCTCGTCGGAAATGATCCAGGCATCATGCTCAAGGCAAATGTCGGCGATGGCTTGCAGTTCTGCGCGGGGGAAGGCCTTGCCCAGTGGGTTGTGCGGGTTGCTCAGCAGCAGTGCGCCACCGCCTTGCAGTGACTGGCTCAAGGAATCCAGCGGCGTGACGTAGGTACCATCGGCTTGCGCGTCGAAATTCAGCTCGACCTTGTTCAGCCCCCAATGCCCGGGTGCGTGGCGCAGCGGCGGGTAGTTCGGAACCTGCACGACGACGTTCTGTTGCGGCTGCACCAGGGCCTTCAATGCCATGTTGAAGCCCGACTCGACGCCCGGCAGGAAAATCAGCTCCTGGGGCTCGACGCGCCAGGCGTACTTGTTCCAGAGGTCGGCAACGATCGCCTCGCGCAGGTCATCCTGGGCCACGCTGTAACCGACCATCGGGTGTTCCAGGCGCTTCTGCAGGGCCTGGATGATCACCGGCGGCGCAGCGAAATCCATGTCGGCGACCCACATCGGCAACACGTCGGCCGGGTAGCGGCTCCACTTGGTACTGCCGGTGTTGTGGCGGTCGAACACCTGATCAAAATCGAAAGTCATGCGGGGTCTCGTAACGGCAGGTTGGTTATGGCGCCATGATAATCGCCAATCCCTTGTAGGAGCGAGCTTGCTTGCGATGGAGTGTCAGTCGACACTCACTCAGCTGATACACCATCGCGAGCAAGCTCGCTCCTACAGAGGGGGTTATGTCTGCAGGGCCGACGGTCGGCTGTCATGGTGAATTCGACAGCATTGACTACAGTTTGTAGTGTCGGCAGCCAGACTGCCGCGACCGTGGTTGTTCAAAAAAGCCCGGCCATGTACCGGGCGCCACCTGATCAGGAGTGCACGATGGATCTCAGCCGTCGTCAGTTCTTCAAGGTCGCCGGCATCGGCCTTGCAGGCTCTAGCCTGGGCGCGTTGGGCATGGCCCCGACGCCAGCCTTTGCCGAACAGGTGCGTCACTTCAAGCTCGCCCATACCCATGAAACCCGCAACACCTGCCCGTATTGCTCGGTCGGTTGCGGCTTGATCATGTACAGCCAGGGCGATACGGCGAAGAATGTCGCGCAAAACATCATCCATATCGAAGGCGACGCCGACCACCCGGTCAACCGCGGCACCCTTTGCCCCAAAGGCGCAGGCCTGCTGGACTTCATACACAGCCCAGGCCGCCTGCAATACCCGCAGACGCGCAAACCCGGCAGCACCGAGTGGACCCGCATCTCCTGGGATGAAGCGCTCGATCGCGTCGCCGACCTGATGAAGGCCGACCGCGACGCCAACTTCACCGAGAAGAATGCCCAGGGCCAAACGGTAAACCGCTGGCTGACCACCGGTTTCCTCGCGGCATCGGCGGCCTCCAGTGAAGCGGGCTACATCACCCACAAGGTGGTTCGCAGTCTCGGCATGCTGGGGTTCGATAACCAGGCGCGTGTCTGACACGGCCCGACGGTGGCAAGTCTTGCCCCGACGTACGGCCGTGGAGCCATGACCAATACCTGGACCGATATCGCCAACGCGAATCTGGTTCTGGTGATGGGCGGCAACGCAGCAGAAGCGCACCCGTGCGGCTTCAAGTGGGTGACCGAGGCCAAGGCGCACAACAAGGCGCGGCTGATCGTGGTCGATCCGCGTTTTACCCGGACCGCCTCGGTGGCCGACTATTACGCGCCGATCCGTACCGGTACCGACATCGCCTTCATGGGCGGGTTGATCAATTATCTGCTGACCGAGGACAAGATCCAGCACGAATACGTGCGCAACTACACCGACGTATCGTTCATCGTCAAAGCCGGTTATGGCTTCGAGGACGGGATCTTCAGCGGTTACGATGCGGCCAAACGCCTCTACACCGACAAGTCCGGCTGGGGTTATGAACTGGGCGAGGACGGCTTTGCCAAGGTCGATCCGACCCTGCAAGACCCACGCTGTGTCTATCAGTTGATGAAGCAGCATTACAGCCGCTACAGCAAAGAGCTGGCGAGCCAGATTTGTGGCATGCCGGTCGATGCCATGCAGAAAATATGGGAGGAAATCGCCACTTGCTCGCAACCGGGCAAGACCATGACCATCCTCTATGCGCTGGGCTGGACCCAGCACTCGACTGGCGCGCAGATGATCCGCAGCGCGGCGATGGTGCAATTGCTGCTGGGCAACGTCGGCATGCCGGGCGGGGGGGTGAATGCCTTGCGCGGGCACTCCAACATCCAGGGGCTGACGGACCTGGGGCTGTTGTCCAATTCACTGCCGGGATACCTCTCGCTACCCGGCGATGCCGAACAGGACTACAACGCCTATATCGTCAAGCGCACGCAGAAACCATTGCGTCCGGGGCAACTGTCCTACTGGCAGAACTACGGCAAATTCCACGTCAGCCTGATGAAAGCCTGGTATGGCGCCAACGCAACGGCCGAGAACAACTGGGCCTACGACTACCTGCCGAAACTGGACATTCCCCAATACGACATCCTCAAGGTGTTTGATTTGATGGGCCAGGGCAAGGTCAACGGCTACCTGTGTCAGGGCTTCAACCCGATTGCCGCGTTGCCGGACAAAAACCGGGTGACCGCGGCACTGGCCAAACTGAAGTGGCTGGTGGTGATGGACCCGCTGGCCACCGAAACTTCGGAATTCTGGCGCAACGTCGGGTCGTACAACGATGTGAAGAGTGCCGACATCCAGACCGAAGTCATTCGCCTGCCCACCACCTGCTTTGCCGAGGAGGATGGCTCGCTGGTCAACAGCAGTCGCTGGCTGCAATGGCACTGGAAGGGCGCCGACGGGCCGGGTGAAGCGCAGACCGACATCCGCATCATGAGCGAACTGTTCGTGCGCCTGCGCCAGCGCTATCAGGCCGAAGGCGGCAAGTTCCCCGATCCGCTGCTCAAACTGTCGTGGCCGTACAAGATCCCGAACGAACCTTCGCCCGAGGAGCTGGCGAAGGAAATCAACGGCTACGCCACCACTGACTTCACCGACGCCACGGGCGCGGCAATCAAGGCCAATTCGCAACTGGCCGGGTTTGGCCAGCTCAAGGATGACGGCAGCACGGCGTCCGGCTGCTGGATTTTCTGTGGCAGCTGGACCGAACTGGGCAACCAGATGGCCCGCCGCGACAACAGCGACCCGTACGGCATGCACCAGCATCAAGGCTGGGCCTGGGCGTGGCCGGCCAACCGGCGGATTCTCTACAACCGTGCCTCGGCGGACCTGCAAGGCAAACCGTGGGATCCGAAAAAACGCCTGGTGTGGTGGAACGGCAAAGCCTGGGGCGGCACCGATGTGCCGGACTACAAGGCTGACGTGCCGCCGGAAGCCGGGATGAATCCGTTCATCATGAACCCCGAGGGCGTGGCGCGATTCTTCGCCGTCGACAAGATGAACGAAGGCCCGTTCCCCGAGCACTACGAGCCGTTCGAGACTCCGATCGGCATCAACCCGCTGCACCCGCAAAACAAGAAAGCCACCAGCAACCCGGCGGCGCGGATCTTCGATTCGGTCTGGGATTCCCTTGGCGTGGCCAAGGATTACCCGTACGCCGCCACCAGTTACCGGCTGACCGAGCATTTCCACTTCTGGAGCAAGCATTGCAAGCTCAACGCGATTGCCCAGCCCGAGCAGTTCGTGGAAATCGGCGAGGTGCTGGCCAAGGAAAAAGGCATCGTCGCCGGCGATCGTGTGCGGGTCAGCAGCAAGCGTGGCTTCATTGAAGCGGTGGCCGTGGTGACCAAGCGGATTCGCCCGCTGCAGGTCAACAATCAGGTGGTGCACCAGATCGGCATTCCGCTGCACTGGGGGTTCACCGGGCTCACGCGGCACGGCTACCTGACCAACACCCTGGTGCCGTTCCTCGGCGATGGCAACACCCAGACCCCGGAATCCAAGTCATTCCTGGTCAACGTGGAGAAAGTCTAAATGGCCAGCCAAGACATCATCGCCCGTTCGGCCACCACCACAGCCCCGTCCTCAATACGCCAGCAGGAGGAAGTCGCCAAGCTGATCGACACCACCAAATGCATCGGCTGCAAGGCTTGCCAGGTCGCCTGCTCGGAATGGAACGAACTGCGGGACGAGGTCGGTCACAACCATGGCACCTACGACAACCCGCAGGACCTCACCGCAGAAACCTGGACGCTGATGCGCTTCACCGAGCACGAGACCGACGCCGGCAACCTCGAATGGCTGATCCGCAAGGATGGCTGCATGCACTGCGCCGAGCCCGGTTGCCTGGCGGCGTGCCCCAGCCCCGGCGCGATCATCAAGCACGCCAATGGCATCGTCGATTTCAACCAGGACCATTGCATCGGCTGCGGCTACTGCATCACCGGGTGTCCGTTCAACATTCCACGGATCTCGCAAAAGGATCACAAGGCCTACAAATGCACCTTGTGCTCGGACCGGGTGGCGGTGGGGCTGGAACCGGCCTGCGTGAAAACCTGCCCGACCGGTGCCATCGTGTTCGGCTCCAAGGACGACATGAAGGTGCATGCCGCCGAACGTATCGTCGATCTGAAAAGCCGGGGCTTTGAAAACGCCGGTCTGTATGACCCCGAAGGCGTCGGAGGCACTCACGTGATGTACGTGTTGCACCACGCCGATACGCCAAGACTGTACGCCGGTTTGCCCGATCACCCGGCAATCAGCCCGCTGGTAGGGCTGTGGAAAGGCGTCAGCAAGCCGTTGGCGCTGCTGGCCATGGGCGCAGCGGTGCTGGCCGGGTTCTTCCACTACGTGCGCGTCGGCCCGCAAATCGTCGAAGAGGATGAACATCCGGCCCCGCCGGACAACGCCGTGCACGAAGTCGATCCGTCGGTGCATACCTTCGATCCCCGTGGGGAGGGCAGGCCATGAGCAACAAGACGATCCTGCGCTACACCAGCAACCAGCGCACCAATCATTGGCTGGTGGCAATCCTGTTTTTCATGGCCGGATTGTCCGGGTTGGCGCTGTTCCATCCGGCGCTGTTCTGGCTGAGCAACCTGTTCGGCGGTGGACCGTGGACACGCATCCTCCACCCATTCATGGGCGTGCTGATGTTCGTGCTGTTCCTCGGCCTGGTGTTGCGCTTCTGGCGCGCCAATTACTTCATCGCCAATGACCGCCTGTGGCTCAAGCGCATCGACCGGGTGATGCTGAACAAAGAGGAGGGCGTGCCACCCATCGGCAAATACAACCCCGGGCAGAAGCTGCTGTTCTGGACTTTACTGCTGTGCATGCTGGTGCTGCTATTGAGCGGTCTGGTGATCTGGCGTGCGTACTTCAGCGACTGGTTCGGCATCACCACGATTCGCTGGGCGATGTTGCTGCATGCGTTGGCCGCTTTTGTGCTGATCCTGAGCATCATCGTGCACATCTATGCCGGGATCTGGATCAAAGGCTCGGTCAGCGCCATGTTGCACGGCCGGGTCAGCCGTGGCTGGGCGAGGAAACACCACGAACTCTGGTATCGCCAAGTGACTCAAGATGAGACCCGCGACGAAGCACCCCAGCGTCCGATCACTAAAAAGGGCTGACATTTGCCAACCATCCTCGAACCCGGAGAAATCGAAGCGGCGGCCAGTTCGCCGCCGTTTCTGTACATGCCACCACATAACCTGTTCAGCCTGCGCGCCTTACGTCTGGAGACGCTGGCCGAAGGGCATCCGTTGGCCGATTACCTTCATTTGATTGCCGGGTTGTGCCGGGTACAGCAACAGGTGTTTAACGACCCGCCACTTGGCGATCCCCTCGACCGACAACGCATCGAATTGTGCCAGCAACACGGCTTGCCGCCGTTCGCAGCCGACAGCCTGGCGCGCGAAGACGATTGGCAGCTTTACCTCGATGCCTTGCTGCAGCGCTATAGCGCACCGCAACCCTGCGCCGTGGCCGATGCCGTGGAAACCTTGCGCCTGGCCGGTGCCGGGCAACGCCGCGCCTGGGCGGTGGCGTTGCTCAGCGGCCAGTATTCGCTGGTGCCAGCGGCGCTGGTGCCGTTTCTCGGTGCGGCGTTGCAAACAGCGTGGAGTCACTGGCTGTTGAGTACGCCAAACCTGGCCCTGACTCCCGGCGACAGCCTCAGCCAGTGCCCGGCCTGTGGCTCGCCGGCCATGGCCGGGGTCATCCGCCATCGCGGCAAGCACAATGGCTTGCGTTATCTGGTCTGTTCGCTGTGCGCCTGCGAGTGGCATGTGGTGCGGGTCAAGTGCGTGTATTGCGAGCAGAGCAAAGGCCTGGAGTACCTCAGCCTTGAAGATGACCGCCATGCCGCCAACCAGGCGCCGTTGCGCGCCGAAGTCTGCCCCGGTTGCAACAGCTATCTGAAGTTGCTCTATCTGGAAAACGATGCGGATGCCGAAGCGCTGTCGGCAGACCTGTCCAGCCTGATGCTCGACATGCGCCTGGCCCAGGACGGTTATCAGCGTTTGGCACCGAATCTGTTGCTGGCTCCGGGAGACGAGTAACCGCAGCGTCTACACTCTGGCGCGACGGTCATTCGTTTTCAGGAGCGCCAGATGTCTGCACACGGTGCCAGGCAACCCCTGCGTCTACCTTCCATCGACAGTTTGTTACGTCACCCGGCGTGCCTGCCGTTGGCCGAGCGCTATGGCCGCGACGTCCTGCTGACGGCCTTGCGGTGTTTGCTGGATGAGTTGCGGGAAAGGGTGCAGCACGGTTTGCTCGAACCTGTAGAGGTCAGCGCTGAGGTGCTGGCCGGCAGGGTCGGCGAACGATTGGCAATCGAGCATCGCAGCCATGTGCGCCGGGTATTCAACCTCACCGGCACGGTGCTGCACACCAACCTCGGGCGGGCATTGCTGCCCGAGGAAGCGATTGAAGCGGTGCAAATGGCTGCCCGCTATCCGCTCAACCTGGAGTTTGACCTGCGCAGTGGCAAGCGCGGTGACCGCGACGACCTGATCGAAGGTTTGATCCGCGAACTGACCGGCGCCGAAGCGGTGACCGTGGTCAACAACAATGCCGCAGCGGTCTTGCTGACCCTCAACAGCCTGGGCGCGCGCAAGGAAGGAATTATTTCCCGCGGTGAACTGATTGAAATCGGCGGTGCCTTCCGCATTCCCGACATCATGGCCCGTGCCGGGGTGAAGCTGGTTGAGGTCGGCACCACCAATCGCACCCATGCCCGCGACTACGAGGCCGCCATCGGCCCGCGCAGCGGATTGATCATGCGCGTGCACGCGAGCAACTACAGCATTCAAGGCTTCACCACGAGCGTGCCGACCGCCGAACTGGCGCAACTGGCCCACCGGCACGGTTTGCCGCTGCTCGAAGACCTCGGCAGCGGCAGCCTGCTGGACTTGACCCGCTGGGGGCTGCCGGCTGAGCCGACGGTGCGTCAGGCGTTGCTCGATGGCGCGGACATCGTCACCTTCAGTGGCGACAAACTGCTCGGCGGGCCGCAAGCCGGGCTGATTGTCGGCCGCCAGGAACTGATCGCCAGGATCAAGAAAAACCCGCTCAAGCGTGCGCTGCGGGTCGACAAAATGACCCTGGCTGCCCTGGAAGCGGTGTTGGGTTTGTACCGCAACCCGGACCGACTGGCCGAGCGCTTGCCCAGCCTGCGCCTGTTGACCCGGCCACAGGCCGATATCCTCGCCCAGGCCGAGCGACTGCGGCCGGCGCTGGCCCAGGTGGTGGGCGAGGACTGGAGCGTCAGCGCCATGCCGGCACTGGGCATGATCGGCAGCGGCAGCCAACCGGTGGCGCGGCTGGCCAGCGCGGCGCTGTGCCTGCGTCCGCTGACGTCCAAGCGCTTGCGCGGGCGGTCCCTGTTGACGCTGGAAGCAGCCTTTCGCGCATTGCCGATCGCGGTACTCGGGCGCATTGACGATGACGCCCTGTGGCTGGACCTGCGGCAACTGGACGACGAATCGGCATGGCTGGCACAGCTCGATCAATTGCAGGTGGAGGGACGGGCAGGGTGATTGTCGGCACCGCAGGGCACATCGACCACGGCAAGACGGCGCTGCTCCAGGCGCTGACCGGTCAGGCGGGCGACCGGCGCCGGGAAGAGCGTGAGCGCGGCATGACCATCGACCTCGGCTACCTGTATGCCGAGCTGGAACCGGGAGCGGGCTTGACCGGTTTCATCGACGTACCCGGGCATGAACGCTTCACCCACAACATGCTTGCCGGGGCACAGGGCATCGATCTGGTGTTGCTGGTAGTGGCCGCCGATGACGGGGTGATGCCGCAGACCCGCGAGCACCTGGCGATTGTCGAGTTGCTGGGCATCCCGCGTGCGCTGGTGGCGATCAATAAGTGCGACCGGGTCGACAGCGCCAGGGTGCAGGTCGTGCGCGATCAGGTCCGCACCTTGCTCGCGCCCGGGCCGTATGCCGAAGCGCCGCTGATTGCGCTGTCGAGCTCCACCTGCGAGGGCATCGAATCCTTGCGCAAGGCGTTGCTCGATGCCCAGCGTGAAGTGGTGCAACGAAGCACGGAAGGTGGTTTTCGCCTGGCGATCGATCGGGCGTTCAGCGTGGCCGGGGCCGGTATCGTGGTGACTGGTACGGCGCTGTCCGGCCAGGTCGTGGTGGGCGATACCTTGCTGCTGGGGCCACAAGGCAAACCGGTGCGCATTCGCGGCCTGCACGCGCAAAACCAGGCCGCCGACCACGCCGTTGCCGGCCAGCGCGTGGCATTGAACCTGAGTGCCGAACGGCTGGCCCTGGAGCATATCCATCGTGGCCACTGGTTGCTGGCCGCCGGCTCGTACGCACCGAGCCAACGCCTGGACATCGACATGCAGCTGCTCCCCGGCGAACCCCGGGCCTTCGAGCACTTTCAACCGGTGCACGTGCACCTCGGCACCCAGGACGTCACCGGTCGAGTCGCCTTGCTCGAAGGCGTCAGTCTGGCGCCCGGTGGGCGGATGTTCGCGCAACTGCTGCTCAATACAGCGGTGCAGGCGGTGAAAGGCGACCCGCTGATCCTGCGCGATCAGAGTGCCCAACGAACCCTGGGCGGCGGCCGGGTGCTGGATCCGTTTGCACCCGCCCGGCAACGTCGCAGCCCGGAACGATTGGCGCAACTGCAGGCGCTGGCGAACAGCACAAGGCTGGAAGATGTGTTGCCGGCATTGCTGGCCCACAGCGACAGCGGGCTCGATCCGCAGCGCCTGGAGCGGCAGTTCAACCGACCGCGCAGCAGTTGGACATTGCCCGCGGATGTGCGCTTGATCGACACCCGTCAAGGCGCGTTGCTGTTCAGTGCCAGTCGCTGGGAAGCCTTGAAGGCTGCAGTGCTCGAGCACCTCGAGCGTTTCCATCAGCTTGAAGCCGATCAGATGGGGCCGGACCGGGATCGCCTGCGCCGATTCACCGGTAGCGAAATGGAGCGTTCGACGTTTATCAGCCTGCTCGACGAATTGCTGGCCAGCGGCGACATCGCCAGCAGCGGCCCATGGTTGCATCTGCCAGGGCATCAGGTGCGTTTGAGCGAAGAGGACGAAGCCCTGTGGCTGCAATTGCAACCGTTGTTCGAACAGGCGGGCTTCGCCCCGCCGTGGGTTCGCGACCTGGGGCATGACGAAGCGGCCGTGCGCGGGTTGCTGCGCAAAATGGCGCGCCTGGGTTTGATGCACCAAGTGGTGCGGGACCTGTTTTACCCCGACAGCATGATTCGCCGATTGGCGGCTATGCTGTTGCAACTGGCGGACGCCAACCCGGTGATCCAGGTGGCGGCGTTTCGTGATGCGGTGGGCCTGGGGCGCAAGCGCAGCATTCAGATACTGGAGTACTTCGACCGTATCGGCCTGACCCGGCGTTTTGGCGATCGTCGGCAGGTTCGCCCGGACAGTGCGTTGGCCCAGCGCACAGAGCTCTGATCAAGGAAGGCAATCGCGCCCGGTGGCGCGGCCGGGCTTCAAACCCGGTTGGGGACGGCATCCGTTCCCGGGCAGGTTCGACTCCGGCTGCCTTCCGCCACTTTGCGCTCAGAACGGCCCGAAGTTCAGCGGGTACTGGATGACCACGTACACCCGGTCGATGTCATCGCCGGCCTGGGCCGCGTTCGCCCGGTGCGACACATGGGACAGTTGCAGCGACAAACCCTTGGCCGACCCGGACTGCACGACGTAGTGCAGGTCGATGTCGCGCTCCCAGTGTCGGCCCCCGGCACCTTGTTGCGGCACGAAGGTGCCGGCCGCCGGGTCGAACGGGTTGTACGCCCCGCCTTGTGGTGCATGCGTGCCGTCGATCTGGTCGCCGGTGACGTAACGGGTCATGAACTTCAGGCCGGGTATCCCGAAGGTGGCCAGGTCCAGGTCGTAACGAACCTGCCAGGAGCGTTCACGGGCGCCATTAAAGTCGGCGAACTTGATCGAGTTGGCCAGGTAGATGGAGTCGCCACCGACAAAATCGAACGGCGTATCACCGTCGATTTTCTGATAGGCCAGGGTGAACGCCTGGGCGCCCAGCGTGTACTGGCCGGACAGGCTGTACGCGGTGTTGTCGATGGCACCGGCCAGCGCCTGGCCAGTGTCCTTGGTGTGATAGAGGTTGGCGTCGATGAACACGTCGGACTGCTTGAAGTGCAGATTGCCGTAGTACTGGTGCCAGGTGTCGGTCAACTCCGAGGCGTACAGCGCGCCGCCGACCGGGCTTTGGGTAAACAGGTCGGCGCCGACAAACGAAATGCCACCAGCCTCGGTGTTGGCGCCATAACCGAAAAAGTCGCCCTTGCCTGAAGCGCTGTCCTGATTCTTGAACGCCGTGAAGTGGCCAGCTTGCAGGTTCATGCCGTCGATTTCGCGACTGTTGAGCAGAAAGCCAGTCGCGTATTCCGGTTGCAGGCGTTTGTCCGCAGTGTCGAATACCGGGGACTCGACCATCATTTCGCCAAACGCCAGGGTGGTTTTCGAGGCCTTGAGCTTGATCGCGCCGCCACCGCTGGAGTAGTCGCTTTCACTGCGGTCATCACTGCCCACGGGCAGCAAACCGGTGCCGGAATGGCCCTTGCCGCCATCGAGTTTCAATCCGAGAAAGGCATGGGCATCAAGGCCGACACCGATCGTGCCCGGTGTGAAGCCGGATTCAAAAGTGCCGATAAAACCCTGAGCCCACTCGGCTTTGTAGTTCTTGCCGGTCGGCGAGGGGGATCGATAATCGCTGTTCAGGTAAAAGTTTCGACTGAGCACGCCAAGCGTTGCGCCGTCCAGAAAGCCCTGCGCCGATTCATCCGCCACCGCGGTCCCGACCGTGCCGGCGAGCAGCACCGATAACCAAAGCTGTAATCGGGCCCTGAGGTCTTGCGAGTCATACTTCATCAATCGTTCACCACAGGCACAGCGACGGTGGGGGGATTCACTGTAGGAGCGAGCTCGCTCGCGATGGTCTCAAGTGAGCCGCGTTAAGGCAGTAAACACGCGTTATCGTTAACGACCATCGTCGGAACGCCGCCCGGAGCAAGCTCGCTCCTACAGGAGGAGTGAGGACGCCATGGTTACGTAGATCGGGCAGGGAATATTGAATCGGTGTGCTGTGTTTGACTCATAGCGCATGCGCACGGCCCGTTTACGTAAACGAGCCGTGCGGTGGAGGTCGTTGTTCGGGGGAAAAGCGCGTAAACCGAATCAGCCCTCAAAGATGGTCCGCATCGATCACAGCCTTGGCGAACGCCTGCGGAGCTTCCTGCGGCAGGTTGTGGCCGATGCCGCCGTTGATCAGCCGGAACTCGTATTTGCCGGTGAAACGCTTGGCATAGTCTTCGGGCGCAGGGTGCGGTGCGCCATTGGCATCGCCTTCCAGGGTAATGGTCGGCACGCTGATGGACGGCGCCGTGGCCAGTTTCTGCTCCAGCGCTTCGTATCGGCTTTCGCCCTCGACCAGGCCCAGGCGCCAGCGGTAGTTGAACACGGTGATGTCGACATGGTCCGGGTTGTCCAGTGCCTTGGCGCTGCGGTCAAAAGTGGCGTCATCGAACGCCCATTTCGGCGAAGCCAGTTGCCAGATCAGCTTGGCGAAGTCGTGGGTGTTTCTCTCGTAACCGGCCTGGCCGCGTTCAGTGGCGAAGTAGAACTGATACCACCACTGCAATTCCGCCTTGGGTGGCAGCGGGTTCTTGCCGGCTGCCTGGTTGCCGATCAGATAACCGCTGACCGAGACCAGTGCCTTGACCCGTTCCGGCCACAGCGCCGAGACAATGTCGGCCGAGCGCGCACCCCAGTCATAGCCACCGAGCACCGCTTGCTTGATCTTCAGCGCGTCCATGAAGTCGATGACATCACTGGCCAGCGCAGCCGGCTGGCCGTTGCGCTCGGTTTTTTCCGACAGGAAACGTGTATCGCCATAGCCGCGCGCATAGGGCATCAGCACCCGATAGCCCTTGGCGGCCAGCAACGGCGCGACCTCGGCATAACTGTGAATGTCGTACGGCCAGCCGTGCAGCAGGATCACCACCGGCCCGTTGGCCGGGCCGGTTTCGGCGTACGCCACGTCCAGCAGCCCGGCGTTGACATGCTTGAGCGGGCCGAAGGGCGAGGGCGCGGCCTGTGTGGCAGGGGTCGCCGCTGGCTGCGCGGCGGCGGCCGTTTGCGCATGGGCCACGCCGAGCACGCCGAACAGCGCAAGCGCGAGGATAGAAGGGCCGACCAGGTGGCGGCGAGTCTTGCCGGGTTTGCTGTTGTGCAGCGCCATCTTCATGGGATATCTCCATTACCAGCCATGGGTCAGGGGGCCTGTCTGAGCCCCTTCAAACATTGCTTGCATTAAAGCGCGGTAACGTATCCGGCCTGTGTCGAATCGACGGCCGGATGAAAGTCTGTGTATCGGGCAGTCCTGCTGACACACTGTGATACACAGGGATTTAGTCTATGCCTCTTGGTAGCCCGATCGAAACACATAAGCCGCTTTTGTCCGTCTCATTCGAGAATCCCAGATGCAGACGAGCCCCGGTGCGCTCAGCGATGGCCCTGACGATGGACAAGCCCAGCCCTGAGCCTGACTCTTCAGTGCCCACGCTGCGATAGAACGGGTCGAACACGCGCATTTGTTCATCGGCGGTGATACCCGGTCCGGAATCCTTGACCTGAAGGATCACGGTTTCCTGCGCCAGCTCCACCGACAGGTCGACGCGTCCGCCGCAAGGGGTGTAGCGGATCGCGTTGTCCACCAGATTTTTCACCAGGATCAGCAGGTCCATTTCGTTGATGACGAGCTGCACGTCCTGGGTACTTTCAACACCGATATCGATGTTCTTGCGCTCCGCCAGGGGCAGCAGGTCCTCCAGCACCCGTCGATAGACCTCATGCACTGAAACCGTGGTCTGCGGCCGCTCCGCGTTCGATTGCGCGGCGGCCAGGGCCAGCAACTGATCGATCAGCTTTCTGCTGCGCTCTATGCCGCGCGACAGCGGCAGCAGGCGCTCGACGGCTTGCGTCGGCATGGGTGTGGCCTGTAGTCGCTCGGCTTGCAAGGACAGGGCGGTCATGGGCGAGCGCAGTTCGTGGGCGGCGTCGGCGATGAAGCGGCGCTGGTTTTCCATGGACTGCGCAACCCGCGCCAGCAGGCGATTGATGGCCACGACGAAAGGGCGGATCTCGGTTGGCAAATGGTGTTCGTCGACCGGGTGCAGGGCCTGTTTGTCGCGTCGGTCTATGTCATCGGAGAGGGTGGCGATGGGGCGAAACAGCTTGTGCACCAGATCGCTCACCACCAGCAACAGCACCGGAAACAGAATGAGAAACGGCAGCAGGCTGCGCAAGGCACTCTCGCGCGCCTCCTTGTCGCGAACCCCCGTCTCCTGGGCCACGACGATGCGCTCGCCACGGGTGGTGGTCCTGACCAATGCGCGAAAGTCTTCGCCAGCGATATTCAAGGTCGACAGGCCATTGGCCAGCGTCGTGGGGAAGGGCAGCGGCAGGACGTTGTCGTCAGTGGTGCCGACGGCTTTACCGCTGTCGGTCAGGTATTGCACGATGACCCTGGATTCCTCGTCGTCACCGGCAATTTTTCCGGCAGTGGGGTAGTGCAGGGTCATCTGCTGCCGATCGAACAGGACGGCCACCTGACGCAAGGTTTCGTCCTGCATTTCGTGGGCCTCGTCGAGGGCCGAGACGAACGCAAACATCCCGGCCAGCACCGCCACGAGCAGGATGGCCAGCGACAGCGCGACCGACAGCCGTACCTGGACCGAGTCGCTCAGGCGCTTTTTGAAACCATCCATCCCATACCCCTGACATTCTTGATGACCTGGTTGCCCAGCTTGCGTCGCAGCGAATGAATCAGAAACTCCACGGCGTTGCTTTCCACTTCGTTGCCCCAGCCGTAGAGGCGGTCTTCGAGTTCGCTGCGCGAGAGGATCGCCCCCGGGCGGATCAGCAGGGCCTGCAGCAGGGCGAATTCGCGGCTGGACAGTTGGACGTTGGGGGTTTGCGCCGTACTCGCCTGTTTCGACACCAGGTCCAGTGCCACCACACCGTTGTCCAGCAATGACTGGGCGCTACCGCCTTTGCGCCGCAGCACCGCGCGCATGCGGGCAAGCAGCTCGGCCATGTCGAAGGGTTTGAGCAAGTAGTCGTCGGCGCCACCGTCGAGGCCGCGCAGGCGATCGTCGAGGCTGTCCCGTGCGGTGATGATCAGCAGAGGTACCGGGTTGTTGCGGCCGCGAATGCTGTCGAGCACATCGAGCCCGTCCTTGCCTGGCAACCCGAGGTCGAGCAGCACCAGGTCGTAGGGCTGGGTCTCCAGCGCCGAAAGCGCGGTAAGGCCGTTTTTCACCCAGTCGGTCGCGTAGCTCGCATCACTCAGTGCGCCGTGGATGGCGTCCCCGATCATCGGGTCATCTTCGACCAGCAATATGCGCATGTCCCGCTCCGAAAAAAAGGCGCGGCGGTCTTGACCGTCGCGCCTGTATTGAAGCACCTGTACCGGCGTTTGTCCGCCTGGTTATTGCGCGCCCTTCATCGAGTCGAAGGCCTTCATCAGCTCGTCCATGCGGGCCTTGCTGTCGCTCTGTTGCGGACTGCTGGCGCGCAAGGCGTCGAGCGCGCGGTCAATGGCCTTGTCCACAACATGCCAGTCGCTGGCAGCGCGAGGCTTGATCCCGGCTTCGGCCGAGTCCCAGGCGCTTTCCAGGTCCTTGATGCGGGCTTTCGCACCCGGCAGGTCGTTTTTATCGACGAGCGCGACAACGTCGGCGGCGATGCTGCGGAACTCGGACAGGTCACCCAATTTTGAACCGGACTGGGTTTGTGCACTCATCGCACCGGATGTGGCGCCCGCAGCAGGTTTGTCGGCGGGTTTCGAGCAACCGGCGGCGATGCTGAGCAAAAAGATCGACGAGACAATGGCGACGTGGCGAATGATGTTTTGAAAAGAGCGCATGACGATTCCTTGATGAGCTATTAAGTGTTACTGAGTGACGGGTTTGCGGTTGCCGATGCTGACCTGTGCGACCGCAACCAGCAGGACGATGACGCACAGGAAGATCGCGCTGGTCCAGGTGGCGCCCATGCCAAGGCCACCGTAGGTCCTGGATTGGGTCAGCAAGTCGCCGAGAGAGGCACCGAACGGACGGGTCAGGATGTAGGCGATCCAGAAGGTCAGCACCATGTTGGCGCCCAGGCGCCAGGCCACCAGGGTTGCGGCGATCAGCGCGGCGAAAATCACGGCACCGAGAGTGAAACCCAGGCCGAGCGCTTCGGTCGCGAGGTCACCGGCCGCCGTACCGAGGGCAAAGGTGCAGAGCACGGTCGTCCAGTAGAACCATTCCCGTCGTGGTGTGACGATCTCGCGGATCGACAGGTTGTGTTCCACCCGGTACCAGACGAAAAAATTGAGCGCGAGCAGAACAGAAAACACGGCCGTGCTGGTGTACAGGCTGACGTCGAGAACGTCGGTCAGGATGTCGGTGAGTTGCGTCCCGACGATGCTCACCAGCACCACGCTCAGCCAGTAGATCCAGGGCGAACAGGCGGTCTTGCGCATCTGCAGGAACAGGGCGATGGCCAGCAAAGTCGCCATGCCAACGCTGGTCCAGCCCAGGCCGAGGCCGGCATCGACTGCGAGAAAGTCCGCGCCGGTTTCACCCACCGTCGTGGACAGGATCTTGATCACCCAGAATGACAGGGTCACCTCGGGTACTTTGTTGAGCCATCCGGCTGTATCGGGTTTCATGGGCGGGTTGCCTCTCCTGTGCAGCGCCGAACTTGCGCAAGGGAGACGATACGCAGCGAAACTTAGCTGAGACTGAGGGG
Organism: Pseudomonas sp. Pseusp16; assembly: GCF_047324915.1. Classification (NCBI taxonomy): domain Bacteria; kingdom Pseudomonadati; phylum Pseudomonadota; class Gammaproteobacteria; order Pseudomonadales; family Pseudomonadaceae; genus Pseudomonas; species Pseudomonas sp. Pseusp16. The sequence goes on along the minus strand of NZ_CP168522.1, from coordinate 1,683,711 downwards.
CAGGGAAGTCGACCGGTTTTCCGATACGGCTTCGAGGTCCAGGTTGACTTCAGGTCGACAAAACATGTTTTTGCCGGGACAGGGTGCCTGGGCAGGATAAAAGCCAACTCGACTAAAGCACTATTTAGTCGAATTATGTCGATAAATGCTGCGAATATGACACTAAAATCAAGAATAGGAGGTGATCTGAAAATGACTCAAGACACCCTGGAAATTGGAGAAATGGTCAAGGCCCTGGGTCTTGAGCCCCATATCGAAGGTGGATTCTTTCGCAGAACCTACCAATCGGACGACCAGAACACGATTGTGACTCCGGGTGGCCAGCGCCATTGCATGACGTCGATTTTCTATCTGTTGACCCAGGATTCTCCGATTGGCCATTTCCATCTCAACCAGTCAGACATCGTTCATTACTATCATCTGGGCGATCCGATTCAGTACACGCTGATTTTTCCGGACGGTACATTGCAAACCATTGTGATGGGTCACGATGTTCTCGCCGGACAACGCTTGCAGCTGCACGTGCCGGGCGGGATCTGGAAAGCTTCACAGCTGATGCACGGCGCTGCGGGGTTCGGCTTGATCAGTGAAGCGGTTTCGCCAGGATTTGATTTCGCGGACATGGAAATGGGTGATAGGCAAAAGCTTGGTCAACAGTTTCCCGGGTATCGGGTGCTGATCGAAAAGCTGACGCGAGGATGAGGTGGTTGCGTGCTTCAAGATCTGTGTGAGTCAGGGTCAATCCGGGGATATCGCATGGGATAGCGCTGAAGGGTGCACGTGTCAGTAAGACGCGTGCACGGGATTTCCCTTATGGTTCTAACATGACGTCCGGGCGACCAGCGTCATATTCGTCGAAGATCAGCGCCATGGGCCGGCAGTGCCCTGGGCAGGACGCCTTCCTGGAATTCACAAGTTCGGTATGTGCTGCGGGCAAGATGAGGGCTTAGTTAACCATCACCTCGTCCAGTGCCTGCTCGAGGGTGGTGACCGTGCGCTCGATATTGTGCAGTTTTTCGAGCCCGAACAGACCGATGCGGAAGGTCTGGAAGTCGGCCGGCTCGTCGCATTGCAACGGTACTCCAGCGGCGATCTGCAGGCCGTGGTTGGCAAATTTCTTACCGCTCTTGATGTCGGCATCATCGGTGTAGCTCACCACTACGCCAGGGGCCTGAAAGCCGGCTGCGGCCACGCTTTTGATGCCTTTGCCGGTCAACATCGCGCGTACCCGATCGCCTAGAGCCTGTTGTTCGTCGCGGACCTTGTCGAAACCGTAGGCTTGCGTCTCTTTCATCACTTCGTTGAATCGCGCGAGGGAATCGCTGGGCATGGTCGCATGGTAGGCATGTCCGCCCTGTTCGTAGGCCTGCATGATCTGAAGCCACTTTTTCAGGTCGCAGGCGAAGCTGCTGCTTTGCGTCTGTTCGATGCGCTCGAGGGCCAAGGAACTGAGCATCACCAGCGCGCAGCAAGGGGAGGCGCTCCAGCCTTTCTGTGGTGCGCTGATCAGCAGGTCGACTGCGCATTTCTGCATATCAACCCAAAGCGTGCCTGAGGCGATGCAGTCCAGCACGAACAGGCCACCCACCGCATGCACGGCGTCGCCGACGGCCCGCAGGTACTCGTCGGGCAGGATAATCCCTGATGAGGTTTCAACGTGGGGGGCGAAGACAATCTGCGGCTTCTGCGCCGCAATGGCTGCCAGCACTTCGTCCAGAGGGGGTGGGGCGTAGGCAGCCTGGCGACCAGTGTCGACCGGTCGGGCTTTCAGCACCGTGGTGGCCGCCGGGATGTTGCCCATCTCAAGGATCTGGCTCCAGCGATAACTGAACCAGCCGTTGCGTATCACCAGGCATTGCTGGTCGGTGGCAAGCTGTCGCGCCACCGCTTCCATGCCGAATGTGCCGCTGCCCGGGACCACCGCAACAGCCTGGGCGCTGTAGACCAGTTTCAGGGTCCTGGAAATGTTCTTCATCACGCCTTGAAATGACTGCGACATGTGGTTGAGCGAGCGGTCGGTGTAGACCACTGAGTACTCGACCAGCCCCTCGGGATCGATACTGGGATATAGCTTTGACATGGGGTGACTCCTTTGGCAGAGATCTCAGTGGGATCGACCCTGCCCTAAGCCTTGGCAAATGACAAGATTGCTCGGGATTGATTTGCTACTTCTGTCGAGCGGCCGGCATCATCAGGTCGATTACTGGACGTAGCAATGCTCGCAGGTGGCTGCTGAGTTGTGGGAGGGTGGGCCTTAAAGGTTCCTACCTCCTTACGTTCGGTCGATAACGACCAGTTACGAAGGGCAGCAGCCGGCCCCAAGCGGACATCTGAATATCTGGCCGCTTGCGTAAGGGATAAGGCAGTAAGATGTGTGCTTCATTGCCGATAAGGAAATCGCCATGTCACCGAACAAGGCTTGCCCGGTCATCCTCTCCAGTATTCCTGGCACACACATCCTTCTGTTCCGCCATCCAATAGCAGGCGTACAACTGGTCAAAGGGACAATCGAGACAGGTGAAACTCCAGCTCAGACCGCTCTGCGTGAATTAAGCGAAGAATCAGGCATAGAAGCCGCCTCGGTTGTCAGCGATTTGGGCTGCTGGGACGCCGCGCATCTCGACCAGATATGGTCATTTCAACTGTGTTACACGCAGGCACTTTGGCCGGAGCAATGGAATCATCACACGCTCGATGACCATGGTCACACCTTCAGCTTTTTTTGGGCTCCGCTCGATGATTTGCCGTTTGCCGACTGTCATCCGGTCTTCCGTCGAGCATTACGGTGCCTGACTGCCACACTGACAGCGCAAGGTTATGTATTGGCTCATGATCAAAGCACAAACATATCATCCGAAGCTCCGACTTGATGTTCGCAAGCGGCTTTCGACCGGTTGAATCCACAGCCGAAAGCGGCCCTGAGATGAACGTCCGCTTTTGGCAGCTGCCTGTCGCGACGGATAACAATCGTCCAGGGATGCTATTTCCGGGCGACAACGTTCAACACGTAGCAAACAAATTTCGACCGATTCGAAACATCAGATGGCTGCTCCCGCTGAGCCATACCACACGGCCAATCAGCCTGATCTACAAGGCATGTACGCCTCGATAAGGTCGTTGATGGACAAGCTTCGCAGACCCTGCGGCAAGAACTGCCGAGGCGGCATTCAGCTGCTTGAATCTGTTACCGCCCTCCGTTCGTCAGCCAGGTTCGGACACCCTTCTTGACAGAAAAATGCATCAGGAGAATACTCGCCTCAAGATTCATATATATGACTAGATAACAAGGTGAATAAAGTCGATGAGCTCCTTATCCAGTGATGTCCGGCTACCGCTTTATCAGCGCCTGCGAGATCAGTTGGCTGAACAGATTGCCAACAATCGCTGGCGTCCGGGAGAGGCCATTCCCACCGAGGCTGCACTTTCAGCTGAGTACCAACTGTCCACTGGCACCGTACGCAAAGCGGTCGACGCGCTGGTCAGTGAGGGCGTTCTGGAGCGTCAGCAAGGTCGAGGCACCTTCGTTCGCCGGCCGCAGTTTCAATCGTCACTGTTCCGATTTTTCCGCTTCCAGACTGCCGCGGGCGAGCGCCAGGTGCCGGAAAGTCGCATCTTGTCGATTGAGCCGGTGGCCGCACCCTCAGCGGTGGCCCAAACGTTAGGCCTGCCAATCGACGCACCGGTTATTCGCATTGTTCGCGTACGTCTTCTCGATGTTCAGCCGGTACTTGCCGAAGAAATCTGGCTGCCTCGCAGCCGGTTTCAGCCGCTGCTGGAGATCGACCTGAGTCGAAAAGGGCCGCTGTTGTATCCGATTTACGAAGAGGTCTGCGGTCAGGTCGTCGCTTCTGCCGAAGAAACGCTCACCGCCGAGTCTGTAAACGACGTGCATGCGCGATTGCTGCAAGTACCGGTCAACAGTCCCGTGGTGGTGATCGAGCGTCTGGCGCGTGACTACGCCGGGACGCCTCTGGAATGGCGTCGCTCCCGTGGGCATGCCGAGCACTTCCGTTACAGCGTGGATATTCGCTAGCGCCTTGCCTCAATAGCGGATCGCTCATCGGCGCCTGATCTGCGCCGGCTTCATCGTCTTGCTTGCCATGCCTGGTCTCATAGCGGCGCGGTTCGCTTTCGGCTGCCTCACGTTTCACTTATAAGGATAAGAAATCATGTTCAGCTGGTATCGCCAAGTCACTCCTCGGGAGCGCAAAACGTTTTGGGCCTGCTTCGGCGGATGGTCGCTGGATGCTCTGGAAGTACAAATGTTCGGCCTGGCCATTCCGGCGTTGATCGCTGCGTTCGCACTGACCAAGGGCGATGCCGGGCTGATCAGCGGCGTCACGCTGGTCACTTCGGCCATCGGCGGATGGGTAGGGGGGACGTTGTCCGACCGCTACGGCCGGGTGCGTACGTTGCAGTGGATGATTCTGTGGTTCTCCTTCTTCACCTTTCTGTCCGCCTTCGTCACCGGGTTCCATCAGTTGCTGATGGTCAAGGCACTGCAAGGCTTCGGCATTGGCGGTGAGTGGGCTGCCGGCGCGGTATTGATGGCCGAAACCATCAACCCGAAATACCGCGGCAAAGTGATGGGCACCGTGCAAAGTGCCTGGGCCGTCGGTTGGGGCCTGGCGGTCGGGGTATTTGCACTGATTTATACGTTCGTACCGCAAGACATGGCCTGGCGTGTGATGTTTATCGTAGGCCTGCTGCCGTCATTCCTGATCCTCTGGGTACGCCGCAATGTCGAGGAGCCCGACAGCTTCCAGCGCTTGCAGAAAGAACACGCCATTCCGCAGAGTTTCTTCAAATCCCTGGCCGGTATTTTCCGTCCTGAACTGCTCCGCGTTACGCTGTTCGGCGGGTTGTTGGGTCTGGGCGCACACGGCGGATACCACGCGGTGATGACGTGGCTGCCGACATTCCTCAAGACCGAACGCAACCTGTCGGTGCTGAACTCCGGTGGCTACCTGGCCGTGATCATCTTTGCCTTCTGGTGTGGCTGCGTTGTTAGCGGATTCTTGATCGACCGTATTGGCCGCCGCAAAAACATCGTGCTGTTCGCCCTGTGCTGTGTGGTTACCGTGCAGTGCTACGTGTTCCTGCCCCTGACCAATACCCAAATGCTGTTCCTCGGTTTTCCACTTGGCTTCTTCGCGGCGGGCATTCCGGCCAGCCTCGGTGCACTGTTCAATGAGCTGTACCCGGCGGATGTGCGCGGCGCTGGCGTGGGTTTTTGCTACAACTTCGGCCGAGTGCTCTCTGCGGTGTTCCCGTTTCTGGTCGGCCATATGAGTGACTCCATGTCGCTGGGCTCGGCCATTGGTATTGACGCCGGGATCGCCTATGGCGTGGCGGTAGTCGCGGCCCTCTGCCTGCCGGAAACCCGTGGTCGCAGTCTCGAAGCTACAGCCTCATCCGTCCCGGTTAACGGCGAGAGCGCCCGAGCGTGATGATCCTTACTTGCGATAGATGAAACCCATGTCTGATACCTGTTCAACATCGATCACTGGCATCGATTCCCATGCGCATGTCTTTAGTCGGGGACTAAGCCTGGCCGTTACACGGCGCTACGCCCCTGACTACGATGCCCCGCTTGCCGAGTATCTGAACCACCTGGCTGCCCATGGTTTGAGTCATGGCGTATTGGTGCAGCCGAGCTTTCTCGGTACCGACAACAGCTATCTGCTGGCGGCGTTGAGGCAAGCGCCGGAGCAGTTGCGAGGCGTGGTCGTGCTGGAGCCAGGCGTTAGTCGCGCCACGTTGGATGAGATGGATCACCTGGGCGTGGTCGGCGTTCGCTTGAACCTGATGGGCAAGGCGTTACCTGATTTTCGTAACAGTGCCTGGAGAGAGTTTTTCAGCCACATCGCTGATCTTGACTGGCATGTCGAATTGCATCGGGAGGTAAAGGATCTGCCGGGACTGATCCATCAATTGATGCCGTTCGGCTTGAAGTTGGTGATTGATCATTTCGGCCGGCCGGATGCCCGTTCGGGGGTCGATCAGCCCGGGTTTTGCGAGTTACTGGAATTGGGCTCGAAAGGGTCGATCTGGATGAAGGTATCGGGAATCTATCGCTTGGGAGGTACGCCGCAACAGAACATCAATTTCGCTCGAATGGCATTACCGCTGTTGGAACAAAGTTTCGGCCTTCGCCAGCTTGTATGGGGCAGCGACTGGCCGCACACGCAGCATGAGCAAAGCATCGGCTTCGGCACAGTAATCGATCAGCTGCAAGCCCTGGAGTGTTCGACGCAGCTTAGTTATTCGTTGCTGGTGCAAGCACCTCGAAGGCTATTCGGTTTTGCAAAAGGCGAAAGCTGAAACTTACGCCTGCATTAGCAGATAACCATTCATCTCACCCATTTATAACGAAAACATACAGAAAGTTTGAAGTGTGACGTTGCAGTCGAACCTCTCGTGCCGCATCGAGAAGTTCTGCACAGGGTCAGCCTATTCCAATTACAAAAGAGTGGTCTCCATGAACAAGCCATCCAATGCTGAAATTGAAAGTTCGACGATGCGCAAGTTGGGGTTTCGCCTGATTCCCTTTCTCGTGCTCTGTTATTTCATCGCCTACATCGACCGAGTCAATATCGGCTTCGCTGCCCTGACCATGAACCAGGACATCGGCCTGACGGCCAGTGCGTTCGGATTCGGCGCCACGCTGTTTTTCGTTGCTTATGTACTTTGCGAAATGCCCAGCAACATGGCCATGGAGCGTTTCGGTGCCCGGCGGTGGATCGCGCGCATCATGATCACTTGGGGGATCGTCGGGTTCTGTTCGGCATTTGCGGTCGGGCCGATATCCTATTCGATTTCCCGCTTTCTCTTGGGTGCAGCCGAAGCCGGTTTCTTCCCCGGCGTCATTCTTTACCTCACGCAGTGCATCCCCAAAGCGTACATGGCTCGAATAGTTGCGCTGTTCATGGTGGCGATACCACTCTCCAACTTTCTCGGCTCGCCTGTGTCGGCACTGCTGTTGCAAATGGACGGCCTGGCAGGCCTCAAGGGATGGCAGTGGTTGCTTATGCTTGAAGCAATTCCCGCAATCACTCTGGGATTGCTCGCGCTGAAGGTATTGCCAAATCGACCAAGCGAAGCGAAATGGTTGACTCAGCAGGAACAGGATTGGCTGAGCGAGCAACTGACCAGCGATAAGGCCGCGCGGGAAAGTCGTATTCCTCAACACGCTCATAGCGTAAGCGGCACCCTCAAGGCCGTGTTTACTAACAAATATGTATGGGTACTTTCGATTATCTACATGGGCAGTTCGGCAACCAGCAATACGCTGTCGCTGTGGATGCCGCAGATCCTGAAGTCCTTCCATCTGTCCAACATGCAAACGGGTCTGCTGAACATGATTCCGTTCGGCATGGCCGCCGCTTTCATGATTTTCTGGGGGCTGCGTGCGGACAAGAGCGGGGAGCGGATCAAGAGCACTGCTATACCGCTGGCCATTACTGCAGTGAGCTTCGCGGCCACGCTGTTCACGGACTCCCTGACCATCACGCTGATACTGCTGACGCTCGTATTGATGGGTAACTATGCGATCAAGGGGCCGTTCTGGGCACTTTGTTCCGAATCCCTGCCGCCGGCGACTTTGGCCACCGGGATTGCCGCGATCAATACCTTTGCCCACTTGGGTACGGGCGCCATGAGTTCAGTGATCGGGGTACTGCGTGATCAGACCGGGAGTTTTCCTATCGCACTGATGCCGCTCTGTGCATTGACCGCGATCGGTTCGCTATTGGTGTTTCTGATTGGCAAACAGAACCGTCGTGCGAAGCAAATCGCTACGGTCAGCAGTTAACCCATTCCCGCTGAGGAGGCTCGGAAATGGTGGGCCTCCTCGTTGCCTATGATCCACTTTTCAAAATGTAGCGCTGTTCAGCAGCGAGGTGATTCCAGCGCTCACTTTGGGTCGCAGTCTAGAACTTGTTGCTGCAGCTATAGGAATGGCGGGTGGCTACGCGCTCTGGAACATAGGCATCTTGCGCGGAAATCTCACCTTGCTGGCGACGGTCTCCTACTTCGCACCCGTGCTGTCATCGGCATTTGCTTCAGTATGGTTGGGCGATGTGTTGAATAAACAGTTTTGGCAAGGAGGGCGGTGCTGGTTACAGCAGGATCGCTTATCTGTTGGCAAGCTACTCGACAGCGAAGTGATTCAGTATGAGCGCTGGGTGTTGGGAGCTTCATACGACGTTCGCTTCCGGACTAATGTTAGTGTTTAAGTTAACTATGTTCTGCTTCTCGTCTTACTGCTCCCAAGTACGTGAGCACCTGCTACCTCCGTGATTCAATCTATCGGTCGAAAGATCACGTAGGACACTTGTCCTAAATTCAAATTGCTGTTTTTGGTGTGTTGTTAGGAGACTAACTACATAGAGAATCATCATGTCTAAGCTTGCAGAATTCCGCCAACTCGAAAAACACCTGGCCGAGCAGCTCCAAGCGCTCGAAGCTCTCAAAGACGATGCTGGCCTCAAGAAAGAAATCGAATTCGAAACGAAGCTTCGCGCTTTGCTGGCTGAGTATGGTTACAGTCTGAAAGACGTGATCAACCTGCTTGATCCACAAGCGGGCCGCCGTGCTCCAGCAGCCGAATCTAAAACCGGCAGCCGAAAGCCACGCCAAGTGAAGGTCTACAAGAACCCGCACACCGGCGAACTCGTCGAAACCAAAGGTGGCAATCACCGGACGCTGAAAGAGTGGAAAGCCGAATACGGCTCTGCCACGGTCGAGTCCTGGCTGACCAAGTGATCTCGGTTTGAGTACAAGAAAGGGCCCTTCAAGGGCCCTTTTTATGCGGATTACTGCTTCATTGCCCCGCCTGATATCAAGGCGAAGATCGGTTACTACCGTGTCCTTGGGAAGTAGGCAGCCAAGTTGATTCCGGGAGCGAGGTTGATCGAGTTTGCAGGCAAAGGCCATGTACCACAGATGGCAGACCCGTCCAGTTTTAACAGGGTGTTGGTCGAAGAGCTGAACTGAAGTTAAGACAATGACGCGGGGAGGGGGGAAGAAAAGCAAAACCCCGGAGGTTGGCCCTGCCGGGAGGCTATGGTCTCCCTGTTTCCCTGATGGGAAGAGAACATCGCCAAAGTATATCAGTGCTCGCCAGTTTTTCGATCAGCAGAGGCGGGGGATATTGAGGTGCTCAGCGACACATTGAGAGGTGTCTGCAGCTTCCAGGCTGCAGGTGCCTACGCGCAGTTCAGGATTCGTTCGGAAATGTTTACCATTGCCCGGCAAGAGTCGCCAGCGCTATGCGCCAGTCAAAATTGCCAACCAACTTTCCCAGTGTGATGGCGGCATTCAAAGGAATTCTTTTCGGATGTCGATAGTCGACCGTTCGCCAATATTCCGGTAGTTCTCCGTGAGCCACGCCTCGGCCTCGCCGCGTCCGTTGTCGCGCAGTTCGCAAAGGAAGTCCCAGTCCGCGTTGTACTTGCTGGACACACTGAGCGCGCACATCGCCTCGTCAGACTTAATGGAGTGGATCAGCATCTCCTTCATCTCGTTGCGATCGAGCTTACCTTGCTGAATGAGGTCGGTGACAAAAGCGATGGTACGCAGCTCGCGCATCAGCGACGAGTTGAAGCTGATTTCACTGATACGATTGAGGATGTCGGCAGCAGTAATGGGCACGCCTGGGCGGACGAGCGGGTTGATGTGGACGATCACCACATCGCGTGTATTGCAGTGGTAGATCAACGGGAAAATAGCCGGGTTCCCCATATAGCCGCCATCCCAGTAGTTCTGCCCGTCAATCGTGACTGCCTGGAACAATGTCGGCACACAGGCCGAAGCAAGCACCGCCTCAGCGCAAATGTCATCGCCCGTGAAGATGCGTATCTTCCCCGTCTCGACATTGGTCGCGCACAGATAGAGGTGGAACGGGCATTGGCTTCGCAAGGCGGCAAAATCTACCTGCCTCTCCAGCACCTCCCGTAGCGGACTCAAATTGCGGCGATTGAACTGGTAAGGCGAGAAGATACGAAGCGTCATGTCCGCGAACGTATACATGGGTGAATAGTCCAACCCGAAGCTATGCTTCCCTTTCAACCAAGGCATCCAACGCAACGGGTTATAACGCTCGGCGGACTGCGCCACGGCGTACCAGAAATCGTGCAGCGCCTGGCGTGCGCCGACCTCGCCACCTTGCAGCATGCCGGAGGCAAGTACGACGGCATTCATCGCGCCGGCACTGGTTGCGCTCACCCCTTCAATGGCAAGCCTGTCGTCCTCGAGCAACCGATCGAGCACGCCCCAGGTGAACGCACCGTGCATCCCGCCGCCCTGTAAAGCCAGCGTGACCGACTTGCGCTCGTCACTGCCCCGAGTCATCAATCGCTCACCCCTCGCTTGATGCCCATGCATCGAGCAGCGCCTTGGCTTGTAGCAAATCGACGCTGTCGAAGCCTTCGGTGAAAAAGCTGTAAATGTCGGCCAGCATTTGCCTGGCCGCCTCTTTGTCTCGTGTTTCCCATAGCTGAGCAAGGCTGACTGTGGCGCGTAGCTCGAATGACTTTGCCCCTTGTTGTCGAGCGATTGAGATTGCCTTGTGAAAGCACGCTTCCGCTTCCTGCTGCACGGAAGAATCCTGTCGGTTTTCTCCCGGGCATTGCAGGGTAAGAGCGCCCTTGAGGCGGTACAGCTCTGCTTCGTAAAAGTGCTCGCCTGTTCTGTTCACCATAGTTAGAGCGTCGGTCACGGCATCCAATCCTGCCTGCGGTTGCCCGGCGAGCCTGTGTGCTGCGGCTAGCAGGGCCAGAAAATAAGAACATCCAAGCTCTGCTCCGGCTGCGCGATAAGCGGCAATACCGTTGCTTATCTGAGCGATTCCCTTGTCAGTGTTTCCCTGCTCTGCGCGAGCCCAACCTTGAAGAATATTCCCCCTTGCCAAATACAACGGAAATCCTTGCTCTAGAGAAAGCTTGATGGCGGCATCTGCACACTCTTCGGCGAGTTGTACGTCGTACCGAAACTGTCCCAGTATCGACGTAGCGGACAGAGTGAAGGCCAGGCTGAATGGGTGGGCAATCTTCTTGGCCAGAGCAAGGGCATCCTGGCTGCGCATGCTTGCCTGATTGGGAAAACCCAAGTACCAAAGGCTCCAGGCCGAAAATGACAGGGAGTAGCCCGGATCCATGCCGTACGTAATGGAATGTGTGCGATGGCGATCAGGGTCGTAGAGGACACGCGCCCGTTCCTGATGGTCATGGGCGTTTTTGAGATCACCCTGGAAAAGCAATGTCTGCCCAAGTGCCGCATGGGCTTCCACGAGCAAGTCCGGATCCTGCGCGGTTTGCGCAATACTGAGCAATCGTTCAGCCAGTTCGCATGCGGTTGAGTATTGTGTACGCAACGTGTAGTAACTCCACAGCCCCAGCAGCGTAGAGAAAAGCGAGTCGTCGCCTACTTGCGCGCATAGCGCCAGTGCACGGGTGTAGGTGGCCGCCACCTCGGGCGCACCATAGCCGCGCACGGCCATCAAGGCTGGCCCCAGGGCGAGTAGCAACGTCAGTTCCTGATGTGCACGCGTGGGCGTGTCGGGCAAATGTTCGAGCAATTCCAGTGCCGCGCTGAGATGACGCATCGCATCGAGATGGGCGGAATGCTGGAGGGCCTGTTGCCCGGTACGGTGCAGGTATTCCACGGCCTTCGGGACATTGCCGCTCAGCTTGTAGTGATGCGCCAGTTCGCTGCAGTAATCCGTGATGCGAGTGGGGAACAGTGCCTCGATGGCCTGCGCTGTGCGCTCATGCAGCGCGCTACGCCGCTCCGTGAGTAGCGAGTGGCCCGCGACCTCCTGGGTCAGCGCATGCTTGAACGAATACTCCACCTCCGGAAATGCGGGCCGCTGGTAAATGAACTCCGCAGCCTCCAGTCGGGCGAGCAGATTACACAACTTGTCGTCCGTCTGGGCATCCTGCCCATCACAGATGCACCGGATCAGACTGAACGGAAACTCTTTGCCGATAACGGCGAGGGTCTGCAACAACTCCTTCTCCGCTACGGGGAGCCGGTCGATACGGGCAGCGAGTACACCCTGCACTGTAGTGGGGATATGCAGCGCAGCTGGAGTTTGCTCGATCCGATACTGACCGGCTTCACCCAGCAGCAATTTCTCCTCGATCAGAGTTTGCACCACTTCCTCCATGAAGAACGGGTTGCCCTCCGTCTTATCCAGGATGAGCTGTTTGAGGGGGATGAGGGTAGGATCGTCCCCAAGCTGGGTCGCGAGCATTGCCTGTGCTTCGACCGGGCCCAGCGGTTCGAGCCGCAGTTGGCTGCAATGACCCGCACGTATCCACACAGACTGATACTCGGGCCGGTAGTTCACGAGGAGCAGGATTGGGGAACTCGCCAAGTGGTTGGTCAAGTACACGAGGAATGCTTCGGTCTCGCAGTCCAGCCATTGCAAATCCTCGAACAGCAGCTCGATCGGTTGATTGCGGCTCTCACGTGCCAGTAGTTGAGTGATCGCGTCGAAGGTGCGAACGCGCCGGATCTGAGGATCCATTTCCGCGAGTGCTGAACTGCGTTCGCCGATACCCAGCAGGTAGAGCAGATAGGGCACGAGATCCTCGAAGCCTCGCTCGAGCGTAAGGGTCTTGCCCATGACCTTTTCCCGGCATCGCCGCTCGTCATCCTGGACGGTGATCTGAAAATAATTGTTCAGAAGCTCGATGAGTGGGAAATAGGCAAAGGCTTTGCCGTGCGACACCGAGAATGTCTCCAGCACCAGACAGCCGCACCGCGAGCGTTCCTTGAACTCATGAAACAGCCGTGACTTCCCGACTCCGGCCTCGCCTACCACCGCGACGACCTTACTGTGGCCCGCTTTGGACTGCTCGAGCGCCTGATGCAGGTGGTCGAGCTCGACCTGGCGGCCGACGAACCTGGCCAGCCCGCGATGTGCCGACAGTTGCAGACGCGTGCGCAACGCGCCGAGCCCCTGCACCTCGTACACAACAAGGGGATCGGGAATGCCTTTGACTTGGGCGGCCCCCAGAGCCTTGAATTCGAAATAACCCTCCGCCAGCTTGTAGGTGGGCTCGCTTACCAGGATCGACGAGGGTGCAGCGATGCTCTCCATCCGGGAGGCAATGTGGATCGTGTTCCCGACCGGATCGTAATCGGTGTGCAAATTGTCCGTGCGGATCGAACGCACGACGACCTCTCCGGTATGGATACCGACGCGGATTTGCAGCGGTATGCCTTTCTCCAGGCGAATGCGGTCGCCATGTCGGTGTATCGCCTGCTGCATGCGCAGGGCCGCATACAACGCCCGCTGCGGATGATCCTCATGGGCGATGGGGGCGCCGAACAGCGCGAGTATGCCGTCACCCAGTGTTTTGGCCACGTAGCCTTCGTAGTGGTGGACGGCTTCCATCATCAGCGCGACGACGGGCTCGATCAGGCGGTGGGCCTCTTCCGGATCGAGATCGTGGATCAACGCCGTGGAACCGGCCATGTCGGCAAACAGTGCCGTGACGGTCTTTCGCTCACCGGCGGTGTCGCCTCGGGCTTCCATGGCCGCCTGTTCGGCGCGGATGCGCTCGGCAAGGTGGTGGGGCGTGTAATGAATGGGATCTGGAGAGGGCTCTGAAACAGGCTTGGCGTGCGGTGATAGCGCAGCAGGCGCAGCAGGCGCATCGGTCAGCGGCGCACCGCATTCACTGCAAAATTTGGCGGACAGGCTCGCCTCGTGGCCGCAGCGCGGACAGCTGCGGGACAACTTGACGCCGCACGCTTCACAGAAGCTGGCCTCGGAGGGACTCTCGAATCCGCAGTTTGCGCAGCGCATACGATCTCTTCCCTTTTGCAGTCGTTCAAGAAGACCAGTCAAAAGACGGGAAGCGTGACATCAAACCGGCGAAGGACAAGCTGAAGTCAATGGGCCGGTACGTTTGGGCAGCCTTTTAACCCTCTGTATCAAAGATAGTTTGTATCGTGGTATCGAGAAGTAAAATTCGCTTACTGGAAGAGGGAAGGCCGAAGGCGGGCTAGGCACGTGGGTCGATCAATGATTTCAACCCGAGCCGCAGCTTACCGAGTAAATATTAGGGTTTCATGGTCATTGGAGGAGAGCAGCGCCGCTTGTGGCAGGCGCTGATAGATCGAGAGGTTGGTCGCAGGCTAATTGCTGTTGGAGTAGTCAGGAACGATTTCTCCCTGAAAAACCTAGCACATGGAGCGACCTTGGGAAAAACGATAGATCCTTTTGAGCTCTACCGGTAAAGCTAAATGGCCAATCACTGATTAACAAACTTGAATGAGCAGCTTTCGAAAAGAGATTCGATGCCAACGAAGGTTGTAATCGAAGGATAATGGGAGCTTTCTGCTTGGTATAAGCAGTCGCTACCTTCACTCCAATCCATGCTGTCGCTTCCAGTCGCCCGGATATACAACATATCCAAACAAGGCGTGCCCTCCGTAAACCAACTCTGTTCCTTCGGGAATCCACAGCATCTGCCCTGGTTCAACCCGATAGAGCTCGTCATTGGCCTTGAGTTCGAAGCATCCCTCGATCACAAAGATCACCTCGTCATACAGAAGCGTCCAGGCGACCTCTGCACCTTCCCAGCGTGCGAAGCCAACACCCATGTTTGGCGAAACTTCATTGCTAAGCGCTCGAGCGACAGAAGCTTTACCGGGTGGGCCGCCGCGGTGAACAAATTCAAGATCTCGGTGATCGATAAGCCGTACTGGCCCATTCCCGGAGACACGCTTCACAGTTCGCTCCTGCTATTCCAGGCTGCCATACGGATACGAGTGCGCACCCCTAACCCCAAAAATGGTTCAGGCGGGTTACGGGACGGCATGCCAGTTACCGTTTTGATGTCCTGGAGGTGCTTAGAGTCCGAGCCGACAGCCATTTCCGCTAGCAGGGTTCCCGAGATTGTGCCCCAGGCAGCCCCCACACCATTATCACAAGCTGTGGCGTAAACGCCCGTTTCGAGTTCGCCAAAGAAGTTAGTGAAGTTACGCGAGATCGCGTATACGCCACCCCAAGTGTGAGTGAACGGAACGTTAGCAAGTTGGGGATAGCGAGCAAGCAGGGCAGTGCGATGTCCTTCGCGAATCTCCTGGCGTGTTGAGTCGCTGACGCTTTTGCCATAACGCGGGACGTGTTTGTAGGTATTGCGGATGATAAGACGGCGGTCTTGGGTCATGCGCACGGTTGTGCCGGCATGGTCTGCTGGGGTCAATCCCCAGTCTGCTTGAATACCGATAGTATCCATCTCAGCCTGAGTTAACGGGCGAGTCCAGCTGGCGAATGTCATCACCGGCAGCAGGCGACTGCGCAGATAGCCAAATTCTTGGGTGAAGATGCTGGTACCCAACAGTAGGCTTGGGGTGCGTATCTGGCCATCGGCACCTTGCAGCACCCATTGGCCTTTGCTATCACGCTGCAGGCCCTGGATGGGTGACTGTTCAAGCAGTTCGACATTGTTGGGCAGTGAGTCGGCCAGACCGCGCACTAATGCCGCCGGTTGCATCAGGTAGCATCCTGGCGTAAATACCGCGCGGCTGTAGTGGCGCGTGCCGATTACCTTTGCGAGCTCATCGCGCTCAACGCTTCGAAATGGCTCGCCCAACTCAGTCATCAGGCGTTCAAAATGCTCCAGATAAGCTAATCCACGTGGGCCGACGGCGCCCTGGAATTTGCCGGCATGAGACCACTGGCAGTCGATCTGATGTTGATTGACCAATCGCTGTAATTGGGCGATGGCGGCACGGTTCAGCCCTAACAGGCGCTGCTTGTGAGCCGGATCCGGATGCTCCAAGGCCATCTTATGTGGCAGGTCGATAACGAAACCAGAGTTGCGCCCCGAGGCACCATAGCCCACACGCTGGGCATCGACCAGAACGATGCGCGCATCGGGCTTTTGTTCGGCCAAACGTCTGGCTGCTGCAAGTCCAGCAAAGCCAGCGCCAATTACGGCGTAGTCTGCTTGCTGTTTACCGCTTAGGCGTTTTGCAGCAGCGGGTGGAGGCAGGGCGGCATACCAGCCGCAGTCATGATCATCGTGCGGCAGGTGAATTGTGCGAGTGCTCATATTGTTTTTCTCAGGCCACGTTTGATTGAGAGGGCTGACAGTTCTGAAGCCAGGCACTGCGCTGTTGTTGCGCTTGGCGTCCGAGGAGCGCGAAACCGCGCAAGGTGCCCGCGTCGTCGTGAAACGCTGCGCTGAGACCGTCGGCCGTTGATTCAATTCGCCATTGACCTGTGCAGTCAGCGGGTGCCGCCAGCAAGCACAATGGCGCTGCCGGCGTTTTCACGGTAACTGGCATCAGCGGATACCGCACAATTGTCGGTTGCCCCAACAGCGTGCGTGCTAAGGCTTCGATGCCTTGGTTGATCGGCGCCAGATAAGGCATCAACTGACCGTCGATTTCTATGCAGTCTCCCAGTGCATAAATGCCTGGTGTTGAAGTCTCTAGATACTCATCGACCTTAATACCGCGGCCACATTCCAGACCGCAGGCGAGTGCCAGTTCTTGGTTAGGTCGCAAACCTATAGCTGACAGCACCAGGTCGGCTTGATGTTGTTCACCGTTGGCGAGTGTCAGCTCGAACCCATCGGTGCTCCGCTCAATTCGCTGCAAGGTAGTTTGCAGGTTCCAACGAACTCCCAGCTCACTGAGTGCCTGCTGTAGATGAAGTCCTGCAGGCTGGGGTAGCAAGCGCTCCATGGGCCAAGCACCCAAGCCGATGACTTGCACCTCGAAACCGCTGCTGGCTAAGTCATTGGCAAATTCGCAGCCAATAAGACCATCGCCGAGAATAGCGATACGACGCATACCATCCAATTGCGTACGGAAGGCTTGATAATCAGACAGGTTGTTGACGCTTACCAATGCTTCCGCGCAGCCTTCGATCGGTACGCGAATTGGTGCCGCGCCACTGGCTAGGACTAGCTGGCCATAGGTCATTTCACCAAGGTTGGTATGCAACCGTCGGGCTTGGGAATCGATGCGTTCAACCTGACAATGCGGGTACACCCGTATGCCTAGTCGTTGTTCCACTGCTAATGGGCTCTCACTTGCCAGAGCAGTCGCGCTTCGACCTTGAGCCAATGCAATAGAGAGTGCTGGCTTAGAGTAGACATGTCCGGATTCGCGAGTCAGTACACGGATCTCCAGATTCGGGTCTTGCTTGCGCAAAGCCTGAGCCAGGCCATAGCCGGCATGGCCGCTGCCGATGATTACTACTGGGCCAGCAGGACGCGTTGCTTGCGCTGGCATTGAAACCGGCGCGATGGTAGCAACTGCCGCGGCTAGAGGTGCGATGGTGGCTACTGCAGCAACTGCGGCGGCGGTCACTGGCTCGGTGATCTCGATCATCTCAAAATCACTCTTGCCAACCTTACATTCGGGGCACAACCAGTCTCCCGGTACATCTTCCCAGCGAGTACCAGCAGCGATTCCGTCGTCAGGCCAACCTAGTGCTTCGTCATAGATCAGCCCGCAAATGATGCATAGCCACTTCTTCATGATTTCGACCCTCACTCGCCCTGGATTCGCAATGCAAGGTTCTTGGTGCGCACATAGCTGTACAGCGCTTCCTGACCTTTCTCGCGACCGTAACCGGATAGACCAACCCCGCCGAAAGGCGTCTCAATGCCACCGGCATACCACTCATTTACGAACACTTGACCCGCGCGCAGTCGTCGAGAGCAGCGCAGGGCGCGATTCAGATTTTGGGTGAAGACGCCCGCTACTAGGCCGAAGTCGGTTCCGTTAGCCAGGTTAATGGCCTCTTCCTCGGTATCGAATGGGAGGATCGCCAACACCGGGCCGAATACCTCACTCTGAGCGATGTCCATGTCCGCAGTAACATCGCAGAACACAGTTGGCTGCATGAAATTACCAGCCAAACTCGAAACCGCTTCTCCCCCTGCAACTACTCGCGCGCCTTCCTGTTGTGCGCGTTGGCACATAGCCTGAATACCTTGAAGTTGACCCGCTGAAATTACCGGGGTCAGTTCGGCATTCTCCGAACCAGGGCCAATTTGTAGGCTGCGCGCTAGGGCTCCGACTTGATCAACCACTTCGTTGTAGATCGAGCGCTCTACCAGCAGGCGGGACATTGCGGAACAGACTTGTCCAGCATTGAAGAAGATACCGTTACGCACGCTAGCTAGAAGTTGCTCACGGTCGGCATCGGCGAATACTAGCGCCGCTGACTTACCGCCCAATTCCATAACGCTTGGAACCGCATTCTCTGCTGCTGCGCGCAGAATACTCTGGCCGGTCGGTACGGAGCCGGTGAAGACAATCTGATCGACGCTCTTATTCGCAGCCAGAAAAGCGCCAACCTCGCGACCACGTCCGCACAGCAGATTGACCGCGCCCTTTGGTAAGCCGGCGCGTTCGATTGCTTGCATCAGGACACAGAGACCTAAAGGCGAGAGCTCTGGTGACTTAATTACGACCGAGTTACCAGCGGCTAATGCTGGTGCCAGAGAACGAGCGCAGATCGACACTGGGAAGTTCCAAGGCACGATCTGTAAAGAGACGCCCATCGGCTCATAGATAGTGAAGTCCATGTAGCCATTGCCTAGCGGTACTGAGATACCTTCAATCTTGTCGGCCATGCCGGCGTAGTATTCGAAATAGCGTGCGGCTTCCGTGAATTCGTCCCGTGCATCGCGAAGGGTTTTACCGTTCTCCGCGCAAAGAATTTGAGCTCCTTCATCGGCGACCAAACGAATCTGCCGGGCGATCTCTAGTAGCCAAGTTACACGCTGGGCAGGACGCACCCTGGTCAGCTCAGCACTGTCAGCGCAACGTCGCGCTGACTGCAGGGCACGTTCGGCGTCAGCGACACTGGCTTGGGCCATAGTCGCTACCGGTTGATTATTAGCGGGATTGAGGATAGTCAGGTGTTGGTCGTTATCGACCCACTGCCCATCGATATAGTTAAGCCAGTGTTGAATGCTCATCGGGAAATCCTCGGCTTAAGCCTTCTCGTTGCTGTTGAGCAACTGGCGTGCGGCCCACTTGTGGAAGTAGTGAGTCGGTAAATCCATTTCTGGTGAGAAGGCTCCGCCGTTGTAACCAGGCGAGCTGCGGCCTTTTTGCATTCCTTCAACAGAAGCAATGTCTTCGGCGAACACCACTCGCCAGGATTCCATGACAGCCTTTCGAGCGGCTTCGTAATGCGGGCTGAGAGCCTCGTCGCCTACGAAGAACAAGCGCAGATGTTCAATCGTCTTACCCGGAGCAACCGGCTCAAGCATCATCGCGAAGGCGTGGTCGGCCTGGATACCCAGCAGTACGTTAGGGAAGAACGACACATACTCGGCGTTGCGCATGCGATCAGCCGGCCAGGACGGGAAAGTCGGCAGGTGGGTGCCGGCTACGTCCGACAGGTTGTAGGCAAGGCTACCTTGACCAGCGAACTGGTCGAAAATGATGTTGTAGTGGTCTTCCAGGCGGGAATAGCTGTTAAGGCTTGGGTGAATCCATGGCAGGTGATAGGCCTCACAGTAGTTCTCTACCGCGAGTTTCCAGTTGCAATTGACTTCGATCGACATCTTGCCACCGTCGGATTCGCGGCGCATCAGATCCATACCATCGTGTCCAAGGAACTGCACCCAACGTTCGGTCAACGGGGCCAGCGCCTCTTCCAGTGGCGGGGCATCTCCGGAAAGATTGATAAACACCATGTCCATCCAGATTGCACTGCGCAGTGGCTTAAGACCGTGCTTCTCGCATGCGAAGCGCTCGTCCTTGTGTTGGTTGATGCCGCCAACGTGAGGAGTGCCGCGCAGAGCGCCATTAAGGTCGTAAGTCCAAGAATGGTATGGGCAACGAATCATCCCTTGAATAGTGCCGGCTTCTTGTACCAGCTTGACTCCGCGGTGGCTGCAGACGTTATGGAACACCTGAACCTGGCCTTCGCGGTTGCGCATAATCAAGAGCGGCAGCCCCATGAAATCCACAGGTTTGACGTACGCGTTCGTTGGCAGATCAGTAGCAAAACCGATGCATGCCCAATTGCGGCCCAGAACTTGGTCTCTGTCCAATTCGAAGAAAGGTTGCTCGGTATAGAAATCGTTAGTCAGACCATGGGCCTGCTCGATAGGAGCAAGAACAGCTTCCAGGCTTTTTACAGGGATGAGGTTGGCGATGCCCATTATTTTTGTCTCCAGATCGCACGGTTGATCGGCCTTAAACGGCCTTTGGCTGGAGTAATTGTTTAGGGCAGGACAGATCCCGACAAACCATTTTTCTTCCTGGATTGATGAGAAAAACTCAGTCATGAATTTACGTGACATCCTCCAGTGCTTTGCACTTTTTGAAAGTCTATGCATGCGCTTTTCTCATCAATTAATGAGATTAAATGGTTTGTTGAGTTTAGGTTCCGTCGCTCATTGTTAATCGCGCAATCCTCGGGTTGCGGACAATCAAATCCCATACGGCGCTGCACTACAAAAACAAGGGAGATAGCCGATGCGTGCTACAAGTGGCCTATTCAAAGGCCTCAATCCAACCGTAACCGTTGTTTCGGTTGCAATAGTTATGGCCTTCGTTCTGCTTTGTGCCTTGAAAGGTGATCAGGCTGCCGCGGTGTTCAAGACGGCCTCCGATGCCATCCTCGAAAATTTCAAATGGTTTTATCTGGCCGTGGTGAGTGGTTTGCTCGGTGTACTGTTGATACTTGCGTTCAGCCGTTTCGGCACCCTTAAGCTGGGCCGTGAGAACGATAAGCCGGAATTCAGTTTCGGGGCGTGGATATCCATGCTTTTCAGTGCTGGCATGGGTATCGGACTCATTTTTTGGTCGGTCGCCGAACCAGTACTTCACTATGCAAGCAACCCGTTCAGCCCTGGGCTAACCAACGAAGCTGCAACCGTAGCTATGCGCCTGACGCTATTCCATTGGGGCCTTCATCCTTGGGCCATATTCACCACAATTGGCCTTAGTCTCGCGTATTTCGCCTATTGCAAAGGCTTACCGCTGGCACTGCGTTCCATTCTTTACCCGTTGATAGGCAACCGCATCTATGGGCCGATTGGCCATACAGTCGATATCCTAGGTGTGGCAATCACCGCGTTCGGAGTTTCCCAATCGTTGGGTCTGGGTGTCGTACAAATCAATACTGGTCTAAACCAAGTATTCCAAGTGCCGGTGAATATCGGTCTTCAGTTGAGCATTATCGCTTTGGTGACGATGATCGCTGCCGTCTCGTTAGTAGCCGGACTTTCAAAGGGTATGAAGCGACTGTCCACGCTGAACATGTGGATTTCCTTTGGGCTGATGCTGGTGGTGCTCTGGCTAGGGCCGACCCGTTACATCCTCAATTTCTTTTTTGAAGCCACAGGTGACTATGCCCAGCACATCGTTGGCTTAAGCTTTTGGACGGATACGCAGGCCGATACACAATGGCAGAACAGCTGGACTGCCTTTTACTGGCCGTGGTGGATGACCTGGGGGCCTTTCGTTGGTCTGTTCATCGCGCGTATCTCCCGTGGTCGTACCATCCGCGAACTTATCGTTGGTGCTCTGGTTGTACCTACATTGGTGACGATACTGTGGATGTCAGTATTTGGCGGTTCGGCACTGAAGGATGAGCAACAAGCCCGCCAGGCACACGCTCAACTGCCAGTAGCCGAGCAAACGGAAGCAGCACCTTTCAAAGGCGGAGTCGTGCTCCAGTCTACTCAGAAAGAAACCACTTCAGCCATGTTCACCTTGCTTGAGCGTCTCGATGGGCCAGTCGTGGGTGGGATACTGTGTGTCATCGTCTGCCTGTTGCTATCGGTGCATTTCATTACCGCTGCGGATGCCGGAACTCAGGTGTTATGCATGCTCAATTCCGTAGGCTGCACCAATCCGCCTAATTGGATTCGCGTGCTTTGGTGTTTCCTGGAGGGAGCGATCGCTGCAGGACTATTGCTAGCCGGCGGACTGATCGCGATCCAGATGGCGAGCATCATCATCGGTCTGCCCATTGCCTTTTTCCTGCTCATTACCGGTTACAGTCTTGTGCGGAGCCTGCGGGTCGATACGATGACCACCGCTAAAGGCCAAGTCATGGGCCCGACCGTAAATGACCCGATCGTCGATCCTTACGGAATCAAACAGGGTAATTTTCCAGCAATGATGTCTTCCCATGAGCTCGCATAAAACTCCCCAATGAGATGAGCCGCGCTGGCGGCTCACGACAATCATCGAATGCGACACGCCATCGATGGAAAAGTCTCAATGGTGTTTAGTGGCTGTCCTTAGCCAGTCCTCATCATGCGTTAACCGTTTCCGCTAAATGGGCCATCAACCATTCGCGGAAACGGCTAACGCTTTGTCTGTTCGGAGCTCTGCCTTGGGGTTCAAGTAGGAAAAACTGAGCATCAGTCATCAACGTGGCTTGTGTAGGCCGCACGAGTTCGCCGGTCTGCAGATAATTGCCGAGCAGGCTAGACCAGGCCAACGCAATGCCTTGGCCTGCTAGCGCTGATTGGATCAGCATGGAGTAGCTGTTTATATCAATGCGCCGTCTAGGTTCCGGTGCCACATGCCCCAGGCGCTCGAACCATTCCTTCCATCCGATCCAATCGCGTCGCGGATCCTCTAGCCATAGCCAAGTGCAGGAGCCGAGTTGATCAAGGTCACTAATCTGTGGGTGTTGAGCTAGGAAGGAGGGACTGCAAACCGGAAAAATTTCCCCGCTGAACAGCGGAGTTACCTTCATGTTCTGCGGCGGGGTACTGCAATAGTAAAGTGCGAGATCGCAGTCCAGTCGCGAAAAGTCTTCGACTTTGTCGTTGGTAATGATGCGTAGATCGATTTCTTCGTTCTGACGTTGGAATTCCGATACAAGCGGAAGTAGCCACAACGATGCCATTGCCGTGGTGGTGATAACGGTTACTTGCTGAGCTCCTCGCCAGTGGCGAACACCAGCGGTAGCGTGGACGATTTGCTGCAAAGTGGCACGAACGCTTTCGTAGTACTGACTGCCAGTGGTGGTCAGATTGATTTCACGGGTCGAGCGCACAAAAAGCGGGGTGCCCAAGTAGTCTTCAAGTACGCGTATCTGGCGGCTGATCGCACCTTGAGTGACGTTCAGTTCACGTGCTGCCAGGGTAAAGCTCAAGTGGCGAGCAGCGGCCTCGAACGCCACGAGACTGTTCAGTGGCGGCAGGGGTTGCAGTTTCATCAGGTTCGGTCACTGTATTATATGTTTTATGTAGCGTTCAGAGATTGTGCAGAAGGCAGTGAGCAGTAGCTACTTTTTTAGAGGTCTAGTGCTAGTTCTTCGACGCTCGGTATAGATCTTCGTCACAGGTACGGGCTTAAGGTCTGGCACTGGTCACGCAATTCATAGCATCTGTCCACTCGCGTTCATTGAGTATTCACATTTCGACGTTTTTATGCGCTTTCATGACTCGTATTCATTTGACTTGCCTCAATGCATTCGAACAGACGCATGCTGCGACATTGATCCTGGTAGCAATGAGTCAGGCGTATTTTTACTGCCTTTTGACCGAGCGTTGGAGGCAAGCGATTGGCTGCCAATCCGCAGCAAAAATTTCATAATGAGGCGCGTGGCTATGACTCTAGCCTGCAGCAAAAGTTTTTTAGTCGAATTCTGTGTTGGGTTTAAGGGGGAATGCCGGTGACGATGAGTGGGGAACACGCAAAAGGAAATATGTACGGTTTTGGCGCCATTCTCCTTTGGAGTGCAATGCCTCCGCTTATTCGTTTAGTTAGCGAAGATATCGGCCCATTGATCGGTGCAGCTTTAATGTTTTCGGCCGCAAGCGTGCTGATGATTTTGCTAAACGGATGGACGCCGCTAAAGAAATTCCCTTGTTCGTATCTAATTGTGGGTGGAATCCTGTTTGTCAGCTATGAAGTGGGTCTCGCTTTGGCGCTAGGTTTCGCACAAGACCGGAAACAAGCCATCGAGGTAGGGTTGGTCAATTATTTATGGCCATGTTTTACCCTGCTTCTGGCGGTCTTGTTAGGGCAGCGTAATGCTAATTTTTTTCTGCTAGTCCCCGGTCTGCTGATCTCGCTGTTCGGGGTTGGCTGGATACTGAGTGAGGGGCGCGGACTTTCTATTGAGTTAATAATGGCCAATGCAGCAGTTAACCCATTGAGTTATGGCTTGGCATTAGTGGGGGCGGTTATATGGGCAGTGTACTGCTGTGTGGTAAAGCGCATTTCCAAAGGAACGGATGCGACAGCTTTATTTTTTATCGCTACAAGTCTAGCTCTGTGGGTAAAATATTTACTCGGCGATTACAGCGTCGTAAGCATAAAGCCACTGGCATTAGTGGAGTTGGTGAGTGCCGCTACGATAATGGCGCTAGGCTACATGGGGTGGAATAAAGGACTATCGACTGGCAATTTGCTTTTTCTGGCAGCGGTCTCTTACCTAGCCCCCGTTTTTTCTTCGTTGATGAGTACAATAATTCTAAGCACCGCATTGCAAATGTACTTTTGGCAGGGAGCATCCTTAGTAACGTTCGGGTCACTGTTTTGCTGGTGGGCGACACGACGTTGAAAATGTCGTGTGATAATTTTTTTGTTAGGCATGACTTAAAGTTTAACAGAGTTGTCAGGTTAACAGTTTTTACCATGCCTGGCGGGATAGCTCGAAGTGCTTAGGTATCAATTTTACGATTGAGTCCTCCTCGTGCTTTTCTATGGCTTCTATAAACATATCATGGTGTTCTGCTGCCAGTTTGCGTCGGGCGTCCATTTCGGAGGTCTCAAGACGATAAAAATTATGGCTCATTCGCACATCATCAATCAGCAAGCGTTCATAGCTAGGTTGCAAATAATGGTTGTCTGACATTTGACCGATTATAGAATGGAATCGATGTTCTTCGACAATTAATCCATACACGTCCCTTGTTGATAAGGCTTTCCGGAACCGTTGCTGTGCTTGTTTCAAGTCTTGAATTTGTGCAGGCAATACATTCCGAATCGCAAGTCGACCTATCGCCGAGTAAATCATTGGAGCAACCGAGATCAGGTCACTTATCGTCGAGGGTTTCAGAGGCTTTACGCGAGCGCCACGTCTTTCCTTAATCTCAATGTAACCTTCTCCAGCGAGTAGTCTGAGAACTTCTCGAGTCGGTGTACGTGAAATATGGTACTGCTCACTGAGTGAAAACTCGTCCAGGGAATGGGCTTGGTCGAACTCCATGGTGAGGATTTTTTGTTTTAACTCTATATAAAGAGCGTATTTTTCGTTTTGCACTTATGATCTCAACATGCTCTAGTAAAACTTTTTTTAGGTCGGTGTGTAAAGGCATCTGGAAGTCGTCGCGGATAATAAAGTGCGGGGAGATGGCGGTTCTCCCCACGACCTCAAAGCTTTTATAGATCAACCACCAAATCTGAAGTTGGTTTGCTACAACAGAGCAAGCGAAGGCCCTTGTCTATTTCACGCTGCCTAATTCCCCCGTTATGATTCATCTCAACTGTACCTTTTAAAAGAGCTGTTTTGCATGTTCCGCAAACTCCTTGGCTGCAGGAAGAGGGCACGATTGCACCAGCTTTTTTCGCAGCAGCAAGCACCGTCTGACTACCCGACATGCTGAAAGTCTTTCCCGAGCGCGCTAGCGTCACAGTAAATACGTCCTGCTGATCTAGCGAAGGTATTTGCTCGATCAGTGGTTCTTCATTCAATACCGAAATATCGAAGCTTTCCTGATGATAATGCTCGAAATCAAATTCTCCTTCCTTAAGCAGTGACTTCACCGCATCCATGTAACCTTGCGGGCCACATGTGAAAATTTCTCGTTCCTTAAAGTCGGGAACCTGTTGATGTAACAGTGGTAAATTTAGTCTTCCGATCGGTTGCTGCCATCCCGTGGTATCACCGTGTCCTTCGCAAATGCTGATGACTCGTAAACCAGGCATGCTGGCTTGCATGTTCAGCAATTCCTCATGGAAAATAATATCTACAGGAGTTCGTGCACTATGTATGAAGACAATGTCGAGATTTGCTGCCATGTCGTAGACAGCTCGGGTCATTGACATCAAAGGTGTTACACCAGAACCAGCGGACAGATACAACAATTTTTTTGCAGGGTGGCCTACGGGAGTAAAACTTCCCGTGGGGCCAGAAGCTCGTAGGGTATCTCCGGGATTAAGATTGTCATGCAGCCAGTTTGACACAGCCCCACCGGGTACGCGTTTTACCGTAATGGAGAACGCGAAAGGCCGGGTAGGGGATGACGACACGGTGTAACACCGAGCTACGGTCTGCTCCGCAATGATTGGTGAAATGGTTATGAACTGACCTGGCTCGAAACTGAGCGCGCTGAAGTCAGCGCACCTAAAGATGAACGTCTTTACGTCATGCGTTTCCTGTCGTACCGCGCAACATTGCAATGTTTTCTGTTCACCGCTATTCCACTGTGAGCCAAACGTGCCCCAAGTCTCTGCATCGGTAAAACGCTCAACGGCACCAGCGGTAACGGGCAGCGATAACTTTTCATAAGTAGTCATGTTCATGCCTCACACGCCATGCGCGGCCAAGCGCGCGGCATACCAGCGAGAGAACTGGTCTACATAGGATTCGGTGAACTCGGAGAATGGCCCAGGCGTATAACCAGGATCTTGAGTACCGCTATAGGTGATTCCAACCAAGTTGGCATCTTGCATATTTGTTGCGGCCCATACCACGGTCAGGTTATCAACTTGATAGTCGACGCCCTCGATAGCGTCTGCGTGTACGAGCCACTTAGTACGAACCAATGTTTTATCGGGAGCCAACGGGATGATGTATGACACTACAGCATGGTCACTCATGATGTGTGTCCACGAGTTATGCGTCCAAAGGTGCATATCACCCAAATCACGGCGCGTGAGGTTGCCAAACAGACGTGAGCAAGCGACACGAGTATCTAGTGTTTGAGATTCGCCATTTCCCGCAATTACCAATCTCTGAGAGCGAAATTGAGTTACTGCATCTTCGCTCAAATGCTCGATTGCATCACAGATATAGCCTTCACTCTCCCAGTTTTTTTTGGTTTCGTCATTGCGGAGATGATATTCCTTAAGCGCCTGAAGGGAGTCTTCACCGAGGCCATCCGTGCAAAATCCGAAATCCTCAGGTAAGAAAGACGCGGTCAGTTCAGGATGAGTGCCGGCGCAATGATAACATTCGCGGTTGTTCTCCATTACCAATTTCCAATTGCCGTTCTCGATAATCTCCGATTCGTGGGCAATTTTCGAATTGCAGATATCGTATTGAGCAAAGCGTGGTGTCATAATCTGATCAAGATATGAAATGTCTTGTGGTGGCACTTCGCCTAAACATACAAAAACATGTGTGCCAACAACCTTTGTATGTACCGGGATCAAGCTTTTGCACTTAGGGTCAAAGTTCTGTCCCATGTGCGCCGCATGTTTAAGGCTTCCATCTAAATCATAAGTCCATTGATGATACGGGCAAACCAACATGCCTACCGTCGATTTGCCTGCCTGTTTCAAACGAGCCCCGCGATGACGGCATACATTACGAAAGGCCTGCACTTGCTCGTCTTCATCACGCACTAAGAGGATTGAAGACTTTCCGATATCGATTGTAGATACGTCACCAGGCTCGGGAATGTCGGATGTAACTCCGACTAGGATCCAGTGTTTTGTGAAAAAAATATCTACGTCGGTCTCAAAAATATCCTGCCGACCAAACAATTCGCCCGGCATACCATGTCCTGGGGTGCGATCGGCAAGAAGTTCGCGATGCGTTTTCACAGCTGTAATAGTCATCATCGGTCTCGCTCAAACTAATAGTCTATAAGTGGCGGCAGATTCTGTATCAAAGTAGGTCGTCATTTTTTCAATCCGCTCGCGATCGCATTGCTTGGCGAAGTGCGAACAAGCGGTATTGAATTCGTGCCAACATCTCAATGCTTTAGCTGGCTGTCTTCTCGCAGCCAATCAATAAGCGTATACGTCAAAGGTTTTGGTTCTCGACCATTTGGAATTACCATGTAATAAGCCTCTTTTGGCTTAACAGCGTATGGGGTTATTCTTACAAGGTCACCACTGTTGAGAAGGTGTGAGACCATTCGGCCCCAACCTAATGCAATTCCATGTCCTAAAGTTGCAGCTTGAATCGTATCGTTATAAGAGCTGCAGCGAAGAATATTAGTCAGTTTGGGGCGCGTATCTCCTAGCTCTCGGCACCAGCTATTCCAGGTTAGCCAACCGTCAAGAGTTGCGTCTGAGTCAATGAGCTCCATGCGCGAAAAATCAACTATCGATGTCGGGGCTGGGTTTGCTGCTAGCCAACAGGGTGAGCAGACAGGGAATACCTCCTCATCGAATAAAAAAATTGAGTTTCCATCGTCCCATTTCCCGTTGCCATACCGAATTACTAAATCGACGTCATCGCGATGGAAGTCCGGGGTCAGCATCTGCGTAAATAATCGCAATTTTAATTTAGGTTCAATTGCACGCAACATGCTCAATCTTGGAAGAATTCTAAACTGAGAGAATGCTGAAGTGCATGCAAGAACGATTTCTTGTTCTTGGTCATAAATTCCCTCAGCGATTTTGTCGTATACGCATGCCATTCGATGGATAGATGCTGCTACCGCCGAATGAAGGATACAACCCTCGCTAGTCAACTTGATCGCGCGATGAAGGCGATGAAACAGTTTCGTCTCTAGGGTGTCCTCTAGTAACTTAACTTGTTTACTCACCGCCGCTTGCGTCACTCCCAATTCTTGAGCCGCCAACGTAAAGCTGCTGAGCCTTGCCACCGCTTCGAACTCAAGCAAAGCATTCATGGAAGGTATTAGCCGTCGATAGCCTTTAACTGTTTTATTTATTTCGCTGGGTTGCATATGCACGCTCCAGGGCTCATATCGAATTTGCAGCAGTAAGTTTGCGTTGCGATGCCGACTTCGGCATCGCTGGCCTAATTATGCAACCGAGGACTCTTCCAGTGCTCCGAGTGGAACAGGTGGTGATACGTTATGTCCGAGTAATGCCCGATACAGTTCGCCATCACCCAAGACGCCAAGAACAGCGTGGCTCTCATCTTGTACAATCAGTGGGTGTCCAGTTTCGTAGCGGATCTGAAGTGCATCTCTCATGCTAGTGTCTGGCGATATCAAAGTTACTTGCCGACGCAAGGTCTCGATACCTTTTGTTGGATTCCATGTTTGCGGCTCCACAGCGATAGCACCGCGTCGAATACTTTCTAAGCGACGGGATAGTCCTACTACCATCCAGAGGTTTTGAGTGGTATCCAAGCAATATTCATCACGAGCGAAAACGCATTGGCCCAGTTCGGTCATCAAGCTCTTTGCACACAGCACATTCAATGGATTGGTATGAGCGACGAAATTGCGTACGTAGTCATCGGCCGGATTTAGCACAATCTCTTCGGGCTTGCTGTATTGAATAATTTTGCCGTCTTTCATGATGGCAATTCGCGTGCCCAGTTTAAGTGCTTCGTCCAGGTCATGACTAACGAACACGATTGTCTTATGCAGCTTGCGTTGCAGATCAAGCAGCTCGTCTTGAAGACCTTGTCGAATTAGCGGATCGAGGGCAGAGAAGGGCTCATCCATCAACAGAATATCTGCATCCATCGCTAATGCGCGAGCTAGACCTACGCGTTGTTGCATACCCCCCGATAGCTCATCCGGCCTCTTGTTGCGCCATTGTGTCAAACCCACCAGTTCAAGCTTTTCATCGACCAGCTTACGTCGTTCAGCCTCCGGGCGATTTTGCATTTCCAAGCCGAAGCTGATGTTCTCGCGAACTGTGAGCCAAGGCATAAGGGCGAATTTTTGGAACACCATGGCGATACGCTTGGTGCGCATCATTTTCAGCTCTGCCGGGGTGCAAGACGCAATGTTGATTTGCGAACCTTCATGCTCGACGAACAGCTTGCCGCGGCTTACGGTGTTGAGGCCGTTAATACAGCGCAACAAACTTGATTTTCCTGAGCCCGATAGGCCCATAAGCACGCAGATTTCACCTTTATTGATTTCCAGGTTTGCCTTTTCCACGCCCACAACCAGGCCTGTTTTTTTAAGGATCTCAGGGCGCGAAAGGCCTTGATCCAGCAATTCAAGAGCGTGTTTCGGGCGATTGGAGAAGATGACGTCGACATCTTCAAAACGGATGATGCTCATACGTCACCTCTTTTCATGGTTACTCGTTGCTTGCAGATGCGATCGAGCGTGATAGCTAAGAGCACGATGGATAGGCCTGCTTCGAAGCCCAGTGCTATGTCGGCAGTGTTCAACGCGTTTACTACAGGTTTGCCGAGGCCGTCTGCACCAACCAGGGCAGCGATCACCACCATCGACAGTGACAACATGATGCACTGAGTGATGCCAGCAGCGATGCTAGGCATGGCGTGAGGCAGTTCAATACGGGACAACAGTTGGCGACGTGAGCAGCCAAAGGCCTTTCCAGCATCCATCAACTCTTCTGGAACATCACAGATCCCCAGGTAGGTCAGACGTATTGGTGCGGCAATGGCAAATACCACTGTGGAAATCAATCCCGGAACTACCCCCAGACCGAAAAGGGTT
Source organism: Pseudomonas sp. Pseusp16 (assembly GCF_047324915.1). Classification (NCBI taxonomy): domain Bacteria; kingdom Pseudomonadati; phylum Pseudomonadota; class Gammaproteobacteria; order Pseudomonadales; family Pseudomonadaceae; genus Pseudomonas; species Pseudomonas sp. Pseusp16. The sequence goes on along the minus strand of NZ_CP168522.1, from coordinate 1,653,163 downwards.
AGGGTTGGAATCAGATAAACAAAGGTGGGCACAGTTTGCATTAGATCGAGTATCGGTCTTAGGGCCGCATAGAACCAGGGGCGATGTGCCGCGACGATGCCTAAAGGGACACCGATGATTACGCATACAAGAGTGGCGAATGAAACTTGAGCAAGAGTCTCCATCGTTTCTTGCCAATAGCCAAGATTAAATATCAATAAAAATGAGGCGGCAACAAAGATTGTGAGGCTGATCTTGCGTTGGATGTAATAAGCCAATGAAGCAAAAATAACTATCAAGGCTAAGGGGTTGAACCATAGAAGGCCTTGAGTGAAAGCAGTTATGATTCCAGACAGCGACGAAGATATGAAGTCAAATACTCCTGCACCATGCTGAGTTAACATATCGACAAACTGGGCGATGTGTTCACCCAAAGGAAGCTTTTCTTGTGTAATCCACATATCACTAATCCGCTTAATGGAAGAAATGACTCACGAACACGATCGTCCGGGGGGCTAGGAAAATACAGTCGCTCCTATTACTCGGCTTGTTCGAGAATTCAGTTGTCGCTATGGGACGCCTAGCTACTTGGCGGTAATTAGTCTTTGATTTGATATGATCATCTTCTGCCTCTTTTCAAACGGTTGATTTTTAATTTGCTTGGGTAACAGGCAGCACGAGGCGGCCCCGCGATGAATTCGCGATAGCAGTTATCAATGTTTGGGCAGTCGATGAATAACAGGTGGAAGGCTTAACAAAGCTAATAGCCCCGGCATTCTTTGACCGGATGTTAAGCGACTTCAGGAGAGGTCTAATCTTGTTCATTATGGCGGCTCGCTTTTGTTGTAGTTGGGAGTCCTTGCCTGAGGTGGATATTTATATAAAATCGCCGAGCCGACAAACTATTTTATCTCAATAGCTTATGATAATTTGTAATAAACTGGCTCGGCTGACTGATTTGGGCTTCTTGAAACCTGCACATAGCCGTTTCAGGCTGCGTATTACAGGAGAAGCTTGCATTAGCTTAAAAAGGTTCAATCACGCAGGAAGCTGTCATCGAAAGGGTATCGCGTTAGCAATTCATAGCCGTCATCAGTTACTAGCAACTGGTTCTCCAGCTTGATTCCATCGCGCCCACCCACTTCACCAATATAGGCCTCCACACACAAAGCCATGCCTGCTTGCAGCTCGCCTTCGTATCCATAAGATTTGACGTCTTCCGGGTAGCGGATACATGGGTACTCATCACACAATCCGACGCCATGGAACATTACCCCGTAACGCTGGGCGCGGCACGATTCGGGCAGTCGATGAGCCTTGGCGGTCAGCTCAGTGAAGCGCACGCCTGGTTTGATAAGGTCGGTATTTCGGGTGATATGCTCGTGAGCAATTCGATAAAGGCGCTTCTGCTCGGCGGTTGGCTCAACGCCCCCGCAGATCCAACTGCGTGACATGTCTACGCACATCCCGTAAGTGCCGATCAGGTCAGTGTCGAACGATAACAGGTCGCCGTCGCTCAATACCCGTGGGCCGGACTCCTGATACCAAGGGTTGGTGCGCGGGCCGGAGCTGAGAATGCGCGTCTCGATCCATTCCCCGCCACGGCGGATGTTGCCAGAGTGCAGAACAGACCAAATGTCATTTTCAGTGGCGCCGGCTCGCAGAGCTTGATGCATTTCGGCCACGGACGCCTCGCACGATGCCACTGCGCAGCGCATAGCCTTGATCTCTTCGGGGCCTTTGATCACTCGGGCCAATTCAGTGATCTCCTGGCCGCTGCAGATATTTACATCCAGGGCATCGAGAGCACGGACTCCCGCGACTTCGATGCGGTCAATCGCAAGGCGACGATTGGTTCCGGCATGTTGGCGCAAGAGATCATCAACCTGGGCAGCGAAATGTCGAGCGTGCTCATCCGTGCGCTCACCGGTTTCGAAATAAAAGAAAGACGCACCGCTGCGTAGTTCGCTGACCAGCGGTAAATGCGCAGATAGGTGATCACAACCATGGAAATCCCACAGCACCATGTATCCGCTGGCTGCAATGAAACACGCCCTCGCCGGATTGTGGGAAGTCCATAGCTGCATATTTGTAGAGTCAGTGGCGTAGCGAATATTCAGTGGGTCGAATAGAAGAATGCCGGCCAAATCGCGAGAGATCAGTTGTGCGCAAATGCGCTGCAGACGATATTCGCGCATGGAGGGTAGGTGTGGCGGCTGTAATCCTATTTGCGCCCATTCAGCGAAAGCTAGGGGCGTGGGGCCTATCTCTACGCGGTCATTGTCCTCGATGGATCCATCGGCCTTTAGCTGGGAAGCTCGCCGCCTGGCGGGGTCAATGCGCCGTGTGTTGGAAGGGATCGAATAAGGTGAAATTATCATTAATGTAGTCCTTTTTATTATGGCGAACAGCCGAGCTCTACTCGTTGGAAGTTTGATTGGTCGCTTGTTTGTAGTGGACTCTATAAATTATCGGCGTAAGAAACATGCCGCTGTTTGAGTCTTGGCGTTAGTGTGACTTAGAAGGTGCTGCGTGCATGCGCAAAGCTATTACAATATGACGGTGTGTTTTCTAATGGTGTTAATGGTAATGGGGGAGTGTTTTTCTCATTCTGATGCAAAGCAGGCACTGTTGCCGCTACGATAGCGCTGGGCGAGTCAATGCAATCGCTTGTGGTTGGAATGTGGTTATGTTGCTTGTTTTTGAGAGTGGTTGTGGGCCAATAGTCCGGGCGCAAGGAAATCTGCACCTGGCGCTGGCGATAATAAGGATTTAACGTGAAAATTATCCCGTTCTCTTCAGGGTGGTGAAATCCTTGCGAAAGGACGTCGGACTTATGTTCCATGATGGTGATCCACTTTTTAAGTTGCTTATTTCCACCTCAAGGAAAGTATTTATATAGCTTATGCTTTTCTAGCAAGTCATTTTATCTCATTACTATATGAGATTTATTCATTAATTGCCTTTGCTTGTTCCATGAGCCACTCCCGAAACCGTCTGACAACGTACTGATTGCCGTCCCGTCCGGGGTGTTCCAAAAGACAAAACTTTGCATCCGTTTGCAGAACATTGTCGACCGGTTTGACCAAGGCACCAGTTTCTAGATGATCTCCAACCAGATGCGACCACGCTAAGGCTATACCCTGTCCTATCAGAGCCGATTGAATCAGCATCGAATAGTTATTGATGTTCACTCGGTGCCGCGGTGCTCGAGTTTCATAGCCCAATCGGTCAAACCATTCTGGCCAACCGATCCAGTCGGTTTGAGGATCATCCAACCATAGCCATGTCGCAGTATCGAGTTGATCAATGTTCCGTATTTGAGGGTGTCTTTCCAGGTAGTCTCTGCTGCAAACTGGAAAGACCTCTTCTGAAAACAATGGTGTAACGATCATATCCGACGGCGCGGTGCGGCAGTAATACAGTGCAATATCGCAATCGAGGCGAGAATAGTCCTTGACGCGATCATAGGCCACGATTCGAAGGTCGACGTCTTCGTTCATACGTTGAAAATCTGCAACCTTTGGAAGCAGCCAGAATGAGGCCATGGCTGAACTGGTCATGACTGTGATTTGACGCCCAGATTGCCAGCGTCGAATTTCTTCGGTGCCTTTAGCAATCTCCTGCAGCATCAAATGTACAGTCCCGTAATACCGCCGACCCACTGGATTCAGGCTGACTTCACGGGTACTTCTTTCGAACAAGCTTTCGCCAAGGTAATCCTCTAGCAGCCTTATCTGCCGGCTAATGGCCCCCTGGGTTACGTTCAGTTCTTTTGCGGCGCCAGTGAAGCTCAAATGGCGAGCTACAGCCTCGAAAACGACCAAGCTATTGAGAGGTGGCAACGGCTGGATTTTCATGATGCTTGATCTCAAGGCGCCGAGGCGGGAAGTCAACCAAATGTACTCAGGTGTACATTTATAGGACATGAGAGTACAGTAAAACTACAAAAAATTGAAGAAGGTGAAACGACATGTCCCAGATCGGGAAGGGGCGTAATAAGGCTCAGGATACAGGATGGCGCGGGTCGCCTGAGGGGTGGCTAGAAGCCGCTTACGACGTTTTAAAGGAGTCGGGCATCGATGCCGTTCGGGTTATGCCGCTAGCCAAGCGTCTTGGTCTATCACGAACCAGTTTCTACTGGTTCTTCGAAGATCGGGAGCAGTTGCTTGCTGCCTTACTTTCACGTTGGCGCGAAACCAATACTGGTGGGTTGATTCGACAATGCGAAAGCTATGCGGAGAGTATTTCCGAGGCGATCCTTAATGTCTTTGAATGCTGGCTCAATCCACAACTATTCGACTCGCAATTCGAGTTCGCAATCCGTAGCTGGGCGCTTCAGTCAAATGAGGTTGCTGCAGAGGTCTCTATCGTTGACGAGCAACGAATGAGTGCTCTAGCCAGCATGTTCAAGCGCTTCGGCTACGACAGCAATGGCGCTGATGCGCGGGCCCGAACGATTTATCTTACTCAAATCGGCTACATCACTATGAACACGAGTGAGTTGATCACCGTGCGTTTCGCACGCATCCCTCATTACGTCAGTATTTTTACCGGGAAGGTGCCTAAGCAGCGTGAGCTGGATCGTTTCTACGGGAAGTTCGGTTATGCCGAAACGGAACCTGGGACTTTCGTCCCTTTGACGGACACCTTCGAGGAGGCGGCTGCCAATGATCAGTGAAACGATAGGTATCATTGGCGGAACGGGTTGGTTAGGTGGATCGATCGCAAAGGCGGTGTTGGCGAATGCATTGTTACCAGCTGAGAATTTGGTCATTTCGAACCGATCAGGTGACCATCCCTTGGCACAACATGGCGCTTGCCTGGTCACGGATAACCAGGAATTAGTGGATCGCAGCGATCTGGTGATAATTGCGGTTCGACCTGAGCACTTCGCCAGCCTCAATATCAATGCTACTGGCAAAACAATCGTATCCCTGATGGCCGGGATTCCGGCACAGACTATTGTTGCGCAGACCTCGGCTTCGGCTGTCGTACGGGCGATGCCAAACGCCGCGGTAGAAATCGAACAGTCTTTTACGCCTTGGTATTGTTTTGGGGAGCTTGATGCGACCCTGAAGAGCCTCGTGCAGCGTTTGTTCGAGTGTGTGGGCACAGCTGCTGAGGTTCAGGAAGAGGGCTTCATTGATTATCTATCGGCGCTCTCCGGCACCGGCCCTGCCTTTCCCGCTTTACTGATGACCGCACTTGCGCACCAGGCGATTATTGCCGGCATACCTTCTGATATAGCGCAACTTGCCGCAAAAAATGTTGTTGTTCATAGCAGCCAGCTTCTGGCCACGCGCGACGCTCAGGAAATGATTGATGCCTTGGTTGGATACCGGGGTGTGACGGCAGCCGCTTTGCAGTCGATGACTCTTGGTCATTTTGAGGAGCAGATTGGTAGAGCTCTGCAAAAGGGAGCTTCTGTTGCTCGGAAAGGGCTTCAATCTTAATAGACCGAAGCCCCCTCCCTTAAGAGGGCTTCGGTGAGCCTATTTACACCGCTTTAAAGCAGTAAACGGCCAGTTTGTTTCCATCCGCATCACGAGCGTAAGCAGCATAGGCATTTTCTGCCCAGCCACGAGGGCCTGGTTGGCCTTCACAAACGCCGCCATTCGCCAGCGCTACTTCGTGGAAAGCTTGAACTGCAGCTCGGTTAGGCGCTTCGAAGCTAACGGTGACACCGTTGCCGACAGTGGCCGGATTGCCGTTAGCAGGTTTAAGTACAAAGAACGAAGGCTTATCGACGCCCCAGATGGATCCGGCTTCGCCGAGATCCGCTACGCGATTGAGGCCGATCTCCTTCAAAACAACGTCATAGAACGCACGTGCTTTTTGCAAATCATTGGTGCCGACGGTTACATGAGTAAAAACGGACATCGTTGTTTCCTTTCTGTTGGTGGTGATTGTTTGCTCAGGTCTGAGAGCTGATGGATCTCAGAAATGGATGACGGTGCGAATACTTTGCCCGGAGTGCATCAGATCGAACGCGTCGTTGATTTCTTCCAGAGGCATGTTGTGGGTGATAAATGTTTCCAGTGGGATCTCTCCGCGGCTGGCTTTATCGACATAGCTAGGAAGTTCAGTGCGGCCCTTCACGCCGCCAAAAGCGCTGCCGCGCCACACACGGCCCGTGACCAGTTGGAAAGGGCGAGTGCTGATTTCTTGTCCCGCGCCGGCAACGCCAATGATGATTGATTCCCCCCAACCCTTGTGGCAGCACTCCAGTGCCGCACGCATCAGCTGCACGTTGCCGACGCACTCGAAGGAGTAATCCACGCCGCCCTCAGTGAGATCGACGATGACTTCCTGAATTGGTTTGTCATGCTCTTTTGGATTTATGAAGTCCGTCGCGCCCAACGACATTGCAACCTCGCGTTTAGCGGGATTGATATCGACTGCGATAATGCGGCCTGCGTTGGCCATCTTTGCGCCAATGATGGCGGCCAGACCAATACCCCCTAGCCCAAAGATTGCGACGCTAGCACCAGCTTCTACCTTGGCGGTATTGAGTACGGCACCAATACCGGTGGTCACTCCGCAACCGAGCAGGCAAACCTGATCCAGAGGCGCATCCTTTGGAATCTTCGCCAGAGAAATTTCAGGCAGTACGGTGTATTCGGAGAAGGTCGAGCAACCCATGTAGTGGAAAAGCGGTTTGCCTTCATAGGAAAAGCGTGAGGTGCCGTCCGGCATCAAACCTTTACCCTGGGTTGCCCTAACTGCTTGGCAAAGATTGGTCTTTCCGGAAAGGCAGAACTTGCATTGCCGGCATTCCGCGGTATAGAGCGGAATCACATGATCTCCGACTTGCAGGGAGGTCACGCCCTCGCCAATTGCTTCTACTACACCACCACCTTCGTGCCCCAACACGCTGGGGAAAATACCCTCAGGATCGCTTCCCGAAAGTGTGAAAGCATCTGTATGGCAGACGCCAGTGGCGACAATACGAACTCGTACTTCCCCAGCCTTAGGTGGGGCTACATCGATGGTGACTAACTGCAACGGTTCATTGGGGGCGAACGCGACAGCAGCCCTTGACTTCAAGGTCTGTGCTGACATGAAAGAGCCTCATACTAAGTGTGAAAAATGCCCCTGAGCTATGAGTTCAGGGGCATGGTTTTAGATATCTTTCAGTAGACGCAAAGCATCGTAGATGGCGGCATGAGTGTTACGCGCTGAGACGGCATCCCCGATTCGGAATAGCTGAAAACGGCCTTCAGGGTTAGTAACAATATTTTGGACTTTTCCAGCGATAAGGTTGTGCTGCTCAACCGCACCGCCATTGCTCGAATGGGGTCGCAGGTCGAAGTACAAATCGTCCAAAGGAATGGTGCCGTGGTTGATAACGACCTGATCAACCGTTCTCTGCTTGTGTACAGCGCCGTAATCACTACCGAAGTTGGCAATCAACTTACCGTCGCGCTTTTCTACGGACTCCACTCGATAGGTGACAGTAAAGGTAACGTCCAGGTCTTGCAGGCTGCGCATGTAAGGAACCAGGTTCATCGCCATCACCTCCGGCGAAAACGACCGATCAGGTGTAACGATCTCGACCTTGGCTCCACTGTTGGCGATGACTTCTGCAGCCTGCAATGCCGCGTGGTCGCCAGCGTCATCAAAGATCAGCACATTCTTTCCAGGCTTGACGTCGCCAGAGATGATGTCCCAAGTCGATACCACCAGTTCATTGCCCTGTTTGAGCACCTCGGTGTGCGGCAAGCCACCAGTGGCAACAATCACAACATCCGGATCTTCAGCCAGTACCGTTTCAGCCTCAGCCCAAGTGTTGAAATTGAACTTCACACCTAGGCGTTCGCATTGCACCATGCGCCAATCGATGATGCTGATCATTTCACGCCGACGCTCACTAAGAGACGTCAACCGGATCTGCCCGCCAGGTTGGTCAGCAGCTTCGAACACTGTTACGTCGTGGCCGCGCTCACCGGCGACGCGTGCCGCCTCCAGGCCCGCCGGGCCGGTTCCGATCACTACCACCTTACGTTTGGTTAGCGCTTTAGGTATTTCGTGGGGCATGGTGGTTTCACGCCCAGTCGCAGCGTTATGGATGCAATAAGCGGCACCACCCTGATATATGCGATCCAGACAGTAGTTTGCCCCTACGCACGGACGGATCTCTTCCTCACGTTTTTCTATGATCTTGCGCACAATGTGCGGATCGGTCATGTGAGCACGAGTCATACCGACCATGTCGATCTTGCCGGAGGCGATGGCGTGGCGCGCGGTTGCGACGTCGGGAATCTTAGCCGCATGGAACGTTGGGAAACCTGTCGCTGCGCGAATTTCGCCAGCGAAATCCAAATGGGGTGAGTTGCGCATCCCTTGAATTGGGATCACGTCAGTCAGGCCTGCATCGGTGTCGATGTGCCCGCGCACCACGTTAAGAAAGTCAACCAAGCCGCTATCTTTGAGCATGTGCGAAATAGCAATGCCTTCCTGCGCCCCGAATCCCCCGGGCAGATCTTCGTCTCCCGTGTACCGCACTCCTAGAAGGAAATCCTCACCGCATTGCTTGCGGATGCCTCTCAAGATATCGAACGTAAAACGTAAACGATTTTCCAGGGAGCCGCCGTATGGGCCTTCCAGTTCGTTGGTCAACGGTGACCAGAACTGATCCATCAAATGTCCGTAGGCCTGAAGTTCCAAACCATCGAGGCCCGCAGCTTTCATGCGCTCGGCGGCATCAACGTAATCTTTGATGATGCGCTCGACGTCCCATTCTTCCATCTTCTTAGGGAAGGCCCGGTGCGATGCTTCGCGGCGGTGAGATGGCGATACCACTGGCAGCCAGTCGGCTTTATCCCAACGGGTACGGCGGCCCAAGTGAGTCAGCTGAATCATCACGGCAGCGCCGTGTTCATGACACTCGTCGGTCAGATCCTTCATCCATCCAACCACTTCGTCCTTGTAAGCCAACACGTTGTTGAACACCGGCGGACTATCGCGCGATACCGAGGCGGAACCGGCGGTCATGGTCAATGCCACACCAGCCTTGGCGCGTTCGACGTGGTAGGCCCGATACAGCTCTTTGGGCATGCCGTCGACCGGATATGCCGGTTCGTGCGAGGTGGTCATGATGCGATTACGTAGTGTCAGGTTTTTGATCTTATAGGGTTGCAGCAAGGGATCGCTGGACATGTGTTGCGCTCCTGGAACAGAACATCAGGCTTGGTTTGACACAACGGTATGTCGAATGTTCACGTGTGTCAACGAGTAGGACACAGGTGTACATTTTTCTTGCGTGACCAAAAAAGCAGGGATAACATCCAGACGAAACAGCGAATGGTTTGGCTGGTTCGCGTCAGTTATGCATTGATCCAGGAGTACCCGGGAGGACTATGAAAGTGCTCGTAGCTGTAAAACGCGCCATCGACCCGAACGTGAAGGTTCGCGTGAAAACTGATGGTTCGGACGTAGATCTGAACGGCGTAAAGATGTCCTTGAATCCGTTCTGTGAAATCGCAGTGGAGGAGGCGATTCGCCTCAAGGAAAAAGGAGTTGTGTCAGAGGTGGTGGTGGTTTCCGTGGGTACTTCTGCTGCTCAAGAGCAGCTGCGTACGGCATTGGCACTTGGTGCAGATCGAGCTCTCCTAGTCGAGACGAGCACGCTTCTTGAGCCGCTAAATGTTGCCAAGTACCTGAGCAAGGTTATCGATCAAGAGAAACCGCAACTGATCCTTTTTGGAAAGCAGGCCATTGACCAGGAGAACAATCAGACCGGGCAAATGGTTGCGCAGCTGATTGGTAGTGGTCAGGCCACCTTTGCCTCTGCGATCAGCTATGCCGATGGCAACTGGTTAGTCGAACGGGAGGTCGATGGTGGCAGCCAGACTGTGGAGCTTTCAGTGCCAGCAGTCGTTACCTGCGATTTACGTCTTAACGAACCGCGCTACGCATCATTGCCGAACATTATGAAAGCCAAGAAGAAGCCGCTTGAGATTCTTGCCGCTGACAGCCTGGATGCAAGTGTGAAAGAGCACACTCGATTGGTAGAGGTTGCACCGCCACCAGTTCGTAAAGCAGGCATCAAAGTCGGCTCCGTATCCGAACTCGTGGAAAAACTGAAAAACGTTTCGGGGGTGATTTGATGCGCACACTGGTTATAGCCGAGCACGCAGCCGGACAGCTTACGGCAGGTACATTAAGTGCGATCACTGCTGCTGTGGAGTTGGGCCTAGAAACTGATCTGCTTGTTATTGGCGGGCAGGGCGCTGTCGCAGTGGCGGAACAAGCTGCGTTTATCCAAGGAGTGCATCGGACACTGCTAGCCCAGGGGGCAATGTTCGAGAAGATATTGCCTGAAAATGTTCAGCCACTGATTTCCTCAGTGGTGGCTGAGGGTTATACGCACGTACTTGCTGATGCAAGCAGCTTGGGCCGTAGTGTATTGCCACGGGTCGCGGCGAGCTTGGATGTAGGAATGCTTTCGGATGTCAGCAAAATTGTATCCGTGGATACCTTCCAGCGACCCATTTATGCAGGCAATGCTATCGCCACATTTCAATCGCTTGACCCCGTTAAATTACTCACTATTCGCTCATCGGCTTTCGCTCAGGCAACGTCACAGCAGAATCGTGGTGATGTCACCGCTGTCGATGGCGGAAAAATCGCTACGAATGTTCGCTTTGTAGGCGAAAAGCTAACGATTAGCGAAAGGCCTGAATTATCGAGCGCTCGTGTAGTGGTTTCTGGTGGACGCGGAATGCAAAGCAAAGAAAATTTTGCATTGGTTGAGCGTGTAGCAGACAAGCTTGGCGGTGCCGTAGGTGCATCGCGTGCAGCAGTGGATTCTGGGTTTGCACCCAACGACCTCCAAGTCGGACAGACGGGGAAAATCGTCGCGCCGGAGTTGTATATCGCCGTTGGCATAAGCGGAGCCATTCAACACTTAGCAGGTATGAGTGGTTCAAAGGTAATCGTTGCGATTAACCAGGACGCAGAGGCCCCAATCGCCCAAGTGGCAGACTACATGTTGGTTGCGGATCTCTTTGAGGCATTGCCGGCGCTCGAAAAAGCGCTGTGAATGGCGCCTGGCGTGACGAGCATCAATACTTATTTTAACAGCCTGATGATAGCTAGGTGATCCCGTGCAGCGCGACCAAATGGAGTTCGATGTAGTGATTGTGGGTGGTGGGCCGGCAGGTCTGGCAACTGCTTGCCATCTCAAACAACTGGCCGCCGCATCCAGTCGTGACCTTAGCGTGTGCGTAGTCGAGAAAGGCTCGGAGATCGGAGCCCATATTCTGTCGGGCGCAATATTCGAGACCCGAGCACTCGACGAGCTATTCCCTGATTGGGAGGCTAAAGGAGCGCCCGTACACACCAAAGTTCTTCGGGATGATATCTACTGGCTCTCTGGGCCAGAAAGCTCTCGAAAAGTCCCTGGTTGGATGGCACCTAAGACGCTCCATAATGAAGGCAACTACATCATCTCGTTAGGCAACTTATGCCGGTGGCTTGGGGAGCAAGCTGAGGCTTTGGGTGTGGAAATCTATCCAGGCTTCGCGGCCAGCGATTTGATCCTGGAACAAGGCGTTGTCAAAGGAATCATTACTGGTGACATGGGTGTAGGTCGAAACGGTGAGGAGCGCGCAGGATACTTCACGCCAGGTATGGAGCTACGTGCGCGTTACACGGTACTGGCGGAGGGATGTCGTGGTCATCTGGGCAAGCGCGCGATCGAGCATTTCGCCTTAGATAAGGACTCCGATCCTCAGCATTATGCGATTGGTCTCAAGGAGATATGGGATGTGGATCCCTCGATCCATGAAGAAGGCCTGGTTGTGCACGCGACAGGATGGCCATTGGACGACAACAACCCAGGAGGCTCATTCCTGTATCACACAGCAAATAATCAGGTTGTTGTTGGGCTGATTGTAGATCTTTGCTACGAGAATCCACATCTATCTCCCTTCGAGGAATTTCAACGTTACAAGCATCATCCCATCATCCAGCGTTACCTCAAGGATGGGAAAAGAGTCAGTTACGGCGCACGGGCAATAGCCAAAGGCGGGCACAACTCACTCCCTAAAATGGCATTTCCTGGAGGGGTGTTAGTGGGGTGCGATGCCGGCACGCTCAATTTTGCCAAAATCAAAGGCACTCATTCTGCAATGAAGTCCGGGATCCTAGCCGCGCAAGCGATATTCAAAGCAGTGGATTCAGATCCTACGTCTGAACAACCGCTAAATAACTACGACTCGCTGTTTTCCAGTAGTTGGCTCGGAGAAGAGCTGGAGCGAAGTAGAAATTTTGGCCCAGCTATGCACAAATTCGGATCGGTGCTCGGAGGGGCTTTCAATTTCATTGATCAGAATATGTTCAAAGGGCGTTTGCCATTTACGCTGCGAGATAAAGTTCGTGACCATGAGAAAATGAAACCTGTTACCGATTCTCCATCACGGTTGTATCCTAAACCTGATGGCGTGATAAGTTTCGACCGCTTGTCATCGGTATTTCTATCTAATACATATCATGAGGAAAATCAGCCGCCTCATCTGAAGTTGGCTGTTGCCAGTGTCCCTATATCGATAAATTTACCAATTTATGATGAGCCCGCACAACGGTACTGTCCCGCCGGAGTGTATGAAATTATAGGGGCCGAAGGGGGCGGCAAGACATTGCAGATTAATGCGCAAAACTGTATCCATTGTAAAACTTGCGATATTAAGGATCCGACTCAAAATATTACGTGGGTTCCGCCAGAGGGCGGGGGAGGGCCGAATTATCCGAATATGTGAAAATGCTATTTTTCACATAACTAAAACTCATGCATGTATAATATTAATTCCCTTGTGATAGTAATGGTAGTTTGCTCTCATGTTGAGGAAGGTTGATTCTTCTGCTGCCCTGCCAATAACCATTAATACAGTACGCGGAGATGCACCATGATTAGTCGTTCGTTTTCCAGTAAACCTTTTGTCGGTTGGCTTGCAGGTTTGGCGATGGCCTCCTGCAGTTTAATTGCTCAAGCCGAAGAACCCGCGCCTATCCGTATTGGGTGGGTAAATTGGTCGGATACGGAAATCGCTGTAAAGCTGGCAGACACAGCACTGCGAGACCACCTGAAGCAACCGGTAAAATTGGTTTTGGCCGATATTGGTATTCAGTTCCAGGCGTTGGCTAATGGCAATATCGACCTGATCCCGATGGTCTGGCTGCCGAGCACTCACAAGTCCTTCTATGATAAATACAAAGACAAACTTGAAGACCTAGGTGTGCTGTATGAAGGTCGGATCGGCATGGCGGTGCCTACTTCCATCCCTACCAGTGAGATCGCCAGTGTCGAAGATCTTAATAAACCAGATGTGAGGGAAAAACTCGGCGGCAAAATTCTGACTTCCGAAGTGGGTAACGGCCAATATAAGCTTACGGAAAAGGCCATTAAAGAATACAAGCTAGATGGCTATAAGATGGTCGCATCTTCAGAGTCTGGAATGTTGAGCGAGTTGGATCGCAACCTGAAGCGTGACAAATGGTCTTTGATTAACGCATGGAGCCCACACTGGATGTTTTCCAAGTGGTCGCTTCGCTATTTGGATGATCCGAAGCAAATTTTCGGTGGCGCTGAGCAAATCCACGCGGTTGCTCGCAAGGGTTTTAGCGCTGAGCATCCCGACGTTGCTCTATTCTTCGCCAACTTCAAAATTCCTCAATCTGACCTTGAGAAACTGATGGCTTCTGCGCGTGATAGCTCGGCAGACAAGGTAGTTGCAGAATACTACGCAGCCAACAAACCTCACTTTGTGGCAATGTTTGGCGCCAATACTGCATCCACAACAGCGGGTCAGTAATAGCTTAAGCTGTTCGGTAGCTACTCCGCAGCCTGGTGTCCTTGAAGGAAAACTAAGGGCCCAGGCAGCATGGAATAAACCGTATAGGCGAAATCCTTTGAAAACAGCAACCGATCATCGCTTTACAATCGAGGAAGCTGTTTCCTGGGTGAAGCATCTCTGCGAATCAAAGGGTTGTTCGCAGGCAGTAGCCGATACGCTTGCCAGAGCAGTGGTCGCTGCACAAGGGCGCGGTAACGACGCTGTGGGTTTTCGTCACTTAGCTGATTATTTGTCCGGATTCTCGTCTGGTCGAATTGATCCGCGAGCTGAACCAAGAATTTCTTCCTCTAGCTCAATAATCTTCAGATCAGATGCCCGAGGGGGGATCGCGCAACTAGGCGTAGATCGGTGTTTTGACTCGTTATGTTACTCCGCACACGAAAATGGAATGGCTGTGTTGAGTCAGTTCAATAGCTTTACGAGTGGTGAGTTAGGCGATTACACCATTCGCCTGGCCAAGGCCGGGCTGATTGCTTTGGCAGTCGCGAATGGCCCAGCGCTCGTCGCAGTTCCCGATGCTAAGGGCAAGACCTATTCTACCAATCCGCTGTCATTTGCAGCACCGACGGCGGACGGTATACCCCTAATGTTTGACCAAGCGAGTAGCGCAACTGCATTTGTAAATGTCGCCCATGCCGCGTCGACGGGTAGCGACATCCCTGATGGATGGGCTGTGGATCGGCATGGGAATGCAACACGCAACGCTTTGGAGGCTTTAGGTGGTGCGCTTCTTCCTTTTGGTGGTTACCGCGGAGCTAATTTGATACTCATGGTTGAGGTCTTGGCTGCAGGTCTAACAGGCGTTAACTGGTCTATTGACTCACCGGCTTTCCACCAAGGCTCTCAGACACCAGGTTGCGGTCTACTGATTCTAGCTATCGCACCGAATTTTTTTTCATCAGGATTCGAGAGCCGACTAGCAAGTCAATTGGCTCGATTGACTGAAATGGGAGTCCATAGGCCAGGATTAGAGCGCCAACACTCATCGATTGATTCGAAAAACGGTGGGATCAGACTTCCTTTGGATTTGCTAGAACAGTTAAGCAGTATGTAATCTGCTTTAGAACTACTGCCAGCGGTCATAACGACATGATTTTGAAAAGGTAGAAAGCAATGACTGACAATGCTGACGTGCTATCTGCGGATCATGATGTATCTTTGAGTGGGCAGCTACTTCTACAAGCTCTTCATAAGATTTTATTAAATGGTATAGCTGTTTCTGACATGGCGCTGGCCTCGGCAGATGCATGTGCTAAGTCCCTGATTTCGGCGCAGTGGAGAACCTTAGAGACATTGAAGGCTTCAGAAAAGCTACCTGAGTCTCTGACACCTCACTTAGCTCAGGCCCTTAACCTTGCGCCAAGGATAAATGAACATTTTGGGTGTGTGTTAGATTCGTTAGGCATTATTTTGCCTCATGCTAATTGGATGAAACGTGAAGCCAAGCCTGGCCAGGAGAATACGTTTGTAGAGATGCATCGCCATGCGATTATCACTGGTGCAGGAGGGATGTTTGAGTGCGAAACTTTAACATTAGGTATGGCGCTAATGGCGCCTTTTACCAGTTATCCATTTCATCATCACCCGCCAGCTGAGTTCTATCTTGTCCTATCGCAGGGCGAGTGGTTTAGAGAAGATATCGGTTGGTGGAGCCCAGGGGCAGGTGGGTTGGTATTCAACCCTCCATCATCCCTCCATGCAATGAGATCAACAGATACTCCACTTCTTGCTCTGTGGGGGTTGATTCATTAGCTGCACGGTAAGCCATATAGCTTTACCGTACAGTAGCATTGAGTGAGTGGCGCAGTGAAGTATGTTTGGAGAGCACAAATATGTCGACTACAACTCTTGGAATCAAATTGGATGCAGGAACTAGGGCGAGACTAAAAACAGTATCCACAAGTCTGGATCGCTCATCCCATTGGTTCATGAAGAAAGCCATTTTAGAGTTGATTGAGAAGGTCGAGGCTGGGGCAGGAATTGAAGATATAGTAGATATAGATCTTCTGGAAAAGGATTCGTTGCGTCATAGCATCGCGCTACGACTTAGGCAAGACAGGTGCTTCTGAGAGTTTAGTTTGGTTGCCATCGACGTTTCATGGACGGCATCCTTGGTTTATATCTGATGGTATGGCTAAATCAGTATTTGGTGTTTGACTTGTCATTCGAGAAGATAAGAGTGCCGTTTAATATTCGTGTTGATCAGGTCTAAACATCATGCATTCTCAAAGACAATACTTGCACAATGAGTTACATGCACGACCATCATTGTACTTCGATGAGCCCGCTCATGTTTTTCATCTAGCCTTTTTGGGAGAAGAAAAAGAGTGCAATTCGCTATTGGAGAGACTTTCACCTGTGGCTATTGATGCGGGTGCCGCTCAGGGCATCGTTGTCGTCAATGGCCATCCGCTGAAATGGGAGCGCCACGCTGAGTTTTTCACTCTCACGGAGGTCGTTACCTCAGCCACCAACGAGCTTTTTTGGGCTTCATTACCCAAAGAGCTTGAAGACCTAGCCCAGCCCTACTTATCACTACTCATCAACTCAGTTCAGATAATTGTGCGATCTGAGGAGTCTTGGAAGGGCGATATTTCCAGTTACGGTTTCAAAGACCCTAGCGGATCGTGCATCGGTGGTTCAGATGCAATTGTTTGGAGCGATTTTAAACTGTGCCCCGAAGGTACAAATAGATTTCTTTTCATTAACAAAGGATTAAATGCTTACCGTCAAGGGAGAATGATTCGACGACTGCTCGAAATTGAGACTTATCGCATGATGGCTTCTCTCGCGTTGCCAACCGCTAAAGAACTCGGCAATCAGCTCACTACATTTGAAAGAACACTGGTACGTCTTTCAGAGCTCAATACGAGTCTAGATGCAACGAGTGCAAAAAATCTGCTTGCTGACATTGCTTCGTTATCAGCTCAGGTTGTTAGTCTCAAGGCCAAAACCCGTCACCGTTTCAGCGCGACCCAAGCATATGCACAGCTAGTTTTTGAGCGACTGGGAGAACTGAGAGAGAGTCATGTTGGTGGTTGTCAGAGGCTTGGTGTCTTCATTGAACGGCGCTTCAAACCTACGGTCAGGTACTGCGCTGTCACCGAGCAACGTTTGGATCAATTGGCAAAGAGTGTGGTCAACCTGGGCGATCTGCTGCAGGCGCGTGTGCAAGTTGAGATGGAAGAGCAAAACTCGGAAATTCTTAAGAGCCTCAACTCACGCGCCGATGCGCAAGTAAAAATCCAGAGAGCCGTCGAAGGGCTTTCAATTATTGCCATAACCTACTACCTGTTGAGCCTACTTAAGCTTTGCTACTCCGCGCTGCACGTACTGGGTATAGAAATTTCAGAGCGCAAAGCCATGTTGACCATGGCTCCGATCGCTTTTGGAATACTGCTGTTGATTGTGACCAGAATTAAGAAAGCCAAAGAACACTAACGCAGACGATTAGACTTTTTTTCCTTTTTCAGATTTTCGTAGGTTAGGGAATGGTCAAATGCTTTTTCGATGCCGCGGGAAGCCGGCAAAAGTTGCTTAATTGAGGTGCCCCAAGTATTCGAGAGTCGGCGTGCTCCATGGGTTCCGCAGTTTTTGGCTGGATGACGTTGGTCGCATGTCACCGCAATTCGATTTGCGTCGACGCAGATGAAATCGGCTGAAACCTGCTGTGGCTAGTAGGCGATGCATTTTTTGCATGAACAAGGGCAAAGGGAGACAGGCATGACGAAGATGCAGTTGAAGGGTGATCAAGAAAGGATTGCTAAGCCGTTCGCCATGCCAAGTGCAGTAATTGCATCGCAAGCCACTAGACCTCAGTTCGGCATTATTTTATGCCTCCTTTCAATGCTGATTTTCGCCAGCCAGGACGGGGTCACCAAGGTACTTGTCAAAGACCTTCCGGTAGCGCAACTGGTCATGGTGCGGTACTGGGTGTTCGTCATTTTCGCACTCGGATATGCGGCTTACCAAGGGAGCATCAAGGAGTCTTTGCACAGCAGGCACCCTTGGCTTCAAATCATGCGCGCGCTGATAGGCGTGGGTGAAATAGCGTTATTCGGGATTGGCCTGCGATATTTAGGGCTAGCAGAGATGCATGCGCTCTACGCCGTATTTCCCCTGATGACCCTGGGATTGGCGGGGGCCTTCCTTGGGGAATTCATAGGGCTTCGTCGTTGGATTGCTGCCGCTATTGGTTTCTCCGGCACGCTGATAATCCTGCGCCCTGGTGCCGGCGTCTTCGAGCTTGCAGCCTTGATTCCACTGCTGTCCGCATTGGGGTTCGCGGTATTCAATGTGCTAACGCGCAAAATCAGCCAGAACGACACCTTCGCGACAAACATGTTTTACATGGCGGGCTTTGGAGCAATAGCAGTCACGATTGTGGGATTGCCTGGATGGGTCACACCCACTCCCATGCAGGGGATATTAATGGGCGTGCTGTCATTGACCGGGGTAATAGCGCAACTTTTCCTTATTCAAGCGCTGAAGTACGCCACTGCTGCAACCCTGCAGCCCTTCAACTACACGCTTTTAGTTTTCGCCACGTTGATAGGCCTGATCATTTTCGGTGAGCTGCCTGATACCTGGACGGTAATTGGAGCGGCCTTAGTGATTATCGGGGGCATCTACGCGATCAAATCGAAGACTTGAAAACCGGCACCTTGCAGCCGAGTTCAACCCCACCAGATCAACAGTTCCGGCTTGCGGCTTTCCACCGTCACGGTATTGAGGGAGTGAAATGAGCACGGGGCCGAGTGACATGTGACGAGTTCGCCAGTCCCTTCTCGGGCCTAAGGCGTGTTGAGCCGGCCAGAGCTACCACGATGGGTCAGCCGTGTGGTGGGATCGACCTTCATCTGCTTCGGAGCAGCCATCCTGACCATGCGTCGACAGGCTGCGTAAGAGTAGGGCGGCCAACCAGTCCGACAGAACCGACGGAGCCGAGGATGGATATCATCACGGCGGTTACCAGCGTGGCGCTGCCGATCAGAAATATTGAGCCAGCCGATATCGCGGCGACGAGCCTTCAGTGCGGCGAACCAGCGCACCGGTAAATACAGCGATGCGGCTACCAGTAGGGTATCGATGGGTTTGTTCGAACGACACTCCTGCTCAAGGGTGCTGAGCCCATTGAATTCAAAACCTGTTTCGCTCTCCAGGTACGCGTCAGGAGATGAGCAGACCAGTTCAAGTACTTATGGGGCCATTCCTCCGTCAGCCATTTGATTCGCCCACGCGAATACTTCTGCCGGCCCGATCACGTCGAGCGCGTCCACCGGTGGCAGGCCCAATATGACAACCCGCTTCTGCCTGGCATCTGCAGGCGGGGCGACTGGTTTCGTGAGCTTTGCCATGGAAGCGTGTCCGCGTATCCGGAGACAGGAAAAAATCTCGGTAGAAGTCACCCTTGCTTGGCAAATGAACTTCCCTCCATCCGCTGAGCGGTCGTCCACACACGTTGACAGTAGGAGCATGTGCTCGTAAATTAAATCACATAGGGGCATATGCTCCTATTTTAATCTTCCAGGGACATTTGCTCCCGCTAATCGAGAGAGCCAAGATCATGAGCGCAGCTGAAATTCTTGTAAGTGGTGCAACGGGGCGTACCGGTGGGGCTACCATCGATGAATTGCTCAAATTGGGTAAACGTGTCCGCGCATATGTACGCAAGGACGATGAGCGAGCCGCCGCGTTGAGGGCGCGTGGCGTCGAGATTGCCATCGGTGATTTCACCAATATCGATGACATTCGCGCTGCGATGGAAGGTATCCGTTCGGCCTATTTCCTTTTTCCGCTGGCATCGGGAATCATCGAAGGTGCGGCGTATTTTGCCCAGGCCGCGAAAGAGGCTGGGGTAGAGGCGATCGTGAACATGTCGCAGATTTCCGCGCGGCGTGAGTCCAAGAGTCATCTGGCACAGGATCACTGGATCTCTGAGCGTGTCTTCGACTGGTCGGGCGTACCGACAACTCATCTGCGTCCAACGTTCTTTGCGGACTGGCTGGCATACCCTCATTTCGCCAAGGAAATCTGGGCCAATAAGAAAATCGAATTCCCCTTTGGAAACGGCCGTCACGCGCCCATTGCCACCGATGATCAAGGGCGAGTGATTGCTCATATCCTGGCCAACCCGGCGGGGCATGGGGGCAAAATTTACACTTTGCACGGCCCGGTCGAGATGAGTCAGAGCGAAATCGCCGCAGCCATGAGTGAGGTGCTAGGGGCGAAAATCGAATACGCCCCGACATCGATCGTAGAGTTCGAGCGTAAGATGACGCACGAGTACCAGTTCCCGGCCGCTTTGACACAACATCTGGTTGAGGTCGCACAGGATTACCAGGTCGGCGTTTTTGCCGGTGTGAATGACGTCGTTGAAAAGATCACCGGTACACCTGCCTTGTCCGTGCAGGCGTTCATCGAAAAATACCGGGATGCCTATGCGTAACTAGCCTGCCGGGCACTTGAAGTAATCATCTGTAGTCACGAGGAAATACGCACATGCTGCCGGTTAGCCAACCGTTAGGGATCGACCAATGCAATTGTTCCGCAATCAGGAAGGCGAGTCGGCAGATCACTCGCTTCTACGATGCGCAGCTTGAACCCTCAGGACTGCGCATCACCCAATACCTGACCCTGGCCGCTCTTCACGAGATGGGGAGCGCTGGCATCAATACCCTTGCCGAACGACTCGACATCGAGCGCACGGCAATGGGGAAAATGGCGGGTTTCCTGGAGAAAGGGGGATTGATCTCAATCAGTCCCTCACCCTCCGATGGTAGAAGTCGCCTCGCAGCGCTGACCGAGGAGGGCAGGAGACTGTTCCAAAAAACCGCTCCTCTCTGGCAGGAAGCCCAGCGTCAGTTCGAGCAATTGAATGGCACTGAAAACGTGGCTTCGCTCCGGAAGGATCTGGCCCAAGTGAAAGTCGGTGATATGAGTGGGATACCTGATGAGTGAATTGCTTCTGGGCACCTCGAGATCCAGCTTCTACGCCGTGCAAGCAACAAGGCGCCCATCCAGCTTACAGAGACAGTGAGCTGAATTTGAGAGCACCGAGCGCTATCCAGTTTAGGCATCCCTTCGGATCGAGAACTTCAGGGTCGATACCTCCGCGCTTGGCTGTCGGAAAGGCAGTTACCGAGCCAAAGCGGTTATCTAGGACAGATGACTATCAGTGTGCTTTCTTTAGACTCTTCAAACGCACATTCGCCCTTTGCACAGCGGCCATTTTTTCAGGCCGCTTCATGCGTTTCCACTTCCTGATGTCTTCCTTGCTGCGCCCGCAGCTCACACACAGATCGGCGCTCAACTGGCAAACCGAAATGCATGGATTTTCAATTTCTTTAGCCATCGTCAATAACCCTGGGTCACGCGTGACTGCGCAAGGCGCTTCTGCCAATCGCCACCATGAGTGCGTTGGCACTCCTCCTCAGAGTCGAATCGGACAGTGTGATCTGAAGGCTTCACATCGATGTTTGCCTCGATCAACGCGATAGCTGTCAGCTCGAAAATCCGCTCTTTCGCGCTAGCTTGGGCAAGCTTTTTTTCGGTCAACGTTTCGAACACCCAAGTCACCTTCAGTGTTTGAGCAAGGGCGTTCAAGTCAGCTGTGTGGGTGAGCCAGGTGAAGCCTTTGATTTCACCTTTTGCGGTCTCGCAGGCATCGGTCAGCGTTGTAACTAAACGGCGCTCGATCCGAGCAAGTTCACGTTTGCCCAAGGTCATAGCGGGCTCCTTTGGAGAGGAAAAAATGGGAAGCACTTTGCACCGTTTGTAGGGGGAAAGCAGCAAAAGGACTCAAGCTTGTTCACGAAATCAGCCAACAATTAACCCTGCTTGGTAGAGAAAATCGCTGGCATTTGAAGATGCAGGTAAATGGCTAAAAACCTCAGGCCGAAGGTGAAGATCAAAGCAATCCAACCGGCGACCCAGACCGACGGGAATATGTTGCGCAGCACGACGTAGAGGGTGCACCCCAACAAGATTGGCGTGGCGTATATCTCACGTGACATCAACAGTGAAACTCTTCCTGCCAGGACATCGCGTGCTATACCGCCTCCAATACTGGTCAGCACGCCCATCATCACTGCCAAAGGTGCGGCGAGCTGCAAATCCAGTACTTTCTCAGTAGCTGCCAGCCCAAACAGGGCAGCCGCCAAACCATCAAGATAGAGCAGCAGGCTGTAACGTCGTTGTAATCGTTGGGTCAGAAAAAACGCCAGCAGTGCGGCAACCAAAGCAGCCCAAATGTAATTGAAATCTGCAATCCAGAAGATCGGTAGATCCAGCAGCAGATCTCGTAGGGTGCCGCCACCAATAGCGGTGATGATGCCAAGCACCACAGCACCGAACAAATCGACATCGGCTTTTTGGATAGCCAACACACCGGTTATTGAAAACACGGCAATACCTAGCATTTCCTGAAAATAGAGCATCTTCTATTCCTTTCTCAGGTCAGTGTTCAATGCCATCAGTCGAGTGTCTTGCAGGTGTCGATCAGCAGTGATCGTAACCACTTATGACCGGGGTCATGATGAGTGCGTTCGTGCCAGGCCACTGTCTTGCTGAAACCTGGAATATCTATAGGTGGCTCAAGCATGACGAGATCATTGGATTTCGTCGCCAGGCGACGCGGCACGACAGCGATCAGATCACTGGCCATCAGAATCTCAGGAAGTACCAGGAAATTGGTCACCGAGACGGTCACTCGCCGCGACCTGCCAATTCGAGCGAGCGCCTGATCAGTTACTCCTTGGAAGGCCCCTCCAGAGGAGGAGACAAGCGCGTGATCAAGGGCGCAAAAACGATCCAACGCCAAGGTCTCACCGACAGCGTCGGGATGATCGGCGCGCATCACGCAGACATAGCGTTCATCGAACAACTTCGCCGCGTGAAGACCCGCCGCAGTGCTGTCAGGCGTCACCAGCGCCCAGTCGACATCCCCACGATCCAGCTGACTGGGTAGGTTTTGATTGTCGACGGGCTGCACGGCGACCCGAATGTTCGGTGCCTGCACTCTTAACGCACTCAGGAAAGGCACTACGACGGCACGCAAGGCGTAGTCGGTAGACGCGATTGTGAGCGTCATGCTGGCAGTGACTGGATCAAAGGCTTGCGGCTGCAAAATTTGCTCAATATCACTGAGCAGTTGTTTAACAGGCAACGCCAGTTGCTGTGCTCTTAGGGTCGGCACGATGCCTCGCTGCGCTCGCACAAATAACGGGTCATCAAAGCTTTCGCGCAGGCGAGTGAGCATTCCGCTGACCGCCGGCTGGGTGAGGTTCAGTCGCTCGGCAGCGCGAGTGACGCTGCGCTCATCAAGCAATGCGTTCAGGGCCTTAAGGAGATTGAAGTCGAGGTGCCTGATATCAGGATTCATGATGCTCTGAATAAAATATGACGATTGGCGTTATTTCAAGCTAGCACCGACTATTGCGTCAGTCCATTGCACCGAGCCCCGAACATGAACGAGATTTTCTGGCCTGAAGGCTACATCCCTGGATTTACCGAGAACTTTGTCTCCAACGAAACCATCGTCGCTGGTCTGAGTGCTGCCGATATTTGGCCGTTGCTGAGCAACGCGCCCCAATGGCCGAGGTACTACGCCAACTCGGCGAACATTCGTTTCTATGACGGCAAAGGGCCTGAGTTAGAAGACAGTGTACGTTTCTACTTTGAGACCTTCGGTTTTCCAGTTGAGGCGCAATGTACCGAGCACGTACCGCCAATCAACGGCCAGCCAGGACGGATTGCATGGCACGGTTGGGCAGGTGAGGGTGATGCACGACTGGACGTTCACCATGCCTGGCTGATTGAAGATTTGTCTGACGGTCGAGTGCGCATCCTCACCCAAGAAACCCAGAAGGGTAAACCCGCTGAAGAGCTGGCCAGGGCCAAGCCAAACCCGATGATCAACGGTCACCAGGATTGGCTGGACGAGCTGGTCGGTGCTGCGCGCTTAGCTAACCAGTGACCGAGTCCAATCGTGGCAACGGCTGGGCTCGGCTCACGCCTGACAGGCGTTTATGGACGTGTTCAATCGTCTGTTGAGTACACACGGTTACGCGACGGAACAATCAATAGATTGCTAGGCACCCAAGTTTTTCAGTGCCCACAATGCTCCCAAACCGACCACCAGCGTGAGCAAGGTGCTTTTGGTTCGCCAGGCAACCAGGCCTGCCAGGATGGCGGCGGGAATTTGCGGGTTGCTCCAGTCGAACGCCGCCTGTCGATCCGGGTACACCACCGCCGGCAAGACCAGCGCGGCCAACACGCTCGCCGGCACGTACAGCAAGGCACGGCGCAGCAACGATGGAATGCGCAAGCTTCCATAAAGCTCGATAAACGACAGGCGAATAGCGAAGGTGCCGGCGCCGATCAACAGGAACAGGCCCCACTGGGAGAGCTCACTCATGATGTCTCCTGTTCGGCGTCATTGCCGCGTGCGGTATCCAGGTCTTTTCGCAGGAGCTCGACGGTAAGCCCGGCGATGACCCCGCCAAGGGATGCCGTCAGCATGCCCAGGTTGTAGGGTAAATCGACTGCCAGCACCGCCAGCGTGCCTCCCGCTACGGCGGCACAGAGCGTTGCAGCACTACGAATGCTAGGGATCAGCAGCGCCAGAAATGACAGCGGAATCGCGAAGCCCAATGACCAGGCCTCGGGGATACGCGCGCCCAGGATGACTCCCGCCAGCACCGCAAGCGTCCAGCCGAGCCACATCGTGATCGCCGCCCCGACATAGTAGTGAAAAGCGTACCGCCCCAGTTCGCCAGAGGCCGATCTCAGGCTGAACAGTGCGAAAACCTGGTCGGCGAGCAGATAGGAGAGAGGCCAGGTCTTGCGCCGGGGCAAGTGGTGCAGGTGAGGCGCCAGCGATGCGCTGTACATCAGAAAGCGAAGATTGATCACCAGTGCGGTGATCACCATGGTCACTGGCAAGGCACCATTTTGCAGTAACTGCAGTACCGCTATCTGCGCTGAGCCGGAATAGAAAAGCAGCGTCATGCCCATGGTGGTGGTGAGTGACATCCCCATCCCGGCAGCGCTGACACCAGCGATCAAGCCGAAAGGAATGACCCCGGTGGTGAGCGGGGAAGCGGTGTGAGCACCGTGCATGAACGCATGTGTCCCACTTCGATAGTTCATTTGAATTCCTTGAAAGTGATCAGACTGATGGCTGCGCGTTGCGACTCGCGTCAGCAAGGAAGGCCTGATCAAAATAAAGCTCGGGCCAACTGGGAACAACGGCAGATTTCTGAAATATTAGGCCTAGAAAAAATGAGGCTCACGACATGTACCTGGACTCGCCCATAAGGCACACATTGCAACTCAACGCTCTACGCGCATTCGAGGCGTCTGCCCGTCTTGGCGGCTTCGCCAGGGCGGCCAATGAGTTGAAGGTGACGCCAGGCGCTATCGCAGCACAGGTCAAGGCCCTGGAAAACGAATATGGCGCAGCCTTGTTCGAGCGCCATGCAAAGGGTGTCAGGCTCACGGCGCTTGGCGAGAGCATGAAGGAGCAATTCATCGAGGCATTCGATGCCGTGGAGGAAGCCGCTCGAACCCTTCGGCGGCTCTCTGCACCACAGCGGGTACATATCGTCACTTCCCCCGCGTTGGCGGAATTGTGGATTGGGCCGCGACTTCCCCGCCTCACCGAAATCCTGGCGCCAATTGAAATATCGGTCACTGCAGTCGATGAGCCTCCCAACCTTAAACGCAGCCCGTTCGACCTGTGCCTGTTCTACACCGAGCAACTGGAACGCGGACAGCGCATGCTTGCCGTCGAGGAAGTACTACCGGTCTGCGTACCTGCGCTGGCGTCACAGATCACCCAACCTGATGACCTTGCCAATGTCCGGTGTATTGCGGATGTTGGATGGAGTGACTGGGAGATATGGACTCGCTCAGTCATGCCCGGTCAGAAGTTCGTAGCCCGTGGGCCCGGTTTTTCCTTGTACTCCATCGCCGTGCAGCAGGCCTTGCTGGCGGCAGGGGTACTGATTGGCCGCCGCAGCCTTATCCAACGGTATCTGGACAGTGGAGAGCTTGTTGCGCCGATTGATCAATCGATACCACTTGGTATGGTCATCGCGGCCTGGAAGCTGCCAGGCGCCAAGGGCAATAAGATGGTGACTGAAGTGGAAGAAACATTAATGCAGCTGGCATAGAGACTGAGTCGCGCCGACACCTATGCACAAACCCTCTCCATGGAGAGGGAGTTGATGTTGGAGACTCTCTTTACCTAATTGAAGAGTACGTAGGTACCACTCGTTGCATCGTGCTCAGTAAGAGCTCGTGAATTCCTGATCGCACGGATGAGTTGGTGGAGCACTGGAGCAGCCATATGAACGGCGCTCTTTCAAAAGGGGCGAAGTGATTTTTTTGTGTTCACTGATATCAAGATCGGTATGGTCACTCCGGTGTCATGAGCACTGCAAGCGTCATATTCCCCGCGACCATTGAGTCTTGGCTGACTAAGTGATCTTGTTTTGAGTAAAAAAAGGCCCGAGAAGGGCCTTTTATTGATCAGCGGACGTTGATTCTAGAGTTGGTTTTCCGTAGTCGAAAAGCCAACTGGCTGACTTGGCTTTTGCGTATTTTCTCGGGCAAGCTCAATGCACTTGAATGCCAAAATGGTTGTCGGATCGACCAATGCAACCTCATGATTTTTGATCATGTAGGATTCGCTATGTTCGAGCACCAGGGGTAGCTCTGTGCACCCCAGGATGAGCACATCGGCACCCAGTTCACACAGGTGCTCTGCAGCGGTCAGTAACTGGTCTTTGCAGATGCCGTCTGTGAAACCCGCCTTGATTCCGTTGTCTCCGTAAATTGACTCCATCACCAACGCTTGGTAATCGACACCAGGGGCAATTATTTGCAATCCAACTCGTCGAGCAGCCTCGTGATACACCTGACTTTTAATTGTTCCGGAGGTCGCTAGCAGCCCTACGGTTTTGCCAGCGCCGTACCTCTGCACGATAGCCTCTACCGTCTCTGTCAGCATGTTCACAATAGGCACACGTAGGTGCGCCTGGATGCGCTCAACAAATGCGTGAGCTGTATTGCACGGAATCGCTATGGCGTTGGCTCCAGCACTCTCGAGTCGTTTGCATGTTGCGTACATCGCCATCGTCGGGTCGGTTTCGTCATACAGCAGGTTGGCTGTGCGATCAGGTATCTGGGGGTTTTGTTCGACCACCATTTTGATGTGTTCTTGATCTCGACCTGCCGGTGTATGCGCAACGACCTTACCCATAAAGTCGACCGTTGCCGCTGGCCCCACTCCACCCACGATCCCAAGCTTAAATGGCGGACGGGTCGACTGGCCTTTCTCCAAAGTTGCGAAAGTGGCATAAATCTCGTTGATATCCAGGACAGTCAACCCACGCCGTTGAAGATCACCGCAGACCAACGAGAGCTCAGTCATGCCAGGCAGGATGATTGTGGCCCCTTGATCCTGAAGCGAAATACACGCCTGATAAACACACTCCAGCGGCACCCCGTCAAGGTACCCATCTTTAATACCGTTAACCCCGTACATGGCGTCCATCAATCCAGATTGTTCGTTATCGTTTGGATAAACGAGCTTGAAATCAGTCCCGAAATAGCGCTCAAACAACCCGGAGTGCCTGACATAGTCGGACGCGATGATGCCCAGTGTTGTACCAGGTTCAGCGACATGATCCACGTGCTTGCGTAACGCAGCCATCATATCCAGAACGGGTATGCCAATTTCCTCCTGGATCTCCTCACGAAAGGTGTGACTGGCAAAACAAGGCAGTAAGACTGCATTGACTTCGTTTGCCTCGAACGTCTGACAAACCTGGAAAACATAGAACTTCCTGGAGGTCATGCTGGCGCCCCGATCTAGGGGCATCAGGACGTCTTTGAAGGGGTGTTGCTCAAACAGGAAGTGATAGCGACCTTGATCCTCCAGAACAGCTCTGGACTTCACCAACTTGTAGAAAAGATCGCCGCCGGCCAGTGAGCCAAGCCCGCCGACGATACCTAGTTTGCGAGAAAACGATGACTCGCTGGACGGCTTCGATTTACCTTTCATGGTTAGGTTCTCACGCGGTGGCTGCAGTATGAATTGGGAGCGGAGACTCAGTGCCGGGCACGTCTTCAGCTTCTTCATGTGGTTCTGATTTGGCAACCACAGCCGTCGCGATGCTATTGCCAACGACGTTGGTGGCAGTCCTGGCCATATCAAGGAATTGGTCAATGCCAAGGATCAGCAAAATGCCGGCTTCGGGAAGATTGAACATGGGTAACGTAGCCGCCACCACAACCACCGATGCTCGGGCTACACCCGCCATTCCCTTGCTGGTGATCATCAGCGTCAGCAAGATGAGCAGTTGCTGTGTGAAGCTCAGGTCGACGTTGTAGGCCTGAGCAATGAACATGATGGCGAACGCTTGATACATCATCGAGCCATCAAGGTTGAATGAGTACCCCAACGGTAGAACGAAGCTTGATACGCGTTTCGGCGCACCAAACTTCTCCAGTGCCTCCATGGTTTTCGGGTATGCGGACTCGCTACTGGCAGTGGAAAATGCCAACAGAACAGGTTCGCGGATGAGCTTGCCCAAGGTAAACACTGAGCGCCCCAGGAACAGGTAGCCGGCAGAGAACAACACGCACCACAGAATCACAATGCCCAAGTAGAACTCGGCAATCAGCTTTCCGTAGTCGACTATCAAGCCAAGACCTTGAGTGGTGATCGCCGATGCGATGGCTGCGAAAACGCCGATTGGCGCGAAGGCCATGACGAAGTCCGTGACCTTGAACATCACCTTGGCCAGCTCTTCGATGCCATCGACAATCGTTGTGTAACCCGCTCGCTTCACACCCGCCAAGGCAAACCCGAAGAACAACGAGAACACCACGATTTGCAGGATTTCGTTGTTGGCCATTGCTTCAGCAATGCTGCGGGGAAACACGTGACTGATGAAAACCTTGAGGCTGAAATCCCCGGTGTTCACCACGGGGCTCGCCGCATGCTGGACGACCTCCATGTTCAGTCCTGCGCCGGGTTGGAACAGGTTCACCAGGCCCATGCCGATTGCCAGCGATATCACCGAAGCGGTGACGAACCAGGTCATGGCTCGCAGGCCAATGCGCCCAACGGAGCGGGAGTTTCCCATGCTGGCAATGCCGCCGACCAAGGTGGCGAACACCAGAGGAGCGATGATCATCTTGATCATGCGTAAAAATATGTCGGTGACCATCGAGAAGTAAGACGCGATCTCTTTGGCGCTTTGTTCGCTCCCTGCGAAGTGGTGGCACGCCCAACCTACAAGCACGCCTAAGGCGATGCCAATTGCGATCCGACGCGGAAGTTTATTTTTCTTCACGGAGCTGTCCTCAAGTGGTTTTTTTGCTTTTTTTACTTGGCAGGAGACAAGTGTCATTCGGTCGAAGCTCTGTGGCCTCGCACCAACGTTTTCGATTCTAGGGTCGGGCTTGGAAAGGCGTGATGAGTAATCCAGATAGCCTCATGCGCATTTGGAATAGTTTTCGAAACCGCTGCTTTTTCCTGACTAGGTCGCAGTAAACTGCTCATTCGGGGCATGAGGTGTCGGTATGCAAATCAAATGGCTGGATGATCTTCTGGCGGTCGCGGAGTGGAAGAATTTTTCTCGGGCTGCGGAGGTTCGCTGTGTGACCCAGTCGGCTTTGTCGAGGCGTATAAAGTCACTTGAAGAATGGGTAGGTGCGGAGTTGGTGGATCGTGGCACCTATCCTGTCCAACTGACCTCTGCTGGCCGCACATTTTGTGAAGAAAGTCGCGAGGCATTAGCGGGGTTAATGAGGCTGCGCTCAAGCCTTCGCGAGGTAGAGCGGATGCCAGGGCGATCCATCCAGGTCACTGCCGGCCACAGTCTGTCGATGACATTCCTGCCGAAATGGCTGAAGCAATTTCAGCAGCACAATGAGCAATTCAATGCGCGGGTCGTTGCCGCCAACATCCACGACGCGGTCATATCTCTGGAGGAAGGTAGTTGTGATCTGATGATTGTCTATCATCACCCCTTGGCGCCCATTCTTCTCGATTCGGAAAAGTTCGGGAGTTTGACCTTGGGTCATGACGCGTTTATCCCTGTGTGCGCACCTAACAGCGATGGGAATCCGCTGTATCCCTTACCGGGCACCTCCAGCAAATCAGTTCCTCACCTCGCTTATACAGCTACGACTTTTCTAGGCCGTGTTGCCGACATCGTCATAAAGAATGGCCCGACTGCATGCATGTTGGAGCGGTGCTACGAGGCGGACATGACGATGCTACTGATGCGAATGGCTGTCGAGGGTTATGGGGTGGCATGGTTGCCACAAAGCGCTGTCATAGACGAGCTTCAACGAGGTCAGTTGGTGAAAGCGGGTGGTGATGAATGGAGCACGCGACTGGAGATACGCTCCTACTGCTCCATCACGAATGAGAACCCTACGATGCGTAACTTATGGAAAACCCTGGAAGGCGCTTCCCGCGATCTCCATGGCAAAACAGCCAGTTGATCGAAGCTCCCAGGCTCGAAAATCATCCCTCAAGTATGGGTAATGACGTCTGCGCATCGGGTCATTCTGAAACGTCATCACCCGCTATTTTTTGCGTGATAGTCTCGCCGCACTTTTGAGTTGGCACTGATCGTTCACACGATGACGGCCACAGTGAGGAGCGATCATGTCCAGAGTTTCCCACCAAGCATTACGCCGTTCGTTTCGCGAGCTGCTGGCATCCAGTAACTGTTTCCAGACGGCTTCAGTGTTTGATCCGATGTCAGCACGCATTGCCGCCGATCTCGGGTTTGAAGTGGGTATTCTGGGGGGATCAGTCGCATCTCTGCAGGTTCTGGCTGCACCAGACTTCGCACTCATTACCCTGTCTGAATTTGTCGAACAAGCGGCCAGAATAGGCCGTGTGGCGCAGTTGCCCGTCATCGCTGACGCTGATCACGGTTACGGAAATGCACTCAACGTCATGCGCACGGTTCAGGAGTTGGAACGCGCAGGAATAGCGGCACTCACGATTGAAGACACCTTCCTTCCGGCTCAATTCGGCTGTAAATCAACAGACCTCATCAGCACTGAAGAGGGCGTAGGCAAAGTGCGTGCTGCACTGGAAGCACGCGTTGACCCAGAGCTTTCGATTACTGCTCGAACCAACGCATCAGCCCTACCAGTGCATGAGGTCATTCACCGAACGCGCGCTTATCAACGGGCCGGCGCGGATGGCATTTGTATTGTTGGCGTACAAGATTTTGCGCACCTCGAACAGATCGCGGAGCACGTCACGATTCCACTGATGTTGGTCACTTACGGAAACCCAAGACTCAACGACAACGAACGGCTAGCCAAGCTAGGTGTACGAATCATTGTTTCAGGTCATGGTGCATATTTCGCCTCCATTAAAGCGACCTACGACTGCCTTCGTGAACAGCGCCAGCTCACTCGCAGCACATCAAACTTAAGCGCTACCGAACTGGCCTATACCTACACGTTGCCGGAAACATATTTGAATTGGGCCAGGGACTTCATGGATGTTCAGGAGTGATGCAAATCTCTCGATCAGCTTTTACCCGTTTTTCTGCCTACAGGTTTCCTCCTGCTTGAATCCGCAAGCATGATTTGCGTGCCGAGAAGAGCAGTCGCACTCATGCGGTTTGGTCACCCTCGGTTGCGTATTCAGCAGTTTGCTTCCGGAGCGATCTGGAAGCTTTTTTCTTCTCAAAAACGCGCTCGAAGCGCTAAGTGTTTTCGCCTTGCTCATTAGCTCTGAGCACGGGTAGCGAAGTATTTTTCGAGCCACAAAAAGCGAATGAGCGCTTCTAGCCAGTAGCTGTCTGTCTTAAAAAATCGCCATCGTTTGTGGATTCACTGGTGGGTGCAACCGACTGGCAATTGCAGACAGCGAGCGTTGTTAAGCTACGGAGATCTTCCAATGTTTGGGTCACAAGCTGGGGCAGTTTCTATGCAAATACTGATGCTTGAACACAATGGCTGGGTTCCCAATAACCCGCGCCTACCTGTACTCATATACCTCAACGCGATTGTAAGTCGGCGCATCGATTTGGCTTCACAGTTAGAGGAAACCTTCAGCGCTAATGGCTGGCCACCGCAATGGCGTGACGGGGTATACGGCTATCACCATTATCATACTGAAGGGCACGAGGTGCTTGGCATCGCCAGTGGCCACGCCCGCTTGATGCTAGGCGGCCCTGATGGCTTTGTGGTTGAAGTCAGGGCAGGAGATGCGTTGCTACTACCCGCCGGCACAGGTCACTGCAACTTGGACTCCAGCGACGACTTTCTGGTGGTCGGCGCTTACCCGCCGGGACAGCACGCAGACATATGCCGCGAGGCACCAAACAAGTCGCAACTGGAGAGGATCTACGAGCTGCCGTTTCCAAATCAAGACCCGGTGCAACGCGTGCATGGCGCCGTACGTAAATACTGGGTTGACCGCTACATGCAGTAGTACCTTTCGAATTGAGGCTAGGTCGAGCAGGGTGGTAACGCAGCTATCTGCTGCGATAAGTGGATACCTGCCTGGAACGTTTTGAAGGTTAATCGGGCGACAACACTCAATGCTTAACCGCTTTTAAGTTTGCGACCGCGCGAGTTTGGCTTTACCGGCACGCTTTTCCCGTACTCGCTCCACCACAACGCAAGTGCCTCCATCGTTGGCCCGAGCGCACGGGCCTTTGCCGTCATCTCATATTCGACGCGCGGGGGCACTTCCGCGAAGACTGTTCGCGACACCAGGCCATCGTTTTCGAGCTCACGAAGTTGTGCTGTCAGCATGTGCTGCGTGATGCCGCTGATCGCCTTGCGAAGTTCTCCGAAGCGATAGATTCGCTGGTTCAACAACCACATGATTTCCAGCTTCCACTTGCCTGAGAGGAGCGCAAATGCACGACGCATTTCCTCGTGCATGTTGATCTGATCGTCATCAATAGTCTGGTTTTCCATACTAAGCACCACTTTTTCATCCTACTTGTAGCTTTTCATATTAGGCGACATCTTTGACCTAAGTCGACGCATTAACGCTTGCTTAGGAAAACTTCATGATCGAAAACTACATTTATTGGATCAGTACAACATTGCTGTCGTTGTTGTATCTGGCCTCGGCGACGATGTACCTGGTTAAAAGAGACTGGGTTCGTCAAGCATTCGCCGACCTCGGCTATCCCGCCTATCTCGTGCCGATCCTAATTGCAGTGAAGATCCTGGCGGTGGCCGCGATTCTGTTGCGCATCAACGTGCCACTTAGCGACCTCGCTTACGCCGGCATGCTTTATCACCTGCTGCTCTCGGCATTAGCACACATCAATGTCCGCAAGCCTCGTGGTGCCTTGCCGGCGGCTATTTGCCTGGTGTTGTTGGTCGCTTCTTTCTTCACCCAAAACGCTGCTCGTGACGTGTCTTCACCCTACGGGCAAGTAATAACGGCACATCAAGAAACCCCTAGATAACTGGAGATCAACATGTCTCGACTCAATGGAAAAGTAGCCATCGTCACTGGGGCCGGCCGTGGTATTGGCCGCGCTACTGCCAAGCTTTTTGCAAGAGACGGCGCAAAAGTGGCGGTCGTTTCACGGACGGCTGAAAATGTTGCTGGCGTCGTTGCTGAGATCAAGGCAGCGGGTGGTATCGCCCTCGGCGTAGTCTGTGATATCGCCGATCCGGATCAAATCAAACACGCCGTTGAACAGGTCGTGGCTAAATATGGCCGGATCGACATTCTTGTGAACAATGCCTTCGACCCCTCAGTCGTCTTTTCATCGGTTATCGATCTGACGGTCGAGCAATTGCAACGCAATCTAGAGATGGGGCCGATTGCCTATCTACGGACGATGCAAGCCTGCTACCCCCACCTCAAAGCCAGCGGGGAAGGTAGGGTCATCAACTTTGCATCGTTGGCCGGTGTCATTGGCCTGCAGGGTTATGCCCCATACAACATGGCGAAGGAGGCGGTACGTGCCTTGACCCGCTCGGCGGCAAGGGAGTGGGGCGCTGACAAGATCACGGTAAACAATGTCATGCCGGTCGCTGACACTTGGGGGGCTGCAGCCGATGTGCCTGCACCCACTAACGCACTTGGCCGTTATGGATCACCCGAAGAGGACATTGCGCCGGTCGTCCTGTTCCTCGCCAGCAAGGATGCACAATTTCTGACGGGGTACAGCCTGACACCAGACGGTGGCCAAATCATCGACAGCGCACGCTGACCGTCACGTCCTAGCCGGGAGCGCAAAGTCTGTCCTGTTCGCGACAGGTACCCGAACGGTTACGGCCCTTTTTTATGCGGAGTACTGCTTCATTGCCCCGCCTGATATCAAGGCGAAGATCGGTTACTACCGTGTCCTTGGGAAGTAGGCAGCCAAGTTGATTCCGGGAGCGAGGTTGATCGAGTTTGCAGGCAAAGGCCATGTGCCACAGATGTCAGATCCGGCCAGTTTTAACAAGGTGTTGGTCGAAGAGCTGAACCGCAGTTAAGACTATGACGCGGGGTGGGGGAAGAAAAGCAAAACCCCGGAGGTTGGCCCTGCCGGGGGTCTATGGTCTCCCTGTTTCCCTGATGGGAAGAGAACATCATGAAATGGTATCAAAGCGGTGCTTCTAGATCATGTCGATACGCGACACGTTACCGGGCTGTAGGACTGCGTCACGACATTAAAGGTTGAGGATCGTGGTCGGTCGGCAGGGTGGCGGAGGAGGGAGGTAAAGTTGGCCAAGTCAGCGATATTCCGGCGCCGATTGGGGCCGTGTCGAATACTGCCTTGATTGCTCTCCGGGATTTCGTTCAATGCAACTGAGGTTTAGGCCCGCCGAGGGCTTGGCGTTGATACTCGTGAACAGCCGCGAACAACGCCTCCGCTTCGAGGCGTAGCTTCTCCACGTCCTTCACAGACTGCGTTTCTTGTGCCTCGTGGTAGCGGCGTAACGCCTGCACCGCAAGCTCCATCAATGGCTCGCCTGCCTTGATCTTGACGAGCAAGCTCCGGCCTTCCCCGCCTTCTCTATCCTTGCTCATCGAATCTCACGGCTCCAATTCCATTGCCAGCGCAGCATGGAATTCGACTACGAATCCTGTCTTAAGTCTGTCCTCAGGCACAGGTTTGAAGCCAGCTAGCTATTACATTAGGTGCGACCGGCTGTAGTGGTTTTATAGATGCATCACCCTTCAACGCTCCGCATTTTGGGAAGAAAATAAGTTTTCGGCTCAGCATGATGCAAAACCTAAAGACGGACGCTGGCAAAGGTTGATTCGTCGCGGGCGTCGTTGAGCGTCGACAACGCCCTGGACAACGGTGACAGCACCAGGGTTTGCGGCAACGGAATCATCGCGACGTGTTTCGCGGTGTTGGAGCTAACGCGCTCGTCGCGTGGCGGAGTACCGAAGTATTCGCGGTAGCACTTGGAAAAGTGTGGTGTAGAT
The DNA here is from genome assembly GCF_047324915.1 of Pseudomonas sp. Pseusp16. NCBI lineage: Bacteria > Pseudomonadati > Pseudomonadota > Gammaproteobacteria > Pseudomonadales > Pseudomonadaceae > Pseudomonas > Pseudomonas sp. Pseusp16. The sequence goes on along the minus strand of NZ_CP168522.1, from coordinate 1,617,874 downwards.
ACGAAGCCACAGATAGACGCCACTTCGATGATCGACATCGGCGTTTGCTTAAGCAGTTGCCGTGCACGAACCAGGCGTAGTTTCAAGTAGTACCGCGATGGCGAGCAGTGCAGGTACTTCTGGAACAGGCGCTCGAGTTGACGGCGCGACACCGAAACGTAGACGGCCAGCTCATCCAGATCAATCGGTTCTTCCAGGTTGGCTTCCATCAGTGCGACGATTTCCTGCAGCTTCGGCTGGTTGGTGCCGAGCATGTGCTTGAGTGGCACGCGCTGATGATCTTGTTCGTTGCGGATGCGCTCGTAGACGAACATTTCCGAGATCGCCGCCGACAGTTCACGACCGTGATCGCGACTGATCAGGTGCAGCATCATATCCAGCGGCGCGGTGCCGCCGGAGCTGGTGAAGCGGTTGCGATCGAGGGTGAACAGCCGGGTGCTCATGTTCACTCGCGGGAAGGCTTCCTGCATGGCGGCCAGACATTCCCAGTGCACGCTGCAATCGAATCCATCAAGCAAGCCGGCGCTGGCCAATGCCCAACTGCCGGTGCACACCGCGCCGAGGCGCTTGGACTGACGCGCCTGGCTCTGCAGCCAAGTAATGTGCTCACGGGTAACGGTGCGTTGAATAGCGATGCCACCGCAAACGATCACAGTGTCCAGGGTCGGGGCCTTGTGCATGGCGGCGTCGGGGGTGATTTGCAGGCCGTCACTGGCCCACACCTGACCGCCATCTACGGTCAGGGTAGACCAGCGATACAGCTCACGACCCGATAGCTGGTTGGCCATACGCAGCGGTTCGACCGCCGAGGCCAGGGAAATCAATGTGAAATTATCCAGCAGCAGAAAGCCTATGGATTGTGGCGTGCGGTTCTGGGGCTGGGCCCCGGAGTTGAGCGTCGTCATCGCGGTATCTCCTCACACAAAGCGAGTGGCGGCCCTAGGCGCGGGCTCTTTTTATTACCCATCCAGCAAATGGCGGGCTACTGGTATTGACCCAATTAGGCAGTGCTAGTGGCTACTTGGTGATTCTCTGGCTTTAGTCGAGCGGGATCTCCCAGCCACACCATCAAGCATGTCCCAACCAAAAGTATTGCCGCCACCGCGAAGAAAGGCATCGAGTAGCTATGGGTGGCATCTTTGATCAGGCCAATCATGAAGGGGCCCGTAAATCCGCCGAGATTGCCGATTGATACAATCATTGCAAGCCCACCAGCAGCGGCGCGACCAGTGAGGAAGGTTGATGGGATTGCCCAGAACGTCGCTTGGAAGGAAAGGATGCTTGCGACAGTTAAACAGAGGCAGGCAATCTTCAAAACTGGATGCTCAATTAATGCCGCAGCGACAAGCCCCGCAGCAGCCATCGACAAAGCGCCCACAACATAAGGTAAGCGTAGTCGGCTTTGATTGGCCAAGCGAGCCCATAGAGTCATGGCAATCGCACCTAGCAGATAGGGGAGGGCCACGACCAGTCCTACCATGCCGCTGGCGATACCGAGGCTTTTGATGATTTGCGGGAGCCAAATGCCGATACCGACCATCCTCGCAACCGAACGCCAGGTTGGTATTGCTGATGCCGGCACAGGAGACGATGCGCTGCAGAGGCTCTGCGACTTTTGATAGTTTCCAGATTGAGCCGAAACCGGTATGGGCAATGTAGAGATTGCTATCTGCATCGATGGCAAGACCATCTGGGCCACCGAGGCCGCCGTGTATGGGGCGCCGCCGGTGCTGGTGCTTTCGTGGCAACCCTGATTTTAGCCTTCAGTGGATCGCTGTCTCGTTTGCGATATTTCACCGATGGCGGAGCGCTTGTCTGCGGCTTCGCGCTGCTGGGAGTGTTCCTCGCCGGAAGCTTGCCGATGGCATTATTTGGATTGGTGCTGCTTGGCTTCGGCATCACGATGAGCAACGTGAGCACAAATATGCAGTTGCAAAGCGGCGCACCAAGCTCGCTACGTGGTCGCGTAGTCGCATTCTATATCGCCATGCGATTCGGATTTGAGGCTATAGGCGGGATGCTGGCGGGGTTGGTCGCGGCACGATTTGGAGCGCCGGCGACTCTTGGTATCGCAGGAGGTATGTTGCTTCTGTACCTAATCGTAAGTATCGGTGGGCGCTATCTGGAACATCGATCACTCAATAGGTAGCCATCGTCAATAACCTTGGTTCAGCGTGATTGCGCCAAGCGTTTTTGCCAATCGCCGCGCAATTCGCCTTTCTTGTTTCCCTTGCCAGGACTGCTCATCTTTCAGGTTGAAGTCAGAGTAGTAAGAGTTGGCGACATAAATGGCGCTACCACCGTCGCCATAGTCATAGGCATAAAAGGCTCTGAATTTCCGTCAATTCCCAAAGGTGAAAATTCGGTTGAAGGAGGAGGGCAGACACCCATCATCATGAGACCGCCGTCGGCGATAGGTGACGTTTGAGATGGTCGACAGCGCGAGGCGCTACAGGGGTAGTTTTGTCTCGTTAAAAATGCGAGAAAGTGTCGCTGGCGATGCTGCTAACGGGCTCATGTTTTCACCTTTGCTTAGGCTGAGCGACAGGAGTCGGTACTCGATACTAATAGCGAAACCAGCCAGACGAGGCGCTTCGGCCTCATGCCGAGCAGCTAGCAATGGTTTTGGCGTGTGCTTAGCATTTCCGTTCTCTGTCAGCGCAAATGCGGAGTGTCCGCAGCCTGCTCGAACGAGGTGGCACCAGTCCTGCGATTGATAAGCTCGAAGAGCTTTGCGGCACTCCAGGCATCCATCCGGTCAGCCTATTCGCGGCTTGCTATATGCGGAAAGAAAACACCGGCGATAAATCTGACCCTTGGTCATAGAACACTTGGGATTAACTCAACTAAATAGCCGTTTAGTTGAGTTAGCTAATGACTCCACGTAGAGGTCATTACGTTCCCATTGGCGGTAGACCATCTTCAAGAGCTCATATCTCTCGCCAGACACGCGGCGTCAGGCCGCTCTGACGTGGTCCAATCTAATCTAGCAGGGTGTTGAAAAATTGGAAGTTGCGGCTGACAGAGCGGTGCAAGTGATAGTAAAGGTAAGCATTCCAACCGGCAAACTCCATAGCTCGAACAGCATTACGCAGCTTTGAAATCCCAGGCGTGCTAGGCAAATCAAGGTTAACACGTAGATTCATTATTACGCTGTAAACTTGTTTTTTGACTTGTTAACTACGGTGGTTAACAAGTCAAAATTGTGGTTAACAACGGTACCGGACGAGCATTTCACTGAGCTTTTCATCGACCCAGGTTTTGGTGAGCGCAACGTGTGCATCGCCAAACCGTCAGCGTCTGCATGCGAATCAATGGATGTTTGTGTTTTCCACGTGTGGCATACCTTGAAATCTAGGCACCAACTCCACGCTGAACGCTGCAGATTTCGCATAGCGACGTGTTTGCAGCTGGATCTGTGACGTAAGTAATGCCGTAAACGAACAAACGCCCCCCAAAAAGACGCCTTAAATCAAACGGAAAGGCGAACTCGCATACGGTGCGCGCACACGCGAATCTAGGGCAATTTCACGCGATTTCTCCGAGAACTGCGGGCTCCGACGACAGGCATACACCTGTGCAGGCGCGAAAAGCTAAAATGTCAGATGGAACTCATGGGTGTAGCCCTAGGTTAAGTCCAATGCTTGGAGTCGAGGCGCTTAACATTGGGTTGCAACGCAGTTGGTTGGACGCATAAATCTCGACATCACCAGAGCCCCTCAGGCCCGTATATGGCGGTTCGCATAATGTATATTATGTTAAATGATGCATCAGGATTGAACTGCTCCCATATGTGTCACTTGGTAAGTACCCGGAAGTATTTTCCCGAAATTTGAGGGATGTAATCATGCGAATCCGGGAATCTTCTCCGGCTTCGGACATTCAGTATCGAGTAGCTCTCCCGCCTGATACGCAGAGGTAAATCATTGTCTGGATCCAGAAGCAAATCCTGGAAGCGTGCTTCTAAGCGCTATTCACCGATTACTTCCTCCTTCACGACGCCCGAAAGTGTTCTGCCGCCGTCTCAGGTCATTACTTCTCAGATGCCTTGCCATCCAGTATTTGCCGTTGCCCCAGCATGTTGAAGTCAAGGTTGAAGCGGCGTACTCACTTCATCCCGCGCAGCGACCGGATTGACAGGCGCGAGGATCGAGATGCCATACGCAACCAGACAGCCAAGCCCGCAGCTTCCCACCACCAGGCACATGGGCCATGAGGTGCCATCGGCCAGGCGACTGACCCACAGACTGGCCAGCGCCCCGGTAGCAAATTGCACGGAAATACCCAGGGCGACACTCGCCCCTGCCTGCCTCGGGAACATGCTCATCAGACTCGCAGTGCAATTGGCCCCAAGCAACCCGGTGACGCCCATGTACAGCACCATGCAAAGTACGATGCTCCACAGCCCGCCCCACTGCGTATACCCCGCCGCCATCAGCGCCAGCCCTGCCCCGCCCGCCAGCACGGCGCCCAAACCCAGCATGCGCTGTGGCCCGAAGCGAGTGACCCAGCGGGCATTGATAAAGGTCACCACGATATCGCGGCACGAAACAACGAGGACTGTGGTGCGGTAGTCAGCCTCGCTCGTTGAACTCACTGGCCCGGCGCGAAGCGGGTTTAAAAATCGAAGAACACCGTCTCCCCCTCCCCCTGAATGCGTATGTCGAAACGATAAGCCGCCTTGCCATCCACCTCGCAACGCTGCGCTATCAGCGTTTCGCGACGCTGCGGTTGCTCGATCAGATTAAGCACCGGGCACTTCGCGTTGGCTTGTGGCTCATCGGCAAAGTACAGCCGGGTTTGCAGGTGAATATTGATCCCGCGGGCAAACAGCGACACATTGATGTGCGGCGCCATCGGCACCCCGGCGGCATTGTTCACCACGCCGGGCTTGATGGTATTGAGTGTCCACTCCCCTGCATCGAAGGTGGTGGCGGTTCGGCCGAAGCTGTTGAAGGTTTTTTCCGAGTCGAAAACCGGGTCGTAAACCCCTTCATGATTGGCCTGCCAAAACTCCAGAAACGAGTCTCGTACCAGGTGACCGTTGCCGTCGTAGACATGACCGATCAGCAGGATCTGTTCGCCTGGCGCGCCGGACTTGGCCATCTGATTCCAGATTTCCCCTGGCCGTGTCGGGTTGCCGGCAGCCGCCAGAGCCAGACCGATATGCACGTAAGGGCCAGCCGTTTGCGAAGGGGTTTCGGGTAGCAGTTCGATAGGCATGGACGGACTCCTCAGCAATTTTCGAAGTGGGTCTTGCGCTGGCCGCGCAGCACGATGTCGAAGCGATAGGCCAGGCAATCCATCGGATTGGCATTACCCATGTCGAGCCGGGCGATCAGGCTCTGAACCGCGTCCGGGTTGGCGATCGACTTGACGATCGGGCACAGCGGGATCAGCGGATCGCCTTCGAAATACAGCTGGGTGATCAGGCGCGTGGCGATCGATGGCCCGCTGATGGAGAAGTGGATGTGCGCCGGACGCCACTCATTCGGGCCGTTACGCCATGGGTAAGGACCCGGCTTGATGGTGCGGAAGCTGTAGTTGCCGTCACGGTCGGTCAGGGCGCGGCCGACACCGCCGAAATTCGGGTCCAGTGGTGCCAGGTATCGATCATTCTTGTGCCGGTAGCGCCCGCCGGCGTTGGCCTGCCACATCTCCACCAGGGTATGCGGGATTGGCTTGCCGTATTGATCACAGACCCGGCCGGAAACGATGATCCTTTCTCCCACCGGCAACCCGCCATTATTGAAGTTGAGTAGCAGGTCGTTATCGAACGGCCCCATCTCCAGATGAGAGAAATCCGGGCCGCTGGTTTCGCTGGCCGACTGGGGAATGCTCACCAAGGCCTGGCGTGGAGAACGGGCGACAGAGGTTTTGTAATCAGGGGTCAGGGCTTTGGGGTGCCAATTACGGTCACGAATGACGAAGCGACTGCTGTCTGCATCAGACATGTCGATCTCCTGTTGTTTGATTTATGGAGCACTGCCTGCGCAGTTTCAAACAACAGAAGGCTGGGGAATATTGAAAAGCCGCTCTCAACACATTACCAAATGGTTATGGATAAACCCCTTCGCGATACGCCTGCCCTACCTCGCGCAGCACCTCGACACACCACTGGGCCGCCAGTGACAAGGGCAAGCTGGTGTTACTGGAAATCCCCACCGAACCACCCGGTTCGCGCTGCCCCAGATTGATCTCAAACAGTTCGCCGCTTGCCAGATCCAGGCGCACTGCATCCAGTGGTGCGATCCAGATCGCCTCGCTGGACAACACATAACGACGGCTCAGGGTCACGGACAAGGTTTCCAGACGCTGCCGCGACTGGCTGATGCCGCATTGCACGAACAGGCTGTCGGCAAATTTGCGAATCGTCGTCCCTGCCAGCGGCAGCACCAGCGGGAAATCTTCCAGGGCGCTACGCTCCAGTGGCTCGGCCAGCAAGGGATGATCGGGGCGCACCACCAGCGTCATGGATTCACTGTACAGATGCTCGAAGGTCAGTCCCTGAATCTCCGGGCTATCGGTCATACGGCCGACCACCAGGTCCACATCGCCCACCCGCAACTGCGACAACAGATAGGCGCTTGGCCCGGTCACCACACTCACCACCAGCGCCGAATGGCGCTCGTGCAAGCGCCGTACAACCTCAGGCACCAGCAAGCTTTCCACGGTCGACAACACACCGAGTCGAACCTTGCCCGCTGCATATTCGCCACCGCGCAAGGTATTCACCCCATCACGCAGCGCCTGCACCGAAGGCCCGGCATAACGCAAAAAGGCAACCCCGGCTTCGGTCAGGGTTACACCACTTTTACTGCGTATGAACAGGCTTGCCGCCAGCAGATCCTCCAGCTCCTTGAGCGTCTTCGACATCGCTGGCTGACTCACTGCCAGGATATCCGCCGCCCGCGCCAGACTGCCCTGACGGGCCATTTCAAGAAAGCACACGAGGTGACGGAATTTGATGCGGGTGTCGATGTTCACTACAGAGCCCCGTGAGGTTGCCTCATTGGTGTCGAAACGTTTGCAGGCGATCTTAGCGTGCGCTCAATTTCCTGGCGACCGGACGGTGCTGGATTTCAGAGACTCCCGCCGGTATTGATCCTGGAGACTCACAATCTATTAGTGGATCCAACAATTCATCGTAAAGTAGATAATATTTGACAACAATCCATAAAATCATCGCTAATGGATCCACTAAATAACAACAAACAACCTTGGAGAATCTCCATGTACCCCAAGAACACCTGGTACGTCGCCTGCACGCCCGATGAAATCGCCGACAAGCCGCTGGGCCGTCAGATCTGCGGTGAAAAGATGGTTTTTTACCGCGGGCACGAGGGCAAGGTGGCGGCTGTCGAGGACTTCTGCCCCCATCGCGGCGCGCCGCTGTCCTTGGGCTATGTGGAAAACGGCAATCTGGTGTGCGGCTATCACGGCCTGGTGATGGGGTGCGACGGCAAGGCCGTGGAAATGCCCGGGCAACGGGTTCGCGGCTTCCCGTGCAACAAGACCTTTGCCGTGGTCGAGCGCTATGGCTTTATCTGGGCCTGGCCCGGCGATCAGGCGTTGGCGGATCCAGCGCTGATCCATCATCTGGAATGGGCGGTCAGTGACGAGTGGGCCTATGGCGGCGGCCTGTTCCACATCCAGTGCGACTACCGCCTGATGATCGACAACCTGATGGACCTGACTCATGAAACCTACGTTCATGCGTCCAGCATCGGCCAGAAGGAAATCGACGAAGCGCCGCCGGTGACCACGGTCGACGGCGACGAGGTGGTCACCGCCCGCCACATGGAAAACATCATGGCCCCGCCTTTCTGGCGCATGGCCCTGCGCGGCAACAACCTGGCCGACGATGTGCCGGTGGACCGCTGGCAGATCTGTCGTTTCACCCCGCCCAGCCATGTGCTGATCGAAGTCGGCGTGGCCCATGCCGGCCATGGCGGTTATCACGCTCCCCGACAGTTCAAGGCGTCGAGCATCGTCGTCGACTTCATCACGCCGCAAACCGAGACCTCGATCTGGTACTTCTGGGGCATGGCGCGCAACTTCAATCCGCAGGACGAAGCCCTGACCGCGAGCATTCGCGAGGGCCAGGGCAAGATTTTCAGCGAGGACCTGGAGATGCTCGAACGCCAGCAGCAGAACCTGCTCAGCCATCCCGCGCGCAACTTGCTCAAGCTCAATATCGACGCTGGCGGCGTGCAGTCGCGTCGCGTTCTGGAGCGCCTGATCGCCAGGGAACGAGCCCCGCAGGAGTCAATGGCATGATCGAAGTGCTGGTGGTATCGCGCAACAACGAAGCCCAGGACATCTGCAGCTACGAGCTGGCCAGTGTCGATGACCGACCGCTGCCGGCCTTCAGCGCCGGTGCGCATATCGATGTGCACCTGCCCGGCGGCTTGATCCGGCAATATTCCCTGTGCAACCACCCCGAAGAACGTCATCGCTACCTGATCGGCGTGCTCAAGGACCCGACCTCCCGGGGCGGTTCACTGGCCATGCACGAGCAGATCCACCCCGGCGCGTGCCTGCCGATCAGTGAGCCGCGCAACCTGTTCCCGCTGGCCCGTGAGGCCAGGCGCAGCCTGCTCTTCGCCGGCGGTATCGGGATCACGCCGATCCTGTGCATGGCCGAACGCCTGGCCCACAGCGGCGCGGATTTCGAGCTGCATTACTGTGCCCGGTCACGGGACCGTGCGGCTTTTGTCGAACGCCTGCAGCACTCGCCTTTTGCCGACCGGGTGTTCCTGCATTTCGATCAGGAACCCGACACCGTGCTGGACGCGGCCAAGGTCCTGGCCACGCCGCAGAGCGACGTTCATTTATATGTGTGTGGCCCCGGCGGCTTCATGCAGCACGTGTTGGACACAGCCAGGAAGCAGGGCTGGCAGGAGCAATGCCTGCACCGCGAGTATTTCGCCGCTGCCCCCGTCGACACGGGCGCCGATGGCAGTTTCTCGATCAAGGTCGCCAGCAGCGGTCAGGTCTTCGAGGTGCCGGCCGACAAGAGCGTGGTGCAGGTGCTGCAAAATCAGGGCATCGAGGTCGCCATTTCCTGCGAACAGGGAATTTGTGGCACCTGCCTGACTCGGGTTCTGGAGGGCGTGCCGGAGCATCGCGACCTGTTCCTCACCGAGGATGAACAGGCCTGCAATGACCAGTTCACCCCTTGCTGCTCGCGCTCGAAAACGCCGCTGCTGGTGCTGGATATCTAGAACGCCGCGCCTATTCCGAGCGGAGAATGACCTTCATCCGCTCGTCAGCCGTCGCTGAGCCGAAGATCTCGGCGTAGCGCAACGTGGCGTTGGCGTGTTCGCGCATGATCGCTTCGGCACGCGCGCCCTGGCGGTTGACCAAGGCATCGAACACCGAATGGTGTTGCATGTGGGCATAGTTGAAGCGTCGGTATTCCCGGACCATGTCGTTGCGGTCCACGGCCAGGGCTGTCACTGAAGCGAAGGGCAAATGATCGTTGCGCGCCAGGGCGTCGGCTATCGCCGGGTTGTGGCTGCCTTCGACGATCACCTCGTGAAAACGCATGTTGAGGTCGTGATAGACCTCCAGGTCTTCTATGGTCACGTACCCTTTGTCGAACAGCTGATCGCCCTGCATCAGGCACTGTTCGAGGGTCGCCCGGGCTTCGTCCGAGAGCCCGCGCTCGGCGGCCTGACGCGCCGCCAGGCCTTCGAGTACGCCCCGTACTTCGACCGCACCGGCAATGTCATCTGGGCTGACCGAACGCACCTGAAACCCGCGCCCGCCAGAGCGCACCAGCAAGCCTTCCTGCTCCAGTGTGCGGAACGCCATGCGCACCGGCATCCGCGAGACGCCAAACAGCTCCGCCGTGGGGATCTCCATCAGCCGTTCGCCCGCCGCCAGCTCGCCCGAGGCGATCATCTTGCGCAATGCGACCAGCACCGTTTGACCGGGCTTACTCATCCAGGCAACTTCCAGAAAGGTGGGTCTGCATAGTAACGCAAGATGGTGACGCCGGGTTTGGGCAGCACACTCACATCAAAAAGGACGCGTTGTTCTGCCTCAGCCTTGATAGGCCGGGTTCTCGATCAGCAGTGCCATGCCCTGCCCGCCGCCGACACAGGCGGCGGCAATGCCATAACGCAGATTGCCTTCGCGCAGTTGCCGGGCCAGGGTCAGCACCAGGCGCAATCCACTGGCGGCCAAGGGATGTCCCAGGGCGATGGAGCCGCCCCGCCGATTGAGCCGGTCGCCATCCAGTTCCAGCACCTGTGCCACGGCCAGCACCTGAGCCGCCTGGGCTTCGTTGATTTCCACCAAGCCGATGTCGCCAAGGGCCAACCCGCTGCGTTGCAACAGCAACTGGATAGCGGGTGCAGGTCCGATGCCCATGAACTCCGGTGCCACGCCCACCACGGCACTGGCCAGTAAATGAGCCAACACCGGACGCCGGGCCGCAGAAGCGCGCCCCACCAGTGCGGCCGCCGCACCATCGACCACCGCGCAACTGTTGCCGGCCGTTTGCACACCGCCGGCATGCACCGCCCGCAACCGGCTCAAAGCGCCCGGATCGGTGGGTCGCGGGTGGCTATCGCGCGTCACGCGGTCCACGCCCCGTGGCAACTCAATACTCCGTGGCTGATAGCCGGCCAGTTCAAAACGCTCATTGCCAACCGCCACCAGTTCCGGTTCGAACCAGCCGTCAGCCTGGGCCTGCAGCGCCAGCTGATGACTGCCGAGCGCGTAGCGATCCACCGCTTCGCGGCTCAGGCCATGTCGTCGGGCCAGGTTGTCGGCGGTGGTGATCATGTCTACGCCCGGGGCCGGGTCGTAGAGGGCTTCCCAGAGAAAGTCCTTGAACGCCACCTCGGCACCGAGCCGGAAACCACCTCGGTGGGTGTAGGCGGCAATCGGATTGCGCGACATCGATTCGGCCGCCACACACAGGGCCAGCTGCACGCCGTCATCCAGCTGCCTGGCGGCCTGCCGCAAGAGTTCGAAACCGGTGGCGCAGATGCGCTGCACTCCCAGTGCCGGAGTCTCTTGCGGCACGCCGCTGTAAAGGCCGATATGCCGAGGCAGCAGGTAAGCATCGAAACTGGCCTGAGCCATGGAGCCGGCGAGCACGCTGTCCACCGACGACGGATCGATAGCGGCGCGGGCCAGCACCTCGCGCCCGACCTTGATCCCCAGATCGATCGGCGAGACCTGAGCCAAGGCTCCGCCAAGGTCGACCCAAGGCGTGCGCAGTGCTTCGAAAATGGCCACATCGCAGAAGCTCGAATACTGCCCTGCGCCGCTCACGGTTGTGGTCCGGCACGCAGGATGGAAGGCTCTTCACCGCGATACAGCGCCTCGACCTTATCGGCTCGCCACTGCAGCACCGCGCGCTGGTTGATCGAGCCCTTGTCGGTGATTTCACCACGGTCGATGGAAGCAGGTTCGTCGAGCAGCGCGATCCATTCCAGGCGGCTGGCATTACCGGTGGCGTCGCGGTTGAGCCGTTGCAGCCAATCGCCGAACCACTGACGCACCGGCGCGCTGGCCAGAACCTCGGCATCGCTGGCGTGGGCACTCAAACCGGCCAGACGTCGGCACTCAAACAACCGGGGAAAGACCAGTGCACCCAGGCACTCGCGGTCCGGCGCGGCCACCACCAGGTCCTGAACATAGGGCGAACCTTCGAGCACCGCGCGATTGCGCAGCGGGCCGACGCTGACAAACACGCCGGAGCTCAGCTTGAAGTCCTCGGCGATGCGCCCGTCGAACATCAGCCCCAGTTGCGGATCACGGGCGTCAGCCAGTTTCAGCGCATCACCAGAACAATAGAAACCCTGCTCGTCGAACACCTCGGCGGTCTGCTGCGCCGCGCGCCAGTAACCGGGCATGATGTGCGGCCCGCGGAAACGCCCTTCCAGCTTGCCGTCCACCGGCACCAGCCGCACTTCACAACCTGGAGCCGGCAGACCGATATAACCGGCCATGGACAGTGGCCCGGTCGTGAATGTGCAGGACGGCGCCGCCTCAGTCATACCGAGCCCGGCCATCATACGAATGCGTTCGCCACAATGCTGTTCGGCGACCCGATCCAGGCGATCCCAAATCCTCTGGGACAAGCCGGCAGCGGCGAAGAAGAACAGCTTCATGCGCGAGAAGAAAAATTCGCGCAACTCGCCGTCCTGCTCCAGGGCGCTCACCAGTTCTTCCCAGCCCTTGGGCACGGTCAGGTAGGCGGTGGGCGATACTTCTTTGAGGTTGCGCAGTGTTTCGGCAAAGCCCTGGGCGGTGGGCTTGCCGTCGTCCAGGTAAAAGGTGCCGCCGTTGTACAGCACGATGCCGACGTTGTGGCTGCCGCCGAAGGTGTGATTCCACGGTAGCCAGTCCACCAGTACCGGTGGTTCTTCGCCGAACACCGGGAAGGTTTGCAACAGCATCTGCTGGTTGGCGCAGAGCATGCGCTGGGTGGTGACCACCGCCTTGGGCAGCTTGGTGGAACCTGAGGTAAACAGAAACTTGGCGATGCTGTCCGGCCCGGTAGCCGTGAAGGCGCACTCGGCCTCGGCACCGCCGGGCTGTTCCAGCAGGCTGGCAAAGCTCGCCTGATGCCGGCCCGGTATTTGGCCACGCACGGTGATCAGTGGCGTTTTCACTGGCAACACCGCCTCGATCGCCCGCTGATAGGTCGCGGCGTCGCTGATGAACACCAGACCTGGTTGCAGCAGGTCGCAAACATGCCGCAGCTTGGCGAAATCCTGAGACAGCAACGAATAGGCCGGTGAGACCGGGCTATAGGGAATGCCGGCGTACATGGCACCCAGCGCAATCTGCAAATGCTCGATGTCGTTGCCCGAGAGGATCGCCAGCGGTCGTTCGGCCGACAGGCCGTAACTCAGCAGGCTCTGGGCAATGGCGCGGACGCTGGTCAGCATTTCGGCGTAACTCACCCGGCGCCAGTCGCCGCCCTCCTGGCGAGCAGCGATAAAGGTCTGTTGCGGGCGCACTTGGGCCCAATGCACCAGGCGATCGAGCAAGCGTGCAGGCAACTCGGCCAAAGGCTCCAGGGAGCGCATATGCAGGATGCCCTGCTCTTCGCTGACCTCGACCGCAGGACGGCCGATGGAGACCTGCCGATAGCGCGGCGCACTGGCTTCGGTCTGGGGTGGCGATCTGAATTCGGAACTCACGTGCTTGTTCTCCATCAAGGCACGCCACCGGTCCGCCGGGAAGCAGTCAACCGGGGCATCGCAGCCTTGTTATTGTTATGACTGGCCTGCACGCGGGCGGCGATCGCTCTCCAGCATTCGTCGCCCCGCGCTGCGACGGCTGCTCAGATCGGGTAGTGCCGCGGTCCGTTCTGCAAGGTCACCCAGCGCAATTGGGTGAAGTGCTCGATGGACGCCTTGCCGCCGAAACTGCCATAGCCGCTGGACTTGACCCCGCCGAAGGGCATCTGCGCCTCGTCGTGCACGGTCGGACCGTTGATATGGCAAATACCCGATTCAACCCGCTGAGCCAGGGCCAGAGCACGGCTGGTGTCACGACTGAAGATCGCCGCCGACAGGCCGAACTCGGAATCGTTGGCCAAACGCAACAGTTCTTCATCGCCCTCACCTCGCAGCACCACCGCCACCGGGCCAAAGGACTCTTCACGGTACAGGCGCATGGCATCGGTGACACCGTCGAGCAAAGTCGGCTGCAGGATGCTGCCCTCCAACCGGCCACCCGCAACCAGGGTTGCGCCCTTGTCGAGGGCATCGTCGATCAGCAGTTTGATCCGTTCGCCAGCGTTGCTGTCCACCAGGGAGCCAAGCACCGAACCTTCGGCATTGGGGTTGCCGGCGGGCAAGGTGGCGATCTTCGCCGCCAGTTTGGCGACAAAGGCAACGGCCACCTTGGCATCGACGATCAGGCGCTCGGTGGACATGCAAATCTGCCCCTGATTGAAGAAGGCACCGAAGGCCGCAGCCTCCACCGCCGCATCCAGGTCGGCATCCTCCAGCACCAGGAACGGCGCCTTGCCGCCCAGTTCCAGCAACGCCGGCTTGAGATGACGCGCCGACAGCTCGCCGACGATGCGCCCGACATGGGTCGAGCCGGTGAAGTTGACCCGACGCACCGCCGGGTTGGCGATCAGCCGCTCGACAATCGCCGCGGCATCCTGGGGCGCATTGCTGATGACGTTGACCACGCCATCGCCGAGGCCGGCGTCTTGCAACACCTGGCCGATCAACCGGTGCACCGCCGGGCTCAGTTCCGACGCCTTGAGCACAACGGTGTTGCCGCAAGCCAGCGGCATGGCGATGGCGCGGGTGGCGAGGATCACCGGCGCGTTCCAGGGCGCGATGCCCAACACCACGCCACAGGGTTGACGCAGGGCCATCGCGAAGCTGCCGGGCACATCCGAGGGAATGATTTCGCCGTTGATCTGGGTGGTCATGCACGCGGCTTCGCGCAGCATGTTGGACGCCAGGTGCACATTGAAACCGTACCAGTTGGCCATGGCACCGGTCTCGCCGGCCGCCGCGATGAATTCCGCGCTTCGGGCCTGCAACTGTTCAGCCGCACGCAGTAACCGGGTGCGTCGCTCGTTGGGGGCCAGCGCTGCCCAGGCGGGGAATGCCGCTTTGGCCGCAGCCACCGCAGCGTCGGCGTCTTCCAGGGTGGCGGCGGCAACGCGCGACACAACTTCACCGGTCACCGGATTACGCCGTTCGAAGGTTCGACCGTCTCGGGCGGGGCACGACTGGCCGCCAATCAGCAGGGGCACGTCCAGCATGGTGATTCCTCTTTATTGTCTTTATCGGGAATACGTTCTCGGGGTTCACAGTAGCGCCGAGGCGCCGGGGCGAACAGCTGGCGGACGCTCGATCGTCCGGCCAGCTCGCCTTGATTTCAACGCCGGAACTCAGCGCTTGTAAGCCTGCAAACCGGGCTTGATGCTCTTTTCGTCGAGAAACTGCTTCATGCCCTGCTCGCGGCCACCTTCGGTGTCCAGCAGGCGCGACTGATCGAGCTTGGCGTACAGGTAATCTTCGTTCTGCTCCCAGGTGAGTTCGCGGCAACGCTTGAAGCCATGCTTGGCCGCGCGCAGCACCACCGGGTTCTTCTCCAACAGATTACGCGCCAGTTCGATCGTCACTTCACGCAGTTGCGCCAGGGGTACGCTCTCGTTGACCAGGCCCATCTCGGCGGCTTTCTGCCCGCCAAAGGTCTTGCCGGTCATGATGTAGTACAGCGACTGGCGATGGCCCACGGTGTCGGCCATCGCCTTGCTCACCAGATTGCCCGGCGGAATGCCCCAGTTGATTTCCGACAGGCCGAAGGTCGCTTCATCGGCGCAGATCGCCAGATCGCAGGCCACCAGCGGGCTGAAACCGCCACCGAAGCACCAGCCGTTGACCATGGCGATGGTCGGCTTGGCGTACATGCGCAGCAGTTTCCATTGCCATTGAGAGGCTTCGCGACGAATTTTTTCCTGAAGGATTTCCGGGCCGGCGTCCACTTCGCGGAAGTATTCCTTGAGGTCCATGCCCGCAGTCCAGGCTTCGCCCGCACCAGTCAGCACCAGTACACCGGCGTCCGGATCCTGCTCCAGGGTTTCCAGAACGTCGATCATCTCGCGGTTCAGGGTCGGGCTCATGGCGTTGCGTTTTTCCGGGCGGTTGAGGATGACCCACGCGATGCCTTCCTCGATTTCCACTTTGACGGTTGTCCAGCGACCTTCGTAATTGCTCATGGCGATACTCTCTTGTTCTTGGCTTGACGATGGGTAAAAACTAAACCGCAAATATAGTTATGTCAATTAACCATTAATAAAATTAACCGAATTGTTTTCGTGCGTGAAACGGGCGCAGCGCCCAGAAATATGCAAGAGGTCGTGGCTATCCCCGGCCAATCTCGGCAAACTAGATAGCCTTCTTAACCGCCAGCCCGAGGATTCACCCTGCAATGGCTAAATCTTCCAAGATTGCCGCCGCCCCCGAGGCCCCTGCCGACAGCGGCGAAATCCAGGCGTCGCTGGACGCCGCCCTGGACGACCTGATCGGTTACGCCATGCGCCGGGCGCAGTTGAAACTGTTCCAGAACCTGATTGGCCGGCTCTCGACCCACGACTTGCGCCCGGCGCAGTTCTCGGCCCTGGCGATCATCGACCAGAACCCCGGGCTGATGCAGGCCGACCTGGCCAAGGCGCTGGCCATCGAGCCGCCGCAAGTGGTGCCGCTGCTGAACAAACTGGAAAGCCGGGCGCTGGCGGTGCGGGTGCGCTGCAAACCGGACAAGCGCTCCTACGGGATTTTTCTCAGCAAGACCGGCGAAGCCCTGCTCAAGGAGCTGAAACTGATCGCTGCCGAGAGCGACATGGATGCCACGTCCGCCCTCGACAGCCAGGAGCGCGAAGAGCTGCTCAGGCTGCTGAAGAAGGTCTATCAGGCCTGAAACGACTTACCAGATCGGCACGGTGTAGAGCACCAGAAAGCGGGTCTGGTTTTCATCGCGAAACGCCGCGCCGGCGGGGAAGTCATTGCGATAGATCGACTTGCGCGCCATCAGCCCGACGTTCTTCAGCGGGCCACTCTGGATCACATACCCCAGTTCCATCTGGAACTCCCGCTCCTTGCGGTCGTCGGCATTCAGCGCCGCCAGTTCGATATGGTCCCCGCGCACATAACGCAACCGGCTCTTCAGGCCGGGTACCCCGGCAGCGGCAAAGTCATAGTCGTAGATCGCCTGCCAGGTCCGCTCTTTGGCATTGAGAAAGTCCGAACTCATGGTCAACTCGCTCATGCCCATCAACTCGGTGCCCGACACATAAGGCGTCGCGGTATCGCCGCTGGCGTGCATATAGCCCAGGCTCAGGCGATGGCCGCCAAAGCGATAGCCGAGCAGCGCCGAGAGGTTGCGGTTGTCCACCTTGCCGGCCTTGGCGCTGCCGTCCTCGTCACTGAAAAAACTGCGCAAGTCAGTGGTCAGTATGCCCTCGCCTACCTGAAGATTGTGCAGCAGCGCCAGGGTGTTCTGCTGATACAAGTCCGCCACTTCAGCGTGATAGGCACGCAGGCTCAGATCCTTGTTCACCTGGTAATCACCGCCGACATAGGCCATGTGCGATGAGGTGGCCGCGCCGTTGAAACGCCGGTTCGGCGAGGCAATGCTCATCGGCTGATAGTCGGTGGAGTCACGCTTGTTGATGCGGTCGATGTAGCCGGTGTTGAAGGTCAGTCCGTCGATGTCCTTCGAACTGAGCGTGGTGCCGCGAAACGTCTGCGGCAGCAGCCGTGACGGACTGGCGAAAGCGAACGGCAGGAAGATCGACACATCACCGGTCTTCACCGTGGTCTGGGCAAAGCGCATCTTGGCGGTCATGGCCAGGCGCGAATACTCGTCCGCCGCGCGCTTGTCGCTGGCGGACACCGGCAACAACTCAGTGCCGCTGCGGTCCGGCGACGAGTCCAGCTTGACCCCCATCAAGCCGCGGGCGTCGAGGCCGAAACCGACGGTACCCGGGGTAAAGCCCGACTCCACATTCATGATGAAACCCTGGGCCCATTCCCGGGCCGCGGTTTTCGCCCCGTCGTCCTTGTAGTCCCGATCCAGGTAGTAATTGCGCAGGGTCAAGGTGCCGTGGCTGTCATCGATGAAGCCTTCGGCCAGCGCCGGAGTGGCAATCACACTCAAGCCCAACAGGGCCAGGCGACGTGCGCGAACAGGTAAAGATGAGGTCGCCGCAAGGGCGTCCCGAGGGAGGTTTGGCATGTTCGATGTCCACTTTTTGTTGTTGTTTTTGAACGGGATCGTCGGGGTTTCCCCAAGGATCTCCGGCCAGAGAATGGAAACGCCTGAAGGTGGCGTCAACCCACAATGACCGATAAACGAACATTAATATTATTATCTATATTTTAAATTCATCCTCAACCTTATGCCATCACATTGATTTTAATGAATTTAATTGAGTTTTTAAGCAAAAAACCTTGCCTATTCATTTTTTAGTTATCTTTGTTAATCTTAATTCCAGCCTGTTATCGCCTGCTGCGAACAGGCTCGCGTTCCCCCCTCAGCCCCCAACAAAAACAATAACGAGGTTCGCCATGGACACCCCATCACGTCGCACGACGCTGACCATTGCCCTGTGTTTTATCGTTGCACTGATCGAAGGCTTCGACCTGCAAGCCGCCGGCACTGCCGCCGCGGGCCTGCGCCAGACCTTTGCCCTGGATCCGAAAATGATGGGCTGGGTATTCAGCGCCGGCATCATCGGTTTGCTGCCGGGCGCCTTCTTCGGCGGCTGGATTGCCGATCGCATCGGCCGCAAGAAAATCCTCATCAGCGCCGTGCTGCTGTTTGGCCTGTTCTCCCTCAGCACCGCCTACGTCAGCAGTTTTTCCAGCCTGCTGCTGGCGCGCTTCATGACCGGCCTGGGCCTGGGCGCCGCCCTGCCCAACCTGATTGCCTTGTGTGCCGAAGCCGTGGGTGAGCAACGTCGCGGTACTGCGATCAGCATCATGTATGCCGGCGTGCCGTTGGGCGGCGCACTGGCGGCGGTGGTCGCCATGCTCTTCACCGAGTATTGGCAGACGACCTTCATCATCGGCGGTCTCGCGCCCTTGCTGGTGGTGCCACTGATGGTCCTGCTGCTGCCCGAGTCCAGCGCCTTTCGCCAGCAACAAGGCAGCGTCAACCTGGCGCGCACTTCAACCGGCCAGGCGCTGTTCGGTGAAGATCGGGCCCGCGTCACCCTGGCGTTGTGGCTGAGCTACTTCTTTACCCTGACCGTGATGTACATGTTGCTCAACTGGCTGCCATCGCTGTTGCTGGAACAGGGGTTCAGCAAACCCCAGGCGGGTCTGGTGCAAATGCTGTTCAACATCGGCGGCGCCCTCGGTTCCCTGCTCGGCGGGCTGCTGCTGGATCGCTGCAACGGCATCAAAGTGGTGCTGTTTGTCTACGCCGGGTTGCTGGCGGCGCTGGCCGGGGTCGGCCTGTCGGTGGGCATCGTCCCCATGGCCATCGCCGGTTTTTCCGCCGGGTTGTTTGTAATGGCCGCGCAGCTGGTGCTTTACGCCCTGGCACCGCCGTCGTACCCGACCTCGGTGCGCGCCACCGGCGTCGGCGCGGCGGTGGCCATCGGTCGCCTGGGATCGGTGGCCGGGCCGTTGGCCGCCGGGCAGATTCTGGCGGCCGGGGCCGGCACCACCGGGGTGTTACTGGCGACTTCACCGGGGTTGGTGATTGCAGCACTGACCATCATCAGCGTGATTGTCCGATCGGCCCCGCAGACTATGCCCGAGCTGAGGACGGCGAACCCGGTCGCGGACAAACCCTGACCTCGCCCTCTGACAAACTGATTGAAGCCAGGTTGTTCGGCGTTGCGAACAAACGCAATGAACGCGCCGTCTGCCACAGAAACAAAAAAAGAGACCGAGGTCTCTTTTCTTGTTTTCAGCGGCCCGCTACCACACGGCGATATGGGAATCGGCTCGCGGCTCGGTGCCACCGCAAAACACACCGGTATCCAGGTAACAAACCATTTCGCTGGATGCTCCGAAGCCTTTCGTTCCCGCGAAAGAGCGCACTACAGAAATTATCGCTTTAAATGTTTTACTCGATTAAGTATTTTGCATGGATGATTGGGCGACATCCGCCCTCCCTTTTTCATAGCGACAGGGATCTCCCGTGAGCGGACTACGTGAGCGTCAGAAAGTCGAACGACGCCAAGCCATCAGCAAGGCAGCGATCGAACTGTTCGAGCGTCAGGGTTTCCAGAACACCACCATCGAACAGATCGCCAACCAGGCTGGGGTGTCGGCACCCACCGTGTTCAAGTACTTCGGTAATAAGCAGGAAATCATTCTGGAAATCCTGCATGACGCCGACCAGCGTGCACTCAAGGACACCCGCAGCCAGATCCCTGACATTGAGGATCCGGTCGACGCCATGTGTTACCTGGAACGACGACTGACCGGTTACGCCCTGGAGGTCATGCACCCCAGCCTCTGGCGTGAACTGCTGCCATTGATATTGTTTGGCGGCGACAACGGGCTGCCCGAAGGCTATCGCGCCATGAACGATGCGCTCAGGGCTGAAATCAGTGGATTGCTCAGAGAGCTGCAACAGGCTGGCAAGCTACGCGCAGACCTCAACGTCGACCTGGCCGCCTTCTTGTTGAACGACTATTCACACCTGCAGTTGTTCAGGCTGGTCAACCAGGAGCAGCCGGATGTCGAGTCCCACTCCGCTCAGGTAAGGAACATCACCGAGCTGCTCTTTTACGGCATGCGGGCCTGAGAAAACACACGGATGCAATCACCTTGCAAGGTGTTTGGCTGAACGCCAAAAACCAGAGGGCCGATTATTGAATCGAACGGCGGACCGGTATGAAAAAAGACTATTTGGGCAGTTCTACGATGGAGAGTTCTCGCCTGGTGCTAGGCGGCAATGTCTTTGGCTGGACCGTCAACGAACAAGATTCGCTGAAGCTACTCGACGCAGCGTTTGAACTCGGCATCAACACCTTTGATACCGCAGATGCCTATTCCATCTGGGCCAGCGGCAATAGCGGCGGCGAATCGGAAGCGTTCATCGGCAAATGGCTGAGTCAGAACAGCCACCGACGCAGCGAAGTGAAAATTATCACCAAGGTCGGGGCCGAACTATCGCCCCATCAGCACGGGCTCTCGAAAGGCAGAATCCTGCAAGCCGTGGATGATTCGCTGCGTCGACTGCGAACCGATTACATCGATTTTTACTTCTCCCACTACCCGGATCCCTCGACAGCACACGAAGAGACCCTGGAGGCGTATGGCGCATTGATCGCCTGCGGCAAAGTTCGCTCGATCGGCGCGTCCAACTACACCCTGGAAGATCTCCAGGCCGCCAAAACCTCTGCCGATCGCCACGCCCTGCCCCATTACAGCTGCCTTCAGGTGGAGTACAACCTCTATGATCGGCATGACTTCGAACAGCAGTTGCGCTCTTTTGCCCAGGCCGAGGGCTGCGAGGTCCTGACCTACTTCAGCCTGGCCTCGGGTTTTCTCAGCGGCAAGTACAAAGGCCTGGATGACGTGACTCACAGCGCTCGCCGCGAGGATCTGGAAAAGTACTTCGATGAGCGCGGCATGCGCATTTTGCATGTTCTGCATCAGGCGGCGCAGGAGCAGCAGGTCTCCCCTGCGCAAATCGCCCTGGCCTGGATCATGCACCAGCCAGGTATTACCTCTCCCATTGCCAGTGCCACCAACCTGGACTAACTCAATAGCCTGGCGCGTTCGATGCAGATGACGCTGGATGCTCAAACACTTGAACGGCTGAACCTCGCCAGCCTTCTCTGAGACTGGTCACGCGCACTGACCATCAGGTCCTTGCTGAGCTGACAGATCGGGCCCGGCACAAAAGTACCGGGCCACGATGATCAGCGATTGGTCTTGATGCTGGTCCAGGTGCGCGTGCGGATCCGCTCCACCGCTGCCGGCATGGGCTGCAGAGCGAACAGTGTTTTGCGCGCTTCCTCCGGCACATACATGTTGGGGTTATTACGGATGTTGGCGTTCACCAGCGCGGTGGCGTCCTTGTTCGGATTGGGGTAACCGATCTTGTTGCTGATCCGGGCAATGACGTCAGGGCGCAGGATGTAGTTGATGAACTCATAGGCCTCTTTGGTATGCGGGGCGTTGGTCGGCACCATCATCACGTCCGACCACATCGGCGCACCTTCCTTGGGTAACGCCATTTCCACCCTGACACCCTTGCCGGCGGCATCGGCCAGCTGTTTGGCCAGCGCCACGCCGCCCGACCAGCCCACGGCGACGCAGATGTCACCATTGGCGAGGTCCATGCCGTAGCGCGACGAGTTGAAATAGGTGACGTAAGGCCGAATCTTCATCATCGCCGCCTGAGCCTGCGGGTAGTCCTCGCGTTTCTGGCTGTTGGGGTCGAGGCCCTTGTAGTGCAAAGCGATGGGCATGATTTCGTTGGCTGCATCGAGGAAACCGACGCCACAACTGGCCAGCTTGGCGAGGTTCTCTTCCTTGAAGATCATGTCCCAGCTGTTCATCTGCACATTGGCGCCCAGAATCTGCTGAACCTTGTCGACGTTGTAGCCGATCAGCGTGGTGCCCCACAGGTACGGCGCAGCGTAGCGGTTGCCCGTGTCACCCACCGCTTCCAGGGATTTCATGAACTCCGGGTCCAGATGCTGCCAGTTCGGCAACTGGTTGCGGTCCAGAGGCTGGACGGCACCCGCCGCGATCAAGTGGCTCAGGTTGGCGCTGCCGGGGTAGACCACATCATAGCCAGAGTTGCCGGTGAGCAACTTGGACTCCAGGGTCTCGACGCTGTCGAACACGTCATAGACCGGACGGATCCCCGTTTCCTCCTGAAAGCTCTTGAGGATCTCCGGTGGCAGGTACTCGATCCAGTTATAGATCCGCACCGTACGCTCTTCAGCCTGGGAAACGCCCGCCGTCAGCAACGACAGCGCAACGGACAACAGGGTGTTGCGTATATTCTTGTTCATGGTGAAACACTCCTACGCGGCCGCGGCGGCTCGCGGCACTTAATAGCGGTAGGTGAAGTACAGTTCCAGCGCGCTGAATTTCTGATCATCGCCGAATACTTGCCTGGCAGCGGCCAGCGGCTTGACCCAGTTATAGGACAGCGACGTATAGAACGACGGAGTCGGCGTCCAGTCGAGGAAAACCACGCTCTCATCGGCAAAGCGCCGATCGCTGACGGATGCGCCCATGTAGTTTTTCTCGTCCAGCCAGAACTGATAGTGAATCGCGCCGAGGGTCAGGGTTGGGTTCAGGTGAGTTTTGAGTGAGAACTGCTGAACGTTTTCGTTGCTGTTGAACAACAGGTAGTTACCGACGATGTCCCCTACCAGCCAGGTGCTCCAGTCGATGAAACCTTTGCTCAAAGGGTCCCAGGCTTTCTGACGGTTGTCGGTGAGGTTGTCATCGCCGGAAAAACTGGCGTAGCGATAGCCAATGACCGGCGTCAGGGGCAAGGTATTGAAGGCATAGTCCGCCTGACCATACCAAGCCTTGGCATCGTAATCGACGCCCTCGCCGCTGCCTTTCTCCAGCGCGTATTCGGCGTTGAGCGTCAGGGCGGGTACGCCCGGCACTTTGGCGTTGAGTGCCCTTACGTTGTACACCAGCATCCCGTCCCGGAATCGAGGGGCTGTGCTGCCGTTGGGGCCCAGCGCATGAACCTTCATCGCCATGGCGCCCAGTGTCACCTGGTCGTCGAGGTTGTAATCCAGGTTGGCGCCCGTCATGCGGAAGTCACCCAGATCGTCGTCGGTGCGCAAGCTGAAAGCCTGGGCCTTCACCGCGCCATGATCCCAGGCCAGGATCGCAGAATCCTTGAAGGCGGTTCTTGGGCCAAGCCAGTAGGCGCCGTCATCGAGCTGGTCAAGGTTGCCGTCCATGACGATGAAGCCAGTGCCGATCATGTAGTTCTGGCGCCCGGCAGTCAGCGTCCATTCCCCGGCGCGGATACCGCCGTAGAGTTCTTCGGCGGCCACATCACCGTCAGAGCTGCGCGTAAAACCGCCGGCATCGCCATCGCCAAAGGTTGTCGCCGCCACGAGCGAACCGCCGGCCAGCAGGCTGAAGTCAGGCTGTAGTGAATAGTCCAGCTTGATACCTGGCTTTACGTAGAACTCTTGCCAGTCGATTTTCGTGCCGTCATTTTTGCCGCTGCGCATATCGACGCGGCCGCTGCCGAAATTGACGTTACGGGTGGAAAGAGTCGCCCCACCGGCGGTGAGGTTGACCTCACCCTTGAGGTTGCCGTCCTCGAAGGTGTAGCTCGCCAGCGCGACTTGGGCGGTCAGGGGTAAGCCGACCGCTAAGAGCGTTCGAGAGAAACGCGTCATGGAAACCATATGAAGCTCCTGTGTGATTATTGTTGTTACAGGGCAGTGAAATGGCGGCGCAGAGCGCCGCCAACACCTGGCCGAGCCAGGCGGACAGGACACAAACTTCTTGTCGTTATGGGGCGTTTCAGTGAGTCAGGTGCGCGGCGATGGCACGCAGCATGCGCACGCTGTCAGCATCGAATGGGCCGACAGCCTCGGTCAGCGATGACTGCTTGACGATCACCACGCCGGACGGCTTGTCGACGAACAGGTATTGGCCATGAATGCCACCGGCCATGATCGCCTGGCTGTGGTCGTTGAAGACGTACCACTGGCTACGGTAGGAAGCGCCGGGGGTCCATTTGGAGAACTCGGAGTTCTTGGCATAGATCGCCGGATCGGCGCCGGCGAAGAGGCGTGCGATGGTCTCGGTCGACAGCAGTTGCAGGCCATCCTGGCGACCATCGTTGGCCAGCAGGCGGCCGAAACGCGCCATGTCTCGCACGGTGGCGCTGAAACCGGCACCGGCGACACTGCGCCCCCAAGGGTCGGCCATGAAGTAGCCGTCGCGCTCACACCCCAACTGGCTCCAGATGTCTTGCAGCAACTGATCGCAGGCCTTGCCCGAGGCGCGCTCCATGACCCAGGCCAGGGCTTCGGTGGTGGCAGTCACGTAATGGAAAAAGCCGCCGTGGCTGCCGCGTTTTTTCAGCGACGGCAGGTACTGATACAGCGACTCGAACTGAGCGTACTGCGCAGGTGCCGGCTGGAAACCGCAGGCGTAGCCGTACTGCGAACTCTCTGAATTAGGATCGTCATAGACCTCGCTGTAGTCGATGCCCACGGCCATGTCGAACAGCTGGCGCACCGTGGCATCGCCAAACGCGCTGCCCAACAGTTCAGGCACGTAATTCGCCGCCGGTAATTGCGGATTGAGGATGCCATCGCAGACCAGTTGCTCCCCCAGGGTGCCGATCAGCGACTTGGTCACCGAGAACATGACGTGCCGGTCCCGGGGACGCTGGCCGTTGAAGTAACGCTCGAACAGCACGGTGTCGCCCTGCATCACCAAAAAGGCGTCGGTCTGACTGGCCACCAGGTGATCGATGACACTGACGCTCAGACCACATTCACTGTCGAAGTGCAGTTCGTCCAGTGCCTGTGGTGTTTGCGTCAGCGTACTGACCGGCCCACAACCCGCCTGCACATCAATGGAGGGCCGCAGGCGCGCCAGATTGCGGAAGCCCCACTGATTGAACGGCGGGCGCATCCAGTTGTTCCACGTGACGCGGCGTTTCGGTTCGGCCGGAAAACCCTGCATCAGCAAAGGCGTCATGCGCCCGTCGAGTGACGATTCATTCGTCTCGCTGTAAAGACTGGCCAGCAACGGCACGGTGTTCTGGTTCATCGGGTTGCCCCTGAAAAATGACTCTGCGTGAGAGCAGATGCAGGGAAATAATTACCCGGTATTATTCTTTAGTCAATAAAACATTTACGCAGGTTAAAATATCCTCATCACTGTGCTTTGATGGGGGCAAACACGGCGCTCAGCGCCAGTTACTCCTGCGCCAGCCCTGCCA
This sequence comes from Pseudomonas sp. Pseusp16, assembly GCF_047324915.1. Classification (NCBI taxonomy): domain Bacteria; kingdom Pseudomonadati; phylum Pseudomonadota; class Gammaproteobacteria; order Pseudomonadales; family Pseudomonadaceae; genus Pseudomonas; species Pseudomonas sp. Pseusp16. The sequence goes on along the minus strand of NZ_CP168522.1, from coordinate 1,592,446 downwards.
ACGGGGATGGTGGCTGGGTGCTAAATGCCCTCGCAGAGTGCTGATACCAGGCGTAGGATCGATACGATGACTGCTAATCACGCGTCGTTGGAAGGTGACTTCCAACCAATCTGCATTCACGCGCAAACGCAAGACATAGACCGCCGCACTGTAAGGTCGCGCGCCCCTTCGCAGTACAAGGGCCGTGTTCTCACAACAACAAAAGCGAGGTGAAAGCATGTCTGGTAATCGTGGTGTCGTGTATCTCGGCGCAGGCAAGGTCGAGGTGCAGACCATCCCCTATCCAAAAATGGAAGACCCGCGCGGCAAGCGCATTGACCATGGCGTGATCCTGCGCGTGGTTTCGACCAATATCTGCGGCTCCGACCAGCATATGGTGCGTGGTCGGACCACGGCCCAGGTCGGGCTGGTGCTTGGCCATGAGATCACCGGCGAGGTGATCGAGAAGGGCCGTGACGTGGAAAACGTGCAGATCGGTGACCTGGTCTCGGTGCCGTTCAATGTCGCCTGCGGCCGTTGTCGCAGTTGCAAGGAGCAGCACACCGGCGTCTGCCTGACGGTCAACCCGGCGCGCCCCGGCGGTGCCTATGGCTATGTGGACATGGGCGACTGGGTCGGCGGCCAGGCTGAATACGTGCTGGTGCCGTATGCCGACTTCAACCTGCTGAAGCTGCCCGACCGCGACAAGGCAATGGCGAAAATCCGCGATCTGACCTGCCTCTCCGATATCCTGCCGACCGGCTACCATGGCGCGGTGACCGCCGGTGTCGGCCCTGGCAGCACGGTGTATATCGCCGGTGCCGGTCCGGTCGGACTGGCTGCTGCCGCCTCCGCCCGTCTGCTGGGTGCGGCGGTGGTGATAATCGGCGACGTCAATCCGCTGCGTCTGGTGCATGCCAAGGCCCAGGGCTTCGAGATCGCCGACCTGACCCTGGACACTCCGCTGCACGAGCAAATCGCCAACCTGCTCGGTGAGCCGGAAGTCGATTGTGCGGTCGATGCGGTCGGCTTCGAAGCCCGTGGCCACGGCCATGACGGCGCGCAGCACGAGGCCCCGGCCGATGTGCTCAACGCGCTGATGGGCGTGGTGCGGGTCGCCGGCAATATCGGTATCCCCGGTCTGTATGTCACCGAAGACCCGGGCGCGGTCAACAAAGCCGCCAAGCATGGCAGCCTGAACATTCGTTTCGGCCTCGGCTGGGCCAAGTCCCACAGCTTCCACACCGGCCAGACCCCGACGATGAAGTACAACCGTCAGCTGATGCAGGCGATCATGTGGGACCGAATCAACATTGCCGAGGTCGTCGGCGTGCAGGTGATCAGCCTGGACGACGCGCCGCGCGGTTACCACGAGTTCGATGCCGGGGCGCCGAAGAAATTCGTCATGGATCCGCACAAGCTGTTTAGCGCCGCCTGAGGACCAGGCTGGAAAAAGGGCAGCTTTGAGCTGCCCTTTTTTATGGCCGTGAGCATTGCTGCGCAAAAGGTTCATTTACTCTCTGGGTTTCGTAGCTGCGATGCGCCAGACCTTGTTCCCGACATCATCGGCCACCAACAACGCGCCATCCTGATCAAGGGTTACGCCGACTGGACGCCCTTGTGCTTCGCCATCAGCGTTGAGGAAGTCGGTCAGGAAATCCACCGGCATCCCCGCAGGCTTGCCATCGCTGAACGGTATGAACACCACCTTGTAACCGGCCTGCGGGTTACGGTTCCATGAGCCATGCTCACCGATGAAAACGCCATCGGCAAAGTTGGCTGGCATGCCTCGCGAATCAGAGAACGTCAGACCCAAAGGGGCGACGTGAGTGCCCAGCGCGTAGTCCGGTGCGATGGCTTCGGCCACTTTATCCGGACGCGGCGGTGTCACTCGGGTATCGATGTGGGAGCCATAGTAGCTCCACGGCCAGCCGTAAAACGCCCCGTCCTTTACTGAAGTCAGGTAATCAGGCACAAGGTCGCTGCCAATTTCGTCGCGTTCGTTGACCACGGTCCACAGTTGGGTTGAACCGGGTTTCCAGGCCAGCCCGTTCGGATTGCGCAAACCGCTGGCAAATAGACGTTTGTCGCCGCTTTTTACGTCGACTTCCCAAATCGCTGCGCGACCTTCTTCCATATCAAGGCCGTTTTCACCGACATTGCTGTTGGAGCCCGCCGTGACGTAAAGCTTCGTTCCCTCGGGGTTGGCGAGTACATTCTTTGTCCAGTGGTGATTAATGCCTGAGGGCAGTTCGGTGACTTTCACCGGCGTTGCATTCACCTCGGTTTGACCCGTGCTGAAAGGCACCTTGACCAGGGCGTCGGCATTGGCAATAAACAACTCATTGCCCACCAGAGCCATGCCAAAAGGCGACGTCAGTCCGGTCATGAACACCTTGCGCACTTCAGCGTGGCCATCACCGTCGGCATCGCGCAACAAGGTGATGCGATTGGCGCTCGGCGCATCCGCCCCCACCCGCTCCATCACAATCCCCATGACGCTGCGTTTTGCCCAGGCGATCGGTCCGGTGCCGCCATCCGTGGCGCCTTCCGGCATCGGCGGGTGGTTGCTCTCGGCGACCAGCACATCGCCATTGGGCAACGTGTACAACCAGCGTGGGTGATCGAGATTCTCGGCCAACGCGGTCACCTTGAAACCGGCAGGAGCCGTGGGCATGGCATTGCCCTTCCAGCCGATGGCCTTGGAGACCTTCAACGTGGGGATCAGCGAAGTGGTGGGTTCTGGTAACTGCGGCGCCGAGCCGACGCTGGCCTGAGACGGCAACTTGGAGGACTCACCACAGGCGGTGAGTAGTGCTGCAGTCGTGATCAGGAGCGCAAGCCGGTTGGGCACATTCATTGTTCTAACCTCGCTATGGCCTTCCATGGGCCAATGATGGGACAGGCAAAATCCCGGCGAAGTATCGCGATGCTTATCCGCTACAAACACCGCGTCTGACGCAAATCATATTTGCCTGAATTGCACGAATGCGCGGCTCCAAAGCCAGTCAATATCCCAAACGTAGCCTTGGGTTCACACCAGGTTCAACAACGCCTCGCGTAGCAGTCTGGCGGCGGGTGAGTCCGGCACGTTTTTGCGCGAAACCAACTCATACGGTTCGCTGCGCGAGGTGATGGGTAGCGGCAGCGTGGTGGTGAAACCGTAGCCGGAGCAGAACTTCGCCACGTCGGTCGAGACCAGCGCGACGAGTGTCGGGTTTTCCTGAAGCAGCGACAAGGTGGCGAACGCTGATGTCGTCTCCAGCAGGTGCAGCGGAAAACGCAGGTCGGCCTCGTGAAACTCTCGCTCCAACAGCAAACGCATCGGCATGTTGGCGCGATAGACCACCCAGCGGTAATCCACCAGGTCCTTGAGCGACAGCTGCCGGGCATAGGCAAACGGATGCTGGGTGCTGGCGATCACCGCCAGGGTTTCCTCCACGAACGTCGAGCTCTCATACAGATAGGGAGTGGTGCTGATGGTAGTACGACAGATCGCCAGATCCAGGCGCCCCGCGTCAACCTGGCTGAGCAGCGCGGCGCTGGTGTCTTCGACGATCTCGATGGACAACTTCGGGTGATCGGCAATCACCCGGCTGATCGCCGTAGTCAACAGCGGCACGGCACCCATGATAGTGCCGACCGACACGCGCCCGCCCTCGCCGCTTTTGATGCCGATGATCTCTTCGCGCAGGTGCGCGAGATCGGTCTGGATCAACCGGGCGTACCGAATGACAGAGCGTCCGGCATCAGTGGGTTCAAGCCCGCGGTTAGTGCGAGTGAATAGCGAAGTGCCGAAGGTGGTTTCAATTTCTTGCAGCGCTTTGCTGGCACCAGGTTGTGTCAGCGCGACCTGTTTGGCAGCGCCCAGCAAGGAGCCGTGCTCATCAAGGGCTATCAGTAAACGCAGCTGCTTGATGTGCAGGCGGGACATGATCGAGTTCAGTGAGGGCGTCATCAGGGTTAACTAATAGTTATAGAGGTATCGAAAGTTGTCAGTATCGAGGCTCGCCACGACGGACCTATAGTCCACCCCACAACCAGGCAATGCAATGGTTTTGACCAGAGAACGAAAGTCCTCCTGCCGTAGACCGATTGCAACAATAACAATCCTGTATAACTCGCGGTGAATCATGTCCCTGATCAATTACGTCACCAAGATCCAGTTCGGCTACGACAGCCTGCAGCACCTGGCCGCCGAAGCCGAGCGCGCCGGCATCACCAGGCCGCTGATCGTTACCGACCTCGGCGTGCGCAATGCCGGCATCGTCGACAAAGTCATCAAAGCCCTCGGCGCCGAGCGCGCCCAGACGATTTTCGACGCCACCCCACCCAACCCGAACGAGCACGCCGTGCGTGAAGCCGTGGCGCAATACCAACTCGGTGAATGCAACGGCATCATCGCCGTCGGCGGTGGTTCCTCCATCGACCTGGCCAAAGGCGTGGCGGTCTGCGCCACTCACGACGGTCCTTTGCAAAGTTTTGCGGTGATCGAAGGCGGACTGGACCGCATCACCCCGGCCACCGCGCCATTGATCGCGATTCCGACCACCGCCGGCACCGGCAGCGAAGTCGGTCGCGGCGCCATTCTGATCCTTGATGACGGGCGCAAGGTCGGCGTGATCTCGCCGTATGTCGTGCCCCGCGTGGCGATCTGCGATCCGGAATTGACCCTGGGCCTGCCGGCGATGCTCACCGCCGCCACCGGCATGGACGCTATTGCACATTGCATAGAGACCTTCATGGCGCCGGCCTTCAACCCCGCCGCCGACGGCATCGCCCTCGACGGCCTGTGGCGCGCCTGGGAACACATCGAGCGCGCAACGGCCGAGCCCGGTGATCGCGAAGCGCGGATGAACATGATGAGCGCCTCCATGCAGGGCGCCCTCGCCTTTCAAAAAGGCCTGGGCTGTGTGCACAGCCTGTCCCACGCACTGGGCGGGATCAATCCGAAGCTGCACCACGGCACGTTGAACGCGATCTTCCTGCCTGCGGTCGTGCACTTCAACGCCGATGCCCCGACGGTGCGTGACGAGCGAAAACTCGAACGATTGCGCCATGCCATGGGCCTTGAGGCAGGTGCCAGTATCGGCGCGGCCATCGAAGACATGACGCGACGCCTGGGCCTGCCGACCCGGCTGAGCGAGATCGGCGTGGACGAGAGCCTGTTCGCCGGCATCGTCGAAGGCGCGCTGCACGATCACAGCCACAAGACCAACCCCCGCGAAGCGTCCTCTGCGGACTACCTGTCGATGCTCGAACAATCGCTGTAAGCAGCCGCTATCCAACAACAATAAATCAGGAGGCATCCGCGTCGTCGGCCCGGCCGACACCCGCGGAACAATCATGAAACCCACCGTCCTTATCGAACGGCAAGACGCCATTGCCATCGTCACCCTCAGTCACCCGGGGAAAATGAATGCCCTGACCCTGTCCATGTGGCAGGACCTGGGTGACGTCATGACCGAATTGTCCGCCGACCTCAGCGTGCGCTGCGTGGTGCTGCGCGGAGCAGGCGAACAGGCCTTTGCCGCCGGCGCCGATGTCAGCGAGTTTCCAGGCGTGCGTGCCAACCAGGCACAAGCCCGGGTGTATGCCGAAGTCACCTCGGCGGCGATGCGTGCGATCGCCGACTGTCCGCACCCGGTGATCGCGATGATCCACGGCGTGTGCGTCGGCGGCGGCCTGGAAATCGCCGCGCTCTGTGACCTGCGCATCTGCGGCACCTCCAGCCGCTTCGGCGCGCCGGTCGGCAAGCTCGGGCTGGTCATGTCCTATGACGAAATGGCCGGCCTGGTGGCGCTGGCCGGGCGCTCGACCACCCTGGAAATTCTCCTGGAGGGGCGCATTCTCGACGCCAACGACGCCTACGTGAAAAAACTCGTGACCCGTGTCGTGGCCGATGTCGACGTCGAGGCGGAAACCCTCGCCACGGCTAAGCGCATCACCAACGGCGCGCCGCTTGTCGCTCGCTGGCACCGCCAGGCTGCACGACAACTGGAAGCCGGCATCGCACCCACCGACGAGCAGATCGACAGCAGTTATTGCTGCTACGACACCCAGGACTTCCAGATCGGCCTGAACGCTTTCATCGCGAAAGCCAAACCACAATTCGAGGGCAAATAACATGGGACCGCTGACAGGCATGCGTGTTGTAGAACTGGCTCACATCATGTCCGGACCGGTGTGCGGCATGATGCTGGCCGACATGGGCGCGGACGTGGTGAAAGTCGAGAAAGTCCCAGATGGCGATGACTCGCGCCGCTTCTCGCCGATCATGGCCAGCGGTGAATCCGCTTCGTTCATGGTGGTCAACCGCAACAAGCGCGGGATCGGCCTTAACCTGAAAACCGACGGTGGCCGTGACGTGTTGCGGCGCCTGCTGATGGACGCCGACGTGGTCACGGAAAACTACCGCGCCGGCACCATGGAAAAATTCGGCCTGGGCTATGAAACCCTGAAAGTCCTCAATCCAGGGCTGATCTATTGCGCGATCTCCGGCTACGGTCGCAGCGGACCGTTCGGCGAGAAAGGCGGCTTCGACCTGATCGCCCAGGGCATGAGCGGCATGATGAGCATGACCGGTGAGGCCGGACGCGAGCCAGTCAAGGCCGGTTCGCCAGTAGCCGATATCAACTCGGGCATCCTCGCCGCCCTCGGCATCTGCGCCGCCTACGCCGCCAAACAGAAAACCGGCCTGGGGCAGATGGTCGATACCTCGCTGTTCGAAGCGGGCCTGCAACAGATGTACTGGCCGGCCGCGGCGTATTTCGCCGATGGCACCATCCTGCCGAAAATGGGCTCCGCCAACTCCACCAGTGCGCCGTATCAGGTGTTCCGCACCGCCGATGGCTGGATCAATATCGGCGCCGCCAACCAGGCCAACTACGAGCGACTGGTCGAGGCGCTGGCCGTCCCGCAGCTCAAGGCCGATCCGCGTTTTGCCAGTAACGCGTTGCGCATGGAGCACCGCCTGGCGTTGGTGGAAATTCTCAACGAAGTGCTGGTGGCGCGTACCACCGATGAATGGATGGTGTTGTTCGACAGCCTCGGACTGCCTGCCGGACCTGTCCTCGACATCGCCGCCGCCCTGGCCCACCCGCAAACCAAAGCGCGCGGCATGGTCGTCGAGACTGAACACCCCACGGAAGGCCGGGTACGCGGCATGGGCCTGCCGATTCACTTCTCCGACATGGATAACGCCGCACCACCGAGCAGCCGCCCTGCGCCACTGCTCGGCGAACACACCCGCGAAGTGCTGAAGGAAAGCGGTTACGCGGAAAACGAAATCGACGACCTGATCCGCAGCCAGGCCGTGGTGGCACTGGCGTCCTGAACCTTGTAGGAGCGAGCTTGCTCGCGATGGACGTTAACGATAACGCGTGTTTGCTGGATAAACGCGGCGCTCCCAAGTCCATCGCGAGCAAGCTCGCTCCTACAGGGATCCGCTGTTTTTTAGAACAACTACAACAAAAACAATAGGTGAACATCATGAGCCGTATCTTGACCGAGTCCGTTAGCCGCCGATCCTTCCTGGTGTCTGCCGGCGTCACCGTGGGTGGTGCTTTCGCCGCCAATCTGCTGCCTTCCGGCGCCTTCGCCGCGACCAAGCCCATTGTGTTGCGCTACACCAGCAGCCTGCCCGACACCCATCCGCTGAACAAGCAAATGAAAGCCGCCTCAGAAGCCATCAAGGTCGAAACCAATGGCGCAGTGGACTTGCAGGTCTACGCCAACGGCGCCATGGGCGGCGACACCGACATGCTGTCCCAGGTGCGCGCCGGGGCGATCGATTTCATTCCGTTGCCCGGCGCAATTCTGTCGACACTGGTGCCGGCCATGTCGATCGAAAGCATGCCGTTCGCCTTCAAGGACTACGACAGTGTCTGGGCCGCCCTGGACGGCAAGCTGGGCGAGCACGTACGCGCCAAGACCGAGAAAGTCGGCCTGATCCCGATGGAAAAAGTCTGGAACAACGGCTTCCGCCAGATCACCAGTTCGACGCGACCGATCAACACCCCGCAAGACCTCGCCGGCTTCAAACTGCGCGTCCTGGTCAGCCCGCTGTGGACGTCGATGTTCAGTGCCCTGGGCGCCTCGCCGACCGGCATCAGCATCAACGAAACCTACTCGGCGTTGCAGACCAAGGTCGTCGATGGCCAGGAGAACCCGCTGGTGGTGGTCGAGTCCGCGCGTTTCTATGAAGTGCAGAAATACTGCTCGTTGACCGACCACATCTGGGGCGGTTTCTGGATCGTTGCGTCGGGCAAGACCTTTCCAAAACTGCCCGCCGATGTGCAGGAAATCGTCTCGCGGCAGATCAATGCCGCCGCTCTGGTCCAGCGCCAACAGGTGATCGATCTCAACTCCAGCCTGGAGCCATCCCTGACCGCCCACGGCATCACCTTCAACAAAGTCGACCGTGCACTGTTCAGGGCTGACCTGCAATCGAAAGGCTTCTACACCCAGTGGAAGGAAAAGTACGGCCCTGAAGCCTGGAGCTTGCTCGAGCAGTACGCGGGTCAACTGTCCTAAGCCGGAGACACAGTCATGAAAAATCAAATTCCAATGACGGATGTCGCACCCGCTGAAGGACTCAGCCCACAAAACGCCACGTTTCGCCTGGGACGCACGCTGGACACCGGCCTGCGCTGGCTGACTGAAGGCAGTGCGGCGCTGCTGGTGGTGATCGAAGTCACGTTGCTGTTCTGCAACGTGTTCTCGCGCTATGTACTCAACCAGCCGATCGTCTGGGGGGATGAACTGGCGTCGCTGCTGTTCCTGTGGCTGGCGATGCTCGGTTCGGTGGTGGCGATGCGTCGCGGCGAGCACATGCGCCTGACCTCGTTCATCGGGCGCTTGCCGGTAGAAAAACGCGCATTCGTCGACACCTTGGGCGCAGTCATCGTCATCACGTTCATCGGACTGCTGTTCACTCCGGCCTGGGAGTACGTCAGCGACGAGTGGATCATCACCACCGCAGCCCTGGAAATCCCCAACGCCTTTCGCGTGTCAGCCATCGCGGTCGGCCTGAGTCTGATGCTGATGACCTGCGTCGCGCGGCTGTTGACCAGCGCCCGGCTGATCGATTTCTCGGTGTCAGTGGCGATGCTCGCCTCTCTCGCCGCGCTGTTGTGGGTGGCGCAAGGCACGATGCTGGTGATGGGTAACTGGAACCTGGTGATCTTCTTCATGATCGGCGTGATGGCGATGATCGTCATCGGCGTGCCGATCATGGTCGCGTTCGGCCTGGCAACGGTGGCGTACCTGTCGACCATGACCAGCACACCGCTGACCCTGGTGGTCGGGCGGATGGACGAAGGCATGGCAAGCCTGATCCTGCTGGCCATCCCGCTGTTCGTGTTCCTGGGTGCGCTGATCGAAGCCATGGGCATGGCGCGGGCGATGATTCGCTTCCTGTGCTCATTGATCGGTCATGTGCGCGGCGGCCTGTCGTATGTGCTGATCGGTGCCATCTACCTGATCTCCGGCATTTCCGGGTCCAAGGCCGCCGACATGGCCGCCATCGCCCCTGCGTTGTTTCCGGAAATGAAGAAACGCGGCGAAGACGAAAACGAACTGGTGGCAATGCTCAACGCCTCCGGGGCGATGTCGGAAACCATTCCGCCAAGCCTGGTGCTGATCACCATCGGTTCGGTAACCGGTGTGTCGATTTCCGCACTGTTCACTGGCGGCTTCATGCCGGCGGTCGTGGGCGCAATTGCCATGGCGGCGGTGGTCTGGTGGAAAAACCGCAAGAAAGACGCTTCTACCGGTAAACGCGCCACGGGCAAGGAAATCGGCCACTCGCTGCTGGTCGCGTTGCCGGCCCTGGCCCTGCCCTTCGTGATCCGCACCGCCGTGGTTGAAGGCGTCGCTACCGCGACCGAAGTCGCCGCCATTGGAGTGGCGTACACCTTCATCGTCGGTCTGCTGTGCTATCGCTGCTTCGATTGGCGCCGCTTGTATCCGATCCTGGTCAGCACCGCGTCGTTGTCCGGCGCGATTCTGATCATCATCGGCAGCGCCACCGCCATGGCATGGGCGCTGACCCAGTCAGGCTTCTCCCACCAGCTGGCGCAAGTGATGTCGACGGTGCCGGGCGGCCCGCTGGGCTTTCTGATTATCTCCGCGGTGGCGTTCATCCTGCTCGGCAGCTTTTTGGAAGGCATCCCGGCCATCGTCCTGTTTGGACCGCTCTTGTTCCCGATCGCCAAAGCCATGGGCATCAACGACGTGCACTACGCCATGGTCGCGATCTTCGCCATGGGCCTGGGCTTGTTCGCCCCGCCGTTTGGCGTGGGGTTCTACGCCGCGTGCGCCATTGCCAAGGTCGACCCCAGCGGTGCCATGCGTCGGGTCTGGCCGTACCTCGGCGCGCTGGTGGTGGCACTGGCGGTGCTGATCGCCGTGCCGTGGGTTTCCATCGGCTTCCTGCCCAATGCCTGAATTGCCCTTTGACTTGACCAAGAGGTTTTCCATGAATTTCTCCACAATGCATGCAGGCTCCGCCACCGAACGCCGACTGACCGTCGACAAGGAACGCACCATCTCGTTTCTCGGCGAAGACTTGCGCATCTACGCCACGCCGCGCCTGGTCGATGACATCGAGCAGACCTGCCTCGATTACCTGCTGACCTTTCTCGATGAAGGCGAGAATACTGTGGGGGCTGCGGTCGATATTCGTCACGTCGGCGCCACGCTGCTGGGAATGTCGGTGAGCATCGTTGCCACGGTCACGCGCATCGAAGGGCGCAGTGTCACCTTCAACGTCGAAGTGCGCGATGACGTTGAACTGGTGGCTACGGCGGCGCACACCCGCGTAGCGGTGAACGTCGCCAAACTGCGCAGCCGCGTCCAGGCCAAAGCCGAAGCAGCCGCTGCAGGCGACGTCGAAGATAGCGTGCTCGGCCCTTCCCCATTGACTGCGACGCGCTGAACAAGGGACGACGTCATGATCACGCTGCACGAACGCAACGGCTTGCCGAACCTTGCCGCCGAAGACGCGCTGCCGTTAGTCGATGCCCACCATCACTTGTGGGATCTGGGCAACGGTCGTTATCCGTGGCTGCAGGACGACTATCACGAGGATTTTTTTCTGGGCGACTATCACAGCCTGTGCCGTGATTTCCTGCCGGACACCTTTCTCGCTCTGACCGAAAAGCAACGGTTGGTCGGCACCGTGCATGTCGAAGCCGAGCGCGCACGCGATGAGCAAGTCGCCGAAACCCGGTGGCTGGAACAGGTGAACGCCCGTTATGGCTTCCCGAGCGCCATCGTCGCCCACGCCTGGTTCGATCGCGAAGACAGCGCCGAGATACTCGCCGCCCAGGCTGCGCGGCCACTGGTCAAAGGCATACGTTCGAAACCGCTGACCTCGGCGTCACCGGACGTGTCGATTACCGGGGCCAAGGGCACCATGCAGGACCCGAAATGGCTGGAAGGATTTGCGCGACTGGCCGATCACGATCTGTCGTGGGACTTGCGCGTGCCGCCGTGGCACCTGGTCGAGGCGGCCGAGGTGGCGGCGATGTTCCCGCAAATCCGCATTGCGCTCAATCACACCGGCTTCGCCTGGGATCGCAGCCCGCAAGGCATGGCACGCTGGCGCAAAGGCCTGGAAGCACTTGCCTTGCAGCCCAACGTGCACATCAAGTTGTCGGAGTTCGGCCTGAAGGATTCGTCCTGGAACTACGCCGACAACCGGGTGGTGGTACTGACCGCGCTGGAGATTTTCGGCCCTGAACGTTGCATGTTCGCCAGCAACTTTCCAGTGGCCGGGCTGCGCGCTTCCTACGACACGATTGCCAATGGCGTGGCCGACATGCTCGCACCGTTGGGCCGTGCGGTGCAGGAAGCGGTGTTCGCCGGCAACGCTCAACGCTTTTATCGCCTGGAGCAACTGCATGGATGAGGTATCAAGTATCGACTGGCGCACACGCTTTCTGGCCAGTGGCGACGATGCGGACCTGCCCATCGTCGACGCGCATCAACACTATTTCGACGTCGAAGCCCATTACTACCCGTGGCTGAACGATCGCCCGTTGCGGCCGTTCCGCTATGGCGATTATTCGTCCATTTGCCGCAACTTTCTGCCGGCTGACTATCGCCGACTGGCCAGCAAGCATCGCGTGGTGCAGACCGTTGTCATAGAAGGTGAATGGGACCCGGCAACCCCTGCCGATGAAGTGACGTTTGTCGAATCACTGGCGCATAGCGAACCCGGTGTGGCGGCGATGGTTGCACAGGCCCGGCTGGACCGTGAAGACGCTTTCGACCTGTTGCGCCTGTACGCAAATCACCCGCTGGTGCGCGGCATCCGCCACAAACCGACGGTGACCAGCCGTGAGGCCTGGCATGCGGATTTTGCAGAACCAGGCTCCATGCGTGACCCGCGCTGGCGTGAGGGCTACGCACAACTGGCGAAAAACGGCCTGCACTTCGAGTTGCAGGCGCCCTGGTGGCATCTGCCAGAAGCCGCCGAGCTGGCCCGGGACTTTCCCGACGTGACCATCGTGGTCAATCACACCGCGCTGCCGGCGGATCGGTCCGAAGCAGGCTTGGCCGGGTGGCGTACCAACCTTGCGCTGCTGGCACGGGAGCCGAACGTTGCCTTGAAGATTTCCGGCATCTGCATTCCCGGCAAGGCATGGCCGGTCGAAGCGAACCGGAGGGTGGTGAACGACGCGATTTCGATTGTCGATGTCAGCCGTTGCGCGTTCGCCAGCAATTACCCGGTCGATGGCGTGGTGAACAGCCTCAGCGAAGTCCTCGACGGGTTCAAAGCCATTGTTCGCGACCGTCCCCTCACTGAACGGCTGGCCCTGTTTCATGACAACGCCCGACGCATCTACCGGCTCACTTGAACCCGATTGCACCGCTCATCAGGAGTCCAACATGTTTGAAGTTTCAGGCCACAACTATATCGCCGGCACACGTTCGGCAAACGGTACGACCACCCTGCATAGCTACGACGCCAGCACCGGGGAAGCACTGCCGTACCGCTTTCATCAAGCGACAACGGACGAAGTGAACGCGGCCGCGCAAGCCGCCGCCACGGCTTACCCGACCTTCCGCAATCTTTCTGCTGCACGTCGCGCCGGTTTTCTCGACGCCATTGCCACAGAACTGGAGGCGCTCGATGAAGTGTTCATCAGCCTCGTGTGCCAGGAAACCGCCCTGCCCGCCGCGCGCATCCAGGGTGAGCGGGCCCGCACCAGCGGCCAGATGCGCCTGTTCGCCACGATGCTGCGGCGCGGCGATTTCTACGGCGCGCGCATCGACTGTGCGCTGCCGGACCGGCAACCGCTGCCCCGCCCGGACCTGCGCCAATATCGCACCGGTCTCGGACCGGTCGCGGTGTTCGGTGCCAGCAACTTCCCGCTGGCCTTTTCAACCGCGGGCGGCGATACAGCCTCCGCCCTCGCCGCCGGTTGCCCAGTAGTGTTCAAGGCCCACAGCGGGCACATGGCGACCGCCGATTACGTCGCCGATGCGATCACTCGCGCCGCGCGAAAAACCGGCATGCCTGAAGGTGTCTTCAGCCTGCTTTACGGCAGTGTCGGTGAAGCCCTGGTCAAGCACCCGGTGATTCAGGCGGTCGGTTTCACCGGTTCGTTGCGCGGCGGTCGGGCCTTGTGTGACATGGCAGCAGCACGCCCGCAACCGATCCCGGTGTTCGCCGAGATGAGCAGCATCAACCCGGTGTTGCTGTTGCCCGAAGCGTTGAAAGCACGCGGCGACAAAATCGCCACCGAGCTGAGCGCTTCGGTGGTACTGGGTGCGGGTCAGTTCTGCACCAATCCCGGTTTGGTGCTGGGCATTCGTTCGCCGCAATTCAGCGCTTTCCTTGAGCGTTTTGCCGGATTGATGAACGAACAACCCGCACACACCATGCTCAACAGCGGTGCCCTGAAAAGCTACTGCCACGGCCTGGACAACCTGCGCGCCCACCCCGGCATAACGCACCTGGCCGGCGCCGATCAACAGGGTAATCAGGCACAGCCACAAGTGTTCAAGGCCGACGTCAGCCTGTTGATCAACGGAGATCAATTGCTCCAGGAAGAAGTATTCGGCCCGACCACTATCGTCGTCGAAGTCGCCGACCACGCCGAGTTGATGCAGGCCTTGCACGGCCTGCGCGGGCAGTTGACCGCCACCCTGATGATCGAAGACACCGAAGCCGGCAGTGTCAGCGACGTGCTGGCCCTGCTTGAACAGAAAGTCGGGCGCGTATTGTTCAACGGTTACCCCACGGGCGTGGAGGTCTGCGACGCGATGGTCCACGGCGGACCGTACCCGGCGACGTCGGATGCGCGCGGCACGTCGGTCGGCACCCTGGCGATCGATCGCTTCCTGCGCCCCGTGTGCTACCAGAACTGCCCCGACAACCTGCTGCCAGATGCCCTGAAAAACGCCAATCCGCTGGGCATCGCCCGCCTGGTTGACGGCGTCAGCCACCGCGAAGCGCTGTAAGTCAGCGGCTTCAACTAACGCCCACTGATAGCAACAACTTCCATGCCTGTGAACAACAGGCATCGGATTCGCTCGTCCCAAAACCGCTGCACCCACAATAAAAACAGAGGAACTCTCATGCACGTTCAACGTCACCCGAAACAACGCTTTTGCAGACTGCTGCTGGCCGTTACTGCCGCCGTGATGATCAATACCGCAGGCACTCAGCTGGCCGTTGCCGACACCACACCCACCGCGACGACAGCGCCCATGCAATGTGCCACTGAAGCCACACCCCGCTACACCAGGACCCCCACCGGTTACCTCATGGTGTTGCGCACGGGTGACAACGCGTTCAAGGAACTGACCAAACTGGCGATAGCCGAGAAGATCCCCAGCGCCTCGATCAGCGGGATCGGTTTCGGCAACGTGAAGTTCGGTTTCTGGAACAAGGACAAAAAGGACTTCGACGCCAAGACCTTCAGCAACGTCGAGATGGCCAGCATCACCGGCTCGGTGGCGTGGAAGAACGATCAGCCTTCGGTCCACATGCACGGAGTCGCCGGCGACGCCACGTTCCAGGCCTATGGCGGCCACATTCTGGATTTCGAAGTCACCACCGGTTCGATGGAGATCACTGTGATCTTGCACCAGCGGCGTCTGGAACGCGGGATTGACCCGTGCATCGGCGCCAACGTACTGGGTATCTGATTCCAACAGCAGGCTCCCGCCAACAGCGCATCTGTGACGGCGGGAGTCACCCTTCTCAATTCCAACTACAAAAACAAGGGGCGCTTCATATGAGCAACAAGAACACCGTTGTAACCCTGGCTCTGGGTGCCATTGCACTCAGCACCCAGGCACAGGCCGACTTCCTGAGTGACAGCAAAGCCACGCTGGGGATGCGCAATTTCTACTTCAACAATGACAACCGCGACGGCTCGGCCGCCCCCTCGAAAACCGAAGAATGGGCACAGGGCTTCATGCTCGACTACAAGTCGGGCTACACCGATGGCGTGGTGGGTTTTGGCGTCGACGCGCTGGGTTTGATGGGCGTTACCCTGGACAGCGGCAAAGGACGGCATGTCGGCAGCTCGATGATTCCTTCGGACAGCGACAACAGCGCCGTCGATGAGTGGAGCCGGTTGGGGTTGACCGGCAAGGTCAAGGTCTCGAAATCCGAGCTGCGCCTGGGCACGCTGATGCCGAAGCTGCCGATCCTGGTGGCCAACGACGGACGCCTGCTGCCGCAGACATTCGAGGGCGGGCAAATCACTTCGAGCGAGTTCAAGGACCTGACCCTGACGGGTGGCCGGATTGAACACGCCACGGGGCGGGGTTCAAGCGATCAAACCGGCCTGGCCGCCACGGGCGGTACCCGTGAAAGCAACGCGTTCGACTTCGCTGGCGGTGACTGGAAAATCACCAAGGACCTGACCGTCCAGTATTACTACGCCAACCTGGAAGACTATTACACCCAGCAGTTTTTCGGCCTGATCCACACACTGGCGATCTCGGACAATCAATCCCTGAAAGCCGACCTGCGTTACTTCAAGACCGACTCGTCCGGTAGAAACAGCTCAGGCACCTCGGGCTACAGAATCAGTGGCTACACCCAAGACAGCGATGGCGAGATCGACAACCGAACCTGGAGTGCCGCGCTGATTTACGCCTTGGGTGCCCATGCGATTACGGCGGGTTACCAAAGCGTTTCCAATGGCAGTAATTTCACTCAGCTCAATCAGGGCAACTTGCCGGACAAAGGCGCCGGTGGGGCCAGTCTTTACCTGTATACCGATCGCCTGATCCAGACCTTCACCCGCGCGGGCGAGCGCACAGCCTTCGGTCAGTATGCGTATGACTTCGCAGCCTTGGGGCTGCCGGGTTTGAAAGCGTCGGTCATGTATCTCAGCGGGGATAACATCAAGACGACATCCGGTGATAACCAGAAAGAATGGGAGCGAGATATCAGCCTGGACTACGTACTCCAGTCCGGTGCGCTCAAAGGGGTTGGATTCGGTTGGCGCAATGGCAAGTCGAACAGCGAAGCGTCCCGCAACCAGGATCAGAATCGATTGATCGTGAGCTATAGCATTCCGTTGTTTTAGCCACTGGGCATCAGTAACGGTTTTCACGCCGCCAGATTCTCCATAGCTACCGGCGACCGGTAATCGTTGTAGCTGTGGAGCCCGCTCGATCCCACGGACATCTTGTTTATTGGACTTGAGTACTAGTTATACCGGTATGGATTGTTGTCAATACCGCCCCCTTCTTTAGCATGCATATACTTCCGCACACTGCTTCCGAGTCTATGGACAAGGGTTCTCGGGTAGCCGTTGATAATGGGTAAAGCTTCTTGTCATACCAACGGGAGCGAGGCTTCGGCTGACGACTACCAACTGCTGCTGGAACAATCGATGTAAGGCACACCTGAAGGACATCGCGCCGGTCGGCGCGCCCCCATCTGAACAACAATAAAAAGAGTGTTGATATGATCCCTGAATCCGCAACCGAAGTTGCAGGTCTCGAGCATAGTGGTGCCCGGACCTCGTCCCTGAAGAAGTACCAGAGCATCACCGTGGTGTTGTTGTTGCTGATTGGCATCGTCAACTATCTGGATCGCAGCGCGCTCTCGATAGCCAATACCTCGATCCAGAAAGACATGCTGATCAGCCCGTCGCAGATGGGCATCTTGCTGTCAGCGTTTTCCTTGGCCTACGCGTTCGCCCAGTTGCCGCTGGGCATCATCATCGATCGACTGGGCAGTAAAATCTCTCTCGGCGCCGCCTTGCTGACCTGGTCCGTTGCGCAATCGGTATCCGGGCTGGTGAACAGTTTTGCCGGCTTCATTGGCCTGCGGATCCTGCTGGGGGTGGGTGAGGCGCCGATGTTCCCATCGGCGGCCAAGGCCTTGTCGGAATGGTTCGAGGCCGAGAAACGCGGGACGCCGACCGGCATCGTGCTGTCCTCGACATGTATCGGGCCGTGCCTGGCTCCGCCGTTGTTGACGCTGTTCATGATCAATGTCGGCTGGCGCGGGATGTTCGTCATCACCGGGTTTATCGGCATCGTCCTGGCCACGTGCTGGCTGATGTTCTACAAGAGCAAAAAACAGTACCTGACCGAGCTGGCCGCCAGCGGTCAACCGTCGCCGGAGGTTGCCCGGGTCGCCGAAAAAAACGCTGAGCCGGCACCGCGCAAGGCGCTGTTTGCCGACTGGTTGAGCCTGTTCCAGCACCGCAGCACCTGGGGCGCGGTACTGGGTTTCATGGGCGTCATCTATATGCTCTGGCTGCACCTCACCTGGTTGCCGGGTTACTTCGAGCGCGAACATGGCCTGGGCCTGTACAAAACCGCCTGGGTGGTCTCGCTGGCTTACCTGTTCGGGGCCTTTGGCACCATTGCCGCCGGGCGCATTTGCGACCGCATGGTCAAGCGCGGCATGAGCGTGTTGGGCAGCCGCAAGGTGACGGCCATTTCCGGCCTGTTGCTCGCGGCCATGTTCACCCTGCCGCTGTCGTTTGGCAGCAGTCTGACCCTGAGTGTGGTGCTGCTGTGTCTGGCGTTGTTCAGCATCAACCTGGCCAGTTCAACGGCCTGGATGATCGCCAATACCATTGTCTCCACACGACGGGTCGCCTCCTTTGGCTCGATCCAGAATTTTGGCGGTTACATCGCCGGGTCCATCGCGCCGATCGTCACCGGATTCAGCATTCAGCACTCGGGCTCCTTCGCCACGGCCTTCATGGTCAGTGCGGTGGTCGCAGTGGTCGCGGCACTGGCCTACTGGGTGCTGCTCAAAGGGCCGGTCGGCGACTGACCGTTATCTATTGATCGAACACTATTGAACTGGAGGATTTATGCCCAAGGGTTATTGGATTGGCCGGGTCGACGTCAGTGATCTGCAGGAGTATCAGCGCTACGCCACGGCCAACGCCGTGGCTTACAAAAAGTATGGCGCGCGGTTTGTCATTCGCGCCGGGCGATTCGAAACGGTGGAGGGTCAGAGTCGGGCGCGCAACGTGGTGATTGAATTCCCCAGTTATCAGGCTGCCATCGATTGCTGGAACTCCCCGGAATATCAGGACGCGGCGAAGATTCGTCAGCCCATTTCCGTCATTGATCTGATCATTGTCGAGGGGTATGACGGGCCGCAACTCGATTGAGCCTGGTAGCCGTATCACTTAATCATTCAGAGAGGTCAGCATGGAACTTGGAATCGAAGGGCGTTGGGCACTGGTCTGTGGCGCGAGCAAAGGCCTTGGCAAAGGTTGCGCCAAAGCCTTGGTAGCGGAAGGAGTGAACGTCGTGATTACTGCGCGCAATCCCCAGGCGCTGGAAGACACAGCCGCTGAACTGCGTCTGCTGAACAGCAAGGTCACGGTTAAAACCGTGGTCGGCGACATCACCACCGTCGCCGGGCGCGAAGCGGCACTGGAAGCCTGTCCGGTGCTCGATATTCTGGTGACCAACGCCGGAGGTCCGCCGCCGGGAGACTTCCGCGACTGGACTCGCGAGGACTGGATGGCCGCCCTTGACGGCAACATGCTCACACCTATCGAGCTGATCAAGGCCACCGTCGATAATATGGCTGAACGCGGATTCGGTCGCATTGTGAACATTACCTCGGGTGCGGTAAAAGCGCCGATCGGCATATTGGGGCTGTCCAACGGCGCTCGCAGCGGCTTGACCGGTTTCATTGCCGGATTGGCGCGCCAGCCGCAGCTGGTTTCCAATAACGTCACGATCAACAACTTGCTGCCGGGGCTGTTTGACACCGATCGCCTGCGCGAATCGACTCAGGCCTCTGCCAATGCGGCCGGCCAGGCGCTTGGCCAGGCGCTGGAGAAAAAACGCGGGGCCATCCCTGCCGGCAGGTTCGGTACTGCTGACGAGTTCGGTGCGCTGTGTGCGTTTATGTGCAGCCGCCACGCAGGCTATCTCACCGGGCAGAACCTCTTGCTGGACGGTGGCGCCTATCCGGGGACCTTCTAAGGCGTAGGCCGATTCCCTGAATCCGTGTGCACAGTCGATCGCACTCCTTCATCAGGCTGCTTGACGAAGCGCTCTTATTCTCGCTTTGCTGCCGATCACCAGATGTGATCCTCCCCTATTTATCGAGGCCATTACATGACCATAAATCCGCTACTGCCACCCTTCGCGGGCCAGACCGTTGAAGTCAATTATGACGGACTGGCTGCGCTCAATGACTACGACGAAGATGGCCTGCATATGACTTACACCATTACAGCCGGCGATTCAGCCGGGGCCACAGGAAGAGTCGAATACGATTGGCAAGAAGTTGCAAACGACATTTTCCTCATCTCCTGGCAAGAAGCTGACGGTGCCACCGTGGTACACGTCGACGACTTTGGCGCCCACACCTCCCGTTCGTTTTACACCACGCCGAACCTGGACCTGTATCGTCTTCAAGGAACCCTGAGCAGGGTCTGAACAACAGGGTTCACCGTTAATGGGTTGCCTCATAAAGCAATCGATCATCGTCGCGCCCATAACGTAATATTCCGCGATAGATGGCTGCATGAACGATTGGCACTTGATGCATCTCGGAAATATGGCGTTGTCGGGGGCTGCGCTGCTTTCGACTGAAGCCGTCGCCGCCCCCCCTCTGGGGGCGGCTTGTGATGGTTAGCGGTGATTCGCTATCCGCTGGCCCTGCAAGTCGGATGACGCCACCTGAATATCCTCCGACAACGGCGGCAATTCGTGGCGCAATACCCAGAGCAGGACAGGTTTGGGGAGTACCCTCGAGAGCCGTATAAGCCAGCGCATGGACCAGGGGAAAAGATAATCCCAACGGTTACTGCGCATGGCTTTGAGCATGTATGAAACGGCAGCTGCCTCAGATATCTCCAACGGCGCAGGCATGCCATCGCTTGCAGTCTGAGCCGTTGCAACGAAGCCCGGGTAAAGGGAGAGAAAGCGAATGCCTTTCTCGCCAAACTCTATTCGACAAGTGTCGATAAGCAGGCGTAACGCGCCCTTGGCGGCACAGTATGGCCCCTGGAGAGTAACACCTAGAAAACCCGCCAACGAATTGGTCTGTACGACGAAACCGGATCGTTGTTCACTCATCTGTCTCAGTGCCGGGAACAGGTAATTAACCACTACGTCATAGTTGGATCTCATATAGCCCGTGACTTGCCCGGCATGCATCTTGCGCATGTCCAGCGCCGGTGCGCCACCCGCGTTGAGCACGACTACGTCCAGGCGGCCGTAGAGCGCTACGACCTCAGCAATCACCTTGGCAGCAGCCTGTTCGTTCATGGCATCTGCCGCCCACACATTGCACTTGCCGCTCTGCTCGGTGATCTCGCGTTGCAGTTCAAGGAGCTGCTCCTGGCGTCGTGCGGTAGCTGCCACCAATGCGCCTTCCTGCGCCAAACGTACCGCGAGGCCGCGCCCCATGCCGGAGGATGCACCGACGATCAGAACGACCTTGCCGGCAAATCCACCCTCCTGCCTCGGCGTCGTTCTTCGTAGCCCCCCCAAAAGGACCAGCGCCAAGAGGGAAAATCCAGAACTGACGAGCGCTACGGGCTGAGCATAATCTCCCGCCACCCATTGCGAAGCGACTAACGGCCCGAAGGCGCAACCCAGCAACTGCATACCAGGAACCAGCACGGCAACTCGCCCGGATGGATCCAGACTCAATGCGATACGGACCTGAAACGGCGTGAGTACCAGATAAACGAGGCCGAAAAGACCACTGAAGATCAGAAACGTTTTCGCACCCTGGTCAGCCGAGAAGTACATACCCGCGGCAATTCCTCCCAATAGAACGGCAGCCGTCGCAAGGAGTTTGAATTCAGAGACCCTGCGCACCAAAAGAATGCCACAGCAACCGCCCACGACTTGCATGAACAAAGTGCCCGAAATCATCGCCTGAGCACTCTGCGCATCCAGTCCGGCGTATTTTCCCAAGGGCTCCAGATATGCCCAGAGTGCGCCAATCGCCGAAAGCTGGATGAAAACAACGGCCATCAACAGTAGATGTGAACGCTGCCACGAGAAGCCTTGCGCCTGACCCGCATGGCTGGCCAAAGGCGCCAGTCGGGCAGGCTGCCAGCAAACCAGCAACACCGACGCCAGTGATAGCGCAGCCAGTAACACGAACCCTCCGGAGACGCTTTGCCGAGGCAGGACCCAAAATGCCAGGACTGCCGCAATGATTCCCTGGGCCAGGGTCTGCACGACCATGAACAGGCCTGATACACGGTCCGGGTGAGGCCCGCGAACAATCAGGCTGACGGCCCCCCATAACAGAAGTCCCTCCGTCAATCCCGCCAAGGCACGCACAATCAGAAGTCCGGCGTCCCCTGTCGTCGTAGTCATGATATCCAGGGCAGCAGTAAACACCGCCGCCATGATCGTGATAAAACGCAGGTTCATCATCAGTCGCATCAAGTCGCCGACGATGACCCCTAACCCCAAAGCAACGATCTCTCCCATTGCAACCAGCCCGACGCCTTCGAGCGACAGCCGATTGGCGGCTAGCAACTCTCCGAGGAGAAGCGGTTGCAGGCCTACCATGAGTACCGCCACGGAACCCAGAGTCAGCGCAGCAACAAGATGTTTGCGAGAAACAGCGAACGAGGAGTGCATAAGCTTTATGCCTCTAATTAATTATTCAGTAACCACGGCTTTCAGGTGGAATTTGGCCGTTGGCAAAACACTGCGCCGCCCGCTTCTCGTCTTTCATCAAGCGCCCCGTAGCGATGAAAGTCACCCACCAGGGCAAATAGGTGATTTGAGCTCCTGAGGCCTTGGCCAGGGTGTAGGCTTTAGCGCACTTTTCAAACAATTCAGCATTGAGCGCCATGCGTGTACCCGTGGCCCCCAGACAAGCCGGCACGCCTCTAATCAGTATCGTATTGCCGCCTTTGCGCAAGGATTTGGCCAACTCACGTTCAGTTCCGACTGGCTCACCCATATGCCCCAAATGCCGCGCCTGTTCATCAAACAGAACAGGCATGAAACCGCCAAAATCGGCCAGACAACTGCTGAACTTACCGCCCCCCAGGAGAATTGCTCCCACATCAGGACGCGCCTGATACGTAGCCGCATGCGTCTGCATGTACCCATCCGGGGCAGCAGCCGGGTCAATCTTCACGGGCTCCGCGGCATCCAGTTTTCCCAGCCAGATCCCCTCCTCGCCTGGTATTCGCAGCGAAAGACTGGAAAGAGCAGCTACTTGGCCGATCAGTCGTCGTTGCAAATCCAGCCATTGTTGCCGAAGTAAATCTCTCATTGCGCTGACCTCACACCAGTTTGAAAACGGCGTCGAATCGATCGAGTGCTTCGTCGATGACATCGTCGGTATCGGCCAGGCTCGTATAGATCCGGCTACCCGCCAGAGTAATCAGACCATGAGCGGTATAGGCGGCCCCCATCTCCTCCATCATGTGCTTGCGGGTTTTTGCCTCGTTACGAGCTCGCAACAATTTGAGCGGGTTACTGGTGTCGAGCAACAGCACGCCGGAGGTCTGCAAGTGCACGATGGAGCCTATGTTATAGGCCACATACGGCAAACCTCGACGCGTGATAATTGCTTCCAGCCCCTTGCGCAGCCGGTCGCCGGCACGTCCGGCTACTGCGGGTGCATCCAGGCGCTTCGCTTCCAGCAAGGCGTAATACCCCGCCACGCAAGACAGCGGGTTTGCCGACAGCGTCCCACCGACGAAGGCCCGGCGCGCAGAAGTGCCGATCCCCCCAGCGAGCAGTTGCATGACATCTCGACGCCCACCAATGGCGCCTGCCATCGGGTAACCACCCGTCAGGCATTTGCCCAGCACAGTGATGTCCGGCATGACGTTGAAATACGCCTGCGCCCCGCCCAGGCCGGCACGAAACCCCGTCACCACTTCATCAAATATCAACAGGGCGCCGAATTCGTCACACAACTTGCGCAACTGGCGGTTGAAGTCCGGGTGTACCGGGCGGGTCCCGCTTTCCGGTCCGAAGGGTTCAACCATCACGGCGGCGGTACCACCACGTAGACGGTTGACCTGTAACTTGCGGCGCAACGCATCCAGATTGTTCGGCGGACTTTCCTGAGTATGCGCCGTGGCCCCACGGGGAATACCGACGGCCTCCATGCGTCCGGTACCGGGCAAGCGCATCCCGTAGACAAGCTGATCGCTCCAGCCGTGGTAGGCCCCGCCGATCTTGATGACCCACTTCTTGCGGGTGTAGGCGCGAGCCAGGCGAACAGCAGCCATCACCGCCTCGGTACCGGAACCGAGCAGTCGAACCATGTCCACCCCCGGCATCATCTCGCAGACCAACTCAGCCAGTTTGACCTCGTATTCATGCAGCAAACCGGTGACCGGCCCACACTCATCGAGGATCCGATCAACCTGCTCGCGGATGGCCGGGTGGTTTGAGCCCAACAGAGTCGGTCCACCGGCTTGCAGGAAATCGATATAGCGGTTGCCATCGACATCCGTCAGGTAAGCACCTTTGGCCTGAGAGATGGCGAGCGGAAACGGATGATTGAACGCCAGGTTGTGCTGCACGCCACCGGGTATGACTTTTTTTGCAGCCTCGGAGAGGCGCTTCGAGCCTTGGCAACGCTCGTCGAAATAGCCCATGACCTTGCTCAATGCGTCCCGCTTCAGCGGGCGGATCGGCTGTTTGACCAGTTCATCGAAACGCCGGTACAACGAATCCACGTCGGGCCATTGTGAAACCGCTGGGGCGTTTGTTTGGGGCATGGTGGATGGACGAAGGGGTTCGTTCATGATGAGGTCTCTGAAATATTTTTTGGGTTGACAGCATGAGCCGAGGACAAAGCCAAGGCGTCGATCAGGCGAGCCGCTGCTGTGCTTGATTCCGGCCGGTCTCGAGCCTGCGCGTAGATTCGACTCAACAGATGATCCCGACAGAACGCCTCAAGATCTTCAAGGCGGTCCAGAGTCGTATCGATGTCCGGGCCGCAACAAAGCACGCCGTGATTGCGCATCAGATAGGCGTTGCATTCAGGGCGAATCAACCGCTCCAGCTTGTTCGCTAACCAACGGGTGCCCGAAGGGGCATACCCCACCAGCGGGATACTCACGCCCAGCGATTTCCATAGTTGTGGAGATCCGACTTGCAGCGGTTTGCCCAGCAATGTGCAGGCACTGGCAATTGGTTGGTGGGTATGAATGCTGCAATTGACATCCGGGCGATTGCGCAGAATTTTTGCGTGCAGACCACTTTCCACAGAGGGCGACCGCTCGCCCGATATCTGCACCAGGTCCTTCAAACGCAACACGCAAACGTCTTCGGGGCGCATGGAAAAATAATCCGTCGCCGAGGGTGTGACCGCGATATGAAACGCATCGACACGCAACGCCAGGTTTCCACCGGTCGCAGCAAAGAAGCCGCGCTGCGACAGATGACGCGATAACTCGACTATCTCCTGCTGTACTTGATTCATTGAGTGCTCTCCTGCGATGGATTCAGGCGGCGATAAAGCGGAGCGAGCCGCTTGCGGACCTCCTTGAATGTGGCGAAACGGTCGTCATAAAGGGCACTCGTGTTCCGCGACGGCTCATACAGCCGGTGGGCTCTCTGCAGATTCGGCAGGTCGTGAAACTGTAGTTTTCCAAGGGCCACTGCTGCGATAAACGCGGCGCCTCGGGCGTTGGTCTGGATGGGGTTGTGGGGCTGCTGGATAATGTGACCGGTGACATCGGCCATGATCTGGCACCAGACATCCGACTGGGCACCACCACCGGTAGCCACGATCATCTCTTTTGATCGGCCGAGGAACCGCGAGAACGGCTCCAGCATCCAGCGCGTGTTGAGCGCAACGCCTTCCATGAAGGCTCGAATGATGTCTTCTCGTGAATGCTCGAGTTTCAGATTCAACAAGCCTGCACGCAGACTCGAATCGCCAACGGGAGAGCGTTCGCCGCACAACCAAGGCGTATAAATCAGCCCTCGTGCTCCCGGCGGGACTCTTGCCGCGATGCGATCTAGCAAGGCATAGACATCCGGTTGCTGTTCATCGCTGAGCAGTTCATCGGGGTGGTACAGCACCTTGTCCCGTAAAAACGAAAGGTTCGAGCCCGCGGCCGACTGCATGGCCAACGCCAGGTACCGGCCATTGATCGCGCTCGGCACCGCCGCAATGTGATGACGCACACTGGTTTTCTTGAACGGCACATGGGCCCCCACCCAAGAGGACGTTCCCAAGTACAGGTGCGAGGCGAAATCACTCACCGCAGCACCTACCGCCACGGCTGAGGTGTCTACGGAACCGGCCACCACTTGGGTGTCTCGAGAGAGGCCCAGCGCATCGGCCAGTTCGGGGAGCAGAGGCCCGATGATGTCGGTTGACCCCACCAGTTCGGGCAGTTTGGCAGCGTCGACACCCAGCGCTCGTACCAAGCCGTCGTCGTAGCGAATGCGATGAGGGTCGCGGTTATCCGTGATCCAGGACGTCAGGATCGAATCGCTCGTGGCACAGAATCGACCGGACAGCCGTAAGTTCATGTAATCGAGCACGTTCAGGAACTTGTAAGTTTGCTCATATCGCTGCGGCTCATGATCAAGGACGTACGCCATGTGT
This sequence comes from Pseudomonas sp. Pseusp16, assembly GCF_047324915.1. Lineage (NCBI taxonomy): Bacteria > Pseudomonadati > Pseudomonadota > Gammaproteobacteria > Pseudomonadales > Pseudomonadaceae > Pseudomonas > Pseudomonas sp. Pseusp16. The sequence goes on along the minus strand of NZ_CP168522.1, from coordinate 1,566,432 downwards.
CCGGCCGAATCCATGCCGGACAACGAAGCGACGCCCCCGGTCAAACGCAATGAACGCAACAGCTTGAAGGGCGCGTAACCAGACAGGCCAAACCGCCCTGCCCCCATACGACGCTTGACCGCAGCGGCACCGCGCTTATCCAGCCACAGTAACGCGCGCCCAACGGCCACCCCATTATTGTCAACACAGACGGTCCCTTCGCTTTGCGTCGAACAGCACACGGCAATGATCTGCCTGCGCCTGACCGTATCGCTGCCGAGCAGTTCGCTCGCTCCGCGCATAAAAGCGTTCCACCAATCTTGAGGCTCCTGCTCGGCACTCAAACCACTGACATGCAGCGGGACACTGTGGTAGGCCCATGCGCGTATTTCTCCCTCCAGGGAAACCAGCGCACATTTGCAACCAGATGTTCCAAGATCGACCGCAAGGACGAGTTGCTCCAGCCCGGCCGCCGTTTCAGGCGCCCGGGAAAAGGAAAGCGAGTTCATAATCAGTTACTCAGAATTGACGGGAAATCGAAAGGACCCAACGATTGTCGTCTGTCGCCCGCCTGTGCCCATCATCTTCGGCCAGGTACAACTCTCTCGCCCGGGTCGTGGTAGTGACCCAGTCAAGCCCCCAGTCAAAACCCGCCCAGCGGTGCACCAGGCCTACGCCATAGTCTGCGAAATTCGCTTCAGAGAAATTCACGATCTGCTGGTAACCGGCATGCAGCTTCAGCGTGGTGTTCATGCCCAGCGCATACTTGTAATCCAGGTCATAAAGCATGCTGCCGCGGGAGTTGCGATCCCCTTTGGCATAACACTCCAACCCCTTGGCAGGATCATCGCGGAACTGCAGCAGAGTTCCGCAAACGCCTCCGGTATTAGCGCCTCGATAGGTCTTGGAGAGGACCCTGGCGATTCGACCTTCCAGTGCGCCATACCCCAACTCCAACACGGCGAATTGGCTGTTGTAGTTGGTGCTGCGCTCATCTGTCAGTGTGAATGTCTGAGCGTCGAACCGATTGGGTGCCCTGAACTGAGCATTGGGGAACATTTCGCTCGCCAGGCCCAGGCCGAAGTGCCAGGCATCCGGATCGCCAAAACGATAGCCGCCGGCAAGCAGGATCTCGACGCCATCGCCGTTCAGAAACTGCTTCTTGCTGACGGTCGTGAACTCGGCCAGGGCCACCAGCCCGCTCTCATGAGCGACTTGAATGGAAATTTTGGCCCCCGGCCCGTTCAATGAATCGGAGATACCGCGGTTGCGAATGTCAGAACTGACTCGTGCGGTAACGTCTACCGCGTAGCTGGCCATTTCGTCCGCCAACACCAGCGTTGGGGTTGCGCCGGACAACAGCAGGCCCGCCATCATGCAATGGGTGATGTTTGTACGCATGGAACTCTCCCACGAGGAAGGTCAGGTTTACAGTTTGCAAACCGGTGCGGGAGGCAGTTTTTCAACGCGTTCGAATTGCTCCGTCTGACCCAGAATCTCCGAGCCGACGAACGCCCTTACATTGAGATTTCCTTCCTTGACCCGAACGACGCCTTTGTATTTTTTCTGATTGCGCGGGTCATAGACCCACCCATCGCGCCAGGCGTCCTTCTCGTAACGATCCAATTGCATGATCTGGACGCCACAATCGCTGGTTGTCGATGCGACGTCCCTCACCCAAACGATTTGTCCACAAATTGCGCCTGCCTTGGCCGTGCAATCATCGAGCTTGATGATCGCGTCCTTTTCCGCCGTGAGCCAAAGTCCTTTGGCATCCAACGGTCCCGCCGCCGCAAAAATTTTTCCGGTGCACATCAAAGCGAGGGAAAGGAGAAGCAAGTGCCGCGCGTTCATAGTCGTGCCCTGTATTTTTTGTTTTAGAAACACCGTCACACAAACGACGCATCAGCTATGATAGTCATCGCTACACGATAGTTATAACTATCATTCTTCGCTGAATCAACTGTTTTTTCATCCTGCTATCCTTGCCTCTCACTTCTCGTTAAGGGCGCTCATGGCCAAGCTCAAAACCTCCACTCCCCTCTCCACGAACAGCGTTGGAGCAACGGAACACAAAAAGCTGCCAGCACAGCAGCGGGCGACCGAAACCTATGAGCGAATTCTCGTGGCTACGGCTCAGACACTCTGCGATGTCGGAATAGAGCGCCTGTCGACGAATCTGGTATGTGAACGAGCAGGCCTTACCCCGCCAGCGCTCTATCGCTACTTCCCCAACAAATACGCGCTACTGAGCGTTCTAGGCGATCGCTTACTGGAAAAGCAAAACGAATTGGTTGGCCACTGGATCAACCAGGAGCTGCTGACCGGCTCCCGGGAGGTACTGGAAAAGGCCCTTGCGGAACTGATACTGGATACTTATGAAGTAACCCATGCCACCTTGGGTGGGATGTGGATTCTCAAAGCACTTCGAGCAGTACCGGCGCTGGAGCATGTGAGACTCGACTCTCACCGACGTGTCGCCAGCGCGCAAGCCCAAGCGCTGGCCAGCGCTTTCCCGCACGCCGATCCGCAGATGCTTTTGATGGTTGCCCGAGTCGTGGTCGAAATGATCCATGCGACGGTCGAATTGTTGTTCGATGAATCATTGGACGCCAGACAAGTCTGCAGCATGGTTGCTGCGATGATTGCCAGCCATCTGGACCGGATCAGCCCGGTCGCGTCAATGTCATGAAATCGGCAACTCTTGACCTGAGCCCGGCGCGATCGAGCAGGTCGTATTCCTGCAAGGAGATAGGTCGGTCATCGGCGAACCTCAAGTGATCATTGGTCATGGGCGTCCTTGAGCTGGGCGGCTACCTGTCGCGAACAGGACAGACTTTGCGCACGCGGCTAAACACAGGTCGCAACCGTGGCAAGGCAAAACGTCGCCGCCGGTAGTCTGAGGTGACATCCTGGGAGACTTTCAATGACTCGCCGCGCTTACTTGGCCGCTCTGTTGACACTGACTGCATCAACCGCCTTTGGCGCCCCCAGCTACGATCATCTCTATGCTTTCGGTGACAGCTACTCTGACAATGGTGCGGGTGAAACCTTCACTAGAAACTTGGCCACTCAGAAGGTCAAAGATGCACAGGAGCTCCCCGGTTCGTTGTATTGGAAGGGACGCTGGAGCAATGGCCCCACCGCCGTCGAGGACTTGGCTCACGCCTTGAAAACCCCCTTGACCGACTACGGGATTGGCGGTGCCAAGAGCGGCAACGGCAACTACTACGCCTGGATGGAGCCATCTCGCGACACTGGGGTTTTCGGCCAAATCGCCGATCATCTGAAAGCCGCTAAAACACACAAAGCGGATCCGAGTTCGCTCTATTTCATTTTCATCTCAGCCAACGACTTTTTTGAATGGGCCGACTTCTCGCACCCGGAATCGATTGACGTGCTAAGCCACAACAGCGTGGCGAACATACAGAAGGCTACCGAGACGCTGATTGCGGCAGGCGCGAAGCACGTGATGGTCGTGGGGACTACGGATTTGAGTCACGTGCCGGCTGTGGTGCAGGGCAATCAAGTGAAGAATGCAACAGAATACCAGCAGATACTCGAGCAAAAACTGCCAGCCGTACTAACAACACTCGCTAAAGCCCATCACGTCAGCATTAGTTACTTTGACCACCTGGCCTTCAGCAACAAGCTTCGCGCGGCCCCCGATGTTGCGGGTTTGAAGGATCTGGATACCCCGTGCCAAGCCACCTATCCGGACGTCAAGCCCGTGTGTGAAAATCCAGATGCCCATTACTACTGGGATGAATGGCACCCGACCCGCAAAGTCCACACCCTGGCCGCCGAGGCGATGCTTGAAACGTTAAAAGCCAGCCGCTGAGGTTCTCTATCAGGTCATAGCCGGCGAAGGGACTCAGGGCTGCGCGCGCGAATCATTGCCAAGGCCGGGATAGACAGTCAGTCTGAGGCTATCTATCCCTCGCGCTTTAGCCCTTACCAGGATCAGACAGCGTGCCTTAGCAGCTCCACCAATCGCGTATGCAACGCAGGATCTCCACAAGCAACGACACTCCCGCCATTTTGAGCTGTGCTGCCATCCCAGGCGGTAATCACTCCACCGGCACCTTCGATAATCGGTATCAACGCCTGTACGTCGTAGGGCTGCAAGCTAGCCTCGATAATCACATCTACAAAACCTGAAGCCAGCATGCAGTACGCATAGCAATCACCGCCGAAGCGAACCAATTGCGCCTGACTGGCCACGGATTGAAACGCGTCTCGCCGTACAGCTGAATCGAACATATCGGGTGTTGTGCACATCAGTCTTGCTGAGGAGAGACCTTGGCATGGTCGTGTCTGTAGCTTCGTACCATTGCGCCACGCACCATCCGAAGTGCCAATGTAGCGTTCGCCGGTGAAAGGCTGATTCATGACCCCGAGCACAGGGCGCTGACCATCGTTGAGGGCGATCAGTGTTCCCCATAGTGGCAGGCCGGTGATGAAAGCCCGGGTTCCGTCGATTGGATCGAGCACCCAGGTCAGCTCGCTGCTGCCTGTAATTGAGCCCTCCTCCTCACCAAGGATGCCGTGTGCGGGATACCGATCCTGAATCAGTTCGCGCATCGCTCGTTCGGCAGCCTTATCGGCCAAGGTGACCGGATCGAAGACACGACCGCCCTTATCTTCCACATCCAGCTTTGCTCGAAAGTACGGCTGAATGGCTACAGCGGCAGCATCGGCCAGCTGCTCGGCGAAGGCTTGATACTCAGCAGTTTGATCTGCGCTGATGGACATCGTTCATTACCCCGATTTAGCGAAAAGACCTGGATCTTGTCTGAGGAGACTCCTGAGTCCACCTCACCTCATCACACCCGACAAGAAAGGCCCTGGAAGGGCCTTTTGAGTTCAAACCAAATTTACCGGTTCGTCTACAGGGTGTAAGAAATACCGACCTGAACTGTTCTCGGCTCGCCCGGGTAAGCATAGACATTGCCGAAGGCGCCTTCTTCATAGTCCCGGTCGAACACGTTTTTCACATCGAGATTAAGCCTGACCTGGTCATTGATCTTATAGAAGCCGAGCAGATCAACGACGGTGTAACTGCCCATCGAAAACGCCGTGTTAGCCGTCTGGCCCGCACGTTCATCAACGTACCTACCACCCACACCCAAACCCAGCCCTTTCAGATTGCCATCCTGGAACTCGTAAACGTTCAGCAGACTGAAGCTGTTCTTCGGAATATTCATCAGCCGGGTGCCCGACTGAATCACATTGTCCTTGGTAACCTCGGCGTCGACATAGGCATAGCCGCCAATCACCCGCCACTCCGGGGTTACATTGCCTGCCACGTTCAAATCGAAGCCACGGCTGCGCACCTCACCCGCTGCCACACTGAAGGTCGAGTCCACGGGGTCAGTGGTCAGGACGTTACGTTTTTCAATCTGGTAGATCGCCGCGTCAACGCTCAACTGGCGATCCAGGGCTTCCCATTTGATACCCATCTCATAGGACTTGCCCTTTTCCGGTTCAAAGCCGCCACCCTGTCGACTGGCCCCGGTATTGGGCTTGAAAGAGCGCGCGGTATTGGCATAAACGGCCACGGTATCGGTGAGGTCATAAAGCACGCCGATACGCGGCGTCACCGCATTGTCACTCGCCTCCCAGCTTCTGCCACCCGGCACAAAGGTTTCGTAGTCATGCTCGAAACGCTCGAAACGGGCGCCCGCCAAGACCTTCAAACGCTCAGTCAATGCCACCTGATCCTGGACGAAGGCCGCATAGGTCTTGAGGTTTTCCTTGTCGTTGGTCGGCGTGCGGGTCAAGGCTGGACGCGGCTGGCCATACACCGGATTGAAGATATCAATCGGGTAGGCACCGACTGCGCCGCTGGAGCGCTGGATGATGGACTTGTAGTCGTAATCCTCGTACTCAACGCCGGTCAATAATGTGTGATCGAAGCCGCCGGTGGAGAAATGTCCGGTGAGGTTCAGTTGAGTGTCCTTGTCCGTCCACTCCAGCTTGCGGTAATTGAAGTTGCGCCCCAGCGTGCGCCCGTCGGCGGCAACGCCATTTGCTTCAACGGCGTTGCCCTGCAACGTGCCATCGAGCCATTGGAACCCACCACCCAATGTCCAGTTGTCATTGAGGAAGTGCTCGAAACGCAGCTGCGCGATGTTGTTGTCGTTGTGCAACTTGCCGACGTTTTTCTCACCGAAGAACGTATCACGCGACGCGATGCCAATCTGATTCGGATAGTGCGTCAAGCCGCGATCCAGTGGGTGATTGTTGCGCATGAAGTCGCCTTCGAAGATCACCCTGGTGTCGTCGGTGGCTTGCCAGGAAATAACCGGCGTCACGCCATAACGTTCGGTTTCAACATGATCGCGGAAGGTATCTCCGCCCTCTCCTACCACGTTCAAGCGATAGGCCAGGCGTCCTTCTTCGTCGAGCGGGCCGGAGGCATCCAGCGTGCCACGCTTCATTCCCTGGTCGTCGAGTTGGCTGCCCAACGTCACAGTAGACTCAGGCAGAGGCTGCTTGGAAACGACGTTGAACGTGCCACCTGGATCACCCCGGCCGTAGAGCGTGGTCGCGGGGCCGCGCAGTACTTCCAGGCGCTCGATGGTGTTCGCATCCGGCATGTTCGGATAACCACGGTTGATCGGGAAACCGTTGCGATAGAACTCGCCGGTGGTAAATCCACGCACCGTGAAGGTGGTCAGTCCCTGGCCGCCGAAGTTGTTGGCCCGCCCCACTCCGCCGGCATAGTCAAGGGCGTCTTGCAGGCGAGTCGCCCCGATGTCCTCGACAACATCTTTGGTCACCACGCTGATGGACTGCGGTGTCTCGTGAATCGCAGTGTCGGTTCGCGTCGCGCTGGCAGAACGGGTTGCACGGTAGCCCTGCACTGGCCCTTGGGCCGTTTCGTACTCCGAGGTACCGACGATGTCGGTCACCTGCAACTCCAGACTGGTTTTATCGGTTGCCGCTTGCTCCGCCCAAGAGGAAGCGGAAAACGCCTGAAGCACACAGATAGAGACCAGAGTACGACGCATCGAGGAAACCTTGTGAAAATAGCCAAACGGGATGGCATACATGCCAATAATTCGCGGCGCATGGTATATCACATTATTTGCTTTTGATACGTATTCGCACTTGTATTTTTGAAGTGTTCTCGCAGCGCTTCGAGCTCCTGTTTATTCATTCAAAAAAAAAGGTCCCGAAGGCCCTTTGTATTCAAAAAATCACTTGGTCAGCCAAGACTCGACTTTGCAGCCCGGTGTGGGCACAGTCTTTCGCTACATGAGGATGGATGCCTCGTTGAGGCCTAAGGAGAATGCCGTGTTTCCGATCAATATCTGGCTTGCCTATACTGCCGCCTGCTTGCTATTGGTGCTCGCACCAGGCCCGGACAATCTGCTGGCCGTAGGCCGAGGACTCAGTCAGGGCAGGATAGCCGCTGTCGTATCTGGCATGGCATCCGGGGCGGGAATTCTCTTTCATGTGGCAACTGCTTCGCTAGGACTGACTTTGCTTATGCAAACGTCCGCAGTAGCCTTCTGGGTCGTCAAGCTTATCGGCGCCGGTTATTTACTTTGGCTCGGCATCAAAGTACTACGCTCTCGTAGCCTGATTAGCTTCCGGCCAACGACTCGACAATCTCTGCCGAGCATTTTTCTCACGGGATTTCTCTCGGCAGCACTCAATCCAAAGCCTGGTTTTTTCGTACTTGCATTCATCCCGCAATTCGTCGACCCACAACGCGGTTCAGTGAGCGTGCAGATGCTGGTGTACGGCATATGGTTCGCCGTACTTACGGCAGTGGGATTCGCACTCATGGGCGTATTTGCTACTGCACTCTCCCGGTTTTTGCGTCAGAGGCCACGACTGGTGAATGGCCTGAACGTCGGGGCAGGACTCACCTTCGTCGCTTCGGGAGTATCGATAGCGGCGCTCAGCCAAAAATAGGATCAATGCAATGGCGTGCGAGGCTGAAATACCAGCCTCGCTGAGCCTCGGTGATTATGAAAGCTGACGACTTTAAGACTTATCTTTCAGGGCTGAGTGAGTTTTCAACTCTTCGTCAATGAATGCAGAGATCATGGCCCTGTATACCCGCTCCACGACATCAGGTGAGGCACCGGAATCGTTTGCAATTCCGCGCACTTTGCTGATGACCTGTTCAACCCGCGCTGGAGCGCGCACATCATCAGTGGTTTTCTTGAAAGCCGCCGCCTGGGTGACGAGGTTGCCGCGCCTGGCGAGGAGTGCAACCACATCGCGGTCGATGCGGTCTATGTGCTGACGAACTTCTTCGATTGATGTGCAACGTACTTCCATATAAATATCTCCTTCTAAGTAACCGGAATGCGTCAGTTTTTCCGCAGTCGAGAACACATGTCGTTTCTACCCTCAGTCCAAGTCCACAGAGGCAGGAAACGCGACGATGTCATTCTGCATTCAACCGGGTCGTGAAATACCGTGATGACGCAGTTTGCGATAGAGCGTATTGCGGCTGATCCCTAGGCGGGCGGCAACATGGGCGATATGCCAGTGTTCCGCCTCAATCAACGTTAGCAGCGTCTGCCGTTCGGATACTCCAAGCGGATTTTCGGCCAGCGCGGCTGTCGCTGGCACTGCCGGCAGCAACTCCGCCAAGTCGTCCAGAGTGACACGCCCCTCCAACGCCAACGCTACCAGTGTGCGCAAGCACGTACGCAACTGCCGGACATTGCCTGGCCAAGGCTGCTTCAGCAAGAGCTCTCTGACGCCCGCCTCCAGTCGAATCCTTGCACCTTTTGTCTCTTCGCGCAGCAGAAGGTCGAGCAAACGGCCCTTGTCTGAACGCTCACGCAACGGCGGGAGCTGCACGGCGAAGCCAGCAATGCGATAAAAAAGATCTTCGCGAAAGCGCCCTTCGGCCACACAGGCCTGCAGATCCTGGTGGCTGGCACTGATAAGGCGTACGTCTAGCGGACGTGCCGTTGCGCCACCTAGCGGCACCACCTGACGTTCCTCCAGCACGCGCAGCAGGCGAGTCTGTAACGCCAGTGGCATATCGGCGATTTCATCGAGAAATAGAATGCCGCCATGGACCTGCTCCAGCTTACCGATCATCCCGTCCTTGCGTGCGCCGGTGAAGCTGCCGCCGCGATAGCCGAACAGCTCGCTCTCGATCAACGTTTCTGGGATGGCCGCGCAATTGATCGCCACAAACGGCTGGCTCGCTCTGGAGCTGGCGCGATGCAGCGCCGCAGCAAAAGCTTCTTTGCCGGTACCGGTTTCGCCCTGTAAAAACACCGGAACGTCACGCTCCAAAACACGCAATGCGCGAGCAAAACCGCGTTGCAGGCGCGGGTCTTCCAGACACACGTGTACGTCGTTGATTATGGGAGTTGGGGGAATGACCAAGGGCGCCTGGTGCGCGGGTTCTCGCAACTGTCCGTAGAGCAGGCGTCCGTCCACCAGCCGCATTGGCCAACAGACACTCGGCTGAGCGCTGGCCTGACTCATCACCTGATCAATAGGGGTTTCCAGCAGTATCGTCAGAGATTGCCCAACCACCTGGTCACGGCTGAGGCCCAGCAGATCCAGCGCAGCATGATTGATTGAACAGATACGGGCACTCTCGTCGAAACTGAGCAGGCCTTCACCCAGCAGCCCAACGAAGCCAGCCTCAGGGTGGAAGCGCAGCAAGTATCGCTGCGGATCATGCCCCAAGAAAAAACAGCTCTCGATCAACTTGGCTGACAGGTTGGTCAATGCCATGGCCTGGAAGTGTTGCTGAAGACTGTGGTCATCCCTCACAGAAGAGAGATTGAGCACGGCTAGCAACTCACCACTCGCATCAAATATCGGGCTCGCCGAACAGGTCAGACCGACGTGCTTGCCACGGAAATGCTCATCACGGCGGATGGTTACGTGCTGTCGCTCGACCAGGCAGGTGCCGACACCGTTGGTGCCCTCACAATCTTCACTCCATACCGAGCCGAGCCACAGCCCGGAACGCTGAAACTCCGCTCGTTCGGATTCGTTAAACACACTGTCGATCGCCACACCGCGAGCATCGGTGAGTAGCACCACGTGGCCATCACGTCCGAGTTGTTGGTGCAAGTTGCTCATCTGCCAATGCGCCACAGCGATGATGTGTTCCAGTGGCGCGCGATGATCCTGCAAGCGTGGATGCTCAACCACGTTAGGTGCGCGGCGACTGGCAGGATCGAGCTGATACTGATCCAGGCACCGGCGCCAGGATCGTGTGATGGCCAGGTCAGCAGTAGGGCTGTGGCTGGCGATAGTGCCCTGCACGGCTTGTAGCACTTGCTGTGCATGGGCGTTGATCAAGGCCGGCTTCATTGTTCTTGTTCTCCGCTACGGTCAGGACACGGGTCTGTTCGCAGCTTATATGAAAAGATCGCAACGAGCGCTTTTTGCACCGGGTGACACTCTGTCATCCACCATTCCCGGAATCGTGACATAGATCCGAGTCAAAGCCTGAGCAGTACTGCAGCAGCCGCTCTGCACCGGGGCTTTCATGAAGATGGCCCGGGCCTTGCTCTGGGGCAAGTTGTTACAAAAACAACAAGATCGGGAGAAGCCCCATGAACATCGCTGTTGAAACACCTCTGCACACGCCAACTGCTCAGCTCGCGGCTTGGGTCGAAAGCCTCAACGAGCGTCTCGTCCAACGTGATTTGGACGGCGTACTGGAACTGTTTGCCGAAGAGTGTCACTGGCGTGACCTGCTACTTTTCAGCTGGAACCTGGTGACCTTGGAAGGCAAGCCTGCCATCCGAGACATGCTCGAAACACGCCTCGACCAGACTCGTCCTGAGCGATGGAAACTGGAGGGTGAGGCGACGCTGAATAATGGTGTGCTCGAAGGCTGGATCAGCCTGGAAACCGATGCGGCGCGAGCTAAAGGCTACGTGCGTCTAAAGGAGGGCCTGTGCTGGACGCTGTTGACGACCATGCGCGAGCTCAAAGGCTTTGAAGAACCCAGCGGCCGCCGTCGCCCAATGGGTGCCAGTCATGGTCACGCCCACGCCGACAAACGCAACTGGCTGGAGCGCCGTCGTGATGAAGAAGCTTCGCTAGGCATCACCACCCAACCTTACTGCCTGATCGTAGGCGGCGGCCAGGGTGGGCTGGGGCTCGCTGCGCGACTCAAGCGAATGGGCGTGCCAACCCTGATCGTCGACAAAGCCGAGCGTCCTGGCGATCAGTGGCGCGGTCGCTACAAGTCGCTGTGCTTACACGACCCTGTCTGGTACGACCATATGCCTTACCTGCCCTTCCCCGATCACTGGCCGGTCTTCACCCCAAAAGACCAGATTGGCGACTGGCTGGAAATGTATACCAAAGTCATGGAGCTCAATTATTGGCCGCGTACAGAATGCGTGAACGCCAGCTTTGACGAGCAAAGTGGCACCTGGAAGGTTGAAGTGCAGCGCGATGGCGAGCGTGTGACTTTACAACCGACCCAGTTGATCCTCGCCACCGGCATGTCTGGCGTACCCAATGTTCCTGGTTATCCGGGTGCCGAGGTTTTCAATGGCCAGCAGCATCATTCCAGCCGCCATCCCGGTGGAGACGCCTGGAGCGGCAAGCGCGCGGTGGTCATCGGTGCGAACAATTCGGCTCACGACATCTGCGCCGACTTGGTGGAGAACGGCGCCGAGGTGACCATGGTGCAACGCTCCAGCACCCACATCGTGCGTTCCGACAGTTTAATGGATCTCGTCTTCGGCGGGCTCTACTCTGAAGACGCCCTGGAGACGGGTTTGACCACGGACAAGGCTGACATGCTGTTCGCCTCGATCCCCTACAAGGTTATGCCAAGCTTTCATCAACCCATCTTTGACGCGATCAAGGAGCGTGACAAGGATTTCTACGAGCGCTTGGCCAAGGCCGGCTTCATGCTCGATTTCGGTGACGACGAGTCTGGCCTTTTCATGAAGTACGTACGCCGTGGTTCTGGCTACTACATCGACGTCGGCGCCTCCGAACTGATCGCTAATGGCACGATCAAGCTCAAGAGCGCGCCTGGTCTGGGTGTCGAACGCATCGAAGCAGATGCCGTCGTACTCAACGATGGCAGCCGACTACCGGCAGATCTGATCGTCTACGCCACGGGCTATGGCTCAATGAATGGTTGGGCGGCGAAGCTGATTTCCCAGGAAGTAGCTGACAAGGTCGGCCGCTGCTGGGGCTTGGGTTCTGGAACCACGAATGATCCTGGCCCGTACGAGGGCGAACTGCGGAACATGTGGAAGCCAACACAGCAGGAAAACCTCTGGTTCCACGGTGGCAACCTGCATCAGTCACGGCATTATTCGCTGTATCTGGCACTGCAGTTAAAAGCGCGCTTCGAAGGTATCGACACATCCGTCTACGGTCTTGCCGAGAGTCACCACACAGGCTGAGTCAAATGGCGCCCAGCCGTGGTTGGGCGCCTCTCCACAATGCCCCGGACGCATTCCGGATGAAGCGCCGCAGGAGCTCGAACAGAATGTCGGCGATGCTGTATTTTTGATCGAAGAGTTTGTCGGCAATACGCGCTGCCTAGTCCTATCAAAAAAGCCTCAAATTGCGGATCGCATAGACGAGCTCACAGAAACCTGGAATAGCGAACAGCACGTCAGCGCCGAGGACAAATGAGGAAGCACCTATGCATCAAACCTAGGGCCCGCGATGAAACTCGTAAGGTTGATCCGCCACGCGGAGAGCTCCGCTAACGCCGGTCTAGCCACGGCAGCACCGGACTCAATACCACTGACTGAAAACGGTCTGCATCAAGCTCGTGAACTTGCTGAGTCCATAACGTGCACGCCCGACCTGATCATCTCATCCCCCTTTGAGCGCGCTATCGCAACCGCATTACCAACCACAGGGTGCTTCCCTGACGTGTCATTCGAAGTGTGGCCGGTCGAAGAATTTACGTATTTGAGCCCAAACCGCTTCGCCGGCACTACACAGACCGACCGTAAACCACATGCGGAAAGCTATTGGAAAAATGGTGCCGCGGAGTTTACTGATGGGCCTGGCGCTGAGTCGTTCGATCATCTGCTCGAGCGCGCAGATGCGATGCTGGCCAAGCTTGCGGATCACGATGCTCAGAACATCCTGGTCTTTAGCCATGGGCAATTCATCAGAGCTGCCGCTTGGCTGATCAAGCACGGAAGCCACGCTCGTTCATACGAACTCATGCGTGAATTTCGAGCTCACGATGTGAGGAAACCTTTTAGAAATTGCTCGAGTTATCAGCTTGTGTTTAGCGACGGCAGATGGATAGTTGAATGGCAGATCGACTCTACTGATCAAGAGAGATTTAGCGACGAGTTCTGCACAAGCGAACGTTCTCGGTGACACCGTTTTAGCCAAGCTTCGCTGTCTCGCCAGCAAGCCCGGAAGCTTCGGTGTAACGTAATTTTGTGCATCGTAACAATCGCAACGTTACACATAGAAAATTGCGTTACAAGCCAACAAACTCGGAGTCAAGAGCTCAAAACTATCATTCAAATCCGACTGCGTAACTGGCTCAATGGTACCTCAATGTTGCGCTCTCCCCTCCCGGAAAATCTAAGCAAAGCCTGGCCTTGCCCAAATGAGCGATAAAACGACCAGCGTCTCTTTTGAATGAAGCTAATGACGAAACTCAAAAGACAACTCCTCTCTCCAGTCGACCGATCAGATCGAGGACTGCTTCTGTCTCTACTCTCGTGCCCAGCATTTCCAAGGAACACCTCGAACCCAGTCCTTGCACGGGTTACTTCATACTCGCTCATGACCTGAGCCAGATAACCACCTCCAGCTCACGGTTTTGAGGTTTCCACATCACGAGCAATCGTAAGCATAGGTATTCATTGGTTTTTTTTGATTTCGTGCTTGACGCCTCAGCCGTAAAAGACGTTTAATTCCGCCGCGGCCCAGATAGCTCAGTCGGTAGAGCAGGGGATTGAAAATCCCCGTGTCGGCGGTTCGATTCCGTCTCTGGGCACCATTATTTCTAAACCCCTGACTCCTTATGGTTTCAGGGGTTTTTTATTTGCGGGCACCGCAGCTGTTTGTAAACACACTATCTATCCACCCCCTTTAAGAGCGCGTGCATTTAAGTCTCCGATTCGAGGGCTTAGTGCTAGGCGTCCTGCTACGCTGGCCCCTTTCATGAACGCCGGTTCAACAGGAGGGCTGCGATGGATCTGAAGTTCAGTCACGTAGATGTACTGGTCAAGAATCTCGACGAAGCCAGTGCTTACTACGCACAGATACTAAACGCCAGGATCTCCAAAACGCTCGTCTGGGAACGAGGTGGTCTGCACGTGCGCTATGCGATTGCGCTGATTGGCCAAGAGCGTTTCATGTTGGTACAGCCGTTGGCGGGGAACTTGAAAGAGTTATTGGATTCGTCGGGTGAAGGGATGATTTACCGCCACTGCTACTCGACACCGGACATCGAGAAAGCCTATGACGAATTGATGGCCGCAGGTGTTCAGCCAGAAGACGAAAATGGAAAGCCATTGGCTCGTGCGAACCTGCAATCCCCGTCTGGGGCACGCATCATTTGGTTGCCCAAACGCTTCGGGCACTTCTCTATTGAGATACTGGAAGATAAAGCGCTGGAGGCATTTATCGAGGCTGCGTTTTCCTAAGAAAATTCTGCAGTGGGCGTGGGCGTCGTGAGTACAATGCGCGCCCTTAATTTGCTAATGCTTTCCAATGAAAAAACTGCTTTCCGTAGTAGCGCTGCTGACCTTCTCAGTAATCACCCCCGCCTTCTCAAGCCCTCCATCGACCTTTTCCGAAGCCAAGGTCATCGCCAAGCAAAAGATCTACCTCGACCAGGCGAACAGTGCCATGGGCGAGCTGTATTGCGGCTGCAAATGGACATGGGTAGGTAAGTCAGGTGGCCGGATTGATGCTGAGTCTTGCGGCTATCAAACCAGGAAACAACAGAGCCGCGCGGAACGGACTGAATGGGAACACATCGTTCCTGCCTGGACATTCGGTAACCAACGCCAATGCTGGCAGAACGGTGGCCGAGAACATTGCGTGGATGATGATCCCGTATTCCGAGCGATGGAAGCTGATCTGTTCAACCTCTACCCATCTGTCGGGGAGGTAAATGGCGACCGCAGCAATTTCAATTACGGGATGGCCTCTGGGGTAGCGCCGCAGTATGGGCAGTGCAAGACGCGGGTTGATTTCGATCAACGTGCTGCGGAGCCGCGTGACGAGGTCAAAGGGTTGGTCGCGAGGACAACCTTTTACATGTTCGACAGATACAAACTGAGTATGTCTCGTCAGCAGCAACAGCTACTGATGGCCTGGGACAAGCAGTACCCGGTGTCGTCTTGGGAAAAAGAGCGGGATCGACGCATTGCAGCAATCATGGGGCACTCCAATCCATTTGTAACTGGCGAGCGTCAATGGTCACAAGGGTACAAGGCGGTTGGTGATGGGGTAGTTAGCGCCATTCCTGTTAATCCTCCGCGAGTAGCCGCCCAGCCAACCCTAGCAAGCGCGACCGGAGTAGGTTCGATCATTGGCAACCGAAAGAGCCAGGTCTACCACCTCTCTATGGGGTGTCCTGGTTATGGTCAGGTGTCCGAAAAGAATCAGGTTTCCTTCACCTCAGAATCTGAAGCTCGGGCAGCGGGATATCGAAAGGCAGGCAACTGCAAGTAGCGCGATCTTGTATTGGCGGAACGCTATGGGGGTTTCCGGCTCGGTAAAGCATTATGTCGAGCCGGGCCTCACGGGCCCAAAGGAGCGATAGCAACAATCAGCGTCAGCTTCCACTGCCAGGTGTGGCGCGATGAAGCTCAAACAACCACTCCCCTCTCTAGTCGACCGATCAGATCGAGGACAGCTTCAGTTTCTACTCTCGTCCCGAGCATCTCCAAGGGCCGTTTCGAACAAAGCCCTCGAGATTGTCAATCAACAGTGCTGTACGACTCGCGTTCTATATCGTCTACCAAGGAAGCGCGCGCAAATCGCATTTGATATTCGCTCGGCGAGAGACCGGTCTTGCGCTTGAACAGCTGCCGAAATGTGCTGACGTCTCCATAGCCGACGCGCTGGCTGACCTCATCGATGCCGATGGGCCTTGATTCCAGCAACTGTTTAGCGACTTCGATGCGCAGGTTCTGCAGATACGCCAATGGCGCCAGGCCTACTGCTTGCTTGAAACGCCGGTTAAGCGTCCGTTCACTAACAGCGAGCCAGGCGGCGAGTTCACTCAGCAGAAACCTCTGCTGAAGTGTCGTCTCCATGCGCTGTTGAGCTCGCGCGACGAGCGAATCGGAATGCCCGTGTTCGTCGAGAAGCTTCGCGTAAGAAACCTGAGAAGTCCGGTTCATGTCGATAAATAGCGACTTGGCGGTCATCGCGGCAAACTTCTCACCGGCGAACATTTCGACCAGCCGCACGGCGAGGTTGAGATACGATGTCACTGAACCACCCGAGATAATCCCATCTTGCCCGGTCAGGACTTCCCAGGCCCGAAGTTCGACACGCGGATAGCGTCGGGCGAAATCAGCCGCCTTGGCCCAGTGTGTCGTAGCGACTCGGCCGTCCAGCAAGCCTGCCTCGGCAAGCAGGTAGTTGCCGGTGCAGTATGTGGCCAGTACGGCGCCCGCCTTGTGTTGATGCCGTAGCGCCGAAGACAGCGCATTCAACTGCTCATGGCGGCCGATGAACTCATCCATGTTCGAAACAAACGGGGCTGTCAACAGAACGGCGTCTGCGCGTTTGCGTGGATCGATTTTGCCGTCCACCGAAATGCTTTGGCCCGACGCTGCCTTTACCGCTTGTCCGTCAAGCGATTCCACGCTCCATGCGAACATGGGTAAAGCGCCGGGCCTGCCCGCAGCCTCGCGCGCAATAAGATGATTGGCGGCGCTGAGGACGTCGATGGGGCCCGCGACGCCGGATGCCAGAATTCCGTCGTAGACCCAGATCCGGATTGTGATCATTTCCGTGAATGTCTTAAATTCCTCGAATAATGGCAATGCTGCCACTCCCTGGTTGTCTCGTAAAGCCCGATGATTACCAAACCAAAACACCTGAAGAGGGAATGGCACCATGCCAATGATCGACGCACTGTGGCCGGAAGATGCCTTGACGCCTGAAGCGGAAGCACGCCTGGTTAAAGAATTGACTGACATTCTGATCAAAGCGGAAGGATATGATCCGAGCAATCCGATTGCTCAGAGCGTATCTGTGTTCCATCTGCATCGACCCGCTGCAGTATTCGTCGGCGGAGAACCTTCGAAAGCGGTGCGCTACCGGATCATTCCTTCGGCGCCTGAGGGGCAATACACGGACGAGTCTCGCCGAGCACTGGTTAAAGCAGTCACGGAAGCGGTGGCTCGCGCCGAGAACCGACTGCTCGAAGAGGTTGCCCCGCGCGTCTGGGTCTTCCCGACGGAAATTCCGGAGGGTACGTGGGGCAGTCGTGGCGCCATTTACACGCTGCCCGACATTCATGCACTTCTGGCCGGTGAGTCCGAACGGAGCGGCGGCGAGGAGCGACTCGCGCGCAGACGGCGCGAAAAGGCACGCATCACGCTAGGAGCCGCTGTTGATGCCGCTAGTGCTGGAGTTGCCAAGTCGTAGCAACGCTCCTCGTGTTCTATTCAGCGGGACGAGAGAGGATGCCTATGCTCGCTGACAACCTTCATACAATCGATGGAGAACCCGACATGAAAGGCATTGACCAGCAGGGTACCTATCACCGAGGGATCGACGATGCCAGGAATGTTGCATCCATCATTAAGGAGATGCTCGGCTGATTTGGTGAGCCGGGCCCATTGGCCCGAAGGAGCGACCTCTCCATTTACGTCACCCACAGCTTAGCTATGGGCATGCATTGACTCGTACACAGAATGATTTGACACGACCTGCCCTCCCACCTCCCGCGAAGTCTCTGCCCTCAAGCAGAGAATCACAGTGCCCTGTCATAAATTGTCGCAGCTCAGTCCAGCATATCCCTGCTATTCAAGATCAATCAAAACCAGCTTGCCCTTGAGGCCGCCATCATGGAACTCACGAATTGGGTTGAACAGCCCGGATCAAATGACGTAGCCGAGAGCGTTCGAGGTGCTCTGCAGGCCATCAGTAGGAATGAAGAGTTCATCAATATGACGCTCGCGGTGCTCATGACACCGGAGTGATGTTTGCCTCAGGGTGTTGGAAAGAGCGGACAGTCGACAGTTTCTCAACCAGCAAACAATCTCTCCGTTCAAACACCGCTCAGGCGTGCATTTATGCCGCTACCCCTGCCCTCGCAATACCGCAATATCCCGCTTGGGGGGTACGCCAAACAGTCGACTGTACTCGCGACTGAACTGCGACGGGCTTTCATAGCCGACCTTGAAAGCCGCGCTCGATACGTCCTGGTGTTCATTGAGCATCAATCGCCTCGCCTCATTCAATCGCAGCCATTTCTGGTACTGCAAGGGACTCATTGCGGTGAGTTGGCGGAAGTGGTGGTGAAACGTCGGCGTGCTCATCTGTACTCGGGCAGCCAGTTCCTCCACGCGAAGCGCCAAGGTGTAATTCAACTTCAGCCAATCGATGGCTTTGGCGATCCGGTAACCCTGGCCATCGACGGATGTGATTTGTCGTAGTCGACCCGCCTGATCACTCTGCAAGAGACGGTAGTGAATCTCCCGCTGGATCAAGGGTGCGAGAACAGGGATGGACTCCGGCTCATCGAGCAGTGCCAATAAGCGCTCGAATGACGCCAGCATTGCCAGGGTCACTGAACCAATTCCTACCCCTTTCGCATCTGATCGATCCCGGATTGGTGGCAGGTCACTTTGCGCTATCAGCTCAGCCAGCATGCGCAGATCGAGTTTCAAAGTCAGCCCCAGGCATGGCTTTTCCGGGCTTGCAACAAGCACCTCTGAATTGGCTGGCAAGTCCAATGACGTGACCAGGAATCGCGACGTGTCATACGGATAACCTTCGCCACCTACCCACAGCTGCTTCTGGCCCTGAGCGACAAGAATGATGCTCGGCTCGACCATGCAAACGACGGGGGGAGAAGGATGCTCACGCCGATAAAAGCCCAGGCCAGCAATCGAAGTAGCGCAGTCACCAGGCTTTGAGATCCGAGCACCAATGGTATGCGCAAGCGCTTCTTGGGGGGATGTGTATGCAGCTGCGGTTTCGTGTTTGATCGTCATGTTCGTCTTGTACCTCTTCGCTGAACTCTAACTCGCCAGCTGGCGACCGTCCTGCAAAAAAGCCAAGACTCATAGGATCAGGCAAGTAATCAAGCGGAATGCTCTACAGAGTCTCTGGGCAGAGCCGGAAAATGATCATCCGACACCGCCATTCAGGACTTTCCCATGCTTGTACAAGCCTATGGTGCTCACGCGGGCGACAAACCGCTTGAGCCGTTGCAGATCAGCCGCCGTGCACCCGCCGCCCATGATGTTCAGATCGATATCGCCTTTTGTGGTATCTGCCATTCGGATCTGCATCAGGTGCGTGCCGAGTGGGCAGGCACGCAATTTCCCTGCGTACCTGGGCATGAAATTGTTGGCCGCGTATCGGCAGTAGGCGCGCATGTTTCGGGTTTCAAAGTCGGCGATCTGGTCGGCGTCGGTTGCATCGTCGACAGTTGCAAACACTGTGACGACTGTGCCACGGGTCTGGAAAACTACTGCGACGGCATGATCGGCACCTACAACTTCCCGACCCCGGACGTACCCGGCTGGACACTCGGCGGCTACTCGCAAAACATTGTGGTGCATGAACGCTATGTACTGCGCATCCGCCATCCCGAAGACCAATTGGCAGCCGTCGCGCCGCTGTTGTGTGCGGGCATTACCACGTACTCCCCGCTTCGTCACTGGAACGCTGGGCCAGGCAAGAAAATCGGCGTGGTGGGCATCGGTGGCCTGGGCCACATGGGCATCAAACTAGCGCATGCGATGGGCGCCCACGTCGTTGCGTTCACTACCTCAGAGTCCAAGCGCGAGGCGGCGAAGCAATTGGGCGCCGACGAGGTTGTCGTGTCGCGCAATGCCGAAGAAATGGCCGCGCATGCCAAGAGCTTTGACTTCATTCTCAACACCGTCGCAGCCCCGCACGATCTCGATGCTTTCCTGGTGCTGCTCAAGCGCGATGGCGCACTGACTCTCGTCGGTGCGCCCGCATCGCCACATCCGTCGCCGAACGTATTCAACCTGATCATGAAGCGCCGAACAATTGCCGGCTCGATGATCGGCGGCATTCCCGAGACCCAGGAGATGCTGGATTTCTGCGCCGAGCACGGCATCGTCGCCGACATCGAACTGGTTCGAGCCGATCAGATAAACGAGTCCTATGAGCGAATGCTCAAGGGCGACGTCAAGTACCGCTTTGTAATCGAC
The DNA here is from genome assembly GCF_047324915.1 of Pseudomonas sp. Pseusp16. Classification (NCBI taxonomy): domain Bacteria; kingdom Pseudomonadati; phylum Pseudomonadota; class Gammaproteobacteria; order Pseudomonadales; family Pseudomonadaceae; genus Pseudomonas; species Pseudomonas sp. Pseusp16. The sequence goes on along the minus strand of NZ_CP168522.1, from coordinate 1,546,105 downwards.
AACGCCACGTTGGCTGACTAAACGCCTGAGTCAAAAACTCCAGCGAACAACCATGCAATCGAAAGGAATATCCAGTGAAAGGAATTTTGCTAGCCCTGGGGCTGCTCGTTACCTCTTTTTCCTCAATGGGAGCCGATATGTCCAACGGCGCGGACAACTTCTACAAAAGCGAGAAAGTGACCGTTGAAAAGGTCACCTTCAAAAATCAATACGGTATGAAGGTGGCGGGCAACCTGTTCACCTTGAAGGGACTCAACCCCAAAGCGAAAAATGCCGCCATTATCGTCGGCCACCCCATGGGGGCAGTGAAGGAGCAGAGCGCAAACCTGTACGCCACCAAAATGGCCGAGCAGGGCTTTGTCACACTGTCGCTGGACTTGTCTTTCTGGGGTGAGAGCGAAGGTACACCTCGTCAGGCAGTCTCACCAGATATCTACGCAGAAGACTTCAGTGCCGCCGTAGATTTTCTCGGCACTCGACCCATAGTCGACCGTGAGCGTATTGGCGTCATCGGCATCTGCGGCAGTGGCAGCTTCGCCATCAGCGCGGCCAAGATAGATCCACGCCTGAAGGCAATCGCCACCGTCAGCATGTATGACATGGGAGCGGCCAACCGTAACGGACTCAAACACGCCGTGACTCTCGAACAACGCCAGCAGATCATTCGCGAAGCGTCCGAGCAACGCTATGCGGAATTCCAGGGTGGCGAAATCCGCTACACCGGCGGCACGCCGCTCAAACTGACCGGCAACGAAGTAGGCGACGAGTTCTTCGACTTCTATCGCACCCCACGAGGTGAGGTCACTCCGGCAGGCGCAACGCCACAAACAACCACCATGCCGACGCTGACCAGCAACGTGAAGTTCATGAACTTCTACCCGTTCAATGACATCGAGACTATCTCCCCGCGCCCATTGTTGTTTATTGCTGGCGCCCAAGCCCACTCACGCGAGTTCAGTGAGGATGCCTACCAGCGGGCTGCCGAGCCTAAAGAGCTGCTCATTATTCCAGATGCCGGACACGTGGATCTTTACGACCGGGTCAGCCTCATTCCATTCGCCAAGTTGACCACGTTCTTCAAAAGCAACCTGAAGTAGCCCGGTCGGTGCCCTGGCCGGGCATCGGTTCTCTCGTAGCCTCGCCTTCGGGGCTACGACGCTTCGCGCAATACAGGATTCAAACAATGACTGATCACCTCCTCCCAGTGCCCCATAAACCATGGGGTGCCGTATTCGCCATGTCGCTCGCCGCCTTCGTGCTCGTGGCATCGGAGTTCATGCCCGTCAGCCTGCTGACACCGATTGCCGCAGATCTGCATATCACCGAGGGGCAAGCCGGTCAGGGGATCTCCGTTTCGGGGCTGTTTGCCTTGTTCACCAGCCTTCTTATCCCGCTGGTGGCGGCACGGGTTGACCGTAAAGCACTACTTCTTTCACTGACACTGATGATGATTCTTTCCGGAACAGTGGTCGCGTTCGCGCCGAACTACTGGGTCTTCATGGTCGGACGAGCACTGATCGGAGTGGCAATCGGTGGATTCTGGTCATTATCGGCGGCGACGGCCATGCGCCTGGTACCTGATGATCAGGTCACACGGGCCATGGCAATCGTCAACGGCGGCAACGCTTTGGCGACGGTGATTGCAGCGCCATTAGGCAGTTTTCTCGGTGCCTTGATTGGCTGGCGCGGTGCATTCTTGTGCGTCATCCCAGTCGCGATAGTCGCCGGTGTCTGGTTGTCGTTAAGTCTTCCAGCGATGAAATCGCACAGCGGCTCAGGCACTGGAAACGTCTTCAGGTTGATGAAAAGCCTACCGGTCGCGTTAGGCATGGTGGCGGTCAGCGTCTTTTTCATGGGTCAGTTCATGCTGTTTACCTATTTGCGGCCCTTCCTTGAAACGGTCACGCACGTCAGTGTTTCCATGCTGTCGCTGGTGTTGCTCGTGCTGGGTCTGGCGGGCCTCGCGGGAACCTTCCTGATTGAACCGTTCTTGAAAAACGGCCTGCATCGAACGCTCATCGTCATCCCGATCTTGATGGCGGTGATTGCACTGGCGCTTGTTTCATTCGGTAGCTCGGCGGCCACCACGACTGTCTTGCTAGGCCTATGGGGACTGGTTGCGACTGCAGCGCCCGTAGGATGGTGGACATGGCTGGCGAGAACGTTGCCAGACGCTGCCGAAGCAGGAGGCGGGTTAATGGTGGCGATCATCCAACTGGCAATCGCGTCTGGCGCAACCGTTGGCGGGCTGGTCTTTGACTTGAGCGGCTATCGAGCGACCTTCGAGTTGAGCGCCACCTTGCTGGGCGCGGCGGCCGTTCTTGCCTACCTGGCTGCACGCGCAGCATCGCGAGAGTCTCTTGCGGTGGTGAACATCGCTTGAAATAACCACAAGGCACGGCATTGCATGTCTTGTGGTTTCGGTCGAGCATACGCTCGGAGTCAGGACGTGACGGCCCGCCTGCGGATCAAGTAGGTTAGATAGGGTGAACCAAAGAAGTTGTCCGTTCACCGTTTTACAGTTGAGGTCAGGATATCTCACCAAGCATCGGACGTGCACTTCCATGTAAGTTCGTGCGATCTACTTCCATTTTTAACACAGGGGACATCGGGCGTCAGATAAAAGCGTCCACCCGATGTGAACCGATGGCAATTTACTTCGTACGTTTAATCCAGCTCGCTGATGCAGACCACTTTAGGCTGCGTCATATCCTCATACGCAAACCGAACACCTTCGCGCCCCAAACTTCCGTACTTGAAACCACCGAAAGGCATGGCATCGAAACGATAATCGGAAGAATCATTGATCATCACGCCACCCGCTTCAATTTGCCGCGCCAATTTCAAGGCTTTGGAAAGATCACGTGTGAAGAGTCCCGCATGCAAGCTGTACTCAGGAGCGTTGGCCAGAGCAATAGCGTCTTCCAGATGGTCAAAAGGCTCCAGGATAACCACCGGCGCGAAGACTTCCTGCTGCCAAATCGTACTGCCATGCCTCACATGCTCAAGCACGGTCGGCGCATAGCTTCCCCCTTGGCGATGGTGTCCACACAGAAGAACGGCCCCCTCGGCCAGTGCTTCATTTACCAGTTGTTCGGTACGACGGGCCGCCTGTTCCGTAATCATCGGGCCTACATCCGTTGCTCGCTGATCAGGATCACCCACTACCAGGGCACGCGTTTGGCTGACAAAACGCTCACGGAAGTCCTCATAAATTGAACTGTGTATAAGGATGCGTTGAGTGCCGATGCAATTCTGCCCTGCTGCCCAAAAGGCACCAGACACACAGGACTCCACGGTCGGTTCGATATCACAATCTTCAAGCACAAGAACCGGGGCATTTCCTCCCAGATCCATTGCCAGCTTCTTCAACCCTGCACTACGAGCAATGGCCTCACCCGTGGCAAAACCACCCGTAAAGGAAATCATCCGAACTTCGCGAACCTCCACCAATGCTTTACCCAAGTCGACGCCACCGGTAGCCGGGGTAATCACAGAGGGTGGAAGACCCGCTTTCACCAAGCACTCAACGAGCTTGAGAGCAGACAACGGCGCGAGTTCCGAAGGTTTCAAAATCACCGCATTGCCACCGGCGATTGCCGGGCCGAGTTTATGGGCGACCAAATTCAGTGGATCGTTGTAGGGAGTGATCGCGACGATAAGCCCCAACGGTTCCCGCGTGAACCAACCTTGACGCGACTCCGATCCTTCATAAGCCCCAAATGGAATCACTTCCCCGGCGTTACGACGAGCCTCCTGCGCCGATAGCTTCAGCGTGTTCACACAACGCTTCACTTCCTTCTCTGCTTGTCGCAGCGTCTTCCCCGCCTCTGCAACAATGAGTTTGGCAAACGCTTCAGCCTCAAGCTCTACACGCCGGGCCGCGTCCTCAAGAATGCGCGCACGCAGGTGACGAGGCATTGCCGCACTCTCGCGTACGCCGATTCGCGCGCGTTCCAGCAAGCCAGGAACTGCGGCTGCATCGAGGCAAGGGACGCTCCCTACCAAGCGACCATCGAATGGACTGAACACATCAATCTGTTTGGCTTCAACAAGCTGGATACTGGCCATGCTGGATACGCTCATGACTATCTCCTCTTATTTGCCGTGGGCGGAGTGGATGGCGACGATATCCGACAGCAATGCGAAGGCCGTCTCGATACGCCCTGCCCCAGGCCCGGACACTGTGACAGCTCCCAGCAGTTCGGTATTGAATGACACGGCATTCGTAGCACCGCTGATTCCGGCAAGAGGATGTGAGTTCGGCAGTAACCGAGCTTCCACACTCGCTCGAACCGAGCCATCTGCTGCACGATCGGCTGAGCCAATCAGTTTCCAGCTCGCGCCATTGGCACTTGCCTGGGCAATATCTTGCGCGCTGATATTGCTGATACCCGAGCATGCTACATCGCTGACATTCAGTCGTGCATTGAGCAGTTCGTTGGCCAGGATCACCACCTTGAGGCGTACGTCAAACCCTTCCACATCGGCGGTTGGATCTGCCTCGGCGTAGCCGAGCTGTTGCGCTTGTACGACGGCATCGTTGAACGCCAGGCCGTCTTTCATCTGGGTGAGCACGTAGTTGGAGGTGCCGTTCAGGATGCCTTCGAAGCCTTGCACGTTGGCACCCGCCAAGGCCTGCCTGGCCAGACGAATTACGGGGGTGCCACTCATCACCGCCCCCTCGTACTCGAAAGCAACCTGGTTGCGACGGGCCAATGCCTTGAGCTCGGCACCGTGCAGCGCAATAGGCCCCTTATTGGTGGTCACTACATGAATGCCGCTTTCCAAGGCCCAGCGGCAAAAGGTAGTTGCGGGCTCGCCATCCACCGGATTGGTGAAAGTGGCCTCAGCGATGATGTCTGCACCGGAATGCTTGATCACGGTTTCGTTGAAGGCCTCGGCATTGCCGCCGGGCAGTTGAGCGAGTGCGCCTTTCTCAACCGGCAGCGCAACCAACAGCTTTGCATCCAGACCGTCCTTGGCAACGATGGAGCCGAGGAACAGATCGGTGACACCGATAATTTTGATAGTGAAGCCCAGGGCCTCTTTCCATTCGGCATTACGATCGGCGACCAATTGGGCGAAGCCACGGTTCACGCCACCAAACCCTACCAAGGCAATTTTGTACTCAGTCATAACCGCTGTTCCTATATTGATGTTGTTCGATAGGAACAGCTTAAGAGCCGGGCTTTGGCAGTTGAATATGGCAGAGTGCTGTATTAATTGGGCGTTTTGCCCAAGCACGATGTTGTCTGCGAAATTGCACTTCGCATGATCACCCGCTTGCATTCGACCTGACCACCGATTGCATCGGATTTGACCAGCACGCTTCGTAACCATGATCGGCAAAGAATTGCCCATTGCCGTCGGTAGCGGCGACGGGCAGAAAGCGGCCAGAAGCGGTCAGTCGCTCAAAACACTGAAAAACCACTGATTGCTGAAGTAATCAGGATCCGAAAATAGCTCACTCGGTCGAAGGGACGGATGCTTTGCTGCCCAAGCGGACCAGCTCATTGGAGAAACACAGGCCGACGATGATCAGTGCCGCTCCCGCGTACAGGCTTTCGCGCGGTACTTCATTGAGCGCCACAAACGCCAGCAGCGCGGCGAACAGTGGCTCGGTCAGCTCCAGCGCTTGCACTTGGGATGGCTTGAGATACTCGATGGCCTTGGTGGTGCAGAAGAAGCCCAGGATGGTCGGCAGCGCGGCCAGCGCCAGCAGCGCGGCGATCACCAGCGGCGACAGCTCGCCCATCGCGAAACCATCGGCCGCAGCCGGCATCAGCAGGTACAGGCTGCCAAAGAACAACAATTGTCGGGTGAAGTGCAGCCCCCCCGACACACCCATACGCTTCATGGCAACCGAAAAGGCCCCATAGCCGCAGCCGGCCATGGAGGCGAGCGCAGCACCTTGCAGGGTAAAGCCCTGCTGCAGGTCGCCGCCGAAGATCACCGCGATCCCGGCGATAGCCAGTGCGGCGCCCAAGGTAGCGTTCGCGGTGATGGCATCCTTGAGGAAGATGCGCCCCAGGATGATCGAGGAAATCGAGGCACTGGCCATCAGCACCACCACCACACCTGCCGCAGCGTAGTGTCGATAGGCGGACGTTTCGAAATGGAACAGCACGAAGATGCCCAGGAAGGCGCAGATAGCCGCCTGAGTCCATTTGGCCGTGGACGCCGGGCGCTTGAGGAAAAACAGTAAGATCGAGAGAAGCACGCAACCAAGTACGGTTTTGATGACAGCCACACTGCTGGCAGTGAAGCCATTACTCATGAGGACTTTGCTGAGTACACCGATCGTTGCGTTCAGTGCCGCAGCGGAGAGTGCAAACATGACGCCTTTGCTGAAAGTAGATTGCATTGATGACGATCCCTGTCGCTGAATTGTCGTTCGATAGAATGCCGCCCTACATCGACGGCGCAAAGTTTGAGGATACGAAGATCCCACCAACCCCAGTATTTATTAGTGCTCAAGCGGATGGCTGAGGCGATTGAGTGTTAATTAAACATACCCCCCAAGCTAGAGGCGATTGTGCACCCTGTTCTCCCGGCATAGGATCAACATGACTCGACAAGGGTCGATTTCAAGCACGATGGTTGCACTTCCAAGTTGATGAATCCGCATTGCTTACCTTAGGAAAGTCCACTTAATCGGGGCTAACGACTTTGTCGCCCCCAAGGGAGAGTCAGAGGGCCTGGCCCTTGGCTATGCAATATGAGTAGACGAACGTTGCAGTGTGCTGCAAAGACTGACGTATATCCGGTTTGGCTATTCCATGCCTGTTGGCAAATTGCTCGACCGCCGCTATATCAAAACGAGTGGTCTGGATAAAGTCCAAGGCTTCGGGTTTTGTATTCAAAAACCGCGCGAGGGGAGGAATACTCAGTAGCAACTTCAGCAATCGGAGTGAAATGTAGTGCTTGGGAGACTTTAAGCCCAAAGGTTGTGCCACCTGTACCAGGAGTTCTCGCAAGTTGGGAGTTTGCTCATCAAGCGCCAGCAGTTCCTGGCCCACCATGGCAGGATCAAAAGCACAAACCGCCACCAGCTCAACCAGGTAATCCACGGTGACCAGTGGCAGCCAGTGCTCGGCGGTACCGGGCACTGCAGTCAGCTTTCCCTGCACAAGGTTGCGTATCAGCTCTACCAGCGGCTGACCGTCAAGGATATGCCCCGTGCGGCTGTGGCCACAAACCGTCGCGGGGTGGACAACGGTAATCTCCCCGCCTTTGGCGGACATGACATCCAGGGTCGCAAAATGCGCCTCCAGCTTGCTCCCCTCGTAACCACCGACATGCCGGTAGACGGCAGGCCAATTCGTCAGCTCCGGATACCGAGGATCAATTCCGATGCGTTGCAGATGTTCATGATTTTTCAGCATGTAGCCGCCGATCATCACTAACCGGCTTTTTTGCTCAGCCGCCAACAGCGCCACGCGCTTTGCCCCTTCCACATTCACCGCACGAGAATGCTCCACTGAAAGCCCCCATGCGAAGTGGGCGCCCAGGTGGAATATGACTCTGGCGTGCCTTAGCACTTCTCGGTCAGCAAGACTCAGCCCGAGGTTGTCCCGTTCCAGATCGCCGGCTACGGCAAATACCCGGGTTGCGCACCCTCCCAAATTGTCGACTTGCTCCCGCAGTGCAGCCAGTCGCTCTGGGCGACGCATCAACACCCGAATGGTGTGACCTTTTGCACTCAGGTACGCCACCAAATGTTGACCGATGAAGCCGGTACCCCCCGTGACAAAGCACTCCACGCTCATTTCCCTGCTCCTTGTTTAAGGTGAGAAATCAAGCGTAAACTATCGACCCAACTCTATAGTCAAGCGGTGTTTTCATGAAAATCGGCGAACTCGAGGCCCGCAGCGGCGCCAGCCGCCATACGCTGCGTTACTACGAGCAAATCGGCCTGATCTCACCGCTGCGGCAAGCTAACAAATATCGCGTTTATACAGCGCAAACTCTGCAGGATCTGGACTTTATCCAGCGCGCGCAAAGCATGGGGTTTTCCTTGGGGGAAATAGGCGAGATTCTGGATGCGCAGCGGAACAAGCTGATCGATTGTGCTGACGGCGCTAAGCTGATTGAAAAGAAGATGGCAGAAATCAAACAGAAAATCGCCAACTTCCAAAGCATTTATCGGTATCTGGATGAAGAGCGTGCAATCCTCGAAGCCAGTGCTGCCAAGCAACTTGAGCTTCAGCAGCTGAACAACTCTTCCAACTGAACTGTCAGCATCCGGGAAACGGAGGCTGCAGCCTGCTTCCAGTTTCAAGCCCATCGCTTACGCATTTTCTAAAACCTTGTGGCCTGGCCCTGGACAGTAAGCGTCCGCCCAAAAGACCTTGCGTGGTTAAACGGGCGCTTATCTATGCCGCAGCAACTCGATAATCTCGCTCGGCCGCCGCATCGGCATGAATTGCTCCGGATTTGCTAGACACATGATGTCTGCTTTGGGTCATTCTCTGATGGTCAAGACTACGAAGCGTGCTGGTCAGGCCCGATGCAAATGGCTGGTCAGGTCAATGCAGTTACTCAGTTGTCAAAACACCGCAGAAAGGACAAACGATGTCACGGTGTTTTCCACCCCTGGCATGGCCGCGATTTCCTTCCACACGAGATGGACACGTTCAGGTGTGGCGGCATTCACACGCAGCATTAAATCGAACTCACCACTGAGTACTTCACATTGCACGACTTCGGGAATGGAGCGCAGCGCAGTCAGGACTTCTTCGCCACGCATGCGGTCGTAGCGGTAGACAAAGATCACCGCGCTGATGAGCGACACAGGCCGCCGCGACTCACCGAGAAGTACCGTATAGCCCTGGATCGCACCGTCGCGCTCAAGCCGCTCGATGCGCTGACGCACCGCATTGCGCGACAAGTTGATCTTGGCGCCCAGTTCGATATGGGCTATTCGCGCATTGGCGGTAAGTTCGGCCAGTATGCGTTCGTCCAACGAATCGAGAATGCGCTTCATACAAGCCTCTGCTGCGCCAGACGAAGAGCCTGGCACAGACCGTCCAGATCGCCCTTGGCCAGGTACGGTGGTTGCGCGCGCACCTCAACAGTGCTCGGAGCGCTTGCTTGCCAGACGCCCAATTCGGCCAACAGCGCCGCTGACTTGGCTGGCGCAATTTGCCCGAAGGTGACCATCGGCGCGCCCAGGCTGCGTCGATGAAGTCTGCCGGCCAATACACCTACAGCGGTGTGAGGATCAATGGCCGAGCCTGTCTCTCGGTACAGCTCGACCACCTCATCGCGCACCTGGGATTCGTCTACCGCATAGGAGTCGAAGAGTACTCGGGCACGCAGCCATTGTTGGTTGCCGATGCTCATTTCTCCGCAATTTTCAAAATGCTCCATCAGCGCTTTTGTTGAGCAGCCATCGTGCTCGTAAATTTCCCAGATAAACCGCTCCAGGTTGGAAAACAGCGAGAAGTCCATCGCCGGCGACACTGTTCGATCAGTCATCCGGGTGGAGTAGCGATTGCAATGAAAAAACTGGTGCAGGGCATCATTGCTGTTGGTGGAAATGATCACCTGATTGATGGGTAATCCCATTTTCTGCGCAATGTAGCCGGCGTAGATCTCGGCCGAACTGGCAGCTGGAACACTAAAGCCAACGGGACGCGAACCGCCGCCCAGTTGCAATGCCGCGTGGAAGTAAAAAACGATCTGGGCCAGGACGCCGATCCAATTGGTCGAGTTGAAACAGACCGGCAACACTCCGTCCAATGGCCACTCACGCAAGAGTCGGGAGACCAGCGTCTGGCAATCATCGAAATTACCGTCAACCGGAAACAGCTGAACCCACTGCGGGTCGGCTGCCTGCAAGGCACTGAGTTGCTCTGGCGCAAGCCCGTCGCGCGGATACAGTATCGCCATGCGGGCGGCCGGGCAGTTAGCAAAGGCTTCAAGCGCCGCGACGCCGGTATCACCGTTAGTTGCACCGACTACCAATGCTTCTTTACCGACCTCCTGCAGAAAATGCTTGACCAGGCGCGACTGCAATTGCGCGGCGAAATCCTTGGAAGAAGCAGTCGGGCCATGAAACAGCTGGAGTATCCACTCGTTATGCCCGATCTGTTCAAGCGGCGTAATAGCGCGGTGCTTGAATTGTTGATAGCTGTCACTGAGCAAGGCACGCAGGGTGCTTTCGTCTATGGAAGAGCCAACAAAAGGCGAAACCACTCGCCACACCAACTCATCAAACGGCAGCCACGACCAGCTGGCAATCTGTTTCTCGGTGAAGACAGGCAAACTGGCTGGAACGTAGAGACCACCATTTTCGGCGAGCCCCGACAGAACCACACTGCGAAAATCAGCACGCATGTCGCCGCCGCGAGTGCTTACATAATGCATGACAACTCCAAATCAGTTTTACAAAAGGCGATGGGCTTGAGCCACCAGCCAGGTAGAAAAATTAGCGGCATCAGGCGATAGCACTTCGTTCTGTTCGTGCACCAGATAAAAGGATTCGCTTGCCTCGATTCGGTGATTGAATGGCGCAACCAATTGTCCACTCTTAAGCAGATCCTCGACCACGGAAGACCGTGCCAGCGCAACACCCTGCCCCAATTCGGCCATGCGGATCGTGGAAATCAGCGTGTCAAACTGAAGGCCACGGGAATAGTCGACGTCGTCTGCTCCGACTCGCTTCAACCAGTAACCCCAACCTTCTTCGTACCCCAGCACATGAAGCAGAGAATGGTTCATCAAGTCGCGAGGCTCATGTATGGGTGAGCTGGCCATGAGCTCTGGGGAGCAAACAGGCTGAAGGATGTCCCAAGTCAATCGCTGAGCGTGCAAGCCCGACCACTCACCGCATCCCCAGCGAATCTCCAGGTCATCCTCGCCGTCCGGTTCTTTCACCCAAATATTGCTGATATATCGAATATCAATCTGGGGATACTCCCGACAAAAATCTGCGAGTCGGGGGGCTAGCCAATAGTGAAGAAAGGAAAGGCTGCCGCGCACCTTCAAATGTCTTCGATTGTGCTGGCCGAAAATCTCGTTTGTGCCGACTGCCAGGCGACTGATCGCGTCTTGTACGACAGGCAGGTACGACTGCCCTTCCTCGGTCAAGCCAAGCCCTCGAGGTAAGCGCTTGAACAGCGCCACACCGAGGTGACTTTCCAACTGACGGATCTGCTGACTCACAGCCCCTTGAGTCAAATGGAGCTCATCCGCCGCGTGGGTAAAGTTTAAATAACGCGCCGATACTTCGAATGCCCTCAACCAGTTCAAGGGTGGTAGTGACTTTTGACTCATCGGCGCAACCTCATCAGGGTTTTATCTATGCTCAATCATTGCCTGAGAAATTCACGCGGTGCTAGAGGAATGAGCAGCTGCGGCTAAAGCCAACCGCTCTGCTCTCTTGTTACGAGTGATCCAGTAAACGAAATAACACCACGCGATAAAGGGGAGACCGAAGTAAAGCGCCACTCGCTGCTCAGGATCAAAAGCGATACCCACACAGGCCAGCAGACAACACAACAGTGCACCGATAGGCACCCATGGGTAGCCACGCACGCGGAAATGCAGGTCTTCAACTCGTCCGCCATTCGCGACGTATTGACGACGGAACGCGATCTGGCTTGCGGCAATGCTCATCCACACGACTACGACCGCCAGACCGGAAATGGACACCAAGGCCAAGTAAACCGTATCAGGGGCAAACACACTGCTGAGCAGAGAAGCCACTGCACCCGCCATACTAAGAACGATGGCGTTCACCGGTGTGCCCCGACTGGAGAGCCTGGCGTAGCGCTTGGGCATATGTCCTTGATCGCTCAATGTCCACAGCATGCGCGATGCGGCATACAGCCCCGAGTTAGCGGCGGAAATCAGTGCCGTGAGAATGACGAAGTTCATAATGTCGGCAGAGTATGGGATGCCAATCAGCTCAAACACCATCACGAACGGACTTTCCACGAGCCCCGCTTGTTCTCGTGGCAGTAACGTCGCAAGGACGAAAATTGTCCCCACGAAGAACAGCGCCAAACGTACCACTGTCGTGCGGATTGCCTTGGGCACGCTAGTTTGTGGATCTTTTGCTTCACCTGCCGCAATCCCGATCAGCTCGGTTCCGGAGAATGCGAAGGAAACAGCCAGGAGAGTCATTGCAATGGGTAAGAACCCGGTGGGGAAAAGCCCCTCACGTGTGAAGTTGGAAAGTCCCGCCCCCTGCAAACTCTGTACTTGAAAAAGACCGAAAATTGCCGCGCCGCCGATCACAATGAACGTGATAACGGTCAGAACCTTAATCAGCGAAAGCCAGAATTCAGTCTCCGCAAACAACCTAACAGAGACAACGTTGCTCAAGAAAACTGCAATGGCAAACAGCGCACTCCAAATCCAGACCGGTGTGTCAGGAAACCACCGAACCATCAGTATGCCCGCAGCTGTAAATTCTGAACCGATAGCTACTGCCCAAGTGAGCCAGTAAAGCCAGGCCACTGTATAGCCTGTGCCTGGGCCCAGGTATCGCGTTGCGTAGCTACTGAAAGATCCGGTTTCTGGCATCTGTACGGCCAACTCACCGAGACAGACCATGACTAAATACACCATCACTGCACCGATGATGTAAGCGATCACTGCACCGAGTGGCCCTGCCTGATTTACCGTGTAACCGGAGGTAAGGAATAACCCCGTACCAATCACACCGCCCAGTGCCAACATCACGATGTGGCGTGTTTGCATTTCCTTTTTGAAACGCGAGTCTGGATCGGGTTGATTATCTTCGATATGCGTGGACATAGTTTTATTCTCATGAAATGTTCGGACAAACGCCTTGTAACCGGCTTTTGGGCAGTACAGTTTTGTCGTCGCAGGATTTTATTATTTTCATTCTTCATGAAGGGCTTAAGATTAATATCGAAAGTCCTGCCCGTATTCAGGCTCCTACCTCAATGAAACGTTGGGCACTGTCAGCGTGAAGGCTTGCATCACCTTGTTTACTTCGCACTAAAGCGAAGGCTTGTTTTAGGTCAGCCAATAAATCTGCTGATTCTTCAATACCTACGGACACTCGAACCAAGCCTTCGGAAATTCCAAGTGCCTGACGTTCTTCCAAGGTATTTTCCACGTGACTGGTCGTCCGGGCCGGCCCATAGATGGTCTCGACAGCGCCCAAATTACCCGCCCGATGCGCAAATCTGAGCAGCGGCAGCAAACGAGTCACTGTGTCCATGCCACCCTTCAGCACGAAGCTGACGATGGCTCCGAATCCGTTCATTTGCGATCGAGCGATGTCATGACCTGGATGTTGAGGCAACCCCGGATAGTTCACAGACTCGACCAGCGGCTCGGTACAGAGGTACTCGGCCAAAAGCTTCGCGCTCGCCTGTTGCTGGCGAAGGCGCAGAGCCAGAGTCTTGATGCCCCGGATGATTAGATACGCCGAAAAAGGATCCAGCGAGGCACCATTGATTTCGCGGTAATGGCGAACTTGAGACATCAAATGCTCGGCGCCGCAGACCACACCACCGAGCACATCACCATGACCGGACAGGAATTTGGTCGCGCTGTGCACAACCACATCAACGCCTAAAGCGAGCGGATTCTGATTCAGAGGCGTCGCGAATGTATTGTCCGCAACAACCAAAGCGCCCACTCGCTTCGCCGCTGCCACAAGGCGCCGAATATCAACGATTTTCAGTGTTGGGTTCGTGGGTGTTTCCAGGTACAGGACGCTGCAGCCTTTAGCGATCTCCTGCTCAAGTGCCACGGTGTCGAGCGTATCGCAAAGGGTTACCTCCACACCCATGCGGGGAAGAAACTCCTCGAAAATTTTATTCGTACCACCGTAGCTGTCACGCGTAGATATCACACGCTGCCCACAGGACAGGAAGGTGTGTAGTACACCGCTGATTGCGGCCATTCCGGTACTGAAAGCTACAGCCGACTCTGCGTTTTCGAGCTCACAGAGTTTATCTTCCAGGACGCAGACGGTGGGATTGCTCATCCGGCTGTAAATGAAGCCGGGCTCCTTTCCCAATGCCACGTCATACCACTTATCGATATCGTCATAGCCATAAGCGGCACTGACCACGATGGGTGTCTGGGTCGCATTGTAGGGATGTTGAACCTGCTCTCCTCCCCATACGACTCGAGTCCCCATCCCAACCTCTGAAGCCTGGGCGGCGCGTTTCTTGTTTTCCATACAGTTGTCTCGCATCAAGGGAAACACAACCGTGTTCCAAGTGGGCTTGGGAGGACTATATGGAAGGCTCATGCTTGTGAAAAATCATGATATCCGGGAGTAAGGGGTGCTTTTTTTAATGGCTGGATGCCGGTGGTTGACCAGGAACTGTTCGGCTTTGTTGTACTTGAGCCCTGGCCGGAAACCCGATCCACGGCTTCCACCGCTACCTTTGTCATCAAACAATGTCGTAGATCGGTGTCCGCAAACGAGGGGTTTATTTGCAGCTACAGTAATTGGATACAAACGAGGGGAAAGTGAAATGACCAAAAAACGATAAAAAAGCTGAATCACCAAAAGCTGTTTTCGACCGGGTTGCAAAACAGATGGGGCACAGATCCACGACATCGACTGAAGCGTACCTTCCGTCGAAGAAGCCCACTTACGAAGCCGACAGCTCAGTCAAAAATAGGACACTTCACTGACCAGTTGAAAAGTATGGTTCGGTCTTACCAAGGGGAACTGTGAGCTGATACCGGGATTGCGCGATCATCGTTCTTGGGGCGTAGTTTCGTTCCATCATGGGCGGCTGCTACATGAACGAATGCTAGTGCTGTCAGATAGATTCGCTTTATAGGTGCAGGGATTGCCATGCTGATCAAATGTCCAAACTGTTCAAAAGCCAATGATCTGAACCTCGAAACCGACGTGAACTGTGGCCACTGCAAAAAGACCCTCAGAGGTCACACCTATGGAAAGGTTAAAACGTCGGTTGCAGCCGTAGTGATTGCATTTGGGGTAGGTGCATTTGCTACCAAAAAAATTGATGACTACACAGGATCGGCGGATCGCTATTCGATCAAGAGTGAGTACGCGCTCATTGAGATATGCCTCACCTCCTCCCAGCGGGCACTAGCTCTGTACCAGTACAAGGGAAAGAAGGAAGACTGCATCTGTGCGTTAAGTAAAGTGCAGAAGACGTACGGGGTAAAAGACTTCAACGAGAAAACTGACGAGTACCTGGCTGCCTTCGATTCGGCAGCCAGGGTTTGCAAAGCTAACAGGTTAGCTTCGACCTACTCAGGCTAATTAGCGTGTCTTCGGTGCAGGCGGATTATTGTCTCGGCCGCCTCCAGAAGGCTTACCCTCATGCTTACTCGGCCAACCAGCTTCGTTGCCACTGGCTGCCGACTGGGCACGAGCAGCAAACGAGTCCTTGGGTGTCTGCCCACCGGTTTGCTTGGCTGTGGCTGAGGCAATACGCGAAGCGTCGGCTTTGGTCATCTTGGACATTTTTGGTTCCTCTCATTGAGAATATTCAGAGTCCCCGCTGGGACGACTCAAACATTAGCCAGGTACCGAGAGACAAATGGGGACAGAAACGCATCGACTTCAGAAAGAAATTAAATCGCTGATCAAACGCTTAGGTTGGTCTCAAAAGCGTCTTGCTCGTGAGCTCCAAGCAATGGATGAGGACGGCGACTGGGCGACTGAAAAGGAGGTTAACCAGTATGAGGAGCGACTGAAAAAGCACCTTGCTAGGTCGACTGTTTCTCCCGAGTTGTTGGAACGCTATCTTCAGCAAATCCAGAGGCATCAGGAATTCGCGAAGCTCAACGTTATTGTTCCTTACGCACTGATCGACGAAGACTTTTCCGAGGAGTTTATTCAAGGTATGCGATTAATCTCCGCAATGCTTGATGAACAGAATCCCGATGAAGGTAACGGCAGCCCCTAAAGCTTTCACTTGCAGTACACCGTCCAAAGCAGATCTAGCCGTGTAGTGAAGCACTGACTCATCATCTCCCAACGCATCCCCCAATCAGGATTCGTAGGTGCACCCGCTAGGCGCAGAGTGCCTCTACCCCATCGCCCATTGATGGAGTCCAGCACGGCCATGACTTCTCAGAGAAGCAGTCGCATCTTCGCGTAAGCGGCTACTGAACCATATAGGGGTAAGCGCTTCGGAACGGATTCAAAAACAGCTTCAATTGACCAGCATATGGCCATCACCTAGTCTGAAGTGCAGGGTTTGGTTCCTTTCAAGGATGAACATGATCAACTTCAAATGCGATGAGTGCAGCAAGCCGATTCAGGTCTCTAAAGAGATGGCCGGCAAGCAAGGCAAATGTCCACATTGCGCATCGCCGTTGATAGTACCAGCCCCACTGGTGTTCGATATCGATGAGACGGATGTCCCGGATGGTAAGCCGACTTCCTGGGTTGAAGGCTTGGCGAAGGTCGATGTTGCGGTGCAGCCGGCTGGCCCTAAACCTATGCCATTGGCTGATAAGGCCAAGTCGTTCATTGGCACATTGCTCTACTGGATCTTCGGCCTGCTTTTCGCCGGTTGGACGCTAGCGGTCATCCTCCAGGCTCCGGTGGCTGCCATTCCACTACTGATCGCGACCGTTTTGTTGCTGCCACCGTTATGCAACATGCTCATGGTCAAGCTTCAGTTTGATCTCCAGCCCTTTGTTCGTGTGATCGGCGCCGTTGTGCTCGGAGTCGTTGGGATGCTCCTGTTCTCCAATCACCTGAGGGATGAAATCACCGCAGAAAATAAGACGGCGGAGTCGGCAGCGGCTCAAAAGAAGGCCGAGCAGAAGAAGGTGGATACGGACTATCTGGTTGCAAACAAGCTAGCCATCACGGCCCAGTTTCAGCAGTTGCTGGATGCGAAGAAGATCATTGAAGCCAGGAATCTGCTGCAAAAATACAAGGGTCTGGGTGATGCCGATGTGGACGCCATGTTCGCTAAAGTCGATGCAAAGGTTAAGGACATCGCCAGAGACGAGCAGACAACCGCTCTAAAGGCCAAGCTCGCGCAACTGGGCAAGGACGACTACGCAGGCCAGGAGACGACCTACAAGGCCCTGCTGGCGCTCTACCCAGGCAACAAGGAGTACACGGACAAGCTCGCGGCGGCTTCTCATGAGATCAAGAGGGCCAGTGAGTTTCAGCAGCGCAGGATGGCCGGAGAGGCTTGGGATTATGAGACCACACAGGATTCAATGAGCCAGAAGCCGGTCACGACAGCCTTCATTCGGTCAACCAACAGATTGTCGTTCGACTTCCCTTACCGCGGAGCGCAACAGGCCACACTCCAACTGCGCAAGCACCCGCGTTGGGGGCAGGACGTGATTCTGCACATCCAAAAAGGCCAGTTCATCTGCAACTCATACAACGGATGCAGTGTGTCGGTGCGCTTCGGGAACGGAAAACCTAAGCAATTCTCCGCAGGAGAGCCGAGCGACAACGACAGCACCTACGTTTTCATTAAGGGCTACAACAGCTTCGTCAGCGAACTGCGTAAGGTCGACAAGATCTACATCGAGGCTCAGTTTTACAAGGAAGGCAATCGCACGATGGAGTTTGCGGTAGATGGTCTGGACTGGAAGTGAGGTTAAGAGCTGTATCCCTTCTCCAATTTGCTGGCGAGGAGTATCAGATCAAGCGATGGTGTCAGGAAAGCCGCGATTAATTTTCAGCCACCGGAAGCACCAAAGTTGGCGGGCATTCCTGTCGTACTTTGCTCGCGAGTGAGGCTTGGTCATGTCGCCCAGCGCCGCAACAGGATTCCGAAAAAAGTCATCGCCGATGAGCCAATGAGCTCACCAGCCGATCACCAAGGCTTTGCACGCTCTGAACCAGAATCACCAGCACCACCACGGTCGCAACCATCACCTGGTTATTGAAACGCTGGTAACCGTAGCGAATCGCCAGGTCTCCGAGCCCGCCTCCCCCGATAACCCCGGCCATGGATGAGAATCCGATCAACATCACCAGGGTCAAAGTGATGCCCGCGAGCAACGCTGGCAGTGCTTCGGGGAGCAGCACTTTAAAAATCACATGTCGAATATCACCGCCCATCGCGAGGATGGCTTCGATGCGGCCCTTATCGACTTCGTCCAGTGCGTTTTCGACAATTCGGGCAAAAAAAGGAAAGGCGCCTATCGTGATGGGCACCACGGCGGCAGTACTCCCCAACGTCGTGCCGACTATCAGCCGGGTTAGCGGAATCAACGCGATCAGCATCACCACGAACGGTAACGAGCGACCAAGATTGACCAAGCCGCCCAGGCCTTTGTTGAGTCTGGGCATCGGGTACAACCCACCGCGGCGGCTGATGAACAGCAACACGCCAAGGGGCAAGCCGATCAGCAGGGTAAAAATGCCCGCCAGCAGCACCATGTACAGGGTTTCACCGGTTGCGTTCAGCACCAGTTGAACGATTTCGCTCCAATCGATATTCCGGTTCATGAACGCTCCACCCTGACGCCACGCTGCTTCAGAAAGTCCACCACCCGCGTCAGGTTCAGCTCATCACCGGGCTGCCGAAAAGCCACGCGTAACCGCCCTACCCTGCGCCCTCCAACAGACTCGACGCCACTGGCCAGCAGGTTCAACTCCACGCCCTGTTGTTGCACCAACTCCTTGAGCACCGGCGTGGCCAGCAGATTGTCGAAAAAGCTCAAATCCAGGGTTTGTGCATCCTTGCCCAAAGGCGCGCAGTAACCCGGCAGCAGTGAACGGCCCAGGCTGGAGTCCGGGTTGTTCAACAACTGCGCGATCGGCCCCGCCTCGACCAACCGGCCATGGGCCAGTGAAGCGGCGTGATCACATATGGACTTGACCACGTCCAGCTCGTGGGTGATCAGCACGATGGTCAACCCCAGCTGCCGATTGATATCGCGCAGCAGTTCAAGAATCGAAGCCGTGGTTTCCGGGTCGAGGGCGCTGGTGGCTTCATCCGACAGCAGATAAGCCGGTCGCGCCGCCAACGCACGGGCAATGCCAACCCGTTGTTTCTGCCCACCGGACAACTGCGAAGGAAACGCCCGGGCTTTATCGCTCAAGCCCACCAGCTCCAGCAGCTCCCTGACCCGTACATGGCGCCGCGCTTTATCGACGCGCGCGATTTCCAGCGGCACCGCGATGTTGTCGAACACGTTGCGTGAATGCAGCAGGTTGAAGCCCTGGAAGATCATGCCGATGCGCTGGCGTTGTCGTCGCAGTTCGAGGTCGGACAGGGCTGTCAGGTCTTCACCGTCCAGCAGAATACGCCCGGAACTTGGTCGTTCGAGCAGATTGAGGCAACGCAGTAGCGTCGATTTCCCTGCGCCGCTGCGCCCCAGAATCCCGTAGATCGCACCGTCGGAAATGCTCAGGGACACGTTGTCCAACGCAGGTGCCTGCCCCGGCCAGTAGGTTTTGCTCAACTGCTCGACGACAATCATGGCTTGCTGGCCGCCACGGTTACCGGGTCGACCGGAATGACCGAACCGGCAAAGGTGTCGGTAATGAACTTGGCCACCTCAGGCGACGTCAGGTCTTTGGCCAGCTGTTTGATACGCGGGTCGTCCTGCAACTTTGGCGTGGTCACGAGGATATTGGCGTACGGATTGCCATCGGCCTTTTCCAGGCCCAGCGCATCTTTGGCCGGAGCCAGACCGGCGTCCAGCGCGTAGTTGCCGTTGATCACCGCAAGATCGACATCCTCCAGTGCGCGAGGAATCTGCGGCGACTCGATTTCGAGGATTTTCAGCTGCTTCGGGTTTTCGGCGATGTCCTTGGGTGTTGCCTGGTCAGTGGCCGGGTCGTTGAAACCGGCCTTGAGTTTGATCAGGCCATTGTCCTGAAGCAAGTACAGTGCGCGACTCAGGTTAGTGACGTTATTCGGCACCGCCACCGTGCCTTTTAGTGGTACCTGGTCGAAACTTTTGTGTCGGTGGGAGTAGATCCCCAACGGTTCGATATGCACCGTTGCAGCCACCGCGAAATTTTCGCCGAGGGCCTGCTCCTGAGATTTCAGATACGGCAAGTGCTGGAAGTAGTTCGCGTCCACATCACCGTGCGCCAGCAGTTCATTGGAGTTCACGCCGTTGGGGATCTCGATCACCTTGAGGTTCAACTGCGGGTCGATTTTTTGTATGTACGCCAGAATCTGCGCATGAGGCACCGGGTCTGCCGCCACGCGTAATGGTTCCAGTGCCAATGCGCTGAGAGACGCAACCAGCCCGCCCAGTACCGCCAGGGTCAATCCTGTCTTCTTGAACATGTTCGTAATCCTTGATCGAGTAAAAGGGTCAGGCGCTGAGTGCGTTGGGGATCAGTACATCCCCGTAAAATCGCTGGGCAACATCGGGATGGGAGCGCAGGCGACCTTTGAGGTAGTTCCAGCCCACGTCGCGAAACAACGGATTGTCGGGATCGCTCGCCGGGCCCCGTGCTTCGCGCAACAGCTCCGGCGGCAGGGGGTAAAGCGGCACCACCGCGTCCAGTTGCGCACCGAGGAAAAAGGCGATCGACAAACGCTCACTGCCCTCGGGCGGCGACAGCACGCGATGCACGGTGGCGCGCAGATAGCCGTTGGTGGCCAGCTCCAGCAATTCACCGATGTTCACAACCAGAGTGTTGTCCCGAGGCAGCGCATCGATCCAAAGCCCCTCCTCGATTTCCACCTGCAAACCGGTTTGATGATCCTGCAGCAGAAAACTCAGGAAACCTGAATCCTTGTGCGCTCCCACGCCCTGATTGCTTTCGTCTGGCACCTGCCCCGGATACCGCATCAGCTTGATGTGCTCATTGGGCTTATCGCCGTACAACTGATCGAAAGATTCTTGCGGCAGCGACAACGCCTGGGCGAAAGCCCGGAGCAAGCGCAGCGACATTCCGGTCATGGCCTGCTGCCAATCCAGCAACAATGGCTTGAGCGCCGGCAACGCGGCTGGCCATTGATTGGGGCCTTGCAGGCGTGCCCAGTAAGGGCTGTTTTCATCCAGCGATAATGCGTCCCTTTCTGCACCCAGATCGAACTGCTCGCGTAAATCGGGTTTACCGCGAGTGATCTCCGACGCCGCGCGGTTGTAACCGCGAAAATGTGGGGAATTGATCATGCCGACGGCAGTTTTCTCGCTGTCCGGCAGCGCAAAGAATTGACGGGCATGGCTCTGCACCTGTTTCAATAAATCAGTATCAATGCCATGGCCGGTCAGGTAGAAAAAGCCCACAT
Organism: Pseudomonas sp. Pseusp16; assembly: GCF_047324915.1. Taxonomy (NCBI): domain Bacteria; kingdom Pseudomonadati; phylum Pseudomonadota; class Gammaproteobacteria; order Pseudomonadales; family Pseudomonadaceae; genus Pseudomonas; species Pseudomonas sp. Pseusp16. Next base: position 1,524,935 of record NZ_CP168522.1, on the reverse strand, counting down.
CCCGTGCCGCATGACGCAGATCGTCAAGAAACCCCTGACGCTGTGCCGCAGTGCCATCGAGCAATGACAGATCAAGAGTCGGTAAGGAGGTGATACCCCGTGTGTGCGCCATGTTTCACTCCATGTCTGACTGAACCTGTAATCCTTGCTTGAAGCTAAACGATCTTAAAAAGCAGTAATAAATATCTTTTTAGCATTAGCTTAGGTTCGCTTCTCAGGCGTGACGCAGGTTGTTTTTTGGACTGGTGGGTGGCTAAGGGAGGTTCATGAATGCCGCGCGTGAAAACTTCTGCCCTTTCAAAGCTGCATTCTGGTCACGCAGTACGTTGAAGCTGTGCGGGCACAGGTATTGGCTGACCTTGTCCTTGATCTCGCGGTAATCGGCCGAGCTGAGCAGGCTGTGCCGTTCCAGCAGGTGTACATCATTCAACATCGAGGGTTCTCCTGACCTGGAGTGCCTGCCATTCACCGAGCGGGCTGCCTCTTTCCGATCTTGAGATTTCTCACTACGCAGCGTATTAGTGTTTGCACCTGACTGACGCGACCCGGTGTGGCCAATGCGTGAAATCTACAGCGTCTTCAACTCCAATGGAGCCTATGAAACCGCTGCCCATGAGCATGATGAATTCATGATCATGGTGCCGGAGCATGGTTTGTTGCGATTCAAGGACGAACAAAGCGGCCGTTCAACGTCGATGGTTGACCGACAGTTCGTATTGGTCCCACCCCAGTGGAGCCATTCCTCATCGTCAATGACAGTGAGACAGGGACATGTTGCGTTCTATGTCGACCCGGATTACATGAGCTATGCCCTGCGTGATCTGTCCGGTGATGCCAACCGTTTTTTGCGAGTACCGACGTTGGGTATCTGGCACGCCTCGGCACCGCTTCATCATCTATTGCTGGCGAAAAAAGCCTTCAGTCAACCGGATCGCTACGTGGATCGGCGTAGGCAAATCACCCAGACCGACCACTTGCTGCTCCTGGAATGCCTGGCGATTTCCCTGAGCCAGCCAAGCCTGCAACGTTCTTCGACCGAACGTCATGGTGCGGCATTGGTGCGTGATGTTCAGCGCTATCTGGATGGCAATCTTGAACAGTCTCCGGGACTGGACGAGATCGCTGAAGCCTTTCATGTTTCACGACGCCACCTCACCCGCTTGTTTGCCCAACACACTGGCGAATCTGTGCTGGCCTGCGTTCAGCGCATGCGCCTGGAGCGAGTGAAGAACCTGCTGCAGCACACGCGCATGTCTGTGCTGGAGATTGCCAACAGCGTCGGCTACGAGTCCCCTTCCCACCTGGCCCATGTCTTCCGACGCGCACAGGGCTGCTCGCCTGACGAGTTTCGCCGTAACACCAACCGGTAAACCATCCCGATTATCCATGGCCCGATCTCGCGCATGATGAGGCCCGATCCCGTGCGCCCCGAGTTTCTCCACCCGGCATCCTGAGCCCTGACAAAACAACAAGAGGATGGGGCCGTGAGGCGAGAACCCTTTATCAGTTTCGCTGATGTGCAGAAGAGTTTTAAGGTCGACGGGCGCAGGTTTGTGGCCGTGCGCAATGTATCGCTTGAGATCCAGCGTGGCGAAATCATTACTTTGGTCGGCCCGTCCGGGTGCGGCAAATCGACGTTGTTGAACATGACCGCGGGGCTGTTCGGCCCTACCGAAGGTCGGGTTCATTACGACGGCGCCGAAGTCAAAGGCGTCAACACACGGGTCGGCTACATGACCCAGGCTGACCACCTGCTGCCATGGCGCACAGTGGCCGGCAACATCGCCGTACCGTTACAGATCCGACGCCTGGGCAAGCGTGAAATCGACGCACGTGTCGAGGAACTGTTGGCCTTGGTCGGATTGACCGGATTTGGTGCCAGCTACCCGAACCAACTGTCCGGTGGCATGCGAAAACGTGCGGCCATGGCCCGATTGCTGGCCAGCGATCCTGAGACCTTGCTGATGGACGAGCCGTTTGGAGCCCTCGATGCGCAGATGCGCCTCACGCTGCAAACCGAGCTGTTGCGACTGTGCAAGAAACTGAAAAAAACCGTGCTGTTCGTCACCCACGATGTCGACGAAGCCATCGCCCTCGCCGATCGCTGCGTGGTCTTTGCCGGGCGTCCCGGCACCATCGATCACATCCTTGAGGTGTCACTGGCGCAGCCGCGCAATCTGGTGCAACTGCGTTCCGATCCGCACTACGTCGAACTCTGCGCCGCCCTTTGGCAGCGCCTGGCCCCAGACATCGCCGGTGCCGCCGATCCTTCCTCGCTGGCTCACTCTCTGGAGGCCCTATGATTCAGGTCTATCGCTTGCTGTTCCTGGTGTTTCTGCTGGTGCTGTGGGAAAGCATTTCCCGCTGGTTCGGCGTGGAGTTTTTCATCAGCCGGCCTTCTGCCGTGGCGGCCAGTTTGTGCAAGCTCCTGCTCAATGGCGTGTTTTTCTACCACGCAGGGATTACCACGCTGGAAGCCGTACTCGGATTCTTCTTCGGCTCGGTGGCCGGTCTCGCTGCTGGCCTGCTGTTAGGCCGGGCCAAAGTCCTGGCCGACATCCTCGACCCCTTTCTCACCGCGTTCTACAGCTTGCCGAAGGTCGCTCTCGCACCATTGTTTATCCTCTGGTTCGGCATCGGCTTGCCGATGAAAGTCATTCTGACCGCAGCAGTGGTGTTCTTCCTGGTGTTCCTCAATACCTACAGCGGAGTGCGCAACGTGTCCCGCGAGCAGTTGACCATCCTGCGCCTGATGGGCGCCCGCGAACGTGATTTGTTGAGCATGGTGGTCATTCCCTCCGCGTTCACCTGGGTGTTTACCGGGTTGCGCCTGTCGGTGCCGTACGCACTGATCGGCGCACTGGTGGGTGAAATCATCGCTGCCAATCGCGGGCTCGGCTACTTGCTCTCCGACGCGGCTTCGCAGTTTGACACCGCCGGTGTGTTCGCCGCGCTGGTGGGCATCATTGCCCTGGCGCTGATCCTCAATACCGCGGTCAAACTGGCCGAACGCCGGCTGATGCCATGGAAAGCCAACGACGCCGAACGTGAAGTGGCGGTCTGAACATCCTTTCGATTGATTATCCGGAGTTCCATCATGTTCAAACGTCTAATGACGGCGACCGCGTTTGCCAGCGCACTGCTCTGTGGGTTCGCGACTCAGGCCGCCGAGTTGACCAAGGTCAAACTGGCGTTTCCCAGTGAAGGCTTCCTGTATGTGCCGATCTATGTCGCGCAGAAGCTTGGCTACTTCGCCGAAGAAGGGCTCGACATCGAAGTCATCGTCTTCCAGAAAGGCGGCTCCGCGGCGCTTACCGCTGTCCTCGGACGTGATGCCGACGCCTATGTCGGCCTGCCGGCGGTGGCCATCCGTGCCCGCTCCAAGGGACAGGATGTTCAGGCTTTCGCCTCGGTGCAGACGCAGTTCGGCAGCACCGTGGTGATCGATGCCGATTCCGCGAAAAGTGCGGGTGTATCCGCTGCGTCACCACTGACTGCCCGGGCACAAGCCTTGAAAGGATTGAAAATCGGCGTCACCGGTCCCGGCAGCACCACCGATATGCTGGTTCGCTATCTGGCCAAGGACGCAGGCCTGAGTCCGGACAAAGACCTGACCATCATGCCGATTGGCGGCGCGCCGAACATGCTGGCGGCGTTTTCCCAGGGCAGCATCAATGGTTTTTCGCTGTCACCACCGACTATCACCACCGCCGAACAGCAAGGGGGATTTGTGTTGATGGACTTGGCCAAGGGTGAATATCAGCCGCTCAACGGTTTCCTCTTTACAGCGATGATTGCTCGGGAAGACTGGTTGGCCAGTAACACCGACACCGCACGAAAAATGGTGAAAGCCCTGTGGCGCGCCGAGCAACTGATCGCCACCGATCCGGACAAGGCTCGGGAAGCCGTGCGGCCGTACTTCGCTCACACCGCCGCGCCGATTTTCGATGCGGCATGGACAGCGTCACTGCCCTCTTACCCGGCCACGCCGAGGGTCGAGTTGTCGGGCGTCCAGAAGAACATCAGTTTCATGAACGCTGTTGAAGCGGAACCGGTCAGTCTTGATCCGCACACAGCATTTACCAATGCCATCGTCGATGCGGTTGCACCTGCTTTATCGGACGCTCAAGGAGCGCAGAAATGACCCCGCAAGTTCATCTGATCAATGTATTCCCTGCTGCCGAAAACGGCGGTAACCCTGCACCAACCGTCGCTCGTGCCGACGGCATGAGCGACGCGGACATGCAGGCTGTGGCCCAGGCTTACGGGCATGAATGCGGCTTCGTCTGTTCGCCACCGGCCGGAACCGACTATGATTTCAGCTTCCGTTTCTGGGTGCCGAACCACGAAATGGAGATGTGTGGACATGCCTCGGTCGGCGCCGTCTGGCTGCTGGACCGACTGGGGATGTTGCCAAAGGATCAACTGTCGATCTGGACCTTGAGTGGACGCGTGGAAGCGCGGGTCATGCGCGATGGGGGTGGCACCGTACAGGTCGAAATCAGCCAACCCAAAGGTCAGGTCGAAACTCTCTCGTCCCCGGACATCGAAGCGCAAATCCTCTCGGTGCTGGGCATCAGTTCCAATGAGTTGGCTCCGTTACCCATCCAGAACGCCGCCACCAGCCGGGTGAAAACCCTGATCCCGCTCAAGAGCGTGGCGGTGCTGGACGGGTTGAAACCGGATTTTCGCCGGGTTGAGCAATTGTGCGAGCGCATCGGCTCAACCGGTTTGTACCCCTACGCAGCACTGGACCTTGCCACTCGACAATTCGATGCACGACAGTTTCCCAAGTCCTCCGGTTACCCCGAAGACGCGGCCACCGGTATTGCAGCCGCGGCCCTGGCCTTCGGTTTGCTGGAAAACGGCCTGGTGAGTGCTGATGAACGCCCGGTGCGTGTTCGTCAGGGTCGGGCTATGGGCCGCCCTTCAGAGATATCGTTGCGCTTTCGCCGGGATGCTCAGGAGCAGATTCAGGGATTGTGGCTCGGTGGGCCGGTGAGTTTTGCGCAGGTGAGCCCATGAGCATTCGAGAGAGACTGAAGCTGTTGGGTCTGCAATTGCCCGATGCCCCTGCCCCCAAGGGTGACTACGTGCCGGTGGTGATCCACAGTGGCGTGGCCTATGTCAGCGGGCAGGTGTGTCGCTTGGCCGACAGTGTAATCACAGGTCCGGCTCGGGCAGACATGTCTGCAGAAACCTTGATCCTGGCTGCTCGCACCTGTGTATTGCGCGCTTTGAGTGCGCTTGAGCAAGCGGTCGGTGATCTGGAATGCGTCGAGCGGATTGTGTTCGTACGCGGATTTGTCTATGCCGAGGACGGTTACCAGGAATACTCAAAAGTTCTCGACGAAGCTTCGCGTTTGCTGATCGAGTTGTTTGGCGAGCGAGGGCAACACGCGCGCTCTGCGCTGGGCGTCGCGGGGCTTCCAGGCAGCGGATTGCTGGAATTGGAACTGGTGGCGGCAGTGCGTTAGAGCGTTTTCTCACCAGGCCTGACCAATCAATCAAATATTCCAGATTATCCATGGCCCGATTCCGCGCGTGATCGGGCCCGATCCCACGCGCCCCAAAAATGTCCACCTTGCAAACTGCCCCCTGACAAAACAACAAGAAACCATAGGAAGGTGTTTATGCCAATGCTCCGTCGCCATCCATCGCTCGTTAAGCGCAGCCATCTCCAAGAGGTGGTGTGTGTTTCGACACTCGTTCTATCGTTGACCGCCTGCGCGGCCACTCCTGGTCCCGCGAAGTCCTACCAACAACCTGCGCTGGAGCCGATTGGTGAAGTGCAGGCCATTTATGACGGCAATCTCAGCGAGGACATGGCCGTCACTACCTTTCGCAATACTGATCGTTTGTTCCCTGTGCGGACCATCAAAGCGGGCGGCCATCCTTTCCCGTTACCGCGCAGCGGCACGCCACTCGGCCCGGTTGCCATTGACTATAAAGGCAAGCGCTACAGTCTCGATGACTACGTTGCGCTGAATCGGGTGACAGGCCTGTTGGTGCTCAAGGACGGTCAAATCGTGACTGAGCGATACGAAAAAGGTAATACCGCCAACACCCGCTGGATGTCGATGTCGGTGGCGAAATCAATCACCTCGACTCTCGTGGGCGCTGCATTGCAGGACGGCGCCATCAAAAGCCTTGATGACAAAGTCACTCACTACTTACCCGCGCTGGCCGGTAGCGGATACGACCAGGTCACCGTACGTCAAATTCTGTCCATGCGCTCCGGAATCAAATGGAACGAGAAATACACTGATCCAACATCAGACGAACGACAGCTGATCAAGCTGCGAATCGAACAAGTGCCTGGGTCGCTCCTCAAGTTCATGGCAAGCCTGCCCACCGCTGCACCTCCTGGCACTCGCACCAACTACAGCACCGGTGAAACGCAAGTCTTGGGACAACTGGTCAGCGCCGCCGTGGGCAAGCCACTGACGCAATACCTGAGCGAGAAAATCTGGGTCCCCTATGGCATGCAAACCGATGCCAAATGGTGGCTCGACGGCCTTAACGGCAATGAAGTGGGCGGCAGCGGCATCAGTGCAACCCTTGAAGATTACGGGCGCTTTGGACAGTTTTTCCTCAGCGGCGGCAAGGCCGGTGAACAGCAAGTGTTGCCTGAAGACTGGATGAGCTTCGCCAGCGTGACCACTGGCACAGATGCGGCATACGGTGACTTTGCCAACATGTGGTGGCCAGGCTGGACCGATGCTTCCAAGGCCGACAAAGCCTTTACGGCTGCAGGCACTTTTGGTCAGTTCCTCTACATCAATCCGACCAAAGATGTGGTGATTGTAGTGTGGCAAGCACAGACCAAACCCACCGGTGGTGAGGTTATCGACGACATGGTCGCCTTTGACGCCATTACCAATACCCTTCAGTAACCGGTTTCTTGGATTCATGTACAGGAGTTGGAAAAACTCCTGTACATGAAGAAGGCAGCCAAAATTCGCAGTTTGCCGATTCTGGCCGGAAACTGGCGTTCCTGATCTGGGGCAGCCACGGGCCCTCTCCGGTCATCTTGATACCAATGGTCGTCGTCAGACCGCCCCGGCTACGTCCGAGCGAATGATTTTGCGGTTCTTCAGGCCCCCTTTTTTCCCGGTACCAGAAGAGACGCAGGTTGCACAACCTTTTCAAAAGCGCAGGCCGTTCTTCCACCGCAGGACTGAAGTGAGACTAACCCGTCAGCCTTTGAGCAAGTGCCGAATACGTACAGACTTTCCAGCGATTTGAAAGCGCCGGGCGGCTGATTCGATTTTCAACTCTGCGCGAGTGACTCGACCGTGGTGGCGTAGATGGTCGTACCAGGACTCGTCGAAAAACAACTCGATCCACAGTTGCGGATTTTCGGTGTCCTGCATCAACTGCCAGGAAAAAGAACCATTGCGCTGCCGCATCCTGCGCACCTCTTCCATAGCGTCTTTGAAGGCATCGGCATCCACCGTGTCAATCTCATATTCGAGTGTAATCATGACAGGCCCACGCTCACCTTCAACGTCGACACCCATCAACGGTTGCGGCCAATGCAGCGAAGGGGCCAGGTCTTCTGCGCTCAGCGCAGGCAGTTTGACCCTCCAGCCCACCCCTACTCCCACCACCATGATTACGGCGGCAAGACTCAGCGATATCGAGATCGAAAACCAGCTGGCGATCAGTCCCCATATCACACCGCCCAAAGCCATGCTGCCAAAGAAAGTCAGGATATAGACCGCCAACGCCCTGGCCCTTACCCACGCAGGTACCGATGTTTGCGCAGACACCTGAAAGCTGGACAATACCGCGATCCAGGCAGCACCACTGAGGAACATCACAGGGATAAGCAGATAGAAATCATGAATCCATGCCAATGCCAGCAATACTGCTGCATAGATAAGGCTGGCCGATGCCACCAGCGGATTGACAGCAACATGCTGACGAATCCTGGGTAGAAACATTGCACCCGCGACCGCCCCGATCCCCACGCAACCGAGCAAGATCCCGAATTGCTCAGCACTGCCCTTCAGCTCACTTCGCACAATCAGTGGAAGCAAGGACATGCCGGCGCTTGCACCCAGGAAAAAGGCCAGGGCGCGCACCAGAACTCGCTGCAGGTGCCGTGAACTACGGGTATGGCGCCAACCCGTACGTATAGCGCCAAACAGGCGCTCTGCCGGCAATACGGTCTGTTGTGGCGTGCGACGCCACAAGGCGAGCACCGCGATAACGCCAAAGAAGGACAAGGCATTGACGGCAAATGTCGCCCATGGCCCTACCAGACTGATGATGATGCCAGCGATGGCCGGTCCGAGTGCCCGGGCAACGTTGACCCCCACGCTACTCAGCGATATCGCGGCGGGCAGATCACTGGCCGGAACCTGCTCAGGTGTCAACGCTGACCATGCTGGCATGGTCAGCGCCGTTCCAATCCCCATGGCCAGAGTAAACAGGAGTAAAAGCGTAGAGCTCATCAGGTCCGCAAAGGTGATCAAGGCGAGCGCAAGTGCAATGACGGCCATTCCTGCCTGGACAGCCAACAGGTAACGCCGTTTGTCGACGATGTCGGCCAGCGCGCCAGCAGGCAGCGCTAGAAGGAACATGGGAGCGGCACCCGCTACCTGTACCAGAGACACCATGAGGGGACTGGCCGACAAGGAGGTCATCAGCCACCCCGCACCGACTTCATGCATCCACGTCCCTATGCTGGATGCAATGCTGGCGAGCCATAGACTGCGAAACAGTCCATGGCGAAGCGGTTGCCAGGCCGTACCCGGTGCCTGCTCTTCAGTCATCGTACTCACCATTTCCTCCCCACAGTTTGCTCAGAAGTGGCCAACGACGCGACAGACTCGTACCCAATGCCAATCTTCCGGATCCCCAGGCAAAGTGCGCCTCATCCCCTGGTGGGGAAGAGGCGCTTACCGATCAGTGACCTTCCGATGCGTTAAACATGGTTTTGGCATAAATCAAACCAAGACCATAAGCGCCACCGTGAGCGATAGAAGTTTTCACCGTCTCGTTATAGGTGTCGCTACGAGCCCAGTCACGCTGCAATTCCAGGAGGTATTGAAGCGAGGTCATTGGACGCGCACCTGCTTGAACCATACGCTCGATAGCACGCTCATGAGCCTCATCTGAAACGTCACCACACGCATCGCAAATGACGTAGACCTCGAAGCCTTGTTCAAGCGCCGAGATCGCCGGTCCAACGATGCAGACCGAGGTCCAGAGACCGGCAAGAACGATTCTGTTGCGACCGATCTTATTCACGGCGACGGCGATACGCTCGTCCTCCCAGGTGTTCATGCTGGTCCGGTCAATCAGCTCCTGGCCGGCGAAGACCGAGGTGATTTCTTCAAACATTGGGCCCGAAAAGCTTTTTTCGGCGACGGTGGTAAGAATGGCAGGAACGCCAAATTCCTTCGCTGCTTTCGAGATCAGTGCAGCGTTATTACGCAGTGATACAGCGTCGATGGATTTAGTCGCAAATGACATCTGTGACTGAAAGTCGATCAGGATCAGGGCGTGGTTGCTCGGATCAATCAGGCCTTTGCCTGGTGCTGCTTTTGCGGTTGCCATAACACTTCTCCGGATATGTTTTGAGAAGCGCCATTTTCGGTTTCGCTAGAGCAGAACGATTGTACGGATGTGCGAATCTGGAGGATTTGTGCTGAGAGAATTTACTTCGCCAGCAGTCACCTCGCGATAGCGCTGCGGGAACAGCGGCAGCAGACAGCCCGGAATGCCTTCGAACGGGCTAATTGTCACTCTCTGGTTGACAGTTAAACGCTTTATGGCCGCTTTTTCACTTTCCGGCACCTCATTAATCTGTGCTCACGGTGTTGCTGAGGCCGAAACCCCAGCGCCACAGCAGCCCGATCCCAAGGCATAGAAAAACTAAAACGGCTTAAAAAGGATTTGCACATGAACATCAAGAAAACCCTCGCCGCTTCCCTCCTCGCCCTGTCCATCGGCAATGCGTTCGCTGCTGAAGGTACTGGCGTAGAACACAACACCCAGGCCTTCCTCGATGCCCTCGCCGCCGGCGGTGGCAAACCGCTTGAGCAATTGAGCCCCAAAGACGCCCGTGCGGTGCTGACCGGTGCCCAGGCTTCGGTGAAGGTTGATCTGTCCGGTGTGGACGTCAGCGACAAGGCGATCAAGGTCAATGGCCAGACCATCAACCTGAAAGTGGTGCGCCCCGCCAAGGTCAAAGGCGAGTTGCCGGTGTTCATGTTCTTCCATGGTGGCGGCTGGGTGTTGGGCGACTTCCCGACGCACCAACGCCTGATTCGTGACCTGGTGGTGGGCTCCGGCGCGGTCGCGGTGTACGTCGACTACACGCCGTCGCCGGAAGCGCAGTACCCGACCGCGATCAACCAGGCCTACGCCGCGACGAAATGGGTGGCCGGGCATGGCAAGGAAATCGGTGTCGACGGCAAGCGTCTGGCGGTGGCCGGCAACAGCGTCGGCGGCAACATGGCGGCAGTCGTGGCGCTGATGGCAAAGGAGCAGAACACCCCGGCCCTGCGCTTCCAGCTGTTGATGTGGCCGGTAACCAACGCGCAGTTCGACGACGGCTCGTACCAGCAGTTCGCCGAGGGGCACTTCCTCACCAAAGGCATGATGCAGTGGTTCTGGGACAACTACACCACCAACCCGGCCGAACGTGCGCAGATCCATGCCTCGCCGCTCAACGCCAGCGCCGAACAACTCAAGGGCCTGCCTGCCGCATTGGTGCAGACCGCCGAATTCGACGTGCTGCGTGACGAAGGCGAAGGTTACGCCCGCCACCTCGATGCGGCCGGTGTGCCGGTGACCTCGGTGCGCTACAACGGGATGATTCATGACTTTGGCCTGCTCAATCCGTTGAGTCAGATTCCCGAGGTGAAGGCAGCCGTGCGGCAAGCGGCGGCGGAACTCAAGACCCATCTGAACTGAGTGCAACCACTAGCCACACCTCTGGGTGTGGCGATTTTTTTGTGCCCGCAGGAGTCCACCCCATGAGCATTTTCTCTGCCCACCTGTTGTCCTGGAGCGCCCTGCTGCTGGTGCTCGACGCTCTGCTCTGGCACCTCGTCCCATTCAAGCATCGTGCGCCACGGGTTGGTGTGCGGCTGGTGCTGTTTCTGGCGTTCAGTTCGCTGATCATCAATACCGGCGTCAGTCCATTGCAGGCGCCGTTGTTTGCCGATGACCAGGTGGCGCAACTTGGCGCGACGGCGCTGGGGATTCTCTGGTGGCTGTACGCCGCACGGGTGCTGACCGAGGTGTTCGGTCTGGTGCTGATGCGCCGCATCGGCCACAGCGGCCGTTTGTTGCAGGACGTCATCGGTGCCTTGGTGTTTCTGGCTTCCATCGTCGCCGCCGCCGGCTATGTGCTGGATCTGCCGGTCAAAGGTCTGCTCGCGACCTCTGGCGTGTTTGCCATCGTCGTCGGTCTGGCGCTGCAGAGTACGTTGGCCGACGTGTTCTCCGGCATCGTGCTCAACACCACCAAGCCGTATCAGGTGGACGACTTTGTCGTCATCGATGGCGTCGAGGGCAAGGTGCTCGACATCAACTGGCGCGCCACGCACCTGTTGAGCAGCGCCGGCACGATGGCCGTGGTACCGAACTCGGTGGCGGCCAAGGCCAAGATCGTCAACCTCAGCCAACCGAACAACCTGCACGGGGTGTCGATCAGCATCAGGGTGCCGAACCACATCCGCCCCCGTCGAGTACTCGACGCCCTCGACCGCACCCTGCAAGGCAGCAGCAGCCTGTTGCTCAACCCTGCACCCAAAGCGGTGTTGAAAGAGGCCGGCGAAGAGATGTCCGAATACGTTGCCAGCGGTTTTATCGCCGAGCTCGGCAAGAAAAGCGAAGTGCGCAATCAGCTGTTCGATCTCGCCCATCGGCACCTCGAAGCGGCAGGCATCTCCCGGCAGCCCGATGGCGTGATCGAGCCTTCGACCCGCGCCCGGGCGTTGCTCGATGAAGTGAAAGTCTTCCGTTCCCTGAGCGCCGAGGAGCGTGATCGCCTGGCCCGGAACATGGTGGCGCAGCAATACGCGGCCGGTGAGGTGGTGCTGGATCTGGAAGAAGTACCGGACAGCCTGTTCGTCATCGCCACCGGCGTGGTCAGCGCCACGGTCGCCGACGGCAGCATGCAGATTGAAGCCGGGCGCATGGGGCCGAGTGAAATCATGGGCGAACAAAGCATCCTCGCCGACACGCCGTCCCAGGCACGGTTCACTGCCATGACCTCAAGCATCATCTACCGCCTCGACAAATCCCTGACCCGCAGTTGCATGGAGCAACGACGCGAAGTCGACCGGGCGCTGAACAAGCTGCAAGCGGTCCGGCAGCAGAACAGCCGGATGGCGTTGATGGCCAAACCGGTGGCGGTCAGGAAAGGTGGCTTTCTGGGATGGTTGCAGAACCGTTAAACAACTGTCAGGCACTGACCTTGTGGGAGCGAGCCTGCTCACGAAGAGGGAGTATCAGTGACATTGATGTCATCCGACACACCGCTTTCGCGAGCAGGCTCGCTCCCACAAGTTTTGCACTTGTTTGGCGGCAATGAACGGCGCATCCGGGGACTGTTTTTCCAGCGACCCAGGTCAGGTTTTTTTCGAACATCAGAACCTCGAAAATCGCCAGCAGGTTCAAATCGGCATTGCGCAGATCGTAATGATTCCCGAGTACCGTTCCATTGTGTTTTCAACCAGGCACCCGTCTTTGGACTTTACTGAATCATAGGCACTCAAAGGAGGGAATTAACAACGTTTAACTCGCCAGCCAAAGCCTTGCGACCAAAAATCAAACCCTCGATGCAAGATTGTTTTTCCAAAAGGGATGGTGCCGCCCCACCGCACTGTGCTCCAGAACACACCCATCAACACGGACATTTGTCATGGCCCATGTTCAGCACAACAACACCTGCGTGTCAGCCACCCAAACGCGAAAAGCCATCACTGGTGGTCTCACTCCCTGGCGGGAATGCCTGGTCAAACAATTGATCCTCGACCGCCTCAGCGCCCCCCTGGAAGTCACCGAACTGGCACGGGCCTGCGCGATGTCCCGCAGTCATTTCTCCCGTACCTTCAAGTGCAGCACTGGCCTGTCGCCCCAGGACTGGATTCGTTGCCAGCGCGTCGCCCGGGCCAAGCAACTGATCGAGAAGACCAACCTGACCCTGACGCAAATCGGCCTGGAATGCGGCTTCTGTGATCAGGCGCACTTCAGTCACATTTTCACCCGCAGCGAAGGCATTACGCCTTTCGCCTGGCGCTGTCGGGCGGTGCGATCCGCACCACCTACCGCAACGCAAGCCGCCTCCCTCACTAACCGTTCAAATTCACGTCCAATGATCAAATCGAGCGGCAGGACCGCTCATTTTCCGGGGTGACGACCGTGAATCACCCCAGCACTGGAATGCCGCCCATGCAAGGGGTGTAAACCGGCGCGGGCCCGAACGCCTGCGCCAGGGGCAGAGCCAATCAAGCTTGAAGGAAAGTCAGCAGGTCGGCGTTGAGCTGATCCTTGTCAGTATCAGTTAGCCCACGGGCACGCCAGGGTGGACGAGCAGTTTCGAACCCTTGACCCGTTTGAGATACCGTAGGTTTCGATCGGTACGATCTTGTCAGCACCGAGGAAATCAGCCGGCCGTGACCCGGGTGTGCCCGTAGCCACTGTGATAGACCACCACGTTGCTCGCTGGTTTGTCCTTGAGATGGGTTATATCCATTTGCAGGAGCGAGTTTTGGGTGCAGACCGGACGCAGGACGAGTTAATTTGTGCTGGTGTTTGTGTCCGGTCTTGATCAAAACCAGCGTCCGTTCCAACTCGCGCTGCACTGGGACGACGAAGCTGTAGCCGCGCTGGGGAAAGTTGACAGTGCAGGGCCACCCGTTCTGGCCTTCGACGAGAGCCCGTCGCAGGGCGGCAATGTGCACGCGCGGATTGATATCCCCGACCACTGAAGTTGGCCAGACGTGAGCAATCATTTCGTCCTTGCTTACCACGTTGCCTGCGTGTTCGATCAGCACCCGGGGGATATCCAGTGTCCGCCCAGGCTCCCGTACCTCCATTGTCAAGAGTTCAGAGTATCCTGGCAGGCCTTGAGTGGAACTCGCTGGCCTCCAGCAGATTTCTGCCGCAGTCAATGAAGTGGCCTGGCAGCTGAATAGCCGCTCTCGGAAAACACTAAACTACGAAACGCCTGCTGAACAATTTAGCCAATCCGTTGCGTCGACCGGCTGAGTCCACAGGCTATTTCGGTCGGTCGTGACCGTCGAAATCGGCCGAACGCGGTCCGCCTCTTTTCTCGCCAGACAAAGGTTGCGACCGCAGTTCCGATTGTTTTCCACCATTACCGTACAACCTGCAAGCTGCCTCATGCACCCATTTCGGGGCGCCCCTCCAAGAGGTCCCCTTCGACACTTTCCATGGAAAGGGCTTCAAGCAGTACCTGCTCCAGGATGGCAAAAAAACATTTGATGTGAGCCTGTTTCAATGCCTGCGGCCGGGTCACCAGATAGACCTCCATATCTGGAAGCTGGAGATCCGGGAACAACCCGATCAGATCCTTCGCCAGAATTCTGGGCAACACTGCCACGCCCATTCCTCGCCTCACCGATTCGAGCTGAACCGCGAACGAGCTCACGCTGATCTGCGTGCGGTCCAGACCCGAGGCCTTTGCCATGCGCATTTGAGGCAACATGTCCAGCGGAGGAAGCAAGGCAATATTGGCCGCAGTGGCCGGAGTCAGCCCTGGAAACCGCTTCAGATAACCTGCATCGGCGAATACACCGTAAGCGAGCCTGCCTATGGAGCGATAAATCAGCGACGGCTCGCCCAGATGAGTCGTGCGTACAGCAATGTCTGCGACTCCGCGGACGATCTTGTGAAAGTCGGCTGTTATCAGCAACTCCACCGAGCATCGCGGATGCAGAGTGGTGAAGCGACTCGCGGCCTCCAGCACGCAAGACGAGAACCCCTCTCCTGCACTGACCACGACACTGCCAGATAGCTCTGTGTCTGGTTCGGACATGCCCGTAACGGTTTGACGCCTCAAGCCCGCTTCTGCAGCCAAGGCAACGTCCACGAGGGATTGGCCTCGCGGGGTCAACCTGCATCCTTCAACTCCCCGCTCAACGAGTGGCTCGCCAAGTGCGCCTTCAAGTTGGGTCAGCCGTCGCGCCACAGTAGACGCAGCGACCCCCAGCAATTGACCGGCCTGGAGAAAGCTGCCACGTCGCGAGACTGCCAACAGCAGGCGAAGATCGTCCCAGTTTGCTTGCAAAGCCATGCTTCATATCTTCCCTGATCCGCAAATTTGCAAATCCATTATGCAGCAGTCGCTGTTTTTCGGCAGAGGTGTCAACGGTATATCTACACCCCCTCGAAAAGAATGGAATGGACTGTATGACTACTGGCCCCAACGACTATGCGGCACGCGCCGCCAGCGCCTTTAATCGCCGAGACCTGGAGGCGATGCTTGCGCTGGTTTCCGAAGACTTCATCTACTTCGATGGCATGGGGATACAAACCGGTCGCGAGGCCATGCACAAGCGAGAGCGCGCATTACTCGAAGCGTTCCCCGATGCCAAGGTGATCTTGAGCCCATTTATCGTCACCCACGATCGTTTGGCACTGACCGCCTTCCTGACCGGCACCTTCGCTGCACCATTGGTGCTGTCGGACCGGGTGATTCCACCCCATGGACGCCACATTACCGTGTACTACGCCGCACACTTCACCTTCAAAGACGGCTTGGCCATACGCGAAGAGGTCTTCTTCGACAGTGC
Organism: Pseudomonas sp. Pseusp16; assembly: GCF_047324915.1. NCBI lineage: Bacteria > Pseudomonadati > Pseudomonadota > Gammaproteobacteria > Pseudomonadales > Pseudomonadaceae > Pseudomonas > Pseudomonas sp. Pseusp16. Next base: position 1,509,150 of record NZ_CP168522.1, on the reverse strand, counting down.
GGTATTGATGCCGTCAACCGATCAGAGTGAGGGGTGACACATGCATAACACATTCGTCACTGGCGCGACCGGCTTGTTGGGCAACAACCTGGTACGTGAACTGGTCGCTCGTGGCTGCGTGGTCAAAGCCCTGGTCCGTTCAAGAGCCAAAGGTGAACAACAGTTCAAGCATTTGCCGGGTGTGGAACTGGTCGTTGGTGACATGGCCGATGTCGATGCGTTCGCAGCGTCGCTACAAGGCTGCGATACGGTGTTCCACACCGCAGCGTTCTTTCGCGACAACTACAAGGGCGGCAGCCACTGGGAAGAACTCGAAAAGATTAATGTGTCAGGTACACGGAGCCTGCTTGGTCAGGCCTACCGCGCTGGTATACGACGGTTCATCCATACGTCTTCCATCGCCGTGCTCGACGGCGCTCCCGGCACGTCAATCGATGAAACCTGCCTGCGGGCCGACGCCGACGCGGATGACTACTACCGCAGCAAGATACTCGCCGACCGTGTCGTCCTGTCGTTCCTGGAAGTCCATCCCGAGATGCATGCCTGCATGGTCCTGCCTGGCTGGATGTGGGGGCCTGCCGACATTGGCCCGACCTCCTCGGGACAGTTGGTCAACGATGTCGTACGCGGCAAATTGCCCGGACTGATCCCCGGTAGCTTCTCCGTTGTCGATGCCCGCGATGTGGCATTGGCGCAGATTGCCGCCGCCAGAGATGGGCGTCGAGGCGAGCGCTATCTCGCGGCGGGCCGGCATATGACAATGCGTGAACTGGTGCCCGCTCTTGGGCGTATCGCAGGCGTCAAGACACCCGTTCGACAACTGCCGCTGCCCTTTCTGTACACCTTGGCAGTTGTGCAGGAGATCTACGCGCGTATTACCGGCAAGCCCATTCTGCTGAGCATAGCCACGTTGCGCCTGCTGGTACGAGAAAAGGACCGCACCCGTTTCAATCACGGCAAGAGCGAACGAGAGCTTGACCTGAGTTTCCGGGCGCTGGAGCAAACAATCACCGACACCGTGGCGTGGTACCGTGATCACGGTTGGTTTGATACACACCAGGACAAGGACGTAAACAGACCGTGAGCAGAAAAATAATCCTGATGCGTCACGGCCAGCCAAAACTGGTCGCAACCGACAAAATATCAGCGCTCGATATGAAAGACTGGATCGAACAATACGACCGCTCCGAAATTACCAATCAACCCGTCCCGGATGCCAGCATGCAGCTCGCCGCAACCGCCACGGTGATTGTCTCAAGCAACGCGCCTCGTGCGCTGACTTCCGTCCAGGCTCTCGGCCTGAAGCCCGCCCTGGTCGACGCGCTGTTCTGTGAAGCTCCACTGCCTTATGGTCACTGGCAACTGCCACGGCTATCGCCGTTTACCTGGGCATTTATCCTTCGGATCTTATGGTTGTGCGGTTACTCACGCCGAGTCGAATCCGTCGCCACTACGAGAATGCGCGCCGGCACGGCAGCTAAACGGCTTCAGTCCCTTGCCGGCGAAGGACCGGTTCTGCTGCTCGGTCATGGGTTTATGAATCGAATGATCGCCAGACAACTGGAGGCAGATGGATGGACTCGCCAAAAACGTAACGGCAGCCAATATTGGAGTGCGACGGTGTATCAAAATGGCGGTATTTAAGAGGTGAGAGTTTCTGTTCTACAGAGCTCGGTGCTCCCCTTCAAAACTGACCGGGCCGAAATTGGTATGGTTGTAATGGCATGCGAACGTTCCCGACAGGCACGTTCGAGCGCCTCACTACCGGGTTGGTTTCCCACAGAAAAACACAACACGACCTTCCTCATGAGCCCGTAATAACTCAGCAGCGATGTCTGGCCCATTAGCAACAAACTGCATTCCCTTGCCCCCTACCAACAAACCGTTAGCGCCGATGATTTTCATGACCCGTTTCAGGTTGCAGGCCTCTTCCGAAAACTTCTCGCACGCTTAAGCTTCGCAAACTATCACCATTCATTGCTCTGTTAGCAGAGTGCGCAAAAAACAAAATGATTACACCAAGCCACTTCGTGACCGCTTGGTCTTCATCGTGAACGCCAAATTTGCATGTGTCGATATCAGGCAAGAAGGTGGCGCGAACAGGTAACTGAATCGTCGGACAAGCCGAGTAAGGTGGCACTGCTTTTCATCGAAATAACCACATCGCGATGATGGGTTTGACAAGAACGGCAGCGCTTGGAGGGCGCCGTTTTTAGGAGGGGGACAATAGCCCCCCATCAGCACGCCTGAATGTCGTTCACCAGAGAAAAAAATAATGATCAGCCCGAGCTCCAAGGATTCGAGTGGCCAATTGGCGCAGGGCTTCAAGCCACGTCACTTCACCATGTTGTCTATCGTCGGGATTATCGGCTCCGGTTTGTTCGTGGGCTCAGGACATGCCATTGCGGCGGCTGGCCCGGCCGTCCTGCTGACCTATCTGTTCTCTGGCTTGCTGGTCGTTCTGGTCATGCGCCTGCTCGGTGAAAGGTCGTGGCGATCATTGGTTTCATCGGTGTGGGTTTTGCCGTGTTGATAGGCTGGGTTCCCGATCGGGAAGTCAGCGGGTTGAGCGGCCTGATGGCCGAGCACGGCGGGTTTGCTCCCAACGGCCTGTCGGCGGTAGTCGGCGCCTTCATCTCCATCATGTGATGCTTCATCGGGACCGAGGCGGTGACCATCGCCGCCGCCGAATCATCCGTAGTGCATGGGTTTACTCAATAAGATCACGCAGGAGATTTGACGTGCACATTGGTGTTCCTCTCGAAACCCAGACCGGTGAAACACGGGTTGCTGCAACCCCGGAAACCATCAAGAAGCTGATCAGCCAGGGTCATAAGGTCACTGTACAAAGCGGCGCCGGCGTAAACGCCAGCGTTGTCGACAGTGCCTATGCAGCGGCAGGCGCAACCATTGGCAGCGCCAATGACGCGTTTGGCGCAGAGCTGATCTTGAAGGTGGTCGCGCCCAGCGACAGCGAGCTGGCGCTGATTAAAAGCGGCACCGTTGTGGTGGGGATGCTCAACCCGTTCAGCAACGAAACCATCGCCAAGCTGGCCGAGTGCGGGATTACCGCCTTTGCCCTGGAGGCGGCGCCTCGCACCTCCCGCGCCCAAAGCCTGGATGTGCTGTCCTCGCAAGCCAACATCGCCGGCTATAAAGCCGTGTTGCTGGCCGCGCACTACTATCCGCGCTTCATGCCCATGCTGATGACCGCTGCGGGCACCGTGAAAGCGGCGCGCGTGCTGATTCTCGGTGCCGGTGTGGCCGGTTTGCAGGCTATCGCTACCGCGAAGCGCCTGGGTGCGGTGATCGAAGCGTCTGACGTGCGTCCGGCGGTAAAAGAGCAGATCGAATCCCTCGGCGCCAAGTTCGTCGACGTGCCTTACGAGACCGACGAAGAGCGTGAATGCGCCGTGGGTGTCGGCGGTTACGCCCGCCCCATGCCGGCCAGCTGGATGCAGCGCCAGGCCGCGGCCGTGCACGAACGCGCCAAGCAGGCTGACATCGTCATCACCACCGCACTGATTCCGGGCCGCAAGGCACCGACGCTACTTAGCGCGGAAACCGTGGCCCAGATGAAACCGGGTTCGGTGGTCATCGATCTCGCGGCAGCCCAGGGCGGTAACTGCCCGCTGACCGTGGCCGATCAGGTGGTCATCGAAAATGGCGTGACCATCGTTGGCCCGACCAACCTGGCTGGCGCCGTGGCGGCCGATGCTTCGGCGCTGTATGCCCGCAACCTGCTGGACTTCATGAAACTGTTGTTCGATAAAGAAGGACAACTGGTGATCAACCTTGAAGACGATATCGTCGCCGCGTGCCTGATGTGCCGCGACGGCCAGATCGTGCGCAAGAACGGCTGAGGATAAAAACAATGGAAGACATGCTGATCTCTCACGGTATCTACAACCTGATCATCTTCGTGCTGGCCATCTACGTCGGCTACCACGTGGTCTGGAACGTTACACCTGCACTGCACACGCCACTGATGGCGGTCACCAACGCCATCTCCGCCATCGTGATCGTCGGCGCGATGCTCGCCGCCGCTCTCACCGTGACGCCGTTGGGCAAGACCATGGGCACCCTGGCTGTGGCCCTGGCCGCGGTCAACGTGTTTGGTGGCTTCCTGGTGACCCGCCGCATGCTGGAAATGTTCAAGAAAAAAGCGGCTCCAGCAAAAGCTCCGGCAGCCAAGGCCGAAGCAATCAAGGCTGAGGTGCAGCAAGCATGAGCATGAACCTGGTAACTTCCCTGTATTTGATCGCCTCGGTCTGCTTCATCCAGGCGCTCAAGGGCCTGTCGCACCCGACCACGTCGCGGCGCGGCAACCTGTTCGGCATGCTCGGCATGGGCCTGGCGATCCTCACCACGGTCGGCCTGATCTATAAATTAGGTGCCGAACTGGCTCACGACGGCATCGTCTACGTGATCGTCGGCCTGCTGATCGGCGGCACTGTCGGCTCGATCATGGCCAAACGCGTCGAAATGACCAAGATGCCCGAGCTGGTCGCCTTCATGCACAGCATGATCGGCCTGGCCGCGGTGTTCATCGCCGTGGCTGCCGTGGTCGAGCCACAGTCGCTGGGCATCGTCCAGCAACTCGGTGACGCGATCCCGGCCGGTAACCGCCTGGAGCTGTTCCTCGGTGCCGCCATCGGTGCAATTACCTTCTCCGGTTCGGTGATCGCGTTCGGAAAGCTTTCCGGCAAGTACAAGTTCCGCCTGTTCCAGGGCGCACCGGTACAGTTCGGCGGACAGCACAAGCTGAACCTGCTGATGGGCCTCGCCACACTGGGCCTGGGCGTGACGTTCATGCTCACCGGCGACCTCACCGCTTTCGGCGTGATGCTGGCGCTGGCCTTCGTGCTCGGCGTGCTGATCATCATCCCGATCGGCGGTGCCGACATGCCGGTGGTGGTGTCGATGCTCAACAGCTACTCCGGCTGGGCAGCGGCGGGCATCGGCTTCTCGCTGAACAACTCGATGCTGATCATCGCCGGCTCGCTGGTCGGTTCGTCCGGTGCGATCCTCTCGTACATCATGTGCAAGGCGATGAACCGCTCCTTCTTTAACGTACTGCTCGGCGGTTTCGGCAATACGGCGGACGCAGGTCCGGCAGGCGCCAAGGAGGCCCGCCCGGTGAAATCCGGTTCGGCCGACGACGCCACCTTCCTGCTGACCAACGCCGATACCGTGATCATCGTTCCAGGCTACGGCCTGGCGGTAGCCCGGGCCCAGCATGCACTGAAGGAACTGACCGAGAAGCTGACCCATCGCGGTGTAACCGTGAAGTATGCGATCCACCCGGTGGCCGGGCGTATGCCAGGGCACATGAACGTGTTGCTGGCCGAGGCGGAAGTGCCTTACGACCAGGTGTTCGAGATGGAAGACATCAACTCCGAGTTCGGTCAGGCCGACGTGGTGCTGGTGTTGGGCGCCAACGACGTGGTCAACCCGGCGGCGAAGAACGATCCGAAATCGCCGATTGCCGGCATGCCGATCCTCGAAGCCTTCAAGGCCAAGACCATCATCGTCAACAAGCGCTCGATGGCCAGCGGCTATGCCGGCCTGGACAACGAGCTGTTCTACCTGGACAAAACCATGATGGTGTTCGGCGACGCTAAAAAGGTCATCGAAGACATGGTCAAAGCCGTCGACTAACCCGCGCTCGATGGCTAGCGGCTGCGCCCGCCCTGCTCTACCTGAACGAAGCCAGGATGTTTTTCGGTAGCACCAGGGAAGTCATCGAAGACATGATCAAAGCTGTCGAGTTAGTCCTGCTTCAACGCAACAATGAAAGTAATGCGCCTTACCCTATCCTGCGAGCGTTACGCTTTCGCAGGATAGGGTGAAGATTTATAGACGAACGCTGGCGAAGGTTGATTCGTTACGTGCCTGGCCCAACGCCGACAACGGCCCGGACAACGGCGACAGCACCAACGCTTGCGGCAGCGGCATCATCGCCACTTGCTGGGTAGTGTTGGACCCTACGCGTTCGTCACGCGGCGGAATGCCGAAGTACTCGCGGTAGCACTTGGAGAAGTGCGGCGTGGACACGAAACCACAGATCGACGCCACTTCGATGATCGAAATCGGCGTTTGCTTGAGCAACTGCCGCGCACGGATCAGGCGCAGTTTCAGGTAGTAACGCGACGGCGAACAGTGCAGGTACTTCTGGAACAGGCGTTCGAGCTGACGACGGGACACCGCGACATACACCGCCAGTTCGTCGAGGTCGATCGGCTCTTCGAGGTTGGCTTCCATCAGCGCAACGATTTCCTGCAGTTTTGGCTGGTTGGTGCCGAGCATGTGCTTGAGCGGCACGCGCTGGTGATCCTGTTCGTTGCGGATGCGCTCGTAGACGAACATTTCCGAAATGGCCGCCGACAGTTCGCGACCGTGATCGCGGCTGATCAGGTGCAGCATCATGTCCAGCGGCGCGGTGCCGCCCGAGCTGGTGAAACGGTTACGGTCGAGGGTGAACAGACGGGTGCTCATGGCTACCCGCGGGAAAGCTTCCTGCATCGCCGCCAGGCATTCCCAGTGCACGCTGCAATCGAAGCCGTCGAGCAGGCCGGCGCAGGCCAGGGCCCAGCTGCCGGTGCACACCGCGCCGAGGCGGCGGGCCTGACGGGCCTGGCTTTGCAGCCACGACACGTGTTCCCGGGTAACCGTGCGCTGAATGCCGATACCGCCGCAGACGATGACAATGTCCATTGGCGGGGCTTTGTGCATGGAGGCGTCGGGGGTGATCTGCAGGCCGTCACTGGCCCAGACCTGACCGCCATCGACGGTGAGGGTGGTCCAGCGATACAGCTCGCGACCGGACAATTGGTTGGCCATGCGCAGGGGTTCCACTGCGGAGGCCAGGGAAATCAGCGTGAAATTGTCCAGCAGCAGAAAGCCGATGGATTGAGGCGCACGGTTCTGGGGTTGGGCCCCGGAGTTGAACGTCGTCATCGCGGTATCTCCTCACACAAAGCGGGTGAATGGCCTCAGGCGAAGGCTCTTTTTATTCTCCCGTCCAAAAACTGGTGGGATTGTTCCTATTCAACTTGCAAAGGTCATACCCAGTTACATAGTTTTCAATGAATTCAAAAACGACATCACCCAATGCCTCTATATCGGGGGGGTTGCAGGACGAGAGCCATAAGGGAAACGCTTGAATTATTGCTCCGTTCATCAGCGCTGGGCACATTGGTAGCACATAAGCAAGAGATGTCTATAAACGACAACTTATTTGTCACCGACGTCCACATGTCGGTTTTTGAATACAGCAATGACCAATGCCCCGATTTGGTCAGATACAAGCGCCATGCACGATAAAAGTGCTCTGTAACCGGAATGAGACGTACCAGTAACCGGGCCTGGGCCTGTGCCGCGGGGCACAGTCGCGGACAAACCCTGATCGCGTTCCCTGACAAACTGATAAAGCCAAGCTGTTCGGCGCTGCGAACGATCGCAATCAGCGCCGTCTGCCACACAAACAAAAAAAGAGACCGGGGTCTCTTTTCCTGTTTTCAGCGGCCCGCTACCACACGGCGATATGGGAGTCGGCTCGCGGCTCGGTGCCGCCGCACAGCACACCGGAGTCCGGGTCACGGATGATGATCTGCCCTCGGCCATAGTTGATCAGGTCGCAATCAACCTGAATCTGGTGTCCGCGCCGTGCCAGCGAAGCGGCCAGGTCCCGAGACGCCCCGTGTTCGATGCCGACCTTCATATCCCCCAGCCATTGCCACCGCGGAGCGTCCAGCGCGGCTTGGGGGTTGAGACCAAAATCCAGCAGATTCATGACCATCTGCACATGGCCTTGGGGCTGCATGTAGCCACCCATGACGCCGAACGGTCCCACCGGTGCGTCGCCTTTACTGATGAAACCGGGAATGATGGTGTGAAAGGTTTTTTTGCCCGGTGCCAGGCAGTTGGCGTGGTCAGGGTCGAGACTGAATTCCTGCCCGCGGTTCTGCAAGGCGATTCCGCTGTCTGGCAGTACCACGCCGGAACCAAAGCCGTGGTAGTTGCTCTGGATGAAGGACACCATGTTGCCCTCCGCATCCGCCGTGGCCAGATACACCGTACCGCTGGCGTGGGGATCGCCGGGATTAGGTTCACGCGCCTGATCGGATATCTGTTCGCGACGTTGGCTGCTGTAGGCATCGCTGAGAAGGTCAGCCACGGCCACACGCATGTGCAGCGGATCGGTGATGTAATGCAGGCCGTCGCTGTAGGCCAGCTTCATGGCTTCCAGTTGACGATGCCAGGTCTGCTGGCTGTCCCGGTGATCGAAGTCGAAGCCCTGAAGGATTTTCAGGGTCATCAGGGCCACCAGTCCTTGCCCGCTTGGGGGAATTTCCCAGACATCGTAGCCGCGGTAATTGATGCTGATCGGATCTACCCATTGGGCGCGATAGTCCTGCAGGTCGCTGGCTCGCAGGTAGCCGCCGGTGGCGCGGGAATGGGCATCCAGGCGCTGAGCCAGATCGCCGCGATAGAGGCTTTCGCAAGCGCTGTCCGCCAGTTCTTCCAGCGTTCGGGCTTGCGCCGGGTTGCGGAATAATTCACCGGCCTTTGGCGCACGGCCATCAATCAGGAACGTGTCGAACCAGACGTCGAGCACCGGGTCTCGATGGGGGCTGAATTCATCCAGAGCGGTCTGCCATTGTCGGGCGACCACCGGTGACAGTGGAAAACCCTCCCTGGCCAGGCTGATGGCGGGCTGCAGCAACTCGGCAAAAGGCAGCTTGCCGAACCGTCTGGACAACTGCGCCCAGGCCGAAGGGCAACCGGGCACCGTTACCGGCGTCCAGCCATAAAGCGGCATCTGCTCGTGACCACACGCCTTGACTGCATCGATGGTCAGTGCTGCCGGCGCATGGCCGTTGGCGTTCAGTCCGTGCAATTGGCCTTTGCTCCATACCAGGGCAAAGGCGTCGCCACCCAAGCCGCAGCCAGTGGGTTCAACCACCGTCAGAGCCGCCGCTGTGGCGATCGCGGCATCAATGGCATTGCCGCCGTTGCGCATGATTTCGATGCCGGCTTCGGCGGCCAATGGCTGTGAAGCAGCGACCATGCCGCGACGTGCAAACACGCTCTGACGTTGCGATGGATAGGGATATTCGTGGGCAGAAAATTTCAACATGGCAAAAGTTCTTCCAAACAAGGATTCATTGGCCGCAGGTGTCCGGTTCCATTGCCGGGTGAAAAAAACCCGACTGAGAAGATCACAGCACGCGGCTGAGAAAAGCCTGGGTTCGCGGGTGTGTCGGTCGACTGAAGATCTGCTCCGGCGGCCCCTGTTCGATCAATTCGCCCTGATCGAGCACCACCACGCGGTCAGCCACTTCCCGGGCAAAACCCATTTCATGGGTGACCACCACCATGGTCATGCCGTCATCGGCCAACTGCTTCATCACCTGCAGCACCTCGCCGACGGTTTCCGGATCCAGAGCGCTGGTGGGCTCGTCGAACAGCATGGCCTGGGGTTTCATCGCCAGCGCCCGGGCGATTGCCACGCGCTGCTGCTGCCCGCCGGACAACATCGACGGGTAATGCATGGCCTTGTCCGCCAGACCGACCCGGGCGAGCAAGGCCCGGGCCTGTTCCAAAGCTTCTGCGCGTGGCACGCCGAGCACCTGGATCGGTGCCTCAATGATGTTTTCCAGCGCGGTCATGTGGGGGAACAGATTGAAACGCTGAAAGACCATGCCGATGTCCCGACGCTGGCGAGCGATGTTGCTCTCGGAGTCGCGCACCAGACTGCCGTCGGCGCGCTCGCGGTACCCCATGGAGCGACCGTTGACGCGAATGCGACCACCTTGAATATCTTCCAGCAGATTGATACAGCGAATGAAGGTGGTCTTGCCTGAACCCGATGCGCCGATCAGCACCACCACTTCCCCGCGCCGCACCTGCAAGGAAATTCCCTTGAGAATCTCCAGGTCGCCGAAGGACTTGTGAATGTCCAGGGCCTCGATGATCAGTTCTTCACTTTTGTGCGCCATGCTTAACGCCCCCTCAGCAATTTCAGCGTGCCGCGACCGAACATGCGACTGCCAGCCGCTGGCGGTGCGGGTCGATCGGACTGTCCGAAACGCGCTTCCAGCCAACGCTGGAAAAAGCCCCAGAGGGTGGTCAGCAGCAGGAAATACATCGCCACCACCAGGTACAGTTCAAATACCCGGAATGTCGCCGACGTGACCATTTGCGTGCTCAGCAGCAACTCCTGCACGCCAATAACGCTGACCAGCGTCGTATTCTTGAGCATCACGTTGAACTCGTTACCCAACGGCGGAACGATGACCCGGAACGCCTGAGGCAGAACGATTCGCCGCATCAGTTTGGCGAAGGTCATGCCCAACGAACGCCCGGCCTCGTACTGCCCCTTGTCCACGGCACCGATCCCCGCACGGATGATCTCGGCCATGTAGGCGCCTTCGTTCAGGCCCAGTGCGATGATCGCTGCCTGGATGTTGCCCGGTACCACCAGGCCAAACAGCTCTACGTCTTCGAAGCGGAAGATCCCGCCGGCAGCCAATGCGGTGTAGAGAAAGACGATCTGCACCAGCAGTGGCGTGCCGCGCATCAGCCACACATAAAACCGTACAGGCAGGTTGAGTAGCGGGTTGCGTGACAGACGCATCAGTGCCGCCGCCAGTCCCAGCACACAGCCCAACGCCATCGCCAGCACACTGATCAGACAGGTCAGCCAGAGTCCGGTGAGGTACACCCCGCTCGGCTGCAACAGGTATTGCAAGAACACATCCCAATTGAAATTCATCGAGCGTTCGCCTCAGTCGAGTGTGTCGCTGGAGACATGCCATTTGCTCAGCAACTGCACGTAACTGCCGTCGCTGCGCATGTCACTGATGATCTGTTGTACCGCTGCGGTGAGCTGCGGATCATCCTTGCGAATCCCCAGGCCGGTGAGTATCCGGCTGAAGGCCGGCACCCCTTCCTCGAACAGTTCGGGCGCCATGGCGGCGTAGTAACCGGCGGTTTCCACGGTGGTACCGTAGGCGTCTACCTGACTGATGCGCAGCGCCTGAAAGGCGTCGGTGTCGCTGTTGTAGACCACCAGTTTCATGGGTGTCTTGCCAGCCTTGGTCAGCTTTTCGTTCTCGGCGTCCAGCAAGGTTTTGATCGTCGAGCCGTTGAGCACTGCCACCTTGTGCCCGGACAGTCCATCCAGGGTCTTGATGCCCTTGGGATTGCCTTTGGGAACGACCACTGACTGGCTGGAGTACATGTAGTTGACGATGTCGATCACCTCCCGCCGTTCGGGCTTGTCGAACAGCTGATCAACGATCATGTCGCACTGCTGGGCGAGCAATGCCGGCAGCAACCCGGAGAACGGAATGACCCGCCATTGCACCGGTTTGTCTCCCAGCCGTTTGGCGACTTCCAGCCCCAGATCGACCGTCAGGCCCTTGGGTTTTTGCGCCTCGTCGAAAGACACCAAGGGCGGTGAATCCATGCCCGAGCAATACGTGAGTTTGTCGGCCTTGTGCAATCGCTCCGGCACCTGGGGCGCGGCAACCGCCCACTGCGCACAGAGTCCGAGGGAAACAGCGGCAAGAAACATATGGCGTTTATGCATGACGAGACACTCCAGTTGTTTAGTAACGGGGCAGTACTCAAAGTCAAAACACTGTCGGGTTTGAGCCCGATTCTATTTTTCCGATTGCAGAAACTGGATCAGCGCCGGCACCGTGCCCTCGATGTGCTGACGCACCACGGCCTCGGCCCGGTCGACATCGCCTGAGCGAATGGCGTCAAGGATCACCGCGTGTTCCTGGCGAGCGCTCAGTGGTTTTTCGCTGTGTTGCAGCCACAGCCGCATCGGCGCCTCGATCAGCGAATACAGCGCCGAGATCTGCTTCATCAGCCGAGGACGACCGCTGAGGCTGCACAGGTATTCATGGAAGGCACGATGAAGCCTGACCCACTCGGCGCTTTCGTCGCGGTAGTCATCCATCTCGTCCAGCATGCGTTCCAGAGCCGCCAGCTGACGCTCGCCGATCCTGGGCACGGCCACGCGGATGGCCAGGCCCTCGAGGGCACTGCGCATCTCGAAGACCTCGTGCAATTCGTCGAAGTCCAGGCCACTGACAATGGCGCCGCGGTTAGGCCTCAGGGTTACCAGGCCTTGAGCATCGAGACGGCGAAAGGCTTCGCGCACCGGCATCCGGCTCATGCCGATTTCGCTTGCTATGTCCTCGGCGATCAGGCGGTCGCCTTTGCGGTAACGACCGCCACAGATCGCTTCCAGCAGAAAGTTGTAAGCCTCCTCCTCGGCGGTCAGGGGTTGACGTTCAACGTAGGTGGGAGCGAATTGCATAAAGTCCCCTTTTGCAGTTTTGTATCCAATTATCCATAGATACAAAAAAAGCAGAAACCGTGCCAGTCTGCTTCGAACTGCCTCAAGCTCTTAATTGGAAAGGAGTTTCGACTCAAAAACCGATGATCTTCAGATCGGCGTGATACTCGCCGTGTGCTACGAAATGGCCCAGCACGCCCCAAATGGGTGAATAACGGTATCCAGGTAACAAATCGATACCCAATCGAACCGGGGCCTCTAGCCGAAGCGTCAGCTATCGGCACCTGGTTAAACCTTGGTGCATGGGCTTTTCGATTCGCCGATCATTTCTGAATCCGCGGGGATTCGCCCATCATCTGTCGTAGACAACATTCTCAAGCGGCAGTCTCAGTTCGCACCGGACCTGGTGTACTTGCCCCTCGAAAGCGCTACCCCCGAATTTGCATTACCCAGTGCAAACGCATCAAAACACTCGACCTTGACCCTCTCCTGAAACCCCAAACCCGCGCTGCAGATCCGCAATCAACTCTGCGACATCCTCCAGCCCGATGTGCAAGCGCAATACCGGGTTCAATGAGCGATCCGCCGCACTGTTGCGTTCTTGGGTATCGGCCACGGTAATCAGGCTTTCAAAACCGCCCCAGGAAGCGCCCAACCCGAACAGCTGCAGCGCATCGATGAAGCGCTCGACATACGCGCTGTCCGCCTCGTTCAGTTCAAAGGACAGCAAGCCATTGCTGCCAGTGAAATCCCGCCGCCACAAGGCATGATCGGGATGATCGGGCAAGGCCGGATGGAACACCCGCTTCACCTGCGGTTGCGCTTGCAACCAATGTGCGATTTCCAGAGCCTGACGCTCATGCACCTCCAGTCGTGGCGCCAGGGTTCGAGCGCCGCGCAGCACCAGATAGGCGTCATCAGGGCTGACGGTTGCTCCAAAGTTATCGCTCATGGACGCGAGTGCCGGCCACACGTCTTCGCGGGTGCAGACACTGCCCATGACCACATCGCTGTGGCCGCTCAGGTACTTGGTCAGTGCCATGATCGAGATGTCTGCGCCGAGTGTCAGCGGCCGGTACAGGTAACCGCAGCCCCAGGTATTGTCGACGGCCAGCAGGATACCTCGCGGTTTGCACAGGGCGGCAATGGCCGGCAGGTCGCACAGTTCATATAACAAAGAGCCTGGCACTTCGGTGTAGACCATTTTCGTGTTGGCTTGCAGCTGAGCCTCCAGGTCACGACCGTCCGGGGCGAAATAGCTGACCTGAATACCGAAGGGCTGAAGAAACTCCCGTGCCAGACGCCGCACAGGCGCGTATACCGCGTCGGTGATCAGCACATGATCGCCCGGCCGCAGATAAGCGAGAAACGTCTGCGCGACCGCTGCCAGCCCGGTTCCGAACAAGCGAGTGCGATAACCACCCTCCAGCTCGCTGACCAGGTCTTCGAGGGCAAACGCCGTTGGATTGCCGCGCGCCCCATAACTCAGCACACGCTCGCTATCACGACGAGCACGGGCATCACGCATTTGCGCCAGGTTGTCGAACAGCACGGTGCTCAAGCGAGTGACCGGTACATTGACTGCGCGGCCGCCGACACCCTGGGCCCGCGCTGAATGCACCAGCCGCGTACGCACCTGCGGATCCTGACGTGCTTGAGTCTGCAACGGTTTAAGGCTGGCGATTTCGTCGTCGCTCATCTGCGCCAGCAAACCGATCTCCCATGCCAGGTATTGACGCGCCGCGTCCTTGTTGCCGGAGTGGCGGTCATGGGTAAAGAACAGAAAATCAATGCATTGATCATGGGATGGAGTGTCCGGGCTTTCCTGCACGGAGAAACCCGCTGCACGCCAGGCATCGAGCCCGCCGTCCAGCAACCGTACTTGCGCACGCTGGGCTTCGGGCAATTCCTGTGCGGCGAACGAGGCCAGTTGCGCATCATCGGCCAGCAGCACCAGCGGTCGCTGCTCACCCGTCACGTGTCGCGTCAGCAACGGGCGGATCGACCAGCGCGAGCCGGCAATGTGGCCCTTGCGATAGGTCATGCCCGGACGCAGATCGATCAGCGCGACGGCCTCATCCTTGAGTGCATCAGACAGTACCTGGGCAGTGATCAATGGCAGCACCTCGTGGGCGATCACGTCGCTTGCAGGTAACGCCAGAGCGCTGCTCACGCCACCTGCCAACACATACGCTTCATGCCCCAACTGACGCAGCCAGCTCGCGACAATCGGCGCCCGTACACCATCGCTGTCGATCAGCACCAGCCGTGCCTGACGCACGCCGACATACAGATCAGTAGATTGAACCAGCTGACCGCCCGGTGTGTGTTGCGCGCCCTGTAAACTGCCGGCGGCAAACTCTTCGGCGGTGCGCACGTCGCACAAAAACAGACTGCGCCCGACATCGCCAGCCCACTGCTCGACCTGTTCAGCCGCAACCGTTTTCACCCCGGCCCTCTCCGCCAATCGGGCAGCCGCCAGCCGTTGCGCGGCCAATGGTGCAGCGCTCACGGTATCGGCATAACGACGGCTGCTTGCGTGCTCCAATTGAAAGTCTTCCAGATCCCAGCCTTGGGTTCCGTTCTCCAGGGCATAGACAGGGTTCTTCAAACCGAGGTTGATCAGCGTTTGCGCACCGATAATGCTGCGGGTTCGGCCGGCGCAATTGATCACGATCGGCGTGTGTTCGTCAGGCACCAGGTCATGGATGCGATACCCCAGTTCGCCGTTCGGACAACACACGGAACCGGGAATGGTCATCTTGCGGTATTCATCGAACGGTCGGCCGTCGAGCACCACCAAAGGCTCGCCTCGGCTTTGCCATTCGGCCAATTGTCGTGCGGTGACATGCGGCGTGTGACTGACCTCTTCGACCAATTCGCCAAAAGCCTTGGACGGTACATGCACGCCGGCAAACAGCTGATAACCGGCGGCCTGCCAGCCATTGGCACCGCCCTCGAGTATGTGCACGCGTTCATACCCCAACGCGTGAAGGCGCTGTGCAGCGCGCTTGGCAACATCGCCACCGTTCTGGTCATGGATCACCAGGCGCACCTGAGGGTTGGGCGCCAGTCGCCGTACCTCCAGCTCCAGTCGGCTATAGGGCAGATTGACTGCGAAAAACAGATGGGCTTCGCCATACTGGCCATGCTCGCGCACATCAAACAGGGCGATTTCCTGCCCGTCGAACAGCCACTGCTGCAATTGCCCTGGGGTTACGGTCTGGCTCATGGGGGTTGCGCTCGAAAGAAAATTATTGATGCGCCAGAGCGCGTTCATTGGCCGCCACTTCGCGGCCCTTCGCATATGCACGCTGAATGGCTGGACGTGCCTTGAGGCGTTCGCGCCAGGCACGGATGTGCGGGAAGTCCTGCAGTTCCTGTCCCTGTCGCTGCGGCTGAATCCACGGGAAAATCGCCATGTCGGCGATGGAGTATTCACCCGCCACATGCGGCACTTCAGACAGACGCGCTTCCAGTACCCGATACAAGCGCGTCGCTTCGGCATTCAGCAAATCCAAAGCGAATGGAATCGGTTCCGGGGCCTTCTCTTTAAACACCTGTAGCTGACTCAGGTAAGGGGTTACATGCCCCACCTGCCAGAACAGCCACTCCTGGACTTTCTGTCGTTCGACACTGCCTGCCGGCGGCAGAAAACGCTCGGCCTTGTTGGCCAGGTAATTGAGAATGGCGCCGGACTCGAACAGGCTCAGCGGTTCGCTCAACCCCTCTGGCGCATGGTCGACAATCGCCGGAATGCGGCCATTGGCGCTGATCCGTTGAAACGCCGCCTGCTTCTGTTCGCCCTCGCGGATGTTGATCGGTACCACGCGGTACTCCAACCCGAGCTCTTCGAGCAGGATGCCGATCTTCAGACCATTGCCGGTCGGCCAGTAATACAGATCGATCATGGGTAGGCCTTGATCGACGGCGCCATTTGCGAGGCGTTGTAATTGAGAATGCGTCCGTCGGCCTCAACGCCATAGCGACCGTTAAGGGACTCCAGCGGCAGGCCGTAGAGATGGAAATGCAAGGTCGCCTGCTCGCCCTCGACGCGAATGCGGTGCAGGTCTTCTCCCAAAAACGAGATCGACGTGCCGGGTTGGACGATCACTTCCTTTTGCAGATGCAAGGTGGTGAAACCCGGCTCGCGACCTTCGTCATCACGACCATAGACGTAGTTGATCTCCTGGCCTTCGACGGCACTGATGATCGCCCAGGTTTCGTGGTTGTGCGGGATCGTACTTTTACCCGGCAACAATGAGTTCAGGTATAGCGTTGGCGTGTCGCCGTCGTCGTTAAGCCGGTAGCGAAACGCAGTACTGCCCTGCCCCGGCACCGGCGCCGGGAACTCGTCGAAGTTGAACAGATCACGGCGCTCGGCCAGGGCTTCGAGCTGGGCAACGATTTCCACCAGCGCGGCGCGGTCGACGCCCCGTTGGTTGATCACGCGGATTTTCTTCAGGAAATCCTCGATGACGGCGGCACGGTTTTCGGTACTCATGAACAGGCTCCTCGGTTTTATACGGACAGGCTGTAGCGGCCCAGGTTGGTCAGCAGATAAGGGTCGTTGGCGACGGCGGGACGGCGCCCCGGATCGCCCACGGCATGGCGCAGGAATTCCTGGGTGCGCTCGCTGACCGGGTTCTGAAAAATCTGTGCGGCGCTACCGTGTTCAACAATCACGCCGTTTTCGGTGAAATAGACGATGTCGCTGATTTCTTCGGCGAAACGCATCTCGTGGGTGACCAGCACGCACGTCATGCCCTCTTCGGTCAACTCGCGAATCACGGTCAGCACCTCGCCGACGGTTTCCGGATCAAGAGCCGAGGTCACCTCATCGAATAGAATCAGCTCCGGGCGCATCGCCAGTGCACGGGCAATCGCCACCCGCTGTTGCTGACCACCGGACAGTTGTCCCGGATAGGCATCGGCCTTGTGCTCCATGCGCACTTTGGCCAGCAAGGCACGCGCCTGTTTTTCCGCATCGGCACGGCTGCGCCGCAACACCTTGCGCGGTGCAATCACCAGGTTCTCCAGCACCGACAGATGCGGGAACAGGTTGTACTGCTGAAACACAAACCCCACGCGTTTGCGCAGTTCGATGCGCTGTGCTTCCTGCACCAGCGTGTGAACCAAGGTAGAGCCGACGCGGATGCTGCCACGCTGGGGCTGCAACAGCCCGGTGATGCAGCGCAGGATGGTCGACTTGCCGGAGCCGGACGGGCCGATGATCGACACCGCTTGCCCCCGATGCACATCGAGGTCGATGCCTTTGAGCACCGGGTTGCTGCCAAACGACAGGTGCAGATCGCGCAGGCTCACCAGCGGCTCGGCGACAGTTTCAATAGAAGGCATAACGTCGCTCCAGGCGTTGGGTGAGGCGGGAAATCGGGTAGCAATAAGCGAAGAACAGCACCAGCAGGCTCAGGTAGATCACCACGGTGAAACCGGTCATGTTCACGGTGTTGCTGGCAATCTGCGCGGTGTCGATCACGTCATGCACCCCCACCAGAGAGGCCAGCGCGGTGCCCATGGTGATCACCGCATACAGGTTCATCCACGGTGGCAACATGCGCTTGAAGCACTGCGGCAGGATGATCGAGCGGAAAATCTGCCCCCGGGTAAACGCCAGCGAGCGCGAGGCCTCCCATTGCGTACCCGGGATCGAAGCAATGGCGCCACGGAAGATCTCCGCAACGTTGGCACTCGCCGGCAAGGCCAGGCCGATCGTTACCTTGACCCAGTCCGGAAACGAGACGTAAGCGCTGCCGATGTGGATCTCGAACGGAAACACGTAGGTGGTGAAATAGATCAGCACCAGCCACGGAGCGTTGCGGAAAATCTGCACCCAGATCCGTGCCGGCAAACGCAGCAGGCGCAGCGGCGATAACGCCAGCGCCCCCACCAGCAACCCCAGCAGCGAACCCAATGCAATCGCGAGCAGACTGATCAGGATGTTCTGGCCAAAGCCGGCAGCCAGGGCCGGCGACCATTGCAGCAGCGCCTTCAATACCGGGCTTTGCGGGGTGAACCAGAGCAACCAGAGCCCGGCGCCGACCAACAGCAACAGTTTGCCGACATGCCGACGCGACCAGGTCACCGACGGGGTGACGGACGATTCAATGGCCATAGCCGGGCATCCTCAGGCGCGCTTCAAGGTAGCGCCCCACACAATTGACGATAAAACTCAGCAGACCGAAAAAGCTCAGGATCAGAATCATCAGTTCCAGAACGTTATCGCTCTGCGTCCAGATCATGATCGACGCGTAGGTGATGTCGCCGACGGCAATCGCCGAGGCAACGGCAGTCATCTTCACCAGGTCGATCAGGTTGTTGATCAGCGACGGCAAAGCGAAACGCAGGGCCAGCGGCAGTTGCACGTTCCATAGCAACTGACGGCTGCTCAATGCCAGCGAACTGGCCGCCTCCAGCGTCACCGCCGGTACCGCCTCGATGCCGGCGCGCAGGGCCTCGGCATGGAACGCGCCCTTGTGCAACGAGATCACGATCACCACCCAGGCGAACGGTGTCAGCGGGTTCGCGGCGCCAACGGCTTGAGTGAGCAACATGTTCAAGACGAGGAACGCGCAATACAGCTGCACCAGGGTCGGCGTGTTGCGAGTGACTTCGACGAACACACGTGCCGGTTTCGCCAACCACCGATTGCCCGACGTCAGCATCGCCGCCAGTCCGAGCCCGGCGAGCAAGCTGCCGAGAATGGTGAACAGGCACAGCCACATCGTGGTCAACGCACCCTGCACCACGGTGCCGCGCTGATAGGCGTCCAGCAGGAAGTTGTAGTTCAGACCCAGCCCGGCAGCCCAGTGGACGAATAGCTCCAGCCAATCACTCATGCTGCGCCCCGCAATTGCGCACAGGCCCGGGCGATGCGACGTCCGGCTTCAGTGACGCCATCGGTCGCGCTGGACGGGTGAACCCAGGGTGACAATGCAACAGCATTGGCCAGACACAATGGGGTCAGGTTGTTAGTGGAACAATGACGGTTCATGCGCGACTGCCTTGAATAGCCGTCGCGCGATGCGGCGGCGTATTGAATACGATGAGGTGAATCAGGCGCCGTTGGCCTGGAACTGCTTTTGCAGTTCGACCAGCGCAGGTGACGCGGGGGTGATGTGGTTGCGGGTCTGGGCTTCGATCAACCAGCCGCTGCGGTGCAGTTCCTTGACGATCGGGTCGAGCCTGGCCTGGGTGTCGCTTTCACCACGGCGCGTCCAGATCACCGACGGCGCCGGGTTGAGCTCCGGACTGATGGCGCGATAGCCTTGCCATTCGGTGTTGTCGGCGATTAACGGATTGATCAGTGTGGCGTCATGTACCGCCGCAACGCAGTTGTTGCCACGCAGTGCCAACAAGGACTCGGAGGAACTCTTGAACGCCTTCAACTCAACGCCCAACCCGGTGAGCGGCTTGATGTAGCTGCTGCCCTGAGAGGTGCAGACCGGTTGCCCTTTCAGGTCTTCCCAACGAGTGATCTTGCTGTCCTTGAGCACTGCGGCGGTGCCGCCAACCCGGTAAAACGGTGTCGGTACAAAACCGAGGATCTCGCCGCGCTCTGCCGTCCATTCCATATTGGCGATCAGCAAATCCACTTTGCCCTGCTGCAGGAACTGCACGCGGTTGGCCGGCAATACCGGCACCAGTTGCACTTCAGCGCCCAACTGCCGACCCAGTTCCTGTGCGAGTTCGACGTTCAAACCGCGGGGTTTCTGTGTGGCCGGATCAATGCCGCCAAAGGGGCCGCCTGACAACAGCACGCCAACCACCAGCACATGACGCTGCTCGATCCTGTCCAGCGTCGCGTCAGCATGGGCCGCGGTGCTGGCGGCCAGTGAGATGAAGGCGCCCAACATCACGGGCAATAAACGTTTTACAGACGCGCGCTTGAACGACATGGATTTCCCCTCATGAATGATCGGCAAAACCCCGATCCGATGAGTGGCATCCTGCGTACAGCGTCGAGGTAACGGAAATACAAATATCTAATATCGTTATAACTCTGGTGCTGTCATTTTTTAGATAAACGCTTAAAAGCCAGCGTTTATTGGCATCTGCGAGATTCCAGAAAAATCAATTTCTCCAAATACATAAAAAAATGTAATGTTTATGTTCGCACCCTTGATGTAAAAAGCAGCCGCCATGTCGACCCTCGATCTCGAATTACTGCGCACCTTCATTGCCGTGGTCGATCACCACAGCTTTGCCGAGGCCGGCGTGCAACTGGCCCGCACACAATCGTCGGTCACTCAGCACATGCAACGCCTGGAGCAACAGGTCGGGGTCAGCCTGTTCGAAAAACGCGGGCGGCAAAAGCAGCTCACGGAAGCCGGGCAGCAGTTACTGCGCCATGCCCGACAAATGCTTTCGCTCAACGATGACGCGCTGAATTCCTTGCGCGAAAGCAGCTTGAGCGGCGTGCTGCGAATCGGCTCACCCCATGACATCGCCGACACCATCCTGCCACCGATTCTCAGTCATATCGCGCGCTCGGCTCCGCGCTTGCGCCTGGAAATCGACGTCGGCCGCAGCCCGTTTCTCATGGACGACCTGCATCGCGGCAAGGTCGACATGGTGATTTCCACTCGCGAAGACCCCAGCCTGGAAGGTTTTGCCTTGCGCACCTCGCCGGTATGGTGGATTTGCTCTGCGCAGTTTCTTCATAACCCCGGCGAGCCTTTGCCGTTGATCCTGGTCGATGAGCCCAGCATCTATCGACGATATGCCCTTGAGGCCCTCGAGCGCGCCAACATTCCCTGGCGCCAGGCTTATCTGGCGTCGAACCTGATTGGCATCAAGGCGGCGACGCGTGCAGGCCTTGGCGTCACTGCCAGAAGCATGGAAATGTTGGGCCCGGATATGCGGGTGCTGGGTGAAAGCGATGGCTTGCCCCGTCTGCCGGACGTCACCTATCACCTGTGGATTCGACCCAATACGCTTAATCCTCTGGTGCGTCGGGCTTATGAGTTGATTCGCAGCAACCGCGGGCATTGAATGCCGAAGGTGCACGCGGTGTATGGGGCGAATCGCCCCATCCCCTTTAAAAAGCCTTGTCGAAACGGAACGAGGCCCCATAGGCCGACGCCGGCAACAGACTTGAACCATCGGCCCGTAACCGCGAACGGAAGGTACCGCTTTGCGGTTGAGTACGGTACAGCCCACGTTTCTGCAGTTCGGGGATGATCAGTTCGACGAAGTCCTCAAGGCTTCCGGGGCTGATCAGCGGATTGAGCATGTAGCCACTGGTGCCGGAGATTCGCGCATGCTCCTCAATGCGCTCGGCCACCTGTCGAGGGGTGCCCACCAGGATCAGATCGCTGCCTCGGGTGACGTTGGCAAACCGTTGCTTGACGTCGCCAGCGGTCAAGGGTTTGCCAGTGCCATCGGGACGCATCACGTAGGAGGTCATGCCTTCGGTGTGGGTGGAAAGCGCATCACTGTCGGCATAGCGGCTGATATCGATGCCGGTGTCACCCGCGTAACTGACCAGTTGGGCCTGCAAGTGATAGTTGCTTTGCAGCTCGTCATATTTGCGCTGGGCTTCGATCTCGGTCTTGGCCGTGACGATACGCAGCACCGTCAGGGACTTCACATCGTCACGCTGACGGCCACGTGCCTGAGCCTTGGCCCATATTTCTTCCAGCCCCTGACGAATTTCCTGCGGGTTGGACTTGGCAATGAAGATCAGCTCGGCGTGCTTGGCCGCAAACTCACGTCCGCGCCCTGACCAGCCGGCCTGAATCAACAACGGTGTGCGCTGTGGCGATGGCGAGGTCAAGTGCGGCCCGGCCACCCGGTAATGCTCACCGACGTGGTTGATCGGCCGCACTCGATCACCCCGGGCGTAGAGTTGTCGCGATCTGTCCGCAACCACGGCGTCGTCGGCCCAACTGCCTTCCCAGAGCTTGTAGACCACATCGAGAAACTCTTCGGCGCGCTCATAGCGGTCATCGTGCCTGATCATCTGCTCCAGACCGAAGTTGCGGGCGGCACTGGACAGGTAAGACGTGACGATGTTCCAGCCGACCCGGCCATTGGTGAGGTGATCCAGCGTGCTGAAGCGCCGGGCATGGGTAAACGGATGTTCGTAGCTGGTGGTGACGGTGACGCCAAAGGCCAGGTTTTGCGTCACGGCAGCCAAAGCCGGGATGATCATCAAGGGATCGTTCGCCGGTGCTTCTACCGCCCATTTCATGGCCGCATCGGCATTGCCGCCAAATACATCGTAGAAACCCAGCACATCACCAAAAAACAGCATGTCGAGGTGAGCCTGGTCGGCAATGCGTGCCAGGTTCGACCAGTAGCCAAGAGAGTTGATGGTCAGTCGCTCGTCGGCCGGGTGTGTCCACAGGCTTGGCGCACCGCCGCAACCGACACTGGCCTGTTCGTAGAGTGCAAACAACAGAGGTTTGGGATCGGACATAGTGGTTCCTGAAAAAAATGATTAAACCGGGCGGATCACCGCTGATTCTTGAAGCCTTTGCCGTAGTGGCGTTCGAGGCGGTGCTGTATCAACTCGAGCCCGATGGACAGCAGCCAATAGATGACGGCCGCGGTGGTGAGCATTTCGATGTAGCGATAGGAAGACCGCCCATAGGACTGCGCCAGGAACATCACCTCCCAGACGCCCATCACCGAGATCAGCGAGGAGTCCTTGAGCATTGAAATGAACTGGCTGGTCGTCGGAGGAATGATCGTGCGCATGGCTTGCGGCAGGACGATCTGCACAAACGTCGCCGTTGGCCTGAGTCCCAGGGCCATCGCCGCTTCGCGCTGCCCGGGTGCTACGGCCAGGATGCCGGCGCGAAAGATCTCGCTGAGGTAGGCCCCATAGTTGAGCGAGAGCGCAATGATGCCGGCACTGATGGCGCCGGGAACAACGCCCAGCTGCGGTAAACCCAGATAGATCAGGAGGATCTGAATCAGCAGCGGAGTACCGCGAAAAAAAGATGCGTAGAAGCTCGCGATACCGAACGCCACGGCACTGCGTGACAGACGCGCCAGCGCCGTCACGAACCCCAGGAGCAGGGACAGCCAGATCGAGCAGAAGCACAGAAACAACGTCAGTGCGGCACCCTGCAGGAAACCGTTGGGCCCCAGATGCAGGCCGACCAGATTCGGCCACTTTTCCAGAATGATCGAGAACTTCAGATCGAAGCTCATGAAAAACATGACGCACAAGCCGAACAGCGCCGCCCACGTCAAGTACAGGCGAGTGCGAAAGCCAAAGAGCTGGCTCAAGGGGCGTGGCTCGGCTTCGGGTGCGACAGTCGCCTTGGCCGGATGTGGATTGAGGGCTGTCATTGGCTGATATCGGCACCGATCCACTTCTGCGAAATCTTGCTCAGCGTACCGTCAGCCTTGAGTTGGGTGATGACCTCGGTGACTTTGGCACTCCATTGCGGATCACCCTTCTCGATCGCCACGACGTTCGGTTCGGCGTAGAGCGTATCGCCGGCAATCTTGAAGCGAGGATCCTGGGTAATACGCTCGCGCGCGGTGATCAGGTTGGTGACCATGGCATCCAGACGCACGCCCGTGCCCAGTGCCAGATCCTGGAACGCCACTGTCTCGTTGTCGTAGGGCGCGACCTGAACATTATCGAATGGATAGCTCAAAGGTTTGTCCTCGGCACCTTCGATCACCAGATCCTTGTTCAAGTAGGCTTCGTAAGTCGACGCGCTGATCACACCGACTTTTTTGCCGGACAAGTCTTTGCCCGCAGTGATGTCCTTATCCTTGGCATTCACTACGATCACTGCGGGTGACTGGTAATACTCGACCGGGAAATCGAACACTTCGGCGCGGGCTTTACTCGGGGTCATCGAGCAGACGCAGATGTCATAGCGCCCGCTCCAGTGGCCAGCAGCGATCACGTCCCAGGACGGGGTCTCCAGTTTGAGCTTGACGCCAAGGCGCTGGGCAACCGCCTTGGCGACATCCACGTCAAACCCGTCCAGCTGGTTCTGCTCATTGAGAAAGGAAAACGGCGGATAACTTTCCATCAGGACGCCGGTCAACTCGCCTTTTTTCGTCACACGATCCAGGATCGGGCCTGCAAAAGCCGCAGAGCAACTGGCGGCTAACGCCAGGCCCAAGGACAACAATGCCGTGGTTTTCAAGTACGAAGCTCCTGTCAGTTGAAAAAACCTGATTAGATTAAAACGCACTATAAAATGCGTTTGTACTTGTTTTATGGAATAACAGGCTAGCTTCAGGCTATATCCGGGTTACGGGCTCAGACTGCCCTGACGTCAGCGACCTTCAGGCGATGCACAAGAAGCCACAAAGGTTGCCGGATTGTTCATGGCAATATCGATAACTGCTGGATCGACTCTCGCAAGGCATGATGTCGCCGGGCTTGGGAGTAAATAGCTCTGGCTACGAACAGGTAGAAACAGTTGATTTACGCAGGGGGAAATGGGCTCGGCGCCTCATCTCGCTACTGATCCAGTTGCAGATTCGCTACTATGTTTGCCTGCCTTCCTTGTCCGCGGATTTCTTCATTACTGGAGCCTGAATGCCTAGTCAAAAGGACATGGCCGCCGAAAGCGGCGCACCGATGATCCCTGAACAACGCCGTGAATTGATGCTGCGACAGTTGCGCAAGCATCAAGTGCTGAGCGTTCATCAATTGATGGAAATGTTCGACTGTTCGCACATGACCATACGCCGCGACATCGCGTTGCTGGAGCAGGAAGGTCGTGCCTACTCGGTAACGGGTGGGGTGCGAATCGCCAGTCAGCTGCACAGCGAGCCCAGCCATCAGTTCAAGGCGGTGGTGGAGTTGCCGCAGAAACAGGCCATGGCCAAACTCGCCGCCCGGCTACTGCATGCCGATATGGCGATTTACCTGGATGCGGGAACCAGCACCCTGGAAATTGTTCCCTACATCAAGGCGCTGTCCGGCATGACCGTGGTGACCAACGATTTCGGGATTGTCCAGGCCCTGATCGATGCGCCTCATGTCACGGTGATCCATACCGGCGGGCAACTGGATCACTCCAATCAATCGTGCGTGGGCAGCCTGGCGGTTGCCACCTTGCGTCAGGTCGTCACCGATATCGCGTTCATATCGACCAGCTCATGGGATTTGCGTCGCGGACTGACCACGCCTTCGGCGTTGAAGGTGGAGGTCAAGCAAGCGGCAATGCAATCGGCCTCGCAAGTGGTGCTGGTGGCCAGCAGTTCGAAATACGGGACCTTCAGCATGTACAGGATCGCCGGTCTCGAGCAGTTCGACATTATCCTCAGCGATGACGCGTTGACCCCTGCCGCGGCCGATGGCATCCGCAAGCAGGGCGTCGAACTGTTACTTCCATCGGGCAATACCGTGGCCTGAAACGACGGGCTCCTGCGTCCAGCGGAGCCCATGGTCCAGCTTTGTATTACGCTTGACGCGCCTTCCAGTCCCGCAACCATTGCAAGCCGGCAGACGTGTTGCCTCGAGGCCGGTATTCGCACCCTACCCACCCGTCATAACCCAACTGGTCGATCAACTCGAACAGATAGGGATAGTTGACTTCTCCCAGGTCCGGCTCGTGCCGGTCAGGCAAGCCCGCGATCTGGATGTGACCGATACCGTCGAAGTCCCGACGCAGTTTAGTGGCCAGGTCGCCCTCGACGATCTGGCAGTGGTAGCAGTCGAACTGAACCTTCAGGTTACTGGCGCCCACTTCCTTGCAGATGGCCTGGGCCTGATCCTGCCGATTGAGGAAAAAGCCCGGCATGTCCCGCGTATTGATCGGCTCAAGCAATACCGTGACGCCTGCCTTGGCTGCCTGAGCGGTGGCATAGGCGAGGTTTTCCAGGTAAACGCCGTGATGCCGTGCCCGGTCATTCTCGGAGGGCAGCAGGCCGGCCATGACATGGATGCGTGAATTGCCCAGCACGCCGGCGTATTCCAGGGCGCGATCAAAACCGCTGCGAAATTCACTCTCTCGCCCCGGCAACGACACCGTGCCCCGCTCGCCCGCCGCCCAATCACCGGGCGGCGCATTGAACAATGCCTGCACCAGGCCATTGTCGCTCAAGCGTTGCTTGAGTTCTTCTGCGCTGTAGTCGTAGGGGAACAGATACTCCACCGCTTCGAAACCATCGGCCGCCGCGGCGGCGAAACGATCCAGAAACTCATGTTCCGGGTAAAGCATGCTGAGGTTGGCAGCAAAACGAGGCATGGTAGCTCCTGAGATAACGGGTCAGACAAAGGGCCAGATCAACAGGGTAATACAGAAACCCAAGGTGCCGAGCAAAGTGGTCAGCACCGTCCAGGTGCGCAAGCCGTCGGCCACGTTCAGTCCGGACAGCTTGGTGAAGATCCAGTAACCGGCATCATTGATGTGGGACATGGCCAGGCCCCCGCCGCCCATGGCCAGGCACAGCAAGGCCATGTGGTTCGGAGTGAGGTTGAGCGTTGCAATCAGCGGGCTGATGATGCCGGCAGTGGTCACCAGCGCCACGGTGGTCGAGCCTTGCACCGCGCGTAACAGCATGGTCAGCAGAAAGCCCAGCGCCAGTACTGGCAGACCGGTGGTGCGCAGCATATCGGAGACCACGGCACCGATTCCGGTGTCCACCAGCACTTTGCCGAACACGCCGCCAGCACCGGCAATCAGGATCACCATGGCCACACCGGGCAAGGCCGAACCGATCACATCGGACACCTGATTGCGGCTCCAGCCCCGACGCGAACCGAGCAGCCAGGCACACAGCAAGGTGTCGATCAGCAGCGCCACCAGCGGTGCACCCAGCACCGTCATGACGCCGCGCAGGGTCGATTCCGCAGGCAGCAACGAGGTAGACAGAGTCCCGAGCAGAATCAGGATGATGGGCAGCAGGATCAGACTGACGATCAGGCCA
Organism: Pseudomonas sp. Pseusp16; assembly: GCF_047324915.1. NCBI lineage: Bacteria > Pseudomonadati > Pseudomonadota > Gammaproteobacteria > Pseudomonadales > Pseudomonadaceae > Pseudomonas > Pseudomonas sp. Pseusp16. The sequence goes on along the minus strand of NZ_CP168522.1, from coordinate 1,481,954 downwards.
AAACCCGGCGCCGGTGCCGCTGGCAACTTGGAAACAATGCTGCTGGTGGACTCTTCCAGGCCCATGTGCGACACGGCCACAGCCGCTCGCTCAGGGCTCTTGTCGTTGCCATTGGACCAGGCGGCCAGGTCCTCGTTGGTGACATGCGGGCCATAGACCTCGGCGCGAATATCATCGGTCATCGGGAACACCCGACGGGTCATGCGTCCGGCCACGCGGTAGCCGACATAGCAAAGCAGTGCGGTGATCGGCAGTCCGAACATCAGTACGCGGCCAAGGTCCGCGCCCAATTGACTGGCAGCGGCCACTGCGCCCGGGTGTGGCGGCAGGAAGGCGTGGACGGTCAACAAGGCCGCGCACATCGGCAGCGCAAACACCAGCAACGGCTTACGCGCACTGCGGGCAATACCGTAGGCCAGCGGCATCAGGATGATCACACCGACCTCGAAGAACACCGGCACCCCGACCATGAAGCCGGCAATCGTCAAGGCCAATGGCGTACGCCGATTACCGAAACGGGTAATCAGCGTCTTGGCCAGCGCCTCGGCACCACCGGAAAGCTCGATGATCCGTCCGATCATCGCGCCCAGGGCAATGATGATCGCAATATGACCCAGGGTCTTACCCATGCCGCCTTCGATGGTGGCGACCAGATCGGCCGGCTTCACCCCGGCCACCAACGCCACCAGAATGCTCACCAGCATCAAGGCCACGAAGGGCTGGAACTTGTACTTGAGCACCAGGAACAACAACAGCGCGATGCCGACCCCGGCGGTCATCATCAAGAGTAAAGGGCTCATTTCAGAAACCCTCCACGCCGTGAGAACGAAACGGTGCCGCCACTGGATCTGAACATGCCGCAATGAAGATGAGTCATGCCTGGTTTTCCTCTTGTTATTGTATTTTTTGGCAAGCCGAGTCCGTCGAGAGTCGCTGAGCGTCTCCCAGGCAAGGCTTGCGGTATCGATCTGTCGTGTTAAGCCAACGCTTTACCAGTGCGCACCAAAGGTTTCTCGCAGCTCGTCCAGTGCTGCCCGGTCGAGCGGCTCTGGCTTGGGATTGCTCATCAGCCAGAGTCGCGCGGTTTCCTCGAGTTCTTCCAGGGCATAGCTGGCCCTGGACACCGAACTCTCCCAGACCACCGGGCCGAGGCGTTCAAGCATCACGCCGCGAACGCTGTTGGCCAGTTGGGCGACCTGTTCGGCAACTTTTGGCGAACCCGGCCGCTGATAGCCAATCAACGGGATATGCCCGACTTTCATGACCTGATACGGCGTCAACGGCGGCAGAATGTCGCCCGCCTGCCAGACACCGGCCAGGGTCAACGCCACCAGATGGGTGGAGTGGGTATGCACCACGCCACCGACGCCCGGGTTGCGGTCGTAGACCTGGCGATGCAGCGCCAGGGTTTTTGACGGTTTGTCACCGGACACCCATTCACCCGCCAGATTGACCTTGGCGATGGTCGCCGGATCGAGGCGTCCGAGGCAGACGTCAGTCGGGGTGATCAACCAGCCGTCGTCCAGGCGCGCGCTGATATTGCCGGCGCTGCCGACGGTGTAACCGCGCTGGTAAAGACTGCGGCCCACTTCACAGATTTCTTCGCGCCGGGCGTTTTCGTCACTCACTGCGCGGCTCATTGCGCACCCCCGGTCGGGGCAAGCTGGCTCAAGGCTTTGCTGAAGAAGTCCCGACCACCGAAGTTACCCGACTTGAGTGCCAGCGCCAGGGGCTCGTCAGTGTTGCTGACGGTCGCCGGCACACCCGGATCGATTTGTGCGCCGATCTGCAACAGCTGTACACCCAGTGCCTGAACCACAGCGCCCGAGGTTTCTCCGCCGGCGATCACGAAGCGGCGCACGCCGCTCTGGCGCAGACCCCGGGCAATTTCGCCAAAGGCGTTTTCCACCAGGCTTCCGGCTTGCTCGACGCCCAGTTGCTGTTGCACCAACTTGACCTCTTCGGGCGAGCAGGTAGCGTAGATCAATACGGTTTGTTCATTATCGCGAGCAAAAGCCAATGCTTGCGCCACCACCGGCTCACCAGCAGCCAAGGCCAACGGATCAATGCGCAAGGCCGGTCGACCCGCTTCGAGCCAGGCCGCTACCTGTCCATTGGTAGCGATCGAAGCACTGCCGGCCAACACCACTTCCAGGCCTGACACCGCCGGGAGTTTCGCGGCATCGAGGTCGCGCAGCTTGCCGGCCCGACGGAAGTTTTCCGGCAAGCCCAAGGCCAGCCCCGAACCGCCCGTCAACAACGGCAAATCGGCGCAGGCGGTACCGAGGGCGTACAGATCGCTGTCCGACAACGCATCAGCGATGACCATGCCGACACCCTGCGCCCTTAGCTCTGCGATGCGTGCCCTCACCTGCTCAGCGCCACGGGCAATGGTGTCGTAGCGCAACAGACCGACGTTCAGACGGGTCTGCGATTGCAGGACCCGAACCAGATTGGCATCGCTCATCGGCGTCAGTGGATGATGTTGCATGCCCGACTCGCTGAGCAACTGATCCTGCACAAACAAGTGGCCGCGAAAGATCGTCCGGCCATTTTCCGGGAACGCCGGGCAGGCCAGGGTAAAGTCGCTACCCAGTGCGGCCAGCAGCGCTTCGCTGACCTGGCCGATATTGCCGGCCGCGGTGGAGTCGAACGTCGAGCAATATTTGAAAAAGATCTGCTCGCAGCCTTGCTCGCGCAGCCAGGCCAGTGCGGCGAGAGACTGCTCGACCGCTTCGGCGACCGGCGTGGTACGCGATTTCAGGGCAATGACGATGGCATCGGCATCAAGCCCGGCGGCAATTTCCGCGCTCGGGATACCGATGCTTTGCACGGTGCGCATACCGCCGCGCACCAGCATGTTGGCCAGGTCCGTGGCACCGGTGAAGTCGTCGGCGATGCAGCCCAGCAGCGGGCGTGCAGTGGATGTAGTCATGGGGTGTTCCTCAAACGGGCTCAGGCTTCAAACGGACTGGGGCTTGGCAGTCGGCAATTCGATGCCCGGGAAAATCTTGATCACCGCCGAATCGTCCTCACGGCCAAAGCCGGCACTGGACGCCTGCATGAACATCTGGTGAGCGGTGGCCGACAGCGGCAGCGGGAATTTGCTGGCGCGGGCGGTATCCAGCACCAGCCCCAGGTCCTTGACGAAAATATCCACTGCGGACAACGGCGTGTAGTCAGCCTTGAGAATGTGCGGCACGCGGTTTTCGAACATCCAGGAGTTACCGGCGCTGTGGGTGATCACCTCGTACAGCGCATCGGCATCGACCCCTTCACGCAGGCCCAGCGCCATGGCTTCGGCAGACGCGGCAATATGCACCCCGGCCAGAAGCTGGTTGATGATCTTGACCTTCGAACCCAGGCCATGGACGTCGCCCAGGCGATACACCTTGCCGGCCATACCCGCCAGGATCGACTCGGCCTTGGCATAGGCGTCGGCCGGGCCCGAGGTCATCATGGTCATCTCGCCAGCGGCAGCCTTGGCGGCGCCACCGGAAATCGGTGCATCCAGATAGAGCAAACCCAGCGCGGCCAGGCGCTGGCCCAGGTCCACGGCGTAGGTCGGAGCGACTGTGGCGCAGCCGATCACCAGGCTGCCCGGCCGCAGGCAGGCCACGGCCCCGCCCTCACCAAACAAAACGGTCTCGGTCTGCTCGGCATTGACCACCACGGTAATGATCACGTCACACTCGGCGGCCATGTGCGACGGTGACAGGCAAGCCACACCGCCCTCCCCGGCGAACTGCTCTGTTACGGCAGTGCGTACATCACAGGCATGCACATTGAAACCGTTGCGCAACAACGAGCGGGCAATGCCCAGCCCCATCGCGCCCAGACCGACTACACCGACATTCTTGTTATTCATGGGGTACTCCAGAGGAAAAGCAGCGACTGCTTCAATACCTGCAAGGCGCAGACGTTGGCCGCGTTGTAGATAGGGCGTCGGCAGACAGGATCAGCACCTGTGGCGCTGTCGTACAGGACGTGAGTCGCAATCTCATCGAGCATCAAGGCAGTCCTGTTGTTGTCGTGTTATCAGGTTGTCATACCGGCTGGGGAGATAATCCACCAATGAACGGATTATGTGAAGTATTTTTTCCAATTCACATAATTTAACATCGCCTTCGTCACGCTGAACGAAAAGATGCTGCCTCCCTATGGGAGACAACCGAACCACGAACTTGTTGAAAACCCTGGATTCGCAGGGGTTGGCGCTGGTTTTTCCCGCTGTTCTTCGTCAGCACATGGATGCAGATCGATGAAGCTGAAGCGCGAAGCCGAACGCTCAAGAATAAGGCCATCGCCTCCCTGCGCCTGGGGCCTGGAGGCATTCAATGGGCACGACGACCCGGGACGAACGGAGTCAGTGCCTCTTCACTTGCAACACAGCAGCCACAATGCACGCCCGCGCTCGAATACCCTGGGGCTTTTCAAACAGGTAGTTTTTTGACCGGCTTGCTGCATCAGAACACAAGGTTCAGCCGGGCCTCATTGGCCCGAAGGAACGACATTCGAAAGGCAACGGGACAGACCATGTAGTTACGTTATATGATTACAATATATAGCTGTCAGCGTTGTCTGGCAGAGCAATTCACTCCCAGCCTGCGATTTCCGATGACGATATCTGTTCACATTCCGCCCGCTACGCGCCTGAACCAACGTCTGTTGTCCATCGATGCCCTCAGGGGACTCGTGATCATATTCATGCTCCTGGACCACGTGCGAGAGACGTTCTTCCTGCATCGCCAGGTAGCTGACCCGATGGGGATCGAGACAACCGAACCGGCATTGTTTTTCAGCCGGACACTCGCTCATCTGTGTGCCCCCGTGTTCGTCCTTCTCACTGGACTGTCTGCTTACCTGTACGGCGAAAAACACCAGGGCAAGAGCGGCATTTCCGCCTTCCTGTTCAAGCGCGGCCTGTTCCTGGTACTGCTGGAGTTCACCTTGGTGAATTTCGCCTGGACATTCCAGTTCCCGCCCACTGTGATTTACATGCAGGTGATCTGGGCCATCGGCGTCAGCATGATTGCCCTTGCCATACTGGTCTGGTTGCCAAGGCCAATCCTGTTCGCCCTGGGCGTGCTCATCGTCGCCGGGCACAACCTGCTCGATGGTCTGCACTTCCCGGTCGGTACAACAATGCACGTGCCTTGGGCGGTTCTCCATGATCGCGGCTGGATCGACGTATCCGAAGGGCTCAGGTTGCGAACCTCCTACCCGGTTCTGCCCTGGATCGGGGTGATCGCCCTGGGTTACTGCATCGGCCCATGGTTTGCTCGCTCGGCCTGCGTCACCGCGCGTCAACGCAACCTGTTACTGGCAGGCATTGCAGCATTGGCAGGCTTCCTGGCATTGCGCCTGGCCAATGGTTATGGCGAAGCCCATTGGGTGGCCTACGAAAGCACCATTCAAAGCTTGATGAGTTTTTTCAACATCACAAAATATCCGCCCTCCCTGCTGTTCCTTGCCCTGACTCTGGGGGTGGGGCTGCTACTGCTTCTCGGCTTTGAGCGCGCTCCGCAACGCAAGGGGATCAGCACCCTGGCGGTATTTGGAGCGGCACCAATGTTCTTCTATCTGCTTCACCTTTACGTGCTGAAAGTGCTGTATCTGATCGGCGTTGCACTCTTCGGTTTGAACCAGGGTAACCATTTCGGTTTCGACGGCATTTGGGCCGTGTGGCTGACGGCGTTGATCCTGGCCACATCGCTGTATCTACCCGTGCGCTGGTTCGCCGCACTGAAGGCCCGTCGTCGCGATATCGGCTGGCTCAAGTATTTCTGACTGCGGCATGGGGCGGCCGACAGGCAGAACAGATCGTTCGTATTGCCAAGGGACGATCAAACGGCGCTGCCTTGCATGGCGTTAACAGGGTGCACGGTATCGGGCAGCACATTGGAAAACTTGATGTGCCTGTGAACCCTGCATCCGCCCTACCCCTGGTCGCTTCAATGCCCACGGATATAGTGTTCCAGTTGCCGGATCAGGTCGGCCTGCTCGACGATGGCTTCTTTCACCAGATCACCAATCGACAAGAGGCCGATCAGTTGATCACCTTCCACCACCGGTAAGTGGCGCAGATGACTGTCGGTCATGACCACCATGCAACGCTCGATGCTCTGCCGACTGTCTGCCGTCACGACGGGCGCGCTCATGATGGCCCTGACCGGCGTACCGACCGAAGAACGACCCTGCAGAACGACCTTGCGCGCATAGTCGCGTTCGCTGATAACGCCAACCACCCGCCCTTCTTCTATCACGGGTAGAGCCCCCACATTCTTTTCAGCCATCATCTTCAGCGCTTCAAACACCATCTGATCAGGTGCAATGCTATGCACCTGCTGGTTTTGCTTGACCTTCAGTTTCAGCAATTGTGCGGCTGTTTTCATACACTCCCCCGAAACCCATTACGGTTAAAAAAGCAAAAAAAAACGCCTGAAACCCTTCGGTTCCAGGCGCCTTTGCCTGTTCTTTTGCAGCGATAAAACCAGACTTCCCTGCCTGATGCACCAATGTCCCCCATGTCCTGTCCGGCCAATCGATCGTCGTTGACCGAGGGGGCTGCCCTGAGGAGTTCGTTACAGGTGAATCTGATGTGAGCCTTGCAGCCTTTGTGCCAGTCGACAGCAGAGAGACTTCATTCACTGTGCAAGTCCAGGCTCCCGAGCTGGAGATGACTGTCACCGCGACTGCGATCCAGACGAGTTTCAGTGGGGGTAAGCAGACTTCCCAAGAAAGCCAATTGCCAAGGGTGCAAATCGGGACGATTGAGCTAATAGAGGCGAAAGTCCTTTGTGCCGCTTCCGTCTGGTGCGCGTTGCTATGCATGGCGCTTTAAAAAAGTGCATGTACACATCTCGACGGGAGTTTTTATGTAGAACACCGAGAGTTCTTCAGTCTGCGGTCGCTTGAACAGCCTTTCGTGCTCCTCCTCGATGTCATCAAGTGAGTCACCTTGACCGAATCACATAATAAATCCATTAAAAACAAAGCATTACCTTGTAGGCGAGTGAGTCCCCTGATCTTGGCATAGCCCCGACTTCACCTAAGCCGAATGGACGATTCGCCTCCCCTTTGTTGCCTCTACTTTCGTGCAACAACAATAAAGAGTGACTTGTGCATGACCTCTTCCATGCCCCCCGGCCAAGACCTTTGCGCCCGCGCCGGAATCAATGCCGCCGAGTTGAGCGAACTGCTCGACCAGGTCTATCGCGGCCCTCTGGAAAGCACGCCCTGGGCCAGCCTGCTGGAAGCCCTGCGCCAGCGCTTCGCCGCCAGCTTCTTCACCCTGGTGCTGCGCAACCCCGCCCATGAGCGGCCCGGGCTGATAGTCAACGCCTCGGTGCATGGTCCCCTGCTGCCGGGCGAACCCTCCTACAGCGAGCAGTACTACTCGATCTGCCCGTTCCTCAACTGGCCGGTCGAACAGGTCGCCAGCGCCGACCAGGTAATGGGCACCACCGACTGGCTGGCGCACGACTTCTATCGCAACTACCTGCAACCGCTCGACCTGCGCTATGTACTGGTGTCCAACATGCGCACCACCGCCGGTATGCACTGCGCGCTTTTCGCCTGCCGCAACCATGCCGGGAAGGATTTCGATGACAGCTTGATCGCGCTGATACACCTGCTGCTCCCGCACCTGCAGCAGGCCGTGGACCTGCATTCCGCCGTGGACCAACTCGAGTCGGAGCGCCGGCTTTACGCCACGATCATCGACCGGCTGCTGGTGGGCACGGCGATTCTCGACGAAACCGGACGAATGATGCGCTGCAACCCCGCGGCGCAACGCCTGTTCGACGCGCGTGACGGCCTGGAATGCCGGCAGGAGAAACTCTGCGCGTTCGCCAATCACGAAAGCCGTAGCCTGCAGCAAACCATCCAGAAGATGTTGCAGCTCCACCAGCACGGCCTCGATGATGAGATCGAGGTCCTGACCCTTTCGCGGCCCAGCGGGAACCTGCCGCTGAATGTCCTGCTGCGCCCCATCGCCCTCAACCACGAGTGCCAGGGCGGCGCTCAGCGGCCGGCCGTGGCGGTATTCATCCGCGACCCCGCCGATTCGCCGCAGGCTTCGCGCAAGCTGTTGCGCAGCCTGTTCCAGATGACCCGCACGGAAACCGAGGTGGCGATGCTGATAATGGACGGCCTGACGCTCGACGAAACCGCCGAGGCCCTCGGCGTCTCGCGCAACACCGTGCGCGCGCACCTGCGTGGTGTGTTCGCCAAGACGGGGGTCACGCGCCAGGCACATCTGATCAAGACCCTGCTCAACAGCGTGGCGTCACTGGCATAGCCCGGGAGTATCGCTATCGGTGCCGAAAGTGGAGCCCGCCAGCATGCCGCCGTCCACAATGAACTCCGATCCGGTGCAGTAGCTGGATTCGTCGCAGGCGAGGAACAGCACCAACCGGGCAACCTCGTCGGGCCTGCCAATGCGCGGGATTGGCAGACCGCCATAGATCGACGAGGCGTCGAAGTCGGCCAGCTCCGGAGGCCGGGCCATGGCGGTGTCAATGCCGCCCGGGTGCACCGAGTTGACCCGGATGCCATGGCGACCCAGCTCCAGCGCGGCGGCCTTGGTCATGCCGCGTACGGCGAACTTGCTGGCGACATAAGCGGTGCCACCGGCAACTCCCTCCATCCCGGCGGTCGAAGATACATTCACGATCGAGCCGCCACCGGCACGCTTCAGCGCGGGAAGCACCGACTTCATGCCCAGCCAGCAGCCCACCTGGTTGACTTCGATGACCTTGCGATAAGTGTCGAGGGAACACGCCTCCAGCGGCGACAGCACCAGAATGCCGGCATTGTTGACCAGCACGTCCAGTCTGCCGAAGCGCTCCTGCGCCGCACGCACCGCCAAGTCCCACTGTTCGGCGCAGGTGACGTCCAGCCGCTGGAACGACGCCGCCTCGCCCAGTTCGTCGGCCAGCCGCTGGCCATCCTCTTCCAGCAGGTCGGCGATCACCACGCGCGCGCCCTGCTCGACAAATAAACGCGCTTCCACCGCACCTTGTCCTCGTGCGCCGCCGGTGATCAATGCCACTTTTCCATCCAGTCGCTTCATCGTTGCGTTTCCTGTTGGGCAACCGCCCTGGGGTATCCCGACAACAGCCTGTCGGCCAGCTGATCCAGCCCGTCGTCGTCGAGGTGATTGATTCCGGCCGCGCGAGCACGTCCGCCGCCTGTCGGGAAGCCGCGACAGAATTCGTCAGCCGGGATCCCGGTTCCGGCCGGAACCCGCAAGCTGAAACTCCAGCCGCCAGCCTTGGGGCTGAGCAGCCCGATCACTCTGGACGGCTCTGCGACGGCCAACTGGTTGGCCAGTACGCCGCTGACCCGCCGCGACCAGGCTTCGGCGGGCAAGCGGTAAAGCAGTGCCCCAGGACCTTCGCGCCAGGGTTGCTGCCCCTGAGCCGCGACCATGTCTTCTGCGTAGCCGGCACGCAGCCTGATGAAGCTGGGACTGTGCAGCGCGAACTCCAGCGGATCACTGTAGGGCAACAGCTCGGCAGCCAGCGCCACGGGGTCGAAATGCAGGTCGGCCAGGCTGTCGCCATAGGCGTTGTAATTGAGCAGCAGGCCCAGTTCCTCGAGCGCAGCCACCTCACCGGCAGCCAGGCCGTGACGTTCGGCCAGGGCCCGCGCCGGGCCAGCCATGCCGTCGCCGAAGGCCGCCGCCACCGCCCAGCGGTAATGGCGGCCTTGCAGGTAGCGGTCGACCAGGATGCTGGTACAGACGTTGGCGGCGGTATCGATGTACGACTCGAACGCCGGGTGCTGCGGCACCTCGCCGGCATGATGGTGGTCGAAGTAGCGCAACCGGGCGCCCCCTTCGAGCAGCCGCTGGGTATCGTCCCGGTTCTGGCTGTGGGAGATATCCAGTACCGTGACCCTCTCGCCACGGCCGGCCAGTACGCGGCGCAGCAGGTCGATGTCGCGCTTGACCCCGCTGATCAGCCGTACACAGTCGCTCAGTTCCCCGGCCAAGCGCAGTTGCTGTAGGGCACAAAGGCCATCCGCGTCGCCGTTGAAGGCGCAATGATCGATCCAGTCTGTGGCCATGTCGGTCTCCTCTATTTACCTGTCGGCTACCTTAGGGAGTGCGCAATCTCCGGTTCTTCGTCCGACTGGACGAGGAGCGCAGTGGCAAATGCGTCGAGTATCCGGATGATCCCGCCGCACGGTGCGGCGCGGAGCCATCCCGGAGCAATCCCATGTCCGCAGAAAAGAATCTGGTCCGCTCGCTGACCGTGGAAATCGCCGCCCCCGCCGAATGGGTGTGGTCGGTGCTGGTCGATCTGGCCAGCTATCCGCAGTGGAACCCCTATACCGTCAAAGTCGAGTCGAGCCTGCGCCTCGGCGAACCGGTGAACCTGTTCCTGCCCAACCCGGCCCGGCCCGGTGAACTGCTGCATGTGGTCGAGCACCTGGCCGAGTTCGATCCGCCGCGCCTGCTCGCCTGGGAAATGCATTCCAGCGTCGACAATCCCGATGCTGCCCGCCGCGAACAGATCATCGAGAGCACGGGCCCGGCGAGTTGCCGCTATCACACCACCGATCAGTTCCTCGGCCCCACCGCCGACCAGGTAATGGAGATGCACGGCCCCTGGGTGAAGCAGGGCTTCGACGCCGTCGCGCTGGCAGTCAAGGTGCAGGCTGAGGCGTTGTTTGCGGCACGCGGTTAGGTGCATGCGATCGCGGGCCCTCCAGCGGGTCCGCGATCACACCCTTTAGCGCCAGTGGAGGTTCAGTACATGATTTCGCCGCCGTTCGCGTCGAGTTGTGCGCCATTCACCGCGCTGGCGTAGTCCGAGGCGAGAAAAAGTGCGGCGCGGGCGCATTCCTCGTCACCGGGCATGCGCCCACCCGGGATGCCGGCGCTGAACTCGGCGCGCACCTGCTCTTCGCCGACACCGCGCGCGTCAGCGGTCTGGCGTACCACTGCCTGCACCGGCTCACCCCACATCCAGCCACAGGCCACAGCGTTGACACGTATGCCGTGGACAGCCTGCTCCGTGGCGAGATAGCGCACGGACGCAGCCAATGCGCTTTTCGATGCGCAATAGGCAGCGCCACCCAAATAGGGCTTGCGAACACCAAGGGTACTGACCATGACAATGGCACCGGCCCCCTGCTCCTTCATCTGCGGCAGCACCGCACGGCTCATGTTCAGCGAGCCGATCAGATTGACCTCCAGCGCCTCGCGCAGCGGGTCGTTGTCACCCGCCTCCACGGCCTGGAATCCGCCGTGGGAAAACGCGCTGTTGATCAGCGCGTCGATACGGCCGAAGCGCTCGGCGGTGGCTTGGGCGAATTCCGCACAGGCGGCGGGTTCGGTGACGTCGGTGGGCATGCGCAGGACCTCGCAGCCAGGGGCGAAGGCACGGATGCGTTGCTCGGCCTCTACCAGCCGCGCCTCGCTGCGCGCGCAAATGGCCACGGCACGCGCACCTTCGCGGGCGGCTTCCAGGGCGAGCTTGATACCCATACCCGGTCCGATTCCGGAAACCATCACGACCTTGTCTTTGAGCAGCATGGGAAAATCCTCTTGTTGTTATCAGGGCTTGTTTTATGCAGGAGCCAGCTTGCAGGCCCCTGTAAATGACGGCGGTGGCAACGGTTATGCCTGGATATGCCGCGCGCGGTATTCGGCGTAGTCGCGCTCCAGGCGTGCAGCGTCGAGGCCGAAGAGTTCCGCGTTGTAGCTGTGCCGGGCGCGCTTCTCGCGGCCGTTGTCGGCGAGCCAGCGACGCATCGAATCGCGTACCTCGTCGCTCAGCTCCATTGCGGTGAAGCGGTAGATGCGTTCCACCACGCCAAACGGATCGGCCACCGTGTCCTCGAAACGCACGTCGAGGAAGCGCCCGGCAGGCAAACCTTCTCGCACCGTCATGGAGTGCTTCAGCGCACGGGCCATGCGGCTGTTCCACTGTTCGCCGACACGGGCCGGATCGGCGTGGTCGCTGTAGAGCTGCCAGAGGGTATGGATGAAACTCGCCAGCGAGGGGATGGTCTTGCACGGTTCGCGGTGGGTGAGGACCACCTGCGCACGGGGGAACACCTCGAACAGCAGCTCCAGGGTGTGCAGGTGCTGCGGGCTCTTGAGCAGCCAACGGCGGCCGGGGGCGATGCCGCGGCGGGCCTGCTGCCACTGGAGAAACTGCAGGGTCTTTTTCAGGTACCGGTAGACCTGGGTCTGGTCCTGGCGGTCGAGCCAGTCGGTATAGGTCGGCACGTCGACGTAGGAATCCATCGCACAGAGGAAGGAATGCTCCATCAGCATGAATTCCTCGTCCGGCTGCTCCGCGTCCAGCGGGTGGATGGCGAGCAGTTGCGGCAGGAACCCGATCATCCCGGCGACTTCGGCGCGCGCGCGCTCGATGCGCAGGCCCGGCTGTTCCACTGCCTCGCCAGGCAGCGGTGCCGGATAGCGGGTCTCCCACCACTGCGCCTTGCTGAACTGCGGGTCCACCGCCAGCGTGCGCTGCAACAGCGTGGTGCCGGTGCGCGGCAGGCCGACGATGACCAGCGGGTCGTCGATTTCCTGTTCGAGGATTTCCGGATGGCGCCTGCAGTAATCCTCGATCACCAACCGGTTGGCCAGCTGTGCCAGCAGTTTTTCGCGCAGCACGGCACGGCCCTGTCCGGACAGGCGAGCTTCATCGCGCAGCGCGTCGGCCAGCACGGCCAGGGCTTCGCGAAAATCGCCGGGGCCGAAGTCGTCGAGGCCGCCGGTACGGGCACTGGCTTCGGCCAGCAGGCTGTCAGGTGCGAATTCGTTCATCGGGTGAGTTCCTTCAGGTCGGTCAGCTTGACCACGCGGGTCGTCGGGTGCACCGGTTGCTTCGCGCCGACCCAGCGCAGGCAGAGGGTGCCGTGGGGGTGGCCGGCGGTTTCCAGCCAGTTCGGCAGGTCAGGGTCGCGGGCACTAAGCACCATTCGCACTCCGCCCCGCTCGTCGAGGCGCGCCGAGTGCTTGTTCAGACAGATGCGGTGGAAGCGGTAGTCCAGCGACTCCATCCAGTAGTTGTTGATCTGCAGGTTCCAGAAATCGCACTGCGGCACCTGATCGACCTCGATCAGAAGCGCTTCGTCGTCTGCCAGCGCCCAGTAGGAGTGGTAGTAGAAGATGTTCGGATCACCGCCCACCGCCTGGCACACCGCCTGGTCCGCCGGCGGCAGCTGATTGGCATGTTGCTGGTAGCCCTGCGCCCAGTCGGCGAACAGCCGCGCAGTGCCCTCGACAAAGCCGGCGGCGCGTTGCAGGCCCTGCTGCAGGCGCAGCGGGTCAAGCGGCTCGGGAGTCTCGCCGGCATCCAGGCGTTCAATGCGCAGCGGTGCCGGCTGTTCGCTGGCACGGTCGAGGAACGTCTGGCGAACGATCAGTGCGTTGCTCTGCGGCTCCATGCGCAGCCAGTTGCCGGAAGCCGGCGGGTGCTGACTGAGGATGATCTCGAAATTGCCGTCGGCATCCAGTTGCAGCTGTGGGGCATCGACGAAGCCAGTCTGGATCATCTTGCCGTCACTCTCGTAGCCGCCCTTCTGGGTGCCGAAGCTGAGGTAGAAGACGCTGCCACGATTGCCGCTGACGCGATAGCGGTGTTCGCCGTTGAGGCGCGCGTAGCGGTACAGGTTGTCCGGGTTGTCCGCACCGATCTTCGCCGTTTCGTGGGACGGAGTGATGAAGCCGGGGAAGTCCGGGTCGGCGAACTCCAGGTGCATCTCCAGGGCGATGCGCAGCAGTCGGGTCAGATAGCGGAAGCCTTCGGCGCGGGTCTGCGCGTCGGCCGGGGCTTCCGGGCGCAGAATCTGCTCGCCGCTGCGGCGCAGCTGTTCGCAGAAGAGGTTCCAGCTCTCGCCGCTGATCACCTCCTGTTCGATTTTTTCTGTGGCCATGTCGGTCTCCTCTGTGGGCCTGCGCAGACCTTAGAGAGAACACCGATTCCGATTCTTCGTCCGAGCGGACTAAGGTCGCCGCATCGACGCCATGCCCCGGCTCATGCGGCGGCCAGCGCATGAATCGCCCGGCAGTCTTCTCGTCCAGTCAGACGAAGAATCGGCGATGGCGCATTACCTACCGTGATGCCACGCCGGGGAGGAACCCGGCAGAACACGAGGAGGTATTCGATGTTGACTCATTTGCAATGGCTGGAAGCGGAAAGCATCCAGATCATCCGTGAGGTGGTTGCCGAGTGTGAGAACCCGGTGATGCTCTACTCCATCGGCAAGGACAGTGCGGTCATGCTGCACTTGGCGATGAAGGCCTTCGCCCCCGGAAAGCCGCCCTTTCCCCTGCTGCACGTGGACACCACCTGGAAGTTCCGCGAGATGATCGACTTCCGTGACCAGACCGTCCAACGCCTGGGCCTGGATCTGTTGGTACACGTCAATCCCGAAGGCGTGGAAAAGAACATCAACCCGTTCGATCACGGCTCGGCACTGCACACCGATGTGTGGAAAACCCAAGGCCTGAAACAGGCACTCGACCACTTTGGCTTCGATGCCGCCTTCGGTGGCGCCCGCCGCGACGAGGAGAAGTCGCGGGCCAAGGAGCGGGTGTTTTCGATCCGCTCCGAGCAACACCGCTGGGATCCCAAGCAGCAGCGCCCGGAACTCTGGCACCTGTACAACACACGCAAGCGCAAGGGCGAGAGCCTGCGGGTATTCCCGCTGTCGAACTGGACCGAGCTGGACATCTGGCAATACATCTACCTCGAACAGATTCCCATCGTGCCGCTGTATTTGGCCCAGGAGCGCCCGGTGGTGCGCCGCGACGGCACGCTGATCATGGTCGACGACGAGCGCATGCCGCTGCTGGCGGGTGAAACGCCAGAGATGCGCAAGGTGCGCTTTCGCACACTCGGCTGCTACCCGCTTACTGGCGCAATCGAAAGCGACGCCGACAGCCTGCCGGCGATCATCCGCGAGATGCTCGCGAGTCGAACCTCGGAACGCCAGGGTCGGCTGATCGACAGCGACTCGGCCGGTTCCATGGAGAAGAAGAAGCAAGAGGGGTATTTCTGATGAACGTCATTTGTGAACCGCTAACCGACGACCTGAAGCCTTATCTGGAGCAACAGCAGAACAAACAACTGCTGCGCTTTATCACCTGCGGTAGCGTCGACGACGGCAAGAGCACGCTGATCGGCCGCCTGCTCTATGAATCCAAGGTGTTGTTCGAGGACCAGCTTGGCCAGCTCGAAGCTGACTCGAAGAAGCTCGGCACACAGGGCGACGAACTCGACTTCGCCCTGCTGGTGGACGGCCTCGCCGCCGAACGCGAACAGGGCATCACCATCGACGTGGCCTACCGTTTCTTCGCCACCGATAAGCGCAAGTTCATCGTCGCCGACACCCCCGGCCATGAGCAGTACACCCGCAACATGGTGACCGGCGCCTCCACCGCCGACCTTGCGGTGATCCTCATCGATGCGCGCCAAGGCATGCTGGTGCAGACCCGCCGGCACAGCTACCTGGTGTCCCTGCTGGGCATCCGCAAGGTGGTGCTGGCGGTGAACAAGCTCGACCTGATGCACTACTCGCAGGAAGTCTTCGAGCGCATCGAGGCCGACTATCGCGCTTTCGCCGAACAGATCGGCCTCACCGACATCCAGTGCATCCCGTTGTCTGCCCTGCGCGGCGACAACATGCTCGAAGCCAGCCCGAATACCCCGTGGTACAAGGGACCGACCCTGCTGCAGTACCTGGAAAACGTACCACTGCAAGCTTCGCAACAGAGCAAGGCGGCGTTCCGCCTGCCGGTGCAATGGGTCAACCGGCCGAACCTCGACTTCCGCGGCTACAGCGGCAACATCGCTGCCGGCAGCGTTCGTGTAGGCGAGCGCATCCGCGTGCTGCCGTCCGGCCAGCAGAGCGTCGTGACCGGCATCCTCGGCGCCGGCGGCGAGCAGGAACAAGCCTCCTGCGGCCAGGCGGTGACCTTGACCCTGGAAGACGAGATCGACATCAGCCGCGGCGACCTGATCGCCCTCGCCGACGCACCACCAGCGGTGGCCGACCAATTCGAGGCGACCCTGGTGTGGATGGACGAGGAAGCCATGCTCCCCGGCCGCCCGTACCTGATGAAGATCGGCAGCCGTACGGTTGGCATGAGCTGCGCCAACCTCAAGCATCGGGTCGACGTCAACAGCCTCGAGCACCTGGCGGCGCGCACCCTGGACCTGAATGAAATCGGCGTGTGCAACCTCAACCTGGACCGCTCCATCGCCTTCGATGCCTATGCGGATAACCGCGACACCGGTGGCTTCATCATCATCGACCGGCTGAACAACCGTACGGTAGGCGCCGGCATGTTGCACTTCGCCCTGCGCCGTGCGCAGAACGTGCACTGGCAGGCCATCGATGTGAACCGCGAGGCGCACGCCGCACTCAAGGGCCAGACACCCCGTGTGCTTTGGTTCACCGGGCTGTCCGGAGCCGGCAAGTCGACCATCGCCAACCTGGTGGAACGCAAGCTGCACACCCTTGGCCGGCACACCTACCTGCTCGACGGCGACAACGTGCGCCACGGCCTGAACCGCGACCTGGGCTTCACCGAGGCCGACCGGGTGGAAAATATCCGCCGCGTCGCCGAGGTCGCGAAGCTGATGCTGGATGCAGGGCTTGTCACCCTCGTCTCGTTTATCTCGCCATTCCGCGCCGAGCGCGACATGGCACGCGGCTTGGCCGGAGAAGACAACTTTCTGGAGATCTTCATCGACGCGCCGCTGGCGGTGGCCGAACAGCGCGATCCGAAGGGCCTCTACCAGAAGGCCCGGCGCGGCGAGCTGAAGAATTTCACCGGCATCGACTCACCCTACGAGCCACCGGTGGCGCCGGACATCCATATCGACACACAGCGCGAGTCGCCGGAAGCAGCGGCCGAGCGGATCGTCGAGCGGCTGCTCGGCATGTAACCGGTAGATCTGCTGAAACCAGCTTGCCGGCGGTTGCCATACATCGACTTCCGGCAAGCAGGCCCCACCCTTTTCCTCCCCAGGGTGATGTGAAGGGGGCAATAGAGCGCTCGATCGAGCGCCCTGCTCAACGAATCAGCCGTGGGTTACTTGGCGCCATAGACGTCAAAATCGAAGTACTTGTTGTTGATCCGTGCGTAGGTCCCGTTGGCGAGAATGGTTGCCAGGGCTTTGTTCAAGTCTTCGCGCAAGGCGACATCGTTCTTGCGCAGACCGAGGCCATCACCCACGCCGAAGAAGCCCGGATCATCCAGGGTGGCACCGGCAAACTCATAGTCTTGGCCCACCGCTGTTTTCAAGAAGCCGTAGCTGGCTTGAATGGAACCCTGCAACGAAGCATCCAGTCGCCCCACTACCAGATCGGCGTACACCTGATCCTGATTTTGATAGGAAAGAACGTCTACACCTTTGGAACCCCATACCGCTTTGGCGTAGGACTCCTGGGTCGAGCCCTGCTCCACACCAATGCGCTTGCCCTTGAGCGATTCGAGGGTCGGCTGTAATCCCGATCCGCGTTTAGCCACTAACCGTGCCGGTGCATTGGACACCTTGTCGGTGAATGCAATCTGCTCCAGACGTTTGGGGGTGATGGTCATTGAAGACGCCACCGCATCGAACTTGCGCGCCAGCAGCGCCGGGATCATCCCGTCCCAGCTGCTTTCCACCCAGACGCATCGCGCTTTCAGTTCGGCGCAGAGCGCCTCGGCGATGTCGACCCCGAAGCCGGTCAGCGTGCCATCCTGATTCTTGTATTCCAGTGGTGGGTACGTCGGGTCCACCCCCAGCTTCAACACTTTGCCAGACCAGTCAGCTGCACCGGCCAGGCTCGATGCTGTCAGGAACACCAGGGAAACGGCTGCAATCATCTTGTTCATTTTTATTCCTCTTCAGGCCGCAGATTTTTTACCAGAATGACGCGCAAAATAGCGCCGTATCAACACAGAAAACGCTCGACCAACTTGACCCAGTAGCTCGCGCCCACCGGCAGGCAGCCATCGTTGAAGTCGTAGCCGGGATTGTGCAACAGGCACCCGCCCTCTCCCTCACCGTTGCCGATCACCAGATAACTGCCGGGGCATTTTTCCAGGACAAAGGCAAAGTCCTCACTGGCCGTGAACGGCCGCAAGTCATCAATCAGGTGCTCCTCCCCCAGCCAGTCACGGGCGACTTCACGGGCAAATGCAGTGTGTTCGGGATCGTTGATCAACACCGGATGGCAATGCTGATAATCGATGTGGGCCTGGGCACCAAAACTCGCGGCCTGGCCCTTGACCAGCTCAGTGATTCGAACCTCCAGCAAGTGGCGAATCTCGGGGGTCAGGGCGCGCACGCTCAGGCTCATGTCGGCACAGGACGGGATGACATTCGAGGCGCTTCCGGCATGCAGGGAGCCCACCGTGATAATTGCCATCTCCTGCGGATTGACATTGCGCGAAACGATGCTTTGCAGGGCCATCACGATCGAGGCACAAACCACCACGGGGTCGACGGCTTTGTGCGGCACCGCACCATGACCACCATTGCCGATGATTCTGATGTTCACCGTGTCGGCAGACGCCATGAACGGCCCGCTGTAAAAGCCCAAATGCCCGACGGGATAGCCCGGCACGTTATGCATGGCGAAGATCGCGTCACACGGGAACCGTTCGAGCAACCCTTCCTCGAGCATTTTCCTGGCACCGCCCAGCCCTTCTTCCGCCGGTTGGAAAATCAGGTGCAGCGTGCCCTTGAACGCCCGTGTCCGGGCCAGATACTGACCTGCTGCCAGCAGGATTGCCGTATGACCGTCGTGACCGCAGGCATGCATGACACCGTCGATCCCGCTGGCATAGGGCAAGCCGGTGGCTTCCTGTATCGGCAACGCATCCATGTCGGCGCGCAAACCGATGGATCGCCCCTCGCCATTTTTCAGGGTGGCAACGACCCCGGTCTTGCCCACGCCGGTGCTGACCTCATAACCCCATCGGGTCAAACACTGCGCAACCCGCTCGCTGGTGGCGAACTCTTCAAAACCCAGTTCAGGGTGCGCGTGAATGCTGTGACGTATCGCGATCATTTCATCTTGCATCGCGGCAATACCAGGCAGGACCAGGCCGGCATTCATGGGTGTTCTCCTTGGACAGGGTCTGAGCAGCAGCGAAAGCGCTGTTGGGGTCGATCTTAAGGAACAGGCGCTGGGCTGGGGAGGCGCAGTTTGGTTATGATGACAACCAATGGTTGTCGCAAAGGTGGTCAGATGAAACTGCATCAATTACAGGCGCTGATTGCCAGCGCCGAAACCGGCAGCATCCGCGCAGCCGCGCGCTCGCTGGAGATTTCCCAGGCTGCCGTGACCAAAGCGTTGCGCGAACTGGAAACCAGTCAACAGCTGCCGTTGTTCACCCGAACCCCCAACGGCCTGCACTTCACCGAATACGGAAAAGTCCTGCTGACCCACGCGCGGCTGGTGATCAAGCAGCTCGAACATGCGCAGACCGAGCTCGACCATATGCGTGGCAAGGCCCAGGGACGGCTCTGCGTCGGGATCACCCCATGGATCGCCCTGACCTTCCTGCCCGAAGTGGTGTTGGCTTTTCGCGAGCGCATGCCGCAAATCAAGCTGGAGCTGTTTGAAAGCCTGATGGCCGTTGCCCAGCCGCTGCTGCGCGACGGCAGCATGGATTTCGCGATCGGCCAGCTGCATCCAGCACAATCGACCCAGGAATTCGCTTGCGAAACCCTGCTCGATTACCAGACTTCGGTGCTGGTCCGCGAGGGTCACGCCCGACAGCACGCACGATCGATCCACGAGTTACTGGAGGAAAACTGGACCCTGAACTACGCGCCGGACGGGCACGATGGGCTGATGCAGGAACTGTTCTGGAAACACGGCGCGCAAATTGATGAGAACCGAATCGTGCGCGCCCATTCGCTGGCCATTTTGCAGATGATGGTCGAGCGGGCCGACATGTGCACCTGGGGGCCTTCCATTGTGAGCACAGCCCCGCCATTCCTGGGGCGCGTGGTGTCCCTGGGGCTGACCGAGCAATTCGAGCCCCGACAACTGAGCATCGTCACCCGACGCAACGGGTCGTTGAGCAACCCGGCACTCTGCTTTACCGATTGCCTGTTGCAGGTCATTCGGCGTCATGCCCGTTCGGCCAGAAAGGAAGATCGGCAACTCTTCGAAACGTTGCGTCTGCGGATGTAAGGCACAGGACGCGCCGTCAAGGCTTGACAGTGGTAAAACCGCAGTCGATGAATGGAGGTTTGATTCCCCGCTTCACCAAACGCAGCTCAACCGTTGAAGTTAAAGCCAGACTGCTTTCAGCTGATAGCGGCCTGTCATGAAGCGCCGTTGACAATAGCAGCCATTTAACATTGTCCGTCTGCTAAATCGGCCCCGGGTTTCCTATCGACCCTGTTCTGCCATGCGCCTCCCGCCCCAGTGGCAAAACGTCAGCCTGGGACTTCAATCCCGCTGGGTGGCATCCGGACGAATGTACCCCCGTATGTGGGGAATCTCATTTTTTGGGGGTGGATTCAGGGACAGTTTTCGTCTGAAAGAAGTAGCCTGGAACGCAGCATTACAGGCCCAAGGCTTGCACCCAAGTGCCCTTCACTCAAATGGCTTAATTATTGCCTCACTACTCATACGAGCTCATGAATTTCGCAGCTCTCAACTTACCAGGCACCAATATAAAAACAACGATTATGGGAGTTTGGTGTCATGTGGACTCACCCTCTGATGCTCGCGGTTGCCTACCTGACTATCACCCTCAGTGCCGGCTGGTTGATTACCATTGTTATCCTATACCTGCTTTGATTCAGTGAGTGATGATGGTTTCCAGATCCCGGGCCGGTGTCGTTTGTCTACCAACCTCTGCCGCAGCCACGTTCAGAACTTTCACAGCATCCATGGAATAATTCGAGGCGGACCTGCAGGAGCAACATGTCGCCATGACCTCACGGGCGTCCGGATGGTGGCCCGGTCGATTATTTTGAGCTGGGCGAGCTATTCCAAATGTACCGACCACTCTAATCAACCAGCCCTCCCCCTATTCACAACGATCTTCTCCTCCCCCACTGCCATCGTCAGCCGCGATGGCAGGCTCGTGAATGGCTGATGTACGAACGGCTTTTACCTCTCCTAACATCGGTCGCACATGACCACTTGGGTGCCTGTCACCATTCGGCACACGAGCTCCAAGAATAAAAACGCAAACCTGCGAGGTTGAACCATGAAAACCCTGGCTGCCAGTTCCACGGCGCAAGCTCCTGTCGTCGACAGAGTCGGTCAACTGACCGCCAACCAGCGTTACGTGACGCTGGGAGGCTCCTGGGCCGCCTGGCTGTTTGATGCGCTGGATGCCACCGTATTCGGTTTTGTCCTGCTGGCGGTTGCCAAGACCTTCGCCCTCGGCCTGGGCGACGTGGTCTCCACGGTTGCCTGGTTTCTGCTGGCCACCGGTATCGGTGGTTTCTTCCTCGGCAATATTTCCGACAAGATCGGCCGCAAGAAAACCATGATGCTGTCGGTATTCGTCTATGGCACCGGCACCTTGCTCTGTGCTTTTGCCGACAGCCTGTGGCAGCTCAATGTGTTCCGCTTCTGTGTCGGTATCGCCGTCGGTGGCTTGTGGTCCGCCGCGGCGGCGCTGGTGTCCGAGATCTGGCCGGCGGCCGGTCGCGCCAAGGCCTTTGCGGTGATGCAGACCGGCTGGTCGGGTGGTGGTCTGCTGGCAGCGATTTTCGCCTGGACGTTCCTTGATGGCGGCAACCCTGAATCCTGGCGCAGCTTGTTCATCTACGCCTCGATCCCGGCCTATTTCACCCTGGTGTTCATCGGGCTGTTCGTCAAGGAGTCGCCGGTGTGGCTGGCCAACCGCGAGTTCATGCGCCTTAACACCGACAAGGGCCGGCTGATGGAAATCTTCCGTCCGCAGTATCTGAAAGTGACCCTGCTGGGCCTGAGCATTTCGGTCCTGGGCATGTACGGCTACTGGATCATCACCACGTTCATGCCGGCTTACCTGCAGAGCATTCTGAACGTGCGCATCGATCAGGCCCCGGTGTTTGTCATCTGGATCGGCATCGGCGCCACCATCGGTTACCTGGCCTACGGCTACCTGGCGGAAAGCATCGGTCGTCGCTTGTCGTTCGCGGTGTTTTTTGGCGGCATGGCGATCATGGTGCCGGTATTTGCCTACTCGGCGACCTTGATGCCATTGACGGACGGCAAACTGCTGTTCACCACCCAGAACGTCATCGCCCTCGGTTCGCTGGCGGCACTGCTGGGCTTCTTCACCGGTTATTTCAGCGGGTTCGGCGCCTGGTACTCGGAGTTGTTCCCGACCAGCATTCGTTCAACCGCCTCGGGTTTCTGTTTCAACTTCGGCCGGGTCGGCGCCATCGCCGGCATCAAGCTGGTCCCGGTACTGATCCCGCTCATCGGCTTTACCGCCACCATTTCCCTTGCCTCCGTTTCCTACGTCATCGCCGCCGTCATGGTGTTCACGCTGCAGGAAACCAAAGGCGTTCAACTCACCAGCGGCAACTGACCCGACCGTTCAAAGGAAAAAAACCATGAAAAATTTTCGCATCGGCCAAATCGTCCCCAGCTCCAACACGACGATGGAAACCGAAATCCCGGCCATGCTGACGTCGCGCTACGAACTGTTTCCCGAAGAGCACTTTACCTTTCACTCATCACGCATGCGCATGATGCACGTCAGCCCCGAAGAGCTGAAGAAGATGGACATCGACAGCGACCGTTGCGCGCTGGAGCTGAGCGATGCGCGAGTGGATGTCATGGCCTATGCCTGCCTGGTGGCGATCATGTGCCAAGGCGCGGGCTATCACAAAGTCTCGCAGGAGCGCCTGAGTAAAACCGTGGCCTCCAATCAATCGACCGCCCCGGTACTCAGCTCCGCCGGTGCGTTGATCGATAGCCTGCAGATGCTCGACTACAAGAAAGTCTCGATCATCACGCCGTACATGAAGCCGCTGACCCAACAGGTCATCGACTACATCGAAGCGGCCGGCATCGAAGTGGTCGACTCCATCAGCCTGGAGGTTTGCGACAACCTCGAAGTCGGGCGTCTGGACCCGATGAATCTGCTGGCCCACGCCGACCGGCTGAGCATCGGCCAGGCCGATGGCGTGGTGTTGTCCTGCTGCGTGCAAATGCCGTCGCTACCGGCGATCCAGCTTGTCCAGGATCGCCTCGACAAACCGGTGCTGTCGGCATCGGTCGCCACCGTTTACCAGATGTTGAAAACCCTTGGCCTCAAGGCGCAAGTACCCAACGCCGGCCATCTGTTGTCCGGGGCGTTTTGAGCCGATGCCCAAGGAGGTACTATGCTGGCCATTCAGGCCTAACCGGTACCTCCCATGAAACTCGATCCGGTCTCGTTGCGACTGTTTGTCAGCGTCGTTGAAGAAGGCACCATTGCTGCCGCCGCCAAACGCGAACACATCGCCGCGGC
Source organism: Pseudomonas sp. Pseusp16 (assembly GCF_047324915.1). Taxonomy (NCBI): domain Bacteria; kingdom Pseudomonadati; phylum Pseudomonadota; class Gammaproteobacteria; order Pseudomonadales; family Pseudomonadaceae; genus Pseudomonas; species Pseudomonas sp. Pseusp16. The sequence goes on along the minus strand of NZ_CP168522.1, from coordinate 1,458,499 downwards.
GGCGGTCAGCAAACGGCTCAGCGAGCTGGAAGAACTGCTCGACTCGAAACTGCTCAACCGCACCAACAAAGGCATCACCCCGACCGACGCCGGTCTGTCGCTGCTGTTCATGGCTCGCAGTGCATTGAACAACCTCAATGAAATCGTCGTGCAGATGCGTGACTACTCCCATGGCCGCCGTGGCTCGGTGCATGTCCTGGCCAATATTTCCGCCATCACCCAATTCCTCCCGGGCCTGATCAAGTCGTTCATGGAACTGTACCCACTGATCAACATCAGCCTCGAAGAAAGGCAAAGCCTGGCCATCACCAAGGCGGTGTCGGAAAATCGCACCGACATTGGCATCTTCACCCGTCTTCCGCACGGTGCCGATATCGAGGTTTTCCCGTTTCGTACCGATCGCCTGGTGTTGCTTGTGCCCCTTGGGCATCCGCTGGCGACACGCCGCTCGGTCAAATTCAGCGAAACCCTGGATCACGAATACATTGCATTGCGCAGTGGCACTCATCTCAACTTTCAGTTGATCAAGGCAGCCAACGACCTGGGGCGTTCGCTGAAAATCCGCATGGAAGTCTCCAGCTACGACGCGCTATGCCTGATGGTTCAGGCCGGCCTGGGCATTGGCATCATGCCCGAGGGGAGCGCGGCGATTTACAAAATGGACGGTGCGAAGGCAATCAGGCTGGATGAGCCGTGGGCCTCCCGCGAACTCAGCGTGTGCGTAAGGTCGCGAGAGGCGTTGTCGGTCGCGGCGGGATTGTTCCTGGAGCACTTGCTCGAAAGGGCGTAAGCGATATCAGGCTCAATCCGCGACGGCGTGCGCCGGTCGCTGCCGGCGTGAGCAATCAGATGCGCAAGTGCGCACTCATGTAGTCAATGAAAACTCGCAACTTGGGCGAGGCATATCGGCTGGCTGGCCACAGCATCCAGAAGACGACCTGGCGGTCAATGTAATCGTCCAGCACGGTGACCAGCTGGCCGCTTTCCAGCGCGTCGCGCACCAGGAAGGTTGGTAGAAAGGCGATGCCCCTGCCACGGACTGCGGCATAGGCAAGAGGTTCGATCGTGTTCGAAGTCATCGTGGCGGGCAGCACCAATTCCGCCTCGGAGGCTTCGAGCCGCAGAGGCCAACGCTCCAGCTTTCCCGTTGCGGGGAATTTGTGCTGCAGGCATGCATGGCGCTCCAGTTCACGCGGATAAGCGGGTACACCATGCCGCTTGAGGTAAGTCGGCGACGCCACCAGCACATGTGCGCAGGAACCGAGACGGCGCGCAGTCAAGCGAGAATCGGTTTGCTCGCCGGTCCGAATCACCGCGTCGAACCCCTCCTCGATCACATCGACCATGCGGTCGCAAAAATCGATATCCAGTTCGACTTCCGGATACCGCTCCATGAACCCTTCAAAGGCCGGCATCATCAGGTCGCCCAGTAGCGGCGAGCCCACCCGAAGCCGCCCACGTGGACTGCCAGCCAGGCCTGACAGCTCGGTCTCGGCAGCGGTGACCTCACTGAGGATACGGCGGCATCGCTCAAGGAACAGGGTCCCCTCGGCCGTCAGCGTGATACTGCGTGTGCTGCGATGAAACAGCCTTACATGCAAGCGCTCCTCCATCCGGGCGATGGTTTTGCCCACGGTCGAGGACGACACCCCCAACTGGCGGGCGGACTCGCTAAAGCTGCGCGTTTCGGCAACCTGCACGAACATCGAGATGCCACTCAGATTTTCCATCACTTTTCTGCTTGCTCCGGCAGAGCCCCACCGACAGGGCGGGATTACGGAAAAACCATCCGAAATGTTCGGCATCGCGGGATGTTTTTCTCCACGGACTTTACGCCTAGATTGCACCCATCCCAACATTGATAGGTATCGTTGTCATGTCCAAACTGCACACCAGCATCCAGATCGGCCCATACCGGATTTCCCATCGCGTCGTTCTGGCGCCACTGACCCGTATGCGTGCCGAGCCGGGTGCCATCCCTGGCCCATTGATGGCCGAGTACTATGCCCAGCGTACCAGCGCCGGTGGCCTGCTCATCGGCGAAGCGACTATCGCCGCAGCCAATGGTAATGGCTACCTCGGCGCTCCCGGTTTGTATGACGACAGCCAGATCGCCGGTTGGAAACTCGTGACCGACGCTGTGCATGCCAAGGGCGGCAAAATCTTTCTGCAGCTCTATCATGCGGGGCGCCAGTCCAATAGCCTCTTGCAGCCGAACGGCGCCCAGCCGGTGGCACCTTCCGTCGTCGAACACGGTGGCCTCGCCTTCACCGAGACCGGCTGGACCCCCGGCAGCCCGCCGCGCGAATTGACCATCGCGGAAATCCACGGGCTGGTGGAAAGCTTCCGCGCCGCGGCCGAACGCGGTATCGCCGCCGGATTCGACGGCGTGGAGCTGCACTCGGCCAACGGCTACCTGTTCGACCAATTCCTCCAGGACGGCAGCAACAAACGTACGGATATCTACGGCGGTTCGTTCGAGAACCGCAGCCGGTTCCTGCTGGAAGCGGTAGCGGCGGTGATTTCCGTCTGGGGCAGCAATCGGGTGGCGGTGCGCCTGGGCCCGAGCGGCAATTTCGGCGATATGTCCGACAGCGACCCCGTTGGCCTGTTCACCTATGTCGCACGCGAACTGAACAAGCTGGACCTTGCCTATCTGCACCTGATCGAGCCGCGCATCCTGGGTCTCATCGAAGACGAGCGCCGCGACCAGAATCCGGTGGCGTCCCAACTCATCCGTCAGCATTACAAGGGCACCCTTATCGCGGCAGGCGGTTTCTCCGGTGAATCGGCCAACGCGATCCTCGAGGCCGGCGATGCAGACCTGGTCGCTTTCGGCCGCCACTTCATCGCCAACCCTGACTTGCCAGAGCGCCTGCGCAATGGCTGGCCACTGAACCCGTACGACCGCGAGTCGTTCTTCGGCGGCACCCAAGCGGGTTACACGGACTATCCTTTCCATACTGAAGTTGCGTGATAATTTGCACCACTGGTAACTGGGGTCATCGTGCCCCAGCTACCTCTCCCTCCCCCAATAAATCACTCACCCAAGTAGCGATCTGCCAGCTTAATGCCCGTTTCACCGTAGCTTCTGCCAACGGACTCTAGGTACATGCTGGCTGTTGGATGGAGCTGACGCATGAAGGACCTTTTCTCCTACAGGCTTTTCACAAGGGTGGCGCGACTGGGCAGCTTTTCGGCGGCGGCACGCGAAGTGGGCCTTTCTCAATCCCAGGTTTCCAGGATTGTGGCCGAACTCGAAACCGATCTCGGCACCCTGTTGCTGGCGAGATCGACACGTGCCGTCGTACCGACTGAGGCAGGGGCGGATTTTCTCTCGAGAATGGAGCCGATTCTCGCCGCGGTGGAAGAAGCAGAGCAAAGCGTTCGCGGCGGCGCGGAGCTGCGTGGCGTCGTGCGGATCAGCATGCCTACGAGCATCGGTGTAAGGGAAATCATTCCGCGCATGGCGCCGTTCGCGGCGATACATCCCAACCTGCATATCCAGGTCCTGCTCGCCGACCATTGGCAGGATCTGGTGCGGGAAAATATCGATGTAGCGATAAGGCTGGGACGGCTGGTGGATTCCCGTGCAACGAGCCGTCAAATCATGACGATCTCCCGGTTCATTCTTGCCTCACCGTCCTACCTGCGCGCCGCTGGGGAGCCGACTACACCTGAGGACCTGCAATGCCACCGAATCATCGCAGGTCCAGCCTCGACGGTACCGAGCGGGTGGATGTTCAAACGCGATGGCGAGACCAGGACGATTCAGCTCGAGGCACACTTCTCGACCGACGAAAACGAAGGGGCGGTCGCGGCGGCCACGGCCGGATTGGGTATCACCTCGACAACGGCATGGGCGTGTCGGCGCGAACTGGAAAGCGGTGAACTGGTCGCGCTGCTCACCGATTGGGAGACCGAGTCCGTGCCTGTTCATGCCTACTTCCCCCACGGCTCGCGAACCCGCAGTGCCGGCCGCGCCCTCATCGAGCATCTCGTAGCCAGCCTGGTTGGCGAGGGAAGCGGCGTTTCAAGCTAGCATCAGGTCGGCACAGCACAGCACAGCACAGCACAGCAATGTCTATGCATACCTTACATAAATGATAGCGAAAAAGAGTGGCTACTCCGTTCACGCCGAAGCTGCCAACTTAGCGTCACTGCCTGCACGACACATCGCTCGACTGGTTCGTTCGTGGCGGCATTTCCTTACTTCATCTCCCCAGGAGAAGCGTGATGCGTATGACCGGCAATACCATTTTCATCACTGGCGGCGGCTCCGGCATCGGCCAAGAGCTGGCCGAAGCTTTCCACAAGCTCGGCAATCAAGTGATCATCTCCGGACGGCGCAAGGAGCGACTGCAGCAGACGCTCGACGCCAACCCCGGCATGGCGGCCATCGAGCTCGACATCAACGACACGGCCAGCATCAAGGCTGCAGCGCAGCACCTCATCGCCCATTACCCTGAGCTCAACGTGCTGATCAACAATGCCGGCATCATGCTGCTCGATCATGCAGAAGGTCCGGTGGACGATGAGCTTGCCCTGTCGACCGTCACCACAAACCTGCTGGGGCCGATCCGCATGACCTCGGCGCTGGTCGAGCATCTGAAGGCCAGGCCGGATGCGGTCATCGTCAACGTCTCCTCGGTGCTCGGCTTCGTGCCAATGGCCGTGACGGCGGTGTATTCGGCAACCAAGGCGGCGCTGCACTCCTACACCCTGTCACAGCGCTACCTGCTGCGTGAACACGGCGTCCGGCTGGTCGAGATCGCACCACCGTGGGTACGCACCGAGTTGCTCGACAGCAGCGAGGAAGAGCGTGCCATTCCCCTCGACCAGTTCATTACAGAAGCGATGAAACAGTTCGAGAGCGGTGCCGACGAAATCCTCGTCGCTCCGGCCGAAGCCATGCGCGCCAATCCTGGCCCGAACGAGCATGCCTGGGTCAATGGGTTCAACGACATGATTGCAAAAGGACCGGCTTTCGGTTGATTGCGACCGCATCTTTTACATTGCAAGCAGGATCAGACTATGACTTCACGTACCCCCGCCGAGAACAAGGCCATTGTCCTCGAAGGCTTCGCAACCCTGTTCAATCGCAAGGATCTGGCTGCAGCCGAGCGCTTCTGGTCACCCTCTTATATCCAGCACAGTGCACACGTGCCCGCAGGTCGCGAGGGTCTGTTCGAACTGGTCGCCGCAGGATCGCCCGAAATGCGTTACGAATGCCAGTTGGCAGTAGCTGAAGGCGACTTCGTCATGTTGCACGGTCGCTTCACTGGAATCGGTCAGCCTGCGAATTGGGTCGTGGTCGATATCCTGCGCCTGGAGGACGGCGAGATGGTCGAACACTGGGATGTGATTCAGGACGAGGCAACGCGCTCGGGTTCCGCCGGCGGGTACCCCATGTTTGGAGATCAGTTCCCCGGCTGACACTCGATACCTCCTCGCTCGGCGGTCTTTGATCAACCAGCGCACTGCTGAAATATCACTACCCCTGTTCTTGAAAGCGAAACTGATGGGCAATTGAATGGAAGGAAAAAGGGAGGGCATCCATTGCCCTCCCCTCTACTGTTCCGCCCTCCTGCGACGGTACTGACCAGGACCTCAAGTGGCCAGAATGAAGTCCGTCTGATCAACGGTCGTACTGCTGACACCAACAAGATGAATCGTGTCCGCCCCGATCCCGACCACCGTGTCCGCCCCGTTAGCCGTTATGGTCACGTTGGCAGCGAACGTCGCGCTGGTGATCCCCAGTGCCGCGATATTGAGCAAGTCCTGCCCTGCGGCCGCATTGGCGCCGAAGTTCAGGATCGTATCGTTGCCGAAACCCGCGGCAGCAAACTCGAAAATATCGTTGCCGGCGACGCCGCCACTCATCAGGTCGTTACCGCCACCGCCGATGAGAATGTCGTTACCCGCACCACCCACGAGCATGTTGGAGAACGCATTGCCGGAGCCCACGAAATTGCCGCTGCCGCCGAAAAACAGATTCTCGACATCGGCACCCAGGGTGTAGCTCGCGAGCGAGGTCCACACCGAGTCGTTGCCGGCACCGGCAAGCTCGTTCACCACGTCCCCAGGGTCGGTGACTTCGTAGATATCGCTGCCGACACCGCCGGCCATCGTATCGGCACCTGCGTGACCGATGATGACATCGTTACCTGCGTCACCACTGAGGACGTCGTTACCCGTACCGCCCATTATCGTGTTGTTGAGCTCGTTGCCGCTGCCCGCAAAGTTGCCGCTGCCGCCGAAATACAGATTCTCGACGCTGGCACCCAGGGTGTAGCTGGCGAGCGAGGTCCAGACCGCGTCGCTGCCGCCATCGGCGAGCTCCGTCACCACGTCCCCAAGGTCGGTGACTTCGTAGACATCGTTGTCGACACCGCCGGCCATCGTGTCGGCACCTGCGCCACCGATGATGACGTCGTTACCTCCACTGCCGATGAGGACGTCGTTACCCGCACCGCCCACGATCGTGTTGTTGAGCGCGTTGCCGGTGCCCGCAAAGTTGCCGCTGCCGCCGAAATACAGATTTTCGACGTTGGCACCCAGGGTGTAGCTCGCCAGCGAGGTCCACACCGAGTCGTTGCCGGCATCGGCGAGCTCGTTCACCACGTCCCCAAGGTCGGTGACTTCGTAGATGTCGCTGCCGACACCGCCGGCCATCGTGTCGGCACCTGCGCCACCGATGAGGACATCGTTACCCGCACCACCCACGAGCGTGTTGTCGAGCGCGTTGCCGGTGCCCGCAAAGTGGCCGCTGCCGCCGAAATACAGATTCTCGACGTTGGCCCCCAGGGTGTAGCTCGCGAGCGAGGTCCAGACCGAGTCATTGCCAGCACCGGCGAGCTCGGTCACCACATCCCCAGTGTCGGTGACTTCGTAGATGTCGTCGCCAAGACCGCCAGCCATGGTATCGGCACCTGTACCCCCGATGAGCACATCATTGCCCGCGTCACCATTGAGGATGTCGTTGCCGCCCAAGCCGTTCAGGAGGTCGTTGCCAACACCTCCGCTGGCCACATCGTCGCCTGCGGTGCCGGTCCATATGTCGGCACCGGCGGTACCGACAAACACATCACCGACCACTATCGTTGCCGCAGAGGTGACTCGCTCAAGTGTGCCGAGGTCATCGGTATAACTCGCGACGACCCGCAGTTGTTGACCGGACAGCGTCGTGTCGGGCGTGAAGGTCGTACCCGTAGCACCGGCGATGTCGGTAAAGATCGCACCGCTCCCCGCCTGCCACTGATGGTTAATCACCGAGGTCGTGGTTCCGTTGGCGTCGGTGAACGCATCCGTGGCGGTCAAGGCCGAGCCTGGCGTCGGAGTCGTATCGCTGATCAGCACCGTTCCGACCGGCAGGACATTGACGGTGCCGGTACCGGCCGGCGCGATCGGTGCGGTCGGCGCCGAGAATACCTCCTCCAGCACGCCATTGGCGTCCTGGTAGACCGCCCTGACGCGCAGAGCCAGTCCGGTTGCCACGACAAGTTGCGGAACAGCCGGGACGGCGCCAATAAGGGTCGCCGGTGGTGCGACTCTGAGTTCCGTGCCCACTGTGACAGTCGTACCCTCCGCACGCGCGACCTCACCGGCGGCAAAGAAGGTGATGTCTTCGAAGACTCCCGAGCCCGGGCGTGCTTCGAACTGCCAGAAGTAACTGATGGGGCTGGTGATCGCGCCGCCAGTCGCGGTGTTGTCGGCATCGGTGATATCGGCCGCCGAGACGGTCAGCGTCTGGCCGACGGAGGGCGTGGGATCATCGATCCTCAGCGAACCGACTGGCTCCGAGTTCACACCGCCGAGAACAACCGACTGATCGGCGAACTGCAACCGCTCGATATTGCTGAGGGTGTCAGTCCCGTCCCTGCCAGCGACGCTGTCGGTGACCGTAAAGGTGCCGTTGGCGTTATTGACCACGGTGTAATCCGCCAGATTGCCGGAGAACAACGCCGTGTCGAAGTCGGGACCGGTCGCCGTCAGGATTTCGCGGACGATCTGGAGCTGGCCGGGGTTATAGGTGCCGTTCAACATCAGCGGGACCAGCGGCGTCATGCTGTCGAAGGTGGCGATTTCCGGGCCGGTGCCATCGATGTTCTGCCGCACGCTGATGCGTACGTTGAGCCACTTGTCGCCGTCGATGAGGTCATCGCCGCCACGGCCTTCGATGACATCGCTGCCAGCGCCGCCCAGGACGATGTTGCCCGCGTCGAACTTATCGTCGGCCGTACCGGCGATGCCATCCACCCCGTTGCCGGCAGCGCCGACGAACGCCCGCAGACCGCTGATGAGGTCGAAGTTGGTGAGCACGCTGCCCTTGGCGCCTGCCACAGCGAGCAATGCCGCGGTGGAATCGTCGCCGCTGAGGAAATCGGCGTGTGACGATCCCGACAGCCCTTCCACCAGGTCCAGCCGGGCAAGGATCGACGCGGTGGAACCGGGTACCGCCGGTTGATCGAAGAAGCGCAGCCTGGAGTTGAGGCCGATGGTCACGCCGGCCGGGTCGTCCTTGTAGGTCGCCCAGTCGTAACCGGAGAAGCCGATGAAACGGTCCGCCTCGCTGGGGCTGCCGATCATGATGTCATCACCGCCCTCCCCGTCGAAGTTGTCCGGTCCGCCATCGCCCATGAACACATCGTTGCCATTGATCGGATCGTTGCCGAATGCGTCGAAGTTGTCGCCGGCAACACCATCGGCGGATCCGCCCTGGATCCAGTCGTCACCTTCGCCGCCGCGCGCGAATTCGTTCGCCTTGCTGCCGAGGATGAAGTCGTTGCCCAGGCCGCCGCTGGTATCGGCCGCGTCCTCGCCGGTGACGATGAAGTCCTGACCGGCCTGGCCGAGGATCAGGTTGAGGCCGTTGCCGCCCTGGATGACGTCGTTGCCGTCCTCGCCGTGGATGACGTCGTCGCCGCCGATGTCGGTGATGATGTCGTCACCGGTACCGCCGAAGAGTTGGTCGTTGCCGTAGCCGCCATCGATCCGGTCGTTACCGGCATCGCCATAGACCGTGTCGTCGTCCGAGTCGCCTGCAATGAGGATGTCATTGCCGGGCGTACCGCCCAGCACGACCGTATCGGCGCCGGTGTAGTGCAGGTAGTTGGTATCCGGGCCAGGTGTGGCAGGATTGTCGCGGATCACCAGTGGCGTGAGGAAGTCACTGCGTGGTGAGCCAATCGGGTGGTTCGACGGGCCAAACGGATCGGCATTGGCCGGCAGGTTGTCGGCGGCCTCATTGACTGGCGTCAATGGATTGTCGACCAGTATGCCATCCGGCCCGGCAATCACACTCGGGTTGTACTGGTTCGCCTGGTTGACCTCCAGAGTGTAGGCCGGCGTCAGGAAAACCCTGCCCGGGAGGTGTGTTGCGTCGGTATTGGCCATGACCAGCGCGGAGAACGTGTTGTTCTCAAGCTCGGCGCCAAAGTCCATCGAGGCGGTGCGCTCCAGATAGTAGAAGCGGTCACCGTCCTGGAGTTTCTCCATCTGGTTCTCGAAGACGAAGTTGAAGGTCGAGCCGAGCATGCCGCCAAAGGGCATCTTCTCCTCGGCCAGCCCGCCAACCCAGAAATCGACGTTATCCAGGCCGGTGATGGTCACATCGTCTGCCGTGTGCAAAACACCGTCCGCACCAGCGGTGCTGGTCCAGGCGCCGGTGCTGTTGAGGAAGTCGACACGATCGGCCGGTGCGGTCGCGCCGCCCAACACCAGGTCCGCAGCCGCGGCACGCTTGTCCGCCAGCGTGGTGGCGGCGGTGATGGTCGGGTGCGTGCCGTAGGCGGCGATGAAGTTGATCAGCGATTCCGGATGCTTCATGTGCTGCACGAAATCGGCCCAGCTCGTGTAGGGCTTGAGCTCTGCGTCGCCAGTGGGCAGATAGAACTCCCGCCGCGCCGCGTTCAGGGACGGAATGCCGGTATCGCGACCGCGCGCCAGGTTGATGGCGGGCAGATCGAGCGGCAGACCCAGCAGGTTGTTGCGCAGGGCTTCGGTGACGAACTCGTCGATCTCGTTGCCCACCTGACGGGTCACGCCGCGCACGATGGCACCGGCCGCCTGTTCCGGAGTGGGACCGCTGCCTGCGAACTCCAGTGGGTTGAGGAAGGCCTGAATCAGCCCGATGTCGCTCGAGGCGAAGTTCGGATCAAGCCTGTCGACCTGCTCCAGCAGCATCGAGTGCCCGAAGCGATAGACGGTGTGCGCGAACTCGGCAACGATGCTTGGATCGATCGCCGTGTCGTACACCTGCCCCGGGGCGAAGAACGGATCGACCATCGGCTGGATCGTACGCGCGAACTCCTCGAACACCAGGTGCTGGTACTGCATCTCGGTGCCGAACTTCGCGGTCTGGAACAGGCGCTCGCCGTTCCAGTCGAGGGTCGAGGTGTCGGCGGGAACGGCAGTGACAGGCGTCAGCAGCCATTCGTTCAGGAACGATACATCGCCGCTTGCGGCTGTCGCCAGGACCACGTCCTTGGTGTGATCGACCAAGCGGTTGTGTTCATGGTGGAAGATGGAATGGACGGTGGTCAGGCCGATGTTCTCGTTGACCCGGCCATCGCCGGCAATGTAGTGCGCGTCCAGCAGTTCGTTGTCGTAGAAGCCAGGCGCAGGTGTACCGCCAACGATATTGTCCGCATCGGGCAGCAGTGCTGCGCCGGTCTGGTCGTCCACCGGAACGGCGGTGTGCGCGATGTCGTTGAGGAAGGCATGGCCGGTGCGCGCGGCATTGACCAGGCTGATGGGCGCCGCCGGATTGCCTTCAACGAGCACATCGTCGGCCGTACCGGCGATGCCGTCCGGGCCCAACATCACTACCTGTGGAAAACCGTTCGGACCCTTGATGAAATTGCCGTAGGCGTCGGTCGCCAGCAATGGCACGTTGTTGAAATCGGCATCCGTGAGATTGATGCCGAGCAGATCATGGGCTTGCGCCTTGACCACCTTCCAGGTGGCCATGCCACCGATCCCGACGTCATCGGCCGTACCGAACACGCCATCGGCGCCCAGATCACGATTTTCGATCAACTTGCCGGTGGCCACCGGATCACCAGCTGCGTTGAGCTCGTAGGCACGCAGGAACACCTGGTGCGAGGGATGCGAGCTGTAGGTCTGGTTCTGGTCGACAAACGGCGAGGTGGTGTTGGTGTTCTCGTGGATGTCGTCGGCCGTGCCCAGAACGCCATCGGGGCCGGGCAGATTGGTGGCGCGCGTCAGCACCATGAAGTTGGTCGGGCTACCTGGCACGAACAGCGGGTCATCCGGCTGCAGCGGAATGAACACGGTGCCCGAGCCGCCCTTGGTGACGAGGTCCAGGCCATGGTCGAAAAACTGGCCGAAGAAGGTCATCCATTGGTTGAAGGGCGCGGTCAGGCCCGCGTCGGGGCTCACGTTCGGGTCGAAGAAGGTCTGGAACGTCGTGCCGTCCGTACGGGTTCCGGTAACCACCTGAGCACCGGCCTTGAGGACATCGTCAGGCGTGCCGAGGATGCCATCCACACCGGGATCAAAGGTGGCCGCGACCGCCGCCGGGTTGTGCGCGGTCTGGTCGACGATCAGGTTGCTGATGGTGCGCGGCTGCGAGTCGATCACCAGACCGCTGGTCTGGGTGTAACTCGTGCCGGCATCGGCCGGGCGGAAGTTCGGCGTGGTCAGGCGCGGGAATGCATTATCGGCGGCACCGAACTCGGGATGGAGCAGGTTGTTGTCCGTCCCTTCGACCGTGCGTAAACCGAACGGCATCCGTACGTTGTCGAGCAGCGAGCTGAGGTTCTCACCGGCCGCGTTGTGTTCCGCTATCTTGATCTGGTCAAGGATGAACGCCAGGTCCGATTGCGTGTAACGCACACCGTTGCTGGGGGCAGTGGTCTGCGGATCGATCAGCGAAGGCGCCACTACCGGGGCCGGCGCCGCAGCCACTACTGCGGTAGTGGGTGCCGAGAATACCTGCTCGGTCACACCATGATCGTCCGCATAGAAGGCTTTGACGCGGATTGCCAGGCCGGCAAGATCCGGCGTCACCGTGAAAGTGGGCTGGTCCGCTCTGGTAAATCCGATACCGATGCGGCCTGGACCGAGGATGATGTCCTCGAAGACGCCCGAGCCCGGCGCCGCTTCAAACTGCCAGATGTAACTGATGGCATTGTTGATCGCCCCGCCCGCGTTGTCGCCATCGGTGATGCCTGCCGCCGACACGGTCAGCGTCTGGCCTACGGTCGGCGCGGTGTTGCTCACCGTCAGCGCCCCCACAGGCTCGGCGTTGACCCCCTGCACGAGGACCACTGCCTGATCGGAGAACTGCAGCCGCTCGATGTTGGTGAGACGGTCGGTTTCTTCCTTGCCGACATTGTCGGTCACGGTGACGACGTCGGTGCCGACGATATTGAGGGGAGCGGCGGGATCAACGACGATGCCGTTGACGGCGATCGTGTAGTTCGCCAGAGGGCCCAGGAAGTTAACCGTGTCGAACGCAGCCCCGCCTGTGGATGTACCGGGCAGGATCTCACGCACGGCGACGAGCTGGCCAGGATTGAAGGTGCCGTTCAGCATAAGCGGGATCATCTGCGTCATGCTGTCGAAGCTGGCGATTTCCGGCCCGGTGCCATCGATGTTCTGCCGCACGCTGATGCGCACGTTGAGCCAACTGTCGCCGTCGATGAGGTCACTGCCGCCACGGCCTTCGATGATGTCGCTGCCATCGCCGCCGAGGATGATGTTGCCCGCGCCGAACTGATCATCAGCCGTCCCGCCGATACCGTCGGCACCGAAACCGGCGCTGCCGACGAAGGCCCGCAGGCCACTGACGAGATCGAAGTTGGTGAGGATGCTGCCCCTGGCCGTGATGTTGGCGATGATGGCTGCGTTCTGTTCGTCGCCGCGCAGGAAGTCGGAGAAGGCCGACCCCGACAGGCCCTCCACTTCCGCGAACCGGTCATAGACCGCATCGGGCGATTGCGCGAATGCACCCACGATATTGCCCGCGGCATCGGGCACCGGGTGATAGGGACTGAAGAAGGGAACGACCATGTCGACGGTCACGCCGTACAGGTCATTCTTGTAGGTGGTCCAGTCGTACCCGGACATGCCGTCCATCTTGTCTTGCGCGTCGCTGGCGACAAAGACGTCATCGCCGCCCTCGCCGATCATTTCATCGAATCCACCCTTTCCGATGAAGATGTCGTTACCGGGCACATCGTCGGTCAATGTCGGGCTCATGTTATCGCCGGGTGCACCGTCCTGGGTGCCGCCCTCGATCCAGTCATCGCCTTCGTTGCCGGTGGGCGCCAGGTTGACCTTGGCGCCGAGGATGAAATCGTCGCCCGCGCCGCCGAAGGTCATCGTGATGTCTTCGGTGGTGATGATGAAGTCTTTACCCGCACCGCCGAGGACCAGATTGTTGCCGGCGAGGATCGAGTTGCCGGCCTGGATGACGTCGTTGCCGTCGTCGCCGTGGATGACGTCGGCGCCGCCGATGTCAGTGATGATGTCGTCACCGGCGCCGCCAAAGAGGTTGTCGTTGCCGTAGCCGCCGTCGAGCCGGTCGTTGCCGGCGTCGCCATAGACGGTGTCGTCGTCCGAGTCGCCGGCAATGAGGATATCGTTGCCGGCCGTGCCGCCGAGCACGACCGTATCACCACCGGTGTAGTGCAGGTAGTTGGTATCCGGGCCCACTGTGTCGGGATTGTCGCGGATCACCAGTGGCGTGAAATGGTCAATCCGAGGTGAGCCTATCGGGTGGTCCGACGGGCCGAAGGGATCGGCGTTGGCAGGCAGATCGTCGGCCGTGCCGACGATGCCGTCCGGCCCGGCCACCACGCTCTGGTTGAACTGGTGCAACGGGTCGGTCTCGAGGATGAAGGCCGGCGTCTGGAATATGTTGGCCGGCAGGTGTGTTGCGTCGCTGTTGAGCATCACCAGGTTGGCGAACGAATTGTTCTCAAGCTCAGTGCCGAAGTTGAGTCCCGCGGTGCGGGCCAGATAGTAGAAGCGGTCACCGTTCTGCAGGTTTTCCAACTGGGTTTCGAAGACGAAGTTGAAGGACGAACCCAGCAGGCCGCCAAAGGGCATCTTCTCCTCAGCCAGGCCGCCGATCCAGTAGTCGACGTTGTCCAGGCCGGTGGTGGTCACGTCGTCTGCAGTGTGCAGAATGCCGTCCGCACCGGCGGTGCTGGCCCAGGCGCCGGTACTGTGCAGGAAGTCCAGGCGATCAGCCGGTGCCGTGGCGCTACCGAGCACGAGATCCGCAGCCGCGGCGCGCTTGGCCGCCAGCGTCGTAGCGCCAGTGATGGTTGAATGCGTACCGTAGGCGGCGATGAAATTGATCAGCGATTCCGGGTGTTTCATGTGCTGCACGAAATCGGCCCAGCTGGTGTAGGGGGTCAACTGGCTGTCGCCGGTCATGTGGTAGAACTCGCGCCGCGCCGCGTTCAGCGACGGGATGCCGGTGTCGCGGCCGCGCGCCAGGTTGAGGGCGGCCAGGTCCAGGGGCAGACCGACCAGGTTGTTGCGCACCGCGTCGGTCACGAACTCGTCGATCTCGTTGCCGACCTGGCGGGTCAGGCCGCGTACGATGGCGCCTGTCGCCTGCTCAGCGGTCGGGCCGCTCGCAGCAAATGCCAGCGGGTTGAGGAAGGCCGCGATCAGGCCGGTCTGTTGATTGCCCGGGTCAGTCGGATTTCCGTCGCCGACGACGTTGAAGTTGGCATCGAAACGATCGACCGTCTCCACCAGCATCGAGTGACCGAAGCGAAAGACCGTGTGCGCGAACTCGGCGACGATCGACGGGTCGATCGTGGTGTCGTTACCCATGGGTGCCAGGAAGACGTCCACTTGCGGCTGGATGGTGCGCGCGAACTCCTCGAACACCAGGTGCTGGTATTGCATCTCGGTGCCGAACTTGGCGGCCTGGAACAACCGCTCGCCGTTCCAGTGCAGGGCCGCGATGTCGGCCGGCGTCACTGGCAACGCTGTCAGTTGGGCATCGGGCATCAGCCACTTGTTCAGGAAATCGAGGTCGGCGGAAGCCAGCACTGTCTGCTTGGTCTGATCAACCAGCCGGTTGTGTTCGTGGTGGAAAACGGAGTGAACGGTGGTCAGGCCGATGTTCTCGTTGACGCGGCCATCGCCGGCGATGTAGTGCGCATCCAGCAACTCGTTGTCATAGGTGCCGGGCGCTTGCGGGCCGCCAATGACGTTGTCCGCGTCGGGCGTCAGGCCGCCAGTCGGATCGGCGCTGTGCGCAATGTCGATGAGGAACTGGTGGCCGGTGCGCACGGCGTTCGTCAGGTCGATGGGAGCGGCGCGGTTACCCTCGACGAGTATGTCGTCGGCGGTGCCGGCAATGCCATCCGCGCCCAACATCACCACTTGCGGAAGACCGTTGGGCCCCTTGATGAAGTTGCCATAGGCGTCGGTCGCCAGCAGCGGCAGATTGAACACATCGGCATCGGTCAGGTTGATGCCGAGCAGATCATGGGCCTGGGCCTTGACCACCTTCCAGGTGGCCATGCCACCGGTTTCGACATCGTCGGCCGTGCCGAACACACCATCGGCACCCAGGTCACGATTGGTGATCAGCTTGCCGGTGGCGACCGGATCGCCGGCGGCGTTGATCTCATAGGCGCGCAGGAATACCTGGTGCGAGGGATGCGAGCTGTAGGTCTGGTTCTGGTCGACAAACGGCGAGGTGGTGTTTTGCTGTTCGTGGATGTCGTCGGCCGTGCCGAGGATGCCATCGGGACCGGGCAGATTGGTGGCCCGGGTCAACACCATGAAGTTGGTCGGGCTACCAGGCACGAACAGTGGATCGTCGGGCTGCAGCGGAATGAACACTGTGCCGCTGCCACCCTTGGTGACCAGGTCCAGGCCATGGTCGAAGAACTGGCCGAAGAAGGTCATCCAGGCGTTGAAGGGCACGGTCAGGCCCGCGTCCGGCGTGATATTGGGGATCTTGAAGACGGAAACGTCGTCGGCGGTGCCGAACAGCCCGTCCAGACCGGGGCTGGTGACAGTCTGTGAATCCGGATTGAACGCTGCGGCCGCGACCGCCGCCGGGTTGTTGGCGGTCTGGTCGACGATCAGGTTGCTGATGATGCGCGGCTGCGAGTCAAAGACGAAACCGCTGGTCTGCTGGTAGGAAGTCGGCGTGGTTCCGCCAGGATCGGTGGGGCCGAAGAAGCCGGCCGGCTGTACCTGCGCGGTATTGAACACCGGCGGCGTCATGCGCGGGAAGATGTTGTCGGCGGCACCGAACTGGGGATTGGCCAGATTGTTGTAGATGCCGGAGACGGTGCGCAGGCCGAAAGGTACTTCTACGTTCGGCAGCATGTCAGCCAGACTCACGCCTGCCGCATGCCGTTCGGCGATGAAAATTTGTTCGAGAATGAACTCGAGATCGGACTTGATGAAGCTGGCCATGGTTGATTCCTCGATGCTCGACTAATCAGGAAACCACACGCATGAAACACGGCTGCAAGCGCATGGTTTAGTGTTGGACCCCATAAATGAAAATCGAAAATTGAACGACGGGACCTGGTCGTACGGGCGCACCGAGCCCTTGCTGAATGGCGTGCAATCAGCAGTGCTCAACTAAGGGTCAATTCCCCGTGGTAACCGTACCTACAGGCTGGTATTGCGCCTCAAGGAGGCGACGGCCCGTGAACGCAGGTTGAATAGAAGGTGCAACTTGCTAAACGCCCCGTCACGTATCGGGGCTCTATGCATTTGTCCATGGAGCTCTCTCAGGCATAGTGGGCTTGTCACAGATGCCACACATCCAGCGACCGGAGTCATTGGCCGGAAAATGCTGGCGAAGATCGCCATAGTCCGGGACTTCCTGAGGGGTGATGGCACGGTTCTGCGTCCATGCGGCTTCGTCAACAAGCCTTTTATCCAGGAGAAAACTGGCATCGACCACGAATTGACTAGTATGTATTGGAGACTGCTCCCACACGCCTGGTGGTGAACCGGGTTTGACTTGAGTACCAAGCGTGCTGACGTTTCCATCCTGGTCTGTATGGCCATAAGGTGACAGTACAAGGCGCGAATGGACGACCACGCTATTGGTAATGACCCCCGGCTGTTGTTGCCGGAAATAGCGATTATCCAGAGTGGTCGAGAATCTTTTTAAACTATTCATCGCGCCTCCCGCCTTCATCCTCTACCGCCAGCTTTACACTCCATTGAAAATGAGTATTGAGGTGCTACCCGGATGTGTACAGAGACGAAAGGCCAATCAAATTCTGAGACCTTGGTCAGTGAATCGGATCAGACCTTGGTCGAATCAGACGTCGGCCAAACGTCCAGTGGTGGAGTGCCCGGGAGACAGGGCCCCCTTGCGAAACTGCGCCATTTAAGCCGCTCAACCCAGTTCGTGATCTGCGCCACAGTAATTCTGGGTTTGACCATGACGTTCGTTGGAAACCTCGTAAGCCAGAGTATCGAAGATGCAACGGTTCAAACTGCGGCAGAGACCGGGGCGCGGTATATGGAGAACTTTCTCGAACCTTTCGTCCAGGGTCTGACCACTGCCAGGGAACTCCCCGATGGAACTATCCAGACCATTGATAACCTGCTGTCCAGCACCTCGTTCAGTACACATGTTGTCTCGGTGAAGATCTGGCTCCCGGACGGCACGATTGTCTACAGCACCGACAAATCCACGTTCAATAAAAATTTTCCGACAGAGGAGATCTCACAGGCGCTGGCGGGCAAGATCTATACAGAACTGAACGATGATCTTGATGATGATACCGAGGACGCTTTTGAGCGAAGCCTGAATATTCCGTTCTATGAAATTTTTGCTCCACTGCGCGAAGCGGGTACTGGAAAGATTATTGCGGTTGGTGAGTTCTACGAAACCGCGCAAGCGTTACAGCGCGAAATCAATAACGTTCGCAAAAAAGTATGGGCGGTTGTTGGTACAGCAACGATGGCGATGATTTTGCTTTTGTTTTTTATCGTTCGGCGTGGCGACAAGATAATAAAGCTGCAGGAAACAGCACTTGAATGGCGAATGGAAGAGCAAGCCAGGTTGCACTCCAATAATGCCGCCCTTCAGCACAAGGTCACTACAGCCAATCGCGAATTCTCCAGAATCAATGAACTCACCCTTCGCCGGATCGGGGCCGATCTTCATGACGGTCCTGCCCAGCTGTTGTCACTTATTCTCCTTCGCCTTGAAGAGCTCGAAGATTCGGCAGGCACCTCGGATGGGGAAGCCCTCGAAATGATCAGACGTGCCGGCGAGGATGCTTTAAACGAAGTGCGGGAAATATCACTTGGCCTGGCGGTTCCCGAAGTCAATGACCTGACCCTGCACGATGCGCTGGTATTGCTTGTTCAGCGGCACGAAGAGCGAACCGAGACACGAGTCGATCTGCAGCTTGATACGCTTCCGGACGATGTACCGATAGCGCATAAAATCTGTATTTACCGGTTCGCCCAGGAAGCATTGAACAATGCCTATATCCACGCCGGAGGAAAAGGCCAAAAGCTCAGCGCCTCGCACTCTGAAGGCCTGCTGCAAGTGCAAGTCGAGGATGCGGGAGTGGGTATTCCAACCGAGAAACCGAGTGTGCCGGGGCGAGGCAGAACTCATCTGGGCCTTGTCGGCATGCGCTATCGCGTCGAATCCCTCGGCGGAATATTCACCATTGAATCGGCGCCCCATGCCGGAACCAAAGTCAGGGCGCAGTTCAGAATCTGATCACCCGTGCCAACATGATCGTTGCATTCAAGTCACCGCAAGCGCTTATGACTCGTTATCCGGCTAACCATTGTCATTCAAGTCGCGGCGTTGAAGAGCCCCACACAAGCCAGGTATATGGTCACTCTCCCAATGCCGTCTCACTGCTGCGACTGCCTGCGTCCGGTTGCGAACGCGCAGCTTGTACATGACATTCGTCATGTAGTGCTTGATGGTCTTCTCGCAGAGCTCGAGCTTGATGGCAACCTCGCGGTTGGTCAGGCCCTTCGATACTTCCCGGATAACCTGTTCTTCGCGATGGGTCAGCTCGACCTTTTGCTTGTCATCCGCGTGCTTTCTGAAATTGCTCAACAGCTTGCTGGCAAGCCTGGGTGTAATGAAGGTTTCACCAGCGGCAACGTTTCTGATGATCTGTACAAGCTCACGACCGCTTATGCCTTTCAACGCATATCCCTGCGCGCCCGCTTCGAGGGCGGAATAGGCGTCCTCGATGGACTCGGATACCGTCAGCATCAAAACCTTGACTGCCGGCGAAGAAGCCGAGATCGCTCGCACGGCAGCAAAGCTGTCGCCCGGCATATTTACATCCATCAGCAACACATTCGGAGCAAAACGGGCGGCAATTTCCAGGGCATCGTCGGCAGACCCACCCTGCTCGACTACCTGAAAATCAGCTATTTTCTTCAGCGCCATCGTGACCCCATCCCTTAACAGCGGGTGATCATCAACGATGCCAATCCTGATCATGGAACTCATAAGAAGCTCCTCATTTGAAGCGACGGAGCTGCTTGGTGGTGTCGCGTTTTTCATTTTTCACCCCTCGCGTCATGCCGAACCTGGCAAGCCCCGTTGTCTCCATGATGTGCGGGACGAAAGTTGTTGCGGGTAACTGGGGGCTGCAACTAATGAGCCATTTCAATCGAGCGAAGAAAAAGCTCAAATCAATTAACAGGATGTTTCCGGGTGTTTCGAGCGAGAGAATGGGTGAGGCGGGGAATATTCCTCAAATCAGGTGGTAAACGCCCGGTTGGGTGGGTGAAATGCCCCATTTTTGGAGGTAGAAGCGCCCCTGTTTCATTGACCGCTTTTGGCAGGGGTTGATTGCCCTGAGGCTGTGCCGGCATTTGCAGCCGCGTTACTCAACCTGCCGCATGATACCGAGCCATCCGCCAGAGGTTATTCGATTCGTCTGTCAGATGGCGCAAGCCACTACGATCCAGCATGCGTTCCGACTCCTCTTGCACCGCGACCAGCACAGCAGCCTCGTCGACGGCGCGTACGACGTAGTCTTCCATCAGGATCCTGCCATCGACGATAGTGGTACACACGTCAGCGCCGTTGGCGAAGCAAGTGACACGGTGGACCGGCATGTTCATCGGCATCAGGTGCGGTTTGAACAGGTCGATCAGAATGATGTCGGCTTTCTTGCCGACTTCCAGCGAGCCGATCTCATGTTCCATCGACAGTGCTTTGGCGGCATCGATAGTGACCATTTCCAGCACCTTGCCCTGGGGCAGGATGTCCGGGTCGCGGAAATGGCGGCGGTGGTAGTGCATGCACTGGAACATGTGGCGGAACATGTCGTAACCACGGTCCGGGGCGGCGCCGTCGGAGCCGAGGGCGACGGTTACATTGGCCTCGATCAGTTCCGGCACCGGGCAGCGGCCCAGGATCGACATGATGGCGCTCGGGTTGTGCACGATTCTGGTCTGTGTCTCGCGGCACAGGGCGATGTCTTCCTCTGTCAGGTCAATGCAGTGCGACATGAAGGATGTCGGGCCGAGCAGGCCCAGTTCGCGGTGGGCCAGCGCCAGCGTACCGGCGCGGTGGCCATCCTGGGTGAACGTAAGACCATGGCGGTGGGCCAGGGCCAGGTAATCCTGTGCTTGCTGGCGGAACAGAGGTGCCAACTCCCGATGGCCGGGCTCGTATTGTGGCGCGTACACCGGCAGCGTAATGGCAATGCGTACCCGGCCATCACCCATACCGTCGCAGCTCCTGGCGATTTCTTCGCAGACCTCGAACATGGTCTCGAAATTGACTTCGCGCCGAGTGGGCGATTCGGTCGACCAGTCCAGGTAGGTGCGCGGCGCTGGCGGCCGCGACGGCCCGACGGCTACCACCGAGCGGGTACCGATTTCGGCAATGGCCTGGGCGTGGCGTTGCGCGTAGACCGGGTCGTCGACCCGCATGATCGAATCGCCTCCGCCCAGTAGCGACACGCCGGTGGTGGTGCCGCATTTCAGCCGTTCCAGCGCTGACAACCTGGCGTCGACCTCCCAGAACCCGACTCCGGAGGCCGAGGTGTAAATGGTCTCGCAAGCCTTCATCCAGGCATCGCCCTCCCCGCCGCCGATGGTTTTCAGCATCGCGTGGCCGGCATGGGCGTGGCTGTCGATCAAGCCCGGGAGCACCGCCTTGTTGCGTGCATCGATGACTTTTTCAGCAGTGAAGCGAGCCCGCAGTTCATCCGTGCGCCCCACCGCTACGATGCGGTTGCCGAGCACGGCCACTGCGCCGTCCTCAATGACGCGCCGTTGGTCGTCCACGGTGATGACCACGCCATGCTCGATCAGCAGGTCTGCTTTGTTGAGGGGGGCGTCACGATGTGTCATACAGGGCATCCGGTTGAGGCTGGGGGCAAAGTGTTTTGGGTCACAGGCGGCTCTGCAGCAGGCTGCCATTTTTCGCCACGACGATGCCGCGGCTGATCACCGTCCGCGCCAGCGGCCGAGCGACAACGGCTTCACTCAGTGTCTCTGCGGGCAACAGTAACAAGTTGGCTGTTTGCCCTGTCGCCAATCCATGATCACTTCGCCCCAGTGCCTGGGCCCCATTGCCGGCAGCGGCTTCGAACGCTGCGCAGATTTCAGGGTCCGTTCGCATGCCGCAGCGCAACGCGAGCAGCATCGCGCGTTCGAGCATGTCGCCATTGCCCATTGGAGTCCATGCGTCGCGAATGCCATCTGAACCGAGGCAGACGTTTACCCCCACTGAGCGCAGCTCGGCAAAGGGCGGGATGGCAATATCAGATGGCGCCGTGGTCATCAGGGAAATTTTGTTGGCAGCCAGGCGTTCAGCCAACGGCAGCACTTGAGCCCAGTCTTTCATGCCCAGGCAAAAGGCATGGCTGATCATGACTCGCCCCTGCCGTTGATAACGCTCTGTGAAATCAATGATGCGAGCAATCTGCCAAAGCCCCAGCTCCCCACCGTCATGCAGGTGGATATCGATACCGCGATCAAACCTGTCTGCGAGCTCGAACAGGATCGACAGGTGCGCGATCGGATCATTGTCTATGCCGCAGGGGTCCAGCCCCCCTACTACCTCAACCCCCAGACCCAGGGCTTCTCGCATCAATGCTTCAACCCCGGGGCGGTTGACCAGGCCAACCTGAGGAAAGGTGACGAACTCGATATCCACCAGGTCGGCGTAGCGTTCGCGCAGCTCCAGCATGGCCTCCACATGCTCGATACCCAACTCCGGATCGGCGTCGACATGACAGCGCAACAACAGCGAGCCGCGAGCGATGCATTGTTCCAGCAGGGCACCCGCGCGCTCGGCAATGGGTGATGTGAGCTCGCGCAGGATTTGCCGTTCGTTCGCTATGCGCGCCTTGAGGTTTGGGCCTGCACTGTGTGGCCGCCATGGCTGTCCCCACAGGGTCTTGTCCAGATGGATATGGCTTTCTACCAGTGACGGAACGAGTAGTTGACCCTGTCCGTCAAGGTCAGGGCCGGCGACTGGATTGCCACTGGCTGGCCGACGATCGCCGATACGCCCCTCGACAATCTGTACATCTTCGATTTCGCCGCCATAGGGGCGGACATTACGCAACCAGAACGTCATTTGAACCTCATCACGGTTTGAGCGTGCCCCCGCCGCCAGATGGCCAACGGGGCACTCTTTAAGGGGTTACCCAAAGGGCTACTTCAAGTTGCCGGCAAGGAACTGCTTGAGTCGCTCACTCCTGGTGTGCCTGAACAGTTGCTCCGGGCTGCCTTCTTCCTCGATTTTGCCCTGGTGCAGGAAGATCACGTGGTTGGACACCTCGCGGGCAAAGGCCATCTCGTGCGTGACCACCACCATGGTCCTGCCCTCTTCGGCCAGGGCCTGCATCACCTTCAGCACCTCACCGACCAGCTCGGGGTCGAGCGCCGAGGTCGGCTCGTCGAACAGCATCACTTGCGGCTCCATCGCCAGGGCCCGGGCGATCGCCACTCGCTGCTGCTGACCGCCGGACAAATGCGACGGGTACTTTGCCTCCATGCTGGCCGGCAGGCCGACCTTGGCCAGGTACTTGCGTGCGCGAGCCACCGCCTCATCGCGGCTGAGGCCAAGCGCATGCATCGGCGCCTCGATCACGTTTTCCAGCACAGACATGTGCGCCCACAGGTTGAAGTGCTGGAACACCATGGACAGCTTGGTGCGCATGCTTTGCAGCTGCTTCTGGCTGGCCACGCGCAGCCCGCCGTTCCGGTCCTTCTCGGTGCGGATTTCCTCGGCGTTCACCGTGATTCGGCCGGCGCACGGTTGCTCGAGGAAGTTGATGCAGCGCAAGAAGGTACTCTTGCCTGAACCTGAGGAGCCGATGATGCTGATCACGTCGCCTGCCTTGGCCTTGATCGACACGCCCTTGAGCACCTCGTGATTGCCATATTTCTTGTACAGATCGTCTACGGTCAGTTTGTACATGGTTTTGAACCTGCGTATGCGGCCTTCAGGCGGCCTGGGGTTTCAGGAAGGCCAGCCAGCGGGTTTCACCGCGACGAAATAGCCAGACAAGTGACAGCGCAATCACTGCGTACAACAGTGCGGCGATGAAGAAAGCCTCGAACGCTGCATAGGTGGCCGAGTTGACGTCGCGGGCGACCTTCAGGATGTCGGGCACCGTGGCGGTGAACGCCACCGAGGTCGAATGCAGCATCATGATCACCTCGTTGCTGTAGTACGGCAGTGCGCGACGCAGCGCCGAGGGCAGGATGATGCGGCGGTACAGGTTGAACTTCGACATGCCGAAGGCCCGGGCCGCTTCTACCTCGCCGTACGGCACCGACTTGATCGCGCCAGCGAAGACTTCCGTGGTGTAGGCGCAGGTATTGAGCGCGAACGCCAGCACCGTGCAGTTGAAGCCTTCGCGAAAGAACATGTCGAGGAATTCATGCTCGCGCACCACGCTCAGGCTGTAGACACCGGTGTAGATGATCAACAGTTGTATATAGAGCGGCGTGCCACGAAACACATAGGTGTAGAACCAGACGGGAAGTCGGACGAACTTGTTTTTTGAAACCCGAGCCACGGCCAGCGGCACCGACAGCACGAATCCGATCGCGATCGACAGCACCAGCAGCCACAAGGTGATTGCCAGGCCGGAAAAGTTGGCGCCGTCCGACCACAAATACGCTTGCCAATATTCCTGGATAATCGCGATCACAGTTCAGCCTCCCGAACACCGACGGAGTAATGATGCTTGAGCCATATCAAGACGCCGTTTGAGACCGTGGTAATGACGAGATAAATCAGTGCACCGATCACGGTAAAGTAAAACAGCTGCATGGAACTCTTGCCGGCGTCCTGGGTGGCCCTGACGATATCGGACAGGCCAATGATGGACACCAGTGCGGTTGCCTTGATCATGACCTGCCAGTTGTTGGCAATACCGGGCAAGGCAAAACGCATCATTTGCGGGAACAGGACCCGATAGAACGCCTGCCATCGACTGAGGCCATAGGCCATGGCCGCCTCTGTCTGACCGCGTGGGACTGCCTGGAAAGCACCGCGGAACGTCTCGGTAAAATAAGCACCGTAGATAAACGCAAGTGTCACTACTCCCGCGAGAAAGGGATCAATATCAATCTGATCCATTCCAAGCCCTTCGGTGATCTGGTTGAGGAGGATCTGAATGCTGTAGAACAGCAACAGCATGGTCACCAGGTCGGGAACACTGCGTATCATCGTGGTATAGAGGGTGGCGATATTGCGCAGCCACCGATTACCCGACAACTTGGAACTGGCGCCCGCCAATCCAATCAGTACCGAGGCCAGCAGCGATAATGTGGCCAGCTTCAGTGTCATCCAGGTACCACTCGCGATCAGCGGCCCATAGTCTGCCAAGGACATTACATTCTCCTTGAACTCGAAAGATCAGCCGATGCTGCCTGTCTTGTTCAATCGTGTTTTTCTTGTTTTTGAATGCCGCAAAAGTTTGGATTCGTAAATGACTCGAATACATTCAGGCCGAATGATTCCATCGCGGGCTGACGTTGCAATCGATTAGTTGTAGATATCAAAGGAGAAATATTTATCGGAGATTTTCTGGTAAGTGCCGTCCTTGATAATCTCGGCAAGCGCCCCATTGATCTGTTCGCGTAGTTCATTGTCTTCCTTGCGCAAGCCGATTCCCGCTCCCACACCGAGCGTTTTCGGGTCGCGCAATTCCGGGCCGGCAAAAGCGAAATCACGTCCGCTCTCGGTTTTCAAAAAACCCAGGTCGGCCTGGACTGAAGACTGCAGCGCTGCATCCAGGCGGCCGGCGATCAAGTCCTGGTAAACAAGATCCTGGTTCTGGTAGGTCGTTACGGTGACGCCTTTCGGCGCCCAGTAAGTCCTGGCATAGGTTTCCTGCGTGGAGCCCTGCTCGATTCCGACACGCTTGCCTTGGAGGGATTCGGCCGTTGGCAGCAGAACGGAGCCTTTTTTTGCGATGAGACGAGGCAGGACATTACTGATCTTGTCGGAGAAGGCTATCTGCGCCTGACGTTTCTCGGTCACGCTCATGGAGGAAAGAATGCCATCGAACTTCTTGGCTTTGAGCGCCGGGATGATGCCGTCGAAGGAGTTCTCGACCCATACGCACTTGACCTTCAGCTGTTCGCAGATCGCGTTGCCAAGATCGATATCGAAGCCCACAAGGCTGCCATCGGGCGCCTTCGACTCGAACGGGGCGTAAGTGGGGTCAACACCGAAGCGAATGACTTGCAAGTCTTTCGCGTAGACGCCGCTGGCGGCCAAGGCCAGAACAACTGAAACTGCGAACTTCTTCATATTATTCTCCGTAAGCACATGGGTATTGCGGTTATAAAAAATGGCTGATCCTGTATGTAATACCGCTCCCTGTAGGAGCGAGCTCGCTCACGATGTACTTGAGAGCGCCGCGTTTAATCAGTAAACACGCGTAATCGTTAACGACCATCGCGAGCAGAGCTCGCTCCTACAAGTATTCATCACACCGCTTGCATGCTGCGTCGGTAGCTCGCCGGAGAGAACTTGATCGTCAGCACCGCCATCGCCGCGAGCACCCCAATGTGCAACCACCAACCGGTGATGAAGCTGCCGCCGGAGTCGCGTAGCCAGCCGATCAACCAGGGAGCACTCGATGCGAGCAGGAAACCGATGCCCTGAACGAAGGCCGCCAAGGTCCCGGCCGCTTGTGCATTGGGCAAGTGGTCGAGGCTGACAATCAGACTGAGCGAGAAGAACCCGCCGAGGCCGAAACCGGCCAGTGCGACCCACAACCACGGCGCTGCGTTGGGGGCAAGCGCGAAACCGGCGAAGCCTACGGCCTGCAGCGCGATCGTCAGCCATAAGGCTCCGCGCCGGTCAGCGCTGCGGCGGGCGAGCATCGGCATGGCGAACGCCGCCGTCGCCTGGAACATCGCCAGCCACGCGAGCAAGTTGCCCGAGGCCTGCAGGCCCATGTTCTGCTGCTGGTAGAAGGAAGGCAGCCATGCCACCAGACTCGAGTAACCGCTGTTGGTAAGCCCAAAGTAGGCGGCCAACTGCCAGGCACGCCGATTCTTGAAAAAGCTGCCGGTCAAGGCCGGTACAGGTCCGCGAGCTTCTATCGGCGGCGTGCGTGGCGCGCACACCAGCCAAAGCAAGAGCACGGCAAGCGCTGGCAACGCCCACATGGAAAGCCCCAGCCTCCAGCCGCCATACGTATTCAGCCACGTGCTGGCCAGCGAGCCCAGCGCCCCGCCACCGACCAATGCCGCCGAGTAGAGCCCCATCGCCATCGCTATCCGTTCAGGAAACCAGCGTTTGACGACACCCGGTATCAAGGCCTGGATCACCGCTACACCGGTGCCGGCGATACCGGCGCCGATAATCAACTGCGCGCCGTCCTTGACCACGGCACGTGACGCGCACCCGAGCATCAAGAGCACCAATGCGCCGGCCAGCGCCCGCCTTTCGCCGAAGCGGCGTGCGACACCGATGCCAATGAAGGCAATCAGGCCCATCAGCACGAACGGCAAGGTGGTCAACATCGCGGCGGCGCGAAAATCGAGGCCAATATCAGCGCGCACCAGATCGAGCACCGGGCCCACCGAAGTCAGGAATGGCCGCAAATTCAAGCCCAGCAGCACCATGAGCACCAGTGCCGTCAGTGATACTTCACCTGTGCGCGACACGCTCGTAGCGATGCAAGCCGATTCATGGTCAGTCATGGCGGGCACTTCTTTGCGGCCGGTGCGAATGCCGGTTCGGCAGCATCTCTTGCATCAGCGTCACGTCACTTGTCATCACATTTACCTTGGAGATTCTGGTCAACAGGCCGCGTCAGAGGCTGTGCTGCAAGATTAAGAGCAGGTGCTATCATTCGGAAATTAAATGTTCGAATGGCAATTAGTGGGGAATGTAATGACTTCGACGCTGATGGATCCGTTGCTGCTCAAGAGTTTCGTCGCGGTGGTAGAGAGCGGCAGTTTCACGCGCGCCGGTGAACGCGTGCACTTGAGCCAGTCGACCATCAGCCAACAGTTGAAGCGCCTCGAGGAGCAACTCGGCTGTGAGTTGCTCAACCGCAGCGGGCGCTACGTCGTCACCACCGAGGACGGCGAGCGCTTGCTCGGCTATGCGCGCCGGGTTCTGGGGCTGATGGAAGAGGTAGTGGAGGAGTTACGCAAGGGCCACGCACAGGGCGAGGTGCACATCGGCGTGCCAGAAGACTTCGCCTCGGACTTGCTGACGCCAACGCTTGGCGCCTTCGCACGCGCGCACCCGTCGATAAGGCTTGAGATCAGCAGTGGGCTGAGCAACACGCTATGGCAACAGTTTTGTGCCGGCGACTACGACCTGGTGCTGATCAAGCAGCGCCCTGGACAGGTTGTGGGACATGCCGCCTGGCCCGAACCGCTCGCCTGGTTCGACAGCCTCAAGGAACCAACATACGAGCGCGACCCGCTGCCACTGGTGGTGTTTCCGGTCGGCGGCTTGTATCGCGATGAAATGATCCACGCACTGGAGAGCGCCGGCCGACGCTGGCGCATTGGCTACAGCAGTGCGAGCCTCGCGAGCGTCCGCTCGGCAGTCGCCGATGGTCTCGGCGTCAGCGTGCTCCCCTCGCGACTTGCACTGCCCGGCCACCGACGGTTGGGCGTGGCCGAGTCCTTCGCCGAACTGGCGCCACTGGAAATCGCGCTCCACCTGCGCCCCGACGCACCACGCCGAGTGATCGATCTGGCCGAACAGTTGACAAGGCTATGCGCTCAGGTGACCGGCCACGTCGGCTGACAAGCGGAAAAACACATTGGAGTGCACCCGGTTCAGTTTCTGCTGATCGGCTGCACTGTGCTGGTAGCCGCCCTCCTCTTATACAGCCTGTCGACGCATGGTCAGGATGGCGGCGCCGAAGCAGATGAAGATCGATCCCACCACCCGGTTGAGCCAGCGGGACAGGTCTGGCCGCGTCAGCACGCTCTTGACTCTGGACGCAAGAGCGGCGTTTAGAGCACTCAACGAAATCTGAAGCCTGCCAGCCATGTGCTAACGTTCGGGCTTCATCACTTTAAAGTCATACGCCGATGTCCATTGCCGACAACCTCCTTGCCTTTACCTTTGCCGCCACCCTGCTGACGCTGACACCGGGCCTCGATACCGCCCTGGTCTTGCGAACCGCAACGGTGGAAGGCAAACAGCAGGCGTTTCGCGCAGCCCTGGGTATCAATGCCGGCTGCTTGTTGTGGGGCGCTGCCGTCGCCTTTGGCCTGGGTGCTCTGATTGCAGTATCGGGGCTGGCGTACAGCCTGTTGAAGTACTGCGGCGCCGCTTACCTGGCGTGGCTCGGACTGAACATGTTGCTGCGCCCGCGCAACTCATTATCGCCCGTCGAAGCGGACGCAAGGCCGAATGCAAACTGGTTCCTGAAGGGCATGATGGGCAACGTCCTCAATCCCAAGATCGGGATTTTCTACGTTTCCTTTCTCCCTCAGTTCATTCCCCAAGGGCACAACCTGATTGCCTGGACATTCGGTTTGGTGAGCATTCACGTAGTGCTCGGCTTGTTGTGGTCGTCGACGTTGATTGGCGCAACTCAACAACTCGCCGGCGTTCTGCGGCGTGAGAAGGTCATCACATGGATGGATCGCACAACAGGCCTGGTCTTTGTGCTGTTCGCAGCTCGGTTGGCCATAAGCAAGCGCTGAAAACCGCCTCAACGGCGAGCACTGCAAGTAACAGTTATCCCTCAGCTACACTGACTCGATACATTTCTGCACCGAGACTTCGGCCATGGCGACCAAAACCGCAATCGTATTCGCTGGTGGCGGCAGCCTGGGTGCGGTGCAGGTCGGCATGTTGCGGGCCCTGGTCGAGGCCAATGTTCGATTCGACATGGTGGTTGGCGCTTCGGTAGGCGCCATCAACGGTGCCTACTTTGCCGCAAGGCCCGATTCCGATGGCGTTGAGGCGCTCGCCGGATTCTGGCGGGGGCTGAGTAAAACCGACATCTTTCCCCTCTCCTGGCTCGATACCTGTCGAGGACTGATCAAGCGGCGCGGCTTTCTGTTGCAACCGGCGGCCTTGAACCGATTGCTGGGTCAGGCACTGCCCATTCATCGCATTGAGGAGGCGGCGCTGCCCCTGCACATCGTCACCACCGACCTGCTCAGTGGTGCCGAGACCGTTCTGTCCAGTGGCGAACTCGAGCAGGCGTTACTGGCCAGCGCAGCCATCCCGCTGGTATTCCCCTGCGTACAAATCGCCGACCGGTTCCTGGTTGACGGCGGTGTGGCAAGCAATACACCCATTTCGACTGCCGTCGCCTTGGGAGCCACCAACGTCGTGGTCATCCCCACCGGCATAAGTTGCGCCCTGACACAACCGCCCCGAGGCCTGGTCGCCTTGGCCCTGCACACCGTCAATCTGATGAGCATGCGCCAACTGGTGAACGACATCGAACACTTCCGCACGCTCACCAGCCTGCACATCGTCCCGCCCTTGTGCCCCGTGGATGTCTCGGTGTTCAACTTTGACCAGACCGAGTCCTTGCTGCAGCGCGCCTATGTGCAGACCCTGCGGTGGCTGGAACGCGGAGGGCTCGAACGCACCAAGGTACCGGGGGCCCTTTCCATCCATTCACATGCCCATGAGCATTGAGAACCGACCGGTCGCACCGAAGGAGGTCACCCGTTTATGCACTGTGTCCTTTTCGAAATCCGATGAACTACCAGTCTGGGGCACGGCCCCGGGCACTTTTGTCTGACACCCTGAAACGGAGAAGCCAGCATGAGCACCTTGCAACTTCACCCTGTACTGGACAATGGCATCCAGCCCGCCGCCGCGAATTTCACCGGTGGCACCCTGCAATGCCTGTGTGCGACCGACAAGGTCGAGGTCAGGATCGACGCGCAAACCCTGTATAACCACGCCTGCGGTTGCAGCAAATGCTGGAAACCGAAAAACGCGATATTCGCCGTCATCGCCGTAGTGCCTCGGGATAAGGTCAGCGTCATTGCCCACGGCGAAAAACTGGCGATTGTCGACGAAACCGCCACCATCCAGCGCCACGCCTGCAAGCAGTGTCACGCCCATCTCTTTGGGCGCATCGAGAACAAGAACCATGCGTTCTATGGTCTGGACTTCGTCCACACCGAGCTTTCGCCACAGAGCGGATGGGCTGCGCCGGGATTCGCGGCGTTCGTGTCCTCCATCATCGAAACCGGCACACCGCCAGCGCAAATGAAGGCTATTCGCGAGCGCCTGCGCTCGATCGGCCTGGAACCCTATGACTGCCTGTCCCCGGATTTGATGGACGCAATGGCGACTCATGTCGCCAGACAGAAAGGCCTGCTCCCTGCCGCCTGATTGATCCGTCGCCGCGGTTTCTTTTCCGGACCGCGGCTGCGGTTCACCCTTGATGTACGGATTCAGGTCCCGCTTTTAACCTTGCTCCAGACCCGGGTCCGAATGCGTTCGATTTTGAGCGGCAGTGGCTGGTCGGGAAACAGCGTGGCCAGTGTTGCCGCCGGGGGATAGACGTCAGGATTGTTCTTCAACCCTTCATCGACATACGCCATGGCGCTCTTGTTGCCGTTGGGATAACCCAGGTAGTTGGAGCTTTTAGCGATGATGTCGGGGCGCATCATGTAGTTGATAAAGCTCAAGCCTTGCTGCGGATGAGGGGCATCCTTGAGCAACACCAGCGTTTCCATCCAGACCGACGAGCCCTCGCGCGGAATCCGATAGGCCAGGTGGCGACCGTTATTGGCGCGTTCGGCGTTGATCTTTGCGTCGTACACCCCACCTGACCAGGCCACTACAGCGCAAATATTGCCGTTGGCCAGGTCAGTGATGAACCGTGACGAATCAAAATAGGTGATGTAGGGACGAATTTTCAGCAGTAACGCTTCGGCTTTTGCATAGTCATCGGGATTTTTACTGTCGGGCGGCAAGCCGAGATAGTGCAAGGCGATCGGAATGATCTCGCTGGGGGAGTCGAGCATCGCGACGCCGCATTGGCTGAGCCTGGCGATATTTTCTTCCTTGAAGATCAGATCCCAGGAGTCCACCGGGGCAGCCGCCCCCAGTACCTTGGTCACCTGATCCACGTCATAGCCGATACCCGTGGTGCCCCACATGTAGGGGATTGCATAGCGATTACCGGGATCGTTCTGCGCGACCTTGGCGAGAATCTCGGGATCAAGGTTCGAGCGGTTGCTCAATTGGCTGCCATCGAGCTCCTGGAGTACGCCGGCCTTGATCAGGTTGGGCAGCGCACTGTTGGTCACCACCACTACGTCGTATCCGCTACGTCCGACCATCAACTTGCTCTGCATGACTTCAGAGCTATCAAAAGTATCCAGCACCATAGGTGTGCCGGTCTCCTGCTCGAATTCCTTCGGCGCCTGCGGGGCAATGAAGTCATACCAGTTGTACAAGTTCACGCTGGGGGCCTGCGCCCAACTGGCGGCTGTGCCCAGCCCGCAAAAAGTGAACAAGCCAAGGTGCAGCAATCGCATTGCTTTCATGGGGTGCTCCTGGCGAATCGGCCATCGATTGGCGGTCCGCCGCGATATTGTTCTTGTTGGGAAGCGAAACAGGGTTCGTCGCTCAGGGGATCAATAACTCACGGCGACCGTCCGCCTGCTCATTGAGCGCACCGTGCAATTGCAAGCGCTTCTGCGCGCGATAGTCATAGAGCGCGCGTGCCGGTGCGATCTGCGTCATGTCCAGTTCGACGACATGCCGGCACTCCTGGGATCCGGCTTCAAACAGTCGCTTGCCGAACGGATCGACTACGCTGCTGCCCCCTGCGAAGACTTCGCCTGCACCCTCACCGACGCGGTTCACCATGGCGGCGAAGACCTGATTTTCCTGGGCTCTGGCGGCAACGGCGGTATGGTGAACGTGGCCGTAAGGTTCCATGTTGCCGTCAGTGATCAGAATCAGCTCCGCGCCGAGTGCCGCCAATGCGCACGCGCCTTCCGGGAACTCAATGTCGTAGCAGACCAACAAACCGATACGCACCCCGCGCCATTGCACGGTGGAAAAACGGTCGCCAGGCAGCACGAGGCCAGGTTCACCGACCCACAGATGAGTCTTGCGATAACTGAGCGCCACGCCTTCCGGGGTAATGAACAACGTGGTGTTGTAAAAGCGCTCGCCATCGCGCTCGATCAAACCCACAACTACCGCGACATCTCTCTGCCGGGCAGCAGCGCAGATTGCCTGGACGCTGGGACCGGAAACGGGTTCGGCGAGCCGGGCAATATTACCGTGGTCGAGAAAGCCGGTGATAAACGACTCGGGGAACATCAGGATATCGGTGCCAGGCACACTTTCGGCAATCGCCCGTAGAATGCGTTCCAGGTTGTAAGCGACATCGCCATCGCGACCCGCCAACTGTAAGAGTTCAAGTTTCATTGTCAGACCTTTCGGGTAAAAAGCGTCCTGGCCAGGAAGCGGATGACTTTGTCAAAGGCCCGACAAGTATGCGTATCGTGGAAAAACTTCCTATCACGCGGAGTGAGTACTCCCAAAGGGGTAGTACACGGAAATGACGGGGAAATACGCTGCCCTTCAGTAAGTTTCTTTGCGCAGCGAGCGCCTGACCTCAGCCTGTATGGCATAAGCCGGCGCCTCCACGGCATTGAAATCCTGGGTATAGCGTTGGGCAAATCCCTGCACTCCCCATTCCTGATACTGCTGCACATGTTTCAGTTCGTGAGCCCAGAGCGCGATGTCCTGTTCGGCGGATTGAGCGTCCCGGAAGAGGATGACATCGATCAGCGTCACGGCACCGACATCGGGGTTTTGCAGCATGGCATTGGCGGCGGTAAGTTGGCCGTTGTCGCTGATTTTGTAGCGCGCGGTATCGAGGACACCGGGGTCGTACCAGTGCAGCAGCTGCTCGCGGATGTGCGCTGGAACGGGTTGAAGGCCGGCGCTGGCGGCTTCGGCGCGGGCCTGGGTCAGCCACAGGGCCAGGGCAGGTGCCGCGATCTGGTAGACGTCATCAGGCACCAGGTCCGGCAGGCAGATGCAGCCGTCCAGGCACACTTGTTTCTCGCCAGCCGGGCAGCCGTTGCTCTGGGCCGGGACTTCAAGTGCCAGGCAAAGAACAGACAATGCCAACAGGCGCGTGGTGATGGGCGGCATTGGGCGCTCCAGATTTTTCCGAGCGTTGTTCATACCATGGCATGGCGTCAATGCCTGTGCCTCGAAACATCAACAATCCTGGCGATCGAGCAGTGAACTCTCCAACAGTGCCTTCAACGCCATCGGCCTGGCGAAATGATAACCCTGGGCCTGCCCTGCCCCGATCTCACGCAGCAGATCCAGCGTCGCTTCATCCTCGACACCTTCGGCCACCACACTCAGGTCCAGCGATTCGGCCATCCGCACAATCGCCCGGACGATCGCGCGACTGCGGGAACTGGTGGTCAGTTCGAGGATGAACGACTTGTCGATTTTCAAGCCGCTGAAACGGTATTGATGCACATAGCTCAGGGAGGAAAACCCTGCACCGAAGTCATCGAGCACCACCGACATGCCATTGTCAGCCAGTTGCTGCATGGTCTGGCGGGCAATCGCCGGCTCGGCGACCAGTGCCCCTTCGGTCAATTCCAGGCAGATTCGCGATGGCGAGACCTGGTGCTGCGCCAACAGTGCCAGCACCTCACTGGCAAAGTCGGGACGCGTCATGCTGTAGCTGGAGCAATTGACGTGCACCGCAGGCCAATTGGCATGTTCGGGCTGTGCGAGAATCGCTGCAATGCTGCCCAGCATGTACAGGTCCAGTCGACCGATCAGGCGCAAACCCTCGACATCCGGCAAGAACTCGCCCGGCGCGATCACCCGGCCACCCGGCTGATGCCAGCGGATCAGCGCTTCAAGGGCCAACAGCTCACCCGTTTCGACGCTGACTATCGGCTGGAAATACGGCAGCAGTTCGTCAGTACGCTTGAGCGCGTTGCGCAAGGCGCCTTCACGCTCGACCTGGTCCGAGACTTCACGGCGCACTTCCTGGTTGAACACCGCGTAGCTGTCGCGCCCCGCACTCTTGACCCGGTACATCGCTGCATCGGCATCGCGCAACAAGTCGGCGGGCTCGTGGTGGAACTGACTGTCGGCGCTGACAATACCGATGCTGCACGAGGAGAAAACTTCATGGCCGTTGATGAAAAACGGCAGGTCGAACGCCACCAGGATCCGCTCGGCGATTTCGATCATCACCTCCAGCGGGGCCTCGGGGGCCAGCACCGAAAACTCGTCGCCCCCCAGGCGCGCCAGCATGTCGGTGTCACGCAGGCAACCGCGCAGACGCTGGGCCGCCTGCATCAACAGCAGGTCGCCAAAATGGTGGCCGAGGCTGTCGTTGACCATCTTGAAGCGGTCGAGATCGATGAACATCACCGCCAGGTGCCCGCCTTCGCTGCCGAACCGTGACCAGGCCAGATTGAGGCGCTGTTGCAGATAGGTGCGATTCGGCAACCCGGTCAGCGCATCGTGAGCGTTTTCGTGCTGCAACTTGGCATTGGCGTGATCGAGCTCGCGGGTGCGGCTCTGCACCCGGGCTTCCAGCTGGAGGTTGGCGGCATGGATCGCTTCGGCCGCGGTGCGTCGGGACAACGCAGTGTCAATGTGCCGCGATACGAAAGTCAGCAGTTCCTGGTCACGCAGGGTATAGCGCACCTGCGAGGTATAGCTTTGCACCGCCAGCACGCCACGCACCACGTCGTCTTCGAACAACGGGATGCCCAGCCAGGAGTAGGAGCGTACAGACTCGTGGGCAATTTCGATTTCACCCTGCGCGGACAGCCGCTCGGCCTCGCCGGCATCAATCAGGCAAGGTCGACGCTGACGAATCACATATTCAGTCAAGCCCCTGCGCCCACGCCGTGCCGCCGGGATGGTCGTCTGCCGTTCATCCACGTAATAGGGAAAGGTCACTTCACCGGTCGCGTCGTCGAACAGTGCAATGTAGAAGTTCTGCGCGAACAGCAGATCACCGACGATGCCATGCAAGGTTTGAAACAACTCAGCCATATCGCCAGGCTGGCTGGACAGTTCTGCAATCTGGAACAACGCGCCCTGCAGATGTTCGGCACGCTCCCGGTCTGCCACTTCCTGGCGCAATGCGTCGTTGAGTGCCGAAAGTTCCAGGGTACGACGCATCACCGTTTCTTCCAGGTCCTCTCGGTGCAGAATCCGGTCCAGCGCCATGGCCACGTGGCGGGCTACCACCAGAAACAGCGCGCGGTCTTCAGCGCTGTAGATACGGGAAACGTCATAGACCTGCATCGCCAGCATGCCAAACACCTCATCCGAGGCATTTTTCAGCGGTGCGCCCATCCAGAACTCGGGACGATCGCCCACGCAGTAGAATCGCTTTTCGGCCTGGGCCGCGAGAATGCCAGCAGCGTCGATCAACAACGGCTGGCCAGTGGTCAACACCTGCCCGGTCAGCGACAGGCGCGAACGGTCAAGGTATTCGTAGTTTTCGGATTCCAGGGCATCAACGTCGATGATGTCCACGTAATACGGGTAGTCGATCTTGCCCGTGTGCGGGTTATACAGCGCCAGATAGAAGTTTTCGGCGTCGATCAGGCTGGCCAGCAGCCGGTGAACCCCCACCAGAAACACCGACCGGTCACGGGTCGAACTGGCCAGATAGGTAATTTCATACAGCACTCGCTGAGTGATCTGCGCGCGGGCAAGGGTATTGGTCTGCAGCTCAATGCCCAGGCGCTGGGCAAACTCGGCGAACGCAGGCTCCGCAGCATCTTTGACTGGCGCGAGCAGCCAACCCAGCACACTTTCGCCTCTGCCGGTCGGCCAACCATGCAGGTTCGAGGTCAGGCAAAAGGCTTCAAACTCTTCATTCGCAACGCTTGAAGGCCATTGCGCCCGCGGGTCGCCCTGCCCGACCCAATGCATTTGTTCACCGGCGCGATAAAACGCCCAGGCGGTGGTATGGGCCCAATTGCGTGCTGAATCCAGCAAGTGTTCGATCGTGTCGTCGTTGCCGGCGTAAGCCATGCCGACAGTATCCGGGTTCCCTGGTGGCTGCAGTGCGGCAACGTTGCAATGGCTCGTTTGCTGCGGGTAATCGGTCAGTGTACGAAAACTCATCAGCGCTCCCTGAGCCAAAACTGCCGAAACTCACTTGCTGATAGATAGCAATGTGCCATGAGCCTCCCGTCAATAACTTATAAAGGGTTTTTTAATGATTTTGTTCACTTTAAAGCCAACTTTGAGACGGACCACAAGTTATTCGCTACCGGCTGCCCGGTACAACCGTTTCTGCTCGCCCCCCTCGACAAACGTCCGGGGCTGTCATGAATAGCCAAGGGACTGTCGTCAAATGAAAAGCGCCCCCTAATCGTGGGCTCTTTAATGGAGGTTCTGAAAAAAGCCTCTGGCGATTGAGCCGACGGATTTATCCGCGGCGCCTGAGTCACGAGTTGCCTGGTACGCCAGGCAGGAGAATAACAATATGAAATTCGTGAAAAGTCTTCTGGCTGGCCTCCCCCTGATGGCGCTGGCCATCGATGCTCATGCCTACGTATCAGGTCATGAAGCCGAGCGACTGGGCACCAGCCTGACCTGGGTGGGTGCCGAAAAGGCCGGCAATGCCGATGGCTCCATCCCGCCCTACAACGGTGGCCTGACCACGGCCCCATCCAGTTTCAAGACCGGCGACAGCATGCGCCCGGACCCCTTTGCGGACGAAAAACCACTGCTGGTGATCAACGGCAGGAACGTCGATTCGTACAAAGGCCTGCTGACCGCCACCACCGTAGCGTTGGCCAGGCGCTACCCCGGCTTTCGCATCGACGTGTACCCGACCCACCGCACCGCATCGCTACCACAGGCGATCCTGGACAACAGCCGCACAAATGCCACCAACGCCAGGTCCCTGAACGGCGGGATCGCCATCGACAATGTGATGCCGGGAGTGCCCTTCCCGATCCCGCAATCCGGCGCCGAAGCGATGTGGAATTTCCTGCTGCGCTACCAGGGCGTCAACATCCACTCCAAGTACGACTCCTGGAGCGTCGACACGGCGGGTGTGCCGAGCCTGGCTGTCACCGGCGAGGCATACGTGTCCTTCCCGATTTACGAGAACCTGTCGAAGCCGTTCAGCAGCTCGGACATTTATTATCAGTTGAAACTGTCCTACACCGGGCCTGCGCGCCGAGCCGGCGAGTCGATCATGCTCAAGAACGCCACCAATGCCACAGAGTTTCCTGGCCGCGCCTGGCAGTACATGCCTGCCCAGCGCCGGGTCAAACAGATTTCGATCCTGGCCTACGACACACCCAACCCCGGCACCGCCCGTGCGCTCGAACTGTATGACTGGACGCTGGTCGGCAAGCAGGAAATGATCGTGCCTTACAACACCTACAAACTCACTTACGCGCGCAGCGCCAAATCGCTGACCACCCCCAATTTCGTTTCCCCGGATTTCGTACGCTGGGAAAAACACCGGGTCTACGTCGTGGAGGGCAACCTCAAGCCCGGTGCGACGCACATCTACCAGAAGCGCCGCTTTTACCTGGATGAAGATACCTGGGCCGCGTTGGCCTCCGATCAGTACGACACCAGTGGCCAGCTATACCGTGGTTCCTTCGCGTTCTTCAGCCAGAGCTATGACCAGCAAGTCCCGGATGCCACCCCGTTCATGACCTACGACCTGTCGCGTGGCACCTATAACATCAACGGCGTGGTCGGTCCCCATGGTGGCATCCGCTACATCGAGCCGCTATCGACGGCGCAGTGGGTGCCAGAGTCGATGGCGGGTACCGGTATTCGCTAGGTCTGCGGTGATGCAACGCATCGATGATGCATAAAAAAGCCCCCGGCTCGCGAGAACCAGGGGCTTGAGTGTTCGAGTGGTGCGCGAGCTACAAGGATCAGCTCTCAGAGGAATTGACTGGCTCGTGACTGGCTTCAGCCGCCAGTTTCAATCGGTCGGCTTTACAAATGTATTTAGGCTTGTTCTTCGGTGCCAGTTTGGCACTGGCCTTTTTGGCCTTCTCCTTGAACAGCTGCTTCAGTTTCTTTTGACGGTTCATGTTGTTCTACTCAGCCTGTAATTCTTGAATGATATCAGCTTGAGACATTCAACCGATTCAACTTTGCGGCTCGATGATCCTGAGCCAGGGCCAGCGAGCCTGATAACTTTTCGCCTTCTGATCGAACAGGACTGGCTTGGGGTTCCCTGGATTGATACGCAGCAGCCCGTGCTCTGTGTCGGCCAGGCCGTTGGGCGCATAGACCTCGCCCGTTTCAACATCCAGACCGATGCAGGTGCCGGCAATCAGGTAGCGATCAATCCCGTCCCTGGCCGACTCAAGCTTTGGATAATCCCCACCAAACCGCTGGCCATACCACAGGTGAACGCGAGACTGATTCTTGATCTCAATGTTCACGTCGAGGTCCCGGAACAGATGCTGACCTGACTGGATGACCTCATTTTCGGCTTCCCACGACAGGTCGTCATCGAAGTAAAAGACATCGTAGTCTTTCACGCCCCACTCTGGCGGTCGCTGAGACTGATGATTCCACACGGCCTGGAACAGGCAACCGGCAGTGAGCATGCATTGGCTCAAACCGAGCTCAGGCAAGCGAGCGGAAATTTCTGCGTTTACCGGGTTGGTCATTGCGATCCTGACGAGGCTTTCGACAGTCAATGTCATTTTCATTCCTTAAAAATCGAACGGGTCCCGGCGACCGACAATACCCTCGGTGCTTTTCAAATTCGAGAAGACATTGCCCTTTGCTCTCCTTCGGCCAATCTGGCGCGAATCATGCGTCATTCAGTGGCATGAAGTCGGTGCTGACTATGTGGATGACACTTTTGAAGTGAGCCACCTCAGTGTCTGCCCCGATAATCGATAGCTTACTGACGAATTGTCGAGGTCAAGCATGACGAACGCAACGATGGAACAAGTCAGCCCGCAAACGCTGAGAAGAGTGATTGTGGCCGCCGGCATCGGCAATTTCGTCGAGTGGTTCGACTTCGCCGTCTATGGCTTTCTGGCCACGACCATTGCCCAGCAATTTTTCCCCAGCGGCGATGCCAGTGCCGCGCTGCTCAAGACCTTTGCGGTATTCGCCGTGGCCTTTGCGTTTCGGCCCCTGGGCGGGATTTTCTTCGGCATGCTCGGCGACCGGATCGGCCGCAAACGAACCCTGGCGATGACCATACTGCTGATGGCCGGGGCGACGACCTTGATCGGTCTGCTGCCCACTTATGCGGCGATCGGAGTCATGGCGCCGATTCTTCTGTCCCTGATCCGTTGCGCCCAGGGCTTTTCCGCCGGTGGCGAGTACGCCGGTGCCTGCGCCTACCTGATGGAGCACGCACCGAGTGACAAACGCGCCTGGTACGGCAGCTTCATCCCGGTGTCGACATTTTCCGCCTTTGCCACGGCAGCCGTGGTGGCCTACGCGCTCGAGGCGTCGTTGTCGGCCGAGGCGATGGGCAGTTGGGGGTGGCGTCTGCCGTTCCTGATTGCCGCGCCCCTTGGCCTGGTAGGTCTTTACTTGCGCTGGAAGCTCGATGAGACGCCGGCATTCCAGGCGGTGACCCAGGAACATGCGGTCGCACACTCCCCTCTCAAGGAAACCTTGCGCAACCATGGTGCGGCCATCTGCTGCCTGGGCGCCTTTGTGTCACTGACGGCCCTGTCGTTTTATATGTTCACCACCTATTTCGCGACCTACCTGCAAGTCGCCGGTGGCCTGAGTCGCGCCACGGCGTTGCTGGTGTCACTGATTGCATTGCTGTTCGCTGCGGCGATCTGTCCGCTGGCCGGGCTGTATTCGGACCGGGTCGGGCGTCGAATGACAGTGGTGACGGCTTGCGCACTGTTGATCGTGGTCGTGTATCCATCGTTCCTGATGGCCAGTTCGGGCTCGTTCGCAGCCTCCATCGTCGGCGTCATGCTGCTGGCGATCGGCGCGGTGTTGTGTGGCGTGGTGACTGCGGCCCTGCTCTCGGAAACCTTCCCTACCCGTACCCGCTACACCGCCTCGGCGATTACCTACAACATGGCCTATACCATTTTCGGCGGCACCGCTCCGCTGGTGGCGAC
Source organism: Pseudomonas sp. Pseusp16 (assembly GCF_047324915.1). Lineage (NCBI taxonomy): Bacteria > Pseudomonadati > Pseudomonadota > Gammaproteobacteria > Pseudomonadales > Pseudomonadaceae > Pseudomonas > Pseudomonas sp. Pseusp16. The sequence goes on along the minus strand of NZ_CP168522.1, from coordinate 1,417,957 downwards.
ATGGCTGATCAGCACCACCGGCAGCAACCTGTCGCCGGCGTTCTACCTGATCGCGGTCGCATTGCTCGCGCTGGCGGGCGGGCTGGCATTACCGGAGACTTCAAGGATTTCCCTGCATGACGTTGCGTCGCAGGAGAAAGGCGCAAGCGTGAGCGCTGCGGCCTGAAAATGGCGTTGCGGGTCAACCGCCCCGGATTCACACGCTACGCTACTGCCTGAGGTTTCCGGACATCAGGCATTAACGTAGCGAAAAAGGGGGAATCAGCCCGTGCAGGCACTCTTTGCGTTTCTCAATGCCAACCCCTACATGCTGCTGTTCCTGGTGGTGAGCCTGGCGGTGTTGATTGGCCGCTTCACCATCAAGGGTTATGGGTTGGGTACAGTCGGCGGCGCCATCGTGGTTGGCTGTGGCATCGCCATTGCCGCATCCCTCTATGGCATCACGTTCAAGCTCGACACGTTCACCATGAACCTCTTCTACTACCTGTTCATGTATGGAGTCGGCTTGCGCGTCGGTCCCTCCTTCTTCAATAGCCTGAAGGATGACGGGCTGAAGTTCACCCTCCTGGCGGTCATTTGCAGTGTGTTCAGCCTGGCCGTGGTGGTTGTGGGCACTCGTCTCTTGAACTTGCCGACAGGCGCGGCCGGCGGAATACTCGCCGGGGCCACGACCATGTCCTCCGCCATCGGCTCGGCCGAACAGGCGGTGGCCTCAGGTGCCGTCCACCTCGCACCGGGTGACACGGTCGAGGGGGTGTCCGCGATGATTACCCTGTCCTATGGCATTACTTACATCTGGGGCACCGTCGGCATCGTACTGATGTGCAAATACATGCCGCGCTGGTGGGGTGTCGATGCCAAGGCGGCAGCCCGTCGTTATGAGGAACAGCATGGGATGCATGATCTCGAGGACGACGGCCTCACCGCTGACAAGGCCTTCGGATTGCGTGCCTATCGCCTGGATAACCGCACGACTGCCGGCTTCACCATCCGCCAGCTGCTCGCTCGATTCCCTGAATATCGTGTCGTCAATGTGCATCGCGGCAATGAGTCGATCGGGGCAGATGCTGATATCCGGTTGCAGTTGGGGGATGTGATTACCCTTGGAGGCACGCGTACGGGACTCACCGCCAACATCGGCCTGATCGGCCCGGAAGTCGATGACGCCAAGGCGCTCGCGGTAACACTGGATCATGCGGAGATCCTGGTGACCGAGAAAGCCGTCATCGGCAAGAAGCTCAAGGAGTTCCGCGGACTGGACCTGGCCGGGCAGGTTCAGCTGACTCGCATCCAGCGCGGCGGTGTACCACTGCCCGCAGGGCCGGAGACCACGTTGCAACGCCGCGATGTGCTTTTCGTCACCGGCCTGTCCGGCGCGGTGCAACGCGCGGGCGAGTTGTTTGGCGTCATCGCCCGGCCCAGCAGCCTGACTGATTTGTTGACGCTGTTTGCCGGAATGACCCTGGGGCTGCTGATCGGTTTGATCCAGTTCCCTGCCTTTGGCGCTTCGGTCGGCCTGGGTAGCGCCGGCGGCCTGATGGTGTCGGGAATCATCGTCTCGTCACTGTCCTCGCGCCTGCGCTTCTTCGGCAATACGCCAAACGCAGCGCGTAACATCCTTGAGGACATGGGCCTGCTGGTGTTCGTTGCCATTGTCGGGATCAATGCCGGCGCCACCCTGCTCGCTCAACTGACGGGAACGCTTGCCGTGCAGATATTCCTCGTGGGCTTCGTCGCCTGCATGCTGCCGCCGTTCGCCGTCTGGGTGGTTGGCTATCACTTGATGAAAATCAATCCGGCGGTACTGATGGGCGGCATGGCCGGCGCCCGCAGTCATTCCGGACCGTGCCAAGAGGCCGCGACAGAGATCGGCAGCAACGTACCGTGGGTCGGTTTTCCCGTGGCGTTTGCAGTCTCGGGAATCCTGCTTACGGTCCTCGGCTACTTCGCCATGGTCTTCGCCAATTGACGCAGCTCACCTGTAGGAGCCAGCTCGCGATGGACTCAAGAGCGCTGCGTCCATCCAATGAACACGCGTTTTCGTTCACGACCATCGCGAGCAAGCTCGCTCCTACACTGAATCCATCAGGGCAATGCATACACCCTGAACAGTTTCTTTACGGTCGGTTGCTGGCGCGCCTTCTTTCACCATGGTCTTCGCGAATTGAAGCTGCTCACCTGTAGGAGCGAGCCCGCTCGCGATGGACTCAAGAACGCTGCGTTCATTCAATGAACACGCGTTTTCGTTAACGTCCATCGCGAGCAGGCTCGCTCCTACACAGAACCCATCAGGGCAACGCATACACCCTGAGCAGTTTCTTCACGGTCGGTTGCTGGCGCGCCTTCTTTCACCATGGTCCCCGCCAATTGACGCTGCTCACCTGTAGGAGCGAGCTCGCTCGCGATGGACTCAAGAACGCTGCGTTCATTCAATGAACACGCGTTTTCGTTAACGTCCATCGCGAGCAGGCTCGCTCCTACACAGAACCCATCAGGGCAACGCATACACCCTGAGCAGTTTCTTCACGGTCGGTTGCTGGCGCGCCTTCTTTCACCATGGTCCCCGCCAATTGACGCTGCTCACCTGTAGGAGCGAGCTCGCTCGCGATGGACTCAAGAACGCTGCGTTCATTCAATGAACACGCGTTTTCGTTAACGTCCATCGCGAGCGAGCTCGCTCCTACAGAATCCATCAAGGCAATGCATACACCCTGAACAGTTTCTTCACGGTCGCGTTGGTCCCGCCCAGATACTGGTCGTAGGCCTTTTCCACGAAGCCCGAGTAATAGGCTTCACTCAGGGCCGTATCGACCAGCAAGCGGAAGTCTTCGTCGTTGCGATCCACGATCATCGCCACCGGCGAATACTCGAAGATGCGGTCCAGGATCATCAGGTTGCTGGCCGCGCCTTCCTTCGCGATTTCGTTTCGCAGCAGCATGCGTTCGGAGAAGAAGGCATCGGCCTTGCCCTGCGCAACCAGCTTGATGCCCTCGTCGATGTTGGCCACGGTCACCAGCGAGGCGATCACGTTGAGCAGGCGCATCTGCTCGCGAATCCAGTCTTCGGTCACGCCCCCTTCAAGGGTCGCGTAGGTGTGGTTGGCCAGCCCATTGTTGATGCTGGCACGCCAGGTCGGGCCGGTATTGGCGACCTTGCCATTGAGCACATTGAGCAAGGGTTCGGCAGCATCGTTGCGCACCACCACCGAAAGGCCGGCGGTGTAGATCGGTATGGAGTAGCTGATCATCTTGCGCCGCTCCAGGGTCGGCGGAGTCGGTGTGCAGAGGATATCGACCTTGCCCTGGCTCACGGCACTGACCTCGTCCGAAATCTTTACAGGCTGGTAGTGCACTTGCAGGTCGGGCAGGCCCAGTTCGCTCTTGAGCTTGTCAGCGACTTTCAGGCACAGGTCGATGGCATAACCGCTGGCTTTATCGCCTTCCTGCTTGCTGAAGGGGGCCAGGTCAGGCAAGTAACCCAGGGTAAAAGTGTGGCTGCTGCGCACGCGTTCAAGGGTGTTGGCGCCGGCCACTAGCGGCAGCGTCAAGAGTGCGAAGGCCAGCAACAGTCTGGTGGTTGTGGCAAATGGTACGTTCATGTCCGGTTTCCCCGTATGCAGATGTCTGTGCAGTCCTGATGGCCACGCCTAAGGATTGCCGGCCCTGGCCTGATTGGCCGGTGTCGCTTCGGTAAAGCGCTTGGCGAGGAATCCATAAAGCAGGTAGCCGACAGCGAGCACCAGGGTGCCGCCCATCACTGCGTCCTTGCCGCAGGCATACAGGGCGTACAAGGAGTACGTTATCGCAATGATCAGTACCACCACGTTGCGCGAGTAGATCGCTTGCGAGACCCCGGCCTTGTGCATGATCACCAGCAGGCCCGTGAGCGCAGTGATATAGGGGATCAGGTTGGTGACCGCTGCCAGGCTGACCAGCTTGCTGAACTGGGCGGCGGCGTCGGGCGAGATGGTCGACAGGGCCATGAGGGTCTGCAGCACGCCGCAGACGATCATGCCGACGACGGGCGCATTCATCGAATTGACCTTGCTGAACAGCTTGAGGAACAGGTTCTGGTCAGCCGTCATCTTCGCGGTTTGCGCCAGGGTGAATTGCCAGCCCAGCAGCGAACCGACACAAGCCATGACCGCCAGGGCCATGACGATATGGCCGACCATCGGACTGAATATCGTGGCGTAGACCAGCGCAAACGGCGCCGAGGACTTGGCCAGCTCGGCGTTGGGAATGATGCCCTGGATGACGGTGGTCGACAGCACATAGACTACGGCGGCACCCAGGGTACCGAACAGGCAGGCCAACGGCACATTGCGCTTGGGGTTTTCCACGGCATCGGTGGCCTGGGCCGCCGACTCCATGCCCAGGAAGGCCCACAGGGTCAAGGGAATGGCTTTGGCGATGGCTTCGGAAGTCGGCAGGCTGTTCGGGTTCCAGGCGGCGGCCAACACATCGGGCTTGAACCAGAACCAGCCGATGATGCTCAGGCCCGCTACCGGGATGATCACGCCCCACACGGTGAATGCGCCGATCTTGCCGGTGATGCCCGGGCCACCGAAGTTGGCGAAGGTGGTCAGCCAGATCAGCGCGATCGTGCCGACGCACAGCGGAATGGCGCCCGTGCCCAGCCACGGCACGAAGGCAGTCATGTAGCCCACCGCCGAAATGGCCACGGCCACGTTGGCGATGGCCAGTGACAGGAAGTACAGGTACGAGCAGAGGAAAAAGCCCGACTTTGAATGGGCTTCTTCGGTGTAGGCGGACAAGCCGCCGGAGCGCGGACAGAACACCCCGCATTGGGCAAAGCAGTAGGCGATGGCCATCGAGCCGATCGCGGTGAAGATCCATGACAGCAGCGAGACGGCCCCCAATTGCGCCATATTGGTGGGCAACATGATGATACCCGAGCCCATCATGTTAACCGTGACCAGCGTCGTGAGCCCCATCAGGCTCATTTTCTTGCTTGAATCAGCCATCGCAAACTCCTTGCCTTGTTCAGAGTCTTGAACCTGGCCTGGCGACGTGCAGCACGCAGCCGGACAGGGGCTAATGCTCACTGCTTGATTACGTAAACCTTGCGGGTCGGGTGCTGCGCAGAATGCAGCTGTCGTCGTGTTCCCGAATCATGGTCACGATCAGGACGAAGAAGCGCTGCGCCAGACAGGAAAATTGCACGGGTATCACGAAAGGAATCCCGGACCCTATCGCTGGCCGCGGTTTTCAAAGCGTTCATAACCAGAATCTCTCGGTCTGCTTGACGTTGAAGTTCCTGGGACGTGTATCTGAGGAGGCATCATGTCCCGGGGTCAGGAGCGATTGCCCTATTGGGTATAGTTCAAATTTACAAACTGTTACTTCTTGCCGGATTATTTTCCGGACCTTTTTGCTTGGTTCATGGCGATGAAACACCCCATCGGTTGTCTCCAACCTCTGGGGTGCTGCTCATCCCGCCGTCAGGTGCGCCCTGCAGAACCCGTGACCGGTAGATTCCCCAGCAGCTTGAGGCCGGTGCTCTTCACGAAAGTCTCATAGTCCATCGGCCTCTCGATACGGGCTTCACCATTAGGCAGCACGTAGGCCCAGGCACGTTGCGACGATGCGTCGTACACCAGCTTGAACAGGCGCGTCGGCACCCAGACCTGGTTGTCGCCGATGGTGGAATGGCCAGGGTCAAACAGCGGACCGGTAAAGACAAACACGTTGCCATCGGCTCGCTTGGCAAATTTCCTGACATCCGATTCGATCTTGCTCCAGATCTTGCGGTTGTTGGTCGGGTCTTGCGGCACCATGTTCGACAGCGCAAAGGACTGGGCCATGGCATTGGGGTTCGGTGCATCGGCGGCCGGGGATTGATGGCCACGGTCCACGGCTGGATGCTGGCTGCGGTAGTCGCTCAACTCAGCGCGCCCACTCTTGGGGATGCGTGGGTCCGGGTAGAACTGGTTGGTGCGCTCCTCCCCTTTGGCGTCCTGCAACTGGGCTGCATTCAGGCGTTCGACCACGACCAGCGGGGTCTTGCTGGTCTGCGAGTACAGCACTGCGAAATTGTCGGAACACAAAGCCATGGGTTTCATGGTTGCCGGCACAGTCGCGGTGTTGATCGGTTTCGCTGCCGGGAACAGATCTGCGCAGCCGTCAAACGACGCCTGTCTCTGTTTGTTCGAGTAGAGGTCCAGGGCCGCGCTCTGGCTGATCGAGCCCGAGCGGGACGTTTGTTCATGATGCGCAGCGGGCGGCTTGAGCAGATCCAGCAGACTGCGGGCTTCTGCCCCGGAAGAGAGCAAAACAAGGGCCGACAGCCCAACTGCAATTTTGCGTAGGTACATGGGTTAAATCTTCGAATGGAGTTGAGGGGTAACCGTATGGCGAGTCCCGATTCACGGAACCAGGTAGAGGCTGTTGCTGGTTATGTGGCGGCGAGCATGCTTTCACTGTCCTTGATCAAATTGCCGATGCGGGGCCGGTCGGTTCCGGGCAGTTCGTCCGCCGAGGGTCGAACGCGGTTTATTGACCATGCCAGCACAGGTTAGTGCTGGGCAGTGCCCGGAATTCTATTCGTCAGTGTCGACCTGGAGCTCACGCAGAATAAACCCAAGTGAATCCGGGGCTGCGCAATGACTTTTTTCCGAGCGCTGTTCATCCCAGGGCATCGCGTCATCGGTGCAGAAATCGCCAACACACTCCATGTTCAACCCGACATCGAGAAGTCCAAGCGGAATCCAGTAGTAAGGCGTCTCGCGAAGAGGATTGGGCACGGTCGAGCCGCATTGCGAGCAAAAGTCATTCCTGTAGCCGCTGGGTTTGCGCCAACTGGTGATCGCACCTTGGCCTTCGTCCCAGCGAAAGTCGCCAGCCTTGACCAGCGTGGCGAGATTATGGCCAACCCCGGTTTGCTTGCGGCACAGGGTGCAATGGCAGCGATAAAAAAATCGTGGTTCAACCGCCAGGGAAAAACGTACAGCCCCGCAAAGACATTGTCCTGATGTCATGTGTCGCTCCATTGAAAAACGATTCACCGGGTTATTTGCCGGCTTGATTGTCGGTGTCGGTAAAGAGGTGGCCGTCATGGTACTGGCCTTTCATTGCCATGGAAAATGCCGTCCCCGGGCGCCGCATCGATGCCTGTGGTGGATGACTTATCCAGCACCGCTCGATACCCTTTCGCATCCAGTTGCCTGACGGCATTCAGGCCAGACCACATTCCATCCAGACGAACAAATAATGAAATCCTCCGCCGGTTTGCTGTTGTCAGGTATCGAGCTGGACCGTGCCAGTTCCATCCCCTTGTACCGCCAGCTCTACTTGCAGATTCGCAAACAGATTCTCAGTGGCAGAATTCAGGGCGGCGTACGCCTGCCGTCCACCCGGACCTTGAGCAAAGAACTGCAGCTTTCGCGAATCAGCATTCTCAATGCGTTCGATCAACTGATTGCCGAAGGTTTTCTGACGTCGCGGACCGGGGCCGGGACCTATGTCGGCCATGAATGGGAAGGCCGCGATATCGATGACGACAAGCACCAGCGCCAGCCTCCTCGCCTGTCCGATCTGAGCCAGTCCATGCTGTCGTTGCGCAGCGATCATTTCCGCGGCGTTTCCTATGCTGACTGGGCGACCGGGAGCCCGACCTCGTTCCTGCCCAGTCACACTGCTTACGATGCGTTCCCGCAAACCGTCTGGAAGCGGCTGTTGAACCGCCACCTGCACAAACCGACCAAGGCCATGCTCGGCTATGGCGAACTGCAAGGATTGCTGGCCCTGCGCGAGGCGATTGCCGAATACGTCTTCGATGCCCGGGGCATCGACTGCAGTGCCGAACAGGTGGTCATCGTTTCCGGCGCCCAGCAAGCCTTCAACCTGCTGGGCATGCTTTTGCTCAATCCGCAGGACAGCTTCTGGATGGAGGATCCCGGGCATATCGCGGCGCGAATTGCGCTCCAGGCCCAAGGGGGGGTGGTCGTGCCGTTGCGTATCGACGAACAGGGGATCGATATCCAGCAAGGCCTGGCTCAGTGTCCTGACGCCCGCCTGGTGTTTACCACCCCTTCACGTCAGCACCCCTTGGGCATCACCATGAGTTACGCCCGGCGCCAGGAACTCATCGACTGGGCCGCGCGCAATCAAAGCTGGATCATCGAGGACGACTGTGACAGTGAGTTTCGCTACAACGGCCGTCCCCTGCCGGCACTCTATGCCATGGACCAATGGGCCCGGGTCATCTACGCCGGAACGTTCAGCAAAGTGCTCTTCCCCTCGCTGCGACTGGGTTACGTGATACTGCCGAACGCCTTGATCGAACCCTTCTGCACCCTGCGCGCGGTCATGGATCGCAGCCCGCCCACACTGCTGCAGGCCGTCACGGCAGATTTCATGCGCGAAGGCCACTTTCTCGGTCATATTCGGCGAATGCGGGCGTTGTACCAGACTCGCCAACAGGCACTGGTCGAACAACTGCAGCAACGATTGGGCACTTTCTTGCGGATCACGCCCGTGGAAGCCGGCATGCACCTGATCGCCTGGCTACCGGCGCATCTCGATGACGACACCCTGGCCAAGGAACTCGGCCAGCATGACATTCATACCTATGCCCTGAGTGACTACTGCGTCGGGCAAGTCTTGCCGCCGGCGCTACTGATCGGATTTGCCAGCACCCCTGAGGACCAGGCCCAAGCGCGCGTCGAGGCGTTTGCCGAGGCCTTGAGCAAGTTGGGCTACCTGCAGCAGGCCACTTGACCCAAGGCAAGTGGTCTTATGATTTAACTGATAATGGATCTATCGAGAGTTCCTGACTGGCGCGATAAAGGCTGCGCCGGCAGACCCGGCGTCTGAACCAGGAACGACTCGAATGAACAATAAGATCCAGGAACGATTCAACGCCTTGCTCAGCCACAAGGCTGTCGAGGCCGGTGCTCCACCCGTACTGACCGAGGCACTGGCCCGCCGGTTGCTCGACCGACTCGGGCAACTGCGCCTGTTTGCGCATGCCTACCCCCTGCTGACCAACCTGACCCACGGCCGTGTCACCCCTGGCGACCTGCTGGACTTCGCCTATCGCCACGAACTGCAGGGGCTGAGCCTGCACTTGCTCGACGGTGAGGCAAACAGCCTGAGTCAAATGACGCCCGCACAGCTTCAGGCATTCGCGGCCAAGGCCAGTGCACTCGGGCTGGATGTGCATCTGGAAATCAGCAGCACCTTGAAAAAAGATGTCGATCAGGTGATCGCCATCGCCAAGGCGCTGGGCACCCGCAACATCCGTGTCTACTCACGCTACGAAGGGGCACTGTCCGGGGTCATGGACCTGATCGAGACAGACCTCGGCTACCTCGCGCAACAGGCAGAAGCGCACGACCTGTTCTTCGACTTCGAGCAGCACGAGGAACTCAAGAGTGATGAAATCGCGCAACTGCTGAACCGGCTGAACCACCCACGGCTGCATGCCCTGTTCGATTTCGGCAACATGATCAATGCCTGCGAACAGCCAATGGCGGCACTGCGCACCCTGGCGCCGCACATACGCCAGACCCACCTCAAGGGTGTGCGCATCGTCCCCGAGCAAAACGGCTTCGGGCATTACGGCGTGCTGCAGGGCTGTGCCGAAGACGACCTGCCCAACGCTCGCATGTTGTTCGAACTGCTGATGCTCGGCGAATCAACCCCGCAAGTGATCGCCTTCATTCTCGAGCAGGAAAACCACTACGTCGCCCCGGCGTTCCGCCAGCTTGACGAAGCCGCCGACCCGTTCATCGCGTACCGGGAAATGAGTGAAACAGCGTTGCCGCAAGGCTACTCGCTGGAGCGAATGCTGGCCGATGAACACCGGTGGGCAAACAACCAGGTCGCCTACGTACGAAAACTGTTGGCCGAGTTCCGGACACTGGCCGAGTTGACCCTGGCCCATTGCCCTGACGCCTGAACCTGCTGTGCCGACCGGCACTGCCTATCCAATTACGCCTGGAGAACAATAATGACATCCCAAGACAAGGCCAAATGGCTCAGATTCCTGATTCTCATCCTCGGTGGCGGCACCATCTACAAGCTGGCGAATCTCAAAGACGCCTTCTATATCCCCATGCAGGAATTCATGGGCTTGACCCACACTGAAATCGGCCTGCTGCTGAGCGCCAACGCCATCATCGCCACCGCGCTGTTTGTGGTGGGCGGCATGCTCGCCGACCGGTACGACACGCGCAGGCTGATCCCCATCGGCCTGATCGGTACTGGCAGCCTCGGGCTCTACCTGGCGACCTTTCCGCCCTTCAATAATCTGCTGATCGTGTTCTGCCTGCTGGCCGTATGTGCCGACTGCATTTTCTGGCCTTCGCTGCTCAAGGCCATCCGCAATCTGGGTGACGATCAGGAACAGGGGCGTCTGTTCGGCCTTCTCGAAGGCGGACGTGGCGTCATCGATACCTTGATCGCGTTCGCCGCGCTGGGCGTCTTCGTCGCCATGGGATCCGGTGAAAACGGCCTGAAATCGGCAATCCTCTTCTACTCGGTCATCGACATTCTTGCCGGCGCCCTGACCTGGCTGCTGCTCAAGGGCGGCAGTGCCCAGTCGACCTCCAAGCCGAAGAACGGTTTGGCGAACCTGTTCGAGGCCATCAAGGTGCCGGGTATCTGGCTGGTCAGCCTCAACGTATTCATGGTCTACATCGTGTACTGCGGCCTGACCTATTTCATTCCCTACCTCAAGGACATGTACGAACTGCCCGTGGCCCTGGTGGGCGCCTATGGCATCATCAACCAGTACTTCCTCAAGATCCTCGGTGGCCCCGCCGGCGGTTTCATTGCCGACAAGCAGTTCAAAAGTTCCAGCCGCTATCTGAAATGGGCATTCCTGGCGTTACTGCCGCTGATGGGCGCCATCATGCTCATCCCGAAAAGCCCGGATTTCATCTACGCCGGCATGGCCGCCACCCTCTCCTTCGCGCTGATCGTTTTTTCCATGCGCGGCGTGTTCTGGGCACCCATGGGTGAAGTCGGCATTGCCCCGCACATCACTGGCTCGGCCTTTGGCATAGGTTGCCTGATCGGCTATGCGCCCGGCATGTTTGCCTACGTCATCTATGGCGCAATACTCGACCACTTCCCGGGTCAACAGGGCTACAACTACGTCTTCTCGTTGATGAGTCTGCTGGCCATTCTCGGGTTCATGGTATCCAGCCTGCTGTATCAGGCCGTCCGGAAAAACTCCACGGCCACTGGCAAGGTCAGCACAGCGCAAGCTTGAACTTCGCCAGGACAATCAACCTGACTATCATCCGTGGTGTGTAGTCCATCAGTGAAGCTGTCGGATCGCTATGCAGTGAACTACTGTCAGTCATGGGCATGGCGCCGACAGCCAATCTCCGGATATCCGTCGGGCTGCAGGGTTTCCAGCCGACTTGTCACGATGATCAGGGAACCAGGGCGATGGCAAAAAATGCGAAAGCCGAATCGGAAAACGAGACTCTGATCGCACAGGAGACTGAGGTGTTGGTCGAACCGCCCCCTGTTTCCGGCGTGGTTCGCAATGGCGTCTGGCACACACGGATCTGGGGCCGGGCGCGCAAGCTGAGTCACTCGACCCAGTTTGTGATTGCCGCTGCGGTGATCCTGGGACTGACCATGTTCTTCGTCGGCAATCTGGTTACCGAACGAATAGAAAATGCCGCGGTACAAAGTGCAGCAGAAGCAGGCGCCCAGTACATGGATACCTTTCTGGAGCCCTATGTGCAGGAGATGAGCCGGGACAACGGCCTTTCGGCTGCAAGTGCCCAGTCCCTTGACCGCCTCACCGAAAGCCGTTCGCTTAAACATCACATTGTCTCGGTCAAGATCTGGCGTGCGGATGGCACGGTCATCTACGGCACGAATAAAGCCATCACCAACCGCAAGTTTCCATTGGATGAGATCGCCGAGGCACTCAAGGGCAAAGTAGTCACCGACCTTAAAGACCTGGACGAGGATGAGAACGAGTTCGAGCGCGAACTCAACGTGCCGCTCTATGAGATCTACGCACCCCTGCGGGATTCCAGCTCCGGGAATATCATTGCGGTGGGCGAGTTTTATGAAAAGGCCGATAGCCTCAAGCGCGAGGTCAATCGGGTCCGACAGGAGGTATGGGAGGTCGTTGGCGCCGCGACATTGGCCATGCTGTCGCTGCTTTTCTTCATCGTGCGACGCGGTGACAGGATTATCCAGCAACAACAAGTGGCACTGCACTTGCGGCTGCAGGAGCAAACCCGTTTGCACATCAGCAATGCCGAACTCCAACGCAAGATAGCGACGGCTACCCAGGAATTTTCCCGGGTCAACGAACTCACCTTGCGGCGCATTGGTGCAGACCTGCACGATGGGCCGGCGCAGTTATTGACCTTGATTCTGATCCGGCTCGACGACCTGGCCGAAAACTGCTCCGCAGTCGATCAGGAGTCGATAGAAACCATTCGTGGCGCCGCCACCGACGCGTTGCGGGAGGTCCGCGATTTATCACGGGGCCTGGCACTTCCGGAAATCAATGACGTGAGCCTGGTGGAAGAGTTGCAACTGGTGGCGCAACGGCACGAGCAACGTACCGGCACCAAAGTCACATTAACCCTGGGGCCGCTACCGAAGGCCGCGCCACTGCCGCTCAAACTCTGTTTGTACCGTTTTGTACAAGAAGCTCTCAACAACGCTTACCGTCATGCCGACGGCGAGGGGCAGGTCATCCAGGCACAATATCTTGATGAAGTATTGAACATCAGCGTCAGGGACAGTGGTCCAGGCATGGCGGCGGACGCCATGCTGCAAGAGACATCCGGCAGAACCCGATTGGGGCTCGCCGGTTTGCGTTATCGCGTCGAGTCTCTGGGCGGGTTGTTCAGCATCGACTCCGGCGCCACGGGTACGTCGGTCAATGCACAGTTCAAACTCTAGTCAGGAGCCGCTCCGGGAATCCATTGGTGTTTCCCCTGCGCCGATGTGCAGGCGCCCGACGGCTTCGTGTTCGGTATAACGCCGCAGGGCCGCGACCGCTTCGACACGATTTCGGGCGTGCAGTTTCTGCATCACGCAGCCCATGTGGTGCTTGACGGTTTTTTCGCTGATCAACAGCTTTGACGCAACTTCCCTGTTGGTCAGGCCTTTTGATACTTCACGAATGACCTGCTCCTCGCGATGGGTCAGATCACCCTTGTGAATTTCCGCTTCGTGTTGCTTGCTGTTACTGCGCAGTTTGTTGGCAAACTCGGGGGTGATATACGTCTCACCCTTGGCAACCGATCTGATCGCCAGGACCAGTTCCGGTCCGCTGACACCTTTCAACACATACCCGCTAGCGCCGGCCTCCAGTGCCATGAAGGCGTCATCTTCGGATTCCGAAACCGTCAGCATCAGCACCTTCACATTTGACAGCCGGGTGGAAATGAAGCGCACCGTGGCGAAAACATCGCCCGGCATATTGACGTCCATCAGCATCACATCCGGCCGCACCCTCTGGGCAATATCCCTGGCATCGTCTGCATTGGCGCCCTGCTCCACGACCTGAAGATCCGCCCGTTTCCTCAATGTATTGGCAACACCCTCACGCAACATCGGATGATCGTCGGCAATGCAGATGCGGATGACTGGATTCATGACGCGCTCCCAAAAGGATCAGCACTGGAGTACTCATTGATTAATAGCAGGGAAGCCGGGATAACGCCGGTCACCCGTTGTATGTCCCAGGCTCCAGGCGTTGGGAAATAAGACTTAGGTCGGATGAAAATTCGAGCTTCAACAAGCATTCATCATGACAAGGCTCTGAGATTCACACCCCAACCCATTGTTTTGAAAGACCTTTGAAAACGCCATTGAACGGAGGGGTCCATAAAACCCGGATCCATCATTCATCCGACCAACAGCCGCTCTCCCGCGCCCGGGTACATACAGCCAGAGCACTGAACATTTCTCCGCCGTTTTCGCACCATGAAACGTCACAGCCGCCGCGTGAAACCTTGCGCAAAAATCCGTCATGACATGTTATGACCTCATCCCAAAAAGGCGTTTGGCCCAACAAATACGGCGTTTAAAGGACGAACGGTCGCAAGGCGTCAAGCCCGAGGAATAGCCGGGAGCCTGAAGCCACTACAGGCGAGCCGGGCCGGTGCGTTCGTCGCGGTTTAGTGAACTTCACTTTCAAGGCGTGTCACATGAAGTCCTTGTCAAGCGAACAAAAACAGAGGTACAGCGTTATGAATATGGCCACAATTGTCAGTGCCGTGATTTCCAGTCTCGCCCCAAGTGTCTTTGACCAGAACGGCCTGCAAGAACCCGGCGCGCATGTTTCGGCCGTCGAATACCACTACGGAATGGAAATCGATGTGAAGCGGGTTCTGCAGCGCACCGACACATCCGACAAGACCGGCATGGTACCGGTGACCCTGGTCTACGAAGACAGCGAGGGTGAGGTTCACAAGATCCGTTTCCTCGAATGGGGTGGTAGCCCGGCCAGTCACACGACTGTGGCCTGATCCGCTCGTCGAATGGGTTCTGGCCCTCGCCAGCGCGGCACAGGCCTGAACCCCGACTCGCTCCTGTCGCAGGAACTCGTCCGCCGTCGTGGTACTGATGTTTCTGGAGCAAGCTTTTAGGCACTACCAACTGCACCTGGCACAGCGCCAAAAAGTAAATCCCTCCGCTTTTCCGCTTTTGCGAATTCAGGCAGGGTAATCCAGCCAGGGGCCCGGCTACAGATCACACGGATATGCCGCTATCGGCGGGACGCAGTGATCGGGGACAAGGGGACGCTCTGCGTGACTTTGGCCATCTCGGTGATTTCCACCTTCAACTTATCCTTGCCGAGCAGGTAGTCGGCCAGCTTCTGCGAAAACGGCCAGTAGTTCAGGTTGGCAGTCAGGGTCAGCGGCCCGACGGCGTCGGCCGGCACCAGGAAGGAGAATTCCCGGATATCGTAGCCTTTGGGCAGAATGCGGTTGTCCGATAGAATTTGCGTGGCATTCCAGACCTCGACGTCCAACGGATTGCCGTCCTTGTCGCCTATGTGCACTTTGAAATTTCGTGTGTCGTTCTCGGTCTTGCCATCCTTGATCGAACCCAGTCGATAGAGCTCGCGACCACCGGCATCCTGCACCCGGAAATCGATCCACATCTCCCGTCCCTCCGGAAAGCCAGTCGGCAGCTTGTGTCCGGCGCCGACATTGGAAACCTTGACTGCGACCGAGGTGTATTGCCCGGGAATGATGGTTGCCGGCAGTTGCTCGAACTTTATTTCCGCCGCGCGCCCGAGCATGTTGCGTGCGCGTTGCGCGCCCTCTTCCTGACCGAGATGCTTGAGCATCATCGCGTTGGCTCCGCTGAACCAATGCGAGGAAACCTCCTCGCGGTCTGGCCCCATGATCGCGGCCTTGCCCGCAAAAACCGGCATGTGGCAGCTCTGGCAGGTGACATCGTTAAGGCTGTAGGCGCTCTCCTGCCACTCGTCATAGGTGCGCTCGACCGCCACACTGCTGAACGGGTGCGTAACGTTGTGGCAAGTGCCGCAAAAATCCGAGCGCGTGTGCAGAGCGGAATACACGGTGTCGTGATAAGGCGAAACGGCATCTTTACGCGGGCCGAACTTGGTCGGTTTACCGTGCGCTCGAGGGCTCAGCACATAGGCGCCGTTATCGAGGCCCGTACGGGCGCTGATGTTGTGGCAGGTCTCGCAATCGACCCCGGGCATCGGGTGATTCTTCGCGCTGTCTTCAATCGAGGAGCGATTGACTTCCGAATTGATCTGCCCGGTCGTGAGACCGATCGGGGTATGGCAGCCGGTGCAGAAGTTGTCGACCTTGCCCTCGGTGGCCGAACTCGCGCGCTTGAGCAAGGCCCGATAAACAGGCTCATCCCAGGCCTGGGACATCATCGACGAGCGCCACTGCCTGTAGATCTCCGTATGGCAAGCGCCACAGACCTGGGCATTGTCGAAGTCCTTCACATTCAAGACCAGGTTGCCGGGGGTGTTGGCCCGATGCGGAAAGAACGGCATCCCGCCAGTCACATGCATGAGCCTGGAGCGTGCCGGCTCCAGCCACTTCTCATTAGCTTGATTGTCATTGCCCTGAGGTTCGTCGGCTGCCACCAGCGTTACCATCAGCAGGCAAACCAGAAAACACAAAAGTCGGCGAGCGAAAGGTCCGAACAGCAGGAAAAACGGTATGAACAATGTCGCCAGGGAAATATTCAAATCGACAATGGCCAGCTTGACGGCTGTCGGTACATTGAACAGCGCCGTGTAAGCGCCGGCGCAGATCGTCCATAGAATGATCAGTACCGAAAACCCGTGCAGCGCTACCTGCGCACACGTATATCTGGAGTGGCTCATTGGCATTTCCCCTGGACGGTCGCAGAGGATGACTGCAGCACTTCTATTGAGTAGCCAGGGGTATTTCGTGATGCAAACCGATGGTTACATGCGATCACTCAATGGAGTACTGACAGCTCCACAGCTTCCCGACTTTGCACCTTTCATGAATGGGATAGGCTCACTCAGCAATTACTCTGCCACCCTTGCAGCAATATATGTGCGATGACCTGAGTGCCCAGCAAACATTGGCCGGATATTGAAATATTGTGCGAATGAAGGCGCGAATACTGCTGAGCAATAGCACCCATTAGTGGGGGGAGTTCACTCCGAAATCGGGGGGACCACTCGCTTTACTTGATACAACTTACTCTCTGTCTTTCGTCGTCCGGATGAGATTACCCCGCAACTTCACAATTGCCTTCTGCATTTGCACGAAATCGTCGGGATCAAGACCGGTTTGCGGGAAGCCGTCTTCGGAGAGGTCTTCACGCAGTTTTCGCCCCTCTTTTGTGAGATTGATCCGCACTTGGCGTTCATCTTCCGGGTCGCGCTGGCGTAGCAGATAACCCATCGCTTCCAGCTTCTTCAGAATCGGCGTGAGGGTATTGGATTCAAGAAACAGCTTTTCGCCGAGACTGCCAACGGTCTGGTTATCTTCCTCCCACAATGCAACCAGGGTGATGTATTGCGTATAGGTCAGGCCGAGCCGCTCAAGCATCGGCTTGTAGGCCTTGCCGAACGCCAGGTTGGTGGAATAGACCGCAAAACACAGGAAGTCGGAGAGTTTGAGATCCAGGGCGGATAGCTTGCCGGTGTTTTTCATGGGGGGTTCCCTTGGGTCAATCTTGCGAGACCGAGACTATACATCGTACGCGATGGTATCGGAAATGCGTATAAACACCGAAGGCCGGTTCACCGGGGAAATCCCCGGTGAGCCAGCCTTCGCGTGGGTCATGCCGTCAGGACATTGATGTCGACATCAATGTTGCCGCGTGTGGCCTTGGAGTACGGGCAGATTGCATCGGCTTTGTGGGCCAGTTCAGTCGCCACCCCGTGATCCAGCCCCGGTACGCGCAACGTCAGCCGCGCCTGGAGAAAGTACGCCGCGCCGGTCTGGCCCAGATCGACCTCAATGTCGACGGCAGTGTCGGCCGGCAGTGTCACTTTCGACTGTTGGGCGGCGAGCCCCACCGCTGCGATGTAGCAGGCCGACCACGCTCCGGCGAACAGTTGCTCGGCTTTCGGGTGCGGCTGAACGGCGGTGAGCACGTGTGCCGGTGTTTCGCTGCCAGGGGACGACAGTACAATGTCGAGGTTGCCATTATGGCCGCGGGACGTGTTGCCTGCGCTGTTGTGAGTGGTGTGGGTTTTGCCGCTGGCCAGTACTTTTTCGATCTTGCTCATGATGATTTCCTCAGGATTACAGTCAGTTATATTCGTATGCGCTTGTATCGTATGCGATATTTGTAATGCGCCAAGCATCACGCCGTAATAACGTTCAGGGCAACGTCAATATTGCCGCGTGTGGCTTTGGAGTAAGGGCAGATGGAGTCGGCGATATGCGCCAGTTCGGTCGCGACCTCGTGTGCCAGACCTGGCACGCGCAGTGTCAGTCGGGCCTGAAGGAAATACGCCGGACCAGTCTGGCCCAGGTCCACTTCAATGTCGACGGCCATGTCCGACGGCAACACGATATTGCGTTCCTGGGCCACCAGCCCCACTGCCGCGGTGTAGCAGGCCGACCAGGCCCCGGCAAACAGTTGCTCGGCTTTCGGGTGTGGCTGGACGGCGGTAAAGACGTGGGCCGGCTGGGCGGAACCGGGCGACGACAGCTCGATATCCAGGTTGCCGTTGTGACCACCGACACGGCTGTGAGTGGTGTGGGTTTTGCCGGTAGCCAGTACTTTTTCGATTTTGCTCATGGGGATTTCCTCAGGGCTTAATGTTTCGTACGATTTTATCGTGTGCGATGTATGTGATATTAAAAAACACAACGTCCATCAATTCGCGTGTGCAATGATCCAGTTGTTGCCGTTGTGGCCATGGGAAGCTTGAGCGGTGGAGCTGATCATTTTGCGGCTGCTTCCGGTGTTCATGGCTGAATCTCCAAACGGCAAGGACTGTCGTTGATTGTAATCGCATTCGACTAGATCGCATGCGATGGATGAATACTCAACCAAAGTCCCAATGATGTCAAAGCTTATTTTTTTGCTTGGCGATGAGCGGTAGGTTCAAGGCCGACCTTGCTACCCTCCCCTCGCCGAACGGTTGATTGCCAGCTTTCGTTCGGCGGCACAGGAACTGAGCTCGTCCCAGAGCACGCTGACAGACATAAAAAAACCGGCCAATCGAGCCGGTTTTCTTTGACCTCCCAATACCCACACGCACAAAAAACCCCCTCGCAAGGGGGTAATGCTGTAGGAGCGAGCTTGCTCGCGATGGTCGTTAACGATGCCGCGTGTTTACTGGCTAAACACAGCGCTCTTTAGTCCATCGCGAGCAAGCTCGCTCCTACAGGAGGGAGGTCTGATGTTTGTAAGGTGCAGAGGGTTTTACCCGATCAGCTCACCGCGCAGGAATTCCAGCGAACATCCAGGTGGTCTCTTCAACAGGCGCTGCCGCATTGCGTTTACGGGCCCACTGAGTCAACGCCACCATCATCGCAAAGCCGAGCACGATCAACACCGGATAAGCCATCAGCAGTTCGGTGAGCGAATATTTCCAGGCCAGCGGTCGTCCGACACCGAGCATGGCGGCATACAGCCAGGACACGCCCGACAGTGCACCAGAGAACAAGGCAAACATTCGTACATTGATCTGCAGATCAAGCAACGATCCGGCCTTCAGCATTGCCGGCAATACATAGCGGTGCAACAACATGCCGTTGAATGTCAGCAGCAAAACTATAATGACTTTGGCTTGAAGTTTCGGATTGGCGAAATAGGTCATTCCTTTATCAAGATAATCAATGCCAATAATCGCAGCGCCGGTCACCCACAAGAATATCAGCGCATTGGAAACAGACTTCTGAAGACTGGCCATATGATCATTGTCGTGCCCCGACGACACGCGACCGTTCAATAAGTCCTTGACCATTGCGGCATCGCTGGCAAACACCAGACCAATGGCTACGCAGCAAGCCAACAGGTGAACGTAAACAACTCCTAAACGTAAAAACTCCATGGATTCTTTCTGGCCGAACAGGCCGATAATTGTATTAATATCCACGATTACATCTCCACTTATTGCGGCAGTGCAAATTGACCATGTTCCAGGCTCGCGAGTTAATTAATTAATCGCGCCGACAGGATCAAGTTTGCAATGATTAAAGCAACTGAATAATTTGGGATTACAAGAGAGAGCGACTCGCCCAGCGAGTCAGTGATGACGGCATAATATCACTCCAGGTCTCAGGTAAAAAAAATCCCCATGTGCATTCCATTCGATGCAGATGAGGTATTCGTCCATTATTTTTCTAGTGAGTGCAACGCGAAATCTCGAAGGATCCGCCTGCTGGAGCATAGGAGCGTTGCATTTCCCGATCGTTCATTTTTCGAGCAAAACGCTCGACAAACGGTACTGAATCCAGCGCCCGGAAGTACCTCTCACCTTCGCTGAAACCCGCGTAGCTATGCGGCTGAATCGTTTCCGAAACCACTCCTGAAAAAAACCGCCATCGAGTCACATTTATATCGCCTGACCCGACCGATGGTGAAAATTGTCGACAGGTCGTCGCCCGGAAAAAGCGGGATCCGGCTTCCGTGCAAGCGAAGACTCGTAGCAATCCCGGAACGGGCTCAAGCCAGCAATCGGGAGATCCACCGGGCCTGGCGCGCGATGTCCTGCACCTTGTCCTCGGGCACAGCCTGACGCGCCCGGGCAAAGTGGGCCAGGGTCTTCTGCTTCTGGCGCAGCTTGCGTTGCCACTTGATCAGGAACGCGGGGCTGCGGGCCTGCATCTGCAACGGGCCGAAGTACAGCTCCTCGGCGGTATACATCACTGGCGCGGCGCGCTCGGCGACGATGATTTCGTAGTCGAAACGATTTTCCCGCAGCACTTCTTCGCAGAGGATGCGATAGCCATTTTCCATCAGCCATTGGCGCAGTGGCTGCTCGCCGCCGTTGGGTTGCAGGATCAGGCGCTCCTGACCGCTCAGGCAAACCTTGCCGCTGTCGAGGATGTCGCGGATCGTTTCGCCGCCCATACCGCAGATGCTGATCGCCGTAATCCCGTCTCCCGGCTCGATAGCCGCCAGGCCGGTGGCCAGGCGCACGGTGATCTGCAGGTCCAGGTCATTCTCGCGCACGGTGCGTTCGGCCGAACGGAATGGCGTCAACGCCACCTCGCCGGCCACCGCTGCGGTGATAGCGCCCCGACGCACCAATGCCACCGGCAAGTAGCCGTGATCCGAGCCGATATCGGCCAGGCGCGCACCAGCTGGCACATGTGCCGCCACGCGTTCCAGGCGCATGGACAATGTCTGTTCGTTCAACTTCGGCCCCTTTTCACCAGCAACGTCCGGCGCCTCTGGCCGGATCGGGGCGTGATTCTGTCACGCAATCACTCGCGCATACACCGATCTGTCGACGTTTCCGCCGGACAGGATCACCCCCACCCTTTTCCCCGCCATGTCTTCACGCTCGGCAATGAGCGCTGCCAGCGCCGCCGCACCGGCCCCTTCGGCCAGGTTGTGGGTATCGGTGTAATACACGCGCATGGCCTCGGCAATCTGCGCATCACTGACCGCTACAATCCGCGCCGCACCTGCCGCATACACGGCAAAAGCTTCTGGCACTGGCTTGCGTACGGCCAGACCGTCGGCAAAGGTGGTTGCCGAGGCGGTTTCGCATATGACTCCGCTATTAAACGATAACTGTGCGGCCGCCGCTTCTGTGGACACCACGCCCACCACCCGGGTTTGCAGGCCCAGCGCATCGCGGGCGGCGATCACCCCACTGATCCCCGATCCACAGCCAATCGGTACATACACGGTATCCAGGTCAGGCGCAGCATTGAACAACTCCAGCGCATAAGTGGCGACGCCTTTGACCAACTCCGGGTGAAACGGCGGAACCAGGAACAGGCCATGCGCGCGCGCAAGGCGTGCAGCTTCCTCACGGGCTTCATCGAAGTCGCGGCCATACTCGACCACTTCAGCGCCAAAGCCGCGCATGGCGTTGTTCTTTTCTACCGAGTTACCTTCCGGCACCACGATCAATGCCTGCAAGCCCAGTGCGCCCGCCGCCAGCGCCAGGCTCTGGCCATGGTTGCCGCGGGTAGCGCTGACAATCCCCTTCGCTTCCGGGTGTTCGCGCTTGAGCCAGTGCATGAAGGTGATGCCGCCGCGCACTTTGAAAGCGCCGGTAGGCGTATGATTTTCGTGCTTGACCCACACCGTGCAACCCAACCGTCGGGCCAGCAAGGGCCAAGGGTACTGGGCGGTGGCAGGCATTACCTGGTAGACGTTGCGGGCAGCCTGTTCGATATCGTCGCGAGTCAATTTGTGCATGAGTTGTCCCCCTGAGATTTTGCCCAGTCTGCACATGGGCACCGTCTTGCGGCTTTCAGAAAACTGACCTGACTTTTACGCCTCACCTTCACTACTATGGTGTTCATGAGTCATCGAAACCGTCTGCCGCCACCGCTCCCGTCCGAACCGATCCGCCGTATCGAGGCAGGCCCCTGGGCGATCGAATTGCTGCCTGGGCGCGCCTACGCCACCCGGTATGTAGCGACCCAGGCGGGCATCGGTTTTGCCTTCGACAGCCAGCGCGGCCTGCACGCTATCGGCAGCGACCGGGTACAACCCTTCGCTGCCATGCCCAACGGCCTGGCGTTCATCCCCGCCGGATGCGACGTGCTGTCCGAATCAGCCAAGGGCGGTGAATATCTGCGGGTGATACGCACCGACGGCATTGCGTTGGTGGGGGATCGAGCCTTCAACAATCGCATCGATCCGCAAGCCACTGTCCTCGCGCGGCGAATGCGCGCCGCGCTGTTGCAGGCCTCCGTGGACGACGATTG
Organism: Pseudomonas sp. Pseusp16; assembly: GCF_047324915.1. Lineage (NCBI taxonomy): Bacteria > Pseudomonadati > Pseudomonadota > Gammaproteobacteria > Pseudomonadales > Pseudomonadaceae > Pseudomonas > Pseudomonas sp. Pseusp16. The sequence goes on along the minus strand of NZ_CP168522.1, from coordinate 1,395,612 downwards.
GGAGGCCTGGGCACTCGCCTTGTCCGAGCGGGCGACGGGTAGCGAAGCCCTGTCGACAGCGCCCCATGGCTCGATAACCGGCCAGCGGATGCGCTTGCTCGATGAGTTCATCGATGCCGGCCTCGATGGCCCGTTGAGCGTATCGACAATGGCGGGCCTGCTTGGATTGTCCGAAGGCTATTTCATGCGGGCATTCAAAAACGCCACAGGCAAAAGCCCGCACGCTTACCTGATCGACCGACGCCTGGCCAAGGCCCGAGCCCTGATGCTCGACTCAACGGCTACGCTGACGGAAATCGCCTACGCCTGCGGTTTCAACTCCCAGGCGCACATGGCGACCACCTTCAGGCAACGCCTTGGCGTGAGTCCGGCGCAACTGCGTCATCACACCCGCTCCTAGCCGGAGATCGTTTGGGCAGGAATACCTCGGCCAGCATGCAGCGTGCACTGCCGCCGCCAATGCGCTCGATGGTGTCGATGTTCACCGGCAACGGCGTGGTGTGAGTTTCGATCAAGCGACGCTGACCGGCGTCCAGCGATTGCCAGGCGGTGCGCGACATCACCAGCAGCGGCTCGCCCGCTGCGTTGTGCACTTGCAGCATGTTGCCGGCAAAGGACTCCAGCTGTGCCCAGTTCAGGGCCACGACCTGTTTGCCACTGGATTCGAGCCGTTCACGCAGCGCCGCACGTTCACCTGGTTGAGGCACGGATGCCAGGCACGCCACCGCCAGGCGGGTGCCGACACTCATCATCACATTGGTGTGATAAATCGCCACGCCCTGGCGGTCCACCGCGTTGAACGCACACAGCTCATAGCCCAAATGGCTGACCAACTGATCCAGGGCCTGGGCGTGGGTGCGCGTGGAATACCCGGCGTAGCAAATCCGTTGTTGCCGATCCAGCACCATGCTGCCGGTGCCCTCGAGGAAAATCTCCTGCTCTTCGAGGCTGGACAGGTCCAGCACCTGCTCGACCCGGTATTCGCCCAGCAACCCGTCGAGTACACCTTTGTCCCGCTCCAGGCGCCGGTTGTGGCCCTGCATCGGGTACAACACCAAGGTGCCGTCCGGGTGGGTGCTCCACCAGTTGTTGGGGAAGATCGAGTCCGGGGTATGCGGCGCTTCGCGATCGTTATGCACCAGGACCTCGACGCCGTGCCGACGCAACGTGGCGACATAGCCATCGAACTCGGCAAGGGCCTTGAGTTGTACGTCTTCGGCTATGGCTGCCGGACGCTGGAAACGGTTGTTCGCCGCCGTGTCCTGATTGAAGGAGAAACGTGTCGGGCGAATCATTAATACCGTGTTGGTGGTTTGCATGGGCACAGACTCATGAGGGTCGAGAGGGGCTCATTGTCTGTTTCGAGGCGGGAAAATCCCGGTTGATAATGGCTGTCGGGGTGATGAAAACGGCTGAAGATTTCGGGCTGTCCAGCCGATTCGGTGAGGCCGCGAAGGTGGCCTGGTAGTCCTTTCAGGTGTACATATCCATTACTGCGGTAACGGCCGCTAACGGTTCCGCCCTTATGGCGGGTTACTTGGAAGAGCGGAGCGCCGCCCGGCCCCAAGTAACCAAGGGCTCTTGCCCCTTTCGTTCGGTGCCTCGCCAAGGCTCGGCATTCCCTCGCTCCGGTCCTGCTCCGTGGGCCCACCGCGATCGGCCATCCATGGCCGTACGCGGCTAACCCGGCATCCATGCCGGGTTGCCCACTGTGCAGAACCGGAACGAAGCCTCTCGAGGGGGCAAGCAGATCAAAAGCCAAAGCCAAAGCGAAGCGGCCTGCTCGCCGGCCTTTTCGCGAGCGGGCTTGCTCCCACAGAAGAGCAGAGCAAAAGCAGATCGGCGAACACCGGCTCTGCTCCTCACCACTCAACAGGCCGAGCGTTAGCTCGCCTGCAGCTTTTGATCCACCCGCCCCCTCGGCAGGCTGAGCGGAGGTGTTCATCCGGGGATAGGCGCGCAGCGCCGTGCGGCGAAGCCGCACACATTGCAGGGAGGTGCAGCGAAGCAAACCGTAGAGCAATGCCCCCGGATGAATGCCGGAGCGAAGGAACCCCGAGCCCTGGCGAGGGGCCGTACGTAAGGGGCGAGACCTTTTGGTTCCTTTTGGGGCGTTTGCCAAAAGGGACCCGCCGTAAGGGCGGAACCATAAGCCGCCGTTACCGAAAAATCGGATATGTACACCGACAACAAAAGACAGGCTGGCCATCAGGCCGCCTTCGCGAGCAAGCCTGCTTGCGATGGCGGCGTGTCGCAGGCAGCGATTTCTGATCTTACTCCATCGTGGTCTTGACCATCGCCAGCTCCGGGTGGCTGACCAGTTTGTCGATGTGCAGATCCGGGTCGTCAAACCAGACTTCGGTCAACACCCGGTAATGCTCCATGTCTCGGCAGCGCATGCGCAGGCTGTAGTCGAACGCGCCACTGATCAGGCGACATTCCAGCACCTGCGGGCAGGCGCGGACCTTGGCCTCGAAGGCCTTTTGCGCCGCGCGTCCACTCTGGTTCGACAACGCCACCAGCACCAGCAACGACAAACCCGGCGTCAGTTTCTTCTCGTCGAGAATCGCGCCATAGCCGCGAATGACCCCGAGCTGCTCCAGCTTGCGTACCCGTTCCAGACAAGGCCTGGGCGTCAGGTGCACGCGCTCGGAAAGCTTTTGATAAGTGATGCGCCCTTCGTGGCGCAACACTTCAATGATTGCCTGATCGATACGATCAAGCACAATCGACAGATCGCGGATATCCGCCATGTACGCGTTGCCTCACTTCAAACGACCCGATAGAAATTGCTGCAAACGTTCACTGTTTGGCCGGTCGAGTATCGTAGCATCACCCTGCTCCTCGACCCGCCCCTGATGCAGGAACAACACCTGGCTGGAAACCTGCCGGGCAAAGCCCATTTCGTGGGTCACCATCAGCATGGTCCGGCCTTCTTCGGCCAGTGCCTGGATCACCTTCAGGACTTCACCCACCAGTTCCGGGTCAAGCGCCGAGGTGGGCTCGTCGAACAACAGGATTTCCGGTTCCACCGCCAGGGCACGGGCAATCGCCACCCGCTGTTGCTGCCCGCCCGACAGAAACGCCGGGTACTGATCGGCCACCCGTTGCGGCAGCCCGACCTTGTCCAGATACGCTCGTGCGCTGTCTTCAGCGGCCTTGCGGCTCATGCCCAGGACTCGACACGGCGCCAGCACGATGTTCTCCAGCACGGTCAGGTGACTCCACAGGTTGAAATGCTGGAACACCATCGCCAGTCGCGTGCGCAAACGCTGCAACTGTTTCGGGTTGGCCACGCGCATGCCACCGACGCCCTGACGGGTGAGGACTCGCTCGCCATCCAGGGCAATGGCACCTTCGTCCGCCCGTTCCAGGAAGTTGATGCAGCGCAACATGGTGCTCTTACCCGAACCGCTGGCGCCGATCATGCTCACCACGTCCCCTGCCCGTGCGTTCAACGAGACGCCCTTGAGCACTTCGTTGTCACCAAAACGTTTATACAGATTTTCAACCGTGAGTTTGTACATGCGAATACTCCTGGAACGGCACGTTGATCGGCGCCGCTCTGGATTAAAAATGGAAGTCAGTGAGTCGGGCCGAGAAAGCTCAGCCAGCGTTTCTCCGCCAGCCTGAATGCCCCGACCAGCCCGAACGACAGCGCGAGGTACAGCAGACCGGCGATGCCGAATGCCTGGAACGTCATGAAGGTCGCCGCATTGGCGTCCCGGGCGATTTTCAGGATGTCCGGAATCGTTGCGGTAAATGCCACCGAAGTTGCGTGCAGCATCAGGATCACTTCGTTGCTGTAGTACGGCAGCGCGCGGCGCAGCGCCGAAGGCAGGATCAGTTGCAGATACAGGCGCCAGCCACTCAGGCCATAGGCATGGGCCGCTTCGATTTCGCCGTAGGGAATACTGCGGATCGCCCCGGCGAAAATCTCCACGGTGTAAGCGCAGGTGTTGAGGGTGAACGCCAGCAAGGTGCAATTCATTGCGTCGCGGAAAAACGCTTCGAGCAATGGCTGCGAACGGACCACGGCAATGCCGTAGATCCCGCTGTAGCAAATCAGCAACTGGATATACAGCGGTGTGCCGCGAAACACGTAGGTGAATAGCTGGACCGGCCAACGCAAAACACCCCAGCGCGACACGCGCAAGATCGCCAGGGGCAGCGACAGCACGAAGCCCATGGCAATGCTCGCCACCAGTAACCACAGGGTCATCGCCAGTCCGGTGAAGCTTTCGCCGTCGCTGAACAGGAAGGGTCTCCAGTATTCGGCAATCAATTCGATCATCGTGCCATCCCCCGCACACCCTGGTTGTAGCGCCGTTCCAGCACGCGCAATACGTAGTTCGAAGCGCTGGTGATCAGCAGGTAAAGCGCTGCGGCCAGCAGCAGAAAATCGAGCATGTTGAACGTACTTTTACCCGCCTCTTGCGCGACCTTGACCAGGTCCGACAAACCGATGATCGATACCAGCGCCGTGGCCTTGAGCAGCACCAGCCAGTTGTTGCCAAGGCTCGGCAAGGCGAAACGCATCATTTGCGGGAACACCACGAAACGAAAGCGCTGCCAACGGTTCAGGCCAAAGCACGCCGCGGCCTCCTGTTGCCCGCGTGGCACACTCAGAATCGCCCCGCGAAAGGTCTCGGTGAAATACGCACCGTATATGAAGCCAAGGGTGACGATGCCGGCCACGAACGGATCGATTTCCATGTACGCCCAACCCATGGCCTCGGTCAGGGCGCTGAGCCAGCCTTGCAGGCTGTAGAAAATCAGCAGCATCAACACCAGGTCAGGCACGCCACGGATCAGTGTCGTGTAAAAGGTCGCCGGCAGATTGAACAGCTTCAGCGGCGACAGCTTTGCCGCCGCGCCGAGCAGCCCCAGCGCCATGCTCACCACAAGCGCGAGCGCCGACAGTTTGAGGGTGACCCAGGTACCGTGCAGCAACAAAGGGCCATAGCCTTGCAGGGCCGAAAGGTCGAGCCCAGGGATATTCAGGAAGGAATTCACGCCAGTCACCTGTCTTGATGCGCCCCGGTCGCTGCGACACAGCGGCCGGGACACGAGGATCAGTTGTTGTAGAGGTCCAGATCGCCGAAGTGCTTCTGCTGGATCTGCGCGTAGATGCCCTTGTCGTGCAGGGCCTTGATGGCGGCATTGAGCATGCCTTTGAGCTCTTCGTTGTCCTTGCGCACCCCGATGGCGATTTCCGAAGGCACCAACGGGTCGCTGATGCCTTCGCTGTTCTGGAAGTCCGCGCCTTGCGGCGAGGTCAGGAAACTCATCTGCGCTTGCAGCTTGTCCTGGATCGACGCATCGAGACGGCCATACACCAGGTCGGCATAGACCTGATCCTGATTCTGATAAGCCCGCAGCTTCACCCCGCCCGGCCCCAGCTTGGCCTTGGCGTAGGTTTCCTGAATCGTGCCTTGCATGTAGCCGATGGTTTTACCGCGCAGCGACTCGGCGGTGGGCAGCAGTCCGGAGTCTTTGCGGGTGACGATGGCGGTCGGTCCGGCATAAAGGCGATCGGTAAAGTCGATCTGTTTTTTGCGCGTGTCGGTCACGGTCATCGAAGATTCGATGGCATCGAACTTGCCGGCCTTGAGCCCCGGAATCAGTCCGTCGAAGTCATTGCTGACCCACACGCAAGTCAGCTTCAGCTCGGCACATATCGCATTGCCCAGATCCACGCCGAAGCCCTGGACCCCGCCATCGGCCGTGGTGGATTCAAAGGGTGGGTAGCTTGGGTTGACGCCAAATCGCAGCTCCTTCCATTCCTTGGCGCTGGCGCCCGTGGTGCAGCACAACAACGCGAGTGCCGGCAAAGTCAGCCATTTGATGTTCATCTTCTTGAGTCCCGGATTATTTGGATTTATCGCGATCCGGCGCCTGCGTCGGACCACACTTTTCTGACAGGGGCAGAGAATCGATGCGGTGTTCACCGCAGCCGTTTTTGTTGTTGTTTTCGACCGCAAGCAGCCGGTCGTCGGAGTCGCATTCCATCTCAAGCGGCGATCGACAAGCGCTTGAAACGGACCGCCAGAATGCCAATTGCGGGGAAGGAGCTGGTGTCGTAAGCCCTCGTTAAAACAGCGTGCCTGTGCTGAACGAAGGGCTTTCACAGCCGATTCTGTTGTCTGCTGTAAATCACTGTTTCTCCACTTGGCGGGAGCGGCACAGAACATGTGAGGCTCTTTGCGGCCTTCTTTATCTGCATGACGATGCATCGTGAAGCACCAAGCCGATTCCGCTGTGCACCCTCTGTTTTTCGACTTCTCTCGCTGTATCCGGGGTCAGTATTGGCCGAAATCTTCTCGCCATTGCCTCGACAATGGGTCCGTCGCAAATACATGGACCACCTCCTGAGTCTCAGCTGCCCAAGCGAACGGCAGACCAGGCCGGCATCCCCCCCAGAAAAAAGCGCCAAAAGGAACCCGATATGACCCGTTACATCGACGTCAATGATCTGAGCCGTCTCGTCCAGGAAAAAGGCTTGCCTCGATGCCTGACCGAAATGGCCGAGTACATCCGTCAGGATTACGTACGCTGGCCGGAATTCGAAAAATGCGCGCGCCTGGCGAACCACTCACCCGAGGGCGTGATCGAGCTGATGCCCGTGTCTGATGCAACGCTCTACGCCTTCAAATATGTCAATGGACATCCGAAGAACACGCACAATGGCATGCTGACGGTCATGGCGTTTGGTGCACTGGGAGATGTCGATACCGGCAAACCTGTGCTTCTGAGTGAAATGACCCTGACTACCGCCATTCGCACCGCTGCCACTTCTGCGCTCGCGGCCCGCTACCTCGCCCGACCGGACAGCCGCCGAATGGCACTCATCGGTAATGGCTCACAGAGCGAATTCCAGGCCCTGGCGTTTCATACCTTACTGGGTATTACTCAAATCAGCCTCTACGACATCGACCCTGCCGCGACCGCGAAGCTGGTAGCCAACCTGCGGGCCTATCCCGCCATCCAGGTGACCGCTGCCAAAACCGTCGCCGAAGCGGTACGGGGTGCCGATATCGTGACCACGGTCACGGCCGACAAGGCCTACGCAACCATTCTGACGCCTGAGATGATCGAGCCCGGGATGCACCTCAACGCCGTGGGCGGCGACTGTCCCGGCAAGACCGAATTGCACCGGGACATCGTGGAGCGTGCGCGGGTCATGGTCGAGTACGAACCGCAAAGCCGCATTGAAGGCGAAATACAGCAGATGCCGGCCGACTCACCGATTATCGAGTTCTGGAAAGTCATCAATGGCCAGACTCAAGGTCGCCAGCATGCCGGGGAAGTCACCCTGTTCGACTCGGTCGGCTTTGCCCTCGAGGACTACTCCGCCCTGCGCTATGTGCTGGATGTAGCAACAACGCTCGACATTGGCAGCGACATCCAGCTGGTGCCAGAGCTGCAAGATCCCAAGAACCTGTTCTCGTTGCTGCAGCCTTCGGCAACAGCCGATGTGCAGCCCGTTCACCATGTGAGGTCCCCGGCGCTGGAGATTTGATCCCGACAGCAATCACATCGCGCGAGCACGCGTCTTTTCTACAAGGACTGGGGCACCGGCCAGCCCATCGTGTTCCATCACGGCTGGCCGCTGTCCGGCGACGACTGGGATACCCAATTCAGCTGCGACTTCGCACGAGTGTTTGGATTGCCGCCTTCGAGAGGTGTGACTCGGATTCTTGGGGAAATCCGCAGCAGCGCAAATGGTTGTTGAGCCTGTTTGCAGTTTTTCATTTGCGTGCATCCTCAAGACCGCCTAGGAACGCCCACTGAACGATTCAGCCAATCTGTTGCGTCCACCGGTTGAATCCATAGCCAGAAGTGGACTTTAAAATTCCGGGAGTGTGTGGACTCCATCTGGTTCGCAGACAGGTCTGCTAGCATCCGCTTTTTGTATATTTCTGAGCTACCAGCATGCTACGGATCGCCGCCTGTTCCCTCCTGCTCACAATGGCTTCTCAATCGGTTCTGGCCGAACAGGTTTCCAGTGTGGTGAAGCCACAGTCACTATAAGCGTCGACACGACCCTGCCATTACGATCGACTGAAGGTGCTGACGTCATACTGCGTGTAGAGCGGGGTCCGCGTTCGACGCTCCTGCGGTACGGCACTCAAGGGCACAAGGATGAATGTGAGCAACGAAGCACATCGACTCGGATTACCGACACCGTAATGGTCGCTCAGCATGTCCGCCATGGGGCGGTTGCAACCCTTCGCGACGGGCTGCAATCGGCTGTGGATTCAACCGGTGGACAGATGAGTCCAACTTCCCGACCCCGCGCCACAACAACGGGAAAGCTCCGGTTTTTGTGAACGACCGGGATTGATTGCTTACCCGCCCAGTTCCGCCCCCCTCGTCAGTGTTTCGGACTGTGCGACAGATTTCGAAAAAAAATCGCAACCCCCACGACGCTTCAGGGCTTGCGACTCATTGGCGATACGCCCCTCAAGTTCCCGGGACGTTTTCTACGGCCAGGCCTGCCGTGTTCATTACGGAACGCGCTGGCCTAGTTGTGTACCTCAACCGCGTCGACATCCGGAGCGTCTGGGGCGTCTGGGGCGTCCGCCACATCCTCTCGGGCATTTTTCGCCTCAACTTTGGCAGCCTCTCTGGCATCTTTCGCTTCAACTTTGGCAGCCTCTCTGGCTGCTTTCGCGTCAGCTTTGGCGGCGTCCCTGGCTGCATCTGCAGCAGCCCTGGCAGCATCTCTGGCTGCATCTGCGTCTGCCTTGGCGGCGTCCCTGGCTGCATCTGCAGCAGCCCTGGCAGCATCTCTGGTTGCATCTGCGCCTGCTACGCCAGCAGCTTTTGCGGCGTCTCTGGCTGCATCCGCCTCAGCCCTTGCGGCATCTCTGGTTGCATTTGCAGTAGCTTTTGCCGCATCCCGGGCTGCATCTGCGTCATTTTTGGCAGCGTCCCTGGCTGCATCGGCGGCGTCGTTGTCATTGTCTTTGGCGTTGTCGTTGTCTTTGGCGTTGTCTTTGGCGTTGTCTTTGGCGTTGTCGTTGTCGTTGTCTTTGGCGTTGTCATGCGCATTGCCTGGGCCTCTGTTCCCGGCCATACCACCATGGTCAGCGTCGCCGCGCCCCGGGCCTCCATGACCTTCACCGCCATGGCCTGCCGCACCATGATCGCCACCCTCTCCATGGCCGCCGCCACCGTGACCGCCACCACCGTCACCACCGTGGCCACCGCCTCCGGAGCCTCCACTACCGGAGCCACTGCCGCCGCCACCGTGGCTGCCTCCGCCTTCACCACCGTGACCGCCGCCTCCGGAGCCACCGCCACCGTGACCACCACCACCGCCTCCGCCGCTACCACCACCGCCGCTGCCACCATCTTTGGCATACACGCTGGAGAAACTACCGATGTAATCGGGCACCAGGACAGTCGATGCCGACAGGACTCCGCCAATTGCCAGAGCCAATAAACATTTTTTGAGCTGCATGTTGCAACCTCCGCTTGGAGTTGCGTCGTCATCTCCGTTTCGAACGCAATGTCCAGTGAGTTCCCGGCCGCCCATTGGAGCGGCCAGCCAACCGGCACGAACATAAATCTGCAGCAATAACGAGCAACTGCGGTATCCGCACGATCCTTCAAAGCCAGTCAGTATCATTGCGCGGGAAAAATTCCCACGTTTATGTTAGAGGAGTGCTTTCAGCCCGAGTTCAACAAATAAGTACCAGGACCAAGGCATGCGTTGAGCAAAAACTTCAACCTGCCCCATTGAAGCATCGCCCCTCAGCCGATCGGCTGGTTTAACGAGATGAGTTTTTTCAATGGGATAGACCAGGAGTCTGGCATTCGGATTTACCCGGGGAACCAGGGTCAAATCAAAATAACCCCCGAATGTCGAGGCAATCACTGCGAAAGGAATAAATTTTGAGGGTCCTTGCCCGAGTCGTGCCTATAATTTTTCAGATACCGACCCCATTGGTCAGTGAATACAAATGCCCGCAGATGACAATTCTCAGCCCGGTTCTGACGTTCTCTTCGACGAAGCTGACTGCGGCTTACTGCTGACCGCAGAAAATGGCGAGATCGTACAGGTCAACCTCACGTTCTGCCGTTGGTTAGGCTACCGGCGAGAAGAGCTGCTCGGTCGTCACATCCAGGACTTGATGAGCCTCGAGGGAAGGACGTTCCACAAGATGTACTGGGCGCCCCTCATGCAGATACAGGGCGTCGTGGCTGACGTGAAGTTCGATCTCGTTCACTACAACGGACATTCCATTCCAATGATGCTCAGCGCCATCAGCTGTGAGCATTCTGCTGGCATATTTCATGAAATGACCCTGTTCAAAGCCGCGGGCAGCCAAAGGTACGAGCGCGAACTGCTCAATGCCCGAATGCTTGCCGAAAGGCATTTGGCGAAACACCTCAAGGACCAACGTGTACTGGATATGACCCAGGACAAGTTGCGCATCACGTACGCTGCGGCTGAGGACAGGGCCCTGTTCGCCGAGCAGCTTATCGGAATTGTCAGTCATGACCTGCGCAACCCGTTATCGGCCATAAAGATGGCGACTGAACTGCTGGGCCGCAGGGAGATGGATGCTAAACAGGTGCAGATACTTGGCCACATCACCCATTCGGCAGAGCGTGCGCAGCGCCTGGTGGCCGATCTGCTGGATTTCACCTTGACTCAGGTCGGGCGAGGTATCTCGGTCCTGCCAAAACCCGTCGATTTACACGAACTGGTGGCCGATTGCCTGGACGAGTTGAGCCTGGCTTTTCCCGGGCATGAGTTGACCCATCTGCGGTATGGGCAAGGTGATTTTTCTGCAGACAGTGATCGGCTCTATCAGCTCATCGGCAACCTGGTCGCCAATGCAGTCGCCTACGGCGCCGCCGATAGCGAAGTCACCGTTTCTACACGCATTGAAGATCAAGCGGTCATTATTACCGTGCACAATTTTGGCACCCCAATACCTGAGGTGTTGCTTGGAGATTTGTTCGAGCCGATGATCCGAGGCAGTCATGACAATGCCGAACTCAGAAGTGTCGGGTTGGGTCTGTTCATCGTTCGGGAGATCGCAAGGGCGCACTACGGCGAAGTGGCTGTCACTTCTACTCTCACCGCCGGTACAACATTCACTGCAACCTTTCCTCGCACCTTGAATTAGCCTGGATTGCCCCTCACTCAGCCCCATCGCCCCTCCATTACTAGCCGACGATAGCCTGGAGTGACTGGCCGCTGTGGGTCGCTTCAGTCGGTCGCGACAGGCTGAAAACGGCGAGAAGCGGCCTCCCAGGCAGGCCTGCGAACCCTGGGAGGTTCAACCGGCTGGCTTGAGCGTCTCCCGATGATCCGCCCATTTCAACAGTGCATCCAGTGCTGGACAAAGCACCTGCCCTACTCTGTCATCCGATACTCCACCTTGGGTAGTACTTGCACATAGGCTCTGCTTCACCAAGGGGTTGGAGGTCATCAAGCCCTGGAAGCAAACCACACAGCACAAGCCGCAACCAGGGAGGCCGCGGCTCTTCAAATGCTGAGTTGAGCGCCTGACCGGGGGAATTTCCCCGCCGGCTGACGATAGCGAAATATCAATTACCAGCAGTCGTCAGGGAGCCAGGCATCTAACGTTTCCCCTTCAAGGAGACTACGCAAAGATAAGCACCCCAAAGCAGACCACACACGGCAAGTATCAGCTCCGGATTGAAAATGTTCTGATCGACCGGCGCCACCCGGATTTCGCTGTAAAGGCACAAGGCGCCAGCGATCAACGCCATAAAGTAGTTGGTCCGGGTTCTCGTCCGGCGCAGCAACAGAACCTTTTTCAGACCCTCGTCTTTCCACTCTTGCCGGGGCATGCACTGGATTTCCTCCAGCACCACCACACCCCACAGCAACGCGCACAACCAGTAGCCAATCATCATGTAGTCCTCCAGTTGGAACTTTGATTCAACATGAATGCAGCGCGTATTCCGCGCTCAACCTACAAATTTTGCAGAGAGGTCAATATGCTTGAGTTGAACGGATCCCACTATCGACGTTAGCTGGACATCCTTGTGGAGATATCGGCCAAGCGTTTGTAGTGGTTCCACTACAGGCAGGCTGGATCGGCTGCGTCGGATGGCAAGGCGTTCTAGGTCAACAGGCCGTTTTCCAGTGCATAGCGGGCCAGTTTGGCATTGCTGTCCATCCCGGTTTTTTCCAGGATGCGTGCCCGGTACGTCGTGACGGTACTCGGGCTCAAGTGCAGTATCTGGGCGATGCGGACAATTCTCTCGCCTGCTGCGAGCAGCTTGAGTACTTCAAGTTCCCGGTCGGATAGTGCTTCGTGGGGTGCCGCGTCGCCTCTGCCGATAGCGTTGACCAGTTTTTCCGCCAGCTCAGGACTGACGTGCTTGCCGCCTGAGGCCACCTTGCGAACTGCCGCAACCAGGGTGGCTGCGGAAATATCCTTGGTGAGGTATCCCGCAGCGCCGTGCTTCATGGCGCGTAATGCATAGGCCTCGACCGAATGCATGCTCAACATCAGAACGGCGAGCCTGGGCTTCTCCGCACGCATCAGCTTGAGGAGTTGGAGACCGGTTTTGTCGGGCAGCTGGATATCGACCAGCGCCACGTCGAAATCCTGCTCCCGGATCAGCAGCATTGCGTCCTGTGCCGTCTCTGCTTCACCTGTTACTTCGATCTCGCCGGCAGTCTCCAGCATGCGTCGCACGCCGTTGCGCACGATGCTGTGATCATCCACCAGCAAGACTCTGATTTTTTGCTCAGGCATCTGTATTTTCCATTCGTACCCGCACTAACCCTGCGGCCAGTGACCGGCAAGCCACGGAATCGGCTGCAGAGCTTGACGTTAGCAGGCCGCGATTGCATTGCAAGATGACAATTTCCCCTGGATCCGGGGCATTGCGCCAACCTTGCTAGTATTCCCTAAGCTGACGCTCGGTTTTCACCATGGGAAACACTGCGTGGCATCAACTTTGACTGGACACAGACATGGCCACAGTAACGACACCGATCGAAGTTTTCGACATGAAGACGTTGCTGGCAGCGCTGCAGGCGTTGCGCAAAGGTGACTTCACTACGCGCATGCCGGAAGACTGGACCGGCATGCCGGGCAAGATCGCCGACACGCTCAACGAAATCATCGACATGGCAGCCGACACCACCACCGAATTCGAACGCGTGGCGCGACTGATCGGCAAGCAGGGCAAGGTCGATGAGCGCATCGAATTGCCGATGATGAAAGGCTCATGGCAAAAGATCGTCAACTCGAGCAATGCGCTTACCAGCGACCTCATCAGCCCGATGAACGAGATCATTCGCGTTGTCGGTTCGGTGGCCGAGGGTAATCTGAGCCAACAGGTACCACCGGTACTCAACGGCCTGAAACTGCGGGGCCAGTTCCTCAAGTCCGCCGGGATCGTGAACACCATGGTGACGCGACTGGGCTCCTTCGCTTCCGAAGTGACCCGCGTAGCCCGCGAAGTCGGCACCGAAGGGATTCTCGGTGGGCAGGCCAATGTCAAAGGAGTGTCCGGCACCTGGAGGGATCTGACCGATTCCGTCAACGACATGGCCGCCAACCTGACCACCCAGATGCGCAACATCGCTTACGTGACGACCGCGGTGGCCAAAGGCGATCTGGGCAAGACGATTACCGTCGAAGCCAAGGGTGAGATTCTCGAGCTGAAAAACACCATCAACACCATGGTCGGCCAGCTCTCGAGCTTCGCTGCGGAGGTGACCCGCGTGGCGCTGGAAGTCGGTACCGAAGGCAAGTTGGGCGGTCAGGCGGAAGTGCGCGACGTATCAGGCACCTGGCGCGACCTGACCGAATCGGTCAACGGCATGGCGGCCAACCTGACCACCCAGGTGCGCAACCTCGCCCAGGTGACGACGGCGGTGGCGCGTGGCGACCTCGGCAAGAAAATTACCGTTGAAGCCAAGGGCGAGATTCTCGAACTGAAAAACACCATCAACACGATGGTCGACCAGCTCTCCAGCTTCGCCGCAGAGGTGACCCGCGTGGCGCTGGAAGTCGGCACCGAAGGCAAGTTGGGCGGACAAGCCGAAGTGACCGGCGTATCCGGTACCTGGAAGGACCTGACCAATTCGGTCAATGGCATGGCGGCCAACCTGACCACCCAGGTGCGCAACATTGCCGACGTGACGACGGCGGTGGCCAACGGCGACCTGTCGCGCAAGATCACAGCCGAAGCGAAAGGTGAAATTCTCCAGCTCAAGGAAACCATCAACACCATGGTGGACCAGCTCTCGACCTTTGCCGACGAAGTGACGCGCATGGCCCGCGAAGTGGGGACTGACGGCAAGCTTGGTGGACAGGCCAAGGTGGCGGGCGTTGGCGGAACCTGGAAAGACTTGACCGACTCGGTCAACAGCATGGCGGCCAACCTGACCAATCAGGTGCGCAACATCGCCGACGTGACGACGGCGGTGGCAAAGGGCGACCTGGGGCGCACGATTACCGTGGAAGCCAAAGGCGAAATCATGGAGTTGAAGAACACCATCAACACAATGGTGGACCAGCTCAACAGCTTTGCCGCCGAAGTGACGCGGGTAGCACGCGAAGTCGGCACCGAAGGAAAGCTCGGCGGGCAGGCACAGGTGCAAGGCGTGTCCGGCACCTGGAAGGATTTGACCGAAAACGTGAACTTCATGGCGGCCAACCTGACCAGCCAGGTGCGAGGCATCGCAAAAGTGGTGACCGCGGTAGCCAACGGCGACATGAAGAAGAAACTGACACTGCAAGCCAAGGGCGAGATCGCCGAACTGGCGGACACCATCAACGGTATGACCGATACGCTGGCGCTGTTCTCCGACCAGGTGACCTCGGTGGCGCGTGAAGTGGGCGTCGAGGGCAAGCTGGGCGGCCAGGCCAACGTGCCCGGTGCTGCCGGCACCTGGCGCGACCTGACCGACAACGTGAACGGCCTGGCGGCCAACCTGACCAATCAGGTGCGTGCAATTGCCGACGTGGCGACTGCCGTGACCAAGGGCGATCTGACCCGTTACGTGGAGGTGGAAGCAAAGGGTGAAGTGGCGGAATTGAAGGACAACGTCAACGAGATGATCCGCAACCTGCGGGAAACCACGCGGCAGAACGCGGAACAGGACTGGCTCAAGACCAATCTCGCGAAATTTACCCGCCTGCTGCAGGGCCAGCGCGATCTGGCGGCTGTCTCCAAGATGGTGCTGTCGGAACTGGCTCCGCTGATCAACGCCCAGCACGGTGTGTTCTACATGATGAACGAGAGCCCGCCCGATCCTGCGAAACTCAAACTGCTGTCGGCGTATGCGTACAAGGGCAACATCAATGTCAACGATGAGTGGCGGCTCGGCGAGGGCCTGGTCGGGCAATGCGCTTACGAGAAGCGGCGCATCCTTTTGACCGATGTCCCCGGCAATTACGTCGCGATTTCATCGGGACTGGGTGCGGCCGCCCCGCTGAATATCATCGTGTTGCCGATCCTGTTCGAGAACAAGGTCAAGGCCGTCGTCGAAATGGCTTCATTCACGCGCTACAGCGTCATTCATCAAACCTTCCTTGATCAGCTTGCTGAATCGATTGGCATCGTGCTCAACACAATCGAAGCCAATATGCGTACCGAAGAACTGCTCAAGCAGTCGCAATCGCTGGCGCAGGAGTTGCAAAGGCAACAGGAAGAATTGCGCCAGACCAACGAGGAACTGGAGGACAAGGCTGGAATGCTGGCGGAGCAGAAAGCCGAAGTCGAGCGCAAGAACCGCGAAGTCGAAATCACCAAGCTGTCGCTGGAGGAGAAGGCGGAGCAGTTGACGCTGACTTCGAAGTACAAGTCCGAATTCCTCTCCAGCATGTCCCATGAGCTCAGGACGCCATTGAACAGCTTGCTGATCCTGGCCCAGCAGCTCAGCGACAACGCCGAACACAATCTCACCCCCAGGCAGGTCGAATATGCCAGGACCATCCGTAGCGCCGGCAAAGACCTGCTGGAGCTGATCGACGAGATTCTCTATCTGTCGAAGATCGAGTCGGGTACGGTCACACTGGATCTGAATGAAGCGCTGTTCGCCGATCTGCACGACCAGATCGAGCGCACCTTCCGGCCGGTCGCCGAAAGCCGGGGCCTCACCTTCACGATTGAACTGGCGCCTACCCTGCCCCCCGTCATCTGGACCGACGAAAAGCGCCTGCTGCAGGTGGTCAAGAACCTGCTGTCCAACGCCTTCAAGTTCACTGAGCAAGGCAGCGTCAAGATCAGCATCGCACCCGCTGTGTCCGGGTGGAGCGTGGATCACAGCGAACTGAATCACGCCGAAGCGGTGGTCGCCTTCGTGGTCACCGACACCGGCATTGGAGTCTCTGCCGGCAAGCAGAAACTCATCTTCGAAGCGTTCCAGCAAGCAGACACCGGAACCTCACGAAAATACGGCGGCACCGGCCTCGGTCTGTCGATCAGCCGCGAGCTCGCACACCGGCTGGGCGGTGAGCTGCGGCTGATTGCCGGTGAGATCGGCAAGGGCAGCATTTTCGCGCTGTACGTGCCCTTGCGCACACGGGATGCCCAGCGTCAGTCGCCAGACGAATCAGCGACAGAGGTAGAGACAGTACCTGACCAGGTCAGGCGCGACCTCATGCCAGGCCCGTCTGCACAGATACTGGACGACCGCGAGTCTGTCCAACCCGGGGACCAGGTGCTGCTGATGCTCGAGAGCGACGCCCGATTCGCCAGTATTCTGCTCGAGGCCGCGCGCCAGAAGGGATTCAAGGCTATCGTCACGACCCGTGGCACGGATGCGCTGGAGCTTGTCGAGCGCTTCAAGCCCGCCGCGATCACCCTGGACCCGGGCCTGACGGACATCGATGGCTGGTTGCTACTCGAGCAGTTGAAGCGAGATTTCGCCACGCGTCACATCCCGGTCCAGATCATTTCGACCGCTGACGACCGCACACGCGGGCTGCGCTATGGCGCTTTCGACTTTTTGCTCAAACCGGTCACAGCCGACGAAATTCAAAATGCGCTGGTCGGCATCGTGGCGTTCGCACGACGCAAGACCAGGAGTCTGCTGCTCGTCGACGGCGACGAAGGCAGCCGCGCCCGCATCCTCGATCTGCTCGGCAATACCGACGTGAAGGTCGCAACGACCGACAGCGGCGCTGGAGCCTTGAAGAAACTGGCAAAGAAACGCTACGACTGCATGGCAATCAACCTCAAACTGCCCGACGCATCCGGTATCAGCTTTCTCGAAGCGTTGCAGGAAGACCACGCAATGCGTGAATTGCCAATCGTGGTCTATGGTGCAGAGACACTGACCAAGCCGGAACACGAGCGTTTCAGGACACTGCTCGGCAAGGGCGTCATCAAGGCAGTTCAATCCCCCGAGCGCATACTCGACGAAACCGCGCTGTTTCTACACCGCGTCGTAGCCAGGCTGCCGCAGACCCAGCGCAGGATGCTGGAAAAACTCTATGAGGGCTCGGACAGTCTGGAGGGCAAAAAAGCCCTGGTGGTCGACGATGACGTGCGCAATATCTTTGCCCTGACCAGCGTGCTCGAGTGCAACAAAATGCTGGTGGCCACGGCCGAAAACGGCCGGACCGCCATAGAACTGCTGCAGCAGCAGCCCGATACCGACATCATCCTGATGGACATCATGATGCCCGGGATGGATGGCTTTGAAACCATGCGCCAGATCCGTACATTCAAAAGATTTGAGACCCTGCCCATGATTGCGCTGACGGCCAAGGCGATGATGGGTGATCGTGAAAAGTGCCTCGAGGCAGGAGCATCGGACTATGTCAGCAAGCCGGTGGATACCGACCAGCTGCTGTCACTGATGCGCAAATGGCTCTATCGATGACGCTGGACCACGCCCATTGCGCGACAGCAAAAGTGGCATTGTGCACAAGTTTACCGGTGCTGCCGTCAAGGCTGGAGACGCTGGCGCAAACTGAAGTGGCATAAATATGCAGCAGGAACCCCCGGTACTCAAAGAGATAACCCAGGTGCGGCAACCGCTCCCGCCTGATGGCGTGCCAGCATCGGTGTTGCTGGTGGATGACAACCCCGCCAAGCTTACGGCGCTGGCCGCGGTGATTGCCGACATGGGCCTGGATATTGCCACGGCGACTTCCGGGCGCGAGGCACTGCGCCTGCTATTGCAGCGCGACTTCGCAGTCATCCTGCTCGACGTGAAAATGCCCGTGATGGACGGTTTTGAAACCGCGGCACTGATTCACGGCCGCCCGAAGTCGGCCCACACGCCCATCATCTTCGTCACAGCCGAGGCCGATACGGATACCGAGCGTTTCCGCGGTTATACGTCCGGCGCAGTGGATTACATCTTCTCGCCGATTGTGGCCGAAGTTCTTCGCGCCAAGATCCGGGTGTTTGTCGACCTGTTCTACCTGCAGCGCAAACTGACGATGCAGGCCGAAGAATTGCTGCAATCGAAGCTGCAACTGCGTGAGCTGGCCTCCTATCAGGAGCACATCAAGGAAGAAGAGCGAAAGCGCATCGCACGCGACATCCATGACGAGCTGGGACAGAGTCTGCTGGCGTTGCGAATCGATGTCTCCATGTTGCAGGCGCGCACCAGTACCATGCACCCCAAGCTCAACGAAAAGGCCAGCGATGCGCTGAATCACCTCGATACAGCCATCCGCAGTGTCCGCAGTATCATCAATGAACTTCGGCCGCCCGTACTCGATCTGGGATTGCAGGCAGCGATCGAGTGGCAACTTGAAGAGTTCCGCCAGCGCAGCGCGGTCGATTGCACGATGTCGGTGAAAGACCAGGATTTGCGTTGCGAGCTGAATGAAAAATCCGCCACGACACTGTTTCGCATCGTCCAGGAGTCGCTGTCGAACATTGCCCGGCACGCGCAAGCGACACAGGTGCATATCGAACTCTACAGGGACGGTCGCCGACTCTACCTACAGATCAAAGACAATGGCGTAGGCATGACCGATCGCAAAAAATTGAACTCGTTCGGACTGGTGGGGATGAAGGAACGCATCAGCATGCTGGGCGGGGAATTCACCATCGACAGCGCACCGCACAAAGGAACGAGACTGACGATATCGCTGCCACTCGACTGACCCGGATGGCATTGAAACACTATGGCCCGGGCCTTTCAGACCGGCCAACCAGGGGCGGTGTATTTTAATCGTCGCTCCCCAAGAGACCGGACGATCAATCGCACAGATGGCATAATCGCAAACTGTTTATAACAGGGGCGCATGAATGACCGTCGAAAGCTATGACCAACTCGCGATCTTCTCGGCCGTGGCCCAGGAGCGCAGTTTCACCCGCGCCGCCGCCAGGCTCGGCATGTCTCAACCGGCCTTGAGCCGGGCGATGCGTCAGCTGGAGGAGCGACTGGGGGTCAGGTTGCTTGCTCGCACCACGCGAAGCGTCTCCCCCACCGAAGCCGGCGAGCATTTGCTGCGGGTGATCGCCCCCCGGTTCGAAGAAATCGACAGTGAGCTGGCATTGCTCAGCGAGTTCCGCGACAAGCCGGCCGGCAAATTGCGCATCACGGCGGGTGAGCACTCGGCGATTACGCTGTTGCATCCTGTGCTGGCGAAGCTGCTGCCCGATAATCCCGATCTCAATATCGAAATCATCGTCGACTACGGCTTGACCGACATCGTCGCGGAAGGCTTCGATGCCGGTGTGCGCCTGGGCGAGCAAGTCGCCAAGGACATGATCGCGATGCGCATCGGCCCTGACATGCGCATGGCGGTGGTGGGCTCTCCGGCGTATTTCACCCGTTATCCCAAACCAGTCATCCCCAGTGACCTCATGATGCACAACTGCATCACCCTGCGCATGCCGACTTACGGCGGCCTGTTCCTCTGGGAGTTCGAAAAAGACGGACAAGAACTGAAGGTACGGGTCGAAGGCCAACTGGTGTTCAACAACATCGCCATGCGCCTGGAGGCGGCCCTCCAGGGACTGGGACTGGCCTATATGCCGGAGGACCTGGTGCTGGAGCATGTAGCGCAAGGTCGGTTGGTTCACGTGCTCCAGGACTGGTGCGAACCCTTTGCTGGCTACCACCTCTATTATCCGAGCCGGCGCCAGAGTTCACCGGCCTTCACCTTGCTGCGCGAAGCCCTGCGCTATCTGGGTTGATTAGGCTGGACGCTATCCAGCGCTTCACCGGCGCGCTTGGCCGCGGCGGCATCACCCTGGTCAGCCAGCAGTTGAACCAGCTGACGTAACTGCGCAGCCGTCAGGCCGACCCGCAGGCTGGCAGCCATGTGCGAGCGCAGTTGCGGCTCGACACCGGGAGTGACGGCTAAAGCCGCGACGGTGGCCAGTTCACGACTTTGCCAGTCCAGGTTGTCGCGCTCGAAGATGTCGCCAAACAGATGCGCCTGCAAATACTGGTTGATGACGGGAACGAAGTCGAACAACGGGCCCTGTACCGGCGCACCGGCGATTCGCGTCTGATTGGCTTTGCCCGCCGCGAGCAGTTCATCGCCTACGGGAATGACCCGGCCGGGCTCGCGCCCCGGATCGTCCTGAACCCCGCGTTGCTTGCGTGCCTCGACCACCTTCATCAACTCGCCGAGTGCATTGAGGCTGCGTGGAAAACCGCTGTAGGCGTAGAGCTGCACCAGAGTTTCCTTCGCCTCGCTGACCGTGAGGCCGGCATCCAGCCCTTGATTCAATGCGGTATTGAGCGCGGACATGTTGCTCGTGGCCATGGCGGCGGCCATCAACGGGATGGCCTGTTGCCTGGCGGACAGCGTCCCGGATACCGGTTGGGTCGCAGTCTGGGCTTGCGGTGCCTGCGAACCTTGGGCGTTGTATTGCTCGTCGGTCACTTTCTCCAGCCATTGCACACTCTTGCCATCCACCGAGCCCGTCACGGCCAGGTGCGTCATGGCGCTCGTCGCAGCGGCGCCATGCCAGTGCTTGACGCCCGGCGGGCAGACGATCACGTCGCCCGGGCGGATTTCCTGCACCGGCTTGCCCCATTCCTGGACCCGCCCCACGCCGGAAGTCACCACCAATCGCTGTCCTGCGGGATGGGTATGCCAGGCCGAGCGCGCGCCCGCTTCGAAGCTGACATAAGCACCGGAAGCATTGATCTCGTCCGTGGCGGGAAACAAGGGATCGACGCGTACCCGCCCGGTGAAATAGTCCGCGGGGCCCGCAACCGAAGCCTGACTGCCCGCCCGGCTAATCTGCTGCACAGTCCGGGACTCACTGGCATTGTCTGCACCGACGGCGTCGGCAAAAGGCGCCGCGGCGCACACCGCGATGCCTATCAAGGTGTTCTTCATGAGGACGTATCCCTTCAAGTCAGAGCGTTCTGGCGTAAAACGCGGTCAACTGGCCCATTGCGACGTCCACATACGCAGGCACCCAGTAGGTGTCGATATGGGTCGCGCCATCGATGGTGAACAGTTTTTTGTCCTGGGTACCGGTAGCCTTGGCAAAGGCTTGTTGCGACATGTACAGGCTGTCGGCCTTGCTGCCTGCAATCATCAGCAACGGCTTGTCGATCAGCTCGATCTGATCCGTGGCATCGAAGCTCATCAGGTCCATCAGGCTGCTCTGGGTGTAACGGAAGGTCGAGTTGGGGTGAGCGTGGGTCTTGCCGTAGTACTCGAAGCCCTGTCTGTACAGATCGAACGGCAGCCTGGCAATCTGCTCATCAGTCAGCCTGGCATCACCGACGTAGAGCACCTCCCCACCCGCCGCTTCCTGGGCGCGGGCCGCCGACGCCTGCTGCAAGCGATCCTGGATCGTCGACAGCTGCGAATCCTGGTAGCCATTTCGGCGAACCAGCCCGGAGTTGAACATGCTCAAGGTCGCAATCGCCTGGAAGCGCTTGTCGGTCCGCGCCGCCGCCAATGAATAACCGCCACCGCCGCAGATACCCAGCAAGCCCAGACGCTTGCTGTCGACGCCGGGATAGCCGGCAATGAAGTCCGCCATGCCATGGATGTCATCGATGCGATGCGCCGGTTTGTCGACATTGCGCGGCTCACCACCACTGGCCCCCTGATACGCCGCATCCGCCGTGATCGTGATGTAACCCTGATCCGCCAGACGCTGGGCATACAGGCCCGCAACCTGCTCCTTCACCCCACCATTGGGGTGCGCCACGACGACGACCGGGTATTTTCTCGCCGCATCATAGTTCGCCGGGGTGTAAACGTTGGCGGCAATGTCCAGGCCATCGAGCTTGTAGGTGACCGGATGGATGTTGACCTTGCCCGGTTCGTTCTTCGTCAGCGCGCCACCGTAGGTCAACGTGAATGGATTCTTCCTGTAGTCGCCGGCTTCGGCTTCGGCACCGGACATCCCGATCATGGCGGCCATCAACGTGGCCTTGAGCGTGGTTCGCATCATGGGAATACTCCTGATATTTCAAATGTGTGTGAGGGGCGGCCGATATCGCCGCGCTCCTGGTCAATCCAGATGTTTTTCAGCGAGAAACCGCGAAACCAGATCCGCGATCTCGACGTTGTTAATGTCCGAAAAAGGAAAGTGGCTATTGCCCTTGATACCGATCTCCGGCAGGTGAACGAGCCTGACGTCACCGCCATGGCGATTCACCGTATCGCGCCACAGGCGCGCCATCTCGAGCCGTGCGCGCCAACTGTCCTGGGCCGGTAGCCGAACGGGTTGGTCGGGGATGTTGTCGCCGTAGAAGATAACGATGGGGATTCGGGTCAGTGCTTTGAACTGATCCGCCGATACGGCCAGGCCAGAGAGCGTGTCGAACGCGCTGGCAATCGGTGCGGGCACCTCCCCCTCTGGAAACACGAAACCGCTGCCCGGTTCGAACGCCACGATGGCCCGC
Organism: Pseudomonas sp. Pseusp16; assembly: GCF_047324915.1. Classification (NCBI taxonomy): domain Bacteria; kingdom Pseudomonadati; phylum Pseudomonadota; class Gammaproteobacteria; order Pseudomonadales; family Pseudomonadaceae; genus Pseudomonas; species Pseudomonas sp. Pseusp16. The sequence goes on along the minus strand of NZ_CP168522.1, from coordinate 1,372,799 downwards.
ACGTTCGAGCTTTTGATCGCCGCCAGCCAACCGGGGCCGCCACCCTGGGAATGCGTAAACAAGATGGCCGGACCGGTCTTTTCCAACAGAGCGCACACGCCATTGGATACGACGTCAATGTCGTAGGGTCCGGTATTGGGCGTCATCGCCCGAAAGAACTGCTCCAGCGCCGTCTGCCCACGTGGAAACTGGCTGCCTTCGAAAATCTCGGGCCACAGGCCGATGCGAAACTGGTTGAACCACAGTTGCTCGTCCGGCACCGGTTTGATCGTCGTTTCAACCAGGCTGCGTCCCGCATCGCCACGGCGCGGCTGGTCGATCAGGTACGTGGAGAATCCCCGCCGCAGGAAAATGTTCTGGAACCCTTCACGGCCGTCGGCCGTTGTCTCCCAGGACTTCGCGGACTGCCCCGCGCCATGCAGCATGAGAATCGGCAGCGGACGAGCGCCGACGGGAACCTGATAGAACGCATACACATGATCGCCGTGATAGGTCTGGCCATCGGGCATCAACGGTTTGTAGGGGTCGAAGGTTCCCGGCTGAGTGATCGATCCACCGCCGGCAGTGAGGCTGCCCTGATCCTTGATGATCAGCGGGGCGTGATCGTCAGCGCCGACACACGCCCCGGCGCCCAGTGCGAAACAAAGACTGCCGGCCTTTGCCGCGGCGGGCACGCATTGACGGATGAAGCTCTGGATCATGACTTGCTCTCGGTCTGATATCGCCGGGAAGCAAATTACCTGTCATCGATTAATCGATAAAGCGCGCCAATCACATAGCACTGATACCAGATTCACATAAGTCTGATTGGCAGTACGAAAAGTTCACCACTTGCGCAAGTGGTGAACCTGGGCCGGAAGCAGCCCTTCGTGACAACCAATAGCGGCCATTCATCAACACTCATGGCTTAGGCCGTCTGCCTACGTATAGCGAGAATCGCAGCCCCAAACCCGATGAACGTTACCCCCACCACCCGGCTAACCCAGCGGGACAACTCGGGTCGTACCAGCACGCCCTTGGCACGCGAGGCCAGCGCGGCATACAAGCTCAACGACGACACCGAGAGCGCCATGAAAATCGCGGTCAGGATCAGAAATTGTGGGAACAGGGCTGCGCCTTGGTCGATGAACTGCGGGAACAACGCCGTAAAAAACAGAGTCGCCTTGGGGTTGGAGAGCGCGGTAAAAAACGCCGACCTGTACAGTTTTAGTCGTGTGGGCCGCAGGCGCTGCTCCTCCTGAACGCCATCAGCCAGCAGCGGCGTCTTGTTGAGCAACTGCCTCACCCCAAGGTAGAACAGATACCCGGCGCCGACGATCTTTACCATGTTGAACAACCCTTCGGAGCTGGCAAGCAGTGCCCCCAACCCCAGCATCGCAGCCGCCGACAGGCAGAACAGGCCACTGGCATTGCCCAGCGAGGACCACATTGCGCTGCGTTGGCCATGGGCGAGGCTGTTGTTGATCGCCATCAATGTCGCAGGCCCCGGGCTGGCGATGGCAATCGCGGCGACCAGGGTAAATGCCAGCATAGTGTTCGGGTCCATGGTTCCAGTCTCGTAGAAAATTGAGGGCATACTACCGAAGGCTTCGTTGCCTGATGATGCAAATTACTCATCACCTACAGGAGCAACCGGAGCACCGCCAGCGACGCCACAGCAATAGCGACTGTGAACAGCATCGGTAACCGCCACGCGGCAACCAGTGTGATGCCCAATGCAATCAACTCTTCAGGATGAGGCGAGACGAAGTGTGGAGCGATCACCGAGATCAGCACGCACCCCGGTGCGGCCTCCATGACCGCGTGGGCACGTGGCCCGAGCTTGCGTTTGCGCAGCAGCAGATATCCCGCCAGGCGTGTTGCATAGGTGGCTGACGCCATGCCCACGATCGTCAGCAAAGCCGCCATGCTGATCATGGCTCTATCGCCCGCAGGCAAGTGAATAGCATCCTGGCGATGACGCCAGCAAACACGAACCAGGCGCCGGGTACCGTAAGGTAGACCAGGATCGCAACGAGCAGACTGATCAACCAGGAAAAGGCCAACCGCGGGCCTTTCCACATCCCCCTGAGCGGCACGATGAAGACCGCCGGGATTCCATTGGAGCAGCCTGAAAAGCTCGCTCTGTTGATGTCGCAATGGTTGGATAAGATGGGTTGAAGGCGTGCGAAGCCTGCACACGATTAACCGCCGCTGATTGGCACCTGTGACCGCTCGCTTTGGCTAGTCAGTCGCCCATTGATCCCAGGAGCCACTGCCGAAATATCTCCGCAGAGGCAGAACGCTTGCGATGTTTCAGCGATACAAGGAATTCGCCATTGCCAGTCACGCATTCGAAAGACGTAACCCGCTGCAATTCCCCCTTGGCCAGCGCTTCATCAGCCATGAACGTCCACGCCAGGCCGATGCCCATGCCTTGCTGAACGGCCCGATACGCCAACGTCAGCTGGTTGAAGACCGGGGCTTTGTCCCGCGGTATGTAGTCGATGCCAAAGTGGCCGAACCATTGATGCCAGTCCAGACACTGCCAGGCGCAAGTGTCGATTTGCACCAGGTTGGCCTGCGCCAATTGTTCCAGCGTCTTTATCCCCGAGACTTCCAGTGAAGGATGAGCCACCGCATAGACAATTTCCGGCAGCAGGAAATCACTGTCCAGCGAGGGCCATTCGCCAGAACCATAGAGAATGCCCACGTCGAAATCATTGAGGCTGGCCTCATCGAACTCGTTGATCGCGTGGACATGCACGGCGATGTCGGGGTACGCCTTGTTGAATTCGATCAGCTTCGGGAACAGCCAGAACTGGGCCAGGGCGTGGGTCGCCAGCACCGAGACGGCGTTGGACTGATGGACATTGCGAATTCGCGTGACGCTTTGGTACATCGTGGCGAGGAGCACATTGACTGTCATCAGCAACTCATCTCCTGCGCTGGTCAGCCTGACACCCCGTGGTTTGCGCTCGAAAAGCGGAACGCCCATACAATCTTCAAGCTGGCGCATCTGTTTGCTCACGGCACTCTGGGTAAGAAATAGCTCGCCAGCCGCACCCGTGAAGCTGGCATGTCGCCCCACCGCCTCAAACGTGATCAGGGTCTCCAATGGGGGCAAGGTGCGCAGGTAACGGTTGATCAGGATTCTCCTCGGCGGGTGACCATGGCACGACATTCCGCACAGGAATGGGTGGCCAACTTTTTATCGCAGGTTGCGCTTATATACCATGGCTAGAATGCCGCTAAACAGCCTGCCAGAGCAGAGATGATGAATAGCGGGATTTTATTTGCGATATTGGCGGGTGCCATCTGGGGTGGGGTGATTATCGCCCCTTCGTTGCTGCCGGAATTCAATACCGTGCTGATCAGCAGTGTGCGGTTTGCGATGTACGGGCTGATCTCGCTCCTCGTGGCTTTACCGATTGTATCCCGCCTGCTCTCACAGTTGACGCGCCGCGATGCCTTGATGCTGCTTCGTCTTTCATTAACCGGAAACATCCTGAACTACGCGCTGCTGGGCGCTTCCGTACAACTGAGCGGGGTGACTGCGGCCGCCCTCATCAACGGCATGATGCCGGTTGCCATTACCTTTCTGGGGCGTGGCGATACAGGGTCCCTGCCCCTGACAAAGCTCAAGCTGCCCTTGTTGCTGGTATTCCTGGGCATCGTATCGGTCAGTCTGGAACATTCAGGCGCGCGGGCGGTGAGTACCTCGCTGTCTTCCCAGTTGCTGGGCCTTGCCTGCGGATTCAGCGGTGTTGTCTGCTGGTCGTGGTACGCCACCCACAATGCCCGTTATCTCAAACAAAGCCATTTCAACAGCAGCGAATGGTCGACGCTGTTGGGCATCGTGACGGGCGTCGTGGCGGTCGTGTTCGGCATCGCTGCCTTGATGCTTTTCCCGAACCTGGTACCCGCTCAGGTTGAAAGCAGCCGCTGGATGACTTTGCTGTGGGTCTGCCTGTTCCTGGCACTCTGTGGTTCGTGGGTTGCCAATGGGTTGTGGAATGCCTGCTCGCGTCGAATGGCCACGTCGTTGAGTGGCCAGATGATCGTGTTCGAAACGCTGTTTGCCTGTGTATACGGTTTTCTGTTCAGCCAGCGGGTGCCTGGCTTGATGGAGGTGACGTCAATCGTGTTGTTGGTGGGTGGGGTTATCTGGGCGGCGAAGCGTCACCGAATGGTGCCGGTGACACATGCTGAACCGTAGCCGCTGCTGGCCGTTTTCTTCCGGTGCTGATCGGCAATGGGTCGTTTTCTGCCTGTCGCGACGGGCAGCAAACGGCTGTGGATTCAACCGGTCATCCAACAATGTACAAACCTATCAGGGGGATTTCCTGCATCACGGATTAGACCCGCTTCGCGATACCACGAAACTGTGTCATGTTGATTTCACAATCGGTGATGGGTCTGCTCTATGACGCTGCAACAACTCCACTACTTTCTTGCCGCCATCGAGCACGGTACGTTTTCCAAGGCCGCAGAGAGTTTGCATATTTCACAACCCTCGCTTTCCGAGCAGATTCTGCGACTGGAAGAACACCTCGGCACGCATGTTTTTATCCGCACTAACCGCCGGTTGATGTTGACCGAGGCGGGACGGCGCTTGCAGCCTTTTGCCCAAGGAATGGTGACGGCGGCTCGACAGGGTTATGAAGCGGTGCAAGCCGTGCGGGAGTTATCCGGGGGCGTGGCGAGTTTTGGCACCTTCGGTACGGCGCACCATTACTTTCTGACGGACCTGATCGAGCAATTCCGCATGCAGCACCCGGACATGCGCATCAAAATCGTGGGCTACAACTCTTCGGAGATCGCCGAACTGGTCAGCCAGGGCGAGCTTGAAGCGGGTCTGGTCATGCTGCCCATCAAGCAGCAGAACCTCGCGGTGAGCGAGCCGGTGTGGTCGGCCCAGGTAGGCTACATCAGCGCAGACCCTGAGCGGCTGAAAGGTCCTAAAACCATCAGCGACCTGGCCGTGGCGCCCCTGATCCTGACCGAGGCGCGCTGGAGCACTGGCGATCCGATTCGCCGGTTATTGGCGCAACTGGCGGCCAAAGGCGGTGAAGTACTGGACCCGATTATCGAGGTGGAGCATCAGATCACCGGGTTCGAACTCGCGGCACGCGGGCTGGGCGATGTCATTGCGACCCGTCCCATTTTGCACCAGTTGGGCTTCAACGACCGCCTTGGCTGGGTGCCCATTACCCCGCCCATCTTCGAAGTATTCGGTTTCATCCATCGACACGACACCCCCATCTCACCACCCACTCGGGTGCTGATCAACTTGATGCGCAGCCACTTGAGCCGCATCCAGAATCTCTACGCCCATCTGGAATCCATCTAGCCATAGGCGATACCTATAGGACACACATGGCTTAGCCCATTCATCCGTCCATTGCGTGGACGGATACTCAAACCACGGACGCCAACAACAGGCGCTTCCAACGTTCGAGGAATGGGGAGTCATAATGTCCAATCACTATTGCATCATTGGCGCCGGGGCCGCTGGTCTCGCCGCACTGAAGACCATGACCGACGCTGGTTTCCAGGTGGACTGTTTTGAAAAGTCCGGGAACATCGGCGGTCACTGGAACACCGACTACGACGCCCTGCACCTGATCACCCCGAAAAGCAGTTCCTGCTTCGACGGCTTCCCCATGCCGGCGGACTACCCGGTTTATCCGAGCCGCGACCAGGTCAAGGCGTACATGAACGCCTACACCGACACCTTCGGCCTGCGCGAGAAAATCTCTTTCAATACCGAAGTTCGCAGCCTTGTCCCGCTGGGCGAGAACGGCGAAGCCGGTTGGCAAGTGACCCTCGCCGACGGCACCAGCAAGCACTACGCCGGTGTACTGGTTGCCAACGGTCACCTGTGGGATTGCAAGGTCCCGGAGGTCGGCCAGCGCTTTACCGGTGTGTCGATCCATTCCGGTGAGTACCGCAACGTCGAACAGGTGAAAGGCAAAGTATTGGTCGTTGGCTTCGGTAACTCCGGCTGCGACCTGGCTGTGGATGCCGCCCAGGCGCGCCTGGATACCACCATCGTTATCCGTCGCGGCCAGTTGTTCCAACCCAAGACTATTTTCGGCGTGCCGCGTGGCGAGTTGCCTTTCCTCGGGCAATTGCCGCCCGAGCAGCAGAACATGGTCATGAACATGCTGATCATGGCCAGCGTCGGCACACACAAAAATTACCCCGGCATGCCGGCCCCGGAAACTTACGACCTGGATGCGCAGCCGCCTGTGGTCAACACCCTGCTGTTGTACTGGATCCAGCATGGTCGTATCAAAGTCGCTCCGGGGATCGAAAACATCGAAGGCAAAACCGTCACCTTCACCGATGGCAGTCAGGGCGACTACGACACCATCGTCTGGGCTACAGGGTTCAACACTCGCCTGCCGTTCCTCGATGAAAGCTTACTGCACTGGCGTAACGGCGCCCCGCTACGCACCGCGGCGATGACCTTGCCGACCAACCTTGAAGGCCTGTTCTACATTGGCCTGGGCGCGCCGCGTGGTCCGCAATGGCCGGTGTATTGCGACCAGACCAAACTGGTCATGCGTTTCCTCAAGCTGCGCGCCGCCGGCATGAAAGGCCTGGCCGGCAAGTTCGCCAAGCTGCAAGCGGCCGAATCGCGCATCGATATCGTCAAACGCGAATGGCTGAGCAACTACCAGGACACCCAGAGCCAACTGGACGTCATGGAACTGGCCCTGCTGCCCCACTCCCTCCCTGAAATCGCCTGATCGGACGACTACTATGAACAATGCACCTCACTCCAGCGTCATCGTGACCGGCACTTCTTCGGGCATGGGCCAGGCCGTCGCGCAACGCTTTCAAGATGAAGGCTGGCACGTTGTCGCCGTCGATGTAACGCCGAGCCAGCAAGCCCCGAGCGCCCTTTTCTCGCCGGTCGTCGGCGACATTACCCGCGAAGAAGCGCTGACCGGCGCCATCGACGCGGCCCTCGACGGCAAGGCGCCGCTGCGGGCGGTCGTCAACGCGGCGGGGATCTTCCCCACCTCGTGCCTGGAAAGTTACAGCGAGTCGTTGTACCGGAAAATTTTCGACATCAACGTACTAGGCTCATTAAATATCGCCCGCATCGGCACGCGTCACCTGAAAGCGGCCGGCGGTGGTGCCATCGTGTTTTTCGCCTCGGTCGATGCGTTCACCGTCTCCAAAAACCAGCTGCTGTACAGCGCCTCAAAAGCAGCGGTGGTGGCAATGACACGCTCCCTGGCCATCGAACTCGCCGACCACAACATTGTGGTGAACGCTCTCGCACCTGGCTGGGTCGACACTGAAGGGACCCGAGCCGGCGGGCGCATCGAAGCCGCCATCGAGTCCATCCCCTTGAAACGCGCGGCGCGCGTTGAAGAAATCGCAGATTGGGTCTGGCAACTGAGTGCCAAACCTTCCTACATCACTGGCGAATCGCTGTGCATCGCCGGCGGTGTGTTCATGCGCTGACCTGAGCGCAGGCCCCACGCGCCAGACGTGGGCCTGCTCCTCCTATTGACTGCTGCCTCACTAACAAATACTACAGAGGGCAATATCATGGGCGAATTACACGCTACCGCGATTCCTGAGTTTTCCAGCAATGATGCGCCAGTCGAGCAATCGCGCAAACGTCTGTCAAAAGCCGTCATCGGCGTGACACTTGGCAACATGGTCGAATGGTTCGACTTTGCGCTGTACTCCTCGTTGGCAGGCATCATCGGCAAAACGTTTTTCCACTCTGAAAATCACGCCACTCAACTGATGGCGATCTACGCGACTTTCGCCGCCGGCTTTCTGATCCGTCCGCTGGGTAGCGTGATCTTTGGCCCAATCGGCGACAAATACGGGCGTCGTACCGCGTTGTCCCTCAGTATTTCGCTGATGGCCATCGCGACCTTCACCATCGCCTTGATTCCCGGCTATACCAGCATCGGGATATTCGCGCCCATTCTCCTGGTACTGATGAGACTGCTACAGGGTCTTTCTACCGGCGGCGAATACGGCGGTTCCTGCACCTTCATCGCTGAGCACAGTCCGGACAAGCGCCGCGGCTATTTCACCAGCTGGCTGGAGTTCGGCAACATCTCAGGTTTCCTGATCGGCGGTGCCGTGGTCAGCCTGTTTACCCTCGCGCTGGGTGAACAAGCCATGAGCGAATGGGGCTGGCGTGTACCTTTCGCCATCGGTGGTGTGCTCGGCCTGATTGCGCTGTACCTGCGACTGGGCCTGGAAGAAACCCCGGTGTTCAAGGAAATCCAGAAGAACGAAGCGCTGCAAAAGTCGACCTCAGGCGAGAAAACCAGTCTCTTCAGCCTGATGGTCAGCGAGTGGCCACAGATGCTCAAGTGCATGGGGCTGGTGACCGTGTTCAACGTCACCTACTACATCGTGCTTGGCTACATCCCCGGCTACCTGGAAAACGTGCTCGGCTACAGCAACAGCTTCAGCCTGTCCCTGGGGCTGGCGGCCACCCTGTTCATGCTCGTACTGATCCCCGTTTCCGGCCATATGGCTGATCGTTTCGGCCGTAACCGCATGATCATCTGTGGCTGCGTGCTGTTGATCGTGATGGCGTTCCCCTGCTTCATGCTGCTGCATACCGGACAGGTCGGTTTCCTGTTCGCAGCCTTGCTGACGCTAACCCTGTCGCAACTGTTTTTTGAAGGTGCGATGCCCGCGACCCTGACTTCACTGTTCGGTGCTCGAGTGCGCTACAGCGCTCTGGCCATCAGCTACAACATTGCTGTCTCGCTCTTCGGCGGCACCGCCCCGCTGATCAACACCTGGCTAATCTCCACCACCGGCAATCAGATGATTCCCGCCTGGTACCTGATCGCCGGTGCAGTGGTCGGCCTGATTTCGATCCTGTTCGTCAAGGATTCCACCGGTAAACCCCTCCCAAAATGAGACACGACATGACCAGCAAAACAGCATCGCGGCAAAACATTTCTTCGGGCGGCCAGTATGAATCGGTGTTCGGTTATTCCCGTGCGGTACGCGTGGGCAACCATCTGCACATTTCCGGCACCTGCGCATCGCCCGACTACGAACACAGCAATGCCTATGAACAGGCCCAGGCCATTCTCGGCACGGTCAAAAAAGTCCTGGCCGAAGCCGAGATGAGTGTTGAAGACGTAGTGCGCACAGTGGTGTACCTGCGCGACATCAACGATGCCGCGATTGTGGCCAAGGCCCACAGCGAAGTGTTCGACGGCATCCGCCCGGCCAGCAGCCTGATCCAGGTGGACTCGATGTTGCGACCTTGGCAGAAAGTTGAAATCGAAACCTACGCCATCGTCGCTGACTGAAAGTTCGCGATTCACCACAGAGGCCGCGACCCTGTCGCGGCCTTTTTTTGACCCGCAAAAAGGCTGACCCCATCATGATCAAAGCTGCCGAGTTAGTTGTGAAGTGTCTGGAAAACGAAGGTGTGGAGTACGTGTTCGGTATTCCCGGTGAAGAAAACCTGGACCTGCTGGACTCACTTTCGCGCTCATCAATCAAGCTGGTCCTGACCCGTCATGAGCAACCTGCGGGTTTCATGGCCGCAACTTATGGCCGCCTCACCGGCAAGACCGGTGTGTGCCTGTCCACCCTCGGTCCTGGCGCAACCAACCTGGTAACTGCCAGTGCCTACGCCTATCTGGGTGGCATGCCGATGATGATGATCACCGGCCAGAAACCGATCAAGAAATCCAAGCAAGGTCGTTTCCAGATTCTCGACGTGTGCGCCATGATGGCGCCGCTCACCAAGTACACCCACCAACTGGCCTCGGCAGATAACATTCCTTCGCGCATCCGCGAAGCTATTCGCCTGGCCGAAGAAGAGAAACCGGGCTCGGTGCACCTGGAGCTTCCCGAGGACATTGCCGCCGAGTACACCGAGAGCACGCCCATAGCCCCAAGCCTGAACCGTCGCCCGGTAGCCGAACACAAGGCCATCAGCGCCGCCGTCGCCAAGCTCGAAGCTGCGCGCAGCCCGGTGCTGGTGATTGGTGCCGGCGCCAACCGCAAAATGACCGCGCGGGTCTTGCGTCAACTGATCGAAAAAACCGGCATCCCATTCATCACCACCCAGATGGGCAAGGGTGTTGTGGATGAGCGCCATCCGCGCTTCCTCGGCAACGCGGCGCTGTCGGCGGGTGATTTCGTGCATCGCGCGCTGGAATCCGCCGACCTGATCGTCAACATCGGCCACGACGTGATCGAGAAGCCGCCCTTCTTCATGGTCCGTGGCGGGACCGAAGTGGTGCACATCAGCTTCCGTTCCGCCGAGGTCGACCCAGTGTACTTCCCGCAGATCGAAGTGGTGGGCGACATCGCCAACGCCGTCTGGCAAATCAAGGAAAGCATCGAAGTGCAGCCCACCTGGGACTTCGAACGCCTGCTGACCATCCGCGAAGCCAATGAGGCCCATGTCGCAGAAGGCAGCGACGACGCACGCTTCCCGGTGTATCCGCAACGCCTGGTGGCGGACCTGCGCGCAGTACTACCATCCGATGGCATCGTCGCCCTGGACAACGGCATCTACAAAATCTGGTTCGCCCGCAACTACAAGGCCTATATGCCGAATACGGTACTGCTGGATAACGCCCTGGCGACCATGGGTGCGGGTCTGCCTTCAGCCATGGCCGCACGCCTGGTATACCCCGACACGCCAATCGTGGCAGTTTGCGGCGACGGCGGGTTCATGATGAACAGCCAGGAAATCGAAACCGCCGTAAGACTGAACATGAACCTGGTCGTCATCATCCTGCGCGACGACGCCTACGGCATGATCCGCTGGAAGCAGCAACAGATGGGCTTCATTGACTTCGGTCTGGACTACGGCAACCCCGACTTCGTGCGCTACGCCCAGAGCTACGGCGCCCACGGCCACCGGGTAGAAAGCGCAGCGAGTTTCGCCCCGCTGGTCACCCAGTGTCTGCAATCCCCAGGTGTTCACGTGATCGACTGCCCCGTGGATTACTCGGACAACGAACAGATTTTGCTGCATGACATCAAAACCCTGAGCGCCAGCGTCTGACACAAGATCGCAGCTTCGTTACGCTCGACAGCCACTACAGAAAGTAAATCCCTGGAGGAGCTGTCGAGTGAAACGAGGCTGCGATCTTGTTTTCTAATCGCCTATAGGCAAAAGACCCAACGCCTTACGCGCCCGGGCAATGGACGCCGGTGCAATGCCGGCAAACAGGTTTGCACCGCTTTTTACCAACCCGGTGCACCGGGCAATACCCACCATGGCCTCCAGGTATTTAAGCGCCACCGTCGACGAATCCACTACCGGAACTTCCGTGCCCTGCACCTGCCGATAACCGGCACGGCGCAACAGCGGCCCATAATAAGCGCAGCCCACCAAAATGACGTCCGCACCCTCGGCGATGCATTGATGCGCCACTGCTTCCAGCCTCGGAATAAAGCGTTCAGCCGGCGAATGTGTAGCCTCAAGCAGCAATTGGGCATCCGAAAATGGCTGGATCGAGCGCACCGGCCGGCGGATGCAACGCTCGGTCAGACCATAGCCGATGATATCCCGCTCGATGGTCACGGCGGTTTTCTCCGACACGGTGATTACCGCAAATCGCTGTCCCATGGTGAGCGCAGCCAGCATCGACTGCTCGCCGACCGATGCCACCGGGATATCGAGCATTTCCCTGGCTTCCCACAGTGGATCGTTCCAGCAACCGAGGAACACCCCGTCATAACCGTCGGATTGAGCCTTGATTGCTGCCTCCACCATCAATACAGAGTTCAGATGCTCGGCGTACAGCGAACGGGTAAAACCACCGCTGTTGTCGAGGAAGCGAAAATCAAGCTCCGTACCTCGCGCCAGCGTGCTGCAGACTGTGTCGTGGATGGCGTTCCACAAAGGTTCAAGAGCCGAATTGCGGCCCGTGGGATGAATCCAGCAAAGCTTCATGAAGTGGCATTCCTGTCGGACAGAAGGACCAGCGAATTAAGTCGCCGGTTGGAAGGGGCACGATACTGGGTGCATCGAATACGGAGTGCCGTGGAGCATTGTTGCGCTCTTCACGCGAGGGGATGAACAGGACGTTTCCAGTACGTTGTATAGGCGATGCCTATATCTGAAAGTGTCGGTTTTCACCGACCATTTTCGGTCGCTTGCGTTTGTTTTAGACAGACAGAAGTCGGCTATTTGTCGCCTGTAGCCACCGTCCGCTTCGGGTCGACTGCGGCCCCTAGCCAGAGGCAGAAATCGGCCAGAAGCGATCATCCCTGACCGCTAGCAACCACCCTTATGATTACACGGTACGGGTTACTGGCCTGACGCCTGTGTATGGAGTGCCGAAAACAAAAAAACAAACCAAAACGACTCATTGTCCACAGTGACTTCCAACTGCATTAATCAAAAAAGAGAGGACTACTTGACCCGCCTCAAACTTTTAGCGTCAGACCTGACTGTTTCAATGCCGACCATCTCCCGGGCAACGAGATCCTCGTAGCGCTCTCTCTGACGCACAACTTGATAGTGCTCGCCCGTGACCACCACTTCAGCTGGACGAACTTTCGAGTTGTATTGGCTGGCCATGCTCATTGCGTAGGCACCCGCCGAAAAAATGGCCAGGGTGTCATGCTCCGAAAGTGTCGGCAGTGGACGCGACAGCGCTAGAAAGTCCCCTGTTTCACAAATCGGCCCAACCACATCCACCGACGACAATGACGTCTCTGGCCGGACCTGCGAAGGATTGGTCGCATGCGTCCAGTGCCCGTTGAAATGGTCGTATCGAATCGGCCACGTGGCGTGGTGGGCACCGTACAGCGTGGGTCTGAGCAAGATGTTCATGCCGGCATCGACAATGACGATCTGACGGTCCCAACCGTCCTTGATGTATTCGACGCCGGTCAACAGCACGCCGGCATTGGCGCTGATAGAGCGGCCAGGTTCGATCACGAACCGCAGGCCTCGCGCCTTGAGCCCCAGCAATCGGTGACAGATGACGCTGCCCATTTCCTGCAATGAAATGCTATCGGAATGGGAACTTTCGTATATGGCTGGAAAGCCACCACCGATATTGATCGTTTCGACGCTGCCGCCCGCCTGTTCCACCTCATCCAGCAGCTTCTCGATGACATCAATGCAAGCCAGATAGGATGCGCTGTCATGGATAGGCGAGCCAATGTGTGCATGGATTCCGACAACGTCGACGTTGCCGTACAAACCCGCCGCGTAAAGCCGCGCCGACCGTGTCACCGGAATGCCGAATTTGGTCTGACGTCCTCCCGTGGAGGTTTTTTGCGGGGTATCGCGGTCAGCAACGTCGGGGTTGATCCGGATAGAAACCCTTGCCCTGCAACTGCACTGGCCGGCAATGGTATCGATCCTTGCCAGTTCACCTTCGGACTCGACATTGAACTGGTAGACCCCCGCCTCCAGTGCATATCTGATTTCGTCTGCAGACTTGCCTACACCGGCAAACACAATGGAGTCGGGACGAGCACCGGCCAACAGGGCCCGATATATTTCGCCGCCACTGACGACATCCAGACCCGCGCCTTGCTCCACCAGAAATTTCAGGATGCTCAAGTTGCTGCAGCTTTTGACCGAGAAACAAATCAGCGGATCAATCATAAAAAAAGCGTCACGCATGTTTTGCAAATGCAACGCCAAGGTACTCAATGAATAGACAAACAACGGTGTACCCAACTTTTCAGCCAGGCTTTCCAGGTCCACCCCTTCAGCATGCAGAACACCTTGTTTGTAGCTAAACCCATCCATTCGAACCTCTCTGAAACACGACAGTTAAATAGTCATTGCATGTTTTTTTAATGTCATTCATACGCCGAGGCGTCACCGAATCAATTCAACCTGCCGCCCTTGTGCAAGTAAGCGATGACGCCGCCGGCAATGCCCCACATGCCATAACCCACTTCACTGACTTTCCAGCCCAGCCGGCCAAACGTTCTGTAATTCATCGTGTTATCCATAACCACCAATAATCCAGGGCACTTGCTTAAATACTGAACTTGCTTGCTGGCTATTATCTGCAACGTACAGTCAGATTAAAAATATCAATTTATTCATTATCGATTCATATCTGATATGGTTAAACCCTCCCCATCACCGAGGCAAGGATCGCCATGGCAACGCTGAATTTCAGGCATATCGAGATATTCTGGGCCGTCATGACGACCGGTAGCGCGACAGCCGCCGCAGCCCTGCTGCGCACCTCCCAGCCGACAATCAGCCGAGAACTGGGCAGGCTTGAGTCGGTGACCCAGTTGACGTTGTTCAAACGCGCCAATGCCAAACTGATCCCGTCCGAACAAGCGCTGATGCTCTTCGACGAAGTCAAAAGGGCTTATTTTGGCCTTGAGCGGATAGCCAAAGCGGCTGACGCCATTCGCCAGTACAAGCACGGGCAAATCACCATCGTTTGCCTGCCTGCTTTCTCCCAGGCTGTGGCGCCCACTGTCTGCAAACATTTCCTCGATCAGTATCCCGGCGTGGGAGTCAGCATCACTCCCCAGGACTCTCCCCTGCTCAACGAGTGGCTTTCTTCACAGCGCTTTGATCTGGGGCTTATCGAGGACACCATGGCCCCCCGTGGCACAGACCTGGAGACCATCTTCACGTCGGACATTGTCTGCATCTTGCCCACCGGCCACCGACTGTGTAAAAAAGCCGTCCTGTTCCCCGAGGACTTTGAAGGCGAACACTTTATTTCTCTGGCGACCAACGACCCCTATCGCAACAAGATCGACAGTTTTTTCGACAGCCTCGGAATCAACAGACAGTTGGTGGTTGAAACGCACAGCGCAGCGGCGGTCTGCGCGACAGTGGCCCTAGGGGTCGGCATTGCAATCATCAACCCGCTCACAGCACTGGCCTACGCCAAACTTGGGCTGACAATTCGCGGGCTGTCACTTTCCATTCCGTACACCGTCAGTGTTGTTCGCCCGCAGCATCGCCCCTATTCGCCGCTGGTCGACAACTTCATCAGCTCATTGAGGCATTGCTGCCAGGTGCTGACCAGTCAACTCCAATCAATCACTGACAGCGAAAACAGACCGCACCCAGACCAGTGACAGCTCACCCGGTCTTATCGAAGCGAGCTCTGGAGAAAGCCGGGGCAATGTGCTGCAGCGACTCGCCAAGAACCGCCCAGGACAGCCACTCCCCCAAGATAAACGACTCATCCGGGCTCATGGTGTAGACGCATTTTTTAGCGGCATGGAGATGGGGTCCAGGGACGGAAAATGCGCTGCCACGCACTCGGCAATTTCCTCCCTTGCCGAGCGGCCGACGGGCTCCAGTTGGGTCCCCATATACGGTCATTCCAGTACTGTTTGCACGAAACCTTGGAATTGGCCAACACGCCCTCATAACATTGGCTATACCCAACATCTCCGAGAGGAAGGACAGACCATGACCAGACAAACCGAAACTGCCATTCTCGCCGGCGGCTGCTTCTGGGGCATGCAGGATCTGCTACGGCGCTATCCCGGTGTGCTGCACACGCGGGTCGGTTATACCGGCGGCGATGTGCCGAATGCCACCTATCGCAACCATGGCAATCACGCTGAAGCCATCGAGCTCGTCTTCGACCCTGGCGTGATCAGCTACCGGCAGATTCTTGAGTTCTTCTTCCAGATACACGACCCCAGCACGCCCAACCGTCAGGGCAATGATCTTGGCCCCAGCTATCGTTCAGCGATCTACTACCTCAGCGAACAGCAACGCGACGTCGCCGAAGACACCGCTGCCGATGTCGATGCTTCACGCCTGTGGCCAGGCCGGGTAGTCACCGAAATCGAACCGGCGGGGCCTTTTTGGGAAGCGGAACCGGAGCACCAGGACTACCTCGAACGCATACCGAATGGCTACACATGCCACTTCATCCGCCCGAACTGGAAGCTTCCCAAGCGCACCTGAGAGTCGCGCTTGTGAGATGCAGAGGTGCCCGCCCCGAACCTTTCGAAGTGGTCATGGTGCTGCCGGGCCCGTCGCTATTCGACGAGGCACTGCAGGACGTCTTCGGGGTAAACGCCGCACACGCTTATTGCGTGAAACGCAGCTGAGCGTGGTCACTGTCGCCAATGAAGTCGGCTACTCCAGCCCCAGTCACTTCGCCCCTGTATTTCGCAAGCACACCGGTCTTTCCACAAGCGACTACCGGCGCCAGCGTCAGGGCTCTGCTGGCCGCAGATAGGGCTCGATAAAGCCGCAGCCCAGGATCTCGTTCAGGCGTTGCGCATCGTTCATTCGGCGAAACAGTCCAATAGTCTTCCAAGGCGCGTGACCATCGACATTGGGCGCTCCCAATCCGGCCAACAGGTCGGCGATCAGTATTGATCGGGTCTCGAAAGAGATGCGTGTCAGCCCGGTGCTATTGCCGACGCCGGCATGGGCATGAGCCCCGGAAAAGGCGATCAGACTCCCCGGAGCGATATCGACGGCAATCCCCTCCTGCGGGTCGATCGCTTCCAGCAGGTGCGGAATGGCTGCGTCGGCATCCACGGTATTGCGGCCGTCTCGATGGGATCGCTGCAAAATGGCGCGCATATCGAAATCTGCGCTCGAATTACCCAGCGGTCGCTGCCAGAGGCCTGGATACAAGGCGACGGTACGCCCTGCCGCGATGGGATAGATGGGCGCCCACCAGTTGGTTTGCGCATAGATATTCGACCCCCAGGTATCGCGGTGAAACGCGATGGTGGCCGTCGTGCGGGCACGCGGCGTCGACAGCCCTGGCTCGCAATGCGGCTGAAAACGCAAATGCAGGCGATCGCACGCCAGGGTATCGGGGGCGATGCCAAGGCTTTGCACGACGTCCTGCCAGCGCTGCTGGACCTCAGCCGAGCCTGCGAAGTCGCTCTGAATTTTCGCAAAGCGCTCAGTCTGCTCAGGGTGGCTCAAATGGAGATGGATCTGTTGCGGCGGCCAGGGATGCAGCGCGTCTTCGAGGAACGCACGTGTATATTCCACCAGCGCCGTCATGGGCTGCAGGTCAGTGAAGCGAATGATCTCGCCAGCATAGATCCGGTCATGCAATTGGCGAGCGGTGCTCGGTGTGGCAAGCGAGCTGTACATGACTGGAAGTCCCCTGAAGGTGCGCCCCTGACTTTAGATCCACGCCGATTGTGGCGAAAGTGGCAGGTGGGGCGAAAAAGCGCGGATCAGGCCCTGGGGACGTGAGCAACAGGCGACCTTCAAGCCATGAATGGGGCGTTTATGGCAGTTCCTGGCAGGCAGTTAACGGCCATGAGCAGTAGGTCGCAGATGTCCACTAAATCAGGGACGACTCAATCATTAATGCCCGGAGGTGGCTCAGGCAAATCGAGAGTCACTTGGTCTGATTCGACGGATAAAGACCGGCAAGCCGCGCTATCACGACACCCACATAAAAGACGCCTGAAAACTCTTCGACCATCACAAGTGAGCGGGCGTGGTTGGTCAACGGGAGAACATCACCGTAACCGGTGGTCGTGAGCGTCGTGAGGCTGAAATAGATCAGTTTGAAGAAGGTGCCGGGCTGTCCGAAGTCGAGGTGGGCAGGGCCGAATGAGCCAGCGCTGGATATCTCGACCAGGGCATAGACGAAGGACCAGACGAAGGCCAGCATGATGTACCCCGCAAGTGCGCCATGCAGCTTGTCGGCGGTAATCGGTCCGCGTTTGAGAATATAGCGAAGCACCCCGCTAAACGAGACGGCAAGAGACGCCGCATAAGATATCCCGGCAAGAAAAAGAATCGCGACACTCTCAGCCCACAACGCCGCCCATTGAAGGCCAACCCCAAGTAATGCCAGGCCCAGTTTGAGGATGAACCCCCGCTGAGTCTGCCTGGTGGCAAAAGCGCCCACGAGCAGCACGGTTGAAAACAGAATGCCAAGCGATGTGCGGGCAAATAGACCTTCCTCAAGAAAGGGAAACAGGAGGATCAATCCTAACAAGAGCAGCAATAGATAGGTGCAGGGCCCTCGCCCTATTACCATCTGACCTAAATCCTCGTCGGATTCGGCTTTATCTTGCGGATTTGTCATACCGGTTTCCCAGAGATTGAATTAACGCTCGAGACTTGACGCTGCAGTTTTGAAATCTGGCCTGGCTTTAGAATTGTCGGCAGTGGAATTCTAGTCGCGAATGCAGGTGAGAGGATTCAGCCCGACAGCCATGGGGCGATTTCTACCCTTCACGACAGGCAGAAATCGACCAGGAGCCCTCCCCTAAGCGGCCCGCTGTCGCTTGGGACTCTTCAAAATGATGCCGTAATAAAGGCACATCTCGCTAATAGCCAACATAGACACGTACTCGCCGCAAAAATCCCTCCTGACAAGCACGATAATTAGCCAGCTAATTGTTAACGAAAATCTGAACTATTCATTTGAGTTTTCAGATTCTTTCGTCGTGCGGCCTGTGCCTAACATCGGCTCCACAGCGAACCAGTCTCGGTATCGCTCAGTGGGATCAGATGACGCAGAGACCCGGATCCGAAGTCCCCTGCTGCCGCTGACCATTGATCGCCAAGCCGTCTGGTGCCGTCGAAGTGCTTTTGCACCAGGCCCTGGGATTTTTGAGGATCACCGATGAAGCTGGAAATCTTTCGCACGCTGTGGGGTTACACCGCCAGCAAGGCTCAGGCGCTCGATGAGTTGCTGCGGGCGGGCTTTGATGGCATGGAAGCACGCCTGCCACTGGACGCCGGTGAACGGGCTGAGTTTGGCGCGTTTCTAGAGGCCAATCGCCTGGGCTATATCAGCACCGTCTTCACCGCGTACGACGTACTGCCCGACCAGTCGGCAACGCCTGCAGTGCACCTCTATGACCTGGACCGCAAGCTCGCCCTGGCCGCCGAACTCGGTCCACGCTTCGTCAACGTACTGGCGGGCAACGACCGCTGGTCCTTGCCACAACAAGTGGATTTTTTTGGCCAGGCACTGGATCTGGCGCGCAAGCACGGCCAGGTCTGCAGTTTCGAAACCCACCGCTCGCGTTCGCTGTTCAACCCCTGGGTAACCCTGGAGTTGATCCGGCAACTGCCCGATCTGTTGTTCACCAGTGACATCAGCCATTGGGTGGTGACCTGCGAGCGTCTGTTGAACGACCCGGCCGATGACCTGAGCGCTTTCGTCGAGCGGGTTCACCATATCCAGGCGCGGGTCGGTTACGACCAGGGCCCGCAGGTTCCGCACCCGGCGGCCCCCGAATATGCAAAAGAACTGGCGTTCCATCAGCAGCACTGGGAAAGCATCTGGCGCTCGCAGCAAGCCCGTGGTTACCAGGTCAGCACCCTGACCCCGGAATTCGGCGCCGACGGCTACCTGCATCATTTGCCCTTCACCAATGTCCCGGTCGCCGACCTGTGGTCATTGAACGTGTGGATGGGCCAGACCGAGCGCGAACACTTCGAGCGTTTCCACCACAAAAGCCATCCTTAGGGAGCCGATGCGTCATGCCTGACAATAAAAACAACAGCGCCAGCACTGACACACACAAAGCCAACTTCAATAGCATCCCGGTGGTCGACATCGCCGGTCTGTTCAGCGTTGAACTGGAACACCGCCTGGCCGTGGCCGAACAATTGGGGCGTGCCGCCAGCGAAGTCGGGTTCCTCTATATCACCCATCACGGCATCGACCCGCAACTGATCGCCAACCTGCGCAAGGCGGCCAAGGACTTTTTCGACCAGCCCTTCGACACCAAGATGCGGCACTACATCGGCACCTCGCAAACCCACAAGGGCTTTGTACCCGAAGGCGAAGAGGTCTATTCCAAAGGCAAGCCGGACCACAAGGAAGCCTTCGACGTCGGCTTCGAAGTCCCGGCCGATGACCCGCTGGTGCTGGCCAATACGCCATTGCTGGGGCCCAACGACTGGCCGCAGCTGGCAGGTTTCAAGGCATCGGTGCAGGCCTACTATGAAGCGATCTTCGCCCTGGGCCGGCGCCTGTTCGGCGGCTTCGCCCTGACCCTGGGCCTGGACGAAAACTATTTCGACAGCCTGGTCAGCCGTCCGCCGTCCAAGCTCCGGCTGATCCACTACCCCTACGACGGTGCGGCCCATGACGCACCGGGTCTGGGCGCCCATACTGATTACGAGTGTTTCACCATCCTCCTGGCCGACAAACCTGGCCTTGAGGTGATGAACAACCTTGGTCAATGGATCGATGCACCACCGATCGCCGATGCCTTTGTGGTCAACATCGGCGACATGCTGGAAGTGATGACGGCAGGCGCATTCGTTGCCACTGCGCACCGGGTGCGCAGCGTGAAGGAGGAGCGTTATTCCTTCCCGCTGTTTTATGCCTGCGACTATCACACCCAGATCAAACCACTGCCCGGGTTCGCCCAGGCCGGCAACGACTACGAAGAAATCACGATCGGCGAACACATGTATGGCCAGGCGCTGCAGACCTATCAGTATCTGCGCCAGAGGGTGGCCAACGGGGAAGTTCAACTGCCAGGCAAGGCACGCAAGCCCGCCAGTTTCGGACATTTGAAAAATCAGGCTCAACTGTCCTGATTGAAGTTTTCAGTTAAATCCTTATCTACGCCGGAGTCAGTAAATAATGAAAAACAATAAAAAAAACCTGTTGAGCTTGGCTGTATTGGCAACCGGCATGCTCGCTGCCTCGGCAAGCATGGCCGCGGCGGACACGTTCAAGGTCGGCATGGAAATCACTTACCCTCCTTTCGAATCCTATGACAAGGACAAGAACGTGGTGGGTTCGGACCCCGAATTGGCAACGGCACTGGCCAAACACATGAACGGCAAGGTGGAGTTCGTCGACACCAAGTTCCCGAGCCTGATCCTGGGCCTGAACTCCGGCAAGTACGACGCGGTCATTTCCGGCATGTACATCACGCCGGAGCGCCAGACTCAAGCCCAGACCATCGCCTATGCCAACACCGGTGCTGCGGTCATGGTGCCTCAGGGCAGCGAGATCAATGCGAAAAAGCCTGAGGACCTGTGCGGCTTGAAACTGGGCCTGGAACAGGGCACTACCTGGGTCAAGGAGTTCCGCAAGCTGTCCGACGACTACTGCGTGCCGAACAACAAAGGCGCCATCACCGTCAGCGAGTACCCCTCTGCGCCCGAAGTGACCCAGGCCCTGTTGTCCAAAAACATCCAGGCCCAGGTTGAAATCGCCGGTGCCGCAAAAATGATCGCGGAAAAAACCAATGGCCGGGTCGTGATCACCACCGAGCACCCGATCTATCAGCAAACCCTGGGCATCTTCGTCAAGAAAGGCAACGACGAAACCTTCCAGGCTTTGCAAAAAGCCTTCGAAGAGACGAAAAAGAGCGGTGAATACGCCGCTATCCTTAAGAAATATGGCCTGGAAGAGCCGGCTGCCCAATAAGAACCTGTCCTTGTAGTCTGGTCATCTGCCGTCCCTGCACGGGGGCGGCAGATCGAGGTGCCCTATGCAATTCGATTGGTCGTACTTTCTCTCCCTGTTCTCCCTGCCAGACTTCTGGAAAGCCTGCGTCACGGTGATCCAGCTCAGTGCCCTGGCCTGGTTCATCGGCATGCTGCTGGGTTTTCTCCTGGCCACGGCCAAGCTGTCCCAATCGCCCTTGCTGCGCATGCCGGCAGCTGCCTACATCTGGTTTTTCCGCAGCATCCCGTTGCTGGTGCTGGTGGTGTTCGTCTACAACCTGCCGCAACTGTTTCCCGGCAGTGGACCGATCCTGTCCAACCCCTTCTACTCCGGCTTGCTGGCCCTGGTGGTCACCGAGGCGGCGTACATGGCGGAAATCCATCGTGGCGGTCTGATTTCCGTGGCCAAGGGCCAAAAGGAAGCCGGGCGCGCGCTGGGTGTCGGCCTGTTCGGCATGCAACGCCTGATCGTGATTCCCCAGGCTTTCCGTATATCGCTGCCCACGCTGATCAATGAATACATCACTGTGGTCAAGCTGACATCGCTGGTCTCGGTCATCTCCCTGACCGAAATCCTCACGGTCGGCCAACGCCTCTATGCCACCAACTTCCTGGTCATGGAGACCCTGGCGGCGGTAGGCGTCTACTACGTGTTGATCGTCACCGTGTTCGGCTATTTCCTGCAGCGCCTGGAGCGCTACCTGGACCTGAACTTCCGCAAGCCGCACACGCTCGACGAGGCCACCATCGCCAGGTTCAAGGCCAGCGCCGAAGCGTTGCCCGATACTGCGCGCAAAGCCGCCGGCAACAACGCGACGCCGATCCTGCAACTGAACAACATCCAGAAAAGCTATGGCACGCACAAGGTGCTGCTGGGTATCGACCTGAATGTCGACTACGGCCAGGTGGTCTCGATCATCGGGCCATCCGGTTCCGGCAAGACTTCGCTGATCCGCACGGTCAACGGCCTGGAAAGCATCGATACCGGCGACATTCAGTTGTTCGGCGAAAAGTTCATCGAGGCATCGGACAAACCCAACAGCTCCCGCCTGCGCAAAGGCGTTAGGCACATCGGCATGGTGTTCCAGAACTTCAACCTGTTCCCGCACCGCACCATTCTCGACAACGTCACGCTGGCACCGCGTTACCACGGCCAACCGGGCGAATTGAGTGAGCATCGTGCGTATGCGCTGCTGGACAAGGTCGGCCTGCTGGCCCATGCCCACAAGTACCCGCACCAGCTTTCCGGCGGGCAGCAACAGCGTGTGGCGATCGCTCGGGCCCTGGCGATGGAACCGCAGATCATGCTGTTCGACGAGCCGACCTCGGCCCTCGACCCGGAATTGGTCAACGACGTGCTCAACGTGATCCGCGACCTGGCGAAGGAAGGCATGACCATGCTGATCGTGACCCACGAGATGGACTTTGCCATGTCGATTTCCGACCGGGTGATTTTCATGGAAAACGGCAATATTCAACTCGATGCCGCACCTGAAACCATACGATGCGACGCCAAGGGCGAGCGAGTACGGCGCTTCATGGGAATCGCTGCCCGATCGCCAAACCTGTCTGCTACGGTGGACCATGCATGAACAGGCAAGCACTTTCTTTGAGCTACCTACTTTCAGGAAAACCCGCATGAATCTTGGAATAGCAGGACGCTGGGCGCTGGTCTGCGCCGCCAGCAAAGGCCTGGGCAAAGCCTGCGCACAGGCACTCGTGCGCGAAGGCGTGAACGTGGTGATCACCGCTCGGGGCGAACACACGCTGAATGAAACGGCCCGTGAGCTCAGAGCGATAAATCCTCAAGTGACTGTCATCGCCGTGGCGGGAGATATTTCGACGCCCGAGGGTCGGGCGGCAGCGCTCAAGGCCCATGAGCATTTCGATATTTTGATCAACAACGCCGGAGGCCCTCCCCCCGGGGATTTCCGCGATTGGAATCGCGATGCCTGGCTCAAGGCGCTGGATGCCAACATGCTGACCCCTATCGACTTGATCAAGGCAACGGTAGACGGCATGGCGGCACGCGGATTTGGCCGGATCATCAACATCACGTCGAGCGCCGTGAAGTCCCCCATCGAAAGCCTGGGCCTGTCCAATGGTGCGCGCAGTGGCCTGACCGGGTTCATCGCAGGGCTTGCCCGACAGGACAACATTGCCAGTCGCAATGTGACGATCAACAACCTGCAACCGGGCTCATTCGATACCGATCGACTGCGTGACAACCTTGTCGCTGCCGCCGAAGAGTCGGGGCAAGACAGTGAGGCTTTCCTTGACGAATGCCGTGCCGAGATTCCTGCCAAACGCTTCGGCTCACCCGAGGAGTTCGGTGCGCTTTGCGCCTTCGTTTGCAGCAGCCATGCAGGCTACCTGACCGGGCAGAACCTGTTGATCGATGGAGGCGCCGTTCGCTCCAGTCAATAATGACGACAGGCATAAATTGTAGGAGCGAGCTTGCTAGCGATGGTCGTCAACGATGCCGCGTGTTTCCTGACTAAACGCAGCGCTCTTGAGTCCATCGCGAGCAAGCTCGCTCCTACAACGTCTCTTATCCCGAATATCCCGCACAATCGCACCCTGTATTGGGGGGTATTCCCCATTATCGGGGGCCTTCACCCAGCTTCTGATACGCCCGCTCAAAGCCCGCAAGCAAGAGGGGCGTGGCGTAGAGCCATTAGTCACCGCCTGTCACTTTCGGCGGGAAATATGCATCGTTCCCATCCCGGCTCGAAATAAAAAGTTTCGCCTGCCCGGCCAGGAGCAGTGGCTCGTTGCCCATGTATTGCCACGCGCTCCGCGGAACCCGTCAGAGGTGTTTGCGATGAAACTGGATACCGGAAGGTTGAATCCTAGTCCATTGTCCAAAACCAGGCTGGCGATGAGTATCTCTGCTGCCGCGATCATGCTGGGGTTGGGCTTGTCCCAGGCCCCGGCAGCCCCCCTCGACAACACCGATCCACCGCCTCCTACCGACCCATCGGCGTTCACCAATCCGCCTGCCGACGCCGATGCCGCATTACGGGATTTGCTCAAGCTGCCTCCGGCAAACGTCGGCGCTTTCGACTTGCCCAATGGAGTGGTCGGTAACCGCCAGACGCCCTTGGTCGACAATGTGCTGCCACCCAATCTGCAACCCAGCTTCAATATCCCCACCAACGGTAATGCCAGCCCGTTGTTCGGGGTTCAACCGTTCACACAGAAGCTTGAACTGTTCGAGGAATTCGGCTCGAACAAACTGGATGCGGCCGACCCGCCATCACCCGTTCCGTTTCCGGTTCCGACGGTGGGCCCAGCACCGGCGCAAGATCCATTGAACGTGGCGCGTAGCGGCCCGTCGCCGGATGCGCTGGATGCCTTTCTCAGGCAGCCGGCATTGACGCCCTTCCCGACAGAGTTCTCCAATGTACTGGACCGCAACCCCTGGAAGGCACAGATCGAGCTTTTCCTCAATCGCCGAGTCGATTCGCCCGCAGAAGGCCGGCCACCGGGAAAAGGCTGGTCGCACCAGCGTTTCAATGAGTTTTTCCCGCGCGACGCCTTCAAGACTGTGCAAGCAGGCGCGCACGTCAACAGTGGCTTGCGAGATCGCATGCAACGGCATAACTACGCCGTGGGGGAATTTGCGCCAGGCGGGCTCTATCACAACACCAACGGCACCCCGGCCAACGAGGGCACCACCAAGGGCATTCAAGTGCAGTTTCACGAAAACCTTCCTGTCCAGGACCATAATGCGTTGTGGACATTCGACGGCACCTTTCCGCCCAAACTGCTTCTAGTACGCTATGGCCAGGCGATGCTGATGCGTCATTACGATGCCCTGCCGATTGACCCATCGGCCAACCGGGGCTTTGGCCTGCACACCCTCACCACCCATGAACACAACGGCCACACCCCGGCGGAAAGCGACGGCTTTGCCAACGCGTTCTTCTTCCCGGGCCAGTACTACGACTATCGCTGGCCGATCCAGTTGGCCGGTTACGACACCATCAATACCACGGCCGAGGACCCACGGGCAGCGTTCCCCTGCGACCCCGGTGAAATCCTTTTCGTCAACGACGCCACCCCAGGTTTCAAGACCTGCGACCACGGCACCATCAAGATCCGTGGCGACTGGCGCGAAACCATGAGCACCCACTGGTTCCACGACCACATGCTCGATTTCACCGCGCAGAATGTCTACAAGGGCAACGCGACGATGATGAATTACTACAGCGCCCTGGACCGTGGCAACGAGTCGGTCGACGACGGGGTCAACCTGCGCTTGCCCAGCGGTTCGGCGCTGGGCTGGGGTAACCGCGACTATGACGTCAACCTGACGATTGCCGACAAGGCCTGGGACCAGACCGGCCAATTGTGGTTCAACCCCTTCAACACCGACGGTTTTCTCGGTGACCAGGTATTGACCAACTGGGAGTTCAAGCCCTTCCTGGACGTACGTGCCCGCCGCTACCGTTTCCGCATTCTCAACGGATCGGTTTCTCGTTACTTCAAGCTGGCGGTGGTGCGTCAGGTCAATGGTAATGGTGGCGAGTTTTCTGGCCCGAACAACTCCGGGGTTTCCTATAACCGGGTGCCGTTCCACATGATTGCCAACGACGGCAATATCATGGAGCACGCGGTGCCGTTCGATGGCAGCCTGGACCTCGATGGCGACGGCGACACACAGAACCACAATGCCATTCTGCCAATACAGGGCATTGCCGAGCGTTTTGACATCGTCATCGACTTCGCGGCAAACGGCATCAAGGCGGGCGACAGGATTTTCTTCGTCAACATCGAGGAGCATGAAAACGGCAGGCGCCCTAAACGCGACATTCCATTGGCGGATGTACTCTCCGAGAAGTACCTGCCCGTGGTCAGGCAAACCAGCCACGGGCCACAGTGGGTCAACGGTGACCCGGGCGTGGGCCTGTTCCTGCAACTCAACGTCCAGCCTTACAGCGGCCAGGATGTCAGCATGAATCCGGTCGACTTCGAGCCCGCCAAGCCTGGCAAGCCCGAAGGCAAGTTCATGATCCCCCTGCCCTTGCACCGTGATGACCCTGCCGATATCGCCCGGCTTGCCCAGGCGCGGCACCGCACCTTTATCTTTGGCCGCTCCAACGGCACGGATTTTGCGCCTTGGACGATCAAGACCGATGGCGGCCGAGGCTTCAACATGGACCCACGCCGGATTTCCGCCGCGCCACAACTGGCCACTGGCCCGACACCGGCCGGGTTCAAGGGTGAAGGCACGCTGGAAGTCTGGAAGATCCAGAACGGCGGCAATGGCTGGAGTCACCCGGTGCATGTGCACTTCGAGGAAGGGATCATTCTCACCCGCGGTGGCAGACCACCACCAGAATGGGAAAAAGGCGCGCGCAAAGATATGTACGATATAGGCCGCCATCCAGAGAGCCGAGACAATGTCGAAATGGCCATACACATCCGTGAGTTTGCCGGTACCTACATGGAGCACTGCCACAACACCCAGCATGAGGACACCTCGATGCTGCTGCGTTGGGACTCCGAGCACCCGGGCCAGTTCCAGTTGATGCCCACACCGCTGCCCAGCTGGGACGGCGTGAAATTCGTGGACTCGGTTGCGTTACCGACATTCCGTACGGGAGATGGCGTCGGGCCACAGGTCAGGGTCAACAATAACAACCAAGGAGATAACAGCGGCAGTGGTAACAGCGGCAGCGGCAGCGGCAGTAGTGGCAGCAGCGGAGGCAGTAGTGGCAGCAGCGGAGGCAAAGGCTAGTGTCGTCTATCAAACACAAAAATCCGCCTGCATGACCGTTTCAACCCAAAGCCGCCTGACATCACAGTCGGCTTTGGGTCGCTGGTCGGACACTGGCTGCCTGGCTTTTTCAGGGTGTCCACCGGCACCGGACCTTCTCATGCTGACTGTCTGCGCCAGGTGCCGGGGGATGTGCCGAACTGGCGTTTGAATGCGCGACTGAACGCGGCTTCGGATTCGTAGCCAACTGCAAAACCGACTTGCGCCACATTGCCGCGACCTTCGCGCAGGTGTTGAGCGGCCACATGCATACGCCAGAGCGTCAGGTATTGCATCGGTGGCTGTCCGACCAGCGCCGTGAATCGCTCCGCGAAAACCGAGCGCGACATGCCCACCTCAAGCGCCAGGGCTTCCGCAGTCCAGCCTTCGGTCGGACGAGCATGGAGTAGCGCCAGCGCACGCCCGATATGCGGATCCCGCAAACCTGCCAGCCATCCGCGCCGCTCGGCGGGCAGGCTGGCGACATACTGGCCGATGGCTTCGACGAATAGCAGCTCGGACAGCTTGGCGATGACCGTTGTCGAACCGACGCGCCCCGCCGCGATTTCACTGACAGCAAAACGGAACGAGCTTTCGATCCAGGCGCCCGAAGCCGTCGCGCATACGTCCAGTTTCAACAAGGATGGCAATGACGAAAGCAACGGGCTGAAAGGCGTTTCAGAGCCGAGGAATCCGCACAACAACTGTGTGGCCTCGCCGCCCCCGCCGTACTTGATCCGCGAAATCCCACCGACTTCCGGTGGCTGAATGACTTCTCTGGCCGGCATGGGCGCAACGCTCAGGTCGCTGCCAAAAGAGTGAGCGTCATTGCGAGGCAGCAGAACCAGTTCGCCTGCCCCCACGTCGACGGTGGTATCACCGTCGATGCGTATTTGCATGTGCCCCGCCGCGACAAAATGCGACGCAATGATATGCCGGGGTACCGCCAGGAACGGTTTGCAATCATCCGCCGAGAGTCTTCCGTTGATGCACCAGGGCGCAGTGAGCTCCGCCTCGAGGAACACCCCCCCAGACAGCCGAATCACCCGCAAAACATCAGAAAGCGCGTCCAGCAATTGCCAGCCCTCCTTTCCGGAGTCCGGAGCATGTAATCAGGCGCACCGGTCATTTGCCGCCTGAACCGCGAGCCCTAGATTAGCACCAGCGCGGACTCAGAGATCGAGACTGTTCCCAGAGGCTTCACCCAAGATCATTGGCTCCGGCGTCAACCGTAATTGCCCCACTCCAATTCAACCGGGGCAACAGGAGATCCACATGAACACCGTAGCTACCCTACCCGGCTCAGAGTCAGGCAACGCTGCCCGTTATGCGCGGATTGTCAGATCATCGGAAAAAAACCAATGGCAGATCGATCGCGATTTGCTACAGGACCGGCGTTTCGACTTCTCGCGCAAATTCCTGCCCGACGGACTGTCGCAGATCGATCGCCTGACTTTTCTCACCGCAGCCGAGGCACGCCTGCTCAGTCAGATTCAGGGCCGAACCTATGCGTATATCTTTGGCCTGGTGGAGCGCTTTATCAGTGCCAAAATGCTCGATCAGGGTCGGGCCCATGTATTTGACAATCAACTCGCACTCGAAGCGCTGGTGCGCTTTTCCAACGACGAGATCAAGCACCAGGCGTTGTTCCGGCGCATGGAGACGATGATCGGTTCGCAATTGCCCGCGGGCTATCGTCAAGTTGCCGATCCAAACGATGTAGCGCACGTGGTACTGGCGGCCAGCACCTGGTCGGTGCTGGCGCTGACCTGTCATATCGAGCTGTTCGTTCAGGCGCACTACGTACAGAGCATCGCACCACGCGAAGAGTTGTGCCCGCTGTTCAAGGATGTCTTCAAATTTCACTGGATGGATGAAAGCCGGCACGTCGTACTCGATGAACTGGAGTGGCAGGCGGAGCACGCGAAACTCTCGCCGGCCGAGCGCGACTCGGCGGTGAATGACCTGATTGCGCTGGTGGCGGCCGTCGACGCAATCCTGCTGGCACAGTCGGCATCCGATGCCGACTACTTCATGGGTAGTGTTTCACGATCGTTCAGTGCCGAGGAGACCGCGCAAATCAAGGTCGGTGTGCTGGGCGCCTACCGCTGGCAATACATTGTCTCGGGCGTGCAGCATCCACACTTTGGCCGGTTGCTGACGCACATGACAACGCCTGCACAGATGTCCAGGATTCAGACCGCACTGGCACCCATCATGCGCAATTGAACGACAGCGCGCGACCGACTGTTCGTTGGTCGCGCGACTGTGGGATGACTTGCCGATAATGATCTATCGAGGATGGCGGCCATGACCGTACCGATGTGGATGTTGCTTGGGTTTGCGACCTGGACTTTGCTGCTGTTGATGGCAACCGTCGGCGTTTATCGCTGGGTCGCCATCCTGTTCTCGAGTGCTCCGATCGCCTCTTTCCGCAGCGATCAGCTCGAAGGCGCGGACTGGTACCAGCGCGGGACCAGGGCACACGCCAACTGTGTGGAAAACCTGCCTGTCTTTGCCGTCATCGTGTTCGTGATTTCCGCCCTTGATATCAACGGCCCGGCAGTGAACTACTTGTCCACGCTCATCCTGATCGCTCGCGTGTGCCAGTCGCTGGTTCACGTATCCCATGTGCAAACCAATGCGTTCGTCGCAGTCCGGTTTACCTTCTTTTGCGTTCAACTGGTCTGTTTTCTTGCGCTCATGGTTATCGCTGCGTATTACGGCGCATGAATACGAAAACGGCCATAAGTAGCCGGTGGTCGTTGCTTTCAGATTATCGCCGGCGTTTGGCTAAGCTTAATAAATCAGGGCGAACTGAAACCTGAGTGATTGCGGCCATCAACGGATCGGTAGTCCCAAAGGAGACGACCATGTATGCGGTTATACGAACCTACCTGGGTACTGGAGCAAAGGAGCTTTTCAATCTTTTGGAAGAACGCAATGTCGACATCGAAGCTACCTTGCGGACAGTGCCTGGTCTGGTCAGCTACACACTGTTGAATACGGGAGATGGTGGTACGTCGGTGACTGTTTGCGAGGACAAGGCCGGCAGTGATGCGAGCTCGAAAGTCGCGCGCGAGTGGATTCAGAAAAACACCTCGAATATCCGGGCGAACCCGCCGATCGTAACTGAAGGTCCGGTCATTGTGCAGATCAACTAGCGTGCCCTTGCGGTTGATCTCGCGACACTACCGGTGTCGCAAGTTGCCGACCGGCCCGCAGGCTGGCGAGTGCTATACTTCGCTCAGATTGCATGAAGTGTGAAACGTTTCCCCCAGTACAGATACCGACTACAAAATCCTGGTTAACGGCTGCCGGACAAAGGAGGTCTACAGCAAACTCTAGATCGGAGGTGTGGCATGAATCGACACTATTACATCAGTGACAATCTCAACGAACTTGAAACCGTTGAAAATGAATTGGAAGCCAGCGGCATCAATTCCGAACAGATTCATGTGTTCAGTGAGAAAGTTGCTGATGTTGAACAACATCACCTCCACGAGATCAGCTCGTTAATGGAACAGGATGCTGTTCACTCCGGTGAGATTGGTGCGGTGGTCGGTGTGCCACTCGCGGCGCTGGTCCTGCTTGGCGCCTATTGGATGGGCTGGACCGAGTCCGCCGCAGGCTGGATGCCCTTTATCTTCCTTGCCATTGTTGTTTTGGGCTTCTGCATCTGGGAAGGCGGCTTTTTCGGGTTCCAGGTGCCGAACACTCACTTTCGCAATTTCAGCCAGGTGGTAAAGGAAGGCAAACATATCTTCTTCGTGGATGTTGAACCGAACCAGGAGTCGATACTGGACCAGGTCATCGGACATCATCCAAAACTGAAGATCGCCGGCACGGGAGCGGCAGCCCCTCACTGGACAGTAGCCTGGCAGCACAAGTGGCATCAGTTCAAGCGAGTGATTTCGGGTTAGCTCCTGGAGACTCAAGGCCATCCGAAGGCGGCTTATTGACCGAAGAAAATGACCCGGCTGAGGAAAACATAATCCGCCTCAGTGGCCATCAGTCCGACGAGCACCAGTAAACACAAAGGTGGGACCAATATCGCGTAGACCATGGCCAACCGCTCCCAGGCCATGTGCATGAAGATGGAGACAATCAAACCCGCCTTCAACAACATGAACGTGATAATCAGGAACCACCGAAGGTAGCCATGGAAGTGGAAATAGTCGACAAGGTACGACATCGTACTGAGGACGAATAACAGCCCCCAGATCTTGAGGTACAGACTGATTGGATGTTGCTGACCCTGAGCATGTGCCATCACCCGTGCTCCTCTACCACAAATAGAAGAAAGCAAAAATAAACACCCACACCAAATCCACGAAGTGCCAGTAAAGCCCCGCTATCTCGACGTTCTGATAATTTCCGGAGCGCTCATAATCTCCGCGCAATACTTTGCGCGCCACAATGCTGAGGTAGAGCGCGCCGATTGACACGTGCAGTCCGTGAAATCCGGTGATCATGAAAAAGCTGGCGCCAAATTGCGCCGCCCCCATGGGGTTCCCCCAGGGGCGCACCCCTTCTGCGATGAGCTTGCTCCATTCAAATGCCTGCATGCTGACGAAGGTCACGCCCAAGGCCGCGGTCGCCAGCATCAGGGCCGTGGTTTTCGCGCGATCACGGCGATAGGCGAAGTTGACTGCCATGGCCATGGTGCCGCTGCTACTGATCAGCACAAAGGTCATGATGGCAATCAGAATAAGTGGAATTTCCGTGCCGCCGATGGTCAAGGCGAACACTTCACTGGGGTTCGGCCAGGCGGTGGTGATGGTCATGCGTACCGACATGTAGCCGGTCAGAAAACAGGTGAATATAAACGTGTCGCTGAGCAGGAAAATCCACATCATCGCCTTGCCCCAGTGGACCTGCTTGAAGGCGTCTTTATCCGAGGACCAGTCGCTGGCGATGCCCTCCCATCCCGATGCAGGTGGCGAGCCTGGCGGATTGGATGAACTGGTCTCGACTTGGGCTTGGGCTTGGGCTTGCAGGTGCGATGCCATGGCTTTTCACCTCAGGCCGCAGAATCTGGCGATGGCTTCATAGGTTTGCGGCGTGCTGGTCAGCAGCGCGAACAGCACAAACCAGAGACCCAACAGGTAATGCCAATAGATGGCACAGAGCTCTATGCTGGCGCTGAGTTGCGGCAACGGCACATGACGCAGGAATTTGGCGACGGTCCTGGCCCAGGCAATCAACCCGCCCAACAGGTGGAAGCCGTGCACGCCGGTCAACAGGTAGAAGAAACTGTTGGCCGGATTGCTGGCGACAAAGTAACCCCAGGCGACAAACTGCTGCCAGACCCAGAGCTGCCCCGCCAGAAAGGCAATGGTAAATCCTCCCCCCAATACAAAGCCGATGACCGTGGCGTCCATTCGAGCCTTGCGGGCAGCCATGCGCGACCACTGCAGTGCGATGCAGCTCAATACCAGGAAAGCCGAATTCACCCACAGCTGCCATGGATTGGCCAGCGGCGCCATGGGTTCTGTCAGGGGTAGCCAGTCGACCATTTGTGAGCGGGCGATAAAGGCGAGCAGAAACAGAAAAAATAACGAACTGACCACCACCAGAAACAAGCGCAGGCCAAACCTTGCGATTTGGCTTCTATCGCCGCCCTCGCCGGCCTGAATGCCCTCGGGATCGCGATTCCAGCTACCGCCGGGGTCAGCACCGTCGGCGTTTCTCAGTAGCAGTCTGTTCATGTTTTAACGTCCGCTATTTTGGTTCCGGCACTGAGTTGGCGCATTTGCTCCAGTTCCTCGGCGGAGACCGTTTGCGGCACGAAATCCTGCTCTATCCCCGGCACGCTGTAGTCATAGGCCCAGCGATGCACCACCGGCAGCTTCGCGCCCCAGTTACCGTGTACCGGTGGGGTGTCCGGCGTTTGCCATTCCAGGCTAGCCGCGCCCCAGGGGTTACTGCCTGCGGGTCTGCCTTTGAATACGCTCCAGGCCAGGTTGAACACAAACAGCAATTGGGAAACGCCGACGGTCAGTGCGACCACCGTAATGAAGGCATTCAACTCTTGCGCCGACTGCGGGATGAACGCGTAGTTTTCATAGGCGTAGTAACGGCGTGGCATGCCCTGGAAACCCAGGTAGTGCATGGGAAAGAAAATGGCGTAGGTGCCCAGGAAGGTAATCCAGAAATGCAGCTTGCCCAGGATGTCGTTGGTCATGCGCCCGGTTATTTTCGGAAACCAGTGGTAGATGCCGCCGAACACCACCAGTACCGGTGCGACGCCCATGACCATATGGAAATGGGCCACGACGAAATAGGTGTCCGAGAGCGGTATGTCCACGATCACATTGCCGAGAAACAAGCCGGTCAGACCGCCGACCAGGAAGGTCACGATAAAGGCCAGGGCAAACAGCATTGGCACGGTCAGATGGATGTCGCCGCGCCACAGGGTCAGTACCCAGTTATAGACTTTCAGCGCGGTCGGCACCGCGATGATCAAGGTGGTGACGGCGAAGAAAAAGCCGAAGTACGGATTCATTCCGCTGACATACATATGGTGTGCCCAGACCACAAAACTGAGTACGCCAATCGCAATGATGGCCCACACCATCATTCGGTAACCGAAGATGTTTTTACGCGCATGGGTGCTGATCAAGTCCGAGACCAGGCCAAACGCCGGGAGAGCAACGATGTACACCTCCGGGTGGCCGAAGAACCAGAACAGGTGCTGGAACAATATCGGGCTGCCACCCTGGTGATCGAGCTGCTGCCCCAGCGAAATCATCGCCGGCATGAAGAAGCTGGTGCCCAACAGCTTGTCGAACAGCATCATCACTGCGCTGACAAACAACGCCGGGAAGGCCAGCAAGGCCATGATCGAGGCCATGAAGATTCCCCAGACCGAGAGCGGCATGCGAAACAAGGTCATGCCGTGGGTGCGCGCCTGCAAGACAGTGGTGACGTAGTTCAACCCGCCCATGGTGGCGGCGACAATAAAAATCGCCAGTGAGACGAGCATCAGCACGATGCCCCACTCGACCCCCGGTGTCCCCCGGGCGATGGACTGTGGCGGGTAGAGCGTCCAGCCGGAACCTGTGGGGCCGCCAGGGACAAAGAAACTGGAGAGCAACACCACTACCGCCACCAGGTAGAACCAGTAGCTGAGCATGTTGACATAGGGGAAGACCATGTCGCGGGCGCCGACCATCAGCGGGATCAGATAGTTGCCGAAGCCCCCCAGAAACAGGGCCGTCAGCAAGTAAATGACCATGATCATGCCGTGCATGGTCATCGCCTGATAGTAAGTACTGGCATCCATGAACGCCAAACTGCCGGGGAAACCGATCTGCATGCGCATCAAGCCGGACAACACTACGGCGATAAGACCCACGAACAAAGCCGTCAGGGAATACTGAATGGCTATGACCTTGTGGTCCTGACTCCAGACATATTTGGTCAGGAAACTCTTGGGCTCGTGCAGTGCTTCTGTATCGGCTTGCTCCGCATAGGCCATCACGTCATCCTCCTGTCGAAGTTTCAGTGTATTGCTGGCTGCTTTACGGCTACTTCCCTGGCTCCGCCTTGCTTGCATCAGCGTTGGCATTCGCTTTGGACTTGATAAAAGCGATCAGCGCGTCCAGCTCCTTGTCGCTCGGTTTCAAGGCCGGCATGACGGCTGCGTAACCCTTGACGACTTTGACAGCAGGTTCAAGAACCGATTCCTTTAAATAACCCTCGTCGACCTTGACGCTCGTATCGTCGGCAAGGGTTTCGGTCTTGCCATACAGGCCCTGCCAGCTGGGGCCGACGCCCTTGTTGCCATCGACACTGTGGCAGGCCAGACAGCCAAGCGACCCGGCCAGCCGCTGTCCCTGCGCCACCAGGTCTTCACCCGGGCCCGATGCTTCGCCAACAGTGGCTTCATCGCCCTGGCGCGCAGCACCCAGTGATTTGATCAGGGCGACGAGCGCGCCCAGTTCATCGTCAGAGAGAGTATAGGCCACCATGACCGGCGGGTAGCCCTTTACCAGGCGGGCCTTCGGATCGAGAATCGACTCTTTCAGGTAGGCCTCATCGACCTGTACGCTGGAGCCATCGGCCAGCTGTTCAGTGCGGCCGTACAGTCCCTTCCATCCAGGGCCAAGACTGGTACTGCCATCCTGGCTATGACAGGCACCGCAACCGTATTTGTCGACCAGCAAGCGGCCTTTTTCCAACAGGCTGTCCCTTCCAGGCCTGGCAGCTGTGGCCAATGTCTGCGCAAACGTCGGTTGGCCTTTCAGCCATTGATCGAAGACGCCCTGTTCTTCCACGATCATATGGCCGCGCATGTTGTAATGACCTACGCCACAAAACTCAGCGCAAAGGGTTTCGTACTTTCCGGTCTTGGTCGGCGTAAACCAAAAGTACGACACCATTCCTGGCACCATGTCCATCTTGCTGCGAATTTGCGGTACATAGAAATCGTGCAGAACATCTTTGGAACGCAGTAAGACTTTCACCGGCCGATCGAGCGGAAGGTGAACTTCATTATTCATGACAAGCACGTCGTCCTGCCCTGCAGGATCCTTGGGATCAAGGCCGAGAGGATTGGTGGAATCAACAAACTTGATATCCGATTTGCCCAGCTTTGCGTCCTGACCGGCAAAACGAAAGGCCCACTGCCACTGCTGGGCGACCACTTCAAGTTCATAGGCATTTTTCGGTACCCGGATGAAATCATCGTAAACAACCAGGCCCGGCGCCAACATCCCGGCAATGCCTATCGAGGTAACGATGATCAACCATAATTCCAGCTTTTTGTTTTCTGGCTGGTAGGCCGCCCGGGCACCCTCCTTGTGACGAAACCGCATCACCGCGACTGCCATGAATACGACGATGGCAATGAAGAATATTCCGCTGATGATCAGAGTGATGAACAGGGTGGTGTCTATGGACCCCCAGTTGGATGCGGCCGGTGTCGCATGCCAGGGCGCGAATATGTGGAATAGCACTGATGCAATAACGATTAGTACCAGGATAATTGCTATTGCCATTTGCTCTTCATCCTATTCCTGATGTTCATTGGTTATGCAAAAGCATCGCCACTGACATCCAAGCAGGCCAGACAAATACCACCCGTCCGGGCGGTAAAGTCAGTAAGGAGTATAGAGCCATCGGCTTGTACCGTGAGGTTGGCAAGGGAGTTCCGGTTGCCAGCTATACTTGAATCCTGATGACGGACGGCAGCGATCGGCCAGAAGCGACCACAAAGTGCGAACCCTGCCCTTGTACAGTCGTCAAACATGAGTGATCGCAATGAACAGGGACGATAGTTAATAGAGTCCAGCAATCCACATGGGAGGTTTCGTCATGAGTGCACTGACGATCGCAGGCTGGTGCAAGCCCAGCCCCGACCAGAAGTCCATCCCGATCGGTGAGATCCATTTTTACGTCGACGGCCCTCTCCATGTCCGTCTGGAGGAGGCCGAAGAGCGCTTGCAGCAGTCCCACGAGCGTGAAGCCATGGTCGATGTCGATATGGATACGATGGAATTGATCATGCCCGAGGGATACGCGCCCTTGTCCGACTGTCAGATGCGTGTCTATCTGCACCACGAACGCGGTCAGTTTCACCTGGTCGGGCACCGTGCGAGCGATGGCAGCCTGGTCTATACCAACGCAGTGTTGATCGATCAGTTGATTGAATAGCGGCTCACCCGCAGCCTCAACCGTGCAGCAGAAAGGCTCCCGGCGGAACCCGATGTCGCAGCTTCTTGCAGCGACCGGGTGCCGGCTGATGCCCGGGCGGGCGATCGGGAAACCAGATCCGGCATTTCCCCGGAGGCGGCAAATGGCCGCGGGGAATCACAACCTCATCGTACGCGGGCGCTGGCGCAACGGAAGCCATTTGCACTGCTTCTTCAGGCTGTGGTTTGTCAGCCGTCGGCGAAACCGATGCCCACGCAGCCTTTACCCGATCAAAAATGCCAGCTTGTTGCCCAGTGTCCGCAGCGGGTTGTTCAACAGGCGCCATCTGTGCTTCCTGGATCTGCTCATCCTGCCCCTTCTGTACTGCAACCTGGCCCTCTCTGGCTTGGGGTGGGGTATTCGAAGCCCGGGCCTGCTGGGCCGCCTGGATCAATTGGAAGTTGCGGTTGCGTAACTCGACGTTGCCACCAACCTGCACATTCGAGCGCAGCGCCAATGTTTCAGCCTGTTGGTACTGCCCCTGCTGAAGGCGCAACACACCGAGGTAATGCAGCGTCGCGGGATTGTTCGGCTGAATATGCAGGGCACGCTCCAGCGTGGCAGCAGCCTGGTCCAGCTGGCCATTTTCATACTGCCGCGAGGCCGTTTCGATCAGGGTGGTAGAGGCGCGGTTACTTTGCGTGGGCGCGATTCGCTCGCCAGCAATGGAACAATGCGACGCGACGGCGCAGAGCACCAGGAGGAGACCGGGGAGAAAACTCTTGGTTGGCATCAGGGGGTGGACTCGACTGATCTCGGCCGGCACTGCCCGAAAACAGGCCACCAGCGCTGCTCGGCTTCTGCGATACAGGGCCCCTATTGACCTGGCCCGTGCCCTGAAGTTCCCGCTGTAAAGGCCGTCGCGACCAATACCTCAAAGGCGCTAAACACTCGGGGCCATCGGCTATTTAAACAGCGGTTTTCTAGAACTTTTCCCTGTTTATCGGTCTATGTGGATAGGCACTTCCGTCCGGCAGGCGCAAACCCGCAGGTGGATGGCCACACGTCCAATTGTCAATCAGAGGTTGTCTTCGTTCATGAAATTCCATGACCCACGGATGGTGCTCTTCGGCCTGTTCGCGCTCGCGGCAGTGGGCTCGGCATCAGCAACACAAATGAAGACCGCAACCCCTGTTGTCGCACATGAAGTCGCAGTCGTTCAGGCTCCGGTCAAGGCTGCCGACAACCCTTGGCCGACCTTGGCCAACATGGCCGGCAAGCAGCCAGGGCCGATGTTGGCCCATGACGACCGATACTGGCATAACGGCCGTTGGCACTATCGCAGAGATGATTGGCGAAGAGACGATTGGCGCCGAGACGAGTGGCGTAGAGAGCAGTGGCGCAGAGAGCAGGCCCGCCGCGAAGCCGAACGCCATCGTTATTGGGAGCGCCACCAGGATCGGGACATGCGGTACCGCTACGAGGACGATCGCCGCTACTATCGCTAGTTGCCAAGCCACGCCTGCACCACTCGTCCTGCATACACAGAACGAGTGGTGCATCGACCGGTGAGAAGCTGACATCAGGTACCGAAGTGCCTGATGACGTTTTGACGATGAGCCCCCTTCCCCGTCACCCAGTTGAAAACCGCTTGCGATAATCACTCGGCCCCACCCCGAGACGCCGCATGAAGGCCCTTCTGAACCCATCCGTATTTGCATAGCCGACGGTATCGGCCAAGCGCTTGAGTGATACGTCCGAATCCTCGATCAGCCGCCTGGCCGCATCGATGCGGGCCAGTTCGACAAACTCGGCCGGCGTCGAGCCGGCTTCGGCCTTGAACGTGCGGGCAAAGTTGCGTTCGCTCATGCCGGCGCGGGCGGCCAGGGTCGGTACGCTCAAGTCGGCCTTCAGGTGCTGCACGACATACTCCTGCACATCCCTTATCACACTGCGCTCGGCGGTTTGCGCTGCCAGTTGCGCGCTGAACTGTGATTGCCCGCCTGGTCGCTTGAAGAACATCACCATTTCACGGGCAACGCTGAGCGCCAGCTCCCTGCCGTGATCCTCTTCGACAAGCGCCAGGGCCAGGTCCATGCCGGCCGTGACGCCCGCCGAGGTGTAAAGGTTGCCGTCCTTGATGAAAATGCTATCGGGGTCGACGTGGGCCTGGGGATGTTCCCTTGCGAGTTTCGCGCTGGAATTCCAGTGAGTGGTGACACGGCGCCCGTCGAGCAAGCCTGCGGCGGCCAGCAGGAAGGCGCCGCTGCAGACTGAGCCGATACGGCGCACTGATTTCGCCTGTTGGCGCAGCCATTCCTGCAGTGCGGGGTTCAGGGCAATTTCGTCGATGTGCGGGCTGCCGGCCACGAGCAACGTGTCAATCCGGCCTTTATAGGTTTCGAAGGTCTCGTCGATGCCGAGCTTCAGACCGCTTGAGCCCTTGATCATCCCTTTGTCGGTCCCGATGACTTCGACCCGGTAGGCACGTGGATTGCCAAGTTGCCTGGCGGCCTCGGCGAAGACGTCTGCCGGACCGACCACATCCAGCAGCTGCACGCGGGGGAAGGCCAGGAGGGTTATGCGCATGATGTCTGTCCTCGTCGAATCATTGGCTGAATACGTCGTAACTGCACTATTTCAGCCAACAGCTGTTTGGCTGAAAATAGCTCCAACAGCAAATTCAGTCAAACGGGAGACTGCCATGAACACTGCATACACCCCCAACATCGCTGCAGCTCAATCAGTATCGACCAGCAAGACATCCATCAAGAACCTGCCCATCAATCTGTTCGGTTCAGTCATGGGCTTGGCCGGCCTGGGCCTCGCCTGGCGCTTGAGTGGTCAGCATTACGGCGTCGGTGGCCTGCTGGGTGAAGCGATTGGCGCGTTTGCCGGCCTGGTATTCGTGTTGCTGACGCTGGGCTATCTGAGCAAATGGGTGAAGCATCCCGAAGCGGTACGGGCCGAATTCAACCATCCGGTCGCCAGCAACTTTTTCGGCACCGTCACCATCGCCCTGCTGCTGCTTTCCGCAGTGGCAGCGCCCCACAGTCAACTGCTTGGACAGGCACTCTGGATATTGGGCAGCGTATTGACCGTGTTGCTTGCCGGCCTGGTGGTTTCGCGCCTGTTGTCGGGCGGTCACGATCAACTCAATGCCGTACCCGCCTGGTTGATCCCGGGCGTAGCCACCCTCGACATCGCGGTAACCGGTGCGCACATGCCCATGGCCTGGGCTGCGGAGTTCAACCTGTTTGCGCTTGCCGTGGGTGCGGTGCTGGCACTGGTTTTCTTTACCCGGATCTTTTCGCGGTTGGTGCATCAGGCCGCTCTGGCCAAAGGCATGGTGCCTTCACTGATGGTCTTGATTGCACCATTTGAAGTGGGTTTCCTGGCGTACACCAACGTGTTCGGCGAGATCGACCGGTTTGCCAGCGTGTTGTTCTACTTCGGCCTGTTCCTGTTCGTGGTACTGAGCTTCAAAGTGTTCCGTCGCGATGTGCCTTTTGCCCCTTCGTGGTGGGCAATCAGCTTTCCCATCGCAGCCCTGAGCAATGCTGCGCTGAAGTATGCCCATGCCCAGGACAGCACGTTGCTGATGGCTATCGCGGCATTGATCTTGCTGTTCCTCACAGTGGCCCTGCTTGTGTTGACCGTGAAGACCCTGGCCAGTCTGTTCAGCGGCAAACTGTTGGCCAACTGACGTTTACCTCCCTTTGGCGAGCCTTGACCGGCTCGCTTTTTTTTTGCCAACACAGGTCTTGTCGAATGACTTACACCACATCCTGGTTACTGCTGATTGTCGCCGGCTTCCTGGAGATCGCCTTTGCGGTTGGATTGAAATGCGCAAATGGCCTGGATCGACCCTGGATCCTCGCCGGCACCTTAGTAGCATTGGCCAGCAGTTTGTATTTGTTGACGATGGTATTGCGGGTCCTGCCCGTGGGCACCGCCTACGCGGTCTGGACCGGTATCGGCGCTGCCGGTACGGCCATCGTCGGCATGTATTGGCTCGGTGACGGGGTTTCGCTTTGGCGGTTGTTCTGGGTCGGCTTGATTCTGCTGAGCGTGAACGGGCTGCGCTGATTCAAATCACGAAGGGTTCAACCCATTACGGGGATGACTCCAACAGATCAATCAACCGAGGCTCGATTGAAGTCGCCGATACCTCAAGCAGCGCCAGCGTCACCGGAAGCTTGAAGCGTCGTCGCCCCGCGCTACCGGGATTGACAAACAATCGCTCCCCACGCCATTCGATGCGTGGCTGGTGGGAGTGGCCGGTGATCACCAGCTGTACGCCTGCCTCCAGTTCGACCGGGACATCGGCAATGTCATGCACCAACAACGCCTGCCAACCGTTGATGTCGAAACGCAGAAGATCAGGGAGATGCCCTGCCCATGCAAGGTCTTGATCATTGTTCCCGCGCACGACGTGCAGGGGTGCAATAGCGGCCAGTCGATCAAGGACTTCCGGGGCACCGATGTCGCCGGCATGAATGATTCGCTCGCACCCCTGCAGGGCGGCAAGCGCTTCGGGACGGAGCAAGCCGTGGGTATCGGAAATCACGCCAACTTTCATGCAAGCTCCAGGACGAATACAGGAATCTGCCACAGTGTAACGGGCCGAATGCCTTCGACGCGCAGGATCTCCCACGCACATGACGACGGTGGTGCCATCGAACCACGCCACTACTGTAGGAGCGAGCTTGCTCGCGATGGTCGCTAACGATGCCGCGTGTTTACTGACTAAACGCAGCGCCCTTAAGTCCATCGCGAGCAAGCTCGCTCCTACAGAATCCTTGACTGAACAGTATTGCGCTCAATGGCGACGAGCATATTCTGCAGGTGTTGCGACGATCTGGATCAATACCCGGGTTGAAGCTATACCGAAAGGGTTCAGAGTGGGGATGGACCACACGCTCGATTAGCGACTGAGGAGAACTTTGCGGTGTCCAATCAACTGGTCATACGCAACATGACCCGTCCCGAGCTGGACGAACTCGTCGGTTGGGCCGCCCGTGAGGGTTGGAATCCCGGCCTTCACGATGCCGAGCTGTTCTGGGCTACGGACCCTGCCGCCTTCATCGCGGCGTCCCGGAGCGGCGAATTGATCGGCGGCGGTGCCATCACCTCCTACAATGGCGAATTCGGTTTCATGGGTTTTTTCATCGTCCGGCCTGAATATCGCGGTCAAGGTCTGGGCAATACCCTGTGGCACGCACGCCGCGAGCGACTCCTCGCCCGCCTGCGCCCAGGCGCGAGCATCGGCATGGACGGCGTCTTCGCGATGCAGGACTACTACGCCAAGGGTGGTTTCGTCTTTTCCCATCGCAACATGCGTTTTCGTGCCGAGATCACCGAACACCCGGCGACCTCGCAGGCAGGCGAGGACATCGTCCCGTTGGCCACCTTCCCGTTCGATCAGGTTGTCGATTACGACCGCACCTGTTTCCCCGCCGCGCGCGCAACCTTCCTGAGCGGCTGGATAGCCCAGGCCGACGCACTCGCCGTGGGTTGCCGGCGCGAGGGCAGGCTAAGCGGCTATGGCGTAGCAAGGCGCTGCCGGGAAGGCTGCAAGATCGGCCCCTTGTTCGCCGATGACGCCCTGGCAGCCAATGCCCTCTACGCGCGCCTGGCGGAATTTGCGGCAGGTGGCCCGTTGTTTCTCGATGCCCCGGAGAATAACCCCGCCGCGATGGCGCTCGTGCGCCAACAGGGCATGATCGAGGTTTTCGGCTGCGCACGCATGTACCTCGGCCCTCCTCCGGCGATCGCGCACGAACGTGTGTTCGGCGTCACGACTTTCGAGCTGGGCTGATGGCCGCTCGCGACCTCATCGGATATGGCGGCTGCCCACCCCACCCGCGATGGCCCGGTGAGGCGCGCGTCGCGGTCCAGTTCGTCCTCAACATCGAAGAGGGCGCGGAATCATGCATCCTCAATGGCGATGCACAGTCGGAGGCCTGGCTGCACGAGCTACCGGGCCGTCCGCCGCGTGTGGGCGAACCGGACTTGAGCGTCGAGGGCATGTACGAATACGGGTCGCGCGCAGGGGTGTGGCGCATTCTGCAGCTGTTCAGCGCCCGAGGCCTGCCGCTGACCGCCTTCGCCGTCGGCCGGGCACTGGAACTCACCCCGGCGATTGGCCTTGCGCTCTGCGCCGCCGGGCATGAGATTGCCGGGCACGGCTACCGTTGGCTGGACTATCGCGACATGCCTGAAGACCAGGAGCGGCGCCATATCCGCCTGACCCTCGACGTGATCGAGCAGATCTGCGGTAAACGCCCCGTAGGCTGGTACACAGGAAGGGTCAGCCAGAACACCCGCCGCCTGTTGCGTGAGGAAGGCGGGTTTCTCTATAGCTCGGACGCCTACAACGATGATCTGCCCTATTGGCTCCCGGGCTCACCCGCCCACCTGGTGATCCCTTACACACTGGTCAAC
This sequence comes from Pseudomonas sp. Pseusp16, assembly GCF_047324915.1. Classification (NCBI taxonomy): domain Bacteria; kingdom Pseudomonadati; phylum Pseudomonadota; class Gammaproteobacteria; order Pseudomonadales; family Pseudomonadaceae; genus Pseudomonas; species Pseudomonas sp. Pseusp16. The sequence continues at coordinate 1,329,609 of NZ_CP168522.1, read as the reverse complement.
AACGACGCCCGCTATCTGCTGCCGAACGGTTTCGCCTGCGGCGAAGACTTCTTCCAGCTGCTCAAGGATGCTTTCGACCTGCTGTGGCAAGAAGGCGCGCAACACCCGAAGATGATGAGCGTCGGCCTGCATGGGCGGATCAGTGGCCATCCCGGTCGTGCGATGGCGCTGGCGCGCTTTCTCGATTACGTGCAAGGCCACGACGCGGTGTGGATCTGCCGGCGCGAAGAGATTGCCAGACACTGGATAGGCCAATTCCCCGCGTGAGCGGTACATGCAAATCCACCAAAAGCGGTCGGTGAAACAGCGCCGCTACTTTCCCCACAAATGGGGTACTTCACCCACCCCCGCTTCACCCGTCTGTAACGCTCAGAACAACTTGTTAATTTATTTGAATTTTTCCTTCGCCCGGGTGATGGCTCATTAGTTGCACCCCGCCCCTTATGCCCGCAACACCTGTCGTCCCGGACATGGAGACGGTGGAGCATCAGCGGAGGGGTGAAAAATGAAAAGCGCGACACCACCATGCGATTCCTTCGGCCGGCTGCGCAAATCAAGCCTGCCTTGTGCGATGCTCCTGTCCCTGGCCACGGCAGACGCCGCACCGCTGGACGATGTCAGCCAGCCGCCACCGACCGACCCCTCGGCGTTTACCAACTCGCCGCTCGACCCCAAGGCCGCGGTGGATGCCATACGGGCCATGCTACCCGCCAACCAGGGCGCCATCGCCCTGCCCAATGGCGCTTTTGGCACCCGCACCACGCCAACGGCCGACAACGTGCTGCCGCCAGCCCTGCAGACATCCTTCAAGATCCCCACCAATGGCAAGCCCAGCCCATTGTTCGGAGCGCAGCCGTACACCCAGCAACTGCTGCTGTTCGAAGAATTCGGCACGGAGAAACTCGACCCGACACTGCCGGCCCCTCCCCTGACCTTCCCGGTTCCGCTCGTCGGCCCGGCGCCCACGCAGGACCCCAACAACATCGCCCGCAGCGGTCCTTCGGCCGCGGCGCTGGAAGCCTTCATGCGCCAGCCGGGGCTGTACCCGTTTCCGTCGCAGTATTCCAACGTGCTGGACCGCAACCCGTGGAAAGCGCAGATCGAAGCCTTCCTCAACCGCCATCCGGTCGGCTCGCCGGCCGAAGGTCGTCCGCCAGGAAAAGGCTGGTCGCACCAGCGCTGGAACGAGTTCTACCCGCAGGTCGCCTTCAAGACCGCTCAAGCGGGCGCCAAGCTCAACGGCGGCATGCGCGACCGCCGCCAGTTGCACAACTACGCTGTCGGCGAGTTCGGGCCTGGCGGGCTCTACAACCAGACCTCGGATGCTCCGGTCATCGCAGGCACCACCAAAGGCATCGACACCCGCTTCCACCCCAACATGCCGATCCAGAACCACAAGGCGCTCTGGACCTTCGACGGCACCTTTCCGCCAAAACTGCTGATGGTGCGTTACGGCCAACCGGTGCTGATGCGTCACTACAACGCCCTGCCGATCGATCCGTCGGCCAACATGGGGTTTGGCCTGCACACCCTCAGCACCCATGAACACAACGGCCACTCCCCGGCCGAAAGCGACGGCTATGCCAATGCATTTTTCTTTCCGGGGCAGTACTACGACTATCGCTGGCCGATACAACTGGCCGGCTACGACAGCATCAACACCAACGCTCAGGATCCGCGCGCGGCGTTCCCCTGCGCCCCGGGCGAAACCCTGTTCGTCAACGATGCCACTCCGGGCCTGAAGACGTGCAACAACGGCAGCATCAAGATTCGTGGCGACTGGCGCGAAACCATGAGCACCCACTGGTTCCATGACCACATGCTCGATTTCACCGCGCAGAACGTCTACAAGGGCAACGCGACGATGATGAACTACTACAGCGCCCTGGATCGTGGCAACGAAGCGCTGCAAGACGGTGTCAACCTGCGCCTGCCCAGCGGTTCGGCGCTGCCCTGGGGCAACCGTGACTATGACGTCAACCTGCTGGTGGCCGACAAGGCCTGGGATCAGAACGGCCAGCTGTGGTTCAACCCGTTCAACACCGACGGCTTCCTCGGCGACCAGATCCTGGTCAACTGGCAGTACCAGCCACGCCTGAACGTGCGCGCGCGCAGCTATCGTTTCCGCATTCTCAACGGCTCGGTCTCGCGCTTCTTCAGGATCGCGCTGGTGCGTGAAGTCGCCGGCAGCGGTGGCGAATTCCCCGGCCCGGCAGGTTCCGGCGTGTCTTACACCCGCGTGCCGTTCCACATGATCGGCAACGACGGCAACCTTATGGAACACGCGGTGCCGTTCGATGGCAGCATGGATCTGGACGGCGACGGCGATGTGCAGGACCACAACGCCATCCTGCCCACCCAGGGCATTGCCGAGCGGTTCGACATCATCGTCAACTTCGCGAAAAACGGGATCAGGACCGGCGACAAGCTGTACTTCGTCAACCTGATGGAGCACCAGAACGGCAAGGGTCCGGAGAGTACTCCACTGAGCCTGGCCGATGTCCTGTCCGGGAAGTACAAGGCGGTGCTCAAGCTGGGCAGCAAAGGGCTGGAATGGGACGCCGGCGACCCGGTGGTGGGCAAGTTCCTGCAGATGGTGGTCCAGCCTTATGCCGGCCAGGACGTGAGCATGAACCCCGCCGACTACGAACCCGCCAAACCGGGTAAACCGGTCGGCAAGGTCATGATCCCGCTGACGATCAACCGCGACGATCCGGCAATGCAGGCCAAACTGAAACTGGCACGCCATCGCGAATTCACTTTCGGTCGCTCCGACGGCACCGACGAACAACCCTGGACGATCAAGACCGACGGCGGTTTCGGCTTCCAGATGGACCCTCGAATCATCAGCGCCGCTCCGCAACTGGCCAACGGCCCGACCGATGCCGGGTTCTCTGGCGACGGCACCCTGGAAGTGTGGAAAATCAGGAACGGCGGCAACGGTTGGAGCCACCCGGTGCACGTGCATTTCGAAGAAGGCATCGTCCTCAATCGAGACGGCAAGGCACCGCCGGAATGGGAAAAATGGGCACGCAAGGACGTCTATCTCATTGGCCAGGGCATCGACAGCTCGGTGGACGTGGACATCGCCATCCGCTTCCGCGAATTCGCCGGGACCTACATGGAGCACTGCCACAACACCCAGCACGAGGACACCTCCATGCTGCTGCGCTGGGATGTCGAGCACCCGGGCCAGTTCCAGCTTATGCCAACGCCCCTGCCCGGCTGGGACGGCGTCACCTACGTAAACTCCGCCGCGCTGCCGACTTTCCGCACTGGCGATAAACGTGACAATAACGACGGCGATAACATAAAACCGCTTGCCAACCCCGACAGCGCCATCAGCAACAACGGCCAACCGGTGACCATCAACGTCCTGGCCAACGACACCGACCCTGACGGTAACGTGCCGCTTAAAGTGGTGGGCCTGGCACAACCGGACTCCGGCAAGGGTACGGTCAGCACCGATGGTCTGCGCGTGATCTACACACCACCGGCCACGGTCCCCGCGCCGTTCACCGCGACCTTTACCTATCAGGCCGCCGATGCCAAGGGGGCGGAGTCGGCACCGACGACGGTGTCCGTGGCGGTCTCGGCGGCGGTCGCCGAGAACCTGATCGTCACCAGCGCTACCGTCACCGCCCGCAGCAACAGCCGCTACTACTGGGTCCTGTCCGGCACCACCTCGCGTGGCACGGGCAATACCATCACGGCGACTGCCACGACCACCTCAGGTCCAGTGAGCCTTGGCGCCGCCACCCTGACGCCGACGGCGGCAGGCGCGCGCTGGCAGATAGCGGTGACGACCACCGGCAGTGGCCCGGCGCCTGGCGCGACGGTGACCGTTCAGTCGGCCTTCGGCAAAACCGTGACGGTGCCGATAGCGGCGCGTTGAGTGACAACGGGTTAAATTAAATCCGGGCCGCGTAGCTGGATGCTTCTTCGTGCATGCCGATTTGAGCCAGGACATTCAGGCTGCAGCCATTAACTCCATTGGTTATGTGGGTGAGGAGCATTCGTTCTATTGCACACGGCATCGCTGGCTAATCTACTGAGGTTGAGGGGCGGCAACCTTCAGGAAGGTGCAACCATATGGACGCAAATCCGATCGAAACCGACTACCTGATCATCGGTGCTGGCGCGACGGCCATGGCTTTCGTCGATACGCTACTCGAGGAAACGAATGCACGCATCGTGATAGTGGATCGACACGAACGGCCTGGTGGTCACTGGAATGATGCCTACCCCTTCGTCCGCTTGCACCAGCCCTCGACCTGCTATGGCGTCAACTCACGCGAACTGGGCAGCGGAACGAAAGACACGACGGCACTGAACGAGGGCTTGTATGAGCTGGCCTCCGGTGCCGAGGTGGTGAGTTACTTCGACCAGGTGATGAATCAGCGGTTTCTGCCGTCAGGTCGAGTCCGTTATTTCCCCATGTGCAACTACACCGGCGACCGCCTTGACGACCACCGGTTTACCTCGCTGGTCAGCGGCGTAAACCATCAGGTCCGGGTGCACAAAAAGGTGGTAGACGCCACCCATGCGCAGACAGCAGTTCCCTCGACCCACCCGCCCAGGTACAAGGTGGAACCCGGCGTGCAATGCGTGCCGCTGAACGACTTGCCGAAAATCCGGCACCCATACTCCAGCTACGTAGTGGTGGGCTCGGGCAAGACCGGGATCGACGCTTGCCTGTGGTTGCTGCAAAACGGTGTTGCGCCCGCAACAATCTGCTGGATCATGCCGAACGATCCGTGGTTGATCGACCGGGCCAACATGCAACCCGGCCTCGACAACTTCGAACGAACAATCGGCGGTGTCACGGCACAGTTCGAGGCCATCGCAGCCGCAGACTCGATCCCGGACCTGTTCTCCAGGCTCGAGGCGGCGGGCCAGCTCCTGCGCCTGGACAAGTCCGTCGAACCCACTGCCTACCGCTGCGCCACCGTCACACAGGCGGAATTACGCGAGCTTCGACGCATCGACAACATTGTGCGTCTGGGGAGAGTGCGAGTGATCGAGCCAACGTGCATCGTGCTCGAGCAGGGCAACATCGCCACGAGCCCAAGTGCCCTGCACATCGATTGCAGCGCCAGTGCCATCCCGACACTCCCTGAAATGAAGGTGTTCGACGGCGGCAAGATCAACCTGTTGATGGTCAGCAGCTGCCAACCCGTGTTCAGCGCGGCCTTGATCGCCTATGTGGAAAGCCACCTGGTCGATCAAGCGCAAATGAACTCGCTGTGCATGATGGTCCCCCCGCCTCACGTCCCCACGGACTGGATCAGAATCTGGGCGGTCTACCTGGGTAACCAGCTACGCTGGGGAGAGCATGACGGCCTTAACCGCTGGATCAGGCAGTCGCGCTTGTACTTCATGACGGCGGTGGTCAGGGGTTTGCAAGAAACCGACACCGAAAAACTGGCACAGCTGCATCGGCTCTCTGTCGGCAGGCAGCAGGCTCTGGCGAGTTTGCCACGGTTGCTGGGGGCCATCGCTTGAATCGCAGGAAGCGCACATGAACGAGCCACACCTCGAACTGCTCGATATCAATGGCATCCGCATGCAGATCGCAACGCAAGGTTGTGGCCCGCTGGTCTTGCTATGCCACGGTTTCCCGGAGCTTTGGTACTCGTGGCGTAACCAGCTTGCTGCGCTGGCGGCCGCTGGCTACAGAGCGGTCGCGCCCGACATGCGTGGCTATGGCGGCACAGATGCACCGGCCGAACCCGACGCCTACACCATGCTGCACCTGGTAGGCGACATGGTCGAGCTGGTCCACGCACTCGGCGAACAGCAAGCCGTCATCGTCGGCCATGACTGGGGCGCGCAGGTGGCCTGGAGCACAGCAATGATGCGGCCCGATCTGTTCCGCGCCGTGGTCGGCATGAGCGTTCCCTTCTCGCCACCGGGGCGCGTGGAGCTCCTCGGCGCGCTTGCCTCGCGGGGCATCCGTGACTTCTACATCCAGTATTTCCAGACGCCGGGTGTGGCCGAGGCCGAACTGGAAAGGGACGTCGAGTCGTCGATCCGGCGCATCTACTTCAATGGCTCGGGTGACGGGCCCGATTGGCCGGTGTTCGGCCAGCTGCAGCCGGGCCAGGGCTTCCTGGGGGCGATGATCGAACCCAAAACCCTGCCAGCCTGGCTAAGCCTTGAGGATATTGCCTGCTACACCCGCGAATTCACCCGCAGCGGATTTCGCGGCGGCCTGAACTGGTACCGCAACATGACGCGTTCATGGGCACTGCTGGCACCCTGGCGTGGTTGCATTATCCGGCAGCCGTCGATGTTCATTGCCGGCAGCCGCGACGGCGTGCTGAAGTTTGCGGGCTCCCCGCGGCAGATCGAAGCCTTCGCGCAGACACTGCCGCAACTGCGCGGGTGTCATATCCTCGAAGGTGCCGGCCACTGGATACAGCAAGAGCGCGCGACAGAGGTCAATGAGCTGCTGCTGGGCTTCCTGAAAAAACTCTGATCCGCAGGTTGAATTCTTATCCATAATTGAAATGCCGCAGATCGCTCCATCCCATGTTTGCGTAGTGATGCGAGAGACTGTTGGCATGCAGGCGGCTTCAACACCCGACCGGTGTTGGCTATGCGGATTTAAAACTGGAGGGAACCATGAGCAATCTCATCGCCACCGACGAGTCACCTGTAGCCGTTCGCCTCATGGTCAAGGTTTACGCCTACTTGCTGCTCGCAGGGTTTGCGTTCGTTCCGGCCTATCTGATTGGCTACTTGTACTTTTTCCAGGACCCCACGCTTGTATTCGAGAATCACCTGTTCCATGTAATCGCGATCATCACAGCCACCCTGGCGGGCTCGTTTGTCACTTACGTAACGTGGCGCTGCTATCAGTCATCGGGGGATCCGCTGCTACGATGGATGACGCTTGGTTTCCTCGGGTTTGTACTGATCTACGCGTTGCATGGTGCGTTCACAGGGCTTGCACACCACAATATCTGGCTCTTCCTGCTTTATGGACCAGCCTCTCGACTGGTCATGTCGATTCTGCTGTTGGTCGGAATGCTGTCGTACCACCGCCCACCTGATGCCGCGGACCAACGAATGAAGGCCCACCCGTGGCTGACCTGGATAGGACTGTTCCTGCTGGTTGACCTGGCAGTGGCGTACGTCGCGAACTTGCCGATCGCCGGCAATCTCGCGGTGCGCCTCTCCATGGAGGGTGGCGCCCTCGTTCTTTCCGCATTGACCGCGGCCATACTTCTGTTGCGCCGTATCCGTTCGCCGCTGATGATAATTTTCATCATCTCGGTCACCGCGTTCGCGCTGTCATCTCTTGCCTTCATCCTTGCGCGTCCGTGGAACCATATGTGGTGGCTCGCTCATGCGATCTTCGCCGGTGGATTCTTCATGCTGAGCTATGGGGTGGTGCAAGCGTTCCTCACCACGCGGTCGTTTTCGAAGATCTACAGCCAAGAGGAATTGATGGTGCGTCTTGCCGAAGCGATGGCGTATGCCGAGAGCGCTCTGCAGGAACTCCAGCGCACCAATCAGGAACTCGGGCACCTTGCGGCGACCGATCCACTGACCGGCGCTGAAAATCGGCGTCGCTTCATGGAGCGGGTCGACGTCGAAATTGGCCGGACCAAACGCGGCGGTGCGCCGTTCTCCGTGTTGGCACTCGATCTGGATAATTTCAAGTCCATCAACGATCGCTTCGGGCACCAGGTTGGCGATGACATCCTGAAGAGTTTCGTGGAGAAATGCCTGGATTCGATTCGGCCGTATGACGGCGTAGCCCGAGTGGGCGGGGAAGAATTCATGATACTGCTGCCCCAGACTTCACTTGAAGGCGCGCACGAAATCGCCGAGCGTCTGCGAAGCACCGTTGCAAATAGTTCTTTTCATGGCCTGCAGCGCTCAACCGTGGTCACGGTGAGCATCGGCGTATCGCAATCCGGTCGCGACGGCGACACCATCGAGGCAATTCTGCGCACAGCCGATCAACGCCTGTATCACGCTAAACACGAAGGCCGTAACCGAGTGGTCACCACCTTCAAAACCAGCCTCCAGCCTCTGCCCTGACCATCGTCGCGAAGCCGTTGCCTGGCAGCGCCGTATCGGGCAGCAATCGCAGCGTTACGAAACCTGACGTATTGCCACAGGGCCACCTATGCTTTGGATCAGGACACCGACATCAGTTGGACAAAGATCTTGCCCGGTTACATGCCGGTGGAGCATTCCCGGTCCACAATGGGCAATCCAATCTCCGGTCAGTTCGACAACACCTGGATTCAAGCTTGAAACATGGCATTGCGTTTCTGGTTTTCTGTTGACGGAACACGACTTGATCCTGGAGTGAACCCAACATGACCTTGGCCCATAAAGTGTTTGTCGGCGTCGCACTAGTCTGCCTGCTACTCGGCGGCTGCACCTCCCAGGTCACTGAGCGCGAGCAGTACTCCGGCTTCCTGTCCAACTACAACAACCTGGAAGAAGTGACCACTGCCACCGGTGAGAAGACACTGCGCTGGGTAAGCCCGTCGTGGAACCCGAATGCGTACGACACCATAGCGTTCAGAACGCTGGAGTTTTATCCCGCGCCGAAACCCAATGAGCAGGTCAATCAGCAGACGCTGGCCGACTTGCAGGATTTCATGTCCAGAAAGGCCAAACTCGTGCTGGGCCGCAAATACCAGAGGGTGTCTAACGCGGCCGCTGCACCGGCCGGGTCACACCCCCTGATCCTGCGTGCGGCGATCACCGGCGTCAGCGCTTCGAACGAGGGCATGAAGTGGTATGAAGTGATGCCGATCGCAGCCGTTGTCGGAGCGACACAGGCAGCCACCGGTCACCGGGATCAAGACACCAATCTGTTCATCGAAGCCGAATTCATTGACGCGAGAACCCATCAGACAATGGCCAAAGTGGTGCGCAAGGTATTCGGCAGCCAGCTAGAGAACGAGAGTCAGCAAATCACCACCAAAGACTTTAAAACCGCTATCGAAAAATTGAATACCGATCTCTGGACGTTCGTCCACAGTTGAACTGACTCTTTGGATCAGTTGCGGCCTCTCACGAAGGGCAACTGTCGGTAGTGGATTCAACCGGTCGTGGCAGGCAACAATCGGCCAAAAGCTGCCCGTCGATTTCGTCTTAGGAAACCCAGGCGATCTGTCTCTTGCAGCGCCTTGTTATAAGAATTCGAGTTGTCCACGAAATCAGGGAGGCACCCCTCATCTGTTAAACAGTATGCCTAGTCACTGATCGACCAGGAGTATCCGATCAAACAGTAAGTGCGATCACACAATGCTGGCGGCAGCTGTAAGTGCTAAACGAATGCAGATGCACTACAACAATACATAGAACCCTGAGGTCCTGACAGGAAGCGAGCGAATGTGGATGGAACACAAACTCTGTGTCGTCAGGCTGGCTCGGTTCGCATCCGCTTCGCTCATCATCTTAGCCCCCAGTGCAGTCGCAGAGGATCTCGAACCCAGGTCCTACGCCAATACGCCGGTCGGTATCAATTTCCTGCTCATGGGGTACAGCGACCTCCATGGTAGCGTAACCGCCAACCCCTCAGTCCCACTCGAGGATGCCAAGCTCAACATCAAGACTGTCGTGTTTGCCTTTGCCAGGTCCCTGGACGTCTGGGGCCGCTCCGGGAAGTTCGATATCGTCGTGCCTGAAGCCAGATTGACGGGCTCGGCCCTGTTCGCCGGTGAACCCAAGGAGCGAAATGTTACTGGGTTGATCGATCCAAGATTCCGCTTCTCGGTCAACTTATATGGCGCCCCGGCGATGTCCCTGGCTGAGTTCCCCAGCTATCAACAGGATGTGATTATCGGCGCCAGCCTGGCAATTACGGCGCCACTTGGCCAATACGACTCCAGTAAGCTGGTAAATCTCGGCAACAACCGCTGGTCATTCAAGCCCGAACTTGGGATTTCCAAGCGCTTGGGACCCGTGACCCTGGAATTATCCGGTGCGGGAACCTTTTACACCGACAATGACCAGTACCTTGGCGACCGTACATTTTCCCAGAACCCGACTTACCAGGCACAGGTGCATCTTATCTATGCCTTTAGAAACGGTGTCTGGGCCTCGCTGGATGGGACCTACTTCGCTGGCGGGAGTACCTCAGTCGATGGGGTCGGTAACCACGACTTTCAGGAAAATACACGCTATGGGGGCACCCTCTCGCTGCCGTTGAACCGAAATCACTCACTAAAGCTGTTTGCGAGTGATGGTGCGCATACCCGTACCGGCAGCGAATACGATGCTATTGGCATCGTCTGGCAGTATCGCTTCGGCGGAGGGCTTTGAAACCTGGGACTTACGCTACATTCCATTCATGCGTTCGTGAGACATTTGTCTGATGCTGGTTGTTACCTGCCAATTGTGACAGGCAGGTATCGGCTGTGGATTCAACCGGTCGAGGAAAGTCCGTTGCTATTCGGTCAGTAGTGGACGTTTGGAGTACGGAAGTAATCGTCCCCTCTTTTTGTCTATCATCGCGCTGTCGCAGGACAACCCGCTCGCGCAAGCCCGTGCTCGGCAACGTCGAGCTCGGGGGGGCAGAACCTGCTGCTGGAAACAGGCCATTGCCTGTGCAAGTAGGAACTCTCGATCTGCTGCGTCGCTGCTTCAGGGCGACGCGACGAGCTGAAGGGTACAGCCCCCCCGGTGTCGAGGTGGAGCGCGGCTGATTGGGCCTGCCGATGATCCATGTCATAGGGAGGCCCTTGCCGTAGCGAGGATTGGCCCGTCTACTTCTGCTGCCTACTGCCTTTGATGTTACCGGCAACCCCGCCGGCGACGGCACCAATCGCAGCGCCAGTCCATCCACTGCCACCGGAGATCGCGGCAATGCCAGCGCCGGCCGCAGCACCGATAGCCGCACCGCTCACCGTCCCCTGCTGCTTAGCAGTCATCGAGGTGCAACCGATCACGCTCGCTGCGGTGAGGACTGCGGCAAACAATTGCAACCTCTTCATGTTCACCTCCGCTACTTATTCTGTTTCAGTCCGGGCAAGACCATCTCGAACCAGATGGTCTCGATGACGGGGCGTTTCACGCGGTCGGGATTGGCGGCGTACCACTGGTTCAGCCCTTCGCGCACACTGTCGAGCGTATGGCCCTTCAGGCCCTTGCCGAAACGCGGAATCAGGCTCTGCTCATCGGATGGCGGCTTCGACCCATAGTAGGCCCTCTCCACCTGATAAGCGTTGGCGATGCCGATGAGATAGACCTTCTTGAGCTGCTCCGACGACTGCACCCATTGCTCGCCGGTGATCATGGCAACCTCTTCGGCACGGGTAATGCCCGATGCCGTCGCCAGGGTCATGCATGCCGCCATTACCAACGTACTCATTCGCAATGCTCTCATCGTCTTCCCTCCTCGACAGGCTGAACCTCAACGCCGTGGTGCGGTGTGCACCGGGGCCCTAGGTCGCTTCGCCAGAACGCACTTCGAACCGGAAAAGCACACCGGAGCTTTATCGGACTATCGCCGGGGCCCGAATATCAATGCCCGCGCCCACAATTGCTCCCGCTGCACACGAACTACGCGGCAGTCCTAATCAGGCTCAGCCGTGATCCCTTCCGCCGCGCGCTGCTTCGCCTCCCGCGCTTCCATGATCAGCCGATAGGCAATGTAGTACTTGTAGATGTTGCTGACGTAAGTCACTGTCTCCGCGCCGATTCGCTCGGCAGCAACGTACTCGACGTTATGGAACCAGATGTTGGGATCCAGCCCGCGCTTGGCGGCTTCCTCGCGCAATCGGGCAACTCGGGCGGGACCGGCGTTGTACGACGCGAAGGTAAACAGGACCTTATCCAACTCGGTCATCGGTTCGTCACCGTAGTACCTGTCTATCATCGTCCGCATGTACTTGACTCCAGCCTCGATGTTCGGCTGGGTTTGCCTGATATCACCTACCTTCAGCTCCTTGCCTGTCGCCGGCATGACCTGCATCACGCCGATGGCTCCCACAGGGCTTCGAACGGATTGATCAAGCCGCGACTCCTGGTATCCCTGAGCAGCCATCAGCAGCCAGTCGACACTGTACTTGTCGCCGTACTGCTTAAAGAACTGAATCAAATCGAGGAACTTCTTCCGCTCCGACGTGGATGCCGCGTCCTTGATGTATTTTGCGCTCTTCAGATAGCGCACCAGAATCATATTTCCCGTCTTGGTTCCTTTTCCGTGACGGGCGACAAAGTCATCTACAGCAGCTTTGAGTTGCGGGCTCCCCTTCCGTATCGCCCAGGCAATTTCTCCTCCCGTGCGGACGGCAATCCCTTCATGGACCGTTACCTTGGGAAAGACCTGCTTCCAGAGGTCCGCTTTGTGCTTGTCCATGACGATGAGTGGTAGCAGTCCGGCATTCAGCATCTCGACCAGATCCTCGTCCTCCAACTCCTCCGGCGCCAACTTGATGGTCACCTGGGGCCGACTTTCTGCGGAAAAGCGCTTGTTTAGCTCGACCAGACTCTCGTAGTAGCTGGAAGACTTGCGAACGAATACCTCCTTTCCCGCCAGATCGTCGATGCTGACGACCTGTGGTGAAGTGGGACCGGACAGGATCACTTCGCTGACATTGGTATACGCGGGCACAGAGAAGTCCACCAACTCCCGTCGCCCAGGGGTAATGGTGAGGTTGGACGCAGCTATATCACCCTTCCCGGCAACTAGCGCCGGCAGTAGTTGGTCCCGACTAACTGGAACGAAGACCACTTGAACCTTCAGATGTTTCTTTGCATCCGACTTTGAAGGCGCCATCTTCTGGTTCAGTTCCTTCTCGAACACACTGAACCAGTCGTAGGTCGCGCCGCGCTGGGTGCCCTTGTTGACGAAGTAAAAGGTCTTGCTATAGATCGTGAGGACGCGAATGATCCGCCGGTCCTTCATCGCCTCAAGATCACCGGTCCACGGCTTCTGGATCTCACTCGGATCGACGGTGAGCGTCTCCGAGGGCGGTGTCTCTGAGAATTTGACTGCATCAGCGGCAAGAGCCGGGCCGATGTGCATGGCCCATAGAATGGTCGCCAGTCCAACTATGATCAGCCGCAAGCGCGTCGCGCGATGCTCCACGGGGTGAAGTTGCTGCGACAGGTTCAGCATGATTGCGCTCCGATTGTGCCGCGAACGGCCCTACTACTGCTTAGCGATGGTTTAAGCATGGGGGCGCGACAGAACGCGACAGCAGTATCGTTACTAACCAGTCACCGCGACTCAATTCACGTTTAACTAAGCCCTTCCCAACAGACAAGTTTAGATGCCTGTGTGAAAGCCGCGATGTTTTTGACACATGCTGGAACCGTCGCGACAACAGGCACGCACCGCAGACGAGCCCCTGATCCAGGTAACTGCGCGTAGAGCTGCCCCAACATGGAAGCCTCCAATCGCCGACTCAGCGGCGCAATACAGTTATCGCCAGTAAATTCTGATAACGCAATTTTCAGAGCTTGGAGAGAGTCTTTGAAAGATGCGGCGATTCAGTCTGCTTTTGGCGGGTTTCTGTCGGCTCCCACCGGCAGCTATGGGTCGGTTGCTGCCCTTCGAGACAGTCAGCAATCGGCCAGATTGCGGACTTCAAAACTATGGGAGTGTGTGGTTTCCATCCGGTTCGCAGACAGGTCTGCTAGCATCCGCTTTTTGTATATTTCTGAGCTACCAGCATGCTACGGATCGCCAGCTGTTCCCTCCTGCTCACAATGGCTTCTCAATCGGTTCTGGCCGAACAGGTATTCCAGTGTGGTGAAGCCACAGTCACCATGAGCGTCGACACGACCCTGCCATTACGATCGACTGAAGGCGCTGACGTCATACTGCGTGTAGAACGTGGTCCGCGTTCGACACTCCTGCGGTACAGCAACGTCGATTTCATAAGAGGCACGTGCGACACCGACGCGAACAGCGCCCCACGAATCGTCTACCAGGCGGTATGCAGCGGTAGCGGTTGTTCCGATTTATCCAACTGGGGTGTTATCGATCCATTGAGCTTGCAGGCGTTGCTCGTGCCTGCGGATGACAGCCTGGAGCCTGCCACCCGGCTGCTCGGCCATCGACCGACGCTCAAGGGCGCGAGGATGAATGTGAGCGACGAAGCACGTCGACTGGGATTGCCGACGCCGTAATGGCTGTTCAGCATGTCTGCCATGGGTCGTTTGCGACGTTTGCAGCTGATTCAGACCGCACGCTCGGGTTACTTGAAAACTGGCACGCTGGCTGACCCGTTTGGTTTTTTCAGGTATTCACGCAGCCGGGCACCGATCTCGGCGATTTTCGCCTCCCCGGCACGCAAGGCTTGCGGGTTGGTATGCACCGAGTAGTTTCCCAGCGAGAGATCATAAGGATGAGGCTCCGCGGAGCCGATCACGAAGACCGTATCGCTGTGCCCGGCCTTGAGCGTAACGCTGCCGCTACCGGGTTCGAAGACGACCATTTCTCCCGTCATGACCACCTCCGGAGCGCCAAGGACCCCGCGACTGACACTCAGCCACAACGACTCATGCCCCTTGGGCGGCACATAAGTCCAGGATTCTCCGGCAGGCAGCGTGACCAGCAGGTAGTTCATGCCAGCGGGAGCACGGACCGGGCTTTGCACACCCTGGTACGTCCCCAGGATCACACGCGCCGGTCCCGTTTGCGGCATCGCGCCTGACTCCAGGTATTGGCTATCGACACTGGCGTTTTCCAATGCCGGCGGTAATGCGACCCACAGCTGAAAACCTTGAATGCGCTTCGATGTACCGACCGACATTTCCTTGCCATGCCAGACCCCGCCACCCGCGCGCATCCATTCAACACCGCCATAGTCAATCATCCCCGTACCCGAATCAGCATCCTCAAAACGCAAATTGCCTTCGGTAATGACGGTGACAGTGGCGATGCCCGAATGCGGATGCAGCGGCATGCCGTTGATGAATGAGCTCTCGCCTTCAAACAGGTCAAGGAACACAAAAGGCTTGATCAGGTGGCCAAGATCCGAAGGGCTCATCAACCGGACAATCGCGCCATGCCCACTGCCGGTGGTGCGGTAGCGGATGGCCCGCCGGGTAACGGTGTCTTGTGTATCGATCTGAGGTTGTTGCTTGAAAGGCATCGTGAATACTCGAAGTTGGCGGCCTTTCGGCCCGATGCTCCAGACAATAGGCCAGGCCTGATTACTTGATAAGACGGTACAATTGGATTGCACTCGTCCACCAGCATCAGGAATCCCCCGCCATGCTCGACCTCAATGACATCGCCATGTTTGTCCAGGTAGTACATTGCGGCAGCTTTGCAGAAGCCGCACGACGGCTGGGCATGCCGCCCAATACCGTGAGTCGGCGCATCCAGCAGCTTGAAACGCGGCTCGGCACCCGGTTGCTGCAACGCTCCACTCGCAAGCTCACGCTCACCAGTGCAGGCCAGGGCTTTCATGAGCGTTGCGTGGGTGCCGTCGATGACCTGCTGGAAGCGGGACAGGATTTGATCACGGGCAGTAGCGAGCCCAGTGGCCGGGTTCGCGTGGCGGCTCCGGCAGACTTTTTCGACTTCTTCGAGATGGCGTGGGTGAGCGAGTTTCTGACCGCGTATCCACGCGTGCGACTCGACTTCGTGCTCAGCGATGCAAAGGCCGACCTGATCGCCGAGCAGATCGATGTCGCCTTTCGCGGCGGCCCCTTGCGCGATTCAGGCTATGTCGGTCGTCAGATCCTTGACCCGCGCAGCGTCGGGATGGTTGCCAGCCCCGACTACCTCGCGGCGCGTGGCTCACCCCGCACGCTACAGGACCTGGCGAGCCACGACTGCGTGATTTCCGCGCATCCCGGCGGCCATGCCACATGGTATTTGATCGGCCCGAAGGGTGAGGAAGAGATACAAGTGACCGGGCGCTTCAGCGGCAATACCGCTCAGTCGCAGCGCAAGGCCGCCGTGGCGGGCCTCGGCATCGCGTTGCTGCCGCCGCTGATGGCCAAGCTTGAAGTGGATACCGGCGTACTGGTCCCGGTGTTGCCTCAATACCAGCCCAACGGCTACGGCCTGAATGTGCTGTATCCGAGCCGCCGACAGCTTCCGCCCGCAGTGTCGGCGTTCATCGGTTTGGTGATTCGGAAGATGAATGCGGCAGATGTACCGCAGGTTTATCAGTAACCGCACCCGATGCTGGCGACTTACCGGGTTGTATCGAGGACAAGCCTGCCCCGCAAATGACGGCCCATGCTTTTCTCGATCGCCGCTTTGGCCTCACTCAACGGGTAGGCCTCGACGTCGACCGTGAGGTGGCCCTTGTCGAACAGTTCGGCAATGAGCGTGAGCTGTCGGCCATCGGAACGGGTGGCGAAGTTGGCGGGGGTCACGCCATAGTCGTTGGCCAGCGACATATTCGGCAGGCTCACTGGCGAGACCAGCACACCGTTTCTTTTCAGAACTTTGAACGAACGGTTTTGCGTTTCGCCGCCCACCAGATCCAGTACGACATCGACACCGGCCACCAGCTCGTCGAATGCCTGGGTCCTGTAGTCGATGGTGTAATCGGCACCGAGGTCCTTCAGGTAGGCATGATTGTGCGCAGAGGCCGTTGCGTAGACTTCAGCGCCCAGGTATTTGGCAATCTGCACCGCCATGCTGCCCACACCACCGGCCGCGGCATGGATCAACACCTTCTGCCGCCGTTGCACGCCAGCGTGGTCGGTCAGGGCTTGCCAGGCCGTCAGGGCAGTTGCGGGGACAGCGCTGGCCTGCAAGGCACTCAGCGATTTGGGTTTTATCGCCAGCTTTGCAACCTGGGCAACCGCCTTGGTCGCATAACCGCCGACGATGTTGATGAAGCCGAACACTTCATCGCCAATGCTGAACTCAGTGACGCCCTGCCCCAGCGCGATCACGGTACCGGCCACCTCGACTCCCGGGGTAAACGGCAGCGGTAACGGGATGAACGCTTTCATGGCACCGGACAGGATCTTCCAGTCAATCGGGTTGACCCCTGCCCCGCCGACATCGATCAGCACTTCACCAATACCTGCCACCGGGTCTGTAATGTCTTCCAGACGTAAAACTTCAGGGCTGCCGTATTCGTACACGCGTATGGCTTTCATGGAGGTCTCGACTATTGAATAAGGGAGGAAAACACTGCGCTGCGAGGGACCGGCCTTCGCAGCGCGGGGGGTATCAACGACGGCGAGCGTCGAGGCTGAAGCGACCGGCACCAAAGGCCACGACCTGAAGCAGGCCACCGGCCATCGCGATGTTCTTGAAGAAGTGGATGAACTGGTTCTGATCGCCCAGCGCGTTATGGAAAGCCAGTGCGGTAAACACACTGAACACGGCCAGTACCGCGGCAACGGTGCGGGTGCGGTAACCGGCGATCAACGCCAGGCCGCCACCGATCTCGACAACGATCGCCAACGCCAGCGCCAGTTGCGGAAGCGGAAGGCCCACGGAGCTGATGTAGCCGACCATCATCGCGGGAGCGGCCAGTTTCGAAAAACCGGAGAGAATGAAAATTGCGCTGAGCAGTACGCGGCCGATCAACGAGGCCGAGGCTTGGGTCACGTCGGACCGGTTCTGTTCAGAGTGGGTGGAAGGAGCGATGTTTGCGGAAGTCGTCATGAGGTAATTCCTTCAAAGTTTGCGCGACTCGCCATGAATCGCTGCTGTGAAGAAATCTTGCGCCTTGACATCTAATCTGAATAGAAGACTAATTTAGATCATTAGGTTCGAATAAATAGGCAAGCAATTCACATCATCGAAAGGGAGTTCAATCGTGAAAAACGCTGAACGGACCTCTGCAACAGGCCCGGACGCGCACATTCGCGGTCAGCGCCTGGCCGCATCCGGGTCCGCGGGTACTGACCATTACGCTCGAGGAAACAGGCATGATTTCTGATCCCGGAACACCGACACTCGACCAACTGCGGGTGTTCCTGACCGTTGTTGAAGTCGGCAGTTTTGCAGCGGCTGCCAGAAAGCTGCATCGTGCCACTTCAGTCATCAGCTACTCGATTGCCAACCTGGAAACGCAACTCGGTGTGTCGCTGTTCGACCGTCAGACCACACGCAAACCGCAGCTCACCGACGCCGGCCGCACCGTGCTGGCCGAAGCCAGGACCATCGCCAACGGCATTCATGGTTTACGCGCCAAAGTGAAGGGGCTGCTTCAGGGCCTCGAAGCCGAAGTTCACGTGGTGCTCGATGTGATGCTGCCCCCGGAGCGCGTGGTGGACGCCCTCAAATCCTTTCGGGAAGAATTTCCTACGGTTGCCCTGCACTTGCACATGGAAGCCCTCGGCGCCGTCACGGAACTGGTGATCAACCGAGGCGCAATCGTCGGCGTCAGTGGGCCGATGAACGAAGGTCTCGACGGTATCGAAAGAATTGGCGTCGGCAGCGTCGAGTTGATTCCGGTGGCAGCCCCGAATCATCCGCTGGCTTCGAGCGACTCGAATGTTCCAGGCGCCGGGCGAGAGTTCACGCAACTGGTGCTGTCCGATCGCTCGCTGCTGACCAGGGACAAGGATTTCGCCGTGCTCAGCAACCGCACCTGGCGCCTGGCGGATCTGGGCGCCAAGCACATGCTGCTGCGCGAAGGCATCGGTTGGGGGAACATGCCGGCACCGATGGTCCAGGAGGATCTGGAGAGCGGCCGGCTCGTGCAGTTGAACATTCCGGAATACAAAAGCGGAAAATATTCCTTCGACGTCATCTACCGCACGGATCTGCCACCGGGTCCGGCGGCAAGGTGGTTGATCGACCGTTTCGTTCAACAAGGCGCGGCGCTGGAGCATCAAGGATTGAACCAGGAAAGTCGGCCCCCCTGATCTCACACTTTGTTACCGCATACCCCAGCCGGGTGTAAAAACCTGCGTTGGTAACAGCCTCGCAGGCCACCTCTCCCCTGCGCTCACCTGCCCGCCAAGCCCATCCCAGAGCGCTGCCCGCGTTTTCTCAAACGCCCAATCCGCGAATTGGCCGGGTGATTGCATATGATTGTCTGTACAAGTACTTGCGTGTGCATAAGACACTTCGCTACGCAGTACATGCGCTCTTGCGGCACAAGCGCTTTCGATGGTCCTTGGGAAAAAAATAATGAAAAAAGCATTTCTCACCCTTTCTGCATTGGCTTTGTGTGTGGCTGCCGGTTCTGCGCTGGCCAAGGAGTACAAGGAGTTGCGCTTTGGCGTCGACCCCTCTTATGCGCCGTTCGAATCCAAGGCCGCCGATGGCAGCCTGGTGGGCTTCGATATCGACCTGGGCAACGCGATCTGCGCTGAGCTGAAGGTCAAGTGCAAGTGGGTTGAAAGCGACTTCGATGGCATGATTCCCGGCCTCAAGGCCAACAAGTTCGATGGCGTGATCTCTTCCATGACCGTCACGCCGGCGCGTGAGAAAGTCATCGACTTCTCGAGCGAGCTGTTCTCTGGCCCGACCGCGCTGGTATTCAAGAAAGGCACGGCCATCGGCACCGATCCGGCCTCCCTCAAGGGCAAGAAAGTCGGCTACGAGCAAGGCACCATCCAGGAAGCCTACGCCAAGGCCGTGCTGGACAAGGCCGGGGTCGAGACCCAGGCCTACGCCAACCAGGACCAGGTGTACGCCGACCTGATCTCCGGACGCCTCGATGCCTCTATCCAGGACATGCTGCAAGCCGAACTGGGCTTCCTGAAGTCGCCACCAGGCGCCGACTTCCAGATCAGCGAGCCGGTCGAAAGCCCCCTGCTGCCGGCCAAAACCGCCGTGGGCCTGACCAAAGGCAATGCCGAGCTCCAGGCCTTGCTGAACAAAGGGATCAAGGCACTGCACGACAACGGCACCTATGCGGCCGTCCAGCAGAAGCACTTTGGCGATCTGAATCTCTACAGCGACAAATAATGACCCTGTGCCCATTCTCGGATGGGCACTTTTTTGATTGAGGTAGGGCTGCTCAATGCTAGAAAACCTATTGCAGATTCTTGGGCTGTCAGGCTTCAGCCTCAAGGGCTTCGGCCCGCTGTTGCTGCAAGGCTCCTGGATGACTGTCAAATTATCCTTTCTGTGCTTGCTGGTGAGCGTTGGCCTGGGCCTGATCGGCGCCAGCGCCAAGCTTTCGAAATCGGCACTGCTGCGCGTCCCTGCGCAGGCCTACACCACGCTGATCCGCGGGGTGCCGGACCTGGTGCTGATGCTGTTGATTTTCTACAGCCTGCAAACCTGGCTGACCAGCCTGACCGAAGCACTGGACTGGGACTATATCGAAATCAACCCCTTCAGCGCCGGAGTCATTACCCTGGGCTTCATCTACGGGGCTTATTTCACCGAAACCTTCCGTGGCGCCATCCTTGCCGTACCGCGAGGGCAAATGGAAGCGGCTACCGCCTACGGCCTGACCCGTGCCCAGCGCTTTCGCCTGGTGGTGTTCCCGCAAATGATGCGTTTTGCCCTGCCGGGCATCGGCAATAACTGGATGGTGATCCTCAAGGCCACCGCGCTGGTGTCGATCATTGGCCTGGCCGATCTGGTCAAGGTGGCCCAGGACGCGGGCAAGAGCTCCTATCAGCTGTTCTTCTTCCTGATCCTGGCCGCCTTGATCTATCTGGTGATAACCACCGTTTCGAACTACGTCTTGCGCCGGATGGAAATCTTCTACGCCGCAGGCACCCGGGAGGCCGTGCGATGATCGAGCTACTGCAGGAATACTGGAAACCTTTCCTGTTCCAGGACGGCAATCACATCACCGGGCTGGCCATGACCCTCTGGCTGCTCAGTGCCTCGATCTTCTTCGGCTTCGTGATGTCGATCCCGCTGTCGATTGCCCGGGTCTCGAGCAATGTCCTGGTGCGCTGGCCGGTGCAGTTCTACACCTATCTGTTTCGGGGTACGCCACTCTATATTCAGCTGCTGATCTGCTACACCGGCATTTACAGCCTGGCCGCGGTGCGTGCCCAGCCAGTACTGGATGCGTTCTTTCGCGATGCGATGAACTGCACCATCCTGGCCTTCGCCCTGAACACCTGCGCCTACACCACGGAGATCTTCGCCGGGGCAATTCGCAGCATGGCCCACGGTGAGGTCGAAGCGGCCAAAGCCTACGGGCTGACCGGCTGGAGGCTGTACACCTACGTGATCATGCCGTCCGCCCTGCGTCGCTCGCTGCCTTACTACAGCAACGAAGTGATTCTGATGCTGCACTCGACCACCGTGGCCTTCACCGCAACCATCCCGGACATTCTGAAAGTCGCGCGGGACGCCAACTCGGCGACCTTCCTGACCTTCCAGTCGTTCGGTATCGCCGCGTTGATCTACCTGGCAGTCACTTTCTCCCTGGTCGGCCTGTTCCGCCTGGCTGAACGCCGTTGGTTGTCCTTCCTCGGCCCGGCCCACTAATTCAGGATGCTTGTTCATGTACAAACTGACCGTTGAAAACCTGCACAAAAGTTACGGCAACCATGAAGTGCTCAAGGGCGTTTCGCTAAACGCCAGGACCGGCGATGTGATCAGCCTGATTGGCGCCAGTGGTTCGGGCAAGAGCACTTTTCTGCGTTGCATCAACTTCCTGGAAACGCCCAACGACGGCGCCATGAGCCTGGACAACCAGCCGATCAAAATGGTCCATGACCACCACGGCATGCGCGTGGCCGACGCCAAAGAACTGCAACGCATCCGCACTCGCCTGGCGATGGTGTTCCAGCACTTCAACCTGTGGAGCCACATGACTGTGCTGGAAAACATCACCATGGCTCCACGCCGGGTGCTGGGCGTCAGCAAGAAGGACGCGGAGGATCGCGCCCGGCGCTACCTGGACAAGGTCGGTTTGCCGGCACGCGTCGCAGATCAGTACCCGGCGTTTCTCTCGGGTGGCCAGCAGCAACGGGTCGCCATTGCCCGTGCCCTGAGCATGGAGCCGGAGATCATGCTGTTCGACGAGCCGACTTCGGCCCTGGACCCGGAACTGGTGGGCGAAGTGCTCAAGGTGATCCAGGGTCTGGCCGAAGAAGGCCGCACCATGATCATGGTGACCCACGAAATGAGCTTTGCGCGCAAAGTGTCGAACCAGGTGCTGTTCCTGCACCAGGGGCGGGTCGAAGAGCAAGGTGTGCCCGAGGACGTATTGGGCAATCCAAAAAGCGAGCGTCTGCAGCAATTCCTCAGCGGCAACCTGAAGTAACCGCAGCGTCTTCGAGCGACCGCAGGGTCGCTCGAAGACGCTGGTTCAACCCTCAAAACGTCCCGTGGAATCCCGGTCGCGTTCGTAGTGTCGTGTGAGCGGAAACGGCGGCAACCAGGCCTCGCGACGCACGACCCAGCTCTCGTAGGTTGGCGTCAGCTGGTCAGGGGCATCCAGGGATCCGAGGTTCACTTCGATTTCGTCTGCGCTGCGGGCGAACACGGACGAACCGCAGTGCGGACAGAAATGCCGCCCGGCGTAGTCACGTGTTTCGCCTTCGATCGTCACGGCATCCTGATGAAATATCGCGAACGCGTGAAACAGCGCTCCATGATGCTTGCGGCAATCCAGGCAGTGACAGACACCAACCCGGAACGGGCGCCCCGACGCGACCAGGCGCACCTTGCCGCACAAACAACCGCCGGTGAATCGGTCCATGCCGTGTCTCCTCTAAAGCCACGCTGCCAGGTTGAGCGGTACCGACCATTCTCGCGATTGCCAATTGTAGGTCGATTCGGCGCACACCCCCAAGGTCGTCAGGCTGCGGGTGGTGTCCAGGCCGGCACAGCCAATCACCGACCGTGTGTTTAACAGTTTTTGAGAGTTATTGATTCGGATTATCCCGCTGCTGCAGGCAGCATCCGGCCCGCATTGACCGGCGTGCAAGCACCTGCTTTGCGTAACCGACTGGCGAGTAACCGTGCCCAAATACGAGGCACCCAGACCAATGCCTGGCGCCAGATCGGAACCCGAATGACAATTTTCATCACTTGAGAACCAAACACATGGGCATGTCGAATAAATGGATTGCGGGTATTGCTTTGAGCTGTGTATTTCAGGTCGGCTGCGTCTCGAAAGTGGCGCAGCAAGAGCAATACTCGGGCTTCCTGGGCAACTACCAGGGCCTGGAGGAGCAAACTACACCGAGTGAGCAGAAAGTATTGCGCTGGGTATCGCCGGGGTTCGATCCTCGCGCGTACTCCACAGTCGTGTTCAGGCAGATGGAGCTGTATCCAGCGCCGAAGCCGACTGCGCGCGTCAGCCTGAAGACACTGCAAGACTTGCAATTGATGGCCAGTAATAGCGTCAAGACCGCCTTTGCCCGCCGCTATACAATCGTCCCTTACCCGCAACTGGCGCCAACCAATTCGCGTTCGCTGATCCTGCAGGCGGCGATCACTCACGTCAGCGCCAACAACGAAGGCATGCACTGGTACGAGGCCGTTCCAATCGGCGCGATTGTCGGGGCAACACAAGCAGCCACCGGACATCGGGACCAGACTGCCGAGATGTACATCGAAGCCAACCTGATCGACTCCAAGACCGGTTTGCCGGTGGCGAAGGTCGTTCGCAAGGTATTCGGCGCGACGCTCGACAATGCCGAGCAGCCGATTGTTGCCAATGACTTCAAGGTTGCACTCAAAGGCATGACAGACGATATGCAGGCCCTCCTCCTCAAGCATTGACGCTCAAGCAAACCCCATCGCAAACGTCGCAGTGCCTGCCGTCCACCGGCATTGGCAGGCATGGCAAACAGACCGGCATGGGGTTTCAAAGTGGCGCCACGTCGCTTTTCCCTCTGACAAACCGTCAGCCGTGCCGACGCCTGACGTGAGGCCCAATGATGAAAATACCGGCCCATACCTTAGCGGTCCTTATGCTGTTACTGAGCACCAGCGCCCTGGCGGCGACGGTGGTCCCCCTCAAAGGTCAGACTTCCCAGACCATCCAGCAGGACACCAGTGCCTGCCAATCCCAGGCCAACGCGCAATTTCCGGTACAAAGCACCGTGCCTTCCGGTGGCCGGGTAAAGGGCGCCGCTACCGCCGCGGTAGCCGGGGCCACCGCGGCAGAAGTCCGGGGCCGCCAGCATGAAAACGTCTATGACCAGATCGACGACGATACCAAGCAAGACTATCGCCAGAACCGGGCACGCAGTGCCGCGGCTGCGGGAGCCGTCGTGGGGGCTTCCAGGCAGCGACAGGAGCGCCGGCAGAACCTGAATGCGAGCGAGCAAAGCACCACCGCCAACAACTCGGTCTACAGCAGCTGCCTGCAACAACGTGGCTACGATGTTTTGCCCTGATCGGCGGCGAAGATGACCCGGAACGTTTACCGACCTTCCTGTCCATGACTCAACGAACCCAACCGAATTGAACTTGAGGGCTCCACCCATGCGCCTTGTATGTGTTCCTGTCGTGGTGTTCGCTTCCTGGCTCCTTGCCGGTTGTGCCACCTCCCCGAACAATCCGACTTCAACGTTGCAAACGGACAAATCTCCCGAGCAGTATGTTGACTGTCTCGTACCGAAGTTACAGGACAAAGAGATGAGTCCTTTGGTGTCACGGAGCGAACGCAGCTACCGGGTTGTCGTTTCAAGCAAAGTTGCCGTAGACACTGTGCTGGAAACCCATAGGGCACAGGATGGCGGCAAGGTGTATCTATACGAGCGCCAATTGCTGGCCTCGACCTTCAAGCCATCGAGCTTCGAGCGCACCGCACAGGAATGCCTGTAGCACCAGCCAGCGACTTGCCGGTTCATGATTGAGCGGCCCCAAAAAAGCCCCGCGCCCTTGATAAAAGGACGCGGGGCAAAGGCCGTTGAACGAGAGGTGAGGATCGTTTACGTCGCGACAGGCAAACCCTGAACGCGATATGTGTCAACGCTCCTTGAGATCCATTTAAAGCTGTAATCAGCCTGGTTCAAAGCTAATTGGAATCAAAAATGCTTTGCAATCTTCCAGGCGCAAAAAAAACAATCATTGACTTGTATTGTGAAAACTCTCAACCCGTTCAAGTAGCAACTAATACCTTGTCCGGACAACAACGACAGTCCACTCAGACCTTGCTGCGCGCAAATCCACCTGCCCGAGCTTGCAGTTTTCGGATAGCGCAGATAGTCCATTCCAAGCATTATTCATGGTGTCCAAATCGAAAACCATGGGTCATCCAGCAATGTTTTTCCTTCGTTTGAGTCAACTGATTCCACTGACAGCCTGGGCTGTTGGCCACACTGCATGCCGCTGAAACGAGCCATTGCAGCATTGTAAATGCGACACACCGTGCACCTTCCGCCTGGCCCTCATCTTCGTTCGCCTCCAAGACCAGAATGTACCGCGCCTAATCCGGCCCCTATACTCAGGCCAGTACCGCCTGAACGGAAGTTTTCTATGAGCCACACCTTCAAGTTGAAAAATGGCGCTGTGGCAGTATTCGACCCAGACAGCGCCGTGCTTTCCATTACAACACCCCATGGAGATGTACAAAATTCCACGCTAGGCAGAGCCGAGTCACGCCTGTTGGACCTGCTGCTCATGGAGCCAGGTGTCACTAAAAGCCGCGACGAAATCATCGACTACACCTGGAATGACCGCGTGGTTGCCTCCGGCAGTTTGAATCAAACCGTTTTCTCACTACGCAATATTCTTAATGACAGTCGGGATCACGAGATTTTGATGACTGTTCCTCGACGAGGATATTGCTTCAACCGCAACTGTATAGTCGATGCAGTAGCAGATGTACCAACTCCCCCGGAGGAAACTGCGCAGCCACCTGTTCCCGACGTTGGACAAATGCCGCCACCTGTTAGTGAAGGGGCGCCAACACCTTCAGGTAAAACCAGAAAATCCATCGGCATTACAAAGCCACAACTGATCGCTTACATCGTTACGCTGGCAGTCGTTGCCTTGACTGTTTTCCAATTCGATTTCGACGCGCCAAAAATTGAAATTTCCAGCGTCGACAAGAATGGATTGGTCATCCACGCCGTAGGCAATGATCTGGCCGAGGCACAAGCGCTGATGGAACTGTCGGCCAAACAATCTGAACAGCTGCCACCAAGCCTGAAAGGTCAAGTCTGGATCAACCTGTATAAAGCCAACTACTCCGTTTCGTGCATTCGCCCGGATCTAAGCACCGCAAACCTGCAATTGAACAGCAGTGAAAGAGACCTCGCCTTGATGATTCGCCAATGCCTGGAAGTCACCTTATGAAGTTTGAGATCCCGCAAGTCATTCACTGGCCGATTATTGCCCTGATCAATGCACTGTGCATTTTTTCCTTTTTTTATTCTCCTTCGCACTACATGGAAAACACTAGCTATCAAACGAAAACCCGGCAATGGCTGGAAGATCTCAATCAACTCAACACCGAAGAGTACCTCACCATCGGTCATGGTCGACTGACTGGAACCACGCTGGAAAGCCTGAATGGACAAATCCGCAATGCGACCATTTCGGCGAATATCATCGGAGAAAACAAAACACACGTGCAGATTCAAGTCAGGAACGTCAAACTCAGTCAGGACAATGAACTCTTTGCCATTGAAAAGACCCCCGACCTGTTCTTCAGACGCCAATACGTCTTGCAAGAAGGCGCCATACTAAACTACGAATTGATACCGACGCAGAACAAGAATGCCGTGTGTTTTTACCTGCATGAACTTGGCCGTTTGCGCTGCATGAACCATTAGTCGCCCTCCCGCACCGACTTGGCACAGATTCACGTCAAACAATCTTCCAGGCAAAAATAACAGTTATTGATTTGAATCAGATGGCGCACCAGCACAAAATCCCCCGCCGATAATCTCTGGAATCGAGCCTGCTTGATTCCCGTCCGGGACAATGCCCTATACAGGGGAATCAAGTGAAAGCAATGCACTTCCTGCGAACCAGCAAATCGCCGACTTTCGGACTCCTGGCGGTTCTGTTTTTGTCTGCCATGCCACTTTATTCGCTAGCGCACGACGAGCAAGCCGTCGAAAGCACGACAATTGAATATTTTGAAATTGAAACAAGCCCCGATGACAGCCAGAAACTGTCGCATCTGAAAATTCAAACCGAAAATGAGTATCACACAGACGAGCAAGAAAGTGATTTCCCTCTCTCTGGCCCACCACAAGGTGATACCGGCTCGAGTTACGCCAACTCGCGCATAGTGCTATGAGGCCGATGCAGGCGTTGACTGGCCCCTTCTGACAACCTGACAAATATGAGTTTTTGATTTTTGCAGGTGCAATCCGGGTGAGATTATTTGCAGACCGATCCGTGGCAGAGCTGCAGCTGAAATTACGTTCTGCCTGAATAAACTGCTAATAAGGAATCGCCTCGATGCTACTGAAAAACTTCGTCACCGTGTCGTTTGGTTTATTGCTTTCTCTCAAGGCCATGGCCGACGACAAGGGCGTCTACAGTGAAAAATTGACCTGTACCGAAACCAACAAGAAGGCCCTGAATGCTGTGAAAACTGGCTATCAGGTAAAAACGGGTTATCGCATTGACGACTTTCATTCATTTTCGGCTGCAGCCATTGACCCGATGAAACCCCAATCGAAAATCTTCAGTGCGAAGGTTGACCCGCGCAACGTCCAGCACATGGACGACTCTCCATTGGACAGCAAGTACGCATTTTCGGCGGAACTGGAACTGATCCGGGGGCTCTGACATCGCTGCGCGGGCAGTCATTGCCTGACCCTAATCAATTAACAGATGAGCTTTCAACTTCATGAGTATTGCACCGCCCGATGAAATCTTTCATTTGTCTTCTGCCTTGCCAAGCCAACTGAACAGGACGATAGGAAAATGGGAAATGAGCCTTATCCCGACTGAGCATGAGGCGCACATTCGTCAACATAAGCTCTTTCACAGCCCCGAACTCCAGTGCAGTCGTCTGGAGTTCGATTCATCCGTCACTCTGGTCAGCGCCGTCCCTGCCGGATGCGTAACATTCGCCATCTCGCAGGTCCCGATTGGTCGCCCTGTCGTCAACAATTACAAACTACGGCCCAACGAAATCATCGTACTGCACAGCGATGAACCGGTGCATTATACCTGTGAACCGAATGAAACACTTTTCACCCTGACCACAACTCTGGAGCATTATGACCGGTGCCGCCAACGTCACTCGATCATCGATATACTTGCAAACAGAACAGAACACAGTTTCCAGGCTGAAAACTTTAAATTCATACGATCTGCCATTCAAGCCATCAGCGTTTCCTGTGTCGACACCAACGACGCTGATGCGGTACTTGCCTCTCTATTGCAGGCATTGACGCCCGCTGGCGGCTTCAGCCGTAAAGTCCCGACAAGAAGAAAAGTGGCGATACAAGCCATAGAGTACATTCATGAAAATACAAAAAAGACGCTGACTATCAAGTCACTCGTAAGGCAACTTGAAACCACAACCCGCACCTTGCACTTTGGCTTCATTGAAACGTTCGGGATGTCGCCAATCGCGTATATCAGGAACTTGAGACTCGCCAGTGCCCGTCGCGATCTGATTAATAAAACCTGGCCCACTGTGACTGAAACCGCGATGTTCTGGAACTTTCATCATCTGGGCCGATTTTCCATGGCGTATCAGCTTGCTTACGGAGAGACACCGTCGGAAACGGCCAGGCGCAGTTCCGCCAAGCCCAGGAACACGACCTCATCCGCGTATAAGCAGATCGTTGGCGGGCTTTTATCAAACCCCTGAAAATAACGATTAATAATTACGTTTCACCAGGCACAGGTACCCACAATTGCTTATTTTTCCACTCAAGGAGATAAGCATGCATCATCGAATAAACACACTGCCGCTCAAGCAGAAGATCATCCTGTGCATTACCGCCTACGCCAGCGGCATCTTGTTGGCCTGGGTAATTGACTGGTACTGAAGACGTTTAATACGTGGCTACAAAGTGCACAGTGAAATAATGATACCTCGGGGTTTTCGATGGTTGCCATATATAAAGCGTTACCTGGAAGGCACGCAGTCACTGTATGTCTGATTGCTGCAGCGGGCTGGGCCGCATGGTTCTGTGCCGGATTACTGGCCGAGCCATTCATTGCACGGAAGTTGAATAACGTTTATGCCGATTTGCGTGCCGCTCAAGTCGAACCTAATGCACAGATCGACAAGGTATTGGGAACCCTCGGTGGTCTTGATCGTTCGGGCCGGGAATGCTCCGTCGAGCAATATTCACAACTGGCCGACCTGGTCAAGAAC
Source organism: Pseudomonas sp. Pseusp16 (assembly GCF_047324915.1). Taxonomy (NCBI): domain Bacteria; kingdom Pseudomonadati; phylum Pseudomonadota; class Gammaproteobacteria; order Pseudomonadales; family Pseudomonadaceae; genus Pseudomonas; species Pseudomonas sp. Pseusp16. The sequence goes on along the minus strand of NZ_CP168522.1, from coordinate 1,300,513 downwards.
CTGCGTTTTGTTGATCAGGCGGCCATCCAGTTATCGAATGGCAAGATCTGTTCCTCCTACGGACAGGAACTGCCGTCGATACTGACCGATAACGCGAAGCGCAAGTTCTCCGTTGGAAAGCGAACCTATTGGGTCGATACCGGCCACGCCGTTTCTGCGGACACCGACTTTATCATTGTGTCGGAACAGTCAACCTACGTCTGGGCAAACAAGAAGATCCTGCTCGACAATCTGAAGCTTCCCGAGGACCTGCAACTGGACCTCATCGGCCCCGGCGGCGCAGTGCCCATTGCCTCTACGGCCCCCCACGCCCTGATGACGCAGAAGCCGCTCCACCTTGAAGAACTCGTGACCTCGGCAGACAAGGTCTTCATCGCCTTTGCGGGCAACCGAAATGAACTGATCGCCGTCATTTCGCTTCCGCTGAGCTACCTGTCAGGTCTCAAATTCAAATTATTCATTGGCCTTGTGTGCCTGTTCGCAGCGCTGCTCCTGCTCGCAAGGTGTGCCCAACGGCATTACACCTCCACTGCCGTACAGCTTCGCAATGCCATAAAAGCCAACACGCTGGGTGTTCACTATCAGCCTATCGTCAATTTGACCACGGGCTATCTGGTAGGCGCCGAATCGCTTTCACGCTGGAACGTCAACGGCACCCCTGTGCCTGCGGATGTTTTTATTCCGGTAGCTGAGAAATCCGGCTTGATCCGCCAACTTACGCGTTCGGTGATTCGGCAAGTGGCGGAGGACTACAGCACTTACCTTTGGGCGTGCAAGGACTTCTACATAACGGTCAATCTTTGCGCCCAGGACATTCAGGACCCGACCTTTCCAGACTTTGTCGCCAGCCTGCTGGCAACCTATGGCATGCCTGCGTCCGCCATGACTTTTGAAATCACCGAAAGGACCTTGCTCGACCAGAAGCCTGCCGCGATGCAATTGCGACAGCTTCGTGCGTGCGGCCATCGCATTGCCGTGGACGACTTCGGCATCGGCTATTCCAACCTGTCGCTTCTGGATTCAGTGCCTTTCGATATTCTGAAAATTGATCGCTCATTCATCGCCGACGACAAGATCGCGGCCAGGGATGCCATGTGGCGACACATTGCCCAGTTGGCCAGGTCGCTAAGACTGAAGGTGGTCGCAGAGGGTGTCGAGACTCAGGAGCAACTGCCGCACCTGGTTTCGGAGGGCGTTCTATTGGCACAGGGCTGGTTGTTCTCCGAAGCGTTGCCTATTCAAGCGTTGGCAAGACGCTACTTTCAATGTCCGCCAAACATCCCGTCCTACGACTCGAAAATATCAATCAATGATTTTCATTAGCCCCTCGAGGCCCCTCAAATGCACGCCGAACCCTAACACCAAAACCTGTACAAGGACTCCACTACAGATGCTACTTCGAAACCTTGGCTTCGCTTCTCTGCTTTCGCTGCTGTCTTTTCAGGCGCTCGCCGATGACAAAGGTTTATATCTTGGAGCTGGCGTAAGCAGCATCCAGAGCGACGAATCCAGACTGGACGACGACGACACCAGCTACAAGGTTTATGCAGGGTATCGCGTCAATAGCTACCTGGCCTTCGAGGGTGCCTACGTCGATCTCGGTCAATTCAAGGACAAGAATGTCGATTTCGAAGGCAAGTCGGCCCAGGCTGCCGCCCATGTCGGTTTTCCAATAGGTGATCGGTTGCGAGTGTTCGGCAGTGTCGGTGCTCACGCCTGGGACGCCGACGGCAATGCCACCGACGACGATACCGGGGTTGATCTGACCTACGGTGTCGGCCTGGAATTCGATGTCTTTCGCAACATCGGCCTGCGCGCTGAATACGAAGTTCTGGAGGTCGGAGAGATCGACCTGAACCAGACCACCGCATCCGCCTATATTCTTTTCTGACACCGCTGCAACTGAGCGGCCGCGCCGGTCGCTCAACGCACTCGTCGCATCGCTCCTCCCCGCCTCCCTTCCAGGCGCAATCAGGATTCCTTGCGCTCTTGTGCGGGCGCCGGGTACCACTTGTCCCTGGGCACCCACTTCTCTTGTTGCGGGTCGCCCAGGTAGTGCGGCGACATGATCTGCACGCCGTACTCGTTGAACACATCCTGGATATTGGCGTGCAGCATGCTCAACAGCACCGCTCGCGGCCGAGGCTGACTGGGAATGGCCTGGGCCACCAGTCGGTATTCCGGGTAGAAGTCCGACAGCGCCGTCTGAAACACCTGGGCCGGCGGCACTTCGAGAATCCCCGGCGTGCGTTTTGCCGCCTCCAGCAACATCGCCTCCACCTGCCGCCACGGTGTGTCGTAGCCGATGGTCACGACAGTGTCGACCACGTAACCAGGGCCTTGCACTACCCGCGAGTAGTTCTTGGTGACGGTGCCGGTGATCATCGAGTTGGGCAGGGTCAGCACCTCGCCCAGACCGGTGCGGATGCTGGTGGTAAACATGCCAAGTTCCGTCACCGTGCCTTCGTATTCGCCAATGCGCACGAACTCGCCGGGGCGCAGGGTTCGGGTGTAGGTCAGGATCAACCCCGCTGCCGCCTGGCCCACCACGCTGGTGGCGCCGAGGGAAATCATCAGGCCGATCAACACCGACAAACCTTTGAAAGCATCGGTGCCGGCACCCGGCAGGTACGGATAGGCCATGGCCAGGGCAAACAGCCAGATCGCCAGCGACGTCAGGCGTTGGGTCGGTTGCAGGGTTTCATGGTTCAGCCAGCTGAGGGTTCCCGGTGCCGCCATGCGCCGCAGTATCCGCCGCATGAACGCGGTGGCGCCGCGGGCGATAAAAAAGATCGCCAGTGCCACGCCCAAGCCGGGAATGGCACCGACGATCCCTTGCAGCAGATAGCCACCGAGCTCCAGCAGATAGTTGTTGAGGCTTTCGCCCCAGGGACGGGTATAGGGAAAACGTGACAGGACAAAGCCCAGCCATTCGTAGGTAAGCAGCAACACAACGACCCAGCGCACCAGCTCCAGCAGGCGGCTGGCCAACGGATACAGATAATTGGCATCGACCAGCGGAATCCTTCCGACTTTCAGCGCCTGGGTGTGCCGATGCATCAGTTCGGGCAGTTTCTTCAACACTCTACGCCGCACAAGCGACATGCCGAACAACAGACCGATGTATACACCGGTGGCCAGCAACGCGGCGCCTGTGGAACGCAGAATCAATCGCAGGCTGCGGGCTTCCCGGGTTTCGGCCACGACCTGGCGCAGCTTGCCAGCCGCGGCTTCGGCGGCCTGCTGGACCGAGTCGTATTCGGTCTCGTCGAAGTCCTTGGGCGAAACGATAAAGGCACGCCGGCTACCCAGCAGCACCATGTAGCTTTTTGAGATCGGGTCGAGGGTGACATTGAGGTCGTCCTCTTCATCCAGCGCCTCACCGATGACCGCTTTCGCCCGTTTAACCCGGTTGGCCGGTGCTTCGCCGAGGATGCTCGCGCGAAACACCATGATGCTGCGGTTGGCCACTTTTAATTCAACGGGAGCATCAACCACTTTCGGTGCGTCTTCGGCCCACAATTGCACCGATCCAAACATCCCGAAAACAGTAAACATTACAGCGAGCAGCCTGCTCCGCATGTGTCGGATCCTTACTTCACAAGGTTCGAATCGAGGGTACGTATCGCAGCGTAGTTCACCGATGAACGGTTGTCAGACTCGCCGGGCAGGCGATTACGCCCTGCTGGTTTGGGGTCTGCCCGCGGCAGTCGCTCAAAACACTGAAGATCCCTGTGGGAGCGAGCCTGTTCGCGAAGGCTGTGTGTTGGGCGACGTTTTTTTGTGTACATATCCGTTTCTGCGGTCGCGGCCACTAACGGTTCCGCCTTTACGGCGGGTCACTTTCGAAGAGCGCGAAAGTAACCAAAGCGCTCTGCCCCTGACGTTCGGTGCCTCGCCCAGGCTCGGCATTCCCTCGCTCCGGTCCTGCTCCGTGGGCCCGCCGCGATCGGCCATCCCTGGCCGTACGCGGCTAACCCGGCATCCATGCCGGGTTGCCCACTGCGCAGAACCGGAACGAAGCCTCTCGAGGGGGCAAGCAGATCAAAAGCCAAAGCAAAAGCGAGGCGGCCTACAGGCCGGCCTGATCACAACTGAACGCGTTCCCCTCTGTAGGAGCGAGCTTGCTCGCGAAAAACGCCGGGACACCGCGGGGATTCAGACAGCCCGCGTCATCGTTGACGACCATCGCGAGCAAGCTCGCTCCTACAGAAGAGAGAAGAGCAGAGCAAAGCGGATCGGCATACCCCCACGCTTTTCACCAATCAACAGGCCGAGCGTTAGCTCGCCTGCCGCTCTTGATCTTGATCCACCCGCCCCCTCGGCAGGCTGAGTGGAGGCGTTCATCCGGGGAATGGCGCGCAGCGCCGTTCGACGCAGTCGAACTCATTGCATGCAGGTCGCGCGCAGCCGACCGGAGGGCAATGCCCCCGGATGAATGCCGGAGCGAAGGAACCCCGAGCCCTGGCGAGGGGCCGGACGTTCGGGGCGAGCGTTTTTTTGCTTACTTTTTTTAGGCGCTTGTAAAAAAAGTGAGTCGCCGTAAGGGCGAAACCGCCAGCCGCCGTTACCCAAAAAATGGATATGTACTCAGTCAGCCCGCCTTCGTCGGAACGCCGCCCGGACCAAGCTCACTCACACAGTGTTATCTGCACCCGATTCAAGGGTTGACCTGATAACCCTTGCCCTGCAAACAACTGGTGTAGGCCGTCGCAGTGTTCGCCTGGGTGGTTTTCGATTGCTCCCGGCGTTCCTGGCGCTGACGTGAAGCACCGACCACGGCGCCGGCCGCCGCCGTCTCCTTGGCGCGGTTCTGGCGGTATTGCTGTTGCACATCACTATCAACGCGGTCATACGCCTCGTCGTGCTGATTGCCGCGCACCTGGGCCGCGGTCGCGCCGGCAGCGGCCCCGACAGCAGCGCCCTTGACCCTCCCGCCGGAAGGCGTGGAAGTCGTCGAGGCACTCTGGCTTGCGGCGATGCTATTGCATTCGTTGATGTCGGCCTGGGTTTGTTGCGAACTTTGCCCTTTCATCGGCACCACCGTTTGCGCCCATCCCGGGGCACTCAAAACCGACAATGCGATGCACAGGCTGACCGGTGAAAACCTTTTCATGATGACCTCCGACAGGCTTGCCACAACGGACAAGCCTTTGGGTCGACTGGCGGACGGCAGGCGATGCCTGCCGATCGGGTGGAGTAACAGTGAAGTGTAGTTCAGTGTCGCCCGCTATTGGCCCCGTCGGTCACACCTCGACAGCTGCCTTCGGATACAGCTGCTCATCGAACTGCGACAGTTTCGGAAACACCAGCGGCTGATCATCGCTCAGGTGTTGCAGGCGGCGGCTGTAGTCGTCGAGGAAGCCCTTGCGCGCTTCATCGCTGATGTATGGCACATGCCAGGCCACGAAGGGTTCCAGCACATCGAACCCGACGTAAGCCAGCGTACCGCGCAGGATCGGCCGCAGCATGTCCTCCAGCGGACCATGAATCGCGCCCTCGCCAAACATGTGTTCACGACCGCCCAGGGTCACGGTCACCAGTGCTTTCTTGCCGGCCAGGCCACCCTGGTCGTAGAAGCGCTTGCCGCCATAGCAGATGCCGGACACCAGCACCCGGTCGATCCAGCCCTTGAGCATGGCCGGGGCGGAGAACCAGAAGATCGGGAAGTTGAGGATCAGCAGGTCGGCCCACAGCAGTTTGTCCAGCTCAGCCTGGATGTCCGCCGCCAGCGACTGGCTCTTCACGCCCAGGCGTTGTTCCAGGGCATAGACCAGGTATTCGGGGTTTTCCCGGTTCGAGAAGTCGGCATCGCTGGCTACCGGGTTCCAGTTCATTTTGTACAGGTCGCTGACCTGCACTTCGTGGCCCTGGGCCTGGAGGGTGGCGACAGCCTGGTCCCGCAGGGCGGCGGTGAAGGATTGCGGCTCCGGGTGAGCGTGGACGATCAGTACTTTCATGGTGGTTCCTTAGACTTGTTCCAGCGAATCGGTTGAAGGTGTAGAGGCGCGCGTGGCCAGCAACCGGTCGAGCCAGTCGGGGTCCATTTGCGGTTCGGAAGAAAACAGCAGCCCGGTGTAGTCCTGATGCGGCGGGGTGAAAATCTGGCTGCGTGAGCCGTGGTCCACCACCCTGCCCCGTTGCATGACCAATACCTCATCGGCAATCGCCCGTACAGTAGCGACATCGTGGGTGATGAACAGGTAGGCCACACCCAGTTGTTGCTGGATGCGGTTGAGCAATTTCAGTACGCCTTCAGCCACCAGTTGGTCGAGGGCCGAGGTCACTTCGTCGCAGATGATCAGTTGCGGTTCGGCCGCCAGGGCCCTGGCGATGCAGATGCGTTGTTTCTGCCCGCCGGACAGTTCCCGGGGCTGGCGATCCATGAAGGTCGCCGGGTCGAGTTCGATCATCTCCAGCAGTTCGGCAACCCGGGCGCGCATGGCCTTACCCTTGAGGCCCAGATAAAACGTCAACGGCCGGCCGATGATGTCGACGATGCGCTGCCTTGGATTCAGCGCCGTGTCGGGGATCTGGTAGATCATCTGGATGCGCCGCAGTTGTTCCTTGCTGCGTTGGCGAAAGTCCGCCGGCAAGGGTTCACCGTCGTACAGCACCTGGCCGTAAGTCGGTGGCAGCAAACCGGTGATCAACCGCGCGGTGGAGCTTTTGCCACTGCCGGACTCGCCAATCACCGCCAGGGTCTGGCCGCGATACAGCTTCATGGAGACGTCGTGCAGCACCGGTTGCTGGCCGTAGCTGGCGCAGCTGTTGCGCAGTTCCAGCAGGGGTTGTTCCTGTTGCGGGCACGCCTTGGGCTCGGTGCGAAAACTGCGCACCGCCCACAGCGACTTGGTGTAGTCCTCCTGCGGATCGCCGAGCATCTGCCGGGTCTCGGCCTCTTCCACCAGCTTGCCGTGGCGCAGCACCATGATGCGGTCGGCCATCTGCGCCACCACCGCCAGGTCGTGGCTGATGTAGATCGCCGCACTGCCATAGGTCGCGACCGCATCGCGGATGGCCGCCAGCACTTCGATCTGGGTGGTGACGTCCAGCGCGGTGGTCGGTTCGTCGAAGATGATCAGGTCCGGATGGCAGGCCATCGCCATGGCCGTCATCACCCGCTGCAACTGGCCGCCGGACACCTGATGCGGATAACGCTGGCCGATGGTTTCGGGATTGGGCAGGCGCAGCACCCGATACAATTCCACCGCGTCGCGCATGGCCTGGTCGCGGCTCATGCCGCCGTTTTTCACAGCGGTTTCGACGTGCTGGTCGATCAGTCGATGGGCCGGGTTGAACGAGGCTGCCGCGCTCTGCGCCACATAGGCAATCCGCAGGCCCCGCAGTTTGCGCAGGGCTTCAGGTTTGGCGTTGAGCAGGTCGATGCCGTCGAAGTGCACCGAGCCGCCGGTGATCCGGCAGCCGTCGCGGGTATAGCCCATGGCCGACAGGCCGAGGGTCGACTTGCCCGCGCCGGACTCGCCGATCAAGCCCAGCACCTCGCCCCGTTGCAGCGTCAGGTCGATGCCCTTGATCAGCGGATGCCAGGCGTCTTCGTAATGGCCTTCGATGTGCAGGTCGCGAATTTCCAGCAATGGTTTGGTAGTCGTCATGTTCAGCATTCCTTGAGGCCGCTGGATTTGTGCAGCATCCAGTCGACGACGAAGTTGACGCTGACCGTGATCAAGGCCACGGCCAGGGCGGGCAACAGCGGACTGATGTCGCCGAAGGTAATCAGCACCGCGTTGTCGCGCACCATGCTGCCCCAGTCGGCGGTGGGCGGCTGGATGCCCAGGCCGAGGAACGACAGCGCACTGATGAACAGGAACACGAAGCAGAAGCGCAGGCCGAACTCGGCAATCAGCGGTGCCGCCGCGTTCGGCAGCACCTCGCGGGTCACCAGCCACCACAGGCCTTCACCGCGCAGGCGTGCGGCTTCGACGAAGTCCTGTACCACCACGTTCATCGCCACGGCACGAGACAGGCGAAACACCCGGGTCGCATCCAGCAGCGCAATCACCAGCACCAGCGATGTCGCCGTGGTGCCGACCACGCTGAGGATCAGCAAGGCGAAGATCAGTTGCGGAATGGCCATCAGGATGTCCACCACCCACGACAATCCCTGATCGACCCAGCCGCCCTTGATCGCCGCGATCAGGCCGCTCAAGCCACCGAGCAGAAACGCCAGGACAGTGGTGAGGAAGGCGATGCCCAGGGTATTGCGCGCGCCATAGACCAGGCGGCTGAACATGTCACGCCCCAGGTTATCGGTGCCCAACAGGAACTGCCCGCCCCAGGGTGCGAAGCCCTCGCCCACCACTTGGGTTTCGCCGAACGGCGCCAATACCGGTGCGAAGATAGCCACCAGCACGTAAAGCAGGATCATCGACAACCCGAACCTGGCGCTCAACGGCGCCCGCCATACTTGTTTCAACAGGCTCATGGTCTACCCCTTCGGATGCATCAGGCGTGGGTTGCTGGCAATCGACAGCACATCGGCGCTGGTGTTGAGCAGGATGTAGGTCGCGGCGAAGATCAGGCTGCAAGCCTGCACCACCGGGATATCGCGCTTGGCCACCGAGTCCACCAGCAACTGGCCGAGCCCCGGATAGACAAACACCACCTCGACCACCACCACGCCGACCACCAGGTACGCCAGGTTTAGCGCGACCACGTTGACGATGGGGGCCAGGGCGTTGGGCAAGGCGTGGCGGAAGATGATCCGCGACTGGCTGATGCCCTTGAGCCGGGCCATTTCGATGTAGGGGCTGGCCAGCAGGTTGATCAACGAGGCGCGGGTCATGCGCATCATCTGCGCGATCACCACCAGGCTCAGGGTCGCCACCGGCAACACCGAGCGTTGCAGTACCGTGCCCAACGAGGCATCCGGCGCCAGGTTGGAAATGCTCGGGAACCAGTTGAGCTTCACCGCGAACACCAGGATCAGGATGTAGGCAACGAAAAACTCGGGGAACGACACCGCGCTCAGGGCCGAGGTGTTGAGCAACCGGTCGAACCAGCTGTTGCGGTATAACGCCGCGAGCATCCCCAGCAGCAAGGCCAGCGGCACCGACACCAGTGCCGCCAGCAAGGCGAGGCTGAAGGTGTTGCCCAAACGCGCGCCCACCAGTTCAGCAATCGGGCGCTGGTTGGCCAGCGACACGCCGAGGTCACCTTGCAGCAGGTGCCAGATCCAGTGGCCGAAACGGGTCAACGGCGGCAGGTCCAGCCCCAGTTGCGCTCGATACGCCGCCACGGTTTCCGGGGTGGCCGACTGGCCGAGCATGGCCTGGGCGATATCGCCCGGGAGCATGCCGACGGCCAGGAAAATGATCACTGATACCGCGAACAGCGATAACAGCCCCAATGCCAAACGCTGAAGTAGCAACCTGAAAATACTATTCACCGCGCAATTCCTTGAAATGGGCACATTTGTGATGACTGCGAATTTCCCCTGTGGGAGCGGGCTTGCTCGCGAAGAGGCCCTGTCAGTAAACATTTATGGTGACTGACACACCGCATTCGCGAGCAAGCCCGCTCCCACATTTGATCTTCACTGGCTTGACGATTTTTTACGCCTGCCACCACCGCTCGATCACCCGCAGGCCATCCAGCTCGCCATAGGGCGCGGTCTGCCCGCCGTGCACCACGCGGTTGGAACGTGCCGCCACGGAACTGGCGAACAGCGGCACGATCGCCCCGCCCTCGTCCCGGCACAACGCCTGCATTTCGTTGTACATCTCGCGGCGCAGCGGGTCGTTCATCTCGCCGCGGGCGGCGTTGAGCAGCTGGTTGAAGCGCGGGTTGTCCCAGTGGGTTTCGTTCCACGCCGCGCCTTTGGCGTAGCCAATGCTGAACATGCGGTCGGCGGTCAGGCTGCTGTACCAGAACGAGGTGGTGAACGGCTGCTTCATCCACACGTTGGAGAAGAAGCCGTCCGCCGGCTCGCGCACTACATCGATGTCTATCCCGGCGGCGCGGGCCTGTTCCTTGAACAGCACCGAGGCATCCACCGCGCCGGTGTAGGCCGCATCGGAGGCTTGCAGGCGGACCTTGAGCGAATCCAGACCGGCTTTTTTCAGGTAGAAGCGCGACTTGTCCGGATCATAGGTACGTTGTTCCAGCGCGGTGTTGATGAAGCGGCTGCCGGGCTGGATCGGGTGGTCGTTGCCCACCAGGCCATAACCGTGCAGCACCGAGGCCAGCAGGGTTTCGCGGTTGATCGCGTGCTTCATCGCCAGGCGCACGTCGTTGTTCAGGAACACCTGGCTGTCGGTGAGCATCGGGAAGGTGTAGTGCTGGGCGCCTTTGGTTTCTTCGATGACCAGGTTCGGGTTGCGCTTGAGCAGCGCGACGGTTTTCAGGTCGACCTTGTTGATCACGTCCACTTGCCCGGTGACCAGCGCATTGACCCGTGCCGCACCGTCGGAAATGGCAATCAACTCGGCACTGGCGAAGTGTGCCCTGCCCGGTTTCCAGTAATCGGGGCTGCGTTCCAGAGTCATGCGCACGCCCGGCTCGAAGTCCTTGAGGCGATAGCCACCGGTGCCGGCACCGGCCTGCCAGTCGGCCATGCCATCCTTGCCCGGCATGATCGCCAGGTGGTAATCGGCGACCACGTAGGAGAAATCGGCGTTACCCGAGTGCAGTTCGAACACCACGCTGTCGCTGCCATTGGCGCTGACCTTGGCCACGTCGCCCAATACAGTCTTGGCCGCCGAGGTGGATTTCTCGCCGAGGTGATGCTGGATCGAAGCGACCACGTCGTCGGCGGTCAGGGTCTTGCCGTTGTGGAAGGTCACGCCCTGGCGAACCTTGAACGTCCAGACACGCGCGTCGGGGGTCGAGGTCCAGCTTTCGGCCAGTTCGGGGATGGCCGTGCCGTCGACGGCAATTTCGGTCAGGGTGTTATAGACCGCCGAGAAGCCGACGAAGGTGAAGGTGTCGGACCAGGAGCCAGGGTCCCTGGAGTCGGTGGTGCTGCCACCGGCCAGGCCCAGACGCAGCACGCCACCGGGTTTTGGCGTGGCCTCCCCGGCAAAGGCGCCAGACGGCAGCCCCATGGAGAACGCCCCGGCCACCGCCGCAGCCGCCGCGCTGTACTTGAGGAAGTCTCTACGCGGGAAGCTGAATTCATGGTTCGCTTGAGTAATCTTGTTTTTGTTATCGCTCATTGCATTGCCCCTGATCAAACGCTAATGGAATACCAATTCAATGCCACGCAAAGCACCGGGCCAGGGCCCGGTGCATACAACGTTTGAATCGCCAGCCGTCACACCTGGATCGCCTTCACTTCGACGAACTCGTTCAGTCCCTCTTCCCCCCACTCCCGACCATTGCCCGATTGTTTGTAGCCACCGAACGGCGCCTGATAATTGAACGCCGCGCCATTGAGGAAGCACTGGCCGGCGCGCATCTGCCGCCCCAGTTGCAAGGCACGCTCGGCACTGCCGGCCCAGACGCCGCTGGACAGGCCGAACGGTGAGTCATTGGCGATCTGGATCGCTTGCGCCTCATCGGTGTAGGGAATCAGGCACAGCACCGGGCCGAAGATTTCTTCCTGGGCGATGCGCATGCGGTTGTCGACATCGGCGAACAGCGTCGGGCTGACATAGAACCCGCGCTCGAACGCCGCCGGTGTGTCACCGCCACACAGCAACCGTGCGCCTTCCTGTTGACCGACCTTGATGTAGTCGAGCACGGTGCGCCGTTGCCCGGCCGAACACATCGGGCCGAGGAAACTTTGCGGGTCGAGGGGATCGCCCATGCGCAGGCTCAAGGTTTCCGCCAGCGCCAGTTCGACGGCCTCGGCGTAGCGGCTGGCTGGCAGCAGCATGCGGGTCAGCGCGGTGCAGGTCTGGCCGGAGTTGATCATCACGTCCTGCACGCCGTAGCGCACGGCCGCTGCCAGGTCCGCATCCTCGGCGATCAGCAGCGGCGACTTGCCGCCCAGTTCCAGGCACACCCGTTTCACCGAAGGCGCCGCTGCCTGCGCGACCCGCACCCCGGCGCCGGTGGACCCGGTGAACGACACCATGTCCACGTCCGGGTGTTTGGCCAGCGCTTCGCCGACCTTCGAACCCGGCCCGCTGACCAGGTTGAACACCCCGGCCGGCAAGCCGATGTCCTCGATCATTTGCGCCAGCAGGAAGGCATGCAGCGGCGTGTCCTGGCTCGGCTTGACCACCACCGTGCAACCGGCGGCCAGTGCCGGGGCGAGTTTGCCGATCAACTGGTGCAGCGGGTAATTCCACGGATTGATGAACACGCAGACGCCCACCGCTTCGCGAATCACCAGCGAATTGCCGACTTCGCGCACTTCGTCCATCAATCCGGCCAGCTCGACGTACTGCTCAAGGCCGATGATCGGCCCGTCGACCTGCACCGAGCGACACCATTGCACCGGCATGCCCAGTTCAGTGGTGATGACCGAGGCCATTTCATCGGCACGATTGCGCAGTTGTTCAGCCAGTGCGCGGATATAACCGGCGCGCACACTCGACGGCGTCCGCGACCATGAGTCGAATGCCCGGCGGGCCGCCGACACGGCATTGTCGACATCGCGCTCATCGCCCAGCGGCACGCTTCCAGCCACTTCTTCGGTCGCCGGGTTGATCACCTCGGCGATGCCCTGCCCCGACGGGGTTTGCCAGCGGCCGTCAATAAACAGTGTCTTGTGGTTAAGCATGAACCTTCGCCTCCATCAATTCTCGGGCACAACGGGCAATGCGCTGGCAGGCATCGCGCAACGGTTCGGTATCCACCACCAGACCGAGTCGAATATGCCCCGCCGCGCTCGGACCAAAAGCCTCGCCAGCCAATACCGAGACGCCGTGGCGATCCAGCAGACGGTCGGCAAACGCCTGGGCGCTGAGCCCGGTTGCGCGGATATCGAGCATCACGAACATGCCACCATCAGGTTTCAACGGCCGCACCCCGGGGCAATCGGCCAGGCTGTCGCACACCAGGTCGCGACGCTGGCGATAGGCTTCGCGCATGGCTTCGAGTTCCGGCAGGTTGCTTTCCAGGGCCACCACAGCGGCGTCCTGAATGAAATCCGGCGAGCCGTAGAGCATGCACAGCGCGAGGTTTTCCAGGTGCGCGGCCAGGGATGGCGGCGCCACCACCCAGCCGACGCGCCAACCGGTCATAGCGTGGGACTTGGACAGACTGTTGAGGGTCGCGGTGCGCTCGGCCATGCCCGGCAGGCTCGCCGGGCTGACGTGTTCGCCTTCGAACAGCAATTCGCTGTAGACCTCGTCGGAAATCAGCCACAGGTCGTGGGCGATGCACAACTCAGCCAAAGCCGCCCACGTGCTGCGCGGCAGACTGGCGCCGGACGGGTTGTGCGGGCTGTTCAGTGCCAGTGCCCGGGTGCGTGGCGTGATGCGCGCGGCGACATCTTCGGGCAACACACGAAAGCCGTTTTCCGAGCGTACCGGCACCGGCACCACCACGGCACCGCAAGCACCGAACACCGCTTCGTAGGTGACGTACATCGGTTCGGCGACGATCACTTCGTCACCCGGATTCAGTACACATTGGGCCACGCTGAACAGCGCACATTGCGCCCCAGCCAGCACGGTGACCTGGTCGGCCGAAACGGTTTGGCCGCTGCGTTGTTGGTGGCGCCTGGCGATGGCTTCACGCAGGGCACGCTTGCCGCGCACCTCGGCATAGTGCGTGTTGCCGCTGCGCAGGCTGTCGATGGCACCCTGCACAATAGGTTGTGGCGTGTCGAAATCCGGGTCGCCCACGGACAGCAGCAAAATGTCTTCGCCCTGTTCGCGCAGCGCCAGGGCGCGGTAGTGAATATCCCACGCGGCGGCGCCATCACCGGCGATACGTTGAGTCAGATCGGAAAAGCGCATGGCCTTCCTCCTATAAACATGATCCCTGTAGGAGCGAGCATGCTCGCGAAAAACGTTAGGGCAACCCGGTCATTCAGACAGCGCGCGTAATCGTTGACGTCCATCGCGAGCGTGCTCGCTCCTACAGTGAACTCAGCGAACGCAAGCATGCTTGAGCTCAATCAGGGTGACGCCGTTGCGAGTGAAGCCATGGCGCAGGTCGGTTTGCAGTTCCGCGAGGTTCTGCGGCTGGGTCACGGTGCAGCCGAACGCACGAGCGAGGGCGGCGAAATCCGGGTTACGAGGCAATACGCCGATGGGCTCGATGTTCAGGCCGAGCATGTCGTCGCGGATCTGCCCCAGCGCATCGTTGTTCCACAGCAGCACCACCAGCGGGCTGTCCAGTTCCTCGACGGCGGTCGCCAGTTCCTGCGCGGTGTAGAGGAACCCGCCGTCGCCCACCAGCACCAGCCCCGGTCGCTGCGGCGCGCCGAACTTGGCGCCGATCCCGGCCGGCAGGCCGTAACCCAGGGTGCCGTAGCCGGTCGGGTGCAACCAGCTGCGGGTGGCGGCACTGTCAAAGGCGTAGTTGCCGGTGTAGGCCAGTTGGGTCATGTCGGTGCTGATGAACGCGTTTTCCGGCAGTTCCGCAGCGATTCGGTCGAGAATCGATTGATGGATGGACTGCAACAGGCCATGGCTGGCCTTGACCGCTTCGCGCAGTGCGGCAACCGAGGCAATGGCTGCGCGAGCGTCGCGCACGTCGGACGGCAGGCGCTCGAGCAAACCGCTTAGGGTTTGTTGCGCGTCGCCATGCAATGCCACCGCGCATGGGTAGAAATCATTGAATTTGCGTGGGTCGATATCGACGCGCAGCAGTTCGCCATTGACTGGCAGGCGTTCGCGCCAGAAGTCGGTGTCGGCCATTTCGGTGCCGACCGCCAGCACCACGTCCGCCTCGGCGATGAGCTTCCAACCCGGCTCCACACACAGCGACGAACCGGCATTGAGCGGTGCGCCCGGCGGCAGCAGACCCTTGCCGGCGACGCTGGTGAACAGCGGCGCAGCGAGTCGGGTGCTGATCTCTTGCAGCTGAGACGTGGCATTGAGCGCACCACCACCGGCGATGATCATCGGGCGTTTCGCCCCGCTGAGTTTGGCCACGGCCTGATCGATTGCAGTGGCGGATGCCGGGCCACGACCCGGACGACGCACCACGTCGTTGCTCCAGTCACGCGCGATCGGTGCCGACAGCACATCCAGCGGCACCGAAATGTGCACCGGGCGCGGCCGCTCGCTGTCGAACACCGCGTAGGCGCGGGCGATCAGTTCCGGCAGGTCTTCGGCGGTCAGGGCCACTGCGGAAAACGCGGTGATCGGCGCGGTCATTGCCCGCTGGTCCTGACACTCGTGCAGGCTGCCCCAGCCCTTGCCGAGGCTGGCGCTGTGGTTGACGCTGGAAATCACCAGCATCGGAATCGAGTCGGCGTAGGCCTGGCCGATGCCGGTGGCGGCGTTGGTCACGCCCGGGCCGGTGATGATGAAGCACACGCCGGGTTTACCGCTGACCCGGGCGTAGCCGTCAGCCATGAAACTGGCGCCCTGTTCATGGCGGGTCAGGACATGGCGAATGCCGCTGCCGGGCAAGCCGCGATACAGCTCCAGGGTGTGTACGCCGGGGATGCCGAACACAGTATCGACGCCGTAGTTGGCCAACAAACGCACCAGCGCCTGGCCACCGGTCAAGGTTTTGCTTTGCATGTTCATGTCCTCACTCATGGCCGAGGCGAATCAACGCATCGACCGCGGTCGTGCCATGGGCACCGACCAACAATGGGTTCACATCGAGCTCCAGCAATTGCGTGGCGTTTTCGCAGGCGTAGTCGGCCACCGCGCGGATCGCCGCCACCAGGGCGTCCAGGTCCGCCGGCTCGCGCCCACGAAAACCTTGCAGCAAGGGTGCGCTGCGCAGGCTGAGCAAGGCATTGCGGATCGCGCCGTCGGTGGTCGGCAGCAACAGGCTGCGACTGTCCTTGAGCAGCTCGACCAGAATGCCGCCGGCACCAATCACCAGCGCGAGGCCAAAATCGTTTTCGCGCTTGATGCCGACGATCAGCTCAGCCAGTGGCGGCGTGGCCATCGGCTCCAGCAACAGTTGATCGAACGGTACGCCCGGGGCGTAGGCGGCAATGCTGCTGCGCATCCTCTCCAGTGCAGCGCTCAATGCCGCACCGTCCTTGAGATTCAGCGCCACGGCACCGGCCTCGGTCTTGTGCGGCAGCTGTGCACTGACGGCTTTCAATACCAGCGGATAACCCAGCGACTCGGCGTCCTTCAGGGCTTTATCCGGGGTGCTCAGTACGCCGTTTGGCGTCGGCAGGCCAAAGGCTCGCAAGGCCTGTTTGGAATCCCATTCATTGAGCAAAAGCCCCTCACCGTCCAGTGCTTGCGGGCACAGCGGGACCAACGCCGATTCGCCCAGCGCCAGCAAGGCCTGGCGCTTGCGTTGATAACCGGCGATGCGACCCCACGCGGCCAGCCCGTCTTCAACGCCCTGCAATGCCGCGACGCCTTGCGCGTGCAAACGCTCACGGGCATGGGCCGGCAGCAATTCGGGGAAGGCCGAGGTCACGAAACCGGTCTTGCCGTGACGCGCCAGTGCCGCGTAGTACAGCTCCAGCAGCAGGTCGCATTCCTTGCGCTCGCCGGTAAACTCCGCCGGATAGTCGAGCACCAGCATCGCCGCGTCGGCTTCGGTACGCAGTGCGCTGTCGAGCATGCGGTTCAAGGCTTCGCCGTCGCCCCAGATTGCCGTGGTGAAATCCAGCGGGTTGACCAGGTTGGCGTAGCTCGGCAGCACCTGGGCCAATTCACCCACCTGACCGTCGTCGAGCTTGGGCAAGCCCAGGTCATTGCGTTCGGCGTAGTCGGCAATCAGCCCGGCGTCACCACCGGAACAGGCCAGCGCGATCAGGCTGTTGCCCGCTGGCAGGTTGCCGCAGGCCGCGGCCTTGAGGGTTTCGACAAAACTCACCGGGCCGCTGACGCGGATCACCCCGAGGCGATCGAACAGCGCGTCGTACAGTGCATCGGAGCCGGAGAGCGAACTGGTGTGACTCAAGGCCAGCTCGGCGCCGATCTGCGACACGCCGGTTTTCAGGGCAATGATCGGGATGCCCTTCTCCAGTGCCTTATGCGCGGCGCGGGCGAAACCCGGCACGTTCTTCAGGCCTTCGAGGTGCAGGCCGATGGCGGTGACCCGAGGTTCGTCGAGCAACACGTCCATCAGTTCAGCGACACCCAGTTGCGCCTGATTGCCGACCGAGGCCATGTAGGCCACCGGCAGCGAGCGGTCGCTCATGGACAGGTTGTAGGCGAAGTTGCCGCTCTGGGTCAGCACTGCCACGCCCTTCTCCACCGCTTTGCCGCCATGGGCCACCGGCCACAGCGCGGAGCTGTGCAGGTAGTCGAGCAGGCCGTAGCAGTTGGGGCCGAGCAAGGCCATGTCGCCAGCGGCCTCGAGCAATTGCTGTTGCAGGGCCTGGCCTTCGGCGCCGGTCTCGGCGAAACCGGAGGCGTAGCAGATCGCGCCGCCCGCGCCGATGGCGGCCAGTTCGGCCACGCAGGTCAGGGTCAGTTCGCGATTGGTGGCGATGAAGACTGCATCCGGCCCGCATGGCAGATCGGCAATAGTGCGCACGCAGGGTACGCCTTCGAGGCTGTCGTGTTGCGGGTTGACCAGCCACATTTGCCCTTGGTAGCCACCTTCGGCACAGCGCTTGAGGGCACGCGCCATGCTCCGGCCGCCGACAAACGCCACATGTTGCGGCGCGAGCATGCGTTTGAGGTTGTCACGAATGGTTTGGGTCATGGGAACTCTCCGGACCGATCAGCGCAGCAGCGGCCGCAGCAGCTCGCGGGAAATGATGTGGCGCTGGATTTCCGAGGTGCCTTCCCAGATCCGTTCGATCCGCGCGTTACGCCAGATGCGCTCCACCGGACCTTCGTCCATCAGGCCCATGCCGCCGAAAATCTGCACCGCCTCATCGGCGGTACGGCCGAGCACTTCACTGGCGAACAGCTTGGCCATGCCGGCCTCGCCATCGGTCATGGTGCCCTGGTCCATTTTCCACGCGGTGTGCAGGGTCAGCAGTTCGGCGGCGCGGATTTGCGTGGCCATGTCGGCCAATTTGAACGACACGCCCTGGTAGGTGCCGATCGGCTGGCCGAACTGCTTGCGGTCTGCCGCCCATTGCAAGGACACGTCCAGCGCGCGCTGGGCCTGACCGACGCAGTTGGCCGCGACCATCACGCGCCCGGCGGTCAGCCAGGCGTTGGCCACGTCCCAACCCTTGCCGACTTCGCCCAACACTTTGCTGGCCGGTACGCGGCAGTCGTCGAAGAACATTTCGAAGGTGTGGTAACCACGGTTGCTCACGCACTTGGGCCCACGGCGGATGGTCATGCCCGGGGTGTTGCGGTCGACCAGGAACGACGTCACGGCATTGCGCTTCTTGCCGTTGTGTTCGTAGGTGTCGGTGACGGCGAAGACAATGGCGAAGTCAGCATGGCCGGCGTGGCTGATGAAGTGCTTGCTACCGTTGAGAATGAAGTCGTCGCCTTCACGCACGGCGCGGGTCTTGATCGCATTGGCATCGGAGCCGGCACCCGGCTCGGTCAATGCGAAGCAGTCGATCTTCTCGCCCTGGATGCACGGCAGCAGGTAGTCATTGATCTGCTCGCCCTTGCAGGCCATGAGGATTTTCGACGGCCGCGCGACGAACACGTGCAGCGCCCAGGACACCTTGGACAGTTCACGTTCGATCAGCGCCTGGGACAGGTAATCCAGGCCACCACCGCCCACTTCTTCCGGCATGTTGAAGGCGTAGAAGCCGGCGGCAATCGCCTTGCCGCGAATCTGCGCGGCCAGTTCCGGGGACACCTCGTCGGCGCGGTCGACTTGCTCTTCATAGGGCAGCAGTTCCTTCTCGACGAAGCTGCGTACCGAGTCCACCAACATTTCTTGTTCTTGGGTCAGTTGGAAATTCATGGTGCTACCTGTTGTTCGTGTGCTGATAGAGGTGTGCAAAGCGTTCGCTATTAGCGGCCGATGAAGCGTGCCGGGCGTTTTTCCATGGCGGCGCGCAGGGCTTCGTTGCCGTCCTCGCTGCGACCGCAGAGCAGGCCCGCGGCGAGTTCGGCCTGCAGTTGTTCCGCCAGGCTGCGTTCGGCGCCTTCACGCATGAGTTTTTTGGTCTGGGCGAAGGCAAAGGTCGGTCCGGCGGCCAGGCGTGCGGCCAGTTCACTGGCTGCGGTCAGCAGTTGCTCGTCGGCGCAAACTTCACCGACCAGGCCCGCGACCAAGGCACGCTCGGCGCCCCACAACTCATCGAGAAACAGCAGGCGCTTGGCCTGTTCGCTGCCGATCAGGCGCGGCAGGTGCCAACTGGCGCCCGCATCCGGCGAATACGCCATGCTGGTGTAGCCGGCCTTGAAGCGGGCCGATTGCCCGGCGATGCGCAGGTCGCAGCACAGGGTCAGGTCCATCCCGGCGCCGACGGCAGTGCCGTTGATGGCGGCGATGGTCGGTTTTTCCAGGCTGTGCAGGCGGGTCATCAGAGCGTGGGCGGTTTCGGTCCAGCCGTAGGTTTCCAGCGCGCCCCGGGCTTCGGCATCAGCCCATTCATCGAGGTCGGCACCGGCGCAGAAGCTGCGGCCGCTACCGGTCAACACCACCACGCGCACCGCAGGGTCGGCGTTGAAACCGTCGAGCAAGGCGTGCAGGTTTTTCAGCGTCGGAATGTCCAGCGCATTGCGCTGGGCAGTGCGATTGAGGGTGATCCAGGCAACGCCTGCTTCGACCTGGCTGAGCAGCGACGATTGAGTGGTCATGGGAATCCTCGAATTATTGTGATTGGTCTGAGGTGATGCGACTTGAGACCATACTAAACGAGTGTTCAGTAAGGCGGCAATTGGTGGAGAAATGGGCTGTAACAAGCTCAGCAGATGGTTAAACCATTGTTTTTATTGAGCTATTTCAAAAATGGCGGGCATAAGCCGTTGGTGTTGTTACAACTTCGAACAACTGGTGACACAGGACATGTCGCATGTTCTCTCATCCGCCTCAAAACACCTGTAGGAGCGAGCTTGCTCGCGAAAATTTCAAGCACACCGCGATCAATCAGACAATGCACGTCTTCGTTAACGTCCTTCGCGAGCAAGCTCGCTCCTACAGGGCACTTCAGTGTTCGCAATTGCCGCGTACGCCACAAAACACTGTAGGGGCGAGCCTGCTCGCGAAAATTTCAAGCGCACCGCGTTCAATCAGGCAGTGCATGTGTTCGTTAACGTCCTTCGCGAGCAAGCTCGCTCCTACAGGGCACTTCAGTGTTCGCAAATGCCGTGTACGCCACAAAGCACTGTAGGGGCGAGCCTGCTCGCGAAAATTTCAAGCGCACCGCGTTCAATCAGGCAGTGCATGTGTTCGTTAACGTCCTTCGCGAGCAAGCTCGCTCCTACAGGGCACTTCAGTGTTCGCAAATGCCGTGTACGCCACAAAGCACTGTAGGGGCGAGCCTGCTCGCGAAAATTTCAAGCGCACCGCGTTCAATCAGGCAGTGCATGTGTTCGTTAACGTCCTTCGCGAGCAAGCTCGCTCCTACAGGGCACTTCAGTGTTCGCAAATGCCGTGTACGCCACAAAGCACTGTAGGGGCGAGCCTGCTCGCGAAAATTTCAAGCGCACCGCGTTCAATCAGGCAGTGCATGTGTTCGTTAACGTCCATCGCGAGCAAGCTCGCTCCTACAGGGCACTTCAGTGTTCGCAAATGCCGTGTACGCCACAAAGCACTGTAGGGGCGAGCCTGCTCGCGAAAATTTCAAGCGCACCGCGTTCAATCAGGCAGTGCATGTGTTCGTTAACGTCCATCGCGAGCAAGCTCGCTCCTACAGGGCACTTCAGTGTTCGCAAATGCCGTGTACGCCACAAAGCACTGTAGGGGCGAGCCTGCTCGCGAAAATTTCAAGCGCACCGCGTTCAATCAGGCAGTGCATGTGTTCGTTAACGTCCATCGCGAGCAAGCTCGCTCCTACGGGGCACTTCAGTGTTCGCAAATGCCGTGTACGCCACAAAAAACCGTAGGAGCGAGCCTGCTCGCGAAAATTTCAAGCACGCCGCGTTCAATCAGACAGTGCACGTCTTCGTTAACGTCCATCGCGAGCAAGCTCGCTCCTACGGGGCACTTCAGTGTTCGCAAATGCCGTGTACGCCACAAAACACTGTGGGAGCGGGCTTGCCCGCGATGGCGCCGGGACAGTCAGCTGGTTGCTGGTTGACCCACCGCTATCGCGGGCAAGCCCGCTCCCACAGGGAAAGTACTTGGCAGAAGGAATTAAACGGTCGGCAGGCCCGGCGCCAACACCGCCTGACGCTTGCGATGAACCAGGAAGTACGCGCCATAGCACAGCGCAATGAATCCAAAGCCCCAATACAGCGACGGACGCTGGGTTTCATCCAGGGCCAGGAACACGAACAGCGAGCAGCACAGTGTGATGCACATCAACGGCAATACCGGGAACCAGGGTGCGCGGTACTTCAGGTCGCTGAGTTTGCCGCCGTCACGCAAGTACGCCTTGCGGAACTTGTACTGCGCCAGCGCGATGACAATCCAGGTCACGGTGCCGGACATGCCGCTCACGGCCATCAGCACCATGAACAAGGTATCGGCGGCGACGAAGCTGGTCATCAACGACACCAGCGCGAAGCACAAGGTGATGCTCAAGGCACGCAACGGCACCCCACGCTTGCTCAATGGCGACAGGCTTTTCGGTGCCATGCCGGTTTTCGACATCGCCCACAGGATGCGCGTCGAGGCATACAGGCCGGAGTTGCCCACCGACAGGATCGCGGTAAGGATCACGAAGTTCATCAGGTCGGCAGCGTAGGGAATGCCGACCATGTCGAACACCTGCACGAACGGACTTTCCATCAGCCCCGCCTGCTGCCATGGCACGATGGCCGACAGCACGACAATCGCCAGCACGTAGAAGATCAGCACGCGGAACACCACGTTGCGCACGGCGCGGGGAATGCTCTTTTCCGGCTGATCGGTTTCACCGGCGGCCACGCCCATGATCTCGCAACCCTGGAACGCATAGACCACGGTCATCATCACCGCGAACACGGCTGACAGGCCGTTGGGGAACAGCGAATCGCCGATCAGGTTGGTCGCCATCGGCGCGGGTGCGCCGCTGCTCAGGGGCATCACGCCGAAGATCACCAGCACGCCGACCACGATGAAACCGAGAATCGCCGCGACCTTGATCCCCGAGAACCAGTATTCGGCTTCACCGAATGCGCGGGTCGCCAGGGCGTTGATGCCGAACAGCACCACCACGAACAGCGCCGACCAGTACCAGATCGGCACATGCGGGAACCAGCGCGTCATCAGCATGCCGGCGGCGGTGAACTCCAGACCGACAGTGGTGGCCCAGCTCATCCAGTACACCCAACCGATCATGAACCCGGTGGCCGGGCCGATGTATTTCGTGGCATGGGTCTGGAACGACCCGGACACCGGCATCTGTACCGACAGTTCGCCCAGGCAGACCATCACCAGGTACATCAGGAAACCCGCGACCAGGTAAGCCAGGATCGCCCCCACCGGGCCGCCCTGGTTGATGGTCACCCCGGAGCCCATGAACAGCCCGGTGCCGATGACGCCGCCCAGGGACAGCATGAAGATGTGCCGGCTTTTCAGGGCACGGGTCAGCTGAATGCCTTTTTGATCAGTGCTGCGCTCAGTGTTTTCGTTCATGTCGGCACCTCAGCAGTCAGTGAGGTGTACAGCGCGCGACAGGACGTCACGGCGCAGGGTGGGATCAGCTTTACGGCAATTCATTATTATTATCTCCAATAAGCTTCGAAGACCGCGCTGCGGCGGTTGCGTCGATTATTGGAAAGCCATGTAAGTTCGCGTTGACCGTAAAGATCGAAGTTGTAGAAAGTCGTAACAAACTTGTACGTCAGCTCTGCAACAGGCCTTTCAGGGTGGTCAGCGCGTGCTGCAATTTTTCATCCAGCGTGGTGGTCATGCGGTGGATCGCCGATTCATCGTTGACCAGGGCCGAAGTCTCCAGCGCCCTCAGCGTCGTGGCCAGCGAACGAAAACCCAGCGAATCACAGCTGCCGGCCAGACGGTGAGCCAGTTGCGCGACCTCTGTGCAGTCGTCGGCGGCAATGGCTTCATGCAGCGCATCGCGGTGCTGAAGAATCGAGTCGCGCAGCACCGCCAGCAGGCCCTGGACTTTTTGCTCGCCGAGCAAGTTGCGATGGGTCTGCAACAGCGACCAGTCCATCGTCTCGTCATGCACAAGCGAGTCGGCGACGGGTGTGTGCCCCTCCAGTACCTGGCGCAGGTTATCCAGCTTCAAGGGTTTGGCCAGGATGCCATCCATGCCGGCCTCCAGATAACCGCGCACCAGTGCCGGCTGTACGCTGGCGGTCAGGGCGAAAATGCGGGTATGGCGGTTCGGCCCGTCGCCGTGGCGGATCTGTCGGCATAACTCGACACCGCTGATGCCCGGCAGATGAACGTCCAGCAGCAACAGATCGAAAGCCTGCGCTGCACAGTGCTCCAGCGCCTGTTGCGCCTCTTCAGCCAGCCACACTCGGTGGCCGTCCCGTTGCAGCAAGCCCATGGCCACCTCGCGGTTGAGCGCCACGTCTTCGACCACCAGGATATTCAGGACCGGTCCTACCGCGCGAACCGGCGCGACTGCCACCACAGCGCTGGCCGGCTGCAGGCAAAGCTCGAACCAGAAGCAACTGCCGCGCCCCACTTCACTGTCCACGCCGATGCAGCCGCCCATCTGCTCCACCAGATGTTTGCAGATCGCCAATCCCAAACCGGTGCCCCCAAAACGCTGCGCGACTTCTTCGCTGGCCTGGGTGAAGCGCTCGAAAATCTTCGCCTGCATCGCCGGAGCAATGCCGATGCCGTCGTCCGTGACACTGACCCGCAAGCGCTGCCCGGCCTGTTCGCCGGTTTCAGCGAGCAGCGCCACCTCGACGCTGACTTCGCCGCCTTCGGTGAACTTGATCGCGTTGGCCAGCAGGTTGCTCAGCACTTGACGCAGGAACTGCTCGGCGCCGTGGTGATACTCGGCAATCCGCTGATCAACGCGGCAACTCAGGATCGTGTCGTTGTTCAGCGCTCGCGGCTCCAACAGTGTCAGCACCTCGTCGAGCAACTGGCGCAGCGAGAAATCCACCGGTTCAGGATGGCTGACGCCCTCCTCCAGCCTGGCGAAATACAGCACTTCGTTGAGGATGGTCAGCAAGCCTTCGCCGGCCTTGTGCAAGGCATCCAGACGTTTGCCGTCCTGTGCATCCAGACGTGCGCCGCGCAAGAGTTCGGCCATGCCGAGGATGCCGTTGAGGGGCGTGCGCAGTTCGTGGCTCATGGTCGCCAGAAACCGCGATTTGGCGAGGTTGGCCGCTTCCGCTTCATCCTTGGCCCGCATCAGGCTGGCGGTACGGCGCTCGACCATTTTCAGCAGTTCGTCACGGTTGTCCTGCAAGGCCAGGCGATCGCTTTCCCGGCGCTCGATGTCCCGCAGGATCGACCGACGCATGTCATCCAGTGCGTGGGCCACGGTATCGATTTCGTCACTGCCGCGACGCTTGTCCAGGTGCAAGGGTTCTTGCCATTCACCGGCGGCGATGCGCCGGGCAAACTCGGCCATGACTTTCAGGTGCCGGGTCACCAGTCGATAAAACAAGCCCGACAGCGCAACGGCCAGACCGCAGAGAAACACCGCCATCCACAACAGGCTGGTCAAACCGGTGGCGTAGAGTCGCTGGTACACCGCCCCCAGATCCGTGCTCACTTCCAGTTCGCCGAGGTTGCGCAACGGGCCGGACGGCGGTTGATAGTCCAGGGCGAACCGCTCGATGCGCAACGGCCCGACCGGCTCGGGATTGCCCTGCAACAGGTCGAAGTCGGCGCTGGTCAAATGCACCCGGGCGACATCGGAGAAGTCCACCAGTCCGCGCAACTGCACCTTCAACTGTTCCTGGTTCAAGTCCCAGAGGCTGCGCTCCAGGCTGGCCAGGTAGCCGGCGCGGATCAACTCCATGCGTGAGTCGATGTCGCGCATTTCCCGTCGATACTCGATGTACAGTTGCACGCTGCTGGCCAGCACGGTGAAGCACAGGCTGAACAACAGAATGAACAGCAGCAGCCGTCGCAGCAGTCCACCGGGACGGGCGCGAATCATTGCGTATCCGCCGGCAGGTTGATCATGTCGCGGTAGGTCACTTCGCTTTCGTTGAGCCAGCGCTCGATGTCACCCGCATCGACCATGCGCTGCAACAGCGCGTTGATCTCGGGCATGCGATTGGCCAATGGCGAGCGCCGTGACACGGCGACCCGCAGGTAGTCCACGCTCAACGCCTTGGGCAAGGCGACGATGTCCTGGCCGCCGGGCAGATTTTCCACGTACAACTGGCCGGTGCGCCGCTCCTGGGTGATGAAATCGATGCGCCCGCGAATCAGCTTGCCGAAGTTCTGGTGGCTGTCGGAGACCCATTCGATGTTGTTGTAGCGCGCGACCATGCGATCGAACGCCACGCCGTAGCTCTCGCCGAACAACAGGCCGCCACGGTAATGGGCCAGGTCGTCCAGCTGTTCGAATTTCACCGGGTGCTGACGATTGATGAACAGCGCCACTTCTTCACGCAATACCGGCACCGTCGAGAACAGCATGCTCTGTTCCCGTTGCGCGGAACTGTAGGCCAGCACCACATCGACCCGGCCTTCGGCGGCGTCCAGCAGGCAGCGTTTCCAGTTGCCCAGCACGACCATCTCGACCTCATACCCCAACTGGCCGAACAAGTGCTTCACCACGCTGGGCGCCAGTCCGCGAACCTGCTTGCCGTCACTCCAGGAGATCGGCGGGTACACCGGGTAATCGCAATAGCGAACCTTGTCCGCCGCGACGGCATGGCCGGCCACAAACACCGCCAGCAGCCAAAGCCAACGCCTCATCAAGTTCAGGCCGCCACACCGGCGGTGAACAGGTAACCGGCGCCGTGAATGGTGATGATCAACTGGGGTTCGGCCGGATCGTCGTGCAGCTTGCGACGCAGGCGCCCGACCAGCACGTCGATGGAGCGGTCGTTGGGCACCCATTCGCGGTTGCGGATCTGGTCCATCAACTGGTCGCGGCTGAGGGTGTGGCCGCTGTTGCGCAGGAACACGCTGAGCAACTGGTATTCGCCGTGGGTCAACAGCGTTTCACTGCCGGACGAATCGATCAGCCGGCGGCGGTCGGTGTCCAGCGCCCAGTCGGCGAATTGCTTGACCGGCTTGGCCACCGCGACGGCAGGCGCTGGCGTTTGCGCATGACGTACCCGGCGAATCAGGTTTTTCGCCCGGGACACCAGTTCCCTTGGATTGAGGGGTTTGATCACGTAGTCATCGGCGCCGCATTCGAGGCCGACGATGCGGTCGATTTCGTCGTTGCGCCCGGTGATCAGGATGATCCCGACTTCCGAGCGCACCCGCAGCTCGCGGGTCAGGGTCAGGCCGTCCTTGCCCGGCAGGCGGATGTCGAGCATCACCAGGTCCACGGTCTGGCTGGCCAGGAAGGTTTCCGCCAGTTCCGCCGTGGCGGCGCAATGGACGTCGTAGCCTTCCTGGGACAGGTAGGCGTGCAGCAGATCGCGAATCAGCGGATCGTCATCGACGATCAATACCCGAGGAGTCATCGCTTGGTGTCCGGCTCAGGCCCGAAGGCCAGTTTCTTATTAGAGTGTTTTCCTGCATCGGCGCCAGAGAGTATCCATTGCTGAACGACTGATCAACAGTCGCTCGTCTGCAGGCGAAAACGCTGGCGACCACCGGCCTGCAAGCCATCGACCCAGGCCTCGCAAATCTGGATGCCCTGCTCCGGGGTGAAGGTGCCGGGGTTCAGCCCGGACTCCAGCCACAAGCCGTCGAGCAATGCGCTGAGGCTGATGGCGGCAAGGTCGGCGTCGAAACTTTCCCAGCCCTCCTCCTGGGCCAGTTGCGCCAGCACCTTGCGCAGGATGCCGCGATACTCGCCATAGGAATGATCGTGGGCCTGGTTGATGGCCTCGGCGGTTTTCACCGCGCCCCAGAACGCCAGCCACGCATCGATCAGCTGCGGATCGAGCAGTTCGGCGGAAAACGACCCGCGAAAAAATGCCGACAAGCGCTCCCGGGCATTCGGCGCGGCTTGCTCCATGGCGTCGCGCAGCAGGGTCATGACCCGCCCGGTAATCGCCATGTAGGCCTCGGCCACCAGCTCATCCTTGCCGGAGTAGTGATGGCTGATCAGCCCTACCGAGACCCCGGCCTCGGCGGAAATCTTGCGGATCGACGCGCCCTGGAAGCCGTGACGCTTGAGGCACACCAGCGTCGCCTCGATCAGGTTGGCTTTGCGCAACTCCGGTTCCATTCGGGAAAAACGGGCTTCCTGATTCATGGGCGACACGCTCCTTAGGTTCAATCGTTAAAGCCCGCACGGGTAAGCGGCGGGCTGAACGACTGTACAGCAAGAGCGGGCAATACCTCCAGTCATCTGCCAGTCTGATAGACCGTGCTGTGCCCTTCGCGAGCAAGCCCGCTCCCACAGGGGATTTGCGTCGTACACAGAATTTGCGGCAACCCCGGATCAACTATGGGAGCGGGCTTGCTCGCGAAGGGGTCAGTCTGAACAACCGAAAAATCGAGATCAGTCGCGATAATCCGGTGCAATGCGCTCCAGCATTCGCAACAACGCCGCCCAGGCCAATTGCATGGCATCCGGGTCATTCAGCTCTCCCTCCTCCAGCGGTCGCCCCGGATCATTGAACTGGCGTTCGGTGTGCGCGCAAACCTCAGCCGATGGCAGCACCAGTTCTCCGGCAGCCATGGCCGCCAACTGGATTTCACAGGCCTTCTCCAGGTAGTACATGCGCAGGAACGCCTGGCTCACCGTCTCGCCGACGGTCAGCAATCCATGATTGCGCAGCATCAGCACCGGCTTATCGCCGATATCCTGAACCAGGCGCTCTTGCTCGCTCAGGTCCAGCGCGACTCCTTCGTAGTCGTGGTAGGCAACCCGGCCATGGAACTCCATGGAAATCTGGCTCACCGGCAACAACCCACACTTCAACGCCGCCACCGCGCACCCGGATCTGGTGTGGGTGTGCAGCACGCATTGCGCATCTTCCCGCGCGCCGTGGATGGCGCTGTGAATCACGAAACCGGCCGGGTTGACCGGGTACGGCGACGGCTCCACGGCGTGGCCATCGAGGTCGATCTTGACCAGGTTGGACGCGGTGATCTCGTCGAACATCAGCCCGTAAGGGTTGATCAGAAAGTGATGTTCCGGCCCCGGAATGCGCACCGAGATGTGGGTGAAGATCAAATCGGTCATGCGAAAGTGCGCAATCAGGCGGTAACAGGCCGCCAATTCCTCACGCAGACGCTGCTCGATTGCGCTGCGCTCAGGGGCCAGATGGCTGGCGATTTTG
This sequence comes from Pseudomonas sp. Pseusp16, assembly GCF_047324915.1. NCBI lineage: Bacteria > Pseudomonadati > Pseudomonadota > Gammaproteobacteria > Pseudomonadales > Pseudomonadaceae > Pseudomonas > Pseudomonas sp. Pseusp16. The sequence goes on along the minus strand of NZ_CP168522.1, from coordinate 1,272,116 downwards.
TTCATTGTTCTGGTTCTCCAGGCTGATCGGCTGAGGAAGACAGCAAGGCTGGACGCTTCGACACGTCCAGCCATCCGCGTTTATTTGCTGGCCCAGGCGTTGAAGCGCTCTTCGAGCTCTTCGCCATGATCGACCCAGAAACCGACGTTCATCGACAGTGCACCCTTGAGATTCTGCGGCGCAGTGGGCACCCATTGCGCCAGTTTGTCGTCCAGTCGCGCGGCGGCCTGGGTGTTGGTCGGGCCGTAAGGGATCTGCTGCACATAGTTGACCTGGGCGTCCGGCTGATTGGCGAAGGCAATGAAACGCTTGGCCTGATCCACATGTCTGGAGCCTTTGATGATCGCCCAGTAGTCCATGCCGTACAGGCTGCCGGGCCAGACCAGGCCGAGATGGCTGCCTTTCTGCGCGGCGTCGGCGATGCGTCCGCTGTAGGTCGAGGTCATCACCACGTCGCCGGCGGTCAGCCACTGTGGCGGTTGCGCGCCGGCTTCCCACCACTGGATGTAAGGCTTGAGTTCAGTGAGTTTGGCGAATGCCCGGTCCACGCCTTGCGGGGTGCCGAGTACCTTGTAGACGTCTTCGGTTTTCACGCCGTCGGCCAGCAAGGCGAACTCCAGGTTGTACACCGCGCGTTTACGCAGCCCGCGTTTGCCGGGGGTTTTCTTCACGTCCCAAAAGTCTGCCCACGAGGTCGGGGCCTGGGCCAGTTTGTCGGTGTCGTAGGCAATCGCCACGCTCCACACCAGCGCGGCGGAACCGCACTCCTGTGCCGCTTCGGGGATCAGCTGGTCGGCGTGCCCCAGGCGCGTCCAGTCCAGGCGTTCGTACATGCCCTCTTCGCAGCCGCGCATCAGGTCCGGGCCTTCGATCTGCACCACGTCCCAATCGACGTTGCCGGTGTCGACCATCACTTTGATTTTGGCCATCTCGCCGTTGTATTCGCTCTGGATCACTTTGCTTTGATCCACGGCGGCGAAAGGTTGAAAGAACGCCACGTCCTGGGCTTTTTGTCCGGCTCCGCCGTAACCGACCACCACCATGTCCGATGCTGCCTGGGCACTGCCCAGGCCCATGGCCACGGACAACACCAAGGGATAAAAACCGTGCTTGAGCGTATTCGATTTCATCAGTGGTTCCTCTGGCAGGTGCCCTGCGGACACATTCCGCCCAGGCCCTTTTTTATTGTTGTGAGGTAAGCCCCAGGAGCAGGCTCGAAGTGAAATTACTGCAAGGCGCAGTAAAAAAACAAGTTGATTTTTTACTGAAGGTAAATTTCTATAGCTGAAAATAACAACACCGAAAACCTTTTGCCTCTGTAGGAGCGAGCTTGCTCGCGATGGACCTGAGGGCGACGCGTTCATCCAGACAACACGCGTTATCGTTAACGTCCATCGCGAGCAAGCTCGCTCCTACAGAGCTCAGCCTGCCTGGAGTACCCGCACCATGCCGACCTCGACACCTGCCTTCGCGCACCTGTTCGAACCCCTGGAGATCCGCGGCAAGCGCCTGAAAAACCGCATCATGTCCAGTGGTCACGACACGTCGATGCCCACCGACAACCTGGTCAATGAGCAATTGATCGCCTATCACCGGGCGCGGGCCGAAGGCGGCGCCGGGCTGATCGTGCTGCAAGTGGCCGGTGTGCACGACAGTGCGCGCTACACCTCCCACGTATTGATGGCCACCGACGATGCGTGCATCGAGGGTTACCGCAAACTGGCGCAAACCTGCCATGCCCACGGCACTGTAGTGTTGTCCCAGGTGTTCCATCCGGGGCGGGAAATCATGGAGTCCAGCGATGGCCTGCTGGCGGTGGCCTACTCCGCCTCGTCGGTGCCCAACGAACGCTTCCGGGTGATGCCCCGCGCGCTGGATCAGGCCATGATCGACGAGATCGTCGCCGGTTATGCCGCTGCCGCCCGGCGACTGCATCAGGCCGGGATCGATGGCGTCGAGGTGGTCGCCAGCCACGGTTACCTGCCGGCGCAATTCATCAATCCGCGGGTCAACCGGCGCACCGATGGCTACAACGGTGAACTGGACCAGCGTTTGCGTTTTCTGCGCGAAGTCATCAAAGCCGTGCGAGGGGCGACCGATGAGCAGTTCATCGTCGGCCTGCGCATTTCTGCCGACGAGCGCGACCCGGAAGGCCTGACCGAAGATGAATCCCTGGCCGCCGTGCAGTCGCTGCAAGCGCAGCTCGATTATGTGCACATCGTCGCCGGCACCTCGGCGTCGCTTGGCGGCGCGGTGCACATCGTGCCGCCCATGGCGATCGAAGCAGCGTACCTGGCCCGGGAAGCCGGAACGTTCAAGGCCAGCCTGAACATTCCGTTGTTCGTCACCGGGCGCATCAACCAGCCCCAGGAAGCCGAGCTGATTCTGGCCCGGGGCCAGGCCGATGTCTGCGGCATGACCCGCGCGCTGATCTGCGACCCGCAGATGCCCAACAAGACCGATACCGGCCGCGTGGAAGACGTGCGCGCCTGTATCGCCTGCAATCAGGCGTGCATCGGGCACTTCCACAAAGGCTTGCCGATTTCCTGCATCCAGCACCCGGAAACCGGTCGCGAACTGATTTTTGGCGAACGTAAACCGACAATCAATCGCAAGCGCATCATGATCGCCGGCGGCGGCCCGGCCGGCATGAAAGCCGCCGCCGTCGCTGCCCAGCGTGGACACGACGTGACCCTGTACGAAGCCGGTTCACAACTGGGCGGTCAGGTGTTGCTTGCACAACTGCTGCCACGGCGCAGTGAATTCGGCGGTGCCAGCACCAACCTGCAGCGGGAAATGGAGCTGGCCGGGGTGCGCGTGGTGCGCAACACACGGGTCGACCGGGCACTGGTGGAACAGCAAAAACCGGACATGGTGATCGTCGCTACCGGTGCCGAGCCGTATTGGCCAGCCTTTGAGCGCGGTGGTGAGCTACAGGTGGTAGACGCCTGGCAAGTACTGCGCGATGAAGTACAGATCGGCCGTTCGGTGGTGGTGGTCGACTGGCGCTGCGACTGGATCGGCCCCGGCATCGCCGAGCGCCTGGTTCGCACCGGGCATCAGGTACAACTGGCGGTCAACGGCACCCATTGCGGGGAAAACCTGCCACTGTACGTGCGCGATCAACTGGCCGGCGAGCTGCATAAACTGGGGGTGCCGATCACGCCGTATGCGCGCCTGTATGGCTGCGATGACAACACGGTCTACCTGCAACACACCGCCAGTGGCGAACCGATGCTGATGGAGAACATCGACACCCTGGTGCTGTGCCAGGGTCACCAGCCGGTGGATACCCTGGGTGCCGAGCTGCAGGGGTTGGTTGAGTTTCGCCGCATCGGCGACTGCCTGGCGCCGCGCACTGTCGAAGAAGCGATATATGAAGGCCTGAAAGTCGCGTGGGAACTTTAAGGCTGTTTATACTCCGGGGCTTTAATGGCTAACACCAACCCTGTAGGAGCGAGCTCTGCTCGCGATGAACCCGAGAACACTGCTGGGTGTCAGGCTTCCAGCGTTATCGTTAACGACCATCGTGAGCAAGCTCGCTCCTACAAGAGACAAGGGATTTGCGCCATTCCTCCGGTTCGGAATTGATTATGAGCAACAACAGCACGACCCCGCCCGCACCCGGCAACGCCGAACCGCATTTTCTCGGCACGCGCATTCGCGGCCTGCGCAAACGTCGGGGCATGACCCTGGCGGAACTGGCGCAACAGAGCGAACTCACCGCCGGTTACATCAGCCAGCTGGAACGCAACCTCGCCTACCCGTCGATTCCGGCGCTGTTCAACATTGCCCGCAGCCTCGGTGTCACCATCCAGTGGTTCTTCGCCAGTGAAGCGGTCACCGCCCCCGAGGACGATGGCGTGGTGGTGCGCAAGAACAGCCGCCTGAACGTGCATTACGAAGACGGCATCGTCGACCAGTTGCTGACGCCGCAAGCCAACCGTCAACTGGAAATGCTCCACTCGCGTTTCCCGCCCGGCACCTACAGCCAGCAAAGCTACAGCCACGAAGGTGAAGAAGCCGGTTTCCTGCTGTCCGGCAGTTTTGAGCTGTGGGTTGGCGAGCGTCACTTCCAGCTCAATGAAGGCGACAGCTTCAGCTTTTCCAGCCAGGAACCTCACCGTTACGGTAATCCCGGCGAGGTGGACGCGGTGGTGATCTGGGTGATTACGCCGCCGACGTTCTAACGCCGGCCGCGCCCGACTGGCTGCGCGACACTCGCACGCTTGAGGGTGTCGCTCGGCAATTCCTTGAACAGCGCACGATAGCTGCTGGAAAACCGCCCCAAATGCCAGAACGACCAATGCATGGCCACTTCGGCCACGGTGGTTTGCGCGGGCGTGCGGCTCAGCAGTTCGCGGCGGGCGCTGTTGAGTCGGCGCAAGCGCAGCCATTGGGTCGGCGCCATGCCGGTGTAGGTCTTGAACGCATGCTGCAACTGGCGCAGTGAAACCCCGGCAACCTGGGACAGCTCCAGCAGGTTGAGGTGTTCTTCCGGGGTGTCCGCCGCCCATTCCCCTACCCGCTTCATGATCGCCCGCTCTCCCGCTCGGCGCTGCAATGCGCCCTGGTCGAGGCCGACACACGCGTTGTCAAGAATGAACAGACAGTCTTCCAGCAGCTGTTGGGTCAGCGCTTCGCGGCTCGGTGGGTCGAAGGTCTGTGACAGCCGCGTCAGGGTACCGCTGAGCCAACGGCAGAACAGCGCATTCTGCTGAGAATTGAGCGGTGCCATGAACAGCCCTTCGAGCCGGGCGATGTCGAGGCTATGGCGTTTTACAAACTCCGGACCGAATACCACGGCGATTTCCTGGTAGTTCTCTGGGGTAATCCAGATGTTGCGACTTTCGCCATTCAACACATACAGCGCGTTGTCGCCGCGATCGAAGCAGAACGACAGCGACCCCTGGGGCGCGCTGAAATTCTGCTCGACCCGGGTGTTCATGTGCTCTTCGTAAATCTCCACGCCCTGTAGATCCAGGTAGCGCACCCTACCTGCGAAATGCCCCGGCGACATCTGTTGGTAATGCTGGACCCAGCCCGGCGTGGCGCGGATTTGCTCGGCGACATCGGCGGTATTGAAGGCTTGGACCCGGAGTGAATTGCACGTCGACATAAGTGACCTTACGCACTCTTTTGGTGCGCTTTGTGCTGCTTAAAGTGGATAGATGGAACTGCAAGGCTCGCCCAAGATAGACGTCAACGCGCTACAGGGGAAGTGTCCGGCGGATGAAACCGGCCTCTCCTGGCGTTAATAAAACCAATAACGAGGTCTTTATGAATGCCCCTTTCGATCAGCTGTTCACTTGGCTGAAAGATCACAAGATTACCGAAGTCGAGTGCGTCGTCAGCGACCTGACCGGCATTGCACGCGGCAAAATCGCACCCACCAACAAGTTCCTGCATGAGCGAGGCATGCGCCTGCCGGAAAGTGTGCTGTTGCAAACGGTAACCGGGGACTTTGTCGACGACGACATCTACTACGACCTGCTCGATCCGGCCGATATCGACATGGTCTGCAAGCCGGACGCCGACGCCGTCTACGTGGTGCCATGGGCCATCGAGCCGACCGCCATCGTGATCCACGACACCTTCGACAAGTTCGGCAACCCAATCGAACTGTCACCGCGCAACGTGCTGAAAAAAGTCCTGCAGTTGTACACCGACAAAGGCTGGCGGCCGATTGTCGCGCCGGAAATGGAGTTCTACCTGACCCAGCGCTGCGAAGATCCGGACTTGCCGCTCAAGGCGCCGATGGGCCGTTCGGGCCGCGCCGAAAGCGGTCGTCAGTCGTTCTCCATTGACGCGGCCAACGAATTCGATCCGCTGTTCGAAGACGTCTACGACTGGTGCGAACTGCAAGGCCTGGACCTCGACACGCTGATCCATGAAGACGGCCCGGCACAGATGGAAATCAACTTCCGTCATGGCAACGCACTGGACCTCGCCGACCAGATCACCGTGTTCAAGCGCACCATGCGTGAAGCGGCGCTCAAGCACAACGTGGCGGCAACCTTCATGGCCAAACCGGTCGGCGATGAGCCTGGCAGCGCCATGCACCTTCACCAGAGCGTGGTAGACATTGCCACCGGCCAGCCGATCTTTGCCGATGCCGATGGCAACATGAGCGAGCTGTTCCTGCATCACATCGGTGGCTTGCAGAAGTACATCCCGAAAGTGCTGCCGATGTTTGCGCCGAACGTCAACTCGTTCCGCCGCTTCCTGCCGGATACCTCGGCGCCGGTGAACGTCGAATGGGGCGAAGAAAACCGCACCGTCGGCCTGCGCGTGCCAACCTCCAGCCCGGACGCCATGCGCGTCGAGAACCGGCTGCCGGGCGCCGATGCCAACCCGTACCTGGCCATCGCCGCCAGCCTGCTGTGCGGTTACCTGGGCATGGTCGAGCGCATCGAGCCGAGCGCAGCGGTCCAGGGTCGCGCCTATGAGCGTCGCAATCTGCGTCTGCCGATCACCATCGAGGATGCCCTGACCCAGATGGAAGAATGCGACACCATCAGCCGCTACCTGGGCAGCAAGTTCGTGCGGGGCTATGTCGCGGTCAAGCGCGCCGAGCACGAGAACTTCAAACGGGTGATCAGCTCCTGGGAACGTGAGTTCCTGATGCTCAGCGTCTGATAAACCAAATCCAGCCTGCAACCGCGTCCCCCTGTGGGAGCGGGCTTGCTCGCGAATGCGGTGTGTCATTCAGCAAAAATGCTGGCTGACCCGGCCCCTTCGCGAGCAAGCCCGCTCCCACAGGGAGAACGCCAACGCCTGAAAATCCAACAATTCGAAAAGGTGTCGATATGCGTCTATTGAAATCCATGGTCCCGCTCGCGCTGGCAGCGCTGTTCAGTGCCGGTGCCCAGGCTCAGGCACAAGTCAGTGTCTACAACTGGACCGACTACATCGGCGAAACCACCCTCGCCGACTTCCAGGCCAAAACCGGGATCAAGGTGATCTACGACGTATTCGATTCCAACGAAACCCTGGAGGGCAAACTGCTTGCCGGTCGTACCGGGTATGACGTGGTGGTGCCGTCGAACCACTTCCTCGCTCGCCAGGTGAAGGCCGGTGCGTTCCTCAAGCTCGATCGCGAGCAACTGCCGAATTTCAACAACCTCGACCCGAAACTGCTGACGCTGCTGGAAAAAAACGATCCGGCCAACGCGCACTCGGTGCCGTACCTGTGGGGTACCAATGGCATCGGCTATAACGTCGACAAGGTCAAGCAGGTGCTGGGCATCGATCACATCGATTCCTGGGCCGTGCTGTTCGAACCGGAAAACATCAAGAAGCTCAGCGCCTGCGGCGTGTCGATGATGGACTCGGCGGACGAAGTGTTCCCGGCGATTCTCAACTACATGGGCATGGACCCGCGCAGCGAAAACCCCGAGGACTTCAAAAAGGCCGAGGCCAAGCTGCTGCAGATCCGCCCTTACATCACCTACTTCCACTCCTCCAAGTACGTCTCGGACTTGGCCAACGGCGACATCTGCGTAGCGTTCGGTTACTCGGGCGACGTGTTCCAGGCCGCCAACCGTGCCAAGGAAGCAAAAAACGGTGTAAACATCGCCTACGCCATACCCAAAGAAGGCGCCAACCTGTGGTTTGACCTGCTGGCCATCCCCGCCGACGCCAGCAATCCGAAAGAAGCCCACGCCTTCATCAACAACCTGCTGGACCCGCAAGTGATCGCCAAGGTCAGTGCGTCGGTCGGCTATGCCAACCCGAACCCGGCCGCCAAGCAGTACATGGACCCTGAGCTGGTCAGCAATCCCGAGGTTTATCCATCCCAGGCAGTCCTCGACAAACTCTACATCTCCACCACGCCGCCGCAGTCGATCATGCGCCTGATGACCCGCTCGTGGAGCAAAGTGAAGTCCAACAAATGAATCAGTACACCAAGGAACACGCCCTCTCCTATTACGCGGCGTCCGCCAAGGGCATGAAGCAGCGTCCCGCGCTGGCCTCGGACCTTGAAGCCGATGTCTGCGTGGTCGGCGCGGGTTTCACCGGCATCAACACCGCCATCGAACTGGCCCAGCGCGGGCTCTCGGTGGTACTGCTGGAGGCCCGGCGGATTGGCTGGGGTGCCAGCGGGCGCAACGGCGGCCAGTTGATTCGTGGTATCGGCCATGACGTCAGCGGTTTCGCCAAACACATCGGCGCCGATGGCGTGCAATACCTGGAACACGCCGGGACCGAGTCGGTGCAAGTCGTGGCCAATCGCATCCGCGAACACGGCATCGATTGCGACCTGCGCTGGGGCTTCTGCGAACTGGCCAACACCCCGGCACACTTTGCCGGGTTGAAGGCCGAGCACGCCGAACTGCTTGAGTCCGGTTACGCTCATGAAACCCGCTTGATCGAACCTGACCAGATCCGCGAGCACGTGGTGAACTCCGGCGTTTACGCCGGCGGCCTGGTAGACATGGGCTCGGGCCACCTGCATCCGCTGAACCTGGCACTCGGCGAAGCGCAAGTCGCCGAATCCCTTGGCGTGCAGATCTTCGAGCAGAGCCCGGTGCTGGAGCTGATCCACGGCAGCACCGTGCAAGTACGCTGTGGCGGTGGCACGGTGCGTGCGGGCACGTTGGTGCTGGCGTGCAATGCCCATCTGGAAGAGCTGGAACCGAAACTCAGCGGCAAAGTGCTCCCGGCGGGCAGCTACATCATCGCCACCGAACCCCTGTCAGAAGACGCCGCCAGACAACTGATCCCTCACAACGTCGCTTTGTGCGACCAGAAAGTCGGCCTGGATTACTACCGGCTCTCGGCTGATCGGCGCTTGTTGTTCGGCGGCGCCTGTCATTACTCCGGGCGCGATCCTTCGGACATCGCTGCCTACATGCGCCCGCAGATGCTCAAGGTCTTCCCGCAACTGGCCAGTGCGCGCATCGATTTTCAGTGGGGCGGCATGATTGGCATCTCGGCCAACCGCTTCCCGCAGGTCGGGCGCTTGAGCCAGCACCCGAACGTGTACTACGCCCAGGGTTACTCCGGCCATGGCCTGAACGTGACTCACTGGTGCGCCAGGCTCTTGGGCGAAGCGATCAATGCCGGCCACAGCAAAGGCTTCGACGTGTTCAGCGCCGTGCCGCACATGACCTTCCCCGGCGGGCGTGCCCTGCGCTCGCCACTGCTGGCCCTTGGCATGTTCTGGTATCGGATGCGGGAAATGCTCGGCTGAAACAATCATCCTGTGGGATCGCCGCACCGCCGCTCCCACTCTCACTCGATTCCGTTGTTTCGACTTTCGATTTGCTCAATTGCAAGGCACTTCTATATTGAGGGGGTGCTCTGAATTTCCTGCCTTCTGTTGAGCCTGGCCCATGGCAACTACTGATCAGCTGATCATCTGCGAGCACTGCGACAGCGTGTACCAGAAAGTAACGCTCGCAAAACATCAGAAAACCCTGTGTACGCGCTGCGGCGGTGTGCTTCAACGCTATAACGGCCTCACGGTCGAACAGCGTCTTGCGCTGACCTTCACGGCGTTGATGCTATGGCTGTTCACCAATTTCTATCCGGTGATGAGCATCAGCCTAAAAGGCATGAAAAACAGTGCGACCCTGTGGGACTCGGTGTTGGCCCTGAGCCTGGGGCCCATCACATTCATCGCCATGGTGGCGGCGATCGCCATGATCATTGCGCCGATCTTCCAGTTGTTGCTGCTGATCTGGGTGTTGGGCTTCGCCCTCGCCCGGCAACGCTCGCCCGGGTTCAAATTCTGCATGCGCTGGCTGGAAGCCTTGCGGCCCTGGAGCATGCTCGAAGTCTGCCTGCTGGGCGCCATGGTTGCCGTGATCAAACTCGCCGGACTGCTTGATGTGCTGCCCGGCATAGGGCTGTTTGCCCTGGCTGCGCTGAGTCTGATGATGATCCGCATCGCCGGGCGCGATATCCGCGACTTATGGGACATTTTATGAGCACGCCTCCGTACGCCGACGAGCTCAACCTGTGCCTGTGTCACAGCTGCGGGCTGGCCTGCGACATGACTGACGACCCTCACGAATGCGAACGCTGCGGCGCACCTTTGCACCGACGCAAAACCAATTCGCTGGCCCGGACCTGGGCCTACATGATCGCCGCCCTGGTGTTTTACATCCCGGCCAATTTGCTGCCGGTGATGAACACCGAAATGGTCGGCAACGGTTCCGACAGCACGATCATGAGCGGCGTGCTGGAGTTCTGGGAAGCCGGCGCCTGGGACATTGCCCTGATCATTTTCATTGCCAGTATCGCGGTGCCGGGCGTCAAGTTCGTCGCCATCACCTTGCTGCTGGTCACCGTGCACCGCGACAGCGAGTGGGCGCGCATGGAACGATCGAAGCTGTACCGGTTCGTCGAGGTCATCGGCTACTGGTCGATGCTCGATGTGATCGTTGTCGCCCTGGTGGCCTCGCTGGTGAAATTCCAGGCCCTGGCCGACATCGAACCGCGTCCGGGCATTCTGTTTTTTGGTCTGGTTGTGGTGTTCACCATGCTGTCGGCGATGAGTTTCGATCCACGCATGATCTGGGATAAAGAACGCGAAAACCCAAACAATGAGGAGGTCACGGATGAAGTCACAAGCCACTGACGGGCCGCAAGCCCCCGGGCCGGCGCCGATCAAGACCCGCCGCTTCAGTGTCTCGCTGGTCTGGATCGTCCCGATCGTGGCGGTGCTGGTGGGTATTTCGCTGGTGGTTCACAGCATGCTGCAGGAAGGCCCGACCATCATTGTCACGTTCAAGACCGGGGACGGCCTGACCGCGAATAAAACCGAGGTCAAATACCGTAATGTCGTGATCGGTCATGTCTCCGATGTGGAATTGAGCGATGACCAGAAGAGTGTCAACGCCACCATCAAACTGGCCAAGCAGGCCGAAAGCTTTACCCGCGAAGATTCGCAATTCTGGGTCGTGCGACCGCGAATTGGCGCTGGCGGTGTATCCGGTATCGATACGCTGCTATCGGGAGATTACATCGGTGCCGATATCGGCCAGGCCAACGGCCGGGCAAAAAACTTCAAGGGGCTGGAAAACCCGCCGCCCATCACCTACGGCGAGCCGGGCAAGCGTTTCACCCTGTTCACACAGGACCTGGGGTCGCTGGATATCGGCTCTCCGGTTTACTACCGCAAGATCCCGGTGGGTCAAGTGGTGGCCTATGCACTGGACCCGGACGGCAAGGGCGTGAACATAGAACTGTTCATCCATGCACCCAATGACAAATACGTCACCGAAAACACCCGTTTCTGGAACGCCAGCGGTATTGACGTGAACGTCGGTGCCAATGGTTTTGCGGTCAAGACCGAATCGTTGTCTTCCTTGCTGGTGGGCGGCATTGCCTTCCGCGCGCCAGACTACAGCCCTGACGATAAACCTGCTGCGGCAGAATATGCCTACGAGCTGTTCGACGACCAACAAACCGCCCTCGCCCCGCCAAACGGCAAGCCGCAGTACCTGGCCATGCGATTCGACCAGGCACTGCGCGGGCTCAAGGTGGATGCTCCGGTAGAGTTCCTCGGGGTGGAAATCGGCAAGGTGGTGGCGGTGAATCTGGATTACGACGAGAAAAAACGTTCCTTTCCGGTCAACGTCGGCATTGTGATCTACCCGCAACGCCTGGGCCAGGCCCACATCAAAATGCTCAAGGCGCTCAGTCATGATCCCAATGACGAAGCCGGGGGTGTGCGTCTGATGGGCACCTTTATCGACAACGGCCTGCGGGCCCAGGCCCGCACCGGTAACTTCCTGACCGGCCAGTTGTACATCTCCCTGGATTTCTACCCCAAGGCAGAAAAAGTCGCTTTCGATGCAAACGCACGCCCGGTCGTGATTCCGACCATTCCGGGCAGCCTCGAGCAATTGCAGGAAAAACTCGAATCCATGGTCGACAAGCTCAACAAACTGCCGATCGAGCGTATCGCCGGCAACCTGGATGGCAATCTCGTCGAACTGCGCAAAGGCATGATGCAATTCAACGGCAAGATCCTGCCTGGCGTGCAATCCACCTTGTCGGATGTCAGCAAGACGCTGGAAACGGCCAATTCGACCCTGCAATCCGCCAGCACGACCTTGGCCGAGGACTCGCCGCAACGGGAAAAACTGGGGCAGACCCTGGATGAACTGGGACGCACGTCGAGATCCTTGCGTGATCTTTCGGATTACCTGGGACGGCATCCGGAATCGCTGGTTCGCGGCCGTCCGAACAATGCCGCCCCGATGGATCTGCAAGGGCCACCGCGCAATTGAACACAGGAGCATCACCCATGGCTTTACCGCTGAAGTTAACCCTGGTCACCGCGGTGTTGCTGCTCGCCGCTTGCCGCAGTGACCCGATTCAATTTCACACCCTGACACCGACCCAGTCCGGCGATCATTCGAGGACCACCGTCGGGGTGATTCAGATCGAGACGATCAGCGTGCCGCCCCAGGTCGATCGGGCGCAGATTGTCATTCGCCAGAGCAACAGTGGCCTGGCAATCCTGGAAACCCAGTGGTGGGGTGCGACCCTTGTGGACGAATTGCGCAATGCGCTGGCCGATCAATTGAGCAACAGTCCGGTACAAGGCAAATATTCGGTGCGGGTCGATGTGCAGCGTTTTGACTCGGTCCCCGGTCAATACGCATTGATGGACGTGAAATGGCGCCTGCGCAGTGCCGGTACAGGCGACACGGAACGGGTGATTTGCCGCAGCACCTTGCAAACGCCGTCAGGCGCGAGCATCGACGACCTGGTGCTTGCCCAGCAAAACAACGTCAAGCGCCTGGCCGCGCTGATCAGCCAGGCTGCCACCAGACCACAGGCGAACTGCCCTTCGCCCTGAACAGCCTTTTCACGCTTCCCGGACTAACGGCGGCAGGTTCGCCGTTAGTCCCATCCCATACGCCCATCTGTTTCCCGCTGTCATTCCACGCTTGAGCAATAGATAACAATTCCCAGTAACAAACTAATTAGCCGCTGGAGTCTCTTCTGCAAATTTTTCACATTCCTTTCACCGTTCTGACAGCTGTGCAGATTTAACTTGGGCCGCAGTTAACTCGCTGAACCTGGTCTCGGCGGTCATTTTTCGCGCTGTTTCAGGGTTTGTTTAACAACACTTCCCCGGCGCTCCAATTGGTGGACAAACTTGGTCAACTCCGTCTCGCGTAAAACATCTTCGCGCCTGTCCAGATCGGTCGTGGCCATTGGTGCACTGACCGTTGCCGTGCTGGTCACCGGTTTTGTCCTGTGGCCGAAATCACCGACCAACCTGGCCCAGGAAGGCGCGCAAGCCCGGGCCCAATTGCTGCAACAATGGGGTGCCGGCGAGATCGCGGTGCTGGTGCGTCATGCCGAACGCTGCGACCGCTCCAGCAATCCTTGCCTGGGCCCGGCCGATGGCATTACCCGAGCCGGCAGTGAGGCGGCGGCGGGTGTCGGGCAAGGCTTGGCGCGCCTGGGTTTGACACACACCGACATCCTGACCAGCCCCGTTACGCGCACCGTGCAGACCGCGCATTACATGTTCAACAGCGACCCACGGCCCCAGGAGTGGCTGGCCACCTGCGGCACGACCCTGCGTAACGACGTCGTGGCGCACAAGGTGGCCCATCGCAACCTGGTGCTGGTGACTCACAGCGGTTGCATCGCTGACTTTGAAAAGCAGACCGGCTTCAAGCATTCGGCGAAGGACGCCGAGTACGGCAGTTCGTTGTTTGTCCGCATCGATGGCAATGGCCAATTGCAAGTTCTCGGCATTGTAAATGCGGAAGACTGGAATACCCTGTTGCAAGAAAAAAACTGAGTCATTACCTATCGAAAACATTAGTAACAAGTTACTTCAATGCAGACTGAATGAAGCCTGAACAGAATAGCGAGAAGTGTGATTAAACTTCTCGCCGTTCAATATCATTCCGTTTTTCTCTCTCGCAAGTTGTACATCACACTTAAACCAGCCATCTAAGCGCCAAGGTCGAGACATGACGTCAAATCAGCCACTGCCAGATTTTGCTGGCCATTCTTCCCGCCTGCACACACCAACAGCACCTGCCAATGAACGCTGGATGCTGTTCGCCTTGGTACTGGCGTTCATCGCGTTCTACTTGCTACCGCTGATGAGCCACGGCTTGTGGATTCCGGATGAAACCCGATATGCCCAGATCAGCCAGGAAATGCTGCAGGGCGGGAACTGGGTCTCGCCGCACTTCATGGGCCTTCGTTATTTCGAGAAGCCGATTGCCGGGTACTGGATGATCGCCATCGGTCAGGCAGTGTTTGGCGACAATCTGTTCGGGGTACGCATCGCATCAGCGCTGAGTACCGGGCTGAGCGTATGGCTGACCTGGCTGATTGCACGCCGGTTCTGGGGCGATCCGCGCAAAAGCTTTGCCTGCGCACTGTTGTACATGAGCTTCGGACTGATTGCCGGTCAGGCCGGGTATGCCAACCTCGACCCGCAGTTCACCCTCTGGGTCAACCTGAGCCTGGTTTCCCTGTGGTTTGCCATCGACAGTCGGACCACTCGCGCCCGCCTGGGATCCTGGGCAGTCCTGGGTATCGCCTGCGGCATGGGCTTCATGACCAAGGGCTTTCTGGCCTGGCTGCTGCCGGCGGTGATAGCCCTGCCCTACATGATCTGGCAGCGTCGCATCGGCGAACTGTTGCGTTATGGGCCACTGGCTGTTGTGGTCGCCGCGGCAGTCTGCTTGCCCTGGGTAGTGGCCATTCATCATCAGGAACCGGATTTCTGGAATTTCTTCTTCTGGAACGAGCACGTACGCCGCTTCGCCGCCGACAATGCGCAGCACGCCCGTCCGTGGTGGTTCTACCTGCCGATGCTGGTCGTTTCCGCCCTGCCCTGGACCGCGTTGTTGCCGACAACGTTCATCCAGGCCTGGAACAACAAGCGTCAGCCCGTCAGCGGTTTTCTCCTGCTCTGGCTGTTGTTGCCATTGGCGATATTCAGCATGAGCAGCGGCAAGTTGCCGACTTACATCATGCCGTGCCTGTTACCGCTGGCGCTGCTGATGGGCAATGCGCTGACCAGCCTGCTGCAACAGGCACGGGGACGGACGATTCGCGTCAACGGATGGCTCAACGTCGTCATTGCCACGACAGCCCTGGTTGCCTTGTTGTACCTGCAACTGAGCAAAGGGATTTTCGAAAAAACCGAGATGTTCAGCCTGTCCCTGGCGTTCATCGTGTTGCTGGGCTGGATCATCGCCAACGCCCTGCAAATCCTGCGGCCATTGACATTATGGGCGATGCCGGCCCTCGGCATCTGGCTACTGGTGGCTCTGCTTCCCGCCGCCATGCCGGGCCAGATTGTCGACAGCAAGATGCCCGACCGGTTTATCTCCGAACACCTGGACAGCCTGAGCCAGACCACCTCGCTGTTGAGCAACGACCTGGGTGCAGCCTCGGCCTTGTCGTGGCTGACCGGGCGACCGGAGGTGGCGCTCTACAATGTCGTCGGCGAGCTCAAATACGGCCTCTCGGATCCGGCCGCGGCCTCGCGCAAAGTGACCCTGCATGACATCGGGCAATGGATGTCCGAGGCACGTAAAAAAGGCTCGGTCGGGGTGGTGATGAGGGTCAACAGCGTCGATGAAATCCAGGAAGTCGAGGCGTTGCCAACCGACGGCAAGCGTTATCAGCGCGGCAACCTGCAGGTCCTGATCTTCCCGCAAATCCAGCCCTGACAACCGAGACGAGAAAAACCGAGTGGCCAAACCGGCCTCTCGGTTTTTTTCGTTTCTGCCAGGTGCCATCGAGCGGATCTTCATGGGCGGGGGTGTTCAGCACAGCGGCAAGGCCGGAGCGGGTCAATCTGCGAGACTTGAAAATCGTGATCAGCGCCATCCATGACCTGAATCAGGCGCTACGCTTTGCCGATCAGCTATTGGTCATTGCCGAGGGCACGACAAAAGGCAGCCAGGGGCAGCGTCATATTCTGCTCGGCGACATCGTTTGATCGACGAGTCGAACCACAGTGGGCTCAGTGCTGCTAATCTGAATGAAAATTACATGTATTAACGGTTTTTTTTACGTTATTTTCTCATTTGGATCTCTACATTCCCTGCAATTCAAAATATGCAAATGATTCGCATTGGTCTACAGGCGATTCAATGCCCATGATTTTTCAAAAAAACGCACCAGGAGCAGCCCGCAGAATGTTTCCCAACATCCCTTCGTTCTTGAAAAAGGCCCTGCTGGCCACCGCTTTGCTGAGCGCTGGCCAGGCCTATGCAGCCGACTCCGTCGGCATCGTAGTGTACAACGCGCAACACGAAGGCCTGACCAAGGCCTGGGTCGAGGGTTTTACCCAGGAAACCGGTATTCCCGTTACCTTGCGTAATGGCGACGACACCGAGATGGGCAACCAGATCGTACAGGAAGGTGCAGCTTCTCCGGCGGACGTGTTCCTGACCGAAAACTCCCCGGCCATGGTCCTGGTCGACAACGCCGGGCTGTTTGCGCCTGTCGAAAAGGCCACGCTGGAGCAGATTGACTCCGCCTACCGTCCGGCCCACGGCAAATGGGTCGGGATTGCCGCGCGCTCCACGGTGTTCGTGTACAACCCGAGCAAACTGTCGGCAGCCAATCTGCCGAAATCGATCATGGACCTGGCCGATCCAAGCTGGAAAGGTCGCTGGGCCGCATCGCCAGGCGGTGCCGACTTCCAGGCCATCGTCGCTGCCATCCTGGAACAAAAGGGTGAAGCCGCCACGCTGGATTGGCTGAAAGCGATGAAAACCAACTACGCCAACTACCGTGGCAACAGCTCCGTACTCAAGGCGGTGAATGCCGGGCAGATCGACAGTGGCGTGATCTACCACTATTACAGCCTGGTGGACCAGTCCAAGACTGGCGAAAACAGCAAGAACACCGCCCTGCACTATTTCAAGCACAAAGATCCGGGCGCTTTTGTTAGCATCTCCGGCGGCGGCGTCCTCGCCTCCAGCAAACACAAAGAACAAGCCCAGGCGTTTCTCAAATACATTACCGGCAAGGATGGCCAGGCCGTCCTGAAAAACGGCAAGTCGTTCGAGTACGCCGTGGGCAAGAACGCTGAATCCAACCCTAAACTGGTGCCTCTGCAGCAACTCGATGCGCCGACTGTCGATGCTTCCAAACTCGACAGCAAAAAAGCCGTGGAGCTGATGACACAGGCCGGACTGCTCTAATTGATGCCTGAAACCCTGCCTGTGGGTGTCGCCGAGGCGACACCCACACAATTGCGCCGACGATCCCGCGGAGTCTTTGCGGGACGTGGCGGTGTATGGGTGATCGGTTTGTCGGTGCTGGTTTCCTTACTGGCACTGCTACCGATCGCTTACGTTATTGGCGTGTCCCTGCAGACAGGCTGGTCAACCGTGGTGACCCTGGTGTTCCGCCCCCGGGTGGGTGAACTGCTGGTCAACACCGTGTTGCTGGTGCTGCTGACGATTCCCTTGTGCGTGGCGCTGGGGGTGACGCTGGCGTGGCTCACGGAACGCACGAATTTGCCGGGGCGGCGCTGGTGGTCGTTGCTGGCCACCGCACCGCTGGCGGTGCCTGCGTTCGTTCACAGCTACGCCTGGGTCAGCCTGGTGCCACCGATTCACGGCTTGTTTGCCGGTGTCCTGGTCTCGGTCATCGCTTACTTCCCGTTCTTGTATTTGCCGGTGGCGGCTACCTTGCGCCGACTTGACCCGGCCATCGAAGACGTCGCCGAATCCATGGGGCTCAAACCCTGGAAAGTGTTTTTCCGCGTGGTGTTGCCACAATTGCGCCTGGCGATCTGCGGCGGCGCCTTGCTGGTCGGTCTGCACCTGCTGGCCGAATATGGCCTGTATGCCATGATCCGCTTCGACACCTTTACCACCGCGATCTTCGATCAGTTCAAGTCGACCTTCAACGGCGCAGCGGCGCACATGCTGGCCAGTGTGCTGGCACTGTGTTGCCTGGCAATGTTGACGGCCGAATCCGCCGCCCGGGGCTCCGCACGTTACGCTCGCGTCGGATCGGGAAGCGCCCGGGAACAACGGGTGGTCATCCTGAAAACCACTTCAACGATGCTGTCGTTGGCCCTGCAAACCGTGACCTGCGCCCTGGCCCTGGGTGTTCCACTCATCACCCTGGGCAAATGGCTCATCGCTGGCGGTGCGGAAGTCTGGGACATGGCCGAGTTGTTGCCCGCTCTGGAGCAAACCCTGCTACTCGGCGTCGCCGGCGCGGCGCTGACCACCTGCGCGGCGATCCCGATTGCCTGGCTGTCGATCCGCTACCCCGGCCGAATGCAGCGGGTACTGGAAAGCTGCAACTACATTACCAGTTCCTTGCCCGGAATTATCGTGGCGCTGGCGCTGGTGACCGTCACGATCCATTTTGCCCGGCCGATTTACCAGACCACCTTCACCGTGCTGCTGGCGTACCTGTTGATGTTCTTGCCCCGCGCCCTGGTGAGCCTGCGCGCAGGCATTGCCCAGGCCCCGGTGGAACTGGAAAACATCGCCCGCAGCCTTGGCCGCTCGCCAGCCCGGGCCCTGTGGCTGATCACCTTGCGCCTGGCCGCTCCGGGGGCTGCCGCCGGTGCGGCGCTGGTGTTCCTGGCAATCACCAACGAACTGACCGCCACCCTGCTGCTGGCCCCTAACGGCACGCGCACGCTGGCAACCGGATTCTGGGCCATGACCAGCGAAATCGACTATGCCGCTGCTGCGCCCTACGCCTTATTGATGGTTGTGCTGTCGCTTCCGCTGACCGGACTTCTTTATCACCAATCGAAAAAAACGGCTGGCCGATGAACACTCTTGAATTGAATGCCCTCTACAAGTCCTATGGCGCCCATTGCGCTCTGGACAACGTCAGCCTGTCGGTGCCAAGCGGCAGTCGCACAGTCATCGTCGGCCCTTCAGGCTCTGGCAAGACCACGTTGCTGCGGATGATTGCCGGCTTCGAATTCCCCGATTCCGGGCGTCTTTCGCTCAATGGCCAGACCCTGGTCGACGGCACCCACGAAGTGCCGGCGCATCAACGCCTGATCGGCTA
The DNA here is from genome assembly GCF_047324915.1 of Pseudomonas sp. Pseusp16. Lineage (NCBI taxonomy): Bacteria > Pseudomonadati > Pseudomonadota > Gammaproteobacteria > Pseudomonadales > Pseudomonadaceae > Pseudomonas > Pseudomonas sp. Pseusp16. The sequence goes on along the minus strand of NZ_CP168522.1, from coordinate 1,253,108 downwards.
CGTGCCACAGGACGGCGCACTGTTCCCGCACATGACCGTGGCGGCGAACATCGGCTTTGGTTTGTCCATCAAGGGCAATGAAAAGCAACATCGGGTTGCTGAACTGATGGACAGCGTGGCACTGGACGCGAAGATGGCCGAGCGTTGGCCTCACGAGTTGTCCGGCGGCCAGCAACAACGAGTGGCCCTGGCCCGGGCGTTGGCGCAACAGCCACGGCTGATGCTGCTGGACGAACCGTTCTCGGCGCTCGACACCGGATTGCGCGCCGCTATGCGCAAGATGGTTGCGCGGCTGCTGGAAGACGCGGGCGTCACCACCATTCTGGTCACCCATGACCAGAGTGAAGCCCTGTCGTTCGCCGACCAGTTGGCGGTGATGCGTCATGGCCGACTGGTCCAGTCAGGCCATCCACTGGACCTGTACCGCTACCCCGAAGACGAACAGACCGCCCTGTTCCTGGGGGATGCCGTGGTCATGCCCGCACGCATCGAGGCTGGCTGGGCCCATTGCGACCTGGGGCGAATCCCGGTCAACAACCACCGCAACAACAAGTCCGCGCAAATCATGCTGCGCCCTGAACAGTTGCAACTGGCCAGCATCCTCCCCAGTGACCCGGAAGCCAGCGGTTGCCGGGCCGTGGTCACCGATCGGGACTTCAGCGGCAACACCTGCACGCTGACGGTGGAACTCCAGCCACTGACCAGCCGCGAGCAACCGGGTCGATCACTGCTGGTGCGCAGTTCAGGCATGTATGCGCCACCCGCAGGCAGCTCGGTTCAGGTCTCGACCATTGGCCACGCCCATGTGCTGAGCGAGATGTGATCGGTCACAGATCGAATCGGTCCACCGCCCGACGCCGCTCGTTGTCGTCGCGCACATCGTAGTTGGCCGTGGTCTGGATGTTGCTGTGGTGTGCCAGTTTCTGCGCAATCGACAGGTCATGCTCTTCGATCACCCGGGTTATGAACGAACGCCGGAAATCGTGGGGCATGATTTTCACTCCGACCTGCGCGCCCCGTTGCCGGGCGATGTAGTAGATCGCATGTTTGGTGATGCGCTCACGGGTGATATGGCTGCCACGGCGGATGCGGTTGAACAGGAACGGGTCATCCGATTCTCCTTCCTTGAGCAACGAACGGCGCAGCTCAAGCCAGGCTTCAAGCTTGGCGAAGGCCCAGGCCGGGGCGTACTTGATCAACTGTTTGTTGCCCTTGGCCGTCACCCGCAGGCTGCGCTCGGTGAAATCGACCTGATTCAACTCCAGGTTCACCGATTCGGACTTGCGCATCCCCGAGCCGTACAGTATCCCGATGATCGCGGCATCCCGCAGGCCTTGCGGCCTCGGGTCGGCGGCGCAGACCGCCATCAGTTCCTGAATCAGCGTCCGCCTGAGATTGCGCCCCTGGGACAGCCGTGTACCGGCCATGCCCTTCACCGTACGCATCTTCAACAGATGTTCCTGGGAGATCAGGCTCATGCGCCACGCTTCGTTCATCACCCCGCGCACCGCGTTGACATACAGCGAGGACGTGTTGGGCGCATAACCGTCGGAACGCAAAGTGGCCACCAGTGCGATCACGTCTTCGGGCTGCAAGTTGTGCCAGGATATTTCCTCGATATCGTGGTCTTCGAAGCCCAGGCGGTCGGCGGCATCCTGCAGCACGTAACGCATGGTCAGTTGGCTGGACGGCGCCAGTCGCGCCAGATACAGGGTCAGCGGATTGGTGAGGGGTGTGCGTGAATCAGTTACAGGTAAGTCAATCAAACGAAACGGCCTTGAATGTAAACAGTTCAATGAAACAACTAAGAAGTGAAATAACGATGATATAAAAGACAATACGCTTGTAGGACTTTTCCTAAAAAACGAGATAAACGGAAGAAGTCTGAACAGCAGCTTAATAGCCTCCAGATAAAACGATTCCCCAACCGTTTTTTCATGTTCCTTTCACAAAATCGGGAATAACCTTCTGTAAAATCGGTGCAGCCCAGACGGATGCCCAACCTGCCGGCCATCGCGGAAAAAGTCAACTGACGCAATTTTTTGCTTCCACCCAGTAACTAGTTGATTTGATGCAGATTCTGATTTAGCGTCTATGCTGATTTTTGGATCCCTTTTAGCCTCAAAGGCTATTTACGTTTTCAGCCCCTGAGGTGCCCATGAGTCAGGCGTTTCTCCCTTTCTCCCGTCCCAGCATCGGCGACGAAGAAATCGCTGCCGTAGAGCAAGTATTGCGCTCCGGGTGGATCACTACCGGTCCGAAAAACCAGGCACTGGAAGAACACTTCGCCAACTACGTCGGTTGCCGACATGCCGTGGCACTGTCCTCGGCCACCGGCGGAATGCATATCACCCTGCTGGCATTGGGCATCGGGCCCGGCGATGAAGTCATTACGCCGTCGCAGACCTGGGTGTCCACCGCCAACATGATCACCCTGCTGGGTGCCACGCCGGTGTTCGTCGACGTCGACCGCGACACGCTGATGACCGACGCGGCCACTATCGAAGCAGCGATCACGCCGCGTACCAAAGCCATCATCCCGGTGCATTACGCCGGTGCGGCATTCGATCTCGATCCGCTCTACGCGCTGGCCGACAAACACGGCATTGCCGTGATCGAAGACGCCGCACACGCCGCCGGTACTCTCTACAATGGTCGTCACGTCGGCGCCAAAGGCACGGCGATCTTTTCGTTCCACGCGATCAAGAACATGACCTGCGCCGAAGGCGCGATGTTCGTCAGTGACGATGAAGCCCTGGCCTCGCGGGTACGCATGCTCAAGTTTCACGGGCTCGGGGTCGATGCCTACGACCGCTTGACCCATGGCCGCAAGCCCCAGGCCCAGGTGGTCGAACCCGGCTTCAAGTACAACCTGGCCGACATCAACGCGGCCATCGCACTGGTGCAACTGGAACGCCTGGACGAAATCAACGCCAAACGCACTCAACTGGCCCAGACCTACCTGCAGCGCCTGGAAGGTTTGCCGGTTCAACCGCTGACCGTCCCTGCCTATTCGCAAAAACATGCCTGGCACCTGTTCATCCTGCGCATCGACGCCGAGCAGTGCGGGCTGGATCGCGAAGCGTTCATGAAAGCCCTCCAGGAACAGAATGTCGGTACCGGTATTCACTTCATTGCAACGCACCTGCACACTTACTACCGCCAGCGTTACCCCAACCTGTACCTGCCCAACACCGAATGGAATTCGGCGCGGCTGTGTTCGATCCCGTTGTTCCCCGACATGACCACCGATGATGTCGAGCGCGTCGTCGGTGCCATCGAAAACTGTATGGACAGAAGCCTTTGAGACCTTACCCAATCAACTTCGTTTCGATCGTCATTCCGGTCTACAACGAACAGGACAGCCTGCCTGAACTGCTCCGACGCACCGAAGCGGCTTGCCAGCAGTTGCACCAGGCCTATGAAATCGTGCTGGTCGACGACGGCAGTCGAGATGACTCCGCGCAGATCCTGGAAGACGCCGCCTCCCGCGAAGGCAGCCCGGTGGTGGCGGTGATCCTCAACCGCAACTACGGCCAGCATGCGGCGATCATGGCCGGTTTCGAACAGTGCAAGGGCGATGTCGTCATCACCCTCGATGCCGACCTGCAAAACCCGCCCGAAGAAATCCCGCGGCTGGTAGCACAGGCCGAACTCGGCTACGACGTCGTCGCGACCGTGCGCAACAACCGCCAGGACTCGGCTTTGCGCCGCTGGCCATCGAAGCTGATCAACCTTGCCGTGCAACGTTCCACCGGCGTGGCCATGAGCGACTACGGCTGCATGCTGCGCGCCTACCGCCGCACCATCGTCGACGCCATGCTCGCCTGCCGTGAACGCAGCACCTTCATTCCGATCCTGGCCAACAGCTTTGCCCGCCACACCACGGAAATCCTCGTGACCCACGCCGAGCGTGAACACGGCGACTCCAAGTACAGCCCCATGCGCCTGATCAACCTGATGTTCGACCTGGTCACCTGCATGACCACCACGCCGCTGCGACTGCTGAGCATCGTCGGCGTCGGCATGGCGGCCCTGGGCATGCTGTTCGCCATGGCCTTGATCCTGCTGCGCCTGGTGTTCGGTGCCGGCTGGGCCGGTGGCGGTACCTTCGTACTGTTCGCCGTACTGTTCGTCTTCACCGGTGGACAATTCATCGGCATGGGTCTGCTGGGTGAATACCTGGGCCGCATGTACAGCGACGTGCGCGCACGTCCGCGCTTCTTCATTGAAAAGGTGCTGCGTAGCCAGCCCGCCTCCCCCGCTTCCGTTGTTACCGTCGACGGCCTTACTTCCACTTCTTCAGATCAGGTTCCTTCATGAGTGCAAAAGCTGTTGTCTTCGCCTATCACGATATTGGCTGTGCCGGCATCGAATCCCTGCTCTCCTCCGGTTTCGAGATCGCTGCGGTGTTCACCCACGCCGACGATCCGAAGGAAAACGCGTTCTACGGCTCCGTCGCACAGCTGTGCGCCCGCCACGGCATTGCCGTGCATGCACCGGAAGATGCCAACCATCCGTTGTGGATCGAGCGTATCGCCAAGCTCGATCCCGACTACATTTTCTCCTTCTACTACCGTAACCTGCTGAGCGAAACGCTGCTGGCCACGGCCCGTAAAGGCGCGTTCAACCTGCACGGTTCCCTGCTGCCACGCTACCGTGGTCGCGCACCGGCCAACTGGGTGCTGGTCAACGGCGAAACGGAAACCGGCGTGACTCTGCACCGCATGGTCAAGCGTGCCGATGCGGGCGCCATCGTTGCCCAGCAAAAGGTTGCGATCGAGCGCAGCGACACCGCGCTGAGCCTGCACGGCAAACTGCGCCTGGCCGCCTCTGACCTGCTGCGCGACACCTTGCCGGCGCTGCTGCAAGGCAAGGCCGGCGAAACCCCGCAAGACGAATCCAAAGCCACGGTGTTCGGCCGTCGCACCCCGGCTGACGGCAAACTGGTCTGGGCCAAACCGGCCGAAGAACTGTTCAACCTGGTCCGCGCCGTGACCCAGCCATATCCGGGCGCCTTCTGCGCGGTGGGCGAGCACAAGCTGATTGTCTGGAGCGCCGAAGTCGCCAAGGGCAACGAAGGCCTGGCACCGGGCCGCGTCATCAGCGTCGACCCGTTGCGCATCGCCTGCGGTGAAGACTCGCTGATCATCAATGCCGGCCAGCGCAACGACAACGGCCTGTACCTGAGCGGCCCGCAACTGGCCAACGAACTGGGCCTGGTGGACGGTTCCGTCTTGCGCGGTGCCGAATCCGGTCGTGCTCCGCGTCGCACTCGCGTGCTGATCCTCGGCGTCAACGGCTTCATCGGCAACCACTTGTCCGAGCGCCTGCTGCGCGACGACCGCTACGAAGTCTACGGCCTGGATATCGGTTCGGATGCCATCGAGCGCCTGCGCAGCCACCCGAACTTCCACTTCGTCGAAGGCGACATCAGCATCCACTCCGAGTGGATCGAGTACCACATCAAGAAGTGCGACGTGGTGCTGCCGCTGGTTGCCATCGCGACGCCAATCGAATACACCCGTAACCCGCTGCGTGTATTCGAGCTGGACTTCGAAGAAAACCTGAAACTGGTTCGCTACTGCGTCAAGTACAACAAGCGCGTGATCTTCCCGTCGACTTCGGAAGTCTACGGCATGTGCCAGGACCCCAACTTCGACGAAGACAGCTCCAACCTGGTGGTCGGTCCGATCAACAAACAGCGCTGGATCTACTCGGTCTCCAAGCAACTGCTGGACCGCGTGATCTGGGCTTATGGCCAGAAGGGTCTGAACTTCACCCTGTTCCGTCCGTTCAACTGGATGGGACCACGCCTGGATCGCCTGGATTCCGCCCGTATCGGCAGCTCCCGCGCGATCACCCAGTTGATCCTGAACCTGGTGGAAGGTACGCCGATTCGCCTGTTCGACGGTGGTGAGCAAAAACGCTGCTTCACCGACATCGCCGACGGTGTGGAAGCGCTGGCACGGATCATCGACAACGACAACGATGTCTGCAACGGCCAGATCATCAACATCGGCAACCCGGAAAACGAAGCCAGCATCCGTCAGTTGGGCGAAGAGCTGCTGCGTCAGTTCGAAGCTCACCCGCTGCGCGCCAACTTCCCTCCGTTCGCCGGTTTCCGCGACATCGAAAGCAAGGCGTTCTACGGCACCGGTTACCAGGACGTGTCGCACCGCAAGCCAAGTATCGCCAACGCCAAGCGCCTGCTGGACTGGACGCCAACCGTGGAGATGAGTGAAACCATCGGCAACACCCTGGACTTCTTCCTGCGTGAAGCCATGCTCGAAATCGCGGACAAGCGCTGATGCAGGCAGGACTGCGGATCGATGTCGACACCTACCGGGGTACCCGTGAAGGGGTGCCCCGGCTGCTGGAAATCCTTGATGAAGCTCAGGTCAAGGCGACGTTCTTCTTCAGTGTCGGGCCGGACAACATGGGGCGCCACTTGTGGCGCCTCATCCGTCCACAGTTTCTCTGGAAAATGCTCCGGTCCAACGCAGCCGGCCTGTATGGCTGGGACATTCTGCTGGCCGGCACCGCATGGCCCGGAAAACCGATCGGCCGCGACCTGGGGCACTTGATGCGCCAGGCCCGGGATGCCGGGCATGAGGTTGGCCTGCACGCCTGGGATCACCATGGCTGGCAAGCCAACGCCGGGCGCTGGAGCGACGCACAACTGGTCGAACAGATACGCCGTGGCGTGGACACCCTCAGCGACATTCTCGGGGAAAAGATCACCTGCTCGGCGTCCGCTGGCTGGCGTGCCGACGAGCGCGTGATCGAAGCCAAGCAGGGTTTCGGCTTTCGCTACAACAGCGATTGTCGCGGCCTGAGCCTGTTCCAGCCACGATTGGCCGATGGTCGCCTGGGCGCGCCACAAATACCGGTAGACCTGCCGACCTTCGATGAGGTGGTCGGGCCGACTGTCGCCGCCAAGGATTTCAACACGTTCATCCTGGACCGGTTCACCCCGGAAAAACTCAATGTCTACACGATCCATGCCGAGGTAGAAGGGATTCTGATGGCTAACGATTTCCGTCAACTGCTGAGCGATGCACATCAGCGGGACATCCGTTTTCAACCCTTGGGCGACTTGTTGCCCGAGGCCCCTGACAGTTTGCCGATCGGCCGCGTGGTACGCGGTGCGCTCGAAGGTCGCGAAGGCTGGCTGGGAGTGCAAGGCGCATGAGCAAACGCTGGGCTTTGCCGATATTGCTGGCCATGGTGGCGCTGGCCTACCTGCTGCCACTGGGCAGTCATGGCTTATGGATTCCCGACGAAACCCGCTACGCCCAGATCAGCCAGGGCATGCTCCTGAGCGGCAACTGGGTGTCGCCGCATTTCATGGACGTGCGCTATTTCGAAAAACCCGCAGCCGGCTACTGGATGATTGCCATCGGTCAGGCGCTGTTCGGCCAGAACCTCTTCGGGGTGCGCTTCGCCTCGGCACTGAGCACCGGTTTGAGCGTGTTGCTGTGCTACCTGGTCGCCCGCCGGATGTGGAACGAACCGCGCAAGAGTTTCGCTTGCGCGCTGCTGTACATGAGCTTCTCGGTCATTGCCGCTTCGGCGGGGTATGCCAACCTCGATCCGCAATTCACGTTCTGGGTCAACCTGAGCCTGGTGGCCCTGTGGTTTGCACTGGACAGCGTCGGCCGCGGTCAGCGCCTGATCGCGTGGGCGGTGCTGGGACTGGCCTGCGGCATGGGTTTCATGACCAAGGGCTTCCTGGCCTGGTTGCTGCCGGTGCTGATCGCCCTGCCCTGGATGATCTGGCAAAAACGCTGGCGTGAACTGCTGGTCTACGGCCCGGTGGCGGTCGTGGTCGCCATCGCCGTCAGCCTGCCATGGGCCCTGGCGGTGCATGCCCAAGAGCCTGACTATTGGCGGTTTTTCTTCTGGCACGAACATATCCGCCGTTTTGCCGGGGACGACGCCCAGCATGACGCGCCGTGGTGGTACTACCTGCCGCTGCTGGTGGCTTTCAGCATGCCGTGGGTTGCATTGCTGCCGCCAGCGCTGAAGCAAGCCTGGCAGACCCGACGCCAGTCCGATATCGCATTCCTGCTGCTGTGGCTGTGGATGCCGTTGTTCTTCTTCAGCCTGAGCAAGGGCAAACTGCCTGCCTACATCCTGCCATGCCTGTTACCTCTGGCATTGTTGCTCGGCCATGCACTGGCCGACCGATTGAAGCTGGAGCAAGGTCGAGCCCTTGGCATCAACGGCCTGCTGAATCTGGTGGTGGGCGTGGTCACTCTGCTGGCCCTGGTTTATCTGCAACTGAAAAAGCCGATTTACGATCATGAACTGCACAACCTGGTGTTGGTGTTCATCGGTTTGATCGGCTGGATCATGGCCAACCTGCTGCAGGCCTTCCGCCCGTTGCAGTGCTGGGCAGCCCCGGCTTTTGGCAGCCTGTTGCTCATCGGCCTGGTGCCTGCCGGATTGCCCAATTCCGTAGTCGCCAACAAAACCCCTGACCAATTCATCCTCGATCACGCCCAGGAACTCGGCCAGACCGCGAAGTTGTTGAGCAACGACCTGGGTGCAGCGTCGGCGTTGTCCTGGCGGGTGAAACGGCCGGAAGTGGCTTTTTTCAATACGATAGGCGAATTGAAATACGGCCTTGCCTATCCTGACTCGCTCAAGCAGCGCGTTGGCCCCGAACATGTGCAACAGTGGATGCACGATGCTCGCCAGCTTGGCTCGGTGGGTGTCGTCATGCGGGTCAAGGGCGAGGAAGAGCTGCGCGAACTTGATCAATTGCCCAAAGAGGGCAAGCGCTACGAACAAGGCAACCTGGTGATTTTGATTATCCCTCAGGCGACGCTATGAGCCTGCTATTGCTACTGGTCGCCTGCCTGCTGACCTGCCTGGGCCAGATCGCCCAGAAATATGCGGTGGAAAGCTGGCGCGGCAAAGCCTCCGGGTGGATGGACAAACTGCGTTCGCCCTGGCTTTGGCTGGCCCTCGCCTCTTTGGGACTGGGCCTGCTGGTATGGCTGCTGGTGCTGCAACGCCTGGAAGTCGGGATTGCCTACCCGATGCTCAGCCTGAACTTCGTGCTGATCACCCTGGTTGCACGTTTCGTGTTCCACGAAACCATCGACCGCCGTCACTGGCTGGGTGTGGCGCTGGTGATCGGTGGCGTGGCATTGCTGGGGCAACACACGTGAATCTGAGTCGAGGTATTACCTTCGCACTGGGCAGCGTGTTGCTGGTCAGCGCCGCCCAATTGGGCATGCGCTGGAGCATGAGTCACCTGCCGCAACCCGAACAATGGCTCACCGCTCACATCGACCTGACGGCCGTTGCCGTGGTGCTAGTGGCCATCTGCGCCTATGCCTTGTCGATGCTTTGCTGGCTCGCCGCCCTGCGGGACCTGCCACTGGGCCGAGCCTACTCGTTGCTGAGCATCAGCTACGCGCTGGTGTACCTGCTGGCCGCCAGTCTGCCGCTGTTCAACGAAACGTTCAGTCTTACAAAAAGCCTTGGAGTGGCATTGGTCATCCTCGGCGTCATTACCATCAATTCTCGACCTGCTCGTGCGCCTGAATTAAGGAGTGCCCCATGAAAATAAGTGTATTTGGTAGCGGTTATGTTGGCCTGGTGCAGGCAGCGGTATTGGCGGAGGTCGGCCACGACGTGGTCTGCATGGACGTTGACGAGAAAAAAGTCGAATTGCTCAAGCAGGGCCACGTGAGTATTTTCGAACCCGGGCTGGCCAGCCTGGTACGCGAAGGCCTCGACGCCAAGCGGTTGCAGTTCACCAGTGACGAAAAATTCGCGGTCCAGCACGGACAGGTACTGTTCATCGCGGTCGGTACTCCGTCCCGGGACGACGGTTCAGCGGATTTGCGCTACGTGATGTCGGTGGGCGAAGCCGTGGCACGGCATCGCGAGCAACCGGCGATCCTGGTGGAAAAATCCACCGTCCCGGTCGGCACCGGCGATGCCTTGCGTGCACACATCGACAAATGCCTGCTCAATGCCGGGCGTGTATTGCAGTTCGATATCGTCTCCAACCCGGAATTCCTGAAAGAAGGTTCGGCCGTTTCCGACTGCCGACGCCCGGACCGTATCGTCGTAGGCTGTGAACGCGATGAAGTACGTGACGTGATGCGTGACCTGTACTCGCCATTCAACCGCAATCATGAGCGCATCATGTTCATGGACCTGCGCAGTGCCGAACTGACCAAGTACGCCGCCAACTGCATGCTGGCGACCAAGATCAGCTTCATCAACCAGATCGCCGAGCTGGCTGAACACCTGGGGGCCGACATCGAATCGGTACGCCTGGGCATCGGGGCCGACTCGCGCATCGGTTACCACTTCATCTACCCCGGTTGCGGCTACGGTGGCTCATGCTTCCCCAAGGATATGCGCGCCCTGATCCACAGCGCCGAAGAGGCACATTGCTCCAGCGACCTGCTGCAAGCGGTGGAAGCCATCAACGAGCGGCAGAAACACAAACTGTTCGAGCGCATCAACGCGTTCTACAAGGGCGACTTGCGTGGCAGGACCTTTGCCTTGTGGGGTCTGGCGTTCAAACCGAACACCGACGACATGCGCGATGCTCCAAGCCGGGTGTTGCTGGAATCGTTGTGGGCCGCCGGGGCGAATGTCCGTGCGTTCGATCCGGAAGCCATGCAGGAAACCCAGAAGCTGTATCCCGATGAATCGAAACTGATGCTCATGGGCACGCCTGAGTCGGTCCTGTCCGGTGCCGATGCACTGATCATCTGCACCGAATGGCAACAGTTCAAGGCTCCGGACTTCGAGCTGATCCAGCAGCGGCTCAATGCGCCGGTGATCTTCGACGGCCGTAACCTGTACGACGCCGACCGCCTGGCACGCATCGGTTTCACCTACTTCCCGATCGGCCGGGGCGAATCGCGCAAATTGCCGATGCCTTACCAGCAATGGTCAGCCGAATCAGTGGTCGCCTGAACCTCATGATCCCTCACATCCGCCAACAGTCCCTCGCGCTGGGTCTGTTGGCGCTGTTGTTGTTCTGCGCCGGGATGTATCAGCAGGCCGCCATCGGTTTCGATTCGCGCTTCGTGCTGTTCGCCCAGGAGATGCTGCGCAATGGGCCGTCGTTTTTTCCAACGACCTATGGCCAGCCCTACGCAGACTATTCGGGACTTTCTACGATATTCATCTGGCTGCTTTCACTGCCATTCGGCCAGGTCACCAGCCTGACCGCGTGGCTGCCAAGCGCCATCGCCGCAGCGATCATCGTCACATTGATGTACCGCCTGCTGGCGCCCTATTCCACGCGCTGGGCATTGCTGAGCATCGCCTTGATGCTGCTGACCAACACCTTCATCACGGAAACCCGCGCGGTTTCCCTCGACCTGATGCTGGCAGCCGTGTCGTTCAGCGTGTTCTACCTGGGCTATGCCGCCGATCACTTCGCGGCGCCGCGCCGCCACGTTCTGATCTTTGCCTTGCTGATGCTGGGCTTCTGGATTCGCGGGCCAATCGGCCTGGTCATTCCTACGGGGATGCTCTGCAGCTATTTTCTGGTCGATCGCCAATGGCGACGCCTGATTGTCTTCGGATTGCTGGCATCGGCGCTGCTGGCGCTGTGCGTTGGACTGTTGCTGTGGCTGGCGGACGTCAGCGGCGGCCCGGACTTCTTGCAGGACGTGATTCGCATGCAGTTCATGGGGCGCATGGACGGCACCGAGGGTTCCAACGATTTGCTGTATTACTTCACCAGTTCGGTAGGTAATTACGCATTGGCCTGGCCCTTGGCGGTGCTGGCGCTGTTGGCGGTCGGAGTCTCCGGCCGCCGGGAAACCGGCCCGGCATTGCGCCTGCTGCAATACTGCGTCGCCGCCGGACTGATCGTGATGATCGGCCTCTCGATCCCTCAGGCGAAAAAAGCCCGCTACCTGCTGCCGATGCTGCCCATGGCGGCAATCGTGGCGGCCTATCCGTTCTACGCCACACAGGGTCGATTGTTTGCCTGGCTGCGCAGGTTGATGCAGGGACTGTGGCTGCTGATCCCAGGGTTGCTGATCGTGACCTTGCTGGTTGTGCGACGAAAATTTCCCGATGAAGTGGCTCACCTCACTTCGTTGTTCATTATTCTCGGTGTGCTGCAAGTGATCGCTGTGGCAGCGCTCAAGCAGCCCCGCTGGCGAACAGAGGCACTGGCCCTTTGCGCGGTCCTGGCACTCTGGTCGTTCTACATCCTGCAATTCGAGCCTGTTCAACGACAGCTCTACGATACCCGGACCTTCAGCCACGAGGTGTTTGAACGGGTGCAAGAAGCCCCGGCACCGCTGGTTATGCACGGCATGGGCAAAGATGCGAAGGCCATCAAATTCATGGTCAATATCCCGCAGGAACTGCACCCGGTTTTCACCGACTCCCCCGCAGAACTTGAAGCCCTGCAGGGCCCGGCGTGGCTGATGATGGACCTGAACGCGTACGAGACATTGCAAGGCACGGCTATTGGTGCATTGCCGCCCGTACTGAGCGGGCGTTTCGACAAGAATGATTTCGTGCTGCTGCACCTCAAGTAAATCCCGTGGCAACAATCGAATCGTCCGACTGTTAGAGTAGCGCCCATGATCGGGCTGATGCCGGCCCGATCGAATAAGGACATTCACGCCGTGACCACCTACTCCCCTCTGATCCGCCGCCTGCTGATCTGCTCGCTGACCATCGTCGTCAGTCGCGCCATTACCAGCCCGCTGCTCACTCTGTTCGTCAGTGACAAGCTTGGCCTGAACCAGCAGGACGTTGGTTTGCTGCTCGGCATCGCGGTGTTCGTCGCCACCCTGCTCTCACTCTACGGCGGCTACATCATCGATCGCTTCGAAAAACGCCGATTGCTTATTCTCTCGATGGCGTCCAGTGCTATCGGCCTGGTGTTGCTGACCTTTGCTGAAAACCTTTACCTGACAACAATCACCCTGATCGTCACCGAAACCGCCTCATCGCTGTTCTTGATCGGTTCGAAAGCGATCCTCAGTGACAACCTTGCGGTGGGTCAGCGCGCCAAGGCGTTTTCCCTGAGCTACACACTGACCAACATTGGCTACGCTGTCGGGCCGATGCTCGGTGTATTGATCGCCGGCGTCTTTGCGAGCGCACCGTTCCTGGTGGCCGCGGCCATCGCTTTTTTCAGTATTTTCTTGATGACCAGTATTCCCGGGGGCCCGGCCAGTGTTTCTCTGACCGGTCAAGCGCAGAGTTTTCTCAAAACCCTGGTCACCCTGAAAAACGACCGCACCCTGATCACGTTCACCGCAGGTTGCCTGCTCAGCACGGTGGTGCACGGGCGATTTACGTTTTACCTGTCGCAGTACCTGCTGGTGGTCAGCAATCCCCGCCACACCATGGAAATCATGGCCGCCCTGCTCGCCTGCAACGCCATCAGCGTGATCTTGCTGCAATACCAGATCGGGCGCTTACTCAAGCGCGAGCAACTGCGGCAATGGATCGTTGCCGGCACCGGCCTGTTCATCCTCGGGCTGATCGGTTTCAGCCTGGCAGACAGCCTGGTGAGCTGGTGCGTGGCGATGTTTATCTTCACTCTCGGCGAAATCATCATTTACCCGGCCGAGTTTCTCTTCGTCGACACCCTGGCTCCGGAAGAACTGCGCGGCAGCTACTACGGCGCGCAAAACCTTGCTGCGCTTGGCGGCGCGTTGAGCCCGATGATTTGCGGTTTCATGTTGATGCACACCCCGGCACCGACGATGTTTTATGCCTTGAGTGCACTCGCTGCCGTGGGTGGTTTGCTGTGCTACATAAGCGGCCGACGGGGTCATTCAAAGCAAAATTAATGCACTGAAAGCTCATTAATATGAATTTGTCAGCAGCAGGATTGAACGGCACACTGTGCGCGTTCCTCCCCCAACAGTTGGAACACCTTCAAGGGCTTTCTGGTTATCCCAGCCAAGCCCTTTTTTTTTGCCTCGCTTTTTTCTGCCGGAGTTTTTCTCGAAATGCTTGCTCGCTGGTTGCCCGCTGCCATCAACACCCGCCCTACCGAATGGAGCCGCGCCGCCATTGGCATGGCCTTGGGAACGCTGCTCAGCGTGTGGCTCTGTGCGCAGGTGTTCGGCATTGAGGTGGCCCAGCACCTGATCGGCCCGCTGGGGGCGTCGGCGGTGCTGCTGTTTGCCGTGTCTTCGGGAGCACTCGCCCAACCCTGGTCAATTCTGGGCGGCTACCTGAGCGCCGCGGTGATTGCGTTGCTGGTGGCCCATGTGCTGGGCCGAACCCTGGGTAGCGCTTGCCTGGCCGCGGGCATGGCGTTGATCCTGATGTGCTGGCTGCGGTGCCTGCATCCACCGGCCGGAGCATTGGCCCTGACCCTGGTACTGGCCGATCCGGCCACCATTGCCATGGGCTGGAAAGCCATTGAACCGGTAATGCTAAGCGCAGCGACGATGCTGATCTGCGCCCTGGCCTATAACAACCTGACGCGCATTCGTTACCCAAAAAATGCCAGCGAACCGGTGGTCATGATCCCCGCCGATCACTCGCCGGTCGACCGTCAGGCCATCACCGCCGAAGACCTGAAACTGGCGTTGGCCGACATGGAAGCGTTCTATGACGTCACACCCGAGGACCTCGAACAGTTGATCCAGGCCAGCCAACTGCACGCCAAACGCCGCAGCGTTGGCGAGGTGCTCGCCCCACGACTGTAAACCACTGTTTTTGAGGTTCTTTTGCCGTGGCCGGGCGGTTCTGGCATCCTGCGCCTCCATTTTCTGACCCGGCCCGCCTTCTGGCACGCAAACCACCATGACCGCCTCCGAAAAAGCCCCTGCTCCACGCCACAATGATCTGATTTATGGCCTCGATGACCGGCCGCACCTGACCGCCACCGTCTTCGCCGCCCTGCAACATGTGCTGGCGAGTTTCGTCGGCATCATCACCCCGACGCTGATCATGGGCAGCGCCCTGGGCCTGCAGAGCGAAATTCCTTATCTGATCAGCATGGCGCTGTTCGTCTCCGGCCTGGGCACCTTCGTGCAGGCGCGGCGCTTCGGCCCGGTGGGCTCCGGCCTGTTGTGCCTGCAAGGCACCAGCTTCTCGTTCATCAGCGTGATTCTCAGTGCCGGCTTCATGGTCAAGGCCCGGGGCGGCGGCACCGACGAGATTCTCTCGACCATCTTCGGCGTGTGTTTTTTTGCCGCGTTCATTGAAGTGGTGTTGAGCCAGTTCATCGGCAAACTGCGCATGCTGATCACCCCGGTGGTGACCGGGACGATCATCACGCTGATGGGGTTGTCGCTGATCAAGGTGGCCATGACCGACATCGCCGGTGGCTTCGGCGCCCCGGACCTGGGTGCTGCCAGTCACCTGGCCCTGGCGGCGCTGGTGCTGGGAACCATCGTGGTGTTGAACCGGGTGGACGTGCCGTTTCTGCGCCTGGGCGCGATTGTCATCGGCCTGACCCTGGGTTACGTGGTGGCATGGCTCATGGGGCAAGTGGATTTCACCAGCCTGCCCGAAGTCCCGCTGGTGAGTGTACCGGTACCATTCAAGTACGGATTCGCCTTCGATTGGGTGGCGTTCATTCCGGTGGCGGTGATTTTCCTCGTTTCGCCGCTGGAGGCCGCAGGTGACCTCACGGCCAACTCGATGATCTCCCGGCAACCGGTCAAAGGCCCGGTGTACATTCGAAGGATCAAGTCCGGCCTGCTCGCCGACGGCCTCAATTCGGCCATGGCGGCGGTGTTCAACAGCATGCCGATGGTGACCTTCGCCCAGAACAACGGGGTGATCCAGCTCACGGGCGTGGCCAGTCGCTACGTGGCGTTTTTCATTGCCGGCCTGCTGGTGGTGCTTGGTCTGTTCCCGATGATCGGGGCCGTGCTGCAGTTGATGCCGAAACCGGTGCTGGGTGGCGCGGAGCTGGTGATGTTCGGCACCGTCGCCGTGGCCGGGATCAAGATCCTCGCCGAGGCCGGCCTGCACCGACGCAACATGCTGATCGTGGCGATTTCGCTCGGCATGGGCCTGGGTGTGGCCGCCGTGCCGGAAGTCTTGCGCGAACTGCCCAAGGCCCTGCACAACATTTTCGAATCGCCCATCACCGTCGGCGCGCTGTGCGCTATCGTTCTTAATATCTTCCTGCCTGAGGAATTCATCGAGCTGGAGGAAGACGAATTCGATCCGGAGGCCTCCGTGCTTCAGGTGATGCAGAACCCCGACGTGACCGCCAGGGATGAACCGGCAAAAGCTGCGGTCGACGCACAGTCAAACCGCTAGACGGGCTCGAGGGCTGAGCCGCTGGCGGTTCAGCCCTTTTCAGATGAGAGCACGTCCATGCGCAGCGTCCACGCGGTCCTGATTTCCCTCCTGCTCTGCCTGAGCGCCTGTTCCTCGCTGCCCTATAGAGACCCGGTGAAAGTCAACGTCGTGGGTATCGAGCCCCTGCAAGGTGAAGGCATGGAAGTGCGTTTTGCCGTGAAAATCCGCGTGCAGAACCCCAATGACATCAACCTTACTTATAGCGGCGTCGCCCTGGACCTGGACATCAACGGCCAGCCATTCGCCTCTGGCGTCACCGATGAGCGGGGCGAAATCGGGCGTTTTTCCGACACCGTCGTGAGCGTGCCGGTCAGCGTTTCGGCGCTTTCGGTGGTCCGCCAGACCTATGGCATCAGCCAGATGAAAACACTCGACAACCTGCCTTATATCCTGCACGGCAAACTCTCGGGCGGGGTGTTCAACACGACGCGTTTCGTGGACAGTGGCACGCTCAATCTGCCAAGGCCGATCACTGGCAGCCGTTGAAAGGCTGCACTTGATCCGCACCGATGCCATTCAATTTGCCAGCGGGACTTCCCCGACGTAGATCCGCGAAATCACCCGTGAAGAATGGTCATTGCGTCGCCGGGCTCACTCGACGTCATTGAGAATCAGGCTGCGGTAATGCCCCGGATTTGACCCCGACCATTTGCGAAACGCCTTGTAGAACGAACTGACGTCGGCGAACCCGAGCCGCGTGGCGATTTCACTGAAGCTGATCGCCGGCTCGGCCAGCCAGACAATCGCCAGTTCCTTGCGCACGCCGTCCTTGAGGCCTTGATAGGTCTGCCCTTCTTCGGCCAGTCGGCGGCGCAAGGTTGAGGCCGACATGCACAGGCGTTGCGCGAGGGTTTCGGTTTCCGGCCAGTGTTCGGCTGGCAGGTGGCGCAGATCATGTTTGATACGGCTTGCCAGGCTCTGCGGATCGCGGTATTTCACCAGAATGTTCGCCGGTGCATGGGCCAGGAATCGCTTGAGTTCCTCGGGGCTGCGCTTGATCGGCAAATCCAGACAATCGGCGGAGAAAATCATCCGCGTGCGCGGACGGTCGAAACGCAGGTTCTCGGAAAACATCACCTGATAGTCATCGCAGAAATCCGGTTTCGAACAGCGCAGCTCGATCGCCAGAATCGGAATCCGCCGCCCTGCCAGCCAGCAGGCAACGCCGTGCACGATCATCCAGTAGGTGAAATAGGTGAAGGCCCGGCGCGGGTCTTTGTCGTCCTCCAGCAGGACGATTTCCGCCAGGCTTTGCTGATGCACCAACTGCGCCGGCAGGTGTTCGAGGATCAACGACAGGAACGCCAGGCCGCTGGCCAGCCCCGCCGCCACGTTGGGCTGGAGCATGGCGCTGCGACACAGGAACGCAAAGCTGCCGGATTTCAGTTTGCGTGGGTCCATGCCAAAAAACTCATCATCCCCGCGCCGTGCCAGCAACCGCCACAGGCGCGCATAGGCAGCGGCCGGAACACGGGCGTCGGCGTTGCTCAACAGCTGTGGGTCGATGCCAACCTTGATCAGCACCTCGTCCGTGGCGATGCCTGGCGCGCAGCTTTGCAACAGTGCTTCACGCACCAGTTGGATGGAGATGGTGTCTTTTTCCGACATGGATCGCGGCAAGCCCTGTTCTTGTTCGAGTGGGGGCATATTAGCCGAAACCGCCCACCCAACGCAGATCACCTTGTAGGAGCGAGCTTGCTCGCGAAAAACGCCGGGACACCGCGGGGGTTCAGACAGCCCGCGTTATCGTTGACGTCCATCGCGAGCAAGCTCGCTCCTACAGGGGGGTGTGCTGATCTTCAGGTTCGTTCAGCTTGGGTTCAGGTATTGTCAATCAATAGCATATGGGAATACGTATCATTATGTTACAACTTGGCACCCTATCTAAATTCGAGACGCCGCTGAATGCTTGTTCCTTTTCTGATCATGCTGCGCGAAGGTGTCGAGGCCGCGTTGATCGTTGGCATCATCGCCAGTTACCTCAAACAGACCGGTCGCGGCCAATGGCTGCCGGCGATGTGGATCGGGGTGTTTCTTGCCGTCACCCTCGCCCTGCTGGTGGGCGGTGGCCTGGAACTGGTCAGTGCCGAGTTCCCGCAGAAACAACAGGAGCTGTTTGAAGGCATCGTTGGACTGGTAGCCGTCGGCATTCTCAGCTCCATGGTGTTCTGGATGCGCAAGGTCGCGCGTTCGATCAAGCATTCACTGCACGAGTCCCTCGACCACGCATTGACCGGTTCCGGGCACCAGGTGATCGCACTGATCGCCATGGTGTTTTTTGCCGTGGCCCGCGAAGGCCTGGAAACGGTGTTCTTCCTGCTCGCGGTATTCCAGCAAAGCCAGGGCCCGGCGGCACCGATTGGCGCCCTGCTCGGCCTGGTCCTGGCCATCGTCATCGGCTTCCTGATCTACAGCGGCAGCATGCGCCTGAACCTCGCGGCGTTTTTCCGCTGGACCGGCCTGTTCATCCTGGTGGTGGCGGCCGGCATCCTCGCCAACTCGGTACAGGCGCTGCATGAAGCCGGGCTCTGGAACCACCTGCAGACCGTGCTGTTCGATTTCAGCACAACGCTGCCGATGGATGGCCCGCTGGGCTCGGTGCTGGCCGGCATGTTCGGTTACCAGGACGCCCCGACCGTCAGCACCCTGGGTGCGTATCTGATCTATCTGCTGGTGGCGCTAGTGATGTTCTTCTCACCGGCCGGCGCACCCGCCAGGCAATCCTCTTCCGTTTCCAGCCAATAAGGGCTCCCATGCCAAATCAAGCCCCACCCCAGGCTTCCCCACCCCGCGCCTTGCGCTGGGCGGTGGCCGGCTCGGTGATCGTCATGATCGCCGCCGGCGGCCTGTTCTACTACGCCGCGCAGCTGGCGGCGACCAAGCGTCAGGCAAACCACGATGAAGTGGTGGTGACCATCCACCCGCACAGCTGCGAACCCAATGCCCTCACCGTCCCGGCCGGGCGCGCCAGCTTCCGTATCGTCAACCGCTCCGACCGCGCCGTGGAATGGGAAATCCTCGACGGCGTGCTGGTGCTCGAAGAACGGGAAAACATCGCACCCGGTTTGAGCCAGGTCATCAACGCCAACCTGCTGCCCGGCGACTACAGCATCACTTGCGGACTGCTTAGCAACCCGCGTGGCACCTTGCATGTCACGCCGACAGTGGCCTCCGACGCGGCCGCCAAAGCCAGGCCGTCGATGGTCGCCTTTGTCGGGCCGCTTTCGGAATACCGCGTGTACCTGAACAGCCAGGGCACCGCGCTGATCAAAGCCGTCACCGCCCTCCAGCAAGCCATCGAGTCCGGTGACCTGAGCCAGGCGCAAGCCTTGTATGGGCCGGCGCGCGCGGCGTATCAGCGTGTCGCGCCTGCCGCTCAACGCCTGGCGGAACTGGACAACGCCATCAATGCCCGCGCCGACTATTTCGAAAAACGCGAGCAGGACCCGGGCTTCACGGGTTTCCACCGCATCGAATACGCACTGTTCCAACAACGCACCCTCGCGGACCTGACGCCGATTGCCCAGCGACTACTGACGGACGTCACCACCCTCAAACAACAGTTGCTGGCCCAGTCACTGCCGCCGGAGCAACTGGTGAGCATCATGGTGCGCAATCTCAACGGCATCGCCGATGTACGCGCCAGCAGCGGCGAAGAGGAACGCTACAGCCATGGCGACCTGAACGGCTTCGCCGCCAACCTCGACGCCACGCGCAAAGTCGTCGACCTGTTGCGTCCGTTGCTGAGCAAATCCGCGGCCGGGTTGCTGCCGACAATCGACAGCGCCCTCATCGCCTTCGACGCCGAACTCAATGGTTTCAAGGTGGGCGACGGTTACGCCAGTTACGACAGCGTCAGCGCCGAGCAGCGCAAACAGATCGCCGACAAGGCCAGGGCACTGGCCACCGCACTCAATGAAATCGATCCCGCCCTTGGCCTTTCCGGCCTGTTAGCAGAAGACGCAAACCGATGAACGATCCAGAGCAATTCAACCTCCAGCGCCGCCGTGTACTGATGGGCATGGGCGCCGCCGGTGTCGCCCTTGCCGGCTCGGCCCTCAGTTGCCCGGCCATGGCCGCCAGCCCCGCGCAAGTCACGCAAGCGCCGAGCAGCGACAAAACCGCTGACCGCCACGAGTTCCATGGCCAGCACCAGACCGGCATTGTCACGCCGCGCCCGGCGGCCGGCATGCTGGTGTCCTTCGATGTGTTGGCCAGCGACCGTGAAGACCTTGAGCGGCTATTTCGCACCCTGAACCAGCGCATTGCGTTCCTGATGACGGGCGGCCCGGTGACCCAGGTCGATCCGAAGCTGCCACCTCTGGACTCGGGCATCCTCGGGCCGGTCGTGACCCCGGATAACCTGACCGTTACGGTGTCGGTGGGCGAATCGCTGTTCGATGAGCGCTTCGGCCTGGCCGACGCCAAGCCCAAGCGGCTGACACGCATGGTCGGCTTCCCCAACGACGCGCTGGAACCTGATTGCTGCCATGGTGACTTGAGTATCCAGTTCTGCGCCAACACCACCGACACCAACATCCATGCGCTGCGTGACATCGTGAAAAACCTGCCGGACTTGCTGCTGGTACGCTGGAAACAGGAAGGCAGCGTGCCGCCCCAGGCCCCGGCGAAACCTGGTGCGCCAGCACAGAGCGCGCGCAATTTCCTCGGTTTCCGCGACGGTTCGGCCAACCCCGATTCCAACGACGCCAAGGCCATGGACAGCATCGTCTGGGTGCAGCCCGGCAGCGATGAGCCAGCGTGGGCAGCCAACGGCAGCTACCAGGCCGTGCGCATCATCCGCAACTTTGTCGAACGCTGGGACCGCACGCCGTTGCAGGAACAGGAAAGCATTCTCGGCCGGGTCAAAAGCACCGGTGCACCCATGGGCGGTGCCCACGAATCCGAGGTGCCGGACTACAACAAGGATCCGCAAGGCAAGCTGACCCGGCTCGACGCGCACATTCGCCTGGCCAACCCGCGCACTGCCGCGACCCGGGCCAACCTGATCCTGCGCCGGCCGTTCAACTACTCCAACGGCGTGAACAAGAACGGCCAACTCGACATGGGCCTGCTGTTCATCTGCTACCAGGCCGACCTGGAAAAAGGCTTCATCACCGTGCAAACCCGGCTCAACGGCGAACCACTGGAGGAATATCTCAAGCCGGTCGGCGGCGGCTATTTCTTCACCTTGCCCGGTGTCATCGGCGACCAGGATTTCATCGGTCGCTCGCTGCTTGATGCGACACAACCCGCTCATCCATCAAAAACTACCGCCTGACCACAACAACCCTCACGGAACAGCCCCATGAAGAAGTCACCCCTCGCGTTAATGCTGACCCTTGGTTTGCTCAACACTTCGCTTTCGGCATTCGCAGCGACAGCGCCGATGGACCTGGTGGGGCCGGTCTCGGACTACAAGATCTACGTGACCGGGCAACTGGATGAACTGGCCAGCCACACCCAACAATTCACTGACGCCGTGAAAAAAGGCGACCTGGCCACCGCGAAAAAACTCTACGCGCCGACTCGCGTCTACTACGAGTCGATCGAGCCGATTGCCGAGCTGTTCAGTGATCTGGATGCGTCCATCGACTCCCGCGTCGACGATCACGAAAAAGGCGTGAAGGCCGAAGACTTCACCGGCTTCCACCGCCTCGAATACTCGCTGTTCTCGGAAAAGAGCAGCAATGACCTGGGCGAACTGGCTGACGGCTTGAACAAAGACGTGAAAGACCTGCAGACCCGCGTGGCCGGCCTGACCTTCCCGCCCGAGAAAGTCGTGGGCGGTGCTGCTGCGCTGCTCGAAGAAGTCGCGGCAACCAAGATCTCCGGTGAAGAAGATCGCTACAGCCACACTGACCTGTATGACTTCCAGGGCAACATCGACGGCGCGAAGAAAATCGTCGACCTGTTCCGTCCGCAGATCGAAAAACAGGATGCAGCGTTCGTGGCCAAGGTCGACAAGAACTTCGCCACCGTGGACAAGATCCTGGCCAAGTACAAGACCGGTGACGGTGGTTTCGAGACCTACGACAAAGTGAAGGACGCCGACCGCAAGGCGCTCGTGGGCCCGGTCAACACCCTGGCTGAAGATCTGTCGACGCTGCGTGGGAAACTGGGTTTGAACTAGTTTTCAGCGTCTGAGCGGGCCCCTTCGCTGGCAAGCCAGCTCCTACAGGAAAAATGCGATTGACCTGTAGGAGCTGGCTTGCCAGCGAAGCTTTTTCAGGCCTCAGAGGATACGGTAAAGCAAGCGCTCGATCCGCACGCGACTCACGCGCTTGAGGAACTTGGCAACGCCCATCGGGTACTCGGCGAGGGTTTCCAGGTTCTGGAAATGCTCGATTCGACGGGTGTGCTGGAAGATCTCTGTCAGCTCGTTGCGACGCGGCTCCAGCAGTTCGCCATGGGGATCATCGATCAACAAGGCGTTTTCCAGGTCGAGTCGAAACGCCCGCGGGTTGAGGTTGTTGCCAGTCAGCAAGGTATAGCGCTGATCGATCCACATGCCCTTGAGGTGATAGGAGTTGTCGCCATCACGCCACAGGTGCAGGTTCAACTGACCGCTGTCGATGTTGCGCTGATGGCGCTTGGCAAACCGGCGCAAGCTGATTTCGTACAGGTACGGCAACGCCGAAATGACCCGGAACGGTTCGCTCGGCGGAATGTAGAAGTCGTTGGCAGTCTTGTCGCCGACCACAATGTCGATCTTCACCCCACGGGCCAGCGCACGGTTGATCTCGCGGATGATCGCCAGCGGCAGGTTGAAGTACGGAGTACAAATGGTCAGTTGCTGCCGGGCGCTGGCGATCAGCTCACAGATCACCCGGTTCAGCGGATTGTTCTTGCCGACGCCGAGCAACGGGCTGACTGACAAGCCTGCCCTGTCGGTGGTGCCCCGCGTGGTGTCGTACGCCGCGTGCTTGAGACGGCTGCGCAGGTCACCGATGTCATTGCGCAGGCTGCGGGTGGTCGGCAGGTTCGGCAGGTCGAGGCGGTGCACCGCTTTTGAGGCCACAAGGCCGTGCTGCACCAGGTGCTGCATCGAATCGGCCAGGTCGCGATTGTGCAGCAGGTGATAGCGGTCGTAGCGGTACTTGTCGAACTTGTGCAGATAGACGTTGTTCAGGCTCGCGCCGCTGTAGATCACACAGTCATCGATCACGAAGCCTTTGAGGTGCAGCACACCAAACAGTTCGCGGGTTTGTACCGGGACGCCGTAGATCGGCACGACACTTTCACGGGTGCGGGTCATTTCCTGATACCAGGCGGAGTTGCCCGGTTGCTTGCCGGCACCGATCAGGCCGCGCTGGGCGCGCAGCCAGTCGACGACCACCACCACGTCCAGTTCCGGACGCGCCAGTTTGGCCGCGTGCAAGGCATCGAGGATTTCCTGGCCGGCTTCATCCTGTTGCAGGTACAGCGCAACGATGTAAATGCGCCGGGTCGCGCTGGCGATTTTCTCCAGCAGGCAACGACGGAATTCGGCAGCGCCACTGAGGATGCCGACGGCATCGGCCGTCAGCGGGAAACTGCGCAGTTTGGGCAGCAGGGAGCGTTTGAAAAGCAACGGCATAGGGCTCGCAAAGGGTCGAATCCGAAGAACCCGAGAGCTTACACCATCGATGGGTTCGGGTCTTGTTACTGTCTGTAATGACGCCATCGCTGGCAAGCCAGCTCCTACGGATTGACCGCATTCCCCCTGTAGGAGCTGGCTTGCCAGCGAAGGCCATTTATCAGGCACTGCAAAAATATTAATTGACCAAGGAGAACGATCGTTCTACTGTTAGCCACATGAACGAAATCACTAGCACTGACACACGCGACATCATTCTGGATGTCACCGAAAAGTTGATCTACAAAAGTGGCATAGCCGCCACTGGCATGGATCTTCTGGTGAAAACCGCCGGCGTCTCCAGAAAAAGCATTTATCGCTACTTCGCCAACAAGGACGAACTGGTTGTGGCCGCCCTGCAACGCCGCGACCAGCGCTGGATGCACTGGTACCGCGAGGAAGTCGGCCAGGCCGAAACCCCGGCCGAGCGACTGCTCAACCTGTTTACCGTACTCAAGTCGTGGTTCGCCTGCGAAGGCTTCCGCGGCTGCGCCTTCATCAACACCAGCGGCGAAACCGGCGACCCGCAAGACCCGGTGCGCCTGGTCGCCAAAGAACATAAACAGAAGCTGCTCGACTACGTGTGCGAGCTGTGTACCGAATATGGTGCCGAGGATCCGCAGATGCTGGCCAGACAGCTGCTGATCCTGATCGACGGTGCCATTACCGTGGCGCTTGTAATGGGTGATCACAGTGCCGCCGATAATGCGCAATGCATGGCGCGAAAGTTATTGGGCCTGTAGCAACTTAATCAAGCTCGACATTGTGTTTGAACTTTAACTTGATACGGAGACTTGAAATGTCTAATGCCGAAGTTCGTCCGCCATTACCCCCTTTCACCCGTGAATCGGCCATTGAAAAAGTTCGCCTGGCTGAAGATGGCTGGAACTCCCGCGACCCGGAGCGCGTGTCCCTGGCCTACACCCTGGACACCCAATGGCGCAATCGTGCCGAGTTCGCCTACAACCGCGAAGAAGCCAAGGGCTTCCTGACCCGCAAATGGGCCAAGGAACTGGATTATCGACTGATCAAGGAACTCTGGGCCTTTACCGGCAACCGCATCGCCGTGCGTTATGCCTATGAATGGCACGACGACTCGGGCAACTGGTTCCGTTCCTACGGCAACGAAAACTGGGAGTTCAACGAGGACGGCCTGATGGCCCGCCGCTTCGCCTGCATCAACGACATGCCGATCAAGGAAAGCGAGCGCAAGTTCCACTGGCCGCTGGGGCGCCGTCCTGACGATCACCCGAGCCTGTCGGACCTGGGCCTGTAGATTCACCGATATCAATTGTGGGAGCGGCGGTGCGGCGATCCGACTTGCTCGCGAAAGCGGTGTGTCAGCCAACATTTATGCTGGATCTGACTTCCTCTTCGCGAGCAAGCCCGCTCCCACAATGGTTTTGTGTTGTGCAGGTGGTTAAGATGCTGCCCTTCCCTGCAGCCTCTTTCTGCACCCGCCGAATAAGCCGATCCCATGCCTTTCGAACTCAGCGTTGACCTCTCCACCCTGGCCATCCTGGCCCTTGTCGCTTTTGTTGCCGGTTTCATCGACGCCATCGCCGGTGGCGGTGGTCTGTTGACCACCCCGGCCCTGTTGACCGCCGGCCTGCCGCCGCATCTGGTGCTGGGCACCAACAAACTCAGTTCGACCTTCGGTTCGGCGATTGCCAGTTTCACCTTCTACCGCCGCAAGCTGTTCCACCCCGCGCAATGGGTGCACGCCATCGTCGGTACCCTGGTCGGCGCACTGACCGGTGCCGTGGTCGCGCATTATCTGCCGGCAGAATGGTTGAACAAGATGCTGCCAGTGATCGTCTTCGCTTGCGGGGTCTATCTATTGTTTGGCGGCACGCCGAAAGCGCCAACGGACAGCGACGCACCGATCAAGAAAACGTGGCAATCGACCCAAGGCTTCAGCCTCGGCTTCTATGACGGCGTGGCCGGTCCCGGCACGGGCGCGTTCTGGACCGTGAGCAGCCTGCTGCTGTACCCCATCGACCTGGTGAAGGCCAGCGGAGTGGCGCGCAGCATGAATTTCGTCAGCAACGCGGCGGCGCTGTCGATCTTCATCTTTTCCGGTCAGGTGGACTGGATCATCGGCCTGTGCATGGGCTCGTCGCTGATGGTCGGCGCGTTCTTCGGCGCCCGCACCGCCATCAGCGGCGGCGCGAAATTCATTCGCCCGGTGTTCATCACCGTGGTGCTGGGCCTGACCGTGCGTCTAGCCTGGCAGCACTGGTTCAGCGTGGCCTAAACGCCGCGCCACATAGAGGTCGATCAGGTAACGGGCAATCGAGCGTGACGCCGGCAACGGCGGCAGCTCGTGCACGTTGAACCACTGGGCATCCTCGATCTCGTCTTCCTGACAGACGATCTCGCCACCGGCGTATTCGGCATGAAAGCCGAGCATCATCGAGTGCGGGAACGGCCAGCACTGGCTGCCCATGTACTGGATGTTCCTGACCTCGATGCTCACCTCTTCGCGAACCTCGCGAATCAGGCAGTCCTCGGCCGATTCGCCCGGCTCGGCAAACCCGGCCAGGGTGCTGTAGACACCCGGCACAAAACGCGGCGAACGTCCCAGCAGAATCTCGTCGCCGCGGGTCACCAGCACGATCATGCTCGGTGAAATGCGCGGGTAATAGCGCAAGTCACACGGCTCGCAGTACATAGCCCGTTCACGCACCACCTGATGGGTCGCCTGCCCGCAATTGCCGCAAAAACGGTGCTCGCGGGCCCAGGTGCCGATCTGTGCGGCGTAACCGAGCACCTTGTAGACCGTGTGATCGCCTTCCAGCATGAACGCCCGCAGGCCTTTCCAGTTGCAACCCGGCACCTCGCTGTGACTGCGCAGCTCCAGCAGATAGACAGGCTCGCCATCGAGATGACCGATGCCATGCTCGGCAAGAATCGACAGATCCTGACGCTTGAGCCATTCGCGGGGAAACAACGCGCCGTTGTCATCGAACAGAAAGCCTTCGGGGCTGCGCGCAACGGCCCAGCCGCCAGGTTGATCGGTGTCCAGTACTGCCGTGGTCCAGCGAGGAATCATGGTTAATCAATCCAGAAATTCGGGTTTCTGTTTGCTCATATGGGCGGCCATGGCCACGCGCAGATCGGTGGATTGCAGCATGGCGGCGTTCCAGGTAGCGATGTATTCGAGGCCGTCATCGATGCGATGGTCACGCATGTAACTGATCATCTCTTTGGTACCGGTGACGGCGATCGGCGACTTTCCGGCGATTTCGCGGGCGATGCCCATGACGCCGTCAAGCAGGCTGGCGTTGTCGCTGTAGACGCGATTGACCAGGCCCATGTCCCGTGCTTCATCGGCACCAAAGGTGCGACCAGTGTAAGCCAGTTCACGCAGCATGCCGTCACCGATGATTCGCGGCAAGCGTTGCAATGTGCCGACGTCGGCGGCCATGCCGATGTCGATTTCCTTGATTGAAAACTGTGCGTCTGTGGCGGCATAACGCATGTCGCACGCGGCAATCAGGTCGATGGCGCCACCCAGGCAGTAACCCTGTATGGCCGCGAGCACCGGTTTGCGGCAGTTATCGACCGCATTGAACGACGCTTGCAGGGTGAGAATCTTGCGTCGCAACAGGCGCGCATTGCGCCCGACGTCCTTGCCCAGTTCATTGGCCACGCCGGCCAGCATCATCAGGTCGATACCCGAGGAGAAATGCTTGCCTGCCCCGCTGAGGACCACCACGCGCACTTCATCGGTTTCGTCGATCCACTGGAAAATCTCGACGATCTCGCTCCAGAACGCAGCGTTCATCGAGTTGATCTTCTCCGGGCGGTTGATCTGCACATGGGCGATTTTATCGACCAGTTCGACGTTGAACGCAGTGTACCGAGACATACCAGTGATCCTTTTGCGGGCAAAAATGAGGCCCGAACTATAACAAGGCATCGCGACCGGCAGTAAGGCAGCGGTTCAGCCAAATGCGGGACTCACCGCACGCACCAAAACAGTGCGTATCCGCCCGATCACCTCGCACATTTATGTGACTGCCCGGTGACTTTTTGCAGCCAAAACGCAAAAAAACATGCACTTCGTCGGGGCACCTGCACCTCGATCAGGCACGTCCGTACCGCTACAAACCGATTGTCGAACAATTTTGCCATCTGCCCTTTACCGCTCTAAGTTCTGGCCTAGACTCATTTTCTTGAGACGAAACCGGTCGGTCACAAAGTGGAAAAAAAGTCGAAACTTTTTCCAATCCCGATCGGTCCTCTGACAAGAAGGTGCGTTGCGACTGGTGCAATCCTTGCAACGGCTCATTCACCCCTTTTGCTTCGACGCATCGGGCAGCGCTTGCTCACTGATGCGTAGCGCGATTGCGCCCGGCCAGCGGAATTGGCCATGAAACACCGTTTGCCAGACCTAAGAATTAGATCAACAACACGGGAGATTCATATGATCAGTACGGCTTTGGAAATACAGGGAGAGCGTGCTCATCAGGTCGGCGATTCGAGCGCCGTAACTGCCGCAAACACCCAACCCGTCAGCGTTCCTGGCACCAGGATGCTGACCCCGGCGGCCAACCAGAATCCGAACCGTAAAAAAGTGTTGTTTGTCACCTCGGAAATTGCCGACCTGGTGAAAACCGGTGGCCTGGGCGACGTATCTGCGGCGCTGCCACGGGCCATGGCCCACCTGCACGATGTGCGGGTGTTGATCCCGGGTTACCCGCAGGTGCTGCACAGCGAGAACCCCATTCATATCATCGGTGAGCTTGGCGGGCATGCTGCGCTGCCACCGTGCAAGATCGGGCGCATGGACATGCCCGATGGTCTGGTCATTTACGTGTTGATCTGCCCCGAACTCTACGAGCGCGAAGGTTCGCCCTACGGCGCCAACAACGGCCGCGACTGGCCGGACAACCATATCCGTTTCGCCCGCCTGGGCCTGGCGGCCGCCGACATTGCCGCCAACCTCGCACAAATCCACTGGTGCCCGGACCTGGTGCACGCCCACGACTGGCCTGCGGGCCTGGCCCCGGCCTACATGCACTGGCGTGGGCAGCGTACGCCGACGCTGTTCACCATTCACAACCTGGCGTATCAAGGCGTGACCAGCCTGGGCTCGTGCCCCGAACTGGGTATTCCCCATCACGCGCTGCAACAGGAAGGCATGGAGTTCTACGGCAAGATGTCGTTCCTCAAGGCCGGCATGGCCTATTCGAGCCACATCACCACCGTCAGTGCGACCTACGCCCAGGAAATCACCACCCCGGATTTCGGCTGCGGTCTCGACGGTTTCCTCGCCGCCAAGACCCAGCAAGGCCTGCTCAGCGGGATACCCAACGGCATTGATGAAAGCTGGGATGCGGCGACTGATCCGCACCTGTTCTGCCCGTTCAGCATCGGCGACTGGGATGGCAAGGCGGTGAACGCCGCCCATGTCCGCGAGCTGTTCGGCCTGCAAGACTCCGAAGGGCCGCTGTTTGCAGTGGTTTCACGCCTGGTCTACCAGAAAGGCCTGGACCTGACCGAAGCGGTCTCCGAATACATCGTCAAATCCGGTGGCCAGATCGCGATCATCGGCCGTGGCGAGCCGGAAGAAGAACAGTCGATGCGCGAACTGGCCCTGCGCTTCCCCGGGCAGATCGGCGTGCGCATTGGCTTTAACGAAACCGATGCCCGGCGCATGTTCGCCGGCAGCGACTTCCTGCTGATGCCTTCGCGTTACGAGCCATGCGGCTTGAGCCAGATGTACGCCCAGCGCTTCGGCTCGTTGCCGGTGGCACGCAATACCGGCGGCCTGGCCGACACCATCGAAAACGGCGTGACCGGGTTCCTGTTCGATGAATCCACGGTGCAGAGCTACCAGGAAGCCCTGAGCCGCGCGTTCAAGGTGTTTGCCTTCCCCGACCTGCTGCACGCCATGCGCTGCCGGGCCATGGCTGCACCGTTCAACTGGTGCAAGGCGGTCGAACCCTACGCCGAGCTCTACGAGCAGCTTGTGGCGAAAGCGTTGGGGAAATCGAACAAACAGTAGAGGCTTGCAAGATGCCGTTACGGACCCTTGAGACCTGGCCCCACGGCGCAATCATGCTGGACGCAGAGCACACGCGATTCGCGTTGTGGGCGCCAGATGCGTTTTACGTCAGTGTCGAACTGGAAAATGGACAGTCCTTGCCGTTACTGCCCCAGGCCGACGGCTGGTTCGTGAGCAACACCCGATGCCCGGCGGGCACGCGTTACCGCTACAGCATCGATGGCGAGCTGGAGGTGCCCGACCCGGCCTCACGCGCCCAGGCCGGCGATATTGACCGATACAGCGTGGTGGTCGATCCGCTGGCCTATGCGTGGCAACACAGTACCTGGCTGGGACGACCGTGGAACGAAGCGGTGATCTACGAATTGCATGTCGGTGCGCTCGGCGGCTTCAGTGCCGTCGAGCAGCATCTGGCACGCCTGGTGGAACTGGGCGTCACCGCGATCGAACTGATGCCTATCGCGCAGTTTCCCGGTGAGCGCAATTGGGGTTATGACGGCGTCCTGCCCTACGCGCCCCAGGCTTCATACGGCTCAACCGAGCAGCTCAAGCACTTGATCGACACCGCCCATGGCCACGGCCTGGCGGTGATCCTCGACGTGGTCTACAACCACTTCGGCCCGGACGGCAATTACCTGCATCGTTATGCCAAGGGGTTTTTTCGCGAAGACAAACACACGCCGTGGGGCGCAGCCATCGACTTGCGCCGTCGCGAAGTACGGGACTTCTTCATCGAAAACGCCTTGATGTGGCTCCTGGAATACCGTTTCGACGGTTTGCGCCTGGACGCGGTACACGCCATCGAAGACCCGGATTTCCTTGAGGAACTGGCGCAACGGGTGCGCCAGCAGACGGGGGCGGCGCGGCATGTCTGGCTGATGGTCGAGAACGAACACAACCAGGCCAGCCTGCTGGAATACGGTTACGACGCACAATGGAATGACGACGGCCACAACGCCCTGCATGTGTTGTTGACCGGCGAAACCGACGCCTATTACGCCGACTACGCACAAAACCCCACCGAACAACTGGCGCGCTGCCTGAGCGAAGGCTTCGTGTTCCAGGGCGATCTCAACCGCCATGGTGTTGCACGCGGTGAACCCAGCGGGCATTTGCCGCCCGGTGCGTTCATCCTGTTCCTGCAGAACCATGACCAGATCGGCAATCGGGCCTTCGGCGAGCGCCTGCATCAACTCGCCCACCCGCAAGCGCTGCGGGCGGCGACGGTGTTGCTGCTGTTGTCGCCGATGATTCCGCTGCTGTTCATGGGTGACGAGTTCGCCGTCGAACAACCCTTCCTGTTTTTCACCAGCCATCATGGCGAATTGGCAAAGCAGGTCCGCGAGGGCCGACGTAACGAGTTCGCCGCGTTCAGCGCGTTTGCCGACCCTCGTCAACGCGAACACATTCCGGACCCGAATGATCCGCAGACGTTTGCAGCATCCCGCCCGGTCCTGCCATCGACCGGTCATTCAGAGATGCACGACCTGTATTGCCGACTGCTGCAGATCCGCCATCGACTCATCATCCCGCGCCTGCCGGGCGCCCAGGCCCTGGGCACCGACGTGCTGGGCGATGGTGCGGTGAGTGCATCCTGGCGTTTGGGCGATGGCAGCCAACTGCGCATAGACCTGAACCTCAGCGACAAACCCGTAGACCACACCACACACAGCGGTGCCATGTGGTTGTTCGAATACCCGCCAGAGAGCGCCGGCCTGCTGGACCACGGCACCCTTGCTCCGTATTGCGCGCTCGTCAGCCTTGCCGCCACAGCAGTCCCCTTTGCTACCCCGTATGGAGAGCGTCCATGAGTGATGCGCAACTGGAAATTCTGGCCAGCCGTGCCGGCCTCGCGGTCGACTGGATCGACGCCAACGGCCGCCCGCAAAAAGTCGCGCCTTCAGTGTTGCGCAACGTGCTGACCGGCCTGGGCCACCCGGCTGGCAGTGCCCAGGAAATCGACGCCAGCCTGCTGGAGTTACAGGCGGTGCAACAAACACACCGCTTGCCGCCATTGATGACTGCCGATGAGGGGGGCGGCCTGGACCTGGCGCGTTACTTCGAGCCTCAAACCCCTTGCGAAATCCACCTCGAGGACGGTTCGCGGCTCAACCTGAAGCTGGACGCAAATTCGGTGCTGCCGGGGCTGGTACCGGTCGGCTATCAACAGGTCAGCATCGACGGACAAACTTTCACTCTGGCGGTGGCCCCCGCCCGTTGTTACAGCGTGGCCGATGCCGTGGATAACCCGATCCCGCGTGCCTGGGGCCTGAGCGTGCAATTGTATGGATTGCGCCGCCCCGGCGATGGCGGGTTTGGTGACACCCAGGCGCTGGAGGACCTCGCCCGGGTCGCCGGTGAACGGGGCGCCGAGGCTTTGGCGATCAGCCCGTTGCATGCGATGTTTTCCAGTGACACGCAACGCTACAGCCCGTATTCGCCGTCCAGCCGTTTGTTTCTCAACAGCCTTTACTGCGCCCCCGGCACCATTCTCGGCGAACGCGCCCTGCGTACCGCCATCGATGCAACCGGGCTGGCCATTGAACTCAAAGCGCTGGAAGAACGCCCGCTGATTGACTGGCCGGCCGCTGCCGAAGCCAAGTATCGATTGCTGCAGGCACTGTATGAAGGCTTCGTCCAGGGTGAACACCCGTTGCATGAAGACTTCAGCAGCTTTCGTCACGCTGCGGGCGAAGCGCTGGAAAACCACTGTCGCTTCGAAGCGATCCAGGAGGCTCGCGCAGCCCGCGGTGAACACCTCGACTGGCGGCAATGGCCCGAACCCTGGCGCAACCCGCGCAGCACCGAAGTGGCGGCATTTGCCGAAGAGAATGCTGGGCGCATCGGCTTCTTTGCTTTCTGTCAGTGGCTGATCGCTCGCTGTCTGGAGCGTGCGCAAGCCGCCGCCCGCGCCAGCGGCATGAGTATCGGCCTGATCGCCGATCTGGCCGTCGGTGCCGATGGTGGCGGCAGCCAGGCCTGGAGCCGTCAGGACGAACTGCTCGCCGCCCTGACCGTTGGTGCGCCACCGGACATTCTCAACCGCAGTGGCCAGGGCTGGGGAATTTCCGCGTTCTCCCCTGAAGGCCTGGTACGCAATGGTTTCCGTGCCTTCATCGAAATGCTGCGGGCCAATTTCGCCCATTGCGGTGGCTTGCGTATCGATCACGTCATGGGGCTGCAGCGTCTGTGGGTGATCCCCAACGGCTCGCCACCGGCCGACGGCGCTTACCTGTACTACCCGGTGGACGACCTGCTGCGTCTGTTGACCCTCGAATCCCATCGTCACCAGGCCATCGTCCTCGGCGAAGACCTCGGCACCGTGCCGGACGGCCTGCGGGAAAAACTCATCGCCCGCTCGATGCTCGGCATGCGGGTATTGCTGTTCGAGCAGGACAACACTCACTTCAAGCCAATCCTCGACTGGCCGGACAACGCCCTGGCGACCACCAGCACCCATGACCTGCCCACTCTCAACGGCTGGTGGCATGGTCGGGACATCGACTGGAACGCCCGGCTCGGCATGGTCGATGCCAGCGGTGAAATCGAATGGCGCCAGCACCGCGAGCGCGAGCGTGAGGGCCTGCGCCGGGCGTTGAGCCAGGATCCGCAGAACTTCCGCGAAGAGTCCCACGAAACCGACCAGGTGCTCGATGCCAGCGTGCGTTTTCTGGGCCATACCCGGGCGCCGCTGGTGTTGCTGCCGCTGGAAGATGCCCTTGGCGTCGAACAACAGGCCAACCTGCCGGGCACCATCGACACGCACCCGAACTGGTCACGGCGCTTGCCCGGATACAGCGAAGCCCTGCTCGATGGGGCGGATGCCGCGCGGCGCCTGGAACTGCTCGCCTGTGCGCGACTTCAGGCGGCCGAGCGTGATCGATGACTCAAGTGCCGACCCGACCGCTGCGCGCCACGTTGCGCCTGCAATTTCATAAAGGCTTCACCCTGGAAGATGCAGTGCCACTGGTGCCCTATTTCGCCCGCCTCGGCATCAGCCATGTCTACGCCTCCCCGCTGTTGCGCGCCCGTGCCGGGTCAATGCATGGCTATGACGTGGTGGACCCGACCAGGGTCAACCCGGAACTGGGCGGCGAGGCGGCGCTGCGCAGCCTGGTCAGTGCCTTGCACGAGCAGAACATGGGGTTGATCCTCGACATCGTCTCCAACCACATGGCGGTCGGCGGCAGTGATAATCCCTGGTGGCTGGATTTGCTGGAGTGGGGACGCCTGAGCCCCTACGGCGAGTTTTTCGATATCCAGTGGCACTCTCCCGACCCGCTGATGGAAGGCCAGTTGCTCCTGCCGTTTCTGGGCAGCGATTACGGCGTCGCGCTGCAGGACGGCACCCTGCCCTTGCGATTCGATGCCTGGCACGGCAGCTTCCATGTCGAGCACTACGAACACCGCTTTCCCGTTTGCCCCTGCGATTACGGGGAACTGCTCAAGATCGATGCAGCGCTCGATACACAACAGGCCGAACAACTCAAATCCCTGGCCGATCGCTTCAGCACCCTGAGCTACCAGAGCGACGCCCACAGCCTGGCCATCCCGCTGAAAGCAGAATTGCGCGATCTGGTCAGCGATCCGGCCATTGCCCAGGCCATTGACCAGCATCTGAAAAACTACGACTCAGTGACCGGCGAAGGCTTCCAGCGCCTGCACAGCCTGCTGGAACGCCAGAGCTATCGCCTTGCCAGCTGGCGCACTGCGGCCGATGACATCAACTGGCGGCGCTTCTTTGATATCAATGAACTCGGTGGTCTGCGCGTCGAGCGTCCAGCCGTGTTCGAAGCCACCCACGCGAAGATCTTCCAGCTGGTGGCTGAAGGGTTGATCGACGGATTGCGCATCGACCACATCGACGGCCTTGCCGACCCGCGGGGCTACTGCCGAAAGTTGCGGCGCCGGGTCGACCGTCTGTCCCCGGGCCGTCACCTGACCATCCATGTCGAAAAGATCCTCGGCGAAGGCGAAACCCTGCATCGCGACTGGTCGGTGGATGGCACCACCGGCTACGAATTCATGAACCAGTTGTCACTGCTGCAACATGATCCACGGGGCGCGCAGCCACTGCTCCAACTCTGGCATCGTCACAGCGAGCGGCCCGCTGATTTCTCCGAGGAAGCACAATTGGCCCGCCAGCAAATCCTCAGCAGTTCCCTGGCCGGGGATTTCGAAAGCGTCGCCCAGGCCCTGCTGCAAGTGGCCCGGGACAACCTCATGACCCGCGACCTGACCCTCGGCGCCATTCGCCGGGCCTTGCAGGCGCTGATCGTGCATTTCCCGGTGTACCGCACCTACATCAGCCCCCTTGGTCGGTCGGCCCAGGACGAGGTGTTTTTCCAGCGGGCCATGGACGGCGCCCGGCAAACCCTGGGCGAGACAGACTGGCCGGTGCTCGACTGCCTGGCCGGCTGGCTCGGTGGCGAGCCCTGGCGGCAGCGCCCGGCCGGGCGTCAGCGCAAGCGCCTCAAGCATGCCTGCGTGCGTTTCCAGCAACTGACCTCGCCGGCCGCGGCGAAAGCAGTGGAAGACACCGCGTTCTATCGTTCGGCAGCCCTGCTCTCACGCAATGACGTGGGGTTCAACACCGAGCAGTTCAGTGCACCGGTTGCCGACTTTCATCAGGCTTGCATCGAGCGACTCGACACCTTCCCGGACAATCTGCTGGCCAGCGCCACCCACGACCACAAGCGTGGCGAAGATTCACGCGCGCGGCTGGCGGTGTTGAGCGAACGCAGCCACTGGTACGCCGGGCAGATCGGCCTGTGGCGCACCCTCGCCCGGCCGTTGCGCAATGACGATCAAGCGCCGTCGGCGGGCGATGAGTTGATCCTGTATCAAGCGATCCTTGGCAGTTGGCCGCTGGACCTCGATATCGATCAATCGCCGGCGCTCGAAGCCTACGCAAATCGCCTCTGGCAGTGGCAACGCAAGGCCCTGCGCGAAGCCAAACTGCAAAGCAGCTGGAGCGCACCCAATGACGCTTACGAGCAAGCGACCGAGGGATTCATCCAGCGCTTGTTGCTCAACCCCGAAGGCGAGCTGTTGCGTGCCGCCCTCGCCAAAGCCGCTCGATCGATTGCCATCCCCGGGGCGCTCAACGGTTTGGCGCAAACCTTGCTGCGCATGACAGTGCCCGGCGTACCGGACCTTTATCAGGGCAACGATTTCTGGGACTTCAGCCTGGTCGATCCGGACAACCGTCGACCGGTGGATTACACCCGTCGCCAGCAAGCGATGCAGTCATCGATTGAGCCAACTGATCTGCTGGCGAACTGGCGTGACGGGCGCATCAAGCAGGCCTTGATTGCGCGCACCCTGGGCCTGCGGGCCGAGCATGCCGAGCTGTTTCGGCGAGGCACCTACCAGGCCCTGGAAGTAGTGGGCAGCGAGGCCCATCGAGTACTGGGCTTTGTCCGTGAAAGGGAGGGAAAACGCGCCATCGTGATTGTGCCGATACGCTGTGCCGAACTGCTGGAAAACAGTGCCGAACCACAGGTCCACGCGCCGCTGTGGGGCGACACCCGGGTCAAATTGCCGTTCGCCGTCCCTGACGAACATCTGAAGGGACTTTTTTCCGGCATCACAGTCACAGAACACAGGGAGCTGCTGATCAGCGCCGCGCTGGGGGATTTCCCGGTCAATCTCATTATTCAAACTACCCGCACTTGAGTTCAGTTAAGGAGCATTGCAATGAGTACCGACGAAAAACGCATCCGCGAATTCGCTTATCAGATCTGGGAATCCGAAGGAAAACCCGAAGGTCAGGAAGCCCGCCACTGGGAGATGGCGCGCAAGCTGGCAGAAGCCGAAGCCCTGGCCCCAAGCAAATCACCGAAGGTCGCCGCCAGCAAAGCCGCGCCGAAGAAAACCGGCGACGGCAAACTCACCACCGACAAGACACTCAACGGCAAGACCGCCGTGCCGAAAACCAAAGCCAAACCGGCGGCGGCTTCAAAAGTGATCCCGCCGGGAGAAAAGGCCGTCGAGAAAAAGCCCCGGGCGCCGCGAAAACCGCCGGCGGTCTGATCAGGCCCAAAACATACCTGTGGGAGCGGGCTTGCTCGCGAATGCGGTCTGGCATTCAACATTTGTGTTGTCTGACACGCCGCTTTCGCGAGCAAGCCCGCTCCCACAGGATGCAGTGCTGATCCAGCGAGTTTTTTTTGTACCCAGGAGCATTCATGACCAGTCCGAAGAAAGCCGCCGCGCCAGCCCCTCGTGCCGAAGCCACACGAATCCGCGAAGGGCTGCCCTTCCCGCTGGGTGCCACCTGGGACGGACTGGGCGTCAACTTCGCGCTGTTTTCCGCCCATGCCACCCGGGTTGAGCTGTGCCTGTTCGACGACACCGGCGAGGTGGAACTCGAACGCATCGAACTGCCCGAATACACCGACGAGATCTATCACGGCTACTTGCCCGACGCTCATCCCGGGCTGATTTATGGCTACCGCGTGTACGGTCCGTACGACCCGGCCAACGGCCATCGCTTCAACCCCAACAAACTGCTGATCGACCCCTACGCCAAACAACTGGTCGGCAAGCTGAAATGGTCCGAAGCGCTGTTCGGCTACACCATTGGCCACCCCGACGCCGACCTCAGTTTCGATGAACGGGACAGCGCGCCCTTCGTGCCCAAATGCAAGGTCATCGACCCCGCGCACACCTGGGGCCACGACCACCGCGTCAGCGTGCCGTGGGACAAGACGATCATTTATGAAACCCATGTGCGCGGCTTCACCATGCGTCATCCCTCGGTTCCCGAAAACGTGCGCGGGACGTTTGCCGGGTTAATGGTCGATGACGTGATGGAGCACATCCGCAAGCTCGGCGTGTCGTCCGTGGAGCTGCTGCCGATCCACGCGTTCGTCAACGACCAGCATTTGCTGCACAAGGGCATGACCAATTATTGGGGCTACAACAGCATTGCGTTCTTTGCCCCCGACCCGCGTTACCTGGCCAGCGGCAAGATTGCCGAATTCAAGGAAATGGTCGCTCACCTGCACGAAGCCAACCTCGAGGTGATCCTCGACGTGGTCTACAACCACACCGCCGAGGGCAACGAACAAGGCCCGACCCTGTCCATGCGCGGCATCGACAACGCGTCCTACTACCGCCTGAAGCCGGATGACAAACGCTTCTATATCAACGATTCCGGCACCGGCAACACCCTGGACCTGAGCCATCCGTGCGTGCTGCAAATGGTCACCGACTCATTGCGCTACTGGGCTTCGGAAATGCATGTGGACGGTTTCCGCTTTGACCTGGCGACCATCCTCGGGCGTTATCACGACGGTTTCGATGAGCGCCACAGTTTCCTGGTGGCCTGCCGCCAGGACCCGGTATTGCGCCAGGTCAAACTGATCGCCGAACCGTGGGACTGCGGTCCCGGCGGTTATCAGGTCGGCAATTTCCCGCCTGGCTGGGTCGAGTGGAACGACAAGTTCCGCGACACCGTGCGCGCCTTCTGGAAAGGCGACGACGGGCAACTGGCGGACTTTGCCAGCCGCCTGACCGCTTCGGGCGAAATGTTCAATCAGCGCGGCCGCCGCCCCTACTCGTCAGTGAACTTCGTCACCGCCCATGACGGCTTCACCCTCAATGACCTGGTGTCGTACAACGACAAGCACAACGAAGCCAACGACGAAAACAATCAGGACGGCAGCAACAACAACCTGTCGTGGAACCACGGCGTCGAAGGCCCCACTGACGACCCCGAGATCAATGCGCTGCGCCATCGGCAGATGCGCAATTTCTTCGCCACCCTGCTGCTGGCCCAGGGCACGCCGATGCTGGTGGCTGGCGACGAGTTCGCCCGCACCCAGGACGGCAACAACAATGCGTACTGCCAGGACAGCGAGATCGGCTGGGTCAACTGGGATCTCAGCGAAGACGGCAAGACCCTGCTCAAGTTCGTCAAACGCCTGATCAAGTTGCGCCTGACGTACCCGATCCTGCGCCGTGGACGTTTTCTGGTGGGTAATTACAACGAGGACATCGGCGTCAAGGACGTGACCTGGCTGGCGCCGGACGGTAAGGAAATGAGCACCGAGCATTGGCACGACGCGCACAATCGATGCCTGGGCATGCTGCTCGATGGTCGCGCCCAGGAAACCGGCATTCGCCGCAAAGGCGCCGACGCGACGTTGATGCTGGTGGTCAACGCGCATCACGACATCGTCAATTTCCGACTGCCGGAAGTGCCCGACGGTGGTTTCTGGACATGCATGATCGACACCAACCAGCCGTCGATCCGCGGCCAGGAGCGCTTCGAGTTTGGCCACGAGTACTCGATCACCGGCCGCTCGTTGCTGTTGTTCGAGTTACAGCATGAAGATGAAGAGTAGCGACGAGGTTCGGGAATTCACGGCGCCACTGCCGTAGAGCGGAAAAATAATATTGGTCAGGTTCGCGATGCGACGAATAGCGTTACATGAGTAATACTCGATGCGCGGCAATCCAGGGTTTGGCTTGGCGCACATTGTTATCAACGAGCCCTCACGGGTCTGCCGGGCCTGGATCGCGCACGACTGAAGGCGAAGCAGAACAAGGACGTAATGCCCATGAAATCCGTTTCCGTCAGTGAAACCAGCCTGCCAGCACAGATCTGGAACAGTGCCCCGCAACTGGACAGCATTCCGGTCATCAGCCCCCAATCCCTGGTACCCACTGGCGCACGCGCAGTGCTCATTGCCCCCCACCCCGGCGATGAAGTCGTGACTTGCGGCGGCCTGCTGCAATTGCTCAGCAACCTGGGCCACCCACTGCAACTGATCTCGATCACCGACGGCAGCGCCAGCCATCCGGGCTCTGTGCAGTGGTCGGAAAAACGCCTCAGCGTATTCCGTCCCCAGGAAAGCGTCGAAGCCATACGCCGACTCGGATTGCCGATGCACAGCCTGAAGTGGATACGGGGCGGGTTTACCGACAACGCCCTGGTGGAACACGAAGAACAGATCGCCCGATTCATCACGCGTTACCTGCGCCCCGGCGATGTGGTGTTCAGCACCTGGCGCGAGGACGGCAACGCCGACCACGACACTGTTGGTCGCGCCAGCGCCCGGGCGGCGGCCAGCGCAGGGGCAACCTATAACGACATACCGCTCTGGGCCTGGCACTGGCCGGCACGGGACCGGGAGCTGATCCCCTGGCATCGTGCACGCAAGGTGCGCCTCGATACCTGGACCATCGCCCGCAAGAGCCACGCCATCCACGCCTATGCCAGCCAACTCGACGGCGAACCGGCCATCGGCCTTGCGCCATTGCTGCCCCGCACGCTGCTGGAGCGTATCCGTTTGCCTTATGAAATCGTGCTGGTTTGAAAGTGCAGCCCATCAGACTGAACTGCCTGCTGGCGCATCAGTCGCATACATAAGCAGCCCTGAATCAGTGGAGTGCATGTGGCCAGTCATTCAAAACGCCAGGAAGCCGAATCAATGCCATTGAACACGCCTGCGGCGATTCATCGACTTCGCGTGCTGACGGTCAACACCCACAAGGGTTTTACCGCACTCAACCGGCGCTTCATCCTCCCCGAGTTGCGTGAAGCGGTGCGCAGTACGTCGGCAGACCTGGTGTTCCTGCAAGAGGTCGTCGGCGAGCACGACCGCCACTCCTCTCGCTACAACGACTGGCCGCAAACCTCGCAATATGAATTCCTTGCCGACAGCATGTGGAGCGACTTCGCCTATGGGCGCAACGCCGTCTACCCCGACGGTCATCATGGCAACGCCCTGCTGTCGAAGTACCCGATCCGCGAGTACCGAAACCTGGATGTTTCCATTACCGGCCCGGAACGTCGCGGCTTGCTGCACTGCGTGCTGGACGTGCCGGGGCATAGCGAAGTCCATGCCATCTGCGTGCACCTCAGCCTGCTGGAAAGCCATCGTCAGTTGCAATTGCAGTTGCTCTGTCAGCTCCTTGAGTCCCTGCCCGGGCAGGCGCCGGTAATCATTGCCGGTGACTTCAACGACTGGCAGATGCAAGGCAATGCCGCCCTGGTCCGCCGCGATGATTTGCACGAAGCTTTCGAACGCCACCTTGGTCGTCCGGCCAAAACCTACCCCGCGCGGTTTCCCCTGTTGCGCCTCGATCGTGTCTACCTGCGCAACGCCAGTAGCCATGAGCCGAAAATACTCGGGCACAAGCCGTGGACGCACCTTTCCGACCATTTGCCGTTGGCGGTGGAAGTGCACCTCTGAATCGCGGCCAATCCGCGCGAAGTAGCGAAAAATCGTCCCCCACCTGTTATTTCTGACAGTAGCCACGTTGAATCAATGACTGCTACGTTGGTGATGCTCCGCCGGATGTCTGCAGGGGCTTGCACCACATACGTAGCGTCTTGGTTGCTGAAGGTATACACGGGTCGCTGTTTTTCCCGATGCTGTCTTGCAACTCGCGCTGCCGAATACGCCGGATTCCTGGCCACTCATGACGGCCCAGGGAACGGAAGTTGATCCCATCGCGGAGGCAACATGGAGTTTTCGACAGACCTGTCCAGGTACCGTCATGGTGCGTGCCTGTTTTCGATCTGGTTGTGTGCGAACTGGTCCCAGCCCGCCCACGCAGCCTGCACACTCATCCCCACCGCCGGCAACGACAACTTTGTCTGCGACAGCGCTACCAGCGGCCCGCTGAGCGATTTGGCAGGCAATAACACCCTGACCTTCCCCGCCGATGGCAGCGGCAGGATCAACGGCAACGCGACCTTCGGCGCCGGCGCCGACACTGTGGACATGGCTTCCGGCATCGTGGCCGGCACCGTGGATCAGGGCGACGGGGCGGACAGCTTTACGATCAGCGCCGGGCAAGTCACCGGGGCGGTCAGCCAGGGCAATGGCATCGATCACTTCGTCATGTCGGGCGGGACCATTCAGTCCCTGGCCCAAGGGGATGGTCGCGATACCTTCCTGATGACCGCCGGCACCATCGTCGGAGCCTTCGAAGATGGCGACGTCGCCAAAATGACCGGCGGCACCATTGGCCGCGTCGACATGAAACTCGATAACAATATTTTCGATATGTCCGCCGGGCAGATCCTCGGCAATCTGGTGACGGGTTTAGGCACCGACACCATCATCGTTTCCGGTGGCCGAATCGGCGGCAATATCAGTGTCAGCAACGGCAACGACAGCATCACGGTCACGGGCGGGGAAATCGTTGGCGAAATCCGCACCGGCAACGGCGATGACACCCTAGTCTGGGACGGCGGCGGGATCATCCGCTCGCCAATCCTCCTGCAGGCGGGCGACGACCGCGCCGCCTTGCGCAATCTGACCGAAAGCACCCTCGCGCTGACCCCGGGCACCGATGGCGGTATCGGCAATGACCTGCTGACCTTCGATCACACCACCTCATCGGGCGCCGCCCGGTACATCAACTGGGAAACCGTCAACCTGGGCAATGGCTCGCGCTTCGACCTGGATGGCAACTTTCAACTGGGGGACACCACCACCGGCACGGGCGTATTCAATATCGACGGCAGCAGTACGCTGACCTCGGTGCAAGGCAGCATTACGCCATTGACCGCAGGCCGGCTCGCAACCTTGAACAACAGCGGGGTCATCGATCTCGCCAGTGGTAACTCACGCACCAATGACACCCTGACTGTTGAGGGTAATTACGCGGGTAATGGCGGTCAGTTGCATTTGCAAAGCACGGTGGGCGATGACAGCTCCCCCAGTGACAAACTGGTCGTGAACAATGGGACGCTGACCGGCAATACCCTGATTACGGTCAGCAACATCGGTGGCACAGGCGCACTGACGCAGCAGAACGGCATCCAGTTGGTCCAGGCCCAAGGCACGGCGGTCAGCGACAACACCGCATTTGCCCTCAAAGCCCCGGTCTCGGTCGGTGCCTTCGATTACCGCCTGTTCAAAGGCGGTATTACACCGGGCAGCGAAAACAGTTGGTACTTGCGCTCCTCGGTTGTGGCGCCGCCATTGGTCTCCGTCGCCAACCCGGATCCCGCCTTGCCGCCGACGCTGGCGCCTTTGGTGGCAGTACCGGTGGCCGCCCCGGTTGTTAAGGTTTCCGGGGTTCCCGGAGTTCCGGGGGGTGAAGGGGTTGTCACAGTCGAAACCCCGGTGTTACCCGCCGCTGTCCCGGGCGCGGCACCGATCCCGCTGTACCGCGAGGCGGTTCCCACCTGGTCGGTGGTGCCTCCCGCTGCCGCACAATTGAGCCTGACGGCGCTGGGCACGTTCCATGATCGTCAAGGCGACCAGCGCCTGCTGACAGAAACCGGGGCCTTGGGCGCTGGTTGGGGCCGGGTCTACGGCAAGAATCTCGAGCAGACCTGGGCCGGCACCGTCACGCCAAGACTGGACGGCTCGCTCAATGGCTTCCAGGTCGGCAATGACCTGTTCAGTTCACAACTGGCGAGTGGACAGACCCAGCGCAGTGGTTTCTTTGTCGGCCACAGCCGCCTGCAAGGTGATGTCGACGGTTTCAACGAGGGCTTCGAAGGCAAACGCTCCGGCAAGGTGGAATTGCAAGGCGACAGTCTTGGCGTTTACTGGACCCTGACCGATCCTGCCGGCGCCTATCTCGATACCGTGGCCATGTACACCTGGCTCAACGGTGACAACCACTCGCAAAGCGGCCTGAAGATCGACAATGACGGTCACGTCACGACCTTATCGGCAGAGGTCGGATACCCGATCGCGGTGGCTGCTGGCTGGGTGATCGAACCCCAGGCCCAGGCGATTTACCAGAAGGTCAGACTCGACAGTCAGGACGACGGCATCTCCCATGTCTCGTTCGATTCCGACAGCGCCTGGACCGGCCGCGTCGGCGCTCGACTCAAAGGTCGCTACGAAGTCGGCGGCAGGCCGCTTGAGCCGTATCT
The DNA here is from genome assembly GCF_047324915.1 of Pseudomonas sp. Pseusp16. NCBI lineage: Bacteria > Pseudomonadati > Pseudomonadota > Gammaproteobacteria > Pseudomonadales > Pseudomonadaceae > Pseudomonas > Pseudomonas sp. Pseusp16. The sequence goes on along the minus strand of NZ_CP168522.1, from coordinate 1,209,320 downwards.
GCGGGCCAATATCTGGCACACCTTTACCGGTACCGATACCGTCACCTTTGACCATGTCGATCAGGTCGAATCCCAACAACGAACCTCGTCCGCCGACCTCGGTATCGGGATGGTGCTGAGCGTCGCGACATCCGTCAGTGTGTATGCCGGCGTCGACTACAGCAGCAATATCGACAGCACCCAGCAACGGGGAACATTCGGTAACGTGGGGGTGCGGGTGAAGTGGTGAGGATCGACAACCACTCTATCCCGGTTTTTTTTTGACGATCCGACGAACAAACAAGAACTTAGAGACACGTCATAAATCAGGCACTTAAACCATTACCACTTATCGGCCATCCTCTTGACGCGACCGTTTCGCTCTTCTTGACTTCACTTTACTACCCCCGGATATGCCATCAGGACCCGCCTCGGACTCCCGTAAAAACGGGCAGCCGGAGGCGAGTCCTATCCCATTCGGTCGCCCCTCATTCGGGGTAGGAGAGACGCCAGAGCGAGATGCTACATGCGCCTGCAAGGTAGACCTCCATGAAAACTTCACTCACCCCAGAAGAGATCAAAGTCGCTTTTTGCACCGTGTCGAGTTCACTCCTGCTGTGTTCCTCCCTGGAAATACAAGCCGCCCCTGCCGAACAAGAAACAACCCCGTGGTATCGACAGGACATCCCGACGCTCAGTCTGTCTACCCTTGCAGTAACGTACCCCGGTCAGTTCAACGCTCATCCCGATCTGCGAAGTTCCAGCCTGACTACCGAAGACGCCGCGCCCACGGCCTGGGACCAACTCTACGGCCAGCCCTCTCGCCAGGCACAAACCGATTTCCTTTCCCTGGAGCTGGCCGTTCCCGGCACCCACGAAGTCAAAGGCCCGGCGATCTTCACCCTGCAAAGCGCCAGCGGCCATACGCAGAGGGTCGGGCTGGTCGGCGGCACGAGCCAGTTCCAGCTCAACAACAACGGCACGCAGATCACCCCGGTAATGTCCAACCCCAATAGCGACACGCTCAACCTCCAGGGACAAAGCCTCGGCGCCTACTGGAGCCTGACCGGACCACAAGGCTGGCACGTCGACCTGACCGCCAGCGGTGGTCGGGTCAACGGCTTCAGCCGCAACGAGCAAGGGACCCGAAGAGCCACCGAGGGCAGCGCGGTCACACTGTCGGTAGAAGGTGGCATTCCCATCGGCCTTGGCGAAAACTGGGTGATTGAACCCCAGGCACAGTTGATCAATCAGCGCATCTCTCTGGACACCCCGTATGCCGGTTCGGGCAACGCGTCTTCCACCGATCTGACTTCGTGGAGTGGCCGGGTCGGTGCGCACTTGAAAGGCAGTTACGACATCAGCGGCCTGCTGGTCGAACCTTACGTGCGGACCAACTTGTGGCACACGGCGTACTCCGGCAACAGCGTGACCCTCGATCAGGTCGACAAGATCAGCAGCAGCCGCAATTCCACGACCGTCGAACTGGGCCTGGGCCTGGTCGCCAGAGTCACGCCGACCGTGAGTTTTTACGTCAGCGCCGATTACAGCAGCGATGTGGATGACAACGACTTGAATGGCTTGATTGGTAGTCTGGGTGTGCGGATGCGCTGGTAAAAACTGGTATTTCTTACAGTATCCACGGCTCTGCGGGTGATGCATTGTAATGGCGGGGCACTCTGATCGAGACCATCACTCATGCCATTGAATTCTGCGCACCACGGCACACCGAACCTTGCGGTTTCAGATCCGCGTGGCTTGGCGATCAGGGCCATTCAATACCATCGGCGGCTAGCGGCTGATCCGGTTGATACACGAGTGACGCATCAACGGTTCGATGCCGCCGGCCGGGCGGTGGCCAGCAGGGATCCGTATCTGTTTGCCCTGGCGCAGAACGATGCGTCGGTGCCGGCGAACTTGGGCCAGGTGTACAGCCTGTCTGGTGCACCCTTGTCGAGTGACAGCGTGGACGCGGGTTGGCGGGTGGCGTTGCACAGTGCTGCCGGGCAACGCGTCGAGGCTTGGGACGGCCGTGGCAGCCATTCCCGGACTGAGTTCGATGAACTGCTGCGGCCGGTGGCCGTACATGAACGTGGTGAAGATGTCGCCGCGCACGTCCTCGAGCGATTTACGTATGCGAGCGTCGATGCCGACGCGGCCTCGCGCAATCTGTGCGGTCAATTGATTCGCCATGACGACCCGGCCGGCACCTTGCAACTGCGCGAACTCGGGATCGCAGGCGCGGTGCTGCAACAGACCCGGCATTTTTTGCGCGAAACCGTTCCAGTGAACTGGCCAGACAGCGTGCCGGCACGCGATGCATTGCTTGAATCTGCCAAGGGCGCCACCACCGCGCTGCACCATGCCGCCAGCGGTGAACTGCTCCGGCAAATCGATGCGCTGGGCAATCGTCAACGTTTTGCCTATACCGTCACCGGAGAGTTGAAGAACACGCTTCTGACTTTGGCCGGTGACGATCAAAAAGAGCTGACGCTGGTCTGCGATCTTCACTACAGCGCCTCCGGTCAGATCGAGTCGGAAACCGCCGGTAACGGCGTCCTCACCCGCCACCGCTACGATCCGGCGGATGGCCGCCTCATCGGCCTGAGCGCACACAAGGCCAACGGCACGCCACTGCAGGACCTGAAATATCGCTACGACGCGATCGGCAACGTGCTGAGCCTCGAAGATGCCGCGCAACCGATCCGTTACTTCAACAATCAACGCATTGAACCAATCAAGACCTATCACTACGACACCCTCGATCAATTGATCGAAGCCACGGGTTGGGAAGCCAAGACCGGCCATGGCGGCCCTGCCCTGCCCGACCTGCAACCCTTACCCCTCGACCCCAACCAGGTCGCCCGGTACAGCCAGACCTTTCACTACGATGCGGGCGGCAATCTCCTGGATTTGGTGCACGTCGGCTCACAGGCCCATGGCCGCACCTTGACCCGCGCCCAATACAGCAACCGCTGCCTGCCCGAACGCAATGGCCGGCCGCCGACGGAAGCCGAACTGGTCGCCGGTTTCGATGCCAACGGGAATTTGCGTGAGTTGCAGGCGGGCCAATCGCTCGACTGGGACCTGCGTAATCAACTGTCCAGCGTGCGCCCGGTGGTCCGCGACGATGGCAATGATGATTATGAACGTTACCTCTACGACGGCGGCGGGCAACGGGTGCGCAAGCTGCGCGCGAACCAGACCAACGCCCGCACACTGACCAGTGAAGTGCGATACCTGCCCGGCGTGGAAGTCCGTCGTCACGACAGCACCGGCGAAATCCTCCACGTGATCAACGCCAGCGCCGGCAGCAACAGCGTGCGGGTGCTGCATTGGGTCAACCAGAAGCCGGATGACATCGCCAACGACCAGGTGCGTTACAGCCTCAACGACCACCTGCAATCCAGCGCACTGGAACTGGACCAGAACGCCGACCTGATCAGTCAGGAATGGTATTACCCGTTTGGCGGCACGGCTTGCTGGGCGGCCCGATCCGCTACCGAAGCCAGGTACAAAACTGTGCGTTATTCAGGCAAGGAGCGGGATGCGACGGGGCTCTATTACTATGGGTTCAGGTATTACGCGCCGTGGTTGCAGCGGTGGATTAATCCGGATCCGGCGGGGGCGATTGATGGCATGAACTTCTATCGGATGGTCAGGAATAATCCCATTGCGCTATATGATTCAAATGGTTTGTCACCAGAAGGGAAGCTGGCGCGAGAAACATTGAGATCCAAAACTTTTCATAAAGAGTACCAAGCAGATCCTGAAATGGCTCTGAAATTCGTGGCATATGTTGCTAAGACGCGTGGACATTCCGAAGAGATTATTAATAAAGTTATAGAAAGAATTCAAATGGCAATGGCCCCACCGCTTGAAGAAGCAACGACACAGATGAGCAGCTTAGCAATCGCCCTACCTAAAAAAGAGATCCCCACCCCTACAGACAAATACGACAAGAAAATATTTATCGCACTCTACACAACGACCCACGGCTCAGATGAGATCAACAATGCCATGAGAAAAAACGAAGAAATATACATATCTAAAACAAAGGTAATACGAGAATTAGAAGAACGACATGGAAGTGAAATATTTGAGAGAAAAACCGGAAGAGATCTAAAACTAGACATTCAGGTTGCCGCAGAACTCTTCAAACTTGAAACAGCCAAAAAAGTAAGCAATCAACTATACCTTCAAGACAACGAAGAAATGAAAACCTATTATCGAGGAGGCAGATTAACCAAGTCAGCATTGGAAGAGTATAAAGCAGCCAAAGAAAATGGCTCCGCACTTCACTCCCTGAGCTTTCTTTCAGTGGCCAAAGATAAATCAGTTGCCGAAGATTTTAAATCCACACATGCAAGCGGTCTTTTTATCTTTAAGGGTTTTAGCGCCGCAGGAATGGCGGGTAGTCTTTCCGCTTCAGCTGTACAAGGTTCTGTGTTCACATTTCATGCAGATTTCAAGGTGACCAAAGTCGATGAGGTAAACAATGTTGTCCATCTCACAGAGTTGCGAGGGTATAAGGGCCATCGAATCCCTTTGCCTCATTAGCACCACCGAAAAGCATCCGGTGTGGCACTGAACCGAAAGCGCGCATTTACAACTTCGCGGCTTTCGGTTCGCCACGCCAGTGCTCTTAAAAGTCCACTTCCATCACCCCTGCGGCCGTAACATCAACACCGCCAACGGCGGCAAATTCAGCACCAACGACAACGCCTGCCCATGGCTCGGCGTCTCCTCGGCCACCGCCCCGCCGCTATTGCCGTAGTTGGAACCCGCATAGATCGACGAATCGCTGTTGAGCACCTCATTCCACTGCCCGGCAAACGGCACTCCAACCCGATAAGCCTCGCGCGGCACCGGCGTAAAGTTGGCCACCACCAGCAGCGGTTTGCCGTCCTTGCTCCAGCGCAGCCATGCATAAACGCTGTTGATCGCATCATCGCCGATCAGCCATTGGAAACCCTGCGGCACATCGTCCTGCTCATGCAGCGCCGGCTCTTCGCGGTACAAGCGATTGAGGTCGGTCACCAGTTTCTGCACGCCCTTGTGCTCGGAGTATTGCAACAGGTACCAGTCCAGTTGCTGGTCATGGTTCCACTCGCGCCACTGGCCGAACTCGCAGCCCATGAACAGCAGCTTCTTGCCCGGATGCGCCCACATGAAGCTCAGGTAGGCCCGCAGGTTGGCGAATTTCTGCCAGCGGTCGCCGGGCATCTTGTCGATCAGCGAGTGCTTGCCGTGCACCACTTCGTCATGGGAGATCGGTAGGATGAAGCGCTCGGACCAGGCGTACACCAGGCCGAAACTCAACTCGTTGTGGTGATGGGCGCGGTAGACCGGGTCCTGCTGGATGTAATGCAGCGAATCATGCATCCAGCCCATGTTCCATTTGTAGGCAAAGCCCAGGCCGCCCTGTTGCGTGCCCTGGCTGACGCCCGGCCATGCGGTGGATTCTTCGGCGATCACCAGTGCACCGGGCGCTTCCAGGGCCACCACGTCGTTGAGGTGGCGCAGGAAGTCGATGGCTTCCAGGTTCTCTCGGCCGCCATGGCGGTTCGGCACCCACTCGCCGGCCTTGCGCGAGTAGTCGCGGTACAGCATCGAGGCCACCGCATCGACCCGCAGGCCGTCGACATGGAAATGCTTGAGCCAGTGCAGCGCCGACGCCAGCATGTAGCCGTGCACTTCGGTGCGCCCCAGGTTGTAGATCAGCGTGTCCCAATCCTGGTGGAAACCTTCCTGCGGGTTGCCGTACTCGTACAGCGCCGTGCCGTCGAACTGCGCCAGGCCGTGGGTATCGGTGGGGAAATGCGCCGGCACCCAGTCGAGGATCACCCCGAGCCCGGCCACATGGCAGGCGTTGACGAACGCGGCGAACTCGTCCGGCGTGCCATATCGCGCACTCGGTGCGAATTGCGACAGCAACTGATAACCCCACGAACCACCGAACGGGTGCTCCATGATCGGCATCAGTTCGATGTGGGTGAAGCCCAGGTCTTTTACATAGGGAATGAGCCGCTCGGTCAGTTCCGGCCAGGTGTACTGGCGGGCCACTTCGCCCAGGTCGTCCAGCTCGCATTGCCACGAGCCGGCGTGCAATTCGTAGATCGACAATGGCGCCGTCACTCGCTGGCGGTCGCCCCGGCCCATCATCCAGTCCTGATCCTGCCAGTCGACTTTCAACGGTGAAGCGACTTTCGAGGCGGTGTCCGGTGGCAGGCTGGTGGCCAGCGCCATGGGATCCGCCTTCAACGGCAGAATGCCGTGGGCGCCGAGAATCTCGTATTTGTAGGCGTCGCCTGCTTGCAGGCGCGGGATGAAGAGCTCCCAGACACCGGTGGGATGACGCAGGCGCATCGGATGCCGGCGCCCGTCCCAGACGTTGAAATCACCGACCACCGATACCCTTCGGGCATTCGGTGCCCACACGGCGAAACGCACGCCATCGACGCCGCCCACGGTCTTGAGCTGTGCGCCAAGGCACGCGCTGAGGTCACGGTGATTGCCTTCGGCAAACAGGTACAAGTCCATTTCGCCCAGCAACGGGCCGAAGCTGTAAGGGTCTTCGGCCGTTTGCTCGCCGCCGGCCCAACGGGTGCGCAGCAAGTACCCTTGCACGTGGTCGAAATGCCCAACAAACAAACCCGGCGTCTCTGTGGCTTCAAGCTTTCCAAGCTCTTCGCCCGAATCCCTGGCCAGCACTTCTACACTCAGGGCGCCCGGCAGATAAGCGCGAATGAACTGCCCGCCAGCGCCATCGCCGTGGGGGCCGAGAATGGCGAAAGGATCGATATGCTCGGCGCGCACCAATGCATCGATATCCCGTGCGCTGGGCAGTAGCGCTTCTTTGTGATGACCCTGTTCCCTGTTCGAGACACTCATGACTACTCTCCATCAAGATCGGAAAAGGGTTTGAGCCCACTCAATAATCCATACAAACCGTGCAACGGCACAGGCAGCCAGGTGGGGCGATTTTCCGCCTCATAGGCCACTTCATACGCCGCCTTCTCCAGACCGAACAACGCCAGCGCGGCGTCCTCGCCTTCGGGATCTTGCCATGCATGGGCAAGAGTAGCTGCCGCCAGCCGATAAGCGTCGACAAATGCTTGCCGCGCCTCGCTCAAGTAGCGCTCGGTGACCCGCAAACGCGCAGCAGCAGCCGCAGCCGTGTTGTCGATGCTCTGCACGTTGATCGCCATCGCCGCCGCATAGTCGAAGGAACGCAGCACGCCGCTGACATCCTTGTACGGGCTGTGCTTGCCCCGTCGTTCCTGCAATGGCCGTGCCGGTTCACCTTCAAAGTCGATCAGATAGGCATCGCCCTTGATCACCAGCACCTGCCCCAAATGCAGGTCGCCGTGCACACGAATGCGCAAGCCACCCGCAGTCTTTTTGCCCAGCTCTTGCACATGACCGAGAATGGCTTTTTTGTTGTCCAGTAAACGGGTGACAAGGGTCTGGTCCGCCGTATTCAGTTGATTTTCATGTTGCTTGAGCAAGTTCAGCGCATGCTCGATTTGCGCCGCGACATCCTTGGCCGAGGCCAGCGCTTCCTTCTGCGTGGTGACCTGCGGCAAGAAATCCGGGTGGGTACCCGGCGCTGCCAGTACCTGATGCATTTCCCCCAGGCGCTGGCCGAGCATAGCGGCGAAATCTTTCAGTTCGCCGAGCGCGTTGTAGTGTTGCTCCTGCTCGGACATCGCGTCGGCCAGCTCATCGCGAAGCGCCCGCTCGAGGTTGTTCTGGGTCCACTCCCAGGCGTCGCCCTGATTACTCAGATAGCCTTGGGCAATCATCAGCAAGTTGTCTTGACCCGCTGCGTCCCGACGCACCACGGCCCCCAGCAATGGCGAAATATTGCCGAACCCGGCTCCGGTCAGATACGCGCTCATCTCCAGTTCAGGATGCACCCCGGAGGCGACCTTGCGGATCAACTTCAGCACCAGGCTGTTGCCGATCACCACCGAACTATTGGACTGTTCGGCGGACAGGTAACGTACCGGCGACTCGGCATTGAGGCCGAGTTTTTCCAGCTCGGCGGTGGACTCGAAGCGGATGTCGCCATCGCTGCAAGCCAGTACGGTGCCGGCCTGAATGCCCTGCAATACGGCATGCACAAAAGTTTCCAGGCTGAAGGCATCGGTGATCAGGCCGACTTGGCGTCCGCGCCTTACCCGCGATAGCGCCAATTGCTGCGGCAGCGGCGTACCGACCTGGTCTTCCGGGATAAAGCCGAACGGCAACTGGTAGCGACTGCTCTGGCCTGCGCTGGTGACGTTGATCTCACTGAACAGCACCGGATGCTGCGGATCGCCGAACCGCACGCCGTACACCAGATCGACCTGCTCGATGGCGGCGTCCTTGCCCGCAAACCAGCGGCGGTTCTGCAGCCAGTTCGGCAGGATGCTTTGCTCCAGCGTGGTCCTTGATGGCACCTCGAGCAGTTCTTCCATGCGTTTTTTCAGCACCAGCGTAGTGAAGTCCGGCAGGCTTTGTGCGGGCTCCACGTGCCAGCTCGGCATCTGGTTTTCCGCAGCGAGGCCGAACCAGTAAAAACCGTAAGGCGCCAGCGTCAGGAGGAAATTCAGCTGGCCGATGGGCGGGAACGCGTTACCCCCGAGCATTTCCACCGGCACCATGCCGACGTAGGCCGACAAATCCAGCTCGGCGGCCTGGGCACTGCGCGACACGTTGGCCACGCACAGAATGACTTCGTGCTTGCCGTCCACCCCAGTGTATTCCCGGGTGTAGGCCAGAATCCGCCGGTTGCTGGGCGAAAGCATCTTCAACGTACCGCGCCCGAAAGCCTTGGATTGCTTGCGCACGGCCAGCAGGCGCCGGGTCCAGTTCAACAGCGAATGCGGATCACCGGCCTGGGTTTCGACGTTGACCGACAGATAACCGTATTGCGGGTCCATGATCGGCGGCAGCACCAGGCTGGCCGGGTCGGCGCGGGAGAATCCGCCGTTGCGGTCGATGGACCATTGCATCGGCGTGCGCACCCCGTCGCGGTCGCCGAGGTAGATGTTGTCGCCCATGCCGATTTCGTCGCCGTAATACAGGGTCGGCGTGCCGGGCATGGACAGCAGCAGGCTGTTGAGCAGCTCGACCCGACGGCGGTCGCGTTCCACCAAAGGCGCCAGCCGGCGGCGAATCCCCAGGTTGATCCGCGCGCGGCGGTCGGCGGCATAGTAGTTCCACAGATAGTCGCGCTCCTTGTCGGTGACCATTTCCAGGGTCAGCTCATCGTGATTGCGCAGGAAGATCGCCCATTGGCAGTTGGCGGGAATTTCCGGGGTCTGGCGCAGAATATCGGTGATCGGGAAGCGATCTTCCTGGGCCAGCGCCATGTACATGCGCGGCATCAACGGGAAGTGAAAGGCCATGTGGCATTCGTCGCCGTTCAGGCCTTTCTTATCGATTTCGCCGAAGTACAACCGAGTGTCTTCCGGCCACTGATTGGCCTCGGCCAACAGCATGCGGTCGGGGTAGTTGGCGTCGATTTCCGCGCGGATCCTTTTCAGGACGTCATGGGTTTCCGGCAAGTTCTCGTTGTTGGTGCCGTCGCGTTCGATCAGGTAGGGGATCGCGTCCAGACGCAAGCCGTCGATGCCCATGTCGAGCCAGTAGCGCATCACCGACAGCACCGCTTTCATGACTTGCGGGTTATCGAAATTCAGGTCCGGCTGGTGGGAGTAGAAGCGGTGCCAGAAGTATTGGCCGGCGACCGGGTCCCAGGTCCAGTTGGACTTTTCGGTGTCGAGGAAAATGATGCGGGTGCCGTCGTATTTCTGATCGTCATCGGACCACACGTAGAAGTCCCGCGCGGCCGAACCGGGCTTGGCCTTGCGTGCGCGCTGGAACCACGGGTGCTGGTCGGACGTGTGGTTGATGACCAGCTCGGTGATCACCCGCAGGCCGCGCTTGTGCGCCTCGGCAATGAAACGCCGGGCATCGGCCATGGAGCCGTAGTCACTGTGCACGCCGCGGTACTCGGCGATGTCATAACCGTCGTCACGCCGTGGCGAGGGATAGAACGGCAACAGCCAGATGGTGTTGACGCCCAGGTCGGCGATGTAGTCGAGCTTGGCGATGAGGCCGGGAAAGTCGCCGATCCCGTCGTTGTTGGAGTCGAAATACGATTTGACGTGAACTTGATAGATCACCGCGTCCTTGTACCAGAGCGGGTCCTTGATGAACGTGGCTGCCTTGGGTTTCTTCGCCATTTGAAACTCCTGGTCAATTCGACTTGGCCACAGGATGAGACTCTCTGTGGCGAGGGAGCCTTCTGGTCTATGCGGTGATTCTCCAGATACCGAACGGCTGATACGCCGGGTCGATGCGCATGAACTGGTTTTTGCCGTGCCAGGTCCAGCGATGGCCATTCATCAAGTCTTCGCCCTGGGTGCTGGCGTCGTCGGGCAGGCCCAATTCCCATAGCGGCAACTCGAAGTTCGCTTCCTGCACGTTGTGCGGATCGAGACTGACCGCCACCAGGATAAAGTTGCTGCCGTCAAAGCTGCGTTTACCGAAATACAGGATGTTGTCGTTCCAGGCGTTGTAGACCTTCAGGCCCAGATGCGTGTGCAACGCCGGGTTTTGCCTGCGAATGCGGTTGAGCTGGGCGATCTCGGCAATGATGTTGCCCGGCGCATTGAAGTCCCTGGGGCGGATTTCGTACTTCTCGGAGTCGAGGTACTCTTCCTTGCCCGGCACCGGCGCCGACTCGCACAGCTCGAACCCCGAATACATGCCCCACAAGCCCGAGCCCATGGTCGCCAGCACAGCGCGAATGAGGAATCCGGGACGCCCGGACTCATGCAGGAACGCGGGGTTGATGTCCGGTGTATTGACGAAAAAATTCGGCCGGTAGCACTCGCGCCAGGGCGATTCGTTGAGTTCGCTGAAGTAGCTCGCCAGTTCGGCCTTGGTGTTGCGCCAGGTGAAATAGGTGTAACTCTGGGAATAACCGACCTTGCCCAGGCGCGCCATCATTGCCGGGGTGGTAAAGGCTTCGGCGAGGAAGATCACCTCGGGGTACAACGCCCGTACATCGGCGATCAACCATTGCCAGAACGGCAACGGCTTTGTGTGCGGGTTATCGACGCGGAAGATCTTCACGCCCTCCTCGACCCAGCCCACCACGATATCGCGCAACTCCACCCACAGGCTCGGAATCGCCTCGGGGGTATAGAAGTCGACGTTGACGATGTCCTGGTACTTCTTCGGCGGATTCTCCGCGTACTTGATCGTGCCGTCAGGCCGCCAGTTGAACCAGCCAGGGTGTTGCTTGAGCCACGGATGGTCCTGGGAACACTGGATGGCGAAATCGAGGGCGATTTCCAGGCCATGGGCGGCAGCGGCCGCCACCAGTCGCCGGAAGTCGTCGCGGGTACCCAACTGCGAATGAATCGCCTCATGCCCGCCCTCCTCGCTGCCGATCGCATAAGGGCTGCCCGGATCATCGGGCCCCGCTGTCAGGGCGTTGTTCGGGCCTTTGCGGTAACTGCGCCCGATCGGATGGATCGGCGGGAAATACAGCACATCGAAGCCCATGTCCTGGATCATCGCCAGCCGTGAATGCACGTCATTGAAAGTGCCATGGCGTGCAGGATCGTCGGTGATCGAACGCGGGAACAACTCATACCAACTGGCGAACTGCGCCAGCTCGCGTTCCACATCCACCGGGCACTCCGGGCTCAGGCTCAAATACGCACGGTGTTCGACGCGGGCCATGAGGTCGGCACTACGTTGGTGCAAAAACAGTGCGACCTGCTCGGCTTCAAGCAGTCCTGACAGTTCATGGTGCAAGGCTGCCAGTTGCTCACTGAGTTGCCCTTCGCTGCGTTCGGCGGCTTGTTGCACATGAATCCGCCCTTCCTGCAGTTCCAGGCTTACCGGAACGGCAGCCGCATGCTTCTTTTCCAGCTCATAACGAAAACTGGCAAACTGATCGATCCAGGCTTCGATACAGAACAGATACCGGCCCTGGCTGTCGACACGGAACTGCCCTTGCCAACCGTTGTTGCCCAGGTCGAGCATGACAGCGCTTTGCCAGACGTCCTCGTCGTCGGCCCGCCAGCGCACGCGAACCGCCAACTTGTCATGCCCGTCGGCGAAGACCTTGGCCGTCACCACCACGTCCTGCCCCACCACGGCCTTGACCGCGAACTGCCCGCCTTCAAGGGTCGGCATGATGTTTTCTATGACAATACGCGGCAGCAACAGCGCCTGCGACAGCGGCATGTGCGGGTTGTAGCTCAACTCAGTCGGTTTTTCAGCCGTCATCGAGCCTCTCTCCTTACGCCCCATGGACGCGCTTGTGTCTGGTTGCCATCCCGCCGGGCCATCGGCCCCGGGACGCACTCACTTAGGTTCCGAGCGAGGCTGTCGGGAAAAGTTCATCAGCAGTTTCCGGAATCAAACCCATCGCGCAGCGGTCAACCAACTAGTCCACCTACTTAAGCACGACTCACGCCATGTGCCACCGTAGGCTTGAACGATGAACAATCCATTCCCGGCACGTCCCCGCCGCCAAGGGAAGAACCGCCAACGACAATGCCGCCGGTGATTGTGAGTCCGCAATGAAGACAGTTGATCGTTCCTGCCTCGACACCAGGGACGATCATAAAAATGAAAGACGCTTCCCAATAACGCGTAGTACCGATCCTGAAGCGCCAATTCTGCCCGTCCGACTCTTTACGAAATCTACACCCCGCGCCTTATATAGCCACCTCTCAGTCAGCCTTGAGCGTGGCCAGCCATGAAAACGATTTTTTCCAGCGTCAGCGAATTCACAGACAGAGCGAGCGCACAGCACCACGCGCTCAACCGTGAACGACCAATCGACGGCTGGCCTTCCCTTGAAAATATTCAACTACGAATTTCTTTGCTTCGAAGCCGAGCGCACTCCCTCACAACAATCAACCAGGAGCTCAATCATCAGGGATCTGGAGAATCATCTGCTGCACGGCGATATTGACTACAGCCAGCACGAACTCTCGGAAACAAAGAGCAACGAGCAGGAATCAAGCTGTGAAACAACCTCTGTAGACAGGGTGAACTCCTGACAGGCAGGCGCGGTGGATGGACGCCGGCACTTGAAAGCCACCGAAAGTGATTCGGTGATTTGACTGACATTGATCAACACCCGCCGCAGCTGTTTGGCACAGGCGTTTGCACCTTTGTGTGGCGGGTGCTTCAAGTTGTCGCAGGTCGTGCAAACACTGCCATCTGATCCGCTTTTTAATCCAATACCTGAGTCTGTTATGCAAACAGATCACCGCTCATAGTGCTCATGCCTGATGGAGGCTGATGAGCGAAAGACCATGAGCGAGAGAATCCCCGTCCGAACCGTAGAAACATTCGAGCCTTCGCGTCCAAAGACGAAGGCCAAAACCAGCGACAACCTGATCCACACCCGTAGCTTCACAGGGCTGTTCCGCAACCTGCGCATCAGCGGCGCGGGTTTTCTGTTTTTGCTGTTCTTCGGCACCGTGTGGTTGAACTGGGGCGGTCGCCAGGCGGTGCTCTGGGATCTTTCCGAAAGCAAGTTCCATATCTTCGGTGCGACCTTCTGGCCACAGGATTTCATCCTGCTGTCGGCGCTGTTGATCATTGCCGCGTTCGGTCTGTTTGCGATCACCGTGTTCGCGGGACGGGTCTGGTGCGGCTACACCTGCCCGCAAAGTTCGTGGACCTGGATCTTCATGTGGTGCGAAAAGATCACCGAAGGCGAACGCAACCAGCGGATCAAGTTGCAAGCCGCGCCCTGGGGCCTGAACAAACTGATGCGTCGAGCGGCCAAGCACACCTTGTGGCTGGCCATCAGCCTGCTGACCGGCCTGACCTTCGTCGGCTACTTCACGCCGATCAGGCCGTTGGCCGAAGAGCTGCTGACCTTTCAAATGAGCGGTGTCAGCCTGTTCTGGGTGCTGTTCTTTACCGGCGCCACGTACATCAATGCCGGCTGGCTGCGTGAAGCGGTGTGCATGCACATGTGCCCCTACGCACGGTTCCAGAGCGTGATGTTCGACAAGGACACCCTGACCATTTCCTACGACGTGGCCCGAGGCGAAAACCGTGGCCCGCGCAAACGCGAGGTCAAGCCCGCCGAAGTCGGCCTGGGCGATTGCATCGATTGCCAGCTGTGCGTACAGGTCTGCCCGACCGGCATCGACATTCGCGATGGCTTGCAGATGGAGTGCATCGGTTGCGCCGCCTGCATCGACGCCTGCGACTCGATCATGGACAAGATGGGCTACGCCCGAGGGTTGATCAGCTATACCTCCGAGCACCAGTTGCAGGGTGGCAAGACACACCTGCTACGCCCGCGCCTGATCGGCTACACCGCCGTGCTTGTGGTAATGATCGCCGCGCTGGTGGTGGCGCTGGTGGAGCGGCCGATGGTGTCGCTCGACGTCAGCAAGGACCGCGGTCTGTTCCGCGAGAACAGCCAGGGGCAGATCGAAAACATCTACAGTCTGAAGGTGATCAACAAGACCCAGCAGCGTCAGGACTATCAATTGCAACTGGTCGATGCCGACGGTTTCGAGTTGCAGGGCAAGAACGGGTTGAGCCTGGCAGCGGGCGAGATCGTCGATGTGCCGGTGTCGGTGGTGATGCTCACGGAGCGTCCGGCCAGCAGTTCGCAGAGCCTTGGCTTCAAGGTGGTCGACAGCGATGAGCCTGATGTCTACAGCGTGGCGAAGAGCCGGTTTGTTGCGCCGATGAATCGTTAAGGCTTTAGACTGCGGTGCGCCATTCGCGAGCAAGCCCGCTCCCACATTGGATCTCCAGTGTTCACAAATCCAATGTGGGAGCGGCGGTGCGACGATTCGACTTGCTCGCGAAGAAGTCACCTCGTTTTTTCTGAATGACACCAATCCGGGCTAACGATGAAACGCTACGAAAAATTCGCCGACGACATTGCAGAACTGATCCGCACCGGCGTCCTCGGCCCGGGCCAGCGTGTGCCGTCGGTGCGCTACGCCAGCCAGACCTACGGTGTCAGCCCGTCGACGGTGTTCCAGGCCTACTACCTGCTGGAACGTCGCGGGCTGATCCGCGCCCGTCCGCGCTCCGGCTACTTCGTCAATGCCCATGCGCCACGGCCGTTTTCCGAACCGGAGATCAGCAATCAGGTCAACGAGTCCACCGAAGTCGACGTCAGCGAACTGGTGTTCTCGGTGCTCGACTCGATCAAGGACCCGAACACCGTGCCCTTCGGTTCGGCGTTCCCCAGCCCGACACTGTTTCCCCTGCAACGCCTGTCGCGCTCCCTGGCCAGCGCCAGCCGCGAAATGGACCCTCGCATGGTCGTCACCGACATGTCGCCGGGCAACCCGCAGCTGCGTCGGCAAATCGCCCTGCGCTACATGGTCGGCGGGCTGATGCTGCCCATGGAAGAACTGCTGATCACCAACGGCGCGCTGGAAGCCCTCAACCTGTGCCTGCAAGCGGTGACAGAGCCCGGCGATCTGGTGGCCATCGAAGCCCCGGCGTTCTACGCCTGCCTGCAGGTGCTTGAACGGCTGAAACTCAAAGCCGTGGAAATCCCGGTGCACCCGCGCGATGGCATCGACCTCGGCGTGCTCGAACAAACTCTGGAGCGGTATCCGGTCAAGGCCTGCTGGTGCATGACCAGCTTCCAGAACCCCATGGGCGCAACCCTGCCCGAGACAAAGAAACAGCAGCTCGTGGAACTGCTGCGCCGCCATCAAGTGCCGCTGATCGAAGACGATGTCTACGCCGAGCTGTATTACGGTCAACAGGCTCCGAAACCGGCCAAGGCCTTTGATACCGAAGGCCTGGTGATGCATTGCGGCTCGTTCGCCAAGAGCCTGGCCCCCGGTTACCGCATTGGCTGGGTCGCCGCCGGGCGTTATGCGCAGAAAATCGAACGGCTGAAACTCATGACCTCGCTGTGCGCGTCGATGCCGGCACAGGCGGCAATCGCCGATTACCTGCAACACGGGGGCTACGACCGGCACCTGCGCAAACTGCGCCACGCGCTGGAAGACCAACAGAGTGCCATGCTCGCCGCCATCGCCCGGTATTTCCCGGCACAAACGCGGGTAAGCCAGCCAGCGGGCGGGTACTTTTTATGGCTGGAATTGCCGGAGCAGATGGATTCGCTGAAGTTGTTTCAGATGGCACTGGCGCAAGGCATCAGCATTGCACCGGGGCCGATCTTTTCCCCGGCGCAGCGGTTCCGGAATTGTATTCGGTTGAATTACGGCAGCCCGTGGGATGAGGCTGCGGAAAAGGCGATGGAGACGTTGGGGCGGATTGTGCGGTCGTTTTGATAGTTGGATGTTGCCTGCACTATTGCCTTCGCGAGCAAGCCCGCTCCCACAGGTATTGCATTGTCCATGTGGGAGCGGGCTTGCTCGCGAAGAGGCCAGAACCGACAACGCAAACCTCGGATCAACGCCCGCCCCCCAGATCCACAAACGTCCCCGTCGCATAAGAAGCCTTATCCGACAGCAACCACACAATCGCCTCCGCCACTTCATCCGGACGCCCGCCCCGCGCCATCGGAATCGCCGATTCCAGTTTGCTGACCCGATCCGGATCACCGCTCAAGGCATGGAAATCGGTATGGATGTAGCCGGGGCGCACGGCGTTGACGCGAATACCCTCGCCTGCCACTTCCTTGGACAGGCCGATGGTGAAGGTGTCCAGCGCGCCTTTGGAGGCGGCGTAGTCGACATACTCGTTGGGCGAGCCCAAACGCGCGGCCACCGAGGACACGTTGACGATGCTGCCGCCCTGCCCGCCGTGCTTGGGCGACATGCGCAGGATCGCGTGCTTGGCGCAGAGGATCGGCGCCAGGACGTTGGTTTTCATGATTTTGAGAATGCGGAACTCGGACATTTCGTCGACCCGGGACTTTTGTCCGACGGTGCCGGCGTTGTTCACCAGCGCGGTGACCCGGCCCAGTTCACTGTCTACCCGATTGAACAGCGCGATGACTTCGTCTTCGATGCTGACGTCGGCCCGAACTGCAATGGCTTGCGCACCGAGGGCGCGGACTTGCTCCAGCACACCAAGTGCAGCCTGTTCATCAGCCTGGTAGTTGATGCAGATCCGATAGCCCTGCGCGGCGGCCAACAGGGCGGTGGCGGCACCAATGCCGCGGCTGCCGCCGGTGATGACGATGACTTTGTCCATGCGAGCTTTCCCCCAATTCAAAGCTTAAGCGGTCGGGGCAAGAATAACCGCCATTGGCGGTTTTTGCATGGCTACACATCAGCTGTCATGTCATCGACATTTCGCGCTCGGCACCAGCTTTCAACTGCTCGACCAATTGCTCCCCGCGATGGATTTCCACCATGAAACCTGCAGCCGGCAGCGGATGCCCCAGCAGGTAACCCTGCAACGAATCGCAACCGAGTTGCGTCAGGAAATCCTGCTGCACACCCGTCTCCACACCTTCGGCGACGATGCGCAGCCCCAGCGCCTGGCCGAGGGCCACGATGGCCGAAACGATGGCGGCGTCATCGCTGTCGTGCTCCAGGTCGCGGACGAAACCACGGTCGATCTTCAGCTCGTTGGCCGGCAGGCGCTTGAGGTACATCAGACTCGAATAGCCAGTGCCAAAATCGTCGATGGACAGGTCGACGCCCATTTCCGACAGTTCCTGAAGCACTGTCATGCTCGCATCGGCATCGCTCATGGCGGTGGTTTCAGTGATTTCCAGGGTCAGGCTGTTGGCCGGCAAATGATGAGTCGCCAGGGCCTTGGCGACGCTCTGGACCAGCCCGGAATGGCAAAACTGAATGGCCGAAAGGTTCACCGCGATGCGCCAGTCGGTGTAGCCCAGCACGTACCACTCGCGCATCTGCCGGCACGCTTCGTTGAGCACCCACTCGCCAATCGGAATGATCAGCCCGGTCTTTTCCGCCAGCTCGATGAATTTGTCCGGCAACAGCATCCCGTGCGTCGGATGCTCCCAGCGCAGCAAGGCTTCGGCGCCCACCGGCCGGCCATTGGCAGCGTCGAACTTGGGCTGGTAATGCAGGCTGAACTCCTGATGTTCCACGGCGTTGCGCAAGTCCTGCAGCAATTGCAGCTGTTTGCGGGCATTGCTGTTCATCGAGACATCGAAAAAGCTGTAGCCGTTTTTGCCCGCCCCCTTGGCGTGATACATCGCCGCGTCGGCGTTCATCAGCAATTCGTCGGCGGACTGCCCGTTACCCGGGTAGAGCGCAATGCCGACGCTGGCTGAAATGTGCAAATCATGTTCGGCAACCCGGAACACACCCGCAATCAACCCAACCTGACGGGCCGCCAGGTTCAAGGCATCGATCTGTTCACTCAACTGCACCAGCAACACGAACTCATCGCCACCGATCCGCGCCAGGGTGTCCTGGCTGCGCAAGTCTTCGCGCAGGCGCTGGGCCACTTCGCGCAACAGCAGATCACCCATGTGGTGGCCAAAGGCATCGTTGACCGGTTTGAAGCCGTCCAGATCGATGAACATCAGGGCAAAGCAGCCACCCTCTTCCCGGACTCGCGACATCGCCTGATCGATTCGATCGGCGAGCAGCATCCGGTTCGGCAACCCGGTCAGGGTGTCGTGCAGGGCCAGTTGGGTCAGTTCCCGGTTGGCCTCCGTCAGCGACTGCGCCAGGCTCGCGGTGCGGGCTTCCAGGCGAGCATCGAGGATCGAGGTCAGCAAGGCAATGCTCAGCACCGCCAGCGTGGTGACCAGCACCAGGTTGTCCAGGCCATTGCCGGTCAGGCCATTGACTGCCGCCCCGCAAAAACTGCCATCGGCAAAGCGTGCGGCGGCCATCCCGGTGTAGTGCATGCCGACGATGGCGACACCCATGATCACGGCGGCCCCGCCACGGATCAGTCGGACATAAGGCGTGTGCTGGCGCAAATGGAATGCGATCCACAATGCCGCGCCCGATGCACCGACCGCGATCAGAAGCGAGGCGCCAAATAGCGTCGGATCGTAGTCGATGCCCGGTTGCATGCGCATGGCGGCCATGCCGGTGTAGTGCATCGCGCTGATGCCGGCGCCCATGACCAACGCGCCAAAGGCCAGTTGCCAGGCCGGCAATTGCGGTTGGCTGACCAGCCACAGCGCAAAACCACTGGAGAGTACTCCGATCAGCAGCGACAACAGGGTGATCGCGCCGTCGTACCCCAGGTCGATCGGCAACTTGAACGCGAGCATGCCGATAAAGTGCATCGACCAGATGCCGATGCCCATGGCAACGGCCCCGCCTGCGGTCCACAAATGCACGGCGCGGCCTTTGGCCGTGGCAATGCGTCCGGTCAGGTCGAGTGCGGTGTATGAGGCGAGAATCGCTACGCAGAGGGAAATGATGACCAGGGTGGGGGAATAGCTACCGATGAGCATGGGGACTTCTCGCGAATGCCCCCTTTAATGGTATTGATTCTCGCTGGGGGGCAAATGCGGCGATTGTACTGATTCCGATTGAGAACGCACTCACAAAATTAGCAAAAGGCCATCAGCCCGATGAAACGCTTGTTTTAAGGTTAAACATTAACTCTAATCGAGCGAAAAACCCTGTAGGAGCTGGCTTGCCAGCGAAGAGGTCATCAGGTCCAGCATTGTTGTCGCCTGACACACTGCCTTCGCTGGCAAGCCAGCTCCTACAGGGATTGCAGCGTTCAACGACGACGCTACTGGCTATCGCTCACCTGAAGCTGCCCGTCCCAACCACCCCCCAACGCGGCAATCAATTGCACGCTGGCAATCAGGCGGCTTTGCAACAGGTCCAGGTTGCTGCGCTCATTGCTCAGCGCCGCCGCCTGGGTCACCACCACATCGATGTATGCGATCAAACCGGCCTTGTACTGGTTCTGGGTCAGGCGCAGCGATTCACGGGCGGCGTCCAGTGCCTGTTGGCGCACCACGGCTTCGTCCTGAAGCACCTTGAGCTGCACCAGGAAGTTTTCCACTTCGCGGAATCCATCCAGCACGGTCTGGCGGTACTTGGCCACCGTTTCGTCATAGGCCGCCTCACTGCGGTCGACCTCTGCCGAGCGCTGTCCGCCGTCGAACAGGGTCATGGCCAACTGCGGCCCAACCGACCAGAAACGGTTCGGCAGGCTGATCCAGTTGGCATAGGTACTGCTGCTGTAACCTCCGTTCATGTTCAATGTCAGGTCAGGGTAATAGGCGGCCTTGGCCACACCGATGTTGGCATTGGCGGCCATCACCGAGCGCTCGGCGGAAGCGATGTCCGGGCGACGCTCCAGCAACTGCGAAGGCAGCGCTGGCGGTACTTGCGGCAACTGCGGAATGTCCTGGCTTTCCGCCAGGCTGAACTCCGCTGGCGGCAAGCCGATCAACACGGCGATGGCGTTCTCGAACTGGGCGCGTTGCCAGATCAGGTCGACCATATCCGCTTCGGTGCTCTTGAGCTGCGTCTGGGCCTGGGCCACCGCGTCCTTGCCGGATACGCCGGCACGGTACTGGTTCTCGGTCATCTTCAGCGATCGCTGATAAGCCTCGACCGTGTCCTGGAGCAGGCGCTTCTGGCCATCGATCACGCGCAATTGCAGGTAGTTCTGCACCAGTTCCGACTGCTGGCTCAGGCGCATCGCCGCCAGATCGGCAAAGCTGGCCTGGGCATTCGCGGTATCGGCTTCGAGGCCGCGGCGCAGCTTGCCCCATACATCGGCCTCCCAACTGACACCCACCTGCGCCGAGTAGGTGTTGCGAATACCGCTGGATGAACTGCTCAGACTGGAGCTGCTGCTGCCGGTGCCCTGGCTTGAACGGTTCTTGCTGACGTTCAGGTCGACCGTCGGGAAAAACGCCCCGCGAGCGCTGCGTACCAAGGCCTGGGCCTGCCGGTACTGCGCTTCGGACTGGGCGACGGTCTGGTTGGAACTGTTGAGTTTTTCGATCAGGTCATTGAGCTGCCGGTCGCCATACAACTCCCACCACGCGCCGCGCGCCAGGGCATCGCTCGGGTTGGCCTGGCGCCAGCCCTCTGCAGCCTTGTACTGCGCCGGCTCAGCGGTTTGCGGGCGCTGGTAATCCGGGCCGATGGCGCAGGCACTGAGCATCGCCACACACAGTGACAGGCTCAACAGACGCGAGCCCCGGGCCGTGATCAGCGGTGCAGCCAGGTTGAAAAGCGAACGTTCAGTCATAGCGGAGTTTCCAGAGCGGCATCGGTACGCACCCCACGCCATTTATTGAAGCGATGGCGCAGTTTGTCGAGATAGAGGTAAACCACCGGGGTGGTGTAAAGCGTCAGCACCTGGCTGAAGATCAGCCCGCCAATGATGGTCAGGCCCAGCGGCTGGCGCATTTCCGCCCCTTCGGCGCGGCTCAGCAACAACGGCAAGGCACCGAGGATCGCCGCCAGGGTGGTCATCAGGATAGGTCGCAAACGTTGCAGGCAGGCGTTGCGAATCGACTCCAGCGGCGCCATGCCCTGTTGACGCTCCAGTTGCAACGCCAGGTCAATCATCAAAATGGCGTTTTTCTTCACCACGCCGATCAACAGAAACAGCCCAAGCAAGGAAATCAGGCTGAACTCGCCGCCCAGCGCATAGATCGACAGCAACGCGCCGACCCCGGCCGACGGCAACGTGGACAGGATGGTCAGCGGATGAATGTAGCTTTCGTACAGCACACCCAGCACCAGATACACCGCCACCAGCGCCCCCAGAATCATCCACGGCTGACTTTTCTGAGTCGCTGCGAAAGCGTCGGCGGTGCCGGCCATTTTCGCGATCACGTCTTCCGGCAGGCCGACCTTGGCAATCGCCCGCTCGATGGCGGCACCGCCCTGCTCCACGGTCACGCCTTCGGCCATGTCGAAGGCAATGCTTTCCGAAGCAAACTGGCCTTCGTGGCTGACCCGGTCGTTTTCCAGACTGTTCTCGTAATGCGCGATGGTCGACAGCGGGATCCGCGCGCCGTCAGCGGTGATCACCTGGACCTGCTTGAGGGTGATCGGGTCCTGGGCGTACTTCGGGTTGACCTCCATCACCACCTGATACTGGTTGAGGCTGTCGTAGATGGTCGAAATCTGCCGCTGGCTGTAGGCGTTGTTCAGCACCGCCGTGACCATCTCCATGTCGACACCGAGGCGCTTGGCCTGGTCACGGTCGACGATCAGGGTCACCTGCCGGGCGCCCCGGCCTTCCCGTGCATCGATCGCCGTCAGCTCCGGCAAGGCCCTGAGCGCGGTGACGACTTTCGGATACCACTCGCGCAACGCCCCGAGATCCCCGCTTTGCAGGATGTACGAGTATTGCGAGGTAGTCTGTTCACGACCGCCACCGAATTGCAGGTCCTGGTCCGCCATGAGCATCAGTTGTGCACCGGGGACCTTGGGCATTTCCTTGCGCAGGCGTTCGATGACTTTCTGCGCGGAAATGTTGCGTGCCTTGATCGGCTTCAGGCGCACCAGCATGAAGGCGTTGTTGGTGCCGTTGGTGCCGCCGATGAACCCGGCGACGCTTTCTACCGCCTCATCCTTCAACACGGCCCGGCGGAAAATCTCCATCTTCGGCTGCATCACACTGAACGACAGGCCGTCGTCGCCGCGCACGAAACCGATCAGTTGGCCGGTATCTTGTTGCGGTAAAAACGTTTTAGGAACAACAATATACAGCGCAATGTTCACACCAATTGTCACGAATAGACTGAGCAAGGTCAGACGCTTGTGGCGCAGCACCCAGTCGAGGCTGGTGGCGTATTTGCCGACCATCCAGTCGTTGCTTCGCTGGCTCCAGCGTTGCAGGCGGTTCTCCTTCCCGGGCGTATGTGGCTTGAGCCAGCGTGCGCAGAGCATCGGGGTCAGGGTCAGGGAGACCAGCAGCGAGACCACGATGGCCGCCGCCAGGGTGATGGAGAATTCGCGGAACAGGCTTTCAATGATCCCGCCCATGAACAGGATCGACAGGAACACCGCCACCAGCGATACGTTCATCGACAACAAGGTAAAACCGACTTCCTGGGCACCGAGGTACGCGGCCCTCATCGGTCGTACGCCTTTGTCGATGTGCCGGGAGATGTTCTCCAGCACCACGATGGCATCGTCCACCACCAGCCCGGTGGCCAGAATCAGCGCCATCAGCGACAGGTTGTTCAGCGAAAACCCGTAGAGGTACATCACCGCAAAGGTGCCGACCAGCGACACCGGCACAGCCAGGGTCGGGATCAACGAGGCGCGGAAGTTACCGAGGAACAGGAACACCACCAGAATCACCAGCGCCACGGCGATCAGCAGGGTCATTTCCGCTTCGTGCAGCGTGGCCTTGATGACGGGCGAGCGGTCCATGGCCAGGTTCAGCTTGACGCTGGCCGGCAGCACCGCCTGCAACGCCGGCAACTGAGCCTTGATCTCGTTGACCGTCTCGATGATGTTGGCGCCGGCCTGCCGGTTGATCACCAGCAGCACGGCCGCATCGTCGTTGAAGAAACCGCTGTTGTAGCGGTCCTCGACGCCATCGCTGACCTTCGCCACATCCTTCAGGCGCAGGGCCGCGCCGCCGTTGTAGTGGATGATCAGCGATTCGTAGTCCTTGGCTTTTTCCAACTGGTCGTTGGCCTGGACCTGCCACAGTCGTTGATCGTCTTCCACCGAGCCCTTGGGCCGGCGCACATTGGCATTGGCGATGGTGTTGCGCACATCGTCCAGGGCCACGCCGTACTGGTTCAGCGACTGCGGTTCGAGCTCGATACGTACTGCCGGCAGGGAACTGCCGCCGATCTGCACCTCGCCGACGCCCTGCACCTGGGACAGGCTCTGGGACAAAATCGTCGAGGCCAGGTCATAGAGCTGGCCCTTTTCCAGCACATCCGAGGTCAGCGACAGCACCATGATTGGCGCCTGGGACGGGTTGACCTTCTTGTAGGTGGGCATGCTGCGCATCCCGCTCGGCAGCAGGTTGCGCGAGGCGTTGATGGCCGCCTGCACTTCCCGCGCCGCGCCGTTGATGTCGCGGTCCAGGTCGAATTGCAGGATCACCCGGGTCGAGCCCTGGCTGGACCGGCTGCTCATGGTGTTGACCCCGGCGATGGCGCCAAAGGAACGCTCCAGCGGCGTGGCCACCGTTGACGCCATCACCTCGGGGCTGGCCCCGGGCAGGCTGGCCTGGACCACGATCACCGGAAAGTCCATTTGCGGCAGCGGCGATACGGGCAACAGGCCGAAGCTCACGCCGCCCAGCAACATGATCGCCAGGCTCAGCAGCATGGTCGCGACCGGGCGCTTGATGAAAGGTCCGGAAAGATTCATCGATGATTGCCCCCGGCACCAACCCACGAGCCCTGCTGCCCCCCTGTGGGAGCGGGCTTGCTCGCGAAGAGAGCCTTGCATTCAACATCCCTGTCGACTGACCGGACGCCTTCGCGAGCAAGCCCGCTCCCACAGATCATGCATGCCGTCATACCGCCGTCTCCTGAGCGCCCGTCTTGCCAAAGCGCCGACCGAGACGGTCGAAGTACAGGTAGATCACAGGCGTGGTGAACAGCGTCAGAACCTGGCTGAGCAACAGGCCGCCGACCATCACCAGACCCAGCGGCTGGCGCAGTTCCGCGCCGGATCCGGTGGCCAGCATCAACGGCACGGCACCGAACAAGGCCGCCAGGGTGGTCATCAGGATCGGCCGGAAACGCAGCAAAGCCGCCTGGTAGATCGCCGTCTGCGGGTCCATGCCCTGATTGCGCTCGGCGTCGAGGGCGAAGTCGATCATCATGATCGCGTTCTTCTTCACGATGCCGATCAGCAGAATGATGCCGATGATCGCGATCATGCCCAGGTCATTGCCGCTCAGGATCAACGCCAGCAAGGCGCCCACCGCTGCCGAAGGCAAGGTCGACAGAATGGTGATCGGGTGGATGTAGCTCTCATAGAGCACCCCCAGCACGATGTACATGGTCACCACCGCCGCCAGAATCAGCAAAAGCGTGCTCGACAACGAGGCCTGGAACGCCTGCGCCGCGCCCTGGAACTGGGTCTGCACGCCAATCGGCATGCCGATGTCCTTCTGCACCTGCTCGATGATCTGCACCGCATGCCCCAGCGCCACGCCGGGTGCCAGGTTGAACGACATCATCACCGCCGGGAACTGGCCGATGTGGGTGATCGCCAGTTGCGCCTGGCGCTCCTCGATATGCGCCAGGCTGGACAACCGCACCTGACCGCCATCGGTGGTCTTGACGTGAATCTGGTTCAACGCATCCGGGCCGATCTTCTCGCCGGACTGCGATTGCAGCACCACGCGGTACTGGCTGGCCTGGGTGTAGATGGTGGATATCTGCCGTTGGCCGAAGGCGTCGTACAAGGCATCGGTGATATTCGACACCGACACCCCGACCCGCGACGCCGCATCGCGGTCGATCACCAGATAGACCTGCAAGCCCTTGTCCTGCAAATCGCTGGCAACGTCGGTCAGTTCGGGCCGGTCGGCCAAGGCTTCGACCAGACGCCCGCTCCACAGGCTCAGCAACTCCGAATCCGGCGACGACATGCTGAACTGGTACTGCGTGCGGCTGACCCGGTCTTCAATGGTCAGGTCCTGCACCGGCTGCATGAACAGGCGGATGCCCACCAGTTTGTCCAGCTCCGGTTGCAAGCGGGCAATCACTTGCGTTGCGCTCAGGTCGCGGTCGTGGTGCGACTTGAGGTTGATCAGCAACCGACCGCTGTTGAGGGTCGAATTGTCGCCATCCACGCCAATGTAGGAGGACAGGCTCTCGACGGCCGGGTCGGCCAGAATGACCTTGGCCAGTTCCTGCTGGCGCTCGCTCATGGCCGCGAAGGAAATCGATTGCGGGGCTTCGGAAATGCCCTGGATAACGCCGGTGTCCTGCACCGGGAAGAACCCCTTGGGCACCGCCAGGTACAGGAGTACCGTCAGCACCAAAGTGCCAACGGCCACCATCAAGGTCAGCGGCTGGTGCTTGAGCACCCACTGCAACTTGCGCCCGTAGGCGGCGATCATCCAGTCGATGAACGCACCGCTGGCACGGTAGAAACGGCCCTGCTCGGCTTCTTCAGGTTCACGCTTGAGCAACCGCGCGCACATCATCGGCGTCAGGGTCAGGGAAACCACCAGGGAAATCAGGATTGCCACCGCGAGTGTGATGGCGAACTCGCGGAACAACCGCCCGACCACATCCGCCATGAACAGCAGCGGGATCAGCACCGCAATCAATGACAACGTCAGGGAGATCAAGGTGAAACCGATCTGCTTGGCGCCCTTGAGCGCCGCGTTCAGCGGACTGTCGCCCTCCTCGATATAACGCGCAATGTTCTCCAGCATGACGATCGCATCGTCCACCACGAAACCGGTGGCGATGGTCAGGGCCATCAGGGTCAGGTTATTGACCGAGAACCCTGCCAGGTACATCACGCCGAACGTACCGATCAGCGACAGCGGCACGGCGACCGACGGAATGATCGTGGCGCTGGCGCGACGCAGGAACAGGAAGGTGACCATGACCACCAGGGCGATGGCGATCAGCAACTCGTGCTGCACGTCCTTGACCGAGGCGCGGATGGTCTGGGTACGGTCGGTCAGCACCACCACGTCGAGGCCGGCCGGCAGGTTATCGGTGATGCTCGGCAGCAGGGCCTTGATCCGGTCCACCACCTCGATCACGTTGGCGCCGGGCTGACGCTGGATGTTCAGCAGTACCGCCTGGTTCTCGTTGGCCCACGCAGCGAGCCGCTCGTTCTCGGCGCCGTCGACGATTTCCGCGACGTCCTTGAGCCGCAACGGCGCGCCGTTGGCGTAGGCCAGAATCAGGTTGGCGTAGTCCTTGGGCGACGTCAGCTGATCGTTGGCATCGAGCATCGAGACCCGGGTCGGGCCGTCGAAGTTGCCTTTGGGCTGGTTGACGTTGGACGCGCCGATCAGCGTGCGCACATCCGACAGGTTCAAGCCGTTGGCCGCCAGGGCCTCGGGGTTGACCTTGATCCGCACGGCCTGGCGCTGGCCGCCGGCAATGCTGACCATGCCGACACCGCTGATCTGCGCGATTTTCTGCGCCATGCGCGTATCGACCAGATCGTTGAGTTTGGGCAGCAGCATGGTCCTGGAGGTGATGGCCAGCGTCAGCACCGGTGTATCGGCCGGGTTGACCTTGTTGTACACCGGCGGTGCCGGCAAGTCCTTGGGCAACAGGTTGGTGGCGGCGTTGATCGCGGCTTGCACCTGTTGCTCGGCGACGTCCATGTTGATGTCGAGGCTGAAACGCAGGGTCAGCACCGAGGCACCGCCCGAACTGGTCGAGGCCATTTGCGTCAGGCCGGGCATCTGCCCGAACTGCCGTTCAAGCGGCGCGGTTACCGCGCTGGTCATGACATCCGGACTGGCGCCGGGATACAGGGTCATGACACGAATGGTCGGGTAATCGACCTGAGGCAGCGCCGAAACCGGCAGCAGCCGATAAGCGATCACACCGGCCAGAATAATGGCCAGCATGCTCAGCGTGGTGGCTACCGGGCGAAGGATGAACAGCCGCGAGAGATTCATGCGCCGCCCTTTTTCGCCTTGTCAGTGGTCGCGGGCTCAGCCGCGTCGGCCGCCGACTTGCCTTGCAGGTTTTCGGTCGGTGTGGCCGGCACATCCTGACTGTCGTTGACCACCTCCACGTCACTGCCGTCCTTCAGGCGGTCGGTACCTTCCAGAACAACCCGGTCACCCGCCGACAGGCCTTCGGTGACCACAGTGTTCAGGCCATCGCTGGCGCCGACTTTCAACTGACGGATCTTGACCTTCTTGTCACCGTCCAGGGCATAGACGAACGTGCCGTTGGTGCCGAACTGGATCGCGGCGGAAGGCGCGAGCACTACGCCTTTTAGGGTGTCGGCCAACAGGCGCACGTTGACGAACTGGTTGGGGAATAGCGACTGATCGCGGTTCTCGTAGCGGGCCTTGAATTTCAGGGTGCCGGTGGTGACGTCGATCTGGTTATCCAGGCTCTGCAGCACGCCAGTGGCCTGTAATTTGGTATCACCGCGATCCCAGGCTTCAGCTGGCAATTTGGCGCCGCTGCGATAACGGGCAAGCACGGTGTCGAGGCTGTTTTCCGGGAGGGTGAAGGCCACGCTGATCGGCTGGGTCTGGGTGATGATCGCCAATGCGGTGGTGTCGTTGGCGGCTACCAGGTTGCCGACGTCCAGTTGACGCAGGCCGACGCGACCGGTGATCGGTGCGCGGATCCTGGTGAATTCGAGGTTGAGCCTGGCGTCGTTGACCGCTGCCTGATTGGTCTTGACCGTGCCCTGGAACTGACCGACCAGTGCTTCGGCGGTGTCCAGGGTCTGTTTGGCAATACTGTCTTCGCGGTACAGGCCGCGATAGCGCTCGACGTCGACCTGGGCGTTTTTCAACTGCGCCTGATTCTGCAGCAAGGTGCCTTCGGCCTGAAGCAAGGCGTTCTGGTAAGGACGCGGGTCGATTTCCGCCAACAGATCGCCAGCCTTGACCATCTGCCCTTCTTCGAAATAGATCTTGACCAACTCACCGCCGACGCGGCTGCGGACATTGATGGTGTTGAGCGCCGTGACCGTGCCCAGCGCCTTGAAATACAGCGGGAAGTCACCGGTGACTGCCGGAGCCACTCGCACCGGCACCGGCCCGGACGCCCCGCCGAAACCCGGACGCATCCCCCCCGATCGACCGGTATGCCCGGCGACGGCTTTCTGCCCCGCTGCCTCCTTGGGTGCAGCGCTGCTGGGCCAGAATTTCCAGCACAAGGCGGCGATGACCAACAGGACAAGCAGGCCGAACAGCCAGCGACGGGGACTACGGGAAGCGGAGGATTGCATTGAGTGACCAACCATTGGGCGCGTGGGCTTTTTTACATGAGACTGAACGATAAGCACTGGCGGGTTTTAAGCAAAGCGCCTTTACCGGCAATTTACCTTTGGCTTACGTAGCAGGAGATATATCCAAGACACTGAAACACAAATGAAAACGGCCTGGACAGGGCCAGGCCGTTAAACATTGTAAAGCCAGGCTTACTTCAGAACGGCAAGTGCCGCTTCGTAGTTCGGCTCGTCAGCGATTTCGCCAACCAGTTCGCTGTGCAGCACGTTGTCGTTTTCGTCCAGAACCACCACGGCACGGGCGGTCAGGCCTTTGAGCGGGCCGTCAGCGATAGCCACGCCGTAGTTCTGGATGAACTCGGCACCGCGCAGGGTCGACAGGTTCTGTACGTTTTCCAGGCCTTCGGCACCGCAGAAGCGCGCCTGGGCGAACGGCAGGTCAGCGGAGATGCACAGTACAACGGTATTGGCGACGTCATTGGCCTGGGCGTTGAACTGGCGTACAGACTTGGCGCAGGTCGGGGTGTCAACGCTTGGGAAGATGTTCAGCACTTTGCGCTTGCCGGCAAAGTCTTTCAGGGTGACGTCGGACAGATTGCCGGCAACCAGGGAAAAGGCTGGCGCCTTGGAACCGGCTTGTGGCAGTTGGCCGTTGACTTGAACCGGAGTGCCTTTGAGAGTGACTTGAGCCATGAACGGAGTCCTTCTGAACGTTGTTGTAGAGAGTTTTGACGAGGCCGAAGTTAACCACGAAATTGTCCGACGACCTATGGTCAAACATAAATTGTCATGTATCGGCACACAAAATTGGATACATGTGCCCTCCCACACACCACAAGACACTGTGGCAGAGGCGTTATCTGAGTAGCCGCAACATATTGCAATGGCGCGCCTCGAAAATCCGGCGCATATAGCCATTGACCAGCAACCACTCCACTGGCGCGCCGCCAATCGCCGAATACGTCACCCGATCGGTGTATAGCGTACCGCCCTCTCCCGCCGCGACCCGATGTTCATGACGAAAGGCGCGCATCGGCCCGTTGAGCATTTCGTCGATGAAATGCCACTCACCGACCTCACGGATCACCACCGTCCAGTTCGACGGAATAACGTTGAACATCCAGTGCCTGAAACGAAACTGTCGACCGGCTTCGATGCGCAGGTTGTTCAGGTCGATTTCGCCCAGCGGCGTGATGCGTTCGGGGAAGATTTTCGGGAAATTCACGCCTTCGAGGCAGAAGTCGAGGACTTGCTCAGGTGAGCGGTTGGGGATGAGAGTCGTGAGTTCCAGGACAGGCATGGGCGGTGGCAATCCATTGGCCGGGGACCCGCAGGCTACCATCTCACCAAAGCCCCATGCATCCCCTTGGGCTATCAGAAAACTTGTTGCGATTTTCTTTTAGAGAATTGTCGATTCAGACGCTGATCATTCGACTATCAAGTAACTCACTTACCCCCCAATGGAGAAAAGCCATGCGATTCATGATCATCATCAAAGCCAGCCAGGATTCCGAAGCCGGAATAATGCCCAGCCAGGAACTGCTGACCGCCATGGGCAATTACAACGAGGAGCTGGCCAAGGCCGGCATCCTCCTCGCCGGTGAAGGCCTGCACCCCAGCAGCAAAGGCGCCCGCGTGCGCTTCTCCGGCGACAAGCGCACGGTGATTGACGGCCCGTTCATCGAAACCAGGGAGCTGATCGCCGGCTTCTGGCTATGGCAGGTGAAATCGAAAGAAGAAGCCATCGAATGGGTCAAGCGCTGCCCCAACCCGATGCCGGGTACCGAAGCCGAGATCGAGATTCGCCAGGTGTTTGAAATGGAAGATTTTGGTGCCGAGCTCACCCCGGAGCTACGTGAACAGGAAGAACGAGCGTTCGGCCTGGGGAAGAAATGCTGATTGGCGAATCCACGCCGGGGATTGAGACTTCACCCTGAATCCTGCAAAACCCGCCGTTCATGCTTGCGCAGATGGCGGGTTTTTTATTACAGCAGCAATCCCCTCCCGGTCTGCCTGACCTGCCACCAGGGCAAGGCCAGCGATAAGGTCACCGAGCAGTTCAAGCTGTGGAACACGTGACGAGGCGTGCGCAGAACTGGAACGGCTGTTGAAAGAACAACCGGCCAACCGCAATGTTTAGATTTTTAGTGATATCACAACGCCATCAGTGATAAGGTTCGCGTCGCTTGAAAAACCTCCCCCCATTACATTTCGAGGCGACATGAAGCACGCCTCGGCCAATGACGGCAAAGACCGGTCTCAAGGATCTACCATGGAAGCTCTTCGCAAGCTGTTCACCATTACAGCCCTGACCACAGCACTCCTGACTTCGGGCTGTGCAAGCATCGTCGGTGACAGCAAATACCCGGTGAACGTATCGAGTACGCCTAGCGGCGCCAACTTCACCATTACCAACAAAGCCGGTGTCGTCGTACATAACGGCTCCACGCCCAACACCGTGACACTGCCTTCCGGTCGTGGCTACTTCAAGGGTGAGGCCTACACCATCACCTTCAAGAAAGAGGGTTATGCCGATACCAGTACCACTCTGGATACCAGCATGAGCGGCTGGTACTGGGGCAACCTCCTGATTGGCGGGTTGATCGGCATGCTGGTAGTCGATCCAATGACCGGCGCAATGTACAAACTTCCCGAAAATGCCGCGGGTAACCTCGGCAGTCCGTTGGCCGGCGAAGCTCCAAAAAACCTGACACTGCTGGAAATCGATCAGCTGTCGCCTACCCAGCGCGCGACGCTGGTTCGCATCAACTGACAGCACCCGGCGCATTCCGCCGTTCGGGATGCGCCCTTTTCCGGATGATCTAGCCGCGCCGCCGAAACAACGGCCGCGGCTCAATCACCGAACGCCCGTACAGCACGCTCATCCCCGCCAGTCCCTTCAATGCATCTTCTGCGGATTTGTCTTCACGCACGGCAAAGCTGTCGAAACCGCATTGGCGCATGTGGCTGAGTTGATCGCGCAAGACATCGCCGATGGCGCGCAACTCACCGGTCCAGCCCAGTCGTGTGCGCAGCAGATACGCCTGGCTGTAACCGCGCCCGTCGCGAAAGCTCGGAAAATCCAGGGCAATCAGTGGCAATTGATCAAACCAGGGCTTGAGGATTTCCACCTCGTCGTCCGGCCCCAGCCACACCGCATTTCGCTGTGGACTTTCCAGCCAGCGGGCCAGCGGCAGGATCGCCTTGCCCACTGGCGATGGCGGTGCCAGATCCCGAACCAGCATCCACGGGTCATCCGCATCGATGCGCGCCTCACCTTTTTCCAGCCGCAACAGATTGTTCACGCCAAAACCTCCACCGCTTGCGGATAAACCGCCTCCTTGAACGGCTCCAGGCCGATACGCTGCAACGTGTCGACCAATACTTCCTCGCTCTCGCGATAGCGCACGAAGGTGTCGACAATGCGCTCGATCACCTCGGGCACTTGCGCGGCGCTGAAGGACGGGCCAATAACCTTGCCCAGCGCACTATGCTTGCCCTGGGCGCCACCAAGGGTGATCTGGTACCACTCGCTGCCGTTTTTATCGACGCCCAGGATGCCGATGTTGCCGATGTGGTGATGACCGCAGGCATTCATGCAGCCGGAAATGTTGAGGCTGATGTCACCCAGGTCATGCAGGTAGTCGAGGTCTTCGAAACGGGCCTGAATGGCCTGGGCGATGGGGATCGACTTGGCATTGGCCAGCGCACAGAAATCGCCACCGGGGCAGGCGATGATGTCGGTCAGCAAACCGATGTTGGCGCTGCCCAGATTGTGTTCACAGGCCAGGCGCCATAACGCGAACAGCTCGGCCTTGGGCACGTCCGGCAGGACGATGTTCTGCTCATGGGCAATGCGGATTTCGCCGAAACCAAAGCGCTCGGACCATTCGGCAACCGCCTCCATCTGCGTGTCCGTCACATCGCCCGGTGGCGCAGCGACGCCGGGCTTGGTCGACAGCACGACGCTGGCATAACCCGGTACTTTGTGCGGCTGCACGTTACGCAGCACCCAGCGGGCGAACGCCGGGTTCTCGGCCAGATGCGTGCCGAAGTCCAGATGGATGCTCGCCAGCTCGCGATACTCCGGGGCGACGAATGCACTGGCCACCCGCTCGTATTCGGCGTCGGTCAGTTGCGCCGGGCCGTCCTTGAGATACTGCCACTCCTCCTCCACCTCCCGGGCGAACGCTTCGATGCCCAGGGCCTTGACCAGAATCTTGATCCGCGCCTTGTACTTGTTGTCACGTCGACCATGGCGGTTGTAGACGCGCAGCACCGCTTCGACGTAGGACAACAAATGTTGCCATGGCAAACCTTCGCGGATCTGCAGGCCGAGGATCGGCGTGCGCCCCAGACCGCCGCCGACGATCACCCGCAGGAGCATTTGCCCGTTGTCGCCGGGATAAAGATACAGGCCGATGTCATGCATCATGATCGCCGCACGGTCCTGTTCGGCCGAGCAGATGGCGATCTTGAACTTGCGGGGCAGGAACAGGAACTCCGGGTTGATGGTCGACCACTGCCGCAGGATCTCCGCCAAGGGGCGCGGGTCGATCATCTCGTCGGCGGCGACCCCGGCAAAGGCTTCGGTGGTGATGTTGCGTACGCAGTTGCCAGAAGTCTGGATCGCGTGCATTTCCACCTGGGCCAGGCGCTCAAGGATGTCTGGCACCTGGGCCAGTTCGATCCAGTTGAACTGCATGTTCTGGCGGGTGGTGAAGTGCCCGTAGCCGCGATCGTAATCCCGGGCGATGCTCGCCAGCGTGCGCATCTGCCGGACACTCAGCGTGCCGTAGGGAATGGCCACCCGCAGCATATAGGCGTGTTTCTGCATATACAGACCGTTTTGCAAGCGCAACGGCAGGAATTCTTCCTCGCTCAGCTCACCGGCCATGAAACGCTCGACCTGATCGCGAAACTGTGCAACCCGCTCGGACACCAGCGCCCGGTCATAGTCGTCGTACTGATACATCTGGCTACCTCATCAGGATTAGGCACAGAACCCTGTAGGAGCGAGCTCTGCTCGCGATGAGCCTGAGGGCGCCACGGGGTGTCAGGCTTCGCGCGTTATCGTTCACGACCATCGCGAGCGAGCTCGCTCCTACAGGGGGGTTCGTTTTGAGGTAGTGACTATGGACCGGTGCCAATCCGCATTACAGATTCAGCTGACTGTGAAAAAACCATATCAGGGTAAAACCAGCAGGACTATGGCCACTTTTTATCTGATCTGTATAAATCAATTTTTCCTGAGCCTGTTTTGTTTACGC
Source organism: Pseudomonas sp. Pseusp16 (assembly GCF_047324915.1). Lineage (NCBI taxonomy): Bacteria > Pseudomonadati > Pseudomonadota > Gammaproteobacteria > Pseudomonadales > Pseudomonadaceae > Pseudomonas > Pseudomonas sp. Pseusp16. The sequence goes on along the minus strand of NZ_CP168522.1, from coordinate 1,175,266 downwards.
CACGGTTTTTACAGTGCACGGCATTGCAACCGTGGAAGCATTGAGCATGAGCACAACTACTATCAGTCAGGCCTATAACTACAAGGTCGTGCGCCAGTTCGTCGTGGCGACTGTCTTCTGGGGCGTCGTGGGGATGGCGATGGGTGTATGGATCGCCTCGCAACTGGTGTGGCCGCAGATGAATCTTGACCTGCCGTGGACCACCTTCGGCCGGTTACGCCCGTTGCACACCAGCCTGGTGATTTTCGGTTTTGCCGGCAGCGCGCAATTTGCCGCCAGTTACTACGCGGTACAGCGCACCTGTCAGGTGCGGCTGTTCTCCGACAAGCTCGCCGCGTTCACCTTCTGGGGTTGGCAATCGGTGATAGTGGTGATGCTGATCAGCCTGCCGCTGGGCTACACCACCACCAAGGAATACGCCGAAATCGAATTCACCGGCGCGGTGTGGATGACCGTGGTCTGGGTTGCATACGCCGTGGTGTTCTTCACTACCGTGGTGCAACGCAAGACTAAACACATCTACGTCGGCAACTGGTTCTTCGGTGCATTCATCGTGGTCATCGCCATGCTGCACGTGGTCAATCACCTGGCGATCCCGGTGGACTGGTTCAAGTCCTATCCGGTGTATTCCGGGGCCACCGACGCCATGGTCCAGTGGTGGTACGGCCACAATGCGGTGGGTTTTTTCCTGACCACCGGTTTCCTGGGGATGATGTACTACTTCGTGCCCAAGCAGGTCGGGCGGCCGGTGTACTCCTATCGCTTGTCCATCGTGCATTTCTGGGCACTGATCACCCTGTACATCTGGGCCGGCCCGCACCACTTGCACTACACCGCACTGCCGGACTGGGCGCAGTCGCTGGGCATGGCCATGTCGCTGATCCTGCTGGCGCCGAGCTGGGGCGGGATGATCAACGGCATGATGACGCTCTCGGGCGCCTGGCATAAGCTGCGCACCGACCCGATCCTGCGCTTTCTCGTGCTATCCCTGGCGTTCTACGGCATGTCGACCTTCGAAGGGCCGATGATGGCCATCAAGACGGTCAACGCCCTCTCCCACTACACCGACTGGACCATCGGCCACGTACACGCCGGCGCCCTCGGCTGGGTGGCGATGATCACCTTCGGCGCGACCTACCACATGGTGCCAAAAGTCTTCGGACGCACGCAGATGCACAGCACGCCGCTGATCAACCTGCACTTTTGGCTGGCGACCATCGGCACGGTGCTGTACATCGCCTCGATGTGGGTCAACGGCATCACCCAAGGCCTGATGTGGCGGGCGATCAACGACGATGGCACGCTGACTTACTCCTTCGTCGAAGCCCTCCAGGCCAGCCATCCTGGCTTCCTGGTGCGCTTCATCGGCGGTCTGTTCTTCCTCGGCGGCATGTTGCTGATGGCGTACAACGTGTGGCGCACGGTGTGGGTGTCGGACCTGAAAATGGCACAGCGCGAGGCGCAGATAGCCTGATGATCGAGCTTGCGCTGAATGTACTGGGAGTGGTGAGTCTATGGCTGGCGGTCGAATACTGCTTGAAGCACCAGACCGCCGAGAGTCTTGAAGAGGCGAGCCTGATTCCGTTTGCCGATGACCCGCAGGTGGCACGGCGGGTGGAGTTGGCGACAGGGAAGACAGTGAAAGCGGTTGCCCCGCCGGAGCTGAAATCAGGCTGGGGCAACCTCGATATCTGATGCACTACCCATCAATGCTGGTTATCCGCGCTCCCGAGGAATCAGGCTCTGCAACTGCTGCGCCAAAAAATCCCCATCGAAGACAAAGATGTCCGGATCCTTCAAACCGTTGGTCTTGCGCCATTGCCAGGCGTTGGACGGTGGCAGGCACACCAGCGAAACACTGCCGTAGCGCGCAGCCGTAAAGCCCATCACGGCCACCGAGATCTGTCCGCCGGCCCCCATCACATCCGGCACGAACTCCACCGGCTTGCCAACAATCACAATGGACAGCTTCTCGGTCTTGAATGTCGATGTCTCGACAGGAATGCTCGGGCCCGAGGCGACATAGGCTTCGCGGCTCACCTCCAGCAGGTTGGGGGCCTGCACCGGCTCCAGCCACTGCTGGATCTGATCGAACAGGTCACCAATGCGCGTCGCCCATTCGGCCGACTGCGACTCGAACACTTGCTTCTTGTGCGCTTCGCTTTCTGCATAGTGGCGAAGCATTTCGCCCAGTTGCTGTACGTCATCCATTGCGGTGTTCCTTTGATTGCAGCGGTGCTACGGACATTGAGCATGGCAGATGTGTGATGCAGGTGTGCGACTAACAGCCGGGAGGTACGTCGGCGGTGGCGTTCGCCCTGGGCGAATGACTCAACCGGCCTTGGGCGGGCGACGCAGGCGCGCCATGCTCAAGGTGTCCACCAATACGCCGTCGCGAACGGCGTAATCACGGAACAGGCCCTCGGTTTCGAAGCCGAACTTGCGATACAGCGCTATGGCCGCTTCGTTGTCGGCATACACCGAAAGCTCGATGCGCTGCAGGTTCATCCAGTTGTCGGCGATATCCAGCGCCGTCGCGAGCAGCTTCGAGCCCACGCCCTTGCCCTGCCACGCCACCGCAACGCCCATGCCGAAACTGCCGGCATGGCTGCGACGAATGCGTGAGAACTGCTCCAGGCCGATGTTGCCGATGACCGTGCCTTGATGCAGGGCCACCAGTTTCACCAGGCGCTCGTTATCCAGCGCCAGGCGACTGCGCCAGAGTTCGGTGGACTGAAACGGCATTTGCAGGGTCTGCCGGGCGATCTGCGGGTCGTTGTACAGCGCCGTGATGCCTTCGATGTGGGACTCGTTGTAGCGCTCGAGGGTGATGACGGGTTCAGTGGCTGGCATGGGTGGATCATCCTTGAAGCAGACATGGCCGTTCACTCTATAACGCTACCTTCGGGTGTGGCGAGAACCAATGTGGGATCGTGCTCAGCTTTCGAACCACTCCCGGCGCTCGCTGAAGGTGTTTTCAATCAACTCGACGAGCATCCGTACCTGCGCGTCGTGCTCGGAATGGACGTTGACCGCCATCCACACCTGGCGCTGCATCGGCTGGTCAAACAGGCCCGGCAAGGCAATCAGCCCGCGGTCGAAGTGGCTCATGTAGTGCGGCAGCAGCCCGATGCAGGCACTGCAACGGACCATCTCCAGCATCAATTCGTAGGATTGCAACTGCACCGCTCCGGCCAGGCGCTGATCGACCAGCGCATTCCACGGCCGGAAGCTTTCAACCTGGCAGTCCTGTCGCCATTGCACCAGGAGAAAATCGGCCAGGTCATCCAGGCAATCCGGCCTGGAAGCGACCCGCGAGTAACGCTTGGCAATGTGCGGCAGGTAATCCAGTCGCGCCAGCAGTCGTGGTTCAGTGGTGGCAAGGCTCGGCCCCGGTAACGGCGATCCGGTCTCGCCCAGCCACACCACCACGTCGGCGCTGACCGCTTGCAATGACAATTCACTGTCGAGCGTGATGATGTCCAGCCGCACGCTGGCATTGCGCCGCAGCATTGCCACCAGGTCACGTCCGAGAATGTCATGCAGGATCGAATCCGCCACGGCCAGCCGAATCAACGGCTGTTCGATCACCGGCAAATTGCGCTCATGGGCCAGGGCGATCAATTGTGCGTGCAGGCGCAAGCCATCGCGACTGAGGCTCAAACCATTGTCTGAATGATTGAACAGCGAGCACTGGAGCTGCGTCTCCAGCTGCACCAGTTGCCTGCGCAGGCGGGTGGCCTTGAAGTTGAGACTGCGGGCGGCCTGCATGAAGCAACCGCAACGGACGCTGACGATGAAACACTGCGCCAGTTCAGGGTCGATAGCCGCTGCCAACTGACGCCAGGACGGTTTTTTATCGATGGCTACGCGATACTCGACAGCCCCCTGGTGGGCGCTGATTTCCATGAATGACATCGAAGACTCCCTGTCGATCTGACACTGACAGCTCTATCCTGCGGATCGTTCATGAACCTGCTGTGACAAGGACTCAGGCGCTGGGTGTCTGGCGAAAGCTCACCGCCAGGCGATTCCAGCTGTTGATGGTGGTGACGGCGATGGTCAAGTCGACCATTTCGCTTTCATTGAACTGCTCCCGGGCCTGGGCGTAGACATCGTCCGGCACATGGCTTTCGGAGAGCAAGGTGACCGCCTCGGTCCAGGCCAGCGCGGCTCTTTCCCGCGGATTGAAAAAATTGCTGTCGCGCCAGACCACAATGGAATAAAGACGCCGGTCGCTCTCGCCCAGGCGCCTTGCATCCACCGAGTGCATGTCGGTGCAGAACGCACAGCCGTTGAGCTGCGAAGCACGAATCTTGATCAGGTGCAGCAGCGCCGGTTCGATGCTCAAACTGCTGGTCAGGGCCTCCATGGCGATCATGGCTTTCATCGCTTTGGGGGAAGCGCTGTAGTAATCCAGACGGGGGGTCATGGAGCGGCCTCATGGATCGGACAGGTTTGTCCAAGGTAGGGGTTGGCACAGCAACGTTACAGATCCAATTCGGCGAAAAATCCGTGGACCAGCGAAAAGCACGCCAATTGGCGGTTTTTGCGCCACGCAACTTCTGCGTGGCGGCTCATGCGCGTAATCTGGCGCACAGTCTTTGCCTCGTTCACCCAAGGAGCCTTGCCGGTATGGAACTACATGTTGTCATCAACGGCCGCAAGGATCTGGCGGGCCAGTTGTATAACCAACTGCGCAGCGCCATTGAATCCGGTCGTCTGGCAGCAGGGACGCAACTTCCACCGAGCCGCTTGCTGGCCGAACAGCTGGGCATTTCGCGCAAGACCATTTCCGATACCTACGCCCAGCTCACCTACGAAAACTTTCTCACCGGGGTGATTGGCAAAGGCACCTACGTCAACGCGCGGGTGTCGAAAGTCGAGCGCAAGCAGAACCCTTCGGAGCTGGCCGGTTACGAGGTGATCGAATCCTGGCGCAATCTGCCGGTGTTTCTGCGTCACCCGACACTGGAAGGCTCGCTGCGCTACGACTTTATCGGCGGCGCCACCAGCAAGGGCCAGTTTCCCCAGGACGACTGGCGGCGTTGCACTTCCCACGCCTTGCGCCAGATCGCCGCGTCCAAGGGCTTCTACAGCCTGCCGGAGGGTTTGCCGGCCCTGCGCAATGCCATCGCCCGGCATATCGCGTTCTCTCGCGGGGTCAACTGCCAGGACGAAGACGTGGTGGTGTGCAACGGCGCGCAGCAGGCCCTGGACCTGATTTCCCGGGTGCTGACTCGCCCGGGCAGCATCGTCGCCATGGAAGATCCCGGTTATCCGCCGGCACGCCTGCTGTTCGGTACCCACGGCGCTACGGTGATCGGAGTGCCAGTGGACGCCGAGGGCATCCAGGTGGACAGGATCCCCCTTGGGACACGGCTGATTTACGTCACCCCTTCCCACCAGTTCCCGCTGGGCATGCCGATGAGCCAGGAGCGCCGTGTTGCGCTGCTGGCCAGGGCCCATGAACTGGGCGCGATCATCATCGAGGACGACTACGACAGCGAATTCCGCTACGAAGGGCGTCCGACGGACTCGCTGCAAAGCATGGATGAGCGCGGGATTGTCGCCTACGTCGGGACCTTCTCGAAAACCCTGTTGCCGGAACTGCGGCTGGGCTACGCGATCCTGCCGCCGGCCATTCTCGATGCGGTGGTGCGCGCCAAGCAGCTCACTGACCTGCACACCTCCACCCTGCCCCAATGGGCGCTGGCCAAGTTCATCGCCGAAGGCTGCCTGCTCAAGCACATCCGGCGCTGCCACACGATTTACGCCGGGCGACGCGAACGAATCCTGGCACGCATGGCCGGTGATCTATCGCCGTGGCTTGAAGCGGTACCGACCATGGCCGGCTTTCACATGGTGGTGATGTGCAGAGTGCCGATGGATATTCCATTGGTGATCGAACTGGCGAAAAAAGTCGAAGTCGGGCTCTATGCCATCGACAGCTTTTTCTATCAGCAAGCCCCGCAGGCCGGGTTTTTCCTCGGTTTCGGCGCCATTGAAACCCTGGACATCGACATCGCCCTGGATCGTTTGCGGGATATTTTGCAACAAGTTGCCTGACAGATTGGACTGCGGCTTTATCCGGCGATTGGCTATTGGTGGTCCCGGGGGGCAGGCCTATCCTGCATAGGCGTTATCCCTCAATGAGCAGGATACGTCCGGCCTGATTCAGGAGTGTGAGCAATGTTCAACAAAGCGATCAATACCGTAGAGGTGCAGGCCGTCGCCGGCCGCTCGGACGAACTGGGCAAGCAATTGCAAAAGATCGTCGAAAACCTGCGCGAACTACCAGGGTGCGAATCCTATATGGTCGACCGCTGCCCCGAGGACAGCAATCGCTGGACAGTCAGCGCCCACTGGCAGTCGGAAGAGGCCATGCGATCGCATTTCAACAGTCCCCAGGCTCAAGGCTTCATCGATTTGATCGATTGCCAATTGGCCAACGCCGTCGACTTCAACAGCTTTCCGATCCGCTAAGCCCCCCTGTAGGAGCGAGCTCGCTCGCGATGGTCGTCAACGATAACGCGTGCTTGCTGATGAAACGCGGCGTTTCTGAATACATCGCGAGCAAGCTCGCTCCTACAGGGTTCCCACCTGATTGCCCCTTCCCTCTGCAGGAGCGAGTCCGCTCGCGATGGTCGTCAACGATAACGCGTGCTTGCTGGCTGCACGCGGCGTTTTCGCGTCTATCGCGAGCGAGCTCGCTCCTGCATTGGTCCCCTGGCCTTCCCGAATATTGGCTGTTTGTTTGTCACCCGCTGCGGACTAGATTTGTCCCTGACAACTCATCCAACGCAGGTAATGAACATGAACGTTTTACGCTTCTGTGCCGCTTCCCTTGTTGCCCTGACCCTGACCGCTTCCGCTTCGGCATTTGCCCACGACCCTTCGGAAAAGGTCACGGTGCTGCAGGACCAGATGTTGAAAAACGTCCCGGGCAAAAAAGCCTTGATGATCGAAGTCGACTACAAGCCCGGCCAGTCGTCCATCGCTCACAAGCACGAGGGCACAGCCATGGCCTACGTTCTTTCAGGTGCAATCACGTCCCAGGTAAAAGGTGAAAAAGCGGTCACCTACAAGGCAGGTCAGTATTGGTACGAGCCTGCCGGCTCGGAGCACCTGGTTTCGAAAAACGCCAGCGCCACCAAACCTGCCAGGTTGTTGGTGTTCATGGTGCTGTCGCCGGACGAGCAAGTGCTGATCCCATTGGAAAACTGATGGCTGAACGTATGTCCATAAATAAAAAGGCCCGAATCATTGAATCGGGCCTTTTTATTTCCCGATGCAATTAACCGAACAATTTTAAACCAAACAAAACTATTGGCCTCCGGACAAGTTCGGATATTGGCTATTTAAATAAACCATCCAGGGTTTAGTCTTGAGTCACCGCCGGCACAGCACCGGCAACTTCAATTTCAAACTCAAGTTGTTTCACTGGAGAAACACCATGAAACTTGCACTTGCCAGTACCTTGACGATGACTGTCTTGATAACCGGTTGCTCGATTCCCACCGCGCCTTCATCCGTCTCCTCATTGAATGGCCTCTTCACCGAGCCGGTTGGCCGCAGCAGTGCTACGAGTGTTCCCAACGGCAGCCATGTCTCACTGGGCATTGTCTACAGCCAAAACACCCAGGCGAACCGTGCTTACCTGCAAGATTATCAGGCCAACGCCGGCACCGGTTTCGGCCAGAGCCTGCTGGTTCAGCCGATTCACGATGCCTACGTCGCCACTTCCAGGCCCGATCTGGCGGTGGACTGGGTCAAGGCCTCGTTGCAACGCCAGTTCGGCTCGGTCACGGTGTATCCGGACATGCAAAGCCTCAAGGCAGCCAGGCCGGATGTGGTCGCGATCGTCGACAGCCGCAGCCAATTGATCACATCGCGCAGTTCAGACATCAAGGCTGATGTCAGTGCGGACTTTTATGACAACCACTTCAATTACATCGGTACCGCACAAGGGCATGACGCCCGGGCGCTCAGCCCGGTGTGGGCGGACTTTAAACGTAGCGAAGAGATCGTTGCAGACATTAACGAACAGCAGAATGTGCAAGTAAGGGCGCTACAGAAGTTTGATCAATCGCTCAGTAATTTATTGACCAGCCCGACAAGTAATGTATCGATGATTAATAGTCCATCAGGCAAAAAAACGTATTGATATCGATTGCCCCATCGCGAGCAGGCTCGACCCGACAGCAGAAAATCAAAAAAAAACCCCGCATCTCTCGATGCGGGGTTTTTTCATTCAACGCCTGATCAAGCCGGTTCCAGCTCGGCGGCGACGGCGGCAGGCACCACCGCTTGACCGCTCAACGCCAGGTCCAGCAGTTCGCGGTTGGCCACCGCGTACATGGCGTAGTCGGTGCCGCTGGCGGCACGGATTTCCACCAGCATGGCACGCCAGCGCTCGATCATGCCTTCGTGCTGCGCCATCCACAGCTCCAGGCGTGTTTCGACGTCCAGGGTGCCGTTACCCTGTTGCAGTACCGAGATGGTGATCGCACGTTGCTGCCAGTCGACGTCATCACGGAACGCTTCACGGGCCAGGGCCTGCCAGTTGTTTTCAACCGGCAGGGCACTGATCTGTTGCAGGTACCAGGTGATGTCCAGCGCACTGCCCACGGCGAAGTACGCCTTGGCCACGTCGGCAGGATCCTGGCCGGTCACGTCGGACGCCTCGATGATCGGCAGCAGCGTATACAGGTGCGTGGTGCCAGCCACCATGCGCGCCAGCAACTCCGGCACACCGGCTTCGACGTACGCCTGATAACGGGTCTGCCAGGTTTCGCGGATCTCGCCACTGAGCAATTCGTCGAGCTTGAGGCCCAACGCCGCCAGATGCGGACCGAAGTGCGCGACGTCACGGGCAGCGTTCTGCTCGTTGCGACGGGCACGCAGGAACCAGCGCGTGGCGCGACGGCCCAGGCGCATCAGCTCGTCCATCAGCTCCAGTTGCACGTCGGCGGAAACCTTGTAGTCCAGGTTTTCAATCTGACGGAACCAGTGCGGGAGGTGGAAAATGTCACGCACGATCACATAAGCGCCAGCCACGTTCGCCGGGCTCATGCCGGTCGACTCTTTGAGTCGTTGAACGAAGGTGATGCCCATATGGTTGACCAGATCGTTGGCGATCTGGGTGCTGACGATTTCGCGCTTCAGGCGGTGACGACGCATCGCCGCGGAGAACTTGCTCACCAGGGTCGGCGGGAAAGCGGTCTCCATGTCGCGGGTCAGGTAGTCGTCGTCCGGCACCAGGGAGCCCAGCAACTGCTCCTTGAGGTCGATCTTGCTGTACGAGATCAGCACCGACAGCTCGGGACGGGTCAGGCCATGGCCTTCAGCGATACGCTCGTTGATCGCATCTTCAGCCGGCAGGAACTCGATGGCACGATCCAGCTTGCCACGACCTTCCAGGTCGTTCATCAGGCGCTTGTATTCGGCAATCCGCGGCAGGGCACGACGGGCTGCCAGGGACAGGGCCTGAGTCTGCTTGTAGTTGTTGCCCAACACCAGGCCACCGACTTCGTCGGTCATGCTCGCCAGCAACTCGTTGCGCTGCTTGGCGGTCATGTCGCCGGCCTGAACCACTTCGTTGAGCAGGATCTTGATGTTCACTTCGTGGTCGGAGCAGTCCACGCCACCGGCGTTGTCGATGAAGTCGGTGTTGGAACCGCCGCCATTGAGGCCGAACTCCACACGACCCAGTTGGGTCATGCCGAGGTTACCGCCCTCGCCCACCACTTTGCAGCGCAGTTCGTTGCCGTTCACGCGCAGTGCATCGTTGGCCTTGTCGCCGACATCGGCGTGGCTTTCGCTGCTGGCTTTGACGTAAGTACCGATACCGCCGTTCCACAGCAGATCCACCGGCGCCTTGAGCAAGGCGTTCAGCAGTTCGGTCGGGGTCAGCTTGTCGGCCTCGATGTCGAAGCGCTCTTGCATCTGCGGGGAAATCGCGATGCTCTTCGCGCTGCGCGAGAAGATGCCGCCGCCTTCGGACATGATGCTGGTGTCGTAGTCAGACCAGGCCGAACGCGGCAGGTCGAACATGCGCTGACGCTCGGCGAAGCTCGATGCCGGATCCGGATTCGGGTCGATGAAAATGTGCAGGTGGTTGAACGCCGCGACCAGTTGCAGCTTGTCGGACATCAGCAAGCCGTTACCGAACACGTCACCGGCCATGTCGCCGACACCGACCACGGTGATGCTGTCTTCCTGGACATTGATGCCGCGCTCGCGGAAGTGGCGCTGTACGCCGACCCACGCGCCTTTGGCGGTGATGCCCATTTTCTTGTGGTCGTAACCGGCCGAACCGCCGGACGCGAACGCATCACCCAGCCAGAAGCCGTAGTCGATGGCGATGCCGTTGGCGATGTCGGAGAAGGTCGCAGTGCCTTTGTCCGCGGCCACTACCAGGTACGGGTCATCGTCGTCATGACGCACGACGTTGGCCGGCGGCACCAGGGCGCCGTCTTTCAGGTTGTCGGTGATGTCCAGCAGGCCCGAGATGAAGATGCGGTAGCAGGCGATGCCCTCGGCCGCGATCTCGTCACGGCTGCCGCCCAGTGGCAGGCGACGCGGCAGGAAGCCGCCCTTCGCGCCCACCGGCACGATGACCGAGTTCTTCACTTGCTGGGCTTTTACCAGGCCCAGGACTTCGGTACGGAAGTCTTCTTCACGGTCGGACCAGCGCAGGCCGCCACGAGCAACGTTGCCGAAGCGCAGGTGCACGCCTTCGACGCGCGGCGAGTACACGAAGATTTCGAACTTCGGTACCGGCTTCGGCAGCTCGGGAATCAAGTGCGGGTTGAACTTGAAGCTGAAGTACGACTTGTTATGGCCGTTGGCATCGGTCTGGTAGAAGTTGGTGCGCAGGGTGGCCTTGATCAGGTCCAGGTAGCGACGCAGGATGCGGTCTTCGTTCAGTACCTGAACGTCGTCCAGGGCGCTGTGAATCGCTTGCTCCAGGCGTTGCTGCTTGTCTTCCAGATCATCGCCGGACAGTTTGCGCGCCAGGTAGAAGCGGGTCTTGAACAACCGCGTCAGCTCGCGGGCGATGTCGGTGTGGTTGTTCAGGGTGCTGGCGATGTAGCCCAGGTCGAAGCCCAGGCGAATCTGCTTCATGTAGCGGGCGTAGGCGCGCAGCAGCGCCACGTCGCGCCATGGCAGGCCGGCGGTCAGTACCAGACGGTTGAACCCGTCGTTCTCGGCTTCGCCACGCACGATGTGGACAAATGCGTCCTGCAGCGTGTCGTTGAGCTGCTGGATGTCGAGTTCCAGGCCCTCGGCGGCGGTGAACGCGAAGTCGTGAATCCAGAACTCGCGGCCACTGTTGTGACGCAGGCGATACGGGAACTCACCCAGCACGCGCAGGCCAAGGTTTTCCAGGATCGGCAGGACGTCGGACAACGCCAGCGGGGTATCGGCGTGATACAGCTTGCAGTGCAGCATGCGCTGGCCGGAAACCTGGCCCAGCGGCTGGTAGAAGCTCATCACCAGCGGATTTTTTTCGTTCAGGCTCAGCAGGTGCTGCATGTCGACCACAGCCGAGTGGGCTGCGAAACGTTCGCGATAACCGGCCGGGAAGCCTTTCGGGAAGTCGGCCAGCACGTTGGTGCCGTGGGCTTCGCCGAAGCTTTCGATGGTCAGGGCGGCGTAATCGTCCTGCCAGCTGCGGCAGGCCTGCACCACTTCCTTTTCCAGCAGCAGCGGGTCGATGTCGAGGCGGTTTTTCGGGTCGACTCGCAGGATCAACTGCACGCGGGCCAGCACGGACTCGGAGAAGAAGGTCCAGAACTCGCAATCGGTCGCTTTCAGGCGATCCATCAGTACTTGCTGGATCTTCTGCCGCACTTCGGTGGAATAGATGTCACGCGGCACGTAGGCCAGGCAGTAGCAGAAACGGCCGTACGGGTCTTTGCGCAGGAACACGCGAATCTTGTTGCGTTCCTGGATCTGCACGATCGACATCACGGTGCTGAACAGCTCGTCCACCGGGGTCTGGAACAGATCGTCGCGCGGCAGCACTTCGAGTACCTGCGCCAGTTCCTTGCCCAGGTGAGCCTTGGCCTGGAAGCCGGAACGGCGTTCGATTTCCTCGACCTTGCGGCGGATGTACGGGATCACCCGCACGCTCTCGCCATACACCGACGAGGTGTACAGGCCCATGAAACGGCATTCCTTGATGACCTCGCCGTTGGCATCGATTTCGCGGATCGACACGTAATCCGGGTAAGCCGGACGGTGTACACGGCTTGGGTGCGCGGCCTTGGCGAACGACAACAGGGTCGGTTCGCGCAGGTAGTTCACGGCGTAGTCTTCGATGCGCAGGTCATCGTAGGTCAGGCCGGCACGCAGCAGTTTGGTCAGGCCAAGGAAGGAATCCTTGTCGTAGACGATGTGGCCGCCATCGGCTTCGTCGCTGACCACGAACTCTTCGTAGCCGAGGAAGGTGAAGTGGTTACCCACCAGCCATTCCAGGAAACTCTTGATTTCGCTCTTCTCGTCGGCATCGACGGCGAACTGGCTGTTGTCCAGCTTGGTCAGGATGTCCTGGACCTTGGCCTTCATCGGCTCGAAATCGCCGACGGCAACGCGCACTTCACCGAGCACCTGCTCCAGCTCTTTGCTCAGGACATTGAGCTCGGCGGTGTTGGCGCAGCGGTCGATTTCCAGGTACATCAGCGACTCTTGCTGAATATCGTCGCCCTGGGTGCCCTTCGGCAGGATTTCCAACAGCTCGCCCTTGCTGCCACGACGCACGCTGAGCACGGTGGTTTGCAGGGTATGGATGCTGTAGCCGCGGCGATTGAGCTCGGTACGCACCGAGTCCACCAGGAATGGCAGGTCGTGGTGCAGCACTTCGACCGCCGTGTGGGTCGACTGCCAGCCGTGGCGCTCGTAATCGGGGTTGAAGACGCGCACTTGCGGTTGCGCGTGATCGAAGCGCTCAAGCAGGCGCCATGCAGAAAGGGTGCAGCCAGCAAGGTCGGACAACCGACGCTGGGTCAGCTCGTCAAGGGAAATGATGCCGAAGAATTGTTCAGCGAACAGCGCCACTTGTGGCAGTGCCTGTTCACTGATGTGCTGCGCCAGTGCCGCTTGCAGTTGGTGCTGGAAGTCGGCTTTGCTGGCTGCGGTGAAGAACGCCATCTGTGGTACTCCGCTTGGGCTTGTTATTGATGAAAGCGTCGCGTGCAAAACCCCTTTTCGGGGCTACCCGTCACCCTGTTCCTGATTCTCGGGCAGAGGAAACAGGGCGACAGGTGGGTGAAGCTGGACGAGACACTCAGGTCACATTCACCTTCCGTGAATGGGCATCTGCAAAAACGACTGGGCTGCGTGCAGCGCAATGTCTTTACGGGTGCTCATCCGTTGCGCAGCTTAACGAGTGCGGCAAGGCCCATGCTTGCGGTGCTGCGACATATTCGGTCATCGGCACGCAGCTCAAGGCATGCGCATCGAACAACACTAGCATCCGCACAGGAAAATGACGGGTTTCCGTCCGGTTTTGCGGTACGTCAGTACCAGAAATGACCGACAACACTTCCTTTGTTCACGACAGATGCCCGTCACTCGTCGAGCAGGCATTCGCGAGAAATGGAGGCGCTGAGCCTCGAGGCGTTTTCGATGGGCCTGGCCAGATCGCGCATGAGCAGCAATACGGCCTTCGGCAAGCAGAGTGATGGGTCGATCAAAACCGGGAGTCGGGGTTACTTTTCCTTATGTACACCCCCGACCGTTAAACAAATAACCAACATTGCGCGCCTACTGTGGACAAGCCACACCTGTATGCCACTCCTTGCCATAATCAGCCGAGTTGACGTCCGGTTGTTTATTAACGTTGTAGAAGTTCTGCTTGTACATTTTCCCCTTGTACGCCACGGCCTCTGCGTAGACTGCATAAACCTTGCTGGCATCCCATGCCGGCAGTTCGCCGCAATTACCGCCCTCGACAGGCGCTTTAACGGTTAAATTCTCTGTGAGTTCAAGGGTATGCAAGCCATCGGAAACTTCTACGGAAATGGCAGTACGGGTATCCGCGGTCACTGTTGGGGCCGTGAAAGACATGGATATCGTACTGCCTGTCGGTGGTATGAATCCGGTTGCGTTCCAATGATAATTCAGTGGTTTGTTTGAGGGTGACTCAGCATAAACATGTGCGCTGAGCGTTCCCCCCGACTTCACCTCCTCAGGCAGGGCAAGGCGTCCTGTAGGCGGCTTATCGGCTGCGTCTGCCAACATTTTTTTGATAGCGGCATCCAAATCGGGTTGAACCCCGATTTCCGTGCGATTGCCGTTGATCTGCGGGTAGCCCGTTTCGACGAGGAGTTGACGTAAAACCTTGGGTGGAATATTGCCTATTCCGTTCGCACGAGCCACGCCTTGTACAGAGGCAAGCACCCCCGCAATGATTGGGTTGGACGACGACGTGCCGCTAAAAGTATGGGTATACCCCATAGTGGGATTGCTCGCACTCCATGTTGTAGTGGTGACGTTGCGCCCCCAACTAAATAAATCGACGCGACTTCCATACTCGGAAAAGCTCGCTCTGATGCCGGTCTCCGGATCAACAGCACCCGCATAAATCGCACCAGTATCGAAAACATTTCGATCATAATAACCATTAAAAAATGGATGATCCAAATCAATGTTGCCATTACCCGCAGCCAGCACTACATGAACGCCCTTCTCTTCAACAAGATAAGAAATAATATCACGTACCGTCGTATTTCTTTCGATCGGCATGAAACAGTTCACTGTACATCCGACTCCATTGAGAGGCGTACTGTTGATGTGTACACCAATCTGCACTACATCGCCCTCATTCAATTTATCAGCCAACTGGAGCAGCCTGTCCGTGCCCCATTGCAAATAACCCAGCCTGGAGTACGGAACAATGCCGGTAGTGCCGAAACCATTTTCCTGCGAAGCAATAATTCCAGCGCTGGAAGTATCATGGGAGCCAGTTTTGGCCCCTGCATCAACTTCCAGATAAGGTTTTGGCAAATCAACATGATCATACGACCAATGATCTACCTCTGCAGAGATCACCTGCACTTCCTGCCCCTTCCCCCCTGAAATCTTCCAGGCTTCAACTGCGTTCACGCCGCCAATTTTATAGGGGGTTACTGCATTTCCCCCTTGAAGATAATTTTGCCGCCCCGTGTAATCCGGAATGTTCTTGCTCATTACACTCGCAATTGGGGCACCATTATCGTCATGCATACCATCTACCTTTGGTTCAAATTCTGCCTTCTCCACTAAAGGGATTTTCTTCAATTGCAGGAGTAATGTTTCAGCCTGCGCTTTAGTCATGGTACGGGTATCCACCATGAAGTAGCGATTCAGTCTATGCCGCTGCAGCGCCTGTAACTCTTCCTTGGTCCGCACTTCGGAAACCGGCACCAACGGCCTAATCTGTGGCGCGAGTTTTTTAAGTTCGTTTAATGACGAGTGACTATCGAGAGCACTTTTCTGCGTGTCAGACAGAAACGCATCCTCTTTGACTAAAATGATAAAATGCGAATAATCCCGCACGGCCGCAAACAACGACAAAGGCGAGGAAGCAAGCACAAAGAGTACAGATCCCAGCCATTTGCTCATCGATTTCATGGTGATATCTTCCAATTAGTATCGCTGGCAATTTCTGAACACTTCCGATTTGACCTAAAGTTAATCCGTACAAACTAATGACTACCTTTCCCGGATTACAGCTAAAGCTAAAACCCGAGGACTTGCTACTGTCAGAAATTACAGTGCCGACGATTGGTCGCACGTCCCGCGCGTTCGAAAATGGGTGGATTTTTCACGTAACGAACCACCGGGCACGTTTGTCCCTGCCTTGGTGGCATCACAGCGCGACCAGGGAGGCCGAGCAGAGTTCTCCAAAGACTGGCAGAATTGCCCTTTGTCCATATTCACAATGCTCGTCGAGCCAGGATCCCTCCCCATGCAAATGACCACCGCCCTCTTGATCGTCAACCCGTGCGACGAAGAAGAAGACAACATGGCCATGCTGTGCTGCCACAGCGACAAGGGCGAAATGTTCCTGATGAGCCGCTACCCGGATGAAGACGAACTGGAAATCACCCTCGACGGCGAACCCTCGACCCTTGAAGGCGTGAAGGTCACGCTCGGCCCTGCACTGCTGAAAATCGAAATTGCGGCGGCCGATGCCGATGCGCTGAATGGGGATGATGTGCTGGAGATCACTTTTAACCCGGCCATGGTTGATCTGGCTGAAGTTGAGGAAACCCTGAAGAACATCCTTGACGGTACCGGGACCTTCATCAGCCAGATTTGAGAGTGTCTGAACCGGCCCTGTCGCTGGCAAGCCAGCTCCCACAGTGACCGATGTGTTGCACAGATTGCATGCACACCGCCAATATTTGTGGGAGCTGGCTTGCCAGCGATGAGGTCCTGACAGTCACCTCAAGACTGTTGCCCTGCATAAATCCAACAAATCTCCCGGTCATTCCCCGCACTTTGCACAAAATGCCGTTAGTCGCCGCCCCCCGCGATGGATTAAAGTAACGCCCCCGGCCCTGGCGCATTTCGAACGTCCTCGGCCACCCTTTTGCAGGAACAGTCATCGATGGAACATCGTGAAGCGCTGCTCGCGCTGCGAACCTTTCTTTCAACGCAGATTCTCGGCCAGGAAAAACTCATCGAGCGCTTGCTCATCGCCCTGCTCGCCGACGGCCACATGCTGGTCGAGGGCGCTCCTGGCCTGGCCAAGACCAAGGCCATCAAAGAACTCGCCGAAGGCATCGAAGCCCAGTTCCACCGCATCCAGTTCACCCCTGACCTGTTGCCGGCCGACATTACCGGTACGGAAATCTACCGCCCGGAAACCGGCAGTTTCGTGTTCCAGCAAGGGCCTATCTTCCACAACCTGGTATTGGCGGACGAAATCAACCGCGCCCCGGCCAAGGTTCAGTCGGCCTTGCTCGAAGCCATGGGCGAACGGCAAGTCAGTGTCGGACGCAGCACCTATGAGCTGTCGCCGCTGTTCCTGGTGATGGCCACGCAAAACCCCATCGAGCAGGAAGGTACCTATCCGCTGCCCGAAGCCCAGCTTGACCGGTTCCTGATGCACGTGAAAATCGGCTTTCCCGATGCCACTGTCGAGCGCCGGATTCTGCAGCAAGCCCGTGGAGAAGCCCTGAACGGCGAAGCAAAACCTGAGCGTCGGGTTACCCAACAGACGATTTTTGCGGCACGCAAGGAAATCCTCGGCCTGTACATGGCCGACGCCGTGGAGGAATACCTGGTGCAATTGGTCATGGCCACCCGTACCCCGGCCAAGTTCGATCCGGAGATGGCCGAGTGGATCGCCTACGGCGCCAGCCCGCGCGGTTCGATTGCCCTGGACCGCTGCGCCCGTGCCCACGCCTGGCTGGCCGGACGCGATTTCGTCAGCCCGGAAGATATCCAGGCCGTGCTGTTCGACGTGCTGCGCCATCGCATCATTCTTTCCTTTGAAGCCGAAGCCGCTGGCATCGATCAGGACCGGGTCGTCCAGCGGATTCTCGACGTCGTAGCCGTCGCTTGACCCCGATGAACGTCAGCCTGCCGCCCGAGCCGGGCATCCGTGTCAGCCTCGCCGACCTGATCGAGATGCGCCATCGCGTGCGCGAAGTGCAGCTGTTTTCCACGCCGAGCCAGCGCAGCCCACTGATTGGCCTGCACCACTCCAAATTGCGCGGCCGTGGCGTCGACTTCGACCAGGTGCGGGTCTATCAGGCCGGCGACGATGTGCGCACCATCGACTGGCGCGTGACTGCGCGCACCCAGGAGCCCCATACCAAGCTGTTCCACGAAGAACGCGAGCGGCCGATCTTCATCATGGTCGAACAAAGCCGCCGGTTGTTTTTCGGCTCGGGCCAGATGTTCAAGTCCGTACTCGCCGCACAGGCTGCGAGCCTGATCGGTTGGGCAGCCCTGGGCCACAACGATCGGGTCGGCGGGCTGGTGTATGGCGACAATGAGCACTACGAAATCAAGCCTCGGCGCAGCAAGCAAAGCCTGCTGCAGCTGCTCAACCGACTGGTGCGGGTCAATCAGTCGCTCAACAGCGAAATCGAGCCGGACCGTGACGCCTTCGGTATCGCCCTGCGCCGCGCCCGCGAAGTGTCACGCCCGGGCAGCCTGGTGGTGGTGATCTGCGACGAACGCTCCCTTTCGGAAAGTGCCGAGCAACAGCTGAGCCTGTTATCTCGCCATTGCGACCTGTTGCTGCTGCCGTTGTCCGATCCGCTGGATCATGCCCTGCCCGCCGCCGGCCTTTTACGTTTCGCCGAACGCGGTGCGCAACTGGAGCTCGACACGCTGAATTTCGACCTGCGCCAGACTTACCGGGCCCTGGCCGAAGCACGCATCGCCCGTTGGGAGCTGCTCGCGCAGAAGCTGGGCGTGTTGCTGATGCCCCTGAGTACCCAGAGCGAGATGGTCGAGCAACTGCGCGAGTACCTGAACCCACAGAAGCCGGGGAAAGGTCGATGAGCGGACTGGAACAACTGCAACCGCTGATTTCTCCGCCGCCGATCGATTTTTGGCCGCCCGCGCCTGGCTGGTGGATACTGCTGCTGTTGCTGCCGCTACTCGGCTTCGGGCTGTGGAGCCTGCGGCGCTTCATTCCTCGCAAACGCCCCGTGGTGCGTGCCGAACAGCCGCTGGACCCGGTTCGCTTGGCCGCACTGGCTGAATTGGCGCTGATGCCCAAGCCGTATGACGGTGCGCCGGCCGGTGCCTGGCTGCAGCAACTCAACGGCTTGCTCAAGCGCCTGTGCCGCAACCACTATCCCTACAGCCAGAGCCATACCCTCAACGGGCGCAAGTGGCTGGCGTTCCTTGACAACCGCTGCCCGGCAGCCGGCCTGACTCGCTGGATGGTGCTCGTGGAAGGTGCCTACAAACCCGAATGCAAACTCGATGACAAGGCCATCGCCGGCCTGACCCAGGCCGTCGACACATGGATTCGCAAGCATGTTTGAGTTCACCTGGCCGTGGATCTTCGCCCTGTTGCCCTTGCCGTGGCTGATGCGCCTCGTCTTGCCGGTCGCCGACAGTGGCGAGCCGGCGCTCAAGGTCAGTTTTCTAAGCGATCTGGAAGGCCTCGCCGGCCGCCGCGCCCGCGCCAATCTGCCGGCCTGGCGCCAACAGTCGCCATTCATTCTGCTGTGGCTGCTGCTGCTGATGGCCGCCGCACGCCCGCAGTGGCTGGGTGAACCGTTACCGATCGCCGCCAGTGGCCGCGACCTGCTGATCGCGGTGGACGTTTCGGGCTCCATGGATTTTCCCGACATGCAGTGGCAGGACGAAGACGTCAGTCGCCTTTCGCTGGTCCAGCATCTGCTCGGAGACTTTCTCGAAAGCCGCGAAGGTGACCGGGTCGGCCTGATCCTGTTCGGTAGCCAGGCCTACGTGCAAGCGCCACTGACCTTCGACCGCCACACCGTGCGCGTCTGGCTCGATGAGGCACGCATCGGCATTGCCGGCAAAAACACCGCCATCGGCGATGCCATCGGCCTTGCCCTCAAACGCCTGCGCCAACGTCCGGCGCAGAGCCGCGTGCTGATTCTGGTCACCGACGGGGCCAATAATGCCGGTGAAATCGATCCGCTCACCGCCGCCCGACTGGCGGGCAAGGAAGATGTGAAGATCTATCCGATCGGCATCGGTGCCGATCCGGAGCAAAGTGGCACGGTCGGCTTTCTCGGCGTCAATCCCAGCCTGGACCTGGACGAGCCGTCCCTGAAAGCCATTGCCGAAGCCACCGGCGGCCGGTATTTCCGCGCCCACGATGGCAAGCAACTGCAATCGATCAAGGCAACCCTCGATCAACTGGAACCCGTGGCCCAGCAACCGACCCAGGCCCGTCCGGCCCAGGCTCTGTATCAATGGCCTCTGGCGCTGGCTCTGTTGTTGAGCATGCTGCTGGTGGCCCCTGTACTCTGGCCGGACAACCCGTTGCAACGCCTGTTTACCAAGGATCTGTTTTTGCAAACCCAAGTGTTGCCTGACTGGCGCCAGCGTCTGAAACGCCTGCGTCTGCGGAGGCGCCGATGAGTGCGTTGTGGCCCTACTGGTTCCGCCCCTGGTGGCTATTGTTGTTGCCGGTGCTTGGCTGGTTGCTCTGGCAACTCTGGCACCGCAAGAAACGCGCCGGGCGCTGGCAGATGATTCTGCCTCCAGCCTTTCACGCAGCACTGCTCAGCGGTGGCAGTGGTCGCGACAGTAAATTGCCTTGGGTCGCGCTTGGCGTGGCGTGGCTGTTGACCGTGCTCGCGCTGCTGGGCCCGAGCTGGGAACGCGTCGAGCAAACCAGCCAGAAGCCCGCCGACCCGTTGGTGGTGATTCTTGAACTGACCCCGGAAATGCTCGCCACGGACGTCGCGCCCAATCGCCTGGAGCAGGCCCGGCGCAAGCTGTTCGACCTGCTGCAGGTTCGCAGCGATGCCCAGACTGCGATCGTCGTCTACGCCGGCAGCGCGCATACGCTGGTGCCGCTCTCCGATGACCTGTCCACCAGCCGCAACCTGCTCGATGCCCTCAAGCCGTCATTGATGCCCGAGGCCGGCCATCGCGCCGACCTGGCGGTAGTCAAGGCCTTGGCCCTGCTGGAACAGGGTGCGCTCGGTGACGGGCGGATCCTGCTGATTGGCTCGTCCCTGACGGAAGACGAACGCCTGGGGATTCGCCGCGCCATGGCAGGCAAATCGACGCAATGGCTGATGCTCGGCATCGGCACCGCCGAAGGCTCGCCGATCACCCAGGAAGACGGCAGTTTCCTCAAGGACGAACAAGGCGCGATCCTCGTACCGCGCCTGGACGAGCCCGGCCTGAAAGGCTTCGCCCGCGACCTCGACGGACGCTATCGCCACGCCCGCCTGGACGATAGCGACCTGCGCGCCCTTGGCCTGCTTGACGGTCCGCGTCACTTG
The DNA here is from genome assembly GCF_047324915.1 of Pseudomonas sp. Pseusp16. Lineage (NCBI taxonomy): Bacteria > Pseudomonadati > Pseudomonadota > Gammaproteobacteria > Pseudomonadales > Pseudomonadaceae > Pseudomonas > Pseudomonas sp. Pseusp16. The sequence continues at coordinate 1,154,312 of NZ_CP168522.1, read as the reverse complement.
CGCAATGACGGCCAGACGCTGCGCCTCGACACCTGGGCCGACCAGGGTTACTGGCTGCTGCTGCCACTGTTGCTGCTCGCGGCCTGCGCGGGACGTCGCGGCTGGCTGCTCTGCCTGCCGCTGCTATTGGCGCTGCCTCAGCCCAGCTATGCCTTCGACCTCGCAGACCTGTGGCTGCGTCCTGATCAACAAGGCGTGCAATTACTCAAGCTCAAGCGTCCGGCCGAGGCCGCGCGGCGCTTCGAAGACCATCAGTGGCAAGGCGTGGCGCTCTATGAAGCCGGAGACTACGCCGGCGCCGCCGAGCGGTTTGCCGAAGGCAACGATGCCCATGCCCACTACAATCGGGGCAACGCCCTGGCCAAAAGTGGTGCGCTGGAGGCTGCCCTGGACGCCTACGAACAGGCGCTGGAACGCCAACCGGATTTGCGCCCGGCACTGACCAACAAGACGCTGGTGGAAGAGTTGATCAAGCAAAAAAACAGCCCGCCCACCCCGGAGCCGGCCACCAGCGAGGAGCCCCAGGCCACTGAGCAGCAAACACCGCCCGGCGCCACGACGCAGCCTTCGGACGGCGGCGAGCCGCAGGCGCAAGAACCGCAGACTGGCGCCGACACCAGGCATCCGCCCACGTCGCCACGCAAGCCCGGAACCAACGAAGTTCCAGGCAGTGAATTGGGTGACGAGCAACACACGACGCCGCCCTTGCGCCCGGCCACCGACAGCATCGAAGGTGAACAGCGTCAGGCGCTGGAGCAGTGGTTGCGGCAGATCCCGGATGACCCCGGTGAGCTGCTGCGGCGCAAATTCTGGTACGAACAGCAACAACATCAGGATCAGGAAAAAACTCGATGACCCGCTTCACCGTTATATTGCTCGCGCTGCTGCATGGCCTGTTGTTCTGCACCGTTCAGGCGCAGGCAGCAGAGCTGGTCGCCAGTGTGGACCGCAGTCGCCTGAGCTCGGGCGAGACGGTCGAGCTGACCCTGGAATCCACCGACGTGACACAGTTCGGCAAACCCGACATGACACCGCTGGAGCCGTTGTTCGAAGTGCGCGGCACACGCCAGGTCAACCAGTTGAACACCCTTAGCGGTGAAAACCGGGCCACCACACGCTGGATCGTCACCCTCCTGCCCCGGCAAAACGGCAGCGTGGTGATTCCGCCACTGCAACTGGGCGAACTGCAGAGCCAGCCGATCACCCTGCAAGTGGTCGAGAGCGAAACACCGGACAACCCGAACAAACGGGCCGCGGTGTTCATTGACGCCAGCCTCGATCAAACCAGCGTGTACGTTCAGGCCCAGGCGATCCTGACCCTGCGCATCTACCATTCGGTGTCGCTGTACGACGACAGCAGCCTGCCACCCTTGCAGATATCTGATGCCCGTATCGAACAATTGGGCGACTCACGCACCTACGAAAAAGACATCGACGGCCTGCGCCATGGCGTGATTGAAATGCGCTACGCGATCTACCCGCAACACAGTGGCGAACTGATCATTCCGGCGCAGGTCTTCAACGCTGCGCTGGTCGATGCACAACCGGTACAGGACGCGGCCCAGGGGCCGAAATCCGGCAAGCTGATGCGCGTGACCTCGGCCGAACTGCTGTTGACGGTCAAGGCCAAACCCATCACCTATCCGGCCGATGCCCCCTGGCTGCCTGCGCGCAGCCTGACCCTGAGCGATAGCTGGAACCCGGAGCCGGATCATGCCCAGGTGGGCGATTCATTGACCCGCAGCCTGACGGTGAAGGCCGAAGGCTTGTCCAGCACCCAGCTACCACCGCTGCCCGGCACCGATGTCGGCGGTCTGCGCCGCTACCCGGATCAACCAGTGCTCGGCAATCAGAACAGCGAACGCGGCCTGGTCGGCAGTCGTGAAGACCGCGAGGCCCTGGTGCCGACACGGACCGGCGCCATCGAGCTGCCCACCGTCGACGTGGTGTGGTGGAACACCTTCGAAGACCATCTGGAGCACAGCAGCCTGCCCGCTCGCACGCTGCACGTGGCGGCCAATCCGAACCTGGTGGTCGACACCCCGGCCGGCACCTCAGCGATCGATGCCAGCGCCGACAGCCAAGCGCTCTGGCGCTGGAAGCTCAGCACCTTGATTCTGGCCTGCACCACCCTGCTCGGCTTCGGCCTCTGGTGGCGTGGCCGCTGGCAACCGGCGGTGATGCGTGCCGCTCAAACCGGGCCAAGCCCGCGCACCGTCCTAGACGACCTCAAGCGCGCCTGCCAGGCCAACGACTCCCACGCCACCCGCCAGGCCCTCGACGCCTGGGCCCGCCAACAACCGGAAACCCTGGCCGACATGGCCGCCCGCTTCGTGCCGCTGTCCAACGCCCTCGACGGCCTGAACGGCGCGCTTTACAGCGAAACCGGCCAGTATTGGCAAGGTGATGAATTGTGGCGGGCGATCAAGGCGATCCCGATTGCCGAACGGGTTCAGGATCCGGTCGGCGACACTGGGTTGCCGCCGCTTTATCCCAAGTAGAATCAAATGATCGCAACCTTCGAAAGCGCCTGCATCAGGTGGATGTACACCCTCAGGAGCCATCGAAGGCTGCGATCTTTCAGCCCTTTTCAGCCACTCACGATGGCCTGTTCAACGGATCAGACATGCTTGGCCCAAAGCACATTGTCGCCTGCCCCAGGTGCCCAATCCTCAACATATGACGTATGTGCCTGAATGCAGGACCAGTTCTGCCCGGCGTGGCTCACCAACGCGTTTTTTGCATACTGAGTATTCAACTTCCACGCCGGATATGCCCCACCATCACCTTGTGTGCTGACGCTCAGGACATTACTTGATGATGACAGCTTGCCGTTCAGGTCGAGCGCCCTCACAAAATAACGGTACTCGGTCCCTGACGTCAGGTCCGTGTCCTCAAACGAAGTCTGATCTGCACCTACGCGCTTGACCTCCTGGCCGTCGCGAAAAATCAGGTAGTTCGTTATTGCCACCGGGCCTGAGGAGGCCCCCCACATCAAGCTGATACTGCGCTCTGTCTGGCCCATGCTGTGCAGGTTCGCCGGAGCGCTCGGCGCCCCGACCTCACCCTCCTCTGGCAACGTACGCACCTCGATAGCCGGACTTGGACGTGAAACATTGCCTGTCTCGTCGACTGCGCTAATAAAATAGCTGTAGACGGTGTCAGGCATCACGGCATGGTCGATCCAGGTCAGTTGTGGTGCCGCGACATCGACTGTAGCGGTCCCGTTGCGCGTAATACGGTAAAACGCGATAGGAGAAGCCCCCGTTGCAGCATTCCACGTCAATACCACCTGCTTGTCAGTGATATCACTGGCCTTCAAACCGGTCGGCGTGGTCGGACGCTCGCCTCCTCCAGACGACACAAAATCCAGGTCCACTACGTGATAGAACGCATTTCCGGTATCGGCGACCTCCCAGACAGCCAACAACACGTGATACCCCTCTCGTTTTGGCAGCGGGACCCCATGGATGGTGGGCGACGGCGGCTTCATGTCGTTTGAGTGTTCCCAATAGGGCTTCAGATTCAACTGCACCGTATAGAAAGGCTCGGCATCAAATTGATCGCGCGCCAGCGCTCTGCTGCTATCCCAATCAGCCTTGGTAATGAAGTAGTTCCAGCGACGGGTAACGTGGTTGGCGGTGAAATGCCAAGAGACATCCAGTGTTTCGCCGCTTCGCACTTCATGTTTTTGCCAGTGGCTACCCGGCTGATCCAGTTTTTGGCCGGTGGCTTGATTGGCGCTGGCAATTTTGCCGTCAGGAGGCGGCGCAAAATTGGCCACGTCCTCTTTGGCGTATGCATCAGCCACGTCGGCGGAAGTTTCGGGAAAAAACTTGCCGGACTCGCGCTGGTTCAAAGCCCCTTCATCCAACTCGCCTGCCTGCCAGGCAAAGTACGCCCGGGATGCGGGGGAAAACACGTGGCCATGACGCGGCGTGTTGATTCGGCTGATGGTACTCGGATGACTGTTTGACATGACGTTTCTCCACTGAGGCTGGATGAATGCGAGGTTCGATTCCATTGAGATCACATGTGAACAACACAACTTCAGCGTTTTTGAAGCGACACTATTTTCCCTTCAGGCTGAAACTCATAAATTGCGTCGCTGCCGCTCTGCAAGGCTCCATGCGCAGGGTCGATTAAACACCCTGCCCACCATAGTGGGAACTGTCATAACTGACAGGTAGGCATGACCGTTCGTAGGATTTTTTCATCGAGATCCGTAGCTGCACTCAATCAAGGCGTTCAGCAACCTTGGTCGTTTGTCAGTAAACTCTCCCCCCTTTCGTCGCCTCCATTTTTCCTGCGACCATCACCTTTTTATTTAGCGGAGTTGCCCTTGCGCTTGTTCCACACCTCCGACTGGCACCTCGGGCAGAACCTGCACGGCCAGGATCGCGATTTCGAACACGGCTGTTTTCTCGACTGGCTGCTGCGTCAACTGAAGCTCGATCAGCCGGACGTGCTGTTGATCGCCGGCGATATCTTCGACACGGTCAATCCGCCGGTCAAAGCCCAGGAACGCCTCTACGACTTCATCGTCAGCGCCCACGAACAGCAGCCATTGCTGACCATCGTGATGATTGCCGGCAACCACGATTCCGGCTCGCGGATCGAACTGCCCGCGCCGTTGATGCGCCGCCTGCGCACGCATGCCCTCGGTCGTGTGCTGTGGCTGGATGACGGGCAACTGGATGCCGAGCGCTTGCTGTTGCCGCTGCCGGACGCCAAGGGCAAAACCGTCGCCTGGTGCCTGGCGCTGCCGTTCCTGCGCCCTGCCGAAGTCACCGGCGCGCATCTGGGCGACAACTACCTGCGTGGCATTGGCCAGGTCCATGAATGGCTGATCGAGGCGGCGAACGCAAAGCGCAAGAAAGGCCAGGCGCTGATCGCCATCAGCCACGCGCACATGGCAGGCGGTTCGGTGTCGGAAGACTCCGAGCGCAGCCTGATCATCGGCAATGCCGAAGCGCTGCCCGCCAGCCTGTTCGGGCCGAGCATCAGTTACGTTGCCCTCGGCCACTTGCACAAACCGCAGAAGGTCAACGGCGAGGAGCGCATCCGCTACAGCGGCTCGCCGATTCCGCTGTCGTTCTCCGAGATCAGCTATCAGCACCAGATTCTCGACATCCGGCTCGAGGGCGAAACCCTGGTCAGCGTCGAACCGAAAATGATCCCCCGCGCGGTCAACCTGCAACGCATCGGCCCGGCGCCATTGAGCGAGATCCTGCTGCAACTGGCGGATCTGCCGAACATCGATCTGTTGGCCGACATCCAGCGCCAGCCGTGGCTGGAAGTGCGGGTGCGCCTTGATGAACCGCAGCCAGACCTGCGCAATCAAGTGGAAACCGCCCTGCAAGGCAAGGCCGTGCGCCTGGTGCGCATCGCCGCGGAATACGCCGGCAACGGCAGCCGTAACGGCGTCGAGGATGGCAACACACTGATCGAGCTGGACCAGCTCACACCTCAGGAGCTGTTCAGCCGCGCCTGGCAGGACAACTACGGCAGCGAGGTCGACGAGCAGACCCTCAAGGACTTTGCCGAGCTGTTGCAGGACGTGCAGATGGAGAGCGAACAGCCATGAAAATCCTCGCGATCCGCCTGAAGAACCTCGCCTCGCTGGCCGGGCCGTTTGAGATCGACTTTACCGCCGAACCCCTGGCCAGTGCCGGACTGTTCGCCATCACCGGGCCGACCGGCGCCGGAAAAAGCACCCTGCTCGATGCGCTGTGCCTGGCGCTGTTTGGCGCCGTACCCCGCCTGAACAACACCGGCCGCGACGCCAAGGTGCCGGACGCCGACGGCGAAATCGGCACGGGTGACCCGCGGACCCTGCTGCGTCGCGGCACGGGCGAAGGTTATGCGGAAGTGGATTTCGTCGGTGTCGACGGCCGTCGTTACCGCGCCCGCTGGGAAGCCAATCGCGCTCGGGACAAGGCCGCCGGCAAGCTGCAGGCCAGCCGCCAGAGCTTGCGTGACATCGATCAGGATCAATTGCTCGCCAGCCAGAAAGGCGAATACAAGACTCAACTCGAAGCCGCCCTGGGGCTGAACTTCGAACAGTTCACCCGCGCCGTGCTGCTGGCCCAAAGCGAGTTCAGCGCATTCCTCAAGGCCGACGACAACGACCGCAGCGAACTGCTGGAGAAGCTCACCGACACGGCGCTCTATACGCGTCTCGGTCGTCGGGCCTTCGACAAGACCAAGGACGCGCGCGAGACCCACAAGCTGTTGCAGGACCAGGCCAGCGGGGTCACGCCACTGTCGCCTGAAGCCCGGGCCGAGCTCGATGAGCGCTTCAATGAAGCTCAGCAGCAACTTAAAACCCGGCAGGCGCAGCTCAAACAGTTGGAGTTGCAACACAGCTGGCTCAAGGACTTGCAGCAGTTGCAGGACGCACAACAGAGCGCCACCGAACAACTGCAAGCAGCCCAACAGCACTGGGACAGCCTGACCGGCGAGCGCTTGAAGCTGACTCGTCTGGAGCAACTGGCCCCGCAACGGCACCAGTTCGCGCGCAAGACCGAACTGAGCGCCCAGCTCACACCGCTGGCGGCACACATTCAACAGCATATCCAACAGCAAACCGGACTGAACGCGCGTCAGGTTCAGCTCGAACACAGCCTGAGCGCGGCGAAAACGGCACTGGCCGCGGCCCAGAGCCAACACAGCCACAGCGCGCCACTGCTGCGTCAGGCCTTCGAAGAGCAAAGCACCCTCGCCCGCCTGGTCAAGGATGCGAGCCTCAGCGCCGACCTCAAGCAGCAGGCAGAACTGGCCTGCACTCAGGGGCAAAGCACGATTCAGGGTTTGCTCGACCAGCAGAAGCAGGTCGCCGAACGCTTGCAACGGATTGCCGCTGAACTTGAACAGAGCACTCATCTGGCGCCGCTGAGCGATGCCTGGAACGCCTACCGTGATCGTCTGCAACAACTGATGCTGATCGGTAATCGCTTGAACAAGGGCCAGGCTGAACTGGCCACCCTGGAGCAGAGCGCCGCACGCGCTGCCGAAGAACTGACCACACAGCGTCATGACCTCGAGGTGCTGTACAAAGAGGCTGGCGCCGAGCCCGAAGCGGTGGCCGAGCAGATCCGGATTCTCGGCAGCCTGCTGCAGGACAACCGCAAGCAACTGCGGGCCGTTGAAGAACTGATGCGGCTTTGGGCCAGCCAGCAAGAACTGGACAAGCTCGGCGCCGAGCTACAGCAGCGCCAGCTCGCGGCGCAGCAAGAGCGTGATCGCCTGACCCAGGACGGTGTGAAGACCAAGGCCGAGCTGACCATCGCCGAACAGACCCTGACGGTCACCCGCGACTTGCTGGAACGCCAGCGTCTGGCGCGCAGTGCCAGCGTCGAAGAACTGCGTGCGCAGTTGCAGGACGATCAGCCGTGCCCGGTTTGCGGCAGCCCGGACCACCCTTATCACCAGCCCGAAGCCTTGCTGCAAAGCCTCGGCCGGCACGATGAAAGCGAACAGGCCAATGCCCAGAAAGCCGTGGACCTGCTCAAGGAAAAACTCACCGATCTGCGCGCTGAAGTCGGCGGCCTGATTGCCCAGCAAAAAGAATTGCTGCGACAGCAGGAACAGCTCGCGACTCAGCAACAAAGCCTGGCGCCGAGCCTTGAAGCGCACCCGCTGTCCGCTCAACTGTTGGTCCAGGATGCGGACAAACGCGATGCCTGGCTGGCACAACAAAGCAGCCAGTTGAACCAGAGCATTGCCCAGGACGAACAACGGCAAACCGCCCTGCTCACCCTGCAACAGGACGCTGCGCGCCTGACGCAGCAACTGCGCAGCGCCGAAACGGCGAACCAACAGGCGACACAACAGCTGCTCGACCAGCAACGGGAGTTGAGCAGCGACCGCCAACGCCTGGACGAAGAACTGAGCACGTTCAGCACCCTGTTGCCCGCCGAGACCCTGGAAGCGCTGCGCAACGAACCCGCCGCGACTTTCATGCAGCTCGACCGGCAGATCGCCCAGCGTCTGCAACAACTCGACCAGCAGCGCGATGAACTCGGCGAACAGCAACAACGCCAGCAGACGCTGGACAAAGAACAGTACCAACAGCAGACCCGCGCCCAACAACTGGACGCTACGCAGCAGCAATTCACCGCGCTGGCAGGACAGCAACAGGCTTGCCAGGAAAAACTGACGCAACTGCTGGGCGAACACGCCAGCGCCGAACAATGGCAACAACAACTCGATCAGGCCGTCGAGCAGGCACGCACTGCCGAAGCAGCGGCCAATCAGGAACTGCAAAGCGTGCGCACGGAGCTGGTGCAACTGGCCGCCGAACTCAAGGCGCAACAGGAACGCGTACAAGCCCTGGAAAGCGAAGACCGCGAGCTGAGCGCCAGGATCGACGACTGGCGCGCGCAGCATCCAGAACTGGACGACGGCGGACTGCAGGAGTTGTTGAGCGTCAGCGAGCAACAGCTCAGCGAACTGCGTCAACGATTGCAGCAGAGCGAAAAAGCCATCGAACAAACCAGGGTGTTGCTGCAAGAGCGGGATCAACGCTTGCTCGATCATCAAGCGCAACACAACGGCAACCTCGACGCCGGACAACTGGCTGCCGCACTGGTCGACCTGCAAAACCTGGCGGCCACCAGCGAGCAACATTGCGCCGAACTGCGCGCCGAACAGGCCGAGGACCAGCGCCGGCAGAACGCCAATCAGGCCCTGGCGCAGCAAATCGCCGACGCCTACGGCGAGTATCAACGCTGGGCTCGCTTGAATGCGCTGATCGGCTCCGCCACCGGCGACACCTTCCGCAAGATCGCCCAGGCCTACAACCTTGACCTGCTGGTGCACCACGCCAACGTGCAATTGCGCCAACTGGTGCGCCGCTATCGCCTCAAGCGTGGCGGCAGCATGCTCGGGTTGCTGGTGATGGACACCGAAATGGGCGACGAACTGCGTTCGGTGCATTCGCTGTCCGGTGGCGAGACCTTCCTGGTATCGCTGGCGCTGGCCCTCGGCCTGGCATCGATGGCGTCGAGCACGCTGAAAATCGAGTCGCTGTTCATCGACGAAGGCTTCGGCAGCCTCGATCCGGAATCCCTGCAACTGGCCATGGACGCCCTCGACGGCTTGCAAGCCCAGGGCCGCAAGGTCGCGGTTATTTCCCACGTACAGGAAATGCATGAACGGATTCCGGTGCAGATTCAGGTCCGCCGCCAGGGCAACGGCCTGAGCACCCTGGAGGTGAAATGAACACGCTGTATTCCTTCCGCCGCTGCCCGTACGCCATGCGCGCACGCATGGCCCTGCACTATTCGGGGGTGGCCGCGGACATCGTCGAAGTCAGCCTGAAGGCCAAGCCTGCCGAGATGCTCGCGCTGTCGGGCAAAGGCACGGTGCCGGTACTGAACGCCGATGGCCGGGTGATCGACGAAAGCCTCGACATCATGCGCTGGGCGCTGGCGCAGAACGATCCCCAGGACTGGTTGCTCAAGAATGATCCTGATGCGGCGGCACACATCGCCCCGCTGATCGAACAGAACGATCAGGTGTTCAAGGTGCACTTGAATCGCTACAAGTACGCCGAGCGTTATCCCGAGCAGCCGATGGAGGTTTATCGCAGCGAAGGTGAGGTGTTCCTGCGCAGGCTGGATCAGTTGCTGGAAGGACGGGACTATTTGCTGGCGGACCATCCGAGCCTGGCGGATGTCGCATTGATGCCGTTCGTACGGCAGTTTGCACATGTGGATCGCGAGTGGTTCGGGCAGACGCCTTACCTGCGCTTGCAGGCGTGGCTACAGCGGCTTTTGGCGTCGGACCTGTTCACATCAATCATGAAGAAATAACCACCCCCTGTAGGAGCCAGCTTGCTGGCGATGGTGTGTCAGTTGACGCTGTGGTGCCTGATACGCCATCGCCAGCAAGCTGGCTCCTACAAAGGCCAGCGGTGTGTCGAGGATTCAGGCCAGCACCCCACACATCCCTATCACCGAGCAATCGACCTGGAACGGCCCGAAAACCACACCTTCACTCCTGATGGGCGGATTGCCGGCCAGCATGCCCTGAGCATTGGCGTTTTCGATGTTGCGGGCAATGTTGTGGTTGGCTTCGATGGCCCGGGCCAATGAACCCGCCGAGCCCTGTCCGATCCCCAACAGGGAGGATCCGTTGGTCATGAACGCCAGGAAGGCGATGACCCAAAGTCTGTGCCCTTTCATGCGCCGACCACTCCTGCGAGTTCAGCCTGATCAGCGCTCGCGCTTTGCGCACGGTGTTCAAACTGGATGCCGGGATAAGCGACCTGGATCGGTGCTTCAACGCTGGATTGCGACTGGGCTGAAAGGCTGACCACCAGCACCATGGCAAGGTAAAGACCGATCGCCACATAGGCGCCGTGTTTGGCAGAAGTGAGAATTGCGCTGGCCATGATGTTCTCCGCAGGCATGTTTCAATACCCACAGAATCGATCAAAAGAGCCTGGGTAACCACTCAGGGTTATCCATAGTGACCATCAGCCTCATTGATCATTAAGCCAGACTATTTCAGTCTTCAATAAAACTCATCAAGCGTTCGCGGCCAGCATCCGGCTCACCCGGAACAGGGTCGGCTGCCGACAAAATGGGGGTGGAATAGAGAAAAAGAAGAACCAATGCCAGACGCGTCACCATGCTGCCGATCCTTGCCGTGAGGGGGAGTCAAAAAATCAGCGTCAATTTAAACTCATGGCGATGTGATATCAAGCGTGACATTGATAGCAATTTGATGCTGTCGTAAATGCGTTATGCAGGAGCGACATCACTCTGATCGTTTTCGACACTCGTGTTTTCAACACAAGGGTCTTCGATCATCAGTGACTTCGCTCCTGCATAAAGGCAGGGGTGAACGTTCAGGCTTGGGTTTTGTGGTCCAGCGCGGCGTAGAAGTTGGCGCTCTGTTGCAGGTACTTCTGGGTGTAGCTCTGGGTGTGGGCTTTTTTGTCGCTGATTTCAACGTTGGCACTGGCTGGCAGCGCAACGGTGGCAGAAATGGCGGATGCGGCGATGACAGAGAAGATGTTGAAGTTCATGGCGGTATTCCTCGGATTCAGTTGGCTTGCTTGCCCGGTGGGGCCGTGAAGCAAACTTAACCCTCGAGGGTTCTTGCCTTGAAATGCTTTGTAGCATTACCAGATATCAGCGCCATTGATAAAAGCAGGCAGACCCCATTAACCGGGGCCTGCGGCTTATTGACGCAGCAGAAACCTGAGGTCGCTTGGCGCGTCCATCGGCAGTTTTTGCACGGTCTTGCCCAGCAAACCGGTCTTGGCATCGCGTTCGACGACGACAATCTGGTTGCTCTTCTGGTTGGCGATCAACAGGAATCTGCCGCTCGGATCGAGGCTGAATTCTCGCGGATGATCGCCCTCCACCGCCCGGCGTTGCAGCTCGTTGAGGTGGCCGGTGGCCGGATCAATCGCAAACACCAGCAGTTGATTGGCCGTGCCACGGTTGCTGACGTAGAGGAACTTGTCGTCAGCTGAGGCATGCAGCGCCGCCGCAGCCTTGTCTGAGACCGGTTGCCCGGCGGCAAGATCAACCATCTGCGTCTGCTCAAGTTGGCCGTCGTGGTAATCGAACACTGCCACCTGTGCACTCATTTCCATGGTCAGCCAGGCGTGTTTGCCATCGGCGCTGAACAGCAGATGACGGGGTCCGCTACCGGGCGGCAGCTCCACGAATGCCGGGGTTGCCGGGGTCAATGGCAGTTCTGGATTGGCCTTGGGGTCGAAGCGGTAGGCAAACACCTTGTCGGCGCCCAGGTCGTTGGAGAACACGTATCTGCCGTCCGGCGACGGGATCGTCGAATGCACGTGGGCCGAGGCCTGGCGTTCGGGATTGATCCGGCTCGCCGGGTGGCTGCTCATCTGCACCACGGGTTTGAGCTTGCCATCGGCCGCCACCGGCAATACTGCGAGGGTGCCACCCGGGTCTTCGGCCACCGAGTAATTGCTGACAAACAGATGGCGGCCATCGGCGCTGAGACTGGAATGGGTCGGCTCGTTGCCCAGGCTTTGTACCTGGCTGATCAGGCTCAGCGCATGGGTCTTGGGATCAATCGAGTAACTGCTGACACGCCCTACCGGATCCGCCTGACCCGGGCCGTTTTCATTGACCACGAACAAGTGTCGCTGGTCCTTCGACAGGGTCAGCCACGAAGGATTCTCGCTTTTGATCACTTGCAGGGGCCTGGCATTGATCTGCCCGGTGCGGCTGTCGAAAGCCAGACGGTAGATGCCCTGGCTTTGACTGGCGGTGTAGGACCCCACGAGCAGTTGATAGTCGTCGGCGGACGCAGCCTGAACTCCCATCGCACCGATACTGCCGGCCATCAACAGCGGCCAGAGTTTATTCATCCTCAGGTTCATCGTCATCGTTGTCACCGCTGACGACATCGCCCAGGCACACCAAACGGTGCTCACCTGAATCACCGATGATCAACCAGCTTTGCAGTGAGGCGTCGTATGTCGCAGCCTGAACCTGCGCCGGGGTGAACTCCCAGTGCTTGGCCGCGCGGCCGTCCATGCATTCGATATGCAGGTTGTCATCGACATCAAGGGCGAATTCGAAGGCATGCAGCCCGTCGATTTCCACCATTCCACAGTGTTCGAGGGCATTGAGCAGGGTGTCGGTTGCGGCAGTCATGGCAGTCAATCTTTGGATGGGAAAACCGCAATGATAGCTCATGGCACCGCATTCCCCTCATCTGGAATGACCAACCTGTGGGAGCGGGCTTGCTCGCGAAAGCGGTCTGTCAGGCAACATTCATGTTGAATGTCCAATTGCATTCGCGAGCAAGCCCGCTCCCACAGGGATTGTATTGGTCTGTTACAGCGCCTCACGCGATGGCTGGCCATCCACCAGTCGCTGGATACGCATCGGATTGCCGTTCTTCAGCGCATCCGGCAGCAGATTGTCGGGGTAGTTCTGCAAGCACACCGGTCGCAGGAAGCGATCGATGGCCAGTGTGCCCACCGACGTACCACGCGCATCGGACGTTGCCGGGTAAGGCCCGCCGTGGACCATCGAATCACAGACCTCCACGCCAGTCGGATAGCCATTGAGCAGGATTCGCCCGACCTTCTGTTCCAGCATCGCAGTCAGCCCGGTGAACTGCTCGAAGTCCGCCGGCTCGCCAATGAGGGTGGCGGTCAATTGGCCGTGCAGGCCGTTCAAGGCGGCCATCAGTTGCGCGTGATCGGCCACCTCAACCACCACGGTGGCCGGACCGAACACTTCCTCCTGCAGCACTTCATCGCCGTCGATCAGCAAGCTGACATCGGCCTTGAACAACTGCGGCTGCGCCTGGTTGCCCTGCTGCGGATGACCGGCCAGGTGCTTGACGCCCGGATGCGCGAGCAGTTTTTGCAAGCCTTGGCCATAGCTGCCCAAGGTTCCGGCGTTGAGCATGGTTTGCGCCGGTTGATCCGCCATCAACCCGGCTACTTGCTGCACAAATGCGCTGAACGAAGCAGAGCGAATGCCAATCACCAAACCGGGATTGGTGCAGAACTGCCCGCAGCCCTGGACCACCGACGCCGTGAGATCCCGGGCGATCGAGTCCGCCCGCGCCTGCAAGGCCTCGGGCAACACGATCACCGGGTTGATGCTCGACATCTCGGCGAACACCGGAATCGGTTGCGCACGTGCCGCGGCCATGTCGCACAAGGCTCGACCGCCCTTGAGCGAACCAGTGAAACCCACGGCCTGGATCGCCGGATGCTTGACCAGTGTCTCGCCGACACCCGCGCCGTAGATCATGTTGAACACGCCCGCCGGCATGCCGGTTTTCTCGGCGGCACGAATGATTACGTCGGCCACCTGCTCGGCCGTGGCCATGTGACCGCTGTGGGCCTTGAACACCACCGGGCATCCGGCGGCGAGTGCCGATGCGGTATCGCCGCCGGCGGTGGAGAACGCCAGCGGAAAGTTGCTGGCACCGAACACAGCCACCGGCCCGAGGCCGATACGGTATTGACGCAGATCCGGACGCGGCAACGGCTGACGCTCCGGTAATGCCCGGTCGATCCGTGCACCGTAGAAATCACCGCGACGCAAGACTTTGGCAAACAGGCGCATCTGGCCGCTGGTGCGTCCACGCTCACCTTGAATCCGGCCTGCGGGCAACGCTGTTTCGCGGCAGACCACAGCGACAAAATCATCACCGAGGGCATCCAGTTCATCGGCAATCGCATCGAGAAACTGCGCCCGTCGCTCCGCGCTCAGGCTGCGATAGGCCGGATACGCGGCCGCTGCAGCGGCGGCCGCCGCAGCGACTTCCAGCGGTGTCGCCTGATAAAAATCGCCGGACAAGGCCTCGCCCGTCGTCGCATCGACACTCTGCAACTTGATGCTGCCGGCAGCGCTGCGTTGGCCGCCGATGTAGTTGTGACCAAGAATCCGGGTCATGGGTGAGTCCTCAAAGTGTGCCGACGGTGCCGGGCTCGAAAGCCGCAGCGACGGGTGCGATGCCGTTGATCAACGGCGCGCCGAATTCGGCCTGGGTGATCTCGAACACGTCACCCGGTTGCGTGCGAATGCCGTCGGCAAAGGACAGGGTCGCGGTGCCGAAGAAGTGAACATGCACATCCCCCGGGCGCAGGAACTGGCTGTACTTGAAATGATGGAATTCCAGGTTGGCGAGGCTGTGGCACATGTTCGCCTCACCACTGAGAAACTCGTTTTGCCATAGCACTTCGCCGTCGCGCAGGATGCGGCTGGTGCCCGCCAGATGCTGCGGCAGTTCGCCGACCCGCAGTTCCGGGCCATAGCTGCAACTGCGCAGTTTCGAGTGAGCCAGATACAGGTAGTTCTTGCGTTCCATGACGTGATCGGAGAATTCGTTACCCACGGCAAAGCCCAGGCGATACGGTTTGCGGTCTTGGCCGATCACGTACAGGCCACTGATCTCGGGCTCTTCACCGGCATCTTCGGCGAATGGCGGTAGCGGAAAAGGTTGACCTGGCCGCACGACAATGCTGCCGTCGCCCTTGTAGAACCATTCCGGTTGCACACCGGCTTCATCCGCCGCCGGTTTGCCGCCCTCCACGCCCCATTTGAAGATGCGCATGGTGTCGGTCATCGCCGCTTCGTCGCCACTTTGCTGATGCATCTTGTCCCGGGCCGAGGCGCTGCCCAGATGGGTCAGGCCTGTGCCGCTGATGAGCATGTGCGCCGGATCCGGATGGTCCAGCGGCGGCAGGATGCGCCGTTTCGCCAGCAGTTCGGCATAATCATGGCTGATGCCCAGCCCCAGACCTTGCACCTGTTGCTCAAGGCTGGCGCCCGCCTCGATCGCCGCCAATGCCAGATCGCGAGCCGTGCGCGCGTCCTGCACTTCACGGACCAAACCGTCCTCGACAACGCCGACACGGCGTTCGCCGTTACTCAATTCGAACTGAACCAAACGCATGAATTCTCTCCTGTAAAACAATTCTTCAAAACGCTGCAGAACCAATGTGGGAGCGGCGGTGCGGCGATCCGACTTGCTCGCGAAGAGGTCGTCATACCCGACATCATCGGTGACTGACACTCCGCTTTCGCGAGCAAGCCCGCTCCCACATTCGGTCGGCGTAAATCCTCAAAATCAGGTACGCGACGCCCCACGCGCACTCGCCGCAAATTCATCGGCCGGCAACACGTGCCGGCGTTCCAGCAAGCGATACACCACACCGGTCAACACCAGCCCGAACACCATCACGCCAGACAGGAAGTACAGGCCCGAAGCCAGGTTGCCGGTGTATTCCTTGAGTGCGCCGATCACGAATGGACCGAGGTAGCCACCGAGGTTGCCCACCGAGTTGATCAAGGCGATCCCCGCCGCTGCACTGGCGCCGGCAAAGAAGCGGCCCGGCAAGGTCCAGAACACGGCCGTGCAGGAGAACAGTGCGAATGCCACCAGGCACAACGTCGCCAGTTGCAGCACCGGCACCGACAGCCAGGCGCTGAGGAACAGGCCGATCGCACCGAGCACGTAAAGCACGGCGAGGTGGCCGTAGCGGTCGTTCAAGCGGTCGGAACTGCGCGGGATGATCAGCAGACCGACGATGCCAAAGATGTACGGCACCGCCGAGACGAATCCGGTCACCAGGTCGCTGCCGCCAAACTGCTTGATCAGGGTCGGCAGCCACAAACCCAGGCCATAGATGCTCAGCGTCACCGGCAGGTAGAACAGCGCCAACAGCAGCACGCGCTTGTCCTTGAGGGCGTGCAGCGGATTGCCATGGCGGGTCTGGCCGTACGCGTCCAGATCCTTTTTCAGCTCACCACTGAGCCAGTCCTTTTCCGCCTGGTCCATCCACTTCACTTGTTGCGGGCCGTCCGGCAGGTAACGCAGTACCGGCCAGGTCAACAGGATCGCCGGGGTACCGATGACGATGAACAGCCACTGCCAGCCGTGCAGCCCCAGCACACCGTCCATGCCCAGCAAGCCACCGGACACCGGGCCGGTGATCATCATCGCAATGGGTTGCGACAGGATGAACAACCCGAGGATCTTGCCGCGATGGCGCACCGGGAACCATTGGGTGATGTAGTACAGGACACCCGGAAAGAACCCGGCCTCGGCGGCACCGAGCAGGAAACGCATCAGATAGAAACTGTTCGGTCCCTGGACGAACGCCATGCCGATGGTGATGGCGCCCCAGGTGACCATGATTCGCGCGAACCAGCGCCGGGCACCGAAGCGATCGAGCATCAGGTTACTGGGGATTTCCAGCAGGAAGTAACCGATGAAGAACAGCCCTGCGCCCAGGCCGTAAGCCGCATCGCCCAGACCGATGTCGGCACCCATGTGCAGCTTGGCGAACCCCACGGCGGAGCGGTCCACATAGGCGATCAGGTACAGCAGGATCAGGAAGGGAATCAGTTTCAACGTAATGCGACGGATAAGCCGCAGTTCCTGGCTCATGAGATCGGTCTCCGATTGTTGTTGTTATAGAACCTCGGGGGACGCCTCTCGCGAAATGTTCGCCAGGGCCATCCCTCCGTTTGAGCGGACTATATAGTAATACTATTTGATCAACAACACTTCCAAACAGTGCAAATTGCGCTTATGTTACGCCTCAGCTCGAACAATATAGTCATACAATAAGAGAATCGATCATGTCTGATAAGAAACCCACCCTGCGCTCGGCCCAATGGTTTGGCACCGCCGACAAGAACGGCTTCATGTACCGCAGCTGGATGAAGAATCAGGGCATCGCCGACCACCAGTTCCATGGCAAGCCGATCATCGGCATCTGCAACACCTGGTCGGAACTGACCCCGTGCAACGCGCACTTCCGCCAGATTGCCGAGCACGTCAAACGCGGAGTGATCGAGGCCGGCGGCTTCCCGGTGGAGTTTCCGGTGTTCTCCAACGGCGAATCGAACCTGCGCCCGACCGCCATGCTCACCCGCAACCTGGCGAGCATGGACGTGGAAGAAGCCATTCGCGGCAACCCGATTGACGGCGTCGTGCTGCTGACCGGTTGCGACAAGACCACTCCGGCGCTACTGATGGGCGCCGCCAGTTGCGACGTGCCGGCCATCGTCGTCACTGGCGGGCCGATGCTCAACGGCAAGCACAAGGGCAAGGACATCGGCTCCGGCACCGTGGTCTGGCAGCTCAGCGAACAGGTCAAGGCCGGCACCATCAGCATCGATGACTTCCTTGCGGCCGAGGGCGGCATGTCTCGCTCGGCCGGCACCTGCAACACCATGGGCACCGCCTCGACCATGGCCTGCATGGCCGAAGCACTCGGTACTTCCCTGCCCCACAACGCGGCGATTCCCGCCGTTGATGCACGCCGCTACGTGTTGGCGCACATGTCCGGCATGCGTGCGGTGGAGATGGTGCGCGAAGACTTGAAGCTGTCGAAGATCCTCACCAGGGAAGCCTTCGAAAATGCCATTCGCGTCAATGCCGCCATCGGCGGTTCGACCAACGCGGTGATCCACCTGAAAGCCATCGCCGGGCGCATCGGGGTTGAACTGGACCTGGACGACTGGACCCGTATCGGCCGTGGCATGCCGACCATCGTCGACCTGCAACCTTCCGGGCGCTTCCTGATGGAAGAGTTCTACTACGCCGGTGGATTGCCTGCGGTACTGCGCCGCCTCGGCGAAGCCAATCTGATCCCGAACCCGAATGCCTTGACCGTCAACGGCAAATCCATCGGCGAGAACACCAGGGACGCGCCGATCTACGGCGAAGACGAAGTGATCCGCACCCTAAACAACCCGATCCGTGCCGATGGCGGTATCTGTGTGCTGCGCGGCAACCTGGCACCGCTGGGCGCTGTGCTCAAGCCATCCGCTGCCACGCCGGAACTGATGCAGCATCGCGGCCGCGCGGTGGTGTTCGAGAACTTCGACATGTACAAGGCGCGAATCAACGACCCGGAACTGGACGTGGATGCCGACTCGATCCTGGTGATGAAAAACTGCGGGCCGAAGGGTTATCCCGGCATGGCCGAAGTGGGCAACATGGGCTTGCCGGCCAAGCTGCTGGCCCAGGGCGTGACCGACATGGTGCGTATTTCCGATGCGCGCATGAGCGGCACGGCATACGGTACCGTTGTCCTGCACGTCGCCCCAGAGGCCGCCGCCGGCGGACCGCTGGCCGCGGTGAAGGAAGGCGACTGGATCGAACTCGATTGCGCCAGCGGCCGCTTGCACCTGGACATTCCGGACGCCGAACTGGCCGCGCGCATGGCCGACCTGCAACCGCCACAGCAGTTGCTGGTGGGTGGCTACCGTCAGCTGTACATCGACCACGTGCTGCAAGCGGACCAGGGTTGCGACTTCGACTTCCTGGTCGGCTGCCGCGGAGCCGAAGTGCCGCGTCATTCCCACTGACACCACCTCCCCCTGTAGGAGCGAGCTTGCTCGCGATGGACCCGAGACCGCCGCGGGGTGTCAGGTTCCCCACGTTATCGTTGACGTCCATCGCGAGCGAGCTCGCTCCTACAGTCGACTCGCCGCGCCTGCTATCATGCGCGACACCTATTCGCACAGGACCGCGCCGTTCCCCATGGATTACCGCAAACCCTCCGACCGCAAAAGCATGCACTCGCGCATCGTCCAGGAACTGGGGATGCAGATCGTCTCGGGACGTTTCCTGCCGGACGACAAACTGCCCGCCGAGGCGCTGTTGTGCGAAGAATATGCGGTCAGCCGACCGGTGCTGCGTGAAGCCACCCGGGTACTGGTTGCCAAGGGCCTGGTGTATTCCCGCCCGCGAGTCGGCACCGTGGTCAAGCCGCGCAAGGACTGGCACATGCTCGACCCGGACGTGCTGCACTGGTTGATGCAGAGCAGCCCGCAGAATCAGTTTTTCGACTTGCTGACCAGTGTGCGCAGCATCATCGAACCGGCCGCTGCCGCCCTCGCCGCGCAATTCGCCACGGAAGCAGACATTGCCTCCATCGGTGAGGCCTACCAGCGCATGGAAGCTGCGCCGACGCCGGAGGCACTGTTGCAACCTGACCTGGACTTCCACAGTCGCATCGCCGACGCAACGCACAACGACTTGCTGGCCAACCTGTGCAATATGCTCTCGGTGGCTATCGCCGAAGCCTTGAAGCACTCGAACCAACGGCCGAACCTGCATGAACTGGCGCTGCCCCGGCACAAGGCGATCCTGACCGCCATCGAAAACCGCGACGCCCTCGGTGCGCGGCATGCGACGCTGGTGCAACTCGATGATGCGCGCAGTGCGTTGAATGTGGTGCTGGGCAGCGATCCCGCCTGATTACCGGCCCCTAGTAGGAGCGAGCTTGCTCGCGATGGAGTATCAGTCGGAGTCAATGTAGCTGACACACCATCGCGAGCAAGCTCGCTCCTACAACAGGGACTGGTGCGAATTTGAGATATAAAAAAAGCCGCAACCCTGAGGTTGCGGCTTTTTCATTTCAGCCTGGATCAGTGGGCGAACAACGAATTGCCTTTCTGCCCCGCCAGCTTCTCAGGCTTGATCAGGAACCGCGCCAGTGCCGGCAACAGCCACAGCGCACCGAACATGTTCCACAACAGCATGAAGGTCAGCATCAGCCCCATGTCGGCCTGGAACTTGATGGCCGAGAAGATCCAGGTGCACACGCCGATGGCCAGGCACAGACCGGTGAACAGCACGGCCTTGCCGGTGGACTTCAGCGTCTGGTAGTACGCCTCTTGCAGCGGCAGGCCGGCACGCAGGAAGCTTTCCAGGCGGCTGTAGATGTAGATGCCGTAGTCCACGCCGATCCCCACCCCAAGCGCCACGACCGGCAGGGTCGCCACTTTCACGCCGATACCCATGAAAGCCATCAGGGCGTTGCCGAGTACCGAGGTCAGCACCAGCGGCAGCACGATGCACAGGGTCGCCGCCCAAGAGCGGAAAGTGATCATGCACATGACCGCGACGCAGATGTACACCAGGATCAGGATGGTCAGCTCGGACTTCTTGATCACCTCGTTGGTGGCCGCCTCGATACCGGCGTTACCGGCCGCGAGGATGAACTCCAGGCCTTCCTTGTTGTTTTCCTTGGCGAACTCCTGCACCGCATGCACCGCGCGATCCAGGGTCTCGGCCTTGTGATCGTTGAGGAACACCAGCACCGGCGCCAGGGAACAGCTGTTGTTGTACAGGCCATCCGCACGGGCAATGGAGTTGTTCAGCACATCAGGGTTACGCGACAGGGTTTCCCATTTCAGGTTGCCCTCGTTCATGCCCTTGATCATCTGCTTGGACACGGTCACCAGCGAGATCGCCGACTGCACGCCCTCGGTGTTCTGCATCTTCCACATCAATTCGTCGATCGGCGCCATGGCTTCGTAGCGCGAGCAACCTTCGGCCTTGGTCTTGACCATCACCACCAACACATCGGAACTGGTGGAGTAGTTATTGATGATGAAGTTGTTGTCCTTGTTGTAGCGCGAGTCCGGACGCAGCTCCGGGGCACCCTGGTCGAGGTCGCCGATCTTCAGGTTCTGGCTGTACCAGAGGCCGCCACCAAAGGCGATCAGCGCCAGCAGGATGGAAACCGGTGCAACTTTGGCGCTGGCGAAATTCGCCAGCAAGCGCCAGAACGGATGTTCGCGGGTTGCGTCTTTCTTGCTGCGGGCCACGGCACGCTTGCTGATGCCGACATAGGAAATCGCCACCGGCAGCAGGATCAGGTTGGTGAACACGATCACCGCCACACCGATGGACGCGCCAATCGCCAGCTCACGGATCACGCCGATATCGATGATCAGCAGCGTGATGAAACCCACCGCATCGGCGAGGATCGCGATCATCCCCGGCAAGAACAATTGACGGAACGTCCGGCGCGCCGCCGTCAGGGCGTTGTCCGCTTCACTCGATTGCAGGGCGATGCCGTTGATCTTCTGCACGCCGTGGGAAATACCGATGGCGAAGATCAGGAACGGCACCAGCATCGAATAGGGGTCGAGCCCGAAACCGAAGAAGTGCATCAACCCCAGTTGCCAGACCACCGCCACCAGCGTCGTGCTCAACACGGCGACGGTACTGCGCAGGCAGTTGGTGAACCACAGCAGGAGGATCAGGGTGATGACAAAGGCAATTCCGAAGAACATCACCACCATCACCAGGCCATCGATCAGGTCGCCGACTTTCTTGGCGAAACCGACGATGTGGATCTTCACGTTCGGGTTCTGTGCTTCGAACTTGGTGCGGATCTTGTCTTCAAGCTCGTGGGAGAACTTGCGATAGTCCAGCGCCAGCAGCTTGCCCTGGTCTTGCGGGTCAGGGTAGGACTCCAGCAACGGAATGTCGACGATGCTCGACTTGAAGTCGTTGGCCACCAGACGCCCGATCTGTCCGGACTTGAGCACGTTGTTGCGCAGCAAATCGAGGCTGGCCTGGGAGCCGTTGTAGCTTTGCGGAATCACTTCACCGCCGGCGAAGCCCTCTTCCGTCACTTCGGTCCAGCGAACGCTCGGGCTCCACAGCGACTTGAGGCCGGAACGGTCGACACCGGAGATGTAGAACACCTCGTCGTTGATCTGACGCAGGGTCTCCATGTACTCCTTGGAGAAGATATCGCCGTCGGTGGCCTCCACCGAAATCCGCACGGTGTTGCCCAGGTTCGTCAGGTCATTGCGGTGCTCCATCATCTTCTGGATGAAGGGATGCTCCAGCGGGATCATCTTTTCGAAACTGGTGGACGGACGAATCAGCGTGGCCTGCCAGAACAGGAAGATACTGACCAGCAGGCAGATCGTGATCACTGCCGGGCGGTTGTTGAAGATCAGGCGCTCGAGGAACGTCGCCTTGTCCTGGTGATGAGTACTCAAGGAAGTCATAGCTCCGCCTTCTTGTTATTAACCCGGCTCATTTGCCCGACTCGGTGCCGTTCGGCGAAGTGACGCGAACGCCGCCCTGCCCGGCCAGAACCAGATTGCCATTGCCTGCCGCAGTCACTGCCGAGACGGAAATACGGTCCGGACGGTTGACCACCGTGAAGGTTTCGCCATCGTCGCTGCTGCGAATCACCGAGCCGCCGTTGCCGACGATCACGATGGAACCATCGTCGAGCAGCGTGCCGCCGGACAACCCGAACTCCAGGTCGCCACGTTCGGCCTTGAGCTCGACTTGCTCCCAGGTGCTGCCGAAATCCGTGGAACGGTAAAGGTTGCCGCGCAGTCCGTAGGCCAGCAGCGTATTGGGCTGTGCCGTGCCGATCACGCCAAACAGCGAGCCTTCGTACGGACCCTCGAGTTTCTCCCAGGTCTGGCCCCAGTCCGCTGAGCGGAACATGCTGCCCTGCTCGCCGACGATGAACAGCCCGGCATCCTTGACCGCGGCAATCGCGTTCAGGTGGTACTGGTCTTCGTTGTCCAGGCGGTCGCTGGCGTCTTCCCAATGTTTGCCACCGTCGGTGGTTTCCATCAAAGAGCCGTAAGCGCCCACGGCAAAGCCGCTGTTGACGTCCTGGAACCAGACATCGAGCAGCGGCGATTCGCGTTTCAGATCTTCGAACTGCTTGGTCCAGGTCGTACCACCGTCCTCGCTGGCGAGGATCTGCGCGTCATGGCCGACGGCCCAGCCGTGCTTGTCATCGACAAAGAACACCGACGTGAGCAGGGCCCGGGTCGGGACCTTGGCCTGGGTCCAGGTGGCGCCCTGGTCATCGGAATACAGGATGTGCCCACGATCCCCGACCGCCACCAGGCGCTTGCCCGCGTGCACGACGTCGAGGACCAGGCTTTTGCTGGCCTTGGCCGATTCAACGGAATAAACAACGTCGGCTGCCGGCGCGTCAGCCGCCAGTACAGGCGCCGACCACGCGGCACAGCCCAACAGCGAGAGCGCTGTAGCCAGCAACGCGAATTTGCGTAGTGCCAGCGGGCGGCAGATACCCACACCCATGACAGGCTCACTCATAGACCTTCCCCCATTATTATTGTTAGGTCGTTCAACCTTTCTGGGCGCCGCAAGGGTGCGTGTCTGGACCGGCTGTTTCAGAGCATAGTCCTGAAACCCGCAATCCAGAGCCCCTTCGGAAGCTGGCTTATCCTATCGGTGTTTTTTAATGTCTGACAATCGACGCCACGTTATGTTTTGTTAACCGGGGGTAGATGCGGCCCGGGTGAATGGTCGGGTATTGCGGAGGGTGATCGAGTGTCTATGGACGGCCTATGCCCGTGTTTGGCTTACTCATGCCGCCAAGCGAATTGTAACCATGAGCGTTTTTTGTCAGAACCCGACTTGCCGTCCCCCCTATGGTGGTACGCATCGACTCCCCATGGACGGCAAGAAATGATTCCATCTGCAAGCGGCTCCTCATCCAGCCGCCCTCCCGCAAACAACGACCGTCCAATAGACCCCACACCCATTGCACAAGCGGTGAAACTCGTTTGCCAGGGACAGGCGGAATTAGTGTCGCCCGTGCAATCAGCGGAAAAAAAGCCAGTGCGTGACTCATCTGTGGCGGGACCGAAGCCGCCCGGGGATGGCCGTAAGAATAGAATCGCCGCGATGAAGGACCAAAAGCAGCAGCGCACTGCTGAACTGACGCAGAATATCCAGAAATACCTGGGGCAACAGGAGCAAATGCAAAAACGCGTTGATGTCACGTACAACGTCATGCTGAGCAAACAAAACGATCCGTCATGCTCCGAACAAGAGCGGGCGAAGTTCAGGCAACGTTACGTCGTCGAACTCGACACTCAAAGCACAAGCTATGTCACGCTGCTGGCCGAGACCAGGAAACTGGATGAGCTGAGGGTTGATCCTTACACTACTCAACTCCAGTGCGACCTGCTGAATAGTCTTGTCAACAATGTTAGGGCGTTAATCGCCATAGCAGGCCTGGATCTCGAAGCCACTGAGCGCAATTACCCCCATTCCAACAGTAATGCTTTGCAGATCTACACAGCCATGCACACCGAAGGCACTGTCGTAGTGGATGGTCTGTTGGAATACATGGGCAAGAGCTCCGAAATCTACGAGACGTTGATAAAGCTCCATGAAGAGGTGGGGAACCTGCTTCACGAACTTAAATCGATGTCACCCCAGGGCGCCAAGGCCTGGCAGCGATTGACCAGCAACAGGCCCGATAATCAAGCGACCGCTCTGCGTACCAGGTTCAACCAAGTGGTCACTTTGCCCACCCTCAGTGCCAAAGTACCTGGCAGCGACACGTCAGCAGCACTGTTCAGCGCTATAGAGCCACTGCTGTTGTTGTCCACGTCCCATATTGAGCTACAAGCTTTACAGCACTATGAAAGCGGCGATCGTATTGCCGTACTGGACAACCTGATCGAACACTACGACACAGCAAAGCTCGGGCTCACAAGTATCGGCATTTTCAGAACCGAGGAATTGCAGCTGGCCCCGTTCAGCCGTCTGTGTGAAATCGTCGGACAATTGCACGATGATGCCGAGCGCCGTCTGGCTGATGAGCTGCAGAACCTGGCGGACTCTGAAAGGTCCTCCCCGAAATCGACAGCGGACCAACTTCCCGCCAACCGCCCCTCTTCATCGCCCTCCCGCAAGCGGGTCATCAAAACTGTCAATGGCGCAATGATCGGTGACGTCCGGCCGCGAGTTGCCAAACAGGGCGCAGACATTGTCGACATCAAAAGCCCTTTCGAAGACCAGCCACTGGCCTCCTTCCACGAACATAAGCCGAATGCCTGGGTAGAAATCGAAAAAGCCAGAACACCCGCACCGAAACCGCGAGCCACTCCCTATCCGCAACTCATGGGCGATGCTCGAAAGGCGTTGGCAAAAATCGATGAACTGATGCAAAAATTTGAAGGCTACGCACGAGGGAC
This sequence comes from Pseudomonas sp. Pseusp16, assembly GCF_047324915.1. Lineage (NCBI taxonomy): Bacteria > Pseudomonadati > Pseudomonadota > Gammaproteobacteria > Pseudomonadales > Pseudomonadaceae > Pseudomonas > Pseudomonas sp. Pseusp16. The sequence goes on along the minus strand of NZ_CP168522.1, from coordinate 1,129,038 downwards.
GAGCCACCCAAAGGGAATCGAAGAGAGCTTGCAGAACACGGCAAAGAATCTCATCGACTATGCGGACCGCCTGAAAGACCATGAACACGCACCGCCAAACTCGCAAAACGATGCCGCATTCGTCAGTAAGCTACGGGGCCAGGCACAAACAATCAACGACAAGGCAACGCAACTGCGCACCAAAATGTCCCTGGCCCAAGCCCCTACCAGCGCAGCCGTAGAATATCTGTTGAGTCGCAACGAAATTCATCCACAAAAAAACGGCGAGCGCATTCAACTGAAAACCGGACGCCAGGACTTTTTGCAGGAATACGTTCTGTTGAACCGTGAGAATCGGCCCTTGTGGTATGCACACTTTCATTACGAAACATTAAATAGCGACGACGTCGACTACACTGCGGCCAGCCTGAAAACCAAAGAACAGCGCTTCGCAACCAATGCCACGGCACTGGCCAAGGCACAAACCCCTCACCAGAAAATCGACATCTACCGCGGCCACATCGACAAGGAACTGGCCACGAAGCTTTTCTTGCTGCTGTAACCTGTTCGCCGCGCAGTGACTGGCACTGCGCGGCGTCAGAATCAGGCCAGGCTTTTGCTGACCACCTCAAACACATCGCTGGACAACTGCCCCGAAGCACGAATTCGCTCCAGCTCGCCTTTCATCAAAGCCTGACGAGCATCGTCATACTTGCGCCAGCGAGTCAAAGGCGCCAACTGGCGAGAAGCAATCTGCGGATTGAAACCGTTCAACTCGATCACCAGATCCGCGAGGAAGCGATACCCCGAACCATCGGCAGCATGGAAGTTGACCAGGTTCTGCCCGGCGAACGCACCAACCAGTGCCCGCACCTTGTTCGGATTCTTGATGTTGAATGCAGGATGCTGCATCAACTGACGAACCCGCTCCAGACCACCTGGCAACACACTGCCGGCCTGGACGCTGAACCACTGATCCATGACCAGCGGGTTGTCCATGAAGTGCTCGGCAAAACTGGCCAGCGCCTTGGCTTTCTCGGCTTCGAACGGCGAATTGACCAACACCGCGAGTGCGGTCAGGCGCTCGGTCATGTTGTCGCACGCGTCGAACTGCTCCAGGGTTGCGGCCAATACTTCCAGCTTGCCGCTGAGCATCAGGTACGACAGCGCGATGTTCTGCAGGGCACGACGAGCGAAATGCCCGGCTTCGGCCACGTACGGCGTCTGCTTCGACAATTGGCGATTGGCCTGATAACGCAGCCACAGACCTTCGAACAGGACGTCGGCCAGTTGCTTGCGGGCAAACTCGCGGGCGATGTGGATGGCGTCGACATCCGCCACTTCACTGATCTCGGTCAGGTACGCCTCGCTCGGCAGCGACAGCATTTCTGCCACCATCGCCTGATCCAGCGACTCATCCGCGAGCACCGTGCGCAGTGCCGACACCAGGCGCTGATCAAGTACCAGCGCTTCGCCCTTCTGCTGCTGGGCGATCAACTCTTGCAGCACCTGCACCGACAGTTGCTGACCAGCATCCCAGCGGTTGAAGCCGTCGCTGTCGTGCTGCATCAGGAACATCAACTGGTCGCGGTTGTACGGGAAGCTCAGTTTTACCGGCGCGGAGAAACCACGCAGCAACGAAGGCAGCGGTTGTTCAGCGATGTCGACGAAGGTAAAGGTCTGCTCGGCCTCGGTCACGGAAATGACCCGCGAGGTGCCTTGCGCAGTGGCTTCACCGGACAGGCGCAGGGCAATCGCTGCCCCTTTGGCATCCAGCAGCCCCAGTTCGACAGGGATCACGAACGGCAGTTTTTCAACCTTGTCCGGGGTTTGCGGGTAGCTCTGGCGGAAGGTCAGGCTGTAGGTTTTTGCCGCCGCGTCATAGGACTCGCTCACCGCCAGGCGCGGTGTGCCAGCCTGGCTGTACCAGCGCTTGAACTGGGTCAGGTCGACGCCATTGGCATCTTCCATTGCCTTGATGAAGTCATCGCAGGTCACCGCCTGGCCGTCGTGGCGTTCGAAGTACAGGTCGCTGCCTTTGCGGAAGCCTTCGGCACCGAGCAAGGTGTGGATCATGCCGACCACTTCCGAACCCTTTTCATATACGGTCAGGGTGTAGAAGTTGGAAATCTCGATGAAGCTGTCCGGGCGCACGGCGTGGGCCATGGGGCCGGCGTCCTCGGCGAACTGGTGGGTGCGCAGGTACGCCACGTCCTGGATGCGCTTGACCGTGGCCGAGTTCATGTCCGAGGAGAAACCGGCATCGCGGAACACGGTGAAGCCTTCCTTGAGCGACAGCTGGAACCAGTCGCGGCAGGTCACGCGGTTGCCCGACCAGTTGTGGAAGTATTCGTGGGCGACGATCGCCTCGACCCGCTGGTGCGCGGCATCGGTGGCGGTTTCGGCCTTGGCCAGCACGGCGCTGGAGTTGAAGATGTTGAGGCCCTTGTTCTCCATGGCGCCCATATTGAAGTCATTCACGGCGACGATCATGAAGATGTCCAGATCGTACTCGCGACCATAGACCTCTTCGTCCCAACGCATGGACTTCTTCAGGCTGTTCATGGCGTGCTGGCACTTGTCGATGTTTTCCGGCTCGACGTAGATGCGCAGCGCCACAGTGCGCTCGTTCATGGTGGTGAAGCTGTCTTCGACGCACCACAGGTCGCCGGCGACCAGCGCAAACAGGTACGCCGGTTTCTTGAACGGGTCTTCCCAGGTCGCCCAGTGCCGGCCATCTTCGCCGGGACCGGAAGCGATCGGGTTGCCGTTGGACAGCAGCACCGGATAGCTGTGTTGTTCGGCGACGACCGTGGTGGTGAACGTGCTCATCACGTCCGGGCGGTCGAGGTAATAGGTGATCTTGCGAAAGCCTTCGGCCTCGCACTGGGTGCAGAACATCGTGCCGGACTTGTACAGGCCCTCCAGCGCGGTGTTGGTTTCCGGGTGGATCCGGACGCTGGTATCGACCGTGAAGGTGGTGCTGGTCGGGTGCAGGGTCAGGTGATTTTCAGTCAACTGGTAGTCGGCGGCGCCCAGCTCACGGTCGGCCAGGGTGACCGACAACAGCTCCAGCTGCTGGCCGTCCAGTACCAGTGGCGGCAGCCCCGGGCCGCGCTCGGGGTTACGGCGCATCACCAGTTGCGCATGGACCAGGCTGTGGTCCTCGAACAACTCGAAGGTCAGGTGCGTTTCGTCGATCAGGTACTCGGGCGCCTGATAGTCTTTCAGGTAAATCATCTTCGGTTGTTCGGTGCGCATGCTGGAGTCCTTACTGATGCACGGCGAGCTGGTAAGCCGTGTATTTACGAATATTGATCACGCCGGTGTCGAAGATCAGGTATTGGCCCTTGACCCCCATCAGCGTGCCTTCGGCAATCGGGTTCTTGTCCAGGTTGAAGCTGACAATCTTCGCCGGGTATTGCTCGACCGGGTAGCGGATTTCCAGCGGTTCGACGTCGGTAACCGTCTGGATCGCCTGCAAGCCAAATCGTTGCTGCAGTCCCAACAGGCCCTCGGCGCAGCTGTCGAACAGTCGGTCGCGGACCTCGGCCAGGTTCACGGCCGCCGCATCGCCCTTGAGTAAAGCACGCCAATTGGTCTTGTCGGCCACCTGGCTACGGAACAGGTCTTCGACGAAACCGGACTGTTGCCGGGTCGATACGCGCATGATCGGCAAGGCCTGGCTCGCACCCTGGTCGAGCCAGCGGGTCGGCAACTGGGTGGCGCGGGTAATCCCGACTTTCACCCCCGACGAGTTCGCCAGGTACACCACGTGATCGGTCATGCAGAACTTCTCGCCCCATTCGGGCTCGCGGCAGGTGCCGGCGTCGAAGTGGCAGCGCTCCGGGCTCATGATGCACACGTCGCACTGGGCCAGTTTGGTCATGCACGGGTAGCAGTAACCCTGGCTGAAACTGGTTTTGGTCTTGCGTGCGCAATGGATGCAGTGAATCGCACCCAGGTATTCGAGGCGCACCGTGGTGCCGATCAACGGATTGACCGGGACCTCGGTTTCGCCCAGACGGAAAGCGTATTGCACGTTCGGCCCGTCAAGGCGCGCCGACATTTTGCTGATTGCACCGCGGCCAATCTCGATCAATGGATGGCATCCGACTTGAACAGGATATTCGGCACTTCGATCGACTTCGAGGCGCATTCCTGCGGCCCCATGTAGCCGGTACGCTGGTCCTCTGGCAGGTTCTGGATTTCCCAGGCGATCATCGCCTGCAACGACAGCTCGCGTTGTTCGGCGGTGAGTTTGCCACCGTCGGACCATTTGCCGATTTCCACGGCCAGCTTCAGGCTCTCGTAGATATCGGGGGTGATGTTTTTGATCATTTCGTTAAAAGAGGACATCAGGTCTCCGTGCTCTTTATTGCATGTCTGAATTAGGCGGCCAGTTTACGGCGGTTATACAAACCGCCCAACAAACCGGTGAAGCATCCGATGAGTAACCCGCTGACATGGGCCGCGTTGGCGATTTCGCCGAAGCCGATCATCGAGACCAGCCCGGACAGGCACAGCAGCAACCACACCAGCATCATCACCAGCACACCGCGCGGCAGGCGATAAGCCGGGTTCGGCGCCAGCAGCTGGAAGATCCAGCAATGTCCGAGCAGGCCGTACAGTACGCCGGACAAGCCGCCGAACAAGGTCGGGCCGCTGAAGTAATACTGGGCGAAGTTGGACACCAGGCTGAACAGCAAGGTCAGGCCGATCAGGTTGATACTGCCCTGGCGCGACTCGATGCGCCGCCCCAGTTCCCAGTACCACATGCCGTTCATCGCCAGGTGCAGGATGCCGAAGTGGATCAGCATCGGCGTAACCAGGCGCCACCACTGCCCCGCCGCCAGGCTGTCGGCCAGTGGCGTGAAGTGGAGGTATTCGCCGACCACGCGGAATTCGAGGAAGGTCAGCCAGCGCATGGTTTCAAGGTTGTCGCCGAGCAAGGTCACCGCGCCGACGATCACGCTCAGCATCAGCACCAGCGCGGTGGCCCTGGCGTATTTCAATTGCTCGACGAACCCCGGACGCTTGATGGTCTGCGCCACCGGAATGTCCAGTTGCTGGTCGGGATCGCCCGCCGGAAAGCGTTCGTACAGCGCGCGCACGTCTTCGCTGATATTGTCTGGCACCCACAGCACCTGCTCGCCCGCTTCCTCACTGACCCGATGGGGCACTTGCATGCGTTTGAGCAGCGTGACGAACCCGCTCAGGTCCACCGCCAATGGCAGACGCAATACCGCTACAGCACTCATTGCAGCACCTCCGGCCGCTCGACATCGACCCAGACGAATTTATGCGGATCCAGGCGGGTTTCCTGATCCAGTCGATAGGCAACCAGTTTGCCGTACAGCACCGCGCTGTAATCCAGACAGGCCAGGTTCGGCCGGATCGGTGCCGGCTTGCCGCTGCGCCAGTAATGGCCAACGAAAAGCAGCGGCTCATCGATGCCATAGCGCAGCAAACTGTTCTTTTCAGTGGACGTCAGCGGTGTCCGGGCCACGGGCTCCGGCAGCGCATCCGGCTGGAACACGATGTCGCCGTAGGTTTTCGGATCGTCTTCCCAGAACTTGGTGCGGAAGAACGAACGCACTAAACCATCGCCACTGGTCATGGTCAGGCCATGGGGCAAGCGCATGTCCGTGCCGCGCAGCAGCCGGTCGAACACGGTGCAGGCAAACGAACCCGACTGCGCCGACGCCTGGAGAAAAGGCTCGTCGACGCAACCGTTGGGGAACAACGCCCGCAGCGGCTCGATCAGCCCGGCATCCCAGCAGGCGTGCACCACGCGAAAACGCCCGGCATCGACGAACAATGGCAGCTCATAGAACCATTGCTGGAAGTCGTGCCAGTCACCCGGATGCTGTTCGAACTGGGTCAGGGTTTCATGCAGCAGGCGGGCATGGCGCGGTGTGTGCTCGCGCACGAACTGCTTGCCGCTGCCGGGCAGCGCCGGCGTGACCCAGCCCAGCGCGTTGAACTCATGGTTGCCCATGATGCACAACGCGTGACCGGCCTCGACCATGTCGTGGACGATGTGCAGTGCCTCGCGAATCCGCGGGCCGCGGTCGATGATGTCGCCGACGAACACCGCCATCCGCGAATCGTGTCGCCAGACGCCGCCCTGTTTGTGATAACCGAGTCGGTCGAGCAAGTGCTCCAGGGTCAGAGCGCAACCATGCACGTCACCGATCAGGTCGTAGCTACGCGCGGGATCGAGCATCAGTCGCCTCCACCCCCCAACTTGCTGCCCCAGCCGAGCTTGGTGCGGCAGACTTCATAGTAGTTGTGGTCAAGCGGATGAATCAGCCGCAGTTTCTGGGCTTTTTTGCTGACGGTAATGGTGTCGCCGGGCGCGCAGGTAAAGTGGTTCTGCCCGTCACACGAGACTTGCGGGTAAATCTGCATATCCTTGGACACGACGATTTTCAGCTCACTGTTGCCATCGACCACAATCGGTCTACCCGACAAGGTATGGGGGTACATCGGCACGATCACAATAGCGTCTAGCTTGGGATGCATGATCGGTCCGCCCGCCGACAGCGCGTAAGCGGTCGAACCGGTCGGTGTGGCGACGATCAGGCCGTCGGCCTTCTGGCTGCAGACGAACTGGCCATCGATGTACAGCTCGAATTCGATCATTCGCGTGGATTTGCCGGGGTGCAGCACCACATCGTTCAAGGCATCGCCCTGACCGATGGCCTCGCCATGACGGCGGACTTCGGCCTGCAGCAGGAAGCGGTTTTCCACCAGATAGTGGCCATCCAGTACTTCAGCGACCTTGGTTTCCAGCTCATCGGGGCGAATGTCGGTCAGGAAACCCAGGCTGCCCCGGTTGATGCCGAGCACCGGAATATTGTGTTTTGCCAACGCCCGGGCGGCACCGAGCAGGCTGCCGTCACCACCGACCACAATGACCATGTCGCAGACTTCGCCGAGCATCTTGCGTGACGAGGTTTGCAGGCCGTGCCCTGGCAGCACTTCGGCGATGGTGTCTTCGAGGATCACGTGCAGGTGACGATCGAGCAGAAACCGTTTCAGTCGGCGGACGGTATCCAGCACCTGGGAACTGCCCAGGCGACCGATGATGCCGATATTGCGAAATTGCTCCATGGGGCTCCTGCGGGGATCTGTGTGGCGGCGAAAATCACGATTATGGGCGAAAGCCGGCCGTAGACAAAATCCTTTCAGCTTCAAGGGTGTGCCCGGGATTCGGGCTATGCTCGCAAGATGATGCTATTTCCGGATTTGCTCCACCTGCCCCATCAGTTACGCCATCCCGAAGTGCGTGACCTGGCGTGGGTCATCCTCGCGCCGCCGATGCTGGGTGATACCCCGTGGCCGCAGCGCCACCCGCTGGCCGGCAGCGACTGGGTGCTGGCACCGCAAAAGCTCGAGCATTGGCTACGGCAGCTGGACCGCGACAGTTACGGCCTGCTGCACTGGCTGGCCCAGGCCCGAACCCGGCGCCTGGGCCTGTACTACGAACGCCTCTGGCAATTCGCCGTGCAGCATGCGCCTGGCATTGAACTGATTGCCGCCAACATGCCGATTCGGCGCGAGGGGCACACCCTGGGTGAACTGGACATGCTGCTGCGCGACCGCGACGGCGTGCATCACCTGGAACTGGCGATCAAGCTCTACCTCGGCCCGCAATCTGGCGACGGACACGACACCGCCCAGTGGCTGGGTCCGGGGTGCCACGATCGGCTCGACCGTAAACTGGCGCACCTGAGCCAGCATCAACTGCCGATTTCCGCACGCCCCGAGAGCCGTGAAGTGCTGGCGGGACTGGATATCCAGGCGTTCAGTGCCCACTTGTGGCTGGGGGGTTATCTGCTGTACCCGTGGCCCGGACAGGCCGCCCCACCGTTGGGTGCGCATCCGCAGCATTTGCGGGGGCGCTGGCTGCATCAAAAGGATTGGCCAGCGTTGTTGGCCCAGAGCCCGCCGGGGCGCTGGCAACCTCTGCCCCGCCACGCCTGGCTGGCGCCGGCGCATTATTCGGCGGAGCACACCTGGAACCCTGGACAGATGCAGGCGTGGCTCGATGACCTGGACCCGCTGGCGCCGGCACAACTGCTGGTGCGCCTGACGGAAAATGCCAACGGTGACTGGGAAGAGGCTGAACGCCTGTTTCTGGTGGCAGATCTTTGGCCGAATGTACCGGGGCAGAGTTGAGCCTTGCATCGCCTGAGCCGGCCCCTTCGCGGGCAAGCCCGCTCCCACATTGGGCCTCAGCCGAACACAAGTCTTGTATCCACTGAAGATCCCTGTGGGAGCGGGCTTGCTCGCGAAGGGGCCAACACGGCCTAAACAGAAAACCGCATCGCCGGTTATCCAGCGTTTCGCAGAACAAACACCGGCCAATGACCATCAAGCTTTCTTGTGCTGCTCGACCCATTGCCCATAGGCATTGATGAAACTTTGCAGGAACGGCTTGACCGACTCGGACAATTTCCCCGCCTCGTCGAACGCCGAACCGGCGTTCCCCAGATAGGCCTCCGGTTGCTGCATCATCGGCACATTGAGAAACACCATGGATTGACGCAGGTTGTGGTTGGCCCCAAACCCGCCGACGGCCCCCGGCGAAACGCTGATAACGGCGCCCGGTTTGCCGCTCCAGGCACTTTTGCCATACGGACGCGAACCCACGTCAATCGCGTTTTTCAGCGGCGCCGGCACCGATCGGTTGTATTCCGGGGTCACGAACAGCACCGCGTCGGATGAACTCACCTGTTGCCGGAAAGTGCTGTAGGCTGCCGGCGGTGAAGCGCCATCGATGTCTTCGTTGTAGAGCGGCAAATCGCCAATCTCGACGATGTTGAGCTTGAGATTGGCCGGCGCCAGCTCTATCAGGGCCCGAGCGACCTTGCGGTTGATCGATTCCTTTCTCAAGCTGCCGACCAGGACGGCGATCGTATAGACGTTGCTCATGGGGATTTCTCGACTGTCCGATAGGAAGAGCTTGTAGTTATAGATGACGATTCCAGCAGCGGGCGACTGAAAACGCCGCCCCTGACTATTTTTTTCCTGTAGGAAAACTTACCGCACCCAGTCACGGTCTACAGAGCCGCAAATTGAGTGATTTATCTCCAGAGGTTCTAAGCAGATGGCAGCAGTACTCGTCGGTCAGTTCCATGCAAGAGACGCGCAAGGCCGTATTTATTCGGTGCACGAGTTCCAGGAATCCACCCCGGCGGTAGACGGTTCAGGGCCTGTCACCACCTACAAGCTGGCCATTGGCGACCGTGTCAACAAGGTCGACGACAATGAATTTCTGTTGGTGCAAACCGGCGTTACCATTATCCGCGAACCGCAAACCGTCAGCGTTTCATAACTCATCGTTATGAGCAGAAGTCATATGCGCGGACTTGGGGTAGGATTCAGCGACTGACTCCTCCACCTGCTGAACATGGACTTCACGCATGCGCTTACGCCATATCGAAGTGATCCAGGCGCTCTTGCAGACCGGTCACCTGGGCACCGCCGCCGAATGGCTGCAGTTGCCGGTGACCGAAGTCGAACGCTTGCTACGCGACGCTGAGGATCAGTTGGGTTTCATGCTGTTCGCCAGCGTGCGCGGACGATTGCAGGCCACCCGTGAAGCGCGGGAATTGCAGGTGGAAATTGCCCGGGTCTACGACGCGCTCGAACCCGTACAGCGTCTGGCCAACAGCCTCAGGCAATACCTGGCGCCGCCGCTGCGCATCATCTGCACCCCGCCTCTGGCCAACCAATTGTTGCCACACAGCATTGCGACCCTGCGCCGACGCCTGCCCGACGCGCCTTGCACACTACTGAGCCAGCCGACCCGCGACATCGTCAGAAGCCTGCTGCTGCGTGAAAGCGATCTGGGGCTGAGCCTGCACGACCCCGATCACGCCGACCTCGATTGCCAGGTGATTGCCCAGGGCAAACTTCAGTTGCTCGCACCCCATGGCTGGCTGCAACCGAAGCAGAAATACATTTCACTGCAGGATCTGGCCGGTCAATCAATGATCGGCCTGGAGGGGCACGACCCGCTGAGCCCGGCACTGGAAAACAAACTGCACGGCTTGCGCCCTGCTCCGGTGATTCAGACCCGGGTCCAGACGCATCAGATGATGCGCAGCATGGTCGAGGCCGGCGAAGGTCTGGCCATTGTCGACCCCTTCACCGCCCTCGGTGCCAAAGCCTCGGGACTGGACACCTGCCCGCTGGCGCCCGCCGTCCCGATCAGCCTCTACGCCCTGTCCCTGAAAAACGCCGAACCGTCTGCGGCGGTTCAGACCCTGTTGGCCATCGTCACGGAACAAGCCGCGGCGATGCTGACGAACTGAGCGGGTTTTCCAATGGGTTTTCGAACAGCCGATACCAGAACAGCGCCACTTCGGCGGTGTTCGGATCGATCCCGCGATAACGCAGTTGGTCAATCCCGCCAATCACGTAACCGCAGCGTTCATAAAGCCTGCAGGCCCCGAGGTTGTTGTTCTGGGTTTCGAGCATGATGCCCGGGAGTTTTTTCTTGCGGCTCCAGAATTGCGCCACATCCAGCAAGGCCTTGGCCACTCCATGCCGTCGGGCCGGTGCATGCACCGCCAGCTCGTCGATATGGGCAAAGCCGTTCCAGTTGGTGCTGACCACCAGATGCCCCACGGGCTGGTCATCCAGATAGGCCATGAAAATTGCGCTGTCGGCGGCATCGCGAAAGCTGCTGAACTCCTCCGGATCAATACCATAGCACTTGCGATACGGCGTAATCGGTGTAACCGGCCACTGTGCCACCGGCGTACCTATTTCGGCTGCACCGTAGGCCGCGACTTCAAAACTGAAATCACTGCCCCAGATATAAGCGGCAAAACCGTCATCGGCAACCCGTACCGACAAGCCTGGGTAAATCGGATTCATAACCGGCTGCATACTGGGAAAGGTCCTCACTCCTTGATGCAATCGACGGTGTAGCACCGCCCACTGCCCTGGTCTTCATGTTGCAATCCGTGCACATCAGCAACGAACCCCGGGAAACTGCTATCGAACGTGCGGGCAAACGCCAGGTAATCGATGATCGAGCGAGTCGACTCGGTAAAGCGCTCGCCTGGCATGATCAGCGGTATGCCGGGAGGGTACGGCACCAGCATCACCGCGGCGATCCGCCCATCCAGCGCATCGATCGACACCGCCTCAACCTCACCTCGCACCAATTGATCATAGGCGTCCGCCGGTTTCATCGCGACCTCCGGCAATACGGTGTACATGCGTTTGAGGTGCCTGGCGGTGGCGTTGCTGCGATAACAGGCATGCAACTGATCGCATAAATCACGCAGGCCCATACCCTGATACCGCGCCACATTCTCTTGCGCCACGCAAGGCAGGCAACTGGCCAGGCTGACGTTGGCGTCATAACTGCGCTTGAACTCCAGCAATTCGGTGAGCAGCGTACTCCACTTGCCTTTGGTGATCCCCATGGAGAACAGCACCAGGAACGAATACAGCCCGGTTTTCTCGACCACCAGGCCACGCTCCCAAAGGAACTTGCTGACCACCGCCGCCGGAATCCCGCGCTCGCTGAGGGCGCCACCGGCTGTCAGCCCCGGCATCACCAGCGTGACCTTGATCGGGTCGAGCAACACATAATCCTCGGTCACGCCGCCAAAGCCATGCCAGTCGGCATCGGGCTGCAGTAACCAGTCCTCGGTAACGACCCGCTCGATGCCCTCCGCCGACGGCGGTTGCCAGATCGAAAACCACCAGTCATCCGCAGCAATGTGCTGTCGCAAGTTGGCCAGCGCCCGACGAAAGCTCAGGGCCTCGTCAAACATTTCCTGCAACAGCGAACGCCCGGCCGGCCCTTCCATCATCGCCGAGGCCACGTCCAGCGAGGCGATGATGCCGTACTGCGGCGAAGTCGAGATGTGCATCATGAACGCTTCATTGAAGCGATCCCGGTCCAGTTGCCGCGCACCGCCGTCGCGCACATGAATCATCGACGCCTGGCTGAATGCCGCCAGCAGCTTGTGAGTGGAATGGGTGGTAAACACCAACGGGCTGCCTTCATCACGTGACGTGCCCATGCCGTAGCGCCCGGCAAAAAACTCATGAAATGCGGCATAGGCGTACCAGGCCTCGTCGAAGTGCAGCACTTCAACGCTATTGCCCAATTGCTGCCTGATCAGTTCGGCGTTGTAACAGAGGCCGTCATAGGTCGAATTGGTCACCACGGCGAGCTTGACCTTCGGTGAACGCCCCTTGGTCAGCGGACTGGCGTCGATCTTGGCCTGGATCGACTCGCGGCTGAACTCACTCAGTGGAATCGGACCGATGATCCCCAGCTCATTACGCTCCGGACACAAGTACAGCGGGATCGCGCCGGTCATGATGATCGAGTGCAGCACCGACTTGTGGCAATTGCGATCCACCAGCACCAGGTCATCGCGAGCGACCACCGAGTGCCAGACAATCTTGTTGGCCGTGGACGTGCCATTGATCACGAAAAAGGTGTGATCGGCGCCAAAATTACGTGCTGCACGGGCCTCGGCTTCAGCCAGGGGACCGGTGTGGTCGAGTAAGGAGCCAAGTTCCGGCACCGACACCGAAAGATCCGAGCGCAGGGTATTTTCCCCGAAAAACTGGTGAAACGCCTGCCCGACCGGGCTTTTGTGATACGCCACGCCACCGCCGTGACCGGGGGTATGCCAGGAATAATTGGAATCCGCCGTGTGCTGCACCAGTGCCTTGAAAAACGGTGGCAACAGACCATCAAGGTATTTGCGTGCAGCGCGGGCCACCTGCCGGGCGAGAAAGGGCACCGTATCTTCAAACAGGTAAAGGATGCCGCGTAACTGATTGAGCTCGGCCATGGCGTCGGCGGGCGCGTTTTCCAGAGTCACTTTTTCGCCCAGGGCGAAAATCGGCAGATCCGGCGCACGCACTCGCGCCAGACCGATCAGTTCGGCCATGTTTTGCAACAAATGCGAATGGGAGCTGGCGTCCTCAGACGCAATCAACATGCAGGACAGGCCATGGTAAGTCGACGCCACCAGTCGTCCTTCGGTGTAGTCCACCGCCGAAACGACGCTGAATCCTTCCTGCTCCAGCTCCCGGGCAATCCCCCGCACGCGGTCGCCAGCGACGCTGTCGGCCTTGATGTCGCGATGGACAATCAGGACCGGGAATTTCAAATCTTTATACATGAGGCTCAGTGTCCTGAGGCGGCAGACCAGAGCCTGCCAATCACCTCAGGTTAGAGTGTTGCAGCGGATGTAGCGAGTGCGACGCCCTGAAATGGGTCACAAGGTGCGCTTTTATTTGAAAGGGCTAGGCCTGGGCTTCAGCCTCGGCCAGTTGCACCCACAACGCCGGAGCGCCAGCGGATTTGCTGATGATTTCCAGGCGCGCGGCATGGCGGGCCAGGTCGTCTTCGCTGGCGCGGATGATACGCGTCGGCTGGCGGTCCGCCGGCAGACGGCGGATCTCGGTGGCTGAGTTGTCCGCCCCTTCACCGGATCCATTGCCATCGGAAGCGTTACCGGCCAGGGAGAGACTGGTCTGCCCCCCGGTCATGGTCAGGTAGACGTCGGCGAGAATCTCGGAGTCGAGCAAGGCGCCGTGCAGTTCACGGCCGGAGTTGTCGACGCCATAGCGCTTGCACAAGGCGTCGAGGCTGTTGCGCTGCCCCGGGTGACGTTCCCGGGCCATGATCAGGGTGTCGAGGATCGTGCAGTGCTGCGTGATGTCCGCGCGATCCTGCCGCCCCATCAGGGCGAATTCGTTGTTGATGAAGCCAACGTCGAACGCCGCGTTATGGATGATCAGCTGCGCGCCCTTGATGAACTCGAAGAACTCTTCGGCCACTTCGGCAAAACGTGGCTTGCCCACGAGGAACTCGTTGGTGATGCCGTGGACGCCGATGGCGCCCTCGTCACTTTCGCGGTCGGGTTGCAGGTACACGTGAAAGTGCCGGCCCGTCAGGCGTCGGCCGATCAACTCGACACAACCGATTTCGATAATCCGGTGGCCGTCGGTCACCGGCATGCCGGTGGTTTCGGTATCGAGTACAACGGATCTGGTGGCCATCAGTGCTCAGCTCTCAATCGGTCAATCGTGCAAAAGCGGCGATGTTAACACGCTCGCCGGGGTGTTTCAGATAGACCGTGTCGCCCCTTTCGCGAGCAAGCCCGCTCCCACAGGGAATCGAGGTTTGCACACAATATTGGGCTCATGAAGATCCAGTGTGGGAGCGGGCTTGCTCGCGAAGGCCGCGACTCGGTCCATAGGCCAGACCCGAATCAGCCCTGTTTGTACCCACGCACTTCATCGACGCCGCGGTTGGCCAACTGGTCGGCCCGTTCGTTACCGTGATGGCCAATGTGTCCGCGCACCCATTTCCAGGTGACCTTGTGGCGGTTGACCTGCTCGTCGAGCAGCTTCCACAGGTCGGCGTTTTTCACCGGTTCTTTCGCTGCGGTTTTCCAGCCGCGCTTCTTCCAGTTGTCCATCCACTCGTTGATGCCTTTCATCACGTACTGGGAGTCGGTCACCAGCAGCACGTCACAGGGTCGCTTGAGTTCTTCCAGGCCACGGATCGCGCCCATCAGCTCCATGCGGTTGTTGGTGGTATTGGCTTCGCCGCCCCAGAGCTCCTTTTCGACACCCTTGCACACCAGCAGTGCGCCCCAGCCGCCAGGGCCAGGGTTGCCTTTGCAGGCGCCGTCGGTGAACAGTTCTACGCTATCGCTCATGCCAATCTATCCAGAAAATGCGCTGGCCCGCCGATCGCTGATCGACGACGCCCGAAGCCGGGACAGGCCCGGCCGCAAATAAAAAGTGTGTCTTACGGTTCGATGTTGCGACGGTTGACCTTGGCCATCGGCAAAGGAATCAACTTGCCCATTGGCTCGCGCCGCTCCTGACGGACTGGTCGCAGGCCCACCACGATCTTGCGCGCCACCAATAAATAGAAGCCGCCGCCCGACAGTTGCCAGTCACCGGCCTTGCGCTCCCAACCGGCCAGGCGGGTCTGCCATGCCGGTGACGCAAGCGGCGGACGATAGCACCCGAAGCGGCGTTTCTCCAGCGCAAAGCCCAGCAGGTTCAGCCAGTCCGCAACCCGTGACGGCGAAATGCAGCGCGCCTTGCGCAGCGCATCCTGGGCAAACACATGCCGCAGGCCCCAACTGCTCCAGGGGTTGATGCCAATGATCAGCAAATGTCCACCGGGGCGTACGCTGCTTGCTGCCTCGCGAAGCAGCCCGTGGGGCGACAGGCAGAAATCCAGGCCATGCTGCAATACCACCACGTCGGCAGCGTGCTCGCTCAGCGGCCAGGCCTGCTCCTCGCAAACGATCTCCACCCCCGGCAACGGCGCGCCAAGGCGCACGTTACGCTGCACCTGCGGCGCTGACGGAGGGGGCTCGGCCGAGGGGCCGTAATGCACCAGATAACCACCAAAGAACCGCCCGAGCTCGTCTTCGAGCATGCGCCGCTCTTCGTCCAGCAGAAATTGCCCGAGGGGACCGGCCAGCCACTCGCGGGCCGCGCTGATCAACGCCAGCCAGTCAGGATCGGCTTGTGCGAACGCTTTATCAGTCATTGCATTCTCCAACGCGCCAGGAAGTTCTAAGATGCGCCAATGTTTTCCGCTTGGCGAATCCGACGATGATACAGATCACTGCCCTGCCCGCCTTTACCGACAACTACATCTGGTTGTTACAGGACCACGGCAGCAAACGCTGCGCGGTGGTCGACCCGGGTGATGCCGCCCCGGTACAAGCCTGGCTCGCGGCCAATCCGGGCTGGGTACTGAGTGATATTTTGATCACTCACCACCATCATGACCACGTCGGCGGCGTCGAATTGCTGAAGAAAGCGACAAACGCGAAAGTCTTTGGTCCGGCCAGCGAAAAGATCCCGGCGCGGGACGTCGCGCTCAAGGACAACGACAAGGTCAGCGTGCTCGGCTGGGACTTCGACGTCATCGCGGTCCCGGGTCACACCCTGGGGCATATCGCCTATTACCATCACGGGCTGCTGTTTTGCGGTGACACCTTGTTTGCCGCCGGTTGCGGGCGCTTGTTCGAAGGCACGCCACAGCAAATGCACAGCTCGCTGACACGCCTCGCGGCGTTGCCGGAAGACACGCTGGTCTACTGCACCCACGAATACACCCTCAGTAACCTGAAGTTTGCGGCGGCCGTCGAACCGGACAATCCGCACACCGCCGAGCGCCTGGCCAAAGTCACCCGGCAACGGGAATCCGGGATCCTGACGCTGCCGTCGACACTGGCACTGGAAAAGCTCACAAACCCGTTTTTGCGCTCCGGCGAAACATCCGTTAAAGAAAAAGCGGACGAACGGACCGGCACCGATAACTCGGCGCCCGATATGGTTTTTGCTGCTCTTCGAGCCTGGAAAGATACGTTCTAAAAGGATCTCGTAAGGTTGCAACAATTCTGAAAGGTTGACCGCGCTGGGTGCGCTTCCTAGAATCGCCCGACATTTTTGCCCGGAACTTACTTCCAGCCAATGTCGTCACCTATTCGCAAAGCCATCAGTTCCGACGCATTGACCCGCTTGGCTCAAGCCATAGCGGTGGCTGTGTCCGCCACCCTGGCGGGCTGTTCCAGCCATGCGCCGCAGACCGATGCGGCGCATACGCCGAACATCGCCGCGCGCGCCAAGCAGAAGCCGATCTGGCTGAGCGAAAAACCCAGTCCGCAAATTCCACAGGACGTCTGGGAGCGTATGCGGCAGGGCTTCCAGTTGCAGGACGGGCTGGGTGTCAACCCGCGCATCGAGCAACAGCGCCTCTGGTTCGCCAGCAATCCATCGTTCCTGGAAAACGCCGGCGAACGTGGCAGCCTCTACATTCACTACATCGTCGAACGCCTTGAAGAGCGCAACATGCCGCTGGAACTGGCACTGCTGCCAGTGATTGAAAGTGCCTACAACCCGATGGCCTATTCCCGGGCCGACGCGGTGGGTCTTTGGCAATTCATCCCCTCCACCGGGCGCTACTTCAACCTGCGTCAAACCCGATTCTATGATGGCCGGCGCGACATCACCGCGTCGACCACCGCCGCGATGGATTACCTGACCCGCCTGCACGACATGTTCAACGGCGACTGGTTGCTGGCCCTGGCGGCCTATAACGCAGGCGAAGGCACCGTCAGCCGGGCCATCGAGCGCAACGAGCGCCTCGGCCTGCCGACCGACTACTGGAACCTGCCGTTGCCGGCCGAAACCCAGGCCTACGTACCGAAGCTGCTGGCACTGTCGCAAGTGGTGATGGCACCGGAAGCCTACGGCGTGAACCTCAATCCGATCGCCAACGAACCCTACTTCCAGGTCGTCGAAATCAACCAGCGCATGGACCTGTCCAAGGTCGCTGAAGTCGCCAACATCGACGAAGACGAACTGTTCCAGCTCAACCCGGCATTCAAGCAGCGCACCACCATCGACGGCCCGCAGCACCTGCTGGTGCCGACCTCCAAGGCGCAACTGCTGACCAGCAGCCTCCAGACCATGCGTCCTGAAGAGTTGATCAGCAAGAAATCGCTCAAGCCGGTCTTCGAAGGCGCCGACGACACCCAGGTCGCCAGCGCCAGGCGCTCCTACCGGGTCAAACGGGGTGACAACCTCGGCTCCATCGCCAAGGCCAACAACGTTGACGTGAAGGACCTGCAACGCTGGAACAACATGACCGGCAAGAATCTCAAGCCCGGCCAGACCCTGGTCATGCAGGACAACGGCAAACGCAATTCCGGGCGGGTCAACACCGTGATTGCGGCAAACAACAAGAAGCAGCAGACCACGTACAAGGTCCAGCAAGGCGACTCGCTGTACATCGTGGCCAAGCGCTTCAATGTAGAGATGCAGCACCTCAAGCGCTGGAACCCGCGTGTCGGCCAGGCGCTCAAGCCCGGTCAGATGTTGACGGTGGCCAATCCGCATTAAAACTACTGTAGGAGCGAGCTTGCTCGCGAAAAACCCAAGGGCACCGAGTTGATTCAGGCGCCCCGTGTCATCGTTGACCACCATCGCGAGCAAGCTCGCTCCTACAGGATTGTGATCGCCCGGATCCCCCGTCTTTTTCCTGCCCATACAAGCTGTTACTGTACGATCCATAATGCCCAAGCCGCCTGGATCGGATCCCCTATTTGAAGCGTCCCCTGCCCCTGCTCCTGATCAGCCTGGCCTTGAGCTCCACCGCAAGCGCGACGATCAGCGAAAGCCATGGTTATGCGCAGTTCGGCACGCTCAAGTATCCGGCCCGATTTACCCACTTCGACTGGGTCAACCCGCAAGCGCCCAAGGGCGGTACGTTGCGGGTGATGGCGTTTGGCACCTTCGATACGCTCAACCCGTACACCTTCAAGGGCACCAGCCCGGTCACCACACCGAACTTCCTGCAATACGGCATCAATGAGCTCAACGAGCCGCTGATGGTCGGCACCGGGCAGTACGCGCCTTCGGGTGACGAGCCCGCGTCCAGCTATGGCCTGATTGCCCAGTCGGTGGAGTACAGCGAGGACCGCAGCTGGGTGGTGTTCAACCTGCGTCCCGAAGCACGCTTCCATGACGGTACGCCGATCACCGCCTACGACGTCGCGTTCTCCTATCGCCTGCTGCTCAAGGAAGGCCATCCGCTGTACCGCACCAGCCTTCAGGAAGTGCAACGGGTCGACATCCTCAACCCGCAGCGGGTCCGTTTCGTGTTCAAGCGCGCCGGTAATCCACTGCTGATCCTGCGCCTGGGCGAAATGCCGGTGCTGGCACAGCACTACTGGAAAGGTCGCGACTTCAAGGCCACCACCTTCGAGGCGCCGCTGGGCAGCGGACCGTATCGCATCACGTCGGTCACGCCAGGGCGACAGATCGTCTTCGAACGGGTCAACGATTACTGGGGCAAGGACCTGCCGGTCAATCGCGGCAAGTACAACTTCGACCGCATGGAAGTCGAGTTCTACCGCGACAGTGACGTGGCCTTCGAGGCGTTCAAGGCCGGTGAATTCGACATCTACATCGAACATCAGGCGAAGAACTGGGACACCGGCTACAACTTTCCCGCCATACGCCGCGGCGAAGTGGTCAAGGCGCAGATCCCCCACCAGATCCCGACCCAGACCCAGGGCCTGTTCATGAACAGCCGTCGTCCGACTTTCTCGGACGCCAAGGTCCGTGAAGCACTGGGGCTGATGTTCAACTTTGAGTGGACCAACCGCACGCTGTTCGGCGGTGCCTACCAACGCGCCATGAGCTACTACCCCAACAGCGAATTCTCGGCCAGCGGTTTACCGGTCGGGCATGAATGGCTGTTGCTCAAGCCCTATCGTGAACAGCTGCCGGCCAGGCTCTTTACCGAGCCGTTCAGCTTGCCGCAGACCGACGGGCGCGCCATCCCCAGGGAGACCTTGCGCAATGCCCTCGGCCTGCTCGCCGAAGCCGGCTGGAAGCTCAATGGCCAGCACCTGCAAAACGCCGCCGGGCAACCCTTGCGGCTGGAGCTGCTGCTGGTCAATCCAAACCTGGAACGCATCCTCCAGCCTTATGTCGAGAACCTCGCCAGCATCGGCATCGATGCGCGGCTGCGCACGGTCGATCGCGCACAATACAAGCAGCGCCTCGACCAGTTCGATTTCGACATGATTCTGATGACCCTCAACCAGACCCTCAGCCCCGGCCTGGAGCAGTGGCAGTACTTTCACTCCAGCCAGGCCGGGGTCAAGGGCAGCAAGAACTACGCGGGCATCGCCAACCCGGTGGTCGACCATTTGCTCGAACAGTTGCTGGCCGCCCGCAACCGCGACGAGCAAGTCGCCGCCGGCAAGGCCCTTGACCGCGTGCTGCTGTGGCAGCACTACATCGTCCCCAACTGGTACCTCAATTATCACCGCCTGGCGTACCGCAACCGGCTCGCCTTCGTCACCACGCCGCCCTATACCCTGGGCCTGAACGCGTGGTGGCTGAAATCTTCGGAGAAAGATCAATGAAGCCCATCCGCACCCTGCTCCTGCAGGCCAGCGGCCTGTTGTTCGCCGGGCTGGCCTGCGCCGCCCCGCAACACGCAGTGACCCTGTACAACGAGCCGCCGAAATACCCGGCCGACTTCAAGCACTTCGACTACGTCAATCCGGACGCGCCCAAGGGCGGAATATTCCGTCAGGCCGGTTTCGGCGGCTTCGACAGCCTTAACCCGTTCATCAGCAAAGGCGTGCCGGCGGACGATATCGGCATGATCTACGACACCCTGGCCAAGCAAGGCCTGGACGAACCGTTCACCGAGTACGGCCTGATCGCCCGGCTGATCGAAAAAGCCCCGGACAACGGTTGGGTGCGCTTCTACCTGCGCCCCGAAGCGCGCTTCCATGATGGCCATCCGGTGCGTGCCGAAGACGTGGTGTTCAGCTTCCAGATGCTGACCAAGGACGGCGCCCCGATGTACCGCGGCTACTACAACGACGTGGCGGAAGCGGTCGCCGAAGACCCGCTCACCGTACTGTTCAAGTTCAAGCACACCAACAACCGCGAACTGCCGCTGATCCTTGGCCAGTTGCCGGTGCTGCCCAAGCATTGGTGGGCCGACCGCGACTTCAATAAGGGCAACCTGGAAATTCCGCTGGGCAGCGGCCCGTACAAGGTCGGCGAAGTGAAGGCCGGGCGCTCGGTGCGCTATGAGCGCGTCAAGGATTACTGGGGCAAGGACCTGCCGGTCAATCGGGGTTTCTATAATTTCGACGTGATGACCACCGATTACTACCGTGACAACACCGTGGCCCTGGAAGCGCTCAAGGCCGGGCAGTTCGACTACTGGCTGGAAATGACCGCGAAAAACTGGGCCAACGCCTACAACACTCCAGCGGTCACCGAAGGTCGGCTGGTCAAGGAACAGATTCCCAACGGCAATCCGACCGGCATGCAAGGGTTCGTGTTCAATTTGCGCCGCCCGGTGTTCCAGGATGTGCGCGTGCGCCAGGCCTTGTCGCTATTGCTGGACTTCGAATGGACCAACAAGCAGCTGTTCAACAGCGCCTATGTGCGTACCCGCAGCTACTTCGAAAACTCGGAAATGGCCGCCACCGGCCTGCCGGATGCCGATCAGGTGGCGATCCTCGATCCGTTGCGCAGCAAGCTGCCACCGCAAGTATTCAGCGAAGCGTTCCAGAACCCGAGCACCGACGCTAGCGGCATGATCCGCACCCAGCAACGGGAAGCCTATCAACTGTTGCAGGAGGCCGGCTGGCGCATTGTCGATGACAAGATGGTCGACGCCACCGGCAAACCGGTGGCCATCGAGTTCCTGCTGGCCCAGACCGAGTTCGAACGGGTGTTGCTACCGTTCAAGCGCAACCTGAGCGACCTGGGTATCGACCTGGTGATTCGCCGGGTCGACGTCTCGCAATACATCAACCGCGTGCGTTCCCGGGACTTCGACATGATCGTCGGCAGCTTCCCGCAATCCAACTCGCCGGGGAACGAACAACGGGAATTCTGGATGTCGGCCGCCGCCGACAAACCCGGCAGCCGCAACTCCATGGGCCTGAAAGACCCGGTGGTCGATCAACTGGTCGAGCAACTGATCAACGCCGATTCGCGCAAGAGCCTGGTGGCCCATGCCCGCGCGCTGGACCGCGTTCTGCAATGGGGCTATTACGTAATACCAAACTGGCACATCAAGACCTGGCGCGTGGCGTACTGGAACCACATCGGCCACCCGAAGGTCTCGCCTAAATACGACATCGGCACGGCCACCTGGTGGGTCAAGCCTGATATCAAGCCTGCGATAGAAGTCGAAACCACACTGCAGGCCGGTCCTGCGGGCACGGAGTAATCAGATGCTGGCGTACATTTTTCGGCGACTGCTGCTGATCATTCCCACCCTGTTCGGCATCCTGCTGATCAACTTCGTGATCATCCAGGCTGCTCCGGGCGGGCCGGTGGAGCAAATGATCGCCAAGCTCGAAGGCTTTGAAGGCGCCACCAGCCGCATCGCTGGCGGTGGTGCCGAAGTGTCGGTGGCAGGCTCGGCCTATCGCGGCGCCCAGGGCCTGGACCCGGCGCTGGTCAAGGAAATCGAACACATGTACGGCTTCGACAAATCGGCGCCGGAACGCCTGTGGATCATGGTCAAGAACTATGCGTCGCTGGATTTCGGCGACAGCTTCTTCCGTGACGCCAAGGTCATCGACCTGATCAAGGAAAAGATGCCGGTCTCGATCTCCCTCGGGCTGTGGAGCACGCTGATCATGTACCTGGTGTCGATCCCGCTGGGAATCGCCAAGGCGAAGCGGCACGGCAGCCACTTCGACGTCTGGACCAGTTCGGCGATCATCGTCGGCTATGCGATCCCGGCGTTCCTGTTCGCCATCCTGTTGATCGTGGTATTTGCCGGCGGCAGTTACCTGGACTGGTTCCCGTTGCGCGGGCTGACCTCGAACAACTTCGATGAACTGAGCATGGGCGGCAAGGTCCTCGACTACTTCTGGCACCTGGCGCTGCCGGTGACCGCGCTGGTCATCGGCAACTTCGCGACCATGACCCTGCTGACCAAGAACAGCTTTCTCGACGAGATCAACAAGCAGTACGTGATCACCGCCAAGGCCAAGGGACTGACCAATCACCGCGTGCTGTACGGCCACGTGTTCCGCAACGCCATGCTGCTGGTGATCGCCGGTTTCCCTTCAGCCTTGATCGGCATCTTTTTCACCGGCTCGTTGCTGGTAGAGGTGATCTTCTCCCTTGACGGCCTCGGCCTGATGAGTTTCGAGGCGGCGATCAACCGCGATTACCCGGTGGTGTTCGGCACGCTGTTCATCTTCACCCTGCTCGGGTTGGTGGTAAAACTGATCGGCGACCTCACCTACACCCTTGTCGATCCGCGCATCGACTTCGAAAGCCGGGAGCATTGAGATGAACCTGTCCCCCCTCAATCGCCGGCGCTTCGAACTGTTCAAGGCCAACAGGCGCGGGTGGTGGTCGCTGTGGCTGTTCCTGATCCTGTTCGGTGCCAGCCTCGGTGCCGAGCTGATTGCCAACGACAAGCCGCTGGCGGTGCATTACGACAACAACTGGTACTTCCCGGCGCTCAAGCGCTACCCGGAAACCACCTTCGGCGGCGAATTTCCGCTGGAAGCCAACTACAAGAGTCCGTACATCCGCGAACTGCTCAAGGCCAAGGACGCCTGGGTGCTGTGGGCGCCGATCCCCTACAGCTACCAGAGCATCAACTACGACCTGAAAGTCCCGGCCCCGGCCCCGCCCTCGACGGACAACCTGCTGGGCACCGACGATCAGGGCCGCGATGTGCTGGCCCGGGTGATCTACGGCTTCCGCATTTCAGTACTGTTTGCCCTGACCCTGACGGTGCTCAGCTCGATCATCGGCGTGATCGCCGGGGCCTTGCAGGGTTTCTACGGTGGCTGGGTGGATCTGGCCGGGCAGCGCTTCCTGGAGATCTGGTCCGGGCTGCCGGTGTTGTACTTGCTGATCATCCTCGCCAGCTTCGTGCAGCCCAACTTCTGGTGGTTGCTGGGGATCATGCTGCTGTTCTCGTGGATGAGCCTGGTGGATGTGGTGCGCGCCGAGTTCCTGCGCGGTCGCAACCTGGAATACGTACGCGCCGCCCGCGCCCTGGGCATGCAGAACGGTGCGATCATGTTCCGCCACATCTTGCCCAACGCGATGGTCTCGACCATGACCTTCATGCCGTTCATCCTCACCGGCGCCATCGGCACATTGACCGCCCTGGACTTCCTCGGCTTCGGCCTGCCGGCGGGCAGCCCTTCGCTGGGGGAACTGGTGGCCCAGGGCAAATCCAACCTGCAGGCGCCGTGGCTGGGCATCAGTGCTTTTGCGGTGCTGGCCTTGATGTTGAGTTTGCTGGTGTTCATCGGTGAGTCCGCTCGCGATGCCTTCGACCCGAGGAAGTGAAATGAATCAGCACAATCTGATCGAAGTGCGCGACCTGTCCGTCGACTTTGTCGTCGGCAATCGCTGCCAGCGGGCCGTCGAAGGCGTCAGCTTCGACATCAAGCGCGGCGAAACCCTGGCCCTGGTCGGCGAGAGCGGTTCCGGCAAATCGGTCACCGCCCATTCGATCCTGCGCCTGCTGCCCTACCCCCTTGCCCGGCATCCGTCCGGCACGATCGAATATTCCGGGCAGAACCTGCTGAACCTGAAAGAAAAGACCATTCGCCACATTCGCGGCAACCGCATTGCGATGATCTTCCAGGAGCCGATGACCTCGCTCAATCCCCTGCACTCGATTCAAAAGCAGATCAACGAGGTGCTGGGCATCCACAAAGGGCTGACCGGCAAGGTCGCGACCAAACGCACGCTGGAACTGCTGGAGATGGTCGGCATCCCCGAGCCGCACAAACGCCTCAAGGCCCTGCCCCACGAATTGTCCGGCGGCCAGCGTCAACGGGTGATGATCGCCATGGCCCTGGCCAACGAGCCGGAACTGCTGATCGCCGACGAGCCGACCACTGCGCTGGACGTGACCGTTCAGCTGAAAATCCTCGAGTTGCTCAAGGAACTGCAGGCCCGATTGGGCATGGCCCTGCTGCTGATCAGCCATGATTTGAACCTTGTGCGAAGAATTGCGCATCGCGTATGTGTCATGCAGCAAGGTTGCATCGTCGAACAGGCATCGTGCGAAGAATTGTTCCGCGCGCCGCAGCATCCGTACACTCGGGAACTGCTGGCAGCGGAGCCCGGCGGCAAGCCTGCAAGCAACGTGATCGGCCCGCCCTTGCTGGCGGTCGAAGACCTGAAAGTCTGGTTTCCGATCAAGAAAGGCTTGCTCAAGCGCACGGTGGATTACGTCAAGGCGGTGGACGGCATCAACTTCAGCCTGCCCCAGGGCCAGACCCTGGGGATCGTGGGTGAAAGCGGTTCCGGCAAGTCGACGCTGGGCCTGGCGATTTTGCGGTTGATCGCCAGCAAAGGCGCCATTCGCTTTGAAGGCCAGCCGCTAGACTGCCTGACGCAGCAACAAGTCAGGCCGCTGCGACGGGAGATGCAAGTGGTGTTTCAGGACCCGTTCGGCAGCCTGAGCCCACGGATGTGCGTGAATGACATCGTTGGCGAAGGCCTGCGGATCCACAAGATGGGCACCGAGGCGGAACAGGAACAAGCGATCATTGCAGCACTCAAGGAGGTAGGCCTGGATCCGGAAACCCGGCATCGCTACCCCCACGAATTTTCCGGCGGGCAACGGCAGAGAATCGCCATTGCCCGGGCATTGGTGTTAAAACCGGCGTTGATTTTGCTGGACGAGCCGACCTCGGCTCTCGACCGCACCGTACAGCGCCAAGTGGTGGAGCTTTTGCGTTCGCTGCAAACCAAGTACAACCTGACGTATCTGTTTATCAGCCATGACCTGGCTGTGGTGAAAGCGCTGAGCCACCAGTTGATGGTGGTCAAGCATGGCCAAGTGGTCGAACAGGGAGACGCGCAAAGCATTTTTGCCGCCCCCCAACATCCATATACACAGCAGTTGCTGGAAGCCGCTTTTCTGGCTCCGGCCACTGCGCAATAACCTGAAAGAGGAGCAACACATGGGTTTTCTCGCCGGTAAGCGCGTACTGATCGTCGGTGTCGCCAGCAAGCTGTCCATCGCATCCGGCATCGCTGCCGCCATGCATCGCGAGGGCGCTGAGCTTGCCTTCACTTATCAGAACGACAAACTCAAGGGTCGTGTCGAAGAGTTCGCACAAGGCTGGGGTTCGAGCCCTGAGCTGTGCTTCCCGTGCGACGTGGCCAGCGATGAAGAAATCGCCAAGGTCTTCGAAGAACTGAGCAAGAAGTGGGATGGCCTGGACTGCATCGTGCACTCCGTGGGCTTCGCCCCGGGCGACCAACTGGACGGCGACTTCACCGAAGCCACCACCCGTGAAGGTTTCCGCATCTCTCACGACATCAGCGCCTACAGCTTCGTGGCACTGGCCAAGGCCGGCCGTGAAATGATGAAAGGCCGCAACGGCAGCCTGCTGACCCTGTCGTACCTGGGCGCCGAGCGCACCATGCCGAACTACAACGTAATGGGCATGGCCAAGGCTTCCCTGGAAGCGGGCGTACGCTACCTGGCCGGCTCCCTGGGCCCGGACGGTACTCGCGTCAACTGTGTATCGGCAGGTCCGATCCGCACCCTCGCCGCTTCCGGCATCAAGAACTTCCGCAAGATGCTGGCCGCCAACGAAGCGCAAACTCCGCTGCGCCGCAACGTCACCATCGAAGAGGTCGGCAACGCCGGCGCCTTCCTGTGCTCGGACCTGGCGTCCGGCATCAGCGGTGAAATCATGTACGTGGACGGTGGCTTCAACACCACCGCCATGGGCAGCCTCGAAGAGTAATCTTCGGTCGGCTACAAAAAAACCGCCTTTTCAGGCGGTTTTTTTATGCCTGCGATTTCCGGCCGATGTAGCACCCCCTGTAGGAGCGAGCCTGCTCGCGAAAAACCCGGGCACGCCGTGTTCATCCAGACTGCGCGCGTTATCGTTGACGACCTTCGCGAGCCAGCTCGCTCCTACAGAGGGTCAGTGTTGTGTCAGGCATTTGGCGAACAACTGCTGAATCGGCTGATTGCGCTGGCTGTAGCGCTGCAACAGCACGATCTCGCGGTAGAAGGTCAACTCACCCAACCGAATCACCCTGACCTTCGCCCCATGCTCCAGCCACAGCCCCGCCTCCGGCAGCAGCGAAACCCCCAACCCACACTCGACCATTTTGACAATGGCCTCCAGTTCATCCAGCTCCAGCGCCACGCGCACTTCAATCCGTTGCTCACGCAGAAAACGCGTCACTAGCCGCCCGCCAAACGAATTGCGGTCGTAGCGCACATGAGGGTGCTCAGCCAGCAGTTGCAACGGATCATCGTCCTCCAGGTCCGCCGGTACGATCAGTACAAACGGCTCCCGGCGAATCACCTGTGCGAACAACTCCTTGGGCAACTCGAACGGTGGCTTGATCAGGATCGCCAGATCCACTTCTCCCGTGTCCACCTGGCTCAGCAGGTTCAGCGATACACCGGGCACCAGCTTGGGCTCCAGCAAGGGTGCCTGCTGGCGCAATCGCAGCAGCGCCTGTGGCAGCAACCCGGTCTGCGCCGTCGCCACCGCGCCAATTTTCAACTCGCCACGGTACTCACCGACATCGTCACTGACAGCCATGCGGCTGAAGGTTTCGAGCATTTCCCTGGCCATTGGCAATGCACGCTGCCCTGCTGCATTGAGCAGTGCCTGGCGGCCAGTGCGGTCGAACAGACGGATGCCCAGGGCGTGTTCCAGATTGCGAATCTGCGCGCTGACCGCCGATTGCGTCAGGCCGATGTGCATGCCGGCCGCGGCGAAGGTGCCGTGACGCGCCACGGCGACAAAGGTTTTCAGTTCTCGCAGCATAGCGGCCTCGATTGATCGAAATAATTTGAGCTCGACGCAAAAATTATCGTCTTTCAATCAAAAAGCACAGGACTAAACTCAACGCACTCCCACCCGCCACCGAGGTACGCCTGATGCAACTGTCCCCTTTTCACCTGGCCATTCCCGTCTACGACTTGCCTGCCGCCCGGCGCTTTTACGGTGAGGTGTTTGGCCTGGAGGAAGGTCGCTCAAGCGATCATTGGGTGGATTTCAATTTCTTCGGTCATCAACTGGTGATTCACCTGGCGCCGAAAAATCCTGCGCAAGAAGCCGCGCACACCAATGCCGTTGATGGTCACGATGTGCCGGTGCCGCATTTTGGCGTGGTGCTCGGCATGGCGGAATGGGAGACGCTGGCCGAGCGGCTGAAGTCGCTGGAGACTCGCTTCGTGATCGAGCCGGGGATTCGTTTTCAGGGGCTGGTGGGGGAACAGGCGACGATGTTTCTGTTTGATCCTTGCGGTAATGCGCTGGAGTTCAAGGCGTTCAAGGATATCGGGCAACTGTTTGCCAAGTGAAAGTATGTGTTGCCTGTTCGGGCCTCTTCGCGAGCAAGCCCGCTCCCACACTGGATCCATGTAGCACTGAAGATCCCTGTGGGAGCGGGCTTGCTCGCGAAGAGGCCCGCCAATACTTCACAGCCCTAACGGCTCATCACCCGCTCGGCCTCAGCTAACAGGTCCTCGATTGAGTCATGAACCTCAGGGTCATACTCGACCTGGACAACGCGGAACCGAATGTCATAACTGCGATGCGCCGTGGCGTTGCGTTCATCGAGTATCTCGTCGAGTCGCGCCTTGATCGCTGCAATCTCCACGACACTGGAACCGGTCAGCAGCGCCGCGAACCGGTCGCCTTCGAGCCGTCCGACCACATCGTTTTCACGAAAGCCGATACGCAGGACATCGGCGAATGTCTTGAGCGCATCGTCACCCTTGGCCCGGCCATACAGATAACAGTTGCGCTTGAATTCATCGAGGGTGAAGTACAGCAGCGTCGCCGGCGTCGCCACTTCCCGGCAAGCGTCCAGTCCGAGTTTGGCCAGTTCGCTGAAACCATGGCGATTGGACAGCAGCGTCAGCTCATCCATGCTCGCCATTTGCACGCCCGCCAACTCTCGCTCGGCCTGGCGCGCCAGATCGCGCAGCCGTTCACGTTCTTGCTGTGGCGTGAGCAACTGATTGGTGGATTGACCCGATTTGCCCGTTTTTCCTGAGATCAACATCGTTCACTCCTTTGGCAGGTATGCACGTTAGAGTCGCTCATACCTGCATTGGCTCCCTGTTTGCGTGCCGCTGGTCAGCTACCCGACACCGGGCACGGCCCTCCTGCATCGGCCCAGCGCTTGAACCGGGTGACGAAGATATCGTGGGGCACCGGCACCGGCGCGCGATTGCCGCCCGGACTCCAGCCCCATAGCACCAGCTTGTCGTCGCTGACGTGTTTGATCAGCGCGGCGAAATCCCGATCGCCGTTGCTCGAGCGATCCTTGATCATCGCGCATAGCCGGTCGGCCGGCAGGCCGATCCAGGCCATCCGCTGCGCTGCCGGCGGCAGGCTCCAGTGTGGCGCGCCGGGTGGCGCGTGAGGCCCATAACTGGCCGGCGGATTACTTTGGGCATGGCACGTCGCACAGGGCAACCCGGCCGAGCCCTTGCCGTCCATGCCACGCACGACATTCATCGCGTGCGGCACCCCGGCATCGAATTGCAGCGGCGAATCACCGGGAATGTGGCAGTTCTGGCAACGGGGGCTCTGGAAGACCTTCTGCACGGTGTCGAACGCCTGCAAGGCCTCGCGGTCATCGGCAAACACGTGCGATGCGTAGGCTACGAGACAGATCAGGATCACCGTCCCAAGCAACCAATGATGTCGTTTCATCTCACACCCCCGACAGCTGCAACGGCAGCTCCCGCAGACGCTGGCCGGTCAGGGCAAACACCGCGTTGGCCACTGCCGGGGCCGTGGGTGGCACACCGGCTTCGCCGATGCCGCCGGGCTTGTCGCTGCTGGGTACGATATGCACTTCGACCACCGGCATTTCGTTGAGCCGCAGCACCTGATAGTCGTGGTAGTTGGACTGCACCACCTGCCCGTCCTTGAGCGTCAGTTTGCTGTGCAAGGTGAAGCCCAGGCCAAAGGTAATGCACGACTCCATCTGCGCGGCGATACTCTGCGGGTTGACCGCGATGCCGCAGTCCACCGCGCACACCACCCGGTGCACGCGAATGGCGAGGTTGTCCTGGGACACTTCGGCCACCTGAGCCACGTAACTGCCGAACGACTCGTGCACCGCCACACCCAGTGCATGGCCATCCGGCAACGGCGCCTTCCAGTTGGCTTTCTCCACCGCAAGGTTCAGCACACCGAGGTGGCGCGGATGGTCCTTGAGCAAGGTGCGCCGATACTCCACCGGATCCTTGCCCGCTGCCGTGGCCAGTTCATCGATCAGCGATTCCATGACAAACGCGGTGTGGGTGTGCCCCACCGAACGTAACCACAACACGCTGATCCCGGTCTTCGGTGAGTGCAGTTCAATCTGGTGATTGGCCAGCCCTTCGAGGTAGGGGCTATCGGCCACGCCCTCGACGGAGGTCTTGTCGATCCCGTCCTTGACCATGCTCGCTTCAAGCGAGGTGCCGGCCATGATCGACTGCCCGACCATCACATGCTTCCAGGCCAATGGCAGGCCGTCGGCATCCAGCCCGATGCGTGCATGGTGCAGGAACGCCGAGCGATAATAGCCGCCACGGATGTCATCCTCCCGCGCCCACACGGTTTTCACCGGTGCACCTGCGGCCTTGGCGACATACACCGCTTCGCTGACGAAATCCGACGTCGGATTGGCCCGTCGCCCGAAGCCGCCGCCAAGAAACTCGGTATGGATCTCGACCTGTTCGGGCTTGAGCCCGGTGATTTCCCCGGCGACCATTTGATCCAGGGTCTGAAACTGGGTACCGGTCCAGATTTCGCACTTGTCCTTGGTGATGCGCACCGTGCAGTTCAGTGGTTCCATCGGCGCGTGGGCCAGATAAGGCACGCTGTATTCAGCGTCGATGGTCTTCGCCGCTTTCGCCAGCGCAGCCTGGGTATCGCCGGCCTGACCGGCGTTCAGGCCTGGGGTGGCGGCGAGTTTGCGGAAGCTTTCCAGCAGCGCCTGGCTATCGAGCCCGGCATTCGGCCCCGGGTTCCAGTCGATTTTCAGCGCATCGCGGCCCAGCTTCGCCGCCCAATAATGTTCGGCAATCACCGCGATGCCTGTCGGCACCTGCACCACTTTGTGTACACCCGGAATCGCCAGCGCTTCGGCGCCTTCAAAGGATCTGACGCTACCGCCGAATGTGGGTGAACGGGCGACCATCGCGGTCATCAGCCCGTCAAACTGCACGTCCATGCCGAATTTCGCCCGCCCGGTGATTTTCTCCGGTGTGTCCAGGCGCCTGGTGGGTTTGCCGATCAGCCGCCAGTCCTTGGCGTCCTTGAGTTTGATCGAGGCCGGGTCCGGCCGAGGCAACTGACCTGCGTCATCGGCCAATTCGCCATAAGTGGCGCGATGCTCGCCAGCGATGACCACGCCCGACTCGGTTTGAATCCCGGACGGCGGAACATTGAAACGCTTGGCCGCCGCCTCGATCAGCATCAAGCGCGCCGCTGCGCCGGCCTGGCGATAGCGGTCGAATTCCATCCAGGTCGAGGTCGAACCACCAGTGATTTGCATCCCGCCAAACCCGGCCAGGCCGTAATCGGCGGCCGATGCCGGGGCATGTTCGACGCGGATTTTCGCCCAGTCGGCGTCGAGTTCTTCGGCGATCAACATGGTCAGGCCGGTCCAGATGCCCTGGCCCATTTCCGAGTGCCCGAGCAACACAGTGACACTGTTGTCATTGCCAATGCGCAGGAAGGCGTTTGGCGCAAACACGTTGCCCTGGTTCTGCGCGCCCATGGCGAACCGGTGAGCGCCGGGAATGACAAACGCGACCACCAGCCCACCGCCCAGCCAGGCACTGCCCTTGAGAAAACCACGGCGCGATAACCTGTCGATGCTGTTCATGGCAACCTCAACCCAGCTCGGCGGCGCGCTTGACGGCGGCGCGAATCCGCGGGTAAGTGCCGCAGCGGCAGATGTTGCCGGACAGTGCCTGATCGATGTCGCTGTCGGTCGGTTTCGGAATCTTCGCCAGCAACGCCGCCGCCGACATGATCTGCCCGGACTGGCAGTAACCACACTGGACCACGTCAAGTTCCGCCCAGGCCTGTTGCACCGGGTGCGAACCGTCCGCGGACAGGCCTTCGATGGTGAGAATCCTTTGCCCATCGGCCACAGCCGTGGCCGGTGTGATACAGGCACGTAGCGGCGCGCCGTCGACGTGCACGGTGCAGGCCCCGCATTGGGCGATACCGCAGCCGAATTTGGTGCCGGTGAGGTGGGCCACATCGCGCAAGACCCAGAGCAGCGGCATGTCGGCGGGGACATCCAGCTCCTGATCCTGGCCATTGATGTTCAGGGTCAGCATGGCGCAGTTCCTCAGGCTCACGATGATCTGAAGGGGCGCCGCTGCGGTCTTGTCCAACCTGCGCGCGCCCCGGGCTATCCCTTCAGCTAAGCGCAAATTTGCCGGCAGGCCGTGGTGCGTCGACCACCGGTCACCTGTAGGAGCGAGCTTGCTCGCGAAAAACGCCAGTACAACGCGGTCATTCAGACAGGGCGCGTTATCGTTCACGGCCGTCGCGAGCAAGCTTCGCTCCTACACCCTCGGCTTGAGCAAAATACCGGTGTAACGCGACAGAAACAGCCCGAATGCCATACACCAAAGCAGCGCCGACATTCCCAATCCCCACCCGGAAAACGGCACCAGCAACACCCGTGACACACCCGCCACCAGCACCAGGGCAAATCCCGCAACGATTACTTTCGAGGGCAGCAACGGCCGCCCGGTATGCCCCAGGCTGACCCGCGCGATCATCGCCAGGATCAACCCGCCGATACCGCCAACGGCCAGCGAATGGGTGGCCAGGCTTTGTTGCGGCATCACGCCCAGGTGCCACAGCGCCATGGCCAGCGTCGCCACCGCGAGCCAGGCGTAAGCCAAGTACAGCGACCACAGTAGCGGCACGCGCCACAGGCCGCGGTCATGCCAGCGCCACAGGCGCAGCAGATGCAAGCCGCTCAGCAACGCAAACAACACTGCCAGCCACACACGTGGGACGTCGTTCAAACCGGCGGCAAAAGACACCGCCGCCAGCATGGCACTGACCAGCAACACCTTGCCCGGCAACGGATGGGCTGCAGGCGTTGCCGGACGATTCAAGCCGCGCTGGATGAAGAACGGAATCACCCGCCCGCCGATCACGCTCATCAGCGCGCCCACCAGCCACAAAGCGGCCAGCACGCCATGACGTTGCAGATTGGCGTCATCAACGACAAACCCCAGCAACGTCAATGCCTGACACCCGGCCAGCAACGACACCATCAATAGAATCGGATAATTCTCGCGCTTGCCCGCAGCCAGCAGATCGCGCCCCAACACCCACGCCAACAGAGGCAGAAACGGAACCTGCAAGGCCAGCAGCAAGGATGCCGGTATCGGCAGGTACCACGCCAGCCGCGCCAGCAGCCACACCAGCAGCAGGCCGATCAGCGGCCAGCCCTTGAGCCCCGGCCGGCCGGTCCAGTTGGGCACCGCAGTCAGGAGGAACCCGGCGATGATGGCCGTGGCAAATCCGAAGGGCATTTCATGCCGATGCCAGGCGAGCATGCCGCCCACCGGTTGCGCACCGGGCAAACGCCCGTACAGCCACAAGGCCCAGATAGCCACGGCGATGGCGGCGAAACCGGCACCGGCGAGAAAGAATGGCCGGAAGCCAAGGCTGAATACCGGTGCAACGGCAAGCCGGCGCATCAAGCCACCACCCGGACCGGGCCTTGGCTCAGTCGATACTGAGAAAGCAGGCGCATGACATAGCCGATTTTCAACAGGGTCGGGCCGAGAATGGTCATGGCGTGCATAGTCACCAGTACGACGATCGACAGGTGGCCGTCGTAAAGATAGGCACCGTAGATGCCGGCCAGCAGCATCGCCAGGCCAGCACCGAGCACACGGCTCGACAACTCAAGAACGTTCTGCGGGTTGCTGAAGAAGTTGAACATTTTGCGTACTCCTGAAGGCGTTCAGTTGTACGTTTACCTGATCAAGTCCCGTGCCAGCTTTTTACCCCTTCAGATCCAGGCACTTGTGCGAATACGAGTCATAACGACACACCACACAAATAGTCAATTAGACTCTTCATCAAGTCATTAAGACTACGTTTTCGCAAACCTGTGGCAATTTTCTCGATCTACGGTACGGCCTGGCGACCAGAGGCTGACTACGCTGAAAGTCCTGGACATGCGTAACCTGAAGAGGAGTTGGCACCATGCTACGCGTACAAAAACTCACGCCTTGCCTGTGGTTCGACGATCAGGCCGAAGAGGCGGCGAAGTTCTATTGCTCGATCTTCGATCATTCGAAAATCACGGCCATCACCCACTACGGCCATGCCGGTTTCGAATTCCATGGCCGGCCCGAAGGTTCGGTCATGACCGTCAGCTTCGAGCTCGACGGGCAGAGCTTCACCGGCCTCAACGGCGGGCCGTTGTTCAAGTTCAGTGAAGCGGTTTCGTTTCAGGTCAATTGCCTGACCCAGGAAGAAGTCGATCATTACTGGGGCAACCTCTCGGCCGGTGGCGTACCCGAGGCCCAGCAATGCGGTTGGCTCAAGGACAAGTTCGGGCTGTCGTGGCAGATCGTCCCCGTCGCGATGATGGACATGATCAAAGACCCGGACACGAAAAAATCCCAACGGGCCATGCAGGCGATGATGCAGATGAAAAAACTCGATATCGCCGAACTGCAACGAGCCTTTGACGGCGAGAGCTAATACACTCGGGCACTGACCTGCCGAGGAATGAGCATGAAGCACGCCGTTGCCAAAAACGCCGACAAGGCCCCGCGCTTCTGGCGCGATGATGCCCTGCCCTTCATCGAAGCCCGCTCCATCGCCGACGGGCGCGAAGTCTGCTACACCCGGCATGCCCACGAGCACTTTTCCATCGGGGCGATCACCGCCGGGCGCAGCACCTATGTCCATGAGCAGTGCGCATTCGAGGTCAGCGCCGGCACGGTCGTACTGATGAACCCCGGCGACGTCCATGCCTGCAATCCGATCGAGGACCAACCCTGGTCGTACCTGATGCTGTACGTCGATACGCCGTGGCTGACCGATTTGCAGCACCAGCTGGGGTTCAGCGATGACACGGCGTTTCGCCGCTTTTCGCTGACCCATACGCGGGACGCCCACCTGTTTGCCGGCCTCGCGGGCTTGTATGAAGTGTTGGTCGACCCACAACAGGATGTGCTGCGCAAACACAGCGTGGCGGTGGAGTTTTTCACCGATGTGCAGCAGCGATTGAACCCGATCGACCCACCGCTGCGTGAACCCAATTTCAAGCTGGAACGTGCCGCCGATTACATCCGCGACCACTGCACGCAAACCCTCAGGCTCGAAGACATTTGCGAGGCAGCGCAACTGTCACCGTCCTACCTGATCCGCGCCTTCAAACAGCATTACGGCATGACGCCCCACGCGTTCCTGGTGAACCGGCGCATCCAGTTCGCCCAGGATCAATTGCGCAGCGGCAAACTGATTGCAGACGTGGCGCTGGAAGCGGGGTTCGCCGATCAGGCGCATTTTCAACGGGCGTTCAAACAGCACCTGGCGGCAACGCCGGGGCAGTATCGGGGCTGAATCTCTAGTGGCTGCCATTACGGCAGCAGCAGATACACCGCGCTCACCACCAGCAACAACGCCATGGCGCGATTGAACAACCGCATCCCCGCCGGGTTGTTCAAAAAACCGCTCAGAAACGTCCCGGCATAAGCCCAGCAACCGACCGACAGATAGCAGATCACCAGATAAATCGCGGCGAATTGCCAAACCAGCCGCGCCTCGCCATCGGCGACAAACGCGCCCATGCCGGCCACGCAGGCCAGCCAGGCCTTCGGGTTGAGCCACTGCATGATGGCGCCGTACAGCATCGACGGGGCCTGTGCTGATTCATTGGCTTGCACCTGTCCATTGTCTGCCGCCAGCTTGAAGGCCATGTACAACAGAAAGGCTACGCCCGCCCATTGCACCACCTGCGTCAGCGCGGGCCACTGTTGCAACAACTCATGCAGGCCCAATCCCATCAGCACCAACAGCAAGACAAACCCCAGCGTGGCCCCGGCCACGTGACGCTGGCTGGCCCGCAGGCCGAACCGCGCGCCGGAGCTCAGCGCCACAATGTTGACCGGCCCCGGGGTAATGGAAGCGACCAGCGCAAACGCTGCCATGGACATCATCAGACTCATTGCACACCTTCTTCCGTCGAGTTGAACAAGGCCCTCAAGGTAAAGCGCCGACTGGCTCGCGTATTGAAGAAAACTGCCCTGCCCGGCCTCGCTATGAGTAATAGCTGACGACGCTCTTCACTTTGTTCAGGGCAATGCGCAGCGAGTCCATGTCCACCGAGCCCAACGCCAGGCGTATCGCGTGCGGCACATGGGCCGAAACTGCAAAAGGCTCGGCCGGCGACACCGACACCTGCTCGCGCATCAGCGCCATGGCGATCCGGTCGGCCCGGGCGTCTTCGGCCAACGGCAGCCAGATGAAGTAGGAATTCGGGTGGCTGATGGTCCTGAGCCCCGCCAAAACCTCCCGGGCCAGGGCTTGCCTGGCCTGGGCGTCCGCCCGTTTTTGCGACTCCAGCTGGCTGACGGTGCCATCGTCGAGCCAGGCCGTGGCGATGGCGGTCATCACGCCGGGGGTGTTCCAGGTGGTCGCCATGATGGTGCGCTCGAAGGCGGCGACCCATTGCACGGGTGCGGCCATGAAGCCAACGCGCAGCCCGGTGGCGACATTCTTCGACAGACCGGACACATACACCGTTCTCTCAGGCGCCAGCCCGGCCAGTGGCGGCGGTACGTTTTCGGCCAGGAACGCGTAGGCAGCGTCCTCGATGATGGTCAGGTCATGCCGGCGCGCTATCACCACCAGTTGCTCGCGCTGAGCGGCGTCCATCACCCAGCCCAGCGGGTTATGCAAGGTCGGCATCGAGTACACGGCCCGTACCGATCGGCTGCGGCAGAGTTTTTCCAGAGCAGGCAGATCAGGCCCGGTATCCGTGACCGGAATGGGCAGGACTTCCAGATGCAGCGTTTCGGCCAGTGTCTTGAAACCGGGATAGGTCAGCGCATCGGCGGCGATCACATCGCCGGGCTTGAGCAGCGTCATCATTGCCACCGCCAGGCCATGCTGGGCGCCGCTGACGATCAACACCTGCCCGGCCGGCACGCTCAGCCCGCGTTCAAGCAGATGGCGCGCGACCGAGGCCCGCTCATGCAGGCGCCCCGCGTGGGGCTGATAACGCAGGAGGGATTCCAGGTCACCGGACAACGCCAGCTGACGCAAGGCATTGCGCAGCAGGTCGGCCTGGCCTGGCAATGACGGGTAGTTGAAATTCAGGTCGATCATCCCCGCCGCCACCACGTGCTGCGAGATTCCCTGACCCGGTGGCAGCGAGGTCTCCCTGACAAAGGTCCCGCGTCCGGTTTCGCCACTGACCAGGCCCATTCCCTCCAGCTCGGCATACACCCGGCTGGCGGTGACCAGTGCCAGGCCGTGCTCAGTCGCCAGTTGCCGGTGAGTCGGCAGGCGCGTGCCAGGCGGCAAACGCCCGGCACGGATGTCGGCGGCAAAGGCATCCACCAGCGTTTTGTAGCGGGATCGAGGCATGTCGAGATGTATCCATGACAATTTTTTGATTGTATCGATAGTCGCTCATAGGATGAGTTTCGTGCAATCAGACAATGAGCGTGAACCAAATGGAACGGACCTCGAACCTGCAACACCGGACCCTGGAAAACAGCACCAGCGGCTGGATCAATGGCCTGATCGGCGTGGTGATCTTCAGCGGCTCGCTGCCGGCAACACGGGTGGCGGTGCTGGAGTTTGATCCGGTGTTCCTGACGGTCGCCCGTGCAACCATCGCTGCGCTCCTGGCGCTGTGCCTGCTGTGGTTATTCAAGGAAAAACGTCCGGCGCGCGATCAACTGATACCGCTGATGATCGTCGCTCTGGGTGTGATCATCGGTTTCCCTCTGCTGACGGCGCTGGCACTGCAATACGTGACGTCCGCACACTCCATCGTCTTCGTCGGCCTGTTGCCCCTGGCGACGGCGGTGTTTGGCGTTTTGCGCGGCGGCGAGCGGCCACGGGCGGCGTTCTGGATTTTCTCGGTGCTGGGTAGCCTGCTGGTGGTCGGGTTTGCCCTGTCCCAAGGGCTGACCGCCTCCCCGCAAGGCGACATCCTTATGCTGTTGGCCATCCTCGCCTGCGGCCTGGGGTATGCCGAAGGCGCGAAACTGTCGCGCACGCTCGGTGGCTGGCAGGTGATTTCCTGGGCGCTGGTAGTGTCGCTACCGCTCGTGGCGGTGCTCAGCTGGATGCGCATGCCAGCTTCGTTCACCGGCATCAGCACGCCGGCCTGGTTCAGCCTGGCTTACGTCTCGCTGTTCAGCATGCTGATCGGTTTCGTGTTCTGGTATCGCGGCCTGGCCCAAGGGGGCATCGCCGCCGTTGGGCAATTGCAGCTGCTGCAGCCGTTTTTCGGCCTGACCCTGGCCGCCACTCTGCTGCATGAGCAGGTCAGCCTCGGCAT
Organism: Pseudomonas sp. Pseusp16; assembly: GCF_047324915.1. Classification (NCBI taxonomy): domain Bacteria; kingdom Pseudomonadati; phylum Pseudomonadota; class Gammaproteobacteria; order Pseudomonadales; family Pseudomonadaceae; genus Pseudomonas; species Pseudomonas sp. Pseusp16. Next base: position 1,090,917 of record NZ_CP168522.1, on the reverse strand, counting down.
GCTGGGTGTCACCGTCGCAGTGATCCTCTGCGTCGCCGGGGCGAAAAAATTCGCCAGATAGCCCCTTGTACGGTGGTTTACGCCCGTCACTGTATGGGTCTGGCCAGCGCTTTGCTGTGATAAAAATAGCGCTCTTGCTACAGGAGCCCACCATGGACCTCGCCACCCTCACCCTGTTTCTGCCGGCCTGCTTCGCCCTCAATATGGCACCCGGCCCCAACAACCTGCTGTCGGTCAGCAATTCGACCCGCTATGGCTACCGCACCGCGTGTGTGGCCGGCATCGGCCGGTTGCTGGCGTTTGCCGGGATGATTGCCCTCGCCTCGGCGGGGCTGGCGGTGGTACTGCAAACCTCCGAACTGCTGTTCTATGCCATCAAGATCCTCGGCGCCGCCTACCTGTTCTACCTCGCCTGGCAATTGTGGCGCGCCGATCCTGGCGTCGAAAACGTGGTCACTACAGCGCCCGTGGGCACCCTGGCGCTGGCCCGACAGGAATTCCTGGTAGCGGCCGGCAACCCCAAGGCCATCCTGATTTTCACCGCGTTCCTGCCGCAATTCGTCGACTCGACCCACGCCATTGCGCCGCAGTTCGTGGTGTTGGGCGCGCTGTTTCTGGTGCTGGAGTGGATCGCCATCGGCGCCTATGCCTACATGGGCCTGCACATGCGCCGCTGGTTCGCCAGGCCGTTGGGCAAGCGGATATTCAACCGCTGCTGCGCCGGGTTGCTGTCGGCGGCGGCTTCGGTGTTGCTGATGGCCAGACGCGCCTGAGAATTTGCGCTGATATGTGGGAGCGGGCTTGCTCGCGAAGGCGTCGTGTCAGGCACCTCGATGTCGAATGACACGACGCCTTCGCGAGCAAGCCCGCTCCCACAGGGTGAGCTCACTTTCCAGTGCGAAATTCGCTGTCGATTTTCCGGTGGAGGCTACCCATGAGGCGATCTATGCTGCGCCCATGAACCTACAAAAAACGCTGCTACCGCCCCATGCCGAGATGGTTCGCGCCATGCTCGAGCGAGACACCTCCTACGAGGGGGTGTTTTTCACGGCGGTCAAGACCACTCGAATCTTCTGCCGCCCCGGTTGCACCGCCCGCAGCCCGAAGCCTGCGAATGTCGAGTTCTTTGCCAACACCGAACAATGCCTGGCGGCGGGCTACCGCGCCTGCCTGCGCTGCAAACCGCTGGACACGGCCGCCAGAGCGCCGGACTGGGTGCAAAAATTGTTCAAGTCGGTAGACGCCGCCCCGGAGCAGCGCTGGACCGACACCCGGCTACTGGCCGAAGGCGTCGAACCTCTGAAGCTGCGTCGCTGGTTCAAGCAGCATTTCGGCATGACCTTCCACGCGTGGCTGCGCGCCCGGCGCCTGGGTTTGGCGTTGGGCGGAATCAAACAGGGCGACTCCATCGACGACGTCGCATTCGATTCCGGCTACGAGTCCCTGAGCGGCTTTCGCGATGCCTTTCAGAAGTCGTTTCACATCACCCCGGGCCGTGCGGCCAACAGCGAGCCGCTGCTGTTCACGCGCCTGACCACGCCGTTGGGGCCGATGATCGCCATGGCCGAACGGCGTGGACTGGTGCTGCTGGAGTTTCTCGATCAGCCATCGCTGAACCCTTCGGTCGAAGCGCTGCAAAACCGTTTCGGTTATGCCGTGGCACCGGGACACAACCCGCATTTGCAACAGATCGAAGCGCAGTTGTCCGCGTATTTCGCCGGCACGCTCACGGAGTTCAGCGTTGCCCTGCACATGCCCGGCAGCGAGTTCTCCCGCAGGGTCTGGGCTGAACTGCTGAAGATCCCTTACAGCCAAACCACCACCTACGGTGCCATCGCGGCGGCTCTGGGCAAGCCCGGTGCCAGCCGGGCGGTGGGCCTGGCCAACGGGCATAACCGCTTATCGATTGTCGTGCCGTGCCATCGAGTGATCGGTGCCGACGGCTCGCTGACCGGCTACGCTGGAGGCCAACCGCGCAAGGCGTTTCTGCTCAGACTGGAAAACGCAGCGGTGCAGCTCACGGAGCAATTGGCGTTCTGATCCCCCACAGACTTTTCATAAGGAAGGAAACTCGATGGACAGGCTCGACAATCATCTGCACCAACTGCATCACGATGGCTTGCTGATCCTCACCAACGTCGCCGATGCCGCCGGGGCGCGGCTGGTAGAACAACTGGGCAACAAGGCCGTGGCCACCAGCAGCGCGGCGGTGGCCTGGGTACATGGCTACCCGGATGGCAACACCCTGCCCCTTGAGCGTCTGGTCTCGACCGTCGAGTCGATTGCCCGGGTCATTTCGGTGCCGCTGACCGTGGACATCGAGGCGGGTTATTCCGATGATCTGGAACGGGTGGCTCAGGTGGTTGACGCCGTGATAGCCGCCGGCGCGGTTGGGATCAATATCGAGGACGGTTCTTCGCCGCCGGATTTGCTGGCACGCAAGATTGAGACCGCGCGCCGGGTTGCCGATCGCCGTCAGGTGAACCTGTTCATCAATGCGCGCACCGACGTGTATCTGCGGGGACTGGTGCCTGCCGAGGATCGCGTCGCCGAAACCCTCAAGCGCGCCGCGTTGTATCAGGCGGCCGGTGCCAATGGCCTGTTTGCGGCGGGCGTTACCGCGGAGTACGAGATCAAGGCGCTGTGCCACGGCACCTCGCTGCCATTGAATGTGCTTGGCTTCCCGGGCTTGCCGTCGCCCGAAGTGCTCGAGGCACTTGGCGTGCGCCGCCTGTCCGCAGGTTCAGGCATCGCCGAATTCCTCTACGGTGCCATGGCCGGCATCGCCAAAAGCTTTCTGCAAACCGGCAAGCTCGATACCCACGACCTGAAGGCCTTCACCTATGGTGAAGTGAATGCCCTGTTGAATCTGTCCGGGAAAGCCTGACCGATGTCCGACGGCTATCGGGCGGCCAGTGAGTTCCTGGCCGCCATCGATGACGACTGGCGCCGCCATATCGACGCCATCGGCCCATGCCTGCACCAGCCGCATGCGGCGCGTGATCCGTATGAGTCGCTGGTGCGGGCGATTGCCTATCAGCAACTGCATGCCAAGGCTGGCGATGCGATTGTCGGCCGGCTGTTGGCGCTGTTCGGTTCGGGCTCGTTTCCCAGGCCTGAACAGATCGTCGCGACAGACTTCGACAGGTTGCGCAGTTGCGGGTTTTCCGCGAGCAAGATCGCGACCATTCAGGGCATCGCCCAGGCGGCGCTGGACGGCGTGGTGCCGGATTACACCACGGCGCTGGCCATGGACGATGAAGCGCTGATCGAACGCCTGATCACGTTGCGCGGCGTGGGCCGCTGGACCGTGGAGATGTTGCTGATCTACAGCCTGGACCGACCGGACATCCTGCCGGCCGATGACTTTGGCGTGCGTGAGGGCTACAGGCGACTCAAGGGCCTGGAGGTGCAGCCGACGCGCAAGCAGATGATCGAGATCGGGTTGGGGTGGAGCCCTTACCGGACGGTGGCCTCCTGGTATTTGTGGCGGGTGCCTGGGCGGTAGACCGCGTTATCGTTCTTCGCGAGCAAGCCCGCTCCCACAGGGTTCGCGTGATCCTTGTGGGAGCGGGCTTGCTCGCGAAGGCGTCCGTCCAGTCAATACATCACCCGAAACAGATCACAACCCCGACTTCAACCGACTGAACGCCCGGATCAACGCCCGGTTGAACGCCTTGCCATTGTCATTCTTGCTGTACAGCGAAGCCCTGACCACCGCCGGCGGATACGTCCCCGGATCATTGCGAATCGCCGGGTCGATCAAGCCATCCGCCGCCGTGATCGCATTGGCGTAGTGGATGGTATCGGTGATCGGCGCAATCACCTCCGGAGTCATCAGGTAGTCCATCAGTGCAAGACCGGCCTTTGGATGCGGCGCATCCTTGGGAATGACCATGGCATCGAACCAGATCAACGTGCCCTCCTTCGGAATGCGGTACGTCAGCGAGTACGGCTTACCCGCAGCCTCGGCCTGGCCCGCCGCGATGCCTACGTTGCCGTTCCACGACATCGCCACGCAGGTGTTGCCGTTGGCCAGGTCGCTGATGTTCAGGTCGTTGTCGAAGTAGCGAATGTACGGCCGAATCTTCGCCAGTTGCTGCTCGGCCAGTTTCAGGTCGTCGAGGTTCTGGCGGTTGATGTCCAGCCCCATGTATTTCATGACCGCCGCATACACTTCGTTGGGATCGTTGAGCAGGCTGACCCCGCAATCGGCGAATTTCGAGACCACGGCCGGATCGAACAGCATCGCCCAGCTGTCTGTCGGCGCGTCGGGCAGGCGCTGTTTCACGGCCTGTTCCTGATAACCCACGCCCGTAGTGCCCCAGGCGTAGATCCCGGCATAACGATTGCCCGGATCGAACACCGCCATGTGCTGGCGGAACTCCTCGCCAACCCCGGCAAAGTGCGGCAGCTGTTGTTTGTCCACCGTCTGCACCGCGCCACTCTCGATGGCGCGCGACAGGTGCTGCCCCGCCGTCAGTACCAGGTCGTAGCCACTGCGGCCGGTGAGCAGCTTGGTCTCGACGGTTTCCAGGGAGTCGAAGTGATCGGCCACCACATGGATGCCGGTTTTTTCCTCGAAGTTCTTCAGGGTATCCGGGGCCAGGTACTCGCCCCAGATGTACAGGTTGACCACCGGCTTGGCGGTATCGGCGGCCTGCACACACAGGGGTGCAAGCACCAGCAGTATTGCTTGAGTCAGTTTGTGCAGGCCCATGGTCAGACTCCCATCTTGTTGCAAGCAGTGCCAGCGTACTGCGGCATGGTGATGCACGCGACGTTGCCGCCGCCGAGGAGGATTTCCCGGGAGTTTTCGATGCCGACGATGCTGTGTTTCGGGAACAGCTCGGCCAGGGTTGCCAGCGCCACCTTGTCGTTGCGATCACCAAACAGCGGCACCACGATGGAACGGTTGCCGGCGTAGTAGTTGATGTACGACGCGCAGATTTTCGTCCCGGCCTGACGGGTATGAGTGCTGTCCTGCTGGTCCAGCCCTTCGGCCTCTTCAGCTGTCCACTCCAGCACATCCGGCTGCGGCAGCTTGTGCACGATCAACTCGCGGCCGCGACTGTCACGGGTGCTGCGCAGGATGTCGTAGGCTTCCTGATAGATTTCCCACTGCGGGTCATCGCGGTTGTCGGTCCATTGCAACACCACTTCACCAGGGCGCACGAAGCACGCGAGGTCGTCGACATGGCCATCGGTTTCGTCGAACTTGCAGCCCCGCGGCAGCCAGATGACCTGCTCGGCGCCGAGGTAATCGGTCAGGCGACGGGTGACTTCGTCCTTGCCCAGATGCTGGTTGCGGTTGCGGTTGAGCAGGCATTGTTCAGTGGTCAGGATACTGCCCTGGCCGTCGCTCTGGATGCCACCCAGTTCGGCAATCAGTGGCGCGCGATAGCGGTCGAAGCGTTCGATTTCGAGGATTTTGCCGGCGATCTGGTCGTCCTTGTCCCACGGGTAGTACAGGCCGCCGTCGAGCCCGCCGTAGGCGTTGAATTCGAAGTCGACGCCGCGCACTTCGCCGCTCTGGTCATTGACCACAAAGCACGGGCCGCTGTCGCGGAACCAGGTGTCGTTGCAGGTCATTTCCACCACACGTACCTGCGGTGGCAACTGCCGGCGCGCGGTGGCGAACTGTGCGGCCGAGGCGCATACGGTGACCGGTTCGCTCATGGAAATGGCGGTGACGATCTGCACCCAGACTTTCTGCGCCGGCTTGGCACCGTTGCGCCAGACGTCGGTGCGCTCCGGCCAGCCGAGCCAGCAACCGGACTTGGCTTCGAATTCACCGGGCAGACGGAAACCGTCCTGTTTGGGAGTGGTGTCGAGCAAACGTGCCATGGTCAAACCTCTTCAGCAGGGATTGGAATGACCACAGGCTAAGGGCGTTGGCGACTGGCTCGCCAACGATGATTATTTCGGAATACTTGAATTAAACTCATCAATCGAGCAACTGATCGTTGAACCATTCCAGCATCTGCGCCACCGCCGGACGCTCCAGCCGCACCCTCTCGCACACCAGCGCGTATTGGCCCAGGGCGGTCATGCTCGACGTAAACGGCCGTACCAGCCGACCGCTGAGCAAATCTTCCTGGGCTGTCAGGTTGTCGCCCATGGCCACGCCCTGCCCTTGAGCGGCCGCTTCCAGCGCCAGCCCGGCATGGGCGAAATACAACTGGCGGTCCGGACGCTGGTCGCCGGCATGACTGGTGAGCCACGCGGTCCAGGTCTTGCCGTCCTGATCATCGTGCAGCAGGCAATGACGGACCAGGTCCTTCGGGGTTTTCAGAGTGCCCTGGTTGAACAGGCCGGGACTGCACACCGGAAAGAACTGCAACGCCGGAAGCGGCCTGACGAAATACGCGGTGCTGTCCACCGGACCGGTGCCGTAGGTGATCGCCAGGTCGATGTCTTCCCCGGGCGCCGTGGCGTCGATCGGTTGTTCGTACAGATGCAGAGTGATGTGCGGATAGCGCGCGTAGAAATCCGTGAGGCGACTCATCAGCCACTTTTGCGCCAGCTCGGCGGTGACCGCCAGGCGTAATACCGCCAGGGATGAAGGATCGCGCAGTTCATCGCAGGCATCGCCAATCAGTTCGAAGGCCTGTTGCAGGCTTTGCATCAGGCGCCCGGCGGCCAGGGTCGGGCGAATCTGCCGGCCTTCGCGCACGAACAGCGACACGCCGAGTTGCTCTTCGAGTTGGCGAATCTGGTGGCTGACCGCGCTGTCGGTGACACACAACTCGGCCGCCGCCCGGCCGAAATGGGCGTGACGGGCGGCGCATTCGAAGGTTCTGAGGGCTGCCAGGGAGGGTAGTCGTCGCATGGGGCTTGATCCCGGTTTCGAGGTGCCCATGCTGACCCGGACATTAGTGTGCGTCCAGTGGGACCGCGTTATCGTTCATCGCTGGCAAGCCAGCGCCCACAAGGATTGCAGGCGAACAGAAAACTTGTGCCCGGTACATAACCTGTGGGAGCTGGCTTGCCTGCGATGGCGTCGGCACTCTCGCTTCTTGTCTTCTAGGCTAATACCGGATCCCCCAAGCCACCGGAGACCACCATGCACCTCGAAGGCTCCTGCCATTGCGGCGCGGTGTCGTTCAGTTTGACCAGCGCCCACCCCTACCCTTACCAGCGTTGCTACTGCTCGATCTGCCGCAAGACCCAGGGCGGTGGCGGCTATTCGATCAACCTCGGTGGCGATGCCGCCAGCCTCAAGGTTCGCGGGCGCAAGCACATCGCGATTTACCACGCGCGACTCAAGGAACAAGGCCAAAAACGCGCCCACAGCAGCACCGCCGAGCGGCATTTCTGCTCGGTGTGCGGCTCGGGTTTATGGCTGTTCAGCCCCGAATGGCCTGAGTTGATTCACCCCTTCGCGTCGGCCATCGACACGCCACTGCCGGTGCCGCCGGAGCACACACACCTGATGCTCGGCTCAAAAGCGCCGTGGGTAGAGGTTCAGGCGCAGCCCAGGGATCAACAGTTCGACCTGTACCCCGAAGAGTCCATCGCGCAATGGCATGAACGGTTGGGTTTGAGCCGTTAGCTTTTGTTTGGCTGATGGCCCCTTCGCGAGCAAGCCCGCTCCCACAGTTGGAATGCATTTCCCTGTGGGAGCGGGCTTGCTCGCGAAGGCGTCCGCCAGAACAACACCAAATAATCAGACCGCCGCAGGCACGCCGCTGTGAAAACGAAACTCCACATCCGGCGACTCAATCAGTTCCTGCTCGGCGGCGCGGACCTTGTCGATCACCTGGGCAATATCCTTGGCGTCGCCGTACTGGTAGGCCAGTTTCAGGTAACCCTGGAAGTGCCGGGCCTCGCTCTTGAGCAGACCGAAATAGAACTTACCCAGTTCTTCGTCCAGATGCGGCACCAGCGCTTCGAAACGCTCGCAACTGCGGGCCTCGATGAATGCCCCCACCACCAATGTGTCCACCAGTTTCACCGGCTCGTGACTGCGTACCACCTTGCGCAGCCCCGAAGCATAGCGCCCGGCGGACAGTTGGCGCAGCGCGATCTTGCGGCGTTTCATCAGGCGCATGACCTGTTCGTGGTGCACCAGCTCTTCCCGGGCCAGGCGCGACATCATGTTGATCAGGTCTACGTGGGAGTGATACTTGGCGATCAGGCTCAATGCGGTGCTGGCGGCCTTGAATTCGCAGTTCTTGTGGTCGATCAGCAGGGTTTCCTGATCGGCCAGCGCGGCTTGAACCCAGCCGTCGGGGGTGCGGCAGCCAAGGAACTCGTGAATTTCGGGAAGGATCATGGGGCTCACGGAAAAATAGGTTCAAAACGAAGGGCGCCGATTATACCGGCCTGCCCGCAGACCACCAGTCGCCAACCGTTGATATGCATCAAGTCCCCGAATCGCAGACAGCAACTATAGTTGTGCAACGCCGTGCTTTTTCATTTTCAGGAGATCCCGATCATGCAAGCCGTACGCAGCATTCTGGTGGTCATCGACCCCGAACACTCCGAAAGCCTGGCGCTCAAACGGGCGAAGCTGATTGCCGGTGTGACCCAGGCGCATCTGCATCTGCTGGTGTGCGATCCCAAGCATGATCACAGTGGCATGTTGGGTGTGCTCAAGGCCGCTTTACTGTCGGACGGTTACAGCGTCACCACTGAACAGGCCTGGAATCATAGCCTGCATCAAACCATCACCGATGTGCAGCAAGCCGAAGGTTGCGGCCTGGTGGTGAAGCAGCATTTTCCCGACAGCACACTGAAAAAGGCCCTGCTGACACCCGAGGACTGGAAATTGCTGCGCCAATGCCCTTCCCCGGTACTGCTGGTGAAAACCGCCGGTTCATGGAAAGACAAAGTGATCCTGGCCGCTGTCGACGTCGGCAACACCGACTCCGAACACCGCCACCTGCACGACACGATCATTGATCATGGCTATGACATCGCAACCCTGGCCAAGGCCCACCTGCACGTGATCAGCGCCCACCCGTCACCGATGCTGTCGTCGGCCGACCCGACGTTTCAACTCAGCGAAACCATCCAGGCGCGCTACCGCGAGCAATGCAAGTCGTTCCAGACTGAATTCGACATTGACGATGAGCACCTGCACATCGAGGAAGGCCCGGCGGATGTGCTGATCCCGTTCATGGTGCACAAGCTGCAGGCGGCGGTGACGGTGATCGGTACCGTGGCCCGCAGCGGTTTGTCCGGGACCCTGATCGGCAATACGGCGGAAGTGGTGCTGGATGCGGTCGAGAGCGATGTGCTGGTGCTCAAGCCGCAGGAAATCGAGGATCATCTGGAGGAGATTGCGAACAATCATTGAGATTTGTAGCGACTGTCAGGACGCCTTCGCGAGCAAGTCGAATCGTCGCACCGCCGCTCCCACATTTGAAATGCATTCCCTTGTGGGAGCGGGCTTGCTCGCGAAGCTTTTCAGGATCTAACCGCCAAAGGCGTCTTTCAGGAACCCCGGCGCAATGTAGCGCTGGTAATGCGCCTCGGAGAGCAGGAAAAATTCCCGATCAATGGCATCGCGCAATTCCGGCAGGTTCCAGTCGCGAAACTCCGGCAGCAACACCATGCCGTAGGCTTCCAGGTTGTTGATCACCCGCGCGCCCCGCGCGATCAACTGGTAGGCCCAGCAGTATTCCGACTGATGGGGCACAAAACGGATCTTGCGTTGCTCCAGCTGCATTCTCAGTAGTGCCGGGTCGAAAATTTCCACCTTGGCGGCCATCACCTGCGACAGCAACTGCTCCAGGCGCAGCCATACCGCGCGCTTCTCTTCCTCGTTGTAACCGTTCCAGTGGATCACTTCGTGGTGGAAACGCTTGCAGCCGCGGCACACCAGGTCTCCGTAAACAGTGGAGCAGAGGCCGACGCAAGGTGTCTTGATGGTCTGATTGGGCATAGATAGGCAAAACGCGAGAAAGCAGGACAGGCCGGCATGTTAGCCCTTTGTCCGCCATTGATCACCCCTCAAAGTTCAGGGCCTTGGGTGAATCGGGGTTTACCGGCCGCCTCCACCAAAGTCCAATAAAACCTGACTTACCTTTAATTTTTTTTTGCCGTAGAATCAGCCTGCCTTTTTAGGCGCCAATGTCCGTTAGAAGCTGTTTTCAAAGCGTCACGAGCACAGTCGTTCCTTCAGAGCGGTGTTGGCGAGGGGTTTTTCCAGCGGGGAAAAGCCCAACGCCAACCCTCATCAGCTCCCGTTCTGCAGGCGTAAAACTTTGAAAGCAGCTTCTGTAAGGAATTGTCGGTAATTCTGGCTAAGTGGCTCACAACGCCATGCAGCGCATGAGTACGGCAATTTCGGGATGAGCGTCCCGGACACCCATTTGGGACCACTGATGAGGGTAATAACTGTGCTTGAAGCCTACCGCAAACATATCGAAGAGCGCGCAGCACTGGGTATCGTTCCCCAGCCGCTAAACGCCGAACAAACTGCAGGCCTGGTCGAGCTGCTGAAAAATCCCCCGGCTGGCGAAGAAGCATTCCTCGTTGACCTGATCACCAATCGCGTTCCGCCAGGCGTGGACGAAGCTGCCTATGTCAAGGCCGGCTTCCTGTCCGCCATCGCCAAAGGCGAAGCCAAATCCCCCCTGATCGACAAGAAGCGCGCTGTTGAACTGCTCGGCACCATGCAGGGCGGCTACAACATCGTGACTCTGGTAAACCTGCTGGACGACGCCGAACTGGCACCAGTAGCTGCCGAAGAACTCAAGCACACCCTGCTGATGTTCGATGCCTTCCACGACGTCGCTGAAAAAGCCAAGAACGGTAACGTTCACGCCAAAGGCGTGCTGCAATCCTGGGCTGACGGCGAGTGGTTCGTGAAGCGCCCGACCCTGGCCGACAAGATCAGCCTGCGCGTGTTCAAGGTCACCGGCGAAACCAACACCGACGACCTGTCCCCTGCTCCGGATGCCTGGTCCCGTCCGGACATCCCGCTGCACGCCCTGGCCATGCTGAAAATGGCTCGCGACGGCATCGTGCCGGACGAGCAAGGCGTCACCGGTCCGATGAAGCAGATCGAAGAAATGCGCAACGCCGGCTTCCCGATCGCCTACGTCGGCGACGTAGTCGGTACCGGTTCTTCGCGTAAATCGGCGACCAACTCGGTACTGTGGTTCTTCGGCGACGACGTTCCTTACGTGCCGAACAAGCGTGCCGGCGGTTTCTGCTTCGGCAGCAAGATCGCTCCGATCTTCTACAACACCATGGAAGATGCCGGCGCACTGCCAATCGAATTCGACGTATCCAACATGCACATGGGCGACGTGATCGACCTGTACCCGCATGCTGGCAAAGTCTGCAAGCACGGCACCGACGAAGTCCTGACCACCTTCGAAATGAAGACCCCGGTCCTGCTGGACGAAGTTCGCGCTGGCGGCCGTATTCCGCTGATCATCGGCCGTGGCCTGACCGAGAAGGCTCGTGCCGAGCTGGGTCTGCCACCTTCGACCCTGTTCAAGAAGCCTGAAGCACCGGCTGAAAGCACCAAGGGTTTCACCCTGGCGCAGAAAATGGTCGGCAAGGCTTGCGGTGTGACCGGCGTTCGTCCGGGCACCTACTGCGAACCGAAGATGACCACCGTGGGTTCCCAGGACACCACCGGTCCAATGACCCGTGACGAACTCAAAGACCTGGCGTGCCTGGGCTTCTCGACCGACCTGGTGATGCAGTCCTTCTGCCACACCGCGGCTTATCCAAAGCCGATCGACGTGACCACCCACCACACCCTGCCTGACTTCATCATGACCCGCGGCGGCGTTTCCCTGCGTCCGGGCGACGGCATCATCCACTCGTGGCTGAACCGCATGCTGCTGCCGGACACCGTCGGTACCGGTGGTGACTCCCACACCCGTTTCCCGATCGGCATTTCGTTCCCGGCCGGTTCCGGCCTGGTAGCGTTCGCCGCTGCCACCGGCGTCATGCCGCTGGACATGCCTGAGTCGATCCTGGTTCGCTTCAAAGGCGAACTGCAGCCAGGCGTCACCCTGCGTGACCTGGTTCACGCCATTCCTTACTACGCGATCCAGAAAGGCCTGTTGACCGTAGAGAAGAAAGGCAAGAAGAACGCCTTCTCCGGTCGCATCCTGGAGATCGAAGGTCTGCCTAAACTGACCGTAGAGCAAGCGTTCGAACTGTCCGACGCCTCGGCCGAACGTTCGGCTGCCGGTTGCACCATCCAGCTGTCCAAAGAGTCGATCGCCGAGTACCTGCAATCGAACATCACCCTGCTGCGCTGGATGATCGGCGAAGGCTACGGCGATGCGCGTACCCTGGAACGTCGTGCTCAAGCGATGGAAGCCTGGCTGGCCAACCCTGAGCTGCTGGAAGCTGACAAGGACGCTGAATACGCCGAAGTCATCGAGATCGACCTGGCCGACATCAAGGAGCCTGTGCTCTGCGCGCCGAACGACCCGGACGACGCTCGCCTGCTCTCCAGCGTTGCTGGCGAGAAGATCGACGAAGTGTTCATCGGTTCGTGCATGACCAACATCGGTCACTTCCGCGCCGCCGGCAAGTTGCTGGAACAGGTCAAGGGTCAGCTGCCAACCCGTCTGTGGCTGTCGCCGCCGACCAAGATGGACGCTCACCAACTGACCGAAGAAGGCTACTACGGCATCTACGGCAAGGCCGGCGCTCGCATGGAAATGCCAGGCTGCTCGCTGTGCATGGGTAACCAGGCACGTGTAGAGGCCAACTCCACTGTAGTGTCGACGTCGACCCGTAACTTCCCGAACCGTCTGGGTGACGGCGCGAACGTCTACCTGGCTTCGGCCGAGCTGGCGTCCGTGGCCTCCATCCTGGGTCGCCTGCCGACCGTCGAGGAGTACATGGAATACGCTGGCAAGATCGACAGCATGGCGGCCGATGTCTACCGCTACCTGTCCTTCGACCAGATCGCCGAGTTCCGTGAAGCTGCTGCGAACGCCAACATTCCGGTCGTTCAAGCCTAACGTTGCAACGCAATGAAAAACGCCGCCCATCGTGAGATGGACGGCGTTTTTTTATGCCCACGATGGACCACTATCCCCTGTGGGAGCGGGCTTGCTCGCGAAAGCTGTGTGTCAGTCCATACAAATATTGACTGACACTCCCTCTTCGCGAGCAAGCCCGCTCCCACAGGGGTCATGCGTTCAACTGAAGGGCCTGCTGCACCGCACCATCCACGCTCAACCCGCTCAGCACCACAGCGTTGGCCTCCACCTCCGGCAACGCCGCCAGCGCCGCTTGCGCACTGTCCTTGAGACGAGCCAGAGTCAGGCGCTTGCCTTCCTGATGCACCCGCACGAAAAACGCCTGCAACGCCTCGATGCTGGTGCCATCCAGGTCGGGGGATTCCTCAAGACTGAGAATCACTGAATGAACGGGTTCCTGTGAGTGCCGGACCAGACGCAAGGCGCCGCCAAGAATCCGCTCGACGTTGGCAAAGAACAACGCTTCACCCGGACGGACAATCAACACGCCTGGCACTGATTGCGCCGTTGGATGGCGTTGCAGATCGACAAAGTCGTGACCGCCATCGATGCGCCCCAGAATCTGAATATCCGCCGCCGACATCTGCTTGAGCATCAGCAACACACTGATCGCCACCGCCACCAGCAAGCCATCCAGCACCCCCAGCACCAACACGGCACCCACGGCGCAGATCACCAGCAGACGGTCACGGCGCCAGATGAAATACCGTCCCAGCGGCTGCAGGCTCAGACCGCGTCCCAGTGCATGGATAACGATGGCGGCCAGGATCGGCTCCGGGGTCAGGGCGATGTAAGGCAGCACCGTCAGGACAATGACCAGCACCACCAGCGCCGCCACGATACCGGCCAGGCGCGAAGTGGCACCTGCCGCTTCATTGGCCGACGTGGCCGAATACCCCGCGCCGGCCGGCATGCCGTGGAACAGGCCGGACAACAGGTTGCTAGCCCCCAGCGCCAGCAGATCTCGGTTGGAGGTGACGCGGTCCCCATGCTTGAGCGCATAGGCACTGATCGAGCCATAAGACTCCGCATACAGAATCATCACCATGGCGAACGCCAATTCACCCAGACGCAGCCAGTCGGCAAACGGCAGTACCGGCAACTTCGGCACCTCCAGGCTCAGGTCGATCACGCCGATCAGCTTCACGCCATAAGCCGGCAGGTCCAGCCACTGCCCCGCCGCAACGCCAATGACCACCACCAACAAACCACCTGGCAGACGTCGAAACCGTGCGAACAGCCATAACAAGGCCAATGCCACGGCGCCGACGCCAGCCGCCGCCCAGTTCCATTGCGGCATTTGCTCCAGCAGTTGCGGCAGAAAGCGCACCAGGTTGGCATCGGTCAAATGCACACCGACCACGCTGGCGACCTGCTTGAGAATGATGGTCAGCGCCAGTCCGAAGGCAAAACCGCGCAACACCGGTTTGGCAATGAACGACGTCACGCTGCCGAGCTTGAACAGCCCGGCCAGCAGGAAAAACATCCCGGTCACCAGCACCAGGCCGAAGGCCAGGGTCGAGCGCAGTTGCGGGTCGCCATTGGCCAGGGTGGCGGTCGCGGCGGCCAGCACGGCGGCGGAAGATGAGGTAGCCGAGACGATGGCGAAGCGGCTGGTGCCGAACAGGCCATAACACAACAATCCGGCGAACAAGGCGATCACCCCGGCCTGGGGCGCCAGTGCGGCGATGCCTGAGTAAGCGACCGCCTCGGGCAGCAGCAGGCCGGCAATCGACAAACCTGCCAGCAGGTCCTGCCAGCGATTGGGCGGCTCAACGGGGTTAGGCGGTAAGGCGCTCGACAATCCAGTGTCTCCAGTCGAAAAAAACCCGCTGCGCGAGTGATACGCACAGCCGCCACTGTAGCTCAAAAGCAAAAGATCGCCGCCTGTAGCGAAGCTGAAGTGAACGCACTCCCCTGTAGGAGCGAGACTGCTCGCGAAAAATCCCAGGGCAACACGGGCACCCAGACACCCCCGCGTCATCGTTGACGCCCATCGCGGGCAAGCCCGCTCCTACAGTTTGATCGGGCTACAACTGAAGTGAACGCGCTCCCCTGTAGGAGCGAGCCTGCTCGCGAAAAATCCCAGGACAACACGGGCACCCAGACACCCCGCGTCATCTCTGACATGCTTTTGCTTTGGCTTTTGATCTGCCCTGCCCCATCGGGAGGCCGAGCGCAGGTTCTGCGCAGTAGGTAACCCGGCATGGATGCCGGGTTAGCCGCGTACGGCCATGGATGGCCGATCGCGGCGGGCCCTGTAGGAGCGAGCTTGCTCGCGATGGTCGTCAACGATGACGCTGGGCACCTGACCCCCCTCGCGAGCAAGCTCGCTCCTACAGGCTTCTCCAAGTAACCCGTCGTAAAGGCGGAACCAATAGTGGCCATTACCGCAACAATGGATATGTCCACCATCCAAAAAAAAACGGCCAACCCGAAACCCGGATCAGCCGTCATTCACTCACCAAATCAAACAGCAATCACGCACTCAGCGAATAGACCAACGCCGAAATCGCCACCAGACCCACCGCCGTCACGAAGACATTGGACGCCTGACCGCGATAACGTGTCATCGCCGGCACCTTGCGGATGGCATACATCGGCATCAAAAACAGGATCGCCGCAATCACCGGACCACCGAGGGTCTCGATCATGCCAAGGATGCTCGGGTTCAACGTAGCGACGATCCAGCACACCACCAGCATGAACGCAGCGGTCATGCGGTCCAGAGTCTTGGCGGACGGACGCTTGCCGCTCTTGACGATCAGGCCCTTGAGGCCTTCGCTGGCACCGATGTAGTGCCCCAGGAACGACTTGGAAATGGCCACGAAGGCAATCAACGGCGCCGCAAAGGCAATGGTCGGATTGCTGAAGTGGTTGGCCAGGTACGACAGGATCGACAGGTTCTGCGCCTTGGCTTCAGCCAGTTGCGCTGGCGACAGGGTCAGCACGCAGCTGAAGACGAAGAACAGCACCATCACCACCATCAGCAGGTGGGCGCGGGACAGGATCTGCGAACTGCGCTCCTCGGCATGCTCCCCGTAGCGACGCTTCTGGTCCACGGCGAACGCCGAAATGATCGGCGAGTGGTTGAACGAGAACACCATCACCGGAATCGCCAGCCACAAGGTGTGCAACAACGCCGAAGGCGCCGGCACATCGCTGGCGGTGGCCAGGATGCCGCCATTCCAGTGGGGAATCAGGTACACCGCCAGAAACAGCAGGGCGACGATGAACGGGTAGACCATCAGGCTCATGGCCTTGACGATCAGTTGCTCACCACAACGCACCACCGCCAGCAGGCCGAGGATCAGCACCAGCGACAGCACGGCGCGCGGTGGCGGCATGATATGCAGTTGATGCTCAAGGAAACTGCCCACGGTGTTGGTCAGGGCCACACTGTAGATCAGCAGGATCGGGAAAATGGCGAAGAAGTACAGCAAGGTGATCAGCGCACCGGCCTTGATCCCGAAATGCTCCTCCACCACCTCGGTGATGTCGGCGCCTTCGCGCCCGGACAGCACGAAGCGGGTCAGCCCGCGGTGTGCGTAGAAGGTCATCGGGAACGCCAGCAACGCCAGGACCAGCAGCGGCCAGAATCCGCCCAGACCTGCATTGATCGGTAAAAACAGGGTACCCGCACCAATCGCCGTGCCAAACAGGCCCAGCATCCAGGTGGTGTCTTGGCGATTCCAGCTCGAAAGTGTCGCTGGTGTTGCTGCTACATAGCGTTTGTTGACGCTATTGGCCTGATCATTCATCCGGTGGGATCTCCACATTCCGGTCACTTGCCACCCGGCCGGGACGCGTCGGAATACCCGACAGGCGGCGCCCTGGCCGAAACAGAGGCGCGATTCTGGAGGATTACTGAACAGAAGCAAAGACTTAGGTGAGGGACGGTGGTACCAGGTTGCACCTCTGCCCCCTACCACTGTAGGAGCGAGCTTGCTCCGGGCGGCGTTCCGACGAGGGTCGTCAACGATAACGCTGGAAACCAGACACCCCATGGTGCCCTCGGGTTTCTCGCGAGCGAGCTCGCTCCTACAGGGGTCGCAATCAACGCCAGCCGACGATGTGCGCTTGATAAAGGTTAAACGTCATGTATTTTTAACTGACCTGTATCTTTCCGGAGTCTTCCCATGCCACTGGTTCGCGTCGACATCAAAAAACATCAGGACCCCACCCACGCCAAACGCATCGGCCAATTGATCTACGCCGCCATGCGCAGCACCATCGGTGTGCCGGAGGACGACAACTTCCAGATCCTCGCCGAACACGATGAGCAGCATTTCATCTTTGATCCCGGCTATCTGGGCATCAATCGCACGGACCAGTTGGTGGTGATCCAGATCACCATGAGCGAGGGGCGAACCGTCGAGCAGAAAAAACTCCTCTATAAAACCATCGCCGAAAGCCTTCATGCGGAACTGGCCATGCGCCTGGAGGATGTTTTCATCAATCTGGTGGAAGTGAAAAAAGAGAATTGGTCGTTCGGCAACGGGATTGCCCAATACGCCCTCTGATGTTCAACCTGCAGACCCGAGAGTGCCCCATGCCCCGAGTTTCCCGCAAACAAGCCGACCTCAACCGCGAGATCATCGTCGATGCCGCCACACGGCTGTTTCGCGAGCGCGGTTTGCACGGGATCAGTGTTGTCGATGTGATGGCTGCCGCGGGCCTGACCCACGGCGGCTTCTACGGGCACTTCGAATCCAGGGAAGCCCTGGCGCAAGAGGCCAGTGGCCGGGCTTTCGAGCAAGCCGCGCACCGCTGGCAGGCGCGGGTGGCCGAGCATGACAGCAAGGACGCTGCCCGTCGCGCCGTGATCGAACCGTACCTGTCCAGCGAAAGCCGGGACAATCCGGGTGACAGCTGCCCGGTGGTGGCCTTTGCCGGGGACATGTGCCACGAGGCCGCCGAGAGCGGTTTGCGTCAAACCTATATGCAGGGCCTGAACAACCTGCTCGATTCCCTCGGCTCGCTGTTGCAGGCAGAGGACGAAGCCGGCAAACGACAGCAGGCACTGGTGCAGTATTCGTTGATGTTCGGCGCGCTGATGCTGTCCCGGGCTACCCGCGGCGACCCGCTGTCGGATGAAATTCTCGAGGCTGCCCGGGCCGCTCTCGCGCCGTCGAAGTAAAGCGACCTCAACCCTCGCAACAAAACAATCGCCAGCCTCGCCAACCACCACATCGCGCTGCCCGCCAGTGCGCAGGCGTTGTCGCAGGCTGCGATCACTGGTGGTTGCCAAGCTATCCTTAAATCAGCAATCTCAAACGATGTTCGAGCCGATTTTTCGATGCCCACAGGGAGCCAAGCATGCCTGTAACCGTTCTGGTACTGGTTGAAACCATCAATGATTACCTGCCCATCCTGGAACATCAGGGCTTCCACCTGATTCTGGCCCCGACGCCCGCCGAACGCGCCGAAGCCATCGCCCGGCACGCCTGCCAGATCGACGCCGTCCTCACCCGTGGCCCATTGGGGCTGTATACCGATGAAATCGCCGCGCTGCCCAACCTCAAGATCATCTGCGTGATCGGCGCCGGCTATGAACACGTCGACCTGCAGGCCGCCGCCGACCGGGGCATCACCGTCACCAATGGCGCCGGGGTCAACGCCTCGTCCGTCGCCGACCATGCCATGGCGCTGCTGCTGTCGCTGGTACGCGACGTGCCGCGCTGTGATGCCGCCGTACGGCACGGCGAGTGGCCGAAGATCATGCGCCCTTCCCTCGCCGGCAAACGCCTGGGCATCCTTGGCCTCGGCGCGGTCGGCATGGCCATCGCCAAACGCGCCGGTGCCGGTTTCGACATGAGCATCAGCTATCACAACCGCCAGCATCGCAGCGATGCGCCCTACACGTTCTGCTCGACCCCGACCGAACTGGCGCGCGCCTCGGACTTCCTGATCGTCGCCACGCCCGGCGGCCTGGGCACCAAGCACCTGGTCAATCGCCAGGTGCTCGACGCACTGGGTCCCAACGGGTTTATCGTCAACATCGCCCGGGCCAGCGTGATTGCCACCGCCGACCTGATCACCGCCCTGGAGCAACGCCGAATCGCTGGCGCCGCGCTGGATGTGTTCGACGCCGAACCGAAGGTGCCGGATGCGCTCAAGGCCCTGAGCAACGTGATCCTCACACCCCATGTCGCCGGGTTGTCCCCGGAAGCCACCCAGGGCACCGTCGAACTGGTGGGCAAGAACCTCGTGGCGTTTTTCTCCAGACAACCGGTGCTGACGCCGATTGCCTTGCCGCCCGCCATGAGCCGGGTCGCCCATTGAAGGCGATTCAAACAGCTGTATCAAAAACAATGATTGGCCGGCAACACGCTCACCTATAAGAGCGGTTCGCGGTTGTGGGTGCGCAGTGTGCGCATTAGATTAGCCAATAGTTTCAGGCCTCCAGAATAAGCAGAAGGGATAAGCATGGCGCTTAATGACCAGTCCACCCGTATCCGCACCGGCGAAGAGCTCGATGTCAGCCTGATCGATCCGTACCTCAAGGCCCATATTCCAGGGCTCAGCGGCTTGCCACAGATCAGCCAGTTTCCGGGCGGCGCTTCAAACCTCACCTACTTGCTGGAGTACCCCGAACAGGAATTCGTCCTGCGTCGCCCGCCCTTTGGCCACAAAGCCAAATCCGCCCACGACATGGGCCGTGAATTCCGCATCCTCAATCAACTGCGCAACGGTTTTCCGTACTGCCCGAAAGCCTATGTGCACTGCACCGACGAATCGGTGATCGGTGCCGAGTTCTATGTCATGGAACGGGTCAACGGCATCATCCTGCGCTCGGACCTGCCGCCGGAACTGGGCCTGGATTCGGCGAAAACCGAAGCCCTGTGCAAGAGTTTCATCGACAAGTTCGTGGAACTGCATCGCGTTGACTACAACGCCTACGGCCTGGGTGACCTGGGCAAACCCGAAGGCTACGTGGCGCGGCAGATCAAAGGCTGGAGCGATCGCTACGAAAAAGCCCTGACCCCCGATGCGCCGCAATGGGACGTGGTCAAGGCATGGCTCAACGACAAGATGCCGGCCGACCATCCGACCTCCAGCATCGTGCACAACGACTACCGCTTCGACAACGTGATCCTCGACCCGGCCAACCCGATGCAGATCATCGGCGTGCTCGACTGGGAACTGACCACCCTCGGCGACCCGCTGATGGACCTGGGCAACACCCTCGCCTACTGGATCGAAGCCGATGACCCGGCGCCGGTGCAGATGATGCGCCGCCAGCCAAGCCATGCGCCGGGCATGCTGACCCGTCGCGAATTCGTCGATTACTACGCCGAACGTTCGGGCATCCGCATCGACAATTTCGACTTCTACTACACCTACGGCCTGTTCCGCCTGGCCGGCATCGTGCAGCAGATCTACTACCGCTTCTACCATGGCCAGACCCAGGACAAACGCTTCGCGCAGTTCATTCACATGAACAAGCTGCTGGAGCAGATGAGTCTGCAAGTCATCCGCAAATCCAGTCTGTGAACCTGATTCTGCTCGATTACACAGAACCCTGTAGGAGCGAGCTTGCTCGCGAAGGTCGCTAACGATAACGCGCGCTCACTGACCCGACACAGTGCCCTCTACCGACTCGATAACAAGGAAACCCCATGTCCAAGACTCAGTTGTTCGACCTCGACGGCAAGATCGCTTTCGTCTCCGGCGCCAGCCGTGGCATCGGTGAAGCCATCGCCAAACTGCTGGCCCAGCAAGGCGCCCACGTGATCGTCTCGAGCCGCAAGCTTGAAGGCTGCCAACACGTGGCCGACGCGATCATCGCCGCTGGCGGCAAGGCCACCGCCATCGCCTGCCACATCGGCGAAATGGAACAGATCAGCCAGGTCTTCGCCGGCATCAAGGAACAGTTCGGCCGCCTCGACATCCTGGTCAACAACGCCGCGACCAACCCGCAGTTCTGCAACGTGCTGGACACCGACCTCGGCGCCTTCCAGAAAACCGTCGACGTGAACATCCGCGGCTACTTCTTCATGTCGGTCGAAGCCGGCAAACTGATGCGCGAAAACGGTGGCGGCAGCATCATCAACGTGGCGTCGATCAACGGTGTTTCGCCGGGAGTATTCCAAGGCATCTATTCGGTGACCAAGGCTGCGGTGATCAACATGACCAAAGTGTTCGCCAAGGAATGTGCGCAGTTCGGAATTCGTTGCAATGCCCTGTTGCCGGGTTTGACCGATACCAAGTTTGCTTCGGCGCTGGTGAAGAACGAAGCCATTCTGAACACCGCTTTGCAGCAGATTCCGTTGAAACGAGTGGCGGATCCGAGTGAGATGGCCGGCGCGGTGCTTTATCTGGCCAGCGATGCTTCCAGCTACACCACAGGTGTTTCGTTGAACGTGGATGGTGGTTTCCTGTCCTGATCCGGTTTCCGAATGAAAGAAAGGCAGCCATCGGGGCGATTGGCTGCCTTTTGTTCACACTGCTACCAGCGGTCGCTCGGCAATCAAATCAATTTGGCCGGCTAACAAACTCAACCTTCTCCCTTGCCGAATATACTGGAGAATAATCAAAGAAAACCGTCTCTTGCACGTCACGGACAGCCCTCGATACGAAGGTCCAATCCACCCTGCCGCCAGAGGCAACAAACTGTCTTT
This sequence comes from Pseudomonas sp. Pseusp16, assembly GCF_047324915.1. Classification (NCBI taxonomy): domain Bacteria; kingdom Pseudomonadati; phylum Pseudomonadota; class Gammaproteobacteria; order Pseudomonadales; family Pseudomonadaceae; genus Pseudomonas; species Pseudomonas sp. Pseusp16. The sequence continues at coordinate 1,069,322 of NZ_CP168522.1, read as the reverse complement.
CCAAAGGTGGATTAAAATCAAACTCACCCGGACTATTCTCGACATATATGCGAGAGACTCCCGCTGAAACCTCCACGCGAAGGCTATAGGAATGATCCGGCACAATAGTTTGAAAGCCGGAAATTTCTTTATTATCTAAAAAATATCTCGCAATAATTTTCCTGCTAATTGGCAAAGACAGCATCGCATCAAGCCCTGCCACAGCAAGTCCGAGTTCAAATGTTCCGTGCTTTTCCGAGGAACTGGTCACCTCCCACCTATAAACCGTCGTATCTTGATTTAAATCCGGGTTCACATTCAGGTCCTGCACTACAACGCCGTCCCCTCTAACCCAGCGCAAACTGACTTTAGCACCATCTAATGGGCTACCCGGTTTAGGAGTTAACGTAATTGTGCGTTTTGAATTTTTCAGATAGGGAACTTCACTATTGGATACGTCAACGCCATCAATTTTAACGACAGCCTCATCCGCCAGATTGCGCGAAATCACCAGGCTTCGGTGCTCCCACGGCACCAGCACTTCCCGGCTGAAAAACATCAGGGTGATACGACCGCTCTTGCCAGCGTGCGGCGTAATCTTCCAAATGAACTTGCCATTGACGGGAGCCACCCAAGCGCCAAATTCCGGCGATGCAACAGTTTCCAGACCGCCATTGTCGGCCAGCCCCAAATTGATCTCCCTGGCGATCGCGGATGGAGCCTCCACCGTCACTTCGTTCTCTTGACCGCGGCGTAGAACGAGCTCCACCCCCCATTCCACTTGCTTGCCGTTGATAAACAACGTGGCTTGTTCCCAAGGGCTTGTTACAGCGGTTGCAGCTTTTAATCCGGTGGTCATGACGACGTTTCCTTTTCAGCGTTGGACATAAAAAACAGTCCGTGAACTATCAGGAAAATTCGATGGATCGGAAACTGGCATAACTGATAGGACAGCTAGAACAAGGTGCGATAAAAACCCAACGTCATTATCAATGGCATGTACAGAATGAAATCAATGCTCCACTCCACAGCGGGATCACTCTCGAATACGGTGCCTGCCTTGGCATCGGCCCGGTAAGGTATCGAGCCGAAATGCGCTCGGTTCGAGATTCGTTGCAACGCCCTGTTGCCGGGCATGACCGATATCAGGTTTGCTTCGGTGCTGGTGAAGAACCAGGCGATTTTAAACACTGCGCTGACATAGACTCCACTGAAGTGCGTAGCGGATCCGAGTGAGATGGCGGGGGCTGCGTTTTATCTGGCGAGTGATGCGTCGAGTTATACGACTGGGGTTTCGTTGAATGTGAACGGGGGTGTCCTGCCCCACAGATTTGAATGAAAGAAAGGCAGCCGATCAGGGCGATTGGCTGCCTTTTGCTCACACTATTACCAGCGGTCGTTTTGCAATCAAATCAAATTTGCCCGCGAACAAACTCAACCTTCTCCCTTGCCGAATATTCTGATGAATAATCAAAGAGAACCGTCTGTTCTGGTTTTTTGTTAATACTCGACAGGAACTGCCAACTTTTCATCCCGCCAGAGGCATCAAACCATGTATTTAAACTTGGAGCAAAAGAATACTCTCCCTGCGAACCATCGACATATATGCGGGAGACTCCAGTTGAAACCTCCACATGAAGGCGATACATCTGTGCCGTTCGAACAGTCTGAACCCCGGAAATTTCTTTTCCATCTAAAAAATATTTCGCAATAATTTTCCTGCTGACGGGCAATGCCAGCATCGTATCAAGCCCTGCTATAGCAAGTCCGAGTTCAAATGTCCCGTGTTTTGCAGAGGGACTGCTCACATCCCAATAATAAGTCCCTGTATCTATATTCAGATTCGGCGTCACGCTTAAATCCTGCGACACAATACCGTCACCCCTGATCCAGCGCAAACTCACGTTGGTACCAGCCAATGGGCTGCCCGGCTTGGGAATTAACGTAATAACGCGCTTTGAACTTTTCAGATAGGGAACTTCATTATTGGATACGTCAACGCCATCAATTTTAACGACAGCCTCATCCGCCAGATTGCTCGAAAGCAACTTGCTGACCGCAACTTTCATTGGAATAGACATGCCCTGTCCTACCACAGAAATTTCGAAGGTGCCGCTTCTGTTGAATCCAGTCAACTGCCAACGCCAGTTTGGTCCTCCTACCCCCCCAAATGGCGGTGCACTTTGTATATCGCCTTCGGATAGCCCCTGTAAAAGCTTACAATTCAACGTAATATTGTGTCCGGCGATCGGACTGCCCGGCTTAGGGACCAGTGTAACTTCCTGAGCCTGCGTCCTTATGAATACATTTCCACGGGAAGGTACACTTTTCCCGCCAATCCTCACCTCAACCTCATCCGCCAGATTGTTCGACAGCAACTTGCTGTCTGCCAAGGTAATCGGTGTGGTCATGCCCCTGCCCGACAAGGCCAATTGGAAGGTGCCACTTCTGGTGTTCCCGACCACTAACCAGGAATGGATAAGTGACTCACTGCCAAAGGCCGGAGCACTCACCACGTCGGTGACACCGAGACCACTTTTGATTGCACAGGTTAACTTGACCGGAAGGCCGGCCAGCGGGCTGTTGGTTTTGGGGGTCAACGTCACCGTTTGCGCCTTGTCCCGGTAAAACCAGTTACCCCCGGCAGGCACGGCTACGCCGCCAATCTTCACGTCGGCCTCATCCGCCAGGTTGTTCGACAGCAACTTGCTGACAGCCAAGGCAATCGGTGTGGTCATGCCCCTGCCCGCCAATGCCAACTGGAAGGTGCCACTTCTGGTTTTCCCGGTGACTACCCAGCTATACGTGGTTTGCTCACTGCCAAAGGCCGGTGCACTCACCACGTCGCCAGCCGACAGTCCGCTTTTGATCCCACAGGTCAGGGTGACCGGAAGACCCGCCAGCGGGCTGTTGGGTTTGGGAGTCAACGTCACCGTTTGGGCCTTGTCCCGGTAAAACCAATTGCCCCCGGCAGGCACGGCGACGCCCTCAATCTTCACGTCTGCCTCATCTGCCAGGTTGCCCGAAATCACCAGGCTTCGGCTCTCCCACGGTACCAGCACTTCCCGGCTGAAAAACACCAGAGTGATACGACCACTCTTGCCCGCGCCCGGCGTAATCTTCCAAATGAACTTGCCATTGACGGGAGCCACCCAATCGCCAAATTTTGGCGATGCAACAGCTTCCAGACCGCCATTGTCAGCCAGCCCCAGATTGATTTCCCTGGCGATCGCGGATGGAGCCTCCACCGTCACTTCGTTCTCCTGCCCGCGGAGCAAAACGAGCTCCGCCCCCCATTCCACTTGCTTACCGTTGATAAACAACGTGGCTTGCTCCCATGGGCTTGGTGCAGCGGTTGCAACTTTTAATTCGGTGGTCATGACGACGTTTCCTTTTCAGCGTTGGACATAAAAAACAGTCCGTGAACTATCAGGAAAAATCGATGCACCGGTAACTGGCATAACTGAGGGGGCAGCTAGAACAAGGTGTGATAAAAACCCCAATTTCATTATCAACATCATGTAGAGAATGAAATCAGGGCCTGACTCGGCAGCGGGATCACTCTCGCATTCGATGCCCGCCATGGCATCCGCCCGGCATTGTATCGAGCCGAAATGCGCTCAGTTCGGGATTCGTTGCAACGTCTTACTGCGCTGGCACAGATTCCGCTGAAGCACGTGGCGGATCCGGGTGAGATGGCGGGGGGCTGCGTTGTATCTGGCGAGTGATGCGTCAATTTGTACGACTGGTGTTTCGTTGAATGTGGATGGGGGTGTCCTGCCCCACAGATTTGAATGAAAGAAAGGCAGCCGATCAGGGCGATTGGCTGCCTTTTATTCAGACTGTTACCAGCGGTCGTTTGGCAATCAAATCAAATTTACCCGCGAACAAACTCAACCTTCTCACTTGCCGAATATTCTGATGAGTATTCAAAGAAAACCGTCTGATTTGGTTTATGGTAAGACCTCACCACGAAGAGCCAAGTCTCCATGCCGCCATGTATATCAAACCAACTGTTTATATTTGGAGTAAATTCATAATCCCCATCATAACTTTGGACATATATGCGGGAGACCCCAGTTGAAACCTCCACACGAAGGTAATAGCCACGATCCGTTCGAACAGTCTGAATCCCGGAAACTTCTTTGTCATCTAAAAAATACTTCGCAATAATTTTCCTGCTAACTGGCAAAGCCAGCATCGTATCAAGCCCCGCCACAGCAAGTCCGAGCTCAAATGTCCCGTGTTTTGCAGAGGGACTACTCACCTCCCACCTATAAACCGTTGTATCTATATTTAGACTTGGGCTCACACTTAAATCCTGCGCCACAATACCGCCCCCTCTAATCCAGCGCAAACTGACCTTAGTACCATCCAATGGGCTACCCGACTTAGGAACTAACGTCACTGTGCGCTTCGAACTATTAATAAAGGGAACTTCATTATTGGATGCGTCAACGCCATCAATTTTAACGACAGCCTCATCCTCCAGGTTGTTCGACAGCAACTTGCTGACAGGCAAAATAATCGGTGTGGTCATGCCCTTACCCGCAAATGCCAGCTGGAAGGTCCCGCTGTTGGTGTTCCCGCTTACTATCCAGGAACGGAGAGAATACTCGTTGCCGAAGGGCGGTACACTCTCCACGTTGGTGACATCGAGACCACTTTTGATTGCACAGGTCAGCGTGACCGGAAGGCCGGCCAGCGGGCTGCCTGATTTGGTAATCAACGACACGGTTTGCTGTTTACCCCGGATAAACAAATTACCCTCAGCAGGCACGGCATCGCCGCCAATCTTCACGTCGGCCTCATCCGCCAGGTTGTTCGACAGCAACTTGCTGACAGCCAAGGTAATCGGTGTGGCCATGCCCTGGCCCGTCAACGCCAGCTGGAAGGTGCCACTTCTGGTTTTCCCGGTGACTGACCAGCTGTACGTGGTGAGTGCACCGCCAAAGGCCGGTGCACTCACCACGTCGGTGACACTGAGGCCACTTTTGACTTCACAGGTCAACGTGACCGGAACACCGGCCAGCGGGCTGTTGGTTTTGGGAGTCAACGTCACCGTTTGCGCCTTGTCCCGGTAAAACCAATTGCCCCCGGCGGGCACGGCGACGCCGCCAATCTTCACGTCTGCCTCATCCGCCAGGTTGTTCGACAGCAACTTGCTGACAGTCAGGGTAATCGGTGTAGTCATGCCCTTACCCGCCAACGCCAACCGGAAGGTGCCGCTTTTGGTCTTCCCGACCACTAACCAGGAATGGATAAGTGACTCACTGCCGAAGGCCGGTACACTCTCCACGTTGGCGCTATCCAGTCCGTTTATGATGGTACAGGTCAGGGTGACCCGCAGGCCGGTCAGCGGGCTGTCGGGTTTGGGGGTCAACGTCACCGTTTGCGCCTTGTCCCGGTAAAACCAGTTGCCCCCGGCAGGCACGGCGACGCCGCCAATCTTCACGTCGGCCTCATCCGCCAGGTTGTTCGACAGCAACTTGCTGACAGCCAAGGTAATCGGCGTGGCCATGCCCTTACCCGCCAATGCCAGCTGGAAGGTGCCACTTCTGGTTTTCCCGGTGACTGACCAGCTGTACGTGGTTTGCTCACCGCCAAAGTCCGGTGCACTCACCACGTCGGTGACATTGAGACCGCTTTTGATGGTGCAGGTCAGCGTGACCGGCAGGCCGGCCAGCGGGCTGTTGGTTTTGGGAGTCAACGTCACCGTTTGCGCCTTGTCCCGGTAAAACCAATTACCCCCGGCAGGCACGGCGGCGCCGCCAATCTTCACGTCAGCCTCATCCGCCAGGTTGTTCGATAGCAACTTGCTGATAGTCAGGGTAATCGGTGTCGTCATGCCCTTACCCGCCAACGCCAACCGGAAGGTGCCGCTTTTGGTCTTCCCGACCACTGACCAGGAATGGATAAGTGACTCACTACCGAAGGCCGGTACACTCTCCACGTTGGCGCTATCCAGTCCGTTTATGATGGTACAGGTCAGGGTGACCCGCAGGCCGGCCAGCGGGCTGTCGGGTTTGGGGGTCAACGTCACCGTTTGCGCCTTGTCCCGGTAAAACCAGTTACCCCCGGCAGGCACGGCAACGCCGCCAATCTTCACGTCGGCCTCATCCGCCAGGTTGTTCGACAGCAACTTGCTGACAGCCAAGGTAATCGGCGTGGCCATGCCCTTACCCGCCAATGCCAGCTGGAAGGTGCCACTTCTGGTTTTCCCGGTGACTGACCAGCTGTACGTGGTTTGCTCACCGCCAAAGTCCGGTGCACTCACCACGTCGCCAGCCGACAGTCCGCTTTTGATCCCACAGGTCAGGGTGACCGGAAGACCCGCCAGCGGGCTGTTGGGTTTGGGAGTCAACGTCACCGTTTGCGCCTTGTCCCGGTAAAACCAATTGCCCTCGGCGGGCACGGCGACGAATCCAATCTTCACGTCTGCCTCATCCGCCAGGTTGTTCGACAGCAACTTGCTGACAGCCAGGGTAATCGGCGTGGACATGCCCTTGCACGCCAATGCCAGCTGGAAGGTACCACTTCTGGTTTTCCCGGTGACTGCCCAGCTATACGTAGTTTGCTCACTGCCAAAGTCCGGTGCACTCACCACGTCGGCGATTACCAGTCCGTTTCTGATGGCGCAGGTCAGGGTGACTGGAAGGCCCGCCAGCGGGCTGCCTGATTTGGGGGTCAACGTCACCGTTTGCGCCTTGTCCCGGTAAAACCAATTACCCCCGGCAGGCACGGCGACGCCGCCAATCTTCACGTCGGCCTCATCCGCCAGGTTGCTCGACAGCAACCGACACCCCAGCGGCATCGATTGCTCCACTTGGGGAACGTCTATGAGCAACTCAAACGAACCGCTTTGGGTTTGCCCGCCGGTTACCGTCCACTGCAATCCTGCCTGCGTGAGCGGTCGTGGATCGTTCAACTCAGGGTTATACGTCATGCCCAACTCTGCACCACTGCCTTTTTTCAACGCGACATTCAGCCCAATCAATGAGCTGGCAGCCTTGGGGACGAGTTCTACTGTGTAAGTGCCTGCACGAAAGAACAGCAGCTCAGGTCGAGCCAGGTCGACAGGCTCACCATTGATCTTGAGCGATTGAATTTCATCGGCAGTGATTTTCGACAGCACCCGACTCTCGATGCTTAATGGCGTTTCAACATCGGCACAGACGACCCGCAACGTAAACACACTACTACGATCACCGCCGGTCACCTGCCACTCCAGCTTCAGATTGTCCGGGACTTTTCGAGGCGTTATGAGGCGCGGGTCATAGGTCATACCCGGGTTGCCGGTTTCCTCCAGTGTCACGCTCAGCCCACGCATGGACTCTGCAAAGGTTATGGTCAGCGGACGCGTTTCCTTGCGGAAGAACACCGCGCCGAGGTCTGAAACTTCACTTCCGCTCACCTCGATTTTTGCGACTTCATCCTTCAGGTTCGCCGAAAGCAGATGCCCGGTGATTTCCCAGTCGCGCTTGAGTTTCGAGCAGTGCATCTGCAGTTTGAACAAACCGCTTTTGGCGCTGACAGGTGAGGTCAGGTTCCATGTCAGCTCGGTGCCCTCCATTGGGCGTTCGACGTCCAGATCCGGAGTAAAGCTGAGCCCCAGGGCTTTGGCGTCCGCGGACTTGAGTGACACCGTAGAACCTTCAAGCAGCTTGTTTTGATTCAACAGCTTTAACGACAATGGCTTGCCACTTGTGCAAACCACACCTCGCTCAAGTACATCGGGTTCAGTCTTGCCGTTGACCTGTATCAGCGCGTCATTGCCCCATGGGGTGAGCGCCAAGGCATGGACCGGCATCTCTTTACGGAAGTAGCCTTGCTCGTAATAGAGGCTCGGCACAGTGACGTTGATGAGGTGAATCCCTGCCTTTGTTGGCTTGAAGTTGTAAGGCGTGACCCAACCTGTTGCATCAGGATCGGCCGGCTGAAGGTCTTGCTCTTCCAGCTTCCATTTCGCCGGAAATGGCATCGCCTCTTTTGTGTAGTAGGAAATTTCCCGCGCCTTGAGGATCGTCTCTTCGCCGTACTCAATCACCTGAAATTGCTCGTTGCCGCTGGCATCGACAAAATCGATTCGGTGATGGCCCAGCGACACATCAACCTTGTACGCAGGTGAAGTGAACTCGGTTTGAGCCCATAGCTGAAACGCCTTCACTTCAGCGTTGGACGGTTGGTGGGGGCAATCGATTAGCCAGGTAGCGCCCTGTTCCTGAAAATGTTGATAAACAGTGATGTTCGGGTTGGTAGTGACGGGCAATTCAGGTTCGGCGGGATTTTTGTTCAGGCTCACGCCCTGATTGCTCCACGGGCTGTCCGCCGCAGCCTTGACCGTAAAATCGTGTTTAGCACCATGACAGATATAAAGTGGTCCAGCGGCCATCAACTCGGAATTGCGATTGCCTGCCATTACGTCATTCTCCCGATCATTGCAGCAGAGTGAAAAACGGTGTGTTTTTCACTATCTGAGAAATACCGGGTAGCGACTACTGTCAGAAATAACAGCAACAAAGATCATTCGGCAATAAAAACCGACCGTCTGATACCAACTTTTACCGATTTACCATTCAGCATGACCGCGCCGTTCAACAGCGCGGCCGTCACACCGGCTTACTGGGTAATGCACCGAGTCGTGGTGGTGATTCGGGTCACTTGCCCGTCTTCGGCCCGTACATCGCCCAGCACATCGGTTTTATCCATGGCCTGGCAGGTTCGTTCAGGAGGGGGTGGAGTGACTGCTGGAGGGGGTGGCGGACTGGAACAACCGCCGAGAATCGCCACGCAGAATGCCAGCGACACAGGTGAGATAACGCGTTTCCCAAGAATTTTCATAGGTTGACCCGCGATGAGTGATCGACACATTTTTGTGACAACAGAACCGGTGCGGAAAATCCACACACCTGTCAAAAAAAATAAATATCTGCGAATCACTCATAGCCCGGCCGGCGAGCGATGCCAGTAAAAGCTGGCAGTTCTTACATCATCAGGTCAGGGCGTTGCAGGGAATTACTCTACAGTTCGTAGCGCTATTCTTCGATCAGGGTGACGACCGTTTACACCGCCATTCACTGGAGAACAGCCCCCGCTCCCGCGCCCAGACAATCGCCTCGCTGCGGCTATGCACATCGATTTTCGAATACACCGCTGCCACACGATTGCGCACCGTGTTCGGCGCCAATTTCAGGCGCGCGGCGATTTCCTTGTCGGCCAGGCCTTCGCATATCAGGCTCAGCACATCGTGCTCACGGGTGGTCAGGTCGGTGAAGGACTCGCCGGGCAATTTCGGTGAGTTGACACGCTTCACGTTGGCGAGTTTTTCCATCAGCGTGCGGCTGAACCACGAGGCGTCCTTCATCACCTCTTCGATGGTCGCCACCAGTTCCAGCTCAGTGCGCTTGCGCTCGGTGATGTCTATCAGCACCAGCAGATGGCACCGGCGGTCCTGAATGTTCACGGTGTCTGCCGACACCACGTAATCGATCAGCCCGGCGTCCTTTCGGCGTACACGCACATCGATGCGGTCCAGGCTTGCAGACTTCTCCAATGCTGCGAAAAGCCGCATGCGTACTCCCTTGTCGACGATGAAATCGATCTGCGCGATGCTCTTGCCGAGGACCTCTTCGCGGGAATACCCGAGGGTATCGAGGAAGGCTTCATTCACATCCAGCACCACTTGATTGCGGGCCGCACAGACCAGGATCGGCACCGGGGACAGGCGAAATGCCTTGGCAAATCGTTCTTCGCTCTGGCGCAGGGCAGCTTCGACCTTGCGTCGCGGCTCCATGTCGACGAAGGAAAACAACAGGCAGGCTTCGCCGTTGAGCTCCAGCGGCTGGCCGGCCACGATCACTTGCTTGCTGCCACCGCCGGCCAAGCGCAGCTCGGCCTGCATTTGCGGTATGGTCGCGCCTTCGCGCAGGCGCTGCCTGGCCAGCTCCTTGTTTTCGGCCTGATCCAATACGTCAAGCTCATGGGTCGATGTACCGATCACTTGGTCACGGGTGTAACCGGTCATCTCGAGGAACCCGGGGTTGACCTTGATGTAGCGCAAGTCGCTGAGGCGGCAGATCACAGCGGGGGCCGGGTTGGAGGCGAAGGTTTTCTCGAAACGTTGCTCGGCGTTGGCCCGGTCGGTGACATCGTCCATGATCAACACCAGCGATTGCGGCTCGCCACGGCTGTCGGCCAATACCAGGCTGCGCACGCGATGGACCCAGGTACGCTCTTCGTCCGCCACCGACGTCACTTCCACCAGCACATCGCTGAACGTCTCGCCGCGCCCCACCCGGTTGATCGGGTAGCTGTCGACGGGCACCACATGGTTGTTGCGATAGCGCAAGGCGAAGCGCTTGGCATACGCCTTGGCGTTGGCACCCAGGTCACTGACTTGCGCGACACCGTGCATGGCCAGCGCTGCCGCGTTGGCCCACAGAATGCTCTGGTCGAGATCGAGCAGTATCACCCCGTCGGACAGACCATCGATGATCTGCTGCAACTGGCGCCGATTGGTTTCCGTGGTCAAAACGTCCTGGCTCATGGTGACTCCACAAGTAGGGGGAACCCGTGAAGAGTAAGACCGCAGACCTGTCTGATCGTGCGAAGTACCTGTGGGATCTGCATCATTTCGGGATGTCTGACTAGTGCACGTTCAGCGCCGCCTCCAGCCCCGCCAGCTTGTCCGGATTACGCATGATGAAAATCCGGCTCACCCGCCCCGCTTCATCAAAACCAAAGGTCATCGACGCCGTGATAACGCCGTCGGCCTTGATGACGACACCTTGGGCGCCATTGATTTCAATGGGCAGCCATTCGCACGCCTGCCAATAGTTGTGCAACGACTGACCGATGAAATCCAGCACGCGCGCGATACCCGACAGGGTTTCGCGGATGGCCGGGGCCTTGCCGCCGCTGTCGGCGCAGAGTTCAACGTCTTCGCTCAGCATGGCACTCAAGGAAACGGTCGAGCCGCTGGCGATAGCGCCGTGAAACGCACTCAACAATTGAGTTTGACGCACGGGCTCCGGTTGGTAACGGGCGTGCCCGTTACCCAGGCTCGCCTTGGCCCGGGACACCAGCTTGCGGCAAGCGGCTTCCTGCACCCCGACCGCATCGGCGACCTGCGGGTAATCCATGTCAAAGATTTCGTGGAGCAGGTACGCCGCGCGCTCCTTGGGTGTCAGGCGCTCCAGCAGCAACATGAACGCGGTGGACAATGACGAGGCCAGTTCGAGCCGGTGCTCGGGTGAGTCCTGATGGGTGGTGTGAATCGGTTCCGGCAGCCAGGTGCCGAAGTAGTCGACCCGGGATGCGTGCGCCGAGCGCAGCACATCGATGCAGTGCCGGGTGCAGGCCGTGGTCAGCCAGGCGGCCGGCGTGGCGATGGAGGCCCGGTCGGCCTCCAGCCACTTGATGAACAACTCTTGCACCGCATCCTCGGCTTCGGCGCGCGAGCCAAGAATGCGATAGGCCAGGCCGAGCAAAAAGGGCCGGCGCTGCTCGAACACAATGGCGGCGTTTTCAGCGCAGTTCATCAATCAGTGCCTCGACACCTGCAAGCGGTTCCACAGGTTGATCATGCCGATCTCGGCCGTCAAGGCACCGATCTGTTCGTCGTTGAAATGCGCCCTCAACTCACCGCGCAGGCTGGCGTAATCGTTTTTTTCATCCAGCAGCGTCAAGGCTTCGGTCCACGCCAGCGCGGCGCGCTCCGAAGCGCTGAAATCACTGACGTGACGCCAGACGATCAGGCGATCCAGGCGCTCATTGGTTTCATTGGCTTCCCGGGCCTCGCGGGTGTGCATCTTCACGCAGAAACCGCACTGGTTGATCTGCGAGGCACGCAGGTGGATCAAGTGCTTGAGGGAGGGATCGAGATCATGCTGATCGAGCACGACATGGACCTGAGTCAGGCTTTCGAAAACCTGTGGGATCGATTGCAGCAGGTTGACCGGTTGGGTATTGGACGACATCGCGTTGCTCCACTGATTGAGGGATTCAACAGGATGACGATTGAGGATTGCCCGTTGTGACGTGCGCCGAACAATTCAGCGCACGTCACAGGGTTCAGGCAGTCAACGCCTCCTTGGCCACCGCCGCCGAAGCCGCCAGCATTGCCCGCAACAGCACCGCACAGCCGGCCGCGAGGTCGTCCGGCGCGGCGTTTTCGATTTCGTTGTGGCTGATACCGCCTTCGCACGGCACGAAGATCATCCCGGCCGGGCCGAGTTCAGCGAGGAAGATCGCGTCGTGTCCTGCGCCACTGACGATGTCCATGTGCGAAAGGCCCAGGCCTTGGGCGGCGCCGCGCACGGCTTCGACACAGCCCTTGTCGAAGTACAGCGGCGGGAAGTCGGCGGTTGGGGTCAGTTCGAACGTCAGGCCGTGTTCTTCGCAGGTGGTTTCGATGACTTCTCGCACTTCGGCGATCATCGAGTCCAGGCGTTCCGGTTCCAGATGGCGGAAGTCCAGGGTCATGCGTACTTCGCCGGGGATGACGTTGCGCGAGCCGGGATAGGCTTGCAGGCAACCGACAGTGCCGCAGGCGTGGGGCTGATGGCCGAGGGCGGCACGGTTGACCGCACCGACAATCACCGCGGCACCGACCAGGGCATCCTTGCGCAGGTGCATCGGGGTCGGGCCGGCGTGGGCTTCGACACCGCGCAGTTTCAGGTCGAACCATTTCTGCCCGAGGGCGCCCATGACCACGCCTATGGTCTTGCGTTCGTCTTCAAGGATCGGGCCTTGCTCGATGTGGGCTTCGAAATAGGCGCCCACCGCATGGCCACTGACCTGACGCGGGCCCGCGTAACCGATGGCGTTCAACGCTTGCCCCACGGTGACACCATCGGCATCGACCTTGGCCAGGGTTTCCTCGAGGGTGAATTTTTCCGCGAACACGCCGGAACCCATCATGCACGGGGCAAAGCGCGAGCCTTCTTCGTTGGTCCAGACCACCACTTCCAGCGGCGCCTCGGTTTCGATGTTCAGGTCATTGAGGGTGCGCAGCACTTCGACGCCGGCCAATACACCGAAGCAGCCATCGAACTTGCCGCCGGTGGGCTGGGTGTCGATGTGGCTGCCGGTCATCACCGGCGGCAGGTCGGGATTGCGTCCGGGGCGCCGGGCGAAGATATTGCCGACGGCGTCGATGCTGACGGTGCAGCCGGCATCGATACACCATTTGACGAAGATGTCCCGGGCCTGGCGGTCGAGATCGGTCAGGGCCAGACGACACACGCCCCCCTTGACCGTGGCGCCAAGCCTGGCCAGATCCATGAGCGACTGCCACAGGCGGTCGCGGTTGATGTGCTGATGGCTGGACTGCAGAACGTCGACGGCAGCGTTCATGATGATCTCCTCAGGCAGTTCTTGTGTGTTTCTTCAGGCAATTCGGTGGTGTATGCGCGGCCGTCTTCGCGAGCAAGCCCGCTCCCACAGGGGAATGCATTCCAAATGTGGGAGCGGGCTTGCTCGCGAAGAGGCCAGTCGTCACACCGGAGATTTCACTACCGATGGATCGACTCGCATCACACTCAACCCGTAATAAATAACCCCGCCCAGCGCCGAGCCAGTGAACCAGCCATAGCTGTAGAACCAGTTGAAGGCATCGCTGCCCAGGGACAGCAGCGTCAACACCACCGGCACGCCGAAGGCCATGAAGCCGCACCAGTTCCACGCCGGGTACACGTCATCGCGGTACAGGCCGGCAAGGTCCAGTTGCTGTTTCTTGATCAGGAAATAGTCCACCACCATGATCCCGGCAATCGGCCCCAGCAGGCTCGAATAGCCAAGCAACCAGTTGGAATAAACGGTTTCCAGACTGAGATCCGAGACGATCAGGCCAAGCTTTTTCAGCAGTTCATGGGCCATCAACGCCAATCCGACGAATCCGGTAAGCAGCACGGCGTTGGTGCGGTTGATCACCTTGGGGGCGATGTTCTGGAAGTCATTGGTCGGCGACACGATATTCGCCGCGGTATTGGTCGACAGCGTGGCGATGATGATCAGCGCCATTGCCAGTGCGACCCACACCGGGCTCTGGATATGACCGATCAGAGTCACCGGATCGGAAACCGTCACTCCCACCAGCTTCACCGAGGCCGCGGTCATCACCACACCCAGGGAGGCAAACAGGAACATGGTCAGCGGCAGGCCGATGATCTGCCCGACAATCTGGTCCTTCTGGCTTTTTGCGTAGCGGCTGAAGTCCGGAATGTTGAGTGACAGCGTGGCCCAGAAGCCGACCATCGCGGTCAGCCCGGCGGCGAAGTAACTGGCCACCCCGGCGCCTTCGGGACGTTTGGCCGGAATCGCCAGCAACTCGGTCATCGAAACGTTCGGCATGGCCCAGACCAGCAGCCCTACGCCCACCAGCACCAACAGCGGTGCGGACAGGGTTTCCAGCCATTTGATCGACTCGGCGCCGCGAATCACCACCCACAGGTTCAGCGCCCAGAACACCATGAAGCCGATGACCTCGCCGGTGCCACCCAGGGATTTCCAGCCCTCGAACACCGAACCGAGGAACAGGTGAATCGCCAAGCCGCCGAACATGGTCTGGATGCCGAACCAGCCACACGCCACCAGGGCGCGGATCAGGCACGGAATGTTGGAGCCGAGCACGCCGAAGGACGAGCGCAGCAACACCGGAAAGGGAATGCCGTACTTCGTGCCGGGAAAGGCGTTGAGTGTCAGGGGGATCAGCACGATGATGTTGGCCAGCAGAATCGCCAGCAGCGCTTCACCGACGGTCAGGCCGAAGTACGCGGTCAACACCCCGCCGAGGGTGTAGGTCGGCACGCAGATCGCCATGCCCACCCACAGCGCGGTGATGTGCCATTTGTTCCAGGTGCGTTCGCGCACCTTGGTCGGTGCAATGTCGTGGTTGTAACGGGGACTGTCGAGGACATCGCTGCCGGCTTCCAGCTCAAACAAGCCGTCGCGCTCGGTCACTTGCGATCTGATCTGTTGCATGGCCGCTCCACTGTTCTTTGAATTATTTTTTTGCTCATCGCAGGCTCGCGGCATCAATAAACGTGCCGGGTGCCCCGTTTGCGCATCGGGCAGTTCCATAAACACTTTGTAAACAACTGATGTTTATCAGTTTTATTGGGTCATCGATGCAGTCCTCGGTTACTTGCCTTGCCACTCAGGCCGAATTCCAACCAAGTTGTCCGAACAGTCAGGACTCAATCTGGTGCATTGATCTTTTTTCAATGGCTGCGCATCGATCATAGACCCTGCTCAAACAGCTGATTTCACGTAAGAAATCTTGACCATATTTCGAACCTGTCAAGTGCGTCAAAATGGTGAGCAGCCTCACCATTTTGGTGATTCCAGCATTTTGTCGTTATTTATCAATTAGTTAATATCAATATAAGCTTATAAAAAATATTCTTGCCGATTCGGGAAACTGCAGCTAGCGTTTATTCCTGACAGCACTGACAGGAATCATTCTGTGCGGGCTGTTTTTATATAAAACATCTAGAACCGGCATAAGCCGGTCAATGCCTGCGAGGAACTCGGAATGTCTCTGTTGATCCGTGGCGCCACCGTTATTACCCATGATGAAAGTTATCGCGCCGATGTGTATTGCGCAGACGGCGTGATCAAGGCCATCGGCGAAAACCTCGATGTTCCTCCAGGAGCCGAAGTGCTCGACGGCAGCGGTCAATACCTGATGCCCGGCGGCATCGACCCGCACACCCACATGCAACTGCCCTTCATGGGCACGGTAGCCAGCGAAGACTTTTACAGTGGCACGGCGGCGGGACTGGCCGGCGGCACCACGTCGATCATCGACTTCGTGATTCCCAATCCGCAGCAATCCTTGCTCGAAGCCTTCCATCAGTGGCGCGGCTGGGCCGAGAAGTCAGCGTCGGACTACGGCTTTCACGTCGCCATTACCTGGTGGAGCGAACAAGTCCGCGAGGAGATGGCCGAGCTGGTCAGCCAGCATGGCGTTAACAGCTTCAAGCATTTCATGGCCTACAAGAACGCGATCATGGCCGCCGATGACACCCTGGTGGCGAGTTTCGAACGCTGCCTGGAACTGGGCGCGGTGCCGACCGTTCATGCGGAAAACGGGGAACTGGTCTATCACCTGCAACGCAAACTGATGGCCCAAGGCATTACCGGGCCGGAAGCGCATCCGCTGTCACGGCCGTCACAGGTTGAAGGCGAGGCCGCGAGCCGGGCGATCCGCATCGCCGAAACCCTGGGTACGCCGCTGTATCTGGTTCACGTTTCGACCAAGGAAGCCCTGGATGAAATCACCTACGCCCGGGGCAAGGGCCAGCCGGTTTACGGCGAAGTGCTGGCCGGGCACCTGCTGCTGGACGACAGCGTCTACCGTGATCCGGACTGGCAAACCGCAGCCGGTTATGTGATGAGCCCGCCGTTCCGCCCTCGCGGCCATCAGGAAGCACTCTGGCATGGTCTGCAATCGGGCAACCTGCACACCACCGCCACCGACCACTGCTGCTTCTGCGCCGAGCAAAAAGCCGCTGGCCGCGACGACTTCAGCAAGATCCCCAACGGCACCGCCGGCATCGAAGACCGCATGGCGGTGTTGTGGGATGAAGGGGTGAACACCGGACGCTTCTCGATGCAGCAATTTGTCGCGCTGACGTCCACCAACACGGCGAAGATCTTCAACCTCTACCCACGCAAAGGCGCGATCCGCGTCGGTGCCGATGCCGACCTGGTGCTGTGGGACCCGCAAGGCACGCGGACCATTTCCGCCAAGACCCACCATCAGCAGGTGGACTTCAACATCTTCGAAGGCAAGACCGTGCGCGGCGTGCCCAGCCACACCATCAGCCAGGGCCGCGTGGTCTGGGCCGACGGCGACCTGCGGGCCGAGCGCGGCGCCGGGCGCTACATCGAACGGCCGGCGTACCCGGCGGTGTTTGATTTGCTGAGCAAGCGGGCGGAGCAGCACAAGCCAACTCCTGTGAAACGCTGAAATCGAGGCCTTCGGCCTTCGCGAGCAAGCCCGCTCCCACAGGGGAACGCGTTCCAAGTGTGGGAGCGGGCTTGCTCGCGAAGAGGCCCGCACAGACAACAAAAAAACAATGCCCATCAGAGGCAGCACCTCAAATCACCGTGAGGCCAAAACCGTGATCAAGACCCTGAGTCATCTCCCGCATCCCTACGAGAGTGCAGCCACCCTCGCCGGCCACTTCACCGATCTGGCGCCGCCGCTCAACGAGCGCCAGGCTCACCTGGAAGCCTCGCGTTGCCTGTATTGCTACGACGCGCCGTGCGTGAATGCCTGCCCGAGCGAAATCGACATTCCCTCGTTCATCCGCAACATTGCGCAGGACAATGTGCAAGGCGCCGCACAGAAGATCCTTTCGGCCAACATCCTCGGCGGCAGTTGCGCCCGGGTGTGCCCGACGGAAATCCTTTGCCAGCAAGCCTGCGTGCGCAATAACGCCCACGAGTGTGCGCCGGTCATGATCGGCCTGTTGCAACGCTACGCCGTGGACAACGCCCACTTCAGCGCCCACCCGTTCCAGCGCGCTGCCACCACCGGCAAACGCATCGCCGTGGTTGGCGCCGGTCCCGCCGGACTGTCCTGCGCCCACCGCAGTGCCATGCACGGGCACGACGTGGTGATTTTCGAGGCACGGGAAAAGGCTGGCGGTCTCAACGAGTACGGGATCGCCAAATACAAACTGGTGGATGACTACGCGCAACAGGAGCTTGAGTTCCTGCTGGAAATCGGCGGGATCGAAATTCGCCACGGACAGAAGCTCGGGGACAACCTGACCTTGAGCGAACTGCAGCAACAGTTCGATGCGGTGTTCCTTGGCCTCGGACTCAATGCCAGCAAACAATTGGGGCTGGCCCACGAAGACGCGCCGGGCCTGCTCGCCGCCACCGACTACATCCGCGAACTGCGCCAGGCCGATGACCTGACCCAACTGCCCCTGGCCGACCATTGCATCGTCCTCGGCGCCGGCAACACCGCCATCGACATGGCTGTGCAAATGGCCCGTCTCGGTGCCCGTGACGTGAACCTGGTGTACCGGCGCGGTACCGAAGACATGGGTGCCACCCATCACGAACAGGACATTGCCAAGGCCAATCAGGTACGACTGATGACCTGGGCGCAGCCCGAAGAGGTGTTGCTCGATGACCACGGCCGCGTGCGCGGCATGCGTTTCGCCCGCACCCATCTGGTCGAAGGTCGCTTGCAAACCACCGGTGAAACCTTCGAACTGGCCGCCGACGCGATCTTCAAAGCCATCGGCCAGGCCTTCGACAGCAGCGCCCTCGCCGATCCGCTGGCTCGTGAACTCAAGCGTCAGGGCGAGCGCATAGAAGTCGATGAACAGCTGCGCACCAGCATCCCCGGCGTGTATGCCGGCGGCGACTGCACCAGCCTCGACCAGGACCTTACCGTGCAAGCGGTACAACACGGCAAACGCGCCGCCGAGGCGATCAACGCTCAACTGATGCTCAACGTGGAGGCTGCGTAAATGGCCGATCTATCGATAGTCTTCGCCGGCATCAAAGCGCCCAATCCGTTCTGGCTGGCCTCCGCGCCACCCACCGACAAAGCCTACAACGTGGTCCGCGCCTTCGAGGCCGGCTGGGGCGGCGTGGTCTGGAAAACCCTGGGTGAAGACCCGGCGGCGGTCAACGTGTCGTCGCGCTACTCGGCGCACTTCGGGGCTAACAGGGAGGTACTCGGTTTTAACAACATCGAGCTGATCACCGACCGCTCACTGGAGATCAACCTGCGGGAAATCACCCAGGTCAAAAAGGACTGGCCGGACCGTGCACTGATCGTGTCGTTGATGGTGCCCTGCGTCGAAGAATCGTGGAAAAACATCCTGCCACTGGTGGAAGCCACCGGTGCCGACGGCATCGAACTGAATTTCGGTTGCCCCCACGGCATGCCGGAACGGGGCATGGGCGCGGCGGTCGGCCAGGTGCCGGAATACGTGGAACAGGTCACCCGCTGGTGCAAGACGTATTGCTCTTTGCCGGTGATCGTCAAGCTCACGCCGAACATCACCGACATCCGTGTCGCCGCCCGCGCGGCCCACCGTGGCGGCGCCGATGCAGTGTCGTTGATCAACACCATCAACTCGATCACCAGCGTCAACCTCGAACTCATGGTCGCCAACCCCATGGTCGGCAGCCAAAGTACCCACGGCGGCTACTGTGGCTCGGCGGTCAAACCGATTGCCTTGAACATGGTCGCCGAAATCGCCCGTGATCCGCAGACCCAAGGCCTGCCCATCAGTGGCATCGGTGGCATCGGCAACTGGCGCGATGCCGCGGAATTCATCGCGCTGGGCAGCGGCGCGGTGCAGGTGTGCACGGCGGCGATGCTGCATGGCTTCCGGATTGTTGAAGACATGAAGGACGGTTTGTCCCGCTGGATGGACAGTCAGGGTTACGCCAGTATCTCGGAGTTTTCCGGCCGCGCGGTGGGCAATACCACGGACTGGAAGTACCTGGACATCAACTACCAGGTGATCGCGAAGATCGATCAGGAGGCGTGCATTGGCTGTGGTCGTTGCCATATCGCCTGTGAGGACACCTCGCACCAGGCTGTGGCCAGCCTCAAGCAGGCAGATGGCACCCACAAGTATCAAGTGATCGATGAGGAATGCGTGGGCTGCAACCTGTGCCAGATCACCTGCCCGGTGCAGGACTGCATCGAGATGGTGCCGGTGGAGACTGGCAAGCCGTTCCTGGACTGGAATCATGATCCGAGGAATCCGTATCATGTCAGCCCTTGAAATCCGCGGTGCCTGAACTGGCGCCTTCGCGAGCAAGCCCGCTCCCACAGGGATCTGTGTCGAACACAAATTTTGTGAACACCAGAGAACCTGTGGGAGCGGGCTTGCTCGCGAAGAGGCCAGCAGCCACACCACCCGACCTCACGGCTCCAACCCGATCCCCCGCAAAATCACACTGGTCACCGTCTGCACTGCTTTTTCAAATTGCATGTCCGACAGCGGCTGATGGTCGTTGAGGATATTCACTTGGTGATCGAAGTCGGCGTAGTGCTGGGTCGAGGCCCAGATCATGTACAGCAGGCTCGACGGCTCCACCGGCAGGATGCGTTTGTCATCCACCCACTGGCGGATTTTCGCTTCCTTCATCTTGGCCCAGTCGTACAGGCTCGCGTCCAGCGCTGCGCCGAGGGTCGGCGCGCCATGGATGATTTCGTTGGCCCAGACTTTCGAACCATAAGGCCGGCTGCGGGAATGGTTCATCTTGGCGCGGATGTAGCTGCTGAGCACCACACGCGGGTCATCGAACATCTCGAAGCACAGGGCGTCCTGCTTCCAGACCTCCAGCAAATCGAACAGCACCGCGCTGTACAGTTCGGTCTTGGTGCTGAAGTAGTAATGCAGGTTGGAACGCGGCAGTTGCACTTCGGCGGCGATATCGGCCATGGCGGTGCTGCCGAAGCCCTTTTCAGCGAAGACTTTTTCCGCCCCCAGCAGAATCTTTTCGACGTTACTGCGACGAATCTCGATCTTGTGATTGCCCATGCGGGTCCCCGACAACAACGTTGAACAAGACTAGCATCCGCTCTGGACCGCGGCGACAGGGGAAAACGAAACTTCGTACAGCCGCTGTCGTAACGCTAAACTCTGTGCACCTGGAAATTGCCTGAGGAACTCACGATGCTGCTCAAGAAAACCCTGACCGTCGCAGCCCTGCTCGGCTCGCTGCTCGCCGCTTCTTCGGTGTTTGCCCATGCGCACCTGAAAAGCCAGACACCGGCCGCCAACAGCACCGTGACCGCGCCAACGGAGTTGCGCCTGGAGTTCTCCGAGGGTGTCGAGGCCAGTTTCACCAAAGTCACGCTGACCAGGGATGGCGCACCGGTGGCGGTCAAAGCGCTGACCACCGAAGGCAGCGACAAGAAGACCCTGATCGTCACCCCGGCCGCGCCGCTAACCGCCGGAGCCTACAAGGTCGAATGGCACGCCGTGTCGGTCGACACTCACAAAAGCGAAGGTGCCTACGCCTTCAAGGTTGGCCAGTAATTCATGGCGAGCGCGCTGGTGCTGTGCCGCTTCCTGCATTTCATCGTGGTGTTGATGCTGTTCGGAAGCTGGGTGTTCAGGCCGTTGCTGGCGAATGGCGAAACCGCACTGGATCAGCGGCTGGCACGGACCTCCCATTGGCTGGCCGCAGTGGCGCTGGGCAGCGGGGTCTGTTGGTTGTTGCTGGTTACCGCAAGCATGGCCGGGGCCTGGGACGCAGCCTTCGATCCGCCGACCCTGCACCTGGTGCTGGGCAGTACCTTTTTCGGTCAGGTCTGGCGCTGGCATCTGCTGATTAACATCGCGTTGCTGGTGGTGTTGCTGACACCGCTAAGCGCCAGCCTTGCGCCGCGTCTGATCCTCAGCGGTCTGCTGGTGGCCACGCTGGCCCCGGTCGGTCACGGCGCCATGCTCGACGGCACCGCCGGGCAATTGTTGATACTCAATCAGCTCATTCACCTGATGTGCGTGGGTGCCTGGCTCGGCGGCTTGATGTTGCTGGTGATGATTCTGCGACAGCCTGCCGGGCATTCGATCCGCTTGATGTTGCAGCGCTTCAGCGGCGTCGGCTACGGGTTGGTCGCCGGGCTGCTGATCACCGGGCTGATCAATGTGCGGGTGCTCACCGGGGCCTTCTGGCCAACGCCGCTGTTCACCGGGTTCGCCTTGATCCTGTTGATCAAGGCGTTGCTGGTGACGGCGATGCTGGGCCTGGCGTTGTTCAATCGCTTGCGGATCAATGATTGCGAGCAGCGCCTGCAAACACTGCGCACCAGTGTGATGCTGGAGTGGATGCTGGGGCTTGGCGCAGTGGCGGCCGTTTCATTGCTGGGCACCCTGCCCCCGATGATTTCCAACTGACCGCCCCATCCCCTGTAGGAGCGAGCTCGCTCGCGATGAACCCGACAACGCCGAGGGGCATCAGGATTCCAGCGTTATCGTTGACGACCATCGCGAGCGAGCTCGCTCCTACAGGGTAGGTATTCCAAATCTGAAAGTTGACCCCGGCAGGCATGAAACGCCCCTCCATCGATTTCCACCAGTGATGACCATGATGCCCACGCTTCTCGAACTCAAAGACGAACTCACCCACCTCACCCTCGCCCCGGAACTCGGCGCCAGCATCGTCAACTGGACTGTCCGCAGCACCGGGCAACCCTTGTTGCGCCACAGTGACGCCGATGCCCTGAACACGGGATTGCCCGGCAAACTTGGCTGCTTTCCCCTGATCCCCTGGTCCAATCGCATCGCCGAAGGTGGATTCGATTGCCCCGACGGCTGGCTGGCCCTGACGCCCAACAGCCTCACCGATCCCCTGCCGATTCACGGCAGCGCCTGGCAGCAGCCGTGGGACGTGGTTGCCCAATCTGAAGATGAAGTGATCCTGCAACTCGACAGTGCAATGCCTTTCGCCTATCGCGCCCGGCAACGTTTGCATTTGAGCGAGGGCAAGCTGAGCATCGAACTGCAGGTCACGCACCTGGCTGAAAAGCCTGCGTGGTATGGCTTGGGACTGCATCCGTACCTGCCGCGCACCGCTAACACCCGACTACAGGCACCGGCCCGGCACGTATGGTTGTGCGACGAGGCAAAACTGCCGACAGTACTCAGCGCGTTGCCGCTCGAGTGGGATTTCCAACAACTCAAGTCATTGCCCGAAGCGCTGGTGGACAACGGCTTCTGCGAATGGGACGGCCATTGCCTGATCCGTCAGCCCGACCTTGGCCATGAACTGCAATGCCGGGTCACCGGTAGCGATTACTACCTGCTTTATTGCCCGGTTGGCCTGGACTTTTTCTGCATCGAACCGGTGAGCCACCCGGTCAACGCGCACCACCTGCCCGGTCGGCCGGGGTTGCGTCTACTGGAACAGGGGCAGTCCACCGGGCTGGGTTTCACCCTGCAGTATCGGCCGCTTCAGGCAGATGTCCCCAACAGTTGACTCAACACCGCTCGCAACTTGCCGGGCTTCACCGGTTTGTTCAGCAACGGCGCGTTGAGCCGCTGTAACGCGCGCCGACAATGGTCGGTGCGGTCGGCAGTGATGATCACCGCGGGAATGTTCTGGTGGAAATGCTCGCGCAAATGTCGCACCACATCACAGCCGACCACCGCGTGATCGAGATGATAGTCCGCGAGAATCAGTTCGGGCGCCTGCCCGCGCAATGCCGCCAGCGCAGACGCCTCATCGGTGGCGGTCAGAACGTCGCAGCCCCACTGCCCAAGCAACGCGCTCATGCTTTCGAGGATGCTCACTTCGTTGTCGATCACCAGCAGACGGCGGCCCGGCAGCGGGTTGCCGGTGCCCGGCTGTGGCACCGTCTGGCTCACGGGTAACGGAACCTCGCGGGATATCGGCACCTCGATGCTGAACATCGACCCACGCCCCGGCAACGAGTACACGCCAACTTTATAGCCGAGGATCTTGGCGATGCGCTCGACAATCGCCAGCCCCAGGCCCACGCCCTTGCGATCGGCGGCGCGGCCGACGTCCAGCTGGTTGAACTCGAGGAAGATCGAATCGAGCCGGTCAGCGGCGATGCCACGCCCGGTGTCCCAGACCTCCAGGCGCAACATCTCGCCTCGACGCCTTGCCCCCAGCAGGATGCTGCCTTCATCGGTGTAGCGGCAGGCATTGCTGAGGAAATTACGCAGGATCCGCGTCATCAGGCGCAAGTCGGTGCTGATGGCGTAATCGGCCATGCGCACCCGCAGGTTCAAGCCGGCCGCCTGCGCGACGGACTGAAACTCCGAGACCAGCGGCCCGAGCAGTTCGTCGAGGCGGTATGGCGCGATGTCCGGTTTGACCGCTGCCTGGTCGAGCCGGGAAATGTCGAGCAGATCCGTCAGCAGGTCTTCGGCCCCTTCCAGGGCCTGGTGAGTGCGCTCCACCAGCACCTGTTCGGTTTCCGGCAACTTGCGTTCGCGCAAGGTCGAAATCAGCAACCGTGCGGCATTCAGCGGTTGCAGCAGGTCGTGGCTGGCGGCGGCGAGGTATTTGTCCTTGCTGTGATTGGCGGCCTCGGCGGCATCGCGGGCGTCGCGCAAGGCCTCGGCGATCTGTTTACGCTGGATGATCTGCTGCTGAAGGTTGCGGTTGGCTTCGAGCAGTTCATTGGTGCGTGCGACGACGCGCAGTTCCAGTTCGTCATTGAGTTGCTGCAGGCGTTGCTGGGCCTGTTTACGCTCGGTGATATCGGAAACGAACCCCTCCACCAGCCCTTCCTGGCCGGGTTTGAGCAGCAGGTTCATCAACACATCGAGGTAACTGCCGTCCTTGCGGCGCAAGCGGGTTTCATAGCCGTGCAGGCTGCGCTGGTGCCTGAGGATCTCGACGATGTTTTCCAGCTCCTGCGCACCGTCGACAAACAGGGCGCCGGCCAGGTCGGTCAGGGAGAACAGCACCTCCTGCGGGTCCTGGTAGCCCAGCATGCGTGCCAGCGCCGGGTTGGCGGCGCGCATGCCATCGTGCAGGCTGGCCTGGAAGATCCCGTGCACCGCGTTTTCGAACAGCCACTTGTAGCGATTACGCTCGGCTTCCAGATCATCCAGGCGCGCAGCCAGTTCCGGGTAATGACTCTTGCGGGCCGAATGGCTGCCTAACCCCAGCAGCCCGGCCAGGGCCCGTTGTTGCTCGTCAGAGGGCTTCGCCATAGACGACCTCGACATCACGCTGGCTGGATTCGCGCGGGTTGGTCAGGATGCACGGATCGTCCATGGCATGTTGCGACAGGAACGGAATGTCGGAGGTCCTGACGCCATGCAAACCGAGGGTTTCGTGAAAGCCGATGGCATGCTTGAGCGCGATCAGGTGTTCCACCAGACGCCCGCAGATCTGCCGGTGATTCAGGCCCCGGCAGTCGATGCCGAAGGTCTCGGCGATCACTTTGAAGCGCTCCGGTGCCGAGTTGTAATTGAAGGCCACCACGTGTTCGACGAGCACCGCGTTGCACAGGCCGTGGGGCAGGTCGAGAAAGCCGCCGAGGCTGTGGGACATGGCATGCACGGCACCGAGGATTGCGTTGGAAAATGCCAGCCCGGCCTGCATGCTGCCGAGCATGATCTTCTCGCGCAGGGCGATGTCGGTCGGGTTGGCGATCATTTGCACCAGGTTGCCATTGATCAGGCGCATCGCCTCCAACGCGTGAGGGTCGGTCAGCGGCCCATGGCCGGTGGACACGAACGCTTCGATGGCATGCACCAACGCGTCGATGCCAGTACAGGCCGACAGGAACGGGTCCATGCTCAGGGTGGTTTCCGGGTCGATCAGCGAAACGTCCGGCACCACCGCCTTGCTGACGATGGAGAACTTCATGCGTTCCTGCTGGTTGGAAATGATCACGAATTGCGAGACGTCGGCCGAGGTGCCGGCAGTGGTCGGAATCAGGATCAGCGGCGGGCTGGGCACGCGGATGGTGTCCACGCCCTCGAATTCGAGAATGCTGCGGCCATGGGCGACGACGATGCCGATGCCCTTGCCGCAGTCCATCGGGCTGCCGCCACCGACGGCGACGATCACGTCGCAGTGGTTTTCCCGGTACAGTTCGGCGCCGCGCATCACCTCTTCGACCCGCGGGTTGGGCGAAACATCGCTGTAAAGGCAGTATTCGATGCCCAGCGCCTGCAGGCTGGCTTCGACATCGGCGACCCAGCCGGCGGCAATCACGCCGGGATCGCTGACCACCAGGACCTTGCGCGCGCCAAAGGTCTTGGCATAGTTGCCGACATTGTGCCGGCTACCGGCACCGAAGATGATTTCAGGCGAAACGAATTTACGCAGCTGGTTGAGACTCTGGCTCATTGGAAAGCCTGTTTTTATTGTTTTGGAAGGTAAAAGCCACACTAAACCATCCAGCTGCGAATGCAATCAGACCAAGGTCATCTGCCCGGATTGGGATCTGTACTGCTTGATTTATCCGCGGTAGATCAGCCGCGACGCCTTCTCATTGCGCAATGTCAGGTGTTCCATGCCCAAACCCGGCGCCTCGGCTTCTTCGCGGGCCTTGAGAATCACACCGTGGTGCGCGGACTTGCTGCACACCGGGTCGGCATTGGTGGCGTCACCGGTGAGCATGAAGGCCTGGCAGCGGCAGCCCCCCAGGTCCTTGTGCTTTTCGTCGCAGGAGTGGCACGGCTCCTTCATCCAGTCATCGCCGCGAAAACGGTTGAAGCCGAACGAGTCGTTCCAGATGTGCTCGATGCTGTGCTCGCGCACGTTGGGAAACTGTACCGGCAATTGCCGGGCGCTGTGACAAGGCAACGCTGTGCCATCAGGGGTGATGTCGAGAAACAGGTTGGCCCAGCCGTTCATGCAGGTCTTGGGACGCTCTTCGTAGTAGTCCGGGGTGACGAAGATCAGCTTGCACGGGTGGCCCTGGGCTTCGAGACGTTGGCGATATTCGTTGGTGATGCGCTCGGCCCGTTGCAGTTGTTCGCGGGTCGGCAGCAAGCCGACGCGATTGAGTTCAGCCCAGCCATAGAACTGGCACGTGGCGAGTTCTACAAAGTCCGCTTCCAGTTCCAGGCACAACTCGATGATCTGTGCGATCCGGTCGATGTTGTGCCGATGGGTGACGAAGTTCAGCACCATCGGATAGCCCTGGGCTTTCACCGCCCTGGCCATCGCGAGTTTCTGGGCGAAGGCCTTGCGCGAGCCGGCCAGCATGTTGTTCACCGCTTCGTCGGCGGCCTGGAAACTGATCTGGATATGGTCCAGCCCGGCCACCTTGAAGTCGCGCACCTTCTGCTCGGTCAGGCCGATGCCGGAGGTGATCAGGTTGGTGTAGTAGCCCATGTCCCGCGCGGCCTTGATCAGTTCGGCGAGGTCCTGGCGTACCAGCGGCTCGCCACCGGAAAAGCCCAATTGCGCGGCGCCCATGTCCCGTGCGTCGCGGAACACGCGGATCCATTCTTCCGTGCTCAGTTCCTCGCCGTGCCGGGCAAAATCCAATGGATTGGAACAGTACGGGCATTGCAGCGGGCAGCGGTAAGTCAACTCGGCGAGCAGCCACAACGGCGGTCCGGGCAGCGCCTTACTCGATCCAGAATTGCGCATGGGCCACCTCCAGAAACGCCAGCACGTCTTCGTCGATCCCCGGTACGCCGGGGAAATTCGCGCTCAATCGATCAATGATCGCCGCCACGCTGCGCTGGCCATCCACCAGGTCGAGAATCTGTCCGGCACTGCTGTTGAGCTTGATCATGCCTTCGGGGTACAGCAGCACATGGCAGGCCTGACGGGGCTCCCATTGCAGGCGAAAACCGCGACGCAAGGCCGGTGACTGCTGGCGATTGATCAGGCTCACAGGGCGATCCCCCGGTGCCAGACGTTATCGCCGGTGACCGTATGGTACGGCGGACGCTCCAGCTCGTAGGCCATGCTCATGGCATCGAGCATGCTCCACAGCACGTCGAGCTTGAATTGCAGAATCTCCAGCATGCGTCGTTGCCCCTCGGCCGTCACGTAGTGCGCCAGGGTGATGCGCAAGCCATGCTCGACATCGCGCCGCGCCTGGCTCAGGCGCGTGCGGAAATAGTCGTAGCCTGCGACGTCGATCCACGGGTAATGGGTGGGCCAGGCGTCGAGTCGCGATTGATGGATCTGCGGGGCAAAGAGTTCGGTCAGCGAACTGCTGGCCGCTTCCTGCCAGCAGGCGCGACGGGCGAAGTTGACGTAGGCATCCACCGCAAATCGCACCCCGGGCAACACCAGCTCCTGGGACAGAATCCGCTCGCGATCCAGCCCCACGGCTTCGCCCAGGCGCAGCCAGGCTTCGATACCGCCCTCGCTGCCGGGGACACCGTCGTGGTCGAGAATCCGTTGCAGCCATTCCCGGCGCACGTCGCGGTCCGGGCAGTTGGCCAGGATCGCGGCGTCTTTCAGCGGAATGTTGACCTGGTAATAGAAACGATTGGCGACCCAGCCCTGGATCTGCTCGCGGCTGGCGCGGCCGGCGTACATGGCCTGGTGGAACGGGTGATGGATATGGTAGTAGGCGCCCTTGGCACGCAGGGCGGCTTCGAATTCTTTGGGGGACATCGGGGTCTCGGTCATTGGGGTACTCCTGGAAGCGCTGCGGTGTCTGGTCTGGCCTCTTCGCGAGCAAGCCCGCTCCCACAGGGGTCAGGGTTGAACACAATTTTTTGATCGAAACAGATCCATTGTGGGAGCGGGCTTGCTCGCGAAGAGGCCGTCGACTACAACTCAATACCCATGCCGTCATAAGCCACTTCGATCCCCCGCCGCTCCAGCAACGCCCGCTCGGTCGAGTTTTCATCAAGGATCGGATTGGTGTTGTTGATGTGGATCAGCACCTTGCGCTGGCGGTTGAAACCCTCCAGCACTTCAAGCATCCCGCCGGGGCCGCTTTGTGCGAGGTGCCCCATTTCGCTGCCCAGGCTCTGGCCGACTTCACAAAGACGCATCTCATCGTCACGCCACAGCGTGCCGTCCAGCAGCAGGCAATCGGCACGCTGCATCCAGCCCAGCACTTCATCGTCGATTTGCCCAAGGCCCGGTGCATAGAACAGCGAGGCGCCGTTGCGCAGGTCTTCAATGAACAGGCCAATGGTGTCGCCCGGTTGCGGGTTGCCGCGATTGGGCGAATACGGTGGCGCGTTGCTCACCAGGGGAATCGCACGAAATTGCAAATGCTCGCAGGCCGGGATGCCGAACGGCTGGCGATCGAGACCGACCGGTTGCCATTGCAATCCGCCGTTCCAGTGCCCAAGCACCTCGAACAAAGGGAAACCACTGCTCAGGTCCTGATGCACGCGCTCAGTGCACCACACCGCATGCGGACAGCCTTCGCGCAGACTGAGCAAACCGGTGCAATGGTCGATCTGGCTGTCCAGCAGCACGATGCCGGCGATGGCGCTGTCACGCAGTCGCCGCGCCGGTTGCAAGGGCGCAAAACTCTCGAATTGCGCGCGAATGTCCGGTGAAGCGTTGCACAGCACCCACGCCACACCGTCGTCACTCAGGGCAATCGACGACTGCGTACGGCGCTGTGCCTGGAGGCTGCCATTGCGCACACCGGCGCACTGGCGGCAATTGCAGTTCCACTGTGGGAAGCCACCGCCGGCTGCGGAACCAAGAACGCGAATGTACATGGCAGATGCTCCACAAGGCAGGCCCGGCCAACGCTTCGGCTGGCCGGGTGATCAATCAACGGTTGGCGAAATACATCGTCACTTCGAAGCCAATGCGCAGATCGGTAAACGCGGGTTTAGTCCACATGGGTCATTCCTCTTCTTGTGCCCGGGTGATTCCGGTAATGCCATTAATGCACGGGGCGTCGAGTGCCCGAATGCTACTTTCGAAGGAGTTTCGGGGGTGATTTGGTAGGGGGTGTGCGATCGTCATGTACACACAAATACTGTAGGAGCGAGCTTGCTCGCGATGGTCGTCAACGATAACGCGGGAAGCCTGGTGCCCCGTGGCGTTCTCGGGATCATCGCGAGCAAGCTCGCTCCTACAGAGTGCTTGCCATCAGTGCGAAATCAGAAGAACCCCAGCGGATTGATGTCGTAGCTCACCAGCAGGTTTTTGGTCTGCTGATAGTGGTCGAGCATCATCTTGTGGTTTTCCCGACCGACGCCGGACTTCTTGTAGCCACCAAACGCCGCGTGCGCCGGGTACAGGTGGTAGCAGTTGGTCCACACGCGCCCGGCCTTGATCGCCCGGCCCATGCGGTAGGCGCGGTTGATGTCGCGGGTCCACAGGCCGGCGCCGAGGCCGAACTCGCTGTCGTTGGCGATGGCCAAGGCTTCAGCTTCGTCCTTGAAGGTGGTAACACCCACCACCGGGCCGAAGATTTCTTCCTGGAACACACGCATCTTGTTGTGCCCCTTGAGCAGCGTCGGCTGGATGTAATAACCACTGGACAGGTCGCCCTCCAGGCGTTCGGCCGCGCCACCGGTGAGCAGTTCGGCGCCCTCCTCCTGGGCAATGCTCAGGTACGAGAGGATCTTGTCGTATTGCTGCTCGGAAGCCTGGGCACCGACCATGGTTTCGGTGTCCAGCGGGTTGCCGCGCTTGATCTTGACGATCTTCTTCATCACCTCGGCCATGAACGGCTCGTAGATCGACTCCTGCACCAGCGCCCGGGACGGGCAGGTGCAGACTTCGCCCTGGTTGAAGAACGCCAGCACCAGGCCTTCGGCGGCTTTTTCGATGAACGCAGGTTCCGCGCTCATGATGTCTTCGAAGAAGATGTTCGGCGACTTGCCGCCCAGTTCGACGGTGCTGGGAATGATGTTCTCGGCGGCGCAATGCATGATGTGCGCGCCCACCGGGGTCGAACCGGTGAACGCGATCTTGGCGATGCGCTTGCTGGTGGCCAGGGCTTCGCCGGCTTCGCGACCGAAGCCCTGGACGATGTTCAGTACGCCCGCCGGCAGCAGGTCGGCGATGAGCTCAGCGAAGACCATGATCGACAGCGGCGTCTGCTCGGCAGGCTTGAGCACGATGCAGTTGCCCGCAGCCAGGGCCGGGGCGAGTTTCCAGGCGGCCATCAGCAGCGGGAAGTTCCAGGGAATGATCTGCCCGACCACGCCCAGCGGCTCATGGAAGTGATAGGCCGTGGTCAGCTCGTTGATCTCGGCGGCGCCGCCTTCCTGGGCGCGGATGCAGCCTGCGAAGTAACGGAAGTGGTCGGCCGCCAGCGGCACGTCGGCGTTGAGGGTTTCGCGCACGGCCTTGCCGTTGTCCCAGGTTTCGGTGACGGCCAGCACCTCAAGGTTCTGCTCGATGCGATCAGCGATTTTCAGCAGCACCAGGGAGCGGTCCTGGGCCGAGGTCTTGCCCCAGGCGTCGGCAGCGGCATGGGCAGCGTCGAGGGCCTTGTCGATGTCGGCGGCGCTGGAGCGCGGGAATTCGGCAATTACTTCGCCGTTGACCGGTGAGGTGTTGGTGAAGTACTCGCCATTGATCGGGGCAACGAACTCGCCACCGATGAAGTTGCCGTAGCGCGGCTTGAAGGTAATGACGGCACCTGGGGTTCCGGGTTGTGCGTAGATCATGATGGGCCTCTGTCTGGGTCGGAGCCTGTCGTGCTGACAGGCGATGAGCCGATACTAGAGAGCCCCGCGTGCCAGACGAATGCATCGTTGGCAGGAGGGGCTCTCGTTATTTGGTCGTAGATTCTGCACCGCCCCCTGTAGGAGCGAGCTTGCTCGCGATGGTCGTCAACGATAACGCTGGAAGCCTGACACCCCACGGCGTTCTCGGGTTCATCGCGAGCGAGCTCGCTCCTACAGGTTTGTGGTGGATCAGTGTTTGGCTACCAGGTCCTTGGGCAGCTTGAAGGTCCAGAGCATGCCGCCCTGGTTGAAGTCCTTCACCCGCTTGGCCACTTCGCCACCCCACAACGGTACGGCGCCGCCCCAGCCGGAGAGCACCGAGACATACTGTTCGCCGTCCATTTCCCAGGTCACGGGCGAACCGAGCACACCGGAACCGGTCTGGAACTCCCAGACCTTCTCGCCCGTCTTGGCGTTGAACGCCTGCAGGAATCCTTCAGGCGTACCGGTGAACACCAGGTTGCCCTTGGTGGTCAGCACCCCGCCCCATAGCGGCGCGTAGTTCTTGTGGCGCCACACTTCCTTGCCGGTTTTCGGATCGATGGCCCGCAACACGCCGATGTAGTCTTCGTTCAATGGCTTGATGGTGAATCCGGCGCCGAGGAACGCCGCGCCTTTCTTGTAGGCGATGCCTTCGTTCCAGATGTCCATGCCCCATTCGTTGGACGGTACATAGAACAGCCCGGTGTCTTGGTTGTAAGCCATCGGCATCCAGTTTTTCGCGCCGAGGAACGCCGGCGCCACGAAGACCGAACTGCCCTTGGCTTCGGAGCCCGGGGCACCGGGACGGCTGGCTTCGTTGTAGATCGGCCGGCCGGTTTTATCCAGGCCGGTGGCCCAGGTGATCTTGTCCACGAACGGGAAACCACGGATGAATTTGCCGTTGGTACGATCCAGCACGTAGAAGAAACCGTTACGGTCGGCAGTGGCCGCCGCCTTGATCTCTTTACCGCCTTCGCTGTAATTGAACGACACCAGCTCGTTCACGCCGTCGTAGTCCCAACCGTCGTGGGGCGTGCTCTGGAAGTGCCACTTGATGGTGCCGTCGTCTGGATTGAGTGCCAGGCGCGATGAAGAGTAGAGGTTGTCGCCAGGGCGCAGGTGCGAGTTCCACGGTGCCGGGTTACCGGTACCGAACAGCAGCAGGTTGGTTTCCGGGTCGTAATAGCCGCCAAGCCAAGGGGCCGCGCCGCCGGTTTTCCAGAGATCGCCCGGCCAGGTCTTGCCCGCCTCGCCACCGGAGATGCCGTTTTCCACCGCTTTGCCGTCCTTGTAGACGTAGCCCATATGGCCTTCGACCGTCGGCCGGGTCCACAGCAGGTCACCGTTTTTCGGGTCGTAGGCCTCGATCTTGCCCACCACGCCGAACTCGCCTCCGGCCACGCCGGTAATCAGTTTGCCGTTGATCACCAACGGCGCGGCGCTGATCGAGTAGCCTTCCTTGTGGTCGGCGACTTTCTTGCTCCAGACCACCTTGCCGGTGTCCTTGTTCAGTGCCACGAGCTTGGCGTCGAGGGTGCCGAAGATCACCAGGTCGCCATACAGCGCGACGCCACGGTTGATCACGTCGCAGCAGGGGCGTATGTCATCCGGCAGGCGCGCATCGTATTGCCAGAGCTTCTTGCCGGTGCGCGCATCCACGGCGAACACCCGCGAGTAGGAACCGGTCATGTACATCACGCCGTCCTTGACCATCGGCTGCGCTTG
This sequence comes from Pseudomonas sp. Pseusp16, assembly GCF_047324915.1. Taxonomy (NCBI): domain Bacteria; kingdom Pseudomonadati; phylum Pseudomonadota; class Gammaproteobacteria; order Pseudomonadales; family Pseudomonadaceae; genus Pseudomonas; species Pseudomonas sp. Pseusp16. The sequence continues at coordinate 1,036,518 of NZ_CP168522.1, read as the reverse complement.
TTGACCACGCTGTTTTTCACCACCGAAGGAAAACGCCCATGCCGGTCGCAGCTCCTTGACGTTGTCGACATTGAGAATGTCCAGCGGGCTGTAGCGCTGCCCCTGGACACCCAGGCCGTTGGTCACGACCTGCTCGGGATTCTTCGGGTCCTGGAGAATGTCCTGGTCGGAAACCCCGGCCAATGCCTGGCCGGACAACAGCATGGCACTGAGCAGCAGGCTCAGGACGAAGGGCTGGCGACGTGCGGGTTGAGTCATGACGGCTTCCTCTGCAATTTTTGTTATGCCCGGAAAATTTTCCCGGTCTGGTGCAGATTCTTGGGCGCCGCCGCCCTGGCAACAATTGCCCGCAGTGTGGAGTTTTCTAGTTCCTTGGTAGCGGGTCGAGTGAGATGGACACTCGATTTTGTGAACGACACCGCCCCCCTGTAGGAGCGAGCTTGCTCGCGAAAAACGTCAGACCACCGCGTTCATCCAGGCAGCTCGCGTTATCGTTAACGTCCATCGCGAGCAGGCTCGCTCCTACAGGGGATCTGGGTCGACTATTTGCTGGCGGAATCGACCCGGGTCATCTGCCCGCGCTCGTAACGCGGGTACAAATGGCTGACGCTGCGAATCAGTTCGTATCGGCTCAGGTTGATCCCGGCAAAACGTTCGGGGATGGGGCTGCGGATCATCTCGGCCATGTCGCTGCCATTGGCGGCGCCGTTGCGCATAAGCTGATCGAGCCAGGTCAGGTAATCGCGCATCTGCTCGAAGGGTCGTGGATCGCTTGCCACCGGTCCATGACCCGGCACGACCAGCGTCCAGGGCAAGTCTTGCAGGGCCGCGATATCCGCCAGCCACCGTGACAGCCCCGGACTGTTGGGCGTGGTCAGCGCCCGTTGATAAAACACCAGGTCCCCGGCAAACAGCACACCGGTTTGCTGGTCGAGAATAGCCAGATCCGCGCCCGTATGCCCACCCAGGCTCAGCAGACGCAAATCGTGATTCCCAAAACTTTTCACGCCGGGTGTCAGCACCTGGGTGGGCAATACCATTTCAGTGCCGCGCATCCAGTCGCCGACCATTCGATACAGGTTCTCGGTCATGGCATCGCCTTGCTGGTGCATCAGCCCGGTGGTGCCGGCCAAGGCACCGATCGGCACGTCGGTGAAGGCCTGATTGCCCAGCACATGGTCCGGGTGATGGTGAGTCAGCAACACCTGGATCACCGGCTTGTCGGTGGTGGCGGCAATCGCCTTGCGCAGCGCTTCGCCGTAACGCTTCGACGGCCCGCTGTCGATCACTACCACACCACGCTCGGTGACAATGAACGCGGTGTTGACGATGTTGCCGCCGTTGGCCTTGGCGAAATTATCCGTGCTGCCTTCCAGCAACCAGGTGTCCTGGGCGATCTGCCGGGGCTTGAGCGAGTACTCGAGGTCGGCCAGGGTCGGCAGACTGACGCACAACACCATCAGCAGTATCCAGCGCATGCCACGCTCCTTATGGTCAGGGAATTGATGCATCAAACACATTGCCGCTGTTGTCCCGTAAAAACAGGCTGGTTTGCCCTGCCCCTTCGATGTCGAAGGCCAGGTTGGGGTTTTCGCTGACGGCGGGAAACAACTCCAGCCGGGCCAGCACCTGGTCGCTGCGGTCGCGCAGCTCGGCATGGTTGATGAAGAATTCCGGAATGCCGCTGACCATGCCGTTGTCCATGGGATGGGCCACCTGCAAACGCAAACGGCTGAACTCGCCACGGGGATAGCGGCCGCCGAACACTTCGCCGATGTGCTCCTCCCAGCCGGGCTGGCTGCGTACCACGCTCGGCGCGGTGCAGCCGCCACCCGCCGCGTCGATCAGGGTCGAACCGACGTGCCACAGGCCGTCACGGGTCAACACCGCCGCGCGCAAGGGTGTGGCCTGTTCGATGCGAATGCGCAACGACAGCCAGGGTAAAACGGAATCCAGCGGCTGGAAGTCGACGATTTTCGGCAAAGGGTTCAGCTCTGCCCAGGCGAGGATTTTCACCACCTCGCCATTGAACGCCCGGGCGTCGATTTCCAGCGGCACCTGCCGGGCATCTTCGGCAAACGGCGGCGCCAGCAACTTGACCTGATCATCGAAAACGAACGGCGCATTGCCAAGAAACTGCTTGTGATAGAACGTCCACATCACCGATGGCACCGGATCCTTGCCGGGATCGATATCGGCGGCCTGGGCCGCCAGGCTTAACCAGCAGGCCAACAGACAACTCCCTCGCCATTTCATCGCCAGCTCCTATTGATACATCTCGGGCACGTCGTAACGCAGGCCGTAATGGTCGTAGATGGCCTTCACCGAGCCCTCGCGGATCAAGCCTTCGAGCGCCTCCTCCACGGCATAGGCCAGTTGACGGTTGCTTTCGTGAACCGCCATGCCGATTTCCCAAAGCTGCTTGCCCATGTTCGGGTAGGCATTTTCTGCCAGTGCCACTTGCGGGTCGGCCGCTTCATGCACTTGCCAGTCGATCTCGCCGCGCATGGCCATCACCGCGTCGACCTCACCCGCCTTCATCGCGGCAAACGCCTGGGGCACGCCGGGATAGTGATGAGTCTTGCCGGCGAGCATGCCGTTGAACACCGAGGTCAGGTAGAACGACGGCACGCTGTCGACTTCGACGCCAATCGGGTGTTGCGCGAACACCGCGACGCTGGCGACCTTGTCCAGCCGCCGACGGTCATAGGCCACCTGCCATTGTTCGTTCTGGTACGGACCGAACATCACCACATGGCCGTTTTCCAGTTCGCCTAACTCATTACGCTTCTGCGCATAGTCATGGTCGTAGGGCACGCGCATCATCAGGTCGGCCAGTTGCTGATTGTGCAAGGCACTGGCACGCCAGATGTAGTCGCGCAGGTCGTCATCGAGCTTTTCCCCGGCCGGAGCCCAGATCAGCGTCAGGCGCACGCCGAGCGCCTTGGCCAGGGCCTCGGCGAGCTCGACATCGACCCCCTGGGGCTTTCCGGCGCGTTCAAAACTGTAGGGGGCGAAGTCCTTGTAGATCGCCACCTTCAGCTCCCCGGCGGCGATCATTTCGTCGTAGTTGCGAACCTGCGCCTGCGCCGGCTGGCAACACAGCCACAGAGCGCCGAGCAACACCGCGAGCAGGCGCATGGGTCACTCCTCGACGTGCACAGTGTCCAGATAAGTGCGCACCGCCCACAGAGCTTCCTGGCTCAGGTAGTCGGCCATCTTCGGCATGTACACCCGACCGTCGCGCACCGCGCCATGGCGTACCCGTTCGGCGAACCATTCATCGCCCGACTCACCGACATCGAGCATGCGCAAGTCGGGGGCGATACCACCGGACTTGGCTTCCAGACCATGACAGGCCGCGCAGTTCTGGGTATAGGCCGAGGCGCCGATTTCCACTGCCTTGTCATGTTCCGGGGCGGTGCGATAAGGGTTTACCGCAGCCCAGCCGTCGGCATCGAGTTGCACACCGGCGTCCTTGACTGGCGTCAGTCCCTTGGTTTCCACAGCCTGGGGTACCACGTTGCCGTGGGCCCACACGGAACCTGCGCTGATAAGACCGGCCAGCAGCCCGGTGACGAGCAAGGCGTTGCGTTTTGTTGTCATTGTTCTGCCCTCAGGATTGCACGCAAAACCTCTTGTCAGAGGCTATGGCGGTCATATTAGAAAGCCCTGCGCACAGACCCCATGCTGCTTTGGTGGTCGCCACCTACTCCCTTGGTCGTAAGGCGATCGGTGGACTGCGGACGCGGGCCGTGGAGCCGGTCGACGCCGATCAGGGTCAGGATCAGCAGAAACGGCAGGAGCAGCGTTTTGACGATACGCATGGTCAATCCCCTCCAGATCAATGGCCGTGATTGCCCATGCTAGAACCGCGCCGAACGTGGCGGGCTACTACCTTGGTACTGGCCCTTCGGTACTTTCTGCATATTTTCACGTCACCACAGGCTTCCTATGCTGGCGCTACCGGTGATGGAGAGCCTTATGCGCCAGCTTGCCCCTTATGCCCTGATCTATCTGCTGGCGATTGCCTGCGCCGCCGGCCTGGCCACCCAGAGCCAGGCCGCCGATGCGCCCTTGCAGGTGCGCATCGGCTACCTGGGTTATCGCCCCGACCCTGGCCCGCTGCTGTCGAACGTCATTCCCGAACCCACCGATGCCGGCCTGCGCGGCGCCGAACTGGCGATCACCGACAGCAACAGCACCGGGCGTTTTCTCAATCACGGCTACAGCCTGACCAGCGCCAGCGTCGACAGCCCCGAAGCCTTGCTCGAAGCGGCGAAGGCCCAGCACGAACAGGGTCTGCGCCTGTTTGTGGTGAACGCACCTGCAGCCAGCCTGCAGCAGCTCAGTGCCGCACTGCCCGACAGCCTGCTGTTCAACGCCGGCAGCCCGGACGACAACCTGCGCACCACCGATTGCCTGCCGAACGTGCTGCACACCTTGCCGAGCCGGGCGATGCTCGCCGACGCGCTGGTACAGTTTCTGGTGCTGCGCAAATGGCAGCGCGCGCTGCTGATAGTCGGCCCGACGGCGGACGATCAAGCCTACGCCGCCGCCCTGCGCCGCGCCGCCAGGCGCTTCGGCCTGCAACTAGTGGCGGAAAAACCCTGGAGCTTTGATAACGACCAGCGGCGCAGTGCCCAGGCGGATATGCCGCTGTTCACCCAGACCGCCGAGTACGACGTGGTACTGGTGGCCGATGAACGCGGTGACTTCGGTGAATACGTGCCCTACCAGACCTGGTACCCGCGTCCGGTCGCCGGCACCCAGGGCCTGACCCCGGTAGGCTGGCACAAGACCGTGGAAACCTACGGCGCCGCGCAACTGCAAAAACGCTTCGAAGCCCTGGCCGGACGCTGGATGAACGACCGCGATTTCGCCGCATGGATTGCCGTGCGCAGTATCGCCAGCGCCGTGAGCAAACAGCGCCAGGCCGAGCCGATGGCGATCCGTGCGCTTGAAATCAGCGACCAGTTGCCGCTCGACGGTTTCAAGGGCCGCAAGCTCAGCTATCGGCCGTGGAACGGCCAGTTGCGCCAGCCGATTCCCATTGTCCAGCCCCGGGCGCTGGTCAGCACGTCACCCCAGGACGGCTTTCTGCACCCGTTCAACGAGATGGACAGTCTGGGTTACGACAAATCCGAGGTGAGCTGCCGCTTTCCCTGAACACAACAACTACAACAAGGACACTGCCATGCGCCGCACCCTGCTTTCATGCATCCTGCTGCTCGCCGCTGGCCAAGCCGTCGCCAGCACGGCCTGGGTCTCCAACGAAAAGGACAACAGCCTGAGCCTGATCGACATGCAGACCCTGCAAGTCACCGACACCCTGCCCGTCGGCCAGCGCCCCCGCGGCCTGCTGCTGTCCCATGACAACAAGCTGTTGTACATCTGCGCCAGCGACTCGGACCGGGTCCAGGTGATGGACGTGGCCACGCGCAAGATCATCAAGGAATTGCCCTCGGGCAAAGACCCTGAACAATTCGCCCTGCACCCGAACAATCGCTGGTTGTATGTCTCCAACGAAGACGATGCACTGGTCACGGTGATCGACACCGAAACCTCCAAGGTCCTCGGCCAGATCAACGTCGGCGTCGAACCCGAAGGCATGGCGGTGAGCCCTGACGGCAAGTGGGCGGTCAATACCAGCGAAACCACCAACATGCTGCACTGGATCGACACCAGCACCCAGACCCTGGCCGACAGCACCCTGGTGGATCAGCGCCCGCGCTTCGTCGAGTTCTCCCCGGATGGCGCGAAGCTCTGGGCCTCGGCGGAAATCGGCGGCACCGTGACCATTCTCGACGTGGCCAGCCGCAACGTCCTCAAGACCCTGAACTTCCAGATCAAGGGCGTGCACCCGGACAAGGTGCAACCGGTGGGCATCAAGCTCAGCGCCGATGGAAAATACGCTTTCGTCGCCCTCGGCCCGGCCAATCACGTCGCGGTGGTCGACGCCAGAACCTTCGAGATTATTGATTACCTGCTGGTGGGCCGACGGGTCTGGCAGATGGCGTTCACCCCGGACCAGAAGCAATTGCTGGCCACCAACGGCGTCAGCGGCGATGTCTCGGTGATCGATGTCGACAGCCTCAAGGTCAGCAAGTCGGTGAAGGTCGGGCGCTATCCCTGGGGCGTGGTGGTGACGCCATGAACGCCCTTGAAGTCAGTGACCTGAGCTTTGCCTACGGTACTCGAGAGGCCTTGCGCAAGGTGAGCTTCAGCCTGGAACCCGGGCGTTTCGCCGCGCTGCTGGGACCCAACGGCGCGGGCAAGTCGACCCTGATTGCCCTGCTGACCCGGCTCTATGATCTGCAGCAAGGCGAGATCCGCGTCGGTGGCTGTTCATTGCGCAACGCGGCACGCCCGGCGCTCAGGCAATTGGGCGTGGTGTTCCAGCAAAGCACGCTGGACCTGGACCTTAGCGTCGAGCAGAACCTGCGTTATCACGCGGCATTGCATGGCCTGTCCCGGCGCCAGAGCGGTCTTCGGGTCGACGCCGAACTGGCCCGCCAGGCCCTGACCGAGCGCCGCCGCGAACGGGTGCGTGAACTCAACGGCGGCCATCGTCGCCGGGTAGAGATAGCCCGCGCCCTGTTGCATGAGCCGCGTCTGCTGCTGCTCGATGAAGCCAGTGTCGGCCTCGACCCGGCAAGTCGCCTGGCGCTCAATCAGCACCTGCGCAGCCTGTGTCGCGAGGAGCGCATCAGCGTGCTCTGGACCACTCACCTGCTCGACGAAGTGCAGCCCAGTGACGACTTGCTGATCCTCCATCAAGGCCGGCTGGTCGCCAGCGGACAGGCGGCTGCCCTGAGCCTGGAACACGGCGGTGACCTCGGTTCGGCATTCACCCGCCTGACGACCACAGGAGCCATGCAATGACAGCTTACTGGCAATGCTTCAGCGGCATCGTGCTACGCGAATGGCTGCGCTTCGTGCTGCAACGCACGCGGTTTCTCAGCGCCCTGGTGCGGCCACTGCTGTGGCTGCTGGTATTCGCGGCCGGTTTTCGCGCAGCGCTCGGGATCGCCATCATCGAGCCCTACGACACCTACATTCCCTATGAGGTCTACATCATTCCCGGGCTGGCCTGCATGATCCTGCTGTTCAACGGCATGCAGGGGTCACTGTCGATGGTCTACGACCGCGAGATGGGCAGCATGCGCGTGCTGTTGACCAGCCCTCTGCCGCGCACCTTCGTGCTGTGCAGCAAGCTGCTGGCCACCTCACTGATTTCGCTGTTGCAGGTGTATGCGTTTCTGGCGATTGCCTGGATTTACGGCGTGCGGCCGCCCGCCTTGGGTCTGTTGATGGCGTTGCCGGCCCTGCTGCTGGTGGCGTTGATGCTCAGCGCACTGGGCCTGTTGCTGTCGAACGCGATCCGCCAGCTGGAGAACTTTGCCGGGGTGATGAATTTCGTGATCTTCCCGCTGTTTTTCCTGTCATCGGCGCTGTATCCGCTGTGGAAGATGCGCGAGGCCAGCGAGTGGTTGTACTGGTTGTGCACCCTGAACCCGTTCAGCCATGCGGTGGAGCTGGTGCGCTTTGCCTTGTACGAGCGCTTCAATCCGCTGGCGCTGGCGGTGTGCGTGGGGCTAACGCTGCTGTTCACGCTGCTCGCTGTGCTGACCTTCAACCCCCAGCACGCCGCCCTGCGCAAAACCAACTGACTACACAGGTCAACTGTGGGAGCGGGCTTGCTCGCGAAGGCGGCGGCAAATTCAATAAATAAGTTGACTGACACAACGCTTTCGCGAGCAAGCCCGCTCCCACAGGGGGATCTTCATTGAGCAGGGTGAAATTACTACTTTAGTACTGGTTTCCCTGTCTATCGTCGCATTCCCAACGTCCCCCGACTGGCATGTAATAGGTCCATAACTATAAGGACCGAACCCATGCCGCGTGCCCGACGTCGCCTGTTGCGCCCTGCTCTCGCCGCCCTGTCGCTGAGCCTGTTGTTGAGTACTGCGCAGGCCGATACCGCGCTGTTCTCTGCCGACGGCTATCGCATTGGCCTGTACCGCAGCCCGACGCCCGAGCAGTTGCAAGGTGCAACCATCGTCGACACCCGCGCCCTGCAGACGCTGCTCAGCCAAAACCCGCGCCCGGTGCTGATCGACGTCTACCGCCGTCAGTGGCTGCAAGGGCAATTCATCGAAGACCAGCCCCATGAAAACCTGCCCGGCAGCCACTGGCTGGCCAATACCGGTGACGGCGACCTGACGCCCGCCTGGCAGGATTACTTTTCCCGCAACCTGAAGTCACTGACGGGCGGCGACCCGACGCAACCGCTGGTCTTCTATTGCCGCTCCGACTGCTGGTTGAGCTGGAACGCGGTCAAACGCGCAGCCATCATGGGCTATAAAACCTTGTATTGGTATCGCGATGGCCTGGACGCCTGGCAAGCGGCCAATCTGCCGGTTTCGCCAGCCAGCCCCGAACCCTTTCCCTGAAGCTTTACGCGTGCGTGTAGTTGCCACACCATAATCAAAATAATGAGGTGAAAGGCCATGTACAAAATTCTGATTGCCGACGATCACCCGCTGTTTCGCGAAGCCATTCACAACGTCATCAGCGACGGTTTTGCCGGCAGCGAAGTGATGGAAACCGCTGACCTGGACAGCGCCCTGGCACTGACCCAGGAACACGACGACCTCGACCTGATCCTGCTCGACCTGAACATGCCCGGCATGCACGGGCTCAATGGCCTGATCAACCTGCGTAACGAAGCGCCGACCATTCCGGTGGTGATTGTCTCCGCCGAGCAGGACAAACAGATCGTGCTGCAAGCCATCACTTACGGTGCCGTGGGTTTTATCACCAAGTCTTCACCCCGCGCACAGATGACCGATGCCATCCAGCAAATCCTCAATGGCAATGTCTACCTGCCCCCGGACATCATCCGCACCGCCAAAAGCAGCACCCAGCGGCGGATGAACGACACCCCGAGCTTCCCACCCGAACTGCTCCAGGCCCTGACCCGCAAGCAATTGCAGGTATTGGAGCGCATGACCAAGGGCGAATCGAACAAGCAGATTGCCTACACCCTGGAAATCGCCGAGACCACGGTCAAGGCCCACGTCTCGGCGATCCTGCGCAAGCTCAACGTGCACAACCGGGTGCAGGCGATCCTGAGTGCCGGGGATATTGATTTCGGGTCATACCTGCGGCGTTGAGTCAGAAAGACCGCTGCGCGCCTTTCGCGAGCAAGCCCGCTCCCACAAAGATTCAGGTGATCCAGTGGGAGCGGGCTTGCTCGCGAAGGGGCCAGCACCGACACCCGGAAAATCAAGGCCTGCCCAACAAATGACTCATCGCCGTCTTCAGCTTCATCGGCCGCACCGGCTTGTGCATCAGGGTGTGGCCCAGTTCACGGATCTGCTGCTTGAGTTCATTGCTGTAGTTGGCCGTGATCATCATCGCCGGGACCGGTGACGCGCGCCGGGCATTGATCCGGGCGACGGCGTCGACTCCGTTGCGGTCGTTGTCCAGGTGGTAATCGGCTATCAGCAAGTCGGCCTCGGCGTGGTAGTTGTCCACTTGCCGCGCCAGATCTTCCTCTGACAGCGCTGTCACCACCCGACACCCCCATCCCTCCAGCAAGGTGCGCATGCCGGCACAGATGGTCGCATCGTTGTCCAGCACCCATATCCGGGCACCGCGCAGGCGTTCAAGCATCGGCTCGCTCATCGGCAATGTCGGCGGCGGTTTCGGCGCAGTGGCGCTCAGCGGTACTTCGACCGAGAACATCGAGCCCCGACCCGGCCACGAGCGCACATGAATGCGATGCCCGAGGATGCCGGCAATTTTCTCGACAATCGCCAGGCCCAGGCCCAGGCCGCGATCCTGATCGGGTCGCTGCACATCGCCGCGCTTGAACTCCTGGAAAATCTCCTCCAGGCGATGCTCGGCAATGCCCATGCCGCTGTCCCAGACTTCGATCGTCAGGCACTGATGATGCCGCCTGCAACCCAGCACCACGCGACCACTGCAGGTATAGCGAATCGCATTGCTCAGCAGGTTGCGCAGAATGCGCGCCAGCAACTGGATGTCGCTGCGCACCAGCGCCGAACAACCGATGAAGTGCAGTTGCAGGCCTTCACTGCGCGCCACCTGGGTGTATTCGGCGGCCAGGTTGTCCAGCAGTTCGCTGAGGGCGAACGGCGCGACGTCGGCCTTGATCACCCCCGCATCGAGCTTGGAAATATCCACCAGGGTGCCCAGCAGGTTTTCCACGTCCTCCAGGGAATTGCTCACGTTGCGCACCAGGATCTCGCTGGACATCGGCTCGCGCCGTTCCAGCAAGGCACTGGTAAACAGTCGCGCGGCATTCAACGGTTGCAGCAGGTCATGGCTGACGGCCGCGAGGAACTTGGTTTTCGACAGGTTGGCCTGCTCGGCTTCCTGCTTGGCCTCGCGCAAGCGTGACTCGACCAGGCGGCGCTCATCGATCTCACGCAGCAACTGATCGTTGAGGGTGGTCAATTCCGCCGTGCGCTCGCGTACCCGCAGCTCAAGGTTCTGATAAGCCTGATGCAGCGCCTCGGCGGTGCGACGGCGTTCGGTAATGTCACGGATCAGCACGAAAATCCCCACCACCTCGCCACTGGCCAGGCGGTTGGGCACATAGGAGCGCAGCATGTAGCGCTCCTGGTCGTTGACGTTGGTTTCGGCGAACTCGAAGGTCACGCTCTCGCCCGCCAGCGCCCTGGCCACGTAGGGTTCCAGCCGCTGGTAATGCTGTTCGCTGTGCACTTCGCGCAGACTCTGGCCGAGCATCACGCCCCGGGGCCAGCAGTACCACTCTTCGTAGACCTTGTTGGTGAACTCGTAGACCAGATCGGCATTGAGGTAGGCAATCAATGCCGGCACGTGATCGGTGATCAGGCGAATCCAGTGTTCGCTTTCACTCAGCGCCTCGGCGTGCTGGTAGCGTTCGGTAATGTCGGTGAAGGTGTTGACGAAACCGCCGGTGGGCAAAGGATGGGTGCGGATTTCCAGGACCCGGCCATCGTACAGGCGCTGCTCGCATTCCCTTACCGGTCGGCCGTTGCCATCGCGACTGGCCGGGGTCAGCAGGTTCAACTCGCTGTCGGCGATCACCTCGGCAAACGGGCGATGGGCAGCCACCGGCGCCAGGCCGCTCAACTCCAGGAAACGCCGGTTCCACAGCTCCAGAATGCCCTCGGCGTTGACCATTGCCACCCCTTGGGACAGGTTGTCGACCGCCCGTTGCAACAGATGCGACTTCTGCGCCACCGCCTGCTCACGGCGCACGGTTTCGCTGAGTTTGACGTCGGTAATGTCGGTGAACAGAATCACCCGCCCACCTTCCTGGGTCGGCCGCTCGCTGACCTGCAGCCAGCGCCCGTCCTGCAGGCGGTAAAGCAGGTTTTCGTCGGCATGCCCGCGTGGCTCTTCGGTGAACAGGCCGTTGTTCATCATCAGGCGCTTGACCTCGGTCAGGCGCATGCCGGCGTTGATGCGCATCCGACTGCTGCTCCAGAACGCCTTGAAGCGACTGTTGAACAGCACGATGCGCTGCTCGGCGTCGAACAGGACGAAGGCGTCGGAAATGCTTTCGATGGCATCGATCAGGTGTTGATGCGCCGTTTCCGCGCGCAGGCGGGCTTCGCTGAGCAAATGATTACCAGCCTTGAGTTCCGCCATGGCCTGGTTCAGGGCATCGGTGCGTTCGCGCACTTGCTCGGCCAGCACCACCGAATGCTGGAATGCGGCGTACGGATCGTTGCCGCGGGTCACCCCGGACTCGACCCGTTCGATCAGCGCGCCGTTGATGCGCTGCAGTTTATGGTTTTCGAGGCGCAGCCTGGCCAGTTCGGCCTGCAGCTCAGCGATGTCCTGGGGCACGGCCACGGGCAATGGCAACGCCGGTGAAGGTCTGGTTGATGTGCATGCCATTGAACTGTTCTCCATAGGTGTTGAAACCCATCACCCGTTGCTCACGCAAAAACGTGCCGATCCGGTCAAGACTGCCGTCGTCTTCGAGTTCCAGACGCCGCAGGAAACAGTCGCAACCGATGGTCAGCAGCAAATCACCCAGGCGCTCCTGCAACCCCTCGAACAGGCTCTGCAGGTTCGGCAGCATCGGGCCCGGGGTCATCGCGGTGAGGACGATGCCGTTTTCCACGGCGCAGTAGAAACTCAGGCTCAGGTCCGGATGCACCTGCTGGATGGCCCGCACGTAGTACTGCTGGTTGATTCGCACCGCCAGCGGGTGCGCGGCGAAGACCCGGTGATCAAGCTGCGCCACCGGCACGCCGATGTGCCGGGCGTACTCGGCGGCTGCCGGCTCGGCATTGAGTTCGAAGACCCGGCGCAAGGTGCTGTCGGCCCCGGTGACCACCAGCTTCTCGGCGCGGGGCAACACGTGGTGGGTGGTGAACACTTCGAAATCCAGCCAGGTATTGACCAGCACCACGACGGCCGCGCCGCTGTGAAACTCGCCATCGAAGTACACATGGGTATGGGTCAGGTAGTTATCGTCGCCGGCCGAGCCGCCGAAATGCGGAATGTCGCCCAATGCCGCGCTCAAGGCCGCCAGGACCATTTCTTCGCGGCTGGACAGGCCATCGAGCAAGGTCAGGGCAAAGCTGTTGCCCTTGATCGGGGCCAGGGTGTTGCTGCGACAGCCACTGACCAGGCGCTCGACCATTTGCTGGGCGTCGATCAGGCTGAAGTGCTCCATCTGGTCGATCAGCTCGATCGCGATGGAAAAGTGCCGGTGATCGAAGCCCACCGCCGTCACGCAATTGCGCCCGTAGCCCAGCGGGGTGATCTCCCCGGCGCTGGTGCAGCCCACCAGGCGAATGCCGCCGAAGCTTTGCTGCAAGGCCTGGCCCAGTGCCTGCAAGTCGTACTCGGCGGAACAGAAGAACAGCACGAACCCCAGGTGCGGATGCAACAACTGTCCTGCCAGTTCCTGCGCGACCTGCCGGGCATCGGTGGCCTGGGACATTGCACTGACGACGCCTTCGCTCTGCTGCATCCTTACCTCCCGCTGGTGCGTGTGTATGAGGTACGAGTGTACGAAGTCTGTGGGGGGCGACGAATGCTACTTGGGTAGCGGGTAGCCGCTTCGATGGGATGAGACGGTTGGCGACCCTCGCCGCGATGCGCACGGCCAGGGCCACCTCCCGGGTTTACCAGGTCAGCACCGCGCCCACGGCAAAGGTGTCGGTGTCTTCATTCTGGGCACTGGTGTCGTGGCCGTTGATTTCGAACTGGTTGTACTCGGCCACCAGCTTGAGGTTGTCGTTCACGTCATGGAACAACGCGATGCCGCGGGTCTCGTAGTCCGCGCCGCTGCCGACCACGCCGTTGCCATCGTCATTGGTCTTGCCGTAGGACAAGGCCAGGCGGTTCTTGCCCAGTTTGTAGGAGCCCTGCAACAGGTATCCGTCGCTGTCGACATTGCGCAGGGTCGGCTCGCCGGCATTGTTGGTGAAAAACGGGTTGATGCCCTTGGCCTGGAAACCCGACCCGGTGAGGGACAAGCCGCCCATCTTCGCCTGTACACCATAACCGACACCCTTGGAGGTGACGGTCTCGACTGTGGAATCAGTGTTGTCCGAGGTCTGGTAGCTGCCGTTGACCCAGCTGTAGATCTTTGCCCCGGCCAGGTCGAACTGATAGGTGATTTCGCTCTCGGTACGCGGGTTTTCCTGATAGGCCTTGCCCGTCGGGCTGCTGTCGTTGGTGTCTACCGGGTCCATGATGCCTACCGCCACACGCAGGCCGTCCATCACCGGGGTGCGATAGGTTATCTGCGAGGTCGGGAACGGATACGGGTAACCGGTGCCGATGTTGCCGAACGACACCCCGCCGCCATCCACCAGCCCCAGCGTATCGCTGACCTGACCGTAACCGGCGAGCATTTCGTCGAGCAGGATGTTGGAGCGGGCGAACAGCCCGAAGTCTTTGCCGATCAGCACTTCGCCCCATTCCGGGTTGGCTACGGTGCCATAGAACTGCCGCACATCGATGGCTGTGTCGGTGCCGTTGGTTTGGCTGTCGTTGATGGTGACCCAGAACGAGGCGCGGGCGCCGAGCTTGAGATCGTCTACCTGCTTGCCCATGTTGAACCCCAGGTAGTTGGGCAAAAAGCCCATCTTTACCCGCGACTGCCGACGGTCGAACTGCTCGCCGGCCCGGTCGACATCACTGTTCACGTAAAAGGCGTTGATGTAGCCGTCGGTGGAGAACGTCGTCTGGTCCTTGTCGTACAGCATGATTTCCGCCTTGGCCACCGGGCTCAGGCCAAGGGCAGACAGGCTGGCGATGAAGGCTGGCAGAAAACGATGCGTGAAGTTCTTATTGTTGTGCATGGCGCGCTCCGAAACGGGGACTGAGTGTCGGAGGCGATTATCGAAACCTGACCGGCGGCGCCATACGCTGCCTTGGGGGTGGTTTTCAGCTGCTTTGGACTGGACGGCGGTGCGTGACCACTATGGCGTACGACCGCTGGTCGGCGAGGCTCGCAACTTAGGGTGTAGGCCTGCGGACCTGACTGGCGTCCGCAGGAACCGGTACCGGTCAGGCGTTGGCTTTGAACAGCATGTAAGCGGCGACCACCACGCAGATGCTGGCGAACCCGACCTGCAACCCCCGCGCCGGTACCCGCGCGCACAGCTTGCGGCCAACGATCATGCCGGCGATGCTGGCGCCGATGAAAGCGGCACCGACGCCGTCAATGCGCACGCCGGCATGGAACGCGCCAATCACCCCGATGGCGGAAATCAGGCTGATCACCATCAGCGAGGTGGCGACAATCCCGCGCATTTGCACATCGGTCAGTTGCTTGAATGCCGGGACGATCAGAAAGCCGCCGCCCACCCCCAGCAACCCCGACACCACCCCCGTCACCGCACCGAGTGCGGCGAGGGTCGCGGTGCATTTGGCGGTCCAGGAAAAGCGCCCGGTCTGTTGATCGAGCATGCAGTTCTTCTGGCCCCAGTTGGCGTGCCCATGATCGCTCGGGCCGTCATCCTTGCGTTCACGGCGCAACATCCGCCAGGCCACCATGACCATCAACAGGCTGAACAGGATCATCAGGATTTTTTCCGGCAACTGATGGGCGAAGTAGATGCCCACCGGCGAAAACACCGCACCGAGTGCTGCGATCAACAACGCCGCGCGATAACGCACCAGGCCATGGCGCAATCCATCGATGGCGCCGACCGCTGCAGCACTGCCCACCGCGAACAACGCCACCGGAGCGGCCTGGGTCATGCTCCAGCCCAACCCCAACACCAGCGCCGGGACCGCAAGGATACCGCCGCCGGCGCCAGTCAAGCCGAGCACCAACCCCATCACTACGCCAAACAGACTTGCCAGCAACATAGGGAGTTCTCAGTCGACCCTGGACACACGCGTCAGCCACTCACGGCCCTTGAGCATACCGTTCCAGTAGAACCACGGTAGCAGTGTCGCCTTCAGCCACCACGCCGAGCGGCGCGGGGTCGTCGGGTCAAGGGGAAAGGTCGGCAGCAACTTGCCCGCATAACCGAACTCGGCAAGGATCACCTTGCCCTTCTCCACCGTCAGCGGACAGGAGCCATAGCCGTCGTACTTCAGCGGCAGCGGTTGTTGCTTGCGCAAGGCCAGCAGGTTTTCGGCCACCACCACGATCTGCTTGCGCACCGCAGCTGCGGTTTTTGCATTCGTGGTGCCGCAGATATCACCCAGCGCGAAGACGTCGGGATAACGCGGATGCTGCAGGCTGTGCGGATCGACCTCGCACCAGCCAGCGGTGTCGGCCAGCGCGCTGCGGGCGATGAAATCCGGGGAGACCTGGGGCGGTACGACATGCAGCAGGTCAAAGGCTTTTGCCTGACGGGTGACATTGCCATCGGCATCCCTGACCTCGAACCATGCGGTTTTCGCCGGGCCGTCGACCTTGACCAGATTCGAGTTGAACGCCAACCGGGCCTTGTACTTCTCGATGTACTTCATCAGCGGCGGGACAAACGTCGCCACACCAAACAGCGCCGCGCCGGCCAGGTTGAATTCGACGTCAATGTTGTTCAGCACACCGGTCCTGTTCCAGTGATCGCAGGACAGGTACAGCGCCTTTTGTGGCGCTCCCGCGCATTTGATCGGCATGGCCGGCTGAGTGAACAGCACCTTGCCGCCGCGCAATTTCTGCACCTGATCCCAGGTGTAGGTCGCGTGCTGATAGCTGTAATTCGAGGTCACGCCATGCTGGCCGAGGGTTTCCTCCAGACCTTCGATTTTCTCCCAGGCCAGGCGCAGGCCGGGGCAGACGACCAGATTGAGATAGCTGACCGTGCGCGCGTCACTGAGGGTGAGTTGGCGTTTGTCAGGATCGATGCCGGTCACGGCAGCCTGCACCCAATTGGCCCCGCGCGGCATCACCGACGCTGTCGGCCGCACGGTGTTTTCCACGTTGAATGCACCACCGCCGACCAGCGTCCAGGCCGGTTGATAGAAGTGCCGGGGGCTGGGTTCGATCACGGTGACGTTCAGATGCGGGCTACGCTTGAGCAGGCTGGCGACAAGGCCGATGCCCGCCGTGCCGCCGCCGATGACCACGATATCTGCACTGATGGATGGGCCCCAGTGTTGATCGTTCATTGCTTGTTCCTTATTGCTGCACGCAAGGATTTTTCTAGTCAGTACACAAAACTACTGTGGGAGCGGGCTTGCTCGCGAAAGCGGTGGGTCAGCCAATGAAGGTGTCGACTGACACTATGTCTTCGCGAGCAAGCCCGCTCCCACAGGTTCGGGGTGTTGAACAGGATCAGGGTTGAATCCAGCTTTTAAACACCGCCCCGCAATAAAGTCCGGAGAGGGTTTTCATCACCTGGATCACTTCATGACTGGCGAGACCGTAAAAAATGTACTTGCCTTCACGACGGGTCGCGACCAGTCCTTCATCGCGCAGGACCCCCAATTGCTGGGACAGGCTCGGTTGGCGCACGCCGGTCATTTTCTCCAGCTCGCCTACGTTGCGCTCACCCTGGGTCAGCTGGCACAGGATCAACAGGCGATCCTCATTGGCCAGGGCCTTGAGCAGCGCACAGGCCTTGGA
Source organism: Pseudomonas sp. Pseusp16 (assembly GCF_047324915.1). Taxonomy (NCBI): domain Bacteria; kingdom Pseudomonadati; phylum Pseudomonadota; class Gammaproteobacteria; order Pseudomonadales; family Pseudomonadaceae; genus Pseudomonas; species Pseudomonas sp. Pseusp16. The sequence continues at coordinate 1,019,441 of NZ_CP168522.1, read as the reverse complement.
GGCCGAGGCGCGCAGTTGGGCGACTTCACATTCGGTCAGACTGGATTGCATTTGCAGGATGCCTTCAACGTCACTTAAGCTGTGAACATTATGTTTTTATGTAAAGTGTTGCAACCCACGACTGACTTTTCTACCCCTGCACAGGTCCATGTTCATGCCCGCGCTGATTGAAGCTTTCCTCGACCCCGCCTCCTCGACCTACAGCTATGTGGTTTACGAGGCCGATGGCGGGCAGTGTGCGATCGTCGACCCCGTGCTCGATTACGACGGTGCCGCCGGGCGTACCGCGACGACCCAGGCTGACAAAATCATCAACTTCGTTCGTGCCCACAAGCTGCAGGTGCAATGGCTGCTGGAAACCCACGCCCACGCCGATCACCTGTCCGCCGCGCCTTATCTGCGGCGGGAGCTGGGTGGCAAGATCGCCATTGGCGAGTCGATCAGCAAGGTCCAGGACGTGTTCAAGGCGCTGTTCAATCTGGAACCCTCCTTTCGCGTCGACGGCTCCCAGTTCGATCACCTGTTCGCCCCCGACGAATCGTTCATGATCGGCAACCTCAAGGCCACCGCCCTGCACGTGCCCGGCCATACCCCGGCGGACATGGCTTACCTGGTCGACAGCGATGTGATTCTGGTGGGCGACACGATGTTCATGCCCGACGTCGGCACCGCCCGCTGCGATTTCCCGGGCGGCAATGCCAACCAGATGTTCGCCTCGATCCACAAACTGCTGGCCTTCCCCGCCAGCGTGCGGCTGTTCGTCTGCCACGACTACCCGCCCAATGGCCGCTCCCCCCAGTGCCAATCCACCGTCGGCGAACAACGCAAAAACAACATTCATATACATGACGGGATCGATGAAGCCGCGTTCGTGGAAATGCGCACACGACGTGATGCAGGGCTGGGCATGCCGACGCTGTTACTGCCGGCGATCCAGGTGAATGTGCGGGCGGGGAATTTGCCGCCGGCCGAGGGCAATGGCGTGACTTACCTGAAAATCCCTCTGAACAAATTCTGACCCTGTAGGAGCGAGCTTGCTCGCGATGGACTTGAGGGCAACGCGTTTATCCAGAAGACTCGCGTTATCGTTAACGTCCATCGCGAGCAAGCTCGCTCCTACAGAGTGATCGTGTCAGTTGCCCAGAGTCAGGCCATTGGCCGGCAACGGCAACGCAGTCTTGTAGCGCACTTGCTTGAGCGCAAAGCTCGAACGAATGTTCGCCACCCCCGGCACCTTGGTCAGGAAGTCCATCATGAAGCGCTCCAGCGACTGAATGGTCGGCACCAGTACCCGGATCAGGTAGTCCGGGTCGCCGGCCATCAGGTAGCACTCCATCACCTCGGGGCGGTCGGAAATCGCTTCTTCGAAATGCTGCAACGCCTCCTCCACTTGCTTCTCCAGGCTGACGTGAATGAACACGTTCACATGCAATCCCAGCAGGTCGGCATCCAGCAGCGTCACTTGCTCGCGAATCACCCCCAGTTCTTCCATGGCCTTGACCCGGTTGAAACACGGTGTCGGCGACAGGTTCACCGAACGCGCGAGGTCGGCGTTGGTGATGCGTGCATTCTCCTGAAGGCTGTTGAGAATGCCGATATCGGTACGGTCCAGTTTGCGCATGAGACAAAAACACCTGCTTTTTATGTTTATGCAGTTTTTTTATCTGCAAATGATCTTTAACGCAACGAAACAGAGAGAAATATTCTTCTTGGGCGGGCCTATGATTGTTGTAGGACAAGATTTCATTTACCGAATGAAATCTGTCAGCTCACTACAAGAAATTCACAAGATCGAGCGTAGAAGCCATGACCCAAGCGTATGAACCGCTGCGCCTGCACGTCCCCGAACCCTCGGGCCGCCCAGGGTGCAAAACCGACTTCTCCTACCTGCACCTGACCGATGCCGGCACGGTGCGCAAACCTTCCATCGACGTTGAACCGGCCGACACCGCCGACCTGGCCCGTGGCCTGATCCGCGTGCTCGACGACCAGGGCAATGCCCTCGGCCCCTGGGCTGAAAACGTGCCGGTGGAGATTTTGCGCAAGGGCATGCGAGCCATGCTCAAGACCCGCATCTACGACAACCGCATGGTAGTCGCCCAGCGTCAGAAAAAAATGTCGTTCTACATGCAAAGCCTTGGCGAAGAAGCCATCGGCAGCGCCCAGGCCCTGGCCTTGAACATCGACGACATGTGCTTCCCGACCTACCGCCAGCAAAGCATCCTGATGGCCCGCGACGTACCGCTGGTCGGCCTGATCTGCCAGTTGCTGTCCAACGAGCGCGATCCGCTCAAGGGCCGGCAATTGCCGATCATGTACTCGGTCAAGGACGCCGGTTTCTTCACCATTTCCGGCAACCTCGCCACCCAGTTCATTCAAGGCGTGGGCTGGGGCATGGCCTCGGCGATCAAGGGCGACACCAAGATCGCCTCGGCGTGGATCGGTGACGGCGCCACCGCCGAATCGGACTTCCACACGGCCCTGACCTTCGCCCACGTGTACCGCGCCCCGGTGATCCTCAACGTGGTCAACAACCAGTGGGCGATTTCCACCTTCCAGGCGATTGCCGGCGGTGAAGCCACCACCTTCGCCGGTCGTGGCGTCGGTTGCGGCATTGCCTCCCTGCGGGTCGACGGCAACGACTTCGTCGCCGTCTATGCCGCCTCTGCCTGGGCCGCCGAACGTGCGCGCCGCGGTCTCGGCCCGACCATGATCGAATGGGTCACCTACCGCGCCGGCCCGCACTCGACCTCCGATGATCCGTCGAAGTACCGCCCTGCCGATGACTGGAGCCACTTCCCGCTGGGTGATCCGATTGCGCGCCTCAAGCAGCACATGATCAAGATCGGCCACTGGTCCGAAGAGGAACACGCCACCGTCAGCGCCGAACTGGAAGCCGAAGTGATCGCCGCGCAAAAAGAAGCCGAACAGTACGGCACCCTCGCCGGCGGCCAGATTCCGAGCGCCGCGACCATGTTCGAAGACGTCTACAAAGAGATGCCGGAGCACTTGAAGCGCCAGCGTCAAGAGTTGGGGATCTGACATGAACGATCACAACAACAAAATCGAGTTGGAAACCGCCATGACCACGACCACCATGACCATGATCCAGGCCCTGCGCTCGGCCATGGATGTGATGCTTGAGCGTGACGACAACGTCGTGGTCTTCGGCCAGGACGTGGGCTACTTCGGCGGCGTGTTCCGCTGCACCGAAGGCCTGCAAGCCAAGTACGGCACCTCGCGGGTGTTCGACGCGCCGATCTCTGAAAGCGGTATCGTCGGCACCGCCGTGGGCATGGGCGCCTACGGTCTGCGCCCGGTGGTGGAGATCCAGTTCGCCGACTATGTGTACCCGGCGTATGACCAGATCATTTCCGAAGCCGCGCGCCTGCGTTATCGCTCGGCCGGCGAGTTCACCGCGCCGCTGACCCTGCGCATGCCCTGCGGCGGCGGCATCTATGGCGGCCAGACCCACAGCCAGAGCATCGAGGCACTCTTCACTCAGGTGTGTGGCCTGCGCACCGTCATGCCGTCCAACCCCTACGACGCCAAAGGCCTGCTGATCGCCTCCATCGAAAACGATGACCCGGTGATCTTTCTGGAGCCGAAACGCCTGTACAACGGCCCTTTCGACGGCCACCACGAGCGTCCGGTGACCCCATGGTCGAAACACCCCGCCGCACAGGTTCCGGACGGCTACTACACCGTACCGCTGGACGTTGCCGCCATCGCCCGTCCGGGCAAGGACGTCACCGTGCTGACCTACGGCACCACCGTCTACGTGTCGCAAGTCGCCGCTGAAGAAAGCGGCGTGGATGCCGAAGTCATCGACCTGCGCAGCCTGTGGCCGCTGGACCTGGAAACCATCACCAAGTCCGTGAAGAAAACCGGGCGCTGCGTGATCGTTCACGAAGCCACCCGCACTTGCGGCTTCGGCGCCGAACTGACGGCGCTGGTGCAAGAGCACTGCTTCCACTACCTGGAAGCGCCGATCGAACGCGTCACCGGTTGGGACACCCCCTACCCGCACGCGCAAGAGTGGGCGTATTTCCCAGGGCCGTCCCGTGTGGGCGCGGCGTTGAAACGGGTCATGGAGGTCTGAATGGGCACGCACGTTATTAAAATGCCGGACATTGGCGAAGGCATTGCAGAAGTTGAATTGTCGGTGTGGCACGTCAAGGTCGGCGACATGGTCGTCGAAGATCAGGTGCTGGCCGATGTCATGACGGATAAGGCGATGGTGGATATTCCGTCGCCCGTGCATGGCAAGGTCATTGCCCTCGGTGGCCAGCCGGGCGAAGTCATGGCGGTTGGCAGCGTGTTGATCAGCATTGAAGTCGAAGGCGCGGGCAACGTTAAGGAGTCGGCGCAACCGGCCCCTGTGAAAGAAGCGCCAGTTGCAGCACCGAAAGTCGATGCCGTGATGGAAAGCAAACCGGTCGCTGCCGCAGCGCCGAAAGCTGCCATATGCCAAGGCCCGATGGTGGCTCGCGAAGCCGATGAACGTCCGCTGGCCTCGCCGGCCGTGCGCAAGCATGCGCTGGACCTCGGTATTCAATTGCGTCTGGTACGTGGCAGCGGCCCCGCCGGACGGATTCTGCACGACGACCTCGAAGCCTATCTGGCCCAAGGTCAGTCGAACGCTTCGGCACCGGCCCCCGCCGCTTATGCCCAGCGCACCGATGAACAGCAGATCCCGGTGATCGGCATGCGCCGCAAGATTGCCCAGCGCATGCAGGACGCCACCCAGCGCGCCGCCCACTTCAGCTACGTCGAAGAAATCGACGTCACCGCCGTGGAAGAGTTGCGCGCGCACCTCAACGAAAAACATGGCGCGACTCGCGGCAAACTCACGCTGCTGCCGTTCCTGGTCCGCGCCATGGTCGTCGCCCTGCGCGACTTCCCGCAAATGAACGCCCGCTACGACGACGAAGCCCAGGTCATCACCCGCCTCGGCGCCGTACACGTTGGCGTCGCGACCCAGAGTGACGTCGGCCTGATGGTGCCGGTGGTGCGTCACGCCGAAGCGCGCAGCCTGTGGGACAGCGCGGCGGAAATCGCCCGCCTGGCCACCGCCGCACGCAACGGCAAGGCCAGCCGCGACGAGCTGTCCGGCTCGACCATTACCCTGACCAGCCTCGGCGCCTTGGGCGGTATTGTCAGTACGCCGGTGCTGAACCTGCCGGAAGTGGCGATTGTCGGCGTCAACAAGATCGTTGAGCGACCAATGGTGGTCAAAGGCCAGATCGTGATCCGCAAGATGATGAACCTCTCCAGCTCCTTCGATCACCGCGTGGTCGACGGCATGGACGCGGCGCTATTCATCCAGGCCATCCGTGGCTTGCTCGAACAACCCGCTACCTTGTTTGTGGAGTAATTCATGCAGACTCTGAACACCACGCTGCTGATCATCGGCGGCGGCCCTGGCGGTTATGTGACGGCGATCCGTGCTGGCCAACTGGGCATTTCGACCATTCTGGTGGAAGGTCAATCCCTGGGCGGCACCTGCCTGAACATCGGCTGCATTCCGTCCAAGGCACTGATTCACGTCGCCGAGCAGTTCCACCAGACACAACACCACAGCCAGCATTCGGCCCTGGGCATCAGCGTTTCGGCGCCGACCCTGGACATCGGCAAGAGCGTGGAATGGAAGGACGGCATCGTCGATCGCCTGACCACCGGCGTCGCGGCGCTGCTGAAAAAGAACAAGGTTCAGGTCATTCAAGGCTGGGCCAGGGTCATCGACGGCAAAACCGTGGAAGTCGGCGACACGCGCATCCAGTGCGAACACCTGGTGCTGGCCACCGGCTCCAAAAGCGTCAACCTGCCGATGCTGCCGATCGGCGGGCCGATCATCTCGTCCACCGAAGCCCTGGCGCCGACATCCGTGCCCAAGCGCTTGATTGTGGTCGGCGGCGGTTACATCGGTCTGGAGCTGGGCATTGCCTATCGCAAGCTCGGCGCCGACGTCAGCGTGGTGGAGGCGCAGGAACGCATCCTGCCGGCCTACGACGCCGAACTGACCCAGCCTGTGCACGACGAACTGAAAAAACTCGGCGTGAAGCTTTACTTGAAACACAGCGTGCAAGGCTTTGATTCACAACAGAATACCTTGCAAGTTCTGGATCCGAACGGCGATACCCTGCACCTGGAAACCGATCAGGTGCTGGTGGCCGTCGGGCGCAAGCCGAACACCCAGGGCTGGAACCTCGAAGCGCTGAACCTGGAGATGAACGGTTCGTCGATCAAGATCGACAACCGCTGCCAGACCAGCATGCGCAACGTGTATGCCATCGGTGACCTGAGCGGTGAACCGATGCTCGCGCACCGGGCCATGGCCCAGGGCGAGATGGTCGCCGAACTGATCAGCGGTAAATCCCGCGAGTTCAACCCGACCGCCATCGCCGCCGTGTGCTTCACCGACCCGGAACTGGTGGTGGTCGGCAAGACCCCCGACGAGGCCAAGGCCGCAGGCCTGGACTGCATCGTGTCGAGCTTCCCGTTCGCCGCCAATGGCCGGGCCATGACACTGGAGTCGAAAAGCGGCTTCGTGCGCGTGGTCGCCCGTCGCGACAATCATGTGATTGTCGGCTGGCAAGCGGTGGGCGTTGGCGTCTCGGAGTTGTCCACGGCGTTTGCCCAGAGCCTGGAGATGGGCGCGCGGCTGGAAGACATCGGCGGCACCATCCACGCGCACCCGACGCTGGGTGAGGCGGTGCAGGAAGCGGCGTTGCGTGCTTTGGGGCATGCATTGCATCTGTGATTCAGAGTGATTGATGGCGGCAGTGCTGGCCTCTTCGCGAGCAAGCCCGCTCCCACATCTGGAATGCATTCCCCTGTGGGAGCGGGCTTGCTCGCGAATTCTCAAGGTCAACGCGAATTATCTGTCCGTCATCCGATAGTCCGGGCTGCGAAACCGGCCCGGAATGAAGTATTGTTGTGCCCATCCGGAAAAACGTCAGAAGCCTTGAACCGTTTCGGCGGTTGTTAAGTGATAGAGGGTGTCATGGGTAACGAAAGCATCAACTGGGACAAGCTGGGTTTTGACTACATCAAGACCGACAAACGCTATCTGTCGTACTTTCGCAATGGCGAATGGGACAAAGGCACCCTGACCGAAGACAATGTGCTGCACATCAGCGAAGGCTCCACTGCCCTTCACTATGGCCAGCAATGCTTCGAAGGCATGAAGGCCTACCGTTGCAAGGACGGCTCGATCAACCTGTTCCGTCCGGACCAGAACGCCCTGCGCATGCAACGCAGTTGCGCCCGGCTGCTGATGCCGCAAGTCGACACCGAGCAATTCATCGAAGCCTGTAAAGAAGTGGTCCGTGCCAACGAGCGCTTCATTCCGCCGTACGGAACCGGCGGCGCGCTGTACCTGCGCCCGTTCGTGATCGGCGTGGGTGACAACATCGGCGTGCGTACCGCCCCCGAGTTCATCTTCTCGATCTTCTGCATCCCGGTTGGCGCCTACTTCAAGGGCGGCCTGACCCCGCACAACTTCCTGATCTCCAGCTACGACCGCGCCGCACCACAAGGCACCGGTGCCGCCAAGGTCGGTGGCAACTACGCCGCCAGCCTGATGCCGGGCTCCCAGGCCAAGAAGGCGCACTTCGCCGACTGCATCTACCTGGATCCGCTGACCCATACCAAGATCGAGGAAGTCGGTTCGGCCAACTTCTTCGGGATCACCCACGACAACAAGTTCGTGACCCCGAACTCGCCATCGGTACTGCCGGGCATCACCCGTCTGTCGCTGATCGAACTGGCCAAGTCCCGCCTGGGTCTGGAAGTGATCGAAGGCGACGTGTTCATCGACAAGCTGGCGGACTTCAAGGAAGCCGGTGCTTGTGGTACTGCGGCGGTGATCACGCCGATCGGCGGCATCAACTACAACGACCACCTGCACGTGTTCCACAGCGAAACCGAAGTCGGCCCGATCACCCAGAAGCTCTACAAAGAGCTGACCGGCGTGCAAACCGGCGATATCGAAGCGCCAGCAGGCTGGATCGTCAAGGTTTGACCTGACGCCAGACGCACAAAAGCCCCCCATCGGGTGACCGATGGGGGGCTTTTTCATGGTTGCGATTCAGCGACTGAACGCCGCCCCCGCAGGAGTGGCCACAGGCTGCGATCTTTTGCCGTCACGTTCCAGCGGCAATTCAACCCCGAACCGCCCCGCCATCTCCTTGCGCCCCAACGCGGTCAGCGCCAGCGCGCGACTGTCCAGATCCTGCGTCACCCACTTGCGCTTGAGCGCCGTTTGCAGCAACGCCGCGCCCAGCGACCCACCCAGATGCGGCCGGCGCATGCTCCAGTCCAGGCATGGGCAGGCAAAGCGGCGACGCAATGTGCTCAAGTCCTGGACCTCGATCCCAAGCCCCTGAAACATTGCCGTACCGCTGTCACTCAAGCGATAGGCCTGTTCGTCGGTTTCCTCCAGCCAGCCAGCCTCAAGCATCCGGTCATGCAACAGTACGGCAAGGGTCCCCGCCATGTGGTCGTAGCAGGTGCGGGCAAATTGCAGGCGATCCGGCGTACGCGACTGGAACTCCGGCGTGGCATTCCGGCCGAGCACCATCAGCGCTTCAAGGGCCTGGGCCACGCACTTGTCCGCCAGGCTGTAATAGCGGTGACGTCCCTGAACGTGCAGCCGCACCAGCGCCAGTTCCTTGAGTTTGGCCAGGTGGGCACTGGCGGTCGACGCGCTGACTTCGGCCACCGCCGCCAGTTCGGTACTGGTGCGGGCGTGACCGTCCATCAGCGAACAGAGGATTTTCGTCCGCGCCGGCTCAGCGATGCCTGCCGCCACCTGCGAGACGCCAATGTCGTGTTGTTCTGCGCTCATATTTCGCTCCCGGACGAATCAACGTCCTTTCGAACTGGAGATAGTAGCAACACTTTCCAACAACAAAAGGCCGCGACCCATGGACCCGATCATCGCTGCGACCCATGCCGATCCTTATCCCTACTACGCACAACTGCGTGCCGAGGGTGGGCTGGCCTTTCATCCGGGGCTGAAAATGTGGGTGGCCAGCAACGCCCGGGCGGTGGCTGCCGTGCTGGCCCATCCCGACTGCCACGTTCGCCCCGCACAGGAGCCCGTCCCGAGGGCGATTGCCGATGGCATGGCCGGCCAGGTGTTCGGCCAACTGATGCGCATGAACGAGGGCGAGCGCCAGCGCTGTCCACGGTCGGCGATTGCGCCGGGGCTGGAGTTGATCGATGCGCGGGAAGTCGAGGCCCTGGTCAGCGCCCGGTTGATCACCGCCGACGCCGCCGGCCTGTACAACGCCATGTTCCGTGGACCGGTGTGCGTGGTGGCGGCGTTGCTGGGATTCACCCCGGCTCAGGGTCGCGTCATCAGCGAACTGACGGCGGATTTCGTGGCTTGCCTGTCGCCCTTGAGTACCGCAGCACAGTTGACCGCCGCCCACGCTGCCGCCGAGCAATTGAGCGGTTACTGTGTCGAGCTGCTGGCCGACCCGGACAACCACAGCCATCTGCTTGGAGGCATCCGCCAGCGCTTCGCGTCCGGCGCGCCGCAAACGCTGATCGCCAACCTGATCGGCCTGTTTTCCCAGACCTTCGAGGCCACTGCCGGGCTGATTGGCAATGCCGTGCTGGCATTGATTGAACATCCGTCGTTGGCCAGTGAATCAACCCCTGTTGAAGACCTGCTGGCCGAAGTGCAGCGCTTCGATCCGCCGGTACAGAACACCCGCCGCTTCGTCGCCGCCGTCTGCGAGATTGACGGGGTGAGGCTGGATGCCGGAGACGTGATCCTGGTGCTGCTGGCCTCGGCCAATCGCGACCCGCAACTCAACGACGACCCCGACGCATTCCTGCTCGACCGCCCGAACCGGCGCAGTTTCACCTTTGGTGCGGGGCGCCATCAATGTCCGGGGCAACGGCTGGCATTGAGCATTGCCGGCGCTACGCTCAAGCAGCTTCTGGCGATGAGGCCAGCACTGGAGCACCTGAAGCGGGAATTCCGTCCGTCCGCGAATGGACGAATTCCGCTGTTCAGTGATTGACCGAAGGTCCCGTCCTGAAAGCCGCTCAGGCAGTGCGATATTCGACGGTCAGGTGAGACAGCTCATGGACCGGCGCCAGCCGTTCGCGAATGGCGTCGGCACTGACATCGGCCGTCGCCACGACGCTGACAATCGCCGCCCGCGCCTGCGGGCCGACCTGCCACACATGCAGATCGCTGATACGCACATCGTCCGACGACTCGAGCAGTTGTCGAATCTCATCGGCAACCTGTGCATCCGTGACATCGAGCAACACCGCAGCGCTGTCACGCATCAAGCCAACGGCCCATTTCGCGATGACAATGGCGCCCACGATACCCATCACCGGGTCCAGCCACACCCACCCCAGATACCGCCCGGCCAGCAATGCGGCAATCGCCAGCAGCGAAGTCAAGGCGTCGGCCAACACATGGACATAGGCTGAACGCAGGTTATTGTCGTGATGGTGATGATGGCCGTGATCATGACTGTGCCCATGATCGTGGCCATGATGACCGTGGTCGCCCGCCAGCAAAAAGGCGCTGACAATGTTCACCGCCAGCCCCACCACCGCAATCACTGTCGCCTCGGTGAATGCCACTGTGGTGGGCTGAAACAGGCGAAAAACCGACTCACCGGCAATGCCGATCGCCACCAGTCCCAGCACCATGGCCGAGGCAAAACCCGCCAGATCCCCGACCTTGCCGGTGCCGAAGCTGTAACGCGCATTGTTGGCATTGCGCCGCGCGAACCCATAGGCCGCCGCAGCGATGCCCAAGGCCCCGGCGTGGGTGGCCATGTGAAAGCCGTCAGCCAGCAACGCCATGGAACCGGTGATGTAACCGGCGGCAATTTCGCCAATCATCATCACAAACGTCAGCGCCACCACCCATAAGGTGCGGCGGGCGTTTTCATCATGGGAGGCGCCGAGAAACACATGGTCGTGGGAAAAACGTGAAGCCTGTGGTGTCAGTGTCATGGGATTCAGGCCTCTATTTGGCATAACGACGGATGGCCAGCAACAAGTCTTCCACGCCCTGGGCGCGCTCTTCGTCGCTCAGGTCTGGATGGGCCACGTGCTCACGGGCGTGGGCGTCGATGAACTGCTCCAGCAGACCATTGACCGCCCCCCGGATGGCGGCCACCAGATGCAGGGTCTTGGCGCAATCGGCATCGGACTCGAGCGCTCGCTCCACGGCTTCCACCTGACCGGCAATGCGCCTCACCCGCTTGATCAAGTCATCTTTGTGTTCGTGAATGTGTGACATACATATACCCCCTACCCCTATATGACACCTATGATCGCCAATAGAGTGGAGCCTGGCAAGGCACAACCAGATGATTGGCCGCTAAACGTTCAGGCTCAATCCCCCTGCTGCCCGACTGATTAGTTACACCGGGTTAAAACAGTCATGACCGACAGTGCGTTTATCCCGCCGGCCTTTCTCCATAGAGTCACCCGGATCATGGTGAACAACGAGGCTCGACTGATGCAAACCCAACTGGACAAGGCACTGAGTGTTTTCGCGCGGGCAGACCTGTTGCAAGGTCCCACCCCCATTCAGCGCGCCGCGCGACTCGAACAGCTGCTGGGCCTGGACAAGCAGGGTATCGGCCTATTCCTCAAACGCGACGACCATATGTTGATCGGCGCGGGCGGCAACAAGCTGCGCAAGCTTGAATTCCATATAGGCGCGGCGCTGCAAGCCGGGGTCGATACGATCATTACCGTGGGCGGCATCCAGTCCAATCATGCCCGCCTGACTGCCGCCGTGTGCGCCCGGCTGGGCATCGCCTGCGAATTGTTCCTGACCCGGGCCGTGGCCAAGGCCGAGGTGGATTACGAGCTCAACGGCAACGTGCTGCTCGACCAGTTGTTCGGCGCGCAGATGCAGGTGTTTGCCGGCGGCACCGACTCACTGGCCAAAGCCGAGGCCAGGGCGGCGCAGCTTCGGGACTCCGGGCACAAGGTCATGGTGCTGCCAACCGGTGGCTCGACGCCCCTGGGCAGCCTCGGCTATGCCAGCTGCGCAGGGGAAATCGCCCGGCAAGAGGCAGAACTGCAAGTCGCATTCAATCAAGTGGTGGTACCCAACGGCAGCGCCGGCACGCATGCCGGGCTGGCGGCGGGTTTCCAATTGCTGGGCCGGGGCGCGTCGCTGGTCAAGTCGTTCTCGGTGCTGTCCGACCAGGAATCATCAACAGCGAGAACCCTGCAACTGACCCGCGAGACATTGGCACTACTGGACAGCAGCGCCGAGGTGCGGGCTGACCAGCTGGTGATTGACGGCAGCCAGTTGGGTGCCGGCTATGGACTGCCAACCGTCGCCATGCAGGACGCGGTACGCCTGATGGCGCGTGCCGAAGGCCTGCTGGTCGACCCGGTGTACTCCGGCAAGGCGTTTGCCGGATTGCTCGCCGACCTGCAGCAGCGGCGCTTCGCCCCCGGGGACAATGTGCTGTTCATCATGACCGGTGGAACGCCCGGCCTGTATGCGTACCGGGAAACCTTTCAGGCCTGACGCTCAATCATCCCGCGTCAGCACTTCCAGCAATTCAATTTCGAAGATCAGGTTCGAATTCGGCGTGATCTTGCCCATGGTGCGCTCGCCATAGGCCAGGTGCGCCGGCACCAGCAACTTGCGCTTGCCGCCGACCTGCATTCCGATGATGCCCTGGTCCCAGCCCTTGATGACCCGCCCGGTGCCGATCACGCACTGGAAGGGTTTGCCACGGCTGTAGGAGGAATCGAATTCGGTCCCGTCCTCCAGCCAGCCACGGTACTGGGTGGTGATCAGCGCGCCTTTTACGGCGGCTTTTCCGTCACCCGGCTGGAGATCGATTACCTGAAGCTCGTCATTCATTGAATTCACTCGTATGCTCACTCGCCCTAAAGGGCCTGATGGGCGCCGTTTTCCCAGATTTACCTTCGATTGGCAACCATTGCCGCCTCCGCGCACGGCGTTCAAAGCTGTTTGCTGAACTAAAATAATCTACTACTACCCGTACGGTTCACCGCTCTGATGGCCATCCCCGAATGATCCTGCTCTGGACCAGCGTCATCCTTGGCTCAATGACGCTCACCCTGATCGTCGCGCTGGTCTGGCGCGAGCGCTCGCTGCAAAAGCAACTGGCAGAGTATCGCGCGATCATCAACAGCCTGTCCGAAGGCCGGAACATCCACCAGGATGACGACGCCGAGCGCTTCAAGCGCAGCCAGTATTTCGCTCGTATCGGTACCTGGGATTGGGATGTCGACACCGACCGGCTGTACTGGTCAGAAGCCATTTTCGGCATGTTCGGCTTCAAGGTCGGCGAAGTGACGCCCTCCTATGCCCTGTTCTGCTCCTGCGTGCACCCGGACGACCGGCTCAGGGTTCGGGCCGGCGAACTGCGTTGCCTGCAAACCGGCGAAAACCATGATGAGGAATACCGCGTGGTCTGGCCCGACGGGACGATCCGCTGGCTGCGGGAAACCGGAAACGTGGTCAAGAATGAACACGACGAAACGATCAAGATGATGGGCGTGGTACGCGACATCACCGAAGAAAAGGCCTCGGCCAACTACCTCAAGCACCTGGCCCATTACGACCCTTTGACCGGCCTGCCCAATCGCCTGGTGCTCGAAGAGCGCCTGTCCGAAGCGCTGGAACAAGCGCGCGCCAGCGCTACGCGGGTGGCGCTGGTATTTGTCGATCTCAATGGCTTCAAGGCCATCAACGACCGCTATGGCCATGCGGCCGGCGATCGGGTGCTGGTCACTACCGCCACGCGGCTCAAGCGCATTCTGCGCGGCACCGACACCGTCGCCCGGATCGGTGGCGACGAATTCGTGGTCATTCTCCAGGACTTGCCCCAAGGTAAAAGCCTGCAAGACGAAGCGCGCACCATCTGCCAGAAAATCTTCGTCGAACTCTCCCCGCCCGTCAGCATCGGCAACGACCAGCGCCATATCGGCACCAGCCTCGGCGTCGCCATGTTCCCCGACCATGCACCGAGCATTGACCGCTTGCTGCACATTGCCGACCTGGCGATGTATGAGGCCAAGCGCAGCGGGAACAACCAGTATCGGTTGGGCACCGAGAGCGTTGTGCGGGCATACAGCCAGTAACGCGATGTCGGCGGGTGCCTGCTTTCGTTACATGACTGTTATCATAATAATGTCTCGAACTGTACCGGCAACGTTGAGGGGCACCCGGGTAGGCTGCTCAAAAAACCATCGGAGTTCGCCATGCATATCGCCATCCTGACCTTTGACGGCTTCAATGAACTGGACTCGCTGATCGCCTACGGCATGCTCAGCCGGGTTTCCCTGCTCGGGGACAAGGATTGGCGCGTGAGCGTCGCATCGCCGACCGCGCGGGTCACGTCGATGAATGGCTTGAGCATCGATGCGCACATCGGTCTCGCCGAGGCCTGTCAGGCGGATGCGGTGCTGGTGGGCAGCGGCCGCAAGACCCGGGAAGTGGCCGCAAACCCGGGGATCATGGAGCAACTGCAATTCGATCCCGCACGCCAGCTGCTGGCGGCCCAGTGTTCCGGCACCTTCCTGCTGGCCAGACTCGGCCTGCTCGGGGATGCCCCGGCCTGCACCGATGCCATCAGCAAACCCTGGGTGCTGGAAGCCGGGGTCAATGTCGTCAACCAGGCCTTCTACGCTAACGGCAACGTTGCCACCGCGGGTGGCTGCCTGGCGTCGCAATACCTCGCGGCCTGGATCCTGGCCCGTTTGAAAGGCCGCGAAACCGCCCGGGAAGTGCTGAACAATTTCGCCCCTGTGGGTGAGAAGGATGAGTACGTGGCCCGGGGGATGGGGCATATCGAGGCGTTTATTTGATCGGTAGCCATCCAGCCTGACGCAGTATCGGCCTTGTCCCCGGATGCATTGATCCACTTCGCGCATCAATGCATGCCAACAATGCAATTAACATATCGATGCCCCTGCTCCACTATCCGCCCCAATAAGAACCGTGCGCCGCGTCCAGCCGGAGCACGTCATAAAAGCGGTGGAGTACACGTCAATGACAGCATCAATCCAACGGCCTGCGACTACCGGTCGCTCCCGGGCCAACGCAATCTTCCGGGTCACCTCTGGCAACTTCCTCGAACAGTTCGACTTCTTCCTTTTTGGTTTCTATGCCACGCAGATCGCCGCCGTGTTCTTCCCGGCCAGCAGCGAATTCGCCTCGCTGATGATGACCTTCGCCGTGTTCGGTGCAGGCTTTTTGATGCGCCCGTTGGGCGCCGTGGTGCTGGGTGCCTACATCGATGATGTGGGTCGACGCAAAGGGTTGATCGTGACCTTGTCGATCATGGCCAGCGGCACCATCCTGATTGTGCTGGTGCCCGGTTACGAATCCATCGGTTTGTTCGCCCCGGCCCTGGTGCTGATCGGGCGGCTGCTGCAGGGCTTTTCCGCCGGTGCGGAGTTGGGTGGCGTGTCGGTGTATCTCGCCGAAATCGCCACACCCGGCCACAAGGGCTTCTTTACCAGTTGGCAGTCGGGTAGCCAGCAAGTGGCAATCATTGTCGCCGCCGCGCTGGGCTATGCCTTGAACCAGTGGATGGCACCGGGTGTGATTGCCGATTGGGGCTGGCGGATTCCGTTTTTCGTCGGCTGCATGATCGTGCCATTCATCTTCCTGCTGCGCCGCAACCTGGAAGAAACCGAAGAGTTCGCCACCCGTAAACACCGTCCGAACATGGGTGAAGTGTTCCGCACCCTGGGGCAAAACTGGCTGATCGTGTTCGCGGGCATGATGATGGTCGCCCTGACCACCACCGCGTTCTACCTGATCACGGTGTACGCACCGACCTTCGGTAAAACCGTGCTGCAGCTGAGCACGTCCGATGCGCTGTTGGTGACGTTGCTGGTCGGCGTTTCCAATTTCATCTGGCTGCCGATTGGCGGTGCTCTCTCGGACCGTATCGGTCGACGCCCGGTGTTGATCGTCATGGCCTTGCTGGCCATCGCCACCACCTACCCGGCACTGACCTTTCTGGTCAACGCGCCCAGCTTCATCCACATGCTGTTGGTCTTGCTGTGGCTGTCGTTCATCTACGGCCTGTACAACGGCGCGATGATCCCGGCGCTGACGGAAATCATGCCCGTGGAAGTGCGAGTCGCCGGGTTCTCGCTGGCATACAGCCTGGCCACGGCCGTGTTCGGCGGGTTCACTCCGGCAATATCGACCTTGCTGATCCAGTACACCGGCGACAAGGCTGCGCCGGGTTACTGGATGAGCTTTGCAGCACTGTGCGCGTTGTGCGCGACGCTCATGCTCTATCGCCGAGCCTCGAATCGACTGCAAGCGGTTGCGTCGTGAACCTGCCCTTTATCGAGAACATGACCATGAAAAAACTGTTCAATCTGGCCGCCCTCGCGTTGGTGGCCAGCCTGGGCTTGAGCGGCATTGCCCGGGCTGAAGAGATCCGTGTGATGACCTCCGGCGGCTTCACTGCGGCCTACAAGATCCTCGGCCCGAAGTTCACCGCCGCCACCGGCAACACCCTCGACACCGCACTCGGTCCATCCATGGGCAAGGCGCCAGAGGCGATTCCCAATCGCCTGGCCCGCGGAGAGCAAGCCGATGTGGTGATCATGGTCGGCTACGCACTGGACGATCTGATCAAACAAGGCAAAGTCGATCCCGCTTCAAGAGTCGAACTGGCAGATTCGCGCATTGGCCTGGTCGTGCGCGAAGGGGCACCGAAACCGGATATCAGCAACGTCGAGGGCCTGAAAAAGACGCTGCTCGAGGCTGAATCAGTGGCCTACTCCGACAGCGCCAGCGGCGTGTACATCGAACAGCAGCTGTTCAAACGCCTGGGTATCGAAGACCAACTCAAGCCCAAGTCGACCATGGTTCCGAAAGTCCCCGTGGGCTCGGTGGTTGCCACTGGCGATTATCAACTGGGCTTCCAGCAAGTCAGCGAGTTATTGCCGGTGCCGGGGGTGAGTTTCGTGGCGAAGATTCCGGAGTCAGTGCAGTCGGTGACCCGGTTTGCCGCCGGTATCCCGGTAGGTGCACAGCACCCGGTCGAAGCCAAAGCCCTGCTGGAATACATGGCTTCGGCCCAGGCTCAACCGGACGTAAAAGCGACCGGACTGGACTCGGTCAGTCGCTGACCGACGGCTGCAGGACTTTCATCTCCACCACCAGTCGTTCCAGTTCAAGTGCCGCCGGGGTCAGGGTTCGCCCCCGGCGCTTGATCAGACCGACGCTGCGCATCACTTGCGGATCAGTCAATGGCACCCGCGTCAGGATCGGGTGATCCGCTGCCGGCATCGCCATCAACGGCACCGCTGCCACACCCAACCCGGCCTCCACCAGACCGATCATGGTGGTCACGTGGCGGGTTTCGCAGATACTCGGCCGCTGCGGCACCACGCCGGTCAACGCCTGATCCAGCAGAAAGCGATTGCCCGAGGTTTTATCCAGCGAGATGTAATCCTGCCGGTAGAACTCGTTCCAGGTGACGCTGCTTCGCCCCGCCAGCGGATGATCGCGCCGGCACGCCACTACATACCCCTCTTGCACCAAGGGCTCGAAATCCACTTCGGCTTCCAGCGTGCCCATGAAACTCAGGCCGAAATCCGCTTCGCCATTGACTACCGCGCTCAACACCTCGTGGGCGCTGGAGTCCAGCACCTTGACCTTGATCTTCGGAAACTGCCGATGATAGTGCGCGATCACCCGCGGCATGAAGTAGTAAGCCGCCGAGGGTACACAGGCGACTGTGACGTGACCGAGCCGGGTCGAAGCGACTTCGCTGATGCCCAGCAATGCCACGTCCAGATCGTCCAGAAGGCGTTCGACGCTGGGCATGAAACCCCGTCCGGCCTGGGTCAGGCTGACCTTGCGCGTGGTGCGCTCAAACAGCTTCACGCCCAGGGCGTCTTCGAGCTTTTCAATCCGCCGGCTCAAGGCTGGCTGGGATATCCGCACGGAATCGGCCGCCTTGCGGAAGCTGCCCTGCTCGACCACGGCACGGAAGGCTTGCAGGTCATTGAGGTCGAAGTTGATTGCCATGGAGTTGCTCGGAAACGAAGCTGATTGATCAGCTAATTCTATAAATGTAACTAATTAATGCAAATTGTGACATCTGAACCCGGGCGCTTTGCTGACGTCGAAGGGCTCAGCCTTTATTCTTGTCTTCCCCGTTGTACCGAGTTCTGGAGTTTTCTCATGCCCCATGAAGGCAACCTGCTACAAGCCGCTGTCGTGTTCCTGTTGGCGGCCGTGCTCATCGTTCCGTTGGCCAAGCGCCTGCAACTGGGGGCGGTCCTGGGTTATCTGTTTGCCGGTGTGATCATCGGCCCATCGGTGCTGGGCCTGATCGACAACCCGCAAAGCGTCGCGCACATTTCCGAACTCGGCGTGGTGTTGCTGCTGTTCATCATCGGCCTGGAGCTGTCGCCACGACGCTTGTGGGTCATGCGTAAATCAGTGTTCGGCGTGGGTCTGGCGCAAGTGTTGCTGACCGGCTCGGTGATTGGCGCGGTGGCGCTGTGGATCTTCGGCCAGCCATTGAACACCGCGATCGTCCTGGGCCTGGGCCTGGCGCTGTCGTCCACGGCATTCGGCCTGCAAAGCCTGGCTGAACGCAAGGAACTGACCAGCCCCCACGGGCGGCTGGCGTTCGCGATTCTGTTGTTCCAGGACATCGCTGCAATCCCGTTGATCGCCATGGTGCCGTTGCTGGCCGGCGGCGATCAGCCCACCACTGCCGGCGAAGACCTGAACCATGGCCTGCAAGTGCTGGTCAGCATCGCCGTGGTGGTGATCGGCGGGCGCTATCTGCTGCGGCCGGTGTTTCGCATAGTGACCAAAACCGCGTTGCCGGAGGTCTCCACCGCCACGGCGTTGCTGGTGGTGATCGGCACCGCATGGCTGATGGAACTGGCCGGTATTTCCATGGCCCTGGGCGCATTCCTCGCCGGCCTGCTGCTGGCGGACTCCGAGTATCGCCATGAACTGGAAGCCCAGATCGAACCGTTCAAGGGCCTGTTGCTCGGGCTGTTTTTCATCAGCGTCGGCATGGGCGCGAACCTGAGCCTGTTGCTGAGCATGCCGGTCGCGGTGCTGGGCCTGACCCTGTTGCTGATCGCGATCAAACTGCCGCTGCTGTTTGTCGTCGGTCGACTGGCCGGCGGCTTGAAGAAGGTCAGTGCGATCCGCCTGGGTATCGTGTTGGCGGCCGGTGGTGAATTTGCCTTCGTAGTGTTCAAGATCGGTCGCGATCACGGGCTGTTCGCGGCAGAACTGTATGACTTGCTGGTGTTGACCATCACCTTGTCCATGGCTGTGACGCCGTTGTTGCTACTGGTTTGCGCACGGCTGGTCAGCCCGAAAGTGCAACCGGTGGAAGTGCCGGAGAAGTTCCGCGAAATCGACACCGACGCACCACGGGTGGTGATCGCCGGCATGGGCCGCATGGGCCAGATCGTTGCGCGGATCCTGCGCGCACAGAACATCAAGTTCGTGGCCCTCGACACCTCGGTGGAAACCATCGAGCTGTCCCGCAGCTTTGGTGGTGTGCCGGTGTTCTACGGCGACCCGATGCGCCCGGAGATCCTCAGCGCGGCCAAGGTCGGGGAAGCCGAGTTTTTCGTAATCGCCACCGACGACCCGGACACCAACATCAAGACCGCCGAGCTGGTGCACAAGCTCTACCCGCATATGAAAATCATCGCCCGCGCCCGCAACCGTCAGCATGTGCACCGGCTGATGGACGTCGGCGCTCATGCCGTGCGCGAAACCTTTCATTCGAGCCTGGAAATGAGCCGCAAAACCCTGATCGGGTTGGGATTGACCCAGGCCCAGGCGGATGCGCGGATCAAGCGCTTCAAGCAGCACGACGAAGAGGTGCTCGAGGCCCAGCATGCGGTGTATGACGACGCCGCGAAAGTGATGCAGACGGCAAAGGAAGCGCGAGTCGAACTGGCGAAGTTGTTTGAGTCGGATCAGCTGCAGGAGCAGGTGGGCACAAAATGAGGTGGATTTGAGGGCCCCTTCGCGAGCAAGCCCGCTCCCACATTGGATCTTGGGTGCTCACAAATATTGAGCCTGACAGAGCCCCCTTGTGGGAGCGGGCTTGCTCGCGAAGAACGATAACGCGGTGTGATGGAATAACCACAATTTCAAAGGAACCAGCATGGCTGACCAACCTGCCCCCGCCCTCAAAGAAATCTTCAACACCGAACGCCTCAGGCACATCGCCTCCGAGATGACCGCGGTCTATCCCGCATTCGAGGCCAGGCGCTTCCTGAAGCTGGCCCAAACCGGCCTCGCAGACCTCAGCGTCATGCAGCGCATGGCCCGGGTCAGCGAATGCCTGCACGCCGTGCTGCCCCTGGACTACGAAGCGTCACTCAAGGTGCTGCGCGCCCTCGCCCCGCGCCTCAACAGCGGCTTCGTCAGCATGTGCCTGCCGCACTATGTCGCCACTTATGGCGCCCATGCGTTCGAGGTGTCGATGGACGCCCTGAGGTACTTCACCGCCTTCGGCTCCTCGGAATTCGCGATCCGCCATTTTCTGCGCAGCGACCTCGAGCGTTCGCTCAAGCTGATGCACGCCTGGTCGCTGGATGACAACGAGCATGTGCGGCGCCTGGCCAGTGAAGGCTGCCGGCCACGCCTGCCCTGGTCATTCCGGCTGGAGCCGGTTCAGGCCGATCCGCAACTCGCCGCGAAAATCCTCGACAACCTCAAGGCCGACACGAGCCTGTACGTGCGCAAATCCGTGGCCAATCACCTCAACGACATCACCAAGGATCATCCCGAATGGGTGCTGGACCTGATCGAAGGCTGGTCACTGGACAACAGGCACACCGCATGGATCGCCAAACACGCCCTGCGCAGCCTGATCAAACAGGGCAACCAGCGGGCACTGGCGATCATCGGCGCGGGCGGCAAGCCTGAAGTCGAGATCGTCGATGTGAAAGTCGAACCGCCGGTGATTGGCCTGGGAGAAAAGATCACCCTGTCGTTTGCCGTCAAATCCACCGTTGAAAGCAGTCAGCGCCTGGTGATCGACTACGCCATCGATTACGTCAAGGCCAATGGCAGCACCTCGGCGAAGGTATTCAAGCTCAAGGCCCTGACGCTGCCCGGCAACGCCAGCGAAGCCGTCAGCCGGGGTCAGCACATCAAGGAACTCACCACCCGCCGGCATTACGCGGGGCGCCATGCGGTGCACATCATGGTCAATGGCGAAAGGCTGGCCAGCACGGCGTTCGAGATTCTTGCTTAAACCATAAGATCTATTTTGGATGTGCCGCCGCCTTCGCGAGCAAGCCCGCTCCCACAGGAGGACGCATTCCAATGTGGGAGCGGGCTTGCTCGCGAAGGCGTCCGTTCAAGCACCCTGGGAGTTTGACCCTAGCAGTAATGCCTGCTCCCGCTCACACAACTCCACCACATAATCCCAAAGCACCCGCAGCCGCACCGATTTGTGCAATTCGCGGCGGGTGCTGATCCAGTAGCTGCGCTGGATGCTTTCGTCCGGCAGCAGCGGCACCAGGTCCGGGTCGGCACTGGCCATGTAGCACGGCAGCACCGCGATACCCAGGCCCGAGCGCGCAGCCTGCTGCTGGGCAATCACGCTGGTACTGTGAAACACCACCTGCGGGTTGCGGCAGAAGCTGTTGAGGAACATCAGCTCCTGGCTGAACAGCAAGTCATCGACGTAGCCGATCCAGGCGTGGCGCCCCAGGTCTTCGCGACTGCGCAACGGCGGCGAACGGTCGAGATAGTCCTGGCTGGCGTAGAGCGCCAGGCGATAATCGGTGAGCTTGCGCGTGACCAGCATGTCGGCGGCCGGGCGCTCAAGGTGGATGCTGATTTCCGCCTCGCGGTTGAGGATGCTGACAAAACGCGGCACCGCCACCAGCTCCACTTCCAGCCCCGGATAGCGCTCGAACAAGCCGTTCATGCGACTGGCGAGGAACATGATGCCCAGGCCTTCGGTCACCCCGACGCGGATCTTGCCCAACGGCGCGGTGGATTGGGTGATTTCCTCCTGGGCCAGCAGCGCCACGTTCTCCATCGCTTCGGCGTGTTTAAGCAATGCCTCGCCAGCCGGGGTCATCTCATATCCCTGGGCATGCTGAACGAACAACGCCGTGCCGAGGCTCTTTTCGATGGCCTCGATGTGCCGCGCCACGGTGGCATGGGTGGTGTTCAGGCGGCGGGCGGCCGTGAGCAAACGCCCGCTGCGCTGCAATTCGAGAAAAAACCGCAGGTCATTCCAGTCGAACATGAATCGTCCTTGTTCGTTGCCGTTCGGGATGCTGTTTAAAAACGCACAGCGGCTGCGCAAAAACTAACATTCTTTTGACGAAAGCTAACAACTAGGATGACAGACAACAAGAACAACAAAACGAGGTCAGGGATGCAGACTTCCCTTGATGAGTTCGATTACATCGTGGTCGGGGCCGGGCCGGCCGGGTGTCTGCTGGCCAATCGACTGTCGGCCAATGCGCAACATCGCGTGCTGCTGCTCGAGGCTGGCGGCCGCGATAACTATGCGTGGATACACATCCCCGTGGGCTACCTGTACTGCATCGGCAACCCGCGCACCGACTGGTGCTTCAAGACCGAAGCGCAACCTGGCCTGCAAGGTCGCGCCCTGAGCTATCCGCGCGGCAAGGTGCTGGGGGGCTGCTCCTCCATCAACGGCATGATCTACATGCGCGGCCAGGCCGCTGACTACGATCGCTGGGCCGCCGACGGCAACCCCGGCTGGAGCTGGCAAGACGTGTTGCCGCTGTTCAAGCAGAGCGAAAACCACTTTGCCGGCGCCGCCGAATTCCACGGCGCCGCGGGCGAATGGCGAGTCGAACGCCAGCGCCTGTCGTGGCCGATTCTCGACGCCTTCCGCAGTGCCGCCGAACAAAGCGGCATCGCCAGTATCGATGACTTCAACCAGGGCGACAACGAAGGTTGCGGCTACTTCCAGGTCAATCAGAAGGCCGGCGTCCGCTGGAACGCGGCCAAGGCTTTTCTCAAGCCGGTGCGCCAGCGTCCCAATCTCACCGTACTGACCGGGGTCGAAGTCGACCGCGTGCTGCTGGACAATGGCCGCGCCTCGGCGGTCAGCGCCCGCTGGCAAGGCCAGGCGAAAACCTTCAAGGCCCGCAAGGAGATCGTCCTCTGTGCCGGCTCGGTCGGTTCGCCAGGCATCCTGCAGCGTTCCGGTATCGGCCCGCGTCCGCTGCTGGAGCGGCTGGGCATCGGCGTCACCCATGAGCTAACCGGTGTCGGTGGCAATTTGCAGGATCACCTGCAACTGCGGCTGATCTACAAGCTGGAAAATGCCCGCACCCTGAACCAGATTGCCGGCAGCCTGTGGGGCAAGCTGGGCATGGGCCTGCGCTACCTGTATGACCGCAGCGGCCCGCTGTCCATGGCGCCGAGCCAGTTGGGCGCCTTTGCCCGCTCGGGGCCGGAACAGACTTCGGCCAACCTCGAGTATCACGTACAACCGCTGTCGCTGGAGCGCTTTGGCGAACCGCTGCATGCGTTCCCGGCGTTCACCGCCTCGGTCTGTGATTTGCGCCCGCAAAGCCGTGGCCGGGTAGACATCCGCTCGGCCAACCCGCAGGACGCACCACTGATCCAGCCCAACTACCTCAGCCACCCGCAAGACCTGCGGGTGGCCGCCGACGCCATTCGCCTGACCCGGCGCATCGTCAGCGCGCCGGCCCTGCGCCCCTTCAACCCGGTGGAATACCTGCCCGGCGACAGCCTGCAAAGCGAAGAACAACTGCACGAAGCCGCCGCGCGGATCGGCACCACGATTTTCCACCCGGTGGGCACCTGCCGCATGGGCAACGACGCCGACGCCGTGGTCGATGCGCAACTCAAGGTCCATGGCATCCCCGGCCTGCGCATTGCCGATGCCTCGATCATGCCGCGCATCACCTCGGGCAACACCTGCTCGCCGACGCTGATGATTGCCGAGAAGGCTGCACAATTGATCCTCAACCCCGCCACAAGGAGCATCACACCGACAATGGAACTGATCGCACACCCCTGAATCCTTACGCCCCCCCTGTAGGAGCGAGCTTGCTCGTGATGAACCTGAGAGCGCACGTGGGTGTCAGGTTTACAGCGTTATCGTTGACGACCATCGCGAGCAGGCTCGCTCCTACAGGTAGCGGATACACCTGATACATCGCAGTAGCGGCACCCGCCCACAAGGCCGGCGCCGACAGTGGAACAACAAAAACAATCACTGTGAGGGATACCGGTATGTCAGAACACGTTCAATCCCTGGAAGCCGTGCGTAGCGCGGGGACCAGTCAGGAAACCCAGAAAGTCATCTTCGCCTCGTCCCTCGGGACGGTCTTCGAGTGGTACGACTTTTTCCTCTATGGCGCCCTCGCGGCGGTGATCAGCAAGCAGTTTTTTGCCGGGGTCAACGACACCACGGCGTTCATCTTTGCGCTGATGGCCTTCGCCGCCGGCTTCATCGTGCGGCCGTTCGGCGCGTTGGTGTTCGGTCGATTGGGGGACATGATCGGACGCAAGTACACCTTTCTCGCCACCATCGTCCTCATGGGCCTGGCGACGTTCTGTGTCGGGCTGCTGCCGACCTACGCCAGCATCGGCATCGCCGCGCCGATCATCCTGGTGGTGTTGCGCATGCTCCAGGGCCTGGCCCTGGGCGGTGAATACGGCGGCGCCGCGACTTATGTCGCCGAGCACGCGCCCATCGGCAAGCGTGGCTTCCACACCAGCTGGATTCAATCCACCGCGACCCTGGGCCTGCTGCTCTCGCTGCTGGTGGTGCTGGGCTGCCGCTACTTCACCGGCGATCAGTTCGAAGTCTGGGGCTGGCGCATTCCGTTCCTGTTTTCCATCGTGCTGCTGGGCATCTCGACCTGGATTCGCCTGAGCCTGCACGAATCGCCGGCCTTCGTGAAAATGAAAGAGGAAGGCAAGCTGTGCAAACAGCCGATTCGCGACTCCTTCGGCAAGTGGGAAAACCTCAAAGTGGTGCTGATCGCCCTGTTCAGCATCAATGCCGGGCAAGCGGTGACCTTCTACGCCGCGCAATTTTACGTGCTGTTTTTCCTCACCCAGTTCCTGAAAATGGACCCGGCGGTGGCCAACGGCTTGCTGATTGTCAGCGTGACCATCGGCGCCCCCTTCTTCATTTTCTTTGGCTGGCTGTCGGACAAGGTCGGGCGTAAACCGGTGCTGATGATCGGCCTGCTGCTGGCCACCGCGCTGTACTTCCCGATCTTCAAGACCCTGGCCCACTACGCCAACCCGGCCATCGACCAGGCCAGCCGCCAGGCACCGATCACCGTGATGGCCGACCCGGCCACCTGCACCTTCCAGTTCGACCCGGTGGGCAAGGCGAAATTCGACAGCCCGTGCGACAAGGTCAAGACCTTCCTGGTCAAGCAGGGCTTGCCGTACAGCAGTGCTGTCGCACCGGCCGGCAGTGGCGTGCAGGTGAGCGTCGGTGACGTGAAGATCGATGGTTTCGACGAAGCCGCCCTGCGCGGTGCCGTGACCCTCGCCGGTTACCCGCAACAGGCGGACATGCAGCAGATCAACAAGCCGATGATAGTCGCGCTGATCGTTGCGCTGATCATCATCTCCGCGATGTGCTACGGCCCGCTGGCGGCGTTGATGGTCGAACTGTTCCCGACCCGCATCCGCTACACCTCGATGTCCCTGCCCTACCACATCGGCAACGGCTGGTTCGGCGGGTTCCTCCCGACGGTGTCGTTCGCGTTGGTGGTATACACCGGGGACATCTTCTACGGGCTGTGGTATCCGGTGGTGATCACCGGGGTGAGCCTGGTGGTGGGGATGATTTTCCTGCGTGAGACCCGTAACGTGGATCTCGACAAAAACTGAGACTAGCCAGTAACAACCTGAGGGGGGGAGCGAGCTTGCTCGCTCCCACAGGAGGCCAGTAGATCGTGGCTTCTTTGTCGCAGCGAAAACGACAATCACTCGTCGAGTTCGATGACCTCGAATTTCACTTGATCCGGATAGAAAGCCATGTACTCCTGAATCTGCCTGACGGAGACCTTGGGATTCTCGTAGCTCCACACCGCGTTGGCGCCCTCATGACCCGGGACCTGCAAATTGAAATAACTGGCATCACCCTTGTACGGGCAATAACTGGTGTGATCAGTGCGGGCGAAATACTTCTCGTCGATGTCCTCTCGCGGCACGTAGTACACCGGCGGGTAATTGGCCTCCAGCAACACCAGCGCGCGCGAGGATGCGGCCACCTGGATTCCGTGGAACTTCACCAAAAGACAGCCGGGCTGCTCGGCGATGGTGATGACAGGACTAGGACCGGAGCTTTTCATGGAATACGTTCCTCATGACGGTGATGGACCTGCAAATCAATGTGGGAGCGTGACTTGCCCGCGATGGGCTGCGCAGCAACCCCAAAACCTGAGACCACGATTTATCAGGTATAACCCAAGTTTCACCCATGCAACTGCTTCGCAGCCGAACGGGAGCAAGGCAGTCGTCGCGACACACAAAACTGTACATCCATACAGATAAAGATTGCCCGATCGTCCATCAACCGCCATTCTGTGCACCTCTGGCACATAGATCGACGATGGTGGTTATGCGGCTGTACCTCTGTGAAAAACCTTCCCAGGCCAAAGACATTGCGGCGGTCCTCGGCGCTAAACGCCGGGGCGATGGCTGCTGGCTGGGAACAGACGTCACGGTGACCTGGTGCATCGGCCACCTGCTGGAAACCGCACCGCCGGATGCCTACGACGCACGCTACAAGCGCTGGGTGCTGGCCGACCTGCCGATCATTCCGGAAAAGTGGAAAATGACCGTCAAGCCGCGCACCGCCAGCCAGTACAAGGCGGTCAAGCGCCTGCTCGGTGAAGCTTCCGAACTGATCATTGCCACGGACGCCGACCGCGAGGGCGAGATGATCGCCCGGGAACTGGTGGAGCATTGCCGCTATCGCGGACCGATCCGCCGCCTCTGGTTGTCGGCGCTGGACGATGCGTCAATCCGCAAGGCCCTCGCGGCACTTAAACCGGGGAACGAAACCTTCAGCCTCTATCACTCGGCCCTGGGGCGTTCCCGGGCCGACTGGCTGATCGGCATGAACATGAGCCGGCTGTTCACCCTGCTGGGGCGCCAGTCCGGCTATCAAGGCGTGTTGCCGGTCGGCCGGGTGCAAACGCCGACCTTGCGCCTGGTGGTGGATCGCGATCGCAGCATCGCCGACTTTGTGCCCGTCCCCTATTGGGCCATCGATGTGCAGCTGCTGCACAATGGCACCGCGTTCACGGCGCAATGGCGCGCGGCATCCGCGGTTTGTGACGATCAGGACCGCTGCCTGAATCAGGCGCTGGCACAACAAGCGGCGGCCGCCATGAGTGGCGCGGCCAGTGCGCGGGTGATCAAGCTGCGCACCGAGCGGATGCGCGAAGTGGCCCCGCTGCCGTTCGATCTGGGCACCCTGCAGGAGGTCTGTTCGAAGAAGCTCGGCCTCGGCGCCCAGGAAACCCTGGACATCGCCCAGGCGCTGTACGAGACCTACAAAGTCATCACCTATCCGCGCAGTGATTGCGGCTACCTGCCCCTCAGTCAGCACAGCGAGGCACCGGCCATCCTGGCTGCATTGCGCCAGGCCGATCCGGCGTTGAACGCCTTGCACGATCACCTCGATCCGCAACGGCGCTCACGGGCCTGGAACGATGCCAAGGTCAGCGCTCACCACGGCATCATCCCCACCGCTGCGGCGAAGAACCTCGACAAGCTGGCGGGCAAGCAGCGTGCGGTCTACACCCTGATCCGCGCCCGCTATCTGGCGCAGTTCCTGCCCAATCACGAATACGACCGCACCCAGGCCGACTTCGATTGTGCCGGCGAAGCCCTGCGCGCAGTGGGCAAGCAGATCATCGAGCCGGGTTGGAAACGCGCCCTGCCCGAAGCGCTGGCGCCGGCCAGGGGCCGCGAAGCTCCTGCGCCGCAGACACTGCCCAACCTGGCCGAAGGCATCGATTGCGCAGTGGCCGGCGTGCAACTCAAGGACCTCTGGACGCAACCGCCGAAGCCGTTTACCGAAGGCGACCTGATCAAGGCCATGAAGAATGTCGCCAAACTGGTGGAAGACCCGCTGCTCAAGCAAAAGCTCAAGGACACCACCGGCATCGGCACCGAAGCGACCCGCGCGTCGATCATCCAGGGCCTGCTCGACCGTGGTTATCTGGTCAAGAACGGCAAGGCCCTGGCCGCTACACCGGCCGCGTTCAGCCTGATCGACGCCGTGCCCCGGGCCATCGCCGATCCGGGCACCACGGCGATCTGGGAACAGGCCCTGGACATGGTGCAAAGCGGGGAAATGAGCCTGGAAGAGTTCGTCACCAAACAGGCGGCGTGGATGAGCAAACAGGTCAGTCGCTGCTCCGGGCTGAGCCTGACCATCAGCGGTCCACCGCCCGCCGGGCGCGCCGCAGCCCCATGGAAAAAGAAACGCAAGAGCACCCAGCGCAAGCCGGGCGGCACCCAACGCAGGGCAAAACCGGCCGGCAAAACTCAAACCTGACACAGAACCCTGTGGCGCCGGTCATAATCAACCCTGTCCCGTGATCTGTCAGGAGCCGCTTCACATGTCTTCGATAGAACTGCACGCCGCCCAGCGCGATGAGCTGGAAACCATCGAAAACCTGATGCAGTTCTATACCTACGATTTCAGCGAATGGTTACCGCTGAAACTGGGTGACTACGGTTTCTTCAACATCCAGCCGATGTCGGACTACTGGCGAAACCCGGCCACCCGCCCCTTCCTGATCAAGGTCGACGCAGAACTGGCCGGCTTCGTGACCGTGGATAACCAGACCCATCTACCCGGCGCCGAATACAACATCGGTTATCTGTTCGTCAGCCGACGCTTTCGTGGCCAGGGTGCCGCCCGGTTTGTCGTGTCCACCCTCTTGAGTCAATTCCCCGGTCAATGGCAGATTTTCCATATCGAGGCCAATCAGCCGGCACGGCTGTTCTGGGCAGCCGTCATGCCAGGGCTCGACATTGGCGGGCTCACCTTGCATCAGCAGGTGGTTGACCGCCATCCCTGCACTTTTTACCGCTTTCAGTGTCCGCCCCAGTCGCCCTGACCGGCACACACTCGACTCCCCGTGCTAATTCCCAACGGCTTTGTAGGACAATATGTAGTGACTAAAAATAATCACTACAAAACCGTTGACGCCTCCGATTTGCCCTTGCATGATGCAGACGTCTCCCCGATCGGGAGTACAGGCAACACGTTTGAGCAAGCTCGTCTGACCGCCGAGCTGTTTTTCCCGGATACACGCTGCCCACAAGGCAGATTGAAGAAGCTGACCTGGCCTGAACGTCCAGTACAAGGGCGAGAAGTCTTGGCGAGCAATCCTCATGAAGCTTGTGGTCGACCCTGAAAACGTCGGCAGTGGCCTTAAGGTTTTCGCCGCTTCTCTTCGTTGTGACGCTATTGCGTAGCAGTTATTCAACACGACTACATGCAACAGACGCAGGACCCCGCCCGATAAGGCGGTCGAACGCTGACGTCCTGGTTTCGGTGCCAGGGATCAACTAACCGATGGGCTACCTGTATTAGCGAATCAACTTTGAAAGATCACCAATTGGTCAAGGGGCTTTATGATGAATCTGAACAATCAACCAACTATCGATGAACTGGCTCGTATGTTCGCGGCAAAAAAAGACAGCCACGACAGCCATATTCTCTGGATCAGCAAGTGTGGCCAGGTGCATATCGACTGCCTGTCGCCGCACGCCCATGAAGCAGAGTTCGACCAGAACAACCAGAACCTGCTCGCCCGACTGAAGATGTACCGTCGCGGCCAGGGCTATGTCGGCAAGAAAGCCGCAGCCGACAAGGACTTCATCGGTAGTGTTCTGCAAACTCTGAAACAGGCCTGGGCCTCGATGCAGAATCAGAACGAAGTTCGGGTGATTGACCGGTTCTACTGATTGAAATGAGTCATTACTGACTTATAAATAAAAAGGCCTGCTCCCAAAAAGAGCAGGCCTTTTTTTCGTCCAGGACACGCCCTCTTGTAGGAGCTGGCTTGCCAGCGATAGTCGTTAACGATAACGCGTGTAACCCGGATAAAAGCGGCGCACTTGAGTCCATCGCCGGCAAGCCGGCTCCTACAGGGTTTAGTCGTCGTTAGGAAAAATCAGCCCCCAACACCAGATCCACAAACGCCAGTGACGCCGCACTGTGGTAGTTGTTCTTGCGCCGAAGCAACGCGGCCCCGCGCTCAGGTGCTGCGCCCAGCATCGACAGTTTGCGCAATGCCCGATCCTGCGTGGCGATGGGTTCCGGCAGGATGGTGGCGATGGAGGAATGCCGGATGACTTCCAGCAGCGTGTTGACCGAGTTCACTTCAATCGCCACTTTGGGCGTGATCTGCACCTGAGCGAAATACTCGTCGATGCACGTACGGGTGATGTAGTCCGGGGTCAGCAGCGCAAACTCAAGCTGAGCCACCTCTGCAGCAGACAACGGGTCCTGATGTTCGTAAAGCGGATGATCGCGCCCGACCATCAACCCCAGGGTTTCGGTAAAGGCCGGGATCGATTCGATGTCGGTGCTTCTCACCTGATCGAACGCAATCGCGATATCCAGCGAATCATCCGCCAGCCCGGCCTCGATCCCGTCCATCGACAACTCGAAAATCTCCAGGTGGATGTTCGGGTAACGCGCCACGTAGTCGCGCACCAGCGGCCCTACCAGATAGGCCATGAAGGTCGGCGTCATGGCCAGGCGCAAGGTCCCGCGGGACAAATCCTTCACGTCGTGCAACGCACGCTTGCCCGCTTCCAGCTCCACCAATACCCGCCGCGCGCATTCAATGTAAGCCTGGCCGGCATCGGTCGGCTTGACCGTGCGCGAGGTGCGGTCGAACAGGCTCACGCCCAGGGAGTCTTCCAGTTGGCGGATCTGCTGCGACAAGGTCGGCTGGGACACATGCAGCACTTCGGCAGCGCGCGTGAAACCACCGTGGTCGGCCACCGCCAGCAGGTAACGCAAATGTCGAAGCAACATGGGATTCTCCATCTATAGGCAGTACTTATGGCTAGCATTGTATATCGGTCTTGGACGCTATGGATGGATCGGCAGAAGATGGCCCCACACCCAAGCAACATCCCTTCCGATAGGAGAATCACCATGCAACAGTCCCATGCCTACAACGACCCAAGCCTGGCCCTGACCACTTCTGTCCTTGACGCCAAGGCGCGCAAAAACCTGTCGTGGCAGGACCTGGCCGACGGCACCGGATTGAGCCTGGCCTACGTCACCGCCGCCCTGCTCGGTCAACATCCGCTGCCGGAAAGCGCGGCCAAAGTAGTCGGCGACAAACTTGAACTGGACGCCGACGCCGTGGCCCGGCTGCAGATCATCCCGCTGCGCGGCAGCCTCTCGGGTGTGCCGACCGACCCGACCATCTACCGCTTCTACGAAATGATCCAGATCTACGGCACCACCCTCAAAGCCCTGGTTCATGAGCAGTTCGGCGACGGCATCATCAGCGCGATCAACTTCAAGCTCGACATGAAAAAAGTAGAAGACCCGGAAGGCGGCTCCCGCGCAGTCATCACCCTCGACGGCAAGTTCCTGCCCCTGCGTCCTTTCTAAGTTGATAGCGGCCCGCACGCCCCGTGCGGGCCGAACCCTGCCCAGCCATGAGGAAGCGATCATGCAAGCGCTCATCGACGGTTTCTTGAAGTTCCAGAAAGAAGCCTTTCCGCAACGCACCGACCTGTTCAAACACCTGGCCACCACCCAACATCCAGGCACGCTGTTCATCACCTGTTCCGACAGCCGTGTCGTGCCGGAACTGCTGACCCAGCAAGAGCCCGGTGAACTGTTCGTGATCCGTAACGCCGGCAACATCGTGCCGTCCTACAGCCCGCATCCGGGTGGTGTGTCGGCCACGGTCGAATATGCCGTCGCTGTGCTCGGCGTGACCGATATCGTGATTTGCGGCCATTCGGACTGCGGTGCCATGACGGCGGTGGCCAAGTGCAAATGCATGGACCACCTGCCCGCCGTCAGCGGCTGGCTGCAACACGCCGAGTCGGCGAAAGTGATCAACGAAGCCCGGCCACACGCCAGTGAAGCGGCCAAGGTCAGTTCGATGGTTCGGGAAAACGTCATCGCCCAACTGGCCAACATCCAGACACACCCGAGCGTGCGACTGGCCCAGGAAAAAGGCCTGTTGAACCTGCATGGCTGGGTGTACGACATCGAGACCGGTTCGATCGACGCGCTGGATGCCGACAGCCGAAGCTTCCTGTCGCTGGTCGAATACCCAGGCACTTGTGCCGTATCGGCCAAAGTGATCAAGGCCGCTTGATCAGCGCCGCCGATCGTTGAAGAAAGTGACCGCCCTTGCAGCGGTCACTGATTGTTCCGGCTCAGCGTTTGACGCCCAGGTCGATCTGGGTCATGCGGCTACGAATGGTGAACACACCATCGCCCGAGAGAATCGCACTGCGAGCAAACAGGCGCCCGCTCTCCCAGTTCGAAAGACCCAGTTCCGGCTTGTTCAACGCGTACTGGCCGTCGACCCAACGAGTGATGCCATTACCGACAAAAGGCGCGTTGACCGCGTTGTAGAAGTGTTCCTGCGCCTCTGCACTTTCACTGATCAATGACACCGTGAATTGCGGGCTGTAGCGGTTGAACAAGGCAATGGCGCTGTCCAGGTCATCAACGATTTTCAGGCTGACTTCCGGGGTTTCCTCCCACTCCCATTCACGACCCAATTGAGCTTCCGGCAACGGTTCGGCCTGCGCCTCGGTCTGATAGCCTTCGGCGCGGTACACCTTGACCGTTGCCGCCAGCCAGTCTGGCGGCAGGTACGACTCGCAGCCTTCAACGATGTGCAGCTTGCAACCCTGGCCCCGTGCGGTGCCGGCCTGCTTGAGTGCATCGAGGAACAGCGGCACCAGTTCAGCGGCGCGGTCGCGGTGAATCAGGCAGACGTTCAGGGTGTTGCAGACCTTGCGGTCCAGGGAGTTGCGCACCACCGCGGCAAAGCGCTGGGCGTCGGCATCGGCATGGGCGATCAGCCAGGCGCCACCGGTGCCGTGCAGGCTGACCGCCGTGCCGGCCTGCTGCGCGATGCTGCCCAACTGGCTGACGGCGCGACCCGAACCGCGGGCCACCGCCAATGACAGGCGCCGGTCCGCGAACATCGCCCAACCGGCGGCGTGGTTGACACTTTCCACCAGCGACACGGCACCGGCCGGCAGGCCGGCATCGCTCAGCGCTGGGTTCAGCGCATGGGTGACGATCGCCTGGGCCGTGCCCAACGCATCACTGCCGATGCGCAGCACAGCGGTGTTGCCGGTGCGCAACACACCGGCGGCATCGGCAAACACATTCGGCCGGCCTTCGAAGACGAACGCGACTATGCCCAACGGCGAGACCACTTGCTCGACTTTCCAGCCATCGTGCTCCACACAGCTGATCACCTTGCCACGGCTGGCCGCTGCATCACGCCAGGCGCGCAGGCCGGCGATCATGTCGCGACGCATGCGCTCATCGGCGAGCAACCGGGTGGTCGAGCGACCGCGCGCCTTGGCCCGTTCGATGTCGGCCAGGTTGGCGGCTTCGATCAACGCCCAGCATTCAGGGGTTTCCAGGCGCTGGGCAAACAGGTCGAAGAAGGCGCTGATCGCTTGATCAGACACGGCCGACAGCGCGGTAAACGCCGCTTCGGCACGCTCGATCGCGACGCTGGCCGCTTGCTGGTCCGCCACCGGGATCAGCAGCAACTCGCCGCTGACCTGCTCCACCAGCAGGTGGTCACCGGGCTGGAAGCGCTGCGCCAGTTCGGGGCTGACGACAGTGACACGATTACCGGCGAAAGGGATGGGCGTGCCAGCGACTAGACGTTCGAGCGCAAGAGACATGAAGCGGTTACACCATGCAATGGGCGGCCGGAAAATGTATAGCAAATTCCCTGTAGGAGCGAGCCTGCTCGCGATAGCGGAGTGTCAGGCAGCATCCATTTGACTGACCTGGCGCTATTCGCGAGCAAGCCCGCTCCCACCCTGGTTGTGCACTGGATGAAAAATCCCGTGGTTACGTATCTCAATGTATACAGCCCCGCCCCCGACACACCCCGCACTCAAAACCCCGCCACAACGACACACCGCAGATACACCCCATTGATGAAATACGCCTGCCGATCGGCCACGCCGATCAATGCGCTCAACTCACGGGGCATGCCGTTGCCCCGCCTCCCTGACCTGAAAGAGATCAACGTCCATGAGCACCTCCATTTCTTCGGCCGTCAAAGGCCTGCACCTGAACCTCGACCGTGCCGGCGACTGGGTTGCCCCCCTGGCGTTGCGAGTGTTCCTCGCCTGGGAATTCTTCGAGTCGGGCCTTGAGAAATTCAATGGCCAGAACTGGTTCGCCGATATCCAGGAGCGCTTCCCGTTTCCCTTCGACCACATTCCAGCGACCCTGAACTGGGAACTGTCGATGTGGGCCGAACTGATCTTTTCCATGACCTTGCTGCTGGGCCTGGGCACGCGTTTTTCGGCGTTGAGCCTGATGGTCGTGACCATCGTCGCAACCGCCGCCATCCATTGGCCTGCCGACTGGCACACCCTGAGTGAACTTGCCCAAGGCTATGCCATCAGCAACAAGGGTTACGGCAACTTCAAACTGCCATTGATCTACCTTGTGGCCTTCACGCCGCTGCTGCTGTCGGGTGCCGGCAAGCTCAGCATCGATGCGCTGCTGACCCGTTTCTTCTGGCGTCGCTGAAACGAAATCTGCAACGCGGACAAACAAAAGGGGACTTCCATGAAGTCCCCTGTTTTTTTGCCTTGAAACTAACGAATCAGTTCCTCCAGCCCGGTCTCTTCGGCCAGCTTCGGATGCGCACTGCGTTCATGCACATGGGCTTGAGGTGTGCGGTCAATCAGCAGGCTCAGCAGTTCCGGGCGGCTGTAGTGGCCGCGCGAATCCATCACGCGTTTGCGCTTGTCGATCAGGCTCATGTCGAGGTCGGCAATCACCTCGCCCTCACCTTCCAGCAACGAGCCCAGCACCGTGCCATCCGGGCTGATGATCGCGGTATAGCAACCGCCGGAGATCGGGCCGATGGCGCAACCGGTATCGGCCATGATCTGCGCCTGTTGCTCGGGGTACAACCATGCCGTGGAGTTGACCACGAAGCACGCTGCCTCCAGGGCATGCTGGCGAATGCTGACTTCCATTTGCGCGGCGAACAGGGGACCGGCAAACGACCCCGGGTACATCGCCGCATGGATCTGCTCGCCATCGGCCATCAAGGCATAACGGGCCAGCGGGTTGTAATGCTCCCAGCAGGCCAATTGACCGATGCGCCCTACCGCGCTGTCGATGGCCCGCAGGCCGGAGCCGTCGCCCATGCCCCAGATCATGCGTTCGTGGTAGGTCGGGGAAATCTTGCGACGACGCTGGATCAGCGAGCCGTCGGCATCGAACAACAACTGCGTGTTGTACAGCGTGCCGCCATCGCGCTCGTTGACGCCAATGGACACGACCATGCCGGCTTGCCTGGCCGCAGCGCCGATGGCATCGGTGGCAGCTGAGGGCACGGTGACCGCCTGATCCAGCAGCTTGAGGTGCTCGGCGGCCATTTCGAACGGCGACTGCACGTAGGAAAAGTACGGGTAGTACGGCACGACGGTTTCCGGAAACACAGCGAATTGCACGCCCTGTTCGCCGAGTTCGAGAATCTTCTGCACCACTTTGTCGACGGTGCCTTCTCGGCTGTAAAGAACGGGGCTGATTTGTACGGCGGCGGCTTTGACGAGGCTCATGGCGGTGATCTCACTGAAGGAAAGGTTTCAACGAGATAAAGATTACGACAATAATATAAAGGCATGAATGTCGTATGCACCACCTTTTAGGACATCACGAAGATCACCCCCGACTGGCACGCTGAATCACCTGCGGCGGCTGTCCGAAAGCACGTATAAAAGCGCGGCGCATACGTTCCCGATCACCAAAACCAGTGGCTGTCGCCACTGCATCGATGGAGTGCCGCCCGCTTTCCATCATCAACCGGGCCGACTCGACCCGCAGGTTTTCGATGGCCTTGGCCGGAGACTGGCCGGTTTCGGCATGAAACACCCGGCTGAATTGCCGGGGGCTGAGATTGGCCGCGCTGGCCAGTTCCTCGACCGTCAGCGCCGACTTGAGATTCTGCTTGGCGTAGTTCAGCGCGGCCTGTATCCGGTCGGTCCTGGGGGCCAGTTCCAGCATCACCGAAAACTGCGACTGCCCGCCGGAACGCCGGTGGTACACCACCAATTGCCGCGCCACCTTGCGGGCAACCTCGGCGCCCAGATCCATCTCCACCAGCGCCAACGCCAGGTCCACGCACGCGCTCATGCCCGCCGCCGTCCACAGGTGGCCATCGTTGATGAAGATCCGGTCTTCCTCGACCTTCACGTTCGGGTACGCCTTGCGAAAGGCCGGTACATGCGCCCAGTGGGTCGTCGCCCGCCGACCGTCGAGCAAACCGGCCTCCGCCAATGCATTCGCCCCCGTGCAAATCGAGCCCAGACGCCGGGTGCCGTGACTGGCGCGGCGCAAAAACGCCAACATGCCCGGTGTGGTCGGGCGGATCAGGTTGTCGCCCATGACCAGCAGCGTATCGAACGAACGCTGGTCGAACGCTTCGGTCTGCACACCGAAACCGGCGGACGTCTGCACCAGGCCACCCGGCTCGGACAATAAGGCAATGCTGTACAACGGCTCATCTGCGGCGTTGTTGGCCAACTCGAAGGCGGCACACATGGCCAGCCCCAGAACCTGAAAACCGGGGTAAACAATCAGTCCGATCTGGTGCATGGCGCAATGACCCTAAACGTGGCATGCCTGACAATCAGGCCAGAATTTGCACTCTAACCCGAACAGCTCGCAGCGGAAATCAGGGTGACGCCGGCCGGCATCACATCCGACAGCGCATGTGGCCGCTGTCGGATGAACAGGCGTGACTCTTACCATGCCGACATCGTGCGGCAGGTCGACGGCGAGGCCGGCGTTGATCGGCGGCCTACTTCACCAGCCTGGTTTCCCTGGACGGCCG
The DNA here is from genome assembly GCF_047324915.1 of Pseudomonas sp. Pseusp16. Taxonomy (NCBI): domain Bacteria; kingdom Pseudomonadati; phylum Pseudomonadota; class Gammaproteobacteria; order Pseudomonadales; family Pseudomonadaceae; genus Pseudomonas; species Pseudomonas sp. Pseusp16. The sequence goes on along the minus strand of NZ_CP168522.1, from coordinate 982,298 downwards.
ATAGCCAAAATAAGAGCTGTAGCACTTGCTGAAATGGCTGGGAGAAACGAAACCACAGGCGACCGAGACCTCGACGATGGTCAGCGTGGTGTGCTGCAGCAAGCGCCGCGCTTCGGTGATGCGCAGGTCCATGTAATAGCGTTGCGGCGTGGTGCCCAACTGCTCCTTGAACAGACGCTCGATCTGCCGGCGAGAGCGCCCTGCGTAGAGGCAGAGCGTTTCCATTTCCAGCGGTTCCTCCAGATTGGCGTCCATCAGGTTGACCACCTCTCTGAGCGGACCACTGACCGAGACATTCAGCGACGGCTTGATGCGCCGGTAGCGTGAGGCTTCAAACGCCAGAATGTCTTCGATGCCATCGGTCAGCGCCTTGTCGTACAGCCCCCTGATCCACTCCAGGGCCATATAGAAAGTACCCGTCGGGCTCGACGCTGTCAGGCGGTCACGATCCACCACGTAGGCTTCGCTGGTCACCTGGGTCAGCTTGGCAATTTCCGCCAGTGCCGGGCGGTGTTCCGGGTGAATCGCACAGCGATAACCCTCGAGCAAACCGGCGCGTCCGAGAAACCACGCGCCGTTCCACACGCCAGCCAGGGTAACGCCCTGCTGCGCCGCGTCTTGCAGCAGGTTGATCAATGCCTCGTCGGCGTGCAGATGGGTGCGGTATCCGCCACAGACCACCAGCAGGTCCAGGTTCTGTATCTCGGCATGGCTCAGGCAGGCGTCGGGACGGATGACCAGCCCCAGATCGCTGATCACCTCTGCGTCCTTCAGGCCGAAGGTTTTCGTTGAAAACAGCTCCGGCCGCAACAGGTTGGCCGTCACGACCGTATCCAGCGCCTGGGTAAACGCCGGCAGCGAGAAATGCTCGAGCAACAGGAAACCTGCACGCGCCTGCAGAACGGATTGGCCTTCATGCTCCTTGAGGAAGCGAAGGTTCTTGCCTTTCATCGCTCCGCTGAACTGACGTCGCTCTACCAACGCTCGCCTCGCTTCGTCCTGTCGACGAACCTGTGAAATAACGCTTTGATACCTGTCACTCCCGACCTGGAAACCTGTATCCCCTGGCGCCGATCATTCGGCGCCTGCACTGTTTACGCAAGTTGAAAGCCTTGGGCAAGCCAGTCTTTTGCCCTTAAACCAGTTTGCGCGGGGAATGGCAATCGCCACCGAGATCACAGCCACCTGACGAACCGCCTCGCACCGAAGCGAACCTGGGTCGATACTGCACGGGCCTCCCCCTTCGCCAAGGAAAGGAACATGCCGCTGACTCTTTATTTCCATCCGCTCTCGTCGTTCTGCCACAAAGCGCTGATCGCTCTCTATGAACTGGATATCGAGTTTGAAAAAAGGATCATCGACCTGGGCAACGAGGCTGACCGGGCTGAGCTGCAAGCACTTTGGCCACTCTGCAAATTTCCGGTGATCCGCGATCACGACCGCCAACGGAACGTAGCCGAGTCGAGCGTGATCATCGAGTACCTGGACCACCACCAGGCCGGCCACCTGTGCCTGATTCCTGAAGATTGGGATGCCGCGCTGGAAGTACGCCTGTGGGATCGTTTTTTCGACCTGCACGTCCAGGTGCCGATGCAGAAGATCGTCGCTGACCGAATGAACGCCTCCAACGGCGACCTGACCCGCGAACGCGCCGCGCTGACAACGGCGTACGGCATGCTTGAACATCAGTTGAGCGCAAACGCCTGGGCCGCCAGCCCGGCGTTCAGCATGGCCGACTGTGCCGCTGCCCCGGCGCTGTTCTATGCCAGCACCCTCGTGCCGTTTCCCGACGATCATCATCGCTTGAGTGCTTATTTCGACAGGTTGATCCAGTGGCCCTCGGTCAAACGGGTGATCGACGAGGCAAGGCCGTACTTTTCCATGTACCCGTTCGCCGAGGCCATTCCACAACGGTTTCGGTAGTGATGATTGGGAGCCGAAAACGAAAAATCCCCGTGATCCATCAGGAAATCGATCACGGGGATCAGTAAGCAATGCTTGTGTCTGATCAGGCCGGAACGCCCAGGATGATGTGGGAAGCCTTGATCACGGCCGTGGCGCTGACGCCGGTTGCCAGACCCAGCTCTGCCACAGCATCGCGGGTGACGATCGAATAGACCTTCGAACCGCCGGCCAGCTCGATGACCACCTCTGCGTTGACCGCACCATCGGTAACGCTCAGTACCTTGCCTTCCAGGCAGTTACGCGCCGACAGGCGAATGTCGCTCGATTCGGTCATCAACATCACCCACGGCGCCTTGATCAGCGCGACGGCTTCTTTGCCGACGGCGATGCCGAGGCTCTTGATGCTTTCCATGGTGACGACGGCAACCAGTTGCTCTCCGCCCGCCAGGGTCAGAACCACTTCGGCGTTGACCGCGCCTGGCTGGACCTGACTGACTTTGCCTTTGAATACGTTGCGTGCACTGACTTTCATGTGAGGCGTCCTTTTCTTGACTTTGAAGTTAGGAAACGGCGGGGATCATCAGTGTAAGCGCTATGTAGAAACAACTACAGCGCTGCGCTGGTTCAGTGACGGATGGCCAGATCAGCTGAAAAGTCTTGATGAAACGCGCCGAAAGGACACCCGTGAGCCTTGGCTGGACGCTGACTGGCAAGGGAACATCAGGGAAATGGACAACGGACGCAAAAAACCAGCGAATCAGCGAATCAGAACCGCCGACGAAGTGTTATCTGATTATGCAGGAAGAAAATGGCAGGGGCGGCTGGATTCGAACCAACGCATGGCAGGATCAAAACCTGCTGCCTTACCGCTTGGCGACGCCCCTGTATCTGTTGCGATGAGTGCCTGGCACTCGCTTACTTGAGTGGCAACAAGACCTGTTGCCTGCTTGCGCGAGAGGCTCCGTGAGGGCCTGTGCAAGAGTGGGCGCAAATTTACCAACTTTTGCCTCGTCTGGGAAGCCCCAACACAATATTTTGTTTTTTAAAACAGATGCTTAGTGTTGAGCCGAATCGCGGCGAACGGTCGGCACACATTCAGCCCGACCAGGTCTGCTACGCTTTTCTCGAATGGAATCAGGAATCGTCAGCGCAACACCCTTCCCCTTGCAATCTGAGGGCGCCAAATGTGAAAGGCAAATTAATGGGTACCGCTGCAACCCTCCTGGTGGTCGGGGCGGCGATTTATGGATTGAACACCTGGGATCACATCCAGAGTCAGCGACAGGAAGCGGTCTGCAAGACCGCCCGGGAGCATCTCGACAGGCTGCAAATCCAGGCGCGGGCGCTGGCCTCCGGGTTGACGGTCGAAGCCTATGCCGAAGCCGAAAAAGCCGAGGCAGGCCAGTTGGTCCTGGCACTCGATACCGCCAGGAATGAAGCCGAGGTCGATGCCGTCATCGACAAGCACTCCGCGACTATCGAAGCGCAGATAACCGCCGAGGACGCCGAGGTCCAGTCCCGGGGCGAGCAACCCTTCCTCGGTCAGGAACTCAAGAAGCAACGCATCCCCACCGATGTCAAACAGGAATTCAAACGGGCTGAAAAAGCCGTCGCCGACTCCTGTGAATAATGTCGACCGCTAGCTCCGGGTTTGTCGCCAGCGTCTAGACTTCAGCAAAAGCAGCTTGCAACCAGACTCCGCGTTAACAACAAAAATCCTGCAAAAAACGAGGGGGTCTCGACCTTGAAAACATCAACCCTCTGCGCCATGGCGTGCCTGCTGGTGTCGGCCGCGGTGTCTGCCAACTGCGTCATTCCGGTCCTCGAAATGGACTTCACACGGTCTGCGATGGAAGCCCTGAAAAAAATCGGTATCGACGACGCGTGCATCATCGCCGCTTCCAGCCCTGCTGCGTTCACCTACTGCCGGGAAGGATCGATGACTCTCTGGAAGTACCAGGCACTGGACCTGGAGCAAATGGCCGCGACGCACAATGATGCGCAGCAGCCCTCGACGGTCTACCAAGCCATTTCTGTCCTGGAGTTCGGGAGCGCGGCCTGTGAACACGAGAACAGCCTGGCCGCCGCTAAAAAGCCGGCAACCATACGCTGGCTGATCCTCGGCCTGATGGCCATTTCACTGCTGACGGGATTGGGTTACACCTGGCGGGCCATTCTGCAGCGCCGCCAAAACGCCACCGCGTACTCGCAACCCCATGAACAAGCGTCGAACGAATTGCAGGCCACTGCACATACAAAAGCCCTGGCAGCGTTTGGTCTGGCAGTTGCCGTGGCATACATCTACTTCAACTACGCCGGGTTTTGAACAACAGGTGAGCGCACCGTTGCGGGGCGCTCACCGGTCACTCAGTGCGGCGCGCGCGGGATGGTCTTGAGCAAGTCTTCGGGGCTGATGTGCCCCACCACGCTGCCCGGCTGCGGCATATCGAGGATGTGGCCCTTCATCTTGCCGATGATGTGCATCTCGCAAGGCTTGCAGTCGAACTTCAACGTCAGCACTTCATCGCCGTGGATCAGTTGCATTGGCGCAACCTTGGTGCGCACGCCGGTCACGCCCTTGGCCTGTTTCGGGCACAGGTTGAAGGAGAACCGCAGGCAGTGCTTGGTGATCATCACCGGCACCTCGCCGGCTTCCTCGTGGGCCTCGTAGGCCGCGTCGATCAGCTTGACGCCATGGCGGTGATAGAAGTCGCGGGCCTTCTGGTTGTAGACGTTGGCCAGGAACGACAGGTGCGATTCCGGGTACACCGGCGGCGGAGTGGTTTCGGCCTTGCGGCTGCCACGGGGATGGGCGGCGATCCGCGCTTCGGTCAAGGCATCGATCACTTCACGGCGCAAGGCCTTGAGCTGCGAGTTCGGGATGAAGTACGCCTGCGGCGCGTCCAGCTTGATGTCGATGGCGTGGTACTGCGTGGTGCCCAGTTGGCCGAGCAGATCCTGCAATTGCTCCAGCGCCTGTTCCGGCTTGTTGGCGGCGCCGAACGGGCCATTCAGGGTAACGCTGGCGCTGATGCCTTCTTCGCTGGTAGCTGTCAGTTCCAGCTGCTCTTCACGCAGGCGCGCAACCCAGCGCAAGGCCACGCGACGCTCGGCGGAGGTCTTTTGCAGCGCCTGTTGCCAGTTGTGATCGAGATTGCGATTCAGCGGATGGTTGGGGCGCAGCTTGTACATCCCCTCCGGCATCTCATTGGGCTCGACGCGATAGCGATAACGCTTCTCGCCGTCCTCCTCGAACTCGCCTTTCGGTTCGGCGATGTTGGCGCGGAAACCCACCACTTCACGCTTGACCAGCACGTTGAGGCCGTCGCCATTGGACAGCGGCTCATGGGTCACGACCTGCATGTCACGCTTGGCGACTTTCTCGACCACACCCACCGGCAAACCGGTGAAGGTCGGCGAGTCAAACGCACCGATATCGATCTTGCGGTCAGTGACGAAGTAATCGGTGCTGCCACGGTGGAAGGTTTTTTCCGGGTCGGGCAGGAAGAAGTGCGCGGTGCGCCCACTGGAGGCACGGGCCAGGTCCGGGCGGTCTTCGAGCACGGCGTCGAGGCGCTGGCGGTAGTAGGCGGTGATGTTTTTCACATAGCCCATGTCCTTGTAGCGGCCCTCGATCTTGAACGAACGCACGCCGGCCTCGACCAGTGCGCGGATGTTGGCGCTCTGGTTGTTGTCCTTCATCGAGAGCAGGTGCTTTTCGTAAGCGATCACGCCACCCTTTTCATCCTTGAGGGTGTACGGCAGACGGCAGGCCTGGGAACAATCGCCACGGTTCGCGCTGCGCCCGGTTTGCGCGTGGGAAATGTTGCACTGGCCGGAAAACGCCACGCACAACGCGCCATGGATAAAGAACTCGATGGCCGCGTCGGTTTCGTCGGCGATGGCACGGATCTCTTTGAGGTTGAGCTCGCGGGCCAGCACCAGTTGCGAGAAACCGGCCTGGTCGAGGAACTTCGCCCGCTCCAGCGTGCGGATGTCCGTCTGGGTACTGGCGTGCAGTTCGATCGGCGGAATGTCCAGCTCCATCACACCCAGGTCCTGGACGATCAGCGCATCGACGCCGGCGTCGTACAACTGGTGGATCAGCTGGCGGGCCGGTTCCAGTTCGTTGTCATGCAGGATCGTGTTGATGGTGGTGAACACGCGCGCATGGTAGCGACGGGCGAACTCCACCAATTGGGCGATATCGCTCACTTCGTTGCAGGCGTTGTGGCGGGCGCCGAAGCTCGGGCCACCGATGTACACGGCATCGGCACCATGCAGGATAGCCTCGCGGGCGATGGCGACATCGCGGGCAGGGCTGAGCAATTCCAGGTGATGTTTGGGCAAAGACATAGTTTTTTTAGTCAGGCTTGTCACGGTCGAGGCGTGCATTGTAGCGGCGAAACGCCTGACCGGCACCCGTGCGCTGCCAGGTGGTGTTTTGGCAGAGCTGGACGCGTACCCAAATTCTGGATTCGACAAATGCCCAGTGTGGGAGCGGGCTTGCTCGCGAAGGCGGTGGGTCAGTCGAAATCAATGTTGCCTGACACGCCCTCTTCGCGAGCAAGCCCGCTCCCACAAGGTTTTGTGTGTTGCTTCGATCAGGCCTTGGCAGCCATCGCGGTCACTTCCACGCGCATGCCTTCCACCGCCAACGAGGCAACCCCGACGGCAGCGCGCACCGGCCATGGTTTGGCGAAGTAACGCTTGTAGACTTCGTTGAACGCGGCGCGGTCGGCCATGTCGGTGAGGTAGATGGTCAGATGCATCACGCGGTCCATGGAACTGCCGGCACGTTCCAGCGCAACCTTCAGCGCTTGCAGGGTGCATTCGCTTTGCAGGGTGATGTCGCCCAGTTCCAGGCTGCCGTCGGCGCGGGTCGGGATCTGGGTCGAGACCAGCACACCGCCGAAACCGACGACATCGGAAGAAATCGAATCCGCATCAGGATCGGGCGTAAAGGTCAGGTCGTGATTTGCCATGAGATCTCTCTTGCTTGAAGTGGTGAGGCTGGCGCCTTTTGCGCGGCCAGTCTACAGGGCCGTTGGCGGCGCGTCGCTAATCCGCACCGGACAGTTGCGGGTGACCGGTGGCCTGGCGGTACTGGCGCGGGGTGAAGCCGGTCAATGCCTTGAACTGCCGGGTGAACGCACTGTGGTCGGTATAGCCGCATTGCAGGGCGACCTCGGTGATTGGCAGGTCCGTGTGGAGCAGTCGATGCGCGTGCTCCAGGCGAACCTTCTGGATCATTTGCCGTGGCGTCAAATGGAACACACGCTTGCAGTAGCGCTCGAGCTGCGCCACGGAAATGCCGGCGATGCGCGTCAACTCGCCGAGGGTGACGCGACGGTTGAAATTCGCACGAATGTGTTCGTCCACCGCCGCCAGGCGCTGGTACGCCGGGTGCGTGTCAGTGGCCGATTGCAGGTCGACCGAGATGCCCGCCAAGCCGATGATCTGATTATGGCGGTTATACAGCGGTCGTTTATGAGTCAGGCACCAGCCTGGCTCCCGGCTGCCATACAGATGCAATTCCAGCTGGTCTGACAGCACCAGACCTTGCTCCAGCACACGCCGGTCCTGTTCGGTATAGCCGGGCCCGAACTGCTCGGGAAATACCTCGGCACTGGTTTTCCCCAGCAGCGGCTTGAGCTGCTTCAAGCCACAGCGTTGAACCAGCGTGCGGTTGGCCATGACATAGCGCGCCTGCACGTCCTTGATGAAGATCGCGGCGTTCGGAATGACATCGAGCATCGGCAACAAAAGCGCAATGCCTGCCAGCAGTTGCTCGATGGATTCGGGGCGGTTCGAGTCGTCGCCCTGGCACAGCAGTGCAAACGCATCCTGAGTCATCTACCTGTCTCTCCCAATGATCGGCCGTTGCCCATTGTGCTGATTTCGTCATCGACACCCAAGGAAAACATCAATCGCGAGCAAGCCGTCGAGTTCACTCTATGGCCACCGCCCTCCTCGGCAAACCGACGGGGACGACTTGAAGTGCACACCTGCCTATCCAATAACTCACAAGAAGACAATGCAATGTCAGGCCAAGGCAAATTCAAAAAACAACTTTCATTGATAGACCTTACGTTTATCGGACTGGGGGCCATCTTCGGCTCCGGCTGGTTGTTCGCAGCCAGTCACGTGTCTGCCATCGCGGGGCCGGCGGGGATATTTTCCTGGCTGCTGGGCGGTTTTGCGGTGCTGCTGCTGGGCATCGTCTACTGTGAACTCGGCGCCGCATTGCCCCGTGCCGGTGGTGTGATTCGCTACCCGGTGTACTCCCACGGCCCGCTGCTCGGCTACCTGATGGGTTTCATCACCCTGATCGCGTTTTCCAGCCTGGTGGCCATCGAGGTGGTCGCCGCACGCCAGTATGCCGCGGCGTGGTTTCCAGCATTGACCCAGGCCGGTTCCAGCAATCCGACGGCGATTGGCTGGCTGGTTCAGTTCGGCCTGCTGTGCCTGTTCTTCATGCTCAACTACTACAGTGTGAAAACGTTCGCCAAGGCCAACAACCTGATCAGCATGTTCAAGTTCATCGTGCCGTTGCTGGTGATCGGCGTGCTGTTCACCTTCTTCAAACCGGAGAACTTCCAGTCCCAGGGCTTCATGCCGTTCGGGCTGTCGGGTGTCGAGATGGCGGTGTCCGCCGGCGGCATCATCTTCGCCTACTTGGGGTTGACGCCGATCATCTCGGTGGCCAGCGAAGTGAAGAATCCGCAACGCACCATTCCGATTGCATTGATCCTCTCCGTACTGCTGTCCACCGCCATCTATGTATTGTTGCAAGTGGCGTTCCTCGGCGGCGTGCCCACCGAAATGCTCGCCAACGGTTGGGCCGGCGTCGCCAAGGAACTGGCCCTGCCATACCGCGACATCGCCCTGGCATTGGGCGTGGGCTGGTTGGCTTATCTGGTGGTGGCCGACGCGGTGATTTCCCCCAGCGGCTGCGGCAACATCTACATGAACGCGACCCCGCGGGTGATCTACGGCTGGGCGCAGACCGGTACGTTCTTCAAGGTCTTCACCCGCATTGACGAAAAGTCCGGCATCCCGCGCCCGGCGTTGTGGCTGACCTTTGCCCTTTCGGTGTTCTGGACCCTGCCTTTCCCCTCCTGGGAAGCGCTGATCAACGTGGTCTCCGCCGCGCTGGTGTTGAGCTACGCCGTCGCACCAGTGTCCGTGGCCGCCCTGCGCCGTAATGCGCCCGACATGCCGCGCCCGTTCAAGGTCAAGCGCATGGGCGTCCTCGGCCCGGTGTCGTTCATCATCGCCGCGCTGATCGTCTACTGGTCCGGCTGGAGCACCGTGTCCTGGCTGCTCGGCCTGCAAATCCTGATGTTCGTGGTGTACCTGCTGTGCGGTCGCTTTGTGCCGACCCAACACCTGAGCCTGGGCCAACAAGTGCGTTCTTCGGCGTGGCTGATCGGCTTCTACGCCGTGACCATCGTGCTGTCCTGGCTCGGCAGCTTCGGCGGCATGGGCGTGCTCACCCATCCGTTCGACACCCTTGTCGTGGCGGCCTGCGCCATGGGCATCTACTACTGGGGCGCGGCCACTGGCGTACCGGCGCATCTGGTTCGCCTGGAAGCCGAGGACGGTGAAGAAGAAGCCGACCCCGTCTACAGCGGCACGACCACAGGCCAGCGTCCGATCGGTGTGTCCGCCCAGACCTCTCGCTGACATTCAGGCCGGCAAAGCCTGCGTGTTCCTCTAATGGAAAGGTTTATGAAAAAAGTACATGTCATTGATTCCCACACCGGCGGCGAGCCGACTCGCCTGGTGATGTCGGGCCTGCCCCAGTTGTCCGGCCGGACCATGGCCGAGAAGCGCGATGCCCTGCGCGAGCAGCATGACCAATGGCGTCGCGCCTGCCTGCTGGAACCCCGTGGCAACGATGTGCTGGTGGGTGCGCTGTATTGCGAACCGGTGTCGCCGGATGCCACTTGCGGTGTGATCTTCTTCAACAACGCCGGCTACCTCGGCATGTGCGGTCACGGCACCATCGGCCTGGTCAACTCGCTGCATCACCTGGGGCACATCCAGCCCGGCGAGCACAAGATCGATACGCCGGTCGGCCCGGTCAGCGCCACGCTGCATGAGGACGGCAACGTCACCCTGCGCAACGTGCCTGCCTACCGCTACCGCCAACGAGTGCCGGTCGAAGTACCGGGACATGGTCGCGTGTACGGCGACATCGCCTGGGGTGGCAACTGGTTTTTCCTGGTGTCCGATCACGGTCAGGCGCTGCAGATGGACAACGTCGAGTTCCTCACCGAGTACACCTGGGCAATGCTCAAGGCCCTCGAGGCCCAAGGCATCCACGGTGAAGACGGCGCGCTGATCGACCACATCGAACTGTTTGCCGACGACGAATCGGCCGACAGCCGCAACTTCGTCATGTGCCCCGGCAAGGCCTACGACCGCTCGCCCTGCGGCACCGGCACCAGCGCGAAACTGGCGTGCCTGGCGGCCGACGGAAAACTGGCCACCGGTGAGCGCTGGGTCCAGGCCAGCATCACCGCCAGCCAATTTGTCGGCAGCTATGAATGGGAAGGCGAACGCATCATCCCTTTCATCACTGGCCGCGCCTACATGACCGCCGATTGCACCTTGCTGATCGACGAACAGGATCCCTTTGCGTGGGGCATTTGAGCCCCACGCCTTTTCCCTAACCCGATCTGAATGAACGCTTCAAGGAGTGACAACAAAATGAGCGACAACATTTTCACCGGCTGCATCCCTGCACTGATGACCCCATGCACCGCCGAGCGCAAGCCGGACTTCGACGCGCTGGTGGCCAAGGGTCGCGAGCTGATCGACATTGGCATGAGCGCAGTGGTGTATTGCGGCTCCATGGGCGACTGGCCGCTGCTGACCGAAGCCGAGCGTCAGGAAGGCGTGGCGCGCCTGGTGGCCGCCGGCGTTCCGACCATCGTCGGCACCGGTGCGGTCAACAGCCGCGAAGCGGTTTCCCATGCGGCACACGCGGCCAAAGTCGGTGCCCATGGTTTGATGGTCATTCCGCGGGTGCTGTCTCGCGGCGCTTCGGCCACCGCGCAAAAAGCCCACTTCGCCGCGATCCTCAAAGCCGCCCCGGGCTTGCCGGCGGTGATCTACAACAGCCCTTACTATGGCTTCGCCACCCGCGCCGAGCTGTTCTTCGAACTGCGCCGCGAGTACCCGAACCTGATCGGCTTCAAGGAATTCGGCGGAGCGGCCGACCTGCGCTACGCCGCCGAACACATCACCTCCAGGGACGATGACGTGACCCTGATGGTCGGTGTCGACACCCAGGTGGTTCATGGCTTCGTCAACTGCAACGCCACCGGCGCCATCACCGGCATCGGCAACGCACTGCCGCGCGAAGTGTTGCGCCTGGTGGCCTTGAGCAAACAAGCGGCCAAGGGCGATGCCAAGGCACGTCGTCAGGCGCGGGAACTGGAGTCCGCCCTGGCTGTGCTGTCGTCGTTCGATGAGGGCTGCGACCTGGTGCTCTACTACAAGCACCTGATGGTGCTCAACGGCGACAAGGAATACACCCTGCATTTCAACGAGACCGATGCGCTCAGCGATGCCCAGCGTCGTTATGCCGAGAACCAGTACGCACTGTTCCGCCAGTGGTACGAGCAGTGGTCGGCCGAGCAGGACTTCGCCTGATATTCAGCCTGTACAGCGGCGTGCCGAAGCGCGCCGCCTTTATTTTCGTCCACGGCGGTACAGCGTTTTTTCGCAAACGCCCAGCCTCTTTTTTTCAGGAAATACCATGACTCTGACAGGCAACATGCTGATCGGCCAACAGGCCATCCCCGGCAACCGCGACGCGATCCACGGCATTGATCCCGCCACTGGTCTCCCTCTTGAACCGGCCTATCACGGCGGCGGCAGCGAGCACGTCGAACAGGCCTGCGCCCTGGCGTGGAGTGCCCTGGACAGCTATCGCGCGACCTCCCTGGACGCCCGCGCCGAATTCCTCGAAACCATCGCCAGCGAAATCGAAGCCCTCGGCGATGCGTTGATCGACCGCGCCGTGGCCGAGACCGGCCTGCCACGCCCGCGTATCCAGGGTGAACGCGGCCGCACCTGCCAGCAACTGCGCACCTTTGCCCGCACCGTACGCGCTGGCGAATGGCTGGATGTACGGATCGACAGCGCACTGCCGGAACGCCAGCCCCTGCCCCGCCCGGATCTGCGTCAGCGTCAGGTGCCGCTGGGTCCGGTGGCGGTGTTCGGCGCCAGCAACTTTCCCCTGGCCTTCTCGGTCGCCGGCGGAGACACAGCGTCGGCGCTGGCCGCCGGTTGCCCGGTGATCGTCAAGGCCCATGGCGCGCACCCCGGCACCAGTGAGCTGGTGGGTCGGGCGCTGGCCCGTGCGGTCAAGCTGTGCGGGTTGCATGAAGGCGTGTTTTCGCTGTTGTTCGGCTCGGGCCGCGAAGTGGGCATCGCCCTGGTCACCGACCCGCGCATCAAGGCCGTGGGTTTCACCGGCTCGCGCAGCGGTGGCATCGCCTTGTGCAAGGCAGCCCAGGCGCGTCCCGAGCCGATCCCGGTGTACGCGGAAATGAGTTCGATCAATCCGGTATTGCTGTTCCCGGCAGCACTGCAATCGCGAGCCGAAGCGCTGGCGCAAGGCTTCGTCGCCTCCCTCACCCAGGGCGCTGGCCAGTTCTGCACCAACCCTGGCCTGGTGATTGCCCGCCAAGGCCCGGCCCTTGAGCGCTTCATCCAGACGGCCGCGCAACTGATCCAGCGCAGCCCGGCGCAGACCATGCTCACCCCCGGCATTTTCAACGCCTATGAGACTGGCGTTGGCGCGCTGGTCGAGCATGCCCACGCTGACACAGTGGCCGTCGGCCTGAGGGGCGAAACCCCGAACCAGTGCCAGGCCCACCTGTTCGTCACCCAGGCCAGCGAGTTTCTCGCCAACCCGGCCTTGCAGGCGGAAATGTTCGGCGCCGCGTCGCTGATCGTGCAATGTGCCAGCGACGAGGAAATCCGCCAGGTCATCGAACACCTGGAAGGCCAACTGACCGCCACCCTGCACCTGGACGATGCCGACGTGGAGAGCGCCAGGGCATTACTGTCGACTCTGGAGCGCAAGGCCGGGCGCCTGTTGGTCAATGGCTGGCCGACCGGGGTCGAAGTGTGCGATGCCATGGTCCATGGCGGCCCGTTCCCGGCGACTTCCGACCCGCGCACCACCTCGGTCGGTACCGCCGCCATCCTGCGTTTCCTTCGCCCGGTCTGCTATCAGGATTTCCCGGACGCCTTGTTGCCGGCTGCGCTCAAGCACGGCAATCCGTTGCAGTTGCGTCGCCTGCTCGACGGCCAGAGAGAGGCCTAGGCCATGTCCAACGCCTCCCATTTCAACACCCCGCATCCCACGGCGGATGTTGCCGTGATCGGCGCCGGGATCATCGGCGTCGCCTGCGCCCTGCGCCTGGCTCGCCAGGGCCGGCGGGTGGTGGTCATCGATCAGCAGGAGCCCGGCCGTGGCGCCTCGTTCGGCAATGCCGGACACCTGGCCACCGAGCAGGTGTTCCCCATCGCCGACCTGTCCATCCTCAAGCGCCTGCCCGCCATGCTCCTGGACCCCATGGGCCCGCTGCGCCTGGACTGGAAATACATGCCCCGGGCCCTGCCCTGGTTCATGCGCCTGTTGCTGAACCTGCGGCCCGCGCCGTTCCAGCGCACCGTGGCCGGCATCCGCGCGCTCAATGAAAGCAGCCTGGGTGCCTGGAACCGTTTGCTGGAAGCCATCGACCGTCCCGGGTTACTCAAAGAAGACGGCTCGTTACTGGTTTTCGAGCGCGCCGACTCGCAACAGGCCATCGAAGCGCTGCAGGCGCGCATGCGCCAGCAACAGGTACCGGTCGATTTCTGGCAGGCCAGGAATGTCCGCGATGCTGCGCCGCAACTCAGCGAGCAGATCCGGGGTGGTCTGTTCTTCCCGCGCACCGGGCACTTTCTCGATCCCTTCCGGGTGGTGGGTGAACTGGTCCACGCGGCCAAAAGCAGCGGTGTGCAGTTCCTCCAGCAGCGGGTCGAGGGCGGGCAGTTGAATGAACACGGCGTGTCGTTGATCACTGATCAGGGTCGCGTCAATAGTCGACAAGTGCTGATTGCCTGCGGCGCGCATTCGGCGAAGCTCACCGCCGCGCTGACCGGCAAAAAGGTGCCCTTGGACACCGAGCGCGGCTATCACCTGATGCTGCCCCACGAACACCAACGCTTACCGTTTGCCGTCACCTCGCTGGAACGCAAGTTCATCATGACGCCGATGGCCGATGGGCTGCGCCTGGCCGGCACCGTTGAATTCGCCGGTCTCGAATGCCCACCGACGATGGAGCGTGCCTGGCAATTGCACCGATTGAGCAAAGGCCTGTTCAAGCGCGACCTGAGTGCCGAAGCGGCCACACCGTGGATGGGCTTTCGCCCCTCCTTGCCCGACTCCCTGCCGATCATCGATCGGGTGTGCGACGGCAAGGTCCTGCTCGCCTTCGGCCACCAGCACCTGGGGTTGACCCAGGCGGCGGTCACGGCGGAAATGATTGCGCAAATGGCCTCGCCCTTGACCGGCGCCCAGCCGTGCGACCTGCCGGCGACGGCGGCGTACCGGCTGGATCGATTCTGAGGGTAATGACAGTAGACACAGGCGTGCCCCCATCACTGCAAGGGCGAGAACTTCGCAGGCAGGTAGATCGTCGAGCACATGTCCCGCAGTTGCGGGCCGGAGTTTTCCGGCGGCCAGACGCCGTCGGCGACTGCCTGGGTGCGCACCTGCAAGCGCTGTTCAAGGCTGGTCCACGGCCAGATGTGCAGATAGCGCGGCAGCGAACCGTCAGTGGCATAAAACGCCGCATACACAGGCGAATACTGTTCGGCGGTCCGCGCTTCGATGGCCTTGCTCCAGCCGTCGAGGGTCGGCTGCAACCCGCTGCTGACCAGGTCGTAGACGCGCAACTCATAGAACGGACCGTGCTGGCCGGCGCTCAAGGGCTCGAGGAAGGGAAACAGCGTGTAGTTTTCGATGCGCAGATCGCTGATGAACTCGTTGACACCAAACGTCTCGCCCCCCAACAGAAAACGCTCGCGCTCCGCCTGCCGCAGGCTTTCGTCAGCATAGCCACGCAACACGGCTATCTGGTTCAACTGGCCAATCTCCGAGGCCCAGCACCCCATCAGCGTGCCGCCGACGTTCGGATCATTCAGCGCAACCTCGATATGTGCCAGGGCATCGGCGACGGTACGCACCCGCACGGTAAAAGTGATCAGTTCAAAAAAACGCATAACGACTCCGGCGAACGGCTTTCAAAGCCCACAGCCTATGACAGCCCCAGTCGGCGGGATATTGAGACGAACCCCATTGTTTACGGCATTTGCCGCAGTGAGTTAGGTAGTTTCTTTACGTTGGACAGCACTCGATAATTCACACTGCGTGTTTAATGCCTTCACTTAATGGCGCTTGATGCAGGAATGACGACGAATATGCTGTGGGTACGTTTCCGTGATCTCGCATGACAACAAGAGCCCACTCCATGCACAGCCCCAGAACGCTCTACCAAAAGCATATCGACAGTCACACCGTGTGCGCCCTCGACGATCAGGGCCATGTGCTGCTGTACATCGACCGTCAGGTCGCCAACGAATACACCAGCCCGCAAGCTTTCAGCGGCATGCGCGAAGCGGGTCGCAAAGCGTGGCGACCGGGCGCGACGCTGGCGGTCGTCGACCACGTCAACCCCACGGCACCCACGCGCACTGCCGCCATGCCGGATGCTGGGGGTGCCCGTCAGGTGTCCTACTTCGAAGAGAACTGCCGCGACTTCGGCATCGAGTTGTTCGACGTGCTGGACAAGCGCCAGGGCATCGAGCACGTCGTGGCCCCCGAACAAGGTTTTATCCTGCCCGGCATGGTCGTTGCCGCCGGCGACAGCCACACCACCACCTACGGGGCCCTCGGAGCCTTCGGTTTCGGCATCGGCACCTCGGAAATCGAACACCTGCTGGCCTCGCAAACCCTGGTCTACAAATGCCTGAAGACCCTGCGCGTGACGGTCAATGGTGTGCTCGGGACTGGCGTGACGTCAAAGGACATCATCATGGCCCTGATCGAAAAAATCGGCGCTTCCGGCGCCACCGGCTATGCCATCGAATTCACCGGCCCGGCGATCAGCGACCTCAGCGTCGAAGCGCGCATGACCATCTGCAACATGGCCGTCGAAGCCGGCGCCCGGGGCGCGTTCATGGCCCCGGATGACAAGGTCTTCGCCTACCTGCAACACAAGCCCCGGGCCCCTCGGGGCCATCTGTGGGAACAGGCCGTCGCGAAATGGCGCAGCCTGCACAGTGATGCAGGTGCGGTGTTCGATCGCGAAGTCACCCTGGATGTCGCGGCGCTGGAACCCATGGTCACCTGGGGCACCAGCCCCGATCAGGCCGCTCCAGTGGGCGGGCATGTACCGGACCCGGCCGCGCAGCCTGACCTGATCCTGCGCCAGGGCATGCAACGCGCCCTGACCTACATGGGCCTGGAGCCGGGCATGCCGCTGAGAGACGTGGTGATCAGCCATGCCTTCATCGGTTCGTGCACCAATGCGCGCATCGAAGACCTGCGCGATGTCGCCCGCGTCGTGCGCGGCAAACGGGTGGCGGCCCACGTCCGGGCGATGATCGTGCCCGGTTCGACACTGGTGCGTAATCAGGCCGAAGACGAAGGGCTGGCGCAGACTTTCCTCGATGCCGGTTTTGAATGGCGCCAGTCGGGTTGCTCGATGTGCCTGGCCATGAATGACGATGTGCTCGCCCCCGGCGATCGCTGCGCCTCAAGCACCAACCGCAACTTTGAAGGCCGGCAAGGCGCCGGTGCGCGCACCCATTTGATGAGCCCGGCCATGGTCGCCGCCGCAGCGATTACCGGGCATTTGACCGACGTGCGCACGTTCGCGCAGGAGGCTTGAACCATGCAACCTTTCACTATCGTCAGTGGCAGCGCCGCGCCGCTTCTGGCCGCCAACATCGACACCGACGTGATCATGCCCAAGCAGTTCCTCAAGGGAATTGATCGCAAGGGCCTGGATAAGGGCCTGTTCTTTGATTTGAGGCTCCTGGAGTCCGGCGCAGCCAATCCTGAATTCATCCTCAACCAGTCGCCCTGGACTGACGCCGCTTTTCTGGTTGTAGGGCCTAACTTCGGTTGCGGATCAAGCCGTGAACACGCGGTCTGGGGGCTGAAACAGGTCGGCATCCGGGCGCTGATCGGCAGCAGCTTCGCCGGTATTTTCTACGACAACTGTCAACGCAACGGCGTGTTGGCGATTCAGCTGACCGAGGTTCAACTCAAGCAGATTGCCGCGCTGACCGGCAACCCGGCAACGGCTCGAATCAGCGTCAATCTGCCGGAACAAACCATCGAACTGGCAGACGGCAACGTGATCCCGTTCGAGATCGATCAACTGCGCAAGCAATCGCTGCTGCTGGGCCTGGATGCCATTGGCACCACGCTGCAACGCGCCGGACAGATTCGCAGCTTCGAGGCGCGGCACATGGCGGAAAATCCCTGGCTGAACTGATGGAAAACCCCGGCGGATCTAATGCTCTGTAGGAGCGAGCTCGCTCGCGATGGTCGTTAACGATAACGCGTGTTTAATGGTTAAACGCGGTGCCGTTGAGTCCATCGCGAGCGAGCTCGCTCCTACACGTACATTTGCCGTGGGTTCACTCAACCGAGAGATGACGAAAATACTGTTCCAAAAACTCGACGCAAACCCGTAGCTTGGCCGACTGGCTCAGGCGCGTCGGGTACACGGCCCAGACGTTGGCGCTCTGGGTGTAATCGTGCAGCACTTGCACCAGCCGCCCCTGATCCAGCATCGGCTTCACATCCCACATCGAGCGCAACAGAATCCCGCCGCCACTCAAGGCCCACTGCAACACGATCTCACCGTTGTTGGAGGACAAAGGTCCGCTGACACGCACCGATTCTTCCTGCCCGTCCTTCGTCAGGCTCCACACGCCGAACGCATTGTTGCGCTCCTTCAGTACCAGGCAATCGTGGTCTTTCAAGTCCGCCAGCGATTGCGGGACACCCCGCCGTTCCAGATACTCGGGCGTCGCACACAACACCCGCCGGTTGCTCACCAGTTTGCGGCCCAGGTGCTGGCCAGGCAGGTCATCCCCCACGCGAATTTCCAGATCGAAGCCCTCGCCGACGATATCGACCACGCGATCGAACACATCCAGCCGCAGCTCGAGTTTTGGATAGGTTCGCGACAGTTCGCAGATGGCCGGCGCCACATGATTACGCCCGAAACCGAAGCTGCTGCAAATGTGCAGCGAGCCCATCGGCTGTTGCCGCGCCTGGGATATTTCGCCGACGAAATCATCGAAGTCACCGAGCAATTTCTCCGCCCACACCCGCACCCGCTCGCCGTCGTCAGTCAGCGCGATGCGCCGAGTGGTGCGGTGCAGCAAGCGGCTCGAGAGCGTGGTTTCCAGCACGGAAATGCGCTTGCTGATGTAAGCCGGTGAAAAACCCAGCTCCTCGGCAGCGCTGGCGAAGCCGTTTTTTCGAACGACGGTGAGGAAAACCTTGAGGTCTTCCGGCAACGGAAATTGATCACGATTCGTGTTCATACGCCTCATACTTTCGCTGTTTATTGCGCTATTTGCGAAGGATACCATCGATCTACCGAGTGGCAATCCATCCCCGGTCCGCCGTGGTTTCTGAATCCTCGATAAAAACAACATGAGGAAAGAGCGACATGAACAAGCCCTATGAGCAATCCCTGAAAGTCGCAACTGCCTCCGATGGCGGGTTTGTGCAACGCCTGCGCAGCCTGTGCGCCTACGAAATCGGCGTCATCCCGCTGCCGGTCTTTCTCGGCATCGCAGTCATCGTTTATCTCTCGGCCCACCTGGGTTTCCTGCCCAAGAACATGATCGGCGGGCTCGCCGTCATCATGACCATGGGCATGTTCTTCGGCCAAATGGGCTCGCGCCTGCCGGTCCTCAAGGAAATTGGCGGCGGCGCGATTCTGTGCCTGATGCTGCCGTCGATACTGGTGTTCTACGGCTTCTTCGGGCCGGCGACGATCGACGCGACCAAAATGTTGATGAAGGAAGCCAACTTTTTGTACTTCGTGATCGCCAGCCTGGTGGTCGGCAGCATTCTGGGAATGAGCCGTTTCATTCTGGTCCAGGGCATGCTGCGGATGTTCATTCCCCTGCTCGTCGGCACCCTGGCCGCCGTTGCCAGCGGATTGATGGTTGGAAAACTGATGGGCTACAGCTTCCACCACACATTCTTTTTCATCATCGTGCCGATCATTGGCGGCGGGATCGGCGAAGGGATTCTGCCGCTGTCGCTGGCCTACTCGGTGATCCTCGGCGGCACCCCGGATATCTACGTGGCGCAACTGGCACCCGCCGCCGTGGTCGGCAACATCGTGGCGATCATCTGTGCGGGTTATCTGTCGCGCCTGGCCCTCAAACGCCCGGCCATCAACGGCGAAGGCTCGCTGATTCGCGCCAAGGCCGAGAATGACCAGTTCCAGGTCAAGGAAGACGCAGGCGCCATCGTCGACTTCCGCGTCATGGGCGCCGGCGTACTGTTGATCTGCGCTTTCTTCGTCCTCGGCGGTCTGCTGGAAAAAATCGTGGGCATTCCCGGCCCGGTGATGATGATCCTCGCGGCAGTGCTGTTTAAGTACCTTCGGGTGCTGCCGGAAAAACTCGAGAAAGGTGCCAACACCTTTTACAAACTGGTGTCCTCGGCGTTCATCTGGCCGGTCATGATCGGCCTGGGCATGCTCTATGTGCCATTGGACAGCGTGGTGAAAGTGTTCTCGGTCGGCTATGTGCTGGTCTGCGTCTCGGTGGTGGTGTCGATGACCGTGGCCGGCTTCTTCATCGGCAACCTGATGAAGATGTACCCCATCGAATCAGCCATCGTGACCTGCTGCCACAGCGGCCTGGGCGGCACTGGCGACGTGGCGATTCTCTCGGCCTCGAACCGCATGTCGCTGATGCCGTTCGCGCAGATCTCCACCCGTATCGGTGGGGCTTCGACGGTGATTCTGGCGACGATACTGTTGCGTCTGTTCGTTTGAAGATGTGCCAGTGAAATGGGTGTTCTCTTCTGCAAGAGAACACCCATTCCATCATTTGAAAAAATCACTCGGCGTCTTGCCGAACTGCTTCTTGAACATGGTCGTGAACGCGCTCGGGCTGTCGTATCCCAGCTCGCCGGCGATGTCGATGATCTTCTCGCCGACGGCGATTCGTTCCAGCGCCAGCAGCAGTCGCGCTTGCTGGCGCCATTGGCCGAAGGTCATGCCGGTTTCCTTGCGGAAGCGTCGCTGGATGGTTTTTTCGTCAAGGCCCAACCGGGCGCTCCAGTCCGACACCGTCGAGCCATCCCCGGGATCACGCTGCAACGCGGTACAGATCAGGTTGATACGTTGATCGGCAGGCTGCGGCAGGTTCAAAGGCAAGGTCGGCAGGATCGTCAGTTCATCCAGGATCAGCCGCAACACCCGGGCTTCCCGCGGGTCCGGATCGGCGGAAAAGTCGAAATCGACCGAGACCTTGATCAGCTCACTCAGCAACGCGGAAACACTCACC
This sequence comes from Pseudomonas sp. Pseusp16, assembly GCF_047324915.1. Taxonomy (NCBI): domain Bacteria; kingdom Pseudomonadati; phylum Pseudomonadota; class Gammaproteobacteria; order Pseudomonadales; family Pseudomonadaceae; genus Pseudomonas; species Pseudomonas sp. Pseusp16. The sequence continues at coordinate 961,763 of NZ_CP168522.1, read as the reverse complement.
GCCCGGGTTTCGGCGGGCAGATTCGGGCTCGCGTCAGGGTGCACGAAAACGCTGCGCATCTTGATCGCCCCCACGCAGCGAATCGAGTGCACCTCTCCACTCGGCATCCAGATGCCACGGCTCGGCGGCACCGTCCATTGGCCCATTGCGGCGTGCACCACCATCACGCCTTCGATGGCATAGATCAGTTGATGTTTCTCATGGGAGTGCGGCGGGATGAACCAGTTTTCCGGGTAGTCGGTCGCACTGCTGCGAACGCTCCAGCCGCCCTGGTCGATCTCCGCGAGGAATGTCTGCAATGGCTTGATCATGACGCCCTTTTTGCGATGGTCAGCGCCCGAGTTGCGCGAGACGGGCACCCTTGAGGCCCCTAGGATAACGCCGAACCCCGAAATTGGCTGCGCCTTGCGCTCGCAGTTCACGTTTTTTATCCGGAAATCTGCCCATGTCGACCACTACCCTCAGCTCACCCTCACCCACCGTCTCGGTTGCCAGCCAGGCCAGCCCCCTGGTCATGCGTGTCATTGGTGCGTGTGCCCTGGCGCACCTGATCAACGACCTGATCCAGGCCGTGCTGCCGTCGATCTATCCGATGCTCAAGGCCAGCTATGGCCTGAGCTTCACCCAGGTCGGCCTGATCACCTTGACCTTCCAGCTCACTGCCTCACTGCTGCAACCATGGATCGGTTTCTACACCGACCGTCATCCCAAACCATGGCTGCTGCCGGCTGGCATGGTCTGCACGCTGATCGGTATTCTGATGCTGTCGATGGTCGGCAGCTTCCCGGCCATTCTCGTGGCCTCGGCGCTGGTGGGCGTCGGTTCGTCGACCTTTCACCCCGAGACCTCGCGGGTGGCGCGCCTGGCTTCGGGCGGTCGCTACGGCCTGGCGCAATCGACCTTTCAGGTAGGTGGCAACGCCGGCAGCGCCTTCGGCCCATTGCTGGCCGCCGCGATCATCATTCCCTATGGCCAAGGCAATGTTGCCTGGTTCGGCCTGTTCGCGGTATTTGCCATTCTTGTGCAGTACGGCCTGAGCCGTTGGTATCGCAATCACCTGAACCTGTTCAAGCTCAAGCAAGGTAGCAAGGCCACCCACGGCCTGTCGAAACGGCGGGTGACTTTCGCCCTCGTGGTGCTGGCGCTGCTGGTGTTCTCCAAGTACTTCTACATGGCCAGCTTCACCAGTTACTTCACCTTCTACCTGATTGAAAAGTTCGACCTGTCGGTGGCCAGTTCGCAGCTGTACCTGTTCCTGTTCCTCGGAGCCGTCGCGGCCGGCACGTTCTTTGGTGGCCCGATCGGTGACCGGATCGGCCGCAAGCAAGTGATCTGGTTTTCCATCCTCGGCGCCGCGCCGTTCACCCTCGCCCTGCCCTACGTCGACCTTTTCTGGACGGGCGTGCTGAGCATGATCATCGGCTTCATCCTCGCCTCGGCATTCTCGGCCATCGTGGTCTTCGCCCAGGAACTGGTGCCCGGCAATGTCGGCATGATCGCCGGGGTGTTCTTCGGCCTGATGTTCGGCTTCGGCGGCATTGGCGCCGCGCTGCTGGGGCATCTGGCGGATATCCAGGGCATCGAGTACGTGTACACGCTGTGTTCGTACCTGCCGCTGCTGGGGATTCTGACGATCCTGTTACCGTCTACCGCAAAGCGCCCGTCGGGAGCGTGAATGACCGCTCCACCTGATCATTTTTGCTACCCGCCCTGTAGCACTCGGTAACACCCGGCCCTGTTGCGGTGCGTCTTCTCCACGACGCGCCGCCAACCGCCGCGCTCCACACGGGCAGAACCGCCATGGCGTACTTTGTGCATCCACAGGCCATCCTCTTCTGCCTGTAGCCGCCATGCGCCCCAAGGAACTGAAACTCTGGACCACCGGTGTCGCCCACCTGCTCGACCTGCCCGCCGGGCATGCGCGGCTGTCGGGGTTGAGCCACTGGATCCGGCAAATCTGCCCGGTCGATCATTTCGTGTTGTTTGTCTACGAAGGCAATCACCGGCCACTGGCGTTGTTCGATACGTTCTCGGCGGACAAGCGCGCGGTGTATGTCGACGACTACCAGTGTGGGCCTTACCTGCTCGATCCGTTCTACCTGGCCTGCACCCGCGGTCAGGCACCGGGACTGTGGCGTCTGCGCCAGTTCGCCCCCGACCACTTCTACCTTGGCGAATACTTCCTGACCTATTACCAGCAAACCGGACTGGCCGAGGAAGTGGCGTTTTTCGTCGACCTCGGCGACGGCGCCACGGCGGTGCTGTCGCTGATGCGTTCGACCGCCAGCTGCGCCTTCAGCCGTGACGAAATGCAGCTGGTCGAATGCGCGCAAGCGGTGGTCGAACAGGTCATCAATGAAGCCTGGCGCTTGCGTCAGGCCCAGCAACCGCGCCCGGCCCAAGACCTGGACTTCAAGATCCGCGAAGCCTTCGACCACTTCGGCGCGCACATCCTCACCGGGCGCGAGCAGGAAATCGTGCAACTGCTGCTGCGCGGCCACTCCAGCGCCTCGGTGGCCGAACAACTGAGCATCAGCCCCGGCACAGTGAAGATTCACCGCAAGAACATCTACGCCAAGCTGGGCATTGGCAGCCAGTCGGAGTTGCTGGGGTTGTTTATTCGGGAGTTGACGGAGGATCCGTTGCAGGCGCCCGGCCTCAAGCTGCAAGCCTGATTTCCGTCGGTTGACGCAAATCCCACAGGTCCATCGGTGATCTGGAGATCGTGGTCAGGGCGGATCAAGCTGATCCAGCGCCCGGTTCACCGCCAACTCCCCCAACATGATCACCTGCGCAATCCCCAACAATGCATGGCGGCTCGTCCCCTGCAGATGATCCACCAGATCGTTGGCCATGACATTGGCCGACGCCAGCGATTCACAGGCATGCACCAGCAGGGTTTCGGTATTGAGCTCGGGATTGACGATGAACATCGAGTTGGGCTTGCGCGGGGTGGCCATGATGTGGGGGCCGGGGTTGAGATCGTGATCGAGGCTTTCGTGGGGAGATGCCGGATCGTTGTCTGGCGGGTTGGGTGTGACTTTGAACATGGAGTGGACCTCTAGTGCGAATAGTAAGGAGCCATCACCCTCGCTACCAAACGAAAGGTGGCGGCCACACGCGGGTTGGTAGACCGGTCGCACTAGAACCCGGCGCCCGCAAGGGAGCCCCGCGCATGACCACCATATAAAACACAGTCCCAAAAAATGACCGCATCAAGGTGGCGCAATGCGCCTAGAACGAAGACGGGCTACCAAACCCGATCACTGTTTTCCAGCGACCGGCAAACGATAAAACCCAACCCCTAGACGCACAAGCCGGCGGATTCTGGCGTACCTGTAGGTAACGACGCAAGACGTTGTAGCCTCCGCGAAGTAACGCCGGGTGTCGTTAAACACGCACCTGCATTTTGTGTAGGAGCGAGCTCGCTCGCGATGGTCGTTAACGATTACACGGGATGACTGGCTCAACGCAGCGCTCTCGAGTCCATCGCGAGCAAGCTCGCTCCTACAACAATCCCCTCCTATCCCCCAAGGGATATATACACCGCAAAACCCCGATTGCTAGTTTGGCCCCCGACGCACTGATTCATCACTGCAAGGGAGCCCGCCTCGTGAACAACAGCGTGAACGACACCCCGCCAAGCGATATCGAATTCTGCAATGTGGTCAAACGTTATGGCGAGGTGCAGGCCGTCGGCGGTCTGAATTTCGCGGTGCGCCGTGGCTCGTTTCATTCCTTCCTCGGTGGTTCGGGCTGCGGCAAGACCACCACCTTGCGCATGATCGCCGGCTTCGAACAGCCCACCAGCGGTGAGGTCCGTCTGGCCGGCAAGAGCGTTGCCGGCGTGCCGGCGTTCGAGCGGCCGGTGAACATGGTGTTCCAGCATTACGCGCTGTTTCCGCACCTGACCGTGGCGCAGAACATTGCCTATGGCTTGCGCTATCGCACGCCGCGCCCGGATAAAAAACAGCAACTGCGCATGGCCGATGAAGCACTGGAAATGGTGCGCCTGAGCGGCTTCGGCCAGCGCAAGCCGAGCGAGCTTTCAGGCGGCCAGCAACAGCGTGTCGCCCTCGCCCGCGCCCTGGTCAACAAGCCAACGGTGTTGCTGCTCGACGAGCCACTGGCCGCGCTGGACCGCAAGCTGCGCAAGGAGATGCAATCGGAATTGCTGCGCTTGCAACGCGAGGTCGGCATCACCTTCGTGCTGGTCACCCACGATCAGGAAGAAGCCCTGTCGATGAGTGACAGCATCAGCGTGATGCACAACGGTTCGATCATCCAGACCGCCACCCCGGAACAACTCTATGAAGCCCCGGCCAGCCGTTATGTGGCCGACTTTATCGGTGAGTCCAACCTGTTCGACGGCACCGTTCGCCAGCTCAAAGGCCATTCGGTGGTGCTGCGTACCGAGCAAGGGCTGGAACTGACCAGCCCCCTCACCCCCACCGGCAAGGGCCTGAGCGCCAACGCCGCCGGTTGCATTGCGGTACGCCCGGAGCTGATCAGCATCGTCGGGGCCAACGCCGAGTTGACCCGCGAAGTGAAGCTGCCGGGCTGCGTCGAAGACCGCATTTACCTGGGCAATTCCACCGAATACCGCGTACGCACCCAGGCCTTCGGGGTGGTGTGCGTGCGTGTGCCGCGCCATCAGGATCACGGCGCCAATGCATTCGAACACGGCGCGGCAGTGCGCGTCGGCTGGGATCACGCCAATGGCCTGGCCATGGCGTTGTAAATCATCGATTCGTTTCATCAACCGGATGTGGAGCGTGCTATGGACCAGAAGACTTTTATAAAAACCCTGCGCAGCTGGCAGAACGGCTCGATCAGTCGCCGCGACTTCCTTGGCCGCACCGGCCTGGGGATTGCCGCCGCCGTGGTCGCCACCCACATGCCCGGCCTGCTGACCTCCACCGCCGAGGCTGCCGAGCAGGCCAAACTCGGTGATCGCCTGTCGCTGGCGACCTGGCCGAACTACCACAGCCAGGAAAACCTCGACGCTTTCGGCAAGGCCACCGGCGCCCGGGTGTCGATGAGCGTGTTCGGTTCCAACGAGGAAATGCTCGCCAAACTGCAGGCCGGCGGCAGTGGCTGGGACGTGCTGGTGCCGACCAACTACACCATCAGCACGTACGTCGGGCTGGGCCTGATCGAGCCGCTGGACCTGTCGCGCATTCCCAATTTCGACGCCTCGGCGTTCCAGCAGAAATTCATGGCCCAGGGCACGGTGGACGGCAAGGTTTACGCGGTGCCGAAAAACTGGGGCACCACCGGCATGCTCTACGACGCCGGCAAACTGAAAAACGGCCCGAGCAGCTGGAAGGAATTCTGGGCCGCCGCCCAGGGCCCGGCCAGTGGCCGGACGATGGTCCACGACTACCAGTTGACCGCCATCGGCAACGCCCTCAAAAGTTTCGGCTACAGCTTCAACTCCCTGGACCCGAAAGAACTGGCCGATGCGGAAAAACTGCTGATAGACGTCAAGCCGCACCTGTTCGCGATCAACTCCGACATCCAGCCATCGATGCGCAGCGGCGATGCCTGGCTGGCGATGTCGTGGACCGGCGATGCCTCGCAACTGCACCGCGACAACGCGCAAATGCAGTTCGAACTCGGCAAGGAAGGTGGCGAACTGTGGAGCGACTTCTTCGCGATTCCGAAAAGCTCGGAGCACAAGGACGCCGCCTATGCCTTCATCAACTACCTGCTCGACCCGCAGCACAACAAACTCGAAGTGTTGAGCCACGGCTACCCGAGCGGCGACAAGCGAGTCGATGCCTTGCTGCCCACGGCGATGCTCGACGATCCGATCATGTACCCGGCCGCCGAAGCCCTGAGCCCACTGGAGTTCGGGGCTGCCGCCACGCTGACCAGCCCGGCACGCGCCGAACTGATGGCACGTTTCAAGTCCGCCTGATCGCTTGACCATGGCCAATGAGGAGTCACCCATGAATGCCGCCGCCCACCCGCAAACGGTGCAGCCGGGCAGTGCCCTGTCCGCCGAGGTTCGCCAACGGCGCATCACCCTGCTGATGCTCTTGCCTTCGACCCTGTGGTTCCTGCTGCTGTTGTTGATGCCGCTGGTGATCATCCTGGTCTTCAGTTTCGGCGAGCGCAGCGCCGTGGGCGGTTATGCCGGTGGCTTCACCCTGGCCAACTACCTGAACCTCGGCTCGCGCGGTGCGGCGTTCAGCAACACGCTGATGCTCGCGCCGCTGGGCACCCTGGTGTGCCTGGTGGCGGCTTATCCGCTGGCGTACTTCCTGGCGGTCAAGGTCACCAGAAACCGCTCGTTGTTGCTGACCCTGGTGATCGTACCGTTCTGGACCAGTTTCCTGATCCGCACCTACGCGTGGATTTTCATCCTCAGCGGCAAAGGCATTCCGGCGCTGCTGGCCAGCCTGGGCCTTGAGGACGTGCGATTGATCAACACGCCGTGGGCGGTGCTGATCGGCATCGTCTACGGCTACCTGCCGCTGATGGTGTTCCCGATCTACGTCAGCCTGGAAAAACTCGACAAGCGCCTGCTCGAAGCCTCGGCGGACCTCGGTGCCAGCGCCTTCGAAAGTTTCCGGCGCATCACCCTGCCCCTGTCCGCGCCGGGGATCATCACCGGGGTGATGCTGGTGTTCATCCTGCTGATGGGCGAGTTCCTGATCCCGGCGATTCTCGGTGGCGGCAAGGTGTTCTTTGTCGGCAACGCGCTGGTCGACCTGTTCCTGCAGTCGCGCAACTGGCCGTTCGGCAGTGCCCTGGCGATGACGCTGGTGGCGATGATGCTGCTGATCATCGGCCTGTACTTGAAACTGGTGGCGCGCTACGGCGGTCGCCCTGCCGACGGAGGCCTTTAACATGTGGCTGCGCAGCTATTCGACATCGCTGTACCTGTTCCTCTACGCACCGATTGCCTTGATCGTGCTGTTCAGCTTCAACGCCGGGCGCAGTGGCCTGGCCTTTCAGTGCTGCTCGGTGCAATGGTTCGGCACTGCATTCGGCAACCCGTTCATCATGGAGGCCCTGGGCAACAGCGCGCTGATCGCCTTCAGCTCGGCGGTGATCGCCACGCTGTTCGGCACCCTGGCGGTGTTCGGCTTGCAGCGCTGCGGCAGCAAAGTACGGATGCTGTTCGATGCGCTGACCTATTGCGCGATCATCGTGCCGGGCATCGTCATCGGCATCTCGACGCTGATCGCCTTCATCAGCCTGTTCGACCTGATCAACCCGTTGCTGGCGAGCTGGTTGCCGACGGTGCCGAAGTTGAACATGGGTTTCTTCACCGTGATCGCCGCGCACTCGCTGTTCACCATGGCCCTGGTCATGGTGATCGTGCGCAGCCGCGTCGATTCGCTGGACAAGGCCTTGCTCGAAGCCTCGGCTGACCTCTACGCGCCACCGATGGACACCTTCTGGCGGGTGACCCTGCCGCAGATCAGCCCGGCGATCATGGCCGGGTTCCTGCTGGCCTTCACCTTCAGCTTCGACGATTTCATCATCGCGTTCTTCGTCGCCGGATCGGAAACGACGCTGCCGATCTACATCTTTTCCTCCATCCGCCGTGGCGTGACGCCAGAGATCAACGCGATTTCGACGGTGATCATCTGCGTGTCGCTGGCCCTGCTGTTCACTTCCCGCCATCTGCAAAACCGCCGTACCGGCGTCCAGGAGTCGCACCATGCGTGATCAGCTTTACATCAATGGCGAGTGGGTCAACCCGGATCTGGGCGGCTATCTGGACGTGATAGACCCGGCCACCGAACAGGCCTTCCACCGCGTGGCGGCAGGCACCGAAGAAGACGTCGACCATGCCGTGCGCGCGGCCCGTCGCGCCTTCGACAATGGCTGGGGCCAAAGCAGCGGCGCCGAGCGCGCGCAGTGGCTGGAGGCATTGGCCGATGAACTGGAAACCGGCAAGCAGGCACTCTCGGAACTGGAGGTGCGCGACAACGGCAAACCCTTGCCTGAAGCACAATGGGACATCGGCGACGCCATCGCCTGCTTTCGCTACTACGCCGGTCTGGCCCGCGAACTGGACCAGCAGCAGGACCAGCCGCTGGCCTTGCCAGACGAGCGTTTCCGCTGCCGAATCCGCCACGAGCCGATTGGCGTCGCCGGACAAATCATTCCCTGGAACTACCCGCTGTTGATGGCCGCGTGGAAGGTGGCACCCGCCTTGGCCGCCGGGGCCACGGTGGTGTTGAAACCGTCCGAGCTGACCCCGCTGACCGCCCTGGAACTGGCAGCCGCCGCCGATCGCATTGGCTTGCCCGCCGGGGTGTTGAACGTGGTCACCGGCTTCGGCGCCGACGCCGGCAGCCCGCTCACCGAGCACCCGGGTGTGGACAAACTGGCGTTCACCGGCAGCGTGCCCACCGGGGCGAAAATCATGTCGGCGGCGGCGCGGGACATCAAGAACATCAGCCTGGAACTGGGCGGCAAGTCGGCCTTCATCGTGTTCGATGACGCCGATGTCGAAGCGGCGGTGGAGTGGATTCTGTTCGGGATTTTCTGGAATCAGGGCCAGGTGTGCAGCGCTACGTCACGCCTGCTGGTGCAGGAAGCCATCGCCCCGCGCCTGATCGAGCGGCTGGTGGCAGAAACCCGCAGGATCAGCATTGGCTCCGGCATGCAGCCCGGGGTTCTGATCGGGCCGCTGGTCAGCCAGGGCCAGTACGACAAGGTGCTCGGCTTCATCGACCAGGGCCTGGCCAGCGGCGCCCATTTGCTCACGGGCGGACGGCGACCGGCGCACCTGGCCGAAGGGTATTTCATCGAACCGGCGATTTTCGATGAGCCGGGCCACAGCAGCATTCTGTGGCGCGAGGAAGTGTTCGGCCCGGTGCTGAGCATCAAGCGCTTCAAGACCGAAGAGCAAGCGGTGCAAATGGCCAACGCCAGCCGCTTCGGCCTGGCCGCCGCCGTAATGAGCGCGGACTTGCAGCGCACCGCCCGGGTTGCCAACCAGCTGCGCGCCGGGATCGTCTGGGTCAACTGCTCGCAGCCGACCTTCATCGAAGCGCCGTGGGGCGGCATGAAACACAGCGGCATCGGCCGGGAGCTGGGCCAATGGGGCCTGCACAACTACCTGGAGGTCAAACAGGTTACCGAGTACGTCAGCGACCAGCCGTGGGGATGGTATCTGAAGTAAACATGTCAACTGTGGGAGCGGTGGGTCGGCCAATATGTCTGTTGGATGTGCCGGCCTCTTCGCGAGCAAGCCCGCTCCCACAGTTTGATCCTCAGTGAACTCCAACCTTGCGGCCGACCACAGTCCCTGTGGGAGCGGGCTTGCTCGCGAAGAGGCCGGCACATCCAGCATCGAAGTCGCCTGGCCCGCCGCTATCCGCCGACAGTTCCGTTGCCACGGCAGGCTTGTGGCAAGAGGTCAGCAACGCGTAACTTGAATGACCTGCCCTGCAAAACCAGCCGGAGTTGATCAATGCGCATCGCCTTGCTGTCCGACATGCACCTGTCCGTCAACACGACCCCCTTTCCCGCCGTGGATGCCGATATTGTCGTGCTCGCCGGGGATATCGCCCGGCCAGCCAAGGCCATCGAGTGGGCCAAGGCGTGCCCGGTTCCGTTGGTGTACGTGGCGGGCAATCACGAGTTTTACGGCAGTGACCTGGTGTCCACCCACGAACAGTTGAACAGCCTGGCGCGAGGCACACAGATCCACGTTCTGGAGCGTTCGGAGTACGTCCATGATGGCGTGCGTTTTCTCGGTTGCACCTTGTGGTCTGACCATCGTCTGCTCGACAGCCCCGAAGATCGGGCGCTGGGCATTGATCTGGCGACCCAACTGATCCGTGACTTCAGCCACATCAAGATCGCCCCCGACTTTCCAGACCTGTTCACGCCCGCCATTTCCCAGCTGGTGTTTCTGCAGACCGTCGCCTGGCTGGATGACTGCTTCACCCGCGACAGCAGCATGCCTACGGTAGTGGTCTCTCATTTCGCCCCGACACGATCGAGCATCAGCCCGGCGTTTGCCGGTTCGCCGATCAATTCAAGCTTTGTCTCGGACCTCGAAGCGCGGATCAAAGACTGGCAGCCGGCACTGTGGCTGCATGGCCACACCCATGGCAGTTTTGATTATCGGGTGGGCAACACCCGCGTGGTCTGCAACCCCCGGGGCTATGCCAGGAATGGCATCAACGAAAATCCTGATTTCAATGACGCGTTCGTGATCGACCTGGCGCTCTGAGGCACCCCTCAGATCAACAGTTCCAGCGTATCGAACAGCTCGACATCCTCCGGCCGTGCCGACCGGGCGCGGCGCCGGATGACCTGGAACAGGCAGTCAACGAAGCATTGCGCGGCCACACCCATCTGAGCATTGCGCCCGGTGACGATCCCGATGGTGTCGGTGGCAAAGCTCTCCTCGAGAGCCAGGCGCCTCACCCGTTCGCGGTAGCCCGGGATGGTGAGCATCGGCTCCGGAAAATAACTCAGCATGTCGGTCTGCTCGACCAGTGAAAGCGTCAGCTGCGGTGAATGCGCACGGTGGATGTGTTGCATGTCGATCTGCGCGCCGTGCTGCCAGAACAGTTCGGTCATCAAACTTTCGTGATTGGCATCCGGGTAATTGACCACCCAATCCTGATCGAGCAAATCGTGGATGGAACGGCTTTCACGCAGCGGATGCCCATGGCGGGCGACGACGGCCATGCGATACGAAAAAATCTGCTCGCTGACAAACTCCGGGCGCGGCAGTAACGAAGACACCAGCCCCACCGCAAACTCCATGGTGCCGTCGCGCAAACGCGGCAACGTCACCGCCATCAAGCCTTCGAAAATCTCCAGGCGTACCCGTGGCATGCGCTGGCGGAACAGCGTCACGACTTCGGGCAACAGGGTCATGCCCATCCACGGCGAAATGCCAAGGCGCAACTGCCCTTCGGCCTGATCGCTCAGGTGTGCCAGTTCCAGTTGCGCGCGTTCGAGTTGGCTGAGCATCTGCCGCGCATGCTGCAACAGCGACTGACCGTAGGTGGTCAGCACCACGCCGCTGGCATTGCGCACCAGCAGCGGCAGGTTCAAGTGCTCCTCCAGCTCGCGCAAAGCCTTGGCCACTGCTGTCTGCGACATCCCCAGTTGCCGCGCCGCCGCACGAATGCTGCCGCAATCGGCAATCATCACCAGCGCCCGCAATTGATGCAGCTTCATCCCTTCCTCCTGATGCACCGGGTGTAAACCAGCGGTTTTCAGCCCATCTTTTTTGCGACTGCCGCGGCATTCGCCAACTCATTAGCATCGCAGGGTATCAGTCCAACAGCCGAAAACGACCAATAAAAACGAGGAGAATCTGATGATCGATTTGCCCGCCCTGCCCGGCATTCGTGCGCTCGAAGAAGAGATGATCGCCCTGCGCCGGCACCTCCACGCCCACCCGGAATTGAGCTTTGAAGAGTTCGCCACCGCCGACCTGGTGGCGGGCAAGCTCCAGGCCTGGGGTTATCAAGTGCACCGGGGCCTGGGTGGCACCGGCGTGGTCGGGCTGCTGCGCCGAGGCAACAGTGGCAAGACGATCGGCCTGCGAGCGGACATGGATGCGCTACCGATCATCGAACAGACCGGTTTGCCCTACTCCAGCCGCCACGAAGGCGTGATGCATGCCTGCGGTCACGATGGGCACACGGCGATGTTGCTGGCGGCCGCCCGCTACCTGGTCGAGAGTTGCGAGTTCGACGGCTCGCTGGTGGTGATTTTCCAGCCCGCCGAGGAAGGCGACGGTGGCGCCCGGCGCATGCTCGAAGACGGTTTGTTCGAGCTGTTCCCCTGCGACGCAGTGTTTGCGATGCACAACATGCCGGGGCTGCCGGTGGGCAAACTGGGATTCCTGGCCGGTCCGTTCATGGCCTCGACCGACACCGTGAGCATTCGGGTCGACGGCGTTGGCGGTCACGGCGCCATGCCGCACAAGGCCGTTGACCCGGTGCTGGCCGGCTCGGCCATCGTCATGGCATTGCAGAGCATCGTCTCGCGCAATGTCGCGCCGCTCGACACCGCTGTCGTCACCGTCGGCGCGTTTCACGCCGGGATTGCGGCCAATGTGATTCCCGATCATGCCGAGTTGCAACTGAGCGTGCGCGCACTCAAGACGCAAGTACGCGACGAGCTGATTGCACGGATCACCGCCGTGGCCGAAGCCCAGGCGGCAAGTTTCGGTGCACGCGCCACGGTGACGGTCGACGAGGCGCAACGCTTCCCGGCACTGTTCAATCACCCCGAAAGTACCGAATTCGCTCGCCAGGTGGCGCTCGATTGGGTGGGCGAACAAGGCTTGATCCCGAACATGCAGCCACTGACCGGCAGCGAGGACTTCGCCGTGATGCTCGAGCGCTGCCCCGGCTGCTACCTGCTGATCGGCAACGGTGATGGCGAAGGCGGCTGCATGGTGCACAACCCCGGCTACGACTTCAACGACGACTGCCTGGCGACCGGTGCGAGCTACTGGGTGCGACTGGTCGAGGCCTTCCTGGCCTGATCCTTCCAAAATCTGCTGGTATCGCCCTCGTCTTCAGGAGTTCGCCCCATGTCCACTCCCCTTTCTACCGCCCTGCCCGATGCCGCCGCAGCCCGGCGGCCGATTGGCGCAAAAGCCATCGCCGCCATCACCATCGGCTCGGGTCTCGAGTTCTACGATTTCTCCGTCTACAGCTTCTTCGCCACGCTCATCGGTCGCCAGTTTTTCCCGGTCGAGAGCACGCTCGGGCAATTGCTGCTGTCGCTGGCCACGTTTGGCGTCGGTTTCGGCATGCGCCCCGTCGGTGGCCTGGTGCTGGGGGCCTATGCCGACCGGGCCGGACGCAAACCGGCGATGATGCTGACCCTGTGGCTGATGGCACTGGGTTCGCTGTTGTTCACTATCGCCCCCACCTATGCGCAGATCGGCTTCTTTGCGCCGCTGATCATTGTGCTGGCACGCTTGATTCAGGGCTTCGCCATCGGCGGTGAAGTCGGAGCCTCGACGGCGATGCTGATGGAATACGCAGATGACAAAAGCCGAGGTTTCTACGGCAGTTGGCAGCTGTTCAGCCAGGGCTTGAGTTTCCTGCTGGGGGCACTGGTGGCGCTGGCCCTGAGCTCGTCCTTGTCGCCCGAGGCATTGGAGAGCTGGGGTTGGCGGATACCTTTTGCCTTGGGAATCCTGGTGATCCCGGTGGGCATTTACATCCGTCGCCACCTCAAGGAAACCGCCGCCGAACAAGGTCATGAAGCGGTATCCAGCGTGCGGGTGATCTTCACCGGCTATCGTCGCCTGATAGTGACCGGTGTGCTGTTGGTGATCGGCAGCACCGCGTCCAGCTACATCGTGCTCGATTACATGACCAACTACACGGTCACGGTGCTGCACCTGCCGATGACCATGGGCACCAACGCTGCCTGCCTTGGCGCACTGGTGCAGATCGGCCTGTCGATCTGGGCCGGCCGACTCAGCGACCGGATCGGCCGGCGCCGCACCATCGCCCTGGGCAGCATCCCCATGCTGTTGCTGATCTACCCGGCGTTCATCCTGATGAACCGGTTCCCGACGCTCGGCATGCTGCTGGCCGTCTCGTTGGTCACCACCTTGTTGCTGGTGTTGATCACCGTGCCGACCCTGGTGTTGATCACTGAACTGTTCCCAAGGGCGATTCGTGCCACCGGGCTGTCGATCATCTATTGCCTGGGCGTCTCGGTGTTCGGCGGCTTCGCGCAGTTCTTCGCCACCGGGTTGATTGGCTTGACTGGCAACAACAACGCCCCGGCGCTGTACGTCATGGCGTGCCTTTGCCTGACCTTGATCGGGCTGGCGCGGGTCAAGGAAACGGCCGGCAAGCCACTCGACTGAACCGCTGCTTAAGGGGACGCCCAGTGCGAAAACCTCGGGCGCCCCTACCCCGCGTCTGGCGCGAAACGTTGCGCGTACTCTCTGGGACTCACGCCAAGGCGCCGGACGAAAACCTTCCTCAGTACGTCGACGCTGTGATAACCGCATCGGCGTGCGACCTCTTCCATCGAGCGTCCGCCCAGTTCGAGCTCCCGGCAAGCCGCTTCCAGCCGAACGTCTTCAACGTACCTGGCCGGCGTGGTCTGCAACTCCCGCTGAAAGATCCTTATTAAGGTTCGGACGCTGGTGGCAAAGCGATCCGCGAGGATTTCCACGGTCAGCTGTGAACCCAGGTGTTCGCTGATCCAGTGGCGCAGTTCATCCAGATTTGAACCGGGGACCTGCTGCGATTGCAGGGCGACGCTGAACTGCGCCTGCCCACCGGGACGGCGCAGGAACAGCACCAGGTTTTTCGCGATGTCCAGCGCGGCGTCATCCCCCAGGTCTTCGCTGACCAGTGCCAGGGCAAGGTCGATGCCCGCCGAGATGCCGGCCGAGGTATAGACGTTGCCGTCCTTGATCCAGATCGGATTCGGATCGACCTGCACCTTGGGATAACGCTCGGCCAGGTCGCGCGCCATGCGCCAGTGAGTCGTCGCACGGCGCCCGTCCAGCAGACCCGAATCCGCCAGGGCGAACGCACCGACACAGATCGAGCACACCCGGCGTACGTTTTGTGACCTCGCGCGAATCCATTCGATTGCCGCCCCGTCCAGTTGATCGATTGCCTGCCAGCCCGTCGCCACGATCAGCGTGTCGATGGACTTGTCGGCACGGCGCTCGTGCTCAAGGGTCGTGTGGGCCATGAGCCCGATGCCGGTGCTGCTGGCCATCTGCGGGTCGACACCGGCGCAGACCAGCTCAAGTACGTAAGGCGCGGACGCTCCCTCGTGCAGATTGTTCGCCAGGGAAAACACCTCGGCCGGGCCGATCACATCGAGCCCGTCCACGGGTGGCAGGCCCAATATCACGATGCGTTTTGGCGTACGGCCAATCGATGGCTGGCCGGGTTTTGTCTTGCTGGTCACGGCTGACTCCTGCAGGTTCAAGGCGTCAATATTGGCACAAATCATCCGTAAATAGTCAATTGTGCCACCCGCCAAATCCCTAGAGTGAACGTCAAGTCATCTTCATCCCCGGGAGGCAATATGAATACACCCATCAACATCGGCGGTTTCAGCGCCCCAGACTCCGAACTGGCCCGCAGAGCCGCTTCGCTTGTGGAACGCGTCCACTCCAGGGCGCTTTTGCATCATGTGCACCGGACATGGTGGTTTGCCGAATTCCTCGGCCAGCGCCGGGGCTTGCAGTACGACCGCGAAACGGTCTACCTCGCGGCATTGCTGCACGATCTTGGGCTGACGCCCGAGTTTGCCGCCGAACAGCGCTTTGAAGTCGATGGCGCCGATGCCGCCCGTCGTTTTCTCCTGGCCAACGGTTATGCGCAGGCAAAAGCCGAACAGGTCTGGGATGCGATCGCCCTGCACTCCAGCGCCGGCATCGCCGACCGTAAACAGCCGGAAATCGCCCTGATCTATCTGGGTGCCCATGTCGATGTCATGGGGCTGCATCTGGATGAAATCACGCCCTCGCTGGTCGACGACACGCTCGCGCTCTACCCCCGCATCGGCATGAAAGCGGCCTTTACCCAAGCCATTGCCGAAGTGGCCAGGAAAAAACCCCACACGGCCATTGGCACCGGGCTCGCAGACATCGGGCGTCGCCACATCCATGGTTTCGATTGCCCGAATGTCTGCGACCTGATCGACAACGCGCCCTTCGACAGCTGATCCAATCCAATCGGTTTTTTTACAGAGAGAGACTCCATCATGCAGCCACGTACCTACCTCATCACCGGGGCAACCGGTAAAACCGGGGTCCATACCGTCCGTCATCTGCTCGATGAAGGTCATGCGGTGCGCGCCTTCGTGCATCAACTGGACGAACGCAGCGCCGCATTGCAGAACGAGGGCGCCGAAATCTTTGTTGGCGACCTGCTGGAACATGACGACATTTTGCGTGCCATGGATGGTGTGACCGGCGCTTACCTGTGCTACCCGGTTCGCCCTGGCTACATTCAGGCGACCGCCTACTTTGCCGATGCCGCACGGCGCGCAGGCGTCGAGGTGGTGGTGGAAATGTCGCAGATTTCCGCTCGCGAAGACTCGCTGAGCCATGCCGCCCGCGACCACTGGATCGCCGAGCGCGTACTCGACTGGTCGGGCGTGCCTGTGGTGCACATTCGCCCGACATTCTTTTCCGAATGGCTGATTTTTCCGTGGGTACTGGATCAGATCGTCAAGGAAAACAGGATAACGCTGCCGTACGGTAACGGGCGACACGCACCGATTGCCGCCGAAGACCAGGCCCGTGTGATCGCCAGGCTACTGACCCAACCATCCGGTCATATCGGCAAGACCTACCCGCTGTGCGGCCCGGTCGAACTGAGCCATGGGCAAATCGCCGAGGAAATCAGCGCCATCGTCGGCCGCACCATCACCTACAATCCATCGACGCTGGAGGAGTATCGCCAGCACCTGCAGACCTACGATCTGCCGGAATTTGTCATCCAGCACTTCCTGGAAGTGGCCGTCGATTACCAGAACGGGATCTTTGCCGGAGTGGATGGCGTGATCGGGCAGATCACCGGTCAAGCGCCGCAAACGGTGGCTGACTTCGTACGGGCCAATCACCAATTGTTCGAACAGTGACCGTGGCGGGCGTATGCGTCGGCCACTAAAGACCCGCGCATACGCCCAACGCCTTCAACAGCAGCGCGTATTGCACTTGCCCCGGCCAAAACGCGCTTCCTGGCGTTCGCGGAAAAACGCCTCATGACTCATGACCGGCTCGCCCGGGCGGTTGCGGGCCATTTGCGCCACGTAGTTGTCGTACTCGGGAACGCCGACCATCAAGCGGGCGCTCTGGCCGAGCAATCTGGCGACCTGCTGCAATTTGCGGAACATGGCTGATCTCTCTGTGAACGTCGGACCTGGCCCATGAAACCGCGCTCATGTATCTGCATTGTGTCCATATCGGGCGCCTTTGTATTTTCAAGTATCCGGGGTGGATCCCGATGGCGCGCCGGCAACCCGCTACACTTTCCTCGCTCCGCCGCTGCACCCGAGCGGCCAAAACCCCTGACTTCTGATCTGGAGGTGTCCCATGAGCGATAGCAGCGAACTCACTACCTTTACCGGCTGGGCCGCCACGGCAGCGGGCGCGCCACTGGAACGCTACAGCTACGATCCCGGCCCGTTGGGAAACGATGAGGTGGAAGTCGCCGTGGAATATTGCGGCGTCTGCCACTCCGACCAGTCGCTGATCGACAACGATTGGGGAATCAGCAGCTACCCGTTCATTCCCGGCCATGAAGTGGTCGGCCGTATCGTGCGGCTGGGCGCTCAGGTGCGCGGTCTGGAAATGGGCCAGCGGGTGGGCATCGGTTGGTACAAGGGCAGTTGCATGCATTGCACGTCGTGCATCGAAGGCTCCCATAACCTGTGTAGCACCGTTCAACCGACCATCATCGGCAGCAACGGTGGCTTTGCCGACCGCATTCGCGCGCACTGGGCCTGGGCCCTGCCAATTCCGGACGGGCTCGACCCGGCGCTGGCCGGGCCGTTGTTCTGTGCCGGCTCGACCGTGTTCAACCCGCTGTTGGAATTCGGCATCAAGCCCACCGACCGGGTCGGCGTGGTGGGTATCGGCGGCCTCGGTCACCTGGCGCTGCGCTTTCTCAACGCCTGGGGCTGCGACGTCACGGCGTTCACCTCATCGCTGGGCAAGCAGGACGAAGCCAGGCGCCTGGGCGCACACAAGGTGGTCGCCTCGACCGACACCGATGCACTCAATGCCATTGCCGGCACCCTGGATTTTCTCCTGGTCACCGCCAACGCCAACCTCGACTGGACCGCCATGCTCGCCACCCTGCGCGGCAAGGGTCGCCTGCACTTTGTCGGCGTCGTGCCCGATGCCATTCCGGTGCATGTGTTCAACCTGATTCCCCAGCAAAAAGTCCTGTCCGCCTCACCGGTCGGCTCACCGGCCAATACCGCGACCATGCTGGAGTTCTGCGCACGCCATCAGATCCTGCCGCAGGTCGAGATGTTTCCCATGAGCCGGATCAACGAAGCCATCGATCATCTGCGCAGCGGCAAGGCGCGCTACCGGGTGGTGCTGGATGCCAGCAAATGACGGGCCCTTTGTAGGAGCTGGCTTGCCAGCGATGGTCGTAAACGATAACGCGCGTGAACTGGATAAACACGGCGCATTTGAGTCCATCGCCAGCAAGCTGGCTCCTACAATTCCCCGAGAATGCGGGAAGAACCTTTTTACCCTCAGGGATTGACTACTTGCGCCGGCGCCGATGGCATATGCGGGTCATTCCAGGTAAACCGATAGGCTTTGCTGGCTTCTTGCGGCACGCATTTGCCAGTGTCGGCATCCGCGCCCACGATCGACCAGTTCGCCCGGGAGTTTTCACCCAGTTCACGGGCCGCTTCGGGTTTGAAGCACTGGTTGAGTACGTCATCCGGCACCAAGGCATAGGCCTTGGGGTGTTCGCGCAGGTACAGCGCGGCTTTTTCGATGGACGAATAGTCCATGCCGAAATGCACGATCGGCTGACGGGCAAACAACCAGTGCCCCTCTTCCCAGTTGACCAGCACCAGATCGGCGCCCTGGGTCATCGTCGCAGCCTGTGTCATGAGCACCTGATCGATGTTGGTGCCTTCCTTGAGCGGCTCGATGAAACCACGGGCGAACCACAACACGAACCAGGTCGCCACCAGTGCCGGGAACACCCGGCGCAAACGCGGGTGCCTTTTGAACCAGCGCTTGAGCAGCCACGGAATCAACGGCGCAGCGATCAGCACCAGCCCGGGCAACGCCGGGTAGATGTACAACTTGCGCTTGCCGCTGCTGATGCAGAAAAACAGCACCACCAGCGCTACCCAACCGAGCAATACCAGGACCCGGCCGTCACGTTTTTGCAACTGACGGCGCCAGGCGGGCACCAGCCATGGCAGCACCAGCACCAGCGGTAGCCAGTACTGCGGAATAACGTTGGTGAAGAAGTACCAGAACGGTTCGCGGTGATGCCACGCGGCGGCATAGCGGCCCGCGGTCTGGTGCAGGAGGATTTCCCGCGCATAGGCAATTTCGTCTTCGCTGCCATTGAAGATGATGGACAAGGCCAAGGGCAACAACCAGATCGCAATCGCCGCAAGCATCAGCGCAAACCCCAGCAACCACTTGCGCGCCTCGCCGGGCATGGCCACCACACCGGGCCAATCCTTGCGTACCGCATAGGCGTAAGGAATCAGCAACAGCGCTGGCAAAAATCCCACGCCCTTGGTGATCACGCCGATGCCCATGGCCGCGCAGCCCACGTAAAACCAGCGCCATGCCGGGCCGAGCAGCAGGTGTCGCGCCAGACCGTACAGGCCCAGGGAGGTGAACAGAATCAACAAACTGTCGATCTGACCGGTACGCAGGATGCTGTAGGTCTGGTATGTCGCCAGGTACAACAGTGCGGCGTTGCGCCCGGTACGCTGGGTCCACAGGCGACGGCCCAGGTCATAGACCATCGCCGTGACCGTCACGGCCGAAAACAGTCCCGGGATGTAAAGGGCGATGTTGGGCTTGCCGGTCAGCCAGGTGAAAAACGCCACCGTCCACATGAAAATCGGCGGCTTGTCGCCGTAGATCTCGGCGGCCCGGTGCGGGATCAGCCACGAGCCGTTTTGCAGCATCTCCAGTGCGACGCCGAGGAAGCGTTCCTCATCCACATTCTGGGCCTGGCGCAGCCCCATTCCCGCGCCTATCAGCAACAGGGCAAGCAGCATCAGGCCCAGGCACTCGACCCTGGGCGACAACGATCTACGCATGGTTTATTCCTTCACGCTTCTGCTTTTGGCAATCAATTGCAGGTTGCGAAAATAGACAATGGAGCCGAACGCCTGCCCGGCGATGAACACCGGGTCCTCGCGATAAATGGCGTAGGCGAGCAGCAAGGTACTGCCGACGATGCTCAGGTACCAGAAGTTGGTCGGGATCACGCTGCGTTTCTTGTACTCGCTGTACAGCCACTGCAGGACAAAGCGCCCGGTAAAGGCCACCTGCCCCGCAAAACCGACGATCAGCCACAGGGTTTCACGAGACAACATCATCCTTCGATCTCCTGGGCAATGGTGTTCAGCCGCGTGCGCTTGATCAGCCACCAGACCCCGAACAAATCGAGAATGCCGACCAGCGCGCGGTCGATGTTGCCGTATTTCGACACCCCGGCCGTGCGCGGCCGGTGGTTGACCGGGTGCACGATCATGCGCCCGTTATGGCGCTGGATCAGTGCCGGAATATAGCGATGCATGTGGTCGAAGTACGGCAGGCGCAGGAACGCCGCGCGCTCGATCAGCTTCAGGCCGCAACCGGTGTCCGGGGTGGCGTCCTTGAGCAGGCGCCGGCGCAGGTTGTTGGCGAAACGCGAGGCGTAGCGTTTGCTCGCGGTGTCGCGGCGATTGACCCGGTGCCCGGCAACCAGTTGCACATCGACCTGGCCCGGTTCGCCGCGCACCAGCGCGAGCATGCCGGGAATGTCCGCCGGATCGTTCTGGCCGTCGCCATCGAGGGTCGCCAGCCATTGCCCGCGGGCCTCGCGTGCCGCGTGGTACAGCGAGGTGCTCTGCCCCAGCGAACGCTCGTGATGGAGGATGCGCAGGGTGTCCAGGCCGTCGTGGCGCATCTGCCGCAATTCCTGCAGGGTCGAATCGGTGCTGCCATCGTCGACCACGATGATTTCGTAAGCCTCATCGGCCAGTGCCACGCGGATTTCCTCAAGCAATGGCTTGAGGTTGTTCGCTTCGTTCTTGGCGGGAATCAGTACGGATACAAAAATGTCTTGGCTCATGGAATCTCTCTCGCCTTTTTGATTTTTTCGAGATCAGAGGCGAACGCTTCAAATCTGGTAGAACTGCCGATACCACTTCACAAATTCACCGACGCCGGTTTCGAGCGTCACCTGCGGGCTGAAGCCCACCCACTCGGCCAGTGCCGAGACATCGGCCCAGGTCTTGACCACATCACCGGCCTGCATCGGCAGATAGTTGCGCCGGGCCTGCAGGCCCAGGGCGGATTCCAGGCAGTCGACGAAATCCAGCAACGCCACCGGCATGCCACGCCCGATGTTGAAGAGCCGGTTGACCCCGGTGGCGGAACCTTGCGGCACCGGCGGCTTCGGACGTAGTCGGGCAATACCTTCGACAATGTCGTCGACGTAGGTAAAGTCGCGCGACATCTGCCCCTGGTTGTAAATGTCGATGGGCAGGTCTTTGAGGATGGCGTCGGTAAACTTGAACAGCGCCATGTCCGGGCGGCCCCATGGACCGTAGACGGTAAAAAAGCGCAGGCCGCTGGCCTTCAAGCCATACAGATGGCAGTAACTTTCGGCCAGCAGTTCATTGGCGCGCTTGCTGGCGGCGTACAGCGAAACAGGATGTTCGACAGGGTCCTCGACACTGAACGGCATCTTGCTGTTGGTGCCGTACACCGAACTGCTCGAGGCGTAGATCAGATGCTCGGGGCGATGGTGCCGACAGGCTTCCAGCACATTGAGGAAACCCACCAGGTTCGACTGCCCATAGACATCCGGGTTGTCCAGCGAATAGCGCACGCCAGCCTGGGCGGCCAGGTGCACCACCTCGGTAAAACGGTGTTCCTGGAACAGGCTCATCAGCGCCGGTTTATCGACGATGTCCATTTTCCGGAAACGAAAGCCCGGCAAAGTCTCCAGCACTTCGAGGCGTGCGTGCTTGAGTTCCACGTCGTAGTAGTCGTTGAGGTTGTCGATACCGACAACGTCCTGACCCTCGCGGCACAAGCGCTGGACTGTATGAAAACCGATGAAACCGGCCGCACCGGTGACCAGCACGGTCATTGGGCGCACGCCTGCGACTGCGCAGCGATTGGCGCGAGATTACTGATCCAGACCCTCGTCAGCTTCATGTGTACTTCCTGTTTATGGCGTCATTCGCGCAATGTTACGTTATGAAACTTATAAAACAGAAACATTTCAGTTTCGATAATTCCGCGCACGACATCAGCAAAAAAAAGATATTTGGCCGAAACGGCCGCCATTATTTGGCCGATATGCCATGCGGCTTGTAAAACCGGAACAAACCGATATCCACGGTCCTGATGTATTCCTTGGCCCAATCCGGGTTGACGGTACGGTCATGGAAATACAGGGCACCCTGCGTGCGATCCGGCAGCTCCTTGTTCAGGGCCTTGCGCGCGATTTCCTTGGCCATCGCGTAGGGCACCTCTTCCTGCACCGAATCGGATTTGCCGTCACACCACCAGGAGAACTGGCAACTCCCGGTCTCGGAACCCTGCTTGACCACTTTGCACACCGTGTCCGGAAAGCCCTCGTGGCCCAGGCGATTCATGACCACGTTGGCCACCGCCTCCATGTCGGCGGGGTCCTCGCCCTTGGCTTCCCAGTAAATCGAGCGGGCCAGGCAGGTGATAGCATCGTCCAGGGGCGCGGACCCCGCCGGGTCAACGGCCTGGACTTCGGACGGGGTAATGGCTTCAGCCTTGGGTACCGGTGCGGGGTTGCTGTTTTCGGCGGCTTTGTGTTCCAGCACCTCGGCCTTGTTCTCGGCCGCTTGCTGCTTTTGCGCTTGATCCCCGCCGGATACCGGGCCGACAAGCAACGTGAGGGCGAGGCAGGTGGCGATCCAGTCGAGACGCATGATCGGTGTCACTCGGGGGAGTGGTTCGCTTCAGTGTAGTAGTGAAATGATTTCACCCGCCCCACTACACTCTGGATAAATCGGTTGCCCTGAATGGGCCAACTTCGCGCATCATTGGCGCAAACTGCTCAAGAGGGATTTTCATGGGTTTCATCTCATCCGCAATGCGCTTGGCCGGTTTGTCACTGGGCCTGGTATTGGCCGCCAACGCCTCGGCGGCGGACGAATCGCAATTGATCGAATCGATCAACGTCTACCGCAGCCAACTGCAGCGCTGTGCCGGCCAGGTTTCCTCCGAGTTGCCGCCACTGTCGGCCGACCCGCGCCTGGTGCTGACCGCCCCGAGCATCGGCAATCTGCAGCAGGCCATGGCCACTGCGGGTTATCCCATGAAGAATGTGCAGGCCATCAGCCTGTCCGGACCTCGCGATGCGGCCTCGGCGATGAAGGCGATCCAGGAAAGCTTTTGCCAGATCGTCCTCGACCCGCAATTCGTCGATGTCGGCGTCAGCCGCCAGGACCGTGAATGGCGCATCGTGGTCGCACGGCCATTGTTGAGCGCGCGCCTGGGCGACGCACAGGCCGAAGGCCAGAAACTGCTGACCGAAGTCAACGCAGCACGCACCCGGCCACGCCAGTGCGGCCCGCAATCCTTTGCCGCCGCGCCGGCGCTGGCCTGGAACGCCACACTGGCCAGCGCCGCCGAAGGCAACTCGCGCTCCATGGCCAACAACAACTACTTCGACCACAAGGACCGCGACGGCCGCACACCGGGTGACCGCGCGGAACTGGCCGGCTACGACTTCCAGCAGATCGGCGAAAACATCGCCGCCGGGCAAGACACGCCACACAAAGTGGTTGAAGGCTGGCTGGCCAGCCCCGGCCATTGCGCCAACCTGATGAACCCGCAATTCCGCGAACTGGGCGCCGCTTACGCGACCGACCCGAAGAGCGATGCGGGGATTTACTGGACGGCGATGTTTGGGGCGCAGTAATGACAAGGCTCTGTGCCCTTCAAGTTTTTTTGCGGTGAGGCTGAAGTCCTTGGCGCACAGAGGGCGTCGCGCTCGGACTGTGCAACCGAAGGTATACATATCCGTTTCTTTGGTAACGGCGGCTTATGATTCCGCCCTTACGGCGGGTCACTTTGGGGCCGGAATGCCGGCCCAGCCCAAAGTAACCAAAGGGCCTATCCCCTGACGTACGGCCCTTCGCCTAGGCTCAGGGTTCCCTCGCTCCGACGGGGCAGGGCAGATCAAAAGCCAAAGCAAAAGCCAGGCGGCCGTCGGGCCGACCTGGCTTTCGTGGCTTTACTCAATCTTCTGTAGGAGCGAGCCTGCTCGCGAAAAATGCCCAGACAACGCGCTCATCCAGACACCCCGCGTCATCGTTGACGTCCATCGCGAGCAGGCTCGCTCCTACAGGGAATCGGGGACGCCAGCCAAGACCAGGTCGGCCCGCAGGCCGCCTTGCCTCGCTTTTGCTTTTGCTTTTGCTTTTGATCTTCTTGCCCCCTCGAGAGGCCGAGCGCAGGTTCTGCGCAGTGGGCAACCCGGGAACCATAAGCCGCCGTTACCGCAGGAATGGATGTTCACACACGCCCCAAACTGAACTGCCCCCCTTAACGACTTGCCATCAATGACTACTCATGCCGGCAGCATGCATCAACATCCGCAATCCCCCCGCCACTACCCCCAACCCAACCACACTGCCCGACCAGATCACCACCAGCCACCCCAGGTGCTTGTACCAAGCCACCGGTGCCGGTTCACAAGAATCAATGATAGCCATCGCCAATCCTCACTTTGCCGCGGAATACGTAGTAACTCCAAACCGTGTACATCAGAATGATCGGCAAAATGAACAACGCCCCGATCAGGATGAACAACTGGCTGGTCGCCGGTGACGCCGCCGCCCACAAGCTGATGGAAGGCGGCACGATGTTCGGCCAGATGCTGAACGCCAGGCCGATGTAGCCCAGGAACACCAGCATCAGGGTGAAGGCAAACGGCCAATGGGTGTGGCGCTGGCGCAGGGTCTTGAGCAAGCCGAACACCGCCAACAGGGCCAGCACCGCAAGACCACCGAACACCGCCAGGTGGGCATGGGCAAACCAGCGCGTGGCGATTTCCGGATGCAAAATCGGCGTCCACACACAGATCACACCAATCACCGCCAACAGCAGCCACGCCAGGGGCCGGGTGAACAAGCGCATCCGCGACTCCAGCATGCCTTCAGTCTTGACCAGCAACCACGTACTGCCCAACAGCGCGTAGGCAATGATCAGGCCGACACCACAGAACAGCGGAAACGGTGCCAGCCAGTCCAGCGAACCACCGGCGAACTGCCGGTCGACCACCGGGATACCGGCAATGTAACTACCGATCACCACACCCTGGGAGAACGTCGCCAGCAACGAACCGCCGATGAACGCCATGTCCCAGATATGTCGCTTTTCAGGGCTGGCCTTGAAACGAAACTCGAACGCCACGCCACGAAAAATCAAGCCGCACAACATCAGGATCAGCGGCAGGTACAACGCTTCCAGAATCACCGAATAGGCCAGCGGGAACGCGCCATACAGCGCCGCGCCACCCAGCACCAGCCAGGTCTCGTTGCCGTCCCAGACTGGTGCCACGGTGTTCATCATCACATCGCGCTCCTTCGCATCCGGGATCAGCGGGAACAGAATCCCCAGCCCCAGATCGAAGCCGTCCATGATCACGTACATCATCACGCCGAAGGCGATGATCACGCCCCAGATCAGCGATAAATCGATACCTTGAATACCCATGATTCAACTCCCTTCCTTCAATTGACGCGGGCGTCGGTTTCGAGGATTTCGGCGTCGGCAGACAGTGGCCGGCGCGGTGTGATCACCTGGTCGGAATGCCCGTCGACGGGATGCCCGTGATGCGGCTGCGGCCCTTTGCCGACCAGTTTCATCATGTAGCCGATGCCCACCGTGAACACCGAGAAATAGATCACCACGAACAACGCCAGCGAAATGCTCAACTGCGCGACACTGTGATTCGACGCGGCATCGGCGGTGCGCAACAGGCCATACACCACCCACGGCTGACGCCCGACTTCGGTGGTGATCCACCCGGCCAGCATGGCGATCAGGCCGCTTGGGCCCATCCACAGCATCAGGCGAAGGAACCAGCGGTTGCGGTAAATCGCCCCGCTGCGGCGCAGGGCCAGGCCGAGTACGCCGGCCAGCACCATCAACATGCCCAGCCCGGCCATGACGCGGAAACTCCAGAAGATCACCGTCGCATTGGGCCGGTCCTCTTTCGGGAAGCTCTTGAGCGCCGGGATCTGCTTGTCGAGGCTGTGGGTCAGGATCAGGCTGCCCAGGTACGGAATCTCGATGGCGTATTGGGTTTTCTCGGCCTGCATGTCGGGGATGCCGAACAGCACCAGTGGCGTCGCTTCGCTCCCGTTGTTTTCCCAGTGGCCTTCAATCGCAGCGATTTTCGCCGGTTGATGTTCCAGGGTGTTCAAGCCGTGGGCGTCACCCACCACGGCCTGGATCGGCGCGACGATCAATGCCATCCACAACGCCATCGACAGCATCTTGCGCACTTGCCGGGTGTCGTTGCCGCGCAGCAAGTGCCACGCCGCCGACGAGCCGACAAAGAACGCCGTGGCCACGAACGCGGCAATCGCCATGTGCGCCAGGCGGTACGGGAACGACGGGTTGAACACGATGGCCAGCCAGTCCAGCGGCATCACGCGACCGTCGACGATCTCGAAGCCCTGGGGCGTTTGCATCCAGCTGTTGGACGCGAGAATCCAGAAGGTCGAGATCAAGGTGCCGATGGCGACCATGACCGTCGAGAAGAAGTGCAAGCCACGCCCTACCCGGTTCCAGCCGAACAGCATGACCCCGAGGAAACCGGCCTCGAGGAAGAACGCCGTGAGCACTTCATAGGTCAGCAACGGCCCGGTGATGCTGCCGGCGAAGTCGGAGAAACGGCTCCAGTTGGTGCCGAACTCGTAGGCCATGACCAGCCCCGAGACCACGCCCATGCCGAAGTTGACGGCGAAGATCTTCGACCAGAAATGGTAGAGATCACGATAGGTGTCGTTGTGGGTCTTCAGCCAAAGGCCTTCGAGCACCGCCAGGAAACTGGCCAGCCCGATGGTGATGGCGGGAAAGATAATGTGGAACGAAACCGTGAACGCGAATTGAATCCGCGCCAGGTCCAGTGCCTCCAGGTTAAACATGTCGATATCCTCATTGCGGCTGAAAAACGGCGGCACACGGCCGGGCCACCGTCAGGCCGGAGGGCCTGCAGCCAACACAAGTCGAAAGGTTTGCAGTGAGCGGGTGCGGCACCGGGCCGCCCCGCTGCTATGCGGCGGTAGTCGAAATCAGGCTGCTGGCCTTCGCCTGCTCCAGCCGGATGGCAACGAACTTGGAAGTCGGGGTGAAGGTACGGTCACCGTAACTTTCCAATGGCACCAGCGGATTGGTCTCCGGGTAGTACGCCGCCGCCTGACCGGCCGGAATGTCGTAGGCGATCAGGGTGAAACCGCTGACCCGGCGTTCGCGGTCGTCGTCCCACAGCGCCACCAGGTCAACCTTCTGCCCCGGTTCGAAACCCAGCCGGCGAATGTCCTGCTCGTTGGCGAACACCACGTCGCGCATGCCGTACACCCCGCGATAACGGTCATCCAGGCCGTACAGCGTGGTGTTGTACTGATCGTGGGAGCGCATGGTCTGCAAAATCAGGTGCGGCTTGACGGCCAGGTTGCGCACGCCCTCGCTGATCAGGTGCTGCGGCAACACGCTCGGGGTGAATTGGGCTTTGCCGCTGGCGGTTTTCCAGATGCGTTTGGCCGCGTCGTTGGGCATGTGGAAACCGCCCGGATGCAGCAAGCGCCGGTTGAAATCTTCGAAGCCGGGAATGGTGTCGGCAATCATGTTGCGGATGCGCCCGTAGTCGCCGATGGCCCAGTTCCAGTCGATCGGGTGTTTGCCCAGTGTGGCGGCGGCGATGCCGGCAATGATCGCAGGTTCCGACAGCAGGTGTTTCGACTTGGGTTTCAGCTGACCGTGAGAGATGTGGATCATGCTGAAGGTGTCTTCCACGGTCACACCCTGCGGGCCTTCGGCCTGCATGTCGATGTCGGTGCGGCCCAGGCACGGCAGGATCAGCGCTTCACGGCCGGTGACCAAATGACTGCGGTTGAGCTTGGTGGCGATGTGCACGGTGAGGTCGCATTTGCGCAACGCAGCGTGGGTGCGCGGCGTGTCGGGGGTGGCCTGGGCGAAGTTGCCACCCAGGGCGATAAACACTTTCGAACGCCCCTGCTCCATCGCGCCAATCGCCATCACGGTGTTGTGACCATGCTCACGCGGCGGCTTGAAGGAGAAGCGTTTTTCCAGGGCATTGAGCAAGTCGGTGGGCGCCAGTTCGTTGATACCCATGGTGCGGTCGCCCTGCACGTTACTGTGACCGCGAACCGGCGACAGGCCCGCGCCCGGACGGCCAACGTTGCCACGCAGCAGCATCAGGTTGATGACTTCCTGCAGCGTCGGCACCGAGTGCGTGTGCTGGGTCAGGCCCATCGCCCAGCACATGATCACCCGCTTGGACCGGGCGTACATGCGCGCGGCGAGTTCGATGTCAGCCAGGGGCATGCCCGACTGCTGCTCGATGTGCTCCCAGCTGGTTGCGTCGACTTCGCCCAGGTAGGCCCCCATTCCCGAAGTGTGTTCGGCGATGAACTCATGGTCGAACACCGGTTCGCCGCCGGTGGCCTGAGCTTCGCGCTCCCACTGCAACAGGAACTTGACCATGCCGCGCATGACCGCCATGTCACCGCCAAGTGCCGGGCGGAAGTACGCGGTGTTGGTGGGCTCGGAGCCATTCATCAGCATTTCGATCGGGTGCTGCGGATGCTGGAAGCGCTCCAGCCCGCGCTCCTTGAGCGGATTGATACAGATCACCTGCGCACCGCGCTTGACCGCTTCGCGCAACGGTTCGAGCATCCGCGGGTGGTTGGTGCCGGGGTTCTGGCCAATGACGAAGATCGCATCGGCATGCTCCAGATCGTCGAACACCACGGTGCCTTTGCCCACGCCGAGGCTTTCGATCATGCTCACCGCGCTGGCTTCGTGGCACATGTTGGAGCAGTCCGGAAAGTTGTTGGTACCGTAAGCCCGGACGAACAACTGATAGAGAAACGCCGCCTCGTTGCTGGCCCGGCCCGAGGTATAGAACTCGGCCTGGTGGGGTGACTCCAGCGCGTTGAGGTGCCGGGCGATCGTCGCGAACGCTTCGTCCCAGGTGGTTTCCACGTAACGATCGGTGGCAACGTCATAGCGCATCGGGTGGGTCAGGCGCCCCTGATACTCCAGCCAGTAATCGCTCTGCTCGGCCAGCGCCGAGACGCTGTATTTGTTGAAGAAGGCCGGGTCGACCAAACGGCCCGTGGCTTCCCAGTTAACGGCCTTGGCGCCGTTTTCACAGAACTTGACCATGCCGTTTTCCGGTGACTCGCCCCAGGCGCAACCGGGGCAGTCGAACCCGCCGTTCTGGTTGGTCTTGAGCATGGCGCGAATGTTCTTCAGCGCGTTTTCACTGCCCAGCCAGTTCCTGGTAACAGCAATCAGCGCGCCCCAACCGGCGGCGGCACCTTTGTAGGGTTTGTAGCGGTCGACTTGAGACATGGTAGTTCTCCGTGACAATGCACACAGGCTTCGACCCGATTCAGGTCATTGATCGTTTGACGGAGAAAGCATATGAACAGGGATTAATTACTGTCTAATCGCTATTTATGACCATATGATCGAGGATATTTATCATCGTATTTTATTGTTTATTATCAATCACTTATAAAAATTAAATAGCAATTTATGCAACAACTTTACCCATCATAGATGCAGTCGATCAACCGGTTGCTAATAGTGATTGGACGTCCCCTAAAGTTGCTCTTAGCCTGCACTCAACAAATCCGTTATCGGCGCATTTTCTGTAGGAGCGAGCTCTGCTCGCGATGGACTCAAGAGCACCGCGTTAAGCCAGCAAGCACGCGTAATCGTTAACGACCATCGCGAGCAGGCTCGCTCCTACACCTGCGCTGAACAAATCCGTTATCAGCGCAATACCTGTAGGAGCGAGCTCTGCTCGCGATGGACTCAAGAGCACCGCGTTCAGCCAGCAAGCACGCGTAATCGTTAACGACCATCGCGAGCAAGCTCGCTCCTACACCAGCGCTCAACAGGCGCAATATTTGTAGGAGCGAGCTCTGCTCGCGATGGACTCAAGAGCACCGCGTTCAGCCAGCAGGCACGCGTAATCGTTAACGACCATCGCGAGCAGGCTCGCTCCTACACCTGCGCTGAACAAATCCGTTATCAGCGCAATACCTGTAGGAGCGAGCTCTGCTCGCGATGGACTCAAGAGCACCGCGTTCAGCCAGCAAGCACGCGTAATCGTTAACGACCATCGCGAGCAGGCTCGCTCCTACACCTGCGCTCAACAGGCGCAATATTTGTAGGAGCG
The DNA here is from genome assembly GCF_047324915.1 of Pseudomonas sp. Pseusp16. Classification (NCBI taxonomy): domain Bacteria; kingdom Pseudomonadati; phylum Pseudomonadota; class Gammaproteobacteria; order Pseudomonadales; family Pseudomonadaceae; genus Pseudomonas; species Pseudomonas sp. Pseusp16. The sequence continues at coordinate 931,608 of NZ_CP168522.1, read as the reverse complement.
AGCTCTGCTCGCGATGGACTCAAGAGCACCGCGTTCAGCCAGCAGGCACGCGTAATCGTTAACGACCATCGTGAGCAGAGCTCGCTCCTACACGGAACATTCATTCAATACGTGCCAAGCGAGGGTGTCATGTCAGAACAAGTCTTGATCGATGGATTCTCCCGGCGCGTGGACTATCTGCGGATGTCGGTCACCGACCGCTGCGATTTCCGTTGCGTGTATTGCATGGCCGAGGACATGCAGTTCCTGCCGCGCCAACGGGTGCTGACGCTGGAAGAGATTTATCAACTGGCACAAAGCTTCGTAGCGCTGGGCACCCGCAAGATCCGCCTGACCGGAGGCGAGCCGCTGATCCGTCCGGGCGTGGTGCAGCTGTGCCAGAAGATCGCCGCCCTGCCCGGCCTGCGTGAACTGTGCATGACAACCAACGGTTCGCAGTTGGCCAAACTCGCCGAGCCGTTGTTCGAGGCCGGGGTCAAGCGCCTCAACATCAGCCTCGACTGCCTGGACCCGCAACGTTTTCGCGAACTGACCCGCACCGGTGACCTGGCGCAGGTCATCAAGGGTATCGACGCGGCCAACCAGGCCGGATTTCGCAACACCAAGCTCAATTGCGTGGTGATGAAAGGCCGCAACGACCATGAGATCAACGATCTGGTGAGCTTCGCCATCGACCGCAACCTCGACATCTCCTTCATCGAGGAGATGCCGTTGGGCACCATCGACGAGCACAGCCGCGCCGAATCGTTTTTCGCAAGCAGCCAGGTCCGCGAGCGCATCGCCGAACGCTACACTTTGATTGATTCCGCCGAGTCGACCCAGGGCCCGTCGCGCTACTGGCGCCTGGCCGAGGCGCCGCAGATTCGCCTGGGGTTCATCTCACCCCACAGCCACAACTTTTGCGGCACCTGCAATCGGGTGCGGCTGACCGTGGAAGGACGTCTGCTGCTGTGCCTGGGCAATGAGCACTCTGTGGATCTCAAGGCTGTTCTGCGCAGCCACCCCGGACAGCCCGAGCGCCTGGAGAAAGCCATTATCGAGGCGATGAAGCTCAAGCCTTATCGACACAACTTCGAAGTGAACGACGACGTACAGGTCATTCGCTTCATGAACATGACGGGCGGCTGAAACCCATGATCGTGAGACCCAAACCCAACCTGATCGGCGTCCTGACGTCCCTCAAGGGTTCGATCGCCAAGCGCATTGCCTGGCGCAGCCTGATGGTGACGTTGCTCGCCTCGGCCATCGTGCTCGTTGAAACCTTGCATCCCAGCTACTTTTCCAAGGTCAGTGCAACGCCCTTCACGCTGCTGGGTTTGTCGTTGTCGATCTTCATGAGCTTTCGCAACAACGCCTGCTACGACCGCTGGTATGAAGCGCGCAAGGCGTGGGGCGATGTGATAGTGGAAGTGCGCTCGATGATTCGTGAAACCCTGGTCATCAAGGACACGGATGAGCGACACACGATCCTGAGCAACCTGTGCGGCTTTGCTCATGCCCTCAACGCGCGGCTGCGCCAGGAAAACGAACTGGCCGCCAGCGGCGACTGGCTGCAACCGATGCCCAAGGGCAACAGTACGGACATCAGCGGGCAGATACTGATGCAGGTCGGTCAGCAGTGTTCGGCACTCAACGAATCCGGGGCGGTCAACGACTGGCGCTACACGCTCATGGCCAACCACCTGGCCAGCCTGACCCACGCCCAGGCGGTCTGTGAACGGATCAAGAACACCCCGCTACCGTTCCCCTACACCCTGTTGCTGCACCGCACCATCTACCTGTTCTGCATCCTCCTGCCGTTTGCCATGGCCGAACCCCTGGGCTGGCTGACGCCGATTTTCACCGCGATCGTCAGCTACACCTTTTTCGGCCTGGACGCGATTGCCGATGAACTGGAAGACCCGTTCGGCCGCGATGAAAACGACCTGCCCACCGACGCCATCGTGCGCAACATCGAGCGTGATGTACTGGCAGCACTGGGCGTGACAGAACTGCCGCCACAACTGGAACCGGTGGACTTTGTGCTGAACTGAGACTCAAGAAACACACAAAACCTGTGGGAGCGGGCTTGCTCGCGAAGGCGGTGGGTCAGGCAATATCTCTTTTGCATATGCCGACCTCTTCGCGAGCAAGCCCGCTCCCACAGGGATTGTGGCTGGCCGCAGGATTGGCGTTCACTGAAGATCAAACTGTAGGAGCGGGCTTGCTCGCGAAGGCGGTGGGTCAGTCAATATCACTGTTGGATGTGCCGGCCTCGTCGCGAGCAAGTCGGATCGCCGCACCGCCGCTCCCACAGGTATTTCAGGTGTATTCAGAACAGCTCGCTGAAGGGAATAAACCGCGCCGTGTCGCCCTCTGCCAAGGTGCAGCCTTCCGGCACCTCCAACAACCCATCGGCCCAGGAGGCCCCCAACAAAACGCCTGAGCTCTGGTTCGGATAGAGCACCGCTTGACCGGCCTGGAGTTTCGCCCTGAGGTACTCGCGCCGACTGCCGGGTTTGGGCCAGGCAAAGCCGAGCCTGACCGGAAAGCTCAAGGGCTCGACGTCTTCGACACCCTGAATCCGCAACAGGTAAACCCGGGCCAACAGGCCGAAAGTGACCAACGCCGATGTCGGATTACCCGGCAGGCCAATCACCGGCACGCGGCCGAAGTGGCCGACGGTCAATGGCTTGCCGGGTTTGATCGAGAGTTTCCACAGCAACGGCTTGCCGCACTCGCGCAGCACCTGGCCGAGGCAGTCGGCGTCACCGGCGGACACACCGCCAGTGCTGAGCATCAGGTCAGCGGCGTGTTGCAGCTGTTCGAGCTTGAGCCGCGTCTGGCGCGGCTCGTCGGGGAGTATGCCGACATCGATAACCTCGCAACCCAACGCACTCAACCAATGGCTCAACAATGTGCGGTTGCTGTTGTAAATGCTGCCGGGCTTGAGTGGCGTGCCCGGCTCGACCAGTTCATCGCCGGTGGACAACAACGCCACCCGTGGTCGCCGCACGACCTGCACATGGGTGCAGCCCTGCGCCGCCGCGACAGCCAACTCGAACGGACCAAGGCGTTTGCCGGCGCGCAGCAATACATCGCCGACGCCGTTCTCCTGGCCTTGCGGACGGATGTTATTGCCGGCGCGCAGTGGCTGCTTGAACCGGATCCGTCCGTCATCCAGCACCTCGGTGTTTTCCTGCATCTCCACACAGTTGGCACCCGGCGGAACAGGCGCGCCGGTGAAGATGCGCGCGCAGGTTCCCGGTGCCAAGGCTTCGGGGGCGTGTCCGGCAAACACCTGCTGCGACACGCTCAATGGCTCCCCATCCCAGCCGTCGACATTCAGGGCATACCCGTCCATGGCGCTGTTCGGCCACGGCGGCAGATCGAGGGTCGCCACCAGGTCATTGGCCAACACCCGCTGCCCGGCGGCACTTAGCGGCACCGCTTCGCTGTCTTCAATCCTGTGTGCCTCGGCCATTGTCAGCAGCCGGTCGATGGCTTGCTCCACCGACATCAGCGGTGCAGCGCTCATCCCCGCGTCCCGCAGGCTTGCACGGGCTTGAGGTGCGGTACGAAATTGCACGGCCGGTGGCGAGCGTCGAGTTGCTCGGCGAGGATGCCTTCCCACGCGGTGCGGCAGGCGCCCGTGGAACCCGGCAGGCAACAGACCAGCGTGCCATTGGCCAGCCCGGCCAGTGCCCGGCTCTGCACTGTGGAGGTACCAATGTCGAGGATCGAAATCGCCCGGAACAGCTCACCGAATCCGTCGATCTGCTTGTCCAGCAAACAGGCCACCGCCTCGGGGGTGCTGTCGCGGCCGGTGAACCCGGTACCGCCAGTGATCAACACCACCTGAATGCCGTCGTCGGCAATCCAGTTCGCCACCTGCGCGCGGATCTTGTACAGGTCATCCTTGAGCAGGTTGCGCTCGCTGAGGGTGTGGCCGGCTTCCAGCAAACGACTGGCGAGCAGTTGGCCGGAAGTGTCATTGGCATATTCACGGGTATCGCTGACTGTCAGCACGGCAATATTCAAAGGGATAAACAACGCATCCGGTTTAACGCTCATGGGATTCTCCGGCTGGCATGAATTAAATAGCTGAATTAAACAACTTCCGGAGACTAAATCGGTCCAACAAACGCTGTCTAATCACTCTAACCAACCAGACTATCGAGCCGCTCTATCAATATAAAACACCATCGACGATAGAGCGCATCGATAACCCCTTAAATACCAGTGATTGGACGCACGCCCAGGACAGTGAGATCGTCCACACCTCACGGTTTCCGCCGCGCCTTGTGTCTTGCGCACCTGAGTCAATACTTACCCTTCACTCCCCCGTCAGCAGGTGCCGTCATGGACATCAAACAACTCAAGTTCCTGATCGCCCTGGAGCAGACCCGCCACTTCGGCCAGGCTGCCGCGCGCTGCCACATCACCCAGCCCACCCTGTCCATGCGTCTGCGCAACCTGGAGGATGAACTGGACCTGGTGCTGGTCACCCGGGGGCAGCGCTTCGAGGGTTTTACCCAGGCCGGCGAGCGGGTACTGGCGTGGGCCAGAACCCTGTTGGCCGCCCACGACGGGCTCTTCGCCGAGGCCGCCGCGTGCCGGGGCCAGCTCGTCGGCAACTTGCGCCTGGGCCTGGTGCCGCTGAGCAGCTTCAACCCCGTCACCTACATTCAGGGCCTGTCCCGCAGCTTTCCCGAGCTCAAGTACAGCCTGTCTTCCATGAGTTCCGACCAGATCATCGAGGGCCTGGGCAACAATCAGCTTGACCTGGGCGTGTGCTACCTCGATCACGTCAATCCGAGCTATTTCGAGTTTTTCGAGATCGGCGCAACCCGCGTCGGCCTGCTGTACGACACCCGCCACTTCCATTTCGAGGGTGCGCAAATGAGCTGGGAGGACGCCGCCGAACTGCCGCTGGGGATGCTCAGCAACGGCATGCACTACCGCAAATCCATCGACCTGAGCTTTCGCAGCCGCGGACTGGACCCGCAGCCGATCCTGGAAAGCGATTCGACTTACCAATTGCTGCAGGCGATTCACGAAGGTTTCTGCTGCGCGATCATGCCGCTGGACAGCGGCCTGGAAGAACCCATCGAACACCTGTCGTTCATCGAACTGCCGGATGCCAGTGTGCTCGCCCCCCTGGGCCTGGTCATGCGCAAGACCGAACCGCGCTCGGCAATTGCCGAGAAGTGTTTCGCCGAAGCCCGAACTTTATTCAGCCGGACTCACTGATCAAGTTGCGGTTTTATATAAAACCGAAAAAGACCTGTTTGGCCAGCCTGATAGACATCACCAATCGGCGCATCGGAACAAGCGATTGGACGCGTTGAAAAGTTACCCGTAGCCTGAACTTAATTCAGCGCTTCGAGGTTCTTTTCATGTTATGCCAAGTTGAACAAACCGATATTCGAAGCGACACCAACGCCCCCGCACCCAAGCCGCTGAATGTGAACTTTCGCGAGTACGACAACGCGGCGTCAGTCTGTCAGGCGGCGCTGGCTTCAGAGATTGCCCTGGCAATCACCTACAACGGTTTGAGTCAGGCCGTGATGATGGTGTCGCCGGGCAACCTCGAAGATTTCATCCGTGGTTTCAGCGTCAGCAACGACATCGTCGAAGACCAGAGCGAAATCTACGACCTGCGCCTCACCCATTTCGACCAGGCCGTTCAAGCAGACGTGCAGATCTCCAGCCGCGCGTTCTGGGCACTGAAGAACCATCGTCGGCAAATGGCGGGCACCAGTGGCTGCGGACTGTGCGGTGTGCAAGCGCTGGAACAGGCCTTGCCGAAACTGCAGATTCTCGATCCGGTTCCCCTGCCGCCCGCCGAGCATTTCATCGACATTCGCGGCCGCATCGAACAGGCACAACAAATGGCCCGCAGCAGCGGTGCACTGCACGCAGCGCTGTACTTCGACCCTCATGGCAACGCGCTGATCTGCCGCGAGGACATTGGCCGCCACAACGCACTGGACAAACTGATCGGTGTCCTGCAACACGCCGGCATCGACAGCCGCAGCGGCTTCACCGTGGTCACCAGCCGTTGCAGCCTGGAGCTGATTCACAAAGCCGTCAGGGCCAGGCTCGGCACGCTGGTCAGCCTGTCGGCGCCCACCGCCCTGACCGTGCAATGGGCAATCAAACATCGCCTCAACCTGATTCACGTCCCTCACCGAAACGCACCACGCATTTACAGCCCGGCATGATGCCTTCACCCGATCACCGCGCTGGCAAGCGCAGGAACTCCCCATGACAGACATTTCAGATGCATCGCCCAATGGCCTGACCCACCTCGACCGTCAGGGTCGCGCCAACATGGTCGATGTCAGCGAAAAAACCTCGACGCTGCGTGAAGCCCAGGCCCAGGCCTGGGTGCGGATGCGCCCGGAAACCTTGAAGTTGATTCAAAGCGACGGCCACCCCAAGGGCGATGTGTTTGCCGTCGCGCGAATCGCCGGAATCATGGCGGCGAAGAAAACCCATGAGCTGATTCCGCTGTGCCACAGCCTGCTGCTCAGTTCGATCCACGTCGAACTCAAGGCCTGCACACCGGACAGTGTGAAAATTGTCGGCACCTGCCGCGTCGAGAGCCAGACCGGGGTCGAGCTGGAAGCCCTGACCGCCGTCAGCGTCGCAGCGCTGACCCTCTACGACATGTGCAAGGCGGTGGACCGCGCCATGGTCATCGATGACATCCGTCTGCTGAGCAAACAAGGCGGCCGCTCCGGTCATTTCAAGTTCGAGGACGCACAATGATCCTGATCAACTACTTCGCCCGTTACCGCGAGCAGCTCAATCTGGGCGGTGAAAAACTGCCCCTGACCGACAGCCTCAAGACCATCGAAGACGTGCGCCGATTGCTGATGGCTCGCGGTGAGGTGTGGAGCAATGTGCTGGGTGAAAGCAACCTGATGTGTGCCCTGAACCAGGAGCTGTGCCATCCGGACCAGGTGATCGGGGACTATGACGAGATCGCCTTTTTTCCACCGGTCACCGGGGGTTGAGACATGACGGTTCGGGTCCAGCGTGAAGCGTTCGACGTCGGCCGGTTGATCGACAGCCTGCAGGCGAACGATCCGGGCGTGGGTGCCGTGGTCAATTTCGTCGGCTACGTGCGCGACATCAATCAGGGTGAGGCGGTCGCCGGATTGTTTCTGGAGCACTACCCGGGCATGACCGAACGTTCACTGCAGAACATCATCGACAATGCCAGGGCCCGATGGCCGCTGCGGGCCGTGGAGATCGTGCATCGGATCGGCCCGTTGTCGACCGGCGAGCCGATCGTGTTTGTCGGTGTCAGCAGCCCCCATCGTCAAGCCGCTTTCGAAGCCTGTGCGTTCATCATGGACTACCTGAAAACCGACGCGCCGTTCTGGAAACGCGAAGACGTGGCGTGCGGCGCACGCTGGGTCGATGCCCGTGACAGCGACCGGTCAGCCGTCACGCGCTGGGCAGAAGCGCAGCATCAGGTGACTATCCAACGCGCTTCGGTGTAGCTACAGTCATTGGCTCAAAACACCTCTGCACAAGGAGTTTCCTCTTGAGCCCCACGCCCTCCCCGATCACGGAGCAGGATGTGCTGCTGCCCCGGTCCATCAGCCTGCGCGAAGCCTTTCTATTCTGGCTCAAGCTCGGTTTCATCAGCTTTGGCGGGCCCGCCGGGCAGATTTCGATCATGCATCAGGAACTGGTCGAACGCCGGCGCTGGATCTCCGAGCGGCGCTTTCTGCATGCCCTCAACTACTGCATGTTGCTGCCTGGGCCTGAGGCTCAGCAGCTGGCGACCTACATCGGCTGGCTGATGCACCGGACCTGGGGCGGCGTGATCGCTGGCGTGCTGTTTGTGTTGCCGTCGTTGTTCATCCTGATTGCACTGTCCTGGGTGTACATCGCCTTTGGTGAAGTGCCCGTGGTCGCCGGATTGTTCTACGGGATCAAGCCGGCGGTCACGGCCATCGTGGTGCAGGCGGCTCACCGGATCGGCTCGCGGGCGCTGAAGAATGGCTGGTTATGGGGCATCGCCGCCGCGGCCTTCGTGGCCATCTTCGTGCTCAACGTGCCGTTTCCGTTGATCGTGCTCGGCGCGGCAGTCATCGGTTATTTCGGCGGACGACTGGCACCGGAAAAATTCAGGGCCGGTGGCCACGGCGCGGCGAAAAAATCCTTCGGCCCGGCCGTGATCGACGACGACACCCCGACCCCGGAGCACGCCCGTTTCAGTGGCTGGAAACTGGCGCGCCTGGCCGTTGTCGGTGCGATCCTGTGGGCACTGCCCATGGCCATGCTCACCGCACTGTTCGGCTGGGAAGGCACCTTGACCCAGATGGCCTGGTTCTTCACCAAGGCTGCGCTGCTGACCTTCGGAGGGGCCTATGCCGTGCTGCCGTATGTCTACCAGGGCGCGGTCGGTCACTACGGATGGCTGACGCCGACGCAGATGATCGACGGTCTGGCGCTCGGTGAAACCACTCCGGGTCCGTTGATCATGGTCGTCGCCTTTGTCGGTTTCATCGGTGCCTACGTGCATCAGGTCTTCGGGCCGGATCAAGCGTTTGTCGCCGGCGCCATTGCCGCCACGCTGGTGACCTGGTTCACCTTCCTGCCTTCGTTCCTGTTCATCCTCGCCGGCGGACCGCTGGTGGAGTCGACGCACAACGAACTCACCTTCACCGCGCCACTGACGGCCATTACGGCTGCCGTGGTGGGCGTGATTCTCAATCTGGCGTGTTTCTTTGGCTACCATGTGCTTTGGCCCAAAGGCTTCGAAGGACGACTGGACTGGCCTTCGCTGCTGATCGCCCTGGTGGCGGGCATTGCGTTGCTTCGTTTCAAGCGCGGGGTGATCGAGGTGTTGACCGTCTGCGGGTTGATCGGCCTTGGTGTGCACCTGATGTCCTGAACCAGACATTTACACGCGTCACAATCCTCCCTAGTATCCAGCCATCCCCGGATGGCTTGTTCTACTCGCCACCGACGATTTGCGCCGCCGGAAACCTGCGCCATGCGTACTTTGCCGTCAGAACAGCACCTGCTGAACATTTCGCTCCAGGCCACCTCGCTGCTGGCCGTGGACGGCATTGCATGAAGCGCATCGTCAACCTGCCCATGGCCCTGCGCCGTTCCAAACTGCGTCATTCCGCACGTCCGCCGGATAGCGCCCTGCCCGCCTGATCGGCGCGCTCCCTCCTTACGCTCCTGCTCAGCCATACACAGAACCTGTGGGAGCGGGCTTGCTCGCGAACGCGGTGTGTCATTCACCGTTGATGTCGAATGACACACCGCGTTCGCGAGCAAGCCCGCTCCCACATGACTGCGTTCGCCTGACCGGCATTGAGCTTCTCCCCATTTTGCCTGGACACCGACATGACTCAACGTTGCAATTCCTACTACACCGCCACCCTCAACCAGGACACCGATTACCCGACGCTGCAAGGCCGGCACCGGGTTGACGTGGTGATCATCGGCGGCGGTTTCACCGGCGTGGCCAGCGCCGTCGAGCTGGCGGAAAAAGGCCTGAAGGTCGCCATCGTCGAAAGCCACAAGATCGGCTGGGGCGCCACCGGGCGCAATGGCGGCCAGGTCACCGGCAGTCTCTCGGGCGATGAAGCCATGCGCAAACAGATGCGCCGCACCATCGGCGATGAAGTCGACGACTTCATCTGGAACCTGCGCTGGCGCGGGCACCAGATCATCCGCCAGCGCGTGGAAAAGTACGGCATCGCCTGCGACCTCAAGCACGGCCACCTGCACGCGGCGTACAAGCCCGCGCACATGGATGGCTTGCGCAAGGACTACGAGGAAGCCGTGCGCCGTGGCATGGGCGATGAAGTCAGCCTGCTCGACCGCAGCCAGGTCCGCGACCTGTTGCAAAGCGACCTCTACCACGGCGCGATCAAGAACACCCGCAACATGCACCTGCACCCGCTCAACCTGTGCATCGGCGAGGCCCGCGCAGCCGAAAGCCTGGGCGCGTTGATCTTCGAAAACAGCGAAGTGCTGGAGATCATCCACGGCGATGGCCTTCACCAGAGCCCGGGCGTACGTACCGCCCACGGGCACATCGAGGCCAGTCAGGTGCTGCTGGCCGGCGACGTCTACCACAAGCTGGAACCGGGCAAGCTCAAGGGCAAGATTTTCCCGGCCATGGGCGGCATCGTCACTACCGCGCCGCTGGGCGATCTGGCCAGACAGATCAACCCCGAAGACCTGGCGGTCTACGACTGCCGTTTCGTGCTTGACTACTACCGCCTCACCGCTGACGGTCGCCTGTTGTTCGGTGGCGGCGCCAACTACAGCGGCAAGGATTCACGCGACATCGCCGCCGAGCTGCGCCCGTGCATCGAGCAGACCTTCCCGGCGCTCAAAGGCGTGGCCATCGATTACCAGTGGAGCTGCGCGATGGGCATCGTGATCAACCGCATCCCGCAACTGGGCAAGCTGTCGGACAACGTCTGGTATTGCCAGGGCTACTCCGGCCACGGCATCGCCACCAGCCACATCATGGGTGAAATCATGGGCCGCGCGATCACCGGGCAGCTGGAGCAGTTCGACACGTTCGCTGCCTGCCAGCACATCCGCGTACCCATGGGCGACCTGCTGGGCAACCCGATGCTCGCTGCCGGCATGTGGTACTACCAGATGCTTGAGCGACTGCGCTGAGGTTACTGGCCAATACATTCAACATGGATGTTGTTTGTACCGGCCTCGATATTTGAGCTCGACATCAATCCCTGTGGGAGCGGGCTTGCTCGCGAAGGGGTCGGTACATTCAACACATATTCAGCGGCAGTCACACCGCCTTCGCGAGCAAGCCCGCTCCCACAGTTTGATCTTCGGTGGACACAAAAAAGTGTTCAATCCTGCGCCTGCACCACCTCGACCCCCAACGCCCGGTAGTCCTCGACACTGCCTGACGCCACATGCTGCTCGGTGATCAGCGTGTGCACGCGCTGACAAGGCGCGACGACAAAGGGTTCCACCGCGCCGAACTTGTCCGCCGTGGTCACGGCAATCACGTGGGAAGCACAGTCGAGCATGGCCTGTTTCACCGGCACTTCATCGAAGTGCAGCGAACTGAGGCCCACCTGCGGATGAATCGCGCAGACCCCGGTAAACAGCAGGTCGGCCTTGATGCCCGCCAGCAGCCGCAGGGTTTCGTGGCCGCTGGCCGACATCGTTGCCGGGTTGAGCTGGCCGCCAGCCAGGATCACCTTGATGCCTTTGTATTCGGACAAGGTAATGGCCGTCATCGGCGATGCCGTGATCGCGGTGATGGCGATGTCCGCCGGCAGCGAGCGTGCGATCTGCAAGGTGGTGGTGCCGGAATCGAACACCACGATCTGACCGTCCCGCACCCGTCGTGCAGCCAGTTGCGCCAACCGGGTTTTCACCTCGTCGGTTTCGCTGATCCGGGTGAAATAGTCCTTGCCCGAGTCTTTGGGCCGCGGCAACGCCCCGCCGTGCACCCGCTGCACCAGGCCGGCGCTGGCCAGCTCCGCCAGGTCGCGGCGGATGGTGTCTTCGGACACCGCGAAGTGCTGGCTCAACTCCGAGGCCATGACCTTGCCGTCACGTTCGAGGATCAACAGGATTTTTTGCCGGCGCACTGACGGCAGCTCGGCAGCAGAATGATTGTCGTGCATGTTTTCGCCTGTTTATGCGTGTAACTGCGTGTTTTCGTGAGATTAGCCAAAGCACGGGTTAAACACAAACGGCCGGCGGGGAAAATACTTCCCGGTATCATTTTTTTCGATCTTTCAAATCATTACAGCGAATTTTTCATTTTCCTGTGACCTGTCCAAGATGGCACCGTCACTCATGTTTTGGATGGAAACTTCATGAATATCAATTTTGCTTTTGCGTGCATGATCGTAGTTTCGTTCACGATTGCACTGGTGAACGGCTGACCGCTATCGGGGGGACCATGGCCTCTCGTCCAGCAAATCGCTAAAAGCCTGACAGATCAGGAATATGCTCTATAACCAGTGGTGACATGATTTCCGATCAGGGGAACTGGAAGGCTCCCTCGGAAGTTGCTCTCTAAAAAAGCTGCGGACAATTGAGTGCCCGCCAGGAGACACCACCCATGAAAGCTCTGAAAATTGCCGCCAGCGATGGCACCTCCGAATGCTTCCTGAACGCCCGGGAGGTGGTCCCGCTCAGTCAAACCGACTTCACCGACGTCGCCGTGGCCGTGGTGTCGGTCAATGACGTGTTGGCTGGAGCGTTGGACGTCATTCAGCGCACCGGTTTTGACGTGCCGATTTTCCTGGTGCCTTCCCCCGGCACCAGTACCCGCCCCCGAGAAGTCTACAAACACCTGAATGACGTGCTGCTGCAAGTGAACGGCATCTTCGACCTGTCCCCCAGCAACGTCGAATACCATGGCAACCAACTGGAGACAGCGGCCAAGGCCTATGAAGAAAGCTTGCTGCCGCCGTTCTTCGATTCGCTCAAACGGTACACCGAGGCCGCCAACGCGACCTTTGCCTGCCCCGGTCACCAGGGCGGCCAGTTCTTTCGCAAGCACCCGGCCGGCCGGCAGTTCTTCGACTTCTTCGGCGAGACGCTGTTTCGCGCCGACATGTGCAACGCCGACGTCAAGCTCGGTGACTTGCTGATCCACGAAGGCCCGGCGCTGCTGGCACAGAAACACGCCGCGCAAGTGTTCAACGCCGACAAGACCTATTTCGTGCTCAACGGCACCTCGGCATCGAACAAGGTGGTGACCAACGCCCTGTTGACTCCGGGCGACCTGGTGCTGTTCGACCGCAACAACCACAAGTCCAACCACCAGGGCGCGCTGTTGCAGGCCGGTGCCACGCCGGTCTATCTGGAAACCGCGCGCAATCCCTACGGTTTCATCGGCGGGATCGACGCCCACTGTTTCGAAGAAGAGTACTTGCGCGAACTGATTGCCGAAGTCGCCCCGGACAAGGCCCAACTGCCACGGCCATTCCGCCTGGCGATCATTCAATTGGGCACCTACGACGGCACCATCTACAACGCCCGGCAAGTGGTCGACCGCATCGGCAAGTTGTGTGACTACATCCTGTTCGACTCGGCGTGGGTCGGCTACGAACAGTTCATCCCGATGATGAAAGACTGCTCGCCACTGTTGCTCGACCTGAACGAGAACGACCCGGGCATCTTCGTCACGCAATCGGTGCACAAACAGCAGGCCGGTTTTTCCCAGGCCTCCCAGGTGCACAAGAAAGACCGGCACATCAAGGGCCAGGCCCGCTATTGCAACCACCACCGGCTCAACAACGCCTTCATGTCCCAGGCCTCCACCAGCCCGTTCTACCCGCTGTTCGCCTCGCTGGATGTCAACGCGCGCATTCACTCAGGCCGCAGCGGCCTGCGCCTTTGGGAGGACTGCGTGAAGTTCGGCATCGAAGCACGCAAGTTGATTATCGAAGCCTGCACCATGGTCCGGCCGTTCGTGCCGTCCACCATCGAAGGGCGCGCGTGGGAAGACTACCCGACGGACGAAATCGCCAATGACATCCGCTTCTTCGAATTTCATCCGAAGGACCGCTGGCACGCTTTTGGTGGCTACGCCGAGAAGCAGTACTTCATCGACCCATGCAAACTGCTGTTCACCACCCCGGGCATCGACCCGGTGGACGGCAGCTACACCGAGTTCGGTATTCACGCTGGCATCCTCGCCAACTTCCTGCGGGAAAACGGCATCGTCCCGGAAAAATGCGACCTGAACTCGATTCTGTTCTTGCTCACCCCGGCTGAAGACTGGGCGAAGATGACCCACCTGGCCGCGCAAATCGCCCGTTTCGAACGTTTCATCAGCGATGACGCACCCATGAGCCGGGTGCTGCCGGCCATCTACGCGCAACATCAGGAACGCTATCGCAACTACACCATTCGCCAGCTCTGCCAGGAAATGCACGACCTGTATCGCAGCCACAATGTGCAGCAGTTGCAGAAGAACATGTTCCGCAAGGAATACTTCCCGAAAAAGGCCATGAACCCGCAGCAAGCGCAGATCGAATACATCCGTGGCAACGTCGAACTGGTGGCGCTGGCGGATGCGGACGGGCGTATCGCCGCCGAAGGTGCGCTGCCCTATCCGCCGGGTGTGCTCTGCGTGGTACCGGGAGAGATCTGGGGTGGCGCGGTATTGAAATACTTCCTGGCCCTGGAAGAAGGCATCAACCGCTTGCCGGGGTTCACACCGGAGCTACAGGGTGTCTACCTGAAACACGAAGGCGGTCGCACCCGGGCGTATGGGTATGTGATCAAGGCCTGAGGCATGCAGCAGGAGCCGGCCCGGGCTGGCTCCTGCCCAATGCATCGATCAGAATTTTTCCGGGATGAACTTGAACGGATAGTTCGGGTCCCGATAGTTGCCGGGACTTTGCCGCTTGGGCAATTTCACTTTTTCCCGCGGCACCTCTTCGTAAGGAATGCTGTTCAGCACATCGCTGATGATGTTCAGTCGTGCCCGCCGCTTGTCATTGGAGTTGGCGACCCGCCAAGGCGCCAATTCGGTATCGGTGGCCTCGAACATGTCGTCCCGGGCACGGGAGTAGTCGTACCAGCGGTTATAGGACTTGAGGTCCATGGGTGACAGCTTCCAGATCTTGCGCCCGTCGGTGATACGCTCCTTGAGGCGTCGGGTCTGTTCTTCCTGGCTCACTTCAAGCCAGTATTTGATCAGGATGATTCCCGATTCGACCAGTGCATGCTCGACCCGCGGCACCACGGTGAGAAAATTGCGCACCTGCTCTTCGCTGCAAAACCCCATGACCCGCTCAACACCGGCGCGGTTGTACCAGCTGCGATCGAAGATCACCACTTCACCGGCCGCCGGCAGGTGCGGCAGATAACGCTGCACATACATCTGGCTTTTTTCCCGGTCGGTCGGTGCCGGCAACGCAATCACCCGGAACACCCGCGGACTGACCCGTTCGGTCAGTGCCTTGATGGTCCCGCCCTTGCCGGCGCCATCACGCCCCTCGAAGATGATGCAAATCTTGGCGCCCGTGTGCTGCACCCACTCCTGCAGCTTGACCAGCTCGACATGCAGCCGCTCCAGTTCTTCGAGATAAACCTTGTTCTTGAGCTTGTCGCCTTCGACCGGTTTGTTTTTCGCTGCTGCTTTCTTCTTTGCCATGCCCGTTACCTCCTTCAATGCATCACACAACGTCCGGAGCGCGCCCGGCCGCGTTCATTCAGCGTCGACTGCGCTGGTAATGTTCAACCGCCTGCTCCAGATTCAAGAACATGCGGGCCTCGCCCAGCGTATGGCCCAAGGGCGCCTTGATGACCATGTCCCATACACCCGGGCTCATGCCCACCAGCCACAATGAAATGCCTTTTTCCTGCATTCGCTGTTCCGCCCCTGTGAGCATTTTCAGGGCCGTGTACTCCAGGTCGAACACGCTGCGCAGGTCCAGAACCACAACGGCGGGCCGTGCTTCTTCGATCAGGGGGTGCATCTTCATGCCGATGCGCTGGGCGTTGGCGAAAAAGATCCGGCCTTCCGGTCGAAGCAACAGCAGCCCGTCAAAGTGTTCGTCATCGGGGTGTTCGGCGGACTGCGGCCGGTACACATTGGTGCCAGGCTTGCGCCCGAGGATGTGCACGGGTGGGTCCGAGACTTGATAGGCCAGTGCCAGCAACGAAACGACAATCGCCACGACAATCCCTTGCAGCGTGCCCAGCAGCATCACGCCGATCATGGCCACCACGGCCCAGGCAAATTCGGTACGGCGAACCGACAGAATCTCGCGAAATTCCGCCGGCTCGATCAGGCCCACCGAATACACGATCACCACGGCGGCGAGCGTGGCATTGGGCATCAGGCCAATCAGCGGTGCCAGCAGCAGGCAAGTGCCCAATGCCAGTGCAGCGGTGACCAGTGCAGCCAGTTGCGAACGGGCGCCGGCCAGGCGGTTCACCGCCGTCTGGGTGGTCCCGCCACCCGCGACCATGGCCCCGAGAAACGCACCGCCGATGTTGGCAACGCCGGTGGCCAGCAGCTCCCTATTCGGTTGTGGCGCGGGCTCGTCACTGCGGGCGAACGCGCGCCCCGCGGCGATGGTTTCGGTGAAACTCATCAGTGCGATGCCCATCGCCGAAGGCCACAGGGTTTCGGCCAACGACCATACCGGCAGGGTCGGCGCGGGCAGTCCGATCGGCACCACGCCGACCGCGGAAACACCAAAGCGCTCCAGGCCAAACAGGCTCATGCCGATGATGCCAAGCGCCACCGCAATCAACGGTGCGGGCAGTCGCGGGGTAAAACGCTTCATGCCGACCAGCAGCAGTACCATGAACACACCGACCGCCACGGTCGGCAGCGAGGCATGAGCGATGCTCTGGGCTGTGGCCAGCACATTGTGCAGGAAGCCACCTTTGTCGATGTGAGTACCCAGCAGTTTGGGTAGCTGGTCGAGCACGATGACCACGCCGATGCCGGCCTTGAAACCCACCAGCACCGGTTCGGAAATGAAATTGGCGACGAAGCCCAGGCGCAGCAACCCCGCGACGATCAGGATCGCGCCCACCATCAGGGCCAGCGTGGCGGACCCCGCCAGCAAGGTCGCCGCATCGCCATCGGGGCTGATCTGGCCCAGCGCGGAGCCGGCGAGAATGGCCAGGGTGGTTGTGGTGCTGACACTGAGCGGGCGCGAGGTACCGAGCACGGCATAGATCACCATCGGCACCAGCACCGTGTACAGCCCGACCTGCACCGGCAGGCCGGCAATGGTGGCGTACGCCAGCGCCTTGGGAATGACCACGGCCGCTGCCGTCAACCCTGCTACCACATCGCCTCGTAGCCAGTCGGGCCGGTAACTGCCGAGCCATTCCGGGATCAACAGGCTGCGCAAGGTACCCCGTTGTGGAGCGCCTGGACTTCGCTCTTGCGGATGGCTGCCTTGTTGATCCATGAATCACTCCAGTCACAATTCGTCCGGTGCGGATGATGAGTGGGCTCAACTGACCGCACAATCCTTTAACTGCACGCGTAACCACTGCAAACCTTCATCGACATCCAGGCGAATGTGCCAGTGGGCAATCCACGCAGGCTTGGCCAGTTACAAATGTAGCCGGTTTGCGCGGCCACGCCGTTCCATGACTGGCGAAGGGGACAGACGCCCCACCATCACCGGTCAAAAAGGGAAAGCCTTATCCGGACGACGTCAGAAGGCGATAATTGAGCTATACCCGCTAATTCTCCCATTGCAGTTCTTCAACTCAGGAGTTTGGCAATGAAACTCAACATCTCAGTGGCTGCACTCATGGTTGCGGCAAGCCTTTTCGGCTGCGCCACGTCATCGAACCATGGCGTGAACGTCAAGTTGGTTGCCACCCGGCAAAACGCCGGTCAGATCGGAAACGTCACGTTGACGGACTGGGACAACAAAACCGGACTCAGTTTCTTCATCAGCGGCGCTCCATCCTACGTTTCCCTGCCCTTGCGCCTTTACTCGTTCATCAATAATGGCAGTTGCGAGCAACCCGGGTCTGTCGCCTATGCGATGAACAACATCGTCGTCACCGAACGCCAACCCATACGTGGCTGGACGTTTTCAAGGACGGCACCTGTCCCCTTGCAAACCCTGCTTGCCGGCAAATACTCGGTGGTCGTGCGAACGGCTGCGACCGATGGCAACTACGATATTTTTTGCGGGGATATCAAGTCTGGAGAGCCAGTGAAATAGCCACGGCCATTTCAGGTCAGCCCACCTGCCGATACCGCTCGTGCCACCGAATGTTCAGTGCGAGCGGCGACAGCGCTAAAGACCCTGGTCACAAACCTGTCATTACTCACTGATAACGTCTTGGCGCTTCCCCGAACCACATCCGCTCGATCTCCGATCGCCAGATCCCTGTACCAGGGCTTTGCCCCTCCGCTCAAGGTGACACTTCAGGTGTACTCAAGCACGACGCGCAAGCAAATCATCATCAGATCCAACGACATGAGTTGCGACGACTTTGGCGCGTTGTTCTCGAACCTGTTCGGCAACCTTTATTCCGACTCTCCGCCGCCGCCCAAAAACATCATCATCGGCGGGGTCTACGGCAGACACGAAGGTGTCAGTTTCCGTCGCATGCACTATCGCGGTGACTTCACGGTGGCTTTTCCCGCCCCTCTCGATGAAATCACCTTCGTCATTCCCACCGCCGGCAAGATCATCTTCAACCATGGCACCGAGTCGACCGGTTTTACCCAGGTCGGGCTGGCCATCGACAAGGCCGAGGTGCGCTCGGCACGCTTCGTCGACAATCATGCCCAGCACGGGATCTCGATCAGCCGGGGGCTGGTCACCGAACGACTGTCGGTGCTGCTGGGCAAGCCGATCCTGCAGAAAGTCCGTTTCGAGCCCGTGGTGGACCTGAACCTACCCGCCTTGCAGGGCATCAAGGCACTGGTGGACATGGCCACGGGAACCGAGTTCGACCTGCTGATCAACACGGGTTCGCTGATGCCTTCGCGCCTTCGCGAAATGCTGGTCGATGCGGTGCTGGAAGCCTGGCCGCACAACTTCACCGAAGCCCTTCGGCGCCCTTCCCCGTTGATCGCGCCACGGCATGTGAAGCTGGCCGTCGAGTACATTCAGGCGCATCCCGACCACCTGGCCAGCGGTACGGAACTGGCACAACTGAGCAACGTCAGCCTGCGCGCCTTGCAGGAGGGTTTTCAGCGCTTCATGGGCACTTCGATCGTTGCCTATCAGCGCCAGGTACGCCTGGAACGCGCCTTCGCTGCGCTGTCCCAGGGAGTGTCGCCTTCAGTGACTGACGTGGC
The DNA here is from genome assembly GCF_047324915.1 of Pseudomonas sp. Pseusp16. Classification (NCBI taxonomy): domain Bacteria; kingdom Pseudomonadati; phylum Pseudomonadota; class Gammaproteobacteria; order Pseudomonadales; family Pseudomonadaceae; genus Pseudomonas; species Pseudomonas sp. Pseusp16. Next base: position 912,830 of record NZ_CP168522.1, on the reverse strand, counting down.
CTTGCAACACGGCTTCAGCAATGTCGGGCGGTTTTGCCAGTATTTCCAGAGTGCCTACGGCATCAGTCCCGCCGATGTGAGAAAGGGCCTGCGAACGCGGCCAATGCCGGACAATTGAGGAATTGTGGGAGCGGGCTTGCTCGCGAAAAACGCCGGGACACCGCGGGGATTCAGGCAGCCCGCGTCATCGTTGACGTCCATCGCGAGCAAGCCTGCTTGCGATGGCGGGGTGTTGGGCGACGCGTCTTTTACCGGTGTACATATCCGTTGCTGCGGTAACGGCTTCTTATGGTTCCGCTTTTACAGCGGGTTACTTGGAAAAGCGGAGCGCCGCCCGGCCCCAAGTAACCAAGGGCTCTTGCCCCTGACGTTCGGTGCCTCGCCAAGGCTCGGCATTCCCTCGCTCCGGTCCTGCTCCGTGGGCCCGCCGCGATCGGCCATCCATGGCCGTACGCGGCTAACCCGGCATCCATGCCGGGTTGCCCACTGCGCAGAACCGGAACGAAGCCTCACGAGGGGGCAAGCAGATCAAAAGCCAAAGCCAAAGCGAGGCGGCCTACCGGCCGGCCTGATCGCAATTGAACGCGTTTCCCTGTAGGAGCGAGCTGGCTCGCGAAAAACGCCGGGACACCGCGGGGATTCAGACAGCCCGCGTTATCGTTGACGTCCATCGCGAGCAAGCTCGCTCCTACAGAAGAGCGGAGCAGAGCGAAGGCAGATTCGCGAACACCCGCTCTGCCCTTCACCACTCAACAGGCCGAGCGTTAGCTCGCCTGCCGCTCTTGATCTTGATCCACCCGCTCCCTCGGCAGGCTGAGTGGAGGTGTTCATCCGGGGAATGGCGCGTAGCGCCATTCGACGCAGTCGAACCCATTGCATGTAGGTCGAGCGAAGCCGACCGGAGGGCAATGCCCCCGGATGAATGCCGGAGCGAAGGAACCCCGAGCCTAGGCGAGGGGCCGGACGTTCGGGGCGAGCGTTTTTTTGCTTACTTTTTTTAGGCGCTTGTAAAAAAAGTGAGTCGCCGTAAGGGCGAAACCCTAAGTCGCCGTCACCCAAAAAACGGATATGTACTCAGTCAGGCCGCCTTCGTCGGAACGCCGCCCGGAGCAGGCTCGCTCCCACAAGGATCCCGTCAGAATAGATAGCTCGCCTTCAGGCCACCATTGAAACCATGGCTGTCGCCGCCACCGCTGGCGCCGATTTCTGCACCCACGCTCCACGCCCCCAGATTGGCCATGACATTGACGCCACCGGTGAACTGGTCACGGTTGTCGAAGGCTGCCTGCTGTTCAACATCCAGGCCCAGCAAGTGCCCTTCGCTGTCGGTTTCGTGGTCGCCCAACACATGCTCGTAGCCCACTTGCACGCCCGGCACCACTTGCCAGGCGCCCAGGGCGACCGGTGCAAATGAAGCGTTGAGGTTGGCCACCGCGCTTTTGCGGGTCTCGTGGATACCGTCGACGTCCAGGGCCAGCTCACTGCCCTTTTCCTGGAAGCCCGACAGGTTGACGTGGCTGATTCGCACTCCGAGGCTTGGCTCGAGGGTCACGCCGCTCACCGGAACACGGTAACCCAGTGCCAGGGTCGCGCCGGTGAGGTTGCCATGACTGTCGCCCTTGGCCGTGCCCAGACCTCCACCGAGTTCGCGCGTGCTTGAGTAATCCAGATAGCCGCCGCTGGCATCGGCATCCACGAACAGGCCACGTTCCAGCCCGTTGGGTGCGAAACGTGCGCCGACACTGAAGAAAGTCAGGTCGGTATCGGCCTCGCCACCGGCGCCACCGACATTGCCGTTGCTGTAGCCGAAACCGGCATGGGCGCTGAGCTGTTCGGAAAAGCGCTGGGTCAGGCCAATCATCATGCCCTGGCTATGCTCGTTGCTGCTGGAGGCCCGGGATGAGCCGTCGGTGCCCAGATACCCCGCCAGGGCGGTGCTCCACAGTCGATATTGCCCGGCCTTGAGTTCGGTGCCGCTGGTGAAGGGCGCGGCGGCCTGTTCGATCATTGCGCCCTGGCGCAACAGATAGCTGGCAGCGTCGGCGTGCACCTGACCGCCGACGGTAGACTCGACGCCCCCGAGGCTGCGCGCGTCGATGGCCGACTGCAGGTAATAGTTATAGGCGCTGTAGGTGCCCGACAGGTTGCTGTTCTGCAGTTGCTGCAACAACTGCGCACCGGCCGCGGCGTTGCCGGCCAGGTCCGCCGCGCCCGGCAAGCTGTTGTAGAACACCATCTTGCCGCGCAGCACGTAGATGGTTTCCTGGGACAGGCCGAGGCCTTGCTTGAGGTAGTTATCCATCGTGCCGTACTGCGCGGTCACCTGGTCCAGGCCGGCTTGCAGGTAACTGGCCTCCACACCGATCAGCGGCGCATAGATGGTCGCCATGGCCGGTGGCATCGCCGCCAGGGTCGCCTTGATACGCGCGGCGGTGTAGTCGTTGGTCGCCAGGTAGTTGCTCATGATGGTGGCATCGTCGACTCCGGCGATGCTTTGCAGCACAGCCGCGGTCCAGCCGGTACGGTCCTTGCCGGCGGTGCAATGGAACAGCGCCGCGCCGTCGACCGCGGCCAGCTCATTGAACAGCTGGTTGAATTCGCTGCGCATCCCCGCGTTCCTGACGAAATCACGGTTGGTGTCCTGCATCATGGCGGTGGCTTCGGCGGCGCTGTGGAACGCGACATTGGTGACGTTCGCCCCAGACGTGGAGCCGCCGATGATGTCGATGTTGGTGTACGTCGCGCCCGTGAGCATCCTGTCGGGCGTAGCGGCGATCTCGCTGGGCGTGCGCAGGTCGTAGACCGCCTTGATGCCCAGGCCGTTGAGGGTCGCCAGATCCGCCGCCGACGGGGTCAGCGCGTTGGAGCGGTAAAACACCCCGCCACGCAGGGTACCGTCATTGGCCGTGGTATAGGCGGTGGCAAGCCCGGCGACATCGCGGAAATTGTCGATGCTCTTCAGGCGTGGCGTGTTGAGGGGGACCGTCTCGGCAGCCTGGGCGGCAGCGATGGACAGGCTCAAGACAGACAGCGAACACACAAGTCGTTGGAACACAGGGCAGCCTCATTGAAATCGCATTGGGCTGACTAATATCTACATTGAAATGACGCTGAACATGACAAATCGCCCGCGGACGCAAATCACTGCGCGATGTGTCCGGGTGGCTCGTTTTCTGTCCGTGCAAGGGCCGTTTTGCGGCCACTTTACTGAAGGAAGTGAATGATGTGCGGGGTGCGACGCGAGATGCGCAATGGCCGGTGATCTAATGCCTGGTGCAAAAAACCCGCCTCTCGGCGGGTTCTTTGATTTTCTGAAACTGATTTCTACAACCGCGAACTCAATGGGATTTTTTCGAGGTCGACAGTCCGGCTTTACTCAAGCCTTTGGTGTTGTGATCACCCGGCTTCGAGGCCGAAATGGCCCGGGCCTTGGCGACACCGCGAGTATCCTTGGAATGGGCGATGCCTGAGGTCGTGGTGCCACGGCCGTTATCGTCATTGCGCTCACTGCCGAAATGGTTCCCGCTGAGGCCATGGTCGCGCACGGATTTGCCGGCATGGTCGCTGTCCAGCCCGTTGCCGCGGCCGTTACTGCCGGAATGGCCTGTACCGGCGTGTCCGCCACCCATGCCGCCGCCGTGGCCTGCGCCGTTTCCGCCACCATTTCCGCCGCCGTTTCCGCCACCGCCACCGCCACCGCCGCCGTTTCCACCGCCACCGCCCCCACCGCCGTCCTTCGCGTATGCAGAACCCATGATCGACAGGCCGTCAGGGAGTAACGGGGCGGCTGCAAGCATCATGGCGCATGACATTACAGCTACGAGACTCTTGTTTTTAAAAAGCATGATTGCTTCCGTAGGTGGTTGATATCGCGTGGCGTATGACGCGATATCCCTCAGACAGTTCAAGTTGTCACGACAGACGGCTGGAGCACCTTGAATCAGCAGGAAGACGACCTTCCTCAGGTTAATCAAACGCGCCGTCGAGAATTTCATAAATGACCCCGGTGGCCAGCGCTACCAGGATCAAATCCGTACCGACCTGCTGCCACTCGTAACCCTCATAGTGGGGCAGTCTGCCGACCAGTCGGCCATCGAGTTTTTTGGCAATGCCCGGTGGAAGCGGCTTGCCTCGGGCGAGGTTCTTTTGAATACCCGGTGGCAAAGCCGGCCCGGGGCTCCAGTAGCCCGTATTCCCGCCAATGATCTCGAGCACGCTGCCTCGATTGATGCTTGGACCATTGCTCCAGTCCCCGCCACCGGAATTCTTGTTCTTGTTGCCATGACTGCCCTGGTTGCCATGGCTTGCCTTCCCGTTGCCCTGGCCGTTACCCGGATCGGCCAGCGCAGTCAGCGGACCGCTGACCAGAGTCAGACAGGTAATCGCTGCAATCAATGATCGAGACCTGAACATGAGTCGCTCCTTCGTGGCGGGAATATTCCCTGAAATTTAGACGCTATTGACGAAGTTGGTTCCATCGAGGCACAGAACCATAAACCGTCTACGCTCATCCGATCGAAGCCTTGCAGGTGTTTGCCGAAGGATGGGGCATGTCGATTGTATGCATCTCACAGCACCTCCCCGGAGACAGCGCCATGATCCGCCCCCTGCTGACCGCCCTCACCCTGCTCGCCTCAAGCGTCGCGGCCCACGCCGATGTCACGCCGTTCCCTGCCTCCTTCCAGACCCAGGACATCCCCGTCGATGGCGTCACGATGCACGTGCGCGTCGGCGGCAAGGGGCCGGCGGTGGTGCTGTTGCATGGCTTTGGCGACACCGGCGACATGTGGGCACCGCTGGCGGCCGATCTGGCGCGGGACCACACCGTGGTGGTGCCGGACCTGCGCGGCATGGGCCTGTCATCGATTCCAGCGGCGGGCTACGACAAGAAAACCCAGGCCGGCGACATCCGCGGCGTGTTGCATGCGCTGAAGATCGAGCACTCGGTGGTCGTCGGCCACGACATCGGCACCATGGTCGCCTTCGCCTATGCCTCGCGCTACCCGGAACACACCGATCGCCTGGTGGTGATGGACGCGCCAGTACCGGGCATTCCGCCGTGGAACGACATCGTGCGTTCGCCAATGCTGTGGCACTTCGACTTCGGCGGACCGGACATGGAACGCCTGGTCGCCGGGCGTGAGCGCCTCTACCTCGACCGCTTCTGGAACGAATTCGCCGGCAACCCGGCCAAGGTCGACGAAGGCACCCGCCAGCACTACGCCAGACTCTACGCCCGCCCCGGCGCCATGCACGCGGCCTTCGCCCAGTTCCGCAGCATTCGTCAGGATGCCGTGGACAATGAAGCGTCGATGGTCAAAAAACTGAGCATGCCGGTACTCGCGGTCGGCGGTGAGAAATCCTTCGGGGCCAATGAGGCCATCGTGATGCGCAATGCGGCGGACAAGGTCACCGAAGTGGTGATTCCGGGGGCCGGGCATTGGCTGATGGAGGAAGCGCCGACGCAGACCATCGCGGCGATTCGCGGGTTTATCGACAAGTGACGTCGAGACCTGCGATTTCCTGCAGGCACAACTCTGAAACCTTGTATGGAATTCCATTCGGTGAGCGCCCATTCGGCCCGAGATACTCGCCGCAACCTTCTTCGATATGAATCCACCCTTGATACGTCGCAGATACTTCAATGCGTGGCGCTGTTTCCCGATTGTTACCTCAGCGCCGCAGTTGTCACTTCTGCGCCGCCGAACTGGCCAATAGAGTATGGCCGTCGGTGTGCAGCAGGGTCGTCGACTTGTCGGCCCGCGCCGGCACCGATCCCCCCATCACGGAAGAGGTGAATCATGAGTTTCGTCAAAGTGGAAAAAAACCAGAGCAGCGCCCCGTCGGAAGCCGACATGAAAAAAGCCATGGTCGAGTCGGGCGGCAAGCCGGGCGAGGTCACCGGGACCAATGCCGCCCGCACCCTGACCTACACCGGCGTGGTCAATCACACGGTGTACGAGAACAAGCTGATCGAGGTCGCCAAGGGTAAGCGCACGAGCTGGAACTTCGTCTGGGCCGATGCCAAGGCCGCCTGAGGTCAAGGCGGGGCGGCCGATTGGCTGCCCCGCTGACTTGCCCCCTGATACAACCCCGATACCCGCTTGTAACACCAAGACACTTAGCCGCCCTGCCCCTCGCCCCTAGAGTGAAGCCGTCAATGGACTGCAGTGCCAGGCGCCAGCAACCCATTGATTGTCCAACACACCACCAAGGAAGAGGGAAACCATGAGCAAATCAATCGCTGTCAGCCAACAGAGCCAGCAGCTTCACAATGATGTGCAAGAAGCCGTCAAGTCGATCATGGGTGCAACGCAACTGAAGACGTCGGATTACGGCCCGGTATTGAGGTCGGCCCTGGCGGCTTCGCAAAAAACCGTCACCATCGAAATCGCCGCCGGCGACCTGACGCTGCTGAAGAAGTCCGGCTACAAGCTGTGCTTTGCCAAGAAGGTGGGTGACGCCGACTACAACGTGGTCTGGCAGTCCTATGACGCTTACCTGAGCAACAACGAGTTCAGCTGGACGCCTCAATATCAGCTGTTTGCGTCCAACCTGTTCAAGGCAAATGTGCAGGTCAAAGTCTCGACCAATATCGTCAATATCGGCCTGGGGCAAACATCGACACTCGATGAGCACGGTCTGTTGAGTTCGGCGGTTACCGGAGGACCGAACATTTCCATGACCTTTGTAAACGACTACGCACCCATCCATCCGGGTATCAACCAGCTATCTACCGGCATTGATGGCACTCAGGTCAGCACCCCCATTTACGTTGCGGTGGATCAGGTCGTCACCGGTGAAACCGTGTTGACGCCGGTGGAAACCATCCTCGTGTGGTTCGAACAGAACGTACAGACCAGCACCATGTTCAGTACCTCACGCTCCAAGGCGATCGAAATCGACTTGACGTTCGATAACACCGCAGGTCGCCTTTACGAAGGCGGTCAGTGGAAAACCGTGTAACCGTCATGCCGGGGCAACCTTGCGGTTGCCCCTTTCACTCCTCGTTGCCCGTCGTGGCGAAGTAACCCGTCAGCGAGCGGCAGATCGACTGCGCGAGGTCCTCCTGGGTGGCGATGCCATAGGGTCGATCACGATCGAACTGCGCCGACCAGCGAATCCGCCCCTGCGCCACATCCACCAGACGCAATGACGCTCGCACCCGCGAAGGCTCGACCCGCACGCTGCCCTCCAGGCAATAGCTGTAACGCCCGCCACGCTTGAAGTCCGGTACCGGTTCGCTGTTGCGTGCCACCCGCATCAACACATGATTGGTCCCGGTCTGCGCCTGTTCGAACGACTCGAACAGGCGGCAGCTCAACTCCTCGCACAAGCCCCGGGTAAAGTCATCGCCATCGCGGGTGAGGCAGGTAAACGGCTGGATCTGGACCACCGGATGGCGAGTGCCGACGCCCTTGGGCCGCAGCCGCTGATAGGTCAAGCGATAACACCCGGGTGGAATGCTCAAGCGCACCGGGTCCTGCTGGCCATTGCCGGCGTAATGCGCTGCGAGCTTGCGCCGCAAGCGCCCCACCTGGACTCGCACCACCGGATCGTCGCCCGTGCAATACACTGCCGGGTCACGACGAAACACCGCGATGCCGATGGCGTGTTCGGTCAGCGGCGTGTTGCAAGCCTGAAGGTCGTGCTCGACCAGAAAGCGCAACAGACCGCCCATGCGCCTGGACTTGGCAAACAACGGGCTGGCCAGCAACAGCGCCAGCACCCGCTCGATTTCTTCCCGATCGAGCGGCACGGGAACCCCCGCCGCAGTCGAATCGGCCATGCTTTTGATCACCATCGCCTGCCTCCGTGCAGGTTGCCGACAGGAATGGATGTCGCGCTCCGTAATTACCCTTGCAGCGTGAGCAGGAATGAGGCTCGGGCACTGCAACGACCAAGCGTAGCAGCCGTGTCGATATCGGCAGGCAATTGCGATGGTAGCAACCCGCCATCCGACGAACGTTCAATCTCGACGTCTGAAGAATTTGCACGACTTGCCCGCTTGTGGCCGCTGAGCCATTGCCCTCAGCCGCTGGCGAAGGGCTGCCCGCAGGCGCCCGCCTGCGGCACCAGCTGGATATCGACACGGCGGTTGGCCGCACGACCGGGTTCGGTGTCGTTGCTGGCGACCGGCTGGCTGGCAGCAAGTCCCTGGACGGCAAAGCAGCTGTCCGGCAGGTCGCCCATCCGTTGCATCCAGCCACGCACGGCAATGGCGCGGGCGTGGGATAGCTGCCGATTGTGCTCAGGACTGCCGCTGGCATCCGTATGCCCGGTGATCACGATCAGCCAGCCTGGCTGGGCCTTGATGTCGGCCAGGGCGCTGATCAAGACCTTGGTCGAGTCGGGCTTGAGCTGCGCACTGCCCGCCTCGAACAGTGAAAGACTGTCCAGTCGCACGGGGTCACGGACGACCTGCCCCGGTTGGAAGAGGCCCTGCAGACCCGGCCGGCCCTCACCATTCCCGGCCGAAACGCTCCACCAGACCCCGCTGGCCAGTATCAGCGTGGCCGCCACTGCCCCCATCAGGAACGCGGTGCGACGACTCGATGTTTTCATCCCGGGCATAGGCATAGGGGCAGCCGGCAAAATCACAACAGGGGTGACCAGTGCCCGTTCAGGGGCAGCCATTGCCAGCGGTACCGTGGTGCCCGGCAGCCGGCTTTGCTGCACGCGGAATATGACACTCTGGAGCTGCTGGCGCAGGGTCTGCAAGGCGACCACGGGAACCGCTGCCTGAAGATCCAGGCGTGATTGCAGATGCTCCATTTCAACCGCAAGGTGAGCGAGAGCCGTCAGGTTTCGTTCATGCACCTCCAGGCTGCGCAGCAACCATTGCAGTTGAGCGAACAGCCAGGCCAGGATCTCCAGGCGGACAGATGGCGCGGGCGGCCACACGCCGGGCCACTCACCGGCAAGTGCCTCGATCAGTGCAATCCCCTGGGTCATGCCGTCAAGTCCGCAGCGGTGACTGCGGGCCAGCGCGAAGGCTGCCGCCGTCTGCAGATCCGCTCCGTTGCGCTGGAACAGCACCAGGCACAACTGCTCCACCCTGGCCCAGTCCACATCGGGACAGGCCGGGTGACTCAGTTTGGCCAGTTCATCGCGCAGTGCCACACACTCAGCAAACTCGCGCGGATCACCGCCCACGCGAATTCGCATTTCAAATAACGCCGTCATCCGGCCTCCCCTCCCCAACAGATTCGATTACGACAGCCAGTTGCGCTGCTTGAGATGACGCACCACGACTTTGCCCTGGGCGCCCAGGGTCGTGCCGAACGTCACCCGGCCGCCGCCCTTGAGTTGCACCTCCAGGGCATATTCCAGGTGCCCCGGTTGAACCTGTGGCAACAGCTCGATGCTCACCGCCGCCAGACGTGGTTCGTACTTGATCAGGGTCTCTTGCAGCGTCCTCATCAACCCCTGTGCCGAGGCGGGCAACCCCTGCAGGATCACGCCCATGTCCGGGAGCCCGTAATCGGGCAAATGGGCGAGAGTACCGGCACGGCTGTTGAGGATGCGCTGCACATTGTCCAGCACTGACAGAGTGTACTGATCCTCTTCACTGACCTGGGACAGTTCCAGGTCACCGTCGAAGTTCTGCAGGAGCGTTTCATAGAGCGAAGGACTCAACTCGGGCATTGGTTACTCCTTGGCCAACGGTCGCAGGGTCAATCGGTTATCCCCCAACTCGATGACGCGCGCGCGGTCCGGCTCCAGGTCATCGCGCGACAGCGTCAGGCGCCAGGTATTGCGCTCGGTGTCGGGCAGGCGAAACAACGCGACCACCGAGATGAACCGTGCGTCCTTATCCATCGGTACATTCAGTTGCATCCCTTCCCCGGGCTTGACCACCACGGCCCGCGTGTCCAGCAGGTCGCCGGACAGCACATTGTCGTCATCGCCCAACAGGCTGTCGTAGGCGGCCCTCTGTACTTTCCTGTCATCGCGCAATTGGTACACCCGCACCAGCGTTGGCACCGACAAGCCATTCATGTCTGTCCCATTGGTGTTCGTCGCCACCCGGGCATTCAAATCCAGGTGCAGGGTTTTCACCTGTTTGTAAAACATCGCCCGGCCGATGGATGCGGTGGAATCGCTCGCCGATTGGGTCAGACCGCAGCCGGCGAGCAACGCGGCGAGTGCAACGATCATCAGTGGGTTAATAGCGGTACGCGACATGCTGTAGTTCCTTGGCGTCGGGGTTGCTTTTCAGGCCTTGGTAGCGGCCCAGATTGATCGTGATGCTGTGGTCTTGTGCGTCCTGCCGGGTATCTCGACCCAAGCTCAACATGCCGGTCATGCCCAGCAGTACGGGGGTGCCTCCCAGAATCGCTTGCGGCAGGCTGCGTACGGGCAGCGATAGCTGCAGTCGGGCGGTGCAACGCCAGCCCAGGTAAACCCGCAGCAGTACCAGCAGGTCGTTGTACAACTGGCCATGAGGCAGCCAGCCACGCGCCTCGTCTTGATCCTCGGTGAACAGCGCCAGCTGCAATTGGCTGTTGGCGTCGTACCCGACAGCGCCAAGCGGCGTGCCCTGGGACAGGCTCACCGGCTGACGCGTGGACAGGCTTGCCGGCTGCGCCAAAGCAATCTTCTGCGGCCAGTGCGGGGTCACTTTCACTCGGGTATTGGGCGCAAGCAGCGTCACCAGCGCGATGATGCCCTCGGCATTGCGGGTGGGCAGACGCATCGCGCCAAGCAGCGCCAGAAAGCGCGAGACCGGTGTGGCGATGCGCTCGGTGGTGCCGGGAATTCCCAGGCCGATCAAGCCCAGCAGGCATTGCGAAGTCGCATCGCTACCGCCTGCTTCGAAGGTGGCCGGGTACGAGTACTTGCGCCAGATGCGATAGAACTGGGTGAAGATACGGTGATTGAAAATATCGAGGAAAGCCTCCAGCGCCTGATGGCCTTCCCGACGCTGGGCGATATCGTCCAGGAAAGTCGTCGGCATTGGCGAGTCCACGCCATACAGGCCGAGCAGGCGCGTGCGTACCGTGGCCGGGCGCCGAGGATGATTTTCATCGGTTTCGATCGTTTTCAGTTCTCCGGCAGGAAAGCCCATGCCCGGATCGGGGCGAAAGCGCACCGGGTCATCTGCCGGGTGCGTGGTGCTGCCCAGAGGAGGCCGATCCGGCATCGCCTGCTCCAGCAACTGGCAGAAGCGATACAGACTGGCCTCGGCCACCCGCCCCTCCAGCGCCTCCAGCAGTCCACTGGCTTTCAGCCGGGAATACGCTGACTGTGGTTCTCGTTCCATCGCAGGCACTTTCCAGTAGGTTGAAGAATCAGCGTGAGCTGGTTGAACAGGTGTATGTCGGCGTACAAACCGAAGAAGCGATGGAGCATTTCGCCGAACAGGCTGATGTCGCCTTCACCGCAAAAACCGTTGGCATCCAGGGTGACCTCGATGTCCACCCCACGCAGCAGAAAACCTTTTTCGAAGCGCTGCACCAGGTGGTGCCTGACCTCGACGATGGCCGCCAGGCGCCGCCGGTTCAGCTCACTGCCGGTCCAGTCGTACAACGCCAGGGTGCCGCGCAGCACTTCGGCGTTGTCGAGCATTGGCAGGAAGTTCGAGCCCAGGTGGCTGAGTACTCGCCAGTGGAAACGGTCGCGGTTCGGCGGATAGCACGGCAAGGTCGGCGCACAGAGGTTGCGTACTCGCAAGTCCGTCTGTGTGGACTGCACCAGGGTGTCGAGCAAGGTGCTCTGCAACGCCTTGCGCGGCAGTTGGCCGTGGGTGCCGGTCAGGTGCAGGGACAGGCTTTTGTCGTTACGCAGATTGTCCTTGTCAAAGCCCTCGCCGCCGAGGATCAACCAGGTATCGTGCAGGCCATTGGCACCCTGTTTCAGGCGGGTATGGAAGTAACGCTCTGGCGCTACATCGCGCAGCATGCCGCCCTTGTGGCGGAAACTGGTGAATGGCACGTAGTCGTGGCGCTCGGCGTTCTTCGACGCGGTGACCCGATCCACCGAATAGATCTCCGTATGACCGTCCTGCAAGCGCATGGGACGAAGCAGGTAGTCCGTCTGCAACGGTTGCAGCGTCAGCGGGTCGGACTCCAGCGTGAACAGATTGATCACCGGCACCGCATGCAGGCGAATGTGCTCGGCGCTCAGGTTGAAAGCTTGAGGCCAGGACTCGCGCAGGACCACCTCCAGTTCAAACCAGGCTATACCCGTTGCAAACTTTAAATGCTCGAGCCCGCACAAGGTCACGAACATGAATTTTTCGCGGAAGGTGAAATATTCCAGCAGCAACTGATACCCGCTGAAGGCGCTGTCACCCTTGGGCCACAGACGATCCTCTTCGGCAAAGCCCTTGGTCGCAAAATGCCCCTCAAACGGTTGACGCTCCGAGTCGCCCGGCAGGCGTACGTACAAGGCCTGGGTATTGAGGGTCAGCGCCTGATGCAGCGCGCTGGCCAGCGGCGCGTCGGCATTGAGGTACAGCGGCAGGCGACTGAGGTCAATCTGGTTCCAGTCGGTCATTGCACCGCAGGTAAAGCGAAGTCGCAGCAACGAACGCCCGTCGGGTTCGTGAGCCAGTCGCACGGACTCGAGAGCCAGCGGCCGTAACGTCAGATCCTGGGTGGTGGTGTAGCGGCAACGGGTTCGCTGCGGGCCGATGGGCTGCGACAGCACTTCAAAACCGGTTGCGATCACTTCGCTGTGCTTCAACTCGTCCAGCTGCGGTGAAAGCTCGACAATCGATAGCGATGGAATAGTGCGCAGGTAATGCGGCCACAACAGACTGACCAGGCCTTCGGTCAACTCCGGCAGATCATCGTCGAGCTTCTCGCGCAGGCGCCCCATCAGGAAGGCGAAGCCCTCGAACAGGCGCTCCACATAAGGATCGCGCGCGCCGGGCTTGTCCAGGTTCAAATGCGCAGCCCGGTCCGGAAAAGCCTCGGCAAATTCCTGACCGGCCTCACGCAGGTAGCGCATCTCGGCGTCGTAATAACGCAGTGTCAGATTGTCCATGCTCACAATAAAAATCCTGATGAATGAGGGTTAACCGCACAGCACCGCGGCGCGTACCGGATCGATGGCCACCAGCGCCGCTAGCAGTGCGTCCATTCGCTGGCCCAGGGCGGTTTTGTCGGTGTCGTTGCGCTGGGCTTTCAAACGCAACAGCTTGAGCAGCCGGGCCTTGACCTCGAAACTCAGCTGCGGCTCCCACTGCGCCAGCGCCTGGCGCTGCGCGGTCGCGTCCAGCTCGCCGAGCAGATGCAGCGCCAGATCACTCTTGCCGTACTGCTCGGCCACCCGCGCCATCAGCAGGTGCAACAACCAGCGCTGTCGGCCGGTGTGAATGTCGGGACGCTGCGCCAGCCAGGCCAGCGCATGCTCGACGCCGTCGCTGTCGGCCTGCGCCAGGGCTTCGCTCTCCAGCAACAGGATCTCGGTGTCCGCACTTGCCGGTGCGGCGGACGGTGCAGGCAACCACTGCTGTTGGCGATTGCCGCTGACGTGCTGGGTGATCCACTCGCGGGTGGTCTCATCGGCGAAAGGCGTGCCGTCGCTCCAGCACAGCGTTTCCAGGCCCGGCAATCGGTCGAGGAACATCCCCAGGTCGCGCTTGGCGATATCGGCCCAGCTGTCCTGGGGCGCGGGTTGTTTGCTCAACGCCTGGCAGGTGTACCACTGCAGATCCAGCCAGAAATGATTGACGCCTTCGGCGTAGATTCGCTCGACCTGATCGAGCAACTCGCTCCAGCTCTGCTGCAGATACAGGCGCTTGAGTTGCGCCCGGTAGTCGCCCCGGGGCGGCGTCAGGCGCGTCAGGCCATTGGCGTCTTGAGGCGGCGTTTGCTGCACCGTGTCCCAACGCAGGCTCTTCATCAGGCGATGGGCCGCCAGCCAGCCCTGGGGTTGTTCGCGCAGATACCCGGCGAGCGCCCGACCACTGTCCAGCAGATCACGACCGGATTTGATGGCCGTCGCAGCGGCTGCACCGGTCTGGACATTGGCGTCATGGCTGGCACTGTTCTGCGGCACCAGTGCATCCACCCCGCCGGACTGCGCCAATCGCGCGGACAATGCGCCATACAGCGCGTCCAGCGCCGGACGTTGGTCCTGAGGCCATGCGTCCAGTCCGCGCTCGAGCCAGGCCAATGCCGTCACCGTGCGCTCCGCTTCGTCCTTCACCACTTCCGGGTACAGCGACAGGCAGTCGAGCACCTTGGCGCTGGTCAACCACTCCAGGGCCATCTTGCGGCTATTGGGCCGCATGGGCAGGACTTGTTCGGCGTAGCGTTCGATCAAGGCCGCCAACAATTCCAGGCCATCGGCCAGACCGGCCTCACCGTCCTTCTGCAAGCGCGCCCACAGGTAGTAGGTGGCCACGCGCAGGTCCTTGCAGCGCTGGGTGAGCAGTTTCTGCGCCAGTTGCATCACCAGGTCGGCGTCCGCGCCGGACAGCTTGTTGACCTCCTCGCGCATGCACTGGAAGTCGTCGTCGTAGCCGGGGTCTTCGCCGACCGGTGATTCAACGCTGATGGGCTGCAACCAGGCTTGCCAGCGTTCGGCGTGCAGCCGGGCCAGAGACAGGGCGTCACGCTCACCCAGGCAGCGGGCGATCAGGCTTCGCAGGCTCATTCGACACTCCCGTTTTGCGCTACTGCCGCACCGCTCTCACCGACGAAAATCTGCGTCGGCAACTTGAAGTCCCGCAGCTTGAGCAAGGTCAGCGGGCCCGCCCCCAGTTCCGTGCGCAGGTACCAGGTCAGGTCGATGCCATCGGGGGCCCTGAGCTGCAGGCGGACCTGGCTGCCACTGTCGGTCAGCGGCGTGACCTTGGCTTTTTCCAGCAGGCGGATCAGGCCCCAGGTGCCTTCGTAATCGCCGAACAGGCGCTCACCGGCAACCACGCTGGTCCAGGTCAGGCGGGTACCTGGATGGCTGGTGAAGCCCGGCCAGCTGAAGCGTTGCCAGCTTTCTTTCTGGTTGAAGTAGTGGTGTTTTTCGCCGTTGAGGATGAAGGTGGTTTGCACCACATCGCGTACCGGTTTGCCCTGCAATTCGAAACTCATGCCCATGCCGCCGTCGGTGTAGAGCACGTCGGCCAGGTGGCTGAGCTGGTTGATCGCTGCGAGGAACTGCGGGTTGAAGCGCAGGCCCTGGCTGTGCCGCGAGTCGGCCACCCAGCGGCTGCCTTCCTTGCGCAGCACGCCGCCCAGTTGTTGCTGCAGGAATTGTTCGATGCGCCCGGAATCGGCGCGGATCATCTGCCCGAGCATGGGCAGGGAAGCGTCGTTGGTGGTGGCCGCAAAGGGGTAGCGGCCGGCGAAAGCGCTGTGCCAGTCGCTGACGATCGCCCGTTGCCACTGGCTGTTGAGGCCCGCGGCCGAGGGTTGCAGGACGCGTTGCCAGGCCTGTTCCAGCGGCTGCACGAACAAGGTCTGGCCGACGCTGTCCCACTCTGCGCCGAGGCTGGCGGCGAGCAGGCTGGCGTAGGCCTGGGTGTCGGTGAGGTCGACGTTTTTGCCCTGGAACACGCTTTGGGCCAGGGCCTGGATCATGGCTTGCGGGTCGGTGGCACTGCGCACTTGCTGCAATTTCAGGCGCACTTGGGTAACGCGGTTGAGGAAGGCGTGCAGGCTCAGGCGTTCGTCGTTTTTGCCTTCGGCGTCCTTACCCAGCAAGGCCAGCAGCGGGCCGAAGCTGGCGTCCAGCGGATGGCTGAGGGTGGGCTGTTCGATCACTGGCACCGGGTCCTGAGCGATCAGTTTTTGCGCCGACTTCACCAGCGAATCGGCCAAGGCCTGCCCGCGCGCGCCGGCCTGGCCCTGATACGCCAGGGTGTTCATCAGCGCGATCAGCGGTGACTGGCGCACGTCGCTCATCAGCGCCAGTTGATCGATCACCTCGCCGAGGCTGTCCACCGGCTGCCAGCGCAGGCTGTTGAGGAAGTCCAGCCAGGCGTTGGCGTAGTCCTGGAAGTAGCGCTCGGTCAGCTGTTGGCGCAACTGGTCCGGGGTCAGCTCGGCGGCGAGGTCTGTCGGGCGGTCGCTGAGCACCCAGTCGATTTCCTCGCGACGGGCCTCGGCGATGGCGTCGATGGCGCCGCGCACCTGGCCTTCCCAGGCCTGGCGGGTGAACACGCCGGAGACGGTTTTATTGCTGACAAACAGCGCCCGGGCATCGGTGTCGCCGACCATCTGCGGCAGGCTCAGCGCCGGGTAGTGATTGGCCGCGTCGTTGAGGACTTTTTGATACAGGCTGGCCTGGGCGTTGCGCTGGCCCAACTGGCCGAGCAGCACTTGGCGGACTTGCGCCACCAGTCGTTTATCGGGCTCGATGCGCCAGTCCGGGTGCTCCGCCAGTTGCTCGGCGTAGAACTGCCAAAGGATTGGCGACAGGGCTTGCCAGAGGCCCGGCGAAATACCGGTGCGTTGTGGTTGCGCCTCACCAAGGGTCTGGGCGAGGAAAGTTGCGTCGGCTTTTTCCGGATGGGCCAACATCAAGTAGGCCTTGAGCTGCGCGTAGGCGGCAGCGGCGCCGGTGACACGCTCGGGGCTGTCCGGGGGCAGTTTGAGCAAGGCGTTGAGTTGCTGTTGCAGAGTGGCGGCAGCCGGGTCGCGCAGCAGGCGGTTGTTGGCCTCCACAAAACGTGGCCATAGCGTTGCCAGCAGTTGCTCGTTGTGGTTCAGGCCGAAGCGTTGATACCAGGGGGTGCCGTGTTCGGCGCGGCAATCCAGGCGACCCAATTCCCGGGCGACCTCATGGAGAGCGCGCAATTGTTCGTCAGCAGATTGCGCCTGGTGCATCGCTGTGACGGCCGTCTGTACCTCGGCGATGTGCACGCGGTTGCTCGCGAACGAGTACAACAGGCCGGCGCCCCATACCGCGATCAGACCTAACGCCAGCACATGGCCGACTCTCGCAGCGCCCCAGCCGAAGCGACGGTGCTGAACCGCCTTGTCGTCGAGCACGCCTTCCCAGGGCGGGGTGACATGCCAAAGGTGCTTCGCGTGTTCATGAGCGCCCTGCAACGGCAAGCTGAACCACAACCCGCGCAACGGCACACCACGCTCAAACACACGCCACAACGGATCAAGCGCCTGCCGCCAGCGGGCAATGCCCTCGACCTGAAGATCGCGAGCCAGGCGCACCAGAAAGTCATGACCCATAACGTCGCGCATCTGCGTCCAGCCTACCTGACGCAGGGGATCGAGCAGGCTGTCCAGCGAGGTTTCCAGAGCCTGCGCCGTGGCAGGTGACGGCAACAGGCAACCGACCGGCTGGGTCGGACGTTTGTCCTGTTTCCATTTGCTATCGCAGACCTGCCACAAGTGCAGCGGTAGTTGCCAGCGCAGTTGGCAGGCCAGTTCTTGCAAGTGACGCGCGCCGACGTCCATGGCGGCGGTGTCGGCGCTTTGCGCTGTGTTCAGCGCCCAGACCACACCGTCCAGCGGACGCCAGCGGGTCAAGCCATGCCAGCGTGTGCGCCATGACTGGTCCAGTTGGCTTTGTGCGCTGCCGCCCCAGAGCAGGATGGTGTCGTGGCTTGCGAGCCATTTTTTATCTCTGAGGGTTGGAGCGATGGCGTCGATCTGATCAGGTTCGCCAACCATGAGCAGCAAGCGGAATTTATGGCGCCAGAGCAGGTTGTGATTTTCGAGGAGGTATTTCCTTAGCCCCGGCACCCATGAGTCATTCGCTGAAGCGTCCTCTTTGCTCAACGGCGAAGTCGCCATCGCGCCCGTTGCGCCAACCACTCGACTCGATTGCGTGACTGCCAATCGATCCCACGCCAGCAGTACCACCGGGCAGAACCAGCACAAGGCAAACCAGGTCCCTGCCCCCCACAGCGCCAACGACTTGAGTGGCAGTCGAGGCCAGCCGAAATACTCGCGGCTCAAGTCGTACAGTAGACAACCGAGCACCACCAGTACCGTCAACACCAGCAGATAACCCAGTCCCACCTTCTTCAGAGAGCCTTCGCTCGTCTTCTTAATCATTGCCATGAGGCACCGCCATTCCTATAGCCAATCGATTGTTTCCGTCCTGGCTCAGCCAGCCACAGGGCTGTCCGGCCGCCCTTGCCTGCAACAACGCCAGGGACATGCCGATGAAGGGCGCCAGTTGCGCCAACACGCCCCAGTGCCCTGACAATTGATGTTCGGCAGACTGCCAGCCGCCTGCCACGAAAGCGCCCTGACTGGTTTTATCCAGCGCCAGGCAAGCCGGCGGTGCCGCGTCCAGCCCGGCGTAGCGCTGTAGCTGCACACAGAGCTCAGCGGGCGATTCGTCGGACTCGCGCAACAGGTACTCGCCCCGGTGCAATAACTGCCGGCCCTGATGGCTCACCAGCCAGAGAAATCCTGCTTCACCGGGCAGATCCGGCTCGTCAGCGCTCGGTACCGAGACCACCCCGACGCAGAGCACCCAATCCGCCTCATCGCGACAGTCGTGGTGAAACGCATCAATGAGCGTGTCCAGATCGCTCAGGTCAGCCAAAGGCATGCGCGCTTCGGGCAACACCACGCCGCCCTTGGTCACTGCCTTTAAATAGGCGCATTGACTGGCCTCATCGCCGATCCAGGCGATCCCTCGCAACGACGGCCAGCGTTCTTTCAACTCGGGGAGTTCAAGGGTCATCCGCGCCAGGCGTCGGGCCAACGCCGGAGTACGCTCACTGGACGAGCCCAGCGCCACCGGGCAGCACAACATGGGCTGCGTGGAGCCATCGGGCTTCGATGGCTTGGGTGCGGGTGCACCGGCCATCAAACCGTGGTAATGGGTTTGCTCATCGCCCACGGGCCCCAGCAGCAACACTTGCTCCACCGGCAGACCCAGGCACCGCCACCCCCACCAGCGCTGCACAGCGGCATCAACCGTGCGCCGATACACATCGCGGTTGAACAGGCCGATTTGCCACCCCAGCACACGCAGGGCCAGTGCCAACATCCAACACAACGGCAGCACGGCACTCCATAACCAGAGCTCCAGTCGTGGCTGATCCTCTGGCCATAACGACAACAACACCGCCGACTGCAACCCCCAGAGCCACAGCAAAGCGAGCCACCAGCGTCGCCAACGGGGTTCGCGCGGTTCGATAACGTCCGGGTATTGCGGCGCCCGATTCATGGCGCCGACATCATTGACGAAGCGGCAAGGGAGCTGACCAGTTGGCAGCCGCATTCACACTGGCACCCATCCAGCGCCACGGGCGTGTCGTCCATGGTCGCTATCGAGGTGCCCTCCTTGATGCGTGTCAGCCCGTGCAAATCGCAGCGGGCCTGATCCCCCACGCAGGCCACCGGGAAACCGAAGGCCTCGTAGTGACCTTCAAGCACTTCACCACCGAAAGGGCTGAGCGAGTCGCCCATGCGTACCAGAGGCAACATCACACGTCCTCCCCGGTGAGTTCGAACAAACTGCCCGCCTCGCGCAGCATGGCGGTGGTTCGATCGATCATCTGCGCATAGTTTTCCTCGGCAATCTGCTGCTTGAGCTCAGCCGCCACCTGGCCGATATGAGCCGTCGGTTTGAGCAACTGCGCGGCCTCCGGCAGGAACGGCAGCGCCACACCCCGCGCCTTGTCGATCACCTGATAGCCGATGGTGGCGCCACCGATGCCAGCGGCCAGCCCGCCAACCCCGCCCAGCACCCCACCGCGCTTGATGCCGTAGACCGTTGCACCGGCGAGCATCGCCACGCCCAGTATTCGTCCAGCCACCACCACGGGTGCCAGGTCCCGGCTGTTGGCATTGCCGAAATACGTCATGCGATAGAAGAAATAACCGGCCCACAGCTCACGGGATTTCAACGCGTCATGCATGAACCAGGCGCGGGAGTCATGTATCTGGTCATCGAACAGCGCGACCACCAGCGCCATGCGCGGGTCGGTGCTGGGCGTGCCTCGATCGTCGCGGAACAATTGTTTGGTGCGCAGATCACCTGCGGCCCTGATCGCGGCGTGGTCGTGCAATTCATCGTTTTCGTTGAGCAGATAGATGGCGTCGCGCAAGATCACATCGGTGATCGTACCGGCCGCACTGGTTTGCTTGCGGTCGAAGCCTCTGTAGTCGCGCTTGAATTCCGCAGCCGCCTCGCTGAGCTGGGTCTTGTCGATCTGCGGTTCGTAGATGGGCGGGCCGGGATGATTCGTTGCCGCCTCGGGCGCTTTCAGCCGATCGGCCAAGATGATTTTCTTCTCCTTTTCATAGGCCTCGCGTTGTTGCTCAGTCTCGTAGCCAGTGATTTCGTTGGCCTGGGTGAAAAACGGCTGATGCTTGTAACTGTCGTTGTTCTGCAACGGGTCATTTGCATAACGACCGATGCGCCAGCCGGTGATCCAGCCCAGTTGATCAGCGAGGGCTTCTTCCACTGTTGTACTGAGTAGCTCGGGTTTGTACTCCCAGGGTTTTGTATGGGTGGGGGTGGGGGTGGGGGTGTAGGTGGTTATGCCTGGGAGGGTTTGGCGCCAGGCGTTGAAGCGTTCGACTAGCGTGTCACTGATTCCAAACTCTCTCTCGGTTGCAGGACTCATGGCACGCCATTGTCTAGACGGCAGCAGGCATTCCGGAAGCACGGTTTCCCGTACCTGCAACGGCGCGCCCGCAGCGAAGGCTTCGGCATACATATCGTGCAGGACGATCTGCGACACCAGTTCATTGGTACCGCCTCGGGCTTTGCCTTGGTCATTCTGCGGATAACCACCCCCGACATCGGAATGCACACCGGGGTACACCACTTCATAAGTGTTGAGCGGGTACTGACCGTCCTCGTTGCGGATCGAGTCCAGCGGAAAACACGAGCGTTGCTCGAAGGCCGCGACGAAGTGCCGGCAGCGTTTGACGAAGTTCGGAAATTTTGCCGCGTCGGGCAACAACTGACTGTCATCAGCCCAGTCCATGTGCCCGGCAAAAAAAGGCGCTGCATGGGCGATGCCGACCGAGGCGACCGTGTCCAGCACACCGAGAAACTCGACGCTGACCGGCAGACCGATCAGTCGCTGTTCGGGAAGCTCGGCACCGGCCGGCGTATCGAACAACTGGCTCAGCCAGGTCACAAAGGCGCGCGCCTCAGCCGCGCCGCGCGAGAAGCCGTATACGAACAGTTTGATTCCCAGCACCTTGGGTAGCCGGGACTTTTCTTTGCAAGCTTTCAAGGGGCCTAGCAGCCCGTTCATGACTCGACGTCGCTTGCCATCTCCCAGGACGCTCATCAGCGGTGCCTGCCAGGTGCTCATTTCCTTGACCGCGTCCTTGGCGTCTGTACGCTTTATTTCTTCTTTGTTTTTCAGTGCATAGGACAATGCACTGGCTACCTGTACCAACGCCCAATTGATCCGATCCTCACCTCCCGTCGCGAACCGTAGCCCGTCTGCGCTGTAATCGAGTTCGCCAATTTCCGGAAACGGCGTGCCGACACCGGGCATGTAGTAAGAAAAGTAGCCTTCATCCTTGGCCTTGTTTCCTTGAATTGACGCATGGTAGAGCTTGGCGATATTGCTCGGGTGATTCTTCTTCGTATCGTTGAACTCGTTATTGTTAGTGCCATCGAAGAACAGACTGATGTGCAGACTGTGGCAGCATTCAAACCCCAGGGACTGTCCTTTGGAATCGACGCCTCGCTGGTGACAAACCTCTTCGGCGATTTGCTTTTTGTAATTGGCTGTCACTGTCACAACATCACTAGGCAAACGCCTTTCCAGTGGAAAAACCGGCGGAGCCCATACCTTGGCGCTTTTATTTTTCTTTACTTCGGACATACGGTAGGCTCCTTCATATCCTGTGGCTCTTTAATGGGGTTATTGGGCGATCCGTACCCCCAACATGAAGTCGTAACTTTTATTTGATTGCACGTTAAGAAATGCACACTTAAACCACATGAATCTGTTCCCGACCATTCGGGAATATCCACAATAGTGCTGTAGCGCTGAAACTTCGCCTCATGCGCAGCCCACGCACCCTCATCAAATTCAAACCCAGTTGTTTTTCGTTTTATTTTTGCAAAAGGTTCAGGATCGATTTCCCATTCAATATGAGCCTTTAAACCTGGGCGCCATTTAGTCGGCAAAATAATACAACACGCACTTCCCCCACCTCCGTGAGCTCGGTACCCATTAACGGAAAACCAATTAATCGCATGCAGGGTGTGGTTAACCGCCTGTAGATTCCCCCCCGCCATTTCATTGTCCGCCGTGGAGCATCCAACTAACGCCAGTCCAAACAAGCCCAACAACCATCGCACCCTTGTTTTTTTCATAGTTATCTCCATCACCGATCACTCCCTTATTTCATTTCAGGCTGCATGGGAAAAATCCCCACTGGGAGCTTTCCCATACAGTCTCTTGGGTGATTCTTATTCGTATCGTTGAATTCGTTATTGTTAGTGCCATCGAAGAACAGACTGATGTGCAGACTGTGGCAGCATTCAAACCCCAGGGACTGTCCTTTGGAATCGACGCCTCGCTGGTGACAAACCTCTTCGGCGATTTGTTTTTTGTAATTGGCTGTCACCATCACAACATCACCAGGCAAACGCCCCTTCAGTGGAAAAACCGGCGGAGCCCATACCTTGGCGCTTTTATTTTTGTTTACTTCGGACATACGGCAGGCTCCTTCATATCCTGTGGCTCTTTAATTGGGTTATTGGGCGATCCGCACCCCCAACACGAAGTTGTAACTTTTATTTTATTGCAAGTTAAGAAGTGCACACTTAAACCACACAAATCCGTTCCCGACCACTCTGGAATATCCACAATGGTGTTGTAGTGCTGATATTTAGCTTTATGCTGTAACTGAGCTGCCCGGTAACCCTCTGGATCGGATGGCCATTTTGAGTACGCGAATTGATCGGTATCCACCTCCCATTCAATATGAGCCTTTAAACCTGGGCGCCATTTAGTCGGCAAAATAATACAACACGTACTTCCGCCGCCTCCGTGGGTTCGGTACCCATTAACGGAAAACCAATTAATCGCATGCAAGGTATGGTTAACCGCTTTGAGATTACCTCCCGCCATTTCATTGTCCGCCGTAGAACATCCAACTAATGCCAATCCAAAAAAGCCCAACAACCATCGCACCTTTGTTTTTTTCTTAGTTATCTCCATCACCGATCACTCCCTTATTTCATTTCAGGCTGCATGGGAAAGAAGTCCGCACGGGCATTTTTCCCATGCAGTCTGAAGAGCGAAGAAACGTGTGGGGAAATAACCTGTTCATTCTGCGGATACCCGCCCCCGACATGGGAATGCACACTGGGGTACACCACTTCATAAGTGTTGAGCGGGTACTGACCGTCCTCGTTGCGGATCGAGTCCAGCGGAAAACACGAGCGCTGCTCGAAGGCCGCGACGAAGTGCCGGCAGCGTTTGACGAAGTTCGGAAATTTCGCGGCGTCCGGCAGCAACTGACTGTCATCGGCCCAGTCCATGTGCCCGGCAAAAAAAGGCGCCGCATGGGCAATGCCGACCGAGACGACGGTGTCCAGCACACCAAGAAATTCCACACTCACCGGCAGACCGATCAGACGTTGCTCAGGAAGCGCGGCACCGGCCGGCGTATCGAACAGCTGGCTCAGCCAGGTCACGAAGGTTCGGGCCTCAGCCGCGCCGCGCGAGAAGCCGTATACGTACAGTTTGATTCCCAATACCTTGGGTTGCCGGGACTTTTCTTTGCATTTCTCCACCCCCCCAGCAGTCCCTTCATGACTCGCCGTCGTTTGCCTTCTCCCAGGACACTCGTCAGTGGGGCCTGCCAGGTGCTCATGTCTTTGACTGCTTTTTTTCTGTCGGCTATGGATAATTCTTCGTTGGTCAATGCAAACTTCAGCGCATGAGCCAAGGACATTAATGCCCAATTGATGCGATCTTCACCACCCGTCGCATATCGTAGGCCGTCTGCGCTGTAATCCAGTTCGCCAATCTCCGGAAACGGCGTGCCGACACCTGGCATATAATAAGAAAAGTAGCCCTTACCCTTAGCTTTGTTTCCTTGAATCGACGTATGGAGGAGTTTGGCGATATTGCTCGGGTGACTCTTCTTTGTGTCATTGAATTCGTTATTATTAGTACCATCGAAGAACAGGCTGATGTGCAGACTGTGGCAGCACTCGTACCGTTGGGACTGCCCTTTTGAGTCGACCTCTCGCTGGTGACCGTGCTCCTCGGCAGTTTGCTTTTTATAATTGGCAGTCACCGTCACAGTATCACCAGGCAAACGCCCCTCCACCGGAAAAACTGGCGGCACCCAGACCTTGGCGTTTGAATTATTCTTTACTTCGGGCATACGACTGGCTCCTTCATATCCTGTGGCTCTTTAATTGGGTTATTGGGTGATCCGTACCCCCAACACGAAGTCGTAACCTTGACTTTATTGCAAGTTAAAAAGTGCACCTTAAGGTCGCATGACTCTGTTCCTTGCCACTCTGGAATATCCACTATGGTGCTATAGTGCCGATATTTAGCCTTATGAGTTTTCATAAACTCTCTGAACTCATTCGTCCCGAGGGGTGGTGACTCAGCAAAAGGCTCCGGATCAACTTCCCACTCAATACTTGCCTTCAAACCAGGACGCCATTTAATCGGCAAAATGATACAACACGAACTTCCACCACCACCGTGAGCTCTGTACCCATTGACCGAAAACCAATTAATCGTATGCAAAGTATGATTAACCGCCTGTAGATTTCCACCGGCCATTTCATTGTCCGCCGTGGAGCATCCAACCAATGCCAATCCAAGCGACCCCAACAGCCATCGCGTCATAGTTTTTCTCAAAGGTATCTCCATTACCGCTTACTCCCTTATTTCATTTCAGGCCGCATGGGAGAAATCCCGATGTATCTAAAGCACAGTTCTGGCTGGACAGGCATTTACGTCAAGATCATAGAACTCAAGCCTTTCCTTATCCGGGAGTCCGTTATCGGCCTGGCAGTATTTATCCAGCAGGTAGCCTTCGAACTCCCGATCAGCGATCAGTTTTCTCTTGTGGTCGCTGTGCAACAGCATAGTGTCGACAACGAAGTCCACAGGCATACCGAGCACAATAATGAAGGGGCAGGCGATACTCAGATAACAAACTACAGGTGTGTAGTCGTAACCTCCGCGGCCCTCCAGGGTGAGCATGGCCCAATCATATTGAATGGCCGGATAGTAATAGTTCGAACTATAGTTTTTTCGCGATGACGCGTCTCGCTCAATCAAAGTCCCGCAGCCGACAATTGAAAAAACAACACCCAGTAACGGTATAACCATCATGCGCTTCAGCACGTTCATCTCCTTCACTCGTTTATCCCTATAAC
The DNA here is from genome assembly GCF_047324915.1 of Pseudomonas sp. Pseusp16. Taxonomy (NCBI): domain Bacteria; kingdom Pseudomonadati; phylum Pseudomonadota; class Gammaproteobacteria; order Pseudomonadales; family Pseudomonadaceae; genus Pseudomonas; species Pseudomonas sp. Pseusp16. The sequence continues at coordinate 887,558 of NZ_CP168522.1, read as the reverse complement.
GCGCCACGAGCATTAAACAGCTATCAAACCGGCACATTGGAAACAGGAAAGTTCTGCCAAATGTAGTCGCTCAAATCGCCAACATAACTTTCCTGTCTGGCTTGCAAGATCAATGAGTACAGCAAGTTGAAACGCTGTTCCCGAGAGCCATCCAGATGATCGAATTCACCGCCAGTGAGCAGTTGTTGAGCCTCACCGATGCACATAATCCGTGCGCATTGCTCATTGCTGAGTTTTACAAAGGGGCTGACTCCGACGCCCGTCTGCTTCTGCAGGCGAGTGCCCGGTCTCCATTGCGGCTGGTTGTCGCGATCAAGCCAGCCCCAGAAGCAGGCGACTCGCAGGAACTCGGCGCGCTGTTCGCTGGTGAGGATGGTGTTCAGCAGCAGGGGAAAGATTCGCGGATCGTAAAAACGCAATAAGCCGACCCGCTCGCCCCACTGCATTTGAAGCAGAGCTTGCAAGGCATGACTCAGTTCTTCAAACCGCAGGGACGTAACCAGAACCATCAGCCTGGCCTCGGAAGCGCCGTGTTCGATCAGCTCTTCCAGCCAGGCCCTGTGTTGCCAGATGGTCAGGTCCAGGCGCATCAACAGCGGAGCCTGGTCCAGCAGCTTTTCCTCCGGCATACCCGTGAACAAAGAGAACCATGGCGCCTTGGGGCCCAGTGCCTGCAACCCGGGAACCGCGCAATGGCTCCAATTAGCCTGATCAAGCAAAAGATTGACTTCATGTAACTCGGCTGAGGCGCACACCTGTTCGATTTGCTCCAGCCATTGGATAGGCGTTTTCATCCGTATGTCTCCTCAATCAACCTTGACGCGTCAGCAAACCAATCGCTCTCTTTTGGGCCTTTTTCAGGCAGTCCTCGCACACCGATTTGGGCAACACCATCAACGGGATACGCTGGCCGCCGGGCCCCTCCCAGATGTGCTGCCCCCTGGAGCGAATCTTGGTGTGACTTTCGAAAAGCAGCCCTTCATTCGGGTCGAGGTAGATCCCCACATCTCCGGTGCCGAGCGTGATGCTTTTTTCGGCCAACAACTTCAGATGCCCCTGTACCGACTGCACGTTGATGTCCTGCTGGGCGAACAGGTTCATCGGGCCGCCATGGGACTCGATGTCCAGTGGACCCTCGCCGGACACCAGACGCATGCCTTCCCGCTGGGCGAGCAGCGAAATGCCTTTTTTGGCGTGTGCCGACAGGTGCTGCTCGGCGGCAAAGTTGATGTCGTCCTGGCTTTGCAGGTACATCCCGTCGCCGCTTTCGAGCAAAAGGGCCGCCGGGGTGACCGCGCCGATACCGTCGGGGGCGCTGAGGAGGATGGCCGGGGCGGACAGGTCTTGGGCGTCTGCTTGTAGTTGGTGCAGGCCTTCGATGGCAGGTGGTCGACTGTTATGGGCCTGGGCAATTTCCTGCCACTGGGCCATTTGCTGCCGGGCGCCTTCGATCTGGCGGGTGGCCGGGCCCATGTCGAGCACATCGCCCGAGGCTTTGGTCTGTTCATCGGCAGTGATGAACACGCCTTTGCCACCCCGGATGCTGCCCCAATCATCGGTGCGCAGCTCAAAGCCTTCCCCACGCTTCTGCTTCTCGGCATCCACCAGATGCCCCAGATTCAGCTGGCTCTTGCCCCCATACTCGGTACTGAGCTTGACGTGCTCCTGCCCGCGCCGGTCTTCCATGCGCAGCTTGTTGTTGGCCGGGGTGCGCAGCACGTTGCGGGTGTAGTCGCGCTTGGCCAGGGTCACGTGGTCCGGGTGGCGGTCGTCGTGCAGGGCGTGGGCGATGTAGGGGCGGTCGGGGTCGCCTTGTTCGAAGGCGATGGCCACTTCGGTGCCGGCGATCAGCGGCAGGTGCAGGCCGTGGGTGTCGCCGGCGTAGGGTCGCGCCAGTCGCAGCCACAGGCTTTCCTGGCCGAGCTTCCAGCTGTCGCGGTCGAACAGGAAGTTGACCTTGTAGCGGCCTTCCTTGTTGATATCGGCGTAGAGGTCGCGGGCCTGCGAGCTGCTGACGCGGGCCGGGACGGTGCCGGCGATATTTGGCTTGGGCAGCAATGGCGGGCGAAAGCACACGGTTTCCGCGTAAGGGATGGCCTCGAAGGTGCATTCGAAGCTGGCATCGCGGGCGGCGCGGGTAGTCAGGTGGGTGATCACGGCGCGGGGGGCGAAGGCCTGGGGCGCACCGCCAGTGATGGTGAGGACCTGGCCCGGTACGAGGGTGGCGCTGCTGCTGACACCGCTCAGCAGGGTCTGCTCGTTGAGGTAACGCTCGTGGCGCAAGCGGGCGTAGAAGTAGCCGCTTTCGCTTTGCAGGTCTTCGTCCTGGTCGTAGGTGTCGCCGAGTACGGTGTAGGGCTCGGCGTAGTGGTAGGCCTCGCCGTAGGTGGTTTTCGCCCCCCGGGTCTGGTCGACGTCGCTCTGCAGCCAGGCGTTGGCGTTACGCGGGTCGTAGGCGCGCAGGTGGAGGTTTTTTTCCACCACTCGATGGCTCGATTGCAGCCGCCAGACGCCGTCCTGATCGTTGCTGTTCAGACCGGCGGGCGGACGGTACGACAGCTCGATATCGAACTGGTAGCCGCGCTGGTCGTCGCAGAGTTCCACGACATCGATGTTCAGCCGTTGGTCGCTGGTGAACCGGTACCAGATGCCCACTTCGGCCAGCAGCCGGGCGATGAACGCCAGGTCACTTTCGCCGTACTGCATGACCTGTTCGCGCTTGGGGTAGTCGCGCACCAGCCTGAACAGGAAGTCCTGGCCCTCGAATTCGTGGCGGCTGCGCAGGACGTGTTCGACGATTTCCGGCACCGACTGGTGCTGGTAGATGCGGTATTGCCGACCGCGGCCGAGCAGGGCCAGGCGCGGTTGCAGGGTGAGTTCGTAGCGCGCTTCGTCGACGGAGGCGGACAGGCGTTTGAAGGCGGTGATCACGCCGTTCAGGGTGCGCAGCGGTTTGATTTCTGGCGTGGGCAGGCCCTTGATCACCGGTGGCTGTTTGCCGGCGTACAGGCTGAAACGCGCGTCCTTGCCGAGCAGCTGTTCGGCGGCGAGGTCTTGCTCGGTGCTGGTGAATTCGATGTGGTAGCTGAAGGGCTGGCTCAGGTGCTCTTTGCCGTGGAAGGCGAGGACATCGAGTGGAGCCTCGAGGTTGCGAACCCAGAGTTTGTGGCGGCTGTGGTCGAAGAAGACGGGCAATGAATCGAGCATGTTCAGGCCTCCTCGACCCTAGAGGACGCCGTTTGCCGAGCGTCGGTGAAGGACAGGCAGATGCCGTGTTCGGCGCTGAAACCCAGCATCACGCCAAGGGTTTTCAAATTGACGGCCTGACGCTGCAGGAGCTGCTGGCTGAGGACCGGCAATATCTGCTGGTTGAGCAAGCTGTCGATGTTGCGTGCGCCGGTGTCGGGCAATAGGCAGGCGGCAACCAGTGCATCGTTGAGCGAGTCTTCGATCCGGCAAGTCAGGCCGTAATGGCGGTGCAGGCGCCTGGCGACCTGGGCGAGTTTGAGCGCGACGATACGCTTGAGTGCGCAGGCATCCAGCGGGCGGTAGATCAGGGTTTGAAAGCGTGCCAGCAAGGCTGGCTGAAAATGCTCGCGCAGGATCGGTCGCAGCCATTCGTGCAGGGTGCTGTCCGGCGCATCGGGTTGCTCCTGAAGACCGGCCTGCAGTTCGTCGCTGCCAAGGTTGGAGGTCATCAGGATGACGGTGTTGCGAAAGTCGATTTCGCGTCCCTCGCCATCGCGCATGAAGCCGCGATCGAAGACTTGATAGAACAGGTTGAGCACGTCGCGGTGGGCCTTTTCCACCTCATCCAGCAACACGACACTGTAGGGGCGCTGGCGGACCGCCTCGGTGAGCACGCCGCCCTGGCCGTAACCGACGTAACCCGGTGGCGAGCCCTTGAGCTGGCTGACGGTGTGCGCTTCCTGATACTCGGAAAGGTTGAGGGTGATCAGTGATTTCTCGCCACCGAACAGGCAGTCGGCCAGGGCCAGTGCGGTTTCGGTCTTGCCCACGCCACTGGTGCCGACCAGCAGGAATACACCCAGTGGCGCGTTCTCCTGGGTCAGGCCGGTCTTGGCTGCGCGAAGGTGCTGGGCCAATGCATTGAGAGGTTGATCCTGGCCGATCACCCGCTCTGCCAGCTGTTGTTCGAGCAGCAACAGGTTGGCCTGTTCGTCCTTGAGCAGACTGCCCAGCGGCACCCCGGTCCAGTCGGCGATCACCTCGGCCACGCTGCGCGCGGTGACGTCGAGTGAGAACAGCGGTTGGTTGCCCTGGATTTCGCTCAGGCGTTGTTGCAGCACTACACAGTCGTCGGGGCGAGGTGGTTCGGCCTGGCGTGTGTCGAGCAGTTGTCGGGTCAGTTCGAGCTCATGCTGGTATTGCCGGACCCGTTCGATTTGCTGACGGTCGAGCTCGGCGTGTTGAACCTCGATGGTTGCCAGACGATCTTCGACAGGGCCGCCACTGAGTCGCTGATCTTGCAGCAGGGCCTGCTGCTCCAGCTCCAGCGCCGCCTTGCGGGCCTTGAGCCGGACCAGCGCCTGCGGTTCGCAATCGAGGCCCATGCGCACCCGCGCGCTGGCAGTGTCGAGCAGGTCGACGGCTTTGTCCGGCAATTGTCGGCCCGTCAGATAACGTCGCGACAGGCTGACCGCCGCCTGCACCGCCGCGTCCTGGATATGCACGCCATGATGGCTGGCATAACGGGCCTTGAGACCGCGCAGCATGAGGCAGGCACTGTCGTCATCGGGCTCGTCGACCTTGACCATCTGAAACCGCCGCTCCAGCGCGGCATCGCGCTCGAAATACTGCTTGTACTCACTCCAGGTGGTCGCGGCGATGGTGCGCAACTCACCACGGGCCAGCGCCGGCTTGAGCAAGTTGGCCGCATCCGCCCCGCCCGCCTGGTTGCCGGCACCGATCAGGGTATGGGCTTCGTCGATGAACAGCAGCACCGGGTCAGCCGACTGCTGCACGGCGTCGATGACATTCTTCAGACGTTGTTCGAACTCACCCTTGACCCCGGCGCCCGCCTGCAACAACCCCAGATCGAGGGTGCGCACACACACCGGCTTGAGGCTGTCCGGGACATTGCCTTCAGCGATGCGCAAGGCAAGGCCTTCGACCAGTGCCGTCTTGCCCACACCTGGCTCGCCGACCAGGATCGGGTTGTTCTTGCGTCGGCGGCTGAGGATGTCGATGACCTGGCGGATTTCATCGTCACGGCCGAATACGGGATCAATGCTCCCTGCCCTCGCCTTGGCCGTGATGTCCTGAGTGAATCTGTCCAGCACGGCCAGCAAGGCATCGTTGGGCACTTCACTGGAAGTCGAGCCCTCGAATGTCTGCTCCAATGCTGTTGCCTGTTGCACCAGCGGACGTTCTTCGGAGTGTTGGTCGAGCACTGCAAACAGGTGTTGCAACTGGGTTTCGCTGAGACTGAGCAGGGGCCAAGCGGTTTCGCACGCCAGCAGGTCGGGACTCTCCAGCAGCGCACCGAGCAGGTGCGCCGAACGCAGGCTGTCCTTGCTCTCCAGCGACGCACGCAGCCAGGCGTTCTTGATCAATTCCTGCAACTTGCCACACAGCTGCGGTTTGCCCTGCACGCTGCGCGGCAGTGTGTCGAGATGGTCGAGCAGTCCGCGCCACAGCGCGTCCATGTCCCATTCATAACGGCGGGCAATCAGGGTCAGGTCGCCCTCGCCCTGCTCCAGCAGTTTGAGCAGCCAGTGTTCGATGCTGACCTGCGCATGGGCACGGCTCTGGCACAGCGATGCCGCTGCGCTCAGTGCCTGGGCACAGAAAGGATTGAGGCGGCGAAGCAAGCGTGTGGAAGCGAGTGCCATGCGGTACGTCCTTGTGCTGGATCCCCAGCGAGTAGTCGGTTGTGCAAAATGGAAAGCGTGGGGATATGCCTTGTTGAACGTCCGCATGCAGACGCTCGACAAGGCACACCGCAACCAGCAGGCGGATGCCCGCCTGCTGGTTGCCTTGCATCAGGAGCTCTGGCGCTCGCTCCAGGAATCGGAGTGGATGATGTTGCCGTCCTTGAAGGTCCAGGTGACCTTCTCGTACCGCAACTCGATCTGCTCCAGGTGGTTGTGTTTTTCCTTGGTCGGATCTTTCACGTCGTGCATTTTCGACGCGACTTTCACCACCTTCACGTTTTCCAGTCTGGTGTTGAAGTACTCGACTTCCTGGCCGGCATCGTCGATGCGATACCACCTGAACTCGGCGCTCTTCAGCGTCTGGCCGGTGGTCACCGCCTTATAGAGGTAGGGGGTCGAGGCATCGATTTCCTTGCTGAACTGAAACGGGGTATGCACCCGCGTGCCAGTCAACTTGCCGGTGTTGTTGTCGGTGGGGATGTACAGGCTGTGGTCCTGGGCGACCACCTCGATGCTGCCTTCGCGCTTTTGCACGTCCACCGAACCCTTGATGTCCGCGTCGCCGTCATCTTTCAGCCACAGGTAAACGGGAATTGCCATGTGAAGCTCCTTTTCTCGGATCGTGAATGCCGCGTTATGCGACAGGGGGGTGCTGGTCCGCTCCTGCAGCGGGAGGCACGCAGGCCCCCGCTTCAGGAATCAGACGTATATCGACGCGACGATTGGCCTGGCGACCAACCTCGGTGGCGTTGCTGGCGATGGGCTGACTGGCACCGAAACCCTGCACCGCGAAACAGCTGTCGGGGATATCGCCCATCTGCCGCATCCAGTGGTGAACCGCTGCGGCGCGGGCTCGTGACAACGCCAGGTTGTGCTCGGCACTGCCACTGGCATCCGTGTGCCCGGCAATGACGATCAGCCAGCCGGGCTGGGCCTTGATGCCGACAAGGGCGCTGATCAGCACCTTGGCCGACTCGGGCTTGAGCTGGGCGCTGCCGCTGCTGAACAGCGAGAGGCTGTCCAGGCGAACCGTCGTGGCGGATGCCGCCTTTGGCTGTCGGTGGCCGGCGATCACCGCCAACAGATGTTCACGTAGCCGTTCGCCGCGATACAGGCCAAACCCCAGGGACAGGGGCGCGCCGTGGCGGTAATAGTGGTCAAGACGCAGGGCGTCCTGATGCAGTACTACCAGGTTTTTTTCGCGCCTGTCGACGTCAGGTCGGGATACCTGATCCGCCGGAGTGATGGCGTTGTATCGCCGCAGGTCATCGGTCACTTGCCGTGCCAGCAAGGTGTTCTGCCACGCCGAGTTCACCAGCGCGACCAGCGCGGCAGCCGTGAACATCCACAGCGCAATCACACCCGCACGACGGTTCGGTGAGTAGCGCGAATCCCTCGGCAGCAGGCTCAACAACGGATCAGGAAACGGCAAGGCCTGTGACGCATCAGGCTCGATGGGCCGTGGGTCCGCCAATGCAATCCTGTTGCGCAACCATTGCTGCCACAGGTTGCCCGGCACACGCCGGGGCCCCTCCGCGACCAGCGTGATGGCACTGGCCACGACCAGGTCGCTGTGGGTGTGGGCCTCGCGGGGGGCGAGATGTGGTAATACGGTTTCAGCCAGCCACGCCGCCGCGCTGTTGAGCCGAACGCTGGTCTGCAATCGCAACGCGCGCGTGGCATTGTCCGCCACCTGCACCTGCCATTGGTCCAGGCTGACGCACTCGCCGGCTTCGCGCACGTTGGGGCTGGCCTGCCCGGATTCCCAACTGAACCACTGCCCCGCCCCCCGCGGGCTTTGCAGGTAACTCAACACCAGCAGCGGCGCGGCAATGCCCTGTTTGCGCACACGCATCAATTGATGGCGCACCGTCCGCACCCGGCCGGCGAGCACTTCGCTGTCGACCTGTTCCTGGGGATTGACGATGAACAGGACGCTCAATTGCCGGCCCCAGTCAGGACGCAGGGACATCAGGTTGTCAGCTACCGCGGGTAACTGTTCCAGACTGGCCACGCGCACATAACAGCCCTGCCCGGTGATGCGCAGGGCCAGTTGCCCGGCGGGGATCTCCCCAAACAGACCGACCAGGCCGTCACCACAGACCAATACCACCGGCAGGCGATAGGACGCCGGCGGCAATGGCTGGCTTTCGCTCATCAGCAGCGCCTGGCGCTGATGAGCCGCCTGCCGGCCGATCCGCTTCCAGGCCATGCCGACGCCGACAACCACCACGACGATTGCCATGACGCGAAGCCAGAGCGTCATTGGAATGATCAGCAGCAGTACGGTCGCCAGTGTGCCCGCCCAGAGCCAGAGACCACGTTTGAGTTTGAAGGTCATCGGCCCCTCACACCCGGCCAGGCACAAGCGTGGCGATCAGATCGCCCAACAGATAGTCCAGTCCGCACCAGACCGCCGCCAGCAACACACCTGCAGCCAACCCCTGGGCCAGGGGCGTTCGCAGCCAGGCAGGCGTGATGCCGCGAGTGCCCGGGTTGAACTGCGTGTCGATCGACTGGCCGAGTTTCAACGGCTGCACCCTGGCACTCAATGCGGCCAGCAGTTGCTCCCGCTCGGGGTCATCCAGTTGCTGATAACGGCCCTTGAACCCCAGCATCAACACCCGGTGAAAGGCCGTCAGTACATGCAAGTCCGGCGCGGGATCGCGCAGCACTTCGCGCATGTCCTCATACAGGAACTCACCGGCCTGGTGGCGATTGAAAAACCTGGCTTGCAGGGGTTCATTGGCCCACTTGGCGTGGTCTTCCCCTTTGGCGAAGCCCAGCACGGTTTCATCCAGCAACGCGCACTGCGCATGACTGATATGGTCGATGCTGCGTCGGCTCAACCCGGCTTGTTCAAGCTGCCCGAGTACGTGCTCGATCTGTTTGATGCACAGTGCCGATATGTCCTGGCTGCCATGTACGGGTGTGCCGTGCAGCAGCTCGACCACCAGCAGGTAGCTGTCCTGCAACAGCGTATCGACGTCCACCGCCGCTACGGCAGGTAGTTTGGATAAGGTCGGTTTCATGTGCGTAATACCGCGAACAGTTCGAGTTTGACGTCGGCCAGGGTGCCGGGTACGTAGAAGACACAGGTCCCTGCGGCCAGCATGGCCTGCCCCTTCGCATGGTTCAGGTCAAGGGCGAAGTACTGGTTTTCCAGGCGCAGGGGAATGGCCGCCGGAACATGGCTCAGTGGCTGCAACGGCACGCCGTCAAGCGCGGCGTTGACCAGACGCTCGACATCGTCCGGCGCGCCGATCTTGCACAGGCGCGGGAACTGGCTCTGCAACTGCGCCGCCGGCAAGCCGCTACGCACCGACAGATAGAAGTCGGCGCCGTCCTGTTCGCGCAGGCGCCCATCGTCGAGACGGACCTGCCAGCGGTTGGCGCCGGCCTCCTCCAGCGCAAGGGCAATGACTCGCGACGGCAGGCTGGCCTCCAGCAAGGTGGAGATCAGGCGCAACAACGGTGGCAATACCTGTTCCAGATGTTCGTGTCGGTAAGGGGGGATCTGCTCGATGTCGTGTTCGAGGGAAAAGGTCAGCAGGCTGCCGGCCAGCCTGGTCAGCTCCAGGTAGACCTGCTCGGGGTGCCGTGCAGGCCAGGACTTGAGATCGGCCAATACCGGCTGGTAAGTGTTCAAGGCGTTGAGCAGCCAGAACAACGACACGTCCGCCACGGCAAAGTCAGCCATGCGCTGATTGCTTTCGCGACGCATGCCCATCAAGCGCTGACGCTTGGCGGACAACTGGGTCAACAGGTTATCCAATTGCGCCAACAGCCCCGGATGCGCCGCGAAGCTGAGTAGCGGCGGCACATAGCCGGGATCAAGACTCCAGGCGCCCTGCCCGTCGCGCACCAGGCGCGCGATCGGGCAGGTCAGGTAGTCGCCGTTGTCGTCATGGGCAAAGCGCAGGCTCAGTACGTGCTCCAGCACGCCGATCGATTGCGCCTCATCGCCATACAGGTCCTGCACCTGGCGCCAATCCTGACGAAAGCGTGTCGGTCGATCGGCCTTGACGTCGTCGAACAGGCAGTTGTTGCCATTGCCCTGCTCCAGCGGCAAGGCCAGGAGCAACGTTGCACCCGCAAGGTCATCGGGCAACAGGCGCGCCAGTTCCAGGCCCGCTGGCAGACGATCCACATGATCAGTATCGATCAGTGTCCCGTCGGGCATGCGCAATCGCAGCTCAGTGGCCTTGAGCTTACCCAGGCGCAGAGCTTCCAGGTCAAACGCCACCGCCTGGATGCCCCAGGGATGAACCAGCGACAAATGCGCCAGACGCTCATTTGCCCAGGCCTCCCAGCGTGCCTGCTGCTGGAATTGCTGCGGAGACAGAAGAGCCCCCGCGGCCCACAAGGGGCGGTCGATTTTCATGACGTCGTTTCCCTACGAAATGAACAGCGGTTCGGAGCCTCAGGCTTTTGCCTTGGGCATCTGCGAAACCAGCGACAAATTGACGTCCATGCCTTCCACCTGGAAATGCGGCACGGCATACAACTTGACGCGGAAGAAGCCGGGGTTGTCCTCGATGTCTTCCACGGTGACCTTGGCATCGCGCAACGGGTGCGAAGCCTGCAAGTCATCACTTGGGTCGGTCATCTCGGTCACCAGGCCGCCGATCCACTTGTTCAGCTCCAGCTCCAGCAGACGACGATCCTTGGTCGTGCCGATGTTTTCGCGCTGGATCAACTTCAAGTAGTGAGCGATGCGCGACAGCAGGAAGATGTAGGGCAAGCGCGAGTTGATTCGGCTGTTGGCAGTGGCATCGGCCGTGTCGTACAGCGCCGGCTTCTGCGCAGAGTTGGCCGAGAAGAAACACGCGTAGTCGCGATTCTTGTAATACGAGAGCGGGATGAATCCGAGGTTGGCGAACTCGAATTCGCGAGTTTCCGGAATCATCACCTCCGAAGGAATCTTCACCTGGTTGCCCGTGCCCAGATCGTATAAATGGATCGGCAAACCGGTGACCGCACCGCCAGACTGCGGTCCGCGAATCTGCACGCACCAACCGTTGGCAATAAAGCTTTTAACCATGTTGGCAGCGAAGGCAAACGAGGCGTTGGTCCACAGGTATTTGTCGTGATCCAGGCCTTTGACGCTTTCGATGTAGTTGAAGCTGCGCACCGGAACGGTGTCTGGACCATACGGCAGACGCCCCAGCACCCGCGGCATGAGCAAGCCGATGTAACGGGCATCGTCACTCTCGCGGAACGCCTTCCACTTGATGTATTCGGCACGGTCGAAGTAATTGCCGATGTCCTTGATGGCGGCGACTTCTTCCATCGACTGCTTGCCAAAGAACTCGGGGCCGACGGCACCGATGAAAGGCATGTGCGCAGCCGCCGAGACTTTGGAGATGTTGCGCAGCAGGGCTATGTCCTGCGGATCGCGACCAAACTCGTAGTTGGAAATGGCCGCGGCAATCGGCTCCCCGCCGGGCGTGTCGTACTCCTGGGTGTAGGTGTGCAAATACAGGCCGCTTTGCGCGATTTCCGGAGCGTCTTCAAAATCCTGTACCAGGTGCGCCTTGCTGATATCGAGCAGCTCGATTCGTACGTTCTGGCGAAAATCGGTCTGGTCGATCAGCGACTTCACGCCACGCCAGGTTGACTCGGTTCGCTGGAAGTCAGGATGGTGCATCACAGCGTCGAGTTGACGGCTGATCTGTGCATCCAGCATTGCGATATGGCCGTCGAGCAGCGCTCTGTCCAGGCGCTCGATTTTCTGCGACGACTGCTTGAGCAGGTTCAGGAACACACTGACAGCGGCCGTCACGCGCTCATCGGCCGTGGCCTCAGCCAGCGCCTCGGCATTCTGAAAGCTGTCGATGCCGCCTAATTTCGCCACTGGACTGAGATTGATCTTTCCAAACAGTGCGCCATACACGCTTGCATTTTCTTCAGGCAACACTGTAGCGCCGCGCGATTGCGCGTTAGAACTTTCTAAAGACATTGTGGAACTTCCCTTTAAACGAACCGAATTGAATTAACGAGCTTCTTCCGGAGCCAAGGCGGCCAACTCGGCCCGCAGCTCATCACTCAACACATCGTCCTTGAGGATTCGCTCCAGTTCGTGACGGAAGGTAGCGTTGTCCAACAGGTTGGACTTGAGGTCGCGCAGCAGGTTGCGCATCGCCAGCAAGGCACGCAACTGGGGGATTTGCCTCGCCACCTGCTCAGGCTCGAAATCCTTCATGCACTGAAAGTTCAATTCGACCGAAGTGTCGACGCCGTCATCCACCAGGGTATTTTCCACCGCCAGTTTCAGGACTGGCGAGAACTCGGCCAATACGCTATCGAAGTTATTCTTGTTGATTCCAACTTTGTGGCGCTCCGAAAGCGGGCGCTGCTCCTTGCCGTTGCTGTAGTCACCCATGACCATCAACTTCAAAGGCAGCTCGACCTTTTTTTGAGCACCGCCAGTGTGCAAATCGAGCTTGATGTTGACCCGAGCCTTGGGCACTTCATTTTGAAAACTGTTTGAAGCCATAACTCCTCCATGCGAACTCGCAACAGCCGCGAGCAACATCTCTGTCGATAAATGTATCAATCATTTCGGGGGGCAACAATGAACTATCCTGGAGGGACGCACCACCCCGAAAAATACGATTCAGATGCTTCCGACCCTTTTAGGCAAACACTACCTACACGCCAAGTAGGAATTACCCTACACAATTTATGAAACAACCTACAGTCAAGGCGAAGGACCGATAATTTGAAATACAAAACACTTCGACAAATATCTATTTACAGCAATAAAGGCACCGCTTTTACTGTGAAAAATACTTACCTTCGGCGTATTACATCAGGAAACAATTAACGACCAAGGTGGATTACAACAATTGAAACTGACCAAAGCGGGCACCACCAAAACAAAAAAAATCCGATCCCTGAACAGGCATCGGATTTTTTGTTCCACTCGATAAAAGCCGTTTCAACCAACCAGCTGATTATCCTTGCGCGCCGTCAGAAGTTCGCCGGCGTGTTGGCACTGATAATCTCGGCCTCATCCGCCCCGATATTGCGAAACCGATGCGGCAAGGTCGTCGGGAAGTAATAGCCATCCCCGGCATTCAGCACGCTTACCTGTCCGTCCACGGTCAACTCCACGGTACCCCGTGTCACCAACCCACACTCCTCGCCTTCGGAATGCACGATCGGCTCTTCACCCGAACTGGCGCCCGGCGCGTATTGCTCGCGCAGCAGGCGCATCTGCCGGCTCGGCACGGAAGCGCCGATCAGCAGCAGGCGCAGGCCATGGCGGCCGAGGTCGGGCTGTTCGTTGGCGCGGAAGACGTACTGGTGTTCGCGCGGTGGCTGATCGAAGGTGAAGAAGTCGGCCAGGGACATGGGGATGCCCTCCAGCAACTTTTTCAGGGAGCTGACGGAAGGACTGACCCGATTCTGTTCGATCAGGGAGATGGTTGCATTGGTGACGCCGCTACGCCGGGCCAGCTCGCGCTGGGACAGTTTGTAGCTTTCGCGTACTAATTTGAGTCGTGAGCCCGTGTCCATGACAGCCTTATGCGCCAACCTGCAGGAGCGAGCAAGCTCGCTCCTGCAGGGATAATGGAGGGGTGGAGTGCAGGCGCGGATCACGCCGTTTTCCGCTCCCGGAAACGTGAAAGGCGGCTATTAAATCACGTTTGTTCGTAATGCTCAGCAGGTTCGATAAACGGCTGGAAAAATAGCCATTTGCCACGAAGTTGCACAACCTGTGGGAGCGGGCTTGCTCGCGAAAGCGGTGTGTCAGGCGCCATCAATTTTGGCCGAGATGACCTCTTCGCGAGCAAGCCCGCTCCCACAGGGGACCGCGGTGTTTCTGGTATTAAAAAACCGGCGGCACCCTTTTGGGGCGGCCGCCGGCGAGGTAAAGCCTAGATCCCGAAACGGTCGCGCAGCGAGTAGTACACGGCACCGAGGGCGGTCAACGGCGCGGAGAAAGTGCGCCCGCCGATCATCGGCATGTGCGGCAGCGAGGCAAACGCATCGAAGCGCTCGGCGTCGCCACGGATCATTTCCGAGATCAGTTTGCCGGCCAGGTGCGAGCACGTGACGCCGTGGCCGCTGTAGCCCTGCATGTAGTAGGCGTTTTTCTCTATACGGCCGAATTGCGGCATGCGCGACATGGTCAACAGGAAGTTGCCGGTCCAGCGGTAGTCGATCTTCACGTCCTTGAGTTGCGGGAAGGTCTTGAGGATCTTCGGGCGAATCAGTTGTTCGATGTCGTCCGGCTCACGAGCGCCGTAGACCACGCCGCCGCCGTACAGCAGGCGGTTGTCTGCGGTCAGACGGTAGTAGTCGAGCAGGTAGTTGCAGTCTTCGACGCAGTAGTTGTTCTTGATCAGGCTGCGGGCCTGTTTTTCCGACAATGGCTCGGTAACGACGATCTGCGAACCGCACGGCATGCTCTTGCTGGTCACGCGGTTGTCGAGGCCCTGTGGCAGGTAGGCGTTACCGGCGATCAACAGGTACTTGGCCCGCACCAGGCCTTTGGCGGTGCGCACGGTGATCGGCTCGCCGTAGTTGATCTCCACCGCCGCCGACTGCTCGTAGATCTTGCCGCCCAGGCCGATGATGGCCGAGGCTTCGCCGAGGGCCAGGTTCAGCGGGTGAATGTGGCCGCCCTGCATGTCCAGCAGGCCGCCGACGTAGGCATCGGAACCGATTTCACGCTTGATGTCAGCCGCATCGAGCATTTTCAGGTTCTTGTTGCCGTAGCGTTCCCAGCTCTTCTTCTGTTCGGCCAGGCCCTTGAGTTGCTTCTTGTTCATCGCCGCGAAGATGCCGCCGGGACGGTAATCACACTGGATGTCGTAGTGCTGTATGCGCTGACGAATGATGTCGGCGCCTTCGAAAATCATGCTGCCGAGGATTTCGGCGGTCTTGTCGCCGTAGCGCTCTTCGATGACATCGACGTCGCGGCTGTAGGAGTTGACCAGTTGGCCGCCGTTGCGACCGCTGGCGCCGAAACCGACCTTGGCCGCTTCCAGCACGGTCACGCTGTAGCCCGCTTCAGCGAGGAACAGCGCCGAGGACAGACCGGTGTAGCCGGCGCCGATCACGCAGACGTCGCAGTCCACCGCTCCTTCCAGCACCGGGAAATCGCCGGTGAAGTTGCGGGTGGCGGCGTAGTAGCTGTCTACATGCTTTTGTTTAACAGAATCTTGTTTCATAGGTTTCTCCGATGGCCACCGGCAACGTGCAGGCGACCGCCGTTTAAAAGGTCTTAGAGCTTGATCCAGGTCGCTTTGAGTTCGGTGTACTTGTCGAACGCGTGCAGCGATTTGTCCCGACCGTTACCCGACTGCTTGAACCCGCCGAACGGCGCGGTCATGTCGCCGCCGTCGTACTGGTTGACCCAGACGCTGCCGGCACGCAGGGCACGGGCGAAGGTATGGGCCTTGCTCAGGTTGCTGGTCCATACGCCTGCGGCCAGGCCGTAGATGCTGTCGTTGGCAATCGCCAGAGCTTCTTCAGCGGTGTCGAAGGTAATGACCGACAGCACCGGGCCGAAGATTTCTTCCTGGGCGATGGTCATGGCATTGGTCACGCCGTCGAAAATCGTCGGTTCCACGTACTGGCCACCGGTGTCTTCGAGGGTGCGGCTGCCGCCAGCGATCAACTGAGCGCCCTGCTCTTTGCCGATACCGATGTAGCGCAGCACGTTGTCCAGTTGACGCTGGTCGACGACCGCGCCGACGGTCGTCGCAGGATCGAGGGCGTGGCCCGGCTTCCAGGCTTGCAGGGCTTCCACCAGCAGCGGGATGAACTGCTCGCGAATCGAGCGCTCCACCAGCAGGCGCGAACCGGCGGTGCAGACTTCGCCCTGGTTGAAGGCAATGGCACCGGCTGCGGCCTGTGCTGCCGCGCGCAAATCCGGCGCATCGGCAAACACCACGTTGGCGCTCTTGCCCCCCGCTTCGGCCCAGACGCGTTTCATGTTGCTTTGCCCGGCGTAGATCATCAGTTGCTTGGCGATCGCCGTGGAGCCGGTGAAGGCCAGCACGTCGACGTCCATGTGCAGCGCCAACGCCTTGCCGACGGTGTGGCCGTAGCCCGGCAGGACGTTGAACACGCCTTTCGGGATGCCCGCTTCCAGCGCCAGCTGCGCGATGCGGATCGCGGTCAGCGGAGACTTTTCCGAAGGCTTGAGGATGAACGAGTTGCCCATCGCCAGAGCCGGAGCGAATTTCCAGCTGGCCATGATCAACGGGAAGTTCCACGGCACGATAGCCGCGACCACGCCGGCTGCTTCGCGCGTCACCAGGCCAAGCTGATCCTGGGGTGTGGCGGCGACTTCGTCGTAGATCTTGTCGATGGCTTCGGCGGTCCAGCGGATCGCGTTGGCGGTCGCTGGAATGTCGATGCTCATGGAATCGCTGATCGGCTTGCCCATGTCGAGGGTTTCGAGCAGGGCCAGTTCTTCACGGTTTGCCAGAATCAGGTCGGCAAAACGGATCAGGACACGCTTGCGCTCGGCCGGGGCCAGGTTGGCCCAGACGCCGGACTCGAACGCGCGGCGCGCCACGGCGACCGCCGCATTGGCGTCAGCTTCGTCGGTGCTGGCGACGTTTGCCAGGAAACGACCGTCTACCGGGCTGATGCATTCGAACGTGGCGCCACTGGCGGCCGCGCAGTATTGGCCGTCAATGAATGCGCGACCTTCAATGGAGAGGGACTGGAAGCGTTGCTCCCAATCGCTGCGAGTGTTTGTCATGGTTGTGACTCGACGCAGGGGAATAGGTGGTCGCCGGATTGAACGCCAACCAATTACGACCTTGGAAATACGGTCCCCTGTGGGAGCGGGCTTGCTCGCGAAGGCGGTGTATCAAGCGACATCAGTGTTGACTGTGCCGCCGTCTTCGCGAGCAAGTCGGAACGCCGCACCGCCGCTCCCACAGTTGATCGGTGTGATCCGTCTTAAACGGTATGCAGGTACCAGTTGTACTCAAGGTCGGAGATGGAGTTCTCGAACTCGGCCAGCTCGCTTTCCTTGCACGCCACGAACACGTCGATGTACATCGGGTCGATGTAGCGCGCCATGACTTCGCTGTCGTCCAGTTCGCGCAGGGCATCGCGCAGGTTGTTCGGCAGGCTTTGCTCGTTCTGCTCGTAGCTGTTGCCTTCGACCGGAGCGCCCGGTTCGATCTGGTTGGTCAGGCCGTGGTGCACGCCCGCCAATACCGAAGCCATCAGCAGGTACGGGTTGGCGTCGGCACCGGCTACACGATGCTCGATGCGTACGGCGTCCTTTGAGCCGGTCGGTACACGGACAGCCACGGTGCGGTTGTCGATGCCCCAGCTCGGTGAGTTCGGCACATAGAACTGCGCGCCGAAACGACGGTACGAGTTGACGTTCGGGCAGAGGAACGCCATCTGCGCCGGCAGGGTCTCGAGCACACCGCCGATCGCGTGACGCAGCGCGGCGTTCTGCTCGGGATCCTCGCTGGCAAAGATGTTGTTGCCTTCCTTGTCGAGAATCGAAATGTGCACGTGCAGACCGTTACCTGCCTGGCCCGGATACGGCTTGGCCATGAAGGTGGTGTCCATCTCGTGGTCGTAGGCGATGTTCTTCACCAGACGCTTGAGCAGGACCGCGTAGTCGCACGCCTTGATCGGGTCAGCCACGTGGTGCAGGTTGACTTCGAACTGCGCCGGGGCGCTTTCCTTGACGATGGCGTCAGCCGGGATGCCCTGCTCTTTCGCGCCTTCAAGGATGTCTTGCAGACAGTCGACGTATTCGTCGAGGTCGTCGATCAGGTACACCTGGGTCGACATCGGACGCTTGCCCGATACCGGCGAACGTGGCGATTGCGGACGACCGTTCACGTTGTCCTGGTCGATCAGGTAGAACTCCAGTTCGAACGCGGCGCAGATGGTCAGGCCCATGTCGTCGAACTTGCGCACGATATTGGCCAGCACTTCCCGCGGATCGGCGAAGAATGGCTCGCCTTCGAGTTCGTGCATGGTCATCAGCAGTTGCGCAGTCGGGCGCTTCTGCCAGGGTTCGATGCTCAGGGTGCCCGGGATTGGGTAGCAGATCCGGTCGGAGTCGCCGATGTCCAGACCCAGGCCGGTGCTTTCCACCGTGGAACCGTTGATGTCCAGAGCAAACAGAGACGCCGGCAGGTTGATGCCTTTCTCGTAAACCTTATGAAGACTGGTGCGCTCGATGCGCTTGCCGCGCACCACACCGTTCATATCCGCAATCAGAAGGTCGACGTACAAAACCTCAGGATGTTTCTTAAGGAATGCGTTTGCTTCGTTGAGTTGAACGGCACGCAGAGGGACCGACATGATGCACCTATTTTTTACTGTTAATTATTATGTTCACCGCCCTTTCACGAGCCCAGTCAATCCGAAAGGCAAAGTGAAGTCAATAGCGAACACTCAGCCGTTCAGCGTTTATTTTCGGGCCTCTCAGAAGGACGAGAGTGCCAGACAAGCCCTCAAACACGCGTAAACCCTGAAGATCGGACGTGCGGCGTTTAGAATTTTTTACATGAGAGTTGTTAATTAAAATCAACAAGGCTAAGCTCCGGAAAAGCTCGTTCAAGTGTGAAACTTCGAGGTGATAAAAATGGCACTCAAGCCATTGATCGGCGTTACTGCGTGCGTCAAACAGATTGGCCTGCACCCCTACCACATCAGCGGCGACAAGTACTTGCGTGCTGTCAGCGTCGCGGCGCTGGGGCTGCCTGTCGTTATTCCTTCCTTAGGCGACCTGACCGAAATCGATGACCTGCTGCCGCAGCTCGACGGTCTGTTGCTGACCGGCTCGCCGTCGAACGTGGAACCCTTCCACTATCAAGGCCCGGACAGCGCCCCCGGTACGGAGCACGATCCGCAACGGGACCGCACCACCCTGCCGCTGATCCGCGCAGCCATCTCAGCCGGCGTTCCGGTCCTCGGCATCTGCCGGGGTTTCCAGGAAATGAACGTGGCGTTCGGTGGCAGCCTGCATCAAAAAGTCCATGAACTCCCAGGCTTCCTTGATCACCGTGAAGCCAGTCACCCGGACCTGGCCGTGCAATACGCGCCGGCCCATGGGGTGAGTGTGCAGCCCGGCGGCGTGTTCGAAGCGCTGGACCTGCCGGCGGTGTTCCAGGTCAACTCGATTCACAGCCAGGGCATCGACCGCCTGGCGCCCGGCCTGCGTGCCGAAGCCGTCGCACCCGATGGCTTGATCGAGGCGGTGTCGGTGGAGAACAGCAAGGCCTTCGCCCTCGGCGTGCAATGGCACCCGGAATGGCAAGTCCTGAACAACCCTCCTTATTTGAGTATTTTCCAGGCGTTCGGCGAAGCCTGCCGGCAACGGGCAGCGCTGCGTCACTCGGGCTGACGAAAAAACACTGACAAACGATTTTCTGCCCCCGCGGGTCGGGCGGGCGTGCCTTTGCGCGTCCGTCACCCGCGACAACAACACACTGCAATAACAACAAGTACGAAAGGCAGCCAGGATGGCGGCGCCGAATAAACCCGAGCGGTTTGGGTCAGGCAAGCACGTTCCATGTGGGAGCGGGCTTGCTCGCGAAGGCGGAGTGTCAGTCGACACCATTGTTATCTGATACACCGCTTTCGCGAGCAAGCCCGCTCCCACAGGTTGCGTGTCACACCCGCCACCGGGTTTGCAATCCACTATTAAGCCGGGCCGTGTTGGCCTGGCGACTGAAACCTGTTGGGAGTTTCACATGGCAAACGCCTCCAGCATCTACAGGAAGGCTATTGAAGGTCACCAGGCACCGAAAAAGGTGTTGGTGAAAGTCGATCGCGTCACCAAGAAATTCGACGAAACCACCGCGGTGGACGATGTGTCCCTGGAAATCCACCAGGGTGAAATCTTCGCCCTGCTCGGTGGTTCCGGCTCCGGCAAATCGACCCTGCTGCGCATGCTCGCCGGTTTCGAGCGCCCGACCGAAGGCCGGATTCTGCTCGACGGTGTCGACATCACCGACATGCCGCCGTACGAACGACCGATCAACATGATGTTCCAGTCCTACGCGCTGTTCCCGCACATGACGGTGGCGCAGAACATCGCCTTTGGCCTCAAGCAGGACCGTTTGCCAGCGGCCGAAATCGAAGCCCGCGTGCAGGAGATGCTGCGGCTGGTGCACATGACCCAATACGCCAAGCGCAAGCCGCACCAACTGTCCGGCGGCCAGCGTCAACGCGTGGCCCTGGCCCGTTCCCTGGCCAAGCGTCCGAAGCTGCTGCTGCTCGACGAACCGATGGGCGCCCTGGACAAGAAGTTGCGCTCGCAAATGCAGCTGGAGCTGGTGGAAATCATCGAGCGCGTGGGCGTTACCTGCGTGATGGTGACCCACGACCAGGAAGAGGCCATGACCATGGCCCAGCGCATCGCGATCATGCACCTGGGCTGGATCGCCCAGATCGGCAGCCCGGTCGACATCTATGAAGCCCCCGTCAGCCGCATGGTCTGCGAATTCATCGGCAACGTGAACGCCTTCGACGGCACCGTGGTTGAAGACCTGGAAGGTCACGCGATCATCCACAGCCCGGACCTGGAGCAGAAGATCTACGTCGGCCACGGCGTCAGCACCTCGGTGCAGGACAAATCGATCACCTACGCGATCCGCCCGGAAAAACTGCTGGTCAGCACCGTCAAGCCGGAGAACCGCTACAACTGGTCCAGCGGCAAGGTGCATGACATCGCCTACCTCGGCGGCCACTCGGTGTTCTACGTCGAGCTGCCTGGCGGCAAGATCGTCCAGTCGTTCATGGCCAACGCCGAACGCCGTGGCGCACGTCCGACCTGGGACGATCAGGTCTACGTGTGGTGGGAAGACGACAGCGGCGTGGTACTGCGCGCATGAAAACCTTCAATCAGCAATTTCTGAGACTGGTCCCCAGCGGGCGCAAGTTCGTCATCGGGATTCCCTTCATCTGGTTGTTCCTGTTCTTCATGTTGCCGTTCTTCCTGGTGATGAAGATCAGCTTCTCGGAAGCGGCCCTGGCCATTCCGCCCTACTCGGAGATCTACACCTACGCCGAGCAGAAATTCCAGCTGTTGCTCAACATCGGCAACTATTCCCTGCTGGGCGAAGATGAGCTGTACCTCTCCGCTTACCTGGGTTCGTTGAAGGTCGCGCTGTTCAGCACCCTGATGTGCCTGGTGATCGGTTTCCCGATGGCCTACGCCATCACCAAGGCCAGCAAGGAAGCGCAGAACGTGCTGATGCTGCTGATCATGATGCCGACCTGGACCGCGATCCTGATCCGCGTCTATGCGTGGATGGGCATCCTCAGCAACAACGGTCTGCTCAACGCGTTCCTGATGTGGACCGGCCTGACGTCGCACCCGATCGAGATCCTCAACACCAACACTGCCGTCTACATCGGCGTGGTGTACGCGTACCTGCCGTTCATGGTGCTGCCGCTGTACGCCAACCTGGTCAAGCATGACCAGAGCCTGCTGGAAGCCGCATCGGACCTGGGTTCAAGCACGTTCAACAGCTTCTGGAAAATCACCGTGCCGCTGGCCAAGAACGGCATCATCGCCGGCTGCATGCTGGTGTTCATTCCGGTGGTCGGTGAGTTCGTGATTCCTGAACTGCTCGGCGGTCCGGAAACCCTGATGATCGGCCGTGTGTTGTGGCAAGAGTTCTTCAACAACCGCGACTGGCCGGTGGCGTCTGCCCTGGCGGTGGTAATGCTGTTGATCCTGATTGTGCCGATTCTGCTGTTCAACCGCAGCCAGGCCAAAGAGATGGAGGCACGGGGATGAAACGCTTCGGATTTTCAAAGTTCATGCTGATTTTCGGCCTGTCGTTTATCTACCTGCCGATGCTGATCCTGGTGATCTACTCGTTCAACGCCTCGAAGCTGGTGACGGTGTGGGGTGGCTGGTCGATCAAGTGGTACGCCGGCCTGCTCGACAACTCGCAACTGATGGGTTCGGTGGTGCGCTCGCTGGAAATCGCCTGCTATACCGCCGTCGCAGCAGTCGCACTAGGGACGTTAGCCGCGTTCGTGTTGACCCGCGTGACACGCTTCAAGGGTCGTACCCTGTTCGGTGGCCTGGTCACCGCGCCGCTGGTGATGCCTGAAGTGATCACCGGTCTGTCGCTGTTGCTGCTGTTCGTGGCCATGGCGCAGCTGATCGGCTGGCCGCAGGAACGCGGCATCGTCACCATCTGGATCGCCCACACCACGTTTTGTGCAGCCTACGTGGCGGTGGTAGTCTCCGCCCGCCTTCGCGAACTGGACCTGTCCATCGAAGAAGCGGCCATGGACCTGGGTGCGAAGCCGTTCAAGGTGTTTTTCCTGATCACCATCCCGATGATCGCGCCGTCACTGGCGGCGGGCGGCATGATGTCCTTCGCCCTGTCGCTGGATGACCTGGTGCTGGCGAGCTTCGTGTCGGGACCTGGTTCCACGACCCTGCCGATGGAAGTGTTCTCGGCGGTGCGTCTGGGCGTGAAGCCCGAGATCAACGCCGTGGCCAGCCTGATTCTGCTGGCGGTGTCGATCGTGACCTTCATGGTCTGGTACTTCAGCCGTCGTGCCGAAGAAAGCCGCAAGCGCGCGATCCAGGAAGCCATGGACCAGACCGCCAGCGAATCCTGGCAACAACCGAAAAAGCAAATGGCAGAAGCAGCGGCCTGAGGCCGCCCCCTGTAGGAGCGAGCATGCTCGCGATGGCCATCAACGATGACGCGGGCTATCTGAATGAACGCGTCGTCCTTGAGTTTTTCGCGAGCAAGCTCGCTCCTACAAGGAGCGTGAAAGCTTATTTACTGTGTGATTTGAATAAGAAAAGAAATGGAGTTGTACCGATGAAAATGTTTGGCAGGACTCTGCTGACACTGTCCTTATTGGGCGCGATCGCCACTGGCGCCCAGGCCAATGACAAGGTTCTGCGCGTCTACAACTGGTCGGATTACATTGGCCCGGATACCGTCAAGAAGTTTGAAGACGAGACCGGCATCCAGGTGACCTACGATGTGTTCGACAGCAACGAGACCCTTGAAGCACGCCTGCTGGCGGGCAAATCCGGCTACGACATCGTCGTGCCGTCCAACAGTTTCCTGGCCAAGCAGATCAAGGCCGGCGTCTACCAGACGCTGGACAAATCGAAGCTGCCGAACTGGAAAAACCTCAACCCGGTGCTGCTGAAGAACGCCTCCGCGAGCGATCCCGAAAACGCTCATGCCATCCCGTACATGTGGGGCTCGATCGGCATCGGCTTCAACCCGCAGAAGGTCAGGGAAGTGCTCGGCAGCAACGCTCCGACCAATTCCTGGGACCTGCTGTTCAAACCGGAAAACGCCGAGAAGCTCAAAGCCTGCGGCATCAGCTTCCTCGACTCGCCGACAGAAATGCTCCCGACCGCCCTGCACTACCTGGGCTACCCGGTGAACGATCAGGACAAACAGCACATCGCCGAAGCCGAGGCGCTGTTCATGAAGATTCGCCCGAACGTGGCGTACTTCCATTCGTCGAAATACATCTCGGACCTGGCCAACGGCAACATCTGCGTGGCCGTGGGTTACTCCGGCGACGTGCTGCAGGCCAAGGCCCGCGCCCAGGAAGCCGGGGACAAGGTGAAGATCGACTACAGCATCCCGAAAGAAGGCGCCGCCAGTTTCTACGACATGCTCGCCATCCCCCGCGATGCCGCCAACGTCGAGAACGCTTACCTGTTCATGAACTTCCTGATGCGCCCCGACGTGATCGCCGACATCACCAACAACATCGGCTACAGCAACGCCAACGCGGCGGCCACGCCGTTGGTCGATGAAGCGATCCGCAACGATCCGGGCTCCTACCCGCCGGAAGCGGTGATGGCCACGCTCTATGCCGTGCCAGACCAGCCGATCGCCATCCAGCGGATCATGACCCGTGGCTGGACCAAGGTGAAGTTGGGCCAGTAATCCAGAACCCCACCGATCAAGTGTGGGAGCGGGCTTGCTCGCGAAAGCGGTGTGCCAGCCACCATTAATATTGAAGGTGATGGCCTCTTCGCGAGCAAGCCCGCTCCCACAAGGAGTGGTGGTGTTCCAACCTTTTCCGTTCACGCAGCGCCTTACCACCGCTGCCTCTCCTGCAGTAGAACGGCCTCACCTGGGCTCCCTCGGTCAAGGTGAAGTTTGGCGCCTTCGGGCGCCCTTTTTATTGGGGATCAATCAAAGGCCATTCGGCCAGAGTCCGATAGCGGCCTTTGTGGGATTCGAACAGGGCGAAGCGGTCGGCACGCAGGAAAAATTGCGGCGCGGTCGCGGACTCCGGCACCGGCGCCCGATACTGCCGTGCCAGGGTCAGGTGCGGACGGTATTCCCTGGGTGCTTCCTCCAGACCGAACGGCAACATCGCCTGTTCCAGCGCATACACCAATCGCAGCAATGCCGGGGGCGCCTGCTCCGGCGCGAGCACCAGCGCCCCCGCCCTGCGCCACACGTCCAGCCGGTCCAGTACCACCGTCAAGCGCTCGCCCGGTGTGCGGATGGACGCCGCAGCGGTGCAGATGTCGGCAATCTGCGCCACACCCACCGCCCCCAGAAACTTCAGCGTCAGGTGAAAGTTTTCCGCCGGCACTGGCCGCCCGTTGCGCAGTTGCAGCGCACTGCGCCACTGGGCGATGTCCCGGCGCTGGGCAGGAGCGCAATCGAGCGCAAAGAACAGACGCTTGAACGGCTCGCGGGATTCGTCGCTCATGCCGGACACCTCTTGGGAAGACTGCCTGAGTGTACTCAACCCTCGCGTACCGGCCAGCGCATTTCTGGCACCGTCCGGCAGGCGCGTTATAGTTCTAGCATCCCGAAAAAGCGGAGGGGACCATGCGACAGATCCTCAGCAAAGAGCCATGGTGGGCCAGACCGCCCGAGCCAGGTCAGGACGAACTCAAGCTGGAATGGGGCTGGCTGGTGCATTACAGCGAGGGTGAGCCGCGCTTCGAATTCATCCGCGAGCGGCCGACGGACGACGAGATTCAGAAGCGCAAGAGTTGCAGGATCACCCCGACGCCGGAGTGATCCCAAGGCTGGCGTCAGACTTTGAGGAGTATTTCAAACCCGCCGTACACCAGGCGCTGACCGTCAAATGGCATCGGATTGACGTTCGGCTGCATGCGCGGGTCCTGCATCATCTTGTCCATCCCGGCATTACGGGTGGCCTTGTCCGGCCAGATGATCCAGCCAAAAGCCACGGTTTCGCCGTCCTTGAGTTTCACCGCCATCGGGAACGATGTGACTTTGCCCTCCGGCACGTCTTCGCCCCAGCATTCGACCACGCTCAAGGCACCGTTTTCCTTGAAGATCGAAGCGGCGATTTCGGCATGTTTGATGTATTGCTCACGGTTGGCGGTGGGTACGGCAGCGATAAAACCATCGACGTAAGACATGAGTGCTCTCCTTGGGTCATGGGGTGTGCTGCTGGATAGTCGGTTGCGCTGGCGTCCGATCGACAGTGCCGGTGCCCAAACCGACCGGCGGTGCAGTGCGGTCCGCCAGGCTGCCTTCGATCTGCGCCGCCATGTAAAGCGTGGCGGCCATGACGCCGCTGGTCGGGCTCTGCACCAGTTTGGTCCAGGCCTTGTCGAAGGTATTGCCCAGGCTACGGCGAATCAGCGCCTCGCTATCGGGCCGGTCAAAGGCCTGGATGAATGCGCGAATGCCAGCCACCCCTAGCGTGATCAAGCCACCGGCCAGTTTCCCGGTCGCTGCGGCCACGGCGCTGGCGGCCCCGCGCGGGGCCATCTCGGCTTCCATGCGCCGGCTGGCGCGCCTGGCCACCGGCGCCATCGCGGTATCGGTCGAGCCCACGCCCTTGTCGCCACCGGCCTTATGGACTTTGTCGATCAGCGCGGCGAAGGCCGGCAAGGAGTTCAGCGGTTCGGTGTGCACGACCTGGTACAACGAGGCGTCCCTCGTCGGCGGAGGCCCGAGGGCGATGGCCGGGACTTTCTGGATGCGCCCGTTGAGCTGGGCCATCGGCACGCCGTGGCGGTGGGAGATTTTCTGCAGCTCTTCCTTGAGGATATCGATATAGAACGCCGCTGCCAGGCCGAGAATCGCATCGGGATCGACTTCCACGGCCGCCGGGGCCAGGACCTTCTCCTGATAGGCTTCGAGCAAGTACGCCGCCAGGTGTTTTTCCACGGCGTCCTGCTCACCCTTGGCGCTGATGGTGTACCAGCTGACCTTCATCGACAGCCATTCCTGGGTCCAGTAACTGCTGAACCACGGAATGAAATTCTGTTCGGTCAATTCATAGACCCGTGTGCGCCAGTATTCCATGGCGCCGCGGGCGTAGATTTTGGTCTCCTCGGTCGCCGCCTGCGACGCGGCGACGATCTCCCGGTCCACTTGTTGCCAGGTGCTGGCAGGAACGACGATGACCGGTGCCACTTCCACTGGCGCGCGCACAGGCGTAGCACACCCCGCCAACACCACCAGCACGGCAATGATCAGCGAACGCAGGTTCAAGATGGCGGCTTCCTGGAGTGTGCACCGGGCGAAATGCCCGACACGCGTAACCCATGATTCAAGTATAGGTGGCGGCGCCCTTGAGGCCGCCTTCGCGAGCAAGCCCGCTCCCACAGATTCACCGCCGATCAGGGTGGGAGCGGCGGTGCGGCGATCCGACTTGCCCGCGAAGGGGCCCGCATCAACAGCGCAAAAACCACCATCACTTGCGTCGATAATCACCATCGCCGCGATTGCCTTCCGCTTGATGGCCGTCAGCGTAGGATCAATCCCAAGCCAACACGAAACCCCGAATCGGAGGGGAATATCATGCTGATCCATCTGCTGACCTGCCTGGCCCTGACGGCGTTCACATTGGGTGTGTTTTCCTGGTACGTCCTGAGCGAGGAGCAAATGTCATGATTCACTCCGTCACCCTCGCCGTGCATTTTCCGCTGTTCGGCAACAATTTCTACGCGCAGGAATTCGAGTCACGTAAAGAGTTGACTCTGATGTTCGACAAAAATTTCGAGGCGTTGCTGATTCCGGCAGCCGATCATCACTTCAGCAACGAAGTGGTCGGGCTCAATGATCAGTTCCGTTTTCTGAATGACGTGCTGGTCGAGCATCTACTGGATGTAGAGCTTGCAAAAGGCTCGGCCCGTTCGTTCGGGTTCTGACAGCGACCGCCGGTCACCCGGGCTCGAACGGGAAGCGCTCACAACGTTCGCTGGCTGTTGCCAATCCCCTTGGCAATATCGATCCCCCAATCCATCGCCGCCTCCATGTCCATCATGTGCGGCCGTGGATCGTGGTTCTCATTGATGACGGTGCCGTCCGGCCAATAGACACCAATGAACATGCCCAATGAACCGTCCTTCAATATCTCGGCCTTGACTTCAATCCGGCATCCGTTCGACAGCGTTTCCTTGTGGACCTCATGGCGCTCAGTCATTGCTGCTTTCCTCCCGCCTGTGGATTGCGAGTCTACCGGCAATGCTAGCTCAGCCCCCGCAACTGCGTAGACCTGCTGGACCAGAGGCCAGCCCTGACAGCGGCGCAATGCCACCTATACTCAAGACCACCTCCCCCCCAGGGGATCTGCACGTTCAACAATAAAAAGCAGAGGTGGAACATGGTCTGGCAGCAAGTCTACGATCCGTTCGGCAATCCGGTGCTTTCAACCATCATGGCCGCCGTACCGGTGGTGGTGATGCTGGCGTCCCTCGCTTTTTTCCATGTCAAGGCGCACCTGGCGGCGTTGCTCGCCCTGACCTCGGCCTTGCTGATCGCGATCTTCGCCTTCGGCATGCCGGCAAACATGGCAGGCTCCGCGGCGCTGTTCGGTGCAGCCAACGGTCTGCTGCCGATTGGCTGGATTGTGTTGAACATCATCTTCCTGCACCGCCTGACCACCGAGAACGGCTCGTTCAAGGTGCTGCAAGACTCCCTGGCGCGCATCACCGATGACCGGCGCCTGCAATTGCTGCTGATCGCCTTCTGCTTCGGTGCGTTTTTCGAAGGAGCGGCCGGTTTCGGTACGCCGGTGGCGGTGACTGGCGCGATTCTGATCGGGCTGGGGTTTTCGCCGCTCGCCGCTTCAGGTCTGGCGCTGATCGCCAACACCGCCCCTGTTGCGTTCGGCGCCCTCGGCACGCCGATCATCACCCTGGCCAAGGTCACCGGGCTGGATGAAATGGAGCTGTCGATGATGGTCGGCCGGCAGTTGCCGTTCTTCTCGGTACTGGTGCCGTTCTGGCTGATCTGGGCCTTTGCCGGCTGGCGCAAGATGCTGGAAATCTGGCCGGCGATCCTCGTGGCCGGGGTCAGTTTTGCCGTGCCGCAGTTCCTCGTGTCCAACTATCACGGGCCGATGCTGGTGGATGTGATCGCCGCACTGATTTCCATGGCCTGCCTGGCCGGTTTCCTCAGGGTGTGGAAACCGGCCACGGTACACACCTCCGCCGCCCTGTCCGGACGGGTCGACAACTCGAAGATCGACGCCGAACACGACGAAAAGCCGGTACCGACTGCAACCTTTGCCAATGAGGCAAAACCGGCAGTGATGCGTGCGTGGATGCCGTGGATCATCCTCACGATCTTCGTCTTCATCTGGGGCACCCAGGGCTTCAAGAACACCTTCGACACCCGCCCTGCCATCGACCCGCAAACCAGCGCCGCCAAACTCGACCCCCAGGGTAAACCATTGCGCGAGGCGAACCCGGTGTTTGCGCCGGTCTTGACGTTCAGTACCTTGCACTTGCAAGTGGTAAAGGTCCCGCCGGTGGTGGCGGCGCCGAAACCCGAGGAAGCGGTGTACAAGTTCACCTGGTTCACCGCTACCGGCAGCGGCATTCTGCTGGCGGCGATTGTCGGCGGCTTGCTGATGGGTTACTCGATCCCGCAACTGATCCACCAGTACCTGCGCACCCTGTGGGTGGTGCGCTACTCGCTGATCACCATTGCGGCAATGCTTGCCCTGGGCTTCCTCACGCGCTACTCCGGCCTGGATGCGACCATGGGCCTGGCCTTCGCCGCGACGGGCATCTTCTACCCCATGTTCGGCACCCTGCTCGGCTGGCTCGGCGTGGCGTTGACCGGTTCGGACACGGCGTCCAACGTGCTGTTCGGCGGCTTGCAACGGGTGACCTCCGAACAGTTGGGCATCAGCCCGGTGTTGATGGCCGCCGCCAACAGTTCCGGCGGGGTCATGGGCAAGATGGTCGACGCCCAGTCGATCGTGGTCGCCTCCACCGCCACCCGCTGGTACGGCCATGAAGGGGAAATCCTGCGCTACGTGTTCTTCCACTCGATCGTGCTGGCGATACTGGTCGGTGGACTGGTGACGTTGCAGGCCTACGTCGCGCCGTTCAGCCATATGGTGGTGGGAGGACATTAAATCGAATACACGCGTCATTCTGCTTGAGCCTGATCCCTGTGGGAGCGGGCTTGCTCGCGAAGGCGGTGTGTCAGACGGCAATGTCTTCGACTGACACTCCCTCTTCGCGAGCAAGTCGGATCGCCGCACCGCCGCTCCCACATTGGCGAGTGGTTTTTATTGAATGAATGGTCCGTCGTGCGGACAAACATCCCATGGACAGCCGGCCGTCTCAGGCCAATGATGAAGGTCAGTGGCCTCCAGCGAGAATCGTCAACCCATGAACATTCTCTACGATGAACGCGTTGACGGCGCCCTGCCCGACGTCGACAGGCAGGCGCTGTTGCACGCCCTGAAATCCCGCTTGCCGAATCTGGAAATCCTCCATCACCAGGAGGAACTCAAGCCCTACGAATGCGACGGGCTCTCGGCCTATCGCACCACGCCGATGCTGGTGGTGCTGCCCCGATACATCGACGAAGTGCAAGGGGTGCTGCGCGTCTGTCATGAACGGCACGTCCCCGTCGTGGCCCGTGGCGCGGGCACCGGTTTGTCCGGTGGCGCCTTGCCTTTGGAGAAAGGCGTGCTGCTGGTGATGGCGCGCTTCAACAACATCCTGCACATCGACCCCGCCGCCCGTACTGCGCGGGTTCAACCCGGCGTACGCAATCTGGCGATTTCCCAGGCGGCGGCACCGTTCGGCCTGTATTACGCGCCGGATCCGTCCTCGCAAATCGCCTGTTCCATCGGCGGCAACGTGGCGGAAAACGCCGGTGGCGTGCACTGCCTGAAATACGGCCTGACCGTGCACAACGTGCTGAAGGTCGACATCCTCACCGTCGACGGCGAGCACCTGAGCCTGGGCTCCAACGCCCTCGATGCCCCCGGTTTCGACCTGCTGGCGCTGTTCACCGGCTCCGAAGGCCTGCTCGGGGTCATCACCGAAGTCACGGTCAAGCTGCTGCCCAAACCGCAGACCGCCAAAGTGCTGCTGGCAGCCTTCGACTCCGTGGAAAAAGCCGGCCGTGCCGTCGGCGACATCATCGCTGCCGGCATCATCCCCGGAGGCCTGGAAATGATGGACAACCTGGCCATCCGCGCCGCCGAGGACTTCATCCA
Source organism: Pseudomonas sp. Pseusp16 (assembly GCF_047324915.1). NCBI lineage: Bacteria > Pseudomonadati > Pseudomonadota > Gammaproteobacteria > Pseudomonadales > Pseudomonadaceae > Pseudomonas > Pseudomonas sp. Pseusp16. Next base: position 857,229 of record NZ_CP168522.1, on the reverse strand, counting down.
CGCCGGTTATCCGGTGGACGCCCAGGCCATTCTGCTGTGCGAGCTCGATGGCGTGGAAGCCGATGTCCAGGATGACTGCGAGCGGGTGCGCCAGGTACTGCAACAGGCCGGCGCAATCGAATTGCGTCAGGCGAAAGACGAAGCCGAACGCGTGCGTTTCTGGGCCGGGCGCAAGAATGCCTTCCCGGCAGTGGGCCGCCTGTCGCCGGACTATTACTGCATGGACGGCACCATCCCCCGTCGCGAACTGCCCGGCGTGCTGCAGGCCATCGCCGAGCTCTCGAACGAATACGGCCTGCGGGTGGCGAACGTGTTCCACGCCGGTGACGGCAACATGCATCCGTTGATTCTATTCGACGCCAATCAACCCGGTGAACTTGATCGGGCCGAAGCCCTGGGTGGCAGGATTCTGGAGTTGTGCGTGAAAGTCGGCGGCAGCATCACCGGTGAACACGGCGTGGGTCGCGAGAAGATCAACCAGATGTGCGCGCAGTTCAACAGCGATGAGCTGACCCTGTTCCATGCCATCAAAGCCGCCTTCGACCCGAGCGGCCTGCTCAACCCCGGCAAGAACATTCCGACCCTGCACCGCTGCGCCGAATTCGGTGCCATGCACATTCATGACGGGCAATTGCCCTTCCCTGAGCTGGAGCGTTTCTGATGCGCGGCCCTGAAGATTTCGATGACAGCCAGTCGCTGCTGGAACAGGTCAACCAGGCGCTGGAAAACGCCACGCCGTTGCGCATCCAGGGATCCAACAGCAAGGGCTTCCTCGGCCGTGCCACGGCCGGGGAAATTCTCGATACCCGCTCGCACCGCGGCATCGTCAGTTACGACCCGACCGAACTGGTGATCACCGCCCGTTGCGGCACGCCGTTGGCGCAGCTGACGCAGGTGCTCGATGCCGCGCAACAGATGCTGCCCTGCGAACCGCCGGCCTTTGGCGACGGTGCCACAGTCGGCGGAATGATCGCCTGCGGGCTGTCCGGACCTCGGCGTCCTTGGGTCGGCTCGGTGCGCGATTTCGTACTTGGCACGCGGGTCATCACCGGGCAAGGCAAGCTGTTGCGCTTCGGTGGCGAGGTGATGAAAAACGTCGCCGGCTACGACCTGTCGCGCCTGATGGCCGGCAGTTACGGCTGCCTCGGGCTGATCACCGAAGTCTCGCTCAAAGTGCTGCCCAAACCCCGGCAGTGCCTCAGTATCAGCCTGGAAATGGACACCGCACAGGCCTTGCTGCGCCTGGCGGAATGGGGCCAGCAACCGTTGCCGATCAGTGCCGCCTGTCACGACGGTTCACGCCTGCACCTGCGGCTCGAGGGCGGTGAAGGTTCGGTGGCGGCGGCCCATGACCGCCTCGGTGGCGAACGGCTGGACGCTTCATACTGGGACGATCTCAACGAGCAGCGCTTGAGTTTCTTCGATCAAGACCAGCCGCTTTGGCGCCTGTCACTGCCACACAACACGCCATGCCTGACGTTGCCGGGTCGCCAGTTGCTCGACTGGGGAGGCGCCCAGCGCTGGTTGAAATCCGATGCCGAAGCGGCGTTCATCCGCCAGGTCGTCGACGAGGTCGGCGGCCATGCCACCTGTTTCAGCCACGGCCTGACCGACACCCCGTTCCAGCCGCTGCCCCCGGCCCTGATGCGTTATCACCGCAACCTGAAACAACAGCTCGATCCACGGGGCATCTTCAACCCCGGACGCCTGTACGCGGAGCTTTGAACCATGCAGACGACCTTGAGTGAAAACGCCAGCCATCTGCCCCGCGCCGCAGAAGCCGAAAGCATCCTGCGCACCTGCGTGCACTGCGGGTTCTGCAATGCCACGTGCCCGACCTATCAATTGCTCGGCGATGAACTGGACGGACCACGGGGCCGCATCTACCTGATCAAGCAAGTGCTGGAAGGCAACGAAGTCACGCAAAAGACCCAACAGCACCTGGACCGCTGCCTGTCGTGCCGTAACTGCGAAACCACCTGCCCGTCGGGCGTCGATTACCACAACCTGCTGGACATCGGCCGGGCGGTGGTCGATGCGGCGGTGCCGCGCCCGCTCGGTCAGCGCCTGTTGCGCGAGGGGTTGCGTCAGACCGTGCCGCATCCCGATCTGTTCAAGAGTCTGGTCAATAGCGGTCAGGTATTCCGTGCGCTGCTGCCCGGCCCCCTGCAAAGCAAGTTGCCGCGCAGGGTCTACCCGGCCAAGCCGCGGCCCATGACCGTGCGTGAGCGTCAGGTGCTGATGCTCGAAGGATGCGTGCAGCCCAGCCTGTCACCCAACACCAATGCCGCGGCGGCGCGGGTGCTGGACCGGTTGGGGATCAGCGTCATCGCGACCCGCGAAGCCGGTTGCTGCGGTGCCGTGGACTATCACCTGGACGCCCAGGCCGCCGGCCTCGATCGCGCCCGGCGCAACATCGACGCGTGGTGGCCGAGCATCGAAAAAGGTGCCGAAGCAATTGTGCAGACGGCCAGCGGTTGCGGCGCCTTCATCAAGGATTACGGCCACCTGCTCGCCAGTGACCCGGCCTATGCCGACAAGGCAAAAAAGGTCAGTGCGCTGGCCCGGGACCTGGTGGAAGTGTTGCGCGACGAACCGCTGGAGCAACTCGGCATCCACGCCTCGCAACGCCTGGCCTTCCATTGCCCCTGCACCTTGCAGCACGGGCAGAAACTCGGCGGTGCCGTGGAAGCACTGCTGACCGGGTTCGGTTTCAACCTGACGTCCGTTCCCGACGGGCACCTGTGCTGCGGTTCGGCGGGCACCTACTCGCTGACCCAGCCCGAACTGTCGCGGCAACTGCGCGACAACAAGCTCAACGCCCTGGAAAGTGGCCATCCCGAGGTCATTGTCACAGCCAACATCGGCTGCCAGGCGCACCTCGATGGCGCGGGCCGAACCCCGGTGCGGCACTGGATCGAACTGGTCGAAGCTGCCCTGCCTTAACCGAATCCCGGAGATGCCCATGAACCGCAAAGCCGTCCTGAGCCAGACCGAAGTCAGCCAGATCATCAAAGCCGCCCGCGCCGAAGCACAGGCCAATCAATGGGCCGTGACCATCGTGGTAGTCGATGACGGCGGCCACCCGCTGGCCCTCGAACGCCTCGACGGCTGCGCGCCGGGCAGCGCCTATATCGCTACCGAAAAGGCCCGTACCTCGGCCCTCGGGCGGCGCGAATCGAAAAGCTATGAGGACATGATCAACGGTGGGCGCTACGCTTTTCTGTCAGCACCCTTGCTGACTTCGCTCGAGGGTGGCGTGCCGATTGTTTTCGATGGCCAGGTGATTGGCGCTGTCGGGGTGTCGGGCGTCAAGCCTGAGCAGGATGCGCAAATTGCGAAGGCCGGTGCGCAGAGCCTGAAATGAGATTTTGACTTTATCCTGGACCCCTGTGGGAGCGGGCTTGCTCGCGAAAGCGGTGGCACATCTGACATCCATGTGTCTGATACACCGCCTTCGCGAGCAAGCCCGCTCCCACAAGGGGGCTGTGTTAAACCAGCCGAGAGGAGTTGCAGCAATGCCCCGTCTAACTGCGAAAGACTTTGCCCCCGAACTGCTGGAACTCTACGACTACTACGCCCACGGCAAGATCGACCGTCGGGAGTTTCTTGATCGAGCGGCGCTATTTGCCTTTGCAGGCATGACCGCCGGCGCCCTGCTCGCCGCGCTGAGCCCCAACTATGCGCTGGCCGAACAGATCTCGTTCACCGATCCGGAGATTGTTGCCGAGTACATCACCTACCCGTCGCCCAAGGGCCACGGCCAGGTTCGCGGGTATCTGGTGCGTCCGGCCAAGGCCACCGGCAAAGTGCCGGCAGTGGTGGTTGTGCACGAAAACCGCGGGCTCAACCCGTACATCGAAGATGTGGCCCGGCGGCTGGCAAAGGCCGGTTTCATCGCCCTCGCCCCGGACGGCCTGAGTTCGGTCGGCGGTTATCCGGGCAATGACGAAAAGGGCCGCGAGCTTCAGGTCAAGGTCGACCCGGAAAAGCTGATGAACGACTTTTTCGCGGCCGTTGAATGGATGATGAAACACCCTGCCGCCAGCGGAAAGGTTGGCATCACCGGATTCTGCTACGGTGGTGGCGTGACCAACGCCGCTGCCGTGGCCTATCCGGAACTGGGGGCCGCCGTGTCGTTTTATGGTCGCCAGCCAGCTACCGAAGACGTGCCCCGCATCAAGGCACCGCTGATGCTGCACTATGGCGAGCTGGATACGCGGATCAACGAAGGCTGGCCGGCCTTTGAGAAAGCGTTGAAGGCCGGGGGCAAGACCTATGAGGCCTACATTTATCCGGGCTGCAATCATGGTTTCCACAACGACTCCACACCGCGCTTCGACGAAGCGGCGGCGAAACTGGCGTGGGAACGAACGTTGGGGTGGTTTAAAAAGTATCTGGTTTGACCAGAATTTGAGGGTAGCAGGGCCGGCCTCTTCGCGAGCAAGCCCGCTCCCACATTGGCTCTGTGTACGACGCAGATCCAATGTGGGAGCGGGCTTGCTCGCGAAGGCGATCTTGAGACCTGCGCAGTTACTTCGGCTGAGCCACGGTCCGCAGATACGGTTTCAGGGTCTTGAAGCCATCCGGGTACTTCTTCTTCGCATCTTCGTCAGACACCGAAGTCGGGATGATCACGTCTTCACCCGGCCGCCAGTTCACTGGCGTGGCGACGGTGTGTTTGGCATTCAGTTGCAGGGAATCGAGCAGGCGCAGCACTTCATCGAAATTGCGCCCGGCGCTCATCGGGTAGATCAGCATGGCCTTGACCTTCTTGTCCGGGCCGACGATGAACACCGAACGCACCGTGGCGTTATCCACCGCCGTGCGCGCGCCGCCGCTGGCATTGGGATGGATCATGTCGTAGAGCTTGGCCACCACCAGGTTTTCGTCGCCGATCAGTGGATAGTTGACCGCGTTGCCCTGGGTCTCGGCGATGTCACCGACCCAGCGCTGGTGATCACTGACCGGGTCGACGCTGAGGCCGACGACCTTGGTGTTGCGCTTGTCGAATTCCGGCTTGAGTTTGGCCAGGTACCCCAGTTCGGTGGTGCACACCGGGGTGAAATCCTTGGGGTGGGAAAACAGGATGGCCCACCCGTCGCCGATCCATTGGTGAAAGTTGAGGGTGCCTTCGGTGGTTTCGGCGGTGAAATCCGGTGCTTCATCGCCAATGCGGATAGCCATGTTCGATCTCCTTGCAGTGATGGACAGGGACGCCGTCAGGGCAACGAATACGCTTTCAACGGCATGGTCGCGAGACAGTATAGGAGAGGTTCCGGGACTCGCCGGGCTCCGTTGGCAGAGTCGCTACCCCACCAGTGCAATCAGTTGCTGACGCTGGGCATCGGTCAGCATCGGGCCGAATCCGGCGCGGGCATTTTCCGCCATGTAGCGCGGGTTGCCGGTACCCGGAATCACGCACGTCACCGCCGAATGCGACAGCAGGAACTTCAGCGCCAGTTGCGGCCAGCTCTTGACCCCGACTTGCGCCGCCCAGCCTGGCAGCGGCTTGTCCTTCAGCCTGGCCAGCAAGTCGCCACCGCCGAACGGCCGATTGCAGATCACCGCCACGCCAAGCTCACGGCACAACGGCAGCAGGCGCTTCTCGGCACCGCGATCATCCAGGGCGTAGTTGATCTGTAAAAAATCCACTGGCTCGGCCCTGAGTACCGCCTCCACTTCTTCATAGGCCGACGCCGTGTAATGGGTGATGCCGATGTAGCGAATGCGCCCTGTTTCCTTCCAGTGGCGCAATGTCGGCAGATGAGTCTGCCAATCCAGCAGGTTGTGGATCTGCATCAGGTCGATCCGGTCGGTCTGCAACAGGGCAAAGGATTGTTCCATCTGCGCGATGCCTTCTTCGCGCCCCCGGGTCCACACCTTGGTGGCCAGGAACGCCGGCGAGCGCGGCTCATGGATCGACAGCAGTTCGCCGACCGTCTGTTCGGCGCGACCGTACATCGGCGAACTGTCGATCAGCTTGCCACCCTTGTCGAACAACGCGTCCAGCACCGCGGGCAAGTCTTTGTAAGCCGGTTGCGAAGGCTCCACATCGAATCCGCGATAAGTGCCCAATCCTACGATCGGCAAGGACTCTTTGCTGGAAGGAATGGCACGGGTCTGCATGGTCTCGCCTCCTGTTCCCGTCGACGGCACGGGTTGAGATCCCGCCGGACCGAACGTGAAGACCGCCGAAGCACCGGCAGCCAGCGTGAGTATTTCTCTACGGGTGTAACCCACAGGATGGCTCATAAAACGCTTCTCACCAGTCGCCCGGATCAGACATGTTGCACCGACAACCCGGATAACCCGCGCCAAGGGTCGATTGACTACACTCAGAAAGCCTTGCGGCGCCAGCCACTTTCGAACCCCGAGCAGTCAATGCCGCCCACTAACGTTAGCCGAATGTCGCGCACCCTGGTGTTACTCGTCGTCATCGTCGCTGCGCTGTACCTGGCGCTATGCGTGGCGCTGTTCGTGTTTCAGCGGGCGCTGATTTATTACCCGCAGCCGCGCGCCGTTGGCACAGCCGCTACCCTGCTCACACTGCCGATCGCCGACGCACGGGTGCTGGTCACCATTCGGCCTCACGAGGGCCCCGACGCGCTGATTTATTTCGGCGGCAATGCCGAAGACGTCTCGCGCAACCTGCCCGGGTTCACGCAAGCGTTCCCTGACCATGCGCTGTACCTGCTGCATTACCGTGGCTATGGCGGGAGTTCCGGCTCGCCTTCGGAAGAGGCTATCGCCCGTGATGCCCTGGCCTTGTTCGACCAGGTGCATGCCACCCATCCGCATGTGGCGGTGGTCGGACGCAGCCTGGGTTCCGGGGTCGCCGTGCGCCTGGCCAGCCAGCGCCCGGTGGCACGGCTGGTGCTGATCACGCCCTACAACAGCCTCGAAGAGCTCGCCACCCGTCAGTTCCGCTGGTTTCCGGTGCGCTGGCTGTTGAAGGACAAATACCAGTCCTGGCAGTACGCCGCCCGCATTACGGTGCCGACGGTGTTGATAGCGGCCGAGCATGACGAGGTGATTCCGCGCTCGAGCACCGAGCGCCTGTTGAGTCACTTCACCCCTGGTGTGGCGTCATTGCAGGTCATTGCGGGGACGGGACATAACTCGATCAGCGAAAGCCCCGACTACCTCAAACGTCTGCGTGAAGGCCTGTAATACCTGAGCGCAACCTGCCTTTTCCCATGACGAAATACGACCGTTGATCCGGGATTTTGCCGCAGACTAATAAAAACATATTTTTATGCCTATATTGATATTGTCGAATGTTCCCACTCTCAGAGGGTGCCGTCATGAATATCAAAACCCTGGCTTTGCTCCTGCTGGCTTTGTGTGCGCAACCGGTCTGGAGCCAGACGCCCACCGCCTCACCCGCGGCCTCCCCCGCCGCTGCCGACAGCCCCGCGCTGACCACGCGCCTGGCCCTGCGCGACCTTTGGGTCGAACACGTTTTCTGGATCAGAAACTACGCGATGGCCAATCAATCCGCCGACAAGAAGCAAGCCAAGGTCGCGGCGGATCAGGTCGTCGACAACGCGACCAAAATCGCCAACAGCATCGCCCCGCTCTACGGCCAACCGGCGGCGGATCAATTGCTCAAGCTGCTTGCCGGCCATTGGGGTGCGGTGAAACACTACAGCGATGCCACGGTGGCCAAAGATTCCAAGGGCAAGCAGGCCGCCGTCACCGAACTGACCAGCAATGCCAAGGCGATTGCGGTTTTCCTGGCCACCGCCAACCCCAATCTGCCTGAAGCCACACTGGTCAACATGTTGTCGGCCCATGGCGGTCACCACGTTGCCCAGATCGATGAGTTTGCCGCGCACGATTACGCCGGCGAGGCCCGTACCTGGGCGATGATGCGTACGCACATCCTGGCCTTGGCCGACGCGTTGACTGGCGCGCTGGTCAAGCAATTCCCGGACAAGTTCTGATATCGCGCGAGGGCACCCCATGCTGGAAGGACTGGGCCGAACACAGCAAGACCTGCTCAATGCGCTGCTGCACCATGCGGGCGGCATGAGCATTGACGATCTGGCTGAACATCTGGCCGTCACGCGCACGGCGATCCGCCAACACCTGGCGGCGCTGGAGCGTGACGGTCTGGTACTGCGCGGCGACACCCGTCCGACGGGCCGTCGCCCGGAGCAGTTGTATCGGCTCACCGACCACGCGCGGGAGCAGTTCCCTCGCCACTATCAGCTACTGGCCAGCGTATTGATCGATGAAGTGGCGGGCATCATCGGGCCTGATGCCCTGGCCACGCTGATGCGCAACATGGGCCGCAAGCTGGCTCTGGAGCGTGAACAACAGGTCGTGGATGAAGCCAGGATCGTGCAGCACATGAACCAGGCGGGCTACGAAGCCGAAGTGTTTTTTCGCTCGGCCGGCACCCCGGAAATCGTCGCGCATAACTGCGTCTTCCACCGCCTGGCCGCTGCCCATCCGGTGGTCTGCGAACTGGACCTGGCCTTGATCGGTGCGTTGGGCGGCGGTGAAGTCGAGCACAGCGAATGCATGGTGCGTGGCGGGCACGTCTGTCGCTTCAGGTTGCGACCGAGCGAAACCCCGGACGTCGCGACAGAAGCTGCTTCAGTCAATACCGATCAGCCAGCCTAGCGCTGGCGTGACAGCCGTTGCTGCCAGTTTCCGGCGTTATCCCGCTGGCAGGCTTCTTCCGAGTCGAACAACACATGGGCTGCCACCGGACCAACCTGAACGTGTGCCTCACCCAAGGCCATGGCGGTGAATTCGACCATGCGTTCGCCCTGCCCCTTGCCCAGCGCCTGCTCCCTGTTGGCCTGCGTATCGAAGACCCAAACCACCTTGAGGCTGGCCGGATACCGGGCGTAGTCGACGACATGGGTCAGCCACTGAAACCCGACAATTTCCGCTTTGGCCGTCTCGCACGCTTCGGTCAGGGTGGCGGCCAGACGCCGTTCGATATGCGCCTGATCGCGTTTGCTCAAACCCATGGATTGATCCTTGTACGGGGCGAAAAAGTCCCATCATACAGGCCCGTCGACACCCTTCGTCGGACTGAAGGCTTCGCCCTCAAATAGACACGTCTGCGGCGTGAACCTTGTTTAGAGGCGCCAGTCATAGCCCAGCGCTTTTCCCCACTTTCTTCGTTGTCATCTCATCAGAGTTGTCCGTCCATGCGCCACACTGTCGTTGCCTTGCGCTTTTCTTCGCTGTGCCTGTTTTCCCTGCTCCCCGTTCTTGCCAGCCCCGCCCACGCCGATGGGCAGCGGCAACTGGTCGACGCCATCAACGACTATCGCGCACACCCGCAACGCTGCGACCGGCGACCGACGCAACGTTTGTCCCCTCTGAAGCTCAAGTCGAACCTGGCCTTGCCCGTTGGCTATGGCGGTGGGTTGCGGGACCGGTTAAAGGCTTCCGGCTATCAGGCAACCATGGTGCGGTCGATCCGCGTGGTGGGTGCACGGGACGCCGAAGAGGCGTTCGATATGTTCCAGGACGAGCACTGCGCCGCGCTGCTCGACAACCAATACGCCGACATCGGCGTCAGCCACGCCGGGAGCGAGTGGCAAGTGGTGCTCGCCAGGCCGGTGCTCGACGGGCAAACCGGCGACACACGCAGTGCCGCCCAGGCGTTGCTGGCACAGGTCAATGCAGCCCGGGCCAGGCCGCGCATGTGTGGTCGCCAACGCTTCGCCGCCGCGCGGCCGTTGTCCTGGAACGCCTCCCTCGGCGCCGCCGCCCAGGGCCATAGCAAGGCCATGGCCTACGGCAACTATTTCGCCCACCAGGACCCCGACGGCGACATGCCCTACGACCGCGCCAAGGCCGCCGGCTACCGTGGCCGGCAGATCGGTGAAAACATCGCCGCCGGGCAAGGTTCACCGAGCAAGGCCATGGCCGGCTGGCTCGCCAGCCCCGGGCACTGCGCCAACCTGATGAACCCGATGTTCACCCAGGTCGGTGCCGCTTACGCCGCCAACGCACGCAGCGACAACGGTGTCTACTGGACGATGCTGTTTGGCGCGCCTTGAGCCACTGGCCAGGCCCACCTAGCGGGCATTAAAAAGCCCGCACTGGGCGGGCTTCGCGGGTGAGTGTAAGTAGGTGGCCGGTGCTGGTCTCCGGCTTACAAGGTTTATCAGGCCTCCCACAAAAGAGCCGTGAAACTGTAATGGAACTCTTCTGCTTCACACGGCATAAGGGCTGGATCCCAGCGCGGGGATCTTTCTAACCGTGTACCCTTCGGAACGCGCCCCACGTCTCCTTGCTATCCTTTTGCGCATCAGTCTGCGTCTTCACCTACAGGTTTGAGGATAGCAAAACAGGCTCAAATGCCAACCAGGCTTTTAGACCGATTTCGACCAGCAGAAAACAGCGCAGGACAGAAAAATACTATGGATACAAGGATGGCTTTACATGGATGAGTTTCACCAAGGCAGCTGCCTCTGCGGCGCCATCAAATATGGCCTGTCGACCGAACTGAAAGCCGTCACCCATTGCCATTGCAGCCAATGCCGCAAGGGCCACGGAGCTGCGTTTGCAACCTATGCCAGCGCGCCCGCCTCGGCACTATCGATCATGACCGGCGCAGATTCGCTGCAGGCGTATGAGTCGTCCAGGGGCGTCACGCGGCAGTTCTGTGCTCACTGCGGATCTTCGCTGTTCTGGACTGACTCGACAGGAGCGTTTTCCGATTGGGTTTCAGTTGCCCTCGGCACGCTGGATACGCCACTACGCATCCACAAACAAAAGCATGTATGTGTCAGCTCGAAAGCGGGGTGGTACGACATCAACGATCAGCACCCCAAAACCGACTGAGTCGTGGGTGAACCGAGCCGTACCCATCTTTCCTGGTCGCTGAAGATCCATTGTGGGAGCGGGCTTGCTCGCGAAGTGGCCGGCACATTCAACATCCATGGCGCCTGACACTCCGCCTTCGCGAGCAAGCCCGCTCCCACACAGTGAACCGAGTCGAACTCATCTTTCCTGGTCGCCGAAAATCCACTGTGGGAGCGGGCTTGCTCGCGAAGTGGCCGGCACATTCAACATCCATGGCGCCTGTCACGCCGCCTTCGCGAGCAAGCCCGCTCCCACACAGGTTGCACCTGACAATCGCTGGCTCATGAAGGCCGACGCACCACCCTCACCCGACCGCTATTGCCGCCGCCGCAGAACAACCGCTCGCCACCATCGGACTCAAGCCCCGAGACGCCCACACCTTCGGGCATTTTCAGGCTCTGCAGCACTTCGCCCGTTTGCGGATCGATCCGGCGCAGTTCGCTTTCATCGCCTTCCCACGTACCGTGCCACAGCGCGCCGTCCACCCAGGTCACGCCGGTGACGAAACGGTTGGATTCGATGGTGCGCAGGATCTTGCCGCTCTCGGGGTCGATCTGGTGAATCTTGCGTTCGCGGTACTGGCCCACCCACAACGTCCCTTCGGCCCAGGTCAGCCCCGAATCGGCGCCTGCACCGGGCGCAGGAATCGTCGAGAGGATGCGGCCGGTACGCGGGTCGATTTTCTGGATGCGATTTTCGGCGATCTGGAACAGATGCTCGCCATCGAACGCGGTACCAGCATGGGCCGCGACATCAATCGTACTCAGCACCTGGCCACTTTCCGGGTCCAGGGCGTTGATTTTGGTGTCGCTCGCGAACCAGACCTTTTCGCCGTCCCAGGTGACGCCGCACACATGCTCGACATCGGCAAACGGGCCATACTCACGAATGATTTCAGCAGTTGCGTGTTTCATCTGGCATTCCTCGATGGGGGTTGGTGGCGTTCATCCTAGCCACCGGGCAGCGGCGCCGGGAGTAACAAGGTCGTCGCGAATCCCGGTACGGGCGGCGTCATCCAGCGCCGTGCGCGACCACGGCCAAACCACTGCACCTTGCCCTGTGCCGCCAGCGTATCGAGCGCCCGTTGCACCGTGCGCTGGCTGGTACCCAGCGCCAATGCCAGGGCAGAACTCGACCACGACTCGCCATCGGCGAGGCAGGCAACGACCGCGGCAAACTTTTCCTCGACCGGTTGCACCAGTGTCACCACCTGCGTACAGACCGCTGATTGCAGGGCATAACCGCGCGCCGTCGCGATGACGCCAGCCAACGGCTTGAGTGCCTGACGCAGCCTGCCGATTTCCACGCGCAGCCGGGCGCGATGGGATTCATCCGAGAGCTTCAAGCGGAACGCCCGGGCGATCAGCGTTTCCCGCGCAACGTCGGCGGGCCACGCCTCGGCCAAGGCGCGGGCCAGCATGAACAGGACCGGCCGCGTAGCGAGTGACACCGACATGCCACAGCCACGCACAACGTACCGGCAGGCATCCACGACCAGAGAGGTTGAACCGAACAACGCTTCAACTTCATCGAGCAGCAGCGACCGTACTTCGCCTTGGGCCACCAGGTGTGCCGCGGGTGCATCGAGCAGACGCGCAGCCTGTTCCACCTCAGCCATCAGCGCGGCAATCCCTGTTTGAGCGGCCGCCTGCCCGGCCCTCGTCAACGCGTCCCGTGCCGCGTTCGATTGCAGGCGTCGAATGGCGATACCCGCCAAGACCAGTTCATGGGTTGCACGCAACGCCGGCGGCAATTGGCCGGGGTCGAGTCCGGCCAGTAACTGCTGCGCCTCATCGAGTTGGCCGAGCAACAGCAAACGGCGGATTTGCAGATAACGCGCATGGGCGGCATTGACCCGGTCACCGTGCTGTTCAAGGGTGACCCGCGCCGTTTCCAGCGCCTTGACCGGCCACCCGAGTTCCCGCGAAGCCAGGGCGATTTCGGCCTCGGCCACCACGCATCGCGCACGGGCCAGCACTTCCTTGGGCGCAAAGGCCCGTTGCGCACGCTTGACCAGCGCCCTGGCCCGCACCAGATCGCCCAATTGCGCCATGGCGATACCGCGCAGGGCCAATGCCGGCGCATCGTCGCGCAATGCCACGCGGTCCAGTGCGCCCAGCGGGTTCCCCGCCGCCAGCGCCTGGGCGGCTGCCGTGATCATCGAGTCCATCGAAATCCCGCCACGCTTGTCACTCCCCGCATTCGATACCCGGGTTTAGTCTAAATCACGACCTTTCACCAGGAGCGTACAACGATGAACACGCACAAAACCGCGACCCGGGACCAATGGCTGGCAGCACGCCTGCAATTGCTGGAAGCGGAAAAGGCCCTGACCCGACGCAGCGATGAAGTGGCCAGGCAACGCCAGGCATTGCCATGGGTTCGCCTCGACAAGGCGTACCGCTTCGATACCGACAGCGGCAGCGCAACCCTGGCCGAGCTCTTCCAGGGGCGCTCGCAACTGCTGGTCTACCACTTCATGTTCGGCCCCGACTACACCGCCGGCTGCCCGTCCTGCTCAGCCATCGCCGATGGTTTCGACCCCCTCGTCATCCACCTGGCGAACCACGACGTGACACTGATGGCGATATCCCGCGCGCCGTTGGCGAAACTGCAGGCCTACAAGCGCCGAATGGGCTGGACGTTCCCCTGGGCCTCGGCCGCCGACAGCGACTTCACCGCCGACTTCAACGTTTACTTCACCGAAGCGCAGCAACGTGAAGGACAGGTCGAGTACAACTATCAGCGCGGCGGGCATGCGATGGACGCCAGCCAGGTCCCGGAACCGGTGAAACAGTTCGCCGCGACCTGTGGCACCGACGCGCCGACCTACACCCGCGACAGGCCAGGGCTGAGCACCTTTGTGTTGGAAGACGGCGAGATTTATCACACCTATTCCACCTACGCCCGAGGCCTGGACGGATTGTGGGGCATGTACCAATGGCTCGACCGCGCGCCCAGGGGGCGCAATGAAACGGGGCCCTGGTGGCGCCGGCATGATGAGTACAAGTGAGCGCCAATGGTGTCACTGGCTGCCGATGAAGACATCCGCCAGTTTGTCCGTCAGCGCCGGCTTGGTCTGTGAGACTCCGTTTTGCAAAATCACGCAAGCTTTGCAGGAAAGCACACCTTATCTATCGTGCAGATGCTTTTTCAAGAACGACCGGGTTCGTTCGTGGACAGGGTTTTGCAGGATCTCTTGCGGCGCCCCCTCTTCTACTACAACCCCGCCGTCCATAAAGACGATCCGGTCTGCAACCTCACCTGCAAAGCGCATTTCATGAGTGACGATCAACATTGTCATGTGCTCTGCAGCGAGTTGTTTCATGACCAGGTTGACCTCTTCGACAAGTTCAGGGTCCAGTGCCGATGTAGCCTCATCGAACAGCATGACTTTTGGCTGCATCGCCAGTGCTCTTGCTATTGCAACGCGCTGCTTCTGTCCGCCCGACAGGCGAGAAGGATACTCATCGATTTTGTTGGCCAATCCAACTTTTGACAAATATTCCATTGCCAACTCACGAGATGCCTTTTTCGTAACCCCCTTGAGTTTTATCGGGCCCAGAGCAATGTTTTCACACACGGTCAAATGCGGAAATAGATTGAAGTGTTGGAACACCATGCCCATCTGCTGACGTACGGCATTTATATGCTGTTCAAACGCACGACCTTTCAATGGTCGATTGACTTGCTCACCCTCTAACCAGATCTCGCCATCGTTAAGCACTTCCAGATGGTTGATTGACCGCAGAAGCGTGCTTTTGCCAGATCCACTTGGGCCGATGATCGCGACGATTTGTCCGCGAGATACGGAAAGATCGATCCCCTTGAGTACTTCAAGTTCTCCGTAAGCCTTACGAGCGCCTTTCACCTCAACCATGAATTCATTTCTGATCATCGTGACATCTCTACCTTGTTTTCGAGAAGATGCAGGCCGGCTTCGAGAACAAGATTGGCTGCATAATAAATAACCGCAACAGTCAGATAAAACTCAAACGGGCTATAGGTCTCACTCACGGCAAGCTGCGCGCTGTACACCAACTCCGCAATACCGATTATGGAAACCAGAGAGGTGTCCTTTAAAAGGACAATCAGGTTATTTCCCAGCGGCGCAATAGTCCTGCGAAGCGCTTGCGGCACGATGACGTAACGCTGAGTCTGTCCACGGCTGAGACCAATGGACCGGGCACCTTCAATCTGACCCGGGTCGACTGACACCACGCCGGCACGAATAACGTCCGCATTGTAGACAGCGAAGTGCAAACTAAGGCCTATGATGCCAGCCACCAGTGCAGGAATATCAATTCCCACTTGCACAAGACCATAATAAATCAAGTACAACTGAAGAAGGAGTGGAGTTCCCATGAGCAACCACGTAATAAACCGCACGGGCAGCGCCAATACCTTAGGCGCATAAAGAACGATGAGTGCAAAGGCTACCCCTGCCATCAAACTCAATACGCTGGAACTCAAAAACATCACAACCGTCCACCAAAGACCGGTCGCAAGCAGCTCGGAATAGGGTGTAACTATACTAAGATCCAGGCTTTGCATCTGAATGCTCTCACCTTGCCGCGAAGCGATTATCGAGATAGTCAACAATAAATCTGACCGAGTAGACCATCACGATGTAAAGCAATGCAGACACCATGAAAATCTCAAAAGGTTTGTATGTTGAACTGATAAAGCGTTGCGCTGTATATGAAAGTTCAACAACAGAGATCGTCGACACCAATGCAGAACCTTTGATAAGAGCGACAGCGTTCACTCCCAGCGGCCTTATCATCAATTTTGCAGCTTGTGGCAGCGTGATAAGCCATAAAGTTTGACCCCGCCCGAAACCAATTGAACGTGAAGCTTCTTCCTGGCCAGGGTCAACGTTGGTGATAGCGCCACGAATGGATTCGGCCATGTAAGCGGCGATGTTCAGGCCCAAGCCGATTACGCCTGCCGCAAACGGCTCCAGCTCAAGTCCGATCTGCGGCCCGCCAAAGTAAATGATGAACAGCTGAACCAGGCAGGGAGTGCCGCGAAAAACGCTTATGTAGAGCCTTGCAAGGCATCGAAAGGTGAGAACAGTGGACAACCGGCCAGCCACCAGCACGATGGCGACCAGGAAACCAAGTAGAAGTGCAAGTACAGAGATCTGCACTGTAATCCAGGCTGCCTCCAGGAAAAACGGGAATGTGCGCTGTATGAGTGTCAGATCCATGAGAACGCTCGGAAAAGTCTGATTGGCTGGCTCGACGATAAGTCGAGCCATGCTAAATGCGAATTAGCGGATATCGTTGCCAATCCACTTCATCGAGATCTTTTCGTAGGTGCCATCGGCGAGCATGTCTTCGAGCGCCTTCTGCATCGTCGCCTTGAGTTCAGGGTTATTTTTGCGCAGCGCAATACCCATACCTTCAATACCGCCATCGCTATCCGGTGGAGTAATGATGCGAACCTTCTGCCCTGTTTCCTTGACTGCGACCAACACCGGAACACTGTCCATCACAATCGCGTCGATACGTCCGGCCTCAAGATCGACCAGCATTTCGGGAAGACCTTTGTACGTTCTCACCTTCAGGTTGCCGCGGGCCCTGGCCCATTTATCGTGAGCATCCCCGAGGGTAACGCCAACAACAACATCTTTAAGATCATCGAGGCTTTTGATCGAAGAGTCGTCCTTCACTACGATCGTACGACCTGCATGGTAATAGGGCCCAACGAAATCCACGGCCTTCTGGCGCTCCGGGGTAATGGTCATGGAAGCGATAATGGCGTCATATTTTTTCGCGAGAAGACCTGCAATTATCCCGTCGAATGGAGTCGTAATGATCTTCACTTTTACCCCCATCCGCTCAGCCAGTGCCTCGCTGATGGAGGCGTCGAATCCGACAATCTGGTTCTGCTCGTTTGCAAAGCTGAAGGGGGAATATTGACCGCTCATCGCGATACGGATTTCTTTGGAATCCTGGATCGACTTCAAATCATCAGCGTGAACAACTGAGGTGGAAAGCAGTGCCGCTGCTGCCACAGTGGAAGCGACAATCAAACTCTTGAGCTTTTTAGTTAGCATTGGATGGCACCTTGGAAGAGTTAATTATTATTTTTTTGGGGTTATTCACCCGGCCTTCATGAAAAGTCTTGCATAGGCAACTTTCGAAAGCACCCGGCAAGGTGTCAGCCTGAGTGACACATTGCCGGAGTTGGCCGACACTATGTCGGGCAGTCACATCGTCCAACCAGATTAGCGAAGTGCAGCCTTAAAACTTTCGTCCAGGACCTCAAGCAGAAAATCAGCGTTTGCCTGACTGAAAATCATCGATGGGCGCATCTTCAGAACATTGTCATATGGGCCTTCAGTACCGATCAAAACACCTCGCTCCCTGGCACCATCGGCTACTTTCCTGGCCAGCTCCGTGGCTGGAACCTTCGTTTTGCGATCCGTGACAAGTTCTATTCCGAGAAACAGGCCCAGCCCGCGCACATCGCCTATTGCATCGTATCGCTGCTGCAATTTACGGAAGCCATCAAGCAGATAGTTGCCAACGGTCAGTGCGTTGAGTTTCAAGTTATCGCGCTCAATCACATCGAGCACCGAGAGCCCTACAGCACACGAAACCGGACTACCGGCGAAGGTATTGAAGTACTCCATGCCATTGTTGAAGCTGTCTGCAATCTCACGCGTGGTCACAACCGCCGACATGGGATGTCCATTGCCAATGGGTTTGCCCATGGATACTGCATCGGGCACGACTCCCTGGGTTTCAAAAGCCCACCAGTGGCTACCTACACGACCGAAGCCGACCTGGACTTCGTCGGCCAGGCAAAGCCCCCCCTCTGCACGGACCATTGCATAGACTTCTTTCAAGTAGTTTTCCGGGAAGAAAAGTTGCCCGGCGACACTTGGAATGGACTCCGCCAAGAAGAAAGCCGGGGATCTGCCCTGCTTGCGCATGATCTCGATCTGATCCGCCACGCTTTCAGCGAAACGCTTGCCCAGTTCCTCGAACGGCCAGTGTTGCGCACCACGGTAAGCATCCGGGACGGCCGCCTCAAACACATGATCTGCACGCCCTTTACCGGCTTTACGCTTGTATTTGTAAGGGCTGAGGTCAATCAGTTCCTGTGTTGTTCCGTGGTAAGCCCAATCCAGCACAATTGCATCGTCACGACCCGTGTGATTGCGCGCCATACGGAGCATGAGGCTGTTTGCTTCACTTCCTGAACACCCGAAGGAAGCGACCGCCAGACCTTCAGGCAAGGTAGCCGTGAGCCGCTCTGCATACTCCACAATATTGTCGTGCAGGTAACGGGTGTTTGTGTTCAGGCGTGCAGCCTGCCGTGAAAGCGCTTGCACTACATCTGGGTGGGCGTGACCGAGATGGCAGACGTTATTGAAGCAATCCAGATAGGCCCTGCCAAAGTTATCGATCAACCAGACCCCGTCACCGCGAACGAACTTGATCGGATCTGAATAGGAAATCGACAAGTTTGGAAGCAACAACTCCTTACGCTTCGCCACAATCTCTGCCTTGGTGCGTCCTTCCTGGCTGTAAGTTTCCGGAGGAATTCCCGCGAGAGCCGATGCATCGGGGAACAGGTCCGCCCATACCTCAAGATAAGCCCGTTCACCTACGCCAATGAACTCGTCCGCTTTCAACCCGGTGTCAGTGGACATCTGAAAATGCACATGGGGGATCCACCCGCCATTTTCCGTGTCCGCCCCCATGTATCCTACAAGCGCGCCGGCCTCCAGGCGGTCACCGGGCTTCAGGCGCGCCAGAGCTTCATGAGCCATGTGCCCCCACAGAGTCAGGAACGGCGGGCAACCTTCAGGCGAGTGCTCGAGCATGATCAAACCACCATAGCCAAGCGGCTCATGCTCGACCTCGACGCTCTGCACCACACCGGCAACAGGCGTATAGAGAGGCGTTCCAGCGGGCATGATCAAGTCGACACCAACGTGAATGACCCGACGCTGCCCTTCAATGAATCGCGATTCAAACGCGGTGTCGGTATAGATGGTTCTTTCTTCGCCCCATGGCCCGATGCCGAGCGGCACCTTGTGTTCGGCACAAAAATCATTCCACCACTTCGTTGCCTCAGCTGGACGCTGCTCGGCTGAAGCGACAGTCATCACATGCGAAGCATCTGCGAACGGTGCAATAGCCTTGTTCATGGTTGCAGCAGATGGACGCACGATATCTGCGAAGGACTTGATGTTTAAGGCAACCCAGCGACGAACCGCACCGGCGCCTTCGATCGCGTCAAACCCACAGGCTTTGCGCAGGATCGCCGTCGCCAGCCGAGGGTTCATGCGATCCATCCTCTCCAGAAGGCGCCAGGCCGGCGCTTCGCTGATGCCAAGGTAGGGATTGTCTTGCGTCCGGTCGTATCGCGATGCCGACAAGGTGACGCTTGTGACCAGGCGCATCGCAATGAGATTGAAGAGGACGTCAAGCTCCTCCGGCTGCAGAGGGTACTTCTCATGGAAACCGGCCGTGAGGACGGCGGCCGCGCCGATTGGATCTTCCATGTCGAGAATGGAATAGGCGCAGGTAATGGCTACTTCGGCAATCAGAATCGTGTGGACCGCATCGCCAAAGTCGATGACACCTGAGACTTGCTGATGATTGCGGGAGTCGACGAGGATATTCCAGTCATTGCCGTCGTTGTGAATGACCTGTGCACGCAGACGCGAAAGCTTCGGTTGGACCGTTTTTTCGAAACGCTCAATGAAACGTTCCAGAATTGCCCTTCTGCCAGGATCTTTCACAAAGTGCAGGCGGGATCGCGAACGTGCGGCGTGACGCAAATCCCAGTCGAGGTCGCGTACCGCGCCTGGATGCATGAAGCCCTGAAGTGCACGATCTATCTCACCGAACGATTGGCCAAGGCTACGCATCAATTCGAACGTACGCTTGACCTCGGCAAGCGGCGTTCCGTGCAACCAGCTCACCAGGCGGACCGCATGGGTTTCGCCGGTGTGCGCTACTGTCGAGGCCAGGTATTCACCGGCAAGGCTTTTCTTGAGAAAAGGCACGGTAAGTTCGGGATTGTGAGTGGCGAGATGACTGAGAATGGCCGTCTGAAACTCGCTTTCAACTCTCGGCTCGGTCGAATTGACGACTTTCAGAATCCATCCCGCATCGGTTTCTGTGGTCAACCGATAGTTGCGGTCGCGCTCGCCATCCAGCGGCGTGGCCGTACCGATAACGTTGAAAAGCTGCTCACTCAGTTTTTCGGCATCCCCGGTCGAGAACTGGGGTGCAGGATGGGAAAGATTTGTCATGGTAGTTGTTTTCCAAGCCATTTTTTTCAGATAGCTTGGCACGCAACGCCTAGGACGGCAGTAGGTATACGGTCGGCTTCAGCCTGCATATTGCCGGAATCGACCGGCACAATTTCGGTAGCAAAGTTAGGGAGTTCTGATGCGCGACCTGGACACGAAAGATCGCGAAATACTCGAAATTCTTTCCAAAGAGGCTCGAATCGCCCTGAAAGCCCTGGCAGCGAGAATCGGGCTTTCAAGAAGTGCTACCAGCGAGCGGGTCATCAACCTTGAACGCAATGGTGTGATCAGAGGCTACCGGGCTGATATCGGTGAAATTGACGCCAACGTGATTCGCGCAATCCTGCTTGTTTGCCTCAAACGCACACCCGCAATCAGCTTGCTGGACCTGCTTGCGCAAAACTCGCAGGTACGACGCGTTTCCTCGGTCAGTGGCCAACTCGATCTGGTCATTGAGGTCGAATCGCGAACCATCGATGATCTGAACCGGGTCAGAGATGCAGTAGCCAGTCACGAATCCGTTGAAGACATCACCACCGCTGTCGTTCTGCGCCGCGATATCGATCGGCAGAGTTCCTGATTTGCCTGGGGGGAGAAGACTCGAGACCGACTCCCCGCCAAAGCCCCCTCGATTCATGATCAATCCGGCAACAGTGTTTATCCCGCTGACCGATTTTTGCGCCTGCACCAAACGCCTAACATCGGCTCTACCCAAGTGAGCGAGCCCAAACAGAGGCGATCCACTCACGCGGGAAAACAGGTTCAAGGGATAACGCTTTTACCACGAGGTGAAGATCATGAAACTGCTGAAAGTCGCGCTCTTGTTAGCGCTTGGCACCACCGGCACCCAGGCCTTTGCAGACGACAGCCATTCGACTGCCGCCACCGGCCAATCACCGGTTGAAACCTATACCTATGATACGAAGCTTGATATCAAGCGCGTCATCGAGGTCTCGGAAATCGCCAATGAATGTGCACCTGTCCCGGCGCGCATGATCTATGAAGATTCCCAAGGCCAACGCCGCACCCTTGAATACCAAGTGATGGGCAGCGGATGCTCGAACGGTTGAACACTGTATGGACGATGGAGGGTCGACACTCCATGCGTACAGCGTCAGCCACATCGCTAAACAGATGCACCGACAATTTTTTCATCCGACGCCAGCAACCCCGGAATGGAATGCTTCAGGAATTCCACCCAGGTTTTTATTTTTGCATCCACGAACTTGCGTGACGGGTAGATCGCAAACAGGTTCAACTCCTCAAGCCGATGCCCCGGCAATACGCGCACCAACGTCCCCGCCCGCAGGCCCTCGACGGCCGAAGCAATCGGCTGAATGCCAATCCCCATCCCGTTCTTGATCGCGAATGTCATGGCGTCAGCCGTGTTGACGTGAAAGGGAGACACAGGCGTGCTGAATGTTTCTGCCCCAAGCGGACCTTCAAATACCCAGTTCTCGGCCGGCATGACCGTGTTGACGATGCGCAGGCAATCATGGCCGTCGAGTTCACTCGGCGACCGGGGAATCCCGCGTTCGCTCAGGTACGCCGGCGAAGCGCAGAGAATGCTGTAGGTGATCCCCAGCCGCTGGGCGACAAACCCGGAATCGGGCAGGTCCCGCGCCAGCACAATCGACATGTCATAGCCTTCCTCCAGCAGATCCGGCAGCCGATTGGTCACGGTCAGGTCAAACAGCACCGAAGGATAGGTTTCCCGGTAGCGGGCAATGGCGCCGATCACGTAATGGTTGCCAATGGCCGACATGGCATGGATTTTCAGCCGGCCTGCGGGCTTGACCTGAGCCGTGCCCGCCTCTTCGTCGGCCTCGCGCATGTCCTGCAGAATCCGCTCGCAGCGCTGCAAATAGCGCACACCGGCTTCGGTCAATGCCAGGCGTCTGGTAGTCCGGTTGATCAGCCGCGTCTGCAGCCTGGCTTCCAGGCTGGAAACGGCTTTGGAAACGTTGGTCGTGGTGGTGTCCAGCATCGCGGCCGCCGCGGTGAAGCTGCCGCTTTGGGCTACCGCCACGAAACACCGCAGGGTCTGGAAAACATCCATCGTTTTCACCTCAAGGGATAGGCAAACAGGACGGCCCGGTGACGGACCGCCCCGGCGTCAGGCACTACGGCTTGCGCGGAATGAAACCGGGGACACCGGTTTCAACCACCGAGTTGAAGCGTATACGGGTTGTGATGTCTTGTTGAATCTCGACCATGGCCCTGTGCGGCAAGGTCGAGATATCGATATTTTCCCGGATATGGCTCGGCGTTGCCGAGGTGGTCAGGAACGCCACCCCGCGTTGTACCGACCAGGCCAGTGCCACCTGGGCGGGCGTTTTCTGCAGGCGTCGGGCGATGCCGGTGATCACCGGGTCCTGCAGCACATTCGGCTCCATGCCATGCCCCAGTGGCGCAAACGCCAGCACGATAATTCCGTGCTCCTTGCAGAACTCAAGCAACTCCCACTCCGGCAGATAAGGGTGGGACTCGACCTGCACCACGGCGGGTTTTATCCGGGCGACGGCGACAATCGCCTTCAGCGCCTCCAGTGTGATATCGGACAGGCCGATGGACCTCGCCCGCCCCTCATCCACCAGCCGCTCAAGCGCCCGCCACGTCTCGATCAATGTCACGCCGTTGTCGTAGATGACGTTGCCCTGCCCGTCCCTCGGGTCCTGGTTGTCGCCGGGTTGAAAGGCAAACGGCGTGTGGATCAGGTAGCAGTCGATGTAGTCCACTTGCAGGCGTTGGCAACTGGCTTCGAACGCGGGCTCGACGCGCTCGGGACGATGGTTGGTGTTCCACAGTTTGGTGGTGATGAACAGATCTTCGCGCCGGACTTTGCCGGCCTCCTGCACTTCCTTCAGTGCTACACCAACCTGCGCTTCATTGCGATAACGCTCGGCACAATCGAAATGGCGGAAACCGGCGGCCAGCGCTTCCTTCACCGCTTCGGTCGTGGTGGCGAGATCGCGGAACAAGGTACCGAATCCAACCGCCGGCATCTCGACCGCCCCATGGTTTAGCGCAAACCCGGTATCGCGCAGTCCGTCGTGAAAGGCTTCATAGGTCATGTGGTTTACTCCAGGCCGCAGCCATTATTGATACGAAGGTTTCTGTCCGTCGCCAGAAGCAACGCGTTGCTCGAAGGCACCGACCGAATTGCCGCCCAGGGCAATGAACAACTGCACGGAGTCGAGGTACTGCGCGGTTTTCACGCGAATCTGTCCCAGCAGCGCCTGTTCATATGCACGCTCCGCTTCGAGGACCTGGAGAATGCTGTTTTCGCCCTGGGCAAAGGCTTGCTGGTTCAACTGCAAACTGGTTTCGGCCGCGCGCAAGGCATCGGTCTGGGCCAGGTTTTCCTCGGTGTCATGGTTGATCGCCTGCAAGGTGTCGGCGACCTGCCCGAACGAGGTAATGACCGTCTGCTGGTAACCGGCGAGCGTCGCCTTGTAACCGTCGACAGCCGCCTGCTGTTGCGCCTTGAGCGTTCCGCCATCGAAGAGCGGCCCGGCCAGCCCGGCAGCGAACCCCCAGAGTGCCGCACCACCATTGCCGGAAGCCGCCTGCGCCAGGGACGCCGACAGCGTGACGTGGGGATAGAGGTTTGCCGTCGCCACGCCCACCGCCGCGCAGGCCATATGCAGTTGAGCTTCGGCTTGCAGCACATCCGGCCGGGCGTGGGCCATTTCCGAAGGCAGGCTCACCGGCATGTTCGACGGCAGGACAAACTCACTCAGGTCGAAGTCGGGAGCGACCCAGTCCGCCGGCCCCTTGCCCGTCAGTATCGACAGCGCGTGGCGTGCCGCATCGCGCTGTTGAGCGAGGGGCGGCAACAACGTGCGGTCCTGCGCCAGCCGTGTCTCGGCCAGCGATACATCGATCTGCGTGGTGCTGCCATTGAGGCGGGCCATGCGCACCAGCTCAAGGTTCCTCGTGTCATTGGCCAGCAGCTTTTCCACGGCCTGGATCTGCGCGTTGGCGGAGGCCACCAGCAACGCCTGGCTGGCGACGTTGCCGGTCAGGGTCAGGTAGGCCGCTTCGTACCGGTGTTTTTGCAGGTCGGTAAACGCCTGCTCTTGCTCAACCAGACGCTGGTTGCCGCCGAACACATCGAGGTCGAACCCTACCCGCGGTCCTATCGCGTAGAAATTGGAGACGGAAGGCTCCTTGGCGTTGTGCACCCGTTGACGGCCGGCCACGGCGCCGAAATCGACCTGCGGATAAAGCGCGCCCTGCGCCGCCGCAACAGAAGAAGCGGCTTGTCGGATCGTGGCATCGGCCGCCACCAGATCCAGGTTGCCGTCGATGGCGCGACGAACCACGTGGTCGAGCTTCGGCGAGCGAAAGGCAGACCACCAATCGCCGCTGACCGTCCTGCCGGGGTCGATCCGTGGATCGGCACCCTGGGCCAGACGCTGCTCGGCTTGCCGGTCATAGTGCTGCGACGTACTTGCCGCCGGTGTTTCATAGTCCGGGCCAACGGTGCAGGCCGTCAGCAATACCAGCACCGACAACACCGCGAGCTTCGTTTGTATCCAGTAGCGGTTGAGGACCAGCGCACAGGATTTCATTTGGCAAACTCCACGAAAACTAATTGGCCGCAACCGGCTTGCGAAGAAACAACACCAGCGGGCTCACCACCAGCATCACCACCATCAGGATCTTGAACTGGTCGATCACGGCGATGAACGCGGCCTGGCCAGTGATCATTTCGTTGAGCCCGCCCAGCACCTGCAACGGCGCCGAAGTCAGCGAATGGGCTGCGGCGCGGTATGGCGTCAGGTTGCTGGCCAGCGCCATGTGCATCGCCTGGGTGTTGTTGAAGAAGAACAGCTGCACGATTGCCACCCCCAGCGTGCTGCCATAGACACGGGCCAGATTGAACAGACCGGTGCCTTCGGGGCGCAGCGTGGGGTCGAGGGTACTGAACGCGACCTTGCTCACCGCCGGCATCAGGATGCCCAGGCCCGCGCCCTGGATCGCACCGGCGACAGCCACGGGCCACTCGTCCATCAGCGGCGAATAACCGAGCATCAGCCAGTTGGCATAAATCACCATGGCGACACCGGCCGCCACGAAGAGGCGCCGGTCGAAACGCTCGGGCAGCCGCCCCATCAGCACAAAGGCACCCACCAGCCCGATTCCACGGGGAATCGTCAGGGCGCCGGTGGTGTCAGGCGGGTAGCCGAGAATTTCGTCCAGCATCGGCGAGGTCAGGGCCATGGTCGACAACAGCACAAAACCGAGGGCGAAAAAGATCACCGTCGACAACACGAAGTTGCGGTCCTTGAGCAGGCGCTTGTTGAGGAAATGCACGTTCGAGGTCAGCACATGCACCACGAACAGGTAGACCCCCAGTGCCGACGCCACGGCTTCCAGCCAGATTTCGGGCGCGGCGAACCAGTCCAGCCGCTCACCCCGGTCGAGCAGCATTTGCAGGCTGATCATGCCAAGGGTGAAGGTGCCGAAACCGAAGAAATCGAACGCCGGAGGTTTCTCGGCCTTCTTCTCGGTCAACAACAGCGCCGCCACCAGGAAGATGAACGCCGACAGTGGCACGCTGAGGTAGAACATCGGCCGCCAGCCGAAATGCTCGGCGATCCAGCCACCGATACTCGGGCCGCTGACGATGCCGAACAGCACGATGGCGGTCCAGCTTGCGGCAAATTTTGCCCGCTTGTCCTGCGCCAGGGTTTGCGTGGCAATCGCCATCGACAGCGGCGCCAGTACGCCACTGGCAATGCCTTGAATGATGCGCGCCCCCACGAACTCCAGCGGCGTCGTCGCGGTCGTGGCGAGCAACAAGCCAAGGACGAACAACGCCAGCGCAGCCTGATACACCCGCTTCAAGCCAAAGCGTGCGGCCAGCCACTGCGCGAGCGGCATGCTGATCGCACTGGCGGCCAGGTACGAAGTGAAAATCCACCCCGCCTGATCATCGCTCATCGACAGGCTGCCCTGAATCAACCTGAGTGCCGAGTTCGGCAGCGGCAGGTTGGCCGACTGCATATAGGTCGCCAGCAAGGCGGCGAACCTGAGCGAACGCGCACCCTCCCCACCGGGGTTTACCATCGGTTGGGCGTTCATCAGAAGTTACCTGCGGTCAGCAATGCCTTGAGCGGATGCCACCACGGGCTGCGAAACCGGGTGTCGATCTTCACCGTGGCGCTGGTCCCGGAGAACAGCGGCAGCGCCGGGTCCACTTCGTCGAGTTGAAGCCGTACCGGCACCCGCTGCGTCACCTTGACCCAGTTACCGGTGGCATTCTCCGGTGGCAGCAGCGCGAAATCCGACCCGGCCCCAGGGCTCATGCTGGCGACGTGGGCCTTGAACACGCGATCCGGGTAGGTATCGATGCGGATGGTGGCTTCCTGGCCCGGACGCATGTGGGTCACATCGGTTTCGCGGAAGTTCGCCTCGATCCAGATCTCGTGACCGGACAACAAGGCAAAGGCCGGCGCGCCGTTGTTCAGGTAGTTGCCCACCTGCAGGTCGTCGACCTTGGCCACGGTGCCATCCTGCGGCGCATACACCGTGGTGTACGAGAGGTACAACTGCGCCTCGTCGAGCTGCGCCCTGGCCTCGCGAACCGTCGGGTGGCTATCGGCATCGATGTCCGGGTTGCCGTTCAAGGCCACCACGGTGCTGGCGATCTGCTGTTCGATGGACGCGATCCGCTGCCGCGCCACTTTCACGTCAGTGTCGGCACGCTCATAAATCGACTTCGAAACGAACTCGGACGCGACCAGTGCTTTCTTGCGGGCAAAATCCTTCTGGTCGTAGTCGGCCGACTCTTTCGCCGATTGCAGTTCCGCCTGTTGCTGGTGATAGCTGGCCTTGAGCCCGTCGATACGCAGCCGCGCCACGCTCAGTTGTGCCTGTGCGCGGTCGACGGCGATCTGGAACGGTTTCGGGTCGATCCGGAACAGCACCTGACCCTTGTGGACCTGCTGATTGTCCTCGACGGCGATGTCCACCACTTGCCCGGAGATCCGCGCATTGATCGATGCCTTCGCCACCCGGGCGTAAGCGTTATCGGTTGAAACATAAGCCTGTCCCGACACGTAATGGGCATAGCCCAGCGCCGCGAAGAGAACGGGAACGCCCACCATCAGCCAGGGACGCAAGGTCTGTTTCAGCGGTTTTCTGGTGGGTGCGTCGGCCGGGTTGGGGCCAGGCTGCCCGAAGGTCTGTGAAGCCGGGATATCGAACGCTTTGGTCATGGTCGAGTACGCCTTTAGCCGGGTAATCGGGCAGGCGTCGGCAGCAAGCGCCGACGGCCCGGAAGTCAATAAATGCTGGAAACAAGCAAGCCCGTGCGCGGCCAGGAGGATCGCTCCCACCGCGTCGGTTTCGTCGCCGCAACACTCAGTTCGCGCTCGGCTACAACAAACCCTGGATCAAGGAATTTCTGATTCCTTAATTTTGTGCGATGGTGTAAGAATATCCCTCACCCCACCTTCCCACAAGGATTTTGTACGACATGGCACAAAATAAATCGACAGAGGGCAAAGGCCGCGGCCGCCCTCGGGCATACGACCCGCAGACAGCGTTGCAGCAGGCGCTTGGGGTGTTCTGGAACACTGGCTATTCCGGCGCGTCGCTCGATAGCATCGCCACCGCCGCCGGCATGAATCGCCCCAGCCTCTATGCGGCATTCGGCGACAAGCACGCGCTCTATATCAAAGCGCTGGAGCAGTATTGGGAATTTGCCGCGGCGTCCATGCACGAGGCGCTGACGGACCTGGACGTGCCGCTGGCCGAGGCCTTGCAGCGCTTCTATGAGGGGCAGTTATCGATCTACTTCTCAGGCGACGGTCAGCCCCGTGGTTGTTTCGCCATCGGCACGGCAACCACCGAAGCCGTCGAGGACGCGGAAATTCGCGAGGTGCTGTCCGACCGGTTGAGCCGGCTGGATGCCGATCTGGAAGTTCGCCTGCAAGCGGCGAAAAATGCTGGCGAGTTGAAAGGCGATGCCGATCCGGCGGCCCTTGCCGTGCTGGCCTCGTCCCTGCTGCACAGCATTTCGATACGTGCCCGGGCCGGTAAATCCCGAGCCGAGCTGACGAGGCTGGCACGCCAGGCGATCAGAGTGATCTGCGGTGAGTGAAAAACTCGAAGATATCCTCGCCGGGCAGTTGGCCGTGATCTTCTGCGGCATCAACCCCGGAATGACTGCCGCCGCCCAGGGGCACCATTTTGCGGGGCGCGGCAATCGCTTCTGGCGCACGCTGCATCTCGCCGGGTTTACCCCCGAGCAAGTGCGGCCGGAAAACGATCGGACGATCTTGAGCTACCAATGCGGCTTGACCGCGGTGGTCGAACGGCCAACGGCCAGTGCGGATCAGTTGTCGTTGCACGAGTTCAGCGTCGCCGCCGCCGGCTTCGAACAGAAAATCGCACGCCATGCACCGCGTTTCGTGGCGTTTCTGGGCAAGGCGGCCTATTGCGCGCTGTCCGGTCAGCGGGACATTGCCTGGGGCCTGCAACCGAAAACCTTCGGCAACGCTTCGGTCTGGGTTCTGCCCAACCCCAGCGGCAGAAATCGCGGGTTCAGCCTTGAGCAACTGGTCACGGCGTACCGCGAACTGCGCCTGGCCGTCGACGAAATCCGGCGGGGGTAATCAGCTCGGCGGAATCGTCGCCAGCACACCGATCAGGATGGTCAACACCAGGAAACCGCCGAGAAAAATCGTCATCTTGGCCATATGGCCTCCCACACTGTGATTTGGCGGTACAGGGGCGTCTTGCGCGGCCCCAACGGCGTACCGAAGACTTATTGTGGGCTGGCAGCTGTATCCGTTACAGAGGCAGATTGCCTTGAAAAATACGGATCAGATCGTCTTTCAGGTTGTACTTTCGGGCGTTTTGCCGGGAAGAATTTGCGGGCGATGTCCACAAACGGCGTGACGATCAACCCCCGCATCGTCAGGTAACGCTCGTGATCCTGCTCACCGGTGCCGAAGTGAATGGACTCGGGTCTGGACTGCGTGACGTAGAGCGTGCCGAACATCCAGTCCCACAGTGACAGATTGATGCCGAAGTTCTTGTTGAAGTGTCGCGGTGCATCACTGTGATGAATCTGGTGTTGCGCCGGGCTGCTCAGCACCCGTTCAAGCACCGGCCCGAAGGAAAACCACACGTGGCTGTGGCGCAGGTTCGCCGCCAGGCTATTGAAGATGAACACCATGTAGGTCACGCCAAATAGCGTATAGCGGCTGATCTCCCCGCCGCAGGCGTACCAGAAGACACCGGCAAACGCGCTTACACAGACGATGTCGGTGAGCTTTTCCACCACTTCTTCCAGAAAGTGCACGCGGCTGGCCGTCGCCGGCACCAGCACGGGCGCCGAATGATGGACTTTGTGGAAGGCCCACAGATAGCGCGAATGAAAAGCGCGATGGCCCCAGTAATGACTGAAATCCTTGACCAGAAAAACGCCCAGCCCATAGAGCAGGGTCAGCGTCAGGTTCTCCTCCACTTGCGTACGCGCGCCCCACAGGTTGTTGAAGAACGCGATGTAGTCCGCTGAACGCAAGACGTAGGGATCGACCAGGCCGACGATGGGCAGCACCAGGACAACCTTGAGGATGGCCAGAACAAAGTAGTAGCGGTAGTCGAGCAGCGCCGAGCGATGCAGGTACACCCGGCAGCCGCCAATGAACTGCCCGAATGAGCGCGCGTCGGTCAAACCCCGGGATTTGCGCCAGCGAAACAGGCCATAAGCGATGCCGTAAGACATGCAGAGAAAGGATAGACCGAGCCGACCGTTGAAGTCGAAAATGCCCAGGAACTGCCCGGTGACCGGTTCGATCACCCACTTGAGTAAATGAAGATGGATAGTGGCAAGAACATCCATACCAGGCTGCCCGACGTAAATGGAAGGGCAAGTGTAAATGAGAACGAGTCTTTAGTGTGTTGAATTATCCCCAGTGGTTATCCACCCAGCGCAATGATTGCAAGGATCAGCACCGCCCCCGTGGCGGCCATGATCACCCCACCCTGCCATTGCGTGGCGCCGGCGTATCTGGCGAGCATCCAGCCTGCAATGAACAGCACCACGAGTCCGATCAGGTTGGACAGGCGGATGGCGAGTGCCGTCTGGTCGAGCAATATGAACGGCACCACCAGCGGAAATGTCGAGCACACCACCAACAGGAAAACCCCGAGCGCACCCTTGAAGTCGTTCCAGCCGAGGCCGGCCCTGGTCGGCAAGGGGGGTTGCTCAAGCAGCCGACGACGCAACAATTCCAGGCCCTCGCTGCCGGCCGCCGTGGCGAATTGCAACGGCAACACTTGCGCAACGAGCGCCTGACCGGCCGCGGCGTCCGTGCCATTGCGCAGGTCGAGGTACAGCTTGATCCGGCGCGTGCGCTCGACCAGTGCGCGCAACAGGTACATGACCGCATCGGCCAGTCCCCAGGCGAGATTGCAGCCGAGTGCGGCAAGCATCATCGTGCGTTCGGCCGCCTGGTCTGCCGTGGACACGCTGATGGTGCCGGTGAACGTCATGGCCATCAGCAGGCCGAAGATCACCTCGGTAATGCGCTCGACAGGGTCAAGTACAGGCGCCCTTTCGAATTGACCATTGGTTTGCATGAATTCACCTCGCCAGGATCTGCCGGCACGATATCGGTCGACGCTTCGGCCAGGCACCGGTTGTTCGAACGGGATATCCGCGTTCCCGTCAAGTGTAGATTGAACGGCTACACTCATGCGGACACGTCACCTGCTGTAAAAGGAGTGATTCATGCTTGATTACTTCGCACTGGGCATACTGATATTTGTCGGGCTCGTCTTGTTCTACGGGATCATCGTGCTCCATGACATCCCCTATGAAATTTCCGTTCACCGCAACCACCCGCACCAGGATGCGATCCACGCCACCGGCTGGGTCAGCCTGTTTACCCTGCATGCGCTCTGGCCATTCCTGTGGATCTGGGCGATGGCCTATCGAGAGGACCGGGGCTGGGGTTTCAGTGACGGACACTCGGCAAAAAGCCATGTGGTTCACCTCGAACAACAGGTCGCCGAACTGCAAGGGCGGATCGAGCGCCTCGAGGCGGCGACGGGCACGGCACAGACCAGGCTGCCAACGGACAATCACGGCGAGGGCCTCTGAGCCATGGATCTTTTACTCATTCTGACGTATGCCGCACTCTGCGTTGCCATCTTCAAGATCTTCCGCATCCCCCTGAACAAATGGACGGTGCCCACAGCGGTACTGGGGGGGATCGTGATCATCGGCGCGCTGATTTTCACCATGAACTACAACCACCCCTACTCCGAGGTGGCGCGTACCTATTTCGTATCGGTTCCGGTCATACCCGTGGTCAGTGGCCAGGTGATCGACGTGCCGGTGAAATCCAACCAGCCCCTGGAAAAAGGCGATGTGCTGTTCAGCATCGATCCCGCGCCTTTCGAATACCGGGTCAGATCCCTCAAGGCGCAACTGATTGCCGCCCAGGCCGATCGCGCCCGGATCACCGAGCTGATCAAGCGTAATTTCAGTACCCAACGGGAACTGGACATTGTGGTCTCTCGCAGCGATGACCTGAAGGCCCAACTGGACAACGCGCAGTACGAGCTCGACAACACCACGGTCCGTGCGCCGAGCAAAGGCTTCGTCACCCATGTTTCGCTGCGTCCGGGCATGATGGCGACCAAGTTGCCGCTGCGCCCCTCGATGGTCTTCATTCCTGACGAAGGGCATTACTTCGCCGCGTGGATGCGCCAGAACAGCCTGTTGCGCCTGACCGAGGGCGACGAGGCCGAAGTCGCCTTTGACGGCATTCCCGGGAGAGTGTTCGAAGGCAAGGTCAAAACCGTCGTTTCGGTCATCGCCGAAGGCCAGGTTCAACCTTCGGGCACGCTGATCGGCTTCACCGGTTCACCACCGGCCGGCCGGGTCCCGGTGATCATTGAAATCACCGACCCCGACTATGCCCAGTACAGCAAACAGATGCCCGGCGGGTCCTACGGCCAGGCGGCGTTGTACAGCCAGCATTTCCATCACATCGCGATGATGCGCAAGATCCTTCTGCGCATGGCTGCATGGATGAACTACATCTTTCCGTTCCACTGACCCGGCAGCGCCGGCAACTGGCTCAATCCTTGAATTGGGTCAATTGCCGGCGACTGGGTAGTTGTAGGAGCGAGCTAGCTCGCGATGGACTCAAGAGCGCCGTGTTTATTCAGCAAACACGCGGCATCGTTGACGACCATCGCGAGCAAGCTCGCTCCTACAAGGGTTCCAGGGTTACAGGTCGTAGCGCAGAACCCCACCCACCGTGCGCCATGATGTCGCCGCTGCGGTTATTGAATGCCGGTCCAGGCGTTTCGAGCCGTGGAACGCAATACCTGTAGGAGCGAGCTTGCTCGCGATGGACTCAAGAGCGCCGTGTTTATTCAGCAAACACGCGGCATCGTTGACGACCATCGCGAGCAAGCTCGCTCCTACAGGGTTCCGGGGTTACAGGTCGTAGCGCAGAACCACACCCACCGTGCGCCATGATGTCGCCGCTGCGGTTATTGAATGCCGGTTCAGGCGTTTCGAGCCGTGGAACGCAATACCTGTAGGAGCGAGCTTGCTCGCGATGGACTCAAGAGCGCCGTGTTTATTCAGCAAACACGCGGCATCGTTGACGACCATCGCGAGCGAGCTCGCTCCTACAGGGTTCCGGGGTTACAGGTCGTAGCGCAGAACCACACCCACCGTGCGCCATGATGTCGCCGCTGCGGTTATTGAATGCCGGTTCAGGCGTTTCGAGCCGTGGAACGCAATACCTGTAGGAGCGAGCTTGCTCGCGATGGACTCAAGAGCGCCGTGTTTATTCAGCAAACACGCGGCATCGTTGACGACCATCGCGAGCAAGCTCGCTCCTACAGGGGTCCGGGGTTACAGGTCGTAGCGCAGAACCACACCCACCGTGCGCCATGATGTCGCCGCTGCGGTTATTGAATGCCGGTTCAGGCGTTTCGAGCCGTGGAACGCAATACCTGCAGGAGCGAGCTTGCTCGCGATGGACTCGAGAGCGCCGTGTTTATTCAGCCAACACGCGGCATCGTTGACGACCATCGCGAGCTCGCTCCTACAAGGGTTCCGGGGTTACAGGTCGTAGCGCAGAACCACACCCACCGTGCGCGGTGCACCGGCATCGATGATGTCGCCGCTGCGGTTGTTGGTGATGTATTCCTTGTCGAAGGCGTTTTTCACGAAACCGGATACGGCAACGTTCCTGGTGATCTTGTACTCGGTGTTGAAGTTGACCAGCCAGTAGGCGTCGCTCTTGCGCTCATCAATGACCTGGCCAGCGTCATCGAACTCGTACTCCGACGGTGAGGTGCTCTGGTAAATGACGTCGGTGTTGAGGGTCAGACGGTCATTCCAGCGATAGATGCCACCCAGCGACATCTTGTACCTGGGCGAATACAGGAACGACTCGCCGCTCAGGTCGCGGCCATCGCCCGTGACGAAGTCCTTGTACTTGCCATCGGTGATGGCACCACCGGCGGTCAGGGTCAGCTGTTCGGTAAAGTCTTTTTCAACGAAGACTTCCAGGCCCTTGATGTCACTGCTGCCGGCGTTGAAGATGTGCGCGAACTGGGAGTCCGGGTCGAGCACACTGACCTGCTGGTCTTTCCAGTCGGTGTAGTACAGGTTGGCGCGGGTCCGCAGGGTCTGGTCGAAGAACGAACCGCGGTAGGACAACTCGTAGTTGGTGGTGTATTCCGGATCGTACGCCTCGTGACCGCCACCGGCGCGAACGTTGACGCCGCCGCCGCGATAGCCCTTCTGCACCATGAAGCCCAGGTACTGATTGGCGGCCAGTTCATAGTCGATACCCAGTTTCGGCAACACGGCATCAAACGACTTGCTGGCGCCGCCAGGGCTGGAGAAGTCGTCCTGTTCGACGTCGGTGTCGTTAGTCTCGTGGTCGTAGCGCAGGCCGGTGATCAACGTCCAGCGCGGGGCGAAGGTCCAGTCGATTTCACCGAACACGGCCTTGTTTTCAATCGTCGTATCGCCCTTGGCGGTACCGAACAGTTCATTGTCGAACAACAACCTGTCGTGGAAATTGTTGGTGCTGCGGCCGTAGTAGGCTCCGACGAAGCTCTTCACGGTGTCCGAGGCGTAATTCAAACGCAGTTCCTGACTGAACAGGTCGCCGTCCTGCTTTCGCAGCACGACCTGGTTGTCCACGGCCGTCTGGTCGAAGTCCAGGCGCGCGTCGTAGTCCGAGCGGGTATTGGCCGTAAGGCTGGTCAGGGACCAGTTGTCGTCCAGGCGGTAATCCACCTTGGCGCTGACGGTGTCCTGCTGGAGTTTGTCGAAGGCATTGGTGTTGGACGCGATCTTGTAATAACGGATCCGGTCGTTTTCGCGCATGACCGAGTTGTCGCCCTTGCGACTTTCACCGTGGGCATATGTCAGCAGCACATCGAGATCGTCGTTGGGCAGAATCAGCAGCTTGCCGCGGGCATTGCTGGTGCGGGTCGGGTTGGCGTCGTTATCCAGGGCGATGTTGTCGATGTAGCCGTCACCTTCCTGGTAATCCACAGCGATACGGCCGGCGATCCTGTCATCGACGATCGAGCCGCCGCCGGCAACTGCCGCGCCGCGCTCGTTGTAGCTCCCGGCGTTGGTTTGCGCGGAAAAGCTCGGTTCGAACGTCGGGTTTCTGGTCTGAATGACTACGGCACCGGCCAGGGAGTTGCGGCCCTGGGTGGTAGACTGCGGGCCCAGGAACACTTCGACCTGCTCGACGTCCCACAGCGGCATCGGGCTGAGGGTCAATGCACGGTTCGGCTGCACGGCGCCGTCGACGAACACCGAAACCGCGCCGTTGAGCGTGGCCGGTCCCTGGTCATCGAAACCGGACACCGGCACACCACGGATGCCCCAGTTTTCATTGCCGGCCTGGTTGTAGACACCCGGTGTCCGGGCGAATACGTCGACCAGGTTGTGGTCTTCTTTTTCCCGAAGTTGTTTGTCGGTGACGACCACCACGCTCGACTGGGTCTGCTCCAGGGTGCGGTTGATTTTTTCACCGGTCACCGTGATCGGCGCGATTTCCATTGTGTTCGACTGTTCGGCCGCCCATGCGCTGTTCATCAGGCAGGCCGCCGACCCCACAGCCAACGCAATTGTGTTCTTTTTGAAATTCACGCCCCGCTCCCCTGCGACAGATATTTTGTGTTTTTTCTTACATCCAGAACGCTGTTTTCCTCCAGCCGGCGGGAGTCTAATCGAAAGCGATGCAGAAACAAATACTATTGATAACTCCTCTCATTTGCATTCAAGAAGTAAAAATGTACCCGATCGAATACATTTGAATTCTATTTTTGCTGCCTCAGGCAGCGCTTGTTTCAGGGGATTTGAGCGGGACGTCAGCAGGCCGTGACGCATCATGCAGGGAGACGCGGTGCAGGCTGGGGGTCAGGGAAAGAGGGTCAATTCGTGGGTCACACCGTCGCGGTGCTTGAAGTATCGGGAACTGTCGAGCGTGGCATCGCGGGTCGGCGCTAAAGTATCCATTTCAACAGCAGGTGCGAGGCAATCCAGGGAGACGCCTGGGCCACCCCCCATGCCAGCAGGGCGCACACGAACAGGTAGCCCGCAACGAACCTGAACATCGAGTCGTTTTCCATGCCACCCTCCCGGTTTTACAGCCATGCCGGGCATTCAATGCGTATGCGTAACCCCTGCACACCCGTGAAAGTTACGATTGCAAGAACGGTTTTCAGTTCCATAGGCGTACAAATCGGCAAAACATGACGCCTGCTTCATCCTCGGCTAACGGCCCTCGACCACTACGTCAGGCTGCTGACGAACCTGATTGCGCCCGTTGCGCTTGGCCTGGTACAGCGCGTCGTCGGCACGGGTCACCAGGCTTTCCGGGGTGTCGCCGGGTTGTGCATGGGCCACGCCGAACGACGCGGTGATGGTGTCCAGCACGGTGTCGGTGGCCCGGGCCTTGACCCGCAGCGCCTGGACTTTCAGGCGCAGGCGCTCGGCAAACGCGCCGGCAGCCGCCAGATCCGGGCAATCCTTGAGCACCACACAGAATTCTTCACCGCCATAACGCGCGGCAAAGGCCTCGGCCGGCAGCGCATCGCGCAACACCTGGGCGACATGCTGAAGCACCCGGTCGCCCAGGGGATGGCCGTACTGGTCATTGAATTGCTTGAAGTGGTCGATATCCAGCATCACCAGCGCCACGCCGGTCGCTGCGTGGTTCATTGCCTGTTCAAGCTTGCGGTTGAAGGTGGTGCGGTTGAGCAATTCGGTCAGGCCATCGAGG
The DNA here is from genome assembly GCF_047324915.1 of Pseudomonas sp. Pseusp16. NCBI lineage: Bacteria > Pseudomonadati > Pseudomonadota > Gammaproteobacteria > Pseudomonadales > Pseudomonadaceae > Pseudomonas > Pseudomonas sp. Pseusp16. The sequence goes on along the minus strand of NZ_CP168522.1, from coordinate 820,794 downwards.
GTCGCCGCCAATTGGGCGCGCTCCAGTTTGTCCCGCAGGCTTTTGATTTCATGCTGTGCGGACTGCAACTGGGCGAGGAAATGCTCCTGCTGGCTCTGCATGAGCTGGGTGCTCTTTTGCAGTTGGCTCAGGATGCCCGGCAAGCGCTCACCGGCCGGATCCTCAAGCATTTGCAGGTACTGGCCGAGGCTGGCCTGGAAATTCTGATTGCCCTTCACGCTGCGCGAAACATCGCGCTCCATATCATCAACCAGATTGATCGCGTCCTGTTGCCCGGCGCGAGCGTCCGCCAGCTCATCACGGATGATGTACTCGCGAAACAGCTTGGCGGCGGACTCAGGAGGAAAGTAGTCGAAATCGTTGACGACCCGGTCCAGGTGCCGATTGAGTTCCGGCTCCTGGCCTTTGCTGTAGGTGTACCAGAGCGCGTAATGCACCGGGTTGGGCGGAATGTTGTGACGAACCATCAGCGGCACTGCCTGCTTGAGCAATGCCGCTGCCTCGCGGGAGTCTTCTGGATACAGCGCTAGAACAGTCGCACGCGTGTCTGATTGGCTCATGGCTTCACTGTGGTTGTTTTTATCTGGCGATGGGCAAACGCGCTGAGCATAACCATACGCCCGACAAACAGCCATCCCTGGCGTTCACAACCGCTCAACCCGGTACATCTGTTCCAAATGCCCGATCAACCGTTGGTTGGCATCAACCCGGCCATGGTCTGGCGCCGACGATAAGCCGTGTCACGGTTCGCCAGCCAGTAATACAGCGGCGTGGTGACCACCAGGCCGACCAGCCACGACAGATCCGCACCGTCGATATGCACCGCCACGGGCCCGGTGTAGATCGGCGTGTTCATGAACGGAATCTGCACCACGATGCCGATGGCGTAGGCCAGCAGCGCCTGCGGATTGAAGCGGCCATAGATGCCACCGTCGACGCGGAAGATCGAGGCGATGTCGTAGTCACCCTTGTGGATCGCATAGAAGTCGATGAGGTTGATCGCGGTCCAGGGCACCAGCACCACCAGCAGCGCCAGCACCAGGTCGACGAAGTGCCCGATGAAGTCCGCCGAGGCGCCAATGGCTGCCACGCAGCAACCGGCCAGGATGATCAGTGACAGTACCGCCCGGCTTTGCGCCGTCGGAATCCAGCGGTGGGCGAAGGTTTGCAGCAAGGTGATCACCGAGAGCACGGCGCCATACAGGTTCAGGGCGTTATGGCTGATCACGCTGAGCAAGAACAGCACCAACATCAACGGGCCGATGGCACCGGTTGCAAGCTTCACGGCGTCCATGGTGTCCATGCCCACCGGCGTTGCCAGCACGGCGACGGCGCCGAACACGAAGGACAGGATCGAGCCCAGCGAAGAGCCGAGGTAGGTCGCCCAGAAGGTCGCGCTGACTTTCACGTCCTTGGGCAGGTAACGCGAGTAGTCGGACACGTACGGCGCGAACGCGATCTGCCAGAGCGCCGCCAGCGACACCGTGGCCAGCCAGCCGGAAATGTTGAAACTGCCGCGGGTCAGGAAGTCATCGGTCTGCACGTGGGTCAGGATGTAGCCGAAGCCCAGCACGATGCCCAGGCCCAGCACCCAGGTGCCGATGCGGTTGAGCACGTGGATGAAGCGGTAGCCAATGATGCCGATGATCCCCGAACCGAGGCCGCCGAGGACGATGCCGACCGATACCGGCACGCTCTCGACCACGCCATGCAGCGACTTGCCGGCCAGGACGATGTTGGAGGCGAAGAAACCGATGTACATCACGCCGGCAATCACCACCACCAGCAACGCGCCCAGCGAACCGAACTGTGCGCGACTCTGGATCATCTGCGGAATGCCCATCTGCGGGCCTTGCGCCGAGTGCAACGCCATCAGCACACCGCCGACCAGATGGCCAACGATGATAGCGACAATGCCCCAGACCAGGTTCAGGTGGAACAACTGCACGCCGAGCGCGCCGGTGACGATGGGCAACGGCGCGATATTGCCGCCGAACCACAGGGTGAACAGATCTTTGACCTTTCCGTGGCGATCCTCAGGGGGGACGTACCCGATCGTGTGTTTCTCGATGAGCGGGGCGGATGAAGCGGTGGTGGACATGACGAACTCCAAGGCAAGGATGAGTACGTGTTCGTACTTCGGTGTGCGCACACGGAACGGCGCATTTCTTGTTGGGAGTGATCATGGACAAAGAGCGGCGGGAGGAAAATTAGTTAATTTGTGCCTTTAAACCTTAAAAAAGATTGCGCAATTATTCGGCCATTGCGGCAGAAAGAATCAATAAAAAACAAAAATACAGCACAACGCACCGCAACCCCTTTCCCGACATTCGAGAGGGTAACCGGAAAAAATCTGACCAATGAAATCCCTGTGGGAGCGGCGGTGCGGCGATCCGACTTGCTCGCGAAGGCGGTTCATCAGCCACATTAATGTTGAATGTGCTGCCGTCTTCGCGAGCAAGCCCGCTCCCACAGGGGGGCTGCGGCGCCTGGACTGTCCAGAACTCTGCATTTTTGTGGGAGCGGGCTTGCTCGCGAAAGCGGTTTGTCAGCCACACAAATATTGGATGTGCTGCCGTCTTCGCGGGCAAGCCCGCTCCCACAGGGGGGCTGCGGCGTCTGGGCCGTCCAGAACTCTGCATTTTTGTGGGAGCGGGCTTGCTCGCGAAAGCGGTTTGTCAGCCACATCGATGCTGGATGTACTGCCGTCTTCGCGGGCACCGCCGCTCCCACAGGGGGTTAGCGTGCGGCCCAGGCGTTGAAGCGCTGTTCAAGCTCCTCGCCATGGTCTACCCAGAACTCCGCATCCACTGCCCGCGCACCGGCCAGGTTGGCCTCGGCGGTCGGCAGTTGCTCTTGCACGTCCTTGGGCAGCAATGGCAGGGTCTGGCGATGCACCGGCCCGTAAGGGATGTTTTCCGAGAACACTTTTTGCGTCTGCGGCTGGCTGGCAAATGCAATGAAGTTTTCGGCCAATGCCTTGTTCGGCGTGCCCTTGACCACCGCCCAGTATTCCGGGTCGTACAGGCTCTGCGGCCAGACGATGCTCAGCTTCATGCCTTCCTTTTGCGCCGAGGCAATTCGGCCGTTGTAGGCCGCGCTCATCACCACGTCCCCGGCCACCAGCCATTGCGCCGGTTGTGCGCCCGCCTCCCACCACTGAATGTTCGGCTTGATCTGGTCGAGCTTGGCAAAGGCCCGCGTCACGCCTTGCGGGGTGTTCAAGACCTTGTACACATCGTCAGCCTTGACGCCGTCGGCCAGCAAGGCGATTTCCAGGGTGTACTTGGCGCTCTTGCGCAGGCCGCGCTTGCCCGGGAAGTCGGCGACATTCCAGAAGTCCGCCCAGGATTGCGGCGCCTTGGCCTGCTTGCTCTGGTCATAGGCCATGACCATCGACCAGACATAAGTGGCCACCCCGCATTCGGTCAGCGCACCCGGCACGAAGTTCGCCGAATCACCGAAGCGTCCGGCATCGAGCTTCTCGAACAAACCCTCCTCGCAGCCGCGCAACAACTCGGGGCTTTCGACTTCCACCACGTCCCAGCTGGTGTGACCGGCCGAGACCATGGCCTTGATCTTCGACAGCTCGCCGTTGTACTCACCGGCGATGATGTTGCCTGCGCCGCTGGCATTGAAGGGCTGGAAGTAGGCCTTATCCTGGGCCTGCTTGGTAGCACCACCGAAGGAAATCACGGTGAGGTCCTGGGGGGCCGCCCACACACTGGCACTCAACAACGCCAGGGCAAACGGAACACTGCAACGCAAGGATCTGGACATGGATCGCTTCCTCGGGCCTGAATGGCCCTTTGTTGTTATGGGTGTTCGGATTCACTCAAGTAAGCCGCCAGGCGATCCATCAGGCGGTCACAGGCCGCCATCTGTTCGACGCTGACAAATTCATCGGGCTTGTGCCCCTGATCCATGCTGCCGGGACCGCAGACCACCGACGGTATGCCGGCCTGATCGAACAGCCCGCCTTCGGTGCCAAAGGCCACGGTGCTGAAATCATCGCTGCCGCACAGCTCGGCAATCAGCCGGGCAGCTGCGCTGTCGGTGGGTGTGGCCAGGCCGGGATAGGCCGAAAGCTTTTCAAAACGAATTGATGTGTCGGCCTTCACCGCCTGCATCGCCGGTAGCAAGGTTTGCTCGGCGTAGTTTTGCAGCTCATCGGCGACAGCTTCCGGAGCAAAGTCCGGCAAGGCGCGCACTTCGAAATCAAAGCGGCAGTTCTGCGGCACGATGTTCAACGCCGTCCCGCCGGAAATCACACCCACCTGCACCGTCGAATACGCCGGATCGAAGCGCTCGTCGTGATGCTGCGGTTCAGCCAGGCGCGTGCCGATTTCACCCAGCCGACCGATCAGGCGCGCGGCCTGCTCGATGGCATTGACCCCATAAGGCGCGTAGGCCGAATGACAGGCTGCGCCGCGCACGTGGCAACGCATCGCCAGCTTGCCCTTGTGGCCGAGCACCGGCTTGAGCCCGGTCGGCTCGCCGATCAGGCACAACGCCGGTGCCGGGATGCGTTGCGGCAGCACTTCCAGCAACCCGCGCACGCCAAGGCAACCGACCTCCTCGTCGTAGGAGAACGCCAGGTGCACCGGGCGCTTCAAAGGGCTTTGCAGAAACATCGGCACGGCCGCCAACACAGAAGCCAGATAGCCCTTCATGTCCGCGGTGCCGCGTCCGTAAAGCTTGCCGTGCGCCTCGCTCAGGCAGAACGGCTCGACCGTCCAGGCCTGACCGTCCACCGGTACCACATCGGTATGTCCGGACAGCACGATGCCGCCGGCCACGCGCGGGCCGACCGTGGCCAACAGATTGGCCTTGGTCCGCTCGGCGTTGTAGATCAGTTCGCAATCCACGCCCAGTCCGTGCAGGTAGTCCCGCACGAACTCGATCAGCGCCAGGTTCGAATCGCGGCTGACCGTGGCGAACCCGATCAATCGCGCGAGCATGGCGCGGCTGCGCAACTCACTCATCGCCGGGCACTCCATAGCTCGGAGCCAGGGTCGGATTGAGGGCACGGGTCAGGTAGTCCTGCAATTGCGGCTCATAGGCAGCCCACAGTTTGCCCAGCTCGCCGATCGGGTTTTCATCGGCCCAATCCACCCGCAGGTCGACAATCGGCCAGGTCAGGTCACCGACCACCGACAACGCCGCCGAGTGCACTGCACCGGCTTCGCCCCCCGCATCCTGCCCGGCCTGCAAGGCGTTCATCAGGCGGGTGGCGAGGCAGCCTTCGCTGTTTTCGAACGCCGCGACCATCGCCTCGATCACCCCGCTGTTGGCCAGCAGGTTGCCAGCCGCCACGCATTGGTCGCCGGCCAGGACGTTGTTGGTGCCCAGCGCATGGTTGCCGCTGAACACCGCCGTGCGTCCCTGGGCGTCGACCACCGCCACCTGGCGGTACTGGCTGTAGCCATTGCGGGTCAAGGAGTGGTCCAGCGCCTGGGGCGGCGCCGAGCCGTTGGCCAGTTCATCGAGGATCTGCGGGCCGAGGGCCGGCAGCGTGATGTTCTGGCTCGACACCGCACCGACACCGGCCCGCAACCAGGGGCAACGCGCGCCGACGGCAATGCTCGAAGAGCTGATGGCAATGCCCAGCTGGCCGGTCTCGGCGCAGCGACCAACGATGGAAAAGGTCATGGCGAATTCCTTATTCAGGGATGACAGCGATCACATCGATTTCCATCAGCCACTGCGGCTGGCCGAGGGCGCTGACCACCAGGCCCGTGGAAATCGGGAACACACCCTTGAGCCACTTGCCGACTTCCTGGTACACCGGCTCGCGATAGCGCGGGTCGATCAGGTAAGTGGTGGTCTTGACGATGTGGCTCAGGTCGCTGCCGGCCTCTTCGAGCAGTTGCTTGACGTTGCGCATGGCCTGTTCGGCCTGGGCGCGCGGATCACCGAGGCCCACCAGTTGGCCGTTGAAATCGGTGCCGACCTGGCCACGGACATACACGGTGTTGCCGGCGCGCACGGCCTGGCACAGGTCGTTGTCGAGCGTCTGGTTCGGGTAGGTGTCTTTGGTGTTGAACATGCGGATGCGGGTATGAGTAGGCATTAACGAACTCCCATGAGGCTGGCTTTTTGAAGAGATGCACGGGCGGCGTCGGCTTGACGCTGGCTCGCATCCCGATAGTTGAAATAGGTGTGCTGTTTAACGATGTGGTCGGCGATGTGCTTGGCGTCGTGCCAAACGCCCCAGATGAACGCGGAGCCACGACGGGACTGCCAAGGCAAACCGACGAAATACACGCCGGGCTCGGCCGACACCCCGCGCTGATGCTGCGGTTTGCCGTTTTCCTTGAAGGCATCGACCTTCAGCCAGCTGTAATCGGTGGAGTAACCGGTGGCCCAGATGATCGTGGTCACGCCTGCCTTGAGCAGATCCAGTTCCAGGATCGGGTTGGTCACGCAGTCCGGATCGGCCAGCATGGCGCGGGCTTCGGGTTCCAGCGGCAGGTCCAGGCCGTTGCGTTCGATATAGGCGTCGGCCTTGTCGAGCAGCGCGAGGTAGTTTTCATCGCCGCGCCGGATGTTGTCGGCGAGGTTATTTTCAAAGCTCACCACCGCGCCGTTGAACGCTTGGGTCAGGCCGACCAGGGTCATGCCCTGATGGGCCAGCCGGCGGAAGTCCACGGTGTGGCCGCCACGGGCACCGCTCACGGCGATGGTCACGTGCTCCTTGCCCGGTTGCATGGCCTCGGCATCCCACTCGCCGAGTACCCCCAGCCACCAGCAGAAATCGCGGTTGCGATAGGCACGCGGCGGACGATCGTGGGCGCCGACCGACAGGTAGACCTGTTTGCCGGAGCGTTGCAGCTCATCGGCGATCTGCACGCCCGACGAACCGGCGCCCACCACCAATACGGCGCCTTCGGCCAGTTGCTGCGGGTTGTAGTATTGGGCGGAGTGAATCTGGCTGATACCAGCGATTTGCGGAGCAATCGGCGGAATGGCCGGACGCTGGAACGGGCCGGTGGCGACCACCACGTGGCGGGCCTCGATCACGCCATCAGAGGTTTCAACGGTGAAACCCGGACGATCGGCATTACGCTCTACTTTCTTCACGTCAACGCCCGTGCGGATCGGTGCATTGAACTTGCGGGCATAAGCTTCGAAGTACTGAGCCACCTGCTCTTTTCCGGCGAAGGCATCCGGGTCCAGGCCGTCGAATTCCAGGCCCGGAAAGCGGTCGTGCCAGGCAGGACCGTTGGCCACCAGCGAATCCCAGCGGCCGGTGCGCCAGGCTTCGGCGATACGGTTGCGCTCCAGCACGAGGTGGGGCACACCCAGCTTGCTCAGGTGTTCACTCATGGCCACGCCGGCCTGGCCGGCGCCAACAACAAGCGTATCAATTTCGGTTTTATCAACTGTCATGGCTGTGCACTTCTGAAAGGTGGTTTGATTCAGGTCGGTCATGGCTGCCGCCTCGATTCTGATCACTGTTGTTCTTCTGCTGCGGCTATCGGTGTCAGGGTGTTGGCCGCATTCTGTTCGGAGCCGGGAAATAGCGAAATTATGTTTTTTGTGGTCGCTGGCGAGGAAAAAGCGTCGAGGCAACCGGCTGGCTACATGAGGTTGCGGCGGGCCCGATCCCGGCCTATGGTCCTAGCGATGCAATGCCTGCGATCGATGCCTGATGGCACATCGCAGGCCACTGTCCACCCAGTGCGTATTTGCGCAAGGAAGTGACGACATGCCTGACAACTCCCGCCCTGCCGTGCTCGAACTGATCGGCAATACACCCCTGGTACGGGTCAGCCGGTTCGATACCGGCCCGTGCACGCTGTTTCTCAAACTCGAATCGCAGAACCCCGGCGGTTCGATCAAGGACCGTATCGGTCTGGCGATGATCGATGCCGCCGAACGCGATGGCCGCCTCAGGCCCGGCGGTACGATCGTCGAAGCCACTGCCGGCAACACTGGCCTGGGCCTGGCCCTGGTCGGCCGCGCCAAGGGTTACCGGGTGGTGCTGGTGGTACCGGACAAAATGTCCACCGAGAAGGTCTTGCACCTCAAGGCCATGGGTGCCGAGGTGCACATCACCCGCTCAGATGTCGGCAAGGGCCATCCCGAGTACTACCAGGATGTCGCCGCGCGGCTGGCCGCGGATATTCCCGATGCGTTCTTCGCCGACCAATTCAACAACCCGGCCAACCCGCTGGCCCACGAATACAGCACCGCGCCGGAGATCTGGGCGCAGACCCAGCATGATCTGGACGCCATCGTCGTCGGCGTCGGTTCCGCCGGGACCCTGACCGGGCTGACACGCTTTTTCCAACGCGTGCAGCCGGACCTGGAAATGGTCCTGGCCGACCCGGTCGGTTCGGTGATGGCCGAGTACAGCCGCAGCGGCACCCTCGGCACCCCCGGTTCGTGGGCGGTGGAAGGCATAGGCGAGGACTTCATTCCGTCTATTGCCGACCTGTCCAGCGTGCGCCACGCCTATTCGATCAGCGATGAAGAAAGCTTCGACCATGCCCGCCAACTGCTGCGCGCCGAAGGCATTCTCGGCGGTTCCTCGACCGGCACCCTGCTGGCCGCCGCACTGCGTTACTGCCGCGAACAGACCACGCCGAAACGGGTGGTGAGCTTCGTCTGCGACACCGGTACGCGTTACCTGTCGAAGATCTACAACGACCAGTGGATGAACGATCAGGGCCTGCTGCAACGCAAGCAATACGGTGACTTGCGCGACCTGATCGCGCGGCGCTTCGAGGACGGCCGGGTGATCAGCGTCGGCCCCGACGACACCCTGCTCACCGCCTTCCAGCGAATGCGCCTGGCGGATGTGTCGCAACTGCCGGTGCTGGTGAACGGCAAGCAACTGGTGGGCGTGATCGACGAGTCCGACATCCTGCTGGGGGTGCATGAAGACGTTGCGCACTTCCGTAAAGCCGTGGCCAGCGCCATGACCGACAAGCTGCAAACCCTGTCCCCCGACGCCACGCTGGCTGATCTGGAGGCAGAGCTGGGCCGTGGGCTGGTGGCGATCATTCAGGATGCCTCGGGATTCCACGGCCTGATTACCCGAACCGACATGCTCAACCACCTGCGGAGATCCCTGCCATGAGTCAGCACGATGAAAACGCCCCGCCGCGCGGCTTCGCCACCCGCGTGATCCATGCCGGGCAAACGCCGGACCCGTCGACCGGGGCGTTGATGCCGCCGATCTATGCCAACTCCACCTACCTGCAGCAGAGCCCCGGGGTGCACAAAGGCCTCGACTACGGGCGTTCGCACAACCCGACGCGCTGGGCGCTGGAACGCTGCGTGGCCGACCTGGAAGGCGGCACCCGGGCCTTTGCGTTCGCCTCGGGCCTGGCGACCATTTCCACGGTGCTGGAACTGCTCGACGCCGGCTCGCACATCGTCTCCGGCAACGACCTTTACGGCGGCACCTTCCGCCTGTTCGACAAGGTGCGCCAGCGCAGTGCCGGGCACCGCTTCAGCTTCGTCGACCTGACCGACCTGGCGGCGTTCGAGGCGTCCCTGCAGGACGACACCCGGATGGTCATGGTCGAGACCCCGAGCAATCCGCTTTTGCGCCTCACCGACCTGGCCGCCATCGCCCGCACCTGCCGCGCGCGCGGCATCATCTGCGTGGCCGACAACACCTTTGCCAGCCCGTGGATCCAGCGCCCGCTGGAACTGGGTTTCGACATCGTGCTGCACTCGACCACCAAATACCTGAACGGCCACTCCGACGTGATCGGCGGCATCGCCGTGGTCGGGCAGAACGCCGAACTGGCCGAGCGCCTGGGCTTCCTGCAAAACGCCGTCGGCGCCATCGCCGGCCCGTTCGATGCGTTCCTCACCCTGCGCGGCGTAAAGACCCTGGCATTGCGCATGGAGCGTCATTGCAGTAACGCGCTGGACCTGGCGCAGTGGCTGGAACGCCAACCGCAAGTCTCACGGGTTTACTACCCCGGCCTGCCGTCACACCCACAGCACGAACTGGCGCAACGGCAAATGCGCGGTTTCGGCGGGATGATTTCCCTCGATATCAAGAGCGACCTGGCGGGCACCAAACGCTTCCTCGAGAGCGTGAAGATCTTCGCCCTGGCCGAGAGCCTGGGCGGCGTGGAAAGCCTGATCGAACACCCGGCGATCATGACCCACGCCACCATCCCCGCCGACACCCGCGCGGAACTGGGGATTGGCGACGGGTTGGTGCGGTTGTCGGTGGGCGTCGAGGATGTCGAGGACTTGCGGGCCGATCTGGCGCAGGCGTTGGCAAGGATGTAAATCACCTGAATGGTGGCACACCGTAAACGCTGTACCTGTACCTGTACCTGTACCCGTACCCGTACCTGTACCCGTACCTGTAGGAGCGAGCTTGCTCGCGATGGACTCAAGAACGCCGCGCTTAGTCAGTAAACACGCGGCATCGTTAACGACCATCGCGAGCGAGCTCGCTCCTACAGGTTTTGCTGGTCTGGCAAGCAAGAGTCCCTATAATCGCGGCGTTTTCGTCTACCCTCACGAAGCGTCGTGCAGCAATCAGCTTGTGCGGGGCGCATCGACATTTTTCCGCTATTGAACCGGAGAACTTCCATGCTCAAACGTACCCTGGCATTGGCCGTCGGCCTGACCCTATCCTTTTCCGCCCTGCTGGCACAGGCTGCCGACACCCTCAAGGTCAGCGCCATTCCTGACGAAGCCCCGACCGAATTGCTGCGAAAGTTCAAGCCACTGGGCGAATATCTAGAGCAGCAGCTGGGCATGAAAGTCGAGTTCGTGCCGGTTTCCGACTACCCGGCGGTGGTCGAGGCCCTGGCCACTGACCGCATCGACATGGCCTGGCTGGGTGGCTTCACGTTCGTGCAGGCGCGACTGAAAACCGGCAATGCCATTCCACTGGTACAGCGTGAGCAGGATGCCCAGTTCACCAGCAAATTCATCACCGCCGACCCGGCCGTCAAGTCGCTGGCCGACCTCAAGGGCAAGTCGTTTGCCTTCGGTTCGGTGTCTTCCACTTCCGGCAGTCTGATGCCGCGCTATTTCATGCTGCAGGACGGCATCAAGCCGGAAACCTACTTCAGCCGCGTTGGCTACTCCGGCGCCCACGACGCCACGGTCGCCTGGGTTCAGGCAGGCAAGGTGGACGCCGGCGTACTCAATGCCAGCGTCTGGGAAAAACTGGTCAAGGCCGGCAAGGTCGACACCGACAAGGTCAAGGTCTTCGCCACCACGCCGGCCTACTTCGATTACAACTGGACCGTGCGCGGTACCCTCGACCCGGCCCTCGCCAACAAGATCAAGGTAGCCTTGCTCGCGCTCGACCCGGCCAACCCGGAGCAAAAAGCCATTCTGGACCTGCAGGCCGCCAGCCGCTTCATCGAGACCAAGCCTGAGAACTACAAGGGCATCGAGGAAGCCGCGCGCGCTGCCGACCTGCTGAAATGACATTGCATCTGAACCGGGTCAGCCTCACCCACGGCAATGGCGTGCGTGCGCTGCATGAGGTCGACCTGCACATCGCTGCCGGTGAGCAGGTCGCCATCATCGGGCCGTCCGGTGCCGGCAAGTCGAGCCTGCTCAACCTGCTGGCGACCGCCCTGCGCCCCGGCAGCGGCACGGTCGAGGTGCTCGGCGAGCACGCCTGGCAGCTCGGCGCCCGCCAGCGCCAGCGCTTGCGCGCACGCATCGGCCTGGTCCATCAGGCGCCGCCACTGCCACCGCGGCAACGGGTGGTCACGGCGGTGCTGGCCGGAAAGCTGGGGCAATGGGGGTTCGCCAAAAGCCTGTTGAGCCTGCTGCATCCGGTGGATGTTCCAGGCGCGCGGGCGGCACTGCTCAAGCTGGACCTCAGTGACAAGCTGTTCGCCCAGTGCCAGCAATTGTCCGGTGGCCAACTGCAGCGCGTGGGCATTGCCCGCGTGCTGTACCAGGCCCCCGAAGTGCTGCTGGCCGATGAGCCGGTGTCGGCGATGGACCCCGTACTGGCCGGGCACACCCTGTCGATCCTCTGCCGCCACGCACGGGAACACAAGGTGACACTGGTCGCCAGCCTGCATGCCGTGGATCTGGCCCTGACGCACTTCTCGCGCATCATCGGCCTGCGCGACGGCCAGGTCCTGTTCGACCTGCCCGCCAGCGACGTCGACCACGCGCTGCTCGACAAGCTCTACGCCAACGAGCAACTGCAATCGCCGCCCGTCCCGGTGGTGCCCTTGAGTGTGCAGATTCCCCGATGCTGACGCGTGATATGCGAGACCCGGCCACCCTGCCCCGTCTGTTGCTCAGTCTGTTGGCGCTTGCCCTGCTGTGGCCCGGCATCCACTTCAGCGAACTGGACCTGGGTGTGCTGCTCAAGGCCGACAGCCAGAGTGAGATGGGCCGTTTTGTTTCAGCCTTCTGGCCACCCGCCCATGGCGAAGAATTCCTCCAGTTGCTGTGGCAAGCCACGCTGCAGACACTGGCCATCGCCACCGCCGGCATGGCCCTGGCCTTGCTGCTGGCCGTGCCCGCCAGCCTGCTGGCCAGCCGGGCGCTGTCGCTGTCGGCCGCCTCGCGCAGCGGTCGCCCGAGCGCCTTGGGCCGGCTGTTGCGCTGGCCGGTGCGCGGGCTGCTGATTTTCCTGCGCAGCGTGCCGGAAATCGTCTGGGCCCTGTTGTTCGTGCGCGCCGTCGGACTTGGCCCGACGGCCGGGGTGCTGGCCATTGCCATCACCTACAGCGGCATGCTGGGCAAGGTCTACGCGGAAATCTTCGAGTCGGTCGACCAGCGCCCCGTCCACTCATTGTTGCAAGCCGGCAGTGGCCGGCTGGCGGCCTTCTGCTACGGCATCCTGCCCAATGTCGGGGCGGAATTGCTGTCGTACACGGTGTATCGCTGGGAATGTGCGATCCGCGCGTCCGTGGTGATGGGGTTCGTCGGCGCCGGCGGGCTGGGCCAGCAGATCGACTTGTCGTTGCGCATGTTCGCCGGCGGTGAAGTGGCGAGCATGTTGCTGACCTTTCTCCTGTTGGTGCTCTTCGCCGATCAGATCAGCCGCCTGTTGCGCTGGAGGTTCGCATGAATCGCCTGGTCAACCTGCTGCTGATCCTGGGCATCGGCGCAGCGGTCTTCGCTTCGTTCAGCTACCTGGGTATCGATCTCGGCGAGCTGACCGGCAGTGGCAACCTGAAGCAAATGGGCGCCTACGTGCTGCGATTTCTCAGCCCGGACCTGAGCGCTGGCCATCTGCAAGCCATCGGCCGTGGCGCCGTGGAAACCATGGCCATGTCTGCCCTTGGCACCCTGCTCGCCGCCGTGTTCGGAATGCTCCTGGCACTGCCGGCGGCCGGACGTTTCGGTTGGCCGTTGCAGAGCGCATCGCGCCTTGTGCTCAACGCCCTTCGTGCCATTCCCGAACTGGTGTGGGCCGCACTGATGGTGCTGGCCGCCGGACTCGGCCCGAACGCCGGCACCCTGGCGCTGGCCATGCACACCACCGGCGTACTCGGCCGTCTGTTCGCCGAAGCCCTGGAAAACACCCCACCGCAACCGGCCGAAGCCATCCGCTTGCAGGGCGGCAATGTCGTCTGGGCCTTCTGCTACGGCACCCTGCCCAACCTGTTTCCACAGCTGCTCGCGTACATCCTGTACCGCTGGGAAAACAACATCCGCATGGCCAGCGTGCTCGGTTTTGTCGGTGCCGGCGGTTTGGGGCAGATGCTGTATGTCAGCCTCAGTTTGTTCCAGGAGGCGCAGGCCAGTACGGTGATTTTGGCGATGTTGGTGCTGGTGTTTGCGGTTGATGGGTTGAGTAGTTGGAGTCGGCAGCGGTGGGTTAAGGTGTGATGGGGAGTTGCATGGGCTTGCTGACCTGATTGCGTTTGTGCTGGGCAGGCATTTGCATGGAGTTGACTGCCGTGTTTTATGGCTATGATCGGCAGAAAACGGCCCATTGCGACCCGTCAGAGCGTCTAAAAATCCAGGAGCGATTCACCTCTGATGACGCAACCAGCCATTCACATCTCAGCCAAAGGCTTCATGCACTGGCCAGCGCCGCTTCGTTTCTGCGCTGGACAAGGTATGTATCGCACGATAGCGTTTCGTCACGACTGGCCTTGCCCCACTTGGTCGCTGCCACCTCAGAGGGAATTGAAAAGTGCTCGTAGAATCGCTTCGTTTGCTTAATTTCAAAAAATTCAAAGATCAAACTTTTGAGTTCAACGAGGATGTAAATATCTTCGTTGGTGATAACAACGCTGGCAAAAGCACAATCCTTGAAGCCTTGGAAATCGTGCTCAATTTCCAGTATCGCGGCCGACCGTTCAGCAATGAGTTTTCCCCCGACCTATTCAACAGCGACGCAGTCGCTGCTTTCCTAGCCTCCCCGAAGGCCCCTGCAGACTTGCCAGTCCTCGTGATTGAGGCATATATGAAAAACGTGCCTGATTACCGAGGCACGAACAACAGCCTACTGAAAGATGCTCAGGGGGTTCAGGTCAAAGCAAGCTTCGATCCAGATTTCACAGATGCCTACCGGGACTACATGGCCGCCGGAGCTCCGATAACCAGCATCCCAGTGGAGTTCTACAAAGTAGAATGGATGGATTTTGCTTGGAACGTCATCAAACCGATGACCAAACAATTCCGGGCGCTCTACATCGACCCGACTCGCATCCATCCCACCTTCGGCAAGAATCAGTACATCTCGAATGTCCTGAGTACAGCACTCAAGAAGGACGAAGAGTACCGCCTGAGCCTCAACTACCGTGAGACCCTACAGACCTTCAACGGTACTGATGAGGTGAAAACAGTCAACAAGGACTTGGATTCTGATAACAAAATCACTGACAAAAAACTGACCATTGCCGCTAACACGATGCCGGCCGGCGCTCTCCAGAATGGTTTGCAGCTTGAGGTGGATGCCGTGCCTTTCCACATGATTGGAAAGGGTGAACAGAGCAAGGTGCAGATCAAATTAGCCCTCCACAACAAGTCGAAAGACATTGACCTTGTGATGATGGAAGAACCAGAAAATCACCTGTCCCACATCGAACTGAGCAGGCTTGTACAAGATATCGAAGATCAGCGAGACGGCAAGCAACTGTTCCTCACTACCCACAGTTCGTATGTGCTGAATAAGTTGAGCATTGACAAGATCTGCTTGCTCCATGATTCATATCAGCGACTGCACCTCTTAGACAAAGAGGTGGTGAAGACGCTGAAACGGCTACCAGGCTACGATACTCTGCGTGTCGCTCTGTCCAAGAAGGTAGTGTTGGTAGAAGGGCCATCTGATGAGTTGGTTCTCAAGAAAATTTATAAGGATAACAACAAGGGGCGCCTGCCTGAGCAGGATGGGATCGACATAATCGTAGTGCGCGGTGTGGGCTTCAAGACGTTCATCGAGATCGGCAAAGAGATAGGCACTGCAGTGAACGTTCTGCGAGACAATGATGGTGATTATGCTAACAACGTTGTTGAAGCACAAAAGGAGTACGCGGCGTACCCGAACATCAAGCTGATCTCATCGACGAACAATAGTGAGTTTTCGTTGGAGCCGGCCATGATCTCGGCAAATGCTATATCGGAAAAAGAGCTGGTGGCGTTTGCGAAAATCGTACTTTCGACCAAGACATACAATCTGCTAGTCGCGGAGCCGACATTCGATGACAAGCGTGCTTTTATCGTTGAATGGTTTAAGAGCGCGGATGGCGATGGCAAGGGGAAGAAGAAGGTCGATTCGGCCATCAAGTTGTTTGAGACTAGCGAGCCATTTAAGTACCCCGCTTTCCTCGGTGAGGTGCTGAACTTTGTCTAACACACTGTGCATAGCCGGTGCGGGGTCAGGCAAGACCCACAAGATCATTACCGAGTCTATCGCGGAGATCAACCGCGGGGGCAAGGTACTGGTGGTGACTTATACCACGAGCAACCAGCAGGAACTGCGGCACCGATTTTTGGCTGCTTTTGGTCAACACAGTAATCGGTTCGTAGTGAAAGGCCTGTTCTCGTTCTACCTAGAAGACATGGTAAGGCCGTATCAGCAAGTTCTGTTTGCGCAGCGGATCGACGGAATATTCTTCAACGAACGCAATCCTCATCTGAAGCCGGGATCAACCTACATGTTTCCCGGGCGCAAAGAGCAGTTGGATGACAAGAGCTACAATCCAAGCCACTTCCTGACTCAGTGCAAGACGAAGGCCCACACAGGCTTCCTGGCGAAGCTGGCGACCCGGATCATGAAGGCCTCGAAGAATGCTGCAGCGGTTCGTCTCGGCAATATCTATAGCCAAGTGTACTTCGATGAGGTTCAAGATTTGGTTGGATGGGATTACGAGGTGCTCAAGGCTCTGAACAAGGCAATGAAGTCACCCATTACTTGCGTGGGAGACTTCAGGCAGACTGTGTATGAGACAACTTTTGGCCACAAGGCGCCTCAAACGGCTGCAGAGAAGATTGCAGCGTTCAAGTCCATGGGTTTCAAAGAAGAGGCGCTCGTGCTCAATTGGCGGTGCATCCAAGCAATCTGTACGATCGCCGATGCGGTGCATAAGGGCGCCTATAAGGCGACTGAGTCAGCCGTTCATGATGTCCCGCCTGAGTTCACCCACCACCTTGGCGCTTTCATCGTCAAGCAATCAGACGTCACCGATTACATCGCGGCATACGACCCTATGGTACTGCGCTGGAACGTGGCGTCTGGGACAAAGTTTCTTCCTGCACAAGCTCGCTGCTACAACTTTGGCGGCAGCAAAGGATTGGGTTTTGATCGCGTGCTAATTCTGCCGGCGGACAGCCAGATGCATTTCGTCTTGGATGGCATGACTCCTTTTCCTGAGGATGCCGAAACGGCCCAGAACAAGATGTATGTCGCTATCACGCGGGCGAGGTACAGCCTGGGGTTCATCGTGCCGGACAAGAAAGTGGAGGGCTTACGTTTCCCGGTTTGGACGAAACCCCTCGCTTGACTGGAGCTGCTCGTTGCTGCGCTGTGATGAGGAGCCCCAAAGCATTGGGGGAGTCCTTGAGAGTGAGTCGCCTCTGGTGTTGTAGCAACATCGACAGGCTGCTTTTGGCCGCTCTCTGCCGGTCATGGTTACAAATCCTGCTGGTCAAATCCGATGCAACCGGTAGTCAAATGCAGTGCAATTTCGCACCTGACGACCAACCCAACACTACCCACGCAAAAACCCCTTCCTGCGCATCAACGCAGGAAGGGGTTTTTGTTTGCGGCCGATCAGTCTTTAGCCTGGCTCAACTTGGTGAACAACTCGGTCGGTACTTTCTTGCCATTGGTGACGTACTGGTTGGTGCGGAACTTGTACACCTCACCCTCGGACAGGAAACCGTCGCCGTTGGTGTCCATCGCCTTGAACTCCTCGCCCCCCTTTGGCGCTACCGCCAGCAGTTCCTTGAGCGACACGCGGCCGTCATGGTCGGCGTCGGTGCGTGCAAAGGACGCATCGCCGCACTTGCCTTCACCGCACTTGCCCTCGGCCTGGGTCTTTTGCGCGCTGGCTTCGCTGGCGCCGCACTTGCCTTCGCCACATTTGCCTTCGCTGGTCTTTTCCGCAGAGGCCAGTTGATAGCCTTGAGGCAAGGCTTCAGCGGAAAACGCGGTGGACGCGAAGTTGATACCGCCGACGAGTGCAACGGCGAGCAGGCCAATACGGGTTTTGTTCGACTGGATACGAGACATGTTGATACTCCGGATCAATGGCGTGGCTGGACCACTATTGGTCGTACCACAAGGGTTAATGAACCTGGTTGCGAGGTGCGTTGGGCATCTCGCTCTGGCAGGTCTATTTGGCCCCCGTGGTGTATCCCGGCTGTATCCGTGAAGAGTGGGTTTTGTATGGCTGTATGACGATTCCGCGTCTTGATACACAGAGATACGCGAAAGGCGGATTTCGGTGGGTCAGAGGTGTTTTTGCGCGCAGGGGTTGTGGGATGTTGAGCGTAAAAAAAATCTGGACAGGAACGTGGAATCAACACAGCTAGATTTCGGTCGCGAATAGAATCTTTTGGCTAGAAAGCATTGCAGCTTCACGAGACCGAAAATCGACATGCAGGTGGGCTGTGCCCAACTGCATGCGGCTACGTACTCGCCTACCATGCGCATCAAGCCCATGCGGACAGACAGCAGCGAGTCAGAGTTTGATTGAACTTCTACCGATTAGAAATCATTCAGCTGTAACCATTTCAAATAGAAACTGGTCAGCGGGCTTCCCGAATCCCTGTAACGGGGAGGAAAGCTCTACAAGAAGTGATTTGCTTTGGGTCGAGAAGAATTCACTCGCGATATCGTCCAAGTCGCCGCCCGCAGCTTGAACATGCAAATCTATTAGTGATCGACGGGTCGACAGCAGGATGATCGGTCCTCTGCCATCGCGAGAGTGGACTTCAAGCGTCCACTTCCCTTTCGCCTGACTGTTGAGCTTATTGCACAACGCCTCCAGGTAATTCCGAACCTCTTCCTTGATTACCTCATAGAACCACAAGCCAATACCGACGGAGAGGTCCGGAATTCCCTCGGTGACAGGCTTAAGGTACTCGTAAATTTTTCCGGCTACTGTGCCACTCCACAATATGAGTTGGGCATCGTGACATTTGTAGCCGCCATTGGTTAACGTCAAACCACAAAAAGCTGGCGAGATGAAGTCTCCACCACTCCCGCCTCGAGGAACCCGAAGTTGCTCCAGACTCGCCCCCTGAAACTCAATTCTAAGGCAGTTATCCGCAATTCTACCCAGCCCTGTGAGCCCTTCCGTGAGTCTTTGATAGGCTGGGTAAGCGGTAATATCTGCCAGATCGATACGTGTTCCGTTCATACCGTTGTCTCCAAGAAATCTGGTCAATTGTTGAGTGAGGTAATCCAATGCAGAAATACTGATGGACGAATTGTGGTCCGTAAAAACACGCAAATACTTCTCTACGGCACGCCAGTACACAGTCTGATGAGCCCAGTCTGCGGGAGGCAGAGTTGAGTGTGTAATTAGAACAAGGCCGCCATATTTCTCTTTCCGATCTCCCCAGTAGGACTGGTACAGGGTCAGTTGATCGGCTTCCCCCAGTTCGTCTTGGTACTGGGTGAATCCAGCTGCAATCTTGCTTTCGATAATCAGGAAAAAATCAGAGCATCGCCCGATCAGGTCCGGACGTTTCCCTTCCGCCCTGTGGCCTGGGCCTATGACGTGTTGGGTTTCCCAGACAATCGCATTGAGATTGCTCATTTCTCCGAGTTGGGTCGGTGTCAGTTTGAAAAGGCCGGTCAATACCTCCCCAATTCGGCCAGAAAGCGTGACTTGGCGTAGCCACTCGGCAAAGAGTTCCGTGAGAAAATCCTCAAAAGGAGTCCGGACATCGCTCTGTCGGAAGGCGAACAAACGGTCGAAAAAGCTCATACCTATCCTTGGCAGGTGGGGGCAAACGGGGATTCTGGCACAGTTAGACGTGTTTAAAGTGGCCAAATGCCGCTACTGCCTGAGAATATTTAACCAAGTTGATCGCCCCCAAAATAAAAACCGATTTCCAGGAGCGAAATCAGATTGTGCGCAGAGTGTCCGCATCTGATCGAGAGCTGGCTGCTGCGAGAACAATCGTAGGCCACTAACCCGACGGCGGAAACCTCAAACCATACGTCAGATGCCTCCTCGAATTTCATAATTCACCTCGCGTAGACCGTGCCCACAGAATTGCCCGAGAGCGCGCGTTTAAAAAGGTTGTAGGTTATTTCCTGAAAGCCACAACACCTTGCGTCGTTGCCTACGGTTACGCCAGAATCCGCCGGCTTGTGCGCCCTGCCCCTGGTCTCTATCGTCTCCGCGTCGTTGCCCATTCAGCGACCAGGCTTGGAACCCTGATGAATAAACGGTGCATGGCGCCCTTCATAACAATGCTTGCATGCTTTGAGCGTGTACTCCGTTATGGCGGCTGTGCGTGGGAGACCTTCGGGTCTGCCGGGTTCCGTTTACCCCGGGTTCCAACCTGCGTACAGCTGCCACCCTTCGCTTGGAACCGAATGGTGCAGCTCTAACTCGTAGACGGAGAGTTGCCATGTTCAAAGTCACCCCCAACCCGCCGGACACCGATCCGACATCCCCATCGACTGCCGACATCAAAGCCACACCGCGCACGCCTGGCTCCCTGTTTACCGTCGATCCCAAGGTCGATACCGAAACCCTGATGGTGTATCTGGTCGAGACGTTGGCCTCGGTCGATGTGATGGTGCACCAGTTGGTCGATCATCTGGACGGCGGATCGCGTAATGCCCTGCTGGGGATTTCCAACAGTGTGATGTTGGCGGAGATCACGGCGAACCGGGTGCTGGATCAGATTGATCCGCCTGAGTAGATGCCGTCTGCTGTGACGAGTGATGTTGTTCGCGTTGGGCTGTGCGGCCACCTTTTTTTGGACCGCTGCGCGGCCCATCGCGAGCAAGCTCGCTCCCACAGGGATTTGGGTGGTCCGGTAAAAAAGGGCTGGGCCGATGACTAGATAGTGGCAACATGCCACAATTGACGCCTGCCTTGGCATCCCAGGGATTTCTACTGCAATAGCCCGCCGCTCCTCAAGGACGGCTGATCCGGCTACAAAACAAGGAGTTGGCACCGTTGATGCCTCAGCAGGATTTACTCGCACCCGTTACTCGCACGCAAAAAATCACTTCGCTGATCACCCGTGGCATGGCAGGTCTCGGTGTTGTGCTGAGTGGCTTATGGGCGTTGATCACTTATGCCGTACCGGACCCAAGCGTGTTCGGCTTCAGCTTCATCAGCTGGAAAAGCGTGGTGTTGGTGGTCAGTACATTCCTGCTGCTGAGCGCCATTTCCATTGGCTGGCAGATCCGTAATTTCACACCTGTGATCAGAGGAGTGCTGCAGTTTTGCATGGTGATAGGCCTGTCTTTTGGCTTCTTCATCCTGGGCACCGAATACGCCAAACCGTCGTTCGAGTTTGCCAAGGTTCAATCCAAAATGGTCGAAAACGAAGGCAACAACCTGCTCGGAAAACGCATGGAGGTTCTGGACAACGTCCGCTTTGAGCTGCTGGGCTGCGAGAATATCGGGCGATTGCCAACCTGCACCTTCGAACTCACCAACCTCAATGTGGACCGCATCTTTCGATTCGAAGATGGCACACGGATGTTCGACGAGTCTGGTGGCCCGCTCAAACCGGAGTCGATTCGAGTCGGCCAAGTCGAGGACTACTATTACAGACAGTTTCAGCTGGTTCGCAACGTACCGACACGGGTGACGTTGCTGTTTCAGCAAAGCAACAGCAAGTTGAGCAAAACCCCAGCGATCAAACTGAGTTTTCAGGATAAAAACAGTGAGTATCTAATGCTCAAGTTCACCGACGTCGCCATGCACTAAGTAACAGGGTAAAGCGGCTGCTCATGAAGCCTTCTGACTCAGCAGCCGCAACTACATATCTTCAGGCCTGAAGCTCAAACCCTCAATTCGGATCAAGCAACCCGCCACTCCAGTTGCGCGACACCCGGCTGCCGGTGAATTTCGCCACGCCCATGCCCTGGGATATCAGGCGGTCGCGATAGCGCGTCACCAGCCGTCCCGCCTGCTCGGCGTGCAGCACCACTTCGGAGGATGGATCGCCCGGGGTCCTGAGGATCCGCGCAAAGCGCTGGCCTTCCTCTACGAAATCCCCCAGCTCTTTTTCGAAGATCAGCACGCCGGGTTGCGGGGCGATGATGGTTTCCATGTGGCCCATTTCCACCGCCTCGACAGGCCAGTCGGCAGGCGCCACTGACTCATCGATGACGCCGCAACCGCACAGCCAGTTGTACAGCCCTTCGGCATCCGATTGTGCGAAACGGTCGCTGACATCGCCCTGCCCGCGCAGCTCCAGGGTTGACGCCATGCGCTGCCCGGTGACGCCTTCGCGCAGCCACGGGGCGATGATGGTTTCTTCGAAGGAGCCATCGCCGCCGTCATCCCAGATGATCGCCACGTCCATCTTCATTGCCGCCGCCAGTTCACGGCCACGGGGCCAGAAACTGCGGTGCACGTAAAGGTATGGCAAGGCCTCGTCATCGGTGTGCAGGTCGAGCATCACATCCGCCGGGGCGGCCAGTTGCACGAGTTTTTTCTGCCATTGCTGGACGCAGGTCGAAGGTCGCTCCATGGCCGCCGACTGGTCGAACGCGCGATTGAAGTTATGCCCGGTGGCGTCATGGAAGCGCCCGAGAATCCGCCCCTGGCGAAACTGTCCGATGCCCAGCGGATTGGCCTGCGGCACCACGGTGATGTTGCCCTTGAGCCGGCCTTGGGTCTCGGCGACCTGAAGCCGTTGCATCAGCAGGTGCAGGACCAGCATCCCGGCGATTTCATCGGCGTGCACGCCGGCCTGCAGGTGCACGTTCGGCCCGCTGCCATCGCCTGCGTAACGCCAGGCGCCGACCTGCACGGCATCGCCGTTGTTGTTGCAAACGCTGAATGAAAGATCCTGCGGCATTGGCTTTCCCTCCCGTCATGAACGTTGAAAAACGTTGTATCGCTGCTGTCGAGGCTGGTGATTGAACAGACGTTCAACTAAGCTCGGCAACGTGGAACCTCACCCAAGGACAGCCTCGTGACAGCCGACGCCCCGAAAAACCGCCGCGCCGAACCCGATGACCGCCGCGAAATGCTGGTGGCTGCCACCCTGCGTTGCCTGGGCCGCGACGGTCACGCCGGGATCTCCGTGCGCCGCATTGCCACCGAGGCCGGGGTGTCCGTGGGTTTGCTCAACCATCACTTCGGCAGCATCGAGGCCCTGATCGCTGAAACCTACCAGCGGCTCGCGAGCGAACTGACCGCTGCCCTGCTGCTGGAAATCGAGCAGGCCGAAACACCTGCGCAGAAGATCGATGCCTTCCTGGTCGGCTCGTTCTCGCCCAGGGTCATGGACCCGAAACTGCTCGGCGTGTGGGTGGTGTTCTGGAGCCTGATCCGCCACTCCGATCACGTCAGCCAGTCCCACGAAAAAAGCTACCGCGCCTACCTTGACCTGATCCGCCAGTTGCTCGACGGGCTGGCGGCCAGCGAAGGCTTCGTGATTCACGACACCCGCCTGGCGGCCATCGGCTTATCGGCGATGCTCGACGGTCTCTGGCTCGAGTGGTGCCTCAACCCCGAGACCTTCAGCGCCGCCAACGGGCTCCATATCTGCCGTTGCTGGATAAAGGGGCTGCGTCACGGAGCATTCGGCACCGACGACGTCCTGTGACGAGTGCCGGCCGAAGATCATCGCCAGGGTGCCGCTGACCGCGATCAGCCCGGCACCGATCATTAGCGACGTATCCATCAGCGTGCCCCAGACCAGGCTCGACAGCGCAAACGCCCAGATCAGCCCGGTGTATTCGAACGGCGCGAGCAAGGTCGCGGTGGCGCGGCGGAAACTGGCGAACAACAGGAACTGGCCGATACCGCCCACCAGGCCGGCGCCGAGCATGCCCAGCCAGGCGGGCGTCGGCGATGGTGTGTGGGTCCACGGCAACGCGACCGTCATGCAAATCACGAACACCACGTTGGTGATCAGCATCTGCTCCAGCACTGACGTCTGCTCATCCACCTGGCGCAACTGGATGTAGGTGAACGCCCAGCACATCGCCGCCAGCAGGGTCAGGACGATCGGCAACGGGTCGGTCATGTTGTCGGGGCGACAGGCAATGACCACCCCGACAAAACCGACGATCAGGCTGAACCACTGCCAGCCGCTGGCGCGCTCCTTGAGAATCACCGCCGCCAGCACCGTGACCATGATCGGCGCGGAAAAATACAGGGTGGTCATCTCGGCCAGGGTCAGGTCCCTGGCCGCCGTGTAGTACAGCACCCAGGCCACGATCGACAGCAAGCCGCGCACCACTAGCAGGCGCCGGCTCGGTGAGTGCCAGGCCTGCTGGATAACGCGCAAACGCCCCGCCAGCAACACTGCCACGACCACCACGGCGGCGCGCCAGAACAGAATGGTGACCACCGAATAGTCGGCCACCAGCCACTTGATGACCGCATCCTGCAGCGACAGGAATGCATAACCCAACGTGCACAGGCCAATGCTCTGCAGCGAGCGGTCAACTCTTGGCGAACTCATCAGGCTGACCTGCGCACGGGCGTCCCACGCCGCTCGGCAAAGGCAAACAGCGCTTCGATCAGGAACGTCAGGCAGACATACACACCGGCCACCAGCAGCAAGGGTTCGTACACCTGCAGGGTTTGTGCGCGGACCACGTTGGCGGCGCCGAGCAGGTCGATCACGGCGATGGTCGAGGCCAGAGCCGTGGACTTGAGCAGCATCACGGTTTCCCCGGCCAGGGTCGGCAGCAACAAGCGCATCGCCCGGGGCAAACGCACCCGCAGCAAGGACTGGCGCGCGGTCATGCCAAACGCCGAGGCCGCTTCCATTTCGCCCTTCGGCACCGCCAGCAGGCCACCGCGAATCACTTCGCCGACATAAGCCCCGACCGACACCACCAGGGCGAACACGATGTACCAGTATCCGTCGCGCAGGTACGGCCAGAGGAAGCTGCCGCGAATCAGCGGGAACTGGGCAAACAGGCTGCCCAGGCCGTAGTAGAAAATGTAGATCTGGATCAGCAACGGTGTCCCGCGGGTCACGCTGGTGTAGAACAGGCTGACCTTGGCGATCACCTTGTTTTTCGAGATCCGCGCCAGCGCCACCAGGATCGCCAACGCAAAACCCAGCACACTGGAAACCAACAGGATCGCGAGGGTGGTTTGCAGCCCCCGGCCCAACAGTGCCGCGTATTCAACTATCCACGCTGGAATCATTTCATTCTCTCTGCCGGTTCAGTCAACAAGAGGCATCCAGCGACGAATGCGTCGCTCCAACCGTCCCGAAAGGTAGTTCGACGCCAGCGTCACCGCGTAATACAACGCGGCAGCCGTGAGGTAGAACAACAGATAGTGGCGCGTCGACCCCGCGCCTTGCTTGGCGGTGTACAGCAGCTCGTTGGTGCCGACCACGCTGATCAGCGCACTGTCCTTGATCAGGTTGATCCACAGGTTGGCCATCCCGGCCATGGCGTAAGGCGCCATGATCGGCAGCGTGACCCGACGGAACAGGCCGAAACCGCTCAGGCCGAACGCCTTGGCCGCTTCGATCTGGCCGAAGGGAATCGCCTGGATCGCCGCGCGGAAAATCTCCGAGGCGTAGGCGCCCTGCACCAGCCCCAGCACCACGATGGCGGCCAGCGGACCGCTGACATTGACCACGCCGTAGCCGAGCCGGGTCATCAACGAATTGAGGAGCATGGAGCCGACGTAGTACAGCAACAGGATCAGCAGCAACTCCGGTACCGCACGGAACAACGTGGTGTAGCCGCGCATCAGCGCCGCAATCGGCTTCGGCGCGCCAAGCTTGAGGCAAGCCACCACCAGCCCGATGGCCAGCCCGAGCACAAAGGCCCCGGCAGAAATCTGCAGGGTCATCCAGAGCCCCTTCAACAGCGCACTGCCCCATCCCTGTTCGGTGAAATTGATCAGATCGAACATTGCCGGCATTTCACTCTCCAATTGGAGGACACGGCCCCCTGTAGGAGCGAGCTTGCTCGCGAAAAACGTCAACGATGACGCGGTCATTCAGAAAAACCGCGGCGCACTTGCGTTCATCGCGAGCAAGCTCGCTCCTACAAGGGGGTTGCGTTCAGTTCATCAGAACGCAGGTTTCACGCTGGTGCCGAAGTAGCTTTGGGAGAGGTCGTCGTAGTCCTTGCTCGCCAGCAATTGCTGGATGGCCTTGTCCAGTTTGGCCTTGAGTTCGGTGTCGTCCTTGCGCAAGCCAGCGCCCACGCCTTTGCCGAAGATCGGGTCATATGGCACGGTGCCGAGGTAGGCCAGGTCCTTGGCATCCGGGGTCTTGACGAACGCGGCCATGGCAGTGCCGTCGGCCATCATCAGGTCGATGCGGCCGGCAATCAGGTCGGCGTTGGCCGAGTCCTGGGTGTCGTAGTACTTAACGTCGGCGATTTTTTCGTAGTAGGTCTTCAGGTAACTGGCGCTCACGGTCGAGTTCTGCACGCCGATGATCTTGCCCTTGAGGTCATCCGGGTACTTCTTCACCGACGACTCTTTCGGGCCGACCACGGCAATCGCCGAATCGTAGTAGGCCTTGCTGAAGGCGATCTGTTTTTCGCGTTCTTCGGTCACCGACATCGAGGAAAAAATCACGTCGATCTTCTTCGCCAGCAGCGACGGAATGATGCCGTCCCACGCCACTTCCTTGATCTCGCAATCGGCTTTCATTTCGCTGCACAGCTTGTGGATCAGGTCGACTTCAAAGCCCTTCCATTCACCGTTGGCCTGCTTCTCTGTGTACGGCGGATAGGGTTCGGCTGCCACCGCGAACCTGATCGGCTGCGCCTGTGCCGCACTCATGCCAGCCAGCAATACGCAGGCCGCACCGGTCAACCAGTTTGCAAAACGTCGATTTCCCATGTTGTTTTCCCGTCTTTTTATGATGAGTTAGCGAGTCTGATGAGCGTTGACGAATTGTCGGCAGCGCTCGCTGCGTGGGTGTACGAACACTTCGTCCGGCGAACCGGTTTCCTCGATCAGCCCTTGATGCAGGAAGGCGACTTTGGAAGAGACATCGCGTGCGAAGGCCATTTCATGAGTCACCAGAATCATGGTCCGGCCTTCTTCGGCGAGGGAGCGGATCACCCGCAGCACTTCCCCGACCAGTTCCGGGTCGAGTGCCGAGGTGGGTTCATCGAACAGCATGACCTTGGGCCGCATGGCCAGGGCCCGGGCGATGGCCACCCGTTGTTGCTGTCCCCCGGAGAGAAACGCCGGGTACTCGTTGCGCTTGGCCGCAAGCCCGACGCGTTCGAGCAGGGCTTCGGCCCGTTCGGTGGCCTCCGCACGGCTTTCACGCAGGACCTGGGTCGGCGCTTCGATGAGGTTTTCCAGCACCGTGCGATGGGGCCAGAGGTTGAAGTTCTGAAACACCATGCCCAGGCTGGAACGGATGCGTACCAGCTGTTTGGCGTCCGACACCAGCGGTGCGCCGGGACGATTCTGGTTGAGGTGAATGCTTTCGCCATCGACCAGGATACGGCCCTGGTCCGGCACTTCGAGCATGTTGATGCAGCGCAGCAAGGTACTTTTGCCCGAGCCGCTGGCACCGATCAGGGAGATCACTTCGCCCTCGCGGGCGGTCAGGGAAACGCCCTTGAGCACTTCGATATTGCCGAAGCGTTTGTGCAGGCGATCGACCTCGATCATGGTCTTGGCCGCTGCCGGTTCGACGGTTGCGGTACTGGTCACCGTGCCGATCACTGGCCTCGGTGCTTCGCCGTTCAGCACCCGGACAAAGTCGCGAATGCGTTGGCATGCCTGGGCCAGTCGCTCTTCACTCAGGGTGAACGAAAGCCTTACAAAACCCTGGGCCGGCTCACCGAATGCCGCCGCATCCAGCACCGAGACACCGGCTTCGCGCAGCAGGCGCCAGGCGAACTCCAGCGACGTCAGGCCGGTAGCACGCACGTCGACCAGCACGAACATGCCGGCATCGGGGTTGAGCACGCTGATGCCCGGGCAATCGGCCAGGCCGGACACCACCAGATCGCGGCGCCGACGATAGATCTCGCGCATGCCGTGGGTGACTTCATCAAAGGCCTGCACGGCCTTGAGCGCCGCTTCCATGACAAACCCGGGCAGGCCGTAGAGCATGCTCAACACCAGGGTTTCGACATGATTGACCAGGGCTTCGTTGGCCACGACCCAGCCGATGCGCCAACCGGTCATGGCATGGGATTTCGACAGGCTGCCGATCACCACGCAGCGCTCGGCCATGCCCGGCAACGCTGCCAGGCTGAGGTGTTCGCGCTCGTAGGCGAGGCTCTCGTAGACCTCGTCGACCACCACCCACAGGTCATGGGCAATGGCGAGGTCGGCGATGGCTTGCAGCTCTTCGCGGTTGAGCACCACGCCAGTGGGGTTGTTCGGGTTGGAGAAGAAAATCGCCCGGGTGCGCGGGGTAATGGCCTTGGCCAACACGGCGGCATCGAGGCGGAAACCCGAGTCCGCCGCACAGGGCACCCGCACCAGCGTGGCGCCGGACGCCTTGAGCGTCGCTTCGTAGGTCACGTACATCGGATCGAAGGCGATCACTTCGTCGCCGGCACCAAGCAGGCACATTGAGGTGGCAAACAACGCGTTCTGCGCACCGGCCGTGAGAATGACGTTGGACGCCTGCAGTTCGCGGTCGGTCAACCGGCTGTAGCGGGCGGCAATGGCCTCGCGCAGGGCCTGGCGGCCGGCGATTTCGGTGTAGTGGGTATCCCCTTCGCGCAAGGCGTGGATGGCGGCGTCGGTAATGAAATCGGGGGTGGGGAAATCCGGGTCGCCGACGCTGAGGATGATCACGTCCTCGCCGTTGCGCTGCGCCGCATTGGCCGCGTAGTGAATATCCCAGGCGGCAACGCCTTGGCCACTGATCCGCTCAACAAAGGGTGAAAACCGCATGCCAGTGCCTCGTTCGAATTGAAGAAACGCAAGCCCGCAACCAGCCGGGGGAAGGTGGCCCCCAACATAGTCGAGACTGAACACTCGTTCAACAGAAAACTCGCGAGGCTTCGCGTTCAGCGCAAACAGGTCGTTTTCACGACAGTCGCGCCGTTTTTCAGCACGAGGTTGCCAGGCGCCGTGACCCCCATTGACTGAGCGTGCCGATGACCAGGGCCACGACAACCAGCGCCGCCGCGACGGCGAACGTGACCCGCATCCCCTGCGCGACCGCTTCCGGTGGTGCCTGCACAATGTTGCTGCTGGCCGTGGCGAAGGCGAACACCGCGCCCATCACGCAAGCGCCGGTGATCAACCCCAGGTTGCGTGACAGACCGAGCAGACCGGAGATCACGCCACGTTGTTCTGGCGCAATGTCCGACAGCACGGCGGTATTGTTCGCCGCCTGGAACAGCGCATAGCCGGCCGTGAGCACCACCAGCGGCGCGAGGTAGCCGAGTACGCCGAGGCTCATCGGCACGGCCGGCAGGATGGCTGCGCCGGCCAACATGGCAATCAACCCGACCGCACTCGAACGCTGCGCGCCCAGTCGGTCGACCAGCCGCCCGCAGGGCACACCGGCTAATGCCGCCACCAGCGGGCCGGCCGACATCACCAGCCCGACACTCACCGCCTTCAAACCCAGCGCACCCGACAGATAGAACGGGCCGACCACAAGGGTGGCCATGACGACCGTGGTCACCAGGGTGCTCATGGCGAACCCTGCGCTCAGCCGCGGGTTGCGCAACATCGTCAGTTTGACCAGCGGCGACGTGGCCGTCTGCTCGACCAACACGAACAGGATCAAGCCGATCACCGCGACCAGCAGCAGCGCGGTATTGAGCGGGCCGAAGCTGCCGTGCCCAAGGGTCATGGCCAGCGTGTAGGCCAGCAGGGTCAGGACCAATACCAGCGTGCCGAGTGCGTCGAAGTCTGGCCGATTGGACGTCATCTCGTGGCGATCCACTGGCAAAAAGCGCCAGGCAAGCCCGAGCGCCAGGACACCCAAGGGTACGTTGAGCAGAAAAATCCCCTGCCATCCCACTTGTGCGATCAGCACGCCGCCAAGTGTCGGCCCCAGGGAAGTGCCGACTGCCGACATCGTGCCGAGCACGCCCATCGCGCTGCCCATTTTTTCCTTGGGCACTGCCGCGCTCACCATTGCCATGGACAACGCCATCATGGTGGCCGCGCCGATGCCCTGTAACGCCCGGGCAGCAATCAACAGCCACAGACCGGGCGCCATTGCGCACAGGATCGAGGCAACGGTAAACAGCGCAATGCCGATCAGCAGCAACCGCCGCCGCCCAATGAGATCGCCGAGCCGGCCAACGCTGACGATCAACACCGTGATGCTCAGCAAGTAGGCGAGCACCACCCACTGCACGGCCTGGAACGACGCTGAAAACGCCTCGGCCAATGCCGGTAGGCCAACGTTGGCAATGCTGGTGCCCAGGGACGACAGCAACATGGATAACGACAGGCTGGCCAAGGCTCCCCGAATCGATATGGACTTCATTCTCTCGCGACTCCGCAAATAGGTTGTCCCAAGCCTAAGCTCGGCCATAACATGGCGGAAGACGCAGCATTTGCAGTTTATTCATGCACGAGACGCCACATAGCGACGAACCCATGTGGGAGCGGGCTTGCTCGCGAAAGCGGTGTGTCAGGCAATACACGTGTCAACTGACACACCGCATTCGCGAGCAAGCCCGCTCCCACAGGTATTTCCGATGCCAGACCTGAATCTGTTAATCACCCTGAACGTTTTGCTGGAGGAAGGCAGCGTGGCCCGGGCGGCGCAGCGTTTGCGCCTGAGCCCGTCGGCCATGAGCCGGGCGCTGGCGCGATTGCGCGAAACCACGGGTGATCCGCTGTTGGTGCGGGCCGGGCGCGGGCTGGTTCCCACGCCTCGGGCGCTGGAGTTGCGTGAACGCGTCGGTGTGCTCGTGCAGGACGCCGAAGCCGTCCTGCGCCCCGCCGAGGCGCTCGATCTCCATCAACTGACCCGCACGTTCACCCTGCGCACCAGCGACGGCTTCGTGGAAAACTTCGGACCGCAGCTCATCGCACGCATCCACCAGGAGGCGCCCGGTGTCCGCTTGAATTTCGTGCAGAAGCTGAACAAGGACAGCACCTTGCTGCGTGACGGCTCGGTGGACCTGGAAACCGGTGTGATCGGCGAATCGACCAGCCCGGAAGTACGCACCCGGATGCTGTTTCGCGATCGGTTCATTGGCGTCGTGCGCAAGGATCACCCACTGACAAAAGGTGCAATGACAGCTGTGCGCTATGCCGACGCCCGTCACATTCTGGTTTCACGCCGGGGTCACGAAAAAGGCGTCATGGACGACGCCTTGAATGAGCTGGGGCTGAAGCGGGACATCGTCACCATCGTTGCCGGTTTCTCTTCCGCGATTGCATTGGCGCGGGCTTCCGACCTGGTCGCCAGCGTACCGGAGCGGCACGCCGGCAACCTGTGCCAGGGGATGCATTGCTTTGCCCTGCCGTTCGCCACGCCACCGATCACGGTTTCGATGCTGTGGCACCCGCGCATGGACGCCGACCCGGCGCATCGCTGGCTGCGCGGGTGCGTGTGGGAGGTTTGCAGTCAATAACGCCACCGGAAAATTCAGTGTGGAACGCCAGGCTTGACCGCCACACCCTCCCCGGTCGAAGGCATTCAAGCGCTTTGTATCGAACTGTATTTCCCCCGGCCACCTTACACAGCGATACAAATCCGCCAGGTTCAGGACATATAGGCAGTACATGGCAATGAAAAAGTGGGGCGCATCGGAAAGCGCAGGTTTTCCGAGCATTCCAGCGACCCACTGACAGGAAAAACCACCATGATCAATGCAATCGAAACCGTGCTGTACACCGGCAAGACCCACACCACCGGCGGCCGCGATGGTCAGGCACGCAGCACCGATGGACGCCTGGACATCAAGCTTTCGCCTCCCGGCTCTTCGGGTGCCGGTACCAATCCTGAGCAACTGCTGGCGGCGGGTTGGTCGGCTTGTTTCATCGGGGCGATGGGCAAGGCGTGCGTCGCGCTGAAAGTGGCCTTGCCGAGCGACGTTGCGGTGGATGCCGAAATCGATCTGGGCAAGTCCGAAAACGCTTTCTTCCTTCAAGCCCGTCTGAATGTCAGCCTGCCGGGCCTGGACCCGACCATCGCACGCAAGGTGGTGGAACTGGCGCATCAGACTTGCCCGTACTCCAAGGCGACGCGCGGCAACATCGACGTCGAAATCAATCTGGTTTGACCGATGCAGAAAAGCCTGGCCTGACGTCTTGATACCGGTCAGGCCAGGCCTCTTGAACACCAAAATTGCTTGTAGGAGCGAGCTCGCTCGCGATGGTCTTGAGAGCGCCGCGTTTAGCCAGTAAGCACGCGTTATCGTTAACGACCATCGCGAGCAAGCTCGCTCCTACATTGCCTACTCCTTCAGGATCAGCAGCGGTTCGCCTTTCTTCACGATGTAGGTCGCCAGTTCCGAGGCCTTGCCCCCACCCACGTTCTTCGCCACATGGGCGACGCCTGCGGGAATGTACAACGAATCACCGGCCTTGAGCGTCACCGGTGCCCGCCCTTCCAGTTGATACTCGAAGGTGCCGCTGATCACGTGTGCCACCTCGACGCCCGGGTGGGCATGCTTGGGCGAAGTCACACCGGAATCGAAGTCCACGAGTACTTGCAGGACTTCGCGATCGGCGGCGCCCAGGTCTTCGTGTACCAGGTCGGTGCGATGCAGGCCCTGCTGCCAGCTTTTCATCGCCGGGGCCGGCTGTGCTTCCTGGGCTTGAGCGAGGCTCGCTGCGCTGGCAAGCCCTGCCGCGGCCAGGATCATGCCAAGCTTGCCGAGGGTGTGACGGGTGTGGGTACGCAACATAGTCTTTCCTCCAGTTGAACCACGCCAGGCCGCGCCGAAAGTGGCGCGATGCCGGTGGTTCCATTTGAAGGCCGCCGTGTATCGCCCGGGTGTCGGGAAACGGCGGTTTTGTATGCACGGGTAACGGCAGGCGTCGCCGATACCTATTGATACAAACCCACCGCTGCGGGCACGTCGCTGGTCTACTCCCCCGCCGCTCCCGAATCGGCCGCGCGACTGCCCTTGAACGCTTCGCGCCGGGCGTTGCGTTCGGCGACATAGGCAACACTCGGTTCACTGATCAGGTCGGCGCGGCGCAAGGGCTGCCCGCAATGCACGCACAACGGTCCGAGTCCGGCCGGCTCGCCGCAGCTGCGGTGGGTATACACCACCGCCAACCCTTCCTCGGGCGACTTGCACCAGGTTTCGCCCCAGGCCCGCAGCGCCAGGATCACCGAGTAGAACGCGTCGCCTTTTTCCGTGAGGTGATACTCGTAGCGTTTTGGCCGTTCGCTGTAGGCCCGACGCGCGATGATTCCGTCCGCTTCCATGCTTTTCAAACGCGCCGCGACCATTTGCGGCGTACCGCCGGTCTGCACCTGGATGTCGTCAAAACGATGGCTGCCCATGAACAGTTCGCGCAGCACCAGCACCGTCCAGCGGTCGCCCACGACGGATTCGGCCCGGGAAATCGGACACAGGGTTTCAGAAACGGTTTTTTTCACCGACATGCGGTATTGCCTCTTTCCTAGTTACTATGATTATCATATCTGCGTGAATTCCGAGCAACTACACTTCACCATCCACGGATATTTTGCGGAGAACCGTCATGTCCAACGCTACCTACCCTCTTGACCGGACTGCCTATCTGCTGGTCGATCCCTACAATGATTTTCTCTCCGATGGCGGAAAGATCTATCCCTTGATCGAGCCAATCGCCGAGCAGGTCGGTCTGCTCGACAACCTGCGTACGCTCGATCGCACCGTACGCGCGCTCAATATTCCAGTGGTCATCGTACCGCACCACCGCTGGGAAAAAGGCGACTATGAAAACTGGGACCACCCAAGCCCCACCCAGTGCAAGATCATGCATATGCATCACTTCGCACGCGGCGAATGGGGCGGCGAATGGCACCCCGACTTCGCACCGAAGGAAGGCGACATCGTCGTACAGGAGCATTGGGGGTCGAGCGGCTTTGCCAATACCGACCTCGATTTCCGCCTCAAGCAAAAGGGTGTCACCCACGTGATCATCGTCGGCCTGCTGGCCAATACCTGCATCGAGGCAACCGCCCGTTACGCTCAGGAACTCGGCTATCACGTCACCCTGGTACGCGATGCCACCGCGGCTTTCAAGCCGGAAATGATGCATTCCGCCCATGAGCTGAACGGACCGACGTTCGCCCATTCCATCGTGACTACCGAAGAACTCGTTGCCGTACTGGCACAGGCAGGTGCGTGATGCAGTTGACTGGCAACCTGCTGATCGGCGCCAGCGATGTCGCCGCCAGCGAAGGCACCCTGAAGGCGCTCAATCCTGCGACGAACCAACCGATTGATCCGGCGTTTGCGCTGGGGAGCGTGGCCGACGTCGACCGCGCCGCGGTCCTCGCCGACGAGGCGTTCGATGTTTATAGCCATACCTCGCTCGCCACCCGGGCGGCGTTTCTCGAGTGCATCGCCGACAACCTCGACGGGGTCCGCGAGGCGCTGGCGGCACGGGCCGCCCTGGAAACCGGCCTGCCCGAGGCGCAACTGGAAGGCGAGGCAATCAAGGCGGCCACCCAGTTCCGCCAGTTCGCCGATGTCGTGCGCAAGGGGCGCTTCCTGCAACTGGCCATCGACCCGGCACAACCCGAACGCCAGCCACGCCCGCGCATGGATCATCGCCTGCAAAAAATCGCCATCGGCCCGGTGGCGATCTTCGGTGCGAGCAATTTCCCCATCGCCTATTCGGTGGCCGGTGGCGATACCGCTTCGGCGCTGGCAGCCGGCGCGACCGTCATTCTCAAGGCGCACAACGCACATCCCGGCGCCTCGGAAATCCAGGCCCGCGCCATCCGCCAAGCGGTGCAAGACAGCGGACTGCCCGAAGGCGTGTTCTCCATGGTGCGTGGCAGCGGCAATGCCATCGGCGAAGCACTGGTCGATCATCCGCTGATCAAGGCCGTGACCTTCACCGGTTCCGAACAAGGTGGCATGGCGTTGTATCGGCGCGCGCAACAACGCCCCGAGCCGATCCCGGTCTTCGCCGAAATGACCAGCGTCAACCCGACCTTCATCCTGCCCCGGGCACTCGCCGAACGCGGTGCGCAGATCGGCGATGGGTTTGCCGAACGCATGCTGGTCAACGTCGGCCAAGCCTGCCTCAAACCGGCGATCCTGATTGCCATCGAAGGTGCAGGGTTTGCAGCACTGCGCCACGCCATGAGCAAACGCGTGAGCGAGGCTCCGGCACGCACGATGCTGACTCCGGGTATCCATGGCGCGTACCTGAAGGGCCTCGGCAACCTGGAGAACGCCGGCGCCCGCCTCGTCGCCGTTGGCTCGACTTCCACCGCCGAAGTCGATGGCCGCTCGGCGCTGTTCGAAGTCGATGGCCAACGCTTTCTCGCCGAACCGGCGCTTTCACAGGAAGTATTCGGCCCGTCCGCGCTGCTGGTGAAGGTCAGGGATGAGGAAGAGCTGTTACGGGTAGCGCGCTCATTCAAGGGGCAGCTCAGCGCGACCCTGCACCTTGAACAGGACGACTTGCCCCTGGCCCGTCGCGTGCTGCCAACCCTGGAGCGACGTACCGGGCGCATCGTGGTCAACGCCTTCGCCCATCCGCAGGAAGTGTGTTTTGCCACCGTGCATGGCGGGCCGTTTCCGGCCACATCCGACAGCCGTTTTACCTCAGTGGGCATGACCGCCATCGAACGCTTCCTGCGCCCGGTGGCCTACCAGGGTTTTCCGGATGCCCTGCTGCCAGAGCCTCTGCGCGAGGCAAATCCCTTGGGGCTGCCGCGCCTAGTGGACGGTCAATAAACAAAAATGCCTAAGCCGTACCATTAACTGTAGGAGCGAGCTTGCTCGCGATGGTCTCAAGAACGCCGCGCTGAGCCAGCAAGCACGCGTTTTCGTTGACGTCCATCGCGAGCAAGCTCGCTCCTACAACAACAACAACAACAACAACAACAACAACAACAACAACAACAGCAACAGCAACAACAGGTCAGTCAGTTGTTTTTCGCCAGCCGGGTTTCACCGCTGTCCCAACCGCCACCCAGGGATTTGTAGATCGCGACAATGGCCCGGTACTGGTCGGTTTCACCCAGTGCCTGGGCGTCCTCGGCGTTCAACCGTTCACGTTGTGCGTCCAGCAATACCAGATAGTCCACCACCCCTTCCTTGTATTGCGTCGCCGCCAGGTCGGCCGCCGCACGACTGGACTCGCTTTGCTTGATCAGCGACAGCAAGCGTTGCTGGCGTTTGCCGTAGTCGCTGAAGGCGTTTTCCGACTCTTCCAGGGCGAGCAGCACCTGTTGCTCATAGGTCGCCAACGCGCCCTCGGCTTCGGCGTTTGCGCCACGAATTCGCGCCCGCACGCTGCCCAGGTCAAACGCGGCCCAGGTGATGCTCGGCGCCAGGCTCCAGGCGCGAGCGGCACTGGAGCCAATCTGCGAACCACGCCCCGCCGTGAACCCGAGGAACCCGCTCAGGCTCACCCGGGGAAACAGGTCGGCGGTGGCCACGCCGACATCGGCCGTGGAAGCTGCTAACCGGCGCTCTGCCGCCAGCACGTCCGGGCGCCGGTGCAACAGCTCGCCGGGATCGCCAATCGGCAACGCCTTGGCGATGGCCGGCAAGTCCTTTGGACTCAAGTCGATGCTCAGCGTGTCAGGGCGTTCGCCCAGCAGCGTGGCGATGCGGTTTTTGTGGTGCACCTGCTCCGCCTGCAGTTGCGGCACGCTGGCCTCGACGGCCGCCAACCGGGCATCGGCACGCACCACGTCGAGTTCGTTACCCACGCCAGCGTCTCGCAGGCTCACCGTCACGGTGCGCGATTCACTCTGGTTCTTGAGGTTGGCCAGGGCAATTTTTTCCCGCAGTTGTGCTCCGCGCAGTTGACCATAGGCATCCACCAGTTCGGCGATCATGCTCACCCGCAGCTGGTACAGGTCCGCCGCCGTGGCGTCTTCCCGGGCATCGCTGGACTCCAGTTCGCGCTGGATGCGCCCGAACAGATCGATCTCCCAAGCCATGTCCAGGCCCAGATCGTAGCGCTCGGTGTTGACCCGATGCTCGGTCAGACCCGGCACCTGCGACTTGCCCTGCAGACTGCTGACACGGCTGGTGACCACCGGCAGATTATCGTTGCTGACGTCGTCGCGGATGGCCCGGGCGGCTTTCCAGCGAGCGAAGGCCACGCGCAGATCGCGGTTGCCGTCGAGCGCTTTGCCGACCAGCTGGTTCAGCGTGGTGTCATCGAACTGCTGCCACCACAGCGTTTCGAAACGCGTTTGATCGTAATTGGCCCCTTGTGCCGAAACGACATGGGCGGGTGCCGTGTCCGGGGTTTTGTAATCCGGCCCGACCGTGCATGCCGCCAACGCGGTGACCAGCAGACTCGGTAAAAACAGCTTTAACGCGTTCATCAGTGTGCCTCCGAATCAATAACCTTGAGCGAGTGAACCCGGGCCGCCTTGCGCGCGGCTTTACGCTCGATGTAGCGACGAATCAGGACGAAGAACACCGGCGTCAGCAGCAACCCGAAGAAGGTCACTCCGAGCATCCCGGAAAACACGGCGACCCCCATGGCCCGACGCATTTCCGAACCGGCTCCGGTGGACGTCACCAACGGGATCACCCCCATGATGAAAGCGATCGAGGTCATCAGGATCGGCCGCAGACGCATGCGGCAAGCATCGAGTACTGCGTCCAGCGGCGACAGGCCCTGGTCCTGCCGGTCCTTGGCGAACTCGACGATCAGGATCGCGTTCTTGCAGGCCAGGCCCACCAGCACGATCAAGCCGATCTGGGTGAAGATGTTGTTGTCGCCCTTTGAGATGATCACCCCGGCAATCGCCGACAACAGGGTCATCGGTACGATCAGGATCACCGCCAGCGGCAGGCTCCAGCTTTCATACAGTGCCGCCAACACCAGGAACGCCAGCAGGACGCAGAGCGGGAACACCAGCAACGCGGTATCGCCGGACAGGATCTGCTGGTAGGTCAGGTCGGTCCATTCGTAGGTCATGCCGTTGGGCAGTTCTTCCTTGAGCAGTTTCTCGATGGCTTTCTGGGCCTGGCCGGAGCTGAAGCCGGGCGCCGCCGCTCCGTTGATTTCCGCACTGATGAAGCCGTTGTAGTGCATGACCCGATCAGGCCCCGACGTCGGGCTGACCTTGATGAACGTGGCGAGCGGGATCATTTCCCCATGATCATTACGCACCTTCAACTGGCCGATCTGCTCCGGCTCCAGGCGGAATTGCTGGTCGGCCTGAACGTTGACCTGATAGGTGCGGCCGAAACGGTTGAAGTCGTTGGCATACAGCGAACCCAGGTACACCTGCAACGTATCGAAGATATCGCTGACGGCGACGCCGTGAGTCTTGGCCTTTTCCCGGTCGATCGCGGCGTCGACCTGCGGCACGTTCACCGTGAAGCTGGTGAACAGGTTGGCCAGCTCCGGAACGCTGCGGCTCTTGGCGATGACGTTCATGGTCTCTTTGTACAGGGCTTCATAACCCAGGTTGCCGCGGTCTTCGATCTGCAGTTTGAACCCGCCGATGGTGCCCAGGCCTTGAACCGGCGGTGGCGGGAACACGGCGATGTAGGCGTCCTGAATGCTGCCGAACTTGGCGTTCAGTGACGCGGAAATGGCCTTTGCCGACAGACTCGGGTCTTTGCGTTCATCGAAGGGCCGCAAGCCGATGAAGGCGATACCGGCGTTCGGGCTGTTGGTGAAGCCATTGATCGACAGGCCGGGGAACGCCACCGCGCTGTCGAAACCCGGCTCGTTCATGGCGATGGTGCTCATGCGCCGGATCACCGACTCCGAGCGATCAAGGCTGGCGGCGTCCGGCAGTTGCGCGAAAGTCACCAGGTATTTTTTATCCTGGGTCGGCACGAAACCGGTCGGCGTGGTACTGAAGCCCATGTACGTCATGGCGATCAGCCCGGCATACACCAGCAAGGCCACGCCGCTGCCACGAATGACCTTGGCGACGGCAACCACATAGCCATGGCTGGCCTTTTCGAATACACGGTTGAAGGGTTTGAACAGCCAGCCACCGAACAGACGATCCAGCACTTTGGAGAAACGGTCTTTCGGCGCGCCGTGGGCCCTGAGTAATACCGCGGCCAATGCCGGCGACAGGGTCAAGGAGTTGAACGCCGAGATCACCGTCGAGATGGCAATGGTCAGGGCGAATTGCTTGTAGAACTGCCCGGTCAAGCCCGAGATGAACGCTGCCGGCACGAATACCGCACACAACACCAACGCCGTGGCGATGATCGGTCCGGTCACCTCGCCCATGGCTTTCTTGGTGGCCTCGATCGGCTCGAGGCCCAACTCGATGTTGCGCTCGACGTTCTCCACCACCACGATCGCATCATCGACCACGATACCGATCGCCAGCACCAGGCCAAACAGCGACAGGGCATTGAGCGAGAAACCGAACAGGTGCATCACGGCAAACGTGCCGATCAACGACACCGGTACGGCGACCAGTGGAATGATCGAGGCGCGCCAGGTTTGCAGGAACAGGATCACCACCAGCACCACCAGGATCAGTGCTTCGAACAGCGTGTGAACCACCGCTTCAATCGAACTGCGGACGAAGATGGTCGGATCGTAGACGATCTCGTAGTCCATGCCCTCCGGGAAGCCCTTCTTCAGCTCGGCCATCTTCGCCCGCACCTGGTCGGAGACGTCGATCGCATTGGAACCCGGGCGCTGGAAAATCGGCATCGCCACCGCTTCCTGGTTATTGAGCAGTGCGCGCAGGGCGTACTGGTTGGAGCCGAGCTCAATCCGCGCAATGTCCTTGAGGCGAGTGATCTCGCCGTCCGGACCACTGCGGACAATCACGTTCTCGAACTCCTCCTCGGTGACGAGCCGCCCCTGGGAGTTGATCGACATCTGGAAGCTCGTGGCGTTGGGCGCAGGCGGTGCGCCCAATTGGCCGGCAGCGACCTGACGGTTCTGTTCGCGGACCGCGTTGACCACATCGGTCGCGGTCAGGTTGCGTGAAGCGGTCTTGTTCGGA
Organism: Pseudomonas sp. Pseusp16; assembly: GCF_047324915.1. Classification (NCBI taxonomy): domain Bacteria; kingdom Pseudomonadati; phylum Pseudomonadota; class Gammaproteobacteria; order Pseudomonadales; family Pseudomonadaceae; genus Pseudomonas; species Pseudomonas sp. Pseusp16. The sequence goes on along the minus strand of NZ_CP168522.1, from coordinate 781,185 downwards.
TCGAGCCAGATACGCAGCGAGTAGTCGCCGATACCGAACATCTTCACGTCACCGATACCGTTCAGGCGCGACAGCTCATCCTTGACGTTGAGGATCGCGTAGTTGGACAGGTACAGCATGTCGTAGCGCTTGTCCGGCGAGGTCAGGTGCACCACCATCGTCAGCTCGGGCGACGCCTTGTCCACGGTGATACCGATGCGCGTCACTTCTTCGGGAAGTTTTGGCTCGGTGCGCGTGACACGGTTCTGTACCTGCACCTGGGCGTTGTCCAGGTCGGTGCCCAGGGCGAAGGTCACCGTGAGGGTGAGCCGGCCATCGGCGGTAGACTGCGAATACATGTACAGCATGTTCTCGACGCCGGTGATGGCTTGTTCGAGTGGCGCGGCAACGGTTTCGCCAATCACCTTGGGGTTGGCGCCCGGGTAGTTGGCGTGAATGACGACGGTCGGTGGCACCACCTCGGGGTATTCGCTGATCGGCAACTGGAACAGCGCGATGGCACCGGCGATCAGGATCAGCAGCGACAGCACGGCGGCGAAGATCGGCCGCGTGATAAAGAACTGGGAGAACTTCATGGCTGTGTTCCTTTATCCGCGTGGTGAAACGGCAGCATCGGTTTTCACCAGCGCCGGTGACGGAGCGACGGGCTGATTACCCGCCTCGATGGCCTGCCGCTGACGGGCCAGGGTGGCGACGGTTTGCGCATCGGCCATTGGCGCATCCTGAGGCGCGACCACCGCGCCGGGACGAACCCGTTGCAGACCGTTGATGACGATCCGGTCGTCTTTCTGCAAACCGCTGCGCACAATGCGCAACCCTTCGAGCTTCGGCCCCAGATCGACGCTGCGGTACACGGCCTTGTTGTCCTGGTCGATCACCAGCACGAACTTCTTGCCCAGGTCGGTGCCCACTGCCTCGTCCTTGATCAGCAGGCCGGCATAGGCCGCGCTGCCCACCAGCTTCAATCGGGCATACAAGCCCGGGGTGTATTGGCCATCGGCGTTGTCGAACACCGCGCGACCACGAATGGTGCCCGTCTTGGGATTGACCTGGTTGTCGACAAAGTTCATCTGCCCCAGGTGGCTGTTGCCCTCCTCGTTCGACAGGCCCATGTACACCGGCGTGGACTGACTGCGCCGGCCTTCGCGGGAGAGTTGGCCGTACTTGAGGAACAGGCGTTCGTCGGCGTCGAAATAGGCGTAGACCTTGTCGGTGGAGACCACGCTGGTCAGCGCCGAGGTGTCGGCGGTGACGATGTTGCCAGCGGTGATTTCGGCACGGCTGACCCGGCCGGTGATCGGCGCGGTGACGCGGGTGAAGCTCAGGTTCAGGCGTGCGAGATCGAGTTGTGCCTGCACGGCATCGACGGCGGCCTTGGCTTCCTGGGCGGTGGTGCTGCGCGTGTCGGCCAGTTCCGCAGAAATGGCATTGCTGCTCAGCAGGCGCTGGCCGCGTTGCGCTTCGTTGCCGGTTCGAACCAGCGTGGCGCGAGTTTGCTGCAACTGCGCTTCAAGGCGATGCACTTCGTGCTCGAACGGCCGTGGATCGATCTGGAACAGCAAATCCCCTTTCTTTACCGACTCGCCATCCGTGAAGGCGACACGATCGATCTGCCCCGAAACCCGCGGGCGAACCACGACGGTTTCCGGCGCTTCCAGGCGGGCGGTGACCTCATCCCATTCAGTGATGGGTTGCTCGAGCACTTTGGCGACCGTGACATGCGGCGCACCCGGAGCCTGGGCGGCATCGGGTGCGTGGCCGCAAGCAGTGATGGTCGCCAACGCCAATGCAACAAGGGGATAACGCAAAGGTTTGAGTGACTGTTCCATGGGGGTGTCCGCCTGACGGTTTAGGGGTTGGAGAATTCTCGGCCGCACAGGGGGCAGCGACGAATTGAACGGAGTGAACTTGGCTATCATCATTAATGATGACTATCATGTTTAAGAACAAAAAAAACGAATACTCAGATCAAGCCTATGAATTAATTAGATTTTTTACTGGAAGCCGTCAGACTGACGACGGAACAGATGGAGTCCAATGCGGGCCCAAGCATTTGCGCCACCTGCAAGGCTCGGGTGGTCGGTTCCATTTTGTGGCCAATGCGTTTAAACAGAGGGTCGTTGAACAGCGTGCGCAAACGGCCCAATGCACCGCTGACCGCCGGTTGCCCCAGGCAAAGTCTTTCTGCGGCCCGACTGACATTGCGCTCCTGAATGAGCACCTCGAAAACCACCAGCAGATTGAGGTCGATACTGCGCAGATCATTACGTTTCATGGGCCAGCACCTTGTGAGGTGTTTTGACTTGAGCCACGGGCTCGGGACCGGCAAAGCCATTGCAGCGAATTTATATTACGACCATCATAAATACCAGCCCCCCCGCAAAAATTTGCCAGGGCGCTCGTCGGATGACAGGACCCACTCATGAAAGTGACAAAAGACCAGGCAGCGGCCAACAAGGAAGCGATCCTCGGCGCGGCCTCGAGGATGTACCGGGAAAAAGGCATCGACGGCATTGGCATCGGCGAGCTTTCACGCTCGGTGGGCCTGACCCATGGCGGCTTTTACGGACAGTTCCCCGGTGGCAAGGAGCAGTTGGCGTCGGAGGCCGTGAGCCGCACGTTCGAAACCAACATCGAAGACTGGCGAGCGGCCAAATCCATCCCCGAACTGCTCAAGGGTTACCTGACCCAAGCCCACCTGAGCAACTGGACCGAAGGCTGCCCGATCCCCGCCCTGGGTGCCGATGTCGCGCGCAACGGCGGAGCGGTCAGCCACTCGTTCACCAAAGGCGTGCAGACCCTGATCGAAACGCTGATGCCATTGGTCGACGGCGATACCTATGATGAAAAGCACCAGCAAGCCTTGCGCATCCTGTCATCGATCACAGGGGCAATACTGATCGCCAGGGCCCTGGACAACCCTCGATTGTCGGAGCAGTTCCTGCAATCGGTGATCGAGGCCTGGTCTGCCGACGCCCAGGCATGACAAGCCTGGTAAACCAGAGAGACACGTCATGAATGAGGAGTCGCCATCAGCGCTCCGGGCAACATCAACAAGACTGAACTAGCTTTACCCGCAACCACGGCCAACCGGCAAGGAGTTGTGATGCGCGCCTCAGCATTTTCAGTCGGTCAACCAGCCCCTTGGTTCTATTGCCGAACTCAACTAAGGGAACGCTTTTGTTTCGACACTATCGCCGGTCGGTATGTCGTGCTTTATTTTTTCGGTTCTGCGGCTGATCCGGCATCAATTAAAATTCTGGAAGGTATTCGGACCCATCGCCAGCGGTTCGATGACGATCACATTTGCTTCTTTGGTGTTTCCGTAGATCCGGATGATGAAAAGCTCAAGCGGGTAGAAAGTTCGATACCTGGCATGCGCTTCATTTGGGATTTCGATCGGTCAGTCAGCAAGCTCTACGGTACGTTGCAAACAGACGGCAGTATCAGGCAAATGACCTATGTGCTGGATCATGCGCTACGTGTCCTGGCCGTCGTCCCGATAGAAGCACCGGTTGATAACCATGTCCCCTTGTTGATGCGCTTTCTGGATAGATTGCCCGCACCGACTCCGCCACGCGCCGCCACTCCACACGCACCAGTCCTGGTGGTTCCCCGTATATTCGAGCCTTCGCTGTGTAAAGCACTGATACGTTATTACGACGAACGTGGCGGAGAGGAATCCGGGTTCATGACCGAGCAATCGGGTAAAACCGTCCAGATCACCGACCATAACCACAAACGACGTCGTGACTGCGTGATTGAAGATCAGGCTCTAACCAAAGCCTGTGTGTTGCGTATAGCCAACCGTCTGCTTCCACAGCTACATCAAGCGTTCCAGTTCAATGCCACTCGAATGGAGCGCTACCTGGTGGCCTGCTACAACAGCGAGGAAGGCGGGCATTTCCGGCCCCATCGGGATAACACCACGAAGGGTACGGCGCATCGCCGCTTTGCCGTTTCCCTGTTTCTCAATGCGGAAGAGTACGACGGTGGTTTTCTGCATTTTCCAGAGTATGGAAAAGTACTTTACAGCGCTCCAACAGGAGGGGCCGTGGTGTTTTCGTGCTCACTGTTGCACGAAGCCACCCCGGTAACCCAAGGTCGCCGTTATATGTTTCTGCCGTTTCTATACGATGATGCTGCGCGCGTCATTCGAGAAGAGAACCGCTCATTTATTGAAAGCTGACTCGCGCTAAACACCATTCAGCTTTCATCTGGGACCGGGCCATGACCGCCAAGGTTCATGGTCGCCGGACGCCCTCCGCTGAAGCAGGAGCCGGAGGGCGAGCCGGGGTACTTTTTTGCCGGCAATACCAACGTTACGACAACCTCCCCTATTTCAGATCGAATCGATCCAGGTTCATCACTTTGGTCCAGGCGGCGACGAAGTCCTTGACGAACTTCTGCTGCGCATCGGCGCAGGCATAGACTTCGGCCAGCGCACGCAACTGCGCGTTCGAACCGAAGACCAGGTCAACTCGGGTGCCCGTCCACTTCACTGCACCGGTTTTGCGATCACGCCCTTCATACTCTTGCTGGGCATCCGACACGGGCTTCCATTCCACGCCCATATCCAGCAGGTTGGTGAAGAAATCGTTGGTCAGCGTCTCCGGCCGTTGGGTGAACACGCCATGCCGGGTTTGCCCGACATTGGTGTTCAACACCCGCAGCCCACCCAGCAATACCGTCATTTCCGGTGCGCTCAGCGTCAGCAGTTGCGCCTTGTCGATCAGCAATTTTTCGGCCGGCACACGGTACTGTTGCTTCAGGTAATTACGGAAGCCGTCGGCAATCGGTTCAAGGTAGCCGAAGGAGTCGACATCGGTCTGTTCCTGACTGGCGTCCATGCGTCCCGGGCTGAACGGCACCGTCACACTGTGGCCGGCGTTTTTTGCAGCCTGTTCGACACCCGCACCACCGGCGAGCACGATCAGGTCGGCCAGGGAGATTTTCTTGCCACCGGTTTGCGCGCTATTGAACTCCTTCTGGATGCCTTCGAGTTTGGCCAGCACATTGGCCAGTTGCCCCGGCTGGTTGGCCGGCCAGGATTTCTGCGGCGCCAGGCGCAGACGCCCGCCGTTGGCACCGCCGCGCTTGTCGGAGCCACGGAAGCTGGAAGCCGCCGCCCAAGCTGTAGTTACAAGCTGCGAGACCGACAGGCCGGACGCCAGCACCTTGCTTTTCAGGCCCGCCACGTCGCTGTCATTGACCAGCGGATGATCGACGGCAGGGATCGGGTCTTGCCACAGAAGCTCTTCGTTCGGCATTTCCGGGCCGAGGTAACGCGAGAGCGGGCCCATGTCACGGTGAATCAGCTTGTACCAGGCACGGGCGAAGGCGTCGGCCAACTGGTCTGGATTGGCCAGGAAGCGCCGGGAAATCGGTTCATAGATCGGGTCGAAGCGTAGCGACAGGTCCGTGGTCAGCATGGTCGGATCGCGCCGTTTTGACGGATCGTGGGCATCCGGAATGGTGCCGGCGCCAGCGCCGCTTTTCGGCTTCCACTGGTTGGCCCCCGCCGGGCTCTTGGTCAGTTCCCATTCGTAACCGAACAGGTTCTCCAAGTAGTTGTTGCTCCACTGGGTTGGCGTGGTCGTCCAGGTCACTTCCAGGCCGCTGGAGATGGTGTCGCCGCCTTTACCGGTACCGAACGTGCTCTTCCAGCCCAGGCCCTGCAGTTCGAGGCCGGCGGCTTCGGGCTCAGGTCCGACATGATCGACGGTACCTGCACCGTGGGTTTTGCCGAAGGCGTGACCGCCCGCGATCAGCGCGACGGTTTCCTCGTCGTTCATTGCCATGCGCGCAAAGGTTTCACGGATATCTATCCCGGCGGAAACCGGATCAGAGTTGCCTTCAGGGCCTTCGGGGTTTACGTAGATCAGGCCCATCTGCACGGCTGCGAGAGGGGTTTCCAGAGTGCGCTCTACGGGATTTTGTCCGGCATCCTTGCCATAACGCACGTCGCCACCCAGCCACTTGCTTTCCGAGCCCCAGTAAACGTCTTCGTCCGGTTCCCAGACATCCGGGCGACCAGCGGAAAAACCAAAGGTCTTGAAGCCCATGGACTCCAGTGCAACGTTGCCGGCGAGGACGATCAGGTCGGCCCAGGAGATTTTGTTGCCGTACTTTTGCTTGATCGGCCAGAGCAGCCGACGGGCCTTGTCGAGGCTGACGTTGTCCGGCCAGCTGTTGAGCGGTGCGAAGCGTTGCTGGCCGGAACCGGCGCCGCCCCGGCCGTCACCGGTGCGATAGGTGCCTGCGGCGTGCCAGGACATGCGGATAAAGAAAGGCCCATAGTGACCGAAGTCCGCCGGCCACCAGTCCTGGGAGTCGGTCATCAGCGCAGTCAGGTCTTTTTTCAACGCCTGGAAGTCCAGGCTCTTGAAGGCTTCGGCGTAGTTGAAGTCGCCCCCCAACGGGTCAGACTTGGGCGAGTGTTGACTCAAGATCTTCAGGTTCAGTTGGTTCGGCCACCAGTCGCGGTTCGTCGTGCCACCGCCAGCGGCGTGATTGAACGGGCATTTCGATTCAGTTGACATGGCATCTCCTCTTTATTTTGTTTTCAGCTAACCACCTTTGAGCGTGGATCCGGATCACCGATTGATGAAATAGCTTTTCGGTATGGGATCCATAGCCTTAAGGCTATGATGGCCCCGTGATCAGTCGCTCCAGAACATCCATTAAAGTACCGCTCCGGGAAACTGTCGCTGCCACCGGGGAGATAGCTGATAAACAGTTCAAATCAGCACGAAGCTGCAGCAGCTCGCAAGAGCATCGGCAAGATCATGAACACCTGCCACAATGCATTATTGTTATTTGCTACAAGGATGTTGGCGATCGGAAGGATCGTTTGCCGCAAGAGGTTTCACCATGCTCCTCAAAATCATTGTCATCTGGATATTGCTGTCGATCATCGTCGCCGCCGTGTTCTGTCGCCTGATGCATAACGCCAAGGTTGCCGACCATGCGCTCAAGATCGCCAGGCCGGATCCTCAGCCCCAGGGTCAAAAGGTGGACAGCACTGCCATGACCCGGGATAAAAGTGGCGGCGACGATTCGGATTGCCACGCGGCCTGAAACATCCGGTGCGTTCCTGCACGCAATAAAAAACCGGCCTTTCAGCCGGTTTTTTTGTTTCGCTCAACAGCACTTCGGTCCGGCTTTACTGCCGTAACGGGCCTCCTGGCGCTCGCGGAAGAACGCCTCGTAGTCCATCACCGGTTTGTCCGGGTGTTTGGTCTGCATGTGCTCGACGTAGTTATCGTAGTCGGGCATGCCGACCATCAGGCGCGCGGCCTGACCGAGGTATTTACCGAGGCGACTCAGGTCATTGAACATGCTGCCCTCCTCGCCTATGCATTCGGCACGGCCTGGAATGGCGCTTCTTTATCCGTACGCTCCTTGCTGCCCCAGGCGGAGATACCGACCTTGAGCGCGAAGAACAGGATGCTGAACACCACGAACAGGAACAGCGCGGTCAGCGTTGCGTTGGTGTAGGCGTTGAAGATCACGTGCTGCATCTGGTCGATGCTCTTGGCCGGGGCCAGCACCTGACCGTTGGCCAGGGCATCGCTGTATTTTTTCGCCAGGGCGAGGAAGCCGATCGCCGGGTTGGCGTCGAACAGCTTGATGAAGCCGGCGGTGGTGGTGCAGATCAGCAGCCATGCCGCCGGCAGCAAGGTCACCCAGACATAACGCTGGCGCTTCATCTTGATCAGCACCACGGTGCCGAGCATCAGCGCGATACCGGCCAGCATCTGGTTGGAGATACCGAACAGCGGCCACAAGGTGTTGATACCGCCCAGCGGGTCGATCACCCCTTGGTACAGCAACCAGCCCCACATGGCCACGCAACCGGCGGTGGCGATCAGGTTGGCGGTCCAGGATTCGGTGCGGCGCAGGGCCGGCACGAACGAACCGAGCAAGTCCTGAAGCATAAAGCGCCCGGCACGGGTACCGGCGTCGACCGCGGTCAGGATGAACAGCGCTTCGAACAGGATCGCGAAGTGGTACCAGAACGCCATGGTGTTTTCACCCGGCAGAACACTGTGCAGGATCTGTGCGATCCCCACCGCCAGGGTCGGCGCACCACCGGCACGGGCCAGGATGGTGGTTTCACCGATGTCATGGGCCACCGCCTGCAACGCTTCCGGCGTGATGGCAAAGCCCCAGTTGCTGACCGCTGTCGCTACCGCCACCACATCACCGCCAACCACGGCAGCCGGGCTGTTCATGGCGAAGTACACGCCTGGCTCGATCACCGACGCGGCAACCATCGCCATGATCGCCACGAACGATTCCATCAGCATGCCGCCGTAACCGATATAACGGGCATGCCCTTCACTGGCGAGCAGCTTCGGCGTGGTGCCGGAGGCGATCAGCGCATGGAAACCCGACACCGCGCCACAGGCGATGGTGATGAACAGGAACGGGAACAGACCGCCCTTCCATACCGGGCCGGTGCCGTCGATGAATTGGGTCAGGGCCGGCATTTTCAGCTCGGGCATGGTCACCAGGATGCCGATGGCCAGGGCGACGATGGTGCCGATTTTCAGGAAGGTCGACAGGTAGTCACGCGGCGCCAGGATCAGCCATACCGGCAGAACGGCAGCGACGAAACCGTAGCCGATCAGCATCCAGGTGATCTGGATACCGGTGAAGGTAAAGGCTTTGGCCCACACCGGATCGGCGGCAATCTGCCCGCCCAGCCAGATCGAGCCCAGCAGCAACACAACGCCGATCACCGAGATCTCACCAATGCGGCCCGGGCGGATGTAGCGCATGTAGACGCCCATGAACATCGCGATTGGAATGGTCGCCATCACCGTAAACATGCCCCACGGGCTATCGGCCAGGGCCTTGACGACGATCAGCGCCAGCACCGCGAGGATGATGATCATGATCAGGAAGCAGCCAAACAGCGCGATGGTACCGGGGATGCGGCCCATTTCTTCACGGACCATGTCGCCCAGGGAGCGACCGTTGCGGCGGGTGGACATGAACAGGACCATGAAGTCCTGGACGGCACCGGCCAGCACCACGCCGGCGATCAGCCACAGCGTGCCGGGCAGGTAGCCCATCTGCGCCGCCAGCACCGGACCGACCAGTGGACCAGCACCGGCGATGGCCGCGAAGTGGTGACCGAAGAGTACGTGTTTGTTGGTCGGTACGTAGTCCAGACCGTCATTGTTGAGCACAGCCGGCGTGGCCCGGTTGGGGTCGAGCTGCATCACTTTATTGGCGATGAACAGGCTGTAATAGCGGTAGGCAACGAGGTAGATGGCGACGGCTGCGACTACGATCCACAAGGCGTTGATCGCTTCACCGCGGCGCAGGGCCACGACACTCAGCGCAATCGCTCCCAGGACAGCCACGGCAAACCAGGCGAGGTGTTTAGCCAGACGGGGCATAGAGGGTCTCCTGCCGACAGCTCGTGACTGCGGCGGTAATTTTTATAATTGTGTCCGCGGTGCGGAGCTGGCCCAATATCTGCGCATGCCGTCCACAAATAAATCCGCGTTACTACGTACGCGGCGTCTACGTAGTTCTACGTAGAACACGCCCTTCCCCCTTGTAGGAGCGAGCTTGCTCGCGATGGTATTCCAGGCGCTGAGTGGTGTCGGCTGTACCTTTTTCGCGAGCAAGCTCGCTCCTACAGGGCGTATCTTTGGCATATGATGCCGAGCCTTCGCGCGGGCAGGAGTCAACATGCAGCTCAAACACAAGATCGTCGCCCTCGGGATTCTGCCGCTGGTGCTGGCCATTGCCGTCATCTGCGCGCTGGTGATTTCCCTCAACCGCCAATTGGGCGATCAGCAGGCGCAGCTGATCGAAGACAGCATTCTGGCGAGCAAGCGCGCGGAACTGAAAAACTACGTGGAAATGGCGCAAAGCCTGATCGCGCCGCTGTACGACGACGGCCACGGCGACACCCATGCCCAGCAACAAGTGCTGGAAGAACTGCGCAAGCTCAGCTTCGGCATCAATGGCTACTTCTTTGTCTACGACCGCGAAGGCCGCAGCCTGATGCATGCACGGCAGTCGGAGCTGGTGGGGCAATACCTGTGGGACATGAAAGACCCCCACGGCCTGCCGGTGATTCAGGCGCTGCTCAAAAGCGCACAATCGGGCGAAGGCTTTCAACGCTACGCCTGGAACAAACCCTCCTCCGGCCAGGTGACCGACAAGCTCGCCTACGTGGTGATGCTCGATCGCTGGGGCTGGATGCTCGGCACCGGCATCTACCTCGAGGATGTCGAACGCGCCACCCAGCAGGCCCGTGCCGAAGTGGCCATGGGCATCCGCAAGACCATGATGGCGATTGCCGTGGTTGCCCTCGTCGCGGTGCTGTTCGTCTTCGCCACGGGCATGACCCTCAACGTCAGCGAGCATCGCCTGGCGGACAAGAAACTGCAGCGCCTGACCCAACGCATCGTCAGCCTGCAGGAGGAAGAACGATCACGGGTGTCCCGCGAGTTGCACGACGGCATCAGCCAGGTGCTGGTCTCGATCAAGTTTCAGTTCGAACTGGCCAGCCATCTACTGGAAAGCGGACAGGCCCACGACAAGGGCCTGAACACGCTGAAAGACGCCACCGAGCGCCTGGGCGATGCCATCGGTGAAGTCCGCAGCCTCTCTCACGACCTGCGCTCATCCTTGCTCGACACCCTCGGCCTGCCAGCGGCCATCGGCCAATTGGCCGCGGAATTCGAACAGCGCAGCGGACTGACCGTGACCTATGACGAAAATGAATTCGACTGCCAACTGGTCGACGGTGCCGCCGTCGCATTGTTCCGCATCGTGCAGGAAGGCCTGACCAATATCGAACGCCACGCCCGGGCCAGGCACGTGTCCATTACCCTGCGCGGCTGCGAACAATCAGTGCGGCTGACGGTGGTCGATGACGGCATCGGTTTCAACGTAGCCCAGGTCGAACGTCGCCAGGCCGGCATTGGCTTGCGTAACATCCGCGAACGCGTCGAACATTTTGGCGGGCGCTTCGATTTGATTTCGATGCCGGGCAGAAGTGAGCTGGACGTACGGCTGCCAATGAAACCGGACGCATAACGCTGACCCGGCCCAAAACTACAAGAGTGAATAGCTGCAATGAACCTGCCCTCCCCGATCCGCGTCGCCCTGGTCGACGATCACTCCCTGGTCCGCGACGGCATCAAGGCGCTACTGGCCGTGATGTCGCCCCTGGAAATGGTCGGCGAAGCGGAAAACGGCGCCGAGGCCATCGAGATGGTCGGACGCTGCCAGCCCGACCTACTGCTGGTCGACATCAGCCTGCCGGACATGAACGGCCTGGAACTGACCCGCGTGCTGCGCAGCCAGTACCCGTCGCTCAAGGTGCTGGTGCTGAGCATGTACGACAATTACGAATACGTCAGTGAATCGGTGCGCTCCGGCGCCAGCGGCTACGTGCTCAAGAACGCCCCTTCACGGGAAATCATCGCCGCCATCGAAGCCATCAGCAGCGGCGGAACCTTCTACAGCGCGGAAATCGCCCAGCGGCTGATCGCCGACAGGAACACCGACAACGAACTGACCCCGAGGGAAAGCCAGGTGTTGTCGAAGATGGCGCAAGGGCTGAACAACAAGGAAATGGCCCGGGAACTGGATATCAGCGTGCGCACGGTGGAGACACACCGCTTGAGCATTCGACGCAAGCTCAACATCGACAAGCCGGCGGCACTGGTCAAATACGCCATCGATCACGGGCTTATTTCCCGCTAACACCACGAACCCTGTGGGAGCGGGCTTGCTCGCGAAGAGGCCGGCACATTCAACATTGATGGCGACTGACACACCGCCTTCGCGAACAAGCCCGCTCCCACAAGGATCTGCGATCCATTGACTGCGTCGATAGTCACCATTGATTCAATGAAGTTCTCTTAAAAAATCCACGGCGTAACATCTGCTCCATACCAACCCATAAGCACCCCGGAGCACACCATCATGAAACGCCAGACCCTCCTCAGCATCGCTTTCTCGGTTTTCGCAGTTAACGCTTTCGCCGCTACCTCTGCTCAACCTGTGGTCGCTGAAGGCGGCTCGGATCGTCTGATTGAAAGCCGTGTGGCCGAGGGTGGCTCCGACAAACTTCTGCAAAACCGCGTCGCTGAAGGTGGCTCTGACAAGCTGCTGCAAAACCGCGTTGCGGAAGGCGGTTCCGACAAGCTGCTGCAAAACCGCGTCGCTGAAGGTGGTTCCGACAAATTGCTGCAAAACCGCGTAGCCGAAGGCGGCTCCGACAAGCTGCTGCAAAACCGCGTCGCTGAAGGTGGTTCCGACCGTCTGATCGAAAGCCGCGCTGTCTGAATGCAGTGCTTTACCGCAGGACTCAACGAAAAACCCGGCCTCATCAGCCGGGTTTTTTTACGCCTTTTATAAGTCCTTCCCGCCACCCATAGCGCCTCGCCGCACGCTTTTTATCGCCATCCAGCCAGAAACTCCATTAGGGGACTTGTGCTTCAGGTATTATGGTATACCATCAGACGCACAGACACCCAAACCTCTACGGAGCAGCTCATGAGTTTCGAAATCCGCAAGATCGTCAGCTATGTCGAAGAAACCTTTATTGAAGGCGGCAAAGCCACCGATAAGCCCGTGACCATGGTCGGTCTGGCCGTGGTGATGAAAAACCCCTGGCTGGGCAACGGTTTTGTCGAAGACCTGAAACCACAGATCCGCGCCAACTGCTCCGACCTCGGCGCGCTGATGGTTGAGCGCCTGGTGGGCATCATCGGCGGCGCCGAGAAGATCGAGGCTTACGGCAAGGCGGCCGTGGTCGGTGCCGACGGCGAAATCGAACACGCTTCGGCGGTGATCCACACCCTGCGCTTCGGCAACCATTACCGCGAAGCGGTCAAGGCCAAGAGCTACCTGAGTTTCACCAACAAGCGCGGCGGTCCGGGCACCTCGATCCAGATCCCGATGATGCACAAGGACGACGAAGGCCTGCGCTCGCACTACATCACCCTGGAAATGCAGATCGAAGACGCACCACGTGCCGACGAAATCGTCGTGGTCCTGGGTTGCGCCGACGGCGGCCGCCTGCACCCGCGCATTGGCAACCGCTACATCGACCTGGAAGAACTGGCAGCCGAAAAAGCCCAGTAACCGGCCAGCAGAACGACAACAAGAAGGCATTGCAGGAGCGCTCCATGATTCGGCTCACCGCTGAACTCACCCCGGCTGGCACCAGTTACCTGGCGACCGGCCAAGGCCAGCCCGTGGTCTTGATCCACGGCGTGGGCCTGAACAAAGAAATGTGGGGCGGTCAGATCGTTGGCCTGGCCACGAACTATCGCGTCATCGCCTACGACATGCTCGGCCATGGCGCCAGCCCGCGCCCGGAGAGCGGCACGCCGCTGCTCGGCTACGCCGACCAGTTGCTGGAGCTGCTCGACCACCTGCAATTGCCCAAGGCAACGGTGATCGGCTTTTCCATGGGCGGGTTGGTGGCGCGGGCCTTTGCCCTGCACTACCCGCAACGCCTGGAAGGTCTGGTGGTGCTCAACAGCGTGTTCAACCGCAGCGCCGAACAGCGTGCCGGGGTCATCGCCCGCACCAGTCAGGCTGCCGAACACGGGCCGGACGCCAATGCCGAAGCGGCGCTGTCGCGCTGGTTCAGCCGTGAATACCAGGCTGCGAACCCGGCGCAGATCGCCGCGATTCGCCAGACCCTGGCCGGCAATGACCCTCAGGGTTACCTGACCACCTATGAACTGTTCGCGACCCAGGACATGTACCGCGCCGACGACCTGGCCAGCATCCGGGTGCCGACGCTGATCGCCACCGGCGAACTGGACCCGGGCTCGACCCCGGAAATGGCCCGGCAACTGGCCGAACGCATTCCCGGCGCGACCGTTGCCGTCCTCGCCGAGCAACGGCATATGATGCCCGTAGAATCGCCGCGCCTGGTCAACCAGCTGTTGCTGGAGTTTCTGCAGACCGCGCACGCCAAACAAAACCAGATCAAGGGGATCGTTGCATGACACTCGCACGCTTCCAGATGTGCATCGGCGGTGAATGGGTCGATGCCCTGTCCGGCAAGACCTTCGAAAGCCTCAACCCCGCGCTGGCCAAGCCTTGGGCCGAACTGCCCGATGCTGACGAAGCCGATGTCGAACGCGCCGTGCAGGCTGCGCAGACGGCTTTCGACAGCCCGGCCTGGCGCGGCTTGACGGCCACCGCTCGCGGCAAATTGCTGCGACGCCTGGGCGACCTGATCGCCGATAACAAAGAACAACTGGCGCAGCTGGAAAGCCGCGACAACGGCAAGCTGATCCGCGAAACCCGTGGCCAGGTCGGCTATCTGCCGGAGTTCTTCCACTACACCGCAGGCCTGGCCGACAAGCTCGAAGGCGGCACCCTGCCGCTGGACAAGCCGGACCTGTTTGCCTACACCGTGCACGAAGCCATGGGCGTGGTGGCCGCGATCATTCCGTGGAACAGCCCGCTGTACCTGACCGCGATCAAGCTGGCCCCGGCGCTGGCCGCGGGCAACACCATCGTGATCAAGCCGTCGGAACACGCCTCGGCGACCATTCTCGAACTGGCTCGCCTGGCGCTGGAAGCCGGGATCCCGCCGGGGGTGGTCAACGTCGTCACCGGTTATGGCCCAAGCACCGGTGCCGCCCTCACCCGCCATCCGCTGGTGCGCAAGATCGCCTTCACCGGCGGCGCGGCCACCGCGCGGCATGTGGTGCGCAGCAGCGCGGAGAACTTCGCCAAGCTGTCGCTGGAACTGGGCGGCAAATCGCCGAACATCATCTTCGCCGACGCCGACCTCGACAGCGCGATCAACGGCGCCATCGCCGGGATCTATGCCGCCTCCGGGCAGAGCTGCGTCTCCGGTTCGCGCTTGCTGGTGCAGGACGAAATCTACGACGAATTCGTCGGCCGCCTGGTTGAACGCGCCCAGCGCATCCGCATTGGCAACCCGCAGGACGACAGCAGTGAAATGGGCCCGATGGCCACCGCGCAGCAACTGGCCGTGGTCGAAGGCCTGGTGGCCGACGCCATTGCCGAAGGCGCGCGTTTGCGCCTGGGTGGCAAGCGTCCGGATAACTTGGGCGACGGCTGGTTCTACGAGCCGACCTTGTTCGAGTGCGACCGCAATTCGATGAAGATCATGCAGGAAGAAGTCTTTGGCCCGGTGGCTTCGGTCATCCGATTCAAGGACGAAGCCGAAGCGCTGGCGATTGCCAACGACTCGCAATTCGGCCTCGCCGCCGGCATCTGGACCCGCGACCTGGGCCGTGCCCACCGCCTGGCCCGGGACGTGCGTTCGGGGATCATCTGGGTCAACACCTACCGTGCGGTCTCGGCCATGGCGCCGATCGGCGGCTTCAAGAACAGCGGCTATGGACGCGAAAGCGGCATCGATTCGGTGCTGGCCTACACCGAGCTGAAAACGGTGTGGATCAACCTGTCCCAGGCACCGATGCCTGATCCCTTCGTGATGCGCTAGGAGTCCTGGAAAATGATCGAACCCGGCATTTACAAAGACGTGATGAGTTCGTTTCCGTCCGGGGTCACGGTGGTCACCACCCTGGACCCGGCCGGCGGCATCGTCGGCATCACCGCCAGCGCCTTCAGTGCGCTGTCGATCGACCCGGCACTGGTGCTGTTCTGCCCCAACTACGGCTCCGACACCTACCCGGTGTTGCGCGACAGCAAGCAATTCGCGATTCACCTGCTGTCCGCCGAGCAGACCGCCGAAGCCTATGCCTTTGCCGGTAAAGGCAAGGACAAGGCCAAAGGCATCGAGTGGCACCTGAGCGAACTGGGCAACCCGATCCTGGCCAAGGCCACGGCGATCATCGAGTGTGAACTGTGGCGCGAATATGACGGCGGCGATCACGCGATCATCGTCGGCGCGGTGAAGAACCTGATCCTGCCCGAGCAACCGGTGACGCCGATGATCTACCACAAAGGCAAGCTGGGGCCACTGCCCACCCTGGCTTGACACAGACCCTGTAGGAGCGAGCTTGCTCGCGATGGTCGTGAACGATAACGCGTGCTGCCTGACAGCCCTTGGCGTTCTCGGGTTTTTCGCGAGCAAGCTCGCTCCTACAGGTAACCCTCTCTTTTCTCAGGAGCCGGCATGAGCCCAGCAGCCTCGCAATTGTTCCGTCAGCAGGCCTACATCAATGGCCAGTGGCTGGACGCGCCGGATGGCGCCTGTCAGGACATCTTCAACCCGTCCACCGGTGAACTGATCGGCCAGGTACCGAACCTCGGCGCCGAGCATGCGCGCCTGGCCATCGACGCCGCCAACAACGCCTGGCCAGCCTGGCGTGCGCTGACCGCCAAAGAGCGCAGCAATACGCTCAAGCGCTGGCACGCGCTGATGCTGGAAAACGCCGACGCCCTGGCCGAGATCCTCACCCTCGAACAAGGCAAGCCACTGGCCGAAGCCAAGGGCGAAATCCTCTACGCCGCGAGCTTCATCGAATGGTTCGCCGAAGAGGCCAAGCGCATCTACGGCGACACCATTCCCAGCCACAAGGGCGATGCGCGCATCGTGGTCAGCAAGGAGCCGATTGGCGTCGTTGCGGCCATCACGCCGTGGAATTTCCCGGCGGCGATGATCACCCGCAAGGCCGGCCCGGCACTGGCGGCCGGTTGCCCGTGCATCGTCAAGCCGGCTCCGGAAACACCGTTCTCGGCACTGGCCATGGCCGCGCTGGCGGAACAGGCTGGCATTCCGGCGGGTATCTTCAACGTGATTACCGGCGACGCCATCGCCATCGGCGGTGAGCTGACCGGCAGCAGCCTGGTACGCAAACTGTCGTTCACCGGTTCCACCGCCATCGGCAAACTGCTGATGGCCCAGTGCGCACCGACCCTGAAAAAAGTCTCGCTGGAACTGGGCGGCAACGCGCCGTTCATTGTCTTCGACGACGCCGATCTGGAACGCGCCGTCGACGGCGCGCTGATCGCCAAATTCCGCAACGCCGGGCAGACCTGCGTCTGCGTCAACCGCTTCCTGGTGCAGGCCGGAATCCACGATGCCTTTGTGAATCGCCTGGCCGAGCGGGTTTCGCAGCTCAAGGTCGGCAGCGGCTTCGACGCCGGAGTCACCCAGGGGCCACTGATCAACGAGCGTGCCGTGGCCAAGGTCGAAGACCACGTGCAAGACGCGCTGGCCCACGGTGCACAACTGCTGTGCGGCGGCGAGCGCCATGCGCTGGGCAACGGCTTCTTCCAGCCGACCGTGCTCACAGGCGTCACCACGCAGATGAAAGTCGCCCGCGATGAAACCTTTGGTCCACTGGCCGCCGTGTTCCGCTTCGATACCGAGGCCCAGGCCGTCGAGATGGCCAACGACACCGAGTTCGGCCTGGCTGCCTACTGCTATACCCGCGACCTGGGCCGCGCCTGGCGCATGAGCGAGGCGCTGGAGTACGGCATGGTCGGGATCAACGAAGGCCTGATTTCCACGGAGGTCGCGCCGTTTGGCGGGATCAAGTCCTCAGGGCTGGGCCGTGAAGGCTCGAAGTACGGCATCGAGGATTACCTGGAACTCAAATACACCTTGATGGGCGGCCTCTGAGCCCACGGGAGCTACGCAAATGAACAACGAAAAATACGAAAAAGGCCTGAAGATCCGCACCCAGGTTTTGGGCGAAACCTACGTCAATCGCTCCATCGAGAACGCCGACGACTTCACCCGCCCCCTTCAGGAAATGGTCACCGAATACTGTTGGGGTCATGTCTGGGGTCGAGAGGGTTTGTCGCTCAAGGAGCGCAGCATGATCAACCTGGCGATGATCTCGGCCCTCAACCGGCCGCACGAACTCAAGCTGCATGTGCGCGGCGCCTTGCGTAACGGCCTGAGTCGTGAGCAAATACGCGAAATATTGCTTCAGGTCGGCATTTATTGCGGTGTCCCCGCTGCCGTAGACAGTTTCCGGCTCGCCCGTGAAGCCTTCGCCGAAGCCGATGCCGAGGCCTCCAGTTAACCCTTGGCTGTTTGATCTGACCGAGCACATGGATTCCCGTAATCGCAGTGCTCCTTTTTGCATGGACAGCCACAATCAGAGCGGACCCCATGAAACGCCTGCCACTCGACGACAGCTTCAAGGTCAATCGCAACCCCGTCACCCTGCGCGAAATCGTGCTGGATAAATTGCGAAGCGCCATCATGAACTTCCAGCTTTTGCCGGGAGACCGTCTGGTCGAACGCGATCTGTGCGATCGCCTGGGCGTCAGCCGTACCTCGGTGCGCGAAGCCTTGCGTCACCTGGAATCCGAAGGCCTGGTGGAATTCGCCGATGCCAAGGGCCCGCGTGTCGCGATCATTACCCTGGCCGATGCCGTGGACATCTACGAGCTGCGCTGCGTACTCGAAGGGCTGATCGTGCAGTTGTTCACCCTGCGCGCCAAGGCCAAGGACATCAAGGCCCTGGAAAAAGCCCTGGAAGAAAACCGCAAGGCGCTCAAGGACGGCGAACTGCAACAGGTCATCGACTCGGTGCAAGGCTTCTACGACGTGTTGCTCGAAGGCTCGGGCAACCATGTCGCGGCCACTCAGTTGCGCCAATTGCAGGCACGCATCAGCTACCTGCGCGCGACCTCGGTGTCCCAGGAAAACCGTCGCGGCGCCAGCAACCAGGAAATGGAACGCATGGTCGAAGCGATCAAGAGCGGTGATGCGCTGGCCGCCCACCAGGCTTGCGTCGACCACGTGCGTGCGGCGGCTGCCGTGGCCCTGGACTACCTCAAGCGCAAGCAGGAAGAAACCGGCGCCACGCCGCAGATCACCCTGCCCATCGCCTTGAAAGAACCGCGCATAGGTCGCTGAGATGTTCAGCCCGAGCTTTTGCCCCAGGTGCGGCAGCGCTGATCTCGGTCAGCAGTTGCCGCCGGGCGATACGCACGAGCGCCTGATGTGCCGCGGCTGCGGCTACATCCATTACGTCAATCCGAAAATCATTGCCGGCTGCATCATCGAGCAGGACGGCAAGTACCTCTTGTGCCAACGCGCCATCCCGCCGCGCCCCGGCACCTGGACCCTGCCCGCGGGCTTCATGGAAAGCGGCGAGACCACCGAGCAGGCGGCCTTGCGCGAAGTCTGGGAAGAAAGCGGCGTGCGCGCGGAAATCGTCTCGCCCTACTCGATTTTCAGCGTGCCGAAGATCAGCGAGGTGTACATCATCTTTCGCGCCATCGCGCTGGAGATCACCGGGCAGTATGGTCCGGAAACCCTCGACTACCGATTCTTCGCGCCTGAGGACATTCCCTGGGACAGCATCTACTACCCGGCGATCCGGCAGATCCTTGAGCGTTATATCGAGGAGCGGCAGGCTGGGGTTTATGGCATCTACATGGGCAATGATGACAGCGGGAAGATTCACTTTATTCGCTGATAGTCTTTTTTTTCCGTGTGTATATCCATTTTTACGGTAACGGCAGCTAACGGTTCCGCCTTTACGGCGGGTTACTTGGAAAAGCGGAGCGCCGCCTGGCCCCAAGTAACCAAGGGCTCTTGCCCCTTTCGTTCGGTGCCTCGCCAAGGCTCGGCATGCCCTCGAGGGGGCAAGAAGATCAAAAAGTCAAAGCGAGGCGGCCTACCGGCCGGCCTGACCACAGATGAACGCGTTCCCCCTGTAGGAGCGAGCTGGCTCGCGAAAAACGCCGGGACACCGCGGGCATTCAGGCAGCCCGCGTCATCGTTGACGTCCATCGCGAGCAAGCTCGCTCCTACAAGGCCGAGCGTTAGCTCGGCAGGCTGAGCGGAGGCGTTCATCCGGGGATGGGCGCGTAGCGCCGTTCGACGCAGTCGAACCCATTGCATGTGGGTCGAGCGAAGCCGACCGGAGGGCAATGCCCCCGGATGAATGCCGGAGCGAAGGAACCCCGAGCCTTGGCGAGGGGCCGGACGTTCGGGGCGAGCGTTTTTTTGCTTACTTTTTTAGGCGCTTGTAAAAAAAGTGAGTCGCCGTAAGGGCGAAACCCAAAGTCGCCGTTACCGCAGCAACGGATATGTACACGCCTTCGCGAGCAGCTCAGATCACGATGGCATCAGAACGGACTCCCCGCTGAAACAATGTGAATCAGGGCTTTTCCGACTACCGTGTAGGATTCTGCGACAGCTTGGCGTTTGGTGATCCGGGAGCTGGCACGTATGATGCTTCACAAACTTCCGCAGATTAGAAGCCTATGTCCCTGATAGTTCTACTGCTTCTGCCTTTCATAGGCAGCTGTTTGGCGGCCGTGTTGCCGCACAATGCACGCAACGCCGAATCCCTGTTGGCCGGCCTGATCGCCCTTATCGGCACCATTCAGGTCGCGTTCCTGTACCCGCAGATCGCCCACGGTGGCGTCATTCGCGAAGAGTTTTCCTGGCTGCCCAGCCTGGGCCTGAACTTCGTCCTGCGCATGGACGGTTTCGCCTGGCTGTTCTCCATGCTGGTGCTGGGCATTGGCACCCTGGTTTCGCTGTACGCCCGCTACTACATGTCGCCGAACGATCCGGTGCCACGATTCTTCGCGTTTTTCCTGGCCTTCATGGGCGCCATGCTCGGGCTGGTGATCTCCGGCAACCTGATCCAGATCGTGTTTTTCTGGGAACTGACCAGCCTCTTCTCGTTCCTGTTGATTGGCTACTGGCACCATCGCGCCGATGCGCGGCGCGGCGCCTATATGGCGCTGATGGTGACCGGCGCGGGCGGTTTGTGCCTGCTGGCGGGGGTCATGCTGCTCGGGCATGTGGTCGGCAGCTACGACCTGGACAAGGTCCTGGCTGCGGGCGACCTGATTCGCGCCCATGCCCTCTACCCGATTCTGTTGCCCCTGATCCTGATCGGCGCCCTGAGCAAAAGTGCGCAATTCCCCTTCCACTTCTGGCTGCCCCACGCCATGGCCGCGCCGACGCCCGTGTCGGCGTACCTGCACTCGGCGACCATGGTCAAGGCCGGGGTGTTTCTGCTTGCGCGGTTATGGCCGTCGCTTTCGGGCAGTGAAGAGTGGTTCTACATCGTCAGCGGCGCCGGTGCCTGCACCCTGTTGCTCGGTGCGTACTGCGCGATGTTCCAGAACGACCTCAAGGGCTTGCTGGCCTACTCGACCATCAGCCACCTCGGCCTGATCACCCTGCTGCTCGGCTTGAACAGCCCGCTGGCCGCCGTGGCAGCGGTGTTCCACATCCTCAACCATGCGACGTTCAAGGCCTCGCTGTTCATGGCTGCTGGGATCATCGACCACGAAAGTGGCACCCGCGACATCCGCAAGCTCAGCGGCCTGTACAAGCTGATGCCGTTTACCGCCACCCTGGCCATGGTCGCCAGCGCCTCGATGGCCGGGGTACCGTTGCTCAACGGCTTCCTGTCCAAGGAAATGTTCTTCGCCGAAACCGTGTTCATCAATGCCACGCGCTGGGTCGAGTTGAGCTTGCCGATCGTGGCAACGATTGCCGGGACGTTCAGCGTGGCGTACTCCCTGCGTTTCACCGTGGATGTGTTCTTCGGTCCGCCCGCGACCGATTTGCCTCACACGCCCCACGAGCCACCGCGCTGGATGCGCGCGCCGGTCGAATTGCTGGTGTTCACTTGCCTGCTGGTAGGGATCTTCCCGGCCCAGGTGGTCGGCCCGCTGCTCGCGGCGGCGGCGCAACCGGTGGTCGGCGGCACGCTGCCCGAGTACAGCCTGGCCATCTGGCACGGCCTGAACGCGCCGATGATCATGAGCCTGATCGCATTGTCCTGCGGTACCGTGCTCTATCTGCTGCTGCGCAATCAATTCAAGCGCGGAAATTTCGACCGCCCGCCCGTCATCGGTCGCCTGGACGGCAAGCGCCTGTTCGAATACGCACTGGTCGCCATCATGCGCCTGGCCCGTCGCCTGGAGCCCCGCATTGGTACCCGGCGCCTGCAAATGCAGTTGTTCCTGGTGGTGCTCGCCGCCGTGCTGGCCGGGTTGATCCCCATGCTGCACAGCAGCCTGCACTGGGGTGACCGGCCGAAGATCCCGGGATCGATCGTCTTCGTCACCTTGTGGTTGCTGGCCATCGCCTGCGCCTTGGGCGCGGCCTATCAGGCCAAATATCACCGTCTCGCGGCCCTGACCATGGTCAGCGTCTGCGGCCTGATGACCTGCGTCACCTTCGTCTGGTTTTCCGCGCCGGACCTGGCCCTGACCCAACTGGCGGTCGAAGTGGTGACCACGGTACTGATCCTGCTGGGCCTGCGCTGGCTGCCACGACGGATCGAAGAAGTCTCGCCGTTGCCGGGCAGCCTGCGCCGGGCGCGGGTGCGGCGTATCCGCGACTTGCTGCTGTCGACCGCGGTTGGCGTCGGCATGGCGTTGCTGGCCTACGCCATGCTGACGCGCCAGACCCCCAACGACATTTCCTCCTTCTACCTGAGCCGCGCCTTTCCCGAAGGCGGCGGCAGCAACGTGGTCAACGTGATGCTGGTGGACTTCCGTGGTTTCGACACCCTCGGTGAGATCACCGTACTGGTGGCCGTGGCCCTGACCGTGTACGCCCTGCTGCGTCGCTTCCGTCCGCCGAAAGAAAGCCTGCAACTGCCGGCCCAGCAACGCTTGCTCGCACCGGACGTGGTCACCGACCTGGTCAACCCGCGTCACGCCAGCGACACCGCGCTCGGTTTCATGATGGTGCCGGCGGTGCTGGTGCGCCTGCTGTTACCGGTGGCGCTGGTGGTGTCGTTCTACCTGTTCATGCGCGGGCACAATCAACCGGGCGGCGGCTTTGTCGCCGGGCTGGTGATGTCGGTGGCGTTCATCCTGCAATACATGGTCGCCGGCACGCAGTGGGTCGAGGCGCAAATGAGCCTGCGGCCGCTGCGCTGGATGGGCACCGGCCTGCTGTTTGCCACGGCCACCGGCCTGGGTGCCATGGTGGTCGGTTATCCGTTCCTGACCACCCACACCTGGCATTTCTCGTTGCCGCTGCTGGGTGACATTCACCTGGCCAGCGCGCTGTTCTTCGACATCGGTGTGTATGGCGTGGTAGTTGGCTCGACCCTGTTGATCCTCACCGCCCTCGCCCACCAATCGGTGCGGGGTCACAAAACCGCTGCCCAGCCAAAATCCGTTACCGCCAAGGGAGCCGTCTGATGGAAGAAGTCATCGCAATCGCCATCGGCGTACTGGCCGCGTCGGGCGTCTGGCTGATCCTGCGCCCACGGACGTTCCAGGTGGTCATGGGCCTGTGCCTGCTCTCCTACGGGGTCAATCTGTTCATTTTCAGCATGGGCAGCCTGTTCATCGGCAAGGAGCCGATCATCAAGGACGGCATACCTCAGGACCTGTTGCATTACACCGACCCGTTACCGCAGGCACTGGTGCTGACCGCGATCGTCATCAGCTTCGCCATGACCGCGCTGTTTCTGGTGGTGCTGCTGGCGTCCCGGGGCCTGACCGGCACCGACCATGTGGATGGCCGGGAGCCTAAGGAATGATGGCGATGACCCACCTGATCGTCGCACCCATTCTGCTGCCGCTGCTGACCGCCGCGATCATGCTGATGCTCGGCGAGAAGCACCGGCCGCTCAAGGCGAAGATCAATCTGTTCTCCAGCCTGCTCGGGCTGGGCATTGCCGTGGCGCTGTTGCAATGGACACAAACCACCGGTGTGCCCGGTTCCATTGGCGTGTACCTGCCAAGCAACTGGCAAGTGCCCTTCGGCCTGGTGCTGGTGGTCGATCGCCTGTCGGCGCTGATGCTGGTGCTGACCGGCATCATCGGCGTCAGTGCCCTGCTGTTTGCCATGGCACGCTGGGACAGCGCCGGTTCGAGCTTTCACGCGCTGTTCCAGATCCAGTTGATGGGCCTTTACGGCGCGTTCCTCACCGCCGACCTGTTCAACCTGTTCGTGTTCTTCGAGGTGTTGCTGGCCGCGTCCTACGGGTTGATGCTCCACGGCTCGGGCCGGGCGCGGGTGTCGTCGGGGCTGCATTACATTTCGATCAACCTGCTGGCCTCTTCGCTGTTCCTGATTGGCGCGGCGCTGATCTATGGCGTGACCGGCACCCTGAACATGGCCGACCTGGCGGTCAAAATCCCCCTGGTGTCCGAAGCCGATCGCGGCTTGCTACACGCCGGCGCGGGAATTCTGGCCGTCGCATTCCTGGCCAAGGCTGGCATGTGGCCGCTGAACTTCTGGCTGGTGCCGGCCTATTCCTCGGCCAGCGCGCCGGTGGCGGCGATGTTCGCGATCATGACCAAGGTGGGCGTCTACACCTTGCTGCGCCTGTGGACATTGCTGTTCTCCGCCGAGGCCGGGGCATCGGCGTTCTTTGGTGGTGAGTGGCTGGTTTACGGCGGCATGGCGACCATCGTCTGCGCCGCCATCGCAATCCTCGCCGCGCAACGCCTGGAGCGCATGGCCAGCCTGAGCATTCTGGTGTCGGCGGGCATTCTGTTGTCGACCATCGGCTTCGCCCAGCCGAACCTGGTCGGCGCGGCGCTGTTCTATCTGTTCAGCTCGACCCTGGCGCTGAGCGCACTGTTCCTGCTGGCCGAACTGATCGAGCGCTCGCGCTCGGCCAACGAAGTCCTGCTCGAAGATGAAGCCGAACTGCTGCCCCGGCCACTGGAATCTCTGCATCCACCCAAAGGCACCAACCTCGACGACGAGCAAAAAGCCGTGGTCGGCCAGGTGATTCCCTGGACCATGGCGTTTCTCGGCCTGAGCTTCATCGCCTGCGCCCTGCTGATCATCGGCATGCCGCCGCTCTCCGGGTTTATCGGCAAACTCGGGCTGATCGGCGCCCTGCTCAATCCGCTCGGCCTTGGCAGCAGCGGCGACGAACCGATTTCCAACGCCGCGTGGGGCCTGTTGGTGTTGTTGATTTTGTCCGGGCTGGCATCGCTGATCGCGTTCTCGCGCCTGGGTATCCAGCGCTTCTGGACGCCAGCCGAACGCCCCTCGCCCCTGCTGCGACGCTTCGAATGCGTGCCGATCTTCGCGCTGTTGGGTTTGAGTATTGCGCTGACCTTCAAGGCCGATCCACTGCTGCGCTACACCCAGGCCGCCGCCGACGCCTTGTACAACCCGCAGCAATACGTGATGGCCGTGCTCGACACTCGCGTCGTGCCGAACCCGTCGGCCGCAGCGGCCCCGCAAGAGGTGCAGCCATGAAGCGCCTGTTTCCGGCACCGATGCTGTCGCTGGCCCTGTGGCTGCTGTGGCTGTTGCTGAATCTGTCGATCAGCCCCGGCAATCTGCTGCTGGGGGCGGCGCTGGGGTTTTGTGCGCCGCTGATGATGCGCAGGCTACGCCCGCTGCCGGTGCGCATCCGTCGTCCCGGGGTGATCCTGCGCCTGGTGCTGGTGGTCGGACGTGATGTGCTTGTGTCCAACCTTGCCGTGGCCTGGAGCGTGCTCAATGCCGGTCGCCGTCCGCCCCGCTCGCAATTCATCAAGGTGCCGCTGGACCTGCGCGATGCCAACGGCCTGGCCGCGCTGTCGATGATCACCACGGTGGTGCCCGGTACGGTCTGGTCGGAGCTGGCGCTGGACCGCAGCATTTTGCTGTTGCATGTCTTCGACCTGGACGACGAGGCGCTGTTCATCCAGCACTTCAAGGCGACCTACGAACGTCCGCTGATGGAGATCTTCGAATGAGCCCGTTGCTGTCGAACGCGATCCTGCTGAGCCTGTTCTTCTTTTCCCTGGCGATGATCCTGACGCTGATCCGCCTGTTCAAGGGGCCGTCGGCCCAGGATCGGGTCCTGGCGCTGGACTACCTGTACATCGTCGCGATGCTGATGATGCTGGCGCTGGGTATCCGTTATGCCAGTGACACGTACTTCGAGGCGGCGCTGCTGATAGCACTGTTCGGTTTCGTCGGCTCGTTCGCCCTGGCGAAATTCCTGCTGCGTGGTGAGGTGATCGAATGAATACGCCGTTGTCGTTGTGGGTGGAAATCCCGGTGGCGGTCCTGCTGGTGCTCGGCAGCCTGTTCGCATTGATCGGCGCCACCGGCCTGCTGCACATGAAGGATTACTTCCAGCGCATGCACCCGCCGGCCCTGGCCTCGACGCTCGGGGCCTGGTGCATAGCATTGGCTTCGATCATCTACTTTTCGGCGCTCAAGTCCGCGCCGGTACTGCACGCCTGGCTGATTCCGATCCTGCTGGCGATTACCGTGCCGGTGACCACCTTGCTGCTGGCCCGGGCGGCGCTGTTCCGCAAACGCATGGCCGGGGATGATGTGCCGGCTGAGGTGAGTAGTCGTCGAACCGAGAGCGGCAGTTAGACCAAAGATTTTTAGCGCCCGGACCGGCCCCTTCGCGAGCAAGCCCGCTCCCACATTTTGAGCTGTGTACGCAGATCAATTGTGGGAACGGGCTTGCCCGCGAAGGCGATAGACCTGTCAATACATCAGGACCGGCCTGTCTCAAACCCAGGCCACCGCCAACAACCCGGCCCCCAGTACCACACACAACGGCGAGTAAACCCAGGTGTCCAGCCGGGCAAACTCCGAGCCTTTGACCTCTTTGAAAAAACCCACCAGCTCCGAATCGCCAATGGCCCGGGCAAACAGCAAAATCGCGATCGCGCTGATCACCCACTGCAACGACCAGTGATGCAACGGTGGCAGCCACCAACCCACCCGCCAGCACACCAGCACGGCTATTGACAGCAGTAAAGCGGCCACCACCAGCGTGATCCAGCCTCGCGGCTTGAACGCCGGCCGCAGTTGTGCGCTGCCCTCCTGCGGTACTTGCGGGACCACCGCCACCGCTGCCCACTCACCACCCAACGCCCAATACACATGCACCAGACTGATCACGGAGAAGATCGTCACCAGCCATTGAGCCAACAACAAGGTCATGGTTCAGAGATCCTTGAAAGGGATTTGAACAGAACAGGCTAGCCGGCTTTTG
This sequence comes from Pseudomonas sp. Pseusp16, assembly GCF_047324915.1. NCBI lineage: Bacteria > Pseudomonadati > Pseudomonadota > Gammaproteobacteria > Pseudomonadales > Pseudomonadaceae > Pseudomonas > Pseudomonas sp. Pseusp16. The sequence continues at coordinate 754,309 of NZ_CP168522.1, read as the reverse complement.
CTGTAGTGCACGGGCAAGTGCAAGACCAAAAGTTCATACCGGCGGCCGCTCACATTCCGGCAGCGACTTTATCTGCCACGTCCTTGGGCAGCCAGGCCCGCCAGACATCCGGATGGGCCTTCATGAACGCCTGCGCAGCCTGACGCGGCGGAGTATGTTTCTCGCTCATTTCGGCCAGCGCCTTGTTCAGGGGGGCGATCGGAAAGTCGACCTTGGCGAAGAACTCGGCAATCTGCGGATATTGTTTCTGAAAGGGGGTGGACACACCGATCGACAGCTTGGAGGCCAGGGAACGGGTCGGCTGCGGATTGGGGTTGTCGGCGTCAGTCAAAGTCTTCCAGGCTTCGGCGTCGAACGGCGGCTCTTCGAGTTGAATCAGCTTGAAGCGGCCGAGCAACGGCGTGGGCGACCAGTAGTAAAACAGTACCGGCTTGCCACGATGAATTGACGAACTGATCTCTGCATCCAGTGCCGCGCCCGAACCGCTGCGGAAGTTCACGTAGCTGTCGTCCAGACCATACGCCTTGAGCTTCTGCTTGTTGACCACTTCCGAGGTCCAACCGATAGGGCTGTTGAGGAAACGCCCCTTGCTAGGAGCTTCCGGGTCCTTGAACACGTCTTTGTAACGCGGCAGGTCGCTGACGCTGCGCAGCTCCGGCGCCAGCGGCTTGATGCCCTTGGCCGGGTCGCCCTTGATCACATATTCCGGCACCCACCAGCCTTCGGTAGCGCCCTTGACCGTGTCGCCGAGGCTGACGACTTTGCCTTCGGCTTCCGCCTTGACCCAGACCGGGCTGCGCCCAGCCCACTCTTCGCCGATGACCTGGATGTCATTGTTGGCCAGCGCGGTTTCCAGGGTGATGGTGGTGCCCGGCAAGGTATCGGTCGGCAGCCCGTAGCCCTTCTCGACAATGATGCGCAGGACATCGGTAATCAGGCTGCCGCTTTCCCAGTTCAGGTCGGCGAAGTGGATTGGCGCCTGGGCGGCCAACGCCGGGGCCGGTGTCGCCAGCAAACCGAAAGTGGCCAGGACAGCAGCCAGCAACCGTCGAAATCCGTTCATGCTTTTGCACCTCGTGCTGTTCACAGCAATAGCAGGATGGCCTGGCAGCAGACCGCGAAGCCTCTGAATACTCAGTTCATTGACTGTAGTAGAGGTTCCCGCTTTCGAGGTGCGTGGATCAGTTTTCGGAAATTTCCTGCAAACGCATCAGCTCTCGCCTGACCATGCTGGCGTATTGCGCCGGTTGCAGCTGGTAAAGCTGTGACGCCACCCAATTCAGCCAGGCTCCCTGCAGAATGGTCTTCTGCCCGAACAGCCGCCGCGCGTCGTCTTGCGCGCTGGCCAGGTTCTGCTCGTGGAAATCGGCGCGGGCCTGGGTCATCACTCGCTGGCCTTGAAGGTCACCAGCTCGCCCTTGCGCCACTTGGCCGCTTTGGCGGTCACAGCTTTCAGGGTCTTGGTCAGGCCTTCCTGCAACTGTTGATGGGCGGCAAACACCGTCACCACGCTGTGCCCTTCCTTGAACACGATCCCCTGACCGTCAGCCGTGGTCACGAAGGCGTAATCGCCAATTCCGTAAACCGTCAGCTTGATGTCGCGGAACCTTATGTCCAGCTTGCCGCCTTCGCGACTGGGCAGCACCGAAGCGCTGAAATGATCGCCGACCTTGAGTTTGAGTCCGGGCTTGTCGTCCACCACCAGGGCTGATTCGGTGTCGATTTCGGCAATGTAGATGCCTTCAGCGTTCTGTTCGGTGATGTAAACGAAACGTGACTGAAACTGCTTGACCAGCTTTGCGCGCAAATCGCCCAGCACGAACAACGCATGCATATCGAGATTACTTACTGCCAAGGAAACATCCCCACATCTGAAAAATGGTGCCGTGCGCGAAAAATAAACGCACAGCCAAAAAAGCGGCAATGCCGAAGGTGTAGCCAAAGAACCCGGATTGATGTCCTGAATGAGTAGTGCACTCATTCATCACGAAGCTTGAGAAGACTACTGAAACGTCACTCGCATCGTCCTGGCTGGCGTTCGTCACAGGTTGAAGGAAAACACCCTTCCTGCTGCCAGAAAATTATGGACTATCAACTTCGGGGAAAAATCTCATCAAGAAAAAATCTTTTCCTACATATCGTGCGCAAAAAATTGCTTTAGATAAACATCATTCACCCACCAGTGAGGGTGATTCTAGAGCAGCGATGCTCTTGGAGACTAGCCAAAACGACGTACATACGTCGGTAAAACAATGAAAAGGACTTCATATGTGCACGCTGACCCACTTTGCCTATCCCTTGGTACCTGACTCGAAAACCGCGCCGAACTCGCCCCCGGTACGGTTCCGCCGCCATGAGCCGCTTCCCGATGTCCCGGCCCGCCCAAGATTTCAGGTGGTGATGGCGGGCATTGCCTTCTTTCATATCAAGGAAATTTCTACAGGCTGTGTAAGAGGTTTCCGAGCCAATCACAACGAAGCCTGCGCCCTCGCCCGGCTTCTGGAATCACACAGTTGACATGCCCTCCGCGCTCCTTTCCATAGACGTTTGGTCTGCCCGTCGACTTATCTCAGCCGTCGACGGGCAACTGCTGCCATACTGCCCGCCCAATAAAACGGATCCGGAAAAATCGGGTTACGTTGACAACAACAATGTATTTCCAGGGGAAGTCTGCAACGTGACGGAATTTGATATCGGCGAGTTTTTTATCCGGGGTGAAGCCAGAGAAATCGACGGCGAATTCCAGGCTGTGATTGTCATGCGTGCCAAACCACCGCTAAAGACCGTGACGTATCATCAGGTCGAAAAGGATCGCTGGTTCAAAACCCCGGATGTCGCCGCCATTGCGGCCCAGGAATCGGCCATGGAACTGAAGGCGGCGGTAGATGCGGGTGCACTGAAAGCCTGATTCTCGGGTTGGCGGTCTATGCTCACTGTTGCGCTTGAATATCGTGATCGAACTCCACCCGTGCGGCGCCCTTGAAGCCAGGGTACCGCGCCTCGCCCCTCGACCCGACTGACGACCCGCAAGGAGATGAAGATGGAATCACCGACACACGACTTGAAAGGCCTGTTCGACCAGCTCGGCCTGGACTCCAGCCAGAAAGCGATCGACGACTTCATTGCCGGCCATACCCTGCCTGACAACAAGAAACTCATTGACGCCGAGTTCTGGTCACCGCAACAGGCCGGCTTCCTCAAGGAACAATTACGCGAAGACGCAGACTGGGCGCGGGTGGTCGACGACCTGAACCTGCGCATGCACCAGACGCACTGACAGCCTCAATGCAGGCTGCCAGGTCTTTCGGCGTTCAATTGCGCCAACCAGGCAGCCCTGCACTCTTCCGCCTCGTCGCGACTGGAGAACGCCGTACCCCGGCGCTCGCCATTGAGCAACACCACCCAGCACACCTTGCGTCCCATGGAGCGCAGATTGGCAGGTACTCCGCTGCCGATCATGACCGCGACATCAACTTTGCCTTGCATGCTGCCCCCGAACTTCATTAGCAACCTAATTAATAGATATGTTAATTAGTCTTTCGCCGAGGAAACAGCAAAACCCTGCACAGATTAGTTGCAGAATGTGTAACAATCGCCCGACAGCCCGGGGGTCTAGCGCGGCTTTTCCGGTTTGTAGCCCAAGCGCAAACCGCCCCAATGCCGGCCCCTGAGCATGATCGGCACCGAAAGATCGTGCATCAACTCTCCGGTATCGCGGGTATAGGTTTGCAGCAGCACGGCCTTCTGATGGCTGCCACAGCGGATCCCGGTGCGGTCAGCGAACTTGCGTTTGGTCCGGTTCTGCAAGGCATCGAGTTGCGCGTCGCCCGTCAGCGGCTGGCTGAACGCTTGGTTGTGGGTCGGCACATAACCCTGCTGGGTGCAGGCGATGGCGAACACCAATCCTTCGTGACGCGGTAACAACGGTTCCTGGATGGTTGGCAAGACCTGATCGGTGTAGCGGTCGAAACGCGTCTGGTACTTGGCCGGACTGGTATCGGGGATGGCCTGGTAATTGCGGTCGAACAAATCGTCGAGACTGATTCGACCGGCGTCGATATCCGCCTCGAAACGCGCTGCGATCTGGCTCGCGCCTTCCCGGGCCAGGTCATAGATCCGCTGGTGATAGTCATCCAGCCCCACCTCGGCAAGACGCTCGCTGATGGTTTCGGCCTGCCCTTCCATTTGCACCGCCGCCTGGGCCAGACGTTGAGTCTGCTGGTCGCTGACCGCCAGGTCGCTGCGCATCTGTTCGATGGCGTGAAACAGGCTGTCGAGCTGTTCACGGTTGGTCTCTGCCCCTTGGGCGATTTCTCCGACCTGGGACTCGACACTGGCCGCCAGACGGGCAATGTTCTCCAGGTGCTGTCCCGTCCGCTCGACCTGCCCGACGCCGGTGTCGAGGTCGCTGGACAGTTGGCGGATCTGCTCCACCACCTGCGCCGTGCGTTGCTGGATATCGGCCACCATCTCGCCGACTTCACCCGTGGCGGTCGCCGTGCGCGCGGCGAGCCCACGAACCTCGTCGGCCACCACGGCAAACCCGCGACCGTGTTCCCCCGCCCGCGCCGCTTCAATGGCGGCATTCAACGCCAACAGATTGGTCTGGCTGGCGATGGACTGAATCACCAGGGTCACGCGCTGGATATCATCGCTGCGCAAGCTCAAGGCTTCGATCAGTTCACGGCTGTTGCTGGCGCGCTGGCTGAGCTGATGCATGCGCGCAATGGACTCGATCAGTTCCGTACGCCCGACCGCGCCACTTTGATGAGCCTCGCTGGCGGCACTCAACGCCTGGCGACTGAGCGTCGAGGCGGCGTGTTCGGTGGTGATCATGACCTCGGCGTTGCTGACGATCCGGGCCGCCGCCGAGAGCTGCGATTGCAGTTTTTCCGCCAGTTGCCGAACCGAAAACGCCACTCCGGCAGCCGATAGCGCGTTATGACTGGTCATGTAGGAAAGATCGCGAGTCAACTCGCCGATGGCATCGCAGTTGTCGGGGGAAGCCGCCTGCGGGGTCGCGCGCGAACGCAGGCGAGGCAGCCAGATAATCAATACGGCCAGGGGCAGGCCAAGGTAGAGCGACCAGTTGCCCAGCGTCATGCCACATAACAACAGCATCAGGGCGATGCTTTGCAGCGTCGGTGCCAGCCAGCGGTTTTTCGGCAACAGCACTGGTGCAGGCACTGCCGCAACCAGAGACCCGTCTCTCGTCATCATCGTCACCCCGGAAAGCTTCTAATTGTTGTCTTCGCATTAAACGCCACCATAAGGCCATTATCCATGAGCCTTTAGTCGCGAACGTTGCAGCAGATCTATAGAAGAACCGGGAAATCGAAGACGGCAGAAAACAAAGATCGCAGCCTGCGGCAGCACCTGCTTCCATGTGCAGGCGTTACCGCAGGCTGCGATCTTTTCAAGGCAGCCCGGATCAAAGGCGCTGCCTCGCAGAATCAGGCCTGACGCTGGTGCTTGTCGATTTGCTCGTGACGTTCCTGAGCTTCGATGCAGTACTTGGTGGTCGGGCTGATCAGCAGGCGCTTGAGGCCAATCGGCTCGCCGCTGTCGTCGCACCAGCCGAAGCTGTCTTCCTTGATGCGTTCCAGCGCTTGTTCCAACTGAGGCAGCATGCGCTGGTCGCGATCGATCGCGTTCACCAGCCAGGTGCGCTCTTCTTCTACCGAAGCCGCGTCTGCCGGATCGGCCGGGGTGTCCAGGCTTTCGATGGCGATGCGGTTCTGTTCGATGCGCTCATGGGTTTCGACTTTCATGTTCTGCAACAGCTCGGAGAAAAAAGCATGTTGCTCGGCATTCATGTAGTCATCCGCCGGCATGGCCAGCAACTTGTCCTTTGTCATTGATATCTCTATAAAAAAACGTGCATTAAGGCGAATAAGGGAGCGTTCCGGCAGACCTTGGCAGGCCATCGGAAAGGCGCCGTTTGTTCCAAGCGCCACCCGGCACTCAATTTACGAGGGGCGGCAGTCTAAGGCCGACTTGAGGCCTCAGCAACTGAAAAGACAGCGAATTTGTCCGACAAAGCCCTGAAAATGCTCTACGGCAGGCTTTGAGGCGGTAATCGGAGTGCGTTTATAGCAAGAAATTCAATCGAGCGGCTGTATATGGAAGACAAACGGCTCGCACAAGGCATTATTCACGGTCATTTGCAGGGTTGCGAACCTCAGCTAAGGTTGTCCCTCCCGAAATGGCCATATAAAGGAAAGGACCATGAAGCTGATCGGTATGCTCGACTCGCCCTATGTAAGGCGCGCCGCCATTTCTGCCAAATGTCTGGGAATCACGCTGGAACATCAGTCGGTCTCGGTGTTCCGCCACTTCGAACAATTCCGGCAGATCAACCCGGTGGTCAAGGCGCCCACGCTGGTGCTGGATGATGGTGAGGTGTTGATGGATTCGACGCTTATCATCGACTATCTGGAAACCCTGGCCAAAAAAAGCCTGATGCCTGCCGAACCGGGGCAGCGCCTGCGTGCGCTGCGCCTGATTGGCCTGGCGTTGGCCGCCAGCGAAAAGTCCGTGCAGCTTTACTACGAACGCAACCTGCGGCCGGCGGAGATTCAATTCGAATCCTGGGTGCAGCGGGTCGAAGGACAGTTGACGGCAGCCTATTCGGCGCTGGAGCGGGAGCTGGAAAAGCAGCCGCTGAAGACAGACGGTTCGGTTGAGCAGGACGGCATTACCCTCGCCGTGGCCTGGAGCTTTACCAACCTGGTGGTGCCGGATCAGGTGAGTGCGGCGCAGTTTCCGCGGATCGCTGCATTCACGGAGTATGCCGAGGGGCTTGAGGTGTTTGTCAGTACGCCGATTGAATAGATGGATTCGCCTCGCCTGACCTACCGCTTTCGCGAGCAAGCTCGCTCCTACAAGGGGATTGCCGCGAGCGGGCATGCTCAGAGGATTTCATGCATTGGCCGAAACCCGGAATGCCCATGAACTTTTATTTAGAAAGCCTGCGATCATTTCTTGGCAAAATGCCGCACAACGTTGTGAACATTTAATCAGGCCAGCCCTATGACCCGCATCTTAACCATCGAAGACGACGCCGTGACCGCCCGGGAAATTGTCGCCGAACTGAGTAGCCACGGCCTCGACGTCGACTGGGTCGACAATGGCCGCGAAGGGCTGGAGCGTGCGGTCAGCGGCAACTATGACCTGATTACCCTCGACCGCATGTTGCCCGGGCTCGATGGCCTGGCGATTGTCACCACGCTGCGGACCATGGGCGTGGCCACGCCGATCCTGATGATCAGCGCGCTGTCCGACGTCGATGAGCGCGTGCGCGGCTTGCGCGCGGGAGGCGACGACTACCTGACCAAACCCTTCGCCACCGATGAAATGGCCGCCCGGGTCGAAGTCCTGCTGCGCCGGCAGAATAACGTGACCGCCCAGGCCACCACACTGCGGGTAGCGGACCTGGAGCTGAACCTGATCAGCCACGAAGCCAGCCGCGACGGTCAACTGCTGACGCTATTGCCCACCGAATACAAACTGCTGGAATTCCTGATGCGCAATACCGGACAAATTCTCTCGCGGATGATGATTTTCGAGGAAGTCTGGGGTTACCACTTCGACCCCGGCACCAACCTGATCGACGTCCACATCGGCCGTCTGCGCAAGAAGATCGACCCGCCTGGCAATGTCCCACTGATTCGGACCGTGCGAGGCTCGGGTTATGTCATTGCCGAACCCGTCTAAAGGCTGGCGCTCCTCCAGCAGCCGTCTGCTGGCGCTCTACAGTTCGCTGTTCGTGATCTGGAGCGGGATTCTCATGGGGGTCATGTACTACGAGGTTTCCGCTTACCTGGACAACCTGGCCAAGCATTCGCTGATGCAACGCCAGCACCTGTTCTCGCGCTTCTCGGGCGAACAACTGGTGGACGCCCTCGCCGTCAGCATGACCTTCGACATCCGCGGCATCGACGCCTACGGCCTGTTCGATGCCCGGCACCGTTACCTCAGCGGCGCCCTGCGCTACATTCCGGATGGCTTGCCGCTCGATGGCAGGATCCACACGCTGCGCGACTGCGACGCCTCCGACGACAGTGGCGAGCAGACGCTGCCCGCCGACAGTTGCGATGCCGTGGCGACCCCCACCCTCGACGGCCGCTGGCTGGTGCTGGTGCGCGACAACGGTTCGCTGTTCGCCGTGACCCGAATCATCCTTCACGCCCTGTTCTGGGGTGTGACCCTGACCATCGTGCCAGGCATCGTCGGCTGGTATCTGCTGCGGCGCCGGCCGTTGCGCCGCATTCGCGCAATCCAGGCCAGCGCCGAAGCCATCGTCGCCGGCGACCTGAGCCGGCGTTTGCCACTGTCCAATCGGCGTGACGAACTGGATATGCTCGCCGCCATCGTCAACGCCATGCTCGAACGCATCGAGCGCTTGATGAACGAGGTCAAGGGCGTGTGCGACAACATCGCCCATGACCTGCGCACGCCCCTGACCCGCCTGCGCGCGCAGCTTTACCGCATGCAGCAGCAAGCCGGCGAAGGTTCACCGCAGGCCATGCAACTGGACCTGGTGCTGGCCGAGGCCGATACGTTGATGGCGCGTTTCCGTGGCTTGTTGCGGATTTCCGAACTGGAAGACCGCCAGCGCCGCTCCGGTTTCGTGCAGCTGGACCCGGTGCCGTTGCTGCAGGAACTGCATGAGTTCTATCTGCCCCTGGCGGAAGACGACGGCCTGGTGTTCCAACTGCACCTGCCCGCATCGTTGCCACCCCTCAATGGCGACCGGGCACTGCTGTTCGAAGCCGTGGCGAACCTGTTGAGCAACTCGATCAAATTTACCCCGCCCGGTGGCGCGGTGATCTTGCGCGGGGTCAATGACGGCGGGCACACGCGCATCGAAGTGCTCGACTCCGGCCCGGGCATTCCCGAGGCGGAACGCGAAGCGGTGTTCCAGCGCTTCTATCGCGCCGAGGCGGGCAATCAGAAAATCGGCTTCGGGCTGGGGCTGTCCATCGTCGCGGCGATTGTCAGCCTGCACGGGTTTACGCTGGAGGTGGGCAGCAGCGAGCTGGGCGGCGCGCGGCTGGTGCTCGATTGTCGGGAGAATTTGATACCGAAGGTCTAGCGTTCATCTGAAGAACAAAACAGATCCTCCTGTAGGAGCGAGCCTGCTCGCTAAAAACGCCGGGGCACCGCGGGGATTCAGACAGCCCGCGTTATCGTTGACGTCCATCGCGAGCAGGCTCGCTCCTACAGGGGATTGGTGTTTTGACGGTCAGGCCGGGTAGTTGGCCCGCAACGCCTCAAGCCCACCCTGATAGATGCCGGTAAACAACGCCACCACTTCCTCATTGCTCACACCCACCGGTTCGAAGCGACCGGACCAGGTCACCCGTGCGCCCTCGCCTTGTGCTTGAACCTTGATCGTCGCCAGATAATCAGTCGCCGGAAAAGGTGCCTGCAAAATCGAGTAGCTGTAGGTTTGGCCCGCGTTGTCGAAGGCTTGCAGGCGTTCGATGACCACCGCACCGTCCGCCGTTTGCAGGCTGCGCACGCGCCCGCCTTCGCTGAGTTCGCTCTTGGGAATGAACGGCAGCCAGTCCGGCAGCGAGTTGAAACCGCCGATCAATTGCCAGACCTGTTCGGCCGATGCCGGGATGTCGATGAAGGCTGATGCAGTTGCCATGTAATGCTCTCTCCAATCAATAAGGTTCAGATGGCCAGGCTGTCGACGACACCGCCGTCGACCCGCAAGGCAGCACCGGTGGTGGCCGAGGATAGCGGCGAAGCGATGTACGCCACCAGGTTCGCCACTTCCTCGACATCCGCTACCCGCTGGATGATCGACGTTGGCCGGGCGCTGCGCACGAAGGCGTCGGCTTCTTCGCGAACGCTGCGCCCCGATTCGGCAGTGGCGTCCTTGAGCATCTGCTCCACGCCGTCGGTCAATGTCGGCCCCGGCAGGATCGCATTGACCGTCACCCCGGTGCCCGCGAGCCGCTTTGCCAGCCCATGGGACACCGCCAGGTTGGCGCTTTTGGTCACGCCGTAGTTGAGCATGTCGGCCGGTATTGCGATCCCGGATTCCGAAGACAGGAAAATCACCCGCCCCCAACCCTGTTTGACCATGTCCGGCACGTAATGCCGGGACAGGCGCACACCGGAGATCACGTTGATCTCATAGAACCGCGTCCACTCGCTGTCGGGGGTGTCAAAGAAATCAACCGCGTTGTAAATCCCCAGGTTGTTCACCAGGATGTCGGCCCGTGGCTCGGCGGCGAACAGTTTTTGCGCACCTTCGAGCGTTCCGAGATCGGCAGTCAACCCACGCAATTGAGCACCCGGCACCTGCTGGCGAATGCTCGCCACCGCCTGCTCGACCTTGGCCGTCTCGCGGCCGATCACGACCACCGTGGCGCCGGATTCGGCCAGCGCCTTGCTGATGCCCAGGCCAATGCCGGCGGTGCTGCCGCTGACAATGGCGAGTTTTCCAGTCAGATCGATTTTCATACTCATGCTCCAATGATCGGCAAAGGTGCGCGCTCGGACACCAGTTTCGCTTCGCGCATTGCTTGCCAGAAGGCTGCTGGGATCACCGCTGACAGCGCGGCGACATCTTCGACAATCCGCCCAGGGCGGCTGGAACCGGGAATCACCGCCGCAACGGCGGGGTTAGCCAACGAGAACTGCAAAGCAGCCGCCTTGATATCAACGCCATGGGCAGCCGCGATACGCTTGATCTGCTCGACTTTATGGATGATGGCCGGGCTGGCTTTCTGGTACTCGAAGTGCGCACCACCGGCCAGAATGCCCGAACTGTAAGGACCGCCGACCACGATCTCGACGTTCTGCGCCAGGGCGGCGTCCATCAAGCGCTGCAAGGCGCGATCGTGGTCGAGAAGAGTGTAGCGACCCGCCAGCAGAAAACCGTCCGGCTGCGCCTCGCTCAGATCAAGGGTCAGCTCGCAGGGCTCTACCTTGTTCACCCCAAGGCCCCAGCCCTTGATCACACCTTCCTCACGCAGGCGGGTCAGCACCTTGAAGGCACCGGTACGGGCCTGGTTGAAGTACTCCAGCCATTGATCGCCATAGAAATCCTGGGCGATGTCGTGCACCCAGACGATGTCCAGGCGATCGGTCTGCAGCCGCTTGAGGCTGTCCTCGATCGAACGCAAGGTGGCGTCGGCGCTGTAGTCATTGACGATCCTGTTCGGGCGGCCGTGTTCGAACACCCCGCTCTTCTCGCCCAGGTCACGGGCAGCGGCGTCTTCGACTTCATCGAGAATCACCCGGCCGACCTTGCTGCTTAGCACATAGTCGTCACGGTTGTAGCGCGACAGTGCAGCGCCAAGGCGAATCTCCGACAGGCCCGAACCGTAGAACGGCGCAGTATCGAAGTACCGTACACCGGCATCCCAGGCCGCGTGGACGGTGGCTTGCGCTTCTTCCTCGGGAATGGCGCGGAACATGTTGCCCAAAGGGGCGGTGCCGAAACCCAGCGCGCCGGGCAGTTTGTCTTTCAAGCTCATGATGAATCCTCTGGAGTGTCAGGGGTCAGGTTGCTGACCGTTGAGCAGATCCTAGATTGCGATGTTCGGACCGTCCAAGACATAATACGCAGCACTTGAGTCCCTACAGGTCTGACATGATCGACATCCGCCAATTGCGCTACTTCGTTGCCGTCGCCGAGGAAGAACACGTCGGGCGCGCCGCCGAACGCCTGCACATTTCCCAGTCGCCCCTGAGCCGGCAGATCGCCCAGCTCGAAGAGCGCCTGGGCCTGACCCTGTTCGAACGCAGCCAGCAACGCATCCGCCTAACCCGCGACGGCCAGACCTTCCTCGCCGAAACCCGCGCCCTGCTGACCCACGCCAATCGCCTGGAGTCCCTCGGCAAGCGCCTGGGCCGCGGCGAAGAAGGCGGCTTGTGCATCGGCTACATCGAAAACGCCATGCACGCCGGCGTGCTGCCCAATGCCTTGCGCGTGCTGCGGGTCGACCGGCCGAACGTACACGTGGCGCTGTACAACCTCAGCTCGGCCGAACAGCTCGAAGGCTTGCGCCAACGCAGCCTGGACATTGCCCTGGTCAGCGAACCACCGACCGATGACGACCCGGACCTGCTGGGTTTTCAGGTGCTGGACGACCCGATGCTGCTGGCCCTGCCCGAGCACCATCGGCTGGCGCTGCAGCCCGTGCTGACCCCGACCGACCTCGCCGACCAGGAATGGATCGGCGTGCAGCACCGGCAGAACGCCAGTTGCCACGACGACTTCGTCAGCGCCTGCATCCGCGCAGGCTTCACCCCGGACATTCGCATGGAGGCCACCGAACCCTTCACCGCACTGGGGCTGGTCGCGTCGGGGCTGGGCATCGCGATGATCCAGAAAGGCCTGAGCCGCAACGCCCCGCCGGGGGTGGTGCTGCGGGAGGTGCCGTGGATTTGCTTCACCACGCCATTGTGGGCGGCGTGGCACCGGATCAACCTGCGGCCGCTGGTGGAGACGTTCCGCAAAATGCTCACCGAACCTGACACCTGTGGGAGCGGGCTTGCTCGCGAAAGCGGTGTGTTCGGCAACATTGATGTCGACTGACACTCCCTCTTCGCGAGCAAGCCCGCTCCCACAGGTCATCAGCGAATTCCAGATTCCGCAGCGTTTGGTGCTTTACTGAGAAGACTCCAAAACCCACCGAGAACCCGGGCATGAACCGCAACGACCTGCGCCGCGTGGACATGAACCTGCTGGTGATTTTCGAAACCCTGATGTTCGAGAAGAACCTGACCCGGGCCGGGGAAAAGCTGTTCCTCGGCCAGCCCGCTGTCAGCGCGTCGCTGGCAAAGTTGCGCGATCTGTTCGACGACCCGTTGCTGGTGCGCAACGGACGAACCCTGGAGCCGACCCCGAGGGCATTGCAGATTCTCAAGGAATTGCAGCCGGCGATGGACACCATTTCCGGTGCGGTCAGCCGGGCCAAGGATTTCGAGCCCTCCACCAGTCGCGACGTGTTTCGCATCGGCCTGTCCGACGACGCTGAATTCGGGTTGTTTCCGCCGCTGCTCAAGCAGATTCGCGAGGAGGCGCAGAACGTCGTGGTGGTGGTGCGCCGGGTGAACTTCCTGCTGATGTCGTCGATGCTGGCCAGCGGCGAGATCTCCGTCGGCATCAGCTACACCACGGAATTGCCGGCCAACGCCAAGCGCAGGAAGTTGCGCGACTTGAGTGTGAAGATCCTGCGCGGCGATGACCGTCCCGGCCCGTTGACCCTGGACGAGTTCTGCGAACGCCCCCACGCGCTGGTGTCGTTTTCCGGGGATCTGAGCGGCGCCATCGACAACGACCTGGCACGGATCGGCCGTTCGCGCCGGGTGGTGCTGGCGGTGCCACAGTTCGCGGGGTTGCGGGCCTTGCTAGCGGGTACTGACTTGCTCGCCACCGTGCCGGACTACGCGGCCAGTGCGTTGATCGAAGGCAGCAGCCAGTTACGGGCGGACGATGCACCGTTTGATATCAACCTGTCCGAACTGTCGATGGTCTGGAACGGGGTCAACGATAACGATCCGGCAGAACGCTGGTTGCGCTCGAAAATTGTACAGCACATGGCGGCGCCACTGTCGGGGCATTGATCGACTGCAGGACCACCGGTTCAGATTCGCGCAGGTACACCGGCATGTCGGTGACCGGTGGCATGGCCGGGATCTCGAAGTACATCTGCACCACCCAGCCACGGTGATAGCTGGCGTGGTTGACCACGTGCATCAGCATCGCGCCGGCGCTCATGACGCCGCTTTCGCCCGAGACAAAGGTGAACTCCACAGGTCTGTCCAGGGACGCATCGGTTTGCCGGGCGCTCCAGTCGCAATACCAGTGATCGATCTCTTTTTGCGCCATGCGCAGTTCGGACAGGTCGGCATGCAGCAGATCGTGTGAAGTCTTGAAGTTATGCCCCCGGCCTTCAAGGTGCGCCCGCCAGATGCAATCCACCACATAGACATGATTGAGGGTACCGATCATGTTCTTGAACACCGACACCCGTTCTTTTTTGACTTCGCCTGGAGGGAGCGCCGCAAGGCTGTCAAACAGGCGCTGATTGGCCCAGCGTTTGTAATCGGCCAGCAGACAGGCAGTGCGTACGGTGATCATCAGAATTCTCCGATGGCAGTAAGCGCACTCCCTAGCATAGACCCGATGCTCGCAAGGCAGCGCCGGCACTGATCATCGGTCGTCCAGGAGTGCCACCACGCGCTCGGCGAGCGCCAGGCAACTGGTCAGCCCCGGTGATTCGATGCCGAACAGACTCACCAGCCCCGGCACGCCGTGTTCGGCGCATCCGCTGATGAGAAAATCGGCGGCCGGCTCGGTCGGCCCGCTGATTTTCGGGCGAATGCCGCTGTAGGCCGGTTGCAGGCTGTTGTCTGGCAACCCCGGCCAATAACGGCGGATCGCCTGATAGAACCCTTCGGCCCGCCGGGGGTCGACGCGGTAATCAATGCGTTCGACCCATTCGACATCCGGCCCGAAGCGCGCCTGCCCGCCCAGGTCGAGCGTCATGTGCACGCCCAGTCCAGCGTTCTCCGGGGCCGGATACACCAGATGGCGAAACGGCGCCCGGCCGCTGAAACTGAAATAACTGCCCTTGCACAAATGCGCCCGGGGAATGAACTGCGCCGGTAGACCGACGATGCTGCTCGCCACCTCGGGAGCGGACAGCCCCGCGCAATTGATCAACTCGCGGCAGCCCAGCGTCATGGGTTGAATGCCGCCCATGTGCAGCTCGAAGCCCTGTTCGGTGCAACGGGCAGACAGCAGCGGCGTGCGCAAGGCCAGCGTCGCTCCGAACGTCTGTGCATCGCCCTGAAGCGCAAGCATCAGCCCGTGGGAATCGACGATACCGGTAGAGGGCGACCACAGTGCCGCGACGCAGGACAACGCCGGTTCAAGCTCCCGGACCTGTGCACCCTCCAGCCATTGCAGGTCATCGACGCCATTAAGACGCCCCTGCTCCAACAGACGCTGCAAAGCCGAGCGCTGTTGCTCATCGATGGCGACGATCAGCTTGCCCACGCGCCGGTAATCAACAGCGTGCCCGTCGCAATAAGCGTAGAGACGCTGCTTGCCCTCCACGCACAACTGCGCTTTGAGGCTACCGCCCGGGTAATAGATGCCGGCATGAATCACTTCGGAGTTACGCGAACTGATACCCGTGCCGATGCCCTCACCCGCTTCGACCACCAGCACGTCCCGCCCGCTCATGGCCAGGGCCCTGGCCACCGCCAACCCGACGACACCAGCCCCGATCACCACGCTTTGAATATCGACGTTCAACGGCCCTGCCTCCCTCTTGCCCCGTTCCTCGCTGCGGATAGTCGATCAGGCTGGAGAAAATCGCCAGCGGCAAGGCCATGAAATCACTGGTCCATGCGCAGAGTCGGCAATGCCGGGGAACTCTCGGGGACCGCCGCGCATCCTAAATTATGTGGTACTTCCCTTATGCTTCATGCTGTCGGAGGACACCGTCATGCGCCGTTTGTTTATCATTTCTTCCCTGTTACTTTGTTTACCCGCAGGTTCCGCTCTGGCCAAAGTCGATGCTGAAGATGTCGCCACCTCGGCCGGGGTTTCCGCCTCGCTGTACTCGACGTTCAAAGACGACAAACTCGTGATTCCCGCCCGGGATGACGCCTCCAGCTTCGTCGCCAGCGGCGGTGCGATTCGTGGTGCCTATCTGGAGGCGGTGTTGAAAAAGATCCGTCAGGACAATCCTGCCCTCAACAACGCAAGCGACGAAGACCTGGCCCGCGCCATTCTCGTCCAGGATGGCGTTGCCACCGATCACTGAAGATCGTCATCGCCAGTAGTGGGGCTTGTGACACCGGGATAGCGTTTACGGCCCTACCTGGCGTGCGTGGCAGCGGACAAGCGTGCCCACCCGGCCACCAGTTGCGCGTTGATACTCACCCCCCCGCACACCACGATCACCACGTCATTGGCGTCGGCAATCGCCGGGTGATCCAGGTAGGCAATCGCCAATGAAACGCCGCATGCCGGCTCGACCAACTGACGCAAGTCATTGGCGTAACGCACCACGCCCATGATCGCCTCATCATCACTGAGCACCACGCACTCATGGGGGAATTCGCCGATGTGCTTGACCGGCCAGGTGGCCACTTGTGCGGCGCCCAGAGACGTGGCGACAGTGTCGATTTTCGGCAGTCTGACCGGGTGCCCGGCCGCCACCGCCGCGGCGAACGACGCCGCGCCTTCGGTTTCGCAGGCAACGATGCGGCAATCGGTGCGCCGATGACGGATCAGGCCGGTGAGCAGCCCCGCCAGCAAGCCACCGCCGCCCACCGATGTCACCAGCACATCCACTGGCGGGCAGTCTTCAAGGATTTCATCGACCATGGTGCTGTGCCCTTCCCACAACACCGGGTGGTCGAAGGCCGGCACGAATTCACTGCGCGGGTCCTGGGCAAGTTCCCGTGCACGTTGATTGGCTTCGTCCCAGACCTTGCCGTGCACGATCACCTCGGCACCGGTATTGCTGATCCGCTCCCGGGTGCTTTGCGGGGTGGTGTGCGGCACCACGATGCATGCCTTGAGCCCCAGGCATGCGGCAGCCATGGCCGTGGCCAGTCCCGCGTTACCGCCGGAGGGACAGACCACCTTGCGCTTGCCCTGCTGCGCCGCCCGGCTGCACAGCAAGCCAATGCCGCGTATTTTGAACGAGCCGCCAGGTTGCAGGTTTTCCAGTTTCAGCCAGATACGGCGGGTCGGGGTCGACAGGCCAGGGTGCAGGATCAAAGGCGTTCGGATGTGAAGCATATGGGCTCCTGTTACACGCCACCGGCTCGACGAGCTTGCGCGAGCCGGTGGTGAACGGTCCTCTCTCCCAAGCTTAGTTCACCCGGCCTCGAGGTGACCGTCTCAGCGATAGCGCGGCGCCGGCGCGGTGTTGTGGAACAACCCGGACAGGGTCTTGCGCTGGGCTTCGTGGCGGTCCCACTGGCTGCCGTCGTGCAGGCCAGGAATGGTCACCACTTCGCCTGCCGCCAGGCCGACGAGCGCGGCATCGACCATGTCTTCGGCGGACATGACGATTTCCTTCGGCAAATTTTCCACCGGGTTGCCGGCCACGTTCCAGAAGTCGGTGGCAGTCGCTCCCGGCAACACAGCCTGAATGCGTACACCTTTGTCAGCCAGTTCGTGCTGCATCGATTGACTCAGGCCCAACACGAACGCCTTGGTGGCGCCGTATACGCCATTGAGCGTTTCCGGGGCGATGGCCACGATCGAGGCAATGTTGATCACGGTGCCGGTGCCCCGGGCTACGAAGCCCGGTACCACGGCATAAGCCAGGCGCATCAACGCGGTCACGTTGAGGTTGATCATCGCTTCCATGTCGTCCACGGGACTTGCAAGCAGCGAATTGACGGCACCGACCCCGGCGTTGTTGACCAACAGGGTGATGCTGGCGTCGCTGCGCAGAATCTGTTCGACCCGCAGCGAATCCGCCTTGTTCTTCAGGTCGGCGGCAACCACTTCCACGGTGCGTCCGGTCTGGTCGCTCAAATGATTGGCCAGGGTATTGAGCCTGGCCCGGCTGCGGGCCACCAGAATCAGATCGTAACCCTGCCGGGCAAGGCGATCGGCATACACCGCGCCAATCCCCGAAGAAGCGCCGGTGATCAGTGCAGTACCTTTGGATGAGAGCGCCATGGTGCAATTCCTCTACGGTAAGGCGAGAGACTCGCCGGGTGCAGACCGTTATAAAGGGACTTACGCCTGTCTCAAATGACGTTTAAAGTACGTTTTCAGGACATGACCATTTGAGGGCAGCTCCATGATCAGCGTGGCGTTCGTGGTATTCGAGGGTTTCCAGTCCATGGCGCTGGCCGCCATGCCGGTATTCGAGTACGCCAATTTCAGTGCCGCAGAGGCGCTGTATGACGTGCGCGTGCTGTCCGAAAACGGTGAAAACCTGCGAGCCTCTGGCGGTTTGAGCATCGGCACCGAACCCTTCGATGAGCGCGTGTACGACACCGTGATCGTGGTCGGTGGCGATTGCGTCATCGAACAGGCGCCCGAGGCCGTACTGGATTACCTGCGGGCCAGTATCAACACGGCACGCCGTACGGCGTCGATCTGCTCCGGAGCGTTCGTCATGGCCCAGGCCGGTTTGCTCGACGGACGGCGGGCAACCACCCACTGGGCCTACTCCCGGGAACTGCAGGCGCGGTTTCCGGCGATCAAGGTCGAGGCCGATCGCATCTATGTGATCGACGGTTCGATCTGGACCTCCGCCGGCATGACGGCGGGCATCGACCTCGCCCTGGCCATGGTGGAAAAGGACCACGGCGCCGAGCTGGCCCGGGCCGTGGCGCAAAAACTGGTGATGTACCACCGTCGCGCCGGAGGCCAGTCGCAGCACTCGGCGCTGCTGGAGCTGGCGCCGAAATCCGATCGTATTCAAACCGTGCTCGGCTACGCCCGGGAACACCTCGCCCAGCCCCTGTCGGTGGAGCAACTGGCGCAAGTGGCCAACCTCAGCCCCCGGCAATTCAGCCGGGCATTTCGCGCCGAAACCGGGCAATCGCCGGCCAAGGCCATCGAGAACCTGCGTCTGGAAGCAGCGCGACAGATGCTTGAACGCGGACGCCTGACCCTCGACCAGATCGCCCTGGAAACCGGGTTCACTGACCGCCGCCGCATGCGCGAAACGTTCCTGCGGGTGTTCGGGCAGCCGCCACAGGTGATTCGGCGCAACGCGAGAGCGTAGATGTTTGTGTAGGCGCCGGCTTGCCGGCGATTGCCTCTGAAGCCTGTGTCGAGTGCTCAAACGCCATCGCTGGCAAGTCGGAGCGCCGCACCGCAGCTCCTACAATAAAAGGAGGCACTTTCGCGTGTGAGGCACTTATGAAAATCTCCGCCAGACTGGCGTTTTTCGCCGTCGTCAGCACCCTCGCCTACCTTGGCCTGGCGATCTGGGGACTGGGTGGTTTCGCGGCTTATTTCAGTCACGGTTCACTGGTCGTCGTTGCCTTGGCCACCCTGATCATGGCCGTCGTATCACTGTTCAGCGAAGTCAACCTGAGTTCGGGAGAACGCGAAGACCGGGCCAATCGCTGGGTCCTCCCGGCTTTCGGCGTGATCGGTGTGCTGAGCGGCTTTCTGCCGGCCTATACCGACCGCATCGACTTCTGGACTTTCGGTGGAGAAGGCGTGCGCTGGCTCGGGGCGCTGCTGTTCATCGTGGGCGGCGCGCTGCGGTTGTGGCCCGTATTCGTGCTGGGCAAGCGCTTCAGCGGATTGGTGGCCATTCAACCGGGGCATCGACTGGTCACCGACGGCATTTACCGCAACCTGCGCAACCCCAGTTACCTGGGGATGATGGTCATCGCCGTGGGCTGGGCGCTGGCGTTTCGCTCGGGCGTCGGTCTGTTGCTGGCGGCGTTGACCTTGATCCCGCTGATAGCCCGGATTCATTCGGAAGAGGCCCTGCTGAAGGCGCAGTTCGGCAGCGAATACGAGGCCTATTGCGCCCGCTCCTGGCGGCTGGTTCCCGGACTTTACTGACTGGAACACTGATCCCCTGTGGGAGCGGGCTTGCTCCGCGCGGCGTTCCGACGAAAGCGTCCTTTCAGTCGACATGTTTGTTGAATGAGGGACCGCTTTCGCGAGCAAGCCCGCTCCCACATTAGACGGCGTGCAGGCGCAGACCGGCGGCATCCACCAGAACCCGCACCGATTCATAACTTGCCACCGTCGCATGCAAGGTCTTGATCGGCTGCTCATGGGTCGCAGTGACAATCATCACGTCCGCCCCCGCCGCCTCGGCCGCCAGAATCCCCACCGTGGCGTCCTCAAAAACCAGACACTGTGCGGGCTCGACATCCAGGCGCCGGGCCGCGAGCCTGTACCCCGCAGGGTCGGGTTTGCCGGCCGTGACGTCCTCGGCAGTCACCATCACCTCAGGCTCCGGAATCCCCGCCGCCGCCATCCGCCGCAACGCCAGTTGCCGCGGGGCGGAAGTGACGATGGCCCACTGTTTGGCTGGCAAAGACCGCAGGAACTTCGCCGCGCCGGCCACTTCCAAAACCCCGTCGACATCCTCGATTTCCGCTTCGGTAATCCACGCCGCTTCCGCTTCGGCATCCATCCCGGACAACCCCAGACGGCTGATGGTGTCGATGGCGCGGACACCGTGAATGGTCGGCAGGAAGCTGTCGACATCGACGCCATGGCGCACGGCCCAGGTTGTCCAGACCCGCTCGGCGGCGGCAATGGACGTCAGGACGGTGCCGTCCATGTCGAACAGAAAGGCACGGTAAGTCGAGTTGAAAACAGAGTGATCAGCCAAGGAAAAGAACCTCGCAGGCGCCAGACGGATTTGCCAGGCAATGTAGCATCTGCACGGGTCAGTTGATTCGCCTGGATTTGAAAGTATCGCCCACACAATCGAGCAACCCGCCGATCATCCAGGGCTTCTTGATGAAAGAGACCGTGTGCCGCACGCCTGAGCTTTCAGGGGTTTCGAAACCGGACATGATCATGATCGGCTTGTCCGGCCAGCGATCGCCGAACTGGTTGGCCAGGTCCGCGCCATTGAGCGTGCCGGGCATGCTGATGTCTGTCAGCAGCATGTGCACCTGCGGCGCATGCTGTTCCAGATAGATCACTGCCGCGTCGGCACTGATTTGCGGCTCGACGACAAAACCTTCCTCCTGAAGAATTTCACACAGAAACTCGAGGATCAGCGGGTCGTCCTCGACCACCAGGATCAACCCGCCAGGAAGATCTCCACCCGCCGTCGATGCTCGACTCATGACCGTGCCGCTCCCTGATTGCCTCTATGAATTCGCGGGCTCTAATCCGCTACCTAAAAGGTAGAGCTGCGGACTCGGCGGAAATTCATTTTTAATGCAGCCAGGTGACCGGCATCAAGCGTCCTGCAGGATCAGGTCGGCCCCCTTCTCCGCCACCATCAGCACGGCGGCGTGGGTATTGCCCGACGTCACGTTGGGGAAAATCGACGCATCGACGATGCGCAAACCGTCCAGCCCGTGGACCTTGAGACGCTTGTCCACCACCGATTTCCGCTCATCCGAGCCCATGGCGCAGGAACCGCACAAGTGGTAGATCGAGCCACTGTTTTCGCGGAAGTACTGCAACATCTGCTCGTCGGTTTCGACCACCGGTCCCGGCAACACCTCTTCGACGGTGATGCCCTTGAGCGCAGGTGCCTGCATGATCTTGCGCATCAGGCGGCTGCCCTGGATCACCTCGTCGATGTCTTTCTGGGTACTCAGGTAATTCGGGTCGATCAGTGCCGCATCCCGCGGGTTTTTCGAAGCGATTTCGATGTGCCCGCGACTGGTCGGCCGGCACGGGTTGAAGCACAGCAGGAAGCCTGAGTACGGCTCGGGCTTGAGGCTGGCCTTGTTGTTTTTCGGGATCTGGTACGACAGCGGGTTGAAGTACAACTGCAAATTCGGGTTGCTCTGCTGCTCGTCGCCACGGAAGAACCCGCCGGCCTGGTTCACGCTCATCGCCAGCGCGCCCTTGCGGGTCAACAGGTACTTCAGGCCCAGCTTTAACTGGCCGAACAGCGAACCGAGCTGGTCGTTCAGCGTCGGAATGTTGGCCTTGTAGTAGTAACTGGCGCACAGGTGATCCTGCAGGTTCTGCCCCACCGCCGGCAGGTGCTTGACCATCGGGATGTTGTGCCTGGCCAGCAGCGCCTGATCGGCCACGCCGGACAGTTGCAGGATCTTCGGCGTGTCCACGGCACCGGCGCACAGGATCACTTCCTTGTTGGCGATGAAGGTACGCACCACGCCATGCTGGCTGATGGAGACCCCGGTAGCGCGCTGCCGGTCGTCGAACAGTACCCGGTCCACCAGGGCGAAATGCTCGACCGTCAGGTTCGGCCGGATCAATGCCGGGTGCAAATGGGCGAAGCTGCTGGAGCAGCGCTGGCCGTCGCGGGTGTTGACGTCGTAGATGCCCGCACCTTCGAATTTCGGCCCGTTGAAGTCGTCGCTGATGGGGTAGCCCAGTTCATCGCAACCCTTGAGGAACACATCGCAGATCGGATGGGTCTGGCCCTTCATCGGCGTGATGCTGATCGGGCCGCTGCCGCCGTGGTAGTCGCTGTCACCCAGCGGGTGGTTCTCCAGCTTGCGGAAGTACGGCAGCACGTCCTTGAAACCCCAACCGTCGTTGCCGTTGGCCGCCCAGTCATCGAAGTCATGGGCCTGGCCACGCACGTAGACCATCGCGTTGATCGAGCCCGAACCACCCTGCACCTTGCCGCGCGGGGCGTAGATCTCGCGGTTGTTCAACTGCTTTTGCGGACGGCTGTAGTACATCCAGTTGAAGGTCGGGTTGTAATACATTTTGGCGAAGCCGACCGGGATCTTGAACCAGAAGGACGAGTCTTTCCCGCCGGCTTCCAGCAGCAGCACCGTGTATTTCCCGGAAGCCGAGAGGCGATTGGCCAGAACGCAGCCTGCAGCGCCGGCGCCAGCGATGATGTAGTCGTATGTCATGCACGGTTACCGCGTAAGTCGTTGTTCAAAAAAGCCGGAATGGGTAGAGCCCTGTAGGAGCGAGCTTGCTCGCGATGGTGGTCAACGATTACGCGGCGCACCTGACACCCCGCGGCGTTCTCGGATTCATCGCGAGCAGGCTCGCTCCTACAGAAGAGCGTCCCGTCAGCCCCTGGCCGGTGAGGTGTCTTTGACATCCGCCGGGGTGGGCGCCATTTGCAGGTGCAGGCGCTCGCCGGTGTATGGCGAATGCTTGCGCACCACGTCCATGTTCAGCTCCACGCCAAGGCCCGGCTCGGTGGACGGGATGATGTAGCCGTCCTCCCACTGCAACGGTTTGGTCAGGACTTCGGCATGGAAACCGCCCCAGGTCATGATGCTTTCCTGGATCAGGAAGTTCGGCGTGCACGTCGCCAACTGAAAACTCGCCGCCGCGCCAATGGGCCCGTTGTAGAGATGCGGGGCGATCTGCGCGTAATAGGCTTCGGCCATGCTCGCAATCTTCTTCGCCTCCAGCAGGCCGCCGCAGCGGGCGACGTTCATTTGCAGGATCGACGCACCGCCGGCCTGCAACAGCTTGAAGAACTCGTACTTGGTGGTCAGGCGCTCACCGGTGGCAATCGGGATGCTGGTCTTGGCCGCGACCTGCGCCATGGCGTCTTCCTGGCCCGGTGGCACCGGCTCTTCGAACCACAGCGGGTCGTACTTTTCCAGGCGCTTGGCCAGGCGAATCGCCGAAGACGGCACCATTTGCCCATGGGTGCCGAACAGCAGGTCGCACTTGTCACCCACCGCTTCGCGGATCTTGCGGCAGAAGGTTTCGCAGCGTTCCAGCACTTGCAGGGAAATCTGGTGCCCGGAGTACGCGGTGTATGGCCCGGCCGGGTCGAACTTCACGGCGGTGAAACCTTTGTTCATGTTCTCGATGGCGCACTCGGCGGCCAGGTCCGGGTCGTCATAGTCGTACTCGCCCTTGCTGTTGACCGGGTACAGGTAGGTGTAGGAACGCAGC
This sequence comes from Pseudomonas sp. Pseusp16, assembly GCF_047324915.1. Classification (NCBI taxonomy): domain Bacteria; kingdom Pseudomonadati; phylum Pseudomonadota; class Gammaproteobacteria; order Pseudomonadales; family Pseudomonadaceae; genus Pseudomonas; species Pseudomonas sp. Pseusp16. The sequence continues at coordinate 730,776 of NZ_CP168522.1, read as the reverse complement.
CGTTCGTTGACCTTGCCACCGAGCAACTCGTAGACCGGCTTGTTCGCCGCTTTGCCGATGATGTCCCAGCACGCCATCTCCAGCCCGCTGACCACGCCCATCATGGTCAGGTCCGGACGCTGGGTGAAACCGCTCGAATAGGCCTGGCGGAAGAAACGCTCGATGTGGTGCGGATCCTGGTTCAGCAGGTAGCGTTCGAACACGTCTTCGATGATCGGCAGCATGGCCTTCGGGCCGAACGTCGCAGCGTAGATCTCGCCCACGCCTTCGATGCCGCAATCGGTCTTGAGCTTGACGAACAGCCAGTACATGCCGCCGATGTGTGGTGGCGGTACGGCAACGATGTGGGTTTCAAGGGCGACGATTTTCATCTCAGGCACCTGTCTTGTTCAAAGATTGACGATTGATTCGAGCGCGCAGGGTCAGGGCCGCCAGGGTCCCGAGCAGGCCGACGAAAGCGATGTAGCCGAAATACAGCTTGTAGCCAAAGGCACCGGGGAAATGTTCGGTCAGGTAGCCATTGATCAAGGGAATGAAGGCATCCGGCAGGTAACCCACCACCGAGACAATGCCGATGGCCAGGCCGGTGATGCGCAGCGGAATGTTGCAGGTGTCGAGGATCGCCCAGTACAGCCCGCGAATGGCGTAGGTCATCAGGCCGATGAAAATCACCGTGCCGATCAGCAGGCCCAGGCTGTTGAGCGCCGGGAACACGATCAGGCCGACCATCGCCAGTGTCGCCATGAACAAGGCAACGATCAGCACCGAGATATTGGAGAACTTGTCGCCGAGCCAGCCGCCGCCAATGCCGCCGATGGGGCGCATCCACAACTTGATGGTGGTGATGGTGCCGGCCATGACCGCCGTCATACCGCCGCCCTGCAGGTAATCGGAGAAACTGTAGGTGGCCCAGAAGATGTGATAACCGCAGAACACAATGGCCGTCACCAGCCACAGCTCAGGGATTTTCACCAGGGTGGTCAGGTCGCTGAGCAGGTTGTACTTGCCCTTCTCCACCGTCGCCGTGTCTTCCATCGACTTCGGGTCCTTGATCAACACCAGTACGCAGCCGATGGCGATGCAAGTGAAGGCATACAGGTAAACCACGTGCTTGAAGCCTTCGGCGGCCGACTCGCCACGGGTTTCGGTGGCGAAGGCGAACAGGCCCAGGGCAACTGTCGCCAGCAGCGCTTCGACCAAGCCACGGCCACCATCGAGGATGCCGAAAAACCGGCCCTGTTCAGTGTGATGGGCAATCATCTTCACCCGCTTGAGCACCGAGGCCCAGAAGGTCAGGCCGGTGGTCAGGCCCCAGCAACCGAAGATGATCATCAGGCCAGTCATCGACGGCGCGGTGGAGTACCACAGGCCCAGGGCACCGGTGGCCACCAGCGAGAAGAAGATCAAAAAGCGTGGCGCGATGCGATCCGCCAGCCAGCCGCTGGGCAGATACGAGAGCAGGAAGATCGTGCCGAGCATCGAGTACAGATAACCCAGCTCGCTGTGGCTGATCTGGAACACTTCGAGCATGGTGGTCTGGTAGACCTGGCGCAGGTACAGGATCGGGTAGATCGCACCGGCGGCGAGCACCAACAGCATCAGTTGGAAATAACGACTTCCCTTGTCGCTGTGGCTTTTTGAACCCGCGTTCGAACCCTGAACAGCGGCAACAGTGGTTGCAGGCTTGGACATCTGTGGGACCTCGGGCAGCCCGGTGGTCCGGGCGCCCTGAATAATTGTTTTTATGGGTGTGGCGTGTTGCGGGTGGATCAGTACTTCATGACCACCAAACGGGTCTGGGTAAATTCGAGCATGCCGTGCTTGCCGTCATCGCCACCCAAACCGGAGCGTTTCCAGCCAGCGTGGAAACCCTGGTACGGGTCGGCCGGGGTGCGATTGACGTACAACTCGCCGGCCTCGATGGCATTGGCGACTTTCTGCGCGGTGCGGTAATTCTCGGTGTACAGCACCGACGACAGGCCGAACTGGTGATCGTTGGCCATGGCCAGCGCTTCGTCTATGTCGCGGTACTTGAGCACCGGCAGCACCGGGCCGAAGATTTCTTCCTGGATGATTTCCATGTCCTGGCGGCAGCCGCTGAGCAGGGTCGGCGGATAGAAATGGCCGTTGCCCTCGGGCAGCACGCCGCCGGTCTCCAGCACCGCGCCATCGGCAATGGCGCGCTCGACCATGGCGTGGATGTTCTGCCGCGAACTGGCGTTGACCAATGGCCCCATCAGGCTGGCATCGGTGGCGCGGTCGCCGAATTTCACGGCACTGATTTTCTCTTTCAACAGGCCGAGGAATCTGTCGTAGACACTTTCCTGCACATAGACCCGCTCCACCGCCGTGCACAACTGGCCACAGTGGGTGGTCTTGGAAGCGACGATGGCGCTGGCGGCGGCTTCAAGGTCAGCGTCGGCCTCGATGATCGCCGGTGTCTTGCCCCCCAGTTCCAGGGACGGCTTGGCGATGTTGGCCTTGCAGTAATCGAGCACGATGCGCCCGGCGTTGACGCTGCCGGTCAGGGTGATCAGGCCCACGGCCTTATGGGTGCAGACAACAGCTGCGGTGCCGTGGTCCATGGTCAGGATGTTCACCACGCCTGCCGGCAGGCCGGATTGCTGCACGGCCTTGGCGATTTCGAAGGCCGAAGTCGGCGTGTTGTTGCTCGGTCGCACCACTACAGTGTTGCCGGCAATCAGCGCCGGGGCGATCTTGCGCAGCAGGGTGTAGACCGGGTAGTTGAACGGAATCAGGCACGCGACCACGCCAATCGGCTCGCGGTGCAGGAACAGGTTTTCGTTCGGGGAATCGCTGGGAATGATCTCGCCTTCGATACGACGCGCCCATTCGGCGTGATAGCGAGTGATCTGCGCCGCGTAACGGGCTTCGTTGCTGGCGTCGGCAACGCTTTTGCCGGATTCGCCGGCCAGGGCCTCGCCGATGTTTTGGGCGTTGGCTTCAAGGGCATCAGCGAAGGCACGCAGGTATTCGGCGCGCTCGATGCTGGTGAGCCTGCCCCATACTTTTTGTGCTGCCTGGGCCGCTTCGACCGCCGCCGTGGCTTCATCGGCGGTGGCCGCGGAGACGTGGCCCACCAGCGCTTCGGTCGCCGGGTTGTAGACCGCGATCAGTGCAGCGTTGGCCGGTTCAATGAAGTGGCCGTTAACAAAGTTTCGCTCGAGTCGCATGTGAATCGCCCATCGTTGTTTTTATCCAGTCCGGGCAGTCTTGGCATCTGACCCGCGTTGAACAAACGATTTATTGCGCGACGAAACATTCAAAAAACGCACGTTACCCCCTGTGAACGGTGTGATCCCCTGTAGGAGCGAGCTTGCTCGCGATGGTCTTGAGGGCACCGTGGGGTGTCAGGTTCCCAGCGTTATCGTTGACGCCCATCGCGAGCGAGCTCGCTCCTACAGGGGGGCTGTGGTGTTTCAGGAAGCCGCGGTAGACGGCTCCAGCTGCCTCTGCGCCAACCAGACCTCCTCCTGCAACCACTGGCTGAACACCTGTAACTGAGGCATCTGTGTCTGCTCCGGCCGGGTCACCAGCCAGTAGGACTGGTGCCCGTCGACATGCACGTTCAACACCTGGGTCAACTGCCCACTGGCCAATTCCGAGGCGACCATGTGCCAGTCGGCAATGGTGATCCCCAGGCCATCGATGGCGGCCTGGATCGCCAGGTCCAGCAAATCGAATTCATAACCGCCCTGGGTGTCGACCCCGCTGATGCGCGCCGCATCCAGCCAGTGTTTCCAGGTCAGGTAACGCTGGTCTTCCCGGGCCAGCACATGCAGCAGCGTCAGGCGATTGAGGTCCAGGCCCTGCTCGCTCCACTCCCGCGCATACAGGGACGGCGCGCACACCGCGATATGCCGTTCCTGGATCAGCAGCGAACTGTCCAGCCCGTCCCATTCGCCATCGCCAAAACGGATCGCGCAGTCCAGGGTGCTGGTCTCCGCCAGGCTGTCCTGCAGGCGCGTGGTGATGCTCAGTTCCAGCTCCGGATGCTGCTCGCGCAAGCGCCCCAGCCGTGGCATCAGCCAGCGGCTGGTGAAGGTCGGCGGTGCGTTGATGTGCAAACGGTTGGAGTGGGTTTTCTGCTGGATGCTGCGCACCGTCAGCTCGATCTTGTCGAACGACTGGTGCAATGCCCGCAACAGCACCCGGCCGGCGCTGGTCAGGTCGAGGTGATGATGCCGCCGCTCCAGAAGGTTCTCGCCCAATTGCTCTTCAAGCTGACGCACCTGGCGGCTGACTGCGCTCTGGGTGACATTGAGCAACTCGGCGGCCCGGGTGAAGCTGCCGGTGCTACCGGCCACTTCGAAGGCTTTGAGGGCATTCAGACCGGGCATTTTGCGTTTCATGAAAGACACTCGTGGAAGGCTGACCAGTTAATTAGCATCCCACGCCTCGTGGGAAATTTCCTGAGTAACATGCAATTTTGTGTTGCGTAGGACAACTCAGAAAGCACCGCGAACCGCTTTTCTGTGGGAGCGGGCTTGCTCGCGAAAGCGGTGTATCAGTCAACATTGATGTATCTGACACACCGCTTTCGCGAGCAAGCCCGCTCCCACAAGGATCGTGTCCAGCCTGTCTATTTCAGGCTCCGGCACAGCCCTGCGCCAGTAACATGCATTTATCGAAGGTTTCCCCGCTGAATTTATCGTTTGTCGTTCTTTGCCCCGCTGACAAAACTGCAGCCATCTCTAATAAAAACAACATGAGAGCTGCCCCATGCCTTACCTCACCCGCCCCCTCCCGAATACGCCCCGACCGCTTAAGCCTCCGGCTTCCCGCCCGCCTCGCCTGCGCCTGCACGGTGCTCGCCGCTGATTCTTTCGCTGACTTGATCCCTTGAGTTCCAGGCCGCCTGCGGCCAGTCGAAAAACGCACTTTGCTACGTATCGGAGAGGCTTTATGAACGAGCTGATGACACTGGACGGCACCGCGCCGCACCCTGCCGTCGACGACCTGTGCACACAGGTCAGGAATGGCCGGATCAACCGTCGACAATTCCTGCGCACCGCCGCCCTGCTGGGCGTCACCGTGGCCAGCGCCAGCACCTTTATCGGTTCGGCGCTGCTCGGCGATTCGGCGTTCGCCGCCGAGGATCAGCCGCCGCGCCAAGGGGGTAGCCTGCGTTTTGCCTGCGCCATCCAGGAAATCCAGGACCCGATGCTGATCACCTGGATCGAAGCGTCGAACCTGCTGCGCAATTCCCTGGAGTTCCTGACCTGGGTCGATGCGGAGAACATCACCCACCCGTACCTGGCCGAAAGCTGGAGCCCGTCCGAAGACCTCAAGGTCTGGACCTTCAACCTGCGCCAAGGCGTGAAGTGGAGCAACGGCGACGAGTTCACCAGCGACGACGTCGAGCACAACATCAATCGCTGGATCGCCGCCGACTCCAAGTCGGTCAACCGCACCGCGTTCCAGGACGTTGCAGCCTTCGAAAAAACCGGCCCGTACCAGTTCCGCCTGGTGCTCAAGCGCCCGATCCTGGCCGTTCCGGAAATGCTCAGTGCGTTCACCTGCACTCTGGTGCACCGCAGCTTCAAGAACGGCGACGACTGGACGAAAAACCCGATCGGCACCGGCCCGTTCAAGCTGGTTTCTTTCGCGGTCAACAAGCAGGCCACCTTCGCCAAACGCGCGGACTACTGGCGCAAGCCGGCCAACCTCGACGAACTGCGCTACGTCGACATGGGCACCGACATTTCCACCCACCTGGCTGCCTTGCAGGCCGGTCAAGTGGACGTGCTCTATCGCGTCACCGTCGCCGAGCTGGACCTGGCCAAACGCTTGCCGGGGGCGCAGCTACTGAGCTGCAAGTCGGCGCAAACCGTGGTCATGCGCATGGCCTGCGACCAGAAGCCGTTTACCGATGTGCGCATCCGCAAAGCCGTGGTGCTGTGTGCCGATAACGCACAGATGCTGAAGATCGCCTATCGCGGCATGGGCACCCTCGGTGAAGACCACCACGTCGCGCCTTCCCACCCGGAATACTCGCCACTGCCCAAGCGTGAGCGGGATGTGGCCGGGGCGAAAAAGCTGCTGGCCGAAGCCGGTTACCCCAACGGCATCGACATCGACCTGATCGTCGGCAACACCCAGGGCCGCTACGAACAGGACTGCGCGCAGATCCTGCAACAGAACTGCCTGGACGCCGGCATCCGCATCGCCCTCAAGGTGATCCCGGCCACCCAGTACTGGCCGATCTGGGACAAGGCGGCGTTCAGCCTGACCTATTGGGCACACCGCCCGCTGGGCGTGATGTCTCTGGAACTGGCCTACCGCAGCGGCGCCGCCTGGAATGAAAGCCACTACAGCGACCCGGCGTTCGACGCCGCGCTGGACAAGGCCATGGGCATCATCGATCCGCAGCAACGCGCCTTGGCGATGCAGGACGTCGAACGCATCCTGCAGGACGCCGCCGTGATGGTGCAGCCGTTCTGGGGTGACAAGTTCACCGCCACCAGCAAGAAGGTCCAGGGCTTCAAGGTTCACCCTTCGGACTTCTACCCAATGGATGAAGTCTGGTTGAGCGCCTGACCCGCAGCCCCGAAAGTGCCCGCCCACCGACCGGTGCGGCGGGCCGGCATCCCTTGATTAGCCGGAGCCTGCAAGCATGGCTGAATTTCTGTTACGCAAATTGATGGCGTTGATCGCGACCCTGTTGTCGGTGTCGCTGATCGTGTTCGTCGCCCTCGAACTGAATATCGAGGACGTGGCGATCAACGTCCTCGGCCCCTACTCCGCCGCCGACCAGCGCGCGGCGTGGCTGGTGGAACACGGCTACAACCAGCCGTTCCTGTGGCGCTACCTGGTATGGCTGAAGGATTTCGTCAGCGGCGACTGGGGCACCTCGGTGCACTTTCGCGAGCCTGTGATCAACCTGCTGCTGCCCAACCTTGGGCAAACCCTGATCCTCGCCGGGCTGGCGCTGTTGATCATGGTGCCGGTGGCTTTGACCCTGGGCATTCTGGCGGGCATTCGCCAGGGTTCGCCGGTGGACCGCCTGGTGTCGTTCCTGTCGATTGTCACCACGTCGATTCCGGACTTCGCCAGTGCGGTGTTCGTCTCGGCGATCTTCGTCTTCTGGCTCAACTGGCTGCCGGGCGTGAGCAGCATGAGCGAAGGCTTCAACGCCGCCGAACTGGCCCTGCCGCTGATGGTGCTGTGCCTGTTCGGCATCGGCTACCTGGCGCGCATCACCCGCGCCTCGATGGTCGAAGTGATGCAGGCGCCGTACATCCGCACCGCTCGCCTCAAGGGCGCGTCGACTTCGCGCATCGTCCTGCGCCATGCCCTGCGCAACGTGCTGATCGCACCGATCACAGTGATCATGCTGTACATCCCGTGGCTGCTGTCGAACGTGATCGTGGTCGAGGTGTTCTTCGCCTACAAGGGCTTCGGCTCATTGCTGTACACCGCCTCGCTGAACCACGACGTGTACCTGATCGAAGCCTGCGCCATGATCAGCGGCGCGGTGGTTGGCGCGACCAAAATCTTTTCCGACCTGGCCTACACCTGGCTCAACCCGCGCATCACCTTGCGCAGTCTTGGCGGAGGTGGCCAATGAGCTTCCTGCATTCGTTCAAACATCCTTTGGCCCTGCTCGGCCTGCTGCTGGTGGGCGGCTGGGTGCTGGTCGCCGTGTTTGCGCCGTGGCTGGCGCCCCACGACCCGCTGGAAAGCTTCAGCCCGTTGCTCACGCCGATGACCGCCGACCCCGGCGGCCAGAGCTTCCTGCTGGGCACCGACATGATTGGCCGGGACATTCTTTCGCGGCTGATCTGGGGCACCCGGACCGTGCTGTTCTGGTCGATCCTCGCCACCCTGACCGCGTTCGCCGCAGGCATCGCGATGGGCCTGTGTGCCGGTTACTTCAATGGCAAGGTCGACGCCTTCCTGTCCTATGTCGCCGACACCGTGCTGTCGTTCCCGGTGCTGGTGCTGTACATCGTGATCATCATCGCCCTCGGCGCTTCGGCGCTGAACATCCTGATCGCGGTGACCTTCACCAGCGCCCCGGCGATCTTCCGCATCATGCGCGCCCTGACCATCGACATCCGCTCCCGGGACTACGTGCTCAGCGCCATCACCCAGGGCGAAGGTTCGCTACGCATCATGCTGGTGGAAATCCTGCCCAACTGCGGCGGGCCGCTGATCGTCGATTTCTGCCTGCGCATCGGCTACACCGCGATCATGATCGGCGCCCTCGGCTTCCTCGGCCTCGGCCTGCCACCGCCGACCCCGGACTGGGGCGGCATGATCAACGAAGGCCGCAGCATGGCCATCGCGTTCCCGCACCTGGTGATCTTCCCGTGCATTGCCATCTCCACCCTGATGCTGGGCCTGAGCCTGCTGGCGGACGGCCTGGATGAACACGCCCAGAAAGGCGCAAGGAGCTGAGCATGAACAACCCACAGAAGCTGCAACAAGTGCTGCGCGTGGAGAACCTCTGCATCGAGCTGCCGGCCGGCGCCGACCGCAGCCACGCCGTGCACGGCATCAGCCTGGAGGTGCGCAAAGGCGAAATCCTCTGCGTGATCGGTGAGTCCGGCTCGGGCAAATCCGTACTGTCGGCGGCGATCATGGGCGACTACGCCAAAGGCCTGCGCCACAGCGAAGGGGTGATCGATTTTCTCGGTAACGACATCTGTCGCATGCCGGACGATGCCTTGCGTCAGCTGCGTGGCAATCGCATCGCGATGATTTTCCAGGAACCCATGGCGGCACTGAACCCGGCGATCCGCATCGGCCAGCAAGTCGAGGAAATCTTCGACATTCATGCACCGCAAATGCCCGCTACCGAACGCCGCGAACGCATGCTCGCCCTGCTCGACTCGACCCATTTGCCCGACCCGCCACGGATCGCCAACAGCTTCCCGCACCAGCTTTCCGGTGGCCAATGCCAGCGCGTGGTGATCGCCATGGCCCTGGCGATGAACCCGGACCTGCTGATCGCCGACGAACCGACCACGGCGCTGGACGTCACCACGCAAGCGCAAGTGCTGAAACTGGTGCGCGAACTGCGCGGGCGCGGCCAGCACGGGATTCTGTTCATCACCCATGACTTTGGCGTGGTCGCGGAGATCGCCGACCGGATTGCGGTGATGGAAGGTGGGCGGCTGGTGGAAATCGGTGAGCGCGACCAGGTGCTCAATGCCCCGACGCACCCGTACACCCGCAAGCTGATCGCGGCGGTGCCGGCGCTGCACCCGGAACTCCACGTACCGAGTGCCGACGGCGAACTGGCGTTGCGCATCGAGCACTTGAACAAGACCTACAACGTCGGCGGCCGCTCGGTGGCGGCGTTGCGGGATGTCTCGCTGCAACTGCCACGGGGCAAGACCCTGGCCATCGTCGGCGAGTCCGGCTCGGGCAAGAGTACGCTGGTCAAAGCGGCGATTCGCCTGGTGGACAGCGACAGCGGTCACGTCTGGCTCGGCGACACCGACTTCCTGGCTTTGCGCGGGGCTGCGCTGGCAGCCAACCGACGGCGCATCCAGATGATTTTCCAGGACCCTTATGGCTCGCTCAATCCACGCCATCGGGTCGGCGACATCATCGCCCGCGCCGCGCAATTGCGTGGTTTGTCGGCCAAGGATGCGTGGATCGAAGCCGGTGATCTGCTGGAGCAGGTCGGGCTCAAGCGCGACGCCCTCAAACGCAAGCCACGGCAGTTTTCCGGTGGTCAGCGCCAGCGCATCGGCATCGCCCGCGCGCTGGCCATGCGCCCGGAAGTGCTGATCGCCGACGAAAGCGTTTCGGCCCTGGATGTGTCAGTGCAGAAGCAAGTGCTGGAGTTGCTCGCCGAACTGCAACAGCGGCTGAACCTGAGCATCCTGTTCATCACCCACGACCTGCGGGTGGCGGCGCAGATCAGCGACTACATCGCGGTGATGCGCCAGGGTGAAGTGGTCGAGTACGGCACCGCTGAACAGGTACTGCTCAGGCCGCAGAACAGCTACACCCAGACGCTGCTGGCGGCGGCCCCCGGCGCTTCGGCGATACAGGCCAGCCCTGTCGATGGCCCGCCGTTGAGACTGATCCGACCCCAGGCCCGATAACCCGAACCCCTTTCCCCACGCCGCTGCGTTCGCTGCGGCTTGGGTTGCTGTTGCCAACATAAAATCAAAAACAGGAGTAAGACTTTGCGCACAACTACCCTTCGCGCGATTCATTCCATGGCCCTGATACCGGTGCTCGGCGCCCTGGCGGCACCGGCCATGGCGATCCAGGTCACCGACAACCTCGACCTTGGCGGTGCCGTCCGCGCCCGCTGGGACTACGACCCGGACCGCGACATCCAGAAGTTCGGCCTCGACACCGTGTTTCTCAGCGCCAAATACAACTCCGACACCTGGATCGGTGAGGCCCAGTACCGTTTCTACGGCCGTTCCTATCCCTACCAGTACACCAGGAACTATGGCGACATCCAATTCGCCAAGTACGCGTGGGCCGGCTACAAGTTCAACCCCGACCAGCAGGTGCAAGTGGGCCTGAACACGGTGCCGTTCGGTTTGCAGCCGTACTTCGGCAGCACCTTCTACGAAACCCTGGGCAACGTCATCGGCCTGGAAGATGTGCAACAGGTCGGCGCCAAGTACATCCAGCAAAGCGGTGACTGGAACATCCAGGCCGGTTACTACCTGCGCCCGGCCTGGCAAGGCAAAGGCACCAGCAACGGCGTCACCTACTCCAGCGTGGTGTCGGAGGCCGACAGCTATGTGGCCGACGGCAGCGACAACCAGGAACGCAATACCGTGGTGCTGCGCGTGGCCAAGGCGCTGGACCTGGGGCCATGGAAGTCCGAGGTCGGTGTTTCCGGCCTGACGTCGAGCATCCAGAACAGGGACACCGATAACGACGGCCGGCGCAATGCCGTGGCCGTGCACTACCTGGGCAAGAACGGCCCCTGGGGCGTGCAGTTGCAGGCAGCGCGGCAGCAGATGTCACCGCGCAACCCCGGCACTGATGAACTGGTGACCCTCGGCGGTTACGACGGCACCTACAACGTCGCCAGCCGCGGCAACCTGTACGTGGCGGACGTCAGCTATGACGTGGCCGGCAAGTACCTGTTCGACCAGGTCAGCGGGGTCAAGCTCTATGCCAACTACAGCGCCTTCGACAAATCCGCCGATGACTTCAAGACCTCCCAGCGGATGATCCTCGGCACCTCGTTCGCGGTCAGCAAATTGTGGGTCTACACCGAATGGCTGTTCGGCAAGAACGATCCGTACATTGGCGGCAGCAGCTATACCCAGAGCCTCGGGGCGGGTGGGACTGATCAGTGGGAGAACCAGTTGTACGTGAACATCGGCTACTACTTCTGATCCGGAATTTTTGGCGTCCTTGAGGACGCTTTCGCGGGCAAGCCCGCTCCCACAGGGATTTGTGGGAGCGGGCTTGCCCGCGAAGGCGTCAGCCCAAACAACACTTGCATCGGCTCGTTGCCAATAGTCAGATAGGCGCTACAAAACATCCTCGCAAATGAGCCCCCTCCCATGCGTCAACTGCCCTCGCTCAACATGCTGCGTGTCTTTGAAGAAGTCGCGCGGCATCGCAGTTTCAGCCAGGCGGCCCTGGGATTGAACGTCACCCAGGGCGCCGTCAGCCGGCAGATCAAACAGCTTGAAGATTATCTCGGCGTCGCGCTGTTCGTCCGCACGCCCCAGGGCCTGACCCTGACCGAAACCGGCACCGCCCTCTCGCCGCATCTGGCGCAAGCCTTCGACCATATCGAACGCGCCCTGCAAGCCGTACGGGTGCCCAATCTGCGCCAACGCCTGCGCATCGTCGCGCCGCCCACCTGGGCCACACGCTGGCTGTCGGCACACCTGCGCGCATTCGTGCAACGTTATCCCGATATCAGCCTGAGCGTGACCAACCAGATGGGCAATGAGAGCCTCGCGGAGATCGATTGCCACATCCGCTTCGGCCTTGAGGCGGCCAGTCATTGCAGCAGCCAGCTACTGGTGATGGAACGGCACATCGCCGTGGCCAGCCCGGAGCTGTTCAACGGTGACCAGCCGCCGGACCTGCGGCAGTTTCCATTGCTGCACATCCTGCACGACGGCAAACGCTTGAAGGTCTGGGAAAATTGGCTGGCGGCCATGGGCCGCAACGATGTCGATGCCGGGCAAGGGCTGGAATTCAGCACCCTGGACCAGGTGATCCACACCGCACTGGCGGGCGGCGGGCTGGCGGTGATCGACCGGCAGATGATCGAAAAGGAACTGGCCAATGGCAGCCTGCTGCCGATCACCCCGGTGGAAGTGGTCGGGCCGTATGGCTATTGGCTGGATGTGGCGAACGACAAGCAGGGCCTGTCGAAGGTACGGTTGTTTACCGAGTGGTTGGGGTTGGTCAGCAACCCTTAAGTCACCGACATTCCCCTTGTGGGAGCGGGCTTGCTCGCGAAAGCGGTGTGCCAGCCAACATCAATAGCGACTGACACGACGCCTTCGCGAGCAAGCCCGCTCCCACATTTGGATCTGCAACAGTCAGTCAGACCGGCGCTGCCACTTTCACCGCCACCGGCGATTGACCCTCAACCGGACTCTGCGCCTTGCACGCCTGGCTCAAGGTCAACGACTTGGTCTCCGGTGCCCACGCCCACGAAAGCAACGCACCGATGGCCAGGATCGCCGCGAGAATGCCCATGGTCGGGCTCAAACCGATCCCCGCCACGCTCACCGGCAACAGGAAGGTGCTGATCGCCGAACCCAGGCGACTCACCGCCGTGGCCAGGCCGATACCGCTGGCACGCACTTCGGTCGGGAAGCTCTCGGCCGGGAACACGCCCACCAGGTTGCTCACCGCCGACAGCACCAGGGTGAACACGCCGAACACCAGCACCATCAGCCATGCCGCGCTACCCGGCAACACCGCCAGCAGGAACAACGCTACCGCCAGAATGATGAACGAGTTGATCAGGAACCCGCGCCGGGTGAACTTGATGGTGCACCAGATGCCGATCAGCGCGCCGAGGATCAGCAACATGTTCAACATCAGTTCGGTGCCGAAGCCTTCGGCCAGGCCCATTTTCTGCAGGATCGACGGCAGGAAGGTGTAGATGGCGAAGTACGGCATCACGATGCACACGAAGAACAGGCAGTTGAACGCCGTGCGCTTGCGGTATTCACGGCTGAACAGCACGGCGTAACCGGAGCGGATTTCGCTGGACGGGGTTTCGTCGAGTTCGACGTGGTCGCCCAGGTGTTTCTTGACGATGGCGCGGGCCTCGGCGATGCGGCCCTGATTGACCAGCCAGCGGGGCGATTCCGGGGTGCCGATACGGGCAATCAGGATCAGTGCCGCCGGGATCGCCGACGAAGCCAGCATCCAGCGCCAGGCATCGTCGCCGAGGCTGAGCATGGCGGTGCCGACGAAGGTCGCGGCGACGTAGCCAAACGTCCAGATCACGCTGAACGAGCCGAGCAACACACCACGGTGCTTTCTCGGTGCGAACTCAGCGAGCATGGCGTGGCCGACACTGAAGTCACCGCCCAGGCCGATGCCGATCAGCACCCGGCACAGGAACAGCGCCATCGCCGATTCCACGTAGAACTGCATCACCGAAGCGACGGTGATCAGGATGAAACTGACCAGGAAGATTTTCTGCCGGCCGACCTTGTCGGAAATCCAGCCGAAGAACAGGCTGCCGAGAAACAGGCCGATCAGGGCCGAAGCGCCGATCAGGCCCTGCCAGAATGCATCCAGTTGCATCTGCGGGCTCAGCAGGGTGAAGGCGATACCGATCAGGCCGAGGATGTAGCCGTCGGTGAAGTGTGCGCCGAAGGTCAGGCCGGCGATCTTGATGTGAAAGCGGCCGATGGGCAGGTCATCGATTTTTACCGGTGTTACGGACATGTTCGTCTCCAGTTGTTGTTATTGATGGAGAAATGAAACGTGTATCCCTGTAGGAGCGAGCTTGCTCGCGATGGACTTCAGGGCACCGCGGGGTGTCAGGCTCCCAGCGTTATCGTTGACGTCCATCGCGAGCAGGCTCGCTCCTACAGGGGGGCGGCGTGGCGCTTACAGACCACCCATCAACAGGTATTTGAGTTCCAGGTAGTCATCCAGACCGTACTTCGATCCTTCGCGACCCAGGCCCGATTCCTTGATGCCGCCGAACGGCGCCACTTCCGTGGAAATGATCCCTTCGTTGATCCCGACCATGCCGGCTTCCAGGCCTTCGGCCATGCGCCAGACGCGGCCGATGTCGCGGCTGTAGAAGTAGGCCGACAAACCGAACGGCGTGTCGTTGGCCTTTTGCAGCACCTCGGCTTCGTCCTTGAAGCGGAAGCAGGCAGCCACCGGACCAAAGGTTTCATCCTGGGCGATCAGCATCTCGCTGTTGGCTTCGGCGAGGATGGTCGGTTCGTAGAACGTGCCGCCCAGCGCATGACGACGGCCGCCGCACAAGACTTTGGCGCCCTTCTCCACCGCGTCGCTCACGTGCAGTTCGACCTTGGCCAGCGCAGCGCTGTTGATCAGCGGACCTTGTTCGGTTTCGCCGTCCAGGGCGCTGCCGACACGCATGGCCGCTACGGCTTCAGCGAGTTTGCCGGTAAAGGCTTCGTACACGCCGTCCTGAATGAAGAAGCGGTTTACACAGACGCAGGTTTGCCCGGTGTTGCGGAACTTCGAAGCCATTGCGCCTTTCACCGCCGCATCCAGATCGGCATCGTCGAACACAATGAACGGCGCGTTGCCGCCCAGTTCCAGAGAGACCTTTTTCAAGGTGTCGGCGGCCTGGCGCATCAGCAATTTGCCGGTGCGGGTCGAGCCGGTGAACGACAGTTTTCGCACAACGCTGGACGCTTGCAGCGCGCCGCCAATCGCCACCGCATCGCCGGAAACGATGTTGAACACCCCGGCCGGAATCCCGGCCTGCTCGGCCAGCACCGCCAACGCAAAGGCCGACAACGGGGTTTCTTCCGAGGGTTTGAGGATCATCGTGCAACCGGCGGCCAGCGCCGGGCCGACCTTGCGGGTGACCATGGCCAACGGGAAGTTCCACGGGGTGATCGCCGCCACCACGCCGATGGCTTCCTTGACCACGATGATCCGCGCATCGGCCTTGTGGCTGGGGATCACGTCGCCGTAGGCACGCTTGGCTTCCTCGCCGAACCACTCCAGGAAGCTTGCGGCGTAGACCACTTCGCCCATGGCTTCGGCCAGTGGCTTGCCTTGTTCGCGACTGAGCAGCGTGGCCAGGTCCTTCTGGTTGCTCAGCATCAGTTCGCTCCAGCGCTTGAGGCGCTGGCTGCGTTCCTTGGCGGTCAGCTTGCGCCACGCTGGCAATGCACGGTTGGCGGCTTCGATAGCCAAATCAGTTTCTTCAGCGCCGGCCTTTTGCACCTCGGCGATCAGCTCTCCGTTGGCCGGGTTCAGCACCGGGTACGTGGCGCCACCGCTGGACCATTGGCCATCGATGAAGTTGCCGTGACGGATCAACGCGCTCATGCCACGGCCTCGGTCAGGTTGAAGCGCTCAAGGCCCGGACGGGCGGTACGCAGGATTCGTTTGCCGGCGGTGTAATCGTTGATCACGTCACACGGCGTGTAATTGCGTTCCAGCTCGTGCAGCTCTTCAGCATCGAGTTTGGTCTCCAGCGCTGCGAGGGCGCTGTCGAACTGTTCGGTGGTGTCGGCGCCGACCAGCATGCAATCCACGCCCGGATGGTTGGCCACCCACGCCTGGGCGATCTGCGCATTGGACACACCGCGGGCACGGGCCACGCGTTGCACCGAATGGGCAATTTCGAACGAGGCTTCGTCGCTGTACATCTGCTGGGTGAAGAAGTCGGTCTGATTGCGGGTCGATTGTGCGTCCCCCGTCAACAGGCCTCGCGCCAACGGGCTGAACACCGAGACACCGAGGCCCTGGTCGCGGCAGAACGGGATCATCTCGCGTTCTTCTTCGCGGTAGGCGCAGTTCAATTGCAGCTGCATGTTGATCGGCTTGACCCAGCCATTGCGCTCGCAGGCCATGAGGATCTTTGCCAACTGCCCGGTGAGCATGGTCGACACGCCGATATAGCGGGCCTTGCCGGAGCGCACGATGTCGTTCATGGCGCTCATGGTTTCTTCGACCGGGGTGTTCACGTCGAAGTAATGCAGCATGAAAACGTCGACGTAATCCATGTCCAGGCGCTTCAGTGAAGCATCGATGCTGTCCATGATGTGCTTGCGCGAGTGGCCGCTGGCGTTGATGCCGGAGCGGGTGCCGTAACCGACCTTGGTGGTGATCACCAGGTCTTCGCGACGGGCCAGGCGCTTGACGATGCGCCCCACCACTTCCTCGCCGACACCTGCGGAATAGAAGTCCGCCAGGTCGATGAAGTTCACGCCGTTATCCAGGGCGTGCCTGACGATCGGTTCGCTTTTCTTCTCATCGAAGATCCACGGTTTCCAGTCCGGGGTGCCCATGTTCATGGTGCCCAGGCACAGGCGGGAGACTTCAAGGCCGGAGTTGCCCAAACGGATGTATTGCATGGCGCGGACCTCAGGCTTTTGGCGTGTAGAAAGGGTTGCTGATGTGATTGACCACATCGGCCAGTTGCGCGGTTTCCGGCTTGCCGGTCAGGGCGGCGCGGATCGCGGTGCGGCAGGCGTTGTAGTTGTGCAGGTACACGGCGTCGAGGTCGTCGCAGGCCGGGTTGACCCAGTTGGCCGTCACGATGGCCCACTCGTCCTCGGCTTCCGGCGGCAGGGTGCCGTCGAGCAGCGCTTCGAGAACCGCCTTGGCGATGCCGGCCTGGGACGCGCCCCAGGTGGCGTTGCCGTGCAGGTCGCTGCTGATCGCGGCCTTGTTCACATACAGGGTCATCGGCTTGACCGGGATGTTCGGCTGGGCGATCACCATGAACGGGCAGTGTCCCTGGCTTGGCGAGGCCAGGCTGTTGGCGAACGCCTGCCCTGCCGGGCCGTTGCGCGGGCCGATCAGGATGTTGATGTGTGCGGCGTTCACGCCCGGGCCTTCGAAACCTTCACCGATGTACAGGTCGAGTTCTTTCATGATCATTACTCTTGGGGACGCAGAGGGATGTGTTTGGGTGTTCAGCAGCGCACGCAGGCACAGGGCCTGGCGTGGCAAATGTTCGGGTTCGAAGAGCGCAACAGGACGTTGGCGAAGACGCGGCAGTGATGATGAGTCATGGTTGCAAACGCTCTTTTTTGTTGTTGATGAGCTGGTTTGCGATTTTTTAACACCGGGGGTTGGCGGGGCTGTAACCATTAAAAGTCATGCGGGTATGACTTCAAGTCATACCCCTGCACAACACGACCCCCTGTAGGAGCGAGCTTGCTCGCGATGGAGTGTCAGTCGATGACGGGCTGACTGATACACCATCGCGAGCAAGCTCGCTCCTACAATGGATCGCGGTTGTCTGGACTTACTGCGACATTTCGCTTTTTTTCATCGCATCCTTGGACATCGCATCTTTTTTCATCGTGTCCTTGGACATTGCATCCTTGGACATGCTGTCTTTGGACATCGAGTCGGTCTTCTTCATCGCGTCTTTTTTCATCGCATCCTTGGACATGGCGTCCTTGGACATCGAATCCTTGCTCATGCTGTCGTTACTCATCGTATCGGCTGCAAAAACACTGGCAGCGCCAACGGCCAGGCACATGGACAGAACAACGGTGGTCAACTTTTTCATGATGAATCTCCTTGGAGCACGGGTTTGCGGACGGTGAATGTTTCGCACGTTCATCAGCTGCCACCGAACCAGTTGTAGCCCTGGTCTTCCCAGAAACCGCCGCTGTAGGTGTTGCTGACGAAAATCGCCTGAATGTGTTTGGGGTTCTTGTAGCCCAGCTTGGTGGGCATGCGCAGCTTCATCGGGAAGCCGTACTGGCGCGGCAGCACCTCGCCGTCATAAGTCAGTGTCAGCAGGGTTTGCGCATGCAGCGCAGTGGCCATGTCGATGCTGGTGTAGTAGTCGTCGGCGCATTTGAAACCGACGTACCTGGCATCGGTGTCGGCGCCGATGCGCTTGAGGAAATCGCTGAAACGCACGCCGCCCCAACGGCCGATCGCACTCCAGCCTTCGACGCAAATGTGCCGGGTGATCTGCTCGGTCTGCGCCATGGCGCGCAGTTCTTCGAGGCGCCAGCTGCGCTTGTCGGCGACCAGGCCGGTGACCTCCAGGCGATAGCTCTCCTCCTCCACCGTCGGCGCCTCGTCGATGCCGTAGAAGGCATTGAAGGGAAACGGCCGGGTAATCATCGACTCGGGATAGGTCGGCGCCATCGCGTTGGGGTTGAACAGCCAGCCCTGGACCCGATCGTTGAAGCGCGACATGGACGACAGCGCAGTCTCGACGCTGTCGTTGTCGGTGATGTTGCAGCCGGACAACATGGCCACGCCACCGAGGGTCAGGCCGCGCAGCAGGAACGAACGGCGCGAGCGGTCTTCGATTTGCGGGGCGAGGATCTTGCGGGCGTCGGTGAGGATCGAGGCCTCGTCCAGCCCGGGTACCTGAATGCGCTTTTTCATACCTGCTCCTTGCGGCCGACGATCATGGCCAACAGCGTTTTCGGAACCAGCGCGACCATCACCAGGTGCACCGCGACAAAGGCCACCAACAGCGCCATGGCGAAGAAGTGCACACGGCGCGCGCCTTCGTAACCGAACAGCAATTCACGCAACAGCGGGAACTGCACCGACTTCCACAACACCAGACCGGAGAGCACCAGCAGCGTGATGTCGACCATCACGAACAGGTAAGCGACGCGTTGCACCTGGTTGTAATGACTGAGGTCGGCGTGCCCGAGTTTTCCGCGTAACGCGGCCCACAGGTCCTGCAGCACGCCTTTGGGCGAAACCGGGAAAAACCGCCGCTTCAGGCGTCCGCTGAACAGGTTGAAGGCCAGGTAGATCAGGCCGTTGATCGCCAGGAACCACATCGCCGCGAAATGCCATTGCAGCGCGCCGCCCAGCCAGCCGCCGAGGGTGATCGCCTTGGGAAAGCTGAATTCGTAGATCGGCGAGGCGTTGTAGATGCGCCAGCCGCTGGTGACCATCACCAGCACCGCAAGGGCATTGAGCCAATGGGTCAGGCGTAGCCAGCGTGGATGACTGGACTTGGGTGAAGCAGTGGTCTGCGACATGTCCGGCTCCCGTTTGTTGTTCGTTGGGGCCGATTATGGGAGCGGGAAGATCGCCAAATCCTCACGCAGAGTTAAATTAATTGTGATAACTCGCTCCCAACGAACACCGAGAACCCTGTGGGAGCGGGCTTGCTCGCGAAGGCGCAGTGTCAGTCGCTATCAATGTTGACTGACACTGCGCTTTCGCGAGCAAGCCCGCTCCCACCCTGTTTTGTGGTGATTCACCAGTTGCGCAATTATGGTTAAATGCCGCCCCCTACAAATGACCGACCCGACCCGATGAACCCTGAAGCCCTCGCCATCCTCAACCAACAGGTGCTCACCGCCCTCGCGGCCGCCCCCGCAGAAACCCGCCGCCTGTTCCACGGCCGTGGCCGCTGCTGGCCGGGGCTGGAGCAAGTGACCGTGGACTGGTTGCAGGGCGTGGTGCTGGTGGCGTTGTTCAAGGAGCCGCAAGCGACGCAACTGGCAGACTTGAAGCAGGTGCTGATGGCGATCACCCAATCAGCGCAATGGACACAATCCGGTGCCCATACACTGCTGTTGCAGCATCGCTACCTGCTGCAAAGCACCACCGAGTGGCTGCTCGGGGACGTCATCGAGGAAATGAACATCACCGAGGGTGGCCTGAAGTACCGGGTCGACCTGGGCCGCAAACAGAACACCGGGCTGTTCCTCGACATGCGCTACGGTCGCGACTGGGTCCGCGCCAATGCCGAAGGCAAGCGGGTGTTGAACCTGTTCGCCTACACCTGCGGCTTCTCGGTGGCGGCCATCGAAGGCGGCGCGAGCCACGTGGTCAACCTCGACATGTCCAGCCCGGCCCTGAGCCGTGGTCGCGACAACCACCGCCTCAATGGCCACGACCTGAGCAAGGTGAGCTTCCTCGGCCACGACCTGTTCAAGTCCTGGGGCAAGGTGATCGGCAAGGGGCCGTACGATCTGGTGATCATCGACCCGCCGTCGTTCCAGAAAGGCAGTTTCCTGCTGACCAAGGATTACCAGCGCGTACTGCGCCGCTTGCCGGAACTGCTCAGCCCGCAAGGCACGGTTCTGGCCTGCATGAACGACCCGGCGTTTGGTGCCGACTTCCTGATCGATGGCGTGACCCGCGAAGCGCCGAGCCTGCGCTTTGAGCAGCGCCTGGAGAACCCGCCAGAGTTTCCCGATGCGGATGTGGAGTGCGGGTTGAAGGCGTTGGTGTTCAGGCTCGGAGACTGAGTCCCGCTTTTTTGTAGCCTGACTCAGATCACCGCGGCTGCAACACCAGTGCAAACAACTCGCCATGCCCGTTCACATTGAGCTTGTGATAGAGGTTGCGCCGATGCACCTTCACCGTCTCCGGGGAGATGCCCATTTTCTGGGCGATGGCCTTGCTGGAAAAACCCTGGAGAATCAGGCGCGCGGTTTCGATTTCCCGCAGCGTCAGGCGTGCGTCGAAGCGATCGAGTAACGTGGCCAGATCGCTGGCCGGCGGTTCGGCGACCGGCCCTTGCAGTGGCGTCAGATCCAGGTGTCGGCGCATCGCCGCCAATACCCAGTCACGCACGCACAGCAGGCGGCCTTGTTCCTCCAGGCTGAAGCGCACCGAACGCCCGAGGGACAGGCCGAGCACGGCGCCGTCGAGGTTCACCATGAACTGCAACTCGTCCCCACCGACCACGCGGCTGAAGTAACTCAGGTAGTACTCGCTGTGCTGGAACTGGTCGGGGGCCACCGATTCGAGGCTGTGCAAGCCGTCGGCGATGCCGGCGCAAGCGGCTTGATAGAACGGATCGAGCAGGTACATGCCGGCCCGGTAGTCCGCCAGCTCTTCCTGCTCGTCACCGTTGCCCTTGGCATCGAAATCAATCAGCAGGCGCGGCACATGGCCCGGCCGCATCAGCGCCACCAACGCGTTGTCCAGCGGCACCAGCAACCGCAGGGTGTCCACCAGTGCACGCCAGAAACCATCCCGCCCCACCGCCGTGAAGACCCGCGCCAGCCCCTGGTGCACCGGCAACTCTTTCAACAACGCGTCCACGCACTACCCCTTTTGAGTAACCCATGATGGGAATGGGTGAAGGCCACCCCGGTCGATACGCTGAAAACTCCTGAATACCACCGGCCGCAACAGGCCAGGAGTGCCGCATCATGAGTCGTCACCACTTGTATTTCAATCTGGGCTTTGGCGCCTGTCTGGCGGTGTCGCTGTCGGCGTTTGCGGTCCAAACCCCGACGGTGCACGTGTACAACTGGTACGACTACATCGGCCCCACCACTCTGCAGGACTTCAAGCGCGACACCGGGATCCAGCCGGTCTACGACACCTTCGACAGCGCCGAAGTGCTCGAGGGCAAGTTGCTCACCAGCCGCAGCGGCTACGACGTGGTGGTGGCCAGCAACTTCAGTTTGCCCACGCTGATCAAGGCCGGCGCCCTCGCCCCCTTGCCCCGTGCGCAGATGCCGGACTTCAAGAACATGGACACCGATCTGCTGGCGAAACTGGCCAACAACGATCCGGGCAACCAGTACGCCGTGCCCTACCTGTGGGGCACCAACGGCATTGGCTACAACGTCGACAAAGTGCGCGCGGTGCTGGGTGACAAGGCGCCGGTGGATTCCTGGGACCTGGTGTTCAAGGAAGAGAACCTGGCCAGGCTCGGCGAATGCGGCGTGGCCATGCTCGACTCGCCATCAGAGATGCTGCCGGTTGCCCTGCACTACCTCGGCCTGCCGCCCAACAGCACCAACCCCGAGGACTACAAGAAGGCCGAAGCCTTGCTGCTGAAGCTGCGTCCGCACATTGCCTACTTCAACTCGTCGAAGTTCATCAGCGACCTGTCCAACGGCAACATCTGCGTGGCGGTCGGCTGGTCCGGCGCGATGCTCGAAGCCAAGACCACCGCCGAGCAGGCCGGCAACGGCGTGAAGATCGCCTACAGCCTGCCGAAGGAAGGTGCGCCGGTGTGGTTCGACACACTGGTACTGCTCAAGGACGCCCCGCACCCGGAACAAGGGCTGGCCTTCATCGACTACCTGATGCGCCCCGAGGTCATCGCCCCGGTCAGCGACCACCTCAACTATCCCAACGGCAACCGCAGCGCCACGACACTGGTCGCCGAAGAGACCCGCAGCAACCCGGCCGTCTACCCGTCGGCCGAAGCCATGGCCACCTTGTTCACCCTCCAGCCCCTGCCGCCTGCGACCGAGCGCGTGCGGACGCGGATCTGGAGCAAGGTCAAGAATGGCCAGTAGACACACCACTAACCCTGTGGGAGCGGCGGTGCGGCGATCCGACTTGCTCGCGAAAGCGGTATGTCAGCCAACACTTTTGGCGACTGATACGACGCCTTCGCGAGCAAGCCCGCTCCCACAGGAACTGCAGTGCCCCACAGATTTTTTCTGCCACGACTCGAAGATGAGAAAACCATGAAACCACGTGCCCGCGACCTGAACATCCCGATCGGCCAACTGCAACCCGGCCCGCTCAATGCCATCACCGACGTTCCCGGCGTACGGGTCGGCCACAGCAATATACGAGGACGCACTGCCAATGGCCGCGACATCCTCACCGGCGTCACCGTCATCGAACCGCGCGCCGGTTCCACCAGCCAGCAACCGTGTTTTGCCGGTGTGCATGTACTCAACGGCAACGGCGATGCCACGGGGCTGGAATGGATTCGCGAAGCAGGCTTGCTGACCAGCCCTATCGCCTTCACCAATACCCACAGCCTGGGCGTGGTGCGCGATGCGCTGATCGTGATCGACCGCGAGCAGCAACCGGATGACGGGCGCCTCTACTGGAACATGCCGGTGGTGCTGGAAACCTTCGACGGCTTGCTCAACGACATCAACGGCTTTCACGTCAAACCGGAACACGTGGCTCAGGCCGTGCGTTCGGCGGCGGGTGGCCCGGTGGCCGAAGGCAATGTCGGCGGTGGCAGCGGCATGATCTGTCACGAGTTCAAGGGCGGCATCGGCACCGCGTCGCGACGGTTGAACAGCACCCAGGGCGGCTGGACAGTCGGGGCGATCGTCCAGGCCAACCACGGCATTCGCAATGAACTGCGCGTTGACGGGTATCCGGTCGGGCGCTACATGGAACAGGTCGATTCGCCGTTCCTCAAGGCATCGCTGCCCCATCCGGGCATGGGTTCGATCGTGGTCTGCCTGGCCACCGATGCGCCGTTGCTGCCGCACCAGTGCACCCGTCTGGCCCAGCGCGCCAGCCTCGGCCTGGCCCGCACTGGCGGCGGTAATGAAGACCACAGCGGCGACATTTTCATCGCCTTCGCCACCGGTAACGATCACGTGCCACCGGCCGCCTATGAGAGCAAGAAAGCGCCGACCACCCACAACCTGAGCATGGTCAACAACGACCACATCAGCGAGCTGTTCCTGGCCGCCACCGAGGCCGTGGAAGAAGCCATCATCAATGCCTTGCTCGCCGCCGACACCGCCGAAGGCAACGGGCACGCGGTACCGGGGCTGGATGCCGAGACCTTGCTCAAGGCCTTGCGTCGCGCCGGCTGGCCGGGGGATGCGACTAGCGGTACTTGAGTGAAACGCTAGGTCTTTTTAGGATGAAGTTGCGCAGTCGCTTGCTTGCTCAAGCCGCTGCGCAGGTGGTGAGTGAACTGAACCCCTACCAAGCTCACCGCCTGCTTCATGCGCATCTTGAGCCTCAATGGCTCTACTTCCTCCCCATCAAAGAGCTTTGAGGCTCTTTTTTTGCCTCTGAAAAACATCACAGCTCACTGTAGGAGCGGGCTTGCCCGCGATGGAGTGTCAGTGACACCACTCAGCCTGACACACCATCGCGAGCAAGCTCGCTCCTACAAGGGATGTTCATTGGAGTTGGGGATGCACAGTGACCGCCACGCCGCCTCGGCCAGCATGTCCCGGTACGCCTTCGGGCTGCCCTTGACCCGGCCCGACAACCAGGCGCGGCAGTAACTGTCTGCCTGGCCGACGATCAACGACGGTATCAACTCCGCCGGAAAACCACCCAGCTCGTTCCCCTGTGCGCCCAGCCATTCCAGCAACTGCTTGTTGCGTGTCTTGTTGCGGCTGGCGAGTTCGTCCTTGAACGGCCCCTTGGTGACGGAAAACCGCGCGTGGTACTGGAACCGCGCCCACTCCGGCTGGCTATCGACCCAATCCACGTAGCTGTGCACCAGCGCATGCACCCCCGTTTGTGTGGTGTGTGCCTCAGCCAGGTAGCTGTCGCGCAAGCGGGCCTGGTCGTCGAGAGCGGTAAAGAACAGCGCCGCCACCAGGCCTTCCTTGTTGCCGAAATGGTGATAGATCGCGCCGACACTGGTGTCGCATTCGGCGCGGATCATTTCGATGGTGGTGGCCTCGATCCCCTGTTCGTTGAACAGGCCGAGGGCCTTTCTGAAGATGTCGCGCTTGAGTTCGGCGCGTCGTCCGGGGTAGCAGCGTTCGAGCAGATCGGCGGTTTCCATGCTGAAAAACGGTCCAGAAAAGTCATAGGTGGAGCTGGCGGTTGCCAACGAACAAGTGGCACTAGGTTGACAGATTTCTCCTCGACAGAATACTGTTCCGTTGCAGAACATTATTCTGTTAAAGAATATTGTTCTTCAAACTGTCATCCTCAAGAGGCATCAAAATGAGTCAGTTCCTCAGCATGTTCAGCAGCGCAGGCCCGCAGGCGTTCAGCAAAATGGCCTGCCAGGTGGCGCCCTACTTCTCCACCATCAACCCGCTGGTCAAGGATTTGCGCAAAGGCAGCGCCACCGTGCACGTGCCGTTTGCCCGGGAAATCACCAATCATTTGGGTACGGTGCATGCGATTGCGATGTGCAACGCCGCCGAGCTGGCCGCCGGGATGATGACCGACGTTTCCATTCCCGCCGGCGCCCGCTGGATTCCCAAAGGCATGACCGTTGAATACCTGGCCAAGGCCAAGAGCGATGTGACGGCGGTAGCCGAGGGAGATGCCGTGGACTGGACCACCGAAGGCGACAAGATCGTGCCGGTGGACATTCACGATGCCGAGGGCAAGAAGGTGTTCACGGCGCGGATCACCATGAATGTGAAGCTGGCTTAAACGCTGAGCGAGCTCTCGCGGGCAACCAATCCCCTGTGGGAGCGGGCTTGCTCGCGAAGGCGTCGTATCAGTCGCCAAAAATGTTGGCTGACACACCGCTTTCGCGAGCAAGCCCGCTCCCACAGGGGGGGTGGTGTTTAGATGAACTCGGTCAGACCAACCGAAGTCGAGGACTACTGGCCGGTACGGCATCGTCCCCCAACCGCCCCCGCACAAATTCCTGGGCCTTGTGCGTCAACTGGTCCAGGTGCCGGTCGCGCTGTTTTTCCGCGTCGGTCATGGCCCGCTTGCCATGCTTTTGCAGCAAGTAGGTATGAATCTGCCGCACTTCCAGCGAGCTGTAGATCGACGCCACATCCAGCAGCGCCATCAAGCCATCGGTGGCGTGGTCACGGGTATTCATCAACACCTGGGTCGCACGCACGTCCACCACCTGAAAGCCCATCGCCTCGAAATACGGCACCTTGGCCACCGCGCAAGTCAGCTCGGCATGGGGATAGCGGCCGACCATTTCCCGCAGCATCCGCCGGGCCACGCCCTGGCGCCGATACTCGGCCTGCACCGCCATGTACGCCACGCCACACGCCTCGGGATCGTCCTGCACCGGCAGGTACAGCAAAAAGCCGATCACCTTTTCCGGGTCGTCTTCGTCAGTGGCAACGATCAACTCCACGGCAATGCCTTTCTCACCGTTCAACGCTTGCAGATACAGGTGCACCTCATAGCCGATCGCGTACTGATAAAGGTTGTACAGCAGGTTGCTTGGCGGGATCGCGACCATGCTGATGTCGGTCAGGTTGTCGACCACCATCTGCAGGATCTGGCTATTGACGTGCTCGGGGCACGGAGTCTTGAAGTGGCTGATCAGGGGCATTGCGGTGACAGGCTCCGGGAGGAAAAGGCGGCCTATCATAGCGCGCCTGACACCTGCGCGGTGGGGGGAACCGGGGGGTGAAGGCCCCCAACATTGAGGATTCCCCCCCACTGCGGCGCGATAACCGCCACCACAGCCATCAATCTTTTGATACAAAACGATTTTTCCTATCCCTCGGATCCACTCGCGATTGGCGCAGCTCTTGCAAAGAGCGAATTGCGAACGTCAGCCTCACCGGCGCGCCCCCGAGGAAATACAATATGAAGAGAATACCTGATCTCAAGTCGCTCGGCCTTTTCAGGAAACCGGGCATCGCCGCTGTGATGCTGATCAACATCAGCATCGGCAACGCCGCACCGCTTGATGATGTCAGCCAGCCGCCGCCAACAGATCCTTCGGCGTATACCAACCCGCCGGCCGACCCCAAGGCCGCGCTGGATGCCATACTGGCCATGCCACCCGCCTTCCAGGGCGCCATCGCCCTGCCCAATGGCGCCTTTGGCACCCGCCTCACCACGCCAACGACCGACAACGTGCTGCCGCCAGCCCTGCAGACATCCTTCAAGATCCCCACCAATGGCAAGCCCAGCCCATTGTTCGGGGCGCAGCCGTACACCCAGCAACTGCTGCTGTTCGAAGAATTCGGCACGGAAAAACTCGACCCGACACTGCCGGCACCGCCCCTGACCTTCCCGGTTCCGCTCGTCGGCCCGGCGCCCATGCAGGACCCGAACAACATCGCCCGCAGCGGTCCTTCGGCCGCGGCCCTGGAAGCCTTCATGCGCCAGCCGGGGCTGTACCCGTTTCCGTCGCAGTATTCCAACGTACTGGACCGCAACCCGTGGAAAGCGCAGATCGAAGCCTTCCTCAACCGCCATCCGGTCGGCTCGCCAGCCGAAGGTCGTCCGCCAGGAAAAGGCTGGTCGCACCAGCGCTGGAACGAGTTCTACCCGCAGGTCGCCTTCAAGACTGCTCAAGCGGGCGCCAAGCTCAATGGCGGCATGCGCGACCGTCGCCAGCTGCACAACTACGCCGTTGGTGAGTTCGGGCCTGGCGGGCTGTACTACCAGACTTCAGACCTCCCGACCACGACAGGCACCACCAAAGGCATCGACACCCGCTTCCACCCCAACATGCCGATCCAGAACCACAAGGCGCTCTGGACCTTCGACGGCACCTTTCCGCCAAAACTGCTGATGGTGCGCTACGGCCAACCGACGCTGATGCGTCACTACAACGCCCTGCCGATCGATCCGTCGGCCAACATGGGTTTTGGCCTGCACACCCTCAGCACCCACGAACACAACGGCCACACCCCGGCCGAAAGCGACGGCTTTGCCAATGCGTTTTTCTTTCCGGGGCAGTACTACGACTATCGCTGGCCAATTCAACTGGCCGGTTATGACACCATCAACACCAGCGCCCAGGATCCGCGCGCGGCGTTCCCCTGCGCCCCGGGCGAAACCCTGTTCGTCAACGATGCCACTCCGGGCCTGAAGACGTGCAACAACGGCAGCATCAAGATCCGTGGCGACTGGCGTGAAACCATGAGCACCCACTGGTTCCATGACCACATGAACGGTTTCACCGCACAGAACGTCTACAAGGGCAACGCGGTGATGATGAACTACTACAGCGCCCTGGATCGCGGTAACGAAGCCTTCGAAGACGGCGTCAACCTGCGCCTGCCCAGCGGTTCGGCGCTGCCCTGGGGCAACCGTGACTATGACGTCAACCTGATGGTGGCCGACAAGGCCTGGGACGCCAATGGCCAGCTGTGGTTCAACCCGTTCAACACCGACGGTTTCCTCGGTGATCAGATCCTGGTCAACTGGCAGTACCAGCCACGCCTGAATGTGCGCGCGCGCAGCTACCGCTTCCGCATCCTCAACGGCTCGGTGTCGCGCTACTTCAGGATCGCGCTGGTGCGTGAAGTCGCAGGCTCCGGTGGCGAATTCCCCGGCCCGGCAGGTTCCGGCGTGTCTTACACCCGCGTGCCGTTCCACATGGTCGGCAACGACGGCAACCTCATGGAACATGCCGTGCCGTTCGACGGCAGCATGGACCTGGACGGTGACGGCGACATGCAGAACCACAACGCCATCCTGCCCACCATGGGTATCGCCGAGCGTTACGACATCATCGTCAACTTCGCGAAAAACGGGATCAGCGTCGGCGACAAGCTGTACTTCGTCAACCTGATGGAGCACCAGAACGGCAAGGGTCCGGAGGCTACACTGCTGAGCCTGGCCGATGTCCTGTCCGGGAAGTACAAAGCGGTGCTCAAGCAGGGCAGCAAAGGGCTGGAATGGGACAACGGCGACCCGGGGGTGGGCAAGTTCCTGCAGCTGGTGGTCAAGCCTTATGCCGGCCAGGACGTGAGCATGAACCCCGCCGACTACGAACCCGCCAAACCGGGCAAAGCGGCCGGCAAGACCATGCTCCCGCTGACGATCAACCGCGACGATCCGGTAGTGCAGGCCAAGCTGAAGGTGGCACGCCATCGCGAGTTCATCTTCGGCCGCTCCGACGGCACCGACGACGCCCCCTGGACCATCAAGACCGACGGTGGTTTCGGCTACCCCATGGACCCTCGGATCATCAGCGCCGCTCCGCAACTGGCGAACGGCCCGACCGATGCCGGGTTCTCCGGCGACGGCACCATGGAAGTGTGGAAAATCAAGAGCGGCGGCAACGGCTGGAACCACCCTGTGCACGTGCACTTCGAAGAGGGGATCATCCTCCACCGTGACGGCAAGGCGCCACCAGAATGGGAAAAATGGGCACGCAAGGACGTCTATCGCATCGGCGAGGGCATCGACAGTTCGGTGGATGTGGAAATGGCGATCCGCTTCCGCGAATTCGCCGGGACCTACATGGAGCACTGCCACAACACCCAGCACGAGGACACCTCCATGCTGCTGCGCTGGGATATCGAGCACCCGGGCCAGTTCCAGTTGATGCCAACGCCCCTGCCTGGCTGGGACGGCGTCAACTACGTCAACTCCGCCGCGCTGCCAACCTTCCGCACTGGCGATACCCGTAACAACGACGGCGATAACAAAAATCCGATCGCCAACCCCGACAGCGCCATCAGCAACAACGGCCAACCAGTGCCCATCAACGTCCTGGCCAACGACTCCGACCCTGACGGTAACGTGCCGCTTAAAGTGGTGGGCCTGGAGCAACCGGACTCCGGCAAGGGCACGGTCAGCACCGATGGTCTGCGCGTGACCTACACACCACCGGCCACGGTCCCCGCGCCGTTCACCGCGACCTTTACCTATAAGGCCGCCGATGCCAAGGGTGCGGAGTCGGCACCGACGACGGTGTCCGTGGCGGTCTCGGCAGGTGTCGTCGAGAACCTGATCGTCACCAGCGCTACCGTCACCGCCCGCAGCAACAGCCGTTACTACTGGGTCCTGTCCGGCACCACCTCGCGTGGCACGGGCAATACCATCACGGCGACTGCCACGACCACCTCCGGTCCGGTGAGCCTTGGCACCGCCACCCTGACGCCGACGGCGACAGGCGCACGCTGGAATATAGCGGTGACCACCACCGGCAGTGGCCCGTCGCCTAACCCGACGGCGACCGTCACATCGGCCTTCGGCAAAACCGTGACGGTGCCAGTGCACTAGAGCGGATTGATCGACGCCCGGTCCATGCAATGTGGATCGGGCGTTTTTCTTTTGCGAATCGCAAGGTGGTACCGAGGTGAGGTTTACTGACTATCGGTTCTATCGGCAAAGTGCCTGGCATTTGCGCTGACGGTCACCGCTGCGGCGCCACCATCCGAAAGCGGATATTGATCTCGTTGGACACCACACTGTCCGCCCACTCGCCTTCGCCGATCTTGAAGTCGTCACGCTTGAGCACCAGCTGGCCCTCGAAAATGCCGATGGCGCTCTCCGATTTCAGCAGCACCGGTACACTCACTTCGCGAGTAAGCCCCCGCAGGGAAAGCTTGCCGGTGATGGTGTAGCGGTTATCGCCCAGGGCCTTGATGGACGTCGACTCGAAGGTCGCCACCGGATAAGTCGCGGTGTCGAACCACGCCGTTTTTTGCAGCTCGGTGTTGGCGTCGCTGCTGCCGGCGTCGATGCTCTTCAGGTAGATGGTCAGCGCGGCATGGGCGGCGCCGGGGTTATCGGTGTCGAAGTCCAGTTTGGCCTTGAACTTGCCAAAGGTGCCGTAGGCTCTCGAACCCATCTGCTCATAGGTGAAACTCAAGGTGCTGGCCCTGGCGTTCACATCCTTGTATTCCACGGCTTTAGCGAACGGCACCAGGCCGAACACCAGCGTGCCGGCCAGAACAACGCAACGCGCGGATCGAAGGTTCATGGCACTCTCCGGGAGGGCTCCCGTCTTGAGTTGGGGTGCCGCACAGGTCGGGTGGCATCAAATGACTTAAGCAAACAACCGGCGTTTATTCCACCTCACGCGGTGATTTGCGACCACCTGCCGATGGCCGTCAGCGCTACCCGCACTCCCCGCGTTGCCACGCCCGCTGCAACAGCGCGATCACCTCGGCATCCGAGGTCTGGGAAAAATCCATGTACCAATGCCCGATCGAAGTGAACCACTCGGGCATCAGCGGGCAGACCAGTTCATCCACCTCGTTGCGCAGCGCCTCCACCGTGTCGATCGGCGCCACCGGCACCGCCACCACGATGCGCAATGGCGCCTGCACCCGCAACGCCTGGATCGCAGCCCTCATCGAAGCACCGGTGGCCAGGCCGTCGTCGATCAGGATCACCACCTGATCCTTGAGCTGCACCGGCGGCCGCGTGCCGCGATAGACCTTCTCGCGGCGCAGCAACTCGCGGGTTTCCCGTTCGACCACGGCGTCGAACGCCGCGCGATCAATCGGGTGCACCCGCAGCGCCTCCTCATTGAGAATCCGGATACCGCCGCTGGCAATCGCGCCCATGGCGTACTCCGGGTGGGACGGCACACCGAGCTTGCGCACCAGCATCAGGTCCAGGCGAACCTTCAGCGCCGTAGCCACTTCATAGGCCACCGGTACACCGCCACGGGGCAAGGCCAGAACGATGACATCGGCCCGCTGGGCGTAAGGCAGCAGCGGCTCGATCAAACGCCGCCCGGCCGCCGGCCGGTCTTGCAGGATGGAATGGGACAAGGGGCTCATGTAAAAACCTCCCCAGGCGAACACGCCTGCCAACTTCCGCCAAACCTGCCTTCTGTAGCCACAGGTTTCGGTGCATAGCATTATCCGCCCCCTTCGTCCCGCCTACACCAACCGCTCAATCTTCTGATGCTGCCACACCAGTTTGTAATACAGCGTCTGCAACACCAGCATCCCCAGGTACGCCACCGGAAACGCCATCCACACCCCTTGCAGCCCGAACTTCGCATCCAGCAGATATGCCGCCGGCAACTGCACACCCACCACGCACACAATGGAAATCGCCACCGGCATCATCACCGTGCCGCTGGCACGCATGATGCCGCCGATAATCGCCTGGAAGCCGAACACCAACAGGCTCCAGAGCATGATGTGCAACAGGTGCTGAGCCATGTTCCGCGTCGCCTCCTCAGTAAGGAACGACGCCAGCAACCAATGCGACAGCAAATACCCCAGCACCACCAGGCCACCGGTCAGGCACACATTGATCATCAACCCCGTGCGCAAAATCGGCCCCATGCGCTCGATGCGCCCGGCCCCGATCGCCTGCGCCCCGAGGATCGACGCGGTAATCGCAATCGACAGCGCCGGGAACTGCACGTAATTGACGATCTGCGTCACCGCGCCATACGCCGCCGTCGCCTGGGAACCGTGCTGGTTCACCAGCGCCAGAATCACCAGTTCCGACAGCGACAACACCACCATCTGCAAGCCGGTGGGCAACCCGATGCGCAGCACCTTGCCGAGAATCGCCATGTCCAGCTTCATCGCCGCAAAGAACTCCCGGTCCGGCGCCAGCGGATGGCCCTTGCCAATCAAGCGCCACGCCAGCAACCCCATCGCCACCAGGTTACCCACCAACCCGGCAAACGCCGCACTCTGAATCCCCATCGGCGCAAAACCCAACCACCCGCGAATCAACGCCGGCGTCAGCGCCAGCCCAACAATGGTCGACACCACCAGCGCCAACAACGGCGACAAGGTATCGCTCACCCCACGCAACAACTGCGTGAACAACACAAACACCAACAGCGACGGCATGATCCACAACATCACATGGGCATACGCCACCGCATCGTCCAGCACATCCGTCGGCGTCCCCAACCCCACCAACGCCGACCGCGCAAACACACTCCCCACCACCGCCGCCACCAACCCGATCAATACCCCCAACAACAACGTCGCCCCGGCAATCGCCTTCACCAGATGCGCCTCCCGCGCACCCCACGCCTGCCCGATCAACACACCAGCCCCCGCACCGAGGCCGATGACCAGGGCGATGAAGAAAAACACGATGGGGAACATCCCCGACACCGCCGCCAGGGCCTGGGTGCCGAGCATCTGGCCGATGTAGACGCTGTTGACCGTGCCGGACATGGATTGCAGGAAGTTCGACAGGACCATCGGGGCGAGGAACAGCAGGTACGTTTGCCAGAGGGGGCGTTGGGGGGTTGCGGTTTGCATGAGCGAAGGTCCATCTCGACGGCAGGAGCGGTGATTAAGGATAGCGTTGGTGGCTGAAACCAAACGGCAGTGAACATCTCAGGTCTGTGTTTGTATTTCCAGCGACGTGATGTGAAAGGTCTGAAGTTTCATCGTCAAAGGTCCTACACAAAGCTCGGAATGCCTCACCTTCCCGCACTGATCCCGTGCGGCTTATAGTCGGCGCCGTCGCCCGTTATGGCGATTCGGGTTTGGCGACCTGACTTCAGAGAATGCGAAGGCTATCCGCTTTATTGCAGGTATCATCGCACCCGCAAAGCCGCTGTTATGGCGGCTGTGCGCGGGAGACCTTCGGGTTTGCCGGTTTTCTCTGTTGCCGGTTCGCCAACCTGCGCACAGCTGCCACCCAATCGTTTGGCGACGACTGAGTAACGGCCTTTAGCCAATCAAACAGAGATCTTCACAATGAATCGATACATGCCTCTCACCGGGATTGACCTGGTTCCGGCCTCCCTGCTCATTGATACCGAAGCTCCACTCGACGTTCTGCAAGCCATGGCGGATTACCGTATTCGTGCGGCTACGCAGGTGTTGGAGAATATTGCCTTCCGGGCTGAGATTGGTTGCGACACGGTGGTGCTTTCCGACTTTTCTAAACTACTGGCCATTCCGTTGAGGGATGGTTGTGATTTGATGGATGTGATTGGGCGGCGATTGCGGGCACAGGCGGCGGAGTGAATGAACGGGCGCTGAAGGCGCCCGTTTTTTTAACAAAAATATACACTATTTAATTCCGAGGCATCAGAAATGCCCAC
This sequence comes from Pseudomonas sp. Pseusp16, assembly GCF_047324915.1. NCBI lineage: Bacteria > Pseudomonadati > Pseudomonadota > Gammaproteobacteria > Pseudomonadales > Pseudomonadaceae > Pseudomonas > Pseudomonas sp. Pseusp16. The sequence continues at coordinate 697,298 of NZ_CP168522.1, read as the reverse complement.
TAGTATCACAGAGCTCAAATATAGGACGAAACCACATCAAAACAGTGGATATATTACGAAAACGAGCGATAATAAAAGCATTATTTATGCCCCAAACCGCATTACTCTCAATAAGCTTCTGCAACACTGAACTAGTGCATTTTTTTGCACTATTATCAACACCTCTCAGTTGCGAAGCTTTATTTGGAGAACAAGATGCAAGAAATTTATGCTGAAGTGGCGAATATATGAAATATGAAATTTTTGATATATCAAACTTCAAACAGGAGGAATTCGAGCCTCTTGGCACCAAAGCCAAATACTGGTGCTCCGATCCTGCCGGAAATCATTATTTATTTAAGTCAATTGAGACATATGACTCTACCAACAAACTCATCTCAAGAGATGGGGAAGATTGGTCAGAAAAAATCGCATGCGAAATCTCCAAGAAATTATTTATTCCATGTGCGGATTACGAGTTAGCCCACAACAACACAACTCGCGGCGTAATAACTAAAAATTTCATCTCCAGCGATAATGCCTACCTTGTAACTGGTAACGAGATCCTAAAAAACTACAGCGCCCCAATCAATACTGAAATCCCAAAAAAATCTGAAAAACAAAACATTATGCATGTTTACATCATACTGCGACGAATAATAAGAAACAAACCTTTAGGATTTAACAGCTTACCCAACATTAAGAGCGCCGCTGATTTCTTCACTGGCTATTTGATGCTTGATGCACTGCTATCCAATCAAGACCGACACAGCGAAAATTGGGGATTAATTGTAACCGGCAAGGGACGTTTCCACCTTGCTCCGTCATTCGATCATGCAGCGGGCTTGGGTCGCAATGAATCTGATGCAACTAAGACGCATAGATTAAACTCACTCGACCAAGGGCAGCATGTTTCGACCTACGTGCAACGAGCGAAGTCGTACTTTTACTTAAAGGATAAAAGACTTCGCACTTTTAAAGCATTTGAATATTTTGGAATACTTAATCCGAGAGCGGCTTTGAGTTGGCTAGGCCAATTGAACGCATTGACTACTGACATAATGCAAGCTACTATCGACCCAATACCTGCGGAAATAATGAGCGATGTATCTAAAAAATTTGCTCTTGAAATGCTTCGTTGTAACAAAGCGAATATGATGACCTTGATACCTTTCTTTAAGGAAAACTTAGATCCATTATTTAGAAAGCGGCAGATAAAAACATATGAGTAGTGCATTCGTAATTTGGCAGGATCCCGAAACAACGATGTGGGAACCTGTGGCTAAGCTAACCGAGTCCCAGGGAATCTATAGCTTTGCCTACACCCAAGGAGCGCTTAACAAAAGCTTTATTCCGTTCCCGCGAATGAGCATCTTGAATAAAGAGTATGTATCAGCCGAACTTTTTCCTTTCTTTCAAAACAGATTAATTCCTGAAAGACGTCCAGAATATTTCACCATGCTTTCATGGCTAGATATGACGCCCGGTGCCAACGACCCTCTTGAAATTCTTAGCGCCTCAGGAGGCTCAAAAAAAACAGACAACTTTCGAATCATCAAAGTTCCGCAAAAAACAGCAAACAACGAATATAGATTAAAATTCTTTATGAGTGGCATTGCTTATATTTCAGATGCAGCCAAAAGAGAATTGCTCGCCCTAGAGAGCCATACGAAACTTACTTGTATCATTGAAGAAGGAAACCAAGCCGATTCAAATGCAATTTCGGTTGTGAACCCCGATACTGGACATCATCTTGGTTACTACCCTCACTACCTCAATGAAGATTTAATTCACGCAAATCGTATGCTCGGAGTTATGGGCAACCAACTTACCACTAGCATTCCTGTACTCAAAGTCAACCTTAGCGCTCCTGAGCAATACAGACTACTATGCGAGTCAGTAACTCCTTGGCCGGATGACTTCGTACCTTTCCAATCAGAAAAATACAAACTCCTTGCCGCGCGCAGCCGACTTTCTAGCCATCAAACAAGCTAAACTTGAAAAAACAAATAAATAAAATATTAAAGGGACAGATATATTTTTGACTGATAAATCCGTCCCCTTTCTCCACTCTTTCTGCAGCCCCCTTTCTGCATAGACAAAGGAAGAATGGGCAAGAGACTAGATCAGTCGAACCACAACCGCGACGACGACAAAGGTAGCCAGTGCCAGCGCGGCACCGATGCTGAACGGCACCACAGCAGAGCGGATCGCGTTTGGGGCGGGACGACGCATCTCTTCGGCAAAAGCTGCAACGTCGCGGTGCAGTTGTTCAATGCTGGATTGATTCGTAGGTTGTGTGGACATGCTGCTACTTCCTGTGCAGGTTACCGTTCGTGCCTGCTGAGTGAACCCATATCGGGCAAGGTGGGCTGCGCAACGGCAAAACTCAAGCGGCGACGATGGTGGTCACCCTACCAGCCCCTAACGCGAATGGATACCAGGAGGTCCCTTGCTTGAGTTTGCTTTGTTCCGCCATGAATTTTCGGGTTTCGACCATGAACCTTCGGATTTCACTCAGCGCACATTCCCCAAGCGCCAAACGACCCAGCCCACAGTCAATTAGCTAAACTTCACCAATAACCCACTTCGCAAATCCCTGAAAATTCAGGAGGCGAACCATGAGCAAACAACCGCAACCCCAAAGCCGCTCCAACCCCCAACCCAGATCTCGCCCGCTTGTACCGAACCTGCGGAGCAAAACCGGCAACAAGTCCGGTCGCCTGCGCGGCAACTATCCGCCGAAGAAATCGTAATTGCCCCTGGAGTACGACAGGCTTTGCAATGGAGCCCGTCGTAGTCCCCCGCCAATTCAGCATTAATTGCCTCTATATCGGACATTTTTTCCACGTGCGACGTCGTACCTGCCAAGAATGATGGCCAAGGGCTACGCTCTCCACGGCGTCTCAAATACAGCTAGGCCATGCCGCCAACAGATTCGCACCCCTGACTCTGAAAATGTCTGCCCCCTTAACGTACCCAAGCCTTCGCGATGTCCCGTGTTGCCATAAACCCTGCTTTTTCTGGCTCATTTACATGGAGTAAGCGTACATGCCCTTCCCCCCTCGTTTCCTAGACCACTACCGCAAAGCCGACCGCATCATGCTGGGCCTGATCTGGCTGATGTTCGTCTTCGCGGTGGGCCTGGCGTTCTGGCACGACACCTTCATGCAGGCATTGCTGGTGGGCGGTGGTACCAGTGTGCTGTTGACGCTGTTGTATCGCGCCATCGGCGGGTCGCGGTGGATGCGCTGTTTGCTGGGCGTTGGCCTGATGGTGATGGCCGCGCTGCATATCAATCAGGCCGAGGGGGTCATTGAGTCGCACTTCGGGATTTTTGCGTTGTTGGCGGTGTTGACGTTTTATCGGGACTGGCTGCCGATCCTGGTGGCTGCGGTGACGATTGCGCTGCATCACGTGGCGTTTCATGTGCTGCAGCATCAGGGTTTTCCGGTGTATGTGATGGCGCATCACGGGGGCTGGACGATGGTGTTCGTTCACGCTTTTTATGTGCTGATGGAGACGGTCGCGCTGCTCTATCTTGCGGTGCACAGCCAGGCCGATGCGGTGGAGAGCCAGGACATGCTGGACAAGATGCTCGCCACCACGTCTCAGTTCACCGGCGGTGCCGGCCAGGGTGACAAGGCGCGGGTGCATGTGTCGCTGGCCCAGCGCTTCGATCAGTTCCTGATGCAGATCACTGCGTTGGTGGACGGCGTGGTGCGTGACTCTCAGGGTTTGGGTGAGTTGGGCCAGGAGTTGGCCAAGGCCAGTAACACGCTGGAGAAAGGCGCGAAGCATCAGTTGACGGAAATCGCCCAGATGACCGGGTCGATGCAGCGCATGGGCGATGCGATGGAGCACATTGCGGTGCATGTCGAGCATGCCGTTGAGCACGCGGGCCAGGCCACTGTGCAGATCACCCGCGGGCAGGAAAGCGTGAACCGTGCGCAGCAGGAAATCACTCAGTTGGCGTCGCGCCTGAAAGGCACCAATGAAACCGTGCAGGTGCTGGCCGGGCAGGCACTGCAGATCGGCACGGTGCTGGAGGTGATCAGCAGCATTGCCGAGCAGACCAACTTGCTGGCGCTCAACGCGGCCATCGAAGCCGCGCGCGCCGGCGAGCAAGGCCGGGGCTTTGCGGTGGTGGCCGATGAAGTGCGCAGCCTGGCGCAGCGCACGGCGGTTTCCACCAAGGAAATCCGCACTATCATCGAGGCCTTGCAGCAAGGCAGCCGCAAAGCCGTGGAGGCCATGCAGGACAGTCGCGAAGGTGTGGAGCGTTGTGTCGAGGACAGTCAGTTGGCGGCGGCGATGTTGCGGGCGGTAGGCAGCGACATCTCGCAGATCGATGAGCTCAATGGGCGAATTGTCACTACCACCCGCGAACAATCCACGGCGAGCTTCGAGATTGTCGGGCGCTTGCAGTCGGTGCAGAGCATTGCGCAGAACACGGCCGATGATGTGCAGACGCTGGCGTCGAGCAGTCGGCGCTTGCCACCCATTGCCACGCGCCTGGATGCGTTGGGGCGTACTTTTCATCAATGATGGAGCCGTGGTTTGCATGAATAATTGTTCATCGTGCAGATCACGGCCTTGCGCCTATTGATGTAGCGGCCAGCTCCAGACCAGAGCTAATGGTTTATTCGCAATCTGCTGACAATCCCATCACATTTCGCCCGATAGCCTTGTTGCTCCAGCCGCTTCTCCGTCGCCACGGTGAGCGCAACGTGCGAAACAGTGATGAAAAATTCGTTAGTCCGGTTTGTGAAAAGTGACCAGGGTGCGCTGATCCTCTTGCTTGGCGTATCTGCGCTTCTATTGCTTTTCGGATTGGGCGCAAGGGAGCTTTGGGGGGCGGAAACGCGCTGGGCGAATATCGCGTTGCAGATGTTGCAGACCGGCGATTATTTCGACCCTTACCTCAAGGGCATGCCCTATTACGACAAGCCGCTGCCGTCCTATTGGTTGATTACCGCCACTGCCCATCTGATGGGTGGCCTCGGGCACTGGTCGCTACGCCTGCCTTCAGTTCTGTCGGCGTGGTTGAGTGTCTGGCTGGTCTACCTGATCGGTGAACGGCTCTATGGCAAAGGCACCGGTTTGATTGCCGGCTGGTTTCTGGCGACGACCTTCTTTTTCGTGTTCTGGGCGCGGGTCGCCACGGCAGACGTGCTGACGGTTTGCGGTGTGCTGGCGGCAGTGTGGTGGTATTGGCGCGGCCCGGATGACACGCGCCTGAGTCGCTACTGCGTGTTTTTCCTGATGCTGGCACTGACCTCGCTGTTCAAGGGCTTGATCGGGTTCATCCTGCCGGGGCTGATGCTGTTGCCGCATCTGCTTGGCGAGGGACGCTGGAAAAACCATCTCAATCCACGTCTGTTCCTGGCGATGCTGGTGGGTGGCGTGGTCTACATGCTGCCGTTCATATTGTCGCAACGTTACGGCACGCCGACTTTTGGGCCAAGTGGGCTGGGCCTGGTGTTTCAGGAGAACGTGGTTCGATTCTTCAAGCCATTCGACAACATTGGGCCGATCTATACCTATCTGCTGTATCTGCCGGTCTATACCCTGCCCTGGGCGCCCTGCTGGATGCTCGGCCTGTGGCTGGCAGTGCGAGGCTGGAAGCACACCGAAGCCAACGTTCGCTGGCTGATCCTGGGCCTCGGCCTGCTGTTCCTGTTCTTCACCGCCAGCGGCAGCCGGCGCAGCTATTACGTGTTGCCGCTGGTGCCGTTTGCGCAATTGCTGGCGGCCTGGTGGGTCACTCGGCGCATGGCCGCACGTCAGGCGGCCGGTAAAGCCGGCGGCCCCGGCTGGACGAAAGGCATTGCCGGGGCAGCCGGGTTCTTGTTGTTGATCCTTGGCGTTGTCTACCCCTGGACCAATGGCGGTGGCGGCGGAGTCATTCAGTTCACCCAGGATGTGCGCGCCGAAGCGATCAAGACGGCGCCATGGAACGAATGGCGCATGGTGCTGGTGGATGTCGACAACAAGCTGCCCATGTACCTGCAAAATCACGGCTCGCCGTTCTACTACGTGCTCCCGGATTCGGACATTCCACAAACCGGTGACAGTGCTGCGCTGATGGCGTGGCTGGAAAAGAAAAGTGGCGAGACCTGGAATCCGGACCGCACGATCATCGTGGAGCAATACAAGGATATCCATCAATTGCCGCTGGATTATCTGACGGCCGACCATCAGTTGATCACCACCAAGCCCAACAACGGCGCCCGGTTGTTCCATTCAACAGAAAATGGCAGTGCCGCCTTCATTCCCCATGGGAAAACGGCGGTGACCGGGCAAGCGGTAACGCAGGCATTGGATCAATGATGTATTGAGGTGAGCTATCAACAAAAACGGGCGCTTAAGGGGGCGTCCGTTTGTTTAGGTGCGAAAGTCCACTGGTCGCGGCAATATTGCTCTACAGATTCAATAAAACTACATTTGAATCTACAGATTCAGATAGAGCACACAAACATGGCCGTCCCCATCCAAGCCCAATCCTTCACAAAAAACCAATGCGTCACCGGCCTGCGTGCCGCGGTGAGCATTCTGGAAAAGTGGAAGGCCACCGGCGATCAGGCCTGTCGCATCCTGCGCATTTCCCGCAGCACTTACACCCGCGCCCGTCAGCGTGACCCGGATTGGGCGGTGGCGCTGGATGCGGACCAGATGCAGCGCATCAGCTTTGTGCTGAACATTCATGCGACGTTGCGGCTGGTGTTCGACAACCCGGACAACGTGTATGGCTTTGCCTCGATGGCCAACGACAACGAGTTTTTCAACGGGCGTTCGCCGCTGGAGATCATGGCCCAGGGCGACATGATTTCGCTGTATGAAACCTTCCGCCGCATCGACATGTTGCGGGGGGCGCAATGGTGATGGCGAGTGAGCTGACGGTGTTTGCCGGCCAGTCGTTGCAGGCTTATCGCCTGGTCAATTCGAAGTTTCCGCCCATTGCGTTGTTTGATGACGTGGCGGACGCGGATGAATTTGAAGTGTTGTTCGAGATTCAGGCGCTGACCAATCCGCGGTTGAAGAATGAAGTAGGTCAGCTTGAGTTGATTGCGCGCAGCGAGATTCCGTTCGGGATTGCGGGTTGCTCTTACGCCATCGCGCCGTTTACCCATGTGAATCCGGCGGGCTCGCGTTTCAGTGACGGCAGTTTTGGTGTGTTGTACCTGGCGGATTCGATGGAAGCGGCATTGGCCGAAGTACGGCATCACCAGGCCCTGTATTGGTCGAAGGTGCCGAGCCTGAACTATGAGCGCTTTGTGTTTCGCGGGTTGGCGTGTGCGTTTGGCGATGGCGGGATGAAGGACGCTGCGGCCCTGCCGATAAGCGATCCGGTGTATGCGCCGGACGACTACAGCCATTCCCGAGTCCTGGGGCGGTCGGTGCGGGACGCCGGTTGTCCCGGTCTGCGATATCACTCGGTGCGGATGCCGGGCAGTCATTGCTGGGCGCTGATGACACCGCGACCGGTTTCGTCGATTGTGCAGACGGCGCATTACGAGATGGTCTGGAATGGGCAGATCACCAGTGTGAGCCAGATTAGTGAGGCTTGAGCCCCGTTGTCAGACACATGAAAACCTGTGGGAGCGGCGGTGCGGCGATCCGACTTGCTCGCGAAGGCGGCGTGTCAGTCGCTAACGATACTGAATGTGCCGGCCTCTTCGCGAGCAAGCCCGCTCCCACAGGGATCTGCGATCCATTGACTGCGTCGATAGTCACCATTGATTCAATGAAGTTCTCTTAAAAAATCTCCGGCGTAACATCTGCTCCATACCAACCCATAAGCACCCCGGAGCACACCATCATGAAACGCCAAACCCTCCTCAGCATCGCTTTCTCGGTTTTCGCAGTTAACGCTTTCGCCGCTACCTCTGCTCAACCTGTGGTCGCTGAAGGCGGCTCGGATCGTCTGATTGAAAGCCTTGTCGCCGAGGGTGGTTCCGATCGTTTGATCGAGAATCGTGTGGCTGAAGGTGGTTCGGATCGCCTGTTGGAAAAACGTGTGGCCGAAGGCGGTTCCGACAAACTGCTGCAAAACCGCGTAGCCGAAGGTGGCTCCGACAAACTGCTGCAGAACCGCGTCGCTGAAGGCGGCTCCGACAAGCTCCTGCAAAACCGCGTCGCCGAAGGTGGTTCCGACAAACTGCTGCAAAACCGTGTCGCCGAAGGCGGCTCCGACAAACTGCTGCAGAACCGCGTCGCTGAAGGCGGCTCTGACAAACTGCTGCAAAACCGCGTTGCCGAAGGCGGTTCGGATCGCCTGATCGAAAGCCGCGCTGTCTGAATGCAGTGCTTTACCGCAGGACTCAACGAAAAGCCCGGCCTCAACAGCCGGGCTTTTTCGTGCGGGTCATCAATTCGCCGCTTGCTCATGCACTTTCGCGTATCGCGAGAGGCCAATTTTGATGCCGACCAGGATGGGCGCGGCAAAGACGAACAGCAGGGCCACGGCGAAGAATGCCGTATCGAAGGCAATCACCGTGGCCTGACCTGACACCGCTTTGCCCAGCAGGCTCGTGGCTGCCCGGCCAGCGGCCACCTGATCCATGCCCTTCCCTGCCAGCATCGTGGTTGTGGTCATCAGCCGTTCGATGAGCGCGTGCCCTCCCGGGGTGACGTTGGCGCCCAGGACCACGCCATTGCTGACCACCTGATGGTCGATCAAGGTCTGTAGCCCGGCGACCCCCATCAGGCCCCCCAACTGACGCCCTGTATTGAACAGGCCGATGCCGCTGGCCAGGTTGCGGCTGTTGAGGTGACTGAAGGCAATCAGCGTGATCGACAGAAACAGGAAGCCAAGCCCCAGGCCGCGCAACAGGATGGCCGCCATCATGTCGTCGCTGCCGCTTTCGCTGGTGGAGCCGGACAGCATCCACATCGCTGCCATGATCAGCAGGATGCCCAAGGGCACGGTCGCCACCGGCGGCACGCGGCGTACCTTGAACAGATAGGCGGCGATGAGCAGCGAACCGACAAAAAAACCGCCACTGGGCAACAGCAGCAAGCCGGCATCGGTCGGTGTGAAGGCGAGTACCGACAGGGCGAACGCCGGGATCAGGTAGGCGCTGCCGAACAGCGCGGCACCGGCAACGAAACTGACGCAAAAAGCAAAGGTAAAATCGCTTGATCTGAACAGGCTGAAGTCGAGCAGCCCCTGGCCGTTGGCCAACACCTGTTGGCCGAGAAAGACCAGCAGCGCGGCGCTACCGATCACCGTCAGCATCAGGATGCGCGGCTCCTCGAACCAGTCCCAGCGACTGCCCTGGCTGAGCACGTAGGTGAAACAGAACAGGGCTACAGAGAGCAGCGAGAACCCGAGCCAGTCGAACGAACGTTGCCGGCCCCGGGCAGGCACAGGGTGGTCAGCGATTAGCAAGAGGCCGGTCGCCGCCAGGGCCAGCGGCACCACGCTGAAGAAGATCCAGGTCCAGGACTGGCTATCGATCAACCACCCTTGCAGGGCTGGCGCGAGGGTCGCCGACGCGACCACCGCCGCCATGGCGAACAGGGCTTGCAGGATTGGCTGAAGCGCGCGTGGATAGCCACGAAAGATGATCGCCTGGCCCGCCACCAGCAGCGCACCGCCAGCGAAGCCTTGCAGGATGCGCAGTGTGATCAGCAACTCCAGCCGAGCGGTGATGGCAGCCACACCGCACGTCAGGCCCATGGCCAGGGTGGCGCCGATGATCACATTGCGCGCAGAAAATCGCTGCATCAGCCAAGGAGCGATCATGAACCCGATCAGCTTGAGTGCGATGTAGCCGACATCCAGCCAGGCGAACTCGTCGGGCGTGGCATGGGTGTCGCCGATGATGTCGCTGCGGCCGAGGGCCAGCACGGTGCTGGCGATCGCTTCCGTCAATGCCGCCAGGACGATGCCCGCGATGAGCAGGATGCCGGTCGACGGCCTGGCGCGGCTCATGACCCGGCCCCTTGTGATACCTCCACCCGTGCGGACAGGCCCGGCACGATGCGCCCCGGCAGCGGGTTGTCAGCCAGGCGGATCTTCACCGGAACGCGCTGCACGACTCGCACAAAGTTCCCGGTGGCGTTGTCGGGTGGCAGCAGACTGAACGCCGAGCCACTGCCCGGTGCAAAGCTGTCGACCACGCCATTGAGTGCCGCATTGGGGTAGCCATCGACCGTGACGCGCACGTGCTGGCCGGGGCGAATCTGTTCGAGCTGGGTTTCCTTGAAGTTCGCCACGACCCACACATCCTTGACCGGCACGATATCGAGCAGGGATACGCCCGGCGTGACGAAGCGGCCGAGGCGGACCTGACGGTTGCCGACCACGCCGTCCACCGGCGCATGCACCACGGTGTGCTCGAGATCGATCCGGGCGAGATCGCGCGCGGCCTCTGCCTGGCTTACAGCCGCTACGGCCGCCCCTCTCTCGGCCACCAACACCGCGATGTTTTGCTGTTGCGCCTCGACCGTTGCCGAAGCGGCCGATACCGAGGCGGCGGCTCTGGATTGCGCCGTGCCGGTTTCATCGACCAGGGCCTGGCTGACCGCGTTGCTGACGATCAGTTTGCGGCTGCGGTCGTGGGTCTTGGTCGCCAGGTTCATGTCGGCGGTGGCCGAGCGTCTTTGCGCTTCGGCCTGCCGGATCAGCGCATGCTGAAGCTGGATTTGCGCATCGACATGGGTCAGGCGCGCCTGGGCGGCGCTGACATTGGCCTCGGCTTGCGCGAGTCTGGCGCGATAGTCGCGGTCATCGATCCGAAACAGCACATCACCGGCGTGCACGGTCTGGTTGTCCTCGACCTCCAGCGCCGTGACATAGCCGGCGACCTTGGCGGCCAGCGAGGTGACGTCCCCGCGGACATAGGCGTTGTCGGTCGAGGTCACGCCACTTGAAAACGCCAGCGCCCCCCAGGCCGCCACGACCACCAGGGCACTGACGCACAGCAACACGCCGATGGTCTTGCGCCGGCTACGTGGTACCACGCCGCCCGGGGTGCTGGTGCTGGCGGCAATGGCCGCGTTGTCCTGGAGCGCGTTCATTTTTTCATTTCCTGTGCAGTACCTGGAACTCCAGCAGCCACAGGGCGGCAGTGGTCTGCCGCCCGGCTGTCGAGCCCTCATGAGCGCGTTGATCGGCTCACTGTTTGATCGGTGTCACGAGTACCTTTTCGTCGGTGTCGAGGACGAACACCGCCAACAGGCGTGCAGGTTGAGTGTCGCTGGCGTTGGCGCTGACCAGGTGCACGGAGCCCGGTTCCTCTACGAAGTTTTCGCCGGTCTTGTAGATCTTTTCCGGCTGGCCTTTGACCTGGATGCGAAACGAACCCTCCAGCACCGTTGCATAGATGAAGGCCGTTTTCGGATGGGTGTGGGCCGGCGACGCGGCACCCGGCCCATACTCGACGACCACGCCCCTCATGCTCTTGCCGGGGATGTTGGGAATGGGACGGTCGAACACCACCGTCACCTTGCCGGGGGGCGGCTCGGCGGCCGAGGCGGCGCTGATCGAGAGCACTGCGAAGACGGCGGCCATCAGCAATCGGGTAACCATGGGATTTCTCCTGGATTCGTGGGAAATGTAAGAGTGCGATCCGTTACTGCGCTGTCGACCGGGCCAGCCAGTCGTCGAAGCGAATCGCCCCCAGACGTGCGTTCTTGCCGGTGACCAGCGATTGGTCATTGAGTACGGCCCCGAAGTAGCGCGCATGCACGTCCGGCACGACCTTGCGGCTATCCTGGGTCGCTTTCAGATAACGCCTGGCCAGTTCGTCGATCGGCATGGTTTCCGGGCCGCCGACTTCAACCGTGCCATTGACCGCTGCTGCCAGCACGACATCGGCCAGCGCCGCTACCACGTCGTCGGAGGCGATCGGCTGGATCAGCGCCGGCGAAGCATGAATTTCCTCGCCAACGGCGAACGACTGGACAATGCCGCCGGCAAACTCGGAGAACTGCGTGGCACGCAGAATGGTGTAAGGCATGCCGGACGCCTTGATAAGGGCTTCCTGCGCGACCTTGGCCCGGAAATAGCCGGTATCGGGAAGCCGTTCGCTGCCGACAATCGACAGGGCAACATGATGACGAACCCCGGCAGCGGCTTCGGCGGCCAGCAGGTTACGGCTCGACGTTTCAAAGAAATCGAGAACGGCCTGGTCCTCCCACGACGGCGCGTTCGCCACGTCGACCACCACATCAGCGCCATCCATCGCTTCGGCCAGGCCTTCGCGGGTGATGCTGTTCACGCCCGTGCTGGGGCTGGCGGCGAGTGCGTCATGGCCGCGCTCGCGCAGGGTGTTCACAAGTTTCGATCCGATGAGGCCGGAGCCTCCGATGACGACGATCTTCATGGTTTTCTCTCTCCACTTGTCGAACGCAACCATTGCGTTGGTGTGTAGGAGAGTGCCTGCGTGCAGGAGGGAAGTCCTTGTGCCGGGCTTGGATTTGCCTTGGAGAAAGCCTTGAAATACGTCCAAGGCAGAGGCTGTTCGTCCCACCCCTCTGGCGCGGACGGTGCAGCGGGTGTCGAGCTGCCGTATCATCCGTCACAGTTAACAGCCGCCAGCCGCCCGGGACACGGCGTTGAGGGCGCTTCGCCAGGGGATGCTCGATTTGCAATTCGCTTTTGAAGACTACGTACTCGATCAAAAACGCCGGGAGCTGACCTTGCGCGGGCAGGTCGTGGCCGTCGGACCGCAGGTCTTCGACCTGTTGCTGCTGTTCGTCAACAATCCCGATTGCGTCCTTGGCAAGGACGAATTGCTCAAGGCGGTGTGGGGCGGCCGGATCGTTTCGGAGTCAACGATCACCAGCCACATCAATGCGGTGCGCAAGGCCATTGGCGATACCGGTGAGGAGCAGCGCCTGCTGCGCACCGTCGCCCGCAAGGGCTACCGCTTCGTTGGCCGGGTCCAGGTCGACATGACCGGGGAAGCGAAACAGCCTGATATCGATGAGCGCTCGACCGCCGCCCCGGAACAAATCCCCTCCCCTACGCTCGTCCTGCCGGAAAAACCCTCGATCACTGTCCTGCCCTTCCAGAACCTGAGCGGCGATCCGGAGCAGGAATATTTCGCCGATGGCGTCGTGGAGGACATCATCGCTGCCCTGTCGCGTATTCGCTGGCTGTTCGTCATCGCGCGCAATTCGAGCTTCACCTACAAGGGCCGGTCGGTGGACGCCCAGGGTGTCGGCCAGGAGCTGGGCGTTCGCTACGTGCTCGAAGGCAGCGTGCGCAAGTGCGGGAACAAGGTGCGCATGACCGGGCAACTGATCGACGCGACCAGCGGGACGCACATCTGGGCGGAGCGCTTCGAAGGCACGCTCGACGATATCTTCGAGCTGCAGGACCAGATCACCGAAAGCGTCGTCGGCGCTATCGCGCCACAACTGGAACGGGCGGAAATCGAACGCGCCAAGCGCAAGCCGACGGAAAGCCTGGACGCCTACGACTATTACCTGCGCGGCACGGCAAAACTGCACAGCGGCGGTCGGGAAGCCATCGAGCAGGCGCTGCCGATGTTCTACAAGGCTATAGAACTCGATGCGGAATTTGCCTCGGCCTATGGCATGGCCGCCTGGTGCCACTTCTGGCGCAAGATCAATGGCTGGATGATCGACCGGCCTGCAGAAATCGCCGAGGGCATACGGCTGGCGCGTCTGGCGGTGGCCCTCGGCCGGGATGATGCGGTTGCACTGACGCGCGGCGGACATGCCCTGAGCCATCTCGCCGGTGAAATCGACAGCGGCATTGCCCTGCTCGACAGGGCGCGCCTGCTCAATCCCAACCTCGCCCCCGCCTGGTTTCTGGGCGGTATCCTGCGAGCGCTGCACGGTGAAACAGACGCCGCCATCGAGCATTTGAACCATGCCGTGCGCTTGAGCCCGCTGGATCCGGAGATGTTCAGGATGCAGGTCGGGATGGCGCTTGCGCATTTCTTCGCCGGGCACTTCGATGTCGCTGCAGACTGGGCGGAAAAGGCACTGGGCAACCTGCCCAGCCTGCTGCCCGCGGCGACGCTGGTAGCGGCCAGTCATGCACTCGGCGGACGAATGGACAAAGCGAAGTGGGCGATGCAACGCCTGCAAGCGCTGGATCCCTCTTTGCGCCTGTGCACCCTCAAGGACTGGCTGCCCATTCAACGGCCTGAAGACTTCGCCCGTTTCGCCGATGGACTGCGGCTGGCCGGCCTACCGGAGTGAAGGCCCCTGACCTGTACCTGTACCTTTACCTGTACCTGTACCTGTACCTGTACCTGTACCTGTACCTGTACCTGTACCTGTACCTGTACCTGTACCTTTACCTTTACCTGTAGGAGCGAGCTTGCTCGCGAAGAACTCAAGAGCACCACGATTAGCCAGTAGCCCCTCGTAATCGTTGACGACCTTCGCGAGCAAGCTCGCTCCTACAGGGTTCAGGGTTCAGGGTTCAGGGTTCAGGGTTCAGGGTTCAGGGTTCAGGGTTCAGGGTTCAGGGTTCAGGGTCCGGCATCAAAGTTCATACGCCGTTTCGGTCGTGCGTTGGCTTTCACCTGGCAAAACTCACAGTTTGCAACGGTAGGCTAAGCTTTGATCAACTCGTTGCTCATGATGCTCGGTTCTGCAGGTTTTGGGTGTTTCTGGAGAGCGTCTGCAACAGCGATCTCAGACTGGCCCAAACCTTTCACGCAGGATTGACGTGATGACCGAGCCCCTCCTCAGTTTTGATGAACTCAAGCGCGCCGCGGCTGCCGGCGAAATCGATACCGTGCTGGTCTGCATGATCGACATGCAGGGACGCCTGGTCGGCAAACGATTCCAGGTCGAGTTTTTCATCGACAGCGGCCACGAAGAAACCCACTGCTGCAACTACCTGCTGGCCGATGACATTGACATGGAGCCGGTGCCGGGTTACGCCGCAGCCAGTTGGAGCAAGGGCTATGGCGATTTCGTACTCAAGCCGGACATGTCCACCCTGCGGCGCGTTCCCTGGCTTGAATGCACGGCGCTGGTGCTGTGCGACGTGCTCGATCATCACCATCGCCAGGACCTGCCCCACAGCCCTCGGGCGATTCTGAAAAAACAGGTCGAGCGCCTGCACGCGCGCGGCTATACCGGCATGTTTGCCTCGGAACTCGAGTTCTATCTGTTCGATGAGAGCTACGAGGCGATCCACGAGCGCAACTATCACAAACCGAAAACCGCCGGCCATTACATCGAGGACTACAACATCCTGCAGACCACTCGCGAAGAGCCAGTGCTGCGGGCGATTCGCAAGCATTTGCAGGCATCGGGAATTCCCGTGGAAAACTCCAAGGGGGAATGGGGCCCGGGCCAGGAAGAGATCAACATCCGCTACGCTGATGCCATGACCATGGCCGACCACCACGTCATCATCAAGCACGCCTGCAAAGAGATCGCGCAGTTGCAGGGCAAGGCGATCACCTTCATGGCCAAGTGGCGCTACGACGCCGCCGGCTCCAGCAGTCATATCCATAATTCGCTGTGGGACAAGAACGCCAAAAAGCCGCTGTTCTTCGACGTCAAAGCCGAATTCGGCATGTCGAAACTGATGCGTGCCTGGGTCGCCGGGCAGCTCAAGTACGCCAACGACATCACCTGCTTTCTCGCGCCCTACATCAACTCCTACAAGCGCTTTCAGGCTGGCACTTTTGCGCCGACCCGGGCGGTGTGGAGCCGCGACAATCGCACCGCCGGCTTTCGCTTGTGTGCCGAAGGCAGCAAGGCGATCCGCATCGAATGCCGCATCGGTGGCGCCGACCTCAACCCCTATCTGGCCTTCGCCGCGTTGATCGCGGCGGGCCTGGCCGGTATCGACGAGAAGCTCGACCTCGCGCCGCCGTTCGAAGGTGACGCCTACCTGGATGAGCATTTGCCGGAAGTGTCCAAGACCCTGCGCGAGGCGAGCGCCGCACTCAAGGCCTCCAGCATGTTGCGCAAGGCGTTCGGCGATGAGGTGGTCGATCACTACGTGCACACCGCCGAGTGGGAGCAGAAAGAGTACGACCGGCGAATCACCGACTGGGAATTGCAGCGCGGCTTCGAGCGCTATTGAGAACATCATGACTGCGAAGGTTCAACTGATCTCCCCGGTCGATGGCCGGGTGTACGTCGAACGCGAGGTGGCCGATGCGGCGCAGGTCGAGCAGGCGCTGACGGCCGCTGCCAGCGCACAGGTGTCATGGCAACGCCGCTCACTGAGCGAACGCGCAGCGTTTTGCACTGCCGCAGTGGACGCGATGCTGTCGATGCAGGCGGACATCGTGCCGGAGCTGGCCTGGCAGATGGGTCGCCCGGTGCGTTATGGCGCCGGCGAACTGCGCGGATTCGCCGAACGCGCCCGGCACATGATCGCTATCGCACCGCAGGCCCTTGGCCGGGTAGAACCCGAGCCTGTTGCGGGATTTCGACGCTATATCAAGCGCGAGCCGCTGGGCACTGTGCTGGTCGTCGCCCCGTGGAATTACCCCTATCTGACGGCGGTGAACACGATTATCCCGGCGCTGATGGCCGGCAACAGTGTGATCCTCAAACATGCGTCCCAGACGCTGCTGGTGGGCGAGCGTTTCGCCGAGGCCATGCGTCGCGCAAAACTGCCCGAGGGGCTGTTCCAGAATCTGCTGCTCGACCATGTGTCGACCGGGGCGATCATCGCTTGCGGGCGCGTGCAGCAAGTGAACTTCACCGGTTCCGTGGAGGCGGGCAAAGTCATGGAAAGCGCCGCCAGCGGACAATTTCTCGGCATGGGCCTGGAGCTCGGCGGAAAAGACCCGGCCTATGTCCGCGCAGACGCCAACCTTGAACATGCGGTGGAAAATCTGGTGGACGGCAGTTTCTTCAATTCCGGGCAGAGTTGCTGCGCCGTGGAACGTATCTACGTCGACCAGAAAATCTTCCCGGTGTTTGTCGAGCGCTTCGCCGAATTGACCCGCCAGTACGTGCTGGGCAACCCGCTGGACGAAGCCACCACCCTCGGTCCGCTGGTGACACCGGGCGCCGCATTCTTCGTTCGTGGCCAGATCGCCGAAGCGCTGGCCCAGGGCGCAACGGCGCTGATCGATCCGCAGGCATTTACCGCCGACGTACCGGGCAGTGCCTACCTCGCGCCGCAGGTCCTGGTCGATGTCACCCATCAAATGTCGGTCATGCGCGATGAAAGCTTTGGCCCGGTGGTCGGCATCATGCCGGTGGCCAGTGATGACGAGGCCATTGCCTTGATGAACGACAGTGAATTCGGGCTCAGCGCTTCTATCTGGACCCGGGATCTCGTAGCGGCCGAACGACTGGGCAACGAGATCGCCACCGGCACCGTATTCATGAACCGCTGCGATTACCTCGACCCGGCACTGGCCTGGACCGGCGTGAAGCACAGCGGGCGCGGCGTCACTCTGTCGCCATTGGGCTACGAGCACCTGACCCGCGCCAAATCCTTTCATCTGCGTCACGAGGTGTAGACCATGAACCTGACAGGAAACTGGAACTACCCCACCAGCGTTCGTTTCGGTGTCGGGCGCATCGCCGAACTGGCCGACGTCTGTCGCAGCCAGGGTATCCAGCGGCCGTTGCTGGTGACCGACAGCGGCCTGGCGCGCGCGCCGATCACCACGGCGGCGCTGGACGCGTTGCGTGCCGCCGGTCTTGGTGTCGCGCTGTTCTGTGACCTCAAGCCCAACCCGGTGGAAGCCAACCTGGCCGGCGGGCTCGACGCCTGGCGTGCCGGCGGGCACGACGGCGTGATCGCTTTCGGCGGCGGCAGTGGCCTGGACATGGGCAAGCTGATTGCGTTCATGAGCGGCCAGACCCGCCCGGTCTGGGACTTCGAAGACATCGGCGACTACTGGACCCGCGCCGACGACAGCCGCATCGCCCCGGTCATTGCGGTACCGACCACGGCGGGAACCGGTTCCGAAGTGGGTCGCGCGGCGGTGATTATCGACGAACGCACCCACACCAAACGCATCATCTTCCACCCGAAGATGATGCCGCGCGTGGTGATCAGCGACCCGGCCCTCACCGTCGGCATGCCGGCCAAAATCACCGCTGGCACCGGCATGGATGCATTCTCCCACTGCCTGGAAGCGTACTGCGCCCCCGGCTTTCACCCCCTGGCCGATGGCATTGCCGTGGAAGGCATGCGCCTGGTGGCCAATTCACTGGTGAAGGCGGTACACACGCCGTCGGACCTTGAGGCACGCGCGCAAATGCTCGCAGCGGCGGCGATGGGCGCCACGGCATTCCAGAAAGGCCTGGGCGGGATGCATGCGCTGTCGCATCCGGTGGGCGCGCTGTACGACACCCATCACGGCATGACCAATGCCACCTTCATGCCTTACGTCCTGCAGTTCAATCGCACGGCCATCGAGGAGCGCATCACCCGCCTGGCGGCGTACCTGCGCCTGCCCTCCCCGGGGTTCGACAGTTTCCAGGCCTTCGTCCTCAAGCTGCGCAAGGACATCGGCGTGCCCCATACCCTGGTTGAACTGGGCGTGGATGACCGGCAGGCCGACCTGATCGCGGACATGGCGATTGTCGACCCCTCCGCCGGTGGTAACCCGTTGCCATTGACCCGGGACGGCGTGGCAAGGATTTTCGACGCGGCGTTTCACGGCCGTCTGTAGGAGCGAGCCGGCTCGCGATGGACTTGAGGATGACGCGGGGTGTCAGGCTCCCCGCGTCATCGTTGACGCTCATCGCGAGCAAGCTCGCTCCTACAGAAAACCAAGGTCGAGCCTACGGCGGCTCAGTTCGGCCTGTCCAAAACCTGAAGGGGCACACATCATGAACCCAGCAAGCCAGCCCGGCACCGACGCGCACGACGATGACGTCAAGGTGCTGCACAGCATGGGCTATGCCCAGCAACTCTCACGACGAATGGGCGTTTTCTCAAACTTTGCCATTTCCTTTTCGATCATCTGCATCCTCTCGGGTGGCATCAACTCCCTGGCCCAGGGCACCTCGGGCGCGGGGGGTATATCCATCGGGATCGGCTGGCCGATCGGCTGCCTGATCTCCGGGGTGTTCGCCATGGCCATGGCGCAGATTTCCTCGGCCTACCCCACCGCTGGCGGCCTGTACCACTGGGGCTCGATCCTGGGTAACCGCTTCACCGGCTGGCTGACCGCGTGGTTCAACCTGCTGGGGCTGGTCACGGTACTCGGGGCGATCAACGTCGGCACCTATTACTTCTTTTTCGGGGCCTTCGGACCGGCACTGGGCATGGAGGACACGACCACGGTCAGGGTGATTTTCCTGGCGATCCTCACCGGCCTGCAGGCCTTGTGCAACCACTTGGGCATCGGGCTCACCGCCAAGCTCACCGACTTCTCCGGCTACCTGATCTTCGCCACGGCGCTGGCGTTGACCATCGTCTGCCTGATCTCGGCGCCCAGCTACGAGTTCGCCCGGTTGTGGACCTTCAACAACTATTCCGGCGAGTTGGGCGGCAGTGTCTGGCCGCAGGTCTCGAACGGCTGGATATTCATGCTCGGCCTGCTGTTGCCGATCTACACCATCACCGGCTATGACGCCTCTGCGCATACCTCCGAGGAAACCCGCAATGCGGCCATGTCGGTGCCCCGTGGCATGGTCATGTCGGTGGTCTGGTCGTTGCTGTTCGGCTGGCTGATGCTCAGCGCGTTCGTGCTGATGCTGCCGAGCATGGACGACGCGGCCAAACAAGGCTGGAACGTGTTTTTCTGGGCCATGAATACGCAAGTGAATCCGTTGCTTCGGGATGTGCTGTATGTGGCGATTTTCATCTCGCAGGTGCTCTGCGGACTGGCCA
The DNA here is from genome assembly GCF_047324915.1 of Pseudomonas sp. Pseusp16. NCBI lineage: Bacteria > Pseudomonadati > Pseudomonadota > Gammaproteobacteria > Pseudomonadales > Pseudomonadaceae > Pseudomonas > Pseudomonas sp. Pseusp16. The sequence continues at coordinate 677,551 of NZ_CP168522.1, read as the reverse complement.
CCGTGACCTCGGTTTCACGCATGATCTTCGCGTTCTCCCGGGATGGCGGCCTGCCTTGCTCGAAAGCGCTGGCCTCGGTGTCGCCAACCTTTCGCAGCCCGGTGGCGGCGATCTGGACCGGTGCCACCCTCGCCGTGCTGTTCGACTGGGGCTCGTCGGTGATCTCGGTCGGGGCAACGCCGGTCTATACGATCGTCGTCTCCTGTACGGTGATCTTCCTGTTCTTCTCCTTCGCCATCCCCATCGTGCTCGGCCTGTTTACCTTCGGGACTTCGAAATGGCCGACCATGGGGCCGTGGAACATGGGGCGTTTCTGGTACTCGGTGTTCGCCATCCTCTCGGTCCTGTCGATGATCATCATCTTCGTCATCGGCATCCAGCCACCCAACGATTGGGCGCTGTACATCACCATCGGCTTCCTGATCCTGACCGCCATCGTCTGGTTCGGTTTTGAAGCACGACGGTTCCAGGGGCCGCCGGTGGGCGACATGATCGTCAAGCGCCAGGCTGAAATTGCCGCGGCGGAAGCGGCGTTGAACAAATAATCTAAAGGGAATCACTGTAGGAGCGAGCTTGCTCGCGATGGTCGTTAACGATACCGCGTGTTTACTGGCTAAACGTGGTGCTCTTGAGTCCATCGCGAGCAAGCTCGCTCCTACAGGGTTCGGGCGTCATCAACCGGGCTTTTTTGCAGACCGATGATTTATCCTGTGCCTCCCCGATTCCGCCCCGGAGACACCCGTGCCCGCCCTCACCGCCCGCGAGGTTTACCAACAGTTGCGCGACGCCGCCCAGGGCATTCGCACGTTCAAGCGCCTCGATGAACACTGTGCGTCGAATCCTTTACAGGTCGACATCGACGGCTGGCGCCTGACGCTCGACGTCGACGCCGGCCACCTGCGCCACTGCCTGCACGGCCAGAGCCCCGATGGCCGCAAGTATGCGTTCGACAGCGGGCAGCGCTTCGGCACCGATCCGGTGAGTTTGCTCAGCACCTGGGAACTGGCGCAGATCGAACGGCTGCTGGCCTGAATCCTGCGCAACCTGTCGTTCCCTGGCCGCACTTGTGGTACACAAGCCGCAGTGATTTTTGCGTCCAAGGAGGTTCTGCCCATGCCCCGTTCCCCACGCCTGCCGCACTGGCTGGCCTGCGCCCTGCTCGCTTTGTCCGCTGGCGGTGTCCAGGCCAGCACGACGCCCCCGGCGCCCGATGCCTTGCAACCCTTGCTGGCAACGATGAATGAGCGGTTGAACATCAGTGAACTGGTGGCGCTGACCAAGTGGGACAGCGGCAAACCGGTCCAGGACAACGCCCGGGAAGCGCAGGTCATCGCCAACGCCAGGAAGCAGGCGGCCGAGCGCAAGCTCGACCCCGACGACGTCGCCGACCTGATCGCCGCCCAGATCGAGGCCAGCAAACTGGTGCAATACGGCCGGCTCGCGCAATGGCAAGCCGCGCACAAGGCACCGGACACACCACGGCCGGACCTCAACAACGAAATCCGGCCGAAGCTCGACAAACTGCAAAACCTGCTGCTCAAGCAGTACGCCGATTTCCTGCCCTACCGCAAAGACCCGAACTGCCCGCAATGGCTGGCCTCGGAACGCTCCGCGCTGATCAAGGATGACCTGCATGATCAGGCGTTGATTCGGGCAACCGGGGAGTTGTGTGTTGTGGGTCGATGGCAGTGATGTGATCGAGACGAAGAGCCCGGCCTGATCAGCCGGGCTTTTTCATGCTCCGGCCGACGATGTAAAACACCCTTTACATCCGTGAATTCTCCGGCGAATATGTAAAGGGACTTTTACATCAGGAGGATGCAATGAAACGCTTCTACATCGAAATGGGCGTCGCGATTACGCTGTACACCCTGTTGTTGCTGGTGTCGGTGATTTTGCTTAAAGACCAGCAAGAAATGGCCATGGCGCTGAAGGTCATCGTCACACTGTTGCCTGTAATTCCTGCGGGGCTGATGTGTTGGGCAGTGGTGCGCAATATGCGCACGCTGGACGAAATGCACCTGCGTATTCAGTACGAAGCGCTCGGTTTTGCCTTTGCCGCTTCGGCATTGCTGACCTTCACCTATGGTTTTCTGGAGAATGTCGGCTTTCCGCACGTGTCCTGGGTCTGTGTGTGGCCAGTGATGGGCCTGATGTGGATGATCGGGCTCAGACTTGCCAAGCGGCGGTATCAATGAAAAACCGGCTCAAGGAACTGCGCGCCGAACGCAAGTGGTCTCAGGTCGATCTGGCGGCGTTGTTGAATGTTTCGCGGCAGACCATCAATGCCATCGAAAATGGCCGCTATGATCCCAGCCTGCCCTTGGCGTTTCAGATTGCCCGGGCATTTGCGCTGCCAATCGAGAGCATTTTCGACGATGAGTTCGCTGGGTAATCTCCCTCTTCAATCAGGCGCCTGTCCATGAGCCGCACCGAAACCCTCGCCAAAATCCTGCTCGGCCCGTTGTTGCTGGTGCAGGGCCTGTACACACGGCGGGTGACGCCCCGGTTGCCGGAGGCCGAAGGTGAACGCCTGGGCGAGGCTGGCAGTGGCGACGTTCTGCGCCTGTTGATTGTGGGCGACAGCGCTGCTGCCGGCGTGGGTGCGGCGACTCAAGGTGAAGCCCTCAGCGGTCGGCTGGTCGAGCGCCTGGCCGATGATTATCAGGTGTCATGGAAACTCTGGGCGCGCTCCGGCCTGGATTCGCAAGGGTTGCTGGAGCTGTTGGAACAGCACGCCCCGGAGCCGTTCGATGTGGCGCTGTTGTCGATTGGTGTCAACGACGTCACCAGCTCACTCACCCTGGATCAGTGGCTCGCTCGGCAACAGCGATTGATCGCGCTGTTATGCGACAGATTCGCGGTGAGGCAGATTGTGCTGTCGCCGCTTCCGCCCATGCACCTGTTCCCCGCCCTGCCGCAGCCGCTGCGCTGGTTCCTGGGGTTCAGGGCGCGTCGTTTCAATGCACATCTTGCGGACCTGGCCGCACGCGTGGATCAATGTACGATGCTGAGCACCCCGCTGGCACCCGAACCGGGCTTGATGGCCAGCGATGGTTTTCATCCGGGGCCGATGCTCTACCGTCAATGGGCCGACGATGCCGCCAGGGTGATCGACCAACGTTTTCGCACCACAACAATAAAAAACAGGAGTTGAAGATGTCTGAGCTGAACCTGAACCCCAACGTCGCAGCGTCCCTGAAGCAGTGGCACGCGATGATCGGCAAGCGCGACTTGAGCGCCTTGCCCGAAATGCTCGACCCGCAGGCGGTGTTCCGTTCGCCGATGGCACACACGCCGTATCCGGGGGCGCCGGTGGTTTCGATGATCCTCAACACGGTCGTGAACGTGTTCGAGGATTTTGCCTATCACCGTGAGTTGGCCACGCCGGATGGCTTGAACGTGATTCTCGAATTCAGCGCCAAAGTCGGCGAGAAAGAGCTCAAGGGCATCGACATGATCCGCTTCAACGAACAAGGCAAGATCGTCGAGTTTGAAGTGATGGTGCGGCCGCTGAGTGGCTTGCAGGCGTTGGGTGAGGAAATGGGACGGCGGTTGGGGGCTTATCTGAAGGCCAGCAAGGCCTGACGTCCTGATCCCCACCTGTAGGAGCGAGCCTGCTCGCGATGAACTCAAGAGCGCCGCGTTTAGCCAGCAAGCACGCGTTTTCGTTAACGACCATCGCGAGCAAGCTCGCTCCTACAGGTACAGGTTTTGTGTAAAACCGGAAGCCATCACACCATCGGCTGGTGGCTGGTTACGCAGTGAATGCCGCCTCCACCCGCAGAGATCGCGTCAATGTCGATCTGCACCACCTCGCGGTCCGGGTAGAGTTCGGACAAGAGGTCGAAGGCTTTGGCGTCCGCTTCCTTGTCGCCGAATTGCGGTGCGATGATCGCGCCATTGATCACGAAGTAGTTGATGTAGCCGGCAGCGAAATCCGGGTTGTCCTTGCTGAACTTGCTGTTGCGCGGGTTGAGCGGCGGCGACACGGTATGCACCTGCAACTTGCGGCCATCGGCATCCGTGGCACTTTCCAGGATTTCCAGATGGGCGCGAGTGACCTTGTAGTCGTAGGACTCGGGGTCGTTGTCGAGGTTGGCGATCACCACGCCGGGCTTGACGAAGCGCGCATAGAAGTCGACATGGGCGTCGGTGATGTCCTTGCCCTTGATGCCCGGCAGCCAGATGATTTTGCGCAGACCCAGCCGCTCCTTCAGTTCCGCCTCGACCTCGGCCTTGCTCCAGTCCGGATTGCGATTGCGGTTGATCCAGCTGCTTTCGGTCATGATCCCGGTGCCGTGGCCATCCACTTCGATGCCACCGCCCTCACCCACCAGTTCGCTGCGCAGGTAATCCGCCTTGGCGTCTCCGGCGACCAGGGCGGCCAGTTGCGCATCGTCCTCATGCTGTTGTTTGTTGCCCCAGCCGTTGAAGTTGAAGTCCACGGCGCCGAGCTTTCCGTTGTCATCGATGACAAAATTGGCGCCGATGTCGCGCATCCAGATGTCATCCAGATCGGCGATCACGAAGGTCGTGTTGTGGCTGCCGCATTTGGCTTCGGCCAGGCGCCGTTCGCTCTGGCGACAGAACACGGTGACCGGCTCGTATTCCGCGATCGCGCGGGCAATCCGGCCAAGGGCGTCTTGCACGTGGGGCGTGAAATCCTCCCAGATCGCGGCCTGTGCCCCGAAGGCGATGAAGGCCCGCTGATGTTTGTCCCCTTCATCGGGCATGTACCACTTGCCGTTACCGGCCGCTCGCACCGGCAGGGAGGTAAAGCCCAATCCCATGGACGCCAGTGCGCCCAGTCCGGCGGCGACCGATACCTGCTTGATGAATGTTCGACGTGTCGGCATGTATTTTCCTGAAATCTCGGGTGTGGCCGGCCCTCGGGCCGGCCAGTGATCATTTAACGGTAGCGGTTTTGAACTTGGTCCAGGTGCGCATGCGTGCCCGCATGTCGGACTGGGGGATGTCCTTGCCGGGAATCAGCCGCGCGTAAGTGGCTTCATCAAGGTAGATGTCCGGGTTGTTGCGCATCACGGCATCGACGTCCGGCCGCGCCTTGGCGTTGGAGGTCGGATAGCCGGTGAAGTTGCTGATGGCTGCCATGTTCTGCGGGCGCATCACAAAGTTGATGAACGCGTAGGCGTACTCCGGATGCTGCGCGTCGACGGGAATGGCCATGGTGTCCATCCACACCGTGGTGCCTTCGCGGGGAATGCGGTAGTGGAAGGTGGTTTTCTTGCCGGCGCCGTCAGACGTGCGCTGCGCCTGGGTCATGTCGCCGCTGTAGCCGAGGGACACACACAGGTTGCCGTTGACCAGGTCGGTCACCGGTTGCGACTGGAACTTGCGAATGTACGGCCGCAGTTTCATCAGCAGCTCGCTCGCCGCTGCCAGGTCAGCCGGTTTGGCGCTGCGTGGATCGCGACCGAGGTAGTTGAGCACCACCGCCAGCACTTCGTCCGGCGAGTCGATCATCGAGATGCCGCAGTCGGCGAACTTCGCCGCCAGTTCCGGTTTGAACAGCATGTCCAGGCTGTCTACCGGCGCGTCTGGCGCACGCTTGGCAATCTGTTCGGCGTTGTAGGTCAGGCCGATGGTGCCCCAGGTATACGGGACCGTGGCCTTGCTCGAATGCTCATAGTGCGAGCGCAGCTTTTGCAAACCAGGCTCGACGTCGTTCAGGGCGGTGATTCTGGACTGATCCAGCGGCTGCAGACTGCCGGCGCGCATCAGGCGTTCAGCCACGGTGTCACCGGGGAAGATCAGGTCGTAGCCACTGCCGCCAGCGAGCATTTTCGCTTCCAGGGTTTCACTGCCATCCATGACATCGTAGATCACCTTGATCCCGGTTTCGGCGGTGAACCTGCTGAGGGTGTCCTCGGCAAAATAATCGGCCCAGTTGTACAGCCGCAGGGTTTTCTCCTCGGCGTGCAGCGCAGGCACCGCACAGGTCAGCGCCAGCCCCATGGCCAGGCACAGCTTGTTGATCGTGTTCATGTCACACCCCTTGGGTTGCCCAGCGTGAATGGATCTGACGACCGTCCTGGGTCAACAAGGCGCCGTACATTTCCGGACGGCGATCGCGGTAGATGCCCCAGGTCAGGCGGTCTTCGCGCATGGCCGCCAGGTCCAGGCTGTGGACCAGCACGCCGGTGCTGTCGCGGTCGGCTTCGGCGAGCAACTTGCCCTTGTGGTTGCAGATGAACGACGAGCCATAGAAGCTCATTTGCAGGGTCGGGTCGGTGGTCGCCGCTTCCCGGCCGACACGGTTGGCGGCCACCACCGGCAGCAGGTTGGCGGCGGCGTGGCCGCGCATGGTCATCTGCCAGTGATCGCGCGAATCCAGGGTGGCGCAGCCAGGCTCGGAGCCGATGGCCGTGGGGAACAGCAGCACTTCGGCGCCCATCAGGGCCAGGCAGCGGGCGGTTTCGGGAAACCACTGATCCCAGCAGATGCCCAGGCCGATGCGCCCGAACGCGGTGTCCCAGACCCGGAAACCGCTGTCGCCGGGGCTGAAGTATTCCTTCTCCTGATAGCCGATGGCGTTGGGGATATGGGTCTTGCGGTACACACCCAACAGGCGCCCGTCGGCGTCGGCCACGCTCAATGAATTGAAGTACGCATTGCCGGCCTTCTCGTACCAGCTCAGCGGCAGCACCACACCCAATTCCCGGGCCAGCGCGGCGAAGCGCTTGAGCACGTGGCTGTCGCGGTACTCCTCGGCCAGCGCCAGGTGTTTGTGGTGTTGCTCGATGCAGAAATACGGCGTGGCGAACAGCTCCTGCAGCAGGATGACCTGCGCGCCCTTGGCCGCGGCCTCGCGGACCAGTTGCTCGGCCTGGTCGAGGTTGTGTCTGAGGTCCCAGGTGCAGGGCATCTGGGTAGTGGCGATAGTCAGCAGTGTCATGGCATCAACCCCGCACCGGCCAGGCCGGCTGTTGCTGGGTGATGCAATGCACACCGCCGCCGCCATGGGCCAGATGGTTGATCCGCACCGGCACCACTTCACGACCGGGGAACGCCTGCGCCAGCACTTCGGCAGCAACCTTGTCGGCATCGATGCCATAGGCCGGCATGATGATCGCACCGTTGGCGATGTAGAAATTGGTGTAGGAAGCGCAGAACACTTCGGCCTCGGTGTCCACCGCATCGGTGGCTTCATGGAGTTCGATCAGCTCGAACTTGCGCCCCTGGGCGTCGGTGGCCAACTCCAGGGCGCGGCGGTTCTCACGGGCCACTTCGGCGTACACCGATTGCTTGTCGTGGGTGGCGTCCACCAGCAACACGCCGGGACGGGCAAACGCGCACACGCCATCGACGTGGCCGTCGGTCATGTCGCCGGTCACGTAATCCGGATCGCCCGGCAGCCAGATGGTTTTCTTCACGCCCAGCAGACGGGTGAAGATCTCTTCGATCTCGGCCTTGGTCACGCCCGGATTGCGATTAGGGTTGAGCAACACCGACTCGGTGGTGATCAGCGTGCCCTCGCCGTCCACATGAATCGCACCGCCCTCGTTGCTCAGCGCCGTACCGAAACACTCCAGCCCCAACTGGTTGAGCGCGCGACGGGCCAGGCTTTCGTCCAGATCGTGGGCCGACTTGCCGCCCCAGGCATTGAAGCGCCAGCTCACACCGGCCAGGCCTTGCTGCGGGTGGCAGACGAAGCTCGGGCCGGAGTCACGGCACCAGCTGTCGTTGACCGCCAGTTCGATCAACTCGATGTTCGGTCCGCACAAGGCTTTGGCACTGGCGACCGCTGACGGGTCGACCACCAGTTTCACCGGCTCAAAACGGGCGATGGCGTTGGCCACGCGGGCGAAGTCCTCCTGGACCTGTGGCAGTGTCACCCGCCAGCCTGACTCCCAAAGGGTCTTGTTGTGCGGCCAGACCATCCAGGTGGCGGCGTGGGTGACCCACTCGGCTGGCATCATCCAACCGCTGTTTTGAATTGCGTTCTGCTGCATGACAAGTACCTCTAAGTTAAGTCATTGTGTTCAATGAAAACGGCCTTGGCGGTCTTTGCATGCATGCTACGGCTGGAAAAACGGGCAAACAAACGATGGATTTTGCAGGCAACTGATTAGAGGAACTTATCGATATGCTCAAACACTGGCCGCCCCTGAGCACCCTGCGCGGCTTCGAAGCCGCCGCCCGGCTGGGCAGTTTTCATAAGGCCGCCGAAGAGTTGCACCTCACCCAATCGGCGATCAGCCAGCAGATCCGTAGCCTTGAGGCTTACCTTGAACAACCGCTGTTCTATCGCAGCGGGCGCAGCGTCAGCCTGACCGATGCCGGTCACGATCTGCTGAGCACCACCCAGGCGTTGTTGCAGCAACTGGCGGTGGGCATTCGCCGGCTGGGGCAATACCAGAAGCCCAATCAACTGGTGCTCAACACCACCCCGGCGTTTGCCCGGCACTGGTTGTTGCCGCGCCTGGGGGATTTTCGTCGGCAGCATCCGCAGGTCGACCTTTGGGTTTTCAGCACTAATGAAGTGCCGGACATGGCCAGCCAGACCATCGACCTGGCGGTGCGCGACGACATCAGCTCCCAGGCCGAATGCAGTTTCAAGGTGCTGCACGCCGACCGCCTCTACCCGGCGTGTCACCCGAGCCTGCTGGCCGTGCCCGTGGAACAGCGCACCACCCTGCATGGCGAGCGGGAAATGGACTGGAGCCACTGGGCGGTGGAATCGGGAATTGATGTGGGGCAGATGGATCAGGGGCTGAATTTTTCCGATCCGGGTTTACTGCTGGACGCGGCCTGCACCGGGCTCGGCATTGCGCTGGTGAGCCAGTTGCTGAGTCGGCAGGCACGGGCCACCGGGCTGTTGCAGCCGATGGTGGAGCAAACCATCCGCGGCCCGAACTGGGCACTGCTGACGCACCGTGACAGCGAGAACATCCCGATGGCGCGGGCCTTCACCGAGTGGCTGGTGGACAACCTGGCGGCCGACCAGCAGGCCACCGCGTGATTATTGCGCCGGGAAGGTTTGCAGGTAGGCGAGCAGGTCTTCGATTTTTTCCGGGTCACTGAGGCCCCAGAAAATCATGCGAGTGCCGGAGACGACCTTCTTCGGTGCTTCGAGGTAGGCGATCAGGGTTTCGCGGTCCCAGACCAGGTTGGCTGATTTCATCGCATCGGAATACACGTAGTCCGTGGTCACGGCGGAATGGCGACCGATCACGCCATTGAGCTGCGGGCCAAAGAAGGCGCGAGCCCCTTCGCCGATCTGATGGCAGCCGCTGCAGAGGCGCTTGAACACTTTCTCCCCGGCTTGTGCATCGCCTGCGGCAAGGGCGGGTATGCTGAACAGACCAGCGGTGAGCGCCGAGGCGAGGGTCAGTGCTGTGAGTTTCTTCATGTTCCATTTCCAGTCTGCGATTGCTCGCTATTGGAACATGACCGGCAATGATGTGCATTCCCTGTGGGAGCGGGCTTGCTCGCGAAGGCGGTCAACCCGCCACCTGCGATGTTGGAGGTGATGGCCTCTTCGCGAGCAAGCCCGCTCCCACAGAAGGGGATCTGTGTGCTGGCTTACTTTTTGGATCGGGATGTATTGAGCTCGATTGCCGCCTGAATCAACGCCTCCAGGGCCTTTTCATCGATTTGCTCACCCTCGCGGATATCGATCGCACGCCGCGTATTGCCTTCAAGGCTGGCGTTGAACAGCTTCGACGGATCGTCCAGCGAAGCGCCCTTGGCGAAGGTCATCTTCACCACTTGTTTGTACGTCTCGCCGGTGCAAATGATGCCGGCACGGGACCACACCGGCACGCCCCGCCACTTCCACTCTTCAATCACTTGCGGGTCGGCCTGGCGGATGATCCTGCGGATGCGGGCCAGGGTTTCGCCGCGCCAGTCGGCCAGTTCGCGGATTCGCTCGTCGATCAGCGCCGAGGCTTCATTTGAGTCAACCTTTTCCGTTTGCATACCCGCCTCCACCTTCTTCATGAGGGTTGTGACCGATGAGGGTAGACGGTGTTCGAAGCTTTTCAGGAATCGCTGACTGACGGCGCCTGGGCCACGTGTCGGGTTTTCACCATGACGAACATTTTGATGCGGTCGCCGATTTCCTGAAGGGTATGGCGGAACGGGTCGTGCCTTTCGCTGGTGGTCGGGTCTTCGAAACTCCAGACGATCACCTCACCGCTAAACGGCATGCGCGAGGCCTCTTCGGAGGACTTGTCGCACAGGGTGATGACGTAGTCGAACACCTGGCCTTCGAAATCCTCGAGGGACTTGCTGCGCAAGCCGCTGGCATCGACATTGATGTGTTCAAGGGATTCGAAGGTGCGCGGGTCGATCTCGGTGGCCTCAAGCCCGGCGCTGTAAGCCTGGAAGTCGGCAGGGTCGGTGTGGCGAAGCAAGGCTTCGGCCATGGGTGAGCGGACATCGTTTCTGGCACAGACGAACAGCACTCGACGGGGGTCGGTCATGGGTTTACCTCGGCTGGCAGGTTTCAGTGTTTGCTCATCAATCCGTGCAGCACGCCGAACCGCAAACCCGGTTCAGACGCAATCATATGCGTGATCCCGAACACCTTGAACGCCGCCAGCATCACCACCAGACCACCGGGCAGAATGCTCAGGCGGTGGGTGGGCAAACCCGCCAACTTCAGGTGTTTCACATGTTTGACTTCCAGCAGGCGCAACGACAGGCGCAACAGGCCGCCGTAGGTGATGCCGCTTTGACCGTCGTCATTGAGGCCATTGGCCTTGAGCACCTTGGCCAGCATCCGCGCCGTGCCTGAGGAACCGATCGCCTGCTGCCAGCCCATGGCCCGGTAACGCCGGGCAATGCGTTCGAATTGCACCGTGGCTGCGCGTTCGGCCTCCAGCAGCGCTTCGGCCACGATCCGCCCGCCGTGGAAGTAATGCGCACCGAAGGTTCCGCTGCCGATGGCAATGCTCTCGGTGACCAGCAACCGGTCGCCACGGCCGATGATCATTTCCGTGGAGCCGCCGCCGATATCCACCACCAGCCGCGTGCTTTGCGCCGGCAAGGTGTGGGCCACGCCGGCGTAGACCAGTTGCGCCTCTTCGTGACCAGAAATGACGTCGATGCGAAAGCCCAGGTGGCGCTCGGCGCTGGCCAGGAACAGCGGCGCGTTGTCCGCTTCGCGCACGGCACTGGTGGCCACCGCCCGCACGCGCCCGGCCTCGAAACCGCGCAATTTCTTGCCGAATCGCGCCAGCGCCTGCCAGCCCCGGTCCAGCGCCAGCTCATCGAGTGCCCCGCCCTGCAGGCCTTCGGCCAGACGCACCGGCTCACGCAGGGTCTTCACTTCCTGGATGACCATCTGCTGGTTCCGTCGCACCGACTGGCCAATCATCATGCGAAACGCATTGGAGCCCAGGTCGATGGCGGCAAACAGCGGGGCGTCTTTCATACGGGGTTCCTTGCACATTCATCTGCCGGCAGGCTGGCGGCCGCCGGGGACTCAAGACGGATTGCGAGGATCTTGCCATTGCTTCGATGACACCCGGATGACAACGCTGGGCATCACCACTTCGTAACAAACTGTGACTAACGTCGGCTGTGCCACCCATGACGCGAGTGTCTCACCATGCTTTCCAATCAGGACACCTTGATCCAGCGCATCCACCGCGAGCTGCTCGATATCAGTGACGAAGAGCTGGAACTGGAATTATCGGAAGACGGACACAACCTGGACGCACTGTTCGATGAACACATCGAGGATGGCAGCGAGAAAGAAGCCCGGCGCCGTTACTTCGCCGAACTGTTTCGCCTGCAAGGCGAACTGGTGAAATTGCAGAGCTGGGTGGTGAAAACCGGGCACAAAGTGGTGATTTTGTTCGAAGGCCGCGATGCCGCCGGCAAGGGTGGCGTGATCAAGCGCATCACCCAGCGCCTCAACCCCCGGGTTTGCCGGGTGGCCGCCCTGCCCGCACCCAATGACCGCGAACGCACGCAGTGGTATTTCCAGCGCTATGTATCGCACTTGCCCGCTGCCGGGGAAATCGTGCTGTTCGACCGCAGCTGGTACAACCGCGCCGGGGTCGAAAAGGTCATGGGGTTCTGCAATGACGACCAGTACGAGGAATTCTTTCGCACCGTGCCGGAGTTCGAGCGCATGCTCGCCCGCTCCGGCATCCAGCTGATCAAGTACTGGTTCTCGATTTCCGACCAGGAACAGAACCTGCGTTTTCTCAGCCGCATTCACGATCCGCTCAAGCAGTGGAAACTCAGCCCCATGGACCTGGAGTCGCGCCGCCGCTGGGAGGCCTATACCAAGGCCAAGGAAATCATGCTCGAACGCACCCACATCGCCGAAGCGCCCTGGTGGGTGGTGCAGGCCGACGACAAGAAGAAGGCCCGACTCAACTGCATTCATCACCTGCTCAGCCAGATGCCTTATGAAGAAGTCGAGTTGCCCACGATCGAATTGCCGCAGCGTGTGCGCCAGAAAGACTATTCGCGGGTGCCGGTACCGCAGGAAATCATCGTGCCGGAGATTTACTGAACACTCATGAATCAGCGGTGCCCTGCTTGGCGATGAGCAGGGTTACCCGATGAAAGGCCATCAATCCGTCATCGAATCGTCATGTACCAGGCGCCATACTCAGGCCATCCAATGCGTGCTTTAACTTTCTGCTGCCTCTCCCGGCGGCTTTTTTTTGCCTGAAATTGTGCTTACAGACATTCCTGCGCCGCTCGCTCGAACGTCGACGGCACGAACGCCGACGCCAGCAGCTTGCGCTCGTACAGGAACACCTTGCCACCATTCGAGGCCTTGTAGGTTTCGAGCACGTTGTCCGCCGCCACTTTGCTCGGGACGACGATCCGGTAGCTGCGCTGGGTCTGCGACACCGTTGGGTTGAGCGCATCGTGCTGCAACTTCGGCACCACGCAATGGGTGTATTCCTCAGGCGACTTGCTGGTCTGCAAGGTCAGCGTCGGATCGTTCGGTGTGGCACAACCGGCCAGCAGCAACGGGGCGAATACCAGGGTTGGGGCGAAAAAAGTGCGCATGAATCAGGTCCTGAAAAGAAATCCACGGTTCGGGTTGCCCGCCGCTCAATGGACGCCGGGCCAATTAATTTGTCGTAGCGGTCAATCCGGCGGTTACCAGCGCCTTCAACGACGCATCGAACTGTTTCAGTGCAGTCAGTTGCAGGTCGCGTTGCTGTTCGATTTGCGCGGCAATCTCGGGCGCGGCCTTGTCGTGTACCCACACCGACGGCAGTTGTTTCTCCACCGCGCCTTCGGCCTTGCCGATGTATTGCAGATTGGCGTCGTAGAACCGCGCGGCGAAACGCGCCTCGACCCGGTCGTTACGCTGGGTCAGCAATTGGTTGTGGGTATCGAGCATCACCACCACATCCGGGTGGGCCTGCACCAGGGCATCGAGGTTGTCGTAGACCGTCACCGACAGGAAGGTGTGGTGCAGCGAACTCATCAGCCAGTCGATGGCCAGGTCCGGATCTGAGCTGTTGACGAACGCCTGGCGAATCCGCGCATCCAGTGCGTTCTTCGCGCCGTTCACCGCGACCGAGTGGTATTGCTCAAGGTATTGCAGGTTTTCCAGGGTGTTTTCGCTGTAGAGCACCCCGACCGTCTGCCCGTATTGCAGCCCGCCCTGGCTCCCGGTGATGGGCGGCAAATGGCAGTCGCGCGCGCCCTCGGCGTAGGCCGATGCGGTGGATGCAACACTGCCCAGCAACAGGGCAATCACAGCCAGTCGGGTCAACATTTTCATCGCGCAGGTTCCTTGAGCAGCGTATTCAATGCAGGCGATTTTCCGCCTTTGCACAAAAAACAGAACTTGCGATTCTTGATGGTGACTATTGACTGAACCGATAGTGCGGGGCCGCCGACGTCAACCAGCGACAAGCACTTTGTGGCGAGGGAGCTTGCTCCCTCGCCACTGGGGGCACGTTCGTGTGCTTATTGAACGTTCTTCAGCTTGACCACATCGCCGGAGATTTTGGTGGTGTAACCGGTCAGAACCCACGCCCAGAACCAGCGTTCCTGCACCTGAGTGTTGATCATGGCGTCACCGCCCCTGGCCTTGATCGCCTCGTCCTGCGCACGCACGAAACGGCTGTTCTGACGGATCGGAATGACGCCGAACAGCAACAGGCCAGTGGCGCTCGCTTCGCTATGGCCCAGGACGGTGTACTGACTGCTGTCGTAATGCTGGGTATTCATGGGAGCACTGTTGCAACCGGCAAGCACCAGACCGAACAGGGTTACCGCGGCCACTTTACTGAGATATTTCACTGAAGACTCCATTGGAAAACGCCCGGGATCCATCTCTCGGACGGCGCGCATTCTAACGAAAATGATGGCCTATTGACATTGTCTCCATGGTAAAAACAGTCCACCCAAGGCATCCGGCGAAAATTCACCGGTCAAAGTCGCGTTCGCTGCTGTGCCGCGCACCGGATGCACATTAGAGTGACGACGGTCCTGAGCACCTCAATCAAGGAGAGAGAAATGGTCACTTGCTACCTGAAATACGTACTCGATCCCTACCAGCTCGACGCCTTCGAGCACTACGGCAAATTGTGGATTCCCCTGGTGGAAAAATTCGGCGGCCAGCACCACGGCTACTTTTTGCCGTCCGAAGGCGCCAACAACATCGCCATCGCCTTGTTTACCTTCCCCAGCCTGGCGGCGTACGAGCATTACCGGCAGCAGTCGATGAACGATCCGCAGTGCCTCGCGGCGTTCAAATATGCCGAAGAGAAGAAATTCATCCTCAGCTACGAGCGTTCATTCATGCGGCCGGTATTTGGCGAACAGGATCGCTGATTCAGTCTTTTTTCAGATCCAGGCAATAGGTGTAGTAACCGGGGTCACGCACCCAGCCCAGGGATTCGTACAAACGCTGGGCGGTGAAGTTGTCGGTGGCGGTTTCCAGGGTCATGCCTTTGCCGCCGGCCAGCTTGGCAAAGTCCCGGGCGGTGTTCATCAGCAATGTGCCGACGCCTTTGCCCCGGGCGGCGGGCGTAGTGAACAGGTCACCCAGCAGCCAGGTGCGGTGCGCGTCGATGGAGGAAAAGGTCGGGAACAGCTGGACGAAGCCGAGGTTTTCGCCGTCGCTGTCCCGGGCAAGAAAGATCACCGATTCGTCCCGGGCAATGCGCTCGGCGATGAAGGCGCGCGATTGCGCCAGGTTCGACGGCTGCTCGTAGAACATCCGGTAGGCGTCAAACAAAGGGGCGATCTGGTCGATATGCGATGCGTCGGCGCGCAGGGCCTGTATAGCCATGAGGGTGCTCCATTGCGGTCTCAAGGAATTACAGACTAGCAATGGCGACGGAACTGCGGGGTAAAACTTTCTGAATTCACCGCCGTCCACTGTGGGAGCGGGCTTGCTCGCGAAGAGGTCGTGTCAGTCGACATAAATGTTGAATGACACACCGCTTTCGCGAGCAAGCCCGCTCCCACACTGAGTTCCCACATTGGATCGCGGGTTGCGGTCAGACCCGCACGTTACGCCCCGGCAGCGAAGTACGCTGGCTGCTCTCCCAGCCTTCGACCAGCCCCACCGGTACATCCGACGCCGGCAACATCTGCACGCCACGCACCAGATCGGCGGCGCGTTCGGCGAGCATGATGGTCGGTGCATTGAGGTTGCCGTTCGGCTCGGTCGGGAACACCGACGAATCGATCACCCGCAGACCGGCGATGCCATGTACGCGCAATTGGGAATCGACCACCGCCATGTCGTCCTCGCCCATGCGGCACGAACCGCAGGGATGGTAGGTGCTTTCCAGGTTGTCGCGCACGAAGGCGTCGAGGTCTTCGTCGCTGGTCACCTGCGCGCCCGGGGCGATTTCGCCGTCGCGGAAACGGTCCATGGCTTTCTGGCCGATGATCTCGCGGGTCAGGCGGATACAGCGGCGGAAACCTTCGCGATCCTCTTCCCGCTCCAGGTAGTTGAAACGGATTTCCGGATGCTCGTACGGGTCGGCCGAACGAACCCGCACATAGCCGCGACTTTTCGGTTTGTTCGGCCCGGTAAGCACCATGAAGCCGTGGCCCTTGATCGGCTTGTTGCCGTCGTAGCGCATCGCTGCCGGCAGGAAGTGGAACTGGATGTCCGGCCAGCGCAGGCCCTTCTCGGAGCGGATGAAACCACCGGCCTCGAAGTGGTTGGTGGCGCCCAGGCCGTCCTTGAACAGCAGCCAGCGCAGACCGATCATCAGTTTGCTCAGCGGGTCCATCTTGCTGTTGAGGGTCACCGGTTCCTTGCAGCCGAACTGGATGTACACCTCGGCGTGATCCTGCAGGTTCTCCCCTACTCCCGGCAGGTCATGGCGTATGCCGATCCCGGCCTTGCGCAGGACGTGCGCCGGGCCGATGCCCGAGCGTTGCAGCAGGTGCGGCGAGCCGATCGGCCCGGACGAGATGAGCACTTCGCGGTTGCAATACACCTGATGGGTCTGGCCACCCTGGTCATACATGACCCCGACCGCACGCTTGCCTTCGAGGATGACCTGCCGCGTCATCGCATGGGTGATCACCGTCAGGTTCGGCCGGCCCATGGCCGGGCGCAGGTACGCGTTGGCGGTGGAGCAGCGCACGCCATTCTTCACGGTCATGTGCATGGCACCGAAGCCTTCCTGCATGTAGCCGTTGCAGTCTTCGGTCTTGATGTAGCCCGCCTCCGCACCGGCTTCGACCCAGGCACCGTACAGCGGGTTTTTCATGTGGTTGCCGTTGGTGGTGTGCAGCGGCCCGGTTTGCCCGCGGTAGCTGTCGCCACCCGATTCATAGCTCTCGGCGCGCTTGAAGTACGGCAGGCAGTTGCGATAGCCCCAGCCTTCAGCGCCCAGGGATTCCCACTCATCAAAGTCCAGCGCATGGCCACGGATGTACACCAGGCCGTTGATCGACGACGATCCGCCCAGCACCTTGCCCCGTGGGCAGTGAATGCGCCGGCCGTTGAGGTAAGTCTCCGGCTCGGTCTCGTAGCGCCAGTTGTACTTCTTGGTGTTCATCGGGATCGAGAAGGCACTGGGCATCTGGATCACTACGCTCTTGTCGCTGCCGCCGAATTCCAGGACCAGCACCGAGGTGGCCGGGTCTTCGCTCAGGCGGTTGGCCAACACACAACCTGCCGATCCTGCGCCAATGATGATGTAGTCGTATTTTTGCGTTGCCATTTTTTGCGTGGTCATGACTATCTCCCGACCGTCGATTCAGTGAATACCGGCAGTGGTTGCTGCTTGTGGGTCAGCGTGTCGCCGGTGGTGTATTGCGGGGAGGTCTTTTCGATCTGCTGGATAACCGCTTCTTCGCGCTTGAGGTCGATCGAGCGGCTCAGCCAGTAGTACGCCAGTCCCGACACGATCAGCCCGACCAGCCAGGCAATGTCGATGCTGCCTAGCGCCTTGGCGAGCGGGCCGACATACACCTCGCGCTGTTCAACGCCATCGAAGATGTAGAAGAACGGGATCATCGAGACAAAACCGATGGCATAGGCGGCGATACCGCGCAGTCCCCAGCTGCCATAGATGTTGCCGTGGGGCATGAAGAAGTGCGGGATGGCGTAGCGGCCCTTGCGCACGAAGAAGTAGTCGGTGAGGTTGACCGAGGTCCAGGGCACCAGGAAGTACAGCATCACCACCAGGTAGATCCCCAGCACCGACAGGCCTTTGCCGGAACTCTGGATGCTCAGGGCCACGCCCAGTTGCAGCAGGATCACGAAGCCGATGGCGAGGATGCGAGCCTTGCGCGTCGGTTCGATGTGCCTGATCGAGTCGACGCAGGTCAGCGTGGTCAGCTTGGCGCTGTAGATGTTCATCGCGATCACCGGCAGGAACGCCAGGATGGTGACCACCACCACCGCCGTGCCCACCAGCGGCGACACGGTGTTGCCGACTTGCCCGAGGGCGACCAGCACGTCAGTGGAGTGCAGGTGATCGGCCAACCAGCCGCCTACCGAAATCATCCACGCACCGGACAGTGAAGCCCCGAGGAACACCACCGCGATCAACTTGCCGCTGGACGTGTTCTTTGGCAGGTAGCGCGAGTAGTCCGACACATAAGGCGCATAGGCAATGTTGTAACTGGCGGCTGCGGCAAACTGCGCGATGAAACCGGTCCAGTTGAAACCCAGTGGCGCCGGGGCCGCTTCACCCGCCGCCAGCGCCGGCATGGCCGCGTCCGGCACCCAACCCATCAACACTGCCACGGTCACCAGGCCATACAGCGGCAGCGACAGGAACAACGCCCATTTGAAGCTGCGGTGCATCCAGTCATGGCCGAGAATCGCCAGCACCGCCGCCGGTATGGTCACCGCCACCGCGATCACCGCCGGGTTGAACCCGAACAGTGTGTGCAGCCCCTGCATCATCAGCACCAGGTTGACGATGTTGAAGCCGGCGAACACGAACAGCGTCGCCAGCAATACCAGGATCACCCCGCGATAACCGAACTGCGCACGGGACTGGATCATCTGCGGCAGGCCAAGGTGCGGGCCTTGCGAGCCGTGAAACGCCATGAACAGCGTGCCGAACATGATGCCCAGCGTGCCGGCGAGCGTGGTCCAGAGCGCGGTCAGGCCGACGCTTGGGCCAACGAAGCCGATGGTCATGGTGAAGAAGGTGAAATTGCCGAGGAACCAGAACGGGCCCTGGCTCGACAGTTTGTCGGTGCGCTCGTTCTCGGGGATGAAGTCGATCGAATGCCCCTCGACGACGGATTTTTCGTCGAGGGCGGACACGCTCGTGGCGGACTTGGCGTTAGTGTTCATGACGGACTCTTATTGTTGGAAGATCATGACGAGATAACCGCGTTCTTTTCGCGCGTCCGTGCCGATTAATTTGTAGGAGCGAGCCTGCTCGCGATGGTAGCCAACGATAACGCTGGCAACCTGACACCCCGTGTTGCTCCTGGGTTCATCGCGAGCGAGCTCGCTCCTACAGGGATTGAGTTCACTCGTGCCTACCTGGCGTTGTTGCTGAAACCGTACCGGACTGTAGGAGCGAGCTTGCTCGCGATGGTCGTCAACGATAACGCTGGCAACCTGACACCCCGCGGTGTTCCCGGGTTCATCGCGAGCGAGCTCGCTCCTACAGGGATTGAGTACACTCGTGCCTACCTGGCGTTGTTGCTGAAACCGTACCGGACTGTAGGAGCGAGCTTGCTCGCGATGGTCGTCAACGATAACGCTGGCAACCTGACACCCCGCGGTGTTCCCGGGTTCATCGCGAGCGAGCTCGCTCCTACAGAGGGCGGGTCAGCCTGGCAGCGTGATCCACACCGCCTTGGTTTCGAGCAGGTAATCGAGCTGCTCGGCGCCCAGGTCCTTGCCGAATCCGGACTGCTTGTAGCCACCGAACGGCATCGACGGATCGAGGGTGCCGTGGGCGTTGACGTAGACCGAGCCGGCCTTGAGGCGCGGGATCAGGCTGTGCACTTTCCCGAGGTCGTTGGAATACAGTGCGGCAGCCAGGCCATAAGGCGAGTCGTTGGCCAGGGCCAGTGCCTCTTCTTCATCGTCGAACGGTGCGGTGACCAGCACCGGGCCGAAGATCTCTTCCTGGACAATGCGCATGTCGTTGCGGCAGTGGGCGAAGATGGTCGGCTCGACGAAGAAGCCTGGGCCATCGACCGGTTGGCCGCCGTAGACCAGCTCGGCGCCTTCGGCCTTGCCGGTTTCGATGTACTCGGTCACGCGCTGCTTCTGCAGGGCCGAGACCAGCGGGCCGATGAAGCAGTCCGGGTCCAGGCCCGGGGCCATTTTCAGGGTGCGTGTGTAGGCGATCAGCTCACGCAGGAATTCGTCGTAGACGCTGCTATGAATATAGGCCCGCGTACCGGCGTCGCATACCTGCCCGGAGTTGAAAAACACGCCGTTGGCGACCGCTTGGGCGGCGGCCGGGATGTCGGCGTCGGCGCAAACGATGACCGGTGATTTACCACCGAGTTCGAGGGTCAGGCGCTTCATGTCATCCAGCGCTGCGCGGCCGACAGTCTGGCCGACCGGGGTCGAACCGGTGAAGGTCAGTTTGTCGATGCCGGGGTGGGTAGCCATGGCCGCACCGACCACGCTGCCACGCCCGGTGACGATGTTGATCACGCCGTCGGGGATGCCCGCTTCCTGCACCAGTTCAGCGAAACGCAGGGCCGACAACGAGGTCAGTTCGGCGGGCTTGACCACCACTGTGCAACCAGTCGCCAGTGCCGCGCCGAGCTTCCAGGCCATGGTCTGCAGCGGGAAGTTCCACGGCACGATGGCGCCGACGACGCCCACCGCTTCCTTGCGGGTATAGGCCAGGTAGTTGCCCGGCAGCGAAGGCTCGACGGTACGCCCATGCAGTTTGGTGGCCCAACCGGCGAAGTAACGCAGGGTATCCACGGTGCCCTGGATGTCCACGTCCCTGGCAAAGGCCACGGACTTGCCCATGTCGATCGATTCGATTTGCGCCAGTTCGGCGGCGTTCTGCTCGATCAGGTCGGCCAGGCGTTGCATCATCCGCTCGCGCTCGGCCGGTTTGGCCTGACGCCAGGCGCCGCCGTCGAACTGGGCGCGCGCGGCTTGTACGGCGCGGTCCAGGTCATCGACGGTACCCATGGGAATGCGGGTGAGCAGGCCTTCGGTCGAGGGTTCGATAACATCGGAGGTTTCGCCGTTGCCGGACTCGACCCAGGCGCCGCCGATGAACATTTTCTGGACCTTGCCGAGGAAGGTCTGGGTGGCTTCGCTGACGCCGAACTTCTGCAGGTAATTTTTGACGATCGTGTCCATTTTTGTTCTCTCTGCCCGGCAGACAGGTCCTGCCGGGTCACTGGTTTCGATGATCGGAAAGGCTGTCAGACCGGAACGGCTTCACTCTCGGCGGCCCGCACCTTGCCCCGCTCGTGGAAGATGAAACCGATGCTGTTGAGCAGCAGTTGCGCGGCGAGAATCGAGGTCATGCCGGTCGGGTCGTAGACCGGTGCCACTTCCACCAGGTCCATGCCGACGATGTTGCCTTTGCTGCGCTTGGCCAGGGCCTGGATGATTTCCAGCACTTCGTAGTAGAGGAAGCCGCCGTGGCTCGGGGTGCCGGTGCCGGGGGCGATGGACGGGTCGAAACCGTCGATGTCGATGGTGATGTAGTAGTTGATGTTCTGCGGGATCAGCGCCAGCACACCCTCGACGCCGAGGCGACGCACGTCGCGCACCGAGAGGATTTTCGAGCCGGCTTCGTGGGCTGCCTCATAGTCATCACGGTTGGAGGACGACACGTTGCGAATGCCCATCTGGGTCATGCCGACAATGTGATTCATTTCCGAGGCGCGGCGCAGCGGGTTGCCGTGGCCGTAGCGAACACCGTGGCGCTCGTCGACGAAGTCCAGGTGCGCATCGAAGTGAATGATGTGGATCGGGCCACGCCCTTCGAAAGCCTTGATCACCGGCGCGTGCACCGAGTGATCACCGCCGAGCACCACCGGCATCACGCCGGCATCGAGGATCTTGCGCACGGCGTATTCGGTGTTCTTGTTGCTGGTGGCCATGTCGGTGTGGACGATGTCGGCATCACCGACGTCGACCATGCGCACATCCGATGCGGTGAGGTACATCACGTCATCTTCGTGATCGTAGGCGCCGGCATGGCCGAAGGAAAACAGCGTCGATGCTTCACGAATCCCTCGTGGTCCGAAGCGTGCGCCGGAGCGCCACTGGGTGCCCATGTCGTTGGGCACGCCAAGTACCGCGACGTCGGCATCCAGTGCATCCCAATCGGTGCACACCGGGGATTTGCCAAAGGTGCAATGACCCACGAATGGCAGGTTCAGGCGACCGGATTCATAACCGTTGTTCGACATTTCTAGCCTCTCCACTTCTTGTTATCGGCCTGGCGGACTGCAAGGCGACCGCCGTTGGAAAGACTATGGGCGCAGGTTTTCGTGGAAAAAATGCTAAACATCAGATACTCATATCGGCATTACCGATGCATCCCCATGCCGGAGGTCCCCGATGATCCAGCTGCACGATGTCGACCTGAAACTGCTCAGGGTGTTTGCCACGATTGTGCGCTGCGGCGGCTTCTCGGCCGCGCAGGCAGCGTTGAATGCCGGGCAGTCGACCATCAGCGAACAGATGACCCACCTGGAAACCCGGCTCGGGGTCAAACTCTGCCAGCGCGGGCGCAGTGGCTTTCGCCTGACCGAACAAGGCGTGGCGATTCATGAAGCCACCCAGCGCCTGCTGTCGGCGGTGGAGAATTTCTGTATGGACGCCGACGTGCTCAAGCAGCACATCAGCGGCAAGCTCAACCTGGGGATCATCGACACCACGATTACCGACCCCGACTCGCCGATTCCGCGCACCACCCAGCGCTTCGTCTCCCGCGGGCATGACGTGCACCTGAACGTGTACGTCGGCACCCCGGCAGAACTCGAAGAACGGGTGCTCGACGGCCGCCTGCACCTGGCTATCGGGCACTTCCCGATCCATGTGCCGGGCCTGTTGCAATCGCCGCTGTACCAGGAAGCCCTGGGCTTGTATTGCGGCCGGCGACACCCGTTGTTCGGCAGCCAGGCCGAGGGCGCCGAGCTGCTCGAAGAGGTCGGCGCGGGGCGCATCGTCGTGCGTGGCTACATGCAGCAATACGACCTGGAACACCTGGGTATCACCAAGGCGGCGGCCACCGTGGACAACATCGAGGCGTCGGCCATCCTGATCATCTCCGGCGCCTATGTGGGCTTCCTGCCCGAGCACTTCGCCAGCCAGTGGGTCAAGAGCGGCGAGATGCATCAACTGGCACCCGCGAGCCTGCGCCTGAAGTCGCCGTTCGATGTGATCACCCGGCGCGGCACGGCACCGCCGCCGATCCTGCAGGCGTTCCTTGAGGACCTGGCCGCCAGCGCCCGTAAAACCGCCAAGCCCTGATGTGACGCTCGCCAAATTCAAATTTTGCCGGGCATACTGATTTTAGTTCGCCAACCTTGCAGGCCCGTCATGCGCATCCACGTCACCTTCATCGACCGCGTCGGAATCACCCAGGAAGTGCTGGCCCTGCTCGGTGGACGCAGTTTCAATCTGGACGCCGTCGAGATGGTGCCGCCGAACGTCTACATCGACGCCCCGACCCTCGGCGCCGACGTGCTCGAAGAACTGCGAGAGGCACTTTTCGACGTACGCGGCGTGCAAGCGGTGACCATGGTCGACATCCTTCCGGGGCAACGCCGGCGCCTGCAACTGGACGCCTTGCTGGCAGCGAGTTCCGACCCGGTGCTGGCGGTGGATGACCGTGGACATGTGCTGCTGGCCAACCCGGCGCTGATCGCCCTCTGCGGACGCGAACCGGCCGGTGAATCGCTGACCGCGCTGTTCGACGATGCCGACTTGCAACGCACCTTGATCGATCACCATTTCCGCCTGCCTATGCACGAGGTCAGTCTCGGTGGCCAGACGTTTCTTCTCGATGCAATGCCGATCACCGACGCCGGCGCCCTGCTCACCCTGTATCAACCCAATCGCATCGGTGAACGCCTGTCGGCGCTGCACCACGACCATGCCGAAGGCTTCGATGCGCTGCTCGGCGAATCACCGCCGATCCGCGCGCTCAAGGCGCGTGCGCAACGGGTGGCGGCCCTCGATGCGCCGCTGTTGATCCAGGGTGAAACCGGCACCGGCAAGGAGCTGGTGGCCCGCGCCTGCCACGCCATCAGCCCACGGCACGACGCGCCGTTCCTGGCCCTGAACTGCGCGGCACTGCCGGAGAGTCTGGCCGAGAGCGAGCTGTTCGGCTACGCCCCCGGCGCCTTCACCGGCGCGCAACGGGGTGGCAAGCTCGGCCTGCTGGAACTGGCCGACCAGGGCACGGTGTTCCTCGATGAAGTCGGGGAAATGTCACCGTACTTGCAAGCCAAGTTGCTGCGTTTTCTGAGTGATGGCTGCTTCCGTCGGGTGGGTGGCGACAAGGAGGTGCGGGTCAATGTGCGGGTACTCAGTGCGACCCACCGTGACCTGGAAAAAATGGTCGCCGAAGGGCGTTTTCGCGAAGACCTGTTCTACCGCCTCAACGTGCTCAACCTGCAAGTACCGCCGTTGCGCGAGCGCGGTCACGACATCCTGTTGATGGCCAATCACTTCATGCAACAGGCCTGTGCACAGATCCAGCGACCGGCGTGTCGTCTGGCACCGAGTACCTTCGGCGCCCTGCTCGGCAACCGCTGGCCGGGCAACGTGCGGCAACTGCAAAACGTGATCTTTCGCGCGGCGGCGATTTGCGAAAATCCGCTGGTGGACATCGACGACCTCGACATCGCCCGCACCGCTGTTGAACGGCAAAACGACGGCGAAGTCGGCAGCCTGGAAGAGGCTGTGGGCGACTTTGAAAAGAACCTGCTGGAACAGCTTTATCGCAGCTACCCGTCCAGCCGCTTGCTCGCTGCACGGTTGCAGACGTCCCATAGCGCGATTGCGATTCGCCTGCGCAAATACGGGATTCCCGCCAAACCCTGAACCTGGCTCGGTCAAAATTGTGGGAGCGGGCTTGCTCGCGAAAGCGGTGGGTCAGGCGACATTGACGGTGAATGACACACTGCATTCGCGAGCAAGCCCGCTCCCACAGGGGATCAGTGTTGTTGCCGGGTTCTTCGTCTTCAAATCGATACAGCGTAGCGAAATCAAGACAAAACCTTTCCCACCCGCCATTACGGCGTCCGCCCCCACAGCCCGGTTTACCTGTATTCATTTCAATACAGCAGAAATCTCCAGCGCCTTACAAAATCACTCCATGTGATTGATTTAAAACAAATAAATAACATTGGCACCGCCCTTGCTATCACTCCTCCAACCCCGCTCGTCGCCCCGCCTCGAGCCTTAAAACAATAAGGAGTTGATATGAGCCAATTGCGTTTTACCGTCGATCACGAATGGTTGCGCCTTGAGAGCAATGGCCTGGTCACCGTCGGCATCACCGCGTTTGCCCAGCAGGCGCTGGGGGATGTGGTATTCGTTCAGGTACCTGAACTGGGCGCCTTCGCTGCAGGCGCTGAAGTGTCGGTGCTGGAATCGGTGAAAGCCGCCAGCAGTATCGGCATGCCACTGGACGGTGAAGTGGTCGAGATCAACGCGACGCTCGAGAGCACTCCGGAACTGGTCAATGAAGACCCCTTGGGCGAAGGCTGGTTCTTTCGCTTCAAACCGGTCGATGTCGAGGCGTTGAGCGACTTGCTGGATCAGGACGCCTACGAGCGCCTGACCGCAGAACACGCCGACGCCTGAAGCCCACCCCTTCCACACAAGGATCACACCATGTTCAGCAAGCACGACCAGATCAAAGGCTATGACGACGAACTGCTGGCGGCGATGAACGCCGAAGATGCGCGGCAGGAACACCATATCGAACTGATCGCCTCGGAAAACTACACCAGCCAACGGGTGATGCAAGCGCAAGGCAGCGGCCTGACCAACAAGTACGCCGAAGGCTATCCGGGCAAGCGCTACTACGGCGGCTGCGAGCACGTCGATGTGGTCGAGCAACTGGCCATCGACCGCGCCAGACAGTTGTTCGGCGCCGATTACGCCAACGTCCAGCCGCACTCCGGCAGCCAGGCCAACGCGGCGGTTTATCTGGCCCTGCTGCAGGCCGGCGACACCGTGCTCGGCATGAGCCTGGCCCATGGCGGGCACCTGACCCACGGCGCCAAGGTGAGTTTTTCCGGCAAGCTGTACAACGCCGTGCAGTACGGCATCGACACCACCACGGGCCTGATCGATTACGACGAAGTCGAGCGCCTGGCTGTCGAACACAAGCCGAAGATGATCATCGCCGGGTTCTCGGCTTACTCGAAGACTCTGGACTTCCCGCGCTTTCGCCAGATTGCGGACAAGGTCGGCGCGTACTTCTTCGTCGACATGGCCCACGTCGCCGGCCTGGTGGCCACGGGTCTGTACCCCAATCCCCTGCCCTACGCCGACGTGGTCACCACCACCACGCACAAGACCCTGCGCGGTCCGCGTGGCGGTCTGATTCTGGCCAAAGCCAATGCGGAGCTTGAGAAAAAGCTCAACGCCGCAGTGTTCCCCGGCGGTCAGGGTGGCCCGCTGATGCACGTGATCGCCGCCAAGGCCGTGTGCTTCAAGGAAGCGCTGGAGCCAGGCTTCAAGACCTATCAGGCGCAAGTGATCCGTAACGCCCAGGCCATGGCGCAGGTGTTTATCGAGCGCGGGTATGACGTGGTGTCCGGCGGCACCGACAACCATCTGTTCCTGGTCAGCCTGATCCGCCAGGGCCTGACCGGCAAGGATGCCGACGCCGCCCTTGGGCGTGCCGGCATCACCGTGAACAAGAACGCCGTGCCCAACGATCCGCAATCGCCATTCGTGACCTCCGGCCTGCGCATCGGAACGCCGGCGATCACCAGCCGTGGCTTCAAGGAAGCGCAAAGCATTGCGCTGGCTGGCTGGATCTGCGACATCCTCGATCACCTCGGCGATGCCGACATCGAGGCCAATGTCGCCCGCCAGGCTGCCGCCCTGTGTGCGGACTTCCCGGTCTATCGCGACTGAGCAAACACAACCCCCCTGTAGGAGCGAGCTTGCTCGCGAAGAACCCAAAGGCACCGCGTTAATCCTGAATGCGCGCGTAATCATTGGCGACCATCGCGAGCAAGCTCGCTCCTACAGGTCTGTGCACAAGGAAAGCATCATGAACGCCATTGTCGAATCGGCCGGCAACAGCCCGGCCAAAGTGGAAGTCGGCACCAAACTGCGTGGCGCGCAAAAGGTCGCGCGGATTCCGGTGAAGATCATTCCCACGGATGAGTTCCCGCGCAAACCCGACTGGATTCGCGTGCGCATGCCGGTCTCTCCCGAGGTCGAGCGGATCAAGCAACTGTTGCGCAAGCACAAGCTGCACAGCGTCTGCGAAGAAGCCTCGTGCCCGAACCTCGGTGAATGTTTCTCCGGTGGCACCGCGACCTTCATGATCATGGGCGACATCTGCACCCGGCGCTGTCCGTTCTGCGATGTCGGCCATGGCCGGCCCAGGCCACTGGACGCTAACGAACCGATGAACCTGGCCGTGGCCATTGCCGAACTGCGCCTGAAGTACGTGGTGATCACTTCGGTGGACCGCGACGATTTGCGCGACGGCGGTGCCCGGCACTTTGTCGATTGCCTGCGCGAGATCCGCAAGCTGTCGCCCGGCGTGCAACTGGAAACCCTGGTGCCGGATTATCGTGGACGCATGGACGTGGCCCTGGCGATCACCGCCGATGAGCCGCCGGATGTGTTCAACCACAACCTGGAAACCGTACCGCGCCTGTACAAGGCCGCGCGGCCGGGCTCGGACTTCGAGTGGTCGCTGGACCTGCTGCAAAAATTCAAGCTCGCCGTGCCCCGCGTACCGACCAAATCCGGCCTGATGCTGGGCCTGGGCGAGACCGACGAGGAAGTCATCGAGGTCATGCAGCGCATGCGCGAGCACGATATCGACATGCTGACCCTCGGCCAGTACCTGCAGCCCTCGCGCAGTCACTTGCCGGTGCAGCGCTTCGTGCACCCGGACACCTTTGCCTGGTTCGCCGAGGAAGGCACGCGCATGGGCTTCAGGAACGTGGCGTCCGGGCCGCTGGTGCGTTCGTCCTATCACGCCGATCAACAACTTCATGGAGGTGCAGACGGTTTCAAGCCATCATGATGGTGACTGGTCATGCATGGAGCCGTTCCCGATGTTTCGTTCACCCTGTCTGTCGATGCTGTGCCTGAGCCTTGCCCTGCCGTGCATGGCCGACGAGGCGAAACCCGGGCACATGGTGTATGTGCGCAGCATTGCCCCGGGCATCGGGCAGGACATTCGCTACGCCAGCGCCCACAACTTTACCGGGCACCCGCTCGACGGCTACCAGGCGGCAGAATGCTTGCTGTCGGCGGATGCCGCCAACGCCCTGGTCCGGGTGCAAACGGCGCTTGAAGCCGAGGGCTACGGTTTGAAGGTGTTCGATTGCTATCGCCCGAGCCGTGCAGTGGCGGACATGGGCCGCTTTGCCAGCGAACCCGGTGACCCGCTCAAGACCGAGTTCTATCCACGGGTCGACAAGCAGGATTTCTGGCGCCTGGGTTATGTGGCCCGGGTGTCCAATCATTCCCGGGGCAACACCGTCGACCTGACCCTGACCGGCCCCGACGCCCTGCCCGCCGACACCTGGACACCTGCGGCCACGCCGGTGGATTGCACCGCGCCTTACGGCCAGCGCTGGCACGACGGTGCGCTCGACATGGGCACCGGTTTTGACTGCTTCGATGAGCGTGCACACACCGATTCGACATTGATCAACGCCACGGCCAAGGCCAATCGTCAGCGACTTACCCAGGCCATGGCCAAAGAAGGTTTTGTTGGTTACTCCGCCGAGTGGTGGCACTTCACGTACAGCGGGAATCCGCAGAAGCCGGACGTCATGGACTTCCCCATCACGCCGCTTGCGCCATGAACATTCACCTCAAGACCCTGTTGGTGGCGATTTTTCCGCTGGCCGCAATGGCTCAAGGACTCGACGGCAGCGATCAACTGATCGTGGTCACCAGCAAAAGCTGGGATGACAGTCAGGCCACTGCCCAGCGCTATGAACGGCACGGCCAGACTTTTGAAAAATTCGAAGCCCCCTTTGCGGTGGTGCTCGGCAAGAACGGTATGGGCTGGGGCAAGGGCCAACTCAACCCCGGACGACCTGAAGGGCCGGTCAAACAGGAAGGCGACGGCAAGGCCCCGGCTGGAGTGTTCGATCTGGGCACGGCGTTTGGCTACGAACCTTCAGCCGAAACCCGCCTGCCCTACCTGGCGCTGACAGCGACCATCGAATGCGTGGACGACAGCCAGTCAGCTCGCTACAACGAATTGGTCGACAGCTCGGCCGTAGCAAGAGACTGGAGCAGTTCCGAACGCATGCGCCGCAGTGATGACCTGTACCGCCAGGGCATATTCATCCGGCACAACACCCTGGCCACTCCCGCCGCCGGATCATGCATTTTCTTCCACATCTGGCGCGGCCCCACGGCGCCGACTCGCGGCTGCACCGCCATGGCCCCGGCGGATATCGCGCGGTTGTTCAACTGGCTGGACCCGGGCAAATCCCCGGTGCTGGTGCAACTGCCCGAAGCGCAGTACGAACAGTTGCGTGAGCGCTGGAGCCTACCGAAGCGTTAATCAAATACTTCCATAGGTGCTACCGGTATCAACCCCGCTCAACCGCCACCGCACTCATCGACGGTTTGGCCAGCGCGTAATAGATCACGCCCGGCACCAACAGCCCGACGATCCAGGAAATATCCACGCCGCCCAGTTGCGCAACCATCGGCCCGGAGTAGAAATGGGTATCGACAAAGGGCAGCTGGATCAACACGCCGATCACATAGACGCTGATCCCCAGCACGTTCCAGCGACCGTAGCGCCCGTTCGGGTCGGACAGCGCCGGGATGTCGTAACGCTCCTTGTTGATGAAGTAGTAATCCACCAGGTTGATCGCGCTCCAGGGTGTGAAGAACGTCAGCAAAAACAGGATGAAGTACTTGAACGAGTTGAGGAACGAGTACTGCCCGAGCAACGCCAGCGCAGTGGACGCCGCGACGATCAGCAGCACGAACAGCATGCGCTGGCGGGCAGTGATTTCCAGATGACGGCGAAAGCCGCTGAGGATGGTCGCCACGCACATGAAGCTGCCGTAGGCGTTGAGGGTGGACACCGTGACCTTGCCGAACACAATGCTCAGGTACAGCAAGGACGCGATCACACCGCTACTGCCCAGACCGACAATGGTCGCCACTTCATGCCCGCGGAAATTCGCCCCGGCCAACGCGGCGGCGAACACCCCCAGCACCATCGAAGCCTGAGCCCCCAATACGGTGCCTAGACCGACGGCGGCGAAGGTTTTCCACGACGAAGTCTTGCTCGGCAGGTAGCGCGAGTAGTCCGCCACATAAGGGCCGAAGGCGATCTGCCAGGACGCCGAGAGCGACACCGCCAGCAGGAAGGTGCTCCAGCCGAAATGCCGGTTGTCGAGCAGCACGCCGATGTCGTTGAGGGTCATCAACCGGGTGAACAGGTAGGCGAACGCGATGATGCCCAGCACGCTGGCCACCCGCCCGACCAGGTGAATCACCCGATAACCGAAGATCGTCAGGAACGCGATGCTCGCCGCAAAAATCAGGATGCCGGCGCTGTCGCTGACACTGATCAACTGCGCAATCGCCTGCCCCGACAGCACCGCGCCGGTGGCGCTGAAACCGAGGTACATCAGGCACACCAGAACGATCGGGATCGCCGCGCCATATACCCCGAACTGCACTCGGCTGGAGATCATCTGCGGCAGCCCAAGCTTCGGCCCTTGCGCCGCGTGCAGCGCCACCACCGCACCGCCGAATAGCTGCCCGACCAGCAAGCCGATCAGCGACCAGAACACATCGCCGCCCAGTACCACGGCGAGGGCGCCGGTGACGATGGCGGTGATTTGCAGGTTGGCGCCGAGCCACAGGGTGAACTGGCTGTAGAGACTGCCGTGACGCTCAGCCTCGGGAATGAAATCAATCGAGCGGGTCTCGATCAGCGGACTGCGTTGCGCACTCATGAGGGTGTTTCCTTTGAGGAACTGTTTTTGTTGTCAGGGATAGAACTTAGAAGGTCTTGGTGGCGCTCGCCACGACGGTGACCGAACACAGGTCGTCATAGCCGTACCAGCCACTGCACTCGCTTTTCGTCAGGTCGGTGTCGACATAGCTCAGGCCCCAGGTCACGCCGACGAAATCACGGGTCAGCCTGGCTTCCCACTCGTAGTAAGCCTCGCGGTTGTCGCCGTTGGCGGACCAGAAGGCCGGGTCTTTCACGTCATTGCGCCCCACCCGCAGCTCCAGGCCGACCTCGGCCGGCAGCGTGAACTTGTAGCCGACGTAGGTGTAGAGCGTGTCCTGGTCTTCACCGAAAACGTTCGGTGTGTCGTTCGAGTAATAGGCGCCGAGCTTCACGCCATAGACGTCGAGAATGGCGTAGATCTCGCTCAGGTTGAATTCC
Organism: Pseudomonas sp. Pseusp16; assembly: GCF_047324915.1. Lineage (NCBI taxonomy): Bacteria > Pseudomonadati > Pseudomonadota > Gammaproteobacteria > Pseudomonadales > Pseudomonadaceae > Pseudomonas > Pseudomonas sp. Pseusp16. The sequence continues at coordinate 646,556 of NZ_CP168522.1, read as the reverse complement.
GAATTCTTCGGGTAGTCGTACTTGATGTAGCCCAGGTCGAGGCTGATCGCGTCCGTGGCCTGCCAGTAGTAACCGGCGTAGTACTCAAGCTCCTGGCGGGTATCGAAGTCGCCGCCGAAATCCACGCTGGAGGTCCAGGCGCCGATGTACAGGCCGCTGCCGTGCATCAGAGTCGCGCCGCCCTGCACGGCCGGATCGCCCAGGCTTTGCGAGATGCCGCGGGAACGGTAGTCGCTGACGACGCCCAGGGTCATGTCCAGGCTGAAATCGTCGTTGAGGACCAGGCCGTGGCTGGTCAACGGAGCCAAAGCCAGCGTAGCGAGGGTCAATGCTGAAAATGCGTTCATACAATTCTCTTGTTGTTATGGCGTACGGGGAATTTCAGGCATGGCGATGCCATACCCCTCGCGCTGCGAGGGGCTGGCGGTTTTTACGTGTGTCGGGGTGCGCGCAGGTCAGGACGCGGGGGCGTAGACCTGCTTGCCGGCGAAGAAGGTTTTCAGGACTTTGGTTTCGAACAGCTCGTCATCGCTGACCTTGAACACATCGCGGTCGAGGATGATCAGGTCGGCCTGCTTGCCCGGCGCCAGCGAACCGATCTGTTTCTCAAGGCGCAGGGTTTTGGCGGCGTTGAGGGTGTAGGCGTAGAACATGGTCTGGCGGTCGATGCTCTCCTTGGCATTGAGTACGCCCAATGGCCCCTTGCGCGTGCTGGCCTGGGCGATGGCGTTGAACGGATTCGGGCTGGACACCGGCCAGTCGCTGCCACCGGCAATCGTCGCGCCGGCGTTATGCAGGGACCGCGCGGGATACTGGTAGCCGTAGGCAAAGGCACTGATGTAGGGCTTGACCAATTCGACGGTGTAAGACTCGCCGGTGGCCCACAGCAGCTGCATGGAGGCAATCACGCCCAACTGCTTGAAGCGCGGAAACTCCTTGGGATTGACCAGTTGCAGGTGGGCGATGCTGTGCGGCACCGGCGTCGGGTTGAGCTTGCGTGCATACGCCACGCCGTTGAGCGACTCACGCACGGCACGGTCGCCGACCGCATGCATGTGCACGATCCAGCCGCGCTTTTCCGCCGCCACCACCAGTTCACCGAAGTGCGCCGGGTCGGTCAGCAGTTGCCCGTCCTTGTGGCTGTTCTTGTACGGCACGATGACCGCAGCGGTTTGCCCCGGGAACTCGAGAATGCCGTCGACAAACACCTTGATGCCGGGGAATGTCAGGTTCGGCACGCCCTCGAACTGTTTCATCACCGTGGCGATCACTTCCAGATCGGCGGGTTTGCTCTTCGGGTTGGTGACCATCAACGCGGCAACGTGAGCACTCAGTTCGCCGTTCTGCGCCAGCGCCTTGTACAGCGGCAGTACGCCGACGGTTTCCGTTGTGGCTTTGAAGTCAAACAGCGAATCTTCACTGCCGCCGTTCGCCGCAGCGTCCATCCACGCAGTGATACCGTATTGGTTGTTGACCCGCACCGCCTCTTTCGCGGCTTTGAGCATGGTCTCCGGGCTTGGCGCAGGAATGCCGTTGCGCACCAGGTCCCAGCGGGATTCGGCAAAGTAGCCATTGGGGGTGAAGTCCGCTTCATGGCCGACGTAACCGCGCTCCTTCTCCGGCAGGCTTTTGACCAGTGCGGCGTCGATGTTCAGACGCTTGAGCATCGCGTTGTTGGCCCAACCGGTGTGTCCGTCGATGCCGCTGAAGACAATCGGCTGATCGGCCCAGCGTCCCTGATTGAACACCTTGCCCAGCTCACGGCTTTTCTCCCAGTAGGCCGAGCTGACCCCGGCGACGCTGATCACATCGCCGGCCCGGGCACGCCCTGCCTTGTCTTCCTCAATCAGCCACTGTTCAAGCTCCGGCATCGGTTTGACTTCGTCCAGCAGGTTGGCCTTCATGCTGTCGAACGCCCCCACCACCGGGTGGCTGTGGGTGTCGATCATGCCAGGCATCAGCACCTTGCCCGCCAGGTCGATACGTTGGGTCCCGGCATCGGCCAGGGCATTGATTTCGGCATCGCTGCCGACTTTCAGAATCTTGCCGTCCTGCACGGCCACCGCTTGCACCAGAGCCTGGCCAGGTTCGGCGGTAAAGACCTTGCCGTTGAACAACACCAGGTCGGCGGCGGCCATGGCTTGTAGCGAGGACAAGGCCAGCGCGGCGGCCAACAGGTTTGGAATGAATCGCATCGGAACGCTCTCTGGTTTTTATTGGACGGATCGGGAACTGACGACTTGGGAAACCACCTGTGGCGCCAGCCCGAGGAACGGCGCCCTGGCCCATACGACCTTGCCGCCGACCAGCGTCAGCAGCACGTCGTTGCGCCCCAGTTCCTCCTCGGGCAACTGCATGAAGTTCTTGTCGAGTACGATCAGGTCAGCGAACTTGCCGACTTCGACCGAACCCACCACGGCGTCCAGCTTCAGCTGTTCGGCGGCATTGAGGGTGATGCTGCGCAGCACTTCGGCACGGGACAGCGCCGGATCGGCATTGAGTCGCCCGGCGTACTTGGGGCCATAACTGTGCGGGTTGGTGGGGTCGCCGGAACGGGTGACACCGACTTTCAGCGCCAGGAACTCATCGAGGGGATCGACCGGCCAATCGCTGCCAAACGCCACGCGACCGCCGGCATGGGCGATGCTGCCCGAGGGTTCCATGCGTTCGAATCGTTCGGCGCCAAGGTGATCACTGGTGCCGTCGACCGTGGACGGTGCCTGCTGCGCCCACTGGAACGACATGGTGGCCGTGACGTCCAGGGCCTTGAAACGTGAATAGTCGGCAGGATCGACTGATTCGGCGTGAGCGATGGCCGGGCGGAAGTCTTGACCGGGCAGTTGCTGACGCACGTAGGCGACGCTGTCCAGCGCGTCCCGTACCGCGCGCTCGCCGGTGGCATGCAGGTGCGGATCGAAACCGGCCTTGACCGCTTGCAGCAACAGCGGCTTGAGCACCTGCGGCGGGAAGTACAGCTCGCCCAGGTTTTTGCCCGGCGTCCACTTCGGTGCCTGATCGGTGCCGCTGTTGTGCAGATACGGCGTCAACATGGCGCCGGTGTCCGCCGGGGCATTGATGATGCCGTCCATGAACAGTTTGACGTGGCGCATGTTCACGCCCGGCATGACTTTCACTTCGCCCTGGTCGTAAGTGCTGGCCAAGGCCTTGGCCTCGGCGATGGTTTTAACCGGGTCGGCGGCAGCGGCGGCCGGGTCCAGCTTGATCGACAGCAAGGCCCGGGCGGTCAGCTCGCCGGACTGTTGCAGGCGGGTGAAGGCTTTGCCGTTTTCCGGGCCGGACAGTGCATCGAAGAAACTGGTGATGCCTTGCTGGCGCATGGCGTCGAGGGCTGCGCGAACCTGATTGAGTTTTTCCGCGTCGGTCGCGGGCGGCACCACAGCGGCCAACGATTCGGCGGCGCCATCTTCACAGATGCCGTTCGGGTTGCCGGCACTGTCACGTCGGTATTTGCCGTCTTCCGGATCGACGGTGTGCTTGTTGATCCCGGCCAGTTCAAGACCGCGAGAGTTGGTCAGCACGGTGTGGAAGTCGGTGGAGCGCACCTGGATCGGGCGCTTGGTCTTGAGCGCGTCCAGGGTCGACTTGTCGGCGTCGCCGTCGAGCCCGGTCATGCCCATGCGATCCCAGCTGCCGACTTCCAGCCACACGTCCGGGCCCTTGTCCTTTTCGGCATCGAGACAGGCCTGGATGCTTGCCTGAAACTGCGCGCGGGTCATGGTCTGGTATTTCAGGTCGCACAAGGTCATGGCGCGACCGCCATCCCCCGGGTGCATGTGCGCATCGACGAAGCCCGGCATCAGCATGCGTCCGGCCAGGTCGATCAGTTGGGTTTGCTTGCCGATGTAGCCACCGACCCCGGCATCGCTGCCGACATAGATGATCTTGCCACCCGCAATGGCGATGGCCTGCTGCACGGAATCCTGGCCATCGACGGTATAGATGTAGCCATTACGCATGACCGTATCGGCGGGCGTCGCGCCCAACGCCATGCAGGAAAACGCCGTTGTCGATGCAACGGCGATGAACAACCTGGAAAGTCTCAAATGCCTCACCCCTGTTCTTATTGTTTTGAAGCGGCCCGAAGCGACTGCGCAAGCCCTTGTATAGACAGGGCCTACCCTATAGGGCGCAGGGCGCGAATGGACCTCCGCAAATGAGGAGGGGTCAGGCAAATAATTGAAACGGCCGGGATCAGTCCCGGCGCGCGGACTCCGCCAGCGCACCCGGCGAACGCAGGACGGAACCCAGCTCCACCTTGCTTTTCACGCCGAGCTGCAAGTAGCAGTTACGCAAATAGGTGCGCACGGTCGCGGGGCTCAGGGCGAGGATTTTCGCGATCTCTTTGTAGGAATGACCGGCGGCGAACAGCATCGCCGCCGTGCGCTCCCGTGGCGCCAGACCGTCCCCACCCGAGGGGGCTTCGAGGGACAGGATGACGTGTTCGGCGTTGGGGCTCAGGGTCAGGGCGCAGCGGCCCAGACGGATCACGCAGGGGGCTTTGGACAATTGCGCGATCACCTCCGGTGGCAGCGTGGAACCGCTCCAGCCGGGCAGTTCGCGCTGGATGGCGACGCACAACCTGGCGCCGACATACAGCAGGCTGCCGTCCATGCGCGCGACGCCAAAATCACTCGCGCCGTTTTCGCTGTCGAAGCGAATCATGTCCTGCACCTGAAACCGCCACAGCTGGAACAGGTGATCGCAGAACGCCAAAAACAGCTCGGCTTCGTTCTCCTCGAACGCCTGTTCATCCTGCCCCCGGTAGAGGCAGACGAAAAACATCAGGCCGCTTTCGGGCAATTCGTAGGTGATGCTCATCAAGTGATAGAGATCGAAGCGCCGGGCGAAATCATTTACCGCCTCGCAAGGGTCGTTGAAACCCGTGTCGCACACCACCTCACCGGGACGATTGAGCGTGGCGTAGGAGAACTGATCGTTGGCCGCCACCGGATGCCATTCGGCGGCAAAGGACTCAGGAAGATTGATGCTGCCATGCATCCAGCTTTGCATGGGCACCTCAGGACCTGGTGCAGACATTTCGCCCCACCAGGCAGATGCGAAGGGCACCAGCTGACCGAATGCCTGCAGGCCATCGGCGATGAACCGCGACGCCCCGCTCTCCCGCGCCAGCCGCCCCAGGTGCAATACGCAATGATTGAACGCCTTCAGCGTGGCCAACGACCCGTCGGCGCCGACCTTGTTCCCCTCCTCCATCATGGCGATCCCGTTCACTGCATGGTCTGTTGCCGGGACGATGCCATAGCGCCGGGAATGGCGTCCAGTTCGCCGTGGCATCAGCAGTTACAAACAGCCGCTCAGCCGTACAACTGCGGCCGCCGGTCCCCATGCAGGTCATTGCGCGCACTGATGCGCTTGTTGCGCGCCTCGGCGAGATTCAGGGTGGCCAGCAACAACTGCTCGCCGCCCTGCTCCGCTGGCCCCGCCAAGGGGTAACCGTCGGCATCGACGATCACCGATCCTTGCACCCAGCCAACCCCACGTTCATGGCCATAGCGATCGCATGCCGCAATGAACATGCGGTTCACCGAGGCATTGGCCTGCACCCGCAGCACTTCGGCCGGGCGCTCGGTCTGCGGTCGCGGACCGTCGGGCCAGTTGACCGGCGCGCACAACAGATCGGCCCCGGCCAACGCCGGAAGACGCACCCACTCGGGGAACTCCAGGTCGTAGCAAATCAGCATGCCGAGCCGTCCGTGCACCGTCTCGACCACTGGCGGTGCAGCATCGCCGGCGGTGAAAATGTCCTTCTCGGCATCCCACAGATGTGCCTTGCGGTACACCGCGCGCAGGCCATTGGCGTCGATCATCGCCGCGCTGTTGGCCAGCTCATCACCGGGCAAGCGCTCGCAGAATCCGCCGACGATCACCAGGTTCAGCTCACGGGCCAGGGCCTGCCACAGGTGCAAGGTCGGCCCCTCAACGGTTTCCGCCAGGCCGAGCGCCTCAAAGCGGTCGGCAAACAGATAACCGCTCTGTACCAGCTCGGGCAGCACGACGACTTGCGCGCCCTGAAAGGCTGCCTGGCGAATCGCGCGTTCGGTGAGCGTGCGGTTGTAGACCAGGTCGCCTATTTTCGGCGCCAGTTGGCAGCAGGCGACCACGGTATTTTTAGCGTTGTTCAACGCACTGCCTCCGCAGATGAATGGGTCATGGCGACGATGTCGCTTTCACTCAGCGCGTCGATCACCCGGCGCTCGGCGGCCAGATCAATCGAGCGACTGAGGACGTAATAGGTCAACCCCGACACCACAAGGCCCACCAGCCAGGCGATGTCCACGCCTTCCAGCATCCGCGCCAGCGGGCCGACGAACACTTCCTTGTTGGCCGCTGCGTCGAAGATGTAGAAGAACGGCACCATGGCGGCGAAGCCGATCAGGTACGAAACGATGCCGCGAAATTGCCAGGCGCCGTAGATGCCGTTTGGCGTGAAGAAATGCGGGATCGCATAACGGCCCTTGCGCACGAAGAAGTAGTCCACCAGGTTGACGGCGGTCCACGGCACGAGGAAGTACAGCAACAACACCAGGAAGGTGTTCAGCAGAGCGATGCCGTCACCTTTGATCGACAGCACGCAGGTCAACAGGATGACGCTGATCACACTGATCGACAGCACACGGGCGCGGGGTGTCGGGGTTATTTTCCTGATCGAGTCGACGCCGGTCAGCAGCGTCAGCATGGCGCTGTAGGTGTTGAGCGCGATGATCGGCAGGAAGCCCGCCACCGAGACGATCACCAGCAAATTGCCCAGCCCCGGGACCATCGAGGAACCGACCTGATTCAGCGCCACCAGCGCATCCGCCGCTTTCAATTGCTGCGCCAGCCAGGCACCGAGGCCGATCATCCAGCTGCCCGACAACGAGGCACCGATGAACACCGCCGCGATCAGTTTTGGTCGGCTGGTGTTTTTCGGCAGGTAACGGGAATAGTCGGACACGTAGGGCGCATAGGAAATGTTGTAGCTGGCACCGATGGCGAACAACGTGGCGAAGGCCACCCAGTTGAAGCCCAGGTCGGTCGCCGGCGTGACGCCTTCCTGACCCGCACCGAACATCAGGGCGATGGTCACCAGTGCGTACAGCGGCAAGGTCGCCAGCAAGGCCCACTTGAAGGCCTTGTGCATCAGGTCGTGGCCGTAGATCGACAACAGCGCGCCGATCAGCACCACGGCCACGGCGACGATGGTCGGGTCGATGCCGAACACATGTTCAAGGCCGTTCATGATCAGCGAGATGTTCACCACGTTGAAACCGACGAACACAAACATCGTCGCCATCAACGCCAGGATCACCCCGCGATAGCCGAACTGGGCGCGGGACTGGATCATCTGCGGCAGGCCCATTTCCGGCCCCTGGGAGCCGTGAAACGCCATGAAGATGGTGCCGAACATGATGCCCAGGGCACCGGCGAGCATGGTCCACAGAGCGGACAGACCGAGGCTGGGGCCGACAAAGCCGATGGAGATGGTGAAGAAGTGGAAATTGCCGAGAAACCAGAAGGGTCCCTGACTGCTGAGTTTGGCGTGGCGTTCGTTTTCCGGGATGTAGTCGATGGAATGGCCTTCGATGGCCAACCCGCCGCTCGCCTCGGCGGCGTGCGCAGACACTGGGGAACCTGACATACGATTGTTCCTATGCTGTTGTTTGTTGTTTTTGTGGGTACAGCGCTCGCTACGACGTCCGGTTCGGGTGAAACTCCAGAAAAAGCTGACGATGACGCTGGTTTCACGGCAATGTAGGGCGTGAGTCCGGGCAGTAAAATATCGCAGGCACACTGTTCACATAGATCGACATCTATGTAAGCGAAAATCGGGAGTCCCCATGCTGGGAACTGTAACGGAGCTGGATCTGCGTCTGATCCGGGTATTTCTGACCGTCGTCGAAGCGGGCGGCATTTCGGCGGCACAAACCGCCCTCAACACCACGCAACCCACGATCAGCGCGCAACTGGCGACGCTGGAAGCGCGGGTTGGCTTCCGCCTGTGCGAACGCGGACGCGGCGGTTTTTCGGTCACGCCCAAAGGCACTCAGTTCATCGAAGCAGCCCGACGCCTGTTGGCGGCGGCCGAGGGTTTCCGGGTTGAAGTGCAGCACATCAACCGCAAAGTCTCGGGCAATATCAACATCGGTTTGCTAGGGCAAATCGACCCGGTGGCGAACAGGAAAATCGGCCAGGCCATTGCCCGTTTGCGGGCCCGGCACGAAGGGCTGTACTTCCACTTCACCGAGCTGTCGTCGTCCCTGCTGGAAGAAAAAATCATCAACGGCCATATCGACCTGGCCATCGGTTACTTCTGGCACCGCTTGCCCAACATCGATTATTTCCCGCTGTTCCCGGAAACCCAGATTGCCTATTGCGCGCCTTCCCATCCGCTGTTCGACCAGGTCGGCGCGCTGACCCGCGAAGATGTCAGCGGGTTTGACTGGGTCTGGCCGAGCCATCCGCTGCCGGAAATGCCGGCCCCCACCTCCATCGAACGCCTGACCGTACTCACCGACAGCATGGACGGCGCGGCCCTGCTGATCCTGTCCGGCCAGCACCTGGGGTTTCTGCCACAGCACTACGCAACCCGGCATGAACAGCTGGGGCAGTTGCACCCGCTGAACCCGGATCTGCTGCGCTATGAGGTGAGTTTTCATGCGGCGGTGCGGCATTCATCTCGGCAGCGGGACCTGGTGAGTGCGTTCCTGAACGAGCTGATCGAGATTTTCGGTTCACCCTTGTAGGAGCGAGCTTGCTCGCTCCTACAAGGGTGGCGCAATGGTGTTATCAGAAGCAGATTTCAGCAGCCGGGACCACATCGATCCGCGCCACCGAACCGCTCAGGTCGGCCCAATCCTTGTTGTGCTGGGCAATGATGTCTTCGGCAGTGGTATTGCCATTGTCGATGGTGGAATGCGCGTCGGCGGCCAGCACCACGTCATACCCCATTTGATGCGCCTGACGCAGGGTTGCATTCACACAGTAATCGGTTTGCAGGCCGCAGATGACCAGCCTTTCGAAGTCCTGTACCGGCAACAACCGTTGCAGGTTGGTCTGATAGAACGAATCGCCAGTGGTCTTGCGCACGCGATGATCCCTGGGCGAGGTTTCCAGCCCTTCGGCCAGTTGCCAGCCTGGGGCACCGTGTTTCAACAGATCACCCTCTTCTTCGTGCTGGATCAGCACCACCGGAACACCGGCCTTGCGCGCCCGGGTAGAAAGGTCATTGATGGTGTTGATGACCCGCCCAATCTCGAAGCATTCGTACTCACCGGAACACAAAGCCTGCTGGACGTCGATGATTAATAACGCAGTGGTCATGATTTCCTTCCTTGATATGTCGAGGGATCAGGGGACGAACATAAGCCCGTCCCCCTCCAGACACAACCCTCAATAACCCAGCGACAACCCGGTATTGCGCCGAGGATCGTTGGCCCCGTAGAAACGGTTCTTGCCTACCGGTTTGCCACCCAGGGATGGCGCGCCGACCAGGATCGCCGCCAGGTGGTTGGCGTCCTGCGGACCGGTAAACTTGTGCCCCCAGCTTTCGAGGATTTTCACCGTGTCCGGGCTGGTGGTGAAGGCTTCCAGGTTGGTCTGCTCCGGCAGCCACTGTTGGTGGAAACGCGGCGCATCCACCGCTTCCTGGATGTTCATGCCGTAGTCGATCACGTTGAGCATGGTCAGCAAGGTCGCGGTGATGATGCGGCTGCCCCCCGGAGTGCCGACCACCATCACCACTTTGCCGTCCTTGGTGACGATGGTCGGGCTCATGGACGACAGCGGCGCCTTGCCGGGTGCGATGGCATTGGCCTCGCCCTGCACCAGGCCGTACATGTTCGGCACGCCGATTTTCGAGGTGAAGTCGTCCATTTCGTCGTTGAGGATGACCCCGGTCTTGCTCGCCATCACGCCAGCGCCGAACCAGTCGTTAAGGGTGTAGGTCACCGACACCGCGTTGCCCCATTTGTCGACGATGGAGTAATGCGTGGTGTTGTTGCCTTCATGGGGCGCTACACCGGGTTTGAGTTCGCTGGATACCGCGGCCTTTTGTGGCTTGATCGCTTCGCGCAGCTTGGTTGCGTAGTTTTTATCCAGCAGGTGGGCAATCGGGTTCTTCACGAAATCCGGGTCGCCGAGGTAGCTGTTGCGGTCCACATAGGCGTGGCGCATCGCCTCGATCTGGTAGTGCATGCCCTGGGCCGAGTGATAGCCCAGGTCCTTCATCGGATAGCCTTCGAGGATGTTCATGATCTCGCAGATCACCACGCCACCGGAGCTCGGCGGCGGTGCCGAGACCACGTGGTAGCCACGGTAGTCGCACTCGATGGGCGCCAGTTCGCGGGTCTTGTATTTGTCGAGGTCGGCCTGGGTGATGATGCCTTTGTTGGCCTGGCTGGAGGTGACGATGGCGTCGGCCACCCACCCCTTATAGAAACCGTCGGCGCCTTTCTCGGAGATCTCCCGCAAGGTCTTGCTCAGGTCCTTCTGCACCAGTTTCTGGCCGACCTGCATCGGTTCGCCGTTGCTGAGGAAGATCGAGCCGGAATCCTTGATGTCCTTCTTGAACATGTCGGTGGCGTAGTCCAGCAGATCGACGTCGCCCTGCTCGAGCACAAAACCGTCTTCAGCGAGCTTGATGGCCGGGGCGATGATTTCCTTGCGCGGTTTGGTGCCGTACTTGGACAGCGCCAGCTCCATGCCCGAAACGGTGCCCGGCACACCCACGGCCAAGTGGCCACGGGTACTCAAATCGGGAACGACGTTGCCCTCCTTGTCCAGGTACATGTTGGCGGTTGCGGCCAGCGGCGCTTTTTCACGGAAGTCGAGAAAGGTCTTGCGCCCGTCCGCCAGTTGAATGGTCATGAAACCGCCGCCACCGAGGTTGCCGGCCGCGGGGTAGACCACCGCCAGCGCATAGCCGACCGCGACCGCCGCATCGACGGCGTTGCCGCCGTTCTTGAGCACATCCACGCCCACATGGCTGGCCAGGTGCTGGGCCGTGACCACCATGCCGTTTTCCCCGGTAGCCGGGGCCACGGAGGCGGCATGGGCGGTCAGGCAGCTGAGTGCCAATGCGGTCGTAATCAGCGATTTGGCAAAAGGTTCGTACTTCATGAGTCGGTCTCTTCTTGTTATTTCGTAGGAAAACGCTTCAAAAGCCGTAGCCAAGTATGGTCGGGATTACGTATTGCGCCTCCCCGTCGAGACAGTATCCTTAACGCCTGTTCAGCAATTTCGCGCGAGCCCTGACATGACCTATACCTGCATCACCGTGGCTTCCCCGGTCGGCCAGTTGAAGCTGGTCGCGAACGGTTCACGACTGGCGGCCATCCTCTGGGAAAACGACAAACCCGGCCGGGTGCGCCTCGGTCCGATGAGCGAAGCGCCGGACAACCCGATCCTGCTGCGCACGGCTGCGCAGTTGCGCGAATATTTTTCCGGCACCCGCGACCGCTTCGAACTGGAACTGGATTTTGCCGGCACGGAATTTCAAAAGAAGGTCTGGTCGGCACTGCTGACCATCCCGTTCGGCGAGACCCGCAGCTACAGCGAGATCGCCGAACAGATCGGCAACCCGACGGCAGTCAGGGCCGTGGGTGCGGCGAATGGCAAGAACCCGATTTCGATCGTGGCACCGTGTCACCGGGTGATAGGCGCGTCGGGCAAGCTCACCGGGTTTGCCGGTGGGCTTGAGGCGAAGGAGTTGTTGCTGACGCTGGAAGGTGGGCAATGGCCCGGCACGGCACGCCTGCCAGGCTTTTGATCATGCCTGGGCGAAGAGGTTTTTCATCGCCGCATACTGCAACAGCATGATGGTCTTGGCATCGCAGATCTCACCGCGGTAGAACGCTTGGAGCGCGTCCTCGAACGCCCACTCCAGCACTTCCAGCTCCTCGGTTTCCGCCTCCAGCCCGCCGCCGTCGCTGACCTTCGACTTCGCGTCGTATTCGGCAATGAAGAAGTGCAACTTTTCCGTCACCGATCCCGGGCTCATGTACGCCTCGAATACCTTCTGCACATGGTGCACGCGATACCCCGTCTCTTCCTCCGCTTCATCGCGGATGCGGTCTTCAGGCGCCGCGCCTTCCAGCAGCCCCGCTGCCACTTCGATCAACAGCCCGTCGTGACCGTTGACGAACACCGGCAGGCGAAATTGCCGGGTCAGTACCACGGTTCGCTTTTCGCGGTTGTACAGGAGAATCGCCGCACCATTGCCACGGTCATAGACTTCCCGGGTCTGGCGTTGCCACACGCCATTGTTGCGTTGGTAATCGAAGGTGATTTTCTTGAGCAGGTACCAGTCGTGGGACAACACCTGAGACTCGACGATGTTGACCCGTTCGGCCGTGTTCGACATGACAACACATCCTGTTATTGGTCTGAGGGTGCACATGTTAAGTGAAAAAGATCAGCGCGTGCTCCCTCAAGCAAGCTGCGCGTTGGCGACGGCTCAACTTTTCGGGGGATGGAACAATCGCTGCAACCGGGATAGGCTGCGGCTTCAATGCCATAAGGATATAGCCATGAACCTGCGTATCGAACTGACGCCAAACCCCACGGAAGAACAACGCCAGGCCATCCTCAAACCGCTTCGCGCCTACAACGGCTCGAAGGCCGAAGGTAACGTGCCTGAGCACATCGCCTTGCTGGTGCGCGACGACAACGACGAGATCCTCGGCGGCCTGCATGGCCGATTGTTTTACCAGTGGCTGTACATCGACTTGCTGGTGGTGCCGGAACAGGCGCGGGGACAGGGCCTGGGTTCGAAACTGATGCGGATGGCCGAGGACCTGGCGCGGGAACGGCGCTGCGTCGGGCTGTGGCTCGACACCTTTGAATTCCAGGCGCCTGGGTTCTACAAGAAATGCGGCTACAGCGAGATCGGGCACATTGCCGATTACCCGCCGGGCCACAAGCACTTCTTCTTCCAGAAACGCTTGAACTACTGATCCATACCGCCCCTGTAGGAGCGAGCTTGCTCGCGATGGTCGTCAACGAAAACGCTGGATGCCTGACACCCCGCGGCGTTCCGATTTTTTTCGCGAGCAAGCTCGCTCCTACAGGGGGAACAGCGTCAGATCAAAGGCAAGTCGCCAACGCCGCCAGCCGGCGCTTGGCCACGAAATCATCCTGCTGTGCGTAGTAGTTCAACACCGTGCCCGAGGCATCGCTGGTCACGTCAACGAAGGACTCCGCCGAGCGGGTGTAGACGGTCGTACCGCCCTTCTCCCCCGGTTGCAGATAGGCAGCGGCATCGACGCCGAACACGGCCTCGTCCTGCCAGGAGAACTGCACGCACTGGGCAACGTCTTTTGCCGGTTTTTCCGAGTTCAGGGTCTTGTACGGGGCCTTGGTGCGGGCATCGTTCATTGCCGAGCCAGCGCATCCAGCCAGCAACGTTACGGCCAGCGCCACCATCAGAATTCGCATTGCATTCACTCATCAGGAAAAAGCGGACTTTATCACCCCGGCAGCCCGTATCGTTCTGCTTTACTGCATTTATACCGCGACAGCGCGCAACGATTCGCGCACCCTGTCGCGCCAATAACGCAGCATCGCTGCCCATGACTGGAAATCTAATGACACCTAATGCCGAGTTCTACAAACCGAGCACTGAATATGCCGACAAGCTGATCAGCCAGATCGGACAGACGCCTTCCTGGATCGCCAAGCGAATCGGCGTCACCGACAAGCGGATTCGCTACATCCTCGACGGCGAAAGAACCGTCAAAGGCGAAACCACGCCAATCCAGATGACCTACACCGAACAGTTTGCCCTCGAATGCCTGGCGGCAGCGGCCAAGGCCAGCAAGAAGCAGTCTTCGTAACCCCCACTCAAGGAGCGACCATGGCGGCAACCGAACAACAACACGAGCTGGCACTGAAAAGGTTTCTCGACGAACGCCCCGGGTTGCGCGAAGAACTCGACCACCTCAACCCGCTGTTGGCTCAGGCCAAGGGCGAAACGGCGGCACAGTATCGCGAGGAACGACTGCACGAAGCGTTTGAAGCTGAAGCAGAACGGCAAAAGTTGTTCGCTTGGGAACTGACGTTGCAGTTAACCGCCGCCACGCCCCTGGACTACGAAGCGCAGCGCCTGGAAGTGCACCGGGAAGTGGCGGAAATGGCCGGCATGGACTGGCTGGAATATTGCGAGTTGAATGGGATAAAACCCTAAGCACTGTTCAGGAAAACCATCACCGATGCTGCCCAACACCACCAGGACCCACGCCAGCCCCGGTCACTTGCACACGCAGAAATGGCGCGGGCGTATAGGCTTGAGCCTGGTGGCCATGCTCTCGGTACTCGCCGGCATGACCGACGCCATCGGCTTCATGGCCAGCGGCGACTTCGTCTCGTTCATGAGCGGCAATACCACCCGGATGGCGGTCGCCATCAGTGCTGGCGACCTTGGGTTGACCCTGCGCCTGGTGATCCTCGTCGCCACCTTCATCGTCGGCAACGCGCTGGGCATTATCGTCAGCCGGCTAGGTGGCCGCCGGGCCCTGCCGCTGCTGCTGTGCATCGCCACCCTGCTGTGCGCCGCCGCGGCCTGGCCCTATGACGCGCAACTGCCGGCCCTGCTGGCGGCGATCATCGCAATGGGCATGCTCAATGCCGCGGTGGAAGAAGTGAACGGCCTGCCGGTTGGCCTGACGTACGTCACCGGCGCCCTGTCGCGTTTCGGCCGCGGACTGGGCCGCTGGATACTCGGCGAGCGCCGTAATGGCTGGCGCGTGCAACTGATCCCCTGGACCGGCATGTTCGCCGGCGCGGTACTCGGTGCCGTGCTGGAACATCACTTGGGGCTCAAGGCGTTGTTTGCCAGTGGCCTGCTGGCTGCAGGGCTCGGGGTGTTGTCGTTGAAGATCCCGCGGCGCTGGCAGTTGGGGTATATGCCGCGCTGACCGAGTGATCGGATCCGACATTTACATTGCTCGCGAAGGGGGCGACACGGTCTACGAGTAAACGCTCTTCGCCGCCCCGCCGATAAAGCATTATCATGGCCGCAGTTTCGCTGATCGAGTCCGTCATGAAGTTCGCCATCGCCGTGTTTTCCGCCGCCCATGCGCCCTCCTCGCGCCGCGCCCTGCTGTTCGCCCAAGCGGCGCTGGCCGGCGGGCACGAGATTGTCCGGCTGTTTTTCTATCAGGACGGCGTCTACAACGCGTCCGCCAGCGTGGTCACGCCTCAGGATGAACCGGACTTGCCCAGGCAATGGCGCACCTTTGTCAGCGACCATCAGCTTGATGGCGTGGTGTGCATCGCCGCAGCCCTGCGTCGTGGCGTGCTGAACGAGGAAGAAGCCAGGCGCTATCAGCGCGAGGCCGTTGCCGTCGGTGCGCCGTGGGAATTGTCCGGCCTCGGCCAATTGCATGACGCGGCGCAGGATGCCGACCGCCTGATCTGTTTCGGAGGCGCATGACATGGCCAAATCCTTGTTGATCATCAGCCGTCAGTCGCCATGGTCCGGCCCGGGCGCGCGGGAAGCGCTGGATATCGTACTGGCCGGGGGCGCCTTCGATCTGCCGATTGGCCTGTTGTTTCTCGATGACGGCGTGTTCCAGCTGGCCGCGAAACAGGACGCCAAGGCCCTTCAGCAGAAAGACCTGAGCGCCAACCTGCAAGCCCTGCCGATGTTCGGTGTCGAGGAACTGTTCGCCTGCGGCGACAGCATCAGCCAGCGCGGCCTGGATCCGAATGGACTGTCGCTGGAAGAAGCCCGGGTATTGACCGCCCACGAAATCACCGCCCTCATTGACCGTTACGACCAGGTGATCACTCTCTGATGTCGACTTTGCATGTGTTGTCTCATTCCCCGTTCGGCGACGAACGCCTGACCAGTTGCCTGCGCGTGATCGGCGCCAACGACGGCTTGCTGCTGTCCGGTGATGCGGCCTATGCGTTACAGCCCGGCACTGCGCCGTTCACTGCGCTCAGCGCCCGAGGCCTGAAGCTGTTCGTCCTGGCCGAAGATGCCCAGGCCCGTGCGCTTGCGGTTCCAGACTGGGCCTTGGCCATCGATTACCCGGCCTTCGTCGAACTGTCGATTCACTACGACAAGGTCAACAGTTGGCTATGAATGCATTGACGGTCGGCGCCCGCGCCATCGAGCTGGACAAGGACGGTTTCCTGGTGGAACTCAGTGACTGGTCCGCCGATGTGGCCAGTGCCCTGGCGGCTGCCGAAGACATCGAGTTGACGCCCGAACACTGGGAAGTCCTCGAACTGCTGCGCAGCTTCTACGCCGAATTCCAGCTGTCACCGGCCACCCGCCCGTTGATCAAGTACACCGCCCTGAAACTCGGCCCGGAAAAAGGCAACAGCCTGCACCTGAACCGACTGTTCAAAGGCACTCCCGCCAAACTCGCCGCGAAACTGGCGGGCCTGCCCAAACCGACGAATTGCTTATGACCGACTACCCAGCACTGACACTCGAAACGCCTGCCGAGCATCCGTTCGCCCAATTCGTGCGGATCCTTGGCAAAGGCAAACGCGGCGCCCGTGACCTGACCCGGGCCGAGGCTCGCGAGGCCATGGGCATGGTGCTCGATGAAAAGATCGAGGAAACCCAGCTCGGCGCCTTCCTGATGCTGTTGCGGCACAAGGAAGAAAGCGCAGAGGAGATGGCGGGCTTCACCGAGGCATTGCGCGAACGCCTGAATCCTCCGGCACTGGCGGTAGACCTGGATTGGCCGACCTACGCCGGCAAGAAGCGGCACTTGCCGTGGTATCTGTTGGCGGCCAAGTGCCTGGCACAGAACGGCGTGCGGATATTCATGCACGGCGGCGGCGCCCACACGGCCGGTCGCCTGTACACCGAGCAACTGCTGGGCGAATTGAACATCCCGCTGTGCCGCAATTGGCAACAGGTCGGCTCGGCGCTGGATAACGGCGGCCTGGCCTTCATGCCGCTGGTGGACTGGGCACCGCAGCTGCAACGGATGATCGACCTGCGCAACACCCTCGGCCTGCGCTCGCCGATCCACTCGCTGACGCGGATTCTCAATCCGCTGGGCGCGCGTTGCGGCCTGCAGAGCATTTTCCACCCCGGCTATCAGGCCGTTCATCGCGATGCCAGCGGGCTGCTCGGTGATACCGCCATCGTGATCAAGGGCGATGGCGGCGAAATCGAGATCAACCCGGACGCCGACAGCCACCTGTACGGCACCACCGGCGGTGCGAGCTGGGATGAGGAATGGCCGCAGTTGTCCGCGCAGCGTCACGTCAAACCCGCCTCGCTTGAACCTGAACATTTGAAAGCGGTGTGGCGTGGTGACGTGGTCGACAGCTACCCGCAAATGGCCTTGATTTCGACCATGGCCCTGGCACTGCGTGGCCTCGGACAGAACCGCGAACAAGCCTTCGAAACCGCCGAGCAATACTGGGCCGCTCGCAATAAATCGATTTAACCGATCATTCGCGCCCGATATTTGCGCTTTTTGTTCGAACTCATCGGAATAGACTCAACCCCAACGATTATCGGTTTCGGGAGTCTTGAACATGGGATTGTTAGTGGATGGCCGCTGGCAGGACAAGTGGTACGAAAGCAGCAAGGACGGCGCGTTCCAGCGTGAACAGGCGCAGCGTCGCAACTGGCTGACCGCAGACGGCAAGCCGGGACCGAGCGGCGTCGGTGGTTTTGCGGCCGAACCCGGGCGCTATCACCTGTACGTGTCCCTGGCCTGTCCGTGGGCCCATCGCACGCTGATCCTGCGCAAGCTCAAAGGCCTCGAAAACCTGATCGACGTTTCGGTGGTCAGTTGGTTGATGCTGGAAAACGGCTGGACCTTCGAGCGGAACCTGGGTTCGACCGGCGACAAGCTCGACCACTTCGAATTCATGCACCAGCGCTACACCGCCGACACTGCCGACTACACCGGCCGCGTCACCGTACCGGTACTGTGGGACAAACAGCTCAAGCGCATCGTCAACAATGAATCATCGGAAATCATCCGCATGTTCAATGGTGCTTTCGACGATTTGACCGGTAACGACCTGGACTTTTACCCGGCGCCGCTACGCGCAGAGATCGATGCGCTGAACGAGCGGATTTATCCGGCGGTGAACAATGGCGTGTACCGCGCCGGGTTTGCCACGTCGCAACAGGCCTATGAAGAAGCGTTCGATGATGTGTTTGCCGAGCTGGACCGACTGGAGCTGCTGCTGGGCGCCAACCGCTATCTGGTTGGGGAGTACCTGACCGAAGCGGACATCCGCCTGTTCACCACGCTGATTCGCTTCGATGCGGTGTACTACGGGCACTTCAAGTGCAACCTGCGCCGGATTGCGGATTATCCGAACCTGTCGAACTGGCTGCGGGAGATTTACCAGTGGCCCGGGATTGCCGAGACCGTCGACTTCACCCACATCAAAAACCACTACTACGCCAGCCACCGCACCATCAACCCGACAGGAGTGGTGCCGAAAGGTCCAGCGCAGGACTTCACTGCGCCCCATGATCGGGAGCGGTTGAGCGGGAAAGGGGTTTGGCGCAAGGGCCGGGGTTGATCCGGGTACTGCAGAGCTTTCAAGGGCCTCTTCGTCGGATCGCCGCCCGGAGCAAGCCCGCTCCCACATTTAACCGCGTTCTTCAGAGAGTACTCGGTCGAATGTGGGAGCGGGCTTGCTCGCGAATGGGGGCGACCCGATTGCTAGACCTGCCCCTGAGCCCCTTCGAACCACGCCAGTTTCTCGCGCAATTGCACCACTTCCCCCACGATCACCAATGTCGGCGCATGCACTTCATGCTCCGCCACCAGCCGTGGCAAGTCCGCCAGGGTGCCGGTAAACACCCGCTGGTTGACCGTGGTGCCCTGCTGGATCAACGCTGCCGGGGTATCTTTGCCGCGACCATGCTTGATCAACTGCTCGCAGATGATCGGCAAGCCCACCAGTCCCATGTAGAACACCAGGGTTTGCGCCGGCGCGACCAAGTCGGCCCATGGCAAATCGCTGGAGCCGTCCTTAAGGTGGCCAGTGATGAAACGCACCGACTGCGCATAATCGCGGTGAGTCAGCGGAATCCCGGCATAGGCCGCGCAACCGCTGGCCGCCGTGATCCCCGGTACGACCTGGAACGGGATGCCCTGCGCCGCCAGTTCTTCAATCTCTTCACCACCACGACCGAAGATGAACGGATCACCGCCCTTCAGTCGCACCACACGCTTGCCCTGTTTGGCCAGATCCACCAATTGCTGGTTGATCTGATCCTGCGGCACGGCGTGATCGGCACGGCGCTTGCCGACATAAACCCGCTCGGCGTCGCGACGGCACAGTTCGAGAATCGCCGGCGCCACCAGGCGGTCGTACAGCACCACGTCGGCTTGCTGCATCAGGCGCAAGGCACGGAAGGTCAGCAGGTCGGGATCGCCCGGGCCGGCGCCCACCAGATAGACTTCGCCGGTGGCAACCGGCGCTTCGCCATCGATCTTCGCTTGCAACAACCGCTCGGCTTCAGCACCCTGCCCGGCCAGTTGCCGATCGGCAACCGGGCCCTGGAATACATCTTCCCAGAACGCCCGACGCTGCTGCACATCCGGAAACAGGCCTTTGACCTGATGACGGAAACGCGCCGCCAACCCGGCCAATTGACCGTAGGTGGAAGGAATCCAGGTTTCGATCTTGGCGCGGATCAGGCGTGCCAGCACCGGCGCATCGCCGCCGCTGGACACCGCGATGATCAGCGGAGAACGGTCGACGATCGCCGGGAAGATCACGCTGCACAGGGCTGGCGCGTCCACCACGTTGACCGGCACGCAACGCCGATGGGCATCGGCGGAGACCTGCGCGTTCAGCACTTCGTCGTCGGTGGCGGCGATGATCAGCCCGCAACCGTCCAGGTCCGTTTCGGCGTAGCCACGCAACAGGCACTCGCCACCGCTGCCGGCAACCAGTTCGCGCAGTTGCGCTTCGATTTCAGGTGCAACCACCCGCAGCAGCGCACCGGCATCGGCCAGCAGGCGGGATTTGCGCAAGGCAATCTCCCCCCCACCGACGACCAACACACGACTGCCGCGAAGGTTGTGAAACAGCGGCAGATATTTCATTTAGCCGATGACCTCAATGCCACCCATGTACGGCTTCAGGACCTGCGGTACACGGATCGAACCGTCGGCCTGCTGATAGTTCTCGAGCACCGCGACCAGGGTACGCCCCACCGCCAGGCCGGAGCCGTTCAGGGTGTGCACCAGTTCCGGCTTGCCGGTTTCCGGGTTGCGGAAGCGTGCTTGCATGCGACGGGCCTGGAAGTCGCCGCAGTTGGAGCACGACGAGATTTCGCGGTATTTGTCCTGGCTCGGGATCCACACTTCCAGGTCGTAGGTCTTGACCGCGCTGAAGCCCATGTCACCGGTGCACAGCGCCAGGGTGCGATAAGGCAGATCCAGCAGTTGCAGGACTTTCTCGGCGTTGGCGGTCAGGCCTTCCAGTGCTTCCATCGACTTCGACGGCTCGACGATCTGCACCATTTCAACCTTGTCGAACTGGTGCTGGCGGATCATGCCGCGGGTGTCACGACCCGATGCGCCCGCTTCGCTGCGAAAGCACGGTGTATGGGCAACGAACTTGATCGGCAGCAGTTTCGAATCGACGATTTCGCCAGCAACGATGTTGGTCAGCGACACTTCGGCGGTCGGGATCAAGTACAGATCGGCTTCGCCTTCGCGCGCGATCTTGAACAGGTCTTCTTCGAACTTCGGCAACTGGCCGGTGCCTTGCAGCGCCGGGGCCTGGACCAGATAAGGCGTGTAGGCCTCTTCATAGCCGTGCTCGGTGACGTGCAGGTTGATCATGAACTGCGCCAGGGCGCGGTGCAGACGGGCAATCGGGCCGCGCAGCAGGGCGAAACGGGCGCCGGACAGTTTCGCGGCGGTTTCGAAGTCCAGCCAGCCGAACTTCTCGCCCAGGGCCACGTGGTCCTGGACCGGGAAGTCGAAAGCCTTCGGCGTGCCCCAGCGGCGCACTTCAACGTTGCCGTCTTCGTCATCGCCAACCGGCACCGATTCGTGCGGCAGGTTCGGAATGCCCAGCAGGATCGAATCCAGCTCGGTCTGGATCGTGTCCAGTTCGACTTTACCGGCGCTCAACTCGCCCGCCATGCGCTCGACGTCCGCCATCAGCGGCGCGATGTCTTCGCCGCGCTGCTTGGCCTGACCGATGGATTTGGAGCGCGCATTACGTTCAGCCTGCAGTGCTTCGGTGCGGGTCTGGACGGTCTTGCGCTGTTCTTCCAGCGCTTCGATGCGCGCAACATCCAGCACAAAGCCACGGGATGCCAGGCGGTCCGCTACGTCCTGAAGGTTGCTACGTAACAGTTTGGAATCGAGCATGTCGGTTTCTCGTTTATCAAAGTTTGGTCAAGGACAGGCCGGCCCAGGTGGCAAGCAGCCCGCCGAATACGCTGAGCGCCGCATAGCCCAGGGCCAGCGGCACTTGCCCGCTTTCCAGCAGGCGCACCGTATCCAGTGAAAAGGATGAAAAAGTCGTCAGCCCCCCGAGGAAGCCGACCATCAACCCGGCACGCACCTCGACAGGCACCTCCGGGCGTATCAAAAACAGACCGTATAGAACGCCGATCAG
This sequence comes from Pseudomonas sp. Pseusp16, assembly GCF_047324915.1. NCBI lineage: Bacteria > Pseudomonadati > Pseudomonadota > Gammaproteobacteria > Pseudomonadales > Pseudomonadaceae > Pseudomonas > Pseudomonas sp. Pseusp16. The sequence continues at coordinate 624,950 of NZ_CP168522.1, read as the reverse complement.
CAAACAGCCCACGATATTAACGGCCAGCGTCGCGGTATAGAAGTGCCGCGGCCAATTCGCGTTGATCCAGTTGCCCGTGGCGAAGCGCAACAATGTACCGGCTACCCCGCCAACGGATACCGCAACGATCAAAGGAAGCACTATTTTCTCCGCTGCCGGGGGCTTAAACGGTCGAGTTTCGCCAGGTGATTGAGCTTTTCGCCGATTTTCAGTTCCAGGCCACGGGGCACCGGCTGATAGAACGGAATCGGCTCGAGCTCTTCCGGGAAGTAATCTTCCCCGGCGGCATAGGCGTCCGGCTCATCATGGGCATAACGGTATTCATCGCCGTAGCCCAACTGCTTCATCAGCTTGGTCGGTGCGTTGCGCAGGTGCAGCGGCACCTCCAGCGAGCCGTGCTCGGCGGCGGCGCGCAATGCAGTTTTGAAGCCCATGTACACCGCATTGCTTTTCGGCGCGCAGGCCAGATAGGTGATGGCCTGGGCCACCGCCAGTTCACCCTCGGGGCTGCCAAGGCGTTCCTGCACTTCCCAGGCCGCCAGGCACAAACTCAGGGCGCGCGGGTCGGCATTGCCGATGTCTTCGCTGGCCATGCGCACCACGCGCCGGGCCAGGTACAACGGATCGCAGCCACCGTCGATCATCCGCGCAAACCAGTACAGCGCGCCGTCGGGATTGGAGCCGCGCACCGATTTGTGCAGCGCGGAAATCTGATCGTAGAACGCTTCGCCACCCTTGTCGAAACGCCGACGGGTATCACCGAGCAGGCTTTGCAGCAGGTCGGTGCCCATCTCGTTGTTGTCTTCGGCCAGATCCGAGGCGTTCTCCAGCAGATTCAGCAGGCGCCGGCCATCGCCATCGGCGGCGGACAGCAGCATCTGGAAGCCCTCATCGCTGAGGGTCAGGTTACGCTTGCCCAGACCCCGCTCTTCGGTCAGCGCACGGTGGACCAGCTTGCGCAGAGCCGCTTCGTCGAGGCTCTTGAGCACATAGACCCGTGCCCGCGAGAGCAACGCGTTGTTCAATTCAAACGAGGGGTTCTCGGTGGTGGCGCCGATGAAAATCAGCGTGCCGTCTTCGACATAGGGCAGGAACGCATCCTGCTGGGACTTGTTGAAACGGTGCACTTCGTCGACGAACAGGATGGTGCGCTTACCGTATTGCCCGGCCTGCTGCTTGGCGATTTCCACCGCCTGACGGATTTCCTTCACGCCGGCGAGCACCGCCGACACCGTTTCGAAGTGCGCATCCGAGACTTCCGCGAGCAATCGCGCCAGCGTGGTCTTGCCCACACCCGGCGGCCCCCAGAAAATCATCGAATGCAGGGCACCCTGCTCCAGCGCTTCGCGCAAGGGCTTGCCGCGAGCGAGCACGTGTTCCTGGCCGACGTACTCATCCAGATTGGTCGCGCGCAAACGGGCGGCCAGGGGCTGGGCGATGGGAGTGCTGCGAAACAGATCCATGACTACTTGTGAAACCTCACTGGGCCCTGATGTCGATCAACACAATTCCTGTAGGAGCGAGCTAGCTCGCGATGGTCGTCAACGATAACGCTGGCGACCTGACACCCAGCGGCGCGCTCAGGTTCATCGCGAGCGAGCTCGCTCCTACAGAGGTTCTGCGTTTTATTCCTGGATTACATCGGCACCCTTGGGGATGTCGAACTTGAACTTGGACGCCGGGATCGGCTCGTTGGCCTTCACGCCGGTGAACAGGATATTGGTACGCTGACCGACACTGTCGATCAACTGCATATCATTGACCAGGCCATTGCGGAACGACAGGCGCAGGCTGTCGAACAAGGTGTCCTTGGTTTTCGGTTTCAGGGTGAAGTCGATCACGCCGCCGGCTTCCTTGGCGCTGATGTCGAAGCTCTGGCTGATCTTGGACACGTCACCGGACAGCAGCAACGCGGGCGTCTGGGTCAGACGCTCATCGAGTTTCTTGATGGTGGCCTGTTCCAGGTCCGGGTCCCACAGGGTGACCTTCTTGCCATCGGAGACCATGGTCTGCTCGGCTGGCGCATCGGTGTGCCAGTAGAACAGGCCCGGACGCTGCAACGACATGTCGCCAGCAGTTTCCTGCAACTGGGTGCCGGTGCCGTCCAGGGTCAACTGAGAGAAACGTGCGGTCAGGGTCTGGGATTTTTCCAGCAATTGGGTCAGGCGTGCCACGTCCTTGTCATCGGCCTGGGCCGAAAGCGTGGTCAAAGCCAGTACCGGCAGCAACAGCATGCGGATCAGACGCATGGGAGTCCTCATAACATTCGTGGGAGTGCGAGCGGTGCCACAGGCACCACCCCTTTCATACTCGGGTCAGTCGCGCACCGGGCCCGGGGCCAGGACTTCACGCGAACCGTTGGTGTTCATGGACGTCACGACCCCAGCCATTTCCATGGCTTCGATCATGCGCGCGGCGCGGTTGTAGCCGATTTTCAGCTTGCGCTGAACCGCGGAAATGGAGGCGCGACGGCTTTCCAGCACGAACTGCACCGCTTCGTCGTACAGCGCGTCGGCCTCAGGATCATCGCCATCGCCGCCACCGCTGCTGCCTTCAAAGCCGCTACCCGCCTCTTCGACGCCATTGAGAATGTCGTCGTTGTATTCCGGCGCGCCACGCAGCTTCCAGGCTTCCACCACGCGGTGAACCTCGTCGTCGGACACGAAAGCACCGTGCACACGAATCGGCAGGCTGGTACCCGGCGGCATGTAGAGCATGTCACCGTGGCCCAGCAGTTGCTCGGCGCCGCCCTGGTCGATGATGGTCCGGGAGTCGATCTTGCTCGATACCTGGAACGCCATGCGGGTCGGGATGTTGGCCTTGATCAGGCCGGTGATCACGTCCACCGACGGACGCTGGGTCGCGAGGATCAAGTGAATACCCGCCGCACGAGCCTTTTGCGCGATACGTGCGATCAGCTCTTCAACCTTCTTGCCGACGATCATCATCATGTCGGCGAATTCGTCGACCACCACCACGATGGTCGGCAGCTTGCTCAGCAGCGGCGCTTCGTCGTGAATGCTCTCGCGCTTGTACAGCGGATCGCTCAACGGTTCGCCGGCATCCTGGGCTTCCTTGACCTTGGCGTTGAAGCCCGACAGGTTGCGCACGCCCATCTTGGCCATCAGCTTGTAGCGGCGTTCCATCTCGGCAACGCTCCAGCGCAGGGCGTTGGCGGCGTCCTTCATGTCGGTGACCACCGGGCACAACAGATGCGGAATGCCTTCGTAGATCGACAGCTCCAGCATTTTCGGGTCGATCATGATCAGCTTGGCGTCTTCCGGGCCGGACTTGAACAGGATCGACAGGATCATCGCGTTCACACCCACAGACTTACCGGAACCGGTGGTACCGGCCACCAGCAGGTGCGGCATCTTCGCCAGGTCGGTGATGACCGGTTTACCGCCGATATCGTGGCCCAGGGCCAGGGTGACCGGGGATTTGAAGTTGTCGTATTCGGGGGTCGACAACACCTCGGAGAAACGCACGATCTGCCGGTCTTCGTTGGGAATCTCGATACCGACCGTAGTCTTGCCCGGAATCACTTCCACCACGCGCACACTGGTCACGGCCAGGGAACGGGCCAGGTCCTTGGCCAGGTTGGCGATGCGGCTGACCTTGACGCCGGCGGCCGGCTGAATTTCGTAACGGGTAATCACCGGCCCCGGATGAATCGAGTCGACCGTGACTTCAACGCCGAACTCCTTGAGCTTGATTTCCAGCAGGTGGCCAACCGCAGCCAGGGATTCAGGCGAGTAATTGAGCTGTTTCTTTTCCGCGGGATCGAGAATCGAGATCGGCGGCAAGGTGCCTTCCACGGCGCTGTCGACGAACAGAGGCGCCTGCTTCTCTTTTTCGACGCGTTTGCTCGGTGCGGCAGGCTTTGGTGGCGCGGGCGCGATCACCGGCGGCACCTGCTTCTCGCGTTCGGACATGTGCTTGCTCAGGGCTTGCTCACGCTCGATCAAGCGTTCCTTGACCTTGGCCTGCTCGCGCTTGTCGGAGACGGTCGGCGCAACCACTTCATCCATACGGTCGTCGACTTCACGCAACTGGGCGACCAGCTGCTTGCGCTCGGTACGGGCCGCCCACCAGCGATTGGCCGCGCCCTGGAACAGTTCGAACAGGTCGAGGGTGATCTTGCCGGTGATATCCATCACCTTGAACCAAGACAGGTCGGTAAACACCGTCAGGCCGAACAGAAACAACGCGATGAACAACAGGGTACTGCCCTGGATATTCAGGGCGTTCCGGGCCAGGTCACCGAGGCTTTCGCCCAGCGCACCGCCCGCACCGGCCGGCAGACCGGTCGCGGCATGGAAATGGATATGGGCCAGAGCGGCGCCCGACAGTACCAGGAACACCAGGCCGATCAGGCGCCAGGAGAACAGCCAACCGCTCCACTGCCACGGCTCGTGACGCTGGCGGAAGATCTGGTACGCCTTGATCGCCAGCAGCAACGGGAAGATGTAGGCAAAGTAACCCAGCACCATGAACAGGATATCGGCGCTGTAGGAGCCCGCTGGCCCGCCGAAGTTCTGCACGTCGTCGATCTTGCTGTTATGGCTCCAGCCCGGATCATCCTTGCCATAGGTCAACAAGGCCATCATCAGGAACAGGCACAAGGCACCGATGGCGATCAGCGCACCTTCCTTGAGTCGGTAGTGCAAGTGCTGGCGCCAGAGCGGAACGACGGCTGGTTTAGGTGCTGCGGTGGATTTCTTCAAAACGCTTCTTTTCCTGCGCCATGGGCGCGTCCATCTGGTGAATGTCTAAAAAAACTGGCAAAAAACTGCCCAATCCAGGCAGGTAAAAAGTTAACACGCGTAACCGGGACTACTTTTAACACTGCGCCCCGGTTTTTATAAACACGGCGCGCACTGAATATATGTAGCACGCACGGCATTGTACGGGTTTGTACGCACGACGCCATGCTTGAGACCCTTGGGTGTAGCATAGTCAACAGCACATGACATGCTGTTCAATTTGAGCATGCATTCTCTTTTGTGACAAAGGCTTATGAGGTGTTTTTATGAGCGAAGCGAAGCATTCCCGCCTGATTATCCTGGGCTCCGGCCCTGCCGGTTACAGCGCAGCCGTTTATGCCGCCCGCGCCAACCTCAAGCCCGTTGTCATTACCGGCATACAGGCAGGTGGCCAGCTCACCACCACCGTCGAAGTCGATAACTGGCCAGGCGACGTCGAAGGCCTGACCGGGCCGGTCCTGATGGAGCGCATGCAAAAACATGCCGAACGCTTTGCCACCGAGATTGTTTACGACCACATCCATACTGCCAAGTTGCAACAACGGCCGTTCGAACTGATCGGCGATGGCGGAACTTACACCTGCGATGCGCTGATCATTGCCACCGGCGCTTCTGCGCAATATCTGGGCCTGTCCTCGGAAGAAGCGTTTGCCGGCAAAGGGGTTTCGGCGTGCGCGACCTGCGATGGTTTTTTCTATCGCAATCAGGTGGTTGCGGTGGTCGGCGGCGGCAACACGGCGGTCGAAGAAGCGTTATACCTGTCGAACATCGCCAAAGAAGTGCACCTGATCCATCGGCGCGACAAACTGCGCTCGGAGAAAATCCTCCAGGACAAACTCTTCGAAAAGGCCGCCAATGGCAATATCCGCCTGCACTGGAACCAGAATCTGGACGAAGTGCTTGGCGACGCCAGTGGCGTGACCGGTGCCCGCCTGCGGGACAGTCACACCGGCGAAACCAGGGAACTGCCGCTGGCCGGGGTGTTTATCGCCATCGGGCACAAGCCCAACACCGACCTGTTCAACGGACAGCTGGAAATGCGCAACGGGTATCTGCTGGTCAAGGGTGGCAGCGAAGGCGATGCCACCGCTACGGCGATAGCAGGCGTGTTTGCCGCCGGCGACGTGGCCGACCACGTTTATCGCCAGGCCGTTACGTCTGCCGGGGCCGGTTGCATGGCGGCGCTGGACGCTGAAAAATACCTCGACGACATTCCTGCCGTTTGAAGGCAAACTTGATCGCGAGCCAACACCCACCACTGCCCTCCCCTTCTGCAAGCCCGGATGCCATGCTGACTTGGTTACAACGTAACACCTTGCATTTCCCACCGCTGGAAAAGGCCATGCGCGACCCCAACGGACTCCTGGCTGCCGGCGGTGATCTGTCCGCCGACCGGCTGGTCTCGGCTTATCGCCACGGCTGCTTCCCATGGTTCTCCGAAGGCCAGCCGATCCTCTGGTGGTCTCCGGACCCGCGCACGGTTTTGTTTCCCGACGAACTGCACGTCTCGCGCAGCCTGAACAAACTGCTGCGCCAGCAACGCTATCAAGTGACGTTCGACGCGGATTTCGCCGCCGTCATCCGCGCCTGCGCGGCCCCCCGGGATTATGCCGATGGCACCTGGATCACCGAGGCGATGCAGGATGCCTACATCGAACTGCACAGGCGCGGTCACGCGCACTCGGTGGAAGTGTGGGACGGGGATGAACTGGTCGGCGGGCTGTATGGCCTGGCGATGGGCCGGCTGTTTTTCGGCGAGTCCATGTTCAGCCGCGTCGACAACGCCTCGAAATTCGGCTTTGCCACACTGGTTCGACACCTGAAAGACTCGGGTTTTGTACTGATCGATTGCCAGATGCCCACCGATCACCTGCACAGCCTCGGAGCCCGGGCGATACCCCGCCGCGAGTTTGCCGGCTATCTGGCCAGGTATCTGGACCAGCCCAACGCCGCCACCTGGGTTTGCTGAGCGACTTTTGCGCGCGTGGCTTACACTTAATCCAAAGCACCACCCCCGAGGGTTGATCATGACCGAGTTGGCGCGTTTGAAGTTCTATGCCACTCAGCCGCACTCTTGCAGTTATCTGCCCGACGAGCAGGCCACGACCCTGTTCCTCGACCCTAGCCAGCCCATGGATGTGCATGTCTATGCAGACCTGTCAGAGATGGGCTTTCGTCGCAGCGGCGACCATCTCTACCGGCCGCATTGCCAGAACTGCAATGCGTGCGTTCCGGCGCGCATTCCCGTGGGGCAGTTCACGCCCAATCGGCAACAGAAACGCATTTTCAAGCGCAACGCGGATTTGCAGGTGCGTCCGGCCAGGCCCTGCTTCAACGAAGAGTACTTCAACCTTTACCAACGCTATATCGAACAGCGTCACGCCGATGGCGATATGTACCCGCCAAGTCGCGACCAGTTTTCGACATTCCTGGTGCGGGACCTGCCGTTTTCACGCTTTTATGAGTTCCGCCTGAACGGCCGGCTGCTGGCCGTCGCCGTCACTGATTTACTGCCGAACGGTCTTTCGGCGGTCTACACCTTCTACGAGCCCTCCGAAGAGCGTCGCAGCCTTGGGCGCTACGCGATCCTCTGGCAAATCGCCGAGGCCAGCCGGCTTGGGCTGGAAGCCGTCTACCTCGGCTACTGGATCAAAAACTGCAAAAAAATGAACTACAAGACTCAATATCGCCCCATTGAGTTGCTGATTAATCAGCGCTGGGTGGTTCTAAACTAGAGCCAGCCCTAAACCCCTTGGCTTAAACCCCACTTTTCGGGCACAATGCACGCCGCTTTTGCCTGGCGCAGTTGCACCGGGCCATTCACTGGACACCGAGGGCTTTACTGCATGTCGAAAGAAGACAGCTTCGAAATGGAAGGCACTGTCGTCGACACCCTGCCCAACACCATGTTTCGTGTGGAGTTGGAAAATGGGCACGTCGTAACCGCGCACATCTCCGGCAAGATGCGCAAGAACTACATCCGTATTCTTACCGGCGACAAAGTGCGCGTCGAGCTGACTCCCTATGACTTGAGCAAAGGGCGCATCACCTACCGCGCGCGCTAAGGTTGGAGCGAGCTTGCTCGCGAAGAACCTGAGGGCGCCGCGTCAAGTCAGACTCCCCGCATCATCGTTGACGACCATCGCGAGCAAGCTCGCTCCTACAGAGACAGAGCTCGCTCGCGAAACAAGTCAATACAAGACGCCCGGCTTATGCCGGGCGTTTTTGTTTGCTTGTAATTTACTCCCCCCTCCTCCTGTAGGAGCGAGCTTGCTCGCGAAAAACCTGAGAGCACCACGTCAAGTCAGACTCCCCGCATCATCGTTGACGACCATCGCGAGCAAGCTCGCTCCTACAGACAGCGGACATGCCGATCAACAGGCAGCAAAAAGGCGCCTCTCGGCGCCTTTTTGTTTTGCCTTTGAACGTCAGGCCATCTCGGCCGTGGTCTCGAACTCGAAGGTCAGCTCGCCGTCCTTGATGTCGATGTGCACCACACCGCCATGTTCGGCCAGTTCGCCAAAGAGAATCTCCTCCGCCAGCGGACGCTTGATCTTGTCCTGGATCAGGCGCGCCATTGGGCGAGCACCCATTGCCGCGTCGTAGCCACCTTCGGCGAGCCAGCTGCGAGCCGCATCGGTGACCTCCAGCAACACTCGCTTGTCTTCCAGCTGCGCCTGAAGCTCGGTAAGGAACTTGTCCACCACGCTCTTGATGACCTCATGACTGAGGCGACCAAACTGGATGATGGTGTCCAGGCGGTTGCGGAACTCCGGCGTGAAGCTCTTCTTGATCACTTCCATCGCATCGGAGGAGTGATCCTGATAGGTGAAACCGATCGAAGCGCGAGCTGCAGTCTCGGCACCGGCGTTGGTCGTCATGATGACGATAACGTTACGGAAATCCGCCTTGCGCCCGTTGTTGTCGGTCAACGTACCGTGATCCATGACCTGCAACAGCAGGTTGAAGACTTCCGGATGCGCCTTCTCGATCTCATCGAGCAACAGCACGCAGTGTGGCTGCTTGGTAATGGCTTCGGTGAGCAGACCGCCCTGATCGAATCCGACATATCCCGGAGGCGCACCGATCAGACGCGATACGGTGTGGCGCTCCATATACTCGGACATGTCGAAACGAATCAACTCGACACCCAGTGCCTTGGCCAACTGACGCGCCGCTTCGGTTTTACCGACACCGGTAGGCCCTGCGAACAGGAACGAACCGACAGGCTTGTCAGGGGACTTGAGGCCGGCACGGGACAGCTTGATCGCGGTTGCCAGCGAGTCGATCGCGGCATCCTGACCGAACACGGTCAACTTCAGGTCACGCTCGAGGTTACGCAACAGCTCCTTGTCGGAACTGGTGACGTGCTTTGGCGGAATCCGCGCAATTTTCGCGACGATGTCCTCGACCTGAGGCACTTCGATACGTTTAACGCGCATCTCGACCGGTTGCAGGCGCTGGTAGGCACCCGCCTCGTCGATCACATCGATGGCCTTGTCCGGCATGTGCCGGTCATTGATATAGCGCGAAGCCAGCTCGGCGGCGGCGCGCAGGGCTTCATCACTGTATTCGATATTGTGATGGAGCTCGAAACGCCCTTTCAGGCCGCGCAGGATGCCGATGGTGTCTTCCACCGAAGGCTCCGACACATCGACTTTCTGGAAGCGTCGTGCCAGGGCACGGTCCTTCTCGAAGATCCCGCGGAATTCCTGGAAGGTGGTCGAACCGATGCAACGGATATCACCCGAGGACAGCAGCGGCTTGAGCAGGTTCGAGGCATCCATGACACCACCGGACGCAGCACCCGCACCAATGATGGTGTGGATCTCGTCGATGAACAGGATCGCCTGCGGACGTTTTTTCAGTTCATTGAGCAGCGCCTTGAAGCGCTTCTCGAAATCACCACGATACTTGGTACCGGCCAGCAAGGCACCCAGGTCAAGGGAGTAAACCACGCTGTTGGCCAACAGGTCCGGCACCTGGTTGTCGACAATACGCTTGGCCAGGCCTTCGGCAATCGCGGTTTTACCCACGCCCGCCTCGCCCACCAGCAGCGGATTGTTTTTGCGACGACGCGCCAGGATCTGCGCGACACGCTCGACTTCCAGCTCACGGCCCACCAACGGATCGATTCGACCCTGGCGCGCGAGTTCATTAAGGTTACTGGCATAAGCATCCAGGGGATTGCCAGAGGAAGAAGACTCACCGCCCTCGTCGTCCTGCATATCTTGCTCACCTTCAGAATGATCGCCATGCCCCGGCACCTTGGAAATGCCATGGGCGATGTAGTTGACGACATCTATACGGGCAACGCTCTGCTGTTTCAGCAGGAACACTGCCTGACTCTCTTGCTCACTGAAGATCGCGACCAGCACGTTGGCGCCAGTCACTTCGCGTTTGCCCGAGCTCTGTACGTGAAACACAGCACGTTGCAGTACACGCTGGAAGCCCAGGGTTGGCTGGGTTTCGCGATCCTCATCATGCACAGGGATCAATGGCGTGGTGGAGTCGATGAACTCCTGCAGGTCATGCTTGAGTTTGTCGAGGTTTGCGCCGCAGGCACGCAAAACGGTGGCGGCAGCCTCATTGTCCAATAGGGCCAGCAGGAGATGCTCGACGGTCATGAATTCATGACGCTTCGAACGGGCCTCCTTGAAGGCAAGATTGAGGGTGACTTCGAGCTCGCGGTTTAACATAGCTTCACCTCATACCCAAGTGTCCGGCGATTAACCGTCCTTCTCGATTTCACAGAGTAGCGGATGCTGGCTTTCCCTGGCGTACTGGTTGACCTGCATGGCCTTGGTCTCGGCGATGTCGCGGGTAAACACTCCACATACTGCCCGTCCTTCCGTATGGACGGCCAGCATGACCTTGGTCGCCAGCTCGCGATTCAGGTTAAAAAACACCTCGAGCACTTCGACCACGAAATCCATCGGTGTGTAGTCATCATTGAACAAAACCACCTTGTACATCGGCGGCGCCTGCAGTGCAGGCTTTGCCTCCTGAACAGCAATGCCTGTGGAATCGTCGTCGTGTAAATCAGGGTGATCCTGATTGAATGTTAGTCGAATCTGGCTGATTGCATGCATGGAAAGAAAGGTTCGTCAGTGGTTCAAATACAGTGGTGGGGACGGCTATCAGCGTTTTCAACTCCGACTGCCTGGTCAGCTTGACTATCGGCAAAACGGTGTTACAACCAATAGAGCCCACAGTGGGTAAAAAAGGTCCGCGGAGTCAATCTTATTTACAGATTCGACTGCGGATGTACTGGATGATACTCCAGTGATGGAGTCTGTTGCAGAGGGATATGGGTATGGCTGTCGGCAAGGTGAAGTGGTTCAACAATGCCAAGGGTTACGGATTCATCAACGAGGAAGGCAAGACAGAAGATCTGTTTGCCCACTACTCAGCCATTAAAATGGATGGTTATAAAACCCTGAAAGCCGGGCAAGCTGTCGTATTCGAGATCATCCAGGGCCCCAAAGGTCTGCACGCGATCAACATCGGCAACCCGATGGATGCCTCGAAAGCGGCTACATCCTCCGTGCAACAGACCGTTACGGTGTAAGCCCCCCATCATCATCCCGCCATAAAAAAACCGCCTGACTCAAACGCTTGAATCAGGCGGTTTTCATATGCCTGCGTTTTCTTACATGTGCGAGATCAGCGCATCGCCGAAACCGGAAGACGACACCAGTTTCGCGCCTTCCATCAGACGCTCGAAGTCATAGGTCACGGTCTTGGCGGAAATCGCGCCGTTGGTGCCCTTGATGATCAGGTCGGCTGCTTCGGTCCAGCCCATGTGGCGCAGCATCATTTCAGCGGACAGGATCAGCGAACCCGGGTTGACCTGGTCCTTGCCTGCGTACTTCGGTGCCGTACCGTGGGTGGCTTCGAACATGGCCACGGTGTCGGACAGGTTGGCACCCGGCGCGATACCGATACCGCCCACTTCCGCCGCCAGGGCGTCGGAGAGGTAGTCACCGTTCAGGTTCAGGGTTGCGATCACATCGTACTCGGCCGGGCGCAGCAGGATCTGCTGGAGCATGGCGTCGGCGATGGCATCCTTGACGACAACGTTCTTGCCGGTTTTCGGGTTCTTGAACTGCATCCACGGGCCACCGTCGAGCAGGGTCGCGCCGAACTCTTCAGCCGCCACTTCGTAAGCCCATTCCTTGAAGGCACCCTCGGTGAACTTCATGATGTTGCCTTTGTGCACGATGGTCAGCGAATCGCGATCGTTGTCGACCACATATTGCAGGGCCTTGCGCGCCAGACGCTTGGTGCCTTGCAGGGACACCGGCTTGACGCCGATACCGCAGTTCTCGTCGAAACGGATCTTGGTAACGCCCATTTCTTCCTTGAGGAACTTGATGACCTTGGTGGCTTCCGGCGTACCGGCCTTCCACTCGATGCCGGCGTAGATGTCTTCGGAGTTCTCACGGAAGATGGTCATGTCGACATCGCCTGGCTTCTTGACCGGGCTAGGCACGCCTTCGAACCAGCGCACCGGGCGCAGGCAGACGTACAGGTCGAGTTGCTGACGCAGGGCCACGTTCAGGGAACGGATGCCGCCACCGACCGGGGTGGTCAGCGGGCCCTTGATGGAAACCACATAATCCTTGACCGCGTCCAGGGTTTCCTGAGGCAGCCAGGTGTCCTGATCGTAAACCTGAGTCGCTTTCTCCCCGGCGTACACTTCCATCCAGGAAATCTTGCGCTCGCCACCGTAGGCCTTCTTAACAGCAGCATCGACAACCTTGATCATGACCGGGCTGATGTCGACACCAATGCCGTCGCCTTCGATGAAGGGGATGATCGGGTTATTAGGAACATTGAGAGAATGGTCTGCATTGACGGTGATTTTGTCGCCGACGGCTGGAACCTGAATCTTCTTGTAACCCATGCTGAACTCCATTGATTGGATTGAACATCTGGCTTGGTTCGAGCGTAACCCAGTTGAATCGGCGCGCAAACCCTATGTTCCATCCAACTGCCGCAAAGCCTTGCAACTCGCGCGCTACAAGCCTGAAAGCAAAGGGAAAAGCGCCAAATTCAAGCACGACGAATGACCTTACGCCTTGCTCGCCCCTGCGACCTTTAGACCAATGGACGACATTCGTTGCGTATGAACCATCGGCAGATTGCCAGCTACCTATGTATAATGCCGCCGCTGACTAAAGGGTCACGACGGGCCAAACAGCTCTACGACGAGTGTTTACGCCCGATAAGCCGGTCTGTTACCGCAGCCCGGCTGCTTGACACCCTACTGATGCACCCAACATCACAGCAACGAAACCTCGATATTCGGCTCATGGATGACTTTGAACGAACGCGCTTACCCGGCGCCCTCGAGTTTCTGCGCACGCTTTAGCAAAGAAGAGAGAGTTAATCCGAATATGCCCACCCGCTCGAAGATCATCTATACCTTCACCGACGAAGCCCCAGCCCTCGCCACCTATTCTCTGTTGCCTATCATCGAGGCCTACACCGCTTCGGCCGATATCGCCGTTGAAACCCGCGATATCTCTCTTGCAGGGCGCATCCTGGCCAGCTTCCCCGAGCAACTGGGCGACAAAGCCGTAGCCGACCACCTCGCCGAACTGGGCGCCCTGGCCGTTACGCCTGAAGCCAACATCATCAAGCTGCCGAACATCAGCGCTTCGGTTCCACAGCTGCAAGCCGCGATCAAGGAACTGCAAGCCCAGGGCTACAACCTGCCGGACTACCCGGAAACCGTGACCTGCGACGCCGACAAAGAAGCCAAGGCGCGCTACGACAAGGTCAAGGGCAGCGCCGTGAACCCGGTTCTGCGTGAAGGCAACTCCGACCGTCGCGCTCCGCTGTCGGTCAAGAACTACGCACGCAAGCACCCGCACAAAATGGGCGCCTGGGCCAAGGACTCCAAGTCCCACGTCGCGCACATGAGCACCGGCGATTTCTACGGCAGCGAAAAAGCCGCCCTGATCGACGCCGCTGACGCCGTGAAAATCGAACTGATCGCTCAGGACGGCACCTCCACCGTCCTGAAAGAAAAGACCACCGTACAAGCCGGTGAGATCCTCGATTGCGCGGTCATGAGCAAAAACGCCCTGCGCAGCTTCATCGCGGCCGAAATCGAAGACGCCAAGGCACAAGGCGTGCTGCTGTCGGTTCACCTGAAAGCCACCATGATGAAGGTCTCCGACCCGATCATGTTCGGCCAGATCGTTGCCGAGTTCTATAAGGACGCACTGGCCAAGCACGCTGAAGTGCTGGCACAGATCGGCTTCAACCTGAACAACGGCATTGGCGACCTGTACGCTCGCATCAAGGCATTGCCTGCCGAGCAACAAGCTGCCATCGAAGCTGACATCCAGGCGGTCTACGCCGTTCGCCCTTCCCTGGCGATGGTCAACTCCGACAAAGGCATCACCAACCTGCACGTGCCGAGCGACGTGATCGTCGACGCCTCGATGCCGGCCATGATCCGTGACTCCGGCAAGATGTGGGGCACCGACGGTCAGCTGCACGACACCAAGGCCGTGATCCCGGATCGCTGCTACGCCACCATCTACCAGGCCGTGATCGAAGACTGCAAGGTAAACGGCGCCTTCGATCCAACCACCATGGGCAGCGTGCCGAACGTTGGCCTGATGGCGAAGAAAGCCGAAGAGTACGGTTCCCACGACAAGACTTTCCAGATCAAGGCTGACGGCGTTGTTCGCGTCACCGACAGCAAGGGCAACCTGCTGCTGGAGCAGTCGGTTGAAGCCGGCGACATCTTCCGCATGTGCCAGACCAAAGACGCGCCGATCCAGGACTGGGTCAAACTGGCCGTCAACCGCGCTCGCGCCAGCAGCACTCCGGCGATTTTCTGGCTGGACCCGCTGCGCGCCCACGATGGCGTGGTGATCGAGAAAGTTCAGGCTTACCTGAAGGATCACGACACTGCCGGTCTGGACATCCAGATCATGTCGCCGGTCGACGCCATGAAGTACACCCTGCAGCGCACCCGCGCAGGCAAAGACACCATCTCGGTGACCGGCAACGTACTGCGTGACTACCTGACCGACCTGTTCCCGATCATGGAACTGGGCACCAGCGCCAAGATGCTGTCGATCGTGCCGCTGATGAACGGCGGTGGCCTGTTCGAAACCGGCGCCGGCGGTTCGGCTCCGAAGCACGTTCAGCAGCTGCTGGAAGAGAACTTCCTGCGCTGGGATTCGCTGGGTGAGTTCCTGGCCCTGGCTGCGTCCCTGGAACACCTGGGCGTGACCTACAACAATCCAAAGGCGCTGGTTCTGGCCAAGACCCTGGACCAGGCCACCGGCCAGTTCCTGGACAACAACAAGTCGCCATCGCGCAAAGTCGGCAACATCGACAACCGCGGCAGCCACTTCTACCTGGCGCTGTACTGGGCTCAAGCCCTGGCTGCCCAGACCGAAGACACTGCACTGCAAGCGCAGTTCGCGACCCTGGCCAAGACCCTGACCGAGAACGAGGCGACCATCGTTGCCGAGCTCAACGCCGTTCAAGGCAAGCCAGTGGACATCGGCGGTTACTACCACGCCGACGCCGAGCTGATCAGCAAGGCCATGCGCCCAAGCGCAACCTTCAACGCGGCTGTCGCTGCGCTGGTTTAAGGTTGTAAGGGAACATCACAAACCCCGGCCCTGTGCCGGGGTTTGTGTTTTTTAGCGTTCACATAAATTTATCTGAGAAATCCGATCCATGTGGGAGCGGGCTTGCTCGCGAATGCGGTTTATCATTCAACATCGATGTTGACTGACCCACTGCTTTCGCGAGCAAGCCCGCTCCCACATTGACCGCACTCCAACATCTGAAGTTGAGGAAATCCCATGGACTGGCAACCCCACATCACCGTCGCCACCATCATCGTAGACAACGGCCGCTTCCTGATGGTCGAGGAACTCAAGCACGGACGCGTGGTGCTCAACCAGCCCGCCGGCCATCTGGATCCGAACGAAACCCTGACCGAAGCCGCTGTCCGTGAAACCCTCGAGGAAACCGGCTGGGACGTCGAACCGACCGGCGTGCTGGGCATTTACCTCTACACCGCCCCCAGCAACGGTGTGACATACCAGCGGGTCTGCTTCATCGCCAAAGCGTTGAAACACCATCCCGATTACCAGCTGGACGACGGCATTGTCGGCGCCAAGTGGCTGACCCGCGAAGAATTAATCGAACAGCGTGCCAACTGGCGCAGCGAGTTGATCATCCGCTGTATCGATGATTATCTGGACGGTAAACACTTCGGCCTCGAATTGATCCGTCCTTCTCTTTAGCCTTGCAGGCTGGAGCCTGTTAGAATCGCGTCCTTTTTCAAGACACTCATTGAATCCCTATGCGTGATCCAGCCCCTTCTGACACACAAAAGAAGCGCGTCATTGTCGGCATGTCCGGCGGCGTGGACTCTTCCGTTTCCGCCCTCCTGCTGATCGAGCAGGGTTATGAGGTGGAAGGCCTGTTCATGAAGAACTGGGAAGAAGACGACGGAACCGAATACTGCACCGCAATGGACGACCTGGCGGACGCCCAGGCCGTGTGCGACAAGATTGGCATCAAACTGCACACCGCCAACTTCGCCGCCGAGTACTGGGACAACGTGTTCGAGCATTTCCTGGCCGAATACAAGGCCGGACGCACGCCGAACCCGGACATCCTGTGCAACCGCGAAATCAAGTTCAAGGCGTTCCTCGACTACGCCATGATGCTCGGCGCCGACCTGATCGCCACCGGTCACTACGTGCGTCGCCGCGACATCGATGGCCGCACCGAACTGCTCAAGGGCCTGGACCCGAACAAGGATCAGAGCTACTTCCTGCACGCCGTCGGCGGCGAACAGATCGCCAAGACCCTGTTCCCGGTCGGCGAACTGGAAAAACCGCAAGTGCGTGCCATTGCCGAGAAATACGAGCTGGCGACCGCGAAGAAAAAGGATTCCACCGGGATTTGCTTTATCGGCGAGCGCCGCTTCAGCGATTTCCTCAAGCAGTACCTGCCGGCGCAACCGGGCGAGATCAAGACCACCGAAGGCGAAATCATCGGCCGCCACCACGGCCTGATGTATCACACCATCGGCCAGCGCCAGGGCCTGGGCATTGGCGGGCTGAAAGATGCCAGCGATGAGCCGTGGTACGTGCTGATCAAGGACCTGGAACACAACGAACTGATCGTTGGCCAGGGTAATGATCACCCGTGGCTGTTCTCCCGCGCCCTGCTCGCTTCCGATATCTATTGGGTCAACCCGATCGATCTGAGCCAGCCGCGCAAGCTGACCGCCAAGGTCCGTTATCGCCAGGGCGACCAGCCCTGCACCCTGGAAAAGACCGCCACGGGTTATCGCGCAACCTTCGATGATCCGCAACGCGCAGTCACTCCGGGCCAGTCCGTGGTGTTCTACGACGGTGAAGTCTGCCTCGGCGGCGGCGTTATTGAAGTGGCTGAGCCATGGACCAGCAAGGGCACCCCTCAAGGCGAGCAACAATGAGCCCCATTCAGGAGCAATTGACAGCACTGGGCGGCGTGTTTCTCGCCGCCGTGCTGGTGGACAGGATTGCCAAGACCGGCCAGACCAACGAGGCCGGCCTGACCTGCATGCTCGGCAGCTTGCTGATTCGCGACCCCAAGGACACTCTGGAAGTCTATGGCGGCGATGACATCAACCTGCGTGAAGGTTATCGCGCCCTGATCGGCGCCCTTGAACGCGACCCAAGCGCCCTGCAGCGCGAGCCGCTGCGCTACGCCCTGGCCATGCTCGGTCTTGAGCGCCAACTGGCAAAGCGCAACGACATGCTCGACGTGATCGGCAAGCGCCTGCCGCAGATTCAATCCCAGGTCGAACACTTCGGCCCGGCGCACGAAAACGTGATCGCAGCGTGCGGCGCGCTGTATCAGGACACCCTGAGCACCCTGCGCCAACGCATCCAGGTGCATGGCGACATGCGTAACCTGCAACAACCGAGCAATGCCTCGAAAATTCGCGCCCTGCTGCTGGCCGGCATTCGTTCGGCGCGCCTGTGGCGGCAATTGGGCGGTCATCGCTGGCAGCTGGTGATCAGCCGCCGCAAATTGCTGAAAGAGCTTTACCCATTGATGCGTAACGAATAACCCGCATCGACAGTACCGAACTTAGCAATACGCGTAATACGCCGGTCAGTTGGCGACGGACCGGCGGATTTTTTCATGTATGATACGCGCCCCATTTCGTTGCCCGACTGTCCGAGAACACCCCATGCAGCTCTCTTCGCTCACTGCGGTTTCCCCTGTTGACGGCCGCTACGCCGGCAAAACCCAGGCCCTGCGCCCAATTTTCAGCGAGTACGGCCTGATCCGTGCCCGCGTCCTGGTTGAAGTGCGCTGGC
The DNA here is from genome assembly GCF_047324915.1 of Pseudomonas sp. Pseusp16. Taxonomy (NCBI): domain Bacteria; kingdom Pseudomonadati; phylum Pseudomonadota; class Gammaproteobacteria; order Pseudomonadales; family Pseudomonadaceae; genus Pseudomonas; species Pseudomonas sp. Pseusp16. The sequence goes on along the minus strand of NZ_CP168522.1, from coordinate 606,814 downwards.
TCCAGCGCCTGGCCGCTCACCCTGCCATCAGCGAAGTGCCGGCGTTCTCCGCCGAAGCCAACGCTGTGCTCAACACCCTGGCGGAAAACTTCTCTCTGGAGCACGCCGAGCGCGTCAAAGAGATCGAGCGCACCACCAACCACGACGTCAAAGCCATCGAATACCTGCTCAAAGAGCAAGCGGCCAAGCTGCCGGAACTGGCCAAGGTCAGCGAGTTCATCCACTTTGCCTGCACCAGCGAGGACATCAACAACCTGTCCCACGCCCTGATGCTGCGTGAAGGCCGTGATGACGTGATGCTGCCGCTGATGCGCCAGACCGCCAATGCCATCCGCGAACTGGCCATCCGCTTCGCCGACGTGCCGATGCTGTCGCGTACTCACGGTCAACCGGCCTCGCCGACCACCCTGGGCAAAGAACTGGCGAACGTGGTTTACCGCCTGGAGCGCCAGATCGCCCAGGTCGCTGCCGTTCCACTGCTGGGCAAGATCAACGGCGCTGTCGGCAACTACAACGCACACCTGTCGGCCTACCCTGAGATCGACTGGGAAGCCAACGCCCGCGCCTTCATCGAAGACGAGCTGGGCCTGGGCTTCAACCCGTACACCACGCAGATCGAACCGCACGACTACATTGCCGAACTGTTCGACGCGATCGCACGCTTCAACACCATCCTGATCGACTTCGACCGCGACATCTGGGGCTACATCTCCCTGGGTTATTTCAAACAGCGCACCATCGCAGGCGAAATCGGTTCGTCGACCATGCCGCACAAGGTGAACCCGATCGACTTCGAGAACTCCGAAGGCAACCTGGGCATCGCCAACGCACTGTTCCAGCACTTGGCGAGCAAGCTGCCGATCTCCCGCTGGCAGCGCGACCTGACCGACTCCACCGTGCTGCGCAACCTCGGTGTCGGCTTCGCCCACAGCGTGATCGCGTACGAAGCCAGCCTCAAAGGCATCAGCAAACTTGAGCTCAACGAGCAGAAGATTGCCGCTGACCTGGACGCCTGCTGGGAAGTATTGGCCGAGCCGATCCAGACCGTGATGCGTCGCTACAACATCGAAAACCCCTATGAAAAGCTGAAAGAACTGACCCGCGGCAAGGGCATCAGCCCTGAAGCGCTGCAGACTTTCATCGACGGCCTGGACATGCCAGCTGCCGCCAAGGCTGAGCTGAAACTGCTCACCCCGGCCAACTACATCGGCAACGCTGTAGCACAAGCCAAACGCATCTGATCGACCGCTAGACCCTTTTAAGACGCCCGGCCGCGCCGGGCGTTTTTATTCCCGTCTGAAAAGTGCATTTTTTCAATAGGTTACACATGAATCCTGATACTCCTCTTCAACTTCTGGGCGGCATCACGGCACGGGAATTCCTGCGCGACTACTGGCAGAAAAAGCCGCTGTTGATCCGCCAGGCGATTCCTGATTTCGAAAGCCCGATCGACGCCGACGAACTGGCCGGCCTGGCGCTGGAAGAAGAAGTCGAATCGCGCCTGATCATCGAGAATGGCGAGCGCCCGTGGGAACTGCGTCGCGGCCCGTTCGCCGAAGATGAATTCAGCAAGCTGCCTGAAACTGACTGGACCTTGCTGGTGCAAGCTGTGGATCAGTTCGTCCCGGAAGTCAGCGAACTGCTGGAAAACTTCCGTTTTCTGCCGAGCTGGCGCATCGACGACGTGATGATCAGCTACGCCGCGCCAGGTGGCAGCGTTGGTCCGCACTTCGACAACTACGACGTGTTCCTGCTGCAAGGCCACGGCAAGCGCAACTGGAAGATCGGCCAGATGTGCAACACCGAGAGCCCGCTGCTGGCCCACGCCGACCTGCGCATCCTCTCCGAGTTCGAAGCCACCGACGAATGGGTGCTGGAACCGGGCGACATGCTCTACCTGCCACCGCGCCTGGCCCATTGCGGCGTTGCCGTTGATGAATGCATGACCTACTCGGTCGGCTTCCGCGCGCCGAGCGCTGCCGAAGTGCTGACCCACTTCACTGACTTCCTCAGCCAGTTCCTGTCGGACGAAGAACGCTACACCGACGCCGACGCCTTGCCGACTGCCGATCCTCACCAGATCCAGCGCGACGCACTCGACCGCCTGAAAGGCTTGCTGGCCGAACACATGAGCGACGAGCGCCTGCTGCTGACCTGGTTTGGCCAGTTCATGACCGAGCCACGCTACCCGGAACTGGTGGTGGGCCCGGAGGACGTCGAAGAAGACGACTTCATGTCTGCCCTGGAACAAGGCGCAATCCTGATTCGCAACCCGAGCGCACGCCTGGCATGGTCCGAAGTCGACGACGACCTGCTGCTGTTCGCCAGCGGCCAGAGCCGTTATCTGCCGGGCAAACTGCGCGAACTGCTGAAGATGATCTGCGCCGCTGACGCGCTGCACGCCGACAACCTCGGCGAATGGCTGAGCGATGAAGACGGCCGCGGCCTGTTGTGCGAACTGGTCAAGCAGGGAAGCCTGGGGTTTGCCGATGAATAAGATTCACGTACGTGTCGCAGACTGGCAGAAGGACAACGCCGAGATCCGGCGCATTCGTGAAACGGTGTTCGTCGCCGAGCAGTGCGTTCCACCTGAACTGGAATGGGATGCCGACGATGCAACCGCCGTGCACTTCCTCGCGTTCGAAGGCGACTTTCCGATTGGCACCGCCCGTTTGCTGCCCGATGGTCACATCGGCCGAGTGTCGGTGCTCAAGGATTGGCGCGGCCTGAAAGTCGGCGACAAGCTGATGCAGGCGGTGATTGGCGAAGCCGAAGAACGCGGCTTGAAGCAACAGATGCTCAGCGCCCAAGTGCAAGCCACGGCGTTCTATGAGCGCCTGGGCTTCAACATGGTCAGTGAGGAGTTCCTGGAAGCCGGGATTCCGCATGTGGACATGGTGCGGCACTCGACCTGATACCCTATGGCGAGGGAGCCTGCTCCCTCGCCACAGCACCACAAAACGCCCTGACATCACGCGATGCCGGGGCGTTTTGCTGTCTACGATTCAACTTACCCCACCCCGAGCCGACAAACTTGTAGGAGCGAGCTTGCTCGCGATGGGCGTGAACGATAATGCTGGAAGCCTGACACCCCGCGGCGTCCTCAAGACCATCGCGAGCAAGCTCGCTCCTACAAACCCCGGGCCGACAAAGTGGCAATATCAAGCCTTTATAACGCGGAGATAACGGACATGTCCCTACGCACCCTGCTCACCACCCTGCTGCTCGGCTGCAGTTTTTCGGTGCTGGCAGCCACAGAAATCATCCCCCTCAAATACCACACCAGCGCCGACCTGCTGCCGGTTGCGCAGGATTTCGTCGGCAAGGAAGGCCAGGTCAGCGCCTACGGCAGCCAACTGATTGTCAACGCCGATGAGCGCAAGATCGACGAACTTAAAGCCCTTCTTTCGCAACTCGATACAGCGCCCAAACGGCTGCTGATCACCGTCGACACCAGTGACAACAACTTCCAGGGTGACCAGCGTCAAGCGGTGAACGGCGCCAAGCCAGGCCAGACCCGCATCATCAACTACAGCACCGACAGCCGCGACGGCGGCATTCAGCAGGTACAGGCCAGCGAAGGCGCACCGGCACTGATCCAGGTCGGCCAGAGCGTGCCGGTCACCAGCAGCCAGAGCGATTCCTATGGCGGCTACAGCAGCCAGACCGAGTATCGCAATGTCACCCAGGGTTTCTACGTCACCGCAAACGTCACTGGCGACATCGTTCACCTGTCGATCAGTACCAACCGTGACCGCATGAGCCAGGAGCGTCCCGATGTAGTGAACGTACAAAGCACCGACACAACCGTCACCGGCCACCTCGGTGAGTGGATCCTGCTGGCCGGGGTCAATGGCCAGACCCAGGCCGACAAACAGGGCCTGACCCGCAGCTACTCGACCCAGAGCCGCAACGACATGACTTTGCGGGTTAAAGTCGACACCCTGGACTAAAGCACCAAAAACTGACTGCCGAGTCGTATTAGACCAAAGATGTAGTGCTCGAAAAAAAGCACTACAAAACGTTTGACGAGCCAAAAAAGCGAAGGCATGATGGCCTCGCTCCCGCTAATCAGGGGCCCTGGCAAGGGCCTTCGAGGCGATGTTCGCAACCTACCCCCGCGAACCGCTTCGTGTCTGTACCGCCCACAAGGTGTGTTTGACGAGGTTGTCGACTGGAACGAAGTTGTCCCGAGGGACGGAAGCGTAATTAGGTAACCCGGCAGCACACTGATGTTCGTACCAAGGCCCACGACGCCCGAATGCGCCCGCAGTTCGCCTTTACCTGCTCACTTCCCCTCGAGCCGATCGTTCATCCCGTCGCCCTCCCCGCCGAATCCGACTTGACCGCTTAAGCTTCTGGTCAGCGAGCGCAGGAATTTTCCACCGCAGAACAACTTTTCATAAAGACGCGACGAGGTTTATCTCCCATGGCACTGACACGCGAACAGCAAATTGCAGCCCTCGAAAAAGACTGGGCTGAAAACCCGCGCTGGAAAGGCGTGACACGCACTTACTCCGCTGCTGACGTCGTCCGCCTGCGTGGCTCGGTTCAACCTGAGCACACCTTTGCAAAAATGGGCGCCGAGAAGCTGTGGAACCTGGTCACCCAGGGTGCCAAGCCGGCCTTCCGTCCTGAGAAAGATTTCGTCAACTGCATGGGCGCCCTGACCGGCGGCCAGGCTGTACAACAAGTCAAAGCCGGTATCCAGGCGATCTACCTGTCGGGCTGGCAAGTGGCTGCGGACAACAACTCCGCCGAATCGATGTACCCGGACCAGTCGCTGTACCCGGTGGACTCGGTTCCAACCGTGGTCAAGCGCATCAACAACGCGTTCCGTCGTGCCGACCAGATCCAGTGGAAAGCCGGCAAGAACCCGGGCGACGCTGGCTACATCGACTACTTCGCACCCATCGTGGCTGATGCCGAAGCCGGTTTCGGCGGCGTACTGAACGCTTACGAGCTGATGAAGAGCATGATCGAAGCAGGCGCCGCCGGCGTTCACTTCGAAGACCAGCTGGCTTCCGTGAAGAAATGCGGCCACATGGGCGGCAAGGTACTGGTTCCTACCCAGGAAGCCGTACAGAAGCTGACCGCTGCCCGTCTGGCGGCCGACGTTGCCGGTACTCCGACCATCATCCTGGCTCGTACCGACGCCAACGCCGCTGACCTGCTGACTTCCGACTGCGACCCGTACGACCAGCCATTCGTGACTGGCGAACGCACCCAGGAAGGTTTCTACAAGGTTCGCGCCGGTCTGGACCAGGCCATCGCTCGCGGCCTGGCCTACGCGCCGTACGCCGACCTGATCTGGTGCGAAACCGCCAAGCCGGACCTGGAAGAAGCCCGTCGCTTCGCTGAAGCGATCAAGAAGGAATACCCGGACCAACTGCTGTCGTACAACTGCTCGCCTTCCTTCAACTGGAAGAAAAACCTGGACGACGCAACCATCGCCAAGTTCCAGCGCGAACTGTCCGCCATGGGCTACAAGCACCAGTTCATCACCCTGGCCGGCATTCACAACATGTGGCACAGCATGTTCAACCTGGCGCACGACTACGCCCGCAACGACATGACTGCCTACGTGAAGCTGCAAGAGCAGGAATTCGCCGACGCCGCCAAGGGTTACACCTTCGTGGCTCACCAGCAGGAAGTGGGCACCGGCTACTTCGACGACATGACCACCGTGATCCAGGGTGGCTCGTCTTCGGTAACAGCACTGACCGGTTCGACCGAAGAAGAACAGTTCCACTGATCTGCTTCGCTTGAGACATCAGCCGTTGCGGACCGGATAAAAAGCTAACCGCAACGCTGCACATCTGACGCCCCGACTGGTTCGGGGCGTTTTTTTTTCCTGCGATTTAACAAACAACGCAAGCCCCCCCCCCTGTAGGAGCGAGCCTGCTCGCGATGACCCTGAGGGCGCCGCGGGGTGTCAGGCCCCCAGCGTCATCGCTGACCACCATCGCGAGCAAGCTCGCTCCTACGGGTACAGGGGATGGTGGTGACCTGGAAAAACATTGATCCAGAGCGACATCAACGTCAGAAAAATCCGCTAAAACGCACACCGCTGCTACTTGCTGTAACGCTCAAATAAGACAACTTCCCGAGTATCCGAGGGGCAAACAGTTTGAAAACCACCACAAACAATATTGATTATCATTTAGCTGCAACTATGTTCGTTACATTCCCTACAAAACATTATTTGCGAAAAGCCCCCTAATGCCCGCAACGCAAGGGCTGCCGGCTTTTGCAGACTCGCTATGTCCTTATTCCTATAAATAATTTCGCTATAGGAATTTTACTTGCCGGGTGTTTAGCCATAAAATCAGCGGGATTGATTGCTGCGACATATCGTCACTGCTTTGTTTCTTTTCAAGCTCAGAGACCTTTGCTCTCTGTTAAGGATTACCAGCATGCCCGAAGCGACAGGACTCATGGCCCACAACTGGGGCTTTGCCATTTTCCTTCTAGGCGTTGTCGGCCTCTGTGCCTTCATGCTGGGCGTTTCCAGCCTACTCGGGTCAAAAGCCTGGGGCCGCAGCAAAAACGAACCGTTCGAGTCCGGCATGCTACCTACAGGTGGCGCCCGCTTGCGGCTCTCAGCCAAATTCTATCTGGTCGCGATGCTCTTCGTGATCTTCGATATCGAAGCCCTCTTTCTCTTTGCATGGTCTGTGTCCGTCCGCGAAAGCGGCTGGACCGGATTCGTCGAAGCTCTCGTTTTCATAGCAATTCTGTTGGCAGGCCTTGTCTACCTATTCCGAGTGGGCGCCCTTGACTGGGCTCCGGAAGCTCGGCGCAAGCGGCAAGCGAAGCTGAAACAATGAGGCTTTGGCAATGCAATACAATCTCACCAGGATCGACCCCGATGCTCCTAACGAGCAGTATCCGATTGGCCAACGGGAAACCGTTTCCGATCCGTTAGAAGATCAAGTCCACAAAAACATTTTCATGGGCAAGCTCGAAGACGTGCTCAACGGCACGATCAACTGGGGGCGCAAGAACTCCCTGTGGCCGTACAACTTCGGTCTTTCGTGCTGCTACGTGGAAATGACCACCGCCTTCACGGCGCCCCACGACATCGCGCGCTTTGGCGCCGAGGTTATCCGGGCATCGCCGCGTCAGGCGGATTTCATGGTTATCGCCGGTACCTGCTTCATCAAGATGGCGCCGATCATTCAGCGTCTCTACGAGCAAATGCTCGAGCCTAAATGGGTCATCTCCATGGGTTCGTGCGCCAACTCCGGTGGCATGTACGACATCTACTCCGTCGTTCAAGGGGTGGACAAGTTCCTGCCCGTGGACGTCTACGTGCCTGGCTGCCCGCCCCGCCCTGAAGCTTTCCTGCAAGGCCTGATGCTGTTGCAGGAGTCGATTGGCCAGGAGCGTCGCCCACTTTCCTGGGTCGTTGGCGATCAAGGCGTGTACCGCGCCGAGATGCCGTCCGAAAAGGAAAAGCGCCGCGAACAGCGTATTCAGGTAACCAACCTGCGCAGCCCCGACGAAGTCTGATCCAGTTCTGCTGTTTCAAAGAAACGAAAAACTGGCTTCATTCTTTACGTTGACCGAAAGCGATAAATAACCATGACTACAGGCAGTGCTCTGTACATCCCGCCTTACAAGGCAGACGACCAGGATGTGGTCGTCGAACTGAACAACCGTTTTGGCCCGGAGGCGTTCACCGCCCAGCCTACCCGCACCGGCATGCCGGTGCTTTGGGTTGCCCGCGCCAAACTCGTCGAAGTCCTGACGTTCCTGCGTAACCTGCCCAAGCCGTACGTCATGCTCTATGACCTGCACGGCGTGGACGAGCGCCTGCGCACCAAGCGTCAAGGGCTGCCGAACGGCGTCGACTTCTCCGTGTTCTACCACCTGATGTCGATCGAACGTAATAGTGACGTGATGATCAAGGTCGCCTTGTCCGAGAGCGACCTCAGCTTGCCGACCGTCACCAGCATCTGGCCGAATGCCAACTGGTACGAGCGTGAAGTCTGGGACATGTACGGTATCGACTTCAAAGGCCACCCTCACCTGTCGCGCATCATGATGCCGCCGACCTGGGAAGGTCACCCGCTGCGCAAGGACTTCCCGGCCCGCGCCACCGAATTCGACCCGTTCACCCTGAACCTGGCCAAGCAACAGCTCGAGGAAGAGTCTGCGCGCTTCAAGCCTGAAGACTGGGGCATGAAGCGTTCCGGCCCGAACGAGGACTACATGTTCCTCAACCTCGGCCCGAACCACCCGTCCGCGCACGGTGCGTTCCGTATCATCCTGCAGCTGGACGGTGAAGAGATCGTCGACTGCGTACCGGACGTCGGCTACCACCACCGTGGTGCCGAGAAAATGGCCGAGCGTCAGTCCTGGCACAGCTTCATCCCGTACACCGACCGTATCGACTACCTCGGCGGCGTGATGAACAACCTGCCGTACGTGCTCTCGGTCGAGAAGCTGGCCGGCATCAAGGTGCCGGAGAAGGTCGACGTCATCCGCATCATGATGGCCGAGTTCTTCCGGATCACCAGCCACCTGCTGTTCCTGGGGACCTACATCCAGGACGTCGGCGCCATGACCCCGGTGTTCTTCACCTTCACCGACCGTCAGCGTGCCTACACCGTGATCGAAGCCATCACCGGTTTCCGTCTGCACCCGGCCTGGTACCGCATCGGTGGCGTCGCCCACGACCTGCCGCGCGGCTGGGAAAAACTGGTCAAGGATTTCGTCGAGTGGATGCCCAAGCGTCTGGACGAATACCAGAAAGCCGCCCTGGACAACAGCATCCTGCGTGGCCGGACCATCGGCGTCGCCGACTACAACACCAAAGAGGCCCTGGAATGGGGCGTCACCGGTGCCGGCCTGCGTTCGACCGGTTGCGATTTCGACCTGCGTAAAGCGCGCCCGTACTCGGGCTACGAGAACTTCGAATTCGAAGTGCCGCTGGCTGCCAATGGCGATGCCTACGACCGCTGCATCGTGCGTGTCGAGGAGATGCGCCAGAGCATCAGGATCATCGACCAGTGCCTGCGCAACATGCCGGAAGGCCCGTACAAGGCGGATCACCCGCTGACCACGCCGCCGCCGAAAGAGCGCACCCTGCAGCACATCGAAACCTTGATCACGCACTTCCTGCAAGTTTCGTGGGGCCCGGTCATGCCGGCCAACGAATCCTTCCAGATGATCGAAGCGACCAAGGGCATCAACAGTTATTACCTGACGAGCGATGGCGGCACCATGAGCTACCGCACCCGGATTCGTACACCAAGCTTCCCGCACCTGCAGCAGATCCCTTCGGTGATCAAAGGCAGCATGGTCGCGGACTTGATTGCGTACCTGGGTAGTATCGATTTCGTTATGGCCGACGTGGACCGCTAAGCATGAACAGCACGCTTATCCAGACAGACCGTTTCACCTTGAGTGAAACCGAGCGCTCGGCCATCGAGCACGAGCTGCATCACTACGAAGACCCGCGCGCGGCGTCTATCGAAGCCCTGAAGATCGTCCAGAAGGAACGCGGCTGGGTGCCGGATGGCGCCCTGTACGCCATCGGCGAGATCCTCGGCATCCCGGCCAGCGACGTTGAAGGTGTGGCGACGTTCTATAGCCAGATCTTCCGTCAGCCAGTGGGTCGTCACATCATTCGCGTCTGCGACAGCATGGTCTGCTACATCGGCGGCCACGAGTCCGTGGTCAGCGAAATCCAGAGCAAGCTTGGCATCGGCCTGGGTCAGACCACCGCCGACGGTCGTTTCACCCTGCTGCCGGTCTGCTGCCTCGGCAACTGCGACAAGGCGCCGGCGCTGATGATCGACGACGACACTTTCGGTGATGTTCAGCCAGCCGGCGTTGCCAAATTGCTCGAGGGCTACGTATGACCCTGACTTCCTTCGGTCCCGCCAACCGCATCAAGCGTTCGGCCGAGACTCACCCGCTCACCTGGCGCCTGCGTGACGACGGCGAAGCCGTCTGGCTCGACGAATACCAGGCCAAGAACGGTTACGCCGCAGCGCGCAAGGCCTTCGCTGACATGGCTCAGGACGACATCGTCCAGACCGTGAAGGATTCCGGCCTCAAGGGCCGCGGCGGTGCAGGCTTCCCCACTGGCGTGAAGTGGGGCCTGATGCCCAAGGACGAATCCATCAACATCCGCTACCTGCTGTGCAACGCGGATGAAATGGAGCCGAACACCTGGAAAGACCGCATGCTGATGGAGCAACTGCCCCATCTGCTGATCGAAGGCATGCTGATCAGTGCCCGCGCACTGAAAACCTACCGTGGCTACATCTTCCTGCGTGGTGAATACACCACCGCCGCCAAGCACTTGAACCGTGCCGTGGAAGAAGCCAAGGCAGCGGGCCTGCTGGGTAAAAACATTCTGGGCAGCGGCTTCGATTTCGAGCTGTTCGTCCACACCGGCGCCGGGCGTTACATCTGCGGTGAAGAAACCGCACTGATCAACTCCCTCGAAGGCCGTCGCGCCAACCCGCGCTCCAAGCCGCCCTTCCCTGCCGCCGTGGGCGTGTGGGGCAAGCCGACTTGCGTGAACAACGTTGAAACCCTGTGCAACGTCCCGGCGATCATTGCCGACGGCGTGGACTGGTACAAATCACTGGCTCGCGAAGGCAGTGACGACATGGGCACCAAGCTCATGGGCTTCTCCGGCAAGGTGAAGAATCCGGGCCTGTGGGAACTGCCATTCGGCGTCACTGGTCGCGAGCTATTCGAAGACTACGCCGGTGGCATGCGCGACGGTTACAAGCTCAAGGCCTGGCAGCCAGGCGGCGCCGGCACCGGCTTCCTGTTGCCGGAGCACCTGGACGCACAAATGTACGCCGGCGGCATTGCCAAGGTGGGCACCCGTATGGGTACTGGCCTGGCGATGGCGGTGGACGACAGCGTCAACATGGTGTCCCTGCTGCGCAACATGGAACAGTTCTTCGCTCGCGAATCCTGTGGCTTCTGCACCCCGTGCCGTGATGGCTTGCCATGGAGCGTCAAGCTGCTGATGGCCATCGAGAACGGCGAAGGCCAGCCAGGCGACATCGAGACCCTGCTGGGTCTGGTCGGTTTCCTCGGCCCGGGCAAGACCTTCTGTGCTCACGCACCGGGTGCCGTGGAGCCGTTGGGCAGCGCCATCAAATACTTCCGCCATGAGTTCGAAGCCGGCATCGCGCCTGTCAGCGCCGCCGTCCCGCCTCTGGCAAGGCCGATCGTAGTCGGCGCGTAAATGCTTAAAAAGGCGAAGGGTCCGTGCCCTTCGCTTTTCGTGTGATGACGCCGCAAGCGGCTGTGTTGATTCACGCGAATGACAAGATTCCATTAGCCACGCCCGCTGACACCGGGCCAACGAAGAACTTTGAACCATGGCCACTATCCACGTAGACGGCAAAGCGCTCGAAGTCGACGGGGCAGACAACCTGTTACAGGCATGTCTGTCGCTAGGCCTCGATATTCCTTACTTCTGCTGGCACCCTGCCCTTGGCAGCGTTGGCGCTTGCCGCCAGTGCGCGGTCAAGCAGTACACCGACGAGAACGACACCCGTGGTCGCATCGTCATGTCCTGCATGACCCCTGCCACCGATGGCACCTGGATCTCCATCGACGATGAAGAATCCAAAGCGTTTCGCGCCAGCGTTGTTGAATGGCTGATGACCAACCACCCTCACGACTGCCCGGTCTGTGAGGAAGGCGGTCACTGCCACCTGCAAGACATGACGGTAATGACCGGCCATAACGAGCGCCGTTACCGCTTCACCAAGCGCACCCACCAGAACCAGCAACTGGGCCCGTTCATTTCCCACGAAATGAACCGCTGCATCGCTTGCTACCGCTGCGTGCGCTTCTATAAAGACTACGCTGGCGGCACCGACCTCGGCGTGTACGGCGCCCACGACAACGTGTACTTCGGTCGCGTTGAAGACGGCACCCTGGAAAGCGAGTTCTCCGGCAACCTCACCGAGGTTTGCCCGACCGGCGTGTTCACCGACAAGACTCACTCCGAGCGCTACAACCGTAAATGGGACATGCAGTTCTCGCCGAGCATCTGCCATGGCTGCTCCAGCGGCTGCAACATCTCCCCGGGCGAGCGTTATGGCGAACTGCGTCGCATCGAAAACCGTTTCAACGGTTCGGTGAACCAGTACTTCCTGTGCGACCGTGGCCGTTTCGGCTATGGCTACGTCAACCGCGAAGACCGTCCACGCCAGCCGCTGCTGGCCAATGGCACCAAGTTGAGCCTTGACGACGCACTGGACAAGGCCGCCGACCTGCTGCGCGGTCGCAACATCGTCGGTATAGGTTCGCCACGCGCCAGCCTCGAAAGCAACTACGCGTTGCGTGAACTGGTGGGCGCCGAGCACTTCTACTCGGGTATCGAAGCCTCCGAACTGGAGCGCATCCGCCTGGTCCTGCAAGTGCTCAAAGACAGCCCGCTGCCAGTACCGAACATGCGCGACATCGAAGACCACGACGCCATCTTCGTCCTCGGTGAAGACCTGACCCAGACCGCCGCCCGTATGGCGTTGTCGCTGCGTCAATCGGTCAAAGGCAAGGCCGAAGACATGGCCGACGCCATGCGCGTCCAGCCCTGGCTCGACGCCGCGGTGAAGAACATCGGCCAGCACGCACTGAACCCGCTGTTCATCGCCAGCCTGGCTGAAACCAAGCTCGACGATATCGCCGAAGAATGCGTTCACGCAGCTCCCGACGACCTGGCCCGCATCGGTTTCGCCGTGGCTCACGCCCTCGACGCCAGCGCTCCAGCCGTTGAAGGCCTGGACGCTGAAGCCCTCGAACTGGCCAAGCGCATTGCCGACGCCCTGCTCGCGGCCAAGCGTCCACTGATCATCGCCGGCACCTCGTTGGGTTCCAAGGCGCTGATCGAGGCTGCTGCCAACATTGCCAAAGCCCTGAAGCTGCGCGAGAAGAACGGTTCCATCAGCCTGATCGTGCCAGAGGCCAACAGCCTCGGCCTGGCCATGCTCGGTGGCGAATCGGTCGACGCCGCGCTGCAAGCGGTGATCGACGGCCGTGCCGACGCCATCGTCGTGCTGGAAAACGATCTGTACACCCGTACCGACAAGGCCAAGGTTGATGCTGCCCTGACCGCCGCGAAAGTGCTGATCGTCGCCGACCATCAGCAGACCGCCACCAGCGATCGCGCACACCTGGTTCTGCCAGCTGCCAGCTTCGCTGAAGGCGACGGTACCCTGGTCAGCCAGGAAGGCCGCGCCCAGCGCTTCTTCCAGGTCTTCGATCCGAAATACCTGGATGCGAGCATCCTGGTTCACGAAGGCTGGCGCTGGCTGCATGCCCTGCGCGCTACCCTGCTGAACCAGCCGATCGACTGGACCCAACTGGACCACGCCACCGCTGCCGTTGCTGCCAGTACGCCGCAACTGAACCGCATCGTCGATGCCGCACCGTCCGCCGCGTTCCGCATCAAGGGCATGAAACTGGCCCGTGAACCGCTGCGTTACTCCGGTCGTACCGCCATGCGCGCCGACATCAGCGTGCACGAACCGCGTACCCCGCAGGACAAGGACACCGCGTTCGCCTTCTCGATGGAAGGTTACTCGGGCTCGGCCGAACCGCGTCAGCAAGTGCCATTCGCCTGGTCTCCGGGCTGGAACTCGCCGCAAGCCTGGAACAAGTTCCAGGACGAAGTCGGTGGTCACATCCGCGCTGGCGACCCGGGCACCCGCCTGATCGAAAGCACTGGTGACTCGCTGAACTGGTTCGCCAGTGTTCCGCGCGCGTTCAATCCGGCCCAGGGCACCTGGCAGGTCGTACCGTTCTTCCACCTGTTCGGCAGCGAAGAGAACTCTTCGAAAGCCGCTCCGGTTCAGGAACGCATTCCGGCTGCCTACGTCGCACTGGCCAAATCCGAAGCCGACCGCCTGGGCGTCAACGACGGTGCCATGCTGAGCTTCAATGTCGCCGGCCAGACCTTGCGTCTGCCGCTGCGCATCAATGAAGAACTGGGCGCCGGTCTGGTGGCACTGCCTGCGGGCATCGCCGGCATTCCGCCAGCGATCTTTGGCAAATCCGTTGACGGTCTGCAGGAGGCAGCTCAATGACCTGGTTCACTCCTGAAGTGATCGACATCATCATCGCGGTCCTCAAGGCCGTGGTGATTCTGCTCGCCGTGGTGATCTGCGGCGCCCTGCTCAGCTGGGTCGAGCGTCGCTTGCTCGCCCTCTGGCAGGACCGTTACGGCCCGAACCGCGTGGGCCCGTTCGGTGCGTTCCAGATCGCTGCCGACATGATCAAGATGTTCTTCAAGGAAGACTGGACGCCGCCGTTCGCCGACAAAGTGATCTTCACGCTGGCACCGGTCGTGGCCATGAGCGCCCTGCTGATTGCCTTCGCGATCATCCCGATCACCCCGACCTGGGGCGTGGCGGATATCAACATCGGCATCCTGTTCTTCTTCGCCATGGCCGGTCTGTCGGTCTACGCGGTGCTGTTCGCCGGCTGGTCGAGCAACAACAAGTTCGCCCTGCTGGGCAGCTTGCGGGCCTCGGCACAAACCGTGTCGTACGAAGTGTTCATGGGCCTGTCGCTGATGGGCATCGTGATCCAGGTTGGCTCGTTCAACATGCGCGACATCGTTGAATACCAGGCGCAGAACCTGTGGTTCGTCATTCCGCAGATCTTCGGATTCCTGACCTTCTTCATCGCTGGCGTGGCCGTGACTCACCGTCACCCGTTCGACCAGCCGGAAGCGGAACAGGAACTGGCCGACGGTTACCACATTGAATACGCCGGCATGAAATGGGGCATGTTCTTCGTCGGCGAGTACATCGGCATCGTGTTGATTTCGGCGCTGCTGGTGACCTTGTTCTTCGGTGGCTGGCACGGTCCGTTCGGCATCCTGCCGCAGATCCCGTTCATCTGGTTCGCGCTGAAAACCGCGTTCTTCATCATGTTCTTCATTCTGCTGCGCGCTTCGATTCCGCGCCCACGGTATGACCAAGTGATGGACTTCAGCTGGAAGTTCTGCCTGCCGCTGACCCTCGTCAACATGCTGGTGACCGCTGCGATCGTGTTGCTCAACACGCCCGCCGTCGCGGCTCAGTGAGGATAGAGAATCATGAAGTACATTTTTGACATCGTGCATGGCTTCTTCACCCAGCTTCGCAGCCTGGTGATGATTTTTAGCCACGCCTTCCGCAAGCGCGACACGCTGCAGTACCCGGAAGAAGCCGTGTACCTGCCGCCGCGCTTCCGTGGCCGTATCGTGCTGACCCGCGACCCCGACGGCGAAGAGCGTTGCGTAGCCTGCAACCTGTGCGCCGTCGCGTGCCCGGTCGGTTGCATCTCGCTGCAGAAAGCTGAAACCGAAGACGGTCGCTGGTACCCGGACTTCTTCCGCATCAACTTCTCGCGCTGCATTTTCTGCGGCCTCTGCGAGGAAGCCTGCCCGACCACCGCGATCCAGCTGACGCCGGATTTCGAAATGGCCGAGTTCAAACGTCAGGACCTGGTTTACGAGAAAGAAGATCTGCTGATCTCCGGCCCCGGCAAAAACCCTGATTACAACTTCTATCGTGTTGCAGGTATGGCGATTGCCGGTAAGCCCAAAGGCTCCGCGCAGAATGAAGCCGAACCGATCAACGTGAAGAGCTTGCTGCCTTAAGGAAGAAAGATGGAATTCGCTTTCTATTTCGCATCGGGTATCGCTGTGGTGTCCACGCTTCGCGTGATCACCAACACCAACCCTGTGCACGCCCTGCTCTACCTGATCATTTCGCTGATTGCCGTGGCGATGACGTTCTTCGCCCTCGGCGCACCGTTTGCCGGTGTCCTGGAAGTGATCGCCTACGCTGGCGCCATCATGGTGCTGTTCGTGTTCGTGGTGATGATGCTGAACCTGGGCCCGGCCTCGGTTCAGCAAGAGCGCGCCTGGCTCAAGCCCGGTATCTGGGGCGGCCCGGTCGCCCTCGCCGCCTTGCTGCTGGTGGAACTGCTGTATGTACTGCTCTCCCACCAGAGCGGCCAGGCCGTCGGCCACACCACCGTAGACGCCAAGGCCGTGGGCATCAGCCTGTTCGGTCCTTACCTGCTGGTGGTCGAACTCGCCTCGATGCTGCTGCTCGCCGCAGCCGTCACGGCGTTCCATCTGGGCCGTAACGAAGCCAAGGAGCAATGACGATGCCTGCTATCCCCATGGAGCATGGTCTGGCGGTTGCCGGCATCCTGTTCTGCCTCGGTCTGGTCGGCCTGATGGTCCGCCGCAACATCCTCTTCGTGCTGATGAGCCTGGAGGTCATGATGAATGCCTCCGCTTTGGCGTTCATCGTTGCCGGTAGCCGCTGGGCGCAGCCGGATGGACAGATCATGTTCATCCTGGTGATCAGCCTGGCAGCCGCCGAGGCCAGTATTGGCCTGGCGATCCTGCTGCAACTGTATCGCCGCTTCCACACGCTCGATATCGACGCTGCCAGTGAGATGCGCGGATGAATCTTCTCTATCTGACTTTCCTGTTCCCTCTCATCGGTTTCCTGCTGCTGTCGTTTTCACGCGGCCGCCTCTCGGAAAACCTGTCGGCACTGATCGGCGTCGGTTCAGTCGGCTTGTCTGCCATCGTCGCGGCTTACGTGATCTGGCAATTCAACGTCGCGCCACCGGAAGGCGGTCACTACACCCAGGTGTTGTGGCAGTGGATGGCGGTGGAAGGCTTCAAGCCGAACTTCGCCCTGTACCTGGATGGTCTGTCCCTGACCATGCTGGGTGTGGTGGTTGGCGTCGGCTTCCTGATCCACCTGTTCGCTTCCTGGTACATGCGCGGTGAAGACGGCTACTCGCGTTTCTTCGCGTACACCAACCTGTTTATCGCCAGCATGCTGTTCCTGGTGCTGGGCGATAACCTGCTGTTCCTGTACTTCGGCTGGGAAGGCGTGGGCCTGTGCTCGTACCTGTTGATCGGTTTCTACTACAGCAACCGCAACAACGGCAACGCGGCACTCAAGGCCTTCATCGTGACCCGTATCGGTGACGTGTTCATGGCCATCGGCCTGTTCATCCTGTTTGCCCAACTGGGCACGCTGAATGTCCAGGAACTGCTGGTGCTGGCACCGCAGAAGTTCCAGGCCGGCAATATCTGGATGGTCCTGGCCACCCTGATGCTGCTGGGCGGCGCTGTCGGTAAATCGGCGCAACTGCCGCTGCAAACCTGGCTGGCGGACGCGATGGCCGGCCCTACTCCGGTTTCGGCACTGATCCACGCCGCAACCATGGTGACCGCGGGTGTCTACCTGATCGCCCGTACCCACGGCCTGTTCACCCTGGCGCCGGAAATCCTGCATCTCGTGGGAATCGTCGGCGGTGTGACCCTGGTCCTGGCCGGTTTTGCTGCACTGGTTCAGACCGACATCAAGCGTATCCTCGCTTACTCGACCATGAGCCAGATCGGCTACATGTTCCTGGCCCTGGGCGTTGGTGCCTGGGATGGCGCGATCTTCCACCTGATGACCCACGCCTTCTTCAAGGCCCTGCTGTTCCTTGCTTCCGGTGCGGTGATCGTTGCCTGCCACCACGAGCAGGACATCTTCAAGATGGGCGGTCTGTGGAAGAAACTGCCACTGGCCTACGCCAGCTTCATCGTCGGCGGCGCGGCCCTGGCGGCCCTGCCTCTGGTAACCGCAGGCTTCTACTCCAAGGACGAAATCCTCTGGGAAGCGTTCGCCAGCGGCAACCACGGTCTGCTGTATGCGGGCCTGGTCGGCGCATTCATGACCTCGCTGTACACCTTCCGCCTGATCTTCATCGCGTTCCACGGTGAAGCGAAGACCGAAGCCCATGCCGGTCACGGCATCGCCCACTGGCTGCCACTGTCGGTGCTGATCGTATTGTCCACCGCCATCGGTGCGATGATCGTTCCACCGCTGCACGGCGTACTGCCGGAAAGCGTCGGCCATGCCGGCGGCGAAGCCAAGCACAGCCTGGAAATCGCCTCGGGCGCCATCGCCCTGTCCGGTATCCTGCTGGCCGCGCTGCTGTTCCTCGGCAAGCGTCGCTTCGTGACCGCCATCGCCAACAGCGGCATCGGCCGTATCCTGTCGGCCTGGTGGTTCGCTGCCTGGGGCTTCGACTGGATCTACGACAAACTGTTCGTCAAGCCATACCTGGCGATCAACCACATCCTGCGCAAAGACCCGCTGGACCAGACCATCGGTCTGATCCCGCGTATGGCCAAAGGCGGTCACACCGCCCTGAGCCGTACCGAGACCGGTCAACTGCGTTGGTACGCCGCCTCGATGGCTGCTGGTGCCGTGCTGGTTATCGGCGCCGTCGTGCTGGTAGCGGTCTGATATGAACCTTGCGAACTTGCGAAAGGAATTGAGCCCGTCATGATTCTGCCTTGGCTAATCCTGATCCCCTTCATCGGCGGCCTGCTGTGCTGGATGGGTGAGCGCTTCGGCGCCACCCTCCCCCGCTGGATTGCGCTGATCACCATGTCCCTGCTGCTCTCCCTCGGCCTCTGGCTGTGGGCCAACGGTGACTATTCATTTGCTCCGGCACCGGGTGCCGATCCGACCTGGGCGCTTGAGTTCAAGCACGTCTGGATCCAGCGCTTCGGCATCAACGTGCACCTGGCCCTCGACGGCCTGTCGCTGCTGATGATCATGCTGACCGGCCTGCTGGGTGTCCTCTCGGTACTCTGCTCGTGGAAAGAGATCCAGCGTCACGTTGGCTTCTTCCACCTGAACCTGATGTGGATCCTGGGCGGTGTTGTCGGCGTGTTCCTCGCCCTCGACCTGTTCATGTTCTTCTTCTTCTGGGAAATGATGCTGGTGCCGATGTACTTCCTCATCGCGCTCTGGGGTCACAGTTCTTCGGACGGCAAGAAAACCCGGATCTACGCGGCGACCAAGTTCTTCATCTTCACTCAGGCTTCCGGCCTGATCATGCTGGTGGCGATCCTGGGTCTGGTACTGGTCAACTTCAACGACACCGGCGTGATTACCTTCAACTACGCCGACCTGTTGAAGACCAAGATGTCGACGACCACCGAGTACATCCTGATGCTCGGCTTCTTCATCGCCTTCGCCGTGAAGCTGCCAGTGGTGCCGTTCCACTCCTGGTTGCCTGACGCTCACGCCCAGGCACCGACCGCAGGTTCCGTCGACCTCGCCGGTATCTTGCTGAAGACAGCGGCCTACGGCCTGTTGCGTTTCGCCCTGCCGCTGTTCCCGAACGCTTCGGCCGAGTTCGCACCGTTCGCCATGACCCTGGGTCTGATCGGGATTTTCTACGGTGCGTTCCTGGCGTTCGCGCAAACCGACATCAAGCGTCTGATTGCCTTCTCGTCCGTTTCCCACATGGGCTTCGTACTGATCGGCATCTACTCCGGCAGCCAACTGGCACTGCAGGGCGCTGTAATGCAAATGCTGGCGCACGGTCTGTCGGCCGCGGCACTCTTTATCCTGAGTGGCCAGTTGTACGAACGCACCCACACCCGCGACATGCGCGAGATGGGTGGCCTGTGGTCGAAAATCGCTTACCTGCCGGCTCTCAGCCTGTTCTTCGCAGCCGCGTCGCTGGGCCTGCCGAGTACCGGTAACTTCGTCGGTGAGTTCCTGATCCTGATCGGCACCTTCCCGATTGCCCCGTGGGTCACCATCATCGCGACGTCCGGCCTGGTGTTCGGTTCGGTCTACTCGCTGATCATGATCCACCGCGCCTACTTCGGCCCGGCCAAATCGGACGTGGTGCTGCACGGCATGGACGGTCGCGAAATGATCATGGTGGTCGGTCTGGCAGCGCTGCTGATCTACATCGGCGTCTACCCGCAACCGTTCCTCGATACCTCTGCCGCTACGATGCATGGCGTGCAGCAGTGGCTCGGCACCGCCTTCACTCAACTCGCTTCGGCCCGGTAAGAGCGCTATGGAATTCACGACTCAACACTTTATCGCGCTAGCGCCGCTGTTGATTACCAGCGCCACGATCATCGTGGTGATGCTGGCAATTGCCTGGCGCCGCAACCACTCCCAGACCTTCCTGCTGTCGGTGGCGGGTCTGAACCTGGCGTTGCTGTCGATCCTGCCAGCCTTGAAGGTCGCGCCATTGGCTGTGACCCCACTGCTGCAAATCGATAGTTTCGCTTGCTTGTACATGGCGCTGATCCTGGTCGCCACCCTCGCTTGTGTGACCCTTGCCCACGCCTACCTCGGCGATGGCGGCACGGGTTACCCGGGCAACCGTGAAGAACTGTACCTGCTGATCCTGATGGCCGCCGCCGGTGGCCTGGTGCTGGTCAGCGCACAGCACCTGGCCGGGTTGTTCGTCGGTCTGGAACTGCTGTCGGTGCCGGTCTACGGTCTGGTGGCTTATGCCTTCTTCAACAAGCGCTCGCTGGAAGCCGGTATCAAGTACATGGTGCTGTCGGCGGCCGGTTCCGCGTTCCTGTTGTTCGGTATGGCCCTGCTCTACGCTGACGCCGGCTCCCTGAGCTTCGTCGGCATCGGCCAGGCGCTGGCGGCTACCGGTCTGCCAAGCTCGCTTGCGCAACTGGGCCTGGGCATGATGCTGATCGGCCTGGCGTTCAAGCTGTCGCTGGTACCCTTCCACCTCTGGACTCCGGACGTTTACGAAGGTGCCCCGGCGCCGGTTGCCGCGTTCCTGGCGACCGCTTCCAAAGTGGCTGTGTTCGCAGTGATGGTGCGCCTGTTCCAGATCTCCCCTGCTGCGAGCAGCGGCGTGCTGAGCAACGTGCTGACCATCATCGCCATCGCGTCGATCCTGTTCGGTAACCTGCTGGCCCTGACCCAGAGCAACCTCAAGCGTCTGCTGGGTTACTCGTCCATCGCCCACTTCGGTTACCTGCTGATCGCCCTGGTGGCGAGCAAGGGCCTGGCCGTGGAAGCCATCGGCGTGTACCTGGTCACCTACGTGATCACCAGCCTCGGCGCGTTCGGCGTGATCACCCTGATGTCCTCGCCATACAAAGGCCGTGACGCAGACGCCCTGTACGAATACCGCGGCCTGTTCTGGCGCCGTCCGTACCTGACTGCCGTGCTGACCGTGATGATGCTGTCCCTGGCCGGTATCCCGCTGACCGCGGGCTTCATCGGCAAGTTCTACATCATCGCCACCGGCGTCGAGTCGCATCAGTGGTGGCTGGTCGGCTCCCTGGTACTGGGCAGTGCCATCGGCGTGTTCTACTACCTGCGAGTGATGGTCACCCTGTACCTGATCGAGCCAAACCTGCGCCGCGTCGACGCTCAACTGCACTGGGAACAGAAGGCAGGCGGCGTGATGCTGCTGGCCATCGCGGTGCTGGCGTTCTTCCTCGGCCTGTACCCACAACCGCTGTTGAACCTGGTTCAACAGTCGGGCCTGGCGGGTTGATCGCATAGCGATACCCGGTAGTAAACAGAAACGGCACCTTCGGGTGCCGTTTTTGCGTTTGTGGGATTTGTTACCAGCACGCTCCCCTCCTCCGACAATCCCCGAAAGCTCTCGCCGTATTACCCGCCTCGTCCTACATCAAGATCGAGCACTCGGTTTTATCTTTAATGACTGCTGGATCGAGAAACCAATACGAGAGCGAACAATGAACCGTGACATCTTTTCCGAACTGGCTCCCGCCATCCCTCAGAAACCACGCATTTTTGCCCTCCGTGAATATTCTGGCTATATTTGTCCAGAATATTCACGGAGGGAAATCATGATCGTCGTTCCGTTGGCCGAAGCAAAAAACAATCTATCCAAACTCGTTGATGACGCAGCCGCTGGACAGATCATCACGATTGCCAAACACGGTCGGGCTCTCGCACGGCTGGTGCCGGTGGGGAAAACCTGCGGCCAGCGCATCGGAACGATGAAAGGCAAACTTGTACTTCCCGATGATTTCGACGCGCCACTGTCGGACGACATGTTCGATATTTTTGAAGGCGCTCACGAATGAGGCTTCTGCTCGACACGCACATTTTGCTCTGGACACTCAGTGATGATCCCAGACTTTCCGGCAAAGCCAGAAAGCTCATCGAGAACGCTGCCGACATATATGTCAGCGCAGCGTCATTCTGGGAGATGGCGATCAAGATCGGATTGGGAAAGCTGAACGTTGATCTGGAGGAAATCCGGCAGTACAGCCTCGAAAGCGGGTTCATCGAATTGCCCGTAACTTCCGAGCATGCCATTGCCGTGAAAGACCTCGAACATCATCATCGTGACCCGTTCGACCGCCTCATTGTTGCAACAGCCATGACTGAACCCATGAAACTGCTGACCGCCGACCCATTGGTTGCCAGGTACACGGATTTGGCTGTTTTGGTCTGATTGGTTCAAAACACCACAAATGATGAATGTTTCTGTGAGTGATTTTGCTCGGCTGGAGAACTTTGTTATCTGGAGTGGCCTCTTCGCTGGCAAGCCAGCTCCTGCACGAGACCGCGTCTGAGTCGAAAATGAAGTGACCTCCAAACCATTGCGCAATAAAAAAGCCCACCATCGGTATTCGATGACGGGCTGGTTCCAGTGCGACACGCTTACAAGTCTTTGGTCTTGTCGTCCTTTTTTTCATTCAAGACGACGGGGGTACGCGCCTGTTCCTTCGCGACAAACTTCTCCACCGAGCGGTCATTGGCCGCCATCATTTTTTCGAACGTCTTGTCACCGCCACCTTCTGCCAAAACAACAGAAGACATCACCAACGCCGCTACAAACGCACTCAGTTCTGCAAGTTTCATGTTTGATTCCTCGTTTAATTGACTAACGAGGTCAAGGTAACAATCCGAACCTTTCATGACAGTGGCGCGCAAATTACATATCCGTTATGTAGCCTGAAAGGTATCTGTGGCGAGGGAGCTTGCTCCCGCGGGGTCGCTTGCTCGCGAAAGCGGTCCATCGGGCACAAAGTAAAACGGCACCTTTCGGTGCCGTTCGCCTTTCACACTCCCAAACAGTTACTTACGCGCATCCGCCCACGATTTGAGCAACTCGTTGTAGCTCACCGTTTCGCCCTTCGGCTTTTCGTTGGCCAGTTTCGGCTTCGGTGCACCCGGCTGATCGAACCAGTATTGCGCATCGCGCTCGGGGTTCATTTTCGGTGCGCAGGTGGCTTGGGCTTTCGAACGCTCCAGACGAGTCATGATTGCATCCTGATCCTTGGCCAGACCGTCCAGTGCCTGTTGCGGGGTCTTGTCGCCGCTGGCGGCTTCGGCGCTGTAGCTCCACCACAGTTGCGCCAGACGCGGATAATCCGGCACATTGGTCCGAAGAAAAAGGGGACGGATTTATTTTGCGGTTAAAACGGGCGTCTAAATGGCGCCCGTTCCCTTCTCCACTTTCCCTCTGCTATTCAATTATTCCGAAGAATTTTCCGCAGAGAAGGACCACGCAAAATCCAACGATTGAATAGGCAAGCATCCGATTGGGAATAGCAACTAGTCGTTGAAGGGATAGTGGGAGGCGAGCGATGTCTTTTATCGCACCTGGATCACTTGTCGACAAAAATTTATCACTCAATAAAAGCATGGTCGATATGTGGGATAAGCGACTGTAACGACCATATACGCCGTCTCCCAACACTCGACGATTCCGACCGACAAAGTAGGAATCCAACAAGAAAGACTCAAGTTTGTCCAGTTCGAACAAACTGATATATATCCGCACCAACACACCAAGAAGGGCCAAGATGAAACATGAGATCAATGTAGCGATGCAGAGAATCTCAAGGTCGCTTAGTGGTTTGGACAAGGTTGTGCATAGCCACTCGAAACTGTGCCAAAGCAGCAACAGACCACTGACTACAAGAGCGGCCCGTAATATGTGTCCAGGGATATTCACCCATTTTTTCAGATGCTCCGGAATCATCTCGGCCTCCATGAACGCCCATGGATCCAGCATATGGTGAAGCGAAGAACGGCCTGTTAATGCTCCTATCAGCCTTACCCTGTTCATCCGCCCAAAGGGTCCATTCCCTTTTCTATCTCGATTGAAGCGAACATGGGAGACAGTGAAGTGATCTTCCATTTGATCAAGACGAAAATAGGCAGCAAACAACAGGATCGCCCGACTAACTAGAGCAAGGAAAAATACAACAACCCATGCTATTAAGTAGATGAGTTCAAGATGGGGCGTAGTCACCGATACTCCTTCACGTTTATTGAAATCAAAGTTCTAAAGCGCGCATATCCACCACCGCTGTTTAGCCTGGTACAGCATCGAATCTGGCGGGTTGATCGCTTAGCGACACTCGGTAGTGAACAGAAACGGCACCTTCGGGTGCCGTTTTTGCGTTTGGTGCTTCAATGACAACTGGGCTATCGAGTTATCTGAGTTTCAATAACAGGTATGCGACCCCCATCCAGACCACAGTAATGATCATCATCGATACATAAATGACCAAAAGACGTTTCAGACGAGGAGGAAAGTTTTCGATATCCGTAGAATCCAGTCTGCCATAGCGGATGTCCGCTTTCGGCCACACCACTATCCCGGCGATTACAGAGATCAGAACAAAGCCTCCGAACCAGCCTCGATTCCGCCATGCGGGACCCCAGATGTATATGAAGCGACAACTTTTCAAGGCTCCCATTATGGCGTCCAGGTGACGTCGACTTAGGTACAGGCAGTATCCGATACTCATAAAAGCCAACAGGATCGGGCCACCAGTCACAATAATCGCTACCCAAGGAGTCCAAGCGTCGAGGCTAGTCATGGCTGTGTTGCTTCAAATATTTTCTCTCCAAATACTTCACCTAAGGCTCCACCCCCCTCTGTCCCTCCCCATGCTCCAACCCCTACCAACGCCGCAAAACAAACAACTCCCCCAACGACATGGCGAGATCCCAGCGCCGCGCAAACAGAACGACCAGCCCACGGGACAACTGCCCCGCCTGCTATCCCACCGCCAGTGGCCCCGATAAATTTCCCTCCCTCCGTGAGCTTGACCTTCTCACAAGCGGCGCCTGAGTCTCCAATGCAGACCTCCTGAACAGCCAGCAACGAAGAAACCCCGCCAATCCCGATACCGATGTACCCACCTGCACTCATGTACTTGGCTGCACGACTGATCGCATTCACATGAGTGGCATACCCCGGTATCTGCCCCGGCGCACCCGCCTTGTCCCAGCGATGCACGAGGCTGCGGCTGGAAATGCCAAGCGCCGTCTTCAGCTTGGAGAGGGAGCGCCCCAGAAATCACTCCAAAGTCATCAACCCATATGCAATCAATCCCCAAACAGCAATACCAACCAGCATCACTGCTTTGATTTTCAGAAGGCGCTTTAGATGAGGGGGAAAGTTATTAATATCCTCGGGATCCAATTCACCAATGCGGATTGAAGCCCTTGGCATCGTCACCATCCCGGCGATTTTTGCTATCAGCAGGAAGCCCCCAAACCACCCCAGCTTTCTCAAGCCTGGCCCCCAAGTGTGGACATAACGACTATTTTTCAAAGCCTCAAGCATGGCGTCAAGGTAACGCCATCTGAGGTACAGACTGTATGCACTACTTGCAATGGCCAGAAAAATCGGACCGGCCAAAAGCCAAAAAGCTAGCCAGGACATCCAAAAATCCTTTCCCATCATGGCTGGGTTTTTTCGTACAAAATTTCACCCATTAACTCACCGCCATCACCCATGTAAGTCGATCCCACCCATGCTCCAGCACCTATCAAAGTCGCGGCGCAGACAATTCCCCCAACTCCTGTAGAGACGCCAAGCGCCAGACAGATAGGTCCACTCACATATTTACCTATCTCTACACCCGCAACGCCACCAAAGGTGGACCCGACAAACTTTCCTCCCTCTGTAAACCTCACCTTCTCGCAAGCGGCTTTTGAGTCGCTAGTACATACCGCCTGAATACTCAGTAACGAAGAAATTCCGCCTATTCCAATTCCGATATACCCTCCCGCCTGCATGTACTTCGCCGCGCGACTCGTCGCATCCACATGAGTGGCATATCCGGGTATCTGACCCGGAGCGCCGGCCTTGTCCCAACGATGCACAAGGCTGCGGCTGGAAATGCCAAGCGCCGTCTTCAGCTTGGGATGATCGCCCAAGGTCGTCTGGCCACGCAGTCGAGTGGAGTTCAGCAGGTGCGCATCCAGTTGCGCGAGCAAGCGTTGTCTATCGGCGAAGAACTGAGGTGATCTGAGATGGCCGTGTTGACGATAGCTGTCCTGATGCAAACGCTCCATCGCTTGTAGAGTGTCGCGCAGGCTGGTCAGATGCTTTTCCATCACCGCCGCGCTGACGCCAAGCCAAGTCGAGGTGTCGCCGATAAAACCAGCGATTTCCGCCGCGTGACGGTGCATAAACTCGGCCTCGTCCGGCGTCAGAGGATCAATGGCAGCGTTAACCTGTTGCGCAGCCTGCATCAGTTGGGCTTCTTGATAGGTACAGGAGGTGTTGTTCGGATCGCTGAGCACAATTAGCGAGCCGGCTTTGATATTGTCTGACGCCGGGTTGAGTGCCCGAAACTTGCTCATCACCGCCGGATCCGGCGTGGCGAATAGCGTCGCCTCCAACGCTTCGCGGGTCATGCTTTTGGGCACTACATAAAAACCCGGTTCTTGGGGCTCCGGACGGGCGAATATTGCAGGTGCGGGAGAGTTCGAAGAGGCGAAACCGGAAGGACGTGACGCTATCGGTTGACTGGTTGCAGCACTGGAAACTGGTTGCACAGCGCTCCTGCCCGCTCGCGGTGCGGAGTTGGCGCTTTGATAGGTTGCCCCAAATACCGAGGGGATCAATTGAGCCTTGCAGGGGCAATTGCTATAGCTATAGCTATAGCTATAGCTATCCAGCGTGCCCGCTATGGCCGCGCCATGACTGATCATGTACGAGATGCCGCCGACAATCCTGTAAGTCTTGCCATCCTTGCCACAGGTGACCCGATCACCTTCGCGGGCATGGAGGATGCCGAACATAATAATTCCGTCATGGCCATCCAGGACCGTACCGCCACAGGTGGTCTTGTCATGCAGGCCAATGAAATGTCCTTCGTTCATTGATGTTCCTCCTGCTTGACGGAGGGCAGAAAATCCTCGGCCTTCGGGACACCTTCACGCCCCACCAATAAAAAACCGCCCTGCAATGTGTTGATGATCTCGTCGCCATTGCAAAGCCGGCTGCCGACCAGCGCCGCATGGTCAAAGTCTTGGCCCGCGCCCGTGACGATCTGCGCCGTACGCCCATCCGGGTACAAGACGCAATCGCCTTTCTGTGCCGCGCGCACTTTCTGGCCGTCTCCTAACGTGAACTCGAAGGGCGACGTCGCTTGCTGGATTACTCCACCATCACGGGTTTGACTGCCTTCGGTTGCTAACCGATAAACGGCGCGAGCGGGATGAGCAACTATGTAAGCTTGCTGCTGGCGAACAACCGCCAGAGTTTCGTCGCAACATTTCGCAAGTCGCTCTTCCGTGAAGTGTTGGGCGTCCAGGTTACGGAGAAATTCAGGAGAGACTTCGTTGGTATACAAGCTGTGCAGAGGTGCATTCATTTGAGAAACCTTCTTCCGGGAATGGCGTTCAGAAATAATGCGGCGGACGCTAACAGCGTCGCGACTCCTCCGGCAGGGCCATCTGAACGATTAGGAAGTTTCGTCAAAAGGAAATGTCTTTTTCCTACAGCATCCTTCAAAGGAGCCTTTGTAGAGAAATGCAAGTTCGTTTTGTGGTTCCAACACAAACAAAAACGGCACCTTACGGTGCCGTTCGCCTTTCACACTCCCAAACAGTTATTTACGCGCATCCGCCCACGATTTGAGCAGTTCGTTGTAGCTCACCGTTTCGCCTTTCGGCTTTTCGTTCGCCAGTTTCGGCTTCGGTGCGCCCGGCTGATCGAACCAGTATTGCGCATCGCGCTCGGGGTTCATTTTCGGCGCGCAGGTGGCTTGCGCTTTCGAACGTTCCAGACGGGTCATGATTGCGTCCTGATCCTTGGCCAGTCCGTCCAGTGCCTGTTGCGGGGTCTTGTCGCCGCTGGCGGCTTCGGCGATGTGGCTCCACCACAGTTGCGCCAGACGCGGATAATCCGGCACGTTGGTCCCGGTCGGGGTCCATTGCACACGGGCCGGGCTGCGATAAAACTCCACCAGGCCACCGAGTTTCGGTGCCAGGTCGGTCATGGCTTGCGAGTTGATGTCCGACTCGCGGATCGGGGTCAGGCCGACGATGGTTTTCTTCAGCGATACGGTTTTCGAGGTCACGAACTGCGCGTAAAGCCAGGCCGCCAGTTTCTGCTTCTCGGGCGTGGACTTCATGAAGGTCCAGGAGCCCACGTCCTGGTAGCCCAGCTTCATGCCCTCTTCCCAGTACGGGCCACGCGGCGACGGCGCCATGCGCCATTTCGGCGTGCCGTCGGCGTTCATCACCGCCAGGCCCGGTTTGGTCATGTCGGCGGTAAAGGCGGTGTACCAGAAAATCTGCTGGGCGATGCTGCCCTGGGATGGCACCGGACCCGATTCGGAGAAGGTCATGCCCGCCGCTTCCGGTGGCGCGTACTTCTTCAGCCAGTCGACGTACTTGGTGGTGGCGAACACCGCCGCCGGACCGTTGGTATCGCCGCCGCGGGTCACGCTGGAACCCACCGGGTGGCAGTCCTCGACACGAATGCCCCACTCGTCGACCGGCAAGCCGTTGGGGATGCCCTTGTCGCCGCCACCGGCCATGGAGAACCAGGCATCGGTGAAGCGCCAGCCCAGGGACGGGTCTTTCTTGCCGTAGTCCATGTGCCCGTAGACGCGCTTGCCGTCGATTTCCTTGACGTCTTCGCTGAAGAATTTCGCGATGTCTTCATAGGCCGACCAGTTCACCGGCACGCCCAACTCATAGCCGTACTTTTCCTTGAACTTGGCCTTGAGGTCCGCGCGCTCGAACCAGTCGGCGCGGAACCAATAGAGGTTGGCGAACTGTTGGTCGGGCAGTTGATAGAGCTTGCCGTCGGGCGCGGTGGTGAAGGAAAGGCCGATGAAATCCTTGAGGTCCAGGGTCGGCGAGGTGAAGTCCTTGCCCTCATTGGCCATCAGATCGGTGATCGCTTCGGTCTTGCCGTAGCGAAAGTGCGTACCGATCAGGTCCGAGTCGTTGACCCAGCCGTCATAGATGCTCTTGTCCGATTGCATCACCGTCTGCAGTTTTTCCACCACGTCGCCTTCCTGCAGCAGGTCGTGGGTGACTTTGATCCCGGTGATCTCGGTGAAGGCCTTGGCCAACACCTTGGACTCGTACTCGTGGGTGGCGATGGTTTCCGAGACGACCTTGATGTCCATCCCGCGGAACGGCTCGGCGGCCTTGATGAACCACTTCAATTCCGCCAGTTGCTGATCGGCCGTCAGGGTGGATGGCTTGAACTCGCTGCCAATCCATTTCTTCGCAGCGTCTTCATAGGCATCGGCCCAGGCCGCTGCGCTCAACCCGCTGAGTGCCAGCATGGCTGCCAATGAAATGCTATGTCGCAGCTTATTGTTTTTGTCGAACATAGAGACCTCCTGTATGGGATTTCGGAGCAACATTGCCGAGCGACTCGACTAGCCCCAACGCATCACAGCCAACAGCCACACCAGGGACAACGCGAAAGCGACCCAGATGCTCCAGTCGGTGACGCCGATTACCAGCAAATGCAGGTAGGCGCTGCCGAGAAGACCGATAAACAACCGATCGCCACGGGTGGTGGCAATCGGCAGGAAACCTCGCCGAAGCACGCTCGGCGAACGCAACTCCCAGGTGGTCATGCCCACCAGGATCAAGGCAATGACGCCGAAGAACGCCGTCGTGGGGACGGTCCAACTCATCCATTCCATCATCAGTTCCTCATACCCGGCCCAGGGCAAAGCCCTTGGCCACGTGGTTGCGAACAAACCAGATCACCAGCATGCCCGGCAGGATGGTCAACACCCCCGCCGCCGCCAGCACGCCCCAGTCGATACCGGATGCCGAGACAGTGCGGGTCATCACCGCTGCGATCGGTTTGGCGTTCACCGACGTCAGGGTGCGCGCCAACAGCAGTTCGACCCAGGAAAACATGAAGCAGAAGAACGCCGTGACGCCGATGCCGGAGCCGATCAGCGGGATGAAAATCTTCACGAAGAACTTGGGAAAGCTGTAGCCATCGATGTAGGCGGTCTCGTCGATTTCCTTGGGCACGCCGGACATGAAGCCTTCGAGGATCCACACCGCCAGCGGCACGTTGAACAGGCAGTGGGCCAAGGCCACGGCGATGTGGGTGTCGAACAACCCGATCGATGAATACAGCTGGAAGAACGGCAACAGGAACACCGCCGGTGGCGCCATGCGGTTGGTCAGCAGCCAGAAGAACAGGTGTTTGTCGCCGAGGAAGCGATAGCGCGAGAACGCATAGGCCGCCGGCAGTGCCACGCTCAGGGAAATGATCGTGTTCAGGCTCACGTAGTACAGCGAGTTGAGGTAGCCGGTGTACCAGCTCGGGTCGGTGAAGATCACCTTGTAGTTGTGGAAGGTGAAATCCTGCGGAAACAGCGTCAGGCCGCCGAGGATTTCGGTGTTACTCTTGAACGACATGTTCAGCAGCCAGTAGATGGGAACCAGCAGGAACAGGATGTAGAGCAGCAGGGGAATCACTTTCTTCATAGGGGTAGCCTCTTGCTCATGGCGGGCCTCAGCTGGCGTCAGAGTGAGTCATGGCGGTGTAGAACAGCCAGGACACCAACAGGATGATCAGGAAGTACACCAGCGAGAATGCCGCTGCCGGCCCCAGGTCGAATTGCCCTACGGCCATCTGGGTCAGGGTCTGGCTGAGGAAGGTCGTGGCATTGCCCGGACCGCCGCCGGTGAGTACGAACGGCTCGGTGTAGATCATGAAACTGTCCATGAACCGCAGCATCACGGCGATCAGCAGTACGCTCTTGAGCTTGGGCAACTGGATATGCCGGAACACCGCCCAGGCCGAGGCACGGTCGATCCGCGCCGCCTGGTAATACACATCCGGAATCGCCCGCAACCCGGAGAAGCACAACAGCGCCACTAACGAAGTCCAGTGCCAGACGTCCATCACCAGCACGGTGACCCAGGCGTCCATGGTGCTCGCCGCATAGTTGTAGCTGATGCCCATGGCATTGAGGCTCGAACCGAGCAGGCCGATATCGGCGCGGCCGAAGATCTGCCAGATGGTGCCGACCACGTTCCACGGGATCAGCAACGGGATCGCCAGCACGATCAACACCACCGAAGACCAGCGGCCCTTGGTCGGCATGGTCAGGGCTATGGCGATGCCCAAAGGGATTTCGATCAGCAGCACACAGGCGGAATAGATGAACTGACGCAGCAGCGAGTCATGCAGCCTCGGGTCGAGCAGTACCTGCTTGTACCAGTCGGCGCCGACGAAATAGCGGCTGGACTGGTCGAAAATGTCCTGCACCGAATAGTTGACCACGGTCATCATCGGGATCACCGCACTGAATGCCACCAGCAGGAACACCGGCAGCACCAGCCACCAGGCCTTGTTGTTCTGCACCTTGTTCATGGCTGTGCCTCTTTTTTGTTGGCAGACGCTTCATTAATGCTTTGGGTTTCCAGGAGAAATTCGTCGGCGTAGAC
Source organism: Pseudomonas sp. Pseusp16 (assembly GCF_047324915.1). Lineage (NCBI taxonomy): Bacteria > Pseudomonadati > Pseudomonadota > Gammaproteobacteria > Pseudomonadales > Pseudomonadaceae > Pseudomonas > Pseudomonas sp. Pseusp16. The sequence goes on along the minus strand of NZ_CP168522.1, from coordinate 575,279 downwards.
CATCAGCCATTGCGCCGGAAAACTGATGAAGGCCGTGCCTTGCGGCACTGCTTTGTCTTCGGCCAGGCGCACCTTCAGCGGCACGCCATCGAGGTTGAGGGTCATGATCTTGTAGGTGCCCAGGTCTTCGACGTGTACGACCTGTGCCCGCAGCGCGTCATCAAAGGCTTCGTCCCACACATGGACGAACTCCGGACGAATGCCGACTTTCAGGGTTTTCCATTCGGATTCGGCGATGCGCTGTTGCATGGCCGCGGACAGCGGCAGGTGAGTCGAGGCGAACCCGACGCCACCCGGCTGCGGCTGCACCTCGATCAGGTTCATCCCCGGGCTGCCAATGAAGTAGCCGACAAAGGTATGGCTCGGCCGCTCGAACAACTCCCTTGGCGTGCCGAACTGCACGATCTGCCCGCCGTACATCACCGCGATCTTGTCGGCGAAGGTCGAGGCCTCCAGTTGATCGTGAGTGACGTAGACCATGGTGATGTTGAACTGCTCGTGGATCTGCTTGAGCTTGCGCCGCAGTTTCCACTTCAGGTGCGGGTCGATCACCGTCAGTGGCTCGTCGAACAGGATCGCCGACACGTCATCGCGCACCAGCCCACGGCCCATGGAGACTTTCTGTTTTTCGTCGGCGGTGAGGTTGCGAGCCTTTTTGCTCAGCAGATTCTGAAGGTCGAGGACTTCGGCAATTTCCTGCACCTTGGTGTGAATTTTCGCTTCGGCCATGCCCTGGTTACGCAAGGGGAAGGCCAGGTTGTCGAACACCGTCATGGTGTCGTAGACCACCGGGAACTGGAAAACCTGGGCAATGTTGCGCTTCTCCGGGGTCAGGTTGTTGACCGCTTTGCCGTCGAACAGCACATGGCCCTGGGACGGGCTGAGCAGCCCGGAAATGATGTTGAGCAAGGTCGACTTGCCACAGCCCGATGGACCGAGCAACGCGTAGGCGCCACCCTGCTCCCAAATGTGGTCCATCTCGCGGATCGCGTAGTCCTCAGGTCCCACCGGGGTCCTGGTGTAGCTGTGGGCGAGGTTCTGCAAACGGATTTCGGCCATCAGGCAACCCTCGCGACACGCCGGCCCGGCGCCTGTACCAGCCGCCCCTGCGTATCGAACACAAACAGTTTATGGGTCGGGATGTAGATGCGGATTGGCGCATCGACGTCGTATTCGTGGACACCGGGCAAGTGCAGCACCAGCAGGAAATGCTCGTTGCGCACGTGCAGGAAGGTTTCCGAACCGCTGATCTCGGCCACCTCGACGGTCACCGCCAGTTCGAGGTCATCGTCGTTGCTCGGCACCAGCGAGATATGGCTGGGCCGCACGCCGAAGCGAAACTCGCCCTCGCCCACCGGACGCAAGTCGACGTTCAACGGAAAGTGCACGAAGTTGGCGAAACTCACTTCGTTGCCGACAATGCGTCCCGGCATCAGGTTGATCGGCGGCTCAGAGAACAGCTCCGCCGCCAGCACCGATTGCGGTTGGTGATAGACCGAGGAAGACTGGCCACTCTGGATCACCCGGCCTTCGTGAAGAATGGTCGTGGTGCCCCCCAGGGCCAGGGCTTCGTTGGGTTCGGTGGTGGCGTAGATCGCGATGGTATGGTGCGCCTTGAACAACTCGCGCATTTCCTGACGCAGCTCTTCGCGCAACTTGTAGTCGAGGTTGACCAGCGGCTCGTCGAACAGGATCAGCTCGGCATCCTTGACCAGCGCCCGGGCCATGGCCGTGCGTTGCTGCTGGCCGCCGGAGAGTTCGAGGGGATGGCGCTGGAGGAATTTCTCGATGCGCAACATCTTCGCGGTTTCCAGCACCTTGCTCTGGATCAGCTCGTTGGATACGCCGGCCTGGCGCAGCGGCGAGGCGATGTTCTCGAAGACGGTCATGGTCGGGTAATTGATGAACTGCTGATAAACCATCGACACGTTGCGCAAGCGCACCGGGCGTTGGGTGACGTCGACGCCATTCATCAGGATGCGACCGCTGTCGGGCTTGTCCAGCCCGGCCATCAAGCGCATCAGGCTGGTTTTGCCGGACAGCGTGCGCCCGAGCAAAACGTTGAAGGAACCGGGTTCGAAACTCAGGTTGGCATCGTCGATCCAGGTCTGGCCCTCGACGGTGCGGCTGACATGCTCCAGGGTTAATGACATGGCTCGGCCTTTTTTTATTTTTGGAATCAAGCGACCGGAGCTGTATAGCGACATTTGTGCCAGAAAATGCAAACGATTGATTCAGTTTGAAATTCTTGAAAATGACTACGGAGTCACGTTCGTTGCTGAACACAAATGAACAACCGCGACTGAACAACTGAACACTTCAACGGTTGACAATGAACATTAGTGAACAACACTCTACAGACCGTTTTCCGGCCCTTGTAGGAGCGAGCTCGCTCGCGATGGAGGTGAGGTCGCCTCGTTCCTTCAGGCAGCCCGCGCCATCGTTAGCGTCCATCGCGAGCATGCTCGCTCCTACAGAGTTGTATGTCGTTGATATATCCATAACAACAATAAAAGCGTTAACCAGAGGCTGACTTGAATGGCCGTACCTGCCCCCGCGTTATCCCACGACGCCATCATCCAGGACTCCTGGTCCCGCTGTCGCGCATTCGGCCTCGACCATCAGAGCACGCCGGCCTTCGACCAGTTGCCGGCCGAGGGCATCGCGCAACTGCTGGAGAGCCAGCATTCACTGGTGCAAACCACCCATCAGGAAGTGCTGCCGTATTACGAGAACATCCTGAGCAATTCCAATTGCCTGATCATGCTCGCCGACCATCAGGGCCAAGTGCTCACGTCATGGGGAACACAGCGCTTCATCGAACCCAAACTGGCCCGGGGTTTCAGCGCCGGCGCCAGCTGGATGGAACGCTGCACCGGGACCAATGCCATTGGCACCGCCCTGGCCTGTGAACAAGCCGTGCACATTGAGCACGACGAACATTTCCTCAAGGCCAACCGCTTCATGACCGGTTCCGCCGCGCCGATTTTCGATGCCGAGCGTAAGGTGATCGCGGTGCTGGACGTGTCCAGTGACAGCTATCTGCCGCCATCCCACACCTTGGGCATGGTCAAGATGATGAGCCAGACCGTGGAAAACCGGCTGATCCTCAACCTGTTCCATGGCCAACATTTCCAACTGACCTTCAATACCGGCCTGAACAACCTCGACAGCCAATGGGCCGGCCTGCTGATTTTCGATGAAACCGGTCAGGTGCTGTCGGCCAACCGCCGGGCCGACAATCTGCTGGGCATCAGCCTGTCGCGGGTCAGTGTCGAGAGCCTGTTCAAGGTCTCGTTGCTGGAATTGTTGAATCAACCCGAAGGCCTGCCCTTCTCCCTGCAAGCCTCGGGACGCAATCGCTTCCAGTGCCTGCTGAAACGGCCGAAGCAGGTTCCGATCCAGCCGCGGCTATTTTCTGAAAACAAGAGCGCCGAACCTGCCGTGGCAATCCCGACACCGGCGGTGATCAGCCTCAACACCCTGCACTTCGGCGACAGCCGCGTGGAAAAAGCCGTGCGCCAGGCCGAACGCCTGCTGGAAAAAGACATCCCGTTGTTGATCCACGGCGAAACCGGGGTCGGCAAGGAAGTGTTCGTCAAAGCCCTGCACCAGGCCAGCTCGCGCAGCAAACAAGCGTTCATCGCGGTCAACTGCGCAGCGATTCCCGCCGAACTGGTGGAATCCGAGTTGTTCGGCTACGAGAAAGGCGCGTTCACTGGGGCCAACCAGAAAGGCAGTATCGGGCTGATCCGCAAGGCCGACAAAGGCACACTGTTCCTCGACGAAATCGGCGACATGCCGCTGCCGACCCAGGCCCGTCTGCTGCGCGTGTTGCAGGAGCGTTGTGTGCAGCCGGTGGGCAGCAGCGAGTTGTTCCCGGTGGACCTGCGGATTATCTCCGCCACCAACCGTTCACTGCGCGAACAGGTGCAACTGGGACGTTTCCGCGAGGATTTGTACTACCGTATCGGCGGATTGACCCTGGAGTTGCCACCGCTGCGCTTGCGCAGCGACAAGCAGGCGCTGTTCAAACGTCTTTGGGAGCAGCATCGAGAGCCGAGTCAGTGGGCCGGTTTGAGCCGTGAGGTGCTGGAGTTGTTCGACCGACATCCGTGGCCGGGCAACCTGCGTCAGGTCAGCAGCGTGATTCAGGTGGCGCTGGCCATGGCCGAGGAACAACCGGTGCGGCCGGAGCATTTGCCGGATGACTTTTTTGTCGATCTGGAGATGGAGCCCGTGGAGACGCAGGAGCCGCTGGCGGTTGATCTTGATGATGCCGAGGAGTTGAACCGGCAGTTACAGGCGGTTGGGGGGAATATTTCCCATTTGGCGCGCAGGCTCGGAGTAAGCCGTAATACCCTTTACAAGCGACTGCGCCAGGTGGAATGACGAGTGATCGGCACTGGCGATGTTCGGTTTGAGGCCATTCGCGAGCAAGCCCGCTCCCACATTTGATCTGTGGTGTGTCTGAGTTTTCAGTACGACACAAATCCAATGTGGGAGCGGGCTTGCTCGCGAAGGCGCCAGCACTGCTGGAACAGCATTTTCCGCCATTCCCAAAAACAAAAACCCGCACAAGGCGGGTTTTGTTTTCAAGCACTACAGCTGTCAGTCAGCCAGACGCCAGGTCGTGCCGCCCTTGCCGTCTTCCAGCACCACACCCATGGCGGTGAGCTGGTCGCGGATGCGGTCGGATTCGGCCCAGTCCTTGCCGGCACGTGCCGCCAGACGCGCTGCAATCAGCGCCTCGACTTGCGCGGCATCCACCCGCCCTTCGGCACCGGCCTGCAGGAAGTCATCGGCTTCCAGCTGCAACACACCCAGCACGCTGGCCAGTTCTTTCAAACGGGCTGCCAGACCGGCCGCTGCGTTCAGATCGCTCTCGCGCAGGCGGTTGATCTCGCGGACCATCTCGAACAGCACCGCGCAGGCTTCCGGCGTACCGAAGTCGTCGTTCATCACCTGGGTGAAGCGCTCGACGAAGGCTTCGCCGCCAGCCGGAGCCACGTTCGGCAGGCCTTTCAACGCGTGGTAGAAACGCTCCAGGGCGCCCTTGGCGTCCTTGAGGTTGTCTTCCGAGTAGTTGATGGCGCTGCGATAGTGGCTCGACACCAGCAGGTAACGCACGACTTCCGGGTGGTACTTGTCGAGCACGTCGCGGATGGTGAAGAAGTTGTTCAAGGACTTGGACATCTTCTCGCCATTGATACGGATCATGCCGCAATGCATCCACGCGTTGGCGTAGGTCTTGCCGGTGGCCGCTTCGCTCTGGGCGATTTCGTTTTCGTGGTGCGGGAACTCAAGGTCGCTGCCGCCGCCATGAATGTCGAAAGTCTCGCCCAGGCAGCAGGTGGACATCACCGAGCACTCGATGTGCCAGCCCGGACGTCCGGCGCCCCACGGCGATTCCCAGCTCGGCTCGCCAGGCTTGGCGGCTTTCCACAGCACGAAGTCCAGCGGGTCCTGTTTCGACTCGTCGACTTCGATGCGGGCGCCGATGCGCAGGTCTTCGATCTTCTTGCGCGACAGCTTGCCGTAGCCCATGAACTTGCCGACGCGGTAGTACACGTCGCCATTGCCCGGGGCGTAGGCGTAACCCTTGTCGATCAGGGTCTGGATCATCGCGTGCATGCCCGGGATGTGGTCCGTGGCACGCGGCTCCATGTCCGGCTTCTTGATGTTCAGGCGCGCTTCATCTTCGTGCATCGCCGCGATCATGCGCTCGGTCAAGGCTTCGAACGACTCGCCGTTCTCGTTGGCCCGATTGATGATCTTGTCGTCAATGTCGGTGATATTGCGTACATAAGTCAGATCGTAGCCGCTAAAGCGCAGCCAGCGCGTCACCAGGTCGAAGGCGACCATGCTGCGGCCGTGGCCCAGGTGGCAGTAGTCGTACACGGTCATGCCGCACACGTACATGCGCACCTTGTTGCCATCGAGCGGCTTGAAGACTTCTTTGCTCTTGGTGAGCGTGTTGTAAATCGTAAGCACGTTAACTTCCTTGAATCACTGGCCCCACGAATCACGCAGGGTCACGGTACGGTTGAATACCGGCTGACCTGGTTTCGAGTCCTTGAGATCGGCTACGAAGTAACCTTCGCGCTCGAACTGGAAACGGTCTTCCGGCTGTGCGTTGCCCAGCGAAGGCTCGGCACGACAACCGGTGAGTACCTGCAGCGAGTCAGGGTTGATGTTGTCCAGGAAACTGGCGCTGTCTTCGGCCTTCTCCGGGTTCGCAGAACGGAACAGACGATCGTACAGACGCACTTCGCACTCGACGCTGGCGGCGGCCGGCACCCAGTGGATCACGCCTTTGACCTTGCGGCCTTCCGGGTTCTTGCCCAGGGTGTCCGGATCGTACGAGCAGCGCAGTTCGACGATGTTGCCATCGGCGTCCTTGATCGCTTCGTCGGCACGGATCACGTAGCTGCCACGCAGACGCACTTCACCGGCCGGTTCCAGGCGCTTGTAGCCCTTCGGCGGCTCTTCCATGAAGTCTTCACGGTCGATGTAGATTTCACGGGCGAATGGCAACGCGCGCACGCCCATGTCTTCTTTCGGGTGGCACGGCAGCTCGAGGTTCTCGACCTGGCCTTCCGGGTAGTTGGTGATCACGACTTTCAGCGGACGCAGCACGCACATGGCACGCGGGGCGCTGTGGTCGAGGTCGTCGCGGATGCTGAATTCGAGCATGCCGAAGTCGACCACGCCGTCGGAACGGTTGGTGCCGATCATTTCGCAGAAGTTGCGGATCGATTTCGGCGTGTAGCCACGGCGGCGGAAACCCGACAGCGTGGACATGCGCGGGTCGTCCCAGCCGTTGACGTGCTTTTCATCGACCAGCTGCTTGAGCTTGCGCTTGCTGGTGATGGTGTAGTTCAGGTTCAGGCGGCTGAACTCGTACTGGCGCGGGTTGGCCGGTACCGGCAGGTTGTCGAGGAACCACTCGTACAGCGGACGGTGGCTTTCGAACTCCAGGGTGCAGATCGAGTGAGTGATGCCTTCGATGGCGTCCGACTGACCGTGGGTGAAGTCGTAGTTCGGGTAGATGCACCACTTGTCGCCGGTCTGGTGGTGGTGAGCGTGGCGGATGCGATACATGATCGGGTCGCGCAGGTTCATGTTCGGCGAGGCCATGTCGATCTTGGCCCGCAGCACGCGTGCGCCGTCCTTGAACTCGCCGGCCTTCATGCGGGCGAACAGGTCGAGGTTCTCTTCCACCGAACGGTCGCGGAACGGGCTGTTCTTGCCAGGTTCAGTCAGGGTGCCACGGTATTCCCTGGCCTGCTCAGGGGTCAGGTCATCGACGTAGGCCTTGCCGGACTTGATCAGTTCGACGGCCCAGTCGTGCAACTGGTCGAAATACTGCGAGGCGTAGCGCACTTCACCGGACCACTCGAAGCCCAGCCATTTGACGTCGCTTTCAATCGCGTCGATGTATTCCTGGTCTTCCTTGGCCGGGTTGGTGTCGTCGAAACGCAGGTGCGTGACGCCGCCGAACTCCTGGGCGAGACCGAAGTTCACACAGATCGACTTGGCGTGACCGATGTGCAGGTAGCCGTTGGGTTCAGGCGGGAAACGGGTGACGATTTGCGTGTGCTTGCCCGAGTCCAGGTCTGCCTGGATGATCGGCCGCAGGAAGTTGACCGGCACGGCAGGGCCGGTCTTGGCATTCGAGGTAGGGTCGACAGTGGGCTTGCTCATAGGATCCTTGAACGTACAGGTGCATGGCCGTAATGAAGGCCGGACAAAACAAAGCCGCTATCATAGCCGATGCTGTCAAGGCCCTGACAGAGCGCGCTCTGTAAACCGTCGCATTTAATAGGCCGTAAATGAAAAAACAGCCTCGAAATTCGTGCCTGTCACGCTAAACTGCGCACCTTGGCCGAGACAGGCTGAACCGGTTGCGGGATCGAATGTCCCAAAACCACGAATTCCTCAAGTGAGTAACGATCATGACCCAAGTCAAACTGACTACCAACTTCGGCGACATCGTCCTCGAACTGAACGCCGAAAAAGCCCCGATCACCGTGGCCAACTTCGTCGAGTACGTTAAAGCCGGTCACTACGAAAACACTGTTTTCCACCGTGTCATCGGTAACTTCATGATCCAGGGCGGCGGTTTCGAGCCAGGCATGAAAGAAAAGAAAGACAAGCGTCCAAGCATCCAGAACGAAGCTGACAACGGTCTTTCCAACGACAAATACACCATCGCCATGGCCCGCACCATGGAGCCGCATTCGGCTTCCGCCCAGTTCTTCATCAACGTGGCGGACAACAGCTTCCTGAACCACAGCGGCAAGAACGTTCAAGGCTGGGGCTACGCGGTATTCGGTAAAGTGACCGCCGGCACCGACGTTGTCGACAAGATCAAAGGCGTGGCCACCACTTCCAAGGCCGGCCACCAGGACGTACCGGCAGACGACGTGATCATCGAGAAAGCCGAGATCATTGAGTGATACTGCTGATTTCAGACTTGCATCTGGAAGAGGAGCGCCCGGACATCACCCGGGCGTTTCTGGATTTGCTCGCCGGACGCGCCCGCTCGGCGAGTGCGTTGTACATTCTGGGCGACTTCTTCGAGGTGTGGATTGGCGACGACGCCATGACCCCCTTCCAGCGTTCCATCTGCCAGGCCCTGCGCGACCTCAGCGACAGCGGCACGGCCATTTTCCTGATGCACGGCAATCGCGACTTCATGCTCGGCAAGGCGTTCTGCAAAGAAGCCGGCTGCACATTGTTGAAGGATCCGAGTGTCGTGCAACTCAACGGCGAGCCGGTGCTGCTGATGCACGGCGACAGCCTCTGCACCCGCGACGAAAGCTATATGAAGCTGCGGCGCTACCTGCGCAACCCGATCACCCTGTTCATCCTGCGGCATCTACCGCTGCGCACCCGGCACAAACTGGCGCGCAAGCTGCGCAGTGAAAGCCGTGCGCAAACACGGATGAAGGCCAATGACATCGTCGATGTCACGCCCGAAGAGATTCCGCGGATCATGCAGCAGTTCGGGGTGAAAACCTTGATCCACGGGCATACCCACCGTCCCGCGATTCACAAGTTGCAGCTTGGCGAACAGGCGGCCCGACGCATTGTGCTGGGGGATTGGGATCGTCAGGGGTGGGCGTTGCAGGTCGACGAACAAGGGTTTGCCCTGGCGCCGTTCGATTTCGCCCCGCCACCGCAATTGGCCGCACCTACAAACTGACTGCCAAACACAAAACCTTGTAGGAGCGAGCCTGCTCGCGATGGACGTTAACGGTAACGCGTATTTCCTGACTAATCGCGCTGCCCTGAAGTCCATCGCGAGCAGGCTCGCTCCTACAGTGGTTGTGTGGTGTTTAGTGGCCCGCAGAAGTCGCTGGCCCGGCCTTGGCGGTAAACGGCGGCTTGGCCAGCCACACAATCAGGATCAGCCCCAGGAACATCCAGCCCAGCAAGGTGAAGTAATCCACCGTGGACATGATGTACGCCTGGCTGATCACCGTCTGCTCCAGCTGCGTGTAAGCCTTGGCCCCTGCCCCGCCCAGTTGGGTCAGCGCTTCGCGGGTCGCCGGATCGAACGGGGTGATGCTTTCGGTCAGATAGGCATGGTGTTGATCGGCCCGGCGAATCCAGATCCAAGTGGTCAACGACGCCGCGAAACTGCCGCCCAGGGTCCGCAAAAACGTCGCCAGCCCGGAACCGTCGGCAATCTGGCTCGGTGGCAGGTCCGACAGCAGGATGGTCAGCGTCGGCATGAAGAACAGCGCCACGCCGATCCCCATGAACAACTGCACCAGCGCGATGTGCTGAAAGTCCACTTCATTGGTGAACCCGGCGCGCATGAAGCAGCTCAGGCCGATGGCCAGGAACGCCCCGCCTGCCAGCACGCGCATGTCGAAACGCGGCGCGTACTTGCCGACAAACGGCGACAACAGTACCGGCAGGATCCCCAGCGGCGCCACGGCGAATCCGGCCCAGGTCGCGGTGTAGCCCAGTCGCGTCTGCAACCACTGCGGCAGGATCAGGTTGATCCCGAAGAACCCGGCATACCCCAGAATCAGCACGATGGTGCCGTAACGGAAGTTGCGATGGGCGAACAGGCGCAGGTTGACCACCGGATGCTCGTCGGTCATTTCCCAGATCACGAAGAACGCCAGGGCCACCACTGAAATCACCGAACCGATCACGATGAAGCTGGACTCGAACCAGTCGGCATCGTTGCCCTTGTCGAGCACGATCTGCAGGGCCCCGACGCCGATGATCAGCGCGATCAACCCGACGTAATCCATCGGTTGGCGGCTGGTGACCACCGGGCGCTTTTTCATCTGTTGCGTCACCACCCAGGCCGCGAACAGTCCGATCGGCACGTTGATGAAGAAAATCCATGGCCAGCTGTAACTGTCAGTGATCCAGCCGCCGAGGATCGGCCCGGCAATCGGCGCGACCACCGTGACCATCGCCAGCAACGCCAGGGCCATGCCCCGTTTCGCCGGGGGGTAAACAGCGATCAGCAGGGTCTGGGTCATTGGGTACAGCGGCCCGGCTACAACCCCTTGCAGCACCCGGAAGCCCACCAGCTCGGGCATGGACGTGGAAATCCCGCACAAAAACGAGGCCAGCACAAACAGCAATGTTGCCCAGACAAACAGCTTCACCTCGCCAAAACGACGACTGAGCCAACCGGTCAGCGGCAAGGCGATGGCGTTGCTCACCGCAAACGAGGTGATCACCCAGGTGCCCTGCTCCGAACTCACGCCCAGATTACCGGAGATCGTTGGCAACGCCACATTGGCGATGGTGGTGTCGAGCACTTGCATGAAGGTCGCCAGCGACAGGCCGATGGTGCTGAGCAACAGGCTGGGCGGTGTGAAAGACGCGTTATTGCTCATCGCGGATCCTTTGAAACCAGACGGGCGCAGCTAACCCTGTGGGAGCGGGCTTGCCCGCGAAGAGGTCGGCACATTCAACATGGATGTCGCCTGACGCTCCGCCTTCGCGAGCAAGCCCGCTCCCACAGGGTCGATGTAATGGCATATCAGCGTTGCGCGGTCTTGCTGACCGCGGCGCTGTTGTCGTGGATCAACTGGGTGATCATCGCGTCGGCCTCGGCCAACTGACGGTCGTAGACGTTGGTGCTGAACGAAGCTTTCTGCGGTGGCTGTTGCGCCAACACCGGCCCGCTCTGGTCGCGCAGGTTCACGTCGACCATGGTCGACAGGCCGACCCGCAACGGGTGCCTGGCCAGCTCTTCGGCGTTGACGTGGATCCGCACCGGCACACGCTGCACGATCTTGATCCAGTTGCCGGTGGCGTTCTGCGCCGGCAGCAGGGCAAAGGCGCTGCCGGTCCCGGCGCCGAGGCTGTCGATGGTGCCGCTGTATTTGACGTCGCTGCCATAGAGGTCGGTTTCGATCTCGACCGGCTGGCCGATGCGCATGTCACGCAGCTGGGTTTCCTTGAAGTTGGCGTCGATCCACAGCTGATCCAGCGGAATCACCGCCATCAGCGCGGTGCCCGGTTGCACGCGTTGGCCCAGTTGAACAGAACGCTTGGCCACGTAACCGGTGACCGGTGCAATCAGGACGCTGCGTGAGTTGTTCAGGTAAGCCTGGCGCAGTTGCGCAGCGGCGGCCATCACGTCCGGGTGCGATGAAACCACGGTGTCATCGACCAGCGCGCTGGTCGTCTTGAGCTTTTGCTCGGCGTTGGCCAGGGCGTTTTGCGCCGAGGTCAGGTCGTCGCGGGCGTGGGACAGCTCTTCCTGGGAAATCGCCCCGCCGGCAGCGAGATTCTTGCGCCGGCTGAAGTTGTCCTGGGCCTTTTGCACTTCGGCTTTCTGGGCATTGACCTGGGCTTTCATGCCATCCACATCGCTGTACAGGCCACGCACCTGACGCACGGTACGAGCCAGATTGGCCTGGGCATTTTCCAGGCCGATTTCGGCGTCGTTCGGGTCGAAGTTCACCAGCACCTGGCCTTCATGCACCAGGTCGCCGTCATCGGCGCCGATGCTGACCACGGTGCCGGTGACCAGCGGCGTGATTTCCACCACGTTGCCGTTCACATAGGCGTCGTCGGTGCTTTCGCTCCAGCGCCCGTAAAACTCGTGGTAGGCCCAGACGCCCGCGCCGCTGAGCACGACGGCAACAGCCAGCACCAACAGCATGAACTTGCGCTTGCCCGAGTTGGGGTTGCCTTGGGTGTTTTCCGGAGGTTGAGTTGTATCGGCAGTGGCCATGACAAGTACCTTGAATTAGTGGGTCAGCGTGGCTGGAGTGGCATCGGCCGAGGCTATGGCCTCAGGCTGGAAACCGCCGCCCAGCGCCTGCATCAGTTGGATCGACAGGTCAATCTGCTCGGCATTCAGGTTGGCCAGCTGACGCTGGGCCTGGAGCAATTGCTGCTCGATGCTGAGCACGTCCAGGTAGTTGCCGATGCCGGAACCGTAACGCTGGACCACGGTGTTGTAGGAATCCTGGGCGATGTCGGTGGCGTGCTGCTGGGCAGCGATTTGCCGGCCGATATCGCGCAACTGGTTGATGCTGTCACTGACATCCCCCAGCGCCTTTACCAGGCTTTTGTTGTACTGCGCCACGGCGAGGTCGTAATCGGCGTCACGCGAATCGAGGTCGGCGCGCAAGCGGCCACCGTCGAAGATCGGTACCGAGATCGTCGGTGCAATGTTGAAGAAGCGGCTGGCCGAACCAAACATCGCATCGCCCAGCAAGGATTCGGCACCGGCGGCGGCGCTGAGGTTCAAGTTGGGATAGAACCGGGTCTTGCCGGCGTCGATGCTCTTGCTCGCCGCCTCGACCCGCCAGCGCGCGGCCACCAGGTCCGGGCGACGCCCGAGCAGTTCGGCCGGCAGCACCGAAGGTAGCGCTACCGCGCTCGGCTGAAGAATGTTGGGTCGGGCAATTTCATTGCCGCGGTCAGGGCCTTTGCCGAGCAGCACCGCGAGGGCGATTTTCGCGCTGTTCAGGCGCTTTTGCGCGTCGATCAGGTTGGCCTGGGAGGTGGCTTCCAGGCTTTCGGTCTGCTGGAACTGGTACTGGCTGTCGATCCCGGCAGTCAGGCGCCGCTGGCTCAGCTCGAGCATTTGCCGGGTGCGCTTGAGGTCTTCGCTGGACAGGTCGTAGACGATGTGCGCCTGACCGAGATCGCTATAGGCCCGGGCGACATCGGCGGCCAGCGTCAGTTGCGCAGCCTGCTGGTCGACTTCGGCAGCACGGGCCTGGCCGAGGGCGGCTTCCCAGGCATCGCGCTGACCGCCCCACAGGTCGAAGTTGTAATTGAAACTGGTGCTGATGTTGCGAATGGTGGCGTAAGCGTCACCCTGCCCGCGCGGGTCCTGGTCCCGGGCCAGGCGCGAGCGGCTGACACCGGCGCTGGCATCCAGGGTCGGCATCCGCTCGGCGTCAGCTGCAGAAGCGGCAGCGTTGGCCTGATGGGCACGGGCGTCGGCAATTTGCATGTCCGGGCTGTCGCGCAGGGCCTCGCGGATCAGGCCGTCGAGTTGCGGGTCGCCGAGGCTTTTCCACCAGTCGCTTTTCGGCCAGGCGGCCGGCGACAGGGTCACGCCACCAAGGGATTGCCCGGCCTTGAGGCTTTTCGCGTCGAGTTTGACACCTTCGGTCTTCAGGCCGCTGTAACTGGCGCAACCGGCCAGGCTCATGGCCAACAACACCAGGCCAAGGCCGGTACGCAAGGGTTTACTGCTCATTTGTCACCTACACGCAGCAAGGTGATCGGGTCACCGGCTGCCAGCAAAATTTTCTTCAGGATCAGCTCCAGGGTTTTCAACTCTTCCGGAGTGATGGCACCGGCCAGTTCATTCATGGCTTCGGCGCCGATGTGCGGCAACAGCCCGGCGAGCTTCTGGCCCTCTTCCGTGAGTACAAGCTGCACCTGACGGCGATCCGCGTCGGAGCGTTGGCGGGCAAGGAAACCTTTCTGTTCCAGACGATCGAGCATGCGCGTCATCGAACCGCTGTCGAGGGACAGGTGGCGGCACAACTCGCCCGGCGAGTCGACGCCGTACTGGGCCATGATGATCAACACCTTGAACTGCGCGGCGGTGATGCCGTGGGGTTCCATGCGGGTGTCGAGGATCCGGTCCTTGAGCAGCGCGGCACGTCCGAGCAACAGGCCGAGATGGCAATTGTGGAAATCGTCTGGAGAGAAATGTTTCATCTGACCACCAGTTAGCTGCCTAGGCAGTGAATGTATGTCGAGATGTTACTGCCTAGGCAGCGAATGTCAACGTAATAGTTAGCAGGCTTGGTAAATAGTTGACCGGTGGTTTCGGGTTTTGTGGTCATAGACGGATGTCACCGCTTTTCTGACCTTATTGTTGATGGTGTACATATCCATTGCTGCGGTAACGGCGACTATTGGTTCCGCTCTTACAGCGGGTTACTTGGAAAAGCGGAGCGCCGCCCGCCCCCAAGTAATCAAGGGTTCTTGCCCCTGACGTTCGGCCTCACGAGGGGGCAAGAAGATCAAAAGCAAAAGCGAGGCGGCCTACCGGCCGGCCTGATCGCAATTGAACGCGTTCCCCTGTAGGAGCGAGCTGGCTCGCGAAAAACGCCAGGACACTGCGGGCATTCAGGCAGCCCGCGTCATCGTTGACGTCCATCGCGAGCAAGCTCGCTCCTACAGGAGCGAGCGTTAGCTCGCCTGCCGCTCTTGATCTTGATCCACCCGCCCCCTCGGCAGGCCTCGTTCCGGTGTTCATCCGGGGATAGGCGCGCAGCGTCGTGCGGCGCAGCCGCACACATTGCAGGGAGGTGCAGCGAAGCAAACCGTAGAGCAATGCCCCCGGATGAATGCCGGAGCGAAGGAACCCCGAGCCTAAGCGAGGGGCCGGACGTTCGGGGCGAGCGTTTTTTTGCTTACTTTTTTTAGGCGCTTGTAAAAAAAGTGAGTCGCCGTCAGGGCGAAACCCTAAGTCGCCGTTGCCGAAGAAACGGATATGTACACCGCAAACAAAAGACAGGCTATCAGGCCGCCTGAGCAGGCAAACCGGATTGCCGAACCGCCGCTTGATTGAGAATTAGAAGTCCCGCTTGTAAAAGATGTCCAGCGAACTGGCCACGCCGCCGGCGGCTTCGAGGTAGACCTTTTTGCTCAGCTTGTAGCGCAAGGCAATGGTGTTGGCCGGTTCGAACACGCCAACGCCATAGCGCAGGCTGAGCTTCTCGGACAGGTTGCCGCTGGCCACCACACTGGTGGTGGTGCCGCTGCCCTGGGTGTCGAGCTGGAAGTCCTGGATCCCCAGGTTCTTCGCCAGATCGCCAGTCACCCCGGCACTGCCCATCAAGCCCAGACCGAGGGCCGCCTGGGCGAGCATGTTGTTGTCTTCGCCGTTGCTGCTCAGCGGACGCCCGAGCACCAGATAAGACAGGGCCTGCTCCTGGCTCATGGCCGGTTCGGAGAAGATCTGTGTGGTCGGCTGCTCGGCGCTGCCACTCAAACGAATGCCGGCGATGATGTCGTCAGTCTTGCGAATGGCCTCGATGTCCAGGTACGGCTGGTCGATGGGCCCGGCAAACAGCAAGCGTGCCCGGCGCACCGAAAGCCGCTGGCCGTAGGCGCGATAGCGACCGTCGTTGAGCCACAGCTCGCCACGGGTGTCCATGTTGTCGCCGATGTGCACATGCCCCTGCACATTGGCCGTCAAGCCAAACCCGGCAAAGCTCAGCTTGTCCTCGCCGACCAGCACTTCGATATCCATCCTCATGGCCAGCGGCGGCTTGCCCTGCTCGGTTTGCTGCCCGACGATCACCGTGTCATCGGAGACCTTGACCGTCGACGGCGGCAACTCGCGAATGGTGATCTCGCCTTTGGGCACCAGCACTTTGCCGGCGATGGCCAGTTCGTCGCCCTTCATCGAAATCTTCAGGTCCGGTGCGACTTCAAGCTTGGCGTAAGGCTCGACGGTGACCGGCAACTGCGTCCCCTTGAGCGCCAGATCCACCACCAGCGCCTGACCCCAGGCGATGTTGCCGTTCAGGCTGCCCTGCCCGGCCTTGCCGCTGTTCCAGCCGCCATTGAGCTGTACGCTTTCACCGGAGATCAGCGCTTGAACGTGCAGGTTTTGCAGCTCCATCGGTAGCTCGGGCCCGGCCACCACGCCGTCGCTGAGTTGCAGGCTGCCATTGACCTGCGGCGCCAACAGCCCACCGGAAATCGTGCCACTGCCATTCAGGCGCCCGGCCAGCTTTTCGACCATTGGCACAAACGGCCGCGCCACCGACAGGTCCAGCCCGTTCAAGCGGAACGAGCCGCTTAGCGGTTTGTTCTTCGGCAACGGATTGAGCTGCGCCTGCACCATCAGTTCACCGAGTTTGCCACCGACGAAATCAAGTTCGGTGTCGATGCGTTTGGGCGTGAGTTTGCTGGTGAGTTTCAGGGTCTGGTACGGGAAGTCCAGCCACTGGTCCTTTTCCTTGATGCGCAACGTGCCGCCACCGGCATCGACGCTGATCTGGCCATTCGGGCCACTGGCCGGCAGGTCCAGTTGCAGGTCGGCATTGAGCCGGCCCTGCCAGGCGAAATCCTTCGGCAACCACTGCGCGAGGCTGTCGATCGGGAATTGCTTGAGGTGATAACGCAGCTTCGGCTCGGGCATCAGGCGCGAGTCTTCACCGCACAGGCTGGCCTGGCCGGACGCCCAGCAATGAGCGCCGAAGTTGATTTTGCCGTCCGCCAGGCGTTCGAGTTTCGCCGGCCCTTGCAGCTTCCAGTCCTGGCCACCGGCCTGGATATCACCGCTGGCCAGGCGTCCGCGCCAATTGCCTTTGTCCAACGTACCGTCCAGGCCCAGGGCCAGTTTCAGCTTCGGCCCTTGCAGGTCGAGGCTCAGCTTCTGGTTTTTGATGTCGCCCTGGCCGCTGGCGGTCAGCGTTCCCAGCGAGGTGTCGCCGGCCCGGATGCCGCTGCCCTTGAGGTCGATTTTCGCCCGTTGCGCACTGTCCAGCGTGGCGTCGAGGTTCAGGCTTTGCAGGCGATTGTCCTGGAAGGCCAGTTGCGAGCCTTGCAGGTCAAGCTTGCCTTGGGGCGCCGTGAGTGTGCCGGCGACATCCACGCGGCCATTGAGTTGGCCACGCAGTTGCGGCCAGAGCTGGGCCAGGTGCGGCAGCTTGAGATCGATCTGCCCGGCGAGTTTCTGTTGCAGGCTGCCTTTGCCGCTGATGCTGTTATCGCCGAGGCGAACTTGCAGGGCGTTGAGGTTCCATTGCTCACCACGGCCATCGGCCTTGGCCTGGATCACCGCCGGTTGACCGCGCAGTTTGCCCTTGAGGTCCAGGTCTGCATTGAGGCTGAGCGTTTCGTTCTTCATCTCGCCCTGGCTGCGCAACGGCCCGGCCAGCGTGCCCGGCAGCTCCGCAACCCAGTACGCCGGGTTGATCGCCGACAAGTCCAGCGCGGTGTCCCAGGCAATGCCGTCGGCGAATTGCAGGTTCAAGTGCCCCTCGGCCTTGCCCTGCCCGGCCTGGAGTTGAATCTGTTGCAGGTAGATTTTCGTCAGGTCGCCCGCGAACGGGCTGGCCAGGGTGAAAGCGCCGGCAGGACCATCCGCAGCGGCGTCAAAGTGACCGAGGTATTTGCCGTCGGTGTAGGACACCTCGCCGTTGAAGCGGCGCAACGTCACCTCCGGCTCGTCGATCACCGGATAGAGCCGGTGCCACGGGAAGTCCAGCCAGTCGATCTTCGCCTCGGCGCTCAGGCCTTTGCTCCAATCCAGCTGCCCGGTGAGCTTGAGGCTTTGCTTGTCATTGGCGGTCAGGTCCAGCGCGGCGATCTGCGCGCCGCTGGCGTCGACCTTGCCTTGCAGCGCCAAGGCGACCGGCCCTTGCTCGGCGGGTAACGTGGCTTTGCCGAGCAGCGCGTAGCCGCTCTTCAAGTCACCGGCACCAGTGAGCTCAAGCTGATTGAGTTGCAGGGTGTCCGGCAGATCGGCACCGGGCTTGAAGCCATCGGCGGTGATTCGTACCTTGGCCGGCAGGTTTTCCACCAGCGGTTGCAGTTCGCCTGTCAGTTGCCCGTTGAGGTAACCGCTGCTGTCGGCTTTCAGGTTCAGGGTTTTCAGCAGGTCGCCGTCGATCTTCAACGCCAGCGCCAAGGGCTCGGGTGTCGACAACAAGGTCAGTTTGCCTTCGGCGCTGAGCGGCCAGTTACCGCTCGGTTGCAGCAGGCCGGACAGACTCAGGCTCAGGTCTTCGCGCTGTAACGATGCAGAGTCGATCTGCAAACCGGCCGTCGTCCAGTGCGCCGCGAGTTGCAAACCCTTGAGCTCTTCGCTGCCGTTGAACAACAGGCTGCCGACCTTGATCTCTCCAAGTTCGATGGCCAATGGCAACTTCAGTTCCGGTAGCGTGATCGGACCGCTGCCCGGTTCTTCTGCACCCGGCGGGAAGGTCAGGCTGACCTGACCGGCCTGCAATTGCTCGACGCACAAGGTCATGCGGGTCAGGCACAGCGGCGACCAGGCAAAAATCACCTGGCTCAGCTCGACCCGGTTGTTGTCCTGTTGCCACAACACCCGGTCGGCACTCCATTGCCCGCCCAGCCGGCCCTGGAAGTTGTCCAGGGTCAAACCCGGTACGAAGCCCAACGCCCAGCGGCTGCCCGTCGCCGTGCCCAACACCGTGGCCAGCGTCAGCACAACCAGCATCAACAGCGCCGCCATCGCCAGCAGCGTTACTTTCAAACCACGCTTCACAGCTCAGGCCCCATGGAAAAGTGCAGTCGAATGCCGCCATCGTCGTCCAGCGCATGCGCCAGGTCGAGGCGGATCGGCCCCACCGGCGATACCCAACGCACGCCGATACCGACCCCGGTCTTGAGGTTCGGCAGTTCGAGTGTATTGAATGAGTTGCCCTGATCGACAAAGGTCGCGATCCGCCATTTTTCGGCGATGGAATACTGATATTCCGCGCTGGCAGCCACCATGTAGCGGCCACCGATGCGGTCACCGTCGGAGTTTTCCGGGGACAGGCTCTGATAGTCGTAACCGCGCACACTCTGGTCGCCACCGGCGAAGAAGCGCAACGACGGCGGTACCGATTTGAAACCGTTGGTGGCACTGCCGCCGACCTGCACCCGCCCGAGGAAGCGATGGTTGTCGAACACCGTGGTCAAGCCTTTGACCAATGCCGTGCCGTAGATCAGGTTGCTGTCGGAACCCAGACCTTCCTTGGCCACTTTGCTTTCGAATTGCAGGCGATAACCGTTGTGCGGGTCGATGCGGTTGTCGCTCTTGAGGTATGAGTAGCTCACACCGGGCATCAGCAAGGTACTGAGTCCCGAGTCGTCACCCAGTTGGTAATCCTCGCGCTGCCATTTCAGCGACACCACCCGTTGCCAGCCGCTGGGCAATTTGCTGTGCCACTCGGGGCCAAGGGTCAGCAGCTTGCTGTGGGTGTCGGTGCCCGCGATGTCCTCATTCTGATAGCCGCCGGCAAAACGCAGTTTGTCCGTCAGCGGTGGGTCCAGCGGAATGTCGTAGAACAGCCCGACGTTTTGCCGTGGCGCCGAGATCTCGGCCTCCCAGCCGTAACTGTGCCCTTGCGCGTTAACCCAGTGCCGGGTCCAGTTGGCCTTGGCCCGTGGGCCGACGTCGGTGGAAAAACCCAGGCCCAGGCCCATGGTCCGTGGCTTGCGGGTTTCAAGCTTGACGTCGACCGGGATCGCATCGTTCCTGGACGCCGTGGGTGCCGCGTCCACGCGCACGCCTTCGAAGTAACCGCTCGATTGCAGGTTCTGATTGAGTTCGGCGATCAGTTCCGAGTCATAGGGCGTACCGGCCTTGAAGGGCACCATGCGCTGCAGCAGCTCGTCATCGAACGGCGTATCACCCTGGAAACTGACTTTGCCCAAGGTATAGCGCGGACCACTTTCATAGATCAATTCGATATCGGCGACGCCGGCCCGTGGGTCGACCGACAGTTTTGAACGGGTGAAACGGCCGCTGAAAAAGCCATAGCGCGAAGCCTGATTCTGGATCAGGCGCTTGGCGTCCTCGTAGCGGCCATGATTGAGTACGGCACCGGGCTTGAGCGCGTCGCTTTTGGGGACTCGAAAGGACTTGAGGGAGGCAGCCGGACCGTCGACACGCACCGTGACATTGCGCAGATGCACCGGTTCGCCGGGGTCGACCTTCAACACCAGGCGCGGCGTGTCGCCACCCTTCACCTCGCTGTCGATCTGCGGCTGGTAATAACCCAAGGCCTGGGCGGCCTTGCGCGCCTGTTCTTCGGCGCCACGGCCGAAGCGCAGCAACGCCTGTTCGTCGCGATCGCCGAGGCTGCCGATATAGCCTTCTATATTGGCCTTGAGCTCATCATTGGACGGTTTGACACGCACATCCAATTCACTTTGTGCCAGCGCCGCGCAGCTGATCATCAGCATCAGCACACCGCTGGTATTTCTTCCTGGAAACTTCATAGGCGCGGATGCTATCACGAGCTTGAGAGCGTGATAGAGCATGACTTCCCCGGAAAGTTCTCGGTTCAGGCCGATGCGGTGTGCAGCACCTGAGGATTGGGGTGAAAAAACACGTGCTCGCGAACCGGTCCTACGGCGACCTCGCCGATTTCCTCATAGCCCTGACGCTTGTAGAACTCCAGATAACGCGGATTGCCGGTGTCGAGAATTACCCCCTGTGAGTTTTCATCCACCGCGCACCAGTTGTGCACGGCCTGCAGCAACTGCTCGCCGAAGTGTTTGCCCTGGAACTGCGGATGTACCCCCAGCAATGGCAGGACGTGCACCGAGTCGTTCGGCACGCAGGCCTCCACGGCAGCGTGATATTCGAGGTAGCGACGAGTACAGCGAAACCCCGTGCTGAGCACCATGCGCAGGCGCCAGGCCCAACTTTCGGTGATGCCAAGACGACGTTGCGGCGGTGCGATCAGGGCGATGCCGATCAGGCGGTCGTTGACCAGCAGGCCGATGGCCGGCAGGTCCTGGAGAAAATGCTGGTTCACCAGTTCGCGCACGGTGGCGCGAACCCGCTGTTCGTAACCGGGGCGCTCGGCTTCGAACAAATAGCCGAAGGTCGGCTCATGTCGATACGCCTGGTACAGCAGCGAACGCGCTTCGCGGGCGTAGCCGCTGTCGAGCATGTGAATATCGGCAATGGCGGTCGAGGTTTCGGGCATGACGGTCGATCTCCCCGGCACAGCTCGGAAGGCTGCGCTCTTGTTGTTACGAGCTGATTGACACTGACACAATTCCTTACAGATCCGAAATCAGTGTAGGCAATGAAATCGCCTTTGCTTTTGTGGGAGCGGGCTTGCTCGCGAAGGGGCCATCACTGCCCACATAAAGCTGACAGGCAAAACCGAATCCCCTCACCCCACACTGGCCCGATTCCCCCATGTCAGCTAGCATCGCCCTTTTGCCAGGACTGCCGACCATGAAGATCGTCTCCTTCAACATCAACGGGCTGCGCGCCCGTCCCCATCAGCTGGCGGCGCTGATCGAAAAGCACCAGCCCGATGTGATCGGCCTGCAGGAAACCAAGGTCCACGACGACCAGTTCCCTCTCGAGGAAGTCAGTGCCCTGGGCTATCACGTGTATTTCCACGGGCAAAAAGGCCACTACGGCGTCGCCCTGCTCTCGCGCCAGGAGCCGCTGGCCCTGCATAAAGGTTTCGCCACCGACGAAGAAGACGCCCAACGGCGCTTCATCTGGGGCACCTTTGCCGACGCCAACGGCGTGCCGGTGACCATCATGAACGGTTATTTCCCACAGGGCGAAAGCCGCGACCACCCGACCAAATTCCCGGCCAAGGAACGCTTCTACAACGATTTGCAGCTATTGCTGGAAAGCCAGTTCAAGAACGACCAGCCACTGGTGGTGATGGGCGATGTGAACATTTCCCCGGAAGACTGTGACATCGGCATCGGCCCGGACAACATGAAGCGCTGGCTGAAAACCGGCAAATGCAGCTTCCTGCCCGAAGAGCGCGAGTGGATGGCCCGCCTGAAAAACTGGGGCCTGGTCGACAGTTTCCGTCACTTGAACCCGGACGTGACCGACACCTTCAGCTGGTTCGACTACCGCAGCCGTGGCTTCGAAGACGAGCCCAAGCGTGGCCTGCGTATCGACCTGATCCTCGCCTCCCACGGCTTGCTGCCGCGGGTGAAGGCCGCCGGGGTGGACTACGAACTGCGCGGCATGGAAAAACCCTCGGACCATGCGCCGATCTGGCTTGAGTTGAGCTGATCCCTGACGGCTGCATCAATTCCCTGTGGGAGCGGGCTTGCTCGCGAAGGCGGTCCTACATTCAACATCGACATTGAATGTTATGGCCCCTTCGCGAGCAAGCCCGCTCCCACATTTGCAAAGTGTCATTTTTCGGAAACCTTACTGACTTAATCTCCCGACACCTCCTTTGGCTATACAAGGTGCCGGCATGATGCTGCGCGTGTTGTTCCTGTTGATGCTGTGCATGGGCTTGCCGCAGGCAGGCTCGGCCGGCGACTTGCCGACACCCGAACACGGCCCGGTGCTGCGCATTCAGGGTTCCAATACCATCGGTGCGGCATTGGGGCCGGCGCTGGTCGAGGGGTTGTTGAGCGCGCAGGGCCTGCGCAGGATTCACCGCGAAACCCCGGACACCGCCAACGAACTGCGCATTGTCGGTGAAAC
This sequence comes from Pseudomonas sp. Pseusp16, assembly GCF_047324915.1. NCBI lineage: Bacteria > Pseudomonadati > Pseudomonadota > Gammaproteobacteria > Pseudomonadales > Pseudomonadaceae > Pseudomonas > Pseudomonas sp. Pseusp16. The sequence continues at coordinate 552,628 of NZ_CP168522.1, read as the reverse complement.
CGCCCAGGGCCGTCGGATCGTGGTGGAGGTGGCAGCCCATGGTTCCAGTACCGGTTTCACTGCGCTAAAAGCAGCCCGTGCCGATCTGGCCGCCTCATCGCGCCCGATCAAGGACAGCGAACTGGCCAGCCTGCAGTCCCTCGGTGACCTGAAAAGCCCCAGCGCCGAACAGGTCATCGCCATCGACGGCCTGGCGATCATTCTTCACCCGGACAATCCGCTGAGTCAACTCGACACCGTGCAACTGGCGCGTATTTTCAGTGGCGAAGTGAAGACCTGGGAAGACATCGGCGGCCATGGCGGGCCGATTCATCTGTATGCACGGGACGATCAGTCCGGGACCTACGACACCTTCAAGGAACTGGTCCTCAGTAATCGTGGGAAAACCCTCGGCAGCGCGGCGAAGCGCTTCGAGTCCAGCGAACAACTGTCCGATGCGGTCAGCGCTGATCCACAAGGCATCGGTTTCATCGGTTTACCCTACGTGCGCCAGGCCAGGGCTGTTGCCATTGTCGACGGTCAATCGCAAGCCATGCTGCCGCTCAACAGCCTGATTGCCACCGAAGACTATCCGCTGTCCCGCCGATTGTTCTTCTACCTGCCACCCAACGAAAAAAATCCCTGGGCCAATGCCCTGGTGGCCTTTGCCCAAAGCGCTGACGGTCAAGCCATTGTGGCCGCCAACGGATTTATTGCCCAAACCGTCCAGGCCATGGCCGTGACGCCCAATGCGTTGATGCCCGAGGGTTATCAGGCGCTGAGCCGTCACGCGCAACGGTTGTCGGTGAACTTCCGCTTCGAGGAAGGCAGCGCCACCCTGGACAACAAGGCCCGACAGGACCTGTGGCGGGTGCTCGACTATATCAAACAGCACGGCAAGGCCGAGGGACAGGTCACGCTGGTGGGGTTTGGCGATGCCAAGAGCGACCCGGCGCGCGCCGATCTGTTGTCGAAACTGCGGGCCATGGCGGTACGCCGGGAGTTGGTGAAGAGCGGCGTGGTGTTTCGCGAGATTCGTGGATTCGGTGCCGAAATGCCGGTGGCGGCCAATAGCGCCGATGAAGGAAGGATCAGGAATCGACGGGTTGAGGTTTGGGTGTATTGAATCTGATGTTGCTGCATTGAAGGGAATGACGCCTTCGCGAGCAAGCCCGCTCCCACATAATACCTGTGGGAGCGGGCTTGCCCGCGAATGGCAACACCGCGGTCTTAATGCCCGCTACGCATCATTTCCTTCGGCACGTACTTGCCGATCTCGAACTTGCCAATCGCCGCACGGTGCACTTCATCCGGGCCGTCGGCCAGGCGCAGGGTGCGCTGCATCGCATACATGTAGGCCAGCGGGAAATCGTTGGAAACCCCTGCCCCGCCATGGATCTGGATCGCCCGGTCGATCACTCGCAACGCAACGTTTGGCGCGACGACCTTGATCTGCGCGATCTCGCTGCGGGCCACTTTGTTGCCAACCGTGTCCATCATGTACGCCGCCTTCAGTGTCAGCAGGCGTGCCATGTCGATCTCCATCCGCGAGTCGGCGATCTTGTCGACGTTACCGCCCAGCCGCGCCAGGGGTTTGCCGAATGCCGTACGGCTCACCGAGCGTTTGCACATCAGTTCCAGCGCACGCTCGGCCATGCCGATCGAACGCATGCAGTGGTGAATCCGGCCCGGGCCAAGGCGACCTTGAGCAATTTCGAAGCCACGGCCTTCGCCCAGCAGGACGTTTTCGTACGGCACCCGGACATTTTCAAACAGCACTTCGGCGTGACCGTGGGGAGCGTCGTCGTAGCCGAACACCGGCAGCGGACGCAGGATTTTTACCCCGGGGGTGTCCACCGGCACCAGAATCATCGAGTGCTGGGCGTGACGTGGCCCGTCCGGATTGCTCAGCCCCATGAAAATCAGGATCTTGCAGCGCGGGTCGCAAGCACCCGAGGTCCACCATTTCTTGCCATTGATCACCCACTCGTCGCCATCGCGCACCGCACGGGCAGCCATGTTGGTGGCGTCGGAGGATGCTACATCCGGTTCGGTCATGGCGAATGCCGAGCGGATCTCGCCGCGCAGCAAGGGTTCGAGCCAGCGTTGTTTCTGCTCTTCGTTGGCGTAACGCACCAGCACTTCCATGTTGCCGGTGTCCGGTGCCGAGCAGTTGAACGGCTCTGGCCCCAGCAGCGAGCGGCCCATGATTTCCGCCAGCGGCGCGTATTCGAGGTTGGTCAGGCCGGCACCCAGTTCTGACTCAGGCAGAAACAAATTCCACAGGCCTTCGGCCTTGGCCTTGGCCTTGAGCTCTTCCATGATCGCGGTCGGCTGCCAGCGATCGCCTTCGGCGACCTGCCGTTCGAACACGGCTTCGGCGGGATAAACGTAGGTGTCCATGAACGCTGTCACGCGCTCGCGCAGTTCCTGAACCTTGGGCGAATAAGCGAAATCCATGAGCAAGATACCTTCTTGGGGGAGGTTGTTTAGATCATGCAATCGATGCTAGAACAGCGTTGATAATTTACCTAGCCTATTCTCGGCGTGTATTAACATTCATCACCGATATATGATCGACTGATCGTCACGGTCAGTCCGCCCACACAATAAGAGAGCCCGCGTAATGAATCTGAGCAAGGTCGATCTCAACCTTTTCATCGTCTTCGACGCGATCTACACCGAAGCCAACCTGACCCGCGCCGGGCAAATCGTCGGCATCACCCAACCGGCGGTGTCGAATGCGCTGGCGCGTCTACGCGAGACCTTCAACGACCCGCTGTTCGTGCGCACCGCCCAGGGCATGGTGCCGACGCCCATGGCCCAGAACATCATCGGCCCGGTGCGCAACGCACTCTCGCTGCTGCGCGTGTCGGTGCAGGAAAGCCGCATATTCAACCCGCAGCAGGCGGTCAAGACCTACCGCATCAGCATGACCGACCTCACCGAAGCTGTGATCCTGCCGCCGCTGTTCCAGCGCCTGCGCCGCCTGGCGCCGACGGTGATCATCGAAAGCTTCCTGTCCAAACGTCGCGAAACCACCAAGGAACTGGCCGCCGGACGCCTCGACTTCGCGGTCGATGCGCCGCTCAACACCGACCCGCAGGTACGTCATGTCAAATTGATGGAAGACCGCTACGTGTGCGCCATGCGCAAGGGGCATCCGCTGGCGGGCAAAGAGAAACTCACGCTGGATGATTACCTGGGCCTGACCCACATCCACATTTCCAGCCGCCGCAGCGGCCTCGGCTATGTCGACCTGGCGCTGGGCAAGATGGGCATCCAGCGCAAGATCGCCCTGCGCTCCCAGCATTACCTGATGGCCTCGCAGGTGTTGCAGCAGACGGACATGGTCATGACCGTGCCGGAACGCTTCGCCCGCCGCAACGACCTGCACGCCTTTTATCTGCCGGTCAACGATGTACCGCCGGTGGAAACCCACCTTTACTGGCACGAAAGCACTGACCAGGACCCGGCGAACCGCTGGATGCGCGAGCAGATGATCGAGTTGTGCCAGCAAGTGACGGCGCAGGAGAAAAAGCTCGAGAAGGTGTAGGGCACTACACCTGGTTATCGTTCTTCGCGAGCAAGCCCGCTCCCACATTTGGAATGCGTTCCCCTGTGGGAGCGGGCTTGCTCGCGAAGGGGCCGGTGAGAACACTGAAAAACCCTGCCCCTTGACGTAAACGTCAACCTGCCATTAGCTTAGCGCCATGACCTTTTGCGAGCGCGCCCATGAGCAGCCAGACCTACAGCATTTCCGATCTCGCCCGCGAGCTCGACATCACCACCCGCGCCATTCGCTTTTATGAAGAGCAAGGCCTGCTCAGCCCCGAGCGCCGTGGCCAGGAACGCATTTACTCGCCTCGCGACAAGGTCAGCCTGAAGCTGATCCTGCGGGGTAAACGCATCGGTTTCTCACTGGCTGAATGCCGCGAGTTGATCGAGCTCTACGACCCGTCCAGCGGTAACACCAAGCAACTGCACAGCATGCTGGCGAAAATCAGCGAGCGCCGTGAGCAGCTTGAGCAGCAGTTGCTGGACATCGAACAGATGAAACTGGAGCTGGACACTGCCGAAGAGCGCTGCGTGCAGGCGCTGGAGCAGACGCTCAAAAGCCAGGAATCGATTCAGTAAATCCACACCGCCCCCTGTAGGAGCGAGCTTGCTCGCGATGGCCGTTAACGATAACGCGTGTCTGCTGGACAAACGCGGTGCCTGGGAGCCCATCGCGAGCAAGCTCGCTCCTACAGGGTTCTCTCAGCATTCAGACAATCAGCACAGGTCGAAGCCCATGTCCCTCCCCTCCCACGTACGCATTGTCGAAGTCGGCCCCCGCGACGGCCTGCAGAACGAAGCCCAGCCCATCAGCGTCGCCGACAAGGTGCAACTGGTCGATGCACTGACCGCAGCCGGACTTGGCTATATAGAAGTCGGCAGTTTCGTTTCGCCCAAGTGGGTGCCGCAGATGGCCGGTTCCGCCGATGTCTTCGCGCAGATCCAGCGCAAACCGGACGTCACCTACGGCGCACTCGCCCCCAACCTGCGCGGTTTCGAAGATGCCCTCGCGGCCGGAGTGAAGGAAGTGGCGGTGTTCGCGGCGGCATCCGAAGCTTTTTCCCAACGCAACATCAACTGCTCGATTAGCGAAAGCCTGGAGCGTTTCGTACCGATCATGGACGCGGCAAGACAACACGGCGTGACGGTTCGCGGTTACGTGTCCTGTGTGCTGGGCTGCCCCTATGAAGGTAACGTCGCCCCGGAGCAAGTCGCCGTGGTCGCTCGCGAACTCTATGCCATGGGCTGCTATGAGGTTTCGCTGGGCGACACCATCGGCACCGGCACCGCTGGCGCAACCCGCAAGATGTTTGAAGTGGTATCAAAGGATGTGCCCCGGGAAAAACTCGCAGGGCATTTCCACGACACCTACGGTCAGGCTGTGGCCAACATCTACGCCAGTCTGCTGGAAGGCATCGCGGTGTTCGACAGCTCCATCGCCGGCCTGGGCGGTTGCCCCTATGCCAAGGGCGCCAGCGGTAACGTCGCGACCGAAGACGTGGTTTACCTGCTCAACGGCCTGGGCATCGACACCGGAATCGATCTCGACGCCTTGGTGCTCGCCGGTCAGCGGATTTGCAGCGTATTGGGTCGTCCTACCGGCTCCCGCGTGGCCAAGGCCCGCAGCGCACAGTGAGTGCACTGAGTGTGTCCAGGTGTTACCGCGCGGACTCAAACGTGGGCGCAAGCGAGTAACACGGAAACAAAATGTAGGGTGTTGCCTGAGGCGCAAAACCCTACAAAACTCCAAACCATTGATTTTAAAGGCTTTTAAAAAGTTGGCATGCCTCCTGCTATATCTATCGCATAACAAGAATAAAAAAATTGCGGCAAACCTAATAAAAACAAGACGTAACGACTCTGACATAACAAAAACAACACGGCAGAGACGCAGCTAACAGATTTTTTTGGAGAAGATGTGCTTTTCAGGGTGCTTTTCGGAGTTACCCGCAACCGGGCAGAGAACAATAAAACTACCTTCAGGTAGCTCCCGAACTGGTTGGATCGCTTGGCGAAAAAGTAGATCAGCGCTCAAAAAAATACGTTTGCTCTTGATCCCGGATGGGGATCGCCAAAAACAGCGGTAAAGGGCAACGGTTGCCAAAAACAAAAACAGACCGACCCTCAATAATAAAAAAAGAGCACGCGCAACGACAAATTAAAGGGGAGCCTCGGCTCCCCTTTGTGCTGTCTGGCATTTGAGATTTCACCACCCCCTGTAGGAGCGAGCTTGCTCGCGAAGGTCGCCAACGATAACGCGCACATTCTGAATGAACGCGGCATCCTTGAGTTCTTCGCGAGCAAGCTCGCTTCTACAAGAGGCCTCGTCATGCCTTGTTGATGCGCAACTCCTCGATACTGATCTCGCGCATCCGGAATTTCTGGATCTTGCCGGTCACGGTCATAGGAAACTCCTCGACGAACTTGAAGTAGCGCGGCGTCTTGAAGTGTGCGATGCGCTCCTTGCACCAGGTTTGCAGCTCTTGCTCGGTGGCGCTGTGGCCGGGGTGGAACTTGATCCAGGCGACGATCTCTTCGCCGTAGCGCGAGCAAGGAATGCCGATCACCTGAACGTCCGCAACAGCCGGATGAGTAAAGAAAAACTCTTCCAGCTCCCGCGGGTAAATGTTCTCACCGCCACGGATGATCATGTCCTTGTTACGCCCGGCAATGCACACGTAACCCTCATCATTCATGCTCGCCAGGTCGCCGGTGTGCATCCAGCCTGCCTGATCAATGGCTTCTGCGGTGCCTTGCGGGTTGTTCCAGTAGCCGAGCATCACGCTGTAGCCACGGGTACAGAGTTCACCGATGGTGCCACGGGGCACCAGGTTGCCCGCCTCGTCAATGATCTTGCTTTCCAGTTGCGGCTGGGTGCGCCCGACCGTGGTGACGCGCAATTCCAGATCGTCCGACGGACCGGTCTGCAACGACACGGGGCTGGTTTCCGTCATGCCGTAGGCAATCTGCACTTCACTCATATGCATTTCGCTGATGACCCGGCGCATGACTTCGATAGGACAGGTTGCGCCCGCCATGATGCCAGTGCGCAGGCTCGACAGGTCGAACCCGGCGCGTTGCGGCTGATCGAGCATGGCAATGAACATGGTCGGCACGCCGTACAGCGCCGTGGCCTTTTCTTCAGCCACGGTGCCAAGGGTCAGCAATGGATCGAACGCGTCGTTTGGATAAATCATGGTGCTGCCATGGGTGATGCAGCCGAGGTTGCCCATGACCATGCCGAAGCAGTGATACAGCGGCACCGGGATCACCAGGCGATCGGCCGCCGTCAGGCCCAGGCTTTCGCCGACCATGTAGCCATTGTTGAGAATGTTGTAGTGACTGAGGGTCGCGCCCTTGGGGAACCCGGTGGTGCCGGAGGTGTACTGGATATTCACCGGCTGATCGAAATGCAGGCTGTCCTGGCGCTCATGCAGTTGCTCGACCGTCACGCTGCCCGCCAGATCGGCCAGTTGCGACCATGGCAGGAACCCCGACGGTGGCTGCGCATCCAGGCTGATGACACCGCGCAACTCCGGCAAGCGCTCGCTGTGCAACTTGCCGATGGATTGCTCGGCCAGTTCCGGCACCAGGCCTTGCAGCATCGAGTGATAGTTCGAGGTCTTGAAGGCCCCGGCGCATACCAGCCATTGGCAACCGGATTGCTTGAGTACGTATTCGAGTTCGGAACTGCGATACGCGGGATTGATGTTGACCAGAATCACGCCGATTTTCGCGGTGGCAATCTGGCTGATGCACCACTGCGCACAGTTTGGTGCCCAGATGCCAAGCCGGTCACCGGCTTGCAACCCCAACGCCAACAGCGCCCTGGCGTGCAGGTCAGCGGCCTCGGCCAATTGCCGCCAGGTGTAACGCAGCTGTTGATGGCGCACCACCAGCGCCTCCCCGTCCGGGTACTGCGCAACCGTGTTGTCGAACGTCTGGCCGATAGTCATCGCCAGCAAGGCTTTATCCTGGGAACCACGGGTGTAACTGCGTTGCGGGCTTGCACTGGGTTGATCCATGACGACCCCTATTGTCTTTATTAATGGGCTACCGGCGGTTACCTGTAGGAGCGAGCTTGCTCGCGATGGAGGTCAACGATGACGCGTACCGCCTGAAAAATGCGTCGCCTTCAATTTCATCGCGAGCAAGCTCGCTCCTACAGGGTTGGTCCGCTTTTCTATCTTGAACTGCCTCTACTCTCGCTCAAGTTGACGTTAACGTAAAGGGTGATTGACAGCCATTCGTCACAGGTTTACGTTAACGTAAAGGTGAGAACTGAATCACGACCCTCCCCACCCGACAAAAAAGCCAAAAGGTGACCCATGAGCTACCCATCCCTGAACTTTGCCCTCGGTGAAACCATCGACATGCTGCGCGATCAGGTTCAGTCCTTCGTCGCCAAAGAGATCGCCCCGCGCGCCGCTCAGATCGACACCGACAACCTGTTCCCCGCCGACCTGTGGCGCAAATTCGGCGACATGGGCCTGCTGGGCATTACCGTGCCGGAAGAATACGGCGGTGCCGGCCTGGGTTACCTGGCCCACGTGGTGGCCATGGAAGAAATCAGCCGTGGCTCGGCCTCGGTGGCGTTGTCCTACGGCGCCCACTCCAACCTCTGCGTCAACCAGATCAATCGCAACGGCAACCACGAACAGAAATCCAAATACCTGCCGAAGCTGATCAGCGGCGAGCACATCGGCGCATTGGCCATGAGCGAGCCGAATGCCGGTTCCGACGTGGTCTCGATGAAACTGCGTGCCGACAAACGCGGCGACAGGTACGTGCTCAACGGCAGCAAGACCTGGATCACCAACGGTCCGGACGCCAACACCTATGTGATCTACGCCAAGACCGACCTGGAAAAAGGCCCCCACGGCATCACCGCCTTCATCGTCGAGCGCGACTGGAAAGGCTTCAGCCGCAGCAACAAGTTCGACAAGCTCGGCATGCGTGGTTCGAACACCTGCGAGCTGTTTTTCGATGACGTCGAAGTGCCGGAAGAAAACATCCTCGGCGTGCTCAACGGCGGCGTGAAAGTGCTGATGAGCGGCCTCGACTACGAGCGCGTTGTCCTGTCCGGTGGCCCGACCGGGATCATGCAGGCGTGCATGGACCTGATCGTGCCGTACATTCACGACCGCAAGCAGTTCGGCCAGAGCATCGGCGAATTCCAGTTGATCCAGGGCAAGGTCGCCGACATGTACACCCAACTCAACGCCAGCCGCGCCTACCTGTACGCCGTGGCCCAGGCTTGCGAGCGTGGCGAAACCACGCGCAAGGACGCCGCCGGGGTGATCCTCTATTCCGCCGAACGTGCCACGCAAATGGCCCTCGACGCGATCCAGATTCTCGGCGGAAACGGTTACATCAACGAATTCCCGGCGGGCCGTCTGCTACGTGACGCCAAGCTGTACGAAATCGGCGCCGGCACCAGTGAGATCCGTCGCATGCTGATCGGTCGCGAACTGTTCAACGAAACCCGCTAAACGGAGCTGTCCATGGCTATCCTGCATACCCAGCTCAACCCTCGTTCAGCGGAGTTCACCGCCAACAGTGCGGCGATGCTCAAACAGGTCGACGCCCTGCACACCCTGCTCGCCCAAGTCGCCCAAGGTGGCGGCCCGAAAGCGCAGGAGCGCCACACCTCGCGGGGTAAACTGCTGCCCCGCGAGCGCATCAACCGTTTGCTGGATCCGGGCTCGCCGTTTCTGGAGATCAGCCAACTGGCGGCCTACCAGGTGTATGGCGAAGACGTTCCCGCTGCTGGCGTGATTGCCGGGATTGGCCGCGTGGAAGGCGTCGAATGCATGATCGTCGCCAACGACGCCACGGTAAAAGGTGGCTCGTATTACCCTCTGACGGTAAAAAAACACCTGCGTGCCCAGACCATCGCCCAGCAAAATCGCCTGCCGTGCATCTATCTGGTGGATTCGGGCGGTGCCAACCTGCCGCGTCAGGATGAAGTGTTTCCGGACCGCGAGCACTTCGGGCGGATCTTCTTCAACCAGGCCAACATGAGCGCCATGGGCATTCCGCAGATTGCCGTGGTCATGGGCTCCTGCACCGCTGGCGGCGCCTATGTGCCGGCGATGGCCGATGAAGCGATCATGGTCCGCGAACAAGCGACGATCTTCCTCGCCGGCCCGCCACTGGTGAAAGCCGCGACCGGCGAGGTGGTCAGTGCCGAAGACCTCGGTGGGGCTGACGTGCATTGCAAGATTTCCGGGGTAGCCGACCATTACGCCGAGAGCGATGAGCACGCTCTGGCGCTGGCGCGCCGCAGCGTTGCCAACCTCAACTGGCGCAAGCAAGGTGAGGTTCAGCAACGCACTCCGATCGCCCCGCTCTACAGCAGTGACGAGTTGTACGGTGTGGTCCCGGCCGACGCCAAGCAACCGTTTGACGTGCGCGAAGTGATTGCGCGACTGGTGGACGGATCGGTGTTCGACGAGTTCAAGGCGCTGTTCGGGACAACGCTGGTCTGCGGTTTTGCTTACCTGCACGGTTACCCGATCGCGATCCTCGCCAACAACGGCATTCTCTTCGCTGAAGCGGCGCAGAAAGGCGCGCACTTCATTGAGCTGGCCTGTCAGCGCGGCATTCCTTTGCTGTTCTTGCAGAACATCACCGGCTTCATGGTCGGCCAGAAATACGAAGCCGGCGGTATTGCCAAGCACGGCGCGAAATTGGTGACGGCGGTGGCTTGCGCCAAGGTGCCGAAGTTCACGGTGATCATTGGCGGCAGCTTCGGCGCAGGTAACTACGGCATGTGTGGCCGTGCCTACGATCCGCGTTTCCTGTGGATGTGGCCAAATGCGCGCATCGGTGTGATGGGCGCCGAACAGGCTGCCGGTGTTCTGGTACAGGTCAAGCGCGAACAGGCTGAACGCGGTGGGCATGGTTTCAGTGCCGAGCAGGAAGCCGAGATCAAGCAACCGATCCTCGACCAGTACGAAGAACAGGGTCACCCCTACTATTCCAGCGCGCGTCTGTGGGACGACGGTGTCATCGACCCGGCCCAGACTCGCGACGTACTGGCCCTGGCCTTGTCCGCGTCGTTGAACGCGCCAATCGAACCGAGCCGCTTCGGCGTGTTCCGGATGTGATCCGACCTCTGTAGGAGCGAGCTCGCTCGCGATAGGCGTTAACGATAACGCGGGGCATCAGGTAGCCAGCGTCGGTTGAGCGTTCATCGCGAGCAAGCTCGCTCCTACAGAAGAACAGAGTTGTGGAGACGGACAATATGAGCGACTTCAACACCCTCGAACTGCTGACCGACCCGCGTGGTTTTGCCACCCTGTGGCTCAGCCGTGAAGAAAAGAACAACGCCTTCAACGCCGAAATGATTCGCGAGCTGATCCTCGCCCTCGACAAAGTCGCGAGCGATGCCAGCCTGCGGTTTCTGATCGTGCGCGGCCGCGGCAAACACTTCAGCGCCGGCGCCGACCTGGCCTGGATGCAGCAATCGGCCGAACTCGATTACGCCACCAACCTCGATGACGCCCGGGAACTGGCGGAGTTGATGTACAACCTGGCCAAACTGAAAGTTCCGACCCTGGCCGTGGTGCAAGGCGCGGCCTTTGGCGGCGCGCTGGGCCTGATCAGTTGCTGCGACATGGCCATCGGTGCCGATGACGCGCAGTTCTGCCTGTCGGAAGTGCGCATCGGCCTGGCGCCGGCGGTGATCAGCCCATTCGTGGTGCAAGCCATCGGCGAGCGCGCTACACGTCGCTATGCCTTGACCGCTGAGCGCTTCGGCGGGCAACGGGCACGGGAAATCGGTCTGTTGTCGGAAAGCTATGCAAGTGCCGAGCTGGAACAGAAAGTCGAGCAGTGGATCGACAACCTGCTGCTCAACAGTCCGGCCGCGATGCGCGCCAGCAAGGATCTGTTGCGCGAAGTCGGCGACGGCTCACTGACCCCGGCATTGCGCCGCTACACCGAAAACGCCATCGCCCGCATCCGCGTCAGCCCGGAAGGTCAGGAAGGCCTGCGCGCCTTCCTGCAAAAACGTCCGCCGAGCTGGCAAGCCGAAACCACCAAGGAGCCCCGTTGATGAGCGCACCTGTCCTCACCACCCTGCTGGTGGCCAACCGTGGCGAAATCGCTTGCCGGGTAATGCGTACCGCCAAGGCGCTGGGCCTGACGACCGTGGCCGTGCACAGCGCCACCGACCGTGACGCCCGGCACAGCCGCGAAGCCGACATTCGTGTCGACCTCGGCGGCAGCAAAGCCGCCGACAGCTACCTGCAAATCGACAAACTGATCGCTGCCGCCAAGGCCAGTGGCGCCCAGGCGATTCACCCTGGCTATGGCTTTCTGTCGGAAAACGCCGGGTTCGCCCGCGCCATCGAAAGCGCCGGCCTGATATTCCTCGGCCCGCCTGCCTCGGCCATCGACGCCATGGGCAGCAAGTCCGCCGCCAAAGCCTTGATGGAAACCGCCGGCGTGCCATTGGTGCCCGGTTATCACGGCGAAGCCCAGGACCTGGAAACCTTCCGCGCCGCCTGCGAGCGCATCGGCTACCCGGTGCTGCTCAAGGCCACCGCCGGTGGCGGCGGCAAAGGCATGAAAGTGGTCGAGGACGTCAGCCAACTGGCCGAAGCCCTGGCCTCGGCACAGCGTGAGGCACAATCGTCGTTCGGCGATTCGCGGATGCTGGTGGAGAAATACCTGCTCAAGCCACGCCACGTGGAAATCCAGGTATTCGCCGACCAACACGGCAACTGCCTGTACCTCAACGAACGTGATTGCTCGATTCAGCGGCGGCACCAGAAAGTCGTCGAGGAAGCGCCGGCGCCAGGCCTGAGCCCGGAACTGCGTCGCGCCATGGGTGAGGCCGCCGTGCGTTCAGCGCAGGCCATCGGTTATGTCGGCGCCGGCACCGTGGAATTTTTGCTGGATGCGCGCGGCGAGTTCTTCTTCATGGAGATGAACACCCGCCTGCAAGTGGAACACCCGGTTACCGAAGCCATCACCGGCCTCGACCTGGTGGCCTGGCAGATTCGCGTGGCACGCGGCGAAGCGTTGCCGATGACCCAGGATCAGGTGCCGCTGGTGGGGCACGCGATCGAAGTGCGACTGTATGCCGAAGATCCGGGCAATGACTTCCTGCCGGCGACCGGTCGCCTGGAGCTGTATCGCGAATCCGCCCAGGGGCCTGGGCGTCGAGTGGACAGCGGCGTTGAAGAAGGCGATGAAATTTCGCCGTTCTACGACCCGATGCTCGGCAAGCTGATTGCCTGGGGCGAAGATCGTGAACAGGCGCGCTTGCGCCTGCTGAGCATGCTCGACGAATTCGCCATCGGCGGCCTGAAGACCAACATCAATTTCCTGCGGCGCATCGTCGGTCACCCGGCGTTCGCCGCTGCCGAACTGGATACCGGCTTCATTCCGCGCTATCAGGAACAGTTGCTGCCGACGCCAGCGGAACTCAGCGATGATTTCTGGCAAGCAGCCGCCCAGGCGTTTGCCCAGAGCCAACCGTCTGCAACCCGTGCCGATGACCCGAGTTCGCCATGGGCGGCAGGTAGTGGGCTGCGTGCCGGCTTGCCGAGAGAAATCACCCTTCACTTGAGTTGTGAGGGCCAGGACCGCGCGCTGACGCTGGGCGCCATCGATGCCCACAGCGCTCGGCTCAAGGGCGAGCATCTGCTGACCGAGCATGCTGGCGTGCGCCTTCAACACCGGGCCATACGTCGTGGCGAGTATGTGTATTTGCAGTGGGATGGCGAGTTGCGCCGCATCGAGGCTTACGACCCGATCAGCGCCGTCGAGGCCAGCCATAGCCATCACGGCGGGCTGACCGCACCGATGAACGGCAGCATCGTCCGTGTGCTGGTGGAGGCCGGACAATCGGTCGAAGCCGGGGCGCAACTGGTGGTGCTGGAAGCGATGAAAATGGAGCACAGCATTCGTGCACCGCACGCCGGGGTGATCAAGGCGCTGTATTGCCAGGAAGGCGAGATGGTCAGCGAAGGCAGTGCGCTGGTCGAACTGGAAGAAGCGTGAAATGAAGATCGGTCCTACGCCCTGCGAGGACCGATCTGATCAGAACTTGGTCGTTGCCTGAACCACTACGCCGATGATTCGACATTCTTCGGTGTACAAGGCTTTCGGATACGTCGGATTGAGCGGGACCAGGTAACGCTGCCCGCCCTCTTCGATCAACTTGCGGAATGTGGCTTCGGCGCTGTCCGGCCACTGGGCAATCACCAGTTTGCCGGGCACGGCTTCCACGGCCGGGTCCACCAGAATCAGCATGCCTTCCGGGATGCTGATGCCATTGGGTGCGGTCATCGCATCGCCTGCCACTCTCAGCCAGAACGCAGCCCCCCGGGCGTGGTAATCGGACAGCTCAGAGCGCCCCTTTGCATACACCGCGACCTCGCCGTCGCGCACTTCGGCAGGTTCGCGCCAGTCACTGATCGGGTAGCGAAAGTACGGGTTGTACTTCTGTGTCAGGGGGATATCGTCGTCTGTTGACGCCTGCGGTTCCCGGATCACCAGCGCCACCTCGAGAAACTCGAGGCCCAGCGCCCGCAGTACACGGTTCATGTCTTCGATGCCGGGTTCACGACGTTTGTTGAGCCAGTGGCCAATGCCGCCCTGGGACATCCCGAGGCGCTCGGCGAGTATCTCTTGAGTGATTTTGAGTTCACTCATCTTGGCCTTGACCAATTCGATCCATTTATCCATGTGCGGCACGATACGTGGATGACTCCGGCCATCAAAACACAAATTGTAGTATTTAAATTATCGTCATAAATACAGTCCGTATTAGTATCGATTCACGGATCTGAATCTAACACGGAGTTTGCCATCACCATGAACCCACCCGCCAATGACCTGTCGGACATGCAAATCGACACCACCCTCACCTCGCCCCAAGGCTCAGCAGCGGCACAACGCGCGCTGGACTATTACTTGAAACCAGCTATTTCAGAGGACGTTGCCGAGCTGCGTTTTTTTGATGTGAACCGCAATATCAGCGGCGAAGAGGCACTGGTCCATGCCTTGGACCTGTTGCGCTGCGCTGCCGCCACCGCGTACGAGTCAGCCAATCACCTGCAAGGCGCAAACCGCGACCTGGCGTTTTCGGCTGTGCATATGATCGACATGGCCAAGGCGATGGTCGATCGGTCGCTGGAGAAGTATGAAAACGGTTGAGGTGAGAAGGTAAATCGAGAGGACAGGAAAGAATTTTCCTATCGCGCAGGTGAAAACGTTTGACTTGCAAACGAGAATGATTATTATTGCATCGACTGATCGCGAGATCAGTCGATGGACCAGGTGACCTTAGGTCGGTCTCCCGGACTATCTCCTCATCAGGCTAATCACGGTTTTTGACCCGGCTTTTTGCCGGGTCTTTTTTTGCCAGTTTTCTGGCTTTTGGCTTCAGGCTAATGAAGTCTTCGGGTGTCGCAAATTCGATGGCGCGGATGATATCAAAAGAATGCCGCTTGGCAAGAGAAGCCCGGCATCATTGGTTAAAACCAGCGACAAATAGCACTTGAGAATCAATCGCACAGCCTCTAAGCTGCGACGGCGTCAAGGAGGACGCCCCCCCTGCACCCCGCAATTTCCCTCGGTTTCGCCCCACTCTTGCGTGTAAAGTAGCCGCCATAAAAATCATATTCAGGACTCGATTATGACCGTGGGAAAATCCTCTTTCGACATCACTGCCAACTTCGACAGCGGCAACATCCAAGTCATCGACATCAGCGACCCGCTCAAACCTCTTCTGGCCATTCGCCCGGACACTCGCAGTGCTCATTTCCAGTGGTTCCACTTCAAGGCCAGCGGCCTGCATGTCGGGCAGGAGCACTGGTTTCGCCTGAACAATGCCAGCCAGTCTTCCTATAACAAGGCCTGGACCGGTTATCAGGCGGTGGCGTCCTACGATCACGTCAACTGGTTCCGCGTACCGACCATTTTTGAAGGCGACTGCCTGCGCTTCAGCCTCGAAGCCGAGCAGACTCACGCCTGGTTCGCTTACTTCGAACCCTACAGCCGTGGCCGCCACGACTGGCTGATCGAGCAAGCACTGAGCAAGGCTGGCACTGAGTTGCTGGCCACCGGCAAAAGTGTCGAAGGTCGCGACATCCAGTTATTGCGCAAAGGCACCGGGGCCGAAGGCCGGCGCAAGGTGTGGATGATTGCCCAGCAACATCCGGGCGAACACATGGCCGAGTGGTTCATGGAGGGCGTGATCGAACGCCTGGAAAAACACGACGACCCGGTGCTGAATAAACTGCTGGCCAGCGCCGACCTGTACCTGGTGCCGAACATGAACCCGGATGGTGCTTTCCATGGCCACCTGCGCACCAACGCCATGGGCCAGGACCTCAATCGCGCCTGGCAGAGCGCCAGCCAGGAAATCAGCCCGGAGGTCCTGTTCGTTCAGCAACAGATGGAAAAATACGGCGTCGACATGTTTCTCGACGTCCACGGTGACGAGGAAATCCCCCACGTATTCACCGCCGGTTGCGAAGGCAACCCCGGTTACACGCCGCGGATCGAAAAGCTCGAGGAGCACTTCCGCACTCATCTGAAGCACACCACCAAGGACTTCCAGACCAGGTACGGCTACACCCGCGATGAACCGGGCCAGGCTAACATGACGTTGGCCTGCAACAGCGTAGGGCAGAAGTACGACTGTCTGTCGCTGACCCTGGAAATGCCGTTCAAGGATCACGACGATCATCCGAACGCGGAAACCGGTTGGTCGGGCAAGCGTTCGAAACAGCTGGGCAAGGATGTGCTGACCACGCTGGCGGATATGGTCGATACCCTGCGCTGACCACCTGTGGCGAGGGGCTTGCCCCCTCGCCACAATGATTGATCGGCAGCTTTCAACCGCGACCCCTACCCCGCAACATACTGTCCAGCACCTCATCACGGCGCACCCAGCCGTGAAACAGCGCCGCCGCCAAATGCAGCAACACGGTCAGAAACAGCAGATACGCCAGATACCCGTGCGCCTTGCGCAGGAAGGCAAAGACCTGCGCGTTCGCCGGCACAATCGAGGGTAGTTGCAGCGAACTGCTGAGCATTACCGGCTCGCCAGACGCCGAAATCATTGCCCAACCCAGCAGCGGCAAGACCAGCATCAATGCATACAACAAGACATGCGAAGCCTTGGCCGCGAGTACTTGCACACCCGGCATGTCCGCCGGCAGCGGTGGCTGCGTAGTGGAAAAACGCACCACCAGTCGCACGATCACCAACAGCAAGATCGCGACGCCCAGGGGTTTGTGCAGATGAATCAGCCACTCATGCCGCTCGGATACCGAGGCGACCATGCCGGCGCCGATAAACAGCATGGCGATGATCATCAGCGCCATCAGCCAGTGCAGCAGGCGCGCCAGCGGAGCGAAGTGGTTCGGTTGGGTGCTCATTGCTGGGCCTCCTGTTTGGCGGCGGGCAACTGGCCCACTTCGCTGGTGCGACGCAGGTAGGAATTGGCGTAACCGGCTGAACGAGCGGCGAGCAACGGGTCGTCGGAACCTTCGATCCCGGCAGGCAACACCAGCGGGTCGTAGTTGATGTCACGGCATTCACCGTTGAGTTGCGGCTGAGTCTTTTCCAGCACCAGGGTGCCAGCGTTCAACACCTTGCGCCCCTCGGGCCAGGCCTTGCTGGCGTCGTTGAGCGGATCGCCGGGGTTGGCCAGGGTGATGTTCAACTGCCAGCGCAACGGGCCGGCGGCGATGCGCTGAACCAGGTCTTTCTCCAGGAAATCACTGCCTTCCGGTGCCGTCGCACCTGGTGCGTCCTGGGCCATCGGCACCATATTCCAGCGCACGGCCTGGCGTTGCCCGGCGGCATTGACCAGATAGAACGCGTTGACGCTGTTGTAGGTTTCCGTCACGTAACTGGCCGAGGGTTTGGCGGTCTTGATCCAGGCCAGGAACGGCGCAGATTCCGGGTGCGAGCCGAAGAACGCCGGCACCGCTGCGGGGTCCGGTTTGCCGATAGCGGGAACCGGCGACTGGGCCTGCTGCAACTGATAGAACGCCTCGGGCGTGCCCACCGGGAACACCGGCATGCTGTTCATCCCCGTACGCCACTGCTGGCCGTTGGCCTGAGTGAAACGCAAGGCCATGCTGCGGATCGGCACGGCACTGTCCGGCGCATATGGATTACCGGCCGGCAAGGCGAAACGCCCGACCACCGGTGTCCGTGCTTCGTTGAACACCTGAGCGCTGGAATAGCTGCGCGCCTCGCCACTGCTCTCGAAATGCCCGATCACGCACACGCCTTTGGCATGGTTGCGACGGAAACCCGGATGCACGCCATTGTTGGTTTCCAGCACGTTGATCAGTTTCTTCGGGGTCAGGCGCTGTGGGTCGAAGGTGCCGTTGACGTAGGCAAACGCCCCAGCCACTGCGGCAACGACCACGGCAATGCCAGCCAGACGCAACGTCAGGCTCGCCGCACTCAAGGGTGGCCGGGTTGGCGGTGATGATCGATCTACCATGAAAGACTCCAGGGCCATCGGCCACAAGTGAGAAGAATCAAGCAGACGAACCGCACACAGGATTATTCCCATGCGCGGTATTTATTTTTTCAAGCGTGGAATAACCTCCAGCACGGGGCGTCTTCCTAGTCCCAAGCGTAGTGACTTGTCGGAACCTGATGAACGATATCGACGAAAAACTGAGAGAAATCATTCCCGGTATGCGCCGGTTTGCCGTGTCGTTGACGCGTAACCCGAGCAGCGCCGACGACCTGGTACAGGCGAGCCTGGAGCGGGCACTGTCAAGTTGGGGCGGCAAACGCGCCGAGGGCGACTTGCGCGCCTGGTTGTTTTCGATTCTCTATCGACAGTTTCTCGATGCGCACCGCCGCTCCCGGCGCTATACGCGCATGCTCGAATTCTTCACCGGGCGTGACGATCCCCAGCCCTCGGTGGAACGCACCGTGATGGCACAATCCACCCTCAACGCCTTCGATCAACTGCCCACGGAGCAACGCGCGCTGCTGCTCTGGGTGTCGGTGGAAGGCTTGAGTTACAAAGAGGTCGCCGAGATTCTCGACGTCCCCATCGGCACCGTGATGTCCCGCCTGTCCCGGGCTCGCCAGGCCCTGCGCCAACTCAGCGATGGCGAAATCAACCGCCCATCCCTGCGGAGACTCAAATGATCAGCATGCCCCCCAGCGAGCGTGACCTGCACGCCTATGTCGACCACCAGTTGAGCGACGCCGACCGACGCCTGGTCGAGACTTTTCTGGCGAGCAATCCAGAAATGTCCGCGCAAGTGCGCGCCTGGCAACTGGACGCCCAGCAACTGCGCGCAGCCCTTGGTGGTGCCTTGCAGCAACCGGCCAACCCGAACCTCGATCCGGCACTGATTCGCCAACGCCTCAAACGTCAGTCCCGCCGACACCTGGCCAGCGCCGCGGTGCTGCTGATCGCTGTCGGCATCGGCGGTTTCAGTGGCTGGCAGGCACGACAAATGACCCTGGTCGGCGCCCCGCTTCCAATGACCGACGCCCTGCAAGCCTATCGCCTGATTGCCCAGCAAGAGATCCTGCCGGCGGACTACAAGGCCAGCGATGACGGCGATATGCAAGGCTGGCTCGACCGCTATTTCAACCGGGCCAATCGCTTGCCCGACCTCGCCGGCGCCGGATTCAAACCGGTCAGCGGGCGCTTGCTCAGCACCGATCAAGGGCCAGCAGCGATGGTGGTTTACCAGAACCTGACGGGACAAAAGATCAGCTTCTACGTGCGCCCACCGGGACCGAAAAACTTCATGCTGCCAAGGGGCAGTCGTAGCGATGGCGGGTTGCAGGCCGAATATTGGTCGGGTGGCGGCTACAACTACGCGATGGTCAGCCCGGCAGATACGGCGATGGCGCAGATGCTGAGGCAGACCAATCAGTTCTGAACACAACACCACCTCCTGTGGGAGCGGGCTTGCTCGCGAAGGCGGAGTGTCAGTCGACATTCACTTATCTGATACACCGCTTTCGCGAGCAAGCCCGCTCCCACACTTGGTCTTGTGGTGGTTTCAATTCTGTCCAAACACCTGCGACGGCCGCCGCAGCAGCGGATCGAACGGATTGATCCTTGGCCCGATCAACGCTGCTTCGCGCTTGAGCATCTCCACCACCGTCGGCAACCGATCCGGCCCCAGGCGGTCACTTACGGTCGCCACGCTCAACGCCGCCACCGCCCGGCCCTCGCGATCGAGAATCGGCACCGCCACCCCGGCCATGCCCTGCAGCACGCCGGTGTTGCGCCCGGCGTAACCGAGCTTGCGCACGTTCTCGACTTCCGAGCGCAGGAACACCTCGTCATACAGATGGAAGTCCTTGAGCCGCGGCAAGTTGTAGTGGATCACTGTGTCGCGTTCCTCTTCCGGCAGGAACGCGAGAATCGCCAGGCTGCCCTGCCCCACGCCCAAGGCCACCCGCCCACCGATGTCACCGGTAAAGGTGCGGATCGGAAACGGCCCTTCGCTGCGGTCCAGACAGATCGCGTCGAAACCGCTGCGCGCCAGCAGAAACAACGAATCGCCCAGCGACGCTGATAGCCGCAGCAGTGCCGGGCGCACCAGTTCGCGCAGGTTGCCGCTGTTGCCCGCGCGGGCGGCCAGGGCGAAAAAGTCCAGGCTGAGCCGATAGCGCTTGCTGCGCGCATCCTGCTCGACCATGCCTTCGTCCATCAGGCTGCGCAGCAAGCGGTGGGTGGTCGGTTGCGACAAACCGATGTGCTGGGCCAGTTGCGTCACGCGTTCGCCACCCTCGACCGTATCGCCCAGCGCACGCAGCACCGCAAACAGTCTTGAGACGGCACCTACGCCGACTTCATTTTTATTTTCATTCCGCTCAATGGAATCTGCCATGGATTTTCTCGTCAATTAATTTACTCATCGAATGAAACTGAAAATAGTCATCGCTTCAGTGAAATAGGCCATTGAGCCCATCCTAGTCTTCGTCCTAATCTGCGTCCAGACAGGGGCGATTCGAACAACAGTGGCAGCCGACTCAAGTCGAGCGCCAACGCACCCCGGCAACATTTTTCGTATCTGCCCATACAAGAAAGCGCGCCTGCGGGCGACGCATAACAATCTCAGGTGGAGGCGCACTCATGGCTTTTGTGCAACTTGAAAAACTCGGCAAACGCTACGGCGAAATCGACGCCGTGGTCGCCACTGACCTCTCGGTGGAGAAAGGCGAATTCGTTTCCCTGCTCGGCCCCTCCGGATGCGGTAAAACCACCACCCTGCAAATGATCGCCGGCTTCGTCGAAGTCACCAGCGGGCGCATCGTCCTGGACGGTCGAGACATCACCCATGCCAAGCCCGCCAGTCGTGGCCTGGGCGTGGTGTTCCAGAGTTACGCGCTGTTCCCGCACATGACCGTCAAGGACAACGTCGCCTTCGGTCTGCGCATGCGCAAGGTGCCGAACGCCGAGATCCGGCAACGGGTCGAGCGGGTGCTCAAACTGGTGCGCCTGCACCAGCACGCGGAGCGTTATCCACGGGAGCTGTCCGGCGGCCAGCGCCAGCGTGTCGCCCTGGCTCGGGCATTGGTGATCCAGCCACCGGTGCTGCTGCTCGATGAACCACTGTCCAACCTCGACGCCAATCTGCGCGAAGAGATGCAATTCGAGATCCGCCGCATCCAGCGCGAAGTCGGCATTACCACGTTGATGGTCACCCACGACCAGTCCGAAGCCCTGTCGATCAGCGACCGCGTGGTGGTGATGCAGGCCGGGCGCATCACCCAGATCGACGCGCCCTACACCCTCTACGAACACCCGCGTACCGAGTTCATTTCCGGGTTCGTCGGCAAAGCCAACCTGCTGCCCGGCGAGCGCGACACGGCCGGTGTGGTTCAGGTGTGCGAACGTGGCGATGGCGACCTGACCCTGAGCCTGCGCCCGGAGAAAATCGATCTGCGCGATGCAGGCCACGGTCGCTTGCAAGGCAAGGTCAGCAGCCGTTTCTTCCTCGGCAGCCAATGGCTGTACGGCGTATCGACGACTCTCGGCGAACTCTGCGTGGTGCGCCGCAATGACGGTTCGGCACCATTGAGCGAAGGCACATCGGTCGGCCTGGACTGGGACGCGGCGCTGCTGCGGGTGCTGAGTGTCGACGAGGTGACGGCATGAGTGCACTCGCAGCCATTCACCAGGGACGTCAGGGTTACTTGCTGTCGGCCCCCGCCCTGACATTGTATTTCAGCCTGCTGGTGATCCCGCTGATGCTGACGCTGCTGTTGTCGTTCAACGTCTTCGACTACGGCTCGGGGATCAAGAGCGACGCCTACACCGTCGACCACTACGGCAGCCTGCTGGGCGACCCGTACTTCTACGAAATCTTCCTGCGCACCCTGTGGATCAGCGCGCTGACCACCCTGCTCTGCGTGCTGATCGGTGTTCCCGAGGCTTACATCCTCAGCCGCATGGGCACGCCATGGCGCTCGATCTTCCTGATCCTGATCCTCACCCCGCTGTTGATCTCGGTGGTGGTGCGCGCTTTCGGCTGGAGCCTGCTGCTCGGCGCCGACGGCCTGGTCAATCAGGTCCTGCAAGCTCTCGGGGGCTCGCCGATGAAGCTTTTGTACACGCCGTTCGCAGTGGTGATTGCGCTGGTTCACGTGATGCTGCCGTTCATGATCATACCGGTGTGGACCTCGCTGCAGAAACTCGACCCGGCCGCCGAGCAAGCCGCGCTGTCGCTGGGCGCCGGCCACTTCACGGTGATTCGTCAGGTGGTGCTGCCCCAGGTCATGCCCGGGATCCTGTCCGGCACCTTGATCGTGTTCGGCCTTGCCGCCAGCTCCTTCGCCATTCCCGGCCTGCTCGGCGGACGCCGCCTGAAGATGGTCGCCACGCTGATCTACGACCAGTACCTGTCGGAACTCAACTGGCCCATGGGTGCGGCCATCGCCGTAGCCCTGCTGCTCATCAACCTGCTGATCATGCTGTCGTGGAACCGCATGATCGAAGGCCGCTACAAGAAGTCATTGGGATAATTCGTCATGTCCAGGAACGGTCCTTTCGCCCTGCTGTTTCACGCCCTGGTGGTGTTGTTCATGCTCGCACCGCTGGTGGTGGTGTGCCTGGTTGCCTTCACTCCGGAGAACACCCTGAGCCTGCCGACCACCGAGTTTTCCCTGCGCTGGTTCCGGGCGGTGTTCGAGCGTGCCGACTTTGTCGATGCGTTCTACAACAGCCTGATCCTGGCGTTCAGCGCGGCCAGTCTGGCGACGCTGATTGCGGTGCCGGCGGCGCTGGCGATCACCCGTTTCGAGTTTCCCGGCCGGGATTTTTTCAACGGGCTGTTTCTGTCGCCAATCATCATTCCGCACCTGGTACTGGGTGTGGCGTTGCTGCGCTTGTTTGCGCTGATGGGAGTCAACGGCAGCTTTGCCTGGCTGATCTTCGCCCATGTGCTGGTGATCACGCCGTACGTGCTGCGACTGGTGCTGGCCTCGGCCATCGGACTGGACCGCAGTGCCGAACACGCCGCGCAATCCCTGGGTGCCGGGCGTTTCACGCTGTTCCGCCAGATCACCTTGCCGATGATCCTGCCGGGAGTCGCCGGAGGCTGGCTGCTGGCGTTCATCAACAGTTTCGACGAAGTCACCCTGTCGATCTTCGTCACCTCGCCGGCCACGCAAACCCTGCCGGTACGCATGTACGTCTACGCCACCGAGTCAATCGATCCGATGATGGCGGCGGTGTCGGCGCTGGTCATCGCGCTGACCGCGCTGACCATGATTCTGCTCGATCGGGTGTATGGCCTGGATCGGGTCCTGGTGGGCAAACAATGAGGGCGCCATGGCTCTGCTGAAACGACTGGCCGAAGGCGACCGCCCGGTCCTGGACTTTACCCTCGACGGCCAACCGGCCAGCGGCTTGCTCGGCGACACCGTGCTGACGGCGGTGCTGACCTGCAGCGAACACCTGCGCGGCAGCGACTTCAGCGCCGAACCGCGCGCCGGCTTCTGCCTGATGGGCGCCTGCCAGGACTGCTGGGTGCGCCTGGACGATGGCCGCCGGGTGCGCGCGTGCTCGACCTTGCTGGAAGCCGGGCAACACATCAACCGCGAACCGGGGCGATCGATATGAACCTGCATTCCATCTGCAGAAACCCAATCCCCTGTGGGGGCTGGCTTGCCAGCGAAAGCGATCTGCCAGTCAACATCTCTACTGGATGTGCCGCCCTCTTCGCGAGCAAGCCCGCTCCCACAAAAGCACAGCAGCCGAGGTGCGCATGAAACCCGTGGTCATCATCGGCGCCGGCCCTGCCGGTATTCGTGCGGCGCAAACCCTGGTTGCCCACGGTGTTCGCCCGGTGCTGCTGGACGAAGCTTCGCGCGGTGGCGGGCAGATTTATCGGCGTCAGCCGGCCAATTTCAAGCGCTCGCCGGTCAAGCTGTATGGCTTCGAAGCACGCAAGGCCAACGCCCTTCACCAGACCATCGATGAGCTGCGCGAGCAGATCGATTACCGCCCTGAAACCCTGGTGTGGAACGCCGAGGACGGCGCCCTCGACACCGTGCAGGACGGACGTGCCGCACGACTGGAGTTTTCCCGGGTGATCGTCGCCACCGGCGCCACCGACCGGATTCTGCCAGTGCCGGGCTGGACGCTACCCGGGGTCTACAGCCTCGGCGCGGCGCAGATCGCCTTGAAATTCCAGGGCTGTGCCATTGGCGAGCGTGTGGTGTTTGCCGGCAGCGGCCCGCTGCTGTACCTGGTCGCGTATCAATACGCCAAGGCCGGCGCCAAGGTGGTCGCGGTGCTCGACAGCTCGCCCTTCAGCGCCCAGGCCCGCGCCCTGCCCGGCCTGCTGTCGCAACCGGCCACGTTGGCCAAAGGCATCTATTACCGTGGCTGGCTGGCCGCCCATGGCATCCCGGTGCATCAGGGCGCAACCTTGAAACGCGTCGAAGGCGAACAACGGGTGCAGGCGCTGATCTGGTGTGACACAAAAGGCGAACATCGACTGGACTGCGATGCCGTCGCCTTCGCTCACGGCCTGCGCAGCGAAACCCAGCTCGCCGACCTGCTCGGTTGCGAGTTTGCCTGGAACCCGCTCAACCGCGCCTGGCTGCCACAACGTGAGCGCGCCGGGCGCAGCAGCGTCGCCGAGGTCTACCTGGCCGGTGACGGTGCCGGGATCATGGGCGCCGACGCCGCGGAAATGGCTGGCGAGCGCGCCGCATTGGCGCTGCTCGAAGACATCGGCTGCCTGATCCCGACGCAACGCGCCGCACAGCTTGAACAGGTGCTGGAACGCATCGGCGATTTTCGCCGGGGCCTGGAACGCGCCTTCGCCTTTCCCGAGAACTGGGCCTCCAGCATCGCCGATGACGTGATGGTTTGCCGCTGCGAGGAAGTCCGCGCCGGCGATATTCGTGAAGTGGTGCGCGAGGGTCATTGGGAAATCAATCGGGTCAAGGCCCATTGCCGGGTCGGCATGGGTCGCTGTCAGGGGCGGATGTGTGGTGCGGCCGCAGCGGAAATCATTGCCTGTGAAAGTGGGCGCGCCGTGTCCGACATCGGCCGGCTGCGGGCTCAGGCCCCCATCAAGCCGCTGCCCTTTGGCCTGGAGATCGACGCATGACCGAAGTCGACGCAATTATCATCGGCGGCGGTATTGTCGGTGCTTCGGCGGCGCTGTTTCTCGGCAAGGCCGGGCGTCGCGTGGCGCTGCTGGAGCGGGACTTCTGCGGTTCGCATTCCAGCGGCGTCAACTACGGTGGCGTTCGCCGCCAAGGCCGACCGTTGTCGCAATTGCCGCTGTCGCAACGGGCACACGCCATCTGGGCGCAACTGCCGCAATTGATCGGCATCGACGGTGAATATCAACGCAGCGGCCACCTGAAACTCGCCCGCAGTACAGACGATTTGCGTGCCCTGCAAGACTACGCCGCCAGCAGCCAGGGCTTCGGCCTCGATTTGCAGGTGCTTGAGCGCACCGAACTGCGCCGGCGTTTTCCATGGGTGGGAGATGTCGCGGTGGGCGCCTCGTATTGCCCGGATGACGGTCACGCCAACCCGCGTCTGGTGTCCCCTGCATTCGCCCGGGCGGCGCGGCGCCACGGTGTGCAGGTACATGAGCAATGCACGGTCACCACCGTGGAACACGACGGCCAGCGCTTTCGCGTGCGCACGCAAACCGGCCTGGAGCTGCACGCGCCCTGGCTGTTGAACTGCGCCGGGGCCTGGGCCGGCAGCCTGGCCGCGCAATTCGGCGAGCCAGTGCCGATGCACTCCGGACACCCGGCGATGCTGGTCACCGAACCCTTGCCGCTGGTCATGGATGCCAGCACTGGCGTCGAGGGTGGCGGCATCTATGCGCGTCAGGTCGCGCGCGGCAATTGCGTGTTGGGCGGCGGCCAGGGGTTCGCTCTGGACGACGCCCGCGCCCGCCCCGGTCAAGGCGCCGTGCTGGAAATCCTGCGCCAGGCCGTCGAGCTCTACCCGTTTCTTGAGGGCGCCCAGGCGATTCGGACCTGGAGCGGCACTGAAGGTTATCTGCCCGATCGCCAACCGGTGATCGGCCACAGCCGTACCCAGCCTGGTCTGTTGCATGCGTTCGGCTTTGCCGGCGCCGGTTTCCAGATCGGCCCGGCGGTGGGCCAGGCGCTCACCGAGATCATCTGTAGCGGCGCGTCAAAGACGTCGCTGGATGCGTTTTCCATCACCCGGTTTCACTCCATCTCCGTAGCTTGATAGAGGAAGGTCGCGCCAATGAAAAACCTCAAACGCAACGCACTGCTCGGTTTGTCCTGCATGAGCGCCCTGCTCACCATCACCCAGGCCAACGCCGAACCGGTGCTTTACCTGGGCATGAACGGCGGGACCATGGAGCGGCTTTACGCCGACAAGGTACTGCCGGCTTTCGAGAAGGCCAACAACGTCAAGGTGGTGATCGTGCCGGGCACCTCCGCCGATATCCTGGCCAAGGTCCAGGCCAGCAAGGACAACCCGCAGATGCACGTGATGTTCCTCGACGACGGCATCATGTACCGCGCCATCGCCATGGGCCTGTGCGGCAAACTCCAGGACAACCCGACCCTTGCGCAAATTCCGGCCAAGGGGCGCATCAAGGATGAAGCGGTGGCCGTCAGCCTCGGCGTCACCGGGCTGGCCTACAACACCCGCCTGTTCAAGGAGAAAGGCTGGAATGCGCCGACCTCGTGGATGGACATGGCCGATCCTCGATACAAGGACAAGGTTGTGTTCCAGTCGATGGCCTCCTCTACCTTCGGCCTGCACGGCTTCCTGATGTTCAACCGGATTCAGGGCGGTAGCGAAACCAACGTCGATCCGGGCTTCAAGGCCTGGCCAGACACCGTCGGGCGCAACGTGCTGGAATATATTCCGAGCTCGGCAAAGATTTCAGAAATGCTCCAGACCGACGAAGCCGCGCTGTTCCCGCTGACACCGACCCAGGTCACCGCGCTGAAACTCAAGGGCATGCCGGTGGAATACGCACAGCCCAAGGAAGGCGCCGTGGTGCTCAACGTCGCCGAATGCGCCATCGCCAACAACACGCAGCCGGAACTGGCGCAAAAACTCGCCGCGTTCCTGCTCACCCCGGAAGCCCAGGCCGCTGCGCTTGAGGACGGCGACCAGATTCCTTCCAACCCCAATACCCCGACCTCCGACCGGACCCGCGGCCAGGTCGAAGCGATGAAAAAATACCTGCAGACGGCCATCGCGGTGGATTGGGATCAGGTCAACGAACAGCGCCCCGCGTGGAATGCCCGGTGGAACCGGAATATCGAGCGATAGGCGACCGACACGACTGCACTTTGCAAACGAAGCCCCCTGTAGGAGCGAGCTTGCTCGCGAAAAACTCTGGATAACGCAGACACTCAGGCAGCGCGCGTTATCGTTGACGTCCATCGCGAGCAAGCTCGCTCCTACAGGCCCTCCTGGGTGACCCGTCGGAACCGCTCAGACGCGCACCGACACAGCTGGAAGCAAATTCCCTGCTCTGGTTACACTATGCCGCCGCAGCTCGGAGAGCCTGCCCGCAGACCAGAGGTGATATCCCAGTGGCCGTTCGACCACCTAATCGTTCGCGAATCAAATCGCGCTGGCAATCGTTGCGTCGCCTTTTCGGCAAGGCACCGGCTGCCGGCAGCGTCGCGGCGGGCCAAGTCATCCACGACTACTTCCGCCACCAGGCCCACTTCCAGGGCTACACCCTCAGCCACAGCCAGCAGCGCGTGATCGACTGCATGGCCCGGCAGGCGTCCATACTGGCGAGCGCTGCGCCGAACCCCCTTCCCGGCCTTTACCTGCATGGTGCCGTGGGGCGCGGCAAAAGCTGGCTGCTCGACGGTTTTTTCCGGGCCATTCCCCTCGCGAAAAAACAACGCCTGCACTTCCATCAGTTTTTCGCCCAACTGCACCAGGGCATGTTCGAGCACCGCGAACGTGCCGACGCCTTGGCGATCACCCTCGACGCACTGCTCAGCGATTGCCGGGTGCTGTGTTTCGATGAGTTCCATGTGCACGACATCGGTGATGCGATGCTCATCGCCCGGTTGTTCAAGGCACTGTTTCAGCGCGGCATCCTGTTGCTGGTCACCTCCAACTACCCGCCCGAAGGCCTGCTGCCCAATCCGCTGTACCACGCCCGTTTCAAACCGGTGATCGACTTGATCAATGCGCGCATGCAGGTGATGGAAGTCGGCGGTCCGCACGACTATCGCAGCCAGGTCCGCAACCACGCGCAACAGCTGTTCACCCAAGGCCATTACGTGTGGCCGGCCAGTGCGGTGCAGCGACGATCATTGAATCTGCCGGATCGCGGCGCCCAGCCCGTGGCGCTACCCGTGGGCACCCGGCATTTCCAGGCCCGTTTCTGCGATGAGCGGCGCATCGGTTTTACCTTCGCCGACCTGTGTGACCAACCTACCGCCGTGATGGACTACCTGGAACTGTGCCGCCGTTTCGATAGCTGGATCATCGATGAGCTGCCGCGGCTCGGTGAATGCTCGATTGCCGCCCAACAGCGTTTCATCAACCTCATCGACGTGCTGTACGACCAGGACAAGCACCTGACGCTGCTCGGGCAACACGCCCTGCGGGAAAGCCTGGACGGTGATGCCACTGATCTGGCACGCACCCGCAGTCGATTGGGGCAACTGGTTGAAGTCTGCGAGCCGACCTGACAGATCACCCGACTTTGCCGCTATCATGTCGCGCATTTCCGGGGCCACGCGCCTATTCCTTTTTTAATAGCGAATCTGTTCATGCATACCCTTGCTCAATTGCGCGCCGGCGAGTTGTCAGGCATCACGCGGCTGGATCTGGTCGATGGCCTCACCGAATTCCCCCGGGAGATTTTCGATCTGGCGGACTCGCTGGAAGTGCTCAACCTCAGCGGCAATGCCTTGAGCGCCCTGCCGCAGGACTTGTATCGCCTGACCCGTTTGCGCGTGCTGTTCTGTTCCGATAACCGCTTCACCGAGTTGCCGGCCTGCCTGGGCCAATGCGCTGCACTGACGATGATCGGCTTCAAGGCCAACCGCATCGCCCACGTGCCCGCAGCGGCACTCCCACCGCTGCTGCGCTGGCTGATCCTGACCGACAACTGCATCGAAACCTTGCCGAGCGAACTGGGAGAGCGCCCTTTCCTGCAAAAGCTCATGCTCGCCGGCAACCGTTTGCAAGCGCTGCCGGAGTCGTTGCGCCAGTGCCACCGGCTGGAACTGATCCGCATCGCCGCCAACCGGTTGACCGGGTTACCGCAATGGCTGCTGGAATTGCCGAGCCTGACCTGGCTGGCGTACGCCGGCAACCCGCTGGAAACCGAAGCCGATGCCGCGGCCCTCGACGCCACACCGCGCATTGACTGGTCGGCATTGCGTCTGGAGAAAAAACTCGGGGAAGGTGCGTCGGGGGTGATTCATCAGGCCGCCTGGCAACCGGCCGACCAGCCGTCCATGGCCGTTGCGGTGAAGCTCTACAAGGGCGAAATGACCAGCGACGGTTCGCCACTGCACGAGATGAACGCCTGCATCACCGCGGGCCTGCACCCGAACCTGATCCGCGTCGAAGGGCGGATTGTCGGTCACCCGCAGCAAACCGCCGGGCTGGTGATGCAACTGATCGCACCGAGCTACCGCAACCTCGCCGCATTGCCGAGCCTGGCGTCGTGCAGCCGCGATATTTACCCCGACGACTTGCGCTTCAGTGCTGCCGTGGCGCTGCGCATTGCCTCGGGCATTGCCTCGGTGGCCGAGCACCTGCACGGCCATGGCATCACCCACGGCGACCTCTATGGGCACAACATTCTATGGAATGAACAGGGTGATTGCTTGCTGGGGGACTTTGGTGCGGCGTCGTTCCACGCGATTTCCGACAGCCTTGAAAGCCGTGCCTTGCAGCGGATCGAAGTGCGGGCGTTCGGAGTGTTGCTGGGGGAGTTGCTGGAGCGGATCGACTCGGGGTTGAGCGATGAATTGCGCGGGGTGCTGGTGGATCTGGAGCAGCGTTGCTGTCAGCCACTGGTGCTGGCGCGGCCGGGGTTTGACGAAGTCGTGCAGCAATTGAAAAATCTGTGACCGCTGCGCGGTCAATCGCCGGATCGCCGCCCGGAGCCGGCTCGCTCTCACAGGGACAGCGCTAAACCTGTGGGAGCGGGCTTGCTCGCGAAGACGGTGTCACTGACGAATCAGATCAACCCGCCAACCCGACAAACATGTCCTGCACATCGTCGTGGTTATCAAGGCCTTCGAGGAATGCCTCGACTTCCGCCATCTGCTCGTCGCTCAGGCCGCTGACCGGGTTTTTCGGCTGGTAGCCCAGTTTGGCCGACAGCACGGTGAAGCCTTGTTCCGGCAGGGCTTTCTGTACCGAGTCGAGGTCGGTTGGCTCGGTCAGGAACAGGGTTGCACCGTCTTCACCCGGTTCGAAATCCTGTGCACCGGCTTCGATGGCAGCCATTTCCGGATCGGCGTCCGGGGTGTCCGGCGATGCTTCGATCATGCCGACATGGTTGAAGTCCCAGGCCACCGAACCGGAAGCCCCCAGTTGGCCCTTGCGGAACGCCACGCGGATCTCGGCGACGGTACGGTTGATGTTGTCGGTCACGCATTCAACGATCAGGGGTACCTGATGCGGGGCGAACCCTTCATACGTCACGCGATGGTATTGCACGGTTTCGCCCAACAAGCCCGCACCTTTCTTGATGGCGCGATCCAGTGTTTCCTTGGGCATCGAGGCCTTCTTGGCCTGTTCAACGACCAGACGCAAGTGTGCGTTGGTAGCAACATCAGCGCCGTTGCGCGCAGCAATAGTGATTTCTTTCACCAGTTTGCCGAAGATCTTGCCCTTGGCATTGGCTGCCGCTTCTTTGTGTTTAACCTTCCACTGTGCGCCCATTTCTCACTCTCTTATCTGTGGCATCTGTGGCGCCGAGACAATGATTGGCCGGCGCTTTGCGCAAGTTTATACGGCCTAAAGTTGGCAATCGACCAAAAAATCCCGACTGGTATCGACATCTTCACCAGCGGTTGTAGGGCGATTCGGAAATATCGCTTTAGCCTGCCCGCAATGTGCCGGGGTTTCGTACGCTCTGCCCCCTATTCCACGGCAGCGGCGTGTTCGATGCACAACGACAAGGAAAGTCCCACCACCCTGACCCTTCTCGATGACGACCTGAGCTTCCAGGTGGTCCGGTTCAGTGGTCATGAAGCACTCAACCAGCCCTATCGATTCGACATCGAGGTGATCGGGCTGGCACCGGCCCTGAACCTTGAACGACTGCTGCACCAACCGGCGTTCCTCGAATTTGGCCACGACCAAGGCATTCATGGCCTGCTGGACAGCGCCAGTTGTGAACACCGAAGCGGGCACCGGGTCGCTTACAAACTGGTGCTGGTGTCCCGTCTCCAGGCGCTGGATCGGCAACGATGCCGGCGGGTTTTCCAGTGCGCCAGCGTACCCATGATGCTGCGCCAGTTACTGGAGGAACACGGGTTGCCCGCCAGCAGCTATCGCTTTGAACTGACAACCGGGAATTATCCCCTGCGACCTTTTTGCATCCAGTACGAAGAAACCGACCTGGCGTTGCTGCAACGGCTGTGCGAGGAAGAAGGCATCCACTATCACTTCGAACATCAGCGCGACGGCCATGTGCTGGTGTTGGCCGATGACAGCCTGAGTTTCCCCCAGGAACCGCTGCTCATGCCGTTGCGCAGCGACGCCCTCGGCGAACATCACGAACCTGTGATCAGCGAACTGTTCCAGCGCCATGACGCTCCGCTCTCCCCCTGGTGCCCAAGTGCCAGGAGCCCGGGTGCACCGGACATCGGCGACGGCGCAGCCAATCACTCGTTCGCCACGGCGAGACACTTTCGCGCTCGCGAACAACAACATCGCGAACAGCTCAGCCGTCGACAACTGGAACGCCTGCGTTGCCGGCACCTGCAGATTCACGGTCAGAGTAACCAGGGAGCATTACGCAGCGGCCGGATCGTACAGGTGGCCGGGCACCCGCTGGCGAATTTCAACGATCAATGGCTGGTCACCGAAATCCGCCATGAGGGGCGTCACGCCTCCATTCTGCTCGACGACGCTGCGGGCGTGGCCAAGGGTTACCGCAATCAATTCAGCGCCATCCCGTGGTCGACGGTGTTCAGGCCAGCGCTCAATCAATCCCGGCCGAGTATCCCCGGGTATCAGCCCGGCCAGGTGTGCGGCCCGGTCGGGCAACCGGCGACAGTGGATGAGGATGGCCGGGTTCAGGTAATCCTCTGGCCCGCCACGCAATCACCCAACGAGGTGTCCACCGGCCTGTGGTTACCGCTGGCGCTGACCACCGTCGAGGACTGGATCGATCCGGCCCGCTTGCCCGTGGCCGGCAGCGAGGTACTGGTGATTTTCCTCGACAGTGACCCGGATCGCCCGGTGCTCTGTACGGCCATGAGCCCAAAGCCACAACCTCGCCGCCCTCGTCCGCGCGAGCCCCGCGGCGATACCCGCCTGCTGTTCGACTGGCTGCTCAACCGCTCGGACCTTGCGCCCTGACGCTCAGCCCTTGTCAGCCTTTCCGGCCGCTGCGGCGAACTTTGCCAGACGCACATCCAGATGCCGCGGCCGACGCCCGTGATCCTCCGCGCGCTCTTTGCGGCGGATGGCGTTACGCACCATCAGCGAGCCGATGTAGCGAATCGGCTCCGGTGGAAAGAAACCCAGCGGTCCGTTGACCAGCGGCGAACGGGTCCAGGGGTTATCCAGGCCCTGGACCATCGACGCCAGAATCTGCCCACCCATGTGACAGGGCCCGACACCGCTGCCGGAATAGCCAAAACCATAGAACACATTGCCACTGGCGCTCATCTGCCCAAAAAACGGCAGCCCGGTCACCGAACGGTCCGACGGACCGTTCCAGGTCGCTTCGACCTTGACGTCGGCAAACGCCGGGAAGAAATCCGCCAGGCTGTTCTGCAACAATCCGGCATAGGGTGAAGGCTGATCGAACACCGGCAACATGCGTCCGCCATAAGCGAAGGTATTGCCGCCCTTGCCAAGCATGATCCGGCCGTCCGGGGTGTTGTGGTAGTAGTGCACGAAAATCCGCGAATCGAGCACTGTGACTCCGCTGGTCAAGCCGACTTCCTCGAGCAAATCCGGCCGGGGCTCGGTGATCAGCATGTCGCTGGAAACGATCGCCACGCTGCGCTCGAACTGCGGGAACGCCCGGGCCATCCACGCATTCATCGCCAGTACCACACGATCGGCGCGAACAGTGCCATTGGGGGTTTGAATACCCGCCGGCTTGCCTTCTTCCAGCCCGGTCATCGCGGTGTTTTCGTGAATCCTCACACCCAATTGCAAGGCGACCCGGCGCAGACCGCGCACCAGTTTGCCCGGCTGCACACTGGCCGCGGCCGGGGAAAACCAGCCTTCCAGGTGTTTGCTGGATCCGGCCATGCGCTGCACATCGGCCACCGGCCGCTGAGTGAACGAGTTGATGCCATTGCGCTCCAGTGCGGCGATGACCGCATCGGTCGAGCCGCATTGCGCACGATTGGTGGCGGTGTAGAGCGTACCGTCGAGGCGGTAATCGGCGTCCACCGCATACTGTTCGCAGAAGGCGCCGATGGCATGGATGCTGCGCTCGGACTCCTTGACCAGGCGCACGGCCTCTTCGACGCCGAACAACCGTTCCAGGGTGAAATACTTGGCCGACCACGACAACGCACAACCGCCATTGCGTCCACTGGCCCCGGCGCCGCAGATGTCCGCTTCGATGAGCAACACGTCCAGCTCGGGGTTCTGCTCCTTGAGCATGATCGCGGTCCACAACCCGGTGTAACCGCCACCGACGATGCACACGTCGGCACGGCTGTCGCCTTCCAGCGGCGGGCAGGTTTCGGATGCATCAGCCTTCAAGGCCTGGTCCAGCCAAAAGGGTCTCATGGGGGAAATCTCCAGTCAGTGGCCCACACGCCAGCCTGCCGCAGACGCAGCAGGCCGCGAGGGACAGGATTCAGGTACGCAGGGGTTTGATGTTCATCGCCCGATTGGGCACGAAGGGGTAGTTGGTTTTCAGGCCGCCCGGGCGGCTGTTCCAGTGCGGGATCAACACCAGCGCCGAGAACATGGCGCAGCCGGCGAAGACGATGAACACGGTAACGGTGTCGAAGTAGCCCGGCAGCAGCCCGCCGAGAATCGCCCCGACCGAGCCGCAGCCGTTGACGAAACCGGCTGCCGTGGCGCCGGCCTTGGCGGTGCCGAAGTCGATGGCCGCCGCGCCGCTGATCATCGAGTCCGGTCCGTAGAGGGTCAGGCCCATGACAAACAGCAGTGCCACCACCAGGACCACGCTGCCGGTGTGCAGGGCGCCCATGAACAGTGCCAGAGACACCGTCAGCGCCAACAGGCTGAGCACGCAAGCGGGCATGCGTCGGGCGCCGAACAGTTTGTCCGAGGCCAGGCCAATCATGATTGGCCCCAGCAACCCGGCAAGTTCGAACGAGGTCGGAATGATCGCCGCACCGACCTTGCCCACCGAAGGCATCTGTTCGAAGACGATCACCGGCCCCCACAGCAGAATCGCGTAGCGCGCCGGCTTGAGCATGAAGTACGCCAGCCCCAGCACCAGCACCGTACGGTTGCGCAGGATTTCCTTCAACGGCTCCCACATGCTGATTTTGCTTTGCGCGTCGGCCTGTTCGGCGGTCAGCTCAGGTTCCGGCTCCACCGCCGGCAAGCCGACGTCTTCCGGTTTGTTGCGTTGGAAAATAAAAAACAGCACGGCGACCAGCCCAACCACCGCCGCACTGGAAATGAACGCCGCATGCCAGCTGCCGATGAGCGTGTACGCCCACCAACCGGCAAACGGCGAGGCCACCAGACCGCCAAAGGCGTAGCAGGAACTCCACAGGCCCAAAACCCGTCCGCGTTGCTCGGAGGGAAAGAAGCTGCCGAGGTTCTTGCACAGCCCCGACCAACCAGTGGACTGCGCCAGGCCTTGTATCAGCATGCAGGTAGCGAAAATCGGTAAGGTTGCAAAGTTGCCCATCACCAGCGCCGCACAGGCGGAAATCAGCAACCCGCCCAGTACCACCACCCGTGGGCCGAAGCGGTCGGCAAGAATGCCCCAGGTGAATTGGCCGACGGCGTAGGCCGTCAGGTAGATGGCGTCGAGGTTGGCCATGGCCATTTTGTCGAGCATGAAGGTCGGGTCTTCGGCGATGCCGAGCTTGGCCACCGAGAAGGCTTTGCGGGTGAAGTAAAACGCGGCGTAGGCGAGCCAGGTGATCGCGAAGATCTGCACGCGCCAACGCTTGATGGTGCCGATGTGCTTGTTCATTGTGATTCTGACCTCAGGGTGTGAGTGTGCCGGCAGAATTGGAATAAAACGCCTGTTTTTTTATTGTTGAGCACTGCGGTATCGCCCTGTCCCTACGGCGGATACCGGTCAGATGAGTCCTGTTATTGCACGCCCAGGCTCATGGCACCCGCTGCTGTTCGACTGACCGGTCAGCGGGGCTGAGGTGGATAAAAACAATTACTGATTAATAAGTGAAATCGATTTATCGTATTTCAAATATAAGGTCAGCTTGTTACTGGAGATTGCCATGTCGGTTTCCCACGCCCAGCTCAAAGCGTTCCACGCCGTGGCGGTCCATGGAAGCTTTACCAAAGCCGCCGAGCGGCTTTTTCTGACGCAACCGGCGATCTCCGACCAGGTGCGCAAGCTCGAAGAGCGCTACGGTGTCTTGCTGTTTCACCGCAACAAGCGCTCGGTGCGCCTGACCGATCTGGGCGAGCGCCTGTTGAGCGTTACCCAGCGGCTTTTCGTGATCGAGGCGGAAGCCCAGGAACTGCTTCAGGAGTCCCAGGCCTTGCAGACCGGCAGCCTGATTCTGGCGGTGGACGCACCGGTGCATGTGCTACCGCAGATTGCCCGGTTCTGCGAACGCTACCCCGGGATCAGCGTGAAGATCGAAACCGGCAACACCGATGAGTCGCTCTTCCGACTGTTCAACTACCAGGCCGACCTGGCGTTGCTGGGTCGTGACGTCAGCGATGATCGCCTGATCTCCCTGCCCCTGCGTAACGACCCGATGGTGGCGTTCGTGTCGCGCCATCACCCGTGGGCCGACCGCGAATCCATCACCCTCGCGGACCTCGACGACACGCCACTGGTGCTGCGGGAAATCGGCTCGGTGACCCGACAGACCCTGGAAGAGGAAATGCAACGCGCCGGGTTCCGCATTCGCCCGGCGATTCAGGTCGAGGGCCGGGAGGCCGCACGGGAAGCGGTGGTGGTCGGGATCGGGGTGGGCGTGGTGTCGGCCGCCGAGTTTGGTGCGGACTCCAGGGTTTGCGCGCTGCCGATTACCGATTGCGAACGACGACTGACTGAAACCCTGGTGTGCTTGCGCGAGCAGAGTTCGCGGCGGGTGGTGGCGACGTTTCTGGAGATGGTGCGCGAAAGCCTGGTGTAGACAGGTCCGGCCCCTTCGCGAGCAAGCCCGCTCCCACAAAGATGGCGCTGAACCTGTGGGAGCGGGCTTGCTCGCGAAGGGCGCGCCTCGGTCTATCTGACCGGCGCCAACCCGAAAAACGCCTGAATCAAGCGTAAATCCCTGCGCCGCTCCATGCACCCGATCATGTGCCGGTTCACCAACCCCTCGCCGATGATCGGTACCGCCGCCACTCGCGGGTCGTGGCTGACCTCCACCGACGACACCACCCCCACCCCCAGTTCGGCGGCCACCGCCTCGGTCACCGCTTCACGGCTGTCCAGTTCCAGCAACACCCGCGGATTGACCCTGGCCTGGGCGCAAGCCTCATCGAAGGTGCGCCGGGTAATCGAACTCGGTTCGCGCAGCACCATGATCACCTGATCCAGCTCCCTGAGCTGCACGCCTTTGGTCTTCTGCGCCCAGGGATGCCCGTCGGGCACCAGCGCGCAAATCCGTGATTCGTTCAACGCTTGCAGATGCAAGCCCTTGCGCGGCTCGACCTCGGTCAGCACCGCCACGTCGGCATGCTCGGACAGCAGCGCCGCCAGGGTTTCCTGGGCGTTGCCCAGACGCAGGTTCACCGTGATCCCCGGATAACGCGCGCGCAGGCTGGCGAGCATCGGCATGACCATGTGCGGACCGTCCGCCGCCACCTCCAGACGCCCGGTCAACAATTGCCGGTTGGCTTCAAGCATCACCTGCGCCTCTTCGGCCAGGCCGAACATCGCCCGGGTGATGGCCGCCAGCTTGGTGCCCTCCTCCGTCAGCTCCACTCGCCGGGCGGTGCGGCGCAGCAGGGTGATCTGGTAGTGCTCCTCCAGGGCCTTGATGTGCCCGGTAACCGCCGGCTGGCTGATAAACAACCGCGCCGCCGCCCGGGTAAAGCTGCCTTCGCGCGCCACGGCATCGAAGGCGCGGAGCTGAAACAGGTTCATGAATAACCCTCACTGATGGCTGGCATAACAACAAACAATTTGATTGATATCACGGCAAATTGCAATTTAAGCCCCGTAGCTTCATCCCATCGATTGCGAGGACATGAGAATGAGTACTGCCGAACCCATCCTGCTCACCCCCGGCCCATTGACCACTTCGGCCCGCACCCGTCAGGCGATGATGATCGACTGGGGTTCATGGGATGACCGCTTCAATCAATTGACCGCCAGCCTCTGCGAGCAACTGCTGGCAATCGTCAACGGCGCCGCTACGCACCACTGCGTGCCCCTGCAAGGCAGTGGCACCTTCGCGGTCGAGGCAGCGATCGGCACGCTGGTGCCTCGGGACGGCAAGGTTCTGGTACTGATCAACGGCGCCTACGGCAAACGCCTGGCGAAGATCTGCGAAGTGCTGGGCCGCTCCTTCAGCACCTTCGAAACCGCCGAAGACGAGCCGACCACCGCCGCCGACGTCGACCGCCTGCTGCGCGCCGATAACGGCATCACCCACGTCGCCCTGATTCACTGCGAAACCAGCACCGGTATCCTCAATCCGCTGCCGGAAATCGCCGATGTGATTGCCCGGCACGGAAAACGCCTGATCATCGACGCCATGAGTTCCTTCGGCGCGCTACCGGTAGACGCGCAACAGATTCCGTTCGACGCGCTGATCGCTGCCTCGGGCAAATGCCTGGAGGGCGTGCCGGGCATGGGCTTTGTCTTTGCCCGCAAGGAATCCCTGGCCGCTGCCGCCGGCAATTCGCATTCGCTGGCGATGGACCTGCAGGACCAGCACGCCTACATGGCCAAGACCGGCCAGTGGCGCTTCACCCCGCCGACCCATGTGGTCGCCGCGCTGCACGAAGCCCTGCTGCAATACAACGAAGAAGGCGGCTTGCCGGCGCGGCACGAACGCTACGCCGCCAATTGCCAGGCATTGATGGAGGAGATGGGCAAACTGGGGCTGCGCAGCTTCCTGCCGGCGGCTATCCAGGCGCCGATCATCGCCACCTTCCATGCCCCGAGAGACCCTCGCTACCAGTTCAAGGAGTTCTACGAGCGGGTCAAGGCCAAGGGTTACATCCTCTACCCCGGCAAGTTGACCCAGGTCGAAACCTTCCGCGTCGGCTGCATCGGCCATGTCCAACCGGCCGAAATGCGCGAAGCCGTGGCCGCGATTGGCGAGGTGTTGCGCGAGATGGAAGTGCTCGACATCTGACCCACACCGCATTCCCTGTGGGAGCGGGCTTGCTCGCGAAAGCGGTCTGACAGCCAACACATTTGTCGACCGACACACCGCCTTCGCGAGCAAGTCGAATCGTCGCACCGCCGCTCCCACCAAAAGCTGCTCTCCAATAGTCAGTTATTACAGGACTTGATCACCATGAACTACGCCAACCCAACCAGACTGCAAGCCGCCATCCTCGACTGGGCCGGCACCGTGGTCGACTTCGGCTCCTTCGCCCCGACGCAGATTTTCGTCGAGGCCTTCGCCGAGTTCGACGTCCAGGTGTCCATCGAAGAAGCCCGAGGCCCGATGGGCATGGGCAAGTGGGACCACATCCGCACCCTGTGCGATCTGCCGGACGTTGCCGAGCGTTATCGCAAAGTCTTCGGCCGCACGCCGACCGACGATGACGTCACCGCGATTTACCAACGCTTCATGCCGCTGCAGATCGAAAAAATCGCCGAACACTCGGCACTGATCCCGGGTGCGCTGGAGACCATCGCCAATCTGCGCCAGCAAGGGATCAAGATCGGTTCCTGCTCCGGTTACCCGAAACAGGTCATGGACAAAGTGGTCGATCTGGCCGCCACCAACGGCTACGTGGCCGATCACGTGGTCGCCACCGACGAAGTCCCGAATGGTCGCCCATGGCCCGCCCAGGCGCTGGCCAACGTCATCGCCCTGGGCATCGACGATGTTGCCGCGTGCGTGAAGATCGATGACACCGTGCCGGGCATTCTCGAAGGTCGCCGCGCCGGCATGTGGACCGTGGCGCTGATCTGCTCGGGCAACGCCCTGGGCCTGGACTACGAAGGTTATCGCGCGCTCGGAAGCGACCAGCTGGACAGTGAGCGCAAGCGTATCCACGCGATGTTCGAAAGTTCGCGCCCGCACTACATGATCGACACCATCACCGATCTGCCGGAAGTGATCGCCGACATCAACAAGCGTCTGGCCAACGGCGAAATGCCGCAATCGAGCTGAAAAACGCCCCCCCCTGTAGGAGCGAGCTTGCTCGCGATGGTGTGTCAGTCGACATCAACGTATCTGACACTCCATCGCGAGCAAGCTCGCTCCTACAAGGGTTTTTCCGTCTATTACCCGAACCAGAGCATCCAGCGGCCAATCGCCTCAGGCAAACCCGGTGAAACAGGATTAAAGTTACCAGACACCGTCAAACAAGAACGGTGGCTTTAAACCGGACCTCTGAGGAATACCGTATGCCGTGGAAAAACTCCGCCTCGCGCTACAGCACCGTATCGATCGCGCTGCACTGGTTGATGCTGGTCCTGCTGGTGCTGGTTTACGCCTGTATCGAGTTGCGCGGGATGTTTCCCAAGGGCAGTGGCGGGCGCACGCTGATCGTCGAATCACACTTCATGCTCGGCCTGACCGTCTTCGTTCTGGTCTGGCTGCGATTGTTCGCACGCAGTCTCGGCCCCGCGCCACAGGTCTTCCCGGCTTCGCCACAGTGGCAAACCACACTGGCCAGGCTGATGCACTGGGCGCTGTACATTTTCATGATCGTTACGCCGATTCTCGGGTGGCTGGTCACCAGCGCCAAAGGCAATCAGGTGATGTTCTATGGGGTCGACCTGCCGATGCCAATCGCGGAAAACAAGGACCTGGCCAGACAACTCCAGGACTGGCACGAGCTCGGCGGCACTATCGGCTATTGGCTGATCGGCCTGCATGCCGCGGCCGCGCTGTATCACCACTACGTGGTGGGCGATAACACCTTGCTGCGGATGATGCCCAAGAGCGTAAACCGCGATAACTGAGGCCACTGGCTCCCACATGAGTTTGCATGTGTGCTTCAGATTTGTGGACTGAACCCCCGTCGCCCCTGCAAACCGCCAGTGTGGACGAAGATCAACCGCGAGCCTCGGGCGAACTTGCCCGCGGCGACTTGTTGTTCGAGGGCCATGAGCGCCTTGCCGGTGTAAAGCGGCTCAAGGGGAATGCTGCCGGTCTGCCCGGTCTTTTCAATGAAGTCGAGCAACAGTTGATCGACCTTCGCGAAGCCGCCGCGACTGGCCGCAAACAGCTCATAGGCCGCATCGACCACACCGGCTTCCTGCACGATCCGCTCGACCTGCTGCGCCACCCCATGATCATCCGGCACCGCCAGGGCGCCGTACACCGGATGATCCCCCGCTTCGGCCAGCACCAGGCCAGCCAGCGTCGTGCCGGTTCCGCAGGCCAGCCACCAGCCGTCGTAATCGCTCCAGCCCAAGCCCTGCAATTGCGCGCATACGGTAGCTCGCAATGGCATGCAACCCTGGGCGCCAGGCAAACCACCTCCCCCTTCAGGCACCGGATGCAATGTCGGATACCGAATTTGCCAGGGTTGCCAGAAACCCGCTTCATGTCGCGCCCTATAGCCGCCGTAACCCAGCCAGTGCAACTGCATGCCGAACGCCTGCAAGTCTTTGACCGTCGGGGTTTCCTGAGGATGCCCGCGTAACAGGCCGACGGTGGAAAAGCCGAAACGCTTGCCCGCCGCCGCCAACGCGTGAAGGTGATTGGAGTGTGCTCCACCGAGGCTGATGATGCCTTCGGCACCCAGGCGGTCGGCGGTCTTCAGGTGTTCGACGAGCTTGAACCATTTGTTGCCGCTGATCAGCGGGTCGATCTGGTCCAGACGCAGGATCGCCACTTCGATGCCGGCGTCGGAGAGCCAGTCGAGGTGAAGGCGTTCGAGGGGAGCCTGGGGGAGCCAGGTGGTGGGAGGGAGAAGCATTGACGCCGGATCCGAGTAGGGAACCAGCATCTTAACAGCCTTGAGGACGCCTTCGCGGGCAAGCCCGCTCCCACAGTGGATTTGTGTCGTTCACAAAACCCACGAACAACGCAATAACTGTGGGAGCGGGCTTGCTCGCGAAAGCCATTGGCACGCTGGACCTGCGTATTACAACTGCGCCGCCAACCGCGAACCCTGATTGATCGCCCGCTTGGCATCCAGCTCTGCCGCGACATCCGCGCCGCCGATCAGGTGCACGTTCTGCCCCGCCGCCACCAGGCTTTCATGCAATTCACGCAGCGGGTCCTGCCCGGCGCAAATCACGATGTTGTCCACTGGCAGCACCTGCGGCTCGCCGGTTTCGCCGATGCGGATGTGCAGGCCTTCGTCGTCGATCTTCAGGTATTCGACGTTGTTGAGCATCTGTACCTGCTTGTTCTTCAGACCGGTGCGATGAATCCAGCCGGTGGTCTTGCCCAGGCCGTCGCCGACCTTGGACTTCTTGCGTTGCAGCAGGAATACCTCGCGGGCCGGCGCATGGGGTGCGGCCTTGACACCGGCAACACCACCGCGTGCCTCAAGGTGCGTATCGATGCCCCACTCTTTCCAGAACGCGGCGCGATCCTGACTGGTAGCCACGCCTTGATGAACCAGGAACTCGGAGACGTCGAAACCGATACCACCGGCACCAATCACCGCGACACGCTTGCCGACCGGTTTGCGCTCCAGGATCACATCCAGGTAGCTCAACACCTTGGCGTTTTCCACACCTGCAATCGCCGGCACGCGCGGCGCAATGCCGGTGGCCAGGATGATCTCGTCATAGCCGCC
This sequence comes from Pseudomonas sp. Pseusp16, assembly GCF_047324915.1. Taxonomy (NCBI): domain Bacteria; kingdom Pseudomonadati; phylum Pseudomonadota; class Gammaproteobacteria; order Pseudomonadales; family Pseudomonadaceae; genus Pseudomonas; species Pseudomonas sp. Pseusp16. The sequence continues at coordinate 510,372 of NZ_CP168522.1, read as the reverse complement.
CTCGACCAGCCGGGCCACGTCGACGCGGGTGTTCAGGCACACCTCGACGTTGGTGGTCTGCAGCTTGCGGTTGAAGTAGCGAATGGTTTCGTAGAACTCTTCCTTGCCCGGAACGCGCTTGGCGATGTTGAACTGACCGCCGATTTCGCTGGCCGAATCGAACAGCGTCACCTGATGGCCACGCTCGGCCGCCACGGTCGCGGCGGACAAACCGGCAGGGCCGGCACCGACCACGGCGATTTTCTTCAGCTGTTGCACGGGCAGGTAATTGAGTTCGGTTTCGTGGCAGGCACGCGGGTTGACCAGGCAACTGGTCAGCTTGCCGCCGAAGGTGTGATCGAGGCAGGCCTGGTTGCAACCGATGCAGGTGTTGATTTCATCGGCGCGACCTTCAGCGGCCTTGTTGACGAAATCCGGGTCGGCGAGGAACGGCCGCGCCATGGACACCATGTCGGCATCGCCCTCCGCCAGGATCTGCTCGGCGACTTCCGGCGTGTTGATGCGGTTGGTGGTGATCAGCGGAATATTGACCGAACCCCGCAGCTTGGCCGTGACCTTGCTGAACGCCGCGCGCGGCACTTTGGTGGCGATGGTTGGAATCCGCGCTTCGTGCCAGCCGATACCGGTGTTGATGATGGTCGCCCCGGCCTGCTCGATGGCCTTGGCCAGTTGAACGATCTCTTCCCAGGTGCTGCCGCCTTCGACCAGGTCGAGCATCGACAGACGGAAAATGATGATGAAGTTCGGGCCGACCGCTTCACGCACGCGACGGACGATTTCCACCGGCAGGCGCATACGGTTTTCGTAACTGCCGCCCCAGCGGTCGGTACGGTGGTTGGTGTGGGCGGCGAGGAACTGGTTAATGAAATAACCTTCGGAGCCCATGATTTCCACACCGTCGTATTCGGCGGTTTGTGCCAGTACCGAGCAGGTGACGAAATCGCTGATCTGCTTCTCGATGCCCTCCTCGTCCAGCTCCTTGGGCTTGAACGGGTTGATCGGCGCCTGGATCGCGCTAGGCGCAACCTGTTTCGGACTGTAGGCATAACGACCGGCATGGAGGATCTGCATGCAGATCTTGCCGCCTGCGTCATGCACGGCACGGGTGACGATACGGTGCTTGAGCGCCTCTTCTTCGGTCGTCAGCTTGGCCGCACCGGAATACACGCCACCTTCATCGTTCGGGCCGATACCGCCGGTGACCATCAGACCGACACCACCACGGGCACGTTCGGCAAAGTACGCCGCCATGCGTTCGAAACCACCCGGTTTTTCTTCAAGGCCAGTGTGCATCGACCCCATCAGGGTGCGATTGCGCAGCGTGGTGAAACCCAGGTCCAGCGGAGCCAACAGGTGCGGGTAATGAGCGGCGGTCATCGGTAACTCCACATCGAGCGATCACGGAAAGTGCAGGAGCTCTACGGCCCCCATCAATCATGTTCGACAGACTAAGAGTCGCGCCGCCGCCACTCAATGACCGTAACTGACAACTTAATGATCGAAATGAGCAGCGGTAATTGGCAAACGCAGGCATGGGTTTGTGATGAACCACAACCCGGACTGATATGTTTTTTTTCACTCTATTGATTATTGATTTTTATTGTGTCATTTATAGTCCCGCCGATCACAGGACTGATCCACCGCGCCAACCTGGATGGCGGGCACCCGTTTCCCCCCCAATGCCCTCCAAGGAGTCAACAATATGAACAAGACAGAACTTCTAGGTGCTCTGGCGCTGTGCGCTTTCAGCTTCCTGGCACATGCCGACGAAGACAGCCTGCGCATCGGTATCGAAGCCGCCTACCCACCCTTCTCCTTCAAGACGCCGGAGGGCAACGTCAGCGGGTTCGATTACGACATCGGCAACGCCTTGTGCGAAGAAATGAAGGTCAAATGCGAGTGGGTCATTCAGGAATTCGACGGCATGATCCCGTCGCTCAAGGTGCGCAAGATCGATGCCGTGCTGTCGTCGATGTCGATCACCGAAGACCGGATGAAGTCCGTGGACTTCAGCAAAAAGTACTACCACACACCGGGCAAGTTCGCGATGAAGGCCGGCAGCGTGATCAATGACCCTCTGGTAGACCTCAAGGGCAAGAAACTCGGCGTGCAACGCTCCTCCACCTACGATCGTTTTGCCAGCGAGCAACTGGAAAAAGCCGGCGTCGTCGTGGTGCGCTACGGCTCACAAAACGAAGCCTTCCTCGATCTCGCCTCGGGTCGACTGGACGCCACCCTCGCCGACATCGTCAACACCGATGAAAGCTTCATCAAGACAGCCGCTGGCCAGGGCTTTGCGCTGACCGGACCGGACATCAACGACCCGAAATACTTCGGCCGGGGCGCCGGGATCGCCGTGCGCAAAGGTGACACCGTCAACGTTGCGCGCCTGAGTGCGGCGATTGATGCGATCCGCGCCAACGGCAAGTACCAGCAAGTGATGGCCAAGTACTTCGCGTTCGATATCTACGGCGAGTAAGCCTTACCCATAGCCCCGGTGCCGGCCCATTGCAGGCGCCGATTCGGGCTTGTCTTGCGCGCCTCGCGGCGCTCGCTTGAGGAACTTCATCATGCTTCACGGCTACGGATCGAGCATTCTCGATGGCGCCTGGCTGACCATAAACCTGGCCTTGACCTCCATGACCATGGCGATTGCCCTGGGCCTGATCGGCGCGGCCTTCCGATTGTCACCGCTCAAATGGCTGGCCATGCTCGGGGAAAGCTACACCACCCTGATACGCGGCATTCCAGACCTGGTGCTGATCCTGCTGATTTTCTACGGCGGCCAGGATCTGGTGAACCGCATTGCCCTGGCGCTCGGTTACACCCGCTATATCGACATCAACCCCTTTATCGCCGGTGTCTGCACCATGGGTTTCATTTTTGGCGCCTACCTCTCGGAAACCTTTCGCGGCGCCTTCATGGCGATCCCCAAAGGTCAGGCCGAAGCCGGCGTGGCCTATGGCATGAGCGGGGCACAGGTGTTCTGGCGAATTCTGGTACCGCAGATGATTCGTTTCGCCATTCCGGGGTTCACCAACAATTGGCTGGTACTGACCAAATCCACCGCGCTGATCTCGGTGATCGGCTTGCAGGACATGATGTTCAAAGCCAAGAACGCAGCGGATGCCACACACGAGCCGTTCACGTTTTTCCTCGCCGTGGCGGCGCTGTACCTGATGCTCACCAGCCTGTCCTTGCTGGTGCTGCGCCATCTGGAAAAACACTACTCGGTCGGCATCAAAGCCGCCGAACTGTGAGGGGAGCCCGCCCATGATTCTCGACTACAACCTGATCTGGGAAAACCTGCCGCTGTACTTCAATGGCGCCTTGTTGACCCTCAAAGTCCTGCTCATTTCCCTGGCCCTGGGCCTGGTCCTGGCGATTCCACTGGCGCTGATGCGGGTGTCGCGATCGCCGCTGATCAACTTCCCGGCCTGGCTCTATACCTACGTGATTCGTGGCACGCCGATGCTGGTGCAATTGTTCCTGATCTATTACGGCCTGGCGCAATTCGAAGCCGTGCGCCAAAGCGTGCTCTGGCCTTACCTGTCCAGCGCCACCTTTTGCGCCTGCCTGGCTTTCGCGATCAACACCAGTGCCTATAGCGCAGAGCTTCTGGCCGGCAGTCTGAAATCCACTGCCCATGGCGAGATCGAAGCCGCCAGGGCCATGGGCATGTCCCGTCTGACCCTGTACCGCCGCATTCTCCTGCCGTCGGCCTTGCGTCGGGCATTGCCGCAGTACAGCAACGAGGTGCTGATGATGCTGCAAACCACCAGCCTGGCCTCCATCGTCACGCTCGTGGATATCACCGGCGCGGCACGCACGGTCAGCTCACGGTTCTACCTGCCGTTCGAGGCGTTCATCACCGCCGGCCTCATCTACCTGGCCCTGACTTTCATTCTGGTGCGCCTGTTCAAGCTGGCCGAGCGCCGCTGGCTGGCGTATCTGGCACCGCGCAAGCATTAAGGAGCTGATATGGAACACATTCAATACCTGCTGCCGTGGAGCGCTTCGGGCACTGAACGAACGCTGTCGCTGTTTCGTTTTGGCAGCGGACCACGCAAGGCGTACATCCAGGCTTCCCTGCATGCCGACGAGCTGCCGGGGATGCGTGTCGCCGTCGAACTCAAGCGCCGCCTGCTTGAACTGGAAGCACAAGGCCGCCTGACGGGGGTCGTCGAATTGGTACCGATGGCCAACCCGATCGGTATCGGCCAGATGTTCCAGGCCACCCATCAGGGTCGCTTCGAGTTCTCCAGCGGCAAGAACTTCAACCGCGACTTCCCGGAGCTGGCCGAAGCCGTCGCACCATTGCTGGAAGGTCGACTGGGAAATGACGCCGACGTCAACGTCGCACTGATCCGCCGTGCCATGGCCGATGTGCTCGCCGACATGCCGCCACCGGCCTCGGAACTCGACGGCCTGCGCCGCGTGTTGCTGCAGCATGCCTGTGACGCCGATGTGGTGCTGGACCTGCACTGCGATTTCGAATCGATCATGTTGTTGTATGCGATGCCGCAACACTGGCCACGCTTGCAGTCACTGGCCGCGCGCCTGGGTGCCGGCGTCACGCTGCTGGCCGAAGGTGCGGGCGGCAGTGCCTTCGACGAAGCCTGCGCGATTCCCTGGTTACGCCTGACCGAGCTCTTCCCTGAAGCCAATATCCCGCTGTCGTGCGCGGCCACCACCATTGAATTACGTGGCATGGCGGACACCGAACGCGAGCAATGCATCGACAGCGCCCAGGCCATTCTCGGTTATCTCGCAGAGCAAGGCCTGATCAGCGGTGAATGGCCGGCAGCACCGCCGTCCCGTTGTGAAGCGATGCCCTTCGCCGGTGCGCAGTACGCGTATGCGCCGCATCCGGGAGTGGTGAGTTTTCTGCAACCGCTGGGAGCGCAGGTCAAGGTCGGCGACCCGTTGTTCGAAGTCATTGACCCGCTGAACGACCACCACAGCGTAGTGCGCGCCAGCACCGACGGCATCCTCTACGCCCGCGAACGTCTGCGTTTCGCCCAACCCGGTCTGTGGCTGGCCAAAGTCGCAGGCTACACCCCTATTCGCCAAGGCCGCTTGCTCAGCGACTGATGCCAGAGAGTTCAAACCATGTACAAACTTGAAATTCAGGACCTGCACAAAAGCTACGGCGACCACCAGGTGCTCAAGGGCATATCCCTGCAGGCCCAGGCCGGTGATGTGATCAGCATCATCGGCTCCAGTGGCTCGGGCAAAAGCACCTTCCTGCGCTGCATCAACCTGCTGGAGCAGCCCAACGCCGGCAACATTGTGCTCAACGGCGAACCGCTCAAACTTGTGACCAACAAACTCGGCGGGCTCAAGGCTGCCGAGCCCAGGCAGTTGCAACGCATGCGTTCACGCCTGTCGATGGTGTTCCAGCACTTCAACCTCTGGTCGCACATGAGTGCCCTGGAAAATGTCATGGAGGCCCCGGTGCATGTGCTGGGCCTGGGCAAGAAAGAGGCTCGGGAAAAGGCTGAGCACTACCTGAACAAAGTCGGGGTGGCGCACCGCAAGGATGCCTGGCCAGCCCATATGTCGGGTGGCGAACAGCAGCGCGTGGCGATTGCCCGCGCACTGGCAATGGAGCCGGAAGTGATGCTGTTCGACGAGCCAACCTCGGCCCTCGACCCCGAACTGGTGGGTGAAGTGCTCAAGGTCATGCAGGATCTGGCACTGGAGGGTCGCACCATGGTGGTCGTGACCCACGAAATGGGTTTTGCCCGTGAGGTCTCCAACCAACTGGTGTTCCTGCACAAAGGCCTGGTCGAAGAACGCGGCGACCCGCGTGAAGTGCTGGTCAATCCACAGTCCGAGCGTCTTCAGCAGTTTCTGGCCGGGAGCCTGAAGTAGTCCGCTGTTCAACGACCGATTGCTCTGCGCTGCCCTGACCGGGTTGGCTTCAGATACACTCCAGCCAACTTTGTCAGGGCATCAGGCACAGCCCTTCTCCCACCTTCAGGAACCGTTGAGCTGGATATGCCAACCCCATCAAAAGACACCACGGTCTACGCCGCACCGGTCATGCGCAAACTGACGGAAATCGTTTCCGAACTGCCACCGTCACTGCGCAAGGTGGCGGACTTTATCCTGCGTCACCCGTTGAAAGCCGCGACGCTGACCATCGAGGAAATGGCTCACGAAACGTCGACCTCACCCGCCGCCGTCAACCGTTTGGCCAAGGCGTTGGACCTCGGTGGCTACACCGGCATGAAGGCCGAACTGGTCGCGACGCTGCAGCAGATGGTGTCGCCGGTCGACAAACTACGCAACGAACTGGCCCATCGCCCTGGCGGCGCATTTGGCCTGCATGAACAAATCCAGAGCGCCAGCAGCAATCTCGCCACGGCGGCGACCAACAACCACGCCGACACCTTTGAAGCGTTCGTCACTCGCCTGACCACCGCGCGCAAGATTTATATCCTGGGGTTCGGCAACAGTGTCTACTTCGCCGGCCTCGCTGCCTCGACCCTGATGCCCTTCTGCGCCGACGCCACCGCTATCAGCATGGAAGGCGGCAACGAAAATGCCGCGTACCGACTGGCCGCGATCACCGATCAGGACGTGTTGCTGGCGATCTCCCTGCCGCGCTACTCCCTCGACACCCTGCAACTGGCACGTTTCGCCAATGAACGCGGCGCGTCGGTGCTGGCAATTACCGACTCACCCGCCTCGCCGCTCACCAGCATTGCCGAGCATGTGCTGTTTGCGCCTTGCGATCATCCGGTGTTGACCAGTTCCAACATCGCAATGCTCGCCTTGATCGAAGGGTTGGTCGCCGGCGTGATGGCGCGCAACAAAGAGGCGGTCAAACTGGCGACCGAACTGACAGAAAGCGTGATGTCGTACCTGCACATCCCAACCAGCGGTAAACCACCGAAAAAGTGATGCCGTTATCGTTTGGCGATGCCTTGAAAGCGAAACAGGCCGGCTGACAAGTGTCAGCCGGCCTGTTTCTCTCGTAGCTCACTCAAATCAGATTAACGCTGAGAGAGGGGGGACTCCTTGGAAATCAGGGCCGCCTGTCCAGCCATCGGTTTGACCCACGTCAGGTAGGCCAGCACCAGCAACACGATCCAGACCACACCGACGATCAACGCAGCCTGTGTGTCCGGGAAATAGCCCAGCACACCGAAGACGAACAGCATGAAGGCAATCGCCGCCATCGGCGCATAGGGCCAGAACGGCACCGGGAACTTCAGTTGCGCAACCTGCTCGGCACTCATGGAGCGACGCATGGCCACCTGGGTCAACAGAATCATCAGCCAGACCCACACCGTGGCAAAGGTCGCGATGGAGGCGATCAGCAGAAAAACGTTTTCCGGGATCAGGTAGTTCAGCAACACGCCCAGCAGCAGCGCGCAGCTCATCACAACGACCGTCAACCACGGTACGCCATTGCGCGACAAGCGGGCGAAGCCTTTCGGGGCGTGCCCTTGCTGAGCCAGGCCATACATCATGCGACCCGCACCGAAGATGTCACTGTTGATGGCCGACACTGCCGCCGAGATCACCACGATGTTGAGGATAGTGGCCGCCGAGCTGATGCCCAGGTTGTCGAAAATCTGTACGAACGGGCTGCCCTGGCTGCCGATCTGCTGCCACGGAAAAATCGACATCAGCACCAGCATCGTCAACACGTAGAACAGCAGAATACGCAACGGCACGGCATTGATTGCCCTGGGCAGCACATGTTGCGGATCCTTGGCTTCACCAGCGGTAACACCGATGATTTCAATGCCGCCAAAGGCAAACATCACCACCGCAAACGAGGCGATCAGGCCTCCTACGCCATTGGGCATGAAGCCACCCTGGGTCCAGAGATTGCTGATATCCGTCGCTTGGGCACCCGGCGCACTGTTGATGCCAAACAGCATGATGCCGAAGCCGCCCAGGATCATTGCGACGATGGCCGCGACCTTGAGCAACGACAACCAGAACTCCATTTCGCCGAAGACTTTGACATTGCACAGGTTCAAGCCGCCGACCACCGAGACGATGCCCAGCACCCAGATCCAGCGGGAGACTTCGGGGAACCAGAACCCCATGTAAATGCCGAACGCCGTCACGTCGGCCATGCCGACGATGACCATTTCAAACGCGTAGGTCCAACCGAGGATGAAGCCCGCCATCGGCCCCAGATAGGTGCTGGCGTACTGGCCGAACGAGCCGGCCACCGGGTTGTGCACCGCCATCTCACCGAGGGCGCGCATGACCATGAACACCGCCGCGCCACCGATCAGGTATGCGAGCAGGACCGCGGGGCCAGCCATTTGAATGGCCGAGGCAGAACCGTAGAACAGCCCGGTTCCGATCGCCGACCCCAGTGCCATGAAGCGAATATGTCGGGCTGAGAGCCCTCGTTTCAAACCTTTTGCTGGCTGATGCATTTCTCGTCCTTATTTATTCTTGTCCGACGCAAAATCGATTCGCTGTAGGAGCGAGCTCGCTCGCGATGGTCGTCAACGATAACGTGCCCTGCCTGAACGCCCGCGTTGCCCAGGCGTTCTTCGCGAGCAGGCTCGCTCCTACAGGAGGAGCCCGTTACAGGCTCGGCAGCAACTTCGCCGTCACCAGCTCATTCAGGCAGCGCGAAGCCAACAACTCAGTCGCCGCATTGATGTCCGGTGCAAAGAAGCGGTCCTTCTCATAGAAGGGCACTTCGTTGCGCAGGATGGCGCGGGCCTGTTCCAGTTTTGGCGAGGTCTTCAGGCCGTTGCGCAGGTCCAGGCCCTGAGCCGCCGCCAGCCATTCCACGGCGAGAATCCCGCGGGTGTTCTCGGCCATTTCCCACAGGCGCTTGCCGGCCGCCGGGGCCATCGAGACGTGGTCTTCCTGGTTGGCCGAGGTCGGCAGGCTGTCCACCGAATGCGGATGGGACAGCGCCTTGTTCTCGCTGGCCAGGGCCGCCGCGGTGACCTGGGCGATCATGAAGCCGGAGTTCACGCCACCGTTGGCCACCAGGAACGGCGGCAGTTGCGACATGTGCTTGTCCATCATCAGCGAGATGCGGCGCTCGCTCAGCGAGCCGATTTCGGCGATGGCCAGGGCCATGTTGTCGGCGGCCATGGCCACCGGCTCGGCGTGGAAGTTGCCACCGGAGATCACGTCGCCTTCGGCGGCGAACACCAGCGGGTTGTCCGAGACGGCGTTGGCTTCGATGGCCAGCACTTCGGCAGCCTGACGGAACTGGGTCAGGCAGGCGCCCATGACTTGCGGCTGGCAGCGCAGGGAGTACGGATCCTGGACCTTTTCGCAGTTCTCGTGGGAGTCGGAGACTTCGCTGCGCTCGCCCAGCAGATCGCGGTAAGCGGCGGCGGCGTCGATCTGGCCTTTCTGGCCACGGGCGGCGTGGATGCGCGCGTCGAACGGCGAACGCGAACCCAGCACCGCTTCAACGGTCAGGCCGCCGAGGGCCAGGGCACCGGCGAACAGGTCTTCACCTTCGAACAGGCCGCGCAGGGCGAACGCGGTGGACACCTGGGTGCCGTTGAGCAGGGCCAGGCCTTCTTTCGCGGCCAGGGTCAGCGGGGTCAGGCCGGCGACTTTCAGCGCTTCGGTCGCTTCCATCCACTCGCCCTTGTAACGCGCCTTACCTTCGCCCAGCAGCACCAGCGACATGTGCGCCAACGGCGCCAGGTCACCGGACGCACCGACCGAGCCTTTCAATGGTATGTGCGGGTACACCTCGGCATTGATCAGGGCGATCAGCGCGTCGATCACCACGCGGCGGATGCCGGAGAAACCACGGCTCAGGCTGTTGACCTTGAGCACCATGATCAGGCGCACCAGCTCGTCGCTGATCGGCTGGCCAACACCGGCGGCGTGGGACAGCACCAGCGAGCGCTGCAGGTTTTCCAGGTCTTCGCTGGCGATGCGGGTCGAGGCCAGCAGGCCGAAACCGGTGTTGATCCCGTAGGCGGTGCGGTTCTCGGCGAGGATCTGCTCCACGCAGGCCACGCTGGCCTCGATCTGGGCCGCAGCGCTGTGGTCGAGGGTCAGTTTCACCGGCTGCTGATAGACGTCACGCAGTTGGGTCAGGCTCAGTTGGCCGGGGATCAGGTTCAGTGTGTGCATTTTCAGGCTCCTATAACCGGGGTAATCATTGGCAGGCTCAAGCCCTGCGCTTTGGCACATTCAATTGCAATCGGGTAACCGGCATCGACGAGTCACGAAACGTTGCAGGTTTACTGTCAGTCACGAAAAAGACGCTCAAGCGATCAATTCAAGCCAACCCAGGCAGTGGGCAAGCCAGCCTGTGCGCATCGTTGCGCGACAAGCGAATCAGTGGCTGTCGCGGAGAGCCTCAAAGGACTCATACGCACACGCATTTACTTGTACATACAATCATATGCAATCAAGCGGCCAACTTGTTGGACAGGCATTCAAGAAAAATTCGGAAGGGCTGGAGAGCGCCAGAATCAAGGGCTCTGGCGTTGGTGAAATTTTCGAGGGGATTTTTTGAGGACGAGGTGATTGTTACCTGAGCGTGGTTTTACGCTACACCGGTGGGGGTTGGTAACACCGAGGCTCACTTCTTCAGGACGGGACAGACTCAAAACAAAAGGGCCTTGCGGTGCAGGTCCGGGTTGAAACCTGCACCAGGAAAATCGCCACCTCTCGGGCTCTGGGCAAGCCCGCAGGATTTACCCGCAGAACCGGCTTAGCATGCGCCTGCCACTGTTCGCTGAGGCGCAACGTAGACGTCCTGTTGTTTCGCTCGCTGGGTCAGCACCAGCATCGCCAGGAACCCGAGCACAATCAGTACCGGATACGCCATCAACAGTTCGGAAAGGGAAAATTTCCAGGCCAAAGGGCGCCCGACACCCAGCATGGCGGCATACATCCAGGACACGGCGGACAACGAACCGCAGGCCAACGCCAGCATCCGTGCACTGAATCCGAGGTTGAGCAAGGAGCCTGCCTTTTGCAGTGCCGGCAGTACCATGCGATGCAACAGGACGCCGTTGTAACTCAGCAACGCGACAATAATCACTTTGGCTTGAAGCTTTGGATTCATGAAGTATTCGACACCTTTATCCTGGTAATCAATACCGACGACAGCGATCCCCGTTATCCACAAAGCTATTAGTGCAACGACCACAGACTTTTGGAGACTTTCCATGTGAGCATTATCATGCTCAGTGAGCACCTTCCGCCTTAAAAGATCTTTAACCATCGCGACATCACTGGTCAACACCAGACCAATGGCTACACAACACGCCACCAAATGAACGTAAACAACACCCAGACGCAAAAATTCCAGGAATTCTTTATTCCCCAGCAGACTCATAATTGTATTTATCGCCACGGTAATTTCTCCACCTTATTCGACAGTACAGATCGACTTTTTAACAAAATTCTTAAACATAAAAACCCTGTGCGACCTTACTTCTACAAGATAAGCCAAATCATCGACTCGGCACTGTTAACCTCATTGATTCGTTTGGCAAATCAATGACCGGCTTGTTTATTACCTCCCTGAACTTCAGATACCCCCCATTTGCACTCACTGCATTTGAGATTCGATTTCCACTTCTTTTTAGCAATTTCGCGAGCAGGTCATGGCTGACACGCTGAAGAATCAGAGGCCCCAGACGCTCCAATGTTCATTTTCCGAACAAGCCACCGACAAACGGTGTCGTAGCGCAAGTGCAACTGAAGTGACAGTAACAAGCAAACTTCCCCGCTATTCCCCGCGACAGCTGGGCTGATTGATTACATGCACTTCGACAACTGCATATTGGATCCACCAGTTGTTATACATCCCATAACTCGCGCAATAGCGAGCGGCTCTCATCCACAACAAATACCAACTGCATACTCCACGATAACCCGGCGACCCTTTTCAAGCCGGCAGCAACGCAGGATTAATTGAAACCATCAGGGTATCAATCAAGTACATCAGCGATGTGGTGGTTTGGTTCACCAAGGCAGCACAAACTGCATTACGAGAATCCAGATTAATACCGGAAGCAACTCACGACTGCACTTGCTGGTTGCGCGGCGTGCTCAAAATCCGAAGTAAACAAATGCCGTAGCTACAGCGATACCCCACGCGGCCAACGCCATCACCGTTGAGTTGTACGCAAACCGGGAATCTCCCAATCGCTGCAAGCCGGGCTTCGAAAAACCGGTCTGGTCATAACGGCAATGCATGATTGCCCGGTAGGTATACAGGAGGCCGACCAGCAGAAACAGGGTGATCAGGCCGAGGACAAGTCCACGCCTGATAGCCGGTTTAACCAATGGCGCCAGGTGATCCTGTTTGCAGGCAACGCTATCGACTTGCGTAACGGTAATTCGCTGATAGTCCGTCAAGGACTTCTTTTGGCCGACCTGGATTGCAGCTTGTTGCTCCAGATCCAGTGCCTGATACTTCCAGAGCGTTGACGATCCTTTTCGGCAGAAGGTAAATGCAGCAGGACTTGAGACGGCGATAATAAAAGCGTCGTTGATATCCAGCTTTTTCAGCGTTTCCGTGGCTGACCTGGTGAAGCCCAGGTCGAAGACCGAAGTAACCCCGGTAGCAGAAGCCGCGACCGCAACCAACAGGCTGCTCAAGAGGCAGATGGCTGAAATGTTCAAGGCCGGGTTTCCTTTTTCCATTGGTTTTTTTGATTTCGCAGTTCGGTTCCAACCTGCTTTGACGAGCGCCAGTACGCTGCTGGCACCCCGATACCTGACGGGCAATTGAATGGAAGGAGAAAGGGAGGGCTTCCATTGCCCTCCCCTCCCTCTACTGTCCCGCCCTCCTGCGACGGTACTGACCAGGACCTCAAGTGGCCAGAATGAAGTCCGTCTGATCAACGGCCGCACTGCTGACACCAACAAGACGGATGGAGTCCGCCCCGAACCCGACCAACGTGTCCGCCCCGTCAGCCGCTATGCTCACGCTGGCAGCGAACGTCGCGCTGGTGATCCCCAGCCCCGTGACATTGAGCAAGTCCTGCCCTGCGGCCGGATTGGCGCCGAAGTTCAGGATCGTATCGTTGCCAAAACCTGCGGCAGCAAACTCGAAAATATCGTTGCCGGCGACGCCGCCACTCATCAGGTCGTTACCGCCACCGCCGATGAGAACGTCGTCACCCGCCCCCCCCACGAGCATGTTGGAGAGCGCGTTGCCGGAGCCCACGAAATTGCCGCCGCCGCCGAAAAACAGATTTTCGACGTCAGCACCCAGGGTGTAGCTGGCGAGCGAGGTCCACACCGAGTCGTTGCCGGCACCGGCAAGCTCGTTCACCACGTCCCCAAAGTCGGTGACTTCGTAGATATCGCTGCCGACACCGCCGGCCATCGTGTCGGCACCTGCGCCACCGATGATGACGTCGTTACCTGCGCCGCCGGTGAGGGTGTCGTTACCCGCGCCGCCCACGATCGTGTTGTTGAGCTCGTTGCCGCTGCCCGCAAAGTTTCCGCTGCCGCCGAAATACAGACTCTCGACGTTGGCACCCAGGGTGTAGCTCGCGAGCGAGCTCCAGACCGCGTCGCTGCCGCCATCGGCGAGCTCGTTCACCACGTCCCCAAGGTCGGTGACTTCGTAGACATCGTTGTCGACACCGCCGGCCATCGTGTCGGCACCTGCGCCACCGATGATGACGTCGTTACCTGCGCCACCGGTGAGAGCGTCGTTTCCTGCACCGCCCACGATCGTGTTGTTGAGCGCGTTGCCGCTGCCCGCAAAGTTGCCGCTGCCGCCGAAGTACAGATTCTCGACGTTGGCACCCAGGGTGTAGCTCGCGAGCGAGGTCCACACCGAGTCGCTGCCGGCACCGACGAGCTCGGTCACCACATCTCCAAGGTCGGTGACTTCGTAGATGTCGCTGCCGACACCGCCGGCCATCGTGTCGGCACCTGCGCCACCGATGAGGACGTCGTTACCCGCACCGCCCACGATCGTGTTGTTGAGCGCGTTGCCGCTGCCCGCAAAGTTGCCGCTGCCGCCGAAATACAGATTGTCGACGTTGGCACCCAGGGTGTAGCTCGCCAGCGAGGTCCAGACCGAGTCGTTGCCGGCACCGGCGAGCTCGGTCACCACGTCCCCAAGGTCGGTGACTTCGTAGATATCGTCGCCAAGACCGCCAGCCATGGTATCGGCACCCGTACCCCCGATGAGCACGTCAGCACCCGCGTCACCATTGAGGAGGTCGTTGCCGCCCAAGCCGTTCAGGAAGTCGTTGCCAGCACCTCCGCTGGCAATGTCGTCGCCTGCCGTGCCGGTCCATGTGTCAGGACCGGCGGTACCGACAAACACATCACCGGAGGCCACCGGGGCCGTAGCGTCGGACGCAACGCTTTCGACCGCACCGAAGTCATCCACGTAACTGACCACCACGCGTACCTGATCGCCGACCTGAGCCTGGCCAAGCGTGAACGTGCTGGCGGTGGCTCCGACGATGTCGACGAAGGTGACCCCATTGGTCTCCTGCCACTGGAAGGTGAACTGCGGATTGCTGAGGCCATCGACGTCGATGATGGTCGACGTGTCGGCGGTCAACACCTGGTTCGGAAACGCGACCCCGAGGATGGTCGGCCCCGCAGTCGGTGCATTGTTCCCCGACGAGTCGACGATCTCCAGCGTCCCCTTGGCATCCTGATACACCGCTCGAACGCGGATGTTCAGACCGGCGACATCATCCGCCACCCGATAGGTGGCGCCGGTTGCCCGCGACACCTCGCCGGCGGCGAAAAAGGTGATGTCTTCAAAGACACCCGAGCCCGCAGCGTTTTCGACCTGCCAGTAGTAAGCCACGGGACCGGTAACCGCACCGGTCGGATTGGCCGCACTCACGTTGTCCGCGTCGCGGACCGACTGGTCGCTGACGCGCAGCAGTTGGCCGGCGACAGACGCGCCGGTACGCACACCGGTGGCATCATCGAGGATCGCCAGACGCCCCACTGGACCGCTGTTCAACGCGGTGCCAACACCGGACGCCTGCGCCTGGTCGGAGAACTGCAGACGCTCGATGCCCGTCAGGCGATCGACACCATCACGCGCCGCCACCAGGTCGGTCACGATGACAGCGTTGCCATCGACTGTGACGGTGTACTCCGATGCATTACCGGAGAACACCGCGGTGTCGAAGTTGTCAGTGCCGGTCAGAATCTCCCGCACGATGACCAACTGACCCGGGTTGTAAGTACCGTTGAGCATCGCCTGGACCATTGGCTCCATGCTGTTGAAACTGGCGATTTCCGCGCCGGTGCCATCAGCGTTTGTCCGTACGCTGATGCGTACGTTCAGCCACTTGTCGCCATCGATGATGTCGTCACCACCGCGCCCTTCGATGAGGTCGCTGCCGCTGCCACCGAGGATGATGTTGCCACCGTCGAAGAATGTCGCTCCGACAGGCAGCAGACCCGCCAGGCCGTTGATCAGGCTGATGTTGGTCAGCACACTGCCGGTTGCACCTGCGGTAGGCAGCGATGTCGCATCTTCGTTATCACCGCGCAGGAAGTCACCGTGGGACGAACCCGACAGACCTTCCATGATGTCGAAACGCACCAGTGCCGAAGCACCCGAACCCGGCTGCACTGGCACATCGAAGAAGCGGTCGCTGTAATCGACGGTCACGCCCTGGGCGAGATCCTTGAAGGTCGCCCAGTCATAGCCGGAGCCGCCGATATAGCGGTCACCCATGCCGAGACTGCCGACCATGATGTCGTCGCCGCCTTCGCCGTTGAACTTATCGTTCTCGTTGCCGCCGACGAATACATCATTGCCAATGACCGGGTCGTTGCCGAGCGGATCGAAGTTATCGCCAGGTGCACCGTCCGAGGTGCCCTTCTCGATCCAGTCGTCGCCTTCGTTACCCATGTCCTGTTCGTTGGCTTTGCTGCCCAGGATGAAGTCGTTGCCCTGACCACCAATGGCCTCGGAGGCGTCCTCACCGGTCACGATGAAGTCGTTGCCGAACCCGCCAATGATCAGGTTGATGCCGTTGCCTCCGTGCAGCACGTCGTTGCCGTCGCCACCCTGGATGTTATCGTCGCCACCGGTGTCGGTGATGATGTCGTCGCCGTCGCCACCGCGCAGCTGGTCGTTGCCGTTACCGCCGTCGATGCGATCGTTGCCGGCATCCCCCCAGACGGTGTCATCGCCATCGCTGGAGATGAGAATGTCTGCGCCGTCAGTACCACCGAGCACGATATGCTCTTCGCCAGCGTAGCGAATGTAGTTGGTGTCCGGCCCCACGGTCAGCGGGTTGTCGCGGAACACCACCTGCTCGCCGTTCGGGCCGAGCGGATCGACGGTGACCAGGCCTTCGTTGAATTGCCTGCCCTGGTCCACTTCCAGGTAGAACCCTGGGTCCGAGAACACCAGGCCCGGCAAGTGCGTGGCCGAGGTGTTGGCCATGATCAACTTGGCGAAGGAGTTGCTTTCAAGTTCGGCATTCATCGACAGGCCAGAGGTACGCTCCAGGTAGTAGAAGCGGTCGCCGTCCTGCAGTTTTTCCAGCTGGTTCTCGAACACGAAGTTGAAGGTCGTGCCGAGCATGCCGCCGAACGGGGTTTTCTCTTCGGCCAGGCCGCCGATCCAGAGGTCGATGGCATCGACACCCGTGATTGTCACGCCCTTCAGGTCGTCGGCAGTACCCAATACCCCATCCTTGCCGGGCAGTGTCACGTTGGCATAGGCCCCCGTACTGTTGAGGAAGTCCAGGCGGTCAGCTGGCGCACCCACACCACCCAGGACCAGCGCCAGGGCTGCAGCGCGTTTGCCTTCCAGCGTGGTTGCCGCGGTGATCGTGTCATGCGTGCCATAGGCCGCGATGAAGTTGATCAACGACTCAGGATGTTTGAGGTGCTGCACCAGGTCGACCCAGCTGGTGTACGGCTTGAGTTGGGTATCACCGGTTTGACTGTAGATGTCGCGGCGGATCGCATTGAGTGAGGGAATTCCCACGTCGCGACCACGGGCGATGTTAAGCGCCGGCAGGTCGAGCGGCAGGCCGAGCAGGTTGTTGCGCAGCGCCTCGGTCACGAACTCGTCGATTTCGTTACCGGTTTGCCGGGTCACCCCTCGCACGATCGCACTGGTCGCATCCTCTGGCGAAACGCCACTGGCGGCGTACGCCAGCGGGTTGAGGAACGCCGCGATCAAGCCCAGTTGCTGATCGGGATTAGCACTGTTCGGATCACCTACCACATTGAAGTCGATATCGTAGCGATCGACGGTCTCGGTCAGCATCGAGTGGCCAAACCGGTACACGGTGTGGGCGAACTCGGCGACGATCGAGGCATCGAGGTCGACGTCGTAGACCTGGGTCGGTGCGAAGAACAGGTCGACGTTGGGCTGGATGGTCCGCGCAAACTCCTCGAACACCAGGTGCTGATACTGCATCTCGGTGCCGAACTTGGCAGCCTGGAACAAGCGCTCGCCATTCCACAGCAGCGCATCGAACTCAGCCTGGGTGGTTGGCAATGCAGCCACCGGATTGAGCAGCCACTCGTTGAGGAAGGCCACGTCACCCGAATCGAGCACGGTGTCCTTGGTCTGCTGGACCAGGCGGTTGTGCTCGGAGTGGAAGATCGCATGCACTGCGGTCAGGCCGATGTTCTCGTTGACCCGGCCGTCGCCAGCGATGTAGTGAGCGTCGAGCAGTTCGTTGTCATAGGTCAGGTTGTTGCCGGCCCCGTCAACAGGCTGCGCATTGCCAACAAGGGTATCGCCATCCGCCTGCAGAACCCCACCGACGATTACCGGCGCCGCATTGTGGTTAATGTCGACGAGGAACTGGTGACCGGTGCGCACAGCATTGGTCAGGTCAAGGGGAGCAAGCGGATTGCCTTCGACAAGGACGTCATCAGGCGTGCCACCCAGACCGTCAACCCCCTTCATCACCACCATCGGGAAGCCGTTCGGCCCCTTGATGAAATTGCCATAGGCGTCCGTCGCCAATAGCGGGGCATTATCGACATCGGCATCGGTAAGGTTGATACCCAGGATGTCGCGGGCCTGCGCCTTGACCACTTTCCAGGTCGCCATGCCACCAATTTCGACGTCGTCAGCGGTTCCAAACTGGCCATCCACCCCCAGGTCCCGGTTGGTGATTAACCGGCCGGTCGCTACGGGGCCGTTGTCGGTCATTTGATAAGCACGCAGGAACACCTGGTGCGACGGGTGCGAGCTATAGGTCTGGTTCTGGTCCACGAACGGCGTGGTGGTGTTGGTTTGCTCATGGATGTCGTCGGCCGTGCCGAGAACGCCATCCGGCCCTGGCAGGTTGGTCGCGCGGGTCAGCACCATGAAGTTGGTCGGGCTGCCAGGCACGAACAACGGATCATCCGGTTGCAGCGGGATGAAGACGGTGCCCGAACCACCTTTGGTGACCAGGTCCAGACCATGATCGAAGAACTGCCCGAAGAAGGTCATCCAGGCGTTGAACGGCGCAGACAACCCTGCGTCCGCCGTGGTGTTCTCGAACAGATACACATCGTGATCGTCGGCAGTACCGAACTGACCATCCATGCCGGGGCTGGCGACGATATGTACGCCATCCTTGAGCACGTCGTCGTTACCCACCGCGCCGAAGTTGAGCACACCATCCAGGCCCGGATCGAAAGCCGCGGCATAGGCCGCCGGGTTGTTCGCCGTCTGATCGACGATCAGGTTACTGATGGTGCGCGGCTGCGAGTCGATCACAAGGCCGCTGTTCTGCGTATACGACGTTCCCCCTTCCGCCGGATTGAAGACCGGATCGGTCAAGCGCGGGAAGACGTTATCGGCGGCACCAAACTCGGTGTGGTTGTTGCCATTGAGGTTCATCAGGTTGTTGTTCGACCCGTCGACCGCACGCAAGCCCAACGGCGCGCGGATATTCGGGATCAGCGAGAGGATGTCCTGACCGGACGCTTCCGCTTCGGCAATCTTGATCTGGTCAAGAATGAAGTTGAGGTCGGAGCGGACCATGTGAAGGCCCGGGCCACCCGCGGTGGCATCGACTACAGGTACCGCCGCCGTTGGCGTGACCGGTGCACCGGGGGCTACGGCAGTCGTTGGCGTGGAGAACAGGATCTCCGTGGTGCCGTGACCGTCCTGATAGATCGCCTTGACCCGCAACGACAACCCGGCGAGGTCAGGAGAGACCTTGAACGCGGTACCATCGGCGCTTTGGAACGCCAGGTCGCCCGCCGGCAACAGGATGATGTCCTCGAATACGCCGCTGCCGGGAGTGGCCTCGAACTGCCAGACGTAGGACACCGAAGAGTTGGTGATTAATCCCTGCGGATTACCAGGCGCGACGTTGTTGCCATCACGTACCCCGGCCACGCTGACAGTCAGCGTGTCGCCCACCGTGATCGCCCCGCCGTTTCCATCCGTAAGGGTAGGACGGCCAACCGGTTGAGCATTCTGCCCCGGCACCAGCACTTGCTGGGTATCGGCGAATTGCAGGCGTTCTATATGCAGCAGGGTATCGGTGCCGTCGCGACCCGCTACGCTATCTGCCACTGTCCAGACATCGTCCGCCACGCTGGCTGTGCCGCGGTCGTCAACGGTAACCGTATACTCGGACGCAATCCCGGAGAAAATGGCGGTGTCGAAGGCCGCCCCGCCCACCGAAGTGCCGGGCATGATTTCCCGCACGGCCTTGAGTTGACCGGGGTTATAGGTGCGGTCCAGCATGAACGGGATCATGTCGACCATGCTGTCGAAGCTGGCGATCTCGGGACCGGTATGGTTGACGTCACCAGGGGCATACACGGCAATTCTGACGTTGATCCATTTGTCGCCATCGATCAGATCATCGCCACCGCGGCCTTCGATCAGGTCACTGCCATTGCCGCCGAGGATGATGTTGCCCGTGGCAAAGCCGGTGGTCGGCAATCCGGCATCGGCCAGGAACTGGTCCAGTCCGCGGATCAACGCGACATTGGTCAGCGCACTGCCCGTGGTACCGCCGTGGTTGATGATAGTGACCGCGTCGACATCATCGCCTTTGAGTACGTCGCCGAAATTCGAACCGGACAAGCCCTCGACCTCGGCAAAACGGTCGAGAATCGAGGCGGGCGAGGCGCCGACCGGATTGAACACGCCGGCATTCTGGTTTGGTGCATTGCCGTGTGGTTGCGCCAGCGCAGCCAGACTCAGGTCAACGGTCACGCCAACCTTGTCATTCTTGTAGGTCACCCAGTCGAAACCGGACATGCCGTCCATCTTGTCCTGGGCATCGCTGCCGACAAAGATGTCGTCGCCACCCTCGCCGATCATTTCGTCGAAGCCGCCACCACCGACAAAGATGTCGTTGCCGATCACATCGTCATTGAGCAGCGGCGAGAAGTTATCGCCAGGCGCGCCGTCCTGGGTGCCCTTCTCGATCCAGTCATCACCTTCGTTACCGGTAGGTGGCAGGTTGGTCTTGGCACCGAGGATGAAGTCGTCACCCTGACCGCCGAAGGTGGTGCTGATGTCCTCGGTGGTGATGATGAAGTCCTGGCCGTCGCCACCCAGGATCAGGTTGCCTGCAGCAAGCATGCTGCCGACCACGATCACATCGTTACCGGCATTACCTTCCAGGCGGTTGTCGCCGAACGAGTCGGAAATGATGTCATCGCCCGCGCCGCCCAGTACCGCATCGTTCCCGGCACCGCCTTCGAGGCGGTCATCACCGGCATCGCCGTAAAGGGTGTCATCGCCGTCACCGGAGATGATGATGTCATTGCCGGCGGTGCCGCCCATGACGACATGGTCTTCACCGGTGTACCGCAGATAATTGGTGTCCGCACCGGGGGTGTCGGGGTTGTCGCGAATCACCAGCGGCACGACTTCCACGCCGTTGATCATGATGCCGCCCGTCGGATCGGCGCGGCTATCCAGGCCAAGGCCGGTGAACTGAGTGGCCTGATTCACTTCGAGGGTGAACGTTGGCGTCAGGAACACGGTGTTCGCCAGGTGGGTGACATCGGTGTTGAGCATGATCAGCTTGGCAAAGGAGTTGTTCTCCAGCTCAGTGCCGAAGTTCAGGCCCGCGGTACGCGACAGGTAGTAGAAGCGGTCGCCGTTCTGCAACGCCTCCATCTGGGTTTCAAACACGAAGTTGAACGTCGAGCCGAGCATGCCGCCGAACGGCATTTTCTGTTCGGCGAGGCCACCGACCCAGAAGTCGATGTCGTCGACGCCTGTGATCGTCACGCCCGTCAGGTCATCTGCAGTGCCCAGTATCCCGTCCTTGCCGGCCGTCGTTACGTTGGCATAGGCACCGGTGCTGTTGAGGAAGTCCAGGCGATCAGCCGGCGAACCCACACCACCCAATACCAGCGCCATGGCAGCGGCGCGCTTGTCTGCCAGCGTGGTCGCCGACGTGATCGAGCTATGCGTGCCAAAGGCCGCGATGAAGTTGACCAGCGACTCGGGGTGCTTGAGGCTGTCCGCCAGGTCAGCCCAACTGATGTATGGCTTGAGTTGGCTGTCGCCGGTCATTGCGTAGAACTCACGGCGCGCCTCGTTCAATGTAGGGATGCCCGTGTCGCGACCACGCGCCAGGTTCAGGCTCGGCAAATCGAGCGGCAGACCGAGCAGGTTGTTGCGCAACGCTTCGGTGACGAACTCATCGATCTCGTTGCCGACCTGGCGGGTCACACCGCGAACGATCGCCCCTGCCGCCTGGTCCGCAGTCACCCCGCTGCCGGCGAACGCCAGCGGGTTGAGGAAGGCCGCGATCAGACCCAGTTGCGAGTCCGGGTTGGCCGGGTTGGTGAGGAGCGGATTGAACGCAGGATCGAAGCGATCGACGGTCTCGGTCAACATCGAGTGACCGAAGCGGTACACCACGTGGGCGAACTCGGCGAGGATTGCCGGGTTGATCGAGGTGTCATACCCATTGGGCGCAAGGAATTCGTCGACCTGCGGCTGAATGGTCCGCGCGAACTCCTCGAACACCAGGTGCTGGTACTGCATCTCGGTGCCGAACTTGGCAGCCTGGAACAGGCGTTCGCCATCCCACACCAGCGCCGCGATCCCGGCGGGGGTAGTTGGTATGGCGGCCACGTCGTCAACCAGCCACTGATTGAGGAAGGCCAGGTCACCGGAGGCCAGGATGGTGTCCTTGGACTGTTGGACCAGGCGGTTGTGCTCGGAGTGGAACACATGGTGCACGGTGGTCAGGCCGATGTTCTCGTTTACCCGTCCGTCGCCGGCAATGTAGTGGGCGTCGAGCAGTTCGTTGTCATAGGTCAGGTTGTTGCCGCCCGGGCCAACGGGCTGTGCATTGCCGACAGCGATGTCGGCATCCGCCTGCAGAACCCCGCCGACGACTACCGGCGCAGCATTGTGGGCGATGTCGTCGAGGAAACCATGTCCGGTGCTCACGGCGTTGGCCAGACTGATCGGAGCAGCCCGGTTGCCTTCGACCAGTTGAGTGACGTCATCCGCTGTCCCGGCGATGCCGTCAGCACCGTTACTGATGCGAATCACCACCTGCGGCATGCCGTTCGGCCCACGGATGAAGTTGCCGTAGGCATCGGTTGCCAGCAATGGCACGTTATGTACATCGGCATCAGTCAGATTGATGCCGAGAATGTCACGGGCCTGGGCCTTGACCACCTTCCAGGTTGCCATGCCACCATTTTCGCCGCTGCCGTCATCGGCAGTGCCAAACAGGCCATCGGCGCCGAGATCGCGGTTGGTGATCAAGCGTCCCGTTGCAACAGGATCGCCTGCCGCGTTGAGGGTGTACTCACGCAGGAACACCTGATGCGACGGGTGCGAGCTGTAGGTCTGGCTCTGGTCCACGAACGGCGAGGTGGTATTGGGCTGGCCATCATCGGTCGTGCCGAGTATTCCGTCCGCGCCGGCGGTACGCACCGCACGTGGCAACACCATGAAGTTGGTCGGGCTGCCCGGTACGAACAACGGATCGTCCGCCTGCAGCGGAATAAACACGAAGTCGGTAGCGCTCTTGGTGACCAGGTCGAGACCGTGGTCGAAGAACTGGCCGAAGAAGGTCATCCACGAGTTGAAGCTGGCGGTCAGGCCGACGTCCGGCGACACGTTGGGCATGAAGAACACGTCCTTGTCATCGGCCGTGCCGAACACCCCATCCAGCCCGGGGCTGGTGACTATCTGTACGCCATCCTTGAGCACGTCGTCATTACCCGGCACGCCAAAGTTGAGCACACCGTCCAGGCCCGGGTCGAACGCTGAGGCATAGGCCGCCGGGTTGTTGGCGGTCTGGTCGACGATCAGGTTACTGATAATCCGTGGTTGCGGATCGGTTACCGACCCTGTGCCGGCGTATGCCGGCGATAGAAAGGAAGGATCGAGCAGGCGCGGGAAGGCATTGTCCGCGGCGCCAAACTCGCTCTGGCCGGTGACCAGGTTGTTGAAGCTGCCATCGACGGTACGCAGGCCGAATGGGACCTGAGAGTTGGGAAGCAAATCAATGAGGCTTGCGCCATTGGCATTCGCTTCTGCAATAAAGATTTGTTTGAGGATGAACTCCAGATCCGACTTGTTGAAATTGGCCATTTTGGATTGCCCTCGATCTATTTGGGTAAAGGCACGGGACGAGAGAATCCGCCCGCGCCAAGTCAAGTGCTGGCTTGCGCAGTTTGTTGGTTATGTTTTTTTGCGAGAGATCTGGCGTTACCCGGGACCCGGGATACGCGCCTGGAATTCGCGTGGTGAATTGCTCGCCGGTCGATCAGGCAGAGCGGATTCGAGCCCTGGGCGGGTCATGGAATCTGGAGGAGAAGGCGAACGTCCTGGACAGCCCCTTCCCTCTGCAAAAACACGAAATGATCGACATAGTTCTGCTCCTCTCCGGGAAATCACCACGCCTTGCGTTGCCAAAGCGATGGCAAGCTTCAGGCGGGCGGGCCCCCCGATAACTAAGACTAAAGTTCCATAGCAAATCTTTGTCAATATTACGTCGCTAAAACAGACGACCGGCGTTTAAGCCTCACAACTAGCTGTTTTTAAAAGACATATAGGCTGTTGAGTGCAGGTATAGAGCGAAATGTTATTTCGAATTGATTCGCCGCCACCTACGCTGCTGCATAAGGGAGCAACGCAGCGATTTCGGAAGACTCGCCATCCACAGAGCGACCAGCCTGCGTCTGCATAAGCTGTTTGAGGAACTACATTTACCGTTAGCTGTTGCGCCACAAGGGCAACCGGCTTTTCGAAGTGGGAGGACCAACATGCCCAAGCAGTCGAGCATCCGTTCCGAACTGACCGACGCGCTCTTTCGCCTGCGCCGCAGTTATTACTCGCTGGCAGGGTTCAGAGGCGTCATAAGCGTCATGATGTTGACGCCAGCTATTTCTATGCTGCAGGTCTATGACCGAGCCCTGGTCAGTCGCAACTCACGACGCTGGCGATGTTGACTGTCCTGGTGGCAGGTCTGTTCCTGCTGATGTCCACGCTGGAAATGGTCCGCACCCGCGTGCTGACCAGGGCCGGCAACTGCCTGGACATGGGCCTCAACCGGCGCATTTTCACTGCGGCATTCGAGCGCAACCTGAGCCGCGCCGGAGGTAATCCGGCCCAGGCCGCCCAGGCTCGTCAGTTCGTCACCGGCAATTCCCTGTTCGCTTTCTTCGAAGCGCCGTGGACGCCGATCTACCTGCTGGTCGCCTACCTGATCCACCCACTGCTCGGGCTGCTCACGCTGATCGGCTCGCTGATTCTGGTTGCCCTGGCTTATCTCACGGAAAAGGCGACGCAGAAGCCCTTGGCCGAAGCCAATCAGGCCGCCCTCTCCTCCGCCCAATATGCCAACAACAACAACAACAACAACAACAACAACAACAACAACAACAACAACAACAACAACAACCTGCGCAATGCCGAGGTCATCAAGGCGCTGGACATGCCTTACGAACAGCGTGGAAGGCCTCAAGGGCTGCTGCTTCACTCGGATCAGTGATCGCAATATGGCAGTCGTCAGTTTCGCCAACGGCTCTGGCGTTACCGCCTGCGCCAGAGCATGAGCCGTCGTGGAAACTGCTGGGATAATGCGCCGATGGAGCGCGTGTTTCGCAGCCTGAAACTGAATGGATACCGACCATGGGCTACATGACGGCCCAAGAAGCGCACCGAGACATCGGCCATTATTTGATGCATCGGTATAACTGGATTCGACCGCTCCAATTCAACGGTGGGTTGGCCCCAGCTCAGGCCGAGAAAAAACTTAACGTCGTGTCCGGGATTAGTTGACCGCTACAGGGCAATGCTTACGCAACTACCTAAGTACCTTTCATGTCCTTCATCCAGAAGAAGGTTGTGTCCTTCCAGCCTTGGGTGGAGAGATTGCGCGCGCCGAACCGGAGGTACGGGTGGCCGTCGAAAAAGGCCTGAAGCAAATACAGAAAGCCTGGTCGATTCAGCCCTCCCTGAATTCCCACACCGAATGCATTCATGAGGCAATTGAGTGGAAAGAGAAAGGGAGGGCATCCATTGCCCTCCCCTCCGCTGTCTACGCTCTCTGCGACAGTACTGGCCAGGACCTCAAGTGGCCAGATTGAAGTCCGTCTGATCAACGGCCACGCTGCTGACACCCACAAGGCGGATGGTGTCCACCCCGATCCCGACCACGGTGTCCGCCCCGTCAGCCGTTATGCTCACGTTGGCAGCGAACGTGGCGCTGTTGATCCCCAGTGCCGCGATATTGAGCAAGTCCTGCCCTGCGGCCGGATTGGCGCCGAAGTTCAGGATCGTATCGTTGCCGAAACCCGCGGCAGCAAACTCGAAAATATCGTTGCCGGCGACGCCGCCACTCATCAGGTCGTTACTGCCACCGCCGATGAGAATGTCGTTACCCGCACCACCCACGAGCATGTTGGAGAGCGCGTTGCCGGAGCCCACGAAATTGCCGCTGCCGCCGAAAAACAGATTCTCGACATCGGCACCCAGGGTGTAGCTGGCGAGCGAGGTCCAGACCGAGTCGTTGCCGGCACCGGCAAGCTCGCTCACCACGTCCCCAGGGTCGGTGACTTCGTAGATATCGCTGCCGACACCGCCGGCCATCGTGTCAGCACCGGCACGACCGATGATGACATCGTTACCTGCGCCGCCGGTGAGGACGTCGTTACCCGCACCGCCCACGATCGTGTTGTTGAGCTCGTTGCCGCTGCCCGCAAAGTTGCCGCTGCCGCCGAAATACAGATTCTCGACGTTGGCACCCAGGGTGTAGCTCGCAAGCGAGCTCCAGACCGTATCCATGTCTGCGCTGGCGAGCTCGGTCACCACGTCCCCAAGGTCGGTGACTTCGTAGATGTCGCTGCCGACACCGCCGGCCATCGCGTCGGCACCTGCGCCACCGACGATGACGTCGTTACCGCCACTGCCGTTGAGGACGTCGTTACCCGCACCGCCCACGATCGTGTTGTTGAGCGCGTTGCCGCTGCCCGCAAAGTTGCCGCTGCCGCCGAAATACAGATTTTCGACGTTGGCACCCAGGGTGTAGCTCGCCAGCGAGGTCCACACCGAGTCGTTGCCGGCATCGGCGAGCTCGTTCACCACGTCCCCAAGGTCGGTGACTTCGTAGATGTCGCTGCCGACACCGCCGGCCATCGTGTCGGCACCTGCGCCACCGATGAGGACGTCGTTACCCGCACCACCCACGAGCGTGTTGGCGAGCGCGTTGCCGGTGCCCGCAAAGTGGCCGCTGCCGCCGAAATACAGATTCTCGACGTTGGCCCCCAGGGTGTAGCTCGCCAGCGAGGTCCAGACCGAGTCGTCGCCGGCACCGGCGAGCTCGCTCACCACGTCCCCAAGGTCGGTGACTTCGTAGATATCGATGCCCGCACCGCCGGCCATCGTGTCGGTACCGCCACCGCCGATGAGCACGTCATTGCCCGCGTCACCATTGAGGATGTCGTTGCCGCCCAAGCCGTTCAGGAGGTCATTGCCATCACCTCCGCTGGCCACGTCGTCGCCTGCGGTACCGGTCCATATGTCGCCCCCGGCGGTACCGACAAACACATCACCGACCACTGTCGTTGCGGCAGAGGTGACTCGCTCAAGTGTGCCGAGGTCATCGGTGTAACTCGCGACGATACGCAGTTGCTGACCGACCTGCGCCTGGCCGGGCGTGAAGGTCGTGCCCGTCGCGCCGGCGATGTCGGCAAAGATTGCACCGTTCCCCGCCTGCCACTGACGGGTAATCACCGAGGTTGTGGTCCCGTTGGCGTCGGTGAACGCATCCGTGGCGGTCAAGGCCGAGCCTTCCGTCGGGGTCGTATCGCTGATCAGCACAGTGCCAACCGGCAGGACGTTGAAGGGGCTGCCGCCGAGCGGCGCAGTTGGCGCGGTCGGCGCCGAGAACACGCTTTCCAGCACGCCGTGGGCGTCCTGATAGACGGCCCGGACGCGCAGCAGCAGTCCCTCCTCAGCCGCGGTCACCGTGAAGGTCGGACCGGTCGCGGTTCCTAGTCCGCCTCCGAGCGCAATACCGATGTCGTCGAAGATACCGGTGCCCGGGTTTGTTTCGACCTGCCATACGAAGGCGATGGGACTGGCGATCGCACCTGCGCTAGCGACATTGTCCGCATCGCTGACGGTATCGGCCAACACCGTCAACACTTGGCCAACGGCCGGCGTGCCATCGCTGATCCTCAGCAAGCCCACCGGCTCGGCGTTCAAGCCCGCCACCAGGACCCGCGACTGATCGGCGAACTGCAGCCGCTCGATACTGCTGAGCCTGTCAGTGCCGTCCCGACCGACGACGCTGTCGGCCACGGTGACCGTGCCGTCGACGTTCTCGGTGACGGTGTAGTCGGCCAGAAGGCCGGTGTACAGGGCCGTGTCGAAGGAATGGCCAGGGTTAAGGGGGTCAGGCGCATCCGTCAGGATCTCACGGACGGCAACGAGTTGGCCGGGGTTGAAGGTGCCGTTGAGCATGAGCGGCTCCAGCTGGACCATGCTGTCGAACGTTGCGATCTCCGGACCTGTGCCATCAATGTTCTGCCGCACGCTGATACGTACGTTGAGCCACTTGTCACCGTCGACCAGGTCATCGCCACCACCACCTTCGATGATGTCGCTGCCGCCGCCGCCGAGGACGATGTTGCCGGCGCCGAACTGATCGTCGGCCGTGCCGGCGATGCCATCCACCCCGTTGCCGGCGGCGCCGACGAACGAGCGCAGGCCGCTGACCAGGTCGAAGTTGGTGAGCACGCTGCCCTGAGCACCGGCAGCCGCGATCACGGTGGCATCGGCATCATCGCCACGCAGGATGTCGCTGAAGTGCGATCCCGTCAGACCTTCCACCAGCTGGAACCGAGCCACGGTTGCCGCCAACTCCGGCAGTGGCGGCGCGATAGCGATGTCGGCGAGGCCCAGGTCGACGGACACGCCGAACGGGTCGTCCTTAAAGCCGGCCCAGTCGTAACCGGAGCCACCCAGGTAGCGGTCCCCCGCGCCGCCGTTGCCGTACATGATGTCGTCGCCACCTTCGGCCATGAATCTGTCGGGCGCGCCGGTGCCGATGAAGATGTCGTTACCGCGTATCAAGTCGAGCCCGTTCGGGTCGAAATTGTCGCCGGGAGCACCATCGGCGGTTCCCCTCTCGATCCAGTCGTCACCTTCGTTACCCATCAGTTGTTCGTCGGCAATACTGCCCATGATGAAGTC
The DNA here is from genome assembly GCF_047324915.1 of Pseudomonas sp. Pseusp16. Classification (NCBI taxonomy): domain Bacteria; kingdom Pseudomonadati; phylum Pseudomonadota; class Gammaproteobacteria; order Pseudomonadales; family Pseudomonadaceae; genus Pseudomonas; species Pseudomonas sp. Pseusp16. The sequence continues at coordinate 481,772 of NZ_CP168522.1, read as the reverse complement.
GTCGCCCGCGCCACCGAAGACCTCCGAGGAGTCCTCACCGGTGACGACGAAGTCCTTGCCGGAGCCGCCGAGGTTCAGATTCAGGCCGTTGCCACTGTGGATGACGTCGTTGCCGTCGCCGCCATGAATGGTGTCGTCGCCACCCATGTCGGTGATGATGTCGTCGCCGTCGCCCCCGATGATGAAGTCGTTGCCGTAGCCACCTTCGAGGCGGTCATTGGCACCGTCGCCATAGAGCGTGTCGTCGCCGTCGCCAGAAACGAGAATGTCATTGGCGGCCGAGCCACCGAGCACCACATGGTCTTCGCCGGTGTACTGCAGGTAGTTGGTATCAGGGCCGACCGTCGCAGGGTTGTCCCGAATGACCAGCGGCGTGAGGAGAATGCCGCCGACAGGGTCGGCATTACCGGGCAGGTCGTCGATGGTGCCCACGATGCCGTCCGGACCGGCAATCACACTCGCGTTGAACTGCCTGATCGGGTCGACCTCCAGGGTAAAGGCCGGGGTCAGGAACATGACGGCCGGGAGGTGGGTCGCATCGGTGTTGGCCATCACCAGTCTCGCGAACGAGTTGTTCTCCAACTCGGTGACGAAGTTAAGCCCCGCGTTGCGTTCCAGGTAGTAGAAACGGTCGGCGTTCTGCAGTTTCTCCATCTGGTTCTCGAACACGAAGTTGAAGGTCGAGCCGAGCATGCCGCCAAACGGCATTTTTTCCTCGGCGAGGCCACCGATCCAGAGGTCGATGGCATCGACGCCCGTGACCGTCACATCCCTCAGGTCGTCGGCAGTACCCAGTACTCCATCGCTGCCGGCCAGCGTTACGTTGGCAAAGGCGCCGGTGCTATTGAGGAAGTCCAGCCGGTCCGCCGGCTCGCCGGCGCCGCCCAACACCAGGAGCGTGGCCGCTGCGCGCTTCCCGTCGAGCGTGGTGGCGCTGGTAATGGAGGCGTGCGTGCCATAGGCGGCGATGAAGTTGATCAGCGATTCCGGGTGCTTCAGGTGTTGCACCAGATCGGCCCAGCTGATGTAGGGCTTCAGGTTGCTGTCGCCGGTCGCGGTGTAGAACTCACGACGCGCCTCGTTCAGGGTCGGAAGCCCGGTATCCCGGCCGCGCGCGATGTTGATGGCGGGCAGGTCGAGCGGCAGGCCCAGCAAGTTGTTGCGCACCGCTTCGGTGACGAACTCATCGATCTCGTTACCGACCTGGCGCGTCAAGCCGCGGACGATGGCACCGGCCGCCTGTTCCGGGGTCGGGCCGCTGGCCGCAAACGCCAGCGGATTGAGGAAGGCCTGAATCAGGCCGATCTCGCTCGAGGCGAAGTTGGGGTCCAGCCGGTCGATAGTCTCGGTCAGCATCGAGTGGCCGAGGCGGTAGACCGCGTGCGCGAACTCGGCGACGATCGCCGGGTCGATCTCGGTTTGATAATTCTGGTGTTCGCCAAGGAACGGATCGATGTTCGGCTGAATGGTACGCGCGAACTCTTCGAACACCAGGTGCTGGTACTGCATCTCGGTACCGAATCTCGCCGCCTGGAACAGGCGCTCTCCGTTCCAGTGCAGGGCAGCGATCTCAGCCGGGGTTGTTGGCAACACCAACAATTGGGCATCAGGCATCAGCCACTGGTTCAGGAAGTTGACATCGTTGGAGGCGATGGCCACATCCTTGGTGTGCTGGACCAGACGGTTGTGCTCCGAGTGGAAAATCGCGTGGACGGTGGTCAGGCCGATGTTCTCGTTGACCCGGCCGTCACCGGCGATGTAGTGCGCGTCGAGCAGTTCGTTGTCGTAGAAGCCTGCGGCCACCGGTCCGCCGGCAACGAGGTCGGCATCGGCCGTCAGTGGCGCACCGGTCTGGCTGTCCACCGGAACGGCGTTGTGGGCGATATCGATGAGGAACTGGTGGCCGGTGCGCACGGCATTGACCAGGCTGATCGGCGCAGCAGGATTACCCTCGACGAGAACATCATCGGCGGTATCGGCGATACCATCCGCGCCCCTCATCATGACCATCGGGAAGCCGTTCGGGCCCTTGATGAAATTGCCGTAGGCGTCGGTGGCGAGCAGCGGCACGTTGTCGAAGTCGGCATCGGTAAGATTAATGCCAAGCAGATCGCGCGCCTGCGCCTTCACCACTTTCCAGGTGGCCATCCCACCGATTTCGACGTCGTCCGCAGTGCCGAACAGGCCATCGGCGCCCAGGTCACGATTGGTGATCAGCCTGCCGGTCGCCACCGGATCGCCGGCGGCATTGAACTCGTAGGCGCGCAGGAACACCTGGTGCGAAGGGTGCGAGGTATAGGTCTGGTTCTGGTCGACGAACGGCGTGGTGGTGTTTGAAGCCTCGTGGATGTCGTCGGCGGTGCCGAGGATGCCATCAGGCCCTGGCAGGTTGGTGGCCCGCGTCATCACCATGAAGTTGGTCGGGCTGCCCGGAACGAACAGCGGATCGTCCGGCTGCAGCGGGATGAACACCGTGCCGCTGCCGCCCTTGGTCACCAGATCGAGGCCATGGTCGAAGAACTGACCGAAGAAGGTCATCCACGGGTTGAACGGCGCGGACAGACCCACGTCCGGCGACTGGTTAGGCATGAAAAAGGTCTGGAAGGTCGTGCCGTCGGTACGGGTTCCAGTAACGACCTGCGCACCGTCCTTCAAGACATCGTCAACCGTGCCGAGGATGCCATCCGGACCGGGATCGAACGTGGCCGCGACCGCTGCCGGGTTGTTGGCGGTGTTGTCGGCGATCAGATTGCTGATGGTCCGTGGCTGCGAGTCAGTCACCAGGCCGCTGGTCTGAGCGTAAGAGGTTCCCGCTTCCGCCGTATCGAACTGCGCCGGAACCAGTCGCGGGAAGACCGTGTCGGCTGCACCGAACTCGTTCTGACCCGTCACCAGGTTGTTGAACGACCCGTCGACCGTGCGCAGGCCCAAAGGCACCCGTGCATTCGGCAGCATGCTGAGGAGATCCTCACCGGCAGCATTCCTTTCCGAGATCAGAATCTGGTCGAGAATGAACTGCAGATCGGCCCGGATATAGTGCACACCCGTGCTGGCGACCGGAGTCTCGGCCGGCAGCGGGGCTGCCGGTGGCGGAGCAACGCCGGCTACGACCGCTGCGGTTGGAGCAGAGAACGCAGTCTCAAGCACACCATTTTGATCCTTGTAGACGGCCCTGACGCGCAATTCCAGCCCGGCGAGATCCGGGGTCACCCTGAAGGTCGGCCCGGTTATGTGCGCCAATGCTGCGCCCCCGTCCGCAATACGGGTGATGTCCTGAAAGACGCCCGTACCCGGGACTGCTTCGAACTGCCAGTAGAAGGCGATCGGTCCGGTGATGGCACCGCCGGCGTTGTCGGCATCGGTCACGCCGGCAGCCGACACCCTCAGCAGCTGCCCCGTGGTCGGCGTAGCGTCCGGGGTGTTGCTGGCAGCGTCGAGGATGGCCAGCAAGCCCAGCGGGTCGTTGTTGAGCCCGACCCCGCCTGGCAGGGTGAGCGACTGATCGTTGAACTGCAGCCGCTCGATATTGGTCAGGCGGTCGGTGCCGTCGCGCCCGACGACGCTGTCGGCCACGGTGGTCACGCCGCCCACAGTGGTGACGGTATAGTCGAGCCGGTTGCCAGTGAACAAGACCGTGTCAAAGGCGGGGGCATCCGTCAGTACCTCGCGGACGATGACCAACTGACCGGGGTTGAAGGTGCCATCGAGCATGAACGGGATCATGGGCTCCATGCTGTCGAAGGTGGCAATCTCCGGCCCGGTTCCGTCAAGGTTCTGGCGCACGCTGATGCGCACATTCAGCCACATGTCGCCGTCGATCAGGTCGTCACCGCCGCGGCCTTCGACGATGTCGCTGCCACCACCGCCGAGGAGAATGTTGCCAGCGCCGAACTGATCGTCTGCCGTGCCCAGGATACCGTCCGGGCCGGCTGCAGCCGCGCCAAGAAACGCCCGCAGACCGTTGACGAGATCAATATTGGTGAGCACGCTGCCTGGGACGCCGGCAGTGGCGATCGTGAGCGCGTCGGCATCATCGCCGGTCAGCATGTCGCTGAACGCCGACCCAGACAGACCTTCCACCTGGGCGAACTTGGTATGCACGCCTGCAACCGAAGGCGACAGGGCCGATTGTTCGAAGGCGATGCGGCTCATGTCCACAGTCACGCCGTAATGATCATCCTTGTAGGTGGCCCAGTCGAAACCGGACATGCCCAACATCTTGTCCGGGCCCTCACTGCCGATGAAGATGTCATCGCCGCCTTCACCGATCATTTCATCGAAGCCGCCGTCACCGCTGAAGACGTCGTTGCCGGCGACCAACTCTGCCAGCAAAGCCAGTGGCAGGTTACCGGCGAAATTGTCGCCGGGGGCGCCGTCCTGGGTCCCGACCTCGATCCAGTCGTCGCCATCGCCGCCCATCATTTGTGCGTTCAGCCGGCTGCCGAGCATGAAGTCATTGCCGGCGCCGCCGAAGACCTCCGTAAAGTCGTCGCCGGTGACGATGAAATCGTTGCCGTCACCGCCGAGGACGATATTGGTGCCGTTGCCGCTGTGGATGACGTCGTTGCCGGCCTCGCCGTGGATGACGTCGTCGCCGCCCATGTCGGTGATGATGTCGTCGCCATCGCCACCCTCGAGCTCGTCATTGCCGTAGCCGCCTTCGAGGCGATCATTACCGGCGTCGCCCCAGAGCGTGTCGTCGCCGTCGCCAGAGACGAGAATGTCATTGCCGGCGGTGCCGCCGAGCACGACATGGTCTTCGCCGGTGTACTGCAGGTAGTTGGTATCGGGCCCGACCGTCGCGGGGTTGTCGCGAATGACAAGCGGTGTGATCTGGACCCCGTTGATCATGGTGCCGCCAGTGGGATCGGTGTTGCCAGGCAGGTCGTCGACAGTGCCCACAATGCCGTCCGGACCGGCAATCACGCTCCGGTTGAACTGCCTGGTGGGGTCGACCTCGAGAGTAAAGGTCGGGGACGAGAAGATGAGGGCCGGGAGATGGGTCGCGTCGGTGTTGAGCATCACCATCTTGGCGAACGAGTTGTTCTCGAGCTCGCTCAGGAAGTTGAGTCCCTGGGTGCGGTGCAGGTAGTAGAGCCGGTCGCCGTTTTGCAGCTTCTCGAGCTGGTCCTCGAAGACGAAGTTGAAGGTCGAGCCAAGCATGCCGCCGAACGGCATTTTTTCCTCGGCCAGGCCGCCGATCCAGAAGTCGATGGCATCAACGCCGGTAATGGTTGCCCCATTTGCCAGGTTGGCATAGACGCCGGTGCTGTTGAGGAAGTCCAGGCGATCCGCCGGCTCACCGACGCCGCCCAACACCAGGAGCGTGGCCGCTGCGCGTTTCGCGTCGAGCGTGGTGGCGCTGGTAATGGAGGCGTGCGTGCCGTAGGCGGCGATGAAGTTGATCAGCGATTCCGGGTGCTTCAGGTGTTGCACCAAATCGACCCAGCTGGTGTAGGGCTTCAGCTGGCTGTCGCCGGTGCCGGCGTAGAATTCACGGCGCGCCGCGTTCAAGGACGGAATGCCGGTATCACGGCCGCGCGCGATGTTGAGGGCGGGCAGGTCGAGCGGCAGGCCCAGCAAGTTGTTGCGCACCGCTTCGGTGACGAACTCATCGATCTCGTTGCCGACCTGGCGCGTCAAGCCGCGGACGATGGCGCCGGCCGCCTGCTCCGGGGTCGGGCCGCTGGTCGCAAACGCCAGCGGGTTGAGGAAGGCCTGAATCAGGCCGATCTCGCTGGAGACGAAGTTGGGGTCGAGCCGGTCAATGGTCTCGGTCAGCATCGAGTGGCCGAAGCGAAAGACCGTGTGCGCGAACTCGGCGACGATCGACGGATTGATTGTGTCATCGAAGTCAAGGAAGGCATCGACCTGCGGTTGAATGGTGCGCGCGAACTCTTCGAACACCAGGTGCTGATACTGCATCTCGGTGCCGAATTTCGCCGCCTGGAACAGGCGCTCACCGTTCCAGTTCAAGGTCGACAGATCAGCAGGAACAGACGTGACGGGCGTCAGCAGCCACTGGTTCAGGAACGTCAGGTCGCCGGCGGCCGCTGAGGCGAGGACCGTGTCCTTGGTCTGCTGGACCAGCCGGTTGTGCTCCGAGTGGAAGATGGAGTGGACGGTGGTCAGGCCGATGTTCTCGTTGACCCGGCCATCGCCGGCGATGTAGTGCGCGTCGAGCAGCTCGTTGTCGTAGGAGCCTGCGGCAACCGGGCCGCCGGCAACGAGGTCGGCATCGGCCGTCAGTGGCGCACCGGTCTGGCTGTCCACCGGGCTGGCATTGTGCGCGATGTCGATGAGGAACTGGTGACCGGTGCGGATCGCCAGCGACGCGTCGATCGGCGCCAGCGGATTGCCCTCGACCAGGCCGGTCGCGGTCACGATCTGCGCAAAGCCGTTCGCCCCCCGAATGAAGTTGCCGTACGCATCGGTCGCCAGCAGCGGCAGGTCGAGGACGTCGAGATCGTCGAGATCGATGCCAAGCATGTCGCGCGCCTGCGCCTTCACCACTTTCCAGGTGGCCATGCCGCCGATTTCGACGTCGTCGGCAGTGCCGAACAGGCCATCGGCGCCCAGGTCACGATTGGTGATCAGCTTGCCGGTCGCCACCGGCTTGCCGGCGGCATCGAGTTCATAGGCGCGCAGGAACACCTGGTGCGAGGGGTGCGAGCTGTAGGTCTGGTTCTGATCGACGAATGGCGTGGTGGTGTTTGAAGCCTCGTGGATGTCGTCGGCGGTGCCGAGGATGCCATCGGGCCCGGGCAGGTTGGTGGCCCGCGTCAACACCATGAAGTTGGTCGGGCTGCCCGGAACGAACAGCGGATCGTCCGGCTGCAGCGGGATGAACACCGTGCCGCTGCCGCCCTTGGTCACCAGATCGAGGCCATGGTCGAAGAACTGACCGAAGAAGGTCATCCACGGGTTGAACGGCGCGGACAGACCCACGTCCGGCGACTGGTTCGGAATGAAAAAGGTCTGGAAAGTCGTGCCATCGGTACGGGTTCCAGTAATGACCTGCGCACCGGCCTTCAAGACATCGTCAACCGTGCCGAGGATACCATCCAGACCGGGATCGAAAGTGGCCGCGACCGCCGCGGGGTTATTGGCGGTATTGTCGACGATCAGGTTGCTGATGGTGCGTGGCTGCGAGTCGATCACCAGGCCGCTGGTCTGGGTGTAAGAGGTGCCCGCCTCAGCCGGGCGGAAGACTGGAGTGGTCATGCGCGGGAAAATGTTGTCGGCTGCGCCGAACTCGCTCTGACCGAGTCTCAGGTTGTTAAACGTCCCGTCGACTGTACGCAGACCGAAAGCAAATTCCGGGTTCGGTATCAGGCTGGCGAGCGACTGGCCAGCAGTATCCGCTTCCGCGATGAAAATCTGCTGGAGAATGAACTCCAGGTCCGACTTGTTGAAATTGGCCATTTTGGATTGCCCTCGATCTGTCTGCACAAAGGCACGGGACGAGAAAATCCTCCAGCGCCCAGTCAAGTGCTGGCTTACGCAGTTTGTAAGTCATGTTTTTTGGCGAGAGATCTGGCGTTACCCCGGACCCGGGATACGCGCATGAAATTCGCGTAGAGAATTGCTCGCCGGTCGATCAGGCAGAGCGGATACGAGCCATGGGCGGGCCATGGAATCTGGAAGTGAAGGCGAACGTCCTGGACAGCCCTGTCCCTCTGAAAAAGCACGAAATGAGCGACATGATTCTGCTCCTCTCAGGAGAATCACCGCGCCTTGCGTTGCCAAAGCGATGGCAAGCTTCAGGCGGGTGGCCCCCCCGATAACTAAGACTAAAGTCCCATGGCAATTCTTTGTCAATATTACGTCGCTAAAACAGACGACTGGTCCTTTAGTCTTACAACTAGCTGTTTTTAAACGACATATAGGCGGTTGAGCGCAGGTATAGAGCGAAATGTTATTTCGAATTGTTTCACCGCCACCTACGCTGCTGCATAAGGGAGCAACGCAGCGATTTCGGAAGACTCGCCATCCACAGAGCGACCAGCCTGCGTGTGCATAAGCTGTTTGAGGAACTACATTTACCGTTAGCTGTTGCGCCACAAGGGCGACCGGCATTTCGAAGTGGGAGGACCAACATGCCCAAGCAGTCGAGCATCCGTTCCGAACTGGCCGACGCGCTCTTTCGCATGCGCCGCAGTTTTTACTCGCTGGCAGGGTTCAGCGGCGTCATAAACGTCATGATGTTGACGCCAGCTATTTATATGCTGCAGGTCTATGATCGAGCCCTGGTCAGTCGCAACGTCACGACGCTGGCGATGTTGACGGTCCTGGTGGTTGGACTGTTCCTGCTGATGTCCACGCTGGAAATGGTCCGCACCCGCGTGCTGATCAGGGTCGGCAACTGCCTGGACATGGAGCTCAACCGGCGCATTTTCACTGCTGCATTCGAGCGCAACCTGAGCCGCGCCGGAGGTAATCCGGCCCAGGCGTTGCAAGATCTCGCCCAGGTTCGTCAGTTCGTCACCGGCAATTCCCTCTTCGCTTTCTTCGATGCACCGTGGACGCCGATCTACCTGTTGGTCGCCTACCTGATCCACCCACTGCTCGGACTGCTCACACTGATCGGCTCGCTGATTCTGGTGGCCCTGGCCTGGCTCACCGAGAAGGCGACGCAGAAGCCGCTGGCCGAAGCCAACCAGGCCGCCCTCTCCTCCGCCCAATACGCCAACAACAACCTGCGCAATGCCGAAGTCATCGAGGCCATGGGCATGCTGCCGTCGATCAGCAAGCGTTGGTACCTGAGCCATCTGCGCATTCTGGAAATGCAGACCATGGCCTCCGACCGCGCCGCCCTGATCAGCAGCACCGGACGCTTCGTGCGGATCACGTTGCAGTCGCTGATCCTCGGCGCCGGCGCGCTGCTGGCAATCGAAGGCAAGATCACCCCGGGGATGATGATTGCCTGCTCGATCCTCACCGGCCGCGCACTGGGCCCGGTGGAACAGGTCATCGCGTCGTGGAAGCAACTGCTCGGCTGCCGCTCGGCCTGGGGCCGGCTCAACGAGATGCTGCACGACTATCCGCGCCGGCCACCGAGCATGTCGCTGCAGCGGCCGCAGGGCATGCTGGCGGTGGAGAATGTGTATGCCGGTGCCCCCGGTACCAACAACACGATTCTGCGTGGGGTGGGCTTCAGCCTTGTCCCCGGCGAAAGCCTTGGCATCATCGGTCCGTCCGCCTCGGGCAAATCCACCCTCGCCCGCCTGCTGGTTGGCGTCTGGCCAGCGCAGGCCGGCAAAGTGCGCCTGGACGGCGCGGACATATTCACCTGGAACAAGGGCGAACTTGGTCCATGGCTCGGCTACCTGCCACAGGACGTGGAGCTGTTCGAGGGCAACATCGCCGACAATATTGCGCGCTTTGGCGAAGTGGACAGCGAAGCGGTCATCCGCGCCGCCAAGACCACTGGCGTGCACGAGATGATCCTGCGTTTTCCTCAGGGTTATGACACCCGTCTGGGCACCGATGGCAGCCCGCTTTCCGGTGGCCAGAAGCAGCGCATCGCCTTGGCCCGCGCGTTGTATGGCGAGCCCAATCTGATCGTGCTGGATGAGCCGAACGCCAACCTTGACGACGTCGGCGAAAAGGCCCTGGTCGATGCGCTGGCCGAACTGAAGGACCGTGGCGCCACCGTCATTCTGATTTCCCACCGTCCCAACGTACTCTGCGCCGTCGATAAGGTGCTGATGCTGCGCGACGGCGGCGTGCAGATGCTCGGTACGCGCGATGAAGTATTCGCAGCGCTGCGCAAGGCCAGTGTGATGCCTGCAGGCGCGTCGACCCCGCTAGCCTCCGTCAAAGCACGGGAGTGACCGATCATGCAAATGAGCCAACACACCGAGATGATCAAAGCCGATACCAAGAGCGTGGTAGATCTGGATGTCGGTAAGCCCGCACGGTGGGGCGTGTGGCTGGTGCTCGCCGGCTTCGGCGGATTCCTCCTGTGGTCCTGGCTGGCGCCTCTGGATGCCGGCGTGGTAGCCACAGGCACGGTCAAAGTCACCAGCAATCGCAAGGCCGTACAGCACCTCAGCGGTGGTACCGTGGAGGCCATTCTCGTTCGCGAAGGCGATCTGGTGACAAAAGGTCAGGAGGTGGTCCGCCTCGACTCGTTGCGTGCCGCTTCTGAACAGGGGGCAGTCAGCGCCCAGTACATCGTCAGCAAGACCGTGGAAAACCGCCTGGAAGCGGAACGTGACGGCCGCGACGTGGTGAACTTCGACCCCGATTTGCTCCAGCGTTTCAAAGGTGACCACCGCCTGGAAGCCGCCATGGACCTGCAACAGCGCCTGCTGGACACCCGGCGCGTCGGTCTTGCTGGCGAAATCAGCATCCTGCAGGAGAACCTGGCAGCGTCGGCAGTGCAGCTCAAGGGCCTGCAGCAGGTCTATAGCGCCCGCGCCTCGCAGATCAGCTTCCTCAACCAGGAACTGCAAGGCACCCGCGTGCTGACGGCCGAAGGCTATGTGCCGCGCAACCGCCTGCTTGAGCTGGAACGCAGCAATGCCGAGCTCTCCGCCGGTCAGGCCGAGAACCTCAACAACATCGCCCGCGTGCGTAGCCAGACCACCGAAATCAAGCTGCGCATCCTGCAGCGCCAGCACGACTACCTGAAGGAAGTCGAATCACAGCTGACTGAAACCGCCAAGGAAAACACCACCCTGGCCGACCGCTTGCGCGCGCTCGACTATGAAGTGACCCACACGGTGATTCGCTCGCCCATCGATGGCATGGTCCAGGCCCTGAGCATTGCCACTGTCGGCGGGATCATTCAACCGGGCTTCAAGATCATGGAAATCGTTCCGGTCAACGAGCCGCTGCAGGTCGACGCGATGATTCCCGTGCAGGCCATCGACAAGATGGTCCCCGGCCTGCCCGTGGACATTTCCTTCCCGGCCTTCAACCATGCCAGGACGCCAAACATCCCCGGCCGCGTGAAGACCATCTCCGCCGACCGCCTGATGGACGAGGAAAGCAAGCAACCGTTCTATCTGGCTCAGGTGGAGGTCACGCCCGATGGCATGGGTCTGCTTGGCAGCAATCACATTCGCCCCGGCATGCCCGCCAGCGTCACCATAAAGACAGGCGAACGCAACATGATCAGCTATCTTCTTAAACCAATGCTTGATCGTGTGGACAGCTCATTCAAGGAACAATGAGATGGAACGTCGTTGCCTGCTCTTCTGCCTGCTGGGGTTGGCCCTGCCGGCCAACGCCATGGACCTCAAGCAAGCCTGGGATCTGTTGCAGTTCCAGGGCCCTATCTACCAAGCCTCCGTGCATGAAAAACAGGCCGGCGAGGAAAACCGCGCCATCGGCAAGGCCGGCCTGCTACCGCAGATCAATGCCTCGGGCTACCACAACAAGGTCAATGGCTCCCAAAGCCAGAGCGGCATCGACAGAGATCTCCATTACGACTCCAAGGGCGCCAACGTGCGCCTGCGCCAACCGCTGTTCAACAAACAGAAGATGGCCGAGTACCGCCAGGGTCAGCAGCGTGCCGACTACAGCAACGCGGTGTTCGATGCCAAGACCCAGGACGCCGCGGTGCGCTTGTCCGAAAGCTATTTCGATGTGCTCCTGGCCAGCGAAACCATCGTCCTGGCCAAGTCCAAGCTGACCGCCTTCGAAGAGCAACTCGCTTCGGCGAAGCGGCGTATGGAGCTGGGGGCCGGCACCGTCACCGACATCGACGAGTCGGCCGCTCGCCGCGACCTCGCTGACGCCGAGCTGATCGAAGCACAAGACAACCTGATCAACGCGCGCCGCAAGCTTGAGGAATATATCGGCGAACCCCCCGAGTCACTGACCACCTTGCGCCCGAGCTTCGATACACCACCGCTGCTACCGAGCAACCTGCAGGACTGGTTGGTCAAAGCCCAGACCGATAGCCCGCTGATCCATGCGCGCCGTTATAGCAGCGACCTCGCAGCAGAAGAAGTGAATCGTGCCAGGGCTGGCCACTGGCCAACACTGGATTTCATTGCCGGCTACACCGCGGGTGAGAGCCAGTCACTCTCCGAGTTGAATCAACGCAACCACTACGGCTCGATCGGGCTGGAAGTCAATATCCCACTGTACAGCGGTGGCGGCGTCAGCGCGTTGACACGCCAGGCCAGTGCCAATAGCGACAAGGCCATGGACGAACTCGACGCCGCGCGACAGGAAGTCATCACCGAAACCACTCGTGAGTATCAGGGCATTCTGAGCGGCGCCAAACGCATTCGCGCGCTGGAGAAGGCAGTGGAGTCCAACGAACGCTCACTGGCATCGTCACGCAAAGGCTTCAAAGAGGGCGGCACCAGCACCAACTCGGACGTCCTCAATGCCGAAGAGCTGCTCTTCGTTGCGCGCCACGATCTGTTCGAAGCCAAGATACGCTATTTGATGTCACGCCTGCGCCTGGCCTCCTCGGTGGGCAGCCTGGGCGACGACGATATCAACCAGATCAACGACTACCTCGGCCCGGAACTGCTGGTCACCAAATGACGCTTGCCAGCCAGCCGGTCAAGCAAAGTGATGGCTGACCGGCCTCCCCTCTTATGGCCTCCCCCCAGTCAATGCACCTCTCGTTTGACCCATTGGTTCGTTGCTGGATCCCGGCGCAGAAAGGCAGCCGCCAGCGAAAAAACCGCCAACGTTGAAATTTGCCCACCAAGCCCTTGATTCCCTTTATGCTCGATCCAGCCCCTAATGAAAAGCCAAGCCCGGCTCCAGGCTGTAAACTGTTTCCCCATGCGCAAATTCTTGTACCTGACATTCTCCATGGCGTTGCTCGCTGCCCTCACGTCCTACGCGATGTGGGCCGCTGACCGGCCGGTGGGTCATTACCTTTCGGACCTGCGGATCAACCTGGCTGTCGACCGGGGTACGCCTGCGGACCGTGGCAATCTGTTGGGCATTCAGCCCGAACTGTTTCCTACCGATTATCAAAGTCCCGAGCGTTTGCACCGCAAGCTCGCAGCCTATCTGCAGGCAGCCCGGGACCAGGGTTTGTTGAACGGCAAGACTGTCGTCGTGTTGCCGGAACATATCGGTACCTGGCTGATGGTCAGCGGCGAGAAGGATGAGTTGTATCAGGCCAGCACCCTCAAGGAGGCCATGAACTGGCTGGCGGTGAGCAATCCCCTCAAGTTCGCCAAGGCGTTGATCAGTGCCGAGGGTGGCAACCGTCTGGACGATGCCCACCTGCGCATGAAAGCCAAGGCGATGGCCAGGGACTACCAGGCATTGTTCGGAGGGCTGGCCAGGGAATTCCACGTGACGCTGGTAGCGGGCTCCATTGTGCTGCCCGAACCGAGCATCATCGACGGCACCTTGAAAATCGGCCGCGGCGCGCTGTACAACAGCAGTGTAGTGTTCAACAACGAAGGCCTGCCGATCGGCCAGCCACAGCGCCAGATGCACCCGTTTTTCGCAGGACAGAACGGGATCAAGGCGAATGGCGAGCACTCGCTCAACGTCGTTGATACCCCCGCAGGAAGGCTGGGCGTATTGATCGGCCGCGACAGCTGGTACCCGGAAAACTACCTCAAGCTCAACGACCAAAGCGTACAGCTGGTTGCGGTACCGGCCTTTGTCGCCGGCCGTGGCACCTGGGACCAGCCGTGGCGCGGCTACAGGGGATCGCCTGCGCCTGCATCGGTCAACCTGAAGCCTGGAGAAGTCAGTGAAGGCCAGGCCTGGCAGCGCCTGACCCTCACGACCCAGATACCGGCCAGTCAGGCTGTCGCCGGCATCAGTGTGTTCCTGCGGGGCCAGTTCTGGGATCAGGGCAGCGCCGGCCACAGCTTCCTCAGCAGTAACGGCCAGCACTTTGCCGACGGCAACGCCCATGGTGCGCGTTTGCTGAACCTCTGGTTGTAAGCCATGAAAACGCCGCCGATGCGCCTCGGCGATCTGTCGGTGGGCTTTGTTCATAGCCTGGCCGATGCCGTGCGCAGTCATGGCGTCGATCCGCAGCCATTGCTCGATCAATACGGCCTCGATACAGCGCGTCTGAGCGAAGCCGGTGCCCGGCTGTCGATACCTCGCTACATGCGCCTGGGCCACAGCGCCATTCAACTGACCGACAACCCGGCCCTTGGCTTGCGCATGGGTCAACTCAGTCGCCTGAGCCAGATCGGCCTCGCAGGAGTCACCGCAGCCCAGGCGCCGACAGTACGTGAAGCCGCCCGCTGCCTGATTCGATTCGAAGCCTTGTATGGTTCCAATTATCGGGGTCAATCAAGCTTTCACGAAGACGCCCAGGGTGCATGGCTGCGTTTCTATTCGATCAGCCCCTATAACGCCTACAACCGCTTCGTGGTGGATTCGATCATCGCCGGCTGGTTGCAGCAATTATCCAGCGTCAGCCCCGCCCCGCTGCGCGCCGAACGTATCGAGATCGAATTCGAGGAACCCGTTTACCGCGCGGCCTATGACGTTTTGGGTGACTGTCCGATTCAGTTTGGCGGCGAACGCAATCAACTGCGCCTGAGCCTGGCAAGTCTCGCCCAGCGCAACCCCGAGCATTGCCCGAGCACCTGGCGGCATTTGCTGCAACTGTGCGAGCGCGAGCTGGAACAATTGACACGTACCCGCAGCCTGCGTGAACGCATCATCGCGCTGCTGGGACCGTTGCTCAATGGTGGCCGGGAGCCCGACCTGGAAGAAGTGGCGACACGCCTGAATCTGCCTACATGGACCTTGCGCCGCAAACTTGCCGAGGAAGGCACGCAATTTCGCGCAATCCTCAATGAAACCCGTCGCGACCTGGCCATGACCTACATACGCGACACCGAACTGGCGTTCGGTGAAATCGCCTACCTGCTGGGCTTTTCCTCAGCCGAAGCGTTTCAACGCGCATTCAAACGCTGGAACGGGCAGACCCCCGGCGAATTTCGCCGCAGCCATCGCCAATCCGCCTGACGCCTACAACTCGGTAGCGTCTTCCGCCGGTTCCAGTGGGTCCAGTTCGAAAGCCTGGTACTCGAGCAGCTCTTCTTGATAATCGTCCATTTTTGAATCCCCCGACCCGTATTGAAAAACGTCTGAATAAATGACCCATTCCTTGAGCATAAAGTGCCTGCGTGAAAGAAAAATGACGCGGACACGACACTCTGTCGCTACTGAATAAAACGTAGCAGCTGGTCAGGAATTTATCATTGGTTTTTTCGCGGGAGCCCGCAGAACATCGGACTTGCTTGATGCGGGTCAATCATTGAGGCGGCCACAGGATCGGTTCATCTGACCCGATCCTGTGGTGCCACCATCATTGGCCGGAGACAGGCATCGCCGGAATGGGCTCGCTCGGCGGTGGCAAGTCGCTCGGGTTCGCCGGTGGCGTGACGATTTGCGGGGCCAGTGCCGGCTCTACACTGGCCGGTGTGATTGGCGCCGCTTCAGGAGGCGGTGCAACCGGCTCGGAGGCCGCTGGCGTTGCTTCAACGGGTGCCGGTCCAGGAGCAACTGCAGCAGGCTCCGTAGCGGGTGCGGCTGCCGGGGCAGGCGCGAGCGGTGCCGGTGCGGCCTTGGCTTCAGGCATGCCCAGGTCTGTTTTCGGTTTTTCGGTGATGTGCGCAGCCTTTTTCGCTTCCGGCGGCAGGAACAGTTCGACCAATGCGAAGAAACGCTCGTAGAACTTGGCAGACGATACGGTTTCGCTGGCGACCTTGACCATCGAGTCATCGGAGGAGCCGATCGGCATCGACACCGAGCCCAACACACCCACACCAAGACTGGCGGAGTTGTTGGTTTTCTTCAGCGCATAACGATCCTGCAGGGCGTTGGCGAATACGGTCGCGTGATGCCCTTCGCTGCCATCATCGGCACACACCACACTGAAGCTGATCTCCATGTGGTTCTCGCCGGTCTGCTGGAAGCTCTTGTGACCGCTGACCAGCTTCGGATCGTTGCTGGTGATGATGTAGCCCTGGCTGAGCAAGGCACGACGGGCGGCTTCACAGCTCTGGGTATCGGTGACCGGATAGTTTCGGGAAAAGGTGCCGGAATCGTCGAAGTTCTCATGCTCGTAGATGGCGCCTTTGTTCGATGAACAACCGGCCGCAGCGGCAAGCATGGCTGCCAGCCCGACAATCCGCATGGGAAGTGATTTAAACATTGAACATCCTGAGGAAAACGGTTCGGGGCATATTGTGCAACAGATCGATGCTTAGCGGAGCATCGATTGTGTCTTAAAACGGTTACAGGCTGATTGACCCCGGTTTTGCGCAAAAGTCACCGCGGCAAGTGACGTACGGCCAAACAAAAAGACCCCGGCCTTTCGGCCGGGGTCTCCTGTACAGCGCTAAACCTGTTCAGGCATCAGTAACGCTTGATGTCCGCCTGGCTTTCCAGCTGCTTGCGATAAGCCGCAAAGTCTTGCTGGCCGATGCGCGAAGCAAGGTAGCGACGATACTGTGCTTTCTCTTCTTCGGTCGGCGCCGCCGCTTCGTTCACGCCATTGAGACGCACGATCATCAGGCTGCCATCCGCCAGCGTCACGCTGGTGAAGGTCGGCTTGTCCTTGGTCGCAGGCTTCGCCATGCGGAAGAGCGCTTGCAGCACAGCAGGGTCGACCCCTTCCTGAGCGCGAGTCGCCGCTTCAGTGACTTTCCAGGCCTGACCGTCGACCGCCTGATTCAGCGGGGTCTTGCCATCGCGCAGGCTGGCAATCAGGGCTTCAGCCCTGGTCTTGGCATCGGCGCTGGCGTGCTCCTTGGCCAATTGCACACGGATCGCGGCAGAGACGCTTTCCAGCGGCAATTGCGAAGGCTTCAAGTGCTCCTTGGCACGCAACACGACCACGGTTTCCGGATCGAGCTCGATAGCAGTGCTGTTCGCCCCCTCATCCAGGACTTCCGGGCTGAACGCGGCAGTGATCACGGCACGGTTGGCCGCAATACCCTCACCGCCTTCACGGCCGAACGGCTTGGAAGTCTGGACGGTCAGCTTCAGGTCCTGCGCCGGCTGCGCCAGATCGGACGCTTCGAACGAGGCGTCTTCCAGTTGCTTGCTTGCCTCAACGAAACGCTGCTCGACCTGCTGGGTTTTCAGACCACGGGTCAGCTTGTCTTTCAGGCTGGCGAACGTTGGCACTTCCGGGGCTTCCACACCCAACAGCTTGATCAGGTGGAAACCGAAGTCGGTGCGAACCGGCCCCGAGACCTGGTCCTTGGCCAACGAATACAGGGCCTTTTCGAACGCCGGGTCGTAGACGCCGGGACCTGCATAACCCAGGTCACCGCCGTTGTTCGCCGAACCCGGATCCTGGGAGAACTCCTTGGCCAGCGCCTCGAATTTCTCGCCCTTGGCCAGACGGGCCTGAACCTCTTCGATCTTCGCCTTGGCTTGCGCCTCGGTGGTCTTGTCATTCACTTCAATCAGAATGTGCGCAGCCCGGCGTTGCTCGGACAGGTTCGCGATTTCTTTCTGATAGGCCGCTTGCAGGTCTTCGTCCTTGACGCTGACCTGATCGAAGAAGGAAGCCTTCTTCAGCTCGAGGTAATCGATGACCACCTGGTCCGGCGTCATGAATTCCTTGGCATGTTCGTCGTAATAGGCCTTGACCTCTTCGTCGGTCAGCTTCACAGCCGCCGGGTCGGCCTTGATGTTCAGCGAGGCGAAGTCGCGGGTCTGTTTTTCCAGACGAGCAAACGCCAGCACCTGTGCATCGGTCACGAAACCGCTACCTGCCAGGCCGGCACGCAGCTGGCCGATCAGCATTTCCTGAGCCAGCATCTGGCGGAATTGCATACGGCCGTAGCCGAGTTGGCGAATCACCTGGTCGAAACGCTCGGAGCTGAACTTGCCATCAACCTGAAACTCTGGTGTTTGCAGGATGACCTGATCAAGCGCCGCTTCGGAAAAGGCGAACTTCGATTTTTCTGCGCCTTGCAGCAGCAGCTTGCGATCGATCAGGCCCTTGAGAGCCGATTCGCGCAACATTTTTTCATCCAGCAAGGAAGCATCGAAATCCTTGCCCAGCTGTTGCATGAGCTGGCGGCGTTGCATATCGACCGCCTGGCTCAGTTCGTTCTGGCTGATTTCATCGCCGTTGACCTTGGCCGCATCATTGCTGTGCGACGTGGCCTTGAAAATGGCATCGAAACCGGTCAAGGCCATCAGAACAACGATGACCCCGATAATAGTCTTGGCAATCCAGCCTTGTGAATTGTCCCTGATATTCTGCAGCATGCGTCCCCCAGAAACGGTTGAACTTCAAAATTAGGCAACCGTGGAGCGTGGGTAGAATCCGGATAGAAGAAAGGCGCATCCGAGGATGCGCCTTCTCGTAACTGGCGGAGCGGATCGAGGGCTCGAACGGGCGACCCTCGGTATCTTGAACCGGCGACCTGCAGTCAGGACTGCCGCTCCGCTGCCAAGTCAGGCATGACCCCGACCCGGATGGGTAAAAACCTGAATCGAACTTAGTTGACAGCTTCTTTCAGTGCTTTACCGGCTTTGAAACCTGGTTTTTTGGCTGCTGCGATTTCCAGCGTCTTACCGGTCTGTGGGTTACGACCAATGCGAGCTGGACGATCAGTTACGGAGAAAGTACCGAAGCCAACCAGAACAACAGAGTCGCCAGCCTTGAGAGCGCCAGTGACGGATTCGATTACAGCGTCCAGCGCACGGCCAGCAGCAGCTTTCGGGATATCAGCGGATGCAGCGATAGCATCAATCAGTTCCGACTTGTTCACTCTAAGTCCCCTTATATCTATTTGAGTATGATTCTAAGTTTTTTTGGTGAAAGCAAAAACGAGTGCTGAATGGCCTACAGACACTTAAGAGCCGCTTTATAACAAGGGCTCTAAAAAGCTGTCAAGAAAGCCCCCCAGGCAAATACGTACTAATGCGTGCTAATTCTTTCCTTAGAATCTGCGTCGCGTTTCTCATCCTTCGCGACTATCTCCGGAGCCACATCCGGCAAGGGCTCCGGCGCGTATTGCAGCGCAATTTGCAGGACCTCGTCAATCCATTTAACCGGTTTAATCTGTAGATCCTGCTTGATATTGTCCGGAATCTCTTTGAGATCGCGCACATTCTCTTCAGGAATGATCACGGTCTTGATTCCGCCACGATGGGCAGCCAGCAGTTTTTCTTTCAAACCGCCAATCGCCAGTACCTGGCCACGCAAAGTGATTTCGCCGGTCATGGCGACATCCGCGCGTACCGGAATGCCGGTCAATGCCGACACCAGGGCCGTACACATGCCCACACCGGCGCTAGGACCGTCCTTGGGAGTCGCCCCCTCCGGCATATGGATGTGCGTGTCGCGCTTCTCGTGGAAGTCCAGGGGAATGCCCAGGCTTTTCGCCCGGCTGCGAACAACGGTCAACGCAGCGGTGATCGACTCGACCATCACATCACCCAGGGAACCGGTCTTGATCAACTGGCCCTTGCCCGGCACCACGGCGGCTTCAATGGTCAGCAGTTCGCCACCCACCTGAGTCCACGCCAGCCCGGTCACCTGGCCGATCTGATCCTGCTGCTCGGCCAGGCCGTAGCGGAATTTGCGCACGCCCAGGAAATGCTCCAGCGTGTCTGCGGTAACCTTCACCGAGAAGCGTTTTTCCAGCGCATGCTCCTTGACGGCCTTGCGGCAAACCTTGGCAATCTGACGCTCAAGCCCACGCACACCGGCTTCACGGGTGTAGTAGCGAATAATGTCGCGGATCGCTTCTGCGTCAAACTCCAGCTCGCCTTTCTTCAGGCCGTTGGCAGCAATCTGCTTTGGCGAAAGGTATTTGACGGCGATGTTGATCTTCTCGTCTTCGGTGTAGCCCGGCAGACGGATCACTTCCATCCGGTCCAGCAACGCCGGCGGGATGTTCATCGAGTTCGAGGTGCACAGGAACATCACATCGGACAGGTCGTAATCGACTTCCAGATAGTGATCGTTGAAGTTGTGGTTCTGCTCTGGATCGAGCACTTCCAGCAACGCCGATGCCGGATCGCCACGCATGTCGCTGCCCATCTTGTCGATTTCATCGAGCAGGAACAGCGGATTGCGGACACCCACTTTTGTCATCTTTTGAATCAATCTTCCTGGCATCGAACCGATGTAAGTACGGCGATGACCACGAATTTCCGCTTCGTCCCGCACGCCACCGAGGGCCATGCGTACGAATTTGCGGTTGGTGGCGTGAGCGATCGACTCCGCCAGGGACGTTTTACCCACCCCTGGAGGACCGACCAGGCACAGCACCGGACCACGAATTTTCTTCACGCGCTTTTGCACGGCGAGGTATTCGAGGATGCGCTCCTTGACCTCTTCCAGGCCATAGTGGTCGGCATCCAGAATGTCTTCGGCGCGCGCCAGGTCCAGGCGCACCTTGCTCTGGGCCTTCCACGGCACTTGCACCAGCCAGTCGATGTACGAACGCACCACGGTCGCTTCCGCGGACATTGGCGACATCTGCTTGAGCTTGTTCAGCTCGGCCGTCGCCTTGGCCAGCGCGTCTTTCGGCAGGCCGGCGGCATCGATACGCTTTTTCAGCTCTTCGACTTCGTTGTGACCTTCGTCGCTGTCGCCGAGCTCTTTCTGAATGGCCTTCATTTGCTCATTCAGGTAGTACTCGCGCTGACTGCGCTCCATTTGTTTTTTGACGCGGCCGCGAATGCGTTTCTCGACTTGCAGCAGATCGATCTCGGCATCCAGCAACGCCAGAACGTGCTCGACACGGGCCGACAAATCGATGATTTCGAGGATTTCCTGCTTCTGCTCGATCTTCAGGGCCATGTGCGCGGCCATGGTGTCCACCAGGCGGCCCGGCTCGTCGATGCTGTTGAGCGACGACAGGACTTCAGCCGGGACTTTTTTGCCCAACTGCACATATTGCTCGAACTGCGACAACAGGCTGCGCACGAACACTTCCGACTCGCGCTCTGGCGCGTCGACTTCGTCGATCAGGGAGATTTCGGCACGGCAGTGGCCGTCTACTTCGCTGAAGCGCTCAACGGCGCCCCGCTGCTCACCTTCGACCAGAACCTTGACCGTGCCGTCAGGCAGCTTCAGCAGCTGCAGAACGGTAGCAATTGTACCTACGCGATACAGGGCATCTTCACCGGGATCGTCGTCAGCCGGGTTTCTCTGGGCCAGCAGAAGAATCTGCTTGTCACCCGTCATCGCAGCCTCGAGGGCTTCGATGGATTTCTCGCGCCCCACGAACAGCGGGATAACCATGTGCGGATAAACCACGACATCACGCAATGGCAGGAGAGGCAATTCGATGGTTGTCTTCATGATTTCGCCTCTACGGCGGCCATAAGGCCGTAAACAGATGGAAGTAAGCTTGAAACCAAGATGGGGGCTGCCTTGAAAAAAAACAAGCACAAAGACAGTGTTAAAACCCGCAAAAAGCAAAGGGGCCCGAAGGCCCCTTCTTTATTCGAGCTGCGTGACGCTTAAGCGTCTGGCGCGGCCTTGGCGGTCGGCTCACTGTTTTCATAGATATACAGTGGCTTGGACTTGCCTTCTATCACGCTTTCATCGATCACTACTTTGCTCACCTCGGATTGCGAGGGGATTTCATACATAGTGTCGAGCAATACACCTTCGAGAATCGAACGCAGGCCACGGGCACCGGTTTTACGCTCCAGGGCACGCTTGGCGACCGATTTCAGAGCGTCGGAACGGAACTCCAGATCAACGCCTTCCATCTCGAACAGCTTGGCATACTGCTTGGTCAGGGCATTTTTCGGCTCGGTGAGGATCTGCATCAACGCAGCCTCGTCAAGCTCGTCCAGCGTGGCAAGTACCGGCAGACGACCGACGAATTCCGGGATCAGACCGAACTTGACCAGATCGTCAGGCTCGACTTCACGCAGGGATTCACCGACTTTCTTGCCCTCTTCCTTGCTGCGCACTTCGGCACTGAAACCGATGCCGCCCTTGGTGGAACGGTTTTGAATAACCTTTTCCAGACCGGAAAATGCACCGCCGCAGATGAACAGGATGTTACGGGTGTCGACCTGCAGGAATTCCTGCTGCGGATGCTTGCGACCACCTTGAGGCGGAACCGAAGCGACCGTGCCTTCGATCAACTTGAGCAGGGCCTGCTGCACGCCTTCACCGGAAACGTCCCGGGTGATCGACGGGTTGTCAGACTTGCGCGAAATCTTGTCGATTTCATCGATGTAGACAATGCCCATCTGGGCTTTTTCTACGTCGTAATCGCATTTCTGCAGCAGCTTCTGAATGATGTTCTCGACATCTTCACCCACGTAACCCGCCTCGGTGAGAGTGGTTGCGTCAGCGATGGTGAACGGAACGTTCAGCAAGCGGGCCAGTGTTTCGGCAAGCAGGGTTTTACCCGAGCCTGTCGGGCCGATCAGCAGGATGTTGCTCTTGCCGAGTTCGACGTCGTCATTCTTTTTGTCACGCTGATTCAGGCGTTTGTAGTGGTTGTACACCGCTACGGCCAGAACCTTTTTCGCTCGCTCCTGACCAATCACATACTGATCGAGGATGCCGCTGATTTCTTTAGGCGAAGGCAATTTATGCGCGCTGCTTTCGGCCTGTGCTTCCTGCACCTCCTCGCGGATGATGTCATTGCACAGGTCGACGCACTCGTCGCAGATAAAGACCGAGGGGCCGGCAATCAATTTGCGTACTTCATGCTGGCTTTTGCCACAGAAGGAGCAATAGAGCAGCTTGCCGTTGTCCTCGCCGTTGCGGGTGTCAGTCATTCGTTCGATCCAAATCCGATAGGCTTGCAACACAAGATGAAGGCTATTGCGGGCTTTTTCAAGCCCGCTGGTGTCGGACCCGCCGACCAAGCCTGTTTTGAGCTGCTTATTTTAAACAGGGCGCTGGCTGATCACTTCGTCGATCAAGCCGTACTCACGTGCAGCATCTGCACTCATGAAATTATCGCGGTTGGTATCGCGCTCGATTTCTTCAAGGGTGCGCCCGCTATGCTTGGCCATCAGCGTGTTGAGACGCTCGCGGATAAACAGGATTTCCTTGGCATGGATTTCGATATCCGACGCCTGGCCCTGGAAACCGCCCAGCGGCTGGTGAATCATCACACGCGAGTTCGGCAAGCAGTAACGCTTGCCAGGGGCACCGGCCGTCAGCAGAAACGCGCCCATGCTGCACGCCTGACCGATGCAGGTGGTCGACACGTTGGGTTTGATGAACTGCATGGTGTCGTAGATCGACATGCCCGCCGTCACCGAACCGCCCGGGGAGTTGATATAGAGATGGATGTCCTTGTCCGGGTTTTCCGCTTCAAGGAACAGCAGTTGCGCACAGATCAGGTTGGCCATGTAGTCCTCTACCGGGCCAACCAGAAAGATCACTCGCTCCTTGAGGAGGCGCGAGTAGATGTCGTAGGCGCGCTCGCCACGAGCGGACTGCTCGACAACCATCGGGACCAGGCCGCCTGCGGCCTGGATATCAGAGTTCTGCTGAATATACGAATTACGGAACATGCTCTGCAGTCACTCCCAAATAGTTATGTCTTGAATACGCATAAGCCAGCACGAAGGCTGGCTTATGGTGTTTGCTTCTTACCGCAAAAGTGATCAGTCGGCTTGTGGAGCTTCTACCGGCTTGACCGCTTCTTCGTAAGAGACCGATTTGTCGGTCACGCTAGCTTTCTGCAGAACAGTATCCACAACTTGCTCTTCCAGCACAACCGAACGAACTTCGTTCAGTTGCTGGTCGTTTTTGTAGTACCAGGACACAACTTGCTCAGGCTCCTGGTAGGCCGAAGCCATTTCCTGAATCATCTCGCGAACGCGGGCTTCATCTGGCTTGAGGTCGAATTGCTTGACCACTTCTGCCACGATCAGGCCCAGCACTACGCGACGCTTGGCTTGCTCTTCGAACAGCTCGGCCGGCAGTTGGTCTGGCTTGATGTTGCCGCCGAACTGCTGAACAGCCTGCACGCGCAGACGGTCAACTTCGTTGGACAGCAGAGCCTTTGGCACTTCAATCGGGTTGGTGGCCAGCAGACCGTCCATTACCTGATTCTTGACCTTGGATTTGATCGCCTGACGCAGTTCACGCTCCATGTTCTTGCGAACTTCGGTACGGAAACCTTCCAGACCGGTTTCCTTGATGCCGAATTGAGCGAAGAACTCTTCGGTCAGTTCTGGCAGTTTTGGCTCGGAAACGGAGTTTACAGTCACGGTGAACTCGGCGGTTTTGCCAGCCAGGTCCAGATTCTGATAGTCCTCTGGGAAGGTCAGGTTCAGAACGCGCTCTTCACCAGCTTTAGCACCAACCAGACCGTCTTCGAAGCCAGGGATCATGCGACCGGAACCCAGAACCAGCTGAGTACCCTTGGCGGAACCGCCAGCGAACACTTCACCGTCGACCTTGCCGACGAAATCGATGTTCAGCTGGTCTTCGTTCTGGGCAGCACGATCGGCCACTTCGAAACGGGTGTTCTGCTTGCGCAGGATTTCCAGCATCTTGTCCAGATCGGCATCAGCCACGTCAGCGCTCAGGCGCTCGACGGTGATACCTTCGAAACCGGCAACGGTGAACTCAGGGAACACTTCGAATACAGCTACGTATTCCAGGTCCTTGCCAGCTTCCAGGGACTTTGGCTCGATCGAAGGCTGACCAGCCGGGTTCAGCTTCTGCTCAACCACAGCTTCGTAGAAGGAAGACTGGATCACGTCGCCTACGGCTTCCTGACGAGCATCGGCACCGAAACGGCGCTTGATTTCGCTCATTGGCACCTTGCCTGGACGGAAGCCAGCAATCTTGGCCTTTTGGGCGGTCTGCTGCAGACGCTTGTTGACCTGGCTCTCGATGCGCTCAGCCGGCACGGTGACGCTCATGCGGCGCTCAAGAGCAGTAGTATTTTCAACAGAAACTTGCATGGATATTCCTCGTTGCACAGACGTTAGCCGGCCGTTTCCGACCCCAGAATCAAGGGCATGCATTCTAGTGGGTCAAACTCAAGAAGTCACCCTACTGAAAACGGGTAAAAAAGCAGCAGGCAATTTATAGGTGCGAATGCACGAATGCACCTCGCCCCGATGGCAAATACAGCCAATCACGCCAGGGCTCTGCGCCGACCTTTTCATATATTGAAGAGGTCGCCAGTCATCCCCCTGACAGCCGATCTCGCAAGCAAGGCCGGCGGGCAGGACAGCATCATCGAGAAACATAAATACGACGAAACGCCCTGCCCCTGCGACCCTGAACCTGCGGCCGCTGAAACAAAAAAGGCGCCAGACTTTTCAATCTGGCGCCTTTCGAAATATGGGGTGGACGATGGGGATCGAACCCACGACAACGGGAGTCACAATCCCGTGCTCTACCAACTGAGCTACGCCCACCATATTGCCTGTTAAAGAAGCCAAACAACTTCTTTATGAAGCTCCAGCCAGGCCAACAACCTGAGTGAAGCTTTATTTGGTGCGGATGAAGAGACTCGAACTCTTACGCCTCGCGGCGCTGGAACCTAAATCCAGTGTGTCTACCAATTCCACCACATCCGCGGATGAAGCCTTTTAAAGCAAAGGCGCCAGACTGTTAATCTGGCGCCTTTCGAAATATGGGGTGGACGATGGGGATCGAACCCACGACAACGGGAGTCACAATCCCGTGCTCTACCAACTGAGCTACGCCCACCATATTGCGCTACTTGTGCCAAAGCTGCCTAATGGCGCACCCGGCAGGACTCGAACCTGCGACCATCCGCTTAGAAGGCGGATGCTCTATCCAGCTGAGCTACGGGCGCCTTGTTAGCTGTAACCTTGGAGGACTACAAACTAAGTGCTTTCCAGTCTCGCAGAACCGTAATTCCGCTCAACCTTCCTAACCAGTGCTAGGCTGTGCCCGACAAGTGCGACGAATAGTATAGAGCCCCCCGAAGGTCGTCAAATCCTTTTTAAAAAAAATTCATTTAATTAAAGGAGTTAGGGGAATTTGCAGACCAAGCGCCTTTGCCCTCACCGCATGACATGCGAGAATGCGTTCTCTTTTTTTCCCCTCTCGATGGTTAATCACGCGCAATGACTGCACAACTAATCGACGGCAAATCGATCGCCGCCAGCCTGCGCCAGCAGATCGCCCAACGTGTCACCGAGCGTCGCCAGCAAGGCCTGCGCACGCCCGGCCTTGCGGTGATCCTGGTCGGCAGCGATCCTGCCTCTCAGGTTTATGTCTCGCACAAGCGTAAAGACTGTGAAGAGGTCGGCTTTCTATCCCAAGCTTATGACCTGCCTTCCGAAACCACTCAAGAAGCGCTGACCGAGCTGATCGATCGCCTGAACGACGATCCTGCAATCGACGGCGTTCTGCTTCAGCTTCCGCTTCCCGAACACCTGGACGCCTCCCGGCTGCTGGAGCGCATTCGTCCGGATAAAGACGTCGACGGGTTCCATCCTTATAACGTCGGTCGCCTGGCCCAACGTATCCCGTTGCTGCGCCCATGCACCCCCAAAGGCATCATGACCCTGCTGGAAAGCACCGGTGCCGATCTCTACGGGATGAATGCCGTGGTTGTCGGCGCGTCCAATATCGTTGGCCGCCCGATGGCGATGGAATTGCTGCTGGCCGGCTGCACCGTGACGGTCACCCACCGCTTTACCAAGGACCTGGCCGGTCATGTCGGCCGTGCGGACCTGGTCGTTGTCGCCGCCGGCAAGCCGGGCCTGGTCAAGGGCGAATGGATCAAGGAAGGCGCGATCGTGATCGATGTCGGCATCAACCGTCAGGACGACGGCAAACTGGTCGGTGACGTGATCTATGAAACCGCCCTGCCCCGCGCCGGCTGGATCACCCCGGTACCCGGTGGCGTTGGCCCGATGACCCGCGCCTGCCTGCTGGAAAACACCCTGTACGCCGCTGAAACCCTGCACGGCTAAGCTTCAACGCGCACGCTCACAGCGAGTCAAGGAACCCCGCCACTGGCGGGGTTTTTTTGGCCTGTGAAAAACCCTCGACCGCCCGCCGGAAAATGACTTTTTTTTCATGTTTCTCAGGACTTTCGCCTGTTACTTGAACAACCATCGACAGTTATTCAGCCATACTCCAGAATGTCGCGCTTTTACGAAATAGCCCGTTACAGAACGGCTTATCAACACTTTACGAGTCTGCCAGCGTGAAAATCCGTCTTTCCATCCTGAGCCTATTTTTTGCAGTTACAGGGACTTTCATCACGCCTGTTGCCAGCGCTGGCGACACCACGGCTGCACCTCGAGATACCGCACATCTCAAGATCGCCTCCGGCAGCGCCCTACTCATGGATCTACAGACCAATAAAGTCATCTACGCCAGCAATCCTGACGTGGTCGTTCCGATCGCGTCGGTCAGCAAGCTGATGACGGGCCTGGTGGTGGTTGAAGCCCGCCAGAACATGGACGAATACATCAATATCAACATCAGCGACACGCCAGAAATGAAAGGTGTGTTCTCCAGGGTCAAGCTCAACAGCGAAATGCCGCGCCGGGAAATGCTGCTGATTGCATTGATGTCTTCGGAAAACCGCGCCGCCGCCAGTCTGGCGCACCACTATCCGGGTGGCTACGCCGCGTTCATTGCCGCGATGAATGCCAAGGCCAGGGCGCTGGGCATGACCAACACGCACTTCGTCGAGCCGACCGGTCTCTCGCCGCGCAACGTATCCACCGCCCGCGACCTGAGCAAACTGCTGGTCGCCGCACACAAGTATCCGTTGCTGACCGAATTGAGTACCACCAAGGAAAAAACCGTATCGTTCCGTAAACCCAACTACAGCCTGGGCTTTCGCAACACCGACCATTTGATCGGCAAGCCGAACTGGAACATCGAGTTGACGAAAACCGGCTTCACCAACGAAGCAGGCCACTGCCTGGTACTGGTGACGCACATGGGCAACCGCCCGGTTACGCTGGTGATCCTCGACGCCTACGGCAAATACACCCACTTTGCCGATGCCACGCGCATCCGCAACTGGGTTGAAACCGGCAAGGGCGCGACCGTGCCGTCGGTTGCCTTGCAATACAAATCGGATAAAAACCTCAAGCACCGCCAAAGCGGTGTGGTTGAAGCCTCGAAGTAACAAAGCGGCAACCCACGAAAAGCCCCGATCATTCGGGGCTTTTTTTCGCCTGACACTTAATCGTTGGGCAACGGCATCTGGTCGTCATCCGGAATGCCATCACCGGTACTCGGATCCCGCCACCCCTTCGGCGTCGTTGGCCGCGCCAGAGGATCCCTCAACGGGCTGTCGGGATCCATCACCGGGTCGGTGCTATTTTCGGGAGTTGTGGGGACAGTTTCCGGACGTTTGTCGTCGAAACTGGAATCAGTGGACATACGCACCTCCATTGGACCTAAGGCTTCAGATTACCCAGTGGATCATAGGGCTTTGCCGGAGCCTTGGGATTGTCACCCGGTTTCACGTCCCTCGGTGCCTTGGCAGGCCCGATGGGGTCGACCTGTGGATCGGCAAGGTCCGGGGAATCGGGGTCGAAACCCAGCTCATTGCCAGACGAATGTTCGGACGAGTGCGGACCGTCGGGCGTTGTGGAATGAGCCATCGGTGCCTCCTGATCTCGGCCCGGATAATGTTGCGGGCCCATAAGAATTGGAGGCTGGCGACGAGCGAAGGTGCCCGCCGGGTGACAAACGGACTTAGTGCGCGGCCAAGGCTTTTTTCGCCTTGGCGGCGGCCTGCTCCTGACCGGCCTGAGCCAGATCGTTGGCAGCCTTGAGCCAGCGTTGCTGATCGACCTGAGCCGGGATCTGTGTCGGATTCTGGATAAGCACGGCCCAACCGCCGGCGCCCTTGAACGCCGACTCGAAGGAGCTGAAGCTCATCAGTTCGCGGCGATCCATCCCGGCCCGCAACAGCACCGTCTGCTTCTGGCGGTTGTAGCCGGCCAGAATGGCGTAACGCGGCTCGGCCCACATGGCCGAGCCTTCAGTAAAGCGCACCATCACCGGATAACCGGCGGCGACTTGCGTCAACAAGGCCGCAAGGTTGCTGTCGAGGGGATAAACGAGCATCCCGTACTCGCGCGCCAGGTTCTGCATATTCTGTTGCAACTGAGCTTCACCACCTGGCAAATGCAAGGGTTTTTCGAGCAAACCCGGGGTGATCACGATGCCCTGCTGGGACAGCATGCTGGCCAACACCTGCGGCCCGCTTTGATACGCATCGCCGCGGTAAAATCGGCCGCTGAGCTCGACTCGCTCCGGCAATCGCTTGATCTCGGGCGCAACGCTCCCGGCACAGCCCGCCAGACCCGCCACGCAACCGGCTATCAGCATGGCCGACAAAATTCGAGAAAATACCCGCACCATCATCTCTCTCTTGTTCAGGTTCAGACGCCAGGCAATCCGATTCCCGGCTTGGTCGTCGATCATAGGTCGCCGCGCCGCTTCGGTATAGCTTTAAACGGCAGTCGAGTGCATTCGATAGAGCGAACTGGTTGATGACTGCCGACTTTCGGTCAATAGCCTGAAATACAGCAGCGGCTAGACTGTTTTCTGAAGGGACGACAGCGA
The DNA here is from genome assembly GCF_047324915.1 of Pseudomonas sp. Pseusp16. Classification (NCBI taxonomy): domain Bacteria; kingdom Pseudomonadati; phylum Pseudomonadota; class Gammaproteobacteria; order Pseudomonadales; family Pseudomonadaceae; genus Pseudomonas; species Pseudomonas sp. Pseusp16. Next base: position 452,302 of record NZ_CP168522.1, on the reverse strand, counting down.
AGCGTGTGTGCCCGCAGCAGGGCAAAGAGGAGGCACAGATGAGCCTGGCCATGATCATTGCGATGTTGATTTGCAGCTGGCTGGCGGTAGCCGCCGCCATGCTGTGGGGCGTGCTGCGCATTACTCGCCGCCACCATCACCCGGTTCAACCCGCACCTGCGCCCAAAGCGCACGAGACGCAGCGCAAACACGCCAACGCTCACTGACAAACACGCTTACCCGACACCAATAAAAACGGCCGCCTGCACTCCCGGGAGTTCAGGCGGCCGTATCTTTCAGCGACGGTCAGGCCTCAGCGGCTAAACGCTTCGCTCTGGCCCGGCGGGACATCATGTTCAACACCTCGATCGAAGCCGAGAATGCCATGGCCGCATAGACGTAGCCTTTCGGTACGTGGGCGCCGAAGCCTTCGGCGATCAGCGTCATGCCGATCATGATCAGGAAGCCCAGGGCCAGCATCACCACCGTCGGGTTGTCGTTGATGAATTTGGCCAGCGGATCAGCCGCCAACAACATCACCAACACCGACACCACCACCGCGATGACCATGATCGGCAAATGCTCGGTCATGCCGACAGCGGTAATGATGCTGTCGATGGAAAACACCATGTCCAGCATCAGGATCTGACCGATCGCCGCAGCAAAGCCCAGGGTCACCGTCGAGGTCGCCGATTTCGGATCTTCCGGGGCCGGGTCCATGCTGTGATGGATCTCGGTGGTCGCCTTCCACAACAGGAACAGGCCACCGGCGATCAGGATCATGTCTTTCCAGGAGAACGCGTGGCCGAGAATCTCGATCACCGGCGCGGTCAACTGAACGATGAACGCGATGGTGCTCAGCAAGCCCAGACGCAGGATCAACGCCATGCCGATACCGATGCGTCGTGCCCTCTGACGATTGTGCAAGGGCAGCTTGTTGGTCAGGATCGAGATAAAGATCAGGTTATCGATGCCGAGCACGATTTCCATCACGATCAGGGTGGCCAGGGCGACCCAGGCGGTGGGGCTGGCGGCAAGTTGTAAAAGGTAGTCCATGGGTCAGTCCTGACTCGTTGTAATACGGTTTAGATTTCCTGGGAGGAAGATTCGGTTTTTTCCGATTCTTGTTCCGCTGATTCTTTTTTACTGATCAACCCGCTGGTGGCGTCACTGAGCGCCTGCTCGGCGGCCTTGTGGGTATCGTCAATTGCCTGTTTGGCGCTTTCGGCGGCCTTGCCCATCAACTGCTGCGCGCTTTTCTCGGCCTGGTCGCAACCGGCCAGTACCAGTAAAGACGTGATCAACAGTGCCGTGGTTTTCAGCTTCATGATGCTTTCCTCGATAGAACAAACGGGACCTGAACGATGGCCCGTTGATAGCGATGCATTCTAGGGAAGTGAATACTTCAGGAAAATTCGTATTTTCAGCGGTTATACTTCGATTTTTACGAACTGTAGATCATCATGCTCAACTATCGGCAATTGCATTACTTCTGGGTGGTGGCCAAGACCGGCAGCATCGTGCGCGCCTGCGAGCAACTGAACCTCACGCCACAAACCATCAGTGGGCAGATTTCACTGCTGGAACAGACCTTTGGCATTGAATTGTTCCGGCGCGTCGGGCGGCAGCTTGAACTGACCGAGGCCGGACGCCAGGCACTGCCCTACGCCGAGCAAATGTTTCAGCTGGGTGGCGAGCTGGAACTGATGCTGCGGGCACAACCCAATGAGCAGCAGATTCTGTTTCGCGTCGGCGTGGCCGACGTGGTGCCCAAATCCATCGTCTACCGCCTGATCGCACCGACCATGGAGCTGAGCGAACCGCTGCGCATCACCTGCCGTGAAGACAAGCTTGAACGTTTGTTGGCCGACCTGGCGATCCAGCGCCTGGACCTGGTGATTTCCGACAGCCCCATGCCGTCGCACCTGGACATCAAGGGCTACAGCCAGAAACTCGGTGAATGCGGGATCAGCTTCTTCGCCACCCCTGAGCTGGCGGCACGTTACGGCCGGGACTTCCCGCGCAACCTGCACGGTGCGCCACTGCTGATTCCCGGCCCGGAAACCGTGGTGCGCAGCCGTTTGCAGCGCTGGTTCGCCGAGCAGCAGGTCCAGCCGCAGATTATCGGCGAGTTCGACGACAGCGCCCTGATGCAGGCCTTCGGCCAATCCGGCAGCGGGATCTTCATCGGCCCGAGCGTGATTGCCGATGAAGTGCAACGCCAATATGGCGTGGAGGTGATCGGCCAGACCGACGCCGTGAGCGAGTCGTTCTATGCCATCTCAGTGGAACGCAAGGTCAGGCACCCCGGCATTGTTGCCATTACCGAAGGTGCCCGACGCGAACTGTTTACCGCGATTTAAAACGATCAGGCGCAGACTTCCCGGGGCTTGAACGTCATCAGCGCAATGGCCAACAGGATCGAGGCGAGGATAAAAGCCGCCGCGGCGAAACCCAGACCTTGCAGGCCGACGCTGTCGATCACCCGGCCGCCGATCATCGCGCCCAGGCCGATCCCGAGGTTGGCCCCGGCGATGTTCAGCGACGCGGCAAACGCCGGCGCCTCGGGCGCAGCTTTCATCAGGCGCACATGGCTGACCAGGAACAACGCTGCCTGGGTCACGCCCCAGATGCCCATCGCCGCCGCCAGACCGAGCGGCGAATGAATGTTCGGCACCAGCGCCACCAAGCCGGCAATCATGAACGCGCAGAACATCATCGACGCCATCAGCGGATGACGATCCACCGCCCTGCCGCCCAGGGAGTTGCCGATCAGCCCGACCGCGCCGAAGCCCATCAGGCACCAGCCGACCACCGTGCCATTGAAACCGGCCAGGCGTTCGAGGATGTCGGCCAGGTAGGTGTAGGCGGTGAACATACCGCTGAACACCACCACCGACAGCAGCACGTGACCGAGCATCAGCGGGCTGCGCAGGATCTTGAACTGCGACAGCAGGCTCACCTGATGCTGGTGCAGATGGGTCTTGGGCAGGTAGATAAACAGCAGCAACGCCTTGGCAAAAGCGATGACCGCCAGAATGGCAAAGGCACTGCGCCAGCCGAACGCATCGGAAATCAGCGTGCCCACCGGAATGCCGAACACCGTGGCGCAAACGATGCCGAAGCCGATCTTGGCGATGGCGCGACCGGCGTAATCCGGCCCGACGATGTCCACCGCCGTTTCACTGGCCAGCGCCCAGAACACCGGCAGCCCCAGCGCCGGGATCAACCGGGCAAACGCCATCACCCAGATGTTCGGCGCCAGCGCCGCCAGTGTGTTGGCCAGGCCAAACATGATCAGCACCGAAATGAACAGCTTGCGGCGCTCGAAGCGGGCGAAGTACGCCGTCAGGAACGGCCCGAACGCGGCCACGGTGAAGGCGAACAGCGTCACCAGCAAACCCGCTTGCGGGATGCTGACGTCCAGGTCGCGGGCGATGGCCGGTAGCAGGCCAACGATGATGAATTCCGTGGTCAGCACCGTGAAACCGGCGGCAGACAACAGAAGAATGGGCAACAGCATGCAGAACTCCAGAAAAAACGACGACACCAGCGATGACCCGAAGGCCCACTGGCAGACATGAAAATGAGGATGGCGAATCTTAACAGAGTGTTTCCAAACGCGGTTGCACGAACCTGCCTATCTCGTTGAATGCCATGGTGGCAGTTCGTCACAGGTCTGAAAGATCGTGCCTGCCCGTGATAAAGTCCGCGCCCTTGAAAACGTACACCCAGTATTCCCTTTTCGGTTTCCTGCCTGCGGCCTGCCCTGTTCGTTGCTGCACACCTGCGAAACCCTGCACCTAAAAAATCAGAGATGCCGTTTTATGACCGCTTCATCCCCTTCCCTATTGCAACGCCTGAAACGCTTGAGCCTGGTCACGCAGATCCTGATCGGCCTGATCGCCGGTATTGCCCTGGCCCTGTTTGCCCCCGACGTGGCCAGGTCCACGGCATTCATCGGCAAAGTGTTTGTCTCTGCGCTGAAAGCGGTCGCACCGATCCTGGTGTTTGTGCTGGTCATGGCGTCGATTGCCAACCATAAACACGGTCAGGAAACCCACATCCGACCGATTCTGTTCTTGTATCTGCTGGGTACTTTCGCCGCCGCCGTCGTCGCGGTGGTTGTCAGCATGATGTTCCCGTCGAGCCTGGCACTGTCGACCCAGGACGTTGCCGTGACTGCACCGGGCGGGATTGGCGAAGTGCTGCAAAGCCTGTTGCTCAGCGTGGTGGATAATCCGGTCAGCGCACTGATGAACGCCAATTTCATCGGCATTCTGGCGTGGGCCATCGGCATGGGCATTGCCATCCGCCATGCCGGCGACACCACCCGTGAAGTGCTCGGTGACTTGTCCAACGGCGTGACGGTGATCGTGCGTCTGGTGATCAGCTTCGCCCCGCTGGGCATCTTTGGCCTGGTGGCCTCGACGCTCGCCATCTCCGGCTTCGGCGCCCTGATCGGCTACGCGCACCTGCTGGCCGTGCTGCTGGGCTGCATGTTGTTCGTGGCGCTGGTGATGAACCCGATCATTGTCTTCTGGAAACTGCGCCGCAACCCGTACCCGCTGGTCCTGACCTGCCTGCGCGAGAGCGGCATCACCGCGTTCTTCACCCGCAGCTCGGCGGCGAACATTCCGGTCAACCTGGAGTTGAGCAAGCGACTGGGCCTGCATGAAGACACCTATTCGGTGTCGATCCCGCTGGGCGCGACCATCAACATGGCCGGTGCGGCGATCACCATTACCGTGCTGACCCTGGCAGCCGTGCATACCCTGGGCATCGCCGTGGACATCCCGACCGCGATCCTGCTGAGTGTCGTTGCAGCGATCTGCGCCTGCGGTGCTTCGGGTGTGGCCGGTGGGTCGCTATTGCTGATTCCGCTGGCGTGTAGCCTGTTCGGCATTCCGAGCGAAATCGCCATGCAGGTGGTGGCGGTCGGTTTCATCATCGGCGTGTTGCAGGATTCGGCCGAAACTGCACTGAACTCGTCTACCGATGTGCTGTTCACCGCGGCGGCCTGCCTGGGCGAAGAGCAAAAAGCCGAGCGCCTGGCCTGACACATCTCCCTGTGGGAGCGGGCTTGCTCGCGAAAGCGGTTTATCAGTCGATGTTGATGTTGAAACTGACAGCCTCTTCGCGAGCAAGCCCGCTCCCACAGGTCCAGCGGAGTACCTGAAAAATGATCAGTAACGAAAAGCCCGCCAAGGCGCGAACCTTGGCGGGCTTTTTTGTACCTGGACGGTTTAGAACGCGCCCATGTAGTCGCGCTTGCCCACTTCCACGCCGTTGTGGCGCAGCAGTGCGTAAGTGGTGGTGACATGGAAGAAGAACTGCGGCAGGCCGTAGGTCAGCAGGTAGGCCTGACCGGTGAAGCGTTTCTCTTTAGGCGTGCCCGGACGGGTGACGATCTCGATGCCTTCCTTGCCGTTGATCTGCTCCGGCTCGATCGAGCCGATGAAGGCCAGTGCCTTGGCAATCAACGCTTGCAGTTCGGCGAAGGTGGTTTCGCTGTCGTCGTACTTCGGCAACTCGACCTCAGCCAGACGACCGCTAACGCCCTTGCTGAAATCAACGGCGATCTGCACCTGACGCACCAGCGGGAACATGTCCGGGAACAGGCGCGCCTGCAGGAGTGCGTTAGGGTCGATGTTTTTTTCGGTGGCATGAGCCTCGGCCTTTTTCAGTACATCGCTCAGGGCGTTGAGCATTTGCTGGAAAACAGGCACGGAAGCGTCGTACAGGGAAATGGTCATGGCAGGTCTCATCTGGAGGGAACATGGGTCATCTGTAGGAGCGAGCTTGCTCGCGATGGACGTTAACGATAACGCGCCCAGTCTGAATAAACGCGTTGCGCTGGAGTCCATCGCGAGCAAGCTCGCTCCTACAGGTGATCGCTATCAGGGGCCGATTATAGCCATGCACGGGCCTTTCGAGACCGGTCTTTTTCAGCTGCCGTAAACTTTGGCCGCCGGAACGGCCTGAGCCACCAGCTGTGCGACGGCTTCGCCCATCTCGCCGACCGCCCAGCGGCCCTGGCGATCCAGTTGCGGACCACGGCGCCAGCCATCGGCGATCGACAACTTGCCGCCCTCGACTTCGAACATCTGCCCGGTCACCTCGGCGGAAGCCTCGGAGCCGAGCCACACCACCAGCGGCGCAACATTTTCCGGGGCGAAGTAATCGAAGCCCTCTTCAGGCTTTTTCATGGTGTCGGCGAACACTTGCTCGGTCATGCCGGTGCGCGCGGCCGGCGCCAGGGCATTGGCGGTGATCCCGTAGCGGCGCAGTTCAGCCGCCTGCACCAGCGTCAGCGAAGCAATACCACCCTTGGCCGCCGCGTAGTTGGACTGGCCGATGGAGCCCTGCAAACCCGCGCCGGAACTGGTGTTGATGATCCGCGCATCGACCCTGGCGCCGCCCTTGGCCTGCTCTCGCCAGTACTTCACGGCGTGGCTGGAAATGCAGAAGTGGCCCTTCAGGTGCACCGCCACTACGGCATCCCAGTCGGCTTCGCTGAGGCTGGCGAACATGCGGTCGCGGCAGATGCCGGCGTTGTTGACCACCACGTTCAGGTCGCCGAAGGTTTCGATGGCCTGACGCACGATCAGCCCCGCCGAGTCATAGCGGGTGATGTCGTCGCTGTTGGCCACGGCACTGCCGCCCTGCCCGAGGATTTCGCCGACCACGGCGAGCGCCGCGTCGCGGTTGATGTCGTTGACCACCACTTTCGCGCCTTCAGCGGCGAAGGCCAGTGCGTAGGCCCGGCCCAGACCACCGCCGGCACCGGTGATGATGACGACACGGTTTTCACAGATTTTCATGTTCTACATCCTTCAAATTCATCACTGGTCGACACAATCTTCTGTAGGAGCGAGCCTGCTCGCGATGGACTCAAGAACGACGCGGTTATCCAGATACCCCGCGTATTCGTTAACGACCATCGCGAGCCGGCTCGCTCCTACAGGATCGGTGTGCATCCTGGTTTACAAACGTTCGATGATCGTCACGTTGGCCTGGCCGCCGCCTTCGCACATGGTCTGCAGGCCGAAGCGACCACCACTGCGCTCCAGCTCATGCAGCAGGCTGCACATCAAGCGGGTACCGGTGGCGCCCAGCGGATGGCCGAGGGCAATCGCGCCGCCGTTGACGTTGGTCTGTTCGTGGGGATAGCCAGTCTCTTTCAACCAGGCCATGGCCACCGAAGCGAAGGCCTCGTTGATCTCGACTCGATCGATGTCTTCGAGCTTCATGCCGGCACGCTTGAGTGCGTAGGCCGTGGCCGGGATCGGCGCGGTGAGCATCCAGACCGGGTCTTCGGCGCGCACGCTCAAGTGATGGATACGCGCCCGTGGCGTCAGGCCGTAGCGTTTGAGCGCCGCCTCCGAGACGATCAGCATCGCGCTGGCCGCGTCGCAGGTCTGGCTGGATACCGCGGCGGTCACCCGGTCACATCCGAACAGAAATTCCAGCTCGGCCATTTTTTCCAGGCTGGTCTGGCGCGGGGTCTCGTCATGCAGCACACCGGCCAGCGGCACGATCTCGCGGTTGAAGCGGCCTTGCTCTATGGCCTGCAAGGCACGTCGATGGGACTCAAGCGAATAGGCTTCAAGCTGCGCCCGGGACAGTTCCCATTTTTCCGCGATCATCTGCGCCGACCGGAACTGGGTCGGTGGTTGCGCACCGTAGCGCCGCACCCAGCCCTCGGAACCGCTGAACGGATCGCTGAAACCCAAGGGTTCGGCGGCGATCATGGCCGAGGAAATCGGGATCTGGGTCATGGTCTGCACGCCACCGGCCACCACCACATCCTGAGTGCCGCTCATCACCGCCTGGGCGGCGAAGTGCACCGCTTGCTGGGACGAACCGCACTGGCGATCAATGGTGGTACCCGGCACCGATTGCGACAGGCCGGCGGCCAGCCAACTGGTGCGGGCGATGTCACCGGCCAGCGGGCCGATGGTGTCGACACAGCCGAAGATCACGTCGTCGTAATCCTCGTCGGGAATGTCATTGCGCTCGACCAGCGCGCGCAATACGTGGGCGCCCAGGTCGGCAGCGTGAATCTGGCTCAGACCACCCTTGCGCCGCCCGGTGGGCGTACGCAGGGCGTCGACAATATAGGCTTCAGGCATGGTTTACCTCGGAATCAGTTGAAGTCAGGCACATTCGCCAATGCCCGTCAGTAGGAGCGCCGCATTACCTGTGGGAGCGGGCTTGCTCGCGAAGACGCCGGCACATTCAAAAATGATGTTGCCTGCCATGCCGCCTTCGCGAGCAAGCCCGCTCCCACAGGTTTCACGGCACCATTACTGACCGGTATCAACTACAGTTGCCGTCAGAAAGTACTGCCGGCACCCAGCACGGGAGCGCCATCGAACAGGGACGAGCGAATCCGCCCCTTGTGCAGGCCGCGATCGCCCCAGACCTTGTCCAGCGCCCAGGCGCGTTTCATGAACAGGTGCAAGTCGACTTCCCAGGTGTACCCCATGGCGCCATGGGCCTGGATGGTGTTCTTCGCGGCGAGCAAGGCCGCTTCCGCCGTGGCCAGCTTGGCGTGGGACACCAGCACGTCCTGCCCCGCTTGCTGCTCGGCCAGCGCATAAGCGGCGCGGTACAGCGGGCCTTTGGCGAACTCGATCTGCACCGCGACGTTGGCCATCAGATGCTTGACTGCCTGGAACGAGCCGACCGGTTTGCCGAACTGTTTGCGCTCGAAGGTGTAGTCCACCGCCAGGTCGACCATGCGCTTGGCCAACCCCAGCAATTGCGCGGCACTGGCAAGGGCGCCACGGTTGAAGGCGGCCGCCCACAAACGCCGGCCTTGCTCACCACTTGCGACGCAGGTGGCGGGCGTTGGCGTCCACTCGACCTGGAACAACTGACGGCTCGGGTCGACCGACTCGTTGCGGGTCAGGCGCACGGCATCGCGCTCCAGCGCATGTACTTCGTCACCATTGGCCAACAACAGCAGATCGGCAACATGGGCATCACTGACCAGCGGGTTACCGGGCTCGCCGACCGCCAGCCGCGCATTGCCCTCAGCGACCCGCGACAACCAGTATTGCTTGAGCGTTGCCTGTTGCCCGTCGAGGGCAGCGAGCAACGGCACGCCGACCAGCATGGTGTCCACCAGCGGCTCGGGCAGGCCGGCGTAACCGCATTCCTGGGCAATCAGCACGAAATCCAGCTCATTCATGCCCATGCCGTCCTGCGCCTCGGGCACGGTCAGCGCGGTCAGGCCCAGCTCGACCAATTGGGCCCACAGGCGCTCGCTGCGCCCGCTGTCGCTGAGCCACAGTTCGCGAATGCGTTCCGGGGTGACTTCGTTGATCAGGAAGCTGCGGATGTTGTCCTGAAACAGCAGTTGGTCGCGGCTGAAACTAAAGTCCATGGTCTATTCCTCAGGCACGCGGCATGCCGAGCATGCGTTCGGCGATGATGTTGCGCTGGATCTCGTTGGTGCCGGCGTAGATCGGCCCGGCCTGGGCAAACAGGAAACCTTCCAGCCAATGCCCGACGTCACCGGCGGCCGGGGCTTGGGGCAGCAGCTCGCCGCGCAATCCGAGAATGCTCATGGCGGTGTCGTGCATGCGCTGGTCAAGTTCGGACCAGAAGATCTTGTTGGTCGACGATTCCGGCCCGATCTTGCCGCCCTGCACCAGTTGCGAAGCGGTCATGTAGGTGCCCAGGGTGTAGGCCTCGGCATCGAGCCAGGCACGCATCACCGCCTCGCCGATGGCCGGGTCGCGGTCGGCCTGCTCACGGTTGGCCAGGTACAACTGCACCAGACGCCTGGCGGTCTCCTGGAAGCGCGCCGGTGAGCGCAGCAGCAAACCGCGCTCGAAGCCGGCGGTGGACATCGCCACGTGCCAGCCCATGCCTTCGCCACCGAGGGCGTTTTCCAGCGGCACCTTGACGTCGTCGAAGAAGATCTCGGCGAAGCCCGGCAGGCCGTTGAGCTGCGGAATCGGGCGCACGGTGATGCCTGGCGTATTCAGCGGCAGCAGGATGAACGTCAGCCCGTTATGGCGCTGGGACTGCGGGTCGGTACGGAAAATGCCGAACGCCCAATCGGCCCATACCGCGCGGGTCGACCAGGTTTTCTGGCCGTTGATCACATAGTGGTCGCCAACCCGTTCAGCCTTGGAGCGGATCGCCGCCATGTCGGAACCGGCACCCGGTTCGGACCAGGCCTGGGCCCAGATGTCTTCACCGGTGGCCATGCGCGGCAGAAAGCGTGCCTTTTGTTCTTCGCTGCCGTACTCCATCAGGGTCGGGCCGAGCAGGAAGATGCCGTTCTGGTTGACCCGTGCCGGCGCCCCGGAACGGTAGTATTCCTCTTCGAAAATCAGCCACTCGATCAGGTCGCAGCCGCGCCCGCCGAGTTCGGTCGGCCAGGTGACCATGCCCCATCGGCCTTCGTTGAGTTTTGCTTCCCAGGCACGGTGTTCGGCAAAGCCCTGTTCGGTGTCGAACGATTGCAGCGGTTCACTCGGTACATTGGCCGCCAGCCAGGTCCGCGCCTCGGCGCGAAAGGCCTGCTGGGCCGGGGTATAGGTCAGGTCCATGAATATGCCTTCAGCCGTTGAATCGGGCATCGCGTTTCTCGACGAACGAGTCGCGTGCTTCCTGAGAGTCCAGTGAGCGGTAGGCTTCGAGGGTGAAGCCCTGCTCCCAGCGGTATTTGTCTTCCAGATTGCCGTCTTCGATGCCGGTCAGCGCTTCCTTGGCCAGGCTGATCATGCCGGGGCTCTTGGCGGCGATGGTGCGGGCGATCTGCAACGCGGCTTCACGCAGGTCTTCGCGCTTGACCACCCGTTCCACCGCGCCCAGGCGGTAAGCCTCGGCGGCGTCGATGGCCTCGCCGGTGAAATACATGTGGCGGACCTTCTGCACCGGGAACAGCCGCTGCAAATGCGCGCCGCCGCCCATGGCCCCGCGATCCACTTCCGGCACGCCGAAGGTGGCGCACTCGGCAGCGACAATGATGTCGGCGGCACCGCAAATGCCGATGCCGCCACCCAGCACGAAGCCGTGCACGGCGACGATCACCGGTTTCGGGTTACGGTGGATGGCCTTGAAGCTGTCGTAGTTGCCCTTGTTCACCGCGACGATCAGGTTGCCGTCGGCGGCCAGTTCCTTGATGTCGACCCCGGCGCAGAAGCCGCGACCTTCGGCACGGATCACGATCACCCGCACGTCGCTGTGGCGGCCCAGGCCCTCGATTTCGCTGGCGATATCGGCCCAGCCCTGGCAGTTGAAGGCGTTGACCGGTGGCCGGTTGAAGACCAGTTCGGCAATGCCGTTATCGATGCTGACGCTAAATGGTTTCATGGTTTCCTTCCTTCACAATACATGGCCCCTTCACGACACACGGCGGCACAGCTCGCCCAGGCGCGCTTCGGCGTCGCGGACGATCTGTTCAATCAATTGGGCGCAGCTGGGCAAGCTGTCGATGGATGCGGCGATCTGCCCGGCGGGCAATACGCCCGCGGCCGGTTGCCCGTCGACCATGGCTTTCTGGATCACCATCGGCGCGTTGGCGGCCATGATGCTTTGCGCGGCGGTCAGCTCCCCGGCACCGCGCATCTTCAAGGCACTGCCGAGCAACTGAGTCAGGCTCATGCCGGTGTGACGGCGGTAAGCCAGGCCACTGCGCAACGCCAGCAACAGGCGCTTGAGACCGCCGCTGTTTTCCAGCTGGTTGAGCAATTCGTTGCGGATCATCCGTTGCGGCATGCCGTCGATGGCACGGCTGATGATGATCGCCGCCGGGTCCTTTACTGCCAGGTAACGCGCCAGCGTTTCCTGGGGCACCGGGCTGTCGGCGCACATCAGAAAACGCGTGCCCATGGCGATGCCCTCGGCACCATAGGCCAGGGCCGAGACCAGGCCCTTGCCGTCCTTGAAACCGCCGGCTGCCACCACGGGCACCGACACGGCGTTGACCACCTGATCCAGCAGCATCGAGGTCGGCACGGAACCGGTGTGCCCACCGCCCTCGCCGCCTTGCACAGTCACCGCATCGGCACCCATTTCCACGGCTTTCTGTGCATGCTTGAGCGCACCCACCGTGGGAATGCACACCACGCCGGCATCCTTCAGGCGACTGATCATTTGCTTGCCGGGCGAACGGCTGTAGCTCACCGCCCGGACCTTGTGGCGCAACACCAGCTCGACGATCTCGCCGGCATTGGCCTGGTACATGTGAAAATTCACGCCGAACGGCTGATCGGTCAGGCGCCGGGTCTCGATAATCGCTGCTTCCATCTGCTGCGGTTCGATGGTCGCCCCGGCGAGAAAACCGAAGCCACCGGCATTGCCCGTGGCCGCCACCAGTTTCGGGTCGGCGACCCAGCCCATGGCGGTCTGGATGATCGGATAACGGCAACCGAGCAGTTCGGTCAATCGGGTATTCAACGAGATCGCCATGCTCACGCCCCGCCCGCTTTGCGTTGCGAACTGGCCATGGCCTTGGCGTCGTAGCCGCCGAGACGGTCACCGGACACCAGTTCATTGTGGGCGTGGGCGAAGTGATGCAAGCCGAACACCATGTCCATGGTCGCGCGCTTGCCCATCAAGTCTTCGGCGTTGTTCACCGCCTGCTTGCTCAATTGCAGGCCCAGGCGCGGCATCTGTGCGATGCGCCCGGCGATGTCGAGGGTCTGTTGTTCCAGCTCGTCGCGAGGGACCACCCGATTGAGCATGCCCATCTGATAGGCCCGTGGCGCCGGCATGCGCTCGCCGAGAAAGAGAAATTCCTTGGCGATGCGCGGGTTCAATTCATGCACGTGGGCGAAATACTCGACCCCGGGAATGCCCATGCGCACCACCGGGTCGGCGAAGTAGGCATCCTCGCTGGCGACGATCAGGTCGCAGACCCAGGCCAGCATCAGTCCACCAGCAATGCACGCGCCCTGGACCATGGCGATGGTCGGCTTGGGCATCTCGCGCCAGCGCCGGCACATGCCCAGATAGACCTCCTGCTCGCGGGCATAAAGAAACTCGCCGCCCGGTTTGTTCACATGGTCGTACCACAGGCTGGCGCGGTCGAAGGTCTTGTCGACGTCGCGGCCCGGGGTGCCGATGTCATGCCCGGCGGAGAAATGCTTGCCGGCGCCGCGCAACACGATGACTTTCACTTCATCGTCATCGCAGCCCCGGCGAAACGCCGCGTCCAGCGCGTAAGTCATCTGCGAGTTCTGCGCGTTGTGGTACTCGGGGCGGTTCATGGTGACCAGGGCCACCGCGCCTTGCACTTCGTAAAGCACCACGTCGGCCTGGTTGTTATCGTTATCTTCAGCCATCACTTTTCTCCGCAACGCGTTGCTCAGCGTTGGCCTGGCGGGTTGTCTTTAAGTTGCAGGGCGCGCAGGTTGTGCGGGTCCAGACGCTGGATCAGTTGCAACTGCTCGGCAGTCGGTGCGGCGGTGGTCGGGCAGTCGTCCGGTACGTGCAACTCGAAGCCGGTGTTGTCCTGGACTTGCGCCGCGGTCACGCCGGGGTGCAGCGAACGGATGCGCATCTGCCGCTGCGGGCCCTGGAAATCCAGGACGCAGAGGTCGGTGATGATCAGGCGGATATCGATGTCGTCCAGCTTCCAGCCTCGCGCCAGGCGGGCCGGGTTGTAGCCGACCGAGGCGACCATATCGACCTCGCCTTCGACGAACACCCGACGGTTGTGGCTCGGCACGCAAAACGAGTTGGCGTGGCTGATCGAGTTGCCGGGGAAACCGCGCACACCGAGCATCTGCGCCTTGGGTTTGGCGTAGTCGCCGATGCAGGAAATGTTCGCCTGGCCGAAGCGGTCGATCTGGGTCGGGCCGACCAGCGCATGGCGCTTGCCACCCCAGACGTTGTCGAAAATTCGCGAGAAGCCCATCCAGCTGTCGCGCTTGGGCTCGTAGCCGTTGCGTGCGCCCAATGGCACTGGCTCGGCGACCATGTAGGCTTCGGATTCGGTCATCAGCAGTTGCGGATTGCTGGTCAGCATGGCCAGCGAGGCGGCCAGACGCGGGATCACACCGATGCCGGTGGCCAACACTTCGCCGTCTTCGCGCCAGGCTTCAGAGGCCGCGCAGATCATCAGTTCGGCGAGGCTGTAAGTAGTAGTGCTCATCGGAAGGTTCCCTTAGAAAATCGGCAACGGCAGTTCACGGATCGCAGCCAGGCCGCCGACCTTTTCCAGATACTGTTCGTGGGTGCAGTCGACGTAGTCGCGCACGTAGCCCTGCCAGCCATCGGCCGCCTGGGCCGTGGCGTTGTAGGCCTTGAAGTGCGCGACGTCGAAACCGTACAGCGGCGCGCAGGACGACGGGTGCGCCCCACCCGGCACGTGGGCCACGGCGGTGGTCAGGTTGCGTTCCCAGAACACTTGATGTGCGTGGGTGCTGTCCTGATGGAAATACTCGCTGTCGACCAGCTCATCGCAGGTCACGTAGCTGTGGGTCGCGGCGCGCACGAACAGGTCGTCCATGTAATGATCCGGGCCGCTGATCTGGCACACGCCGCGTTTGTCGGCACGGTCGACGTGGACCAGCGCCGCGTCGAGTTTGAGCGCCGGCATCGCCACCCAGTCCTTGCCATCGGCATAGGGCGAGGCGATCAACTTGATCTGGCGGTTGTGGCGCAGCACATCGGTGCCCAGGCCCACGGCGGTCGGAATGAACGGCACGTTCATCGCCGCCGCCCGCAGACCGAGCAACAGCATGCCTTCGTCGATCTCCATCACTTCCAGCGCCGCTTCCTGTCGCGCCTTGCGGAAGTACGGCTCGAGCGGAATGAAATCCAGGGAGACAAAGGCGAACACCAGTTTCCTGATCTTGCCGGCGGCACAGAGCATGCCGACATCGGCACCGCCGTAGGCGACCACGGTCAGGTCCTTGAGGTCCGAGCGCAGAATCTCGCGCACCAGCGCCATCGGCTTGCGCCGCGGGCCCCAGCCACCGATACCGATGGTCATGCCGTCACGCAGTTGGCCGACGATCTCGGCGGTGGTCATTTGCTTGTCCATCGTCATGTTCCTCATTGGCGACCGACACTGAAGTCGTGGCCCCAGTGGCTGACCACGGTGCTTTCAAACGGTGTGTGGCGATCCCAGTCGACCACCAGGCCGTCGCAGCCGTACTCCAGGTCAAACCCGGACGGGGTCTTGATGTAGAAAGAAATCATCTGGTCATTGGTGTGCTGGCCGAGGGTGGCCGACAGCTTCACGCCGTTGGCGTGGACGCGGTCCAGGGCGCGACCGACTTCGTCCAGCGCGTTGACCTCGACCATCATGTGTACGCAACCGTGGGGCATCGGGCACTCGAAAATTGCCAGCGAGTGGTGCCGGCCGTTGTTGCAGTGCAGGAAGTGAATACGCTTTTGCGGTTCGGCCGGGTCCGGGGTGAAGCGCACTTTCATCAGGTCCGACAGGCCGAAACCGAGTACCTGCTCGTAGAAGTCGCGGCAGCGCTCGAAGGCCGGCGCTGGCAGTACCACATGGCCCATGCCCAATTCGTTGGTGACGAAACCCTTGACGCCCACCGGCGAAACGAAACGGGCGAAGTCCTGCAACGGGCCCCAGAACAACTCGTGGCGATTGCCGTCCGGGTCGCTGAAGTGCACCAACTCCTGGACCTTGCGCAGTTCGGCCTCGGCGGCGGTGCCACGGGTCACCTGCACGTCGGCTTGCTGCAACTCGCTGACCGCCTGTTCCAGCGCCGCTTTGCCAGCCACTTCCCAGCCGCAGGCACCGAAGCCGTTCCCGACACTTTTCTGCACCAGGATGCGGTAGTGGCGCTCGTCCATTTTCAGGTACAGGTACTCGTCGTCATCGCTGCCGATGACCATCATGCCCAGCACCTGGCTTGCGTAGTGGCGCCATTGCGCCAGGTCGCTGGATAACAGGGTGACGTAACCCAGACCGCGGATATCCATGGATGCACTCCTCGTTTTTCTCAGGCGGTGCCGCCCTTCGGCGACTGCCGGGGGAGACTTTATGTAGGGCCTATTCAAACGGGTTCGGCGAGGGGCAACATCGTCCAATGGGACTAGCGGATTTGATGGCTGGGGGCATCAAAAATAACTTGTGGGAGCGAGCCTGCTCGCGATGGACGACCAGACACCACGGGGCATCAGACAGCCCGCGTCATCGTTGACGACCATCGCGAGCAAGCTCGCTCCTACAGGGGTGGTGTTACGGGCAAAAAAACGGGCCAGAAAGGCCCGTTTGAGAAAGATATGAAACCTACCTTCTTTTACATTTTTCAAGTTCGTTTTGGTTTTTCAACGTCGTTTTTATACCTAGCCGGTACTTGCAGTACTGGATGACCAACTGCCGCTCCGTATCACTTAGCTCACTCAATTTTTTGTCATCTGATTCGTACGCGAAAATATTTTCAAACTTCATCTGAATTGTCGGACTTTTCTTGATGAAAAATACTTTTTCCGGGTATGCGTCTTCCATCTTTTCGTAAAAGCCGATGTAGAGGAAAGCGAAGAGAGCGATCGGGAAAATCAAAAGCAGCGGTTTCATAATGAAGGTGGTTGCAATAGTTTGGTTTTGGTTCGAAGGTCTTTTGATTGAAACCTATACCTTGACGTTCCCGGTCCAGCCGACGAATAAGGCGCATCCACATACACCATCCTCCTTGATAACGACGCGTGCCAACAACGTTGATAGACGTCGGTTTCCTTGTTGAGGACGGCAGAATAAACGGCCTCTAGACCACTCAGTCAAGGCGCAGAATTCCCTGTAGGAATAGTCGCCGTCTCTGATTTTTTTGATCTTGATTATGGGTTATTCCGAATTCGTACAGCTGTGTCTGATCCGTCTACTCTGGTGACGGGACCTTGCCGCAGAACCTGTGGGAGCGGGCTTGCTCGCGAAGGCGGTGTGTCAGGCAATATAAATGGTGAATGTGCCGGCCTCTTCGCGAGCAAGCCCGCTCCCACAGGGGGCGGTGGTGTTGCGGGTTTATGCGGGCGATTCGATTTGATCGAGCACGCGGTTCGCGGTGATCTCCGCCAGCATGACGCTGTTGGAGATACCCAGCAGGGCATTGCGGTCACCGCCCTCCAGATGATCCACCAGTTGATGCACCATCACATCCACCGAGGCCAGCGTCTCGACCAGATAGACCACCAGGGTTTCGGTCGTGGCCTCAGGGTCGACACTAAACAGCGTGCTGATTGTTCGAGGAGTGGCTTTGATGTCGGCTGTCGAGGGGAAGTGGTAAGCGAGGGCACGCTCGGCGGCCTCGTTGAGTTTTTTGGAATCGGGTTCGTGCGGGGATGCCGGATCGGTGTCCGGGGGATTGGGTGTGACTTTGAACATATCTCAGGTTCCTAATGATGCGCCAACCTCCTGCTGCTAAACGAAGAGGGTGGCAGCTGCACGCAGGTTAGCAGACCGGGGAACCTAAGAAGCCGGCGCGCCCAAGGGCGCCCTGCGTACAGCCACCATCAAAATACAGGCACAAAACCTGACTGATAGAAGCGTCGTACGACTTAGGTTATACCCGAGCTGCTAAACCCGATCACTGATGGGCAGTGACGCGAATCAAGTTACCGAGGGGGTCCAAGGCGCACAAGCCGGCGGATTCTGGCGTAGCTGTAGGCAGCGACGCAAGGTGTTGTAGCTTTCATCAAGTAACACTGACAGCCGTTAAACAGGCTCCGTTTAAAGGCCAAATCGGTGATGGGAACAACCACAAAACCTGTGGGAGCGGGCTTGCTCGCGAAGGCGGTGGGTCAGGCAACATAAATGGTGAATGTGCCGACCTCTTCGCGAGCAAGCCCGCTCCCACAAGGGTGATGCGGTGTTCACGCCATTAGCGTCAACCTTCAACCCTTGCGGAAGTGCGGAATCACCTTCTCGCCAATGTTCTTCAGGGTCTCCAGCTGCGCCCACTGCGGCACGGTGCCCATCTGGCAGATGAACAGGATTTCGTCGGCGCCGGCATCGATAAGGCGCTGCACGTAGCCGATGCAATCCTCGACGGTGCCGTAGGCGTGGTTGGGGTTCATCATCGCCATGGTCGGGTCGGAGAAGTCGACGCTGACTTCTTCCGAGGCGAAGCGCGACTTGATCACGCTCTGGCCGTTGCCATCGACGAAGGTGTCGTCCTTCCACTTTTCAGGGTCCGGGCGCTCGCCACCGCCGTACCAGTAACCCAGGGACTCCATGAAGTAGCGCTGACCACGAATGCCGATGCGGCGCGCTTCTTCGTTGTCCTCCAGCACGATGGCCGGGCACAGGGCGGCGATGTGACGGTTAGGACGGAAGCCCACTTGCTTCTTCTCATCGCGGTTGTCGTAGGCCGTGTGATACACCTCGACCTTCTTGGCGATTTCTTCCGGGCCACCGAAGCCCAGCACCAGCGCGCCCATGCCGCGACCGCCGGCATTTTTCAACGACTCGGTGTTGGTGCATGCCAGGTACATTGGCGGGTGCGGATCCTGATACGGCTTTGGATGGATCGGACGCTTGGGGATCTGCACGAAGTCGCCGTTGTGCTCGATCTCGTCCTGCACGAACATTTTCGGGATCAGGTACATCATCTCGTCGATCTGCGGCTGCAAGGTCGCCAGGTCGTAGCCGAAGGTCCCGGCTTCCTGCTGGGTGCCGCCCTTGCCCACGCCAAAGTGTACACGGCCCTTGGACAGCAGGTCGAGGGTGGCGATGCGCTCGGCGACTTTCACCGGATGGTTCATCGCCGGTGGCAGGCAGACCACGCCGTGACCGATACCGATACGCTCGGTTTTACCCGCCACGAAGGCCAGCATGGTTTCCGGCGCGGACATGTGCGAGTAGTTGCTCAGCGCGGTGTGCTCCACGCACCAGAACGTGTCGAAGCCAAGCTTGTCGGCCAGCACCGCCTGCTCAACGGTGTCCTGGAAAATCTTGCGGTCGCCTTCGCGGCTGGAGTCCACCGTCTGGGCTTCGTAAATCAGGGAAAATTTCATGGTTGATCCTTGTGCTTATTTGGATGCGCAGTCGGCGCCAGAGACCTGTGCCTTGCGCCCATGCTCGGGTATTGGCAGGGCGCTCGAATCACGCAAACGGACTAGCTGATTCAGCAGAAACCATCAGAGGAAAAAGTCATTGCTGTCCTGCCCCATGCTCACGCCGCCGAGGTTCCACGCATACTTGGCCGGGCTGTTGGCGACGTGGGCGCGCCCGGTGTGAATGTCGCGGAAGGCACGGTTGATCGGGTGGCTGCGGAAGATCGTCGAAGCACCGCTGTTGAACATCAGATCGCCAACGGCCTTGGCGCACTTGTCGGCCACCAGTGCCGAGTCGTAACGCATCTTCACCCGCTCGGGCATGCTCAACGGCTCGCCCTTCTGCGCACGCTCCAGCATCAGGGCGAAATTGCGCAGCAGCACGGTCTTGCACTCGTCGACGCAGACCATGGCGTTGGCCAGCGCCGATTGCGCGGCCGGGTCCTGGACCATTTTGCGACCGTCGTTGACCCCGACCCGAGCGCGGTTGTGCTCGACAAACTGATCCACCGCGCCTTGCAGGGCACCGATAGCGGACGACGAAACCGCACGCACGAAAATCTGCCCGAATGGCAGACGAAACAGCGGCGCAGTGTTCACTGCGTTGCCCGGACTGTTCTGCATGAAACCGTCGAGGGCGCGATGGGTGCGGTACTCGGGAACGTAGGCGTTTTCCACCAGGATGTCATGGGACCCTGTGGCTTCCAGGCCCATGACGTTCCAGTTGTCGAGAATCTGGTAGTCGCTGCGCGGCACCAGGAACGTCCGGTAATCCGGCGCCCCGCCCGCCTCTGCCGGCGGCACCAGCGCACCGAGGAACGCCCAGTCGCAATGCTTGCTGCCGGAAGAGAAACCCCAGCGCCCGCTCAACTTGAAGCCACCTTCAACCCGCTCGACCTTGCCCACCGGCATATAGGAAGACGAGATCAACACGCTGGAGTCGCTACCCCAGACATCCTGGGCCGCGCGGTCGTCAAACAGCGCCAGCTGCCAGTTGTGGATCGCCACCACCCCCAGCACCCAGGCCGACGACATGCAGCCCTCGGCAAGGGTCATCTGTACGTCGAAGAAATCCTTGGGTTCCAGCTCGTAGCCTTCCCAGCGGGCCGGCTGCAGGATGCGAAAGAACCCGGCGTCCTGGAAATCCTTCAGGGTTTCTTCGGGCAACTGGCCGGCTTGCGCGGCATTCAGGGCGCGCTCACGCAGGATCGGCACCAGCTCGCGGGCACGTTGGCTCAGACGCTGGCGAATCAGGTCTTGGTTGAGCATTTTTATTGTTCTCCTTTGTTCACCCCATCCGCCGGGGCGCGCGTGCAACGGGGCGGGTGTAGCGCCCCTACACTGGCATTCAAGCAATGCATGACCGGGCGGACATCCCTCAAACGGACCATGTGGTTTTGGGGGAACAGGTATCGGGTACATCTGAAAGGGGGGTGTTGGATGGCAGACGGTGTGGGGTTTTTAGGGTGTACATATCCGTTTCTGCGGTAACGGCGGCTTAGGGTTCCGCCCTTACGGCGGGTTACTTGGAAGAGCGGAGCGCCGCCCGGCCCCAAGTAACCAAGGGCTCTTGCCCCTGACGTTCGGTGCCTCGCCCAGGCTCGGCATACCCTCGCTCCGGTCCTGCTCCGTGGGCCCGCCGCGATCGGCCATCCATGGCCGTACGCGGCTAAACCGGCATCCATGCCGGTTTACCCACTACGCAGAACCGGAACGAAGCCTCTCGAGGGGGCAAGCAGATCAAAAGCCAAAGCCAAAGCGAGGCGGCCTACCGGCCGGCCTGATCGCAATTGCACGCGTTCCCCTGTAGGAGCGAGCTTGCTCGCGAAAAACGCCAGGACACCGCGGGCATTCAGGCAGCCCGCGTCATCGTTGACGTCCATCGCGAGCAAGCTCGCTCCTACAAGGCCGAGCGTTAGCTCGCCTGCCGCTCTTGATCTTGATCCACCCGCCCCTTCGGCAGGCTGAGTGGAGGCGTTCATCCGGGGACTGGCGCGCAGCGCCGTTCGACGCAGTCGAACACATTGCAGGGAGGTGCAGCGAAGCAAACCGTAGAGCAATGCCCCCGGATGAATGCCGGAGCGAAGGAACCCCGAGCCCTGGCGAGGGGCCGGACGTTCGGGGCGAGCGCTTTTTTTGCTTACTTTTTTTAAGGCGCTTGTTAAAAAAAGTGAGTCGCCGTAAGGGCGAAACCCTAAGTCGCCGTTACCGCAGCAACGGATATGTACACAACACAACAACAGCCTGATCGGCCCAGAGGCCGCCAAGGCCTAGTCCCCTCGGACGATGTTCAAGACCAGAGCCAGAGCAAGAATCCATCGCACCCACCCCAACAAAAAAAGGCCCAGTGCGATGAACGACGCCAACCT
The DNA here is from genome assembly GCF_047324915.1 of Pseudomonas sp. Pseusp16. Classification (NCBI taxonomy): domain Bacteria; kingdom Pseudomonadati; phylum Pseudomonadota; class Gammaproteobacteria; order Pseudomonadales; family Pseudomonadaceae; genus Pseudomonas; species Pseudomonas sp. Pseusp16. The sequence continues at coordinate 430,961 of NZ_CP168522.1, read as the reverse complement.
CAAAGCCGACATGCTCCAGGCCATGCGCCGCCTGGCCAAGTCAGTCACCATTATCAGCACCAGCAACGGCTCCGAACGTTTTGCCATGGCCGCCACCGCGGTAGACTCACTGAGCACCGAACCGCCATCGCTGCTGATCTGCGTCAACAAGACCGCCTCGCCCCACGCCGCACTGGCGACCGGCGCGGACTTCTGCGTCAACATCCTCGGCGTCGAGCAACAAGACCTCGCACACCTGTGCAGCGGCGCGATCAAAGGCGAAGCGCGCTTCGACCGTGGCAACTGGCTGACCAGCCCCGGCGGCATTCCTTACCTGGGTGACGCGCAGTCGGCGATCCTCTGCCGTCAGGACGGCCACTTCAGCTACGGCACCCACACCGTATTCATCGGGCGCATCCTGCAGATCCACACCAGCGACGCCATCACCCCTCTGGTCTATCTCGACGGCAGCTACACCACCACCGCCAAACCCATCCCCTCCTTCGCTGTCGCCGGCTGAGGCCTGGGCATGGACGGCATGAACGGGTTGACGGCGTTGCGAGTAAACAGCGCCGACCAGTTGCCATGGGATGACCGCTGCGATTTGCTGGTGGTCGGTTTCGGCGGTGCCGGCGCCTGTGCCGCGATCGAAGCGGCCAGTCGAGGCCTCTCGGTGCTGGCCCTGGACCGTTTCGAAGGAGGCGGCGCCACCGCACTCAGCGGTGGCGTTGTTTATGCCGGAGGTGGCACACCGTATCAGCGCCAGGCCGGTTATGAAGACACCAGCGACGCCATGTTCAATTACCTGCGTCAGGAAGTGGGCGAGGCTGTCAGTGGTGAAACCCTGAGGGACTTCTGCGAAGGCAGCCGCGAGCAACTGGCCTGGCTGGAGCGGCAGGGCGCAACCTTCGAAGCCAGCGTGCCGCCGCATAAAACCTCGTACCCGAGTGACCAGTACTACCTCTATTACTCCGGCAACGAAGCCGTACCGGCCTATGCCGCGAGCGCCAAACCGGCACCCCGTGGCCACCGCACCAAAGGTCCGGGCATGTCCGGCGCCAGTCTGTTCGCCCCGCTCAAGGCCAGCGCCTTGCGTCACGGCGCACGCCTGCGCAGCCAGTGCGAAGTGCGGCGGTTGGTGCTCGACCGCGACGACAAGGTCATCGGTGTCGAAGCCTGGCAGTTGCCTTCCGGCAGCCGCGCGGCCCGGCAGCATGCGCGTCTGTCGCGCTGGGCCGCTGCCATTCATATGTACGCTCCGGCGTTGGCCGACCGCTTGCGCGCCCGTCAGCGTCGCATCGAACAGACCAGCGCCATTCGCCAATTGATTCGCGCCGAACAGGCGGTGCTGCTGAGCAGCGGCGGTTTTATCTTCAATCGCGATCTGGTGCGCCAACACGCGCCGCAGTACCTGGCCGGTTTGCCGCTGGGCGCCACCGGGTGCAATGGCAGCGGCATCGCCCTGGGCCAGAGTGCCGGAGGCAGCGTGGCGCGGATGGACAAGGTCAGCGCCTGGCGTTTCATCAACCCGCCATTGGCCTGGGCCCGCGGGCTGATCGTCAATGCCCGTGGACAGCGCTACGCCAACGAAGAAATCTACGGAGCGACCCTCGGCCACGCCATGGTCGAAGAACAGGACGGCCGGGCCATTCTGATTCTCAATCGGGCGCTGGTTCGAGAAGCACTCAGTCAGGTCGGCCCGGGCAAGGTGTGGAATTTCCAGCGCCTGCCGGTGCTGCTCAACCTGCTGTTCAACGCCAAACGCAGCACCAGCCTGGCCGGGTTAGCCAAACGCTGCAACCTGCCGTCGGAGCTGCTGCGCCAGAGCGTCGAACGTTATAGCCGCGCGGCGCGGGGCGAACTGGCGGACGAGTTCGGCAAGTCCTCGGCGATGCTCGCCAACCTCGACCAGGGTCCGTGGTACGCCCTCGACCTGTCCTTCACCAGCCGCCTGTTCCCCTGCCCGGTCATCACCCTGGGCGGGCTGAAGGTCTGCGAGGCCAGCGGTCGGGTGCTGGACCACGCCCGTCAGCCGATCCATGGCCTGTACAGCGCCGGACGCAACGCGGTCGGTGTCGCCTCCAACCTGTATGTCTCCGGCCTGTCCCTGGCCGATTGCATCTATTCCGGTCGCCGGGCTGCCGCCCACGTGGCCGACCAATTCGCACTTCAAACCGCACGATCAGGAGAACAACAATGCAACGTGTAGAAGGCAAAGTCTGCATCATCACCGGCGCCGCCAGCGGCATCGGTCGCGAAGACGCCCTGCTGCTGGCCAGCGAAGGCGCCAAAGTGGTACTCACCGACCTCAACGAAGAAGCCGGTCGCCAGGTCGCCGCGGAAATCGGCGCCAACGCGCTGTTCATCCGCCACGACATCGCCAGCGAAAGCGATTGGCAGAACGTGGTGAAAACTACTGTTGAACACTTCGGCCGTCTCGACGTGCTGGTCAACAACGCCGCGATCCTGGCCCTGGGCAGCATCGAGGACACCACGCTGGAGCTGTGGCAGAAGGTGCAGAAGATCAACGGCGACGGTTACTTCCTCGGCTGCAAATACGCGATCCAGGCCATGAAGGAAACCGGTGGCGGTTCGATCATCAACATGTCGTCGGTCGCGGCGCTGGGCGCGATGCCGATGTTCTGCGCCTACTCGGCGTCCAAGGGCGCGGTGGCGGCGATGACCCGCTCCATTGCCCTGCACTGCAAGCAGCAGGGCTACCGCATCCGTTGCAACAGCGTGCACCCGGACGGCGTGAACACGCCGATGACCCAGGCTCTGGCCGGTGGCCAGGCGATCCCGCAGGAAGTGCTGGACCAGGACCCGATGAACCGCATGGCCGCGCCACGGGACATTGCCAACGTGGTGCTGTTCCTCGCCACCGACGAGTCGCGGTTCGTCAACGGTGCCGAGATCCGCGTCGACAACGCGCAGTTGATCAGCGGGCTCTGAGGTCGAGGTGAACATGGGCACGCAACAACAGAACCTGACCCCGGCCGAACACACGACGGCAAGTGTCTCATTGCAAGTGTGTGCGGTGATCGACGAGACCGCTGACGCGCGCTCGCTGGTGCTGGATATACCGCCAGACCTGCGTGAGCGCTTTCGCTACAAACCGGGCCAGTTCCTGAGTTTTCGCGTGCCCTTGGCCGGCAAACTGTTGACCCGCTGCTATTCCATGGCCAGCTCGCCCCTCGCGGACGCGCTGCCCAAGGTCACGGTGAAACGGGTCGACGGCGGCCGGGTGTCGAACTGGATGAACGAGGTGCAGGTCGGCGACTGGCTGGAGGTGCTGCCACCGGCCGGGCTGTTCTGCCTGGACCCGCAGCAGTCGGCGGACACCGAAAAGCCCTTGGTCCTGTTCGGGGGCGGTTCGGGCATCACCCCGGTGTTTTCCATTCTCAAATCGGTGCTGCACAGCAGCCGGCGACCGATCAAGTTGATCTACGCCAACCGCGATGAAACGTCGGTGATTTTCAAGGACGAGCTGTGCCGGTTGATCAAGGCGCATCCTGATCAACTGCACGTAGTGCACGTCCTCGATTCGGTGCAGGGTTTTCTGACGGACCACCAGGTCCGTCATCTGCTGCGCGGATCGGCCGGCGGCGACTACTTCATCTGCGGGCCGGGACCGTTCATGGACACCGTGGAGCGCACCCTGCTGGCATTGGGCGAGGCCGCCGACCGCATCCATGTCGAACGTTTCGTTTCACCACCGGACCCGGATGAACTGCTGGCCGAAGAAGCCCTCGCTCGCGAGGCAGCGATGGGGTCGCAGTGCGAAGCGCTGATCGTCGAACTCGACGGCCAGCAACACGAAATTGCCTGCCAACCCGGCGATACCCTCCTGCAAAGCTGCAAGGCGGCGGGCCTGGACGTGCCGTCCTCCTGTGAAGAGGGCTTTTGCGGGGCGTGCATGTGCGTGGTCAAGGAAGGTGAAGTCCAGTTGGCGCGCAACGACGTCTTGACCCCAAAGGAGCTGGCCGAAGGCTGGACCCTGGCCTGCCAGAGCCGCCCGACCGGGGTGAAGGTACGCCTTAAATTCCCGGATTGAGGGTACGCTCCTACGGGGGAATCCAATCAATTGTGGGAGCGGGCTTGCTCGCGAAGGCGGGGTGTCAAACAACGATGATGTCGAGGCTGCCGGCCTCTTCGCGAGCAAGCCCGCTCCCACAGATCTGCTTAGTCTCATTGGACGATCACTCAGGCCCGGTCTACGGTTAGACTCGGCCACAGCATTAGCCCACAACAATAAAGAGGTGCAGTTATGGCTCGTTTGCAGAATAAGGTCGCGGTGGTCACCGGCGGCGCTTCGGGTATTGGTCTGGCCTGCGTGCGCCGTTTCGCGGCCGAAGGCGCGCAAGTGGTCGGGCTGGACATCGGCAGCGCACCGGCGGACTTTCCCGGCCTGTTCATGACCCTGGATGTGCGCGACGAAGCGCAGGTGCAGCAGGTCATGCAAGAAGTCATCAGCCGCTTCGGGCGCATCGATGTACTGGTCAACGCCGCCGGCGTCGCCGACCAGGGCAGCGTGACCCAGACCACCACCGCCAACTGGCAACGGGTGATGGACATCAACCTGACCGGCAGCATGCTCACCAGCAAGTACGCGCTGGAGTCGATGGTGTCGCAACGCGGCGGCTCGATCATCAACGTCGGTTCGATCTTCGGTCTGCAAGGCTGCGACGGCAACGTGGCCTACAACGTGTCCAAGGGCGGCATCAACCAGCTGACCCGCTCGATGGCCATCGACTACGGCTACGCCAACATTCGCGTCAACGGCCTGTGCCCGGGCCTGATCGAAACGCCGATGACCAGCATGGTTCGTGACAATGACGCGTTCCACGCCTTCTTCGCTTCGCAGCACATGCTCAGCCGCTCCGGGCAACCGGAAGAAGTGGCCAACGTCGCGCTGTTCCTGGCGTCCGACGAAGCCTCCTTTGTCAGCGGCCAGATGATTGCCGTGGACGGTGGCTTCTCCGCCGGTCGCCGTTTCGCCCCGCCCGCCCAGTAATTCGCAATCCGGCCGGGCGCCCTGCCCGGCCTACTCCCTTTTTCGCAACTGTCTTCTAACCGGGGAGGCCCCATGCCGCCTGTCGCCACCGCACTGACCATCGCTCAACTGTTCGCCAACGCTGCCCAGGCCTACGGCGACCGCCCGGCCATCGAGGACGCGGGCCACATCATCAGCTACCGACAACTCGATCAACTGCGCCGCCAGGCGGCCCGAGCGCTGCTGGCCCTCGACGTACAGGTCGGGGACCGCGTGGCAATCTGGGCACCCAACGTATGGGAATGGATCGTCGCCGCCGGCGCCCTGCAAAGTGTCGGCGCCGCCCTGGTGCCGCTCAACACCCGGATGAAGGGCAGCGAGGCCGGCTACATCCTGCGCGAAAGCGGCACCTGCGTGCTGTTTGCCATCGGCGAATTCCTCGGCGCGGACTACCCCGGCATGCTCGCGTCGGAAGACCTGCCTGAGCTGCGCCACATCGTCAGCCTGCGCGGCACCCGTTCAGGCACCCTGGCGTGGGAGCGGTTTATGGATCTGGCGACCGACGTGCCGCAACTGGCCTTGCGCACCCGCGAACAAAGCGTTGGCCCGCAGGCCTTGTCCGACGTGCTGTTTACCTCCGGCACCACCGGCAAACCCAAAGGCGTGATGACCAGTCACGGCCAGAACCTGCGTATCGTGCGCGACTGGAGCGATATCGTCGGTTTGCGCGAGAGCGATCGCTACCTGATCGTCAACCCGTTCTTCCATTCCTTCGGCTACAAGGCCGGCTGGCTGGCAGCGCTGATGCGTGGCTGCACCCTCCTGCCGCAGCAAGTGTTCGACGTGCAGGCCGTGCTTGAATGCGTGCAGCGTGAACGCATCACCGTGTTGCCCGGGCCACCGACGCTGTATCAATCGTTGCTGGCCCATCCGCAACGCAACGATTTCGACCTGGGCTCCTTGCGCGTGGCGGTGACCGGGGCGGCGGCGATTCCGGTGGAGATGATCCACCGCATGCGCGACGAACTCGGATTTGCCACCATCGTCACCGCGTATGGGCTGACGGAAGTCTGCGGTTTCGCCACGATCTGCCGCTCCGGCGACTCCGCGGAACTCGTCGCCAACACCAGTGGCCGGGCGATGCCAGGAGTGGAAGTGCGCTGTGTCGGCGGCAGCGGTCGCAGCCAGCCGGCGAACATCCCCGGTGAAGTGCAGATCCGCGGCTACAACCTGATGCAGGGTTATCTCAACAACCCCGAAGCCAGCCAGGAAATACTCGACGCCGACGGCTGGCTGCACACCGGCGACATCGGCATGCTCGACGAACAGGGTTACTTGCGCATCACCGACCGCCTCAAGGACATGTTCATCACCGGTGGTTTCAACGTGTACCCGGCGGAAATCGAACAGTGCCTGCTGACCTATCCGGGCGTGGCCCAGGCAGCGGTGATCGGTATTCCTGACGAGCGTCTGGGTGAGGTGGCGATGGCGTTCCTGCTGCCTGCGCCGGGAGCGGAAATCGAACAGGCGCGGTTCCTCGCCTGGTGCCGTGAGCAGATGGCCAACTACAAGGTTCCGCGCCGGGTGCAGGTGTTGCAGAGCATGCCGATCAATGCGGCAGGGAAAGTGACCAAGAATGTGCTGCGCGAGTGGGCACTGCAGCCAGCCGACTAAACGCAATCCCTGTAGGAGCGAGCTTGCTCGCGATGGTGTGTCAGTCGACATCAATGCAACTGATAGACCATCGCGAGCAGGCTAGCTCCTACAATGTTCGAGGGTGTACACAAATTTCCCGCCCGACACAGTTCAACTGTGGGAGCGGGCTTGCTCGCGAAGGCGCAGTGTCAGCCAACATCAATGCCGGATGTACCGACGTCTTCGCGAGCAAGCCCGCTCCCACAGGTTTTGTGTGTGCCGTGATGACCGAGTCAGACCACCCGCGCCGGATGCTGCTGGCGCGGGTCGCCGAGCATGGCGCGGTGGGACGGTGGCTGGCGGCCTTCGGCTTCGCTGATGCCGTAGCCGGGGGCGATTTCGGCGGTGATCAGGGTCTGCCCGGATAACGCCATCAACTGCGGATCATTGAGCAAGGCATGAATCACCCGCCCATTGAATTGCGGGGTTTCAGCGTGGGCCAGAAACGCCTGGTACTGCTCGCCATGCTGTTCGCCGGCAATCTTCGTGCGTTCGGTCAGTTGCGGGCCGAGCCACAGCGACAACGCCGCCACGCCCTGCCCTTCGAAATCGATCGCCATGTCGGCCGCCAGCTTGTCGACTCCGGCCTTTTGCGCGCCGTACGCCGGGCCGTGCATGTAGCAGCCGGCGCCGAATGACGAAGTGAAGCAAATCAGGCCTTGAGCACTTTTCAGCAACAGCGGTGCCGCGTAGTAGCTGGCGATGTAGGCCGAGCGCAGACCGACGTCGAGAATGCGCGCCAGCTCCAGCGGCTTGGCCCAGAACGGTCCTGGCTCGATCAACTGGTCATGAATGAACGCGGCGTTGTTCACCAGCAAATCCAGATGCCCGCATTCCTGCTCGACTCTCTCGAACAGCGCCCGGACCTGCGTGTCATCGGCGTGATCACAGACCACCGCGATACCGTGCCCTCCGGCAGCGGTGATCGCGGCGGCGGTGTCCTCCAGCGAACCGCGCAAGGCATGCCCATACAAATTCGACCCGCCCTGCGCCGGAGCACGACCGGTGACATACACCGTCATGCCCGCCGCCCCCAGGGCCAGGGCAATGCCCTGCCCCACTCCGCGACTGGCGCCGGTGACTACGGCTATCTGTGAACGCTGGCTGTTCATTCAACACTCCCGAACAAGGTTTTCGCTGAAGCGGTTTCGCTATGGCGCTTGATGTGATTGGCCGCCAGGTAACCGAAGGTCATGGCCGGGCCTATGGTCGAACCGGCACCCGGATAGGTGCGGCCCATCATCGAGGCGGCGCTGTTGCCGATGGCGTACAGGCCGTTGATCGCTTGCCCGTCCTCGTGCAACACGCGGGCGTGCACGTCGGTCAGCAGGCCACCCTTGGTGCCGATGTCGCCGGCGTCGATGCGCACGGCGTAGAACGGCCCCTTGAGCAACGGTGCCAGGCACGGATTGGGTTGCACGTTCGGGTCGCCGTAATAGCGGTCGAACAGTGATTCGCCCTTGTGGAAGTCCTCGTCGACGCCCTGCACGGCCATGCCGTTGAATCGCTGCACGGTGCGGACCAGCCCGGCGCCGTCGACGCCGATTTTCGTCGCCAGCTGTTCCAGGCTCGACGCCTTGTGGAAATAGTCGCGCAGGTGCTCGGGCAATTGCCAATCGCGCTGGGCATAACCCGGCAGCAAGGCACCGCACGGGTACTTGCGTCGAAATTCGGCGTCGAACACCATCCAGCACGGCACGCTCGCGGCGCCCTCGCGATTGTTGGCGTACATCGCATAAACGATATCGGTATAGGGCGCGGCTTCGTTGACGAAACGCTCCCCCGCCGCATTGACCATCACGCACCCGGGCAAGGTGCGTTCGACAAACAATGCACGCTGCTTTTCTTCGCCCTTGACGTAAGTAGTCGGCGCCCACCAGCTGTGTTCCATCAACGCGGTCCGTGCACCGATGGCCTGGCCGGCGCGAATGCCGTCACCGGTATTGTTGGGCGGCGTGGCACTCCAGTTGGCCTGGGACGGCTGTGGCAAGTACTGCTCACGCATCGCCTGATTGCGCTCGAAACCACCGGCGGCGATGATCACCCCGTAGCGCGCCTTGACGTTGAGCAACTGGCCGTTGCGATTGACCCGCGCCCCACCGACCCGGTCGCCGACCAGCAACAGCTCTTCGAGTGCACAGTTGAGCCACAGCGATTTGCCGCGATCCTGCAACGAGCAGCGCAAGGCACCGATCAAGGCATTGCCCAGGGTCAGGAAGCGGTCGCGGCGCGACAAGCGCCGGCCCTCACGGTCACGCCAGTAGCGCCACATCACCCGCAGGGTCAGGCGCAACCAGCCGGGGCCACGACACAGCAGCACTTGCGCCTCTTTCATGGTCATCGCCATGCGCCCCATCATCAGGGTGCCGGGGGACGGCGCACGCATGCGCAAGAACTCTTCGCCCAGTTCGGCGGCGTCAAACGGTTGCGGATCCATCGAGCGATAACCCGGTTTGCCGCCTTCGACTTCCGGGTAGTAATCGGCGTAGCGAGGTTGCGCCTCGAAGCGCACGCGGGTGTGCTTTTCCAGGTATTCGACCATCTCCCGACCGTGCTCGACATAGGCTTCGATGCGCCCGTCGTCGATCTCGCCATGGGTCACGGCGCGGATGTAGGCAATCGCTTCGGCCGCCGAATCACTGCCGCCGAGGGCCTTGATCCGGTGGTTGTCCGGGATCCAGATGCCGCCACCGGATACCGCCGACGTGCCGCCGTACTCGCCGCTCTTTTCGATCAGCAGCGCATTCAGGCCCAGGTCATGGGCGCGCAGCGCAGCGGTCATGCCCCCGGCTCCCGAGCCAATCACCAACACATCACAGCACTCGTCCCATTTGATCCCGGCAGCGTTCATGCGATCACCCTTGTTCAGCGCCCATCAGGCAGAAACCGCCACCGCCGGATCTTCGCCCGGTGCAGTCGGTCTCGGGATTGTTCGCCGCGCGCGCCGGGTGTTCATCGTCCGATGGGACTAAGGCGAACACCGCAACTACCCCCTGCAAATCGCGTAGTCCGCTTGGACGATGTTGCGCGCAAGTCGTGACTCCATAGTCGCCCACAGCACCAATCACCCCCCTGAAATGAAGGTCGGGCAGGTCTGACCTGGGCCATGAGGACGACATGATAAAAACAATAATCGCCCCACCAACACAGCACCCTCGCGTACAGCTGGCTTTGCTGTTGCTGGCTGGCGGGCTAAGCGCTCACGTTAACGCCATGAGCTTTCAGCCAAGCGAAGACTTGAGCATCGACTGGGACACCACACTGACCTACAGCCTCGCCTGGCGGACCGAGTCGCGCGATCACAAACTGACCGCCAATGCCAACGGCAACGACGGCGACAACGCGTTCGACAAAGGCAGCCTGATCAACAACCGCAGCGGCTTTCTCACCGAAGCCAACATCAAGTGGCAAGACGATTACGGCGTGTTCGTCCGGGCGACGGGCTTCTACGACAACGTCTACGATCATGACAACGACAACACCACCGGCACCTCGAACTGCTTTGCCGGCGGCCATTGCAGCCAGCCCGACCGTTTCCCCCAGGACACCATCGACCAGCATCGCAATGAACTGCGCATGCTCGACTACTACGCCTATGGCACGTGGGACGTGAGCGGCCATGCCCTCAACGCGCGCCTGGGTAACCAGGTGGTGAGCTGGGGTGAGAGCCTGTTCTACCCGGGTATTTCCGCAGCCCAGAGCCCGGTGGACGCGACCAAGGCAACCACCCCGGGCGTCGAGGTCAAGGAAATCCTGCTGCCGGTCGGCCAGCTGTTCACCCAGTTCGCCCTGACCGAAAGCCTGGGTATCCAGGCCTACTACCAATACAAGTGGGAGAAAACCGAGCTGTTCGGCGTGGGTAGTTACTTCTCCACCACCGACTTCATCGACGAGGGTGGTTTCAACGACGCCTCCGGTTTCGTCACCCGCCTCAAGGACGACAAACCGAGCGACAGCGGCCAGTACGGTCTGGCCTTCACCTACGCCGCCGAGTCGCTGAACAACACCGAGTTCGGCATCTACTACTCGCGTTACCACGACAAGACCCCGTCGCTGGACTTCGCCTCGACCCTGGGCCGCTACCAGATGCGCTACTTCGACAACATCGACCTGTTCGGTGCGAGCTTCGCCACCGTGCTGGGCGACGTCAGCTGGGCCGGTGAAGTCAGCTACCGCGACGGTACGCCGGTGATGGTCAACAACGGTTTCTCCAGCCCTGTGCGTGGCAAAACCGTGCAGGCGCAAACGTCGATGATCTACGTGCTCGGCCCGACGTCCTGGGCGGACAACACCACCCTGACCGGCGAGCTGGTCTACAACACCGTGATCAGCAACGACAAGTCGCAGCCGGTAGCCCTGGCGCCGGGCTTCTCGCTGCCGGGCACCGACAGCCTGGTCTATGACCGCGATGCCTGGGGCTACACGGTGCAGGCGAACTTTGACTACAACGACGTGTTCAGCGGCTGGGACATGTCGGTGCCTGTCACCTTCAGCGCCGCTGCCCATGGTGACAGTTCGATGGTCGGCTCGATCAACGCTGGCCAGAACGATAACCGCGCCAGCATCGGCAGCTCGTGGCGCTACCTCGGCAACTTCACCGTCGAGGCTCGCTACAACGCCTACCTCGGCAACGCCAACAACAGCCCGTTGGCCGACCGCGACAACGTCGCGCTCAACTTCAAGTACCGGTTCTGATTCCCCAATCGGAGGAGCACAGCATGTCCAGATTCACCCAAACATTATTGAGCACTGCGCTGACCGTCGGCCTGCTCGGCAGTGGCCTGGCCTACGCCAAGGTCAGCCCCGAAGAAGCCGCCCGCCTGGGCCAGGACCTGACCCCGATGGGTGCCGAAAAAGCCGGCAACGCCGACGGCAGCATCCCGGCCTGGTCGGGCAAATGGCGCGGCCTGCCACCAGGACTCAAATACGCCGGCCCCGGCACGCCGTACCCGGACCCGTACGCCGCGGAAAAACCGCTGTTCGTGATCGATTCGAAGAACATGGACAAGTACGCCGACAACCTGACCGATGGCCAGAAAGCGCTGTTCAAGCGCTACCCGGATACCTTCAAGATCCCGGTCTACCCGAGCCACCGCGACTTCCGCCTCGATCAGCGCCTGGAAGACCAGATCAAGAAAAACGCCGTCACTGCCGAACTCGACAATGACAACAACGACACGAAAAACGCCTGGGGTGCCTCGCCGTTCCCGATCCCGAAGAACGGCAGCGAGTTGATGTTCAACCATACCTTGCAGGGGCGCGCCAGCACTGAAGAGGCCAATTACGAACAGGCGGTGGTGTACGCCAACAAGGAAAAGGTGCTGGAAGAGGTCAACTACAAGATCTTCTCGATCTGGTCGAGCCCGGACAAAACCCCGGAGGCCGCGAACGGTGTATTCACACACTTCCTGCTCACCACCCTGGAACCGGTGCGCAAGAAAGGCGAGATCGTGGTCGGTCACGAGTTCATCAATCCGACCGCTTCGCCGCGCCAGGCCTGGCAATACAGTCCGGGGCAACGCCGGGTACGTCGCGCGCCGACCGTGGGCTACGATTCGCCGACCGGCGCCGGCGGTTTCCGCGTGTATGACGAAGACCGCTTGTTCAACGGAGCGCCGGACCGCTACAACTGGACCATCGTCGGCAAGAAGGAAATCTACATTCCGTACCACAACTACAAGATCGACGACCCGAGCGTAACGGCCGACCAGATCCTGTCCACCACCGGTCACATCGATCCACAGTACATGCGCTACGAGAAACACCGAGTCTGGGTGTTGCAGGCCAACCTCAAGGAAGGTGCCCGCCACGTGTACGCCAAGCGCGTGCTGTACCTGGACGAGGACACCTGGTCCGCGACCATGGCCGACAACTACGACAGCCGTGGCCAGTTGTGGCGCACCAACATGCAGACCTCGATCTACGCCTACGAGATGCAGCGCTACCACGCTCGACTGGGGATCTACCACGACCTGATCGCCGGCTCCTACCTGGTTGACCGCATGCTGGTCGATCAGAAACCGGCCAAGCTCAACGCCACCGCCTTCACCGAAGACGAATTCACCCCTGGCAACCTGCGCAAACTCGGCACCCGCTAAAACCTGAACGCCCCGACCGATTCATTCGGTCGGGGCGTTTTGCTTTGTGAAATCCGCGCCGCCCACGGAATACTGCCCATGAACAAACTCCTCACCGGCATCATCGCCATGGCCAGCGTTGGCCTGTCGATGCAAGCCAACGCCCTGAACATCCTGCTGACCAACGACGATGGCTGCCGCGCGCCGGGTATCGATGCGATGTACCGCGCCCTGACTGCTGCCGGGCACAAGGTCACGCTGGTCAGCCCGTTGAACGACAGCAGCGGCATCAGCGCCGCCAGCGTAGTCGTGCCCGGCCAGGCCCTGGCGGTGAATGAACTGGCGCCGGGCAAATTTTGCGTCGGGCCGCCGCAGGGCTATACCCCGCCTGCCGGCAAGACCTCTGCCATCGGTACGCCAGTGGATGCGGTCAACGTCGGCCTTGACGTGATCCTCAAGGATTCGCCGCCAGACCTGGTGGTATCGGGTAGCAACTTTGGCGAAAACGTCGGCCCGCTGACGCAGATGTCCGGCACCTTGAACGCTGCGGTACGGGCGATGTTCAAGGGAATTCCGGCGGTGGCGGTGTCCACGGCCATCGACATGGACCTGATCATCCGCGACCAGCAGGCCGGCTACAGCAAGACCCTCGGCGCCATGGACGACACGGCGCGGTTTGCCGTCAAGGTGATCGAGCAGGCGAGCCTGGCAGGCGTCGAAGCCAGGCAAGCTTGCGCCAAAAACAAACACTCGTGCGAGCTGAATGTACTGGGCCTGCCGGGGGTGAACGGCTTGAATCTCAACTACCCGCCGCTGCCGCCAGGCGAAGTCAAAGGCGTAAGCTTTGCCCCGATCGGCAATTGGGATCGCGTGAACTTCACCTCAAAGCGCGACGCCGACGGCGTGGTCCATGTCAACCTCTCTGCCCCCTCGACACCGACCGCCATCCAGCAAAAGGCCGATGCCTATCAACTGTGGCAAGGCCACGCGGTGATCACCGTGATCGACAGCAACATGACCGCACCGGAGGCGGTGCAGGATCAGGCGAAGAAAATACTTCAGGGCATCAAGCCCTGACTGTGGGAGCGGGTGTACCCAAAACCTGCAGGCCACCCAAAAACTACCGTGGGAGCGGGCTTGCTCGCGAAGAGGCCGGCACATCCAACATCCACATCACCTGACATGCCGCCTTCGCGGGCAAGCCCGCTCCCACAGGGTCGGCGGGTGTACGCAAAACCTGTGGCCACCCAAAAACTACCGTGGGAGCGGGCTTGCTCGCGAAGAGGCGGCACATCCAACCTCTACATCGCTTGACATACCGCCTTCGCGGGCAAGCCCGCTCCCACAGGGTCGGCGGGTGTACGCAAAACCTGTGGCCACCCAAAAACTACCGTGGGAGCGGGCTTGCTCGCGAAGAGGCCGGCACATCCAACCTCTACATCGCCTGACATGCCGCCTTCGCGAGCAAGCCCGCTCCCACAGGGTTTTGTGCTGGTTTCAGTTTGCCGGTTGGAACGGCACAAACTCGGTCACTTCCAGATCGAACCCGGACACCGCCTTGTACGGCACTGGTGAACTCATCAGGCGCATTTTGCGCACGTTCTGGTCGCGCAGGATCTGTGCGCCGATGCCCAGGGTCCTCTGCGGGAATTGCGGTGTACGCAGTTTACCGCCGCTGCGCTGGCGCAACTGTTCGAGCACGCCGTCGGCGGTTTCCTTCTGTGCCAGCAACACCAGTACGCCGCAATCGGCGGCAGCGATACTCGCCAGCGAACGCTCGAGGGTCCACTGTTGCGCCCCGCTCTCGCTTTCACTCCCCAGCACATCACGCAACGTCTCGATGCTTTGCACCCGCACCAGTACCGGTCGGGAGCTGTCGATCCGGCCTTTTACCAGCGCCAGGTGCAACGAGCCTTGATAGGTGTCCTGATAAGTCGTCACCTGGAACTCGCCGTGGCGGGTATGCAACGGATACTCGCCGCCGCGCTCGATCGTGCCTTCATGCAGGATGCGGTAGTGAATCAGATCGGCAATGGTGCCGATCCGCAACCCATGCCGCTGGGCGAACCCATGCAACTCGGGACCACGGGCCAGTTCGCCGTCCTCGTTGAGAATCCCCACCAGGGTTGCCGCCGGTTGCAGGCCCGCCAGACGTGTCAGGTCGCAGGCGGCCTCGACATGCCCGGCCCGCTGCATCACGCCACCGGGCAAGGCCTGCACCGGGAAAATATGCCCCGGTTGCACCAGGTCCGCCGGACCGCTGGCCGGGTCGACCGCCACCTGGATCGACCGCGCCCGGTCCGCCGCCGAAATACCGGTGGACACCCCAGTGGCCGCTTCGATGGAGCGGGTAAACCCCACACCATGTTGCGCCCGGGAGTTGGGCACCATCAGGTCCAGGCCCAGCGCACGGCAGCGCTGTTCGGTCAGGGCCAGGCAAATCAGCCCGCGCGCCTGCACTGCCATGAAGGTGACGGCCTCGGCCCCGGCCTGTTCGGCGGCCATCAGCAACGAGCCTTCGCCATTGTTTTCGTCATCGGTGATCACCACCATCTGACCAGCACCGATGGCTTCGATCAGTTGCGGCACGCTATGGAAAGTCAGGCCGTTCACTTGAGGGCTCCACGCAGATCGGCGCAAGCGTCTGACAACGCTTGCGCGGCTGCTTCGACAAACGGCGCCATGCTGATGAAACCGTGAATCATGCCTTCACAGCGCTGCACTCGCACCGCTACTTCAGCCTCGCGCAGGCACTCGGCCAACGCCTCGCCCTCGTCCCGCAACGGGTCGAACCCGGCAGTGATCAACGTGGTCGGCGGCAAGCCTGCCAGGTTCCCGGCACGCAACGGCGAGGCCAGTGGGTCATCGGCCTGCGCCGAGTCTTGCAGGTACTGCTCCCAGAACCAGCGCATCGCCTTCGCCGACAGCAGATAACTTTCGGCAAATTCCTCGAAGGACTGACTGTCGCAACCCGCATCGGTGACCGGGTAGAACAGGCACTGATAACTGACCTTCGGCCCCTTGCGTTGTGCCGCCAACTGACTGACTGCCAGCGCCAGATTGCCCCCGGCACTGTCGCCGGCCACGGCCAGACGGCTGCCATCAAAACCAAGCTCGGCCGCCTGTTCGACCAACCAGCAAGTCGCCGCATAACAATCGAGCGGTGCTGCCGGGAACTTGTGTTCCGGCGCCAGTCGATAGGCCACCGACACCACCACGGCCTCGGACTGGCGGGCCAGCGAACGGCACAGGTTATCGTGGGTATCGAGATTGCCCATGACAAATCCGCCGCCATGGAAAAACACCAGTAACGGCAGGTTGGGCTCATCCGAGGGCCGATACAGCCGTGCATCCAGCTCGCCGTCCGCGCCGGCCACCCGCAGGTCGCGCACCTCGCTCATCGGATCGCCGGGGATGGCCGGCAGCAGGTTGTCGGAGAACTGCCGGTACAGGGCGGCATCGACCTGGCTGAAATCAGGTTCCGGGATGTCGCGAAACTGCTGGAGTACGCCAGCGATCTGCTTATCGAGCGGCATGGGCATCGTCCTCTACGTCGGCCATTTGAAACTGCGGATTGGTCTCGCCCAGGATGCTTTGTACCCGGCGCTCAAGGGCCGCCTTGAAACCCTTGTGGGGCAGAATCCAGAAGCGTTTTTGCGCGACGGCGGCGAACACTTGCGCGGCCAGTTCAGCCGGGGTCATGCCCTGGCGAATGGTGCTGTCGAGCAGTTGGCTGAAGTCGGATCCGGCAGTGTCCACAACCTGGTTCGACGCCATGATTTCACTGGCCACCGGCCCCGGGCACAGCACCGAAACCGACACCGGCGCACCGAGCATGGCGAGTTCGTAATGCAGGGTTTCCGAGAGCGCGACCACCGCCTGCTTGGTCACGTTGTACGGCGCCATCAACGGACTGCTGACCAGCCCGGCAAGGGACGCGGTGTTGATCACATGGGCTGCCCGGCCCTGACTGAGCAGCAGCGGCACAAAGCAGCGAATACCGTTGATCACGCCGTTGAGGTTGACGTTGAGCATGCGTTGCCATTGCGCCTCGGTGATTTCCCAGCTGAAGCCGGTTTGCATCACGCCGGCGTTGTTGAACAGCAGGTCGACCCCGCCAAAGTGCTCGACAGCCCGGTCACGCAAGCGCTCGACCTGCTGCACATCACCGACATCGGTGACGCAGGCATTCGCTTGCACACCGCGGGCCTTCAATTCGTCGCACAGGGCTTGCAGGCCCGCTGCATCCCGATCCGCCAGCACCAGGCGCATGCCCAGCGTCGCCGCGTGTTCGGCCAGGCCACGGCCAATACCACTGGCGGCCCCGGTAATCACCGCTACCGGCCCTTGTTCATCACTCATCGCCAACTCCTGCCATGGGTCCAATGGCGCCAGTAGAGCGGGCCTGCTTGAAGCAGCCATCGTCCATTCAGACGATGCCCGCTTTTACAGGGCCGGCAGAATCCGTTACATGCGCCAAACCCGTGATCCCTTGGGAGAATAACAAGATGAGTACCCTGCACCGCATCGAAGCCAAACTGCTGGAAGACCGCTACGCCCGAGGCTGGCATTGCCTGGGCCTGGCCGCGCAATACCGCGACGGCAAGGCCCATCGCCTGGAGGTGTTCGGCACCCGTCTGGTGGCGTTCCAGGGTGAAGACGGCGAGCTGCATATTCTTGATGGCTACTGCCCGCACATGGGCGCCGACCTGAGCACCGGTTGCGTTGAAGGCAACTCGATCCGCTGTCCGTTCCACGCCTGGCGCTGGGGCGCCGATGGCGTGTGCGATGACATCCCTTATGCCAAACGCATTCCGCCACGGGCCAAAATCAAAAGCTGGCCGATCATGGAAGAGAACCAGTTGCTGTTCGTCTGGAATGACCCCGAGGGCAACCCGCCGCTGCCGGAACAACGCATTCCGCGCATCGACGCCTGCTTCAACGACGAATGGGCAGCCTGGGAGGTCGCCGAATTGCAGATTGGCACCAACTGCCGCGAACTGATCGACAACATCGCCGATATGGCGCACTTCGGCACCGTGCATGGCGCGCCGGTCGAAGAGTTCATCAACGTTTTCGAAGGCCACCTGGCGACCCAGATCATGCGCGCCCGCAGTGAACGCCTGTCCGGCGACAGCGTGTTGACTACCGAAGCCACCTATTTCGGCCCGGCCTATCAGATCACAGAAATGAACGGTGCCATGAACGGCCAGCCGATCCACTCGATCCTGCTCAATTGCCACGTACCGATTGACCTCGACAGCTTCACCCTGCGCTACGGCGTGCTGGTGAAAAAGATCCCGGGCTTGAGCGAAGAGCAGAACCAGGCGATGGCCAAGGCCTACGTGGCGCAGGCTCAGGCGGCCTTCTACGAAGACGTGGCCATCTGGCACAGCAAGACCCGTGTCGACAATCCGCTGCTGTGTGACGGCGACGGCCCGGTCTATCAGTTGCGCCGTTGGTACGAGCAGTTCTACACCGATGTCCAGGCGCTGTCGGCAGACGTTGCCGAACACAAGAAGTTTGTCGTGCGCGCCAGCGAACGGGTCTGACTCAAGCGGCTTTTCGCCCGCCCCGGGCCTGATCGGCAGCCGCCCGTCAGGCCCTGAGCCCGAGCGTTGCAAGGAGCCGATAACGGCGCTTATTCTCGGCCACCGCCAACGCTAATAATAAAAACGGTTTTCCCCCATGCAGCAGAGCCTCAGTCTCGATACGTTCAGTGATTTGATCGGCAACCTCTATCAGGGTCCGCTGGAAACCATTCCCTGGGCGACTTTTCTCAATCAGCTCAATGTGCATCTGAACAGCAAGTACGTGACCTTCATCCTGCGTCCGCCCAGCGCCCACGTGGACGGCTTGATGGTCAACACCACCGGCACCTCGACCGAGGCGACCGCGTCCTATAACAAGCACTTTTTCAGCCTCGACCCGTTTGTCGACCTGCCCAACCGCCAGGTCGTGACCCTCGCCGAGTTCGTCTCCAACGACGACTGGCAGAACTCCGAGTTCTACAAGAATTTCCTCGAACCGGTGGACGTGTTCCACATCCTCGGTGCCGACATCAACACGGTCGACGGCGCCCAGTGCCGCATTCGCATCAGCCGCGGACGTGACGACAAGCCCTTCGGCAATGAAGAAAAGGCCATGCTCACGCATTTCATTCCGCACCTGGAACGCTCGATCAAGATCCACATGCAGCTCAACCGCATCGAAGCCGAGCGCAATCTGTACGCTGGCGCGGTGAACCAGATGGCGGTCGGCACGATCATCCTCGACGAGTCCGGCAAGGTGCTGCAGACCAACCAGGTTGCCGACCGGCTGATCCAGGAAAAGGACGGCATCAAACTGGTCAACGATGGCCTGCAGGTCGGTACGGCCCGGGATACCCAGGAGTTCCGCCGACTGGTCAAGCAGTCACTGCTGTCGCAAAAGAGCAGCAACCCGTCGGTGGTCGAGGCCCTGCGTGTGCAGCGGCCGTCCGGGAAAGCCGACCTGGGGATCATCGTGCGCTCGGTGCCATTGACGGACTGGAGCGAGGGCAAGCAGTGCCCGACCGTGGTGATTTTCATCAGCGACCCGGAGCAACAGTCCACTGCGCCACAGGAAATCGTTCGCGCGCTGTTTGACTTCACCCCGGCGGAGACCCAGCTGGCGATGCTGTTGGCCAACGGCCTGACCCTCGACGAAGCGTCGGAAGAGCTGGGCATCAGCCGCAACACCTCGCGGGCACACTTGCGCTCAACCTTCTCCAAGACCGGCGTGACCCGCCAGACCATGCTGGTGCGCCTGATCCTGCGCAGCGTGGCGACCCTCGGTTAACCCTCATTGCCCGCCCTCGTCCGCTCGGACGATGGCGGCTCCCGTTGTACAGCGCACAGTGTGTTTATCCCAAACAGGGGACTGCCCCATGCGCAACTGCCCAACCATCCTCAAGACTGAATTGCTGGCGCAAAGCGGCCACTTTCAGATCGAAGCCCTGCACCTGCAATTCAGCAACGGCCAGCAGCGGGTCTACGAACGTCTGCGCGGCACCGGTTATCGCTCGGTGATGCTGGTGGCGATGCCCGATCCTGAGCATGTGCTGCTGGTGCGCGAATACGCGGTCGGTGTGGAAAAAACCATTCTCGGCCTGCCCAAGGGCGGCGCCGAGCCCGATGAAGACTATTTGCAGGCAGCGCAGCGCGAGCTGAGTGAAGAAGTCGGCATGCGCGCCGAACGCCTGACCGAACTGGGCGAACTGACACTGGCACCGGGACACCTGTGCCACCGCTACAAGGTGGTACTGGCCGAACAACTGAGCCCCTGCCAACTGCAAGGCGACGAACCCGAACCCCTGGAATGCCTGCGAGTGCCCCTGGCCCATATCCCCGAACTGGTGGCCCGCGGCGAACTCCATGAAGCCCGGGCCATTGCAGCGTTGTTCATGGCCATGGGCGCCCTCGCCCGACGAACCTGACACCACACAAAACCTGTGGTCACCCAAAAACCACTGTGGGAGCGGGCTCGCCCGCGAAGAGGCCGGCACAGCCAACATCTACCTCGCCTGACACGCCGCCTTCGCGGGCAAGCCCGCTCCCACAGGGGATCTCGGCCAGACGCAAATCCCGGGAACGCCCAACAACCGTGTGGGAGCGGGCTCGCCCGCGAAGAGGCCGGCACAGCCAACATCTACCTCGCCTGACACGCCGCCTTCGCGGGCAAGCCCGCTCCCACAGGGGATCTCGGCCAGACGCAAATCCCGGGAACGCCCAACAACCGTGTGGGAGCGGGCTTGCTCGCGAAGAGGCCGGCACAGCCAACATCTACCTCGCCTGACACGCCGCCTTCGCGAGCAAGTCCGCTCCCACAGGGGATCTCGGCCAGACGCAAATCCCGGGGGCGCTCCCACAAGGGGTCTGCCGGGTTCTCCAGTCATCAACTAGTCCATTCGGACGAAGACGTGCGCCACCCGCCGTCATACCGTATCGCTACAACTACAAAAATCCGTGTCGAGGCTCGCCATGCGAAAAGCCACCTGCGCCCTGTTCATCCTCGTCTGTGCCGGCAGCACCGCCAGTCTGTGTCAATTGTTCAAGAATGAAGCCTACCGACCGAGCGCGGCCTACTTCAGCTGTTCGAGCGCGGCCATCAACTGTTATCCGCCAGTGGTGCGCAATCTGCTGCCTTGAGCGCGGTTCGCAACAGCCATAAAAAAACCACCGAATCATCGGTGGTTTTTTTGTTTCTCCGGGATCAGGTAGGCAGTACACCCCTGGCCCGCGACAGCGTCAGCGCCAGGTCTTCGATCATGTCTTCCTGACCGCCCACCGTGCCACGTCGCCCCAGCTCCACCAGCAGTTCACGAGCGGCAATGCCGTACTTCTGCTCGGCGCGTTTGGCGAACAGCAGGAACGAACTGTAGACCCCGGCGTAACCCAGAGTCAGCGCATCGCGGTCGAGGCGGATCGGCTGGTCCATCATCGGCACCACCAGGTCTTCGGCCACGTCCATGATCCTGTACAGATCCACACCACTGTTGACGCCCATGCGCTCCAGCACCGCAACGAACACTTCCAGCGGCGTATTGCCCGCTCCGGCGCCAAGGCCCGCAACCGATCCGTCGATCCGCGCAGCGCCCGCCTCGATGGCAGCCAGGGAGTTGGCGATGGCCATGCCCATGTTGTGGTGGCCGTGGAAGCCGACTTCGGTCCCGGCATTCAGCCCGGCCCGCAGGGCACCGATTTTTTGCGTCACTTCATCGGGCAGCATGTAGCCGGCCGAGTCGGTGCAATAGATGCAATTGGCGCCGTAGCTTTCCATCAACCGCGCCTGTTCCAGCAGTTTCTCCGGGCTGACCATGTGCGCCATCATCAGGAAGCCGACGGTGTCCAGGCCCATCTTCGCCGACATGCCGATGTGCTGGCCGGACACGTCCGCTTCGGTGCAGTGAGTGGCCACGCGAATGGTCGACACGCCGTGTTCGTGGGCCATCTTCAGATGGTCGAGGGTGCCGATCCCCGGCAACAACAGGGCCGAGACCCTGGCCTGTTTCATCTGCGGGATCACCGCGGCGAAATACTCCTCGTCGCTATGGGCCGGGAAACCATAGTTCAGCGACGCACCGCCCAGGCCATCGCCATGGGTGATTTCGATCAGCGGCACGCCCGCGGCATCGAGGCCGGTGGCCACCGAGACCATTTGTTCGATACTGATCTGATGCTGTTTGGCGTGCATGCCGTCGCGCAGACTCATGTCGTGCAGGCGCACGCTCTTACCTTGCAAATTCATGGCAATTCTCCACTCAGCGTACGGGCAGTTGCAGGGTGCCCTTGTGGGCTTCTTCGGCGAACATCTCGGCCGTGCGCAAACCGGCGGCGGTCATGATGTCGAGGTTGCCGGCGGACTTGGGCAGGAAATCGCCGAGGCCTTCGACCTCGATGAAAATCGACACCTTGCGCCCGTCGAACACCGGTCCGTTGATCAGCTTGTAGCCGGGCACATAGCGCTGCACTTCGCGGACCATCTCCAGCACCGAGGTGCGGATTGCATCCTGGTTCGGCTCGTCATCGGTCAGGCAGTGGATGGTGTCGCGCATCATCAGCGGCGGCTCGGCCGGGTTGATCACGATGATCGCCTTGCCGCGTCGCGCACCGCCGATCTTCTCCACCGCCCCGGCCGTGGTGCGGGTGAACTCGTCGATGTTCTGCCGCGTGCCCGGGCCAACCGAACCGGAGGACACCGTGGCAACGATTTCGCCGTAGCTCACCGGTTGCACCCGCGACACCGCCGCCACCATCGGGATGGTCGCCTGGCCACCGCAAGTGACCATGTTGACGTTCATCGCCAGGCTCGACGCGTGCTCCTTGAGGTTGACCGGCGGCACGCAGTACGGGCCGATGGCAGCCGGCGTGAGGTCGATCATGATCACCCCGAGCTCGTTGAGCTTGCGGCTGTTTTCCGCATGCACGTAGGCCGAAGTGGCATCGAAGGCAATACGAATGTCATCGTCGAGGACGTGGGGCAGCAGCCCGTCGACACCGTCAGCAGTGGTCTTCACGCCCATTTCGCGAGCGCGCTTGAGGCCCTCCGATTGCGGGTCGACGCCGACCATCCATACAGGCTCGATCCATTCCGACCGGCACATTTTCATCAGCAGGTCAGTGCCGATATTGCCCGGGCCGATAATGGCCGCTCTGAGTTTTTTGCTCATTGGGTCAAACTCCAAAAGTCAGGCGCAGAAAGACACCCGGGCACTGCCCAGGCCATCGATGGTCAATTCAAAACGGTCGCCGGCACGGGCCGGTTCCAGCGGTACCAGGGAGCCGGACAGGATGATTTCCCCGGCCTTGAACGGAATGCCGAAGGCGCCCAGGGTGTTGGCCAGCCAGGCCACGGCGGTCAGCGGATTGCCCTGCACCGCCGAACCCAGGCCTTCACTCAGGGGCTGGCCATTCTTGAACACGCGCATGCGCAGGTTGGGCAGGTCCAGCTCACGGGGATCGACCTTGCTGTCGCCCAGCACGAACACGCCGCAGGAGGCGTTGTCGGCCACGGTGTCCTGGATGCGGATGCGCCACTCGTGAATCCGCGAGTCGACGATCTCGAAGCACGGCATCACGTACTCTGTGGCGTCCATCACGTCGGCTTCGGTGATACCCGGGCCGACCAGATCATGTTTGAGCTTGAAGGCGATCTCGCCCTCGGCGCGGGGCTGGATCAGCTTGTTGGCGGCCAGGGAAATCTGCGCGTCGTCATCGAACGCCATCTGCCGCGTGATGAAGCCGAAATCCGGCTGATGCACGTTGAGCATCTGCTGGACCGCCGCCGAAGTCACGCCGATCTTCTTGCCAACGATCTGGTCACCGGCCGCCACTCGACGTTCAATGGCGTACAGGGAAATGTGATAGGCGTCTTCAATGCTGATCGACGGCCAACGCTCGGTCAGCGGCGCCAGGGTGGAGCCGCTGAGCAGCGCCTGATAAAGCTCTTCGCCGAACTCACGGCGCAATTGCACGCTCATCGACGGGCCTCCTGAAGAAAGGCCAGGCACTGGCGGTTGAACAGATCACGATGCTCGACCTGAACCCAATGCCCGCACTCGCTGAGCATCACGAAACGGATGCCAGAGCAGTTTTCAAGCATGGTCAGGGCACCGGAGGACGGGCAGAACTTGTCGTTCATGCCCCAGAAACCGAGGATCGGACACTGCAGCTCGCCCAGGCGCGCGGTCATGTTCGGCACCTGCATGGTCGACAGCACACACACCGGTTGTTGTTGCACCACAGCTACCCGCTCGTTGACCGTCTCGTCGCTGATCAGGCTTTCATCAAACAGTTGCAGGGCCAACAGACGACGCATGCCTGCCGCATCGTTCAGCTCACCCTTGGCGAAGGCCGCGCCCATTTTCTGGATGCCTTCCATTTGCAGGTAATACTGTTCCTTTTCCATCAGGCCACCGGGCGCCATCAGCACCAGGCGACTGACACGCTGCGGTTGGTCGAGGGCCAGTTTGATCGCGATCGCGCCGCCCAGGGAGTTGCCGACCAGCACGCAACGCTGGATATCCAGGGCGTCGAGCAGACCGCTCAACGCGGCAACGAAGAAGTCCAGGGTGTAGAGGGTGTCGGGTTTGTCCGAAACGCCGTAGCCCGGCAAATCCGGGACGATCACCCGATAGCCGGCTTCGGCGAACACCGGGTAGTTCTGCTTGAAGTTGCTGTGACCGCTGGCGCCCGGCCCGCTGCCATGAATAAACATCACCGGCTCGCCGCTGCCGGTGTCTTTGTAGTGCAGCTGCAAACCATCCGGCAGCGTAACGAAGTGCCCTTGCGCTGAAGCGCCCATAAGGTGTCCTCCCGGCCTGTTGTTGTCGCCGGATTATTCCGAGGGCCCGGACAATCAACATCGTCCGACAGGACTACGCACCTGCACTGTGTAGGAGCGAGCTCGCTCGCGATGGACCTGAGAACACCGCGGGGTGCCAGGCATCCAGCGTCATCGTTGACGACCATCGCGAGCAAGCTCGCTCCTACACAGACAATCTCTAGTCCCTTTGGACGTTGGCCTGCCGGGGTTGCAGACCTAGCATCGGTTAAATTTCCGAGCGACTGAATGAGGCCCCCCATGCTTGATCCGATGGACTTTCGCGGCAAAGTGGTACTGGTCACCGGCGGCGGCAAAGGCGTCGGACGCGGCATCAGCCAGCGCTTCCTCGAGTGCGGTGCCGACGTGGTGATCTGCGGTCGCGAAGCCCCGCCGACCTTGCCTGCCAGTAGCGGGCGCGAGGCGTTGTTCGTGGCCTGTGACCTGCGCGACGTCGAGCAATCGGCAGGCCTGATCACGCAGATCGTCCAGCGCTTCGGCCGCCTCGATGTGCTGGTCAACAACGCCGGCGGCTCACCGAATGCCGATGCCGCAACGGCCTCGCCGCGTTTCAGCGAAGCGATCATCCGCCTGAACCTGATCGCGCCACTGAACCTGTGCCAGCAAGCCAACCAGGTGATGCAAGCCCAGGCCGACGGCGGCGCAATCATCAACATCTGCAGCGTCAGCGCCACCCGCCCTTCCCCTGGCACTGCTGCCTATGGCGCGGCCAAGGCCGGACTGCTGAACCTGACCACCTCGCTGGCGGTGGAATGGGCGCCCAAGGTGCGGGTCAACGCCGTGACCGCCGGGCTGATTCTCACCGAGCAGGCGGCCATGCACTATGGTGACGACGCGGGCATTGCCCGGGTGGCGGCGACCATTCCCCTGCAACGCCTGGCAAACCCTGAAGATATTGGCGATGCCTGTTTGTACCTGGCCTCGAATCTGGCCCGTTACGTCAGTGGCGCGGATATCGCAGTACATGGCGCAGGTGAACGCCCGGCGTTTCTCGATGCAGCCCAATCCCATTCATAAAAGGAGCTGCCACATGCCCGCAATTACCCGCCACAGTGTCCTGCTTGACCTGTCCCCCCAAGCGGTGTGGGCCAAACTGCGCGACCTGAGCCTTGCACCGCACTATGTACCTGGACTGACCGGTTGCCAGTTTCATCCCGGCGCACAGGAAGGCGTCGGCGCCAGTCGCCGGGTGCTGCGCAAGGGTGGCCAGTATCTGGATGAAAGCGTGGTGCAGTGGCAGGAAGGCACGGGGTTCATGCTGCGGTTGCACAAAGGCGGCAATGACTCGCCCTTTCCGTTTCGCGAGGCGAGTTTCAGTTATGCCTTGCAAGCCGAAGGCGACGCGACCCGCATCACCCTGCAAATGAGTTACCGCCTGCGCGGTGGCAGGTTGGCGGAATGGTTGCTGGCCAAGGCTTTCAACAAGGTGGTGAAGCAGATTGCCGAGAACCTGAAGGCCTTTTACGAAACCGGCCGCACGCAGAATCCGGATTTGGCTGTCAGCACATCCAACATCAATGTTGCCTGACACACCGCCTTCGCGAGCAAGCCCGCTCCCACAGGGGGGAAATGCCGGGGTGAGCATAAAAACTGTGGGAGCTGGCTTGCCAGCGAAGAGGCCGGCACATCCAGCATCAATGTTGCCTGACACGCCGCCTTCGCGAGCAAGCCCGCTCCCACAGGGGGAAATGCCGGGGTGAGCATAAAAACTGTGGGAGCTGGCTTGCCAGCGAAGAGGCCGGCACATCCAGCATCAATGTTGCCTGACACGCCGCCTTCGCGGGCAAGCCCGCTCCCACAGGGGGAAATGCCGGGGTGAGCATAAAAACTGTGGGAGCTGGCTTGCCAGCGAAGAGGCCGGCACATCCAGCATCAATGTTGCCTGACACGCCGCCTTCGCGGGCAAGCCCGCTCCCACTTTTTTTATGCTCACCCCGGCAATTACCCCTGTGGGAGCTGGCTTGCCAGCGAAGAGGCCGGCACATCCAGCATCAATGTTGCCTGACACGCCGCCTTCGCGGGCAAGCCCGCTCCCACAGGGGGAAATGCCGGGGTGAGCATAAAAACTGTGGGAGCTGGCTTGCCAGCGAAGAGGCCGGCACATCCAGCATCAATGTTGCCTGACACGCCGCCTTCGCGGGCAAGCCCGCTCCCACAGGGGGAAATGCCGGGGTGAGCATAAAAACTGTGGGAGCTGGCTTGCCAGCGAAGAGGCCGGCACATCCAGCATCAATGTTGCCTGACACGCCGCCTTCGCGGGCAAGCCCGCTCCCACAGGGGCAGCCTCTGGAGTGAGCTGCCCTCAGGAACGCACCACTTGCGAGTGAGCGGTAAAACGGGTGGCGACGATCTTCCATTGTCCGGCGATACGCCGGTAACGGTCCTGATAGAACCCACCCAACTGCCGCGTCGCCCCGCTCTCGCCATCCAGATTGAAATACCACAGGGCCCAACGGCCCTGGGCCTGATCCTCGCCAAGCACCTCGATTTCCGGGTTGGCGCCGTGGTGCAGGTCGATGACCCGTTCGTGGCAGGCCAGTTCGCGGTACAGCGCGACAAAACTGTCGCGCTCACGAAAGATCCCCAAAGGACCGTAATCGATCAGCACTTCACCTTCGGCAAAGCAGTCGGCAATCACCTCGACCTGCTTGAGATCGCAGGCATTGAGGTAGCGATGCTTGAGCTGGCGGATGTCCTCCAGCGCTTCCAGGCGGGCGATCCGCTGCTCCAGGTTCACGCGGCACCTCGCGGAGTCACGTTGACCTCACTCCAGAAGGCTTTCATCGAGCGGATCTGGCCGTCGGCATTGAACTCCATCACGTCGATCACATGCAGCGAGCACGGTTGCCCACCCCACTCCATGTCGACCCGGAATGGCATTGCGCCGTAACCGTTGAGCGTCGCGCGAACCGGGCCGGTCAGGGTCGCCGAGACTTGCATCGTCCCCAGTCCTTCACGGTAAAAGCGCGCGATGGCGTCGATGCCCTGCAACGGCGCCTGGCCGACCGGGTCTTCAACGCTGGCGTCTTTGGCGTAGAGCGCGAGGATGCCCTCGATGTCGCCGGCATCCACCAGCTCCACATAACGCGCCATGCTCTCTTGCACCTGCTGTGCGCTGATCATTCAGACCACCTCGAACAGGGCTGCGGCGCCCATGCCGCCACCGATGCACATGCTCACCACCACATAGCGCAAACCGCGTCGCTGGCCTTCGACCAACGCGTGGCCGACCATCCGCGCCCCGGACATGCCGAACGGATGGCCGATGGAAATCGCCCCGCCGTTGACGTTCAGGCGCTCGGCGGGAATGCCCAGGGTTTCGCGGCAATACAGCACCTGACAGGCGAACGCTTCGTTCAACTCCCAGAGGCCGATGTGCTCCATGGTCAGGCCGTGGCGTTTGAGCAGCTTGGGAATGGCGTAGATCGGGCCGATGCCCATCTCGTCGGAGTTGCAGCCGGCGACGGCCATGCCGCGATAGATCCCCAGCGGTTCCAGGCCGCGTTTCTCGGCCAGTTTGGCGCTCATCAACACCGAGGCCGACGCACCGTCGGACAACTGCGAGGCATTACCGGCAGTGATGAAACGCCCCTTGTCGCTCCACTGGCCGCCCGGCCACACCGGCTCCAGCGCTTTCAGGCTCTGGAGGGTGGTGTCGATGCGATTGCACTCGTCGCGCAGCAAGGTGACGGACTCATGGCGGGTTTCGCCCGTGGCCTTGTCGACGATCATCTGGCGGCTGGTCAGTGGCGCCAGTTCGCGGTCGAACCGCCCGGCACTCTGCGCCTGGGCGGTACGCAGCTGGCTCTGGTAGCTGTATTCGTCCTGCTCGTCGCGGGAGATGCCATAGCGCGCGGAGACGATCTCGGCGGTTTCGATCATCGGTATGTAGGCGTGCGGGTCCAGCTCGATCACCGAACCCGACTGGTTGCGATACAGGTTCTTGTGCTTGTTCTGCACCAGGGAAATCGACTCCAGGCCACCGGCCACGGCGATGTCGATTTCGTCGCACATGATGCCTTTGGCGGCCATGGCGATACTCATCAGGCCCGACGAGCATTGGCGCTCGACAGCCATCCCGGCAACCGATGCCGGCAAGCCACCGGCAATCGCGCACAGGCGCCCCAGGTTATAGGACTGCGTACCCTGTTGCGCCGCGGCGCCGATGATCACGTCGTCCACTTCGCCCGGCTCGATGCCGGCGCGGCGCACGGCTTCGCGCACCACGTGGCCGCCCAGTTGCGGCGCTTCGGTGTCATTGAACGCACCGCGAAAGGCTTTGCCGATCGGAGTACGGGCGGTCGAAACGATGACGGCTTCTTTCATGCTCAATTCCTCGAAATTCTGCTGGCCGGTTTACGCCGGGTAATAGCGGCTGATGGTGTCGACCACGCAGCCGGGGCGGTCCTCGCCGTCGATCTCGACGCTGACGCGGATGGTCGCCTGTACGCCGCCCTTCACTTCCTCGACCGCGATCAGTTGCGCACTGCCGCGCACCCGCGAGCCGACGCGCACCACCGCGGGGAAACGCACTCGCTCGCAGCCGTAATTGACGCCCATGGCCAGGCCACGGACTTCGACGATCTGCGGCAAGAACAGGTTGACCAGCGACAGGCTCAGGTAGCCATGGGCAATGCAGGCGCCAAACGGGCCGCTGGCGGCCTTGACCGGATCGACGTGAATCCACTGGTGATCGCCAGTGGCGTCAGCGAACCGGTCGATGCGGTCCTGCTCCAGCAACAGCCAGTCACTGGCGCCGAGCGATTCACCCACGGCGTCGAACAAGGCCATCGGCGTGTCGAAAATACGTGGCATGGTCACGCCCTCTGGCTGGACACCGACAACACTTCGCCGGTCATGTAGGAGCTGTAGTCGCTGGCCAGGAACATCATCACGTTGGCCACTTCCCAGACTTCGGCGGCGCGGCCGAACGCTTCGTTGGCGGCCAGTTGATCGAGCACCGCCTGAGGCGCGGATTTGCGCAGGAAATCGTGCAGGGCAATGCTCGGGCTGACCGCATTGATGCGGATGCCGTAGTCAGCCGCCTCGACCGCTGCGCAGCGGGTCAATGCCATGACGCCGGCCTTGGCGGCGGCGTAATGCGATTGCTCTTTCTGCGCGCGCCAGCCCAGCACCGACGCGTTGTTGACGATGACCCCGGCACGCCGCGCCATCATCTTCGGCAGCATGGCGCGGGTCATGCGCATGGTGCCGGTGAGCGTCACATCGAGCACCCGGTTCCACTCCTCGTCGCCCATCTCCACCAGCAAGCGCGAGCCGCCAAGACCGGCGTTGTTGATCAGCACATCGACGCCTTGCAGGTCACGTTCGGCGCAGGCAATCAGTTGTTGCACCTGGGCTTCGTCGGCGACGTTGCAGACCTGGCCGAAGACCTGTTGCAACCCGGTGGTTTCACGAATCTTCAGCACCGCCTCGGCCAACCGGCCTTCATGGATATCGCTGATCATCAGTGCGCGACAACCTTCCTCGGCAGCGCGCACAGCGGCGGAAAAACCGATCCCGGCACCCGCCGCTGCGGTGATCAGCACCGACTTGCCGCGCAGCAGGCCGCGACCTTCAACATATTGAGGTACAGACATGAACTCTCTCCTTTCAGGCGCGCGGACGCGGCTCTTTGGGCATGCCCAGGGCACGCTCGGCGATGATGTTGCGCTGGATTTCGTTGCTGCCGCCGTAGAGGGTGTCGGCGCGGCTGAACAGGTACAGCGACTGCAAACGGGTCAGTTGGTAAGGCGCGGCTTCGAGCAATTCCGCTTCGGCGCCAAGGACGTCCATCGCCAACTTGCCGAGGCTGGCATGCCAGGTCGACCAGAACAGCTTGTAGATGGTCGCCTCCTTGCGCAGCGAACCGTCCTGGCTGCCCGAGAGCATGCGCAGCGAGTTGTAGCGCATGATCCGCAGCCCGCTCCAGGCCTCGGCCAGGCGCTGGCGCAGGATCGGATCGCGGTCTGCGCCATTGGACTTGGCGATGGCGATGATTTCGTTGAGTTCGTTCTGAAACTGCATCTGCTGGCCGAGGGTCGAGACACCTCGCTCAAAACCGAGCAGCGCCATGGCGATCTTCCAGCCGTCACCCGGCGCGCCGATGATGTTGGTGGCGTCGGTGCGGGCATCGTCGAAGAACACTTCGTTGAATTCCGAGGTGCCGGTCAGTTGTTCGATGGGCCGCACGGTGATTTGTACCTGGGCCATTGGCACCAGCAGGAATGACAGACCGCGATGGCCGACGCTGCCCGGTTCGGTGCGGGCGATGACAAAACACCAATCCGATTCGTGGGCCAGGGACGTCCAGACTTTTTGCCCGTTGATCACCCAGTTTCCGCTCGCCTCATCCAGCGTCGCGCGGGTCTTGACGTTGGCTAGGTCGGAACCGGCCCCCGGCTCGGAATAGCCCTGGCACCAGAAGGACGTACCGCTGACGATCCCCGGCAGAAAGCGCCGTTGCTGTTCGACTGTGCCGAACGCGGCAATGGTCGGCCCGGCCAGCCCTTCGCCGATGTGCCCCATGCGACCGGGACCACCGGCGCGGGCGTACTCTTCGTGGAATATCACTTGCCGGGTGATCGACAAACCACGCCCGCCGTGCTCCGGCGCCCAGCCGACGCAGGTCCAGCCACCCTCGGCGAGTTTGCGCTCCCAGGCTTTGCGCTCTTCGGGAAACATGTGCTCATCGCCCGGACCGCCACGAAAACGCAGGGGCTCGAATTCGCCGCAGAGGTTGGCGCTCATCCAGTCGGCGACTTCCCGACGG
This sequence comes from Pseudomonas sp. Pseusp16, assembly GCF_047324915.1. Lineage (NCBI taxonomy): Bacteria > Pseudomonadati > Pseudomonadota > Gammaproteobacteria > Pseudomonadales > Pseudomonadaceae > Pseudomonas > Pseudomonas sp. Pseusp16. The sequence continues at coordinate 399,583 of NZ_CP168522.1, read as the reverse complement.
AAGTGCTCGTCCTGCTCGCTGAAACTGATTTTCATGGCTGCTCTCCAAGAATGACCGCGGCAATCCGCTCGCGATGCCAGGCCGGTAGCCCGAGGAAACTCTCGCTGGCGCGGGCGCGCTTGAAGTAGAGGTGCGGGTCGTACTCCCAGGTGAAGCCGACACCGCCGTGCAACTGGATCGACTCGGATGCGCAGGCGAAATAGGTTTCAGAGCACTGCGCCTTGGCCAGCGCCGCTGCCAGCGGCAGTTCTGCCGCGACCTGCGGATCACCCTGCGGATCGAGGGCTTCCTGGGCCACGCACGCGGCGTAATAACTGGCCGAACGCGCGCACTCGACCTGCAGCATCATGTCGGCGGCGCGGTGTTTGAGGGCCTGAAAACTGGCGATCGGGCGACCGAATTGCTGGCGTTCCTGCATGTAGGCCACGCTGAGGTCGAGCACCTGCTGCGCGCCGCCGGTCTGCTCGGCAGCCAGGCCGATGCAGGCCAGTTGCAAAACTCGCTCAAGGTGCGACCAGCCGTTACCGAGCTCACCCAGTAGGCAGTCGGCTTCAAGGTATAGGCCGTTGAGCTGGATCCGCGCCTGGCGCCGGGTCTGGTCCATGGTCGGCAGCATTTGCCGCTCGATACCGGCCCGCTCGGCGCTCACGGCAAACAGGCTGATGCCCGCCTCGCCGGTCGAACCGGGTTGCCGCGCAGCGATGACCAGAAGGTCAGCACCGTGCCCGTCGAGCACATGCTTGAGGGTGCCGTCGAGAACGAACCCGTCGCCCTCCACCACCGCCGTGGCCTGGACATCGTCGGCCGACCAGCCGTTGGCACTGCTGAACGCCAGGGTCGCGGTCACGCTGCCGTCGGCGATCGACGGTAACCAACGCTGCTTCTGTTGATCATTGGCGGCCAGCAACAGCGCAGGCGTGGCCATGCAGGCGGTGGCGAAAAACGGCGAACACAGCAGACGCCGCCCCATCTGTTCCAGCAGGATCGTCAGTTCGACAAAGCCGAGGCCGAGGCCACCAAAGGTTTCGGGGATATGAATGGCTGGCCAGTACATTTCCTGGCACAGACGCTGCCAGAGGGCTTCGTCAAAACCCCGTTCGCTGGCCATTGCCGCGCGCACGGCGGCAGAATCCGAGACATCGGCGAGGAAGCCCTCGGCCGATGCGCGGATCATTTCCTGTTCGTCGCTGAATGCAAACTCCATCGCGGCGCCTTCTGCTCGTGTGGCGGGGCGTGCGTGACGCAACGCCCCTTTGAGCTTGAAGTTTGGCGCCGGCCGGACGTGGCAGAATCGTTAGCCCTGCCTAGTCCGAACGGGTGATGTGCTGGCGTGTGTGTTCGGCCGGGACGCCGATCAGCGGCAGTCGCCCCCCATGCGCACGAGCAGCGCTGAACGGTCCGGTTTCAGGTACGGGTTGATTTCACCGACCTGGCATGACGCCAGGTTCTGCAATTGCGGCGCGAGGGGTTCTTGCACAAACAGCAGCCCCGCCGGACGGGACTCGGACTGCAACTGCGCCACCGTCAGCGGCGTCACTGGCCGGCCCATGTAATAGACCAGACGGATATCCGGCTCACCGAGGGTATAAGCCTTCTGCCCCCGCTGCCCATCGGCCAGCGTGGCAACCTGCTCAAGACCACCGACCCGGTGCGACAACACCCGCGCCTCGACGAACATGTAGAACACCACAAACCCGGCCAGCATCACGTAGGGCACAACGGCCAGGACCGTGCGCCAGCGCCCCTTGAGGTCATCGAGCACCGCCGACCAGTGCATCGCCAGCAGCAGCGCCATCGACGGATAAACCGGCAACAGGTACTTGCCGTGCTTTTCAGTGAACAGGGAGAACACCAGCAGCGGCAACAGGCTGCAGCACAGCAGCATGGCAGCCTCGCGGCGCGAGCGGATCATCGCCCAGAACTTGCGCGGCTGTACGAACACGATCAGCCAGAACGGGAAGAAATCACCGGCCAGGTACAGCAGATACGCGTACCAGGCCTCGGCGCCCTGCCCGTCGATCTTCTTCACGATGTCTTCGCTGATGATCGATGCCCAGATCCCCCAGCCCTGATTCACCGACACCGCCACGTACCAGGAACTGCCCAGCACCACGGCAATCAGCCAGCCCCAACCGTCGCACAGATAAGCCTTGGCCCGGGCATCACGGTAGATCAAGGCGTAGGCCAGGATCGGCGCCGTCACCCACAACAGGCAAACCGGTCCTTTGGTCAGCAGCGCGCAACCCAACAGCACATAGCTCAACCGACTCCAGAAGACCCGACCTTGCTGGAAGATGAACTGCCAGGCCGCCAGCAGTGCTCCGAAGCACAGCAGGGTCAACAGCATCTCGATTTCCGAGCGCCGTGCGAACAGGCTGAAGGCACCGTTCGCGGCCAGGAACACCACGGCGAACAAACCAACCTGCCGCCCCGCCTGCCGAACGCCGTACAGATAGGTGCCAACACAGCACAAGGCGGCGGCCAGCGCCGAAGGCAGACGCACGCTCCACTCGGACAAGCTGCCCAGCACCGCCGTTGAAACCAGGCCCGCCCAATAGAAAAACGGCGGCTTGGACAGGTACAAGTCACCGTTCATGTAAGGCAGCAGCCAACTGCCCGCCTCGCGCATTTCGCGCACGGTAACGGCGCGGCGGGCCTCGTTGACACTGAGGAACGGCACGCTGCCCAGCCCCCAGAAAAACAGCAACGCCATCGCGATGGCTACGAGCAACGTAATATTTCGGGTCGATAACGATCCGCGCATGACCTACTCCTTCAGGCTTCTGCTTTTGGCGATCAATTGCAGGTTGCGAAAATACACGATGGAGCCGAACGCCTGCCCGGCGATGAACACCGGGTCTTCGCGGTAAATGGCGTAGGCGAGCAGCAAGGTGCTGCCGACGATGCTCAGGTACCAGAAGCTCACCGGGATCACGCTGCGTTTCTTGTACTCGCTGTACAGCCACTGCAGGACAAAGCGCCCGGTAAAGGCGATCTGCCCCGCAAAACCGACGATCAACCACAAGGCTTCGCGGGAGAGGTTCATCCTTCGATCTCCTGGGCAATGGTGTTCAGCCGCGTGCGCTTGATCAGCCACCAGACCCCGAACAAATCGAGAATGCCGACCAGCGCGCGGTCGATGTTGCCGTATTTCGACACCCCGGCCGTGCGCGGCCGGTGGTTGACCGGGTGCACGATCATGCGCCCGTTATGGCGCTGGATCAGTGCCGGAATATAGCGATGCATGTGGTCGAAGTACGGCAGGCGCAGGAACGCCGCGCGCTCGATCAGCTTCAGGCCGCAACCGGTGTCCGGGGTGGCGTCCTTGAGCAGGCGCCGGCGCAGGTTGTTGGCGAAACGCGAGGCGTAGCGTTTGCTCGCGGTGTCGCGGCGATTGACCCGGTGCCCGGCAACCAGTTGCACATCGACCTGGCCCGGTTCGCCGCGCACCAGCGCGAGCATGCCGGGAATGTCCGCCGGATCGTTCTGGCCGTCGCCATCGAGGGTCGCCAGCCATTGCCCACGGGCCTCGCGCGCCGCGTGGTACAGCGAGGTGCTCTGCCCCAGCGAACGCTCGTGATGGAGGATGCGCAGGGTGTCCAGGCCGTCGTGGCGCATCTGCCGCAATTCCTGCAGGGTCGAATCGGTGCTGCCATCGTCGACCACGATGATTTCGTAAGCCTCATCGGCCAGTGCCACGCGGATTTCCTCAAGCAATGGCTTGAGGTTGTTCGCTTCGTTCTTGGCGGGAATCAGTACGGATACAAAAATGTCTTGGCTCATGGAGTCACTCTCGCCTTTATTGGATTTCTTTATCAGAGGCGAATGAAGGTGTAGTACACCGGCCGACTCGATGCAGGGTTCAGCTGTTCAGGGCGATGACGCCAACAATACCTCGCCCTTTGGACGCACTCGCGCGCGACCCCGCATACGGTGCCCGGCCAATTGTAAAAATGGCGTTAATATTTCATACACTTTTTGTCATCATTGCTCTGATGACGCAGCGAATTCTGTTGCGATTGGCGCCTGCCCATCTAAAGTGCACCCACGCAAGTGAAAAACATGAATCGGGTAAGGACGCAGAACCATGAGCGCTGAGCAAGAGACGACTTTCGATGAGCCCCGGCTCAATACCACGGAAATCCGCATCCTGGGCTCGTTGATCGAGAAACAGGCCACCAGCCCGGAAACCTATCCCCTGACCCTCAATGCCCTGGTGATTGCCTGCAACCAGAAAACCAGCCGCGAGCCGGTGATGAACCTCACACAAGGCCAGGTCGGCCAGAGCCTGCGCGCCCTCGAAGGACGCGGCTTCGCCAAACTGGTGATGGGCAGCCGCGCCGACCGCTGGGAGCACAAGGTCGACAAGGCCCTGGAACTGGTGCCGGCGCAGGTCATCCTGACCGGGCTGATGTTCCTGCGCGGCCCGCAGACCGTCAATGAACTGCTGACCCGCAGCGGCCGCATGCATGAATTCGAAGATGCCGAACAGGTTGTGCATCAACTCGAACGCCTGATTGCCCGCGGCCTGGCCGTGCTGATTGCGCGTCAGGCCGGTCAGCGCGAAGACCGCTATACCCACGCCTTGGGCGACCCGGCGGATATCGAGGCGATCATGGCGGCACGGAACAACCCGGCCGAGCGTGGCAGTGGCGGGGTTTCGGTTGAACGGATCGAAGAACTGGAAGCGCGGATTGCGGCGCTGGAAGAGCGTTTGGCGCGACTGGAATAATCCCGCTACAGAGATCCCAATGTGGGAGCGGGCTTGCTCGCGAAAGCGGATTGCCAGTCACACCAATTCTGAATGTGCCGACGCTTTCGCGAGCAAGCCCGCTCCCACAGTGGATCGTGGACTCACCGACAATTGTGATGGACACAAAACCTGTAGGAGCGAGCCTGCTCGCGAAAAACGTCCAGACGACGCGTTCATTCAGACAGCCCGCGTTATCGTTGACGTCCATCGCGAGCAAGCTCGCTCCTACAGTGGTTTGACGGTGCCTGTGGTTACTCGCCGTCCCAGTAATCCACCCCATCGGCCTGGCGGGCCACCGCCACAAAACCCGAGGCATTACCTTCGGCATCCACCTTGAAGTCGTCCATCACAGCGTATTTGCCGGAATCGGGGTATTCACAGATCTCCGGTGATTGCTGGGTGCTGACGGCCAGGTAGCGCAACTCGCCGTTGCTGGTGTTGATGATCTGGTGCGCCTTTTCAGGCCCGCCCGGTGGGCAGGCGATCACATCACCGGCGCGGATTGGAAAACGTTCCGATCCCAGGCGGACTTGCCCTTGCCCGGCCACGACATAGAACATTTCCTCATTGACCCGATGACTGTGAAACGGGCTGCCGCGCATGCCTGGCTCCAGCACATACAAGCGATAACCAAGCTTTTGCGCCCCCAGTTGCTGGCCGACACGGGCCAGGCGCTGTTGATAGCGACCGGCGGTTTCACCCGTCGGCGCAAACGCTTCGGGCAACGGTTCAAGCTCGACCGAATCCAGATTGAGAATGGGCGGATGCATGGAACCTCCTAGCTGCGGGCAAACGCGACTGCCTTGTGGAATTGCTCGTCTGTCGGCCGTACACCGGTATAGAGCACAAATTGCTCCAGTGCCTGGATCGCGATCACTTCCAGGCCGGTAATGACCCGTTTTCCTTCGGCACGAGCACGCACGATCAACGGCGTTTCCGAGGGAATCGCCACCACATCGAACACAGTTTCCGCTTTTTCGATCACATCAGCTTCAAAGGCCAGTTGATCGGCCTCCGGTCCTCCCGTCATGCCGATCGGGGTGACGTTGACCAGCATCTGCGGGCGACGATTGCCCAGCTCGGCTTGCCACTCATACCCCAACGACTGTGCCAGCGCCTGCCCGGCGCGCTCGTTGCGGGCCACGATCAGGCCGCGTTCATACCCGCCATCGCGCAGGGCGCTTGCCACGGCCTTGGCCATGCCGCCGCTGCCGCGCAAGGCAAAGGTCGAGTCCTTGGGCACCTGGTGCTTTTCCAGCAATTGGGCGACGGCGATGTAATCGGTGTTGTAGGCCTTGAGATGGCCGTCGGTGTTGACGATGGTGTTGATCGATTGAATGGCGGCGGCAGACGCGTCGAGTTCATCGACCAGGGCAATGCTGGCTTCCTTGAACGGCATCGACACGCCACAGCCACGAATCCGCAGGGCGCGAATGCCGGAAACGGCACCCGGCAGGTCCTGACTGGCAAAGGCCTTGTAGTAAAAATTCAGACCCAGCTGTTCATACAGATGATTATGAAAACGCAGACCAAAGTTCCCGGGACGCCCTGAAAGGGACATGCACAGCTGGGTGTCTTTGTTGGGGTTCATCTGCATGGGGAAGCTCCTTCAAATGCACTTTTCGGATGGACGGGATTAGCCCGCCATCGGGTTCTGATCGATCATATAAGCCTGTGCGCACGGGCTTGAACGGGTCGGTAAGAAAGTCGGTACAGACCTTACACAAAATTTACCCAACGGCCGTGCTGTTTTTCAGAAAAACGCTGTCTTAGAAGTATCCCCGCGACAATCCTTGGGTCTATTGCAGACACAAGCGCCGGGCTGAAGAACCGAGGAACTATCATGATCCGTAAAGTCCCCACAGTAGCCTTGCTGATCGGCGCCCTCGCTATCGCAGGACAGGCGCAAGCCCATGGTGGCGGTAATTACTGGCAAGGCCCGGCGGTGTTTGGCGCGATCGTCGGTACTGCCATTGTCGGCTCGGCCCTGATCAACGCGAACCGACCGGTCTATGTCGCACCGCAACCGGTCTACTACCAGCCCGCGCCGGCCTATTACGCACCACCGCCTCCGGTTTACTACCAGCCGGCTCCGGTCTACGTGCAACAACCGATCTACTACCGTCCGGCGCCGGTTTACTACGGACCACCCCATGGTTACTACTACGGTCCGCCACGCGGCTACTACGGACACGGTCGCTGGTAACGGGCTCACCCGGCCCCGCTGAAACAGCGGGGCTTTTTTATGCCCGTTTGTCGGTGCAGGTCTGGAAAAATCTCGCCAAGGTCGCTATCGGGACAGTGCGCGTGGTGGAAATTGGCAAGATGGACTGACCCGTTTTCTGCCGCGCAGCGCAAAACGGTCATATTTTTGTCATGACAGTTCCGCAAGCTCGGGGCTGTCCGTCGATAACAGGTTGATAACAACAAGGACGACCACATGCCAACGCAAAACCCGCACCGCATCGTCGGTCTGTGCACCTCCAGCAAGGTCTACAACGCACTGACCGAACTCAAGCACCTGGAAGGTCATCGCAGCGCCAAGTTTCTCTCGCTGTTGACGCAAAACCTGGTGCGCAAGGGCCTGCTCAACGAGCAGGAAGTGATTCATATGCTCGATCAGGTGGTCAACTGACCGACCAACGGTCGTTTGCCCCCGCTGGCATCAATGACCACTATCGAAAGCGTTGATTACCCCTCAAGGCACCCGGACCTTAAAGTAACTCCACAGATTGATGGAGGTACTTGTCATGTCCCAGGTTCAAATCATGTCCGTTATCGGCAGCGCCGTCCCCCCACAGCTCAGAGAGATGGGCATGCTCGCCTGCTGGTATCTGGTGCAGGATGGCGTGCAGATCAGCGGTCCGCTCACTTCGCTGCCCGCCGCCCAGGCGCTGTCGCAACGCATCGGTACCGCGCAGTCGGGCAGGTTCAGCGCCTAAGGCAGCTGCACCCGCGGTTTGGTTTCGATGAAAATGGCCCAGCTCGACATGAACAGGGCCGCGATCAACGGCCCGATGACAAAGCCGTTCAAGCCGAAAACCGCCAGGCCGCCAAGGGTCGAGATCAGGATCATGTAGTCCGGCATCCTGGTGTCCTTGCCCACCAGCAACGGCCTGAGCAGGTTATCCACCAGCCCGATCACGAAGGTCCCGAACAGCCCCAGCACCACGCCCTGCCAGATCGCCCCGGTGAGCAGGAAAAACACCGCCACCGGCGCCCAGACTATTCCCGCCCCCACCGCCGGCAGTAGCGACAGAAACGCCATCAACACCGCCCAGAGCAACACACTGGGAATGTCCAGAAACCAGAAAATCAGACCGCCCAGCACGCCTTGCGTGATGGCCACCAGCAGGTTGCCCTTCACCGTGGCCCGCACCACACGATTGAACTTGAGCTGCAAACGGCGTTTCTGCTGTTCCTGCAACGGCACCGCCATGCGTACCTTGCGCGCCAGTTCCGCACCGTCACGCAGGAAGAAGAACAGCAAGTACAGCATGATGAAGAAACTGACGATGAACTCGAACGTGCCCTGGCCGAAACTGAACGCCTGGGAGGCCAGCACCTGCCCGCCGGTCATCGCGCTTTTGACGATTTTCTCTCGCAGCCCATTCAACTCGCCCATGCCGAAGCGATCCAGCAGGTGCTGGAAATACGGCGGCAGGCTGTGCTTGAACTGCGCCACGTACCCGGCAATGTCGAGCTCGCCGCTCTCGACGCTTTTGTAGAGTGTCGCGCCCTCCTGAACCAGCAAGGCGCTGGTGATGATCACCGGCAGAATCGCAATCACCAGGCAAATGCTCAATGTGCACAGCGACGTGAGGTTGCGTTGCCAGCCGAACTTCAATTGCAGCCGACGCTGCAGTGGCGCAAAGACGATGCCGAGGATCACCGCCCAGAACACCGCGCCGTAGAACGGCAGCAGGATCCAGATGAAGGCCGCGCTGACCAGCACCAGCAAAACCGTCAGCGATTTGTCCTGCAGGGTCGTTTCGTTCATGTCCGTTCCGTGCCAGCGGGGACGAAAAACTTCCGCCCTGATGTTTAGTCCGCTGCAGCTCGCGCGAGTGCCATCGGTTTGTTGATCTGGTATGGATCCAGGTCAATAAAACCCCGGCACAAGGCATTTACCCTACGCGGCTTTTGCGATCGACTCCGCCATGAACCTCACCGCACCAGAACTGCTCGCCCCCGCCGGCACCCTGAAAAACATGCGTTACGCCTTCGCCTACGGCGCCGATGCCGTGTACGCCGGCCAGCCGCGCTACAGCCTGCGGGTGCGCAACAACGAATTCGACCACGCCAACCTGGCCCTTGGCATTCGCGAAGCACAGGCTCAGGGCAAGCGCTTCTACGTGGTGGTGAACATCGCGCCGCACAACGCCAAGCTCAAGACCTTCCTCAAGGACCTTGAACCGGTGATCGCGATGGCCCCGGATGCGCTGATCATGTCCGACCCCGGCCTGATCATGCTGGTGCGCCGGCACTATCGGCAGATGCCGATCCACCTTTCGGTGCAGGCCAATACCGTGAACTGGGCAAGTGTCGAGTTCTGGCAGCAGCAAGGCTTGAGCCGGATCATCCTGTCGCGGGAGCTTTCACTGGAGGAAATCGCCGAGATTCGCCAGCAAGTGCCTGCCATGGAACTGGAAGTGTTCGTGCACGGCGCGTTGTGCATGGCCTATTCCGGGCGCTGCCTGCTGTCGGGCTACATGAACCGGCGCGATGCCAATCAGGGCACCTGCACCAACGCCTGTCGCTGGAAATACTCGGCGCAGCCGGCCATGGAAAACCAGCTCGGCGAGATCGTCCGGACATTCGAACCCGAACCGACCCTGGGCATCGGCGCGCCCACCGATCAGGTATTCCTGTTGCAGGAAGCCAATCGTCCCGGGGAACAGATGCCCGCCTTCGAAGACGAGCACGGCACTTACATCATGAACGCCAAGGACCTGCGCGCCGTGCAGCACGTCGAACGCCTGACGCACATGGGCGTGCATTCCCTGAAAATCGAAGGCCGGACCAAATCCCACTTCTATTGCGCGCGCACCACCCAGGTTTATCGCCGGGCCATCGACGACGCGGCGGCGGGCCGGGCCTTCGATCGCAGCCTGATGACCGACCTGGAATCCCTCGCCCAGCGCGGCTACACCGAAGGTTTTCTGCGTCGGCATGTGCATGACGAGTACCAGAACTACCAGAACGGCAGCTCAGTGTCGGAGCGGCAACAGTTTGTCGGTGAATTGACCGGCGAGCGGCGAGATCGCCTGGCCGAAGTCAAGGTGAAGAACCGCTTCGGCCTGGGCGACCACATGGAACTGATGACGCCCAAGGGCAACTTCCACTTCGATCTGCATCTGTTGCAAAACGCCAGGGGTGAAGCGATCGACGTTGCACCGGGCGACGGGCACACCGTTTACCTGCCGATACCGGATGCGGTGGATCTGAGTTTTGGCCTGCTAATGCGAGATATCAACATGCCGTAACCCCTGTGGGAGCGGGCTTGCTCGCTCCCACAGATTCTGCGTTACGCGAACTCCTCGCGGAGCATCGCCACAAACGCCTCACGCGCCGGGTGAACCCCGGCGTTTTCGTGCCAGTAAAACAGGTTGTCGACGGCGGTCAGTTCGGGGAACTCAAACCCCGCGCACCCCGCGCCTTTGGCGTATTGGTCAAAGATCCCCTTGGGCACCAGTGCCACGCCAGCCCCGGCGCTGACACAACCGACAATCGCGCCATAACTGGCCAGGCTGACAATCGGCAGCGCCTGCCCCTGGCGCAGTAACCAATGCTCCAGCGCCGCCCGGTACGGACAGCCCTGGGGCCACATGAACACGGTCTGGTCCTGCAAATCGCTGATGTCCCGCAGCGGCCCCAGGGATGTCGAGGCGATCAGCAGCAAGTCTTCGCGGTACATCGGCGTGCGCTTGAGGTGCGAACGCTCGACATCCACCGCCACGATTGCACCGTCGAGTTTGTGATTGAGCGTGTCGTCGAGCAACTGCCCCCAGGAGCCGGTGGTCAGTTCCAGCGCTACCTGCGGGAAACGCTTGTGGAATTTCGCCAGCAGACGCGGCAAACGCCCGGTGGCCGACGACTCGATGGCCCCGATGCGCAACGGCCCGGAGGGTTCGGCCGACGGGTCGACCGCGCGTTTGGCCTCGGCGGTGAGGGCGAGAATTTTCGAGGCGTAGGCCAGGAAGGTCTGCCCCGACGGGCTGATGCGCAGCCCTCGCCCCTCTCGCAGAAACAGCGCGACACCCAGTTCGGCCTCAAGGGCCTTGATCCGTGCCGTGATGTTCGACGGCACGCAATGCAGCACATCAGCTGCACGGGCGATGCTGCCGACCTCGGCCACGGTCTTGAACATGCGAATCTGTGCCAGCTCCATACATCACCAAAAGTGAACGGTTAGCGCAGTATAAGTCAGTTGTGGCGAACGATGCGCTTTCTGATACTCGGTGCATCCGCCCACAGGTGCACGACCATGACACCGCTCAACCCCTCCCCCGTATCACCCTGGAAAATCATCCTGGCCATGGCGTTTGTCGTGGTGTGCTGGGGATTCTCCCCGACCGGCATTCATATCGGCTTGCAAGCCTACGACCCCGCGCACCTGGCACTCCTGCGCTTCCTGCTGGCCTCCGCGTTCATGGCCGTGGTCGCGATATTCAAGGGCATCCGCCTGCCCAGCCTGCGAGACCTGCCGCTGATGTTCGGCCTGGGATTCTTTGCCGTGAGCCTGCACCACGTGGCGATCAATTTCGGGCAACAGGGTGTCAGCGCCGGCGCTTCGAGCGTCCTGGCCCAGACCACGCCGCTGTTCAGCACGCTGATCGCGCGCTTCGTGTTCAAGGATCAGGTAAGCCTGTGGCGCTGGGGTTGTGTGCTGCTCGGGTTGTTTGGCGTGGTGATAGTGGTGGCCGGCGATCATGGCCTGGGCAGCCTCGATGCCCACGGCTTGCTGATCCTGCTGGCGGCGGTGTCCTGGAGTCTCTACTTCGCCCTGCAAAAACATCACACCGGGCGTTACGACGGGCTGACACTGGTGTGTTACACGGTGTGGTCCGGGACGGCGCTGTTGTTGATCTTTCTGCCCGGCCTTATGGATCAGGTCGCCCGGGCGCCGCTGCACGTACAGTTCGCCGTATTCACCCTGGGGATTTTCCCGAGTGCCCTGGCGTACCTGGCCTGGGCCTATGTACTGGCGCATGTCGATTTGAGTCGGGCAACGATGACCCTGTATCTGACGCCGCCGACGGCGATGGTGATTGCGTCTTATGCGCTCGGCGAGCGGCCGACGCTGATGATCGTGGTCGGCGGGTTGGTGGTGTTGGCAAGTGTGCTGGCGTTGAATCTGGAGCGGCGGCCTGTGGTTGTTCAGGTTGCTCGGGTCTGATCCATGCTTTGCGCCGTCTGGGCCGGCGCCTTCGCGAGCAAGCCCGCTCCCACAGGTTGTGATGTGTGCTCAAGAACTGCGGCAAACATAAAACCCTGTGGGAGCGGGCTTGCTCGCGAAGAACGATGATTGGGTGTCACTGACAAAACACCCAAATAGCAGTCAGCTGGGCGAAAACCGGTCGCGACTGTTGGTCAGGTGCAGCCACATGGCCGCCCGCGCCGCATCCGGGTCCTGGCGCCTGATGGCATTGAGGATCGCCTCGTGCTCGAGGTTGGCCAACTCGCCGAGCTTGCTCAAGTCCACTGCACCACGCTCGGCGGCGTTGACCCGGGTGCGCGGGATCATGGCACTGCCCAGGTGCTGCATGATTTCGGTGAAGCACAGGTTGCCGGTGGCTTCGGCGATCAGCAGATGAAAACGCCGGTCCGCTTCGACACAACTGTCGTTGTTGGCCAGCAGGCTTTGATAGTCATCCAGCGCTTCACGCATCTGCACCAGTTGCAGATCGGTGCGGCGAGTCGCCGCCAGTGCGGCCGCCTGGGTTTCCAGGCCCATGCGCAACTCCAGAATGCTGCGCACCCCCAACGCCGTGTCGACATTCAGCCGCAGCCCCTGCTCCGGTGCGCGCTCGATCACAAACGTGCCAATGCCGTGCCGGGTTTCCACCAGCCCCGAGGCCTGCAACTTGGAGATCGCCTCACGCACCACCGTACGACTGACCCCGTGCTCCTGAACGATGGTGTTCTCCGACGGCAACTTGTCACCTGGCAACATCTGGCCGAGCAGGATGCGCTGGGTCAGTTTTTCCACCAGGTCATGGGCCAGGTTGTGGCTGCGCTTGCGGGCGGGTGCTTCGAGGTCGTCTTGCATGAGGATGTCCGGAAATCAGGGCTATCGAATCGTAGCACCGCGCCTGGCGGGAATCCTGAAAAATCTCGCTCAGCTTGTATGACAACACTCAACATCCAGCCCATATCCAGACAGCAAAAACGCCAGAAGGCATCACCAGCAGAATAAAAAACCTCTGCAAACGCGCTATTTTGTTGGATGAACGTGGTTGCGCGATGAAAAAATCTAGTTGTATGATGTCTAGCAACAATGCAGCACCCAGCCCTACCCCGCATAAAAATAACGAGTGGGAGAAAACGCAGTGAATACATCCATCTCCGGGATGCACGACGACGCCAGTTCAGCGCTGAAGTCGGCCATCGCCAAAGTCAAACGTCACGTCTTGCCGCTGTTCGTCATCATGTTCATCGTCAATTACATTGATCGCGTGAACATCGGCTTCGTCCGCGCCCACATGGAACACGACCTGGGTATTGGCGCTGCCGCCTACGGCCTCGGTGCCGGTCTGTTTTTCATCGGCTATGCCCTGTTCGAAGTGCCCTCCAACATCCTTCTGCAAAAAGTCGGCGCGCGTATCTGGCTGACCCGCATCATGCTGACCTGGGGCCTGGTCGCCGCGAGCATGGCGTTCATCCAGAACGAAACCCACTTCTATATCCTGCGCTTTCTGCTGGGCGTGGCCGAAGCCGGGTTCTTCCCCGGGGTGATCTACTACTTCACCCGCTGGTTGCCCGGCGCGGAGCGTGGCAAGGCGATTGCCATTTTCCTCAGCGGCTCGGCGGTCGCGTCGCTGATCTCCGGCCCGCTGTCCGGTTTGCTCCTGCAAATCGAAGGGCTGGGCCTGCACGGTTGGCAATGGATGTATTTCATCGAGGGCATGTTCTCGGTGGGGTTGTGCGTGTTTGTCTGGTTCTGGCTGGACTCCAGGCCCCACGATGCCAAATGGCTGAGCCGTGAGGAGCAGGATGCGCTGGTCAAGGCCATCGACGACGAACAACTGGCCCGCGAAGCCGCTACGCCGATCAAGCCGTCACTGGGCAAATTGCTCAAGGATCGCCAGATCATCCTGTTCTGCCTGATCTACTTCTTTATCCAGCTGACCATCTACGCCGCGACCTTCTGGCTGCCGAGCATCATCAAGAAGATGGGCGACCTGAGCGACATCCAGGTCGGGCTGTTCAACTCGATTCCGTGGTTGCTGTCGATTGTCGGCATGTACGCCTTCGCATCGCTGTCGGCCAAATGGAAACACCAGCAAGCCTGGGTCGCCGTGGCCCTGCTGATCGCCGCTGCCGGGATGTTCATGTCCACCACCGGCGGGCCGGTCTTCGCCTTCGTTGCGATCTGCTTTGCAGCATTGGGCTTCAAATCGGCGTCATCGTGTTTCTGGCCGATTCCCCAGGCCTATCTGGATGCACGCATCGCCGCTGGCGTCATCGCGCTGATCAACTCGGTGGGCAACCTCGGCGGCTTCGTTGCACCGACCACCTTCGGCCTGCTCGAAGAGCACACCGGCTCCATCCAGGGCGGGCTGTACGGCCTGGCCGCGACCTCGATCATCGCCGCCATCATCGTGTTTGCCGCCCGCAACACACCGAAATCCGCACCGGCCGTGGTGCAGGGCAAACCCACGCCCAACCACGCCTGAATTCCGCTTTTCAAGGACTGCAAAATGAACGCACAAGACACCGCAAAAGCCCCGATCATCACCAGCATGCAAGTGGTTCCAGTGGCCGGCCACGATGGCATGCTGCTCAACCTGAGCGGCGCCCACGGCCCGTTTTTCACCCGCAATATCGTGATCCTCAAGGACAACGCCGGCCACACTGGCGTCGGCGAAGTGCCAGGGGGCGAGCGCATTCGCCAGACCCTCGAAGACGCACGCAGCCTGGTGGTCGGCAGCCCGATCGGCACCTGGCAGAGGATACTCAACCAAGTACGCCAGACCTTCGCCGACCGCGATGCCGGTGGCCGTGGTCTGCAGACATTCGACCTGCGCATCACCATCCATGCGGTCACCGGCCTGGAAGCCGCACTGCTCGATCTGCTCGGCCAGCACCTGGACGTGCCGGTGGCCGCCCTGCTCGGCGAAGGTCAACAGCGCGATGCAGTGAAGATGCTTGGCTATCTGTTTTATGTCGGTGATCGCAACGAAACGGACCTCGCCTACCGAAGCGAGCCAGACGCCGAAAACGACTGGTTCCGCGTGCGTCACGAAAAAGCCATGACCGCCGAAGCCGTGGTCCGGCTGGCCGAGGCAGCCCACGCCCGTTACGGTTTCAAGGACTTCAAACTCAAGGGTGGCGTGCTCAGCGGCGATGCCGAAATCGAGGCGGTCACGGCCCTCGCCGAACGTTTCCCCGAGGCGCGCATCACCCTTGATCCAAATGGTGCCTGGTCACTGCAAGAAGCCATCCGCCTGTGCCGCGACCAGCATCGCGTCCTGGCCTATGCCGAAGACCCGTGCGGGGCGGAAAACGGTTACTCGGGACGCGAAGTCATGGCTGAATTCCGCCGGGCCACCGGCCTGAAAACCGCGACCAACATGATCGCCACCGACTGGCGGGAGATGGGCCACGCGATCCAGCTGCAGTCGGTCGACATTCCCCTGGCCGACCCGCACTTCTGGACCATGCAGGGCTCGGTGCGGGTGGCGCAGATGTGCCACGAATGGGGGCTGACCTGGGGTTCGCATTCCAACAACCACTTCGACATCTCCCTGGCGATGTTCACCCATGTCGCGGCGGCCGCGCCGGGCGAGATCACTGCCATCGACACCCACTGGATCTGGCAGGACGGTCAACGCCTGACCAAGGCCCCGCTGCAAATCGTCGACGGCTGCGTGCAGGTGCCGCAGAAACCGGGGCTGGGGGTCGAACTGGACATGGATCAGCTCGCCAAAGCTCATGAACTGTACAAAGGCATGGGCCTGGGCGCCCGGGATGACAGCGTGGCGATGCAGTTCCTGATTCCGGGCTGGAAGTTCGACAACAAGCGGCCGTGCCTGGTGCGTTGAAACGGCCGTTGCGCGTGGCCGCCTGTTGGCGGCCGGTTTAAAAAGCGCTCGGAGCTGAGCGCTTAACCCCCTAAAATGGCGCGCAACTGAATCAACGACGGATAAATTCAAAATGGACAGGCTGAAAACGATCGCGGCTTGCATGGCGCTGCTCGCCTCGGGCCAGTGCGTTGCACAGGATCAAATCGAGACACTGGTGAACGACGCTGTACAACCGGTGATGCAAGCCCAGGGTATTCAGGGTATGGCCGTGGCAGTCACCGTCAACGGCCAGGCGCATTACTTCAACTATGGCGTCGCTTCGAAAGAAACCGGCAAGCCCGTCACGCGAGACACCCTGTTCGAAATCGGCTCTGTCAGTAAAACCTTCACCGCCACCCTTGCCGCTTACGCCCAGGCCACGGGCAAGCTGTCGCTGTCGGACAAGGCCAGCCAGATCCTGCCGGCCCTGCACGGCAGTGCGTTCGACCACATCAGCGTGCTGCAACTGGGTACCTACAGCGCGGGTGGCTTACCGCTGCAATTTCCTGCCGAATCTGATTCGGCCGACAAGATGCTCGGTTATTACAATCATTGGAAACCGCTCTACGCCCCCGGCAGTCACCGACTGTATTCGAACCCCAGCCTCGGCCTGTTCGGCTACCTCGCCGCCCACTGCATGGGCCAGCCTTTTGATGACCTGATGGAGAAAACCCTGCTGCCGAAACTGGGCCTCAAGCACACCTATGTGCATGTGCCACAGGATCAGATGGCGCTGTACGCCCAGGGCTACAACAAGGACGGCAAGCCTGTGCGGGTCAGTCCGGGCGCGCTGGATTCCGAGGCGTACGGGGTGAAAACCAGCGCCGCAGACCTGCTGGCCTATGTCGACGCAAACATGAAGCCGGCGTCTCTGGAAAAGCCATTGCAGCAAGCCATCGCCTTGACTCACAGCGGTTACTACACCGTAGGCAACATGACCCAGGGCCTGGGTTGGGAGATGTACCGCTACCCGATCACACTGGATCATTTGCTCGACGGTAACTCCACGCCCATGGCCATGGAGGCGCATACAGTCCAGTGGCTGAACCCGCCGCAAACGCAACCGGAGAACGTACTGATCAACAAGACAGGTTCAACCGGCGGTTTCGGGGCTTACGTGGCGTTCGTGCCATCGGAGGACATCGGTATTGTGATTCTGGCCAACAAGAATTATCCCAATGCTGAGCGGGTGAAGATCGCGCATCGGATACTGGGCGCCCTGGCTCAGTAAGCCTTGCCTCCTTTTCCATAGAACAGGGCGACCTCTAGAGGTCGCTTTTTTTACTTTATCGGCGCACCTTCGGGCGGGTCGATATTGTCCAGCGCCCGGTTCACCAACAACTCGCCCACCACTGCCAATTGTTGAATCGACAGCGCCACATTGCGGTTGGAGCTTTCCAGGTTACAGGCGAGATCGGTGACCAGTACGTTCAGGGACGCGAGGGTTTCACAGGCGTGGCACAGCAGCGTTGGAGTGTCGACGTTTGGGAGGATGGTGAAAATGTGGCTGACCGGGTCGGCGTGTTTGGGGTTGCGCAAGCGAGCGCTGACGGCGGGTTCGGTGATGTCTGACAGAGGGAAATCTGAGTCGGATGAGGATTCCGGGGGATTCGGACTTAACTTTTTCATGAAGAAGTACCATTGGGGATTGTTGAGAAAACTACCCATCTCACTTCCACATGAGGGTGGCAGCTGTACGCAGGTGTGGAAGTCCAGGTCAATCCACCAAAACCCGGTGCACTCGAAAGTGCTCCCGCGCACAGCCGCCAAAACGCGGCAATGTTGACATAAAAAATGTCGACTTGCGTTCTAGGGGCATTGGTAGATGGCTTGAACCAACGGACTTCCACATCCGGCCGCTGATTTGCAGCGGCTGGCGAAGATTATCGATATGGCTCGATGGGCACCAGTTCACGGGATACGCCACGCTTTGAAGGAAATTTCCGACACATGTGAAGGCCTTTGCCCACACTCAGTTTTATGAGCATCTAGTTACAAATACCTTTTTGCTCATGACCGTTGTGATGCGGGTGAAACCGTTGTATCTATTGAGCCTCCCAAGCTAGCGAACGGCATCGGATCAATCCATTGCCGGGAATGACATAATGCGCGCTCAACTATTCAAACCGACTGACCCTAAAAGGGCGTTGTAATGGAAATTTTCAGCTTCGAGCTCAAGGATGTCGGTCGCTTCACCGAAATGACCATTTATCTGGCCCCAACCCCCAAACACCGCTCAAATGTGACGGTGCTTGTGGGAAACAACGGTGCCGGGAAAACCACCCTTTTAAAATCAATGGCCACCTCATTGAGTTGGCTAGTTGCCAGGATTCGTACCGAGAGGGGCATTGGCAGCCACCTTGCAAATGAAGACATTCGAAACGGCGCTGCAGTCGCAATCGTTTTGACTGCCGTATCAGATAGCTCGGCGGCGCAACGAAGTTCGCCCGAAGATAATCGAAAACCTGATCTCTTCAACTGGGCCATTGCTCGTGGCAGGCAAGGGCGAAAGAGCGATGTCCATAGTGAGTTAGCGGAAGCCAGCCTCCTTGCAGACCACTATCGCACTCAACTAACCATCGATGAAAAAGCCTCACTCCCACTAATCGCCTACTACCCAGTCGAACGCTCGGTTCTGGAAATCCCACTAAAAATCCGAACCAAACATACCTTCGATCAACTCGACGGTTACGACAACGCATTGAATCGTGGCGTGGACTTCCGTCGTTTCTTCGAGTGGTTCCGCGAACGCGAAGATAGCGAAAACGAGACCGGTGTATCCGATACTGCGTTATCCGAGATTTTCGCAAAGTTCGGCAATGACAGTGACATCTGGAAAACGCTTTCCCAAATGAAGGCGTCTTCCCGCGATCGTCAATTAACAGCGGTTCGCTCTGCCATCGCCGCGTTCATGCCAGGTTTTACCAACCTGAGAGTAAAGCGCAAACCACGTCTGCACATGGCGATAGACAAAGACGGCGTGACGCTTAACGTTTCCCAGCTCTCACAGGGCGAAAAGTCGATGATGGCGCTGGTCGGCGATATCGCTCGCCGATTGGCGATGATGAATCAATCTTTGGACAACCCATTGGAGGGTGATGGCATCGTCCTGATCGATGAAGTCGATTTGCACCTGCATCCCAAATGGCAACGCAGTCTGATTCGGCAGTTGAGCGAGACTTTCCCAAATTGCCAATTTGTCCTGACCACTCACTCGCCATTGGTCATCAGCGACGCGAAAGACGTGCTGTGCTACGTGCTCAATGACGGAGAATTGCAAGAGCACAATGGCCTGTATGGATTGGATGCCAACCAGGTGCTTCTGGAAGTCATGGACACCGATGTGCGTAACAGCGAAGTGCAAAAACGTCTGAATCTATTGCTCAAGCATTTGCAGGACGGTGACTTGGACGGTGCGAAAAAACTGTATTCCGAGCTTTCTCTAGAGCTGCCAGAGGGACATCTGGAACTGGCGAAAGCGGCCTTGTTGATTCGCAAGTTGGAGTTACGTCGTGCGTAAAATCGACAAAGGCATGGAGCCACCCTCGTTGACTCGCTTTAAACGCTCGAACAACACGTTGCGTTACCGGGATTTACCGCCTGAAGAAAGTCGGTCCATTCGATCATCCTGTATCTCGGAACAATACGGCTTATGCGCGTATTGCTGTCAGTCGATCACCGTTGATAGCGCTCACAACGAACACCTTGAAGCCCAGGATCGTGCGCCGAATCGAACCTTGGATTTTTCCAACATCGTCGCCAGTTGCCAACACCCGCATCAATGCGGTCATGGTCGAGGAACACGAGTGTTGCCGCTTACACCCTTGATGGCCGAATGCGAGTCCGAATTGAAGTTCTACTTATCCGGCCTGGTCGCGGGAAAGACCGAGCGGGCCAAGGTAACAATTCAGACATTGAATCTGGGTCATACCGAGCAAAGTAACAAAGGACTTGTTGGCAAACGAAAAGCGATGGTTGATGCACTCATTTATAGCCAGAGCGTACCTCCCGAAGACCTGCAATTTGAAGACGAAGAACTCCTAAGCCTGCTTTTGGAGGATCTGAAGGTTCCCGACGCGGCACAATGTCTTCAGCCGTTTTCACCCGTGCTGGTTAATGTCATCCATCAATTTCTGGCTCAACCTTGAGCTAGAGTCAGCGATTCTTCAGCTACCAGTTACGATGCTGCGCAGCGAACACAGGCTGTGCTCGCTGCAACAGGGTTCAATCATCCGGCATTTCAGGCGGTTTGGTGGGTTTGGCGGGTTTCGCCGGTTTGCTGTTTTTCCCGGCCTTGGTGCCTTTGACCGCCGGCTCGGCCTCAGCGACGGGTGCGGCCACGGTCGCCGTAAACTCTTTCTCGGCCGCCGGCTGTTGATCGACAGTACTGAAAATCTCGTCCAGCTTGATGGCGTCCGATCGCTCCAGTTTCTTTTCGCCGTCCTTGCCGACCAGAATGACCCTGGTCCTGGCGCCGACACCCAGCTTGAGCGAACGGATCAGCGCCGCCGTGTCTTGCGACCCGAGGTCCTTGCCGTCGCGCTGGCCCATCAGGTTGAGCACGGTGTAGAGCACCAGGTTGCGGTCGGTGAATCCCTTGCGATTGGCCGGCTCATCCAGCGATTTTTTCAGGCTGACCCAGGTTGGATCAACAGTGCTCGGAGCGATGACAATCAGTGGCCGGGCCCTGCCCTTGTCCATGTCCAGCGGTGAGCCGTCATCAGCGGCGAACAAGGGGCCGGCAATCGCCAGCAAAGTAGCCAGGGTCAATGACCTGATGAGCATGCGCATCTCCTTTTTGATATCCACGCTCTAATGATTGCGCATCGCGGCGATCGACGTACCGCAAATGCTTTTCGCCTTGTCCCAAGCTTAGGTCAGGGCGGTCATAGCGCAACAGGCTGAGCTAATCTGAAGACTCATGACAACCCGCATGATCCTTCGTGAGGACCTGCGCATGAGCGCTCAGTTGAACCACACCATCGTCTGGTGCCGGGACAAGCAGGTTTCGGCGAGTTTCCTGACCGGCCTCCTTGGCCTGCCCGCCCCGCAGCCCTTCGGACCCATGCTGATCGTCAAATTCGATAACGGCGTGTCACTGGATTTCTACGACAACGACCCGCCGATAGCGTCCCAGCACTACGCATTCCTGATTGGCGACGAGGATTTCGATGCGGCCTTCGCCCGCCTGCAAGCCAACGGTCAGCCGTGGTGGGCCGACCCGTGCAAGCAGCGACTGAGGGAAATCAATGATGACTCAGGAGGACGGCGGGTGTATTTCGATGACCCTGACGGGCACCTGCTGGAAATATTCACCCGCGAGTGAAGCTGGCGTGGCAGATGGAATCAGAACGCCAGTTTGTAACCGATAAACAACAGCATGGTCGCCAGGCAAGGGCGCAACAGTTCGTCGGAGATACGCCCGGTCAGGTGGCTGCCCAGGTAAATTCCCGGCAACGACCCCACCAGCAAGTAACCCAGGACGTGCCAATCCATGTTGCCCATGCTGGCATGGCCAAGGCCCGCGACCAGGGTCAGCGGCACGGCGTGGGCGATTTCAGTCCCCACCAGGCGGCGGGTCGGTAGCATCGGGTAGAGAATGAACAGTGCCACGGTGCCCAGCGCACCGGCACCGATGGACGTCAGCGCGACCATGGTGCCAAGGACCAGCCCGGTGATGACCGTCATCGCATTGAGGCGCAACCCGCTGGGGCTGTAGTTGCCACCCGCACGTTTGTGGGCGAAGTCGAGCAGACGCTTCTTGAACAGGATCGCCAGTGCCGTGGCAAACAACACAAAACCGAGGGCCTGCTTGATGATCGCGTTCATCGCCTCGGGGGCGCTGTGCAGGGTGCTGAGAAACCACAGCGTCAACGCCACCGCAGGCACGCTGCCCAGGGTCAGCCAGCCGGTGATCGCCCAGTCGATGTTGTTGTTCTTTCGGTGAACCAGTACACCGCTGGATTTGGTGATGGCGGCGTACAGCAGATCGGTACCGACCGCTGTCGCCGGATTGATGCCGAACCATAGCAGGATCGGCGTCATGAGCGACCCGCCACCCACGCCCGTCATGCCGACGATGAAGCCGACGACCAGCCCGGCGACGACCAACCCGATGTTCACTAAATCCATGAATACTTCCACAAAGATCGCAGGGGAAATCTGGCCCGCAGCATAGCGATATTTCTTATAACCAGTTATATCGATGCGATCTATCTTTATGCCTTGAACACCACCCCCCTTGTAGGAGCGAGCTTGCTCGCGATGGCGGTGTGTCAGTTGGCATCAATATCGACTGACAGTCTGTCTTCGCGAGCACTGCGGGGAACCGATGGA
Source organism: Pseudomonas sp. Pseusp16 (assembly GCF_047324915.1). Lineage (NCBI taxonomy): Bacteria > Pseudomonadati > Pseudomonadota > Gammaproteobacteria > Pseudomonadales > Pseudomonadaceae > Pseudomonas > Pseudomonas sp. Pseusp16. The sequence continues at coordinate 377,206 of NZ_CP168522.1, read as the reverse complement.
CTATTCTGCTGCCCATTGATTTGACCATCGGCATTCATGAAGGAGGTTTGCATGCGCGCGCTTGAGTTGGCTGGCGCCAGGGTCCCGGTTATCGGCCAGGGGACCTGGCAGATGGGCGAAGACCGCTCACGGCACAAGGAAGAAGTCGCGGCACTGCGCCTGGGCATCGAACTGGGCATGACCCTGATCGACACCGCTGAAATGTACGCCGAAGGCGGCGCCGAGGAAGTGGTCCGCGATGCCATCGCCGGCCAGCGCGACAGCGTCTTTCTGGTCAGCAAGGTGTACCCGCACAACGCCAGCCGCGAGGGCATTCCCCAGGCGTGCGAACGAAGCCTGCGCAGGCTCGGCACCGACTGCATCGATCTGTACTTGTTGCATTGGCGCGGTCAGTACCGGCTGGAGGAAACGGTCGAAGCTTTCGAACGCCTGCGCGAAGCCGGCAAGATCGGTCGTTGGGGCGTGTCCAATTTCGACCTCGATGACTTGCTGGAACTGAACGCCCCGGCCTGTGCCACCAATCAGGTGCTCTACAATCTGGAGCAGCGCGGCATAGAATTTGACTTGTTACCCTGGAGTCAACAACGGCGGATGCCAGTCATGGCATACTGTCCGATCGGCCAGGGTGGAAAAATGCTCGCCAACACCACCCTCAAACAGGTGGCCGCCCGACACGAAGTGACGCCAGCACAAGTGGCGCTGGCCTGGATTCTGCGTCAGGACGACGTGATCGCCATCCCCAAAGCGGTCCGCCCCGAGCATGTGCAGCTCAACGCCCAAGCCGCCCAATTACGGCTTGAAGCCGGGGATCTGGAGGCGCTGGACCAAGCGTTTCACGCGCCACAACGCAAACAGCGGCTGGCCATGGTCTGAACCACCGCAGTCAGTCAGAGAGCTTCGCCATGAGAAGCACCGACCACCTGGACCCGTTCAATCTGCAACGCTTTCTCCAGGCTCAGGAACCGGTATTCGACCGGGTTCAGAACGAGCTGAACAATGGGCACAAGCGCAGTCACTGGATGTGGTTCATCTTTCCGCAGTTTGCCGGGCTCGGCGACAGCGAGATGTCGCGCCGCTATGCCATCCACTCGCGGGAGGAAGCATTGGCCTACCTCGAGCATCCGTTGCTGGGCGCCCGGCTACGCACCTGCACCCAGGAAGTGCTGAACATCCGGGAGCGTTCGGTGGCCGGGATTTTCGGTCATCCCGACGACCTGAAGTTTCACTCCTCGATGACCCTGTTTGCCCAGGTCGCCGTCGACGACAGCCTTTTCCAGCAAGCCTTGAACCAGTACTTCCACGGCATCCTGGATGACTGGACCTTGTCGCTGATGGACTCAAAACAGGCCCAGTTGCCCCCCAATCAGGGTTGAGAAGTCATCGTCGACAAACGGCAGTATCGCGTCCGCCACCGGTTGCAGTTGCCGGGTGATGTAGTGATCGTAATCGATGGGCGCGCTGCGCACTTCCAGCGGTTCAGGGCCGGCGACGGTGATTACGTAGCTGATCCAGCCGCCGTTCTGGTATTGCCGCGGGCGACCCTGTCGGTCGTTGTACTCGTCGGCCAGGCGCGCCGCGCGCACATGGGGCGGTACGTTTCGCTGATAGTCGTCGAGGCTGCGGCGCAGGCGTTTGCGGTAGATCAGCCGGTCATCGAACTCACCGGCCAGGGTCTTGCGCACGTAGTCACGCACATAATCCTGATAGGGCTTGCGCAGGAAGATCAGCCAATAGAGCTCCTGCTGGAATTGCCGGGCCAGCGGCGACCAGTCGGTGCGCACGGTTTCCAGGCCTTTGTAGACCATTTCGTCGCTGCCATCGGCACGGGTCACGAGTCCCGCGTAGCGCTTTTTACTGCCTTCTTCGGCGCCGCGGATGGTCGGCATCAGGAAGCGCTTGTAGTGGGTTTCGAACTGCAGTTCGAGAACGCTTTGCAAGCCGTATTCCTGCTGCACATGTTCGCGCCACCACTGATTGACGTGCGCCACCAGCGCCTGGCCGATCTGCGCCGCCTCCTGCTGACCATGGGCGCGACGCAGCCAGACGAACGTCGAATCGGTGTCGCCGTAAATCACTGCATGCCCCTGGGCCTCGATCAACTGGCGGGTGCGTAGCATGATCTCGTGCCCGCGCAAGGTGATGGACGAAGCCAGGCGCGTGTCGAAGAAGCGACAGCCGCTGGAGCCGAGCACGCCGTAGAAGGCGTTCATGATGATTTTCAGCGCCTGGGACAGCGGTGCGTTGTGTTCACGCTTGGCGGCTTCCCGGCCTTCGGCCACCCGGGCGACGATGGATGGCAGGCAATGCCGGGTTCGAGAAAAGCGTGCGCCACGAAAACCCGGCACCGACTCGCTATCGTCAGGGTGTTTGAGCCCCTCGATCAGCCCCACGGGGTCAATCAGGAAGGTTCGGATAATCGACGGATAGAGGCTTTTGTAGTCGAGCACCAGCACCGATTCGTACAGCCCCGGTTGCGAATCCATGACAAAACCGCCAGGGCTGGCTTCGGGGGGCTTGCCACCGAGGTTCGGCGCAACGAAACCCTGACGGTGCATCAGCGGCATATACAGGTGCGTGAACGCCGCCACCGAACCGCCCATGCGATCGGCCGGCAAACCGGTGACGCTGGCCCGCTCCAGCAGGAAGGTGAGCAACTCGGTCCTGGCGAAAATCCGCGTGACCAGCTCACAGTCCTTGAGGTTGTATTTGGCCAGCGCCGGTTTGTCCTCGGCGAACATGCGATTGATTTCGTCCATGCGCTGGTACGGGGTGTCGATGGACTTGCCCTCGCCGAGCAAGGTTTGCGCGACGTTTTCCAGGCTGAACGAGGGAAAACTCCAGGTCGCAGAACGCAGGGCCTCGATACCGTCGATGATCAGGCGGCCAGCCGCAGAAGCGAAGTAGTGGTTGCCGCTGCCGTGTTCGCGCCACTGCATTTCCTCACCGCCACGCCCCAGCTTCAACGGCACCGCCAGGCGCCGGGCGTGTTCGTGAAGCACCCGCAAGTCGAACTGCACGACATTCCAGCCGATGATCGCGTCGGGGTCGAACCGGGCAAACCATTCGTTGAGTTTTTTCAGCAACAGGGTCCGCGAATCGCAGTATTCGAGCAGGAAATCCACCTGGCTATCGTCGCCATTGGGCGGACCAAGCATGTACACCTGACGCTCGCCGCAGCCTTCCAGGGCAATGGAATACAACTCGCCCTGGGCCGTGGTCTCGATGTCCAGGGACACCAGCTTGAGGCTCGGCCGGTAGCCGGGATCAGGTTTCATCTGTGCGTCGAGCAGCAGGCCCTCGGCACTCGGTGTGCCACTGAAGCGCACCGGCGCGGTGATGAAGCGTTCCATCATGTAGCGTTCCGGCGGACGCACGTCGGCTTCGAACACTTCGACACCGGCCCGGCGCAGCGCGGTTTCCAGGCGGATCAACTGGCCATGTTGCTGGCAGTAAAGTCCGAGGACCGGGCGATGTTCGAAATCCAGCAGGGCCAGGGGCCTGAGCTCGACGTTCTTCTCGTCACGCAGAACGCTTTCGGCCGGCTGACGCTGCCCGGCCGGGATGAACGCCACCGACGGTTGATGCGGCAGGCGGATGTGCCGGGGACCGCTATCGGTCGCCAGCCAGAACTCGACTTCCGTACCGGCCGGGGTATCGCGCCAATGCCGGGTCAGGACGAAGCCCTGCTGTAGATCCACCACTGCAAACCTCAACGTTGATTCAGAGGGGGATTCTACCCGTCATCGGTCGGGATAGCGCGCTTGACGCCGGTATCAGCGGTCAACATCAATCCTGTGGGAGCGGGCTTGCTCGCGAAGGCGGACTACCTGCCGACAAAGATGTTGGATGGGCTGGCCTCTTCGCGAGCAAGCCCGCTCCCACAGGGTGATTTACTGGCCTGAAAAGGAGACTTACGGAAGAAAAACCGCCAAATGACGTTTTTTGCGTGTTATCTGCCGCTTTCGCCCTTGCCCTGAACGCTTGCGTCTACGATTCTTCAAGGACAACGACAACACCCGAGTAACCACCATGAAAACCGTCGCCCAACTGCTCAAGCTCAAAGATCAGAAGAATCAGGAAGTGCACCAGATCAAACCCGATCACATGGTGCTTGAAGCGCTGATGAAGATGGCCGAGAAAAACGTCGGTGCCTTGCTGGTGGTGGACAATGATGAAGTGGTGGGCATCATCAGCGAACGCGATTATGCGCGCAAACTGGTGCTGCACGGCCGCTCCTCAGTGGGCACGCCGGTACGCGACATCATGGTGTCGCCGGTGATTACCGTCGACACCCATCAAACCGTGGATACTTGCCTTGGCATCATGTCCGATAAGCGCCTGCGTCACTTGCCTGTAGTGGAAAATGGCAAATTGATCGGCCTGCTGTCGATCGGTGACCTGGTGAAGGAAGCCATTGCCGAACAGGCTGAACTGATTCGCCAGCTGGAACAGTACATTCGCGGGGAATAATTCGACACACCGAAGATCCCTTGTGGGAGCGGGCTTGCTCGCGAAAGCGTAGTGTCAGGCAGCATTAATGTTGACTGACCCACCGCCTTCGCGAGCAAGCCCGCTCCCACCTTTGGTTTTTCGGTGTTCAGGCCGGCCAATGCCGGGCGAACACCGGTGCCAGTGCCGGGTGACGATCGATGCGTTCCAGCCAGGCGAAGAACCCCGGCCGGGCAGTGCGCAAATGTTCCCGACTGCCCGCCCATCGCGAGATCACCGCCGCCAGCACATCCAGGGCCCCTGGTTTCTCGCTGCCCAGATACAACTCGCCCGAGAACTGATCGGCAAACACCTCCCAACTCCAGTGCAGGCGCCGGCGGGCTCCCGCCATGAGGTTCTGCCTGGACGACTCATCCGCCTCGACCAGCCAGCGTTCGGGGTAGTCAATGATGCCGATGGCCGCATAGCAATTGCTGGCGATGTAGGCCAGGCCACGAATGGCCTGGCCCCGCTCGGCCGGGTCTTGCGGCAACAATGCCGATGCGGGGAAGGTCAGGCCGAGGTGGATCAGGATCGCCGCGCTCTCGGTCAGCACACCGCCATCGGGTAGCTGCAAGGTCGGAATCTGTTTGAGCGGATTGAGCTTCTCCAGCGCCTGGGCCGCCTCTGCAGACGTCTCGACATCGATGAAGCGATAAGGAATATCACAGAGTTCAAGGGCGGCCTCGATGGCCGCCGCCCCGGAGTTCCGATAACCGTAGAGCTGGTACATGAACGTCTCCTTGTACACCGCGTTCTCTGTGGCGCCTCATCAACCGTCCCGGCAGACGAACACGCCAGCTATCCAGTGTAGAAGCCGCTACCCGCCACACAGCGACCGTCCGGCGATCGCACCATCACGCTCACAACAGGTATGGCGTCGTACCTATCATTGCCGTCGATGTTCACCATCACCTCAATGAAGTTCTCTTAAAAAATCCACGGCGTAACATCTGCTCCATACCAACCCATCAGCACCCCGGAGCACACCATCATGAAACGCCAGACCCTTCTCAGCATCGCTTTCTCGGTTTTCGCAGTTAACGCTTTCGCCGCAACTTCTGCTCAACCTGTGGTCGCTGAAGGCGGCTCGGATCGTCTGATTGAAAGCCGTGTCGCCGAGGGTGGTTCCGATCGCCTGATCGAGAATCGTGTGGCTGAAGGTGGTTCGGATCGCCTACTGGAAAAACGTGTTGCCGAAGGCGGTTCCGACAAGCTCCTGCAGAACCGCGTTGCCGAAGGTGGCTCGGATCGCCTGATCGAAAGCCGCGCTGTCTGAATGCAGTGCTTTACCGCAGGACGCAAAGAAAAGCCCGGCCTCAACAGCCTGATGTTGTTCAGTCACGCAAGAAGGATTCACCCACTGTAGGAGCGAGCTTGCTCGCGATGGACTCAAGAGCGCTGCGTTTAGTCAGTAAACCCGCGGCATCGTTAACGACCATCGCGAGCAAGCTCGCTCCTACAGGGGATCATTCTCGCTAGACGGAACAGCATTGGCCTCAACAGCCGGGTTTTTTGTGCTTTTTACCCCGCGATTACTTCCCCGCCCGCGCCATGCAGCGCTGGTAACGCTCATCGACCCGCTTGGCGAACCACGCGGTGGTGAGTTTGCGGGTGATTTTCGGGCTTTGCAGCACAATCCCCGGCAACACTTCACGGGGTAACGGCCGACCCTCGGCCCTTTCGGCCAGCTCGAAGACCCGCCGATAGAGTTTGCTGTCTTCGAACGCCAGGGTTTTCCCCTCCTCCAGTTGCTCCCGGATCGTCGGATTGCGCATGTCCAGTTGCTTGCCAAGGGTACGCACGGCCAGTTCCGTGGTACCGGGCATGATCGAACCGTAGTTCACCAGATCGCCGTCCAGCGCCAACGGGATACCGGATGCCCGGCTCACCGCATTCTGAAACGCGGCGTTGCGGCTGGCGTACCAACCCGCGTTGAAATCCGCAAAGCGGTACAGCGGCTGCGGATAGCTCACCGGATAGCCAAGCAGATGCGCGATGCCGAAATACATGCCGCCGCGCCGGGTAAACACTTCATGGCGAATCGAGCCCTTCACCGGGTACGGATAACCTTTGGCCTGCTGCTCGGCAAAATCAATCGCGACCTGCATCGGCCCGCCGGTATGCACCGGGTTGAAGCCACCGAACAGTTTTTTGCCCATCGGTACCATGCCGATGAAATCGTCGAAAATGGCGCTCAGTTCCTTTTCGCTGCGCGCGGCATTCAGGCGGTCGCTGTAGCTTTTGCCATTGGGCGAATCGAGCTTTAACGCTCCGCTCACCAACAGGCCTGGAATGTGTGCCTTGGCGGCACGACGGTCGATCTCGTCGCGGGCGATCTTGCCCAGCCCCGGTACGCTCGGATCGACCTGAAAGGTCGACTCCTGTTCGGTCACGGCCAGCACCGAGCACAGGTTCTTCGTGGTCGGCGAGATGTCTTGCGCGGTAAACGCCACCTGGATATCCGTGGCCCAACCCTGGGGATCGGCAGCTTTCGCCGGCAGCAAACGCACAATCTCAGCCTTCACTTCGGCCGGACTGCGCGCCGCCGGCTCCTGGGTTCGCTGGCTGCCGCAACCGGCCAGTACCAGCAAGGCGGCGATGCTTGAGATCAATCGATTGGCTTGCATGTCGTTCCATCTAATCCGTTGGTCGGGGCCAACCATACGACCAATGGCATGCCAGCGGCTACGGCCGCGGTAGTCCGATGGTTGCCGCCCTCCCCGACTGGACCATACTTTATCCACGTAGCGAGGAGAACAGGCTCATGCACCGCAGCGACGTGTTGATCATCGGCGCCGGCCCGACCGGGCTGGTCCTGGCATTGTGGCTGAGCAAACTGGGCGTGCGCGTGCGGATTGTCGACAAAACCTCCGCCCCCGGCACCACGTCCCGGGCGCTGGCCGTCCAGGCACGGACGCTGGAGTTGTATCGCCAGCTCGGACTGGACGACGCCGTGGTGCAAAACGGCCATCGGGTGGTGGCCGGCAACTTCTGGGTCAAGGGTGAGCCCGTGGCGCGCCTGCCCCTGTCTCAGATCGGTGAGGGCCTGACCCCCTACTCGTTTCTCGAGATTTACCCGCAGGACGAACACGAACGGCTGCTGATCGAGCGTCTGGAAGCCTTCGGTATCGTGGTGGAACGCAACACTGAACTGACAGGCTTCGAGCAAACCGCAGACGGCATCACGGCCACGCTGCACCTGCCCGATGGTCAACAGGAAATCTGCCAGGCCTGTTACCTGGCCGGATGCGACGGTGCGCGGTCGATTGTGCGCAAGACCCTGGATACCGGATTTCCCGGCGGCACTTACCAGCAGATTTTCTACGTCGCCGACGTGCAGGGCAGCGGCCCGACATTCAACGGCGAACTGCACGTGGATCTCGACGAGGCGGACTTCCTCGCCGTGTTCCCACTGGGAGACAGTGGTCGTGCCCGTCTGATCGGCACGGTGCGCGACGAGCGCGCCGAACACGCCGAGACCCTGCGCTTCGAGGACGTCAGCAGCCGGGCCATCGAGCACATGAAGGTGAAGATCGAGCAACTGAACTGGTTTTCGACCTATCGCGTGCATCATCGGGTGGCGGATCACTTCCGCAAAGACCGGGCGTTTTTGCTGGGTGATGCCGCCCATGTGCACAGCCCGGCGGGCGGTCAGGGCATGAACACCGGGATTGGCGATGCCATCAACCTGGCCTGGAAACTGGCGGCCGTGTTGAGCGGTGGTGCCGAGGCCAGACTGCTCGACACCTATGAAACCGAGCGCATCGCCTTCGCCCGCAGACTGGTGGCCACCACTGACCGGGTATTCAACTTCATCACCGCCGAGGGGCGGATGGCCGATTTGCTACGGACACGCCTGGCACCGCTCTTGATCCCGAAAATAACCTCGTTCGAAACCTCCCGCGAATTCATGTTTCGTACGATATCGCAAATAACCCTGAATTATCGGGGCATGCCATTGAGCGCAGGCATTGCCGGGCACGTGCATGGCGGTGATCGCCTGCCCTGGGCCCATGACGGTGAGGGGGATAATTTCGAGTCGCTCAAGTGCCTGACCTGGCAGGTGCATGTCTATGGCGACACCAGCGACGAGATGATTGCCTGGTGCCACGAGCACCATCTGCCGCTGCACGTGTTCGACTGGCGACCGGCGTTCGAAGCGGCGGGGCTGGGGCGCAACGGGTTTTATCTGTTACGGCCCGATACCTACGTGGCGATCGCCGAGACGTGCTCGGACCCGAAAGTGATCGAACGGTACTTGCGTGATCACGGGATCCGGCCGTTTTTTGGCGCGCCCTGAAGACACCACATCCTTCCTTGTAGGAGCGAGCTTGCTCGCGATGGTCGTTAACGATGACGCGTGTTTACTGACTAGACGCGGCGCTCTTGAGTCCATCGCGAGCAAGCCCGCTCCTACAGGGAGATATGCGCTGGTGCCTAGATTCCGGCCAACGCCAGATCCATCGCAAAGTAAGTAAAGATCAGGTCTGCCCCGGCACGCTTGATCGCCCCGAGGCTCTCGCGCACCACGCGGTCTTCATCGATGGCCCCGGCCTGGGCGGCAAACTTGATCATCGCGTACTCACCGCTCACCTGATACGCCGACAGCGGCAGGCGCGAGGCTTCGCGAATGTCGCGGATGATGTCCAGATACGCACCGGCCGGCTTGACCATCAATGCATCGGCGCCTTCCTGTTCGTCGAGCAACGATTCGCGCACCGCTTCGCGGCGATTCATCGGGTTCATCTGGTAGATTTTGCGGTCGCCCTTGAGCGCACTGCCACCCGCCTCGCGGAACGGGCCATAGAGCGCCGAGGCGAATTTGGTCGAATAGGCCATGATCGCCGTCTGGGTAAAGCCGGCGTCATCGAGGGCCCGGCGAATCGCCTGGACCTGCCCGTCCATCGCCGCCGACGGGGCGATCACATCGGCACCGGCACGGGCCGCCGCCACCGCTTGCCTGCCGAGGTTGATCAGGGTCTGGTCGTTGTCGACTTCATGGTTGTGCAACACGCCACAATGGCCGTGATCGGTGTATTCGCAAAAGCAGGTGTCGGACATCACGATCATTTCCGGCACAGCGTCCTTGGCAATGCGCGACATGCGCGAGACCAGGCCGTCATCGCGCCAGGTGTCGCTGCCGCTGCTGTCCAGGTGATGGGACACGCCGAAGGTCATCACCGACTTGATCCCGGCACGGGCGTAGCGCTCGATCTCGCCGGCCAGCTTCGACTCGGGAATGCGCATCACACCGGGCATGCTCTTGATCGGCACGAAGTCGTCGATTTCTTCTTCGACGAAAATCGGCAGCACCAGATCGTTCAGGCTGAACTCGGTCTCCTGGAACAGGCTGCGCAGACTCGCATTGCGGCGCAGACGGCGTGGGCGTGCTTCGGGGAACTGACTGGACATGGCTATTCCTGAATTTCAGAGGACGAAATGTAGGAGCGAGCGTGCTCGCGATGGACTCAAGAGCGCTGCGTTTAGTCAGTAAACACGCGTCATCGTTAACGACCATCGCGAGCAAGCTCGCTCCTACAGGCAAGAGGTTTAATTCGAGACTGGTTTCGGGATTTCCAACCCGCGCACCACCGCCGGCCGCGCCAGGAAGCGTTCCAGCACCCGCGTGACGTTAGGGAAGTTTTGAATGCCCACCAGATCGCCAGCTTCATAGAAGCCAATCAGGTTGCGCACCCACGGGAAGGTGGCGATGTCGGCGATGGTGTAGCGTTCGCCCATGATCCAGTCGCGCCCTTCAAGGCGGCCGTCGAGCACCTTGAGCAGGCGTTTGCTTTCCTCGACGTAGCGGTCACGTGGACGCTTGTCCTCGTAGTCCTTGCCGGCGAACTTGTTGAAAAACCCGAGTTGGCCGAACATCGGGCCAATGCCGCCCATCTGGAACATCAGCCACTGAATCGTTTCGTAGCGCGCAGCCGATTCCTGGGCCAGCAGTTGTCCGCTCTTGTCGGCCAGGTAGATCAGGATCGCTCCCGACTCGAACAGCGCCAGTGGCTTGTCGTCCGGACCGTGGGGGTCGAGGATCGCCGGAATCTTGTTGTTGGGATTGAGGGAAAGAAATTCCGGGGACATCTGGTCGTTGGTGTCAAACCCTACCCGGTGAGGTTCATACGGCAGGCCGATCTCTTCGAGCATGATCGAGACCTTGACGCCGTTGGGGGTCGGCAAGGAGTACAGCTGAATCCACTCCGGGTATTGGGCAGGCCATTTGCGGGTGATGGGGAATGCGGACAAATCGGTCATGGGCTGGATCCACGAAGACATTGAGAGTGACGATCATAATGGAGATAGCGGCTCTGCGATCCCTTGCAGCCATTAATCTCGCTGATAGACGAGATCAAAAGAGATCACGACCGTTTCAACACCATCAGGTGTAGCGTGTCCACGATTTCGCAACATCCTGTCGCTAACCTTCACTGAAAACCGTTAAGGTTGCCGGTACATTGCTGCGCGCTCGACCAGAATCGAACCAAACGGGCTCAGGGGACTCTGAGCACCACCCCTTTGAAAACGGACCGGTTTCAACGACATGGAAAACACCCGACGCTGGAACATCGTGGTGTAAAGGTTTGTCAGACTTAACCGAATTGCGCTGAAGAACCCTCTATTCATGAATTTGTTCAATATTGCCAACCGCTTCAGACATCGCGCCTACCTGCTGCTGCCCGTCTTGCTGGCGGTCAGTTCGGTGTTCCTGTCGCTGGAGGCCAGTCAAAGCCGCGCCCAACCGATGGATGGAACCCAGACGCTGGTCTTCCTGCGCCACGGGGAAAAACCCGCCGGTGGCCTGGGCCAGCTCAATTGCCAGGGACTGAACCGCGCCATCGACCTGGCGACGCTGCTGCCGGAAAAGTTTGGCAAGGCCAACTATGTGTTTGCCGCAAACCCGACCCGTAACGTCGAGGAAGGCGAGTTCGACAATTCCTACAGCTACATCCGTCCCCTGATGACCATCAGCCCCAGCGCCATCAAGCTGGGCCTGCCGGTGAACATCAATTTTTCCGCGAATGACACCAGTGACCTGGCCGAAGAGCTGCTTCACGACAAGTATCACAACTCGGTCATCTACACCGCCTGGTCGCACGGCTACCTGCCGGAGCTGATCAACACGGTGGCCGGCGAAGCCACCGGCAAGAAAATGACCATCATGGAAGACTGGGAGTCCAGCGATTATGACTCGCTGTATGTACTCACCCTGACCTGGCACAACGGCAAGGCCAGTTTGCAGAGCCATGTGTACAAGCAAGGCCTGGATAATGGCTCGCAAACCTGTCCGACCTGAGTGACTCATTGCTTGGTCGGGCCCCTTCGCGAGCAAGCCCGCTCCCACATTCGATCTCCAGCGAACACAAATATTGTGAACGGCGCTGATTAAATGTGGGAGCGGGCTTGCTCGCGAAGGGACCAGTAAAACCGACATCACTTTCGTTGATTCACTCGCTCACGCAGGTACTCGAGAACCGCCCCCCGCTCCCCGGCAAACTCGATCCGCGCGCCTTTCTTCTCTCGCTGAAACGCGTACATCGGATCGTAATACTCGCGCAGCAACCCTTCGATCCAGCCGCGGTGCAGATCCACCGCGCCACTACGGGCCTGCTCTGCCAACGCCTCTTCCATCAAAACCAGCATGCGCCGATGACGTTCGCCGCCCAGGCGTTTCTGCACATTGTTGAGGCTCGCCAGCAACCGTTCGGAAAACAGCGCAAAGCCCTCCTCGCCATGCACGTCGATGAATTCTGCGCACAGATCCACCACGTAATCGCGCAGGATCCGCTCTACCCGACCTTCCAGGCTGTCTTCCAGCCACACCATCGGAAACTGCTGCATGCCCTGGTACAGCGGCAATGGCAACGCACAACTGCCCACCGCGCGGCTTTCGTCTTCCAAAACGATCTGCTCGATGCCACTGGCGCGTTTTTTCAGCACATCCACGGCCAAACGGTTTTCGAAGTCGATGTTCGATGGCTGGCCCGTGGCGCGCTTGCCGAAACTGGAACCGCGATGGTTGGCATGACCTTCAAGGTCCACGCTGTTGCCCAATTGCTTGAGCACTTCGGTCTTGCCAGTGCCGGTCATACCGCCCAACAGGACGAAATCGCACTGGGTCAAGGCTTGATCGAGGGTATCCAGCAGGAAGGTACGCATGGCCTTGTAGCCGCCACCCACCCGTGGGTAATCGATGCCCGCCTCGTCCTTGAGCCATTGCTGGACTATCTGCGAGCGCAGGCCGCCGCGAAAGCAATACAGCAGGCCATCGGGATGCGCCTTGGCAAAATCGGCCCAGGCCTGGATGCGTTCGGCCTTGACCGCGCCCGACACCAGTTGATGCCCCAGCGTGATGGCCGCCTGCTGGCCATGCTGCTTGTAGCACGTGCCGACCCGCTGGCGTTCAAGGTCATTCATCAACGGCAGGTTGACCACACCGGGAAACGCGCCCTTGTTGAATTCGACTGGTGCGCGGGCGTCCATCATGGGCCGGTCGTTGAGGAAGATGTCGCGGTAATCGGTGCAGTCGACAGACATCAAATCACCTCGACCGCGTTGCTCTGTCGTTCGACCAGTTCACCGATCGGCTCCAGGCTCAGGCCCAGTTCGGCGGCCACCGAGAGAAACTGCTCGTTGCCTTGCGGCGTGACGGCAATCAGCAGGCCGCCGCTGGTCTGCGGATCGCAAAGCACGCGTTTGTGCAGTTCCTGGAGCCGCCCGAGCTTGCTGGCGTAGCTGTCGAAATTGCGCAGCGTACCGCCCGGTACGCAGCCCTGTTCGAGGTAATACTCGACACCCGGCAAGCGCGGTACGCGGTCATATTCGATACGCGCCGTGAGCTGGCTGCCGTCGGCCATTTCCACCAGGTGCCCGAGCAGGCCGAAACCGGTGACATCGGTCATCGCGGTTACGCCGTCGAGCTTGCCGAAACGGCTGCCGGGTTTGTTCAGGGTGCACATCCAGTCCCGGGCCAGGCCGATGTCGGCATTGCGCAACTTGCCCTTTTTCTCGGCCGTCGTAAGGATGCCGATGCCCAGGGGTTTGGTGAGATAGAGCAGGCAACCGGCCGTGGCAGTGTCGTTGCGCTTCATGTGGCGCTTATCCACCAGACCGGTGACGGCCAGGCCAAAGATCGGTTCTGGCGCGTCGATGGAGTGCCCACCTGCCAGCGGGATGCCCGCCTCGTCACATACCGAACGGCCGCCGCGTATCACTTCCCGGGCAACTTCCGGGGCCAGCACGTTCACCGGCCAGCCCAGGATCGCAATCGCCATCAACGGATCGCCGCCCATCGCATAGATGTCGCTGATGGCATTGGTGGCGGCAATTCGACCGAAATCGAAGGGATCGTCGACGATCGGCATGAAAAAGTCCGTGGTCGAGACCACTCCGCGCTCTTCGTCGATGGCATACACCGCCGCATCGTCGCGTGAGGCGTTGCCGACCCAGAGTTTCGGGTCGAGGTTCTGCGCCCCGCTGCCGGCCAAAATCACTTCCAGCACCTGGGGGGAAATCTTGCAACCGCATCCAGCGCCGTGGCTGTATTGGGTCAGGCGAATCGGCTCGCTCATGGGGCACCTCATAGGGTCAATGAGGCCGATTCTAGCAGAGCGGGGCATGCGGGCCACGGACCTTGTGGGAGCGGGCTTGCTCCGGGCGGCGTTCCGACGAAGGCGGAGTGTCAGACACATCAATGCCGGATGTGCCGCCGTCTTCGCGAGCAAGCCCGCTCCCACATTGATCGTGGTCATGGCAGCAAAATCACCTTGTCACCGCTGCCCTGATTCACTTCGGCATAACGCTCCACACCTTCGGCCAATGGCGACTCGAACAAGCCCTGCGGCAACGGCAACAGGTCCTGATCGAAGAACCGGCCAAACTGCTCGAGCATCGCCGCACACGCCTGTACCCCGTACAGCAACGAGTTGATCCCCACCACTGAGCCGCCCTTGCGATACAACGCCAGGGCCGGCAACTGTACGTGACCGTCCACCGGTGCCGCGATGATCGCGATGCGACCGAACGCGGCCAGGGCTGGCACCGAGGCTGGCAGCCAGAATCCGGTGGTGTCGAAAATCACATCGGCGCCGCCGGCATAGACCGCGTTGACCTGGGCCCCAAGGTCTTCGGGTTTATCCAGTTGCAGGGTCTGGTAACCCTGGTCCTGCAAGTCCTTGACCTGCTCGGGACGCCGCGCAGCCGCCAGCACCCGGGCACCGCGCACCTTGGCCAAGGCCAGCGCGGCACTGCCGACCGCTCCGCCACCGATGACCAGCAATCGGGTTTCGGCGGTCACCAGGCTGCGTTCCAGCGCATCCCACGCCGTGGTGTACGGCACGCCGAGGCTGGCGGCCTGGGCGAAGCTCAGGTGCGTGGGTTTGAGCGCTACGCCATTGGCCGGCAGCTTGACGAACTGCGCGTGGGAACCGTCGGCGAAAAAGCCCAGTTCCCGGCCCGTACCCCAGACTTCCTGACCGATAAGCGCCTGCGGGCCGGCCACGACCACACCGGCAAAATCACGACCGGGAATCCGCGGCAGGGTGGTGTAGGGAAAACGCCCCAGCACGTTCTTCACATCGCTGGGGTTGAGCCCCGCGGCCTTGATCTCGACCAGCACTTCATTGGCGCCGGGAACGGGGGTAGGCACCTCGACGTAGCGCAGGGCCGAGAGATCACCGGTTTTATCGAATTGCAGAGCTTTCATGGGCGTATCCATCGAGTCAAAGAGGGTTCAGGAAATCCAGCCAGCCACCAGCTCGCGCCCCATCGGCCAGAGCTTTTCACCGGCGAGCATGCCGAGCAGGCCAACCAGCGCGATGGCCGGGGGTGCGGGGGAACGAAAATCCAGGGCGCCGTAGAGCAGACCGACGCCCAGACCGATGGCCACTGACATGAGGTAGTTCACGGCAGACTCCGGGGGCAATTGAGGTATGCGTTGAGTCTAGAGGGCGACGCTGGCGAGCATCGGCCAAGTGCTTCTGAATTTCGGCCAAAGCATGGCCCGGCGAATTCAGCCTTGGCGTTGCGCCGCCGGAAACTGTGACGGGGCGACACCCAGTTCACGCCGAAACATGTCACTGAAGCTGCTCGGCGAATAGCCCAGCTCCCGGGCAATCGCGCTGACCGGTACGCCCTGGATCAACCCGGCCACCGCCGTCGCCAGTTGCACCTGACGCCGCCACTCGGCGAAGCCCATGCCCAAACCGTCCTTGAACAGCCGCGCCAGGGTCCGCACGCTGGCACCGGCGGTTTCTGCATGCTGTTCGAACGGAATATCCAGCGAAGGCGCAGACATGACCGCCTGACACAGGTTCATCAGCCGTCGATCGGAATCGTCCGGCAGCGGGATCTTGAGCAGCGAACGCCTGGCGCGCCTGAGCTCCAGCAGCGCCAGCCCCACCAGCGCGTCGTAATACTCGGGCGGCCCGTCGTTGCCCTGCTCCACCAGGCCGACGATCAGCTCGCGCAGCAAGCCGCCGACCTCGATGACTTGCACGCTGTCATCCAGGGTCGCCGCCAGGGACGGGCGCAAGTAGATATTGCGCATTTGCAGGTCGGACACCACGCGAATCCCGTGGGGCACGCCGGGCGGCAACCACACCGCCCGCTGCGGCGGCACTACCAGTGCCTCGTGCGGCGTCTCGACCCACATCACCCCGCTCATCGCATACAGCAACTGGCCCCAGACGTGCTCATGGGGCTCGATGTACAACCCGCGCGGATAGGTGCGAGCCAGCGGCTGCACAGGCACATCGGTGTCACTCAGGTCAGGCGGTGCGGCGAGGGCCATGGTCAATGTTCATTGGGGGACGGTAAGACTGCATGGTAACGGGGCGTCGAATTTGTCGCCAGCAACCGCCGCCGTCCGACAATCCGAGTGAATTTTCCCGATGGCACGCGATCCTTCTATGTACAACAGGGAGGAACCGCGGCTTTATGAACAGTGCAAAATTATTCGTCATCGAGTACACCCTCCATGGCGCTCCAAAGTCTTTCATTATCCGACTGGAAAAAATGGATAACACAGAAGCCTGGCATTGGGCGAGCTGTGACGCGGGGGTGGGGCGAATCCCCCGTTTTGGACGCGAGAAGGTGCAAAAGACCAGCAAGCCGATGGCTGAAAAATTCGGCGTGGAAAATGTCAGATGGCGGCCGGCGCACTAATCTCAGGCAACCATCAGGTTCGGGGGACGGGACATGAGCGCAACACCCATCAGCAGCCCTGCGCAACTGGACTACGGTCTGGACACGTCGCTCGGCCGCATCACCAAAAGCGCCGAGTGCCGGATCGGACTGGAACAGGTCGAAAATGACGCCTTTTGCTTCGCTATACGCGTCCCGGCACCACTGCCGAAAGATCTGGAGCATGCCAGGACCCTGGTGCTGCGGGTCGAAGGGCGGCGCTTGCAGGGCAACGTCCGCCGCAGCGAACGCCTGGAGGATGGCAGCCTCAGGCTGGAAGTGGAGCCGGACTAGGCTCCACTTTTGCGTGTACCGTGGTTTTCAGTGGGCGCACTTGCAGTCTTTATGAGCGCACTCCTCGCCGTGCTCATGGTGTTTGGCGCAGGCTTCACAGCAGTAATGCTTGCCGTGACGGGCAATCGGATGTTCACCGAGTTTGCAGGTACATTTCGGACAATCGCAGATACTTTCACGGTCAATCATGGAGCTGACTCCTCTAGCAAGGTCGTCCCGTGCTCGGATGCACAGGATAAGTGTAGTGGCTGTCGCTCCTGCCGATTACAAATCCCTGTGGGAGCGGCGGTGCGACGATTCGACTTGCTCGCGAAGAGGGAGTGTCAGTCACGATAATTGTTGTCTGACACACCGCCTTCGCGAGCAAGCCCGCTCCCACAGGTCTTGTCTCTGTTCTGTCAGATACGGAACTGCCCGACCAGACTGCCCAGGCGCTGACCGAGGTCGGCCAGGCTACGGGACGTTTGCGCACCGAGTTGGGTTTCGTCGGCGACGTTATCCACCGCCACGGCAATCTGGTGCACGCTGCGATTGATCTCTTCGGCCACGGCGGTCTGCTCTTCGGCGGCGCTGGCGATCTGCGCATTCATCGAATTGATGGTCGCGATCAGTTGCGCCATGGTGTCCAGCGAAGCCCCCGCCTCGTTGGCCTGGGCCGAGGTGCCATCGCCAGCCTCGCTGGAGCGGCGCATCGCCTCCACTGCAGACCGGGTGCCGGCCTGCAAGCGGTCGATCATGCCCTGGATTTCCTGGGTGCTGATTTGCGTGCGGCTGGCCAGCGCCCGCACTTCATCGGCCACCACCGCAAAACCGCGTCCGGCCTCCCCCGCACGGGCGGCTTCGATGGCCGCGTTGAGCGCCAGCAGGTTGGTCTGCTCGGCAATCGAGCGGATCACCCCGAGCACGCTGACAATCGACGACACGTCTTTTTGCAAGCTGTCGAGGGACACGCCACTACTGCGGATGTCGTCCACCAGCGCATGGATCTTCTCGATGCTGCCGGCCACCACACGCTTGGCCGCCTGCCCTTCTTCGTCGGTCTGCTGGGCTGCCACCGCGGCGTTCTGCGCGCTCTTGGCCACTTCCTGGGCCGCCGCCGACATTTCATTGATCGCCGTGGCCACCTGATCGGTCTCATGGCGTTGACGCTCCATGGCCTGGTCCGAGCGATGGGCCTGGTCGGACACCTGACTCACCAGCCCGGTCAGTTGCGAGGTCATTTCGGTGATCTGCCGTACCAGCCCGTGAATCTTGTCGACGAAACGGTTGAACGAGCCCGCCAGCTCGCCGAGCTCATCCTGACTGGTGAGCGTCAGGCGACGGGTCAGATCGCCCTCGCCTGCCGCGATGTCGTCGAGGTTGGCTTTCATCAGATGCAGCGGACGCAGAATGGTGTTGGCCAGCAACATTCCGGCAGCGGCAATCACCAGCAGCACCACGACCGCCACGCCGACGATGCTCAGCACCATGCCTTGCATGCGCTCCTGGACCTTGGCTTCGACCACCGCCACTTGCGCTTCAATGCCGTCGAGGTTGACCGAGGTACCGACCGCCATGTCCCACTTCGGCAGGTATTCGGTGTAGCCGAGCTTGGGCACCAGCACCTGGGAGTTACCGGGTAATGGCGAGCTGTATTGCAGGTAGTGCGTACCGTCCCTGGCGACTTTCACCAGATCGCGGTTGACGTAGACACCGTTCGGATCGCGGTTGTCCTTGAAGCTCTGGCCCACGCCTTCGGGACTGCTGGCCTTGAACAGGCGCACGGTGTTGGAGTCGTAGCCGAAGAAGTAGCCGTCCTTGCCATAGGTGATGCTCGACAGCAGCTTGATCACCTGGGCCCGCGCCGCCTGATCGCCGGGGGCGGCCGCGTCGTAAAGCGGTTTGATCGCGGTCATGGCCACGGCCACGTAGCTTTGCAGGGTCGCCTTGGCATCGCTGAGCAGGCGTTCGCGGGTCTGCTCGACTTCCTTGCGCGCCTGATCCTGAAGAATGAACAGCGTGGTCAGGCTGATGACCAGCGCAAACAGCAACACCGGGAGGACGGCAAGGGACAGGACTTTAGCCTTGAGGCTCATGCGCATGACGTTCACTCTTTTGATTTTGTTGGCGTGGGTAAAAGCTTTAACGGCACGCCAGGGCAAAAGTTGAACGCTGTGAGATGGACTTGCGAGCCCCTGTAGGAGCGAGCCTGCTCGCGATGGACCCAAGAGCGCTGCGTTTAGTCAGTAAACACGCGGCATCGTTAACGACCATCGCGAGCAAGCTCGCTCCTACAAGGGGTTCCGGGGTTCCGGGGTTCCGGGGTTCCGGGGTTACAGGACCATCGCCGCCACCCAGCCGAACGCCAGCAGCGGCAGATTGTAGTGCAGGAAGGTCGGGACCACGGTGTCCCAGATGTGATGGTGCTGGCCGTCGATGTTCAGGCCGGAGGTCGGGCCGAGGGTCGAGTCCGAAGCCGGCGACCCGGCGTCGCCCAAGGCACCGGCGGTACCGACGATGCACACGATCGCCAACGGGCTGAAGCCCAGTTGCACGCACAGCGGCACGAAGATCGCCGCCAGAATTGGCACGGTGGAGAACGAAGAGCCGATGCCCATGGTCACCAGCAGCCCCACCAGCAGCATCAGCAAGGCACCGATGCCCTTGCTGTGATCGATGTACGACGCCGACGACTCGACCAGCGTCTGCACCTCACCGGTGGCCTTCATCACTTCGGCAAATCCCGAGGCGGCGATCATGATGAAACCGATCATCGCCATCATTTTCATGCCTTCGGTGAACAGGTCATCGGTGTCGCGCCATTTGACGATGCCCGACACCGAGAAAATCAGGAAGCCGACCAGTGCACCGATAATCATAGAATCCAGCAACAACTGAACGATGAACGCCGCCGCGACGGCCACGCCAGCCACCATCAGGCTCAGCGGGTTGTACTGCACCGCCACTTGCTCGACCTGTTCGATCCTTGCCAGATCGTAGACACGCTTCTTGCGGTAGCTGACAAACGCGATCAGCAGGCCCGCCACCATGCCCAGGGCGGGAATGCCCATGGCGTGGGTCACATTGATGCCGCTGATGTCCACCCCGCTGCGCGCGACGTTGGCCAGCAGGATCTCATTGAGGAAGATGTTGCCGAAGCCCACCGGCAGGAACATGTAGGGCGTGATCAAACCGAAGGTCATGACACAGGCGATCAGTCGACGGTCCAGTTGCAGTCTGGTCAGCACATACAGTAGCGGCGGCACCAGCAACGGAATGAACGCGATATGGATCGGCAGGATGTTCTGCGAGGCAATGGCCACGACCCAGAGCAGGCCGATCAACAGCCATTTGACCTGACCACCGCCGCTGGCGTGCTGGCGATCGACCATTGCCAGCGCCTTGTCCGCCAGCGCATGGGCCATGCCGGACTTGGCAATGGCCACGGCGAAAGCGCCCAGCAAGGCGTAGGACAGCGCCACCGTCGCCCCACCGCCAAGGCCACCGTTGAAAGCCTTGAGTGTCGCCTCGATCCCCAGGCCACCGGTCAGGCCACCGACCAGCGCACCGACGATCAGGGCGATCACTACATGCACGCGGGACAGGCTGAGTACCAGCATGATGCCGACCGCGGCAATTACTGCATTCATTTCTTTACCTCGAGACAAACGAAAAGACTCCGTCCGGCAGTCTGCGAAGAGCCGCCAGCGGATTAAGGAATGGGTTTTATTAGAGGGCGCGCACTGTGCCGCAGCATCACCTACTTGTCAAAGCACCCCGGCGCTATCGATATGTAACGGCATGTGAGACCTGTAGGAGCGAGCTAGCTCGAGATGCACTTGAGAGCACCGTGGGGTATCAGGTTTCCATCATCATCGTTGACGACCATCGCGAGCAGGCTCGCTCCTACAGGGGGAAGTGCTTGATAGCCGATAGACGGGATAAAGAAACCGAAATTCCGGCCGCTACAGTGCAAAGTCTCAGATATTTATCGAATAAGGACGTCTCCATGTCGCTCAGACAACTTTCCATTCAATGGAAAATCACCCTGCTGGCCGGGCTGTGCCTGGCGGGCATCGTGACCCTGCTGGTGGGTCTTTCCCTGTACCGCATGGAGCACAGCTCCGGGATGGTGAAAGCCTCGAGCATGGAGATGCTGACCGAAGCGGCCCAGGCCCGGATCGAGTCCCAGGGCGAAAACCAGGCGCTGGGGATTCGCCAGCAGTTCATGGACGCCTATCAGTACGGCCACGGCTTCTCCCGCCAGGTACTGTTCCTGCGTGAGCAGGCCGAGAAGCGCTTTCTCGATGCCTTCGACCTGCGCGAAGACCTGACCCGCCAGGTCAAGTCGGCCCTGCAGGCCAACCCGGACCTGCTCGGCCTGTCCCTGGTGTTCGAACCCAACGGGCTGGATGGCAAGGACGACCTGTTCACCGGCCAAGCCGAACTGGGCAGCAACGACAAGGGCCGTTTCGCCCTCTACTGGTCGCAGCCGACGCCGGGCAAAGTGACGTCCATGGCCTTGCCGGAAAAGGACATGGCCGACACCAGCACCGGCCCCAGCGGCGAAGCGGCCAACGCCTGGTTCACGTGCCCGCGCACCACACTCAAGCCGTGCGTGATCGAACCGTACTTCTATGAGATCGACGGCCAGAACGTGCTGATGACCAGCATCGTTTTCCCGCTGATGGTCAACGGCAAGGTCATCGCCTCGCTGTCGGTGGACATCAACCTCAACAGCCTGCAAGCGGTCAGCCTGGGCGCCAGCAAGAAACTCTACGACGGCCAGACCAGTGTCAGCATCATCAGCCCGGCCGGCCTGCTCGCCGGCTACAGCCCGGACGCCAGCAAACTCAGCCAGCGCCTGGAGGCCGTGGACAAGGCCAGTGGCGCCGAACTGCTGCGCATGCTTGCCGCCAGCAGCAAGACCGGCAGCCTGCACAGCAATCAGCAACTGAAAGTGCTGGCACCGTTCCAGCCGATTCCCGGCGGAAAATCCTGGGGCGTGCTGCTCGACGTGCCGGAAAAAGTCCTGGTCGGCCCCGCCGAAGCCCTGAAAAAGCAACTGGACGACAGCAACACCGCCGGTACGCTGGTCGAGCTCGGCCTGGGGATACTCGCCGCGCTGCTGGGCCTGGTGCTGGTGTGGCTGATGGCCCGCAGCGTCACCAAACCGATCCTCGGCGTGGCGCACATGCTCGAAGACATCGCCAGCGGCGAAGGTGACCTGACCCGTCGGCTGGCTTACGACAAGAAGGATGAACTGGGCCAACTGGCCGGCTGGTTCAACCGTTTCCTCGACAAGCTGCAACCGATCATCGCCGAAGTGAAACGCTCGGTGCAGGACGCCCGCAGCACCGCGGACCAGTCTTCCGCCATCGCCACCCAGACCAGCGCCGGCATGGAACAGCAATACCGTCAGGTGGATCAGGTGGCGACGGCGTCCCATGAAATGAGCGCCACCGCCCAGGATGTTGCCCGCAGCGCCGCGCAAGCGGCACACGCCGCCCGCGATGCCGATCAGGCGACCCGTCAGGGTTTGACCGTGATCGACCGCACCACCGCCAGCATCGACAACCTCGCCGCCGACATGAGCGCGGCGATGGTTCAGGTCGAAGGCCTGGCAGCCAACAGCGAGAAGATCGGCACGGTACTGGAAGTGATCCGTGCGATCGCCGAGCAGACCAACCTGCTGGCTCTCAACGCCGCGATCGAAGCAGCCCGTGCCGGTGAGGCCGGACGCGGTTTTGCCGTGGTCGCCGATGAGGTGCGCAACCTGGCGCGACGGACCCAGGAGTCAGTGGAGGAAACCCGCCTGGTGATCGAACAACTGCAAAGCGGCACACAAGATGTAGTGGGTTCGATGAACAACAGCCATCGTCAGGCCCAGGGCAGTGTCGAGCAGGTTGGCCAGGCCGTGACGGCGCTGCGCCAGATCGGTGATGCGGTGACCGTGATCAACGACATGAACATGCAGATCGCCAGTGCCGCCGAAGAGCAAAGCGCGGTGGCCGAGGAGATCAACAACAACGTGGCGACCATTCGCGACGTGACCGAGTCGCTGTCGGGCCAGGCCAATGAATCGGCACGGGTCAGCCAGTCGCTCAACAGCCTGGCGAACCAGCAGCAGAGCCTGATGGATCAGTTCCGCGTTTAAACCCCGCAAACATCCCCCCTGTAGGAGCGAGCTTGCTCGCGATGGTGTGTCAGCCACCTTGGCGTCACTGACACACCATCGCGAGCAGGCTCGCTCCTACAGTTCTTGTGCCAGCCCCTCCTTTCAACCTAAGGCGTAGTGGCGAGTGGATATCTGCCACAAGGTGATTATGCTTCTAGGAACCTTGCAGCGTTTCAAGGCGTCAACCTGTATGCAAGACCCGTAATTCGATGACATCACCCCCAGGGCCTGGGTAGGGTAAATGTTGGTGGGAACTCCGGCCTACAACAAGTGCAAGACGGAGAATACTCATGGCAGTAATCGACAGCACATCCACGGACCATACACCCCATCACGGAATCACCCGGGAGGAACGCAAGGTCATTTTCGCGTCGTCCCTGGGCACCGTGTTCGAATGGTATGACTTCTACCTGTACGGATCCCTCGCGGCGATCATCGCCAAGCACTTCTTTGCCGGTGTCAACGAAACGACTTCCTTCATCTTCGCCCTGCTCGCCTTCGCCGCAGGCTTCGCCGTCCGGCCCTTCGGCGCCATCGTGTTCGGCCGGCTGGGTGACATGATCGGACGCAAACACACCTTTCTCATCACCATCGTGATCATGGGCGTCTCCACGGCCGTGGTAGGCATGCTGCCTGGCTATGCAACCATCGGCGTAGCCGCGCCGGTCATTCTGATCAGCCTGCGCCTGTTGCAAGGTCTGGCGCTGGGCGGTGAGTACGGCGGCGCAGCCACCTACGTGGCCGAACATGCCCCCAAGGGCAAACGCGGCTACTTCACCTCGTGGATTCAGACGACAGCCACCCTCGGCCTGTTTCTTTCACTGCTGGTGATCCTCGCCTGCCGCACCGTCCTGGGCACCGAAACCTTCGAAGCCTGGGGCTGGCGGATTCCGTTCCTGCTGTCGATCCTGTTGTTGATAATCTCGGTGTACATCCGCCTGCAGCTCAGCGAGTCGCCGGTGTTCCAGAAAATGAAAGCCGAAGGCAAGTCCTCCAAGGCACCATTGACCGAATCCTTCGCCCGTTGGGACAACCTCAAGATCGTGATCATGGCCCTGCTCGGCGGCACCGCCGGCCAGGCCGTGGTCTGGTACACCGGGCAATTCTATGCGCTGTTTTTCCTGCTGCAGACGCTGAAGATCGAACCGCAGACCGCCAACCTGCTGATTGCCGGCTCGCTGCTGATCAGTACTCCGTTCTTTGTCTTTTTCGGCAGCCTGTCCGACCGCATCGGCCGCAAAGGCATCATCATGGCCGGCTGCATTATCGCGGCCGTGACCTATTTCCCGATCTTCCATGCGTTGACCCAATACGGTAACCCCGACGTGTTCGTCGCGCAGGAGAAAAATCCGGTCACGGTCATTGCCAATCCCGACCAGTGTTCGTTCCAGTTCGACCCGGTGGGCAAGGCCAAATTCACCAGTTCCTGTGACCTGGCCAAGACCGTGTTGGCAAAGCGGGCCATCCCCTATGCGAACGTGAAAGCCGAGCCGGGCGCTGTTGCGCAGGTGCGCATTGGCGAGAAAGTGATCGAGAGCTTCGAGGGCACCGGTATGCCGGGCGCCGACTTCAAGGCCAAAAACGACGCCTTTACCGCCACCCTCGCCACCGCCCTCAAGGACGCCGGCTACCCCGAGAAGGCCGACCCGGCCAAGACCAACTACCCGATGGTGCTGTTGCTGCTGACGATCCTGGTGATCTACGTGACCATGGTCTACGGGCCGATTGCCGCCTGGCTGGTGGAACTGTTCCCGGCGCGCATCCGCTACACCTCGATGTCGCTGCCCTATCACATCGGCAACGGCTGGTTCGGTGGCTTCCTGCCGACGGTGGCGTTTGCCATGGTGGCGGCCACCGGGGATATCTACTATGGGCTGTGGTATCCGATCGTCATCGCGGTGATGACGGCTGTGCTGGGTATTTTCTTCATGCCTGAAACCAAGGATCGGGAGATTCATCACACCTGAGCCCGGTGCGCCACTCCCTTGTGGGAGCGGGCTTGCTCCGGGCGGCGTTCCGACGAAGGCGGAGTGTCAGCAGACATTTTTATCGACTGACACACCGCCTTCGCGAGCAAGCCCGCTCCCACAATGGATCTCAGTGTCTGGGTAATTCGATGACGACCTTCAGCCCGCCCCATTCGCTTTGCAGTAACGACAGTTTCCCGCCCCAGCTATCGACGATGTCGCGCACGATGCCCAGCCCCAGGCCATGCCCATGGGTTTGTTCATCCAGCCGCGTACCTCGGCTGAACACCTGATCGCGACGCTCTTCGGGGATGCCCGGGCCGTCGTCTTCGACACTCAGTTCAAACCCGTCCGCCGTTTCGGCCACACTCACGCGAACCTCGGCATCCGCCCATTTACAGGCGTTATCCAGCAGGTTGCCCAACAGTTCCAGCAGGTCTTCACGATCCCATGGCAATTGCAGGCCGGTCGGTGCGCGGTAGCTCAGCGCCAGGTGTTCGCCATGGATCATGTTCAGGGTTGCCAGCAATCCGGGGAACTCGGCATCGCAATCAAACAGTGCGCCCGGCAACGCATCGCCGGACAACCGCGCACGATTGAGTTCCCGGTTGAGCCGCTGTTCGACCTGCTGCAGTTGTTCCCTGAGGGTCTTGCGCAATTGCGGGTGCGCCTCAAGCTGTTCGCTCGAGGCCAGGCTCAACAACACCGCCAACGGCGTTTTCAACGCGTGGCCGAGGTTGCCCAGGGCATTGCGCGAGCGCTTGAGGCTGTCCTCGGTGTGGGCCAGCAAGTGATTGATCTGCGCCACCAGTGGCTCCAGTTCCACCGGCACCTGATCATCGAGTTGCGAGCGCTGGCCCCGCTGCAACTGCGCGATCTGTTCGCGCGCCTGCTCCAGCGGCCGCAAGGCGCGGCGCACGGTAATCCGCTGCAGCAGCAAAATCAGCAGCAGCCCGGTCAAACCGAGGCCCAACCCAAGCTGTTGCACCCGCCGGAAGCTTTCGCGTATCGGCGTGTAATCCTCGGCGACGCTGATGGAAATCGGCACCCCCGAACGTCGATAGTCCGTACGCAGCACCAGCAACTGCTGCCCTTCCGGCCCCAGTTGCAGGTTGTCGTGCAGGCCGGGTTGATCGAGTGCCGGCAGTTCCTGATCCCATAAGGAACGGGAGCGCCAATGGCCGTCGGCGAAATCGATGCGGAAATAATGCCCGGAAAACGGCCGCTGATAGGCCGGCGACAGCCGTCGTTCATCCAGTTGCAAGCCTTGCGGCCCGCGCACGAGGGCCGCCAGCAGGTTCTCGCTGTCATTGCGCAACCCGGCTTCGAGGTAGCGCTGCAAGCCCATTTCGAACAGCCACAGGCTGGTTTGCGCCAGCACCAGGCCAACGACCACCATCACGCTGATCAGGCCCAGGCTCAAGCGGCGCTGGATCGATCTCACCGGGCTTGCCCGCCGAGCAGATAGCCCTGGCCGCGACGGGTTTCAATCACGCTTTTGCCGAGCTTGCGGCGCAGATGGTTGACGTGGACCTCCAGCACATTGGAATCGCGCTCGGTTTCACCGTCGTAGAGGTGTTCGGCGAGGTGGCTTTTGGAGAGGATCTGCTCGGGGTGCAGCATGAAATAACGCAACAGGCGAAACTCCGCGGCAGTCAGTTGAATGTCCGCACCGTCGCGGACAACGCACTGGCGACTTTCGTCCAGGTGCAGCCCTGCGGCCTTGAGCGTCGGCTGGTTGACCTGGCCATGGGAACGGCGCAATAGCGCCTGGATGCGCAAGAACAGCTCTTCGGGATGAAAGGGTTTGGTCAGGTAATCGTCGGCACCGGCCTTGAGGCCTTCGATGCGCTCGGCCCAGGAATCACGGGCCGTCAGGATCAGCACCGGCGTGGCCAGCCCCGTCGCGCGCCATTGCGCCAGCACCTCAAGCCCCGGCACGCCGGGCAAACCGAGGTCGAGGATGATCAGGTCGTAAGGTTCGGTACTGCCCTGATGCACCGCGTCGCGACCGTCGGCCAGCCAGTCCACCGCATAACCCTGGCGGTTGAGACCGGCCAGCAGTTCGTCGGCCAGGGGCACATGGTCTTCCACCAGAAGCAAACGCATGGATCAGTCTTCCTTGTCTTTCAATAAGCGACCGTTGGCGGCATCGATGCCCAGTTCGCGGACCACGCCTTCAGGGGTCAGCAACTCGACTTCATAAATGTAGACGTCGTGTTTTTCTTCGAGCTCGGCTTCCAGCAGTTTCGAGCCGGGGTAGCGATCCATTGCCTGCTGCAGCAGTTGCTCCAGCGGCAGGATCACGCCCTGTTGACGCAGGCGCAGGGCTTCATCCTGGTCCAGGTCGCGGGCCATCACCGCTGAGCAAAATGCCAGAAGCAGCAGCGCCATCCGGCCGCCGGCGCATCGATTGAATAAAAACACGTTCATTACCAATCCTGATGATTCTTGAGAACCTGCCCGCTGACAGCGTCTAATTCCAGATCCCGGTCGATACCCTGCTGCCGATCATCGGTAGAACTGGCCAGTGCGAGTGGTGTGAGCTTCTCGAAAGCCGCAATGGTACCAGCGTCTGCAATTCCGGCGCTTGATCCGGGCCAGGTTCCCGGGCGTGGGCGACACCTTAGCTGGACGAACTTAATTGAAGCTGAATGGCCATTACTGCTGGCCATTACACATTCCCTGTGGGAGCGGGCTTGCTCGCGAAGAGGCCGTGTCAGTCGACATCAATGTTGACGGTCAAACCGCTTTCGCGAGCAAGCCCGCTCCCACAGTGTTCGTGTTTATAATTTCTGCTGGCCACACATCGAGACCGTAATGACCGCCATCCACATCAAGTTCCCTTCCCTGACCCTCAAGGCCGGTCCGCGCGCCTTTGCGCACATCCGCGCCAACGGCCTGGATGCGGCTGAAGTCGGCACCTTGCCCGGTGCGGCCGGCGGTCCGAAGGCGCTGGGGATTCAGGGGCTGGACCTGGCGCTGTTCGGCCAGTGGCTGCCGGCGGCACCGCGGGAACGTTCGCTGATTGGTGCATCGGTGGGTTCCTGGCGCTTCGCCAGCGCCTGCCTGCCAGACGCCGCCGAAGGCATCCGGCGTCTCGGGCAGCTGTACACCGAGCAGAATTTCGCCAAGGGCGTGACCATGGCGCAGATCAGCCAGAGCTCACAGCGCATGCTCAATGACCTGCTCGAAGGTCGCGATGCCTCGATCCTCGACAACAGCGATTACCGCCTGAACATCATGGTGGTCAAAAGCCACGGCCTGCTCGCCGACGATCACCGCGGACGCCTCGGGCTGGGCCTGTCCTCGGTCATCGCCGACAACCTGCGCGGCCGGGCGCGGCTGGCCCGGCACTTCGAACGCCTGATCATCCACGACCCGCGCCTGGCGCCGCCGGTCGACGCCTTGCACGACTTCCCGTCGCGCTTCGTCGCCCTCAACGCCGGCAATCTGCGCCAGGCCCTGCTGGCTTCGGGCTCGATCCCGATGGTGATGGAAGGTGTGCGCGACCTGCCGGGCGCTGGCGCCGGCACCTACCGCGACGGCGGCTTGCTGGACTACCACCTGGACCTGCCTTACAGCGGCAACGACATCGTGCTTTACCCGCATTTCACCGATCGGGTGATTCCCGGCTGGTTCGACAAGACCCTGCCGTGGCGCCGCGCCTGCCCGGCGCGCTTGCAAAACGTGCTGCTGCTGGCGCCGTCGAAGGACTATCTGGCGCGCCTGCCCTACGGCAAGCTGCCAGACCGTAACGACTTCAAGCGCTTCATGGGCGACGCCCCGAGCCGGCAGAAATACTGGCGCACGACCATGGACGAAAGCCGCCGCATGGGCGACGAATTCCTCGAACTGGCCGCCAACGGTCGCCTGGGCGAGCGCTTGCTGACCCTTTAGTCAGGACAAACTGGTAAACTCGCCACCTGCCCGAATCGCTGCGGCGAACGCCACCTGAACAGAGCTGAAGATACTGTGGAAATTTTCAAAGAGTTTACCTTCGAATCCGCCCACCGCCTGCCCCACGTACCGGACGGCCACAAGTGCGGGCGCCTGCACGGTCACTCGTTCAAAGTGGCGATCCACCTGAGCGGCGACCTCGACCCGCACACCGGCTGGATCCGCGATTTCTCGGAAATCAAAGAGATCTTCAAGCCGCTGTACGAGCGTCTGGACCACAACTACCTGAACGACATTCCTGGCCTGGAAAACCCGACCAGCGAAGTGTTGGCCAAGTTTATCTGGCAGGAATTGAAGCCTCTGTTGCCGGAACTCAGTGCGATCCGCATCCACGAAACCTGCACCAGCGGTTGCATCTATCGCGGCGAATAGCCCCCACCTGTAGGAGCGAGCTCGCTCGCGATGGACGCCAGAGCCCCGCGGGCTGCCAGCTGCCGCGCGTTATCGTTGACGTTCTTCGCGAGCAAGCTCGCTCCTACAGCCGCTGGATGAGGTTTTTGACTTCAAAGGACATCAGGTGCGCTACGCCATTCACGGCGACGGCCCGCCGCTGGTGTTCGTGCATGGCACGCCCTTTTCTTCCTGGGTGTGGCACCGGATAGCGCCGCACTTCATCACCACACACCGCGTGTACTACTTCGATCTGCTGGGTTACGGGCAATCCGCACAGCCGGATGGCGATGTGTCCTTGGGCGTGCAAAACCAGCTGTTGGCGCAACTGCTGGAGCATTGGGGCCTGGATCGCCCCGACGTGGTGGCCCACGACTTCGGCGGCGCCACCGCCCTGCGCACGCATCTGCTCGATGGCAAGGATTACCGCAGCCTGACACTGATCGACCCGGTAGCGTTGACACCCTGGGGTTCGCCGTTCGTGCAGCATGTGCGTCAGCATGAAGCGGCGTTCATCGGATTGCCCGATTACATCCAGCGCGCCATCGTGCCGGCCTATATTCGCGGAGCCATCCAGCGCGACATTCCCGACGCCGAACTCGCCCCCTACGTACAGCCATGGCTGGGAGAACCGGGGCAAGCGGCGTTCTACCGGCAGATCGCGCAGATGGACGAGCGCTACACCCTTGAGGCGCAGGGGTTGTACCCGACGATTCGCTGCCCGGTGCAGATTCTCTGGGGTGAAGACGACCGGTGGATTCCCGTCGAACGCGGGCGGGCCTTACACCAGATGATTCCCGGCGCGCAGTTCCATCCGATACCCAACGCCGGGCACCTGGTCCAGGAAGACGCGCCTGAAGCAGTCATCGCTGCCTTGATGCGGTTCTTGCCCCTGCAAAAAATCTCCTGAACAAACCCAAATCCCACATTTGGATTACGCTGATCAATGTCACTGGCACGAGTTGCCACCAGCGAGCTAACGTAGAGGTATTGCCTATACGACTCGCTAAAAGGATCCGCCCGATGCACATCATCAATGCCCGTCTGCGCAACCAGGAAGGCCTGCATGAGTTGTACCTGGAAAACGGCCGGATCAGCAGCATCTCCCGCCAGATCGAAGCCCCGACCCTGGGCCCTGACGATCTGGATGCCGGCGGCAATCTGGTGGTGCCGCCCTTTGTCGAGCCGCACATTCATCTCGACGCGACCCTGACCGCCGGCGAGCCGCGCTGGAACATGAGCGGCACGCTGTTCGAAGGCATCGAGTGCTGGGGCGAGCGCAAGGCAACCATCACCCTGGAAGACACCAAG
Organism: Pseudomonas sp. Pseusp16; assembly: GCF_047324915.1. Classification (NCBI taxonomy): domain Bacteria; kingdom Pseudomonadati; phylum Pseudomonadota; class Gammaproteobacteria; order Pseudomonadales; family Pseudomonadaceae; genus Pseudomonas; species Pseudomonas sp. Pseusp16. Next base: position 346,450 of record NZ_CP168522.1, on the reverse strand, counting down.
GCCCGCGCCCGGAAAACCATCCAGGCCCTCGCCGCCCATGGCATCCAGCATGTGCGCACCCACGTCGACGTCACCGACCCGCAACTGACTGCGCTCAAGGCGATGCTCGAAGTGCGCGAGGAAAGCCGGCACCTGGTCGACCTGCAAATCGTCGCGTTCCCCCAGGAAGGCATCGAGTCCTACCGCAATGGTCGCGAGTTGATGGAAGAAGCCATCCGCATGGGGGCGGATGTGGTGGGCGGCATTCCGCATTTCGAATACACCCGCGATCAGGGCGTCAGTTCGGTGAAGTTCCTCATGGACCTTGCCGAACGCAGCGGTTGCCTGGTGGACGTGCATTGCGACGAAACCGACGACCCGCACTCACGCTTTCTCGAAGTGCTGGCCGAAGAGGCCCGCAGCCGCGACATGGGTTCGCGGGTCACGGCCAGCCACACCACGGCCATGGGCTCCTACGACAACGCCTACTGCGCCAAGCTGTTTCGCCTGCTCGGGCATTCGGGGATCAGCTTTGTCTCCTGCCCCACTGAAAGCATCCACCTGCAAGGGCGCTTCGATAATTTCCCGAAACGCCGGGGCGTGACCCGGGTCAACGAGTTGCTGGAAGCGGGCATGAACGTGTGTTTCGGCCAGGACTCCATCGTCGATCCGTGGTATCCGCTGGGCAATGGCAACATCTTGCGGGTGCTCGAAGCCGGTCTGCACATCTGCCACATGCTCGGTTATCGCAACCTGCAAAGTGCGCTGGACCTGGTGACGGACAATAGCGCCAGAGCCATGAACCTCGGCGATCGATATGGCCTGGAACGCGGGCGACCGGCGAACCTGCTGATCCTGTCGGCCGAGAGTGACTACGAGGTCATCCGCAGCCAGGGGTTGCCGCTGTACTCGGTGCGCGATGGCAAGGTGTTGATGAAGCGGACGATACCGGTGGTGGAGTTCAGTGGGGTGAGCTGAGTTTGGTGTTGACTGGGCAGGCCTCTTCGCGAGCAAGCCCGCTCCCACATTTGATCGCGTTTGTCCGGGCAACTCGCTCAATTGTGGGAGCGGGCTTGCTCGCGAAGGCGATCTGACAATCAATCGATCATTCGAGCCGTACCAAACAGGCTGACCCGACTCAACGTCCCCTGCTCTTCCTCCAGCAAGATCGGCGCCGTGCCCCCCGGCATCGTTACCTTCACTTCCCCGGCACTGACCCAACCCACGCGCCACGCCGCACAGGCCACTGCGCCGGCACTGGTCCCCGACGACGCCGTCGGCCCCTCGCCCCGCTCGAACACCCGTGCAGCGATGTGCCCTGCGGACAAGCGCATCGCCCATTGCAGATTGATCCCCGCAACACAGGGTTGTCCTGCCCCGGTCGGCATCGCGTAGGCGATTCGCGTCAGCCCTTCGCCCAACGCCGGCTCGCGCATCTGCTCGTTGCTCGGCAAGGCATCGGCGCTGTCGACCAACGTCACGCAATGCGGGTTGCCGACCCGCGCGAACTGGCTGCGCGACCATGCGCCATTGAGTGTCGACAACTGTTTGACGTGGCTGAGCTCATGGCCGTTCAACAGCGCCGTTTCAACGCCCGCGGCACTGACCGCCGACGGCCCGAACCCAGGCTGGCCAAGGTCAAGCCAGAAACCCTTCACGCCCTCGACTTGAGCGGTTTTCACCGAAGTCTGCCCCGGTGAAGCCGTGTCGGTTTTATCGTGATGCACCCTGAGTTCACAGGTTTCGCCCTGCGCAAAAAAACCTTGGTCGCTCAGCGCCTGAGAAAAGATCGTCAGCCCGTTGCCGCTGCGCTCGGCCAGCGTGCCATCGGTGTTGACGATCAGCAGATCGAAGGGAGACGACGCCTGGAACGGTCCGACCAGCAATCCGTCGCTGCGATGATCCTTGCCGCCGACCGGCTGCGTGCCGGGTGCCCAGCTACAGCAAGCCTCGATGGCCGCCACGGCCCATGCCTGACGGGTTTGTGCGGCGTGGCCGGCCTGATCGGGCAAGTCGATACCCTGGCGGCGCAGTTCTTCGGGCGCCACCACGATGTAGATATTGCCCCGTGCATCGTACCTCTGCGCCATGGCGCCCTCCGTGTGTCATTGGAATGGCTCAACATATCGCGAAACACAGCGGCGCTGTGCAACGATGTCGCCCTGTTTGACCGCAAAACTTTCCGGGCACTGATCGAACCCTCGCCGGCCGATCACTGTCCGTTGAGGACGTGACGTTTTTTGCCAGGGATTGATATGACCAGCCTCAACAACCAAACCACCTTCGTTCCCGGTCGCCTGGAACAGATGTCCACGCGCATCGCCTTTTTCATCGCCGGGTTCGGCATCGCCGCGTGGGCGCCGCTGGTGCCCTATGCCAAGGCCCGGGCCGGGCTGGATGAAGGCACCCTGGGCCTGTTGCTGCTGAGCCTGGGTGTGGGTTCGATTCTGGCAATGCCTCTGGCCGGGATTCTGGCCACACGTTTCGGCTGCCGACGCGTGGCGACCGGTGGGACCCTGCTGATCTGCGCCGCCCTGCCGCTGCTGGCGACGGTGTCGTCGATTCCGGCCCTGATCGCTGCCTTGTTCATGTTCGGCGCGGGTCTGGGCACGGTGGATTCGACGGTCAACCTGCAAGCGGTGATCGTCGAGCGCGCCAGCGGCAGGAACATGATGTCGGGTTTCCATGGCCTGTTCAGTCTCGGTGGCATAGTCGGCGCGGCAGGTGTCAGTGCCTTGCTCGGGCTCGGCATTTCACCACTGGGCGCCACGCTGGTGGTGATCGTGCTGCTGTTGATCGCACTGGCCAAGGCCGTGCCACACCTGTTGCCCTATGGCAGCGAAAGTTCGGGCCCGGCGTTTGCCGTTCCCCATGGCATCGTCCTGTTCATCGGTGGCATGTGCTTCATCGTGTTCCTGGCCGAAGGCGCGGCACTGGACTGGAGCGCGGTGTTCCTGGCGCAGGAGCGCGGTATCGACACCGCCTACGCGGGGCTCGGCTACGCAGCGTTTGCCTTGACCATGACCGTGGGACGCCTGACCGGTGACAAAATCGTACGGCGGCTGGGCGCGAAACGAGTGATTGTGTTCGGCGGGCTGACAGCCGCCGCAGGCTTGTTGCTGGCGACCTTCGCACCGGGTTGGGAGGCGGCGCTGGTGGGTTATGCGCTGCTGGGTGCCGGTTGCTCGAACATCGTGCCGGTGTTGTACACCGCCGTGGGCAAGCAGACAGTCATGCCCGAGAGCATCGCCGTGCCGGCCATTACCACCCTGGGTTACGCGGGCATCCTGGCGGGGCCGGCCGTGATCGGCTTCATCGCCCATGGCAGCAGCCTGAGTTTTGCCTTTGCCTTGATGGCGGTGCTGCTGGTGGCGGTGGCCGTTGGCGGGAAAGTGTTGAAGGTCTGAAAAGCTTCCACCGGTAAACCTGCGAACCAAATGTGGGAGCGGGCTTGCTCGCGAAGGCGTAGTGTCAGCCAACATCAATGCTGAATGACACACCGCTTTCGCGAGCAAGCCCGCTCCCACAGGGTTTCTGGGGCACCTCAGTCTATCAGAACCCGACACTGGCCTGCACGAAGAGCGTGCGCGGCGCACCGACGTACATGCCCGAGTTGTTGTCGCTGGAGCGGGTGAAGTACTGCTTGTCGAAGATGTTTTTCACCCCCGCTCCCAGCTTCAGGTTCGACACCTGCGGGCCGAAGTCATAGCCGCTACGCACGTTCCAGGTCACGTAACCCGGAATGTCACCGAACTGGCCGTCGGCGCTGCCTTCGGTGATGTAGTTGCCGTTGAAGCTGCCGTCGGCGTTCACGCCGGTGCCCGGCGAGCGCTGCTTGGATTGGGCGAACGCGTCGAGGTTCCAGGTCCAGCGGTTGATGTCGTAACGCAGGCCGGCAGTGGCCACCTGACGGGAGTAGAACGGCAGGTCACGGCCCTTGAAGCCCGGGATGTCACCTTCGTTGGTGGCGCGGGTGTAGGTGAAACCGGCATTGGCGGTCAGGCCGTCCAGGCGGGGGTCCAGCGCGGCCAGATCGTAGTGCACCGACGTTTCGATGCCCTGGTGCTTGGTCGCGCCGAGGTTGGTCCAGCCCACATCATTGCTGATGTATTGCAGTTCGTCGTCGAAGTCGATGTAGAACAGCGTCACCTCACCGCCCCACACGTCATCGTTGTAGCGCGTACCGATTTCGTAGGTCTTGGCCTTTTCTGGTTGCAGGCCGTTGGCTGTGTTGTCGCCGATACCGCCCTGACCCAACTGGAAGTACTGCAGCGCACCGAACGAGGTTTCGTAGTTGGCAAACAGTTTCCAGGCATCGGACACGTGATACATCACGCTCAGGGCTGGCAGCGGCTCGTTGCTTTCGATGCTGCGGTTTTTCTCAGGCACCCGTTTACCGGCGTTATCGAGCACCGGGCGGTCGTGCCAGTCGGTGCTGATGTGCTCGAAGCGAATCCCCGGAGTGACGGTCCAGTTGCCAACGTCGATCTTGTTGTCGACGTAGACCGAATTGGCCTCGGTTCCACCGGTGCGGTCCTGATAGACATGGCCGTCCGCCCCCGGACGCGCGACCGGCTCGTTGTTGACCAGCGCCACACGGCTGGCCTCTTCGTGCATGGCTTCCTTGAGGTAGCGATAACCGACGCTGACTTCCTGGGTGGTCGGCCCCACATCGAAGACATGTGACACCCGTGGCTCGATGCCGAAGGTGTAGTAGCTGCGCGGATAGGAGTTGAGTGTGCTCAGGTCTCTGGAGGCGATGGTGCTGCCACGAAAACTGTCGGTGTAGTAGGTCAGCACTTCAGCCTGAGTGCGATCGTCGATCTGCCGCGCCCACTTGAACGACACATCCTTGCGGCGGCCGCTGAAGTTATCGTGGTCGCGCACGGACTGGAACGGGTCGGCGTCGAACTGCGCCTGGGTCAGGCCACCGGGCATGTCGGCCTTGGCATCGTAGTAGTGGAAGTTGAGGCTGAAATCATCGACATCGGTCGGCGCCCAATGGGTCTTGAGGATCACGTCGTCGATGTCGTTGCCGTTGTTGCTTTCACGGTAACCGTTGCCGTTCACGCCGGAGTACAACAGCGCCACGCCCATGCCGTTGTCCGCGGTGCCGCCCATGAATGCCGTGTCGATGTGCTTCCAGCCACCGTGCTGCGAAGTTTCCAGGGTGGTGCCGATTTCCGCAGAGGCCTGTTCCGGGATCGCACGGGTCACGAAGTTGATCACACCGCCCACGTTTTGTGGTCCGTAGCGTACGGAACCGGCACCGCGCACCACGTCGATGCTGTCGAGGTTGCCAGAGGAAATCGGGGCCATGGACAGTTGCGGCTGGCCATAAGGCGCGAACGCCGCCGGGATGCCATCGATCAGCACGGTGGAGCGAGGCGACAGGCGCGAAGTCAGGCCGCGCACGCCGACGTTGAGGGAAATATCGCTGCCACCGGTGCCGTTGGCGTCCTGCACTTGCACACCGGGAACGCGCTTCAACACGTCGCCGACGTTCATCGCGCCCTGCTCGACCATGGCTTCGCGGCGGATCACGGTTCGTGCCCCGGGGTGGTTCTGCACCACGGCGGCATCGGCATCGCCGAGCCAGTTGCCGACGACCTTGATGTCAGTCACGCCCAGCTCCAGCGGACCGCTGGCCGTCGAGGCTGGCACCGGCATCAGCGTCACCGAACCTTCATCGATCCGGTATTGCAGGCCGCTGCCTTGCAGCAACTGGCGTAGCGCGTCTTCCGGGGAAAGGTTGCCATCCACCGCCGGAGCCTGCTTGCCGGCGACCAGTTCAGGGCTGAAGAACACCTGAAGCGAGGTCTGCTGGCCCAACTGGCTCAGGGCTTGTCCCAAGGGTTGCGCCGGGATGTGGATGCCGTCGGCCGCAAAGGCCTGGGGCAGCGCTACGTTGACCGCCAGCGCAAGGGCCAGCGGCAACCAGGGGAGTTTGTTGTTTTTAGCGGTGGAGATTTTCACGTCGAACGTAATCCTGTGGATCGCAAGAGTGTGCGCTTGTTAATGCAAACCAGTTGCAGTTGAACAGGAAGACGATGAACTCGAAAAAAACCTGAATTTTATTTTGAAATTATTTCCTGGCTGCCGTCGCCAAGGGTGCGCACGGCCACCGGCAGGATGCTCGGCAAGGCCTTGAGCAGCGCGTCGGTGTTGTCGGACTTGAACACGCTGGTCAGGCGCAGATTGCCCACCGCCGCGTTGCCGACCTTCAGCGGTTTCTCCCGATAACGCGAGACCTGCTCGGCGACGTCAGCCAGGCTGGCGTTGTTGAACACCAGTTTGCCGCTGCGCCAGGCGGTCATTTCCGCCGGGTTGACGGCATAGGCGGCGGCAACGTTGCCCCGGGCATCGACGTGGGTGCCAAGGCCAGCTGTCAGATTGATGAAATCGCTGTCGGCGGCGTCGCGCCCTTGAACCTTGACGGTGCCCTGCTCCACCACCACCCGGGTTGCGCTGGCGCCGCGACGTACATCGAAACGGGTGCCGGTGACCGTGACCTTGCCGCTGCCCGCCGCGACCACGAAAGGCCGGCTGGTGTCATGTTCGACGCTGAACATCGCTTCGCCTTCGCTCAGCTCAACGTTGCGTTGACCCTTTTCAAAGCGCACTTGAATCCGGCTGCGGCTGTCCAGATCGACCACCGAGCCATCCGGCAGCGCCACATGGCGTCGCTCATTCAGGGCCGTGGAAAACTCGGCGGTGTACGGCGCTGGATGATTCAGGCCGTTGAACAGGCCCAGGCCGAGCGCTACCGCCAGCACGCTGGCGGCCACCGCGTAACGCAGCACGGGGCGACGCTTTTTCAGGGCTGGCGGGGTTTCACACAAGGCACGCAAACGCGCCGCCGGCACCAGGTCGGCGGCGCTCCACAACCCCTGGAGCAATTCGAATTCGTTACGGTGTTGGGAGTGTTCGTCCAGCCAGGCCTGAAACCGGCGACGCACTTCGACATCGACGACAGGCTCCTGCAATCGCACAAACCACTGCGCCGCGTCATCGCGAACCGTTGTCTGCCCGCACGCACAATCACGAGTATCCATCATGGAAGTTCCTGTTTGGCTGGGGAGGAGAAAGCGCGGCCGGTCATGACTGCAACCCGTCCAGGCGATCACGCAGGTGCCGAAGCGTGCGGATCATATACTTTTCCACCATGTTCTTGGACAGTCCCAGGCGTTCGGCGATTTCGGCCTGGGTCAGGCCCTCGATTTTCTGCCAGACAAACACCTTGCGGCAGTTGACCGGCAGCTCGGTGAGCGCCCGCTCGATGGAATCCGCCAACTGGATCGCGTGCATGAAATGCTCCGGGTCGCCGGTCGGCGACTCACTGAGATCGATCGCCTCTGACTCCATGGCGCCCCGCCGGTCCTCACGCCGATAACCATCCACGGCGATGTTGCGCGCGGTCTGGTGCAAATACGCCCGGGGCTGCTCCACCTGCGCCGAATCGGACTCAAGCACCCGCACGAAGGTATCGTGGGCCAGGTCCTCGGCCTGCTGACGGTTTCTCAGGCGACGGGTCCAGGTGCCAACCAACTCTTCGTAATGCTCGAAAAAGCCGTGTCTGCGGGGCAGCTTGAGGGTCATTGCGCTGTGCTGTGGAGACGGGGCGTGAATAGTAATGCTTCCTATTAACTTGAAGCAATGCTTTGCGGCCTTCACACCGGTGCACTTTGTCCGCTTGCCATGGTGCATTTCGTCAGCAAAGCTGGATGGCGGCACGGAAGCAAAGAAATCTGGCAGGCATTCAAATGCAACCATTGACGGGTTGTAACAAAGTGCAGGAATGCCCGTACCCGGCTTTTCCCCAGGAATTCACACATGTTCAGCCCCAAAGCGTCGCCCAAAAGAACACCGCTTGCCCGCCTGGCCCTGGCCATCACCTTGAGCACCCTCGGTCTGCCTTTCTGGGCGAACACTGCCCAGGCCCACGGCGGTCACGCCGACATGGTGCCGCTGCAAGCGGGTCTGGAGGCCTTTGGGGCCACGGTGAAATGGGACGATTACGCCAACCTGTTCACCATTGCCAAGGACGGGGTCTATCTCAAGGTCAAGCCCGACAGCAAGGTGGCGATGCTCAACGGCAAGCGTATCGAGCTGACAGTGCCGGTGGTGTTCAAGGACCATACGGCGTTCATGTCCACGGACTTCATCAACCAGGTGTTCCAGTCCGGGCTGGACAAGACCTTCGTCGTCGAAACCCGCCCCAACCCGCTCAACCCCCTGAGCGCTGCCGAAATCACCACGGCCGTGGACATCGTCAAGAAATCGGAAAACTACAAACCCGGTTTCCGCTTCACCGAAGTCTCGGTCAAGGAGCCGCCCAAGGATCAGGTGTGGAACTTCGCTCTGACCGGGCAGAACGTCGCTCAGCCGCGCCAGGCCTCAATCGTGGTGCTCGACGGCAAGCACGTGATCGAGGCGCTGGTCGATCTCGACAGCAAACAACTCAAGTCCTGGAAGCCGATCGAAGGCGCCCACGGCATGGTGCTCCTGGACGATTTCGCAACGGTGCAATCGGCCGTCGAGACCAGCCCGGAATACGCCCAGGCCCTGGCCAAGCGCGGCATCAACGATGTGAAAAAAGTCGTGGCCACGCCGCTGACCGTCGGTTACTTCGACGGCAAGGACGGCCTGGCGCAGGACAAGCGCCTGCTGAAAATCGTCAGCTACCTCAACACCGATGACGGCAACTACTGGGCGCACCCGATTGAAGGGCTGGTGGCGATTGTCGACCTGGAACAGAAGAAGCTGATCAAGATCGAAGACGAAGCGCTGATCCCGGTGCCGATGAAGCCGACGCCGTATGACGGGCGCGGACGCAAGGGCGTCGAGGTCAAACCGTTGGAAATCACCGAGCCCGAGGGCAAGAACTACACCATCAGCGGCAACAGCATTCACTGGCAGAACTGGGACTTCCACGTTCGCCTCGATTCGCGGGTCGGCCCGATCCTGTCCACCGTCACCTACGACGACAAGGGCAAGAAACGCAAAATCATGTACGAAGGCTCGCTGGGCGGCATGATCGTGCCTTACGGCGACCCGGATGTCGGCTGGTACTTCAAGGCCTACCTCGACTCCGGCGACTACGGCATGGGCACCCTGACTTCACCGATCGCCCGCGGCAAAGACGCCCCGGAAAACGCCGTGCTGCTGGACGCCACCATCGCCGACTACACCGGCGCACCGACCGCGATCCCGCGCGCCATGGCGGTGTTCGAGCGCTACGCCGGCCCGGAGTACAAACACCAGGAAATGGGCCAGCCCAACCTCAGTACCGAGCGTCGTGAACTGGTGGTGCGCTGGATCAGCACCGTGGGCAACTACGACTACATCTTCGACTGGGTCTTCCAGCAGAACGGCACCATCGGCATCGATGCTGGCGCCACCGGCATCGAAGCGGTCAAGGGCGTGAAATCGAAAACCATGCACGAAGACACCGCCAGGGAAGACACGCGCTACGGCACCCTGCTGGACCACAACATCGTCGGCACCACGCACCAGCACATCTACAACTTCCGCCTCGATATGGACGTGGACGGCGAGCAGAACTCACTGGTGGAAGTGAACCCGGTGGTATTGGCGAACGACCGTGGCGGCCCGCGCACCAGCACCATGCAGACCGAAACCAAAATTGTCGGCAACGAGCAGCAGGCAGCGCAGAAATTCGACCCGTCGACCGTGCGCCTGCTGACCAACTTCAGCAAGGAAAACAAAGTCGGCAACCCGGTTTCCTATCAGTTGATTCCGTACGCCGGCGGCACGCACCCGGTGGCCAAGGGTGCCAACTTCGGCAAGGACGAATGGCTGTACCACCGCCTGAGTTTCATGGACAAGCAGCTGTGGGTGACGCAATACAACCCCGAGGAAAAATACCCGGAAGGCAAGTACCCGAACCGCTCGGACAAGGACTCGGGCCTGGGGCAATTCACCCAGGACAACCACTCCATCGAGAACACTGACGATGTGGTCTGGCTGACCACCGGCACCACCCACATCGCCCGTGCCGAAGAATGGCCGATCATGCCGACCGAATGGGTGCATGTGCTGCTCAAACCGTGGAATTTCTTCGATGAAACACCGACCCTGAACCTCAACGCACCGTAGGAGCGAGCTCGCTCGCGATGGACGTCAACGATGACGTGGACTGTCTGAATACCCGTGTTGTCCTGACGTTTTTCGCGAGCGAGCTCGCTCCTACAGCGGATCAGTGGATCAGTGGATCAGTGGATTATTGGCTGACCACAATCTTGCCGATCATCTGCGGATGCAGTGCACAAAAATACTCATACTCCCCCGGCGTGTTGAACACCCAGGAGTAACTGTCACCGGTGTCCAGCGCCGCCGAGCGAAATACCTTGTGAGTCTCTGCCACCGTGTGCGGGATCTCGTCATCGTTCACCCACGTCACCTTGGTGCCCACGGCGACCGCCAGATCCTTGGGTCCGAACATGAACTCCTTGATATTGACCTTCACCTCCTGAGCCCATACCGGCATCGCCAGCATCAGGCAGGCAACCGCCAACAGTCGCGTTTTCATTCGCTTACCCTCCCCTAGACCAGTGTCGAATCGATCAGCGCCAGCGGATGCTCACCCTGCGTCGCCCGCACGTCGGTGACTCCCAGATAATTGCGCAGCTGATCGGCGGCCACCGTCATCGGCCCAGGCGTCGGCGCCGTGCCCGGCGCGGGTTGCGGATACGCGGTGCCACGGGCGGTATGAAAGGTGATATTGCCTTCGACCTTCTGGATGACCTGATGGATATGCCCGTTCAATACCGTCACCGAACCGTAAGGGCGCAGCATGGCAATCGCCTGGTCGCCATCCTCGGTGCCCCAACCCCATGGCTGATAAATCGTCCACAGCGGAATATGGGTAAACACCACGATGGGGGTGCTGCTCGTTACAGCGCGCAGGTCGTCGGCCAGCCACGCCAATTGATCGGCGCCAAGGGTCGCCTCATGGCCCGCCTGGAAGTTGAAGACATTCACCAGCGCGATGAAATGCACGCCGTGGTCATCGAAGCTGTACCAGCCATTGCCTTTGGTGCCTTTGCCGTAGCGTTGCAGATAGAGCTTGCCGCCGCCCTCGTCGAGGGTGTCGTGCTCGCCCGGCACGTAGTGCACGGTGGACGGCAGGCCCTTGAGCAACTGGGCGGCGGTGTCGAACTCTTCGGCCTTGGACAGGTGGGTGATATCGCCGGTATGCAGGATCAGCGAGGGCCGTTTTGGCAGCGCGATGACCTTGTCGATGGCCACCTGCAAGGTCTTCACCGGATCCGGGTTGGCCTCCTTGTTGAAACCGATGTGCGAGTCGCTGACCTGCACAAAGTGGAAGTTGCTGGCGAGTGCCTTGGGGTCCGTGACATTTCCCGCATCATCCAGGGCGAAAGCCCGGGGAATGCCGCCGCACAGGGCCCAGACCACGCCGGCCCCGGCCCACGCCGAACATTTGAGCAGCGTGCGGCGGTCAGGATTGAGCAGGCCGTCGACGCGTCGTTGGTGTTTTGAATGAATGTTCATCAGTTTTCCCTCGCAGGCGAACTACAGTGATGCAGCTGACACGAGGTAAAACCTTGTGGGACGGGTCTTTATTCCCGGTCGAAAAATATTCTTTTACCGGGGAATAAAATGCCACGGACCATGGTTATAGAAGAGGGACAGTGCGGGAACCACCATGAAGCGATTTGAGGAACTGTTTGCGCCCCACCTGGACGCCGCCTACAACCTCGCGCGCTGGCTCACCGGCAACGACAGCGCCGCGCGCGATGTCGTGCAGGAAAGCGCCCTGCGCGCCTTCAGGTTTTCCCAGCGTTTCGTCGATGGCAACGCCAAGGCCTGGTTCCTGACCATCGTGCGCAATGAAAGCTACACCTGGCTCAAGGCCACGGCCGGGCGCCATTGGGTCGCTTTCGGCGACGATGTTGCCCAGGACCCGGGAGCATCAAGCCACGACCAGACCCCGGAGTTGCTGGCCATTCACACGGAAAATGCGGCGCTGGTCCAGCAAGCCCTGTGCGCCCTGCCACCTGTGTTTCGTGAGGTGATTATTCTCAAGGAGCTCGAAGACATGCCCTACAAGGACATCGCCCTGGTGGTCGACATTCCCCTGGGAACCGTCATGTCGAGACTCGCCAGGGCTCGCGCCATGCTCAAGCTCGAACTACTGAAGCTGCACGATCATGAATGAACTCGACTGCACGGTTTGCCAGACGCTGATGCATGGCTACCTGGACAAGGAACTCGATCCGCCGACCACGGCGAATGTGGCCGGGCATTTGGCCGCTTGCGCCGAATGTGCGCGATTGCATGATCAGGCTCGGTTGCTGGTGGCTGGTGTGAAGCAGAGCGCGGTGTATTACAGGGCACCGGCAGCGCTGGCCGCCAGTGTGTTCCCCGTTGATCCGCCAAAACCCCGTTTCATCGAGCGTTGGCGAACCTGGTTCGCGCCGGCGTTTTCAGCGGCGGCGCTGGCCTTGGCCATGGTGCTTTTTGTGGCAACACCGGGCGTCCAGGCACCGCTGATGGACGAGGCCGTCTCCAGCCACGTTCGCTCATTGATGGGCGAGCATTTGAACGATGTGGTGTCGTCCGACCGCCATACCGTGAAACCCTGGTTCACCGGCAAACTCGACTTCTCGCCACCGGTATTCGATTACTCGGCGCAGGGTTTTCCACTGTTGGGCGGGCGCCTGGATTATCTGCAACACCAGACCACGGCGGCCCTGAGTTACGGGCGCAACAAGCACATTATCAATGTGTTCATCCTGCCCACGCCGGAGGCGGACAAACCGCGCCGGAGCGAAACGATCCGCGGCTTCAACGTGGTGTCCTGGCAAGAGAATCACATGCGCTTCGTGCTGGTTTCGGATCTTGAGAAAAGCGAGCTGGAGGCGTTGGGCCTGTTGCTCCGCAATGGCACGTAAAACGTCTATTCCCTGTAGGAGCGAGCTTGCTCGCGAAAAACGCCATGGCACCGTTGGGCATCTGGTTGTAAGCGTTATCGTTCACGACCATCGCGAGCAAGCTCGCTCCTACAGGTACAGGCAAAAACTCAGGCATGCTGCTTGCGATACTCCCCCGGCGCAATGCCGAAGCGTGATTTGAACGCGGTGGAGAAGTAGCTCGAATCGGAAAAACCCCACGAATAACCCAGCACCGACAACTTCTGTTCCTTGCCCGATTGGCGCAGGGACTCGGCGCACAGGTCCAGGCGACGGTTCTTGATGTAGCGCGCCACCACCAGGCCTTTCTTGGCAAACATCCGGTACAGGCCACGGGTGGACATGCCGACTTCCCGCGCCAGCCATTCCGGGCACAGGTCTTCGGAGCGAATGTTTTCGTCAATGAAGGTCAGCGTCTTGCGGAAGATCCGTTCATGGGCATCAGTACAGTCGTCGGCCTGGCTGATCGCCGGGCGCAGCAGGCTGACAATCGCCTCCAGGGTTGCTTCGCTTTCCTGTCGGGTCAGGTGCTGCTGGCGGGTCGCATCGAGGATCAACCGGTGCGACAGCATCGCGATGGGCGAGCTGGCGGCAATCCGGTGGCCGCACCTGACCTGATTGAAGCGCAGGGTTTGCTCGACCAGTTGATACGGCAGGATCAACGACAACTGCCGGGAGTTTTCGCTGTAGGTGAAGTCGCTGGGCCGCGAGGCATCGATCAGCGTGATGTCACCGGGGGACAACAGGACCTTGTCGTCGCCCTGGGCCATGCCCGCCGTGCCGTCGAGCTGGAACACCGCAAAATACTTGCCGCCCTCGCCCGCCGCGACTTCCTGGGGCGTACGGTACAAACGCGCCTGGTACGCATCGACGAAACTGAGTTTGAGCGCATCGCTCTGGTATTCGCGGATGCGCCCGGCAAACTCGCTGCCCAGGGGTTGTGCGTTGAAGGCGCCACAGATCTGGTTGATCTGATGGATCCACTGGTCGAACCCATCATGGCGCTGTGCAGTTGTAGAAATCATGTCAGGCCTCACGCAGGCTTATTTTTATTGTCTACGTCAATCCACACGACATCGGATGCTTCAAGTCTCCTGAACAGCACCACTCCCTGAACAATGACGTGCTATTTCAGTCCGCCAAAACGCCGGTAGAAGCTTTCACCCACATCCGGCAACGGGCCGTCGGCCGTTTCCAGTGCAGCGTTCAGCCATTCTTCGGCCTTGGCGTAGATCAAACGGTAAATGTTGCGGCACAACTGGCGGGCGGCGCGGCCTTCCCAATCGCCGGGCAACAACTCGTCCGGCAGTTGCGGGTCGCGCAGCAGCAGCTTGCGGTACTCGTGGATCAACAGCACCCGTGCCAGGAAGCAGTCGGCCGGCTGCAGGTTTTCCTGCTCGCGCAGCGCTTGCCACAGCGGCCGGAACAACTGGATGAACTCGCTGTAGTGCGCGGCCAGCGCCTCGATGTTCCAGCTCTCGCGCACTTGCAGGCGCAGCGCCTTGGAGGCCAGTACATCCTGGGCGGTGGTTTCGAAGACGATGGTGTCCTCCTGCGCGCCAAGGTCGAGCAGGGTCGCGTTGACGTCGGAACGGTCGCTGCGCGGACAGGCCAGCACCACCGGCGAAATCGCACCGAAGCCTTGCCACTCCAGCTCCTCGCGCACCTGTTTGCGCTTGTCCTGGGTCAGTTGCGAGAGCATCACCAGGCACCAGGAGCCATCCCAGGCCGGCATCGTGGTGCTGTAGACGCGCTTGAAGGCCTTGTCGAAACGCCGGCGACCGGTGCCGGTCAGGCTGTAGTAGCTACGACGACCGACTTTCTCGGCGGTCAGCCAGCCTTCCTTGGTCAGGCGAAAAATCGACGTACGGATCAGCCGTTCGTTGATGCCGATGGGCTCGAGCAATTGAATCAGACTGCCCAGCCACACGGTGCCGCCATGGGGTTCGATGGCATCCCCGTACAACGTGATGATCAAGGAACTGGCGCGGATCGGCGTCTGTTCCTGGAAGCGTGTAATCAGATGGTTCAAGGGGGTCAGGGACGACATGGGCGTTCCGTGCAAAAAAAGAAAAGGAATATACCGAAAACCTGCCTGTTAATCGCACCCACCTGTAGGAGCGAGCTTGCTCGCGAAAAACGTCCGGACAATACGGGCATTCAGACAGCCCGCGTCATCGTTGACGTCCATCGCGAGCAGGCTCGCTCCTACAAGGGGATTTGTATTCACAGGGCACTGCCCTTGGGCCGCAACCCCCTGTCGCTGATGCGTGGGCGATCAGCTTCCGGCTCGCTCAGCGGTTCGCAAACCCGCATCTGCGTGAGGCAACGCCTGGCCAATTCCTGGTACTCACGTGTGCCCGCCTGCTTCCACGCCACTTCCTGATCGCTGAGGGTGCGCTTGATGCTCGCCGGGGCGCCCATGACCAGCGACTGCTCCGGGCATTCGAAGCCGGCCTTGACGAACGCCGCCGCCGAAACGAATGAACGCGGGCCGATCCGGGCGTTGTCCATCACCACCGCATTCATGCCCACCAAGGCGTCGGCGCCAATCCGGCAACCGTGCAGCACCGCGCCGTGGCCAATGTGGCCGTTGCGCTCGACCACGGTGTCGCTGTCGGGGAAACCGTGCATCACACAGGTGTCCTGCAGGTTGGCGCCCTCCTCCAGCACGATCCGCCCGAAGTCCCCGCGCAGGCTGGCCAGCGGACCGACATAACAATGCGGGCCGATGATCACGTCACCGATCAATACGGCAGACGGGTGCACATAGGCGCTCGGGTCAACCACCGGGGTCAGGCCATCAAGGCTGTAGCAGGTCATGAAAGCGTCCTTCCCAAAGCGATGCAAATAATGGCTCATTTTGTATCACATCACTTTTACAAGCACAAAGACTAAAAAGCGTATCACTTGAAATACCGCTTTCCGACGAATGCCAACGGGCCGTCATAATCGGGCTTAAACCCAATAAATTCAGGGCCAAACCCGCCATCAGCGTCCTTTACGCAGGAAGCAAATCAATCGAACACCCAACAAATAAGACACATTAAATCTATTTTCGTATTGCATTTACGTATCACGTTATAGCTATACTTGGGCAAAACCGGCCCCTGCGGCCGATCCAATAACGAGCCGGCACCACGCCGAGCGTGCACCGTGAGGGCATCCGCCATGCCTCTAACCCTTGCCGTCGAACTGATCGAGCCCGGCGTCCGCCTGATTACCCTGCAGCGCCCGCAAGCCCTGAACGCCCTGACCACCGAGTTGCTGGGCGAACTGGCCGATGAGCTGAATGCCGCGCAAGCCGACCCCGACACCCGCGCCGTGGTCCTCACCGGCAGCCGCAAGGCTTTCGCCGCCGGTGCCGACATCAAGGAAATGGCCGAACGCAACCTGGTCGGCATCCTCGACGACCCGCGCCAGGCGTCGTGGCAAACCATCACCCGCTTCAGCAAACCGCTGATCGCCGCGGTCAACGGCTTTGCCCTCGGCGGAGGCTGCGAACTGGCAATGCACGCCGACATCATCATTGCCGGCGAAGACGCCCGCTTCGGCCAACCGGAAATCAACCTCGGGATCATGCCCGGCGCCGGTGGCACCCAACGCCTGCTGCGCGCCGTCGGCAAATCCATGGCCATGCAGATGGTCCTGACTGGCGAGCCGATCGACGCCCGCCAGGCCCAGCGCGCCGGCCTGGTCAGCGAAGTGACACAACCGGAATTTACCGTCGACCGCGCCCTGCACATCGCCCGCAGCATTGCAGCCAAGGCACCACTGGCCGTGCGCCTGGCCAAGGAAGCGCTGCTCAAAGCCATGGACACCGATCTGGCCAGCGGTCTGCGTTTCGAGCGCCACGCTTTCACCGTGCTGGCCGGCACTCGCGACCGTGATGAAGGCATCCAGGCCTTTCAGGAAAAGCGCAAACCGACCTTTACCGGCCAGTAGTCATCGGCCCACCGAATTCGTACGACCTCTTAGAGAGCGCCAAGACCATGAACTTCGAACACATCCTGTTTTCCATCGAGGCCGGCGTCGCCCTGCTCAGCCTCAATCGGCCGGACCAGCTCAACAGCTTCAACTCCCAGATGCATGGCGAAGTGAAGGAAGCGCTGAAACAGGTGCGGCAGAACCCGGACGTGCGCGTACTGCTGCTGACCGGTGAAGGTCGCGGCTTCTGCGCCGGGCAAGACCTGAGCGACCGCAACGTCGCGCCGGGCAGTGCCGTGCCGGACCTGGGCGAATCCATCGAGAAGTTCTACAACCCCATGATCCGCCAACTGCGCGACCTGCCGATGCCGGTGATCTGCGCGGTCAACGGCGTGGCTGCGGGTGCAGGCGCCAACATTCCACTGGCCTGCGACCTGGTACTGGCCGCGCGTTCGGCCAGTTTCATCCAGGCGTTCTGCAAGATCGGCCTGATCCCTGATTCCGGCGGCACCTGGACCTTGCCGCGCCTGGTCGGTATGGCCCGCGCCAAGGCCCTGGCCCTGCTCGGCAATCGCCTGACCGCCGAACAGGCCGAGCAATGGGGCCTGATCTACCGCTGCGTGGAAGACGCCGAACTGCGCGACGAAGCGCTGAAACTCGCGCAACACCTGGCCACCCAGCCAACCTACGGCCTGGCGCTGATCAAGCGCAGCCTCAACGCCAGCATGAGCAACAGCTTCGACGAGCAACTGGAGCTGGAGCGCGATCTGCAACGTCTGGCCGGGCGCAGCGAGGACTACCGCGAAGGCGTCGGCGCCTTCATGGAAAAACGCACCCCAAGCTTCAAGGGACGCTGAGTCATGACCGCATTGAATAAAACTGAACGCGTCGCCGTGATCGGCGCCGGCGCCATGGGTGCCGGTATCGCCCAGGTCGCAGCTCAAGCCGGTCATCCGGTATTGCTGCTGGACAACCGCCCCGGCGCGGCGGCGCAGGCCATCGAAGGCATTGATCGGCAACTGGGCAAACGAGTCGAAAACGGCAAGCTGTCCGCCGAAGCGCGCAGCGCCACCATCGCCAACCTGCACGCGGTGGAAGCCATCGAAGCCCTGACCGACTGCGACTTGATCATCGAGGCCATCGTCGAGAACCTTGAGGTCAAACGCGCGCTGTTTCGCCAGCTCGAAGGCATCTGCGGCGAGCACTGCATCCTGGCCAGCAACACCTCGTCGCTGTCGATCACCAGCATCGCCGCGCAACTTGATCATCCACAGCGCTTGCTCGGCCTGCACTTCTTCAACCCGGCGCCGGTGATGGCGCTGGTGGAAATCGTTTCGGGTCTAGCCAGCGATCCGGCATTGGCCGAGTGCCTGTACGACACCGCCAAAGCCTGGGGCAAAAAACCGGTGCACACCCGCTCCACCCCGGGTTTCATCGTCAACCGCGTGGCCCGGCCGTTCTACGCCGAGAGCCTGCGGATGCTTCAGGAAGGCGCTGCCGATTGCCCGACGCTGGATGCGCTGATGCGCGAAGCCGGCGGGTTTGCCATGGGCGCGTTCGAACTCACCGACCTGATCGGCCACGACGTCAACTACGCCGTGACCTGCTCGGTGTTTGACGCCTATTACCAGGACACGCGCTTCCTGCCGTCGCTGATCCAGAAAGAACTGGTGGACGGCGGACGTCTGGGGCGCAAAAGCGGACAAGGCTTCTACAGCTACGCCCAAGGCGCCGAACGTCCGCAAGCAGCTGAAATCAGCAGCAGCGCGAGCGTCGAGACCTGTATCGCCGAAGGTGACCTCGGCATCGCCCAAGGTTTGCTGGCGCGCTTGAGTGAGCAAGGCGTCGAAGTCATCCGGCGCGACGGTCGCGGACTGTTGCGAGTGGGCGACGCCGTGCTGGCCTTGAGCGATGGCCGCATGGCCTGCCAGCGTGCCCGAGAAGACGGGCTGCGCAACCTGATCCTGCTGGATCTGGCCCACGATTACGCCAAAGCCCAGCGCATCGCCATCAGCTACTCGAACGGCATTGATCCGCTGGCACTCGAACAAGGTATCGCCCTGCTGCAACGCGCCGGCCTCAAGATCAGCCTGCTCAACGACAGCCCGGCCCTCGCCGTCCTGCGCACCGTCGCCATGCTCGCCAACGAGGCCGCCGACGCCTTGCTGCAAGGCGTGGCCTCGGCCGCCGACATCGATCTGGCCATGCGTGCCGGGGTCAATTATCCACAGGGCCCGCTGGCCTGGGCCGACACCATAGGCCTTCCCCACATCCTGACCGTGCTGGACAACCTGCAAGCCGCCTACGGCGAAGAACGCTACCGGCCATCGCTGTTGTTGCGCCGCCGGGTTGCCGAAGGGAGAAACTTCCATGACTAACCGCGAAGCGATGAACCTCGCCAGCGACTGCGCACAAGCGTTGTTCCTGCGCGACACCGCCAGCCAGGCCATGGGCATGCGCCTGCTGTCCGCCGGTCCGGGTGCTGCCCGAGTGGGCATGACCGTGCGGGCCGACATGCTCCAGGGCCACGGCACCTGCCACGGCGGCTACCTGTTCGCCCTCGCCGATTCGGCGTTCGCCTTTGCCTGCAACAGCTACAACGAAGCCACGGTGGCCATCGGTTGCAGCATCGACTACATCGCCCCGGCGCATCTTGGCGACACGCTGAACGCCGACTGCATCGAGCAGAGCCGCTCCGGTCGCACCGGCAACTACGACGTACGCATCGAAAACCAGCAGGGCCAATTGATCGCCCTGTTCCACGGCAAATCCTACAAAGTGCGCGGCCCGGTGCTGACGCAGGAGACCCCCGAATGAAAGACGCCCTGATCATCGACGCGGTGCGCACCCCCATCGGCCGTTACGCTGGCGTCCTGAGCGGCGTGCGCGCCGACGACCTTGGCGCGGTGCCGTTGCGCGAACTGCTGCGCCGCCACCCGCAAGTCGACTGGAACACGGTCGACGACGTGATCTACGGCTGCGCCAACCAGGCCGGCGAAGACAACCGCAACGTCGCGCGCATGTCGGCATTGCTGGCCGGGTTGCCGGTCAGCGTGCCGGGCACCACCCTCAATCGCCTGTGCGGCTCCGGGCTGGATGCCATCGGCACCGCCGCCCGGGCGATTCGCAGCGGCGAAACCGGGCTGATGCTGGTCGGTGGCGTTGAATCCATGTCCCGCGCGCCACTGGTGATGGGCAAGGCCGAGCAGGCGTTTTCCCGTGCGGCCGAAATCTTCGATACCACCATCGGCTGGCGCTTCGTCAATCCGCTGATGAAAAAGGCCTACGAAATCGACTCCATGCCGGAAACGGCAGAGAACGTCGCCGAACAGTTCAACATCTCCCGGGCCGACCAGGACGCCTTCGCCCTGCGCAGCCAGCAACGCGCTGCCGCTGCCCAGGCCAACGGGCGCCTGGCCAAAGAAATCGTCGCGGTGGAAATCCCCCAGCGCAAAGGCCCGGCCAAGGTGGTCGAGCACGACGAACACCCGCGCGGCGACACCACCCTTGAGCAGCTCGCCAAACTGGGGACGCCGTTCCGCGAAGGCGGCAGCGTCACCGCCGGCAACGCCTCCGGGGTCAACGACGGTGCCTGTGCCCTGCTGCTGGCCAGCCCGGAAGTCGCCAAGCGCCACGGCCTGACCGCCCGTGGCCGGGTCGTGGCCATGGCCATGGCCACTGCCGGCGTCGAGCCGCGCATCATGGGCATCGGCCCGGTACCGGCCACCCGCAAGGTGCTGGAACTGGCCAACCTGAGCCTGGCGGACATGGACGTGATCGAACTCAACGAAGCCTTCGCCGCACAAGGTCTGGCGGTGTTGCGTGAACTGGGCCTGAGCGACACCGACCCGCGGGTCAATCCCAACGGCGGCGCCATCGCCCTTGGTCATCCGCTGGGTATGAGCGGCGCGCGACTGGTCACCACCGCCCTGCATGAGCTGGAAGAACGTAACGGCCGTTACGCCCTGTGCACCATGTGCATCGGCGTCGGCCAAGGGATCGCGCTGATCATCGAGCGTCTATCCCACTAAAGAATCGCGATTCCCAAGGAGCCCAGAGGTATCCTTGGGGCATGCACTCAAAGCCCCTGCGCGCAGGAGCTGGAACACAAAAACAATTCGAGTGAACACATGAACATGCCAATTGCCCAAGCCGTGCTGAACCCTGTGCTGGACCCGCTGGAAACCGCCAGCATCGACGAGCTGCGCCAGCATCAGCTGGAACGCCTGCGCTGGAGCCTGAGCCACGCCTACCACAATGTGCCGCTGTACCGTCAGCGCTTCGATGCGCTGGGCGTGCACCCGGACGACATCAAGTCTCTGGACGACCTGGCGAAATTCCCTTTCACCACCAAGTCCGACCTGCGGGACAACTACCCCTACGGCATGTTTGCCGTGCCGATGCACGACATCGTGCGTTTGCACGCGTCCAGCGGCACCACCGGCAAACCGACCGTGGTCGGCTACACCCAGAACGACATCGACACCTGGGCCAATGTGGTGGCCCGCTCGATCCGCGCCGCTGGCGGCCATCGTGGCGACAAAGTGCACATTTCCTATGGCTACGGCCTGTTCACCGGCGGCCTCGGCGCGCATTACGGTGCCGAACGCCTCGGCTGCACGGTGATCCCGATGTCCGGCGGCCAGACGGAAAAACAAGTGCAACTGATCAAGGATTTCCAGCCGGACATCATCATGGTCACGCCGTCCTACATGCTCAACATCGCCGACGAAATCGAGCGCCAGGGCATCGATCCGCACAAACTGGCCCTGCGCCTGGGCATCTTCGGTGCCGAGCCGTGGACCGCCGAACTGCGCAGCGCCATCGAGGCACGCATGGGCATCACTGCCCTGGACATCTACGGTCTCTCGGAAATCATGGGCCCGGGCGTGGCCATGGAATGTGCCGAAACCAAGGACGGCCCGACCATCTGGGAAGACCACTTCTATCCGGAAATCATCGACCCGGTCACCGGCGAAGTACTGCCGGACGGGCAGATGGGCGAACTGGTGTTCACCTCCCTGAGCAAAGAAGCCCTGCCGATGATCCGCTACCGCACCCGCGACCTGACGAGGCTGCTGCCGGGTACTGCGCGACCGATGCGCCGCATCGACAAGATCACCGGACGCAGCGATGACATGCTGATCATCCGCGGGGTCAACGTGTTTCCAACGCAGATCGAGGAGCAGGTCCTCAAAGTCAAACAGCTTGCCGAGTGCTATGAGATCCACCTGTATCGCAACGGCAACCTGGACAGTGTCGATGTGCATGTGGAGTTGAAGGCCGAGCATCAGCACCTGACCGACGAACAGCAGAAGGCTGTTTGCGGGGAACTGAGCAAGCACATCAAGACGTATATCGGGATCAGTTCGCGGATCGTTTTGCAGCCTTTCCACTCGATCAAGCGATCCGAGGGCAAGGCTTGCCACGTGGTGGATAAACGTCCTAAAGCATGACTGCTGCACCCTTTATGGCCCCGCTTTATGCGGGGCTTTTTTTTGGATTGGGATTGGGATTGGGATTGGGATTGGGATTGGGGGCATATCCGTTTCTTCGGTAACGGCCACTTATTGTTCCGCTTTTACAGCGGGTTACTTGGAAAAGCCTGTAGGAGCGAGCTTGCTCGCGATGGTCGTCAACGATGACGCTGGCAGCCTGACACCCCGCGGTGTTCTGTCGTTTATCGCGAGCAAGCTCGCTCCTACAGGGCCCGCCGCGATCGGCCATCCCTGGCCGTACGCGGCTAACCCGGCATCAATGCCGGGTTGCCCACTGCGCAGAACCTCCACTCGGCCTCTCGAGGGGGCAAGAAGATCAAAAGCAAAAGCGAGGCGGCCTACTGGCCGGCCTGATCGCAATTGAACGCGTTCCCCTGTAGGAGCGAGCTTGCTCGCGAAAAACGCCAGGACACCGCGGGCATTCAGGCAGCCCGCGTCATCGTTGACGACCATCGCGAGCAAGCTCGCTCCTACAGGGCCGAGCGTTAGCTCGCCTGCCGCTCTTGATCTTGATCCACCCGCCCCTTCGGGAGGCTGAGTGGAGGCGTTCATCCGGGGAATGGCGCGCAGCGCCGTTCGACGCAGTCGAACTCATTGCATGCAGGTCGCGCGCAGCCGACCAGAGGGCAATGCCCCCGGAGGAATGCCGGAGCGAAGGAACCCCGAGCCCTGGCGAGGGGCCGGACGTTCGGGGCGAGCGTTTTTTGCTTACTTTTTTAGGCGCTTGTAAAAAAAGTGAGTCGCCGTCAGGGCGAAACCCTAAGCCGCCGTTACCGCAGCAACGGATATGTACCCAACCCAAAAACCCCACCACCCTCAAAGCGATACAAAAAACAAATACGACACGTCATTTTGTGTTTGATATTAATTTCTGTATCGCTTATAAAGTTCTCCATGCCTCAGAACAGATTCAAGGCGGGAGACCAAAAATGTACGCACAGCTAGTAGAAACAGGCGTCAAACGCATAAAAGACCTCTCGGAAATGTCCGAACAGGAACGCGCCTTCCAGGAAAAAATCGATTCAGAAATCAAGGTCGAAGCCAAGAACTGGATGCCAGATGCCTACCGCCAGACCCTGATCCGGCAGATTTCCCAGCACGCCCACTCCGAAATCGTCGGCATGCTGCCCGAAGGCAACTGGGTCACCCGCGCGCCAAGCCTCAAACGCAAACTGCAACTGATGGCCAAGATCCAGGACGAAGCCGGCCACGGCCTGTACCTGTACAGCGCCATGGAAACCCTGGGCGCCGACCGCGATGAAGAGATCGCCAAGCTGCACAGCGGCAAGGCCAAGTACTCGAGCATCTTCAATTACCCGACGCTGAACTGGGCCGACATGGGTGCGGTGGGCTGGCTGGTGGACGGCGCGGCGATCGTCAACCAGGTGGTGCTGCAGCGCACCTCCTACGGCCCGTATTCACGGGCGATGATCCGCATCTGCAAGGAAGAGAGCTTCCACCAGCGCCAAGGCTACGAAATCCTCCTGACCATGATGCGCCACGGCAATCAGGCGCAAAAAGACATGGTCCAGGACGCGATCAACCGCCTGTGGTGGCCGTCGCTGATGATGTTCGGCCCGAGCGACGAACACTCGCCGAACAGCGCCCAGTCCATGGCCTGGAAAATCAAGCGCCAGAGCAACGACGAACTGCGCCAGCGCTTCATCGACCAGACCATCCCGCAGCTGGAACTGCTGGGCTGCACCTGCCCCGACCCGGACCTGAAGTGGAACGCCGAGCGCGGCCACTACGACTTCGGCGAAATCCAGTGGAACGAATTCTACGAAGTGCTCAAGGGCAACGGCCCATGCAACCAGGAACGCGTCGCCACTCGCCGCAAGGCGATTGAAGACGGTGCCTGGGTTCGTGAAGCCGCCGTCGCCCACGCCCGCAAAAAACAAAACAAGAACGCCGCCTGATCCGGCCCAACACAAACCCTGTAGGAGCTGGCTTGCCAGCGAAGGCAACCTCAAATGTTGCGGCGATATCACTGTCGTCTTCGCTGGCAAGCCAGCTCCTACAGAAGCAACTGATGTGGAGTGAATGTCATGTCCGAGTGGACCCTCTTCGAAGTCTTCGTGCGCAGCAAGCACGGCCTGAACCACAAGCACGTCGGCAGCGTGCATGCCGCCGACACCACCATGGCCATCGAGAACGCGCGCGAGCTCTATACCCGTCGCAGCGAAGGCGTGAGCCTGTGGGTGGTGCCTTCGGCATTGATCACCGCTTCGTCGCCGGATGAGAAAGACCCGCTGTTCGATCCGTCGGACGACAAGGTTTACCGCCACGCCAGCTTCTACGAGCTGCCGGCCGAAGTCGGGCACATGTGAGGTCGACCATGGACAACAAGACTGATCTGATCGAATACCTGCTGCGCCTCGGTGACAGCGCCCTGATCCAGGGCCAGCGCCTGTGCCAGTGGTGCGGCAAGGCCCCGGCACTGGAAGAAGAACTGGCGCTGATGAACGTCGGCCTCGACCTGGTGGGCCAGGCGCGCAACTGGCTGGAGTACGCCGCCGAACTGCTGGACGACGGCCGCGACGCCGATCACCTGGCGTTCCGCCGCGACGAGCGCGCCTACCGCAACCTGCTGCTGGTGGAACAACCCAACGGCGACTTCGCGGTGACCATGCTCAAGCAGTTCCTGTATGACGCCTGGCACCTGGAAGTACTCAAGGGCCTGAGCCAATCCAGCGATGAACGCATCGCCGGCATCGCCGCCAAGGCCGTGAAGGAAGTCACCTATCACCTGCGCCGCTCCAGCGAATGGGTCGAGCGTCTGGGCGACGGTACTGAGGAAAGCCACAAGCGCATGCTCGCGGCCATCCCGGAAGTCTGGCGTTTCACCGTCGAACTGATCGCCGCCGATGACAGCGAGCAGCGCCTGTGTGAAGCCGGCACCACCCCGGATATCGCCACTGTCGCCAGCGCATGGCAAGCCAAGGTCGAAGCGATTTTCGCCAGCGCCACCCTGCCCGTTCCTGCGGCGCCAAACTATTTCTACCTGAATGCACGCAAAGGCCTGCACACCGAACACTTAGGGATTTTGCTGGCCGAGATGCAGTTCCTGCCACGAGCGTACCCCGATGCAACCTGGTGAGCTGATCGCCAGCGACCTCGGCGCCCGGCCGGCACAACCGACCGACCTGGCTGCCGCATGGGCGATTTTGGCAGAGGTCATGGACCCGGAAGTGCCGGTGGTCAGCGTGGTGGACCTGGGGATCGTGCGTGACCTGGATTGGCAGGCCGGTCACTTGCACGTGGTGGTCACGCCGACCTACTCCGGCTGCCCGGCCACCGAAGTGATCGAGGGCGATATTCGCGACGCACTGGAGCAGGCCGGTTTTCGCGCGCCGAACCTGGAGCGCCGCCTGACCCCGGCCTGGACCACCGACTGGATCAGCGACAGCGGTCGCGAACGCCTGCGCGCCTATGGCATCGCGCCACCCGATGGCAGCACCAGCAAACGCAGCCTGCTCGGTGAGAGTCCGGTGATCGCCTGTCCGCAATGCGGCAGCGCCCACACCGAGGTACTCAGCGAGTTCGGCTCCACCGCGTGCAAGGCCCTGTACCGCTGCGTCGATTGCCGGGAACCGTTCGACTATTTCAAGTGCATCTGAGCGGCGAATCGGCCGTCCCAGCTGGAGAACAACAATGAGCAAATTTCAC
Source organism: Pseudomonas sp. Pseusp16 (assembly GCF_047324915.1). Taxonomy (NCBI): domain Bacteria; kingdom Pseudomonadati; phylum Pseudomonadota; class Gammaproteobacteria; order Pseudomonadales; family Pseudomonadaceae; genus Pseudomonas; species Pseudomonas sp. Pseusp16. Next base: position 320,421 of record NZ_CP168522.1, on the reverse strand, counting down.
AGCCTGACCATCAAGGACGTGCGCGCCGAGACCCGTGACGCGGTGTCCATCGCCTTCGAGATTCCGCAGGACTTGCAAGACAGCTTCCACTTCACCCAGGGCCAGCACCTGGTGATGCGCACGCAACTGGACGGCGAAGAAGTACGCCGCTCGTACTCGATCTGCACCGGGGTCAACGACGGTGAACTGCGCGTAGCGATCAAGCGCGTGGCCGGCGGTCGTTTCTCCGCGTTTGCCAACGAACAGCTGAAGGCCGGGCACAACCTGGAAGTCATGCCGCCCGCCGGGCACTTCAGCGTCGAACTCGACCCGGCGCGCCATGGCAACTACCTGGCGGTGGCGGCAGGCAGCGGCATCACGCCGATCCTGTCGATCATCAAGACCACCCTGGAAACCGAACCCAACAGCCGCGTGACCCTGCTGTACGGTAACCGCTCCAGCTCCGGCGCGCTGTTCCGCGAACAGCTTGAAGATTTGAAGAACCGCTACCTGCAGCGCCTGAACCTGATCTTCGTGTTCAGCCGCGAACAGCAGGACGTCGACCTGTACAACGGTCGGATCAACGCCGAGAAATGCGAGCAGCTGTTCAGCCGCTGGTTAAACGTCAAGGCCCTCGACGCCGCCTTCATCTGCGGCCCTCAGGAAATGACCGAGACCGTGCGCGACAGCCTCAAGGCCAAGGGCATGCAACCCGAGCGCATCCATTTCGAACTGTTCGCCGCCGCCGGTAGCGAGCAAAAGCGTGCCGCCCGCGAAGCCGCCCGCCAGGTCGATGCGGCGGCCAGCCAGATCACCGTGATCAGCGACGGCCGCGCCCTCGCCTTCGACCTGCCACGCAACAGCCAGAGCATCCTCGATGCGGGTAACGAACAAGGCGCGGAGCTGCCCTACTCGTGCAAGGCCGGCGTGTGCTCGACCTGCAAATGCAAGGTCATCGAAGGCGAAGTGGAAATGGACAGCAACCACGCCCTGGAAGACTACGAAGTGGCCGCCGGCTATGTGCTGTCGTGCCAGGCCTTCCCGATCAGCGACAAGGTGGTGCTGGATTTCGATCAGCTCTGAAACACCTGCACCACCCCCCTTGTAGGAGCGAGCATGCTCGCGATGAACCAGAGATCGCCGCGGGGTATCAGGCACCCCGCGTCATCTTTGACGACCATCGCGAGCAGGCTCGCTCCTACAGGGACAACAACAAAAACAACAAAGGAGAGTCACCATGAGCCCGCAAGACATAGAACTCATCCACCAGCACCCCGACTTCATCCAGTTGGTACGACGCAAGCAGAAACTCTACTGGTCGTTGTCGCTGATCATGCTGGTGATCTACTTCGGCTTCGTACTGCTGGTGGCTTTCTCCCCTTCTACCCTCGGCCAATCCCTGAGCGGCGGCGTGACCACCGTGGGCATGCTGGTGGGTGTCGTCATCGTCGGGCTGGCCTTTGCGCTGACCGGTTTCTATGTCTATCGGGCCAACAACGTGATCGACCCGCTGAATGAAAAACTCAAGCAGGAGTGCGCCCGATGAGCCGCCTTCTCGCGTTGTTCCTGCTGCCGCTGGCGGCTGTCACTGATTTTGCGATGGCCGCCGACGGCGCAACCCGCCCACTGAACTGGAACGCCATCGGCATGTTCCTGGTGTTCGTGCTGTTCACCCTCGGCGTGACCCGCTGGGCCGCCCTGCGCACCCGCTCGGCCAGTGATTTCTACACCGCCGGCGGCGGCATGACCGGCTTCCAGAACGGCCTGGCGATTGCCGGCGACATGATCTCGGCGGCGTCCTTCCTCGGCATTTCCGCGATGATGTTCCTCAACGGCTACGACGGTTTGCTCTACGCCCTGGGCGTATTGGCCGGCTGGCCGATCATCCTGTTCCTGATCGCCGAACGCCTGCGCAACCTCGGCAAGTACACCTTCGCCGACGTGGTTTCCTATCGCCTGGAACAGACCCCGGTGCGCCTGACCTCGGCCTTCGGCACCCTGACCGTGGCCCTGATGTACCTGGTGGCGCAGATGGTCGGCGCCGGCAAGCTGATCGAATTGCTGTTCGGCATCGACTACCTCTACGCGGTGATGCTGGTCGGCGTGCTGATGGTGTTCTACGTGACCTTCGGCGGCATGCTCGCCACCACCTGGGTGCAGATCATCAAAGCGGTGATGCTGCTGTTCGGCACCAGTTTCATGGCGTTCATGGTGCTCAAGCACTTTGGCTTCAGCACTGAGGCGATGTTTGCCGGTGCGACCGCTGTACATGCCAAGGGCAGCGCGATCATGGCGCCCGGCGGCTTGCTGTCCAACCCGATCGACGCGATATCCCTGGGGCTGGGCATGATGTTCGGCACTGCCGGCCTGCCACACATCCTGATGCGTTTCTTCACCGTCAGCGACGCCAAGGAAGCGCGTAAAAGCGTGTTCTACGCCACCGGTTTCATTGGTTACTTTTACTTGCTGCTGATCATCGTCGGCTTCGGCGCGATCGTCATGGTCGGCACTGATCCGTCGTACCGCGATGCCACTGGCGCGATCATTGGCGGCGGCAATATGGTCGCGGTACACCTGGCCCAGGCCGTCGGTGGCAACCTGTTCCTCGGTTTCATCTCGGCGGTGGCCTTCGCCACCATTCTGGCGGTGGTCGCCGGGCTGGCGCTGTCCGGCGCCTCGGCGGTGTCCCACGACCTGTATGCCTGCGTGATGCGCAAGGGTCAGGCCAGCGAGCAGCAGGAGATGCGCGTGTCGCGGATCGCCACGCTGTGCATCGGTGTGCTGGCGATCATCCTCGGCCTGCTGTTCGAATCGCAGAACATCGCCTTCCTCTCGGGCCTGGTGCTGGCCATCGCCGCGTCGGTGAATTTCCCGGTGCTGTTCCTCTCGATGTACTGGAAAGGCCTGACCACCCGTGGCGCTGTCCTCGGCAGTCTGTCCGGACTGGTCTCGGCGATTGTGTTGCTGGTGCTGAGCCCGGCGGTGTGGGTCAACGTGATGCATCACGACAAGGCACTGTTCCCGTACTCCAACCCGGCGCTGTTTTCCATGAGCCTGGCGTTCTTCAGTGCATGGCTGTTTTCCGTCACCGATACCTCGCCCCGTGCAGCCCATGAGCGCGGCCGTTATCTGGCGCAGTTCATCCGTTCGATGACCGGCATCGGTGCCTCTGGCGCCAGCAAACACTAATAACGACCGATCAGTTGGCAGGGAATAAAAATAATGAAACCCGCACGTACTGCACCTTGTGAATCTCTGTTTTCACTGGCCGCCGCATTGAGTCTGCCCATGATCGCCCCTTGCGCCATGGCCGACTTCATCGACGACAGCAAGGCCCGCATTGATATGCGCAACCACTACATCAACCGCGACTTCCGTCAGGACAACGCGCCGCAATCCAAGGCCGAAGAATGGGCCCAGGGATTCACTGCGCGCATCGAGTCCGGGTTCACCGACGGCACCTTCGGTTTCGGTCTCGACGCACTGGGCGAACTGGGGATCAAGCTCGACTCCAGTCCCGACCGTCGTGGCACCGGGCTGCTGCCGTTTGGCCCGCAGAGCCATGAGCCGGACGACGAGTACAGCGAGCTGGGCCTGACCGGAAAATTGCGGGTATCCAAAAGCGTGTTGAAACTCGGCACCCTGCAGCCCTTGTTGCCAGTGGCGACCTACAACGACACACGCCTGTTGGGTTCGACCTTTAAAGGTGGCTTGCTGACCAGCCAGGAAATCGACGGCCTGACGGTGAATGCCGGACGCCTGACCAAGGCCAACCTGCGGGACTCGTCCAGCAACGATGACATCGGCTTCGGCGCCGCCAGCAGCGATCACTTCGACTTCGGCGGCGGCAGCTACGCCTTCAGCCCACAACTGAACCTGAGCTACTACTACGGCAAGCTCGACCAGATCTATCGCCAGCAATTCGCCGGACTGGTGCATACGCAACCGCTGGGCAACGGCTTCAACCTGCGCAGCGACCTGCGTTATTTCGACAGCCGCGGCGACGGCGCCGAGCGGGCCGGGCGCATCGAAAACCGTAACTTCAACGGCATGTTCACGGTGTCCCACGGTGCCCACAAGGTCAGTGCCGCCTACCAGCAATTGTCCGGCGACAGCGCCTTTCCGTTCCTCAACGGCGGTGATCCGTACGTGGTCAACCTGGTGACTTTCAACACCTTTACCCGCGCCGACGAGGATTCCTGGCAGCTGCGTTACGACTACGACTTCGTCGCACAAGGCATTCCCGGCCTGACCTTCATGACCCGCTACACCGACGGCCGCCACGTCAAGGCGGGCACCGTCGACAACGGGCGCGAATGGGAGCGCGACACCGATATCAGCTACGTCATCCAGAGCGGTGTGTTCAAGAACGTCAGCCTGCGCTGGCGCAACGTGACCTTCCGTTCCGGCAATGGCTTGACTACCGCCCTCGATGAGAACCGGCTGATCGTCGGTTACACCGTGGCGCTTTGGTAATTCCGAAAGGGCGCGGTCACGGTCGCGCCACAACCCTTCATAATCAGGAGCAATCGTGATGTCCTCTTCACCTGCACTGCGTGCCCCCACCCTGCAAAGCTTTATCGCCGGCCGCTGGATCGGCCAACAAGGCGCGCAGATCCTGCGCAGCGCCATCGACGGCCATGAAATCGCCCGTACCCACGAAGAACGCCCGGACTTCGCCGAAGCCATCGAACACGGTCGCCGCCAAGGCGTCAGCGGCCTGATGGCGCTGGACTTCCAGCAACGCGCCCAGCGTCTCAAGGCCCTGGCCCTGTACCTGAGCGAGCGCAAGGAACAGCTCTACGCGATCTCCCACCACAGCGGCGCGACCCGCGCCGACAGCTGGATCGATATCGAAGGCGGCAACAGCACGCTGTTCACCTACGCCAGCCTCGGCTCGCGCGAGCTGCCGTCGGGCAACGTCGTCCACGAAGGCCCGGCGCTGCAGTTGAGCAAAATGGGCACCTTCGCCGGCACCCACATCCTGGTGCCTCGCGGTGGCGTCGCGGTGCACATCAACGCCTTCAACTTCCCGATCTGGGGCATGCTGGAAAAATTCGCCCCGAGCTTCCTTGCCGGCATGCCGTGCATCGTCAAGCCAGCCAGCGCCACCAGCTACCTGACCGAAGCCGTGGTGCGCCTGATGGACGAATCCGGCCTGTTGCCAGCGGGCAGCCTGCAACTGATCATCGGTGGTACCGGCGACCTGCTTGACCGCCTGCAAGGCCAGGACGTGGTGACCTTCACCGGTTCCGCCGACACCGCGGCCAAGCTGCGGGTCAACCCGAACCTGATCCGCAACTCGGTGCCGTTCACCGCCGAAGCCGACTCGCTGAACTGCGCGATCCTCGCTCCGGATGTCACTCCGGATGACGAAGAGTTCGAGCTGTTCATCAAGGAAGTCGCCCGGGAAATGACCACCAAGGCCGGGCAGAAATGCACCGCCATCCGCCGCGCCATCGTCCCGGCCAAGCACATCGATGCAGTCGCTACGCGCCTGCGTGATCGCCTGGCCAAAGTGGTGGTGGGCGATCCGTCGGTGGAAGGCGTGCGCATGGGTGCATTGGCCTCCCACGATCAGCAGAAAGACGTGGCCGAGCGCCTGGAAAGCCTGTTGCAGAGCAGCGACCTGCTGTTCGGTGCTCGCGATGGTTTCGAACCGCGTGGCGTGAACGTCGACAAGGGCGCATTCTTCGCCCCGACCCTGTTGCAGGCCCGCGATCCGCACGCTGAAGGTGGCGCTCACGACATCGAAGCGTTCGGCCCGGTCAGCACCCTGATGGCCTACGACGATCTCGACGAAGCATTGGCGCTGGCCGCACGCGGCAAAGGCAGTCTTGTCGCCAGCCTGGTGACCAAGGATCCGCAAATTGCTGCCAAAGCCGTTCCGGTCGCAGCTGCATTGCACGGTCGTCTGTTGGTGCTGGATCGCAACTGCGCCGGCGAATCCACTGGCCACGGCTCGCCGCTGCCACAACTCAAGCACGGCGGTCCGGGTCGTGCCGGCGGCGGTGAAGAACTCGGCGGCTTGCGTGCGGTGAAACACTACCTGCAACGCGCGGCGGTGCAAGGTTCGCCAACCATGCTGGCAGCGGTCACCGGCGAGTACGTGCGCGGCGCCAAGGTCATCGAAACCGACGTGCATCCGTTCCGTCGCTACTTCCAGGACCTGCAGATCGGCGAGTCGTTGCTGACCCACCGTCGCACCGTCACCGAAGCGGATCTGGTGAACTTCGGTTGCCTCTCGGGCGACCACTTCTACATGCACTTCGACGACATCGCGGCCAAGGAATCGCAATTCGGCAAGCGCATCGCCCACGGTTACTTCGTGCTGTCGGCCGCAGCCGGACTGTTCGTCTCCCCCGGCGTCGGCCCGGTGCTGGCCAACTACGGCCTCGACACCTTGCGCTTCATCAACCCGGTAGGCATCGGCGACACCATCCAGGCCCGCCTGACCTGCAAGCGCAAGATCGACCAGGGCAAAAAGAGCCCGCAGGGCATCCCGCAAGGGGTGGTGGCGTGGGATGTGGAAGTGACCAACCAGTTGGGTGAGTTGGTGGCGAGCTATGACATTTTGACGCTGGTGGTCAAACGCGAAGAGTGATCAGTGCTTCCGGTTGACCACAGATCCTGTGGTCAACCAAAAACCACTGTGGGAGCGGGCTTGCTCCCACATTTGATTTGTGCCAAGCTGAAATTCTCAGTGCTTGCGTAACCACTCGATAAACAGCGCAAACAACTCCGACTGCGACCCCACTTCCAGCTTCAGGTACAGGTTCTTGCGGTGCATGCGCACCGTTTCCGGTGAGATGTTCATCTGGCTGGCCGTGAATTTTTCCGAATGGCCCTGTACTTTAGCGCGCGCCCAGCCCAGCTTGTGCAGAGCCAGAAACATTGCAACCAGTTCGACATTCAGGTTCGTTACCCATGCGTACCAGAGGCAACATCACACGTCCTCCCCGGTGAGTTCGAACAAACTGCCCGCCTCGCGCAACATGGCGGTGGTTCGATCGATCATCTGCGCATAGTTTTCCTCGGCAATCTGCTGCTTCAGCTCAGCCGCCACCTGGCCGATATGAGCCGTCGGTTTCAGCAACTGCGCGGCCTCCGGCAGGAACGGCAGCGCCACACCCCGCGCCTTGTCGATCACCTGATAGCCGATGGTGGCGCCACCGATGCCCGCGGCCAGCCCGCCAACCCCGCCCAGCACCCCACCGCGCTTGATGCCGTAGACCGTTGCGCCGGCCAGCATCGCCACGCCCAGAATTCGTCCCGCCACCACCACCGGTGCCAGGTCCCGGCTGTTGGCATTGCCGAAATAAGTCATGCGATAGAAGAAATAACCGGCCCACAGCTCACGGGATTTCAACGCGTCATGCATGAACCAGGCGCGTGAGTCGTGTATCTGGTCATCGAACAACGCGACCACCAGCGCCATGCGCGGGTCGGTGCCGGGCGTGCCTCGGCTGTCGCTGAACAATTGCTTGTTGCGCAATTCGCCTGCGGCCCTGATCGCGGCGTGGTCTTGCAACTCATCGTTTTCGTTAAGCAGGTAGATGGCGTCGCGCAAGATCACATCGGTGATCGTACCGGCCGCACTGGTTTGCTTGCGGTCGAAGCCTTTGTAGTCGCGTTTGAACTCCGCAGCCGCCTCGCTGAGCTGGGTCTTGTCGATCTGCGGTTCGTAGATGGGCGGGCCGGGATGATTCGTTGCCGCCTCGGGCGCTTTCAGCCGATCGGCCAAGATGATTTTTTTCTGCTTTTCGTAGGCCTCGCGTTGTTGTTCGGTCTCGTAGCCAGTGATTTCATTGGCCTGAGTGAAGAACGGCTGATGCTTGTAGCTGTCGTTGTTCTGCAACGGGTCATTGGCATAACGACCGATGCGCCAGCCGGTAATCCAGCCCAGTTGATCGGCGAGGGCTTCTTCCACGATGATGCCGAGTGGCAGTGGTTTGTACTCCCAGGGTTTTGTGTGGGTGGGGGTGTCGGTGGTGATGCCTGGGAGGGTGTGGCGCCAGGCGTTGAAGCGTTCAACTAGCGTGTCACTGACTCCAAACTCTCTCTCGGTTGTAGGACTCATGACACGCCATTGTCTAGACGACAGCAGGCATTCCGGCAGCACCGTTTCCGGCACCTGCAATGGTGCGCCGGCAGCGAAGGCTTCGGCATACATGTCGTGCAGGACAATCTGCGATACCAGTTCATCAGTACCGCCGCGAGCCTTGCCCTGGTCATTCTGCGGATAACCACCCCCGACATCGGAATGCACACCGGGGTACACCACTTCAAAGGTGTTGGGCGGGTACTGGCCGTCCTCGTTGCGGATCGAGTCCAGCGGAAAGCACGAGCGTTGCTCGAAGGCCGCGACGAAGTGCCGGCAACGTTTGACGAAGTTCGGAAATTTCGCGGCGTCCGGCAGCAACTGACTGTCATCGGCCCAGTCCATGTGCCCGGCAAAAAAAGGCGCCGCATGGGCGATGCCGACCGAGGCGACGGTGTCCAGCACACCGAGAAATTCCACGCTGACTGGCAGGCCGATCAGTCGCTGCTCGGGAAGCGCGGCGCCAGCCGGCGTATCGAACAGCTCGCTCAGCCAGGTCACGAAGGTGCGGGCCTCTGCCGCGCCGCGCGAGAAGCCGTATACGAACAGTTTGACTCCCAGCACCTTGGGTTGCCGGGACTTGGCTTTGCATTCCTCCAAATCCCCCAGCAGCCCATTCATGATTCGCCGCCGTTTGCCTTCCCCCAGGACGCTCATGAGCGGAGCCGGCCAGGTGCTCATTTCTTTGACCAGGTCCTTGGCAGCTATACGGTCAATTTCTTTTTTATTGTTCAGTGAGTACGACAGTGCGCTGGCCACCTGAACCAACGCCCAGTTGATTCGATCCTCACCACCCGTCGCGAACGTCAGCCCATATGCGCTGTAATCGAGTTCGCCAATTTCCGGAAACGGCGTGCCGACACCGGGCATGTAATAAGAAAAATAGCCCTCTTCTTCTGCCTTCTTACCTCTTAGCGATGCATGGAAAAGCTTGGCAATATTGCTCGGGTGGTTCTTCTTCGTATCATTGAACTCGTTATTGTTAGTGCCATCGAAGAACAGACTGATGTGCAGACTGTGGCAGCACTCAAACCCCAGGGACTGCCCTTTTGAGTCGACGCCTCGCTGGTGACAAACCTCCTCGGCAATTTGCTTTTTGTAATTGGCTGTCACCGTCACAACACTACCAGGCAAACGCCCCTCTATTGGAAAAACTGGCGGAGCCCATACCTTAGCGCTTGAATTATTCTTTACTTTGGACATACGGCGGGCTCCTTCATATCCAGTGGTTCTTTAATGGGGTTATTGGGTGATCCGTACCCCCAGCACGAAGTAGTGACCTTTACTTGATTGCAAGTTAAGAAATGCACACTTAGACCACACGACTCCGTTCCCGACCATTCTGGTATATCCAAAATTGTGTTGTGGCGCTGAAATTTTGCCTCATGCGCAGCCCACGCATCTTCATCAAACCCATATCCAGTAGTTTTTCTTTTTATTTTTGCATAAGGCTCCGGATCGACTTCCCATTCAATATTCGCCTTCAAACCAGGACGCCATTTGGTCGGCAGAATAATGCAGCAAGAACGCCCACCACCACCGTCGGCCCTATAGCCGTTAACCGAAAGCCAGTTAATGTTGTTCAGCGTATGATTAACAGCTTGTATGTTCCCACCTGCCATATCATTGTCCGCCGTGGAACACCCAACTAACGCCAACCCGAACAAGCCCAACAACCATCTAGGCCAGTATTTTTTCATTGTTATCTCCATCCCCCATCGCTCCCTTATTTCATTTCAGGCTGCATTGGAAAAATTCCGCACGAGTCTCTGCTGTATACATGTTCAGAACTCCCTGAGAGCATACGGAAAGGCTTCATTTCCATCCCTCGTTCAAGCATTCGACAGCTTTCAAGAAGGTGGCGACAGTTGATATAGGATTGCTCCTTCTAGCGCGTAGGACTCTTCCCGATATCGACGCGCAAGGTCTGTAGGATTTTTTATGATCTCTATTTGAGGCTTACAGCTCGGAGATTTCTGATAGCGTTAAAACCCTCGGGGCGAACCCGGTTTGGCCGCAATTCAGGGCTTTTTTACAATCAAGTTCCTGTCTGTTTAAAAGTCAGCAAGTTTACTTCCCGAAAGCCACATCACCTTGCGTCGTTGCCTACGGATACGCCAGAATCCGCCGGCTTGTACGCCCTGGGGCCGCTCGGTAACTTGATTCGCGTCACTGATCGTCAGTGATCGGGTTTAGTAGCCCGTGGTTAAATCTAAGTCGTACAACGCTTCTATCAGTCAGGCATTGCGCCTGCGTTTTGATGGTGGCTGTACGTAGGGCGCCCTTGGGCGCGCCGGCTTCTTAGATTCCCCGGTCTACTAACCTGCGTACAGCTGCCACCCCTTCTTTTAGTAGGGAAGTGGTGCCGGCACAAATCGGGAATCTAAGAAATGTTCAAGGTAACGCCAAACCCGCCGGACACCGATCCGGCAACGTCCTCCAGAACCATCGACTCAAATAATCCCCACGCCCCCACCGATACCATTCCCTCAGCAGCCGATATCCGAGCCACTCCACGCAAACTGTGCACGATGTTTTTCGTTAATCCTGAACTCGATACCGAAAGCCTCCTGGCCCATGCGTGCGAATCGCTGGCCTCGGCCAATATCATGATGATGGATCTGGCGGACCGGACGGAGGGATCGAGCCGCAATACTCTATTGGGTATCGCGCAAGTCATCATGCTGGGCGAGCTGGCGGTGAACCGGGCGCTGGATCGAATCGATCCACCTGAGTAGAAGATCAAAAGATCGCAGCCTGCGACAGCTCCTACATGGGTCTGGTACAACCGTCATTTTGCGGGTGTACGCAAAACCTGTAGGAGTTGCCGAAAGCTGCGATTTTTTGATTTTTAATGTTTACGCAACCACTCGATAAACAGCGCAAACAACTCCGACTGCGACCCCACCTCCAGTTTCAGGTACAGGTTCTTGCGGTGCATGCGCACGGTTTCCGGTGAGATGTTCATCTGGCTGGCCGTGGATTTCACCGAATGCCCGCGCAGGACCATGTGCGCCACTTCCCGCTCGCGTTCGGTGAGCAAGTCGCTGCCGAAATGCTCGAAAGCCGACTGCACCCGGTGCTTGAGATCATCGCGCATGCCCTGGTCTTTATCGCACTGGATCTCGTGACTGCGCAGCATTCCGCGTTGACTGAACTCACTGATGAACTCGCGCACCAACGGCTCCACGGCGCGTAGCAGATTCAGCTGTTCGGCGCTCAGGCATTCACCACCGAAACCCTGATAGAGGCTGACCGAAATCTTCGTGTCATTGCCGGTATCGACGATGTAGTAGCTGTCTTCCGAACAGCCCGCATTCAGGTAATAGGTCTTGTAGTAGTCACTGTCGAAGAAGTTGTCCGGCGCGATTTCCTCCAGGTGATAGAACCCTTGCGCCAATCCCTGCTCCACCGCCAGGCAAAATGGGTCAAGCAGATAGCCCCCGGAAAAATAGCGCTCAAGAATCGAGACCTGATACTCCTGGGCAATCCCGCGCTGATGCAGCAACTGTGGCGCGCGGTCCTTGCGCTCCAGGCTGATCATCATCGACTCGACGGACACCAGTTGCGCCAACGCTGACGCCAGGTGTTGCAGGGCGTCAGGCTCATCGATATGGGCGAATGCCTCGCGCATTCCCCCATGCCATTTGTGCAATGCCCCGAAGGGCATTGCGATCAGCGTATCGTCGTTTGGTTTGCTCATACCCCGCAGTCTAGCGGGTGAGCATGCCCTTGGTAAAAGTCTGACGGATGAAATCATTGGCCGAAATACTGGCCGCTCTGCTCAAGCTCGGCCGCCACTTCAAGGATGCATACCCGCAGGGTCTCGACGATTTCATCGACCTGGGCAAACGTCAGGATCAACGGCGGCGACATCACGTTGAGGTGCATGATCGGCCGCACCAGCAAGCCCCGGGCCTGGGCCCGCGAGTGGATTTTCTCGCCAATGTTGATCTCATCGGGGAACAGCGCCTTGGTGCGTTTATCGGCGACGAATTCCACGCAGGCCATGAGTTTCTGGCAGCGCACATCGCCCACCAGCGGCAACTCCCGCAGGGTTGCCAGGCGCGCTTCCAGATACGCCCCCACCGTGTCGACATGGGCCAGCAGGTTTTCCCGCTCGATGATTTCGATGTTCTTCAGCGCCGCCGTGCAGCACACCGGGTGGCCGCTGTAGGTGAAGCCGTGGGTGAAACAGCGGCCCTTGCCCGGCTCGGCGATGACTTTCCAGATGCGCTCGGAAAAAATGCACGCGCCCAGCGGCAGGTAGGCCGAGGTCAGGCCCTTGGCAGTGGTGATGATGTCCGGTTGCACATCAAACACATCGTAAGAGGCGAAGAACTTGCCCAGCCGCCCGAACGAGGTCACCACCTCGTCGGCGACGAACAGGATGTCGTAGCGCTGGCAGACGTCCCACATGCGCTTGAGATAGCCCCGGGGTGGAATGATCACCCCGCCCGAGCCCATGATCGGCTCGGCAAAAAAAGCAGCCACTTTGTCCGTGCCAATCGACTGGATCTTGTCTTCGAATTCCTTGACCAGAAACTCGAGGAACTGCGCTTCGCCCATGCCGTCGGGCGCACGGTACGGGTTCGGGTTGGAGACGTGGTGGATCAGCGGGTTGGCGTAATCGAACTCCGGCACACGGTCGGCGGCCTTGTTGCCGATCGACATGGTCAGGGTGGTGGAGCCGTGATAGGCGTTGAACCGGGCGATGACGTGCTTCTTCTCGGGTTTGCCACGGCAGTTCTGGTAGTACTGGATCAGGCGGTACGCGGTGTCCACGGCGGTGGAGCCGCCGGTGGTCAGGAACACATGGTCGAGGTCGCCGGGGGCCAGGCTGGCGAGTTTTTCGCACAGCTGGATGGCGACGTTGTTGGACATGTCGGAAAACGGGTTCGAATAGGCCAGCTGGCGCACCTGGTCGGCGATGGCCTCGGCCATTTCCTCGCGGCCCAGGCCGATGTTGGTGCACCACATGCCGCCCACCGCATCGAGAAAGCGGTTGCCCTGGGTGTCGTAGATGTAGGCGCCATCGCCTGCGACGATGTTCAACGAACCTTGTTCGGCGTGTTCGTCGAACATGTGGTAGCCGTGCATGTGATGGGCTTTGTCGGCCTTGACCAGCCGGGACTCGTCCGCCGGCGAAAGTACGGTGCGTGTTGGAGTCGCCATAAATAAACCTCTAACCGAATTGACTAACGATCGAACAAATCAGATGCCGCTTTTCACAGTGCTCCAGACCCGGGTAATAGCCCGCATGTCCTTGGCGTCCTGGGTCTTCTGCGGGAACAGACGCTCGCGGGTCTGTGCATCGGGGTAGATCGCCGGGTTGTCGCGCACATCGGCGTTCAGCAACGGCGTGGCTGCCGCGTTACTGTTGGCGTAGTTGATGAAATCACTGACGTCGGCCATCACCTGCGGCTGCATCAGGTACTCAAGAAATTTGTGCGCGTTGGCGACGTGGGTCGCGTCGGCCGGGATGTACATGTTGTCGAACCAGATCAGCGAACCTTCCTTGGGGATGAAGTACGCCAGATCGATCTTCTTCTTGGCTTCTGCGGCGCGGGCCATGGCCGTGGCGTAGTCGCCGGACCAGGTCATGGCCATGCACACGTCGCCATTGGGCAGGCTGGTCAGGTAATTGACCGAGTCGAATTTGCGGATGTACGGCCGCACGGACAGCAGCAGTTCCTGGGCGGCTTTCAGATCCACCGGTGCAGCGCTTCGCGGATCGCGACCCAGGTAGGTCAAGGCCATGGGGATGACTTCGGTCGGCGCATCGAGCAGGGTCACGCCGCAATCGGCAAACTTCGAGACGATCTTTGGATCGAAAATCATCGCCAGCGAACCGATGGGCGCGTCCGGCATGCGTTCCTTGATCTTGTCGACGTTGTAGGTCACGCCGTTGCTACCCCAGGTGTACGGCGCCGAGTACTGGGTGCCGGGGTCATAGCCTTGCAGGTCCTCGAGGATTTTTGGGTCGAGGTTGGTCCAGCCCGGCAGCTGTTTTTTATCCAGCGCCTGGAACACCTTGGCCTTGATCAGCGGCGGCGCAAGCGACGCGTTCAGTACGATCAGGTCATAACCGGAATGGCCGGTGAGCAACTTGGCCTGCACCGTTTCATAGGAGTCGAAGGTGTCGTAGACCACTTTGATGCCGGTGGCCTTTTCGAAATCGGCGATGGTTTTCTCACCGATGTAGTCCGCCCAGTTATAGAGCCGCAGCGTATTGCTGTCGTCCACTTGAGCGGCGTAGGCATTCAAGGTCAGCGGTACAATAAACAGACTGGAAATCACCTTAAGCAGCGTCTTGCCCATAGCAAATGCACCTTATAGCGAGTTCGGCTCTGGATGAGCGGATGCCCTCACTATTGGTGGATTCGCCGGACGGAACCATACCCCGAATGGGTGTGTGTCGTTTTTGGCTCACCGGCATGGCAAAAAGCGGCAGCGCAGTTGACCCGTTTTGCCATAGATCCGGGGTTTGTCCGGCGCTTAAAGTGGCAGCCTGAACCGACCCTGCGGAGCCTGCGATGACCGACCTGATCAAACACGAGCAACGCGACGGCGTGTTGACGCTGACCATCGACCGCCCGGACAAGCTCAACGCGTTGAATAACGCCATGTACACGCAACTGGCCGACCTGTTGCAGGCTGCGGACGAAGACGCGCAGACCGGTGTAATCATCCTCACTGGCGGCCCGGCCTGCTTTACCAGCGGCAATGACCTGGTGGATTTCCTCCAACATCCGCCGACGCATCTGGACGCCCCGGCGTTCCGCCTGATGAAAGTCGTCACTCGCCTGCAAAAGCCGCTGATCGCGGCAGTCTGTGGGGCCGCCATCGGCATCGGCACCACGTTGCTGTTGCATTGCGATCAGGTGCTGGTCACCTGCAACGCCAAGTTGCGCATGCCGTTCGTCAACATCGGCCTGTGCCCCGAATTTGGCGCCAGCCTGTTGCTGCCACGCCGGCTCGGCCATGCCCGCGCCGCGAGCCTGCTCCTGTTGGGCAATGGCCTGGACGGCAACGAAGCGGTGGCCTGGGGCCTGGCCAACGAAGCCTTCGATGACGGCGAACAATGCCTGGCGGCGGCGACAACAATCGCCCGGCGCTTTTTGGCCATGCCCCAGCAGGCCTTGCGCCAGTCGCGGCAACTGATGAAACAGGCTTCCCTGGCCGAACTGGAAGCCACCCTGCGCGAAGAAAACACACTGTTCATCCAGCGCTTGAACACCGACGAGGCGAAAACCGCCTTGAACGCCCTGCTCAATCGCAGTACAGACAAGAATCCACCGAAAGGAAACCAGCCATGAACACTCCAGAAATCTACGTCGTCAGCGCCACCCGTACCGCCATCGGTACCTTCGGCGGTTCGCTCAAGGACGTGCCACTGGCCGACCTGGCGACCACGGCCGTAAAAACCGCCCTGGAGCGAGCCGCCGTGGACCCGGCGCTCGTTGGCCATCTGGTGATGGGCAACGTGATCCCGACCGAAACCCGTGACGCCTACATCTCCCGCGTTGCGGCGATGAACGCCGGCATTCCGAAGGAAACCCCGGCCTACAACGTCAACCGCCTGTGCGGTTCGGGCCTGCAGGCCATCATCAACGCTGCGCAGACCCTGATGCTGGGCGATGCCGACATCGTCGTGGGTGCCGGTGCCGAATCCATGAGCCGCGGTCCATACCTGATGCCTTCGGCCCGTTGGGGTTCGCGCATGGGCAACGCCCAGGTCATCGACTACATGCTCGGGATCCTGCATGACCCGTTCCATGGCATCCACATGGGCATCACCGCCGAGAACGTCGCCGCGCGCAATGGCATCACCCGCGAAATGCAGGACGCCCTGGCCCTGGAAGACCAGAAACGCGCCGCCCATGCGATTGCCAACGGCTACTTCAGCGAGCAGATCGCTACCGTGGAAATCCAGGATCGCAAGGGCACCAAACTGTTCAGCGTCGACGAGCATCCGCGCGCCACGTCCCTGGAACAACTGGCTGCGATGAAGCCGGCGTTCAAGAAGGACGGCTCGGTCACCGCCGGCAACGCCTCGGGCCTGAACGACGGTGCCGCCGCACTGGTCATGGCCACCGGCAACGCGGTTCAGGCCAATAACCTGAAACCGCTTGCCCGCCTGGTCAGCTATGCCCACGCAGGCGTCGAACCGGAATTCATGGGCCTGGGCCCGATTCCGGCCACGCGCCTGGCGCTCAAGCGCGCTGGCCTGACCATCGCCGACCTGGACGTGATCGAAGCCAACATCGCCTTTGCCGCCCAGGCCTGCGCCGTCAGCCAGGAACTGGATCTGGACCCGGCCAAGGTCAACCCGAACGGTTCGGGGATTGCGCTGGGTCACCCGGTGGGTGCGACGGGCGCCATCATCGCCACCAAGGCTATCCACGAACTGCACCGCACTGGGGGCCGTTACGCTCTGGTGACCATGTGCATTGGTGGTGGTCAGGGGATTGCGGCGATTTTTGAGCGGGTTTGATAGGGCCTTTCATGGTGCTTTAACCGCGTGCATATCCATTGCTGCGGTTACGGCGGCTTAGGGTTCCGCCCTTACGGCGGGTTACTTGGAAGAGCGGAGCGCCGCCCGGCCCCAAGTAACCAAGGGCTCTTGCCCCTGACGTTCGGTGCCTCGCCAAGGCTCGGCATTCCCTCGCTCCGGTCCTGCTCCGTGGGCCCGGAGCGAGGGAACCCTGAGCCTTGGCGAAGGGCCGTACGTCAGGGGATAGGCCCTTTGGTTACTTTGGGCTGGGCCGGCATTCCGGCCCCAAAGTAACCCGCCGTAAGGGCGGAACCAATAATGGCCATCACCACAACAATGGATATGTACACAGCCACTGCCCCCATAAAAAAACGGGCAGACGAGGTGCGGCTCGTCTGCCCGCCAAAACAGGAAACCCCTGAAAAGGTGGTGTGAAGCGTCAGCTGCCCTCCGGCACCAGCCGCGGCCCCTTGCGCGCCACCTGCTGACCCGGTTCAAAGCGGGCATTAGGTGAACGCACGGTGCTGATTTCACCTTGGGCGTCCTTCACTTCATAAGCGGTTTCCGTCAGCCCGGCGGCTTGCTGAATCGAACCTCCGGCAAAAAACCCGACACCGGCACCGACCAATGCACCAACAGGCCCACCCACTGCGCCCACCATCAAACCGGTCAGCGCACCGTAACCTTTGCCAGCAGTGGTATCGGGCACTTCGCGCACGACCTGGTCGGCCATGCACAGGGGGGAAAGCAACAGGCAGAGCGTGAATCCGAGGGGAATGGAGTGAGACATGGCAAATTCCTTCTTCGGGTCAATGCCATATCAAAATCACAAAACATGCCATTTAACGAATCGTTGTATATCAATAAGTTAATTTTACGAGAGTCATACTGACCACAAAAAAATAGAGTCAGTATGACTACATCGAGGTCACAATGACTTGCTCCAGGTCAAAAGATTGCAGCCTCGGAGTGCCTTGATGTTTTCCCCCGCAACTGGTCGCTTTCCATCAATCCACCCGCCTCTCTGCCCCCTAGATTAGGACCCACAACAAAGCCGTACCGTGCGGCGCAAGGCACCGAGGAGAGCCCCCATGCAACCCATTCACAACCTCAAGACCCAAAGCTCGATCGACGGCTGGGACCACCAGGACCCGGAAGAAGCCTTCACCCTGCCCTCGCGTTACTTCTATGACGAAACCCTGTTCAAGGCCGAGCGCGACAACATTTTCATGCACGCCTGGCACGTGGCCGGGCACGTCAGTGAGTTTGCCGAACCGGGTCAGTACGTGGTCACGGATCTGTTCGACCAGAGCGTGGTGGTGGCGAAGAATCGTCAGGGCCAGATCCATGCGTTTCACAACGTTTGCCAGCATCGCGGCAACCGCTTGCTGGAAGAACGGCGCGGCACCACCAGCGGTGTGGTGCGTTGCGCCTATCACTCGTGGTGCTACGAAATGGACGGCAGCCTGCGCAGCGCACCGCGTTGCGAGAAGATGAAAAACTTCGAGTTGCAGCAGTTCAACATCCCGCAGATTCGCACCGAAGAATTGGGCGGTTTCATCTATTTCAACCTCGACCCGGCCGCGCCGTCCTTGCGGGACTTGTTCCCCGGCGCCGACGAGGAAATGCGCCGGGTGTTTCCGGACCTGGCCAACATGCGCCTGATCGAGGAACAGGACGTGATCGTGCCGGCCAACTGGAAGGTGATCATGGATAACTCCATCGAGGGTTATCACTTCAAGCTGTCCGGGCCCTGCCATATCGACCTGGCGAAGTTGATCGACTTCAAGGGTTATCAGTTGAGCAAACGCGACAACTGGTGGACCTACATCGCCCCGGCCAACCTCTCGGTGACCGAAGCCTACGGTGTGCCCCTGCGCAAGGACCTGAACCCGGACGAATGCTTCTTCAACATCGGCATGTGGCCGAACAACACCTTCTATACCTTTCCGTTTTCGGAGTTCCTGGGCTCATTCATCATGATCCCGCTGGACGCCGAACGCTCGCTGCTGCGCTTCGGTTACTACTCAAGCAATGCCGAAACGGCGGCGGTCAGTACATCGTGCATGAAGTGGATGAACGAAGATCTGGGGCCGGAGGACATCGCACTGAACATCTCGGTGCAGAAAGGCCTGCGCTCGCTCGGTTACGACCAGGGGCGCTACATGATCGATGCCCAGCGCAGCAATGAAAGCGAGCACCTGGTGCATCACTTTCACCGGTTGGTGTTTAACGGGATTCATGGATCGACCGCGAATTGACCGGACGAATGCAGTCCCTGTGGGAGCGGGCTTGCTCGCGAATGCGATGCATCAGGCAATGAAACCATCGACTGACACACCGCATTCGCGAGCAAGCCCGCTCCCACAGGGTTTGGTGTCATGACCTTCTATTGATGGAGCACCCCGAACCATGCCCAACCATGCGTTTGATTACCTGATCGTGGGCGCCGGGTCCGCCGGCTGCGTATTGGCCAATCGTCTGGGCGAAGACCCGGCGGTGCGGATTCTGCTGCTGGAGGCCGGGCCGGCGGACCAGAGCTGGACCATCGACATGCCGTCCGCCGTGGGCCTGGTGGTCGGCGGTACGCGCTACAACTGGAGCTACAGCTCCGAGCCGGAACCCTTTCTGGACGGCCGCCGGATCGGCACGCCGCGAGGCCGCACGCTGGGCGGTTCGTCGTCGATCAATGGCATGGTCTACATCCGCGGCCATGCCCGGGACTATGACGGCTGGGCCGAACAGGGCTGCGTCGGCTGGGGTTATCAGGACGTGCTGCCGTATTTCAAACGCGCCCAGACCCATGCCGATGGCGCGGACGATTACCGTGGGGCGACAGGTCATCTGCACGTCACCCCCGGCGATACCACGACGCCATTGTGCGCCGCGTTTCTGGCGGCCGGCGCACAGGCCGGGTATGGCCTGAGCGATGATTTGAACGGTTATCGCCAGGAAGCCTTCGGCCCGGTGGATCGCACCACCCGCGCCGGGCGACGCTGGAGCACCTCCCGCGGTTATCTGCGTGAAGCGCTGGTCCGGTGCAACGTTCAGGTGCACACCGACGCTCTGGCGCTGCGCATTCTGTTCGACGGCAAACGCGCCGTCGGCATTGAGTACGAGCACAACGGCGCGGTCCACCAGGCCTTCGCCCGGCGTGAAGTGTTGCTGACCGCCGGGGCCATCAACTCAGCGCAATTACTGCTACTGTCCGGCATTGGTCCGGCGGCGGAACTGCGGGACCTGGGGATCGAGGTCAGACACGACCTGCCCGGTGTCGGTCGGCGCCTCAACGATCACCCGGACACAGTGGTGCAATACCTGTGCAAGCAACCGGTGTCGCTCTACCCGTGGACCACCGCGCCGGGCAAATGGTGGATCGGCGCACGCTGGTTTGCCACCCACGACGGGCTGGCGGCGAGCAACCATTTCGAGGCCGGGGCATTCATCCGCTCCCGGGCCGGGGTCGAGTTTCCCGACCTGCAACTGACCTTCATGCCCCTGGCAGTCAAACCCGGCAGTGTCGACCTGGTGCCGGGCCACGCGTTCCAGATCCACATCGACCTGATGCGCCCCACCAGCCTGGGCAGCGTCACGCTCAACAGCGCCGACCCCAGGCAGCCGCCGCGCATCCTGTTCAATTACCTGAAAACCGAGCAGGATCGCGCCGACATGCGCGCCGGCGCACGGCTGGTGCGCGAGATCATCGCGCAACCGGCCATGGCCGCTTATCGTGGTGAAGAGCTGGTGCCTGGCCCGCAAGCGCAAAGTGATGAGGCGCTGGACGCCTGGGCCAGGCAGGTCACGGAAACCGGCTACCATGCCAGCGGTACCTGCAAGATGGGACTGGCGAGCGATGTCGAAGCCGTGGTCGATCCGCAACTGCGGGTGCATGGCCTCGACAGACTGCGAGTGGTGGACGCCTCGATCATGCCGGTGATCGTCAGCGGCAACACCAATGCACCGACGGTGATGATCGCGGAAAAGGCCAGCGACCTGATTCGCAGCCTGCCACCACTGCCGGCCGTCGATACCCCGGTGTGGATTCACCCACAATGGCAAACGCAGCAACGATAGAGATCACCCATGAGCAGTCAGTCGTCCAACAGCACCGAAACACCTTTCACCTGGCGGCGCGGCGACGTCGCGCCGTTGCGTGTCGCGGTGCTGTTGTTGCCGTCGTTTTCCAACTTCGGTCTGGCGGCCGTGCTGGAACCGCTGGCCATTGCCAACTGGCTGACTCAGCGCACCGTGTTCGAGTGGTCGCTGTTGTCGATGGACGGTGAACCGGTGCAGGCCAGCAATGGCCTGACCACGGTCGCCAATGACGGCTTGAAGGCCGACCGGGGGTTCGATGTGTGCGTGGTGCTCGCCAGTTTCGATGTGCACAAACACAGCCGCAACCTCGCACTCAAAAGCTGGTTACGCAAACAGGCGTTGTTCGGCGCCGTGCTGATGGGCGTGGAAACCGGCACCGAACTGCTCGCCGCCGCCGGCGTGCTCGACGGTTACGAAGCCGCCGTGCACTGGGACAACCTGCAGGGTTTTCAGGAAAGTTATCCGCGGGTCCACGCCAGGCCGCAGCTCTACACCCTGGAGCGCCAGCGCATGACCTGCGCCGGCGCCACCACGACCCTGGACATGCTGCTGGGCTGGATCGGCCAGAGCCTGGACAGCGAACTGGCCCGGGAAATCGGCATGCACCTGTTGATGGGCCAGGTGCGCGCGCCGGCCGACAATCAACTGGACGGCGGCCTGACCAACACCGGGCTGTACGGCAGCAAGATCCGCCGCGCCATCGGCTTGATGGAGCAGTCGTTGGAGGAACCGCTGGATTGCGAAGCAATTGCCGCTCAGGTCGGCCTTTCACGGCGGCAACTGGAGCGGCAATTCAAGCATCAGACCGGCCTGTCACCGCTCAAGTACTACATCACCCTGCGCCTGGCCAAGGCCCACAGTTTGCTGCAACAAACGCGCTTGAGCGTCGCCCAGGTGGCAGCCTGCTCGGGCTTCGGTTCGCTGGAGCACTTTTCCCGTACCTATCGAGCCCGCTTCGGCTGCCCGCCCAGCGAAGACCGCAGCCAGGTATGGACCGCCCCGGTGATGCGCCAGCCGCTGCGCAAGGAGCACCGGCCGGTCGAGGCGGACTGACGAACGCTTTTCGTAGGAGCCCGGCTTGCCGGCGATGGCGATCTCAGGTACGCCATCGCTGGCAAGCCAGCTCCTACAGACTCCGATACTCGGGTTCTTCTTCGTCGAGAATCCCCATCAGCGCATTGAAATGCTTGTCGGCAAAGCCCGGGTAGTCGAGCCATTGCCGACAGGTCTTGCGCGCGACTTCATCGCTGGCGATGCGCAACTCACGGCCAGTGGAAAGCGCGGTGATGTAGGTCTCGCAGGCGCGTTCGAAGTAGTACAGATCATCGAACGCCTGGGCGATGCTCGATGCCACAACCAGCAGGCCGTGATTACCCATCAGCAGAATTGGCTTATCCCCCAGCAGCTGGCTGACTCGCTCCGCCTCTTCACCCAGGCCCATGCCGTCGAAGCCTTCGTCGATCGCCACTCGCTCGAAAAAACGCATGCAGTTCTGCTCGATCGGCGGCAGCCGCGAATCCGCCAGACAGGCCATGGCCGTCGCGTATTTCGAATGGGTATGCAGGATGCAGCGAGCGTGGGGCTGATTGCGGTGCAAGGCACTGTGCAAGGCCCATGCGGTGATGTCTGGCGCGTCCGGGCGATCCAGGCTGGCAGGCTCATCGGCGTTGAGCAACAGCAAGTCGCTGGCCTTGATCCGCGAGAAGTGCTTGCCATAAGGGTTGATCAGGAACTCCCGACCGTCCCCCGACACCGCGACGCTGAAGTGATTGGCGATGGACTCGTGCAGGTTCAGCCGCGCCGCCCAGCGGAACGCACAGGCCAGGCGAATACGCAGTTGCTCGACAGGTTGATTCATCCCGTGCTCCCCCGGATGTTGATCGGTTGCTGGCAGTGTAGAGCGACGCCTTGCGCACACTTGACGGGAAACGACACGGATTGCCGTTATCGACCAGCTCGTCAGGGTGAACGGCCGGGATGACGAGTCCGCAATCATTTACTTGCCACATTTCTTTCGTCTGTAACACCGCCTTCGCGAGCAAGCCCGCTCCCACAGGGACCTGTGTTGTTCACAGAAAAGTTTGTTCGACACATACCCTGTGGGAGCGGGCATGCTCCGGGCGGCGTTCCGACGAAGGCGCCAGATCGACCGCCACCTATTCAACTGCCCTCGCATCAAACCAGCCACCTGACGACCGGCAGCAAAAACCATTTGCCACAAAATATTACATACGTCATATTACAGCCATCATAATTAACCACCGCTCCAACAGGTAATCTTCCATGACCAGCATGCCCACCGTTGAACCCGACCTGGCTGCCCCGGTGACTGCCGCCAAACCTCCCCTGCTCAAGCGCCTGTTGTTGCCCACCGTGGGTATCGCGGCACTGGTATTGGCCGGTGTGTATGGCGCGCATTGGTGGAGTGCCGGGCGTTTTATCGAAGAAACCGATGACGCCTATATTGGTGGCGACGTAACGGTGATCGGGCCGAAAGTGGCGGGGTATATCGACGAAGTGCTGGTGACCGACAACCAGAAGGTCAAGGCAGGCGATGTGCTGATCCGTCTCGACTCGCGCGACTACCGTGCCAACCTGGCCAAGGCCGAAGGCGCAGTGGCCGCCCAGGAAGCCTTGCTGGCCAACCTCGACGCCACCGAACAACTGCAACAGGCCGTCATCGGCCAGGCCCGCGCCGGCATCGACGCCGCCGGTGCCGAAGCCGCCCGTTCGCGGGATGACGATGCCCGCTACAAAAAACTGGTGATCACCAACGCCGTCTCGGTGGAAAGCGCCCAGCGTGCCAATACCACGTTCAAGACTGCCCAGGCCCAAAGCAACCGCGCCCAGGCTGAATTGCTGGCCGCGCAACGCCAATTGAATGTGATCGACACCCAGAAACAACAAGCCCGGGCCGCCTTGATCCAGGCCAAGGCCGAGCGCGATCTGGCGCAATTGAATGTCGGCTACACCGAACTGAAGGCACCGGTTGATGGTGTGATCGGCAATCGTCGGGCCCGGGTTGGCGCCTATGCCCAGGCCGGCTCGCAATTGCTCTCGGTGGTGCCGACCAGCGGTCTGTGGGTCGATGCCAACTTCAAGGAAGACCAACTGGCACGCATGCTGCCGGGGCAACGGGTGGTGATCCATGCCGACGTGCTGTCGGGCCAGGAGTTCCACGGTCACCTGGACAGCCTCGCCCCCGCCAGCGGTTCACAGTTCAGCGTGTTGCCACCGGAGAACGCCACCGGCAACTTCACCAAGATCGTGCAGCGGGTGCCGGTGCGCATCCACCTCGATCCGGCCGACAGTGTGCTCGGCCACCTGCGTCCGGGGTTGTCGGTCACCGCTGAAGTGGACACGCGCAAGGAGCCTGAAGCGCCAGTCGTGGCCAGCGCGCCATGAGCCGCCCCGTCACCGCCCCGGCGCAACCGTTCAATGCCGCGAACATGGCGACGGCGACCAAGGTCTTCGCCTTTGCCAGCATGTGCATCGGCATGTTCATTGCGCTGCTGGATATCCAGATTGTCTCGGCTTCGTTGCGTGACATCGGCGGCGGGCTCTCCGCCGGCACCGATGAAACCGCGTGGGTACAGACCAGTTACCTGATCGCCGAAATCATCGTGATCCCGCTGTCGGGCTGGCTCTCCCGGGTGTTTTCCACGCGCTGGCTGTTTTGTGCGTCGGCGGTGGGCTTCACCCTGACCAGCCTGCTGTGCGGCGTGGCTTGGAATATCCAGAGCATGATCGTTTTCCGCGCCCTGCAAGGCTTTCTCGGCGGTTCGATGATCCCGATGGTGTTCACCACGGCCTTCGTGTTCTTCACCGGCAAGCAACGGGTCATCGCCGCCGCGACCATCGGCGCGGTGGCGTCCCTGGCACCGACCCTGGGGCCGGTGATCGGCGGCTGGATCACCGACATATCGTCCTGGCACTGGCTGTTCTACATCAACCTGGTTCCCGGCATCTTTGTCGCCGTGGCCGTGCCGATGCTGGTGAAAATCGACCAGCCGGAACTGTCGCTGCTCAAGGGCGCGGATTATCTGAGCATGGTGTTTCTGGCGCTGTTCCTCGGCTGCCTGGAATACACCCTCGAAGAAGGCCCGCGCTGGAACTGGTTCAGCGACCGCACGATCCTGACCACGGCGTGGATCAGCGGCCTGGCCGGGCTGGCGTTCATCGGCCGGACCTTGCATGTGGCCAATCCGATTGTCGATCTGCGCGCCTTGAAGGATCGCAACTTCGCCCTTGGCTGCTTCTTCTCGTTCGTCACCGGCATCGGCCTGTTCGCCACGATTTACCTGACGCCGCTGTTCCTCGGCCGGGTGCGCGGCTACGGTGCGCTGGACATTGGTCTGGCGGTTTTCTCCACCGGGGTGTTCCAGATCATGGCGATTCCGCTGTATGCCTTTCTGGCCAACCGCATCGACCTGCGCTGGATCATGATGACTGGCCTGGGGCTGTTCGCCTTGTCGATGTGGGATTTCAGCCCGATCACCCATGACTGGGGGGCCAGGGAATTGATGCTACCGCAAGCCTTGCGCGGGATTGCCCAGCAACTGGCGGTGCCGCCCACCGTGACGCTGACCCTTGGCGGCCTGGCGCCGGCAAGGCTTAAACATGCGTCGGGGTTGTTCAATCTGATGCGCAACCTGGGTGGGGCTATCGGCATCGCCGCGTGCGCGACCATTCTCAATGACCGCACCAACCTGCATTTCACCCGGTTGGCGGAGAACCTCAACAGCACCAACGAGGCGCTCAACCAATGGCTGTCACAGGTCGGCAACAACTTCGCCGCCCTCGGCCAGAGCGGTGACACCGGGGTCACCGCCAGCCTGCACCAGCTTTGGTTGTTGACCTACCGCGAAGCGCAGACGCAAACCTACGGCGACGCGTTCTTGATGATCATGGTCTGTTTCATCATCGCCACGGCGATGGTGCCCTTGATGCGCAAGGTGCAACCACCGGCCGCACCGAGCGCCGATGCGCATTGATGCTTGTGCGGGTCAGGCCTGAGGCGTTTTGCGAAAGCCTACGGCCAGACGGTTCCAGCTGTTGATGGTGCTGATGGCCACGGTCAGGTCGACCATTTCCTTGGGCGAGAACTGGGCGCTGACCACTTCGTAGTCTTCATCCGGAGCGTGGGTCAGGCTGAGTTGGGTCAGGGATTCGGTCCAGAGCAGCGCAGCGCGTTCGCGCTCGGTAAAGAACGGTGCTTCGCGCCAGGCTGTCACGGCGAACAGGCGGCGCGGGGTTTCACCGCCCTTGATCGCATCGGCGGTGTGCATGTCGATGCAGAAGGCGCAGCCGTTGATTTGCGAGGCACGCAGCTTGACCAGTTCGATCAGGTTTTTTTCCAGCGGCAATTTCGAAACCGCTGTTTCCAACGCGATCATCGCTTTGAGGGCATCAGGCGAGGCAGTGTAGAAATCGATACGGGGTTTCATAGCGTGCTCCAGGGCAAGTGAGTGTGTGACTACGTTAGTCCCGCAGCCGGTTTACACAAATAGCCAATATTTCAAAAGTCGAGGAGGCCACTGGCGGTGCCTCCTTGAAAGAAAGGGCTATCCGAGAACTCCTCGCGATCCGCGCAGCGGCCATTCACACCCGATTGCGCAACCACCGCAAGAAGCCCTTTTTCTCCACCACCACCGGCAGGTCCTGAGTCAGGGTTTTCGCTTTTTGCAGCCGATAATCGAGCAAGGCTGTCATTGCATCGTTGATATCGTGACGGGCATCCAGGCACGGTTTGAGGTATGACTTTTCGATGCGGTACAGGCCACTGAATGTCTTGGCGGTAAACTGCGCAGGCAGTGCGCTGTCGGTGAGAATACCCGCCTCGCCGAACACCTCCCCCGGCCCCATGCGTCCGGATTCGTATGGCGCTCCGTGACGCATCAAGGTCACCGAGATCACGCCGGACTCGATAATGAACAGGTGATTGCTGACCTCCCCCGCTTCCAGGATCACCTCCCCGGCGCGAAAGGTTTGCAGGGTCATGTTCTGGCTGAACGTGTCTTTCTCTTCCTGGCGCAGGGTGGAGAAAATCGGCGAGCTATCCAGCAATGCCCGTTTGCGTGTCGAGTTGATCGGCGGGCTGGGCTCCACGCTCGACAACAAATTGACCCCGGATGCCTGCAAGTGCCGATAGGCCAGGTCGTACAGCTGGTTGCGCACTGAGCGTTTCTCGTCCATCGACGCGACAAAGCCGTTGATTTCGTAGACCGCTCCGGTGTTGCTGGCGGTTTTAAGGCTGACGCTCGGCGACGGTGTATCGAGCAACGCACGACAACCTTGAATGGCCCGCTCCAAAGCATCGATCACCGTGTTCGGACGCGCGTGCGGGCTAACTTCCAGCGAGACGGAAATGCCGAACATATCGCTCGGCCGGCTGAAATTGATGATCTTGGCCTTGGCTGCCAGGGAGTTGGGTATGACCGCCATGCAACCCTGGGAGGTCTGCAGGCGTGTGGCGCGCCAGTCGATATCGGTCACCTTGCCCTCCATGCCATCGATGGAGATGTAGTCATCCAGTTGGTAGGGTTTGGTGGTGTTCAGGACGATCCCGGAAAACACGTCACTTAGGGTACTTTGCAAGGCCAGGCCGACAATGATCGCCAACGCACCGGACGTCGCCAGCACGCCCTTGACCGGCAGATCGAGTACATAGGCCAGGGCGGCAATGACCGCGATCAGGAAAATCACCGCGCCGAGCAAATCCTGGAGCAACCGCCCTGTATGCCCGACCCGCTGCATCATCACCGCGCCGATCAGCACGGTCAGGGTCCGCGCGCCGAACAACCACCAGCCAATCTGCAAACCGGTGGCCGCCAGATGCAAGGGTACGTTGTCGGCCCAGGGCGGTGGCTCCATCGGGTTCAGGCCTTCATTGAACAGCAGGAGGCTGAACAACGAAAAAATCACCACCCGTACCAACAGCCTCCACCCAATGCCAAGGGCACTGAGCAAATACCACAACCCAAGATCGATCAGGATCAGCGCCATTGCGCAGATCAGCGGGTGTTCAGTGAGCAATGACAGCATCAAGCAACTCCAGCCAGGGCCAATAACGCGAAGATCGCACGGATTGGCCGTAGTGTAGGAGCAATTGATTTCTCTGGATGAGCGCGTCTGGCTGGACACACTGAAAAAAACCTGTGGGAGCAACTGTCTAACCCTGACACGCCGCCTTCGCGAGCAAGCCCGCTCCCACAGGGGATCAAGGCCTGGCGCAAACTCCGGGAACGCCCAATAACCGTGTGGGAGCGGGCTTGCTCGCGAAGAGGCCGGCACAGCCAATATCTACATCGCCTGCCATGCCGCCTTCGCGGGCAAGCCCGCTCCCACAGGGGATCTCGGCCTGGCGCAAACTCCGGGAACGCCCAATAACCGTGTGGGAGCGGGCTTGCTCGCGAAGAGGCCGGCACAGCCAATATCTACATCGCCTGACACGCCGCCTTCGCGAGCAAGCCCGCTCCCACAGGAGCAAGCGTGTTGGCTGGGTTACTTGCTGTTGGTCAGCGTGCTGTAGCTGGTCATCAGGTTGCGGTAATCCGGAATATGGTTGGAGAACAGCGTGGCCAACCCTTCGATGTCGTTGCGCCAGTCGCGGTGCAGTTCACAGGCCAGGCCGAACCAGGTCATCAATTGCGCGCCCTGAGCGGTCATGCGGCTCCACGCCGATTCACGGGTCAGCTCATTGAAGGTGCCGGACGCGTCGGTGACCACGAACACATCGAAGCCTTCGGCCAGCGCCGAAAGCGCCGGGAACGCTACGCACACCTCCGTCACCACACCGGCGATGATCAGTTGTTTCTTGCCGGTGGCCTTGATCGCCTTGACGAAATCCTCGTTGTCCCAGGCGTTGATCTGGCCAGGACGGGCGATGTACGGCGCGTCCGGGAACTGGGCCTTGAGCTCGGGCACCAACGGACCGTTGGGACCGGTCTCGAAACTGGTGGTGAGGATGGTCGGCAGCTTGAAGTACTTGGCCAGGTCGGCCAGGGCCAGCACGTTGTTCTTGAATCGATCCGGATCGATGTCGCGTACCAGTGACAGCAGGCCGGTCTGATGATCCACCAGCAGCACGGCGGCGTTGTCCTTGTCGAGACGCTTGTAGGAAGTGGTCATTGCAGTAGTCCTCGCGTGTTATCGATGCCGAGTGGAAGTCGGCGTGGGGGTAACCGGTTAGCGCCGGGAGTCCAGCACTTCGTGTTCGTTCGCCACTTGCTGGGCCTTGAGGTAACTCTCGATCAGCAATTGATAATGCGGCATGGCCTGGGCGTAGACAGCGGCCCACTGCTCGGCATCCGGGCGGTTCCACGAGCCTTGCAGCTCGGAGAGCGTCGCCATGATGTCGATCGGCACTACCCCGGCTTGGGCCAGGCGGGCCACGGTCAGCTCGGTGGCCAGTTTCGAGTGGTTGCCCGAAGCGTCGACCACCGCGAACACCTTGTAGCCTTCATGCACGGCGGCGATGGACGGAAACGCCAGGCACACGCTGGTCAAGGTGCCGGCGATCACCAGGGTTTTCTTGCCGGTGGCTTTGACCGCCGCGTGAAACTCCGGGTTGTCCCAGGCATTGATTTCACCTTTGCGCGCCACGTATTGCGCGTGGGGTGCAGCCTGGTGGATTTCCGGAATCAACGGCCCGTTCGGCCCTTGCGGCACCGAGGCCGTGGTGATCACCGGCATCTTCAGCAGGGTTGCGGCCTTGGCCAAGGCAATGGCGTTGGCGCGCAGTTGTGGCACATCCATGTCCTTGACGATCTGAAACAGTCCGCTCTGGTGATCGATCAACAGCATCGCGGCGTCGTTGGGGTCGATGGTGGGTTTCTGGCCATCGAAGTTGGCAGCATTGACAGGGTTCATATGCGTTTCCTCTTTCTTTCAGGCAACAGCCATCCCTGGCCTCGGACCGGCCTACGCATCCTGTGTAGAGCGGGTTGTTGAAGCGGAACGGGTTAAGCGTGCATCCGGCCAAAGCGACCGGACTGGAAGTCGGCGAAGGCCTGGTGGATTTCCTGCTCGGTGTTCATCACGAATGGCCCGTGACCGACGATCGGTTCGTCGATCGGTTCGCCGCTGAGCAACAGCACCACCGCGTCTTCGCTGGCTTCGAGGGTCAGCTGATCACCCTTGCGATCGAACAGGGCCAATTGCCCCTGGCGCACCGGCTCCAGGCCATTGACCTGAACCGTGCCGCGCAAAACCACCAGTGCGGTGTTGCGCCCTTCATGCAGATCCAGGGTGAGCAACTTTCCGGCATTCAAACGAATGTCCCACACGTCCACCGGGGTGAAGGTGCGCGCCGGGCCTTCGCGGCCGTCGAATTCACCGGCGATCAGGCGCAGGCTGCCGGCGTTGTCCTTCAAGGCGATGCTCGGGATGTCTTGGTCGAGGATCGTCTGGTAGCCGGGGTCGGCCATCTTGTCCCTGGCCGGCAGGTTGACCCACAGTTGCACCATTTCCAGGGTGCCACCGCTCCTGGCGAAAGCTTCGGAGTGGAATTCTTCATGCAGGATGCCCGAGGCGGCGGTCATCCATTGCACGTCACCGGGGCCGATCTTGCCGCCACTGCCGGTGGAGTCCCGGTGCTCCAGTTCGCCCTTGTAAACGATAGTCACGGTTTCGAAGCCACGATGCGGATGCTGACCAACGCCACGCCGTTCGGTAGTCGGGGTGAATTCAGCGGGGCCGGCATGATCCAGCATCAGGAACGGGCTGATGTGTTTGCCCAGGTTGTCGTAGGAAAACAGCGTGCGAACCGGAAAACCGTCACCAACCCAATGGGTCCGTGGACTGGTGTAGATACCGATGATGTTTTTCATGGTGTCTCCTGGTGAGGTGAGTGAAGCCATGGACAAAGCTTAAAACCGTGACCTTTGCTGCGCTAGACTGCAAAAATCGGCTTTAGCGTTCTATTTGGAGAACGATGGTGGAAGACCTCAACACCCTCTACTACTTCACCCAGGTGGTGGAACATCACGGTTTTGCGGCGGCGGGCCGGGCACTGGACATGCCCAAGTCCAAGCTCAGCCGACGCATTGCCGAACTCGAAGAGCGACTGGGTGTGCGCCTGCTGCACCGCACCAGCCGGCATTGCTCCTTGACGGAAATCGGCCAGGCCTACTACCAGCGCTGTCTGGCCATGCGGGTGGAAGCGGAAAGCGCCGCCGAACTGATCGAGCGCAACCGCTCCGAGCCTCAGGGCCTGGTGCGTGTCAGTTGCCCGACGGCGCTGCTCAATTCCTGGGTCGGGCCGATGCTGACCCGCTACATGCTCAAGTACCCGTTGGTGGAGTTGTTCATCGAGAGCACCAATCGCCGGGTCGACCTGATTCACGAAGGCTTCGATATTGCGTTGCGGGTACGCTTTCCGCCGCTGGAAAACACCGACATGGTGATGAAGGTACTGGGCAACAGCACCCAGAGCGTGGTCGGCAGTCCGGCCTTTTTATCGCGCCTGTCGACTCCGGCCTCCCCGGCCGACCTCAGCGGCTTGCCGAGCCTGCACTGGGGCGCGGCGCAGCGCGAATATCAGTGGGAACTGTTCGGCGCCGATGGCAGCACGGCAATGATTCGTCATGCACCGAGAATGGTCACCGATGATCTGTTGGCCTTGCGCCATGCGGCGGTCGCCGGGATCGGCATCGTGCACCTGCCCAGCGTGGTGGTGCGCGACGAAATTGCCGCCGGCCAACTGGTGGAGCTGGTACCGGGCTGGACACCGAAAAGCGGAGTCATCCATGCAATCTTTCCCTCACGTCGGGGGTTGCTGCCTTCGGTGCGCACGTTGATCGATTTTCTTGGGGAGGAATTCAGCCGTAGTGATATTGCTTAGGGGCCGCAGGTAAGGCTTTGGACCGAGTCGCCATCTTCGCGAGCAAGCCCGCTCCCACATTTGCAATGCATTCCCCCTGTGGGAGCGGGCTTGCTCGCGAAGAGGCCGGCACAAACATCATCAATGCCGAAAACTGCAGGTGATTCATGATTTCCGGTAAACATTGCTTTGCCGCTCCAGCGGTTTTTCTCACGGATGCAGGCGCGGATACTGCCGCCCATTCCCACTGCAACCTCTGGAGTCATCAATGTCCATTCCCGCCTTCGGCCTGGGTACGTTTCGTTTGCAAGGCCAGGTGGTCATCGATTCGGTGAGCACCGGCCTGGCGCTTGGCTACCGGGTGATCGATACCGCCCAAATCTACGAGAACGAAGCCGACGTCGGCGAAGCCATCGCTGCCAGCGGCATTGCCCGTGAAGAGCTGTTCATCACCAGCAAGATCTGGGTCGCCAACCTGGCCGGCGATCGCCTGATCGACAGCCTGAAGGAAAGCCTGAGCAAACTGCAGACCGATTACCTGGACCTGACCCTGATCCACTGGCCGTCGCCGGAAGATCAGGTGCCGGTCGAAGCGTTCATGGGCGCCCTGCTCGAAGCCAAGCGCCTGGGCCTGACCCGCCAGATCGGCGTGTCCAACTTCACCATCGACCTGATGCAGCAAGCGATAGCGGCCATCGGTGCCGAGCACATCGCTACCAACCAGATCGAACTGCACCCGTACCTGCAAAACCGCAACGTCGTCGCGTTCGCGCAGAGCCAGGGCATCGGCATCACGTCATACATGACCCTGGCCTACGGTGAAGTCCTCAACGACCCGCTCATCCAGCAGATCGCCGAACGCCTGCAAGCGACGCCGGCTCAGGTCACCCTGGCCTGGGCCATGCAGTCGGGTTACGCAGTGATCCCGTCTTCCACTCGCCGGACCAACCTGGAAAGCAACTTGAAGGCGCGCGAGTTGACCTTGAGCGAGGCCGACATGGCGCTGATCGCAACGCTGGATCGCGGCCACCGGTTGACCAGCCCCAAAGGCATCGCACCGAGCTGGGATTGAGCCTCAACCCTGCCCGATACTTTGGTCCAGTCGGGTCATGGCTTGCTGCAACTGGTCGACGGCATCGTCGACCAGTGCCGCACGACCGTCATTGCACGCCTGCTCCAGCTGTTCGCAACACTCGACCAGGCCAAGCGCTCGCACCATCAGCGCCCCGCCCTTGATCCGGTGTGCCAGTTCCTGCAATCCGGAACGATTGTCGCCGGCGTGCAAGGCCAGCAAATGCACGCGGTCCTCGCGATTGCTCAGCGCCAGATCGTGCATCAGTTGATCGATCAGCTCGCGGTCCGAATCCGCATAGCGCTCCAGCCCACTCAAATCGAACTCGGCGAAGCCATGGCCGTCAGTTGGCGCTAAGGGGGCGCTGGAAAACCGCTGGGCCAGCCACGCCTGCAAATCCACCAGGCGGATCGGTTTGAACAGGCAATCATCCATGCCCGCCGCCTGACAACGGGCCTTCTCTTCGGCCTGCGCATTGGCGGTAAAGCCCAGTATCAGCGTCGACGATAGCCCCTGCACCTGCTCTTGCTCACGTATCGCGCCCGCCAGTTCATATCCACTGAGCACCGGCATGTTGCAGTCGGTAATGACCAGATCGAACCCACCTGCGCGCCACTGTTCAAGCCCAAGGGCCCCGTCTTCGGCCAGCACCACATGATGGCCCAGGTAGCTCAGTTGCCGCGAGAGCAACAGGCGATTGGCGGGATAATCGTCGACCACCAGAATCGACAACACCCGGGTCGTGAGCTGCGCCGGATCCTGGGCCATCCCCCCTGCGGGTAATGCTTGCAGGGCAGGCAGCACCAGGCTGATATCCACCCGCGTCCCGCGCCCGAGCTCACTGTCGAGCTGCAAATGGCCGCCCATCGTTTCGCACAGGGTACGACTGATCACCAGGCCCAGGCCGGAACCTTGCCGGGCGGTCTGCTGACTGTTGCCCGCCTGCACGAAAGGGCTGAACAGGCGTTGCTGGTCGAAAGCGCTGATACCGATGCCGCTGTCCTCGATCCGTACGCTGACGGCAAGATGCTCCGGGGCTTGAGGCTGCACGCGCAGCGTCAGGCTCACCCGGCCTTCACGGGTGAACTTGATCGCATTGCTCAGCAGGTTGGACAGCACTTGTTTGAAGCGCGTGGGATCGAGCATCACGTCGCGGTCACTGTGTTCGTCGAGTTCGACCCGCCACTGCAGATTCTTCTGCATCGCCAGCCCTTCGAAAACCCGGCAGACCGACGTCACCAGCGCGTGCAGATTGACCCGCTCCGGCGCCAGCGACAAATGCCCGGACTCGATCCGGGCGACGTCCAGAATGTCGCCGATCAAATCCAGCAATTGTTGTCCGGCATTGGATGCCACCTCGATGGCGGCGCGGTCGGTCTCCCCTTCATCGGCCCGTTTCAACGCCAGTTCGAGCATGCCGATCAATGCGTTCATCGGCGTACGGATTTCATGGCTCATGGTGGCCAGGAACGTGGTCTTGGCCCGGTTGGCGTCGTCCGCCGCGTCCTTGGCTTCCTGCAGTTGCCCGAGCAACTGCTGACGCTGGCGAATCTGCCGCCGCTGCCAGACGATCCCGGCCAACGCGAGCAACAGCAAGACACCCGCCACCGCAAAAGCCTGCACGATCGCCTGGCGGTGTCGCAGCCAGTAGCTCTGCTCGACCATCGAGTCATAGCGCCAGGGCTGGGTCAGCTCGTCGATCTCTTCGGGAGGGATGCTCAACAGCGCCTTGTCCAGAATCGAATGCAGTTCGGTAGCCTCGCGACTGGTTGCCAGGGTGCTTCGGGCGGGGTGGGTGCCCACGGTGCTGGTCACTTGCAGGCGATCGCGATACTGCCGGGAAATCAGGTAACGGGCGCTGATCAGCGAGTTGATACCGCCCTGGGCCTTGCCCTGGGCGACCATTTCCATGGCGTCCGTCGACAGTGGTGCATCCATCAGCCGGATCAACGGGTAATGCTGGCGAATGTACTCGCCGACAACGTTGCCCCGGGTCAGCGCCAGGGTTTTTCCCGCCATGTCATCCAGTGTCCTGGGGCTGCCCGCGGCTGCGCGGGTCACCAGCACCGAAGGGCTGCTCAGAAACGCCCGGGTGAACAGCAGTTCGTCGTCACGCAGGGAACTGAGGCCGATACCGGCCAGCACATCGATCTCTCCGCTGGAGATGCCGGTCATCATTTCGGCCACCGACTTCACGCTCCGGATGTCAAATTGCAGCCCGGTACGCGAACTGATTTTGGTCAGCACATCGACGCCGATACCGCGAAATTTGCCTTCGCTGTCGATGAATGTAATCGGCGGAATGTTTTCGTTGATCGCCACCCTCACCCGCGGGTGGCGTTCGAGCCAGCGCTGTTCGGCCACGCTCAATTGCAATGACTCGGCGCCCGGGATAGATGCCCCGTTTGCTCCCCAACGACGCAGGATATTCATTTGTTCATGGGTGGTGATGGCCGCCAGCGCCTTGTTGACGATGCGCAATAGCGAAACGTTGTCGCGGGTCATCGCAAAGGCAAAACGCCCGGATTCCATGGGCGAGAAGTCCGTCAGGCGCACGTTGCTCAGGTTGTTCCTGCTGATCAGGTAATGGGCATTGATCGCATCGCCCAGATAGACATCGGCCTGGCCGAATGCCACGGCGCCCATCGCCGCCAGTGTCGAGGGAAACAGCTGGACCTGCGCCTTGGAATAGAACTGTTGCACGCTGTATTCGGGCAGGTAGTGATACAGCATCACCAGCCGCTTGCCGGCCAGTGTCGGGTCGAGTACCGGAGGGAAATCGGAACGCGTGACCAGCACCGGCTGATCGACCGCGTAGGCGCTGGACATCTGCAGCTGTGGATCCTCGGCTTCAAATCGATTGGCCGTTCCCAGCAGGTCTGCCCGCCCTTCCTTGATGGCCTGCACCGCATCGGCCCGCGACGGATAACATTCGACCTCAATGTCGACGTTCAACATTTGTTCGAGCAATCCGGCGTAATCGGCTGTCACGCCTTCGAACACCTTGCCCGCCGTATTGAACTCGAAAGGGGGATAATCCGGCGTCGAAACAGCCAGCACCAATCGGCCCTTTTGTTGTAGCCAGCGCTGCTCGGCTTCCGACCACCCGACACTCAGACCTTCGGCACTCGAGCGTCCCAACAGGGTCAACGGCTGTTGTGCACAGACCGTCGATGACCATAGAAGAAGGCCCGTCAGCACCCAACCAGCCAATCGCCTGAGAGCGTTCATTCAGATCAAATGATTGCGCAGGGCGAAATCCCTCAAGTGCACCGACGAGTTCACGTTGAGCTTGAGGATGAGTCGGGTCTTGTAGGTACTGACGGTCTTGTAGCTCAGGTGCATGATCTCGGCGATTTCCAGGTTTTTCGAGCCCCGGGCCAGATACTGCAGAATGGTCAACTCACGATTGGAGAGTTTGTCGATCAACTGTTTTTCACTGCGTTGCAAATCCCCTATCGATACGGAACTCGAGGGGATCTGGGCGAAATAGGTGTAGCCGGCCATCACCGAACTCACCGCGGCCTTCAAGTCATCCAGGTCCTTGCTCTTGGAAACATAGGCAACAGCCCCGGCCCGCATGCAGCGGTCCTGATAGAACTCGGCCTCCAGCGAGGTGAACACCACTACGCGACATTGTGTGTTTTCGGCCTTGATGCGGTCCATCACCTCAAGCCCCGCCACACCGGGAAGACCCAGGTCAAGCAACACGACATCCGGTTGATGCTCCCGGATCAGCGACAACACCTGATCGCCACGGGAGGCTTCGTAAATTTGCGTGAATCCTTCACCCTTGAGTACGAGTTTGATCATGGAGCGAACCACCGGATGATCTTCCACAATCAATGCTGACTTCATGACAACTCCCGTGCAAAACAACACGATCGGGCAAAAAAATGCCCTCCAGGCACCGCAGCGGCTGGGCACAACGCTGCGCATAGACAATGGCATGGAAGGCTGAGAGGGGCTACCTGACAGAAATGACAGTTCCGACGAACGGTAGCGAACGATCGACGGCGCTCATCAATTGCGTGATTGACGCCAGGTCAGGCACAGCGGCCCGGCTGACCTGGACTTTGCCCGGGGCTGGCGACAACGGTGCCTGTTGCTCATTGAAGATAAAACCGTGACGAACCTGCGGGTTGTCGGCAAGGAAATTGAACAGGTCCAGCGCTCCGTTGGCCATCGCCCCATTGACGAGCACCAGATCCAGAGGCTCGCAACCGTACTCCACCAATGGAAGGAGTTCGTCGAGGCTCTGCACCGGTGCCACCCGAAAGTAGCCGAGCTGGTTGAACCGCCGCTCGATCCGCAGGCGGTTGAAGTGCTGTGCATCGGCGATCAGGATGCGCAAGGATTTGTTCGGCAAGGAGACCTCCAAAAGGATGTCGGTTTCAAGAGGTCGCAAAGCCTACGGAAGACCTCCCCAGGTTTATGTAGGAATATTCCTAAATCAATGCAGGTTAATCTGACTCTTGCCTTGGAAACGCAAGCGCGCTTCGCCCCTGAAACCCTGGCCTTTACTCCGTGGTACTAGGACTCCAGAACGCCTGCACCACCAGGGTCGACATCGAAATCCGCGCCACCAGCGCATCCAGTTCATCGCCATCGACGGAGGTGGTCGCCAGGGTGGCTTCGATTTCAATTTCATCCGTACCAAAGGCATGCACATCGACATCGCTGGCCGGATAGTTGCTGCGCTCCAGCTCGGCTTCGAGCAAGGCCAGCACGGTTTTTTGCTGCGTACGCCGGGCGATCACATAGACGATGTTGGTGACTTCCGCCGAAATCACATCCAGCGGCTGACGGTTGATGTTGTTGACGATCGGCCGCAGCAAGGTATTGGCCGCGAGCACGAACAGCGTGCCGAGCAACGCTTCGGCCAGCAGGTCGGCACCGGCGCAGGCACCGACTGCAGCCGAGGTCCAGAGGGTCGCGGCGGTATTGAGGCCACGCACATTGCCCTCTTCACGCATGATCACCCCGGCACCGAGAAAGCCGATACCGGAGACCACATACGCCACGACCCGCACAGCACCTTCGGCTCCGCCGAGACGGTTGGCCATGTCGACGAAAATCGCCGCGCCCACCGCCACCAGCACATTGGTGCGCAGGCCGGCGGTGCGCTGCCGATACTGACGCTCGAAACCGATCAGGCCACCGAGGATGAACGCCGCGCTGAGGCTGACCAGGGTGTCGAGCAGCGAAGTCAGGTTGAGGTTGTTGATGGCTTGCATGATGAACTCCTTGAAAAACACACGATCCCCTGTAGGAGCGAGCTTGCTCGCGATGGACTCAAGAGCGCCGCGTTTAGCCAGTAAACACGCGTTATCGTTAACGACCATCGCGAGCGAGCTCGCTCCTACATCGGCAGCATTACTGCCAGCCAAAGCGCCGGATGTAGAACCCTTTCACCGCCTGGGTCAGCGCCATGTACGCCAGCAGGATCACCGGCAGGAACACGAAATACAGCGACGGCAACGCCTGCAGCTTGAAGTAATGCGCCAGCGGTCCCATCGGCAGGAAAATCCCCACGGCCATGATCAGTCCGGTCATCACCAGCAACGGCATGGCCGCGCGGCTCTGCACGAACGGGATCTTCGGCGTGCGGATCATGTGCACGATCAGTGTCTGGGTCAGCAGCCCGACCACGAACCAGCCAGACTGGAACAGGGTCTGGTGATCCGGGGTGTTGGCATCGAACACGTACCACATCAAGGCGAACGTCGTGATGTCGAAGATCGAACTGATCGGCCCGAAAAACAGCATGAAGCGCCCGACATCCGCCGGCTGCCAGCGCTGCGGTTGCTTGAGCATTTCGTCATCGACGTTATCGAACGGGATGGCGATCTGCGAAATGTCATAGAGCAGGTTCTGCACCAGCAGGTGCATCGGCAGCATCGGCAGGAATGGAATGAACGCACTGGCCACCAGCACCGAGAACACGTTGCCGAAGTTCGAACTGGCGGTCATCTTGATGTACTTGAGCATGTTGGCGAAGGTCCGGCGACCTTCCAGCACGCCCTCCTCCAGCACCATCAGGCTTTTTTCCAGGAGGATGATGTCGGCCGCTTCCTTGGCGATGTCCACGGCGCTGTCCACGGAAATGCCGATGTCGGCGGTGCGCAGGGCCGGGGCATCGTTGATGCCGTCGCCCATGAATCCGACCACATGGCCGTTGCCCTTGAGCAGACGGACGATGCGTTCCTTGTGCGAAGGCGTCAGTTTGGCAAAAACGTTGGTGGTTTCCACGGCTTTCGCCAGCTCGGCATCCGTCATGCGTTCGATGTCGTTACCCATCAGCAGGCCCTGCTGTTCCAGGCCGACTTCGCGGCAGATTTTCGCCGTCACCAGTTCGTTGTCGCCGGTCAGCACTTTCACCGCCACGCCGTGGGCTGCCAATGCCTTGAGCGCCGGCGCCGTGCTTTCCTTGGGCGGGTCGAGGAACGCCACGTAACCGATCAGCGTCAGTGCCTGCTCATCGGCCAGGCTGTAGGTGTCGCGTCCTTCACTCATCGGCCGTGCCGCTACCGCCACGACACGCAAGCCCTCGGCGTTGAACGTGGCCGTGACCTGTCGAATGCGCGCCAGCAACTCTTCGGTCAAGGCTTCATCGACTTCGCCGTGACGCACCCGCGAGCAGACCGCCAGCACCTCTTCCACCGCGCCCTTGCAGACCAGCAGGTGCGGTTGATCGCGCTCGGCGACTACCACCGACATGCGACGACGGGTGAAGTCGAACGGAATCTCGTCGACCTTGCGAAACGCCGTGCCGACTTTCAATTGACGATGGATTTCGACGTGTTCGAGCACCGCCACATCCAGCAGGTTTTTCAGGCCGGTCTGGTAGTAGCTGTTGAGGTAGGCCATTTCCAGCACGTCATCGGAGTCATTGCCCCAGACATCGACGTTGCGCGCCAGGAAGATTCTGTCCTGGGTCAGGGTGCCGGTCTTGTCGGTGCACAACACGTCCATGGCGCCGAAGTTCTGGATGGCGTCGAGACGTTTGACGATGACTTTTTTGCGCGACAGGAACACCGCGCCCTTGGCCAGGGTCGAGGTGACGATCATCGGCAGCATTTCCGGGGTCAGGCCCACGGCAATCGACAGCGCGAACAGCAGCGCTTCGGTCCAGTCGCCCTTGGTGAAACCGTTGATGAACAGCACCAGCGGCGCCATCACGAACATGAAGCGGATCAACAGCCAGCTGACTTTGTTGACCCCGGTCTGGAACGAGGTCGGTGCCCGGTCAGTGGCGCCGACCCGCTGGGCCAGGGCGCCGAAATAGGTGCTGTTACCGGTGGTGAGAATCACCGCCATGGCCGTGCCGGACACCACGTTGGTGCCCATGAACAGGATGTTTTCCAGATCCAGGGGGTTGAGTGTGTCGCGGTCCTGCTGACGGGGAAATTTTTCCACCGGCATCGATTCACCGGTCATGGCCGCCTGGCTGACGAACAGGTCCTTGGCACTGAGCACCCGGCAATCGGCGGGAATCATGTCACCGGCAGACAGCACGATCAGATCGCCCGGCACCAGAAACCTGATCGGCAACTCGATGCGCTGCGCGCTGAGGTCCTCAAGGTCCCGGCGCATCACCGTGGCAGTGTTACTGACCATGGCCTTGAGAGCATCGGCGGCCTGGTTGGATTTGGTTTCCTGCCAGAAGCGCAGCAAGGTCGAGAGCACCACCATGGAGAAAATCACGATGGCAGCTTTCATGTCTTCGGTCAGCCACGAGATGACCGCCAGCAGCGTCAGCAGCAGGTTGAACGGGTTTTTGTAGCAGTGCCACAGGTGCGTCCACCAGGGCAGCGGTTGTTCGTGCTCGACTTCATTGAGGCCCAATTGCTCGCGCAGGGCATCGGCTTCATGCTCGCTCAAGCCATCGGTGTGACTGCCCAGATTGTTGAGCAATTGACCCGTGTCGCTACCGGCAGCAGCCACCAGGGTTTGCGCCAGGGTCGGTGGGACTTCACGGCTGACCGTGGTGTCGGTGAAGGTTTCCAGCAACGCCAGGCGACGGAAGTGCCGGGCGATGTGGCGGGTACGCAGGAAACCTGCGAAGAATTCCTTGAGGGTAAGTTTCATGGCTGGTGCCCCTTTGGTCAGCCGGGAAACCGTCGAGCAGGCAAGTCCACGCCTGTTCCGCCGGAACGACCGGCAAAGCAAGGCCTGGCGCGCCGGTCACGAATGACAGGCGTGTCGATAGGGCGGCGGCCACGACAGGAAAAGTCGAAACCACGCTCTGTTCAGCGTCGATGAGAGGGACGTCGGGACACGGCCAGGACTGGCCATGATCAGGATGCCGCTGCTCGCTTGTCGGCGAGACAACGGCACAGGAGACTGCGCGTTATCTTGCCGAGAAAATGCCGGTTACCGAGACCGGCCGACAACTGTCACTCGAACAAGTACCCACTGTGGGTCTCCGTAATGGATGAAAACGCGCGAAGCTTACGCCCCGATGTTTGGAGAGTAAACCCGTTACAAAAGCTTGCCGGGGGAAATGCGGGGTTCTTCAGGAAGGGTTCAGGAATCAAATCTGGTGGTGTTTGTGATGGCCCCTTCGCGAGCAAGCCCGCTCCCACATTTTGACCTGTGTTCGCAGATCAATTGTGGGAGCGGGCTTGCTCGCGAAGAGGACCTTGCAGCCACCGAACAACTCAGCTGGCCGTGGCCAGCAACAAATCCACCACCGACCGGCCATGCCCGCGATGCTTGCCATGCTCATACAGTGAAGCGGCAATCTCATCGGCGCGAATCGGCAGGATCGACAGCAAGGTGTCGCTCAAGCCGTGGCTGGCCTGGCAGAAGCCCTGCATGTAGAGGCCGGCCTTGCAGCGCTCGTCGGTGATCAGTCTGTAGTTGCGATCGACCTCGAAATCGCCCAGGTACTCTTCCAGCGGTGCCAGCAGTTTGCGGTGCATCTGCCGCTCGTAACCGGTGGCCAGAACCACGGCGTCGTAGTGACGCACCGAGACTTCACCGGTGGCGTTGTTGCGCAGCACCAGATCGATGCCGCGTTCGTTGGCTGTGGCTTTTGAGAGAGTGGTCAGCGTGTGGAACGCATGGTGGGCGATGCCCGAGACTTTCTGGCGGTAGAAGATGCCGTAGATGCGCTCGATCAGATCGATGTCCACCACCGAGTAGTTGGTGTTGTGGTACTCGTTCACCAGACGCTCGCGTTCGCTGTCAGGCTGCTGGAACACCAGGTCGGTGAACTCCGGCGAGAACACTTCGTTGACGAAGGGGCTGTCGTCGGCCGGCTTCAGTGCCGAGCCGCGCAGGATCATGTCCACCTGCACCGACGGGAAGCTGTCGTTCAAATCGATGAAGGCCTCTGCCGCACTCTGCCCGCCACCGATGATTGCGATGCTCATCGGCCGGTTGTCCACGCACGGCTGTTTGGCCATCTGCGCCAGGTACTGGGAATGGTGGAACACCCGGCCGTCATCCTTGAGCGCCTTGAACACCTCGGGAATACGCGGCGTGCCGCCGGCGCTGACCACCACCGAACGGGTGGTGCGCACATGCTGATGCCCGCTCGCATCGCGGGAAATCACCCGCAACGCCTCGACCTGATGGTTGTGCAGCACCGGCTCGATGGTCAGCACTTCTTCGCCGTAACGGCTTTGCGCAGTGAACTGCCCGGCGACCCAGCGCAGGTAGTCGTTGTACTCCATGCGGCACGGATAGAAGGTGCCCAGGTTGATGAAGTCCACCAGGCGCCCGTGAGCCTTGAGGTAATTGACGAACGAGTAAGGGCTGGTCGGATTGCGCAGGGTCACCAGGTCCTTGAGGAAGGAAATCTGCAATTCGCTCTGGGTCACCAGGGTGTTGCCGTGCCAGCGGTAGTCAGCCTGCTTGTCGAGGAACAGCACATCCAGGTCACCCTGGCTCGCCCCGCGCTCTTGCAGCGCGATGGCCAGTGCCAGGTTCGACGGGCCGAATCCGACGCCGATCAGGTCGTGAACGAGGGGCGATGCAATTGCCTGTGTCATTTCCAGTGTCCTCTGGATGTTCCCCTCAATAGCGGGGCATTGAACCTAAGTGACCTGACAGGCCTTGGGCCGCACAACAGGTCGTCTGTTGAGTAGGAACGAGGACAATGAAACAAAATTTAACGAGGCTTGATGAATCTGAAGGCTCAATGGCCTTCCCACTGGCGCATCCGCACACGGCAATGCTTCATGGCATTGACGATGTGCTTTTCGACCAGTGCACGGGAAATGCCCAGTTGCTCGGCGATCTGTGGATGGGACAGGCCCTCGATCTTGCGCAACAGGAAACTCTCGCGGCACAGCCGCGGCAACTCCGCCAAGGCACGCTGGAGCATGTCCAGGCGCTGGCCGTGATCGAGGACCTTGTGCGGTGAAGGCGTGAAGTAGCGTTCTTCGCTGTCGAGCACATCCAGCGGCTCGGCGCGACGCAAGGCATTGCGGCGGTGGTCATCGATGACCAGGTTCAATGCGGTGCGATAAAGGAAGGCGCGGGGCTGCTCGATCGGCGCGTCGCTGGTCCGTTCCAGCACGCGCAGATAAGCGTCATGAACCACATCTTCGGCCACCTGGCGGTTGCCCAGCCTGGCGTTCAGGAAACACACCAGCTCGCGATAGTAGTTTTCCAACATGACTCCCGTCCGCACGGGGGTGCGGTTTCTGTCCTTGAGCCGTTTCGGCGCCCGCTGAATTACGCAATGGCACGATAGTGGCAGTTTGAGCAGCGTAATTTATAGTAATTCTCATATAGATTTAAAGTACTGCTTCAATTTGCCGGGCATTTAGTCACGCCCCCTGTGTAGGAGCGAGCTTGCTCGCGATGGACGTCAACGATAACGCGTGCTGTCTGGATCAACGCGTTGTCCTTGATGCCATCGCGAGCAAGCTCGCTCCTACAAAGGGTCGTGTTGTCGGCTAAATTCTGCGCCCGGCTCATCGTTTACAGGACAGCTCCCCGTCTCTGCCCGCCTGCGCCGCTGAACGACGGGCCGATTTCCTTTGGCCGGAACCCCGAATGAAACGTTCCCGACAAACCCGACGTGTC
This sequence comes from Pseudomonas sp. Pseusp16, assembly GCF_047324915.1. NCBI lineage: Bacteria > Pseudomonadati > Pseudomonadota > Gammaproteobacteria > Pseudomonadales > Pseudomonadaceae > Pseudomonas > Pseudomonas sp. Pseusp16. The sequence continues at coordinate 276,812 of NZ_CP168522.1, read as the reverse complement.
GTGTTTGCAGCACTCTGCCTGATCCCCGTCATCGCCGTCGCCGCCTGGCAGTTCATCCCGCCGGGCCGCGACCGGTTTGCCACCGTCCAGGTCAGCCGCGCCGACATTGAAAGCAGCGTCACGGCATTGGGCACCCTGCAACCGCGGCGCTATGTCGATGTCGGCGCCCAGGCTTCCGGGCAAATCCACAAGATCCATGTGGAAGTCGGCGACCTGGTCAAGGAAGGCCAGTTGCTGGTGGAAATCGACCCGTCCACGCAACAGGCCAAACTCGACGCCGGGCGCTTCTCCATCGAAAACCTCAAGGCGCAGTTGCAGGAACAACGGGCGCAACACGAACTGGCCCGGCAGAAACACCAGCGCCAACAGAACCTCGCCGCCGGCGGTGCCACCCGTGAAGAAGACGTGCAGACCGCCCAGGCCGAATTGCGCGTGACCCAGGCGCGCATCGACATGTTCCTGGCGCAGATCCGCCAGGCCGAAGCCAGTCTGCGCAGCGATCAGGCCGAGTTGGGCTACACGCGGATTTATGCACCGATGGCCGGCACTGTGGTGGCACTGGATGCTCGCGAAGGCCAGACCCTCAACGCCCAGCAGCAGACGCCGCTGATCCTGCGCATCGCCAAACTGTCGCCGATGACCGTGTGGGCCGAGGTTTCGGAGGCCGACATCGGTCACGTCAAACCCGGCATGCACGCCTGGTTCACCACCCTGAGCGGCGGCACCCGGCGCTGGACCAGCACCGTGCGGCAAATCCTTCCCGTCCCGCCCAAGCCACTGGACCAGACCGGCCAGGGTAGCGGCAGCCCCGCCAGCACCAGCAAAAGCGGGAGTGCCCGCGTGGTGCTGTACACCGTGTTACTCGACGTCGACAACGCCGACAACGCCTTGATGGCGGAAATGACCACCCAGGTATTTTTCGTCGCCAATCAGGCGCAGAACGTACTCACCGCACCCATCGCTGCCCTGCAGGCCGGTGCGCAGGCAGACCTGCAGACGGCGCAAGTGGTCGCCAGCAATGGCCGCATCGAACAGCGCAACGTGCGTACCGGCATCAGTGACCGCCTGCGGGTGCAGATCCTCGATGGCCTGCAAGAAGGCGATCACCTGTTGATCGGCCCGGTCGACGGGAGTGGCGGCTGAATGCGGACGCCCGTGATCGAACTGCACGAAATCCGTAAAGCCTACGGCGGTGGCGACGCCCCTGAAGTTCACGTATTGCGCGGCATCGACCTGTCGATCCATGCCGGTGAGTTCGTGGCGATTGTCGGCGCCTCCGGTTCCGGCAAGTCGACGCTGATGAACATCCTCGGCTGCCTCGACCGCCCGACCTCGGGCGAATACCGCTTCGCCGGGGAGAACGTCGCGGCCCTGGACAGTGACGAACTGGCCTGGCTGCGTCGCGAAGCCTTCGGTTTCGTGTTCCAGGGCTACCACCTGATTGCGTCCGGTTCGGCCCAGGAAAACGTCGAGATGCCGGCCATCTACGCAGGCACCCCGGCCGCCGAACGCCACGCCCGCGCCGCCGCCCTGCTCGACCGCCTCGGCCTGGCTTCGCGCACCGGCAACCGTCCGCACCAACTCTCCGGCGGTCAACAGCAACGGGTGTCAATTGCCCGCGCCCTGATGAACGGCGGCCACATCATCCTTGCCGACGAACCCACCGGCGCGCTCGACAGCCACAGCGGCGCCGAGGTCATGACCTTGCTTGACGAGCTAGCCAGCCAGGGTCATGTGGTGATCCTCATCACCCATGACCGCGAAGTGGCAGCCCGGGCCAAGCGCATCATCGAGATCCGCGACGGCCTGATCATCAGCGACAGCGCCGACGAAAACCCGAGCGCGCAAAATTCGGCCACACCCGGTGCGCTACAAGCCGTCGACCTGCGCAAGCGCTTGAGTGAAGGCGCCGAAGCGACAGGCGCGTGGAAAGGCGAATTGGTCGATGCCGTGCATGCGGCGTGGCGGGTGATGTGGATAAACAGGTTTCGTACCGCGCTTACCTTGCTCGGCATCATCATCGGCGTCGCCTCGGTGGTGGTGATGCTGGCCGTGGGCGAAGGCAGCAAGCGCCAGGTGATGGCGCAGATGGGCGCATTCGGTTCCAACATCATTTACCTCAGCGGCTCGGCCCCCAACCCGCGCACGCCGATGGGCATCGTCACCCTCGATGAGGTCGCGGCGATTGCCAGCCTGCCCCAGGTGATGCGGATCATGCCGGTCAACGGCCAGGAGGCCGGGGTGCGCTTTGGCAACCTCGATCACTTGAGCTACGTCGGTGGCAACGACACCAACTTCCCGGCGATTTTCAACTGGCCGGTGGTCGAAGGCAGCTACTTCACCCACGCCGATGAGCAGAACGCCGCCGCCGTCGCGGTGATCGGGCACAAGGTGCGGACCAAGCTGCTCAAGGACGTGGCCAACCCGATCGGCCAGTACATCCTGATCGAAAACGTGCCCTTCCAGGTGGTCGGCGTACTCGCGGAAAAAGGCGCCAGCTCCGGCGACTCCGACAGCGACGACCGCATCGCCATCCCCTACTCCGCCGCGAGCGTGCGCCTGTTCGGTACTCACAACCCGGAGTACATCGCCATCGCCGCCGCGGACGCGCGTAAGGTCAAGGAAACCGAAAAAGCCATCGAGCAACTGATGTTGCGCCTGCACGACGGCAAGCACGATTTCGAACTGACCAACAACGCGGCGATGATCCAGGCCGAGGCACGCACGCAAAACACCCTGTCGCTGATGCTCGGCTCGATTGCCGCGATTTCGCTGCTGGTGGGCGGGATCGGTGTGATGAACATCATGCTCATGACCGTGCGCGAACGTACCCGGGAGATCGGTATCCGCATGGCCACCGGTGCCCGCCAGCGCGACATCCTGCGCCAGTTCCTCACCGAAGCGGTGATGCTCTCGGTGGTGGGCGGCCTCACCGGGATTGCCCTGGCGCTGATCGTCGGTGGCGTGCTGATTTTCAGCGAAGTCGCAGTCGCCTTCTCTCTGATAGCGGTGCTGGGCGCCTTCGGCTGCGCCCTGGTCACCGGTGTTGTCTTCGGCTACATGCCGGCCCGCAAAGCTGCCCGACTCGACCCGGTCACGGCCCTTACCAGTGAATGATCGATTTATGAAGCCGCCACTCAGTGTGTTAACCCTGTGCCTGTTGCTCGGCGCCTGCGGCAGCCCGGCCCAGCGCCCCGACAGCGGCATCCAGCCTCCCGCTGCCTGGCAATCGCCGCACACCGCAGGCGTTACCGATGCCAACCGACAATGGTGGAGCCGCTTCGGCAGCCCGCAACTGGGTCGCCTGATCGAACAGGCGCGGCTCGGCAGTTACGACCTGGCCGCAGCCATCGCGAGAGTGCGCCAGGCCCGGGCCGATACGGTGATTGCCGGCGGCTCGCAACTGCCCGAGGTCAAGGCCGCGGTCAACGCCAACCGCCAGAAATTGCTGCGGGGCAGCGGCTACAGTCAGCTCGATGCCGACAGCGATAACGACGCCGTCGATTACTTCAATGCGAACCTTGTCGCCAGCTACGAAATCGATTTCTGGGGTGGCCAACGGGCCAGCCGCGACAGTGCTCAGTTCAGCTTGCAAGCCAGCGAATTTGACCAGGCCACGGTGGAGTTGACGTTGCTCAGCGCCGTGGCCAACGGCTACGCGCAAGCCTTGTCGTTGCAGGAGCAGGGCCGCATCGCCGGGTTGAACCTGGCCAATGCCCGGAGCGTGCTGAAACTGGTGCAGACCCGTTTCGATTCGGGCTCGGCCACCGCCCTTGAACTGGCGCAGCAAAAAAGCCTGGTGGCGGCGCAGCAACGCCAGTTACCGCTGGTGCAGCAACAGGCCGAGGATGCGCGAATCAGCCTCGCCGCCCTGCTCGGCCGCCCGGTTCAGGCGCTGTCGTTGGGCCAGGAACACTTCGATCAACTGACCTGGCCCGTCATCGACGCCGGGGTGCCCAGCCAGTTGCTCAGCCGCCGTCCGGACATTGCCCGGGCCGAGGCCCAACTGGCCGCCGCCCAGGCCGACGTCAGCGTCGCCCGGGCCGCGATGCTGCCGACCGTGACCCTCACCGCCGAAGTCGGCTCCGGCGCCGACCGGGCCGACGATATCCTGCGCAGCCCCTTCTATAACCTCACCGCCGGGCTGCTCGCGCCGGTGTTCAACAACGGCCGCCTCGGTGCCCAGCGCGACAAGGCCACGGCGCGCCAGGAAGAACTGCTGGAGACCTATCGCGGCGCAATCATCAACGGCTTCGCCGACGTCGAAAAAGCCCTCAACAGCATTCGCGGACTGGATGAACAGCGCCAGTGGCAGAGTGAAGAACTGAGCCAGGCGCAGACCGCGTTCAACATCGCGCAAAGCCGCTACCGGGCCGGGGCCGAGGACTTGCTGACGGTACTGGAAACCCAGCGCACGCTGTATGCGACACAGGATTTGAACGTGCAACTGCGGTTGTCGCGGATGCAGGCCAGTATTGCGTTGTACAAAGCGTTGGGTGGGGGGTGGCAGGTTCTGTAATTTCTGTTGTCAGTGAGTACGCCTTCGCGAGCAAGCCCGCTCCCACACTGGATCTTCAGTGAACACAAAACCTGTGTACGACCAAGATCCAGTGTGGGAGCGGGCTTGCTCGCGAAGAACGATAACGCGGTATCAAGCCAGGCTCTGTTTAGCCTTAAGATTGCGCGCATACCAAGGCCGCTGTGGCACCTTGCGCAACAGCCCCGCCAGTTTTTTCTCGTCCTCACCAAAGGTAATGCACAACGCCAGCTTCATGGTTTCCGGGTCCATTTCCACTGACTTGCCGGCCTGCAACCCCGGGGTAGTGCTGCAGCCGTGAGTGACCGGGCCGAGCCAAGGGTCATCGATCTCGACCCAGCGCCCCGGCGCAAACCATTGCACACCGTTGACCTGAAGCCGGCTGACCTGACCCGGATGGAAGCGCTCGTGGGCGCGGAACCAGTCCTCCAGGCGATCGTCGATCCAGCCGTGGAAATGCCAGAAAACCGGGTTCACATGGGAGGAAAACGGGTCGCCGAGGAAGTCGTTTTCCGCGGCGAACCAGCGTGCGGAAAAGTCCGCCGGATCACGGGCAAACGGCACCGGCTGGCCGTTCGACGGATCACGCGGCACCGAAGCCCAGCGCATGTGCAGCCAGTCGTGCAGGCCCAGTTCGACCTCCGAGCCGAACTGGCCGAGGGTCAGCGTCGACAGATAGCGTGGATCACGGTAGCGCGATTCCCAGACCTGGAAATTGCTGTGATACGTCTCAGCGGTCTTGATGTCGCTGACCCACTGCGTGTACTCGTCATCGTCCTCGGCCAGCCAGGTCGGCGGCAGCGCCGTACCGTCGTGGTTGTCGAAATAACGTGCGAAGCCGGGCCGGTCCCGTGCCAGCTCCGGCTGCGGCAACGGGAAATGCGTCCAGGAGGGCAAGTCCTGCATCGAACGTGCAGTGCCGAGCATGTGCCGGTGCATGAAGAAAAAGTCCACGCCCGAACCGTTGCGATCCTTGCGCGCCCCTCGGGCGTCGCGCTCCTTGTCCCGTGGGCCGGGTTGCCAGCCGAGCCCGCGCAAGGCGCCGCGCTGCTCTTCGGACAGCTTGTGCCATTTGTCCCGGGAGGCATGCCAGAGCTGGTGGAACAATCGGTGCTCCGGCGATACCAGCCAGGCCAGCAGGGCCGGATCGAGGCCGGTGCGCTCGCGGGCTTCAGGGAAGACCCGTTTGACGGCAATGAATCGATTGTCCTTGGCAGGCAGCATCAACGGCCGCTTCAGGTCCAGCACGCGCCCGCTGAGACTGCCGCTGCCGGCGTTGCCGAAGCCGGCCCAGACCTCGTCCAGGGTCATGTCGAACTCGTACTCGCAGCAGCCGCTGGCACCCAGCAGTCGCCAACCCAGCTGCTTCGGGTTGGCCGCGGACAGATCGCCCAGCACCCGGTAACGGGGCTCTTGCGTGGAGCGCAATCGCTCGGCGGTGTCGAGATATCCACTGAAACCGCGGCCCTTGTGCCCGATATCGAGGAACACTTCCAGTCCCTCCAGCGGCAAGCCTTCGATGCCGGCGTCACGACCTTCGAAACGAATGTGCCAGACCCCGCGCAAGGTATCCGCCAACCGCTGGCCGGCAACATCCGCCACGTCGAACGAGGCTTCGCCGGGGGTGATCGTCGGGTCCGGCCTGGTCAGTTCGCGCTGCCCGTAATACGCCGCCGGCACGGCGGCACCGGTCAGCGCCAGACCCGCAAGGAACCATCGTCGAGAAATCGTCATTGCCCTACCTGTGTCAGCCATGGAGCAGGCTTTATCCAAGCTAGAACGATTGTTGTGCAGACAAATTTAAAAGCTTCGTCGGAACGCCGCCCGGAGCAAGCCCGCTCCCACAGGGGAACGCGGTCGAATGTGGGAGCGGGCTTGCTCGCGAAGAGGCCGGCACAAACAACTAAATTCTCAGCCCAGCCACTCGTCCCCTCCAGATAGCAAAGGCCCCTGCGCCTGATCCCCGACGGCGAACCTGACTGAGACGGCAATGACAAAACCACGTTCGAAAAAGGCTCTTTTCATCGGCCTGCCGCTGGCCCTGGCGATCAGCGCGGGTGCAGGCCTTGCCGCCTGGGATTACTGGTTCAAGGACAATCCCGGCTACCCGGTCAAGGTGATGAAACAGGCCGATCAATTGCAGGAGCGCATCCTCTCGTTCGACAGCCACATCACCGTGCCCATGGACTTCGGCACCGCCGGCAACGAAGTCGACAAGGACGGCGAAGGCCAGTTCGACCTGGTCAAGACCGGCCGCGGGCGCCTGTCCGGTGCGGCGCTGACGATCTTCGGCTGGCCGGAAATATGGAACGGCGCCAACGCGCCCCATCGGCCTACTGCCGGGTTCGTCGACGAGGCCCGACACGAGCAGGAAACCCGCTACAGGATCATCAGCGCGATGGTGCGTGACTTCCCCAATCAGGTGGCCATCGCCTACACCCCCGACGACTTCCGGCGCCTGCATGGCGAAGGCAAGTTCGCGATCTTCATCAGCATGCTCAACGCCTACCCGCTGGGCAATGACCTCAACGCCCTGGACAAGTGGGCAGCGCGAGGCATGCGTATGTTCGGCTTCAGCTACGTGGGTAACAACGCCTGGGCCGATTCGTCGCGGCCGCTGCCGTTCTTCAATGATTCGCGCGATGCCCTTGGCGGGCTATCGGACATTGGCAAACAGGCGGTCCATCGCCTCAACGACCTGGGCGTGATCATCGATGTGTCGCAGATGTCGACCAAGGCCCTGGAGCAAGTCGCGCAACTGAGCCGCACGCCGATGGTCGCCTCTCACTCGGCACCCCGAGCGCTGGTGGACATCCCGCGCAACCTCAGCGACGCGGAAATGCAGTTGATCAAGAACAGCGGCGGCGTGGTGCAGATAGTCGGCTTCCCGACCTACATCCGCCCGCTGAGCCAGGCCACCCTGGCCAAGCTCAACGCCCTGCGCGCGCGCTTCGACCTGCAACCGTTGCAAGGCCTGGAGATGGCCCTGATGCCCGGCGATCCGGTGATCACCGTCTGGCCCGAGCAGCGTTTCGGCGAATACGCCAGCCAGCTCTACTCGATCCTCGACGAAGAACCCAAGGCCTCCCTCAAGGACTACGGCGATGCGATCGATTACGCCGTGAAGAAAATCGGCATCGATCACGTCGGCATCAGTTCCGACTTCAACGACGGCGGCGGCCTCGACGGCTGGAAAGACGTCAGCGAGGCCCGCAACGTGACCGCCGAACTGATCAGCCGCGGCTACAGTGAAGCCGACATCGCCAAGCTCTGGGGCGGCAACTTCCTGCGGGTCTGGGACCAGGTGCAGAATTCTTCCCGGCCTGTGGTGCAGAACTGATTTTTCCTTTTGCCAAAGCGAACCGAACCCATGACCAACCGTCGTTCATTCCTCAAGCAGGCCGGCATTCTGGCGGCCGGCATTCCCCTGGCCTCGGCCATCAGCCTGCCCGCACAGGCTGCAAGCCCCGCGCCGCTGCCCAAGGACAAATGGGACCAACTGCGTCAACTGTTCACGCAGGACCCGGACTACCTGCACTTCGCCAACTTCCTGGTGACCTCGCACCCGCGCCCGGTGCGTGAAGCCATCGAGATGCACCGCGCCAACCTCGATCGCAACCCGGGCCTGGCCATGGACTGGCATCGCGGCGAAACCGAACGCCGTGAAGAAGACGTGCGCGTGTGGGCCGGTCGCTACCTGAAAGCCAAGCCGTCGCAGATCGCCCTGACCGGCAGCACCACTGAAGGCCTGGCGATGATCTACGCCGGCATCCACGTGCGCCCGGACCAGGAAATCCTCACCAGCGAACACGAGCACTACGCCGCCAACAGCGTGTTCGAATACCGCACCCAGAAGGACGGCACCAAGGTTCGCAAGATCAGATTGTTCGAAGACCCGTACAAGGTCTCGACCGCCGAAGTGCTGGCCGCGATTGAACGCAACATCCGCCCCGAGACCCGTGTACTCGGCATGACCTGGGTGCATTCCGGCAGCGGCGTGAAGCTGCCCATCGGCGAGATCGGCAAACTGGTGGCCGAGAAAAACCGTGACCGCGCCGACAAGGACCGCATCCTCTACGTGATCGATGGCGTACACGGATTTGGCGTGGAGAACGTCGATTTCCCGGACATGCACTGCGACTTTTTCATCGCCGGCACCCACAAATGGATGTTCGGCCCACGGGGCACCGGGATCATCTGCGCCCGTTCCGACGAGCTAAAGGACGTGACCCCGACCATCCCGACCTTCTCCGAAGCCACCCAGTTTTCCACCGTGATGACCTACGGCGGCTACCACTCGTTCGAACACCGCTGGGCGCTGACCGAAGCCTTCAAGCTGCATCTGGAACTGGGCAAGGCCGAGGTCGCGACGCGCATTCACGACATCAACAGCTACCTGAAGAAACGCTTGCAGGCACACCCGTCGGTGGAACTGGTCACGCCGCTGTCACCGGAGCATTCCGCCGGTTTCACCTTCTTCCGCATCAAGCACCAGGACTGCGAGGAAGTCGCCAATTTCCTGATGGATCGTCGTGTCGTGTGCGATGCCGTGGACCGTGATGTCGGGCCGATCATTCGTGTATCGCCGGGGCTGCTCAATACCGAAGCGCACATCGACCAGTTGATGGAGCTGATGGCCAGCAAGCTCTGAACCGCCGATTCCCTTTAGCGAGAACCCTCATGAAAAACACCCTGTACAGGCTGCCCCTTCAACGCCTCGGTGCCCTGATGCTGCTGGCATTGCTCGGCAGTGCCGTACCGAGCCTCGCCCAGGCGTACACGGCACCGCTGCCGGGCAAGGTCTTCAAGGATTGCCGCAACTGTCCGGAAATGGTGGTGCTGCCCGCCGGCACCTTCACCATGGGCACCCCGGAAGGCGAAGTCGGCCGCGAGCCGGATGAAGGCCCGATGCATGAGGTGACATTCGACAAACCCTTCGCCATGAGCCGTTACCAGATCACTGCCGGCGAATGGGCCCAATACATGAAGGAAACCGGGATCACCCTGCCCGATGGCGATACCCGTCCCGGCCGGGCATGCACCAATGGCAAACCGAGTTACCCCCAAGGCCCGCGTCAGCCGGCGGTGTGCATGAACTTCGCCGAAGTCACGGCGTATGTCGCCTGGCTGTCGCGCAAAACCGGCCAGCATTACCACATCGTCAGCGAGGCCCAGCGCGAGTACGCGGCCCGTGCCGGGTCAACGGGACCGTTCCCCTTCCCGTTCGACCCCGGCACCGAGTACAGCATCGCCACCCACGCCAACACCTACGGCCCCACCGACGGCTACAGCCATACCTCCCCGGTCGGTAGCTATCCAGCGAATGCCTTCGGCATGTACGACATGCATGGCAACGTCTACGAATGGATCGCCGATTGCTACCACCCGGACTATGTCGGCGCGCCCACCGATGGCAGCGCCTGGACCGAACCCGATTGCGACACCCTGCGCATCCGTGGCAACGACTGGGGTGAAGCACCGGTGTTTTCCCGCTCGGGCAACCGCAATGACATCGACCCGCAAACCCGTGGCGACTGGATTGGTTTCCGCGTAGTACGCAATCTCTGACCACCCCCTGCCCTTGTGGGAGCGGGCTTGCTCGCGAAGGCGTCGTGTCAGCCAACATCAACTTTGCTGATCCACCGCTTTCGCGAGCAAGTCGGATCGCCGCACCGCCGCTCCCACAGGTTTTGTGTCGTCCATCCTTTAAATAAACCCCCTCACCAGACGTTCTACTGGGTATCTGCCTCAAGACCCAAGGAACCCTCTGCTCATGACCCAGCCATCGCGCGGTGCAATTCATGAATTGTTCACCCTCCTGAAACCGTTCCGGCTCGTCGTCAGTCTGTCGATCCTTCTGGGCATGGTCGGCGGCCTGAGCGTGACGGTGCTGCTGGCGACCATCAACAATGCGCTGCACTCACCGGACGGCCTGACCCAAGGCGTGGTTGCCCTGTTCGGCGGTCTGTGCCTGCTGGCCCTGGGCAGTTCGATCTGCTCGGATATCGGCACCAATTACGTCGGCCAGCACATCATCGCCAGGCTGCGCAAAACGCTTGGGGAGAAAGTCCTTTCGGCGCCCATCGAGCAGATCGAGCGCTACCGCAGCCACCGGCTGATCCCGGTACTGACCCACGACGTCGACACCATCAGCGACTTCGCCTTCGCCTTCGCGCCGCTGGCGATTTCCCTGACCGTGACCCTCGGCTGCATGGGTTATCTGGCGCTGTTGTCGTGGCCGATGTTCCTGATGATGGTGCTGGCGATTGCCATCGGCACCGGCATCCAGTTCTACGCGCAGGGCAAGGGCATCCAGGGTTTCATGGCCGCCCGCGACGCCGAAGACGATTTGCAAAAGCACTACAACGCCATTGCCGGCGGCGCCAAGGAATTGCGCATCCACCGTCCGCGCCGCCAGCGCATGTTCGTCAAGGGCATCCAGGGCACTGCCGATTTCATCTGCGACACCCAGGTGCGTTCGATCAACACCTTCGTGATCGCCAAGACCCTGGGCTCGATGCTGTTTTTCGTGGTCATCGGCCTGGCACTGGCCCTGCAATCCTTCTGGCCCAGCGCCGACAAGGCGGTGATGAGCGGCTTCGTGCTGGTGTTGCTGTATATGAAAGGCCCGATCGAACATCTGGTCAGCACGTTGCCGATCGTGAGCCGCGCACGGATTGCCTTCCGCCGTATCGCCGAGCTGTCGAGCCAGTTCTCCTCGCCCGAACCGCACCTGCTGCTCAACGACCAAGGCACCTCGCCGACCATGGTCGACAGCCTGCAGTTGAACAACGTCAGCTACGCCTTCCCCGCCGCACCCGGCAGCGACGCCTTTCGCCTGGGCCCGGTGAACCTGACCATCGAGCAAGGCGACATCATTTTCATCGTCGGCGAAAACGGCTGCGGCAAGACCACGCTGATCAAGTTGCTGCTGGGGCTCTACGCGCCACAACAGGGTTCGATCCTGCTCAACGGCCAGGGCATCGATGCGCACAATCGCGACGACTACCGCCAGTTGTTCACCACGATTTTTGCTGACTACTACCTGTTCGATGACGTGGTGCAGGGCGACCGGCACATCCCCGAAGATGCCAACACCTATCTGCAGCGGCTGGAGATCGCACACAAGGTCAGCGTCAGGGACGGCCGTTTCACCACCACCGACCTGTCCACCGGCCAGCGCAAGCGCCTGGCGCTGGTCAATGCCTGGCTGGAGGAACGCCCGGTGCTGGTGTTCGACGAATGGGCCGCCGACCAGGACCCGACCTTCCGCCGCATCTTCTACACCGAGCTGCTGCCGGACCTCAAACGCCTGGGCAAGACCATCATCGTCATCTCCCACGATGACCGCTATTTCGACATGGCCGATCAACTGGTGCGCATGGAATCGGGCCGGGTCGTCACCGAGCGCGCAACGGCCTGACGGTCAGTGCCGCGCACAGATCATTGTTTTTTTGAAGTTTGTTTTCCGGTTTAGCCAAAGCGGTCCGTCTAATAATAATTATCATTAACTAAAAAACTGCACACACCATTCTGGAGCGATTCGAGCAATGCAAAGCCCTACCCTGTCCCGCGCGCCGTTGGCATTAGCCATCGAACGGCAAAAGAAATTCCGAACGGTCGTGCCGGGCGCGCTGTTGACCCTGTTGCTGCTGGGAACTACCCAGGTCGAGGCTGCTCCGGTGAACGTCAATGTGCCGTCCCAGTCGCTGGCCAGTGCATTGCGCCAGCTGGGCCAGCAGACCAATCTGCAGATTCTCTACAGCCAGGACCTGGTCAACGGCATCAAGTCCACGGCGGTGTCCGGCAACATGGAACCGGAACAGGCACTGAAAACCTTGCTGCTGGGGAGCGGCATCAATTTTCAGTTGAATGGCAACACCGTGTCGCTGGTGCCGTCGGCCGGAGACTCCAGTGCATTGCAGTTGGGTGCGACGTCCATTACCGGCCTGGCGCTGGGGCCGACCACCGAAGGCTCGCACTCCTATACCACCAATGAAGTCAGCATCGGCAAGGGCAACATCAAGCTCAAGGACATCCCGCAGTCGGTGTCCGTCGTCACGCGCCAGCGCATGGACGACCAGAATTTGAACAGCCTGCAGGACGCCCTGCGCCAGGTCACCGGCGTGACCGTCAAGACCTACAACTCCGGCTCCAGCCTCAACGACATCTTCATGCGCGGCTTCCTCGTTGACCAGGTGCAGGTCGACGGCGTCTCGCAGCCGACCGGCCAGGGCGACATGGGCACCAGTTTCGACCTGGCGATGTACGACCGTATCGAAGTACTGCGTGGCCCGGCGGGCCTGTACCAGGGCGCTGGCGAACCCGGCGGCACGATCAACGTGGTGCGCAAGCGCGCCCTGAGCAAATTCGCCCTCGGGGGTGAACTGGCCGCCGGCTCCTATGATCGCTACCGTTCTTCGGTGGACGTCACCGGCCCGTTGAACGACGAGGGCACCGTGCGCGGTCGCTTCATCACCGCCTACGAGAACAACAAGTCCTTCGTCGACTACGCGAAGAACGAACGCCCGATGGTCTACGGCCGCCTGGAATTCGACCTCGACCCGGTCACCACCCTGTCGGTTGGCGGCGCCTACCAGAAGAACAACTCCACCCCGGCGTTCGGTTTGCCGGCCTACGCCGACGGCAAACTGCTCGACGTTCCTCGCTCGACCTTCGTCGATGCCAAGTGGAACACCCTCAACGAAAAAGTCTGGGAAACCTTCGCCGAACTCGACCACGAACTGGACAACGGCGGTCAGTTCAAGACCACCCTGACCTACCGCGATGCCGAAACCCCGCAGCGTAACTTCACCTGGGCCGACGGCGCGGTCGACCCGGCCACCGGTGACAGCTGGGCCGTGGCCTACGATTACTACACCCACATCAAGACCATCGGCGTCGACAGCTTCGTGACCACGCCGTTCGAGTTCGCCAATCGCCGGCACGAGTTCACCCTGGGCGCCGAGTACCAGCACCTGGACAAGGACTTCACCTACGGCGGCGGCGAGTACTTCCCGATCAACGTGTTCGATCCGGGCAGCATCGACATTCCCCGCAAAGACTATGCGCACGTCAACGGCAACTGGTCCAAGTCCGATCAGTATGGCGTCTACACCCGCGCCAAGTTCGACGTCACCGACTGGCTCGATGTCATCGGCGGCAGCCGTGTGACCTGGTACGAAAGCGACGCGAAGAACGCCAACGCCTTCTTCAACAACTTCGGCCAGGCCCACACCAGCATCAACCGCAAGGTCGTGCCGTACGGCGCCGTCATCGGCAAGATCACCCCGGAACTGTCGACCTACTTCAGCTACACCGGCGTGTTCAAACCGCAGAGCGAAATCGGAACGAACGGCGAGCCGGTCGGCCCGCGCGAAGGCAAGCAGTACGAGATCGGCCTCAAGCGCGAGTTCTACGACGGCCGCCTGAACGCCAGCATCGCCGCCTTCCGCATCTACGATGAAAACCGCGCCGAATACGACAACAACTCCGGTGCCTACATGACCGAAGGCAAGGCACGCAGCGAGGGTTGGGAAACCGAGCTGAGCGGCAACCTGACCGATAACTGGAGCATCGTCACCGGTTACGCCTACACCTCCACCAAGTTCCTGGACGGCGACCAGGCCAACAAAGGCAAGACCTTCAGCACCATCACGCCCAAGCACAACTACAACCTGTGGACCAAGTACGAGTTCACCGACGGTCCGCTCAAGGACTTCAGCGTCGGCGGTGGCGTGCGTGTGGTCAGCGAAACCTACTTCCAGCGTGACGTGAAGTTCCGGCAAGGCGGTTTTGCCGTCACCACGGCGCAGGTCGGCTACAAGTTCAACGAAAACCTGTCGTCGACACTGACCGCCAACAACCTGTTCGATCGCAAGTACTACGACCGCGTCGATGCCTCCTGGGGCACCAACTTCTACGGCGACCCGCGCACCGTAACCCTGAGCCTGCGCGCGCAGTACTGATAACTGAGTGCCCCCACCTGTAGGAGCGAGCTCGCTCGCGATGGTCGTTAACGATTACGCGTATTTACTGGTTAAACGCGGCGCCTGTGAGTTCATCGCGAGCGGGCTCGCTCCTACAGTGGCTGCGCGGCGGCCCCGGGTTGTCCGGTATCGACGGCTGACTGCTTCCACCTGTAGGAGCGAGCATGCTCGCGATGGTCGTTAACGATAACGCGTGCTCACTGGTTAAACGCTGCGCCTGTGAGTCCATCGCGAGCTCGCTCCTACAGTGGCTGGCGCGGCGAACCCGATGGCTGACTGCTTCCACCTGTAGGAGCGAGCATGCTCGCGATGATCGTTAACGATAACGCGTGTTCACTGGTTAAACGCTGCGCCTATGCGTCCATCGCGAGCGGGCTCGCTCCTACAGTGGCCCGGTTCCGTTTTCTGCTTGCGCGGCGGCCCTGAGTTGTTCGGTATCGGCGCGGACAAAGATGGAGTCCCCGACAGCGGTCAGGACATCCCCGGCGAAAACTTCGCAAATGACCCGGCTTTTGCGTCCGACATCGCCCTCGACTTTTGCACGCAGCGTCAGGCGTACCCCCATCGGGGTGGGCTTGATGAACTTGATGCCCAGGTTACCGGTGACGCAGGTGATGTGGGGCAAACTGCCTACCTCGCGCTGTTCTGCCCGATAGTGATAAGCCATCGCCGCCCAGTTGGAGTGGCAATCGACCAGCATCGCGATCAAACCGCCGTAAACCAGATCCGGCCAGCCGCAGTACTTGTCATCGGGCATATGCTCCGCCATGACATGCACCCCGTCTTCATGCCAGAAGCTCTTGATGTGCAGCCCGTGCGGATTCTGGCTGCCGCAGCCATAACAAACACCCTCTGGCGCGGCGATGTCTTGTAGTGAAGTGTTCTGCGTGGTCATACCGTGTCCATCCTTAATACTGGCGGCGAATCGTCGTGGTTCAAAGCGGCTGATCAATAAGGAGGAGATGCTTTCACCTTTCCCAGCGGGACCGAGCGGCGGGCAGCATCGGGCCGTAATGATCATACACAGCGGTTACCGGGCGAAAAAGTAGGTCAGGCACTTCAAAAGCGATGTCCCATTTTCTATGGGACATCCACCAACGACTTCATATGCGTCGCAAAATCATCCTGTATCGGCCGGAACCCGCAGCGGAGGTAAAAGGCAGCGCCCTCGGGTGTGTCCGTGGACAGTCGCACAATGCGAAAATGCTCAGACGCCACTTCCAGCAGGTGCTGCACCAACGCTTTACCCACGTTCTGGCCCCTTGATGCACGTGCGACGTAGACCCGCCGTAATCGCCCTACATCCGGTTCGGCAAATGGGTCTGATGAAAGACCTCCTACGGCAATCAGCCGCCCGTTCCGGAACGCCCCGAAAAGGCACTCACCCTGCTGATCGAATCGATTGGCACCGCTTTCCCATTCCTCGATCAATCGGGAGAGGAACCTGAAGCCTTCGGCAACGGCCTGCGTTTCCAGCTCCCGGATTTGCGGTGTAATCCCTGAGATTTTAATAATTGCCAATGGGTCCGTTGACGTGACCACTTGCAGGTTACTGCCAGACTTGTCTGTGAGGTTCGCTCCGCACCCGGCTTTCAAGACTCACTCTCGGTAGCGTTTACGGGCGTGCACAGCTCAACCAGCGTTCCGTCAGGGCATCGAACGTAAGACACGGTTTGCCCCCAGGGCTTGGTAGTCGGAGCAGCGATTTCGCTGGCGCCTGCTTGAATCGCTTTGGCATGGGCCGCCGGGACATCCCCGGTCACCAGCCCGACTTCGATGCCTAACGGTTTGAGGGATGAGTGCGCCGGGACATGACCGGTGCTGAAGTTCGATGCGGCCAGTTCATCGGCGGCGAATGCCAGCGCGGTTTCGCCGGTTTCCAGTTCGCCATAGGTGCCAGACTCATGGATGAACCGAACGCTGAGCCCGAAGGCCGATGAGAAGAACTTGAGAGAGGCTTCTACATCCTTGACGTAGATGATCAGGTAGCCAAATTTCATGAACGAACATTCCTTGTCGTGCCAATCGAGCGGTGAATCTAGCAGTTTTTAGTTAAGTGTCGAGTGACATCAATCCGGACAGCCCATCTGATGTTTCCCGTTTATTTGTTCGAAACACAATCGGTGCAGAAATCAGATCGTCGCTGACAAACACCCGTCAGCAGCATTTGTTTAAGCGCCCTACAGGTTACTTCGTGAAAGCCACAACACCTTGCGTCGTTGCCTACAGGTACGCCAGAATCCGCCGGCTTGTGCGCCTTGGGGAGCCTCGGTAACTTGATTCGGGTCACTGATTGTCAGTGATCGGGTTTAGTAGCCCGTGGTTGTATCAGTACGGTGTAGAAGCGCTATCAGTCAGGCTTGCCTGAAATTGATGGTGGCTGTACGCAGGGCGCTTCGGCGCGCCGGTAAATGCTGATCTCCCCGGTCTACTAACCTGCGTCCAGCCGCCACCCTTCTTTTAGTAGAGAAGAATGAGCGGCTCCATTCAGGAGTAATCAGCTTATGTTCAAGGTCACACCCAATCCGCCGGATTCCGACCCGGCCTCCCCGCACGAAAGCCTCGATCACCACCTCAACCCGGGCCCCAACATCATGGCCACACCGCGCGCACCCTGCACGATGTTCATCGTCAATCCCGAACTAAGTACCGAAACCCTGCTGGTGCACGCCAGTGAGTCGCTAGCGTCGGCCAATGTCATGGCCAACGATCTGGTGGATCATCTGCAGGGGACAAGCCGCAATGCGCTGTTGGGGATTGCGCAGGTGATCATGCTGGGGGAACTGGCGGTGAATCGGGCGCTGGATCGGCTTGATCCGCCCTAGTTATCTGAGTCGGCGCAAAACAAACTGTAGGAGCGAGCTTGCTCGCGATGGATTCAAAGGCGCTGCGTTTAGCCAGTAAACACGCGTTATCGTTAACGACCATCGCGAGCAAGCTCGCTCCTACAGGGGGACGGCGTGGCTGATCACCACGCCACGCGTCAGGCCAGACTCTCGCCGATCTGCGCCGCCAGTTGCGCCAGCATCCCCGGCACTTCCTGGACCATTTCGCCCATGCGCGCAAAGTCGTGGGTCATGCCGGTCTTCACGTCCAGCACCACGGGTTGCCCCGCGGTACGCAGTTTCTCGGCCCAGGCCAGGCCTTCATCGAGCAACGGGTCGTACTCGGCCAGCCACAGGACGGTGGGTGTCAGACTATGCAAACGCTCGGCGTACAGCGGTGAAAAACGCCAGTCGCTGCGGTCGGCTTCGCTGCGTTGGTATTGCTGGTAGAACCACTCCAGCGTGGTGGCCTCCAGCAGATAGCCTTCGGCGAATCGCGCAAGAGACGGGCGTTTTTTTACCGCGTCGATCACCGGATACAGCAGCACTTGCAGACGCGGCACAAGCGGCCATCCCAATGGGTCATGGGCGATGGCGATACACAGCGATGCCACCAGACTGCCGCCGACGCTGTCCCCGGCCAGTGCGATCCGTCTCGCGTCCAGGCCCAACGCTTTGGCGCCGGTAATCGCCAGCCAACGGGCGATGTCTTCGGCGTCGTTGAAAGCCGTTGGAAAACGGTGTTCAGGTGCCAGCCGATAATCTGCCGACAACACGGCAAACTCCCCTGCCAGCGCCAGACGCCGGCACAGGGTGTCGTGGGAATCGAGGCTGCCCACCACGTACCCGCCGCCATGCAAGTACAACAGCACCGGGCGCGGCTCGTTGCCCGGTTGCGGTCTGGCGTACAGCCGCGCGTTGAGCATATGCCCGTCCCGCGCCGTAATGCTGAGCGCAGATACCGTCAGCGCCCCTGCCGGAGCCGCATCGAGAAGCTGTGACGTCTGTTCGAATTGCTGCCGCGCTTCGCTCGGGCTCAGCTCATGCATGGGTTGGCTTTTGCCGCTGAGGCGGCCGAACTCGGCCAGCTCTAGAAATCCCTCGATGTCCGGGTGCAGTGCCATGGGCGGTAGTCTCCAAAAATAAACAGGCTCGCCCAATAAACGAACCGTGAGGACCGTTCATTAGGGCGAGCCTGTTTTTGTCGCGGGCAAGCCCTAGAGCTGCGGTACCACCTCCCGGCCAAGCAGCGCCACCACGGCGTCCAGGCATTCGTCCTGTTGCAGGATATCGAAGTGGCCCGCCGTTACAGTCTGCACCTTGCGCAGCCGTGGTTGCTGACGCTCCAGGGTCGCGCGTTCGGCAGTCGGGTTGCCATCGGCCCACCAGCAATGCAGCTCGGCCTGGGGAATCGGCAAGGTCTCGACCTGCCGCGACAGCGCCTTCAAGCGCGTGCTGACCATGAACGTCTGGGCCAACTCATCGGCACCGAGCAGCGCGTACCCGCTGGCCTGATCACTTTCGCTGTCGATCACCGCGCGAATGATCCGCGCCACCGCGTCGTGGTCTCCCGCCGACTCACCACGCAACGCCCGGTCAATCACCTCGCCATCCATACCCAACGTTGCACCCAGGAATTCGCCCAGATCCACTCGCCACTCATCCGGGCTGGCGACGGCATTGGCCTGGGTTGGCACAAAACTGTCCACCAGGCCGACGAATGCCACCCGCTGGCCTTGCTGTTCGAACAAATCACTCACCAGCAACGCCAACGTCCCGCCCAGCGACCAGCCCAGCACGTGGTACGGCCCCTGAGGTTGCCGGGCGCGGATCGCCTCGACGTAGTCGGCGGCCATCTGCGCAAGCGAGGTGTCGTGCCACTGCCGGTCGAGCAGCATCCGGCATTGCACGCCGTACACCGTGCGCTCGCCATCCAGGCGCCGGGCCAATGGCTCGTAATCGAACACCGTGCCGAAACCGGCGTGCAGGCAGAACAGCGGCGGCTGATCATCGACCACCTGATTGAGCAACAGCAGCGGTTGCGGGCGCTGCCGCAGCGGCTGCTCATCGACACCGGACAGCCCGGCAATCGTCGGCCTGGCCATCATGTCGCGCAGTTTCAACTGGAAGCCCGGCTGATTCAGGGCACGGACTTTCGAGATCACCTTGAGGGTGCGCAGCGAATCGCCACCCAACTCGAAGAAGTTGTCGGTGATACCGACCTTGTCGATGCCCAGCACCTGTTGCCAGATGTCCGCCAACGCCCATTCCAGTGGCGTGCGCGGTGCCACGTAGTCACGGCCGGTGAAGGCCGGATCCGGCAAGGCCTTGCGGTCGAGCTTGCCGTTGGGGGTCAACGGGAAGCACGGCAGCACCACGACCTGGGTCGGCACCATGTAGTCGGGTAGGCTCTCGCGCAATGCCGCCTGGCAACGCGGGCCGAGGCCCTCGTCCTCAGCCGCCACCACATAGCCCACCAGTTGCGGCCCCTGCCCGTTGTCACGCACCACCACCAGCGCATCGTTGACCCCGGCCTGCTCGCGCAAGCGCGCTTCGATTTCGCCCAGCTCGATGCGGAAGCCGCGCACCTTGACCTGATGGTCGATACGCCCGACGTAATCGAACACGCCATCCTCGCGGTGGCGCACCAGGTCGCCGGTGCGGTACAGGCGCCCGCCTTCGGTGCTGAAAGGATCGGCGACGAAGCGCTCGGCGCTCAGCCACGGGTGACGATGGTAGCCGCGCGCGACACCCCGTCCGCCAATGTACAGCTCACCGACCATGCCCACCGGCAGCGGGTTGAGGTCCATGTCCAGCACGTGCAGGCTGCGGCTACCGACGCGTTGGCCAATCGGCGCGTACATCGCCTGGCAATGGCCGTCGGCGGCGATTTTCCACAGCAGCGGCGTGACCACGGTTTCAGTCGGCCCGTAGCCGTTGACCAGGTATTGCGGCTTGAGCCTGTGTTTGACCCGCTCGAACGTCGCGTCCGGCACCGCATCGCCACCGAAGCAATAGATGCGCACCGGCGGCGGCTCACCGCCCTGCAATTCGGCGTGCTCGGCCAGTTGCAGCAGGTACGCCGGCGGGAAGCAGGCGACGCTGATGCGCTGGCGGTGCAGCACGGCCAGGGTCTGTTCGGCGGTCCACAAGGTGTTGTCGCGGATCACCAGGGTGGAACCGCTGATCAGCGCGGTGATCCAGCGTTCATGGGCGCCATCGAAGGCGAACGACATGAAATGCAGTTCGCGATTGTCCGGGTCCATTTCGTACAGCTCGGCGATGGCTTGCACGTGCATGCTCAATGGCCCGTGGGCCACGGCGACGCTTTTCGGTTTGCCGGTCGAACCGGAGGTGTAGATCAGGTAGGCCAATTGCTCGGCGTGCACAGTGCGTTGCGGCGTCGGCACGTCGATGTCGAGGTCCAGGCGGTCCACCGCGACCATGGCCGTGCCGGGATCAAGCTGCGCCGAATCGCGCAGCCGTTCCTGGGTCAGCAGCAAGCGCATGTCGCTGTCGGCCATCATGTAGCGCAGGCGTTCCTGCGGGTATTGCGGGTCCAGCGGCACATAGGCGGCACCGCACTTCATCACCGCCAACAGCGACACCACCAGCTCCAGCGAACGCTCCATGAACACGCCGATCACGTCTTCGGCCTGCACGCCTTGTTCCAGCAGATGCACCGCCAAAGCATCGGAGCGCCGGTCCAGCTCGGCGTAGCTCAAGTGTTCGGCATCGCGGTCGGCATGGCTCAGGACCAGCGCCGTGTGATCCGGTTGTCGGCGCGCACGCTGACGGATCAGCTCGTGCACCGGCGTCTCGTCACCGTCGGCCACTACCGGCCGTTCGCCGTCCAGCGCCCGGCCTTCGTCCAGGGTCAACAGGCCCAGCTCGCCGACGGCGCGTCCGGCGTTGTCACACAGGCGCTGCAGCAGGCTTTCCATGTGGCTGCGCAGGATTTCGACGGTCGCCAGATCGAACTGATCGCGCTGGTGCATGTACTCGATGCGCAGCCCCTCGTCGAGGCTGACCATCAGGTCCATGGCAAAGCTGGTCAGGCCGAAGTCGCTGACGTCTTCGAAGCGCAGCGAGTCGCCGTTCCATTCGCGCAGGGTGCGGTCCACCGGCTGGTTTTCGAAGACGATGATGCTGTCGAACAACGCCTGCCCGCCCTGCCCGGCTCAGCGCTGGATATCGCTGAGCGGTGTTTGCTGGAAGTCGCGGATGTCGAGGTTATAGGCCTGGATCTCGCGCAGCCAGTCACCGACGTTCATGTCGGTCGGCACCGTGTTGACCACCGGCAAGGTGTTGATGAACAACCCGAGCATGTTTTCCGAGCCGTTGAGGGTTTCCGGACGTCCGGACACGGTGGCGCCGAACGTCACCGTGCGCTGGCCGGTGTAGCGCTGCAACAGCAACAGCCACGCGGCTTGCACCAAGGTGTTGAGCGTCACTTGCTGTTGCTGGGCAAAGGCCTGCAATCCTGCGGTCTGCCCGGCACTCAGATGCGTATAGATCGCGTGGTAACCCGCTTGCGGCGCCTTGACCGGCAAGGCGCGGGCCAGATGCGTGGCGCCTTCGAGGTTACTGAGTTTGCCTTTCCAGAACGCCTCGCTGGCCTCCGCTGCTTGCTGACCGAGCCAGTCGATGTAGTCGCGATAAGCGGCCACCGGCTCGTGCTCATCACCACGGTAATGGCGCAGCACTTCACCGATCAGGCGCGACACGCTCCAGCCGTCCATGAGGATGTGGTGGTAGGTCCAGATCAGGCGATAGCGGTCGTCTTCCATACGCACCAGCAACAGGCGCAGCAAGGGTGCACGGTTCAGCGAGAAGCCGCGTTCGCGTTCCTCCCGGGCCAGTTGGCGGACGCGCCCAGGCTGATCATCCAGCCCGCGCCAGTCCAGTTCGGTCAACAGCGAAGGCGCATCGCGCCGCACCACTTGCAGCGGCTCCTTATCGCCTTCCCAGAGGAATGCGGTGCGCAGAATTGCATGACGGCGGGCGGCATCGGCCCAGGCTTCACGGAAGCGCGTACCGTCAACGCCGCGCACGCCCACTTCGATCTGGTTGACGTAGAGCCCCGATTCGCCGTCCTGCACCGAGTGAAACAGCATGCCTTGCTGCATCGGCGACAGCGGATAGACGTCTTCGACTTCGTCCGCCGTCAAATCCAGCGCTTGATACTGCGCGTCACTCAGCTCGATTTTCGCTGCCGGTGCAACCAACGCCAGCCCGGTTTCATCCGCCACGACCGGTTGGGCCACCGTAGCCAGCTCGGCCAGGGTCGGATGGCTGAACACGTCCTTGGGGGAAATGCTCAAACCGGCCTTGCGTGCGCGGCTGACGGCCTGGATCGAGACGATAGAGTCGCCGCCCAGTTCGAAGAAGTTGTCGTGCATGCCCACCAGCGGCACTTCGAACAACGCTTGCCACACCCCTTGCAACGTCGATTCCACGGTATTGCGCGGCGCGACGTACTCGCGCACTTGCTGGTCCGGTTGTGGCAGCGCGCGGCGGTCAAGCTTGCCGTTGGGCGTGACCGGCAACTGATCGAGCAGCAGCACGTGGCTCGGCTGCATGTGTTCGGGCAGCGCCTGACGCAGATGTTGTTTGAGTGGCTCGATGGCGGCATCACCTACGACATAGGCCACCAACTGTTTGGATTTGCCGACATCGAGGGCGATCACCACCGCTTCGCGCACCGACGGATGCTCCAGCAGGCAGGCTTCGATTTCCCCCAGCTCGATACGCAGGCCGCGGATCTTCACTTGATGGTCGATGCGCCCGACGTATTCGATCACGCCGTCTTTGCGGTAACGCGCCAGGTCGCCGGTGCGGTACAGGCGCCCACCCTGCTCGCCAAACGGGCTGGCGACGAAGCGTTCGGCGGTCAGGTCCGGACGCTTGTGATAACCACGAGCCAGGCCGATGCCGCCCAGGTACAGCTCACCGACGCAGCCCGCCACTTGCGGTTGCAGGCTGTCGTCGAGGATGTAGGTCACCAGGTTGGCAATCGGCTGGCCGATCGGCACGCTGATGCCGCCGTCGTCGACGCAGGTCCAATGGGTCACGTCGATGGCCGCTTCGGTCGGGCCATACAGGTTGTACAGGCCAACGTTCGGCAGCACTTGGAACAGGCTGCGCTGCAAATCCGCCGACAACGCTTCGCCGCTGCACAGGATCTGGCGCAGGCTGACGCACCGTTCGAAACCTTCGCCCTGGACAAACGCCTGCAACATCGACGGCACGAAATGCAGGGTGCTGACCCGGTACTGCTCGATCAGGCTGACCAGTTGCGCCGGATCGCGATGGGCACCCGGTTCGGCCACGACCAGGCGCGCGCCGGTCATCAACGGCCAGAAGAACTCCCAGACCGACACGTCGAAACTGAACGGGGTTTTCTGCAGCACGGTGTCGCGTCCGTCCAGCGGATAGGCGCCCTGCATCCACGCCAGACGGTTGTACAAGGCATCGTGACGGTTGGCCGCGCCCTTGGGTTTCCCCGTGGAGCCAGAGGTGTAGATCATGTAGGCCAGCGATTGCAACTCGACCACGCAGGGCAGGTTTTCTTCGCTCAGGCCATCGAGCAATCCGCCCAGGTCGTCGAGACAAATCGCCGTGGTGGCGGCCGGAATCGGCAACTGCGCAAGCAGATGACGCTGGGTCAACAGCAAGTGCACGCCACTGTCGTCGAACATGTGCTCCAGGCGTTCGCGTGGGTAGTCCGGGTCCAGCGGCACGTAGGCGCCACCGGCCTTCATGATTGCCAGCAGACCGATGACCAGCTCCAGCGAACGTTCGGCCGCGATACCCACCAACACCTCGGCGCCCACACCCTGGCTGCGCAGCAGGTGCGCCAGGCGGTTGGCCCGTTGGTTGAGCTCGCGATAACTCAGGGGCTGGCCGGCAAACACCAGGGCCGGGGCGTCCGGGGTTTGCAGTACCTGGGCTTCGAAGCACTGGTAGACCGGGCGCACATCCGCCCAGCTCCGCGCAGTGCGGTTGAAGCCTTCGACCTGCTGCGCGGTTTGCGCGGCATCGAGCAGGCTCAAGCGCCCCAATGGCTGTTGCGGTGCACTGACCATGGCATCGAGCAACGCAACCAAACGTGTGCCCAGACCTTCGATTGCCTCGGCGCTGAACAGCGCCGTGTCGTAGTTGAAACGCAGGTCCAGGCAGTCGCCCAGCTCGGCGGCAATCGCCAAGGGGAAACTGGTCTGGTCGTGATGAGTGATCCCGGAGAATTTCAACGCGCTACTGTTGCCCTCCTCCAGCGCTTGCGCCACCGGGTAGTTTTCGAACACCAGAAGGGTGTCGAACAGCGCCTCGCCGGAGTGACCGGCCCAGCGCTGCACGTCCGCCAGCGGTGTGTATTCGACTTCGCGCAACCGCAGGTTGAGCGCCTGGACTTCATCGATCCATTGGCTGACCGTGCGCTCGGGGTGCGGTGTGGCGATCACCGGCAAGGTGTTGATGAACAGACCGATCTGCTGCTCGATGCCTTGCAATTCGCTCGGGCGCCCCGACACCGTGGCGCCGAACGCCACGGTTGGCTGCCCGGTGTGGCGCTGCAATATCAACAGCCATGCCGCTTGCAGCAGGGTGTTGGGCGTGACGCGGGCCTGGCGGGCAAACCCGTTCAGACGCTCGGTGGCCGCGCGGCCCAGGCTCAGGTGCAGGGTGCGATGACCACCCTGCCCTGCAACCGACCCCGGCAAGGCACCGGCCAATCGCGTTGGCTCGGTGAACGACTGCAATTGCTCCAGCCAGAAGGCTTCGCACGCGGCACGGTCGCGAGTCCCCAGCCACGCCATGTAATCGCGGTAACGGCCAACACCCGGCGCGGGCAGGACGCCGGAGTAGCGCTGCAGCACTTCACCGAACAACTGCGAGGTGCTCCAGCCGTCCAGCAGGATGTGGTGGTTGGTGAAGATCAGGTGATGGTTGTCACCGGCAGTCTGCACCAGGGTCAGGCGCAGCAACGGCGCCGCCGTCAGGTCGAAACCGCGCAGGCGGTCATCCTCGGCCAGACGCTCCAGCGCCTGGGGCAGATCAGGCCGGTCGCGCCAGTCGAGCACGGTCAGCGGCAACGTGGCGTCGGCCAGGATCACTTGCAGCGGTCGCGAGCCATTGCTCTCGCTGAAGAACGCCGCGCGCAGCACTTCATGACGCTCCAGCGTCTGCTGCCAGGCATTGCGGAAGGCCTCGACGTCCAGCCCCTGCACATCCACGCGCATTTGCGGGACGTAGGCACCGGCATCCGGGGCGAACAGGCTGTGGAACAACATGCCCTGTTGCATAGGCGACAACGGCAGGATGTCTTCGATCTGGCTGGCCGCCAGCGGCAAGGCATCCAGTTGCACCTGATCGACGTGCACCAGCGGCACGTCGCTCGGGGTCAACCCGCCGGCACCGCTGAGGCAATGTTCGATCAGCTGTTGCAGTTCAGCGGTGTAGGCATCGGCCAGGCGCTGCACCGTTTGCGGTTTGAACACTTCGCTGCTGAAGGTCCAGCTCAGGCGCAGTTGCCCGGCATACACCTGGCCGTTGATGCTCAGGCCCCGGTCCAGTTCGGCCGACGCGCCCTGCTCGGCGCCACCGCTTTCCCTGGCCGGACGCCACGGCGCCTGCTCGTCGAAGCTGGCGTCGAACTGGCCCATGTAGTTGAAGGTGACTTGGGGTGACGGCAAATCCTCAAGGCCGGCATCGGCCAGATAACGCAGTATGCCGAAGCCGATGCCTTTGTCGGGCACGGCGCGCAGCTGTTCCTTGACGGCCTTGATGCTGCCGGCCAGATCGCCAGCCGGGGTGAGTTTCACCGGAAAAATCGAGGTGAACCAGCCCAGGGTGCGGGTCAGGTCGATGTCGTCGAACAGGTCTTCGCGGCCGTGGCCTTCCAATTTTACCAGCGTCGACGATTGACCGGTCCATTGGCCCAGCACCCGCGCCAGGGCGGCCAGCAACAAATCGTTGACCTGGGTACGGTAGGCCGCCGGAGCGTCTTGCAGCAGTTGGCGGGTGAAGGTGCTGTCGAGCACGGTTTCCACGCTTACCGCGTGCTGGCTGGCCAGGCTGCCGTCGGGGTTGTCGGCGGCCAGCTGCAGCACTACGTCATGGTATTGGGCTTGCCAGTAAGCGGCTTGCGTCGCCAGTTCCGAGCTGCGGGCATGCCGCTGCAAACGCGCGGCCCAGGCCTGATAGGCGCTGGTCTTGGCCGGCAGGCGCAGCGGCTCGGCCTGACGTGCTTGAGCATAAGCGGCTTGCAGGTCTTCAAGCAGCAGACGCCAGGACACGCCGTCCACCATCAGGTGGTGCACCACCAGCAGCAGGCGCTGGCCTGCGGCGCCCATGTCCACCAGCAAGGCACGCAACAGCGGGCCGTTCTGCAAGCTCAGGCTGGCTTGCGCGGCGTTGCACAGTTCAAGCAGCTCATCGGCGTTTGCCGCCTGACGCTGCCACAGCACCTCAGCGCTGCTCCATTGTTCGGCTTGGGCCTGATGCCACACGCCGTCGACCTGATGAAAACGCAAACGCAGGGCATCGTGATGCTCCAGCAACGCCGCCAGCGCTTGTTGCAGGCAGCCGCTGTCCAGCGGCTCGCGCAATTCCAGCAATACCGACTGGTTCCAGTGATTGCGAGCCTCGATTGGCTGCTCGAAGAACCAGTGCTGGATCGGCGTCAGCAGCACCTCGCCGCGTACCGGCCCCTGATCGATGACCAGCCCGGCACTGCGTACCGCGACCTTCGCCAGGCTCTGCACGGTCTGGTGCTGGAACAGATCGCGCGGGGTGATGCGGATCCCGGCCTGACGGGCGCGGCTGACCACCTGGATCGAGATGATCGAGTCGCCGCCCAGTTCGAAGAAGTTGTCGTCGATGCCGACGCGCTCGAGCCTGAGCACGTCTTGCCAGATCGCCGCCAACCCGGTTTGCAGTTCATCCATCGGCGCCGTGTAAGCCTGCTGCAGCAGCACCGCGTCGGGCTTGGGCAATGCACCGCGATCGAGTTTGCCGTTGCTGGTCAGCGGCCAGTGATCGAGTTTGATCAGGTGCGCCGGCACCATGTAGTCCGGCAAACCGGCCTGCAAATGTTCGCGCAGGGACTGGCGCAGATCGCTGTCGTTGTGGCTAACCGTGAACCACGCGACCAGTTGCGGGCTGCCATTGACCTCAGGTGCCAACACCAATGCTTGCTCGATGGCCGGATGGCTTTGCAGGCGGTCCTGGATTTCCCCCAGCTCGATGCGAAAGCCACGGATCTTCACCTGATGGTCGATACGCCCGGCGTACTCGATGCTGCCATCGGCGCAGTAACGCGCCAGATCGCCGGTTCGATACAGACGCGCGCCCGACTCGGCGGCGAACAGGTCCGGCACAAACCGCGTGGCGGTCAGATCGGCACGCTGGTGATAACCCCGGGCCAGGCCGGCGCCGCCAACGTAAAGCTCACCAACGCAGCCCTTGGCCACCGGGTTCAGGCGCGGGTCGAGCACGTACCAGCGCAGGTCGCCGATCGGTTCCCCCAGCGGCGAGCTGTTGGCGCCATCAAGGTCAGCGCGGGACAGCGGTCGCCAGGTCACGTGCACCGTGGTTTCGGTGATGCCATACATGTTGATCAGCAACGGCTGCCGGTCGTCGAAGGCGTCGTACCACGGACGCAGGCTGGCCACGTCCAGCGCCTCGCCCCCAAACACCACATAACGCAGGGCCATGTGTGGCGCGTTGGCGCAGGCGAACGGCATCAGTTGACGGAAGGCCGAAGGGGTCTGGTTGAGTACCGTGACACCCTCATCACTGAGTAAACGCGCGAAGTCCTCCGGGGAGCGGCTGACCGCGTGGGGCACCACCACCAGCTTGCCGCCGTAGAACAACGCGCCAAAGATTTCCCACACGGAAAAGTCGAAGGCATAGGAGTGGAACAGGCTCCAGACATCGTCCGCGTTGAAACCGAACCAGTGCTCGGTGGCGCTGAACAGGCGCGTCAGGTTGCTGTGGGGCAGCAGCGTACCTTTGGGTTTGCCGGTGGAACCGGAGGTGTAGATGACGTAGGCCAGGTTCGCGGGAACGGTGAGGTTGGGCAGGTTGTCGGCACTGGCTTCCAACAGCCAGTCGCTGGCGTGATCGAGGCAGATCACCTCAACGCCCTGGTTCAACGGCAGGCGCGGCATCAGTGCCGAATCGGTCAGCAACAGGCGCGTGCCGCTGTCGGCGAGCATCCAGGCCAGGCGATCCTGCGGGTACTCTGGGTCCAGCGGCACATAGGCGCCACCGGCCTTGAGAATCGCCAGCAGGCTGACAATCATCTCCAGCGAACGCTCCAGAGCGATGCCCACCAACACGTCCGGGCCGACGCCGCGCTCGCGCAGACGATGGGCGATGCGGTTGGCGCGGCTGTTCAGTTCGGCGTAAGTGAGGGTGATGCCGAAGCAGGTCACGGCAATGTTGTGCGGGTGCGCGGCGGCCTGGGCTTCGATCAGTTGATGGGCACACAACAGGTTCGCCTGATCGCCGCTCAACACCGCACTGCGATTCCAGTCCAGCAAGGTGGCCTGCTGCTCGGCGGCGTCGAGCATGGACAGGTCCGCGAGGGCAACCGTGCTGTCAGTGCAAATCGCCTGCAACAGGTTCAGCCAGTGCCGGCCGAGACGCTCGATGGTCGAGGCGTCGAACAGTTCGGTGGCGTAGACGAATGACGCATGGATGCCCGCGTCACCCTCGACGGTGTCGAGCATCAGGTCGAACTTGGTGGTTTTCTCATCCCAGATCAGCGGTTCGACGCTCAGCCCCGGCAAGTCCCAGCGTTGCACACCGCCGCTGTCGCGCTGGTGGTTGAACATCACCTGGAACAGCGGCGTGTGGCTCAGGCTGCGTTCGACGCCCAGGCCATCGACCAGTTGCTCGAACGGCAGGTCCTGATGGGCCTGCGCTCCGAGTGCCGCGGCCTTGATCTCGGCCAGCAATTGCACGAATGGCTGGTCGGCCCGGGGCTGGCTGCGCAGCACTTGGGTGTTGACGAAAAAGCCCAGCAGATTTTCCACGTCCTGGCGGGTGCGGTTGGCAATCGGCACGCCGACGCGAATGTCCTGTTCATCGCTGTAGCGATGCAACAACGTCTGCAACGCGGCCATCAGCACCATGAACAGGGTGCAGCCTTCACGACGGGCAAGCTCACGCAATTGAGCGGTCAGTGCGGCGGTGATTTCCAGCTCGACGCTGGCACCCTGCTGGCTCGGGATCGCCGGGCGACGACGGTCGGTCGGCAGGTTCAGTGGCGGGTGTTCATTACCCAGTTGCCGGCGCCAATAGTCGAGCTGGCGCTCAGCCTCGCCCGCCTCCAGCCACAGGCGCTGCCAGCGGGCGAAGTCGGAGTATTGAATGTCCAGCTCCGGCAGCTGCGCGGCCTGCCCGGCACTCAATTGCCCGTAGAGTTGGGTGAATTCCTGCAACAGGATCGGCAGCGAGCCGCCATCGGTGACGATGTGGTGCAAGGTCAGCACCAGTACATGTTGCTGCGCATCGAGGCGAATCAGGCGGCAACGCATCAACGGGCCGTGCTGCAGGTCGAACGGCTGCCCGGCGTTCAGGCCGATCTGCCGTTGCAGTTCGAAGTCGTCGGCAGCAGTGACCTCGACCAGCGGGGTGTCCATCTGCGGATGAATCTTTTGCAGCACCTGCCGGTCATCGAAGATAAAGGTGGTGCGCAACACCTCATGACGTTGCACCAGTGTCACCAGGGTTTGCGCCAGCGCATCGCGGTTCAGCTCGCCGCTCAGGCGGAAGGCACCGGTCAGGTTGTAGGCGGTGGCCTGGGGCTGCATCTGCCAGAGGAACCACAAGCGCTGCTGCGCGTAGGACGCTGGCAGCGTGTCGACGGCGCGGTCCCGTGGCGGAATCGGCAGCAGTTCAAGGGTCAGTCCCTGAGCGTGCATCTTCTGTTGCAACGCACGCCGGGCGTCCGTGCTCAAGCCACAGAATCGCTGGGCCAGGGTCATCATTCTGTCCGGTGCGGCACTCATTGCGCGTGTTCCTCATCCACTTCGTCGAACAACGCTTCGAGGGCGTCTACAGCGTTTTCCGGGTGTTCACTTTGCTGACGGAACTGCTCGATCTGCGCCGCCAGACGTTCCAGGGTGTCACCGTCGAAAAACAGCTTGAGCGGGATCGCCAGGTTCAGCTCTTCCTGAATCCGTGCACGAATGCGCGTGGCCAACAGTGAGTGCCCGCCGAGTTCGAAGAAGTTGTCGTGCACGCCGACGCGCTCGACGTGCAGCGATTCGGCCCAGATCGCCGCGAGGCTTTTCTCCAGTTCGTTGCGCGGCGCGACGAAGGCGCTGCGGCGCACGTCGAGATCGAGCAAGGCCTGGCGGTTGAGTTTGCCGTTGGGCATCAGCGGGAAACGCTCCAGCACCTGCAAGCGCGCCGGCTGCATGTGCTCGGGCAGAGCCTCGGCCAGGTGGCTGCGCAACTCGTTGAGGCGGATGTCGGCGGTGTCGGCCGGGGACACCGCAAAGCCCAACAGCTGCGGGCCGGTCGGGGTTTGGTCGGCAATCACGGCGGCGTCCTCGATACCCGGCGCACTGCGCATGGCCGCTTCGATCTCGCCCAACTCGATGCGGAAACCACGGATTTTCACCTGGTGGTCGACCCGGCCCAGATACTCCAGCACGCCATCGGCGCGATAGCGCGCCAGGTCGCCGGTGCGGTACAGGCGCTGGCCCGTGCTCGCGGTGAATGAGTCCGGAACAAAGCGCTCGGCCGTCAGCGTGGCGCGCTGCAGATAACCCCGGGCAATGCCGGTACCACCGACATACAACTCGCCTTCGACGCCCACGGCCACCGGTTGCAGGTCCGGGCCGAGCACGTGGATGCGCATGCCGGCAATCGGCTGGCCGATGGGAATGCTGTCGTCGTCATTGCCCAGGGGCAGTTCCCAGGCCGAACACCACACGGTGCCTTCGGTCGGGCCGTATTCGTTGACCAGCGCCACCCCCGGCAGTGCCTCGCGATGTCGCTGCACCAGCGCATTGCTGCACGCTTCGCCAGCGACAATCACACAGGCAAGGGCCTGGCGGTCGAGGTGTTCGAGAATCTGCGCGTGGTAGGACGGCAAGGTCAGGTAGTGGGAGACCTCTTCGCGCTGGATCAACTCGGCCAGTCGCGCCGGGTCCTTGTAGCTGTCTTCGTCCGGCAGGCACAGGGTCGCGCCCTGCCCCAGCGCCCAGAAAACCCCGGCCACCGAGCTGTCGAAGGAGAACGACGAGAGCATCAGAAACCCGCGCAGCGGCTGGCGATAGAAGGCGTTACGCGCCAGGGTCGAGGCCACGGCGTTGGCATGACTGATCATCACCCCTTTGGGTTTGCCGGTGGAGCCGGAGGTGTAGATGACATAGGCCAGATTGGCACTGTCGCCTTGTGGCTCAGGCCGGGTTTGCGCGGCAGTCCAGACCTCGGCCCCCGGCATCAGTGAAATGTTCTGCTCGCGACCCAGTGCGTCCGGCAGCGGTTGGCAGGCCAGCACATGGCGTGCAGCGGTATCGGCCAGCATGAATGCCAGGCGCTCGATCGGGTAGTTCGGGTCCAGCGGCAAGTACGCAGCACCGGCCTTGAGCGTGCCCAACATCGCAATGACGATTTCCAGCGAGCGCTGGCCGTAGACTGCCACGATCTGGTCCGGCGCCACACCTTGGCCGCGCAAGGCATTGGCCACCTGGTTGGAGCGCGCATCCAGCTCGGCAAAGGTCAGGCGCTGGCCGTTGACACTCAGGGCAATGCGCTGCGGATGCAGCCGCGCCTGTTCGCTGAACAACTCGTGGAGGAAGCGGCACGGCAATGCCTGCGCGGTGGCGTTCGGATTGAAGCCATCGATCAATCGGGTTCGTTGCGCAGCACTCACCAGCTCAGCCTGACCCAGGGTCAGTTCGGGTGACGCCAATAGCTGGCGGCTGAACTCGACAAACTGCTCCAGCCATTCGGCCATCATCGACTCGGGCAGTGCACCGTCAAGACACGACAACTGCAACTGATCACCCTGCACTCGCAGGCGCAGGACTTCAGGGTTGCCGTCGTCCACCTCGATAGCGCTTTCAATGGCCGCCTGATAGACGAAGCCGTAACGCAACGGCGCGGCTCCCTCTGCGCTCAGTTCGAACTCGTTGAGGCAATCGAGCCACGACAACGACTGTTCGACGCTGGCGGCAAAGGCTGCCATTGCTTGCGCCAGCGTCTGCTGGCTACGGTGCTCGAACGACACCGGCAAACGCCGGGCGAAACGGCCAAGAGTGGTGGCGGTTTGCTCGTTGCGACCGTCCACCTGCCAGCCCATCAGGCCTTTTTCCTGTTGGCCGATGCGGGCGACAAATGCACTCCACAGCAGCAACGCCACTTGCTGCGCCTCGACCTTCAGGTCAGCCGCCAGCCGTTGCACCTCAGCGAGCCAATGGGCGTCGGTGTGTATGGCCAGACAGCGGGCCAGGGAAACCTCGACGGTTTTTTCGAACGGCAAGCGATGGGCCACGGCGAACTGCTGTTGCAGGTTGCGCCAGAACGCCGCGCCCTGGTGGCCGATGTCTTCTTCACGCAGCTCTTCCTGCCACGCGCTGTAGTCCAGGTATTGCAGTGCATCCTCGTCGTCGGCCAGGGTTTCGCCGCGCAACAGGCTGGCCAGTTCGGCCGACAGCACCCGCAGAGAGGCCTCGTCGAAGCTGCATGCCGGGGTCAGCAGGGTGATGAAATGCTGCCCTGCTTCGCCTTCGACCGGCGCCACCACCAGCCCTTGATTCGAATCTTCAACCATGACTTCACGGCTGCGGCTCAAGGCCTCGGCCACCGAAGGCTGGTTGCCCAGCAGCGTGACCGGCAGCGCATCGCACAGGCTCTGCACCGGCCATTTCATGCCCGGCAGACGGCGGTACACCGTACGCAGAATTTCATGGCGCCGGCCGAGTGTTTCCACGGCTCTGCACAACACCTGAGCTTCCACCGGCCTGGCGAGCGGCAATGTCAGTGCGGCGAACAGCGGCCGGGCACCCAGCTCCTGGGCACGCAAATAAAAGGCCTGCTGGGCCGAAGTCTGGAATACGTCTACCGAGGGTTCGAGGGCGGTGGTGTTCATGTCGGGTGTCCTTATTCCTGATCCAGGTCGGCGCTTTTCTGCGCGATGGCCATGGCCGTGAGGATTTTTCTGTAGCCGGTGAATTCGTTGCGCGCATGCACGCTGAGGATGTTGTCGAGCAGGACCACGTCGCCCTTCTCCCAGGCGAACTCAACCATCACGTCGCGGTAGATGCCTTGCAGGTGGCGGATCACCTCGTCGGGAATCGGCGAGCCGTCGCCGAAGAAAGTGTTTTGCGGCAGGTCTTGCGGGCCGAATTCACGCAGCAGGTTGTCGCGAATGCTGTCCGGCAGGGTCAGTGCGTTGAAGAAGGTGCCGTGGTTGAACCAGATGCGCTCGCCGGTCAATGGATGGCGCACGATCGCCGGACCGTTCTGCCGGGTGCGCAGGCGGTTTCCGGATTTCCACTCGGCCTGGATGCCGATTTTGCCGCAGTAGGCTTCGACCTCGGCGCGATCCTCGCTCTGGAACACGGTCTGCCACGGCAGGCCCATGCCGTCGCCGTAGTTGCGCACGTACATGATGCGTTTACGGGCAAACTCTTCACGTACCGCCGGATCGATCCGCGCGAGGATCCGGCGGGTGTCGCCGAAGGGCGTTTCACCGCCAGTGGTCGACGGCGTGTCGCAGTAGAAGTACAGATGACGCGGAAAAACCGGCGAATACGAATGTTCGTTGTGCGGGAAGATCTTCTCCGGTGCCGGGTAATCGGTGGAGCTGTAGATCTTGAACTGGCCGGTGATCTGGGTCCGTGGCGAGGCGCGGAACAGGTACTCCAGGGCACCGCCGGAAATCGCATCGACGCAGCGGTTGAACTCGCCGATATCGGCCACCTGGAAGCCACGGAACAGGATCACCGCGTGCTCCAGCAGCTTGCTTTCGATCAGCGCGCGATTCTGGGTCGCCCATTCCACCAGGCTCACGCCGGACACGGCCGGACGGCACACCAGCGGCATGCTGTGGTCTTCGAACATCGGCGCAAAACTCACCAGCCGCGTCGGATCGGTGGACAGGCTTTTGCGGGCACCACGACCCATCTTGAGAATGGACTTGGTCGTTGAAACGGTCATAAACCCCTCCAGAAAATGATGACGGCGACGCTCAAGGGCGCCGCCGACTGAATCAGTCCGCTGCGGATTGCGCTGCCGGCGCGCCGCGGTTCGCCGAGCGGCGCTTGATCGCCATGGCGCCACCGAGCAAGGCCTTGCGTTGCTCGCTCAAGCGCGCATCGGCGCGGCGTTGCACGTCGCTGGCCAGGTTCAGCAATTCGCCCACCTGCAACTGATCACGGCGCAACAGCGCCTCCAGTACCGCCTGAATCTGCTCGAACAGACTTTCCAGCGTGCTCGGCAGGTACTGGCCGGCCGGTGTCTCGAAGCTCAGGTGGATGTGCTGTGCGTCGTTGTAGAACGCAGCGACCATGCCGATCTCGGCGGCCTGTCGCCCGGACGGGAAGTCCTCGACTTGCAGGCCCTCCATCGACGGCAGGCGACCAACGCCTTCCTGGTAAATCAGCTTGATGTCGAACAGCGGCGAACGTCCGGCGCGGCGCGGCAGGCGCAAGGCCTCCACCAGACGCTCGAACGGCAGGTCCTGATGGTCCGAAGCCTCCAGTACCGCCCGGCGACAGGCGTCCAGCAACTGCGCCGCCGACTGTTCGGCATCGACCTCCACTTGCAGTACTAGTTGGTTAACGAAGAAGCCGACCATTTCTTCAAGCCCGGCTTGATTTCGGTTGGCGATATCGGTGCCGATGCGCACACGACTGACCTCGGTACGCTGGCGCAGGACCAGGGCGAAACCGCTCAGCAGCAGCATGAACAGCGACACATCGCGCTGCTGGGCAAAGTCGCGCAACTGCTGGCTCAGTTCGGCACTGAAGGTGAAATGCGCGCCGGCGCCTGCTTGCGCGGTGCGCTGGTCACCATCGGCGGGCAACGCCAGCACCGCTTGTGGCTCAGCGAGGCGCTGCTGCCAGTAATCGAGCTGGCGCTGCAGTTCACCGCCCTGCTCCAGCCACTGGCGCTGCCATTTGGCGAAGTCGGCGTACTGCACGCTGTGCGCCGGCAGTTGCGGGGTTTCGCCACGGCTGAGGGTTGGATACAGCGTGACGAATTCATTGATCAGGACACGGAACGACCAGTCATCGGCGACGATGTGGTGCACCGTCAGCAACAGCACATGCTCATCCTCCGCGACCCGCAGCACTCGCACCCGCAGCAACGGACCGTGGCGCAGGTCGAATGGCCGGGCGACTTCTTCGCCGGCCAGCTGTTGTGCTTCGGCGTCCGGCGCCGGCAGGTGCCGCAGGTCGCTGTCGACAAAGCTCAACGGCAGTTGCGGATGCACCCGTTGCCAGGTCTGGCCGTCTTCTTCGTAGAACGTGGTGCGCAATACCGAGTGACGCTGCACCAGGGTTTCGAAGGTCTGGCGCAGGGCGTCGAGGTTCAACTCGCCCCGCAGGCGCAAGGCACCCGGTATGTTGTACATCGAACTGTCCGGTTCCAGGTTCCACAGGAACCACAAGCGCTGCTGGGCAAAGGACAACGGCTGGCGTTCGCCAGAGGTGTCGGCCACCAGCGCCGGGCGCTCACAGGTGTGTTGCAGCGTCTGCACTTGAGCGGCGAAATCCTCAAGGCGCGGATGTTCGAACAGGCTACGCAGGCTCACTGAAAGGCCCAGGCGCTGGCGGATCTGCGAGACGATTTGCGTCGCCAGCAACGAGTGCCCGCCCAATTCGAAGAAGCTGTTTTCGCGGTCGACGCGACTGACTTGCAACACCTGCTGCCAGATCTGCGCCAGTTCGATTTCCAGTGCCCCTTGTGGTGCGCTGCCGGCTTCGGCCTCCCAGACCTGCGGGGCCGGCAACGCGGCGCGGTCGAGTTTGCCGTTGCGGTTGAGCGGCAACGCGGCCAGCAACACCAGTTGCGCCGGGAGCATGTAGTCCGGCAGGCGCTCGCCCAAGGCGCGACGCACGGTGTCGGTGAGTTGACGCGCATCCGCGTCCAGCAGTTCATCTGAAGCTGGCACCACATAGCCGATCAATTGCTTGCCGCCGACGCCCTCGTGCACCAGCACCGCGGCTTCGCTGATCATCGGCAGGCCTTGCAGGTGCGCTTCCAGCTCACCCAGCTCGACCCGGAAACCGCGAATCTTCACCTGATGATCGATACGCCCCAGGTATTCCAGCGCACCGTCCTCGCGATAGCGCGCCAGGTCGCCGCTGCGGTACAGCTGCGCACCCGGATTGGCGGAAAACGGATCGGCGATAAAGCGTTCGGCGCTCAGGCCCGGTCGCTGGTGATAGCGCTGGGCAAGGCCGGCGTCACCGCCGATGCACAACTCGCCGACACAACCGCTCGGCAGCAGGTGCCCTTCGCTGTCCAGCACATACAACGCGCGACCGGGCAGCGCTTTGCCGATGGGCACGCCAATGTGATTGCGGGTATCGGCCAATGTGCATTCGTGGGTACTGGAAACGACGGTGGCTTCGGTCGGGCCATAGGTATTGAGCAGGCGCACATCGCCCAGACCGGCCGCGTGCCACAGCTTCAAACCTTCCAGCGACATGGCCTCGCCACCGACGTGGACCTGACGCAGACGCCCCTTGTCCCGCTGAGGCTGGGCGGCCCACTCCTGAGCCAGCAGGAACCAGTAGGCTGCCGGCAAATCGGCCAGGGTCACGTCGTGCCGGATGATCTGCCGATAAAGCGTGTCGGTGTCCCACAACTCATCGCCGCGCATCACCAGCGCCGCGCCAACGCACAGTGGCGGGTAGCACTGCTCGACAAAGCCGTCGAAGCTGAACGTGGCGAATTGCAGCACACGGTCTTCAGGGACCAATTGCGAATAGTCCGCCGCGATCACGCAAAACTCGCGTAGCGCGGCATGGGCCAGGCATACGCCTTTCGGGCGTCCGGTGGAGCCTGAGGTGTAGATCAGGTAGGCCAGGTCTTCGGCGCTGGCGAGGTTTTCCAGGTTTTCCGTGGAGTAACCGTCGGCGCCCGGCTCCAGCGTCAGGCGCGGCAAACCTTGCGGCAACGCTACATCGGTCAGCAAGCCCGGTTGCGCCAGCAGCAGGTCCATGCCGCTGTCTTCGATCATGTAGGCCAGGCGCTCGGCCGGGTAATCCGGATCCAGTGGCACATAACCGGCGCCGGCCTTGAGGATGGCCATCAGGCTGACGATCATCTGCGCATTGCGCCGCACCGACAGGCCCACCCGCTGCCCCGGTGCCACACCGTGAGCGCGCAGGCGATGGGCGAGCTGATTGGCTTGCACGTTGAGTTGGGCGTAGGTCAGGCGCTCGTCACCCACCATCACCGCCAGTGCATCGGGCGTGCGTGCCGCTTGCTGTTCGAAACGCTCATGGACCAGCAACGGACTGTCGATTGGCGGCGCAGGCAGACGGGAACACGCCAGCATCTTTGCCTGTGCCTCAGGGTTCAGCAGGCTGATCGCGCCCAGCGCCTGTTGTGGCTGCGCGATGAATTGCTCCAGTACATGCAACAGGCTGGCGCCCAACTGGCTGATCTGCGCGGCACTGAACATGGCCCGGTCGAAACTGAAATCCAGACGCAGGTGGGCACCGACTTCGATGCCGAGGGTCAGTGGATAACTGGTGATTTCGTGATTATGCAGCGCGCCGAAGGTCAGGCCCGCCGGCGCCCCTTGCTTGAGGGCTTCAGCCACCGGGAAGTTTTCGAACACCAGCAGGCTGTCGAACAGCGCCCCTTGCTGTCCGGCCCAGCCCTGAATGTCGTACAGCGGCACGTGCTCGAACTCGCGCAGACTCAGGTTCTGGGCTTGCAGGTCCTTGAGCCACTGGGCCACGGACTGGCCTGCTGGCGGACTGGCAATGATCGGCAAGGTGTTGATGAACAGCCCCAACTGCTGCTCGATGCCCGGCAGTGGTGCGGATCGTCCGGCAATCGTTGCACCGAACGCCACACAGGCCTGGCCGGTGTAGCGCTGCAACAACAGGCCCCAAGCACCTTGCAGCAAGGTGTTGAGAGTGATTTTCTGCTGGCGGGCGAAGTCGCTCAGACGCTGTAGCGCGGCATTCTCAAGGGTCAATTGATGTTCGCCCATGCCGCGTCCATCGGCGGGCGTCGGCAAGGCTTGCGCCAGCAGCGTCGGCGTTTCCAGCGCCGCCAGCGCTTGCTTCCAGTACTGCTCAGCGGCCAGCAGCGGCTGCTGTTGAATCCAGCCCAGATAATCGCGGTATTGCCCCAACGGCTTGGCCAACGTCTGGCCGGCATAATGCTGGAGCACTTCGCCGAGCAACTGGGCGTTGCTCCAGCCGTCCATGAGGATGTGATGGCTGGTGTAGATCAGGTGCCAGTCTTGCGCACCCTGACGCACCAGCATCAGACGGAACAACGGCGCGGCACCGAGCTCAAAGCCACAGCTGCGCTCCTCGGCGGCCAACGCATCGAGGTCAACGTCGGCCGCTTCGATCACTTGCAGTTGCAGGTCGACCTGGCGATGAATCACCTGGTGCGCAGACTCCAGTCCCAGCCAGTGGAAGCTGCTGCGCAGGATGTCGTGACGGTTGATCGCCGCCTGCCAGGCCCGGCCGAATGCCGCCAGTTCCAGCCCCTGGATATCCAGGCGCAATTGATTGATGTAGGCCTCGGCCTGGGGTTCGTACAGGGTGTGGAACAGCATGCCCTGTTGCATCGGCGTCAGCGGGTAAACGTCCTCGATAGCCGGTGCCGGGACAGGCAAGGCATCGAGCTGGGCCTGAGTGATGCGCGCCAGCGGGAAGTCCGACGGTGTGACCTGGCCTGCCGCTGTCGTGCAGCAATGTTCGATCAGCGCCTTGAGCTCTTCGGTGTAAGCGTCGGCCAGTTGCTGCACCGTGGATTCGGCAAACATGTCGCGGCTGAAACCCCATTGCAGCGAGAGCTGCCCGCCATACACCTGGCCTTCCACCGTCAACCAGTTGGCCAACGGTGCATCGTCGCCCTGAGCCTGGCCGCCGCTTTCCGCGGCCGGTACGAACAGCGCAGCGTCATCGAACTGACGGTCGAACTGCCCCAGGTAGTTGAAGGTGATGCGCGGTGCCGGCAAATGTTGCAAGGCTTCGCGCTGCGCCGGTTCACCGAGGTAACGCAGCACGCCGTACCCCAGGCCTTTACCGGGAATGGCGCGCAGCTGCTCCTTGATCGACTTGATTGAACTGGCCGCCCCGGCCTCGGGTTGCAGGCGCACCGGAAACAGGCTGGTGAACCAGCCGACGGTGCGGCTCAGGTCGAGGTCGTCGGACAGGTCTTCGCGGCCGTGGCCTTCAAGCTGGATCAGCGTCGAGCCCTGCCCGCTCCAGCGGCAGATGACCCGCGCCAACGCTGTGAGCAACAGATCATTGACCTGGGTGCGATAGGCCGCTGGTGCCTGTTGCAGCAACTGGCGGGTCAGTTCGGCGTCCAGTTGCGATTCGATCCTGTGCCCGTGGCGATACTGCAAACTGCCCTGCGGGTTGTCACACGGCAGGTCCCGGGCATCCGCCAATTGCGCCTGCCAGTACGGCATTTGCGCACCGACTGTGCCGGCATGTTGTGGCAGATGAACGGCCCAGGCTTGATAAGCGCTGGTTTTCTCGGGCAACGCCACTTGCCGGTAAGCCTGTTGCAAATCTTCGAGCAACACCCGCCACGACACGCCGTCCACCGCCAGGTGATGGACCACCAGCAGCAGGCGCTGGCTGCCATCGTCGAGGCTGACCAGCAAGGCGCGCAGCAGCGGCCCGTTTGCCAGATCGAGGCTGCGTTGCGCTTCATCGCACAGGGCGGTCAAGGCTTCGCTCGAAGACGCCCGGCGTTGCCACAATCCAGCGCACTCGACCGGCGCTGCATGGCGTTGCTGCCAGCCTTCGGTACCGTCGATGAAGCGCAGGCGCAAGGCATCGTGGTGGTTGATGACGGCGACCAACGCCCGTTCCAGTACTTGCGGATTCAGCACTTGCCGGGGTGTCAGCAGTAGCGACTGGTTCCAGTGCTGACGCTGGGCGATGGCCTGTTCGAAGAAGTAATGCTGCGCCGGGGTCAGGATCACCTCGCCACTGACCGGGCCTTGATCGATGGTGCTGCGGCTGTCGAACGCCGCGACCAGCGCCAGGCTGCGTACGGTCTGGTACTGGAACAGGTCACGCGGACTGAGGCGAATGCCAACCTGGCGGGCGCGGCTGACCACCTGGATGGAAATGATCGAGTCGCCGCCGAGCTCGAAGAAATTGTCTTCAAGGCCCACACGTTCTGCGCCCAGTACGTCCTGCCAGATCTGCGCCAGCGCGGACTGCATCGCATCTTGCGGCGCGACGAATGCCTGCTGTGGCGCGGCGTCGGGTTGCGGCAAAGTCTTGCGGTCGAGCTTGCCGTTGGCGGTCACCGGCAAGGCGTCCAGCGGCATCAGGTAGGTAGGCACCATGTATTCCGGCAGGCTGCCGAGCAGCCAGGCCTTGAGGGTTTGTGGCCACTGCGGGTCGGCACTGGCGTTGTCCAGCACCAGATACGCCACCAGAT
The DNA here is from genome assembly GCF_047324915.1 of Pseudomonas sp. Pseusp16. NCBI lineage: Bacteria > Pseudomonadati > Pseudomonadota > Gammaproteobacteria > Pseudomonadales > Pseudomonadaceae > Pseudomonas > Pseudomonas sp. Pseusp16. The sequence goes on along the minus strand of NZ_CP168522.1, from coordinate 235,824 downwards.
GCTTGCCGCCCTGCACCAGCACCACGGCCTCGCGCACCAGCGCATGCTGCATCAGCCGAGTCTCGATTTCCCCCAGCTCGATGCGCAGGCCGCGCAATTTGACTTGATGATCCAGGCGACCGAGGTATTCGATCACCCCATCGGCGCGCTGCCGAACGCGGTCGCCGGTGCGGTACAAGCGCGCGCCGTCATGGAACGGGCACGGCACGAAACGCTCGGCGGTGAGCGCCGGACGCCGGTGATAACTGCGCGCCAGGCCGGCGCCGCCAAGGAACAACTCACCCGCCACGCCGGCCGGAACCGGCAGCAATTGCGCATCCAGTACATGGGTACGCAAGTTGGCGATGGGCCGGCCGATGGGCACGCTGTCGGCGCCCTCGTCGATGCAGGTCCAGTGGGTGACGTCGATGGCCGCCTCGGTCGGGCCGTACAGGTTGTACAACCCGGCGCCCGGCAGTTTTTTGAATACCTGCAATTGCGCATCCAGCGGCAAGGCTTCACCGCTGCACACGATGCGCTTGAGGCCGGTGCAAGCCTCGACACCCGGCTCGTGAATGAACGCCTGGAGCATCGACGGCACAAAGTGCAGCGTACTGATGCCGTGGTCACCGATGAGGCGGATCAACTGCGCCGGTTCACGGTGCGCCCCCGGCGGCGCCACCACCAGGCGTGCGCCGGTCATCAGCGGCCAGAAAAACTCCCAGACCGAAACGTCGAAACTGAACGGGGTTTTCTGCAGCACCGAGTCGCTGCCGTCGATTGAATAAGCCTGTTGCATCCAGCACAAGCGGTTGACCAGCGCCGCGTGACTGTTGCCGGCACCTTTGGGCTTGCCGGTGGAACCAGAGGTGTAGATCACATAGGCCAGGTTCAACGGATGCACGTCAACCTGCGGGCAAGTCTCGCTGTAGCCATCGAGCCAGTCTTGCGCCTGGTCCAGAGTGATAACCTTGACGCCGTCGGTGGGCAGTGCGCCGAGCAAGGTACTTTGCGTGAGCAGCAAGCCAATCGAGCTGTCGTCGATCATGTAGGCCAGGCGTTCGGCCGGGTACTCCGGATCCAGCGGGACGTAAGCACCACCGGCCTTGTGAATCGCCAGCAGGCCGATGACCATGTCCAGCGAACGCTCGACACAGATGCCCACCAGCACATCCGGGCCGACGCCCTGCTCGCGCAGGCCGTTTGCCAGTTGACTGGTGCGGGCATCGAGTTGCGCGTAGCTGAGCTGACGCTCGCCGAATACCAGCGCCGGCGCGTCAGGGGTGCGTCGGGCCTGGGCCTGGATCAACTGATGCAGGCACTGATCGACCGGATACACCTCGGCGGTGCGGTTCCAGTCTTGCACCAGTACTTGCTGCTCATCCGTCGTCAGCATCGGCAACTCGCCGATTTTTTGCGTCGAGTCGTCGACTATCGCCTGCAACAGGCGCGTCCAGTGCCGGGCCATGTGCGCGATCGTCTCGGCCTTGAACAGGTCGCTGGCATACGTCAGCGCGGCGTGCAGCTTGCCGCCCTTCTCCCAGGTGTCGAGGGTCAGGTCGAACTGGGTGGTACGGCTTTGCCAGTCGATGCTGCCCAGCACCAGGCCGGACGCGGTGCTGACCGAGGCCATGTCGGCCACGTGCGGCTGGTGGTTGTACATCACCTGGAACAAAGGCGTGTGGCTAAGGCTGCGCTCCAGTTTCAGCGCTTCGACCAGGCGCTCGAACGGCAGGTCCTGATGGGCCTGGGCACCGAGGGCGGTTTCCTTGATGGCGCGCAGCAGGTCGTCGACCCGAGTCTGGCCGTCCAGTTGGGTACGCAGCACCTGGGTGTTGACGAAGAAACCGATCAGGCCTTCGATTTCCGCGCGGTTGCGGTTGGCGATGGGCACGCCGACGCGGATGTCGGTTTGCCCGGTGTAGCGATGCAGCAAAGCGTTGAAGGCACCGAGCAACAGCATGAACAGGGTGATGTTGTGCTTCTGCGCGGTGCTGCGCAGTTGCTCGGCCAGTTGCGCCTCGACCGCGAACTCGTAACGGGTGCCGCGATAGCTCGGCATCGCCGGGCGCGAATGGTCCAGCGGCAATTCCAGCACCGGATGTTCATCACCCAATTGCGCCTGCCAGTACGCCAGTTGCCGCGCCTGCTCGCCCGCCTCCAGCCAGCGGCGCTGCCACAGGGCATAGTCGCTGTACTGGATCGGCAACGGTGGCAGATGCGGCTGAGTGCCGGCATCGAAGGCGTCGTAACAGCGGATGAATTCGTCGATCAGCACGTTCATCGACCAGCCGTCGGAGACGATGTGGTGCAGGGTCAGCAACAGGACGTGCTCTTGTTCGGCGAGCTTGAGCAAGGTGACCCGCAGCAGCGGACCGGTCGACAGATCGAACGGCAGCAGCGATTGCTGTTCGGCGGTTTGCACCACGGCCCGTTCGCGTTCCTCGGCAGGCAGTGCGCTGAAATCTACCTGTTCGATCAGCAGCGGCGCCGTGGCAGGCACTTGCTGCAAGCGGTCATCGGCCTGACGCTGGAACACCGTGCACAGGGTTTCATGCCGCGCCACCAGGCTGGCGAACGCCTGTTCCAGCGCCGGCAGGTTCAAGCGCCCGGTCAGCCGTACCGCGCCCGGCAGGTTGTAGGCGCCGCTGTGCGGGTCCAGTTGCCAGAGAAACCACATGCGTTGCTGGGCGTACGACAGCGCCTGGCGATTCTCGGCCTCGATGCCGGCCGGAATCGGAAAACGGGCGAAATCCACGCCCTCCTTGTGCAAGGCCGCAAGGAACAGCTGGCGCTTTTCCAGGGGCAACCCGATAAACCGGCGAGCAAGTTTCAAGGAGTCTTCAGCATTCATCTATCAGCATCCGCATCAGTAGGCAGGAGGCGCAAAGGCGCGTCGTCCCTATAAAACGAATGCAGGCGGGAAAAATTAGCGGAGGGGAACAAGTATCAGGAGGGCTGTAGAACGCGGGTTACAAGAACACCACCCCCCCTTGTGGGAGCGGGCTTGCTCGCGAAGGCGGTTCATCATTCAACATGGATGTTGGCTGAACCACCGCTTTCGCGAGCAAGCCCGCTCCCACAGGAATCAGGTTAAATTTGCGAGCGGTGTCAACCAACAGCTGCCATGGAATGCCGCCGATGATGCACCTCCAGCTGATCCTTGATCACCCGCAGCACCCTGGCCTCTTGCTCATGGATGAAGAAGTGTCCGCCAGCCAGCATGTCCACCGAAAAGCTGCCACGGGTTTCCTGGCTCCAGCCGATCAACTGCTCGGTGGTGGCGCGATCGGCCTTGCCGCCCAGCACGTGCACCGGGCACTTGAGCAACGGGCGCCGGACCGGTTCGAAACGTCCGCACAACAGGAAATCCGCACGCAATACCGGCAGGGTCAGGCTCATCAACTCTGCATTGGCCAGGATCTCTTCGCTGGTGCCGTTGAGGGTGCGCAATTGCTCGATCAGTTCGGCGTCGGTCCTGGGCTGGGCAAAGCCCCGATCGTAGTCGGCGCGCATCGTCGGTGCGGCGGTGCCCGAGGCGAACAGCGCTACCGGTTCCGGGCAACCCAGCGAGCGGAACGCGTGGGCCATCTCGCAGGCCAGCAGCGCCCCCATGCTGTGCCCGAACAATGCGTACGGCGCCTTGAGCGTGGCCTTCTGTTCGTGGGCCAATTGCAGCGCCAGACGGCGCATGTCGGTGTGCAAGGGCTCGCCGTACCGTGCGCCACGACCCGGAAGCTCCACCGGTTGCAGCGTGAGCCACTCCGGCAGCTTGCGCCGCCAGCGGCTATAGACCATGGCACTCGCGCCCGAATAGGGCAGGCACAGCAATGTCAGCGGGGTCACCGGGCTTTCCTCGAAGTTTGTCTGTCTGGAAAACGGATGGGGTGCCCAAAGAATTAGCCATATGAATAACTCTGTAGGAGCGAGCTTGCTCGCGAAAGCGCTATGTCAGGCACTGATGATGTCGACTGACACACCGCTTTCGCGAGCAAGCCCGCTCCCACATTTGATTGGTGCAGGTAGTCCTTTGTGGGAGCGAGCCTCCCTCGGAATACCTTGTTGCCAGCCATGACATCCCCACCTAACATCCTTGATGAACGGGTACAGCGGAGCTGTGCAGAACCACCCGAATTCAAGGAACCAGAATGACCCAACGCATCCATCGCAGCATCGACGCCCCTCTCCGAACCGGTTTGAACCGCGAAGAACTCTGGGAGGCCGACGACAAGGGCCTGATCAAATGCTGGGAAGTCGGCCGCCAGCGTGCCGCCCGCTTCCCCGACCTCGCCCGACAGTGCCTCGCCGGCGAGTTGCCGGTACTGGGCTGGAAAGGTGGCGTCAGCCGCAGCCTGAAGAAACTCGAAAAATATGGCTCCCTCAAATACCTCGCGCAGTGGCAAGGGCTGCGCGGGGAAGATCTGGATGTTGATTTGAACCAGGAGCGGGCGCTGACTTGCTCGCGTACCGGGATGGTGGTGACGTTTACACCGGATCGGGCGAAGTATTTCAATCAAATAGCGGAAGTTGAATCCTAGGAGCAGGGACGATGGTCGATTTGCATCAGGAATTTCAAAACAGTGGATTCTTCCACGAAGCACGCATTGATAGACGTTCAGCCGACGCGTTGGTCGGCATTACGGCTGGACTCGCTGCCGATGGCCAGATCAACCAGCAGGAAGCGGAGTTTCTCAAGAGCTGGATTGAAGTTCATTTGTGTCATTTGGGTGATCCGGTCGTGAACATCCTCTACAAACGCCTCTCCGATATGCTGAGTGATGGTGTGCTGGACTCCGAAGAATCGGCTGAGCTACTGGATATGCTGCACCAGTTTGCAGGTCTGCCGGTTGGCTCTGACCAGATCTTCACAACACCTTGCAGCCTTCCACTCGACAACCCTGCCCCCACACTGGACTGGATTGATCGGGTTTTCCTGTTCACCGGAGTCATGGCTTACGGTCCGCGCAAGGAATGTGAATCGCTGATCGTCGAACGCGGTGGCCTGATCGGTGGTTCGGTCAGCAGAAAAATCAACTATCTCGTGGTGGGCAGCATCGGAAACGATCAGTGGCTTCATAGCACTTATGGAACCAAGATCAAAAAAGCCGTTGAGCTACGAGAGAGCGGTGTTCCTATCGCGATCATCAGTGAAGAACACTGGCAAAGGATGCTGTTCGGGTGACCGTGGGGTAACTGCATCAGGCTCAGGCTAAAAGATGCTCAACGCTCCACTGGATCTGCACCAACACTGACCGAAAACCGCTCCCGATAAGCCTGCGGCGTCACGCCCATGGCCCGCAGGAAGCTGCGGCGCAGGGTTTCTTCGCTGCCGAAGCCGCATTGCACTGCCACCCGCTTGATCGGCACGCCGGTATCGCTGAGCAGACGCCGTGCGGTTTCGACGCGGATCAGTTCGATGGCCCGGGCCGGGGTCTGGCCGGTGTCGGCGCGGTAGTGGCGTACGAAACTGCGTTCGCTCATGCCGGCCTGCAAGGCCAGGGTCGGGATGCCAAGGTCCTGGGTCAGGTTTTCGCTGATCCAGGCGTGAAGTTCGTCGAAACGGTTGCCTTCCTGTTGCAGTGACAGGGTAACGCTGAATTGCGACTGGCCACCCGGGCGCTTGAGAAACACCACCAGTTGCCGGGCGACTTCGAGGGCCATGGTGCGCCCGAGGTCTTCTTCGACCATGGCCAACGCCAGGTCGATGCCGGCCGTCACCCCGGCCGAGGTCCAGACCGGGCCGTCATTGATGAAGATCGGGTTGGGCTCGACGTGCAGTTGCGGGTGCTGCTGCGCCAATTGTTCGCAGCGGGTCCAGTGGGTGACCACGCGCCGGCCATCGAGCCAGCCGCTGGCCGCCAGCAGAAACGCACCGGTGCACACCGAGGAAACCCGCCGGCAGCCACGGGCATGTTCGCGCACCCAGGCGACCAACGGCGCATCTTGCGCCGCTGCGTAAACCCCCCAGCCACCGGCGATGATCAGGGTATCGGTGCCCTCATCCGGCAACGGCTCGGCCAACAGCGCCAACCCCGCCGACGACATCACCGCCCCGCCGCCGCTGGTAATCACAGTCGGTGCGTAGGGTGGCGGCAGGCCTTGCTGACGGGCTATGTCGTTGGCCGAAGCGAAAACCTGCAACGGCCCGGTGACGTCGAGTATTTGCACGTTGGCGAAAGCGAGTACATGGATGGTTTTCGACATTTGGCGTAATTCGTGGGGATATTGGCGTATACGCCAAAGCCTACGGGCCTACAGTCAAACCGTCCACCCACTTCACGAGAAAAACACCATGACGCTGCAGATCGGTTTTCTGTTGTTTCCACAGGTTCAGCAACTGGACCTGACCGGCCCTTATGACGTACTGGCCTCTCTGCCGGATGTGAAAGTGCATCTGGTCTGGAAAGACCTGGTGCCGGTCACCGCCAGCACCGGCCTGCTGTTGAAACCGACCACCACCTTTGAAGACTGCCCGGCGCTGGACGTGATCTGCGTGCCCGGCGGCAGTGGCGTCGGGCCGTTGATGGAGGATGACCAGACCCTTGGCTTTCTCAAGGCCCAGGCGGCCAACGCCCGATACATCACTTCGGTGTGCACCGGCTCGCTGGTGCTGGGCGCGGCGGGATTGCTCAAAGGCAAACGCGCCACCACTCACTGGGCGTATCACCCATTGCTCAAGCCGCTGGGCGCAATCGCTGTGAACGATCGGGTGGTTCGTGACGGCAATCTGTTGACTGGTGGCGGCATCACCGCCGGTATCGACTTCGCCCTGACCCTGGCCGCAGAGCTGTTCGACCAGGCCACCGCCGAACTGGTGCAGTTGCAACTGGAATACGCCCCGGCCCCACCGTTTACCGCGGGCAGCCCCGAGACGGCCCCGGCCAGTGTGCTGGATGAGGCTCGCCGGCGGGCTGCCGGCTCATTGAAGCTGCGGGCGGAGATCACCGAGCGCGCGGCGGCGAAACTCGACCGACAGTGAAAAATGGCGGCAAGAACAGGGTTCCTGCCGCCACGACTTTTCCTGCGCCCACAAAAAAACCCGCCGAAGCGGGTTTTTCCAAGACCATGACGACTCCTTGTCGCAGCGTTCCTTGCATATGGTCGATCATCCACGATCCTGAGCACATCCTGTGCTTCAGTGGGTGAGGCCAGAATACGCATCGGATCCAATTTGTAACAGGCGATATCGCTACCATCGCGTGTAAGACATTGGCTATAAACCACCTTCCGAAAACCCTTGGACGCCTCAGGCCAGGAGGCCGCGAGTTTCGCTCAAACACCCTGATGTTCGTGTGCCTTGGCCAGTAGAAACTGTTCGATATTGCTCATTTGTTCATCCCAGCCGCGACTGTCCATACGGAATGCCTTGAGGCGGCGATGCTGGGGAACATGGTCGAAACCGGACTCGGAGACGTGGAGCAACGTGCCGTCGTCCATATCCTCAAGTTCGAATTTCACCAGTGTGGTGGGCTCCTGGGAGTAATCGAAATCAGGCTCTACCGCATACGGATGCCAGCGAAACGAAAACAGCCGTTCCGGTTCGACCCGCTCTACCAGTACATTCCAAAGCAAATGCTCATAACCGGGATAGGTAATCTGCCCCTGGGTCCACTCGCCTGCCACAAAGCGCTTGCCTTCCAGCGCCACGCCAAACCACTGTCCGAACATTTCGGCATTGGCCAGCGCACGCCAGACCTGTGAACGCTTGGCTTTAAGCAGGACTTTCCTTTCAATGCGATCAGATGCTGGGTTCATAAGTCACCTCCTGTACTTGAACAGTAGGTCAGTAAGACCACAAGACCAACCCTAAAGTTGTACCAATCGGGATGAGCAATCAACCATACCTGAGATATTCGGTTGCATTTGCGGTGATAAGTTCTGGGGCAATCACAAAGTCAGAGGGACGAAGCTGCTAACGTTCTCCCTCGAAACAGCATCGAAAAGGATAGCTACATGACAAAACTGCGCGGCAGTTGCCTGTGCAAGGCCATCGAATACCAACTTGATAGCCTCGACATGCCCATCAGCCACTGCCATTGCCAAACCTGCCGCAAGGCACACGCAGCGGCTTTTGCATCGACTGCCGGGGTGATGCGCGAGCACTTTCGCTGGATCAAGGGGCAAGACCGGCTGACGAGCTACGAATCGTCACCGGGCAAGTTTCGGCATTTCTGTTCGGCCTGCGGTTCACACCTGATGGCGGAGCGTTCGACCCAGCCCCATGTGATTGTTCGGGTGGCGACACTGGACGATGACCCGAAACTGACGCCACAGGCGCATATCTGGACATCCCATGAGCAGCCTTGGCTTGAATATGAGTCGGTAAAAAAGTACCCGCAATGGCAGACGTAGATGACTGAACTTTCCACAGCGCTACACTGCACCCCCAAACTTCCCCTGTCACAGCGAGTTTCTGCCATGCACGCACGTTTTCTCCTGGCACTGACGCCTTTGTTGTTCACCTCCCTGGCCCATGCTGCCGTGAACTGCGACAACGCCACCGACCAGACCACGATGAACCAGTGCGCGGCGCAACAGCATGCGGCGGCGGACAAGGAATTGAATGCGCTTTACCAGCAAATCACTTCGCGCCTGAAGGGCAATCCCGACAGCAAGAAGTTGCTGGTGGGAGCGCAGCGGTCGTGGATTGCGTTTCGCGATGCCGAGTGCAGGTTCTCGGCGTCAGGGGTGGAAGGCGGGAGTGTGTATCCGCTGATCTACGGCAATTGCGTGACTGAGTTGACCAAGGCGCGGGTGGAGACGTTCAAGACTTACCTGAAGTGTCAGGAGGGAGATTTGGCGTGTCCGGTGCCGGGGGTTTGATTCTCTAGCGTCTGTCAGGGCCTCTTCGCGAGCAAGCCCGCTCCCACAGTTGACCGGGTTCTTTCAGCAAGAAAGCGATCAAAATGTGGGAGCGGGCTTGCTCGCGAAGGCATCAGCTCAGTCGCTGCAAATTACCGGACAAACACCTGCGCCGTGGTAATCGCCATGTCCCCGCCCGGCATCTTGATGCTGCCGATCTGCTTGAGGCTGTCGGCATCGAAGATCGCCACGTCGTTGAACGTCCCGGCCAGGTAGATTTTGCTGCCGTCCTTGTTGAAGGAAATGCAGTAGTAGGAATGATCGAGCGTGGCGGACTGAAGCATTTTCTTCTGCTTGATGTCGTACTTGGCCAGTCGGTTGAGCACGCCAAACATCAGGTTCGGGTCCTTGGGCGAGCGCATGCCGCTGAAGTAGATTTCCGTCAGGGGCCCGAAATCGGTGGTTTCGGTCTTGCCGGTCTTCAGATCGACGCTGAACAGGCCGTACAGGTATTCAGCGGTGGCCGGATCCTGCTTCTTGTCCTTGAACTTCGCCGCGGTGTACAGCAGCGAGAAGTCATGCCGGTACGTCTGCTGGTTCCACACGTAGAGCACGTCCGGCGCGCTGTAGTTCGGGCGTTTCCAGTGCCGGCTGGGGATCAGCACGTCGAACTTGCCGGTCTGCACGTTAACCTTGTAGACATCCGCCCCCGCCACGTACAGCGTGCCGTCGTCACCGCTCTGCATGATGGTCAGCTGCCGCGGCGCCGGGAAACTGCGCACGGGTTTGGCGTCCATGCCACCGTCGGTCTTGTACACATCGAGTCGAGGCTGCTGCACTTCATAGTGATCGTTCATCATCAGCGTCGGATTGGCGATGGTGAACAGTTCCTTGCCGTCATGGCTGAGGGTGAAGGCGAACATGGACCGCGCTTTCTCACCGGGCTTCTGGGTGATGCTGGCGTGGAACACCTGTTTGCAGTTGTCCAGTTCGACACCGTAGACATCCGCATAGTGATTGTTCAGCACGTAGGCGGTCTTGCGGTCCGGCGACAGTTGCACGGTGCCGGGGCCGAAGGCGTCGGGCATCTTGCAAGTCTTGAACAGGGTGTCGGTGGCCAGGTCGATCACGTGCAGGTTGTTCGGGTAATTGGTGGTCAACATGTACTCGTGACCATCCTGAAGAGCAGTGTTTTCGTCAGCCAGAGCATTGACCGAACAGGTGCTCAGGACGGCGAACGCGGCCAGGCCGCAGGCTTTGATGCTGTGCATGCTGGAATCCTTCTTCTTATCTGATCACTTGTCTTTGGGGAAGACAGTGCCGAGGTTGCGCCAGTTGTCGTTGGAGGCTTGCGCATCCTTGTTCCAGTCCGGGTAGGTGCTCATCATGTCGGGCACCTGGGCCGGCCACCAGCACGGGTCGGAGCAGCCATACAGGTCGGCCTCCATCGGCTGGCACAACGACGACACACCGCCAAACGCATCGATTTCCCAGCCCGGGTCGGTGGTCGACGCACAGCCCGCCACGGAGCTCATCGCCACCACTTCTTCAATGCGGTTCTCGTCCGCGGCCTGATCCAGCTTCAACGCTTTGTTATTGATTGCCTTGAGATGTTTCATATCAGTGAGCCTTGCGCGGAGTGATGTAGCTGCTGATGAACGCAGGGTTATTGGCCATGATCCGGGTGTAGACCTCGATGCCGAAGTCGACCCAGTCACGCATCAGTTCGCAGTAGTGATAGGTCGGGTGCGTCGGATCGCCGTAGCGGGCGTAGCTTTCGTGGTAACAGCCTCCGGAGCACAGGTTGCGGATCTGACAGTCTTCGCAGCCAGTGTTGGTGCGGTCCAGGCGCTGGGACAGGAAGTCGTTCAACTCCACCTGCTTCACACCGCTGTGCACGTTGCCGAAGGTCGGCAGGCTCGAACCGGTAAAGCGGTGGCACAGGTTCAGCTCGCCCTTGTGATCCACGGCCAGCATTTTCAGGCCAGCACCGCAGGGCAGGGCTTTCTTGTGCCCTTCGTGGATGTCGGTGATCAACTGGTGCAGGTTGGAGAAGCCGATGTTGCGGTGCTCCAGCGCCGCCTCCAGGTAACGCTTGCCGAGTTTTTTCATGTTGGCGAACACCTGCACCAGTTCATCGCTGGTGAGGTTGAAGCTGCTGATGTCGCCGGAGGTCACCGGGGCGAAGCCGACTTCGGCGAAACCCAGTTCGTTGAACAGGTGATCCCAGATGGTTTCGACGTCGGTCACGCCGGTGGTCAGGGTCACCCGCGCACCCACCGGACGGCTGTTGTAGCGCGACAGCAGCATTTCGGCCTTGCGCCGCACCACGTCATAGGTGCCCTGCCCGCCCACGGTGATGCGGTTGCGGTCGTGCACGGTTTTCGGACCGTCGATGCTCACTGACAAGCCAAAGCGGTGGGCGTTGAGGTAGTCCACGGTTTCTTCGGTGAGCAGCGTGGCATTGGTGGTCATCACGAATTCGACGAACTTGCCGGCCTCGCGAAAACGCTTCTCACAGTAATCGACCATGTACTCGATCAGCTTGCGGTTGCTCAGCGGTTCGCCGCCGAAGAACACCACGGTGAAACGCTCTTCGTCCGGGGATTCGCGCAGCAGCATTTCCACCGAAGCAATCGCCGTTTCGACATCCATCTTCTTGCCCGCCGACGGCTTGTCGAGGTCTTCCTTGTAGCAATACGTGCAGCTCAGGTTGCAGCCCGTGTTGACGTTGAGCACCACGGTGTTGATCGCCGTGCGCTCGACCCGCTTGGTGGCGATGTCCGGGGTCAGTGGCGAGCCGTCGCTGACCAGTTCCAGAGCCATCAGCTCGCGCAGGGTCTCGGTGATTTCCTCGCCGTTGAAACGCGCGGCCAGGCGCTGGATCAGGTCGTCCGAGGAGCAGCCGGGGCCGCGCAGGGTATCGATGATGGTGCCCGTCAGTTCATCGCTGGCGAACAGCGAACTGCTGGGAATGTGAAACAGCATGCGGTCGGCATCGACCTGCACTTCGTGCAGGTTGCGTTCGACCAGATTCAAGATAGCGCCCATGGCAAACCTCCTGTGCAGGCCCCGTTTTGCGGGGCTTGCGATCATTCCGAAAAGTGTCTGATGCGATTGACGTTCAGCCAACTCATGGAATGGGTGGATTGTTCCAGCGTTGCACGGTCACGATCATATGGCCCTCGCCGGTCAGGGATTTTCCTGCGTCGTCAACGGCGGCGATCACCTTGAGGTTGCCGGCATTGTTGGTGGACATCTTGCGTGCCGGGTTCGGCCCGGCATCGCCCGGGGTGAACACGCCAGCGTCGGCCTGCATGGTGCCGGCGAACTTGACGTCTTCGTCTTCCTTGGCGCGGTCGTCGAAGGCCTCGACCTTCCACTGCGCCGGGAACACGCCGATGCGATACGGTTTGCCATCGGTGCCCTTGCCCCAGGCTTCCGCGTCAAAACGGCCCTGGACTTTCGGTGTCGAGCCACCGCCCTCGCCAATCCGCGCCACCGAGAACTCAGGCACGACCTTGACCGCATCGATCTTGCTGTAGACCGAGAGCTGCGGGCCTTTCAGCGTACCGATAGTGACCGCGCGCGCGCCCGGTTGGGCATTGGCCGCAGCCTTGAGTTTGACTTTGATCTGCTCCGGACTCTGCGAGACGACTTCGAGCACTTCCACGCCTTTGCCGAAGTTCGGTTTGCCGGTCAGGCCACTGCCGATCAGGGTCACTTCGGTTTCGCTGCCGGCCTTCACGTAGCCCGGTTGCACCGCCAGCAAACGCTGGGAACCCTGTTTGGCGGCGACGAAGTCCAGGCCGCGCTCGTCGTGCTCGGCCTCGAACATCCGGCCCTGCATCGCATTGCCCTGGGCGGCGAACACCTGGCGCATGGTCACGCCATCGATGGTCACGTTGCCGCGCCATTCATAGCCGGTGTAGAGAATCGCGCTACCGTCGCCATTGAACGGGCTGCCGTCGGCGTACTGGCCTTTGACGCTGACCTTGAAGGTGTCGTTGCCATCGGCACTCACAGTCATGACACCGGCCAGTTCACCCTTGCCCGGCAAGTGACCGCTGAAACTCCAGTCGCCCACCAGCGCATCGGCCTTGGGCGCCACGCTCTGCCATTTTTTCCAGGCCGGGTTGTCCAGCGGATAACGCTTGGCCAGCAACGGCACCATGTCTTTGCGGGCGATGTCGAACCAGTCGCGGTCGCGAGCCAGCGCCTGATACTCCAGGGACGGCCACTGACCGAGGTGGAAGTTCACCAGGCGTTCCCACTCCTGCGCCGGGCGCCGTTGCAGGGCCACCCGCGCACCGGAGTGGCAGCGGCCGCACATCTGGCTGTGCTGGTCGTCAAATTTCTCGACCGTGTTGAGCCGCCGTTCCAGCGCATAGCGCACGCCATCGGTTTCGCTCGGCGCCAGGCCCTGGGTATCGGCCAGGTACTTGACCAGCGTGCGCCGGTCGTCATCGCTGACCTGCAAACCGTGCATGGTCTGCATCCGGGCAATGCTCATCAGCCAGCCTTCCGGCGTCTTGCGCTGATGGCTGATGCGACTGAGGGCGTTATCGGCTTCGGGGGTGTGACAGCCCTGACAGGTTTCCTTGAGGATGGTCTGGGCGTCGCGGGCTGCCAGGCTATGAGGCGAATGCAGCGCTACACAAGCGGCTACGGCCAGCAGGCTGGCGCTCATGCCTGATCGGAGTTTTCTCTTCATCAACGTCGAACCTCGCACGGTGCGTTCTTATTGTTGTGGCTTATCGTTTTTATGGTTTCTGCCGTCGGCTTTGATTCGCCGACGGAGGCAAGAGAAACGTCTGAGATGTGCAATACACAGAGCGTGCCAGCTTGCTGATAAGCTTTTTTATCAATCACTTGCGTTGATTTGACCGCATTGGGCCATGCCTGGACGCGATGAACGGCGTCTAGTTTCGCGACAGCTGTTGCAGTCTGAGACAGCATAGTTGCCCGGCCAGAATCGGCTCGGCGCCCGCCGATTGACGGGGCTTGTCCAGCCAGCAGGGAAAGGATGCAGGGCGAATGCCGGGGAGGATTTTTCAAAAGCGGGCGCCGCACCACGTGCGTGGTGCGGCCTGACCCCGGTTCAACTGTAAAACGTCGGGTGCACGCCTTTGTGCGCGTTGATTTCCTGTTGCATCTGCACCACCAGCGTTGCAATCGCGTGGGGCGTGTCCAGCTCCCACAGCGGAACGCGGGTCGCCACCAGGTCCACTTTGCCGGTCATGCAATCGCACACGCGAATGGTCAGGGACTGATCCGGCGCCACGCTGCAGGTGCATATCGATGGCAGGAAACTGTGTTCAATGATGTTTTGGATTTCCAGGGTTGAAAGGATCATCGCTGTCTCCCTCACGCCAGAGGTACTGCCGGGAAAATGCTCCGTCATTTCACCCGCCTAACCAGAAAATTCTAATCCTCGCCAGGGGTGCTCTCAAGATCGCGAACCGGTTGCTCGTCGTCTCACCGGGTGTCGCGAATTGCGACAAATACCCCCACACGCCCGCCTTCACCGGCAGCCGAAAAAACCCGCCCGGCAACGGCCGACCGGCGCTTTGGAGGACTTGGCACAGCCATTGCGAAAGCCCGGTTCTCACGAACAACAAGAGGCCTCGCCAATGTCGCTCCCAAACGTGCTTCCCGCCACTTCGGCGTTCATCCAACGCGCTCCGCGCATGCTGATCGGCGGTGACTGGGTCGAGGCCACCGACGGCCAGACCATGCCCCTGCACAACCCGGCCACCGGTGAGGTGCTGTGCGTGGTGCCACGGGCAACGCCAGAAGATGTCGACCGTGCGGTACTCGCCGCCCGCCAGGCGTTCGACGATTCGGCCTGGACCCGCACCCGTCCCCGGGAGCGGCAGAACCTGCTGTGGAAACTCGCCGACCTGATGCAGCGCGACGCCGAACTGCTGGCGCAACTTGAATGCCTGAACAACGGCAAAAGCGCGGCGGTGGCCCAGGTGATGGACGTGCAACTGGCCATCGACTTCCTGCGCTACATGGCCGGTTGGGCGACCAAGATCGAAGGTTCCACGGTTGACGTATCGGCACCGCTGATGCCCAACGACCAGTTCCACAGCTTCATCCGTCGCGAAGCGGTGGGCGTGGTCGGCGCCATCGTCGCCTGGAACTTCCCGCTGTTGCTGGCCTGCTGGAAACTCGGTCCGGCCCTGGCCACCGGTTGTACCGTGGTGCTCAAACCCGCCGACGAAACCCCGCTGACCGCGCTGAAACTTGCCGAACTGGTGTTGGAAGCCGGGTATCCCGAAGGCGTGTTCAACGTGGTCACCGGCACCGGCATCACCGCAGGTTCCGCCCTGACCCACAACCCGCTGGTGGACAAGCTGACCTTCACCGGCTCCACCGCCGTGGGCAAGCAGATCGGCAAGATCGCCATGGACTCCATGACCCGGGTCACCCTGGAACTGGGCGGCAAATCGCCGACCATCGTCATGGCCGACGCCGACCTGAAAACCGCCGCGGCCGGGGCTGCCAGCGCGATTTTCTTCAATCAGGGCCAGGTCTGCTGCGCGGGCTCGCGGCTGTATGTACAGCGCAAGCATTTCGACAATGTGGTGGCGGACATCAGCGATATCGCCAACGCCATGAAACTCGGCAACGGCCTGGATCCTAGCGTCGAAATGGGGCCGTTGATCTCGGCACGACAACAGGAGCGCGTCTATGGGTACATCGAAAAGGGCCGGGACAGCGGCGCGACCATCGCCTGCGGCGGTGAGCAGTTCGGCCCGGGGTTCTTCGTCAAGCCGACGGTGATTGTCGACGTCGATCAGAAGCACTCTCTGGTGCAGGAAGAAATCTTCGGTCCGGTGCTGGTGGCCATCCCGTTCGACGACGAAGCCGATGCCCTGCGCATGGCCAACGACAGCCCCTACGGTCTGGGGGCGAGCATCTGGTCCAATGACCTGGCAGCGGTGCACCGGATGATTCCGCGCATCAAGTCAGGCTCGGTGTGGGTCAACTGCCACAGCGCCCTGGACCCGGCGCTGCCGTTCGGCGGCTACAAAATGTCCGGGGTCGGGCGTGAGATGGGGTATGCGGCGATCGAGCATTACACTGAGTTGAAGTCAGTGTTGATCAAGCTGTGATTTGCGCCGTTCTTTAGGCCGCCTTCGCGGGCGGCAATTCCAGCCACTACGCCGCTGTTTCGCGGTCCAGTGGGTGACCCACCCGATTTTTTGCGCCGGTCCGGAGCGCGTGACGAAGCTTCAGGGCCGGCCGTTCGACGCAATAGTACGAAACGCCGCTGAGCAGCAACGACAAGGCCAGCACTGTTGCAACAATGATCTCATCGTAGGCAACCGACCAGATAGCGTGCAGGAAGTACATCACCACATAGTGATTCAGGAACACGCCGTAGCTGATATTGCCGAGGAACTCGTCAATCCGGTGAAACTTGAGCTTTGTCAGCAGGTACACGGCGGGCACGCCCAGCGCTATGCCGGCGGTCACTTCGGCATTGAACGGTCGGCGCTCTATCCATCCCGCCATGATGGCCGCGAACATCAGAGCCGCAGCCACGGCGGTGCCGGCAGCGATCGCCAGATCCTTCGGCTGCGCTTTGTACAGGTAGCTGCCGCACAGGAACATGAACAGCACACCCGGCAATAGACGGTAGCCATACAGGTCGGTGTTGATGAACCCCAGGCACGCGGCCATGAAGACGACGACGGATAGAGCAAACGCAACGCCCCGCGCCCTGTAGATGATCAGGAAAGGGATCACCAGGTAAAAGCACATTTCAAGCCCCAAAGACCAGGCCGGCGGCAAGATCCACGATCCCGCCGCTCCGAACATGTAGAAGCCGAGTGGCACAATAGTCAGGCTTGCGGCGATGTTGCGCAGCGTCAGCTCGGCGGCTTGAGGCGTGCCGGGCAGCAGGAAATAGATCACCGCACAGGAAACTGCGAAGTAGAGCAGGAATTGAGGATAGAGCCGCAGGGCGCGGTCCAGGTAGAACAGGCCGACTTTCTCCGGCGCCGTGTAGTTGCGCTCGATCAGCGAGGTCATCACGAAACCGCTGATGATCAGGAAGGAAATCACGGCGATCACGCCGGGGTTTAGCCCCATGAACGTCTTGCCCATATGAGAAACGGCCACCAGAACGGCCAATAGCAGACGATAGACTCCCACTTACACCCCAAAAAACCTTGTCGTTATGGCGCGTAAATTACGATGCTTTGCGCTGGGAGAACAGGCTTTTTCGCCGGATCCAGACGTTCTTCATTCAGGGTTTGAAACCCTGCCCCAGTAACCAGCTGCGAACCATACGCCCCTGCTCCACCGTCAAACCGGCCAACGCCTGCTCCGCCGGCTCGCTACGCAATCGCCGCACCAACGGCGCCACCTCAACCCCCTGTACATGCCAGATGCCCAACGGCTGATCCGCCGTGATCACCACCTCGGCCTCGTCGACCAGACCATCACGCAACACCGGCGCCCGTTCGATCCTCAGCGTGTTGAAATCCGCCTCGGCATGGGCCACCTCGGCATCCGGCCAGCGCCGTCGTGCCTGCCAGAATGGCTGGTCCGGCCAGCGCTGCTCATCGGCATAGAAATCCCGGCCGACCCGCGCAAAACGCAAAAACAACTGTTCCACCCGCTGTTGGTGGAAACGATGGGCCAGGGCTGCTCGTTCGGGCTTGCAGAGCAGTGTGTTGATCACCACCGGCGCCTGCAATGCCGAAGACAGGGATTGAAAGATGCCATTGCCCGACAGCGGGTCGACGGCCATCGCCGCATCGCCGACCCGAATCCAGTTTTCACCACACACCTGCGGGCTCAGAATCGCCGTGCTGCTGCGGGCGTTCAGTTGCAGATCAGATTCCGCCAGGCCTGCAAAAAATGCGGCGGCCAGTGTCGAACCCTGGCGCCGCTGTCGGCAGTAGTCGAGCAACTGCGTCTTGCCCGGCAATCCGGCACTGGCCACGTCCACCGTCCATTGCCAGTAACACTGGCCGTCGGCGCGCCGCGCCATCCACGCCCAGCCGTCCTCGAGGCTTTCCACGGCGCTGGCGGTGCTGCCCGGCAAACCCTGCCAGCGATTGAGCAAGCTGACCGTCTCAGGTCCGCGCAAGCCTTTGCCGGTAGCCGGAGCCTGACGTCCGCGGGCTTCGACGAGAAACGCTGCAAGCAACGGTTCGCGGCCGTCGATTTCGATTCGATGGCCATTGGCCGATGACTGAACCGCCAGCACCCGGCCTTCGATCAGCTCAACCCCCGCCAGGCGCAGATCCTCGCGCAGGCCCCGGTCAAAAACCGGACGGTCGAGCAGGTATTCGACGTTCTGCGCATGCTGCTGGCCATTCCACGAGACCTGGCGTTGTGACGGCAACGCCGCATCCGCCAATGCGTGCTGCAGGCCAGCGCTGCGCAAGGCTTCCAGCACCCGTACGGACACGCCTTCGAGTGCCGCAAACCGGCGCCACTCACTGATCAGCGTGACGCCATGGCCCAGCCGTCGCAACCCCAGCGCGACAGCGGCGCCCGCCGGCCCGGCACCCAGAACGACGATGTCGGTCATGGCCCGAATCGCCGTTCAGGGCCACGGTAACGGGCATGTTCGCGCAACCACTCGATGACTTGCTCATTGCTGGCGCCGGGCTGTTCGGCGAGGAACCCGGCAATGTGCCCGCTCAACGCGGCGCAACCGAGGCTCGCCCCGGATTGCCCCGGATAGGTGCCCTGCACACACGCGGCGAAATCCGCCTGGGCGCTGTTGAGCCACGACCATTCCTGCTCGGCGCACCGCGCATCGCCGGTCACCCGCAATACTTGTGGATAGTTGGCCGGAAACACCCCTTCGCCCTGGGCCGGACTCGACGCACACAGCAGCACACCCCGTGCCACCGCCGTTGCGCAAGCCGCGCGTAACAGGCTGCGATCCTGACGCAAGCCAAGGCTCAAATTGATCAGTCGCACGTCCTGCGTCAGCAACCAGTCAATGGCCGTGGCGATCTGCAAGGCGCTGGTAACTCCCCGCTGGTCGAACACCTGGGCCACGCAAAACAGTGCCGAGGGTGCACGCCGGCCGATGGCCTCGATCACCGCACTGCCATGCCCTAGCGGATCGTCGCGCAAGTCGCCTTCGGCCAGGCCACCTTCAAGCAATGAAAAGCGCCGACCGGCGACCACTTGCAGCCGTTGTGCCGCCGAATGGCCGCTGTCCACCACACCAATGCGCAACTCAGGTTTCATGCAGCACCGTTTTCGAGGTCAGCACGCCGTCGAGCAACTCGAAACGCAGATCGGCATCGGCCAGCGTTGAAGGACGATGGCTGATGAGGATGCGCGTGCGTCCGGCAAACAAGCGGTCGATGGCGTCGATGACTTCGCGCTCGGTGGCTTCGTCCACTGCGGATGTGGCTTCATCGAGTACCAGAATCAAAGGGTCCTGCAACAGCGCCCGGGCAATCGCGATACGCTGCTTCTGCCCACCGGACAACTGCTGCCCCCGCTCGCCCAGCGGACTGTCGAGACCTTCGGGCAAGGACTCGATCAGGCTGTCGAGTTGCGCCAGCCGCGCCACTTCGGCAATCGCCTCGCGGCTGGCGTCCGGCACCGCATAGGCCAGGTTGTCGGCGAGGCTGCCGCGAAACAGCACGATGTCCTGGCTGACCACCGCAATGCGCCGCCGCAGCTGGAACAGATCCAGTTCGCGCACATCGACGTCGCCCAGCAGCACCCGGCCCGATTGTGGATCGTGATGACGCTGAAGCAGGTCGATCAGGGTCGATTTTCCAACGCCCGAGCCGCCGCTGAGGGCCACTTTCAAACCGTAGGGAATCCGCGCTTCGATGCCGCGCAGGGTCGATTGGCGACCGGGATGGGCGAAGTGCACGCTGTCGAACCAGAGATCGCCGCCAGTGGGCATCGGGCGCGGCCTGGCGGGCGTCAACACGGTCGGTTGTTCGCCGCGCAATTCCATGACCCGGCCGAGGCTGACGGTCATCCGCTGAATCGCGACGTAGAGCCCGAGCAGGCTCTGTACCGGCCCCACGGCCATGCCCAGGTAGGTGGAAAACGCAATCAGGGCACCGAGCTGCCAGGTGCCCTGCACCACCCAATATCCGCCGATCAGGAATGCGCAGGCCCGGGACAGCGAGGTCAGCGTACCGGGCACGGCCTGGGTGAAAAACTCGGTGACCTGCAGGCGCAGCAACTGGCTCATGTAGCCCTGCCCCAGCGTCTCGAGGCGCCGCGCTTCGCGCTGTTGCTGGCCGGCGGACTGGATGAACTTCATGACTGGCAACGTCTCGACCATGAACGACGACATGTCCGCCGAACGCTCGCGCAACTGCCGTACATCGCGCTCGACCTTGCGTCGCATCCAGCGCAGCCAGAGGACATCGAGGGGAATCAGCACCAGGGCCAGCAACGAGAGCTTCCAGGACAACGTCAACAGCATCGCAATGGCAACCACCAGGCCGATCACGCTCGACACCGCCGAGAACAGCGAGTCCACGGCGAACCGCTGGATTTCCGCGACGTCGCCATCAAGGCGCGACATCAGGTCACCAATGCGCCGCTGGCCGTAAAAGCTCGGCGACAGCGTTTGCAAATGCCGATACAGGTCATCGCGCAGGGCAAACAGCATGCGCCCGGAGAGGCGCGTGTGCAGGTAGCGGTTGATGCCCGAAAGCGCCGTGCCCAGCAACCCGGCGACGATCATCAACCCGGCGATCATGACCAGCATCGGGAAGTTGCGCGCCAGCAGGCCGTCGTCGATCAACAGTTTGGTCAGCCAGGGTTGCACCAGCACCAGCAGCGAGGCGCACACCGACAAACCCAGCAGCCCGGCAATCGCCAGGCGATGGGGCCGCACAAAACTGTACAGCCAGCGCAGCGACGCTTGCAGCGCCTCGGGGTTCTGGCTGTCGATCAGCCGAACGATCAGGCGCAGCATCACGAGCGCAACTGTTTGAGCTTGCGATACAGGGTCGCGCGGCTGATGCCCAAGGCGTCGGCGGCGGCCGAGACATTGCCCTGATGGGTGTCCAGGGACTGGCGAATCAGCTCCAGTTCGTTTTCGCGGATGCTGCCGGCCTGGGGCCGTTCGCTGGCGGTCAATTCGTCGAGCATGCTGTCGGGCAAGTGATCGAGGGTCAGCACGGTTTCACCCGGTTCGCGCATGGCCAGTGCGGTGCGCAGGACCATCTCCAGTTGGCGGATGTTGCCCGGCCAGTGATAACCGCCGAGCAAGCGATTCAGATCGTCGTGCAGGACAACGGTGGGTGCACCCAGTGTCGTCAGCATGCGACTGATCAGTGCGCCGAAATCTTCGCGTTCGCGCAGGGCCGGGAGCATCACGCTGATGCCGTTGACCCGGTAGAACAGGTCCTCGCGAAAGTGTTTTTCTTCCACCAGGCGCTTCAGGTCGCGATGGGTGGCGCAGATCAGCGCGACGTCGATGTCCTGCTCTTCGCCAGCGCCCAGGGGCGCGACCTTGCGATCCTGCAACACCCGCAATAGCCGGGCCTGCAAGGCCAATGGCATGTCGCCGATTTCATCGAGGAACAAGGTGCCGCCGTGAGCCTGTTGCAGGCGGCCGACCATGCCGCCCCGGCGTGAACCGGTGAACGCGCCTTCGCGATAGCCGAACAGTTCGGACTCGATCAGGCCTTCGGGAATCGCCGCGCAGTTCACCGCCACGAAAGGTTTTTCGCTACGGCTTCCGGCCATGTGCAGGGCGCGGGCGATCACCTCTTTACCGGTGCCGGTTTCGCCCAGCAACAGGACCGGCAGTTCATTGGCCAGGCCTTGACGGGCCATGCGCAAGGCGCGGGCGTAGCGGGTATTGCTGCCAGCCAGCGCTTCCAGATCCGGTTGCGCCTTGGCCGGTTTCGCAACAGTGCGCGGCGGGCTGCCGACATTGATCGAGCGTTGCGGCGCACGCAGGGTTTTGTAGAAGAATTCGCCCTTGGCGGTTTGCAGGCTGCCGGTCCCGCCCTGATGCAGTCGCGCCAGCAACTGCAGGCCATCGACTCCGAGAAACTCCTCGCAGCGCCGGCCGACCAGGGCCGAACGCTCGGCGTGGAGCAACTGGCAGGCCTGGGCACTGACCGCGAGGATCTGCCCGCCGAGGCTCACGGCCAGCAAGCCTTGCCACGGGGATTCCAGATATTGCCGGCGGCTGTGAAAGGCCAGGACGATTTCGTCCGGATAGCTGGCGTTGAACACCCGGCTTTCGATCTGGCTGACCGCCATCGCCAGCAGCGCAGTGCTGTCGTGGGCGCGGCCGAGCGGGCCTTCGCGGGTCAGGTCGAGGACGCCAAGAATGTCGCCCTGGGGGCAATGGATCGGCACCGAAGTGCAGGAAAAATCACTGAGGCGGTCCAGGTAGTGTTCGCCACAATCGATCAGGGTCGGCCGGGCTTCAACCAGTGCCGTGCCTAGGGCGTTGGTGCCGCGTACGGCTTCGCTCCAGCAGGCGCCGAGGGTGATGTCCTGCAGGCCGCTGCCCTTGAGGCGGTCGGCGCGGCCTTCGACGGCGAGGATGGTGGCATCGGAGTTGGCGAGGATGATCAGCCCTTCCTTGCCCTGACGCTCGGCCAGGTAATCGATCGACGGCAAGGCGGCGTCGATCAGCAAGCGGTTGCTGGCCAGCAGCACGTCGAGGCTGGCGCTCGATTCCAGCGCCAGCTCATGCTTGGCATTGAAATGCACGCCATGGCTGAGGCTGCGTCGCCACGAGGCATCGATTTCGGCACGCAGGACGCCATCCGGCACTTCGCCTTCCAGGTGCAGCTTTTCCCGGGCCAGCCGGGCTTCGCGATGCAGTTTGGGGGAGTTTGTTTTTATTAGCGTCATCAAGCGCTCCGGGTCATCCGCCCTGCGCCTTCATACGTCGGCGCCCTGCCGCAATCTTTACGTTAACGTAAGGGCTATGGCAAGTGCCTTACGGCGCTTGTGTTCCGTCAGGTGGACCGGGTTATCGTTCTTCGCGAGCAAGCCCGCTCCCACAGGTTTCGCGTTGTCCACAAATCTGCGGTTCTACTCGGACACTGTGGGAGCGGGCTTGCTCGCGAAGGCGTCATCCCGGACACCAGATAATCAGAACTGCCAAACCTCAGGGCTCACAAAAAACGCCTTGGCATTATCCTCCAGGCTCTCCAGGTGATAGCCACCCTCCTGCACGATCAGGCACGGCAACCCAAGGCCGCGAATCCGCTCGCCGAGTACGGTAAACCCTTCGCGGGTCACCGCCACTTTGCTTTGCGGGTCCAGTTCGAAAATATCGAAGCCCAGGGACAGCACCAGCACCTCGGCACCGAAGTCCGTCACCGCCCTCAGTGCCAGATCCAGGTGCTCCAGGAAATCCGCCTCGCTGGCGCCATGGGCCATCGGCAGGTTGAGGTTGAAACCCTCTCCTGCGCCGACACCGCGCTCGTCGGCAAAGCCTGCGACACCCGGATAGAAGTTGGTCGGATCGCCGTGCACCGAAACGTACAGCACGTCATCCCGGTCGTAGAAGATCTCCTGAATCCCTTGCCCGTGGTGCATGTCGGTATCCAGCACCGCCACCCGGGAAAAACCGGCGCGCAACACCTGGGCCGCCACCGCCGCGTTGTTCACATAACAGAAACCACCCGCCGCTTCGGCCCGGGCGTGGTGACCCGGTGGACGGCACAAGGCATAGGCTGCCGGCTCACCATTGAGCAACGCCTGGGCGCCGGCGATGGCGCTTTGCGCCGACCAGTAGGCCGAACGCCAGGTTTGCTGGCCCACCGGGCAACTGCCGTCGGCGAGATAGCGCGCAGCCTGGGCGAGAATCCCGCGCAGGGCATTGGGCTCGCGGACAAAGATGTTCGACATCACCTCGTCGCCCCAATCCTCGGGAATCTCTTTCCAGCGCTGATGGGCTTCCTGCAGGAACGCCAGGTACGGTGCGCCATGCACCGCCAGCAGCGGAGCGAGACCGGCATCGGCCGGTTGTTCAACGGTAAAACCCAACGCACGGGACGCCTGCACCAGGCGCTGCACACGCTCCGGCACCTCCTGCGGCGTACGCATCTGGCCACGGGAGTAGTAGCTGCGTGGATGGTGGAGCAATTGTTCGGGATGGAAAAAACTGCGCATGGAGTGAATACCTGTCAGTTAACTTGGATCTTGAACCCGGCCGCGTCCTACTGTGGGAGCGGGCTTGCTCGCGAAGAGGGAGTGTCAGTTGACATCAATGTTGTTTGACACGACGCCTTCGCGAGCAAGCCCGCTCCCACATTGGCTGCGTTTATTCAGTTTTTACCGCGCGGGCCAGCACGGCATTGAGCAGCACATCGGTGCCCTGGCGCACATCTTCGGGCAACACGTCTTCGGCTTCGTTGTGGCTCAGGCCGCCCACGCACGGGATGAACACCATGGCTGTCGGGCAGAACCGCGCCAGGTGGATCGCGTCATGCCCGGCACCGCTGACGATCGACTGCTGAGCGTAGCCCAACGCATCCACGGCCTGTTGCACCGCCGCCACGCAATCAGCGTCGAACGGCGTCGCCGGGCTGATCCAGTGCGGGGTGATCGTCAGGTGCAAACCGCGATCGTCGGCTATTGCCTGAAGCCGCGCACGGACGTGTTGCTCCATCGCCTCGATGGTTTCATCACGGTGATGACGCAGGTCGACGGTGAAGTTCACAAGACCCGGAATGGTGTTGCGCGACGATTTGTTGATGCTCAATTCACCGACCGTGGTCAGGCCTTCAGGGGCGAAGTCCGACGCCAGGCCTTCGATGGCCTGGATCATCTGTGCCACACCGTACAAGGCATCCTTGCGCAGCGGCATCGGCGTGGTGCCGGCGTGGGCCGCCATGCCTTCGACCCGCACGTCGAGCCAGCGAATCGCCTGACCGCCGCTGACCACGCCGATGCTCTTGGCGTTGTCTTCAAGGATCGGCCCTTGCTCGATGTGCGCTTCAAAATACGCATCCACCGCACCGCCCAGCGGGCGCTCGCCGGCATAGCCGGTACGTTGCAGCGCCTCGGCGACGCTGATGCCATCGATGTCGCGCACCGCCAGCGCAGCGTCCAGATCCATGATGCCGGTGAACACCGCCGAGCCGAACATGGCCGGGGTGAAGCGTGCGCCTTCTTCGTTGGTCCATACCGCCACTTCCAGCGGCTTGCGGGTCTGGATGCCCAGATCGTTCAGGCAACGCACCACTTCCAGGCCGGCGAGCACGCCGTACACGCCATCGAACCGCCCGCCTTCGGGCTGGGTGTCGAGGTGGCTGCCCATCATCACCGGTGCAGCATCAGGATCAGTGCCGGCGCGGCGGGCGAACAGGTTGCCAATGGCATCCACGCTCAGGGTCATGCCGGCTTCGCGGCACCAGTGGGCAAAGAGTTCGCGACCGGCCTTGTCCTCGTCGCTCAGGGCCAGGCGGCAGCTGCCGCCACGGGCGGTGGCACCGATTTCGGCCATCGCCATCAGACTCGCCCAGAGGCGTTCGCCATTAATCTTCAACATGAGTTTCTCCAGGAAAATCAGGATCAAGCGCGGGCCAGTTCGACGCGTTCAGCGCTGGCATGGCGACGGGCAAGGGACAGGACACACAGCAGCGAAGTCGCGGCGATCAGGCTGTAGAACACCGCCATCGGCCACCACTGGCCGGCGAACCTGTGCGCCAGCAGGGTGCCGATCAACGGCGTCAGGCCACCGGCTACCGCGCCGCAAATCTGGTACGCCAGGGAAATCGCCGTGTAGCGCACGCGGGTCTCGAACATGCCACTGACATAGCCGGCGATCACTGCATAGAACGACGCCATGCACACCACCGCCAAAGCAATGCCAAGGATGATCAGCGGCGCCTGGGCCGAACTGACCAGCACGAACATCGGGTACGGTGACGCCATGGCCAGCAACGACACCAGGCACAGGAAGCGGGTCGCGCCGATCTTCTCGGCGACCCAGGCCGCCAGCGGCTGAATGCAGAACTGAATGATCGCGACAAAGAACAGGCACTCCAGAATCAGGGAGCGTGGAAGTTCGAGCTGCTGGGTGGTGTAGGCGATCATGAAGGTGTTGGTGAAATACACCCCGGCGATCCCCAGCGTGTTGGCGCCGATGCACAACAGCAGCGGACGCCACGCGGTACGCAGCACCTCCATGACCGGCGCCTGCTCCTTGCGCTGGCTTTTGCTGGCCTGCTCGCGGCTGGCCAGAAACTCTGGCGACTCATTGACCCCCAGGCGAATCGCCAGGCCCACCAGCAGCAACAGCGAACTGGCGAGGAACGGCAAGCGCCAGCCCCAGCTCATCAGGTCTTCTTCCGGCAGACGGGTGACCGCACTGAAGGCCAGCAGCGACAGGATCAAACCCGCCGGGCTGCCCAATTGCGCAAACGAAGCGAAGAAATTGCGCCGACCTTTCGGTGCATGCTCGCCGGCCATCAACACCGCCCCGCCCCACTCGCCACCCACGGCGATGCCCTGGACGATGCGCAGCAGAATCAGCAGCACCGGGGCAGTGGCACCGATTTGCGCGTAGGTCGGCAGCAAGCCGATGCACACCGTGACCACGCCCATCATCAACAAGGTGATGATCAACGACTTCTTGCGGCCGATGCGGTCACCAATATGGCCGAAGACAATCCCGCCCAACGGCCGCGCAAAGAAACCCACGGCGAACGTACCGAACGCGGCCATGGTGCTGAATAGTTTGTCGTCGGAGGGGAAGAACAGCGCACCGAACACCAGCGCGGCGGCGGTGGCGTAAATGTAAAAGTCGTACCACTCGATCATCGTGCCAATAAAGGCAGCGGCTGCCGCACGGCGCGGCTGGGACGAAGCGGGAGGCTTCATGGGGGGACTCCTTTGGTTATTTTTCTGGCAGGAGAGAAACGGCAAATCCGCGGCGCTCTGGCGGCGCTGGTCTGGGGATGATTTTTCGTTCCCGGACCATGATTAGTCAATTTTCTATTTATTATTCGAAGTATTACGGCATCTTATAATTGAGGGCAGCAGCAACAGCCGAACGCGACGTGCCGTAGGCGTTCAGCAGAAAAAAACCAATTCACCAGAAATTGAAATGAGCTGTCGCCACCTAAACTGCAAATCGTCCGGGTTTACAGCGGAAGGCCTCTATACCAGCGAGATGGCACGGGCCGAGGCTAACGACTTTTCTATTCGATAAGACTGCATGAGCCACAGTCGTCCAAGCGATCAATTGGAAGGCATGGAAATTGGTTGGGCGCGGTTACCCGCAGTTGGCTGCGAAACAGAGGCATTGGAGTGGCAGTGATCAGAGTAGGATAAGATGCCTGCAATTCAGGCTCGCTGTGAGTAGCCCCGCATGACAGATAACAGTCGGAACACCACCCGTCTGATCAAGAAGTACCCGAATCGCCGTCTGTATGACACGCACACCAGCAGTCATTTGACCCTTGCGGATATACGCCAATTGGTCGTCGATAGAATCCCGTTCGAGGTGGTCGACGCCAAGACTGGCGAGGATCTGACCCGAAGTATTTTGCTGCAGGTCATTCTGGAAGCCGAAAGTGGCGGTGAGCCGATATTCTCCAGTGAGATGCTCATGGGGATTATCCAGTTCTACGGTCCCTACCAGAGTGTCCTCGGCAGCTACCTGGATAAAAGCATCCAGACGGTCATCGACATCCAGTCTCAGACCGGCGCTCAGTCCTCTGAAGCCTGGAGCGCATTCATGCACCAGCAAGCACCGGTCATGCAGGATTTGATGCGCCAGTATGTCGACCAGTCAAAAGCCCTCTACATGAACACTCAGAACCTCTTCGGCCTGTTCGGCGCCATGCCGGCAGGCAAGCCGGGGGCCGGGGGCGGGCCAAAAAAAAATGACGATGGGGAATAAACCCATCGCCATCATGTAACCGTTCCAATCCGATTTATTTGCTATCGCTTGTAGCCTTGGCACCATGAGCGGTTTTGCCGGCTGCGGCGGTCGCTGCGCCAAAACCGCTCTGGGCAACGTCAGCAGCCTGTTTTACGGCTTTCTGTGCACTTTCAAAAACGGTACTGGCATTCGCCAGCGATGACTTGAATCCGGCCACAACAGACTCGGAGCCAGCCGGTGCATTCTTGCTGATCTCTTCAACGAACTCTTGCACCTGCTTGGTGCCCGCCTCGACCTGACGCGTGGTAAGTTGGGCAATTTCCGATTGGGTGCCAACAATCAGCGCGTGTACTTGACGATTGAACTCAGCCAGGCGTTCGGCTTGCACATTAGGCTGGGTGAAAGAAGCCTGGAGCTCAGCGAACCCTTGTGGATCACGCACCGCCAGCAGTTTGCGAAAACCGTCGAACTGCTCCTCGGTGGAGGCCTGCAGGGTCTTGAACTGCAATTGGCTGAGCTGTTCAACACTGGAGAAGATTTTGCCGCTGATTTGCTGCAGGAGGTCTAGGTTGGCTTTCTGAGCGTCTTGCAATTTTTCCAAGTTGAAAAAAGACATACTTGAATCTCCTGATTCTGAAAGGCCGACGTGGGCCTGAGGACGCGATAGCGATCCTGCCGGTCATCGCGCTAGCCTTGATATTGCAGTGCACAAATTCGTTTGGCAATGTTTTTTTGTGCGGCGCACAAAAATCTTTTACCTCCCTCCGCCATTCGCTATAGACTCCTGAAAGGCAAACGGCCGGCCAAGCACCTCTTTGATGATGAGATGCAGGCGAGCTGCTTCTCATGCATAAAACCAGGAGATCACCATGGGCCAGGAAGATATTATTGCATCGCAATATGACAGACTTTCCTCTCAACGCGGCCTGTTCGAACACCTGAGCCATCTGCAGCGCCTCAATACGCTGAACTTCCTTTTTGCTTTTCGCCAGCGCCAGGAAAAAACCCTCGCGCCTCTGAAGCGGGGTCAACTCAGACAACCTACGCCCGCTGAATGGCAGGAATATGTCACGGACCTCGGCCAACGCTGCCTGCTGTTTTGGGACACCCTGCGCCAGCGCGGCGACAATACGCTGGCCCATGAACGCGCCGGGTATCCGCTGCTGCTCAAGTTCGATCATGAAACCCTGATCGCAGGCCCCGAGCTCCCACACCCGGTCAACTATTCACTGCTGCGAATCCTCCCCGGACCAGAGCAAGAAATCGACAGCAACGCCCAGCCGGTGGTCATCATTGACCCACGCGGCGGCCACGGCTCGGGAATCGGCGGTTTCAAACAGGATTCGGTATTGGGTGAAAGCCTCAGAGCCGGCCACCCCACCTATTTCATCTCTTTCAGTCACTCACCACAGCCTGGGCAAACCCTGGCCCATATCGCCGAAGCCCAGGCCCGGTTCATCGAAGTCGTCGGCGCCCGTCACCCGGCCAACAGCAAGCCGATCATCATTGGTAACTGCCAAGCCGGCTGGGCCTTGATGGGACTGGCGGCAACACGACCGGAACTGCCGGGATTGATCATTATCAATGGTGCCCCCCTGTCATACTGGGCCGGTGCCAATGGACGCAATCCGATGCGCTATACCGGTGGCCTGCTGGGTGGCGGCTGGCTGGCTCGCCTGGGCAGCGACTTGGGCAATGGCCGTTTTGACGGTAGCTGGCTGGTCAGCAACTTCGAAAACCTGGACCCGGCCAACACCTATTGGGGCAAGTACTACCAGTTGTTCAGCCAGGTCGACAGCGAGGCCGCGCGCTTCCTCGACTTCGAACGCTGGTGGGGCAGCCCGACTCTGCTCAATGGCGAAGAGATCGAGATGATTGTCGATGATCTTTTCATCGGCAACCAATTGTCCGGCGGGCTCGACCGCAAGAGCAGCGGTATTGACCTGAAACGGATCGAAGTACCGGTGGTGGTGTTCTGCTCCTACGGCGACAACATCACCCCTCCCCAGCAAGCATTGAACTGGATCGCCGATGTCTATCCCAGCGATCTCGCTTTGCATGAGGCAGGACGTACCATCGTCTACCTTCGGCACGCCAGCATCGGCCATTTAGGCATTTTTGTCTCCGCCAAGGTGGCGCGGCGTGAACACCGGGGGTTGCTCGGCGCGGTCGAAGCCATCAGTGCGCTGCCGGCTGGGCTGTATGAAATGCTGATTGACGATCTGCCGGCCTCTCCAGGCAGCAATGACGTGCAATACCGAGTGCAATTCGAATCAAGGCGAATCGCCGATATCCATGATGACATCGAGCCGGCCCGTGATGACGATCGCGAATTCTCTCTGGTAGAGCGCATCTCTGAAATCAACAGCGCGTTTTACGACGGGTTCATACGTCCGTGGCTGCGTCCGATGGTCAACGAGCCCATTGCCGAATTGATGCGCAGGACGCACCCCTTCCATCAGCAGCAATTGCTATGGAGCAGCCTGAATCCGGCGCTGTGGTGGTTAGCCGCAAGCCTATCCAGAATCAGCAGTGATCGTCGTCCCGCACGCAAAGACAACCCGTTGCTGGCCTGGCAGGAACTGTTCTCCAACCAGATGCAAGACACCCTGAATGCGTACCGCGATGCGCGTGATGCCACTCAGGAGCTGTGTTTTTACGGGATTTATGGCGCACTGAATGCCCTCACCGGCAACAAGCCTGCGCGAAATCTCCAGGCACATGCCGACCGGCAGGACCAGGCCCTGATCGAACGCCTGCAGGATTCGCTACCCCATGGTGGCCCCCTGGAAGCGTTGGTGAGGATTCTGTTTTTGCTGGGCCGCGACAACGACAAGGCGTGCAAGGAGAGCATCGAAAAACTGATCCAGCAGGTGCATCGGCTGGTCCAGGACTACAGTGATGAGCCTACAGCCCTGCGCGAAGCCATCCGCTTGCAGAACCTGCTGGTTTTTGCCCACCCGCAAGAAAGCTTGCGCACCCTGCCCTTGTTGCTATCAGAGGCAAAGGAACGCCAACAGGTCCTGACAGCCGTTGGACAAATGATGCCTGAACTGTTAGCGACAACTGGAACAAAAGGCGAATTCTGGCGTGAGCTCCACGCGCTGCTCGAAGTCCCCCTGCCGGGCTTCAGCTTGACCCAACCGTCCAGTGAAACAGTTGTCATCCCGCAGGACACCCCTGCGCAGCCATCTCCGCTTGCAGCAACGCTGCCGCCGCAGATCACACCGACGCCCGCTCCCGCCATCGTAGTTAAAGCCCCGAAGCGCAAAGCGAGCAGAAAGACAAAAGGCCCCAAACCTCAATAAACCTTCACAAGGGATTAGCGGTGTATCCGTTCGGCGAAGCCTGTGACCTTATGATCTCTGTACAGACCGACGGGGTTCATGGGTCGAACCGGCGCGACTTCTTCGACCACAGGCGACAACTCGTCGGTTCGATACTGACCGGGGGTCATACCGAACCAACGGATGCATGCCTTATGGAAGCTGCTGTGATCATGGAAGCCGAGCAGGCAAGTCACATGTTTCATGTTGAAATGAGAATGGCGCAAATAGAAGTCAGCCATCTGCCGGCGCACATCGTTCAGGACGTCCTTGAATTGCGTGCCATCCTTCTCAAGGCCTCGTTGAAGCGTTCGCTTGCTGATGTTCAGTGCCGCCGCAATCGATTCCATATCACACGGCCCTTGGCCTTGCCCCAGGCTCAAGCGCTCGGTAATCAGCGAGCGAATCCTGCCAATGATAGAGCAACCGGACAACAGGTCCAATTGAGCCACGGCAAAACTGTCATGGAGTGTGGCCAACGCCTCGTTGGCCATGCTCAAAGGACTCAGAAGCTCCTGGCCATCAAACAGGATGCTGTCATACGCTGCCCCGAAACTCAGCGGACAGCCAAAAAGCCGCTGATGCTCCGACGTGTCTTCGGGTTCGGGATAAGTGAACTCCACACTCAAAGGTTGCGGTGACTTGCCACCGGCCAGCCAATGGCAGAAACCCAGCAGCGAAGCCAAGGCTGCATCCGTATATTGCCGGGGTTTGACCGAGCCAGGTTGCTGATGATCGAGGCTGGCCAGTCGGTAATGCTGCTGCTCCTGGACAAGGAAAAGGCTGAATCCGGTACCGATCAACGGGCTGAAACGAACCAGACGTTCAAGCGCCCTTTTCAGGTTCGAACTGGACATCATCGTGTAGCCCACGATCTGAAAACTGCTGGGATGGAATTCCCCGTAGGCTTTCAAACCGATATTCGGGTCATCCGAAGCCTGAGCAGCCAGATCCCAAAGACGATAGATAATACTTCGATCGCAGAATGCTCCCGGTTTATTCACGAACTCGACATCCAGTCCAGCCTCCTGGCACAGACCGGCAAGGTCCAGTCTTTGGGCCAAAAACGTATTCGCCAGCATGCTGGCATAACCTGAACTCATTCTATACATGGCGTCCTCATTGACCTGTGGAACCGAACGTCCTGTCCGGAGCCGATACTGACATGCGTTGAACATATTTCAATAATGTTTCAAGAATATTAACTATCCATTCAGTTCTAAGAATTGATCCCAGTAGGGTTACTCCTCATTTTTTTGCCATCAGGCCAGAACACCCGCGTGGCACCGATGGACAGGAAATCGTCACCTTCAAACACTTCCGCACGACCCGTCGATATCGAACAATCTTCTCTCCTGCAGCGCAAAAAAATGGAGTAGATGTATGGAATCGCGTAGTCGTATTGCTGTGGTAACGGGTGGTATGGGCGGTATCGGTACGGCAATCAGCCAACGTCTATACAAGGAAGGATTCAAGGTAATCGTCGGCTGCAGCTCTGATTCCAGCCGCAAGAACGACTGGATTGCCAGCCAGCTGGAGGCGGGTTATCAGTTCGAGTGCATCTATGGCGACGTCACCGATTGGGAGACGACCCGCAAGGCTTTCGAGATGGCTCGTGAACAATTCGGCCCGATCGATGTGCTGGTCAACAACGCCGGCATCACTCGCGACGCCTCTTTTCGCAAGCTCACTCCGGAAGACTGGAACAGCGTGATCGGGACCAACCTGACGGGCTTGTTCAACACCACCAAGCAGGTCATTGAAGGCATGTTGGCCAAGGGTTGGGGGCGGATCATCAATATCTCCTCGATCAACGGTCAGCGTGGCCAGTTCGGTCAGACCAACTACTCCGCCGCCAAGGCTGGCATCCATGGTTTCACCATGGCACTGGCCCGGGAAGTCTCCGGCAAGGGCGTGACCGTCAATACCGTTTCCCCAGGCTACATCCAGACCTCCATGACTGCGGCAATTCGCCCGGACATTCTCGAAGGCATGATCGCGGGAATACCGGTTGGTCGCCTTGGCCAACCCGAAGAGATCGCCTCGATCGTGGCCTGGCTGGCGTCCGATGAGTCCGCCTACAGCACCGGTGCCGACTTCTCCTTAAACGGCGGCATGAACATGCAATAACCCTGATCAGGGCAGGAATGCCCTGGTTTGCTCGACGAATTTTGTCTTTTCCATGAGGTCCCGCATGAACGAAGTCGTAATCGTTGCCGCTACTCGTACCGCCATTGGCAGTTTCCAGGGTTCTTTGTCTGCAATTCCCGCGACCGAGCTGGGTGCCGCAGTGATTCGCAACTTGCTGGAGCAGACGGGTCTCGATGCTGCCCAGATTGATGAAGTGATCCTGGGCCAGGTACTCACTGCCGGCGCTGGACAAAACCCGGCACGCCAGACAGCGATCAAGGCCGGCTTGCCAAACACCACACCTGCCCTGACCTTGAACAAGGTTTGCGGCTCCGGTCTCAAGGCGGTCCATCTCGCCGTCCAGGCAATCCGTTGCGGCGACGCGGAACTGGTGATCGCTGGCGGTCAGGAAAACATGAGTCTGGCTCCCTATGTTCTGCCCAAGGCACGTACCGGTCTGCGTATGGGCCATGCGCAACTGCAAGACAGCATGATCCAGGATGGCCTGTGGGACGCCTTCAACGACTACCACATGGGCATCACCGCCGAGAATCTGGCGCAGAAGTACGAGATCTCTCGTGAAGCACAGGATGCCTTCGCTGCCGCCTCGCAACAGAAGGCCGCCGCCGCCATTGAGGGCGGGCGCTTCCAGAGCGAAATCACCCCGATCCTGATTCCTCAGCGCAAGGGTGAACCACTGGTCTTCGACACCGACGAGCAGCCGCGTGTCGACAGTACCGCGCAAGCCTTGGCGAAACTCAAACCGGCATTCCAGAAAGACGGCAGCGTGACCGCCGGCAACGCTTCGACCCTCAACGATGGTGCTGCCGTGCTGTTGCTGGCCAGCGCAGCTAAAGCACAAGCGCTGGGCCTTCCGGTACTGGCACGGATCAAAGCCTATGCCAGCGCCGGTGTGGACCCGTCGATCATGGGCATTGGCCCGGTCCCGGCTACACGCCTGACCCTGCAAAAGGCCGGCTGGAGCGTCGAAGACCTCGACCTGATCGAAGCCAACGAAGCCTTCGCCGCCCAGGCGCTGGCGGTTGGCAAAGAGTTGGGTTGGGACACCAGCAAAGTCAACGTCAACGGCGGTGCAATCGCCCTTGGCCATCCGATCGGCGCGTCGGGGGCACGGATTCTGGTGTCGCTGGTGCACGAACTGGTCCGTCGCGACGCAAAGAAGGCGCTGGCCACGTTGTGCATCGGTGGCGGACAAGGCGTAAGCCTGGCTATCGAGCGCTAACCAACGGCATCTGAATAGCCAATACGCGGACTTGGGCCCCTTGCTCCGCGCATCAGGTTGGCGTGAAACAACGCTGCCCGCATTCCTGCCGTCGCTATGCCGGAGTCCGGCAAAGCGCGGCTTTTTTCTGCCCGGCTCATCTGTATGGGCAAGGAACTTTATGGACAATAACGCGCATACATTCACAACCTATTGGTCAGGCCAGGTTCCGTTCATCGCGTCCTATGCAGTGCAACAATTGCGCCTGTGGGTCAGCACTAATCCTTGGTTTTCCGGGCATGAGCACGGCGCCTGGTTCGATCTGCCTCGCGAAACCCTGGACAGCCTTCAAATGGACTACCAGGTTCAATGGGGCAAACTCGGCCAAAAATTGCTGACCGGCCAACCCTTCAGCTTCGATGATCGACGCTTCGCCAGCGGTAACTGGAGTGATCCACTGTTCGGCTCCCTCGCTGCGTTTTACCTGCTCAACTCCAGCTTTCTCCTGAAACTGCTCGACAAACTGCTGATCGACGAAAAGAAACCGCGCCAACGCCTGCGCTATCTGGTCGAGCAAGCCATTGCCGTCAGTGCGCCAAGCAATTTTCTGGTCAGTAACCCTGACGCGCTCCAGCGTGTGGTTGAGACTCAAGGTGCCAGCCTGCTCACAGGTATGCAGCATCTGCTCAGCGACATGAACGAAGGCAAAATGCGTCAGTGTGATAGCGACGCCTTCAAGGTTGGCGTCGATCTGGCCAGCACCCCTGGCGAAATCGTCTTCGAGAATCACCTGTTCCAGCTGATTCAGTACTACCCGCAAAGCGAAACCCAGTACCGGCACCCGGTATTCGTCGTACCGCCTTCGATCAACAAGTACTACATCCTTGATCTGCGTCCGGACAACTCGATGGTCCGCCACCTGCTGGAAAAGGGACATCCCGTATTCCTGATGTCCTGGCGCAACTTTGACCAGGAACACGCTGGCACCACCTGGGATGACCTGATTGAGCACGGGGTGATCGACGCCCTGCAAGTGGCCCGCGAGATCAGTGGCCAGCAGCGACTCAATTGCGTGGGTTTCTGCATCGGCGGCACCCTGTTGAGCACTGCACTGGCCGTACTGGCTGCACGTGGCGACAGAGAGATCGCCAGCGTGAGCCTGTTCACCACGTTCCTTGATTACCTCGATACCGGCCCCATCGACGTCTTCGTCGACGAAGAACTGGTGGCCTACCGCGAGCGCACAATCGGCGGCATAAATGGTCCCATCGGTCTGTTTCGTGGAGAGGACATGGGCAATACCTTCTCCTTGCTGCGCCCCAACGAATTGTGGTGGAACTACAACGTCGACAAATACCTTAAGGGGCAAAAGCCGATTCCGCTTGATCTGCTGTACTGGAATAACGACAGCACCAACCTTCCGGGCCCGATGTACTGCTGGTACCTGCGCCACACCTATCTGCAAAACGATTTGAAATCAGGCGAGCTGGAATGCTGCGGGGTCAAGCTGGATTTGCGTGCAATTGACGCTCCCGCTTACATCCTCGCCACCCATGACGATCACATCGTGCCCTGGAAAAGCGCCTACGCCAGCACCAACCTGCTCTCCGGGGCCAAGCGTTTTGTATTGGGAGCTTCAGGGCATATCGCCGGCGTCATCAATCCACCGGCCAAGCAGAAGCGCCATTACTGGACCAATAATCGGGTCACGAAAAACCCGGAGACCTGGTTCAAGAATGCTGAGCAGCAACCCGGTAGCTGGTGGAATGATTGGTTCAACTGGCTGGCGGGACACTCCGGCGAGCGCCAACCAGCGGTTGCGCACATAGGGAATGACAAATTCCCGCCTCTGGAACCGGCGCCAGGCAGTTATGTAAAACAATGAACGACTGCTGTGGGCCAGAGCGCGACACTTTCTGGTACGTGACTCTCGACTTCCTGGATGACGGCAGCGTCGAGATATTGTGGGTGGTGCCGAAACAGGAATGAGCGGAATCGGGCAACGAGTCGTACCGCCTGCAACACAGCAGTTTGATTGCACAGACGAAGATCAAATCACGCAAACGTAAGCGCAAGGACGAGGTTGGTACGGAGGAAGGCCAGCTATTTTGACTGTAGTTGTGGAGATGCCCTGCTGCATGACTGCATGCAGCAGGTCTTCCGCGGCTCATGTGATCGGCACGCTGCCAGGTTTATCCACAATTGCCGCTGCACAATCAGCAATCCGCCCTGGGTCAAATTTCAATCGGCAGGGTGGGGCAGTTTTCAATCAGCGCCAACAATCTCACCAAACCTGGAAGTCTTTTCAGAGTTTCCCTAATGAATTACTACCGTCCATTCAACTTTCACAATCGCGGGTTAATTTTTGTGAGTGAAATGAAATTTATACAACGTTATTACTACGTGTGACCCGCCCCCCCACTAATAAACAGCCGACCGGCAAGCCCACCCGACGGCACATCATTTGTTTCGGTACAAGGAGAGACGACCCATGAGCACCCCGCTCCGTATCAATGAAGCACTTTTGATTGCCGGCCACGCATTCGAACCTCTTCAATGCGTCGCCTGGGCTCCGCAAGACGGTAATGGCGAACTGAGCCTGACCGTCATCGACCGGGCCAACACTCCTATTTGTCGCAAACATATTCCAAGCAGTGCCTATTCCGACCCGGCGCAGCTGGAAAGCCTGCTGGAAGAGGTGCGAGTCGAGTTGAGCCAGGAGGGCTACAAGCTACAATCCTGGACAATGCCAGAGTAAGCACTCTCGCGGATCGCTACCTGTATGCGCAAATAGGGGTTTCGGAATTTAATCTTGACGATGACCTACTCTCACATGGGGACACCCCACACTACCATCGGCGATGCATCGTTTCACTGCTGAGTTCGGGATGGGATCAGGTGGTTCCAACGCTCTATGGTCGTCAAGAAATTCAGTGTGCCGACTCGTCTTTCGACGTTTCAGCAATTTGGGTATGCGATAGTTTGTGTGTTGTGCGAACTTTCGGTTCATTGCGTCTTCACACACCGCAATCTGGTGCTTCTTTCGGCTTTTTAGCCAAGAGCAGGCAAATTGCTTGGGTGTTATATGGTCAAGCCTCACGGGCAATTAGTATTGGTTCGCTTACCCGTAACGACCCGAACCGAAGTGAGAACCCCCACTTCGCTCAACCAGAAAGGCCCCCCCCGCACCGCTAGCCGAGACCCTGCTACGCTGAGAGTATACCCAGGAGGCAGAACGATGCAGTTACATGAAGCCCACGTCGTGAATGAATTGACCAATTACCGCGAGGTGAACATGGCGTTACAGGACGGCTGGAAGCTGTTGGCGGTGATGTCAGCATCGAGCGTGACCGACCCGGCGCGCATCCAAGTGCACTACGTGGTGGGTAAGCCCAAAGACAACGCCGCGCCAAAGTCGGGCGGATTTACCGTCGCGTAGGAAGTCCCACGCTTTACCAGTAACGGGACATTCGTTCAATTGGCCCCCACACTAAGCCCAGGTAATGAAGCGCAGCCGTTTGACCTGCTCCGGTAGATAGCGCCGATAACCGCCGAGCGGCTTTGGCGGTTCATCCAGCAGGCCGCGCCGCTGGTAATAGCGAATGGTCTTCACCCCAACAACTTCCGCCAACTTGCCGATACTCAGCCCTATCGCCATCACACGCCCCTTGATTCTGTACTGGGATACGGAGTGTAGAGTGACTCTAGGTTAGATCGATTCAATGGAGAAAACGATGACTCAACAGATCGGCGGATCCTGAGGCGTTAACCAAAGCGACGACGAAGGCGAGTTATCCCTCCATCGTGCACAAACGAGGCAACCATGAGCACCGTCATCTTCGAATCCGTGTTGACCTGCCCACATTGCGGTTTCGCCAAACAGGAAGCCATGCCCACGGACGCCTGTCAGTTCTTCTACGAGTGTGGCAGTTGCAAAACCCTGCTACGCCCGAATCCTGGTGACTGCTGCGTGTTCTGTTCGTTTGGCACGGTAAAGTGCCCGCCGATTCAGGAGCAGCACGGATGCTGTGGTACGGGCTTGACCTAAGTTTACTCGGTTTATCAGACGCCCCTAACGCGCCTCAAACCGTGGTTATGGGAGGTCAGTGTCATGTGGAATTACGCGCTGATGCTCGTGGTGGTCTACCTGATTATCAGCCTCGCCATCGGCTGGTTGTATACCATTGCGCTCCTGCATTGGCTTTGATCCAATTGGTGACGATCGGTCAGTCCGCATTTGGTACCGTTTTCGGCAGGTAGCTTTGTCCCGGATCACAGTCGTTGGGGAGTGCCTGCAATGGGTCGACTGCAGCCCTTCTGAATCGGTCATTCGCTAAGACCCCATCAAAATCTCTCACTCCTAAGACAATCTGGCACTTTTTTGAGTTTGGCTGGCTCTAAACTCTGCGTTCGTCGATAAACGCGCCTTGAAGATGACATTTTTATTACAATTTAATGACATGCCTTCCGGGTCAAAAGATG
Source organism: Pseudomonas sp. Pseusp16 (assembly GCF_047324915.1). Lineage (NCBI taxonomy): Bacteria > Pseudomonadati > Pseudomonadota > Gammaproteobacteria > Pseudomonadales > Pseudomonadaceae > Pseudomonas > Pseudomonas sp. Pseusp16. The sequence goes on along the minus strand of NZ_CP168522.1, from coordinate 197,048 downwards.
AAAGTCAGAGCTACAGTCATATGCGAGAGAGATAGGCATATCTTGCTCGTTCGTAAACCGAAGTCAAAATGGGCTTTGCCTGGTGGCAAGGTAGAAACTGGTGAAGCTATCGCTGGAGCTGCTGCTCGGGAACTCCAAGAAGAAACCGGGCTAAATGTTGATCAGCTCCTGTACATTTTTGAGTTCGATGCAGGCAACACACGCCACCATGTTTTTGAAGCATCTGTCCCAGATGCCGAAAACGCTACGCCTCAAAACGAGATCATCGAGTGCATTTGGCATTCTCTGAACACGTTTCATGACTCAGACACAAGCGATGCTACGAAATCGATTGTCAGGTCATTTCTACGCCGCCTTTAACTCCCCCTGGATCGTTCTGGTTCGCACAAAGGTTAATCGCCTCTTCGCATCATTCTGAGTGTCCACAGTTGACTGCGGCCCTTCGCGACAGGCAGCAATCGGCAAAGAAGTTCCTCCCGGTAAATGACCGGTCGAAACTTCATGCTCGACATGGCTTTTTTGTAGTTTATGAAGCGCTCATGGTTTTGTGGGTGTCGATCAGATGCTGCACCACACCCGGATCCGCCAGGGTGGAGATATCCCCCAGCCCCTCATACTCAGCCGTGGCAACCTTGCGCAGAATCCGGCGCATGATCTTGCCTGAACGAGTCTTCGGCAGGCCCGGCGCCCACTGGATGACATCCGGCGAAGCAATCGGACCAATCTCTTTACGCACCCAGTTTTTCAGCTCCAGGCGCAGTTGCTCGCTCGGCTCTTCGCCAGCGATCAGGGTGATGTAGACATAGATGCCCTGCCCCTTGATGTCGTGCGGCACACCGACCACAGCGGCTTCGGCGACTTTCGGGTGAGCGACCATCGCGCTTTCGATCTCGGCGGTACCCATGCGGTGGCCGGACACGTTGAGCACGTCGTCCACGCGACCGGTGATCCAGTAGTAACCATCGGCATCACGACGGGCGCCGTCACCGGTGAAGTACATGCCGCGGAACGTCTTGAAGTAAGTGTCGACGAAGCGGTCGTGGTCGCCATACAGCGTCCGCGCCTGGCCTGGCCACGAATCGAGAATCACCAGGTTACCCTCGGCCTCGCCCTCGACGATGTTGCCCAGGTTGTCCACCAGCGCCGGCACCACGCCGAAGAACGGACGCGCCGCAGAGCCAGGCTTGAGGGCGTGAGCACCCGGCAGCGGGCTCATCATGTTGCCGCCGGTTTCGGTCTGCCACCAGGTATCGACGATCGGGCAACGGGATTGGCCGACGTTCTTGTAGTACCAGTCCCAGGCTTCCGGGTTGATCGGCTCGCCGACCGAACCCAACAGGCGCAGGCTGCTGCCGTCAGCGCCTTCGACAGCCGCCGTGCCCGAGGCCATCATGGCGCGGATCGCGGTCGGTGCGGTGTAGAGGATGTTGACCTTGTGCTTGTCGACGATCTTCGCCACCCGGGTGATGTCCGGGTAGTTCGGCACGCCTTCGAACAGCAGCGTGGTCGCGCCGTTGGCCAGCGGGCCGTAGACGATATAACTGTGGCCGGTGACCCAGCCGACGTCGGCGGTGCACCAGTAGATTTCACCCGGACGATAGTCGAACACGCGCTCGTGGGTCATGGCCGCGTACAGCAAGTAGCCGCCGGTGGTGTGCTGCACCCCCTTCGGCTTGCCGGTGGAACCGGAGGTGTACAGGATGAACAGCGCTTCTTCGGCGCCCATCTCTTTCGGCGCGCAAACGGTGCCGGCCACTTTCATCAGGTCCTCGAACCAGATGTCGCGATGCTGGTTCCACTTGATGTCGCCACCGGTGCGCTTGCACACGATGACTTTCTGGATGCTGCTGGTTTCCGGGTTGGTCAGTGCGTCGTCGACGTTGGCCTTGAGCGGGATCTTCTTGCCGGCACGAATGCCTTCGTCGGCCGTGATCACCACTTTCGAGCGGCAGTCGATGATGCGACCGGCCAGGGCTTCCGGCGAGAACCCGCCGAACACCACCGAGTGAATCGCACCGATCCGGGTACAGGCCAGCATGGCGACCACGGCTTCGGGGATCATCGGCATATAGATAGTCACCACGTCGCCGCGGTGCACGTCCTGGCCACGCAGGGCGTTGGCGAACTTGCAGACTTGCTCGTGCAGTTCACGGTAAGTGATGTTGCGGCTTTCGGCAGGGTCATCGCCCTCCCAGATGATCGCGACCTGATCGCCGCGCTCGGCCAGATGACGGTCCAGGCAGTTGTAGGAAACGTTCAGGGTGCCGTCGGCGAACCATTTGATGTCGACATGGTGATCGTCGAAGGAAGTCTGCTTCACCGTGGTGAAAGGCTTGATCCAGTCGAGGCGCTTGGCTTGCTCGCGCCAGAAGCCGTCCGGGTTGACGACCGACTGCTGGTACATGGCCTTGTAGGTCGCCTCGTCGGTCAGCGTATTGGCCAGAACCTCGGGACGAACGGGATACAGGGAAGCCGCACTCATCTTTCTTACCTCGGTGGAATAGTTGTTTTTGTTAAATGTTTGGCACTGATTAAACGTGCACGGCTCGCAAGCGCTACAGCCGACGTCTCAAGCCAGTCCGTGATGGTGTTGTGCTCTTTTAACGACAAGTCATATCCAGAAGCGGCTGAGCAATACCCCTCGCGCGCGCCCCAGGAAAGTTCTCCCTACAAGGTGTATGAAATACCAACCTGTACGGTTCTCGGCGCCCCTGGATAGGCGTAGACATTGCCGAAAGCGCCTTCCTCATAATCTTCGTCAGTCAGGTTCTTCACATCCAGGTTAAGCCTGATCCGGTCGTTGACCTTGTAGTAGCTCAGTAGATCGACAACCGTGTAGCTGCCCATCGAAAACGCCATGTTGGCTGTCTGCCCTGCGCGTTCATCGACATACTTGAGCCCGGTGCCAAGCCCCAGCCCCTTGAACGCGCCATCCTGGAACTCGTAGACTTTGAGCAGGCTGAAGCTATTCTGCGGAATGTTCATCAGCCGGGTGCCGGACTGGATGACGTTGTCCTTGGTCACTTCAACTTCGAGAAGATACCAAGCACATCAAGAGCCGGCAGGAATTGCGATTAATGCTATGAATCCCCATTCTCACTTAATAGCTCTTACTTTCAAATAAAAGTGCTAAATGCACAAATAATTGCACCAATATCCGTCTCATTGGCATGAGAGATTAAGCCGCTAGGGAAATCAGCAGACATGAAGTGACCGGAGTGGCATCAGTGACGTAATAGCCGACGCAGCGGGACCCCATCTTTAAGTACTGGGGATTTAATTACGATATAACTGAAGTACTTGGAGATACCGATATTCTTGTCCAGCAGCCCTTCGATTACTTCCTGATAATGCTGAATACTGCAGGTCATGAAGCGCACCAGGTAATCGTAACCGCCACTGACTAAATGGCACTCAAGTACCTCATCGACCAAACGAATATTGGATTCAAACTTGGCGAAGTCCTCACGTTTATGGTCGCTGAGCGTGATCTCAGTAAATACCGTGACCGAATCGGTGATCTTGGCAAGGTTTAGATGAGCTCTATACCCGGAAATATAGCCGGCCGACTCAAGCCGCTTTACCCGCTGTAAGCATGGGCTGGATGACAGCCCCACCGCATCGGCCAGACTGACGTTGGTCATTCGGCCGTCTTTTTGAAGTTCAACCAGGATACTGATATCAATTCGGTCTAGTTTAATTAAACCTTCCATCGGGTACCTCTTGATTGCCGTTCAGTTAGACAGTGGTTTTAGCAAACTCAACGTCGCAAAGATAGCTGATGCTGAGCGACCAGGTCAGCCATGCTAGTGATGTAAAATTCTGCTGAATATTCCTGAGTATAATTCTCATGGCCACGACGGATCAGGCACAAACCAGCTGCTTTTGGCGGCTGCGCAGGAGGCCTGGAAACCTGCAGAATATTTTTGGGCTCCAGGTTGTTGGCCAGCAACCATTCGCTGTCCTCCAATGGATTACTGGCTCGGGGATGCAAGTCTTCGGGCAGGATCCCCAAACGCTCGCAGAGCTGTTCGCGATCCTCGGCATCACGATCGCAGTACACCAGCAGCCGATAGAATTTGCGCAGATACAGCATGGCACCGGGCGCGTCCTCGAACAGCGACCAGTTGCATGCCGAACGGGCGAAACTCATACCCTCTTCCCAACTGGCCTTGAGCCCAAAACGCTCTGCCAGCTGACGATGGGCAAAGCACAACAAGCCACTGAAGCCCAGCTCGGAAAAACGTGGATAGAGCGTGCGCTCCGCCTCGTCAAACTCAGCCAATACCTCTTCCCTGCCTGGCATGCCCGGATGGTTTTCGAGCAAAGGTTGCAGGGCCGTCCAGATACCGGAATCCCGATCGACCAGGACTTCGTCGCAATCGATCAGCAGTGCACGATAATCAGTCAGGTACATGGTGTGTAGCCTCCCATGATGCATTCATCAATCCATGTGCTCTAAATGCCCTCGGTCGGCGCATTGCTACATTGCGCCAACCGAGACCTGAGATTAATCCAACACTCGCAACAATGCCGCTTCAAGAATTGTCAGCGCTTCGTCGATCTGATTTTCTTCGGTTACCAGAGGAGCAAGGAAGCGCAGCACATTTCGGTACACCCCGCATTTGATCACCAACAGCCCGCCAACCCTGGCCTGATCGATCAGTTGTTGGGTGAGCTCTGCATCGGGGCTGCGGACCTCATCGTCCTTGATCAATTCGATTGCCAGCATGAAGCCGGTGCCGCGCACGTCACCAATACGAGGGTGACGTGCCTGCAAGCGCAGCAGGCCCTGACGCAGCCGCTCGCCCAATACCTCACCACGCTCGAGCAACTGATCCTGTTCGTAAGTTTCGATCACCGCCAACGCCGCTGCACAAGCCAGGGCGTTACCGCCGTAAGTACCACCGAGACCACCAGGTAATGGCGCGTCCATGATGTGTGCACGACCCACCACACCCGATATGGGCAAACCACCGGCGAGGCTCTTGGCGACTGTGACCAGATCCGGCTGAATCCCGGCGTGCTGGAAACCGAACCATTTGCCGGTACGGCCGAAACCGGTCTGAATTTCATCCAGAATGAGCACGATGCCATGTTGTTCGGTCAGAGCTCGCAGCGCCTGGAGAAACTCCGGCGGCGCGCTAAGGAAGCCTCCATCGCCCTGCACTGGCTCGATGATGATCGCAGCTACCCGATCCGGAGCGACTTGGGTCGCCAGCAATTCGTTCAGAGCTTGCAGCGCCATCTCGCTGCTGAAACCGCGATAGGCGTTAGGGTATGGGGTATGGAAGACTTCGGGAGCGAAGGGCCCGAAGTTCTGCTTGTAGGGTTGGCTCATGCCCGTCAGCGTCGTACCCAGTAAAGTACGCCCATGGAAACCGCCACGAAAGGAGATAACGGCTGGACGATTGGTATGTGCGCGGGCGATCTTCACCGCGTTCTCCACAGCCTCTGCACCGGAGGTAAACAGCGCTGCCTTGTAGGCTTCTTGACCACCCACCAACTCGCACAAACGCTGCACCAGGTCGATATAAGGTTTGTAGGCCACCACCTGGAAGCAAGCATGGCTGATCTTTTGCAACTGAGTCTGCACTGCCGCGACCACCTTCGGGTGATTGTGACCGATGTTCAAAACGCCAATGCCGCCGACGAAGTCCAGGTAGCGCGTCCCGTCTACGTCCCACACCTCAGAACCCTGGGCCCGGTCGATGACCAACGGGTGTGCCGTGACCAAACCCCGTGGCACGAATTGATCGCGCTGACGGAGCAAACTCGGGGTTTCTTCGACTTTACTGTTCATGGCATCTCCCATAGTGAACCTGGCAACCGGGAAACGGCTGCAATGTGTTCCAAAGGTTAAGCTTTCGACGCAATTGTCTAAGCCGAACTTGGCCTCTGAGAAATTCGGATCGACTGTTTTCACCCCCGTAAACAGCAGAATCCTTCAGCTGTAGCCAGCCCCATGGAATCTGCCGACATGCGCCCCATACAACGCAACGTTATGCGTTTAAGCAGATTCTTTCGACATATCCTGCTCTGCCACTCGGGCATGCTGGATACTCCCTACTTAATGCGAGAAGCTACCCATGGCCCTGCTCTATAAAGCTGACCCGGTACGCGGCGAACAATGGAAGTGTCTATTCGCTGAGCACGCTCCGGAAATCGAATGGCGTGCCTGGCCGGACATCGGCGATCCGAAGGATATTCGCTACCTGGCGGCCTGGCAGGCGCCGGATGATCTCGAAACATTGTTGCCAAACCTGCAGGTACTGTTCGCCTTGTCAGCCGGGGTCGACCAACTTGACCTTGACCGCCTGCCAACGACCCTGCCGGTGGTACGTTTACTCGACCCGAGCATCACTCGGGGCATGTGCGAGTACGCCAGTTTTGCGGTGCTTAGCCTGCACCGGGATATGCTCCGTTATCGCCAGCAACAAATGGCTCGGTGCTGGCAGGCTCACTTGCTGCAACCGGCAGCCAAACGTCGAGTAGGTGTCATGGGGCTCGGCACACAAGCTCAACAGATTCTGGCCACCTTGCAGACCTTTGGATTCGATTTATCGGGCTGGGCACGCAGCGAGCATCACATTGCCGGGGTGGATTGCTTTGCGGGTACCGAACAACTTCCAGCTTTCCTCCGTCAGTGCGACATAGTGCTTTGTGTCCTGCCATTGACCGAGCAGACCAAAGGGATTCTCAACCGTCAGTTGTTCCAGCACCTCCCCAAAGGCGCTGCCTTGGTCAACATGGGAAGGGGTGGGCACCTGATAGAAGAGGATCTGCTTGAGGCTTTGGCCAGCGGCCAGCTCAGCGCGGCGGTGCTAGACGTACTGCAACAGGAGCCAGCGGCGCCGGACCATCCCTTCTGGCACCACCCGCAGATATTGCTGACACCGCATATCGCTGCGATGACCCAACCGGAAAGTGCGTTTAGCGTGTTGCTGGAAAATATCCGCCGTCATCAACGCGGTGAGTCAATGCTTGGCCAGGTTGACCGCGAGCGAAGTTACTGACCAACGACTGCCAACCCACCGGTAACAACCAACCGGCGCCAGATTTTTTACTTCTCTGAGGCAAATCTGGCGCTATACAAAGCAAACCAGTTATTCATCCCACTTTGCTGTTTTTGTGCATACCCACCCAAAAAAATCAGCCGACATTTGCTGCTGATCCCCCTCCCCGATTGAGTAGTTATTGCGGCTCGTGAAGTCGCAACTTATGCAATCTACCGAATTGACTGCACCCCATTGTCAGGTCTCGCCGTAACTGCGATACAGCCACCGCTGCGCAGCCCCGACTGCTGGTCAAGTCCACCGTAAGGCGCTGATCGACAGGACTCTCCCGGGTTTACTTCGCAGTGGTTTACCTGAGCTGCCGCAAGAGCGTTGCTTGCCGCGCAGGCAACGAACACTAATAAGAACTCATGGAGTAAGCGATGAACATCGCAAAACTTAGCTCTCTCTCCTTGGCTGTCATTGCCGCCACCACGCAACTGGCAATAGCTGGTCAGCAACAGGAAGCCAATGGCTTCATTGAAGACAGCAGCCTCGGGTTGCTCAATCGTAATTTCTATATGAATCGCGACTTCCGCAATGGCGGCAGCAATAGCCAAGGTACTAACGGCTCCAAGCCGGCCAGCGAGCGCAATGGCTTTCGCGAGGAGTGGGCACAGGGGGCCATGCTCAACTTCGCCTCTGGTTTCACCCAGGGCACCATCGGTTTCGGCACCGATGCCTACGCGTACGGCGGGGTCAAACTGGACACTGGCCGCGGCCGGGCCGGCAATGGCCTGCTGCCGATCAGCAACAACCGCACCGCCGAAGCTGAAGTGCCGGACAGCTACGGCGAGATCGGCGGCGCAGTGAAAATGCGCATTTCCTCTACCGTGCTGAAGTACGGCGAACAACGCCCGACCGCTCCGGTATTCGCCACCGGCGACAACCGCTTACTGCCGGAAACCGCTACCGGCTTCCAACTGTCGAGCAAAGAGTTCGACGCAGTTTCTTTCGAGGCTGGCCACTTCACCGCATTCAACAATCGAGCCTCGACCAACTCCGATGACAAACTGCTCACCACTTACGGTGGGACCGAAGCTGACAGCGTCGACTTCATTGGCGGCACCTATAAAGTCAACAGCAACCTCAGCCTGATGGCGTACACCAGTGAGGCAGTCAATGTCTGGCGTCAGCACTTCGGCAGTGCCTCCTATACGATCCCTCTGACTGATCAGCAATCGATGAATTTTGGCTTGACAGCCTATAAGACCCAGGACCAAGGCGAAGCGCGTGCCGGTAAACTGGACACCACGAGCTGGTCGGCAAAGGCGGCCTATTCCTTGGGGGCCCACAAGTTCACCCTGGCTTATCAGAAGATCGATGGCGACGAGTATTTCGACTACATCGGTGTGGACTCGATCTGGTTGGCCAACTCGATTCAGTACTCCGACTTCAACGCCCCCAACGAGCGCTCCATCCAGGCTCGTTATGACCTGAATATGGCCACGTTCGGCATACCGGGGCTGAGCTTCATGGCCCGCTATGTCAAAGGTGATCAAATCGATGGCACCAAGGCCGATCCGCACGGTGCCTATGCCAACAAGGTGGGCGACGACCAGAAGGAGTGGGAGCGTGACCTGGAAGCCAAATACGTGGTCCAGGCAGGGGCCGCCAAGGACCTGTCCTTCCGCGTGCGCCAGGCTACGCATCGCGCGACCTCGTTTGAGAGCGATATCGACGAAGTCCGCCTGATCATCGAGTACCCGCTGAGCATTCTGTAACGTTAGGTCCTGGCCGGTTTACCTGTGGGCCGGCCGGTTTTATTGAAGGTCTGCTCCACGCTCCCTTTACCTTGAGGCGCCCATCCGGGCGCCTTTTTTTCCAATCTCCCCATCAGAAGTGGCTTTTGCTTTGCTCCGCATCCTGAAAGTCGATCCAGTATTTGCTGCCGATACTGCTTCTCATTTGAGCAGTAAATGTGGCCTGCAAAGCTATCGCTTAAAGAATCTACCGAATCAATGGAGGCCTCTTGTCAGGCCTCGCAGCAGGTGAGATACAAATACTTTCCACGGAGAAATCCGACCGGTCACGCTCCCTGTATACGGAGATCTGTCATGTCCAACTCGCAACGCCCTACGTATAGCTATCGCCCCATGACCACGGCCGATGTGCCGTTGGCCCACGCCTTGTCCGTACAGCTGAAATGGCCCCACCGCCTGGAGGAATGGGCCATGTTGCAGCGCATCGCGCAGGGTTTTGTCGTAGAAGATGGAGGTCGCCTGATAGGTACCGCGTTCACCTGTGCGCAGGGAGATTACGCCACTATCGGCCTGGTGATCGTCAGTGATGAGTACCAGGGCCAGGGTATCGGTCGCAAGCTGATGGAACTGGCACTTGAGGCTTGCGGATCACGTACCGCCATGCTCAATGCGACGCTGGCCGGTGCCCCACTTTATGCCAGCCAGGGATTCATTGACTTTGGACATATTCAACAACATCAGGGGCATGCGCTCTCCCCTGTACCAAATGTTCTTCCAGCCGATGAGCGCTGCCGTCCGCTGACCGAAGCCGATAGAAACGATCAAGTCGTACTGGCCAACGACGGCAGCGGCCTGAACAGGCACGCCGTGCTCAATGATCTATTCGATGTTGTCGAACACTCGGTCGGCATCGAGCGCGAGGGTCAGCTACGCGCCTTCGCCATGCTGCGCCCATTCGGCCGTGGTCGCTGCATCGGCCCGGTCATCGCGGAAAGTCCAGAGCAGGCCAAGCACTTGATCGCGGTGTTGTTGGCCCGAGTTCCGGACGCATTCGTGCGCATGGATATACCGTCCGATAGCGGACTGGCCCCTTGGCTGGAAGAAGCCGGGCTGAAGCAGGTCGACACCGTTGCGCAAATGGTTCGTGGCACCCCACCGCAGGCTATCGGCGCAGTCCGCCAGTTTGCGCTGGTGACTCAGGCCATCGGCTGACTACCCCCCCCGCAAATCCATACAACGCCACACGACGCATATTTCTGGAGCAACTCCTTCATGCAAGAGCTCACTGCAGTGCTGCTGGCACACGCCGATGGCAGCCCCGTTTCAACAAAATTTACCCCCGGCTCGCTAGGGGCCAACGATCCGTTCGACAGACACATTGCATATGTCGGGACGGATGACATTGCTGCCGGCGTGGTCCAGGCGAGTGGACAATTCAGCGTCAATGAATATCCCTACAGCGAAATGATCGTGGTACACACAGGACAAGTCACCCTGCAGAGTCAGGATGGCACGCTCCAACTCAATCCCGGTGATAGCGCAGTGATTGCCCGGGGTACATCTCTTCAAGTCGAAGCGCAACCCAACTCTCTCTGGGCATTCTGCGCCGATACTCAGCTCGTTGCCGCGTGCAATCCCGGATTAACGCCTCTCCCCCCGCTAACCCTGCTATCTCCCTCGGCAGCACCGGATGCAGAAATCCTGCTAAGCCCGGCACCTCAATGTCGCTCGCACAATGTGTTTGTCGAAGAAGCGACCAACCTGCGTATCGGCGTCTGGGACTCGACACCCTATACCCGCAAGGCGAGGCCGCACATGCTGCATGAACTGATGAACCTGCTCGAAGGCAGTGTGACCCTCCAGATAGCGGACGGGACGCATCTGACGGTCAACACTGGCGATACAGTGTTCGTGCCCCGAGGCGCACCATGCGCCTGGAACAGCAGCACCTATGTGCGCAAGTTCTACGTCGTCAAGTAACTCGAACCGCCTTAGCGCCGCAGATGGATTTCTCCTTCACCGGCCCACCACAAAACAGATCAATCGCTTGCGGAGTACAGACAATGGGATTGGGTGGCTTCAGTACCGGAAAACTCCTGATCATCCTGTTGATCGTGATCATGCTGTTCGGAACCAGGCGCCTGAAAGGCTTGGGGTCAGATCTCGGCGACACGATAAGGGGGTTCCGCAAATCCATGGGCGACGATAAGCCAGTCACTGAGCAGCCCAGGGACCCACCCATTGACGCTCAGGCACGCACGCTCGAAGACTCGGTAAAAAAATACTAACCCCTAATCTATATCGTCTTTAGCGAACGGCTATTGGTGGTCCAGACAGCTCTGAAGAGATCACTAATCGTGCCATTGAAGCTCGTCGGCGTGGCGAATGCCCAAGCCCAAGTAAACAATTCAAACAGAGGTGAGAAGCGAGAATGGAAGTGCAGCTGATGTCAGACAAGTCTGTCACTGAGGAAGCATTCTGGGAGCGCGTGTGCGCAGCCTATCCTGAGCAGCGCCCCTTATTGAACCTGAACAACGCGGCAGTGAGTCCGCCACCGCTGGTGGTAGAGCAGGCTATGATTGATGCCTATCGGCTGATCAGCCACAACCCGGACGTCAATATGTGGAGCAAGCTCGACGCCGAGCTCCCCACGATCAAGCAACAGCTGGCTGACATGGCCGATTGCGATCCCGATGAGATCGCCCTGAACCGCAACTCATCCGAAGGCTTGTCGACAGCCATCTTCGGCATTCCATTGAAGGCCGGCGACCAAGTGCTGGTCTCACTGTGGGACTATCCGAGCGTAATAGCCGGATGGTTGCAGCGTCAGCAGCGCGAAGGCATCGAAGTGGTGACCGTCGACTTCGACCTGATGGACGATGAGAATGTCATCGTGCAAGCGTATGCACAGGCAATTACCCCGCGTACACGGGTGATCCAGCTGACCCACATGCTTCATTGGACCGGGCGAGTCCTGCCGGTCAAGCGCATCTGTGCGCTAGCCAGAGCGCGGGCAATTGTCACTGTGGTGGACGGTGCCCAGACGTTTGCGCAGATGCCGCTCAGCTTCCGCGAACTGGATTGCGACTACTTCATCACCAGCCTCCACAAATGGCTGGGGGCGCCGGTCGGCAATGGCATGCTAATTGTCAGGCGCGACCGAATCGACAGCACTTGGCCGTTGCTGGGGCCTTTCGATCCGCCGCCGCTTCAAATCGACAAATTCGACCACTGGAATCTCGGCACCTATAACTCGGCGATACAGGCGGGCATTGCCCCGGCTATCCGTTTCCATACACAAATCGGCACGCGAGTCATTCACGCACGCCTACAGGAGCTGACCCGCTACTGGGTTGACCTCGCCAAAGACATTCCTGGTTTCAGGCTCCACACGCCACTTGATACCGTCGAGCTGGGCGCAGTAAGCCTGTTCTCTATCGATCAATGTGATGCTCGATGGGTTGAACAGGAGCTTCGAAAAACCCACCAGGTGCATGTCAAGTTCCGCCAGATCAGGCACATCAGCGGACTTCGGGTGTCGCCGAGCATCTACACGAAGAAGAGCGATCTAAGCCGCTTTGTTGAGGCGCTAAAGCAGGTGGTTGCAAGCAGGTAACCCCGGCGGGCCAGGGGATACACTTGAGACCCGCAGAGGCAGTGGCCCCTGAAGGCAGCTTGGGTGTGTTCCCCCCACCGCTGCTAGATGCCATCACCCGAGGAGTACAAAGGGTTAACCAAATCGTAATTCTTTGTCAGGCGCTCGATGCTGCCATCACGCTCCAACTCCGCCAGAACCTTATCGAGACGCTGCATGAACTGGGGCTTGTAAGGATAAGCCGAAGCATTGAGCCGGGTATAACCAAGGTACCCCGCCTCACCGGAGAGCCAAGGTCCTTCGACTAGCCAGTTGAGATCGTTCTGGGCAAAGACGCCCTCGCGTTGCATCTGCTCAAGTTCCCATTGGACCGAAAGGCGGTCATTGATATAGACATCTATTCGTCCATGATAGAGCCTGGCCAGGTTGCTACGATTGTCGTTGGCATAACTCTGCTTCAGGGCCCCTGTAGCGAGCATGCTTTGGTAGTCCTGGTCGTCAATGCTCATGAACCCTCTGTTCACGCCAATACGCAGACCGCTATAGCCGAACGGGAAGTGTTCGACCGGTCGTATTCGCGCCAATTCTGCTCGCACAAAGACGACTACCTTCTCCCTCAATATAGGCCGCGAGAAGTCCATCCAGGGCCGTGCGCTGGGTCGATGGTAGGGTGGATAAAGAGCAAAGGCGCGGCCGCTGGCCACTTCCGCCAGACCGCGCGCCCAAGGCACAGGACGAATGTGCACGTTATATTCCGGCATGCGGGTAAAGGCGGTGCGCAGAATATCGGTGTAAAGCCCCTTGGCCTCATCACCCTCGGCATAGCTATAAGGCGGGTAGCCGGCGTCACAGAGAATGACCACGTCTATGGGGGACCCCGCCCAACTCTTGGCGTGCATAGCGCAGCCCACCAAAACCATCAATAACATCCGCATACTCAACTTCCTTCACATTCCTTTGATCCCTCTTCGCTGGCCCTTCGCAATACTGGAAAGAGCCGTTCGAAGCGGTTCCACTGCGCAGGCGCCCGGTAGGCCACTTTGAGCAGAGACTGTCAGAGGGGTATTTGCGCGCGATAAAAAAAGCCCGCAGTGAGACGGGCTAGAAGGGTGATACACAGGAATGAGTGGAGCTCTCCTGCCGACCTGTTGTTATCTGGAGTTAAAGCGCCGCAGCGATGGCCATACCGACATCCTGGGTCGAGCCTTGTCCACCCAAATCAGGGGTGATCGGCCCCTCGGAGATGACCTGCTCGATAGCCTTGAGAATGCCGTCATGGGCCGCACGGTAGCGCTCATCGCCATTGCCCAGGAAGTCCAGCATCAAGGCACCGGACCAGATCATCGCAATCGGGTTAGCGATGTTCTGTCCATAGATATCCGGCGCCGAGCCATGGACCGGTTCGAACAGCGAGGGAAAGCGCCGCTCCGGATCGAGGTTGGCAGAGGGGGCGATGCCGATGGTCCCGGCGCAGGCAGGCCCCAGGTCGGACAGAATGTCGCCAAACAAATTCGACGCCACCACCACATCGAAACGATCCGGCTGCAACACGAAGCGTGCACAGAGAATGTCGATGTGTTGCTTGTCCCAGCTGACCTCCGGGTAATGCTGCGCCATTAGCGCGGTGCGCTCGTCCCAATAAGGCATGCTGATGGAAATGCCGTTGGACTTGGTGGCCGCAGTCAGACGTTTGCGCGGCCGGGTCTGGGCCAGATCGAAAGCGAACTTGAGAATCCGGTCCACGCCGCGCCGGGTGAACACCGACTCCTGCAGCACGAACTCATGCTCGGTGCCTTCGAACATCTTGCCGCCGACCGACGAATACTCGCCCTCGGTGTTCTCGCGGATCACCACGAAATCGATGTCCCCGGCTTCGCGCCCGGCCAGCGGGCACGGCACACCAGGAAACAGCCGCACCGGACGGATATTCACGTATTGATCGAAGTCACGGCGAAACTTCAGCAGCGAACCCCACAGGGAAATGTGATCCGGCACTTTATCTGGCCAGCCCACGGCGCCAAAGTAAATCGCATCGAAGCCCTTGAGTTGTTCGAACCAGTCGGCAGGCATCATCTGCCCGTGTTCCAGATAGTAATCGCAGTGGGCCCAATCGAGCACTTCGATGCTCAAGTCCAGCTGCCATTTCTTCGCGGCCTGCTCCAGTACCCGCAGCCCTTCAGGCAAGACTTCCTTGCCGATACCATCGCCGGCAATCGCGGCGATTCTGAATGGTTTACTCATCAATCGTGGCTCCTCAATATCCTGTTCAAACGGTGACCGGATCACAGCCCACCGATGTGGAAGGCTTTGACTTCCAGGTATTCATCCAGGCCGTATTTGCTGCCTTCACGGCCCAGACCCGATTGTTTGATACCGCCGAATGGGGCGACTTCCATGGAGATGAGCCCGGTGTTGAGACCGATCATGCCAAACTCCAGCGCCTCACCGAAGCGCCATGAACGGCGCAAATCCTGGGTGAAGAAATAGGCGCCCAAGCCATAAGGCGTGGCATTGGCCAGGGTCAGCGCTTCTTCTTCACTGGTAAAGCGCATCAGCGGTGCGACTGGGCCGAAAGTTTCTTCGTTGGCCAGCAACATCCCGGCATGGGCCTCACCGAGCACCGTCGGCTGGACGAACTGGCTGTCGCCCTCGGGGACGCCGCCACAGAGCAGACGGGCTCCCTGACTCAACGCATCGTCGATATGCCGGGCAACCTTGCTCACCGCCGCCGCATTGATCAGTGGACCGATGGTGACGTCGGCGTCCAGGCCATTGCCGACCTTGAGTTTGCCCACCTCCTCCACCAGGCGCTGGGCGAAGCGCTCGTAGATCCCGTCCTGCACCAGAATCCGGTTAGCGCAAACGCAGGTCTGGCCAGCGTTGCGGAACTTGCTGAGCATGATGCCCGCCACTGCCTGCTCCAGATCAGCGTCGTCGAACACAATGAACGGAGCATTACCGCCCAGTTCCAGACTCAAGCGCTTGATGTGTTCGGCGCTCTGGCGCATCAGCAGCCGGCCGACAGCGGTGGAACCGGTGAAGGAGATCTTGCGCACCGTCGGGTTGCCGGTCAGTTCTTCGCCGATGCCGGCGGGCATACCGGTCACTACGTTGAACACCCCGGCCGGAATGCCGACGCGCTCGGCGAGCACCGCCAGAGCCAGGGCGGACAGTGGAGTCAGATCCGAGGGTTTGACGATGACCGGGCAGCCGGCCGCCAAAGCGGGTGCGCATTTGCGGGTGATCATCGCGTTGGGGAAGTTCCACGGGGTGATCGCGGCGCAGACGCCAACCGGCTGCTTAAGCGTGAGCAGGCGGCGGTCGCCGCTGGGTGCCGGGATGGTTTCGCCGTAAACCCGACGGGCTTCTTCGGCGAACCATTTGACGAAACTGGCGCCATAGCGGACCTCGCCCTTGGCTTCATTCAGCGGCTTGCCTTGCTCGCAGGTCATGATCAACGCGAGATCGTCCAGGTTGTCGATCATCGCCTGATACCAGCGTTCCAGCAGCGCCGCCCGTTCTGCCGCCGGGCGTGCGCGCCAGGCCGGCCAAGCGCGTTCGGCAGCGTCGATGGCGCGTCGGGTTTCGCTGCCTTGCATCGCGGGTACGCGGGCGAGCAACTGGCCGCTGGCCGGGTCGATAACGTCCAGGGTGGCGGCGTTGTCGGCGCTGATCCACTGACCGTCGATGTAAGCGAGTTCTACCAGCAGGCTGGGGTCTTTCAGGCGATTGTTGAGCATGGTCGAGTCCTGTTCCGAGACAGGCTTCAGTCTATTGTGTCGCCACAGACGAGGATGCTGAAAGCGCCGCCAGGGCAGCCTTGAATGCTGAAAATCAGCATTCGACAGCAGGCTCTACTGTTGGTTTGTGAGGGCTTTCGTCCCGGTTCCCGTTACCGAGACGCAGCGAGCCCCGGTCAGACGACAAAGTGCTTGACCATGCCATTCAGCTCGCTGGCCAAGCCCGCGAGTTCCCGGCTAGAGGCCTGGCTCCGATTGGCGCCAGCTGAGGCCAGTTGGGAAACATCACGGATATTGAGCAGGTTGCGATCCACCTCACGGGCTACATGCGATTGCTCTTCGGTGGCACTTGCAATACATAGATTGCGTTCGTTGATCTGGGCGATGTCGTCTACGATGGCATTCAGTGCCGTGCCTGCCGCACGGGCGACCTCCAAAGTTTCCCGGGTTTTACCATTGCTGCTCTGCATGGCTCGCAGGGTGCCTTGACTGCTTTTTTGCACCGAACCGATGATGGTCTCAATCTGTTTGGTCGACTCCTGGGTTCGTTGCGCCAAGGCCCGGACCTCGTCGGCTACCACGGCGAAACCCCGTCCGCTTTCGCCCGCGCGAGCCGCCTCGATTGCCGCATTCAAGGCGAGCAGATTCGTTTGTTCGGCAATGCCGCGAATCACATCCAACACCGAGCCGATGTCACCTATCTGGCCTGCCAGGGTTTGCAGGGCGCTTGCGGTATCCTCGATATCCTCGGTCAACGATTCGATGGCACCGACTGTACGGCTGACGCTCTCTTGCCCCTGACGCGAACGCTGGTCTGCTGCTTGGGAAACCTCTGAGGCCCAGGCGGCATTCCGCGCAACGTCTTCGATCGCACCCGTCATCTCTGTGACCGCAGTGGCCGCCTGGTCGAGTTCAGCGCTCTGCCGTCGCACACCACGGGTGGCGTCATCGGTCACTGAACTTAACTGAGCTGACGTCGTGGCCAGTCGCTCGGAAGAACTCAAAACCTGCCTGACCGTACTGCGCAGGTTCATTTGCATGCGCTCAAGCGCCTGCAACAGGCGCGCCGCTTCATCCATACCAACGATATCCAATGGTTGGG
This sequence comes from Pseudomonas sp. Pseusp16, assembly GCF_047324915.1. Classification (NCBI taxonomy): domain Bacteria; kingdom Pseudomonadati; phylum Pseudomonadota; class Gammaproteobacteria; order Pseudomonadales; family Pseudomonadaceae; genus Pseudomonas; species Pseudomonas sp. Pseusp16. Next base: position 179,853 of record NZ_CP168522.1, on the reverse strand, counting down.
TCAGGTCACCCTCGGCGATACGCTCGGCTGCTGCCATGGCCATCGCCAACTGTTTAAGCAGACGCAGCACGATCAAGGTGGCCAAGGTACCGCCAGCCAACAGCAGCGCCAGCAAACCTGCGGACATCAGGATGACGCTCTGCCGGGCGCTGTCGCGACGCTCTATCAGCGCTTCATCGAGCGCCGTCAGCGCTGAACGGCCAAGGGCGTACAAGGCGTCAACGGGTTTACTGTAAGCAGTCAGATAGTCGCCGACCGGGTAACTCAGCTTAAGCGCGTACAAGGCATCGGTAGGCTCGTTATTTCCTGCGGGGCTTACGCTGGGCGCGAAATCCATGTCCATTTCGACGGCCGATACCAATCGCGTATTGCTGAGTTCAAGCGCCCGCTGGATTTGCGGTCCTAGTGCCGCTAGCGGTGCTTCTAGCAGAGCCTTGAGTTCCGGCTCGGCGGCACTCGCCTTGGTCAAGGCACGTATCGTCTTGTCAACGCTGCTCAGCGCCTGGGTAGCCAAACCACGCAGTGCACCTTGTTGCTCAGGCAGGATCCGGCCCTGCGCCAGATACAGGCCGCCGGCACCCCGCAACTGACCTAATAACTCGGTGGCTTGCGGCAATTCGATCAAGGCACCCGCCATTAGCGAGTAAGTCCCTAAAACCGGATCCAGGGAAAGTTTGAAGTGATCGAGCATTGCGTCCTCGATCAGCAGGTAGGCTGCGATCAACTGGCTATGACGGGCCAGACTCTGCGGGCCCTTGACTGAGGACTGAGCAACCTGGCCGGCCAGTTCTTGCCATTGTTGCTGCGCCTGTCGCCAGGCAGCCAGAATGGTGGGGGAGACTTGGGCGTCCTGTAAAACCCGATCGGTTGCCTCGATGGCGCGATCCACTTCGGCCTGTTTATCCAGACCGGCTTTGTGGAAGTCCCGGTTGCCGGCCAGCGCGACGGATGACAAATCGCGATGCTGCTGCGTCAAGTGGATAAGCTCGAGCAACGCCTGCACCGGTCGTACGCCGCGAAGCTCCTGATTTGTCTGGTAGCTACTCTGATAGGCGCCAAGTACGTAAAGGCAGGTTGGAATGGTAATCAGGGTCACGGCTAGCAAGCCGAGCAAGACGAACTTGCCAGAGAATGACAGGCGCTCAAGCACTTTCATGGGGGACTCCGGAAGGGTTGCGAGTGGCTGGCGGTTTTTCTTGATAGGCGCAGTCAAGCAAGCCTGGGAAGCCTTTCTCAGCACTTCCCACACTGTCAGTACGATGAGCGGGTGAACTCAAGCTCGGGACGTCACGCGTTCCTGGACGCCATTCCATAAAGGGGCCATAAGCGCGGTGAGCGAGTGTTCGGACCAGGCAAGCGGAACACTAAAGCCGCATCGAGCCCAATAACCCTTGTAGAAAGTGCTCGCCGGCTTCCATCTGGCTGATCTCGATGAACTCGTCAGGCTTGTGTGCCTGTTCTATCGAGCCTGGGCCACAGACCACCACCGGCACATCCAGGCGTTGTTTGAACAACCCGCCCTCGGTGCCGAATGAAACTTTGGCAGTGCCGGTGTCCGGGGCGGCGAAGTTTTTCAGAAAACGCACCGCTTCAACGCTCGGGTGGGTATCGAGGCCCGGATAGACGTTCAGGGTTTCGATCTCGATATCCGCCACGCTGGACAGCTTTTTGGCTTCGCGAACGATCAGCTCGGCCCGTTCGCGCATCTGCTCTAGGAACTGATCCAGGTCGTCCGCCGGCAAGTTACGCACTTCGAAATCCAAGGTGCACAGGTTCGGCACGATGTTCAGCGCCTTGCCGCCGACAATCTGCCCGACATGCACGGTGCTGTAGGGCACGTCGTATTCGGCATCCTGAGCGCCCTGCTCTTGCAGTTGCTGCTGGCCCTGACGCAGCGCAGCGATGAAATCGCAAGCCACGTGAATCGCATTGACCGAGCGTGGCGCCAGGGAGGAATGGGCCTCCAGGCCGCGACAGTAAGAGCGGTAAGAACCCTTGCCCTTGTGCCCAAGAACAAACTGCATGTTGGTCGGCTCACCGATCACGCACAGAAACGGCCGCACCGGCGCCAGATGCAACACATCCAGTAAGCGTCGTACACCCACGCAGCCGATTTCTTCGTCATGGGACAGCGCCAGTTGCAACGGCCGACTCAACGGATGATCGGCGGCATCGAGCATGGCGTCGATAGCCAGTGCGACAAAACCCTTCATATCGCAACTGCCACGGCCATAGATCCGACCGTCCTGCACGCTCGCCTGAAACGCCGGAAAGGTCCAGGCCTGCCCCGCTGCCGGCACCACGTCGGTATGGCCGGACAGCAGAACCCCCGGCACCTCCCGCGGACCGGTACTGGCGAACAGGTTGGCCTTTTTGCCGCTGGAGTCTTTGACGATCAGCGACTCGATGCCCTTGGTCAGCAGCAGATCGCGCACGTACTCAATCAAGGCCATGTTCGATTCCGAAGAAACGGTTTCAAAGGCCATCAGGCGTTTAAGAATGTCCAGTACACGGGGCTTCATGAGGCCTTGCTCCGTTGCTCGACTGAAGAGGCGAACCGGTTGATGGAGAACGGCAAAATCGAAGTGCTGGTGCTGCCGGTACTGATCAGCTCGGCCATCACGTCGCCGACGCCCGGGCCAAGTTGGAAGCCATGACCGCAGAAGCCGAACGCATAGAACAAACCATCAACGGTGCCGCTTGGCCCCATCACGGGCAGTGAATCAGGCAGGTAACCTTCGATACCACTCCAGACCCGAATGATGTTCAGGTTGCCGACACCCGGCAGCAGGCGACGCATCTGATCGAACTGATTGAGAATGCTGCGCGGCTCGACATAGGCCCGGCGGTTGAGCATGTCCGGTTCGCTGCGATAGCCGCCACCGATGATGATGTTTCCACGGGGTATTTGGCGGAAATAAATCACTTCCTCGGGAATCTTGGTATAGACACCGAGCACTGTCGGCAAGGCGTAAGGCACCGGCTCGGTCACGGCCATTTGCGGACCATGGGTTTCCAGCGGCACCGGCTCGCCGAACTGCGCCGAGAGTTTTTGGCCCCAGGCGCCAGCGGTGATCAACAGCTGAGCGGCGCTGAACTGACGACCGTCGGTGGTGCTGATGTGGAACTCATCACCGATCTTATGCACCTCGGCCACTTCCGTGCGCTCTTCGATCCGCGCACCGAGGCGTCGTGCTGCACGGGCAAACGCCGGGGCCGCCAGACGCGGATTGGCGTGACCATCGTGGGGGGCATAAGAACCGCCCTTCACATCCGGGCCGAGAAATGGAAAGCGCTTGTGCAACTCGTCGCCACAAAAGATCTTCAGGTCCAGCTGCTCCGCCTCAGGAGCGTCTGCGTAGGCTTGCAGCTCGGCGATCTCGTCTTCGCGGTAACACACCCGCATATGCCCGCTGGCGATGAATTCCAGGTCATCGTCGATCAGCTCCGGCAAACGCTTCCATAACGCCCAGGAACGATTGGCCAGTTCCAGCTGCCCGAGAAAACGCCCTTGACGTCGCACGTTGCCGAAATTCACGCCGCTGGCGTACTGACCGATCTGGTCTCGCTCCAGCAAGATCACCGACTGCCCGCGCAGGCGCAAGAAAAACGCCGCCGCTGAGCCCATCAGGCCGCCGCCAACAATCACAACATCGGCTTTCTGTACCGTCATGGCGACACCTCCTCGGTGAGTATCGAAAGGGGTTTAACCGGCGCCTGACCCCGTTGTCGGCCGACCTGTTGCACGCTGACGCCCGCGGCAGCGGCAATCACCTCTGCCCCGGCTTGCGAGCAATAACGCCCCTGGCAGCGGCCCATGCCGACCCGGCTGAAGGCCTTGGCCCGGTTGACTTCACAGGCCCCCTTCTCACTGACGGTCCGACGCAACTCACCGGCAGTGATCATTTCGCAGCGGCAGACGATCGCCTCATCCGGTAGCGCTTTGGCCTGGGCGGAAGGCCAGGGAAACGCCTGTGCCAGACCGAGGCGAAATTCATCCATCACCGCCAGTGCATGGCGTTGTTCGTCGCGCAACCCGACGTTTATCGGTTGCTGCTGATCCTCCAGCAGCGCCATGGCCACCAGGCGCCCGGCGTGCTCGGCGGCATCGGCGCCGCGAATCTTCGAACCGTCACCGGCGGCATACACGCCGCTGACCGAGGTCCGGCCGTCTTCATCCGTAGCCAGCCACCATTGGCTCGACGCTTCATCGAAGCGCATACGGCAACCGGCCAGGTCGGCCAATTGAGTTTCCGGGCGCAGGTGATAACCCAGCGCGACGGCATCGCAATCCACCGTCAAGGTCTCACCACGTGCCGTGCGCACGCGTACGGCACTGACACCGCTGGCCGCATCGCCCTGCACTTGAAGCGGCGAAATGCCCAGATGCACCGGGATCTTCGCGCGATACAACTGCGCCAATAACTTCATCCCGGTGAACAGCAACCCCGGGCGTGCCAGCAGTTTCGGCATGGCAAGGATGCGTTTGCTCAGAGGCGAAGTGTCGAGCACTGCCGCGACCTTGGCTCCCGCCTTCACATACTGACTGGCAACCAGATACAGCAACGGCCCGCTGCCCATGAACACCACGCGGTGGCCGATGGACACAGCCTGAGATTTCAGGGCGATCTGAGCACCGCCGAGACTATACGTGCCCGCCAACTGCCAACCTTCAATCGGCATCAAGCGGTCGGTGGCACCGGTGCAGAGGATCAGCGCGTCGTAATCCACTGTCGAGTGCTTGCCCTGGCTGACACAGCACAGTTGGCCCGGTGTCAGGTTCCACACCAGCGTGTCCGGGCGATAATCGATCTGCCCGTGCAAGCGGTCGAAGCTCTGGTGCAGGTCGTTGGCCTTGGCGGCTTCGGTGCCATACAGCGTGGCGTAATTCCGGGTAAACCCTTCGGGTTGGCGCCGGTAGATCTGCCCGCCATCCCGGCGATTCTCGTCGATCAGGATGGGCTTGAGTCCAGCGGCGACCAGGGTTTCGGCACAACGTGTGCCGGCCGGTCCGGCGCCGACGATAACGACTCGATGAGTGCTCAGCCGCGCAGTGGCCATATCGCCTCCGGTTGTGTGGTGACAATATCCAGGCCTTCACGGACCTCATTGGAACAGGCGCGTAGACGCTCGCCGCTGCGGGTCCAGACCCAACAGTCCTGGCAGGCTCCCATCAGACAGAAACCGGCGCGCCGCCCTGGATCGAACTCCGATTGGCGCAACGTCGAGCCCTGAGTCAGCAACGCAACCATCAGCGTATCGCCCTTCAGCGCCTCGATCGGCATGCCGTCGACCTTTAATTGGACGGTTGGCCGATCCTGTTCGGCCAGCCTGACGAAACGCCCGTTCATGCATAGGCTCCCACGATCATGTTGTTTGAATACTGCTGAGTTTTTATCAACTCCGCACTGTCGTGATGGCAAAGGATTTCACTGCCGCCAACAATCATCCGGCGGTCCGGCGGGACGCAATTACACAGACCGTCAACCCGCACAGGACAGCGATTGAGGAAGGTGCACAGCCCTGGCACATTGGCCTTGGCACCTATGGGCGGCAGCGTGCCACAGGTCGTTGTTCCGCAGCTTTCCAGCCAGCCCTGGCGCAACTCCGGAACCGAATGGATCAACAGGTCGGTATAGGGATGGAATGGTGCTTCGGCGTACGATTGTCGAGTACCGGCCTGAATCTTGTGGCCGCTGTACATCACCACAATGTCGTCGCACAGGGCTCGCACGGTGGAGATGTCATGGCTGATAAACAGATAGGACACCCCCAGTTCCTGTCGCAGGTCGCGCAGCAGTTCGAGAATCGCTGCACCGACCACGGTATCCAGCGCCGAGGTCACTTCGTCGCAGAGAATCAGATCCGGCTTGGCCGCCAGGGCCCGGGCCAGATTGACCCGTTGTTTCTGCCCGCCGGACAGTTCGTTCGGACGACGTTCAGCCAGCGTGCGCGGCAAACGAACGAGATCCAGCAACTCACCGATACGCTCGCGCAAAGCCGCACCCTTGAGGCCGAAATACATCTTCAGCGGGCGACTCAAAATAGTGCTGACACTGTGCATCGGGTTGAGTGCGGTGTCGGCATTCTGAAAGACCATTTGAATGCGTCGAAACTGCTCGTCGGTGCGCGACGACAGACTGCCACCCAGGGGCTGGCCATCGAAGGTCAGCCCGCCGAGGGCCGGCGCCAACAACCCGGCAACCACCCGTGCCAAAGTCGACTTGCCAGAACCTGACTCACCGATGACGCCAATCGCCTGACCCCGACGCACGGTCAGATCAATGTCCTCCAATACGAGGATCGATGGCATGCCATGCGAGTTTTTGTTGCCGTAACCGGCGGTCAGACCCTGAATGGTCAGCAAAGGCGTGTCTTCAGCGACACCGCAGGGTGGACGGATAGTGGTGTCCGGCCGTGCTGCCGCCAGCAAGCTGCGGGTGTATTCGTGGGCCGGGCCTTTAAGCAAGGGTGCCGTGGCGCTCTGCTCGAAGATCTCACCGCCATTAAGCACCACGATCTGATCGGCCATCTGCGCCACTACCGCCAGGTCGTGGGACACGTAGACCGCCGTCGCGCCACGCTCACGGACCACCCGTTTGAAGGCGCGCAGCACATCGATCTGGGTGGTCACATCAAGTGCCGTCGTCGGTTCGTCGAGCACCACCAGCAATGGATCGCTGATCAGCGCCATAGCCGCCATCACACGTTGCAGTTGCCCGCCGGAAACCTGATGAGGGTAACGCTGGCCAATGTGATCGGGGTCTGGCAGGGCCAGGTCGCGGAACAACTCGATGGCCTTGGCCTCAAGCACAGTCCTGCTGCCCAGGCCATGAATCAACGCGCCCTCCACTACTTGGTCGATAAGTTTTTTCGCCGGATTGAACGCCGCGGCGGCGCTCTGAGCGATGTACGACACACGGTTGCCGCGCAAGCCTTGCAGCTCGCCTTCGCTCAACGCCAGCATGTCGTGCTCGCCGATCTGCACCGTCCCGCCCGCCAACCGACAACCGCGTCGGGCATAACCGAGTAACGCCAGGGCGATAGTGGTCTTGCCGGAGCCGGACTCACCGATCAACGCCAGCACTTCGCCTTTCTGCAGGGAGAAGCTTACGCCCTTGACGATTTCCACCTCACCAAGCTCACCACAGGCGACCACCCGCAGGTCCTGAACCTTAATTAACTCGCTCATTTCAATGACCTCCCGAACGTCGACTACGTCGCGACGACAGTCGGTCGATAAACAGATTCACACCGATGGTCAGGGTGCCGATGGCCAAAGCCGGAATCACGATGGCAGGCGCACCCTGGTTGAGACCGCCGATGTTTTCGCGCACCAGCGACCCGAGATCGGCATCCGGCGGTTGCACACCCAGGCCAAGAAAACTCATACCGCTGAGCAACAACACGATGAAACCGAAGCGCAGCCCCAGATCTGCAAGCACCGGGTTGAGCATATTCGGCAGAATTTCCACGCAAGCCACATACAGCCGGCGCTCGCCACGGGTACGAGCTACCTGCACGTACTCCAGCGCCTCAATGTTCACCGCCATGCTGCGGGCGATGCGGAATGCACCCGGGGTGAAGCTCAATACCGCCGTGCAGATCAACAAGGTGACCGAGGAGCCGAAGGCCGAGACCATGATCAACGCCAGCATCTTGCTGGGGATCGAAATGAAGGCGTCCATCAAGCGACTGATCAACTCATCCAGCCACTTCGGCGACACCACCGACAGCAACGCGAAGCTGGTCCCCATACCGCTGGCCAACACCGCCGCCACCAAGGCCAGGCCGACGGTGAATCGTGCGCCGACGAGGATCCGGCTGAGCATGTCGCGGCCCAGGTAATCGGTGCCGAACGGGTAAGCAGCGCTCAGGTTGTCGAAGACATTGTCGGAGACCACTTCCCCTACCGGATGCGGTGCCAGCCATGGGCCGAAGATGGCCACCAGCAACCAGATCACACACATCGCAGCGCCGATCAGGCCGAGCCAGGACGATCTGTGGGAAACCTTGCCCAGCGCCAATTTGGTGGTAGCCGGCGATTTCACAATGAGATTGTTCATTGATTTCTCAGCCTCGGATTGGAAAGAATCGCGCACAGGTCGGCAATCAGCACCAACGTCAAATACGCCGTACAAAACAACATGGTGCAGGCTTGAACCAGGGCCATGTCGCGGTTGGTCACGGCATCGACCATCAGGCTGGCGATGCCGGGGTAGTTGAAGATCGTTTCAACGATCACCACCCCGCCCAACAGGTAAGACAGGCTCAAGGCGATGGCATTGGCGATGGGCCCGATGGCGTTGGGCAAGGCATGGCGTAGAACGATCCGAATCTTGCTCACACCTTTGAGCCGGGCCATTTCCACGTAAGGGCTGTCGAGCTGATCGATCACCGCCGCCCGGGTCATGCGTGCCATTTGCGCGACAATCACGCAGCACAGCGTCATCACCGGTAAGGCGTAAGTGCGCATGAATTGCCAGGGTGACGTGATGTCACTGGCGTAGGACAACGCCGACAACCAACCCAGGTTCACCGCAAAAATCAGCACCGCCAGGGTCGCAACCAGAAACTCTGGCACCGCCACCATGGTCAAGGTAAAAAAGCTGAGGACACTGTCGATGCGCCCGCCCCGGCCCATGGCCGAACCGATACCCAGAATCAACGCCACCGGCACTGATACCAGCGCCGTGGCGGCCGCCAGCATCAGGGTGTTGGGCAGACGCCCAGCCATCAAGTCTCGGACCGGCATGGCGTTGGATACCGACTGCCCCATGTCACCGCTGAGCAGGCTCATCAACCAGTGCAGGTAACGCAACACACCGGGCTGATCCAGCCCCATTTTCAGGCGCAAGGCTGCCACCTGCTCGGGCGTGGCGAATTGCCCCAGAGACTGTTGTGCCGCGTCTCCCGGCAGCACCGCCGTGATGGCGAACACCACCATGGACACAATCAACAAGGTCACGATCGCCGCGCCCAAGCGCCGGCCGATCAACCACAGTGTGTTGCTATTCATCACCCAATCCTCATGCAATGTAGCTGCAGCAAAAACCCAACTTTCATCAAGCGTCCAGCCAGACCTGCTCGGCAAACATGTACCCCATGAAACCGCCTAGAGGGTTGGTGCCGTAGCCCTTGACTCGCTGATCGGCGGCATCGATGTTGCTGATGAACACTGGCACGCCGATACCGCTGTGCTCATGCACCAGGGTTTGCATATCTGCGTACATCTTGCCGCGCTTGGCCTCGTCGGTTTCACCTCGGGCTTGTACCAACAGTTGGTCGAACTGTTCGTTTTTCCAGCCGGACTCATTCCAGGGTGCTGTCGACTGGAAGAACTGCGAGAAAAGCATGTCGGCATTGGGCCGCGGATTGATGTTGCCAAAGCTCAGTGGGTGCTTCGCCCAATGGTTGGACCAGTAGCCATCGCTCGGCAGACGGTTGACGTCGAGCTTGAGCCCTGCCTCTTTGGCTGACTGCTGCAGCAGCACGGCGATGTCCACCGAACCGGTCGCAGCCGGCGAGCACATCAGCGGCATAGTGATGCTTTCCATGCCGGCCTTTTTGAGCAGGAACTTGGCTTTTTCCGGATCGTAGGCACGTTGTGGCAGGTCGGCGTTAAAGAAGCGCGCACCCGGTGCGATCGGGTGATCGTTGCCAACCCGGGCGTAGCCACGGAATATCGCCGACTTGATTTGCTCGCGGTCCATCAAGTATTTCATGGCCTGCGTGAACTCCGGGCTTTGGCCCGGCATCTGGTCTTGACGGATAATCAGGTCAGTGTAGTTACCCGACGGCGAGTCCACGACCCGATGCTTGGGGCTGGCCTTGATGCGAACCGTTGAGCGCGGGTTAACCTCGTTGACGATGTGCACGTCGCCCGACAACAGGGCGTTGATCCGTGACGACTCGTCGGCAATTGAGATAAATTCGATCTCGTCCAGGTAGGGCAAGCCGGGTTTCCAGTAATTGGTATTGCGCACAGCAATCGAACGCACCCCGGGCTGGAACTCCTTGGCCTTGAACGGACCGGTACCGATGCCCTGGCTGAAATCGCTCGTACCCTCGGGAACGATCAACATGTGAGAGACGGCAAGAACCGACGGCAATTCAGCATTCGGGCCGCTCAATTGTATCTGCACTTCGTGGGTACCGACGGCCTTGACCTCGGCGAACTGCGACGCCAGCGGCAGGACCTTGGAACCGGTGAGAGGATCCTTGTGCCGCAACAGCGAAAACACCACGTCAGCGGCGGTCAGCGCCTTGCCGTTGTGGAAGGTCACTTCCTTACGCAGGCTGATCACCCAGAGCGTGGCGTCAGTGGTTTCGATACGCTCGGCCAACTCCAGTTGCGGCACCATATGACTGTCGAAACGCGTCAGACCGTTGTAGAACATGTAATGGCGCACGTAGTCGGTGGACCCTGAACCTTTGGCCGGATCAAGAGTGTCGGCGGTGGAACTGGACGAGCCTGCGACGCGGATACGACCGCCGGGCTTGCCTTTGCCAGGGCTTGCAGCTTCATCATCGGCAAACAGCTTGCCAGCGGCGCCGAACAGACTACTGGCGCCCGCGACAGCCACCCCGGCCAACCCCAGCATCTGCAATGCATTGCGGCGTGACATGCCGCGATTGAGCCCTTCGAAAACGCGCAGACTTTCTTCACCGGTGATCAGCTGGGAGTCGATATTTTTTTTATTGTCAGTCATGTCAGTCCTACCTTTCGTCAATGATAAGGCTCAAGTGCTGCTGATTAAGTGCAGCGTGGTTGAAACGTAAAGCAACACCATGAACTCAGTGCAGGTAGTCCTGCAGGCGGTAATACGCACCCACCAGAGGCAGGAACCAGGGTTTGCCGAAATGCCCGGGAATGGCAGGCCAATCGAGTTCGCGCCACGGATTGGCCTCGACCTTGCCAGCCATTACCTCGGCCATGACCTGCCCCATGTGCACCGACATTTGCACCCCATGACCGCTGTAGCCCATGGAGTAATAAACCCCTCCATGCTGCCCGGCGCGGGGTAACCGATCGGAGGTCATATCCACCAGGCCACCCCAGCAGTAATCGATCTTCACGCTAGCCAGTTGCGGAAACATCTGGACCATCGCCGCCTGCAATACCTTGCCGCTCTTGGCGTCGGAAATGCTGTCGGACATGGCAAACCGGGCACGACCGCCAAACAGCAACCGGTTGTCCGGTGTCAGGCGGAAGTAGTTACCGATCATGCGGCTGGTGACATAGGAACGCCGTGCCGGTAGCAAGCTGTCGATCAGGGCCTGCGGTAGCACCTCGGTGGCGATCACGAAACTGCCCACCGGCACGATCCGCCGCCGATACCAGCCCAATCCGCCCTGCTGGCACGTGCCTGTGGCCAGCAGAATCTGCGTGGCGTGTAGCGAGCCCTTGGTGGTATTGACCTGATAGCCGCCGGCACTGGCTTTCCAGTCCGTCACTGACACGCCCTGAAAGATCAATGCGCCGTGACGAGCTGCCGCCTCGGCCAACCCGACACCGAAGCGCCCGACATGCATCTGCACGCCGTTGCGCTGCAGCATGCCTCCATGGAACTGGGCCGAGTTGGCTTCAGCACGGGCTTCTTCTGGAGAGAGCAACTCGACCTCGGCGTCGACCTCCCGTCGAATCAATTCGCAGGTGCGCGCCAAACCTTCGTAATGCATCGGTTTGGCGGCCAGCTTCAGCTTGCCATTGCGCTTGAGGTCGCAGGCGATCTGCTCCTGCTCCACCAACGAAACGACGCTCTGTACGGCGCTTTCATAGGCTTGGTAATAAGCACGCGCCTTATCAGCACCGAGGCTGGCGCTGAGTGCCGCGTAGTCTTGGGCAACGCCGGTGCTGCAGTGGCCACCATTGCGCCCCGAAGCCTCGCCAATCACCCGCCCTCCTTCCAGCACCACCACACTGGCCCCCTTCAAGGCCAGGGCTCGGGCCGCGGCCAGGCCAGTGAGACCACCACCGACGATGGCCACATCGACCTGCCCGGGCAATGCGCCGAGCTGTGCACCGGTGAATTGCGGTGCGGTATCGAGCCAATAGGACTCACTGCCCATGTCTAACCCCTTTTGCCTTGAAGAGTGCCTTGAGACTTAGAGACCGACCAAACCAGGCAATGCGCCGATATCCGGGATCTGGTGGTAGCCATAAACGGCATTCGCCGGCTGTTCATGACCACGAGCAACGAAGGCTTTGTTTTTGATCTTCATGTCGTTGGCCGGCATCAGGTCGTAACGGAAGCTCGAGGACACGTGCAGAACGTCCTCAGGCCCGCAACCGAGGTTATCGAGCATGAACTCGAAGGCAGCCAGGCGCGGCTTGTAGGCCTGGGCTTGCTGGGCGGTGAAGACTTTATGGAAAGGTGCGCCGAGCTTGTCGACGTTGGACATGATCTGCTCGTCCATCGCGTTGGAGAAAATCACCAACGGAATCTTGTCGGCAATTTTTGCCAGGCCAGCTGGAACGTCAGCATGGGGGCCCCAAGACGGTACGGCGTCGTAGTAGAGCTGGCCTTCGCCCTTGTACTCGACACCCCAACGCTTGCAGACGCGCGCCAGGGCGGTCTTGATGATTTCATCATACGGCCGCCAGTCACCCATCACCTGATCCAGGCGATAGGCAGAGAAGTCCTTGACGAACTGATCCATTTGCTCGAAAGGGACACGATCAGCGAACAGTTCGCGCGTCATGTTCCCCATTTGAAAGTTGGTCAACGTGCCGTAGCAGTCAAAGGTAATAAACTTGGGTCGAAGAAAGCTCATGAGTGCGGTCCTTATGATTGTTGAGGTCATGACGGGGCAAGCAGTTACTCCGCTCTGGAAGCATCGGTGCAACGCTGCATCACGGATTTATTACAACACCAAGAGACCATGCATAAACTGTTAAAAGTATAGGCCGCTTGGTACAAACCACCGTTTTGCAGGGCTTGCTCAGCAGACTTTGCGGGACGCTCCAGACTCGGGCGCTCGACCCCCTGCTCTTAAGCCTTTGCGGGCTTTTATGGTGCGCTGGTAAGCCACGCACAACGCCATGTGCGGCAGTATTTATGACTTGCGGAAGGAGAAAGAGAGCTTTCGCTGAGGATGCGCCCGCTGATTGTGCTGCGAGGTGAGGCGGGGGCTAATTAAGAGTCATGCGCTATGGGACAATCTTGCTTCTATTAGCGATAGGCGTGACATACCGGTCAAAGCAACATCTGTATGCGTCGCGATAGCTCTACAAAGGTGGCGCGTTGCACGATGCATCACCACGCCCCCACCGGCCTATCTATATGCCCCATCACCGCCACCGATGTGCCTACGAACGCACTGACCAGGAATGGTCTCACTGGGCGGTCTATCAGAAGGTTTACTGACGAAATCGGTTCAACTTGTTCTCATACAAAGTCAGCCTGACAGAAACAGCAGATTCTCCCTTGCGAACCTGAAGAACAGCACATTTTATCTGGCCTGCTTTGTTAGCTTATTGAGAAGACCCGGCATAGCGATGTCCTGGTCGCCACCGCGATGTTCTGGTGATTTGCCAATCCCAAGGCCACCTTCGGCTTGGTCGTTTATTTCAGCGGCCTTGCAAGGTCGCGAGCCAGACCGCCCTCTGCTGCTTGCAGTGCCCATCACCGCTCTAGGGAGCCAGTTAGATGACAATACAATCTTCGAATAGCTACAGCGTTGATCCGCAAACGGCTCACAAATTTTATATCAATGGCTGTTGGTCTTCCCCGGCAATTCCGGCAAGTTTGCCCGTGGTAAATCCGGCAACTGAAGAGGTCGTCGCAGAGGTCGCGCAAGGCTCTGCCGAGGATGTTGATCGGGCAGTAGCTGCGGCGCGTGCAGCGTTTCCTGGTTGGTCTGCTACCTGCGCAGAGTCGCGCGCGCTTGTCCTTGGAAAGATCTACGATCTCATCCTTGAGCGAAAAGAGGTGCTCGCGCAGGCTCTCTCTCTCGAAATGGGCGCTGCCATCAGTTCCGCTCGGGCAATGCAAGTGCCTCTCGCGGCCGAACACGTTCGGGTCGCCCGTGACCTCCTGTCCACTTATCGCTTCCGGACGATTGAAGGGGGAACCGCGATTGAACGCGAACCTATAGGCGTCTGTGGTCTCATAACTCCGTGGAACTGGCCGCTTTATCAAATCACCGCGAAAGTCGCCCCGGCTATAGCTGCCGGATGCACTGTGGTCCTCAAACCAAGCGAACTGTCGCCTCTGAGTGCCCTGCTTTTTGCACAACTGGTCCATGACGCGGGCCTTCCACCTGGCGTCTTCAACCTCGTGAACGGAAGTGGTCACGAGGTCGGCGCAGCAATCGCTGCGCACCCGGATATCGATATGATTTCGATTACCGGCTCAAACCGCGCGGGCGCGCTGGTCGCGCAGGCAGCCGCCCATACGGTGAAGCGCGTCACGCAAGAACTGGGAGGCAAATCCCCGAACATTCTGCTTCCCGACGCCGACTTTGCCAAAGCCGTTCCATTAGGCGTGATGTCGGCATTCCGCAACGTCGGACAATCGTGCAGCGCCCCGACACGAATGATCGTACCTAAGGACCGGCTGGCGGAAGTCGAATCGCTGGCAGCCGAAACCGCCAATGCAATCATCGTGGGTGATCCGCAATCCGAAGATTCAGTGCTCGGTCCCATTGCCAACGAGGCCCAGTTCAATCGCGTGCAAGCCATGATCGAGGCTGGCCTGAGTGAGGGTGCAAAACTCGTTTGCGGCGGACCAGGGCGTGTGCCGGGTTATGAAAAGGGTTTCTACACCCGACCGACAGTTTTCTCCGAGGTAGATACCGCAATGCGTATCGCCCAAGAAGAAATTTTCGGGCCGGTGCTGTGCATTATTCCGTATGAAACGATCGATGAGGCGGTCGTTATCGCAAACGATACGGTATATGGACTGGGTGCTCATGTTCAGGCTCAGAACCTCGATCTTGCTCGTGCAGTTGCCTCTCGTATCCGCGCGGGTCAAGTGCATCTGAACTACCCTGCCTGGAATCCAATGGCTCCGTTCGGCGGCTACAAGCGATCTGGTAATGGTCGTGAATATGGTGTTTACGGCTTAGAGGAGTACCTGGAAATCAAAGCAATCATTGGATTTGGCGGGTAGCAACGCCTTCGCGAGCCCTCGCTATGATTTCTGAGGATTTCATCGCAGGGATCGCCCATGCAATGCGCAGGTGTTCAGCGGAAAGTCATACGGGTTCAGCAGAACATAAAATATTTTGGGTGAAACGAGAGGTGTGGTATCGCGAAAGGTGCCTACCTAAGCTGCCTGCCCCTTAGCGGCCTCCCCATACGACATGATGAATGACAATGCTGTTGACGCTGACCTGATCGCAACCCAAATTGCTGCAATCACTGGATGGATTTTGTGAATCAAGAGAAAGAAGGCCAGCTCCAATGGGTATTGAAACCCGTTTGCTGACTTTGATGGAATGACCGGAAGCGGCCTCTCACCAAAGGCAACTGTCAGCCAATGACAGTGACGGACGGTCTGTTGCAGACCGTCGCACCCACAGCAGGGTGATCAGGGTTTACGCGCAATGATCACCTGACTTTTCGCCACCACGGCATCCAGCGCCTGCTTGATCTGGGTGCCCCGTGGCGAGGCCAGAATCGCCTGCCAGGTATCCGCCCAGTGGTTGAGCAACGGATGGTCCGGGTTGCTGAAATCGACCTTGGCTTCCCAGAACAACAGCATCCACATCGACCAGTAGAATCCGTACTGGCTGTGACTGATCACTTCCAGGCCGGCATCGCTGACCATGGCCTTGAACTGCTCTTCGCTGATGATGCGAATGTGGTTGGGCTTCTGGAAATACTCGGCCGCCGCGATATCTTTCTGCAGGTCTTCGGAGCTCGGATGGGGGACGCTCAGCAGATACAAGGCGCCCGGTTTACCGACGCGTACCAGTTCAGCGAGGAACTGGGCTGGATCGTCCACGTGTTCGATGACCTCGGTCGACACCACCCGCGTGGCGGTCGCATCGGCAATCGGCAGCGGGTTGCAGTCGGTGACGTGGCATTCGACGTCGCGGGCCGGTGTATCGCTCAGGCGCTGACGGGTCGCTTCGACCTTGGCCGCGTCGATATCGGCAATGATGATCTTTGCCCCGCGCATCCCGCAGAAATGCACGTTGCCGCCGTCACCACAGCCCACGTCCAGCAGCGTGTCCTCGGGGGTCACCGGGAATCCGCTGAACAGTTCGCCGGTTTGCTGATTGAACCAGCCGCTGAGCATCGCGTCGTGCAGGCCGAGCATATAGGGGTCGACCTTCTCCGCCACGGGTGGCGCAGGCGGTGTCTCTGGCTGCACAGGCACGGGCGTGCCCGCCGTGAGTTTCTTCAATAGGCTCAGCATGAGGTGGCTCCAGAGGATGGGACGGCGATACGGGACGGGCTCAGGCGTTGTACCAGCGAGGCACCGCGCTGGCGCATGGGCATTTCGATGAAGCGGTAGTTGAGTTCGCTCAACAGGGCGATCAATCCGAACGCGATGAGCAACGTCGGCAGCGGATGACCCGCCGGGTTCGGCAGGTTGGCTTCCTGCAACCGAAAGG
This sequence comes from Pseudomonas sp. Pseusp16, assembly GCF_047324915.1. NCBI lineage: Bacteria > Pseudomonadati > Pseudomonadota > Gammaproteobacteria > Pseudomonadales > Pseudomonadaceae > Pseudomonas > Pseudomonas sp. Pseusp16. The sequence continues at coordinate 163,284 of NZ_CP168522.1, read as the reverse complement.
TGAATTCGCGGACCAACAGATAGGCCGGAATGTGGATCAGGTAGATGCCGTAGGAGCGGCTACCGATCCAGGTCATCACGTTCTTCAACGCGCCTTTGGGCATCAGGTAATCGCGGTTGTAGGACGCGATCCACACCAGCAGCGCACACAACAGCCCAATCACGCCGATCCGGTAATGGGTAAAGGTGAAGCGGTCCGTCGCCATGAAACCGAGCACCAGTGAAACCCCGACCAGTGCCGACAGGCCGGCCCATGGGCGACCCAGGAAGGTCGGCTCCCAGCGTCGGTACGAAGGCTGCACGCTCCACATCGCCAACAGCACGCCAAGGGCCAGCGCGTCGGTGCGCACCACCATCAGGATCGGCGTGCGCAAGGTAAACAACTGCACCGCAACCAGCGCCAGCAAAGCCCACACCAGGTGTTTGCGAAACAACACGATCAACAACGGAAACAGCAGGTAGAACTGCTCTTCAAGCGACAGGCTCCAGTACACGAAACTGGTGCCGTACTCGTAGCGATAAAAACTGTCGGCAAAGCGGAAATTGGCGTACTGCGCAATGCCGGCCAGGGTCGCCTGAATGTTCGCGTGCAGCGTGCCGAACGCGCCGGAGCGGTTGAGAAAAAGGCATGCCAGCAACATCAGCGCCAGCCATAACCAGGCCGACGGCAGCAAACGAAAAGCCCGGCGCAACCAGAAATTGCGCGTCTGTTGCCAATAATCCCGACCGGTAGTGCAACGATGCAAGGCCGGGATCAGGCTGCGGGCAATGACGAAGCCCGAGATCGCGAAAAACAGATCCACGCCCCACCACGGCTGGTTGTACAGCGTGATGCTCTGCAGCAATGGCACGGCCGCCGCGAACAGGCTGTCCTGCAGGTGATGAAACAGCACGCCAAGCACCGCAATGCCGCGCAGCAATTCGATGTCCATGATCCGTTTTTCGTTACTCATTCGCCCTCCTGGACATGAGGTTTGCGAGCAATGATCACCTGGCTCTTGGGCATGAACTGATCCAGCATCCGCTTGATCGCCAACCCGTCGGGCTGGGCCAGCAAGTCCTGCCAGGTTTTCGCCCAGCTTTCCATCAGCGGCGGGTACGGCGCCTGAATCCGGTCACGCACCGCACCGCCCAAATCCCGGCCGGCGGCCCGCTCACTGGCCCAGAAAAAGATCATGCCCATGACCCAGAAAAACCCGGATGCCTGACGATGCTCGATGACCAGGCCGGCGTCCTCCACCAGCGCGGCGAATCGCTCGGGGCTGAAAATCTGCACGTGATTGGGCGATTGAAAGTAGCTGGCCGGGGCGATGCCTTTCTGCAAATGCTCGCCCACCGGGGATGGCACGCTCAACAGGTACAGCGCACCGGGGCGGCCCATGCGCACCAGTTCGGCCATGAAGGGCTCTGGCTGATCGATGTGCTCGAGCACTTCCATGCACACGACTTTGCTGGCGCAGCCTTCGGCCAATGGCAGCGGCAAACTGTTGCTGACCAGCCCCAGGTTCGGTTTGTCTGATTGCGCGGCCACTTGCCGGGCAAGGTCATGGACCTTGTCGTATTCGCTGTCAGTGAAGATCACCGAGGCGCCCTGGCGGATCGCGAACAACGTCGCCACGCCTTCGCCGCATCCGACATCCAGCAGGGTGTCGTCGGCGGTGATGGCAAACCCTTTGAGCAATTCGCCGCTGTCGCCCGAAAACCAGCCGTCATGCATCGCATCGTGCAAGCCCACATCTCTTGGCGACACACGGGATTGCTCGACCGGCAGCGGCGCGGGCCGGGGCTCGGGTTTCGTCTCCGGAAAGAAACGTCTGACCAATGCGCGAATCATGCCTCGGGGGTTTCCACGGCACCACTCTCGAACAGGCGCTCGAAAAATACGCCAAGCCGCTGCTCGGCGGTGGCCTGGCTGCAGAATTTCCTGAGGCTGGCCACTGCGTGCACGGACATCTGTGCATAACGTTCGGGATCACCCTTGGCCACGTCATAGCTTGATTGGTAAGCCCTGCACAACGACGCCCAATTGGTGACGTAGCGCAAGGTCCGAAACGCCCTGCGCGGGTCATGTGGCCAGGCCGTCAGCTCATCGGTGGAGTCAATCAGGAATGCATTATCGGCATCCAGGTAATCGATCATCGCCGTGGTCCGTGGCGCCACGGCCGGTTTGCCACAGGACATGAACTCCATCAGCGGAAGGCATTGGCCTTCGCCGTAGGAGGTGTTGACCACGTAACTCGTGGCTTGCACCAGCTGCTCATAGTCCGCGTCAGCCAGATAGCCGTAAATCAACACGACCCGGCAGCGGTAGGACTGGTTCTTGTACAAGTGGTGAAGGATATCAGTCAGCGCTTCTTCGGCATCGTGGTGCGTCAATTTAAGCACCAGCGTTGCGTCGTCCACCTCGCGAAACGTCACGCAAAAGGCACTGAGCATGTCTTCCCAGTTCTTGCGCCCGTCACCGGGGTTGAACACCGAAGTGTAGATCACGCCATCGAGGACCAACTCGTGTTCACTCGGCGGGGCCTGGAAATCAATCCCCACACCTTCGCGAGTTGCCACGGGGCCGAAGGCTCGCAATTCGAGTTCGCGGCTGTCTGCCAGCAACCCCTTGAGCGTCAACCGCACCTGACGGGCCAGGGGCTGACGTTGCAACTGGGCGCCGCGCTCGGAAAACCGGTCCCATACCGGGGCAGGTACCGCGATGATCGGGTAATCGGCGCCCATCGCCTCGCGTACCGCATTCACGGTGTAGCTGGAATGTGTAATCGCCGCACCCGCTGCCCGCAACACCGTGCGCCAGTCATTGAGCGGGTCACCGGCGAAGGGTTCGTTGGGGATGGTGCTGAATTCCCACGCGAACACCGGCAGCGTCGGGCAGGTCAAATTGACCGGCGTGCGATGAGGCGGTGAGAACGACAGGAACACGCACGCTTCACCACGAGACAAACAGTCCAGGTACAAGGCATCGACTTCGGTCTGCGGGTCGCTGACTTCTACCACTCGCCCCAGCCGTTCCAGCACGGGACGGTACTCCTTGAGTACGAAGTAATAGCTGTACTCCGAGCGGCCAAGGTTCTGGGCAATGGTGTGCTGGTTGGTTTCCGAATGAATGATGATCAGCATGGGGCGTTATCCGTCACGGTTGCTGTCGGCAAAGCCTGTGGCGCCAGCCCGAAGAAATCCGCCATGCGTTTCTGCACCGGGGCGAAAGCGCAGTAATCGTGCATACGCTCGACGGCGGCGTGGGACATGCGCTGATACTCCAGCGGTTGTTCCTTGGCCAGACGGTAGCTGTTTTCGTAAGCGGTTTTCAGCGAACCCCAATCCGGCCGGTAACGCAGGGTGCGGTAGATGATGCGAGTGTCCTGCGGCCAGATGGTCAGCTCTTCGCTGGACTTGACCACAAACGCCACACGCTCGTCGATGTAGTCCTCCATGGCCGTGTGATCAGGAGCAATCACCGGTTTACCGCTGGCCATGAACTCCATCAGCGGCAGGCACAGCCCTTCGCAGCGTGAGGCATTGACGTAGTAACTGGCGGCTTCGTACAGCCGGGCGTATTGCGGATCGTCCAGGTAGCCGTGCATGACCACCACCCGACAGGCGAACGGCGAAAGCTGCGCGAGCAACGTCATCAGTTCGTCGTGGTAGGACGACAGATCGCTTTGGGTAATCTTCAGCACCAGCGTCGCGTCAGACGTTTCGCGGAACGCCCAGCAGAATGCAGTAATCAGTTGATGCCAGTTCTTGCGACCGTCACGCGGGTTGAACACGGTGACGTACACCACTCCGTCAACCTGTGTTTCAACCCGGGCGGTGGTGTCCGGCCACGCTCGCGGCTCTGGCTCGGGCACTGCAATCGTCTGCGGGCCGGCGATGGCCGGCAACCACTCGGCGAGGCGCTCATGGGCGGCTTGCGACAACAGGTCGCGAATCCCTTCCCAATACCACTGGCTCAGAAAATGGGTGCGATGCACCGGGATCGGCAGCGATTTGCCTTTGTCCAGGCGCCACATATGCAGATAATGGCGAGCAATCACGAAGCGGCGCTTGAGCGTCAGCGGCGGTGGCTTCAATGCCTCCAGCTCGGCCCCGAGTGCCGCCAGTTCCTCGGCGGTCGGCACGACAGGAATCAGTGCATCGGCGCTCAGCCCGAGTGTGCGTGTATCGAAGATGCAGCCCTTGATGTCCAGGGTCGAGCCGGCGCTGATCGGGGCGCTGGTGTGGCGACTACGAATGTCGGCGAAGTTTTCCCACAACGGCGTCGGTAACACCAGCACCGGAAAGTCTTCGCCCATGCTCCGGCGAATCGCCCGGGCGGTATGGCTGGAGAGCGTGATCACCCGGCCCTGCCGCGCCAGCATTTGCGTCCAGTCCTGGCGCGGATCGTTATCCCATTGCTCATCGGGAATCGAATCGAACTCCCAGGCCACCACGCAGATCGTCGGGCACTCAAGGTCGTTCGGTGTTTTCTGCGGTGGCGTAAATGACAGGAACAGACTGTCTTCGCCGGCGGCCGATAATTGTTTGTAGAGCGGATCGACCTCGGCGGTGGAGGACACCACATGCACTCGCCCAAGGCTTTCGAGTACAGGGCGATACGCCTTGAGCACGAAATAGTAACTGTACTCGGGACGGCCGAGACTCTGGCTGATGGAGCTGTCGTTGACGTCGGAGTAAAGAATAAAATTCATGGTATCCCACGGTGACGCCGCCATCCCGGCAGCCTCACGCCATGACGGGGAGGACACGGTTCGAGTCAGTGTTTACTGGCGCTCGTCCATCGTCTTCCTGCCCGCCTTCGTTCTTGTTTTAGTGGTCAGTTTCCCGCAGTTTCGAAGCGACGCTGCCGAACCCCGGATAATCGTGACGAGGGGCATTCTAACCACATCCGTTGAGGATTCGTGAACCGCCCGACGAGAATAAATCGGGCTACGCTGACGAGAACTGACCGGTCACGATTGGACCTGTTGAAATTGCCGAGCAAATGGCACAGATTGGCTACCAAACAACTACAACAAACATTTCACCTGATTTTCGAGCGATCATTTCGACTCGTGAAACCGTTCCATAAAGCCTGTGGAAAGTGGATGAAATGCATGACCAAGGGGTCGCTGTTTGAAAAAACGTCTGTTTGTCACGGGTCTGAGCGGATTCGTCGGACAACACATCCAGTCGCGTTTACAGGCTGATGCCTCGGAATGGGAGCTTTTGCCTGTTCCTTGCCGCTACGATCTCGCTGTGCCGGACAGTCTCGAAGGCTTGTGGCCGGAAATGCCCGATGCGGTGATTCACCTGGCCGGCCAGACTTTCGTCCCGCAAGCCTTTCGTGATCCGGCGGGCACCCTGAATGTCAATCTGCTGGGCACCCTGAACCTGCTGCAAGCCCTCAAGGCACGCGGATTCAGCGGCACGTTTCTGTATGTCAGCTCCGGTGATGTCTATGGCCAGGTCACTGAAGCCGATCTGCCCATCACTGAATTGCAGCCACCCTGCCCGCGCAATCCCTATGCCGTCAGCAAACTGTCGGCAGAGTTCCTGAGCTTGCAATGGGGCCTGAGCGAAGGCTGGCCCGTACTGGTCGCCCGCCCGTTCAACCACATCGGCAGCGGGCAGAAAGACAGCTTCGTCATCGCCAGCGCCGCCCGTCAGATCTGCCGGATCAGGCAAGGCCTGCAAGCGCCACAACTGGAAGTCGGGGACATCGACGTCACACGCGATTTCCTCGATGTCGGGGACGTGGTCTCGGCCTACCTGGCCTTGCTGGAAAAAGGTACGCCGGGGCAGGTCTACAACATTTGCTCGGGGCGCGAGCAGAGCATTCGCAGTTTGATCGCACAACTGGCAGATCTTGCCCAGGTCGACCTGCAACTCGTCCAGGACCCTGCGCGACTTCGCCGCGCGGATCAGCGTCGGGTGTGTGGCAGCCCTGAAAGGCTGACCCGGATCACCGGATGGAAGTCTGAAATCACAACACAACAATCCCTGCGGGCGATCCTGTCCGACTGGGAGAAGCGAGTACGACAAGAATGACTAAAAGTGCATTGATCACAGGTATCACCGGCCAGGATGGCGCGTATCTGGCCAAACTGCTGCTCGACAAAGGTTACAAAGTCCACGGCCTGGTCGCGCGTCGCAGTAGCGATTCGCGCTGGCGTCTGCGTGAGATGGGGGTCGAAGCGGACATCGTCTACCTGGACGGCGACATGGCCGATGCCTGTTCAGTGCAGCGCGCGGTGATCAAGTCGGCACCGGACGAGGTCTACAACCTCGCCGCGCAAAGCTTTGTCGCGGCCTCCTGGGATCAACCGGTGACCACCGGCATCGTCGACGGCCTGGGCGTTACCCACTTGCTCGAAGCGATCCGCCAGTTCAGTCCGCACACGCGTTTCTACCAGGCGTCCACCAGCGAAATGTTCGGCCTGATCCAGGCCGAACAGCAGGACGAGAACACACCGTTCTATCCGCGCAGCCCTTATGGCGTGGCCAAGTTGTATGGCCACTGGATCACCGTGAACTACCGCGAAAGCTTCAACCTGCACGCCAGCAGCGGGATTCTGTTCAACCATGAATCGCCGCTGCGCGGCATCGAGTTCGTGACGCGCAAAGTCACCGACGCCGCCGCCCGGATCAAGCAGGGCAAACAGCAGGAACTGCGCCTGGGCAACATCGACGCCAAGCGTGACTGGGGCTTTGCCGGGGACTACGTCGAGGCCATGTGGCTGATGCTGCAACAGGACAAACCCGACGACTTCGTGGTGGCCACCGGCGTGACCACCACCGTGCGCGAGATGTGCCGGATCGCCTTCGATCATGTGGGCCTGAACTACCGCGACTACGTGAAGATCGACCCGGCGTTCTTCCGCCCGGCCGAAGTGGAAGTGTTGCTCGGCAACCCGGCCAAGGCCCAGCGTGTGCTGGGCTGGAAGCCAAAAACCGATCTGGATGCCTTGATCCGCATGATGATGGATGCGGACATGAAACGCGTTGCCAAGGAGTAGGCCATGCTGATTCCCGTGATTCTCTCCGGCGGTGCCGGGACAAGGTTGTGGCCGGTGTCGCGTGAAGGCCATCCCAAACCGTTCATGGCATTGCCTGACGGCCAGTCGCTGCTGGCCAAGACTTATCGGCGTGCCGCGGACCTGCTCGACGGCTGGGGCGATATCGTCACGGTGACCAACCGCGAGTATTACTTCCAGAGCAAGGATCACTTTCGGGACGCGCACCTTGGCCGCCATCGCGGTCACTTCCTGCTGGAGCCGACGGGGCGCAATACGGCGCCGGCCATTGCCGCCGCCGCCCTCTCGCTCCAGGCCCTGCATGGCGACGACGCGATCATGCTGGTCATGCCCGCCGACCATCTGATCGTCAATGTCGATGCGCTGAAGGACGCCGTCGAGCATGCCGTGACATTGGCCAAGGGCGGTCACCTGGTGACCTTCGGTGTGGTGCCGACCGCTCCGGAAACCGGCTTTGGCTACATTGAAGCCGGCACATCACTGGACGATAAAGGCGCTGCCAGGGTGCGGCGTTTCGTCGAAAAACCCGACCTGCAAACCGCGACTCATTACCTGGAAAGCGGCAACTTCCTGTGGAACTCCGGGATGTTCTGCTTCTCGGTCGCCACCCTGCTGGCCGAACTGCAAACCCATGCGCCGGCTTTGCTGGAGCAGACACAAACCTGCATGGCCGCCAGCGCCCCCGTGGAAAACGCCGGGAGCGTGCAACAGGAACTGTCACCGGCCCTGTTTGGCGAAATCATGGACATTTCCATCGACTACGCATTGATGGAGCGCTCCGACAAGGTGGTTGTCGTGCCCGCCCGTTTCGACTGGAGCGATATCGGCTCCTGGGGTGCGGTGGCCGCGCTGGTGCCGGCGGATGCACAGAACAATCGCGCCGTCGGCGAGTCGATTTTCATCGACAGCCACAACAATTTCGTCCAGAGCGATAACCGTCTGGTCGCGACCGTGGGTGTGGATAACCTGATCATCGTCGACACCGCCGACGCGGTGCTGGTGGCCCACGCCGACCGCGCCCAGGATGTGCGCCGGGTGGCCCGGCAACTCAAGGATAAAGAGCACGAAGCCTATCGCCTGCACCGGACGGTCAGCCGGCCATGGGGCACCTACACAGTGCTTGAGGAAGGCCCGCGTTTCAAGATCAAGCGCATCGTGGTCAAGCCCGGCGCCAAGTTGTCGTTGCAGATGCACCACCATCGCAATGAACACTGGGTGGTGGTCGAAGGCATGGCCAAGGTCACCAACAATGGCACCGGCACTCATCTGGTGGCCAAGAACGAATCGACCTTCATTGCTGCCGGTCACAAGCATCGCCTGGAGAATCCCGGCGTGATCGACCTGGTGATCATCGAAGTGCAAAGCGGCGAATATCTGGGAGAGGACGACATCGTCCGCTTCGAAGATCAATACGGCAGGACGGTTTGAATGCTGCTTTCCCTTTACCGCACGCTGGGCAGCTATCGAGGGTTCATCCTCGGTAGCGTCCAGCGAGAGTTTCAGGCGCGTTATCGCAATTCGTTGTTCGGTGCCCTGTGGACCGTGCTCAATCCACTGTCGATGATCATTGTCTACACCGTGATTTTTTCCCAGATCATGCGCGCGCGCTTGCCTGGGGTAGATGACGGCATGGCCTACAGCATCTACCTCTGCGCCGGGTTGCTGACCTGGGGCTTGTTTGCAGAAATCACGGTGCGCAGCCAGAACATGTTTCTGGATAACGCCAACCTGCTGAAAAAAATCAGCTTTCCACGGATCTGCCTGCCGGTGATCGTGCTGTTGAATGCCGGTATCAACTTCGCGATCATCATCGGCCTGTTCCTCGGCTTTCTGTTGATCACCGGTCGCCTGCCGGGCCTGGCGCTGTTGGCACTCATTCCGCTGCTGGCGTTACAGGTGATGTTCTGTGCCGGGCTGGGGATTATTCTTGGCGTATTGAATGTGTTTTTTCGCGATGTCGGGCAATTTTTCGCCATCTGCCTGCAATTCTGGTTCTGGCTGACGCCAATCGTTTACCCGATGAGCATCCTGCCCGACTGGGTGCAGCGCCTGCTGCAACTCAACCCCCTGACCAACCTGATCACCAGCTATCAGAACATCTTCCTGTACGGCCAATGGCCCGTCTGGAGTTCGCTGCTGCCGATCATGGTCGCCAGCGTATTGCTCCTGGTCATCGGACTGCGGCTGTTTCGGCAGAGGGTCGGTGAAATGGTGGATGAACTCTGATGGGGCACATACGCGTCACCGGCCTTGGCAAGGCCTATAAACAATACCCTACCCGCTGGAGTCGACTGGTTGAATGGCTGGTCCCGTTCTCACCGATCCGCCATCGCCAGCACTGGGTGCTACAGGACGTGTCCTTCCAGATTGCCCCCGGAGAATCGGTGGGTATCGTCGGGGTCAACGGTGCCGGCAAAAGCACCTTGTTGAAGATGATCACCGGCACCACCCAACCCACCTGCGGCACCATCGAGCTCGAAGGCCGCGTCGCTGCCCTGCTGGAATTGGGCATGGGTTTTCATGCGGACTTTACCGGCCGGCAGAATGCGGTCATGGCCGGGCAACTGCTGGGCATGCAGGTCGAAGAGATAGAAGCGCTGATGCCGGAAATCGAACGTTTCGCGGAAATTGGCGACGCCATCGACCACCCGGTGCGCACCTATTCCAGCGGTATGCAAATGCGCCTGGCGTTCAGCGTGGCCACCGCGCGGCGCCCGGACATTCTGATCGTCGACGAAGCGCTGTCGGTGGGCGACGCCTACTTCCAGCACAAAAGTTTCGACCGCATCCGCGGCTTTCGCAAAGCTGGTACCACGCTGTTGATCGTCTCCCATGACCGCTCGGCGATTCAGTCGATCTGCGACTCGGCGATCCTCCTGGAAAACGGCTACATGGCCATGCACGACACCCCCGAATCGGTCATGGACTACTACAACGCCCTGCTCGCCGAGCGTGAAGGACAGACCGTGCGCCAGGAAGCCCTCGCTGGCGGCCAGCTCAGTACCATTTCGGGAACGGGTGAAGCCAGGATTCTGAACGTTCGCCTGCTCGACAAACATGAACGCGCCATCGATGCCGCCGAAGTCGGCCAGCCGGTGGTGCTGGAGGTGAATGTCGAAGTTCGCCAGGACATCGAGCGGCTGGTGCTGGGCTTCATGATCAAGGATCGCCTTGGCCAGGCCATGTACGGCATCAACACCCATCGCCAGGATCAGGCGCTGACCGATCTGCAGGCTGGCGAGCGTGTGACCTACCGCTTCGCTTTCGTCATGGGCTTGGGCAAGGGTAACTATTCCGTGGCGTTGAGCCTGTCACGCCTGGATTCGCACCTGGACCGCAACTTCGAGTGGCGCGACTACGGGTTGGTGTTCCATGTGATCAACAACCGGCAGGAAGATTTTGTCGGCTGCTCGTGGCTGGCCGCGAAGACCACCGTCACGCGCTTGAGCGCGCCGGTCACCTCGGAGGGCACGCCATGACGCGTCTTTTGGTGGAGTGCACCCACGTATTCCAACACCCCAAGGTCAATTCGGGCATTCAGCGGGTGGTGCGCAACGTCGTCAACCAGCTACCGGATTCGGTCGACGGTGTTGAATGCATCCCTGTGGTGTTGCTGCAGGGCAAACTCTATCGGGTACTGAAACTCGGCGCGCTGAACATCCCGTTTTTCGATGCCTTGATGACCTTTGGTGGACGACTTGGGCGCTTGGCTCACCGCTTCTGGCAACTGCATCAGCGCTTGCATAACCGAAGCAACTCGCGGGCGATCAAGCGTTTGCTGCACGTGGCCTACCGGGTGACCGCGATCACCTGTTTCAGCCTTCCACTGCGTGCGATCGAGGGCATCAACCAGTATCAACTGCCCAAACGTTGCGCACCGTTGCAGCATCAGCCGGGAGATCAACTGGTGTTGCTGGATTCATCCTGGCACACCGACTTTTTTCCGTTTGCCGAACAGCTCAAACGTGAAGGCGTGGGCATCGTTTCAGTGATCTACGATTTGATTCCCCTGACTCACCCACAGTTCTACGACACACGGCTGGTGCAGGTATTCAACGAGTGGTTCGACTGGATCACCCAAACCGCCGATGGCTACGTGGCCATTTCCGCAACAGTGCGTGACCAGGTGCGCGAGGAGGTTCAGCGCCGCCTGGGCCCTGCCAAGGCCAGCGAGTTGTGGTTTGATTATTTCCACCTGGGCTCCGAACTCGACCTGAGCGAAGTCAGCGCTGACGTAGAACCGCGTCTTGCCCAACTGTTCGCGACGCCGGAACCGGTGTTCCTGATGGTCAGTACCATCGAGCCGCGCAAAAACCACGCCTACCTGCTGGACGCCTTCGAACGGGCCTGGGCGGCGGGCTCCAAAACCCGGCTGTGCATTGCCGGGCGAGTCGGCTGGAAATGCGATGCACTGCTGGCCCGCATACGCAATCACCCGCAGCTGAACCAACGCCTGTTCATGTTCAATGACCTGAGCGACACCAGCCTCGAACATGCCTACATCCACGCCAGCTCACTGGTGTTTCCGTCTTTTGTGGAGGGCTTCGGCCTGCCGCTGGTAGAAGCCATGCAGCGTGGGCTGCCGGCCATGGGCAGCGACATTGCAGTCTTTCGTGAAATCGGCGGCGAGTTCATGGCGTACTTCGATCTGGCCGAGCCACAAAGCCTGGCTGATCTGGTCATGGGGTTCGAGCGCAGCGGTCAGTTCCCGGCCACTCGCGACATCGCGCACTGGCGCTGGATCGGCTGGCGTGAAGCCAGTGCGCAATTGGCCGAACGCACCCTGCGCAATCTCCCGGACGTGCCGCTCGTACAAGAGAGGCAACATGCGCATTGCTCTTAACGCCCGAATTCTCCAGGCGCCGCGCACCGGCATCGGCCACTACGTCGCCGAACTGGCAAACGCCCTGGTGGGTCAACCGGATATTGAACTGGCGCTGTTTCATGGCTGGGGCTGGAGCACTGTGCTGCCTGAAGCGGCCATGCCCGGTTATTCCCGACTGACGCCATTGCTGCGGCAGATTCCGGGGGCCTATCAGGCCCGACGGTGGCTGGAACAGAAACGCTTCGATCAAGGCAGCGCGCAAGCCATCGACCTCTACCACGAACCGAGTTTGTGGCCGCTGTCGTTCGACGGCCCGACAGTCATCACCCTGCATGACCTGACTCACCTGCACTACCCTGAAACGCAGCCACCGGCGCGCTTGCGAGAAATCGAACGGCGCGTAGCCGACGGCGTGCAACAGGCCAGCCTGATTCTTACCGACTCGCAATACATTGCCGACGAAGCCCGGGCATATTTCAGGCTACCGGCGGAGCGGTTTGTTGTTGCACCGCTGGGTGCAGCCGCGCGTTTTCACCCGCGGCCCCCCGAGGCTATCGACGCCGTACTCAAGACCCATGGCGTCGAAGCACGGGAATACTTCCTCTGTGTCGGAACCCTGGAACCGCGCAAGAATCTGTCCCTCGCCCTGCTCGCCCACGCCCGATTGCCGGAATCAGTCCGTCAGCGTTTTCCATTGCTGATCGTCGGCATGGCGGGCTGGCAGCGCGAGCAGTTCAGCGAAGAATTACACCAGGCCCTGGCCAGCGGTCATGTCTGTTTGCTGGGCTATCTGCCTGACGAGCACGTTGCGCAGCTGTTGGCCGGCGCCCGGGCATTGATTTTTCCGTCGCTATACGAAGGCTTTGGCCTGCCGGTGCTGGAGGCCATGGCCTGCGGCACGCCGGTCATTCTGACTCGACGCTCGGCCATGCCCGAAGTGGCAGGCTCTGCGGGCAATTACATTGAACCTGATGACCCCGACGGCTTGCGTAATGCAATGAGCCGTCTGATTGAGGATCCAGCGCATTGGCAGGCATGCCGGGAAGCCGGATTGCTACAGGCAAGGCTTTTTACCTGGGAACGCTGCGCGCAAGTCACGGCCAGCGCTTACCGCCAGGCCATGGGAGATTGAATGCGAGTTCTTCATTTTTTCAAGACGTACCTGCCTGACTCGGTCGGCGGGATCGAACAGGTGATTTTCCAGTTGTGCGAAAGCGGTGCCCTGCACGGCGTTGAAGGCAAGGTGCTGACACTCAGTGCCGATCCGACCCCCGCGGCGATGCAGATCGCTCACCATGAAGTCCATCGGGCCAGACTCGACATTCAGTTCGCTTCCACAGGGTTTTCCTGGAGCGTCTTCAAACAGTTCCGCGAGCTGGCGGCCGAGGCCGACGTGGTCAACTACCACTTTCCATGGCCGTTCATGGACCTGGTGCATTTCGCCAGCGACCTGAAAAAACCCAGCGTGGTGACGTACCACTCGGACATTATCCGCCAGAAACACCTGCTCAGACTTTACCGGCCGCTGATGAACCGCTTTCTGCACAGCGCCGACCGGATCGTCGCTGCATCGCCCAATTACCTGCACACCAGTGATGTGTTGCAACAGTTTCAGCACAAGACCCAAGTGATCCCCTATGGATTGAACAAGGCAGGCTACCCACTGCCGGACAGCGATCGAATGGCTCACTGGCGGCAAAAGCTTGGCGACAAGTTCTTTCTGTTTGTGGGTGTGATGCGCTACTACAAAGGTTTGCACATCCTGCTCGATGCCCTGAAGGACCTGGATTACCCGACTGTGATTGTCGGTGCCGGGCCGCTGGAAGCAGAGCTGCATGCCCAGGCCGCTGCCTTGGGGCTGCGCAATGTGCACTTCCTCGGACGCCTGGGGGACGAGGACAAGGTGGCGCTGCTGCAACTGAGCTACGCCATCGTGTTCCCCTCGCACCTGCGCTCCGAAGCCTTCGGCATTTCGCTGCTTGAAGGTGCGATGTATGGCAAACCGATGATCTCCAGTGAGATTGGCACGGGCACCAGCTACATAAACATCCATGACGAGACCGGGCTGGTGGTGCCGCCGAGCAATCCATCAGCGTTTCGCGAGGCGATGCGCACGCTTTGGGAAAACCCGGTGTTGGCGGCGCAAATGGGCGAGAAGGCGCAGGCCCGTTATCAGAACCTGTTCACGGCGGACGAAATGGGTCGCAAATGGACGGCGTTGTATGAGGAACTGCTGGAAGAGAAAGCCCTCGCCTACGCATGACGCTTTTTTTGCAGGAACCGACTTGCCTCTGCCACTGAGTTCCAACAGTGTTACGATCCCGCGACTGTAGATGTCCATGGCTTGCGCACTGTGTGTGCAAGCCGCCGACTCTCCCCATTGGCCCCTGACTTGCTGCTGAACGCCTATGCAACGCCTGCTCAATGACCGCCTGGACTGGAACCTGCTGCGCACCTTTCGGGTGATTGGCCAGGAGCTGAGCATCAGCCGCGCCGCCGCCCGCCTGCACCTGACTCAACCGGCAGTGAGCCAGGCCCTCAAGCGCCTGGAAGAACAACTGGGCCGCCAACTGATTGCCCGTCGCGGGCCACGCTTTGCCCTGACCGAAGTCGGTGAGCAGATCTTCGCCCTGGCCGGGGAAATCTACGGGCAAATGTCCCAGGTCAGCAGCGTGCTGGAACAACCGGCCGACGAGGTGATCGGCAAAGTGCGGTTGCTGATCATCAGCCGGATCTTCTCCGAGCGCTTTGATGACTTCCTCGCCGACTTCCATCGCCAATACCCGCGAGTGGATCTGGAAGTCGATGTGATGCGCAGTTCCGACATCGTCAGCGCACTCCAGGAAAAAACCGCGACCCTCGGCCTGAGCCTCAATCGGCGCCCGCAGCCACGCTTGGAGCAGCGCTTGTTCCTGCGGCAACGCTATGCGTTTTTCTGCGGCAAGCATCACGCCATGTTCGGCCAACAGGACGTCGCCGAAGGGGATTTGCAGCGGGAGAATTTCGTCAGCTTCACCAGTGACCAGATCGGCGGCATGCTCTCGCCACTGACGATTTTTCGCGATCAGCAGGGTTTCAGCGGCCGCATCGTTGCATCGTCACCGAGCCTGGAAGAAGTCCGGCGACTGGTCATCGCCGGCTTCGGCATCGGCTGTTTGCCCGAGCACGTGGTGGCGGCCGACGTCGACGCCGGATTGCTCTGGCGCCTGCCGCCCCACGAGGGCATTGCCGATGTGGACATTCATTTGCTGTGGAACCGCGAACAGCGCATGAGCCGGGCCGAGACGATCTTTCTCGAAAGCCTGCAGCAACGGCTGACGGACTAAACGCGCAGGACTTGCGCCACCGGCTCACCGGACCGCAAGCGTTCGAGCAAGCGTGGCTCGGTACGATCCGAGGCCAGCGCCTGCTCGATGACCGCCTGCGCCGCTGCCGTGTCGAGAAACAACACGCCGTTGTCGTCCGCCAGCACCCAATCCCCCGGTTGCACCGTCACGCCGGCGCAGTGGATGGGCTGGTTGATGGCGCTGTCGCCGCGCCCGTGCAGCTTGGTGGTCAACAGGCTGGTGCCGCGGGCGAACACCGGTAACCCGGCCTCGCGCAACTCCAGCAGATCGGTCACCGCACCATCTACCACTATTGCCACCGCCCCGGCACAGTGTGCCGCGCAACTGGTCACCGCACCGACCGGAGCGTGCCGATGATCGCCACTGGTGTCGATCACCAGCACGTCACCCGGCCTGATTTGCGCCAGGGCCTGGTTGACGGCGATGGCATCGGCGCCCACCAGCTTCAGGGTCAGCGCACGGCCAACGACTTTCACATTGGGCACCATGGCCCGTAGTTGCGGGTCGGCAAAACCCTCTTCGAGAAAATGCCCGAGGGTCGGAAAGCTCACGGCCTTGAGTTGTTCGATCAGTAGCGACTCATCCATGTTGCGCCTCCCCGGCAATCAGTTCGGCGACACAATCGATTTCCAGCGACACGCCCCACAGGGCCACGCACACCGTGGTGCGTGCCGGTGGCGCATGGCCGAGGAACTCGCGGTACACGGCGTTGAACGGCTCCAGTTGTGCGGGATCGGTCAGGTAGGCATTGACTTTGATCACGTGGCTGAAACCGGACCCGGCTTCAATCAGGATCGCTTCGAGGTTGTGCAAGGTTTGCCGCACCTGCTCCCGGAAATCAGCAGGTTGTTCGTCGAGATTGTTCCGGGCCGGAATTTGCCCGGCGGTAAACACCAGGTGACCGCTGACCACGGCCTGGGAGTAAGGGCCGACCGGGCCGATGTAGCCCGGGGCCGATTGAATTCTGCGCATGTTGTAGAACTCCAGGATTCAGGCCGTAGCCGATTTGAAGGGTTTGCCGGGGGTCGGGGCGTCTGTCGGGACGATGCTCGGGATTTCGCTGATGTCTTTCTTGAAGGTCTCGGTCAGGAGCAACAGCGCCACCAGCGAGATCAACGCTGCGCCGATCATGTACCAGGCCACTGAAGAGCCTTTGCCTGTCGCGGCCAGCAAGGCCGTGGTGACAATCGGTGTTGCCGCGCTACCGAGCAGGCCAGACAACATGTAGCTGATGGACAACCCGGAATAACGCACCCGGGTGCCGAACAGTTCGGCGAGGAAGGTCGCGATCGGCCCGTAGTTGGCGGCGAACGCCGTCATCAACAACAGATAACCGAAGACCACCATCGACAGCTCTTTGGTGTCCATCAGCCAGAACATCGGGAACGCCACCAGCGCTTCGGCGATGATGCCGCCGACAATGATTGGCTTGCGTCCGACACGGTCCGAGAGCGCGCCGAATACCGGCAGCATGACGATGCACCAGGCACAGGAGAGCAGCACCACACCAAGCATCACGCTGCGGCTGAAGCCGAGATTCTGTGTGCCATAAGTCAAACCAAACGCCACGATGATGTTGAACGAAGCGCCCGTAGACATGGTGGCAATCCCACCCAGCACCACTTGCTTCCAGTACTTGCGGAACACTTCCGCCAGCGGCATTTTCACTTGCACCTCGGCCTCCTTGACCTTGTTGAAGGCCGGGGTTTCCGAGATGTTCAGGCGGATGTACAAACCGACGGCGATCAGCAACACGCTGGCCAGGAACGGAATACGCCAGCCCCAGGCCAACAGGTCCTCAGGGGACAGCCACGCCGCGATCAACAGGAATGCCAGGTTGGCAATCATGGTCCCGGCCGGCACGCCGATCTGCACCCAGGAACCGTACAAGCCACGCTTGTTGGCCGGCGCATGCTCCACCGCCATCAACACCGCCCCGCCCCATTCGCCACCCAATGCCAGGCCTTGCACGACCCTGAGCAGCAACAACAGGATCGGCGCCCAGATACCGATGGTTGCAAAGTCAGGCAACAAGCCGATGGCGAAGGTCGCTGCGCCCATGGTCAACAGCGAAATCAACAGCATCGACTTGCGCCCCAGGCGATCACCGAAATGCCCGAACAATGCCGCACCGACAATCCGCGCCAGATACGCCGAAGCGAACGTGCCGAAAGCCAGCAGCGTTCCGATCAGCGGCACGAAATCCGGAAAGAACACTTTGTTGAACACCAGCGCCGATGCCGTAGCAAACACGAACAAGTCGTACCACTCCACGGTGGTGCCAATCACACTGGCCACCGCGACTTTTTTCATGCTGATTGCAACTTCCGGTGGTGCGCCGGACTTTTCTGCGGACGATAGATCGCTCATCACTGTCTCCAGGAATTTATTTAATTGTTTTGAACTGGCAGTAAAACGGTTGAGGCGAAGGTTGTTGTTATGGCTTACGGGAAGCTGGTTCCTGTAGGAGCGAGCCTGCTCGCGATGAACTCAAGAACACCGCGTTTAACCGGCAAACACGCGAAATCGTTAACGACCATCGCGAGCGGGCTCGCTCCTACAAGGGGTGTGTTAGTTCAATATCCCAATACTCGGTCGGCACAGTTGAGTAACGGCTCCCCAGCATTCAGGCGACGGAAGTTCTCCGCCACTTGTTCGGCAATACAGTCATGGGAAGCCGCCGAAGCCATATGCGGGGTGATGCTGACACCGGGCATGGTCCACAGCCGGTTATCGACCGGCAGCGGCTCCTGTTCGAAGACATCCAGCAAGGCGCCGCGCAAGTGCCCTTTCGCCAATGCCTGTTCGAGGTCATCGATGTTCAAATGACCGCCCCGGCCACAGTTGACCAGTGCCGCGCCGCTGGCGAGCCGCTCGAAAGTGGCTCGTCCGAGAATCCCGCGGGTTTCGCTGGTGAGCGGCAACAGGTTGATCAGCAACTCGACGCCGTCGAGAAACGGATGCAACGCATCAGCCCCGGCGAACGTATGCACACCCGGCAAGTCCTTGCTGCGCCGCGCCCAGCCGCGCACGTCATAACCTGCTGCGGCCAGGTCCAGAGCAATCGCGCTGCCCAGCGAGCCGAGCCCCATCACACCGACCTTGAACTGGCCCGCCGCCCGTTGCAGCGGCCGCTCCCAGCGTTGCTCCCGTTGTTGCGACAACACCTGATCGAATCCACGGTGATAGTGAATCACCGCCCAGCGCACGTACTCGGTCATGCCCTGGCGGTGACCCGGATCGACCACACGGCAGATCGGCAGCTCCGGGCATGACGGATCGTGATCGAGGTGATCGATACCGGCGGCCACCGAGTGAATCACCTGCAGGTTCGACAAGGCGCCAAGACTGCCCGGCAAGGGAAACCAGCACGCCGCCATCTGTGCATTGGCTGCCCGCGAATCATCGGCCAGCACGGCGGTGAGCTGCGGCGCACTGCGGGCAAACGCAGCCTGCAACTGCTTGAGCAGCAAGGTGTCGCGGGATAGCAGAACCACGGTGTTGATGACCGCGTTCATGACAAATAGGACTCGCGCTGGGACTCGATCAAGGTCAGGGCGGCCTCCCAGGCCAGGTCGATGATGTTGTCCTGCTCATCACGGTCAAACTGCTCGGCGGTGTGCGCGCAGACTTCCGGCGATGGGTAATGCAGTGCCGAACCACCGGCCAGCGCCTGCACCTGGGCCTGACAGGCGCGCTCCAGAAAATGGATCTCCTGGAACGCCTGGGCCACGCCCGAGCCACCCACCAGCAATCCGTGGTTGCGCAGAATCATCGCCCGGTGCGGGCCGAGGTCGGCAATCAACCGCTCGCGCTCATCCAGCGACAGCGCGATGCCCTCATAGGTGTGATAGGCCAGCTTGCCGTAGAACTTCAGCGCGTGCTGACTGATCGGCAGCAAGCCTTGCTTCTGTGCCGCGACGGCCATGCCCGCCGCCGTGTGGGTGTGGATCACACAGTTCAGATCGGGCCGCGCCATGTGGATCGCCGAGTGAATCACGAAGCCGGCGGCGTTGACCCTATGGCCCGCGTACTCTGGATCGACCACCCGCCCTTCCTGATCGATACGCACCAGGTCCGAGGCCCGCATGCGGTCGAAGATCACCCCGTAGCGGTTGATCAGGAAGTGGTGCTCGGGCCCCGGAATCCGCAGGGTGATGTGGGTGTCGATCAGGTCGGTCATGCGAAAGTGCGCGACCAGTCGATACAGCGCAGCCAGTTCGCAACGGGCTTGCCATTCAACCGGGTCGATGTGTGCAGGTTTACTCACGAATACACCTCTTTAGCAGCGTGGGTGACGACCGGGTTGGCGCGCAGGCGGGCCAGGCCGCAAACACCGATCAAGGACAGCGCCGAAAGCAAGGTGAAGAACACCGCCAGCGGCAACCATTGTCCGGAAAACTTGCTGGCCAGCAGGGTGCCGATCAGCGGCGTGGTGCCGCCGGCCACGGCGCAAGCCAATTGGTATGCGATGGAAATGCCCGAGTAGCGCAGGTGCACCGGGAAGGCCTGGGTCATGTAGCCGGCGATCACCGCGTACAGGGCCGAAAGAATCACCACGGCCAACGCGATACCGAGCGTCATCAACAGAATGTTCTGCGTACCCACCAGCAGGAACATCGGGTACGGCGTGACCATGCACAGCAGCGCGACCCATTTGAGAAAACGCCCTTCGCCGATACGTTCGGCCAGCAACGCCGAGACCGGTTGCGAGAGCAACTGGATGATGGTCACCAGAAACAGGCAATCGAGAATCGTCGAACGGGCAATGCCCTGGTATTGGGTGACGTAGGTGATCATGAAGGTGTTGGTGAAGAAGAACCCGGCCGAGCCAATGGTCACTGCCGCAGCAGCGAACAGGATCTGCCGCCAGCAGGTGCGGATCACATCCATCACCGGGTATCTGGCGGTCTCGTTGTTGTCCTGGACCTTGGCGAACTCCGGCGACTCGTGAACTCCGGAACGGATCAACAGGCCGACCATCATCAACACGCCGCTGGCAAGAAATGGCAGGCGCCATCCCCAGGCGAGGAACTCCTCTGGCTCAAGGGACGTCACCAGGCGGAAAGCGATCAGTGCCAGCAACAAACCGGCCGGGCTGCCGAGTTGGGCGAACGACGCGTAGAACGTCTTGCGCCTGGCCGGCGCGTGTTCGCTCGCCATCAACACCGCCCCACCCCACTCGCCACCGACCGAAATGCCCTGGATCAAACGCAGCACGATCAGACCGATTGGCGCCCAGATGCCGACGCTGGCATAGCTCGGCAACAGGCCAATGCCGGCGGTGGCGATGCCCATCAAGGCCATGGTCACCAACAGCATTTTCTTGCGCCCCAGACGATCGCCCAGATGACCGAACACCATCCCGGCCATGGGCCGCGCAATAAAGCCGACAGCGAAACTGCCAAATGCCGCAAGGGTACTCATGACCGGGTCGCTGCTGGGGAAGAACACCTGCCCGAGGACCAGCGCCGCCGCGGTGGCGTAGATGTAAAAGTCGTAGAACTCGATGGTCGTGCCAATGAAGGCCGCGGCCGCGGCTCGGCGCGGTTGGGGAGTAGTGTGCATGCAAGGACCCTGTGTACTTATAGTTTTGGGCAGGTGTTAAGGCTGGTGACGGTTGCGCTCTGTGGCGCTTGTGGGCTTTATCGCTTTCGTGCCAGGATTAGTCAATTTTCATATTCTTATCTTTACTATTAGCACTGCTACTACGTGAGGTTTTATGCCCTCCACTTCCAACCCGTGGGTCGGCCGACGCTTTCTCAATGACCGCCTCGACTGGAACCTGCTGCGCACCTATCTGGTCATTGGCCAGGAAGGCAGCATGAGCCGCGCGGCCGCGCGCTTGCACATCACCCAGTCGGCGGTCAGCCAGGCATTGAAACGGCTGGAGGAACAACTGGAATGCGTGTTGATTGCCCGCAGCGGACGACGCTTTGACCTGACGGAAACCGGGGAAGAAGTCCTGCGCATAGCGGCGGATATCTACGGTGATATTTCACGCTTGGGAACGGTGGTGGAGAGCCGTCACGACGACGTGGTGGGCAAGATCCGCATCCTCACCGTCAGCGGTGTGCAGGCGCGGCATTACGATGATTTCCTCGCTGACTTCCATGAAACTCACCCGAAAATCGAGTTGGAAGTCGAGGTGATGGGCAGTTCGAACATCATCAGTTCGCTGCTGCAAAAGACTGCGACCATCGGCGTCGGCCTGTGTCGTTTGCCACAGCCGAGACTGGAACAGCGGGTGCTGTTTCGCGAGACCTACGCTTACTTTTGTGGCCCGCGTCACCGATTGTTCGGTCAAGAGAACCTGGCCCTGGAACAACTGGCGGCGGAAAACTTCGTCAGCTTCACCAGCGATCAATTG
The DNA here is from genome assembly GCF_047324915.1 of Pseudomonas sp. Pseusp16. Classification (NCBI taxonomy): domain Bacteria; kingdom Pseudomonadati; phylum Pseudomonadota; class Gammaproteobacteria; order Pseudomonadales; family Pseudomonadaceae; genus Pseudomonas; species Pseudomonas sp. Pseusp16. Next base: position 141,721 of record NZ_CP168522.1, on the reverse strand, counting down.
GGCGGCAATCTTTCACCCCTGACACTGTTCCGCGATCAGCAGGGTTTCACCGGCAAGATCGTCGCCTCATCCACCAGTTTCGAAGAAATTCATCGCCTGATCTGCGCAGGCTACGGCATCGGCGCCTTGCCCACGCACCTGGTGCGCCGGGATGTCGAGCAAGGTCTGCTCTGGCGCTTGCCGCCGGAAGACGGCGTGGTGGATTTCGATATCCAGTTGTTGTGGAATCGCGAACAGAAGATGAGCCAGGCCGAAACGGTGTTCCTCGAGAGCTTCCAGCACATGCTCAGCATCCGTGAGCCTGTGCTGTGAGCCATGATGATTCAGACGTGAGGATCGCCCGGCGCCTTGCTCGGCGCTGCGTATTGCGGCTTCAGGTGTCCGTCCTGATCGAGTAGCCAGGCGTCCATGATCTCCCGTACGACCGGCCCGGCGACACGACCACCGGCCTCGCCGTTTTCGATCATCACCGAAATCACGATCTTCGGGTGCTCGGCCGGTGCGAAACCGACGAACAAGGCATTGTCGCGGTTACGCTCACGGGTTTTCTCCCGGTTGTAGCGCTCGCCCTGCTTGATCGCCACCACTTGCGCGGTACCACTCTTGCCGGCAATACGGTACTGCGCGCCCGCCGCTGCAGCCCGGGCAATCCCACGGGCGTCGTGCATCACCATCTGCATGCCATGGTTGACCTGCTCCCAGTCGCGTGGGTCCTTGAGCAGAATGTTCGGCATCGGATGCTCATCCACCGGTGCGACGCCGTCCACGGTCTTGGCCAGGTGCGGGCGGTTCCACACGCCTTTGTTGGCAATCAGCGCCGTGGCCTGGGCCAATTGCAGCGGCGTGACTTGCATGTAGCCTTGGCCGATACCGAGAATCACCGTCTCGCCAGGAAACCAGGCCTGACGACGCGTGGCGCGCTTCCAGGCTTGGGATGGCATCAGGCCGGGGGCTTCTTCATTCATGTCCAGGGAGACTTTCTCACCCAGTCCGAACATCGCCATGTAGTCGTGCAGGCGATCGATACCAAGCTTGTGTGCGAGGTCATAGAAATAGGTGTCGTTGGAACGCATGATCGCCGCATCCATATCCACCCAACCATCGCCGCTGTGGTTCCAGTTGCGGTACTTGTGATCGAAATCCGGCAGCTGGTAATAACCGGGGTCGAACACACGGGTCTGTGGCGTGACGACACCCGTATCGAGGCCGGCGATTGCGACTTCCGGCTTGATGGTCGAACCCGGCGCGTAGAGCCCGCGCAGCACACGGTTGAACAGCGGTCGGTCAATGGAGTCGCGTAGCGTGGAGTATTCCTTGGAGCTGATGCCGGTGACGAACAGATTGGGATCGAAACTCGGGTTGCTGACCATGGCCAACACTTCACCGGTCGACGGATCGAGCGCGACCACGGAGCCACGACGATCGCCCAGGGCTTGCTCGGCGGCTTCCTGAAGCTTGACGTCGAGGCTCAGGACAATGTTTTCGCCTGGCACCGGGTCAGTGTGCTTGAGCACTCGCAGCACGCGGCCCTGAGCATTGGTTTCGACTTCCTCATATCCGACATGGCCGTGCAGTTGCGCCTCGTAGAATTTCTCGATCCCGGTCTTGCCGATGGATTGGGTGCCTCGGTACTCGACCGTATCCAGCGCCTTTGACTCTTTCTCGTTGATACGTCCGACGTAGCCGACTGAATGAGCGAAGTGCTCCCCCAATGGATAGTGACGAACGAATTGCGGCTCGACATCGAGGCCGGGCAAGCGGAACTCGTTGACGGCGAGTACGGCAATCTGTTCTTCGCTCAGTTCGTAGAACAGCGTCACGGGTACGAAGGGGTGACGTGCCTGCTTCATCGCCTTGTCGAACTGCGAGCGGTCTTCAGCGGGCAGGTGCAGGAGATTGACCACTTCGTCCAGTTCGGCGTTCACATCGGTGGCGCGCTCGCGGGTGATGGTCAGGTTGAAGCTGGGACGGTTGTCCGCGAGGAGTACACCGTTGCGGTCATAGATCAATCCGCGGGTAGGCGTAATCGGCAGGACGTGTACGCGGTTGTTTTCGGAGATGGTCGAGTGATAGTCGAACTCGACTACCTGCAGGACGTACAGGCGTACCACCAAAGCACAGGTAATGGCGGCAACGAACAAGGCGCAGGCCATGAGTCTCTTGTTGACCAGGCGTGTTTCTTTTTCGTGGTCCTTGATGGGAATCGGTTCGGGCACTTGTGCAGCAACTCTTTGAAAAGAATGCCGATCCGTGGGCGCAAACTCAGTCCATTAAAAATGAGCTGCACCTTAGCAAAACCGTGGAGTCACGTTCGTGTGATTTTTTTCACAATTGACTTTGTAGGAGCGAGCTGGCTCGCGATGGACGTTAACGATGACGCTGGAAACCTGGTACCCCGCGGTGCGCTCGGGTTTTTCGCGAGCAAGCTCGCTCCTACAGGGGATTGGGGGGGCAAAAACAAAACCCCTACCTGCAGATGCAGATAGGGGTTTCGGAATTTAATCTTGACGATGACCTACTCTCACATGGGGAAACCCCACACTACCATCGGCGATGCATCGTTTCACTGCTGAGTTCGGGATGGGATCAGGTGGTTCCAACGCTCTATGGTCGTCAAGAAATTCGGGTACTGAGTCGTGGCCGGCTGGCCTCGCTTCAGCAAATTGGGTATGTGATGGAAATCGGTGTTTTGTGAGCGTCGAACTTTCGGTTCTTTCGTCTTCACACACCGCAATCTGATGCTCTTTCGAGTAGTCAAATTGCTTGGGTGTTATATGGTCAAGCCTCACGGGCAATTAGTATTGGTTAGCTCAACGCCTCACAGCGCTTACACACCCAACCTATCAACGTCGTAGTCTTCGACGGCCCTTCAGGGAGCTCAAGGCTCCAGTGAGATCTCATCTTGAGGCAAGTTTCCCGCTTAGATGCTTTCAGCGGTTATCTTTTCCGAACATAGCTACCCGGCAATGCCACTGGCGTGACAACCGGAACACCAGAGGTTCGTCCACTCCGGTCCTCTCGTACTAGGAGCAGCCCCTCTCAAATCTCAAACGTCCACGGCAGATAGGGACCGAACTGTCTCACGACGTTCTAAACCCAGCTCGCGTACCACTTTAAATGGCGAACAGCCATACCCTTGGGACCGGCTTCAGCCCCAGGATGTGATGAGCCGACATCGAGGTGCCAAACACCGCCGTCGATATGAACTCTTGGGCGGTATCAGCCTGTTATCCCCGGAGTACCTTTTATCCGTTGAGCGATGGCCCTTCCATACAGAACCACCGGATCACTAAGACCTACTTTCGTACCTGCTCGACGTGTCTGTCTCGCAGTCAAGCGCGCTTTTGCCTTTATACTCTACGACCGATTTCCGACCGGTCTGAGCGCACCTTCGTACTCCTCCGTTACTCTTTAGGAGGAGACCGCCCCAGTCAAACTACCCACCATACACTGTCCTCGATCCGGATAACGGACCTGAGTTAGAACCTCAAAGTTGCCAGGGTGGTATTTCAAGGATGGCTCCACGCGAACTGGCGTCCACGCTTCAAAGCCTCCCACCTATCCTACACAAGCAAATTCAAAGTCCAGTGCAAAGCTATAGTAAAGGTTCACGGGGTCTTTCCGTCTAGCCGCGGATACACTGCATCTTCACAGCGATTTCAATTTCACTGAGTCTCGGGTGGAGACAGCGCCGCCATCGTTACGCCATTCGTGCAGGTCGGAACTTACCCGACAAGGAATTTCGCTACCTTAGGACCGTTATAGTTACGGCCGCCGTTTACCGGGGCTTCGATCAAGAGCTTCGCGTTAGCTAACCCCATCAATTAACCTTCCGGCACCGGGCAGGCGTCACACCCTATACGTCCACTTTCGTGTTTGCAGAGTGCTGTGTTTTTAATAAACAGTCGCAGCGGCCTGGTATCTTCGACCGGCGTGGGCTTACGCAGTAAATGCTTCACCCTCACCGGCGCACCTTCTCCCGAAGTTACGGTGCCATTTTGCCTAGTTCCTTCACCCGAGTTCTCTCAAGCGCCTTGGTATTCTCTACCCAACCACCTGTGTCGGTTTGGGGTACGGTTCCTGGTTACCTGAAGCTTAGAAGCTTTTCTTGGAAGCATGGCATCAACCACTTCGTCACCCAAAGGGTAACTCGTCATCAGCTCTCGGCCTTAAGATCCCGGATTTACCTAAGATCTCAGCCTACCACCTTAAACTTGGACAACCAACGCCAAGCTGGCCTAGCCTTCTCCGTCCCTCCATCGCAATAACCAGAAGTACAGGAATATTAACCTGTTTTCCATCGACTACGCTTTTCAGCCTCGCCTTAGGGACCGACTAACCCTGCGTCGATTAACGTTGCGCAGGAAACCTTGGTCTTTCGGCGTGGGTGTTTTTCACACCCATTGTCGTTACTCATGTCAGCATTCGCACTTCTGATACCTCCAGCAAGCTTCTCAACTCACCTTCACAGGCTTACAGAACGCTCCTCTACCGCATCACTTGCGTGATACCCGTAGCTTCGGTGTATGGTTTGAGCCCCGTTACATCTTCCGCGCAGGCCGACTCGACTAGTGAGCTATTACGCTTTCTTTAAAGGGTGGCTGCTTCTAAGCCAACCTCCTAGCTGTCTAAGCCTTCCCACATCGTTTCCCACTTAACCATAACTTTGGGACCTTAGCTGACGGTCTGGGTTGTTTCCCTTTTCACGACGGACGTTAGCACCCGCCGTGTGTCTCCCATGCTCGGCACTTGTAGGTATTCGGAGTTTGCATCGGTTTGGTAAGTCGGGATGACCCCCTAGCCGAAACAGTGCTCTACCCCCTACAGTGATACATGAGGCGCTACCTAAATAGCTTTCGAGGAGAACCAGCTATCTCCGAGCTTGATTAGCCTTTCACTCCGATCCACAGGTCATCCGCTAACTTTTCAACGGTAGTCGGTTCGGTCCTCCAGTCAGTGTTACCTAACCTTCAACCTGCCCATGGATAGATCGCCCGGTTTCGGGTCTATTCCCAGCGACTAGACGCCCTATTAAGACTCGCTTTCGCTACGCCTCCCCTATTCGGTTAAGCTCGCCACTGAAAATAAGTCGCTGACCCATTATACAAAAGGTACGCAGTCACCCAACAAAGTGGGCTCCCACTGCTTGTACGCATACGGTTTCAGGATCTATTTCACTCCCTCTCCGGGGTTCTTTTCGCCTTTCCCTCACGGTACTAGTTCACTATCGGTCAGTCAGTAGTATTTAGCCTTGGAGGATGGTCCCCCCATATTCAGACAAAGTTTCTCGTGCTCCGTCCTACTCGATTTCATGACCAAGAGATTTTCGCGTACAGGGCTATCACCCACTATGGCCGCACTTTCCAGAGCGTTCCGCTAATCTCAAAGCCACTTAAGGGCTAGTCCCCGTTCGCTCGCCACTACTAAGGGAATCTCGGTTGATTTCTTTTCCTCAGGGTACTTAGATGTTTCAGTTCCCCTGGTTCGCCTCTTGCACCTATGTATTCAGTACAAGATAACCATCTTATGATGGCTGGGTTCCCCCATTCAGACATCTCCGGATCAAAGTCTGTTTGCCGACTCCCCGAAGCTTTTCGCAGGCTACCACGTCTTTCATCGCCTCTGACTGCCAAGGCATCCACCGTATGCGCTTCTTCACTTGACCATATAACCCCAAGCAATCTGGTTATACTATGAAGACGACATTCGCCGAAAATTCGCACTTGCTCATAGAGCAACTCACAAATTTTACCTTAGCCTGATCCGCTACCAGTGAAAGTAACGTTCAGTCTATCTTTCTATCACATACCCAAATTTTTAAAGAACGAACTAGTCAAAGACTAGAAATCAACATTCACCATCATCGATGGAATGCTCATTTCTAAGCTTTACACAATCAGAAGCAGTAGTGGTGGAGCCAAACGGGATCGAACCGTTGACCTCCTGCGTGCAAGGCAGGCGCTCTCCCAGCTGAGCTATGGCCCCGTATTTCTACAGGCGTTTCCCACACAAAATTGGTGGGTCTGGGCAGATTCGAACTGCCGACCTCACCCTTATCAGGGGTGCGCTCTAACCAACTGAGCTACAGACCCAATTTCGGGCTGCTTCTTATCGTCTTCTTCAATGAATCAAGCAATTCGTGTGGGAACTTATGGAGCAGCTGAGTCGTCGATTAAGGAGGTGATCCAGCCGCAGGTTCCCCTACGGCTACCTTGTTACGACTTCACCCCAGTCATGAATCACACCGTGGTAACCGTCCTCCCGAAGGTTAGACTAGCTACTTCTGGTGCAACCCACTCCCATGGTGTGACGGGCGGTGTGTACAAGGCCCGGGAACGTATTCACCGCGACATTCTGATTCGCGATTACTAGCGATTCCGACTTCACGCAGTCGAGTTGCAGACTGCGATCCGGACTACGATCGGTTTTGTGGGATTAGCTCCACCTCGCGGCTTGGCAACCCTCTGTACCGACCATTGTAGCACGTGTGTAGCCCAGGCCGTAAGGGCCATGATGACTTGACGTCATCCCCACCTTCCTCCGGTTTGTCACCGGCAGTCTCCTTAGAGTGCCCACCATAACGTGCTGGTAACTAAGGACAAGGGTTGCGCTCGTTACGGGACTTAACCCAACATCTCACGACACGAGCTGACGACAGCCATGCAGCACCTGTCTCAATGTTCCCGAAGGCACCAATCCATCTCTGGAAAGTTCATTGGATGTCAAGGCCTGGTAAGGTTCTTCGCGTTGCTTCGAATTAAACCACATGCTCCACCGCTTGTGCGGGCCCCCGTCAATTCATTTGAGTTTTAACCTTGCGGCCGTACTCCCCAGGCGGTCAACTTAATGCGTTAGCTGCGCCACTAAGAGCTCAAGGCTCCCAACGGCTAGTTGACATCGTTTACGGCGTGGACTACCAGGGTATCTAATCCTGTTTGCTCCCCACGCTTTCGCACCTCAGTGTCAGTATCAGTCCAGGTGGTCGCCTTCGCCACTGGTGTTCCTTCCTATATCTACGCATTTCACCGCTACACAGGAAATTCCACCACCCTCTACCATACTCTAGCTTGTCAGTTTTGAATGCAGTTCCCAGGTTGAGCCCGGGGCTTTCACATCCAACTTAACAAACCACCTACGCGCGCTTTACGCCCAGTAATTCCGATTAACGCTTGCACCCTCTGTATTACCGCGGCTGCTGGCACAGAGTTAGCCGGTGCTTATTCTGTCGGTAACGTCAAAACACTAACGTATTAGGTTAATGCCCTTCCTCCCAACTTAAAGTGCTTTACAATCCGAAGACCTTCTTCACACACGCGGCATGGCTGGATCAGGCTTTCGCCCATTGTCCAATATTCCCCACTGCTGCCTCCCGTAGGAGTCTGGACCGTGTCTCAGTTCCAGTGTGACTGATCATCCTCTCAGACCAGTTACGGATCGTCGCCTTGGTGAGCCATTACCTCACCAACTAGCTAATCCGACCTAGGCTCATCTGATAGCGCAAGGCCCGAAGGTCCCCTGCTTTCTCCCGTAGGACGTATGCGGTATTAGCGTCCCTTTCGAGACGTTGTCCCCCACTACCAGGCAGATTCCTAGGCATTACTCACCCGTCCGCCGCTGAATTCGGGAGCAAGCTCCCGTCATCCGCTCGACTTGCATGTGTTAGGCCTGCCGCCAGCGTTCAATCTGAGCCATGATCAAACTCTTCAGTTCAAACATCTTTGGGTTTTGAGAAAACCCTAAACTTGGCTCAGCAATCGTTGGTTACATCTTTGATTTCTCGCGGAGTAACTTGTGATGCTGATAATCTGTTGACTAGCAGTCTGACTCCACAAGCACCCACACGAATTGCTTGATTCAGTTGTTAAAGAGCGATTGGTTAAGATCTTTCGTCTCAACCGAGGCGCGCATTCTACAGCAGCCTCATTTGCTGTCAAGTGATTTTTTCAGAAGTTTTCAAGGAATCCTTAACAACTTCAACCACTTGCGCTTTCGATCTCTCGTCAGCGGGAGGCGAATTCTACAGCGTTACACGCTGCTGTCAACACCTCTTTTTCAACTTCCTTTCGGCTTCGATGACCTGAAGCAACCTGCTGCCGAAACCTACATAACTCTTTGTTTTCCAAGGAGTTTTCCGTTTCGACTGCGCCGGAAGTGGGGCGAATTATAGGCCTCCAGAATCTGCCGTCAAGCACTGATTCCGGTTTTCTACCGATATGCGTAAAAACACTGCTTATATATAGACGCGCCTGTGGGGAATGCGCAATATATTGCCCAACAGCTAGAGAAATGCCCTTATTTCCTCTTTTCGGACGATGCCACGCAATGAATGATCAGCCTCGCAGCCTAGCCTCAACTCTGTTTTCGGTTGGGCTGCTGCTCATAGCCATGGCGTCGATCCAGTCCGGAGCCTCCCTGGCCAAAAGCATGTTCTCTGTTATTGGCCCTCAAGGGACGACAACACTACGACTGATTTTTGCCAGCGTGATCATGATGCTGATACTGCGTCCATGGCGGGCAAAACTCACTGCAAGGTCCCTGCGCACCGTCATCGTCTACGGCATGGCTCTGGGCGGCATGAACTTCCTCTTCTATATGTCATTGCAAACCGTTCCGCTGGGCATCGCGGTGGCGCTTGAGTTCACCGGCCCATTGGCCGTGGCGATCTACGCCTCGCGTCGCGCGATCGACTTTTTGTGGATCGCCCTGGCTGCCGTCGGCTTACTGTTACTGATACCGACAGGAGAAGCGACCGCCGGCATCGATCTGGTAGGCGCCGGTTATGCCTTGGGTGCCGGGGTCTGCTGGGCGCTGTACATTTTGTTCGGCCAAAAAGCAGGGGCCGATAATGGCGTGCAAACCGCAGCACTGGGAGTAATGATCGCGGCGCTCTTCGTAGCCCCTATCGGTATCGTCCATGCTGGCTCCGCGTTGCTGACCCCTTCATTGATCCCTGTGGCCCTCGGCGTCGCCGTCTTGTCCACAGCCCTCCCCTACACCCTGGAGATGGTCGCTCTGACCCGCATGCCTGCCAGAACCTTCGGCACGCTGATGAGCATTGAGCCCGCCTTCGGTGCGTTATCGGGCTTGCTGTTCCTCCATGAATACCTCTCGCTGTCGCAGTGGATGGCAATCCTGTGCATCATTCTGGCATCCGTCGGTGCAACCATGACCATGAGCACTGCCGCCAGACCGGCAGTAGCTGCAGATTAATAACAGAGATGACACAGCTCTGGCATTTGCCGCTCAATTAGGCCATGTTTAGCCCCGCACCCCTGGGTCATACCATGGACAACTTCAGATAGGGATATCGATAGGCGTCAATCGAAAGCGAATGCAGCCAGACCCGGGCACAAGATCCGGGGACGCTATAAGGACAGTAATGAAACGAATTTTGATACTGATCGCCGTACTTGCAATTGCGGGCTGCGCAGCGACATCAAAAACACAGATCAAGCACGGCAAGAAAGGGTTACACATCAACTGTTCCGGACTGTCATCGTCCTGGGACAAGTGCTACGCCAGCGCCGCCAACTCCTGCGCACCCAAGGGATACAAGGTCATTGCCAAGTCGGGAGATGCCGTGGAAGAGCCCGGCGATTATCCGTTTGGCCTCAATCCTGCGGGATATACCAGCCGCAGCATGATTGTCATCTGCAAATAGGCAGGGCCGTCGCGTCAGGTTCTCGGACTTGCGATCTGACGGCCAATTTCCTCGTAGCTGGACTTCAGCACTGTGCGTTGGATATCCGGGCTAGCCAGCATGCGCGCTACGACCAGCGCGCCAATACATTGCGACAGAATCGCCCACGCCAGGCTGTCGCTTTGCAGAACACCCGCCCAACTTTCCTGAAGCCGACAAATCCAGTGCTCTGCCTGTTGGCGGACAGTCACGTCGGAACGGGCAATTTCCGCCCCCAATGCCGGTAATGCACAACCGGTTTCCGGATTCTCGACGTGAGACATGCTCAGGTACAGTTTCAAGCAGCGCTCAAGCTTGTCACGGTCCTGCCCTTCCCCCAGTCGCGCCAGACTTTGCCCCAACTCACGTTCGACAATGGTTGCGAACAACTCGTCTTTCGACGAGAAGTGGCTGTAGAAGGCGCCGCCACTCAAGCCAATCGCCTTCATCAGGCCGTCCACGCCCACCGTAGAAAATCCGGACTTCTTGGCCGATACCGCACTGCTTTCCAGCAGCTTTTGCCTGGTTTCCAGCTTGTGACTGGCCGAATAACGCATTGCCCTTCTCCTGAAATTGCGCACCTTGACGTCTGTCGAATCGTAGCATAACGTTCGTTTAGTTAACGATCGTTTACCAATAAGGGATCCACCCATGAATAACAAGAAGGTCGTACTGGTCGTCGGTGCAGGTGATGCCACGGGCGGCGCCATTGCCAAGCGTTTTGCCCAGGAAGGTTTTGTCGCCTGCGTCACCCGCCGCAGTGCGGACAAACTCCAGCCACTGGTGGATGCCATCAAGGCTGATGGTGGCGAGGCCCACGGTTTTGCCTGCGATGCACGCAAGGAGGAAGACGTGATCGCGCTGGTCGAGCAGATCGAAGACCAGGTCGGCCCCATCGAAGCATTCGTCTTCAATATCGGCGCCAACGTGCCGTGCAGCATTCTCGAAGAAACCGCCCGCAAGTATTTCAAGATCTGGGAAATGGCCTGTTTTTCCGGTTTTCTCAACGCGCGTGAAGTCGCCAAGCGCATGACCAAGCGCCAGCGGGGCACTATCCTGTTCACCGGCGCCACCGCAGGCATGCGCGGCGCTGCCGGGTTCGCCGCATTTGCGGGAGCCAAACACGGCATTCGTGCACTGGCGCAAAGCATGGCCCGAGAGCTCGGGCCGATGAATATTCACGTTGCCCATATCGTCGTCGACGGCGCCATCGATACCGACTTCATTCGTGAAAGTTTCCCCGAGAAATACGCCACCAAGGATCAGGATGGCATCCTCAATCCCGAGCATATCGCCGAAAACTACTGGTACCTGCACAGCCAGCCCCGCGATGCCTGGACCTTCGAGCTGGACCTTCGCCCCTGGAGCGAACGCTGGTAACTTCTGCGACACAACAATAAGAGGAGAGCCTTGAACATGAGCAAAACCGTGGAGTTCTACTTCGACCTCGGCAGTCCCGCCACCTATCTGGCCTACACCCAGCTACCGAAGATCTGCGCACAGACCGACACCCGGTTGATCTACATTCCACTCTTGCTGGGCGGAGTGTTCAAAGCCACTGGCAACGCCTCTCCGGTGACGGTACCGGCCAAGGGCCGCTACATGTTTCAGGATCTGGACCGCTACGCCAAACGCTATGGCGTGCCTCTGAAATTCAATCCCCACTTCCCGATCAACACCTTGATGCTCATGCGCGCTGTAACAGGCATGCAGTTGCGCCACCCTGACCGCTTTGCCGCCTTCATCGATTGCCTGTTCAAGGCCATTTGGGTCGACGGCCGCAGCCTGGATGAACCGGCAACCGTCGCGGCAGTGCTCAGCGAAAACGGTTTCGATCCACAAGAGGTCCTGGCACTGACCGCCGATGAGGAAGTCAAAGCCCTGCTCAAGGACAACACCGAAAAAGCCGTAGAGCGAGGCGTATTCGGAGCCCCAAGCATGTTTGTCGACAACCAGCTGTACTTCGGCCAGGATCGACTGGACTTCGTGCTTGAAGCCTTGAGTTAAATCTCGACCACCAACCGCCCCTTTGCCGCTCCCGACAAGAGCAGTGCATGGGCGGCTTCTGCGGTTTGCAAAGTGAACGGGTGCGGGTCAAGCAAAGGTACGAGCTTACCCGCCTCTATCAACCGTGCCGCCTCGCGCAGAATCTCGCCGTGATGTTCACGCCCCCGGCCCGTCAGGAGCGGCAGCAAAGTGAAGACACCGGAATAAGTCGCCCCGCGAAAGGAAAGCGGTGCCAGGCTGTGCTGCCCCCAGCCCAGGCAACTGAGCACATGACCGTGATACATCCGGGCAGCCTTGAATGACGCATCCAGGGTTTCGCCTCCCACTGTGTCATAGACAATGTCGAAACCCTCACCGGCCGTATGTTGCGCCACATAGTCTTCGACCGAAGCTTTGCGATAATCGATAAATGTTGCACCGAACCCTTCGATGATCGATTGCTGCCCGGCCGAGCCCGTGGCAAAAACCTCAGCGCCAAAAGCGCGGGCGATTTGCACAGCGACATGTCCGACGCCACCGGCACCGCCATGAATCAATACCTTCTGCCCGGGTCGCACGCGAGCCCGGTCCACCAGACCTTCCCAAGCGGTGATCAGCACCAGCGGCAAACCGGCAGCCTCACGCATGCTCAGGTTGTACGGCTTACGTGCCAACAGTCGCGCATCGACCGCCGCGTATTCGGCCAATGAGCCTTGAATTCCACCAATACCGGTGGCCATGGCGTACACCTCATCTCCCGCAAGCCAGCCACTGACGCCCTCTCCCAGCGCCTCTACGGTCCCGGCCAGATCCATCCCCACTATCGCCGGCAATGGCTGACCTGCATGGGCTGCTTGCCCCGAGCGGATTTTGCCATCCAGCGGATTCACACCGCTGGCCTTGATCTTGACCAATACCTGCCCCGCCTGCGGCACCGGACGCGCAATGGAAACCAAACGTAACGGCGCATTGGCCGAGTCGACCATCATCGCGCGCATATTCAGTGTGTCAGTCATTTCGCCATGTCCCATCAGAAGTGAATACAGGATCAATCTTGCCTCGCCCAATTCATGCCGATAAGACGCCATATCGCTATAGTGACCATGCCGATACAGCATCAATGAGGAATCCCGTGGACAAACTCACCGCAATGGCGATTTTCGTGCGAGTGGTCGAACGGGGCAGTTTTTCTGCCGTTGCCCGGGAGATGCAGACCAGCCAGCCGACCATCAGCAAAGTGCTGCAGGCGCTGGAAACCCGATTGGGGGGAAAGCTGATTGCCCGCAGCACCCGCAAGTTATCCCTGACGGATGAAGGTCAGCGCTATTACAACGAATGCCGGATCATCCTCGCCGCCGTGGACGCGGCGGAACATAGCTTCCAGTCCGGTCGCGAAAAAGTCGCCGGGCCGTTGAAAATCGGCTCGTCGGTGAGTTTCGGCCGCTTGCAGATCGCCCCTCGGTTGCCGGACTTTCTCAAACACTACCCTGAGGTTCAGATAGACCTGCAACTGAGCGATCAAAACCAGGATCTGGTCAGCGAAGGGCTGGATGTCACGTTCCGGATCGGTGCCCTGAACGACAGTGGCCTGATCGCTCGCCTTGTTGGCACGACCCATCGGGTGACCGTCGCATCACCTGACTACCTCAGGCAATACGGCCAACCGCAAACACCACAGGAACTGAGCGGGCACAATTGCCTGATGTTCAACCTGCTGAGCAGTCATAACCTGTGGGTGTACACAAAAGACGCCCTACGCCACGAAGTGCGGATCAAGGGCAATGCACAGAGCAACAACTCCGAGGCGATCCGTGAACTGGTGCTGGGGGGATTGGGAATTGCGTTGTCACCGGTGTGGCTATTCAGCGAAGACCTGATCGCTGGCCGGGTGATCGCGATTTTGCAGGATTACAGCACGCTGTCGCTGCCGATACATGCCGTATCCCCGGCGAATCGTCGCCAATCCGCCAGGGTCAAAGCCTTTGTCGACTATATGGCTCAAGCGCTGGAAAAAGCGCCTGAGCTTCACATCAAATAGCCGCGGTGCGGGTGTTCAGCCACTCCAACGCGGCACCCTCGACCAGCGGGCTCAAGCGTTCGCGCACTTCGGCGTGGTAAGCGTTGAACCACTGCTTCTCCTCCTCGGACAACAGCGATGTTTCCAGGCAACGCGTGTCGATCGGGCACAGGGTCAGCGTTTCGAACTTCAGGAACTCGCCGAATTCGCTTTTGCCCGCCTCACGGTTCATCGCCAGGTTTTCAATGCGCACCCCCCAACGACCCGGACGATAGGTGCCCGGCTCAATGGACGTGATCATGCCGGGTTGCATCGCAGTTTGCGGTGCAGGTGCGGCCTGATAGGCGATGACTTGCGGACCTTCGTGGACGTTCAGGAAGTAACCGACGCCATGACCGGTGCCGTGACCATAGTCGACACTTTCCGCCCAGATCGGCGCGCGGGCGATGGCATCGAGCAGCGGCGACAGAATGCCTTTGGGGAATTGCGCGCGAGACAAGGCAATCACGCCCTTGAGCACGCGAGTGCAGTCGCGTTTTTGCTCGTCGGTCGGCGTGCCCACCGCCACCATCCGCGTGATGTCGGTGGTGCCGCCCAGGTACTGGCCGCCGGAGTCGATCAACAGCAGACCGTCCCCTTCGATTACCGCGTGTTCTTCTTCGGTCGCGTGGTAGTGCGGCATCGCGCCATTGGCGTTGAACGCGGCGATGGTGTTGAAACTCAGCGACACATAATCCGGACGACGCTCACGGGCGGCGGTGAGTTTTTCGTCGATGGTCAGTTCGGTGATGCGCTCGCGGCCCAGCGCCGAGTCGAGCCAGGCGAAGAATTCGCACAGCGCTGCGCCGTCCTGTTCCATGGCCTGACGGATGTGCTCGGCATCGGCCAGGCTTTTTTGCGATTTGGCCAGGGTCGTCGGGTTCAGGCCTTCGAGCAGTTTCACCCCGCTGTCGAGGTTGTCCAGCAACCCCGCCGTGACCCGCGCCGGGTCGACTTGCAAGCTCGCGCCGCTCGGCACGGCGCGCAGTGCGGCAGCGACTTCGCTGTAATCGCGCAAGGTCACACCGTCCTGTTCGAGGATTGCACGCAACTCGGCGCTGACTTTGCTCAGGGCGACAAACAGCGTGGCCTGTTGCTGATTGATCAGGGCGAAGGAAACAAACACCGGGTTGAACGACACGTCGCCGCCACGCAGATTGAACAGCCAGGCGATGTCATCGAGGGTGGCGATGAAATGCCAGTCGGCCCCCTTCGCCTTGAGGGTTTCACGCAGTTTGGCGAGTTTTTCGCCACGGCCAACGGTCGCCTGTGGTGGCAAGTGCTGATAGATCGGCTCGTCCGGCAGGCTTGGGCGGTCGCTCCAGACTCCGCTCAACAGGTCGATGTCGGTGCGCAGACGGGCACCACGCTCTTCAAGTTTACCGCCCAGGGTCCGTGCCGAAGCCACGGCCATGACCGCGCCATCGACCGCGACCACGCCACCTTCCGGAGTTTGCTCGGCCAGCCATTCCAGTGGCCCGGGTTGACCCGGTTGCAGCTTGACCAGATCAATACCGCTGCCCTTGAGTTCCTTGGTCGCCTGCTCCCAATAACGGCTGTCGGCCCAGACGCCGGCAAAATCCGGGGTCACGATCAAGGTGCCGACCGAACCATGGAAACCCGACAACCACTGACGCCCCTGCCAGTAACCCGGCAGGTATTCGGACAGGTGTGGGTCGGCCGACGGCACCAGCAAGGCGTGAATGCCCTCCCGGTTCATCAGTTCGCGGGTTTGCGCCAGGCGCTGGGGCACCGATCCATTGGTCGAAAGCTGCGTATTCATCGTGTCTCCTGCTAACCACTTCATCATTATTGTTGAGTGCCGATCAACGTCGGCGCTTCGTCGCCCTACTGCCAGAATGCCGGAGCACTGGCGCAGGCTGCCTTGATCAGTTGAACCGCCTGGTCGATATCCTGCTCGGTGGTGAAACGCCCGAGGCTCAAGCGGATGGTGCGACTGGCCGAGCGGGCGTCATGCCCCAGGGCCAGCAGTACATGGGATGGGGCATTGCTCGCGGAATTGCAGGCCGAGGTCGCGGAAAACGCGATCGAGGCCAGCAACGCTGCCGGGTTGAACTCGCCTTCACTGAAGGTCAGGCTCAGGGTATGGGGAATGCGCCGGGTCGGGCTGCCGTTGAGACGCACGCCGGGAATGCTGTGCAATTGCTCGAGCAAACGTTCACGCAAACGCTCGATGACGGCTTTCTCTTCATCGAAGGACGCTGCCGCCAGCGCGAATGCCGACCCCATGGCCACGATCTGGTGGGTCGCCAGGGTACCGGAACGCAAACCGCCCTCATGCCCGCCGCCATGGATCTGTGCCTGCAATCGTTGTTGTGCACGCGGACCGACGTACAACGCACCGATGCCTTTGGGGCCATAGAGCTTGTGCGCAGAAAACGACATCAGGTCCACCGGCCACTGCGCGAGGTCGATCGCCACTTTGCCCGCGCCCTGTGCGGCGTCGACATGGAACAACGCCCCGCGGTCACGCACCACCTGGCCGATGGCGGGAATATCGTTGAGCGTACCCAGTTCGTTGTTGACCAGCATCAGCGACACCAGGAAGGTGTCCTCGCGCATGGCTTCGCTGACCGCTTGCGCGGTGATCAGCCCTTCGGCGTCCGGCACCAGATAGGTCACGGCTACACCGGCATCCTGCAGTTGCCTGGCGGTATCGAGAATGGCCTTGTGTTCGATCTGGCTGGTGATGATATGGCCGCCGCCAGTACCGCGGGCCTGGGTCACGCCCTTGAGCGCGAGGTTGTTGGATTCGGTGGCGCCTGAGGTCCAGACGATCTGCTCAGGCGTCGCACCGACCAGTTCGGCGACCTGGCGTCGTGCTTGCTCTACCGATTGCCGGGCCTGCTGGCCGAAGACGTGGGAACTTGAGGCCGGGTTGCCGAAATTGCCGGTAAAGCCCAGACACTCGACCATCACCTTGATGACCCGCTCATCCACCGGCGTGGTGGCGGCGTAATCGAAATACAACGGACGTTTATTCATAAAGGACTCGCAGAGCGTGTTCCGGGATCAGGAAGCTCGTGACTGTAAACGGCAAAGCGCAGCCTTGTGAGCTGCGCGCTGTTTTCAGAACGTTACCAATACCTGATCGGATGCCGTTAAAGAAGGACTACTTCATTTAATAGTGCGTAGGAACGCTCCTGAAAAGTCAGCTTAACAGGCATCGGGCAACCGGTTGAAGCAATGCGTCAGCTAAAGCTTTCGAGCATCAGCGGATACAGCGAACCAACAAGCAGCGCGGCCATGCCCCAATTGAACAGGCGCAGCCAGCGGCGATCCTTCAGAACGTTGCGCAACAGCGTGCCGCAAGCGGCCCAGACACCGACGCTCGGCAGGTTGATGATGGCAAAAACCGCCGCAATCACGATCACATTGGTGAAGTAACCCTGCATCGGCGTGTAGGTGCTGATGGCGCCAATGGCCATGATCCAGGCCTTGGGATTGACCCACTGGAACGCGGCGGCGCCCAGATAACTGATCGGTTTCGCCTCGCTCTGCTGACTCTCCGAGATCGGCCCGGAATGGGCGATTTTCCACGCCAGGTACAGCAAATATGCCGCCCCCACATAGCGCAGCACGGTGTAGAGCAAAGGGTAAGTCTGGAACACCGCACCCAGGCCAAACCCGACTGCCACCACCAGTACAAAGAAGCCACAAGTGATGCCCAGCATGTGCGGAATCGTGCGGTTGAAACCGAAGTTCACCCCGGATGCCAGCAACATGGTGTTGTTCGGGCCGGGTGTGATCGAGGTGACGAGAGCGAACAGGGCGAAGCCCAGCAGCAGGTCGAGTGAGAGCGTCATGGGTGGTAGTCCGTCAGGGTCGGTCAGGTGTTGACCCTATCGCACACCTTGGGCGAAACCCATGGACAGTTACGCGAAACTTGGACCAGTACAGTTTCGCCTCAGCTTGGACGACCGTGAAGCTGTACAGATCGCCCGGCGTTCATTTCACCCTGGTTGTCGAAGCCGAACGATTTTTTCGGCTGGCCGAGCAGTTCGGCTTTTTTCGCGTGGTACTCGTCGAAGGACAACCCGCGGCGGTTCAACGCTTCCAGCGCCAGTTCCCTGCTTTCTTCAGCCGTGTAAGGGCGAAGCTCCGGGGAAACATGGCTGGCACATCCGGCGAGTACGGAGACGGCGAGCATCAGCAAAGTGGCGATCATCGGTTTCATTTTGGCGTCCTGGCGACTGGGTTCGAGGCAATGAACACAGGCTACCCGCGCCTCCCGGGCAGCAGAAATCAACGCTTTCAATAGTGGCTATCAGGAAATGGCGATCATTGCCCTGATCAGCACTGGTCCACCGGACTGCAACGCAGGCGATGTGCCGGGAGAACACGGGCCGGGAGCGCACTGGCCGGAGCCTGCCTGATGGCACTTATATGGCGTTGCTGCTCGTCGGGCGCTCGGTGAGGGGAAAGAGGCTGGCCTATATTTATTCGGCCGCACAACGGCACAGGCACTTTCCATTCACACTACAAGAACAGGGAGATCCATCATGAGCGTCAAACCCATTCCAGAGGGGTATCACAGCATCACCCCCTATCTGGGCATCAGCAAGGCCGCCGACGCCATCGCCTTCTACAAAAAAGCCTTCGGCGCCATTGAAGTCATGCGCCTGAACATGCCCGATGGCGGTGTCGGTCACGCCGAACTGCGTATCGGCGATTGCCCGATCATGCTGGGCACACCGTGCGATCAAGGGCCGCTGAGCAATCCGGACAAATCACCGTCCGTGGGTCTGCATCTGTACGTGACAGATGTCGACAAGTCCTACAAACAGGCCATCGATGCCGGCGCAACCGTGGTATCGGAGGTCAAGGATCAATTCTACGGCGACCGCACCGGCACGTTGAAGGATCCCTACGGGCACCTGTGGTTCCTGGCCACGCGCAAGGAAGACTTGACCCAGCAACAGATCGAGCAACGGGCGAAGGAAATGTTCAGTCAGGGTTGAAACCATCCTTAGCCTCTCGGCCCTCATCGCGAGCAGGTTCGCTCCCACTCCTACGCTGGATCTGTGGCCACTCAAGGCCCCTGTGGGAGCGGGCTTGCCCGCGATGAGGCCGGCACATCCAATAGATATGTTGACTGACACACCGCCTTCGCGAGCAAGCCCGCTCCCACCGTTTGATCTCCAGTGAATGTAAATCCTGCGCAGGTTGCCCGGCCTCTCGGCCTTTCGCGAAACATTTTCTTTCATTTCCCCTTTCGGGATTTCCCCTGCTCATCCGTCCTACATAGATGCAGTCCTCTCGCGTAGGCAAAAGCCACGACTGGACCTTCAGGGCGCTCATCCCTGCGAAGCCCGCAGCCGAGCAGCCTCTCATCCAGGCAAGACCTCCAACATGTCAAAGAAGTCCCGTTCAAAAATCTGGTTCCTGGTCCATAGCTGGCTGGCGCTGCCGATCTGGTTTTTCGTGCTGATCGTCTGTGTGACCGGCACCCTGGCGGTGATCAGCCAGGAAATCGTCTGGCTGGCCAACCCGCAAATGCGCGCCAGCCAGCCCTCGGACGATGCACCACTGCTCAGCTATCAGCAGGTCATCGAAGCCATCAGCAAGGCTGAACCGCAGACCGTGGTGCAGAGCATCAGCCGCCCTGACGAGTCGCACTTCGCCCTGGATGTCGAAGTCAGCTACCCCGACGGGCGCTCGGTGGTGATTTATGTCAATCCGTACAGCGGCGTGATCCAGGGTGTCGCGCCGGAATTCAACTTCCGTGCCTTTACCCGAGCCCTGCACGCCTGGTGGCTGGTGCCGTTCACCAATGGCTATAGCTGGGGCTGGTACCTGGTATCGTTTCTCGGCTTGCCATTGCTGGCGTCGCTGATCACCGGGCTGGTGGTCTACAAACGCTTCTGGAAAGGCTTTTTCCGCCCGACCCTGCGGATTCGCCACGGCGCGCGAATTTTCTGGGGCGACTTTCACCGCTTGAGCGGCATCTGGTCGATCTGGTTCATCGCGGTGATTTCCATCACCGGCACCTGGTTCCTGATCCAGGCATTGCTGTCCGATAACCAGATTTCCATTTCCACCGAAAAGATCATCCCGGCGATGTCCCGCGAAGCGGTGCCGCTGTCGCCCGATGGCTCGCCTGCGCCGCGCATCGACCTTGATCGCGCGATTGAAATCGCCACGCAGGAAATCTCCGGGCTGGAGGCCAGTTTCGTCAGCCTGCCGGGCAATGCCTACAGCCATCTGGATGTCGGCGGACGCGGTTGGTATCCGCTGATGTTCCAGACCGCCACCCTCAACCCGTACAACGGCGAAATCGCTGCCTCGCGCCTGATTTCGGACCGTTCGACCCTGGAGTTCGTCACCGAGTCCATGCGCCCGCTGCACACCGGCGACTTCGGCGGCCTGTGGATCAAGCTGATCTGGGCGTTCTTCGGCCTGCTGCTGAGCATGATGGTGCTCAGCGGTTTGCTGATCTGGACCAAGCGCACGGCACTGGCCACGGCCAATGCCTTCAAGCGCGGCAACAAGAAACAGCGCGGCACCACGGCGCAACCGGCCACCCGCAACGAAGCGTCGGAGGTCAGCCTGTGAGCAAAGTCACTGCGATCGCACAACCCTCGCGCCTGAGCGTGCTCTGGAACAAATGGCGCTTTCACCTGAACGTCCTGTTGCTGCTGATTCCACTCGGTTTCATGCCCAAGTACTTCGCCGACGAGGCGCTGATGCGTGGCGACAGTGGTCTTGGCGAACGGGAAGTCGGTGAAGTCCAGGTCGGTCCATGGAGCCTGCGCCTGGCGGAATTGCGCAACGCCGCGCCCATGCCCGATGGCCCGGCTGGCTACATGAAGGGCTTCAACGCAGCGCTGTGCGATGCCTGTATCGGGCAGGTCAAGGCCACGTACCTGCGCATCGGCAAGCCCCGCAGCCTGCGCGCGGCCGGGGTGATTTTCTTCGGCGCGCCGTACCGCATGGGCGCGTCATTGCCCGTCCCGGAGAAGACCACGGCCGACGCCGAACTGTGGATCACCATGGAAGGCTGGGACGGCGCCATGCATCAGGCATCCATTCCTTTGAGCCAGGCCTCCCCCGCCACCATCGCCTGGCTGAACAAACAAGGAGGCAAACCATGATCCCCCCTCTTCGCCCACTCAAAGCCATGTTGCTGGTGCTCTGCGCCGGCTTCAGCGCCAGCGCCCTGGCCCACAACCCGATGTGCGAATGCAAGGCCATCGACGCCGAACAGATCAAGTGCACCGGCGGTTTTTCCGACGGCAGCGGCGCGCCGGGCGTGACCCTCGATGTGATCGGCTACGACGAAACCATTCTGGTGCCGGGCAAGCTTGGTGCCGACTCGACCCTGACCTTCAAGAAGCCTGGCGCCGAGTTCTATGTGCTGTTCGATGCCGGCCCCGGCCACGTCGTGGAAATTGACCAAGCGGACATCGAGGCGCCATGAGCACTCCAGCGATCCAAGTCGTGCGCCCGGCCGGGGCCGGTCACGAAACCCTCTACGTTATGCTGCTGTGCCTGATTATTTTGGCGGTGGCCGGTTCGGTCGTGATCTGGCGTGGTGAATCCCATGAGGTGCACAGCGTCAGCAGCCATCAACTGGATGCGCGCCGTGACCTCAGCGCTTCCGAGCAAGGCATCTACGCCGATTTGCGGGTGACGCTGGACGAGATCCATCTGCTGCGCCAGGAGCAGCAAACGCTGCCGACTCCGGAGGCTCTCGCCGAGGAAGGTTTTGCCCCGTTTGCCCAGGATGCCAGTTCTATCAGCCGTGGTGGCCATGCCTGGCAATTGCTCAACGCCAAGGCCTACTTCGGCCAGAGCCAGACGCCGACGGTCGCTGGTTCATTCCTGATGCGCTTGACCGCCACCGATGCCGCACCGGACATCTGGCTCAACCGTGCCGACACGCTCACGGCTCCGGCCGACCTCAGCGACGCCGCGCTCGAAAGCGCCGGCTGGCAGCAGGTCATCGCGCAATTCGATGCCGGTGTGACCCGCCAGCACCGGCACTGATCACTCGCCCTCACCCGAGAGAAGACTGCTTTCCCATGCCTATTTCAACTCAACGCTCTTTCCTGCGACTGCTGCTGGCGGGCCTGCTGGCTTGCCTGCTGCCATCACTGGCCAGCGCCGATGAGGCCAAGCGCCTGCGCATCGGCATCACCCTGCACCCTTATTACAGTTATGTAGCGAACATCGTCGGCGAAAAGGCTGACGTTGTGCCGCTGATTCCGGCCGGTTTCAACCCGCATGCCTACGAACCCCGCGCCGAAGACATCAAGCGCATCAGCGGGCTGGACGTGATCGTGCTCAACGGCGTCGGCCATGATGATTTCGCCGACCGCATGATCGCCGCCAGCGAAACCCCGAACGTCCCGGTGATCGAAGCCAACGAAAACGTGCCGCTGCTGGCTGCCACCGGCATTGCCGCACGCGGTGCCGGCAAAGTGGTGAACCCGCACACCTTCCTGTCGATCAGCGCCTCGATTGCCCAGGTCAACAACATCGCCCGGGAGCTGGGCAAGCTCGACCCGGCGAATGCCGGGACCTATACCGAAAACGCCCGCGCCTACGGCAAGCGCCTGCGCAAGATGCGCGCCGACGCCCTGGCCAAACTGACCCAGGCACCGAACGCCGAACTGCGGGTGGCCACGGTGCATGCGGCCTACGACTACCTGCTGCGTGAATTCGGCCTGGAAGTGACAGCCGTGGTCGAACCGGCCCATGGCATCGAACCGAGCCCGAGCCAGTTGAAAAAAACCATCGATCAACTGCGTGAGCTGGATGTGAAGGTGATCTTCTCGGAGATGGACTTTCCCTCCACTTACGTCGACACCATCCAGCGCGAATCCGGCGTGAAGTTGTATCCGCTGTCGCACATTTCCTACGGCGAATACGCCGCCGACAAGTACGAAAAAGAAATGACCGGCAACCTCGATACCGTGGTGCGGGCGATTCAGGAGTCGGGCGCATGACATCGAAAGAAACGTTCATCACCGCAAGCGCCGAATACCCTGTGGGAGCGGGCTTGCTCGCGAAGGCGTCCAGTCAGTCAACATTATCGTCAAATGACGCACCGCTTTCGCGAGCAAGCCCGCTCCCACAGGTTCCCGGGCCGACCCTGGATTTTGCCGAAGTCAGCCTGACGCTCGGGCGCACGACGATCCTCGACAACGTGACATTTCAAGTCCGGCCCGGCAGCGTGCACGCACTGGTCGGTCCCAACGGCGGCGGCAAGAGCTCGCTGATCAAGACCCTGCTCGGGCAAATGCCCCACCAGGGCCGCTTGAGCCTGCAGTGGCCGGGCGAACCCGGCACCATCGGCTACGTGCCGCAGGCGCTGGAGTTCGACCGGGGCTTGCCGATGACCGTCGACGACTTCATGGCCGCCATGTGCCAGCGCCGTCCGGCGTTTCTCGGTTTGAGCAAACACTATGCGGCGGCGATTGGCGAGGCTCTTGAACGGGTCGGCATGCAGGACAAGCGCAAGCGCCGCATGGGCGCGCTGTCCGGGGGCGAACGGCAACGGGTGTTGCTAGCCCAGGGTCTTATCCCGCCTCCGCAATTGCTAGTGCTCGACGAACCGATGTCCGCCCTCGATGAGGCCGGCATTCAGGTGTTCGAACGATTGCTCGGTGACTGGCGTGCGGCGGGTATCACCGTGCTGTGGATCGAGCACGATCTGGAAGCGGTCGGACGCCTGGCCGATCACGTCACCGGGCTCAATCGCCGGGTGCTGTTCGACGCCACGCCGCAACAGGCGCTGACACCGGAGCGTTTGTTGACGCTGTTCTCGACCCATCCCCGGAGCCTTGCCTGATGAGTTACGAAGCTTTTCGCCTGATGGTCCAGGGCTGGGCGTCGTCGGGTTATCTGCCCGAGGCGTTGGCCTATGGGTTCGTGGTCAACGCATTGCTCGCCGGACTGCTGATCGGCCCGGTGCTGGGAGGTCTGGGCACACTGGTGGTGGTCAAGCGCTTCGCGTTTTTCTCCGAAGCCGTCGGCCATGCCGCGTTGACCGGCGTGGCCATCGGCATCCTGCTTGGCGAACCCTACACCGGGCCTTACGGCAGCCTGTTCGGCTACTGCCTGCTGTTCGGCATCCTGCTCAACTACCTGCGCAACCGCACCGGCCTGGCGCCGGACACCTTGATCGGCGTGTTTCTCTCGGTGTCGCTGGCCCTGGGTGCGAGCCTGCTGTTGATTCTGGCGGGCAAGATCAACGTACACATTCTGGAAAACGTGCTGTTCGGCTCGGTGCTGACGGTCAACGGCAACGACCTGCTGGTACTGGCCATCGTGGGTTCGCTGGTAATGGCCCTGGCGTTGCCTTTGTACAACCGCATCATGCTCGCCAGCTTCAATCCGCAACTGGCAGCGGTGCGCGGGGTGGCGGTGAAGGTCCTGGATTATCTGTTCGTGATTCTGGTGACGTTGATCACCGTCGCCGCCGTGAAGGTCATCGGTGCGATTCTGGTCGGTGCCCTGCTGGTGATTCCGGCGGCAGCGGCACGCTTGCTCAGCCAATCGCTGAAGGGTTTTTTCTGGTGTTCGGTGCTGATCGCCACCGTCAGCACGCTGTGCGGGATTCTCGCGCCGATAGTCTTCGACCTGCCAATCCCGTCCGGCGCCGCGATCATCCTCGTGGCCGGTATTGCCTTCGCTCTGGCCGCCCTTGCGCGCGGCGTCGTCCCCAGCCTGAAAGGGAACCTTGGATAAATGATTTTTTCACTGCGCCAACTGACCCTCGCCGTTGCCCTGTGCGGGTTGGCCGCCACGACCTTCGCCGCCGACAGCGGTAAACCGCTGCGTGTGCTGGCCGCCTTGCCGATTACTTATGGTCTCGGTGAAGTACTGCTCAAAGGCACCGACGTCAGCCTCGAACGCGCCGCGCCGGCCAACCTGCCCGGCAGTCGCCAGACCGCCTACTTCACCGGGCGTGGCGCCCCGGCGCTGGCCAAACTGGCGAACGATGCCGACGCGGTGATCGGCCTGCGCTCGCTGTGGCCGGATGACCCGCTGTACCCGATCTCCCGGCGCAGCAATATCCGTATCGTAGAGGTCGATGCCGCCCGCCCGGTGGATGGCGCCCTGCCCGGCATTGCCTTGCAGCCTGGCAACAAGGTCGACGGGCTGAACAGTCAGCCGTGGTTCTCCAGCAATAACATGGGGCGCATGGCCGATGTGATGGCCGCGGACCTGGTGCGCCTGGCCCCCGAGGCCAAGCCGAAAATCGACGCCAACCTGGCAGCCCTCAAGCAGCGTTTGCTCAAGCTCAGCGCCGACAGCGAAGCGCGCCTGGCCAATGCAGACAACCTCAGTGTGATGAGCCTCAGCGATCACTTCGGCTACCTGACCGGCAGTCTCAACCTGGAATTGATCGGCCAGGACGCACGCCCCGATGCCGAGTGGACACCTGAGGCGCTCAAGCAATTGGACACAACGCTCAAGGACAATGACGTGGCCGTGGTGCTGCATCACCGGCAGCCGTCGGATGCGCTGAAAGCGGTGATTGCCGGGTCGGGTAGCCGATTGGTGGTGTTGAGTACCGATGCCGAGGATCCGGTGGCGGAGCTGGAGGGGAATGTGGATCTGGTCATCAGGGGGTTGAACGGCGCGTAATCCTGTAGGAGCTGGCTTGCCAGCGATGGGCTCATAGGCACCGCGTTCATCCATCAAGTACTCGTCATCGTTAACGTCCATCGCTGGCAAGCCAGCTCCTACAGGTTCTGCGTCGCACACACATTTCCTGTGCACAAACTCCAGGCATGAAAAAGCCCGCTGACTGTCACCAGTCCAGCGGGCTTGTTTTTACGTCACGGCTCAGTGCGCCACAGCCGCCTGCTCGTCCATCTTCTGCCGCAGGCTCAATGGGCGCATGTCGGTCCAGGTTTCTTCGATGTAGGCCAGGCACTCCTTTTTCAGCCCGCTTTTACCCACGGTGCGCCAGCCTGGTGGCACGGCTTTGTAGTCGGGCCAGATCGAGTATTGCTCTTCGTGGTTGACCACGACCTGAAAGAGGATGTCCTCGCGGTCGAATACTGACGTCATGGTGTCTCTCCATCGTTTTCGGGCGGGCTGCGCTGTGTGCACAGCCGTCATGTAGAAGGAACGTTCCGCAGGGCGGAAAATTTAAAGACTGGCGGCGGCCAGAGCCCTGCCGAAAATCTCGGCCACGCGATCGATTTGCGCAGCGCTGATCACCAGTGGCGGCAGGAAGCGCACCACTGCACCATGGCGGCCACCGAGTTCCAGGATCAAGCCACGCTTGAGGCATTCGCGTTGCACCAGCGGTGCCAGGCGGGCGAAGGCCGGCGGATGACCCTGGGCATCCAGCGCTCCCGTCGGGTCGACCAGTTCGACGCCGAGCATCAAGCCACGCCCACGAATATCACCCAGTTGTGGGAAGTCCTGTTGCAGGATGCGCAGATGCTCGGCCAGGCGCTCGCCCATCGCGGCGGCATGCTCGCAGACTTTGTTTTCGACCAGATAACGCATCACCGCGCAACCGGCAGCCATGGCCATCTGGTTGCCACGGAACGTGCCCGCATGGGCACCCGGCAGCCAGGTGTCGAGCCAGTCGCGGTAGACCACCACCGCCAGCGGCAGGCTGCCGCCGATAGCCTTGGACATCACCACGACATCGGGAATGATCCCGGCATGCTCGAAGGCGAACATCTTGCCGGTGCGGGCGAATCCACTCTGGATTTCATCGACGATCAGCGCGACACCCGCCTGCTCGGTGATCCGCCGCACACCACGCAACCAGTCCAGATCCGCCGGGATCACCCCGCCCTCGCCCTGCACCACCTCCACGATCACCGCCGCCGGCAATTGCACGCCGGCCTCGGGATCGTTGAGCAGGTTTTCCAGGTAACTCAGGTTGGCTTTGACCCCTGCCGCACCGCCGAGCCCGAACGGGCAGCGGTAATCGTAAGGGTACGGCATGAACTGCACGCCGCTGCCGAGCAAGGCGCCCAGGGGCTTTTTCGGCCCCAGGCTGCCCATCAGGCTCAACGCGCCCTGACTCATGCCGTGATAACCACCCTGGAACGAGATCACGGTGCTACGACCGGTGGCGGTACGCACCAATTTCAGTGCGGCTTCCACGGCGTCGGTGCCCGTGGGGCCACAGAACTGGATCTTCGCTTCAGCGGCCAGGGCTGGCGGCAGCAGGCTGAACAGATCCTGGACGAACCGGTCCTTGACCGGTGTGGTCAAGTCCAGTGTGTGCAACGGCAGTTCATCGGCCAGCACTTGTTGAATGGCTTCGATCACCACCGGGTGGTTGTGCCCCAGGGCCAGGGTCCCGGCACCGGCCAGGCAGTCGATGAACGTGCGGCCTTCGACGTCTTCGACATATATGCCCTTGGCGCGCTTGAGCGCCAGGGGAATGCGTCGCGGATAGCTGCGGGCATTGGATTCCTGCCGGCTCTGACGAGCCAGCAGCGGTGATTCGTTGAATTGATAAAGCGTCTCGGCGGACGTCGCCGGCTGATCTTCGATAAGGCTGGTAGCGACTGACATCTCTCGACCCCTCAATAAGGTTTTCCTGTTCTGGAAACGCATCAGCGCTTGAGGGATTTAGGCGGTAACACGCAAACCTCTGTAGGAGCGAGCTCTGCTCGCGATGGACTCAAGAACACCGCGTGCATTCAGAAAGCACGCGTTATCGTTATCGACCATCGCGAGCGAGCTCGCTCCTACAGTGGTATGTGGTGTTTTTCAGACCGGTTGCAGCGGCATTGTCAGCTCAACCCGCAAGCCGTCCGGCCGGCTATCGAAATGCAACGTGCAGCCGCAACGCTGAACGATGGCCTGGACAATCGCCAGGCCCAGACCACAGCCTGTGCTCTGGCCGTTGCGCCAGAAGCGCTGGGTCAGGTGTTGCAAATCCTCTTCGGCAATCCCCGGCCCATGGTCGCGCACCACGAACTGCACACGATTGCCGGTGGTTTCCAGGCTTAATTCCACCGCTTTGTCGGCCGGGGTATGACGCAGCGCGTTGTCGAGCAAGTTGCGCAGTGCGGCAATCGACAGCACCGCTGGCATCTGTACAGGTGCAGCGGAGACTTTGCTCGGCAGCTGAAACCTGATGCGTTGACGATCGCCGCTCGCCGCGTCCTGGATCGCCAGTTTCGCCACTTGTTCGGCATTGCATTGCACACCGTCATCGAACGACAGGCTGCCCTCGACTCGCGCCAGCAACAGCAATTGTTCGAGGGTCCGGTGCATGCGGTCCGCGCCCTCTTCGGCCCGGGCCAGGGACTGATCCCGAGCGTTGCCGTCGGTCATCCGCGCCACTTGCAGGTGGGTCTTGATCGCCGTCAGCGGGCTGCGCAGTTCGTGGGCCGCGTCCCCGGTCAGGCGACGTTCGCGCTCGATGGTCTTGCCGATGCGCTGGAGCAACTGGTTCTGGGTTTCCAGCAAGGGTTGCAGCTCACTGGGCAATGGCTGGATCTGCAAGGGCTCGAGGGAGTCGGCGCTGCGGCGCATCAAGGCATCGCGCATGCGGTTGAGCGGCGCCAACCCCTGGCCGATGCCCAGCCACAGCAGGCACAGGCACCCGAGCAAAGCCACGCCGACCGGTACCGAAGCGGCCAGCAGGATCGACATGTTCAAGGCTTCACGCTCGATCTGCCGGTCGGCGGTGGTGATGCGCAGATCGCCCCGGGCCAACGTGAAACTGCGCCACGGCGCACCGTCGATCATCTGATCGTGAAAACCGAGTTTTTCGGCCTCCAGGGCCTGCTGCGGATCGGTGTGACTGCGGGCCAGGATTTCACCGCGCAGCGAGCTGACCTGGCACGCCATGCCACCCGGAATGTTCAGTTGTTCGGCGCTGAAGTGGGTGCCCTCGCCCTTGCTCGGCACGGGCGGCAGTTGCTCCATCAGGCCGGCGACCATGCGTGCCGACGCCACCAGGCGCTGGTCGAGGGAAAACATCATCTGATTGCGCAAATCGCTGAGCATCCAGGCCGCGGCCAGGGCCCAGATCAACGCAAATGCGGCGCCGAGCGTCAGGCTCAGGCGCAAACGCAGACTCATCACTTCGATTCTTCTCCGCCATCAGCCGGCCCCAGGCGATAACCCAGGCCGCGCACGGTCTCGACAATGCCGTTGCCGAGTTTACGCCGCAGGTGATGGATATGGACGTTGAGGGCGTTGCTTTCCAGCTCGTCGTTGAAACCGTAGACGCTGTCCTTGAGTTGCTCGGTGGACAGCACGCGGCCACGGTTGTGCAACAAGGCTTGCAGCAGCGACTGCTCGCGGCGTGACAAGTCCACCGGCCGCCCCGCGAGCGTGGTTTCGCGGCTGCTCGGGTCGTAGGTCAGGGCACCATGCTCGATCAGGTTGACGCTGCGGCCTGCCACCCGCCGCAACAGCGTGTGCAAGCGTGCCGCCAGTTCACGCAGGTCGAACGGTTTGAGCAGGTAATCATCGGCACCGGCTTGCAGGCCATCGACGCGGTCGGTGACCGAATCACGCGCGGTGAGGATCAACACCGGCAACTCCAGGCCTTGATGACGCAACTGTTGCAGCAGCTTGAGGCCATCTTCGTCCGGCAGGCCAAGGTCGAGCACCATGACGTCGAACTCCGCGACCTTGAGCATCGCCCGGGCGGCGGACGCCGTGGCGACGTGTTCCACGGTCAGGCCCTGGGCGGTCAGGCCGGCGACAATGC
This sequence comes from Pseudomonas sp. Pseusp16, assembly GCF_047324915.1. Lineage (NCBI taxonomy): Bacteria > Pseudomonadati > Pseudomonadota > Gammaproteobacteria > Pseudomonadales > Pseudomonadaceae > Pseudomonas > Pseudomonas sp. Pseusp16. Next base: position 112,318 of record NZ_CP168522.1, on the reverse strand, counting down.
CGCTGGCAATCAGCTCATCGTCTTCGCAAACCAGTACGTGCATGGGGAGCCTCGTAGAAATAAAGCTGATTAAGCCGTTGACCGATTAAGCCGACATTATGCCGCAGGCGCCACCGCTACAAGGCCGGGACGGTTAATCATCGGTTAATCGCCACCCGCCACTGTGCACCTCAATAGCACAGGGCAAAGGCTTATCCATGCATCGTCTGTTTTTACTTTTTACCCTCATGATCGCTGGCCTGGCCCAGGCGGGAACCAATCCATTCGATAGCAAACCCGAGTTTCTCCCGGTCGATAAAGCGTTCGCGTTTACCTCTGAACGCCTGGAGTCCGGTGAAACCCAGCTCTTTTGGCAGATCACCGACGGCTATTACCTGTACCAGAAACGTTTGAAATTCGACGGTTTGCCTGTCGCGCAGCATCCCGCGCTACCGGAAGGTGAAGCCCACAGCGACGAGTTTTTCGGTGAACAGCAGATCTATCGCCAGGGTCTTGAACTGAAGATCCCGGCCGGTGCCAGCGGTACGGTCAAGGTCAGTTACCAGGGTTGTGCCGATGCCGGATTGTGTTATCCGCCGCAGACGCAGGTCGTCGATCTGGGTGGCAAAGCGGTCACCGTTGCGGCAAACGAAGCACCGGACCAGGCATTGGCCAGCGACCTGCAACAACGGGCGCTGGGCTGGAGCCTTCTGGTGTTCTTCGGCCTTGGCCTGTTGCTGGCCTTCACGCCATGTTCGTTACCGATGTTGCCGATTCTGGCCGGGTTGATCGTCGGCAGCGGCGCCACGCCCAAACGCGGATTCGCCCTGGCCAGCAGCTACGTGGTCAGCATGGCGCTGGTGTATGCGGCGATGGGTGTCCTGGCTGCCTCCCTCGGGGCGAACCTGCAAGCCTGGTTGCAGAACCCCTGGCTGCTGGGCAGTTTCGCGGCGATTTTCGTGCTGCTGGCGCTGCCGATGTTCGGCTACTTCGAACTGCAACTGCCGGTGGCCGTGCGCGATCGCCTGGAAAACGTCTCGCGCAATCAACGCGGCGGCAGTCTGATCGGCGCCGGAGTGCTGGGCGCCCTGTCCGGCCTGCTGGTCGGCCCGTGCATGACCGCACCGCTGGCCGGCGCCCTGCTCTACATCGCGCAAAGCGGTAACGCGCTGCATGGCGGATTGATTCTGTTCGCCATGGGCATCGGTATCGGCGTGCCGCTGCTGTTGCTGGTGACCGTCGGCAATCGCTTCATGCCCAAACCCGGTGCCTGGATGAACCTGGTCAAAGGCATCTTCGGCTTCCTGTTCCTCGCCACCGCGTTGCTGATGCTGCGCCCGGTGCTGGACGAATCGCTGTGGGTTGGCTTGTGCGGTGCGCTGCTGTTGATAGCGGCCTACAGCGCCTGGAAACAGTCGGAAGGTTTCGGCCGTATCGCGCACCTGTTTGGCGCCAGTTCGTTGCTGCTCGGATTGTGGGGCAGCCTGCTGGTGATCGGGGCGGCCGGTGGCAGTGACGATCCGTTCAAGCCGTTGCAGGTCTTCCGTGCCTCGAACCAGGCGGTGGCTGCCGTGTCTGTTGGCCACGATGCCTTCACCACCATCAAGGATCCACAGGCACTGCAACGGGAACTCGACGCCGCACAGGCTCAAGGCCAGTGGGTGCTGCTGGACTACTACGCCGACTGGTGCGTGTCGTGCAAGGTCATGGAAAAGCAGGTGTTCGGCAAAGCCAATGTCCTGCAAGCCCTGAACGACGTGCGCTTGCTCCGACTGGATGTGACCGCCGACAATGCCGCCAGCCGCGAACTGCTCGGCCGTTACAAAGTGCCAGGGCCACCGAGCCTGCTGTGGATTGGCGCTGACGGTGAAGAGCGGCGCAGCCAGCGCATCACCGGCGAGGTCGATGCCGATACCTTCCTGCAACGCTGGACCAACACCCGAGACGCCCATTAATGCTGACCTTCACCCTCGGCACCTTTGCCATCGCGCTTAATCATCTGCTACTGATCAGTGCGCTGGCGCTGGCCACGTTTGTCGGCTGGCGGGTGGCCAAGCGTGGCGGCGACAACCCCGAGTCGGTGCTATTCAGCCTGTTTCTAATGGGCATGCTGGCGGCGCGAATCGGTTTCGTGGCGGCCTATTGGGCGCACTATCACAACGATCCGTGGCAGATCATCGACCTGCGCGATGGCGGTTTCCTCGCCTGGCCGGGGGTGATTGTCGTTTTGCTCGCCACACTTTATCGCGGCTGGCTTCGCCCGGGTTTGCGCCGACCATTGGGCTTTGGCGTGGCCAGTGGCCTGGCGTTCTGGTTGTTGGCGACGTTCTCCCTGTCGATTTATGAACAAGGCACACGCCTGCCGGAAATCGCCCTGCGCAATGCCGCCGGCGAAACCGTGCAATTGACCGACTACAAGGGCGGCCCGTTGGTGATCAACCTCTGGGCCACCTGGTGCCCGCCGTGCCGCCGGGAAATGCCGGTGCTGGAAAACGCCCAGCAACACCGGCCGGACCTGACGTTCCTGTTCGTCAATCAGGCGGAAAGCATGCAAAGCGTCGCGACCTTCCTCGAAACCCAGGGCCTGAGCCTGTCCAACGTGCTGTTCGACGGCGGTGGACGTCTGAGCCAGGCCGTCGGTTCCATGGCATTGCCGACTACGCTGTTCTACAGCCCCGAAGGTCGCCTGCTGGGCAGCCATCTGGGCGAGTTGTCGGACGCCAGCCTGGCCCGCGCGCTGGAAAACTTCGACACTGTACCCGCCACCTCTTCAAGGAAATTGCCATGCCCCGCCTCCGCCACCTGCTGACCCTGAGCCTCGGTGCTGCCCTGCTGCACCTGCCATCGGTGCAGGCCGAAGAATTGCCCGATGCGATCAAGAAAATCGAGGCCAAGGGCGCGAAAATCGTCGGCCAGTTCGACGCCCCCGACGGTTTGCGCGGTTATGCCGCGCAATACCAGAGCCGCGGCATGGCGCTGTACCTGACCCCGGATGGCAAACACGTGTTGCTGGGCAACTTGTATGACGCCGAGGGCAATGACCTGAGCAGCGCACCGTTGCAGAAACTGGTGTACGCACCGATGGCCAAGGAAGTCTGGGCCAAGTTCGAAACAAGCAACTGGATCGGTGACGGCAAGAAGGATGCGCCGCGCGTGGTGTACCTGTTCAGTGACCCGAACTGCCCGTACTGCAACATGTTCTGGGAACAGGCCCGGCCGTGGGTCAAGGCCGGCAAGGTGCAGTTGCGCCACATCATGGTGGGCATCATCCGCGAAGACAGCCCGGGGAAATCCGCCGCACTGCTCGCGGCCAAAGACCCGGAAAAAGCCCTGCAGGACCACGAAGCCGCTGGCAAGGGCAGCTCGCTCAAGGCCCTGAAGGAAGTGCCACCAGTGATTCAGGCAAAACTCGCGGCCAACATGCAGTTGATGGAAGATCTGGAGCTGCAGGCGACACCGGCGATTTTCTACATGGACGACAAGGGTAATCTGCAACAGCAGCAAGGTGCGCCGTCGCCGGACAAGCTGGTGAAGATTCTCGGACCGAAATGACGCTGCTTGATCCGCACAGGTTGAGCGGCCACATGAACTGGTAATCAGACCCCGAAAGCAAGCGTGGCCACAGTCAAAATGACAGTGGCCACGCAAAACGAACTATCCCACCGCTAATCCATGTCCCACTTGCCTGCACGTCTGGTTTGGGAAACATGACTCATGAGCGCTAACTACCTCCTCACTACCACAGGTGTATTCTTTTCGTCTTCGATCAGGTTGTAGCGATAGACTCGACCCGCCTGTTTTTCGAACGCGAAATCATTACCTGGAATCAAGTGTACTTTTTTGGTCGGCTTGCAATCATCTTCATTCTTGGCCGCACAGTCCTTGAAGGAGTCGATTACGACGACGCTATTGCCATTGTTTTTCAACTGGTAGCGATCAGCAGTGTTGTCTATTTTGGTATCAAAACGGGTATTGGCCGGACGAACGAAAAACACCATGCCATAACCGGCCATTACGTTGAAACCGGCAGACATGTCTTTTTCATAAATTTCACGCTCAGTGTCCGAGACGGCAAACTTGTCTTCTTTTTCGGGGACGACGGGTAAAAATCGAACCCGAAAATACCGCTCTTTACTACGATCACCGGTATAGAGCAGACGTGTTCCCTGGGTACCCTTGGCTGGCACGATTAGTCGGGCCGGGCTGGCAACCAGACCATCACGGGTACTGCCTTCGACAATCTTCAAGGGCTCTTCACGGGAGTCGGCATTTTTTTCGTAAAAAATCTCCTTGATCTCGATTTTGACAAATGCCGTCGACGTTCCGCCATTATGAATTCGCTTTAAAAAGCTACTCTGATTAGCGCCCATAAAATCATAGAACGTACCAATTTGCAGACTGGGTCCGGCTTGAGCGCACATACTGAATAAAAGTGTGCACAGCGACATATAAATATATTTCATGAGAAAAGCCTCGCACTGTAAAATCAGCCTGAGTAAGCCTCAGGCTTTGCTACTGCTATTAGATATCCGAATCGAAAGTCACATAGACGGTTCCACGATAACGGCTGCCGGATTGCATATCCTTCACTGAATCTTGCGGCACTTCAAAGTGCAACAGGCTGGGCGATTGATTGGGCGAGCCTGTAGCCTTTATATTTTTCAAGCCCTCGCCACCCAATATCAGCGGACGCCGCTCTATTGGCCGGCCCGTATCATCCACCCAGGGACTTGGCAGGCTGACACTGATGTCGACCGGTACTTGATGTGAACCGTTAGAGATCAAACAAGTATCAATTCCCAGACGCTCGCAACTGAGATCCATTTTGAACGGCGCGGAACTCAGAATGAAAAACCGCAGGTCTCCCAATAACTTCTCGGGTTTTCGCCCGTGGGTGATCCACTCCATCCAGCCGCCCTTGGGTGTCAGGTAGACCCGGTCGGCGGACATTTCGACTTTCACGTCTTGTTTTACCGCCAGGTTCAAATTGAATGTCATTGAAGGGTCATTGGCATTCAGATTGCCCATATCGAAGTCGCTACCCATGGAATAGGTATACGACCCCTGATAGTTACCAGTCATTAATTTTTCCGGTCGAACAGCCCGCAACTCGTAGTGCACGTCAAGTCTTTGCAAGGAAATGCCTGGGACTTCAAATTTTGGCCTCCTTGGGCAGGAGGTAACGTGCTCAGGTGTCAACCAGAAGGCGGTAAAATCCGTTCCATTGGCATCCGCACCTTGGGAGGTACCGTTCACTCCCAGGCAAGGAGCAATTGCTTCAGCCCATGAGGGAGACCAGAGAAAAGCATGATAATCAAACACCGGCAAACCTATCGGCATGCCCGTTATTTCTTGCGCTTTTTTACTCAAGCGATAACGGGTTCCCACTCCGGCAATGCGAATTTGAATCTCTGCCGTTTCGCCAGGAATACTCGAATGAGAAACAGTAAATGTGCGCCATCTCGCCGGAAAACCAAACGGGATCGCTTGATCAACGGGAATGCTCCCTGACGACTGGAAACTGATGTTAAAGCTGTCGCTTCGAATCTTTCTGCTGTTACATTCAGCAGGAAACTCCGTACAGTATCCGGTAACTGGAGTGTTATTGATAATCTGCGCGCTTCCCGGATTACTCGGATCCGGCCTTATTTCGGCCTGGACCTCCAATACAGCGGCATTGGATAAACCTGCATAAAACCCGCCGAGTGCCGATACCAACACCAGGCGGCTCATTAACTTGTTCATTTGACTGTCCTGTGTACGCCATGTTCTGACTGCTGTTCGATAAGTGCCTGTCAACTGGCTTTCTCAGACTTATAAGCAGCTTCGGCCAAGGTGTCGGGATGACACCGCAGATCCCCTACCATCAGCACATCATTCTCTCGACGCTGGGAGGCCGGATCGAGCCTGAACTGGCATAACAACTGACTGTCGTGCCGCACTTCGAGTGTAGGAGAGTTCTCGCTAAGTTCCATGGAGAAGAACCCATCGACTTCGCTGACGCCACGACTGGCGTGGTTGATAACGTGATGGCCTTTCAAAGGCTTTCCACCCGCATCCAGCAGGCGCCCCATCACCGTCACGGTCTTCAGGATACGCACCTGGCGATAATCCACCCCACCCTTGTTCAAGTGATAGGTCGTACGCGCAGGCTGGATTGCCGCCGCAGGGACATCAGTCCCGTTGAAATCAAAATTGACCGTGCCGTTCTTGTACGCTGAAACAGGAATGAAGTTTCGTCCTGGCCGCAACGAGGCATGGGTGCCGGAAAAATCGTCGGCCCGCAGCTGGATATCATCCACGTCGCTCTCGACATCAATGATCATTCCCGCCTCCCCGTTAGTCGCCTGGCTGCTCAAGACCACGTTTTTGCCACTGACGGCCAGGGTGCTGTCCAGATTCAGGCCTCCACTGATCTGACCGTTGAAGGAAGAACGTTGCGCATGCATCGAGCCGTTGACCTGGTCAGTCTTGAAATCCGCCGTGCCCGCCTGACCTGTCCCGTACACATCCTTGCTGACGGTTGCAGAAACACTTTGCAGAACGTGATCCTTGAGGTCGCGGCGATAGGTCACGGACGCATTGGCATCCCGCCCACCGTCACGCGATGTGCGCGAACCGACGCTTCCGGACACTTGATGACCGTCCGCCCCCAGCGCCAGGCGCAGGCTGATATCGATCCCGCGATTGCGCTGGTCAGCAGTGCCAACCGTGCCTGGTCGATCAAACAACGACACGCGCCAGTCAGCGTTATTGCCGAACAACTGGGCGTTGCGGCTCCAACTCAGGTCGAGGCCCAAGCCTTCGGAATACCCCTGGCTTTGAGAGACTTGCGCGCTGACCGAGCTCTTGCTGTTCAAACGCTGATTCAAAGACAGCGACGTATTGCTGGTTTGACCGTTGTACGTGTTGCGTTGACGGATGTGTGTCCCGTCTGGCAGCACTTCGTAACTGTTGCGGGTATCCAGCCAGCTACGCTGGTGACGCAACACCACACTGCCGCCGTCGTAGTGATGCACACCTTGCACCTCGACCCCCGTGCCTTCGCCCTTGGTCTGGGAGAGGCTGCTGTAAAGGGACGTTTTCTCGCCCACCGTCCATTCGGCGGAGGTGCCCAACTGCATCTGCTCCTTGACCTGACGAGCGGAAAGCCCCAGGACAATTCGCGGATGCAGAAGGAAATTAAAGGCAGCCCCCGCCGTCATGTCGCCGTCATCGCGCTCCTGCCAATTACTCAGTAATTTGGATTCGCGACCGGCAAACAGGTTGTAGCGCCAGCGATTTTCCGGGTTGCGCCAATTGGTGGGCTTATAAACAAGCTCCGGAGTGGTAGTAATCACTTGACCGTCCTCGACCAGGCGTACTTCCACTTCGTAAATTCCGCCCGGCAACGGTCGCGTGTCGAGGGTCTGAAGGCCGCTCGCCACCTGCTGACTGTTGATCAACACGCCGTTGCGATAGATTTCCACCATCGCTTGTCGATTGGCGGTCACCGTTATGGGATAGAGACTGGGTTTGACGTTGTCGACCGCCAGGCTATCCGAACTGCCGTACATCATTCCCATTACCGTATCGGGACCAAGCCCCATTGTGCGTGCTGGTCGCGTCAGACCTTGGGCACTGGGCGTAAAGTACCCGGCACGGATGAAAGTACCCTCCAGTTCGCGCTGCATATGCAACTCATAAACAGCATGCTTGATGCCGGTATCTACCCCGGACATGCGCGAAAGTTGAGCATTGAACGTGTTAGTCCAGTTGCCCAGGCTCGCACTTGCCTCCAGGCCATATCGACCGGCCATGTTCTGCTGCTGACCGCCGCTGACATTCAGCTGATTGCGCACAATCAGACCAAGGCTGCCGCCCTCGGGTTGATCGTGAAACAATCGGGTTTGCGGGTCGCGCTCGGCGTTAGCCGTCACCAGCGACACCATGGAATCTTCAAGGCTGTAGTGAACCGACAGCAACTGCCGGGGGCATCCGCTTTTACATGCGCCCAGCGCAACACCCGGAGTCAGGAAAGCGGACCACTCGTCTCGCTCACTGGAGGTCAGGTCACTGTTCCGAGTATCGGTGAAGTTGATCAATGTCACGCGCTCATCACGACTTAACAGGATCATGGCTTCGCCCAGAAACTGTTGGTCGACTTCGATTCGAACCGCGACTGGGACATCAAAAAAGAATTCATGAAAATCCGCAGGCAAGCCTTCAGCCTGCTGAAGCAAACTAACAGACTTATCCGCTGGTCTGGTTTCATTGGCGAGCGCGCCTGCGCAAACAATAAGCGCAAGCGCTCCCGCGATAGGAGTCTTCGAAAACATGGAAACGTATCTCAAGTTAGCGCTTGCGAGTGCAAGAAAGAGTGTGGCCAACTTTACTCGTCGGCCACACAGACAACACAGTGATAGCTGGAACTTAACCAGCAAACGTTATGGCGCGTCGAACATCACACGAACGATACCGGCGTAGTTACCTTCTTTATAGCCAGCGCCTGGTTTGACCGGGGTAATTTGCATAGGCGCAATGATTTCAGTCACTGCAGCATCAGCATTAACAACATCTACGGCAGTATCTTTTACCAATGCAATATTATTAAAACGAACCTGCAAATCGATAGTCTCTCCACCGGAGGTCATGCCAACCGGATCCAGCAACGTTGCCTTGATGGCCGGGTTACCAGTCCCACCGACAGCAGCACTTTTTGCCTTGAAATCACGGCTGATGCCTTCCAGTTCAGAAGTAGTGTCATTCCATACCAGGCGCTGCGGCTGAGTAACAGTGCCGTGATCTACTGGCTGCACATAAAAATCGGTGCTCGGCACGTCAGCAATCACCTGGATATCGTGAGTCTGAGGAACAGCCAGTGCAGCGGAAGAAGCAAAAGCCAGGGCAAGCACAGAAGAAGACATCGCAATTTTCTTGAACATTAAATTCACCATCTTTTAGAACATCTAAGTAATAGTGCAAGCTTCAGCCAAGCTGACGAAAGTCCGGCACTGGGTTGTTGATCAAGCAATGACGAAATGAGTCGTTGCGTTTGAACGGCGCACATCTTCGCGCTTTCTGTAGGACCGGTATGCAAGAACAATCTGCAGTATCTGTAGGATTTATCCCGCACCCCTGAAACAGAAATGCAGTCATTTCCTATCGTTTGCAGGAATCATTTTTTTGAAATGACTGGCCAGACCCAGCTGTCTAAAACCGTATTTTCAGGACGTAGGGAGTCATCAGGATGTGGAAAACGGAACCGTAAGCGTGCGCATGGCCGGTGGCAACGGATAAGGGATAGGGTGTTGGCAGCCTGTGTTGACGAAACAGTCAGTCGGCCGTTTACGGAAGTCAGGCTGAAATGGACAGATCACATGGGTGAGTGCCACCCGGAAAATCCTCTCGTGATGAAGCCTGTGCTACGCACATAAAAAAGTCCCGATGCAAGGCATCGGGACTTTTTTATGCACACATGGTCAGCGACACAGGGAAACGACTATTTCCTCTGAAGGGAAACACCCAGTGCCGGATATTGAATGGTCACCCTCTCCGACTTATGACCGGTTTTATCGGAGGCCGTCACTCCAAATTCATATCGCTGCCCCGGTTGCAATCCGGTAATGGCAAACTCCGTTTCCTTTGTCGTCCCCAATTGAGTACCCTGGCCCTGATCAATTGTATAAGTAATATCACCGGAACTGTCGTACGACTCCTCCCAACTCAATATCAGGCCTAGATTGCTGGTACGCAAATTCGTAGGGGCTGTGGGTGCGGTTTCGTCCTTGATGGGGACGGTTATACAATGAGGCTCAGAAAAATAAAACTCATCATCAAAGGTACGTATGCAGTAAACATGGTCCTTTCCCTGCTGAGGATTTTTATCTGTATAGGGGGGGCGTGAAGGCGTATCGAGCAAAACCCCGTCTCGTCGTATTTCATAACCAGGCTGGCCACCATCTACTACCCCTGCATCCCAATAAAAAGATACTTCTGTGGGCGTTTGACCAAATGCTTCAAAAAATGTTGGTGCAACCGGAACTTCTCTAACGGCCGTACGTGCGTGGATCAAGATCGGCTTAGTCGACTTCCCACCGGCACTTTCTCCGCTGAGAAAATAAGAATATTCGGTATTTGACTTAAGCGAAGAGTGAGTAAATGCAGTATCTGGCCCTTCATAAACTGTTCCACCTGGGTTCCCGTTTGCGGAAGTAAGAAGATACTTTACTACACCTTCGCGCTTCTCCCACGACAGCCCGATAGTGTTTCTTGACTCATATTCAACTTTATAGGAAAGATGTGACTCATCGAAATCCAAGGAAAGAACTGACTCATCGAAACATGGCTTATTCATTTACCATCTCCACCAGAAGTAATTTTACAATCACAGTGTTTTCCATAAAAACACTCCGCACCTGTATTAATCCATAAAAAAATCTGCCAGCACACTAACAGAACTGCTAGGACACCATACAAATCACTTCCAGCTCGCGTAAATCCTTTACTTTTCACCAACTTAACACTTATCCCTCCATCAGCATCAACTTACTGACAACAGTTTCATCGCAACTTTTTTCAATTCGCACCCAACACAATAAAAAATTTTAATTCTCAACTAAAAACAAGACAAAACACTATCCACTCAGTCAGCACACACTCCCCTCCACTTACACCCGCAACCAGCCTACGAAAAAAGCGCACCGACCTGTTATTTCTTACAGGTTCCAACGACGCTGAATCGCGCTATAAAAGACTCCTGGAGTTACTCACTGCCCTCCGGGGCGCCCCTACCCCGGGAGACCAGCCATGTACACTGCGAGCCCAACCCAATTCCAACCCGGGACGCTACCTGCCAAGCCCCACAGCTATGCGGATACAGCTCAAATCCCGCCGAACCTCTCTGCCAAAGAGCAGGAAATCCTGAAGTGGTGTGCCATTGGCAAATCGTCCTGGGAGATCGGGCGGATCCTCAATTGCTCTGAGGCAGGAGTGAACTATCACTTTTGCAATATCCGCCGAAAATTCGGCGTCAGCTCGCGCTGGCTGGCACTGATCAAAGCGCTGGAAATGGGAATGATCCATTTGGAGGGAGAGGCCGAACTTCATCCAGCGGTTGCACAGATAACTCGATGAGCGTCGAAAAGGTTGTAGCGCCCTGCTGAAGGGGCAAAGCGAATACCAGCCAAAAGTCAGTTGAGGGTTTCCCCTCAACCATAGAATCTCCCACATCGGATTTTTGTCGCTCACAAAATCTGTAGCCACTGCAAATCCTTGTGGGAGCTGGCCTGCCCGCGAGAAGGCCTCTATAGACGCTAGAGAATCAAAGCCCCTCCAACTCGGCCATCAAGTCATTCAAGCGATCCACTTTCTCCTCGGTGATCTCACTCGCCGCCAGCCCGGCTATATGCCCGGCCAGTTCCTCCACCGTGCTGCACTCGAACATCGCCCGCAGCGGCACGTCCCGTTGCAGGGTTTTCTGCACCCGCGAAGCGATTTGCGTGGCCAGCAATGAGTGTCCGCCGAGCTCGAAGAAGTTGTCGTGAATACCCACTCGCTCGACCTTCAACACCTCTGCCCAAATATCCGCCAGGGTCTGCTCAAGTTCATTGCGCGGCGCCTGATAGGCCTGGCTTTGCATCTGGCCGATTTCCAGCGCCGGCAACGCCTTGCGATCCAGTTTGCCGTTGGCGTTGAGCGGCAGTTTGTCCAGCCACAACCAATGCAGCGGCACCATGTATTCCGGTAGCTCGGCACGCAGGCGTTGCTTGATGTGCTCCAGGCATTTGGCAGGATCGAGCGCTGAATCGACAGCCACCAGGTAGCCCACCAGATGCTTGCCGTTCGCCCCTTCCTGCACACCCACCGCCGCATCGCGGACTTCCGGTTGCTCATGCAGGCGAGCCTCGATTTCACCCAACTCGATGCGGTAACCGCGAATCTTCACCTGATGGTCGATGCGACCGACGTATTCCAGAACACCGTCGCTGCGACGGCGTGCCAGGTCGCCAGTTCGATACAAACGCTCGCCAGGGGCACCGAACGGGTTCGGCACAAACACCGGTGCGGTGCGCAGCGGATCGCTGACATAACCGCGGCCGACCCCGGTGCCCGCCACGCACAATTCACCCACCGCGCCCAGCGGCACCAGTTCCAGCGCTCCATCGAGCAGGTACAGACGGTTGTTGTCGGTCGGCGTGCCGATCGGCAGGTAGCTGCCGCGAGTCGAAGCCATGTCAACGCGGAAGAACGCCACGTCGTCCGAGCACTCAGCCGGACCGTAGGCATTCACCAGACCGATCTGCGGATAGCGCAACAGCCATTGATGCGCCAGTTCCGGTGGCATCGCCTCACCGGTTGGCAGCATCCAGCGCAAGCCGTCGAGGCTCATGCGCTCCTGGGCGAGCATGCCATGGATCAGCGACGGCACGCTCTCCAGCACAGTAATGCCCTGGCTCTGCACATGGGCCAACAAGCCTTGCGGATCGTGGGCAATGGCGTTCGGCACAATGTCCACCCGTGCGCCGAACAACGGCGCGGCGAGGAACTGCCACACGGAAATGTCGAAGCTTTGCGACGCCGTCTGGGCGATCACATCGGCGTCGCTCAGGTTCAGGTACGGCACCTTGCTCAACTGATTGTTGAGCATGCCGCGCTGTTCGACCATCACGCCCTTCGGCAAACCGGTGGAGCCAGAGGTATAGATCACATAGGCCAGATTGTCCGGGGCGCTGTACAGGCCAGGGTTATCCGCCGACAGCGCAAGGGCCTGAACTTCCTCCCAGACCAGCAGCCGTGGCCGATTGGCGCAGGCGAACTCGTCGAGCAGGGTCTGCGCCTGTTCACGGCACGCTTGCGTGCACACCAGCAAAGGCGTGCGACTCAATTCGATGATCCGGCTCAGACGCTGGCTCGGCAGCCCCGGGTCCAGCGGCAAGTAACCCGCACCGGCCTTGAAGCTGCCGATGATCATGCCCAGCAAATCGAGGTTGCGTTCGGCCAGCAACGCCACCGGTTGATCGCACCCGACACCTGCGGCGATCAACGCATGACCCAGACGGTTACTGCGCTGGTTCAGTTCGAGGTAGCTGTACTGCCGGTCAATACAGCTGGCGGCAATGCGCTGCGGGTGCCGGGCGACCTGGCTTTCGAACAATGAAACGTAGCTCTGCTCCAGCGGGTACTCGTGTTCGCTCTGGTTGCAGCCATGGATGAGGAAGTCCTGCTCCTCGGCCCCCAGCAACGGCAAGTCGGCCATGTCGCCATGGAACCCGTCCATCAATGCCAGCAGCAAACGCTTGAACTCACCGAGCATGCGTTCGACCGTGGTCTCATCGAAATAGCGCTGGTCGTAGGACAGATGCAAGCCCAGGTCATCACCCGGATAGCACACCGCCGTCAGCGGGAAGTTGGTGTGCGTGCGACCCGAATCCGAGGTCGCGTTGAGGCTCTGCGCGCGGTCCAGCACCGAGACTTCCACCGGGGCGTTTTCGAACACGAACAGGCTGTCGAACAGAGGCTGGCCTTTGGGCAGTTCGCTCTGTTCCTGGATGTTCACCAGCGGCAGGTATTCGTATTCACGCAGTTGCATGTTGTTGTCGAGCAGACCGCTAAGCCACTGGCGCACGCTGCAACGCTGGCCGTCCTCGGGCATTTTTACCCGCAGCGCGATGCTGTTGATGAACAGGCCGACGGTGCGCTGCATCTGCGGCATGTCCACCGGACGCCCGGCCACAGTGACACCGAACAGCACGTCGCGATCACCGCTCAAGCGCCGCAGCACCAGCGCCCACGCCGCCTGGGCGAAGGTGTTGATGGTCAACTGATGGGCCTGGGCCAGTTCACGCAATTGCACGCCGTCACGGGCATCGAGCCTTGTGTAGCGGTCGCCGACGATCATGCCGCCGCTGTCGCCGGCATGTTCGCGCAGGAACGGCCGGTCGCTCGGGATCGGTGTGGTGCGTTCGAAACCCTGCAGGCTGGTTTTCCACCACTGCCGCGCTTCGGCGAGGTTCTGATGCTGCAGCCAGCCGATGTAGTCGCGATAACGCGACACAAGCCCAAGCTGCGCTTCCCGGTCTTCGCCGAGGGCGCTGTAGATCTCGAAGAAGTCATTCATCAGCAGCGAACGGCACCAGGCATCGATGAGGATGTGGTGGTTGCTCATCATGAACCAGTAGCGCGGCGCGCCGACCCGGATCAGGCGCAAGTGGAACGGTGCCTGGTTGAGCAGGTCGAACCCGGCCTCGCGTTCGGTCTTGAGCAAGGTTTGCAGCTTCGGCTCTTGCTCCGCTTGCGCGATGTCACTCCAGTCGAGGTATTCGATCGGCGTGCTGCCCGGTTTGTGAATCACTTGCAGCATATTTTTGCCGACGTTCCAGCAGAATGAGGCACGCAACGCTTCGTGGCGGGCGATCACCGCTTGCCAGGCCTGGGCAAAACGCTGCGGATCGAGTTCGCTGTTGATGCGGTAGCGGTCCTGCATGTAGTACAGGCCGGTGCCCGGCTCCAGCAAGGTGTGCAAGAGCATGCCTTCCTGCATGGGGGTCAACGGGTAGACGTCTTCAATTTCGGCGGCCGGGACCGGCAGCGCATCCAGTTGCGTCTGATTGAGCTGCGCCAGCGGGAAGTCCGACGGCGTCAGGCCACCCGCGTCGTCGCGCAGGCAATGCTCGATCAGGCTGCTCAACTCACCAAGGTAGGCATCGGCCAGCTCGCCGATGGTTGACGGATCGAATCGTTCGGCGCTGAAGGTCCAGCGCAGTACCAACTCACCGCCATACACCTGACCGTCGACGCTCAGCTCGTTGGGCAGCGGGGCATTGGCATCGTGGGCCGCACCGATGGCTTCATCCAGTGGACGGAACAGCGCATCGGCACCGAAGCTCTGGTCGAACTGGCCGAGGTAGTTGAAGGTGATCGGCGCCTGCGGCAACGCCGTCATGCGGTGGCGGCTCTGCTCATCGGCGAGGTAACGCAGCACGCCATAACCCAGGCCCTTGTGCGGCACGGCGCGCAATTGCTCCTTGATCGCCTTGATCGACGCGCCCTGACCGGCGGCTTCTTCGATGTTCGACGGCGTCAGGCGCAGCGGATAGGCGCTGGTGAACCAGCCTACGGTACGGGTCAGGTCGATCTCGTCGAACAGCGCTTCGCGGCCGTGGCCTTCCAGTTGAATCAGCGCCGATGACTGACCGCTCCAGCGGCACAGCACGCGAGCCAAAGCGGTCAACAGCAAGTCGTTGACCTGGGTGCGATAGGCGCTCGGCGCCTGTTGCAGCAACTGCCGCGTGTGCTCGCTGTCGAGGCGCACGCTGACGGTTTGCGCATGACGGTTCTGCCGTCCGCCATTGGGGTGATCGCAGGGCAGATCTGCACCTGGCCCGGCCAGATGCGCCTGCCACCAAGCCAGTTCTTCGCGTAGGGATTCGCTACCCGCGTAGGCCTGCAAGCGTGCGGCCCAGTCCTTGAAGGCGCTGGTTTTCGCCGGCAGTTTCACCGACTGCCGGGCGTCCAGTTGGCGATACACGGTCTGCAAGTCATCCAGCAGCACCCGCCACGACACACCGTCCACCACCAAATGGTGAATGGCGATAAACAAGCGTTGCTGGCCTTCAGGGCCATCGACCAGCAACACGCGCAGCAACGGCCCCTCTTCAAGGTCGAGGCTGCGTTGGGCATCGGCGAACAAGGCGGCGCATTTGTCCATGGACGCAACGCGCACCTGCCACAGCACCGGCGCATCGGAAATCGGCTGGTGTGTGGCCTGCCATTGGCCGGTAACCTTGCTGAAACGCAGGCGCAGGGCGTCGTGCTGTTCGATCACCGCCAGCAGTGCTTGCTCAAGACGATGAGGTTCCAGGGCGACAGTCGGCTGCAGCAACAACGCCTGGTTCCAGTGGTGGCGCTGCGGGATGTCGGTGTCGAAGAACCAGTGCTGGATCGGCGTCAGTCGCGACTCGCCCATGATCAAGCCCTGCTCGGCGCTGACCTGCTCGCTGCAGGTGGCCACGGCGGCGAGAGTCTGCACGGTCTGGTGCTGGAACAGGTCGCGAGGGCTGAAGTGGATGCCCTGCTGGCGCGCCCGGCTGACCACCTGGATCGACAGAATCGAGTCACCGCCCAACTCGAAGAAGTTGTCGTTGAGGCCAACCTGAGCGACGTTCAGCACTTCGCACCAGATCTGCGCCAGCGTGACTTCAAGCTCGTTGACGGGCGCCACGTAATGTTGGCGACCCGACTCCGGGTCCGGCGCCGGGAGCGCACGGCGGTCGAGTTTGCCGTTGGCGGTCAACGGCATGCTCGCCAGCAGGATCAGGTGCGTGGGCACCATGTAATCCGGCAGGTGCGACTTCAAGTGTGCCTTGAGCGCTTCGCGCAATGCGGCGTGTTGCGCTTCGCTCTGTTCGGCGACGTCAGTGGCGAGGTAACCCACCAGTTGCTTGCCGCCCGGTGCATCCAGGGCCAGCACCACCGCTTCACGAATCGACTCGTGCTCCAGCAAACGGGTTTCGATTTCACCCAATTCTATGCGGAATCCGCGAATCTTCACCTGATGGTCGATCCGGCCAAGGTATTCCACCAGGCCATCAGCGCGCTGACGCACCAGATCGCCGGTGCGGTAGATGCGCCCGCCGCCGGCGACAAACGGATCAGCCACGAAGCGCTCCGCGGTCATGCCCGGACGCTGGTGATAACCCTGGGCCAGGCCAGCGCCACCAACGTACAACTCGCCGGTCGCGCCTTGCGGCACCAACGCCAGATCGGCGTCGAGAATGTAGGCCACGCGGTCGCCGATCACACTGCCGATCGGCACGCTGCCGACGCCCTCTTCCAACACTTCAGGCGCCAGGCTGGCCAGCGGCATGACCACGGTTTCGGTCGGACCGTAGGCGTTGAAGAACAGACTCGGCTTGAACGCTGCGCGAATGCGCGCCAGGTGCTCACCGGTCAGCGCTTCGCCTCCAGTGATGATCATGCGCACCGGCAAAGTCTGGTCCTGGGTCGCCAGCCATTGCGCCAACTGACTGCCGTAGCTCGGCGTGAAACCGAGGACGTTGATGTGATGACGACGGATCAGGCCACAGATTTCTTCCGCGTCCCACTGCCCTTGAGCGCGCAACACGACTTGCGCGCCACTGAGCAGCGGCACCAGCAATCGCTCGGTCGCGGCGTCGAAGTTGATCGAATAAAAGTGCAGTTCGCAGTCATCGGGGCGCATGCCGAAATGCTCGATCACGGCGCGACAGTGCATGGCGATTTCGCCGTGGGACACCACCACGCCTTTCGGTTTACCGGTCGAGCCCGAGGTGTAGATCAGGTAGGCCTGATGCTGCGGCAGGCTGATCAGCGGCAGCCCGGTGGCCGGGTAGTTGGACAGTGCCACGGCGTCCTCTTCAAGACACCAGCGGCCAACGGTCGCTGGCAGCTCGCCCAGGGCCTTGAACATCGCCGCATCGCTGAGCAGCAAACCGAGGCCGCTGTCTTCGATCATGTAATGCAAGCGGTCCAGCGGGTATTCCGGGTCCAGCGGCACATAGGCGCCGCCGGCCTTGAGGATCGCCAGCAAGCCGACAACCATCTCCAGCGAGCGCTCCAGTGCCAGCCCCACACGCACCTGCGGTCCGACGCCACGCTCGAGCAGCATCCAGGCCAGGCGATTGGAGCGGCTGTCGAGCTCGGCGTAGCTCAGGGTCTGCCCGGCGAAAGTCAGGGCCGGAGCGTCCTGGCGCATCGAGGCTTGCTCGGCGAACAGGTGATGGATGCACTGATCCAGCCGATGTTCGCCCGCCTCGACACCGAGGCTGTCGAGCAGACGTTGTTGTTCATCGCCCGCCAGCAGCGGCAGCTCGCTCAAGCGTTGTTGCGGATCGGCAATCAGCGCCTCCAGCAGATTGCGCCAATGCCCGGCCATGCGGGCGATGCGCGGTTCGTCGAACAGATCGGTGCTGTAGGTCAGGCAGCAACCGAGGCGATGGTCGAGGTCGGTGACTTCCAGGTTGAGGTCGAACTTGGTCGCGCGGGCATCGTTGGCCAGGTACTCGACCGTCATGCCGGCCAGGGTGCGGCTTTGCTGGAACTCCCAGCGCTGCACGTTGCACATCACCTGGAACAACGGGTTGTAGGCCGCGCTACGTGGCGGTTGCAAGGCTTCCACCAGATGATCGAAAGGCAAGTCCTGATGGGACTGGCCCTCGATCACCGTATGGCGCACCTGCTCGAACAGTTCGCCGACAGACATCTGCCCGTCGAGCTGGCAACGCAGCACCTGGGTGTTGAGGAATGCGCCGATCAGCCCTTCGCTTTCCGGACGAATGCGGTTGGCGACTGGCGCGCCGATGCGCAGATCGCTCTGACCGCTGTAGCGGTACAGCAGCGTAGCCAGGGTGGCAGTCATGGTCATGAACAACGTCAGGCCATGTTGTGCATTGAAGGCACGGACCCGTGCCGCGAGGTCGTCGCTCAAATCGAAACGGTACAACTCACCCTGATGGCTTTGCACCGGCGGACGCGGGCGGTCGGCCGGCAACTCCAGCAGCGGATGTTCGCGGCCCAGTTGCGTGGTCCAGTAATCGAGCTGGCGCTGGCGCTCGCCGGACTCCAGCCACTGACGCTGCCACACGCTGTAGTCCAGGTACTGCACCGGCAACGGCGCGAGCGGCGACTCGCGGTCGTCGACAAAGGCTTCGTAGAGTGCGCTGAGTTCCCGGGCAAAGATGTCCATCGCCCAGCCTTCGGTGACGATGTGGTGCAAGGTCAGTACGAAGTAGTGTTCTTGTTCGGCGGTCTTGACCAGACAGGCGCGCAACAGCGGTCCGGTTTCCAGATCGAACGGCTGGTGCGCTTCATCGTCGGCCAGTTGCTGGACCTGCCACTCGCGACCGTCGGCATCCAGCGCGGTGAAATCCTTCCACGCCATGCGCACGCCGGCTTCCGTGTGCACGAGTTGACGGGCGACACCGTCGATGCTCGGGAACGTGGTGCGCAGGGTTTCGTGACGCAGGATCAGGGCTTGCAATGCGGCTTCGAAACGCGCGACATCGAGCACACCGCGCAGTCGTGCCATGCCACCGACGTTGTAGGCCGGGCTGTCCGGCTCCATCTGCCAGAGGAACCACATGCGCTGCTGGGAATAGGACAGCGGTACCGCCTGGCGGCGGTCGACTTTCTCGATGGGTGGCTGTTCGTTGGTGCTGCCGCTGGCCTGGATCAAGCGAACCTGTTCGGCAAATGCACCCAGTTCACTGTGTTCGAACAGCACCCGCAGCGGCAACTCGACGTCGCAGGCCTGACGGGTACGGGAGATGATTTGCGTGGCCAGCAGCGAGTGACCGCCCAAGGCAAAGAAATCATCGTGCAGGCCGACCTGTGCCAAGCCCAGCACCTCGCGCCAGATACCGGCGATTTGTCGTTCCAGTTCAGTCACTGGTTCAACGTGCTCGCGCACCTGCCACTGTGGTTCCGGCAAGGCGCGACGGTCGAGTTTGCCGCTCGGGCCGAGGGGCATTTCCCGCAGGCGCATCAGTTGCGCCGGGACCATGTACTCCGGCAGCTCGGCGGCCAAAGCGCTTTTCAGGTACGCGGTTTGATCGGCTTCGTCCCCGGCACTGTCCGCAGCGGTGTAGTAACCGATCAGCTGTGCACCGGCCACGGTTTCGCGCACCAGCACCACGGCTTGCGCAACGCCGACCTGGGCCAGCAGCCGTGCTTCGATTTCCTGTGGCTCGACCCGGAACCCGCGCAGTTTGACCTGCTGATCGAGACGGCCGAGGTATTCAATCACGCCATCGGCCGTCCAGCGTGCACGGTCGCCGGTGCGGTACAGGCGCGCGCCCGGCTCGCCCAAGGGATCGACCACGAAGCGTTCAGCGGTCAACGCCGGACGACCGAGATAACCACGGGCCAAACCCACGCCGCTGATGCACAGCTCACCCGGCACGCCAGCCGGAACCGGATTGAGATCGTTGTCGAGTACGCGGCAGACGACGTTACCCAGCGGACGGCCAATCGGCGAACGCTCGCCATCAGCGCGGGAGCAGTGCCAATGGGTCACGTTGATTGCGGTTTCGGTGGGGCCGTAGCGGTTGTGCAGTTGCACTGCCGGCAACTGTTCCAGCACGCGATTGCGCAGTTCAGCGGGCAACGCTTCGCCCCCGGAGAACACGCGGCGCAGGCTGGTGCATTCAGCGCTCAACGGTTCCTCGATGAACAGCGAAAGCAACGGCGGCACGAAGTGCAGCGTGGTCACGCCATGCTCTTTAACAAGCTGCGCGATGCGATGCGGATCGCGGTGTTCACCGGGGCCAGCGATCAACAAGCGCGCACCGGTAATCAGTGGCCAGAAGCATTCCCACACCGACACGTCAAAACTGATCGGTGCCTTTTGCATCAGCACATCGGTTTCGTTCAGGCGATAGGTTTGCTGCATCCATTGCAAGCGCTCGGCCAGTGCCGCGTGGGTGTTGCCGACGCCTTTGGGCTGGCCGGTGGAACCGGAGGTGTAAATCACATAGGCGAGGTTGTCGCCATGCAGATGCAGGTCCGGCGCACGGCTAGGCCAGTTCTCCAGATGGAGCGCGTCCATGGCTATTACGCTGACACCCTCGGTGGCTGGCAGACGATCAAGCAATTGGGTCTGGGTCAGCAGCAACTCGACGCCGCTGTCGTTGAGCATGTAGGCCAGGCGTTCGGCCGGGTAATCCGCATCCAGCGGCACATAGGCACCACCCGCCTTGATGATCGCCAGCAGGCCGATCAGCATTTGTGGCGAACGCTCGCAGGCGATGGCCACACAGACGTCCGGACCAACGCCTTTGTCGCGCAGGTAATGAGCCAAACGGTTGGCCCGGGTGTGCAGTTCGGCGAAGTCCAGGCTACCGCCGTCCCACACCAGCGCGGTGCGTTGCGGCGCTCGGTGCGCCTGCTCGTTGAGCCATTCAGGCAGCCATTGGCTGGCGGGTGCGCACACTGCGGTGGCCCAGCCCGATTGCTGACGGTGCTCGGCAGCCGTCAACAGTGGCAGGTCGCCGATGGCGATGTCCGGTTGCTCGCAGACAGCCCGCAACAGATTGCTGAAATGCTCGGCCAGGCACTCGATGGTCGCGGCGTCGAACAACTCGCTGGCGTAGTCGAACGACAAGGTCAGGCGACCGTTGCGGTCTTCTTCGCTGTGCAACTGCAAATCGAACTTGGCTTCTGGGCTATGCCACGGCAGCTCTTCGGCCAACAGCCCCGGCAGGCGGCGCAAGGCACTCAGGTCCCGTTGCTGATGATTGAACATGACCTGGAACAGGCCCTGCTCGCGGGCCTGCGGGAAAGCCTCCAGCAGTTGCTCGAATGGCAGGTCCTGATGGGCCTGGGCGCCCAATGCGGCGCGCCGGGTTTGCGCCAGCAACTCAGCGAATGGCTGGCGTGAGTCCACCTCGGCACGCAGCACTTGGGTATTGATGAAGAAGCCCATCAGCCCTTGGGTTTCCAGGCGCGGGCGGTTGGCATTGGGTACGCCGATACGGATTTCACGCTGGCCGCTGTAGCGGTGCAACAGGCCCTGAAATGCTGCGAGCAGCAGCATGAACGACGTGGACTCATGGGCTTGGGCGGTCTGGCGGATGGCTTCGCTGAGGGGCGCCTCCAGGCGCACCGTGTGGCGCGCAGCACTGCGCAGTTGTTGTGCCGAACGGGGATGGTCGGTGGCCAGGGACAAGGTCGGGTGTTCGTCGCCCAACTGCGTTTTCCAGTAAGCCAGTTGCCGCTCGCCCTCCCCTTGCGCCAGCCATTGACGCTGCCAGCTGCCGTAATCGGCGTACTGCGTCGGCAATGGCGCCAACTGCGTGTGCTGCCCCTGGGAGGCCGCCGCATACAGGCGCGAGAACTCGTCGATCAGTACATTCAGCGACCAGCCGTCCGCAATGATGTGGTGCAGGGTCACCAACAATTGGTGATCTTCGTCGTCGAGGCGTACGAGTGTCACCCACAGCAGCGGACCTTTTTCCAGATCGAACCGGGTACGCGCCTGGGCCTCACGGATTTGCAGCGCCCGGGCTTCACGCTCGGCAGCCGGCAGGTCGCTGATGTCGATCATTTGCAGATTGAACCCGGCGGCCGGGTCGACCTGTTGCAACGCCACGCCATCACGCTCGAAGAATCGCGTGCGCAGGGATTCGTGGCGCTCGATCAACTGCTGGAAACTGGTGCGCAAGGCGTCCTCATCCAGTTCACCGCGCAGGCGCAAGGCACCGGGAATGTTGTAGGCGCTGCTGTGGGGTTCCAGTTGCCAGGTGATCCACAGGCGGTTTTGTGCCAGGGATTGCGGCATCGGTTGCTGGCGCGACAGCGCAGTGATCGCGCCCTGGGCCAGGCCTCCGTCCTGTTGCTGGCGGGCCACCGCTTCGGCGAATGCACCGAGCGTCGGCGCTTCGAACAGCAGGCGCAGGCTCAACTCCAGCCCCAGCTCTTCACGCAGACGCGCCACGACTTGCGTCGCGGCAATGGAGTTGCCGCCAAGCAGGAAGAAATGATCGTCGGCGCCCACCTGCCCGACCTGCAACTGCTCGCACCAGAGGCGACCGATCAGGCTTTGCAGCCCGGAGCCCGACTCGATCGGGCCTGCACTTTCGGTGGTGGCCGACGGGAACACCGCGTAGCTGTCGAGGCTGCTGTCCGCCAGGCGACTGCGGCACGCCGAGCGTTGCAATTTGCCGCTGGATGTCTTGGGCAGCGCGCCCGGATTGAGCAGCACCACCACGCTCGGTGCTTCCTGATACGCCTCGGCGACGGCCTGGCGAATGGCTTTGATCAAGGATTCGGGCGGCAGGATTTTCTGCACGCTGCGGCCGATTTCGGCGGCGATGCCGATGCCTTCCTGACCATCAACCGTGACGGCGAAGGCGGCAACCCGGCCTTTGCGCACCACTTCCACTTCGCGTTCGACAGCCTGCTCGATGTCCTGCGGGTACAGGTTGTGCCCACGCACGATCAGCATGTCCTTCAGGCGGCCGGTGATGAACAGTTCACCGTTGCGCATGAAACCCAGGTCACCGGTTCGCAGCCAAGTCTGGCCGGCGTGCCGGACGAAGGTCCTGGCGGATGCCTCGGGATTGCGCCAGTAACCGAGGGCGATGCTCGGCCCGCTGGCCCAGATTTCACCGACGGCGTTGTCGGCCTGTTCGTTGAGCGAGACAGGCTCGATGATCAGCACGGCGTGACCCGGTTGGCTGACACCACAACTCATGATCGGGCTGCCCTCGCCCGCTTCGACACGGTTTTGTGCCAGAGCCTGATCGTCTACCCGCAGGTTGCCGATGCCTTGGCCGCGCGGTGTGCCGGCTACGAACAATGTGGCTTCGGCCAGACCGTAGGAAGCCATGAAACTGTCTGCGGTGAAGCCGCAGGTCGCGAACTTCCCGGCGAAGCGTTCCAGCGTGTCGAGGCGAATCGGTTCGGAACCGGAGTACGCCACGCGCCAACCACTCAGGTCGAGCCGTTCCAGGGCTGACTCACTGACCCGCTCGCTGCACAAGCGATAGGCAAAATCCGGCCCGCCGCTGATGGTGCCGCCGTATTCGCTGATCGCCTCCAACCAGCGCAACGGCCGGCCGAGGAAGTACGCCGGCGACATCAACACGCAAGGCACGCCACTGAAAATCGGCTGCAGCAGGCCACCGATCAGGCCCATGTCGTGGTACAGCGGCAGCCAGCTGACGATCACGTCGTCGGGGTTCAGATCAATGCCGAAACCGTGGCGAATCAGCAATTCGTTGGCCACCAGATTGCCGTGGCTGACTTGCACGCCTTTGGGCAGCGCGGTAGAGCCGGAGGTGTATTGCAGGAAGGCGATGTGATCGTCCTGCAAGTCCGCCGCGACCCAGCGCTCGGCCAGCGCAGCGTCGAGGGAATCGACACACAGCATCGGCGGCGCCCCGTCGATTTGCTGTAACGCATCGCGCAACCCGGCGCTGGTCAGCAGCAAGCGCGGCTGGGCATCGCTGATGATCGACAACAGGCGTTCCTGATGATGACGCCGTGTCGATTCCGGCGGGTAGGCCGGCACCGCGATCACGCCCGCGTACAGGCAACCGAAGAACGCCGCGACGTAATCAGGGCCACTGGGAAACAGCAGCACGGCGCGGTCACCGAAATCCGCCTGAGCCTGCAACGCGCCGGCAATCGTCCGCGCCCGCTGATCCAGCTCGCGATAACTGAGCACCACAGCCTGATCCGGGGTCTCGGCGAGAAAGCGCAAGGCCACCCGATCCGGCGTCAGAGCCGCGCGGCGCTGAAGGGCTTGGACCATTGTGCTGGGGAGTTCGAACGCGTCGGTCATGAGGTTTCCTGCCTGATTTCGGCTGTAGGAGCGAGCTTGCTCGCGAAAAACCCAAGGACGCCGCTGGGCATCTGGTTTTACGCGTTATCGTTGACGACCATCGCGAGCGAGCTCGCTCCTACAGGGTTATGAGGATTGCGCTGTGTCATTCACCAAGGAGAACGGATGACGTCTTGAAATAATTAGGTGCCGGCTGGACCACCAAGCGCACTGAAGCAGGTCAGCTTGTCGCAGTGCTCACTCTGCACTTTTTAAAGAATTAGTTCTTCTTCTCATTTGACAATCATTATCATTAAGCCTAGTTTGTCGCTCGATGTGTAGGACGGCCCCCCCCCGATTCATTCGCCGCCACACTAACCTTTTGGCAGCAGGGTGATTTCCATGATGGAACCAGTATCCACAAGCAGGTGCGATACACCTCTACTTCAGGCATTCGTCGACAATCGACTGATTCTGGTGAAGATCGCCGCCAGAATTACCGGTTGCCGCTCGCGTGCCGAAGATGTTGTGCAGGACGCATTCTTCCGGCTGCAATCGGCCCCACCCATCACCAGTTCGATCAAGGCTCAGCTCAGCTATCTGTTCCAGATCGTGCGCAACCTGGCGATCGACCATTACCGCAAGCAGGCGCTGGAGCAGAAATATTCCGGTCCTGAAGAGGAAGGACTGAATGTGGTGATCCAGGGAGCGTCACCGGAAACGTCGCACATCAATTTCTCGACGCTGGAGCACATCGCCGATGCGTTGACCGAGTTGCCGAGCCGCACCCGCTACGCCTTCGAGATGTATCGCCTGCACGGCGTACCGCAAAAAGACATCGCCAGGGAACTCGGCGTCTCGCCGACCCTGGTGAACTTCATGATCCGTGATGCGCTGGTGCACTGCCGCAAGGTGTCGGGCAAGCGTGGGGATGCGGCTGCTCGGCATTAAGAGCTGAAATCCGTGTCGCGCCCTTCGCGCTCCCACATTTGACCTGTGTTCGCAGGAACCTGTGGGAGCGGGCTTGCTCGCGAAAGCGGACTCAAGATAAAAGAAGCACTTGAGCCTTGAACATCAGGCCAACCGGCACCGATCAAAAAACCGCTCCCGCCCCAACACCATCAAGGCCGCGCGTTTGTGCGGGAAGTCGAACTCTTTCTCGCAGTGAAAGCATTGGTCCTGCATATACCCGATCATCTTCGCGTTATCGGCACGCGGCTCGGCAACCACGCGTTGCGTGCGCGGATCATCGAGAAACAGGTAATGCACCAGCGCCGATAACCAGCTCGCCACCTTGTGCGGACCGCGATGATTTTCTTCGCCCACCAGCATGTGAATGCCACGGTCGTAATCGTTGGCCTCATAGAACGGTGCGATGCGATCTTCCTTGGCCCAGTAGGCTTCGAAGTAAGCGAACGGCCGATCGTCGAAACACCCGATCAAGGTCAGGGCGTGCGGGTCAGCCTCAAGTTTGCTCAGATATTGGCGATGCTGTTCGAGGCTGCCCTCCTCCTGCCAGAAACTCGCGACGCGCGGGCTGTTCTGCCATCGGTTGAAGCGTGCCAGGTCCTGCTCGATGTCCAGAGTGCGCAGGGAAACCCAGGCCCCCAGCCGCGCATCGAAGCGTCGATACACTTCACCCCGGGGTTTCACCGGTCGTCGAGGATGACGTTTGCCGTCGGTGATGACCATTTGCTGTGGGTAGCTGCCGGTCAGGGAATGCCTCAGCCACGGCTGCGGCAACTGCCAGAACAAGGTGCGCTCGCAGTGATACTGGCCGCTGATGGGGGTCGCAATCAGCAAGCCGCTGGACACGGCTTCGTTCGGCACTTCCTGCAGTTGCCAGATCAGGCGCTGACAGTCGGGGTTGCGAGCGAACAGCCAGTAACAGGCCGCCCACAACGCTTGCCCTTCAGGGCAACTTGAACGCTCTGGCAATTGCACGTGCAACTCGGGGCCACGAATCAACCGCAGGGTGAGCAATGGTTGCCCTTCCAGGCTGAGGCTCAGGTGGCTTTGCGTTTCATCAGCGGCAAGACGACTGCCTGTCGGCAGACACAGGGCAGTCAGGTCATTCAGATTGGACATGGGTCGGGCTCACGATAATCGTCGACAGTTCAACGAGGTGACGTCAGCCACAGCGGGAAATTTAGGAAAAGACCATCAATTGGCGACTTGTGGTGCCGGTTCGTTGTGCGGGACCGGCACAAGCGCAATCTTGTACGGATCGAAAATCTTCAGCATCTGGCCGTTGTCCCGCAAGCCTTGCAGCACCCTGGCGAATGCCTCGCCGCTGATGGGAGCCGTCGGGCGCAGGATGGCGTAATGGTGATAGACCTGATCGATGCGTTGGGACGCCAGCAACTCGCTGGCAACTTTTTCATTGCGCAGGAAGTAGTCGCTCAGGTACGAACGCGTGACCAGGGCAATGTCGGCCCGGCCGCGCAACACCATCAGCAGATTGCTGTCATGGGAATAGGTCAGCGTGGCGTTGTAGTTTTTCTCCAGGTACTTGGGATCGGCATTGAAGTTGGCGAACTCGTAGTGATAGCCGCTGAACAGTGCCAGACGCTTGCCGCCCAGGTCGGCGAAATAGCTCTGCTGCCGATCGGGCAGGCGTTGCGCGACAAAAATCTCGGCGTCCTCCAGCCCCATGTCGACGGCGGTATGGGGAATGTCTTTCCAACCCCAGGCCGGGTTTTCGAAGATGGCCATGTCGACCCGGCCCTGCTTGAAGTCACCGAAGCGCCGGGGAATGGAAGTGGGCACCAGGACAAACTGGTAGTCGCTTTGCGATGCGTTCATCGCCTCGACCAGTTGCGGCAGCAACCCGGTATCGATCCCGGATTCCGGGCGCACGGTGTAGGGAGGAAAGTGCGCGGCACCAATGCGCACCAGTTGTGCAGCCTGGGACGGCACCATCGCTGACGCTGCAAGCATTGCCAGCAAAAGCCGCG
Organism: Pseudomonas sp. Pseusp16; assembly: GCF_047324915.1. Taxonomy (NCBI): domain Bacteria; kingdom Pseudomonadati; phylum Pseudomonadota; class Gammaproteobacteria; order Pseudomonadales; family Pseudomonadaceae; genus Pseudomonas; species Pseudomonas sp. Pseusp16. Next base: position 85,102 of record NZ_CP168522.1, on the reverse strand, counting down.
AGGCTTTTCGAATTGGCGAACCCATCAAAATAACCCCACTCCCCAATAAAACGGCATCAATGCTATCAAGCTAGGCGGTTTCGTCCAGTTAGCCAGTTTAAAGTTGGCCAACACCACTTTATTGCCGGTCTTCCAGCACCAGAATCAACGCCTCATCGGCCAACTGATCGAGGGTCATGCTGCCCCCGGCGCGAAACCAGGTGGTGGTCCATGACAATGCGCCGGTCAGGAACCGCCGCGTGATGAACACATCGCCGCGGATAAACCCGGCGGCCTTGGCTTCGCCCAGTACTTGCAGCCAGATGTCTTCATAGATATCGCGCAGCGCCAGGACCCTGGCCTGGCCCTCTTCGGACAGCGAGCGCCATTCGTAGACCAGCACCGCCATGGCCTCGCCGCTGCCACCCATGATCGACTGCAATTCACAGCGGATCAGCGCCAGCACCCGCTCGCGAACATTGCCGGCGTCGGCGATGGCCGCACGCATCAGCGCGGTGTTGTAGCGAATGGTTTCTTCCATCACGGCGCGCAGGATTTCGTCCTTGCTTTTGAAGTGGTGGAAAATGCTCCCGGACTGAATGCCCACGGCGCCGGCCAGATCGCGCACGGTCGTGCGTTCATAGCCTTTATTGCGGAACAGGTGGGCCGCCACTTGCAGCAGCTTGCCACGGGCGCTGTCCGGGTCGGTCAATTGGCCGTCGTTGACCAATTCGCGCATGACCCTCAGGGCTTTTTGCTCGTCCACCCGTTCTCTCCTACAGTCGATCTATCAATAACGCCGATCCCCCGAAAACACCGGAGTTGCGCCGGCAATTTAAGCTGACGGATGGCACCAAGCAAGCGCTTGGGCAGAAGAAAATCAAGTCATTTACAAACCAAGCGCTTGCTTGGTAATGTCAACGCACTTCGGCTGGAGGTGGCTATGGAATGGACTGCGCCCAAAACAATTCGCATCGGTTGCGCCAGCGCCTTCTGGGGCGATACCTCGACCGCTGCCGCGCAACTCGTGGAACACGGGCATCTGGACTATCTGGTCTTCGATTACCTGGCCGAAATCACCCTGTCGATCATGGCCGGCGCGCGGATGAAAGATCCCCAGGCCGGCTATGCGGGCGACTTCATCGAAGTGCTCGCCCCCTTGCTGCCGCAGCTCGCGCAGCGCAACATCCGGGTCGTCAGTAATGCCGGGGGCGTTAATCCCCAGGCCTGCGCCGCCGCCCTGCAAGCGGCCTGCGACAAGGCCGGGGTGGCCTTGAAGATCGCCGTGCTGCTGGGTGATGACCTGCAACCGCAATTCAAACAACTGGGCAGCCTGGGCATTCATGAAATGTTCAGCGGCGCGCCACTGCCACCGATGTGCGTCTCGACCAATGCCTACCTCGGCGCACCCGGCATCGTCGAAGCCCTGCGTCTGGGCGCGGACATCGTGATCACCGGGCGCGTGGTCGACAGTGCGGTGGTCAGCGCAGCGCTGGTGCATGAGTTCGGCTGGTCGTGGCACGACTACGACAAGCTCGCCCAGGCGGCGCTGGCCGGGCACATCATCGAATGCGGCGCGCAGTGCACGGGCGGCAACTTCACCGATTGGCGCGACGTGCCCGACTACGAACACATTGGTTTTCCCATCGTCGAAGTCAGCGCCGACAGCCAGTTCATCGTCAGCAAACCCGAAGGCACCGGCGGGCTGGTCACGCCGCTGACGGTGGGCGAACAGATGCTGTACGAAATCGGTGACCCGCGCGCCTATCTGTTGCCCGACGTGGTGTGCGATTTCACTCAGGTCAAACTGCTGCAACAAGGCCGGAACGCGGTACAGGTGCACGGCGCCAAAGGCCTGCCACCGACGGCTCAATACAAGGTCAGCGCCACGTACCCCGATGGTTTTCGCTGCACCGCCAGTTGCCTGATTGCCGGCATCGATGCCGTCGACAAGGCGCGACGAGTCAGCGCGGCGATCATCAACAAGACCTCGGAAATGTTCCGCCAACGCGGCTGGGCACCGTACAGCGAGGTGAATATCGAGTTGCTGGGCAGCGAGGCCACCTATGGCCCCCATGGCCAGCGTCAGGACAGCCGCGAAGTGGTGATCAAACTCGCGGTGCGCCATCCGGACAAGGAGGCATTGGTCGTGTTCTCCCGGGAGATCGCCCAGGCCGCCACCGGCATGGCGCCAGGGCTGACCGGCATTGTCGGTGGCCGGCCGACGGTGTATCCGCTGATCCGGCTGTTCTCATTCCTGATCGACAAAACCGCCTGCACGCTGGACATTGATTTCATGGGTCAGCGCCACCCGTGTGCCCTGCCCGCGCTCGATGTGCTCGACCCGCTGGACCTGCCAGCCCTGCTCGCGCCACCGAAACCGAATGGCCTGGCCGACGCCAGCGTGGCCCTGGTCAAACTGGCGGTTGCCCGCTCTGGCGACAAGGGCAACCACAGCAACATCGGCGTCATGGCCCGCGAGCCCGAATTCCTGCCATGGATCGCCGAAGCGTTGACCCCTGAAGTGATCGTCGACTGGATGGGCCACGTCCTCGATCCAATCCACGGACGGGTTGAACGCTGGTACTTGCCCGCCAGCCACAGCCTGAATTTCCTGCTGGAAAACGCCCTCGGCGGCGGCGGTGTCGCCAGCCTGCGGATCGATCCGCAAGGCAAAGCCTTCGCCCAGCAACTGCTGGAAATCCAGATCCCGGTGCCGCAACGCATCGCCGACCAGTTCAACTAGAGGATCGCCGCCATGACCTACGATTCGATTTTCAGAGCCGATCTGTTTGCCGGCCAAAACATCATCGTCACCGGTGGTGGCAGTGGCATTGGCCGCTGCACCGCCCATGAACTGGCAGCCCTCGGCGCCCATGTGCTGCTGGTCGGGCGCAAGGCCGACAAGCTCAAAACCGTTGCCGCAGAGATTGCCGAAGACGGCGGCACGGCCGATTGGGCGGTGTGCGACATCCGCGAGGAAGAACCGGTGCAGCACCTGGTCAGCGAATTGATCCGCAAGCATGGCCCCATTCATGGCCTGGTCAACAATGCGGGCGGGCAGTATCCGTCACCCTTGGCCTCGATCAATCAGAAGGGTTTCGAAACCGTGATGCGCACCAATCTGGTGGGCGGGTTCCTGATGGCCCGGGAAGTGTTCAACCAGTCCATGAGCAAGCACGGCGGCGCCATCGTCAACATGCTCGCCGACATGTGGGGGGGCATGCCCGGTATGGGGCACTCCGGCGCGGCGCGTTCGGGCATGGACAACCTGACCAAGACCGCCGCGTACGAATGGGGCCATGCCGGAGTGCGGGTCAACGCCGTGGCGCCGGGCTGGATTGCCTCCAGCGGCATGGACACCTACGAAGGCGCCTTCAAGGCGGTGATTCCGACCTTGCGCGAACACGTACCACTCAAGCGCATCGGCACCGAATCGGAGGTCAGCGCGGCGATTGTTTTCCTGCTCAGCCCGGCAGCGGCGTTCGTCAGCGGCAGCACCTTGCGCATCGACGGTGCCGCCAGTCTCGGCGGGCGCGCCTGGCCTATCCACAAGGCTACCAACAACGAGTCGTACAACGGCTTCCACCGCGCCTACATACCAGACGTGTTGAAGGACAAGGAATAACCCATGCCGGTGATTCAGTCGCAACTCGATCCCCACAGCGAGCAGTTCGCCCGCAACCGTGCGGCGATGCTTGGCGCCATCGAACAAGTGCGCGCGCTCGAACAGAACTTGCTGAACAAGGCTGCCGAAGCCAAACCCAGGTTCGAAAAACGCGGTCAGTTGTTACCCCGCGAGCGCCTCAACCTGCTGCTGGACCCCGGTGCGCCGTTTCTCGAACTGGCGAGCCTGGCCGGCTACAAGCTGCACGACGATAAGGACGGCAGCTCCGCCGGTGGCGGCTTGATCGCCGGCATCGGCTATGTCTGCGGCGTGCGCGTGCTGGTGGTGGCGAACAACAGCGCAATCAAGGGCGGGACCATTTCCCCCAGCGGTTTGAAAAAATCCCTGCGCCTGCAACAGATCGCCATGGAAAACAAACTGCCGGTGATCACCCTCGCCGAAAGTGGCGGCGCCAACCTCAATTACGCGGCGGAAATTTTCGTCGAAGGCGCGCGCAGCTTTGCCAATCAGGCGCGGATGTCGGCCATGGGCTTGCCGCAGGTCACCGTGGTCCACGGTTCAGCCACGGCGGGCGGTGCCTATCAGCCGGGCTTGTCGGATTACGTAGTGGTGGTGCGCGGCAAGGCCAAGCTGTTTCTCGCCGGCCCGCCACTGCTCAAGGCCGCCACCGGCGAAGTCGCCACCGATGAAGAGCTGGGCGGCGCCGAGATGCACGCACAAACCGCCGGCACCGCCGAATACCTGGCTGAAAACGACGCCGACGGTGTGCGTCAGGTACGCGAGATTGTCAGCCTGCTGCCGTGGAACGAGCAGTTGCCCCGACTCCCCGAACGTCGCTGGGAGGAGCCGCTCTACCCCATCGACGAACTGCTGGGCCTGATCCCGGATGACCCGAAAAAACCCTACGACGTACGGGAAATCATCGCCCGTCTCGCCGACGCTTCGAGCTTTCTTGAATTCAAGGGCGAGTTCGATCAGCAGACCGTCTGCGGTCACCTGAAAATTCAGGGGCGCGCCTGCGGCTTCATCGGCAACAACGGCCCCATCACGCCAAAAGGCGCGAGCAAGGCCGCTCAGTTCATCCAGCTGTGCGATCAGAGCCAGACGCCGTTGCTGTTTTTCCACAACACCACCGGGTTCATGGTCGGCACCGAGTCGGAACAACAAGGCGTGATCAAGCACGGCGCGAAGATGATTCAAGCGGTGGCCAACGCCCGCGTGCCGAAACTGACCATCGTCGTCGGTGGCTCCTATGGCGCCGGCAACTATGCAATGTGCGGCCGCGGCCTCGACCCGCGATTCATCTTCGCCTGGCCCAACAGCCGCACGGCAGTGATGGGCGGCGCGCAAGCGGGCAAGGTGCTGCGCATCGTCACCGAGGCCAAACAGGCCAAGGACGGCCTGGTGCCCGATCCGAAAATGCTCGACATGCTGGAACAGGTCACCGCGCAGAAACTCGACAGCCAGTCCACGGCGCTCTATGGCAGCGCCAACCTCTGGGACGATGGTTTGATCGACCCGCGCGATACCCGGACGTTGCTGGGTTACTTGCTGGATATCTGTCACGAGGCCGAGGTGCGGCCATTGCAGGCCAACAGTTTCGGTGTGGCGCGGTTCTAAGCCGACTATCAGGAGAACAATAAAAATGATCTTCACCCAGGAACACGAAGCACTGCGCCGCACCGTGCGCCAATTCGTCGAGCACGAAATCAACCCGCACGTCGAGGAATGGGAAAAGGCCGGGCGTTTCCCCATCCACGAAATCTTCCGCAAGGCCGGCGACCTCGGCTTGCTGGGCATTTCGAAACCGGAGAAATTCGGCGGCATGGGGCTCGACTACAGCTATTCGATCGTCGCGGCCGAAGAGTTCGGCACCATCCATTGCGGCGGCATACCGATGTCCATCGGCGTGCAGACTGACATGTGCACGCCTGCGTTGGCACGTTTCGGTTCCGATGAACTGCGCGAGGAATTCCTGCGCCCGGCCATCAGCGGTGAGCAGGTCGGCTGCATCGGCGTCTCCGAAGTCGGCGCCGGCTCCGACGTCGCCGGGCTGAAAACCACGGCGCGCAAGGACGGCGACGACTACGTGATCAACGGCAGCAAGATGTGGATCACCAACTCGCCGAGCGCCGACTTCATCTGCCTGCTGGCCAACACCTCGGACGACAAACCGCACATCAACAAATCGCTGATCATGGTGCCGATGAACACTCCGGGCATCAGCTTGAGTTCGCACCTGGACAAGCTCGGCATGCGCAGCTCGGAAACCGCCCAGGTGTTTTTCGACAATGTGCGCGTACCGCAGCGCAACCGCATCGGTCATGAAGGCGCGGGGTTCATGATGCAGATGCTGCAGTTCCAGGAGGAGCGCCTGTTCGGTGCGGCCAACATGATCAAGGGCCTGGAGTACTGTGTCGACAGCACCATCGAATACTGCAAGGAGCGCAAAACCTTCGGCAATGCGCTGATCGACAATCAGGTGATCCACTTCCGCCTGGCTGAACTGCAAACCGAGATCGAATGCCTGCGGGCGCTGGTCTATCAGGCCACCGAGCAATACGTCAAAGGCCAGGACGTGACGCGCCTGGCGTCCATGGCCAAGCTCAAGGCCGGGCGGCTGGGGCGCGAAGTCAGCGACAGTTGCCTGCAATATTGGGGCGGCATGGGCTTCATGTGGGACAACCCGGTGGCCCGGGCCTACCGCGATGTCCGGCTGGTATCGATTGGCGGCGGTGCCGACGAAATCATGCTGGGGATCATCTGCAAACTGATGGGCATTCTGCCGGGGAAAAACAAATGAGCAGCCTGCCGGCATGCCAGACCTTGCTGCTGGAACTGCACAGCGGCGTGTTGCACATCACCCTCAATCGCCCGGACAGCCGCAACGCGATGAGCTTGCAGATGGTCAGCGAGTTGCGCTCGGTACTGGCAGCCGTGCGCGATGACCGAGGCGTTCGGGCGCTGGTGATCGGCGGTGCCGGCGGCCACTTCTGCGCCGGCGGCGATCTCAAGGACATGGCCAGTGCCCGTGCCCAGGGTTCGAGCGCGCACCGCGACTTGAATCGGGTATTCGGTGCACTGCTGCAAGAGGTGCAACAGGCTCCGCAAGTGGTGATCACGGTGCTGCAAGGCGCGGTGCTCGGCGGTGGTTTCGGCCTGGCCTGTGTCAGCGATATCGCTTTGGCCGATCATCAGGCGCAGTTCGGCCTGCCGGAAACCAGCCTCGGCCTGCTGCCGGCGCAAATCGCGCCATTCGTGGTCCAGCGCATCGGCCTGACCGAAGCCCGGCGCCTGGCCCTGACCGCGGCGCGTTTTGATGGCCACCAGGCACGGCGCATGGGGCTGGTGCATTTTGTCGAGCATGATCCGCAGGCCCTGGCTGAACGTCTCGATGAGGTGTTGGCGCATGTGTTGTGTTGTGCGCCCGAAGCGAATGCGATGACCAAGAAACTCCTGCTGGCGAGTGCCGGACAACCGTCGGATGCCCTGCTGGATCAGGCAGCCGAATGGTTCGGCGAAGCGGTGACCGGGGCCGAAGGCGTCGAGGGAACGATGGCTTTCGTGCAGAAACGCAAACCGGGGTGGGCCTCTTAAAAGCTTCGCGAGCAATCCCGCTCCCACATTGGAACGCATTTCAAATGTGGGAGCGGGCTTGCTCGCGATGAGGCCCGACCAGACACAGCAAAATACAGGGAGCCAACCCATGCCCGGACTCAAAAAAATCCTCATCGCCAACCGCGGTGAAATTGCCTGTCGCATCCAGCGCACGGCCCAGGCGCTGGGCTATCGCACGGTCGCCGTATTCAGCGACGCCGACGCCGACGCATTGCACGTGCAGATGGCCGACGAGGCAGTCAACATCGGGCCGGCCGCGGTGCAACAGTCTTATTTGAATATCCCGGCCATCCTCGACGCAGCCCGGCGTACGGGCGCGGATGCGATCCATCCGGGCTACGGCTTCCTCTCGGAAAACGCCGGGTTTGCCCGCGCTTGCCAGGACGCCGGCATCACCTTCATCGGCCCCAGCCCCGAGGCAATCGAATTGATGGGCAGCAAGCGCCTTTCGAAGATCGCCATGATCGAAGCCGGCGTGCCCTGCATCGATGGTTATCAAGGCGACGGGCAGGACGACGCGACCCTGAGCCGCGAAGCCGGGCGCATCGGCTATCCGTTGATGATCAAAGCCAGCGCTGGCGGCGGTGGACGCGGTATGCGCCTGGTGCACGACGCCGGCCATTTGCTGGAGCAGATCCGTACCGCGCGCTCCGAAGCCCTGAACGGTTTTGGCAGCAGCGAACTGATTCTCGAACAGGCACTGGTCGAACCACGTCATGTCGAGGTTCAACTGTTCGGCGACCGCCACGGCAACCTGATTTACCTCGGCGAGCGCGATTGTTCGGTACAGCGCCGGCATCAGAAAGTCATCGAAGAAGCACCCTGCCCGGTGATGACGCCTGAACTGCGCCAGGCCATGGGCGAAGCGGCGCTCAAGGCCGGGCGGGCAGTGCAATACGTCGGCGCGGGCACCGTGGAGTTTTTGCTGGATGCGCGCGGGCAGTTTTACTTCCTGGAAATGAACACCCGGTTGCAAGTGGAACACCCGGTTACCGAACTGATCACCGGGCTGGACCTGGTGGCCTGGCAGCTGCACATCGCCGAGGGGCAACCGCTGCCATTGCGTCAGGAGCAGGTGCAGCTCCATGGGCACGCCATGGAAGTGCGCCTGTATGCCGAAGATCCGGCTCAGGGTTTCCTGCCGCAAACCGGGCACGTCGTGGCCTGGGAACCGGGATTGCAGGACGGCGTGCGGATCGACCACGGCCTGATCGAAGGCCAGGTCATTAGCCCGTTCTACGACCCGATGCTCGGCAAGCTCATTGCCCACGGCGCCACCCGCGAAGAAGCCCGGCGCAAATTGCTGCGGGCGGTGCAAGACAGTGTGCTGCTGGGCGTGCAAAGCAATCAGCGCTTGCTCGCCAGTTTGCTGGATCACCCACAGTTCGCCTGCGCGGATTTCAGCACCGGGTTCATCGCGCAGCACTTTTCCGAGCATGCCTGCCTGCGGTCCCATGCCCCAGGCGCACAACACCTGGCCATCGCGACCGCCCTCTTCTATCAGGCTCAAGCGCAGGCTCATCCGGCCCCGCTTTGCGGTTGGCGCAACAACGCCAGTGTTCCACTGCACTATCGCATCGGCCTTGAGGACCAGGATTGGCCGGTCGGGTTGCAGGCCATCCCGGGCGAGCCGTTGCGCATTCAGGTCGCCGGGCACAACCTCGAACTGAAGATCATCCACTGCGACGGACGCTGGGCCACCCTCGAAATCGAAGGCATCCGCCAGCGCCACGCTTACCGCCTGGAGACCGGGCGTCTCTGGCTGTTTACCCGGCCCGGCAGCCTGCAGTTCGTGGATCGCACCCAGGCGCCGGTCTGCAGCGTGACCAATGTAAGCTCCGGCACCCTCAAGGCACCGATGGACGGGGCGATTGTCGACGTGCTGGTCAACGAAGGCAGCCCGGTCACCCAGGGCCAGTTGCTGGTGGTACTGGAGGCGATGAAAATGGAGCACCCGTTGAAATCGGGCATCGACGGTGTGCTCAAACGCCTGCAAGTCAAAGTCGGGGATCAGGTGAAAAACCGGCAGATTCTGTTGGAGGTCGAATAAGCCGCTAGGCGGAACCGTCGGGTTTGGCTACGCTCAAACCCTACAGGACGCGGATACCAGGAACCCTGCAATGCCTCACTGGCTGGTCATTGATCTGGAGGCCACCACCGATGAGGGTGGTTGGCCCGTAACAGATATGGAAATCATTGAAATCGGCGCCACCCTGGTGGACCGCAAAGGGCGCGAAGTGGATCACTTCCAGTGCTTTGTGCGGCCACTGCGACGGCCGCTGCTTACACCGTTTTGTCGGGAGCTGACGCACATCACCCAGGCCGATGTCGATTCGGCCCAGACACTGAGCGAGATCTGGCCCTCATTCGAACAATGGCTGGGACAATATTCATCCCTGGAAAGCTGGGTCAGCTGGGGTGATTACGATCGCCAGCAGTTCCTTCAGGAATGGCAGCGCCTGCAACTCGACAGCGTCCTGAGCCGTACACCGCATATCAACCTCAAACAGCGCTTTGCCAAAGCCCGCCGCCTGGAGCGCCCGCTGGGGCTCAACGGCGCGCTGCAACTTGCAGGCCTGCAATTTACCGGGCAGCAACACCGGGCCCTGGAAGATGCGCGTAATACGGCGCGCCTGTTACCGCAGATTCTCCCCCCTCTGGAGAGGTGACGGCATCGGCCCCCTTGTGCATACTGGCCGGCCCTTTTTAGCCCTTTTCGAGGAATCGCCAATGTTTAAAGTCAACGAGTACTTCGACGGAACCGTCAAGTCGATCGCCTTTGGCACCGCAGAAGGTCCGGCAACCATCGGCGTCATGGCTCCGGGCGAGTACGAATTCGGCACCAGCCAGCGTGAAATCATGCACGTGGTCAGCGGCGCATTGACCGTCAAACTGCCAGACAGCAGCGACTGGGAAACCTTCGCCGCCGGCAGCCAGTTCAACGTGCCGGCCAACAGCAAGTTCCAGCTGAAAGTGGCCGTCGACACCGCTTACCTGTGCGAATACCGCGGCTAAAATCCCGCGTTTTTACAGCGAAAAAAAAATGCCCGTGTTCCTGGACACGGGCATTTTTCATTCACGGGTTTTTACTCGAGAACGGTCACCGGCATACCGACTTCCAGCCGTCCATTGCCGTCATTGACCAGATTCTGCCCGAACATCGCACCATCAGCCTCGGCACGGTACTTCTGCAAGGTCGCCAACGGTTCGCGATCTTCGCTACGTTCGCCGGTTTGCGGGTCGATGGTCGTGAGGATGCAGCGCGAGCACGACTTGACCACGCGGAACTCGACCTCGCCGATACGGATACGCTTCCAGCCGTCCTCGGCGAACGCTTCACTGCCTTCGATCACCAGGTTTGGCCGGAAGCGCAGCATCTCCAGCGGGCGACCGACTCGCCGCGACAGGTCTTCCAGCGATGCCTGGCCGATCAGCAGCAGCGGGAAGCCGTCGGCGAACGCCACCTGATCGTCGTCCTTGCCGTAACCGGCCTCGGTCGTACGCGCACGCTCCAGTGGCACTTGCACCAGACGCGTCGGTTTTCCGATGAACTCACTGACCCAGGCACCTGCCACGTCGCCAGCATCGGGTACACGCAAGGTGTCGCGCCAGATCGTCACGCCACGCAGTTCTGCATCACTGCCGGGCAGGGCAATGTCGATCGGCGAATGACCAGGCGCACTGAGGGTCAAGCCGCCTTCGGCATTCCACAGTGCCGACAACTGGCTCATCTGCGCCACCGCCCGCTGGGTCAGGAAGCGCCCGCTGGCCTCGTCCACCAGCATCCAGCGGCGATCGCCGTCCAGCCCCAGCTTGTCGAGGCCGACTTGCTGCAAGACCTCGCCCTTGCCGGATTTCAACGGATAACGATAAAGCGCGCTCAGACGCAACATGGCCAGCTCCCTGTGGGCAAAAATGCCACCCTATACGAGCTTGGTCAGCGAATCAAAGTGCAAAAAACCCTGTAGGAGCGAGCTCGCTCGCGAAAAACCCAAGGACGCCGCTGGGCATCTGGTTTTACGCGTTATCGTTCAAGACCATCGCGAGCAAGCTCGCTCCTACAGGTTGACGGTGGTCTGATCAGGCCGGTACTTCGTCGAGCATCAGGCGCTGGCGCACTACGTCGACGAGTTTGTCCGGCTGGAATTTGGAGAGGAAATTGTCGCAGCCGACCTTTTTCACCATCGAGTCGTTGAAGCTGCCGGACAGCGAGGTGTGCAGCACCACGTACAAGCCACGCAGGCGTGGATCGTTGCGAATTTCGGTGGTCAGGCGATAGCCATCCATTTCCGGCATTTCCGCATCGGTGAAAACCATCAGCAGTTTTTCGGTCATGTCCACGCCGGTATCGGCCCAGGCCTTGAGCATGTTCAAGGCCTTCAATCCGTCGCTGGCGATGTGCATCTTCACGCCCAACTGTCCCAAGGTATCGCGCAATTGCGCCAGGGCCACGTTCGAGTCATCCACCAGCAGCACCTCACGGCCACGGGCGCGTTCCAGTACCGGATCCTCGAGCTTGTCACGGGAGACTTTGGCGTTGTACGGGACGATTTCGGCCAGGACTTTTTCGACGTCGATGATTTCCACCAGTTGGTCGTCGACTTTGCTGATGGCTGTCAGGTAGTGCTGGCGCCCGGCGCTGCTCGGTGGCGGCAGGATGGCTTCCCAGTTCATGTTGACGATCCGGTCCACGCCACCGACCAGGAAGGCCTGAACCGAACGGTTGTACTCGGTGACGATAATCGTGCTGCCAGGCCCCGGCACCAATGGGCGCATGCCAATGGCCTGGGACAGGTCGATCACCGGCAGGGTCTGGCCACGCAGGTTGACCACGCCGCACACGAAAGGGTGGCGCTGCGGCATCAGCGTCAACTTTGGCAGCTGCAAGACTTCCTGTACTTTAAAGACGTTGATTGCGAACAATTGCCGTCCGGCGAGCCGGAACATGAGAATTTCCAGGCGATTCTCACCCACCAGTTGCGTGCGTTGGTCTACCGTGTCGAGAATGCCGGCCATCAATGACTCCTGGTCTTGTTCGGATGAATTCACTAAAGAAGGTTATCGGCTGTTTTTGCCGAAGCTTGACCCTCTCCGAAATGCCACGCCAAGGCATTGATGTCACATTAACATCATGCTTTACTGGCGCCGTGATTACATCTGCCGCACTTCAGCGCCACGCGACCATGGTTCTAGCGAAAGGTTCCGCTGCGTAAGGGATTCCCCTATCAACAATCAGGTGCAACCTGATATTCGCAATATCCAATAGCCATTAATGTGACGCCATTCTCATTGCATGAACGGAGTCAGGCTTTTGTGTGCGATCGCAAGTAAGTGGCCAACCACCCTCTCGTGTTCCCCAGCCTGCCTCCGGGCCAGCCGAAGCTCGTTCACCCGACGACTCGGCAATGCCGGGGTCCCGACCGCCCTCGTCGACACGCACGATATCCCCTCATTTGACATGACGTTGTGGAGATAAGTATGCCGAACGACCGTAAAGAGTGGGCCCGACGGCTCCCGGAGTTTCTCGTCGAGGCTGAAACACTCCTGGCCAAAACCGAGGAATGCCTGAGTCATCTACAGCTGATCAGCAATGACAAGGACGCCATCGACTGCATGCTCAGCACACTGCTCAAGCTGGCCAACAAGGCCGATGCCCTGGCGTTGGCGGCCGTGTCTGAGTTTTCCCTGCATATTCATGGCCTGCTCAACCACGCACAACACACGATGAGCCTGCACGACGAGGCACTGAGCGCCCTCAAAGACTGCCTGACCCTGATTGCCTGGCAACTCGAACTCATCGACCAGACCACCGGACAGCTCAGTCTCGACGACAGCGAGCAAGTTACCCTTATCGAAGCTTTTGCCTTTCAGGTCGGACAAAGCCGATATCAACCACCGGTCAACTCCAGACCGTTCAGCCTCGTATCCTATTCGGAACGACAGGCCTGAACTTGCCAAATCATGCCGTATGGTGTGTTTTGGTTATCAATACCGCGCTGTAACTTGAGTGCGCACATGTCGCAATTTAATATCTCATAGCTATAAGCGACATGCTTTAACAACCACTATTTGCCCATCGACAATTGCGCGCCTGTCTTGACCGGGGTATTGCCTGGTCTCAATAAAAAACCAGGGACAGTCGGTATTTTGCGACGGCAACAGCCAACTTGCTCCATTATGGAACCATCGTCCAAATGGCTGGATTCCTGACTTTTCGGACATATATACAGACGCGACCAACGGTATCTTAAGTGCTACTATGCCGCCTATTAGTTGACGCCAATTAATGGCAGTGTGGTTGCGGCCGGACACAGCTCGCTCCAGTCCGGAGCTGAAGTCTCCAACAAAAAGTACATCCCGTTGAAGTCGACGCTCCACATTAAAAAACAGGGGCCTGTCAGCCAGCATGACCGGTCAGCCCGCAGCGAACATCCATTGGCTCCATCCGTTATGCACGCCAGCCTCAAGTCAATCGCCATGTGGCCACCGTCCCGAGAAAATGCGCGTACATTCACGCTGTTGTTATGCGCCTGCTCGACGCTCGGCAGTTTGCTGGTCTATGGCTTGTCTATCCCTTTGCCTCTGTCATTGCTGGCACTCGACATTGCTGCGCTGACCAGTGTTGCTGTGCAGTACCGCCTCTCGCGCAAATCCATCAAATTCCAGCCTCAGGAACTGGCCGACCGGTTGTTACAGGTTCAGGAAAACGAGCGTCACCGACTGAGCCGGGAACTGCATGACGACATCGGCCAATTGCTGACCGCCGCAAAACTGCAAAGTGACTGGCTCAAACGCCGGATGCCCGAAGAACTTCAGGGGCAATGCTCGGTCCTCTGCGACACGCTGGAAGAAACCCTGACAAAAGTTCGTGACGTATCCGCCATTCTCAACCCCCGGCAGTTGACCAGCCTCGGGCTGGAAGCCAGTCTGCGGGCACACTTGCTCAAGACCCTGGCCAACACGCCGGTGCACTGGAGCCTGGAATGCCAGCAACGCCTGACCGGCATACCGGAGGAAATGGCCGTGGCAGCGTTCCGTATCACTCAGGAAGCGGTCACCAACATCCTGCGACATGCCCAGGCCAAGAACCTGCTGGTATGCCTGCAACGCCTGCCCCAAGGCCTGAAGTTGCAGATCAGCGATGACGGTCAGGGCTTCTCGCCCGCAACCGATCCTGGTCGTGAAGGGCAACGAGGTATGGCCGGAATGTCGGAACGGATCGATCAACTGGGCGGCACACTGACCGTTACCAGCGAGCCGGGCAAAGGCACTCAAATCGAAGCTCTTTTTCCCTGGGCGCCCCGTGCGCTCGAACGGGCCAGTTCGAATAAGGTTCTGCATTGACTTGTAATTTACTACTGGTGGATGACCACTCGCTGATCAGGGCTGGCGTGCGCGCCCTGGTGATGGATCTGCCCGGCTATGCGGTCATCGGCGAGGCCAATGACGGCTCGCAGTTGCTCGAAATGGTCGGGCGTCTGTCCCCGGATATTGTCCTGCTGGATCTTTCAATGCGCCAGACCGGCGGCCTCGAAGCCTTGCAGCAGCTAAAGCGAGTGCGCCCGCAGAGCAAGGTCCTGATCCTATCGATGCACACCGACCCGGCCCTCATCATGCAGGCGCTGGAGTCCGGAGCCCACGGCTACCTGCTCAAGGACACCACGGCGACCGAACTGGAGCACGCACTGGAGGCCTTGCGCAACAACGAGCGCTATCTGAGTCCGGCCATTGCCCACACGGTAATCAATCAGGCATTGACCCGAAACCAGAGGCACCAACCCGAACCTGCCGACTCGCATAACCTGACGGCGCGTCAGCTGGA
This sequence comes from Pseudomonas sp. Pseusp16, assembly GCF_047324915.1. Lineage (NCBI taxonomy): Bacteria > Pseudomonadati > Pseudomonadota > Gammaproteobacteria > Pseudomonadales > Pseudomonadaceae > Pseudomonas > Pseudomonas sp. Pseusp16. The sequence continues at coordinate 70,055 of NZ_CP168522.1, read as the reverse complement.
AATCCTGCGGTTGATCGTTCGCGGAAAATCCACTCGAGAGATCGCCAATGGCCTGGGGCTGAGCGTCAAGACCGTCGAAACCCACCGTTCGCAGATCATGAAGCGTTTGCAGATCTACGATGTGGCCGGCCTGGTGCTGTTTGCCGTGCGCGAACAAATCATCAGCCTTGATGACTAGGCACTTCACAGGCACGTAACAGCGGCGAATCCTCAGGCAGATGCACGAGTAACGCCGCCGGGCGAATCGAGAAACACAGGTTGTCCCCTTCCAGCGGTTCACCATCAAGGTTGATGTAAAGCCCTTCCGAGACCTTGATCTCGACCCAGGGCAGGCGCGCCCGGACAAACATGCTGTCGATGCCAAAGCCTTCGGTCAGCAGGTTTTTCAATGTACCGGCCACTTCCTGCGGTGCCGGCAAAACACCGACATCCAGCAAACCATCATCTACCAGTGCCTGTGGGCACGACGCCCGCCCACCAGTCTCTGCGCATCGCCGGCTTCCCAGGTCATTCGAACAGGCAGTTCCCAACCTTACTCACGCCGGCTTTCGACTGCCGTGCGAACTGCTTCGTTGAGTGCCTGTTTACCATGCAGAATCAACAGTGCCTTGCGATCGCCCATCAGTTCACCCCAGGTTTGAATCGCATCCGGGAGATGTTGACCGCGAAGCCCCCCCCCCGTCAAAAGTCGCAAGAAAATGAATTATTTCCAGTCGGACAGTCTTGATCCCTCACATGGCAGGAATTTTCTTACAACACGTGAGGAATCGGCTCAATTGACCGGGAATCTGAATTGGTAGACTTTTGGGGTTACCGCAGGACATCACAAGGACGTGCCATGCAAAGCCAAAAACTCGATTCACCGGCCATTGTAAAAAGTGCAGGCGATCGAGCTGAATGCAGCAGCACAAAAGCCACCGGAGAAATCGATATGGAACCTCGCGTCACCGAGCTGGAAGCACACCTCAAGTACATACGCAGGGACATGGACGAAGTCCGGGGTGACGTCAAATCCATCAAGCACAGGCTTGCCTACTCCGCCTGCGGCACAGCCGTGATCCTTGGCCTCCTTGGCTGGATCGCCAATAGCCGGTTCGAACAGGTTATTTCATTGTTTCTGGCGCATTGAGTTGCCATCAACACAAAACCCGGTTCAATCAACCGGGTTTTGTGTGGCAAATCCGCTGTATCTGTCAGCCCAGGACTTCGCTCAACGGAATGAAAAAAACGCCATCGCCCTGAACCAGCGTGCGACCTTCAAGGACTTCTACCAGTCCATCGGCCCAGGCAGCGCTACGCAGTACACCGGAACTCTGGTTTTTGTAGATCGTCGCCCTGCCGTTTTCCAGCCGTCCGCGCAAATACTCACGCCGATTACCAGGCTGGAGCCAGTTAAACCCTGCCGGCACCTGCACCTTCAGCGGCTCAACTTCTTTCACACCCTGACGGCGCAGGAGATAGGGTCTGGTCAACAAGGCAAAGGTCACGAGGGTCGATGCCGGATTGCCCGGCAAGCCAATCACCGGCACGCCGCGAAAATGCCCGAACGTCAGCGGTTTACCAGGCTTGATGGCGAGCTTCCACAGCGTCAGTTCACCCTCTTCGCGCAAGGCGATGCCCAGAAAATCGGCTTCACCCACCGATACGCCGCCGGTGGAGAGGATCAGGTCGACATCCTTCAACTCACCCAATCGGGAACGCGTGGTTTCCAGATTGTCCGGAAGAATGCCCGCGTCGACGACCTCACACCCCAAACGCTGCAACCAGCTACATAACAACACCCGGTTGCTGTTGTAGATCTGTCCCGGCCCCAGCGCCTGCCCCGGCTCAATCAATTCGTCGCCAGTGGACAGCACCGCCACACGCACCTTGCGAACGACTTCCAGCTCAGCGCACCCCAATGAGGCAGCCAATCCTTGCTCGATGGGCCCCAGCCGCGTACCTGCCGGCAGAATCAACTCGCCGACGGTCGTTTCCTGGCCTTGCGGACGGATGTTCTGGCCTTGGGCCAAGGTTCCAGTGAAACGTACTCGCTCATCCGCCTGAACCTCGGCGTTTTCCTGCATCTCGACGCAATCGGCACCGGCGGGAACAGGCGCCCCGGTGAAAATGCGCGCACAGGTTCCTGGCTGCAACGGTTCGGGGGCCTGGCCGGCAAACACCTTCTGACTGACCACCAACGGCTCTCCCGTCCAGTCGGCCATACGCAAGGCATAACCGTCCATGGCACTGTTGGGCCAGGGTGGCAGATCCAGCGTCGACACCAGATCTTCAGCCAATACACGCCCCTGTACCTGCGCCAACGGCAAGCGTTCACGCTCGACAATCCTTGAGGTCTCGGCCATTTCCAGCAAGCGCGCCAGCGCCTGCTCGACAGGCATCAGGCTGCCAGTCTTGCCAGGCTTACCCACGGGAGTCACAAGGCGCAGCCTGTTTCAGGTGAGGCACGAAATTGCACGGGCGATGCCGCGAATCCAGCTGCTCGGCCAGTATGCCGTCCCAACCGGTGCGCACGGCATTGGTCGAGCCCGGCAAACAGCAAACCAGCGTGCCGTTGGCCAGGCCGGCCAACGTCCGGGACTGAACGGTCGAGGTGCCGATATCGGCAACCGAGATCTGGCGGAACAGCTCGCCAAATCCATCAACCTGTTTGTCCAGCAGGCAACTGACGGCTTCCGGCGTACTGTCGCGCCCGGTAAAACCGGTTCCGCCGGTGATCAGCACAACCTGCACGACATCGTCGGCAATCCAGTTGGCGACTTGCGCGCGAATTTTGTAGAGATCATCTTTGAGCAATACCCGGGCTGCCAGGAAATGACCGGCAGCGGTCAAGCGGTCGACAAAGAGCTGGCCCGAGGTGTCGGTTTCCAGTGTGCGGGTATCGCTGACAGTCAGCACTGCAATATTCAGCGGTGCGAAAGGTACATCAGCCTTGGCTTTCATAGGCTCGTCCAGTTGTAGGAGAAACAGCCCGGTGTTATATCACAGCGCTCCGTTTTTTCGCCGCTCCCATGGAGACCTGCCATGACCTCGAATTCACAATTGCCACCCTGCTCCATTCTGCTCCTGGCGGGCGGTCGCGGCCAACGCATGGGGGGTCAGGATAAAGGGTTGCTGGACTGGCAAGGCGCCCCCCTGATTGCGCATCTGCACCGCAAAGCCCGCCCGCTGACCGATGACCTGATCATCTCCTGCAATCGCAACCTTGAGAAGTATGCACCCTACGCCGACCAGTTGGTCCACGATGATGAAGGTGGCTTCCCCGGACCTCTGGCGGGTATTCGAGCAGGCCTGAAAGCTGCTCGCCATACCCATCTGCTGGTCCTGCCCTGTGACGTTCCGGGCATTGATGCAACGTTGATCGGCAGTATGCGCGAGACCGCCAACCTGCATCCGGACAAGCCGCTGATGGTGCGACATGATGGCCACTGGGAACCGTTGTTGTGTGTGATTCCCCTGGTACACCGCGCAGCATTTGAAAAAGCCTGGATCGAGGGTGAACGTAGCCCAGGCCGGTTGATGCACACGCTCGGTGCGACCGCGCTGCAATGCCCCGACAAGGACCCTCGGCTGGCCAACCTCAATACGCCGGAACTGTTAAGCGGTCATAAGACTGTGTCAGACTGACAATCATCAGGAACTTGCGCGGACAGTGCACGTCTCAAGTCCGACAACCAAAGAATTCTTATTCGGAGACACACTCATGATTCAACGGACCCTCGCCACTTTCATGCTCGCACTGGGCCTTGCAACCCTCGCCGGTTGCGCATCGCCTACGGTGATCACCTTGAATGACGGTCGCGAAATCCAGGCCGTCGACACGCCTCGGTTTGACAAGGACTCCGGTTTCTACGAATTCGAACAGCTCGACGGCAAACAGACCCGCATCAACAAAGACCAGGTTCGTACCGTTAAAGAGCTGTAATCCTGGCGCCGCCGGATACGGAAAAGCCCGCTTGATGCGTAATGCTGTTCAGTTAAGGATTCTGTAGGAGCGAGCTTGCTCGCGATGGACTCAAGAGCGCTGCGTTTAGTCAGTAAACACGCGGCATCGTTAACGACCATCGCGAGCAAGCTCGCTCCTACAACGGATCACTCTCGCTTAACTGAACAGCATTACGCTTGATGCGGGCTTTTTCATGCCTGAAGTACAACGCTTCAGGGTCGCCCCCTGATCACCATTGCAGGGTGATTTCACTCTCGAACTCTCGCGCCTGGCCCGTGACCGGATCGATGAATTTCAGCCCCTGAGCCAGCAGTTTCAAAGGATTGGCATAGTCATCCTGCGCATCCTTGAGCACCTCGGGGTAAAACGGGTCGTTGCAGATAGCGGCTCCCAACGCCGCCATATGTACCCGAAGCTGATGTTTCTTGCCCGTCACCGGGTAAAGACCATAACGCCAGAGATCCCCCTGTTTTTCCCTGATTTCGACCGCAGTCTCGGTGTTGCTGGCCCCCGGCCCCTCCTGCATGCGGAAGAACGGCTCGCCATCGACCAGTCGGCTTTTATGAACCAACGGGAAAACCAGGTCAGGCAACGCCCGTGCGATGGCCTCGTAGCGCTTTTCTATCTGCCGGGTTGGAAACAACGACTGATAAGCTGAACGACTCTGCGGATTGGCGGAAAACAGTACCAGCCCCGCGGTATGCCGGTCGATGCGATGCAACGGCACCAGATGCGGATTGTCCAGGCGACGGATCAAGCGCCTCAGCAGGGTCTGTTCAACGTATTCGCCAGCCGGCGTCACGGGTAGAAAGTGCGGTTTGTCGGCCACCACCAGATGCTCGTCCGCGTACAGGATCGACTCGATCACCGGGATCGGTTTTTCATCCGGCACTTCGCGAAAATAATGAATCCGCAAACCTTCCCTGTAGGCCAGATCGAGGGCAATCGGCATGCCCTGCCCATCGAGGACCCGGCCGCGGGCGATTCTGTCCAGCCATTGTTCACGACCGATGGCGCTGAAATGCTCACACAGGCAATCGATAACGGTCTGCCACGGGCCAGGTGGCAAGTAGAGCGTACTGGCCTGGCTGTGTGCCGCGGAAAAAGTAGAAGTGGACATACGAAAGCTCTAACCCTCAGTGCAGAGCGGCATTATCCAACAGCAGGGAGTACGAACCTAGAGAAGATTCCTCAAGCCGGAATCTGCGTGCGCGCCGCCGCTTCGGTGTACTCCTTGAGCCAGCGCAGTACATCGACCGCCTCCCAGCGAGCGGGGTCATACAGGGCGTACAACAACCCCTGATAACCCACGACATCGAGTTGCCGGTGATATCCCGCGCGTTGAAACAAGGCTTCGATTTCTGCGAAACAGGTATTGAAATGCGTTTTGTTGAAAGGCGTTTTCCCCTCGGTCACCAGACCATCCAGACGCAACTCAAGGACGGCCTCGCGCACGACGTCCGCGGACATCCTGTTCACGCTGTTCTTCAACTGTTCGACATTGACCACGATTCATCCCTCTCACGCCCGGGCTTGCCTGCTCGCTGCCGAAAACCGGCAACGGCAAGGCAGGCACTGCGAATAACTGTATGCGCATACAGTATCCGATCAACGCCGGATAAGCCAAGGGGATCAATCGCAAAGTTCGACGGGCGGGACATGCCGCCAGTGCAAAAAACGCTTAACGCAGGAACGTCACCACCTCATCGGCACTGAACGGCCAGCCCAGTTCAGCACCGGTATCGACGCGTCGCAGCACCGGAATTCGCAGGCTGTAAGCTGCAAACCACGCTTCATCGTCGGCGATATCCACCAGTTCCACCAGCAGACCGCGCTCGACAAACTCCATCAGCATGGCTTCGGCTACTTCACAGAGATGGCATCCAAGGGTGCCGAACAGCTGACATTCGGGAAGCATGAGCGCTCAACCAGAAAATGAAGTGACCATTCTAGGCCTGCCCCGAAAAACCGTCGAGCCATTGAGCCCCCTGCCCTTGATGCCGTCGCCCATGAAGTGACCCGAGTCAGTCCTGGCTCACGGCGCCGATCTTGTGGATCGACAGGTCCGCGCCGTAATACTCCTCTTCCTGGCTCAGGCGCAATCCATGCAACGCCTTGATCACTCCGTACACCGCAAACCCGCCGGCCAGTGCCACAGTGACGCCCAGCGCAGTGCCGATCAACTGGCTGATCAGACTGACCCCACCGAGCCCGCCCAAGGCGCTCTGGCCGAAAATGCCGCAGGCAATGCCGCCCCACACGCCACACAAGCCATGTAACGGCCACACACCCAATACATCGTCGATGTGCCATTTGCCCTGGGCCGCGGTAAAGCACCAGACAAACAGGGCCCCCGCGATGGCACCAGTGACCAGCGCCCCCACAGGATGCATCAGGTCGGATCCGGCACAGATTGCCACGAGCCCCGCCAACGGGCCGTTATGCAGAAAGCCAGGGTCATTGCGCCCGACAATCAGCGCCGCCACCGTACCGCCAACCATGGCCATCAACGAGTTCACCGCCACCAGTCCGCTGACACCTTGCAGGGTTTGCGCGCTCATGACGTTGAAGCCGAACCAGCCAACAATCAGGATCCACGAGCCCAACGCCAGAAACGGGATGCTCGATGGCGCGAATGCGACCAGCCGACCGTCGCGATAACGGCCATTACGCGGCCCTAGTAACAGCACCGCCGCCAGTGCCAGCCAACCGCCCATGGCATGCACTACCACTGAACCGGCGAAATCATGGAAACCGGCGCCAAAGCGCTCCAGCAACCAGGCTTGCAAACCGAAGTTGCCGTTCCAGACCATGCCTTCGAAGAACGGATAGACGAACGCGACAATCAACGCGGTTGCGCACAATTGCGGGACAAACCGGGCGCGCTCGGCGATCCCCCCGGAAATGATCGCCGGGATCGCCGCGGCAAAGGTCAGCAGGAAGAAAAACTTCACCAGTCCATAGCCATGGTCGGCATTGAGCACGGCCGCTGGTTGCATGAACGTCACGCCATAGGAAACCCAATAGCCTATAAAGAAGTAAGCCAGTGTCGAAACAGCGAAGTCGCTGAGGATTTTCGACAACGCATTGACCTGGTTTTTCTGTCGCACGGTTCCGACTTCGAGAAAGGCAAAACCGGCGTGCATGGCCAGAACCATGACCGCACCGATCAGAATGAACAGCGTGTTGGAGCTATGGACCAGGGTGTCCACAGCGCTTTGCAGATTTTCCATGGGATGGGCAGACCTTATGGCAGAAAAAAAGCACCAAAGCAGTTCGCGATGACCGCTCACGCACCAATTTGCGGCTTCGAAGCATCAGCGGACTGATCTCGTTTGAACCGCTTTGGCGCACGGATACCGTCCAGGAAAAACGCGCCCCGGACGTTTACGCGAGTTTTTGATTGTTGGTCCTGCGGTTTTACTGAAATCATGCCCGGCTATAGCGCAATGGTGCGGACCGGCGCACCACGACACAGCAAAAGTTGTACCAGTCATTTGTACTGAACCTTCGCCGAAGGCTCATACTCGAACGCATCAGAAAGCCACTTATGGAGATCCCCCATGGCCCGCACCCAGGCAAAGACTGCTCAAGAAATCCTGATGAACGACTTTCAGACACTGGTCAGTGACACCGAACGGTTGCTGGAGCACACCGCGACCCTGGCAGGCGATCAGGCCGACGAGTTGCGCGAGCAGATTCACGACAGTCTCTTGCGTGCCCGTGAAACCCTCAAACTGACCGAAGACTCCCTGCGCGAACACGGCAAGGCTGCGGTCACCGCCACGGAGGACTATGTCCAGGCCAACCCTTGGCAATCGGTCGGGATCGCGGCCGGCGTGGGTTTCCTGATTGGCCTGCTGGCTAGCCGGCGCTGATATGTCGATCGGTGAATCCGGCCCGTCTGAAACGGGAACCAGCTCCTCTTCGCGGCGCCTGGGTGCGGCCTTCCTTGGGTTGCTGCACAGCCATGTCGAACTGTTCGGCATCGAATTGCAGGAACAAAAAGCCCGCACCGTCAGCCTGTTGCTGTTTGCCGGCCTGGCGCTGGTGTTTGCGTTGCTGCTGCTGGTAGGGCTGTCGACGCTGGTGCTTATCGTGTTCTGGGACACGTATCGCCTGACCGCCATCATCGGTCTCTGCGTGTTCTACACCCTCGCTGCCATATTTTGTGGAATGCGCTTGAGAGCGGCGATTTTCGATGAGTCCTCGCCCTTCCACGGCACGCTCGAAGAGCTGGCCAACGACCGGGAGCGTCTGCTGCCATGAGCCTGCCTGAATTGCCACACAACAGCTCACGCACGGAAATGCGCAAGGCCCTGATCCGCCTGCGCATGGAAATGCATCGTCAGGAAATCCGCCACGAATCCGCGCAACTGCTGCAACCCTTGAAACGCGTGCGCGGGATGACGAAAAACCTGCAGGACGGTTTCGGCATCAAACACGCCCCCCTCTGGGGCGTGGCCGCCGTCACCTTGCTGGGTTTTCTGACCGGCAAGGGGGCAAAAAACGGCGGCGGCCTCAGCGGCCTGACCCGGCTGATCCGCCTCGGCACCACGCTGGGGCCGCTGATCACACTGATCCTGCAGGGCTCTTCACGCAAAGACTGATCAGTATCTTTCCGGCTGCATTCCTGCGACGTCGACGGGATGCGCCTCTCTATCGAGGGGCGCCATCCTGCACGTGTGCTGCTCATCGATATCGGAGCCGCCGAGTTGTAGTTCCGCTTGCAGGTCATGGCGCGAAACGGGAAGCTAGGCCATCAGTCACCCGACGGAGAGCCCCCGCCTTGGATTGGCACACCCTGCTTACTCGCGAACGTCTCGGAAAACCGCTGCACAGCCCTGAAGAGCTCGGCCGCAGCCCTTTTCACAAAGACCACGACCGCATCATTTTCTCGGGGGCTTTCCGCCGCCTCGGGCGCAAGACCCAGGTCCATCCCGTGTCCAGCAATGATCACATTCATACGCGCCTGACCCACTCGCTGGAAGTCAGTTGCGTGGGTCGCTCACTGGGCATGCGGGTCGGCGAAACCATCCGCAATGCCCTGCCCGACTGGTGCGAACCCAGCGACCTGGGGATGGTGGTGCAATCGGCTTGCCTGGCACACGACATCGGTAACCCGCCTTTCGGCCATTCCGGTGAAGACGCGATCCGTCACTGGTTCCAGCAAGCTGCCGGCCGTGGCTGGCTGGATGCAATGAGTGAAGCCGAGCGCAATGACTTCCTGAATTTCGAAGGCAATGCCCAGGGCTTTCGGGTACTCACTCAACTGGAGTATCACCAGTTCGACGGCGGCACCCGCCTGACCTATGCAACGCTGGGCACGTACCTGAAGTATCCATGGACGGCCAAGCACGCCGACTCGCTGGGATACAAGAAACACAAGTTCGGCTGTTATCAGAGCGAGCTGCCGCTACTGGAGCAGATCGCCCATAAGCTCGGCCTGCCGCAACTGGAGGAGCAACGCTGGGCAAGGCATCCACTGGTGTACCTGATGGAGGCCGCCGACGACATATGCTACGCGCTGATCGACCTGGAAGACGGTCTGGAAATGGAGTTGCTGGAATACGCCGAAGTCGAGTCACTGCTGCTCGGTCTGGTGGGCGATGACTTGCCGGAGACCTACCGCCAGCTCGGTCCCGGCGATTCGCGCCGACGCAAACTGGCGATCCTGCGCGGCAAAGCTATCGAGCACTTGACCAATGCCGCGGCCCGCGCCTTCGTCGAGCAACAGGACGCACTGCTGGCCGGTACATTACCCGGCGACCTGGTGGAACACATGCACGGGCCCGCCAAGCGTTGCGTGCTGAACGCCAAGGACATGGCCCGCAAGAAAATCTTCCAGGACAAGCGCAAGACCCTGCACGAGATCGGCGCCTACACCACGCTGGAAATCCTGCTCAACGCCTTTTGCGGAGCAGCGCTTGAGCAGCACAACGGTCGGACCCCTTCGTTCAAAAGCCGCCGCATCCTTGACCTGCTGGGCAACAATGCACCCGACCCTCACGGCCCATTGCACACGTCGTTTTTGCGCATGATCGATTTCATCGCCGGCATGACCGACAGCTATGCCAGTGACATGGCCCTGGAAATGACCGGACGCGCCAGCCACTGAGGCGTATCGACTGATCAGCCATTACGGCATTCGTTATGGCTGATCCCCCTTCAACTTCCAACAGCACTCAAGCTTCGTCGAATCGCCCTACAACATATGGCGAGCAAACTGATCGCATGTCCGGCACGCTCGCGAAACAATCGCCCTCCTTTCTGTTCAACAGATGAAGTGCGCCCCATGGCCGAAAACGATCTACGCATCCTCGTGGTGGAGGACCACCCCTTCCAACTTTTAGCCACTCGATACCTGCTGGAAAGCTATGGCTTTACCCGACTGGCGACCACCGACAGCGCCAAAGACGCCATGCAGCAAATGCTCGGGGCCGACCAGCCGTTCGACATCCTTTTATGCGATCAATGCCTGCCCGATCTGACGGGGCTCGATCTGGTCCGGTTCGCCAGCCAGCTGGGACTGATCAGACAGGCGATCATTCTGAGTAGCCTGACGACGTCTGAACTGGATGAACTTGTAAAAACGGCCACTGAACACGGGCTACCATTATTGGGCTACTTGATAAAGCCATTGAAACAATCTGAATTTAGAGACCTGTTGACCTCGGTACACATGTAGAAAAAACACCTATAACATCCGACAAATACACGGCGTAAAACTTACAAACAACTTCTTTCTAAAGTACCTCCAAGCGCCAAACTTCCTCACCCTTCCTAACAGAAAACCTAGTTAATACGTAGTCCTTTTCCTTTAAGTTTGTAGGAATTCTCCTATATTGCTGCTACAGCTCGGTGAGTTCATGCGTCCCCTCAAGTATCTGAGCTAAGGTGCGCGCTTTATTTGAGCTCGCATGGGACTTTATTATGAACTCCGTTTTTATTGTCGATGATCACCCGGTTATCCGCCTTGCCGTTCGAATGTTACTGGAACATGAAGGTTACAAAGTCGTCGGCGAAACTGATAACGGGGTCGACGCCATGCAGATGGTTCGCGAATGCATGCCGGACCTGGTCATTCTCGACATCAGCATTCCAAAACTGGATGGACTGGAAGTACTATCCCGATTCAACGCAATGAATACTCCTCTTAAAACACTGGTATTGACAGCACAATGCCCAACACTTTTCGGTATTCGTTGCATGCAATCCGGTGCATCGGGCTATGTCTGCAAACAAGAGGACATCAGTGAACTGGTCAGTGCCATAAAAGCGGTATTTGCAGGTTACAACTATTTTCCGAGCGAGGCCTTGAACCCCGTCCGTGGAGATGAAACACGCTGCATCGAATTGGAACTGTTCAAATCCGTAAACGACCGGGAACTGATGGTCTTGCAACTTTTTGCCCAAGGTCGCACAAACAAGGAAATCGCCAAGGGCATGTTTCTGAGCAACAAGACCGTGAGTACCTACAAAAAGCGCCTCATGCAGAAACTCAAAGCCAAATCCCTGGTTGAACTCATCGAGATGGCAAAACGTAACGCGCTAGTGTGAGAACCTGGATGCCCAGCCGTTTGAAGGTCTTTCTGATTCAAGTGACCGCAGGTCTATGCGTGAGCACCTCGTTGTTCGGGGCACCGGGCGATGAACACTACACGCTGCTCAGCCGATCGAAGGCCGGGGCGCTGGAGGTTCGACTGGATGAATCGCAACGACAATGGATAAAACGCAAGAATCAACTGACGCTCGGGACGTCAGCCCCGGACTATCCCCCCTTCGACCTGACCACCAGCGGCCAGGACTATGAAGGGTTTACCGCCGATTACGCCGGTCTTCTGGAAAAAACAACCGGGTTGCCCGTCAAGGTTCAGCGCTTCGATTCCCGAGGAGCCGCGATCGCTGCACTGGAGAACGGCGAAGTCGATCTGCTAGGCACCGCCAATGGATTCGAAGCTGGCAATGCCGGCATTGCACTGTCCATACCCTATGCCGTTGACCAACCTGTATTGGTGACCCGTGAAGGGGAAACCCGTTCCCTCACCGATGGCCTGGCCGGATTGCGCCTGAGCATGGTGTATCACTATTTGCCGCTGGCGGAAGTCACGGCGTTGTACCCAAAGGCGATCATCACGTCCTATCCGTCCTACCAGAATGCGATCAACGCTGTTGCTTTCGATCAGGCGGACGTGTTTCTCGGCGACACCATTTCAACTCACTACATGATCAACAAGGGGTACTTGAACAACATCCGGATGGCCAACTTCGGTAAACATGAAGCCTATGGTTTCAGCTTTGCCGTTAACAGGAACAACCCCGAACTGCTTGGCATCATCAATACAATGATCAGGGCCATCCCCACCAGTGAACGAGAAAGCATCGCCAAACGCTGGAGCGCCGGTAGCGACATTCTGCTGACCGATCAAAAGCTGCAACTCACTGAACGGGAAGAACGCTGGCTGGCACACCACCCGACAGTGCGTGTCGTCGTCAACGAAGCTTTTGCGCCACTGACGTTTTTCGATAGCAATGGCAACTTTCGCGGGGTCACCGCAGATTTGCTTGAGCTGATCAGGCTGCGCACCGGCTTGCGCTTTGACATCCAGCACAGCCGCAGCGACGACGAGATGATCAAACAGATCAAGGACAACAAGGCCGATGTCATCGCCCCATTGCTCCCCAGCGCCCAACGTCAAACCCAGCTGAACTTTACCCGCCCCTTTCTGGAAAATTCCTACGTCCTGCTGACCCGCAAAGCCGACGACAGCCCGACCAACCTCGAGCAGTTGCAGGACAAGCGCCTGGCCATTGCCCGCGGCAATCCACTCATGGACTACCTGCGCAGAGAGTTTCCCCGGATCAAATTGATCGAGACCCCGGACACCTTCAGCGCCGTAGAGTTACTCGCCCAAGGTCAGGCCGAGGGCGCGGTGAACTCACTGATCATTGCCAACTACTTCATTTCGTCGCGGCTGTTCGAGCACACATTGCAAATCAGCACCACCATCGGCACCGAGCAGGCAGCGTTTTCCCTTGCCACCGCTCGGGGTGCCAAAGAGCTGAATGCGATCCTCGACAAGGCTTTACTGAGCATTTCCCCGGAGGAGCTGGGCATCATCAACAGTCGCTGGCGCGGCTACTCGGCGTCCTCGCAAAGCACCTGGCGCAATTATCAAAGGCTGTTCTACCAAATCGTCTTCGGTGCAGGCGTGCTATTGCTGATTTCCATTGCGTGGAACGACTACATGCGACGCCAGATCAAGCAGCGCAAGGCCGCAGAGCGTGCGTTGAACGATCAGTTCGAGTTCATGCGATCGCTGGTCAATGGCACGCCCCATCCGATCTACGTACGTGATCGCCAGGGGCTACTGCAAAGTTGCAACGACAGTTACCTGCAAGCATTCTGCGCCAGGCGTGAAGATGTCATCGGCAAAAGCGTCATGCAGGGATCGATGAGCAATGTATTCGAAGCCCGGGAGTACCAGGCTGACTACCAACGCGTGGTGGCCGAGGGCAGACCGTTGATTGTCGATCGCGAGCTGCACATTGGTGGCCGGCGACTGACGATTTATCACTGGATTCTTCCCTATCGGGATTCCAGCGCAACAGTGCAAGGCATTATCGGTGGCTGGATCGACATCAGCGAACGGCGGCAACTGCTCGACGACCTGCGTTGCGCGAAAGAACGTGCCGATAACGCCAACCGGGCCAAAAGCACATTTCTGGCCACGATGAGCCATGAGATCCGCACGCCGATGAATGCAATCATTGGCATGCTTGAATTGACACTCAAGCGTCTTGATCATCAGCACCCGGAACGTCCGGCCATCGATGTCGCGTACAACTCGGCGAAAGGGTTGCTGGAGCTGATCGGCGACATTCTCGACATTGCCAGAATCGAATCGGGACGCTTGAGCCTGAGCCCGGAGCGCGTCAATCCGGGTGAACTCGTGGCCTCGGTCGTGCGGATTTTCGATGGCCTGGCCCGACAGAAGGAACTCGAACTGGTGCTGGAGTTTTCATCGGCCAACCCGACCTTCGACGTGTTGCTGGACCCCTTGCGCTTCAAGCAAGTGCTGTCCAACCTGATCAGCAATGCCATCAAATTTACCGAGCAAGGCCAGGTCCGGGTCGTTGTCGACCTGCACCCGGCAACGCAACCCGAGCACGTGCAAATGCGGGTGCAAGTTCACGACAGTGGTATCGGGATCAGCGAACAGGATCAACAGCGCCTGTTCGAACCCTTTGCCCAGGCAGACAACGCCATGCAATCGGCCAGGGGGGGCGCCGGGCTTGGGCTGGTGATCAGCCGCAATCTCTGCGAAATGATGGGCGGCAGTCTGCAATTACGCAGCGAGCCGGGCCTCGGCACTCAAGTGGAGTTGTTGCTGCAACTGGAAACGTTGCCACTGCAACAGTCAGCCCTGGTGGCCGAAACGCAAACCGTCGTCGCCACAATCCCATTGAATGTCCTGGTAGTCGACGATCACTCGGCCAATCGTTTGCTCACGTGCCAGCAGCTGGAGTTTCTTGGCGGCGAAATTCATTAAAAATGGAAATCAAGTCATTAAAAATGAGAACGAATTGATGACTTTTCACCTCTATTAGAACTCTTAGCATTAAGGTAGCAATCGACCCAGGCTGTATAAAAACGCTGGCGTTTTCACACAGCCTGGGTCGACATCTGCTCGCTACGATGGGCAGCGAATGGCCAGACGCTGACGCTCGCCGGTATCTGGTGGCCATCTACCTCGTCAGGTCTTCCCCTGCGACGCGTTACTACAGAGTCCGGCCATGCTGATAGAATCGCTCAGGTTATCCGACCCATACTCCACTAAATAGACCTCACGCGTTCGTCAGCAATGACTTGGGCTTGAGCAGAAAATGCGCCAATGCCGGAACCAGTACCAATGCGCCCACCATGTTCCAAATGAACATGAACCCCAGCAGAACGCCCATGTCGGCCTGGAACTTGATCGGCGACAGCACCCAGGTGAGCACTGCAACGCCCAGCGTAATCCCGGTCATCACCACCACCTTGCCCGTGGACAGCAAGGCAAGGTAGTAAGCGTCAGACAGACTTGAACCATTGCGCAGATTAGTGAGTGTCACGCTGAGGATGTACAGCGCGTAGTCCACCCCGATGCCGACACCCAATGCGATCACCGGCAGGGTTGCCACTTTGACGCCGATGTTCAGCCCCACCATCAAGGCCTCGCACAAAATCGATGTCAGCATTAATGGCAGCACCGTACACACCACCGCTCGCCACGACCTGAAGGTGATGAAGCAAAGGGCAATGACAGCCGCATACACCATGAACAGCATCTGCACATTCGAACGCTTCACCACGATATTGGTGGCAGCTTCGATACCGGCGTTGCCCGCGGCATTGAGGAACTGGATCTGATCGGTGTTATGGGTCGCCGCAAACTGCTCGACGGTCTGGACCACACTGGTGAGCGTGTCAGCCTTGTGGTCCTTGAGGTAGACATACACTGTCAGCAGATCGCAGTTCTGGTTGAACAGCTCTCGCGGCGCGCGGGTGATGATCGCATTCAGCAGTCCCTGGTTACGGGGTATCTCATACCAGGTCATGCTGCCTTCGTTCATACCGGCCGCAGCCTGCTTGCTCAGCGCCGCCAGTGACGTCGTGGACACCACGCCTGGCAACTGCTGAAGCTGTGCTTCCAGGGCATCGACGGACACCAGTGTCTGGTAATTGGCGCAATAGTATTGGGGCGTTTTCACCATCACCACAAACTTGTCGCTGCTGGCGGAAAAGTTGCTGACCATGAAGCGGTTGTCGCTGTTGTAGCGCGACTCGGGACGCAGTTCCGGTGCCCCGGGGTTCAGGTCACCGATCTTCACCTGAAGGCTGACGGCAAACCCTGCCACCCCGAGTAACAAGGCGACGATGATTGCACCGCTCGCCCATTTGCGTTCGGTGAAACGATCCAGAAAAGCCCAAAACGGATGCCGGGAGTGATGAGCGTCCAGCTTCGAAAATTTATCGTTAGCCGCTTCACGCTGCGCCGCCGCTTTGCTGACACCGGTGTACGACAACAGAATCGGCAACAGAATCAGGTTGGTGAAAATCAACGCCAGCACGCCCATCGTTGCGGTCACCGCCAGGTCCTGAATCACCGGAATTTTGATAATCATCAACACGGCGAAACCCACGGCGTCGGCCACCAGTGCCATCAGCCCGGTCAAGAATAGCCGGCGAAAGGTGAAGCGCGCGGCCACAAGCTTGTCTGCTCCTCGCCCGATGTCCTGCATGATGCCGTTCATTTTCTGGGCGCCATGGCTCAAGCCGATGGCAAATACCAGGAACGGAACCAGGATCGAATACGGATCAAGATCAAAGCCCAAGGTAGGGAGCAATCCCAGTAACCAGACAACCGCGATGATCGAGCACAGCAACACCAGCAATGTGCTGCGCACGCAACGGGTGTACCAGAACAGCACGATGCCGCAGATCACCAGCGTCGCGGCGAAGAACAGCTGCATCTGCCGCATACCGTCAATCAAATCGCCGACGACTTTGGCAAAGCCGGTGATATGGATTTTGATGTTGTCGGTTTCGTACTGCGCGCGAATCTGCTCCAACCGGCTTGAGAGCGCGCTGTAGTCGAGCGGCAGCCCCTCGTCGGAGGCGGTTTCCTGAAGCGGCAATAGCACGATGCTCGACTTGAAATTGGCGGCCACAAGCCGACCGACCTCTCCCGATCGCTCAACGTTCTGCCGTACCTGGTCAAGGCTTTTGGCAGAGCCGTCGTAATCATCCGGTATCACTGGCCCGCCGTCGAAACCCTCTTCTGTGACGCCAATCCAGCGGGTCGCCGGGGTCCACAGGGACTTCATGTAAGACCGGTCGACACCGGGGAGCAGAAACACCTCATCGTTGATTTTCTTGACCGTCTCAAGGTACGCGGCATCAAAAATGCTGCCGTGCCCGGCCTCGATCGCAATCCGCAAGGTGTTGCCGCCCTCGCCCAACTGGCCACGATTTTTCAGGTAGTTCTGCACATATGGGTGATCGGTCGGGATCATTTTTTCGAAGGCGGCATTGAGCTTCAAACTCAACGCCTGATAGCCGAGCACCAGACTCAGTAGCACGCAGATGCCCAAGACGATGCTGCGATGATTGAACAACAGCCGTTCAACCAGCGTGCCGGAGGAAGGATCGAATACATCTGGCTTGGGGACGACGTGAGGCTCGGCAGAACGGGTAAAGCTGTTCATTGATCGTGCTCCGGCGATTCGGCTGCCAACGCGGACGACAGCATGCCGCGCGCGCTACTGATGATCAGGTCACCGTTCGCGGCTTGCGCCATGCCTGTGAAGTAACTGGTTTTGGGTATCTGAAGGACAGCGGCCTTGGTGTCACCGCCCGCAAAGCGCAGCACTCTGCCCGACTCATCGGCGAGGAGCACCGAGCCATCGTCAAGCCGCAGGCCACTGGTCAATGTGACGGGTTGCAACGTGTCGAGTGGTTGCCAGGTAGCGCCGCGATCCCGGGACTCGAAGGCTTTGCCACGAAGCCCGAATGCCACAACCGACCCGCTGCCGGTCACCTGAAGCCCGAAGGTCGTGCCCTCATAAGGCGACGCCAGCGCCTCGAAGGTTTGTCCCTCGTCACTGGAGCGCAACAGCGTGCCCTGTTCGCCGGCGACGAACAGATCCGTCCCTACCAGCTCGATGCTGTAGAGATGCAATCCGTTCGGGTTATCGAGACGGGAACGGATCGATTGCCAACTGAGCCCGCCATCATGGGTGACAAACGCCAGGCCATAAGCGCCCACCACCCAGCCGTTTCTGGCGTCCAGAAACAGCACATCCAGAAGCGGTTTGTCGGGGCCGTCATCGACCAGTTGCCGGGCCTGAGCCAGACGTTCCTGCGCCTGTTCATCGGTGCCGCGACTGGCTTCCTGCAATTCGATCTCGGCCGCCTGGACGCCATCCAACTGCTTGCTCCAGCTCAGGCCACCATCCTGGCTGTGCAAGACAACCCCGGCATGCCCGACCGCCCAGCCTTGGCGCTCATCAATAAAGCGAACCTTGACCAGCGTCATGCTGACCGGGGAACTGACTTGCTTCCAGGTGGTGCCGTTGTCGTCAGAGACAATGATGAACCCTCTTTCGCCGACAGCTACGAGTCGTTGCCCTGCCCGCGTCACACTCAACATGACCGATTGGGCAGCCATGGCGCTGGTGATCGCTGGCAGCACCGGCAATCCATCGGTTTGTGCCGCTGCTGCCGTGCCGGTGAGCGCCGCCATGATCGACACGCTCAGCATCAACGCCTTGAACGGCTGTACATGGAAAAACCTGGGGGTTTGAGTACGCATTGGCGAGCCTCGATGATGCGGTCCAGTGGCCGCGATGTCAGTGACACCGCGCCTCTGGAACACGAGTTTGATTAAGCTGTTGCTAGGCTCAGCGCACCGACCCGGACGCTACCGAGTTACCGGTAAAGAAGTTCTCGGGCTTGCGCGGGATAACGCTATAGGTTTCGCCGTTCAGGCTTTGCACCACGCTGTAGGTCTTGGCTTGCAGGTTGTAGATCACCACCGGCTTCACCACCACCGCCGGGATGGAAGGCACTACGAATGGCAGTACTTGCGACACGCGCCACAGTTTGCCCTCGGCGTCGTAACCATCGACCAGCGAGACCGTCCAGCTGTCTTCATCGATGAAGAATTTGCGCTTGGGCACCGCGTGGCGTTTGCCCGAGGCGACCGTGGCCTCCAGCTCCCAGACGCGATGCAGCTCCCAGCGCACTTTGTCCGAATTGAGGTGGTTGGCCATAAAGGCGTCGTCGCGTTTTTCGGCGTTGAACTTGTTGTCGTTGTACGGGATGTACAGCTCTTTTTTTCCGACCAATTTCCAGTCATAACGATCCGGGTGACCGATAAAGCCATGCACCTCATCGAAGTAGTTGGCACCTGAAGCCACGAAGTCTGGTGTGTCATAACCCACGGTAGGGGCGCGGCGCACGCGGCGTTGGCCGACCAGGTATTGCCAGGCTTCCCGCGGTTCCTGAGCGTTGATGCTGTCGTGCGTCACCAGCGACTCACCGGCCTTGAACGGAGGTTCGTTGGTCAAGAACCGCAGCAGCGCATACTGCCCCGACCACTTGTCCACGCCGCCGTCCTTGAAGTAATACGGGTACTGCCAGTTCTCCACGCCACGGCTGGCCAATGTCCGGGTTCCGTCGGCATTGCCGATGATGTTGGCATAGCCCATCTGAATCGATTCCGCCTCGACCCGCAGCAGGAAATTCCAGATCACCTCATTGCCGGTTTTCGGAATCGGGAACGGGATACCGCCGTAGCAGCCCTCCACCGATAATCCATTGCTGGTGGTCTTGCAACGGGTAGCGTTGGCGAACGTGTTTTGATAAACGCTGTCCGGCGCCGCCGCGGTGCGATGGGTCGGGTACACATCGAGATGGAAGGTGTCGGGGTATTTGGCCAGCAAGGCTTTCGTCCCTTCGTTCAACTTGTCCGCGTACTGCGCAGCGTTCTTCGCGGTGATCTGCAGCACCGGTTTCTCACCCGGGAACGGATCGACCGGCATGTCGCCCGATTTGGCCCCGGCCACCTCTTTGGTCAGCCCACCGGTCCAGGCGGGAATGGAGCCATCGGCATTGCCGGCCTTTTCGGCGCCCATGGGCGTCAAGGTGGTCTTGAGCTTCGCCGCCTCGTCAGGGCTCACCGCCGCGAATGCGCTGTTGGCGCACAGGGAGATCGACAGGGTGGAAAGCAACAGCAGTTTAATTTTTGTCATTATCAGGGCCCGCCTGTTCTTTGCTTAAAAGGTTCGCTGGATCGAAAACGCCACGAAATCCCGGTCTTTCATGTTTTGCTGGTAGGTGAATGAATTAGCGGTGTTGATGACCGGCCCGGCCTCACCGAAGAAGTTGGTGTAGGACAGCGAGGCGTACCACTGCTTCTTGTAATCGGCCTTGAGCCCCAGGGTCAGGTCACCACCATGTTCCGGACCGAATGCCTGAGGCGTGACGGAAGAGCGTCCGGAAGGGTTGTAACCCACCGAGATCGGCGCTTGAACGTCGATGCCGGGGAAGACCTGGAAGTACTGCGGTTCAAAGGTGAAGCGCAGGGCGAACGCATCGCGAGTGGTGTTGGGGTCCAGCTGATCGGCATTTTTGGTCACGCTCAGCCGACGGTTGAACGCCAGCTCACCGACAAACGAAGCCCCATCCCAAAGCGGCGAACCGCCGTAGACATTGACCATCGATACCTGCGCATGCCACGACCGGCCAATGGGGTATGCCGGGTTCGAGTCGTTGTCGGAATCCAGACCGGTGATGATCGTGCCGCCGACGCCAGCGAGCGGCGTATCGAGCCTGATCGAGGTTTCGCCGGCGATGTTGGCTTCGCCCACCTGGGTGCTGAAACTCGCCCCGAACACCTTGACGTCCTCGGGGTAAACGTTGATGAACGTGTCGTCCGCACCGGGTACCAGCGCCGCCGGGCGGAAGTAAAACACCGGGGTCTTTTCGTGGTATTTCGCGGCGTACAGGCCAAACTCCCAGTCCTCGACGGCGAACTTCAGTTGCGCTCCGAACTGCCCGGAATCCCTGGCATCCTTGTCCTTGCCGTGGCGTAATTCGCCGGTCGGGAAGAACACCCGCTCCCCGCCCTCACCCACAAAGTCGGCACCACTGAAGTAGCTGCCCGCTGCGGGAAGGCGGGTCTTGTTCCACTCGAACTGGTAGTAGGCACCGACACTGACTGTGTCGCTCAACTGCCAGTTACCCGAGACCTGCTTGGTCGGCATCAGAATCTCTTTGAACTGAGAGCCTGGCACCGACTGCAGCTTCACCAGATCGACGGTGGACTGCGCATTGGCAATACCGTTGGCGCCGAAGAAAAGACTTTCGCCGTAGATCTGCGTGAACTGCCCCAGACGCCCGGACAACGAGGTGTTGCCGATTTCCTTCGAGCCATAGACGAAGGCATCGAGGATTTCGGTGCGCTGTCCGTGGATGCGGCGCGTGTCACTGGTGAACTCATCGTGATCGACGCTCACGGAGTTGGCGGTGCCGGGTGAGTCGTTATCGTTGTCGTGGCTGTAGACATTGTCGTACCAGGACGCCGCGCTGAGACGGGCACCCACATCTTTGTACTTGATGTCGAATTCGGACAGCAGATCCAGGCGATTGGAAATGAGCCCGCGATCGAAATTGCGGTCGCCATCGTCCAGGTTGGGATTGCTGTTGGCGGTGCCCGGCCCGGCCGCGACCTTGTGATCGAGTTTATTCACGCGCCAGGCGTTGCTGTACTTGATCGTGTTGTCCCAACTCGCCGAAAGATCGGGATTGCCGGTGTCG
Organism: Pseudomonas sp. Pseusp16; assembly: GCF_047324915.1. NCBI lineage: Bacteria > Pseudomonadati > Pseudomonadota > Gammaproteobacteria > Pseudomonadales > Pseudomonadaceae > Pseudomonas > Pseudomonas sp. Pseusp16. Next base: position 48,744 of record NZ_CP168522.1, on the reverse strand, counting down.
ATCTGAAACGCTTGCGAGGGCGTTGAGAGGCTCAGCAGGACCGTTGCGCTGACCGCGCAGGCGAGGCTGGAAACCGGCAACGGGCAGAGCCGCTGGTTGGCTGTCTTCATGGAGATGTTCCTGTTTTTTGTTTTTGTAAAAAGGTCATCCACTCGCAACATCGGCTGCGAATACCACTGGGTGCTGCGTACCGCGCTGAGCTCCTTCGTTGTCCTTTTTTACGCTCGAACACATTGTGCGTAAAAAACATTTTGCTGCATCACAAATAACTTTGTGCACAAAAAATATTCCTGCGCAAATTCAATGTCAAGAACATTCGGGACCCCGGACGCGTGGGTGTGGCGCAATGGGAGGCAGGCGGGGGGACTGATCATTTCTTCAGAGAGGACGGCCGCAAGGAGGCTCAGGGCCGGACTAGAGCGCTGCACAGACTGTTTTGAAATTTTCTCCTTGCGACGAAGGAAAATTTATGATCAAGAAGGTCTATTCATCCTTTGCACTAAACGGTTTTTTGCGCATAAAATCCGTTTAGTGCAATATTTCAGGATGACCACGACCATGATCCCCTCCCCCAACAGTCCGCTGATCGATGTCGCGTTGACGAAGATGAAAAAAGCGATTGTTTGCTGTGAGCTGGCCCCCGGCGAAAAACTCAAAGTCGCCGAGCTGTCCAAAATCTACGGGCTCAGCAGCTCTCCCATTCGTGAAGCGCTCAACCGGCTGACTCAGGACGGCGTTGTCGAAGCCAGCGATAACAAGGGGTTCAGGGTTGCACCCATTTCCACGGCAGACTTCCGGGACATCACGCGGATGCGCTGCCTGCTGGAATGCGAAGCGCTGGGAGATGCCATCCAGTATGGCGACGACGCGTGGGAGGCGGATGTGCTGGGAGCATTTCACCGCTTGAATCTGATCGAGAAGAAACTCGGAAGCGGCGAGCTTGTACTCGACGATGACTGGTCCACCCGGCATAAGGCTTTCCACTTTGCGCTGTTCGCGGCCTGCCCCTCGCCGCTGATGTTGAAGATGATCGACTCCCTGTTTGACCGGGCCGAACGCTACCGGCGCTTTTCCGCCAAGCAGCGAATCACCCCAAGGCACAAGGGCAATGAGCACCAGGAATTAATGGAGGCTGCCCTGGCGCGTGATGCCGAGAAGGCAGTGACGCTGTTGCGCAATCACATTCAGGACACCCTGGGCCGAACTGTCGAAGCGATCGAACGCCAACAAGCCACGCTTCAATAGATCAATCGGTAGTCCAGAAAAAAGCCCTTCGCCTCGCCACTGCTTTCGTGGACAGTGCGAAGCGAAGGGCCCACAACCCTCTCTTACTGGTTTAGCGCCTGCGCAAACCTGAGCGTCGTATCGCACGTTCCGCCATGACCCTGTGCAGCCTGCTCCGGCTCCTTGCACCACAGCGCAAGCTCCATTCCCTCCAGCAACTCCATCGCCCAGGCCACCGTGACCGCCCCGCCATACACGTAGTGATCCGGCCGCACGATCACCACATTGCAGCCTCGACGTTCAAGCCATTGCGCCAGCACGCCGTCGACCTCCTGATAATCATCGGCAGTGCGCGTGCCTGGCTGTTGAGCGCTGACCAACCGCACGACATGGATGGGCAAACCTTTAAGCGATTGACTGCTGTGCAGACACCTCAACAAAGCGCTGGCGTCGAACCCGGGCGCAATGACCACGCGAAAGGATTGCCCGGTAAATTCATCCAGCAGCGCCTGCTTGCCGGCATGGTTGATCACCATCGGTTGAGGAAACAGCTCACCGGCCGGCGCGACTTGTGCGACAAAGCCTTGAGACAAACCGGGAATCAGCGATTGCCTGATGATTCCGCCAGGGTTCTCCGTCATCTGCTGGATCAACCGCGCATCCCGAATCGCGGCTTTCTCGCTATCACGCTCGCAGATCACGCGGCCAAATTCTTTGGCCGCCATCGTGGTTTGGCGGACATGGGGAATTCGCTCGGCCTGGTAGGTGTTCAAAAACGCGGGGGCTGCCAGCCCTCCTTTCACCAGCGCAAGCTTCCAGACCAGGTTCAGCGCATCGCGGATCCCCTGGCACATGCCTTGGGCCAGGAACGGTGGTGTCATATGGGCCGCATCCCCGAGGAAGAACACTCGGTCGGACTTCCACTGCTCCAGAATCAGTGCATGGAATCTATATGCCGAGGCTCGCCACAGCTGGTAATCACCCTCCGGCAACCAACGAGCGATCAGCTTCTTGATCGCTTCAGGCTGCGAGATTTCCGAAGGTTGCTCATCGGGATTGATCATGAACTCCCAGCGACGATGCCGACCGGGACCGACGACAAAGGTGCACGGCCGGGCCAGCTCGCAAAACTGCACGTTGGTCTTCGGCAGATGCTCGCCCGCCCCTTCGTTGAGGATCACATCGACCACCAGCCACGGTTCGTCGAACGCAAGGTCCTCCATCTTCAACCCCAGACGGGTACGGATCGGGCTGGTTCCGCCATCGCACGCCAACACATAGTCAGCCGTGACTGTGCGCTCAATCCCGTCCTTGGCCTGAATGCGCACGTGCGCCCGGGAACCGCTGGAGTCGACCGACAGCACTTCTGAACCGAGTTCAACGGTGACGGACTTCAAATCGGCAATTTTGCCGCGCAGTGCGCGCTCCACCGGTGGTTGCGAAAACACATAGTTCGGCGCCCAGCCCAGCTGAAAGGGCGGTTGGGCCGCATCGATGCGCTTGATCAGCGCAGAACCGGTGGTTCGGTACTCCGAAGGACGATAAGGCATGACATGCTCGGCAATCTCATTCGCCAGGCCAATATTGCCGAAGACACGCATCACTTCATGGTCAAACCCCATGGCCCGGGGGTTGGTGTACACCGTTTCGGACTTGTCCACGACGAGCGCATTCAGCCCCCACATGCCGGCCAGATTTGCGCACAGGGCACCCACCGGGCCCATTCCAACAATGATGACATCGTAGTCCATCGTCTACTCCGCTTTTTGTTTTTATCCAGTGCGACTTCCGGTTGATGAACGGGCTGGTGCACGCCCATCAACCAGGCCTCAACAATCAACCGACGCGAACCCGCTGCTCTTCGATCTTCGCCCGAATGGAATCCATCCATTGCTCGCGAGTCTGGAAGCCGGGGCGGCGCTTACACATGGCTTCGGTCTGGGCCAGGATGGCCTCGGTCGGCAGTTCGAGATCGAGTGGCTCCTTGCAAGGTTGAGCGGTGTAGAACGGCGCATCGACATACATTTCGATCGGGTTGCCTTCGGGGTCTTTGAAGTAAATCGACCAGGCGTTCCCGTGATCCACCTGAACAATCCCTTCGATGCCACGGCTTTTGGCGAATTGATAGTAAGTCTTCAGGTCATCCAGGGAGTTGAGCAGAAACGACAGCTGGTTGATCGGGTTGAAGGGCAGATCGACAGGTTTGCCGTCAAACAGCACCACCTGGTGATGCAGCTCCGGGTTCTGCGTCATGAAGAACAGGCGATGCCCGGTTGAGGCCACGCCCTTGTCGCTGACGATGAAGCCCAAGGTGCGGCAGTAGAAATCGACCATACGATCGAGGTCTGCGCAAAACACGCCGGTGTGAGTGAAATTGATAGTCGGTAAGGCGGGCATTTGGAACCTCCGGTTTTTATGATTGTGTAGAGGACAACGCTCAGGCTTCGTCGATAACGCCGTTCGACAGTGTCCCGATTTCGGTGATGACCACTTCGAACACATCACCGGGTTTCAGGAAAATCGGTGGATTTCTCTTGAAGCCGATCCCGCTCGGTGTACCGGTTGCCAGAATGTCGCCCGGGTTCCATGGCAGCGCTTTCGACACATACGAAATCAAATGTGGAATGTCGAAGGCCAACTCTGCAAGGCTGCCCTCCTGCAATTGCTCGCCATTGAGTACACCCCGTACCACCAGCTTACGGTAATCGGCAATTTCCGACGCTGGAATGACCCATGGCCCCAACGCGCCGGTTTTTCTGAAGGTCTTGCCCATGCCGTACTGGTGCGTATGGAACTGCCAGTCGCGAACACTGGCATCGTTGAAGCAGGTATAACCCGCGACGTGATCCATTGCATCGGCGGGATCGATGTGCGCGCCGCCCTTCCCGATCACCACGGCCAACTCGGCTTCGAAATCGAATTGCTCCGATACCTGAGGCCTTACCAGCGGTTCTCCGTGGGGCAGCAGGGTTTCGGCAAAGCGCTGGAAAATCACCGGGAACTCCCCAACCTTTCTGCCCGCCTCTTCGGCGTGAGCCACATAGTTGATGCCCACACAAATCACCTTGCCGGGATTGGGGATGACCGACTCCAGCTGGATGCTTGAGAACGGGTAATCGGGCTGGGTGTCCTCTACGACCTTGCGTGCTTCCTGTACCAACAGCGGATTGGCCAGAAAGGATGCGAGGTCCGGAACCTGCGCAAAACGACGTGTCAGCTCGACGACCCCGTCACCCGACACGGCTCCAAAATGGGCCTTGCCTTCTTTACGGTACGAAATCAGCTTCATGTTCTTCTCCTATTTTTTATGCACAAAAACTAATTTCTTGCACCATACATCATTAAATGCATAATGCAAAAGGCCGGTTTAAAAAAATAACGAGCTGCATAAGGCTCACGGTTCTGGAGGTTAGGCATGTCGCTTGTGATGGTTCGTAAGGTAAAACTGGACATCGAAGAAGTGTTCCACGAAGGCGGGCCTCGCTCGTCGGCCCCACTCAGGGTTGCGGTCGCCACCGCCGTGGTCGCCAACCCCTACGCGGGTAAATATGTAGAAGACCTGCTGCCGTTCATGCAGGAGTTGAGGGGGCTGGGCGCAGAACTGTCCGAGCGATTGATCCATGCACTGGGCGGTGCCCAACACGTGCAGGCCTATGGCAAAGGTGCCATCGTCGGTGAAGACGGTGAGTTGGAGCACGGCGCGGTCTGGCACGAAGCCGGTGGCTGGGCAATGCGCGAAGCGCTCGGCAATCCGAAGGCGATCGTGCCGGCGGGCAAAACCATCGGCGGTCCCGGTTGCCGAGTGATGATCCCGCTCGGGCATATCCAGGCGGCCTATGTTCGCAGCCACTTCGGTGTGGCTGAAATGACCGTATGGGACGGCCCTCGTCGCGGCGAAATCGCTTTTGGCCTGGCGATGGCCACCGGCGGCCGGATTCATGCACGGCTGGGTGGGCTCGCGGCGGCTGACGTGAAGGGCGAAGACGGGCTGCGTTAAGGCCCAGGATTTGAAGCGTGCTCCAGGGTTACGTACCACTACAAAAACAATATGTGTGTTGGAGAAGATCATGACTACAAAAACTATGCGCGCCGCACGTCTGTATGAAGGCGGTAAACCCATGGTCATCGAGCAAGTGCCCGTCCCCGAGATTCGCCCGACCGAGGTGCTGGTCAAGGTCAAGGCGTGCGGGATCGTCCCGAATCTTCACAACATCCTGACCAACTGGGTCAAATGGTTTCCGCAGAGCCCGCTGCCCAAGCTGCCTGCCATTTTCGGACTTGATCCGGCCGGGGTCATCGAAGCTGTCGGCGCCCAGGTCTATGACTTCAAGGTCGGTGACCGGGTCTATGTGAACCCGGGTCGCCACTGCGGCTCATGCCGGGCCTGCCGCGCGGGCAACACCATTGCCTGCAGCGCCTATACCTTCAACGGTTACTTCGGGTTCACCGCCAAAAGCCCGCGCATGTTCGAAGACTATCCCTACGGTGGTCTTTGCGAGTACATCCCTGCCCCGCAATACAGCCTGGTCAAACTGCCCGACAACATCAGCTTCGAGACCGCTGCACGCCTGGGCTATCTGGGCACAGCCTATAAGGCATTAATCAAAGCCAACGTCGGTCCCGGCAGCACCGTGCTGATCAACGGGATCAGCGGCACTCTCGGCCTGGGCGCTGTCGCCCTGGCGCTGGCCATGGGCGTTCGTAAAATCCTCGGCACCGCCCGAAACCAGGACCTGTTCCAAAAGGTGAAAGACCTGGCAGCCCCGGGCCGGATTGAAATTCACACCCTCGGTGCAATTCCGACCAACCAGTGGGTCAGTGAAATCACCCATGGTGAAGGTGTCGATGTCGTCATCGATGCCCTGGGCCCCGGCGCCCCCCACGAGAGCCTGACCCAAGCGCTGAAATCCCTTAGCCGTGGCGGGCACCTGGTCAACGTCGGCGCCATCGCCGGCGAAGTCCCCATCGACCTACACTGGATCATGGACAACGATATCCAGATCAGCGGTTCGGCCTGGTTCACCACGGGCCAAGGTCAGGACATGGCCGACATGGTTGAATCGGGGGTGCTTGATCTCTCATTCTTCGAAAACACGGCCTTCAGTCTGGAAGACGTCAACAGCGCGATCACCGGTATCGAAAACCGCCATGGTGGCTTCAGCAACTACGTCATCTGTCCTTGATAAAACGCAGCGAGCGGAGCGTTCTCCCCTCCCTCGCTGCCTCATTGAGTAATCCAGAATGCAGATCAGAAGAATCGTCACCGGCCACGACGAACAAGGGAATTCCGTGTTCGTTTCCGACGACTATACCCCAAGGGCGCAGTCCTTCGCCTCGATCCCGGGGCATGCGATGGCTCAGTTGTGGACCACTTCCGCCAATCCGGTACTCCTCGAACAGGAACGCGATCCTACGCTCGATTACGCATCGCTGATTCCTCCTCAAGGAGGCACCAGCATCGCTGTGTTTGACTTTCCGCCTGACACCGTCATGCAGAATCTCGTAGATGGCGTTAAGGCTTTTGAAGAGCTGAGCGCCGCACTGCCGGGCCTGATCGAAACGTTTGAGCCAGAAAATCCGGGCATGCACACCACGGCCACCATTGATTACGGAATCATTCTGGAGGGCGAAATGTGGCTGGAGCTGGATAACGGTCAGAGCCGTCTGGTAAAGGCAGGCGAGATCGTTATTCAGAACGGTACGCGGCACGCCTGGCGGAACAAAAGTGAGCGGATAGCCCGAGCACTTTTTGTGATGATCGGCACGTCACGTCCAGAGAAACAGGCTGTGTAGTTTTTTATTCTTCATCTCGCTAGTCCAAGGAGTTTTATGGCCACTGTCGCTCATCGTCTACTCGGTATTTCAGGCAGCCTGCGTTCACAGTCTACAAATACCGCGGTTCTCAAAACCCTCGGCGCTCGATTGGGCGACAAGGCGCAAATGAGCCTCTTCGCACTGAATGATATCCCCCTCTACAACAGTGATCTGGAAGCAGAGACGCTGCCTGCATCAGTGGTTGCGCTGAAAGACGCAATATCACAGGCCGATGGATTGATCATCTGCTCGCCTGAATACAACTATGGCACTTCCGGCGTTCTGAAAAATGCGCTGGATTGGGCCTCCCGCCCCGGCTTCAATTCACCGCTGAAACATAAACCGGTGCTGATCATGACCTCGTCACCCGGCGTGCTCGGCGGAGTACGCGCCCAGTCTCAACTTCGTGAAACGCTTTCCGCCACTCTTTCCAGAGTCATTTGCAGCCCCCAAATAGTCATTCCCGGCGTCAATCAAAAGATTCAGAATGGCCACTTCGCCGACGAAACAACGATCGAGTTCATGCTCGCCGCCGTCGATAATTTGATCGCTGAAATCAATCTCGTGGCTTAGCCATCCAGCAGTAAAGGAGGCCGCAGCACCCGACAGTCATGCACCCAGTCAAGCGGTAGCCGGCATCGCAATGCAGCGAGTCGATCGGAAGACCAAACACAGCTACAGCACACGGAGAACTCATGACTAAGTCCCAGGACAAAGGAACCACGTCAATCGCGCTGGTGCATGAGGCCCTCTACAGCGCCAGGCAACGAGACATCGATGTGGCACTTGCATTAGAGAGTGCCGATATCGACCCTCAACTGCTTGATGCACCGCGAGCGAGGGTTTCTGCCAGCTCATTCGCTCGTCTGTGGGTCGAACTGGCGAATCTGCTGGATGACGAGTTCTTCGGTATCGACAGTCATCCCATGCGCCGTGGCAGTTTCAAATTGATGTGTCATGCCCTCTTTGATTGCGACACCCTGGGCCAGGCGCTGAAGCGGATGCTTTCGTTCTTGCGGCTGGTACTCGATGACATTCATGGAGAGCTACACGTCAAAGAGGATCACGCCTTCATCATCCTGCAGGATCACGGGCACATGAGGCGCCTGTTCGCTTACGGCACCTGGTTTATCCTGGTACATGGCCTTGCGTGCTGGTTGGTCAACCAGCGCATTCCGTTGCAGACGCTTAGTTTCCGCGCCCCAAAGCCTGCGGATGAAAGCGACTACCGAATGCGCTTTTGTGAAGACATTCAATACGACGCGCCAATGACCCAGGTCAGTTTCGACAAAAAGCTCCTGGACATGAAAATTGCACAAACGCCTGCCAGCCTCAGCGAGTTTCTGAAAGAGTCCCCCGCCAGCCTTTTGGTCAAATATCGTAACGATGACAGCATCAGCGCGCAGATAAGACGACGCTTACGAGGGTTGAGCCCGGACAAGTGGCCGGAAAGGGACGAGCTGGCGCTAGTGCTCTGCATGTCCAACTCGACCCTGCAGCGCCGGCTGCAAGCAGAAGGCACCCATTATCAGAACCTCAAAGATGATTTACGTCGCGATATGGCCATCGACCTGCTCTCGCGCGGCGATATGACGGTTAACGAAGTCGCCACAGAAACCGGTTTTCAGGAAACCAGCGCGTTTCACCGCGCTTTCAAGAAATGGACCGGCGTTAACCCGGGCGCCTATCGGCGCAACCATTCGGACGAATAGTGTCCGTTTACCAGAATAACGCACCGCCTTCCCTTCCCCGCTCCATACACGCCGGCCAATAACCCCGCTTTTTTGGCAACCGCGCTTGTCACTCCGTCGCTCTGCCATTGGCGTTCTGCTCTCCGCAAACATGCCCAAATAGCTCACACAACTTGGTCTCGCCAGACATGGGCGGTCCCGAAGCGCCTTCCTAGAATGGCCCCGACGGACTAGCCATCTTGATATACCCGGGCCAGTGCACTTCACCAAAAAAAATAAAATCGAAGGAGACACGATATGCAACCAGTGAACGTCTTTACGCTCGCAGGCGAGTCGAAATTCAACAGATTCCATCGGCTGATTCTTTTCTGGTGCGTTCTGATATTGGTCATTGACGGCTACGACCTTGCCGTTGTGGGTGCTGCATTGCCCGCCATCATGAAGGACATGGGAATTGACCCGACAAGCGCAGGCATCATGGCCGGCTCGGCTCTGTTGGGAACAATGCTCGGCGCGATTTTTCTGGGGACGCTGGCCGACCGCATCGGTCGACCAAAAATGATCGCAATCTGCGTAGCCTTGTTCAGTCTGTTCACAGCGGCTGCGGGGCTCACCAGCGACCCGATCAGCTTTAGCATCGCCCGTTTTATCGCGGGGCTGGGAATCGGTGGCGTCCTGCCGATCATGACCGCACAAATGGGCGAGTTCTCGCCAGCGAAACTTCGTACCCGGCTTGTGACCTTAGTGTTTGCGGGCTACTCCGTGGGCGGCATTCTGGTCGCACTCACGGGCAAACAACTGATCGAGAGTCACGGATGGCAGTCGGTTTTTTACGTCGCGGGTCTTCCCGTGCTGTTGATTCCGTTGATCTTGAAAACCATGCCGGAGTCCATGGCTTTCTTGCTCAAGCAGGGTCGCCAGCAGGAACTGTCCACCCTCATCAAAAGGATCGACCCCGCGTATCCATTGGACAGCCAGACTGTTCTGGCGGGGAATCCTGCCGAGACCCGTTCCTCGCTCAACGCCCCGGTCAAAGGACTGTTCAGCGAAGGCCGTGGCTTCAGTACTGTGATGATCTGGGTGGCCTTCATGACCGGCCTGTTCATGGTCTACGCGCTCAATTCGTGGTTGACCAAACTGATGGCAATGTCAGGCCATAGCCTGGGCTCTGCACTCAACTTCGTCATCGTTTTTAACGTAGGTGCGATTGTCGGTGCGATCGGAGGCGGATGGCTCAGCGACAAGTTCAACATCAAATATGTCCTGGTTTCATTCTACGTGGTAGGTGCGGTGGCGCTGACAGCGATGGGCTTTACACGCTCGACTGAGTTGTTGTTCGTGGTCGTCTTCATTGTCGGCGCCTCCACCCTCGGCACTCAATTGATTGCCTATGCCTATGCCGGCGATTTTTACCCAACCTCAATCCGTTCGACAGGTGTGGGCTTTGCGTCTGGAGTCGGCCGCATCGGCGCAATTATCGCACCGGTACTTATTGGCTGGCTCGTATCGCTGGCCTTGCCACTCGAACAGAACTTCATGGTGATCGCACTCGCGGGCCTCATGGGTGCCTTGGCGGTCACATTTGTAAACCAGGCACGGGCGGACTCCGCCCAGGTCAGCAAAGCGCCAGCGTTGTCCCGCTGACCGAGTGTCTGCAGTGCAGATCTCCTTGTCCGTCTGACTCAATATCAGTTGAAGGATGTGTACCTTGAATCGCTTGTCACTACCGCCGCTGTCAGCGCAAGAACTGAAGCGCACCGTCGACTGGGCAATCGCCTCACGCCGCAGTGTGAGGGCCTTCCTGCCGACTGCCGTATCGCGTGAAGAAATCGAAGCGATTCTGGACGTCGCTCGTTTCAGCGCCTCGGGCGTCAACATGCAACCGTGGCGCGTTCACGTCGTCACCGGCGAAGTGAAGGAACGTTTGTCGATGGCGATCGCCGCCATCGACAACGATCCGCAGCTCAATAGCGATATGCAAGACCCTTACGAATACTACCCCCGCGAGTGGGTCACGCCCTACGTTGATCGCAGGCGCAAAGTGGGTTGGGATCTCTACGGGCTGCTGGGGATTGCCAAGGGCGACAAGCAACGCATGCACCAGCAGCACGGGCGCAACTATCGGTTTTTCGATGCCCCGGTAGGTCTGCTGTTTACCCTCGACAAAGTACTTGAGCAGGGCAGCCTGCTGGATTACGGCATGTTCCTGCAAAGCGTGATGGTGGCCGCCCGCGGTCGAGGCTTGCACACCTGCCCGCAAGCCGCCTTTCTCAAATATCACAAAGTCATCTCAGAGGTGCTGAGCATTCCGGCCGAGCAAATGCTGGTGTGTGGCATGAGCCTTGGCTACGCCGATCCCGCGTCCATTGAAAACACGCTGATTACGGCCCGGGAACCGGTCAGCGCTTTCGCCGTTTTTCATCAAAATAATAAGGAGACCTGTTCATGACGTACACACACGGACTCGATCAGAGCCCGGCGAACCATGTCCCGCTGACCCCCCTCGGATTCCTGGATAGAGCCGCTCTGGTTCATCCTGAACGAGTCGCCATCATCCATGGCGAGCTGCAGAGGACTTGGGCGCACACCCGCGAGCGTTGCTACCGACTGGCTTCGGCGCTGGTGGGCAGAGGCATCCGCCCAGGCGATACGGTCTCCATCATCTCGCCCAATACGCCGGCGATGGTCGAGGCGCATTTCGGGATTCCTTTATCGGGCGCCATCCTCAATACGATCAACCATCGCCTGGACGCCGACGGCATCGCTTTTATTTTGCGTCACAGCGAATGCAAGTTGCTACTGGTCGACTGCGAGTACATGGCGGTCGCCACTGCGGCACTTGAGCGACTCGAACGTCGTCCGGCAGTGATCAACATTCGCGATCACTTGGCCACCGTCCTGGTCGACTCGAAGGTGCCCGACTACGAAGCACTGCTCGCCGAGGGCGACGCGGAATTCGAAGGGGTATGGCCGAGCACTGAGTGGCAACCGATTGCCCTCAACTACACCTCAGGTACCACAGGAGACCCGAAAGGCGTGGTGGTCAGTCACCGTGGCACCTACTTGATGAGCCTGTTGCAGATGACCAACTGGTCGCTCCCTCAGGCACCTCGATACTTGTGGACGCTGCCTATGTTCCACGCCAATGGCTGGTGCTTCACATGGGCGATCACCGCTGCGGCCGGCACCCACGTGTGCCTGCGCAAGGTTGCGGCAGAAGCGGTGTTCGACGCGATTGCCCAGCACCAGGCTGACCATTTCTGCGCGGCCCCCACGGTGATGGCCATGATCGCCAATGTGCCCCAGCCGCCAGCGCTGCCCCACTCGGTTCGTGTACTGACGGCAGGCTCTCCACCTCCTGCAGCGGTGCTGGACGCCGTGGTATCCATGGGTTTCCAGGTTGACCATGTGTACGGCATCACTGAAGTGGCGGGCACACCGATCAGCTGCGTCTGGCAGGACGGATGGGATGAGCTCCCCGCCCGAGAGAAAGCGAAAATGCGTGTTCGGCAAGGCGCCCGGGCCGCAGCGTTCGAAGGCTTGATGGTTGCAGACACAGAAACGCTACAGCCCGTCCCCCATGATGGCCAGACCACCGGCGAACTGTTGCTGCGAGGCAATACCGTGATGATGGGCTACCTGAAAAACCAGACAGCAACGCACAAGGCATTCGAGGGCGGCTGGTTTCATACCGGTGACATTGCGGTGGTTCATGCAGACGGTTACATGCAGATCACCGACCGCTGCAAGGACGTCATCATTTCCGGTGGCGAAAATATATCCTCCGTCGAAATCGAAGACATTCTCCATAGCCATACGTCGATACTTCATGCCGCAGTGGTCGCGCAGCCGGACGATAAATGGGGCGAGGTGCCCTGCGCTTTCATCGAACTGAAAAACGAAGCCCTCTCCCCTACAGAGGCGGAACTCATCGCGTATTGCCAGGCACGCCTGGCTCGCTACAAGTGCCCACGCCGGGTGATATTCATGGAGCTTCCGAAAACGGCCACAGGAAAAATCCAGAAGTTCATTCTTCGCCAACAGGCAGGGAGTCAGGAAGCCATCGTGCGACTGGCTTCAAGCGGCTAACAACGTGATCCCGGATCACGCTGATCCTGCACAACCGACACCCACACATTAATCAACGTCCGGAGCGCAGCCGCGTTGCTCTCTCAGGGAGCGGTGCGCGTTGCAAACACCAAAAACAACAACAAATGGTGCATTAGACATGTCAAGAAAACCCATAACGTCGCTCTCGACAATTCTGTTCACTTGCGCGGCTCCCAACGCCTTTGCAGATTTCATTGGCGATACGCAGACCAGCCTTGAGCTGCGCAATTTCTATTACAACCGTGATTTTCGCAACGATGGCGCCAGCCAATCCAAACGCGATGAATGGGCGCAAGGCTTCATTTTGAACGTGCAGTCGGGCTTCACCGAGGGCACGCTTGGTTTTGGCGTCGATGCGCTCGGCCTGCTGGGGGTCAAACTGGATTCCAGCCCCGACCGAACCGGTTCCGGCCTGCTGGCCTTTGATTCGCAACGCAATGTGAGGGACGAATACAGCAAGTTGGTTCCAACCGCCAAGGCTCGCCTGGGGCGCAGCGAATTACGCATCGGTGGTCTCAATCCGGTGCTGCCCCTGTTGTCCAGCAACAACAGTCGCCTGCTTCCGCAAGTGTTCCGCGGTGGCATGCTGGTATCCAAAGACCTTGAGCCGCTGACCTTCAGTGCCTTACGAATTGATGCCGTGAAGCAGCGGAACTCGACGGACTTTGAATCGCTGACCACGTTTGGCTACAAAGCGGTCAAAGCCGATCACTACACCTATCTGGCATTTGACTACAAAGCGTTGCCAGGACTTTCGCTCAGCTACCATGTGGCCGAACTGGAAGATCTCTATCGTTCGAATTTTGTCGGTTTGAAGTTTGAACGAGCGCTAGGAGCCGGATCGGTGATCTCCGACGTTCGCTATTTTTCTGCCAGCGAAACCGGGGACGAAAGACTGGGTGAAGTGGACAACCGGACACTCAGTACGCTGCTTTCCTATCGTCAGAGCGGCCACACGTTCGGCGCCGGCCTCCAGAAAGCCTGGGGTGAAACATCATTCGCCATGATCAATGGCGCCGATACTTACCTGTTCGGCGAGTCGTTGGTGAGCACCTTTACCGCACCCAGAGAACAGGTTTGGATAGCACGTTACGATTTCGATTTCGCAGCAGCCGACCTGCCAGGCCTCACTCTGGGCTTGAAGTACGTCAAAGGCGACGAGGTAGACCCCACCCTTTTGAAAACTTCACAGGCCGCCTCTCTACGATCCCTTGGGGAAGATGGCAAGGAATGGGAGCGCGTTACCGACATCACCTACACCGTACAAAGCGGCCCGTTCAAGAACGTATCGGCACAGTGGCGCAACTCCACGAATCGCTCTACCTATGCCGACAGCGCTAACGAAAATCGTCTGATTTTCCGATACACGTTTAAGTTCTGAAAGACATCACCAACCGATGAGCGGTATTGATCCCGCTGAACACCGCCTATATGTAATGTTGTCCTGAAATAGCTCCAAATAGCCTTTGAATCTCAAAGGCTATCTACACGTCCTAAGAGGTTCCCCCCTACCCGACCATCCGCAATGATGTGATTGGGGCGGTCACGCGAGCTTAATGGTACCGCCCTGAATATCGTCTCGCGCCATCCGCAGATCGCTGGCATCTTGGTTGAGCCGATGAATCAGGTTGAGTAACCGTTGGCGCTGCACCTCATCCTGGAGTTGCTCCGCTGCGCGCATCACATGAATCGCCGCAGCCTCATTGTTGGTAGCGACGGAGTCGAGCAACTTGCGCATGCTTCTTGATGGCCGATTCATCTCTAGCCCTTCAGTTTTGGTTGCGCGAATCATATGGAAGGTTTGTTTCGACAGTGTTTCAGCAGCAGTCGCCCTGCTGGGCTATTTTCAGTTCACATAGTTTTCACACTAGGCTCCCTATGTTCGTACCAGCTCCTTCATCATCCCTTTAGCCCACGCGCTCCTCGTGGGCTTTTCTTTGCGTGCCATAGGCACAACCGTTTCTATGAGTGGTTGCCCATTGAGCATCCACATTCGTTGCTTCACGAAATGAATGAAAACTCCGTTTGCACCGACTTCCCGGCAGAAGCCCTATTACTGCTGAGCCTCACAATAGAGGATCAATCATGGATTCCATCGGACTTCACATCCTGTCTTAGCCAAATTGTCCGAGCCGCTCCGAATCTCAGCGCCGATGACAAATACAGAAAATTGATGGAGGGCGTACGCCGTCGAGGCGGATGAATCCCGCGTGAACAAACGGGCGGGGGCGAAGAGCATTGCTCTAAAGCAATTTCACCGCCCCTGAAGCTAAACAGATTATATATGTATAAAACAAGGATCGTATACATGGGCGACTCACGAAGTCGCGGCATCTATGAAGAGCGAAAAAACTATCAATAAAACGAAAAAATGATAATTTAGTTAAAGAAATTTTCAATACAATTTTTACCTAACCAAAATTTAAGTATATTTAACCAAAATATTCGGATAGTTACCGCTTATCTAATTCAAGCCAATCACTGATATAGTTCAGTTACAATACAGCCAGCACCAATTCGGTGCGGAGTATATTTTAGCGCTTTTCCAATCTGCTACAATCTTTCCCGATCGTGTCCATCAGGTAACATTTTTTTCGCGATGTCAGTAGGCGCAAACTATCAAAGCTAGAGCACTGATTATCAAACTCTTTAGTAACGCGTTTTGCCGGCCCTCTGGCAGGCCACCATAGCTGTTACACCCTTTGTGCCTTCCCTAGCAGCCAGTCAATGCGGTAGAAAGGTGCGATTTTTGCTAGTGAATGCCTAACCTCCACCAACGCGACACATGAATCATGGATACCAAGAAATTACTGCTTGCTGTGAGGCTAGGTGAAACACTCCATTTCGGGAAGGCTGCGGAAATTGAAAACATGGCGCAGTCAGGCCTGAGCGCGCAGATTGCAAAATTGGAGAGTGAATTGGGCTTCCGTCTTTTCGTTAGGGCAAATCGCAGAGTAGCTCTCACAGAAGCAGGCGAAATATTCATCAACAAAGCACGCACTATAATAGCGGATATGCATAACTCTATTGTGGAGTGCAAGGCGCTGGCAGACAACAAGCGTGCCGTGGTGAAGATTGGTTTATTTGGCGACCAAGCCGCAGAATACACACACCCGATGTTCGCCCTTTTTCAAAGGCTAAATCCAGATATTCGATTGGTATTTATCGAATTACAGATGACAAACCAAGTTCAATCCTTAATAAGCGGCAATGTTGATGTCGTACTGATGCGAATTCCAACTCATGATGAAAGATTAGAATACGTTGAACTTTTCAAAGAACCTCGAGTTGCTGTCGTTCCCGCCACACACGAACTTGCATGCTTAAATTCGCTAACTGTATCTGACCTACTAGATAAACCATTCGCCATCCCTGCAGAAGGCGCGCCCTCTGATCTGATTTCGTACTGGAGCTTGGCTGATATTAGAAATGAGCCGAGCAAAATTGCAGCCACTGTAAGAACTATACCTGAAGTTATATCTGCAGTCGCATACGGGGGAGCCTTCGATACTTTTCCATCATCTTTAACGAAAGCATACGATCATCCCGGCATACGATATATTCCTATTGAAGACGCGTCTTACAGCACGATGTCACTTGCTACGCTTCAAGGTAATCGAAGCCCAGGTATAAGGGCGTTACGTTATTGCGCATCTCAGACATTTCAAATTGATTTCCTTCCCTAAACTAGGATTACTGACTTCTCCTCGCGCAGCCTCCTTATACAAGTACGCGTATTTTTTCATGGCGAGCGCCTGATTTCTAATCAGACGAAAAAGTTTTGGTTAAGAAAGCAATGAGCTGCCTCCCTATTGGAAGTTGACCACTGGCTTCTCATCCAACATATCCCCAATGGACTGATCCGAGGCCTTATTCTCCATTGCTGAAGACGTAAGGGGGGATTCAAGCCATGGGCATCCGCGCTTGCACTACTGCGAAGGGGAAATGAAACGCACATGGGATACGTTTGTATTTTTGTAGTTGGGGAGTCATAAAAAGCTCTTTGAACCGACGACTCAGTGACTCGGGCGCTTCGGGGCCCAAATCAACCGCTAGACTCTGCTTTCATGCCGCGCTGAAAGACTTGTGGGGGTAGATTACGAAATGGATCAGGTAGCGCCCAGGAGAGGCCTACTGGAAATGATCGAGCCGTATTACCCAAAGGCTGGTGGTGGACGTACACCGTATCCGCCGAAAACCATACTGCGCATCCATCTGCTTCCCTGTGTCAGAGCACCATCGTCGGTGCGACGATTATTCTTGCTCCCAGTTCGACCAAGAACGAGGAAGGCAAGCGGGATCCTGGAATGCATCAATCGACGAAAGGTAGTAACTGTTTCTCTGGCCTGAAGGCGATATCGGCGCGGATGTAAAGTCGGGGCTGGTTCATCACATTTACGGGCACGGCAGCGAATATCGCCGATCCAAAAACGCACGCACCTCGGTAAATCACGCTACGCTCCCACACCCAGATTTTCTGGGGCGCTTACCGATGAAAATGGCCAAACCCCTGCGTCATTTCCGATCGCACCTAGACACTGCCTTCCCCTCTGCTGCTCCTATGCCTCTCTCGTGGAGTTTCCACTGATCTCAAAGCGTGATTGATCAATCAGCTTTGGCGCGTTGAACCAACCTTCAGATGGTCACATGATCGCTACGTCGATTCATGAAACACGGGCTGCAATATTGCTGAAAATAATTCTGGTTCTTGATGCGGTGCTTTCACTCGGGGTTTCAAGGGCTACAGGCATCTTAGACCCTTCTGTTATTTCGCAAGACTATTGTTTCAGCTCCATACAATATCTACTAAACGAGAGACCACAATGAACAACGTAGAAAAATTATTGGAGTTGGATCGCCGTCACTTAGTCCACCCTCACTTGCCCCTGAGCGATCTAAATCGCACCATCTTCAATCGCGGTAAAGGGTGTAAGTTATGGGATGTTCAAGGACGGGAATACCTTGATGCTACGGGAGGGCTGTGCCTAGCTCAAATAGGTCACGGACGCGAAGAGATGGCAGAAGCGGCAGCTCGCCAGATGAAACAGTTGGAGTATTTTACCTGCTTTTGGGACTTTTCAAACGAGCGTGCAATTGAACTGTCTGAGAAACTCGCGAAACTCGCCCCGGGCGACTTAGAGATGAGCTTTTTCACCAGCGGCGGCTCTGAGGGTGACGATGCAGCGATCAAGACCGCTCGCTACTATCATCATCAAAAAAGCGAGCCTAAGCGTACTTGGATCCTTTCCCGAACAAACGCATACCACGGCTTGGCATATGGCGGCGGTACAGCAACTGGCTTCGAAGAAATGCGCGAAGGAACAGGGCCAGGCTTGCCACATGTTGCGTACCTGACTCAGCCAAGTGCTTACCGTACCTACTATTTCGACGGCCAGGATCCCACCGACTTCTGTGTAGCGGAGCTCGAAAAAACAATCGCTTCTATTGGGGCAGAAAATATTGCTGCAATGATTGCAGAGCCCATCATGGGTGTTGGCGGCATGGTGAGTCCTCCTGCCGATTACTGGCCTCGAATGTCGAAAGTTCTCAAGAAGCATGGCATTTTGCTTATTTTTGACGAAGTAGTAACTGCTTTTGGGCGAGCTGGCCACTGGTTTGCGGCAGAGAAGTTCGGCATTACTCCAGATATCCTGGTTACTGCCAAGGGAATTTCAAGCGGATACATTCCACTTGGTGCTGTGCTGATGACCCGCGATGTAGCAGATACTGTTCGGGAAGGTCACGGTTATCCACTCGGCTACACCTATAGCGGCCATCCTGTTGCATGCGCTGTCGCGCTACAAAACATCCGTATACTCGAAGAGGAAAACTTGGTAAGTCGCTCAAACGAAATGGGGGTGTACATTGCAGAGCAACTTTCCACACTGCGTGACAATCCATGCGTAGGTGAGGTTAGGCAAGCTGGTATGGCAATCGGAATTGAATTGGTTACGGACAAACACTCTCGTCAGCCCCTCCCAGACCTTGCCATGATGATTCCGAATATTATTCGAGAAGAAACTGGAGTAATCGTACGCATTAGCAACTCTACCAACCTTGTTATGGCTCCCCCGTTGATTATGTCCCGAGATGAAGCGGATCGGGCAGTGGAAGCAGTATGCACTGTTCTCTCACGGGTACGACCTGACGGTAACGTCTGCTAACTATAGAAAGTCATCTTAGAGCTGGAAGTTCGCACCGCAGATCCAGCTCTAAGAACTGCAACCTTCCCTCCAGAAACTCAATCGCTTAAATAAAAATAATAGGTAGCGACACTTGAACATACTAAAGCCAGTCATCCTCCTGCCATCAGTTGCATTATCAACGGCATCTTGCCAAATGGTGCAAAAAAAATGAATGACGTCTATTGTCACCTCCTTATCGATCATTGGCGTAATTCAGTAACACTGTAACTGTGTTCGCCACTTTCAATAGGCGGTCTTGCTGTGTCTCTTACGCTGAAAAGTAGGGACTCTTCAAAACCCAGACGCTAATAAAATGCATTCGAGAAACGCTCGCATTTCCTATGATTTTGACTATCAACACTTGTATGTGGTAGCCGAGTTATGGCGATGCGTTGTATATATTTCGCTAGGAGGACCTCATGCAAAACCATGATCGGCAACATAATCTAAAAACAAACTCTCTAGGTGTATCCGATATTGTATTTTTTGTAGTTGCTGCAGCAGCCCCTCTAGGTGCAACCCTTGGTGGTTCACCCGCAGTTTTCGCTATCGGCGGCCGTAGTGCTCCAGGGCTATACCTGTGTGCGTCTTTAATCCTTATGCTTTTTGCCATAGGGTTTGCTGCAATGAGCCGATATGTTGTTAGTGCTGGCGGGTTTGCCGAACTTGTTAAGGTTGGTATTGGAAATCGCGTTGGCCATGCGGCATCTGGTATTGCAATACTCGCGTATGTCTGCATGCTGGCTGGAATCTACGGTGCATTTGCCGCTTTCAACTCAGAACTTATAAAAAACCTCACCCATATCGAAATTAGCTGGCAATTAAGCGCATTATTTGCGATTGTAATAGTTGGGGTGTTCGGCTATCTCGATGTAAATATATCGGCTAAAATTCTCGGATTCTTGATGATTCTCGAGGTTTTAATTCTTGTCATATTCGACATTGCCGTTCTTATCAAGTCAGATCCCACCAACATAACTTTTACAAATTTTATACCTACAGATTTTAGTGCGCCAGGCCTTGGCGTAGCATTAATGTTTGCCTTCGCTTGCTTCGTTGGATTCGAATCAACAACGATATATGGCGAAGAAGCCAAAAACCCTCACAGGACAATTCCAATCGCAACCTACATCGCAATTGCATTGATTGGGATTTTTTACACGCTAACCACTTGGTGCCTGGGCATTGCGTATTCTGACAGTGATATACAAGCCGCCGCAGGGGGGGACCTGGTCAACTTCGTATTTAACGTCAATACCAAGTTCGTCGGACTCTGGTCCACCAATCTGATGCAAATATTAGCAGTAACTAGTCTCTTTGCGGTGCTGTTGTCATTCCATAATGCCTTGTGCAGATACTTCTTCTCCCTCGCGCGCTCAAAATTTCTGTTTAATTCACTGAGCCGGGTGCATCCAAAGCATTGCAGCCCTCATTATGCAAGCTCAGCACTCAGCATCATCACTCTTGTAATAGTCTTGGTTTTTATGCTTGTAGGGGCTGATCCAATCAACAATCTTTACATGTGGATGGTTGCACTAGGAACGTTAGCGATCCTCGTTCTACAGGCCATGGGCGCAATTGCGGTTATTGCCTACTTCAGAAAGACTCGAAATGGCTTCTTCTGGCAAGGCTTCATTGCACCTATGTTAGGAGGAACAGGACTTATCCTTGTGGTGATACTTGCACTCACCAACTTCCAAGAGTTGAGTGGCGCCAAGTCTGGAATGGCAAGTCTTTTGCCGTGGTTAGTGCCGATAGCGGCCATTGTTGGCATAATAAATGGGAGACGCAAGGCTGCAAATTTTATTTCAGATGAAAGCCCGGCATCAAATTAAAATTGTAAAAATATAAACTTGAGATGCTGACTTGTTACTCTCCTTGGCTTGACGTCCGTGTATCTCGTCAAGTCAACGGCTGTCCCAATCGGGTTTACAGCTACTACACAAGTAACTAATTCAGTTTTCAGTTTCACCAAGCAGGGAGATCTTCCATATTAGAATCCCGCACGCTGTCGCTGGCAGACCGAGGGTAACTTTGGGGTGGTGCTGATAAAAAACTGACTCTCCCTGCCGATTGAAAATTGACCCAGGGCGGATTGCTGATTTTTTGCATCACCAGTAGTAGACAGGAAGAAATGCAGCGATCACGAAACGCGATCAAGAAATCCAGAAATGATGATTGCCCGATCCCTGATCGCGAAAATAATATGACCGATGCTTCCATCAAGCAACCAAAGAGTGATCAGCTCGGTGCCAACGGGAACATAATCTATGTTGAATTTTCACCTGCTGTAAGTTCGAACATCGAAATCCAAGGCGAGTATTGGACAAACGCATCGGCACCATCCGAGCTCAGCCCCCTAAACGACTGTTGTTATATTTTAATGCGGAAATAGCCATGAAGCTTGATTACCAACAATCTCTAAAAAACTTCTCCGAAGCCTTTAACCTTTCCAAAAAAGAAACAACCAAGGGAAAGGATTACATTCCAGGAGGATTTAGCAGGCGCACATTTGGCTTTGGCCCACATGCAATATTCGTCGATAAGGGTGAGGCTCAATATATTCACACTATCGAGGGAAAAAAACTACTGGACCTCAATAACAATTTCTCGACCAATGTACTGGGCCATAATCATCCGGCTATAGTCAAAGCGATTGAGGAGATGCTGCCGAATGGCTTTTCATTCGGCAACCCGACTGATCATGAGCTGGAACTGGCCAAGCTGCTATGTGACAGGATTGAGTCCGTCGAGCAGGTTAAGTTTTCTTGCTCAGCTAGCGAGGCGTGCCTCAGCGCCATACGTATTGCAAGGGGTTACACTGGCCGTAAGAAAATCGCCAAGTTCGAAGGCGGCTATCACGGATTTACGGATGACTTGGCGATCTCAGCTCATCCCAACCCAGCAAACTTCCCCGGCCCAGACTTCAACCCAAAAGCGCTGCCTGACTCCGACGGCATCCCAACCTACAAAAGCGACAATGTCGTTATTTTGATTCAAAATAACTTCGAAGCTTGCGAGAAAATCCTTCGCGGAAATGCCGAAGATGTCGCCTGTGTCATCATGGAGCTGCAGTCCTGCGCGGGTGGTATCGTCGAGCTGGATAAGACGTTCGTTCAGAAGCTCCGCGCTCTAACTGAAGAACTGGGCATTGTGCTGATCGTCGACGAGACCGTCACCTTGCGTGCTGCATACAATGGCCTTCAGAGCGTGTACCAAATCAAACCTGATTTGACTGTACTGGGCAAGATGATTGGTGGCGGTCTGCCTATCGGTGCGGTTGGCGGTAGCCGGAAGGTGTTCCGAGTGCTGGAAGAGGACCAAGTCATGATCTCCGGCACTCACCATGGTCACCCACTGGCATGCGCCGCAGGTATTGCATGCCTTAAAGCCATGGATGAGAAGGCCTATAAAAGGCTTAACGACATGACCGCGAAGATCAAAAATGAACTGAACACCTGGGCAGCAGAGTTCAAGTACCCATTCACTATTTTTGGTTCATTCTCGGTATTCGCGTTTGCGTTTACCCATGAGTTTGGCCAGACAATCAACACTCATCGCGACTATTGGCACAAAATCGACGAAAACAGCATGAGCATCTACGCGCTAGAAATGGCTACTCGCGGTTACTTTCCAGTACACCGTGGTCAGGTCGGTCTAACACTTCCTATGACTGATGATGACGTCATCGGCTACATCGAGACGACGAAGGACGTCATCCGTCTTATCTATTGCAAAGATTGACCCCAATGTAACCCGGCCGGTGTATCAATGGTCTGTATATGCTGGCCGGAACACACCGGCCCCTGCTAGATGCCGCGCCCCCTTAACCATTCCTCGCAGGCTTGGACCGGGCACAACCGCTTCAACGCCGGCACGGAGAGCCTGCGGCCGCGATTCGCAGTCTGAATGCTATGAGGGCGGACTATTCCGATTTGGGAGAGCTTTACCAGATCAGCATTATCTCAACTCACGATTAGTTGCCGTCAGCAGGTTGGAGACGCTTGTGCTTTGGCCGAAACCTTTTGCGATTTCGTTGGAGAGGTTGGAAATCGGTTTTACGCCGTCTGGCTTTCGAAACCGGTTGAAGCAGGAAATCCAATCGGGAGACGCGGCTAAATACCCTGGAAAGCCGGCATTAATCCAGAGATTAGGACGCTGTCTTTTCGAAGACCATGACCATAGAGGGATTGGAGCGGCCTTGAACTTATTACATGGATTTATCAAGAACGAAGAGGCTTTCACCAATGTGAAAATGAACCTTCGACGTGAGCTTTATGAAACGCTCAAGCTGGGAAGTTTCGATGACCCGGAGCAGGGCTACACCCAACTGAGCAGCCGTAGAACCGAAGAACGTGAACGCCTCAATCAGATGCTTTCTGAAGGGGATTCTAGTAATGGTGCTGCCGAACCATATGTACATGTATACGAATCTCCAGCAACTTATCCAGAAAGCAGCTTGATTCTTTGGCCGAAGTGACACCGGTCACTTGAACTGGATATCCAGCCCAAAAAATTTGTCAAGACCAACGATAAACAACTGTTGATACCAGTTGTGGGACCTCGACGTGCCCAGGATCATCTCTGTCGTACTCATGTCTGTAAGTCAGAAAGTCCGCTTTTGATAGCATTCTGCCGGTCAGACCAGAACGTGGGCGTCAGCTATCACTCTGATTAGGATAATCGTTGACATGGTTAATGGCGGTGCTGATCCAATCTCACACGTAAAAAAGTGATAATCACTCTGTAGCAGCGCGGATAGCAGCTTCAGCATTCTGACAGCTCGAGGTATTAGTTGCCTGATGCGGCTGAGCTGTGAGCGATGATTGAGCCGGAGTTTTCTCAGGGGATGTGTCATCGTCATTCATCGCCTTTCGAAAACCCTTAATGGTTTCACCGACATCGGTACCTAACCCCTTGAGCTTTTTCGTGCCGAAGACCAAAATCACAACTACCAAAATTACAATCCAATGTTTCCAATCCATGATGCCCATTTCATTCACCTTTGGCTGAATAGTTATTAGATAAATCTAGATGAGGGTAGAGTCTCAACAACTCATCAGGGATTACTCAAAAATCATCGACAACGAGCTTCGAAATTAGAGGCGCCTTGGAGCGGGGACGACAAACTGAGGTCATTTTCAGTATCACATTGTCATGACTCGCACCAAAAAAGTGCCTTCAATAACTGAAGGCACCACCACCAAAGGAGTAAGATGGAAGCCATTTATCAAGAGCCACCACAAAAGCGACTCTTTTATTTCCAAAAGTACATTCGTTATGGTGTCCTGCCGAAACCAGGCTCCCTGATCTCCACCCACAAAGTGGGTGCAAGCTCTTAACTACATTTTAAGAGCCATGTGCAACGCCATTCGAATTTACTGCTTCTGACTTTTTCTCTACATTTGCGACGGGCCCACGCCAGGCTATAACACCAAGCCAAATGTAGAACAGCGGCGTGGCATAAGTTACGCCTGTGAGTGCTAAACCAGCTAACTCGCCCATATCAAGAATTTTTCCGAAGCTCGAAACGAAGGCACAAGCAGCGTTGAGGAACACCACCACTGCGAAAGCTTTTTTGTGTCGCCACAAGATTATCGAAAGACCGAGATACCATACGCCCGACAAGAAGAATTCCAGTCGGCCCCACATGCCGTCCTGAACAGCCATAGTCAGGATCCGAAAAGTTTCCTGGGTAATCAGTTGAGTAGCTGGATCGATGGACGTCGCGTGCAAAACGGTCAGGACCGGCCAGACAACAGAAAGGATAGCCGCGCCGATGGCACCCACTACTCCGAAGAGGATACCTGCGACCGTGGAGACGGATAGCAGATACGGTCGGTCTTCTCTGAGAGCAAACCACAGATACAAACCTGAGGGTATGCTGAATAGATAGAAGCCAAACATGTCGCTGAGCATCATCCACTTAAGGTTCGGTGAACCGGCGACACCAACATCGAGTTGGCCGACAATGTTACCCGTGGCTTCGTACTCAAAACTGCCTGCTTGGATGGCTAGGTAGACAGTGTTGAAACAAAGGAATACTGCCAAAATGTTTAGCAGCAATAAAAAACGATTTCGCGTGAAATGAGTGAGAACTGGATTCATTTTGTAATCCCTTCTGCGGCCAGAGGCTAATTATTAGAATTCGCGAGTTTGCAAATTATTGCAGCACGCGTACCGGGGTCCGATACCGGACCGTAGGGCATACCATTGCCAGGAACCAAGGACTGTGGATCAGTCAAAAACAAGTCAATCGTGCTAGGCGTCCACTTTAGACGGCTCTGTGTCATTGCTGTGGAAAATACATATCCCTGAAGGGATCCCGACATCCGCCCCAAAACTCCATGGAGGTTTGGACCGAATTTGGTGTCATCTCCCTCAGCAACCGAATGACACACAGAGCATTGACTCCAGCTGAGCTCGACTCGCACGGGGTCACACTCTTGCTGACTAGCAATCGCGCTGCAAGGAAGTAGCGCGATCACGACTGTCCCCAAAGTGGCCTTAATCACGCCTTGCTAGTAAGTAGCTCGGAGGCGACTCGACCAGCGCGGAGCCCTGTTTCGATAGCACCGTCGATGAAACCACGCCATCCATCCGCAACGTCTGAACCTGCAAAAACGATTCGACCCTCGGTCTTCCGCATGTCAGCCCCGTATTTGCTCCACATCCCTACCTTATAGTCACACCAGCTGCCTTTGGAGTAAGGGTCATTGGTCCAATCATAAGCGAACGTATCCAGAACTTCGGCGTCAGGCAGCAGCTTCTCTACCTCCTTGAGCACGAGATCTTTGTTGTTGTAGTCAAAGCCAGGAGTCGGGTATCCCATGCAGAAAAGCGTAGTGTGATCGTCATAGAAATGGTCGGTGTACACCATGTTTACCGGGTGCCCTACCCCGGCCAGACTCTGGTAGGCGCCCTTGTTTCCTTTGACCTTGATCTTCAGCTTGAAGCCTGCACCTACATGGCGCTCTTTGCTCGCGGCAACCTTGCCTGGCAGCAATGCAGGAGACCATTCGATGTCATTCCAGCAATTCATTGGCATCGCCACCACGCAAGCACGGGCCTTGAAAACGTCTCCGCTTTGAGTAGTTACCGTGACTCCGGTCGCATTCTGCTCGACTTTACGGACAGGCATGCTTTTACGAACGTCCGCTTTGCTCTCATTCAGCATGCTATTGATAAGCGAAGATGTACCCGACTTGATGTAGTACTGGGTGCAAGCCCGCAGAAGCCTGCCCATGTCATTGTCTGCGCGGGCGTACCAGTGAATCTGATCCAACATTCCCGCAGTTTCCAGGCTGCCACTTACTGCCGTGGCGAAGAAGGATTCAAGGATCGTATGGGTAGTGATATCCAGATCGATCTGCTTCAGACGCTGAGCAATGGAGATATCGTCGTGTTTCAAGAAGCTCAGATCGAAATTTGGATCATAGGGCCGTGGGAATGCATTGATCAGGTCGCCGCAGAAAACCTTCATGCCTTTGTCCAGCATTGCAAAGGAGTCAGCCGGGTCGACGTTTTTCAGCTCATTGTTGATGAGTACGGTGCCATAGGTAGGGTTCGCGCCTGGCGTCTCATCAATTTCGAGCCCATACCGCTTTAATTCAGCCCAAACGTGAGGCTGGTACCAATGGACCCATTGGCCTCCGACTTCGGACTGCTGACCGAAAATATCTGCCGTCCAAGTACGACCACCGAGGCGATTGCGAGCTTCCAATACCAAACATTTTTTCCCTTGGGCTCCCAATTCGCGAGCAGCCGTTGAGCCCGCCATACCGGCACCAATGATGATCACATCATAAGCACCGTTAGGCTGGCTGGTTTTACTGTTGTCTGATGCGGCTGCACGCACCAGCGAAGAGGCCGCTAACGTTGTTGCACCCAGAGCCATACCCAACAAAGTGCTACGCCGGCTCAGTTGCAAAGGTTCTTTTTGTTCTGGATCTTTATCGTTAGTAGACATTTTTAATCTCGCACCCATAGATAAACACGCGCCTAGCTTCGGCTAACCGACGAAAGTAAGCGTCGGCCTTTGTATACTTTCACAAATCACGGGCGTATAGAACATTGGAAACCTCATGGAAGCCGCACCTCCAACTCATACTACCGCGCAGATCCATTCCACATGATACGACCAATCGGTACAATCCAAAAACTTAGCAAAATAATCCGAAAAATTTGCTTCAAGCCAAAAAATACGGATCACCCCTGCAACACCCCCATATCAATGAACATATCAGCAGTGACAAACCAAAATGACGGTAAAAAAAATGGCCTGGGATTAGTTATCAGCCAGGCCATTTTATGAATAACAAAATGCATTAAAGACGCACAATCAAACTGCGAAACCATCACATATGCGCACGACTACTATCATTCCGATGCATTGTCGCACTTGGAATTTCATTGAAAAGCTTTTTATACTCACTTGCGAACCGCCCCAAATGATTAAACCCCCATTCAGTTGCCACAGTTGAAATATTTATCCCCCTGCCGCCCTTTAGTAACTGCTTACGTACTTCAGAGAGACGTAGTTTTTTAAGGTAGGCCATAGGGGACATGCCCATATGCTTTCTAAACCCATCAAAAAGCTTAAACCTCGAAACTCCTGCCGCAACCTCAATATCCTCTAGCCGAATATCTTCCCGAGCATTGGAGTGAATAAAATCTTTAGCTTTTAACAAATAGCTTGGCAGCCTACCGATCAAACACTCCTGTATTTCATCGGTGTAATTATTTTTCTGAGCCAGAATCAGCCCACGGACAAGAGACGCTTCAATATCTCTAGAAAATAGCGTTTGATCGAATACAGCTCCTCCAGCCTCTTGCTCCGAAACGAAGTGCCCTATCAGGCGCCACCAAGAGGCGCTGGCCCCAGCCTGTCCGTCCATCACGGGATCAAAATTGATAGGGATTTCAACAGGGCGCTTGAGGATTTCTTCGAGAGCCAGCCTCATTGTTACGCGTGGGATAACCACAGAGAGCTTTTTGCAATCACCTGCCATGGATAGCTCCTGGCTGTGAAAGGGCGAGACGATGACTCCGATGCTCCTATTCGAGTGGATACGGTTTCCCAGGTAGAGCAGCTCCTGCTCGCCAACAAGAGGCAAACTTAAACTGTAGCTGTCCAGATGTTCGGATCCTTCGACTCCGATTCGGACGTCAGCACCGTATTCCATGGTGCCCAGCGTTGTAGCATACGACCGAAAGACTCTCGCACTATGCCGAAAAGACACCCGATCAGGCTGGGCGCTCTGGAGACTGTGGGGACCGCATACTTCCTCCATCCATGCTCGGGCTCCTGCCATGTCATAGCTGTTGATTCGGATATCACTATGGGTAACGACATGAGGCTCAGTCATTAGCAAGGCTCCACGATTACGGATGACGTGCGCTCTTCGGCGCGTCCCCGTTGGGCAGCAAGACGTATGCCACAGAGGTACCCAGAAGGGGAAATCTGCCTATCCGGACACCCTTATCCGACTAAATGGATAGTACCGATGCTCAGAGCGAATTATCCTTCGCGCAGTAACACTCCGCGCACCATTTTAGAGCGCAAATACCGATTTACCGCCCCACCTGTTACCAAAGGAAAATAGTAAAACGCTAATTATCGGCACCATTCTACCCACCGAATAGTAACACTTAATTCAATGATGATTATCGTTCTCATCAAAACCTTCGACATATAAATGTATACATCTGTTAATCCTATCGATCACAAATAGTGGACTTAAGTCATCTACAAACCGGATAGACCAATCGCGGCTGTCCCCCTCTAATGGGAACCCTGCATAGCCGCACGATTGAGGATCTACCTATGAGCCGTATGCGTGATATTAGCCAGTGGCAAGAATATATCGAAAGCTGCTTAGACTTCCGAAGTGAAGAAGGCATCTACCGCGTTGCTCGCGACATGTTTACAGAGCCAGAACTTTTCGACCTAGAGATGGAGTTAATCTTCGAAAAGAACTGGATTTACGCATGCCATGAAAGCGAAATCGCAAACAAACATGACTTCGTTACAATGCGCGCGGGACGCCAACCACTAATTATCACCCGTGACGGCGAAGGTAAGTTGAATGCATTAATAAATGCCTGCCAACATCGCGGCACAACTTTGACTCGCGTAGGGAAAGGAAACCAGTCCACATTTACCTGCCCATTCCACGCTTGGTGCTACAAAAGCGATGGTCGGCTCGTTAAAGTAAAAGCGCCGACTGAATACGGCGAAGACTTCGACAAAGCAACTCGCGGCTTGAAGAAGGCGCGCATTGAAAGTTATAAGGGCTTCGTATTCGTTAGCCTTAACGTACAGGGCACGGACTCGCTTGAAGATTACTTGGGCGATGCAAAAGTGTTCTTCGACATGATGGTCGCCCAATCTCCTACAGGTGAACTGGAGGTCCTTCCTGGTAAGTCGGCGTACACCTACGATGGCAACTGGAAGTTGCAAAACGAGAACGGCCTCGATGGCTATCACGTAAGCACCGTCCACTACAACTATGTGTCGACCGTACAACATCGGCAGCAAGTTAACGCTTCCAAAGGCATTGACTCCGGCGACACCCTTGATTACAGCAAGTTGGGGGCTGGCGATACCGAAACTGACGATGGTTGGTTCGCCTTCAATAACGGGCATAGCGTCCTGTTTAGCGATATGCCAAATCCAGAGGTTCGCCCAGGCTACGCCACCATCATGCCTCGTTTGGTCGAGGAGTACGGCCAAGACAAAGCTGAATGGATGATGCACCGCCTGAGGAACCTGAACGTTTACCCAAGCATGTTTTTCCTGGATCAGATCAGTTCGCAGTTGCGGATCATCCGCCCAATCGCTTGGAACAAGACGGAAATCAACAGTTTTTGCCTAGGCGTGGTGGGAGAGTCCGATGCCGACCGCGAAAATCGTATCCGCCAATTCGAAGACTTCTTCAACGTTTCCGGAATGGGCACGCCGGACGACCTTGTAGAGTTTCGTGAAGCCCAGCGCGGTTTCCAAGCCCGTCTTGAGCGCTGGAGTGACATTTCCCGAGGTCGTGACAAGTGGACAACTGGTCCGACTAAAAACACTGAGACCATCGGGATTTCACCCGCAATGATTGGTGCCGAGTTCACGCACGAAGGCCTGTACGTCAACCAACATGGAAACTGGCAGAAATTTCTGCTTGACGGTCTCGCGCGTAAAGCGGCCGACGCCGAAGCGCTGAAACTGAAAGAGGTATAAGCAGATGAATTTCGAACTTCAGTACCAGATCGAACAATTTTTGTTCAAAAAAGCAGAGCTTTGCGATGCCCAAGATTGGGATGGATATTTGGCGCTGTTCAGTGAGGACAGCGTATTCCATCTGCCGCAGTGGGACTCTGAACATGTTTACACCACAGACCCAAAGCGCGGAATGTCACTGATCTACTATCCGAATCGCGGAGGCCTGGAAGACCGTGTTTTCCGTATTCGCACGGGTAAAGCCGCCTCTGCGACACCAATGCCCAGAACATTGCATCAGATTAATAACGTGCGGATCCACCCATTGGAAGGTGGCGACCTCGAAGTACGTGTGAATTGGCAAACTTTGTATTACCGCCAGTCCACCTCTGAACAGTTTTTCGGACGAGCCACTTACACACTTCGGCCTCATGGTGATAGTTGGTTGATTTCAAAGAAACATACCGTGCTACTGAATGACACGATCAATTCGGTGCTGGATTTCTACCACATTTGAGTCGCAGAAAGGTTAAGTCATGTACAAGGTTGCGTTGAACTTCGCTGACGGCAAGACCCTGTTTTGCCCCGTCCAGCCTAACGAAATTTTGTTAGATGCTGCACTCAAGAGTGGAATCAAGATCCCCTTGGATTGCCGCGAAGGGGTTTGCGCGACCTGCCAAGGCCGCTGCGAATCGGGTAGTTACACTCAAGATTATGTGGATGAGGAGGCTCTTTCGGAGCAGGACCTGGCAGAGCGTAAGGTCCTGTCTTGCCAGACGAGAGTGCTGTCTGACGCGTCATTCTACTTTGATTTCGACTCGACCCTCTGTGGAAGCGAAGGAACAGCTGAAGTAACGACTACCGTCACTGAGGTGATTCAGGTATCTGAGAGCACTGC
This sequence comes from Pseudomonas sp. Pseusp16, assembly GCF_047324915.1. Taxonomy (NCBI): domain Bacteria; kingdom Pseudomonadati; phylum Pseudomonadota; class Gammaproteobacteria; order Pseudomonadales; family Pseudomonadaceae; genus Pseudomonas; species Pseudomonas sp. Pseusp16. The sequence goes on along the minus strand of NZ_CP168522.1, from coordinate 17,613 downwards.
GATACTGAAGGTCGAAATAGGGTCCGACGCTGCGCCTTTGAATTATCTGCCGGGCCAGTATGCGCGGATTCAAGTTCCGCATACCGAGCATAGCCGCTCCTATTCATTTGCCTGTGCACCTGGAAGTCGGACTCTTGAATTTTTGGTACGCCTCTTGCCCAGTGGCGTCATGACAGACTACATGCGAGATCGTTGCAAAGTTGGCGATACGATCAAGATGGAGGCGCCATTGGGAGCCTTTTATCTGAGGCATATTGACCGTCCGGTGATAATGGTTGCAGGCGGGACAGGCCTTTCCGCTTTTCTGGGCATGCTCGATCAGTTGGCGGAGAAAGGCGGCTCAGGTTTCCCAATCCACCTCTTCTATGGCGTTCGGACCGAACAAGATTTGTGCGAAATACCTCGCATCGAGGCATACAAGAAAAAAATTAGAGACTTCGACTTCACGCCGGTTCTTAGCGATGCGGATGAGAAGTGGCAGGGGAAAAAGGGGTTCATTCCTGAGCATCTCTTGCCGTACGAAACTTCTGACACGCCATTTGACATGTACATGTGCGGCCCTCCCCCAATGGTGGAGTCTATAAAGAAATGGCACCTGGATAAAAAACTTACGTCAGTCCGGATGTATTTTGAAAAGTTTACCGAAAGCAATACCTAATCTATTTTAGGCCTTGGCTTATTTGCTGATGTTTCCACTGATTGAGAAACATCGTTAATAATAATCACTGGGACCGGACTACCAGTTAAGTTTAATGATCGCTTGTTATATGCGCAGGTTTCCTATGTCCAAATTATCATTAAAAGTCGAAAAAATTGAAGCTCTTACTCCCCGCATTCGGCGGCTTGTGCTTACAGCTAAAGATGGGGAAAAGCTGCCTGAATTCACCCCGGGCGCACATCTAGAGCTACATATTCCTGGTGAGCGGAAACAGAAACGCGCATATTCAATCGTGAATTTGTCGGCACATAACCACTATGAAATTGCGGTACAGCTCGATGACAAGAGTACTGGTGGTTCAAAGTGGGTGCACAGCCTCACAGAGGGTCAAGTTATTGAGGTCGACCCACCTCGTAACCACTTCCCTCTAATAGAGGACGCAGAGCATTACCTGCTCATTGCAGGAGGTATTGGCATCACACCAATGTTGAGCATGGGGCGTGCGCTGATGGAGTCCGGAAAAGACTTCACCCTGCATTACGCAGGCCGCGATGCAGTGAACATGGCTTACTTAGACGAAGTTAAGTGCTTCGACAACAGTCGGTGTTGGATCAGCGGCGGAGATGCAACTAAACGTTTTCCCGCGGCAACGGTTTTAGCCAACCCCAGTGCACGAACTCACCTATACATATGCGGCCCAACAGAGATGATCACCTCTGTGATCCAAATAGCTCGGGAGCTCGGCTGGCCAGAAGAACACGTCCACTACGAACTTTTCGCCGGAGCCCTGGAAGAGGAAGGTGATCAAGCATTTGAAGTGGAGCTTCGCGCAAGTGGCGTGACACTGGCAGTTAATGCGGGCCAGAACCTGCTGGATGTGATGATTGAAGCAGGTTTAGATCCGATGTTTGACTGCCGACGCGGCGACTGTGGTGTATGTGTGACTCAAATCATTGATGGTGAAGCCGATCACCGTGACATATGCCTATCTGATCGCGAGCGATCCAGCGGCGCCTTCTGTACATGTGTTTCTCGTGCCAAAACTGCCAAGTTGGTACTTGACCTCTAATAAGCAACGGAGAGAACAATGATTCCTACGAATGAACAAATCTCGGATTTGATTCGAGAAGATAGTGTGCATAAGAGCGTCTATACCGATCCTGTTCTTTTTCAACTTGAAATGGAACGAATTTATGGCCACGCATGGATTTATGTGGGCCACGAAAGCCAGGTCAAAAACCCTGGTGATTACCACACCACTCGCATCGGCGATCAAGATGTTGTAATGGTCCGTGCACCTGATGGACAGGTGAACGTTCACTACAACCGTTGCCCCCATAAAGGGGCAAAATTAGTCGCGGACGGTGACGGCAACGTCGGCAAATTCTTCCGCTGCCCCTACCATGCTTGGACATTCAAGCTGGATGGCTCGCACTTGTCGGCCCCGTTGAAGAGCGGATTCGAAGGAACTTGCTACGACCCTAAGCATCCTGATTTCTCTATGGTCAGCGTGGCTCGGGTTGATAGCTATCGCGGCTTTGTATTCGCGAGCCAGGCTTCGTACGGCGAAGATCTTAAGACTTTCCTCGGCGGCGTCGTGACGTCAATTGACAACATGTGCGACCGGTCCCCTGTCGGTGAGCTTGAAGTTGCCGGTGGTATTTTTCGAGTACAGCAACGCTCCAACTGGAAAGTTTTCTACGAAAACCTCCATGACACCATGCACGCACGTGTAACCCACGAGTCATCAGTTGATGCTGCGCGTGAGGAAGCCGAGGCTATCGGCGAAATGCCGTTCGAACTCCTAATCATGGACGGCAATGGCGAACCCTACGACTTCTGGGAAAAATTAGAGCTTCGCGCTTACCACAACGGCCACGGCTACATGGAAGCGATTTTCGATCCGGGCGCCGCTGAGCGGGATGAAGTATCTCGTGCGCATTTCGAATGCCTGAGTGAAGCATACGGGGCAGATCGGGCTCGTGAAATCATGGGTATGAATCGTCATAACACCGTGATTTACGGGAGTGGTTCGCCTCATACCGTATTCATGCAATTCCGGGTTATTCGTCCCGTCTCGGTTGATAAGACCATGGTCGAAATACAGACCTTCCGCTGCAAAGGTGCACCCGACGTAGTGTTTGACCGTGCACTTACTTACGCGAACGTCATCAACTCCCCTTCTTCCAACGTGATGCCAGACGACGTTGAAGTTTATGCACGCTGTCAAGAAGGCAACATGACCAGAGGGGGTAGCTGGATCAGCATGCACCGTTATGTCGGTACAGATAAAATTCTCGAAGATGGTGCGGTATCAACCAACGGTACAAGCGAACTTCCAATGCGTAATCAGTTTGCTGCCTGGAAGAAGTTTATGACTGGAACCATCATCGCCAAGGAGAGCAATAATGTTGCTTGACCGCTCTTTCAACGTAAAAACCGACAACCTGACACCTACGATTGTTGATGAAGTAACTCTTCGTTCGATCGAGCAGTTTATCTTCAAGGAAGCTCGACTTCTAGACACTTGGAAGTTTTGGGAGTGGGATAAACTATTCACCGATGACGGTATGTACTGGGTGCCTCAAAAGCACAATCAGGAGAACCCGTTTGATCACATCTCCCTTTTTTGGGAGAACCGCATGCTGCGTGAAACTCGCATACGTCGGGTAGAAAATGCTCGTAACTGGTCGCAGCAGCCACAGACTCAAACGGCTCACCTGGTAGGCAACGTGTGCATCCAAGGCTTGGATGAAGACGACTTCCTAGTCGTAAGTGCCTCTTTCCAAGCCACCGAATGGCGTCTTGACCAGCGTCAACTCGCCGGACGTTATACCTACAAACTTATAGGCAACAAGGTTGACGGCTGGAAGATCAAGCTCAAGCGAGTTGATCTAGTCAACTGCAACGACGTATTCGCTAACCTGGAGGTATTCGTTTAATGGATCGGCCAGTCGTAATTGCTCTCCATTACCAGAATGACGTTCTCCATGCGGATGGGCGGATCAAGGTAGGTCTAGACACTGACGGAGAGGGGCGCGCGAATCTGATTTCAGCTGCGACCGAATTGCTACGCGTTGCTCGTAAGAACGGCTGGCCAATCATCCACGCGCGGGTTGCATACCGTGGTAATTATTCCGACTTGATTGCCAACGCCCCGATCTTGGAAAACGTAAAAAAGATAGGTGCTGTAATAGATGGATCATGGGGCGCTGAGTTCTTTGACTCTTTAAGCCCGCACGAAAACGGGAAGGAATTTGTAATCACTCACAAGCGTATCAATGCTTTTTATGGTACGCATGCGGAGGCACTCTTGCACATGCTTGGCGCACGCACGCTGATTATTGCGGGTGTAGCAACTCACTCAGTTGTAGAGAGTACTGTAAGGCACGCTGTGGATTGCGGATATAACGTAGTAGTTCCCTCAGACGCATGTTCGGCTGCTGATCCTGCAACCCATGACGCATCTCTTAAAAGCATGAGTTTGATAGCCAAAATCTCCAGCGTCCGCCAATTGATTGAGGTGCAATAATGAGCCTTGCAGGAAAAGTTGCAATCATAACTGGGAGCACTCAAGGACTTGGTCTGGATATCGCCAAGGTCATGCTGGCACAAGGTGCCGAAGTAATGCTTGTGGGTCGGAATGCGGTCGTTGGCCGTGAGCTTTGCGAACAACTCGGGCCATGCGCTTCTTACACTGAGTGCGATGTCGAAAACGATGAAGACATTGACACGTGCATCGATAATACGATCAATCAATTCGGAAAAATTGACATTCTTGTCAACAACGCTTGTATCTATATCGATCACGGTATCGAGTCATCTCGCGAAGACTGGCACAAAAGCTTAAATGTGAACGTGATTTCTGCGGCAATGTTTGTGCGGAAAGTGTCTCCCCTTTTAAGGCCTGGAAGCACCATTGTGAACATCACGAGCACCGGTGGGAAATTCGGTGCAGCAGGCCGAGCGCTCTACCCCGCCTCGAAAGCGGCAATGCTTCAGCTAACCAAAAATTTCGCAGTGAGTTTGGCCGATAAAGGCACCCGTGTTCTCAGCGTTTCCCCTGCCTGGACTTGGTCCCCAGCCGTCGCAGGCCTGACAAATAACGACGTCGAGCTTGCGGACCGCGTGGGCGCTGATTTCCACCCACTCGGTCGGATAGGGCGCGGTGAAGAGGTGGGCAATGTTGTTGCATTTCTATGCACCGCCGGAGCCTCTTGGATGACCGGAGTGGATGTGCCAGTCGATGGGGGATTTTCCATCCTTGGCCCAGACAGAGGGCTATCGCCCCGCGTGTGGTTCCAGCGTCATTCCGATTCCAAATAGTTTAATTCAGAGGAGCACAAAAAATGGGCGAATTCATCGACATCCAAACCCTGGATAAAGAACAAACGTTTCGCGGTTATCTCGCCGTACCCGCTAGCGGAAAAGGGCCAGGGGTTGTTCTCGGCCAAGAAATTTTCGGTGTCAACGCTAACATGCGCGCCGTCGCTGACCTCTACGCCGAAGAGGGCTATGTCGTGCTCGTGCCAGATCTTTTTTGGAGATTGGAGCGAAATGTCGACCTGGGTTACACGGAAGAAGACTTTACTAAAGCAATCGACCTCTTCCAGCGTATGGATGTGGATCTGGCTGTTCGTGATATTGCTGCAAGCCTTGCCAAATTAGAATCCTTGGATCAAGTCGAAGGCGATGGCCTCGGCTACGTGGGATTCTGCATGGGCGGTAAGCTAGCCTACCTGACAGCTACTCGTACTCGTGCAGCCTGCTCGGTCGGGTACTACGGCATGGGAATCGAAGAGTATCTGGACGAAGTAGACGAGGTTACTGGTCGACTGGTACTGCACTTTGCCGAAAACGATGCTTATTGTGGCGTTGAGGCACGCTCGAAAATTAGTGCCGCGCTAAAGGGCAACAAAGCTGCAGAAATCTACACCTATCCAAATGTCGATCACGCATTTGCTCGCGTTGGCAGCGACCACTTTGACAAACCTGCTGCACTCATGGCGCATGAGAGAACTATCGCTGCATTGAAGCGTGAGATTGGCCCCTACTTCAACCTTTCGGACTTGTGGGACGAGCACGTTAAGCACGAGTTCGACACGCGAGACGTCCCGGCGACCATGGCGACTATGGTGGCTGAGCCTTACGTCAACCACATCCCAACAATGACAGGTGGGGTCGGTAGCAAACAGCTGAGCCGCTTCTACCAACACCACTTCGTTCACGGAAACCCGCCGGATATGAAGCTCATCCCTCTGTCGCGGACAGTGGGCGCACTACAGATCGTCGATGAGTTTATCATGTGCTTTACCCACACCACGGAGATCGATTGGCTGATCCCTAATGTGGCCCCGACAGGCAAATATGTCGAAATTCCCATGCTGGGAGTAGTTCGATTCCGAGGTGACAAGCTGTACCACGAGCATATCTACTGGGACCAAGCGAGCGTGCTGGTCCAGATCGGCCTCTTGAACCCTGAGGGTTTGCCGATTGCGGGGGCGATTACCACACAGAAGCTCCTGGACGAGACGCTCCCCTCAAACACGTTGATGGATAACTGGAAGAAGAGCGAACCTGTCTGACGCAATGGTCTGGTGGTTCTGTAATCGGAGGGCCACCAGACCTCAAGTAATTTGAGCGCGACGTTTCGCAACATTTCCTCCTTGTAACACATGACTCATAGGTGGGCTGCAATGACCGACTTAGCCATAAAAGACCTGAAAATTTACCACCCCTATATCAATGGTAAATCCTGGCAGAGCGACGACCAGCCAGAGCAGATCGTGATCAACCCCTACAACCAAAAAGCGATTGCTCGCGTGAAGCTTGCGACAGCGGCTGACATCGACAGCGCTATTGAGGCTGCATTCGAGGCGCAAAAGACCTGGGGGAAAACTCTTGCTAAAGAGCGAGAGGCTATTCTCTGCCGTGCTGCGGACATCATCGAGCGCCGTCGCGGTGACATTGCGAAGATCCTCATCGAGGAAGGAGGCAATGTGTTCGGCAAAGCGATGTTCGAATGCGACTACATGGTCAGCACTTTCCGCATCGCAGCAGGACAAGCGCGAGACATACGCGGAGAGACCATGCCTGCTGACGGTGCTGGACGTATCTCAATGTCCATTCGCCAGCCGCTTGGCGTCATTGCAGGGGTCGGACCGTTCAACGCGCCGCTGCTGTTAAACGGGAAAAAACTCGCCCCCGCCTTAGCTGCTGGCAACGCATTCCTGCTGAAGCCTGCACCGCAAACGCCACTGATTGGTTTGCTGTTTGCTGAGATTCTCGAAGAAGCAGGCATTCCACCAGGTGTCTTCAACGTGCTGCCGACCACCAATGAAGCACTGGGTGATAAGTTCTTCTCAGACAAACGCGTCAAGATGGTGACTTTCACGGGATCAGCGAAAGTCGGCCAGTACCTGTCCGAGCTTGCTGGCAAATTCCAGAAGCGAATCGTTCTAGAGCTTGGCGGTAAGAGTCCAATCGTAATTCTGAATGACGCCAAGCTTGATTACGCAGTGAGCGCCGCTGCTTTCGGGATTTTCTTCAACCAAGGCCAGGTTTGCATGGCTAACTCTCGGATAATCGTTGAAGAAGCGATCTACGAAAAGTTCTGTACTGCATTCGTTGAGAAAGTCCGTTCCATTCGTTGTGGTGATCCAACAGATCCTTCAACGATAGTCGGTCCGTTGATCAACTCCAAACAGTGCGAATTTATTCGTGGTCAGATCGATGATGCCCTGTCTAAAGGTGCGGCGCTGCTAACCGGTGGAGAGTATCAAGGAAATCTGTTCCAGCCTGCCGTATTGACCGATGTTGATCCATCAATGGCCGTGTACAACGAGGAAAGCTTCGGCCCCTTGGTTTCCATTTACAAAGCCAAAGACTTCGAGCATGCAGTCGAGCTTGCGAACGACACATCCTACGGACTTTCTTCCGGCATTGTGACCAACGACCTTCAAAAAGCGTTTGATTTCGCACTTCGGATTGAAGCTGGTTCAGTTCATATCAACGACAACTCTTTTGACGATGATCCAAACGCGCCTTTCGGCGGATTTAAGGAGAGCGGTCACGGCAAAGAAAATGGTCGTTATTCGATCCACGATATGACCGAATTGAAATGGGTCACGCTACAACTAGGCGAGCGCGCCTTCCCTATCTAACGAACAATAATAAATGGCCCCACCGTTATTGGATGGGGCTTTATATAAAACCCCCAACGCCCGCGTCGGCGGGTGCTGCTTCAAAATAATAAAATCAGAAGGCAGCAAGCACATCAGCTTTGTCTCGGACTTTCTAAAACTCCAGGGATCCCAAATCTGCCGTTCTGCTTTAACTCCATTTATCGCTCTACATTCCGTAGAAACTTACCCGGAGTACAAACTGTGGTCAGAAATAATAAAAAAGTGGGAACTCTGATAATGCTCGCGGCACTTCAGACCTCCTTAAAAGCTGAAGCCTATGAGTTATATTCGTCAGAGAAAGGTGCTGTGAACGCGGATTTCGAATTGGCCTTAGGGGCATTTCATAGCCGTAAATCCTATGCCCAGTCCAGTGACCTGAAAGCAGGATCAAAAGACTGGCAAGAATCGTATGCCAAATATGGCTTCAGTGGCTGGCTTGCAGCAGGTGACGCAGAGCAGCGTACCTATGGGGCGCTAAACTGGTTGTCCAGTGCAACATACGGTCAAGGCGATGCAGCAGGCTGGACAGATGGATCCGAACGGACCACCAAAATTGAGGACGCATACCTTGGCTGGAAATCTGGGAACGCTTTTTCGCTGCTTGGTAAAGATGGTCTAGACATTTCAGTTGGTCGCCAGAACATCGTCGTTGGTGACGGTTTCCTTATTGCTGGTGACGCCCTGAATCTGGGTAAATCCTTCGGTGATGGGGAATTCAACCGAGGGGGGGCCTATTATCTGACGGGTCGAAAAGCTTTTGATGAAACAGCCGTTGTAAAAATAGGCGGGGCTGAAGGACTTCGTAGTGATTTGATGTGGCTTAAATCAGATAACCCCGCTCAGGGTAAAGCAGAAATAGTTGCGGGAACACTTGAAAACGTGACCGATCTTGGGACTATTGGACTGACTTATTTAAAAGTTGTGGACACTGACGAGGCCTTTGACTTCATTGATCGTAAAGATACCCGAACGGTCTCGGTGCGAGCGCAGGGTAATCTAGGACATCCAAGTTTGTTTCTAAGCGGCGAGTACGCTCGACAACATAGAAACTCAACTGGCGACGAGAGCGCCTGGTACACGGAAGCTGGATGGACTTTTTCTGATATAGCATGGCGTCCCTATGTCAGCTATCGCTTCAGTCGCTTTTCCGAAGGATACGACACTTTATTCTATGGTAACTTCAGAGCATTAGGAACTTGGTTCCAAGGTGAGGTTGCTAGCAACTATTCTGGCCCCTTCAGTACCAATACACGCATACAGCAAGTCGGCTTGACGTTGACCCCTATGGACAAACTCACATTAGGCGCACTGGCTTACCGCTTTGACACCTTAAGCTCCACAGCAGGTGCATTTTCAAACCTCGATGGCAAAGAGCTAGATGTGTATGCCATGTGGCAGATTACGGACCATATTTCAGCAATGCCGCTAGTTGGCTTCTACAAACCTGACAAGGATGTGGACAACGGTGGTTCTCAACTGGGTGATAACCAAACCAACGTATACTCGCAATTCATTCTTCAAGTGAAATTCTAGTGAGTTGACGGGTCCTAACCGACCCGTCATTTTTTTCAATAAGTTTTGACCCTCGCTTCGGAAGTTTTATTCTCATCAACGGGCATACCGAAGCAACGTATTCCAATACTCAATGCGAGCATTAGTATGTTCAATTCACTCTCCATTCGGCTTAGAATTATCCTGCTGGCTGGCCTCTCACTCGCAGGTGTAGTTATTACCCTTGTCTGCATGAATATTTACCAGAGCAGTTCGAACAATGTACTGGTCAGTCATCAAAGTGAACGCGCTCTGACACAGAGCACTGAACAACTCCTGCTAGCCCAAGCAGCGGAGAAAGCCGCTCTCCTGCAAAAACTTTATTCCTCGGACGTCATGCTCGCACACGACATGGCTGAACAGCTTTCCAATCTAGGCAGCGCTGCGAAACGGCTCGACATATCCGACTCTGCTATTCGAGAAGAAGCCACTAGGGCTATAGAAAAGGCGTTCAAACGCAACAAATCGGTCTTAGGGGTTTGGGGTGTTTTTGAACCTAATGCTCTGGATGGAAACGACCCAGCCTTTGTCAACGACACAGGCCGTGGATCGAATGAGCAAGGCCGGTTTGGGTCTTACTGGAGTCGTTTCGGCGGTGCCGACATCCACACTGTTATCACAGAAGCCGACTTAAAAAAGGCGGATGCGAACGCGACTGGTGCACCTTCTAATACTTGGTACTGGTGCGCATTAGCCTCTGGAGCCTCTGGCAAGCAGTGCCCATTAGAGCCCTACGCAGGAGTGGTCGGCACCGAAACCGTGCTCATGACGACTGTTGCCGTCCCCATCAATATAAACGGGAAGGTCGTAGGTGTTGCCGGTGTGGACCTTGCCTTAAGTTCACTTCAAGCAAGCGCCGAGCAGGCTGGAGCTGAGCTGTTTAATGGTGCTGGCCATGTTCTGATTGTATCGAGCCAAGGTGTCCTTGCAGCTAACAGTGATAACCCTAAAAGCGTGGGAGATTTGATTCAAACGGCCCTTGGCGATGACGGGCAAGAAATACTCCAACTGACTCAAGCGGGTACGGCCACGGTCGTTGCACAAGGAAGCCTAATCAGAGCAATTTATCCGGTGAGGCCGGTCGAGGGTGTGTCCGCCTGGGGAGTTGCAGTGGACGTTCCCAGAGACGTGTTGCTTGCAGACGCATTAAAAATGCAATCGATGCTCAACGACTCACAACGTAGCGCTACCTGGATGACCTTACTTGTTTCAATTGGCGCTGGACTCCTAGGGCTGGGACTTTTGTGGTTAACAGCGTCGGGCGTGTCTAAGCCTATCAATCGTGTCGCTCAGATGCTGAAAGACATAGCGAGCGGTGACGGTGATCTAACACAGCGTCTTGATTACAGCCGTAAAGACGAACTGGGTGCTCTGACGGGCAACTTCAATAAATTTCTAGATAAGCTTCAGCCAACCATCGCCCTCATCAAGACCAGTATCAACGACGCTCGCACGACTGCTGATAAATCTTCCCAAATCGCGCATCAAACTAGCGATGGAATGCAGCAGCAGTATCGTGAGATCGAACAGGTAGCTACGGCGTCACACGAAATGAGCGCTACCGCTCAAGACGTTGCTGCCAGCGCCGCCAATGCCGCCACGGCAGCTACCGGCGCCGACGAATCCGCCCGAGAAGGTATGAAGATAGTTGAACGTACGACTCTGGACATCAAAGCCTTGGCTGAGGACGTCAGCAAAGCGGTCACTGAGATCGAAACTCTGGCAGTTCACAGCTTAGAAATCGGGACGGTGCTGGAAGTCATTCGCAGTATTGCAGAACAGACCAACCTCCTCGCCCTCAATGCAGCAATTGAAGCTGCACGAGCGGGCGAAAGCGGTCGTGGTTTCGCGGTCGTGGCGGACGAAGTTCGCAACCTCGCCAGACGGACTCAAAACTCGGTGGAGGAGATTCGAAACGTCATTGATCGTATCCAAGGAAGCACCCAGGATGTGGTCAATACAATGCATTCGAGTCGTGATAAGGCAAATGTGAATGCTGTCCAAATTATCCGAGCGTCTAACGCCCTGACGCAGATCAGCGACGCGGTTGGCGTCATCACGGAGATGAACTTGCAGATAGCCAGCGCTGCAGAGGAGCAAAGCTCCGTAGCGGAAGAAGTCAGCCGAAACGTGTCTGCAATACGTACCGTAACCGAGACCCTGACACAGCAAGCCGCTGAATCAGCTGAAGTGAGTGCAAGTCTCAACTCCTTGGCCAGTCACCAGATGAGTTTAGTGAATCAGTTTAAGGTCTAGTCGGCAATGCGGGCCAGTCTCTGCCGGTGCCGATTGACCTTACTGAAGGGCAGTTGAGCCGCGATGAGCGCTTAGTTTTGTTACCTACATTGCACTATCGAATGGAAAGGTTGCCTGGTGGAAAGATGGTCTGAAGCATGCAATCGAGTTGGAAACAAGAAGTCCTCGCTGCGGAGGTGCGCCTGATGCATCCACGCCTCCAAAACCGTTCGAGTTTGCTCAGTGATTTCAAATTGCACTGGGTGCTGAGTTTTCTGCTGCATCACGATGGCCCGTGACGAAACATGCTCCCCATGGGCGATGTCTCGAACTCGCAGCTTGGTTAAGTCACAAGCACGTAGCTTGCTGTCGATGGCCAAGTTGAAGAGCGCCAAATCACGTGTCTTCTCCGCGAGCTGGAGTCTGACCCGAATAGCCCAGATATCTCTGACTCGGAGCGGGGCTTTCTGCCCGACAAGCTTTCCCTTGTTCCAAGGCTGATGGCAGTACTTAGCAATAGTGTTCATGGCTCGTCCTCCACGTTGAGGGGGGACAAGGGTGAATCAGTCACAACGAGTGGCGGTCGCTATTCGACCCAAAGCCGACGATGGCGATTCAGAGTATCTCCAGCCTCCGCGCTGCCACACGTCAACTCTAAAGCCTGTTAAGGCAACGACCACGACACAGAAACGCTCCCTGGCCAAGTGCCGGCTGAGCCGGCTCTGAGGGTATAAGCGGCGACATAAACTTTTCGCCAGGCAAAACAAAACCCCTACCTGTATGCGCAGATAGGGGTTTCGGAATTTAATCTTGACGATGACCTACTCTCACATGGGGAAACCCCACACTACCATCGGCGATGCATCGTTTCACTGCTGAGTTCGGGATGGGATCAGGTGGTTCCAACGCTCTATGGTCGTCAAGAAATTCGGGTACTGAGTCGTGGCCAACTGGCCTCGCTTCAGCAAATTGGGTATGCGATAGATTTGTGTGTTTGCGAACTTTCGGTTCATTGCGTCTTCACACACCGCAATCTGGTGCCTTTTCAGGTCAGCAAATTGCTTGGGTGTTATATGGTCAAGCCTCACGGGCAATTAGTATTGGTTAGCTCAACGCCTCACAGCGCTTACACACCCAACCTATCAACGTCGTAGTCTTCGACGGCCCTTCAGGGGACTCAAGGTCCCAGTGAGATCTCATCTTGAGGCAAGTTTCCCGCTTAGATGCTTTCAGCGGTTATCTTTTCCGAACATAGCTACCCGGCAATGCCACTGGCGTGACAACCGGAACACCAGAGGTTCGTCCACTCCGGTCCTCTCGTACTAGGAGCAGCCCCTCTCAAATCTCAAACGTCCACGGCAGATAGGGACCGAACTGTCTCACGACGTTCTAAACCCAGCTCGCGTACCACTTTAAATGGCGAACAGCCATACCCTTGGGACCGGCTTCAGCCCCAGGATGTGATGAGCCGACATCGAGGTGCCAAACACCGCCGTCGATATGAACTCTTGGGCGGTATCAGCCTGTTATCCCCGGAGTACCTTTTATCCGTTGAGCGATGGCCCTTCCATACAGAACCACCGGATCACTAAGACCTACTTTCGTACCTGCTCGACGTGTCTGTCTCGCAGTCAAGCGCGCTTTTGCCTTTATACTCTACGACCGATTTCCGACCGGTCTGAGCGCACCTTCGTACTCCTCCGTTACTCTTTAGGAGGAGACCGCCCCAGTCAAACTACCCACCATACACTGTCCTCGATCCGGATAACGGACCTGAGTTAGAACCTCAAAGTTGCCAGGGTGGTATTTCAAGGATGGCTCCACGCGAACTGGCGTCCACGCTTCAAAGCCTCCCACCTATCCTACACAAGCAAATTCAAAGTCCAGTGCAAAGCTATAGTAAAGGTTCACGGGGTCTTTCCGTCTAGCCGCGGATACACTGCATCTTCACAGCGATTTCAATTTCACTGAGTCTCGGGTGGAGACAGCGCCGCCATCGTTACGCCATTCGTGCAGGTCGGAACTTACCCGACAAGGAATTTCGCTACCTTAGGACCGTTATAGTTACGGCCGCCGTTTACCGGGGCTTCGATCAAGAGCTTCGCGTTAGCTAACCCCATCAATTAACCTTCCGGCACCGGGCAGGCGTCACACCCTATACGTCCACTTTCGTGTTTGCAGAGTGCTGTGTTTTTAATAAACAGTCGCAGCGGCCTGGTATCTTCGACCGGCGTGGGCTTACGCAGTAAATGCTTCACCCTCACCGGCGCACCTTCTCCCGAAGTTACGGTGCCATTTTGCCTAGTTCCTTCACCCGAGTTCTCTCAAGCGCCTTGGTATTCTCTACCCAACCACCTGTGTCGGTTTGGGGTACGGTTCCTGGTTATCTGAAGCTTAGAAGCTTTTCTTGGAAGCATGGCATCAACCACTTCGTCACCCAAAGGGTAACTCGTCATCAGCTCTCGGCCTTAAGATCCCGGATTTACCTAAGATCTCAGCCTACCACCTTAAACTTGGACAACCAACGCCAAGCTGGCCTAGCCTTCTCCGTCCCTCCATCGCAATAACCAGAAGTACAGGAATATTAACCTGTTTTCCATCGACTACGCTTTTCAGCCTCGCCTTAGGGACCGACTAACCCTGCGTCGATTAACGTTGCGCAGGAAACCTTGGTCTTTCGGCGTGGGTGTTTTTCACACCCATTGTCGTTACTCATGTCAGCATTCGCACTTCTGATACCTCCAGCAAGCTTCTCAACTCACCTTCACAGGCTTACAGAACGCTCCTCTACCGCATCACTTACGTGATACCCGTAGCTTCGGTGTATGGTTTGAGCCCCGTTACATCTTCCGCGCAGGCCGACTCGACTAGTGAGCTATTACGCTTTCTTTAAAGGGTGGCTGCTTCTAAGCCAACCTCCTAGCTGTCTAAGCCTTCCCACATCGTTTCCCACTTAACCATAACTTTGGGACCTTAGCTGACGGTCTGGGTTGTTTCCCTTTTCACGACGGACGTTAGCACCCGCCGTGTGTCTCCCATGCTCGGCACTTGTAGGTATTCGGAGTTTGCATCGGTTTGGTAAGTCGGGATGACCCCCTAGCCGAAACAGTGCTCTACCCCCTACAGTGATACATGAGGCGCTACCTAAATAGCTTTCGAGGAGAACCAGCTATCTCCGAGCTTGATTAGCCTTTCACTCCGATCCACAGGTCATCCGCTAACTTTTCAACGGTAGTCGGTTCGGTCCTCCAGTCAGTGTTACCTAACCTTCAACCTGCCCATGGATAGATCGCCCGGTTTCGGGTCTATTCCCAGCGACTAGACGCCCTATTAAGACTCGCTTTCGCTACGCCTCCCCTATTCGGTTAAGCTCGCCACTGAAAATAAGTCGCTGACCCATTATACAAAAGGTACGCAGTCACCCAACAAAGTGGGCTCCCACTGCTTGTACGCATACGGTTTCAGGATCTATTTCACTCCCCTCTCCGGGGTTCTTTTCGCCTTTCCCTCACGGTACTAGTTCACTATCGGTCAGTCAGTAGTATTTAGCCTTGGAGGATGGTCCCCCCATATTCAGACAAAGTTTCTCGTGCTCCGTCCTACTCGATTTCATTGATAAGAGATTTTCGCGTACAGGGCTATCACCCACTATGGCCGCACTTTCCAGAGCGTTCCGCTAATCTCAAATCAACTTAAGGGCTAGTCCCCGTTCGCTCGCCACTACTAAGGGAATCTCGGTTGATTTCTTTTCCTCAGGGTACTTAGATGTTTCAGTTCCCCTGGTTCGCCTCTTGCACCTATGTATTCAGTACAAGATAACCATCTTATGATGGCTGGGTTCCCCCATTCAGACATCTCCGGATCAAAGTCTGTTTGCCGACTCCCCGAAGCTTTTCGCAGGCTACCACGTCTTTCATCGCCTCTGACTGCCAAGGCATCCACCGTATGCGCTTCTTCACTTGACCATATAACCCCAAGCAATCTGGTTATACTGTGAAGACGACATTCGCCGAAAATTCGCACTTGCTCTAAGAGCAACTCACAAATTTTACCTTAGCCTGATCCGTTACCAGTGAAAGTAACGTTCAGTCTATCTTTCTATCACATACCCAAATTTTTAAAGAACGAACTAGTCAAAGACTAGAAATCAATATTCACACTGGAATATTCATTTCTAAACTCTAACGAAGCAGACCGCCTTAAAGGCTCGCCTCTCGTCTTCTTCAATGAATCAAGCAATTCGTGTGGGAACTTATGGAGCAGCTGAGTCGTCGATTAAGGAGGTGATCCAGCCGCAGGTTCCCCTACGGCTACCTTGTTACGACTTCACCCCAGTCATGAATCACACCGTGGTAACCGTCCTCCCGAAGGTTAGACTAGCTACTTCTGGTGCAACCCACTCCCATGGTGTGACGGGCGGTGTGTACAAGGCCCGGGAACGTATTCACCGCGACATTCTGATTCGCGATTACTAGCGATTCCGACTTCACGCAGTCGAGTTGCAGACTGCGATCCGGACTACGATCGGTTTTGTGGGATTAGCTCCACCTCGCGGCTTGGCAACCCTCTGTACCGACCATTGTAGCACGTGTGTAGCCCAGGCCGTAAGGGCCATGATGACTTGACGTCATCCCCACCTTCCTCCGGTTTGTCACCGGCAGTCTCCTTAGAGTGCCCACCATTACGTGCTGGTAACTAAGGACAAGGGTTGCGCTCGTTACGGGACTTAACCCAACATCTCACGACACGAGCTGACGACAGCCATGCAGCACCTGTCTCAATGTTCCCGAAGGCACCAATCCATCTCTGGAAAGTTCATTGGATGTCAAGGCCTGGTAAGGTTCTTCGCGTTGCTTCGAATTAAACCACATGCTCCACCGCTTGTGCGGGCCCCCGTCAATTCATTTGAGTTTTAACCTTGCGGCCGTACTCCCCAGGCGGTCAACTTAATGCGTTAGCTGCGCCACTAAGAGCTCAAGGCTCCCAACGGCTAGTTGACATCGTTTACGGCGTGGACTACCAGGGTATCTAATCCTGTTTGCTCCCCACGCTTTCGCACCTCAGTGTCAGTATCAGTCCAGGTGGTCGCCTTCGCCACTGGTGTTCCTTCCTATATCTACGCATTTCACCGCTACACAGGAAATTCCACCACCCTCTACCATACTCTAGCTTGTCAGTTTTGAATGCAGTTCCCAGGTTGAGCCCGGGGCTTTCACATCCAACTTAACAAACCACCTACGCGCGCTTTACGCCCAGTAATTCCGATTAACGCTTGCACCCTCTGTATTACCGCGGCTGCTGGCACAGAGTTAGCCGGTGCTTATTCTGTCGGTAACGTCAAAATTGCAGAGTATTAATCTACAACCCTTCCTCCCAACTTAAAGTGCTTTACAATCCGAAGACCTTCTTCACACACGCGGCATGGCTGGATCAGGCTTTCGCCCATTGTCCAATATTCCCCACTGCTGCCTCCCGTAGGAGTCTGGACCGTGTCTCAGTTCCAGTGTGACTGATCATCCTCTCAGACCAGTTACGGATCGTCGCCTTGGTGAGCCATTACCTCACCAACTAGCTAATCCGACCTAGGCTCATCTGATAGCGCAAGGCCCGAAGGTCCCCTGCTTTCTCCCGTAGGACGTATGCGGTATTAGCGTCCCTTTCGAGACGTTGTCCCCCACTACCAGGCAGATTCCTAGGCATTACTCACCCGTCCGCCGCTGAATCAGAGAGCAAGCTCCCTTCATCCGCTCGACTTGCATGTGTTAGGCCTGCCGCCAGCGTTCAATCTGAGCCATGATCAAACTCTTCAGTTCAAACATCTTTGGGTTTTGAGAAAACCCTAAACTTGGCTCAGCAATCGTTGGTTACATCTTTGATTTCTCGCGGAGTAACTTGTGATGCTGATAATCTGTTGACTAGCAGCCTGACTCCACAAGCACCCACACGAATTGCTTGATTCAGTTGTTAAAGAGCGGTTGGTTAAGA